>OZ220731.1:0-4301394 GCA_965116785.1 Dehalococcoidia bacterium
AGCGGTCGGTAGGTCGCCGCCTCACCCACAAGCGGTTGACCGCGAAACCGGCGGGCATGTTGCTGTAGGGTTGACAACCATGACCCGGGCATTTTTCACTATTCATCGAGGGGGTACCGGCCCCACTCTCCCGAGCAGGGCCGGTTCTACTGTAGGGCCCGTAGATTTTCATCTGGGCTACCCACCTGCGTTCACCTCCTCAGTCGCCCCGGGCGCGTTGGGTGCGCCCGGGGTCGGTCTTACCAAGATACTAAGCTTTCCACAACGGAGCATGTCAAGCATGGCAGACAGTTGGAAAACCACGGCACGCGGACTATCGGAAATGAGTGGCGCACAGCGATACATGGACCGGGCCGCGCGTTGTTGGTTGGACGGAGACCAGGACCGCGCCCAGTTTTGGATTGATTTGGCGAAGGCCCACCCCGACGCCGATGCAGTACAGGAGCGAATTGAAAAAGCAGCGCAAGTAATGGCGGGTTCACCCGCGATAGCAACCGAACCGAACCCCAAGCATCGACCCGCAAAGGAAACGCGGGCAGCAATTTGCTAATTGACACACGCTACGGCGTGGGTGTTCAATGGCAGTAGACCAAGTATAACACGGAGACCCCAGACCATGAGCCAGAACCTTCACGACACCATCGGAGCAACCACGGACGCCCTGCTGCGCCCATGGACAGCCCCACCGGCCGATGACGTCCTCCGGGCCGTCGTCCTGCATCCAGGAGACGCGGCTACGGCACTGCCCGGGCACGCGGAGCAAGCGGGCCTGCGGGTGGTACACACCCAAACCGGCGATGACCCGGGCGAGATTTCAGACCACGGCCTGATACCCGCTTTCGATATTCTCGCGGTGGATTTGCCCGCTGACGAGTGGCAGCAGGCTTTCGGGTTGGCGCTCCGGTTCTTGCGGGTTCGGCGTCCCGGTGGGTTCCTACTGGTCAGCCCGGGCGCGGAGATTGACGAGGACACCATGCTGGCGATCCGCCACACCACCGAACGGCTGGGTTACCGGATCTCCGCTCACGGCCCGTTCCTGGTGGGTGGGCTCCCGCCCGGACCGTTCTCGTGGCCGCCGGAACCCACGGCAACGGCAGTGTTGCGGCTGCTGGCCTCCGGCGTCACGGCGCAGCGGGCCTGATGGCTCGGGCGACAGGTTACGGGATGAAAAATGCGGGCCGGGTAGCAACTACCCGGCCCGCAACGGTTATGGTATGTCTATCTCTATTTTTCTGTTCTTCGCGGCGGTCCTGTTCGCGGTTCTGGCAGGGTACAGTCTCGGTCAAGGGCGTGAGCCCCGGGCCATTTTCTGGTTTGTTGTAACCGCTTGTCTGTCCGTTTTATTCCTGCTAAACGAAGGCGGATATGGAGCAACGTGATCGGGAATGGCGCAAGCATTATTGCGACGAATCCGACGCCTTGCCAGAAAGTAAGCGGTACGAAATCCGGCTGCATGGCCCCAGCATAAACGCGAGGCAGGCATCGTGCATAGATTACAGGGTGTCATCCTCCCCTCAATGCCCGTTGGCGCTAACGGCGGTAGTAATCGTCATAATCCAGCAGCAAAATCATCGCCCAGGAAACGCCCTCAGCGTGTCTGCCCCCGGGGCCTTCGTCCGAGCATAGCAGGATGGTCAGCGTGACCAGTTCCCGGAAGCGCGCGGTCTCATCGTAGTGCTGCTCATCAAATCCGGCGATGATCTCGTTGATTTGTTCCTCAACGAATATTCCGACCACCTCGCTTGCGGCGGCGTCCATGTTTCCGGCCAGGCTATCGGTGGCGCAGCGCACCGCCTGGGCGACCAACACCGCCCGCCTTGCTTTCAACTCGGCGCGCTCCGCCTCGGTGAGCACCGTGATCTCGATCTCAGCCCAGTAGGGATTGCCGCATTCCCGCGTTACGCCGCTGCCCTTGACCTCGACCATAGCGACCCGATAGACCCATTCACCCGGCTGGAGCGGCCCGGTCCACTCGGTGGGTTCTGACAGGTTGGCGAACAGGTTGAGTACCCCCGGGACCAGCGACTCAATCGTCCTCACCACCTCACCGAGTACCTCCCAAGTCGCACCCTCGCCCCCGGGCGCGGTCGTCCGTTCAACGCGGTAATGGATTTCTTCCAAGTCCACGTAATACTGTAAGTCGTCGTTGTGCGGCAACGGCAACACCAGTTGCACCAACTCGTCGTTCCACTCCAATATCAGCATCCGGTCCGATCCGTCGCCCGGATCCGTGGCGCGGGCCTTCAAAGCGTAGACCTCGGCTGCGTCACAGAATTGGCCTAACTCCACCTCAATCAACTCGTCCTGGGTCAACACACTAACATTGACTTCCGTCCATTGGGGCGAGCAATCAAGAACCTCGTTATCCATCCGCAGGCTGACCACGCCGACGCGGTACATCCACTCGCCCAGTCTGGCGTCTCCCGTCCAGTACTGAATGCCTGCCACGGTGCCCAACATCTCCCAATCCGTATCGCTCGCTTCGGTGGGTCGCCTTTCAATCTGATAGACCGCCGTGTACTCCCCCTCTATGAAGTATTCGATTTCGTCCCACCAAACCAGCGTGACGGTGCGCTCCGTCCCCGGGTGAGACACCTGAACATCCACGTGATTGACGAGGGCGACGTTACAGTACTGGGGGGTCTCCTGTGCCGTCAGTGCGCCGTGGGTCGGGCGCGGGCTGGGCAACAGCACGGCGACTGCGGCCAGTACCAAGAACGCGGCACCGGCGATAGACGCTTTGAAAATCACGATAGGGCTCCTTTCATTGCCGTGGGCGCAACCAATCCGAACAGGCTATCCCCATTGACACGCGCCTAGCCGCTGCGTTTATTATGGACCCATGATCGAGATGGCGGAAAGGCTGGTAAACAGCCCGTATCTGTACACGCCAATAATAGTGATGGCGTCGGTTGCAGTCGCTATACTTAGCCTAAAAGTACGTGAGTTAGGCAACCAGATACAAAAACTAAAAGAGACGTCAGGAACAGAGGCCAAGCCAGATTGCAAGCCCACCGTATCATCCGAGGGTTGGCTGTTTGGTTCTGACACACCGCCCACACCACCAGCATAAGAAAGCCGGCTACCAGGAAGGGACCGCCGACTACGAGCGCGACCATACCGATGCCCCTGATGGTTTCACTTGCCCCGTCCATGCCCCCATTCTATCACCGCCCTGGGTTCGGGGTGGGTCGTGTCCTCAGCAGGGTCTGGGGCGGTCCTGGGGTGGGTCTAGCGGGGTATATAGGTCCCGGTGTGAGATTTGGTACAAGGTACCGCTGTGTGTAATAGCGTTCGTCGATGGCGTTATCGCTTTCTGGGACTCGAAGCAAGTAGAGGGCTTGAGCGATAAGAAGGACGGTCAAGAGGACGCTTTTCGTCATTGCTATTGGTCGGCACTAATGGCCCGACACATGGGACGTGTGGCAGCAGAAGGGTTCGGAGATCGCCATGAGGACAGGCCTAGCTTGACCGCGGAAGGGATGGCTCGAAAAGAGATGGACTTGCACAACAACCGTATGGGGCGTTCAATTGGCGAGCAAGCCATTTCGGTTAGGGATGCGCGTCTCCGATGTTACGAAGCGGCAAAGTCGGACGTCCTGCAGACTCAACTGAGTTGGTGACAGTGTTAACTTGGGCGAAAACTGTGTCCCGCGGCCCAAGATTACCCGCTCTGGTAGTATTGAGATGACCCTCAACCCTGCGGCCCTGGCGATGGCCTTGACCCGCCGGGCGATCTGGGTCGACTCCCGCAAGGGGCAGGATCGTACGCTAAGACCGCTATCGGCGCTTTGGCCACCGGTAATCGCTGGTGAGCAGGATGTGGCCCCAGACAAGGGGTAAATGGAGAGCAATATATGGAACTCAGCGAGCTCATCGCCCGCGCTCCCTGGCGAGAAGCGGTTACGTACCGGGAAACTTGGCCTCACGAATACGTTCTGCTTCAGAAGGACAATCAGCGTGAGCTGATGGAGGCTGTGTGCGAGCGCCTGAGCAATGGTGAAGGTGTCTCCTGCCGATTTTTCGCCATGCGCAATCAGTACCTGTTCGTCGGGGACTATAAGTATTGGCTGATGGTGCCTCCCGACCAGGTGGACTGGGACCATGAAGAAGTACTCAATCGGGCGCGTCTCTACCGGGACCGACGTGACTTCGTCATCCAGGAGGGCGATAGTGGCATGAGGGACGTTTATCCTGCAATGCCGGCGACCGATGTGGAAGGAGAATCAGGAGTCATGGCAACCACTGGTGAGAATGATCAGGACCTGATTGATGCCTTGCACAGATTATCGGAGAACAACCGGGACCTGGTTGAGCTGGGAAATTTACTCGAGGAAAGGCGGTCAGAGTTCGATGCACTGAGGTTCCTAGGGCTATCAGATTCGGAGGAGGTTCACTCCAAAATTCTGGCGTGGTTGTTGGACCCGCGCGGAAGCCACGGTGCGGGAGACCGTTTTCTCCGCGGCTTTTTGCGTGAAAGCGCTGCGGTCGCCACTGTTGCCGGTGTACATGTCGGCGACCTTGACGACGTGTCCGCCTTCGAGTGGTCAGCCACCAGAGTGCAACAGGAATGGCGCAACGTGGTGGAGGGTCACGAAGGGAGATTGGACATTCTGCTCGTTAACGAGGCGGAAGGGTTCGTGTGCGCCATTGAAAACAAGGTTTTTTCCGGCGAGCATAGCGAGCAACTGACCCGCTACCGCAGGGCGTTGGCCGGCGCATACCCTGATTTTCACAACCGCCACGTTTTTCTTTCACCAGAGGGCATACGCCCACTCCGGGAGGAGGAACGGCAATACTGGGTGCCGGTGAGCTACGCCACGGTCCTGCAGTTGGTGGAAGAGATTATCACTCAAGATGACGAGTCCATTCGCGACGACGTCAGTTCGTTCTTGCGGCAATACTCAACCACCCTCAGGAGGCGCGTCGTGCCGGATACAACGAGCAATGCCCGGGCGTTAGCCCGAAAGATCTACATGGAAAACCGTGGGAGCATCGACTTTATCAACGCCAACAAGCCGAATTACAAAGAGGAGGGGAAGGCTATCGTCAAGGAGGCGATCTCGCTTCATGATCGCTGGGTCCTGGACTGGGAAGAGAGAGACTTGGTTTTCTTCAGGTCCGCTGACTGGAACCCGTTCGAGGTACTCAGGACGGGCACCGGATGGGGGGATCCCGGCTCGGCGATAACGTTCGGGTTCGATTTCAGGCCGGATCATCCCCGCTTGATCTGTACGCTTGGCCCCGGGACGGACGAGGCGGTCCGACAGAAGATTCACGCGGACATCAGCAATCAGCGCGAATTGTTCAGCCATGCTGGGAAGGAGTTGCGCAGTTCGTATACGCGGCTTGATGTGAAGGGACCCATAACGGAAGACGCCGATTACGACAATTGGGACGACCCGGCGGTGCGGGTCAAGATATTGGATTGGGTGGCGGATTTTGCCGAGAACAAATTTCCCCGGATGAATGCGGTCATTGTGGAAAGTCTGCGGGAGTGCGAAGCCCTGCTGGTGAACCAATATCCCAGATGATCACCGCTAGGTGCGGCTATAGGTACCGAAGCGCCGAGCCGGCAGACTCGCCGCGGGTGTAGCGGCCGACCATGCCGCCGCCCTGTTTCCAGCGGCCTTGGCGTTCGATTTCGTGGGTGGGGGCGCCGTTGTGGGCCATGCGGCGGGCCATGCCAACGCGCCCGCTGTGGCCGCTGAAGAACTCCCAGTCCGCCAGCCCCGCGGCCCGGGCGATGGCCTTCACCCGCCGGGCGATCTGGGACTCCGACAGCCCGAAGACTTTCTCATCGCTGCCAGCGCCCGCCGGCCGGATGGCGGAGAGGGCCCCCATGGCGGCCAGTGTGATGGCGACGGTGGCGCCCTGGGCCTCGGCGTCGGTCTTGGAGCGGATGACGGCGATGCGGCCGGAGCCGTCGTCCCAGCGCTGGATGTCGCCCCAGGTCAGCGCGGCCGCCTCGGACCGGCGCAGCCCCGCGTCGGAGAGCACGGCCGCCAGGGCCACGTCAAACTTCCCCCGCTCGGTGGCCTGCTCCGGCGTTTCGAGCCCGCGGCCGCGTTTGCGGGGTTGGGTAGCGGTGAGCCGGATGACGGCGAGGACGTCGGCGGTGATGGCGCCGGACTGGCGCTGGGGTCTCGAGAGGCGCCTGCCCCATCCTTTTAAAGAAGCGCGTACGCCCGGGTCCCGGCAGGGCGACTCCAGCTTGGCCCACTCGTGGGCTTTCGAGATGGCGGACGTCGAGAGCCGCAGGGTGGCGATGGAGGCGCCGGTATTGGCGCGGGCGGCCAGGTAGCGGGCCACGGTGAGGGGCTGGGCCGGCAGGGGCGTGAGGCCCACGTCGTCGCACCGGCCGGTGAACAGGCGCCATTGGGCGTCGTAGGTCCGGCGGGTGTTGTCGGAGAGGACGGCTTCCAGGGATGAGGCCACGCCCTGGTCGGCGGCCCGCAGCTCGGGCAGTGGGGCGGGCTGATGGGGAACGACGTGGGCGCCGGCGGCGGTGGTCATGGGCGGGTCTCCGGGGGCGGGATTTCGGGCTGATTTCAGGGCATGAAAGATGCGCGATAAGCGTAATTATCGCGCGGCGAATGGGCGTTCGCAAGCAAGCTTTTCACCGTTTGTTTGCGTGACCACGGCGGGCCCGGTGCCTGCCCCAGGACAAACCGAACCACCGCGGGCATCCCGTCCCGCTGCGTGAGCGGGTTCAACGCCGCTTCGGCGACGCCGGCGACGAAACCATTGGAGTGGATACCATTGATATCCATACGAATCCAATGGAATGGACCGCGGCACGGAATGGATAGGATAGGTATCCAATGCATAGGATTCCATGGCATTGCAATCGACACCATTCCATACCTTGGCGACGGCGGACTGCAAAAGCAAAACCGGCCCGGGAGCCGTTTACTACACTGCCGGCAATCAGCCTGATTATCGGAGGTGACCGCATGCCCCAATGCACTGCCTGCGACGTGGAACTGGAGCCGCCCATCCGCGCTCCCCACACCGTCTACGTTAAGACCCCCTACCGCGTCGGCGGCCAGGACTACTGCCGCCACCACATCATCAGGGCAGCGGTGGCCGCTGGCGTCATCGCCGAGGTGAAGCCCGCCCCCGGCCCGGCGGCAGCCGTTTCCCGGTAGTAAGCCGGGCATAACGGGCTGGTATTCTCAACCTACGCGGATATTGGAATTTTTTCACTGTTGCCAGCAGAGCAGGGCCAGGGAGTACACCAGCATCGCGATGCTCTTGGTGTATCCCTTGGTACGGCGCATCAACCGGTTCAACTTCCCCCGCCACGCCGAGTGCAGTCCTTCGTTCCAGTTCACGGTGCTCCCTTTGCTGACCACGTGTCGGTGGGGCGGGAACCATCCCACGTACACCGCGTAAGCGTCGCTGCGGTACAGTCCAGCCTCTGGCAGTCTTTCATACAGCCTCAAAAAGGGCGCTGCACTGCGGTCTCCCACCTCAAAGTCCACCCGACGACGGCCGTCAAGCTCCCGCACTACCGCCGTCCATATCCACCACTCTCCTCCCGCCGCTCACCATGTCTGGTCCAGCGACAGGTCCACATCTCGTCGCAGGACGCCACCAGCCAGTTGTCGGCTCGCCAATCCCCCAGTGCGTTTATCTCCCCGTCTCCGCAGCCGGTTCAGCGCTTGGTGCCCCCTTTTTCCACCCAGGCCAGCCCCGCCGCCGGGCTGTATCCCAACACCCGCCCGATGGCGCTCAAACTGCTCTCCAGTTATCCTTGAGCCAATGGTAGAAGGGGCGTTGCTTGACGTTCTTGATGGCATGGAGGATGCCGATGGTGACCAACTCGCTGCTGGAGAGGACGGCCTGGCCATGCTGGGGGACGTCGGGCAAGGTGTCGTCTATCTGGCAGTAGAGTTCGGTGATAAAATCGGCAATGTTCACGAGGTTCCCTGCTGTGGAGGATTGTCAACTCACAGCATATGGGAACCTCGTGGCATATTCAAAATCATCTCAAACTAGCACAAAAGTTTGTAGGCGTTGTCGGCCGGCGTCACTGACTGCGCAGTCACATCACCGCCGCTCATTATATATTTGAGAGGCCCGGTTATTTGACCGGGCGTTATCCGTACCATCCACAGCAGGACTATGTTACGACTAACTTGCATCCTGGCGCTACTGGCTGGGCTCGTCATTGGGTGCGCCGAGTCCGCGCCCGAGCCCACGCCCACACCCGCGACGGACATTGTCGCCATCATTGACCAAGCGATTGCCGAGGCATTCAATATCACCCCCATACCGGAACCGACACCGACACCCACGTTGATACCGACATCAGCGGCCACGCCGACACCGGAACCGACGCCAACCGAAGCCCCAACATTCACGCCCACCCCCGACCGGCTGGTGAGGGTGCCGTGTTTGCCGCCCTCCTGTGATACTGAGTACGTGCCGCCGTGGGGACACGTCGAATGGATTGACGGACCAACAGTGCTGCCGGACGGCACGTTTACGCTGGAAGCCCGGATCGACGAGCGCATTGACTTCGTGGTGCAAGGCAGCGGTGATGGTGTGAACTACGACAACATCACTTTGACCGATCACAACGGGGTACTGTACGGATCGGTGATCCCACCGGCCAGGCCAGGCTGGCATTGGGTACCCAGTCCGGGCACATGGGCCGCTACGGAATTCCTGTTTGATGACGGCGTCCTTTTCGTCCATGCAATGATTGATCCCGCCGCGGCGAGGCACCCGGGGTTGGAGGTATGTCTATGGAGCAGCGGTACAGACAAGGAGCAAACTGATCTGCTGGACTGCAAACGAGTCGCTCAACCGTAAAGGGACTAACGTGTTAGTGCGTCAATTGGTTCTGGCCTTGATTGTCATGACGGCTACGGCCTGCATTGGACTGGAATGCCGGATTGTCCCGGGAGGGACCACGCCGACGCAACCACCTCCAGAGCCCACGCTAGACCTGGCCGCTCTCGTATCCACCCGAATAGCGCACATAGCACCCGGGGCGAAGAAACCAACGACGGAGCCGCCGCCAGAACCGGCGGTCACTTTACCGTCATTGCCGGCCGGATTCCCGGCTAGCACGCCCGCCAAGCTGCACGATGGGCCTACGATAGCCCAGCTAGCGGCAATACTGCGCCCCAGTCTGGTCCAGATACGGACCCGCACAAGTTACGGGTCCGGATTCATCTACGATGCCGCCGGGCTGATCGTTACCAATGCCCATGTGGTGGATTGCTGCGGCACTATCAGGGTGCTGGTTGGCCCACATTCATATACCGCGGAGGTCGTCAATACGGACGCCGCCGCTGATATAGCCGTGATCAGTATTACCGGCGACCATTTCCAGCCGGTGCAATTCGCGGATGATGGGGCCATTGCCGTGGGCGATGAGGTGGTCGCGCTGGGATTCCCGTTAGACTTGGGCGATGACCCAACCGTAACCAGCGGGATCGTCTCATCGCGCCGCCAATTGGGTAATTATGCGTATTTCCAACATGATGCGTCCATCAACCCGGGCAGTAGCGGCGGTCCCCTGATTGATTTCAACGGCTTGGTGGTCGGCATGAACACATCCAAACACCTTGATGCCGAGGGCGTGGGATTCGCTCTGTCGTCAGGGGAGATACGGCAATTTCTTGGCATACCTTTGTCGCCGGCACCCGTGCCGACGGTATCACCAATAACGCCAACACTGCCGATTGTGCAGCCGATGCCCACCCCACTGCCCAGATCGACCCCTATCCCAACGCTGACGCCGACGCCAGATACCACATTTATCCAGGTAAGCGCGGAACAGTACCGCACATGTGCGATTACGGGCGCGGGCGATGCCGTGTGCTGGGGCGCGGACGACGCAGCGCTGCCGAACGCAGAATACCAGCATATCAGCGTCGGCCGTCTGACCGTCTGTGGGGTACGCACCAGCGGGGAGATCGACTGCTGGAACGTGCCCGGATCTGTGCCCGTATCTCCGCCGGCTGGGGAATTTCAGCAAGTGAGTGTGGGAAGCGACCACAGTTGTGCGGTGGGGTCTGGTGGTGCGGCATACTGCTGGAATCACTCGGACGGGAAAAGGTCAAGGCCGGATCGCGCGCTCTCTCAAGTCAGCAGTTGGGGCGACCGCCATTGCGGTATAGCCGATGACGGCGGTCTAGTCTGTTGGGACGATTACAGTGAGTGGTACGGGGCATTACCCTCTGGGAGATTCATACACGTAAGCGTGGGTGCTTATCATGCGTGTGGAATACGGAGCGATGATCGGGCGGTCTGCTGGACGGACAAGGTGATGCACTGCGGTATCACCCACGACGGAAGCCCCGGCTGCTGGACTGGCAACGACCATGGCCAGTCGGATGCCCCGGACGGACGCTTCCAATCCATCACTGCCGGAGAGTTGCATTCCTGCGCCGTGCGGACCAATGGCAGCGTGATTTGTTGGGGTTACAACAAGCACGGGCAGGCTGACCCGCCGATTGGAGACTTCAGATCCGTCTCCGGCCACTTTTTGCACACCTGCGGAATCCGAACCGATGGCAGTATTGAATGTTGGGGGCGCGATGCGTATGGACAGGCCACGCCACCGGACTGATCGCTAATGCTAGCTCGGTGTGGCTACCGATATACCCCCCGGGTCGATTCCGGTAGCGGGCAGGATCGTACGGCATCTCGGTAGACACCCAGGGCGTTGATCTTTGGACCCTGACGCCGCTCCAGAGTTTCGTCGATGCCGAACACCAGCGGGCCGTCTCCGTGGTCGAGATGCCGGATCAGCAGCCTGGGAAAATCTGGGACGCTCCAAGGGGAGACCACGCCGCCCGATTGAGCACATGATGGTAGCGGGCATAGTTGCGGTCTCCGCTGAGGCCCATGACCCTCAACGCCGACGCCACCGTACGCTGACCTGGGGTCAGGATTGTGCTGGCCAATACGACCTGAGCCTTTTGCCAGGTTCGATGTTGGAACAGCAAGGCGAAAGGATAGAGAACGGTTACAATGGCATCGGGCAGGGTGAGCACGGGGCGACCTACGTGTGAAACGCCGCGGACATTGAGCCAGTGATCGCCAAGGACTATATACCACCCTGGGCGCATGGCGATTTTTGATCAATAGCAGTTTGTGGTTTCCCGGTTAATCACCGCCTCTGCCCAGCAGGGCGTGGTGTGGGGAAAGCCGTTCCCGATAGCTGGTGCCTTCGATGACGATCTGGTAGCTGGCGTTGGCCAGCCGGCCGAGTCCTCCAGCCGGCAGTCCAGGTCTATGGCCTGGTCCCTCACCCCCGGGGCCAGCGCTTAGCGCGCGACCGTGGTGAAGGCGTAGCAGTCCACAGCGTCGCCGTTGGTCCCGTCCAGGGACTTGTCCTCGAAGTACTGGCGTCCCGGGACGCCGCCGCTCCCGGGCACCGTCCGGGTCCTCATCCACGCCCGGGACCGGGCTGACTCCGGTTATTGCGCCGTTATCGTGAACGAGACCTCCAGGGCACCCAGCTCGTCGCCGCCCAGCTTGCTCTCCGAGTAGGCCGTGGCCCGCAGAGTGTAGCTGCCCGCCGGCAGCGCCTCGCCGTTGAGTTCGCTCTCGTCGCCTTCGTTGGAGTCCCCGTACAGCGAATAGGGCGTGATGTTCTCCGTCTGGGTAACGGTCTTGGTGCCGGACAGCTCCAGCTTCACGCTGCCCACGCTCTCGTCGTCGGCCAGGTCGGCCCGAATGCCGTAGCTGCCGACCGACGGGTCGGCCAGGGCCACGCTGGCACCGTCGGTCAGCGTCGCCAGCGCCGACTGGTCCGAGGCGTCCACCAGGGTGAACCCCGACAGCGGCCCCACCGGTGGCGCCTCGGCCACGTCGGTCACGGTGACATTCACCGTGGCGGTGTCCGTGCCGCCGTTGCCGTCGTCGGCCTGCACCGTCAAGGTAGTGGTAGGGGCGGTATTGGGCGGATTGTGCTCCGCGGGTTGGACAGGTGGTGAGGGTGTGGGCCAAGCCGCGGCCACAGCTGCCGTGATGGTGGCGCCCAGATCAGGGGTTGGCTGAAACACCGGATCGGGTGTGGCAGTGGTTGGCAGCAACAAATAGACCACGCCTAAGATGCCGGCAGCTAATGCCAGAAGCGCCACTACTGAAGATGCAATGACTACACCTGCAACCCGGGCGTTTCGCGCAGCTACCGGAGGTGCAGAAGCCGGCGGACGCTGCGCAACTACAAGCGCTGTCGGGACAACCTCAACGTTTCCTTCCGGCCCAAGCCCTTCATGTGGCACAGCCTCTTCCGGTTGACCCGCTGATTCCCGCAGGCGTTCTTCGGCCTGACTCCGATGGCGCTCCTCGGCTGCCCGTCGTACTCTTTCCTCTCGCTGTCTGCGTTCCTCCGCTCGTCGTTGCTGTCGCTCGGCTTCCTCGCGACGCGAGCGTTCAGCTTCG
The DNA here is from genome assembly GCA_965116785.1 of Dehalococcoidia bacterium. Lineage (GTDB taxonomy): Bacteria > Chloroflexota > Dehalococcoidia > Lucifugimonadales > UBA3495 > Bin87. The sequence goes on from OZ220731.1 coordinate 12,415, forward strand.
GCTTGCCGGCGGCGCTCCTCGGCTGCCCGATGAGCTCTTTCCTCGCTTTGCCTGCGGTCCTCTGCCTCACGCTGCCGCCGTTCAGCTTCCTGTTCCTGTTGTTCGATGCATCGGTCGTAGTCAATCCTCGTACTCGCGCCACTGAGAACCTGATGCGCCTCGTTAATTGCTTGGAACCTCTCCTCGGCGTCAGGGGCATCACTGCGATCTGGATGAAATTGCAGGGCCAGCCTGCGATACGCCCGGCGGACGTCATCGTCGGTGGCGTCTCGGTCTAGTCCGAGGATTTCGTAGTAGTTGCCTGACATGACGCGATCAGAGCAAGCAGGATGGAAGTCATACCCCAATCAGATCGAGTCTGATGACCAACCTTTAGCCCCAATCCACCGAAAAGATTAATGTGTTGGTGTGCTGAAGGGATGAGAAAGTGCTCCCGGCTTCGGGGATAATGGTTTATGAGACATGAAACCACCTCCGGACCTGGAGCACCCATCGGATGCTACCAGGCAGCGACCTCGACCGCATCCAAATTGCCTTTGACGATCACCGTCTGGTGGCCAATGCTGGGCTGGCCCTGCCGGTCACTTTGGCCCATCACCTGTGGCTGGACGAGCTGGTGGATCATCACGTTGAGCTGGGGGATACACCGGGTCGAGCGAATGCTGGCGACAAGATGATAACGCTGGTGGCGTCGGCCCTGGCCGGAGAAGACTACATGGGGCCGAGTCCGGTAGGGGGCAGAATCGTACGCTAGCTGGGCCTGAAATCCAATGGCTGGTCCGCTTCCCACGATTGGTACAGGACTGCACGGGCGTTCATGATGTCTCGATCACAACCCGGCAATGGTCGCTCGGACCCCATTCGTCAGCTCCGTTCATGGCCCAAATCGTCACACCGTGGTGAAACCCCCTCGACGCGAAAGCGTGATCCATCTGAGTGTCGGCCTCAGCCGGTCCCTGGCTTCGCCTGCGATAAGTCGGCGCGATGCCGCCGCCCTCTCCCCTCGGGCCCAGGTACTCCAATCCCAGGGCGTTCATCCTGTTCAAGACGCTCATGGAGCGTCCATCGCCCTCAAATTGGCTGGCGAAGCCCATGTTGAGGTCACCCGCGGCCAGGATGCGGTGGACAGACCCTTCCCGATGGCTGGTGAAAGCCGACAGGTCGGAAATGATCCGGTGGGCTGAGGCTTCGGCGTGGATCCACTGCTGGTCGCCGACACTGGCATGGGGCGCCCGCCACCGGGCGTACATGGATGCCGCGATAAAGGGCTCCTCGCCCGATACAGGCTTCACTCTGGCTACAGCTATGGTGCCGATCCCGCTGACTTCGAACTGATCTTCCTGAGTGTTGAAGTGTACCGGGCGACGATAACGAAACCAATCCAAACGCACACGGTCAGACAGTCGTACCACCAGAGGCCATCGGTTGTAAGTCCCTGGCGGCCAGGGCAGCCACGGTTCATGAGACGTAACTGCTATGGATCCACCAACGTCCGACAGCCTTCTCCAGCCCCCAACCGGAACCTCCTGGAGCAGCGCCACATCGGCGTCCATGGCCATCAATTCATCCAAAGGCTCCAACGTGGCGTTGATGTTCCAGCTCACTATCCTTACCATCTTGACCTCCAGCAGGTAGCTGCCCGAGTTGGTTGCGCGAACGGATCAACCGATACGCGATCCGGTTTGCATAACAGCCGTTGCTAGCATATCGGATCACGAACCCGCATGGCCCAGCGTCGCCGTGGTCAAACCAGCGAGCCATAGTTGTCGCGCAATCGTTTCCCGATGCGAAAGTTACGGATGGAACTATTACCACCGGATCGGCGGCCAGGACTACTGCCGCCACCACATCATCAGGGCCGTCGTTGCCGCCGGCGTGATCGCCGAGGTGAAGCCTGGCGCCGGACCGGTGGAGGTGGCCCATCGGGGAGCGCCACCGGCCGAGGATGATCAGCCGCGCCAGCGCTGACGACGTGTACGCCGTCACCCTGTGTCAGCTTTGCACGTCGCTGATCATCCTGGTGGTGAACACCATCGCGATCAGACCCTACCCAGCGCCGGTCAGTTTGACGGTCAGGATCGTAGAACAGCGACACCTTTAGAACATCGCCGAGGCTGGGCTGTACCGCAGCGACGCATACGCGGTGTACGTGGGGTGGTTTCAGCCCCACCGACATGTGGTGGGCAAAGGGAGCGCCGTGAACTGGAACGAGGGACTGCGCTCGGTGTGGCGGGGGAAGTTGAACCGACTGATGCGTCGGACCAAGGGATACACCAAGAGCATCGCGATGCTGGTCTATTCCCTGGCCCTGGTCTGCTGGCAACAGTGGGAAAAATCAGTATCGGCGTAGATTAAGAACGCCCGCAATCGTGTATTCTTGACATATATCGGGGTATATGCAGAATATTGGCATGTTGACGGGAATAGCAGCGTTGATAGAGCGCCGCGTTCAGCAGGCTGCCGCCGCCCTACTCCCTGACAGCATCTTAACAATTTAATATCGGCCCGGTGTTGGTAACTGTGACTGCCTATCGGCAACGAGGATGCGGTATATACCGCACCTGTTGCCCGACCCCACACGATAGGGCGCAAGGCGACGCTCTTTGCGTGAGTTAGCGAAAGTCAACGCAAAGTGGGCGCTGGTCCAGGGCTATCGCATATGGATGTTGCCGAATTGGGAGAGGATGTTGACGAGGAAACTGTCGTCCCAACCGGCCCGTTTCAGTTTGCCGCGCATTGACCCCTTGCTCGGTTCCAGTCGTGCCAGGTTCAGCGCCAGTTTGCGCAGCAAGGCCAGGTTCTCCGCACAATGCCCTTTCCGGTTTCGGGCCTGGTCTTCGTTGCAGGTTACGTCCAACACCCAATGCAATCGGTTTTCAATGCCCCAATGTCCCTGCACAATGTCGTTGCAACGCTCCGGCGGCCAATCCTGGCTCAGCAGGTAGTAGCGAGTTTGCTCGCTGACGTCGTCCTTTTGTCGTCGGGTTGCGCTCACCTTGCCCACCGCCTGCAAACCGGGCCAGTCATGCCGTTCTTGCAGCCAGGCGATGTCGGCGCTGACGCTGGCAGCGCGGGTTTCAATGCGTCCGTGCCCCTTGCCGACCTGAGTGGCCTGGGCCACCGGCGTATCCGGGTCGTCCAGAAACAGCTTTATGTCATCGTGGAGCGTACCTTGATTGCCCTTCAGCGCCAGCGCGTAGTCGCCGCCCTGATCCACTACCTGCTGGGCCACCTGCCGCTGGCAGTGCATGGCGTCGACAGTAACCACCTTGCCCTGCAAACTCAGCATTTCCAACAGCTTGGGCACCGCCGTAATCTCGTTGGACTTATCGGCAACGGCCACTTGTCCCAACACCAAGCGCTGCTCGTCGGCCCAAGCGCTGACCAGATGCAGCGGCGATTGCCCAGCGGCACGGTCGTAAGAACGCCGCAAGGTCTTGCCATCCAATGCGACCACACCCGCTATGCCTTCCGCAAACTGCTGCATGAACCCCAGAAACCACCGCTGGAAAGCTTCCGGATCCAGCATCTTCAGCACTCGGGAAAAGGTGTCGTGGCTGGGAATGCCGTTTTCCAGCTCCAGAAAGGATTGCAGCAAGTCCCGTTTGGAGTGGCCGTACAGCTCCATGTCAGTGCAGGTCTGGCCGCCGCTGACCACGGTACAGAGGGCGATGACCAGGATGTCGTGCAGGGAATGGAGGCGGGCATTGACCGCCCGCGGGTCTTCCAAATCCGCAAATACATCGGCCAACTCGTTCATGGTGTCCTCCCCTCCGCCTCGGTTTGGATAACATCATAACCGGCACTCAATTTTCATATGCAATAGCCCTGGGCGCTGGTCTGCACCCAGTGGTTCCGGCTTGCCTGCTTGGTGGCAAGCCCGGCAACGTCGGTTGTTTCCACAGCATGAACTATGACGAAGGCAACGGCAGTTGCATTCCGAACGGTCGATGCCCAGACGACATACCAGGAGTGGAACCCTCATGAGCTGGTGCCACGACAATTGTGGATCTGGTGGCCCTGCTTGCGTGAAGTGCGTAGCTTGAAAAACCGCCCGAAGGGGCCCTTAGGTACGCGCTGAAGTGCGACGTGAGGCCGCCGCCGCAGGCGGTTTTGGGCCTGGATGGGCATAGGCCGTTCTGCGGTCAGGTGCCCTCGCCCGTAAGTGGTTGACTCTTCAGTTCCCGGCCTCGTCCATCCTCGTATCCAACGCAAAATACGCGACGGAATCAACTTGAACCGTCGCCTGTTTCATGTCACGCAGTTAGGAACACATGTACGTCTTGGTAATGGTCGCAGACTGGCATGGTCAGTGAAGGTCGGAATAACTCGAGGTGGAGACAATATGAAGCGGATGCTGCCGGCCCGCGCCGGCTGACGTTACCGTTCCCGCAACGTGACGCCGCAACATCGCAAGGTGTTGCGGCGCTTTCTTTTATCCAAGGGACCTCATTGGTCAGAGACCGGCTGGAGAGGAGTTTTTGTGAGAATCGTGCATATTGACTAATTTTCAAGTATCTGCAAACTCAAGGTGGCTGCGGCGTCTTCGGATGCCGCAGCCCCTTTCATTTTACTGAGCCATTTCGGGATGGGCGTCCAGTCATCGATTGACGCTTCAAAATCACGGGAGGTGACGAGAATGAGCCTGCTCAGCATCGGCGCCATCGCGCTGTCGGCTGTGGTGATCGGATCCGTGGCCCTACCGGTGTTGGCCGATCATTGGGAGCCGGAAGGCGGCGAGGCCCAGAAACTGGCCGCCGCAACGAAGGCGACCGCCCGCAAGGCCGGCGACCTGGGAACCAGCTTCGCCCGCGCGGCGCCGGTCCACGCCGCGGCAGGACCCCAGGACAGTGCCGGTGATGACCCACAACCGGGATCCTCGACCACACGCCAGCTTGATCGGGACCGTGATCATGCGGTGGCGGTGGCTCTTCGCGAACTGGCCGCCCTGGATGCGGAGACGGACGGTCCCGGCGTCGACGAGCGCGTCATCGCCATCGAGAACCTGCGGGCCGTCTGGACACCCCGCTATCAACAGGCGGAGCAGGAACTTCGGCGGCTGTCCTACCGTATCGAGCACGCCGACCGGGCGGCGAAACGCTACTTTCAAACCCAGGCCATCTCGGGTCAATTTATGTAGGGGGCAGAATAGCACGCTAAGGGGATAGGTGGCGGTTGAGGGTGCGATAGACGGTAGGTCTTGAGACGGAGAAGAGCTCGGCGAGATCGCTGATGGAATACTCGCCGGTGTTGTGCATGCGGCAGAGTTCCCGCTGTTGCCGATCAGAGAGTTTGGGCTGCTTGCCGCGCAGTTTCCCCTTGGCGCGGGCGATGGCCATGCCCTCGCGGGTGCGCATGCGGGTGAGATCGGCTTCGAACTCGGCGAAGGTGGCGAGGATGTTGAAGAACATTTTTCCCATGGGATCATTGGGGTCGTAGAGGGTCGGGCCCAGGGCCAGTTTCACGCCGCGTTCCTGAAGCTGGTCGGCGATGGCGCGGGCGTCCGGGACGGAGCGGGCCAGGCGGTCGAGTTTGGGCACGACCAGGGTGTCGCCCTGGCGCACGGCGGCGAGGGCCTGGTCGAGGCCGGGTCGGGCGCGGCTGGCGCCGGTGAGGCCGTGGTCGGTGTAGATGCGATCTTCAGCGACGCCCAGTTCCAGGAGGGCCTGGCGCTGGGCGGCCAGGTCCTGCCGGTCGGTGGAACAGCGGGCGTAACCGATGAGGGTCTCTGTCATGGGACGAGTGTACGGATAGGGTCCCGCCTCTGCAATTGTTACCGTACCATTCATATGAGACGCTTGCTGGTGCCGGTTTGGCGGGGTTCGGGGCAACGGACCGTGTCGTCCGCTGGAGGCTCCCCTTACGGACAGCGCCGCGCCTGCCGAGACAAACATCTGGAGCGTACAGCCCGGTTCGACCGCTACAGCGAGGGCCAGCACTGCGGCATGGCCGAGCTCAACCTGCTCGCCGCCATCGTCATCTACTGGGACTCGGCCCATCTCGGCGAAGCGCTGAGACCGCGGAAATTCGCCGGCCTGACGGTCAAGCCCGAGCTCCTGGCCCACATCTCACCCCCTTGCTGGGCCCACATCCTCCTCACCGGGGAATACTGGTGGCCAAAGCGTCGATAGCGCCCTTAGCGTACGATTCTGCCCCCTACCTGAATCGACCCGATCGAGGCCTGTCGGTGGATTTCACCACGGCCGCTGCTCTGGTCAACGAGCTGGTGGAAGCCAGGGACGAGCGCCGGCTGCTCAATCTCCAGCGCCAACTGGCCCGGCTCAAGCTCCTCATCATCGACGAGTTGGGCTTCGTGCCCTTGTCCCACACCGGGGCGGAACTCCTCTTCGAGGTCTTCAGCAAGCGCTACGAACGGGGCTCCATCCTGGTGACCACCAACCTGCCCTTCGACGAGTGGACCGAGGTCTTCGGCTCGAAGCGTCTCACCGGCGCGCTGCTGGATCGTCTCACCCACCACGTCCACATCCTGGAGATGAACGGCGAGAGCTACCGCCTCAGGGGCAGCCGGCAGAGCGTCGCCGTCGGGCCAGCGTCGCACCGGCCGGCCGCCGGTTAGCGCCCCGCAGATGCCAATGCCTGACCGTCGTCAATGCGGGGGGCCCCACCCCGCCCCGGGCCAGCCGAGGCCGTCACGCACCACCCCGGGTGGTCCACTTTTCCTCCGCCCGGCCGGCCCAGCTTCGGTGCGCCCTTGACACACTGCGGTAGATATGCTGTTATTTCGGCACCTTTCTTAACAGGCCCGATCCCCGAACGGTAACGCGACCCGATGGTGAGATATGGACTGTCGCCCGTGGCAAGGAAGCGAGTCATGACAAACCAACAGAGGCGCACAATCAAGATTTGGCAGGTGCTGATCGCATACGCGGCCCGGCGCAAGACTATCACGTACGGACGATTGGCCGGTCTGATAGACGACAATGTGGGTGCCAACTTGCTACGACCTTACTTAGATCGTGTTGGGGAGTTTTGCTTGGCACAACCACAACTTCCAAATTTGGCGGTTATCGCGGTCAGCCGTGATACTGGTGTGCCAGGCCGGTGTATTGCTCTCCGGCATGCAGATGTGGACCAAGAAACCCAGGCAGTATACGGCGAGTATTGGTTTGGCATCACCCCACCTACACCCGATGACATCCGCCCTCGATCGTTCGAATGATCCAACGAGCGACCACCGAACATGTCGACACGAGCGTGCCTGACGTTCAGCACTCGGAAGCACTACCCTGCTGATCCAACCTCTGCCCAATCACGCACGGCGAGGCGAGGACAAAGTTTTATCGGGGGAGATGCAAGCGCGCATTCCGCCCCAAAATCACCGAGCTCGCCGACTGATTCCAACTGATTCCAGCAGTGTCGGGGTAGATTACGGTAGCAACTGTCTTTTATGTCAAGAGGAAAGGGTCGGGAAGGTTGGCCTCACCTCGCACCAGGGTGAGTGATGTTTGAGCATGGCGTTGAGGATGACGAGGAGTTTGCGCATGCAGGCGACCAAGGCCACCTTTTTCGCTTTACCGGCCGCCAGCAGCTTCTGGTAGAAGTCGCGGATGATCGGGTTGTAGCGGCTGCTCACCAACGCTGCCATATAGAGTACAGCCCGCACTCGGGACCGTCCGCCTCAGACGGTGCGTTTGCCTCGCAGGGTGCCGCTGTCCCGGTTGAAGGGAGCCACGCCGACCAGAGCAGCGATTTGTTTGCGGTCCAGAGTGCCCAATTCCGGAAGGTAGGCCAGCAGGGTGAGGGAGAGTTGCTCCCCCACACCGGGCACGGAGCGCAAAAGATCATCTTTCTCTCGCCACACGGGACTGCGGCGAAGCGTCTGTCTCAGCCCTCCGTCCAGGTCTGCCAACTCCTGTTCCAGCCAGGCGATGTGGGCCTCGATGCGGGGGCGGACGGCGCTGATGGCGGCGCCCAACCGGTTCTTCTCCGAGACCAGCATGGTCATTACCTGGTTCCTGCGGGCAGCCAGGGAGTTGAGGACCTGGGTCTCGGCGTCTTTGAGAGGGCGCACCGAGGGACGGACGACGTCGGCGAAGTGCGCCAGGATCGCCGCGTCCAGGGCGTCGGTCTTGGCCAGCGTTCCCGTGGCCCTGGCGAAGTCGCGCACCTGGCGCGGGTTGACCACCACCACCGGCAGCGCCGACGCGGCCAGCGCAGCCACCAAGGACAGTTCCAGTCCGTCCGTACTCTCCAGCAGCACCAGGGCCGGATCCAGGTCCACCATCTGGGAAACTAATTCCGCAACGCCGGCATCATCGTAGGACACGACCCGGGCCTGTCCCGTAGGCCGGACGGCAACGTCGACCTGGGCCTTTGAGACATCAATTCCTACGAAGCTCGGTTCTTGTTCCATCTGTCCCACCCGTATGAGCGCTGGCCCGTCCTTGCATGATGCGGGCTCGATTGGCCCAGGCAACTTGTATGATCAATCCGTTCTGCCGACAGGCCTGTCGGCAGGACAGGTGGGGAGGGCGCGTCGTAGGCAACTGGGCGAGCCGGGCTGACGTCCGTACTGCGCCGGCGAACAGTAGGACACCCTTCCCGCCGCGCTGGTCGCTCCGAACGGATACACGGGCTAATAGGCCCGCATCTGCAAGTGTGGAGGACACCGGCATTATCACACCAGGAGGTAAAGCATGGCAGTAGTCGCAGGCGTTGACGTCGCCAAATCCAGCCTGGACGTTTCGGTTTCTGAGGGTCCGGTGTTGCGGTTCGACAATACGGCGAAGGGCATCACGAAGCTGTTGAAACATCTCACCAAGCAGGAGGCCACCTTGGCCGTGTGCGAATCCACCGGTGGCTACGAACGTCTGCTGGTTAGTCGCCTGCGGAAGGCCGAGATAGGGGTTCGAGTGGCCAATCCCGGTCGGGTGAGAGCCTTCGCCAAGGCTTGCGGCTACGAAGCCAAGACCGACCCGCGAGACGCCCAGGTGCTGTCCCGGTATGGACAGGTATTCCCCGAATCGGAGACGCCGGCAGCCGAGCCGGAGCGCGAGGAGTTGCAGGACCTACTGCGGAGACGCCGGCAGCTGGTCGAGCAACGAGTACAGGAAGTGAACCGGCTGGACAAGGGCGCTTCCGCCGCCGTGGTCCAGTCCACCAAGCGGCACATAGCCTGGTTGGATGCCGAGATTGCCCAGCTGGACAAGGAGTACCAGGAGGCTTTGCAGGACAGCACCTCCTTGGCCAAGCGGGCAGAGCTGTACCGGACCGTCCCCGGTGTGGGACCGCTAACCGCGGCGACGTTGGTGGCCTTTCTGCCCGAGCTGGGCCAGTGGGACAGCAAGGCTCTGACCTCGCTGGTGGGACTGGCGCCTTGGTCGCGGGACAGCGGCCGTAAGCGGGGACAGAGAGCGATCCGAGGCGGAAGAGGCATCGTGCGCAAAGCCCTCTATCTCTGTGCCTGCTCGGTGATCCAGGTCGAGGGCGAGTTACGCCATTTCTACCAAAACCTCCGCCAGCGCGGGAAACCCGGCAACGTGGCCTTGGTAGCCGTGATGCGCAAGTTGCTGTTGCAGCTGAATTCTCTCGCCCGCAGAGGAACGCCATGGGTGCCGTCGGCAGGATTGACGAATCTCATTGCAAACTCCAAAAAGCTTGACGTCAAACCACGGATACTGTTCGGGCTCTAACTCAATAAGGTGGGGCGACCCTCGCTACCGTACGGCCTTCCTTGACCCAGGGGGCACCGGTCTACCCCACTCACCCAAAGATAAAAGGTGGCAGAATCCTACGCTCAGGATTTTGCCCACCACTTCTCATCGCTAAAAGGCCGTTACGAAGGTTTGGAGTCCCTAAGGCCATTTTAGCGGCGTTTCGGCCACCGGTATTCCCCGGGCAGCAGTATGTGAGCCCAGCCCAGGGGCGAGATATGGGCCACCAGCTCAGGGTCGACCGTCAGGCCGTCGTACTGTCGTTGTCTGATCGCTTCGCCGAGATGGGCGGAGTTCCAGTAGATGACGATGGCGGCGAGGAGGTTGAGCTCGGCCATGCCGCAGTGCTGGCCCTCGCTGTAGCGGTCGAACCGGGCTGTACGCTCCAGATGTTTGTCTCGGCAGGCGCGGCGCTGTCCGTAAGGGGACCGTCTATCGCACCCTCAACCGGCGCCCTTCCCCTTAGCGTACGATCCTGTTCCCTACCGGAATCGATCCCCACCGGCGGGAACGTCGCCGGCGGCACACCATCGTGGAAGAGGCTTTGCTTCCATGGACCGTTTGGGAGGGGATAAGTCTTGGTTGGGTGGATTGTGGAAGGTGGACTGTGAGGCGTACATGGCCGCGCTGGCTCACCACGTGCTGAAGATAGTGCGGAGATTGGATGGCGCTGCCGGCGCCATCGCCGCGAGCGCGGGGCACGCCAAGGACAATGCCGTGGCGGATTTCGTCGCACCGTTGTGGCACTTTGTGTGGATCAGCTGGCGGACCTTCAACATCAGGCCCGCGCTACGGTATATCCACCGTCAACTCCACAACTTTCTCAAGGGGCCCGTCGGTGAAAATTGACAGCCACTCTGCGTTACAATTGCCAAAAATCCAATCCAACGCATGATAAGCACGTCAAAAAGCCATCAACAAGATTGCGGAGATTGCGTTCACTCGAACGCGTTAAACTGGGCAGTTCTGCACGATTCTCGTTCGCTACAGTACAAAGTCCTCTGTCCTCCTTATCGAGAACCAAGTCCAGCAACGTGGCTTCAAGCCAACGTCGGCGCTTCCGGTGCCTTGGCCCTTCCAGTTTGATATTGCTGGTAAGCACGGCCGCTTCCGTCCAGAAGGACTGTTTCTTGTCATGGCGTCTGAGACGATACAGGCAATTGTTGGCGTACCCAATGTAAAGGCAGGGCCGTTGTTGTGTGCCAGGGAAACCCCAGATGATGTAGATACCAGGCCTTTTGAGGGTGTTATGCACTGTCTTGGCACCACCAACTCTGCTGTTGCCAATGTCGCGCACCAATTCGCGCGAAAGGACCGTAGTCCGCCCCTGCCAATTTTCAATGTGTTTCTTATCGAAAATCTGCACCCCGGGCAGGTTTTGGTAAGTACGTGGGTTGAGGTTGCCAGTCATGCTATTGCCCTCCCCAATCAACATAAGGTGGATGGCAAGCAGTATAGCCCACATCCGCCGAAAGGGGAGTGCGCGGACCGAAGACGACAGATTGGGAAACGAGTGTGACCGTCAGCAGGGCGTTGACCTCGACGGAATGGTACGGGTGCTGAGTGTGTCGACGGCGTGAGGGGAATTTCTCACCTGCCGTCAGCGGCGACGGCCGGCGAGATCATCAGGGCAAATAGCATGGATGCAACGCCACGCCGAGGACAAGGGATTGAAACTGAGACCCGATTGGATGGAGTCTCTGAGCGCCGGTCCCCCTGGGGAGGTCCATCGGTCAGAAACGGCTATCGGCCCGGCAACCTGCCCGGGTCATACGTGGAGGTGAATTAGGGCAGGGGCGGTGGTTCCCCTGAACTCCGGTCTCGGGCAAACAGCCACCCATGAGACAAAGCCTGCCAGTGGATGGCGGAGGCAAGCCGGCACAAGGTTCCGGCTCACCCGTTCCCAAGCACCTCAAACCTGACAATGGTGGTATCACGACGTGATACAATCGAGCTGACGTCAGCGGGACGCTCAACCTTCCTGAATCCGGATATGCCGACGGTGGCCATAGTGGGCCAGTATCAATTCGTCATCCGTACCAGGGAGCTGGAATTTGAACCGCCCCACGTCCATGTGCGCGTCGGAAACGAAGACTGGGCGCGGATCCTCCTGGACAGCGGCGGATATTCTCATGAGCCTCCACCGGGGCACTACCGCCCGATCATCGAGGCCTTCGACGCCCACGCGGCCAATATCCGGGCGGAATGGTTCCGGATCCACAGGAGGTGAGAAACCATGGTAACGACGCTGGTGAAAAACGCCGACCGGATGATGTCGTCCGCCTCCGCACTGGACGAGGGCATCGAGCTCAGCTTCGTGGATGGCTGCTCGGGCCTGATCCCGTTCAGCGACCTACCTGAAGTCGCCGCAGGCGGCGGTTTCAAGGAACTGGAATTGCCCACGCCGTATGAGATGATCCTGATCACGGTCAGCGGGGAACGGTCCGAGGTCCCCTGGGACTTCGCCCGCCACTACTGCGATCCGACCTACCGGCCGCGGATAGAGGCTCAGGCCAGGCAGGCGCGTGATGATCTCGGCGGCCGCATTCGGGAGCATCGCGATGCGGCCGGTTTGACCCAGGCGGAGTTGTCCTCGCGCGCAGGGATTGGCAGAGTGACACTCACCCGCATCGAGAAAGGCGAGCACAGCCCGCGGGCCGAGACCCTCACGGCCATCGCGCGCGTCCTGGAAGTTGAGGTCGAGGGCCTGATCTTGCCGCGAGATCGTCGAAGTCCATAGCATATCGACGCGGCAAATGGGGCGCCGCCATTTGTTTCCTTCCAGATCGTGCATGGGCATCTCAATCGATGTTGGGGGATTGGTTCGCCCAGCATCCATTGCGTTGGGCAGTGCATTTGCGAGTCGCCGGTAGCGGCTTCGCCCAACCTTAGACAGGCCGGGAATGGACACGCACTGGCCGGATCATCATAATGGTCACCATGAGAGCCGACGTTGCCTTCATCAGACGTGCCTCCGCAAGAACGCCATGACCATACCCTCAGCCATGCTCGAACCGAGCGTTTCGCTCCGGTGGGCAGAGAAATTCCATTCATTCGACGGAGCGCCGGCCACCAGGGAAACGGCCGTGGCCGCCGCCCGCCGTCGGGCAGAGGCCCTCTTCAACACGGATCCGGACGAGCGGCTGGCGTACATGGAGTCGCCGGAGTGGGGATTCAGCGCCGACCACCTCAGGCAGGTGAACCGCGTGATGGACGCGTTTCTGGACGGCGCGGCGCAGCGCGAGGTGAGACGGCTAGCGGCTCAGTGCCTGGAAGAGAACGGTGCGCCGCACCACATGGCCGCCCAGTGGTTCACGGAAGAGAGATACGACCGGCTCCGCGACCTGCTGGATGCCACTGAGGTGCCAGACCAGCTGTTGGTGGCTTGCCATGCGTGGCTGGAAGTCCATGAGCTGGCCCAGGCGGCCTATCTCCTGGCGAAGAACCGAAGGCTGTCGCGGCCGGATTTCAGCAACTTCAGGCAGACGCCCGAGGAAATCGAGGGGGACCTGCGCTTCGTCGACGCGGTGTGATCAAGGGCGAACCATGCCGAGGATCCGGCAGGGCGACATCCACGACTATGATTTTGGCCCCGTCATCGGGGCCGAACTTTCGGGCAGGCGACCGGCCCTGATCATCAGCACCGACGAGTTCAACGCGCACTACCGCACGGCGATCGCGTTGCCGATGTCGACGACCATGCCGCCCGAGAGGTACCGCACCCGACAGCATGTGTACATAGCCGACACCGGTTCATGGGCGTCGACCAGACAGGTGAAGGCAGTGCATCAAGGCCGCCTGGGCGCTGTGATGGGCCGGTCATCGCCTGATGAACTGGATGATGCCACCGAGTCGCTGGCCAGGCGGTTCACCACACGACACAGTATCGGCGAGGTGGCCACGCCCGAAGGTGTCATGCCCATAGACGCGGGTTTTCTCTGGAGGCTTCCCGCGACCGGATCGGGCGGCGGAACATTTTTGACCACCGTGCTGGTCATCGACTACAACGCCGGAAACAACCTGGTCATCGTGGTGGAGGTTGAGGAGCGGGAACCGAGACCCGGCGTTCCGGGAGACGTGCCCATAACCGTGCCGGGCTCAGACGCCGCGTTGACAGCGCTGGTCCAGCGTGTGCGGACCATAGACACCGGTGAGCGGGATCTGACCGCAGCCGGCAGGGCGCACTCGGAGGAAATAGGAGCCGTCATCAGCAGGCTACTGTCCATGATCCAACGGCCAGAGGCGTAACAGGCAACACCCGCCGCCGCCAACCGTCGCTACTGCGGAGACGATCATCATGCTGACACAAGGATCATACGAGGCTCGGATCGCGGGGGTCCTGCGCCGGCACCTGGAGGCCAGGTTCCAGTGGGTCTCCTTCGATGCCATCATGGTGGTCCTGCGCACCAATCTGTGGGACCAAGAAAGCATCCACGCATACGTGGTCTACGAGGAGAACGGAGAAATGCTGGATGTGCGCTGGCTGAGCGGCGTCCGCAACCGGATGCGCCGGGAGCTGCGGAATCTGGCCGCGGACGTACCGTTGACCGCCTCGTACATCGACCGTTCGGAGCTGGAGCCTCTGCTGGAGTTGATGGCGTCTCCGGAGGCGGCGGACGAGAGCCGGGAGTTGCTGACGCCCGAGATGGACGGTCCCATCAGCCTGGGGACCTGCAACCTCTGCCAGGATATGGTGAACGATCTTGACGCCGGCGGCCACCTGATCGAGTGCATCGCCAGGCAGGACCTCCCCAATCCGTCCGACATGGATCCGTCCGACATGGATCCGTCCGACATGGATCCAACCGGGCATGACCAGTCCCTGCACCTGTCGGTGCATGACGGCAACGGGCTCTACTGGATGGAGCTGGCGGTGCGTGCTGACGCCACCCTGCGGCAGCTGGACGAGTTCCTGCGGGGGATGTGGCTGGAATGCTGTGGCCACCTGAGCGAGTTCAAGATCCAGGGGACCCGCTACTCCAACCTGGCGCCGCACCCCGACGATCCCGACGCCGACTTCATCCGTGCCGACTACTATATGGAGGAGGACGAGGTGCACATGGACGTCGCCGTGGCCGCCGTGATGCCGGAGGGCGTGACGGTGAGCTACGAGTACGACTACGGGAGCACGACGGAGCTGTACCTGGAGAACCTGGGCCGCCACGGCGACCTGGTGGGTCTGCTGCGCCCGCGCCAGCCTTGGCACGGGGACCGAGTCGCGGTGCTGGCCCGCAACGAGCCCGACGAGGCGTGCGTAGCGTGCCAGGCACCGGCGCGCTGGCGGCTGCTTTCTCCCGACTCCGACGCCCGTGAGCTCATACCCTTCTGCGACGGGTGCCGACCGGAGGCCGGGCGCTACCAGTTGGTGATGAACTCGCCCCGGGAGGGAACCGACTGCTACGACAACGTGATGTCCTGGGACGGCATGCCCATAGGCGAGCCGGACTATGACACCATCTGACCGGCCACCGCCTCTGTCATTCACGGGTTGGTACTGAGCGACCTCGATAGCGAAGGCGTCATCCTCATGAGCGGACGACATCGGTTTCAAGACCTCGCCGAGGGCTACACGCCGCACGGGTGAGGGTGTCCGGTTGACACCGGAACGGCAACGTTCGCCCCGGAGCTTCATCCCGCCTGCGCGCCAACTACAAGAGGGACGTCCAGCGAACGGCACCGCCCATCGCTCCAACCCTCGCCAAACCGGCACCAGCAAGCGTCTCACATGAATGGTACGGTAACAATTGCAGAGGCGGGACCCTATCCGTACACTCGTCCCATGACAGAGACCCTCATCGGTTACGCCCGCTGTTCCACCGACCGGCAGGACCTGGCCGCCCAGCGCCAGGCCCTCCTGGAACTGGGCGTCGCTGAAGATCGCATCTACACCGACCACGGCCTCACCGGCGCCAGCCGCGCCCGACCCGGCCTCGACCAGGCCCTCGCCGCCGTGCGCCAGGGCGACACCCTGGTCGTGCCCAAACTCGACCGCCTGGCCCGCTCCGTCCCGGACGCCCGCGCCATCGCCGACCAGCTTCAGGAACGCGGCGTGAAACTGGCCCTGGGCCCGACCCTCTACGACCCCAATGATCCCATGGGAAAAATGTTCTTCAACATCCTCGCCACCTTCGCCGAGTTCGAAGCCGATCTCACCCGCATGCGCACCCGCGAGGGCATGGCCATCGCCCGCGCCAAGGGGAAATTGCGCGGCAAGCAGCCCAAACTCTCTGATCGGCAACAGCGGGAACTCTGCCGCATGCACAACACCGGCGAGTACTCCATCAGCGACCTCGCCGAACTCTTCTCCGTCTCAAGACCTACCGTCTATCGCACTCTCAACCGACACCTTTCCCCTTAGCGAGCTCTGCACTGAAGGTCGGATTTTAAGCTCGCTGTTGCATCAAGCCGATGACTTTTCCATCAACCACTACTTTCAGTGGGAACGGCCCTTAGCGTAGGATTCTGCTCCCTACCATAATCTACCTCAACTACGCCAACCTGATATTCGTCAGACCACGCCGCTCCCAGGGTGGCTGGATGTCCGTGAAAATCGCCTGCCTAATGACCCTGAAAAACCGCATACCCGCTTGTGATGGGATTGCATATGTTCAAGCAGCGCTTCGAGACGACCTTAATCGGCGGTTTGAGGATATTGTTACTCGCGATTGCGTTTGTTGCCTGTGGTGCTCTGGGAGAAACGGGATCCCCGTTCTCAACGCCGTCAGAATACGTTTTGGAGGGTGAAGGCGACGGCGAGCACCGAGTCAAACTGAATGAAGGCAGGTGGATCGTCAACGCTCGGGTGAGGGATAACTTATTCTGCGGGTACGGGGATTGCGTGCCTGGCGTCTTTCGCGTTCACGTTGGAAGCGCCAGCCCGGGTTTGCGACCCCCGCCTTTTACCCTGGACCCCCAACAGGGCGTAGAGAAATGGAACGGTGCGGATGACTTTGAAGTCGGGCGCCGCCTGAAGGACGTTCCCCCAGGTGAAGCGGTCGTGAGAGTAACCGCTTACGGTAGCTATCGGATCAAGCTGCACAAAAATCCGGATTGATCCATCTTGACGCCGCTCATATCCCCAGCGGCCGGATGACGCTCCCCTTACGGACAACGCCGCCCCTGCCGTGACTGAGCATCCGGAGCGCGGCCCGCTTCGACTTGCCGAGCCAAGACCAGCGCCACCGCATGGCCGGGCTCAGGCTTGCTCGCCGCCATCGTGATTTGCTGGAATACTGCCCATCTCGGCGAAGCGGTCAGACAGCGGAGGCACGCCGGGCTGACCGTTGAGCCCGAGCTCCTGGCCCACATCTCACGTCTTGGGTGGGGCCACATCCTCCTCACCGGTGAATACCGATGGCCAAAGCGCCGATAGCGGTCTTAGCCCGAATCCACCGGTGGGCCGGAGTTGGGGTGGTCAGACTGTTGACGAAAGTTGAGGGGAAGATCTGGCAGGGCATTGATGCTGACGGGTGGGGGCAGGCGCTGCGTGTGTCAGTGGTCGGAAGGGGATTTTGATCGCCCGCAGCCCCGGCGACAGGCGCGATCATCGAGGCGGATTGCAACAGGAGACACTGCGGGACCGGCCTGGCGCAAGTCAGCCAGGCCGGCGGGGATGATCTGGCGGACGGAGCAGGCGCAGTCAGGATGGCAGCGGCAGTGCCCGCAATCGCGCCAAGGCGCTGCTGAACTGATTTTGCCAGGGCCAGCTGATTAACGACAATAAGGAATGCCTCTGACGTCGACTATTCTTGCCGGTCTGGAACGGGTAAAACCTTCCGGCACGGAGGTGCCGGATTTTGATCAAGGACCGACAAGTCGCAATATTGAGGCGAAGACTTATGGAAGGAAAAACCCAGGAGACGGCGGCCGCGATGGCCGGGATGTGCGTGCGTTCGGCGCGCCAATGGCAGAGCGGCCCGTTGCCGTCAGAGACGAAACAGAGCGCTGGTGGCGCACCCGGTCCGATCCCTTCGACGGGGTGTGGGAAGAGGAGATCGAGCCTCTGCTGCGGGACGACCCCAAGGGCAGGCTGAAGGCAACGACAATTATCGAATGGCTGGAGGAGCAGTATCCCGGTAGGTTCAGCGCTTCCCAGCTCCGGACGCTGCAACGACGGTTACAGGACTGGCGGGCACTGAATGGTCCCGACCAGGAGGTGTACTTCCCCCAGGACCATCCACCGGGACGGGAAGCCCAGTTCGACTTCACCCACGGCGATTCCCTGGGGGTGACCGTCGCCGGTGAGCCCTATCCCCACCTGCTGTTCCAGCTGATCCTCAGCCACTCGGGTTGGCGCTACGCTGAGGTCGCCGCCGGCGAGACCTTCCTGGCCCTCAAGCAGGGACTGCAGAATGCGCTCTGGGCCCTGGGCGGCGTCCCCGAGGTGGTGCGCTCGGACAATACCTCCGCCGCCACCCACGAGATGAAGCGCAGCCGCGGCCGGGCGTTTAACGCCAATTACGCCGCCCTGCTGGACCACTACGGCCTGCGCTCCACCCGCATCAATCCCGGCAAGAGCCACGAAAACGGCGTCGCCGAGCACGCCCACTACCGCCTGAAGGACGCCCTGGACCAGGCCCTCATACTGCGGGGCAGTCGTGATTTCCACACCTCCGACGACTACGCCGGTTTCGTCCGGGAGATGGTGGAGCGGCGCAATCGCCTAGTGGGGGGGAAGCTGGAGCAGGAAATGGCTTGCCTAGAGCCCCTGCCGCCAGCCCCCATGCCGGAATACGCCAATTACCAGTCCAAGGTGCGCCGGTGGAGCACGATCCAGGTGGCGGGACGCAGCTACAGCGTCCCGTCCCGGCTCATTGGCAAGGTGGTACAGATCCGCCTCTATTCCGATCACCTGGAAGTGTACTACAAGGGCCACTTCATGGAACGCATGGAGCGGGTGCGCGGTGATGGGGAAGTAAACGTCAATTACCGCCACGTGATCCATTCGCTGGTGCGCAAGCCGGGCGCCTTCGCTCGGTACCGCTTCAGGGAGCAGCTCTTTCCCACCAGGCAATTCCGCCTGGCCTACGACGCCCTCAAGCAGTGGCGCGGGGAGCGCGCCGACGTGGAGTACGTGCGGGTCCTGCACCTGGCAGCCACCACCATGGAGGCCAATGTGGACAGCGCCCTGTCTCTGCTGCTGGAGGCCGGTCAGCCCTTCGACTACGCCGAGGTGCGGGACCTGGCCGAGCCCAAGGTACCCGAGGCTCCGGCGCTGGTCCTGTCTGGCAAGCCGGACCTGAAGGTCTACGACGGCCTGCTCACGAGCAGTTTGGCCGACTCGGAGGTGTGCGGATGACGGACACCGACACCACCGTGATCCAGGAGCGCATCGGCCAGCTCTGCCGCGAATTCAAGCTGCCCACCATGGGCGCCCAGTCGGTGGTGCGTTTCACCGAGTCTGGCCACGGTGACGCCCTGACCACCTTCCTGGAAGTGCTGGAGCAGGAAGCGGAGGATCGTCGCCACCGGCGCATCAACCGGCTGCGTCAGGCGTCCCGGCTCCCCTCAGGCAAGACCTGGGAGACCTTCGAGCACCACCGGATGCCGCTGGCACTACGGCAACAGCTGGACCATCTGGCCCAGGGCAGTTTCGTGGATCACGGCGTCAACGTGCTGGCCTTCGGTCTCCCCGGCACCGGCAAGACCCACGCGCTCTGCGCCCTGGGCCACCGCCTGGTGGAAGCCGGCCGCTCCGTCCTCTTCGCACCGGCCTACCGGCTGGTGCAGGACCTGCTGGCCGCCAAGCGCGACTTCGATCTGCCCCGACAACTGCGCAAGCTGGACAACTTCGACTTCCTGCTCCTGGACGACCTGGGCTACCTCCCCCAGAGCCTGCCCCGTGCTTGACACGGGGGCAACGAGGAGTCCGAGGTCCTCTTCACCCTGATCGCCGAACGCTACGAGCGCAGGTCCCTGGGCATCACGTCCAACCTGGTCTTCTCCGAGTGGGAGCGCATCTTCGCCAACCCCATGGCCACCGCCGCGGCGATTGACCGGGTGGTGCACCACGCTGTCATCCTGGAATTCGACGTCCCCAGCTACCGGACTGACGCAGCCCAACAGCGCGGCGAGACTGCTGCAGCCCCGGCCAACGCTGCCCCGGCCAAGGAGGTGAACCGGCAAAACTAATCGACGGCAATTCGGCAAGAATGGTTGACGCGGGACACGAGCCACCTGAGTGGGCGTGGGCGTACGCTCCCAGGGGCTGGATACGTTGCTGGAGGTGTCCTTCTCACCCGCGTTCTTCTTGGTGCCGCGCTTGGTCGTAGCCTCGGCCGGACGTATCGGTTCCAAGGTGGCCAGACGGCGCTGCTGGGACCTGCTGATGTGGTGATCACCCACGCTGCTGACGACGCGTTTGAGTTCCGGTCCCGGTGACCAGGCGGTTACCCCAGCCCACAGGGCGCCCATCCGCGGCGGCGGTTCCTGGGTGGCGACGCGACGACCTTCGTACCTGACGATGAGTTGGCTGTCGGGTCGTTCCAGCACTTCCACCCGCAGGCCGGCGTAGCTCGTACGGTGCTCATCGGGCAGCAGTTGCAGGACCCGCCAGTTGTACTTCACCGTATTGTCCCGGGCGACCTTGCTGTCATTTTCCAAAGTCATTGACCCCTAAATCGGGGAAATTTGCCAGGGTCATGGGCCCAGGTTTACAGGGTCATTGACCCACCCCTGGAAGCCAAATCGGTGATCATCGCCGCACTTCGATTTTGAGGTGCAGCGATGGCCTACCGGGAGGTTTTCAGGATGGAGATACAGGAGATCATTCGCCGCTGGCAGGCAGGAATGGGCCGGCGGCAGATAGCGGCGGGCACCGGTCTGTCGCGCAACACGGTGCGCAGGTATCTGTCGGCAGCGAGGGCGGAGGGCGTTGCCCAGGACGGGCCGGCGCCTACCGAAGAGCAGCTGAGCCGATTGGCGGCGGTTGGTCAATCGGGGCCGCGGCGGGTGGAGGCGCCCAGCCAGGACCAGTTGGAGCCCTGGGCGGATCAGATCTACCGCTGGATTGCCAAAGACCGGTTGCAGATGACCCGCATCCACGAGCTGCTCTTGGCGCGAGGCTGTGCGTTGTCGTATCAGTCGCTGCGGCGTTTCGTGCTGAAGCGCAACTGGCGGCGGCCCAGCAAGACCACGGTGCGGATGGCGGACACGCCGCCCGGCGAGGTGGCCGAGGCCGACTTCGGACGCTTGGGCATGATCACCGATCCGGCCACCGGCAAGCGCAAGGCGGTTTGGGCGATGGTCATCGTGCTGTGCCACTCCCGCCACTGCTTCGTCTGGCCCATGCAGCAGCACAAGCTGGAGGACGTGATCGCCGGCCTGGAAGCGGCCTGGGCCTTCTTCGGCGGGATGCCCAAATACCTGGTCATCGACAATTTCCCCGCCGCCGTGGTGGGTACCGACCCACTACATCCCATTCTCACCAAGGGTTTCCTGGAGTACGCCCAGCATCGCGGTTTCATCGCCGACCCGGCGCGCAAGGGACATCCCCAGGACAAGCCCAAGGTGGAACGCAAGGTGCCCTACGCCAGAGAGCGTTTCTACAAGGGTGCCGACTTCGACGACTTCACCCACGTGCGTGCCGCGGCACCGAAATGGTGCCTGGAGGTAGCCGGAATGCGCATCCACGGCACCACGCGGAAGAAACCCCTGGTGGTCTTCCAGGACGAGGAGCGTCATACCCTGCTCCCCTGGGACGGAATGCCCTATGAGATCGCCCAATGGCGCACCAACGTCGTCCACCGGGACTTTCACATCCACTGCCTGGATGCGCTCTACTCAGTGCCTTCCCACCTCTGCCCGCCGGGACAGGAGGTGGAGGTCAGGGTGGACAGCCAACTGGTGCGCATCTACCACCGTGCTCGGCTGATCAAGACCCATCCGCGCAAACCCAAGGGAGGCCGCTCCACCGACGTCGCCGACTACCCTCCCAAGATCAGTCCCTACACCACCAGGGATCCGGACCACATCAAGCGTGAGGCCGCCAAACTGGGACCCGCCGTGGGTGAGTTTGCCCAGCGCCTCTTCCAACGGGACCACCCCTGGGCCAAGCTCCGGCAGGGACACAAGCTACTGCGTCTCGGCCAGCGCTACACCGCCCAGCGCCTCGACGCCGCCTGCCAGCGTGCCCTGGACGTCGACCTCATCGACGTGAACCGGGTGGAACGCATCCTGATACAGGCATTGGAAGAGGAGACCACGCCTCAACTGCCCTTGCCCCTGCCGCCCGGCCGCTTCGCTCGGCCCGGATCTGTCTTCGCACGTACCGACCCGTACCGCCGGAAGTCAGCCTGAGGAGATTATACCCATGACCCGCATCAACGAACTCACGCCTCTGCTCAAGCGGCTGCAACTGGGGCCCATGGCCGCCACCCTGCCCGAGCGCATCGCCTTGGCCCGCCGTGAGCAACTGGACTACGCCTCGTTTCTGGAAATCATCCTCAGCGATGAGGTCAACCGCCGCGCTCACCGTCGCATTGAACTGCGCATCAAGGGCGCCGGTTTCGAGGAAACCTGTCGGCTGGAGGACTTCGACTGGTCGGCGTCGATTACTCTGGACCGTAGGCTCTTGGACGCCGTTTTCTCCTTGGAGTTTCTCGACAAGCACGAGCACGTGCTGCTGGTGGGACCGGCCGGCGTGGGCAAGAGCTTCCTGGCACAGGCCCTGGGGTATTCCGCCGTCCGCGCCAACCACACCGTCCGCTTCGTCCACGCCGACGACTTCTTCAAGAACATGGCCCAGGCCCGGGTCGACAACTCTATGGACCGCACCTTCCGGTCCTTCGTAACGCCCGACCTGCTCATCCTCGACGACCTGGGCCTGCACCGGCTCACCTCCCAGCAGTCCGCCGACCTCTACGAGCTCATCCTCAACCGGCACCGGTCATCCAGCTTCGTCATCACCAGCAATCGGGCCGTCGAAGAATGGCTCAGCATCTTCGATGACCCCATCCTGGGGAACAGCGCCCTGGATCGGCTGGCCAACGCCAGTTACCAAATCGTCATCGAGGGCGCCAGCTACCGGGAGCGGCTGTCGCCACATCGCGCCCTCCTGGGCGCTCAGGGAGGTGATTGACCGGCAAAACACAACCTGATATTTGTCAAATCATCGCGCTTCCAGGGTGGGTCAATGACCTTGGTCAAGCCGGGTCCATGACCCTGGAAATTGACACCTTGCGGGTGTCCTTGAAGCACAGGATTTCCGCCAAGCACAGATCGGGGTACGCCGGACGATAGGCCGGTTCTGGATGCTCGGGCTGCACGGCGAAGCGGGCGTTGTAGCGGGGCAGGAAGTACCGCAGCACCGCCGCGGCCTGATCCATGGTCCTGGCGCCAGCCAGGCGCAGTTCGGTTACCAGCCGGTCCTGGAAGGTGCCCGCCGCCCGTTCCACTCGACCCTTGGCCTGCGGTGAGCGGGCGAAGATCTGCCGGATGCCCATTTCCTGCAGGGACCGGGTGAACTGGGTGGCTTCCGCCGCGGTCTCCGGCTTGCGGGCGTTGTGCTTGAATACCGCGTGGCGGTCGCTGTACAGCGCCAGGGGGATGCCCCAGCCCTCGATCAGGCCCTCCAGCAACGTGAAGTAGCCGGCGGTAGTTTCGCTGGGGCAAAACACCGCGTTGACCACGGCGCTGGTAGCATCGTCCACTGCCAGCAGCAGGGCAAACTTGGGGCCTCGGTCTTCCAACCAGGCGTGATGGCTGCCGTCCAGCTGAATCAGCATTCCCGTCTGGGGCATCCGCTGGCGGCGAAACCGGTGTTGCGGCGAGCGCCGACTGCGGGGACTGCCGATGCCCGCTTTGGTGAGAATGCGCCGCACCGTGGGCCGGCTCAGGTCGATGCCTTCACGCTCACTGAGCAACTCGGTGATGTGGGTGTGGTTAGCGCCCTGGTAGCGCCCTGGTAGCGCTCGGTGGCCAGTTGTACCACCGCAGCAGCCTCGACGGGCGAGGTGGCGTTGTGGGGACGGCGGCCGCGGTTGCCGTGGGCCAATGCGGCGGCGCCATGCTCCCGGTAGGCGGCCAGCATCCGGCGGGCGTGGCGTGGCGTCACCCCCAGCAGCTCTACGGCCTGGGCGATGGGGACCTGGTATTCCAAAACGGAGTTCAGCACGGAGATTCTGGCTTGTTCTTTCGGGTTCAATGTCACATCCTTCATAGGATGGACATTTTCGCTGACCAGTTAGGGGATGACAGAATCGTAGAACAGCAACAGGCATGAGACGCATTCTTTAGTCAGCATGGTGTACCTCGTGCCGGGGTGGATCTGCGAGGCATTCCAACGTCAAATGTGCCGTGCAATCAGACCCGCGCGAGCGGGAGTGTTTCCGGCGATCAGGCTGGTGTGGGCCCGAATTGAGGATTTTCAGGGCGACGAAATTAGTCGCATCGGTGGACAGATTACGCGGAAGGTCGGACAAGTCTGGAGATGCGCGATTCACTCCTCGGTGAACTTGATGGTGCGGTGGGGCACACTTCCATAGCAACTTGGTAAGGGATTTCATTCTGGAAAATGGCCGCGCTGACCAAGGAGCACGGCCATTTTGTTGGTCAACGGATGCTGACAACTTGGACGAGGCTAATCTTGGCATGACGACGCCTATCTGTCGGCGTCTTGTTGCCTTGGTGGCCTGTGCTCGCCTGTAAGCCAGTGGGGTTAGTTGCGGCGTACCCTCGGCGTTAAGACTGTGGTTATCTCACCGGGCTCGGTCTCGTGAATGGCTTGGGATATGGCCGGCGCTCGGGCGATGGCGCTGGGGTTGTGGTTGGTGGTGATTACGACTATGGCGATACGCCTTCCTTCCATATTGGTCTGGAACGGGATGCTCTGGTCGGCGGTGAGGAAAGTCTCGAAGCCCCCGGCTTCGGCGTCGTCGATGAGGTCGCCGTTTTGGTAGCGTTGCCAGCCCATCTGGGCGGCGGTGGAAACCTGGTGGTCTGGTAGATGATTACGTATGGGGGCCGGGGTGCAGTGGTCTAGCATCACTCTCATGGTTGGGGAGCGGCCTCTGGGGTAGGATACGGAGAAGTGCGTGGCAAATCCGTATACTTGGCGAGGTCTGCCGCGGTGTGCTGGAGTACCTTGGCGACCTGGTCGCGGGAAACAGTGTCGTAGTCCACGATGAAGTCGTCGATGTTGCCGCCTTCCTGGAGGTGGTCGAAGAGGAAAGTGAGGGGCACTCTGGTGCCGCGGAATACCCATTCGCCGTTACGGACGTTGGGTAAGCGCTCCACGTCGGGACAGGATAGCCAGTGCCAATCGCGCCAGGCGTACTGGAGCAGTATCTGGACTTGCTTGGTGACGTGGGGTTCGACCTGTTGGAGCAGTAGCCCGGCGATGGCGTCGGGCTGGTCGATGTGCTGGCCCGGGCTGACGGCGCAGTTGGTGGGGTTCAGGAGGTTGCTGTGGGTGAGCCGGTCCAGGTAGAAGACGGTCTCGCCGGTCGGAGCGGTATTGGCGGAAAGGTTCTGGACCAAAACCGGCCATGTGGTGTGGTGAAAGGAAACGGGGGATTCACCCTGGGAATATGGAAACTCCGGGTGTGCGGGGTCCGAGTCCGATGGGGGGCTTTCGCCGAGTCTGCGGCGGCGCAGGACGTCCTCGTAGATGGGGTCGTAGGTGTGGATGCCGACGGCGCGGCCGACGCGGCAGGGCTGACCGATGCGGGGTGAGTCCGGATGGTCGATTTGGACGCGTACGAAGGGTAGTGCGAGGGCTGGGCCGGTCATTGGTTCGCGCTCCTTTGCGAGTGGGGCGGGTTTGGATGATAGGGTGTTTTCTCCCGCAGGGTCAAATTCGGGAAAGGCCAGTGGTGAGGCGTGGTTCTGGAAACGTGGAGAAAACGGTGGGTATGTTGAGGCAACGTTAGTTGGTCACGTTCAGGCCGTGCTCGTTGTCATACGGGCGGGATGGCGTGATGACCGTCCTCAGAAGTTTCATCTCCATACTTATGCAACACTAAGGGGTTCCACCGACCCCCATGCCCGTGTCTCGGCCCGCCTTTCTTGGTCGTTATGGGCCACCCACGGTTGGCAACGCTGTGGTGTGGTTGGTTAGGGGGCGTTGCGGTTGGGTTTGGGCCGCGCGGCGCTGGATACATGAGTCATCCCGGATTTTAGGAAGCAACGAAATAGGTCCGAGAAAGAGGTGAAAGAAGAACCCCCCTTCTGGTGGACTGGGAGTGTGCAAACTCCAAACCACTGAAGGGGGCTTTCGCATGTTGCAGCAAGGTGCGGGTCCGCGGCAAGGGCAGCAGGTGGCGGATCTGTTGGAATTGTTCATCGGACCCTTGGGAGGGTGGCTGGACGCGCGGTTGGATCGGCGCTTGGTACGCACCTTTTTCCTGGCCTTGGTGTCCATGGTGCGCCTGCGCCATAATCGTTCGGGGCTGCTCCTCAGTGAGTTGGGCGCTCATATCATTTCCCCGGACCGTGCGCCTGCGGGTACCAAGCGCCTCAGCAATCTGCTGCGGTCTCCCCGATGGAGCCACGGCCTGCTGGAGGGGTTGCTCTGGCATCGCGCCGAGTTGAGCCTGACCCAGTTGAGGGAACGAGGAGAGACTGCCCTGGCCATCTGGGATGAGAGCGTGCTGGAGAAACCGGAAAGCATCGCCCTGGAGGGATTGGGTCCCGTGCGTTCCAGCAAGGCCGCCCGCCTGAAGCGCATCAAGCCAGGCTATTATCATCCCCCGGGAGGGCGTCCGGTATTCGTGCCCGGCATGCAATGGCTCACCGTGATGGTGGCGGGGATGCAGGGGCCTCCCACCCTGGCGGCCATGCGCTGGTGGACCAGCCGCGGCCCCCTGGCCAGCCACCGCAGGGAGCAGACGGCCCAGTTGCTTTCCCAATGCGCCGAAAGATGGCGACAGGGGGTGATCCATGTCTTTGACCGCGGCTATGCTGGCGCTCCCTGGCTGGGCGAACTGAGCAAATACCAAGCGCGGTTCATCGTCCGCTGGCCCACGCGCTACCACCTGGCTGACGCCAAGGGCCAGCGTCCCGCCTGGCAGGTCACCCGGGGCAAACCCTCCCAGGACCACCGTCAGCTCTGGGACCTGCACCGCCGGCAGTATCGCAAAACCGGCATCGTGGCCGCCCCAGTGCGCCATCCCCAGATTGATGGCGACCTGTGGTTGGTGGTGTCCCGTCCCGGCAAGGGTCGCAAGCCCTGGTACCTGCTCACCAATGAACCGCTGGACACCACCGACGACGCCTGGCGGGTGGTCCTGGCCTACGTTCGCCGCTGGCAGGTAGAAATGTGCTACCGATCCTGCAAGACCGACTTGGCCATGGAAAGCCCCCGGCTCTGGTTCTGGGAAAACCGGCTCAAACTCCTCCTCATGGCCAGCCTGGTCTACGCTTTCCTCCTCTCCCTGCTGACGCCACCACTGGCGCCCCTGGTCCGGGAAATCCTGCGGCATTGGTGCCACCGAACGGGAAAGCGGCACCGCCAAGTGGCGATACCGCTCTCCAGATTGCGCTCGGCTTTGAGTTCCCTTTGGCTAACCCATCCCCCTTCCCTCTCCTGCACCACTCCAGATTCGGGATGACTCATGTTGCTGTGCTCATCGGCGCAGTCTTGGTAGCATATCTTGCCGGGCGCGGCTAGGTTCTTCCAGTCCCAGCAGATTCCGAATTCCTTGCGATGCTGGCGTAGGGCTGCGCGTTTGGCTCGGTCTCGTTGCTTAAGCTGCCCCGGCGTGAGATTGATGCCTGTGGTCTTGGGGGTGCCGAACGCTAAGGCTCCGGGAGCGGTTCGTTTTTCAGCCGGGCAGCTGGTCAACTGCGCGCACTGTTTCTTGGGTACAGAAGGTTTCGCTGAGCCGCAGAGTTGGTAGGTGGCGACAGGGAAGCCGAACTCGTACTCTGAGGTACTGCCTACCGCCCGCGTACGGGGGGTGGCGAGCTACTTGCGTAGCGGGCTGTAGCGCTGGGGAGTATTCCGGCGTTGGCGGGTCGGTTGTGATGGCGCTCTGGTGCCGTGTCGTCTGGGGCGTTGCTTGGCCCAGCTTATTGGAGTGTGGAAGGGTTCAGCGCTTACCATGGACAGGACGGCGTGCTATGGCCAAACCGGTCACAGCAAACGAGGTGAGACAGAACCTGCGGTGTCGATTAGCTGTGGGCCATCGGCGCCGGCCCGGTTGACCGCGCCGGATACGGGGCGCGCAGCCAGGTCCGGCCACTCCCTCGGCGCCAATAGGTCTCGGAGTGTTCCCGGTTTAGCATCCCCAGCCAGCCAGGCGTCGTACTCGTCATCGGCCAGCACGACGGGCATCCGGTGGTGGATGGGTTCCATCAACGAGTTGGGCGCGCAGGTAATGACGCACGCCGCGTCGCCAGGCCCGGAACTGTAGATGCCGGCCAGGGCGAAGGGGAGTTCGTCTGTGCGATGAATCCACAGTGGAGTCCTGACACCGCTCTCGTTGCGCCACTCGTAGAAGCCGTTGATGGGAACCAGGCACCGGCGCTGGGCAAATGCCGCGCGGAAAGCGGGACGCTCCGTCAGCGTCTCGCTGCGAGCATTGAACAGCGGGCGAGAAGAACCTCCGTCGCCGCGCCGGGCACTGAACATAAATCCCCAGCGCATGACGGCGCCGGTTCTACGGTCACCCTCAGCTTTTATCGCCAGAACAGGGGCTGTGGGGCCCACGTTCCAGGAGGGCCGGTAGGTTGTTTCGACCAAGCCGGGGTCGAACCGGAACTGGGAGGCCAGGTCGCCCAGCTCGGCGAACAGGCTGATTCTTCCGCACATGAAACTGCCTTGACGAGGGAGCATTCCGGACGCTGCCCCGCAATACGGGACGCCAGCCAAGGTAGCACGGTGAGAGCTTGTCAGTTTGATGACAGCAGGCCATTGCAGGTCGCACGGATGTGCCACCAGCATCGTCGTTATGAGCTTTTCGACCGATTGCAGACTCACCGGATGCCTGCTGGTCACCCACCTGTCGGTCAAGGCGGAGCTGCAACGCCGGCCGGAACTGGCCGGCCGACCATTGGTCATCATCAACGCCGGCCCAGCGCGCCCGCAGGTGCTGGATGCTTCTTCTGAGGCAACAGGGGTGGCGGCCGGGCAGAGCGTCGCTGAGGCCCTGTCCCGGAATGCTGGCGCCATTGCGATCCCGGTAGATACCGGGTATCTGTCCGGGGTCAACGACGGCTTGCTGGCAGCGCTATGGGACGTGGTTCCCGCGGTGGAAGCGGTAGGCTGGGGAGTGTTCTATCTGGACCTGACGGGGATTGCCGGCATATACGGCGGCGCGGCGGGCCTGGCCGAGGGGTTGTTGTCGGTGGGCGAAGATTGGTTGCGTCCCCGCCTGGGCATCGGCCCGGGCAAGTTCCCCGCCTACTGCGCGGCGGCACGGGCGAATGCCGGTGGGTGGCGGCAGGTTCCTGCTGACGCAGCCCATTGGCTGGCTCCGCTTCCGGCGTCGTGGTTGCCCCTGGACGCCGACCTGATTGGCCATCCGGACGGGTTCGGCATCCGCACGCTGGGCGACGTGGCGAAACTGACGGCATCATCGTTGGGAGAGTTCATGGGAACGGATGGAATCAGGGCTTGGCGACTGTCCCAGGGCATCGACCCTAACCCCGTGGTTCCCACGCAGTTGTTGGAGCGGCTCTCGCAGCGACTGGAGTTTACTTTCCCGGTGGGCACGGTGTCCGCAATCGAAACAGGGGTCAACGCGCTGACGGAGAGGCTATGGCGCTCGGCGTCCCTGCGGGCGCGCCGAGTAGGTGAGGTTACCGTCCAGAGGGAACTGCTAACCGGCGGCCATTGGCGTTTCCAGCGCGTGCTGCGCCATCCGGCAGGCACCGCGGATGCCTTGGCCCGCTCCCTGCTGGCTGGTCTGGGCGCTCGGGATGGCGTCGGCGGCAGCCGTTGGCCCGAGGCGCCGCTGCTGGACCTCGTGCTGACCGTCGGCGACCTAAGATCCGAAACCGGGCGCCAGGCCACCATCTGGCAGCAGGAGCGGGTTGCCGTTGTCGGCGACGTCGCCGGGGTGGAACGCCTGGCGGCCATGCTTCCGGATTCTGCCATGCCCGAGCAACGCTGGGCGCTGGGCGCGTCGCTGAAGCCACTCAATCCGCCGGCCAAAGCCTCCGTTGAGTACCTGGGCGGGGCTCCGCGCCGAGTTCGGACCGACGGCCGGCGCTGGCGAGCGGTGACGCAGGTGGTTGACCTGTGGGAGGTCGAAACCGAGTGGTGGACGCCGCAGCTGGTGAACCGGCGCTACTGGCGACTCGCCCTGACCGACGGCGGCCTCCTGACGGTGTACCGCGACCTGGCTACCGGCCGATGGTTCCGGCAGGGTTACTGACTTGCTCCACAGTGCCGATTACGTGGAGTTGCGGGGACACAGTTGGTACAGCTTCGGCGCCGGGGCGTCTTCCACCGCCGAGCTGGTGGAATGTGCCGCCTGCCTGGAATACCCGGCTCTGGGGTTGACCGACGCATCGAACCTGTGCGGAGCGCTGGAATACAGTCGGCAGCGCCTGGAGGCCGGCGTTCATCCCATCCTGGGCGCGGACCCGATGGTGCGCGACCCGGAGGGCGACGGCATCGTTTCCTTCATCGCTGAAACCGGCGACGGCTACGCCAACCTGTGCCGACTGGTATCTCTGGCCCACGTGACTGGGAGTCGAACCGAACCGGCTCTCGACGCTCGCCTCCTGGAACCCCACGCCTGCGGACTGGTCGTCCTGCTGGGCGCGCCAGACAGCGTGCTGGCCCGGCTGGTTCACGATGCAGAGTGGGCACAAGCGCAGGCACTGGTGGAGCAATACCGCGGCCGGTTCGGAGTGGACGGCGTCTTCCTGGAATTGCAGCAGCACCTGGTTCACGGCGACACCACACGCAACAAGCGGTTGCGTGAACTGTCGGAACGTTGCGGTGTGGGAACCATCGCCACCAACGAGGTCTGGTATCACCACCGGGAGCATGCCTGGCTTCACAACGCGCTGACCGCCGTGCCGCTGAACCGGTCCCTGTCCGATGTTAGGAACCGGTTGAAGGTGAACCGCCAATACTGGCTGAAATCCCCGCCAGAGATGGTGGCGCTGTTCCGTCGCTACCCGGACGCCGTCGCCAACACCCGCGCCGTCGCCGAGCGCTGCTCCGATTTCAGCCTCCCCGAATACCTGCATGGCCGCTACGCCTACCCGGACTGTCCCGTGCCGCCGGGCTACGACGCGCACTCCTGGCTGCGCCGGCTGTGCGAGGAGGCGGCGACCCGACGCTACGGGCGAGTTGACCACAGGGTCAGGGAGCGAATGGACGAGGAGTTCGACCTGATTGGACGCCACGGTCTGGCCGGGTTCTTCCTGGTCTATCACCGCATCGTGGAGCTGGCTCGCGAGGATATGCTGGAACTGGGCTACGGGCACACGGAAACGCCCCTGGAATGGCTGCCGCCGGGACGTGGCAGAGGTTCCTCGGGGTCCATGCTGGTGGGCTACCTCATCGGCCTCTCCCACGTTGACCCGGTGGAGTACGGCCTGGCCCTGGACCGTTTCCTGTCCTCAGAGACCGCCGTTCTGCCCGACATCGACCTGGACTTCCCCCGGAACATCCGGGAGCGGCTCATCCTGCGCGTCATCGAGGAATGGGGCTGGGACCACGCCGCATTGGCCGGCATGATGCCGGTGCAACCCTCGGCCATCGAAGGTCGCTACGTGGCCCACTGGGACAAGGACAGCGACGGCGACGCCGGGGTGCTCAAGATTGACCTGCTGGGCTTGGGCGCCCTGTCCCAGATGCAGCAGGCGGTACGGCTGGTCAGAGGCCGCACCGGCGTGGAGCCCGACCTGAGCCGCATCAACTACCGGGACCCTGAGGTGTTTGCCGACCTGGGTAGGGGCGACGCCGTGGGCGTGTTCCAGGTGGAGTCCGCCGCCCAGATGCAAACCATCGTCCGGATGCGACCCCGGGACATCTACGAGCTGGCGCTGGAGGTGGCCGCGGTGCGGCCCGGAGTGGGCGCGAACGACGGCGTAGCCGAGTTCCTGCGCCGCCGAGAGGGCATGGCCTGGGACTACGACCATCCCCTGGAGCGAAACGCTTTGGAACGTTCCATGGGGGTCATCATGTTCCAGGACCAGGTGGTGCAGCTGGGTATGGACGTGGGCGGCTTGACCACCGCCGAGTCCGACCGGATGCGCCGCGCCTTTGGTCGCCTCGACGGTGAACAGTTGGTCTCCCAGTACCGGGAGCGGTTCATAGCTGGGGCCGAGGAGCGCGGGGTGTCGGCGGAGACTGCCGAGGTCATCTTCGGCAAGTTCAACCCCCACTACATGTTTCCCGAAGGCCACGCCGTTGCCTTTGCCTTCACTGCCTACCAGATGGCCTGGCTGCGCCGTTATCACCCGCTGGAGTTCTTCGTGGCCCTGTTCAACGAGCAGCCCATGGGCTTCTGGGACCTCGACACTCTGAAACAGGACGCCCGCCGACTGGGCCTGAGCACAGCCCATCCCGATGTGAACCGCTCAAAGCTGCTCTGCACCGCCGAGGGCGACGACACCTTGCGCCTGGGGTTGACCTTCGTCAAGGGCGTGGACAATCGCCTGGGAGAGGCGTTGCTGCGGGCCAGGGAGGCCGGCCCGTTTGCAGATTTGTCGGATCTGCTGGCCCGGTAGGGACTCACGCGGGAGGCGTTGGAGAACTTGGCGCGGGCCGGAGCCATGGACGCGCTATCTGACTTCGCCGACCGACGGAGCGTACTGTGGCAGGTGGGAGCCGGCTACGTTTCCGGCGTGCGGCGCGGCCAGTTGGCGCTGCCGCTGCCCGTCAATCCGCTGGCGGCTCTTACCGCAACCTCCCGCGCCCGGCGGGTGCTGGACGAGTACGCCATGCTGGGCCTATGCCCCGACGGGCACGTGATGGAACTGCTGCGGCCTCAACTGGGACCGGAAGTGCTGACCAGCGATGGTCTGCTGGGCTGTCGCGACGGCGAAGTGGTGTGCGTGGCCTGCCGGGTGGTGCGCCGGCAGCGTCCCTTGGCGACCGCAGTGTTCCTGACCCTGGAGGACGCATTCGGGCTGATTCCTCTGGCGGTTTGGCCCGCTCAGTGGGAGCGGCTCAAGGGCGCGTTGTGTCGTTCTCTAGTCGTCGTGGAAGGCTGGATCTCGCGGCGCGACGACACGCTGAACGTGGCAGCGCAAAATGCCTGGCCGCTGGCGCTGCACCTGGACTACCGCTACGGCCGACAGGATTGGCGGTGACGCTTCCCGCGCTTGTTTCTCATCTGCCGCCCACCCCGGCCCGGATGGCCGGCCGTATGCGCACGAGGTCGGCCAGGGCGTCGGCGCGTCCGTGCAACGCTGAGTCCAGAGGGCTGTTCATCAGCTCGTTGTTCACGCCGGCTGTGTTGGCCGTTGGTCGGGGGTTCTGCACCTGGGTAAGCCGGCTTGCCTGCTCTGTCAATCGCTCGACGGTACGAAGGAGTTGACATTCCTCGTCGGTGAGCAACCTCCGGCGCAGGCATTCCCGGACCTCGGGTTGGTCGCCGAGGACCTGTTCTAGGTCAGCGATGGTTGGGATGTGCAGTTCGTCGAAGATCATTTGTTGCGCCGCTGGCGGTCATTTTGGCACTGCTACTGGAGTGCGGCGGCGTGGTTTTCGGTATGCGCCCAGCGGTTAAGCCGAGCGCAGCCTACGGTATGAGGCTGTCTGCTGAGACGGGATGTCCCCAATTCGCGCCGTTTGAACCCCCAACTCTGCACCGTTTCCCTGGATGTTCGGGGGAACCTCCAACGGCAACGTTGTGCGGCTTGACAGGGCGGGTCTACTCCCGCGCGCGGTCTCTTGCGGGAGGGTCTATCGGACGCGGACTCCTCGGCGGCAAAGCACTGCTCTGGGCATTGATTCCATTGAGAGGGTTATTGAAGATGCGTAATCACCTCTGAACGCCGAAGGTCGGGGACGGCATTATCTCCGCGGCCTCCGCCGCATGGGCACAGATGGCCGCCCCGTATCACCATATCCTCATTATGGCCGCGGCGCCGACTTGATGCTGCATTGGACCCGGCTGGTCCTGGGTGCCGCCAAACACCAAACGAAAATCGCGCCCGGTTTTTCCGGGCGCGATTTTGCCTCCAGACGCTGTGGATTGCGGCCTGCTACTGCCCCTTGCTGGGAATTTGTCCAGCATTTGTCCAGCAAAATGGGCTCAATTCCGTCGATACGCCTCTTATTGATACCATCGTTTAGTTTGTAACCTGTCCTTATTGAGAAAATGGTGCCGAGGGAGGGACTCGAACCCACACACCTCCGGGAGGTAGCGGATTTTAAGTCCGCCGCGTCTGCCGTTTCGCCACCTCGGCACGTCTCAAAACCAAAACGCGCAACGCTTCGTGAAGTCAAAGCGCTGCGCCGGTTTTCTCTGGCCTCGCGGGCCGTTCAGGTGATGACCGCTTTTGTCGCTGAAGATGTGGAGGCGACGGGCGGATTCGAACCGCCGAATAGAGGTTTTGCAGACCTCCGCCTTAGTCCACTTGGCTACGTCGCCTTGTTCCCGCGCTGCGCTGTCTTGTACCGTCGGCCGTTCGCTGCGTGCGACAGCGTTGGTGCCGAGGGCGGGACTTGAACCCACACGAGCGAAAGCCCACGGCCCCCTCAAGACCGCGTGTCTACCATTTCCACCACCTCGGCTAGCGCATAAGCGAGTATAGCACAAGGGTCGAAATCGGTGTCAAACGGCTGGCAACCTCGAAACCGCCGGCGGGCCGATGGTGCGGTCCACGGCCTTGGCTGAGTTAAAGAATCCGGCGTACGTCAATGTGAAACGTGACGCCTCAAGCGGCGGGAGGCGATGCTGCGTCGCGCGCAACAAAAAGGGCGGGCCGGGCGCATCGCGCCCGGCCCGCCTGGTTTCAGAGCTCAGTGGTTAGTTGACCTGGTGTTCCTGATTCAGGAGTTCCTTGGCCGCGTCGCCGATGTTGGCTTCCATGCAATCTCGCAGCGCGGAGTAGATGGACCGCTTGATTGCGTCCATCATCCAAGCCTCGTATTCGGGGGCCGTCTGGTATTCGTTCTTGACCTCGATCAGCTGTCGCAAAGTTTCCAGATAGTGCGACTGAAGCGGGGTCATCGCCTCGGTTGCGTATTCCTCTACCTCAGGACCTGCCTGCTGGTCAACGCCTATTGGCGCGGTGCTCACCACCGGATTTTGATTTTCCAAATCTGTGACTTCTGTATTATCTCTTTGTGATGCGCTCATTGCTCCTCTCCCAATGTCCGGCGGGGCGGCACCCGCGGCGGATGCTGAGCTCAACGTCATTATAGCACTTCTGCATGCGCTCCGACACGACGTGGACCTAGTTTACAAGGGATTTACGGTTTGGCAAGCCCGCGAGGTTTCTGCCAGGCGAACTGAAACGATACGAATGCAGAACAACTCGAAACCGCTACTGCATGTCTCGAGTACCCGGACATACGATCTCGCTGTTCCACCGGTTTCCTTGAGGCCGAGCGGGGACGAGCGTTGCGCCCGTCCCTGCCGGCGCATCTCCGCCAACTTTAGACTTCGCGGAACTCGCCTTCCACGGTGTCGTCCGGGCCGGTGTCAGCGCCACCCCCGGTGGCGCCCGGTCCACCCGCCCCGGGCTGGGAGTACACGGCCTGTCCCACCCGTTGCAGGGCTTCGTTCAGCTCGTTCATGGCCGTCTGCATCTGGGCCACATTGTTGGCCGCGATCGCCGAGCGGAGGGCTTCGAGTTTGCCCTCAGCCTCGGTCTTGAGGTCGGCCGGCAGCGTCTCGGCGTTTTCGGTCAGCAGGCGCTCGGCCGAGTATGCGAGACTGTCAGCCTGGTTGCGGGTCTCGATCTCGGCGCGCCGCTGCCGGTCGGTCTCCTCGTTGGCTTCGGCCTCGCCCATCATCCGCTCGATGTCCTCGTCGGACAGGCCGCTGCTGGTCTGGATGACGATGCGCTGCTCCTTGCCGGTTCCCTTGTCCTGGGCGGATACGCTGAGGATGCCGTTGGAGTCAATGTCGAAAGTGACTTCGATCTGAGGCACCCCGCGGGGCGCTGGCAGGATGCCGTCCAGCATGAAACGGCCAATGGTCTTGTTGTCGGCCGACATGGGACGTTCCCCCTGCAGCACGTGGATGTCCACGCTGCCTTGACCGTCGGCCGCCGTGGTGAAGGTCTCGGTCTTCTTCGTGGGGATGGTGGTGTTCCGAGGGATCAACGCGGTGGTCACGTTCCCCAGGGTTTCGATGCCGAGGGTCAGCGGAGTGACGTCCAGCAGGACGATGTCACCCACGTCGCCGCCCAGCACGCCAGCCTGAATGGCCGCGCCCAGGGCCACCGCCTCGTCCGGATTTACCGAGCGCGAAGGTTCTTTGCCGAAAATCTGCTGAACCTTTGCTTGGACGGCCGGCATGCGGGTCATGCCGCCCACGAGGATGACGTCGTTAATGCTGCCGGCGCTGACGCCGGCGTCGGAGATCGCCTGTCGGCAAGGGCCCTCGGTGCGGTCGATCAGGTTGCCCACCAGTTGCTCCAGGCGAGAGCGGCTGAGGGGCTTGACCAGGTGCTGCGGGCCGCTGGCGTCTGCCGTGATGAACGGCAAATTGATTTCCGTCTCCAACGTGCTGGACAGCTCGATCTTGGCGCGCTCGGCCGCGTCGCGCAGCCGCTGCAGGGCCATGCGGTCCTGGGACAGGTCGATCCCGGTTTCCGCGCGGAACTCCGCAACCAACCAGCTCAAGATGGCTTCGTCGAAATCGTCGCCACCCAGGAACGTGTCGCCGTTCGTGGACAGTACCTCGAACACGCCGGCGCCCAGGTCGAGGATGGTGATGTCGAAGGTGCCGCCGCCCAGGTCGAACACGGCGATCTTGGAATCGGTCTGCTGGCGGTCGATGCCGTAGGCCAGCGCGGCGGCGGTGGGTTCGTTGATGATGCGCTTCACGTCTAGGCCGGCCACCTTCCCGGCGTCGACGGTGGCCTGACGCTGGGAGTCGTTGAAGTAGGCCGGTACGGTGATGACCGCCTCGGTGATC
The DNA here is from genome assembly GCA_965116785.1 of Dehalococcoidia bacterium. Classification (GTDB taxonomy): domain Bacteria; phylum Chloroflexota; class Dehalococcoidia; order Lucifugimonadales; family UBA3495; genus Bin87. Next base: position 49,091 of record OZ220731.1, read on the forward strand.
CGCTCGCCCAGCTTTGCCTCGGCGTCCTGGCGCATTTTCTGCAGGATCATGCTGGAGATCTGGGGAGGCGCGTAGTTTTGGCCGGCCATCTCCACATGGGCATCTCCGTTGTCGCCGGAGGCGATCTTGTAGGGCAGGCGCTTGGCGGCGTCCTGAACCTCGGGGTCGGTGAACCGCCTTCCCATCAGCCGCTTCACGGAAAAGATGGTGTTGTCGGGGTTGGTGACGGCCTGCCGCTTGGCCGTTTGACCCACGTACCGCTCGCCGCTGCGGGCGTTGACCGCAACCACGGAGGGCGTGATGCGGTTCCCCTCGGCGCTCTCAACCACGTCAGCCTCACCGGCTTCGATCACCGCAGCCACCGAATTGGTCGTGCCGAGGTCGATGCCTAGAATCCTTGCCATTGTCGTGTCTCCTCAATGTGTTTTGGTGTGCAGTTTGCGTTGTGCTCGCAGCCCGGTGCCGGGCGGTTGTGAGCTTGATTTCCCGGTGCGGCCAGCGCGGCCGGCCCGACTACTGGTTAACCACCACCTGGGCCACCTGTACCACCCGGTCGTGCAGTCGATAGCCCTGTCGCAGTACCTCGACGATGCTGCCCGATGCGGCGTCGCCGACCTGAGCCATGCCCACCGCCTCGTGCAATTCGGGGTTGAACGGTTCGCCCAGGCACTCGATGCGGGTGACTCCCTGAGTTTCCAGGAACGCGGCCAGCTTGCGTTGAATCAATCGTACGCCTTCGGTCCACGAGTCCGATGCGTCGGGCGTTGACGCCGTGGCGCCGCTTTCCAGGTGGTTCACCGCCAGGTCCAACTCGTCAACGATGGGCAGCAGACCGACCAGCAGGCGGCTGTTGGCCTGCCGCTGGATGGTGAGCCGCTCCTCGTCGTGACGCCGGCGAGCGTTTGCCAGATCGGCATGACCCCGCTGCACGGCGTCGGCCTGGCGAGCGATCTCCTCGTTGGCCTCGGCCAGCGCGGCCCGAAGCATTGTTGACTCCTGTTCCGGCGTCAGGGGAGGCCCATCTTCCGAGCTTTCCGGTGGTGAAGAGGGCCCGGACGCGTAGAAATCCGACGCCAGCGTGCCCGATTCGAGATCGTCGGGCTGCGCTGCGTCGGATGGTTGTGTTTCATCAATTGCCATTTACACGTTCCTGTATTGCGATTTCAGTTGTGATTCAATCGGAGATCATTCCGGAGCGGGCAGGCTGAGGCTGCCGCACAACTGGGCGATCTCTTGACGGATGTTTTCCACCATCTCGGTGTCGTCGGTGGCGCGGGCCAGGCGGCGGGAAAAAACGCTGAGGTTGTTCACCAGCTTCAGCGCGAATTCGACGCCGGCCAGGTTCAGGCCCAGGTTATCCATCAGGTGGCGGATGAGCATCACCTTGCGCAGGTCGTCCTGTGAGTAGAGCCGCAGCATGCCAACGGTCCGAACGGGCTGGATGAGACCCAGCCGCTCGTACTTGCGCAGGGTCTGCGGATGCATCTCCAGCAGACGGGCGGCCACCGAAATGATGTACACACCTTCCAGTTCCAGGTTGGGACCTGCAGCGTTGGTGGCGGGCCCCGCCGCCTCGGGCGCTGCAGGACCCCTGGTTGGCGCCGGCGACACCCCCTCGGGCCAGGCCGCCGGCGCTTCTACGCTGGGGGTCGGATACGGCTCCAGGCGAGTGCGGCGGGTCTCACGGCGGTTGGACCATTGTTGCTGCATCTGAGTGACGCTCCACGTGTGATTTATATCACATGCTACGAAGTCAATATAAGCCCTTGACACAGCTCGTGTCAAGGGGTATCATTCGATGCAATACAGAGGGCGGCTACCACAATCAGCGGAAATCCTGCGAACAGGCACACCCCAAACCGACATCCGAGCAACCGTTTATCTCGTATAAGAGACGATCAGGCTCCCCAGGCGATACACCAAAATTTGCGGATAGCAAAATTTTCGGTCAGGAGGTAATCATGAGACTGAAGTTCAACGCCTGTCCCAAGTGCTCCGGCGACCTGGAAATGCGACGTGACATCTATGGCATGTTCGTCAGCTGCCTCCAGTGCGGGCTGCAGAGGGATCTGGACGCTCCCAACCAGGCTATCGAAATCGCCAAGCCGAAGCAGTCCACCTCCACGGCGACGGCGCGAACAGCCCGCAAGGAACTGCTCAAGGCCGCGTAGCCACCGGATAGACCCACAGTCGAGGGGCGGGTTCAACACCCGCCCCTCTTTTTGTGATCCGGTCGGTCCGGGGGTCAGCGCGTCAACTCCGGCCAGAACCGTTCCTCCCGCCAGGGGTCGGCGTTGTTGTTATAGCCCCGCTGTTCCCAGAAACCCGGGGCGTCCTCGGCCATCAGCTCGATGCCGTTGAGCCACTTGGCCGATTTCCACCCGTAGCGGCTGGGTATGATCAGACGCAGGGGCCAGCCGTGATCCTTGCCCAACTCGGCGCCGTTCTGCCGGTGGGCCAGGAGACCTTCGGACAGAGCCAGATCCAGCGGCACGTTGGTGGTGTAGTCGCCGAAGCAGTGGGCCATGATGTGCCTGGCCTCCGGCGATATGCCCGCCACCTCCACCAGATCCGACACCAGCACGCCCTCCCAGGTCTGGTCCAGCGCGGACCACTGGGTCACGCAGTGGAAGTCGGCGTCCATGACCACTTGGGGCAGGGCGCAGAACTGGGCCCAGTCCAGCGTGATTTCGCGTTCGACAAGGCCCCAGACACGGATGGTCCAGGTGGACAGGTCGATTTGCGGCGTATCGCCGTAGGTGAGCACGGGGAAAGTCTTCGCGACGAACTGCCCGGGTGGGACCTTCTCGCCGCCCGGGGGCGCGATCTTGATCTGGTCGGGTCGCTTCAGGCCGAATTCGGGCTGGACGCCCGTGGTCTGCTGCTGGTTGGATGTGGTCATGGGAACGCTCCGGGTCAAATTACAGTGTGGCCACTATGGTTCCGGCCGGCCCGTCGGTTATGCGGCCGACGACGGCGGCGCAGTTTGCCCCTTCTTCGCGGAGAGCGGACACCAGCGCATCGCAGCGCGCGGCGGGGACGGATATCAGCAGGCCGCCGGAGGTCTGGGCGTCGCAGACGAGCAGCCGGTCTTCGTCGGTCAAACCTTCCGCCCAGATCACAGCGTCCTCGACGCTGCTGAGGTTGCGGTGGGTGCCGCCGGGAGCAACGCCCCGCTCCAGCAGTTCCCGGGTTCCGGCCAGCACGGGGATGGCGCCCAGGTTCACCTCGGCGGCGATGCCGCTGCCCTTGACCATGCTCTTCAGGTGGCCCATCAGGCCGAACCCGGTGACGTCGGTCGCGGCGTTGACGCCCACCTGCTGCATGGCCACCGCGCCGGGCCGGTTCAGCGCGGCCATGGTCTCCACCGCGCCGGACATAACGTCGGGGTCGACAACACCCTGCTTGCCGGCGGTGGTGATGATGCCGGTGCCGATGGGCTTGCTGAGGACCAGGACATCGCCGACTTTGGCGCCGGCGTTGCTGACCTGCTTGCCGGGCTCCACCACGCCGATGACCGACAGGCCGTACTTGGGCTCGGGGTCATCCACGGTGTGCCCGCCGACGATGAGACACTCGGCCTCGGCCGCCTTGGCGTACCCGCCCTGCATCGTCTTGCCCAGGATCTCCTTGTCCAGCGATGCGGGAAAGCCGACCACGTTCAGGGCAATGAGCGGCTTGCCGCCCATGGCGTACACGTCGGACAAGGAGTTGGCGGCGGCGATGGCGCCGAACTCGTAGGGGTCGTCGGTGATGGGAGGGAAGAAGTCGACGGTGACGATCAGCGCCGTCTCGTCGTTGATGCGATAGACCGCGGCGTCGTCGCCGGTCTCGGCGCCCACCAGCAGGTCGGGGTGCGAGAGCAGCGGAACATAACTCAGGACCTGGCCCAGGTCCTCAAGGCTCAGCTTGGCCGCTCAACCCGCGCAGTGGGAAAGCTCGGTGAGGCGGATGGGTGCATCCAGTTGGGTCATGTTATTCCTTATTAGAGCTGGTACTCGGGCCGGCGCAGGAGTTGGCGGGCGATGACGAGGCGCATGATCTCGTTGGTGCCCTCGCCGATGATCATCAGGGGCGCGTCGCGGTAGTAACGCTCCACGGGGAAGTCCTTGGTGTACCCGTAGCCGCCGTGGATGCGCATGGCCTCCATGGCGACCTCGCCGCAGACCTCGCTGGCGAAGAGCTTGGCCATGCCGGATTCCAGGTCGATGCGCTCGCCGCTGTCCTTCTTGGTGGCGGCGTCGTAGACCAGCAGCCGCGCGGCCTGGATCTTGGTGGCCATGTCGGCGATCTTGAGCTGGATGGCCTGGTGCTGGCTGATGGGAACGCCGAAGGTCTCCCGCTGCTGGATGTAGCGCATGGAGGCATCGAGAGCGGCCTGGGCGACGCCGACGGCGCGGGCGCCTACGTTGATGCGGCCGGTCTCCAACCCGCTCATCACCTGGCCGAACCCGACGTTCTCCTCGCCGCCGATGAGGTTCTCGGCGGGGATGCGGAAGTCCTCGAAGAAGAGCTCGCAGGTGTCCAGGCCGCGGTAGCCGAGCTTGTCCAGGTGGCGGCCCACCTTGAAGCCCGGGCTGCCGTCCTTCTCGATGACGAAGGCGGAGAGGCCGCGGTGCTTGAGCGAAGCGTCGGGGTTGGTGCGGGCCAGCAGGCAGAAAGCATCGCCGGACTCGGCGTTGGTGATGAACATCTTGGAGCCGTTGACCACGTACTCCTCGCCGTCCTTGACCGCGCGGGTTTCGAGGGCGCCCACGTCGCTGCCGCCCCCGGGCTCGGTGAGGGCCAGGCCGCCGCGCATCTGGCCGGTGGCCAGGCGGGGCAGGAACCGGTCCCGCTGCTCCTGGGTGCCGTAGTGGGTGAGCACGTAGGTCAGGATGTGGTGGGTGCCCAGCGCGCCGGTGAGCGCCATGTACCCCTTGCTGATCTCCTCGAAGATCATGGCGAAGGTGGTGTAGTCCAGGCCCATGCCGCCGTACTCTTCGGGCACGTTGATGCCGAAGAGTCCGAGCTCCTTCATCTGGTCGATGAGCTCGTAGGGGACGGTGTCGTTGGCGTCGTGGTCGGCGGCGGCGGGCTCGACGTCGCGGCGGACGAAGTCCCGCACCATGCTGACGATCTGGTTGCGGGCTTCGATTGGAGTAGAGGCTACGGTGGAGGTCTCGGCGCTGGTGGTCACGGGGGCTCCTGTGCTGTCGCTATCGATATATAAGGACGCGAGTCAGTCTATCCCAGCCCTTGGGGAGGCGCAACTTGGGCGCGCCTGCCAGCGTCGGAGACCGCTTAACCACCGTGCACCAAAAAAGCCCGCACGAGCGGGCGTCGAAGGCAAAAGAAATGGCTGGGGATACAGGATTCGAACCTGTGATACCTGATCCAGAGTCAGGCGTCTTACCACTAGACTAATCCCCAGCGTCTTTATAATTCTAGCAGGGCATGGCCGCGTTTATCAACGCGGAGATATGCACTTAGCGAGTGGCCGAAAACGGAGATCGCCCACCGCCATTGACACCCCTAACCGTTGTTGGTAGCCTGAATCTGCGTTCCGGCGCACCATGGCCTGGCCCGCTAGCTCAACTGGCAGAGCAGCTGACTCTTAATCAGCAGGTTCTCGGTTCGACCCCGAGGCGGGTCACCATTTTTCATTTAAGCGGCATGTACGCCGGTTTCTCCGCCCTTCATATTCGGGCGACTGTCGGCTTTTCGGGGAAGTGTCGGAATTGGCAGACGAGCATGACTTAGGATCATGTGCCCTTGGGCGTGCGGGTTCGAGTCCCGCCTTCCCCACCATTTTCCACTTGGCAGTACTGAGTTCATACCCTTTCGGCTATTGACAATCACCGTTCTACCGCCGTGCGGAGCATGGACAATATCGATACGAATCAACGGGTGCGACAAAGGGATTTGTGTGCCTAACCAGAACGAGAGGACACTGTTTTGGCACTCGTTCATCTACGATGTCAACAGGGCAACGGCCGCGCTGATGTACCTCTTGCAGGGGATGGAGGTCGTTCGCAGCGAAGAACTGCCGCCGTATGATCGGTTTCCCGTTGACCTAAAGCTTTCCTTCCCGAATTCGCCCAAGCCGCCGGGAGTTGACGTGCCGTTAGTGCTCGCCGGACCGTCGTTCGATCCTCACCATGTGTTGGACCCCCAAGGCGAAGCCGAGCAGCTTGCATATAAGGGCTGGGTCGTGGAAGTCTACGATCACATTTGGTGCGCGAAGTATCGGAACGTTTTCGTCAGCGGCTTTGAAGGCGATGACCTCATGCGGCCCGAATCCGATCCTTGGGGCGACCTGCGCCTCATTCGGCATGACTTGGTTCATAACAAGGGCATCGCCAGCTCCGGGAGTACTGGAAAATGCACACTTCTCAAATGGTTCATGCCCGATGAGCGCATGGTTCTCGGTATGCGCCATGTGCTTGATTTCCTCAACCAGGTCGGATTCCTGAACACCGCGGGCGGATTTGTTTCTGGTGGAGCTCATGCTACGTGGTCGGGCATCCACCTAAAGGAAAACGACCTCAAGAAAGGAACTATTCCCAAGCTCATCTCCGTCAAGGCTTCCTTGGATAGAATCTTTGATGACGGCTCGGTCTACTACGCAATCACCGTCGTTTTCCAAAACGGTGTGTTCTGTAATGTGCCGATCCATGATGGTTCGAGCGAGAGAACTTGGCCGGAATGGATGGAGTTCGTCCACAAGACCGACATTGATGCGGAAGGCAACTTGCGTCTTGCGAACGGGAGAATACTGGATTGTGAGGGTCTATATCACGCTTGTGTCCAGGGTTTTTTGAATCCTGGACCTGCTCCAGACGGCATGCAGATTTACGGCCCGTGGTACAGGTTCAGGCAAGGTCGGAGCGAGCCTTGACCGGGCGCAGGCTCGCAGAAGGCTGGCACGGGCTCCGACTACCGCTGCCTATAGAGACCCCCTACCGGAAAGTTCGCAATACGACACTTAGGCCGACCACTGCCAGCCCCACCTTCAACGCTCTTCCCCCTCGTACGGGTCCAGCCAGCCGAAGCGGCGGAAGCTGACCCGTCCGGCGTCGCTGAACTCCACGCCTTCCGCCTCCAGCAGTTCCCGCTGGAGCAGCGCGCCCAGCCCTTCGCCGCGGGGGCTGATCTTTCCCTGGGCGTTGATCACGCGCTGCCACGGCACGTCGGGTCGCTGCTCGTCCGGATATCGGCCCAGCGACGCCAGGCAGAAGCCCACCATGCGCGGCGTGCAACCGCCGACGATCTGGGCGATCTGCCCGTAGGTCGCCACCTGGCCGTGGGGTATCTGGCGCACCACGTCGAGCACGCGCTCGTAAACCGGGGGCAGGTCGGGAGCGTCTTCCACGACGGGATTACTCGGCGGCGTCGGGTCGGACCACGTTCGCCTTGTTGGCCACCGCCGCCCAGGTCAGTTCGGTGAGCATCCGCACCGGATCCAGGATGTCCCACAGCACGCCGATGTTGAGGAAGTAGGCGTTGGCGAACACCACTATCCCCAGCGCCGCCGGCGCCACCGCGCCCACCTTGCCGGCCTTGCAGCCGCACCGCCAGAGCGCCACCGCCGCCACGCTGCACGATGCGATGAACAGCGGGTTCACCGTGCGCCACACGTCGCCCCAGTAGTCGCCGAACAGTCCGGTGTATCCGTTGATCAAGACCGCCAGCGCGAGTACCGCCAGCGCCAGGCTCCGCACCCAGGAGACCCGCCTGGTACTCAGCCAGAACCACCAGACCCCCACGAAGCCCATGACCAGCGGGCCGATCTGCCACAGCTTCCATCCCCAACCGGCCACGCTCAGGTCGTTGGGGTCGGCGACGTCCGTGTTCACCGTCCAGCCGAAGACGGCGAATATGACGAACGCCGCGGCCGCGAGGGCGGCTATAGCGTCAAGGTCGCGGGGGGCGAAGGATTTGAACACGGTGGGATGCTCTACGATTTGCCTCGACGCGCTGCTGGGGGATTGATTGTCAGAATCAGGATTTGCGGGATTTTGGGATTGACAGGATTGAGTCCTTTTTGCGGTGGAATATTCCCAATCCTGTGCATCCTCAAATCCTTACAATCCTGATTCTGACAGTCCCTCTTTACCAGTTCACCAGGCCGGGTTTCTGCGCCTTCCAGCCGGCATCGGAGGGGAACACGGTCTCCATCTCGACGCGGCCGAGGTCGCCCTCGAACATGTGCTCGACGGCGGAACGCCAGGCGACGTAGTGGGGCTGCTCGCGGTGGGTCGCGTGGGCCTCGCGGTTGGCGTAGACCTCGTAGAGGTAGAACTGGTTGGGGTTGTCGGGGCTGCGCAGGATGTCGAAGCGGAAGCAGTTTTCCTCGTCGCGCACGCTGCCCTGGCCGTCGCCGAGGCTGGCCGCGGCAAACTCGTCGGCGTAGCCGTCCTTGATGTTGATGGTCACGAAAATGGCGTACATGGTTGGGATTCCTCCTGTGAATTGCGGCGGCGGGAGACCGTTCGGGTGGGCCGCCGGGCAAAATTATAGCAGGCGACCCCGTGCTAAAATGCCGCGAGGAGACTGCCCATGCCCACCCCCAACGACTGTCACATTGACCTGCGCGGACTGCCCTTCCACTACCGTGACTGGGGCGGAGATGGCCGACCGGTGCTGCTGCTGCACGGGCTGGCGTCGACCTGCCACATCTGGGACCTGGTGGCGCCGCTGCTGGCCGAGGATTTCCGCGTCGTCGCTCTAGACCAGCGAGGCCACGGCCAGTCGGCGCAGGTGGATGAGGGGTACGACTTCGCCACGGTTTCAGGAGACGCGGCGGCGTTCATCAAGCACCTGGGATGGGAGCGGCCCGTCATCGCCGGACACTCCTGGGGCGCGGACGTGGCGCTGGAACTGGCGGCCGCTGAGCCTGGCGCGGCTTCCGGCATCATATTCGTTGATGGCGGCACCATTGAGCCATCGGCGAGGCCCGGCTGGAGCCTGGAGCAGGCGCGACAGGATATGGCTCCGCCCATCTTCACCGGGTTCACGGCGGCGATGATGCGCGAGCGCGTAGTTACCGGCGCACGCTTTGGACCGAATCCCTCAGAGACGGTGATTGAGGCGGTGCTGGCCAACTTCCGCGTGCTGGAGGACGGGACCATCCAGTCCAACCTGCGCCGCGAGAACCATCTGCGGATCATCGACGCGCTGTGGGACCACAGGCCGTCGCAGCTTTACCCCACGCTGCAGTGTCCGGTGCTGATGCTGCCGGCGCGGCAGTCCACCCCCGACGCCATGGACCGGCGCTTCCGCCGCGAAGAATCTATTGCGAAAGCGGCGTCGCTGATGCCGGTAAGCAAGACCGTCTGGCTGGAAGACAGCATCCACGACGTGCCACTGCAACGTCCCGAACTGGTGGCGAACACCATCCGGGAGCACATCAGCAACGGGTTTTTTTGATCGCAAAACGTAGACACCGGACAATTCGTCAGATCGTCACAGCTCACAGCGACACAGGAGGCTGATCATGACCACCGTAGGCTCCGGCAAGTACACCTACACTCTCGAAGAAAACTGGGCACACCTGCCCGAGGGCATGACCATGGGCAACGCCTCGGCGGTTGCCACGGACTCGCAGGACCGGGTCTATGTGTTCCAGCGCAAGGATCCGCCGGTGCTGATCTTCGGGCCGGGCGGCAACTATCTGGGTTCCTGGGGCGTGCGCGCCATCGACGAGGCCCACGGCATCTACATCCAGGACGACATCATCTACATCACGGACCGCACCGACTCGGTGTGCGTGATCTTCACGCTGGACGGCAAGCCCTTGCAGGTCATCGGCGACCGGGGCGTCCACTCCGACACCGGTTGCGAGGTCCCTGGCGAGGTCTGCCCGCGCTCGGCCGGCCCGTTCAACTATCCCACCGAAATCGTGCCCGCCCCCAACGGCGACCTCTACGTTTCGGACGGGTACCGCAACGCCCGTGTCCACCGGTTCTCCCGCGACGGGCAGCTCAAGCAGTCCTGGGGCGAGCCGGGCAAGGGTGGCGCCGGCGAGTTCCACCTGCCGCACAGCATCGTGGCGCACCCCAACGGTAACCTCTATCTGTGCGACCGGGAAAACAACCGTATGCAGATCTATTCGCCCGACGGCGAGCACATCACGATGTGGGAGGACATGCGGCGACCGCTGGACATCTCCATAGACAGTGACGACAACCTGGTCATCAGCGAGGGCGGCGCGAACGGCATGTCGCCTCGGGTCAGCATCATGGACCCCGACGGCAACGTCCTGGCCCGCTGGGACTCCGAGTCGGCCCACGGCAGCTGGGTCGATGTCCACGGCAACATCTACATGGCGCTGGGCGCACAGGAGCGGGTGGACAAGTACGTGCGGCAGTAGGCGGGGCAACGCAACCGCCGGGCCGGCCGTTCATCGTCCCGGCCCCGGCGGTTATGTACGTATGTTCAGTTTGCGATACGATGCGTGCATCCAGTTACAGCCGGTGAGGAGGTCGCACATGGAAGGCGATGTCCGTTTTCCCTTGAAGTGGGACAAACTTGCCGCTGCCGTCGCGTATCTTACGGAACGCTCGCAGCACGACAGCCATTTTGGTTTCGCCAAGCTGGTCAAGCTGCTGTACTACGCCGACTGCGCCGCGTATATCCGCACCAGCCAGCCCATCACCGACGTGACGTACGTTCATACGCCGCACGGCCCGTACCCCGATGACTGGCCAGCGATGCTGAAGCGACTGGAAGCTGAGCAGGCGATAAAAATCCTGACAGAATATGCTCCGAAAGGTTACTGGACGCGCCGCCCGGTTGCCGGCCACGCAGCGGCTGCGGCTGCGCTTACCGAAAAGGAACGGTCATTTCTTGACGAGCAATTGCGGCGGTTTGCCGACTTCAGCGTAGTCCAGATTGAAGAGTATTCCCACGACGAGCTGGCTTGGCGAGTTACGGCGCAAGGAGCTGCTATGCCGTATGAACTGTGCGGCATCAGGATGCCCGGCCCGGTAACGGACGACATCAGGCAGCGGGCGCAGCGAATTGCGGATGACATTCGCAGCAACGGTCGCCAAATTTCCCGTATCCTCGTCGAGCGCCAGGATGCAGTATAGGGTTGTCACAACGCTTCAATTCGATCTCCTATGGCAATCTGCCATAGACGTCGGTGTACTTGACCCGGAAGTTGACGAAATCCACCTGCAAAGACTGGTCAGGTTCCTGTCGCTGGACCCGCGCTATTTCCTGTTTAATCCCGATGAAAGGCCGGCGAACTGGGGCCGCGCTTTTCTTATCGACGGCCCAACCACCGTCGACGTCTTATACGAAGTCGTTGCCGACGATGGCACGGTGTACCTGCAATCGCTCGAAATTGACTGATTGGCGGCAGAGCTGTGCTATAATCTCAGCCGCGTTGGTCCAGTTGTCGCCGAGTGCGGCCAGTTTACTCGCCCTCGTCGCCTGCAATCCTCTGGCAGATATATTATGAAAGCATCTGAACTTGTTAGCCCAGAAGTAAACGAAAACATCCCCGCATTCCAGCCGGGCGACACGGTCCGGGTCAACTTCCGGATCCGTGAGGGCACCCGGGAGCGTGTGCAGGCTTTCCAGGGTGTGTGCATCCGGCGTACCCACGGAACCGGGCCGGCCGCCAATTTCACGGTTCGGCGGATTACCGCGGGGATCGGCATCGAGCGCGTCTTCCCGCTGCACTCTCCGTTGATCGAGTCGCTGGAAGTCACTCGGCAGGGCAAGGTGCGGCGTGCCAAGCTGTACTACCTGCGGGGACGTCAGGGACGCGCAGCGCGCATCAAGGAACGCACGAGCTACCGCACCAACCGGTAGGGGACATAACCGAAACGTCGACCGCCGCCCGTTGCCTTCCCTGGCGCGGTTGCGGCGGTTTTGCATTGGCACCACCTGCGACTCACGCGGATCTCGACCGAAAAGGTGGATAACGGGGTCTCACCGTGAACTATGCCGACGTGGCCATCGACGCTGACTGGATTCCCCCCGGGAAAACGTTTTCCTATCGCATACCTCGTCATCTTGCGGTGGAACCCGGGCAACTGGTCTGGGTACAGTTCGGCCGCAACTTCGTGCAGGGGCTGGTCCTCCGCCTGGCGGACGCGTCGGCGGTGTCGGAGGAGGAAACGCGGGACATCCTGCACCCGGTTGAACCGTCCCCCCTTGTTGGTACGCTGGGGCTGGAGTTGGCCGAATGGTTGGGGCAGACCTATCAATGCGCGCCCTTCGAGGCCGTCGTCCCGATGCTGCCGCCGGGCTTTCGGGCACAGCAGCGGTCGCGGTTGACCGCGATCTCCGGTTCCGAAGACACCGGCGAGATGGCATCTTTCCGAGAATCCACGCGGGCGGCGTGGCAGGAGCTGGTCGAATCTACGCGCGCCTGTGAGGAAATCTCGTTCTTGAAACGGATCGATCCGAGCCGGGCCAACATCGCCCGACGGGAACTGCAGCGGTTGGTTTCCCGCGGTTTCGTTCGCAAAGAGGTCAGCCTGCCGCGACCGCGCACGCACCGATATCGTCGGCTGTTGATTCCCGGTCACCACCCCGATGCTGGCGAGGATGGAGCAGGTACTGAGCCAGGTCGAGGCACACGCCAGGTGGAGCTCCTGGCGGCGGTACGCGAGTCGACAGTCGGCTACGACACTGCCGGGTCCGCCGGCCGCCTGGGACCCGCGGCCGACGTCCTCCTCGAACGCGGACTGGTGGCGGAGGAATGGCAGCGACAGGCACTTGAAATTCCTCCCGGCGTGAACCCGTCCAACCCGCCGCCGGATCGGCTGACCGAGGCTCAGAACCAAGCCGTGGCTGGGGTCATCGCCGCGCTGGACGATCCCGGGATGCTGCCACGCAGTTTTCTGCTCCATGGCGTCACCGGGAGCGGGAAGACCGAGGTGTACCTGCGGGCTATCGCCCATGCCGTCGAGGCAGGCAAGCAGGCGATTTACCTGGTGCCGGAGATCGCGCTGACCCCGCAGACGGTCGGCATCGTCAGCGACCGCTTCCCCGGTCGCGTGGCTGTGCTGCACCACCGCCTCACCGAGCGGCAGCGGTTTGAGCAGTGGTGGAACATTCATGACGGGCTGGCCGACATTATCGTTGGACCCCGCAGCGCCCTGTTCGCTCCGACGGTCAATCTGGGCATCATCGTCGTCGACGAGGAGCACGAACCGGCTTACAAGCAGGAGGAACATCCGCCTTTGTACCACGCCCGGGATGCTGCCCTGGCCCTGGCTCGCCGGTCTGGCGCGGTGGTGGTGATGGGATCGGCTACGCCGGATGTGAGCACGTACTACGAAGCGACGCGGGGACGGCATCACCTGTTGCGGCTGCCGGAGCGGGTGCCTGGCGTGGACGGACACCCGACCCCTTTACCCGAAATCAGCGTAGTAGACATGCGCCGGGAACTGCGGGAGGGCAACCGCAGCGTCTTCAGTCGCAGTCTCACCGATGCCCTGGACGCCACGATAGCCAGTGGGCAGCAGGCGATCCTGTTCCTCAATCGCCGGGGGAGCGCGGCATTCATGCAGTGCCGAGACTGCGGGTGCGTGATCAACTGTAGTCAATGCTCGGTGTCCTACGCGTTTCATCGCGAGTCGGGTCGATTGGTTTGTCACTACTGCAACCGGCAACGGCGCCTGCCGCGAGCCTGTCCGCAGTGTCGTGGTGGCCGCATACGGGAGATGGGCGCCGGCACCGAGACGATCACGGCCGAGTTGCAGGAGCGCTACCCCGACGTCACCGTCGAACGGTGGGACTCGGATTCGGTTCGCAATCCGGCGGAATTGGAAGCGGCGATGGAACGCCTGTCCAACGGGCAGTCGCAGATTTTGGTGGGCACCCAGATGGTGGCTCGAGGGCTGGATTTGCCCAATGTCACCCTGTCGGCCGTGTTGCTGGCGGACCTGGGGCTGAACCTTCCGGATTTTCGCGCCGGCGAACGTGCGTTTGCGCTGCTGTGCCAGGTGGCGGGCCGATCCGGCCGGGGCCGCGAGCCGGGACGGGCGATCATCCAGACGTACCAGCCTGACCACTACGCCATCGCCGCGGCGGCCAATCAGGACTATGCGGCTTTTTATGGGATCGACATCGGGGCACGGCAGTTCCAGGGCAACCCGCCCTTCAACCGGCTCGCCCAGGTATTGTGCGCGGATGGCAGCGTGCGGGCCGTGCAGCAGACCCTGGGAGATTTGGCCCAAACCTGGCGGGAACAGGCGGCGCGCGAAGGCCGGATGGACGTTGACATCATCGGTCCCACGCCTTGCATCCCCGAACGCGTTCGCGGCCGGTACCGTTGGCGATTGCTGCTCCGCGGGCGCCGGATCTGGCAGTTCCTTGAAGGGCGGACGGTCCCTCGTAACTGCCGGGTTGACGTCGATCCGGTCAGGCTGGACTAAACCCTGCTGTAGGGAGCGCGACAAGAGGCTCGCCTATATTGACAACGTGAAGGATTTTGGTGTATCAATTTTCCACTGCTTGCGTGCGCCAATTTCAGGATTGGTAGCCTTGCCACGGAGGAGGAATCATGCCCGACATCTATTACGCTCGGCCAAGCAATTTCCTGTCGGACCCACGGGACAGGACGGTTATCGTCGGTGAGTCCGAAGAGGAAGTTCTGGCAAAGATGTACGAATATCTGAGCAGCCCGGAGGCCCAGGCCCGCTACCCCGGCGTTGATGACCCGACGGAGTTGGAGAACAACATCCGCACGTGCATCTTCAAGAAGGGCACCAAGGCGATCCACAACCGCCCGCCGGATGCGGAGCCCGTAAAGTAAGCCAGCAAAAATTTGCCAGGCATTCGCGCCCCCGTTCTCGCTGGACGGGGGCGTTTTGCAGGGCGGGTTGCTGCGCTTTCCGCCCGTGGTTATACTGCGACATCATGGCGATCAATCCTGATGACTTCCCGCCGGGAAACTACCACGAACTGTCGCTGTTCCCCCTGAACAACGTGGTGCTTTTCCCCGGCATGCCGTTGCCGCTGCATATTTTCGAGGAGCGGTACAAGGCCATGATCGGCGATTGTGTTGAACGGGACGAACCGTTCGGAGTACTGCTTATCAGGGAAGGCAACGAGGTCGGCGAACCCGCCGAGCCGCATTCCATTGGTACCACGGCGCGCGTCTCGCAGGTCCAGCGCCTGCAGGAAGGCCGTCTGAACATTCTGACCCGAGGTGAGACCCGTTTCGAGTTGTTGCAAACCGTGCAGACGGTTCCGCACCTGGTCGGGTTGGTTCGGTTCATCGAAGAAGACGAGGGGGATGTTTCCGCGACCGCGTTGGCCGGCGTGCGCGAGCAGTTCATCCAGCTGCAGCGTCAACTTACCGCCATGGCCGGCGGATGGGACCGGGAGGTGACGGTTCCCGACGAGCCCATGGCCCTGGCTCGCATCGCCTCGGCGACCCTGGCAGTCAGCCTGCCGCTGCCTCCGGATGTGCGGCAATCCCTATTGGAAACCCCCACCGCGGGTGGACAGTTGGAAAAGCTGCAGACACTGATGCGGCAGGCCAACCGCATCGTGGCGGAACAGGCGGAGCAAAACACGCCGTTCAAAGGGCCACGGCTTAACTGACCCTGGGGTGTTTACTCCAGCTACTGCCGACGGCGCAATTGCTCGCGCAGTTGACGCGCTTCTTCCTCGGCCAGTTCGGCGCGAGTTTCGGCGGCGGCCAACGCTTCCAAAGCTTCTACGAGGTTCGGCAGATATTCCCGGGTAGCCGGGTCCCAGAACCGCAATTGTCGGTCTTCCGAGCGCAACTCCAGCCCTAGGCTGGGACTGTAGCCTCGCACCAAGCCATCCTTGTCGTAGACGATTGGCAAGGATCGGTAACCGCCGTCTTCCAACACTTCACCGGCTGGAGGGACGTCGTGCCACTGCCCGCCGCTGGGGTCAAACCGCCAGTATTCCGTGACCCCGAGGAGTGCGTAATCATCACGTTTCGCGGTGTAGTCGTGCCTGCAGGTGCTCGGGGATGCCACTTCCAGTACGAAGTCCGGCGGCTTCCCGACTTCGCTGATGACGTATCCGTTGGCTTCTTCAATGAGTTGAGCGGGAAAGGGTAAGGCAAAGGCCACTACGCAGTCTGGGCGAGGGGAGCGGCGAGCATCGCGGGCCTAAAAGCAAAGATAGCCCTCTCCCGACACCAGTGTGTTTGGCTGGCGCCGGTAGTGACTGCGCAGAACCTGATCGGTACGGGCGATGTGAGGACGCTGTTTCATGCCGTCAGGAAGCGGAGGCGGGTCCGGCAACTCCGTGAGATTGGGATAGGTGGCCGGCCGCGGTTTCGTGGTCACGGGGAACCTCCTTGGCTGGAGCCGTAAATGCGGCGGGCTCCGGCCTCCGGGATCATCCCTGAAAAGAGTTCGGGGTGGATCATCTCGGCCAGTATCTCGAGACCGGTAACGAGCCGAGGCCCGGATCGGCTGGTGTAGTTGCTGGCGTCGATGACGTACACGCGGTCGTTCTGCACCGCCGGTAGTGAACCCCATCCCTCCTTTTCGGTGAGCAGGGGGATGTCCTCCATGGCGCGTGGCACCTCGAAGCCGCAGGGCATGACCACGATGACCTCCGGTTGGCTCTCAACCACCGCGTCCCACTCCAGGGGGAAAGAGCCCATCTCCTTGTTGCCGAAGCAGTTGGCGCCCCCAGCCAGTTCCACCATTTCCGGTACCCAATGGCCGCCGCACATCAGCGGGTCGGTCCACTCCAGGTGCAGCACGTTTGGGTGCTTGTCCGCCAACTCGGCGCGCTGGGTGACGGCGTCGATGCGATCCTGCATTCGGGCGGTTACCTGCTGGGCAACGGACGCCGCGCCCGTGGCTCGACCCACCCGGCGGACGTCTTCCAACACGTCGCCAAGGTATTGCGGGTCCAGCGAGATCACCTCGGGCTGCTTTTCCATGTTGGCGGTGGACTCGGCGACCTGCCGAGAGGACACCGCTCAAACCTCACAGATAGCTTGAGTGAGCAGCAGGTCCGGATTGGCGGCGTCCAAGATCTCCTGGTCGATGTGGTAGATCCCGAGACCCTCGGCCAGGCGCTCCGATATCACGCGGCTGATCTCACCGCTGCTGGGCTGTGTGCCCTCGAATACGCTGCGCACGACCCACGGTTTGTGTTTGGCCTCCGCCGGGTAGTCGCACTCGTGGGTTACGCCGTAGAGTTGGTCCTCCAGCCCCAGGGCATAAACGATCTCTGTGGCGGAGGGTAGGAAAGAACAGATACGCATCGCGTCGCCTGCCTGTTAGTGAGTGCACGCATTGTAGCACCGCGGCCGGGTTGCCCCTAGTCCCCCTCCCGTTGGGCGGCCGGTTCCGCGCCTTCGGATGGCCGCGCCGGCGGTGGGCTGAACAGTTCGATGCGTTCTTCCAGGAAACGCCACAGGTCTTCGGTAGAATCCTCGGCGGCCTGGGCAGCGGCGGCGGCGCGCGCCTGCTGGACCGGTTGCGCGTCCGGGTCGGCCCAATGGTTAAAGGAAGGGCTTTCCACGTCCCCGGCTTCAAAGGCGCTGGGGCTGGGCGCCTCCGTGCGCCTGGGAGCCGGCGGAGCGATGAATGTATTGCGGAACACTGGTTGCAGGACACGGTGGACGTGGAAGCCGGCGAACACCAGGGCGCCGGCCGACGCCAACAGCAGGAACAACGACAATGGCAACGACAGGCTGCCGAGAGAGAATAGCTGAATTATCAGCGGGATCATCAGCAGGACGCCGACGAGCAAAAACGCCGTGGCCATGCCGTCGCGCAGCAGGGTTCGCAGGGTATACCGCGCCGGTTGGCCAGCGGTTTCGCGCACCGTTGCCCGAACGGTCAGGCTGGAGACCACGCGCAGTTCCCGCCAAATGGCGATGGCGGCAGGCAGGTTTATCCCAACCGTCGCGCCGCCCAGGATCACGCCCAGCAGCGCATGGGACACCGAATCCGGTTCGGTCAACAGGTCGGGCAGGGTGTACACCGCCGCGGTGCCAATGGCCGTGAGAACTGCGATGATGCATATGTCGATGATGATGCGGCGCACCGAGTTTTTCAGCAGGCGCCCCGTTTCGCCCGGCAGGGAGAACGCGGCCCAGAACGATTGAATCCCCAGGAAGATGACCAGGTTGACCGCCAACACCGCCGGTGGCGCACGCCTTTCCAGCCAGTCGTAGGTTGGGGTAGCGATCTTGGACGTCAGCGGCGCGAAGACCGCGGTGATCGCCGTCGCGATTGCCAGCACCGGCGCCACCACCGGTCCGACCGCCGCGTTGGTGGCGCTCAGGTGGCCGATTGCCAGCGAAAACTCGCCCATCTGCGGCATCGTCATTCCGACCTGCGCGGCAGTGCGTGACCGTCGTCCCGCCAGCACCGCTCCGATGGTGTTGGCCATGATCTTGCCGCCCATGAACACTCCGACCACCACCAGGGCCGGCACGATGTAGTCGTCCAGAGTTCGATAGTCGATCAGCATCCCTATGGATAGGAAGAACAGCGCGCCAAACATGTCGCGCACCGGGTTGACCAGCCGCGTCACCCGGCCGGCGGCGTCGGTGTCCCCGATGACCACGCCGATCAGGAATGCGCCGGCGGCAGCGGACAATCCGAGGAACTCTGCCCCCAGCGCCAGGCCAAAGCAGCAACCCAGTGAAGCCACCAGCAGGGTCTCGTCGGACTGCATCCGGGAGAGGAACCGCATCAGCCGCGGCGCCAGCAGCGCGCCGAAAGCCAGGGCCGCGATGCAGAAGATGCCCAGCTTCGCGGCCAGCCATCCCACGTCCGCGAGGTCGGTGGAACCGGTGGTCGCGAGGCCGGCCAACAGGGTCAACAGAATGACCGCGGCGAAGTCTTCCACAAGGAGGATGCCGACTATCGTTTGGCCCCATCCGGCGCGCAGGTTGCCGCTGTCACGCAGTCCCTTCAGCAATATCGCCGAACTGCTGATGGCCATTGCGCCGCCAAGGTACAGGGCGTTCGCGCCTGATATGCCCAGCACCTTGTCAGATATCAGCACTCCCAGGTAGGTGAGTGTGGAGATCTCCACGACTCCGATGACCAGCACTCTCAGGCCGATCTCTCGGATCCGCCGCCACCCCAACTCCAGGCCGATGCCGAACAGGAGCAGGATCAGTCCCAGTTCGGCCAGCAACTCGATGGTGTCCAGGTTGCTGATAACCGGGTGCGGCAGGGTGTACGGCCCGATCAACAACCCGGCGATAAGATAACCGAGTACCGGTGGCTGCCAAACCAACCGGGCTAGCGCCAGCCCAACGGCCGCAATGGCCATGGCGATGGCGAAGTCTTTCAGCAATCCGGCGGATGCGTCAGATAGACCGGCTGCAAATATGGTAAGCGGGAACTCTATCTCAGATCTCCCAGCACACAGGAAATTCCCCGAGCACAGTCGAGGCGGGTACGGACCCCTGGCGGCGGGCCAGCGTTGCGCTAAATCTTCAAGTTATTGCTGCGACGCTTCATGGAAGCGTTGCAGCTTGTTGCCCCGGTCGCTCGGCGGGATCCCGCCGGCGCGACGGGGGCAGAACTTTCGCCTGCGGGTGGCGCGAATTTTGCCGGGCGCTACGCGGCGCGGCCGGCGTGCTTCTGGTGTGGCTCAGTGAGAAACTCAGCGGTGACGGAAGTGCTGGGGGTCGCCACGGCGACCGAACCATAAAGCGGTCAACGCTTCTTCCAGGTGTCTACCAGATAGTTGCCCTGATCGTCGTCGACTCCCCAGATCTTGAAGTGAATCCGGACGTCGGCGTAGACGCTCACGTCGCCGGGGGTTGCGTCCGGGTCCCGGAACGCTTCGGCGGACACTTCCATGAAGTCCAACGGAGCGTCATCGGTAAGCGCAATTCGCTCGACCATGTTCACCGCGCACGCGGTAATGCCCGAGAGGAACAACTCGCCGGCGCCCACCGCATCGCCGCCGCCGTCATCGGCGACCCAGTGATGCGTGCGGGCGTTGCAGATTGCTCTGCCGTGGGTTCCCGAGCTGTACGTTTCCACGTGATAGGCTCTTTCCAATGCAGCCATCATGCCCCCCTTGGCGCAGCGCGCTCCGCAGATATTTGCCAGCCTCGTATTGAATTTGGCGGCCGCTAAATCATAAACTATTTGGGCATGTGACGCCAATCGCGCCCGTGGACCAACGATAAATTGAACTCTGCCGGAAGCGAGACATTCGAAGACCTGTTGGGCGTGGTCGTTGTTGCCGCCGGGCGCAGTTCCCGCATGGGCGGCACCGACAAGACCTTCGCCGATGTTCGAGGGTCCCCGTTGATTGCCCATACCCTTCGGCGCATCGCCGCGTCGGATGCCGTTGACCGGATAGTGTTGGTAGTAGCCCCCGATGCGGTACCCGACGGAGAGGCGATGGTACGCGGGCTGGAGATTCCCAAAATCGCCGCAGTCTGCGCCGGCGGCGCCAGCCGACAGGATTCGGTGTTCGCCGGGCTGGTGGCGATGGAGGAGCGGCGATGGGTCGCGGTGCACGACGGAGCGCGACCGTGCGTCACGGCGGATATCCTGGATCGCGCTCTCAGCGAAGTCCGGGGATCGGGCGCGGCGATCGCCGCGGTGCCGGTAAAGGATACGATTAAGGTGGTGGGCCCGGAGCAGGTGATCTCGGACACGCCGGACCGCGCCACCTTGTGGGCGGCGCAAACTCCGCAGGCCTTTGATTATCGAACCTTGCTGGATGCCCACCGCGCCGCAGAGGTTGAATACACCGATGACGCGGCCATGGTTGAAGCTGCGGGCCATCAGGTTACGGTTTTCTGGGGCGGCTACGAAAATTTGAAGGTGACCACACCGGAAGACCTGGATATCGTGAGTTTGTTGTTATCCCGGGAGTAGGCCGAAACTGGTGCAAATGGCATATCGGTTCGCTTGCAACAATATATCCGGTGTGCATACCATATTTAACGTCGTCCTGCGTCACGTATGGGCGCGTGTATGTAGTGCTAAAATTCGCGCGTTTGGACAAAGGGTTACGACAAGCGGAGGATCAGAATGGTTGCCAGCACCGTCAACCGTCGGTCTCGTTACCGGGAGTACGCTCAATTCCTGCGAATGAGCGCTGACCGGCTGGACATGGCGGTGGCTCCGGGTCGGCTGGAGAATTTGCGCACCAAGGTAAACGCCGAGCGCAATACATTTCTCGTTTGGGTCATCATTTGGTCCATTCTTGCTTTGATCTGCGTGGCGCCGCTGGTGATGCTCCTGGTCGCTCATGTGAGCTTGCCTGCGCCCGATGTAGTCGCTGCGCAAAGCGACGTCCTGTACTCCCAGCTCAGGATCGGCGACGAGCCCACCAACGCGGACTTCGTTGCCTCCGGGTCGGCATTGGCGTTCCTCACCGCGATCGTGATTGGTTACGCGCCGATCATTGCCTACGGCGGCCCGCTGAACGACATCGAGCACGCGCACCGGGTTCTCAAGTCCATCGAGCGAGGGTAGGCCGGGTCTCTGAACAGCAGCCTGCCCCAGCGAGCTTTCAGGTGCAGTATCGAGTAGGCACCGGAGCCGACGCCCATGCTCTCGCCACTGGCCGAGCGCTGGTGCTCGGCGGCGTAAGCGTCCCACACCCCACCGGTCTGGCCGGCCACAGTGACGGCGACGTACTGAGCCACGCCGTAATCGACGCGCTGCTGGGCGCTGCCGGCGCTGGCGACATCGGAACACACTTCGCTCCCGGAGACCCGTCGCTGGCGGGTATCAGCAGCCTGATATTGCTGGAGCGCACGGTGGCCGTACTGGCGGAGGGCGGTTGGTGCATCGCGAACGTTGATGCTACAATGCTGGCGCAACGTCCCAGGCTGTCGCCGCATGTGCCGATGATGCGCCAGAACATCGCCACCGCGCTTTCGGTGGAACAGTCGCAGGTCAGCGTCAAAGCGACCACCACTGACTACCTGGGCTTCACTGGCCGGGAAGAAGGGATTGCGGCTGTTGCCGTGGCGTTGCTGAGCCGGTCCTGACATCGCACGATTTCAAAAAAGGCCGCAAGCGCCGTCGCCCATCCGGTTTAGTATGAAGCTCTACAACACCATGAGTGGACAGGTCGAGGAGTTCGTTCCCGCCGAAAGCAACTTGGTCAAGATGTACGTGTGCGGGGTGACTCCATATTCGGCCACCCACGTCGGGCATGCGCTCAGCTACGTGGTCTTTGATACCCTGCGGCGATATCTGGAGCACAAGGGATACGAGGTTCGTCATATCCAGAACTTCACGGATATCGACGACAAGATAATTCAACGAGCGCAGGAATCCGGCGTCTCCGAGGACGAACTCGTCGAAGAATTCATCAGCGACTACTTCCACACAATGGACGCCCTGAACATCCAACGGGCCTCCGAATATCCCCGAGCCACCCGCGAGATTCCGCGAATCATCGACGCCATTTCCGGCCTGATCGATCGCGGCCATGCCTACCCTGCCGCCGGCGACGTCTATTTCCGCGTGACCAGCAAGGACGACTACGGCAAGCTCAGTCACCGCACCCTGGACAGCATGATCGCCGGCGCGCGGATCCAGGTGGACGAGAACAAAGAGCACCCCATGGACTTCGTGCTGTGGAAGGGCGCCAAGTCCGGCGAACCCTCGTGGGAAAGCCCGTGGGGGCCGGGCCGTCCCGGCTGGCACATCGAGTGCACGGCCATGTCTCTGGAATACCTGGGCGAGCAGCTTGACATCCACGGCGGCGGCCAGGACCTCGTGTTCCCGCACCACGAAAACGAGATCGCCCAGAGCGAGTGCTACACCGGCGCCAAGCCCTTCGCCCGCTACTGGATGCACAACGGCCTGCTGCAGTTGGGCTCCGACAAGATGAGCAAGTCGCTGGGCAACCTGGTTTCCGTCGTGGAGGCGCTGGAACGCTACAGTCCTGACGCCATGCGTCTGTACTTCCTCAGCAGTCACTACCGCAGTCCGCTGGCCTACAGCGACGAGGGCGCCGCTGCCGTGGAGCGGAGTCTGGACCGGGTGCGGCGGGCGCTGGTCCCTGGCAACGGATCCGGCCCCGAAGTTGATGCGGAAACCCACCGCGCCAGGTTCGCCGCCGCCATGGACGACGATCTCAATACCCCGCAAGCCGTGGCGGCACTGTTTGACCTGGCCCGCGATATCAACCGTGGCCGTGACGCCGGCCAGAGCATCGGCTCCGGACAGGCCGCCCTTCGCGGTCTCGGCGCCGTGCTGGGACTGACCTTTGAGGATCGTCCGTCTTCCGATGACAATCTCGCCGCGGCGCCGTTCATCGACCTGCTGGTGTCGATACGCACTGAACTGCGGGCCGCCCGCCAATTCGGACTGGCCGACCAGATCCGGGATAGCCTCGCCGAGCAGGGCGTGACCTTGGAAGATGGCCCCCAGGGCACTCAATGGCAGCGGCAGACGACCGAATAACGTTGTCCCCGTGTCGCTCTCCAGCCAGTCTTCTTCCGACACCGACCGACCGGCATCGGGCGATCTGGTCGCCAGCCTCGCCCCGATAGTCGGAGCGGATCATCTCCTTATGGAACCGGCCGAACTTGATCGCTATTCGGCCGATGCGCTGACGCCCTACCGCGCCTATTACGCCGACGAAGCGTTTGATCGCTTGGCCGACGTGGTGGCGCGGCCGGCGGACACCGACCAAGTTGCCCAAATCGTCGCGTTGGCCCAGCGTGTCGGCGTTCCGCTGATCCCCTATGGCGGAGGCACCGGCGTTATGGGCGGGATCCTGCCCGTGCGCGGCGGGATCATCCTGGATCTGGCCCGGCTCAACCGTGTGATCAGCGTCGACCCGATTTCGCAGACGGCTGAGGTCGAGGCCGGTTTGATCCTGCAAGACCTGTATGACACGCTGGAGCCGCACGGGCTCATGCCGGGTCATGACCCGTACAGCGTGCCCATCGCCAGCGTGGCCGGCACCATCTCCACCAACGGCGTGGGCTACCGCGCGGCCGCATATGGCCCCATGGGTGATCAGGTGGTGGCCCTGGAGGTCGTGCTTCCCGATGGCCGGATCATCAACACCCGTCCGGTGCCCAAGCAGTCCTCCGGCCCCAATCTGAACCACCTGTTCATCGGCAGCGAAGGGGTCTTCGGCGTGATAACCCGGGCCACCCTGCGCGTGTTCCGCCAACCGGAGGCGGTCGAATACGCGACCATGGAGTTCGCCGATTTCGAAGCGGGTTTCACCGCCGTCGCGGAAATGTCAGCCCTCGGCATCCGTCCCACGCTCCTGGATCTTACCGAGGACAGCGAGGGCGTCCTGCTGCACCTTCTCTTTGAAGGCTACCGGGAGGGGGTGGATGCCGCGCTGCGCCGCACATTGTCCGTATGCGAAGCCGTTGGCGGGTGGAACGTGGGCCCGGAGCCAACCCTGTCCTATTGGAAACACCGTCATGATTCCGCTTTGAACTATCGTCAGACGGCCTTGGGGCGCCCCCGGGAAGAACGCTGGCAGCGGCAGTGGGGCCGAACTTTTGACTACCTGCACATGAGCCTGCCCGCCGATAGGGTGCTGGACTACCGCCGCCGCGCCGACCGGATGCTGAAGGCCCGGAAAATCAAGGTGGTGGAATACTGCCTCTGGAGCCGACCCGAGTTCTTCTCCATGCTGGTGGTGCCCGACGGCGACCGGCGAGTAGTTGGTCGGGACGGCTATGATCCCGAGGTGCGGGCAAACCTGGCTGCCGGGGTGGACGAGGTGCTCACGCTGGCCCAGGACATGGGCGGGATCATGGAGTACTGCCATGGTGTGGGCATCAAGCTGCACCACCTGTTGGGCCGCGAGCTTGGGGTCAACCGGGATGCCCTGCTGGATATCAAGCGGGCACTGGATCCGGCCGGCATCATGAACCCGGGAAAACTGACGTTGTAGCGCGCTCGACGCTGGTTCCGAGGCGATTGTGGGGGCGGGTTCACAACTCGCCCTCTAAATATTCACAGAATCCATATAATTTATCGTGCGATATCGGTTGACTGAATACAGCCCAATCTGTATCATATACATAAATAATCACTGGCTATCAATATCAGCCGTGAGGAGGAAGCAAATGGTTACCGCAATCAATCCTGAAACCGAAACCAAGTCCGCGGTTGCCGAAACTGCCGAGGCGCCTGCTGAGCCCGCCGCCGTCGACGTTTCCGCGATCCCGGAAACCCCGGCCGAGCTGATCGAGCAGTGGGAAGCCGCCCGCAAGCCGTCGGTGCAGGCGACCATCGTGGCGAGTTTCGTTGCACTGTGGAACGTCATGACCGGCCCGGCAATGACCGAGCGCGCCCGCCTTGAGCGCGAGATCGCCGAGACCCGCGGTTACCGCGATGGTTTCACCAAGCTGGCCTAGTGGACCACAACCCGGCGAAAGATGGCGCTGCCTTCCCGGCGTCATCCGAAAGTTGGCAGGGCCGCCGCAGCAATGCGGCGGTCCTCTTTTGTTTGTGGAACATCCGGCCAAACCTTCAAGGTGTAATACTGGCAACTGACACCTCGCGATAATACAATCGTGAGCACGGCGTCCAATGCAGGCGTCGCGATTACATTCGGCGGTGAGTTGCCATGTCGACCCCTCGCGCATTCGTTACCCGCACCCTGCTTCCCGAGGCGTTGGACATCATCCGGGAGGTTGCCGATGTGACCGTGTGGCCGGAGGAATCACCGCCGTCCGTGGACGAGCTGAGGCGGCATACGACGGATTCGGACGGCATCCTCACGACCATCATGGACCGCGTGGACTCTGAGCTACTGGACGCAGCTCCCCGCTTGCGGGTGATCAGCCAGCTGGCAGTGGGCCTGGACAACGTGGACGTCGCGGAGGCGACGCGCCGCCGGATCCCTGTGGGTTACACGCCCGGCGTGCTGGCCAAGTCCACCGCAGACTTGGCGATGGCTTTGCTCCTGGGCGCCGGACGGCGCACGTCCGAGAGCGAGCGTTGGCTGCGTGGCGGCGGGTGGCAGATCCAGTTTCATCCTACCCACTGGCTGGGACAGGACGTGCACGAAGCCTGCCTGGGGATTGTGGGGTTGGGCCAGATCGGTCGGGAGATCGCCAAGCGGGCCCGCGGGTTCGACATGGACATCGTCTATCACTCCCGGACCCGATACCCCGATGTGGAAGCCGAGTACGGTGTGCGCTACGCTGAGTTTCCCGACCTGCTGGGCCAGGCTGATTTCATCGTACTCAGCGTGCCCCTGACGCCGCAAACGCATCATCTGATCAGCGGGCCGCAACTGGCCATGATGAAACCCTCGGCCATCCTGATCAACGTGTCGCGCGGGCCGGTGGTCGATCCAGCCGCCCTCTACGAGGCGCTGCGCGACGGACAGATCGCGCGCGCCGCCCTGGACGTGACGGCGCCCGAACCGATCTCGCTGGATGACCCGCTGCTGACCCTGGACAACCTGGTCATCACACCACATATCGGTAGCGCGGCCCTGCCCACACGACTGAACACCATGAAACTGGCGGCGCGCAACCTGGTGGCCGGCCTCAGGGGCGAACCCATGGAGGCCTGCGCGAACCCGGCGGCAACCGCATGATAAAGGTAGTTTGTTGGAACATCGACAGGAGGCATCAGGCGGCGCGGGAATCGCTGGAGATGGGCGCGGATGTGGCGTTGTTGCAGGAAGTAGGTTCCGGGGCGCATGGTTTGCTGGACGCCGTCGGTGGCGTAGCTTCGGTTAGTCCGCATGACCCTTGGGGACCGGCTCCGCGGGGTGATTATGACCGCTGGCCGCTGGTGGTGAAACTATCCGACCGAGTGCAGGTGGAATGGTTCAAGCCAGTCCGCGCCACTATTCCCAAAGAGCAGGATGACGAAATGGCGGTCAGTTGCGCTGGAACTGTCGCCGCCGCCAGAGTCATCCCGCTGGACGGCGGAGAGCCGTTTATCGCAGCCTCAATGTACGCGCGCTGGTTCGCGCCGCACCCAACGGTCGGAAACGCAAACTGGATTTACCCGGACGCCTCAGCGCACGGCATCATCTCGGACCTGTCGGTGTTCATCGACTCTTACGACACCTCCACTCACCGCATCTTGGTTGCTGGTGACCTCAATGTCTCATTTTTCAGCTCCGATGCGTTCGACGCTCGAGCTCAAACCATCGTCGACCGGATGAAGGCCCTGGGCTTGGAGTACATGGGGCCGCAATATCCCAACGGCCGGCGCGCCGACCCCGTACCGGCGCATCTGACGGAAGATTCTCTGGACGTTCCTACCTACCACACGGTGCGGAACTCTCCGGCAACTGCCCACGTGCAAGTTGACCATGTATTTGCCTCCAGAGGATTCCACGAGAGCATCCGAACCCGTGCCTTGAATGGGGTGGACGAATGGGGTTCCAGCGACCATTGCCGCATACTGATTGAAGTCGGCGACTAATTAAGGGCTGCAGAACACAATGCTTGCCGGCGGTCCTTAATCGGGGCAATCACCTCAAAAGCTACACTACCGTCACTCCGGCGGAAGGCCGAGGCCAAACGGCAAATACAGACGATCCGAAGGCGCAATGGACGAATTCAGGTCATAGACGCCGGCGAAGGCCGGAATGACGGGTATGGCGCGACTGCCCTTGGTCGCTCAACCGTGCACCCTTGGCGACACGGTTGATATGCTATGATATGCCCCCTAATGAGGGTTGTCCCTGCCATACGTTCTCCAGGAGTTCCGATCACGATGACCACCCCGACGGTTTCCGTCCAGCTTGAATCCCGAGATACCCTGGGCAAGAAGGTCAAAGCGTTGCGCCGAGAGGGCATTGTGCCCGTTCATCTCTACGGCAAAGGCGTCGAATCCCGCTCGCTGCAGTGCGAGGTTCGCACCCTGCTGCAGGCCATCAGCCGGTCTGGAGGGGAGTACGGTCAACCGCTCCGCGTGACCATCGCCGGCGAATCCGGAGAGTACAACGCCGTCGCTTCGGAGATTCAGTGGCAACCCCGCACCGGCGACGTTTTGCACGTAGATTTCCGGACCGTTGCCTGATGGCGGGTTCCACCCGCTGACGCCGGCAAGCGCCGCCGTCGCCGCCAACCCCAGTCAGGGCCGATAGAGCCCGCCGCGCCAGCCTGGGAGGCTACCATGTACCTGGTTTTCCTCAGCGAATCCGGCCAGACCGGCCTCAGCGCCGACGATCCCAGCCAGCCGCATCATGTCCACGCCGGGTTGCTGGTGCAGGAGAGCCAGTACATTTCCATGACCGGCGAGTACGACGCGCTGGTTCGTCGTCACTTCGGCGCACCTGCGGGCACCGACGGCGTACCGAACGACCTGCGCCCCGGCGACCTTTACCAGGGCAAGGGGTATTTCCGCTCCTGGCGACCGGAGCGTCGCGGGGAGCTCATTCAGGACTGCCTGAGCATCCTGGTCCGCCGCGAAATCCCGCTCCTGGTGTCGTACATCGAGAAGGCGGCGTTCGTGACCGCCAGCACAACGGAAGGCAACTCTATCTACGGCAATTCGGACCCGTCACAGTTGGCGTTCAGCCGTTTCCTGCTGGCCCTGACGATGTTCCTCGACGAAAATGTCATGGCGCAGATGAACCCCGACGACATCATGCAGTCCGTGTGGAACGTCAACGACTACGCGATGCTGATGGCGGGCGCAGAGTCCACGTCGATCTCGCTGGCCCTGAGCGATTTCCTGAGCGACGACAACGATTCCGTCAACCCCAATTTGTACGACGACCTGATGGTTGCTCCGGCCTCTACCAGCGTTGGCGGGCAACTGGCGTCCCTGTGCGCCTACGTTATTCGCCGCTGGCTCCAGCAGCCCAACGCGGCCCACGGCTACTTCGACGCCCTCCGCGATGGTCGGGTCCTGCAGGTCGTCTACCCGTACCAATTCGACTGATCGGCAGGCGACCTGCCGAACGCCGATAATGGCGACCATCCCCGGTCGCGATGTCGACCGGGGTTTTTATACGCTGCCCCGCAATTGATATACTGCCTGATGGGCAACTGCTTGTCGGGCATCCCCGGCAGGGATAGCGCAGGGGTGAGGGATATCGATGGTTACCTTGTTGAAAAAGATAGTCGGCGACACGCCGGAACGGGCCGCCGAGAAATTGCGCAGCCAGCTGGTCCCACAGGTCAACCGCCTGGAGGATTCCGTACGAGGCTTGACCGACGAACAACTCGGCGCGAAGACCAGCGAGTTCCGCCGCCGGCTTGACGACGGCGCTTCGCTGAATGATCTTCTCCCCGAGGCATTCGCCGTGGTCCGCGAGGCCGCGCGCCGCACGCTGGGCCAGCGTCACTATGACGTGCAGCTCATCGGCGGTGCCGTATTGCACCAGGGCAAGATCGCGGAGATGAAAACCGGCGAGGGCAAGACCCTGGTCGCGACGCTGCCGGCGTTTCTCAATGCGATCACCGGCGACGGTGTGCACATCGTAACCGTCAACGACTACCTGGCCAGGCGTGATCCGGTGTGGATGGGGCCCATCTACCACCTGCTGGGGCTCTCCGTGGGTTGCCTCCAGCACGACACTGCGTTCCTTTACGATCCCGAACTGACCGACGCGGGCCGCGGCGGTTTCCCACACCTGACGCCGGTGTCACGGGCCGAGGCCTATCGCGCGGATATCCTTTACGGTACCAACAACGAGTTTGGCTTCGACTACCTGCGCGACAACATGTCGGTTGACGCAGAGCTCCAGGTCCAGACCCGCGCCGCCGACCGACCAACGCACCACTTCGCCATTGTGGACGAGGTCGACAACATCCTGATCGACGAGGCGCGGACGCCGCTGATCATCAGCGGCCCGGCCCAACAACCGGTGGAGCACTATTCCAACTGCGCCCGACTGGCTCCCCGCCTGCGCGAATACGAAGACTACACCGTCGACGAGCGCACCCAGGCCATTTCCCTCACCGAGCATGGCATCGGCAAGGCCGAGCGCCACCTGCGCGTGGACAACCTGTACGACCCGGAAAACTTCCACCTGGTTCAATACGTCGAGAACGCGGTGGTGGCCCAAATACAGAAGGTGAAAGACAAGGATTACGTGGTCAGCAACGGAGACGTCGTCATCGTCGACGAGTTCACCGGCCGGCTGCAATACGGCCGGCGCTGGTCCGATGGGCTGCACCAGGCCGTGGAGGCCAAGGAGGGCGTCAAGGTCCAGCGCGAAAGTGTTACCTACGCCACCATCACTCTGCAGAATTACTTCCGGATGTACCGCAAGCTGGCCGGAATGACCGGTACCGCCGTCACCGAGGCCGACGAGTTCTACAAGATTTACGGGCTCGAAGTGGTGGCCGTTCCCACCAACCTGCCCATGGTCAGGGACGACGCCAGCGACCTGATTTTCCCCACCGCGGAGGGCAAGTGGCATGCTGTGATCGAGAGCATCCGGCAACGGTCCGACTCGGGGCAGCCGGTGCTGGTGGGCACGACCTCCATCGAAACTTCGGAGGCCCTGAGCGACCGTCTGCGTCGCGGTGGCGTGCAGCATCAGGTGCTCAACGCTCGCAATCACGAGCAGGAGGCGTCGATTGTCGCCCAGGCCGGCCGAGCCGGCACAGTCACCGTGTCCACCAACATGGCGGGGCGCGGCACCGACATCGTGCTGGGTGGCGCCGACACTGATCGTGAAGACTGGCAGGAAGAACACAACCGCGTAATCGGCATGGGAGGCCTGCACGTAATCGGGACGGAGCACCATGAAGCTCGCCGGGTCGACAACCAGTTGCGAGGTCGCGCCGGCCGCCAGGGGGATCCCGGCAGCAGCCAGTTTTTCGTCGCCCTCGAGGACGAATTGATGCAGCGCTTCGGTGGCGACCGCATCAAGAGCGTGATGAACTGGTCCGGTCTCAAGGACGATGAGCCCCTGGAGAACAAGCTCATCACCAAGTCCATTTCCAGCGCGCAGGTGAAGGTCGAAGGGCATCACTTCGACATGCGCAAGCACCTGCTCAACTTCGACGACGTGCTCAACCAGCAGCGTTCCGTCATCTACCAGCAACGCTCGCAGATCCTCGCCAGCGAGGGGCTCCGGGAACGCATCCTCGACATGCTGGGCGCTGAGTTCGATCGCCTGGTTTCCAATCACCTGCAGGCCCGTCACGCGGATGACTGGGACGCGGACGGTTTCGTAGCCGCGCTGCGGCAAATCTGCCCGCCGCCGGCTGAGCTCGACACGCCGGAGAAGGTGCTGGCCCTGCGCCGGGACCACATCGAGGACATACTCGACGACTATGCGGAGACCCTCTACCAGGCCAAGGAGCGTTCCCTGGGTCCCGACAACATGCAGACCCTGGTACGCCTTCTGCTCCTCAAATCCATCGATACCCACTGGGTCAACCATCTGACCCACATGGAAAACCTGCGAACGGGAGTGGGCCTGCAGGCTGTGGGCCAGCGGGATCCGCTCACGGTCTATCGTTCCGAGGGTCAGCGCGCTTTCGCCGAGTTGACCCGCCAGATGCAGCGCGAGGTCACCCATACGCTTTTCCACGTGACGCTGGCTCCGGAAGCGCCCACCACCCGCGCTTCGACAAACGGCGACAACCGCGCGCCGGTGAGCCCTATGGCCGCCGTGTCGCCGGGCCGTTCCAATCAGGCTCCCCGAACGGGTCGCAAGATCGGACGCAACTCCAGGTGCCCCTGCGGCAGCGGCAGGAAGTACAAACGCTGCTGTGGCGCCAGCGCGTGACCAGGGCCATACGGGGCCGAAAAAGCGGGGCGGGTTCGAAACCCGCCCCTTGTGTTTGGTGGCTTGGCGTGAGGATCAGTTGCCGCGACGGAACAGCCTGCGCACGAAAGTAACCGGCTGCGGTTGCGGCTCCTCCATGGAGATGGGCTTGTTGCGGCCGGACGCCCACCCTTCCGGGTCGCGTTCGAAGGCGATGCGGCACCCCGGCGCGCAGAAGTAGTAGGTCTGCCCCTCGTGTTCGCTGGTTCCGCCGTTGGGATTGTCGGTGTCCACCTGCATCAGGCAAATGGGATCAGTTGCGGTTGCCATGGCGTTGCTCCGGCCGTGTGCGGATGACTATCGGGTCGATTGTACCAGCGGGATCCATGCCGGCGCACATGCCTGGGATCCTCTGGCACTCATCCCAGGTTGGCCCGCCGCAGCCGCAAAGAATTGCTCACCACGCTGACCGAGCTGAAAGCCATGGCCAGCGCGGCCAGGATGGGGTTCAGGAATCCTGCCTCACCGAAGAAAAACACCAGCCCGGCCGGCACGCCGCCCAGCGCGGTGAATACAGGGTAGAGCGCCCCGGCGGCCACGGGTATCAGCAGCGTGTTGTAGAAGAACGCCCAGAAGAGGTTTTGTCGAATGGTGCGCATGGTCGCTCGGGACATCTTCAGCGCAGTGGCCACGCCCATCAGATCATCCTGCATCAGCGTGACGTCCGCCGTCTCCCGCGCGATATCGGTGCCGCCGCCCATGGCTATCCCCACGTTGGCCCGAGCCAGCGCCGGTGCGTCGTTGATGCCGTCGCCAGCCATCGCCACCGTGTGTCCAGCATCCTGCAGCCTGGAGATCGCCTCGGCCTTGTCAGCCGGAAGCATGCCGGCATGGTATTCATCGATGCCGCATGCGGAGGCCACGGATTCCGCCACCTCCGGCCGGTCGCCGGAGAGCATCACGGTGCGCACTCCCAGGCCGTGTAGGGCGGCTACCGCCTGGGCCGCGCCGGGTTTCACCGTGTCGGCGACCGCGATGACGCCAATAGCCTGCTCGCCTTTGGCTACGAACAATGGTGTTGCGCCGCCTTCGGCAAAACTTGTAGCGCCGGCCATCAGCGCGTCGCCCGGGGACACGCCGATCTGCTGCATAAGCGCGGCGTTGCCAACCGTAACCGATTGCCCTTCGACCAGCGCGGTTACGCCGGAGCCGGTGTGGGAGGCGAAGTCTGTGGGCGCGGCGAGCCCAAGGTTATCGGCTTGCGCCCGGCGCACGACTGCCCGGCCCAGCGGATGCTCCGACAGCGTCTCCGCCGCCGCCGCACAACGCAACACGTCGGCAGTCGAGATACCCGACGCGGGCGAGATGCGGGTCACCTCCAGTTGCCCGGTGGTGAGCGTTCCGGTTTTGTCGAAGGCGACAATATCCACGCGATGGGCGGTCTCCAACGCGGCCGCGCTGCGAATCAGGATGCCCCGCTCCGCGCTGCGGCCCACGCCCACGATGATTGCGGTGGGAGTTGCCAGTCCCAGCGCGCACGGGCAGGCGATGATGAACACCGCGACCAGGGTCAGCATTGCGTACTGGACTGACGGGTCCGGCCCGACGAACAGCCACAGGACCGCCGCCATCAGCGCTACCAAGCCCACGGCCGGCACGAACCACGCCGCGACCCGGTCGGCCAATCGTTGCACGGGCGCCGCCGAGCCCTGGGCTTCTTCCACCAGGCGGATCACCTGCGCCAGCGTAGTATCCGTACCGACGCGCATGGCCCGCATCAGTATCGCGCCGGTCCCGTTGAGGGTACCGGCGAACACGGAATCTCCGGCTGATTTCTCGGCCGGAATGCTCTCTCCCGTCAGGGCGGACTGATCAACAGTGGTGGTCCCGCTGGCAACCTCGCCGTCAACCGGGATCTGCTCACCCGGGCGCACGGCCAGCGTGTCACCGGGTTCAACCCGGTCCACCGGCACGTCCGATATGGATCCGTCCGCCGCCATGAGGTGCGCCGTCTGAGGCCGCAGATCCAGCAGACGTTCGATTGCGCCGGATGTGCGTGACAGAGCGCGGGCCTCCAACCAGCGTCCCAGGAGAATCAGCGCGACGATTATGGCCGCCATATCGAAGTGCAGCTGGTGCGCTCCCGGCGCGCCCGACTGGCCAGGAGCGACCAAAGACGCGACCACGACTGCGACGCTGTACGTGTACGCCACAGACGTGCCCAGGGCGATCAGCGTGTGCATGTTGGGCTGCAGCCGTCGGAGGCCGGCCCACCCCGCGGTGTAAAACGACCATCCGGCCCAGATCTGCACCGGTGTCGCCGCTGCCCAAAGAAGCAATGGATACCACCAAATAGCCAACAAGCCTTGGGCCCAGGGCAACGCGGGGAAACTGCCGAGGAGCAGCGCGCCACCACCGACGGCGGCGATGATCAACCGTACCCTGAGCCGCCTTTCTTCGCGCTCCCGTGGCCCGCTACCCCGACCGCCTGAACCCTCGACCGCCTGTGGGTCGGTATCGAGCCGGTATCCGGCGTCGGCAACGGCCCTGGCCAGCGTCTCTAGGTCGGGCGAGTTGGTGCCTTCGGCGGCATCGAGGCTGATGGTCGCTCGTTCGGTCGCCAGGTTGACGCTGACCTCAGTCACGCCATCCACGGACCGCAGCGCTTCGCCCACATGGTAGACACACGCCGCGCAAGTCATCCCGGCGACGGGAAGAACGAGAGGGTTGGGTGACGGCTGGGTCATGATGTTACACGGTCAGCGCGGGCCAGAGCGGCGAGGGCGGCTCCTCCTCCATTTTAGCAGGGGCATCGTTTCCGGGGCGGAGCTGTTGGGGCAGGACTGGCGCGGCGTCGCGGCGAACGATCCGTTGAGGAATAAATCTTGTGAACCGTTCGCGGCGTGTTTCAAGCCGTCAAAGAGGTTCCAAGCGTGATCATTGCTGGCATGAGCCCGGAATCCGGTTCGCATTCCGGCACCGCGCATTTTGCGGAAGCGGGTTGGGCCAACCAAGTTTGCGCACGTATCCAGTGAACGATGTGCAAAAACGTATATGCACAGACTTTTGAAGTTAAGGTGCATAACATCCTTAGAATTTCGCGGTGACGCACGGTGGCTGGTCGGAGTTTTCATTTGGCTGGCTTGGGGGAAGGAAAAGTCCGTTGCGGCTAAGGAAACCGGACATGGCCACGGAGAGTTTTACCTCAAGCATCCGCCGGTCCATCGCACTGTAAACGCAGTGTTGCGACCCGCGAAACCGGCACGGCCGCTTGTAATCGTAAGGGCCCGGTTGCGGACAGGCCGGGCAAACATTTCCGGTGTTTACTAGCACCCCCTGGACGATGCGGAGGAATTATGGCTATCGGAGCAGTACGGGTGATGGCCGCCGGCAAGGCCGGTCTGGAAAGCCTGCCTTATTTCGTCGATGAACTACTCGCCCAAGGATTTGCTCAACTGGAACCTTGGGCGATAGACCACAGCCCGGAGCAGCGAGAAAATTTGCAAAAGGCCACGGAGGAATTGTACCGGGGCGCCTGGAGGAACAGTCGGAACATTTTCGATATCGGAGCGTCCCCTCCCGGAATTGGTATGTCGGCGGATAGCGCCATAAACCGTCGGCTGCTGCAACAGATTAACCCATTGGCGGCCCGGGTTACGGAGTTGGCAGACGCTCCCGCTCAGTTGGGCGCCTGGTGCCGGCGACAACTCAGGCAGTATTGTCGGGACACCGAGGGCCTGTGGGAAAAGTTCAAACGAGACAAAGGCCTCAACTCATCGTATCAATTGGCGGTGGTAATTCCTTATTGCCCGGAGGGTCCCACTTCGGGGACGGTCGGGATGTACCTGGGCGCGGCGCTACAGCGTTACTTCGAGGAGCAGGGCAAGCGTGACCAGTTGGTGGTCTGGGGTATCGAATTGTGCCCGCCGATATACCACGATGCCAATGACGAGGACTTGGACCGCACGGGGGCCAACAACGCCTTCAGGGGCTATGTGGCCCGCCACGAGGTGTTGGAAGGGGTGCCGCTTTCTGATGATGCGGCGGATGATGAACGGGTACCATGCTTTGATATCAACATCGCTTTTGACGGCGGTACGGTTGAGATAGACAGAAAGTTAGAAACCCTCGACAAAGCTTACGCCGCAATTGACAGAGCGGCCGCCCAGATGACGGCCTGCCTGCTCAACGGCGCCGCCGGCGGCGACCGAGCGGAGGCGATAGTACAGCTCAAGCAGGGAAAACGGTGGCACGCCTTCCTGGCGCACGTAGTATCCGAACGCTCCTACAGCGATGCTTGCCGGTATCTCCGCTATCGTGTGACGCTGCCCTGGTTCCGTAACGCGGCCATTTGGGATGAAGCCACGGTCGCCCAGCAAAAGGAAGCTCTGATCCGAGTCCTCAAAGACCATAACATCAGACAACTATTGGCGAACGAACCGAATCCCTCTGTTGCTGCCGAGGTCCAAAGATTGGTCGCCAAAGCCGACAATTTGGACAAAATCTCGTTGGCCGCCAGCCTGATCGGCATGCTGAACGGCAAGAACAAGGTCAACTTGGACCAGGCGCGAACCCTGCTGCAGACCGCAAGAATCGACGATGGAAAATGGTATGAGCGGTCCAAAGTGGCCAGGGATAATATCACCAACATCAAGGCCAAGATGGATTTTTTCTGCGTCAATATCGAACTGCCAGAAAATCAGCGCATTGAGGCCGCGGAGACCGCACGGGACAACGGCATTCCCGGGCCGATCGCAGGTGTTGTTGGAGATGCCGGTGTTGCCGCCGTGCGTCAATGCCTGACCGATTTGATCAATGGAGTGTTTCGGCGGCGGGAACTGGTGTCGCAGGAGACCAACTCGGAGGCCCTGTTTGACGAGGTAATGTCAATTTCCATCGGAGACTGGAGCCGCAATTCGAGCAATGACGCAATGCGTCCCTCACGAGAGGTGTTGCGTGATTTCATCGCCGCTGACCGCAGAGCCATCCCGGGAGCGTACTCGGAGATGAGTTTCGATCTCAGCAAAGTGCTCTCTCCAGTCGAACCGGAGGACGCTGTTCAGGGTGATGCTGACCATCCGGATTCGGGCGATGGACAGCAGCAGCGCGCCAGGCCTCGGCCACGTCAACCCTCTGCGCTGCAATGGAAACTGAGCGATATCGATCACGAAGTCCCCATCGAGTACAGTGTCCTCGTGTTGGGTCGGGTTCGCCAGGGCGACGGCTTCAAAGACGTGAGCAAATTCGGAGAACTGGAGAAAAACTACCAGGACCTGACCGCCAACCTCCAGCGTTGGCGGGAGCTTGCCCGATACTACGGGATCAAACCTCCACCCGAGCTGTCGGAAGTTGAAGAGGGCGAGTCTCCCTCCAGTTTGGGGATCAACGTCCAGGCCGCCGCTGTGGTGGTGGTGCAGGAAACCGCCTGATGGCAAACACAGTTCTCGAGGCGGTTCGGTCCAAAATCGGCTTCACGGTTGCCAGCATAGTGGCGATGTCTTTGGTGCTCACGCATTCTGCGGCGGCGTCCGGACCTGCACAGGACGGCCAGTCCGTTGACATTTCGGAAAAAGAGTGCGCGTTCTGGATTGACGTTGATGGCGACCGAACCGGCGACGACCCAATAGACGCCCATCCGGACCGGCACATCCTCCAACAAACTACCGTCGAGGGCGGGTGCGCATTCAAGCTGAACACCGAAACCGAGTCCACGCTGGTGATGGTTTCGGAACTGACCGGCTGGAAATCGGAGGTCACCATCACCCAGAAGCCCGGGAAAGGCGAAATATTCCACCTCCACCCGGCCGACGACAAAATATATGGGTTGCATGGCGGTATGGAGATCGAAATCCAACATGCCGGTACCACCCCACGCAGCGGGAAGATACGCCGCCTCAACGACGGCTATGAGCACGAGATACAGGTCCCCCTGCCGTTCCGCTTGGTAGAAATCACGGTGATAGCGCCGGACGGACGCCAGGACCGCCTGGAAGTCAGCGTCCAATCCGCCAGCGCGGCGTACCTGGATACTCAGCGTCGGATCCTTGCCACCAGCGCCGAGAATGGGGCTGATGCGGAGCCGGTGGTCGGCCTGGCATCCAAGTTGATGGACGATGGGTACCCGCAGACTGCGGTGGAAGTGCTGGCGCTTGCCGATGATATGACCGGAAAAGGCGGCGGCGGGCCCTGGTTGTGGACAACGATAGCGCTGGTCATATTGATCGTTGTTGCCGTTGCGGCGGGAGCCGGGGGCATCTATTACACCAAGCGCACGCCGACGGCGCGGGTGGATCCGAGCCCGCTCGACCGCTTGTGATGGCCAACTGGCTCAGCATCAGTTCGCTGGCAACCGGAACGGGTTAACCATAACTGCGAGCCTCTAATGGACGCGCGCCGCGGGCGCGAGCTTTTCCACCGGGTGGGGTTGCGCCAGCCTGCTAGCTGCGCTCATGGCCTGAGCGCTCAATGTACGAGCGGGGTGGGCCGGGAAGCATGAGCAATGCAGGCATCCTCTGATGGCCTTCTGACGATTTGCGGGCACCAGGATATAACAGTTAACATAACATAACCAGGGCACTCGATCGCTTCCGAATTGCAAATTCCTGATGACGGTGAGTGGCTCTGCGGCGTTCGGTCCGTGTCATATAATTAATGTAGCGAAGCATATTCGTGGGAGGTGGGAACCATGGACGTTCTGAATACGATGGTCAGCCGCGGTCATGAGCAGGTGACGATGTACAGCGACCCCGAGTCGGGCCTGAGGGGCATCATCGCCATCCACGACACCACCCTGGGCCCTTCCTGCGGCGGGACTCGAATGTGGCCCTACGCCACCGAACAGGAAGCCGTCACGGATGCCCTGAATTTGTCCCGGGCCATGACCTACAAGTCTGCTGCGGCGGGCCTGCACCTCGGCGGCGGCAAAGGCGTCATCATCGGCGACCCCCGCACCGACAAAACGGAGTCGCTGCTGCGCGCCTGGGGCCGGTTCGTGGACACGCTGGGCGGTCGCTATCTGACCACTACCGATGTTGGCACCACCGGACGGGACCTGGAAGCGGTGCGGCAGGAAACCGAGCACGTGGTAGGTCTCGACGTCACCCTCGGTGGCAGTGGCGACACGTCCGTCATGACCGGCTTGGGGATCTACATGGGCATGAAGGCCTGCGCCGGCGACGTCTGGGACACCGACGATCTCCGTGGACGCACCATTGCGATGCAGGGGTTCGGCAAGGTGGCCACGCACACGGCGGGTCATCTTCTGGAAGACGACGTTCGCATCATCGCCACCGACGTCAGTGACCTGGCGCTGGACCGGGCGCGCCAGATGGGCGTAAAGGTGGTAGGGCCCGACGAGATCTACGACGTCGATTGCGACATCTTCGCTCCCTGCGCGCTGGGTGGGGTAATCAACTCGGCCACCATTGACCGGTTGCGCTGCCGCATCGTCGCCGGCGGCGCTAACAATCAGCTGATGACGGCCGAGGACGGCGAGGAACTGCATCGGCGCGGGATCGTCTACGCTCCGGACTTCCTGATCAACGCCGGCGGCATCATCAACGCGGCCGCCGAGATCGGCCAGCCGTACAACCCGGACCGATCCCGCCAGCAAACGGAGCGGATCTACGAGCAGATGTCGGCGGTGCTGACCACATCCCGCAAGCAGGAGATATCCACCGCGAGGGCGGCGGATATCCTGGCGGAGTCCCGGTTGGATTCCGTGCGGCGCATGCGCCGCATCTGGCGCAAGTAGCTCTCGCGGATATTCAGTAAACGGTGGAGCCCCACGGTAATTGAATTCGTGGGGCTCCTTGCTGTTGGCGCCGCTGATGGCGTGTTATTCGGCGCCCAAGTCCGAGATCCGTTCTTTGATCACGTTCACGTTAGCGGGAGCGCCCGGGATGGTGTGGGCTACCCGCCCGGCTTTGTCGATGAAGATGTAGAAGGGTACGCCCGAGACGCCGTACACGTTTGCGAGTTGCCCTGCCGGGTCATAGGCGATGGGAAAGGTGAGCCTCTGCTTGTCAATGAGTGCGCGGACCTCCGGCTCGGGAGCGCTGATAGCGACGCCAACGAAATCCGCGCCAGCACCGCCGAACTCCTCGTGAAAGTTCTGTACAGCCGGCAACTGCCGCTGACAGTGTGGTCACCAGGGAGCCCAGAACATCAAAAGGGTCGGAGTTCCCACCGTGTCCTCCAACCGATGTTCGTTGCCGTCCATGAAGGTTCCGGCGAACATCGCCGCCCCCGGGCGTAGATCGGCTCCAATGGGGGTCGGCGTTGGGATTTCCGGGGTTGGAGCGGCCGCGTCGACGGGTGGCGTCGTTGGCGCCATTGGCGGCGGATTGGACGAAACAGGTGGCATGGCAGCGCTGCCGATGGGTTCCAGGGTCGGCGTTTGGGTTGGCTCGATCTGCGACATGCGCGAAGGAGCCAATGTTGGGACGGTGGTCGGCGCCGCCGGCTGCACCGCTAGCGGGGTTGGATGGATGCTTGCTGGCGGGGTTGAAGGCTGCCTATCTTCCATTGACCGCAACGCAGCGTGCACGGTCGCTGCGATATCAGGCGTCGCAGGTTGATCGAAGCCTGGCGGGTCGGCAGCCTGAGATCGGCAACCCGACAGGACCAGGCACAGGGCCGCAGCGACGACGATGGCTTTCAATATCGCGGCGCGTCTGGGCATGGGGAGCGTCTCAGCCTGCGCCCGGATACACCACCGTATCCGGCCGGTACACCGCCCACGAGAACCAGAGTTGGCCGATGCGGCCCGGCACAGGGGTCAATTCGGCGCCTTGCAACGGACCGCCGATGGCGCGTCCGAATATATCCCACTGACTCCCGGTCTGTTGGTCGATGATGCGGCCTTCAGCGTCCGGCGCGAAGGTCAACGTGTTGCCGTCGGGGCCTACCGGGGAGAATATTCCGGCGGTGCCTACGTCTCGCCCACGGGAAACGATCCCCGAGTCCAGCGCGGAGGCGGTTCCCGGCGACCAGAACACGACAATGTCCTCACCGGCCACCGTCGTGGTGACCACTCGTTCGTCGGCAAGCGTGGTGAATGATACCGCCCAAGCGTCTCCGCCTCGCTCGACGGCGACCACCCGCTCCACCGCTGGGAGCCTGGGGTCCTCATCTCCGCTGAACAGGAAGGGCTGGCTCCCCGGCCGGTCGTACCCGGCGTATGGGTTCTGTCCGTATGAGCGCCCGGAGTCGGGCCGGGACAGCACCTTCCCGTCGGGATGGGCGGCCTTGAAATCGGCCCACGAGGTGATGGACAGATAAAGCTGCTCCAGCTTTGCGCCAGCATAGTGGCCGATCACTCCCTCGCCGCCAAATTCCTGCCACCACGACTCGGTCTGGCGGTCGTACATCAGCAGGTTGCTGTCGCGCAGCGCGCCGGTAGTTCCGAAGTCGAGGATTGTGCCGTCAACCGTCCGCCTGAACACGAAGGCGGTATTACACAGCGGTCAAAAGGTGATGACCACCGGTACGCCGCCCACGGTGTCGTTGACCAGCTCATGCCAGACCATCACCTGCACGGGATAGGCGCGAACGTCGCCATTGAGGTCAACCACCTGCACCGGTTCCAAATCGTCGAGCCAGAAGTCAGCAACGGCAATCGACTCGAACTGCGGGTCGTCGATGGACGGGATGCCGTCCTTGGGCGGGCCGCCGGTCATGATCTCGTCGAAGGAGATCGTGGTGCGCCTGAAGTCGGTGTCCCACTCCGCCCGCAGCAGACGCTGGTAACGGGTGAGGGCTTCTTCGGCCTCCGCGTCAGGCACGGTTTGCACGACGGTTTCCCGCGAAATAGGCAGGGCGGTAGCGTCAGGCAGGGCGGTTGCCGGCTGCTCCAGGGCGGCAGTTGGCAACGGTGTGGCCGCGGCGGACAATGCCACGGTGGCCAGGTCGGCGGCAGGTTCCAGGGTTGGGAACGCCGCGGTGGTGGGGGCGAAGGGAGCCGCCCACGGCTCGCTGCTCGATGCGTCGTCAGACGGAGCGCAGGCCAGCAACGTGGAGGCCGCCAGAATAAGGCCGACCAGCACGAGTGGCCGACCGGCGGCGATTGTTGTCAACCGTTTACGGTTAGACGTCGGCAACGCTAGCGTCCGCGCAGGCGTGGATCCAAAACGTCGCGCAGGGCGTCGCCGAGGAGGTTGAAACCCATCACAACCGCGAATATTGCCACGCCGGGGAAGATGCCGACCCAGGGAGCCGTCAGCACGTGCTCCTGGGCAGCTCGGGTGAGCATTCCGCCCCAGCTGGGCTGATCCGGCGGAGCCCCGACGCCCAGGAATGACAAGGACGCTTCGATGATGATGGCGAAGCCCAGGTAATAGGTGGCCAACACCAGGTAAATCGCGAAACAGTTCGGGACGATATGCCGGAATACGACACGCCAGGGGGGCGCACCGATGGCCTGGGCAGCAGTGACGTAGTCGAGCTCCTTTATCGAGAGCACCTGGGATCTCACAGTGCGGATCACAGGAGCGATCATCCCGATGACGATGGCCAGGATGACGTTGTTCAGCGATGCGCCGAGCACCGCGACGATAGCCAGCGCGATGATCAACCCCGGCAACGCCATCAACGCGTCAACCACACGTTGGGCCGACATATCGATGATGCCGCCGGCGTACGCCAGGGCCACGCCGATGATGAAACTCGCGGTGATTCCGATGAGAACGCTGCCGAGGCCGACGTAGAGGCTGATGCGCGCTCCGTAGATCAACCTGCTGAGAACGTCGCGTCCCACATGGTCAGTGCCAAGCAGGAATTGGGAGTTGGGCGGTATGTAAACAGTGGAACCGCCCTGGCGACTATCCGGCAGTTCCCGAGCACCGTAGGGAGCAAGCACAGGCGCCATCACGGCCACGATCACCAACACGAGCACCAGGAGGCCGCCGATGGCTCCCAGGGGCTTGCGGCGCCCGAAACGGCTTATCTCTCTCCAGCCGGCCGTGACCGGCTGCATCATTCCCGCTCGCGGCGGAGCGGCTACTTCGGCGCGCTGATTGGTTTGATTCGCCATGAACACCAACACTCCTCGCGGAACAACTGCAATCCGGTGCAGAATGTTCCGAGCGCCCGCAACCTACGAGTACCTGATCCTGGGGTCCAGTATTCCGTACAGGATGTCGATGATCAGGTTCAACAACAGAACCACGGCGGCGGCCAGCAGGACAACGCCCTGCACCACGACGAAGTCGCGGTGGATGATGGCGTCGATCAGGTATCGGCCCACACCGGGTATCACAAAAATGGACTCGATAATGATGGTGCCGCCCAGCAACCGGCCGAACTGATAGCCGGAAACGGTGATCACCGGCAGCAGAGCGTTCTTCAACGCGTGGCGGCCCACAACCATCCATTCGTTCAAGCCCTTGGACCGGGCGGTTCTCATGTAGTCTTCCCGCATCACTTCCAGCATGGCGGAGCGGGCAACCCGGGCAGTGAACGCCATGTCGTGGAATGCGAGAACCAAAGCCGGGAAGATCAATTGCTGCAGGTTGGTGAACGGATCGCCCCATAATGTG
Organism: Dehalococcoidia bacterium; assembly: GCA_965116785.1. Lineage (GTDB taxonomy): Bacteria > Chloroflexota > Dehalococcoidia > Lucifugimonadales > UBA3495 > Bin87. The sequence continues at coordinate 92,206 of OZ220731.1, forward strand.
GCATAGCCCAACGGCGGCAGCCATCCGGCGAAATAGGTCAAACCGTAGATCACCAGGATCCCCAGCCAGAATGTGGGCAGCGCTATCCCTACCAGCGCCAGAAGCCGGCTGATGTGGTCCAGGAATGAATCCTGCTTGACCGCGGACAGGACGCCCAAGGGAACGGCGGCGATGAACGCCAGCACGATGGCCAGCACCGCCAGTTCGAGGGTTATGAAGAACCGGTCTTTGAGGTCATCCAGGACCGGGGTGCCATACCAGACCGAATCGCCGAAATCGCCCTGGAGAATCTTCCAGAGCCAGTCGCCGTACTGGATGTAAACCGGGCGGTCCAGACCCAGTTCCTTCTGAACGCGCTTGATGTCCTCTTCGGTGACCTTGCCGCCGTCGCCTTCCTCACCGGTCAGGATCATCATGGCTGCGTCGCCCGGCACGATCCAGAAGAGGCCAAACACGAGGATCGTGGCGAGCAGGATAGTGGGTATGAAAAGCAGGCCCCTGCGGGCTATGTATGCGTACACCTTCTACCCTCTATTGGTGAGGCAAACGGGCCAGGCATAAAATGCGAGCGATGCGGCCCTTTCTCGTGGGACGCACCGCTCATAGTAGCTTACGGCTGATAACCGGTCTCGGAGGGTTGCTCGCGATCCGGATCGAACCAAACGTGGTCCCACTTGTGGATCTGCTGGACGGTGGGTGGCAGGTGGAAGTTCCGGATGCGGTAGTCCAACGCGCCGCCGGCTCCTCCCCAGAAGTACACCACCAGGTGGCTCTTGCCGGTGTGCAGGATGTTGGCGATTTCTTCCAGGTGGCCCTGTCGGACACGCTGGTCGATGGCGCGGTTCTGCAGGTCGATCAGCTCGTCAATCCGGTCATCTTGCCAGTTCTGCGGATTGCGCAGAACATCCTGCAGGTAGAACTGGTTGAGAATATCCGCCGGATCGGTGAGGATGATGCCTGTGCCGACGGTTGATATTTCGTGCGTTCCGTCCCTCATCACAGCGTACATGGTCGCCAGGTCGTTGGGCACGATTTCGATATCGATGCCCACATCCTGACGGAGCTGCTCGCCCGCGACTTCCGCCGCCGGCAGCGTGGGGATGGCGTTGCGGGTGTTCATCTTTACGGAAATTCCATCCGGGTAACCGGCCTCCGCCAGCAACCGTTTGGCTTCCGCAATCGCAGCGGTGCGATCTTCAGCGAAAGCAGGGTTGTTGGCGCGCAGGTCGTCCAGATGCTCGACCACGCCTGGTGAGAAGAAGGTACCGGGTTTACCGAAGCCCCTGACCGCACGCTCGATGCCCAGATCCCGGTCCAAACCCAGATAGAAGGCCTGGCGGACCCGCTCGTCGTCGAACGGAGGCTTGGCATTGTTCAGGAAGAACGCTTCGAAACCGGCGCTGGGCAGGATCAGGGCGCGGACCTGGCCGTCGGTCTCATCCTCCAGCACCGCCATGGCTTCGGGACGGTTTACCCCGGTGAACGGATTGAAAGTCCCGAGGACCTGACCGGCTTGCAGAGCGGCAATACGGCGGGCGGTATCAGAAATGAGGTGCACGATGATGCCGTCGAAGAATGGGCGGCCTTCCTTGAAGTACGTGGTGTTGCGCTCGAAGGTGTAGCTGACGTCCTTCTGCCAGCCGCCGAAGAGCCACGGTCCGGAGCCAATCAGGTTTTCGGGCTGATTGGCTTCTTCCTGCGTCAAATCCTCTGCGATGTGTTTCGGGTACATTTTCATGTAGTCCGACGCGAGGTTGGGCATGAAGGTGGGCGCCTGGTACTTCAAAGGCACACGCACGGTCTGGTTGTCGATGACCTCGGCGGTCTGATGCTCATAGAACGCGCGGAGGAAACCGGTGCGCGCTCGCTGGGCTCCCGGCAAAGTGATGCGGTCCAGGCTGAAGACCACGTCTTCCGCCGTCACCGGCATGCCGTCGGACCAGGTGGCGTCCTTCAGGTGAAAGACGTACTCGGTGCCGTCGTCGCTCACTTCCCACGTTGATGCCAGGTCGCCGATGATTTCGCTGGGCATGACGGGGTTGTACTCAACCAGCTGATTGAACCGGGGGCTGGAAGGCATCAGCGTGGTGTTGAGGGAACCGCCGTAATGGACGTCCCAGAACCCGGGGTTGCTGTTGCCAACCATGGGGAACGTGCCACGATAATGCTTGCCTTCACCTTCCTGCCACCAGTCCGGCCGTTCGTCGATGGCGACCGGAGTCGGGACTGGAATGGCGGTTGGCGTCGCATCGAGAACTCGCGTTGGCATGGGCGTGAAGGTGGGGGTAGGCGCCGCCTCGCCAGTGCTGCCGGAAGCCGCCGGCTGGGACTGTTCCGCCTGGCTGGGCGCAGTGGTGGTTTCTGGCGTGGTGGTTCCACCGCAGGCCAACCCAACTACCAACAAGGCTGCGCAACTCACGAGCAACAACCATTGGGGTCTTCCGATTCGTCGGAAATTCATTGGCGAACCCTCCCTATGCATACCAATCGAACGCCGGGTATCGGACGGTCGTAAACCGTCCTCACAACGCTGGCCGGATTGGCCAGTGGGGGGGATGCTACTCACAAGGTAGCCGCTTGTCAATTGGCTATTGTCAACGTCGTGTCCGCGCGAGCATCGGTGAAACACGTTGCTTGGTTGTTACGTGCGAATGTTGCCGTCGTATTCGTGCGCGGTCAAATAAAAACCGCCTCGTCGCTAATTTAGCGACGAGGCGGTGTCTCTTAGGGCTTGGAGTGTTGTGCTTTGTTTAATGCGCCTCTAGCGCCCGCGCAGCCGTGGGTCAAGCACGTCCCGCAGGGCATCGCCCAGCACATTGAAGGCCAGCACCGCGATGAATATGAAGATGCCAGGGAACACCAGAAGCCAGATGCCGGTCTCCGGCGCTTCCCTGCTGGCCACGGTGAGGATGCCGCCCCAGCTGGGCTCGTCCGGCGGCGCGCCCACGCCCAGGAAGCTGAGCGACGCTTCGATGATGATGGCGAACCCCAGGTAGTAGGTCGCCATGATGATATAGATGGCGAAGCAGTTGGGCATGATGTGCCGGAACACGATGCGCTGGGGCCGCGCGCCGATGGCTCTTGCGGCGGTCACGTAGTCCATTTCCTTGAGCGTGAGCACCTGGGAGCGCACGGTTCGGATCACGGGGGCGAGCATCCCGATCACGATGGCCAGGATGACATTGTTCAGCGAGGAACCCAGCACGGCCATGATGGCCAGGGCCAGGATCAGGCCGGGGATCGACATCAGGGCGTCGACCACCCGCTGGAAAGCCAGGTCAACCAGGCCGCCGGCGTAGGTGCTGGTGATTCCCAGCACAAACCCGGCGGTTATCCCGATCAGGACGCTGCCAATGCCGACGTACAGAGATATCCAGGTTCCGTACAGTACGCGCGCCAGAATGTCCCTTCCGATGACGTCCGTCCCCATCGGATACTCGCGGCTGGGTCCCAGGAAGATGTCACCGACGGAGGCATAGGGATCCGGAACGGGCAGGATCGCCAACCGGGAGGCAATGGCGACCAGTATGAAAATGAGGGCGATGGCGCCGCCGACCGCGCCCAGCGGTTTTCGGCGAGCGATAGCCACGGTGGAGCGGTACGCAGCCGGGATGCCCAACAACGCATTGCGAACTGGGGAACCGCCCTCTGCGGCGATGTCGCGAGTTGCCATGGTCTGCTCCGTTGAATTCGGTACGTTACTGATAGCGGATTCTCGGGTCGAGTATCCCGTAGACGAGGTCGATGACCAGGTTCAGGAACATGACCACCGCCGCCACCAGCACCACCACCGCCTGGATCACGACGAAATCGCGATGGAGGATTGCGTCGATCAGCATGTTTCCGATGCCGGGAACCAGGAAGATCACCTCGACGATCACGACGCCGCCCAACAACCTGCCGAACTGGTAGCCCGACACCGTGATGATGGGCAGCAGGGCGTTTTTCAGGGCGTGTCTCCCGATGACGGCCATCTCGGCCAGGCCCTTGGCCCGAGCCGTGCGAACGTAGTCGTCCCGCATTGTTTCCAGCATGGAGGACCGGGTGACCCGGGCGGTGAACGCAAGATCATGGAATGCGATGGCAAGCGCCGGGAACACCATCTGCTGTAGATTCGTCAGCGGCTGCTCCCAGAGGTTGGCGTAGTCCAGCGGGGGCAGCCAGTCGAACACGTAGGCCAGCACGTACGTGACGACGATCGCAATGAGGAAGGTAGGCATGGCGATGCCCAGCAGCGCCACCAGCCGGCTGACGTAGTCGACCTTGGTGTCCTGTCTCACCGCGGATATGATCCCCAGGGGCACCGCGATGAGGAAGGCCAATCCCATGCCCATCACCGCCAGTTGCACGGTGGTGACGAACCGTCCTCCAAGCTCGTCGATCACCGGGGTCTGGTACCACAGCGACTCACCGAGGTCGCCACGGAGCATGTCCCATAGCCAGTCGCCGTACTGGACGTGGACGGGCCGGTCCAGGCCCAGCTTGGCGCGCAGTCGTTCTACGTCCTCCAGGCTGACCCGCCCGCCCTCATTAGGGTCGTTGCCCGTGAGGATGAGCATGGCCGTGTCGCCAGGCACGATCCACATCAGCATGAAGATGATGATGGTCACTATGAGGATCGTGGGTATGAAGAGGAGCAGCCTCCTCACAATGTAGGTGGTCATCATGCCTCCAGGGATCGGGCCTGGCGATCGTCAATTTCCTCTCGTGGTAGCAAGAACCCTCTCGCTCCTATGGCTGGTAGCCCGTCCCGATCGGGGGCTTCTCGGCATCCTCATCCCACCACATGTGATCCAGCTTGTGGATCATCTGGATGGTCCGCGGGACGTGGTAGTTGCGAATGCGGTAGTCGAGAGTGCCGCCGGCGTGCATCCATCCGGTGGGCAGGTAGTGGGGCACTTCGTTGCGGAGGAGTTCTACCATTTCGGCAAAGAGTTCCTTGCGCTTTTCGGGATCGAGCTCCTTGGCCTGCGCGGCCTTGAGGGCTTCGAACTCGGTGGTGGTCCAGTTCCCAGAGTTGCGCATGGTGTCGAGGCCGTACCACTGGTTCAGGATGTCGGAGGGGTCCGGAAGGATGATGCCGCTGCCGCAGCCGACGATCACTCCGTAGTCATTGCTGCGCCACTTGGCGTACAGGGTGGCCACGTCACTGGACTCGATGGTCATGTCCAGGTTGAGCTCGCGCTTCCAGATGTCGCTTACCAGCTGGGCAGAGGTTGCGGTGCAGCCCGTCAGGATCGAGGTGATGGTCCCGCTGAACCCGTCGGGGTAGCCGGCTTCGGCCAACAACCTGCGGGCTTCGTCCAGGTCCGCCTGAGCCTTGGTCCCGTCCGCGTCCCGGCGGTAGCCGGGGAGCTCGTACAACGCCTCAACGCTCTCGTTGGGAGCGAAGCCGACGTGGAAGTGGGTGCCCACGGTCCCGTTGCCGCGCAGGATCTTCTGGACGATCTCCTCCTGGTCGATGACCATCCAGAGGGCGGTGCGCACTCGGGGGTCGTCGTAGGGTTCGACCAGCCAGTTGAAGTTGAGCCCGGCCCGCTGCACGTTCTGCATGAACAGGGCACGCATGCGTCCGTCGGTATCCTGCTCAAGTTGCTCGACGAATTCGGTGTAGGTCGACAGCACCGGATAGTAGGTCCCGTCTGCCTGGCCGACCTTGAGGGTGGCGATGGACCGGGCCACGTCCTGGATCAGGAAGACCTTGAAGCCGTCGAAGTAGGGACGCGGAGCCTTGAAGTAGTCGTCGTTCCGGACGTACTCGTAGGACTCCTGTTTCTGCCAGCTGCCGTCCTTGAAGATGAACGGGCCGGAGCCGATCATGTTCTCCGGGCAGCAGTTGGCGTCCTCCTGGGTCAGCTGGCCCGCCACGTGCTCCGGGTACATCTTCATGTAGTCGGAGGCGAGGTTGACCATGAAGGTGGCCGCCGGGAACTTGATGGGCATCCGCACCGTCCGCTCGTCAATCACCTCCGCCGTCTTGTGCTCATAGAAGTTGCGGAGGCTGTTGGTGCGGCCGCGGAAGGCGTCGGGGAGGGTGATGCGGTCCAGGCTGTAAACGATGTCGCTGGCTTTCACCGGCTGCCCGTCGCTCCAGTTGGCTTCGGCCAGATAGAAGGTGTACACCGTGCCGTCTTCGCTGACGTCCCAGCTCTCCGCGAGGTCCCCGATGATCTCTTCAGGGTTTACCGGGTTGTATTCCACCAGCTGGTTGAACCTGACGCCGGAGGGCGTGAGGGTTGTGGTCAGGCTGGCGCCGTAGTGCACATCCCAAAAGCCCGGGTTGTTCCGCGCAACCCACTTCATGGTACGCCCGTGCTTGCCACGAGTCACCCAGTCCGTTTCGGGCGCCTGCACCTCCACCGGCTGGACCGTGGGTGTCGGGTCGGGCGCTACGGCGGCGCTGCCGGAGGATGCGGCGGGTTGGGCCGGCGCTGCGGCAGCGGTGGGTTGGGCGACCTGGGACGATCCGCCCGAAGGCGCGGCGGTGGGCGCCGTTTGCGCTCCGGTTGCTGCGCTGGCGGGCGCCGAAGATGTGTCGGTTTCCGGGGCGGGTGCCGTTGCCGCGCCACCACAGGCGATCACGAAAACCAGGGTGAGCGATATAGTGATCAGGATCAGGGCAGTCGGGGTCGTTTTGCGGCGTCGTTTCATGATGCTAACCTCCGTTTGCGCTGCGTCAGGCAGCCAGATCGACCACCCGATCGTCACCATTAATGTCGTTTACAGGTATGTGAACATTGTGAACAATCTAACCGCTGAATATCGGCGCGAAGATTTATTCCGGCAAGCCTAATACGCCTCAAACTGCCGTGTAAAGACGATTATCGTTATGTTGTCTGCTGATTAGTATCGTTTAGCGCGATATATTTTATTGCCGCAACGGTTTGTCTACGGGGGCGCTGATATAGGGAGCATGGCATGGAGCCGGCGCAAACCAGAAGAGGCGCCCAACTGAGGGCGCCTCTCATGAAAGTCACGCTGACTGCCTGGTCAATTGGGATTTGCCGATAACGCGACCAGGGTTCCGCCATCGGCAGCGGTGGGGACGAGCACCAGGCCACCGGTTGCGATGGGGGAGGCGGTTATCGGGCCGTCCAGTTGCGTTTGCCATTCGGTCGACCCGTCGGCGATGGACAGAGCGGTCACGCGCCCGTGCTCGTCGCCGACTAATGCGACGGGTCCCGCGATGGTGGCGGGAGCGGTAATGTCTGCTCCCACGTCGATCTCCCAAAGGATGGCGCCATCGACGGAGTTCAACCCGGTGACCGGGCCGATGGCGTCCGCTACAACCAGAGTTGTTCCCGACAGAGCAGGCTGATAGGGCTGGTCTTCCACGCTCCACGACGACCAGACCAAACCCTGTTGCACCGGACCCTGCTTGACAAACCCCCATACCCACAACAAGGTTCGGAAGTAGAGGATCTGCCGCTCCAGGGGATACCGGTGACCCTGGTAGTCAATACCCCAGATCCGGCCGTTGAAGCTGCTGAAATGAAGCAGATCCTCGGTGGCGATGGGCCCACCGCGCACCCACCGTGACCGTCCGGCGTCGTAGATCATCCGCCTCTGTCCGGTGTTGGCGTCTATGACGTGGACGTTGGCGTCGTTCGCGGTGGCGATCACTTTATCGTCGATCACCGCCGGCGGCGCGATCACCCAATCTTTCAGGCGGTACTCCCATAGCTTCTCGCCGTCGGCGGCGTCCAGGGCGAGCAGACGGTTCTTGTCGCTTTCCGCCACGTACAGCCGTCCGTCTGCGATGGTGGGCGACGGCAGCGAGGCGGTCCGCAGTCGGCGCGACCAAACGACTTCTCCGGTATCCGCCTCCAGGGCGGATACGAGGCCGGGTCGAAACACGACGAACACCAAGCCATCCGCCACCCCTGGCGTTACACCGGCTACCATGCGGGACTCGTACCGCCAGGCAACGTCTCCGGTTTCCCGCTCCAGCGCCGTCACGTTTCCCGATTCATCGGTCAGGTACACTCGGTCTCCGTACACCGCTGGCGGGGCAACTATCGGGGCGCCGGCGACGTAGCTCCACGCGGGCTCCGGGGCCGTCCCGTCGGGAAAATCCAGGACACTGCCGGAGGCCAGATTGGTCACGCCGCGGCCGGCCTGTGGCCAGTCGTTGGCCGCGGTGGCTACGCTGGTATCCCCGATGCGAGTTGACGGAGCCGGCGGGTCCGGGGGCAGACCGGTGTATGACCACAGAACCCACATGACAACACCGACCAGAGGCAACGCCACGATGGCGAGCCGCACCAACCGGCTGCGCAGAAATTCCAGCCTGATTCGGCGTGACCGTTCCCTGGCGTCCGCCTCGGCGACGGCCTCCAGCCCCGAATAGGCCCCGCACCTTGCGCACCTTGCGCTCGCCGGGGGCGCATCGGCCGCTTCAGGAGCCGGGCTCAGGTGTCCGCAGAACCGGCAGAAGAGGACATTGTCCTGTGTTTCGTTCACGATGGCGGCGATGGCAGGTTGGTTCGGGACCGTTGTCCGCAGAACCGGCAGAAGAGGACATTGTCCTGTGTTTCGTTCACGATGGCGGCGATGGCAGGTTGGTTCGGGACCGTCGGCCTGGCTAACGCCGTTCCGCGCTTGGCGTCCTAAAACGCCGGGCGTTGCAGCACTGCCGGATCTATCCGGCGACGTATGCGCCGGCCATCGTCAGGAGTTCCCAGAAGCTGCCCATTGTCCACCATGACCTTGCCGCGCAGGATCACCGTGGTCGGCCATCCGAAGATTTCCCAGCCCTCCCACGGGCTGTAGTCGCGCAGGTGCAGGTCGTCCATGGTGAGACGCTTGTGGATGGTGGGGTCGATGATTGCGAAGTCGGCGTCGCTGCCGGGGGCGATGACGCCCTTCTGCGGGTACATCCCCAGCAGGCGGGCGGCGTTGGTGGCGGTGATGTTGGCGAACTGGGTCAGGGACATTCCCCGCCGCACCACGGCCTCGGTGTAGTTAACGCCCATGCGGATCTCGATTCCGATGTTCCCGCCGCGCATGTCCTGCACGTTGAGGCCTGCCGTTTTGTCCAGGTAGGTGGTGAAACTGCTGTCGGTGGCGGTGAAGGTCAGGTTGTTGCCCAGCAGGCCGGACCACAGGTCGCTGCCGTCCTCGGGATACTTGAGGGACGGATAGGTGTGGTACTTCATGCCGTCGGGCTCGCGGTACTGGAAGGCGTTAAAGGACAGGGCCAGGGTGAGCACTTCGCCGTATACCGCCTGCCCGCGGCTCCGGGCGGCGGCCACGGCGTTCACGCCGTCGCTTCCGGTGACGTGCACGAAGTACATGCCGGCGCCGTTCTGTTCCGCGATCCGGATCACGTCGCGGAAGGCCACGTCTTCCACTTCTTTCGAGTGGATGAGGTGGGCGTTGTACCAGTCCCACATGCCGCGCTGCTGCGCCAGCAGGTAGTTGTACATGACGATCTCATCGTCCTCCGCGTGCACGGCCAGGACGCCGTCGTGGCGGGCCAGCTGTGCGGTCAGGTCGGTGAGGCGTCCGTTGTCGATCCGCCCGGTGGGCGTGAGGCTCAGGGGCGGATCCGCCGGCGGCCGGATGTTGGTGGTGAAGATCTTCACGCTGGGGAAGTCGTTGTTGATCAGCTCGCCCACGCGCGCGATGCTGTCGGCGGTGTTGGTGGTCCTATAGATGACGTGGGCGGAATAGTCGGCGTAGGTGTTGCCCTCCCAGACCGACAGGAAATCGAGGATCCCGCCGACCAGTTCTCCCTCGTTGGGAGCCGGCGCGAAGTCCACGACCGTGGTCGTGCCGCCCCAGATGGCGCCCAGGGAATGCTCCAGAGGGCCGGCGTTGGGCACGCCCTCCACCTGCTGGTGCACGCCGGGTTGCACATTGGCCGCCGCATGGATATGCGGTTCGATGCCGCCGGGAGTCACGATGCGGCCGGTGGCATCGATCGTTTGGACCGCTTCATCAACGAGCGTGCCAGGCGCGCCGATGGCGACAATACGTCCGCTCTGCACGCCGACGTCCACCGCGGCGGCTTCGGTGGGCATTACAACGGTGCCACCGGTAATCAGCAAGTCAAACATGTTAAGCCTCCTGGGTGGTACAAGAGCTGTTTATTGCCGAATGACGTTGCCCGAGCTCAGACTGACGACAACGTCGTTTGGGTCCGTGCGGACTATATGGGCAAAGCGGCCATCGGGTTCGCCATGCGGATAGTAACACAGGCCCGAACCCGGCCGGGGAGGAATGTCAGCCCAGCGCCTGCGCCAGGTCGGCGATCAGGTCGTCGGCATTTTCCAGGCCGACCGACACTCTCAGGAGGTCGTCCGGCGTGGGGCTGTCCGGCCCTTCGATGGAGGCGCGATGCTCGATGAGGCTCTGGGTGCCGCCGAGGCTGGTGGCGCGCACGAACAACCGGACCCTGGCCGCCACGCCCATGGCAGCGTCCCGCCCGCCGGCAACCTGGAAGGAGAGCATGCCGCCGAAGTCGGACATCTGCCGCGCGGCGATGTCATGGCCGGGATGGTCCACCAGACCCGGATAGTGCACGGCTGATACCCTCGGATTGTCCTGTAGAAAGCGTGCCAACCGCCCGGCGTTGGCCGAATGAACCGGCATCCGTGCCGGCAACGTGCGAATGCCGCGCAGGGTGAGCCAGCAGTCGAATGGAGAGGGTATTGCGCCGCACAGGTTCTGGATCAGCCGGATACGTTGGAAGAAGTCTGCATCCTCGGCGCTGACCACGGCGCCGCCAGTCACGTCCTCGTGTCCGCTCAGGTACTTGGTGGTCGAATGGACCAACAGGTCTGCGCCCAGCTCGAAGGGCCGTTGCAGCATGGGGCTGGCCCAGGTGTTGTCGCAGGCGCACAGCGCTCCGGTGGAATGGGCGATGTCGGCCATCCTGGCGATGTCGGTGATCTTGAGCAGCGGATTGGACGGTGTTTCGACCCAGACCAGACGGGTGTTGGGCTGCACGGCTCGCACAACCGAATCCTCGTCGGTCATGTCCACGAAGCTGGTTTGCAGACCCCAGGGAGCGAAAATCTCCCGCAGCATCTTCGATGTGCCGTGGTAGCAGTCATCCGGCGCGATGACATGATCACCCGAGGCCAGGGCCTGGAACACCGCCGCGGTGGCCGCCGATCCGGACCCGAAAGCCGCGGCCTCCGCGTTGCCGGCTCCGCCGCCCTCCAGCAGCGCGAGGCACTGCTCCAGGGCGCGGCGGTTGGGGTTGTCCACCCGGGAGTAGACGAACCCGCGCGAGTATTCGCCGTCGGGGTCGCGCTCGAAGGTGGTCGAGAGGTAAATGGGCGGCGCGACGGCTCCGGTCGCCTCGTCGATCTGGTGGGCCGCCTGGGCGGCGATGGTTTCGAATTGCATGATGCGGCGACTCCCGGTGGGGTCACTTGACGGCGGAGACTGAGCCATCGTCGTTGATTTTGACGTCGACTATCGGGCTTACCACGCGGTTGAAAAGACGAGCCGCTTCGGAGTCAGGACCGCCGATTCGTTCGACCCATCGGGGCACGACGTTCTCGATGGCGGACTTCCGCATCCGCTCCTGCACGCGGTCGGAAAACGGCGCGTACCGGACGCCGTTGCCGATGCTGTGATCGACGGCCTCCAGCTCGGTAGACAACAACACCAGGTGGCGGTTCAGGTAGGCGTGGCGTGCGCCTTCCTCCAGGACGATGTTCTGCAGGTCGCGAGGCATCGTGTTCCATACGTCGAGATTAACGGTAAGCCAGCCGTGGGGAACGTTATGGAAGGGGCCCATGATGTAGTCGGTGACCTCGTACCAGCGACCCCTGTCGCCGCACGACGCGCAGGCAATCGCCCCGTCCACCAAGGCGCTTTGCAGAGCTCCATAAGGGTTATGATAGCGCGCGACATGAGGGTCCACTCCCATACCGGACAGAAGGATGCCGAGATCGACGCCCTGCATACGCACGCGCAACCCCGACCATGCTTCGGGGTCGTCGTGCACCTCCCGGTTGGAGAACAGGTAGTGGTTGTCAGTGACCATGTAGCTGACCTGCATCGCCCCCCGCTCCGCGATCAATTCGGCCATCGCCGGTTGGACCGCGTCCATTACCGCGAGATGAGCAGCCTGGTCGGGATACAGGCCCCACAGGTTGACGATGTCCACCACCGGATGGGCGGTCGCGACGTGGGAAGGGCGGATCACCGCTGATTGCAACTCGCCGTTTTTCAGCCGGCGAAGCGAATCGGAGTGAGGGATGCCAAGCTCAGAAAGCGACGTGACCTCGAATTGCACCTGTCCCTGGGTGCGCCGCCTGACGCGCTCCACAAATCCGATGTCGAAGTAAGGCGCATAAACGCCTGCGGCCAGCGCGCAATCGTCAGTTGCGCGGTCAATACAGGCCATTTGGATCGTGATCTTGCGGCCGCTGGATACCAACGGCGCCAGGTTGAAATTGGCGCCGGTTCCATTGATGCAGGATGAACCGGTTGGACTGCCGCCGCCGTGTTGGGTTGGCACAGTGGCGGCAGTTGCACCGTCACAGGGAGTGGCGGCGAAGGCCAATTGACCCTCGGGGCCATGGGTGGTTTGGTTCTTCACGTCGCCGATGCCCGACTCCGAGCCCGTTGATGGGAGTGGATACCATTCCGGCGACTCTCTGGCCCAATTGCTCCACTCGGACCATTCGTACTGCCCGTTTCCCCGTTCTATGCCGGCAATGACCGTGAACCAATGGTCCTGCCAGTGTTCCAGGCCGTCCACCGCCGTCCGATTGCGATCCGCGCGGGTCCATTTCCGATCGGTGTTGTCCCACCGGGCTGACCAGACCCAATGCACGGTTGCATTCTGGGCCGGTATCCACGTCAGCTGCACTTCACCGGTGCGGCCGGTCGGGTTGGCTACCAGCTTGCTGGGGTCGCCCAGCACCACTGGAGTCGGTGTGGGGACCGGCGGCGGCGTCACCGGCGGCGATGGCCCATCCCGCGGACCTGAGCCGGCCGGCGACGCCCAGACCGACACTGCCGCTGCTGACAGTAGCGCGATCCCTACCGTGACCACGACCAGAAGACCGACGCGGCTACCTATGGTGGCGTTCACTGGATATCTTGGTTATCGGCGGGCGAGCGTGGCCGATGATTTCATATGGACAGCAAGGACCTACAGCCCTTCCTTGATGAACTCCGACACCCGTTCGCTGATCATAATCGTGGTGGCGTTGGTGTTGGCGCGGATCACGTCGGGCATTACCGAGGCGTCGGCCACGCGCAGGCCGTCGATGCCGTGCACCTGCCCGTGCTGGCTGACCACCGCCATGGGGTCGCTGGCCGGGCCCATCTTGCAGGTGCCGGCGATATGGTGCTGGGTGTAGGCGTTGCGCAGGATCCAGTTGTCCAGCGCGTCGTCGCTGACCAGGTCGGCATCCACCGGGTTCAGCCGCTCCACGATGAACTCCTTGAAGGGCGATTCTCCGGCGATTTCCAGGGCCTTGCGAATGGCCTGGCGCATGCGCTGGCGGTCGTAGGGACTGCTGAACAGCTGATAGTCAAGGTCGGGCTGGACCGCCGGGTCCGTGGATTGCAGCGAGAGACGGCCAAACCCCACCGCGTTCTGCAGGCCCACGCTCAGGCCGAAGTGGAAGCCGGAACCGTCGTAGCTGATGCTGGACGGGCGATGCTCGCTGGTCATCAGCGTGGGAGTGATCTGGAAGTCGGCTTTGGTCGGCGAGTCGTCCGCGCTCCAGCGCAGGCCCACCTGGATGTTGGGCGCGAAGGTGTCCGGCTCCTCGCCCTCGCCGCGAAACAGGATGTAGGCGGCGGGGTGGTCGCGGAAGTTCATGCCGACGCCGGGCAGTTCGTGGTTCACCGGGATGCCCATTTCTCGGAGGTGGTCGGCCGGGCCGATGCCGGACAGCAGCAGCAGTTGGGCGGAGCCGATGGTGCCGCTGCATAGCACGATGTTCCTGCCCTCCACGGTGAAAATCTCGCCGCCGCTCTCCACCTCGACGCCCACTGCCTTGTTGCCGTCGAGCACAACGCGCCGGGCGTGGATATTGCCCCGCACGGTCAGGTTGAGCCGGTGACGCGCCGTGCTCAGGAAGGTCAGCGAGGTGCTCATGCGCACGCCGTCTATGTTGTTCATTGGTCGGGGCGACACGGCGGTATAGCAGTCCGGCGCGTTCTGGTCGGGATGCTCGGGAATGCCCATACGGACGCAGGCGTCATAGAAGGCGGTGTTGAAGGGCAGCCAGTCCTGCCGCTTGGGCCGGCGCACCGGCAGCGGGCCCTCCGAGCCGTGGAAGTCGTCGCCGCTGTAGTCCCAGTCGTTCTCCAGCTTGCGGAAGAAGGGTAGGCAGTCGGTGAACTTCCACTCGTCGTTGCCCCACTCGGCCCAGAGGTCGTAGTCCTCGGGGATGCCGCGGAACACCACCTGACCGTTGATGGACGACGATCCACCCATGGCCTTGCCGCGGGGGATGATCATCGGCTCGTCCTGCAACGGCGTGGCCCGTCCGCGCAGGTCCCAGCTGTGCGGCCCGTAGGCGGACAGCCAGGTGTTGTTGCCCTGTTTCAGGTCCTCGGGCAGGTGCTCGAATTCAGGGTAGTCCGGCCCGGCCTCCAGCAGGATCACCGACTTGTCGGTCATCTCGGACAGCCGGGTGGCCATCACACAGCCGGCGGAACCGCCGCCGACCACGATGTAGTCGTACTGCATAATTGTGGTCGCTCCTGAGGAATGATGGATAGGAATGTTGCGCGATCGGGCGGATTTTAGCATAGGGAATGGCATTGACCCTGCGTCGGGCCTTCGAATGACAGGCTGCTGCGGGTTCACCGCCGGGCGGTTGGTATAATCGTGCCATCCTCGCCGGGTACGACCGTTTCATTAGAAAGGGGCAAGGCTATGACGACGACCCAACCACAACTGCTGACCGCCGACGATCTGCTGCGACTGCACAGCGAAGGGGTGAAAGGCGAGTTGATCATGGGGGTGCTGCACAAGAAAGTGTCGAACGGAATCGAACACGGCGAAGTCGTGGCCAACCATATCATGACATTGGGGCCTTTCATCAAGGAGCGCCGGTTGGGCCGGGTATTCGGCTCCGATACCGGCGTGCAATTGGAGCACGGCCCGGATACGGTGCGGGAGCCGGACGTGGCGTTCATATCCGCCGAGCGGATGCCCCTGGACGTGCGTGAGCGACGGTATGCTCAGGTGGTTCCCGACCTGGTAGTTGAGGTAATTTCTCCCAGCGACCGGCCGGTTCACGTGTTCGATAAGGCGCAGATGTGGTTGCGCCACGGCGTCCGCCTGGTCTGGATAACCGACCCGGAGGCGAGGACGATTACGGCGCTGCCCCAGTCCGGCCCGACGCGGACGTTCACGGAGGCCGACACGCTGGACGGCGGCGACGTGCTGCCGGGCTTCACCTGCCCGGTGCGCGATATTTTTGAGGTGTAAGCGACCCGGCGGACAGAGCCGCGGCCCATACCGAATCCTATTCCGCCTTCGCCCGTGCCGCGGCTTGCGCGATGCCGCGAAGCATCCCCCGGAACACGGCCGCATGTATCGGCCAAACCGCATACCAGTAGACCAGCCCTCCCAGCCCAATCGGGTCGAACTCGGCGGTCTGGTGTATCACCGCTCCCGGGCCGTCGTCAGCCGGAGTGACCTCGAACTGCAACCACGCCCGGCCGGGCAGCTGCATCTCAGCGTAAAGACGGACCACGTGGTGAGGTTCGTAGCGTTCCACGCGCCACCAATCCACGGCATCGCCCACGGCCATTTCGGACGGGTCGCGACGTCCGCGACGCACACCAACTCCCCCAACCAGCAGATCAATGAAACCACGGACGCGCCACAGCCAGTTGCCGAAATACCAGCCGGCATCGCCGCCGATGCGCCGGATTGGCGCAAAGGCCTCCTCTGGCGAGTTGGACACGCGTACGGAGCGCTTGTCCACCAGGCGCGTGCCGAAACGAACGCCGCCCCAGGTCCGCGCGTTTCCCGATGACGACAGCGCGTCGGACCAGCGGGTTTCGGCGATTTCCTGCTCTTCGTTGCGCATCGCCGCCGCGATAGCACGCCGGACGCCCATCGGCTGAACCGGGAATGCCACGGATGCCGCGTGATCGGTTACGACGCTGGCGTTGCGCAGGCTATCGATCAGCTTGCGGCCGACCCGTGCGTACAAGGGCGTCACCAGTCCCAACCACAAGCTGGACAGGCGCGGCGTGAGCACGGGTACCGGCAGCATCACACGGCGCAGCCCGCGCAACCGGGCGTACTCACGCATCAACTTGCCATAAGAGACCACGTCCGCGCCGCCGATCTCGAATACGCGGTGGCCATCCACCGGGTGGGTAACAGCGAGGCGCAGGTATTCCAGCAGGTCGTTGATCGCGATCGGCTGCGCAGCTACCGATACCCATCGCGGCGTGATCATCACCGGCAGCCTCTCCACCAAGGCCCGGATCATTTCGAAGGAAACGCTCCCCGATCCAATGACGATGGAAGCGCGAAACTCGATGACCGTCGCTCCCGATTCGCGAAGGATATCGCCGACCTGCCGCCGGCTGCTCAGGTGGTCGGAAAGGTCCGGCCCGTCCGTTCCAAGGCCTCCCAGGTAAATGATCCGGCGTATGCCGGCTTCACGAGCGGCTTCGGCGAAATTCTGGGCGCACCGCCGCTCCTCCTCCGCGAAGTTTCCTGAGGAACCCATGGAGTGCACCAGATAGAAGGCGACGTCCTGGCCCTGCAAGGCTTCCGCCAGGGAGTCGCGATCCAGCAGGTCGCCTCGCGCCACCTCTGTGGTTTCCGAGAGTTGGTTTCGGAGGTTATCGGGGCGCCGCGCAATGCAGCGGATCCGGTAGCCGTCGCGTTGCAGCACTCGCAGCAACCTCCCGCCGACGTAACCGGTGGCGCCGGTGAGGCAGATCCGGGGGCGGTCGTCAAAGATCCTGGTGTCCGCCATGACACCCGACCTAGTCACGGCACATGTGGCGGTGGTGACGCGCCGCTAGAACCCCACCATCCACCGGGCGAAGCGCTCCAGCAGCCCTTCCTCCCCGATGGCGACCAGGCTGTTGGCCGCGGTGTCCACGTCAATGCGGCCGTAGGCCAGCAGCAGGTAGGTGTTGGCGCTGCAGGCCACCACCATGTCGATGTCGTCCGGGCTCGGGTGCAGACCTGGACCGACCTGCACGCCTTCCGTCCGCACAATTACGTCGATCGGGTCGCCGTCGGACAGCGCGAAGTGGTAGCGGATTTCGTTGGCCGGTGGGTCGCCGGCCGGGTTGTACGCCGCTCGCAGCCAGCGCTCGGACATGCCCAACAGCACTGGGATCGCGTCCGGGTGCAGCGCGGCCTCCGGGTCGAACGCGCTGCGGATGTCCCAATCGTGCACCGCCAGTTCCTGGATGCGCTGGCTGACGTATTCGCGCGCCGTCATGGTGCCGCGACGCGGGTGCCAGCAATCGCAGCGCCAATTGTCGCCGGAGAAACTGTTCAGCAGCATGTGCAGTTGCCGATAGTTGCGCTCGAAGGTTGGCACCAGGTCGTCGCCCAGCGAAATGGAGTAGGCGATATCGGCGTCCGCATTCTCGGCGGACATCGCCATGTTGTCCGTGGGTGCGATGAAGCCGGACGGCGCCGCCGAGTCGCCCGCGCGTCCCCGGGTCATGCTGGTTATCTGTCGTTCGGCGCGGTTGGTGAGGTGACCGGCCACGTCGCGCACGGTCCAGGCGTCGCACGCCGAATGGCGACGGAGGTCATTCGGTGACAAGCCGTTGAGGAATTCGTGCAGTCCTCGAGCCAGCGTCCCGATGACCGCCACCTCCTGCCGTATTACCGCTTCATCATAGGAAGTCATTGTATTCAGTACCTGCAATTGCCCTATCGGGCCCGCTTGAAGGATTGAAATGCTATAACCCGCCGAACCAACGGCCGAGGTTTCTTAATGATACGTGCGCGATGGTATCGGCGGTTTGAGAAACGCGAACGCGGCCGGCGCGTTTGGCCGTGTTCCAGTCCACCCGGTTGTACAGGCACAGCAGGTAGGTGTTGGCGTCGGCCCGGATGGTCAGTTCGGGTTGGTTCTCTCGGGACCTCTCTGAGACCGTGTAAGCGTCGCCGGTCACCACCACGTCATGCTGCAACTCCCCACCTTCGGCGCCTCCGCCGATTTCGAACCGGTAGACGGCCGGCGTGGTGAGCGGAGCGGTGGGCCGGAAGCAGAGCTGATACCACATCTCGGACGCGGGAAGCAGCGCCACGATGCCGTCGGAGTCCAGGTCGCCTTCGCCAGTGTCTCCGGCCCTCATGTCCCAGTCGTGGATCACCAGTTCCTGGATCCTGAGGTCGACATAACTTTCTGCGGTGATGGTGCCTCGTCGTCGGTGCCAGCAGCCGATGGTCCAGTCGGTCCAGCCGTGGAGAAATTCGTCCAGGTCTGCGTAGTTCTTGCTGAAATCGTCCAGGAGATTGTTGCCCCAGGCGTTTCGGCTCTGCACATTGCTGGCGTTGGACGCCTGCACCTGGTCTGGAGTCGGCAGGATGCTTTCGCCTTCGGGTGGCCCGCCCTCGCCGGCCCGCCCTCTCACCATGGCCTCCTTCTGCCGGACGGCGCCGCCGGCCAGATGAGCAGCAACCGCTCCCACGTCCCACTCGGAGCACGCGGACTGGGCGTTAAGGTCGGCGGCGGAACTGGCCGCCAGGCGGCCGTGGATGTCTCCGGCCAGCCGTTTGATCAGGGCAATTTTCGTAGCTACATCCATGGGCATGGTGGTTCGCCTCCACGCGTTTTAAGGGGTCGATGTGTGGGTGGGGTAAGTGTATCACGGCAACCCATTCCCCACGCCACAAGGCAGATCCTGCAGGTTTCGGCGCGTCAACGGAAAGCGGGCCCACATCAATAGCGGGCCCGCGCCAAACCTCGTGAATCAGGAGCCGTTCAGTTGGGGAACCACATCACCGAAGAGATCTCGCTGAACTCGCGGCCGAACTTGCTCCACGACGCGCCGGCGTCATCCGACCGGTACAGGTAGCCGTACCGGCTTCCGGCCAGCAGGAAGTCGGGGTTCTGCGCCTGGGAGTTCACCACCCACATCGCCGTGTTGGGCTCCACCGGCAGGTCCAGGCTGTTCCAAGTCGCGCCGGCGTCGGTGGAGCGCATGACCACTCCCGTCGAGCCGGGGGTGGTGTCGCCGAACGTGGTGAAGATGGTCTGGGGGTCGTCGGCCTTCACCTTGATGCCGCGCGGGTATCCCAGGGGGAAGTTCTGCCGCACGTCCAGGTTCCGCCACGAGCCGCCGTCGTCGTCGCTGAGGAACACGTCGTCGTTCACCATCACCACCACCCGATGGGGCGGGCCGGCAGTCACCGTGACGTTGTGGATGTCCATGTTGGGGATTTCCCCGTGCGGCACGGTTTCCCAGGTGTCGCCGCCGTCGGAACTGTGGCGCAGGCCGTCCACCTCGATGCCCACCCAAATGCTGTTGCCATTGGTCGGGTCGATGGCAATCCCGGTAACCCGCGGCACACCGACGGCCGGGCACTCGGCGGCCACTTCGCAGGGACGGTGCTCCCAGGTTGCTCCGCCATCCCTGGTGCGGTAGATCTGGCACGGGTTCGGGGTGCCGGTGCCGGCGAACCCGACCTGCGGATTCGAGGGATCGAAGGCGATGGCCCAGACCGCGGTGCCGTCCATGGGCGTGCTGACCGCGCGCCAGGTGTCGCCGTTATCGTCGCTGCGGATGATGCCCTTGTCGCACCCGGCCAGCACGCTGCTTTCCGTGCCGGGAACCGGGGTCAGGCAGCGCACCACGGCGTCCGAGTGGATGCCCTGGGTGATGCCCACGCGCCGCCAGGACTCGCCGCTGTCGGTACTGCGCATGACGCCCTGTCCAGCGGTGCCTACCAGAATAGTGATTCCGTCTGCCATGGTGATGCCTCCTTAGTCGTGCATAGCTCTTGTCCGCAGGGGACGAGAGCCAGTCGGATACAGTCTATTTGGCGACATGATAACGCCGGCGAACCGCGTTTGCTATCCCGCTACTCCCCAGGGTCGTCCGCAGTTTCGGCTTGTCGGATCATCGAAGCCACCAGGTCGGCTAACGCGTTGACCTCGCTGGCCACGTAATGTCGGTCCATTGTTGGGTTCTCGATTTCTTCGTAAACGTACTTGACGGCGTAGGGCGTGAGAGTGGCCAGATGCGTGAAAGGCTGCGCTTCGCTGACCCCGTTGTCAGCCAGGATGGCGAGCAGGTCCGCCACGTTGTGGGTCCGTTCGTATCGTTGCCCCAGCAACGTGATCCACGCCTTGAATGCCAATTCGGCCCCGCGCTGGGCGTGGAAGCCGAAAATATTCTCGATGAAGGTTTCGTGATCATATGCCATGGCCGACAGAGCGCGAATCTGCCCCCGGGCCATGCGCATCAACTCGCGGGCGTTGTCCAGCTCCGACACGATCTCCTCTCCCGGCAGGGTTTGATGAGCGCCATAGAGTACGAGGCCCTCGCGCCAGGCGCGGCCGGCGACGTGGTTGATGGAACGCTTTTTGGTCCGGTATTCGGCCTCGGTCCACACTATGACGTCGATGTGTTGTCCGGATTGGCCGGCGGCGGACAGGGCGGCGGCGCGGGCACATTCACGCAGATCGGCCCGCTGTTGGGCCGTGAGTGCGCCCTCGGCGGCAACTATTGCCAGGTCAATGTCGCTGTCGGCGCGGTGGTCGCCCCGCGCACGGGAGCCATACAGGACAACGCAGCGGGCGTCGAGCGCGCGGCCTATCGCGTGGGCAATGCGCCGGATCGACGCAACGTCGGCATCCGGTTGAGGAGCGGTGGCCTTTTCTATTCCGGTTGGCAAGGTCATAGCAGCCTCTGCCCGGATGATAGCACAGGGCCGTTAACCAGTACCGGGGCGGCACATTTACCGCCCCGGCCAGATCGCGTGATCTTGACTGGCTGCTGCGTCAGTCGCCGTTGCCCGTGGGCGCCGGGGCAGGAGACCCGCCGGATGGCGCCGCGGGAGCGGGCGCTGCCGGCGCTGTGTCGCTCCGGAATTCAGGAGGAAGTTCATCCTCCCAGTCAGGCAACTGGTGGCTGTGGGTGTTGGGCAGGCAGAGGATGGCGACGACGCCGCCCAGGCTCATCACGAAGGACAGCAGGATGGTCCAGCAATAGGGATTATTGAAAATGATCGGGAAGCCCAGTTCAGTGACTCCAATGAACAGCCCGCTGCCCAGCAATGCCCCGCTGGCCATGCCAGCGCCGGCGCCCATCATCTGGAACCCATATGCGCTGCCGATGGGCGCTCTGCCATAGTACTGGCGGTTGATGATCGGGAACGCGGACATCTCGCCGCCGAAGCCGATGCCGAACAACACGGCGAAGAGGTAGAACATCCATAGTTGGTCGGCGAACAGCAGGATCAGGACAGGCGCGAACTGGAGGGTAAAGCAGGCGGCCATGACCCATTTGCTGCCAAACAGGTCGGCTGCGATGGGAGCGCCGAACCGGGTTATGGTGCTGGTCAAATGCATGGTGCCGGCGATGCTGATGCCGATGGCCGAAGCGCTGACCAACGCCTTGTCGACGCCCTGGTATCCTTCCGCCGGGCGCAGCAGGTCCACCACCATCACCTGAAGGAACATGATGATGATGGCGTGGCCGGCGCATCCCCAATAGTGGATGCCAACCAGGTTCCAGAAGGTGGGAGTTTTGCGTGCCTGGCGCAGGAATATCCGGGCCCGCTCTTTCGCCCCCCGCCCAGTGGTTGGCGCCGCGCGCAGCGGCTCGTTGGGGTCGGCGCCCAACTGCCGCATCCCAACGTCTTCGGGTGAGTTGTGGAACAGGCGGGTGAGCAACAGCAGAACCACGCCGCCGACGATGCCGGGGATCCAGAAGGCCATCCTGATCCCAATGCTTTCGGCGCTGAAGACCGGCAGGGAGTCTGCCCATTCCCGACCCTGTCCCAATGAGAAGAAGGCTACCAAGCCCACCATGATGGCCGGCACAATCACCGGGCCGATGCCCTGGGAGGACTGTAGTAACCCCATGCCCAATCCAAGGTGGCGACGGAACCAGGATGTGACCGACACGGTGAGAGGAACCTGGAATATCCCCATGGAGGCGCTGAGCATCACGCCGAAGAACAGATAGAGATGCCAGAGCTCGGTCATGAACCCGGCCAGGATCATGCTGACGATGTACAGGGACGCGCCCAGCGTGAGCGTAAACCGCGCTCCGTATCTATCGCCGAGCCACCCGGACGGCGGGCCGAACATTCCGGACACCACCCACTGCAGGGAAAATGCAAACAGGATGAGACCCTCGCTCCACCCGAATACCTCGGCGATAATCGGCACGAGAGCCGGGAAGGACATGCGGAACGACGAAGACACCAATCGCATCAACGCTGTGATGAAGACGATCATCCACGCGTAGTGGATGCGATAGCCGAACAGGGCGAACTGGTCGGGGCGGAGGTTGAGTGCGGGCATAATCCTCTCCCTTAAGCGCCGCAGTATGCTCTTGTGTACGATATTGTGTCAAGGAGATTATTGTCCAATGCCCCGACAGTGACGGGCGTGCACCTGAGAATCCAACGCGGCAGCGATGGCATCCGGCACACGGGCGTCAGCGGGAGCGCGCCGGGGCGGGCCCCAGGTGGCTGCCCGCGTCCACCAGGATGGTCTCCCCGGTCACGTGATCCGCGCCCTCCAGGAGCCACACCACCGGCTCCGACACGGTTTCCGGGGTGCCGGCCGATCCCAGCGGCGCCGTCGCGGCGTAGCGGTCGATAAATCCCTGGTAGTTGTCCTCGCCGAGACCCTCGCGCCACCAGCGGGTCTGCATCACGCCGGGACACACCGCGTTGACACGGATCTCCGGCGCCAGGGCCCGGGCCAGTGAGTAGGTCATCACGTTCAAAGCCGCCTTGGACGCCGCGTAGGCGATTGAACTGCCGGAACCGCTGAAGCCCGAGCCTGACGACACGTTGACGATGGCGCCCTTGCCCTGCTCTTGCATCGCCGGAGTGACGGCCCGCACCATCTGGAATGCCCCGACCACGTTCACCGACAGCACACGTTCAAAGTCCTCGGAAGACAGACCCTCCAGGTCGTAGTGGGGAACGATCACCGACGTGGCGGCGTTGTTCACGAGTCCGTCGATCCGGCCCCACTGTTCCAAAGCTGTGGCTGCCATGCGACGGCAGTCCTCGTCCACGGACACGTCGGCCTGGCACAGGATCGCCTCGCCGCCCAGTTTGCGGCACGCCTCGGCGGTGGCCTGCGCCTCGGCTTCGCTTTTGGTGTAGTTGATGACCACATTGCCGCCTTTGCCCGCCAGGCGCTGGGCCACGGCCGCGCCTAGGCCGGTGGCCGATCCCGTCACGATGAATACGCCGTCCTTGATTTCCATTCTGCTTACCTCAATCCTTGCCGCATCAGTCTGGCGCGATTATAGCGAACGGGCGCGTTCAACTTGACCGCCCAAACACTCAGGCTACAATCTCTCCACCATCGGTATCAGGAGGCGGAGCCATGCGGCTGGAAAACAAGGTAGCGATCATCAGCGGCGGAGCCCGGGGGATGGGCGCGCAGGAAGCCCGGCTGTTCGCCAGCGAGGGTGCGAGGGTGGTCATCGGCGACATCCTGGACGACGCCGGACGCCAGACCGAGGCGGAAATCAACGAGACCGGCGCGGAGTGCCTCTTCGTTCACCTGGACGTAACCAGCGAAGATGACTGGCGGGAAGCGGTTGCGGCGGCGGTGTCGCGTTTCGGCAAGGTGGACATTCTGGTCAACAACGCCGGCATCTCGACCCGGGGCGGCATCGAAGACATGACCGAAGCGGAGTGGGAGCGCACCATGGACATCAACGTCAAGGGCGTGTTCCTGGGCACCCGCGAGGTGATACCAGCGATGCGGGACGCCGGGGGCGGCTCCATCATCAATATCTCCTCCGGCGCAGGCATCGCCCCCGCCCCGGGAACTTCCGGAGTCTACGCCGCCAGCAAAGGGGCTGTGCGCCTCTTCACCAAGTCCACGGCCATCCAGTACGCCGGCGAGGGTATCCGGTGCAACTCGGTGCATCCCGGCCCCGTGCAGACCCCTATGCTGGGAACCACGGCGGATGACGAGGAGCGGGTTGCCGCCCAAGTCGGACGGGTGCCATTGGGCCGCGTGGGCCAGCCCATCGAGATCGCATACGGCGTCCTCTATCTGGCCAGCGACGAGTCCTCGTTCGTCACCGGCTCCGAGGTGGTGATTGACGGGGGGCGGACTGCCCAGTAGTCGATCCGTCGCACGGGGTGGCGGGGCGGATGCCTGACCCAGCCGAACAAAGGAGACCAGCCGCATCGATACAGAACCAGCACGGCAAGCGCCCACCCAGGTAAACAAGGCCCTGTTTTTCGCCGGGCTCGCGCTTGCCGTTTTCGCCGCCATGAGCGCGGTCCTAATCGTTCCGCCCCTCCTGGTTGAGATCGGCGCCGACCTGGCAGTCTCGGTGCCGGTGGCCGGGCAATTGGCTACGGCGACCTTCGCGGCCTGGGCGGTCTCATTGCTATGCGTGGGGCCGCTTTCCGACTCCTTCGGACGACGGCCGGTCGCGCTGGCTGGGTTGGTAATCCTCGCGGTGACCGTGCTGGCGTCGGCGTTTGCTCCCAACATAGAGATTCTGTTGACGCTTCGCGCGTTGACCGGTTTGGCCGGCGGCACGCTCCCGCCGACTGCGGTCGGAGTGCTGTCCGATGTCATTTCCCCGGCCAGGCGCGCCCAGGCGATTACCGCGATGTTGGCCATCCAGGGCGTGGTCGCCGGAGTGACGGTTCCGATGGTGGCGGTGTTGGCCGACCTGGGCGGTTGGCGGCTTCCCTTCATTGTTGCCGGCTTAGTGTTGGTGTTGGCATTGGTGGCCAACCTGGTGTGGTTTCCGAGGGACATCCGGGAGCGAACCCGGAACCTGGTGTTTTTCTCCAGGTATCTCTCGCTGCTTTCTTTGCGCTATTTCCGCGTGGCGATCGCGGTCGGTTCAATGCAGCGGATTTCGTTCTGGGCCACGCTCAGCTTCTTTCCCGCTCACCTGCTCCTCACCTATGAGGTGCCCCTGGCGCTGGTGGCCGTGCCGCTGGTGATAACCGCGGCGGGCCAGGTGGTGGGCAGTTACTCCGCGGCGTATGTAGCGAACAATAGACACCGCACTGCCCTGCTCGCAGGGACTTCAATCGCGGGCGGCCTTTTCGCGTGCCTATTCTTCTCGGTCGACATGGGGCTCTGGTTGGCTGTGGCGGTGGTCGCGATTGGCGCCGGGTTGCTGAGTGTTTTGATGCCCGCCCTGGTCGCCGTCAGCACCGAATATTCGGGAGAGTCCAAGTCCACGGGCGCCAGCCTGATGGGATTTACCAACCAGTCCTCGGGTGCCGTGGGAGCCGCCATTGGCGGGGTTCTGCTGGCCCACGTAGGCTTTGCGGGCATCGGGTACATGTGCCTGGCCGTGACTATCGCCAGCGCCCTGATGACGCCTCTCTTCGGCCGCCGGTTCAGCGATACCGGCACACAACCCGCCGCTCAGGGCTCCGGCTAGGAGCGCAGCGATTGAACAGAAAACCGCCCCGGCTACCTGGCCGGGGCGGCTGAAAGGCTCGCTTTTTCGAACGTGCGCGGGATTTAGACGCCAGCAGCCACCGGCGCGTGGGCCTTGAGGAACGCACGCGTCTGCTCGATCGTTAGCGCTTTGAGGTCGGGGTCTTCCTTCCACGGCCACGCGGTCGTCTGGGCCCGAGGTGCCAGCGCGACCATGTCCATGGCGGCCTGGAGGGAGTGGGAAGGAGTGTCGTCCGGCATCACCAGCAACGGGGTCTGGCAGTTGCGCGCGAAGTCCCGGTCCACGCTGTAGAAAAAGTCCGGCTGCACCCGATACAGGTTGTGTAAGTACTGTTGGATGGTATCCATAGATATGTCCGGCCGGCCGGCGGTCAGCTCCGGAGCCCAGACGTCGACCCCAGAGTCATACATCGCGTCCGGTGTCGCGTCGGCGTGGCCGACTGGCTGGCACAGGACCGCGCCGCGAACGCGGTTGGGCGCCTTCTTGATCAGCGTCATGGCGAACGGGCCGCCGATGCAGAAGCCGATGAAGAGGAATTCATCGATCCCCAGGTGGTCCATCAGGCCCAGCTGGTCGTCAGCGAACGCGCCCCACGGGTCCTCGACCTGGACTGGCCCGGTGGACTGGCCGCCCTGGGCATTGCGCTGGTCCATGGTGATGCAGCGGAAGTCGTTCTTGAACTCGTCGAATGCGTTGATGACCTGCCTTGGCCAGCCGCTCATGATGGAGTTCAGGCCGCCGCCCGGTGTGCATAGCAGGGGGAAACCGGAACCCTGTTCCTCGTAATGGATGGTGACATCGCCTCTGGTGTAGAACGGCATTTGAGCTTCTCCTTGATGTCGTGTTTAGGGGACCTCCGGGCGATTGTAACTTGGGCCATGGGGTTGTCAAGGCGAGCCGCGTCCGTGGCGGGTTCTGCGCGCCAATCCGGGACCCGCGTGCCCGTGGCGTGTAAAATCGGGGCAACGGTATTGGAGGAGATCGCTCATGACTACGGGACTGCTGGCAGGGATTACCGTCCTGGATTTTACGGCGGCGTTCGTGGGACCGTTTTGCAGCCGGATCATGGCCGACATGGGCGCGGAGGTAATCAAGATCGAGCGTCCGGCGGCGGACCAGGACGAACGGTTCACGCCGGAGTCGCTGCCCACGCGCAACGGCGTGCCGTACCTGCACCTGAACGGCGGGAAGAAGAGCCTGTGCGTGGACCTGAAGACGGAAGCCGGGCTGGAGATCGTTCACGCGCTGGTGAAAAGGGCCGACGTGTTCGTGGAGAACTACACGCCCCACGTGGTGCGGAGCTACGGGCTGGATTATCCCAACCTTCGCAGACTGAACCCGCGCATAATCATGTGCTCCATGACAGGTTACGGGCAGGAGGGATTTGCGCACAACCCGGAGCACGTCTGCACCGACCCGGTGGCGCAGGCCGTCAGCGGACTCAACTGGATCACCGGCGAGCGGGACGGCGCTCCCTACACCATCGGGGGCGGCATCGGCGACACCGTCACCGGCATGACCGGGGCGATGGCCGTGGGCTACGCGCTGTTTCACCGGCAGCGGACGGGCGAGGGCCAGTACATCGACCTGTCCATGATCGACAGCCTGCTGTTCCTGGACTCGCTGGCCATGCCCCACGTGGCCGCCAACCACGGGGTTCCGCTGCACTATCGCAACGGGGAACAGAACACCTACACCTTTCCCATGGGCATACTGAAGGCCAGGGACGGCTACATCTCGCTGCAGGCGCCGGGGCAGGGCCCCAACAGCGCGTGGGGCCGGCTGTGCGAGTGCATGGGGCGGGAGGATCTGGTCGATGATCCGCGCTACCTTGCAGACGACGATCGCGTCGAGCGGCGGGACGAAATCGTGGGGATCATCGAGGAGTGGCTGCAAACCCTGCCCGACGACGAAGCGGCGCTGCTGGTGCTGGCGGAGGCGCGGATCTCATCCGGGCCGGTGCTGTCGCAGGAGGAGATCTGGCGTCACCCGCACTACACCGCGCGCGGGGCGTTCCAGGAGATTGAGTACCCGGAGGTCGGGCCGGTGGGTGTGGTGTCGCCGCCGTACCGCTTCTCGGCGACCCCGGCTGCGGTGAGCGGCCCGGCGCCACAACTGGGAGAGCACAACCACGAGGTGCTGGCCGAGCACCTGGAGTACTCGGCAGAGGATGTGGCGGCGCTGATTGATGCCGGGGTGTTGTATGAGTCCCCCGGGGCGATAAGGCGCAGGCAGGCGGGTTCCGGTTGAAACCGGGCTGCCGTGTGACGCGCATCACGCGCACCCAGTTTCGCCCAAACCGTCATTGCGAGCGGAGCGCGGCGATCTCGTAACTGAGGGCCATTCTTCAGGTAACGTGATCGCCGCGTCCTTCGACGGGCTCAGGATGAGCGGCTGCGCTCCTCGCGATAATAAGCCGGATACGCGTGAGATTCAGCGCTTCCTGACTTTGGCGGTTACTGGAACACAGTGTCCATGGTGCCGGGAACGCTCAGGTTCTGGATGCGGCGATCTTCCGAGCCGGGGGTCTCCGCCATGCTAAACGGGTTGTCACCGTGAAAGTGGGCCAGGTACTCGGCGAAAGCGTCCTGCTCCGAACCCGCAGCGGCGAAATCGGAAGCGCCGGGGTCAACCGCCTGCGGACCGTCGATGGTCCCGTTGCCGTTGGTATCGGGGAAATCGGCGTCGGGGGCGTTGAACTGGCCCGCCTCGCCCGTCAGGTCCACGCGACCGGTCTGCGGCACCGGGAACGGGTAGCCGTCGCCGCCGTTGGCCACGAAGTTCAACGTCACCACCTTGATCTCGCGCTCGGCGTCCCCGGCTAGGACGCCGTCGACCACCACCCGATCAGCCACTGCGCCGTCCTCATCGACCACCGCCAGCGAGCGGACGCGTTGGCCGACCGGCCTGTCGGGGTTGAAGCTGAACCGCATCCCGCCGACCTGCGGAAAACGCCCGTCCCGGACTTCGCCCACACCGTCGAAGCCGATGCCATGCTCCATGATGGTAACAAACTGTTTCGCCGTGACCGGCACGATGGCCAGGCCGTTGTTGAAGCGCAGCGAACCCTCGATGTCGAATTGCGAGATGTCGCCCTCGGCTTTGCCGATAGCGGGGTTGGCCGCCGGAGGGAGGTGCTCCACCGCCGAGGGGTCTGTGGAACCGGGAGGTTGAACCACCAGGCCGATGTCGTCGCGGATGCCGCCGCTGTTCTTGAGTGATACCTGCACCTCGGGGTCAACCTGCCGGGCCAGCCACAGGTTGGCATCGGCGGTGAGATTGCCGAGATTGCTCTCCTCGGTGCGCACCGTGCTGCGGCGTCCGTCGAGATACACGTCGGTAGAACCCAGGATGGCGCCGTCTCGGGCGGCGATGACCGCGCGCAGCGTATCCGCGACCCGTGTTACCTCCGCGATTGTCGTCCCCGAAAAACCCTGTGCGCCCTGTGGGTTGGTGGCGTAGGCGCCGCTCTGATAGGGGTCGACCGAGCCCGGGATGATATGCCCGTCGGAGTCGAAATCCACCACCAGCCGGCCCAGGTACTTGTAGTCTCCGTCGGTGTTGACCAGCAGTATGGGCGCGCCGCTGAGGCTCCGGTAGGTCAGGGGGTAGGTGTCGGCTGCGGTGTGCCCTGGCCACAGCCGGTCGGTTTCGTCGGCCAGCAGGGTGTTGGAGCCCCCGCCGATAATGACGTCCACGTTTTCGAGGCGGGGAGCCAGGGCCTGCTCGATGTCGAGACGCTGCATGTGCCCCAGCAGAATGATCTTGTTGATGCCCTGATCAACCAGCGCGTCGACCGCTTCCTGGATAATGGCGGCCAGCGCGTCCGGATCATCGCGGTGCTTAGGCCGGACTGCGATCCCGCCGGCGCCGGTGATGGTGTCCAGCCAGGGCGTGGTCGCACCCACGACGCCGATGCGTTCGCCGCCGACGGACACCACCGCGCTGGCGGCCACGCTGCCGCCTACCAGCATGGCCTCCTGTCCGTCCGCGACGACCAGGGGCTCGAGGTTCTCGTCAGCCGCGAAATCCAGGTTGGCGGAAAGGTAGGGGAAGCGCGCGCCCGGATATATCGCGCCGTCCTTTGCCTCGGCGCCGATGATGGACGCGAAAGCGCCGGTACCCCGGTCGAATTCGTGGTTGCCGACTGCCGAAGCCTGGAACCCCATGGCGTTCATCAGCGCCATGTCGCCGCGTCCGTTTCCTGGCACGCCCAGGACCTCTGCCGCAGCGTCATCGCCGGCCGCGAAGTAGCGCGGACCGGGGACGTAGTTGTCGCCAGAGCTGAGGACGATGGTATTGTCCGGAAACTGGGAGCGAAAGCCGTCCAGCATGGCAGAGAAGTTCTCCACGTTCTGCAGGGCGCCCACCGCGCCGTCCATATCGGCGGCATGCAGAACCTGTAGGGTAAAGACCGGCTCGTCAACGGCGGGTGGCAATTCTCGGCCAATCGTTTCCAGATTGGAGGCAGTGTCCGAAATCCGGTCGACGTTCGGGTCCGGCCGGTCGATGTCCTCTTGCGTCGCTCCCGAGGGTTCCGCGGACGGAGCGCGTGTGTCGTTGGCAGCCGCGACGTCAGCGGGCGGGGTGGCAACTTCCCTGCGCACGGGAGCCAAGTCGGCTTTAGGATGCGACACGTCAGGTGATGTGCCGCCGCTGCACGCAGCCAGCGAAAGTAGCGCCATCAGTACGGCCATCGCCGTCATCGCAAACCGTTCCCGGTTCATCGTTGTTTATCCTTGCCCGCTTACAGAGATGGTCGATGTGGTTACGCGGATTCTCGCGGACGGGCAGTTTATAGAATAGACGCTACGGCTGACGTTGCCGCAGCGCCCAAAGGGACAGAGTTACAGCTGTCAGTGCTGCTTTCATGGCAGGCTCCTCCCGGCCGGCGCCGATGTTATCGAGACCCGCGGCGACAGGTGCTCCGTGAGGGTCGTGCATCGAAACACGTCACGCGCTCCGCAGCCGTCGTGACTCCCGCGGTGGCAAGTTCAGCGCCATCCGCGGCAATCAAAAAGTCTCGGCGTCCTCGCCGTACCACTTCCTGATCAGATCGTTCAGCGAGCCGTCCTCTTTCATGGCGCGAATCGCCGCGTTGAGTTTTTCCTGTAGCTCGCCGTCGTTTTCGCGCATGCCGATGCCGACAGAATCGAAGTCAAACTCGACCTCCGGCCCCACATAAATCAGCTCCCCACCACTCTCTTCAACAAAGTTTGCGAGAAAGGTTTTGTCCGCAAATACCGCGTCCGCATCGCCGTTCCTGACGGCTTCGACCGATTCCTCTGCCGGCATCGATATGATCGTCGTCACGCCGGAATCAGCCAGGTGCTGTTGCTGAACGGTGTTGACCTGCACGGACACTCTGCCGTCAATTACGTCATCGCCCGCGCCGGCTAGCGCGACGTATACGGATGGCGTATCCGGTAGGTAGGGCTCCGAAAAATCGATAAGGTCATCACGCTCTTCCGTGGCGGCCATTCCCGCCATGACGGCGTCGTACTTCCCATCAAGAAGATGGTTGATGAGGGTGAACCACTCGTCGTGAGCCCACTCACACTCCACGCCGGCGCGCCGGCAAAGTTCATCCCCCAACTCGCGCTCGAACCCGTCGATTTCTCCGCTGTCGTTGATGAAATTGGCCGGAGGATAGTCGGCTGAGGTTCCCATCACCACTGCCTGGGAGGCATCCCATGCGGGCAAGGCGGCCGGCGCGGGGGTGGGCGTATTGGGGACCGCTTCTGGCCGACCCTGGCAGGCCGCCAGAGTCGTAACCAACAGCAGGAACAGCACGACGACCGAGGACCGGTGGACGTGGATCATGTTACCTCCGAAACTATATTTGGCCTGGCAGGTTGCGCACCCCGCAAAGCTTGAGACCGGGTCGCCATGGATCTAGGTTGCGCCTTGCCGATCACGGCCATATTAACCGGCATCCGTCTTTGTTGGCCGTCGATGAAACCCGCATCAAATTTGGCTGGACCGGCGGTGGGATCCGCGGCAAGGTATCTTGGAGCCTGCCGGCTTTCGACGGCATACGTGGCGTCAGGCCGGATCGGGCCATATAATCGGCACCGGTCGAAGGCGAATGGCCCGACCTCCGGACGGATCAGGAGCGCCACCGCTATTGTGGCGGGCAGCGCACCGGAAACGCGAAACACGGACTGGGGGACAGCAAGCGTATGGCGGACTTGAATTTTGCAACCCTTTCCGGCGACTACACCCACCTCAGCGGGGTTGAACTCGATCGCTTCAGGGGAAGCCTTCACGGGGACTCGCTGCTTCCCGGCGATGAGGGGTACGACGGCGCCCGACGGGTCTGGAACGCCATGGTCGACAAGCGGCCCGCGCTGATTGCACGGTGCAGCGGAACCGCCGACGTGATCAATGCGGTCAACTTCGCCAGGGAGAACGACCTGTTGATTTCGGTGCGCGGCGGCGGCCACAACTTCCCGGGCAACAGCGTTTGCGAAGACGGATTGATGATTGACCTTTCGCGCATGACTGGCATCCGTGTCGATCCCGAGGGCAAGACGGTTCGCGCGCAGGGTGGCGTGAAGTGGGGGGCCTTCGACCATGAGACTCAGGTTTTCGGCCTCGCCGCGCCGGGAGGTACCGACCCTGATACGGGCATTGCGGGTCTCACGCTGGGTGGCGGCATAGGTTGGCTGTCGGGCAGCCACGGCCTCAGTTGCGACAACCTGGTCGCGGCTGATGTGGTCGCGGCCGACGGTCGGGTTCTCAACGCCAGCGCCGCCGAGAACCCCGACCTGTTGTGGGGACTTCGGGGCGGAGGGGGAAACTTCGGCGTCGTCACATCCCTGGAATACCACCTGCATCCCGTGGGCCCGATGGTGCTCGCGGGTTACCTGGTCTACCCGTACAGCCAGGCGAGGGAGTTGTTCGCACTGGTCGGCGAGTTCACCGCCAACATGCCTGACGAGATGAACATCATCACCTTCCTGGCGACGCCGCCGGAAGGTGGCGACAAGGTGTGCCGGATTCTGCTCTGCCACTACGGCGACATCGACGCAGGGGAGCGCGCCCTCCGGCCGCTCCGTGAGTTCGGCCCGCCGTTGTCCGATGACATTCGTCCCATGACATACTCCGAAGCCCAGGGGCTGGCGCTGGCCCCACAGGGCCGGCAGAACTACCTGAAGTCCCATTTCATGAGCGAGATCAGCGACGAAGCGCTGGAGATCACTCTGGATCATTTTGACCGGGTCACCTCGCCGCTGTCGAGCGTCCTGTTTCAGTATTTGGGCAACGCCACGAGACGCGTGCCAGCCGATGACACGGCCTTCGGGCACCGGGGCGCGTTGTGCGAATGGGCGGCCAACTCGGTCTTCCTGGACCCTGGAGAGTCCGAGGTCCACATCAGGTGGGTCCGGGAGTTCGCCGCAGCGTTGTCGCCTTTCTCCTCGGGACCGTACATCAACCAGGTGGGCGCGGAGGCAGAGGAAGGATCGGCGGAAATCCAGGCGGCCTTCGGGGGCAATTTCGACCGCCTGGCCGCGCTCAAGCAGCGGTACGATCCGACGAACATGTTCAGCCACAACCAGAACATCCGGCCTCGGAAATAGGGTTTCCAGGGTTGGATTGTCCCCGTCGCCAAGGGGCATTTGCTTTCGCGGGGAACTCTCTCAACCCATTGGGCAACCTCAGCCTCGAAGCAGGTCCGTCAAGTCGCTGACCGGTTCTCCCTTTTCCAGCTCGTCCAGCCGGGACAGGACCTCCGCCGTCGTAGCTTCGGAAAGGGTCTCTGAAGCGCAATCCCGGAACTTCGCGCGGACATCGTCCATGGTCACGCCGCGCAGGGCGCCGGTGTTGGCGCGGTGCGCCTGTTGTCGCAGCACGCTGCCGTCCCTCATCTGGACCTCAACCTGGTGGTATCCCTCGGCCCAACTGGGTTGGCCCTCGTTGCCCGGGATGCGGCGCATTTCGATGCGTGGGATCATGGTCTGGGCCTCGGGACGCATCACCTGATCGTCGGTGAAGGACTGCAACCCGACCCGGCGGTCCAGTAGCGCGGCTGCCAGGCAATATTGCATGCTGAATTTACCTTCCAGCGACGACACGGGCCGCGCGTGGATCAGCGACCGGGGCGGGTCGAAGTCCACCATCACGTCGATACGGTCCACCGCTCCAGGATCAATGGCAGACTGGGACAGCAGGTCGAAGGTGGCATCCAGCGCCAGGTGAGCGCTGCCGCAGCAGGGGTATTTCTTGATTTCGATGCCCGAGTCCACCAGGTAGCATTTGTTCCCCAGGTTCTGCGTCACCTGCTCGCTGTCGAACCCCTGGCCGCCCGAGAAGGCCCGGATGAATCCGAACCGTCCTTCCAGGGCGTCATCGCTGGCGGTGAAACCGTCACGCACCAGCTTGGCGGACACCACACCGGCCCGGGCCGCGTCGCCGGCGTGGAAGGGCTTGGTCATGGTGCCGAAGTTCTGTCGCAACCCCGATGCCTGCGAAGCCGCCAGGGAGACCGCCATGGCCGTCTGTTCCGGGTCCATGCCCATGATTTTGCTGGCCGCTGCCGCCGCGCCGACGGCGCCGAGGGGTCCCGTAGGGTGCCATCCCAGGTCGTCGTAGTAGGCTTCGCTCAGTGCCTCACCAACGGCGCAGGCGACCTCGAACCCGGACGCGTACCCCAGCAGCAGGTCCTTTCCGGAACCGCCGAACTCCTCGGCGACTGCCAGCGATGCGGGCAGCAGCACCGCGGTGGGATGGGTCTTGGTAATCTGGGTGATGTCATCGTAGTCAAGAGCGTGGGCCATGGCGCCGTTGACGAGGGCAGCGTTGGCCGCCGAGGTCCTGAAACCGCGGCCCACGACGCTGGCGGCGGGAGCGGCGGTTTCTGCTCCGACGTAGCGGCACAGGATGTCCGACAGGGTTTCGCGAGAACCGGCCAGCATGCACGCCAGGCAGTCCATGATTGCTGCCTTGGCCGCTTCGATGGCATCGGGCGGAAAGTCTTCGATGTCGGCGCTGGTGACGTATTCGCCGATGCGCTCGGTGATGTTCATGGAGAGCCTCCTGTCAGGTTGTGCCGACCGCGATGCTACCACAGCCGGGTGGGGCCGGCTCATCAACTTCCGTCTGTCAACTCTCAGAAACGGGTCGTGGCCATCATCCTGGGATTTGTTCACACTAACTATGCGGAGATGTTATCGTCCTCGCATGGAAATTACGCAAGCTCAGTACGAACGCATCGCTCCGGTCCTGCCCGTTCAGCGGGGCAACGTCAAACTGTCCAACCTGCAGGTACTGAACGCGATCCTGTATGTCGCCGAGCACGATTGCAAGTGGCGAAGGTTGCCGCTCCGCTTCGGGAACTGGCATACCGTCTACACCAGGGTGAACCGCTGGTCGAAGAACGGAGTTTTGGACCGGGTGTTTGAACGTTTGCAGCGGGAACAGATCGTCCGCATCAAACTGGAAGCGGTTGCGCTGGAAAATGCCATGTTCCAGGTCCATCCCAACGGCACGGGCGCGCTCAAACAAACGGACCCCAGTCCATCGGCAAATCCCGAGGCGGCCGGACCACCAAGATTCATTTGGTTGCCGCGGATGCCAGATCTGCCATAACGTTCTCGCCCTCCCCGGGCCAGGACCATCATGCGACTGAAGGGCGCAATCTGCTGACCCGTCTGGGACCGCAGCGCCCGGGACCGTACCCGTTGATGGACCGGGCCTACGACGGCAATGAGACCCGTCAACTGGCCCTGGATATGGGGTTTGCGCCGGTGGTTCCACCTTGAGGCACCCGTGTCTAACCCTGGGCGTATGACCTGGAGATGTACAACCAGCGGGATGAGATTGAGCCGTTGTTCCGCCGCTTGAAGGGGTTTCGCCGCGTTTTCTCCCGGTTCGAAAAACTCGCCCTGCTCTTCCTGGGGGTCATCTCTCCCGCATCGGTAGTCGATGCGCAGCTATAGTGTGAACACATCCCAGCCGACCGGTGCTCGTCGCATCGTGATCGTCGTCGGAACGGTTGTCGGAGATGGCGAAGGCCGCCGTGCCAGATCCGCGCGGGGTTCCACAAAGGCCCTGCGGTCGGCCGTGCCGGCCAAACGTAGATGCTGGAACGGTGGACGATGGATGGATGGTGGTAACATGACTGAAAGACGTCGGGCAGCCGACGAAGCGGGCGCATCGTACCGGTGGCGGGCCGACGTACGCTCCACGGTCCATGGGGAGGTTCCGAAGGATGAGCGACAGCGCGGAGACCAGGAAGGTGCTGGTGGTGGATGACGAGCCGGAGGTGGAGCCGATGTTCCGGCAGCGGATGCGGCGGGAAGTGCGCGCCGGGCTGTACGAGTTTCTGTTCGCCCGGTCAGGTCGCCACGCGTTGGAGGTGATGGAAGAGCATCCGGACATTGGCCTGGTCATCACCGATATAAGCATGCCCGAGATGAACGGCTGGGAGTTGCTGGACGCACTGGGAGAGTTGTGGCCACAGGTGCCGGCTATGGTGGTATCGGCCTACGGTGACAGGGCGAATATCAGGCGAGCCGAGGAAAGTGGGGCGCAGGGATTCGTGGCGAAGCCGGTTGATTTTGGGGAGTTACGGGAAAAGGTTGCTGCGTCCCTGCAGAGCGCGGACGCCTGAGTGGTCCGCTCCAGTTAGGCGCCTCACCCGCGAACAGCGGGCCGACTTGGTCGGACATGTTTGCCCATTTGTGAGTTGGCCCAACGGACGGTGATGGTGTCGTCCTGAGCGGTGATTCCATCCTCGGCGATGGACCTTGATGGGAACAGCGCTGTCTCCGGTGTGCAGCTCCACCAAACTGCGGGTGGACATGGGATCGCGGTCGTCACCGGAATAGTTGTCGATGATGGCGAAGGTGGTTGTGGGGCCGTTGGTGTGCGGTTCCACGAAGATACGGAAGACCGCGTGGGACACGTCCACCTTGTAGGCGTGCGTGCCCGAGGCGAGCCGGATCTGCCATTGGCTTGCTGATGCGCCGGCTCAGGGTATTGGGAACCCGGGGCCCTGGAAGAGGAAAACCCCAAACTGCGGCAGCCACCGCTACCAGAGCATGGCAGACGAGCAGGCTGCTTTAATAGTGCGGATCAGGGATCTGGGCCAAGCCCGCGTGAGCTACGGCTGCCGGCGCCCCCACGTCCTGTTTTGGCGAGAGGTCCGACCAGTGAACCAAAAACGGGTCGACCCGGGTTGCTGCTACCTCCTGTCGCCGTGGTTGAAGTTGCTCGCGCCAGCGACGGTCACCGTTTGCCCGCCGGGGTTGGAATTGGAACCTTTCGGTGTGACGATGGAACGATCCACCTCCACGTCTTTGATGGAGTAGGTCACCGTTGTGGGTTGGGTCTGCGGGTCGCTGTCCCACTGATACAGCGTTTGCTCGCGCGATATGGATCCCAGGGCTCCCAGGGCGGAACTCCACTGGGTTCCCTTGAGGTTCGAAGCCAAGGTGCGGGTTCGAGTCGGATTGCCGGCGCTGTCCAGATGATAGATGTTGCTTGCCGGCCCTTGGCAGCTCCACTGTCCGCCGGCAGACTCGCAGCTTTCGTACACGTTTGTTGGGGATGCGGATATCGCTGCCCCGTTGCCAAGGTGGTAAGTCCGGTATATGAACTGTTCCAGCCTGACCGAACAGGCGCGAACCCCGGGTTTATCGGAAGCCCAGCCGCTCCAGTCGATGGTGTAGCTGCCGTCCAGTTCAACTCGGTAGTCGGCGAAATCGCCACCGCCGCAATGAGCCGCAAGCCACGCGGACATGTCACGGGAGCAACTGGTAGAGAGACTTTCCGCCGGGGCTCGGCGGTCGATCGCGACCGTGTAGGTTGTGGTCGGGTCGCCCCCGTCGTCGGAAACGACAACCTTGATCTCGTTGGTTCCCTCCGACTGGCTTACCTAGTGACCTTTCTTGGTGGCGCTGCTGTCGGCGGGTGAAATCGCAACCGTAACGCCCGACTCCGCGGAGGCGGTTGCTTTGACCCTGGTTTGCGAGATCGAGTTGGGCACGCTGATGGTGTATTCCAGCCTGCTGCCACTCAGTGAGAACGGGATCTTCCTGAAGCTGAGAGACTCGAGGCCGGTATCGGCGTCTTCGTAGTAGCTGTGCTTCAAACGACCCTCGCAGTTCCGCTGTCCTTCGGCGAACTCGCAACTCTCGTAGACGTCGGCGAGTGCCAGGTCACCCAGCGGATCGCCTTGGAAGTAGTAAGTCTTGTACACGAACTCCTTTATGAGGTAAATGTCGATCAGGACCGAGTCGTCCCATACGGCGTGTGGCTGGCCGTCGAGGTCCTTGTTGTCCTTCACACTCAATCGCAGTTGATAGTGGTTTCGGTGCTCGAAGTTCAGGGTTTTGTCGGCCTGGAGCCTGAGTCGCCCGTCTTCGTAGGCGAAAGGTTGGCTCGTGTATCCGTGTGCCACGTTCGCCGGGGAGAACTGCAACTCGTCGTCGTCCGGGTCAGAGACTCCGATTTCGGCAACCGGTGCGCCCGGCCGGATGCTTTCCACGAAGGACAAACCAATCCGTGAGGGACCCCTGAACCGGGAGTTGGCGTTCTCCCAGACATGAACTTTGATGCCGACGGAGTCGTCCGGGCTGCCATCGCTACCGTCCAGCAGGTTCTTGCCGTCGGTCACGTACACGGTGAGCGAATAGCGGTCTCCCTTTTGAAGATTCGCGGTTCCCTCGGCCGTGTTTATCTGGCGAGTTCCACTGTCAAAGGCGAAACGGTCAGCGCCCGGCCCACCGAGCGAGTAGCTCGGAGTGTCGTCATCCGCATCGGTGGCGAAGGGCACGGCGCCCACGCAGTTATCCCCGCCGCTGGTTTCGCTGATATCCAATGCCACGGTTGATTGGGGGAAGGTAGGTGGCGTATTGCGCAACCCGTACGTGTACAGCGGGTCGTCCGTGGCGTCGATTATCCACACGCGGAAGCCGTGACCGGTAAAACCGGCCCCCAGTGCGTCGTTTTGGGGTGACGGCCGAAACTCTGCGGATGGCTTTCGATACACGGTGACAGCTTCGTAATCAGAATCCTGGTATCGGAGATCGTACGCGTACACGTACGCATCCGCTGTGTCCAGAACCCACATGGTCTCGCCGTCCGACCAGATCCCGCCGCCGTCCGTGTTTTCCGGGTCCAGCTCGATGTCCCGCCTGAAATGCGCCGCCCTGGTGGTCACGGAGTAGGCGTACACCTTGCTGGCGCCGGGTCTGGCCATGTACATGACCCGACCATCCGACCACAAGCCCTGGGGAGGGTCGATGCTGGCCCACGGGTGGAAATGTTTTGCGGAAATGGTTGCCCCGCTCCCGTCGTCCAAAGCGTATGCGTAAACCACGTGATCGTCGCCGTCAGAGGACCAGACGTGAGCTCCGTCCGACCAGATGGCCTGCGGGTCGTGATTATCCTGGCTGAGCAGGGTGTCCTGATCGCTGAGACGGGTTCCATCGGACAAAAGGTAGGCGAGGAGTTTGCGGTTGGGAGTGGCGCCGGCGCCCACGACCCACAGGGTCTCACCGTCGGTCCAGATGCCGCGCGGCGTATTGACTCCGCTGACGTCGATTTCGTCGTCAAGGTGCCGGAAATGCAGGTAGTTATCGACCTCGTAGGTATTGCTCGTACCGTAGCACGCAACAGGGCTAAACCGTGTGAGCGTGCCTATTTTTGACGTTGGCTGCGCGCGATGTGGATGCCATAGGCGCTACGTGGGCCGTTCAAAACACACTGCACACATGCTTGCGTGGGCCATTGGTCAGGCTTGGATAGCCAGGAACCGGAAACCCGGCAGGGATCGCTATGGGGACAGCGGGCCAGATGCCAGTTTCAGGTCGTTCGCGCCCGTATGATGATGGATATATTAGGGAGGGTTCGACCGGATGGGTAACGGTTCGATAAGACAGCGTGGACCGTCGCATAGCGCACCAACTGAGGGTGGAGGACATACGCCGTTTAGCGCCGCGCGCAGACTGACAGGGCCGTGTGAATATCGCCGGTGGCAATGCTACGGAGCGTTACCCGGGAGTGCTGTGAATCGGCAATTAACGGACGCAGCGAAGCTGGCAGGGTGAACAATCTGGATATTGCCTGAGTCCAACGTGCGTCGGCGGCAAGCGGACGAGACATGGAGCTAGACGACATAGTAACCGTGCGCACAGGCCAATTGGTGCACAAGACCAGACAACGGCCTTGCACGCCCTTTCAGCCTTACAACGAAGCTACGACAGGAATTCCCGCCGGTCTGCATGCCTGTCCGACTGGCCGATGACAGACACCCATCGGCACATGTTGAAAACGAGGACGCGCCGGCTAAAGACTATTGGTCTTGCAACGCCCCTTTCGCCATGCGCTCGCGCACCTGCGGGTGTCCGATCCAAATGGGCCCTACAACTGCTCCGGTACCGACACCCGATGTGCCACCACCAAACCAGGTTAGCCTATGATTGCGGTCGACCAGCAAAACCGCGCATACTGGCGCGTTATCTAACGTGTCACGAATCACCCACGGCGTGGATCAACGTATGACGACCGAGCGCAACGAACAGCGATCTAGAGCAGCCCAGGCCGGTTTCGTAATGCGGGCCTACCGAGAGTCGTTCGTCCGCAAAGACGGCCACCAGGGGCTCACCCAGGAAGAGTTGCTGCGCCGAATGACCGAGGTCGACCCGGACTACGAGGAACGATTCAGCCACGCTACCGTCTCCCGTTGGGAATCTGGCGCTACCCGCCCCAGCGCCAGTCGGCTTCTGGTGTTCGGCAAAGTCCTGGACCTATATGAGTCCGAGGTGGCCGGTTTGATCTTGTTGTCAGGTGTTGCGCCGGATTTCAACGCCGCCAAGGAGCGTGCCAACCGGCCTGATGAGGATCAGGCGGTTCGTCATCCGGGGTTCGCAGAAGACGTAGAGCATGGGGT
The DNA here is from genome assembly GCA_965116785.1 of Dehalococcoidia bacterium. Lineage (GTDB taxonomy): Bacteria > Chloroflexota > Dehalococcoidia > Lucifugimonadales > UBA3495 > Bin87. The sequence continues at coordinate 132,677 of OZ220731.1, forward strand.
CGATCAAGGCTCGAGTACAGACCACGGCATATGGAGCCGGTCGTCGCTGGTGAAACAAACGGCTCGTTTCCTGATGTTCCGGACTTTGCCGGTAGCAATCGGCATAGTGGTCGTAGGATATGCGCTGGCGTTACTTGGATGGGACGCCGCGTGGACGCCAGTGGCATACGTCGGCATTGCACTCGTACTGGTCCTGGGTCAGGGGTTTTGTTTTCGGACCCGGACGCCGGCGTTCGGGAGTTTTTCTGGATTACGCTGTTTGTCCTCCTGACGACGCCATTGCTGCAATTTGCTCCGTTGCGGATGGACCATTACAACTCCCACGTAATCGGCGGTATGGAAGGCACCCCAACACCGTAGATGTGTGCGCTCCTGAGCAACTTGGCGGCCGCCGCCGCGGGTCTGGCCCTCCACTTCCTCTGGCGGTGGCAGAATTCCGGAGATCGGGCCAATCGAAGCGCCCAAATCAGGACGGCCTGGGTAGCGGTGCCTCCCGTGGTCGCGGTCTACCTGGGGGTGGTGATGTTATCCAACGCGTCTAAATGGATCCAACTGGCCGTCCTGATGCCGGTCGTGGCTGGCGCATTCACCGCACTGCTTGTGGTACGAGATCCGACGATCCAACCCAGTGACAGCGACCGGCGGTTTGTACTTGCGACCGTGGTCATCGTGATGGTCATCTTTACCGCGCTGGGGATGGCTGTCGCCGCGGCCATTTACATGCTGCCCAACGTGCCCACGGTCCTCCCCGACAACAACTTGATACGGTCCTCGGAACTGGATCTGGAGCGGCTTGGCGACACCCGCCAGGAAGCGCTTGATTTGGTCAACCTGGGCTACCTTTGGCACGCCATTTGCCTGTTCATCTATATATTTTTCGCGGTGGGCGGCAACTGCATAGTTCCGATCTATCGGATGGGAAGCGGCAGCTCTGCCAGGGGCGCGACTGAAGCGGTGTCGGCGCCCGCGTCGGCTACGGCGACTGAGTACGCGAACCCTGCGGCGCGCTAGTCCTCCCCGCTTCCCCGGCAGGGCGGATGCCTGCCTCGCCGACGGGCCCGCATCGCTCCGCCCGTGCCTCTGGCTTGCGCCGATTCTGGGTACGGCGTAGCTTGGTTCACGTTCACGTTCACGTTCACGTTCACGTCGGCTGGGACCGTACCGACCCCGAATGGCGTTTGCGACGATCTGTGGGGTTGCTCTGCCTCAGATTGGGGACACCGGTGGTTGCGTCACCATTCCCGGACAGTCCGTGGTCGCCCGGGTTACCAAAGCAAAGTTCCCGTACGTGGTGCAAGAGGAGTTGGGGTGGCAAGAAGGGAGCCACGGCGTCATCCTCGTCGGAACAACTACCAACCCGATGACGGAGGAACGCGATGGCCAAGAACGGCATGGACTGCGATGATGTGTCTGGGCCATCTCGTACCGGGTTTGACCCCAGCATGGATTGGCGGAGATGCCTTCAAAAGGATCTGTCGACCCGATCCGAGGTGGCCCAGACCGCGCCGACCGCCTCGGTGAGCAGTGACCTGATAGGAGCGTGGCTCAAAGCCCCATCGCAGTCTTGTCCGCTCGACCCGCCGGCGCACCGCTCTCCGGGAGGCAGGTATGCTGGAAGTCACCGATCATGAAACCAGGGCTGGTATGCGGGTGGTTATCGGGATCGATACTCACCAGGAACAGCATGTGGCAGTGGCCATCGACCGGCAAGGTGTCCGCCTGGGGGAGCGGCGTGCGGTAGCGACTACATCCGGCTATCGCGAGCTCGAGCGATGGTCCAGCAACTTGGGAACGATTCACGCCTTTGGTATCGAAGGAACGGGTTCATACGGCGCTGGCATCGCTCGGTTCTTGACCGGTCTTGGCTATTGCGTCGTCGAGGTCAACCGTCCCGACCGGTCAACCCGCTATCGGAAGGGGAAGAGCGATCCCACCGATGCGGAGATGGCGGCCCGGGCGGTTCTGGCCGGAGTGGGCCGATGCTATTCCCAAGTCGGGCCAGGGCGAAGTCGAGATGATCCGCATGCTCAAAAGCGCCAAGGACTCGGCCGTCAAGGCCCGCACGCAGGCCATCAACCAGATGAAAGCTCTGGTCGTCACGGCACCAGCCAGTCTACGCGAAACCCTTGATGGTCTCTCCGCCAGCGCCCTCGTCACGCGGTGCCGGAGCTTCCGCGTCCGTCGCTTGAGCGATCCAACGACGGCGGCGAAGTACGCTCTGCGTTCCCTGGCCTGCCGCCACCATCAGCTCAGCGAGGAGATCCGCAACCTGAAAGCCGAACTGGCGCAACTGATCGGGACCGCCTCGCCGACCCTGGTCAATATCGTCGGCGTAGGACCCGACACCGCGGCGACCCTGCTGATTGCCGCTGGCAGCAACCCGGAGCGTCTCCGCTCCGAGGCTGCGTTCGCCGCGCTGTGTGGTGTGTGTCCAATACCGGCTTCCTCAGGCAGGACCAACCGGCATCGGCTCAACCGGGGTGGCGACCGCCAGGCCAATGCGGCGCTACACCGCATCGTCGTAGTCAGACTTCGATGCGACCTTCGAACGAAAGAATACATGCAGCGGCGAACTGGAGAGGGAATGAGCAAACCCGAAGTCATGCGTTGCCTCAAACGGTACGTCGCCCGCGAGATCTTCTCACACCTACAGATGCCCGCAGGACTGGCCCGCAACCCGGCTTGACATCTATAGGAGCATCCTTTTGTAACTACTACGCAAGCGTGACATGGAGGGCGACGTGTACTACCTGAGGGAAGCCCTGCAGGTGCTGGTGGAAGGGCTCAAGGACGCCGAGGTTTCGGCGCAGATCGGGGACCAGCACCGCGAACGCAAGCAGGAACGGATTACCCACCGTTTCATGGCCAAGCTGCTCGCCTGCGTGCCCAGGCGTTCCCTGCCCGGTGTGGTCACCTTGATACCCACCACCTACAAGCAACTTTCATGGGAGGATGTTCAGGCCCAGGCCGACCGGGTGACCGCTCAGCTGCGAGAACACTTCGCCCAAGTAGCCGAGATGCTGGAGGACGCCATTCCCGACATCTTGGCCTTCACCGCCTGCCCAGTGACCCACTGGTAGAAGCTGTGATCCAACACCCGCTGGAACGACTGAACAAGGAGATCCGCCGGCGTACCCGCGCTGTGGGCATCTTCCCCTACTGTGGGGCAAACCGGCGTTTAGTGAGTGCCGTGCTGGCCGAGCAGCATGACGAGGGGGCCGAAGGCCGTCGCTGCATTACCTGGACCAACGCTGTCGACGCCGAAGTCTAGCCCGCAGACAACATCCTGGATACCGCGGTCTAATCAACATCAACAAGGATGACGCCGATTACACCTATACTGATGGTACGAAAACGATGCGAGTAGGAATGGGCCGATTGGGCTTGGGTTTTACGATGTAAATATGGCGGAGAGGGCGGGATTCGAACCCGCGAGAGGCGTTAACCCCTACGCGATTTCCAGTCGCGCCCATTCGTCCACTCTGGCACCTCTCCGCGGCTGTCCGTGCGTATGGTACGCACCGTGACCTTGCAGGAACGTTGCGGGCGGGGTCAAAATTATAGCACGGGGTCTCGGGGGTACGCGCCCCCGGAGTCACTGTGGGTCAGCTTCGTACACCTCGGTGTCCGGGTGGTACTGGAACCAACCGAACCAGAAAGAGGTTACGCTGGGGATGCGGGGGAAAGATTGAGAGGGGTCTGACTGATTGACCAATCCGGATTCGGTTATCTGCCAAGCGGCGCCGGATGCATCGACCAGCGCGGACGGGGGAACATCCGGGTCGTCGGTTGGCGACAGGGAAAATGTCGCGTCACCGCGTTCGTAGATGCGTCCGGCGCGGGATTCGGCCGATGCGACGACCACCACGTTGAGGCCACCCAGCGTGTCGTTGACCAGCCGCACCTGCTGCAGATCGGCCACGCGGTAGGCTTTGGCGCTGTCCGCGATGGACAGGCCCACCACGACCTCTTTAGGGTCGAACGTTACGTCCCGGTTCCAAACCGGGAACATCACCTCGTCCGAGGTGAAATAGTCGTAGTAGATGGCGCGCGGGTCGTTCTCCGGGACGTAGAAATCGGGAGGGTAGACGCCGGTGTTGCGATCCAGGACGGTGGTGTCGGGATGCTCCGCCAGCCATTCTTCCCAAGTCGTGACCACCGATGGAAAGAAGGGTTGCCTGATGCCCGAATCGGCCAACGGGCCGATGACCGGCTCGCCGATGAACTGGTTCCACAGGGAACGGGTGGCTCGGTCGTACATCACCTTGTTGCTGCGGTAGAGCAGACCCGAGGTGCCGAAGGTGGTTGCCTCTCCGTTGACGATGCCGGAATACACGATTCCGGTGCCGCAGAGGGTTCAATACACCAGCGAGATCGGTTCGCCACCCAGCACGTCGTTGGCGAGCTCGTGGGCGTTCATGATCCGCAGGGGATACGCTCGGTTCTCGCCGTTGATGGAGACGCCGAAAACGCGGTCGCCAGGCCAGAGCCAGGTAGCCTGCTCGGGGAGGATATAAGGCGCCTGCTCCAGCGGCGGGATACCGTCCAGGCGGACGCCGCCCCAGACCACCTCGGTCAGGTCGACCCGCGAACGGGTGATGCCCGGTTCCAGGATGGCGCCGATGGACGGGTCGATCAACGCCAGCGAGTCCACCTTCCAGCGCGGGTACTCTGAAGGCGGGGCGTATTCGTCCCTGCGCGGCCCGACCCACTCCCGCCACAGGCGGCGGTCCAGATCGAAGTCCTGACCCGTCAGCACCGCGAGCGTGTCTACCGCCGCCCCGAGGGCGTCCCGGTTCCTGAAAAATTTAAGAGCCTCAAGGATGACCAGGACCTGCGACTTGTCCTCGTACTCCTCCGTGTCCGCCAGAGCGGCCAGCGTCGTCTCCGAGGGATGATCCAAGCCGTGCCAAATGCCGAACATGGTGCGGTTGGAGTCGTATGTAACGGCGGTTGGTTCGGCGACAGGCAACGGGCGGGAAACGGTTGGCTCGAGTGTGGCATCCGCAGGGGCATCCGTCGGCACCGCGGCGGGTATCGGCGGCGGCAGGGTCAGCGCGGGCTCTTCCGGAGCGGGCGGCACTGGGCGGCCACAAGCCAAGGCGAGCAACCCGATCATAAGGAGCAGAAACGGGATGGCTTTGGACAACTGAATACCCTCAGTTACCAGTGAACAGCTGCGGAACATGGAGACGCGACGGTACTCGGGCGGGTATATCTCCCTCAGTCGAGGGAACTGTGTTGCTGCACTTCTATAACTACGACGTGATCGGGGAGGCTTGAGCTCGAATCCTTCAGAGCATTGACGAGGCCTTTCACGTCGATCACGTACAGCTCTACACGGTTATCGGGCACGTTGATCCCCGATTCGACTGTGATACCGGTGGCGCTGGCAATCGCGTGCGCTCGGTGCTGGGCTTGTTCCAGATATCGCAGCGACGCCTGGGCATTGCGGGCTTTGATGAGCCCCTCCAAGGGTTGGTCAATCACGTAGGGCGCTAGGGTGGCTTCGGGGTTTTCGGTGAATAATACAGTCACGCCAAAATCCGGCTCGTGGTGGATCCACAATCCTGCGTAGGTGTCAGGCTCTCCCGACCGGAGCAGCGGACCCAGCGGGCCAACCTCACCCTGCAGAGTCAGACGGCACATGGCTTCCTCGATACTTACGCCAAAATCGCTTGCGTAGTGTTGAGCGTCCATCCTCAATGCATCGTTCTGGGGTAAGGGCGAGCAGGTGAGCGGTCCATTCGCGGTTCGTGTCGATGAGGATGCCGGCAGCAACCAGAGCATCGCTACTATGATTACGACGAGCGCACCCGCCAGGATGTATGGCCTGGGCGAAGTCGCCACATCCACGCCTCAGCGCACAAAGGCTCAGCCCGCACTCATGAATTAAGGGCAGGTGCTGGCCCTGCCCTCGTCCACGTAACGCTTTGCCGCAGTGATGCTAATCAGCTGCAGCGGCGGCTTCGGCGGCCGCGTACCACTCGGGCCCTTCCTGCCCCGGCTCGGGCAGCACGAAGCCGCCCTCCATGGTCCAGGAGGCGGGGTTCTCGGTGATGCGCCCGGGGATGGCGCTGGGCGAAACATTCGCGACCCGTGCGAAGGCGCCGGTGAGGTCGGACAAGAGCTGCTGCTTGACTTCCTCAGACCGCCCGGCGCGGTTGCCGCCGTCCAGGTAGTAGCCTTCCCCGTGCTCGTGGGTCTGGCCCTCCGGCGTCTCCAGGAATGTGACCGACACAAAACTGCGCGGCGCACCGGTGGAACCACAGTGGATGTCGGTGAAGGCCAGCGCGATCTCCTGCCTCTGGTCAAAGGACAGGGCGTCCTGGGGGATGAAACAGCGATAGTGCGGCATGGTCTGCTCCTTGTGCCGGTTGGTCGGTTTTAGTTGTCGCGTCGGTCCCTAGCGGACACGACCAGTTCGTCGGTGGTGCAGCCGGTGACGTCCATCCACATGTCCTGTATGGACTGCATGAGCTCCACTCGGGTCTCCTGCCGAAGGCCGGGCGGGATTTCGCCGCGTACTGCGGAAGTGGTCGACAGGCGACCGCCGCGGAAGCCGAACCCATGAGGGATCTCGATCCAGTTGACCGACACCTCGTCCGGATTGCCGCCCACGAACCCGGTGGTGATGCGGGCCAGCTCCGATGCCAGCCTGGGACGGATATCCTCCGGGACAATCCCTTCCTGGATGGTGCAGTTGAACGTGATCATCGACCCTTCCGAACGCGACAGATACTTGTTGCGGGAGGGTAACATAGCGGTCACCAACGTGGCAACGACGACCAACGACCACCGGAGGCAAGCCACCATGTGCCGAAGCATCAAGACGCTGCGCAAAGCCGACCCGCCGGCCACCGACGTCGAGGTGAGAGAGGCCGCGTTGCAGTTCGTCCGCAAGATCAGCGGATACCGCCAGCCCTCGCGGGCCAACGCGCTGGCCTTCGAGCAGGCCGTGGACGACGTAGCGTTGGCGTCGCAGAAGTTGCTGGATGCCCTGGTTGTGTCGGCAACGCGCAACCACGCTCTCAAATGACAGGTCGGGGACGCTATGCTATCGTAGGCCGGCCCGCTGTGTCGGGCTCAATCATTGCTATTAGGAAGGTTTCATCATGCCCACCATGACCGGCGGTCAGGCTCTCATGCGCTCGTTGTACCTGGAGGGGGTGCGCGTCATCTTCGGGCTCCCAGGTGTGCAGCTCTACCACGCGCTGGACGCGCTGAACGACGTGCCGGGCATCCGGCTCATCACCACTCGGCACGAGCAGGCCACGGCCTACATGGCGGACGGTTACGCTCGGGCCAGCGGCGGCGTGGGCACGGCGCTCATGGTGCCGGGACCCGGCCTGCTCAACGCGTCGGCCGCGATCAGCACCGCCTACTCGGCGTCCTCACCGGTGCTGGTAGTGTCGGGCCAGATCGAGCGCGACCTGATCGGCGCGGACCGGGGCATCCTGCACGAGGTCAACGACCAGCAAGACTGCATCCGGCCCATCACCAAGTACGTGCGTCGGATGATGACCGCAGAGGAAGCGCCCGAGGCGGTGCACGAGGCCTTCCGGCAGCTGACCACCGGCCGGCCGCGCCCCGTGGAGATTGAAATGCCGCCGGAGACCATGGCGGAACAGCGCGAAGTCTCTCTCATCGAGGCGGAAGGTTACCCCCGAGTCTCGGCGTCCGACGAGCAGGTGGCCGAGGCCGCCCGCATCCTGGCCGGCGCGCGGCGTCCGCTGATCTGGGCCGGCGGCGGCGTGATCTCTTCGGAAGGATCGCAGGCATTGGTGCGCCTGGCGGAACGCTTGCAAGCGCCGGTGATCACCACCGCCGAGGGCAAGGGCGTCATCGACGATCGGCATCAGCTGGCGCTGGGAGCGCTGCGGCTGCGCAACGACCCGGTGGCCAAGGAAGAGCCCCACTTCGACGTCATCCTGGGTGTGGGCAGCCGCATGGCATTCCCCATGTGGCTGGACGGCCAGCGCGTGGTGCAGATCGACATCGATCCAGACGAGTTGGGCCGCAACTGGGAGAACACCTACGGCGTCGCCGGCGACGCTCGTACCGTGATGGAGCAGGTGGACGCCAGGCTGGCCGAGACCATCGACCTGGGATCCCGCCCGTCCTTTGCCGCCGAAACCGAAGCCCTGCGCCAGCGCCGCAAGGAATCCGCGATACGCCCCGAACCGCAGGAGTCGTACCTGCAAGCGGTACGCTCCGCCGTGCCTGAGGACGGCATCCTGGTGTCGGGCATGACCCAGCTGGGCTACTACGCCCGCGCTTTCTGGCCCACCTACGAGCCGCGCACCTTCATCACGTCCAGCTACTCAGGCAACCTGGGCTACGCCTACCCCACGGCGCTGGGCGCCAAGGTGGCCCAGCCGGACCGTCCGGTGGTGGCCCTGTGCGGCGACGGCGGGTTCCTGTTCAACTCGCAGGAGCTGGCCACGGCGGTGCAGCACGGTATCAACGCGGTGGCGGTGGTGTTCAACGACAACGCCTACGGCAACGTGCTGCGCGACCAGGTGAACCAGTTCAACGGCCGCGCCGTGGGCGCCGAACTGCACAACCCCGACTTCGTCAAGCTGGCCGAGGCCTACGGCGTCCGCGCCGCCCGCGCCGAGGGCCCTGAAGCTCTGGAATCTGCCCTGCGCGAAGCCCTCTCCGCCGACGCTCCCAGCCTCATCGAGGTGCCGGTGAGCATGATGCCGACGCCGTTTACGTAGGACACATTGTGCCCATTCTTGCGAGAAGTTCAGCAGCGGTCGGGACTCCACGCACGTATATCGTCGTCACCCAAAAGCTCTTCGCGCAATTCCTCGAAAATCCTGTCGATGCCCCATGCTTGGGCCGACGCTAACGCTAAAAGGCGTCTGTGCTCCCGGGTAAGCCCGGTACGCGATTTATATCCTAAGTCGTGCTCTGCCTCTGACCAAGCGTGCTGCGACAGGGTTCGCACTTGGAGTTCGAAAAACCGAGGCAACTCAATCCTGCCAATTCCCTCTGGCACTATTTGATTGGGCAAAGGATAAATCCTGTGTTCACCAAAATAACCAAATTCGTACGGCGATTCAGGCTCGTGCACAGTTTCTTCCACCGGACGAAACCACTCGTCCATCGTATCGAGCACTATGCCGACATCTCGCAGGTACTTCACGATCACCCTAGCACCAATTTGATCTTGGATCTCCGTGATAGGATCAAAGTATTTCAATCTCCCTGCCCTATTTTTTTGCATCGCTTTCGCAACGAAACTTTTCGGATCCTTGGCTCTACATGTAATGCGATCGATACTAGGAATGTCACTCAGATATGACTTTATGAGTTGCTCTAGACTAACAGAGACTCCGACAAGAGCGACATATCTCTGACTATATTGTTTTAGAAGATTTTCCACTATATCCTCCGACGGAACCCTTGTTGAGTTACTGTCCCTTCTATAGTATATCGCATCAAGCCTGCATCATCGATGCGTTGTCTTCTCACTTTGTCGTCAAAGTCCTTGGTAGCGGCGGTTATCGAGACCCCAATGTCTAGTTCTATCCTTCGATAAGGCAAGTACTTGTCGAACGCTGATGCGTTAAATTCGAACACGTCGGTAGCGAGGGCGGAGTTGTGCAATTCTGCTGAAATGGCCCGAGTACTCGCGTCTGTCAACGCAAATGTTTGTGCCAATGATGCGATAGACACTGTCTGCCCGTCTTGATTCTGCATCAGGGTTGCGGCGGCTATTAGCTCTTGCTTGACAGCAGAATCTTTTGTTCGGACGACTGCGCTACCAATTGTTTCCGCAACGAGGCGGCTGTAAGCCATCGATGTAGTCCGAAGCTCGCACGTCAAAAAATCGTCAATCCAATACGATGCGCCCCGCCTCGTGTCGTTAGTTTGTTTGTCGACCGCTCGACAATCTTGAAACTGAGAGTTGGGCCCGTCTGCACAAAACAGCGCGCTCTTGTAGGCTTTTACGTTTTTCATGAATATGTTGTCGTCAAATTCTACGAACAGGCCTCCACGAGCAGTATCGACGACGATCCCTCCCGTAGCAGGAAAACGGGAGATAACGAGGTTTACTAGACCGTTGACATCGGTGCCTAGCATCAAAAAGAGCAAACCCACCCCAGGTCTGTTGGTTGTCACTGACTGCAGATGACGAGCAATCACCAGACCGGCGTTGGTGGATGGATGACGAGCATAGGCATTGACCCAATTCTGAAACTGGTTGCTTTGCTGACCTTGGGCGTTGGGTTGAAAGACTAACTCAATATCGCATTCCGACGATGCACGCTTGAAAACTTCATCCAATTGGCTATAAATTTGCCCCGTTGTTGGGACCGTGGCCTGCTGGATAGAAGGAGGGTGCTGGACGTTCTTTCCTGGTGCTATCAGGAAGCTTTGAACGTGCGCTAACGTCGTCATCAGCTGAACCGCCAGGGTAGGGGGTAGTTTCTCGCTTATATTAGTCTAGCACGTCTGAGCGCGTTACGATTGTACCGGACCACAGTGTCAAACGGTTCATCCGGATACCTGAAATCACCGCCAATACACAGCATGTGCCATTCCATTTCGGACACTGCTTTGAGCACTGCAACTCACCATACGTTTGGCTGAGGGGGTTACGGCAGCCTTACGCCCGATACGGCCATGGATGCGTCAATATTTGGCTCGGCCGAGTCGGGACCACCGACTGTTGGTCAATCGATGAAGTTCGCCGGTCCTGCTTTCAGTCGACCCATTACTGACAAGCCGTTACAATACACGGTCGAACGACCACCCTTACGGCCCGTGTCTCGATGATGACAGTTACCTCCACCCGCATCCTCATCACCGACTTCGTCTGGCCCTCCACCGTGCCGGAGCGGGAGGCGCTGGTGGCCGGCCTGGGCGACGGCGTAGAGGTGGTGGAGGCGCCGGACGGGTCGGAGGCGACGCTGGCTGCGCTGGCGGCCGACTGCGACGGCATCATGACCTGCTTTGCCCAGGTGACGCCGGCGGTGGTGCGGGCGGCGGAGCGTTGCCGCGTCATCAGCCGGTACGGGGTGGGCGTGGACAATATCGCCGTGGACGTGGCGACCGAGTTGGGCATCCCCGTCACCTACGTGCCCGACTACTGCGTCGACGAGGTCAGCGACCACGTGATGGCGCTGCTGCTCGCCTGGAACCGGCAGGTGGGGTTCTATGACGGCGTGGCCAAAGCCGGACGGTGGGAGGGCACGCCGTCGCCGCACCCGCTGACTCGTCTGCGCGGCCAGACCATCGGCATCCTCGGCTTCGGACGCATCGGCCGCGCCGTCGCGGACAAGGCAGGAGCATTCGGGCTGGCGGTGATCACATACGACCCCTACCTGCCGACTGACGCTGCCCTTCCCCATGGCGTGACGGCAGCGTCGCTGGACGACCTGCTGGCCGCCTCCGACTACGTTACAGTGCACACGCCGCTGAACGATGAGACGCGCGGCCTGATCGGCGCGGCGGCGTTCGAGCGCATGAAACCGTCGGCGTACATCATCAACTGCGCCCGCGGCCCCATCATCGATGAACCGGCGTTGGTCAACGCACTGCGGGATGGGCAGATCGCCGGCGCCGGCCTGGACGTGATGGAATCAGCGGCTCCGCCGTCGGACCATCCACTGTTCGGGATGGACAACGTAACTGTCACGCCCCACGTCGCCTTCCTGTCGCAGCAGTCGGTGCTGGAACTGGAGGTACGCACGGCTCAGGCCACGGTTGACGTGCTGCAGGGGCGTATGCCGGAGTTCCTGGTGAACCCGGCGGTACTGCCCCACTCGCGGGTTTCGCTGGCATAATCGCTGACATCAATGCGCAGGCTGTGCAGGACTTTTGATTGGAGGACAAAATGGCTGAAGCAGGTTTCACGATAAGTTACCTGGGCACCGGGGCGGGCGGCTGCATCATGCGCAACCACACGGCCATCGTGCTGGACTGTCCCACGGGGGAGCGGATCCTGTTGGACGCTGCCTCGGGCAACACGGTGCTCCGTCATGGGCACGAGCTGGGCATGTCGCCCGCTGAGTTTGACCACTGCCTGCTGAGCCACAGCCATGGGGACCACTGCGAGGGATTGCCGCACATTGAGATGCAGCGCAGCCGGCGAATTGAGGGAGAACAACCCATGCAGGTCTACGGCTCCGAGCAGGCGATGGCCGACATCGGCACCCTGCTGGCACTGCCGACTCGCGGGCTGGACGTAGACTCCGAGGGAGCCCTCAGGCGTGACGGGCGGAGGTCCATCCGCTTCCGTTCCACCGAGCCGGGGGAGTGGGTGCAAGTGACTCCTGGCGTGCGGGCCCGGTCCACGCAGGTCAACCATATCAGGGGAGCGCTGGCATGGCGGGTCGAGTCGGACGGACATGCCGTGGTGTTTTCCGGAGACACCCGTTGGTGTCCGGAGTTGGCGGAGTTGGCTCAAGGGGCGACCCTGCTGATCCACGAGGCCCTCTGCACCGAGGCGAAACGCGAAATGGCCGACGGCACCGCGCACTCCACGGCGGCGGAAGCGGCGCGCATCGCCCAGATGGCGGGCGTCAGCGGGTTGACCCTCACGCATATTCACAATGATTACCATGCCGATACCGAGCCCCTGATGGCGGAGGCGCGGTCCGTGTACGACGGTCCGGTGGCGGTGGCTGAAGACTGCTGGCAGCAGCGCGTCTGACCCACCGTCGGCCGCTTGGTCCATCACCGGAACCCCACGGGCTTGCATTTCATCGCTAAACGTAATATACTGTATCTGTAAACACAATATGCAAATCGACTGAGTACCTGGTGTGACAACGTGCGAATGCAACCTGAACGACCTCGGTTTGGTCACAATGGTGACGATGGGCCCGCCGGACAAGGCGACCCTGCGTTGTATAATTGGGTACGGACAGTCAATTTCAGGAGGTCTTACATGAACCGCACCCAACGTGATTTGATCCTGCTCGCCGCCGGCGTCGGCATCGGGGTTGGCCTCGGCATGCTGCTGGCGCCCCGCAGCGGGCAGGAAACTCGGCAGGCTTTGACTCGCGGCGCCAACCAGGCCGTCGAACGCGGCCGCGATTACTGGCAGCGCATCCGCAGCCGGATTGCCGCCGGCGACAGCGACGCGGAACTCGACTCCGAGGATTAACCCGAGCCGTCCGCCGGGGCGACGGTCCATCCGGCCGTCGTCCCGGCGCTTTTTGTGCCACCACGCTAAGGACACCGGTTTATGTCGCCTGACGTCGTGTCGATTATCCGAGATATTGCAATTATCGTTATGGCGGTCATGGTGGCCGTAGCGGCGTTGGCGCTGACTGTGGTCACGCTGAAGATTTACCCGAAAATCAGGCGAGCGGCGACCAATTTCGAGGCATCGTCTTGCCTCATGCTCGACACGGCGGCGAGAATCTCCGCCCTCGTAACCGCCGGCAGCGAAATCGGATCGTTCGTCTGGGACCTGGTCAGCCGTCTGCGCGGTCGCAACGACGAAAAGCCGGAAGACGGGAAGAACCCACCCAACTGAACCGTCGGACCGCCATCCCGGTTCGGCGCTGCCACGTCTCTTTCGTGCCAGCCGATCGTGGTGGAGCGTAATCGCGTCTCAACAATATTCGTCTTGTAGACGTTCGGGAGGCTAAGTTATAATCTCGTACTAGTTCCTATAACGCGCGGTGTGTGATGGCAGATATATTCGACAAGCTGCAGCCTATTGTGGATCGTTACCGGTCCATCGAAGCGGAAATGGCAATACCTGAAGTGGCTGCAGACTACGCCAGGCTCCGCGAGTTGAACCGCGAACGGTCCGGCCTTGAAGGGTTGGCGGGCATCGATACCGAGCACCGAAAGCTGTTCGAAGAGCAGGCAGACCTCAGGGCTTTGGTGAGCGAAGGCGGCGATCCCGAATTAGTCGAGATGGCCCAAATGGAGTTGGTCGAGGTCGAGCAGCGCATCTCCCAGTTGGCGCAGCAGTTGCGGATCGCCCTGCTCCCGAAAGACCCGAACGACGAACGGGACGTCATCGTGGAGATTCACGCCGCTGCCGGCGGTGAGGAGGCCTCGCTGTTCGCCGGCGACCTCTATCGCATGTACCAACGATTTTCGCAGGAACAGGGCTGGGCGGTCGAGATCCTCGACTCCAACCCGTCGGACCTGGGCGGTTTCAGCCGCATCGCTTTTTCCGTCGACGGGAACAACGCATTCAGCCAGCTCAAGTTCGAAGCCGGCGTTCACCGTGTCCAACGCGTCCCCGAAACGGAGACCCAGGGCCGCATCCACACGTCGACCGTGACCGTGGCGGTGCTGCCGCAGGCCGACGAGGTCGAAGTGGCCATCAAGGAAGACGACCTGCGCATCGATATCTTCCACGCCGGCGGCCACGGGGGGCAGAACGTCAACAAGGTGGCGACCGCCGTCCGGATCGTTCACGAGCCCAGTGGCGTGGTGGTGGTCTGCCAGGACGAGCGGTCGCAGTACAAGAACAAGTCCAAGGCCATGACCATATTGCGCAGCCGGTTGTACGCGGCGGAACAGGAGCGCCACCAGGCTGCCATCTCCAACAGCCGCAAGGCGCAAATCGGCAGCGGCGACCGCTCCGAAAAAATCCGCACCTACAACTACCCGCAGGACCGGATCACGGACCACCGCATCGGGCTGTCGGTCCACGGCGTACAGCGCCTCATGGACGGGGGCTTGGGCGACATTATCGATCGCCTGATCGCCGCCGATCAGGAGCGGGCTCTGGCCAGCGTGTCCGCCTGATCCCAAAAGTTGCTACCGAAATCATTTAGGGGCGACCGCAGGGTCGCCCTTGCCGATTGAGCCATATGCCTAACCTTCGCACCGTCATCCAGGAAACCCACCGCACCCTGGAGTCCGCCGGCATTCCGGACGCCCGCCTGGAGGCCGAGGTGATGGTGATGGACGTGATGCGGATGCTCCGCCAGGCCATCTTTGCCGAGCAGGAAACCCAGGTATCGGCCCAACAGGAAGAGCAGTTGGCTGCCATCGTGACCCGTCGGCTCACCCGGGAGCCGCTGGCCTACATCCTGAACTACCGCGAGTTCTACGGCGTCAACCTGCTGGTTAATCAGGACGTGCTGATCCCGCGTCCCGAGACCGAGACCATGGTGGAACACGCGCTTTTCATGGCCCTGATGGGCATGGAAAGCCGTGAACTGGTCATCGCCGACGTGGGCACCGGAACCGGCGCCATCGCCGTGAACCTGGCCATCCACCTGCCAGCGGCGCGCATCTACGCCAGCGACGCCTTCGACGCTACCCTGGACGTTGCCGCGTACAACGTGCGCATGCACAACGTCGCCGACCGAGTGACCCTGCTGAAGGGCGACCTGCTCGAGTCGCTGCCCGAACCCGTGGACGTCGTCGTTGCCAACCTCCCCTATTTGCCCACGGATCGCATTCCCACCCTGCAACCGGAAATCCAGTGGGAGCCGGTGGCGGCGCTGGATGGCGGACCTGATGGCCTGGACCACATCCGACGCCTGTTGTCCCAAGCCTCGGCATCACATGGCGGAGCAGACGCCCGACTGAAACCTCACGGCGTGATACTGCTGGAGATGGATCCCGAGCAGATTTCCGAAGCCCGGTCCCTGGCATCCGCTGCCTTTCCCGAAGCGGAAGTCACCGTTGAACCGGACCTGGCCGGTCTGGATCGGGTCCTTTCGGTCAGCCTGGCCGCCAATTGCTGAGGGCGGGCGTCAGGATCCAGCGGTGTTCGACGGTTCGTCAACATCCACGCGCCGATGGTGAGCGCCCATGCGCGCCCTGATTGTCTCGGACATTCACTCCAACCTGCAGGCCTTTGACGCCGTCCTGGCCGATGCGGAAACCGCCGGTGGATACGACGTCGTGTGGTTCCTGGGAGATTTGGTGGGTTACGGGTCGGACCCGGGCGCGTGTATAGAACGACTGCGCAGGCTTCCTCACGTCGCTATCGCCGGCAATCATGACCACGCCGTGACCGGAAGGTTAAATCCCGACCTGTTCAACGGCGCAGCGCGGGCCGCGGCACTGTGGACCGCCCTGCAGTTATCAGACGACGACATGGCGTTTCTGGCGGAGCTACCCGAGGTGCGACTGGAGGGAATTTTCACCCACGTGCATGGCAGTCTGCGCGACCCGGTCATGGAATATCTGATCAGCGAGCCGGCGGCATTGGCGACGTTCGCCATGATGCAAACCCCCTTTTGCCTGGTCGGACACTCCCATTACCCTTTGGCGTGGTGCGAGGAGGATGGCAGGGCAACGGTCGAACTGCTCGACCCGACTACCCCGCTTCTGCTGGAGTCGGACCGCAGAATGATCGTGAACCCCGGCAGCGTGGGCCAACCCAGGGACGGCGACTGGCGCGCCTCCTACCTGCTCTACGAAAGCGAGCGGGGAGGCGATGGCGGCGTGCTGCTGCACCGACGCGTGGAATACGACCTGGCCGGAGCGCAGAATGGCATACTGGCGGCAGGTCTCCCGGAGTCGTTGGCAATTCGCCTGGCTAACGGCCACTAGCGAACTTGACGGTTTTCGGGCCGCGCTATTACACTTTTTTTGACACCAGCTCGCTTCAAGAGCAAGTCGAGGTACCATCATCGCTATTCAACAGGTCAATGGCAACGCCGCATTCAGTGAAGACGTAGCACTATTTATTGATTGGGAGAACTTCAAAATCAGTTTGGCGGTACGGGGCAGGACCCCCAACGTATCTGCACTGAAGGAAGAGGTCTCCAACCACGGCCGAGTTGTCGTCGGCAAAGCCTATGCCGACTGGGTATCCCGAGCGCCCGAACTCAAGGGGGCCAGCCAGTTTATCCACGACCCGCCGTCGCTGTACGCGGCAGGCATCGAGCCCGTCTACGTACCCACGCGACTGCCACTGCGCGGATCTTACCAGTCGGGTCGTACCGTCAGCGTGAAAAACAGCGTTGACGTGAAGATGACCGCAGACTGTATCGACACGGCACATAACTTCCCCAACATAAACACTTTCGTCCTCGTATCTGGGGACTCCGATTTCATCCACGTTATCAACTCCCTGCGGGCGGTCGGCAAGCGCGTCCTGGTGGTTGGGGTCTCCTGGGCCACCTCTCGCCGAATGGCCGACCATGTGGATGGTCTGATTTTCTACGACGCGGATGTCGACCCGATCGACGCTGAAGAGCCCGAAACCGCCTTCCAGCGCGCTCCCGCCCAGAGGGGACGCCCGCAACAGACCGCCGCCCTGGCTAACCCCGGACGCCACCAGTTGCCTGAGGTCATTCGCGCCATCGAAGACGTCATCCGGACCGAACGCGCCGCAGGTCACACGCTTCTCCTCACCTCGCTCAAACAGCGGTTGGTGCGCCGCATCGCCGGTTTCGACGAGCGCAAGCTGGGCTTCTCGGGATTCAAGAAGTTGATGCTGCGTGTGGCCGAAGAGGGCAACATCAAGATACGCAGCGTCGATCTCGTGGACTGGATCCTCATGGCCGATGAACCGGATCCCGAACCGGTGGCCAGGGACGATGACGACGCGGAAGTGGAGACTGCAGACTCCTACGGGGAGGTGGACGACGGGCCCGATGGGACCGATGATGAGGTCGTCGAAGCGCAGGGCCGCTCGTATGAACTCGCGGACAGTGATGACGATGACGAGGAGGAGGACGACCGGCGAGACGACCGGATGACCGCGGCGTCGCAGACCCGGGAGCCGGATCGCCCCGCGCCAGCCCCTGCCGACCTCCGCCAGGCTCAGATGGAGCGGTCCCTTGCCGAAGCCATCGCCGCCACCGACCTGCCGGAGTCCGGCGACCCCGAGGGCGACTCAGCCCGCATCGCCGACCTGGTGGCCATGAGCCACTACCTGGAAGAACGCGACGGCGCCGACGCGGTGATGTTCCAGGCGCTGTGCAACGAGATCAGCCAGGCCCTCATCGAGGGCATAGAAGCCGAGGACGCCACCATCCGCGAACATTGGGGAGACTCGCCCGACATGGTGGCGCGCAACCTGATAACGCGCTACGTGCGAACCCTGATGGCCTGCGGCCTGTTCCAGTACCGCAACATCAACATAAGGGACCCGGAGACCAACCGCGCGCGGAGACGCCGGGTGTTCGGGCTGAACCGGGAACATCCGGTCGTCGGGTTCGCCCTGGCAGCGCGGCTCGGGCTGCCCTTAGAGCCTCCGGCCGACGAAGATCCGGCCCCCACCAACGACGCCATCGCCGCGCCGCCCGTGGACGATCACGGCTCCGCGGAGGCCGACCGCGCCGAGACGCCCGAAGAGGTGGAAATAGTCGCCATCGGCTGACGTTGCCCACCAGATCTGTAACCAGCGGGCTGCTCAGGCCAGGGCGGCCCGCTTATGGTTCCTGGACGTCGTCCAGCCCGTTTCGCGCCCACCTGGCCAGGGCTTTTTCTGGCGCACTGATCTCCGCGACCGACGTATAGTAATAGTCCTGCCAGCCGCGTTCCGGCAGGCCGGCAAACAGCATGAGGTTCAGCGGATATTCCTCGCTGTCGGTGACCCGGCGGAAGTCGTCGCGGAACAGGAAGGTCGCCTTGCCCAACGCGATGGCAATGCCAAGCTCGACCATCACGCCCTCGTCGGGTGGCGTTCCGTTCACGACGGCGAATATCCCGTCGGCGTCGCGCACATCCTGACAATCGGCCAGGGCGATCCGATGAGCCCAACCCGGCTGGGAAAGGTCGACCTGGTTGTTGCGCTGAAAAGGCTCCCATACCTCCAGGCCGAGGCTCTCCAGCGCATCGATTAGCTCGGGGAGCAAGCGTGTCTTCTGCTGCTCCGAGAACCCATACGGGTTGGCCAGGTAGACCGTCTTCCGCGGAGAGGACGTCATGTCCGCTGGACCACTCGTTTGGGTCACGCGCCGGACGATTCTCGCCAGAGGCGGCAACCGGTGATGCCCAGGATGATGGGCAAAACGGTGTCAACCACGGCCCAGATCACCCAGGCGGTGTGGTTGTCGCCCAAGCTCACGTCGCCGGTGGCCAGAAACGCGAGCCAGTTGTGCAGGAACAGGATGGTTACGCCGGTGGTGATGTAGAAGGTGACGTTGGCGTCCACGTAACCCCTGGTCACCGGCTCACCTGCATCGCGCCCACTCGCGCGGGTTTTGTACGCGTAGTTGAAACCCATTCCCAGGACGAGTCCGATCAGCATCAGCACGTCCAGCACGTGCCACACTGCGAGCACACTGATCGCATCCACCAGGAATATGTTGATGATGAAGAAAACGGCAACTGCGATGGATACGCCGACAAGATATACGCCGGCGAGTTTCTTTATTGCTTCCATGTCTCCTCCCTGTTCAGTGTATTGCGTTGCTCAATCCTCCATACCATGCGCCGGCCAACTCGTTCACCGGCAGGTCTGTCAGCCCGCCGATCCGCATATGGTTCCCCTCCGTGCGACCCAATATCATCGCGGGAACGCCGCTCGCGGCGGCTTGGTCCAGTATGCCATCCACATGTTCGGGTGCGACAGCGATCAGGATACGAGATGTGGCCTCTCCAAATAGCGCCGCGTCCCATCGCGTCGGAACGCTGTCGGCGAATCCATCGGACGCAACGAACCCGATTGATCCCGGTGCGCCAACTCGACCGTCACCAAGAATACAGCATTCGGCCAAGGCTACGGCCAGGCCTCCATCCGAGCAGTCGTGGGCTGACCTGACCGTGCCGTCCGCGATCAGGCCGCGGCATAAAGCCTGCACGCGCCGCTCGAGGGCCAGGTCGATCCTGGGCCGTCCCTTCACCAGGTCGTGTATCGTGTTCAAGTACTCGCTGCCGGCCAGATCGGACGCGCGTGCGGTGAGAAGGTTTGCGCCCAGCAGGACGACCGCCAATCCCGTTTCGGGGAACCCTGCTCCACAATGGCGCTGCACATCCTCCAGCAGACCCAATCCGCCCACGATCGGGGTGGGATAGATGGCCGTCCCCTGGCTCTCGTTGTACAGGCTCGCGTTCCCGCTGACCACCGGAACGCCCAACGCCCGGCACGCTCGCGCCATGCCGCGAATGGACTGCTCCAACTGGTAGTAAATCTCCGGCCGCTCCGGGTTGCCGAAATTGAGGCAGTCGGTGAGGGCAAGCGGCTCGGCGCCCACGCAGGACAGGTTGCGGGTGACTTCCGCGACGACCATCTGGGCGCCACGGTAGGGGTCCAGGTAGCACTGCCGACCGTTGCCGTCGATGGCCACCGCTATGGCCTGACCGGTACCTTTCACCCGCAGCACTGCAGCATCGCCAGCGCCCGGTCCGACCACCGTGTTGGTCTGGACCTGGTGATCATACTGCCGGTATACGCCCTGGCGGCTGGCGATATTGGGAGCGGCAAGCAGGCGCAACAGGGTGTCGCCAACATCCGCGGGCAAGGGCACCTCCCGCAACCGCAGGCGCTGGCGGTTCGCATACTCTTGCGAGGGTTGCCCGTTGAGCCGGTAGCGCGGTGCGTCGGTCAGATGGGAAACCGGTGCCGAGGCTATGCGCTCCGCACCGTCGGTTACCAGCGCGTAAGGTTCTTCCGTCACCGTGCCCACCGGGCGACACGGGATGTCCCACTTGTCAAACACCTCTTGTATGGCCGGTACGTGCTCCGGCGCGGCGGCCAGCAGCATGCGCTCCTGGGACTCCGAAAGCATCACCTCGTAGCCGGTCATGCCGGACTCCCTGCGATGCACCTGGCTGATGTCCAGCGCGATACCCCGACCGCCGCGCGCCGCCGATTCCACCGCCGCGCTGGTGAGGCCGGCCGCACCCAGGTCCTGCAACGCCCGCACCCGGCCCGTGGCGAGGGCTTCCAGGCAGGCTTCGATGAGCGATTTCTCCAGGAAGGGATTGCCCACCTGTACGGTCGGCCGCAGTTCCTGTTCCTCCTCGAAGGTGCGCGACGCCAGTCCGGAAGCGCCGTGAATGCCGTCGCGACCGGTGCCCGCGCCGGCCAGCAGCAGGACGTCACCGGTTCGGTCGGCTGCTGCGCTGGCCAGGTCCTCGATGCGGGCGATGCCAACGCACATGGCGTTGACCAGCGGGTTCTGCGAATAACAGTCGTCGAAGTAGATTTCGCCGGCCACGTCGGGTACGCCGATGCAATTTCCATACCAGCCGATGCCGTCAACGACTCCTTTCAGGAGGCGGCGGTTCGCGGCCAAATCAGGCGTGCCGAACCGGAGGGAGTTGAGCAGGGCGATGGGTCGAGCGCCCATGGCCAGGATGTCGCGGACGATGCCGCCGACGCCGGTGGCCGCGCCTTGCAGTGGCTCCACCGCGGACGGGTGGTTGTGGGACTCCACCTTGAAAACTACGGCCAGCCCGTTGCCAATATCAATGGCGCCGGCGTTCTCGGCGCCGGCCTGGGACAGTGTGCGCTCCGAGCGCGACGGCAGCATCCCCAGCAACGGGCGGGAGTGCTTGTAACCGCAGTGCTCGCTCCACAGCGCGCCGAACATGCCCAGCTCAACGGGGTTGGGCTCCCGGTCCAGCCGGTCGACTATCATGTCGTATTCAGCCTGGGACAGCGCGATTTCGTCGAGGATTTCCTGGGTAACCGGCATCAGTACCTTCCGCGCGTCATGCAATCAATCCTCCGACTACCACCATGGCAACGCCGCCGACTGCCAGCAACGTGCCGACGACCAGTCCCGTCGTGATAGTTTCCGACTGCCGCAGGAACAAGCGGACCAAGACCATGGTCACCAGCGGGTTGCAGGATACTATGGGAGCGAGGACCAGGATGCTCGAGCCCTCCCGGGTCACCGCGAAATAAAGCGAAATCACCGCGCACGCCGCGGCGAATCCGGCCAGGAACACCCAAAGCGGAGCCCATCCTGCACTGCCCGTCTTCTGCGCCGCTTCCCGCCCGAACACCGGAGACAGCAGCAGCGTGGCGAAGAACATGCTGCCGGCCGCCATGATCAGCGGAGAACCGAACAACTCGCTCAGCACCCGGCCACTTAGCGTCGATGCGCCGTAGCACGCTGCAGCCAGCAGTGCCAACAGGTAACCCAGCACCGATTTCCAGTCGCGTCCCCAGCTTTGACGCAGGAAGTTGCCGCTGGTCAGTACCAGTCCGATGACCACCACCACCGTACCCACGCCCAGCAGCACGGTCAGATGCTCATTGAAACCGGGGACGCCCATGCGGGTCAGGGTGATGGAGAACAGAGCAGAGAACAGCGCCGCGCTACCCACGATGGGCGTGACTCGGGCCGCTCCGATCAGGCTGATGGCGATGTACTGCTGTGAACGACCGCCCATGTAGCTGAGGATGCCGTTGCCCAGCAGCCACACCATGGCGATGGCCGGCAGGGCGATCACTGCATCGAACTCGAAGACCAGGGCCAAGGTGCCGGCCAGCAGGGTCGAGGCCACCAGCGAGATGAGCGACGACGGCATGGGTCGTATCGACTGCATACCCTGGCGGGCCATCACCGCGGAACTGCCGAACCCCAGCACCGCGATGCACGCCAGACCGATGGAAAGCAGCATCGCTAGCGGGCCGATGCCGCGTCGATCATCGAGCCGAAAATCAGGTTGCCGTCGTCGGAGCCCAGCAGCGGCTCGCAGCTCCTTTCGGGGTGAGGCATCATGCCCAGCACGTTGCGGCCTTCGTTGATTATGCCCGCGATGTTGTCCACGGACCCGTTGGGGTTGGAGCCTGGCGTAACCGTTCCATCGGGTTCGCAGTAGCGAAACAGGATCCTGTCCTGCTCTTCCATTTGCGTGATGGTGGACGCATCCGCGTAGTAGTTGCCCTCGCCGTGGGATACGGGTACCGCCAACGGTTGGCCGACGACGCAGCGGCTGGTGAATGGGGTGTCCGACTTTTCGGTGCGCAAGTGTGTCCACTGGCAACGGTATTCCAGGTGGCCGTTGCGGCGCAACGCGCCCGGCAGGAGGCCGGCTTCGCACAGGATCTGGAAGCCGTTGCAGATGCCGATGACCAACCCGCCCCTGGCGGCGAAGTCCCGCACCGCGCCCATCACCGGAGAGAAGCGGGCAATTGCTCCGGCGCGCAGGTAGTCGCCGTAGGAAAACCCGCCCGGCACTATGATCGCGTCGTACCCGTGGACGCTATCTTCCTTGTGCCAGATGTAATCGGCTTCCTGCCGCAGCACCCCGCTCACGGCGTGATGGCAGTCGGTGTCGCTCCAGGTTCCCGGGAAGACCAGGATGCCGAAACGCATACGTAAGGTCAGCCTGCCGATTCCAGGAGTCGGGACACTATGGCGTTGACCTGGCTGCCGTCCGCCTTGCCGCGCACCTGCGGCATGAGGCGGCCCATGACCTTGCCGCGGTCGCCCGGGCCGGCGGCTCCGGTGTCAGCGATAGCCTGTCGGGCAATGGCTTCGATTTCGTCCTCGCCCAGCTGTTCGGGCATGTATTCCAGGAGGATCGCCAGAGACGCCCCTTCCTTGGCAACGAGGTCGGCGCGTCCGCCCTGGCCGAACATCTCGATGCTCTCGCGGCGGTCCTTGACCTGCTTGGCAACCACGTCGGTGACGCCGCTCTCGTCCAGCTCTTTCAGATTGTTCTTTTCCGTCAGCTGGATCTGGCTCTTGAGGAACCGCAGCGTTTCCAGGCGCTCACGGTCTCGAGCGCGCATGGTGTTGCGGATGTCTTCTTCCAACCGGTCCTTGATGGTAGCCATAGCGCCGCCGCCTTTCGCATCTCTCGCGTCCGGTGGGCTTCGAGAGTCCTGATCCGGGCGACGAGCAAGTCGTTAAATGCTACAACGCGACCGGGCCGATACGCAACCGTGCTATACTGAAAACGTCAGGCCGAAGTGGCGGAATGGTAGACGCGCCGGTCTCAAAAACCGGTGGGAGAATATCCCGTGTCGGTTCGAGTCCGACCTTCGGCACCATAACGCAAGTCTCTGGCGCAAACGCGGCTTCAATTGAGGCCGTTTTTGTTATGTTGCAGACTAAATCCAGAGCTGCCGGCTGCGCCGGCCGTGCATTGGTCAGTACCAAGCTGCGGGCGTCCCGGTGAGACTGTCGGTTAACGGGCTCGACCGCCACAACACGATCCTGGCGGCTACAGTAGACATCGTCTCGGCAGAGCTTCCAGCGTAGACTCGCCAAAACCACCGCGACAATCCTTCAAATGGCGGCAGGTCGGCGCGGATGTTGGCCGAACCAAGGTGAGCATCGTCAGGGATTGGCGTCGGGGTAAGGGGCCAGACGGGGGTTCCAATCCCGGCGAACGAGCCGATTGGCGGCGCCCGATCCGGCTCCTTGCGTGTCACCCGTGCGGATGCCGTTGGACCGACCGTTTAATCGGCCGCCGCCGGAGCGAAGCCCGCCCGCTCTGCAAGGGCGAGATCCAGCGCGCGCTTTTCTGCGCGCTCGGTTTCCGGCGAGAACCGCACTGCCAGAACCAGGGAGGACGCCACCACCACGGTCATGCCCACGATGAGCAGAGCGTCGGCGTAGGTGAGGCCTTCCGCGCGGAATAGGAACCCGAAAGCCACCGCGCCGGCGTTGCCCCCGGCGCCCACGATGCCGGCGACGGATCCCAGTGCCTTGCGGTTGATGAACGGCACCACGGAGAAGGTCGCTCCCTCCGACATCTGGACAAACAGGCTGAACACGATCATCGCGCCCACGGCCAGGAACAGCGTCGCCATCTGGGAGAAGAGGATCAGGGCGAGGCCTTCCACCAGCAGCACCCCTCCCAGGAACATCACGCGTCCCCTCAGGCCGAACCGGATGCCCATTTTGTCGCCGAAAAACCCACCCAGAGTGCGGGCGAAGATGTTCATCAGGCCGAAGGTGCCGGCGATGATGCCGGCGGTGGCCAGGTTCAGCTCAAAGCGGTCGTAGTAGTACAGCGCGGCGATGTTGTTGATGGTCAACTCCACGCCGAAACACGCGCCGTAGATGACGAACAATGCCCAGACGCGCGGGTCCCTGGCGGCTTCCAGGAATGAGCCTTTGCTTCCCGCCGAGTCCGGCATCAGACCACGGGCGCGCAGGTCGCGATAATTGCCGTTCGGGCAATCCTGCGTGAGGAAGTAGTAGGCGACGCCCACCAGCATCAGCGCCGCGCCGGGTATCACCATGGCGATGCGCCATCCCAGCACTTCGCCGACCCCAAACATCAGCACCCCGGCGAACACCAGCGGCATGACCATCTGCGTCACGCCGCCGCCCAGGTTTCCCCAGCCGGCGGTGGTGGCGTTGGCCGTGCCGACCACGTTGGGCGCGAACATCACCGACGTGTGGTACTGGGTGATGACAAAGGACGCGCCGATCACGCCGATGGCCAGCCGGAACAGCAGGAACGTTTCGTAGTTCTGGGCCAGCCCGATGCACATGACCGGTATCGAGCCGACGATCAGCAGGCCGCTGTAGGCCAGCCGGGGGCCGATGCGGTCGCACAGCCATCCAAAGACCAGGCGGGCCACGATGGTGATCGCAACCGACGCGATGATGGTGTTCCCGATCTGGGCCTTGCTCAGGAGCAGGTCTTCGCGCACCACCGCCATCATCGGGGCGATGCCGAACCATCCGAAGAAGCACAGGAAGAAGGCGAACCACGTGATGTGGAACGTCCGCATGTGCGGCGCCGCCAGGCTGAACAGGCGTATCCGGGTGGCTTTGCCGCCATCTACGGTGGCGTTCACCAGGCTCATTCTCTCATCTCCGGGCGGTCGGAGCAGGTCGGTTGTGACCCGGATACCGCGATCAGGATATCGCCGTCTTCGTTCACCGAAATCGGATAGATCCGCAGCGCCGGGCAGTCGTTGCCCAGCGGTTCCCCGGTGGCCACGTTGAACCGGAAGTTATGCAGCGGGCAGATCAATGCTTCACCGCCCAGCAATCCATCGGCCAGCGGGCCGGCGCGGTGGGGGCATTCCGCTTGGGCGGCATACACCTGTCCCTGACGGCTGCGAAACACCGCGATGCCCACGCCCCCGATTTCGAACCGGCGCCCTTCGCCGAGGGGTATCTGCGCGGCGCTGCCGAGGTTCTGCGTCGCCGAGGATGACATATCGCTCACCGCAAACACTTCCGGCGCCTTCGTGATCAGTACCATGACGCTACCTCAACGCGGGTGCCGGCTCGACGGATTCCGCCGGCGTGGTTACGAACTGGTTGGGATGCACCGGTTTGGCGGCCTCCAACCACGGGTCCTGGTACGCGTCCACGGCGGCCTGCATGTCCCGGTCCAGCCGGTCGCAGATGCCCTCGCTGTCCTGCACCAGGATCTGGCGAAGTTGCTCAATGCCCATCCGCTCGACGAAATCGTAGGTGCGTTCCAGGTAACGGGCGTTCTCCCGGTAGTACTGCATGAACCGGCCCATCATGAGGAGGCTCTCGTCGTGCGTGTCGGTCACGCACAGCACGTCGCCCCTGCGCACCCGGGATCCTGCCGCGCCCCCGATGTAGATCTCCCACCTGCCTCCCTCGATGGCCGTCGCGCCCACGTCCTTGGTGGTTGACTCGGCGCAATTTCGCGGACACCCCGACACGGCCAGCTTCATCTTGTGCGGGCTTTCGATACCCTGGAACCGCTGCTCGATCTGCACGCCCAACTTGGTGCTGTCCCCCACGCCGAACCGGCAGAACTCGGTTCCCACGCAGGTCTTGCAGGTGCGGAACGCCTTGGTGTACGCGTGACCTGACGGCATCCCGACCTCCTGCCAAACCGCCGGCAGATGCTCCTTGGGGATGCCCAGCAGGTCGATACGCTGGCCGCCGGTGATCTTGACCATCCTGGCCTCGAACTTCTCGGCGGCGTCGGCGATGCGGCGCAGTTGGTCCGGCGTGGTGATCCCGCCGTAGATCCTGGGCACCACGCTGAAGGTGCCGTCATTCTGGATGTTGGCGTGGACGCGGTCGTTGATGAAACGGGCGTCCCGCTCGTCCTCATACTCCGCGCCCCAGATGGTGCGCAACAGTGAGGCCAGGCCCTGCTTGCTGCCGGCATCCTCCTTGCCGCCGCCCAGCGCCTCGAAGACACCGGACACGCTCCTGAGTTCCGTGGCCTTGATGGCGCCCACCAGCTCCGGCTTGGTCAACGGTATTCCCGGCACGTAGTAGTGCGCCGACGGGTCGTCGGCCACCAGGCCGTCCGCCGCCAGTTCCAGCACCGCCTGCACCTGGCCCTTGCAGGATCCGCACCCGGTACCGGCGCGGGTGGCGTCGCATACCGCCTTCAGGCTGCGGCACCCGCCGTCCACCGCGGCCATGATCTTTCCCTTGGTGACCCCGTTGCAGTTGCAGATCTGGGCGTCGTCCGGCAAATCCTCAACGTTGAGTGTCGGACCGCCATCGGCGGCGAGCGGGAACAGCAACTCCGAGCGGTTCTCGGGCAGGGCCTCTCCCCGGTCGAAGGCCTGCAGGATGCGCGGCATGGTCAGCCCGTCGCCCAGCAGGATGGCGCCGGTGACCTTGCCTTCCCTTACGATGACCTTCTTGTATACGTTGCGGTTGGGTTCGACGTAGGTCACCACCTCGTCGTCCTCGTTGAGGGGGTCCTTGTCGCCGGCCACCGCCAGTTCCACGCCCATCACCTTGAGCTTGGTGGATATCCTGGAGCCGGCGTAGGCGGACTCCTCGTTGCGTCCCGTGAGCCTCTCGGCCAGGACACGGGCCTGCTCCCATAGCGGAGCCACCAGGCCATACACCTGGCTGCGGTGTTCGGCGCACTCGCCGATGGCGTAGATATCCTGGTCGTTGCGGCAGGTGAGCCCGTCGTTGACCAAAATGCCCCGCCGCACGTGGAGGCCGGCCATCCGCGCCAGGTCGACGTTGGGCCGGATCCCGGCCGACATCACCACCAGGTCGCAGTCCAGCGCGTCGCCGTCCTTGAACTGCAGGCCCGTCACCCGGTCGTCGCCCAGCACCGCGGTGGTCAGCTTCTCCAGGTGAAAGCGCACGCCCAGCTCTTCCAGGCTCTGCTGGAGCAGCCGGCCCGACAGGGAATCGAGCTGCGTTTCCATCAGCCAGCCCATCAGGTGCACCACGTCGACTTCCAGCCCCCGATTCATCAGACCCCGGGCCGCCTCCAGACCCAGCAGACCGCCACCGATCACCGCCGCCTTCCTGGCCCCCTCCGCGTGGTCGACGATGGCTGCGCAGTCATCCAACGTGCGGAACACGAAGGCGCCTTTTTTGAAATCGCCCTCGTCGTCGTACAGGCCGTCCATGGGCGGGACGAAGGCGCTGCTCCCGGTGGCGATAACCAGCTTGTCGTAGGGAAGGAGCAGCCCGCCGGACCCGTAGGCCATCTTGCCCTTGCGGTCGATGCCGATGGCGCGCACCCCGGCGTGCAGGGTCACGTTGTTTTCGGCGTACCAGTCCAGCGGATTGATGAAGATGTCATCGGCGTCGTGGGAGCCCGACAGCACGCCGGAGAGCAGGATGCGGTTGTAGTTGCCGCAGGACTCTTCGCCGATGACCGTGATGTCGTAGGTGTCCTGGCCGCCCAGGCCCACCATTTCCTCGACGAATCGGGCGCCGGCCATGCCGTTGCCTATCACCACCAGTTTCTGCTTTTCCGAGGCATTCATCATGGCTAACGCTCCGTTATCGTTTCGGTGTCATCAGAGGCAGCGGCCGCGCCATCGATGCGCACGGCGCAGACCTTGAACTCTGGCATCCGGCTGGTGGGATCAAGGGCCGGGTTGGTGAGCCGGTTGGCGGCCTGCCGGCCACCCCAGTGAAAGGGCACGAACACCGTGTCTTCCCGTATACCGCGGGTGATTTTCAACCGGAACTCGGCCCGCCCCCTCCGGGTGCTCAGGCTGACGGTGTCGCCGTCGGCGAGTCCACAGCGACGGGCCGTGGAAGGATGCACTTCCGCCAGGGGTACGGGACTGATCTCCGCCAGCTCGGCAATGCGGCGGGTCTGGTTGCCCGACTGGTATTGGGAAAGGTTGCGGCCGGTGGTGAGGAACAGGGGATACTCCTCATCCGGCGTCTCGTCGGGTTCCTGGTGGCGCACGGGGAACATCCGCGCCCGCCCGCTGGCCGTGGGGAACCCATCCGAGAACAGCCGCGGGGTCCCAGGGTGCCCGGGCTCGGGGCAAGGCCAGAACACGCCGTGGTTGGCTTCGATCTTGGCGTAGCTGATGCCGGAGTAATCGGCCGGGCCTCCGGCGGACGCTCTGCCGAGTTCCTCGAATATCTCTTCGACGGCGCCGTACTCAAAACGGCGTCCCTTGTCCAACCGGCGGGCCAACTCGCAGATCACGGCAATGTCGTCCCTGACGCCAGCCGGTGGGTCGCAAGCCTGACGCCGGCGGATTACGCGTCCCTCCAGGTTGGTCATGGTGCCTTCTTCCTCGGCCCATTGGGCGGAGGGCAGTACCACGTCTGCAACGGCCGCGGTCTCAGACAGGAAAAAGTCCGACACCACCAGGAAGTCCAGCGATGCCAGTCGCTCGGCCACATTGCCGAGGTGCGGCGCGGATACCGCCACGTTGGAACCCATAACCAGGAGCGCCCGCACTCCATTCTCGCGTCCCAGGGAATCCAGCAGTTCGTAGGCCGATTTGCCGGGACCGGGCAGGGAAGCTTCGTCCACTCCCCATACTCCGGCAACGTGCCGGCGGGCCGCCGGGTCGTCGATACGCCGGTAGCCGGGCAGCTGGTCCGCCTTCTGGCCGTGCTCGCGTCCCCCTTGGCCGTTGCCCTGGCCGGTGATGCAGCCGTACCCGCTGTTGGCTCTTCCCGGCAGGCCCAGGGCCAACGCCAGGTTGATGCAGGCCGAAACGTTGTTGACTCCCTGGGCCTGCTGTTCGGTGCCCCGTCCGGTCAGGATCATTGCCGATCCCGCCGTGCCCAGCAGGTGGGCCGCCCTTTCCAGTTCCGCTTCGGCCACTCCGGTGATACGCTCCACCCGTTCCGGCCAGTAGGTCGCAACCGCGCTCCTCACCCGGTCGTAGCCCTCGGTGCGCTCCGCCAAATATTCTGCGTCCACCATCCCGTCCCGGATGAGGATATGCAGCAACCCGTTGGCCAGCACGGCGTCGGTTCCCGGCATCAGGCGCAGGTGCAGGTCCGCCCGCTGGGCAGTTGGCGTCAACCTGGGGTCGGCAACAATCAGCCGTCCGCCGCTCTCGCGTTGCGCGTCAAAGTACTGCATCATGGGCGGCATGGTTTCGGCCGGGTTGTCGCCCATGAGCAAGACCACTTCGGCGCCAGCGATGTCCTCCACTGGGAAGGGCAGGCCGCGGTCAATCCCCAGCGACCGGATGCTCGCCGCCGCCGCCGATGACATGCAGAAGCGGCCGTTGTAATCGATGTTGGCCGTACGCAGGACTACCCGAGCAAACTTGCCCAGCAGGTAGCTCTTTTCGTTGGTCAGCGAGCCGCCGCCGAAGACGCCCACCGCATCATTGCCGTGGAGCTCACGCGTCCGCTCGATGGCGTCAATCACGCGGTCCAGCGCCTCATCCCACGAGACTGGCTTCAGCGTACCGTCGGCATCCCGCGCCAGCGGGGTCGTGAGCCGTTCCGGGTGGCTCAGTGCCGCCGCGGCCGTCCAGCCCTTAACGCACAAAGCGCCCCGGTTCACGGGAAAGGCCGAGTCACCGGCGATATCCACCTGACCAGCGCCGTTCACGGACAATGTCATGCCGCATTGGAAAGCGCAGTAGGGGCAATGGGTCGCGGTCGGCGCGAGCGGCGGGGCTATGGAATCGCTGGTCACGGTGTTTGGCCTCTACGGAACATCAGGAATGATGGTAGAGGCCCTTTATTGCGCTGACTTTTCGGAGGTGTAAAAGAAAGGTGTCCTTTGTATTAATGCGAGATGAACCGGACGTTGCCCCGTTGTAACCGCAAGTCTGCCGGCGTTCGCGCCGCATGACGATTTGGTCGCTCGACTCCGGCGACGCGTGTCTCAATCTGCCCAGGTAGAGGGGACCGTACGCATGACATCCTTGCCATCGCCCGACCGCCCACTGTACCGGCCAAACACGGAGATGCGGAAACGTGCCGAAGCGGGGCATCTTCCCCGACCGGGGCGCGACACCCCGTCCGGTGGGTTCTGTCGCGGACGAACCGCGCCACGAGCTGGTCGCAGGCCGCCGCTACTCACCCTTAACCGCGCCATCGACCGCCGGGAACTACCGGCAAGCAACGCCCCGAGAACCGCAGCCTGAACCACATGAACAAGGATGACGCCGTTTCCGCCTATTGATTTGGCGCAACCGCTTTCCTTTGGCCTCGCCCAAAGCCGGCCATAGAACTACCGGAGCGGTCTGGTCTGCCGCCGCCGGTTACAGATTCTCGATGGCGACAGGTTCCAGATCGTCCGCCGGTTCGAAACCGAATATCCGCGAGTAGAAGTAGAACTCGGCGGACAGGCACCTCTTGATCGTATCCGCCATCCGGAAGCCGTGGTGTTCGCCCTCAAACGCCAGGTATGCGGTGGGCACACCGTTCCGCCGCAGCGTGTTGAACATCTCCTCAGACTGTATGGCTGGGACAATGGTGTCCTCCAGTCCCTGGAAGAAGATGACCGGGCAGGTGGTGTTTTCCGGAAAGTTGATTGGCGAGCGCTCCACGTACCGGCGGCGGTACAGCGGATACGGGCCCACGAGCCCCACCAGGCTGTGGGCGTCGAACTTGTGGATGCCGCTCCGCAGCGCTTCCAGGTCGGATACGCCGAAATAGCTGGCGCCAGCCGCGAACACTTCTCGGAACACCATCGACGCCAGTGCGGTGAAACCGCCAGCGCTGCCCCCGCTGACGGCGACGCGTGCGCCGTCAGCATCGCCCCGGCTGACCACGTACCGCGCCGCGTTGACGCAATCGTCAACGTCCACGACGCCCCACTCGCCGATCAATCGCTCGCGATAGTGCCGGCCGTAGCCGGTGCTGCCCCCGTAGTTCACGTCCAGGACCGCCACCCCGCGGCTGGTCCAATACTGCGTGGTCAGGTTCAGCTCCGCCGACGCCGCGCTGTGAGGGCCGCCGTGGCACGTCACGACCATTGGCGGCGTGTTGCCCTCTGGCGCAACGTAGTCCTGATTGGTCGGCGCGTAGAAGAAGGCGTGAGCCGTCTCGCCATTGTCGGTGGGAAACTCGATGGTTTCCGGCATGGACGTGTAGCCCGGGTGCGGGTCCTCTTCGTATTCGACGCGCAGAACTTTGATCTCGCCGTCCTCAAGGTTCACCTCCAGGAGCGAGAGGGGTTGCACCGGGGAACCGGCCACCAGGCAGACCCTGCCCGGGTCAACCTGCAGGTCGCCGTGTCCCATTTCCCAATAGGGGAAATCCATGGGTGTCAGTCGTCTGTCGTCCAACGAAATCCGTGCCAGGCTCCAATGCCCCCGCCGGGAATAGGAGCAGATCACGCTGTTGGAGGAATCGAAGCCGTAGGAACACATGCCGACCCACCAGTTGGATCTGGCAAACTCGGCTTTCATGGGGTAGATCGCTTCCACCTCGCCGTTTCGCCACCGGTACAGGTTGGCCCAGTCGGTGCGATCGGATATGAAGTACAACTCTCCCGCCGGCGACCACTCCGGCTGGATCACCGCTTCGTCGATGCCCCCCGCCACGAAAATAGGTTCCTCCAGGCCACCGTCAGCGTTGAGCGGCGCGACCCAGAGTTCGGTGCCGTCCCACGGCATGTTGGGGTGGTCCCAGGTCAGCCAGGCCAGGTGCGTTCCGTCCGGGCTGATGGACGGCGAGCTGTGAAAATCATTGTCCGCAAGCAGCACCTCCGGCTCGCTCAGCCCCTCAAGGTCAAGGGTGACGATCTCGCTCAACGGGTGGTCCTCGTCCGGATCGGTGTGGTTCTCTCGAATGCAGATGATGCGACCCAGCCGCCGGTCGAACACCTTGCTGCCGTACCTGAATTCGCCCTCCGGAGTGATCGGCGCCGGAACTGCCCCGGGGAGTTGCCGGTATACCCGCTGGTCCTCGCGGTTTGAGAAATACACCACGCCGTCGGCCACGGTATAGCTGCGGGCGCCGTACTCATTCACCATTGAGCCCACGCTGAATCCCGGCGGCGTCACGTCTTCCAAACTCCCGTCAGCATGCCGCCGGACGATCACCGTCCTGCCGCCCTCAGCCGGACGCACCTCGGCCCAATAGGTGTATGGCCCATCCAACGCTATGCGCAGAAGGTTCACTGTCCCGTGCGCCACCATGTCCAGCGTAATCGGCGATTTCCAGGAACCGTAGGGAGCAATTTGAGGCGAATTAATCATCTGACTCGACAGGAACCGACGGGCGAAACCGCAATCATCGCCAGATCAATACCAGCGTAACATAGCCAAGTCGGACATTAACCGTTGGCGGGATTCCGAACCGTGGAATACGGTTCGAAGGTGCGGAAATAAAGGCCTGCGGTGTAGTCCGTGGTTCCCGCAGCTGCGCGGTCCGTTCCCCTGGTGATCGTTTACTCGGCAAAGAGTTGAGGCTTCCGTTCGCTGCCAACAAAGTTCATCAGGTGACGATGGCCCGAGCCTGAACTAATACCACCGGGCCAAATATTTCCTGATATTTCGTTTCCGTTTCGAAGCAATGAATGTTGGGATTGAGTACCCTCGCCTGGTGCAGCACCCCGCTCTGCCTCTCGGAAATGTTCACGCGCACTTGCCTTGTATTGAAACACATTGGGGTGATGACGCGCGCCGTTGGCGGTGGCCCCGCCAATGCGTCGACGTGTTCCCGTACCCGGGTTTGCTACGCGCACCCGATTGCCGCGCTGCGTCCCTGCCGGTTACCAGGACACGCTCGGCAGGGGAAAGAGCCTCGGTTGCTGACCGCCCATTTTTGACTACGGATACTCCTCCATCGTGGTAACAGTAAAGGAGAGAAAATAATGCCACTCAAAACCTACGACATTGTCCTGTCCAGCCCGTTCTCCAACTATGACTTCTTCGCACACAAGATGCGTGAACTGTGTGGTCAGATGGATCTCACATTCTTCCTGGCGGACGACGTTTGGGTTCATGAATTCCTTGGCAAGCTGCGGGCAAAAGATATTGCAGTGCGGGCTTTGCTGGACCTCACCGCCAACCAGACCGATCCGGCCGACGTGTACACCCAACTGGCATACGAGGTTACCAGGCAGGGCGGGACGGTCATCGATGACCCTGAGCTCACCGCATTCTCGGCGCACAAGGCCAAGCTGCACAACCTTCTGGTCCAGCATAACGTTCCGGTGCCGGACACCATCATGGTGCCGCGCGAACAGATTGGCAATTATCGCATCACCAGGGAGATCCGCGACCGCTTGGGCGTCCCCTTCGTGGTCAAGCCGGCTTGGGGAGACTCCGGCGTGGGTGTCATCGTCGACGCCACTTCCGAGTACGACCTGGAGCAGTCGCTGGAGCAGGCTCCCCACGCCGACACGTTCCTCATCCAGAAGAAGATGAACATGAAGCCCCTGGGCAGCCGCATGGGCTGGTTCCGGCTCTATCACATCTGCCGGGAGGTTATCCCCTGCTGGTGGGACCCGGTGACCCACGAGTACCAGATGGTCTCGCCGGCGCAGATCAAGCGTTTCCGGTTGCAGCCCCTCCGCCGCATCATGCGAAACATCGCCCAGGTCTCGCGCATGAAGAAGTTCAGCAGCGAGATCTGCCTGCACGAGGACGGCAAGTTCTACGCGGTGGATTACGTGAACGCCGACCCGGACATGAACCCCAGGTCGTTTTATGCCAACGGAGTCCCTGATGAGATCGTGCGGCACATCGTCTGGCTGCTGTTTTATGAGGCCATGCAGGTTGCCAAGCGAGGCCAGGGTTTCTTCGACGACGAGTTGGAGGCCTCCGAAGCTTCGGCAAATTGGGTGGAACGGCGGCGCGCCGAGCAACGAAACGGCGTGGGCCACTGACCAAGCTTGAGCCTGGGGCTCTCCCGGGCTGTCCGTCCGCTTTCCGCCTTTCCCGATATACAATGCACCCCGCGAAACAGTGCGCCGGGGAATCCGGCGGAGAACGGAGGAATACATGCCCGCTGAAAAAGGCATCATTCGAACCGTGTTGGGCAACGGCTCGGAGGGCTGGGATGGCGACGGCGGCCCGGCGTTGGACGCCGCGTGCCAGACACCCTACGCCTGCGAGTTTGATCCCCAGGACAACATGATCGTCTGCATGGGACGCCACCACAGGATCCGCCGTGTGGATGCGCGGACCGGGGCGGTCACGCTGATTTGCGGTGTCGGAGAACCGGGGTACTCCGGCGATGGCGGACCCGCGGTCGATGCGATCATCAACCAGCCGTACGGTCTGGCCGTCGACGTCAACGGAGATATTTACTTCGCCCAGCGGTTTGATCCCGCAGTGCGCAAGATCGACGGGCGCACGGGCATCATCTCCACCGTCGCCGGCACCGGAGAGTTCGGATACAGCGGGGACGGCGGTCCCGGCGAAGAGGCAATGCTACGCGAGCCCAACGATCTGTGTCTGGACGGGCGCGGCGGCCTGCTGATCGCCGACGTGCAGGACCAGCGCATCCGCCGCGTGGACCTGGCAACTGGCATCATCACCACTTTCGCCGGAACCGGGGAGAAGTCCCGCGACGGAAACGGCAAGTCGGCCACGGAGGCGAGCCTGATGGGACCCCGGGCCGTCTGCGCGGACCGCCAGGGGAACGTCTACGTGTGTGAGCGGGAGGGAAACGGTGTCCGCAGGATATCGCGTGACGGCGTGTTGACCACCATCGCTGGGGCAGAAGGTGTGTATGGCTACGCGGGCGACGGCGGCCCTGCGCTGGCAGCCACCTGGGGATCGCCCAAGGCGATGCGTTGCGATTTGAATGACAACATCATTGTGCTCGACTCGGACAACAGCGCTGTAAGGCGCATCGACGCTCGCACGGGCATCGTGACCACCATCGCCGGGGGACACGAGGGTGGCGGCGGCGACGGCGGCCCCGCCGTGCGGGCCGGGCTGTTTCACCCCCACGGCTGCGGCATCAACGCGGAGGGCGACCTGTTCATCGCTGACACCCACAATCACCGCGTGCGCGTGGTGGGCCTGTGAGCCACCTTACGCGGATACAAAAAACGAGCGTCGCTCTGCATGTCGTAAACACGGAGAAACCATGGCTTCCATGGAAACCGGCATCCAATTCCACCTGCCTACCTACGCCCACGTGCCATTGCCCCACCTGGTGGAATTGGCTTCCCGGGCGGAGGCCAGGGGCGTGGGCCAATTTTGGGTCACCGACAACTTGAGAAGCCGCCAGTCCTTCGTGGTCCTGGCGGCCATGACATCCCGCCTCAAGACCAAGCTGGGCACCGCGGTCACCGTGCAGTATTTCCGCAACCCGGTTGACCTGGCGGATTCCATCGCCACCCTGAGTGAGTTAATGGACGGGCGGGAATTGAGCATCGGCTTGGGTCGAGGGAATCCCCGCACGCCGTCACTCATCCGGACGCCGCGGCCGGTCAGCGTGCTCCGGGAAACCGCCCAGAGCGTCCGCCGCCTGTTGGACGGCCAGGCGGTGTGCTTCGCGGACTACCCCGCCCTGCTGGACTATTATCATTTCAATCCCGCCGCCGCCTTCCGCCTGAATTTCAGCCCCGCGTCGCCGGTTCGACTCTATTGCGGCAGCAACGGCCCGTTGGGGATGGCCGTGGGCGGCGAAACCATGGACGGCCTGATCTTCGGCGGCCACTACATGGCGGCCCTGCGCACCGGCAGAGTTCCCGAACTGCTGGATGCCTTCGATGCGGCGCTTCCCCCGGAGCGGCCGCGCAAGGCTGTTCCCAGGGTGGCGGAAATCAAGATTTCTTTGTCCCGCGACGTATCCGCCGCCAGGGACTTCGTCAGGGAAAGCGCGGGCAACCGCGTCCTGAACATGTACCGCCAAGGCTACACCCGGGAGGACATCCAACGGCTGGGCGTAGCCCTGCTGGACGTCGAACGGCTGGACCATGCAGAGCGCAACGGCGCTACGGAAGCGGAGTTCGATGCCCTGGTGACCGACGCCATGATTGACGCCATCTTCATTGCCGGCACGCCCGGGGACTGCATTGAACGCATGCTTGAGGTGCAGGCAACGGCCCGGGAGCAGGGCTTCAATCAGTTGCTGTTCTCGGAGCTGGGTCCCGACGTAGACGAGGCCATGACGCTGCTGTGCGACGAGGTGATACCGGCCCTCTAGCCGTCAACACCCGGTCATGGGCTCGGCGGGAATCACGTATACTTGACGGCATGTTGCCCGCGTCAACTGCTTGGAGCAGCGGCGTTCGACGCCTGAAACACATCGATTTCTGAATTGATTTGGCGTCTAAGTTGCCTGTTCGTTGGCTACGAGCATGACCGGTGCTATCGAGTCGCGAGACCATTCATTTACACGAAGGAACCTGTTGATGGCATTGCAGTTTGGGGTATTCGACCACATCGAGCCCATTCCCGGCGTACCGCTGGATCAGATCTACCGAGAGCGGTTGGACCAGATCGAAGTGCTGGAATCCGCCGGGTTTTACTCCTACCACCTCGCGGAGCACCACACTCCGGCGGTCCACAGCCTTGCGCCGTCGCAGAACGTGTTCCTGGCGGCTGCGGCCGAACGGACCAGCACCATGCGCTTGGGACCGTGCGTCTACGTGCTGCCGTTGCACCACCCGGTGCGCCTGATCGAGGAAATCTGCATGCTGGACAATCTCAGCGGCGGGCGGATGGACATCGGTGTGGGACGCGGCGGAGTGATCGAGGCGTATTTTTGGGGCCAGGACTCGGACGTGGAGATCAACTACGCCCGGTATCTGGAGACCCTGGCGGTGGTCCGCGAGGGGTTGAGCCACGATTCGCTCACCTTCGAAGGCGAGTTCTACAACTTCGACGACCTGCCCATGCGCCTGCGTCCCAAGCAGGATCCCCACCCGCCCCTGTGGTACATGCGGAACGTGGAAACCGCGGCCATGAACGGGATGCACACCATCATCGTGGGGAACCTCGGTTCCTTCGGCGCAAACGTGGAACGCTATTTCCAGCTCTGGGACGAGCACCAGGGGCCTGGCGCGCTCAACGCTCAGGGCGAAGCTCCCAAGATCGGCTTGGTGAACCACCTCTACCTGGCCGAGACCGACGCTGAGGCGGCCACCATGGCCCAGCCGGCATGGGACCAGTACAAATGGAACCTGGCGGCGCCCCGTCGCTTGGAGGCAGAGCGCCGCGGTTTGACCCAGTTCCTCGGCAGCGAGGCCAATCCCCGGCCATCCAACCTTCCGGCGCGGGAGGCGCAGGCCGGCCCGGCTGCCGCAGCACGAAGGTCCACCTCCGCAGGGCTCGAGGAACACGCCGCGCCGGGAGGGGGCGGTTTCAACGTCGTCGCCGGTTCCCCGGAGTCGATCCGCAGCTACATGGACGAATATCTCGAAACCGGCGCCAACTACTTCGTGGCTGCCTTCCAGTGGGGGCACCTGTCGCATGAGGAAACCATGCGTTCGCTGGACCTGTTTGTGACGGAGGTCATGCCTCACTACGTCTAGGGATGTGGGCATGAGCCGCCGGCAAGGCGGGCTCGGCCCGCAGCCGCATTACGCCGGTTTGACACCGCCGATCTCACCGCCATACCATACTCGCATGGCCACTCAAAAGTACCGAGATGCCAGCCGCCACTTGTTGGCGCAAGCCCGGAGCGAACTCGCCGCCGGCGACGTGCGTCAAGCCTCGGAGAAGGGCTGGGGAGCCGCCGCGCAGATGCTGAAGGTTATCGCCGAACAGCGTGGGTGGGAACACGAAAGGCACCGGCACTTTTCGCGAGTCGCCAGCCGGCTGCGGTACGAACTGGGCGACGGCGACCTCTATCGCCAGTTTCGGGTTGCCGAAGGGCTCCACGAGAACTTCTACGAAGATACCCTGGAGACCGAAGATGTCGCCTTGGATCTCGGCGACGTGGCGCTGCTGCTTGACAAGTTGGAGTCGCTGACCCGCCCGTAACCAACCCCCTGGCGGCCGCTTTTATGGACCGCGTAATATCGGTGTTGTTCGCTTGGCCCGCGAGCTCCGCTCCCAACAGTCTGCCGAGCTACACCCGCAGTTGCCGCAGCGTGGGTCGCCATACCCCCAGCACGAACGCTACCGTCAGGTAGATCACCGCTCCGCCCGCAAAGGCAGCGGTCCAGCTGATGTGCTCCGCGACCAGCGTCATCGGGTAAGAGCCGATGAACATCAACGCTGCGGATACGTACCAGACGCTCATCACTCTGCCCTGGTACTCCCCGGGCACCGACAGTTGCAATACCGTTGTCCCCATCGGCACGATGCTGCCCATCCCCACCAGGAACAGGATCGCCCACGACACCCAGAACCATTGCGACCAGGCGAGGCAGAACAGGGCTATGCCGAACAGGAAGATGCAGCCCAGCAGCAGCCAGTTCTTATGCGGTGAGTTGCCCATCGACGCCATGATGAACGTTCCGGACAAAGAGCCGATGCCCGCTCCGGTCATCAGCAGACCGGCGCCGCCGGCTCCTGTATCCAGCGCCAGTTTGGCGAAGGCGGGAAGCAGTTGGGCGTAGGGCATCGCGAAGAAGCCGAAGGCGAACCCTATCCCGATGACGGTGAAGGTCACCGGGTTCGACCAGCAGTATCGCAGCCCGCCCCACAGTTCGGAAAAGATGCCCGAACGCTGATCCCGAGTGACCGTCGGCACCCGTCGGACCATCAGCAACGTGACCGTGCCCACGAAGAAGCAGCCGGTTGCCACGTACATCGCTGGAGCCAATCCGGTCAGTTCGATCACCGCCCCGGCCACGGCCGGGCCAATGATGCGTCCTGAGTTCATCACCGCCGAGTTCAGGATCACGGCGTTCATCAGGTCGTCGCGGTCCACCAAGTCGCGGACTATGGCCAACCGGGCCGGAGTGTTGATGGCCTGTAGGGTGCCGAGGACGAAGGCCGACGCGTACACGTGCCACAGCGCAACCGCCTCGGCGGTTTGCAACACCGAGATCCCCAGCATCAGCAGCGCCACCAGGGCCTGCGTCAGCATCAGCAGTCCGCGGCGGTCGAACCGGTCGGCAAAGGCGCCGCCGAAAAGAACGAACCCCAGCGTGGGCATCCCGTACAGGAAAATCATGAAGCCCATGCTGGCGGCGGAGTCGGTCAGCACCAGGACCAACCAGCCCAGGATCAGGAACTGCATCCCCCTGCCCAACGCCTGGGCGTTGGCGCCGATCCAAAACCAGCGGTAATCCCTGTGCCGCAGTGCCCGGAAGGTTTGGACCCGGCGTCCGATTGCGAGGATATGAGCCAACTAATTCACCGGATATCCCGCGCTGTGTTCCCACTCATGTGGCGTTCTAGTCATCGGTCGGAAGATATTCGAGGGCAAGCCTGCGGCGGGGAGGGTGTAGGGCCTGAGCAATATCAGGTTGCTCTTTGGCCGTCAATGCGTGATGCAAACTCACGCGGACACAGTATCCATCAAACTGCCGTCGCGAGCGAAGCGCGGCAGTCTGGTTGCTGGGTGCGACGTTCTTCAGGTTACGAAGGATGGCAAAGTCATCGGCAGGCGCATACCATAGGCCTCCATAACACGTCGGGACGAGTGGTATGGACCCGATTCAGCAGGTTGAGTCGAGCCAGCCAATTGCTCCGTCCGGGAGGGAACACCATGCCAGAAGCCAGGCTAACCGTTGGCAACGTCGAGATACTGTCCCTTAACGACCAAGAGGCCACGCTGCCCCTCAGCGATGTATTTCCGGAGGTCCCCGCCGAGGCGTGGGCGCCCTACCGGGAGCGCTACCCCAGCGGCTTCCGCGATGACCACCTGCTGGCCCACTTCGAGTGCTACCTGATCCGATCCGAGGGCCAGACCATCCTGGTGGACACCGGGCTGGGCGGCGCGGCGTCCAACCCCCACTCAATAGAGGCCATGGTCGGCGGCGCCGAAGGACGCTTGCTTCAGGAACTGGAAAGCGCCCGCGTCAGTCCCGGCGACATCGACACCGTCTTCTTCAGCCACCTGCACTTCGACCACGTCGGCTGGAACCTCACCCACGAGCCGGGCTCGCCCGCCCGCGCCACCTTCCCCAACGCCCGCTACGTCGCCCACCGCGCCGACTGGGAAGTGTTCCAGCGTCCCGACGTCATGGAACTTTTCCCGCCTCACTGGGACCAGACACTCGGCCCTCTGCAGGATCTGGGCGTGCTGGATCTGCTGGACGGCGAGCGCGCCCTTACCGGCGAAATCACCGCCATTCCAACGCCGGGGCATACCCCGGGGTCCATGAGCCTCGCCGTCGTGTCCGGTGGACAGCGGGCCTACATTCTGGGCGACGTTTTCCACGGCCCGACACAGGTCACCGAAACCGGTTGGAAGTTCAGCTTCGACATGGATGGAGACCAGGGGGTGGCCACCCGTACCGCCATGGTCGAGCGGGCCGAGGCCGAGAACGCCATCATGGCAATCTGCCACCACGGCGGGTTCGGCCGCGTGGTTCGCGCCGAAGGACGCCGCTACTGGCAGTTGGTCTCCTGATGATCTGGAGGATTTGATGCGCTGGGCGTGGCCAACCGTCTCCACGCCCATGCGCGAGCGCCTGCAGTAACGACGCGTGATGGCCGTGGCGCTAAGCCGTTATGCAACCCCCAGGTCTGACGCCGCCTGGCCGATCACGCTGTCCATGGTGGACACGATCTGTTCGATCTCGCCGGGCGTGACGCACAGCGGGGGCATGATGTTCATGAGGTCTCCCCCGCGCAGGAACAGGCCCTGGTCGGCAAAACCCTGGGTCAGCCTGGGACCCAGACCGGAGTCGGCAGGGAAGTGTTCCTTCGTCTCCCGGTGCTTCACCAGCTCCATCCCGCACATGAGACCCAGGCCACGCACATTGCCGATGATGGAGTGCTTTTCCTTGAGTTCTTCGAGACCGTCGAGAAGATATTTCCCCATCCTGGCCGAATTCTCCACCATCCCTTCCCGTTCCATGATCTCCAGGTTCTTCAACGAGGCTGCGGCCGCCACGGGATGTCCGCCGAAGGTGATCACGTGCCGGAACGCCGCCCGGGGGCTGCCGACGAAAGCGTCGGCGATGTGCTTGCGCAGGATGGTTCCGCCCATGGGGATGTACCCGCTGGTGATGCCCTTGGCCACGGTCATCATGTCCGGAACGACGTCCCAGTGCTCGCAGCCGAACCATTTGCCGGTTCGGCCGAACCCGGTGATCACCTCATCTGCGATCAACAGGCAACCGTATTTGTCGCAGAGTTCCCGCAGCTTGGGCCAGTAGTTGTCCGGCGGCACCACCGCACCCATGGGACTGGAGATCGGCTCGGCGATGACCGCCGCGATGGTTTCCGGCCCCTGGAATTTGATGATCTTCTCGATATCGTCCACGCACCGCTGGCCGCATTCCTCCGGCGTTTCGCTGTTGAACTCGCAGCGGTAGAAGTTGGGCTGGGCCGCGTGGAACGTATTGGGCATCAGGGGTTCGTAGTCTTCCCTGGGGTATAGGAAGTTGCCGCCCAGAGCCATCGCCCCCATAGTCGCGCCGTGGTACGAGTCCCGCCGGCTGATGAACTTGGTCCGCAGCGGTTCGCCCATGCGCTTGAAATAGGCGCGGGTCAGTTTCAACGCGGTTTCCACCGACTCGGAGCCGCCGCTGGTGAAGAAGCAGCGCGACAGGTCGCCCGGCATCATTGACGCAACCTTTTCCGAAAGCATGACCGTGGGTTCGGTGGTGGTGCCCATGGGCATGTAGGTGATCTTGAGCATCTGCTCG
This sequence comes from Dehalococcoidia bacterium, assembly GCA_965116785.1. Classification (GTDB taxonomy): domain Bacteria; phylum Chloroflexota; class Dehalococcoidia; order Lucifugimonadales; family UBA3495; genus Bin87. The sequence continues at coordinate 175,325 of OZ220731.1, forward strand.
TAGGCGGCGTCCGCAATTTCCTTTTGACCGTATCCCACGTTCTTCAGCCAGAGGCCGGACATGGCGTCGATGTAGGTGTTGCCCAGCGCGTCGGTGACCTGGCAGCCCTTGCCTTCCACGAAAATCTGGGGCTCCCCCTTCTCGGCCATGTCGCTGGGCTCGCGCAGGTACACCCAGAGGTTTTCCAGGGCGGTCCTTTGCAGGTCGTTGACCGCGGATTCGGTGTGCGTAGCCATGCTTACCTCCGGGTGGTGTTCCTGGCGCAAATTTCGGGACGTTCTATGGCGGGTCAGTCTAACATTGGGCGACAGCCGCCACAAACGAGCGTCGGAACCGTGGGCGATGCATTGGATGGTGCGGCGTGCCAATCTGCCCCCGGTCGGCCACGGGCCAGCAAGCCTGAATGTCCCTCCCTGCAGGAGTAACAAGTCCTGGCCGTGGTCCCCGCAAAACGCGCGTCGCGTTGGGGACTGCTCCCGGTCATTGCAAACGCGGCAGCAGCTCCTCGGATATCAGCTGCAGGTAATCCAGCCGGGCGGAGAATTCGCTGGGTAGATTCAGGCTGGCCAGCCCGATGTAGTCCAGGCCGTCCTCTTCCCGGCAGCGGTTGATTATTTCGGCGCAGTCCTGCGGGCTACCCGCCACTGCCCAGTCTGGCAACTCGCGCGGGCCTCCGAGTCCCAGGTCCACCGTGGTGTTTTCCTGCATGTTGAACGACGCATACATGCCGGCTTTCTTTGAGGCCATCTCCCGCGCTTCGGTGATGGCCGTTTCACGGTCCCTGGCGATGGCGATGGAGCGGTGGGCGCCGATCCTTCCCGCCGGGTCCTTGTCCAGCTCGGCCAGTGCTTCCTTGTACTGCTGCGTCAGCACGCTGATGTCCTTCCATCCCGGCTGCGGCCCCAGGATGACCCGGTCGCCCATGGCCGCAGCGCGACGGACGGCGCCCCGGCTTTGAGCCGCGATCCAGATGGGAGGATGCGGTTTCTGTGCCGGCGTCAGGGCGAGCCGCGCGCCGTTCACCTGCCAGTGTTCCCCACGGTAGTTCACCTCTTCTCCGCTCCACAGCAGCTTCATCAATTCGATTGACTCTTCGAACCGGCCTACACGGTCCCTCCGGTTGGTGCCGAACGCCGCCAGCTCCGCTTCCCGGTAACCTAACCCCACGCCGAGCACGAACCGCCCGTCGCTGATGTGGTCCAGTGTCACCGTCTGTTCGGCGATGTCCACCGGGTTGTGGTACGGAAGCAGGAGGATGCCAGTGAGCAGCTTCAGCCCCTCGGCGTCGGGAGCCAGCCGGGCCAGCGTCTGCATCGGCTGCATCCAGACGGTGGGATGCGCTATGTAGTGCTGTGGCATGTAGATCACAGAGAATCCCAGTGATTTCGCCCGCCGGCATACCTCGGCCGCTTCCTCCACCTGCTGGTGCATGGGACGGTCGGGGTCGTCCATGTAGTCGCGGATATAAAGTCCTACTTCCATTAGCTCTCAACTCCGTCCGATGCGGCGCGCGTCAGTCGGTGATGTAGGTGTGAGTTATGACCTCCCAGACGTGTCCGTTGTCGCACTCGAAGTAGAACCCGCGTCCCTGGTGCAGGTGGTTGATCTCGCCGTCCGTGCGCGAGCGCGGTCCGCTGCCGAAAACAACGCCCTCGTCCTTGATGCGCTGCAGGATCCCGTCGAACTCCTCGTCCGAGGCCAGGAAGGCGTAGTGGTTGGAGCGCGGGTTGTCCGAGTCGTCGAAGTCCAGCGTCAGGATGTCGTTGACCTTGACCGGCGCGAAGTGACCCCAGGGCCCTTCATATTTCAGGCCGAACATGCGGGCGATGAATTCCGCGGATTTCACCTTGTCGTAAGCGGGAACGATGGTGTGATCCAACTGCAACGGCATGATCATCCTCCTCTTTCCGATTTTCTCGGACAATATTTTCTGCGATGAGACCCGCGACTGGCTCGGCTCCAGAGCGCTTCGAAAATCGGTCACACTGAAATCTCAGCACTTGTCTCCGTCACCCGCCCAGTAGTCGTACTTCCGTCCGGCCAGGTCCACCACCTCCGCAACGTCTTCTTCCAGTAAGTAGCCCTCGTCCACCAGATCCATCGCGGCACGGTTCACTTTCTCGAGGTAGTCCTGTCGGTCGGTATAGCGCTCTTCTATGGATGATCGCGGGTCGCCTGAAGCCTCCCGTTCGGCGCGCGTCGCCGGCAAGGGCAGCGTCCAGCCGGCCAGGCCGCCGGTGATGCCGATGAACAGGCCGGGATTGCCGATGCTCTCGTCCCGCAGGTTCCAGCCGGTATAGGTGGCCACCGGCACCGTCAGATCGGGCAGGCAGATGCCCCGCCGTTCGTTGAACGACTCGTCAATGTCGGCAACCAGTGCCGGGAACTCCTCACCCTCCTCGGCCGGCAGCTTGATCGTGCGGCCCAGATGCGACTCTGGACCATAATCCAGCCGGATCGCCCGGGTAGTCCCCGTCGGGACGCGCACGCCAGGAAGCTGGGCGAACCGCTCCAGCAGGGTGTGCGACTCCACCGCCGTGCCGTCATCCAGGCTGGGGTGGCGGCTGGCGGGAGGCTCCTCGCCCGCGGTCACCCAGCGGTCCAAGTTATCCAGCGCGGCCCGCAGCAGGGGCGCGTAGTCGACGCTGTTGAAGGGCAGTTGTCCCTTGATGCCATCGTTCGCCCGGATCTCGATGGGCGGGAAGTCACCCGAACCGTGCTGGCAGCCGGCGAAGTGATACCGCCGCACCGATGCAGACTCGGCCGCGTCGGCTAGGCTCTCCAGGTCGGTGTGGATCAACGCCGCATCGCCGCGCCAATACTCGGCGGAGGTGTTGGTGAACATGATCTTGGGCACATTGCCCCGACGCTCCAGGGTTTCAAGCAATGAGCCTTGAGCGCCGGTCACCGGATCGGTCTGCTGGGTGTCCGTGAAGGGGAACATCTCCGGAATGATGTAACAGACGTCCTTGGACGGCTGCCCGAAGCGCAGATTGAACTCGCCGCGCATCCCGCCCGCCACATGGGGGATGATCCCGTCCAGCGCCGGCCGGTCCTCTTCGTCCTCGTTGATGCCAACGTGGATGTACTGGCGCAGGAAGCGTCCGCTCTGGGAACGGCCCATGGCGTAAGCGTAGTCGATGGCGTCGGCACATGGGTTGCCCGCCGATGCCGGGGCGTGCTTCAGGAAAGAGACCGCATCCCGCATGGCCGCGAATCCCAGCCCCACAATCCGACTTCCAGTCGTAGTGTAGATCAGTTGGTAAATCTTTCCCGGCTCAAACCCGGAGGGCATGTAGACGTGGTTGTGCTGCGGCTCCAAGTCGGCATCCTCAACCCGGACGAAGGACCACTGGTCGCGGTCAACGGCCGTGGCCGGGCTGTTGGGCAGGTCGCGCACCGTCAGCGTGGCGTCCGCTTCCTCGGGGTAGGCGGCGGGATTGGGCAGGTGCTGCCGGTCGGCCAGCAGGAACACGTTTGTCGGTTCGTTGCACTGGAACTGGCACATGATTTTGCCGGACAACGGCCCCTGGGGGCCGATGGCTTCCGGCGCCTGCATGCCGATAAGACCGGGCGTGGGCGGGACGTCGGCCTGCCAGCCGCCCCAGACTACGGTGTAGCCCCGGCGCATCAGGTAGCCGTTGCCCGCCTCCAGCGGGGATGTGGGGTCGTTGGCCGTGGGGACGCTGTTCAGGCTCAACGCGGTTTTCCGGCCGCGGTTCACCACGTCAAACAGGATGCGGCGGTTGCCCCGGTCGATGTTCGCCGGCTGGAGCATGGCGAAGTCTGCGGAGAACTCCACGAGGCCGCCGGCATTTCGCGGCGCCAGGTCGAGGTCCGTGATCCCCTGGTTCCGGGGATGCGACGGGTCCACCGCGTAATGGGCGGTGCCTTCCAGGAGTTCATACGGCCCCACGTCGCCGAAGCTCTCGCCGGACGCGAAGCTGGTGCGGTTGGTGATTTCCAGTTCTGTAATTGCCAAGACGCCTCCGGTGGGCCGACGGCCGATAGTGAGTGCAGAAAATGCTGATGGTACTGGTTGTTCGCTCCCGCGATATTAGCATTGTTTGAGATTCACTTGCGGCGCGATGAGTTCCGCCGGAATTGAATGCGCAAAGATGTCGGACAGGGTGGGCTCAGGACCGGGCGTTGTACGCGGTGAAAGGCTGGGCGTCCTGCGGCATGGTGCCGCTGTAGAACCGGCGCAGATGTGGTTCGACAAGCGCCGCCAACTCTCGCCGCTCCTCCTCCTGTGCTGTAAGGGGGCGATCCAGCGCGACCCTGATCTCACGGAACAGGGCTTCCTTATCCACCCGGGTCAGCTGTCCGTCGCGCAGTATCACCTCGCCGTCCACCAGGACGGTATCCACGTCGATACCCCGCGCCCGATGCACCAGCGCATCCACCACGGAAACGCGCGGATCCAGGAATGGCTCCTCGATGTTCCGCATGTCCACCAGCGTCATGTCCGCCCGCTTCCCCGGTTCCAGGGTGCCAATGCGGTCGCCGAACCAACTGGCATAGGCGCCGTTGGCCGTCGCCATTTCCAGTAACTGATGCGACGTGGGAGGTTCCAGGTCGATGCCGGGCACGCGGTGGATTTTGAGCACCAGCCGCATTTCCTGGAACAGGTCCTTGTCGTCGTTCAGGCCGGCTTCGTCGCTGCCGATGGCCACCTTGATGCCGGCCGCCAGGATGCGACCCATGGGGGCGATCCCGCTCTGCAGGCGCAGGTTGGAGCTGGCGTTGTGGCAGATGTTGGTTCCGGTGGCCGCCATGATACTTAGGTCTTCCTCGGTGGCCCAGACGCTATGGCCGCAGACCACTTCCGGCCCGAGGAAACCTATTTCGTGAAGGTGTTGCAGCGGCGTCTTGCCGTAGGCGGTGTAACCGTACAGCTTCTGGTACACCGTCTCCTGCAGGTGGATATGAATGCCGGTGCTGTGGCGTCCCGCCAGTTCCTTGATGGCCGTGAGCAGTTCGTCGGAGCAGCGGTGCACGTTGCTGGGAGCCATGGTGACGCGCACCCGTTCGTGCTGGTCGTTCCCGTACTTTCGGGATATCTCTTCCAGCACGGGCATGATCTCGTCGACGGGGCGGTAGCCGGGGGCCATGAACGAGCGGTACCGCTCCGCAAGGTCGGCTGGCATCTGAGCGGCAAAGTCGGCCTCGCCGCCTCCAGGGCCGGCAACCATCGAGTTCTGGTCGACAACCGAGGGAGCGTAGGATACTCGCATGCCGGAGGCTTGGTACGCGCCCACCACCTTGTCCGCGATTTCCATGCTCACCGGCCCGGTTCCCCGAGGGGTCGAGTGGATCGCCTGCACCGTGGTTGTGCCGGTCTCGATCATCTGGACCGCCCCGTAGAGCTGGTCCAGGTAGGGGTCGATGGCCCGAACGCCGATGCGGTGCAGGCTCCACATTTCCAGCGGCAGGTCGGGTGCGCCCATCTGGAAGGGAGTCATCCCCACGTGGAAATGGTCGTTGACCAGCCCGGGCATGACGATGTGGTTGCCCGAACCGATCACCTCGGCGTCGGGATGCTGACGGCTGAGTTCGCGGTAGTCCCCCACTGCTTCGATTACGCCGTCGCGCTGGAGCACCGCCCCGTCGGCGACCACCTCCGCCGAGCTGGGGCCGGTGACCTTGCAGACGACGTGCTTGCCCCGTATCAGAGATAGTGCCATGGCCGCTTCCCTCCGCAGATGCCCAGCGTCATTCTCGTCAAAGCCAGAGTGTCTTACGCGGCATTCTACACACATCCAGAGTAAGCAGAGACGGAACTGTACGGGTCGCGAGGCTCCCGACTACCCCACAGCTAGCCCATGCGAAATTGATCGGCGGGTCGGATATGCTTGTGTCACCCGACCGATGCCTGCCATTATCCTGTCGGCCTCGGTCAACGGCGCACACGCACAGATAGCGACCGCGGAGGAACAATGCCAATCCTCGACTTGAACGGCGACGAATTTCACTATCACGTGGACGATTTTTCGGACCCCTGGCGTGAGGACCCGCCGGTCATGCTCCACCACGCCGCCGGCGGGAACCTACACCGCTGGCGACCGTGGGTGCCGACGTTGGCTCGGCATCGCCAGGTCGTGCGTTTCGACATGCGAGGTCATGCCGGCACTCACAAGAGCCTGGGCGACCCGTTCGAACTGGTTGATCTGGCCGGCGACATCGCCCGCGTCCTGGACGCGCTGGAAATCGACCGGACGCATCTGGTCGGAGCATCCGCGGGAGGCATCGTGAGCCTCCGGTTCGCCCACGATCATCCCGACCGTCTGCTGAGCCTGACGCTTGTGGCATCCACACCGAAGCTGGCCCAGATGGGCGCCACCATGGACGCCGCTCCCTGGCGTGGAATCCTTGAGCAGCAGGGCACGCGGGCCTGGCTGCTGGCCGACACCGACAAACGGTTCGGTCCTGACACTCCCGACGAGGTCGTTCAGTGGTACGCGGATGAAGGCGAAAAAACCCACGCGCCGGAGGTGATCGCGCTCCAGGGTTGCCTGCTGGCGGCGGACCTGACGCCGCTGCTGCCGAACATTGCCGTTCCCACGCTGATCCTGGGCGCGTCCCATGACGACATCACCCCCGTGGAGATCCAGCATATGATGGCTGAGCAGATGCCCGACGCGCAACTCGAACTCATCGACGGCGTCGGTCACAACATGAAGGTTGAGATCCCCGATACACTGGCCGCCAGGACCCTCGAGTTCGTACGCAGCGTCGACGGCGGCGCGTAGCTTGCTGCGGGAAGACTGGGAGGCTACAGGATCAGGGCAGCGCGCCCTCCCGACGGAACACGTCGGCCAGCTTTTCCACACCCTCCCGGATCTCTGGCTCGGACGGCAGGGCGAAGCAGAGCCGGATGTAGCCGGCCGCTGCGTCGGGGTCGGCGGACCAGTCCGGGCCGGGGTTGAACGCGATGCCTTCCCGCAGCGCGGGGCCTTCCAGGTTGCGGGAATCAACGCCCTCGGGCAGCTTGACCCACAGGTACATGCCGCCGCGGGGCACCTCAAACTCGACGCTGGGGCCGAAGGACTCGCGAAGCGCGCTGCTCAGGACGTCGCACTTGCGCTGCAACGCCGAACGCATCTCCAGGATATGGTCCTCGTAATGGTGGGTGAAGTAATCGCCCACGATCATCTGGTCCATGACACCGGTGCCAGCGTCGTTCTTCCGGGAAAGCAGGCGGCTCATCACGTCCCACGAAGCCACAACGTAGCCAAGGCGCGTGCCAGGTCCCAGTGTCTTCGAGAACGAGCCGATGTGGAGCACCCGGTTGGAATCGTCCAGGGATCGGATCGCGTTCTCGTACTCGCCCTCGAATATGAGGTCGGCGTAGCACTCGTCCTCGAAAATCGGCACCCCGTATTCTTCGCTCAGTTCCAGCATCCGAAACCGGCGCTCCATGGTCAGAACGGTGCCGGTGGGGTTCTGCAAAGTCGGGATGGTATAGATGTATTTGGGGCGCACACCCCGTTGACGCAGGTCTTCCAGGGCCTGGGCCAGGTGGTCCATCCGCATCCCGTCCTGGTCCACGTCGATCCCGACGATGTTGACCTTCCTGCGCCGCAGATTGCCCAGAGCGCCGGAGAAGCTGAAGGCCTCGACGATCGCGGTGTCGCCCTCCTCCAGCAGGATTTCGTTGATAAGCTCGATCGCCTGTCCGGAACCCGAGGTGATGAGCACGTCGTCAATTGTCGTATTGATGCCGCGGTGCTCCCCCAGTTTTTCGACCAGGAACTCGCGCAGCGGGAGGATGCCCTGCGGCCCGCCGGAGAAGTTGTACATGGAAATGTTGCGCGGGTCGCCCCGGAACACCCGCTCCGCCGACTCGATGAACCCTTCAGTGGGCACCATGTCCGGGTCACTGTGACCGCCGATGAAGTTGTACCGGGGATGACCTCCCCACGGACCCGCGGGAGGCGGTAGCTCCCGGTTGAATAGCGCGGAATAGTCCAAACCCTGCCCTGGCATGTGGCGATCCTCCGGTTTAGCTGGCGTGTCCCAAGTCTGGGAACGTCGCGGTCGCCAGCATCCTAACACCGCCACCGTTGGGCGTCGACGGCAAGGCGGACTCACGTGCACCCGGTTGCGCCCGGGTTGTCATTGCGAGCGTAGCGTGGCAATCTCGTCGAGGTAACGGACACTGATCCGGCAGCGAGATCGCCGCGCCGTTGCGCTCCTCGCGATGACAAACTGAACACGCGTGACCGTCGCGTTTGGCGCGATGCGGTCAGCCACTGTCCCCGGTGTCGCCTTCCGGACCCAACTCCAGCAGGCGCATGCCGCGTTCAACCTGTTGGCCCGGCTCCACTGCCACGCGCCTCACGATGCCGGCCCGCGACGCAGTGATCACCAGTTCCATCTTCATGGACTCCATCAATACGACCGTCTGGTTGCGCTCCACCCGATCGCCCTCGGCGACCAGCACCTCCAGCACTGCGCCGGGCATGGGAGCGGGAATATCTGCCGCGCCTTCGGTAGTAGCACTACCGCCGCGTCGCCGGGTTTCCGCACGCTGAAACACAAACAGATCGCCGTCCAGCCACAGATGCAACTCGGCGCCGACCCAGGCCCAGGCAAACGGCATGGTCTGGCCTGACTCGTTGCGACATAGCCCTTCTCCGGCCTGATGCGACTCGATGGCAAGCGTCGTGGAGGCGCCGGGAACCGCGGGTTCATCGCCCTCCAAGCTGAAGGTGAAAATGCCATCGTGCTCGTCAGCACGGTAGCGATAGACTTCGCCCTGAACCGGGTACGTCTCCCGCATCTGACCCTGGCTCGTGGTCACGGCAGCCTCCGCTCTCCGGCGGTTTGCCAGGGGTTGGTACTGACCGGTCTGTCGCCCGACCCAGCCGGCGATGCTGGGCCAACCGGTTGTTGGGCCGCCCACGCCGCCAGCGCACGCGTCATCGTGCGCGACGCGTCGGTGATGGCTGGCCGGGTCACCGCCGGATTCCACTCCAGGAAACCGGTATCGTATTGGCCCCGCTGGAACTGGGCGTGCCCCAGCACCGCGCGCAACAACGGGATGTTTGTGATCACCCCCAGCACCAGGAACTGCGACAACGCCACATCCATTCGCCGGATACTGAGATCCCGGTCAGGCGCCCAGGCCACCAGCTTGGCCAGCATGGGGTCGTAGTAGATTGAAACCTCCTGACCCTGGGTGACACCGCTGTCCAGCCGCAGCCCCGGTCCGCTGGGAGGACGCCAGCGCAGCAGCGTCCCGGTGGACGGAACGAAGTCCTGGTAGGGGTCTTCGGCGTATATGCGGCACTCAATGGCGTGGCCCCGGGGTTGGATGTCCTGCTGTTGCAGCGTCAGAGGTTCCCCGTCCGCGATGCGTACCTGCCACTCCACCATGTCCCGGCCCAGTACAGCCTCGGTGATCGGGTGCTCCACCTGGAGGCGGGCGTTCATCTCCAGAAAATAAAACTCGCCGGTGTGCGGATCCAGCAGGAACTCGACGGTCCCGGCGTTGACGTATTCCGCCTCCCGGGCGACGGCGACGGCGGCCGCGCCCATGCGCTGGCGCAGTTCGGGCGTCAGGGCCGGCGACGGTGTTTCCTCGATAATCTTCTGGTGGCGACGCTGGATGCTGCACTCCCGCTCGCCCAGGTGGATCGTGTGCCCGGCCGCGTCGGCCATTACCTGGAACTCCACGTGGCGCGGATTTGCGATGTAGCGTTCCAGGAACACCCGGCCGTCGCCGAAGGCGGCCTGGGCCTCCCGGCTGGCCGTTTCCATGTCGGTGTCCAACCGTTCCGGTCCGTTGACGACGCGCATGCCCCGCCCGCCGCCACCGGCCGCGGCCTTGACCAGAATAGGGAATCCTGTGCGGTCGGCAAACTCCGCAGCCGTCGGGTCGCCTGGCAGGCATTCAGGAGACCCCGGCACCACAGGCACGCCGGCGCGCTGGGCAATCTCCTTGGAGCGGAGCTTGTCGCCAAGAAGCGCCATGCTGTCCGGCGCCGGCCCAATGAATTTGATCCCCGCTTCGCTGCACGCCCTTGCGAACGCCGGGTTTTCCGACAGGAAGCCGTAGCCCGGGTGTATCGCATCCGCCCCGCAGTCGCGGGCGGCCTGCATTATCCTGCCGATGTCCAGGTAGGTTTCTTCTGCCGTGCTCCCGGGGAGTAGTACTGCCTGCTCGGCAGTGGCGACATGGGGAGACCCTGCGTCCGGCTCGGAATACACCGCCACGGGTGCGATCCCCATGGCGCGGAGCGTCTGGTTGATCCGGACGGCGATCTCGCCCCGATTGGCTACCAGCACCTTCGAGAACATTAGAAAGCACCCCGCATGGGCTGGTGCGCGTCCGGGTGATTGCGAAGAGAATAACGAAGTGGCAATCTCATTGCCGCCGCGGTTATGACCAGGCCCAACGCATGTACGAACGGAAATACAGCGTATCGTACCCTTTACTCTTTCCGTTAAACGCCAACCGGGTCCCGGTGTCTATTCCCGGTTGAGCCGGGGAGATCCGGGCTCTGGGCGAGTTAGGGATCCCGACGGCGAAGCCGTTCTTCCAGTTCACGGAGGCGCACTTCGGCGGCGGCGCGGGCTTCCCTTTCGGCGTTGGCGCGCGTTTCAGCGTACTCGGCGCGGGCTTCAGCGGCGACCCGGGCTTCCCTTTCATCTTCATAGGTGGCGATGTGCTGGCCCGTGGTCGGGTCGTGCCAACCCAAACGCCCTCGCGGCAGGCCCCGCGCCAGTCCTTCGACATACGGCGTGCGACCCGACAGCATCCAACGCAGGTTCAGGTTCAAAACCGCGCTGTACCCCTGCAGACTCCCGTCGTCCAACTCGGCTATGTCTATCGATTCGTACTCCCCATTTGCCAAACAATCCCCGGCCAGGCGCGCCCCGTGATACCGCCCCGTTTCGTCAAACCGCCAGTACTCCGGTATGAGCAGACCCGAGTATTTCTCCCGCTTCTCCGCTACGTCCCGTTGTCCACTGCTCCGCGACGCTATTTCCAGCACGAAGTCCGGCGGCTTCCCCTGTTCCGAGATGACGTAGGCGTTGTGCTGGCGGTAGTACTCCGGTTTCACGTCGAAGGCAACCAGGAGGTCAGGGTAGGTCAGCCCGGTCATATCCCGGGTGGGGGCCAGGGCCAGGTAGCGCTCGCCGACCACCAGGGTGGACTCGGGGTTGCCCAGATGGATGGCCAGGTAACGAGTGTTGCCGGTTTCGGCCATCTGGTCATAGTTGGTCATCTTGTCATGATGATCTTCCGGCGGTTCCGGAAACACGAATGCGCTCTGGACAAAGGGCGTCCTGGCGGAGGTGTCTGGTATGGTCATGTCGCACCTGGCGGGTTGGCTGCAGGCCCGGGCTGGCGGCAGAATTATACCAGCGCCGGGTCGAGGCTCGGCTTTACATGCGGAACACGCCCCGCTTCTGCTCCGGGAACGGCGCGTTGATGGACGCGGCAATCCCCAGGCCGACCACGTCGCGCGTGTCCACCGGGTCGATGATGCCGTCGTCCCACAGGCGGGCGGTGCTGTAGTAGGGATCGCCCTCCTCCTCGTACTTCTGCAGGATGGGACGTTGCAGCTCGTCGCGCTCCTCCTGCTCCAGGGTGCGGCCCTGTCGCTCAAGCTGCTGCAGCCGGATGGTGGCCAGCACCTCTGCCGCCTGCTGCCCGCCCATGACCGAGATGCGGGCGTTGGGCCATGTCCACAGGAAGCGGGGCTGATAGGCTCGACCGCACATCCCGTAGTTGCCGGCCCCGAAGGAACTCCCGATGATCACGGTGAACTTGGGCACGGCGGCGTTGGAAACCGCCATGACCATTTTGGCCCCGTCCTTGGCGATGCCGCCGGCCTCGTACTGGCTGCCCACCATGAACCCGGTGATGTTTTGCAGGAACAGCAGCGGGATCCCCCGCTGGCTGCACAACTCGATGAAGTGGGTCCCCTTCAGGGCGCTTTCGGAGAAAAGCACTCCATTGTTGGCGACCACTCCCACCGGGTAGCCCCAGATGCGTGAGAAGCCGCACACCAGCGTTTCCCCGTACCCGGCCTTGAACTCGTGGAAGCGGCTACCGTCCACAATGCGGGCGATCACCTCGCGGACGTCGTATTGCCTCCGGTTGTCCGGCGACACTATGCCGTAGAGTTCCGCCGGGTCTAGATTGGGAGGCTCCGGGGCAGCGAGTTCGAAGGGAGGATCCCGCCGGCGCACGAAGTTTTCGACGATGTCCCTCGTGATGGCCAGGGCGTCCTCGTCATCGGCGGCCTGGTGGTCGGCGACACCCGATACGCGGGTGTGCACCTCTGTTCCGCCCAGGGTCTCCGGGTCCACCTCCTCGCCCGTGGCCGCGCGCACCAGCGGGGGTCCCCCGAGAAAGATGGTTCCCTGCTGCCGCACCATCACCACCTCGTCGCTCATGGCTGGAATGTAGGCGCCGCCCGCAGTGCACGACCCCATAACCACCGCCACCTGGGGGATGCCCATGGCCGACATCTGGGCCTGATTGTAGAAAATGCGTCCGAAGTGGTCGCGGTCGGGAAACACCTCAGCCTGCAGCGGCAGGAAAGCGCCGCCGGAATCCACCAGGTAGATGCAGGGCAGGTGGTTCTCCAGGGCAATCTCTTGGGCGCGCAGGTGCTTTTTCACGGTGATCGGGTAGTAGGTGCCACCCTTGACGGTGGCATCATTGGCCAGGATCACCACCTCTTTGCCCTGGACTACGCCGACACCAGTCACAATGCCGGCCGACGCTTCCTCGCCGTCGTACATCTCCCATGCCGCCAGAGGGCTGAGCTCGAGGAAGGGCGTATTGGCGTCAACCAAACCGTCGATCCGCTCCCGGGCCAGCATCTTGCCACGGCTGCGGTGGAGGTCCACCGCCCGCTGTCCGCCGCCGGCGCGCACCTGGGTCAGTCTCTCTTTCAGGTCGCTTACCAGGGCTTCCATCCGGGCCTGGTTGTCCAGGAAATCCCGGTCGGTGGTGCGCAGGTTGGATCCGATTACTTCCATGCTATCGTCCGGGGCTATCGTCCGGGAAAATGCTCCAAGGCTGAGCGGCCGGCTCCTGGTCCCATTATATTCCTCTGCGGTGACAGTGCCAGAAGTCGCCAACTCGATCCCAAGTCAACACCATGAGGTTTCGCCCTCACACTCCCATGGGCCACACCCACATGATTGCCGGGATGCAGACCACGACAATCACCACCTCCAGCGGCAGGCCCATCCTCAGATAGTCCACGAACCGGTAACCACCCGGGCCCATCACAATGGTGTTGGACTGGTGCCCGATTGGCGACAGGAACGCCGACGACCCGCCGATGGCCACCGCCATCAGGAAGGGGTCCAGCGACGCGCCGATGTTTTCGGCCACGTTGATGCCGATGGGCGCCATCAGGATCACGGCGGCGGCGTTGTTGATCACCGCGGACAGCAGCATCGTCGTCACCAGCACGATCCCCAGCATGGCCCAGGGAGGCAGCGCGCTGCCCAGTTCGGCGAAGGTGGCCGCGATCCGCGCCACGCCGCCCGTGGTCTCCAGCGCTTCACCCACCGGTATCATGGCGCCCAGCAGGATGATCACCGGCCAGTCGATGGCCTCGTAGGCTTCCTCAAGCGAGACGATCCGTGTCACCACGAGGATGACCACCGCGGCCACGAACGACACCTGGACCGATAGCAGGCCCAAGGAAGTCAGCAGCAACGCGGTTGCGAACACACCCAGTGGAAACAGGAGACGCCGTCGCTGTCCGATGCGCAGTTCGCGCTCGGCCAGGGGCAGCAGACCCAGTCGGGGCAGGGCCGTTTGCACGACCTCTTCCTGTCCCTGGAGCAGCAGGACGTCGCCCAGCCGGAAGTTGATATGGCCGAGCCGGCGGACGAGTCGCTGCCCGCGCCTGGACACTCCCAGGAGGTTCACGCCGAATTCCGAGTGCAGACGAAGTTCCCGGGCGCTCCGGTCCTGCGCCAGGCTGCCCGGGGTCACAATGGCCTCCACTATGGCAACATTCTCGGCGTCCAGCGTCTGGCTGATCTCCGATTGAGCGTCGGTGGAGCCCTCCAGTTCGAATCCCGTGGTTTCCACGAAAGTGGCCAGGTCCTCGGGGTCGGCCTCGATGATCAAGATATCGTTGGCGTCGATTGTCTGGTAGCTGGACGGTGCGCCGTACACGATGCCACGGTGAAGCAGACCGGCTATGGCGACGTCATCGTCCGCAGACTCTTCGACGTCGCGTAGGCGCCGGCCCACGAACCTCGAGTTCTCCGGCACGCGCACTTCGGTCATGTAGCTCTCGATGTCTACAGTCTCTCCCAATGTGAGGGGTGTCTGGCGGGCCGGGATCAAGCGCCAGCCCACCAGCACGATGAAAACCACGCCGGCGGCCGTTACCATGAGCCCTACCAGCGTGCAGTCGAACATCTGGAATGGAGCGCCCAACTGCTCCTCGCGAAAGTTGGCAATGATCACGTTGGGCGGCGTTCCGATCAGTGTGATCATCCCACCCAACAGCGACGTGAATGCCAGGGGCATGAGGAAGCGCGATGGCGGGTGGTCGCTCCGGTTGGCCACGCGGATCGCCACCGGCAGCAGCAGGCTCACCGCACCCACGTTGTTCATAAACGCCGACAGGAACGCCGTCATGCCGGACAGCGCCGCGATCCTGACCGTGAGCAACTCCGGTATTCGCGAGTACCAGCCGGCAATCACGTCCACCACGCCGGAGTTATAGAGGGCCCGGCTCAGCACCAATACGGCGGCGACCGTGATCACCGCCGGGTGCCCGAACCCCTTGTAGGCCTCTGCCGCGGGCACGATACCCGCTATCGCCAGCACCAGCAGGGCCAGCACGGCGACGATGTCGTAGCGCCACTTGCCGACTATGAACAGCACCAGGGACAGCGCGAGGACCGCAAATACAATGGCCTCATTCATCTGGCGCTCTCCCTGGAAATCGCGGCTGCGCCAGGTAGGAGCGGATTGACCGCGTTTCGGTTCCGTCCGCGTCCGTTCGATCCGGGAACGACCGCGTCGTCCCGTCCGTTGGCTT
This sequence comes from Dehalococcoidia bacterium, assembly GCA_965116785.1. Classification (GTDB taxonomy): domain Bacteria; phylum Chloroflexota; class Dehalococcoidia; order Lucifugimonadales; family UBA3495; genus Bin87. The sequence continues at coordinate 190,366 of OZ220731.1, forward strand.
CAAAACGCGCAGCTTCGTCACGGATTATATAGCAACGCGCGTGTAACCCCGCAGCAATTTCCGGGCTCGGCGGCCGCATGCGTGGTTCGACACTACCGCACTTTGTTGGCGGTATAGTGTTAGCCACCGTTTGGAATCCCGCATGCCGTAAACCCCCATGCGGCACACAATCACAGCGACGATGGAGTTCATCATGACCACCCAGTCCAGCCGCATCGACCTGTTCGAACGGGAAGCAAAGATGCTCCTCGATTTCCTGGGAGACCTTTCCCCGGACGCTTGGGCGGCCGACAGCGCCTGCGAGGGTTGGACCGCCGGCGACGTGATCGGACACCTCACCAGCGTCGACCTCTCCACCCGCCTGCTCCGGGGCTTGGACGGAGACCACTCGCCGCCGGAAGGCTCACCCTCGCCGGAGCAGCACGATGAAGACGCCTTCGCCCGGAGCATCTACCAGCGGGCCGTCGACGCCAGCCACCGGTTGGGCGATGGGCTGCTGGCAGATTTCACCCAACGGATCGACGAGACCGTCGCCCAATTCCGGCAGGTGCAGCCCGAACAGTGGGGCAACCTGGTCTATTGGCCGACCGGCCCCATGTCCATGGACACCCTCCTGACCCAACGCATCGCCGAGCTGACCATGCACGGGTGGGATATCCGCTCGCGGTTGGAGGACGACTTCCACCTTTCCGACGGCAGCGTCGCCGCCTTGCTGGATACCGTGGACCGGGCCGCCAGGCGGGCCTTTCGTCCCGACCCGTTGCTATCAGGTCGGCCCCTGCGCTACCGCTTCACGATTGACGATCCCGAGCCGCGAGTGGTCGATCTGGTGCTGAGCGATCAAGCCGCCGAGATCATCCATGGCGCTGCGAGCCAACCGCCTGACGTGACCTTTGCGTGCGACGGCGAAATCTGCGTCCTCATCCTGTACGGACGACTCACACCGGACCATGCCGTCGCGTCACGCCGTTTGTCGGTGGCGGCGGGCGACTCGTATGTCGCCTCCACCTTCGGCGACCGTTTCGTGGGCGGGTGAGCGCTCCGCGGCGCTGAGGCTGATACCGAGCTAAACGCGGACCCGTGTCCCGTCCCGGCGCCGGCGCTTGCGGTCCAGTGCGGAGAGTTCCATCTTCCGGATGCGCAAATTCTGCGGTGTGACCTCCACCAGTTCATCATCGGATATGAACTCCAGGGTCTCCTCCAGGCTCATCCGTATCGTGGCGTTCAGCCGCTCGGCGACGTCGGCCGTTGACGACCGCATATTGGTCAGCTTCTTTTCCTTGCAGACGTTGATCTCGATGTCGCCTTCCTGGCGGCGGCTGCCCACCACCATGCCCTCGTACACCGGCGTGCCGGGGTCGATGAAGGTGTCCCCCCTGCGTTGGGCGTTGATCAGGCCGTAGGTAACGGCTGGGCCGCCTTCGGAAGCCACCAGAGCGCCGCCCCGCTGGGATTTGATATCGCCCTGCATCAATTCGTAGGAATCGAAGGTACTGTTCTTCACGCCGTCGCCGCGGGTGGTGCGGAGGAAGAAAGCATTGAAGCCGATCAGGCCGCGGGTGGGTATCTTGTACTCCATGTGGACGTAGCCGTCGTCGCCGTAGCGCATGTCGCGCATTTGCCCCAGGTGCTCGGCCAGGTACTCGGTCAGCACGCCGACGTAATCCTCCCGGGTGCTTATGGTCAGGATTTCGTAGGGCTCGTGGGTCTTACCTTCAACTGTTTTGGTCACCGGCACCGGCCGCGAAACCTGGAACTCGAACTGTTCGCGGCGCATGGTCTCCACCAGGATGGACAGGTGCAGCTCGCCGCGGCCGGCCACCACGAAGATGTCCGGGCTGGCGGTGGTCTCCACCCGCAGGCTCACGTTGGTGCGCAGTTCCCGTATCAGCCGTTCGTACAGGTTGCGCGATGTGCAGCGTCCGCCCTCCCGTCCCACGAAGGGTGAGGTGCTGACGCCGAAGGTCATGCGCACCGTGGGTTCCTGGATGTCGATGCTGGGCAGGGGTTGCGGGTCCTCCGCGCTGGTGATGGTGTCGCCGATGGCGACGCCCTCCGGACCGGTCACCGCCACGATGTCTCCGGCGCGGGCCTCGGGAACCTCGACGCGCTCCATGCCGTGGAACACGAAAATCCGCTCCAGGCCGTGGGTGGTGGTCTCTCCATCCCGCCCGACCAATGCGACGTTCTCTCTCAGTCGCAGGGTGCCGTTGGTGACGCGGCCCACGGCCACCTGCCCCAGGTAGTTGTCATAATCCAAGGCGGCCACCAGCATCTGCTGCGAGGCTTCCGGATCTCCGGCCGGCGGCGGCACCGCTTCCAGGATGGCGTCAAACAGCGGTTGCATGTCGGTGCCCGGCCGGTCCGGGTCAACTGTCGCGTAACCCTGTTTCGCGGATGTGTACAGTACCGGGAAGTCCAACTGCTCCGCGTCGGTGGCCAGCTCCAGGAACAGGTCCTGCACCAGGCTTAACACCTCCTCGACGCGGGCCTCGGGCCGGTCGATCTTGTTGATGACCACCAGGGGCTTGACGTCCTGCTGCAACGCCTGGCGCAGCACGTAGGTGGTCTGGGGCATGGGCCCGTCCACCGCGTCGACCAGCAGCAGGCAGCCGTCGGCCATGTTCATGACCCGCTCCACCTCGCCGCTGAAGTCCGCGTGGCCCGGCGTGTCAATGATGTTGATCCTGACGCCGCGGTAGGAGACCGACGCGTTCTTGGCCAGGATTGTGATGCCGCGCTCGCGCTCCAGCGGGTTGGTGTCCATGATCAGTTCACCCACCTGCTGGTGGGCACGGAAAACCTGGCCCTGTTTCAGCAGCGCGTCGACCAGGGTGGTCTTGCCGTGGTCGACGTGGGCGATGATGGCCAGGTTGCGTATGTCGTTGTTGGGACAGTCGTTCAAGCGTATTCACCTCGCGCGGAATCAAGGATATCATCCATTTCATCGAACACGCAGATCAAGCCACCGAGGCCATACCCTCGGCGACCAGGAGGGACACCAACATGACCAGCCGCAACGCGGAGCCCAAAGATGCACTCGCCTCGAGTTCCAACTCGACCATCGAGGGATCGAAGCAGGAGCTGTTCGACCTTTCCAAAGACGTCCATGCCCATCCGGAACTGAACTACCAGGAATTCTATTCGTCCAACGCCCTGGCCGGGTTCCTCGAAAAGCACAACCTCCAGGTGGAGCGCGGCATCGGCGGTGTCGAAACGGCGTTCCGGGCCACCATCCCCGGCGGCGCCGGCGAAGGGCCGACCATCGCCGTGCTGGCCGAGTACGACGCCTTGCCCGAGATCGGCCACGGCTGCGGGCACAACCTCATCGCCATGGCCGCCATGGGCGCGGCGCTGGGACTCCAGGCCAACGCGGCCGACCTGCCCGGCCGCATCGAGATCATCGGCACGCCGGCCGAGGAGGGCGGCGGCGGCAAGATCCGGCTGCTGGAGGCCGGCGTGTTCGACGGCATCGACGCCACGCTCTCGTCCCACCCGTTCTCCAACCGCACTGTGATCCCCGCCGCCTCGCCCAAGGGAGAGAGCTGGAGCCTGGCCATGGTCGGCTACCGGTACATGTTCCACGGCCGGGCCGCCCACGCCGCCGCCGCGCCCGAGGCCGGCATCAACGCGTTGAACGCCGTGATCCATCTGTTCACCGGCATCGACGCCCTGCGGCAGCACCTGCGCGATGACGTGCGGATGCACGGGGTGATCACCGACGGCGGCCTGGCGCCCAACGTAGTGCCCGAGTTCGCCGCCGCCAACTTCATGCTGCGCTCCCGCGACGGGCAGTACCTGAGCAACGAGGTGGTGGGCAAGGTGGCCGCCATCGCCGAGGGCGCGGCGGCCATGACCGGCGCGCGCCTGGAGGTCGAGGAGTTCTACCCCTTCTATGAGAACGTGCAGCCCAACGTGGTCCTGGCCCAGGCGATGGCCGCCAACATCGAGGCCCTGGGGATCCGGCTGGACGAGCCGGTAGCCGGCCGCGCCGGCAGCGGGGCGTCCACCGATTTTGGCAACGTCAGCCAGGCCATGCCCGCCTTCGAGTTGCGCTACGCCGTCAGTGAGACGCCGGTGGCGTCGCACACCCGGGACATGTGCGAGACGGCGATCACGGACTTGGCGCTGTCCAACGCGCTGTCCGTCGCCAAGGCGCTGAGCCTGACCGCCAGCGACCTCCTACGCGACGTCACCCTGGTCGAGGCCGCCAAGAGCGAGTTCGCCGACCGCAGCGGCTAAAGGCAACGTCCGAGGGGTTGGTCATTGCGAGCGCAGCGTGGCAATCTCGTCGCCGAAGGAGTCATTGCTCATTCAACGAGATCGCCACGTCGCTTTGCTCCTCGCGATGACCAACCCAGCAAGATGAGTCCCTAGTCGTTGACCTCGACGATCATCTCGATCTCGATGGGCATTCCGCCGGGCAGCGTGGCCATGCCCACGGCCGAGCGTGCGTGCCGTCCCCGGTCGCCGTAGAGGCTGATCAGCAGGTCCGAGGCGCCGTTGGCCACCCGCGGCGTGTCGCCGAAGTCCGGCGTGGAGTTGACCATGGCCAGCAGCTTGACGATGTGGCTCACGTTGTCCAGGTCGCCAATCGCGCCTTTCAGAACGGTGAGCAGGTTCAGCATGGTCTGCCGCGCGCAGTCGTAGCCCTGCTCGACGGTTACCTCGCCGCCCAGCTTGCCGGTGTGCAGCAGGCCGCCTCCGGGCAGGCCCGGCCCGGTTCCCGACAGGAACACCAGGTTGCCGGTCCGCACGTAGGGGATGATGTTGCCCGCTCCCGGCGCCCGGGGCGGCGGCAGCTCGTAGCCCAGTTCCTTCAGCTTGTTCTCAATCTCCGGCATCGGATCGCTCCTTTGATATTACGTCTTGTCCAATCGGGCCGACCGCCGCGCGACACAAAAACGGCAACCGCCCGGCGGGTGCGCCAGATAGTACCACGCCTGCACCAAAACTTTGCCTGCTGGATTGTTATTGCGAGCGCAGCGCGGCAATCTCGCCGGCGTAACGATGTCCCTCCCGCGAACAGGGTCGCGCGCACCCGCTTACGGGGTTCGTCAGAATCAGGATTTCCGTGATTTACGGATTTACAGGATTGAAGCCGTCTGACAGAAGAGCACCCCCAATCCCGAAAATCCGTTAATCCGGCAAATCCTGATTCTGACGATTTAGCAGCGTCGCCATCACCCCGCGCCGACGCCTCGCGCCGCTTGTAGTACATTACCATCACGATCCGACCCGACCGGACCCATCCCACCCGGAGCCACGCCATGACCACCGCCCAGCCCCTGCCCCGCGGCGAAATCGTCCAGCAGCCCGACGGCATCTACGAGCTATTCCCGGTGCCCACCGACCAGGACACCCTCCACGGCATGCTCACCGACTGCCTGGCCGAGTGGGAGCGCATCCGCATCGGCCTGCTGATCCCCGGCGCCGTGTGGGAGATCAAGCCGCCGCGTCCGCCCCGCACCGGCTTCCTCGACGGCTACCTCACCGTCGACTTCGAGGAGTGGCACCTGCACCTGTGCATCGGCGAGCACACGTCGGCGCCGCCCGAGGTGGCCGGCCTGCGTCGCACCGCCCGCGCCGAGCTCTACCGCCGCCTCAACCCCGACCACCAGCCCACGTCCTGGGGCTTCCGCCTCTTCAACGGCGGCGGCCAGCAGCAGATCACCGTCCTCCTCCCCAACCCCCACCTCGACGAACACCAGCAATACGAAAAGCAACCCAACTGGTCCCGCCTCTACCTCTGGGACCGCCTACGCGCGAAGTACCTGGGGCAGGGCGAGGACCCAACGGACCGGACGGCGCCGGGGTTTTGGCATGGGTGAATGTTCTACTTCAGCGTATTACTGAGAAAGGACTTTTCCAGCCAATTTCTGTGGCGGCCGACACGAACGTCCTGGAATCTTCTATCGGGTGAACGCTATCGAAGGGGAGTGACGTACGCTTCGTTGCAACCCAATGCCGGGCGGCTCATGCCGTATTTCATCAGCCTGTAGATGTTGAGACATAGACAGAGGCAGGAGGTTGCCCATACGACTGTAATGACCCCGGGACCTTTCCCTACGCACGATAATTGTGGGTAGAAACGCGAGCTACTGGCAATGCGTTACGACATTTGCGGCCATTTCGTCGAATTTTGTTCTTATTAATTCGATTTGTTCCAATTGATTCGGAGCCCATTGAGAACGCTCTTGCAAAGAGAGAACTTGTTGATGGTTGCCTAAGCTACCCAGTGGTACATTTAACCACAAACTGTTTTGAATCAACACATTGGCGTCTTCGATATCTCCAATTTGCCAATCATCTTGTAGAGTTGGCGTTACGGGTACAAAGCCCTGAATCCCGGCATGCAATTCGGCTATGAGATCATCCCTGATGGCTTCCGAGACTCGTTGGTGCATCGTCGAGTCCGCTCTCACCATCACCCTGTCCCCTAGGGGAGCACCACTCTGAATTTCATGCGCTGTACGCCTACGACGAGCGGTATCAAAGCCGTTGAATACCCACCCCGCGAACACCGGGCGGCCCAAATCATCAAACTCCTGATAGTGCGGATTTGAAGCCTGAAACCTCTCTAATCCGATCGTCCAATCACGTAAGAAGGACGGGACCATTTGGCCGATCAAACCGACACAGTAGACGCTGAAATTGTCTGAAGTGCAAGGTACTATGTAGTAGTCTGACGAGTAAAACGCCGCTCGCACGAGGGCTCCGAATGACGGCGGCAGGTCTATAAGAACGTAGTCAAACGGCTCCTCCTCAGCTTCAGCCGCTGATACGATACGTTTCAATGCCACATATCGGCTTAGCCCGGTTCCAGACAACAGGTCGGCTCCAACGTTCAGGGCATCGGCGTATACGTTCAGCCAAAAATCGCCTGCTATCAGGCACACATTCTGGTTAGTCTCCGGGGCGCGGTGCAAGAACACCTCTTCGTCGCCGGTGTTTTGCAAGAACCTTTGCAAAAATGATCGAATCGTTTGTCCGTACGGATAATTTTGTTGTGGCAATGTGTTTACAAATTGCTCCTCACCGAGCATTGCAATCGACAAGTTGCACTGAGGATCGAAGTCTATCAACAACACTCGATGACCACGATTGCCAAGCGCATCCGCTAGGTTCCAAGAAATCGTGGACTTGCCTACGCCCCCCTTATTGTTGAATATTGATATAAAAACAGCCATCACACGTACTCCATCGCAGGGTTAGGTTTGACCGGACTTTTGATTTTATAGGGGGACAGTAGCGGTCGTCAATAGCGTGTAGGCGCGGTATAATGTGCCCAAGCCTTGAGGGTGAGACGCTGATCATTTGCGGAGTTCGGCAATTGGCGCGTCCTATGGCCGAATTTACCACGTCGATTTGGTTCGTTTCAGCCTTTGGTGACCCGCGGTAGATGACCACTGCGTGCGATACCGAAATGTCGCAGAACTACCTCGTGACGGCTCCACGCCACATCATCCACGCCGACCCGAATGCCTTCTACGCCGCGTGAAGCGACTCGGTGCTCCTAAGCCGCGCGGCCGTCCCGGGGGTCCCGGCATCGTCGCGATCACTGGCCATCCGCCCGCGCCCCTCTCTGCGTCGTCGACTCTGCTTTGACAAAACCCGAACTGCTGTTCTACAATGTCCTCGTCAGGTGATAAATCGTTCCGCCAGAGCCATCCGGTCGTTCACGGCCAACCCGTTAGCATCAAAATCGCATACCGGCCATGGGACAACCCTGGACTGTCGTCGTCCCGCTGATTCAGGCGCGTAGTCCGATTGGCCACAGGAGCAGCTGCCTTCCTGGACGCACGGCCGTGCACCCCAGCGGTGCCATACCGTGCCCGTCAACATTGCTAGTAAAAGCCATGCGTACCACCTCCGGCCGTGGGGCTAACAATCGACCATCAGGCTCTGGCGGAACACAGATCAAATCACCGGACACCAAACCTGACCGCAGCGAGCAACCGTCAACATCCACCTGAACGAGGAAAGCAGCCATGAACCCAACCTGAACCAGTCACCTCGCGACGCCACCACGATGCCTTTCCGCCGCGGCCGGGGGTAGAATTGGGCCATTCGCTCACCATGCGCATGACCCTTGCCCCATGACGTCGCAGCATCGCCACATCATCCACGCCGACCTGGACGCCTTCTACGCCGCCGTGGAGCAGCTGGATAACCCTGAGTTGCGCGGCCTGCCCGTGCTGGTGGGCGGTCGGCCCGAGGGTCGCGGCGTGGTGGCCACCGCGTCCTACGAGGCGCGGAAATTCGGCGTCCACTCGGCCATGCCCATGGCCACTGCCGTGCGCCAGTGCCCCGACGGCATCATCGTCCGCCCCCGCTTCGACCGCTACCGCGAGATGTCCGGCCAGATCATGGACATCTTCCGCGACGTCACCCAGGTGATCCAGCCCGTGTCCCTGGACGAGGCCTACCTGGACGTCACCGAGGCCGCCGCCGACCGCTCGCCCATCGCCATTGCCATCGACATCAAGGAGCGCGTCGCCGCCGAGACCGGCCTCACCGTCTCCGTGGGCCTGGGCACGGGCAAGACCGTCGCCAAGATCGCCTCGGACCTGCAGAAACCCGACGGCCTGGTGGTCGTCCCCGTCGGCGGCGAGGCCGAATTCCTGGCGCCCCTGGCCGTGGGCAAGCTGGTGGGCGTGGGTCCCAAGTCGGCGGCCCGGCTCCACGACGAGGGAGTGGACACCATCGGTCAGCTGGCCGAGATGCCCGACGCCTGGTTCGCCCGCCACTTCGGCAAGCGCGGCGACAGCATCCGCCACCGCGCCCGGGGCATCGACCACGATCCCGTCCAGACCTCCCGCGAGGCCAAGTCCATCAGCGCCGAGACCACCTTCGCCGACGACCTCCCCGGCAACTCCGACGACGAGCGCGCCAATCTGCGGTCGATAATCGAGCGCCTGTCCGGCCGCGTTGCCGGGTCGGTTAGCCGCAAGGGACTGGTCGCTCGCACCGTCACCGTCAAGATGCGCCTCTCCGACTTCACCACCTTCACGCGCCAGACCACGCTGCCGTCGCCCACCGATGAGGAGGCGGCCGTCGTGTCCACCGCGTGGATGCTGCTGGAGCGGGAACTGGCTCCTGACCGCGCCTTCCGGCTCCTGGGCGTGGGCGTCTCCGGCTTCTCCCCAAAGGACGGCCCCGACGACGCATCGCCGGAGCCCGTGGCCGCACAGCAGCGGCTGATACTTTAGCGATTAGCCTATCAGCCTGTCATTGCGAGCGCAGCGTGGCAATCTCGTCGGGGCGACGGTTGTTAGCCATAGTACGAGATCGCCGCGTCGCTATGCTCCTCGCGATGACAGATTGGAAACACTCCAGACGCTATCCCCCAAACGTCCCGGTCACCGGCTGGTGCCCCGCGTTTTCCGCGTAGGGCTCCTCGCGGTAGAGCGCCATCTGCTTCATGATGGGGATGTCCTGTATCGAGAACAAGACCGCCTCACCATCGGCGTCGTTGGCATGCTCGTGCCACACCCACGGCGGCACCACGAAGAAGTCGCCCTCGGTCCAGTCGAACCGCGTGCCGTCGATGACGCTGTGGCCCTGGCCCTTGTACACCTGGTACACCGCGCAACTGGTCTGCCGGTGCGCCCGCGTGGCCACGCCCGGCCGGATCATCTGCGCCCAGCAGGTCATCGTCTTGAGCACCGGCCCGCCGGTCATCGGGTCGCTGAATTCCATGGCCACGTCGTCGAAGGGACTGGCGTCGACCCGCGCCAGCTGCTGCAGCGCCTCGTGGGTCTTGTCCCACTTGTAGTGCCAAAGCGCCGAGTAGGGCGCGCCGGGCTCCTCCCACGCCGGCCGCAGCGCGCCGGAGGCAAACTTCCGCTCCGACTCGGCCACACCGACGATGGGCTGCTGATCCTCGGGATAGGCCTCGTAGAAGTTGGCCCGCAGGTAGCGCACCAGCGGCACGTCCAGCCCGTCCAGCCAGACCATCGGCTCGTCACCCTCGTTGTTATGGTCGTGCCATGTCCACGACGGCGTCAGCACCAGGTCGCCCGGCTCCATGTAGCACTTGTCGCCCTCCACGGTGGTGTACGCGCCCGTGCCTTTCAGCACCCACCGTATCGCCGTGGGCGTGTGCCGGTGCGCCGGCGCGTTCTCGCCGGGCAGCAGCAGTTGCAGCGCCGCGGTGATGGTGTGGGTGGTGCCGCGATCCAGCCCCGGCGTCGCCAGCCGCAGCGTGCGCCGCTCCACGTCGCGGTCCGGCGTCACCAGCTCGCCGCTCTTCATCACCAGCGGCTCCACCTCGGCCCAGCGCCACAGGTAGGGTTCCATTTCCGGCAGCGGCTGGCCCTCACCCTGCAGCCAGCCCGGTTTGACCTGGATCCGCCCGGCGGTTTCGTAATATTGCTGCTCCTCTTGGGTATTCAAGCGTTCCGTCGTCGCCACGTCGCTACCTCCCGGGTTCGGTTCTCCGCATCGATTTGCGTGATTGTAATCGCGTTCCGGCCTGGTGTCATTCAACGTGATTAGCGAAACGCCGTTGGGGTAGGGTGTTACAATCGGCGATGAGCCCCAATCCCATTTCCCAGCCGAGGAGAATCATGGCCAGACTACCCGTGGTAACCCGAGACATGGTGCCCGCAGAATTCCACGATGCCTTCGACGAACTGACCAGACCCACCGGCGGAACCATCACCGGCGGGCCCTATTCCATCGCGATCAACAGCCCCGAAATGGCGCGGCGCCGCAGCAGCCTGACCGGCTACCTGCGCTTCGAGAGCACCTTTTCCAAGCGCATCCAGGAGCTGGCGATCCTGACCACCGCCCGCAATTTCGACTGTCCCTATATCTGGAACGCCCATGCGCCGGCGGCTCGCCGCGAGGGTGTCAGCGACGCCCTGGTCGACGCCATCCGCGATCGCAAGCCCCTGCCCGACATGGCCGCCGACGAGCGCGCGATCATCAACTTCTGCAACGAGTTCTACGCCAGCCACCGCATCTCCGCCTCCACCTTCCAGATTGCTTTGGAGCAGTTCGGTGCCCAGCACCTGGTGGAGATCACCGCGCTCATGGGCAACTACGCCCAGACCGCGTTCTTCCTCAACGCCTTCGAGGTCGAGCTTCCCGACGACCGCACCGAGCCGGTGTTGCCGGTGTCCTGACCTCTGCTGGCATCGACTTCTAGAAGAGACCCTTCAGCGGCCGCCCCGTGCGCATCCTGATCATCGGCGCCAGCGGGTTCATCGGTCGCTACGTGTCCCGCCGCTTGGCAGGGGACGCCGCCCACACCGTTTTCAGCACCTATCGCTCGCGGCCAGCGGCCGACGATGGCGCGTCCTGGCACCGCGTGGAGATAACCGACCGCGCGGCGCTGGACAACCTCTTCGCATCCGCACGGCCCCAGGTTGTGGTCCACCTGGCCGCCATGGCGGACGTCGGCACGGCGGAGCGGAACCCCAATGCCGCCGCAGCGGTCAACGCGACGGCCACCGAGGCCATCGCCCGCCTTTGCCAACGCCAGGGGTCGCGGCTCGTCTTCGTATCCACCGAGTATGTGTTTGACGGGCAGCGCGGGCCGTACCACGAGGACGACCCACCGGCGCCGACCACCCAATACGGCCGGACCAAGTTCGAGGCGGAGCAGGCGGTAGCGTCGTTGGAGTCCAATTGGAGCGTCCTGCGCACCAGCATCGTCTACGGCTGGCCTGCACCGGGACGCCGCAACTTCGTGCCGTGGCTGGTTGAACGTCTACGCAATGGTGAGGCCTATCATGCTCCCACCAACGTGTACCGATCGCCGGTCTATGTGGAGCACCTCGTCGACGGCATCCAACGACTGATCGGAGTAGAGGACACCGGCATCCATCACGTGGCCGGATCCGACTGGGTCAACATGCGCGATTTTGCGGTCGCCGTCGCCGACGAGTTTGGTCTGGATCCGAGCCTAGTGATCCCGGTCACAGACCCGGTGGATGACCGCCTGGGCTTGGACTGCACGCGCACCATGGCTGCCTTGGGTCTTCCGCATCCCGGGCTGCACGAGGGACTCGCCGCCATGCGTGCCGCCGCACCTGACGGATGAAGTTGCTCGACTAACGCTCACACGCGTGGTCGTCTGGCTACCGTCAACAGGACCGTGGCAACCAGTGCCACCCCCGCCAGCGCCAGGAAAGCTCCCTGGTAACTGCCCGTCCGGTCGTACACCACCGCCGACGCCAACGGACCCGCGGCAAATCCCACCACTTGCGCAGCGCGGCTCACGCCGAATATGCCGCCCAGGGATCCTCTGCCGTAGTAGTGCGCCCACAATATCGGCGCCAGCGTGTTGATGCCCGCTCCCACAATCCCCTGCATCACCGCGAACAGGTAGGTCTCCGGAAGGTTGTCGGCCGCCGTGAGCACCCACATGCTCGCGGCGGCAAGCAGGTAGTTCGCGACGAGCAACAACTTGGGCGCCACCCTTTCGGCCAGCAGCCCGCACGCCAGCGCCGCCAGCGCTCCGGATATGGACATGACGCTGATTGCTGCCACCGCCGCGCCGGCGCTGAGCCCCTGCTGGGTCAGGTGAGGTACCAGGTGCAGCCCTATGCCCGAGGTGGCGGTCGCCACCAGGAACAGGGACACCAATATCATCCAGAATGACGGCGTCCGCAGGATAGTGGAGAGACCAACGTCTGGGTCCAGGCCGGGCTCTTCGGAGCTGGCGGACAGGGACGAAATTTCATCACCGTCCACCCGCAGGCCCAGGTCCTCCGGTTGTCGCCGCACCAGCACCAGGGCCGGAAGCGCGCCGACCACCAGCATCACACCCGCCAGCATGATCCACGCCGCCCGCCAATCCCAGGCTGAGATGACGAGTTGCACCAGCGGAGCCATGACGATCACTCCGCCGGCGTTGCCCAGCATCACCACTCCGGTCGCGCGTCCGCGGTATCGTGCGAACCACTTGCCGGCCGTCACCGCCGCGCTCACCTGGATCAGCCCCTGGTCGGCGATGCGCACCGCGGTGAACGCCGCGTAGAACCCCGCCAGCGCCTGCGCTGTGGCCAGGTACAGGCAACCCGCCATCACGATCAGGCCCCCTGCCACCAGGGTCACTCGCGCGCCGAAACGGTCCACCGCTCGCCCGGTGAACGGAGCCAGTCCCGCGCCCAGGACCGCCCCGAGGCTGGTCGCGCCGGCCACCTCCGTCCGGTTCCAGCCGAACTCCTGGCTCATCGGCACCACGAACACCGTGAGAATGCTGATCGCCGTGGCTGCGTTGGCGAAGGACATGCTCGACGCGGCGGCGACAACCCACCAGCCGTAGTAGACCCTGCTCACCGTGTTGCCATCCAGTCAACTCGCATTCTCGCATTCCGTAAGCGCGGCGACGGCGTGTCTCAATAGTGCCTCCCGGGGATCAAGCGGCCATGACCCCCTATGATATGATTGCGGTGACGGCGAACCACGGCCCTATTTCGGGTGTTCGCCGACCCTTGTCACTCCACGCACACCGGAAAACGGAGGCTTGATTATGCCCTTTGGAGGCAATGACTGGCACGCGCTCCGACAGGAAGAAACCCTGGAGCCCGAGATCCCCATCTGTGACCCGCACCACCACTTTTGGGACTACCGCACCGAGCGGATACCCTACCATCGTTACCTGCTCCACGAGCTGGCTGCGGACATGAACAGCGGTCACAACGTGACCTCCACCGTGTTCGTGGAGGCCCGATCCATGTATCGCACCACTGGGCCCGAGGAGATGCGTCCCGTGGGCGAGGTCGAGTTCGTGCAGGGTCTGGCGGCGGCCTCCGCCAGCGGATTGTACGGTACAGGTCGGGCGGCGGCGTCCATCGTCGGCCACGCCAACCTGAACCTCGGCGACGGCGTCAAGCCCGTCCTGGAAGCCCTCCAGGCGGCCAGCCCCAACCGTTTCCGCGGCATCCGCCACTCGGTCACCTGGGACCCGCATCCGGAGGTCGAGAACACCGCCGCGCACAACCTGCCCAACCAGATGTCCAGCGACAACTTCCGCGCCGGCGCCCGCGTCCTCGCCAGCATGGGCCTGACCCTCGAAGGCTGGATGTACTTCCCGCAGATGTTCGAGTTGGCCGAGTTCGCCAAGGCAGTGCCCGATCTCACCATCATCCTGAACCACATCGGCGGCCTGCTGCGCGTCGGCCCCTACTCCAACAGCGAAGAGACTCTGGCAACCTGGCGTCAGGGCATCGCTGCCGCCGCCGGGTGCCCCAACGTGGTCATCAAGCTGGGCGGCATCGGCATGCCTCGCACCGGCTTCGACTGGCATGAAAGGGACGTTCCCGCGAGTTCTGAGGAACTGGCCAACGACATGGCGCCGCTGGTCAACTACTGTATCGAGCAGTTCGGCCCGGACCGTTGCATGTTCGAGAGCAACTTCCCGGTGGACAAGGTGTCCTACTCGTACAACGTCATGTACAACGCCTTCAAGCGCCTCTCGAAGGACTACTCCGCTACCGAGCGCGCGGCGATGTTCCACGACACGGCGGTAAGGGTGTACAGCGTCGACGAAAGCTAGCAAACGGCTGTCGAAATAACGCACGATGCTGAGGCTGGGGTGACCCTTGCGGTCGCCCCAGCCTATGCTATTATCTCCGCGCGAATTTCCTGAAATAACCTCAAAAGATAATCGACCGGCCCACGGAGGACAAAGATCATGTCTCGCACCGGTTCCATGCTCCGCATGCGCTGGCCGTTTCTCGCGGCCGCGGCGGTCATAGTTGCCGTCGCCGTTGCCGCCGGTTCCATGTTCGCAGCGAACTCCGGTGAGCAGCCGGTGCAGGAAGCCGCCGCCGCTCAGGTGCAGCCCGACCTGACCGACCCGGGCCTGTACGCCGACCCGTCGGCTCCTGCCGATGCCATGGCCGAACCGCGGGGACCCCGCGTCCCTGCGGCTCCCCACGCAGTGGCGCCGTCACTACCTCAGGACGGGCAGGACCCAAATGCGGATCAGGTTGTTCCCGAAGGATCAGGCGCTTTGTCTCAGTGGCTGGCTAACCGGCCTGAGGAGATGGGCCCCTTCTCCACTCAGGATGTCTTGGCTGCCGACTCTATCGACGTGGAATGGATGCTGTACCAGGCGGTGGAGAAGGACGTGATGACCGAGGGTGAGGCCGACGATTTCCGCACCTGGTTCGAACAGCGGCCCAGCGTGGAGGAGGCTCCCGAATTGCTGAACCACCTTCCGGCGCAGATACACCCGCCCGGCGAAGGCGACAATGACGTAATCAAGGCGTACTGACATCCTGCGAGGGACTTCGAACTGGAGCACATACGTTGGGATCGGCAATGAGGTTACTGAAAGCACTTCCTGTCCTGTTAGTCGTGGCCACATTTGCTGCCGCCGCAAGCAGCGTTATGCCGGCGGAGGCGCAGTCCACCGCCGCTCCGCCCACGAACATCAGGGTCGTCAATGGGTTTAACCCCGGTGAAGTCATCGTTACCTGGAATTCAGCCCATGGCGCCACGCACTACCGTGTAGGGTGCGTGAACATGGATCGGGACTATCCTAAAGCCAAGGCCAGCGTTACCGGAAACTGGCGGCAGGCGTTTGTATTCGTTGACGTGGACGCACCCAATGTCAGTCCTGATCGGCCCACGTACACGCTGTATGGGCTGCAGGAAGGCGCTTACCACGCCTGCACCGTACTGAGCAACAACTCACGCTACGGCCAACCCACTTGGCCCACTCCTTACTGGCAGTACCTGACTCTCACCGACCACGGCGGTTCCTGCCCCACCGTGGCAGTGTCGCCGCCGGCTAGCACAGAGCAGCCGTTGTCTATCGCTGAGGTTTCGCAGTTATTGAGGCCTGCAGTGGTCCGTGTCACCGTTCCCTTTCCCGAGATAGATGCTACGGGTTACGGGAGTGGCTTTATAGTCCGCTCCGACGGGCTGATGATCACTAACCGCCATGTGGTGGATGACGCAGAGACGGTCATGGCACGGATAGAGACGCTGGACGGAGAGTTGCTGGAATTCAGTGGTCGCGTCTTGGGCAAGGGGATATTGACCGATCTGGCGGCAGTTCAACTGAGTTCCAACCGTACTTTCCGAACGGTGGAACTGGGTGATTCCGACTCTGTCGATTATGGTGACGAGGTGACTGCTTGGGGATTCCCGTTGGCTGGCGATGATGTAGGAACATCGCCCACCTTAACAAAGGGGATCATTTCCGCGCCGCACAGAATTTTCGCAGACACCGAATGGGTTCAGACCGATGCTGATGTGAATGCCGGTAACAGTGGCGGACCTCTCGTCGATCGTTACGGAAAGGTCATCGGCGTCAACACAGCCGGGTACGAAACATACGGAGACCGGATCATCTCCGGCATCAATTTTGCGATAACCAGCAACGAGGTCCAAGATCGCCTTAGTTCCTACGAATCTGGCGGACCATCATCGGCCACTTATCACAACTTAAAATATGGATACGGTTACAGCATCGACATTCCCCGTGGCTGGTACATGTCCGGTGAGAGCCCCCAATACTTGACTAGGCAGTTTGCCTTCTTTGATGATTACAGTGGACAGCGCAGTGGGATCATAAGAACTTTCAGATTTGATTCGCCATTCCCCAACAAGAACGCTGCACTCGGGTCCCTCGCGAGTTACTTTTGGAGTACATACTTGGATTTGGTTGCAGAGGGCAACGAGTGGGACTACCTCGAAAGAGTTGCCGCACAAGTGGTGAACATCGGCGACCAGGATTTGTTTCGCCTGGAATATCGCTCTCGGGTAGCAGAAGGCGAATGCACCCGTTCTCATGTAGCCTTGGTTGGTATTTCCTCGAACTTCCCCGACAAGCCTTTTGGGTTCGTGACAGATTTTGCTATTTGCGAAGAGGCGTTGGCGACTTACACCACCGAAAGGGAGACGATACTGTCCACCTTCCGTCCTTGATCGTCGACTACCTTCGCTTTCCAACGCAACTTCAGAGGCCGTCGCAGCGGCCCTTTCCTTTTTCACGGGTGGCGGATGTTACAATCGCCGCCAGTAATATTGTTCGTGAATTCTCACGGTACCCGCACACCATGCGCTTCCAAACCCCCACCGGACAGGCGGCGCTCATCAGGAGGTTGGGTTTGGTGATGGACCCCCAGCGCTTCCCGCCCGAGTTCTTCCAGCGGGATGACGACTCCAACGACGCCGAGTTCTACACCATGCCCCGCCTTGTGGTGCACATCGACGACGGCGCTATCCTGGCCGTCGGCCGGCTCATTCAGCAGCTGATACCTGAAAACGCCGAGGTGCTGGACCTGATGAGCAGCTGGCGCACCCACTGGCCTGAGGAGCACCCGCGCGGTCGCATCGTGGGCCTCGGCATGAACGCCGCCGAGATGGCCGACAATCCTCAGCTCAACGAGTACGTGCTCAAGGACATCAACGCCGACCCGTCCCTGCCCTTCGAGAATGAGACCTTCGACGCCGTGGTCATCACGGTGTCCGTGCAATACCTGACGCAGCCCGTGATCGTTTTCTCCGAGGTCTCCCGCATCCTCCGGCCCGGCGGTGTTTTCATCGTGACCTTCTCCAACCGCTGCTTCCCCACCAAGGCGGTGCGGGTCTGGCGTTCCACCAACGACGAGGACCACATCGAACTGGTGGCCTCCTACATGCAGCACGCCGGCGGCTTCAACGGCGTGCGCGGCGGCATCGCCAACCCCGACATGGCTCCGCCCGGCGACCCGCTGTTCGCCGTCTTTGCCTACAAGGAAACGGAGAACGCCGACTTGGAGCAGTAACTCAGACCGGCCGCGTCGTCACGCGCTTGCCGGTCGGTACCGGTTCACTATTGGCAGCCGCCGGTCCTTGCCGAACGCCCGTGGCGTGATCTTCACGCCCGGCGGCGCCTGTCTCCGCTTGTACTCGTTGCGGTCGACTGCCGTGATGACCTGTTGCACCCATTCGGGGCGGTGCCCCATGGCCACCATGTCGGCGAACCCGTAGTCGTCCTCGACGTACGCCTTGATGATCGGGTCCAGCAAATCGTAGGGAGGCAGCGTGTCCTGGTCGGTCTGATCGGGTCGCAGTTCTGCGCTGGGCGGCTTTTCCAATACCGACTGCGGAATCAGTGGCCGACGATTCCCCGACGCATCCGGGCCGGTGCGGGCGTTGCGCCAGTGGCAGAGCTCGTACACCAGCGTCTTCGGCACGTCCTTCAGCACCGCGAAACCGCCCGCCATGTCGCCGTACAGCGTGGCGTAGCCCATGGCCATCTCGCTCTTGTTGCCGGTGGTGAGCACCAGCCAGCCGAACTTGTTGGAGATGGTCATCAGTACGTTGCCGCGGATCCGCGCCTGCACGTTTTCCTCGGCTACGTTGGCCTCCGTGCCGGCGAAATGGGCCGCCAGCATGTCGGCGAAGGCGTGATGCGCGGGCTCGATAGGGATGCGCCACAGGCTGATCCCGAGGTTGTCGGCCAGCTCCTGCGAGTCCGCCACGCTGCCCTCTGATGAGTAACGTGACGGCATGGTTACGCCGACCACGTTCTCCGCGCCAAGGGCGTCCGCCGCCACCGTGGCGGTGAGCGCGGAGTCGATGCCGCCCGACAGGCCGATGAGGGCCCGTCCGAAACCGGATTTGCGCACGTAGTCGCGCGTGCCCACCACCAGGGCCTGGTACACCTCCTCGGTGTCCTCCAACGGCCGACACAACAGCGGAGGCGCCGGCTGGCGGTCCGACAGGCGGTGCTCGGAGACTTTTGTCACACGCGGCTGGCCCACCTCGCTCAGGATCTCCGGATTTTCCTTGCGCGCCCGGGGATCCCGCAGCCGCTGCCGGAACACCGACTCCACGTTCAGGTCGGACACTATCAGGCTGTCCTCGAAGGCGGGACCACGGGCGATCACGGCCCCGTCCGGTGAGCAGATGACGCTGGCCCCATCAAAGACCAACTCATCCTGTCCGCCCACCGCGTTCAGGTAGGCCACAAACACGCCGTGGTCGGCTGCCCGCGTTGCGATCATCCGCTCCCGCTGGCCGGCCTTGCCGGCGTGGAACGGCGACGCGTTGATGTTGACGATCACCTCCGCGCCAGCCTCCCGCTGCACTGCGATGGGCCCAATCGGGTACCAGATATCCTCGCAGATGCCGACGCCCACCGGAGTTCCGTTGATGATGTAGACCGGGCACTCGTCGCCGCGCCGGAAGTACCGGTCCTCGTCGAAGACTCCGTAGTTGGGCAGGTACATCTTGTGGTACCAGTCCAGGACGCGGCCGTCGTTGATGATCGCGGCGGCGTTCGCAACGTCGTTCTGGCTGGTCATGATGTCGGGGCAACCCACGAATGCGGCAATGCCCCGCGTGGCCGCGGCCACGCGCTCCACCGCCACCGCGCATTCGGACAGAAACGAGGGTTTGAACAACAGGTCCTCGGGCGGATATCCCGTGATGGCCAGTTCGGGAAAGGCGACCACGTCCGCGTGTCGCGCCCGTGCTTCCTCGATCAACTCTATGATCCGGGACGTGTTGCCGGGAATGTCGCCGACGGTGGGGTTGAACTGGGCAAGGGCCAGTCGGAGCGAACGCTGCATCGGCGTATTATAACTTAGCCATAAGCGGGGGCCGGTCCGCTTCCTGCTATAATCCCACGGTATTTCGGTCGGGGTTCACGGACGCCGGCCTGTGGGCCGACGTGATCTAGTGAACCTGGCTTCCGCCTGTTACTGCTGCCGCTTCCGGCCAGGCTGCCGGTTTGGCCGACCTTCCCACTGTTAATGCGCGCCTTGCAGGCCCGTGCCGCGCGGGCGACTCCGTTCTACTACGGTTGGGTAATCGTTGGCCTGTCCGGAATCGCGTCCTATTCGTCGCGTCCGCTGATGTCGGTAGCGGTGCTCACCGTCTTCCTTGTGCCGATGTCCGAGCAGTTCGGCTGGACGCGAGCCGAGTTCTCGGGTGCGGTCAGCCTGGGCGGACTCCTGGGGGCGGTGGCAGCGCCACTGGTCGGGCCCATCCTGGATCGCTACGGCGCTGGCATGGTGGTGGGCATATCCTCCGGTATCGCTGGCGTCTGCGCCGTGGTGTTGGGAGCGGCGACCCAGATTTGGCTGTTCTATCTCGTGTATGTGCCGGGCCGCATGATGTTCTCCAGCCCCCTGGAGCTGGGCACCTCGGTGGCGGTCAGCAACTGGTTCATCCGACGGCGGCCTTTCGCGCTGGCCCTGAACCATGTCTCCCAGGGCTCCGGCCTCGCGGTGATGCCGCTCGTCGCACAGGCCGTCACCGGTGCCTGGGGATGGGAAACGGCATGGTACTCGCTGGGAGTATGGACTATCGCTGTGGGCGTGATACCAGCGATCCTGTTTATGGCCCGCCGGCCCGAGGACCTGGGGCTGGAACCCGATGGCGGCAGTGCGTCGCCGCCGTCCGCACGACGATCCGCATCCGCCCGGCGGCCCCAGAGCGCAGTGGACGAAATCAACTTCACCCTTCAGCAGGCCATCAGGACTCGTTCCTTTTGGCTGATGATATTGTTCTCCTTCGCCAGCTTCATTGTCCAGTCCGGCGTGTCCCTGCACATGGTCCCCCACTTTGTCGACCAGGGCGTGCCTGCGTCCGTCGCCGTGTGGACCGCCAGTACCTTCGCCATCTCGCAGGTGCCGGCCAGCATATTCTGGTCGGCGGTTTCCCAGCGGGAGGCGGCGCGGTTCGTGATGCTCGCCTCCGGTCTGGTGGTGGCCTGCGGCTCGATTACCACCGCCTTCGCCAGCGGCATCGGCGCAGGCGTGCTGGGAGCCTTTATCCTTGGGTTTGGCGTCGGCGGGCTGCACATCATCGGTCGACTGGTCTGGGCCGACTATTTCGGACGACTCCACCTGGGATCCATCCGCGCGTGGGGACTCGCGGCTCAGGTGGGCGGTCAGGCGGTCGGCCCCACTGCTGCCGGCTTGGCGGTCGACCGGGTGGACAGCTATCAAGGCGCGTTCCTCGCCTTCGGCATCAACCTGGCAGTGGTATCGCTCCTGATGCTCACCGCCACGCGCCCCGACCGGGAAGCAGCTGACGGCGGACACCACATCACGCCGAGTGAGTAGGCTCGTCGACCTGCTTTGGGTCGACCGCCTCAATCGGCTTGTTCCCCTCTATCCAGCTACCCCCAGGAGCGCAAACGGATTTCCTCGCTGGCGTCCATGTCCGCCTGAGCTTCGTTCGGTTGGTCGTTGAACAGATGTGACAGCGATCGCCGAGAATAGTAGTTGTCGTCGTCCGGGTCCAGTCGGATCGCTTCGGTCAGGTCGTCGATGGACTGCTGGTATTCGCCAACTTCGTACCAGGATACCCCCCGGTTGAACCAGGCGTCGGCGCACGCGGCGTCCATTTCGATCGCCGCCGTGTAGTCCGCAATGGCTCGCTCGTACACCCCGTTCCGGCTGTACCGGTTGCCTCGGTCGACGTATTCCTCGGGCGTTGCCGGCTCCGGCGGCGGGGTGGGACTGTTCCGAGCGGTCACGTATCGCCCTACATGACCGAGCGCACCAGCCCGCCGTCGACCAACATGGTCGTGCCGGTGATGTAGCTGGAGCGGGACGAAGCGAGGAACGCTACCAAATACGCCAACTCGCGGGGTTCGCCGATGCGCTTCAGGGCCGTCTGATCCGCCCGCTGGGCCAGCGCGTCCTCCAGCGGAATGCCCTGCGTGCGCGCTCGGTCCTCAACGTTCTCCATCATGCGATCCGACATGATGCTGCCGGGGCACACATTATTGATCAGGATGTTCTCGTGACCCAGATCGTCGGCCAGGTTCTTCATGAACCCGATGACGCCCATGCGCGTCGCAGCCGAAAGGGCCAGGTTGGGGATGGGCGTGTAGACGGTGCTGGCCAGGATGTTGATGATCCGTCCGCCGCCCTGGGCCCGCAGGTGCGGCAAGGCTTCCCGCGTCATGCGGGCGAAGAAGAAAAGCGATCGGTTGGCAGAGACTTGCCAGAGCTCCTCGGTGGAATCTTTGGCGTAGGCCTGGGGAGGCCCTCCCGAGTTGTTGATCATGATGTCGATCTGGCCGAAGTGATCGGCCGTGTGCGCCACCAGCTCGGCGATTGTTTCCTCATTGTCCAGGTCGCCGGCGTACGTCAAAATATCAGCGCCCGTGGCGGCGCGAATCTCATTCGCCGCTTGCTCAAGTGGGCCCCGAGTCCTCGCGCACATTGCCACCCGCACCCCCTCCTCGGCCAATACCTCTGAGCACGCGCGGCCCAGCCCGCGACTGGCGCCGCCCACTATCGCCACCTTGCCGTTCAGTTCCAAGTCCATTGCCCGGCCTCCTCGAATGCTGCACGGGATTATAACAGCCGGATCGACGCTCGACGGCGACGATGCGAACCCATACACATTCAGTTTCGACATCAGGCCACCGTGCCAGTTTGGTGTACAATCGCCAGCGATATGGCAGTAATGCAGGTTCAGGAATCGACCGGCGTCGAAATCGAAGCCGCCGCGGTGGAATTCGCCCGCGGGGCGGGTGAACTGCTGGCTGGCCACTTCGGGCGCGCGCTCAGCGTCGAGTACAAGGACAAGGCCCAGCAGGACCCGGTAACGGCCGCCGACAAGGAGACCCAGGAGTACCTGGTCGATCAGATTTCCCGCCGGTTCCCGGACCACGGGATATTGGGCGAGGAGGACGACGCCAGCGCAGATGGCGACCGGTCGGCCGCCGATTTCCTGTGGGTGCTGGATCCCCTGGATGGGACGACAAACTTCATGAACGGCTTGCCCGTATATGCCTCTTCCATTGGCGTTCTGTATCGGGGCCGCCCGCTGGCTGGGGCGGTGTACATCCCCTGGCCTTCAGCCAACGCTTCCGGCGTGGTGGTTCACTGCCGGGTCGGCGGGGGCGCCTTCGCCGACGGCGAGCCCGTATCGGTGTACGAGGCGGAGAAACCCCGTGGGGATCGTCTCATCGGACTGCCCGGTTCTTTCGGCGCGTCCACCCGGGTTGGCAAAGGGCTGAAAGGTCAGCCGCTGGGTCAGCTCCGCGTTACCGGCAGCATCGCCTACGAGCTGGCGATGACTGCTTTAGGGGTGATGCAGTTCGCCGTCATTGGCGCGCCTCGGATGTGGGACATGCTCGGCGGAGCCGTGGCCGTGCAGGAGGCCGGCGGCACCGTGATGACCCGTTTGTCCGGTCGCAAACAATGGCATCCTCTCGAATCCCTGGTGCCCACCTGGGACGAGCAAGCGCCCACCATGGCGGAGTTGCGCAAATGGGTCGCGCCCCTGGTGGCCGCCAATCCCACCCTGGCCCCGCTGATCGCCCACAACCTGCACAACCGCCGGCGTCCGATGCGCAGGATGTACCGGGGAATCAAAAAGGCCCTGGGCGCATCGAAGTAAGATCCCGCCGTCGTCAGCACTTTCCAGCAACGTCATGTCAGTTCGTTACGGTGTGAGCCTGCTCACCGACCCTGAGTTCACCGCCCGCGCTTATCGCGCCCGCCAGTTGATCTGCGGCCAATTCGCCTGCTGGGCCGCCGAGATGCACATGCTGCACATGCTGATGTCGGACTATTTCCCCTTTGACGGGGCAGAAGATCCAACCGTCGAAGACCGGCTAGCGCGGGAACTGGAGCAACTCGCCGAGCGGTACCGCCGGGTCTCGCCGCGTTTCCCCCTGTTTAACCGGGGCATCACCACAACGCGGGACACCGACAACGATGGCAACATCTGGCTTGATTTCTCTCCGGAAGTGGTCAACGAATCACTGTACAGGCTGCAGTCCATGGTCGCGGACCTTTTGGAACGTAACTCCGCCGTTGGCGGCTCCAGACGCGTGTTCAGCCCGGACTTTCCACCCCAGATGCCGCTGCTGTCCCATGCGAACCTGCCCGTCTCGGTTTTTGACAGCGCCGTGGAGTTCGCCCGCTCCGTCACCGATGATCTCAAAGTGTCGCAAATCACCCGGGCCTGGCGGTTGACCCTGACCCGCTTCGAGTCAAACGCGGCCGGCGATGATTGGTCCGGGGGACGGTGGGCGACCGACCTGCAGTGGCGAGTGATCGGCAGCTACAGCCTGTGATGCCCCGCGACGCTGGCTCGGCGTTCCCTCATTTCTTGGCGGCAAGGCCGACTCACCGGCCCATCCGCGGCGCTGACGGCGCGCGTAAATCGGTCAGTCGTGCTGGCGTTTCCGCAGAGCGCGTTGATATGGGCAAATCGATGACTAAAAACTAGAGTTCGGAAGAGCCGTTGGACGACTGGACTTCCAATCCCCCTGAGTTCGAAACCGAATACCGTTTATAACAATGAACATTGCAACGATGCTCGCGTCATCCCTGGCCGCGGCCATAGTTATGGCCGGCATTTGCGCTGTTATCCAGGCGGTGGTCAAGGTGCGTGCCCACCGCCAACTGACCCAATTGCATCGGGAACTGGACCAGGTCCGCCAGGGCCATATCGAAGCGATGCAGGTCCAGTTCGATCGTCAGCGCGAACTATGTGCGGACCTTGGCTTGCCCGACCCACCGCTGCCAGAAGTGTTGCGGCCTCAAGAGGAACCGGATGCCGGTACGAAGCGGCGTTTCCGCATACCGGTGCCGCTGCCGTTCCGAAACCAGCAATCGCTGTTGCACCGGGCTCCCAGGGGGTCGTCGGCCTTCATCGTTGGGCGCTACGGGGCCAGCTTTGCCGCCTCAACCGTTTGGAAAACGTCCTCTGCCAACATCCTCCGCCTGGTGAGTCCGGTCACCAGCCGCTTTCTGGCCTTCGCGCCTCGCGTTGCCGGGTTTGCGGCTACGGGCGGTGGGGCCACCGGGTCTATCGCCGCCTCCACGGGGGTGCGCTTCGCCCTCGGTGCCATCTCGATAGTCGGCTTGATAATTGGTCCTCTGTTGACGGCCTGGGCCGTCTACCGTGAATTGCGCAAGGTCCGCCGAGCTCGCCAGGAACAGGCCGACACGCTGGCGAGATTCAACGCCGATTTTGAGTCGATGATTCGCCGCACCGCCGATCTGGAAGCCCAGTTTCCGGACGGAACCTGCCAGGCTACTCGTGACCTGACCGTCGCAGTGAGGGTGAACGCCTAGGTTTCTTTGGCTACCGGCTGGGTGTCAGGCCATGAGCGGGTCTAGTGCATCACCAGCCCGCCGTCCACGTTGATGGTCTGACCGGTGATGTTGCGCGCGCCCGGGCTTGCCAGGAACGCTGCCATGGCCGCGATGTCTTCCGGCTCGTTGGCGCGCCCGATGGGAATGTTGGACGCTCTCTGTGCCTGCAACTCGTCCACGGAAATTCCCATCTCCGCCGCCCGCTGCTCCATGGTGCTGGTGGACATCGCCGTGATGGTCGAGCCGGGGCAGATGGCATTGACGTTGATGTCGTAGCGCGCCAGCTGGTGCGCTGCGATTAACGTCATGGATATGACAGCGCCTTTGCTGGCGGCGTAGGCCGCGTTGGACGTGCCGCGGTATCCTTTGCCGGCGATGGACGCGATGTTGACAATACGCCCACCGCCGCCCTGACCGATCATCTGCCGGGCGGTGCGCTGCATCACGAAGAATGCGCCCCGCGCGTTCACCCGATGGATGCGGTCCCAGTCGTCCTCGGTAATATCCATGATGTCCAGGAACCGCGTAACCCCCGCGTTGTTCACCAGGATGTCAACCCGTCCCAGCGCGCTCACGGCGTCCGCGATGACCCGGTCGATGTCGCCGCCATCGCCGATGTCCGCGGCGATGGCGACGCTGTTGCGGCCCGTTGCCCTTACGTCGGTCGAAGTTTCCTCCACCGCGTCCGCGAGGATGTCAGTCACGGCCACGTCGGCCCCGTCATTGGCCAACGCCAATGCCGTGGCTCGACCCATACCGCGCCCGGCGCCGGTTACCAGCGCAACCTTTCCTTCCAAAGACATGATAATCCTCTCAGTGTCACTCGGGTTAACGTTCCGTCAACGGCTCCAGCAGCTCTAGGAGCGTTGCCATCTCCTCCAACGATTCGGCGATTACGTCGGCGTGAAGAAATCGCTTGCGCTGGTAGAAATTGCCGTGAAGGTCGTTCGCGGTCTTACGCAGGTCATTAAAGCGTTGTTCGCCGGTTTGCTGACGTGCCAAGTACAGCACTTCGCCGAAATGTTCGTGCTTGTCGTATTGCCAACCTTGCGCGGTGGCAACGGCCTTGGCCATCCAAGCGGCGGCGCCCCACCCTTTTTCCGAGGCCTGGTGCAAGTCGTCGTCGGTTAGATAGCGGCGGCTGCGTTCCAGAAACTTCCGCGACTGCAGGCGGTAGTCTGCGATGGTTTCACGCATCTGATCATAAGGCTGCATGGGAGACATTTGTACCATGATTATTGCTCTCGGGATTGGTTGTTCTTGAAGTATAGCACTTGGAATGTTGTACGAACCCGGCCGAGTGCATGGCATCGTCGCGTGTTTGGATGCTGGTATTTGTGCGATTGCTTTACAGCGCGCGCAACAACTCCTGGTAGTTCTCCCGCCCGGTCCGGCGCAACCGCAGTTCCTCCGTGATCTCCAGGTCGCCCGAGTCCTCCAGCAGCTCCACGTGGGCGACTACCTCCGTCAACGCCGCGAAGAAGTTGCCGCCTTCCAGCTTGCGCCTCTCAAAGGTGAGCCGCGTCACGTCTTCCAGCGGTTGCGGTTCCGGCCCGGCGGTAACCAGTATGCGGCCCAATCGCCGCGCGTGGAACCTGATCAGGTCGGCGGCACGCTGCGCCGTCTGGAAGTTGAACTTGTGGTTGTTGTACAGCCGGTGCGCCGGCAGGATCGCCACCTCGGTGCCCAGATCGGCCACCCGTTGCAGCGAACGCAGGTAGGTCAGCAGGCCGTAGGAGTCGTCGGGATCCTGGTAATGTACGGGCAGGTTGCGCCGCACCTCGCCGCTATATCCGGTCTTCATGGTGGGATGCGGACTGATCTCGGGCAGGACGTGGTCGCCGGTGAAAACTATGTCGCTACCCGCGCCGTTGCCGATCACCGCGCAGATCTCGTCCGGCGAATGGCCGGGAGCGTGCATATAGGTGAGCATGCCCTGTTGCTCCCCATGCGTTATCGGGTGCTCGACCTGGTGCGTCCGGCGGGACGCCATGTAGCGTTGCCGCTCTTCCGAATCCGAATGCGCGAACCCGTTGGCCCGCGCGGTTTCCCACATCGCTTCCTTGATCGGCGAATCGGCCGTCATCTGCAGGTCTCGCGGATCAAAAGGCAGCAGCGGTTGGTAAATGTCGTGCGCCCAAAGCTCTGCTCCCGACTGTTCGATGACCCGCGCCACTCCCCCATCATGGTCGGCGTGCCCGTGGGTGATGATCACCCGATCGATGTCCTGCACTTCGAGACCCCCAAGCGCCATGCCCGTTCGCAGGAGGTCAAAGGACGCCTCGGCCCCGGGATCGATGAGCGTGAGTCCCTCATTCTCGAAGATGTACGCCCAGGTCGGACCGGTATGAGAATGTCCTTCCTGCGGCACGGCCACGGTGTGAATGGTTCGCCCGTATCCATCCGTCAGGCGCAGGGTCATGCCGTTGCCGGCGGAGTCGCCGTTACGGAGGACATCTATATCGGTGAAGTAGTCGGGCATTTGGGGGTTCCTCCTCGCGTGGGAGCGGCAATAGCATTCAATACTATATGGCGCGCATTATAACCGCTTCAAACGCCAGGTGGGGCCGAGTGACGCTCATAACCGGCACGACCGGAGCCTCCGCGCCGCGTCTGAAACTGCAGGTGTCCCTGCTATAATGCCGGCGTCGGACAGTCAAGACGCGGACGGCAGGAGGTTGCACCATGCGATTGGAAGGCAAGGTAGCGCTCATCAGTGGAGCTGCCAGCGGTGTGGATGGCGAATTGATGGGCTTCGGCGGAGCGGCGGCCAGGATGTTCTGCCTCGAAGGCGCCAGGGTAGTATTGGGCGACATCAATACCGAGGGCGGCGAGCGCACCGCCGAGCAGATCCGCGCCGCCGGCGGTGAGGCCATTTTCGTCAAGCTCGACGTGACCCAGGAGCAGGACTGGATCGATGCGGTCGCCGCTACCGTGTCGGCATACGGGACCCTGAACGTCCTCGTGAACAACGCCGGATCCGGCGCGCGTTACACGGTGGAAGAGACCACCGAAGAAGCTTGGGACAGCCAGATCGACGTCCACGGTAAGGGCACCTTCCTCGGAACCAAGCATGCCATCCCCGAAATGCTGAAGGCCGGCGGCGGTTCCATCGTCAACATCTCCTCAATTTATGGTCTGGTGGGGAGCCCCACGTCAACTGCCTATCATGCCGGCAAGGGCGCGATACGCTTGCTAACCAAGTCCACCGCCATTCAGTACGCCGTCGACAACATTCGCGCGAACTCCATTCACCCCGGCTACTGCCGCACCCCATTGACTGCTCGCAGCTACGAGAACGAACGGCACTTCACCTGGATCAACGAGCAGATCCCCATGGGAAGGGTCGGCAACGCGGACGATATCGCCTACGGCATCGTTTTCCTGGCATCGGACGAGTCGTCGTTCATGACCGGGTCGGAGTTGGTGATCGACGGCGGCACCACCGCCCAGTAGCGGTCCCGGGGTTGGAAGGAGCGCGGCCCATGGGGATTTCCAGGGATCGGGTCCTGTTCAAGGAGCAGGGCGTGCTCGTCACCTACGAGAGGTTCGTCGAGCCCGAGGGCAAGGAGTACCGCATCGAGGACATCCTCGCTGTCGAAATGGAGACTGTCGAGGAGGAATCGGACCGGCCACCCATCCGCTGGTGGCGCACCGTGGGCGGTGGAGGCGTCATCGGGATTGCCGTCGCAGCGGTCGGCGGGTTCGCCGGCGCGTGGCTCACCATGGGGATCTTCGTCGTGCTGGTGGCGGTGGCCGTCACGTGGTGGGGGAACCGCATCCGCTCCAACAAGTTCAAGGTCTACCACGTCATCGTGACGCTGCCCACCCAGCGGGATGACCGCCAGGAGCATCGGATTATTTCGTCCACCAGCCGCTTCTTCAGCGAGCGGCTCAAGGTAGCGCTGGAACGAGCGATGGTGGAGCGGCCCGCGCGCTTCGAAAACCGCTAGGTGACCGGTCTCACCCTCGAAGCCAGATCGGAAACCGGTTGACGGTCACCGGCTCTCGCTGACGTCGATCACGACCTTGCCAACGGTGGCTGCGCGCACCGCCTCGTGGGCGCCGACCGTGTTTTCAAGCGGGAAGTGCGGCCCGTCCATTCCGACCAGTTCCCCGGACGACAGCCACCGGTTGGTGTCCGCCACACCCGCGCTCTTGGCATCTTCGACCATGTCATACACCAGCACGTGTCGCACGTTGACGTTGCTCACCGGGAACTCAAAGGGAGGCGCCGGCCCGTCACCGGCCGCGTAAATGGTGATGCTGCCGCCGCGCTTGATGATCCGCTGGCTCACGGCGAAGTTGCCTGAGTAGTCGACCTCCACGATCAGGTCGACGCCCTCGCCGTTGGTGATGTCCAGGATCCGCGCCGCCGTGTCCTCGGTCCGGTAGTTGACCGTGTGGTGCGCGCCAGCCTGCCGGGCTATCTCCGCCTTGGCATCGCCGCTCACCGTGCTGATGATGCGTTCCGCGCCGCCCAGTCGAGCCATCTGCAGCGCCATGTTGCCCACCGCTCCGGCGCCGCCCGGTACCAGCACGGTCTTGCCGGGCAACGGCCCGTCGGCGAACACACAACGATGCGCGGTAAGGGCCGGCACACCCAGGCCTGCGGCAAGGGCGAAGTCGACGTTATCGGGCAACCGGATTGCCCGGTTGGAGGGCTGCACTGTGTACTCCGCCGCGGTGCCATGGGCTCTTTCGAACTGCGACTGGTAAAGCCACACCCGCTCACCGACCCGGCTATCGGGCACCCCTTCCCCTACCCTGTCGATGACCCCGCCGCCGTCCTGGTTGGGGATGATACGCGGGAAGTTAATCCGAGAGGTAGTGCCCTGCCGACGTTTCCAGTCTGATGGATTCACTCCCGACGTGGTGACCCTGACCCGCACCTCGCCTGGCCCCGGTTCCGGATCGGGCATCTCGCCCACCTGGAGTACCGAGGCGTCTCCGTTTTGCTCATACCAGACCGCTCGCATTTCAGTACCTCCATGACCGGCGTCGGGGTATCCGAGGCCGGACGACGTTCCCGTTGAGTTGATTTGTTTTATTCGATCGCCGCCGTCTCCGGCGTGAGGCGCCGAGAGCGAGCAATCCGAGCGGGCCGGCCAGCAGCGCGGCGGACGCCAACTCCGCGGGCAGGCTCCTGCCTGCGGATTCGGGTGGTGGAGCGCCGCAACCACCGCCGGAAGGCGTCGCAGGGGCCGGCGCTGCTGTGGTGGGCGACGGTATCGGCGTGTAGGTGGGAGCCGGCGCGCGGGTCGGTGTTGGCGACTCCGCCGGCGGCACCGTTGCCTGAGGCGCGGGGAACTGCTGGGAGGATCCCGCCGGTGTCGGTGTCGGGCGGCGGGTCGGTATTGCCTGGAACGCCGGCAGGACCGGTGTGGACAGCTCTCGCGGGGAAAGGCCCAGCGATTCTCGCCATTCGTTGTCCAGTTCTATGATCGTCAATCCGTAGGCCGCTTCGAGCGATGCTTCGAAGTTGTGCGTGGTGCGTATGGAAGCAAACATCGCGCTCATCGGTTCCTGGCCGTAGGTATCGAGCATGTAGGTGACCACAGAATGGCCCAAACCGTAGTTGCGCAGGGTCTCCTCCGGAGTTCCCGCGTAGGTGCGCAGGCTGGCCAGCGGGGGCACCGAATCATTCCTGACGGCAGTGTTCACGTAGATGCCGAACTCCGAATTGCTGCCTTCCGAATACACGGCCAGGCCTTCGTTCAGCCAGGTGTGCACCTGGGGGTAGGCGGTTCCGGCGGCATCGGCCACCAGCAGGTGGGTGAATTCGTGCGCGGTGGTGCTCAGTACGTTATCGCCGATGAACACGTCGTTGGACCCGTCCACCAGCAGCGTCCGCTCGGTGGTGTGGGCCTGCCCCAGGGTACGCAGATGCCGCTGTGCGACCCGTGAACTTGGCGGCAGCGCCAACCGCATGTCCTCGTAGTCCGAATAGAGGACGAGGTTCATGGGTTCGGTCAACTCGACTCCGAGTATCGGCCCCATTTGTTCGTAGGTGTCCGCGGCGACCTCCAGCACTTGTTGGGCCCGCTCCTCCGACCGGTTTGTATGATGGTAGTAGTAGACGTTGATCAGGCCGTCGGAGACCAAATCCCAGTCAAGGTCGCGATTCAAGTACACCAGGACCTTGGGTTCCGTTTCCAGTCGCTGCCCGTCGATGGTGCGGATATCAAAGTAATAGGCCAAGCGAGTGCCCGCGGGAATGAACTCGTTGGCCGTCTTGCTCTGGAACAGCGCTTCGCCCGAGATATGCTCGCCCGGCTCGAATTCCACGGTGCGATACACGCTCCGGCTGGACTGCCCAAGCTTGCGAACGTAAACGCGGATCTCCTCTATCGGACTGGAACTCTGTGCTTCGAGGTGGAAACGCAGTCCGTCGGGAAACTGGTTTTCAACGCCTTGTTCGGTGACTGTTACAGTTCCCTGGGCCACAACAGGCTCGTGGCCGGCGATAAACTGAGCAATAACGACGAGCAGAATGGCGATGGCGGCGACCCACTTCATCATTGTGGCTACCTCTAGACCTGGTATTCGCTACCGCATACGCAACGCTTCGCCGTTGGGATTGCGCTCCCGGGTGGCCGCGCCGATTTTATGCTACGCGGTCTCCCGTGTTGCGATCCAGACGAGAGTCGCAACCCTGAAATCAGGCTGCGATATTCAGCGCGTGGCGGGCGTTTTCCAGCAACACCTTGGGAATGACATGGTCCCGCATCTGCAGGTTCTGGAAATCGGCCAACCAGTTGTCCGGCTGTATGAAGGGGTAGTCGGAACCGAACATCACCTTATCCTGCAGGCGGGTGTTGGTTTCGCGGATGAGCGTCTCGGGTATGAACCTGGGCATCCAGCCCGACAGGTCCAGGTAGACGTTGGATTTGTGCAGCGCAACGGCGATCTGCTCGTCGATCCAGGGCCAGGCGGGGTGCGCCATAATGATGGTCATGTTCGGGAAATCGGCGGCCACGTCGTCGAAGCACGGTATGGGTTGGCTGTACTTCAGCTTGAGACCGCTGCCGCCTGGAGTTCCGGAGCCGGCTCCGGCAAACCCGGAGTGGAACAGCACGGGAATGCCCAGACCGTCGGCCACCTCATACAGCGGGTAAAACCGCGTGTCGTTTGGGAAAAAGGCCTGGTGGATGGGGTGCAGTTTCAACCCTTTCAGGCCCAACTCCTTTACCGACCGCTCCAGCTCGTAGCACGCCGCTTTGCCCATCCACGGGTCCACCGAAGCGAACCCCATGAACTGTTCCGGATGGGAGTTGACTATGCTGGCCACCCAGTCGTTGCTGTCCGGTTTCTCTCCGGTGTTGGTTGTGGTGTCTACCGAAAAGATCACCCCGAACAGGTCCAGCTCGCGGAACTTGTCGGCCATTTCCGCCGGATCATTGGGTGGTGGCGGCGCACGGAAGTAGCGCAGCAACTCCGCCTCGATCTCGATCTCAGGCAGCCCCGGTTCACGGGGCACGTGGATGTGCATGTCGATGGCTTGCATGTTTACGCTCCTGTGCTCCTCGAACCCGCATGGATGTCGGTCACTTCGCCGGCAGTGTGGCGGCGAATGCGGCCCCTCGCTCGACCCACTCGGTCAGGCTGTCCGGCGATTCCAGCCCCGTTGGTCCTACCAACAACCAGCCGCGCATCGGGCGCCCCGTGATGTCCATCACCCCGGCGTGGGGCAGCGTCAATGCTTCGGCGTAGCCGTCTGGTCCCACTCGGACCATCAAACCCCTGTCGGTCACGCAGCAGGCCATGTTCCCAGCCAGCATGAAAGCCAACCCGCCGAACATCTTGCGTTCGGCGATATCGGGGCGTTCTAAAAGGATTTCCTTGACCCGGGCCCCCAGCGATTCGTCGTAGGCCATCGCCGCTTCCGGTTACGGATGTCTACCCATGTAGGCGATCATCCGGTCCTGCATGCTGGCGGATGCGGGCACGGCGACCTCGGGGCCGACGAAGCCGGCCTGCCTTCCCATGTCGGCAAAGCCGCCGGATACCAGCATATCGTAGGCGAAGTCCACCATCTCGCTGTCCAGGGTGGTGTCCTGTCCGGTGGCCCGGGCCAGATCCCAGCAGTGGACGAGTTGGTCCATGACGGTGCCCATCATAATGCGCGCCACGGGCATCTCGCCGAAAGGAGTGATTGCCGTCCGCTCCAGGGCGTCGGGGTCGGCCGCAAGTTCCAGTGCGCGATCAACTGCGGCGTGGTAGGCCCGGGTCAGAACGGCAACGTCCGTTTCGCTCCGATAACTGCTTTCGGCCTCGTTTGGTCGAATGTTGGGCACGTTGCCGGTAATGCAGCCGGCCGTGAATTCCAGCCCGCCGATGAGGTGATTGAACAAATCCACCACGCTCCACTCGGAGCACGGCGTCGCGTCCGCAGCCTGAGTTTGGGTCACGCCGCTCGCTACCTCTTTGGTGCGACGGGTAACCAGTTCCAGCTGGGCCACCGGGTCAGGCATTGGCGCCTCAGCAGTCATACCTAAAACACTTGAGGGCAGTCGCGCGTGAATACGCTCCACTCTCCCTTCTCGGCGTCGTAACGCGAGTTGACGAAGACTTTCCAGTTGCCCTGGTCCATCTCGGGGTAGTCGCTGCGGTAGTAGAAGCCCGGCCACCGGGTCTCCTTGCGATGCAGCATGTGGCGCAGGTGCGCCTCGCCGACCCAAGCACGGTGGATGAGCTCGTGGCAGCGCAGCAACTCGTGGCGGTTGCGGGCGCCCAGTTTCTCCAGGTCCTCTCGGAACATGCCGAGCAGTTCCAGCCCGCGCAGCATGGTGGCCTCGTTGGTCGTGAATCCGGCCGACACGCCAGCCACGTATTCGTCCATCAGCTTCTGGAGGCGGAACAGGCCCTGGCGCGGCAGCAGGTAGTTGGGATTCACTTCCGGATTCGAGGACGCGTACTGGTTCTCTTCGAAGGTGACCATCGGCGCCCAGGCCTTTCGCTTGAGCTCGTCGATCTGGCGGTCGTCGGTTTTGGGCTGGCTCGGGTTGTCCATGGCGTAGATTACGGCGGACTTGCCGGCCAGTCGGCCCTCGGTGAACGAACCGGAAGAGAACTTGTGCGGGCACGCGCCCACGCCGTCGCCGGCGGCGAACAAGCCCTGCACGGTGGTCATCTTGCTGTATCCCCAGTGGTATCCGTCCGGTGCCACATCCTCGGGTCCGCTGACCCACGCTCCCGACTCGCCGCTGTGACTGCCCATGATGTACGGCTCGGCGAGCACGACCTCAGACGGCCGTTCCTCCGGAGCGATGTTGTGCGCTGCCCAAAGAATGGCTTGAGAGATGGTCATGTCCAAGAAGTCTTCCCATGCCTCCGCGATAATTTCCCGCTTGCGTGCCTCGTCGCCGGCCGCCAGCGCGTCGATGGCCTCGGGGGTCTTGAGCTGGATCGGACCTTTGCCTGCCTGGATCTCCGTCCAGAGCAGGTGGTTCCGCAGCGGTGTAGGCGTGGGGAACGCGGAGCCATAGGGGTCGTATTTCGTGAGTTCGGGCAGACGGTTGATGAAATAATTCTCCCCGGCTGCGTTGGTCAGGTCGGCCCTGAACAGCTGCGACCACGCGCCCACCGGCCCGTAGGAGTCCTTGAAACGGCTGGGTACGAAGCGGTGCTCCATCTGGGTCATTTCTGCGCCCACAGGAATCACCAGCCCGTACACCGAACCCGTGTCAAAGATGGAGTACCACGTGCGGCCCATACCCTCGCCGACGCTTCGGGGACGGAACAGGGCCGTGGCACCACCGGCTGCGCTGATGACCGAGCGGGCTTTGAAGATGTAGATCACATCCTCCCGGACCCCGAACCCGACTGCGCCTGCGATGCGGTTCGAGTCATCAGCATCGGTGAACAGGTGGGAGATGAACACCCGTTCGTAGTGATTGTCGGGGCCGATCGCCTTCTTGGTGGCCTCAGACACGATGGGTTTGTAGGCCTCTCCGTGGATCATCACCTGCCAGCGCCCTTCGCGGACGTACTGTCCCTCGTCGTCGTACCAGAAGGGAAGGCCCCACTCCTCGAACATGTGCACGCTGCTGTCCACATGCCGGGCCACGTCGTACACCAAGTCCTCGCGCGAGATGCCCATCATGTCGTTGCGGACGTACTCGACATAGTCTTCCGGCTGGTTCCAACCGTGCCGCATACCCATGTACATGTTGATCGCGGACAGCCCTTCTCCCACGGCTCCACTGCGGTCGGTCGCCGCTTTGTCCACCATCACGATACGGATGTCGTCCCCGCCCCAATAGCGCGCCTCAATGGCCGCGCCGCAACCGGACATGCCGCCGCCAATGATCAGGACGTCGCTTTCAACAATGCGGGTAGTTGGTTCAGCCATTTTGAGATCGGTCTCCTCTTCGGTGATCTATGGACGTGCGCTATGGACCGAGGCGGTGACAAACGTCAACACGGCCCGAAAGCGGCGACGGGCAGTATAACAGACACCCGCAGAGCGGCGCGGGGGCCGCATGCTTGCAGTGACAGGAAGGTCTCACGGCAATGCACCGGACCGCAGGGGTCAGGCGGTAGTGGGCGACGGGACTCAGTCCAGGCTTTCCAGCGTCGCGACGAACTCGCCGATAATCTCTTTCCCGTAGCGGATGCCATCGGCTGGCGGAGGCCACGCATAAAATCCCTGGTGATACGCCGACGCCATCATGTATTGGCCCCATAAATGCGACGGCGCGCCCTCGTCACGGATTAGACGCTGTATGGCCTCCTGTAGCAGCGAATGGGCATGGTGCTCCCATCCGCGACGTTCGGCGACCGCTTTGATCGCATGAGCAGCCGCGCCCCAAACCTTATTGCTGGCCTCTTCCAATTCGCCCCGAGCCAGCTCGTCGTCCACCAAGGCAAGAAAATGCCGGCTACGCTCCTGGTGATAGGCTATGGTATCCGCGCTGGTGGTCATCCGTTTACCCTCGCGGCAGGTTGCCGCCAACCAGCCACCCGGCGTCCAGTTCAACACCGGGCTTGCAGATCTTGATGAAGTCGCCAAGGTCGCCGATGTAGGGCGCTTCGCCTTGCCGACAAACCCGCATGTATTCGACTACCGAGGCAAGATTCACCGTTCCCGACCCATCTACGAAAGGGGACGC
This sequence comes from Dehalococcoidia bacterium, assembly GCA_965116785.1. Taxonomy (GTDB): domain Bacteria; phylum Chloroflexota; class Dehalococcoidia; order Lucifugimonadales; family UBA3495; genus Bin87. The sequence goes on from OZ220731.1 coordinate 226,514, forward strand.
TCCCACGTCGACAGCATCGGTCAGCTTCCACCGGCCTGGACCTGTATCCTGGTTTGTGAACCAATCGCGTTTCAGCACACCGTCAACGTCAGGGGAACGGTCCCCCATCGCCAGTTCTACCGCTTGCCACAGCTGGGCCCGGCGGATTGGTTCCCCCCTGGTCACCAGCACGTCGCGGATGATCTTGCTGGCAAGTAACGTGATGTTGTCGTCGGCTTGGACTATGTAATCGGAAATTGCGGCGTCTCCGGCCGAATCTGAGGTGGTGGGCGTGGTCATCGGAACTCCTGGGTGAGATGTGCCACAGCCGTCTCGCGGACGGCTGTACCGAACATCACGTTTGTGGGCACCAATTATAGCAAGGGGCACCCGAGCCGGCGCCGGCTCGGGTGTCTTCAAAATCCATACGCGGCCTCGCGAGTGTACGCCGTCGTCGACGGTCTAGACCAGGTGGGGAATTGTACTTGTCCGGGCCGTCGGAAGGAATCTGGGCGGCGTCACAATCCGCTGATTTCGAGCGTCCGCACCTCGTCAGCTTTGAAATCCGCCACGCGAATGGCATGGTTGTTGGTGTCGGCGATAAACAGCAGCGGATCCCGACCGTCGTCGAACGTGGCGAAGCTCAGTCCGCTCGGCTCGCTGAAAGTGGCCAGGCGGCCAGCCCCGTCGTGCAGGCCCATCGCTCCCGAACCCAACAACGTTTGAACGGACCGAGTCAGCGGCAGCACCTTCTTGATCTTGTGATTGTAGGTGTCGGCGAGGAACAGCTCGCCCTCATGCCATTCGATGCCAATGGGGTGCTGTAGCCGGACGTGGTGTTCCACACCATCCCGGTCACCGAAGGCGAAGAGGTCGATACCGACCAGCGTCGCGACGCGACCCGTCACCGGGTCGATGCCGGCGCTCCGCACGCTGCTGGTCTCCGAATCTGCGAAATACAGAATTGAGTCGTCCCCACGGTCTTTGCCCACGACGATGCCGCTGGGTTGTGCCAGGGTGGCTTGAGCCAGCGGGCCGTTGTCGATGTTTTCGCCGCCCGTGCCGGCATGGGGACACACCACGCCGTCAGCCAGCGACAGACGCCATAATTGGTGCGTACCGGCCATGGCGATGTACAAAGTTCCCCCGTCGTGCGCCAGGTCCCACGGGCTGCTTAGGGCCACCTGCAGTCCGGGACCCTGGGCGCGCCGGTCGTGACCCTGCTCGCCGGTGCCGGCAATGGTGTCTACCGTGCGGTTGGAAAGGTCGACCCGGCGAATGGCGTGGTTCTCCGTGTCTGCCACGTACAGCGTGTCGCCGAGGAGCTCCATGCCCTGGGGATGGTTGAATGCACAGGTGGCGTAATCTCCGTCGACAAAGTCCTCGTCGCCTGAGCCGATCACCCCCTTCACCCGTCCGTCCAGGTCTGTCATGACAATACGGTTGTGGTTGGTGTCGGCGATGAACAGCCGGTTGCCGGGACCGTCGGCGAGCACCTTGCCGGGAAACGCGAGGGCTGACTGTTCCACCGTCTCCGGCACCAGACCAAGATTGCGGCGGTCGATCATGCCCTGGGCGTCAAACTCGGCGATCATCCGTCCCAACAAGTCGTCGAAAGCCTCGTAGGGCAGTTCGCCCTCGTGCTTCCCGATAACCCTCCCCTCGGGATCGACGAACATCAGCGTCGGCCACGCCCGGCACGCGTATTGTCGCCAAACCTCGAACTCCGCGTCGTTGACGATGGGATGCTTCAACTCGTACCGCTGCGCCGCCAGCAGCACGTTGTCGGCGTATTTCTCATTGGGGAACTTGGCGGAGTGGACCCCGATGACCACGAGTTCGTCTGCGTACTTGTCTTCCATTTTCCGCAACTGCGGAAACACGTGCATGCAGTTCACTCAACAATAGGTCCAGAAGTCCAGAATGACGAGCTTGCCGCGCAGGTCCGCCATGCTCAGCGGCCGATCGGTGTTGATCCATTCGACGTTGGCGGGGAAATCCGGCGCGTTGACGGTACCAGCAAAGGACTGGGTGGCCATAGCGAAGCCTCCGAATCGGTTGGTATGGCCATCCCCTCGAGCAAGCAGACGACCCGGTTTATCTTTGTCGTCTCTGGCTATCGCGGCGGCTGGGACTCAAACGCCAGGGTAGCGTACCGCATGAAGATTGCGCCCACCGGTTCGCCCAGCGGCGCGTTGGCCACCAGCACGGCGATGACGTGCTCCTTGCCTGGCTCGCCCGGCTCTTCCAGCAGGACGCGTTTGGGCGTGTTGTTGCCCGTGACTGCGCCGATGTTCCGGTCGATCTTGCCGTCGATGAACACTTCGCCGTAGTTGTCCACGTTGGTTTCGAACCAGACCCGGCACGTGGTCACGTCCTGGCCTTTGACCGTTTCCGGCATCGTGAACCGCAGCCGGTACCAGGCGAAGGTGAAGCCCACCGAATATCGCTTCTGGAAGTCCGCGCCGCTTTCCCAGCCGGAGTCGTCATAGTCGGGCAGGCGGGCGTTGCTGCCCAGCATTTCCGCCACCAGACCCTGGTTGGGCTCGCCCGGTTCCAGGCCCTGCGCAATCCGCCACCCATCGGACTTGAGGACTGCCAGGTCCTCTTTCTGTTCCAAATCAAGCGCTACTCGGGGCATTGGTAATCTCCTTATCTCGGTTTGGGTTTTGACCGTGGGGGCCGGGGCGAATAGTCATTCGCCCCGCATTGCAATCAGGACTTCAAATGTTGCCCAAAGAACTCCAGCGTGCGCGGCCAGGAGCGGTCTGCGGCTTCCTTCTGATACCGGGGACCGGTGAAGTCCATGAACGCGTGGTCCGCGTCCCGGTACACGTAGAACTGGTGCTCCTTGCCCAGGCGGTTCAACTCCTCGTCGAACCTGCGCATGTCGTCCTGGGATGGATTTTCGTCAACCTCACCGAAGTGGAATAGCATCGGACAGTTGATGTTGGATGCCAGTTCGAAGGGCGGGGTTTCCCCTGCTCCCCACGTCACCAACAGGTTGCCGCCGTAGTACGGGGCGACGGCGCTGAAGTGAGGGTTGCTGACCGCGGCCAACCAGGCCACGCGCCCGCCCATGCAGAAGCCGGTCACGCCGATCCGGTCGGTGATGGCATCGTGGTTGCGGAGCCAATCCACCGTGGCATTGATGTCCGCGACGATGTCAGGATCGCTGAGGACGTCCCAAGGCCGGGGGCGCGGGTCGGCGTTCATCACCTCGTCCGAGTTGCGGTGGTACAGGTTGGGAGCGACGGCGGCGAAGCCTTCGCCCGCCAGTCGGTCGCAGATGGTCTGGATGAACTCGTCAACCCCGCCGCCATGCTGCGCCACCACCACCGCCGGATACGGGGCGGAGAAGCCGGCGCTGCTGCTGGGCACGCTGGCGTACATATCCATTTCGCTGCCGTCAACGGTAAGTTTTTCCCAGAAACTGGCCATTACGCTACCTCCTGATCGTTGATTGGGCTAATTACATCGATGGACAGGAAAATCAGGATTTCGACCAGACAATCAAATAATATCTTGCCGATCCTGTTCATCGATGCAAAAAAAGAGGATGTGCGCGGAACGCTACGCTTTGAGATGCTTGGCGAAAAACTCCAGGGTTCGCGGCCAGGATGCCACCGCCGCCGCTTCCTGGTATCTGCCGCCCGACGGGTTCATGAACGCGTGGTCAGCCCCCGGATAGGTAAAGAACTGGTGCGCCTTTCCCAGCCGGTCCAATTCAGCGTCGAGCGTCCGCATGTCGTCCTGCGACGGATTGGCGTCGATTTCACCAAAGTGGAACAGCATCGGACAATCGATGTTGTTCGCAAGATCAAACGGAGGTGTTTCACCCGTGCCCCAGGTGGTCATCAGGTTGCCGCCGTAGTACGGAACCACGGCTTTGAAGTTTGGGTTGGACGCAGCCGCCAGCCACGCTACGCGCCCGCCCATGCAGAATCCCGTGACGCCGATACGGTCGCTCTGCACCGCGTCGTGCGCAAGCAGCCAGTCCACGGTTGCGTTCACGTCGGCAACGATGTCGGGGTCGCTGAGGAGCGTTGCCGGACTGGGCCGCGGGCCCCCGGCGGCGGAAGCGGCTATCGCTTCTTTGCTGTGCCGGTGGTAAAGGCTTGGCGCAACAGCGGCATATCCGTCTGCCGCCAGCCGGTCGCAGATGTCCTGGATGAAGGCATCCACGCCCGTGGCATGTTGCGCGACTACCACGGCCGGATACGGCGCGGAGAAGCCGGCGCTGCTGGACGGCACGCTGGCATACATGTCCATCTCGTGGCCATCGACGGTGATCTTTTCCCAAAAACTTGCCATTTCAAACCTCTCATTTAGCGTCCGACTTATTGTGCTGTTCCCAAGCTTCCTTGGATAACCAACCCATCATGGACGTCAGGGCCAACAGCATCAACGCGCCGCCCAATACGCCAACTGCTGGAATGCCGTTGATTCTGTTCAAGGCTTGCGAGAGCAAGTCCATGAAAACCAGGACTGACCCGGAGATGAGATGTCCCAACCAACCCGCCTGGAGCCGCCTCTTTTTCCATGATCCAGGAATAGCCAGACTGCGAAAACGCTCATCGCAAAACCAAGCAGGCCGGCCAGCAATCCCACGGAAGTGGCCCGCAGGATTCCCTCTTCCGCAGTTGCCGAATAGGTCAACCCAAACAATATGAAAGCAACCAGGCTACTGCCGGCCGGCGTGAGTATTTTGGTGAGCATGGGAAAATCTCGGATGCTGTCTCAGGTTGGTCTACGTCGTTTACACCAGCCCTTCGGCCCGCGCGTCCGCCAGCGTCGCCTCAAAGGCCGCCAGCGTAGCGTCTATATCTGCCTCGGAGTGCGTCGCCGACACTAGGAAAGCATCACGACCCATGATGTCGATACCATGGTTCTGCAACCCGCGCTTGATGCCGGTCACAGCCGGCGTGGCGGCGGCGCGCTTGATTTCCCGGTCGACGTCCGGGCCAAATTCGTTGTCAAAATCACCATCGGCCAGGGTGAAGTGGATCATGGACGCGATGCCGTAGGCATGCCCGCCCACCTCCATGCGGCCAAACACCTCATTTAACCCGGACTTCAGGCGCGCCGCCATAGCGTCGGCGTGCTCGTTCAAGGGCTCAGCGGCGATCAGTTCCAGACAGGTCGCTCCCGCAACGGCGGACAAAGGATTACCGTTGAACGTTCCCGGATGGTATACCCGTTCAGTGTTGTCCCATTCGGGGTCGCCGCGCTGGGCGATCATATCCACGATGTCGGCCTTGCCTCCCACGGCTCCGCCGGGCAGGGCGCCGGCCACGATCTTGGCCATGGTTGTCAGATCGGGCGTGATCCCGTAACGAACCTGTGCGCCGCCCGGCGACGCGCGGAATCCCGTGACCACCTCGTCGAAAATCAAGACGACGCCGTATTGGTCACACAACTGGCGCAGGCCAGCCAGGTAGGCCGGCACGTTAAATGGAAGCTGGCCGTAGTGAGCGCCTGTGGGTTCCAGGATGATCGCGGCGATGTCGGTGTCGCGCTCCATGGCCTGCTGCACCGCGTTCAAGTTGCCCGCCGGCACTATGATCATGCTGCCCCAGGACTCCGCCGGGATCCCGGGCGCCGGGCGATCCGAACCCGCCATGGCGTAGTCGTGCCATCCGTGGAAGTGGTCCTGCAGCTTGATTACCTTGTTGCGCCCGGTGTACGCGCGCGCCAGCCTCATCGCCATAAGTGTGGCTTCGGTGCCGCTGCTGTGGAACCTCACCCTTTCCACCGCCGGCATCAGGTTCATAATCGCCCGGGCCCAGCGAAGCTCCTCGTCGGTGCACGCGCCCAGGTGGGTGCCGCGCCGGATCTGTTCCGCAACCGCGTCCGCGATGGCAGGGTGGGAGTGACCCAACAGCAGAGCGCCGTGGCCGGACACGTAGTCGATGTACTCGTTCCCGTCCACATCCCACTTGCGGGGCCCTTGCCCGTGGGTGATGTACAGCGGGAAGGGTTCGGCATAGCGGTTGTCGTGGGTGACGCCTCCGGGGAAAATGCCCACGGCTTCACGATAGCGTTCCGCCGAGCCGGAGTGATTGGCGATGTACTGTTCCAGGATGGTGGGCATTGTCTGACTCCCCGTTCGTGATCTAAATGGTGTGGCCGGCCCAGTGTCGCGATCGCTTCACCTGACGGGGCCGATTACCCGATTGATTGGCAACGCCGCAAGGTCTGGCAGAAGCCACTTCCCAGGTCCCGGGCCATTGTAGCACCGGAGGTTGTTTCACACAGTCACCGGGTCTATGTCTCAGCGTCCCCGGCCGTCAATTCGGGAGGTCGCTTGATGAACAGGAAACAGGCGCCCGCCAGGAAGGCGCAGATAGCTCCCGGGATGATGGCGTAGTCGTAGTGCCCAAACCGGTCTGCCACCCAGCCGGCATATACCGGGGAGGCCACCAATGCCCAGGCATAGGCGAATGTGATGTACCCCCGCAGCGTCGCGAACCTGGTGCGGCCGTAATATTCACCCAGCGCGGCCCACACGATCACGCCGGCTCCGTCCATCATGCCCTCGCACACGATAAATGCCAGGACCAACGTGATGCCTACCGCGGTCTGCCAATCACCCATCCACAGGCACAGGTATCCGACGCCTTCCACCGTCAGGCTCAGGAACATGATGGTCTTCTTGGATACCCGGTCCCCCATGTACCCCATGGCCAGCCGGGATACGAAATTGATGGCCGACATCGCTCCGATCAGGTTTGCAGCCATCTGAGTGCTCATGCCTTTGTCATCAACCATGATCGGGAAAAGGCTGATAAGGATACCCAGCGTCGCCATCTGCCTCAGACCTGCGCCCACCAGCAGGAGCCAGTAGGCTTGGGTTCGCAACGCTTCTCGGACCGTGTAGTCTCGCGTCTCACGCCGGGCCGCGGCTGAGCCAGCCCGCGCGGGGGGCGGCCGCGTGGCCCCATCGGGCAACAGTCCCATGTCCTCCGGGCGATTCCTGAACCAGAAACAAAGCGGCAGCAGGATGACCGCGTAGAAACCGCCGGAAGCTATGAGCCCCCACCGCAGGCCGGCCTTATCGATCAGGAGGTTCATCGTAGGGATCAACGCCAGGCCACCCAGGGATGCCACCGCAGCCAGGATGGATATCGCCAGCGCCCTCCGGCGATGGAACCACTGGTTCAGCCCTGCGAAACAGGCATGCTGGAACCCCATGCTGTTGCCCAGGGAAACCAGGCCCAGATAGATGATGGCAAATCCCCAGAATCCCGGGAGCCAGAAGGCCATGATCAGGTATCCGACGACGGTGACTATTAACGACGGCACCAGCACCTTGCGGTTGCCGAACTTGTCGATCAGCCATCCCGCCAGCGGGCCTTCCAGTCCGCCTTCAGCGCGCGCGATCGAAAAAACCAGGTTGGTTTGCGCTTGGGTAATCCCCAGTTGCTCGCGGATCGGCAGCACCAGCACGCCAAATCCGCGGAAAAAGATGCCGCTGGCGAAGAAGCTCATGACCGACGTGACAACGACCATCCACCAGCCGTAGTAGATGCCCCCGCCGGGAGACGCGCCTCCGGGCGGCGCTGACCCAATACGTTCCTCTGTCCTGGCCACTTGCCCGACCGTCGCCTTGCAGCAAATTCACCCGGCCGGCTCCCTGTCAGAGGCCGGGCCGGGTGTGCGTATAACGCGCGCCAGTTTACCGTTCGGCTCGGCTGAGGGCAACGCAGCGAGCAATCTACCGTCTGTCCAGTGGCGGAGGGCGGCCACTGATACGCCGCGCACCTCCCATTGCTATAATCGGCCGCAACTTACCCGCATGACTGGAGGCTGACGATGGCTGACGATTTGTCCGGGCTGCTTGCAGAAAACGAACTTACGCTCCTCGACGGGAATCAGGTCCGCACCGAGGGCCCGCTGTGGCACCCCGGCGGGTTCCTGACCTTCGTTGACCTGGAGCGTCAACAGCTTCTCAAATGGGACCCTCAAACGCGTGCAACGACAATTGTCCGTGAGGACACCGGCGAGGGCAACGGTTGCACCCTGGACCGCCAGGGGAACCTGCTGATGTGCGAGGGCGCCGATCACCGATGCGTAACTCGCATGGATGCGGGTGGCAACGTCACCTCAATCGCCGACCGTTGGGACGGCAAGCGCTTCAACAAACCCAACGACATCATCTGCCGGACCGACGGCACGATCTATTTCACCGATCCACACCTTCGCTTTCCCGAGGAACTGCGGGAGATCCCATTCGCCGGTGTGTTTCGCATCGATCTGGCCGGGAACGTCCATCTCGCTACAGATGAGTGCGAGTACGCGAATGGCCTTGCCCTGTCCCCCGACGAATCGGTCCTGTACATCGCCATCAGCCGCGCTGAGCCCGCCGACTTCGACCGCGAGGAAAACGGCGAATTCTGCCCGAACCGGCGTATCCGCGCCTTTGACGTCGCGGCCGACGGGACGCTGAGTGGGAATCGCATCCTTATAGAGATGGGCTCTGATGCTCCGGGCGTCCCCGACGGCATGAAAGTTGACACGGCCGGTCGGGTCTGGTGCACCGGCTCCGGCGGCGTGTGGATCGTTTCCCCTGAGGGCGAGCGCCTGGGAGTGCTTGAAACGCCCGAGGTCACGCGGAATATCTGCTTTGGTGGCGATGATATGCGAACGCTATTCCTTACTTCAGGCCAGTCGCTCTACAGCATCCGAGTGCAGACTCCTGGCATCGGCGCATTCTGACGGGGTCCCGCCGGATTCCGGGACCGTTGCACCATGCGGATAATTGATCTGGCAATACTGGGGCCTGGCGGAACGGATCGGGCGGCCTCGCTGCTTGTCGAAGGCTTTGCCGAGCATTGGCCCGACGCGTGGCCGAGCTTCGAATCCGCAGCGTATACCGTGCGGGAGTCTCTTGGCTGTGACCGCCTCTGCCGAGCTGCGGTCGACGCGCACGAGAACCTCCTGGGGTGGTCCGCCGCCGAGCCCATATATGGGGGCAACGTTTGGGAGCTCAACGTTCTGGTTGTCCAGCCTGATCGTCAGCGTCAGGGGATCGGCGCAGCGTTGCTGGCCGACTTGGACCTGCAGGTCAGCGCACGAGGAGGCCTTACGATCTGGCTGGGCTCTGACGATGAGGACGCTATGACCTCCCTGGCCGGCGTTGAGTTGTATCCCGACCCCTTGTGGCACCTGGCGCGCATCACCAACTTCAAGGGCCACCCATACGACTTCTACCGGAAGATGGGTTTTGCCATCGCCGGCGTCCTGCCCGACGCCAACGGGCCCGGCAAACCCGATATCTTCCTGGCCAAGTCGGTGGCCGCACGCTGACCGGTATCGAATTGTGGTAAAACTAGGCAGTACCAAAACGACGGCCACACGCAACGCCAATGAGGAGGCTCAAATGACCACTGCCACCAATGTCGTCGGCAACGGCGCGCACACATACGAATTCGATCGCAATTGGGCGCAGGTGCCCGATGGCATCCCAATGCCGGCTGCCGCGGTGTTTGGCGACGACGAGGACCGTGTCTACTGTTTCAACCGCAATCCCGATCACCCGATCATGGTTTTCGACCGCGACGGCAAGTTCGTCAAGTCCTGGGGCGCCGGGATGTTCGAGTTTCCCCATGCGATCATCATTGACCAGTGGGGTTACGTGTGGCTCGTGGATCGCAACATGGGCCAGATTTTCAAGCTCACCAAGGACGGCGAGCTGGTCATGACCCTCGGCGAGTACGGCTACCGCTCCGACACCGGAGCGGACAACACGGCGTTCGATTCTAACTCGTGGCACCAGGTGGTGCGCGGCGCTGATCCGTTCAACATGCCGGCCGGTATCGCCCTGAATGACGCCGGCGAGATCTACATTGCCGACGGTTATGCGAACGCCCGAGTGCACAAGTTCACCGCCACCGGCGACCACATCTTTTCGTGGGGCGAGCCGGGCGCCGGTCCTGGTCAGTTCAACCTGCCTCACGGCGCGTGGATCAATCGGCAGGGGAATCTCCTGATCGCCGACCGCGAAAACGACCGTGTGCAGGTTTTCAACCAGGACGGTATGCACGTGACCGACTGGCCCAGCAAGCTAATCGGCCCTGCCGTCATTTGCGTTGACGACGAGGACGTGGCCTACGTGGCCGAACACAATGGCGGGATGCTGAGCATTCTCGACGCGAACGGGGAACGGCTGGCCCAGTGGGGCGACCTGACGCACCGCAGTTGCCACGGCGTGTGGGTCGACAGCCAGAAAGATCTGTACGTGGTTGAGCCCTACGAGGGCAGCAGCGGACGTACGGTCGTGAAGTACACCCGCAAGGGCTAGCCTGCATGTGTGCAGCTTGCACAGGGGTGGTTGCACAGCCGCCCCTGTGTTTTTGTGCGAATTCCGTCTAGCGTATTTTTTCGATTCGCAACGATATTGAACAATACGCACAAAATCTGATTATAATGTGCAGCCGAACGTGCACATGGATCGCTTTCTCCGTTCCATTGCCATCACGGCGATCGGCGCTGCACGTGCATACAAAACTTCGGAGACTTTACTCCCAGCGCTAAATCAGAGGATGTACAGCAATGGCTACTGTCACGCTCAACATCTCCGGCGAAAGTCAGGAGGTGATCTCAGTTATCAGATCCTTGGCGAAGCAGCACGAACGAGCGCACCTTCAGGTTGCGTTGGAAACTCCGATCGCGACCAACGGCGCGGAGGTTTCCAGCGAGGTTGCCGTTTCGCGGCAACACGCCTGGACTACCGCCACCGCCAGGGACACTCGAAGCAACGTATCCGCAGACGCGCAGAGGTTGCTCGATGCCCTGGTGCATGCTCCAGAGCACCAGATGCACATCGATGAAATCTACAGCCAGCTCGACCTGGATCGCTACGGCCTGATTGGCGCGCGGCGGTCAATCTCCGCAGCCCTGAGGCGCAACGCTGCGACGGTCGACGCGACCCTGCTTACGACCAGGGATCGCCGCGTCACGCTGAACAGCGAATACGCCGACGCAATCACAACGGAGTAGTCCAACGCCACATCAGTCAAACGGCGACGTCCAAAAAGCATTGGGGGATACCACCGAGCCGCACTGCACTGCGACCGGCAGGGATCAAGGCCGCTGGAGGATCATGCCACCCGATCAGGCCACACCGGGTCATGATATCCCAGCGGAACCGTCGGCCTTGCCCAATGCGGTTGCGTTTCGGAAAGCTGCAGCGTCGGTCCCAGGTGCATTAGCTGGCCCGCCGGCACCTGGCTGGTGGTGCACCACCGCTCGATTTCGTCGGGTCCGAAATCCGACGGTACGTCGCCAAGCTCGGACTCCGGAACCTGTCCCCGGTCGACAAGCCATTTGCCGATTTGGGCCAGCGAGATCCTGACGAGCCAACTGCCGCCTTCCCTGGCTCGCCGAGCCAGGGCGGTGAGCGCGCCGTACGCCATCAGGTAACCGGTCAGGTAGTCGATTGCGGAGACGGGGTAAAACTGCGGGCCAGGTTCCCCTACGGGGAACAGGTGACCCTGCCGGTCTGTGATACCGCTTACGGTCTGGACCACCGTATCGAAACCGCGGCGTTCCGCCCACGGGCCAATGCGCCCGAAGGCTGAAAGAGACACATAGACGATACCCGGTCGGAGTTTAGCCAGGTCTTCGGGGGCAAGGCCGCGTTGGCCCAAAGTTCCCGGGCGGTAGCCCTGGGAGAACACGTCGGCCTGGCTGACCAGATGGCGCAGCGTCGCCAGGTCCTGCGCGTCTCTCAGGTCCAGGCGCGTGGACAGCTTGCCGTGCCCGGTGTCGAATTCCTGGGCTTCACTGCTGGGCAAATGCTCGGCCGTCACTTTCATAACGTCTGCGCCATGCTCCGCCAGCGTGCGGGCGCACGTGGGGCCAGCCAACACGCGCGTTAAATCCAGGACCCGTATCCCCGACAGCGGACGAGAACCGTCTGGTAGGGGCTCTGGCGGGCTGTCGCCGATCTTGTCAATCTCAAGAAGCGGCAAAGACGCCACGGCGGCTGACTGCGGATGCTGGGCCCATTCGTCCATGGACCGCACCATCCCGCCGGCTCCTCGCGCCGCAATGATCGCCTCCTCCAGTTCGAGGGCATCCCAATTCGCCACCGCTTGTCGTACAGCGTCCCGGTCTTCCGGCACGCCCAACACGCTCAACGCTGCTTCCCTGTGGTTGGGAAAGTTGCAGTGCAAATAGCTCCACCGGCCGTTTTTGGCGGGGTACACGCCCATCACCGATGGGCGCTCTCCGGCGGCCGGCGACCCGTTCAGGGTCATGTAACGGCTGCTGCGCAAAGACGCCGTGGCCTGCCTGGCGTCCACCGCAATGTCCTGTCCACGTCCCGTCCGTGTCTCCCACAGATCCGAGACTGCCAGACCGACCGCCGCCAGGCTGGCGGCGGCCGCCTCCCCGATTCGGAACGGAGTCGGCAGGATCGGGTCGACACCTCCGGTGAACGAAACTCGCGAAGCCTGCGCGCGGTCACAGCCCGGAATGGTGAGCAAGGTTGATAGAATCTGATCAGCCACTACGAAATCCTCTACTCTGCGTTTTGTACGTCGATGTGGAACGGGTCGGCGCCGGGAAACCGGCTACTTGAAAATGCTGGAACGCGCCAAACATATCACACCGGGTTGTCGGGGCCAAATCGTTCCCAAAGCGAGCTTGCGTCTCCGGGCTCACACACCACGACACCGGTACAATTTTGCGTTGTCGGCCTCGGTCTACCCGTGTATATTGTCTCCATCGTGGGGCGGAGCCAGCGGTGTGATCGGTCAGGGGAAAAGCATTGCAAGATAAGGCGATCAGCTTAGGCTCCTGGGATATCACTTCCGATGCCGTCCACGAATACCTTTCGGCCGTCGGCGATAATCTGCCGCTCTACATGGACTCGCAATGCGCTCCTCCGATCATGCTCGCCGCCCGCGTCGTTGCTTTACTGTTGGAGCGTTTGTCGCTGCCCGACGGAGCGATCCACAGCCTGCAGGACCTGGAAACGGTGGCTGCGCTGCGCGTGGGTTCCACGGTTTCCGCGACGGCCCGGGTTGAGCCGGTCCGCGAGCGCGGTGGAATGCGGTTCCTCACCGTCAATTACACGGTTTCCGATGAACCCACGGGACATGATCTGATGACGGGTCGGACCACCGTCCTGCTCCCGGTGGATGGGAGCGAATAACCTGCAAAGCGCATATGCCTGCTGACGCTTCGACACACGCGCCCGTGCAGTTTGGCGTGGGCTACAGCATCGCTCCGCTGCGGCGCATCGTCCGCCGCGATAACATCGACGCCTATCGGTCGGCTTCGGGAGACCACAACCGAATTCACTATGACGATGAATTCGCGGCGTCCAGCCGATTCGGGGGCGTGATAGCCCATGGCATGCTGACTCTGGCCATGATCTCCGAGATGATGGCGGAGCAGTATGGATCTTGCTGGTTGCAGTCAGGCAGCCTGCGCGTCAGGTTCCGTGGGGCGGCGTTTCCTGGAGACCTCCTGGAAGCCGTCGGGTCAGTGACCAAGAATGAACCGGTCGCTGACGGCAGTCGACTGACTTGCAGCGTTGAACTTCTAAACGTTGATAATGGAAACAGGATCATCACGGGGTCGGCCACACTCATCGTGGATCCGACGGATATGAAGGAAACCGCGCAATGAGCAATAACGGAGACAGGCCACGGGTACGTGTCGCGGTGGACGCAATGGGGGGCGACTTTGGCCCGCCGGCGACGGTTCCCGGCGTGCTGGCCGCGTTGGACGACCATCCCGAATTGGCGGTCAGCCTGGTGGGCGACCCCGATGCATTGCAGGACGAATTGTCGCGTCATGATGTCTCCGGTCGGGCCGTTTCGGTAGTGCCCTCGGAGGGGAAGGTCGAAGACGATGAGCACCCGGTAGCCGCCCTGCGTCGGAAACCGAAATCATCGATTGCCGTGTCCATGGGCCTGGTGCAGCAGGGCGAAGCCGACATGGTGGTATCCATGGGCTCGACCGGAGCCACCATGGCCACGGCGGTCATGGCGCTTGGTCTGCTCCAGGGATTGGATCGACCCTGTATCGGAGGCAACTTCCTCGGCGTGGCGCCAAACACCACGGTGGTTGATCTGGGCAGCAACGTGGATTGCCGCCCATCTTTGTTGCTCAGTTTTGCAGCCCTGGGCGTCGCCTTTTCCCGCCGTCGCCTGGGTATCGAGAACCCCCGCGTCGCCCTGCTCAGCGTGGGCGAAGAGTCGGCCAAGGGCAATCGGCAGGTCCAGGAGAGCCATCACCTGTTTCGTGAAAGCCATCTGAACTTCGTTGGCAATGTCGAGGGCATGGACTTTTTCACCGGTAAGGCAGATGTGATCGTTTGCGACGGGTTCATCGGCAACATCCTGATCAAGTTCGCAGAAGGTTTGGGTTCCGCGCTGGTCCCATATCTCCACCAGCGCCTTTCTGCCGTTCTACCGAGCGAGCAAGTCCAGCAAATCGGAGAAGCGCTGTGGACCACCATGAACCTGCCGCGCACCATGGGAGGGCCGCTTTTTGGCGTGGATGGTCTGGTCATGATCGGTCACGGTTCATCCACTGCCACCGGCGTCGCCGGCGCTATTAACACCGGGCTGCTGTGCCATCGGTTTGAGCTGGTCGAAGGATTCCGGCAGGAGTTGGCCGAATTGCACTGCGCCGTCGCACGCGAAACGTGAAGGATCAGGTGGTTACCATGCACACGATTGATTTAAGCGGTCAGGTCGCCCTGATCACGGGCTCGTCCCGGGGCATCGGCGCCGTGATCGCATCCCATCTCGCCGCGGCCGGAGCGTCCGTCGGGATCAACTACCGCACCAACGCCGACGCGGCGGACGCCGTTATTGACCAAATCCGCGCCGCGGGCGGTGAAGCCCTGCGCGTCCCTGGCGACGTTTCCGACGAAAGCGCCGCGGAGGCGGTGGTCAAAACCACCGCTGACCGGCTGGGCCGGCTGGACATTCTGGTCAACAATGCCGGCGTAAATCGCGACCGGCTCATGATGCGCATGACCGCTGCGGATTGGGATGACGTGCTAACGGTGAACCTCCGCGGCACGTTCCTGGCCACCCGTTTCGCCATCCCGTTGATGGTTCGCCAACGGTACGGGCGCGTCGTCAACATTTCCTCGGTGGTAGGCCTCACCGGCAACCCGGGTCAGGCCAACTATGCCGCTTCCAAGGCGGGGCAAATCGGCTTCACCAAAGCCATGGCGCGCGAGGTGGCCAGCCGCAGCATAACGGTGAACGCGGTTGCGCCTGGATTCATCGAAGTCGGCGAGGACGGCGGCATGACCGCCGGCATGACCGACGACCAACGCAGCCAGGTGCTCTCCCGCATACCGGCCGGGCGTTTCGGAGCCGCCGAAGACGTGGCTTCCGCCGTTCTTTATCTGGCGAGCCCCGAGGCCAGCTACATCAACGGCCAGACGCTGACCATCGACGGTGGTCTTACCGCATAATTCAGCCCATGAAAGGGAGGACGCCGTGACGAAAGCCACCACCCGATTCCGACAATTGCTTGCAGCGCCCGGGATAATCACCGCTCCCGGCGCCTACGACTGCCTGACCGCCGCCATAATCGAACGCACCGGTTTCCCGTCGGTGTACATGACCGGCGCCGGGACCTCGGTGGCCCGCGTCGGCTACCCCGACCTGGCGCTGGCCACCGCAACCGAGATGCTGGCAAACGCGGCATCTATCGCCGGTACGGTAAACGTTCCCGTAATCGCCGATGCCGACACCGGTTATGGCGGCACCATGAACGTGCGCCGCACCATCCGCGAATACGAACGTACGGGGGTTGCAGCGGTCCACATCGAGGACCAGCAGTTCCCGAAACGCTGCGGCCATCTGGAGGACAAGCGGGTGGTGTCCATCGACGAGATGGCGCAGAAGATTCACGCCGCCGTGGACGCCCGCACCGATGACGACTTCACCATCATAGTCCGCACCGACGCCCTGGCGGTAACCGGTTGGGACGACACCATGCGCCGCTGTGACGCTTTTACCGAAGCCGGCGCGGATGCGCTGTTCGTCGAGGCTATCCGGTCCGCCGAAGAAGCGGCGGAAGTGGTCGCTCGGACCTCGGTTCCGCTGTTGTACAACTTTGTGGAAACCGGCAAATCGCCCCTGCTCAACGTGGCCGAACTGGAAAAGCTGGGATTCAAAATGGTCATCTTCCCCGGCAGCGCTTTCATGTCGGTCGCCCACACCGTGGCTCGGGTCATGGCGGAACTCAAGGCCACCGGGACCACCGAGCACCTGGTCGGCGAGATGACCCCGCTTACCGAGGCCTTTGAGCTCATGGGCTTGTCC
Source organism: Dehalococcoidia bacterium (assembly GCA_965116785.1). Taxonomy (GTDB): domain Bacteria; phylum Chloroflexota; class Dehalococcoidia; order Lucifugimonadales; family UBA3495; genus Bin87. Next base: position 242,800 of record OZ220731.1, read on the forward strand.
CAGATGCTGGAGCGGGACTCCGGATACGCGGTTGGCAACGGGGCGGTGGCGGCCGACTGAAGCGTCGAAACGGCAGTGCGGTGTCGAAACGCCAACCGGTATATCGACCCGCGCCTGCCCGATTCCGTAAATCGTCAGAACCAGGATTCGCCGGATTGTACAATTGGTCCGGATTGGGAAACGTCCATTACAGAATGGTCCCAATCGCTACAATCCCCGAATCTTGGAAATCCTGATTGTTCCGCCTCCCCGCTGCAAATCCGGCCCGCATGAAGGTTCCCCGGTCCCGGTCAAATCAAAATATCCTGTCCATCCCGTTTACCCTGTCTATCCTGGTAGATTTTGGCCTTGCGGTTAAAGGCTCGGCACGCGCGAGCGACACAACCCTCGGAACAATCAGGAAGCGAGCGAGCCATCAGCCGGCAAACTACCCAACAGCCTTCACGCATACCCGCTTGCCGTAAGCCCGTGATGGCGACCCTGCACGTGATGCGGTGGCGGCAATCTCGTTGCCGGATGAGCGTTCGTCAGGAAACTGGGTCGCGACTTGCTACGCTCCTCTCGATGGCAAAATGGGCACGCATGAAGGTACATCGCCCATTGACAGCCATACGCGCCGACCTCGCGTGAGTGGAACCTGATGGCATCCGCGCCCGAGGGTGGGAACGGCGACGCCGAATTCCGCCACCGCTTGACGACCGAGGTCGGCGGTTGGGAACGAGAGGGATTGGTCACGGCCGCACAGGCCCAGGCAATCCTCCGACGGTACGACCTTCCCGCCAGGGAGTCGCCGCCGTCAGAACCGGCGGCGACTGCCTCCGGTGGCGCCGCTCCGTCGGCTGGCGTCGCGGAGCGAACCACTCTCGTCAGCCGGGCCATTTCCATCATCGGCGTGATGGGCGCCCTGCTCGTGGGGCTGGGCATCATCATCTATGTCGCCGCCAATTGGGATGTGATTCCGGTGTGGGCTCGGGTCGCCATGCTGGTGGGGTTGACGGCTGCGATCAACGTCGGAGGCTGGTTGATGCTGGCCCGGTTGGATTATCCCCGCATCGGCGCGGCCATGCTTGTGGTCGGTGTGTTGGCGCACGGCGCGGCGATCCATTTAATAGCGCAGATTTACCACGTTCCCGTGAATCATCCCAATCTGACCACGGCCTGGTTCCTCGGCGTGCTGCCGATGGGGTATATCGCGCGTTCCCGCCTGATGGTGGCATTGTCCCTGGCGCTCCTGGTCCTGAGCATGGCCTTTCGGACTCAATGGTGGCTGGAATTCTACGACGCGGAAACGCTCCTGTACCTGGCTCCGTTGGCCCTGGCGCTTTCGGCTGCCGTAACTGCCCTGGGACTGTTCCAATTGCGGTTCACCTGGACGCGACCCCTGGCGGCGTATTGCTACTACCCGGGTTTGGCAATTGGTCTCGCGGCCTTTGGTGCGATGACCGTCGGCAGCATCTGGGTTGATGCCGATGATCTGACCTGGGAGGTGTTGTCCACCGAATATTGGGTCACGGCCGGCACGGGCATCGCGACGGCTGGGGTCACTACCGGGGTCCTCTGGTGGTTCCCCCGAGAACGGCAAGATGCTCGTCCCATCGCGCTCGCGGCCTTGGTGGCGACAATCGTGGCTACCGCTGCGGTCATGTGGCTCTGGTTCGCCTATCCGGAGCCCATTTCGTGGTGGCTGTTCAACCTGGTTGCGTTCGGTGGCGCTGCCGTGGTGGCCTTCCTTAGACGTGAAGCTGCGCTGCTGGGGAGCGTTGCCGTATTGTTCGTAGTACTGGTGGCGATCAGGTTCGCCAGCCTGGTGGATTTCGATGCGGCATCCGCGCCCATATTGCTGTCCGCGGCTGCCGTGACCATGGCGGCCTGGATCTTGGCTGGAAGCATCGCGATGACGTCCGTTCCGGTGGTTGCACCGCACATGAGGGTAGTGGCTGCCGTGGGTCTGGCCCTTGCGGCCGCCGCCCTTCATGTCATGGGTTACGGTACCTTCTGGCGCTGGGAATCATCGCCAAGCTGGTCCTGGATGCCGGCCGAGTATTGGATGGTCGTCATTGTCGGTTGGTTGTTGACAGCAGGATTGACCGAATTTGCCCTGTGGAAACGGGCGAGCGTTGGCAACGGGGAAACGGCTTGGGCAATTGGCGCGGTGGTGGCCATGGCCGCGCTAACCGTGGCCATGTGGCTCGCGCTGGGATTTCAAGTTTCAGCATCTTGGTCGATATTCAACCTCGCACTCTTGGCCGGTATCGCGGCGCTGATCTGGTACGCGTACCGACGCCGGCAACGATCCGCGGCCTACTTCGCCTGTTCAGTCTTTGCGATTTCCGTACTCATCCGATGCTTCGCGGCGCTGGATGTCTTGGCGGAAGATGATCTGCTCCTGTGGCTGGCACCGGTGGGCGTTGGCATCGGGGCGCTCATCTTTCTGACTGGCAGGCTCCAGGTTCGTTGGGTCGGAACCTCGACGTCGGAACTGCGAACCAGCTCACGCGTTTGGGATCTGGCCGGGCTCGCCGCCGCCATCGCCGGCGTCTACGCCATGAGCTACAGCGAACCTTGGGCCCCGGGCGGCGAAGAATCTGCCGGATCTGCGCTGGCCTTCCTTGGGGAGTATTGGTTCCTGGCCGGCACGGTTTGGGGAGCAGCGATTGCGGCGCTGGTCCTGATCGTAGTGGTAGACCGGATGCGGTCTTCCCCGGCGCCAGCCACGCCGGGCCAACTGTCATGGGAGGCTTCGGGCGCGGTGGCGATGGGCGGACTGGCCATCCTCGCGTGGTTGGGGCTGCTGCTGGGTTGGGCGTGGACGTGGCTCCCGGTCAATGTCGCGTTGCTGGGAACGGTGCTGGCCCTGGTGGCGGCCGGATACCGGTGGAACCGTGGCGATCTGATCAATCTGGCAGTCGCGGCTTTCGCGATTACCCTGTTCACCCGCTATTTCGAGTTTGGCTTCGGTTTGCTGGGCCAATCCCTGGCTTTCATCGTTGCCGGAGCCATCATGCTGGGCATGGGCTTCGGGCTCGAGTTCCTGCGCCGGCGGATGCTGCGCGGCGTACGCGCTGTTGAGGAGCCGGCATGAAGCGACTGGCGAGCATCCTGTTTTTCGCCGTGGTGGCGGCTCAGGTGGTCGGCCTGGTTGCCTTCGCCGGCGTGCGCCAGGTAGCCCTGACCGAAGGACGCGAGGTCACCCTGCAGACCGCGCCGGTCGACCCTCGCTCGCTCTTCCAGGGAGACTACGCGATCCTGGATTATGAGATTGCGGAAATCCCTCGGCACCTGGCCGAACAGCCTGCGGGCGCCAGGGTGTATGTGACCCTGGAGGAATGCGGCGACGTGTGGTGCGCTGTTGCCTACACCCGCTCGGAGCCGGAATCGGCGGAGGTGTACATCAGCGGGGTGATCAACGCGAACCGACGGCTGGACTTCGGGATCGGCACCTTTTTCGTGCCCGAGGGCACGGGCCATATTGTGGAGGAGGCGGAAGACGTGAAGGTTGTGGTCTCTCTGGGCGACGGAGGTCAGGCGGTTATCAAGAGTGTCCTGGTGGACGGCTTCCCTTTCAACCCTGACGGGAACTGACCGCCGGCAATCACATCCGGTTGCCCCAGTCGACGTATTTCGTGCTGCCCATCGCGGTGACCTGCAATTCCTGACAGAACCCGGGCCGCTCGGCTCTACAGGTCTGTCGATCCGGTTTGAGCTCCGTCGAACCATCGACCAGGGCCTCAGACAGCACTCTCCCGTCCATCGCCGACCCTTCCGCGCCCAAACCCAGGAGATGCAGGATCGTGGGAGCCAGATCAATGTTGCCCGTTGGCGTCTCGATTTCGGTTGCGCGTCGGAAGGACGGGCCGCCTGCCAACCCGGTGTTGCGCAGCTCGTGCCGACTCAGGCTGCCGTGCTGACCCTGACCGACAGCGCCACCCGTGGCGGGAGCGTGGCCGGCGTAGCCTGCCGGATTGGCGACGCCCTGCCACGGGAAGGACATGATCAGATCCGGTGAGCGCGGGCCTTCGCATCCGAGCAGCGCCAGGGGCAGCGTTCCTGCCGGGCATCCAACGCGATCCGAGGCGAACAGCGGGCCGCACCAGGGTTGGGTGGTCAGCCAGGCCGTTACCTGTTCCGCCGTTTGCGGATCGCTGTGGCTGACGTACAGCAGCGCAGAACCGCCATTAGCCGCCACCGCAACGCCGCCGGGCCGGTCGATTGGCGGGAACTCGGCTTCACGCAACAACTGTTCCACGCGAACAACGTCGCTGATCGTCGAGTACCCGTGGTCCGATGCGACGAATATGTCGGTGGTTTCGATGCGTCCGTTTACCCGCAACCAGTCCATCAACTCGCCAAATTCCGCGTCCGCTTCGGCAAGGGCTTGCGGAGCCCTGCCCATCCCGACGCCATCTTCGTGCTGCGTCTTGTCCGGTTCCGACGACCAAAGCAGGGCGACGGCAGGATCGCGCTCGGGCAATACGAACTCTGTCAGGATGCGTCTTGCGTGGACCAGGCGAGCCGTGTTGGGCAGGTCCTGCGCCGGCCATTCGCCGAACCGTTCGGCCAGTTCGGCGTGTAACGAGCGGGGCAGCGTGAAATCGGGATGAATCGTCGCGCCGCCCGCGGTCGCCGCATTGGGGTTGTGCACGTAGGCGTTACCGCTGGTGCCGGTGCCGATTGCAAAATATTCCATGCCGTGCCGACCCAGCACGTCGGCCAGCGTGGGAACCAGCAGCGCACGCCCCGTGGCGTCGACGACTTCCTGCAGCGTGGGTTCCATGGCAGGAATCACGCGGTGTGGATCGAAGTCCCGGCACAGGAAGGTGTTTGCGGCCAAGCCGTGTCGGCCGGGCATACAACCCGTGACCAGGCTCGACGCGTTGACCCGCGTCACGGTCGGAAACACGGGATGATGGTTGGCGAAGGTGACGCCGCCGTTGGCGAAGTTCGACAGGTTAGGCATCAGCTCCGGCGTAATCTGCGCCGGCTGGAGTCCGTCGAACACCACGATCACGACCCTGCGTTGGACTGCCATGGGGCATCTCCCTCCTTGCTCAATTTGCTGCCGGCTGGGACCAGCCCAGCAGTTCGCGGATCACTTGCAGTGATGTTGGAACATCAACACCCTCGGGTTCTGCGACCTTGATCGGCCCTCCCGTTTCGTCCAGAACCCGGCAACGGCCCCATACGTCGCTGTTATCGGTGGACAAAGAGTCATCCACCGTCATGGTCACCGAGCGAAACCGGATGGCCTGTGGTTCCACCGCGGCGACCAGCGTCAGTGGGTCGTACATGTTGAACCGCTCCCGGGTCGGGTCTTGGCCGAACCATCCTGCCATTATCCGTTCGGCCAGGATGCCTGCGTCGGTGGAAGGGCGCGCTGTCTCGACGTCCCCTCGCTTCAGGAAGACCTGCCGGCACGGGGCCATGTCGATCAACGTAATCGGGATGCCTGATTCAATCACCATTCGGGCGGCCGTCGGGTCGCTGTAGAAGTTGAACTCCGCATGCGGCGTGATATTGCCCCGAGTCCCCACCGCGCCGCCCATGACGAACAGGCGCTTCGCCAGCGGGAAAACTGAAGGTTGATCCCGATGCAACCGGGCCAGATTGGTCAGCGGGCCAAGGGCAATGACGGTGACGGCTCCAGGATTCGCCCGAAGGGTTTCGGACAGGAACTGCACGGCGCTTATACCGATTGTGTCCGTCGTCGGCGGGTGCAGCGGGTGGGTAAGACCCTCAGCGGAGTGAATGTGACGAGCGTAGGCGTAACGCCCGCGTATCGGGCGAGTTGCTCCCCTGGCGACCGGAACGTCAGCGTGCCCGACGCTTTCCAGGATGGCGAGAGCGTTTCTGGTGGCTGGCCCGATCGGGATATTGCCCGCGGTTGTGGTCAGGCCCATTACATCCAATTGAGGCGACGACAGCGCCATCAACAGGGCAATGGCATCGTCAACACCGGGATCAGTGTCAATCACCACTGGCTCCGGAACCATGAGGTAGGACGCCGTCATGCGCTCAGGCCGGTTCAAGGAGGACCGAATGGCAATACGCGCGTATGGCGCGCGCCGAGGAGTACTTGAAGCGGAAACCGGCGGATTGCTTAAATTTGGCAGAACTCATAATCAGCGGATGTTTCGACAACTGCCTTCCCATCGAGTTGAACGACATGCTGGACCCGGCGTGTCTGGGCAGCCCTGGGACCCGGCACCACTCCAGGATGTCCAGGGAATCTACCACGCCGTCGCCGGCGATGTTGAATACCCCGTCCAGCCGCTGCCGTATCACCCGTTCTATCGCTCGCGCCAGGTCATGTTGATGCAGGAACTGGAGGGGAAAACTGCGCCTCCGGTTGGCTGTTACCGCAGGGAGCAACAGCTCGTCGGTCGCTGGACTCGCGTGATTCGTGCTGACCGACATCGCAGTCCGCAGCACGGCTACTTTCATTGCTTCTGCGTCGTCCACGTGCGCCTCCGCAGACGTTTCGTCTGCTGCCATAGCGAGCAGCGTGGGCTCAGAGTCGGCGAGGTAATGGTGCTGGCGGCTGGGATTTTTATCTGTCCGCTCTGTGATTGGGATGGGGTTATCTGCGTTTGCGCCGTAGACACGAACATCCGACAGGTAGATGAATTGACGCACTCCCGCGATACGCGCCGCGCGGAGCCAGAGTTGCGCGTCGGCACAGAATTGCTCCGGATTGGGCCCGTCGTAGTAGCTGCCGACGTGGATGAGCGCATCGACCCCTTCCAGTTGCAACACGTCCGGAAGGTCGGCGATCGTCAGTTCGTGGCCCTCCAGGAACATGTCCCAGGCTTTCTGCTGCATGAAGTCTGGGATGTCGGACATGGTCAGGATGCCACCCACCCGATTTTGGGCCAGGCGGTAGGTGGAAATACGTTCCACGGGCCAGCGCAACGGCCGTTCGGCGATCGCCACCAACCAGCAGTCGGGTCGTTCCCGCTCCAGATGCAGCAACATCTGCGCGCCGAACTTGGACGCAGCGCCCACCACGCCGATGACGTGGGAAAACTCTCGCGGGGCTCCAGGTTCGGTGCTCATGTCCTGGCTCAGCTTGATCTGCGGTGGGGTGGGCGTGACCAGATCCGGATCTCGGTCAGTGCCGCTCCTGAAACATCCGCATCTCGGTCGCTATGGCGTCGTCGGGCAGGGTGGCAGCGGCACGCGGGCCGAAGTTGCGCGCCAGCACAAAAATCTGCGCCAGGCGCTCCACCAGATCGCAGACTTCCAGCGCTTCCCAGATGTCCGGCCCGACGCCGACGGCTCCGTGGTTGCGCAACAGCGCGGCGTTCCGGTTGCCCAACGCCTCGTAAGCCTGTTCGGCGAGTTCCTGCGTGCCGGGAAAGGCGTACTTGCTGACCTTTATCGGGCCCCCGATGGTCATCAGCATCTCGTCGATCAATGGCGGTATGTCTCGCCCAATTACTGCGGCCACCGAAGCATATATGGAGTGAGTGTGCGCCACCGCCTGCACGTCGGGCCGCTGGCGATAAATCTCGAGGTGAAGACGAGTTTCCGACGACGGCGGCATGGGAGCGGGAAGCACCGGTTCTCCGTCCAGGTTCACCACCACCAGTTCATCCGGCTCGAGCCGATAGTACGGATGATGCGTCGGAGTCACCAGGAGCAGACTATCGTCACCTGAACCTTCCAAACGCAGGCTGGTGTTACCCGAATACGCTCCCACCAAGCCCCGCCGATACATTTCGCGGGTGGCCCCGACGAGTTCGGTGCGCTGTTCAGTCCAATGGTCGGACACCCTTCTCCTCCTCGGTGTCTGCCGCGGCGCCCACACGCGACATAACCGCTGCAGCGGCATTATAGCCGCTGATGATTGCTCCCTCCATAGTCGACGGCCACCCGGTGTCGGTCCATTCGCCAGCCAGGAAGAGGTTGGGTGAGGCAGTGACCGGACCGGGGCGAAACCGTTGCGCCCCGGGAGTGCACCGGAAAGTGGCGTTTCGCTGTTTCACGACGGTGGACTTCACCAACTCTGCTCTACGTGCCTGGGGGAAAGCGGCCCGCATTTCGACGGCGATGCTGCGCGCTATTTCGGTTCGTGGCAGATCGATGTGATCCCACGCTGCGCTGATCGACACTGTCAAGTGCTGGCCGCCACGCGATCTGTCGCTGCCTCGAATCAGCGAATCGTTGAAGACCCATTGCAAGGGGCTGTCCAGAAAGTAGCAGAAATCCCCGTCCATCACCGGTCTGTCGTATTCAAGATGAACATTGACGATGGGCGAGGCTTGCAACCCGGTCAGCGAGTTGAACGGCGCCATCCCCGCCAGATTGTCCGGGATCAGGCTGGGCAGGATCCAGAACGGCAACGCGCTCACGTAAACGTCGGCGCGGAAAACCCGGCCGGGCCCAGCCGTGACGCCCAGCACCAATCCGTCAGCGTCCACCTCCACGGCGTGGGCGGGGCAGCCGAGGAGCGTGCGCACGCCCATTTTGCCCAGGTGCGTTTCGCTCGGTTTGCCTACCGCCTGTCCTAAGGGGGCCTTGGGATATCCGAGGTTGATCTCGCGCCTTCCTTTCAACAGGCCGTCCTGGATGATCATCAATCCCATCGCCGCGCTCACGTCGCGGATGTTGTCGTTGAGCGTTCCTTCGATAATGACATTCCAGAGGTTGTAAATACATGCTTCCGACTGACCGTGGGCCCTGAGCCAGTCGTAAAACGAGGTCGATTCCATTTCGGGCGCGGACCGGTCAGCCACCATCGCGGCGACCACGCCACGAACCGCCCGGCACTTGTCGCTCAAGGTCAGGTGACGGTAGGTGATGAAAGCCGCCAGCAGATGGCCTGGGGAAGGTCCGCCCAGACCATAAATCTTTCCCCTGTGCCCGGCGCGGTCGAAGACATCGACGTTCAATCTGGGCTGCAGGTGCCACAGGTCGCCGACTCCGATGCGGTCGAAAAACGCGACCAAGTTGCGACACGCACCGACGATTACGTGCTGGCCGTTGTCGAGCTCGCGCCCGCTATCAGGGTCAACAAACGAAAAGGCTCGACCGCCCAGGGAGTTTCGCGCCTCCAGCAGCGTGACCCGCCAACCGGACTCCGATAGCCGGACGGCCGCGGCGATGCCAGCCAGACCGCCGCCGATTACCAGCGCCGATGGTGCGCTATCGCCGCTGGGTGCGGTCACTTCATCAAAGGACCCGTGAGCCAAGCCCGGGCCATCAACCCCAGTTTGGCGCTCTTGCTCAAGCCGATGCGCTCCCGGAACACGTCGTATCCGGCGGCTTCGATCTTGTTGAGCACGCCGCCGTAGATGAGACCCAGCGCGGCCGGGCAGGCGCGGGATCTGGGCGAGAGATGGGGCAGCAACCGTCGGCCGCTGGCGAAATACTCGCGGGCCCGGTCGATCTGGAATTGCATCAGGTTGGCGAAACCGTCGGTTACCGCGTGGTTTTCCAGATCCGCTTCGGTCACTCCGAAGCGGTCCAGCTCGTCCTGGGGCAAATAAACCCGGCCGAATTCCCAGTCCTCGCGCACATCCCGGCAGATGTTGGTCAGTTGCATCGCCAGCCCCAGGTCGACGGCCCCTTGGCGCGCTTTTTCGCTGCCGCGAAATCCGAAAATGTGAATGCAAATGAGGCCCACCACCGAGGCGACCTGGTAGCAGTAAGCCCGCAATTCTTCGAAGTTGGCGTACCTGGTTTTCACCAGGTCGGACTCGACTCCATTCAGCACCTCCTGGAAGTATTGCTCGGGGATGCCATACGTCGCCGCCACATCGGCCAACCCGATGAACAGCGGCTGGTCAGGGTTGCCGGCGTATGTCTCGGCCAACTTGCCTCGCAGATATTCGATCCGCTGCAGCTTCTCGGCGTCGGTTCCTTCGGCGTCCACCGAGTCGTCGCAATATCGACAGAACGTATAAGCCACGTAGATGGCGCGTCGTTGCCGTGCCGGCAGCGTCAGGAAGGCGAAGTAAAAGTTGCGGGCTTCGCGCCTGGTTACGCGACGGCACTCCTCGTACGCTGCAGCCAAAGCCTCCGGCGATGCTCGGGATACTGTCCGCGGCGGGGTCGTCATATGGCCCGCCTCAGGCTCGGGGCAACCCGTAGCCGGTTCCCAGCCTGTTGCCCAACCACGCGGACGCCAGGAGCCATGCTTTCTGCCGTTTCGAAAGCGTTGGACGACGGCTCAGCACATCGTAGCCCTGGTGACCTATCGCGTGCAGCACGGCCACGCCCCCTCGAGTGAAGAGGGCCACCGGCAACCGCGCTCGACGATCCAGTGACGCGACCAGCGGAGTGCCCTGTTGGAACATTCGCATCGTCACGTCGCACTCATATCGCAAAAGGGCGCGGAATGCATCGGTCGCCAGCCCGTTCGCGATGTCGCCCTCGGTAACGCCGAACCGCTCCATGTCGGTCCGGGGCAGGTAGATCCGGCCTCGCTCGCGGTAGTCGCGGCTCACGTCCTGCCAGAAATTGGTCAGCTGAAGTGCGGTGCAGGTGTGATCCGCCAGGAGTCGCCGGCGCCGGTCGTCATACCCGAACAGGTGCAGGTACAGATGTCCCACGGGATTTGCGGAATGGCGGCAGTATTCGATCACGTCGTCCAGCGTGTCGAAACGCCCAGGTCCTTGATCCATCATGTTGGCGCGGATCAGAAGCTCGAAAGGTTCTCTGGGGAGGTCGAACGAGACGACCGTATCCTGTACAGCGATAGATATGGGGTGCGCGGGCTGCCCGGAGTAAATAGCGTCCAGCTCTTCTTCCCACCACGCCAGCCGGCTGCGTCGGTGCTCCGCGACCGAGGCGTTAAGCCTGCCACCGTCAACGGCTGCTGCGACCGGTGCCGCCGGGAGGGTTTCGTCGCCCAGGTCGTCCACCATCCGGCACCAGGCGTAGATCGCGTAGACGTGCGGCAGTTTCTGTTTGGGCGTAATCCACCCGCCAACGTTGAAGTTCTCGTAGTGACCACGCGCCAGCTTTTCGCAGTATCGGTACGCCTCGGCCAACGTCACCGGTTCCGCGGATGCGGCCGCATCCTCGGCACAAGGATTTCGTTCTTCAACGGTGGCTGACATTCTGGCCGGCGTTCGCGACGCGCTTATTCGCCCACGATCTGGACCATGACCTCGCGCGGCCGAGGGTGGTCCAACTCGATGAAGAAAATGCTCTGCCATTGGCCAAATGGGATCTTCCCATCGATAAGAGGGATGGTCTCGCTGGATCCCAGCATCAGATGCTGCAGGTGCGCGTGGCCGTTGGGCGATTCTTCCTCGGTCATGTTGACAGTGCGCACCGAGAAATCGTTGTGACGGTATTCCCCGAAACGGGGGCACATCTTCTCCAAAAACCGCGTCATATCCTCGATAAGCAAGGGTTCATTCTCGTTGATGATCACAGCAGCAGTGGTGTGACGGGAGTACACCACTACGAAGCCGTTGCTGACACACGACTTTCCGACGCAGCCTTTTACCCAGTCGGTAATATCGATGAATTCTGGAGCGCCGGTTGTATCGACTTTCAAGGAAAAATGTTCAGTTTTCATGAGTTGCACTCTGTAGGGGAGTGTGACGAAGGGAACACTTATGCGGGAAGCGCAGACTGTCCAGCTTCCTGAGCGATTGGCTGGTGGCCATTGCTTTGTGAATTGAGTCGAGGATCCGGTTGGGCCCGACGCGCTCGATAGCGGGACAAGGCTATCAGCGGCCAGGTGTTTCGGTAAAGGTGATAGTTGATCATGAATCCCGCAGACAACTCAGCGCCCTGGAAACCTCGTTCGCCGGGCTGTGGGATCCTGTCTACTCGTTCGCCTTTCAGGTATCCGGGGAATCCAGTGCCGGTGAAGTACGGCTCGTCCCAGTTGCCTTCCTCCAGTTGTGTTGCCAACAAGTATGAAACGCCACGGTGGGTGGCCCGGTGTTCACTGTATCCGGCGGCTACCAGGGCAATAATAGCCCAGGCAGTCTGGGAAGCGGTACTCGGCCCAATTCCTCGTTGCGTCGAATCTATATACGACGCACAGGATTCGCCCCAACCTCCATCCGGATTCTGGTGGTCGATCAGCCACTGCACGGCGCGGCGGACGTAGGGTTGACGCATGTCCTCGCCCGTAGCCTCCAACGCCGGCAGGACCGCGCCCAGGCCATAGACGTAGTTTACGCCCCATCGTCCAAACCAACTACCATCATTCTCCTGTTCGTGGCGCAGATAGCGATAGGCTTGTTGCAGGAATTCCTGGTCGGTCTTGTATCCGAGCTTCCCGTACATCTCCAGCACGTGGGCCGTTACGTCGGCGCTGGAGGGGTCTAGCACTTCGCCAAAATCGCTGAAGGTCAGCGCGGTTACATAACCGTGATTGTTGTCCTTGTCGAAGGATGCCCACCCGCCGTCCTTGTTTTGCATCCCGTGTATCCAGTCGATGGCGCGGGAGATCGCGTCCTGACGCAACCTGTCCTCAGCACCGGGCAGCTCGCCCAGGCGCAGAGCCAGCACGACCTCCGCAGAATCGTCAATATCCGGATAGCAGTTGTTGTGGAATTCGAACGCCCACCCGCCCGGTTGGAGTCGGGGCGCTTGGACCTGCCAGTCGCCGCCGACCAATATCTGGTTGTCGACCAGCCACCGGGTCGCCGATTCCAACATGGGATCACCGGGAGGCAACCCGCTTTCGGCCAGCCCCTGTACCACCAGACAGGTGTCCCACACAGGTGAAATGCAACCCTGGATGCTCCAGCCATCGCCCTTTTGGATGGAGAAGCCGTCCAGGCCCGCGAACCCACGGGACATTGTCGGATGCTCGTTGTCGAAGCCGCACACGCTGAGGGCGATAAGACTGTACACCCACGGAGGTTGGATCCCTCCCCAACTTCCGTCGTCTTCCTGATGGTCCAGGATCCAACGAACGGCTTTGCGTTCTGCGATCTTGCTCAGTGGGTTGAACGGGATGCGGCCGTAAATCTTCCCTAGCGCCTGCTCGGCCAGGTGCACCAGCCTTGGCAGATTGAATCCGGGCGGCGACGGTACGGAATAGTCGGTTCCCGAGCGACCATCGGGAAACAACTCGTCAATGGCGTGATCCGGCGGAATGGGTCGAACCGGGCGGCGCGAAAGCACGATGGACAAGGGAACGATGCATCCCCGCGCCCAACTGGCAAAGCGGTAAATGCTCAGAGGGGCCCAATCCGGAAGCAGTATCATCTCCATGGGAAGCCTGGGGGTACCGTCCCATTCCCATTGCCCGAACAACGAGAGCCAGATACGGGTGAACATCCGGGTGCTGGGCACCCCGCCCTGTTGCAGAGCGAACTGCCGGGCACGGCGCATGTGGTCCGAGTCAGGGTCTTCGCCGCAAAGCTTGAGCGCGAAATAGCATTCCACGGTGGTGGACAGATCGCCGGGAGCCCCGTAGTAGATTGCCCAAGACCCGTCGTCGAGTTGCTTGCTGAGGAGATAATTGACGATGCGCTGTTCGCGCTCCGGATTGTGATGGCCCAGAAACCGGGACAGCATCACGTACTCCGCTTCCATGGTGTTGTTCGATTCCAGTTCGCCCCACCAGAAGCCGGCGGAGTCCTGGATCCGTCGGAAATAGCCCTGCAGCCGTTCGATCGACGCGTCAATCTGGTGATGCCACCGAGCATCGATACGATCGCCGGTTTCGTCGCGCGCGATTTCCCTGATGACCACGATGGTTATCCCGCAGATTCCGGAGCGCTAAAGGTAGCCGTAATCCCTGAACCAACGGATTGCCTTCTCCAGGGCCACTTCCACCGAACTCTGGGGAAGGCCCAGTTCTGCAACCGCTTTCTTGCTGCTCACGTACATTGGGTGTTTGGTGATCTTGATTGCTTCAACCGGCACCGTCGGTGGGCGGCGCAGGAGGGTACCCTCGATGAATTCGTCGAAGTAGGCGACCCCCAAAATGGCCCAGCGCGGGATGCGAATATTGGGAGCGCGCCGTCCGGTGATTTCGGACAGCATGTCGAAAATCTCTTTCAGCGTGAGATTGCGGCACCCCAGGATGTACCGCTGGCCGGGAACGCCGCGTTCCATCGCCAATATGTGCCCTTCTGCGACATCCGCCACATCTATCAGGTTCATGCCTGTCGCGATGTAGCCGGGTGCTTTGCCGCGGGCGAAGAACAAAGGGATCTGCCCGGTCGGCGTCGGTTTCACGTCCCATTCGCCTACGGGAGCGCAGGGGTTGACTACCACCACTTCCATCTCATCGTCATTGGCCGCCAAAGCAATTTGCTCGGTAGCGTACTTCGACTGTTTATAGTAGCCAATCAGCAAAGACGGACGTGGCGGCATCTCTTCGGTACCCAGGTGTTCCGGAGCTTTTGAGCCATTTTCCGGGATGCCTATCGTTGCGACCGAACTGGTGAAAACCACGCGACGCACCCCTGCCCGGCGCGCCGCATCCAACAGGTTCACCGTTCCAACCACATTTGAACGGTACATTTCGCGAGGCTGCGGGGACCAGAAAGAGTAAATGGCCGCGCAGTGATAGACCGTTTCGCAACCTTCGGCGGCGCGTCGCACCGATTCGCTGTCCAGCAAGTCGCCCGTTACCTGCGCCACTCCGGTCTCTCGAATGGCCAGATCGTTGGCCGACGGCCTCACCAAGGCGCGCACGTCCTCTCCACGTTGCCATAGCGCGCGTGCCAAATTTCCGCCAACAAAACCGGTGGCGCCCGTCACGAGCGTAGTCATGGCGCCAACCGCGCCACGATGGCCGCCGGAGCGGGCAGACTGTCCAACAACCCGGATACACAGTCGGCCAGGCTAGGCCGGGCTACCCGCGCCTTACGAGCCAGCCGGATCAAAGTGGGAAAGCTCCGCGGGTCCGTCACGACGCCGCGCAAAACGTTGATCATTCCCTCACCGGAGTCGCCGAGATAGGCCGGTAGCTCATCTTCCGAAGTATCCAGGACCGCGCGGATCGAGACGAAAGGGATATCCCGTGCGGCGGCTACGCTTGCGGCCGAATAGTCTTCCATGTTGACCGACGCCGCTCCCGTCGCCGCGCGCAGGGCGGATTTGGCTTTCGGGCTGGCAATGGCCGATACCGTTACCGAGGGACCGCCTACGAGGCGGATTTTGCTCCCGTGGGCCCAGGTCCTGGCGCAGCCACTCAGCCGTGTATCAGCGGCGATGGGTTCAGCGCGGTCGGAGGAAAAAAACAGTTCGGCGATGTGCAAATCGCCGGTGCGCAGCGCGGAGTCCGCTGCTCCGCAGAAACCGACCATCACTATGGCCGCCGGCCCCTCGGAGGCCACAGCCGCGACGCCTGCCGCGGCACGCTCCGGACCCACGCCGATGACGCGCAAAGACACTTCCCTTCCGGGCGGGTCGCCGATCACGCGGCGCACGCCGGCTAGTTCCGTGGCCATGGGTGCAACTATGGCAAGCATGGGAGTACCATGGGCGACCAGCCTTGCTCGGCCGGTCAACGTTCGCGCTATTGATCTGAACGTCCGCTACCTGATGTGTCGAGCGAATACCGTGCCTGGGTGCGCTTATCCGACGCTGATCCCTCCTTTGTGGGCTGCGCCGGACTTGACGAACGTCACCCATTCCCGGGGTTTCCCGATTGCGTTGAATATCGTGGCGGATTCAAAACCGCAGTGCATCATGCAGTTGTTGCAGCGAGGATCCCTTCCCACGCCGTATTTTTCCTCCCACAACTGGGGCTCATAAATTTCTTCGAGATCGGTGGCGTGCTCGTCCGCCAGTGGGTAACACGGCTTTCGCCAGCCCATAACCGTGTATGTGGGGTTGGACCAGGCCGTGCACTGGTATTCGCGCTCACCCCTAAGGAAGTTCAGGTACAGTGGGTTGTTGTAGAACCGCATTCCCTCCATCCGGGTTGGGTCCAACAGGTCGCGGAATACGTTCCTGGATTCCTGTCGGGTGAGGAACAGGTCCTGGTCGGGTGCGTCTTCAAAGTCGTAACCTGGCGATATCATCGACCCTTCGACGCCCAGGTCTCCGACGTAACGGAACATTTCCCGCAAATCCTCGACGTCGCTGTTGCGGAAGACCGTGGTATTCGTACATACGCGATAGCCACGTTCGACCGCCATCTGAATCCCTTCGACCGCCCGCTTGAACACGCCGGCTCGCGCCACCGACTCGTCGTGTTTCTCCTCCATCCCGTCCATGTGGATGACCCAGCAGAAATATTTGGACGGCGGTATCTTGTCCAGCATCCGCGGGAGCAGCAACGCATTCGTGCAGCAGTAAACGAAGTATTTTTCGTCAACCAGGGTGTTGATGATCTCATCGATTTTGGGATGAATAGTGGGCTCCCCGCCAGCGATGGATACGATGGGCGCCCCCGACCTGTGCACCGCGTCCAGAGCCTCTTCCACCGGCATCATCTGGTCCAGGACGCCACGATATTCGCGTATACGACCGCACCCGATGCACGCCAGGTTGCACATCTCCAACGGCTCCAACATGGTGACCAGCGGGAAACGCTTCCGGCCACGCAGCCGGTTCTTGAGTATGTACCAACCCATGCGAACGCCGAGTTCCATCGGACGCTTGGCCGGTTTGACGACGGTGCCTGGATCTTTATTAGTCCGTACCATGCTCAATATCCCCGTACTTTATCGCCAAGGCGGTCAGAATAGGCGATAGGCCATGAAGTCGATCAGGTTTTTTGCGTCTTCCGTCGCCCAGGGTGGCAGTTCCAGCATTGCCAGGGCGGCCCGGCCCTCTTCCGCAGTCGCTTCGGTTAGTTTGTCCGTTTGTCGATCCGCCCCCAGGTCATCCAGAATGTCCATCACTCGATTCACGTCGGATTCGTCCAGCGCTTCCTGGGAGTATAAACGCAATAGCTCCGCACGATTGGTCCCGTCCGCCTGTTGAAACGCGTAGACAATGGGGTAGCTCTTTTTGCGTTGCACGATGTCGCTGTCCGTAGACTTTCCGGTGATAGCTTCATCGCCCCAGATGCCCAGGTAATCGTCCCGGATCTGGAACAATCGACCAATGGCCCGGCCAAACCGGGCCACACCTTCCAGCCTCTCGTTGTCATCTGTGGCGATGGTGGCGCCGATCACCATGCTGCTGCGAATCAGCGCCCCCGTTTTCAGGGCAATCATGTCCAAATATTCATCCGATGCGATGGCTTCGCGCCGCTCAAACTCCAGGTCGCGGCATTGACCTTCGATCATCTCGAGGTAGCTTTGCGTCAGCAGTTGCGAGACCCGAATGGTGGTCATGGACGGCACGTTTGCATCCACGCTCAGAGTGCTCAGGTCGCCCAGCGATTGCATGGCGTCGCCGGCCACCAACGCCTGCTCCGTGCCCCAGACCGCCCACACGGTGGGCTGGTGGCGTCGTTCCGCACCCTGGTCCTGGATATCGTCGTGGACCAGCGAAAAGTTGTGGATGAGCTCCAGCGCGGCGGCTGCGGGAGCTGCATGACCGGGGTCGCCCTGAAGAGCGTCGCATGCGAACATGCACAGCGTGGGCCGGAGCGCTTTGCCCTGGGATGTGGGCGTGCCTGCCGGGGTTCCAGTCCGGTCCGACCACCCCAAGTGGTACCGCAACAGCGTATTGACCGCGTGTTGTTCCAGAGGCGGCACGGCTGCTGCCAGCGCATTTTCCAGGTGATCTCGGTAACGGTCAAACATGGCCGGCAAGCCCGGGGCTTCCCTCTGCACCCCGTTGTTGCCCTGCCGACCCAACCGGCTAGCCTCCGTGGAGGCGGTTGGTGTTGTACCCATTGGCGAAGCCTGCCGTGCGGTAAGGATAAAGAGGTAGGCGCGGCGCGCGGTTTCCGGGTAGGGCCCGTCCGTTTTAAAGTTGACTGAATGTAACCAACGCCGGCATTCGTGTCAAGCAAGCCGGTCCCGGGCACGCTCGGTGCGTCTCGCCGATCATATGTCGGCGCCGAAGCGTTCCCTGCTGATCGGTCAATTCGCCGGAACAGTGGTTCGAATCACCATCAACACGGTCTAACAGGATGGTGGGTGGCCTGGGCACCGTGGCGTAGTCGCCGGACCGGCCTGAAAAAGCGACACCCCCGCACCAGCGAGAGTGTCCCAGTCGCCAACATAGTGTCATCTGCGGAGTTCAGGTCAGGCCCCCGGCCACCGCCGGAACAATGCTGATTTCGTCGCCGGACTTGATCGCTGTCCGCAATCCCTGGTCGAACCGGATATCTTCGCCGTTCACGTAAATGTTCACGAAGTACCGCAACTCGCCATCTTCATCCAGCAGCCGTTCCTTGAAGCCGGGATAGTCGCTCTCCAGCGTGTCAATCATCTGTGACAGGTCGGCCACGTCCAGCTCGACCTTGTCCGCGCCGCCGGTCATCCGTCGCAGCGGGGTGGGAATGCGTACCGTTACTCCCATCGGATTGTCTCCTCCTGCCATGTTGTCAGGCCGTGCCGCGTCTTGCGCTACGGCGGATTAGTTTACCTGTCTGGCGTGTCGTCCGGTATACCGGTCAGCCTTCGATCACGTCGCCTGCGATGGGGTCGACTCGCACGCCGGTGTTCCCCACCCAATCGAGGCCGCGCTGGATTTCGTCTTCCGTTCCTTCCAGTTCAAGGATGACCCACCCAACATCCCGACGGACATCGGCACGTCGGATGTTGGTGACAATATCGAAGTCTCGCCCGAGCCGATAGATGATGGGCTCACGCACCATTTCAGCCGAGAACGTGAACCGCACTCGCTGCTTGGCCATGGCCATCTACACCCGCGCCGCCATACGGTTTTCCAGCGCTGCCTCAAACGAACCCATCATCGGTTTGACCAGCAACGGATTCACCACCTCTTCGACCGCTTCCTGGGTTTTCAGGCCATTGCCCGTAATGTAGGCCACCGTCAATTCGTCGGGCCCGATCGCTCCGGTTTCCGCCAGGTATTTCAGGGTGGAAACCGTAACCCCGCCGGCCGTCTCCGTGAATATGCCCTCGCTTTCGGCAAGGAGCTTGATGCCGTCGACAACTTGAGATTCGGGAACAGCGTAGCCGCTTCCGTCGGACTCGCGGATGACGCGCAGGGCGTAGATCCCATCGGCCGGATTGCCGATGGCCAGGGACTTCGCGATGCTGTCGGGTCGCACAGGGCGTATCTGGTTCTGCTGGTTCTCCCAGGCAGACACGATCGGGCAGCAACCGGCTGCCTGCGCCATGTGCATCCGTGTCGTGACCGCCGGATGATGCACTGTATTCTGGTCGGCGCCGAAGGGCATGGGAGCCACGCCATCGAGCAAGCCCAGGCACGCCAGTTCGTTGAATCCCTTCCAGATCTTGGTGAACATCGCCCCAGAGGCAGATGGGACCACGACATGGTCGGGCACGCGCCAGCCGAGTTGCTCGGCCACTTCGTAGCCCAGCGTCTTGCTGCCCTCGGCGTAGTATGGGCGCATGTTGATGTTGACGAATGCCCAATGGTAGTTGTCGCTGACCTCGCTGCACAGCCGGTTCACTTCGTCGTAGGTGCCTTCGACCGCGACCAGCGTGGGGTTGTAAACCGCCGCGCCGATCACCTTGCCTCGTTCGAGATCAGCGGGTATGAACACCACTGCGTCGACGCCCGCCCGCGCGGCATGAGCGGCCACGCTGCAGGCCAGGTTCCCGGTGCTGGCGCATGCCAGCGTCTCGTATCCGAATTCGACCGCTTTCGTAGCGGCCACCGACACTACCCTGTCCTTGAACGAGAACGACGGGTTGACGCTGTCGTTCTTGATGTACAGGTTGTTGAGGCCCAGCTTTTTGCCGAGATTCCTGGCTTTCAGCAGCGGCGTGTAGCCCGCCATGATATCGACAGGGTCGTCAGCCTCCGCGGGGAGCAGGTCCTGGTAGCGCCATATGCTCAATGGTCCATCGGTAATGCGTTGGTGCGTGACCACCTCGGAGATGGTCACGTAGTCGTATATGACCTCCAGCGGGCCGAAGCAGAAGTCGCAAACGTTCAGGGGTTCGCCCGGGTATTCCCGGCCGCATTCCCGGCACCTTAATCCTTTGACAAACGCCACCGGATGTTACCTCCGTGGTTCCTGATGTACCCGTGCGCCAGTTCGCAACCCAACCGTCCGCTTGGGTCAAAACACATGCGCCGAACACACATTGTGCCAGAGGACGCTCGGACTATCAACCGCGCCCTCTTTGGCGCCGATCCGGGCGGTTTCCGCTTTCCGGCCAAGAGTGGCTCCGGTGAATCACCCACACGTGCGGCGCCGGGGCAAAAGTGGAGCCGATGAAGGGAGACGATAATATCACTATTGCAGGGTGTCGAGGGGTGCTGTATGGCGAGTTTTCCTACTCAAATCTCTATTCGCGGTGCGGTGATGTAGGGTGCTGAGAATTTGTCCAGCAAAATCAGGCTGCCTCACGCATCAAGTCCGAGAAGGCGTCTGCCGCGCCGCGCTGCCAGCCTGGAAGACAGTGAGCGTAGATGGCCAACGTGATGGCGGGGTTGGAATGTCCCAGGCGCTCCGCCACCACGGACGGGTTGAGGCCCGATTGTAGCAGCATCGAAGCGTGGAAGTGACGGAGACTATGCAGGGTCAATTTCCGACAGCCAGCACGCTTTGCCCACCGCGATACCACGCGGGCCATGACTGTCGGGCGGCACCAATCGGTCAGGTCACGTTTTGGGAACACCATTTCCGGCGGCTCAATTCCAAGGGACTTCGCTAATCGGCGTTGCGCGTTTCGATGCTTCCGCAATACTTCGACCGCTTCAGGGTCGAGTTCGATGTCGCGTCGGCCTTTCCTGGTTTTAGGAGGTTCCATTTTGACGCCGTGCGCGGTCACCACCAGGGATTGGACGACCGACAAGTATCTGGCATTGAGTTTCACGTTCTTCCAGTTCAACCCGCACAGTTCGCCACGCCGGAGACCAGTGTAGGCGGCCAGATGTATGACCGCCCTCAGGTGGTGGCCGGATTGCTGCGCCTCGGAAATCAGGGCCCGAACCTGTGCTTTATCGGGGACAAACGCCTCTTTCCTCGGGCACTTCGGCGGCTTGACCAGCGCGGCCGGGTTCCGCCCGATGAGCTCCATCATGAAGGCGTGTTCCAGGGCGGCGCCCAGGACGTTGCGAACCTGTTCTACGCCTATAGGGTCCATTCCTTCCTTGGTCTCTCCGTTTTCGGTCAGTTTCTCCTTGGTCAGGTCCAGTTCCAGATCGCGGATCTGGATCGGCCTCAGTTTTTCTAACGGGACATTCCCAATCGCAGGTTTGAGGTGGAGGCGGATGATACCTTCGTAGCGGTCGATGGTTTTCTCACGGAGACCCTCGGCTTGTTTTTCGTCCAGCCAACGATCCAGCCATTCGCCTACCTTATAGCGGGTTTTCGTGGGGGTGACGCCTTTGTCGACCTCGGCGAGGATTTCGCGGAGCCTGCGGTCGGCGTCGGCTTTTTTCCCCTTGACGGTTTCGGTTTTGCGTATCCGCTTGCCGTTTGCGTCGCGTCCCAGGAACACCGGGATTTCCCAGGAGTCCGGGCTGCGCTGTCTGATGCTGCCTTTCATGGCAAGACCTCCCGTGGTTTGGATTTCCGACGGCTTTCCTGATGCCGTCGGACCCCGCAGTTTAGGGGATCCGCTACGCGCCGGTCGCGGCCTCGACGTCGTTCATGTTCGCGGTGTCGTTGGTGGCGCGTTGCGGCATGTTTACCAGCCGCTCCAGGGTGAACCGGGGGATGAGGATCCGCGAGCCCAGCCTGACGCTTTCGATCCGGCCGGTTCGAACCCCCTCTCTGACCGTCCATTTACTGACGCCGAGGGCGTCCGCGGCTTCTTTGACGCTGTATGTGAGTCGCTCTGTCATGTTCGCTCTGGTGGCGGGTCGTCCGCTGGGGTGATTTGATGTGGCGTTAGCGAAAACCTGCCGGCGGACCGCGATCCTTTCCCCATAAAGGGGCAGGAATTGCCGCAATTCCTGCCCCTCGAAAAATCGCCTATAACGGCATTTTGGGCTGCGTTGGTATGAAACCCTAAACCGAAGCCACGGTGAAATCTACGTTTGCAGGGCGGAGAGGGATGGCTGGGGTGCGCCAATCAATTCATCGGTTTTGGCTTGCAGCTCGGTGCGGCAACGGTGTTTGACTTCTTCCTGTCGGTGGGTCAGGTCGGTGAAAAAGCCGCCCACTTTCTCTCGGACTGCGGCACGGGTTCCCAGGCAGAGATTGGCCGTGACCTCCTGGCGAGCCCAGCCCCAGATCGCCTCGTCAGCGTTGAGGTCCGGACTGTAGCTGGGCAGGTTCACCAGGCGCAGGTTCAGGTCGGGTGTGGTGAGATAGGCCCTGATCGCGTCGCCCCGATGAGCTGGCGAATTGTCCCAGATCACGGTGAGCGGTTCAGGGTGTTGCGCCCGCAGTTGCCGCAGGAAGGCGGTGGAGGTGGCGGCGTTGCTGTTGCCCTCCAGTTCCATCACCTCCACCTCGCCGGTTTCCAGGCACACCGCCGAGTAGTAGCTGACTTTCTCCCCCGGCGTGGACTGGTGGAACCCACCAGCGCCGGTTCGCCTTGCAACACCCACTTGCCCCGCAAATCAGCGTCGCCCTGAAAGTGGGCCTCGTCAGCGAAGAATATCTTAGTTCCCGTCCCGGCCGCCGTGGCCTGCAACTCCGCATACTCCCCCACGAAAGCTGCCCGCCGCACTGGGTCCGCCTTGAGAAACCGCTTCTTGGGACGCTTCAGCACAAACCTCAGCCGATGGAGGTAGTTCAGACAACTGCTCCGGCTCAGTGCCAACCCGAAGCGATCCCGCACAAACCGGCGCACCGCTCGCCAGTTCCAGTTGGACACTCCGATGCCCGCCTGCGACGGCCATTGCTGCACCGCCGACTTCAGTTCCCCTCGTTGGTCCACGTCCAACGCGGGGGGGAACCTCCAGTCTGCTCAAAAACCAGCGCCTTGGGTCCGCCCTCGGCGAAGGCCCGGGCCCATTGGCCTATGGTGTGGGCATCCCGCTCCAGGGCTCGGCCCACCGCCGCCGCGGTCCATCCCTGAACCAGCAACCACACCGCGTGCCACCGTTCTCGCTCCCGGGGCGTCGGCGCTCGATACATCCGCCGTCGTACCTCAGCCTCGTCCATGCACCACCGCACCAGCAGCGCTCCCATCTCCTGCATCACCAACACCCCCTCGGCTGTTCCTGCCGGCCACCTCAATCGCCTCCAATTCTAACCGCCCTTGATGCGGGTCTCACCTTAGTTTGGGTTTAGCAGGGCCGGCGCTGTCCGTAAGGGGTATCCCTACGGATAGCGCCCTGGGCGTCAGGGCTCGCCCCACCGTCATCATTTGCTGGCACACCGCCCATCTCGGCGAAGCGGTGAGCCGGCGGAAACACGCCGGCCTGACCGTCGAGCCCGAGCTCCTCGCCCACATCTCACCCCTTGGGTGGGCCACGTCCTGCTCACCGGCGAATACCGGTGGCCAAAGCGTCGATAGCGCCCTTAGCGTGCGATTCCACCCCCTACCTGAATCGACCCGAGATCCCGCACCTCGGTGTAATCGAAGGACTGGCCGGTCTCCAGCAGCAAGGACAGGGCGCTGTCCACATTGGCCTCCATGGTGGTGGCCGCCAGGTGCAGGATCCGCACGTACTCCACGTCGGCCCGCTCCCCACGCCACTGCTTGAGGGCGTCGTAGACAAGCCGGCATTGCATCATGGGAAACAGCTGCTCTCGGAAGCGGTAGCGAGCGAAGGCTCCCGGCTTGCGCACCAGCGAATCGATGACGCGCATTGCCTCAATATAAAGGGTTACTTATGGGAAGTAGTTGCCGCACGTAGAATGCTACCGAAAAATCGGGAGGCTTTCGTGTGGCCGGAGGCATGAGCAAGGTGGCGAAACGGGAGTTGCTGGCAACGATACAAGACCGCTGCCCGGTCCTCTAGCACCTGGTTTCCGGCGGCGGGGACGGCCCTTACTGCGTTGTTATGTTCTCGATGTCCACGGTGTGCCATTCGACTGAATAGGTGTTTTCCAAACTCGGGCCTACGTGTCCTATGCGGACCCGTATCTCGCGGTTGGTTGTTGTCTGGTCGTCTTCAGGCACCTTGTAGTCAACCGCGGCGCTGCTGTCCTCGGTGCTGAATTCCGCTGCGAGGTGCGTGACGTCGTTCTCACCGGGACCTTGTATCTCCACTATGGTCGAGCTTTCCCCGTCTTTTTGGTTGGTGCGACTCACGGTGATGGTGAAGGTTTCATTCTCGTCGGCGGAACTGGGCGCGGACAGGGTGTAGTGAGGGCCCTCGTATGTTAGCGTTGTGATCTGTATCGCGTCTTGGGGCCCGGTGGCGCCGTTTTGGGCTTGGGTCGCCACCTCCAGTGTGTAGTCGGTATCGGCTTTCAGCCGGGACAGGGTCAACTCCAGTTCGTCACCGGTGTCATAGCTGGTGGCAAACAGCCACGGGTCGGATGGCGGCACGCTGTCGCCCTCCGCAAAGCGGTACACGTAGTGGATAACGGAGTTGCCGTGGTCAGCGGCAGGTTCCCATTGCAGGGTAACGTCCACGAACGCCATTCTGGCGGGCAGGCTTTTATCGCTGAACGGGTCGTCAACGCTGACGAGATCCGTGTACGGCGTCCCCGGTGTGGTGGTGAGGGATTGCGGCGCGCTGGGGGTAGTGATGACGGGCGTCGCGGTGGTCCTGGCCTGCACTTGGGCGATCGCCCCCTGTTTGCCGTTCCCGTTCACGGCCCTCACCTCGAAGGTGTAGAGCGTATCGCCGTGGAGGTCCGGGATGTAGATGGTCCTGTTCGATGCTTGGGTTGACGACGCGGTTTGCCACGGGACGGTCTCCGGCACCGGGTTGCTGTCGGCATAGCGGTACTCGAAGCCTGTGACAGGAGCGTCGCCCGGCCGCGCCGGCGCCCGGAAGTACAGTTGGATGCGGGAGTTGCTGTGGACGACGGCCCTGAGTTCGCGAACCTCGCTGGGCGCGGTGGTGTCTCCCAGCGGTGTTCCCTGGGCTTGGGATGACGGTGGGCCCGCGGTGCTGCCCCGCATGGCCCGCAGTTCGAAGGTGTGGAGCACTTGCCAGGCCAGATTGGACAGGGTGTGGGAGGTGGTGTTGGCGTTGCTGCCCGGGATGTCCTGCCAATCGGGGTTCCAGCCGGTGTCGGACGGGGTTTGATAACGGTACTGGTATCCCGTGATGGTGACGTCGTTGGGGTCGGCCCAGCTCAGGGTGATCTCGCCGGTTCTGCTGGAGGTTGCGGTGAGTTGGGTGGGCGCGGCCAGCGCGCCCCGGGGTGTAGACTTTACCCTGCCTTCGTTCCCGAATTGGTCTTGGTCGTTGATGGTGTACACGGGCCGCACCTGGAGGGTGTATTCGATGCCGTTGGTCAAGTTCTGTGCTGTGAACGAAGTGGTGCTGGCGTTGCTGTCCGGGATGTCGGTCCAGTCGGGGTTCCAGGCGGCGTCCGCCGTACTCATGTAGCGGTACTGGTACCTGGTGAGGTCGCTGTTGATGAGTTGGTCCCATTCCAGGAGGACCTGGCGGTCTCCCGGGGTGGCCCGGTAGTTGACCAGGCCGGAGGCTTGGTCCACCGGTACGTTGTTAAAGGAGTCAGTCTCCTTGCCGCTCAGGTCCTGGAGGGGGTTTGAGCTTGCACCGGGCTTGGTGTATGACACCGTGGCGGTCTGTTCTTTGCCGACCGCGCTGGTCAGAGTCAGGGTCACCGTGTTGCCGGTGATGACCACGTTTGTTGGGTTGACGGCCGCTTCGCCGTCTACGCTGACCGTGAAGGCGTTGTTGGGCGGCGCGGTGGTTTTCAGGTCCTCGCTGTAGCTCAGCTTCAGGTCGGAGCCGTCCACCTCGGCGTACTCCAGTTGGGGCTTCTGGGTGTCCACCTTATGGTTCGACAGGGGTTGCCCTGCGTCGTGGTACAGGTCTGCCCGCACCTGCTTGCTCTCGTCCTGGTGCATGAACTTGATGATGCCCCCATTCGGGACGAGAGAGGCTGCCGGCCACGATATGCCGTCGTGGTCGTCTTGGTCCATGGTCGTCACCGTGTAGGAGAAAACCAGTTCCCGGGTGTCGGACCCGGTGGAGTAGGTCGCTTGGCGGAACTGTTCGCCCAGGATGAACCCGAACTGGGGGACCCCGTTGGTGGTGTCCACCGATACGTTGCCGCTGAACGTGATCCTGAAGGTGATGACGTCGGTGTCGTCGTAGTAGTCGTTGGGGGGCGTTGAGGTTGGCTCGATGTCCAGCACGCCCAGCGGGTTGAGGTTGGTTATAGAGATGGTGACCCAGCCGTCTGAGTCGTTGCGGTCCGGGAAGACCAGTTGGTCCGATACACCCTGGCTGCTCTTCATGTACGCATTGAAGGTCTCCACGTCGGGTTCGTATAGTTCGTCGTCGATAATATTGATGTCCTGGTTGCTCGTGTAGGTGTACCCTCCGCCTGAGGTGGAGGTCCAGTCGCTTGGCGTGGCGTGAACGTTTCTGGAAATATGGTCATAATCCTGGTTGATGGTGGCGGTGCCGTCGTCCTCGGTGAGCAACGATATGGCTATGCTTTCCCTGGGTTGCGCCACGCCCTCGCCGGCGTTGAAGACGATGCCGATGCTGAAGGGTTCGCCTTCGTTGGCTGCGTAATCGAGTTGCTGGTGGGCTACCCAGACGGTTGGACCGGTGGGCGGCAGCTTGCCCTCCACGGTGGCCGAGTTGTGGGGCGGGAGGGCCGGAAGGTGGTCGTCGCCGCCCAGTATGGTGACGGTGGCGATGCTGTCGGTGTTTATCTGGTTGATAGTGCCGACGAAGTCTACGGTTTGTGTTTCGAATGCCGTGTCTTGGGCCGGGATCGTGACGGTCTCAATCTCGAATATATCCGCCGTTTGTTGCAGTTCGAGGTTCAGTTCGAGGTCTTGGCTGGGAGCGGTGGAGGCGGTGAACCTGAAGCGTGGGTTGGCGATGACGGGCGATGCGTCCGGATGGAGCGATTCGATGCTGATCCGGGGTATGGCGCTGTTATTGATTACCGTCTGGTCTGTGAAGGAAGGCAGGGCGTTGCCGGCCCGGTCCTGGAGTTTGCCGCCGCTGGCGGGTGCGGCGTAGCTCACCTTCACGTTGGTATCGTTGTGGGCGATGAGAGTGCCGAGGTTCAGTGCAACGGCGCTGCCCGTGACGGTTACGGGAGTTATGGGATTGAGAAGCACCTCGGTCTGGGACCCGCCGGCGGG
Source organism: Dehalococcoidia bacterium (assembly GCA_965116785.1). Taxonomy (GTDB): domain Bacteria; phylum Chloroflexota; class Dehalococcoidia; order Lucifugimonadales; family UBA3495; genus Bin87. The sequence continues at coordinate 269,958 of OZ220731.1, forward strand.
CGTCGCTACCACTGTGAAGTCGGTGTCGGACGGCAGGTCCAAGGTCCGCATTGGCTCGTTCATCGTGAGGGTGAGGGTCCTGCCGTCCGCTTGCAGCACGGCGGTGTTGGTGGAAGCCAGCGCGGGCGCGCCGGGGTCGGCCAGTATGTTGGTTACGGGCTGGTTCCTGAAGGTGGCTGCTTCGTTGCCGACCAGGTCGGCGACGCGGTTTTGGGTGCCCGAGTTCGGCTTGCTGTAGGAGACCTTGATGTTGGTGTCCGATGCCGTGATGGCTTCGGACAGGTTGATCTCGACCGTGTTGCCCGAGATGGTTGGGCCCACATTGGTGACCGTCACGCTGTCGTCGTTAACGCCCTTGGTGACGGAGAATCTGTTGTGATCCAGGTTAGGTGCTTGGCGAAGTTTCTCGTTGAACGCGATGACCAGGGAAGTTCCGTCGACGGTGGCGTCCACGAAGGACGGGTTCACCAGGTCCTCGGTGATGTGGAACGTCAGCTCCGTGAGGATGGACCAGTCCTGTTCCGAACGGATGAAGTATCCATGTCCGCTGCCGGCGCTCAGCGTGAAGTCGCTGAGGGCGTAGTGGTCTCCGCAGACGTGCAGTGCCAGGGACTGTTTGTCGGCAGCAGCGAGAGCCTTGTCCAGGTTGAGCCATATTGATGTGAGGGTCTTCTCGATGGCTTCAATGGTGTAGCCCGCCGGGGTTGCGGTGGTGCTGAATGTGTCGTCGTCCAGGGTCCCTTCTTGCCTGGGGAGTATGTCTCTGTAGCCGTGGTAATCCGTTGTGCTGGCGGTGTAGCTTGCCACGCCGATGCGTCGCGGTCCTTCGATGAGGTTGGCCCCGCCCCGAAGGTCGGGTTTCAGGCACCGGACTGTGCCGGCTGCCGGGTAGGCGTTGCTGGTTCGCTCCTCCGGGATGGAGTTGTCGTCGGTAAACGACACCCTGACCCTGAGCCTCTTGTCATCATCGGCGGCAGTCAGGGTGTAGGAATCGTCGGTTTCGCCGGTGATGGGAGTCGCGTTGGACGCGCCGTCATCGTCCACTCGGACCCATTGGTAGGAGTAGCCGACGTTTTCCAGTCCGTCCTCATCCATGATGGCGTCGGTGTGCGCCGTCAGAGTTTGACCGACGATAGGCTTGCCGGAAACCGTGGGCTCCCCGGTTGCGGCGTTGTTCTCGTAACCGTGGATGCTCGTCTTGACGGCAAATCCGCGCCTACCGTGCGATTCGTTAAGCCGGAGTGCATCCTCTATGCTCCAGTTGGCCTTTCCTGTCTGGCTGTCTGACGCTGTGAGTCTCAGGGAGAGGTCGTCTGTCTCGTCGCCTGTGCCTTGGAATACTACGTGGTAGTCCGTATTGGGCTCGAGCTTTGCGCCCTCGGGGGCGGTGAAGAACACCGTGTTGCCTCGAGTAAGAGCGGGCGTTACGAGGGTGTAGAGTTCGTCTTTCGGAGTGCCGTCGGTATCGGAGTCGTATATCTTGAAGGTGGCGGTCTCGGAGCCGGTGAAGTTGTTCGAGTCTATGATTGCGCTTACGCCGGTGAGCCGGTAGCCCCCGCCATGGTCTCCGGTGCCAAACCCTTGGGAGGTTGTGGTCCCGGACCGGCTACCTACGAGGAACACGAAGCCTGGCGTGGTTTCATCCAGGTTGCTGACGAGCGCGTCGTCTATGACAGTCCCGGTTGCCGGGTAGGCGTCGCTGGTGCGCTCCTCCGGGACGGAGTTATCGTCGGTGAACGACGCTTTGACCCTGACCCTCTTGCCCTCGTCGGCGGCAGTCAGGGTGTAGGAGTTGCCGGTCTCGCCCGTGATTGGAGTTGGGTTGGACTCGCCGTCATCGTCCACCCGGACCCACTGGTAGGTGTAGGTGACTTTTTCCAGGCCGTCGGCATCCATGATGACGCTGGGGTTCGCGGTCAGTGAGAGGCCGACGCTGGGCTCGCCGGAGACCGTGGGTTCGCCGGTTGCGGCGTTGTTTTCGTATCCGTGGATGCCCATCTTGACGGCGCGGCCGGCGCCGGTGAGCGATTCGTTAGTCCGGAAAGCGTCCTCTATGCCCCAGTTCGTCTTCCCGGTCTGGCTGTCCGAATCCGTGATTGCCAGTTGCAGGACACTTGGGAAGAGGCCGGTGGCTTGGAATGCGACGTGGTAGTCCGTGTCCGGCTCGAGCTTTGCGCCGGCGGGGGCGGTGAAGAACGCCGTGCTGCCTTCCGTGAGGGTGGGCGTCGCGAGGGTGTAGAGTTCGTCTTTCGGAGTGCCGTCGGTATCTGAGTCGTATATCTTGAGGATTGCGGTCTCGGAGTCGATGAAGTTGTTCTGGGCGATGAACACGCCCACTTCGGTGAGTTGGTAGCCCCCGTCGTGGTCTCCGGTGTGGAAGCCCTGGGTGGCCACGGTCCCGAATGTGTTGCCTGCTTGCAGCACGTCAGTTGGGTGCGAGGCTTCAGCCAGGTTGCTGACGAGCATGGTGTCGGTAACCGCCACGTCGCTGAAGGAGTCGGCCTCCTTGCCGCTGAGGTCCTGTAGGGGGTTGGCGTCTTGAGCCGGCTTGGTGTAGGACACCGTCGCGGTTTGTCCTTGGTCGACGGCGCTGGCCAGGGTGAGGGACACGTTGTTGCCGGCGATGGCCACGTTGGTCGGGTTGACGCCGTCTTCGCCGTCCACGCTCACCGTGAAGGCGCTGTTGGCCGGTGCGGTGGATTTCAGGTTCTCGCTGTAGCTCAGCGTCAGGACAGAGCCGGATACCCCGGCGAGATTCCGCTGTGGCTTTTGGGTGTCCACCTTGTGGTCCGGCAGGGGTGGTCCGGCGTCGTGGCTCACGTCGGCGTATGCCCGCTTGCTTTCGTCCTCGTGCACGAACCGGATAAAGCCTTCGTTCACCCTCACCTCGGCTGCCGGCCACGATATGCCGTTGTGGTCGTCCCGGTCGTCGGTCGTCACCGTGTAGGAGAAGACCAGGTCCCGGGTGCCCGACCCGCTGGAGTAGGTTGCCTTGCGGGCCTGTCTGTCGAACATGAACCCGAAATGGGGGACCCCGGTGTCGGCAACCGTCACCTTGCCGCTGAACCTGACCCTGAAGGTGATGACGTCGCCGACGCCGTAGTACCCGTTGGTGGGCGTTGAGGTTGGCTCGATTTCCAGTATGCCCAGCGGGTTCGTGTTGGTTATCGTGATGGTGACCCAGCCGTCCTGGTCGTTGCGGTCCGGGATGACCAGTCTATTCGATACGCCTTGGCTGGACTTCATGTAGGCATTGAAGGTCTCGGTTTCGGGCTCGTAGAGGTCGTCATCGATGATCGTGATGGCCTGATTGCTCGTATACGTGTATCCGCCGCCGGGGGTAGCGGTCCAGTCTTCCGGCGTGGCGGGAACGTTGAAGGAAATATGTTCGTAGTCCTGGTTGATCGTGGCCGTGCCTTCTTCCTCCGTGAGCAGCGCTATGGTGAAGGTTTCCCTGGGTTGCGCCACGCCCTCGCCGGCGTTGAAGACGATCCCGATGCTGAAGGGTTCGCCCTCGGTGGCCGAGTAGGCGAGTTGCTCGTGGGCCAACCATACGGTAGGTCCGGTGGGCGGCAGCTTGCCCTCCACGGTGGCCGAGTTGTGGGGCGGGAGGGCCGGAAGGTGGTCGTCGCCGCCCAGTATGGTAACGGTGGCGATGCCGTCCGTGTTGATCTCGTTGATGTTGCCGACGAAGTCTACGGTTTGTGCTTCGAAGGTCGTGCTCTGGGCCGGGAACGTGACTGCATCAGTCTCTACGGACTTCTCAATCTCGAATATATCCGCTGTTTCCGCCAGTTCGAGGTTCAGGTCGATATCCTCGCCGGGAGCGGTGGAGGCGGTGAACCTGAATCTTGGCCACGCGATCACGGGGGACGCGTCGGGGTGTAGCGATTCAATGCTGATCCTTGGGATGGCGCTGTTGTTGATCACCGGCAGGTTCGTGAAGTATCGGAGTTCGAAGCCGACCCGGTCCCGGAGTCTCCCGTCGCCGGTTGATGCATCGTAGCTTACCCTGACGTTGGTGTCGTTGTGGGCGATAAGCGTGGCGAGGTTCAGCGCCACCGTGCTGCCCGTCACCGTAACCGGGTTATCGGCGTCCAGCGGTACCTCGGTCCTGGACCCGCCGTCGGGCGTGGCCACCACCGTGAAGTCGGTCGCGGCGGGCAGGTCGTAAGTCCGCATCGCTTCGTTCATGGTCAGGGTGAGGGTCTTGCCGTCCGAGTCCAGCGTTGGCGGGTTGCTCTGCGCCAGCCTGGGAGCGGCGGAGTCGGCGGGTATGTTGGCCACGGACTGGCTGCTGAAGCCGGCCGCGTCGCGGCCCACCAGGTCGGCGACGCGGTTTCCCGAACCCGAGTTCGGCTTGCTGTAGGAGACCTTGATGTTGGTGTCCGAGGCCGTGATGGCGGAGGACAGGGTGATCTCGACGGTGTTGCCCGATATGGTTGGGGTCGTGTTACTGACCGTCACGGTGTCGTCGTTGACGCCCTTGGTGACCGAAAAGGAGGAATGGCTCAGGGATGATGCCTGGCGGAGTTTTTCGCTGAACCTCATGACCAGGGAGGTTCCGTCGACGGTGGCGTCCAGAAAGGTCGGGTCCACGAGGTCCTCGGTGATGTAGAAGGTGCGCTCCGCGTGGGCGGACCAGTCCTGTGATGAGGGGAGGGTGTAAGGGTTGGCCCCTGCGAAGTCGCTGAGGGCGTAATGGTCTCCGCAGATGTGCAGTGCCAGGGACTGCTTGTCGGTGGCGGCGAGAGCTTTGTCCAGTCTGAACCGCAGTGTTGTGTTGCTCTTGTTGATCTCGGTAATGGTGTACTCCTCCGGAGTTGTAGCGGTGGCGAACGTATTGTCGTCCAGGGTTCCTGGTTCCAGAGTGGTGTCGTCGGTATTGGCTATGTAGCCGTGGTAGGTCGTCGTACCGCTCGTGTATTGTCCGACACCGATGCGCCGTGGTCCTTCGATGAGGGTGGCGCCGCCCTGGAGTTCCGACTCCGGGCACTGCCCGGCGGAGCCGATTACCTCCGTGGAGTTGCTGGTCAGCGGGCCCTCGGAGAAGCCGCTGTCGTCCTCGAAGGAGACCGCCACCTTGATGGTCTTGTCTGCGTCGGCTTCGGTGAGAGTATATGTTGGGTCGGTGCCGATGTTGGCGTCCTCCTGGGTCACGCCGTCGCCGGAGAACCGCTGCCAGCGGTAGGTGGCGGTTGGAGCGATGTCCTCCGCGCCGTCGGTGTCGGTGATGCCGGTTAAGTCCACCGAGAGGACGGACGGCACGCGGAATGCGACGGGCGCCGTGATTGCCGGTTGGCCGGCAGCGGGGGTGTTGGAGGGCGGTCCGTTGATCCTGATTTGCAGGACGGCCGCTGCAGGGTTATCGACGAACGGGTTGCTGGTGCCGGCTGTTCGGGATGAATTACTGCTTCCGAAGGACCAGCCGGCGGCCGTGCCAGGCTCCAAGACTTGACCTGTTTCGTACCAAATGCCTGTGCCGGCTTCGGCGACCAGCCAGTAGGTGGTGCTTGCCGCCAGTGTGACTGGCGGGTCGGGGAAGTAGTCGGGAGCCGTAACGCTGGACGGTTTCGGCAGATTGGCCACCTTGGCGCCGGACGGCGACCCTTCCCGGATGGTGATATTGATAGAAGTTTGTTCGCCGCTCGCCAGTACCTCGGCCTGCACGCTGTGCAGCGGATAGCCGGCGTCGTCGTTTCCGGTGGTGAAGGACTGTGCTCGGTCATTATTTTTCATGTCCTTGGATGAAAAGTCGGACAGTGCGATATTGGATATGTAGGCAGTACCCGGCTGGACGACGCGGCCCCTGACTCTGAACTGGTACCGGCCGCTGATGGTCGTGGGACTCTCTATGGAGTTGTAGGATCTCATTCCTGTTGTGAGGTTCTGCCAGCCTCCGGCGGCGATGTCGTCCTGGGAATTGGCTGTGGTTTGGGCCAGGGTCAAGGTGCCACCCTCGATGAGCATACTGAAGGGGCTTGAGACGCCGACCCTGAAGGGAGTGTTGGGAGTGAAGGCATAGGTGTTGTCGCCCAGGTCGGCCGGTGAGCCTGTCAGGAACGCTTCAGTGATCCCGTCAGGACTGAGCAACGCGATCGACGGCAAGTCGGAGGCGGAGTTGGCTGGACCAGCGAACTTCAGGTCCACGCTGGTGATGACGTAGCCGGAGCCGTGTGATCCCGTACGGATTTCCGTGTATGCGTCTGATGCGGCTAGGCTGGTGCTATCCGGGGCCGTGGTCTGGCCGAGGGTGCTGTAGAGCACCCGTTCCATGCCGACGTCGGAGTCCTGGGCGTGGGCCGGCTCTGCGCCGCCGGAGGTGTTCAGGGCCAGGGCGGCAGCAAGCAGGAGCAGTGCGAACACCGCCGCTCTCAGGCCTCGGGCCGAGGATGCGGATGGCAGAATGCCTCGTGGTTTGCCGGACCGCCACCATGTCAACGGCCGGGGCGGTTTCTCGTACAGGTCCACCCGTCGCTATCCTCCCGGGTCGTTATCCTCCCGGGTCGTTATCCTCCCGGGTAGTTATCCCCCGGGTTGCATTGGGTTGGGGTTTCAGTGAGGAGACGTACGCGGCTGCTCTTCCCCGCTGGAACACCCCTGGCGCGTCGCCGGCAATACGTTCCGCTCCGCCTTCGCCTGACTTGCCCCAGTTGCAAGGTTAAACTCGCCTCCAGAGGTGCGGTAGGTCAATATGTACCAAATTCCTTGGCTTTTTTGTCGCCTCACGACACAACAAATAGGCACCCCCTATTGGTAAATTACGACCTCGCATTCGCCCAGCATTTAGCGTATGTTTTCAGTTGGAAACGCCGCCGGACTGCCTGCCTGGGGGTGGGGTGAATCGATGCGCAATGACCAATGGTCTCCCGGGATATAGCCCGGGAAGGGGAACCGGATTGCTGAACACCGGCATGTCGATTGCGGTGAGGTGGTTAGAATGGCTGTTCCAGGCAGACCCCGATGTCGTTCGCCACGCGGTGAGAGTCTCGGTCTGGGGGCGCTGGTACATCTGGCTCGTCGGCGTCGTCCTGCTGGCGCGCCGTCCGGACCTCTGGTACCCCGAGGACATCGGGTTCGGGTTACTGAATGTCTCGCTGGCAACAATCAACGGCGTCGTCCACCACCGGCTCTGGACGCACCGGCCGGTGACATGGCGCTGGATGCTGGCCCTCTGCTGCCTCGACATCACGCTGATCACGGCTTTCATTGCCGTCAGCGGGCGATTCGACAACCTCATATTTGTCACCTACTATCCGGCTCTCGCCATCTTTGCGGTGGTCTTCTCCTCGATCTGGATAGTCCTGGCTTGGGTGACGGCGACGGCCGTCGTCTACACTGTGGTGGTTCTGGTGACAGGTCCCGGTCTGAACGTCGAAGTCGGCCAGGATCATGTGCTGACGGCCAGGCTGTCCGTCATGTACCTGGTCGCCGTGGGCGTAAACCTCATCACCCGGTTCGAGCGGTCCAGGTGGCAGGCCTCGGTGGAGCGGGAGCGGCAGTTGCGCCGGGAACGCATCGAGATTTCCCAGAACATCCACGACACCTCGGCCCAGACCTCCTACATGATCGGCCTGGGCATTCATCGAGCCAGGGAACTGGCCGGCGATTCCAACCCGGAGTTGGCCGCCGCCCTGGATGCGACCATGGAGCTGTCGCGGTCGGCCATGTGGGAGATGAGGGGACCCATCGACGCGGGCCACATCATCGAGGGGCGGGAACTGGGCCGGGTGCTGTGGTCCCACTGCGCCACCTTTGAAAGGATTACGGGCATTCCGGTGGAAGTGTCGCAGACGGGCGACGAACCGCCCCTGGCCACGGAGACCCGCACCCGTCTCTTTTCCTTCGCTCACAACGCCCTGACCAACGCCTTCCTCCACGCCCGGGCCGGCAAAGTCGATGTCAAGCTGGACTTTGAGCCGGAACATATCAGGCTGTCGGTATCCGACGACGGGGTGGGTCTTCCCGCTGACTATGCGGAACGAGGTCGCGGCTTCACCGGCATGGCCATAGACGCAGAGCGGATGGGAGGCTCTCTCACCGTTGAGAGTTCCAACGGCGAAGACGGTACCACCATCACCTGCGTGGTACCGCATGGGACGAACCAATGGCAAGGAGGAGACTGAGGTGTCGGAGACGGATTTGATCAGGTTGATGCTGGTGGACGACCATCCCATCGTGCTCAACGGCTTGCGCGACGTCCTGGAAGCATCGGGCCGCTTTGCCGTGGTCGGCCAGGCCATCGACGGGGTTGAGGCCGTGAGAATGGCGCAAGCGGTGCAACCGGAGGTCATCGTGATGGACGTCATCATGCCGCAGAAAGACGGCATCGATGCCTGCCGGGAGATTATGGAACTCCTTCCCGACACCCGGGTGCTGGTCCTCACGGCGTCGACCGAGGAGGATGCGGTCATCCAGTCAGTCGCGGCCGGCGCCGCGGGATTCGTCCAGAAATTCTCCTCACCCGAGGAGTTGTTGGACGCGGTCCAGGCGGTGGCCAACGGTCAGTTGCGTATTCCCGACCAAGCAGTCAGAAACGTCTTCAAGATGCTCCGTAACATTCAGCCGCCCGACCCCCGTCGGCCTCTGGATAGCCTCACGCGGCTGGAACGGGAGGTCCTGAAGATGTTTGCCACCGGGTGGAGCTACGCCCAAATCGCCGAGGCCCGGAGCAACAGCCCGGTCACTATTCGGAATACCCTCTACCGCATCCAGAGTAAGCTGCAAATCGGGACAAAGCAGGAACTCGTCATCTGGGCAGTACGGAGCGGCCTGCTGGACGACCCTGCCGGGGACGTCGGATCACAGCCGGCCCCCTGACCGCTCTATTCGCCCAGCGGAACCGACGGATGGCTGGCCCACGCTTTGCGGTATGCGCCAGACGCTCGGGCGGCATCAGAGCAAACAATACCCACGCCAATCGGGGTGACGTCCCGTCAATGGGTGTAATTGGCGTCATCCTTGTTGACGTGGTTCAGGCTGTCGCCTCCAGGGTATGGCCGGGTGGTAAGGCCGGGTCGTGGTGGTGGTTGGCGAAGGTGAAATAGCGACGGCCCTCGGCCCATTCGTCGTGCCGTTCGGCCAGCACGGCGCCCACCGGACGTTGGACCACAGTTTCTGCCAGCGGGGCACCGGTAAGGCGGTGAAGGACAGTATGTCGGGCAAGGCGTCCGCCGGCATCTGGACGGCCTGGGGGAAGCGTTCTCCGAGTTAAGCCACCACCCGGTCGGCCCGCTTGTGGACCTCTTCAGGGGGAGCTGGTTGTAGATGGTGCGCACCAGGGCGGCGACTCCGGGTTGGGACCGCTTGGGCACCCTACTCAACAGGCGGTTTCAGAGCCCGACTGATCTGGGCGATTGGGCGGATCGCTTACCGCAAATTGACGAAAATCACCAGGCCAGAATGGTGCTTTCGAACCTTTTGCAACGGAAAGCGGGCGGTTATCGTCAAGAATTGAGCGTGGCTGATAAGCCACCATAACCGGTTTTCGGCGCTGCGTCGCACACGGAGGCGTGTGACGGCGAGAGCGCAATACATAACACACGCGCCTCGGCCAATGGGCCGCCAGCATCGGTGTGCGTCATATCGGCGCACACCGGCGACTGGCCCCAGCCAAAGGCGCAATAAACGAAACGGGAAAGGATACGAAATGAAAACGCATAAGAATCTGTTTTATTCGTTGGGGTCTCACCTGTCCTCCGTTCTGCCCGGACCGTCAGCCGTGGTCTGCAGGATGTTCGAGCAGCTGCGTTTCAACAGAGTTGGCCGCGACCGCGGGACGGCGGGGCGGGTCTCGTTCAGAACGGCGGCCAGAGCCCGGACCCGCCCGGCATCGACGTTTCCGGCCCGGGTCGTGTCGGCGGCGGCGCTGCTCCTGCTCGCTGCCGCCCTGGCGCTGGCTCCGCCCGGCAACGGAGAAACGGCCCATGCCCAAGGCGCCAGCACCGGAGCCGACGAACGGCTATTGGAGAGTCCCCGGGGACGGTTTCCCGTCCCCGGGGGTTTAGCTCCGGCGCATTCGGACGCACGGGATAGATTGGCGTCCGGAGGGCATGGGTCCGGAGAAATGGTCAACCGCGTGTCTGCGTCCCGATGCCCTGAGCCCGCCCTGAATACCGGCGATATCCTGATCGAAGGCGCCAGGCGGGCCGACGTAGGATCTTTCATGACGGGTTCGCGAATCTACTTTGGCTACAACAACAGCGAAGGCGAGGGAACCCTGGACGACGCGACGTTCACGACGAACACCACCGCTACCGAGTACACCATCGAAATCATCGCAACCGGGCTCACCGGCGGGCTCAAACAGGGCCTGGTTGTCGTGTTTGACAAGGCCCTGGCCACTGCCGACAAAAGGGCGCTGGCCCTGTATGTTTGCGGAAATCGCTACCCCCTGTCGGAATTTACCTTGTGGGAAGGAACCACAACGTCCTATTACCTCGATACGCCAGCGGAGGACTGGCCCTTCTTCGCCGAGCGCACTTTCTACATCAGCGACGACGTCGCGGCGGCGTCCCGATGCCCTGAGCCCGCCCTAAATCGCGGCGACGTCCCGATCGAAAGCGCGAGACGGGTCGGCATAGGATCTTTCGCCGTCACGGGTACGCGGACCTACTATGGCCACAACATCGGCACGGGCGCCGGAACCCTGGACGACGCGACGTTTAGAACGAACGCCACCGCTACGGACTACACCATCGAGATCATCTCAACCGGGCTTACCGGAGGGCTCAAACAGGGCCTGGTTGTCGTGTTTGACAAGCCCCTGGCCGCTGCCGACAAGAAGGCGCTGTCCCTGTACGTTTGCGGAGAACATTACCCCCTGTCGGAATTTACCCTTTGGTCAGGGACCGAATCGTCCTATTACCTCGATACACCGGCGGAGGACTGGTCCATCCGCAGCGAGCGCATCATCCGCATCGGGGAGGACAACGGTGGACCGACCTTTGTGGAAGGCTGGGTCAACGGGACGTCGCTGGTGATCGCCTTCGATGAAAAGCTGGGCGCGGCGGCGGCGCTGGCAAATTCCCGCTTCTCGGTGACCAAGGGCTCCAGCGACGACACAGTGACACTGAGCAGCACCGCCCCATCCGTTGCAGGCAGCATGGTGACGCTGACCCTGGCCACCGACGCCGCCATCACGGCGTCGGACACCAACATGAAGGTTGGCTACAGCAAGCCGAGCAGCGGCACAGGCAACCGGGTGGTGGACAAAGCCGGCAACCAGGCGGCGGGCTTCAGCGGGAAGCCTGTGGTCAACGAACTGGCTGACACCGTTGCTCCCAGGCTGGTGACGACCGACCCGGCGGTGCTGGCGGCGAATGGCAGGACCCTCACGCTGACCATGAATGAGGCGATGCGGATTTCGTCAGTGCCGGCGGCCTCGGCGTTCACGGTGGAAGCGACGCCATCCGGCGGGTCCGAGGCGGTGGTGGCTCTGGATGGGAATAACCCGGTGACGGTGAACGGCAGCCGCGTGAGGCTGAAGCTGGGTACGCCCATCGCGCATAATGATGCCGACGTCAAGGTGAGCTACGCCGTTCCCGGCAGCGGCGGGAAGCTGAAGGATGCGGCCGGAAACGACCTGGCGGCTTTCACAGACCGGTCGGTGCGCAACTACAGCGCGATCCCACGGGTCGGTCTCCAGGCGCTGCAACCCGATATGACGCCCGGGATTGCTCTCGCCAGGTACCGGTTGACACGCTCCAGAGCAAACTCCGACATGCTGTTGGTCCCGGTCAGGATAACCCAAAGCGAAACTTACTTCCCAACAACCTTCGTCGAATTTTTCTTCTCCGGCGATCAGGCCTTTGAGGACCATTATTTGAACAGCAACTATCTAGGCAACACCAGCGGAGACGTGACGGTCACGGTGTTGGGAGATGAAACCCACGTTCCGATGCTGACCCCGCGCAACTCGGCCACGGTGCAGATGAAGGTGCCGGCCACGGGCGCCTCGGTACAGATGTCCCACCAGCAGTCCACGGGCTTGACGGTTGCGGAGGGGGCTGTCCTGGATGCTGGCGTGGTCGCCAGAACCGGCGCCGGCGTGGCAAGGCCTCGTGATCTTATCCGGGCTTCGGCCCTGACCGGTGATGGAACAACCACGAGCGGCGTGGACTACACGCCCATCAACCAGGGCGTCTCGTTTGCCGCCTCTGGTTGGACCGACCTGGGCAATGACACCTACATGCAAACCTCCAGGTACCAGGTCCAGACCATCGATGACGAGGAGTACGAGGGCGACGAGACCTTCGAAGTGTATTTCGCCCATTCTCCAGGGACCAGTTATGCCGTGGCGATGCCGCCGCAAGGCCAGGACCGAGTAACAGTCACCATCAGGGACAACGACACGCTGGGGGTGTCGGCGATTCAGGTGGCCTCCACGGCGGCCAACGGATACTACAAAGCTGGCGACGCGATTCGATTCGCGGTGGAGTTCAACGGAGCGGTGTCGGTGACCGGCACGCCGCACCTTGATATTGACCTGGGCGGACAGGCCCGCCGGGCGCAGTATGCCGGGGGCTCGAATTCGAAGCGGTTGGTATTCGCATATACAGTGCAGTCCGGGGACGGCGACGACCACGACGGCATATCGTGGAACGCAGACCCGTTGAGCGCGAACGGCGACGCTATCAAATTCGTGCACGCCGACCCGGGGCAGCAGTTGGTCGCCCGACTGAGCCACGGCGCCCAGGAACCACTTTCGGACCACAAGGTGGACACTCTGAAGCCCGCGCTGGAGCGAGCCGAGGTGGCCGGCGCGACCCTGACGCTGACCTACAGCGAGACTCTGAACACCGCTGCGCCGGCCAGCAGCGCCTTCACCGTAAGGGTGGGCGGCGGAAGCGGCGTCAACCCCACGAGGGTTTCCATCAGCGGCGCCGAGGTTGTGCTGACCCTTGGAGCGACGGTTGACCTAAACCAGGATGTCACATTGTCCTACCAGGTGCCGGCTACGAACCCAATCCAGGACCGCAGCGGGGCGACGGCCACCTTCTTCATCAACCGGATGGCGGATCACGCTTCTGATCTGGACAACTTTCGAGCCGCGCCGGGTAACCGTCAGGTGACCCTGGAATGGGACCGCATCACCAGCGTCACGTTGACCCGGTACCAGTACCGGTACCGGAGCACGACGGACGCCGGATGGAACCCGGACTGGCGGAACGTTTCTGGCAGCAACGCGAACACCACGTCGTACCGCGCCGGGAACCTGACCAACGGCATCGAGTACACATTACAGGTCCGGCCCGTGTACACCAGGAACGCACAGGACGAATTCGGGCAGGCAGACGAGGTGAAGGCCGTGCCGCGAGGACAGTTGACGGCGCCCCGGGGACTTGAAGCAACTTGGGCCGGCGACGGCGAGATAGCGCTGACCTGGGACGATCCCAACGACATCACCATCACCGGATACCAGTACCGCTACCGCAACCCCTTTGACAGCGGCTGGAACCCGGACTGGACCGGCATCACGGGAAGCGGCGCATACACGACGTCGCACATCCTGGACGGGCTGACTAACAACGTGCTGTACACCGTGGAGTTGCGCGCCATGCGGGGTACGGAAGGAGGCCCGGCCCGCCGGGTTACGCAGAGGCCCCGGGGTCCTCTGGTCGTACCGGTGAACTTCACCGCGACCTCCGGCCAGGACCGACAGGCGACGCTGAGCTGGGACCCTTCGGTGGACGACTCCATCACCCAATACCAGTATCGATACCGGGTAAACCAGTCGGAGGCCCAGTGGAACCCGGGCTGGACGAGGATACCGAACAGCCGGTGGACCACGACTTCGTACACAGTGCGAAACCTGGTGAACGACACCACTTACGTTTTCGAGGTGCGCGCGGTCCGCGGAATGCAGGAGGGTCCCGCGTCACGCGACACCGCCACGCCGGAAGGGTCGGCTTCGTTGCCCCTTCCACCTGCGGAACTGACGGTACATCCGGGCGACGGAAACCTCGGCTTGGAGTGGGACCCGCCGCTCCAGGAGGACCCACGGGCCCCGGTGACCGGGTACCGAGTTCGGTACCGACAGCAGGGGGGTTCATCGTGGACCAACGTGTCACGGTCGGACCCTTCCCTGCGGGTGCAGACGATCAGCGGATTGACCAACGGGCACACCTACGAGGTGGGGGTGACGTCGGTGAACAGCGTGGGGACGGGATTGACCTGGACCGCCGGGACGGGCACGCCGACGGGTTCCACCGACTCCCAATCGCCCCCCGGGCCGGAGGGCAGCCCGTCGTTAAACGTAGGGCCTCTGTCGTCGTACTGGTTGGACAGCACCGGCGCCCGGAACCATCCTCAGGCGAGGAACAGTTACCTGACGCCGGATTCCTGCAGCGTCACGCTGCCTATCCTGGTCATTTGGGGCAATCCCGAGGGTAAGACCCACCAGGACTTTGACGAGTGGCAGGCCCACATCACTCCGGGGGAAGGAATTGAACGGGTTACACACCGTTTCGTGCTTGACGGACGATACGTCGATCTGCATGGCAGCGTGACGATGAACCCAACAGACGGCCGAGCGAGTTTAACCATCCGTATCCGCGGCCGGGAGGACGACACCTGGGGAACCTGGTCGCGACCATCGAGCCTCCTCTGCAGTGAGAATTAGTTGATGCCGTTGACGAGCCCGGAAGAGACCAGTTGATGACCGGCAGACGGCGGTGTCACCGTGGGCGACAGAGAGGGCCATGATCACTGCATAGGCATGAGTCATCCCCAGTTTTAGCCCAAATCCACCGAAGAGGAGCGGGCGGGCAGGCGACGCTAGGTTGGGAAGCGTGGGTGGCAGGCAGGAGGGCACCGACCCTGACAGATTGGTACGGGTACTGAACGTGCCGGCGACGTGAAGGGAATGTTTGACCTGTCGCGGCGTCGGCTACGTGCGAGATCGGCGTGTACACTGCGGTAAGAGACCTGGGGAGACCGGTCGCCTGGCGCGGATCCGCGAGGCAGTTGGGTATTTCGGTGGACGAGCAGAAGGGGCGGGCGTGGTCAGGAAGGGGCAGGGCGCGCAGTTGGGCTAGGGCGCTGCTGAACTGGTTTCGCCAGGGCTAGCCCTGGGGTAGATGCAGGTGAGCCGGCAGGCCTTGCGAGTGAGGCGTCCGGCCAGGGAGAAGAAGCGTCGGCGGAGTGTCTTGGTGGTTGCCACCGGCTCGCCCAACCGCGACTGGTCCAGCGGGCCAGGTTGTGAGCCATGATCTGTACGGCCAGCCAGGTGGCGTTGGCGGGGAAGCGTCCCGAAGGCAGATGGTTCAGCCCCACGCCGTACTTGAGGTCGCGGATGGCGTTCTCGATCTCGGCGTGGCGACGATGGTCAGCCTCCAGATCCAGGGTGTCGCCATCTCTATCGGTGATGAAGGGGTGGTAGCTGTAGGTGGCGAACAGGGCGAGTTGGGATCCGGCCGTGGGCTTGACCCGGCGGACGATTAGCCGGAGACCGGCACGGCGTCGTGCTCGCTCTTGAGGGAGGTGTGCGTGGTGTCGGCCGCGTCGGCGGCGCCGTCCATCCGGTAGGGTATTGGCGTCCAGTCGGTCTCGAGAATAGCCACGATGATGTTGCGCGCGCTCTGGCGCTGGCGCACGGTGATGGAGAAGCGGACCCTCTTATCGCGACAGGCGGCGACGATGGCGTGGTTGTAGAAGCCGCCTCCTCGGGGTGATAAACGGCGCACACAATGGATGATCGAAAGGTCCTGGTATTCGGAAGGTGCGTCGTTTCGCAGACATGCGCGGTCGGTTAGAATTGCCGACGTAGCGCACGCTTTTGCCAGGAGATGCGGCCCATGACCACACCCGACGAGTTGTCTCGGAAGGCTCACGAACTTGAGGAGTACCTGCCGGTCAACAGCGATATTCCAGCCATCTCGCCCGACTATGCGCGTATCCAGACACCGCTGATGTGGGGCGGGATCTGGCAGGCGCCGGGTCTGGATCTCAAGTTGCGCAGCTTTGCCACCATCTCGGCTCAGTGCGTCAACGGATGGGATTTCGGGTTGCAGCACCAGATACGGGTCGGGATGACGATGGGGATGTCGCCCAGGCAGATCAAGGGGATTTTCATCCAACTGCTGTTCTACGCGGGAATTCCGGCGACGGTCCACGGTTTGCTGCAGGCGCAGACGGTGATCAACGAGCGGGAGGAATGGAAGGCGGCGGACGTGCCTGTGGAGGCGGACTGGCTGGAAACCCTGGAGGGCAAGCTGGAACGGGGAAGTGCAATCCGGACAAATCTCTGGGGAGAGGAGGCGAATCGGGAGGTTGAGGAATCGTTGGCCCAACGCATGACGCCGGAGGCCTCCGACATCGTGGACGGCTACAACTACGGCGAGGTGTGGGTGCGGGATGACCTGGCCCCGAAAGAGCGCATGGTGTGCGTGCTGGCCGCGCTGATGGCGCGGGGGCACTGGAAGCAATTGCGGCGGTACATCCGGTACGCGCTGAACATGGGGTTCGAGCAGCGGGAGATCTGCGAGGTGTTCGCGCAGGCCGGTTGGTACCGGGGATGGCCTCACGTGGAGGACGCGCTGGAGCAGGCGCAGGCAGTGTTCGCGGAAGCGGGGGCCTGATGGTTGACTGCCCAAGGTCAGGAGAAATTCGCATGACGACGGTAGAGGAAATCCAGGAAAGATCGGCGAAGCTGCGGCAGTTTTTCGACCAGCACCTGCCCTACGCAAGGCCCACGCCGGTGCTGGCCGATTTCGTGCGGGTGCAGCACGAGTTGATGTGGGGCGGCGTCTGGCTGGTCGACGGGCTGGACCTGAAGCTGCGGAGCTTCGCCACCATCACGGCGCAGTGCGTGAACGGGTACGACTTTGGCGTGGAGCACCAGGTGCGCACCGGGCTGACGGTGGGCATCACCGCGCAGCAGATCAAGGGGATATTTATCGAGCTTCTGTTTTACGCTGGAGTGCCGGCCACCGTTTTTGGGCTGCGCATCGCCCAGGACGTCATCAACGAACGGGAGGAATGGAAGGCAGGCGACGTGCCGGTGGACACCGAGTGGCTGGATTCCATCGAGGAGATGCTGACGAAGGGTAAGGCGGTGCGAGTCAGACATTGGGGAGAACAGCGCGACGCGGAGTTGGAGGGTTCGCTGGCGCGGCGGTTTGTCCCGGAGTCGGCGGAACTGGTGGACGGCTACCACTTCGGAGAGGTTTGGCGTCGCGCGGACCTGAGCGCCCAGGAACGGATGGTGTGCGTACTGGCGGCGCTGATGTGCCGAGGGCACATGAAACAGCTGAAGCGGCACGTGGGGTACGCGCTGGACGCCGGACTGGGCGAAAAGCAGATCTGCGAGGTGTTCGCCCAGGCTGGCTGGTACCGGGGCTGGCCATACGTGGAGGATGCGCTGGAGCAGGCCAACGAGGTTTTCGAGTCCCGGGGAGCCTGACCATCGCGTCGCCGGTCTCCTCCAAAAATCGCAACATGGTGAGAAGTTGAAATGGATACTGCCGCCGACCTGGCCCGTAAAGCCGCCAACCTCCACGCGTTCATCGACCAGTACGTGCCGCGGGGTCGGCTCACCGGCGCGTTGCCGGACATCAGCGCCGACTACGTGAAGCTGCAGGAGGAGGTGATGTGGGGCGGCGTGTGGCAGGTGCCGGGTCTGGACGTTACGCTGCGCAGCATTGCCACCATCGCGGCGCAGTGCTGCAACGGGTGGGAGTTCGGTCTGCAGCACCAGATCAGGGTCGGGCTGTCGCTGGGAATGTCGCCGCAGAAGGTCAAGGGGATCTTCCTGCAGCTGATCTTCTACGCGGGGATACCGGCGACCGTTTCATCCCTGGCACAGGCGCAGCGCGTAATCAACGAACAGCCTATGTGGCAACTGGAAGACCGCGAACCCCTTGAGGCGGACTGGTTGGCATCGGTGGAGGAGAAGCTGGAAAGAGGTCGAGAGATACGGCGGGCAAACTGGGGCGACGACGCCGAGTTTGATCTGGACAATACGCTGTCCCACGAGTTGACGCCCGAGACGGCCGCCCTGGTTGAGGCCTACAACTTCGGCGAAGTGTGGGCGCGGGGCGACCTGACGCCCAAGGAACGGACGGTGTGCATCCTAGTGGCGCTGATGTGCCGCGGGCACATGCGGCAGCTGCGGGAGCACGTCGGCTACGCCCTGGAACTGGGGATGACGCAGCGGGAGATCTGCGAGGTGTTCTCGCAGGCGGGTTGGTATCGAGGGTGGCCCTATGTGGAGGAGGCGCTGGAGGAAGCCGACGCGGTGTTCACGGAGTGGGAGATCTAAACCGAAGCCAAGGTGAAATCTACATTTGGAGAGGGAGAGGGTTGGCTGTGGCCAATTAATTCGCCGGTTCGTGTTTGCAGCACGGTTCGGCAGCGGCGTTTGACTTCTTCGCGTGGCTGAGTCAGATCGGCGAAAAAGCCGTCCGCCTTCTCCCAGATTGCGGCACGGGTTGCCAGGCACTGGTTAGCCGTTGCTTCCTGGCGGACCCAACCCCAAACAGCCTTGTCGGCGTTGAAGTCTGGAATGTAGCTGGGTAGGTTCACCACGAGCAGATTCAGGTTGGGCGTGGAGAGACAAGCCCTGATAGCGTCGCCCCGATGTGCAGGGGAGTTGGCCCAAGTCACCGTCAGCGGTTCGGGGTGTTGGCCCCGCAGTTGCTGGAGGAATGCGGTGGAGGTGGCGGCGTTGCTGTTGCCTTCCAGTTCCATCACCTCCACCTCGCCGGTTTCCAGGCACACCGCCGAGTAGTAGCTGACTTTCTCCCCCCGGCGTGGACTGGTGGAACCCACCAGCGCCGGTTCGCCTTTCAACACCCACTTGCCCCGCAAATCAGCATCCGCCTGAAAGTGGGCCTCGTCGACGAAGAATATCTTGGTTCCCGTCCGTGCCGCCGTGGCCTGCAACTCCGCATACTCCCCCACGAAAGCTTCCCGCCGCACTGGGTCCGCCTTGAGCAACCGCTTCTTGGGCCGTTTCAGCACAAACCCCAGCCGTGCAGATAGTTCAGACAACTGCTCCGGCTCAGCTCCAACCCGAACTGCTCTTCCACAAACCGGCGTACCGCCCTCCAGTTCCAGTCGCACAGTCCGATACCCGACTGCGACGGCCATTGCTGCACCGCCGACTTCAACTCGGCTCGCTGCTCCACGTCCAACGCGGGGGGGAACCACCACTCTGTTCAAAAACCAGCGCCTTGGGGCCGTCCTCAGCGAACGCCCGGGCCCATTGGCCAATGGTGTGGGCATCACGGTCTAGGGCTCGTCCCACCGCTGCGGCCGTCCATCCCTGGGCCAGCAGCCACATCGCGTGCCACCGTTCTCGCTCCCGGGGCGTCGGCGCCCGATACATCCGCCGTCGTACCTCAGCCTCGGCCATGCGCCACTGCGCCAGCAACGCTCCCATCTCCTCCATGCCCAACTTCGCCCCCCTGCCTGCCATTTCCCAACCTGCCGCTACAACTGCCCCCAATTCTACCTACGAGTGTTGCAGGTTTCACCTTGGCTTCGGTTTAGGTGCCGGCGTCACCCGCGCGTGGGGTCCTCGTTGCACGGGCACCCCATTGGCCGGTACAGTCGCGCCGCCTGCACGCCGCCGCGGCTGTGCCTGCATGTCTTCCACTCGTGGTGACGCGATTTGATACGCGTAGCAAGGGACCGGGGTGTGAGACGCAACACATCCCGTTCACCCGCAAAATCGCCGCCATCCTTCTGCAGAACCTTGAGCACGTCCGTCATGGTCAGCCCAACGTGGTCGTCGGTCAGGGTATCTATCGCAGCCTCTACCACGTCGGCATCTGCGGTGGCGGCGATGGTGTCCCTGTCGCCTGCCTCGTCCGGCAGTGGCGTCTACGTCTGTGGGTCTGTCCACATCCGGACGGCATCGTGCAGCACGACGGTAATGAGCGCGTCGCTCTCATCAGTGGTCTTGTCGTCGCGTCTCTGGGTGGTGAGGATGCGGTCCGTAGCGCGGCCAGCGAACCGTATCGCCGCGAGCCTGCGTTTCGCCCCGCCGTCCATCCGCCCTTGTGGGACGTTGACGGCAGTAACAATGACGCCTGCTCCGAGAGCGCGGTCGATGGTCGCCCTATGGGGGCCGCGCGCGCTCATCTCATCCCGGCCTGTCAAGGAGAGGATCTTCTGCATCGGTAGCCGCTCCGCCTCGTGAAATAAGATGATCCTGGGACTGCGCTCCAACAAATTGGCCAAAGAATCGTTGATGTCCCCTTTGGCGAAAAGGGCATCTGCGTTGCCGGTCATGGCGTAATCGCCGGCCGCAATGCGCAGCACGTTGGCGGTGTTGCCCTTTCCACCGCCACTGGTGCCGGTCAGGTACAGTAGAGATCCCCGCTCGCCATCACCGCCCTTGCCGCCCAGCATGATCGTCAACGTCTTGTATAGATACGCTCGGCGTTTCGGGTCTGGCAAGGCCGGCTCGAGGCGACGGTCGATGATGACGCGAAGTGCGTCCAGCCTGTCGGGGAGATACTGCCCATGGGTAACCGCGGTGATCAAAAAGGGTCCGAGCGGCGAATGCGGATGCAGCAGCCCGTCACGCAGGTTCAGAACGCCGTTGGCACAGGCGATGATATGGTCCGGCGGGAGCTGCAGATCACGGGACAAGACGGAGCGGATTCCGGTGTGAAGGGGACTCCATTGCATGTTGAGCTGCGTCTGCCACTGCCTGACATGGGCTACCATACCCGCCGCGTCGCCGCTCCCGTGCTCGCGTAACCGCTGGGCTAACTTGAATTGCTCCGCATTCAGGGCGTCGATCATCAGGGGAGACCGTGCACTCAGCAGGGTCCACCGCTGTCCGTCCAGTGCCAGTAGGCATCGGTGGCGCGGTCATATACGAAATCTGGGTACAGCAGTAGCCGCGCCACCCATTGGCCTATTTCCAGCCAGCGTGGGGGAACAAACTCTTCTGGCGGCGTCCCGTCTGTCGCCGGTGGCGTGTCCTTTCGGGACCGGTTGGCAGATCGTGTTCCGTCTACGACGCGCTCACGCACCCCTCGGTTCCTGGCCATCCCGTTGATGACCTTGGCCGGATTGTCGGACGGCAGTAGATCACCCCATTTTCTTTCAATCTCGCCAGGCACGTACCGGTCGCCCCCTTCGCTGGAGATGGACTCCACCATCTCCATGTCCATGCCGGCCGATTTCAAAGCGCCCATCAGACCGAACCACGCGCTGTAGTCCAGCCCAGTAGCCACGACACGGCGGGCAACGCGTTCCATTTGCACCAACAGGCTGTCCCGGGCGCTTCGGTCGTCCTTTTTGTGCCCGTTTTCTGTACGGCGGTTTCGGCCTGCGTGGGCGTCTCCCGGAATATCCTGCCAGCGGAGCGGCTGGGGGCGGTCGGCGAGCCACGCGTCGGGGTCGCAAGACACGAAAGAAGGCCTCATCAGATTTTTCGCGGCCGGGTCTGACGCCACAGACGCGACGGACAGACGGAGGTCTAGGTCTTCCACCAGCGCGGCGAAGGCGATGTGACTGTCCTTCTGACACACCGGCGCGGGATCTAGGGCGGCAATCAGGTGCAGCCCGTCGCCCCCGGGGGACAACCAGCAAGCGGCGGCCCACGGCACAACGCCGTCGCGTAGTGCGCCCATGATGACTTGGCGGTCCGAGCTGTCCAGATCGTCGAGGTCCAGCAAACGGAGGCCGGACGCCGAAAGCAATCCGTTGACTGAGCAAGGCCGCTGATGGTGTGTGGCTCCGTCGGCGTGGCGGTGGTGCGGGTTCCAGGTGCCGGACACGACCGCGTAGGGTAATGTAGATTCTTTGAGTTGGCTGTACTTCAGCGCACGGTCGGATTTGCGATTGCCTGATTCGTCCTTCTCCCTTTTGTAAGGGGCCAAATTGCGGATAGGAGCAATGTTTTCGTGCCACTGCTCACTCTGGACGGCGTCATGCAGTTCCCGTAGTGTCCACAGGTCGCCCTCGTGACGCACCGAGCGGACGGGAGTGTTGAAAACGGTGAACTGACGCGCTTTAATTTCGGTAATCATGGACACACCTAAATGTCAGAAACGCCCCCGGCGCGCAGTGTGCGCGGGGGCGTTTTCTGAACCGCACACGAAGCAATGGCATTCGGTGTGCGGTCGGCGATGGTGCCGATCCGTTTTAGGTGTGAGGCCGGTTGGTCACCGGTCGATGGGCACAAAAATTTGCGCCTCGGCAGGTCGGTCGCCGAGACGCTCGTTATGCAGTATTCTTACCTTCCAGGCCGTGCGTACCGATTCTTCCATCACCGGGGGCCTAGGAAACCGCCGGTAGGATACAGAATACGCTCTGGGGGTCCGTCTGGTCAACCCCAGAGCGTATTTTCTTTGGTATAACCCGGAACTAGACCGCGCCCTGGTGGACCAGGGCGCGATTGCTGTCCAGCAGTGTGGAGTATGGCCCGGTGCTGTCCCGTACTGGGCGTTTGTCCAGCAAATGTCCAGCAAAACGGGCCACATTCGGTTGAACCCCTGCTTATTGATACTTACCCAAGCACCAGTTCCGCCCTTATCGAGAAAGTGGAGCCGATGAAGGGACTCGAACCCTTGACCTGCGGTTTACGAAACCGCTGCTCTTCCGGCTGAGCTACATCGGCGTGCGATTCATTGTACCCCCAACCGAATCCCTTTCCAACCGTGCTGTAGACACTGCGGGGTGTTTCAGTTATCCCCGAAACTTCGAGGATACGCTCATGGTGAGCTTGTCGAACCAGCGGCCTGAAGAGGCCGGGATCCTTCGACAAGCTCAGGATCAGGAGATGTTTTAATAGATGGGCGGATGTTTCGATAATCGCAAGACCTGGCGGCGTAGCCGCCGGCTTGAAGTGGTAAAACCAAGGCTCTGCTGAAGGATGAGCTGGCTAAATCCGCCATCGCGGTGCTTCGGCAGCGGGCGCGCCGGTAATCGTACAGTTGACGATGGGCATGGCTCGCGCATAGCATTCGGCCACCGACGTAGGCGCTCAGCGCCTTCCAACCAGGAGTAGACCAGCATGCGCGAAAACACCATGAAAAAGAAGCTGAAGGCCGGGCAGCCGGTGTTTGGCTCAATGATCACCTTTCCATCTCCGGTGGTGGTCGAGATGCTCGGATACCTCGGTTACGACTGGGTGCTCATCGACAACGAGCACGGGAACATTACCGTTGACTTGGCCGAGGACATGATCCGTGCGGCCGAATACTCTGGCACGGCTCCCATTGTCCGACCAGTAGGGAACCGGCCGGAGATCATCTCCCCGTTCCTGGACCGGGGCGCCTGGGGAGTCCAGGTTCCCCATGTGAACACTGCAGAAGAAGCGCGAGCCGCGGTGGCGGCCGTCAAATACTATCCGGAAGGCGACCGCGGTTTGTTCAGCGGGGGCCGGCCGGCCGAGTACGGGTTTAGCGGCGCTACCCCCGACTACGTCGCGGACGCAAACCGCAACACGCTGGTTTGCCTCATGCTGGAAGAGGTCGAGGCAATCGAGAACATTCCGGAGCTCGTGAAAGTTCCTGGGGTGGACGTGTATTTCATCGGAGCCGGCGATTTGTCCCAGAGCATGGGCTACCCCGGGCAGCAGACGCATCCGGAAGTCCAGGCTCTGGTCGAGAAGGGCGTGCAGCAGATCGCGGCATCGGGCATCACCGCAGGGTGCAGTTGCCCCGACGCTTTGGTTCCGCACTACCTCGAACTCGGCGTGCGGTACTTCCACAACACCGTGGGTCGTTTATTACAGTCCGCCACCGCCGAGTACCTGAACAACATGCGGGCGGCCGCAGACGGCCTGTAGATCTACTAGACCCTGCTTCGCCCCGTCACACCAAGGAGACGATCATGACCAGCCCAGTTGACCCCAACCAGATTTGCCTGACCGGTGAGAACTCCTTCATCCGCTTGTCTCCAGAACCGGGGGGCGAACAGACTACCAGGACCAGCCATTGGCGGGTCCTCTGGTCGCCGGGAGGTGCCGGCCACGTGCTGTTCCTCAAGAGCGCCGACCTGGCTGAAAATCCCGTGCGCGTTTACTCCGACAACATCGCGTTGACCCGATACCTGCAGGACGAAATCGAGAGCATGCTGTTTCCGGAATTCGCCGATCCCGGTCTCCCGGTGATTCCCGCGCAGTTCAGCAGGTCAGGTGACATATCCAGCGCCTACAACGAAACGGTGGCCGCCTCAACCGAGACGGTGGTTCTCAGCTGGCACGATTTCCTGACGCCATTCATGCTCAACAATCCGGCCGGCAACACGCCCGGCAGGCCGCATGGCGTGTACAGCTGCTTCTTCCCGGCCCGCAGCGCCCAGATCACCTTGGGAGACCGGTCGCTGGGTGGGGTGGTCACGTTGGAAGCGCGCGGCTCGGCCCAGAGCAGCACGGCGTGTTGCGCCTGGTCGGAGACCTGGGTGAAGCCGTGAAGCGCTAAACCGGCTTAGCCCGATGTGCAGATCGCGCCGTCCACGTACAGGATTTGCAAGGACTCGAGCGCGACCTGTTCCACCTGCCGCGCCGCTGTGGGCTCCAGTCCCTGGCACAGACCAGCGATCGCTTCCGCAACGGTCACGTTGCCGTGCAACCCGTGCAGCAACCGCGCCACCAACCCGCTGCACGGGAGACCCTCCGGGTGCCCGTCGGTGACCAGGCCGTAGCCCCAGACGAAGTCCCCGTCTGCCAGCACCGGCTGCCGCTGCAGAACGACCCCGTCCGCCAGGCTCGGCCGGTGTCCTGGGAGCAACGGGCGCTCACGACGGCGTTGCCGTTCGGCCTCTACGTCGGTCACGCTCCGGCCGAAGGCCGACGGCGCCAGGCCGTGTGACAACACCGCCCTTTCGTACCCGCGAGGCGGCTGACCTGCCACCGCCTGTATGAACGACTGCCGCGGCGTCAAAGTCGGGTCGTCATCAAGTAGCCGCCGCGCCTCCCAAAAGTAGGAATCAGCGGTACGGTTGCTGGAATAGAACAGGCGGGCCAGCTCTCGAAAATGGCCGTACTCCTTGTAGTACAACTGCTGGTACACCTGTCCCACCGGACCGGCCATGCCGGGATCTGACAGCGCCGAAGCCACCGCAGCAGCGGCCAGCGTAGCCGACGTCAAAGCCAGGTGCACGCCGGACGAAAACAGTGGGTCGATAAAGCAGCCGGCGTCACCCACCAGAATGTATCCCGAGCCGTAGAGCTCCCGGCAACGGTACGACCAGTCCCGCACGATTTCCGGACCTGAGGTGAGCCGGGCGTTTTCCAGCATCCCAGCGGTTTGTGGAGCCGCGGCAACCTGCTCTTCGAGAAAACCCCGCGAGCCCAGTCGCCGGATACCTTCCTGGCCCGTCTCCGAGTCCACCACGGCGCCTACGCTGGACCAGCCGTTTCGCAACGGGATGTTCCACAGCCATCCATTGGGTTGAGACTCAATCAGGATGTTGCCATCGTCCGGAGCTCTCAGTCTGTCTCCACCCTCGTAGTACCCGTAAACCGCCAGGTTGCGGAAGAAATCGTCCCATTGTCGCAATCCCAGTTGGCGCGATAGCAGGCCCCCCTGTCCGCTGGCGTCGACGACGTACCTCGCCGGCAGGGTTTGATCACCACACTGGACCGCGACCGCCGTCTGCGCGTCGTTGAACACGACGGCAGTGGCGGGGCAACCTTCCCGCACGTCGACGCCAGAGTGTCGCGCGTTTTCGAGCAGGATCGCGTCAAACTCGGGCCGCCACACCTGGTACGAATGGGGATTGGACGGGTTGGTTTCGCTGAAATACCAACTCCACGGTTCCCGGTTTACACCCCAAATCATCGTGGCGCCACGCTTCAGCACGAATCCCGCTCGTTGGATGCGGTCGAGCACCCCCAGATCCCGAAGGATCGGAATGCTGGCGGGCAGGAGCGACTCGCCCACATGGTCTCGTGGAAAGCGTTCCCGTTCCAGCAGCGTAACCGGATAGCCGCGACGCGCCAGCAGGGTACTGACGCACGAACCGGCTGGGCCCCCGCCGATGACAACGATGGGATCTTCGGGCATTCGGGTCTGGTGGAAGCGTGGAGAGCGCTATCGGCTTGCGGGCATCGCTGTTTGGGCCCGACGCGTCCTCTACGGGAGGTTTCAGCGGTAGTATTGCGAGAACACTGGCTCTTCGCGGGTGATGATTTCAAGCACGCAGGGCTGCCCGGTGGAAGAGATTTCCTTTGCTCTCTCAATAGCTGGCCCGACTTCGTCGGGGTCAGCCACGTGCTCCGCATACGCGCCCAGGGCTTCGGCCATTCGGGCGTACTCTCCGGTGACGTACTTGGTTCCGTACCGTTCCGTCGCGACGGGAATGTTCTTTTCGTAACCACCCATGGCGCCATTGTTCACGATGACCGTGATGATTCCGAGCTTTTCCCGCGCGGCCGTCTCGAAGTCCGTGCCGGCCATCCCCACCGCAACGTCGCCCATGAGATTGACGCAGGTCCTCTCCGGAAAGGCCACCTTTGCCCCCATGGCGTAGCCCAGACCGCTCCCCAATTGGGTGGAGTTGCCCCAGCCGATGTACCCGCGCGGAGTTGTGGCCGCGTAGAAGGGCACGATCTGGTCCCGAGGGTTCCCGGAGTCATGGGTGACTATGCTGTTGGCCTTGTCCAGCCGGGCGTTCAGCTCGTAGACCACGCGGTACGGGCTGATGGGAGCGTCGTTGCTCGAAAGCCGGGGCATCCATTCGGCCAGCCATTCCTGTCGGACTTGGCGGATCTCGGCGGCCACTGTCTCATCGCCACGCCTGCCGTTCTCGCCCAATCGATCTTTGACTTCTTCGATCAGTTGGCCCAGGACCAGTTTCGCATCGCCGACTATGATCTCATCGAGAGGATACTCGCCGTTGAGGTCCTTTTCGTCGATGGTGGATTGGATGACGGTCTTGCCAGGTGGAACCGGCGCCGATGCCAGGGTTTTCTGGAAGCTGGTCCCGATGCCGAAAACCACATCGCTCTTCGCCAGGAAATCGCCGACCATCCTGGTTCCGGTGTTGCCGCCGGCGCCCAGGGCCAGGGGGTGGTTCTCCGGGAAACCGCTCTTTCCCAGCGTGGTGGTCATGGTGGGCGCGTTCAACAGTTCCGCCAGCTCCACCAATTCCGGGGTGGCCTCGGCGTAGAGTACTCCTTGACCGGCGTAGATTACGGGCCGTCTGGCGTTCACCAGCAACTCGGCGACTCGAGAAACGTCGCGCGGGTCTCCGGCGGATCGTCGCTTTTGCTGCGGCAGATAATGGAACTGCTCCTCCGAGATCTCGCCTGCCAGCACGTCGTTTGGCATCTCAACCAACACGGGATATGGTCGACCGGTGCGGAGTTGCGTGTACGCGCGACGCATCAACTCCGGTATGCGGTCGCTGTGGTTTGCCGAGCCCGCCCATTTCGTGACGCCTTCGTAGTTCCTGGCGGCGTCAAAGTCGGATGACGTTCCATGCCGTCGCGTCCCCGGGTGGTTGGGGACCATCAGCAGGGGTGAGGAATCGGCATACGCTTGAGCGACCCCGGAAAAGGCGTTTTCAATCCCGGGCCCGCCCTGGACGATGACCACGCCGTTCTTGTTGCCATTGTTGACCCGGCTGTAGGCGTCGGCCATGTTGACGGCGGTGCGCTCCATGCGAGAGATGATCGGCCGTATGCCGGCCGCAGCGCAGGCGTCTATCAGTATGTTGTTGGGAAAGCAGAAAACGACGTCCACGCCCTCCCTGGTCAGGATGTTGGCGAACGCGGTTTTTCCGTCCATGTAGTTGTCCTCCGCTGGAATTGTAATAGCCTGCGCATTATACCCGCGATCCGATGCATGTAGGGTGGCGCCTTCCGTCAGCGCATTCAGTTGGCCTCGGTCAATGTGCCCGTTCCCATGCTGTTGTCGATGGGGCTGCCATAATTGCGCCCGACCAGCAGTCCGATCTGGCTCCGGCCGGTCACGTCGCCGCTGGCCGCGCAATTGCGAATGTCGCCGCCGTTGTCCCCAATCAGTCCGCCGACGTACTCGTTGCCCGTTGCGGAGCCGGATGCGACGCTGGCGTCCACCACGCCCACCGTATTCTGACCGATGAGTCCCCCCACATAATCGGAGCCGGTCGCGCTCCCTTCCGAGGTGCTGCCACGGATTGATCCCTCATCGCTGGACCCGATCAACCCACCGACGTAATTGTTCCCCGAAGCGGCGCCGCTGGCCTCGCACCGGGTCACGTCGCCGCGGTAGTTCCAGCCGATGAGACCGCCGACAAAGTCCTGGACACCAGTGGCGTCTCCGCTGGCGCTGCAATCGCTGATGTCCGCATCGTTGTATCCCATCAGTCCGCCCACGTTGGATTCACCAGCCGCGTCGCCGCGCGCCAGCCCAGCCTGAACCACGCCGTCGTTGTGGCCGACCAGCCCGCCCACGTTCTCGCCACCGGTAGACGACCCGTTGGCGACGCCGTCGTTGATGGTGCCGCCGTTGTTTCGGCCAACCAGCCCGCCCACGTTGTCGTTCCCGGTGACCGCGCCGTCCGCCAAGCTGCTGCTTATATCCCCCTCGCTGTCCCCGACCAGACCTCCGATGTCATCTTCGCCGCCAACGATGCCGGACGCAGAGCAATCTACTATCGCGCCTCCCTCTTCGTGGTATCCCACCAGCCCGCCGACATTGTCGTTACCCGACACTTCTCCGGCAGCGGTGCAAGATGCGATGGTCCCGCCGTTGTTCCTCCCTACCAGGCCACCGATGTCGTCGACACCCCGCACAAATCCAGACGCGGCGCAGTCGCTGAGGGAGCCGTCGTTATAACCCACCAAGCCACCGACCTTTTTGTTGCCCGCGGCGCTGCCTTCCGCAGTGGTATTGATGAGCGCGCCCTCTCCGTTCCGACCAATGAGGCCACCAACGTTGTCGCGGCCCGTCGCGTCGCCCACAGCGAAGCTGTTGCTCACGTCCCCTTGACCGTTGTACCCGGCGAGGCCGCCCACGTTGTCCTGTCCGGTTACCGAACCCTGCGCGCTGCTATCGCTGATGTCGCCGTCGTTCCGTCCGATCAGCCCTCCAATATCGGTTCTGCCGGTTACGTCGCCGCTGGCCAGGCTGTTGTTGACTTGACCTCCGTTGCCTCTACCGACCAGGCCCCCGACGTTAACGTTACCGGAAACGTTGCCGGTGGCCGAACCGCCCTGGATGCTGCCATCGTTGAAGCCGACCAAACCACCCACGAAGTCGTTCCCGGCCACGTCTCCGTCGGCTGAGATGTCGCGCGCCGCGCTGCCGAAGTTTCCGTCGATACGGCCGACCAGGCCCCCGACGTACCGCAGACCCGTGACGGCGCCGCTGGCGGCGCTGCCGGATATCTGTCCACCCTCCTTGTCGTCGCCTACGAGACCACCCACAAAGTCGTTTCCGGTGACGGTTCCGTGCGACACGCAGTCGATGACGCGGCCGCTTTCTTCGTTATTGCCGACCAACACTCCCACGTAATCGTGACCCGTTACGTCGGCTTCGAGCACCGTAACGTTCCGGATCACTCCGCCGCTGCTGAAGCCGACGAGACCGACGTAATCCTCGTGCGGCCGGGAGATGTACAAGTTGGCGATGGCGTGACCGTCACCCTCGAGGGTGGTCTGGAAAGGCCTCTGGTCATCGGAGCCCCGGTAATATCCGATGGGTTCCCACCCGGAACCTGAGTTCCAATATGCATCCTCAGGGTCGGCGAGACCGTTGCCGTTGGTGTCCAGGTCCAAATCGTTTATAAGTTCGTACCCTTCGCATCCGCCCACGCGGCAGCCCATCCCATCCGCCGGGTCGCGGAAAGCCGCCAGGTATGGGGCCTGGCCAGCGTCATCGTCGGCAACTCCGTCGCCGTCCATGTCGTATCGGATCGCGTCGAGTTGCGCCGAGTCGCGGATCTCGATCAGCCCGTCATCATCGGCATCGTAGTCGCCGTGGATAACGGGCGCCGGCGCGGACGTCGGAGCGGGCGTGTCATCCTGTCCGCTGACGATTGTGGGCGAAACCTCCGGAGTGTCGGTTGGGCGGGTGGCGGTCGTGCCAGGGGAAGGAGCCGCGGTAGTGGCCGTAGCAGACGGAGCCTGGGTCGGTTGGTCCTGCTCAGGTGGAGGTGCAGTGGGACGCGCGGTCGTGGCGCTCGGGGCCGCCGTCGATGCACCCGCCGCCGACTGCTCCGAGCGAGTGTCTTCCCGATCCTCCTCGGGTTCCGGGTCCGACCCGCAAGCCGCCAGCAGCGTGGCCAGGACGAGAACTCCGACAACTGCCAAAGTGATCACCTGCCTCGGCCGACTGAGGCGAGGAAACACTGAATCTTCCCGTGGATTCACTACCATGCGCACCTGCCCAAGAGCTTTGTCTACGCGGTGTGGTAATGCCGCGAATTTGCGAGAGCAACCGGTCACGCCAACCTCGTGATGCCGCGCCAACCGTGGCATTATAGCGGGGTTCGAACTGTTGGCATTACGGCTTGTGGAGATTCGCGTTATCATGAAGTCCAATGTAGCCAGGAGGAACTGAAATGCCCGAGTACATTCCGTCAACCAGGGATTGGGTGCGCGAACAGGTCGAGTTGTACGAAAGCAGCGGCGGCACCGAGGGGACCACGTTGCGAGAGACGGGTCTGCCCGTGATCATCGTTACCAACCGCGGCAACAAGACCGGGGGCATCCGCAAAACCCCGTTGATGCGGGTGAAAGTCGGTGATGCCTACGTGTTGGTGGGCTCTCAGGGCGGCGCGCCGCGGAATCCCGTTTGGGTGTACAACCTGCGCGCCGATGCCAACGTCGAAATCCAGGACGAGACCGAGACCTACACGATGCGGGTCCGCGAGGTGACCGATCCTGACGAGCGCGCGAGGCTCTGGGCCTCTTCCGTCGAAGCGTTTCCTCCTTACGAGGAATACCAGGGGCGAACCTCGAGGAGGATACCGGTTTTCGTGGCGGAACCGGTCTGAGGCGATTGCCGGTGTTCGGCCGTGCGGGAGCGCTCGCCGTGGAGAACGGCGCCGAAACCCGTGATTTTCCGATTCGGGCGGTGAAAATCGTTGTTTGCCGCCGTTGATGCCAGTATAGTATTGTCAGCAAAATTGCGCCGGTCCTCCTTCCTTGGGTATCGTAATCGCTGTGCCCGACGAAACAGACCTAGCGTGTGCACCGTGATTACCAAACCGGAGGATTAACCGTGGCCCTTTCCGATATGACCCTTGAATGCAGCGACTGCGGAGCAGAGTTTCTCTTCACAGTAGGCGAGCAGGAATTCTATGCCTCGCGAGGCTTCACCAACTACCCGAAGCGGTGCGTTTCGTGCCGGAATGCCCGGCGCGGTCAGCCTCGTGACAACTTCGGCGGTGGTGGCGGCGGCGGCGGATTTGGTGGGGGCCAGCGTGAATCGTTCCCCATCGTCTGCAGCAACTGTGGCGTCGACGCAACCGTACCCTTCCGCCCGCGCGGCGACCGCCCGGTATATTGCAGCGACTGCTTTAGCCAAATGCGAAATTCCTGAGGCCGGCGTCCTGGCCTCAGGCTCGTTCCGGATCTGAGGCCACTGCGACCGCCATGCCGTACCGGGACCTTCGCGAGTTTATCGCCTTTCTCGAAACCAAAGGCGACCTGCACCGCATCTCCGCTCCGGTGAACCCGGAACTCGAGATGACTGAAATCGCCTATCGCTCCCTGCGAGCCGACGGGCCGGCGCTTCTGTTCGAAAACGTGGTTGGTCACGAAATGCCCGTGGCCATCAACCTGTTCTGCTCCGAACGGCGCATGAATTGGGCGCTGGAGGTCGAGGACGCCGAGGTCTTGGCCGGACGCCTGGAAGCCATGATCGAAATGGTGCAGGGCGGGCCTCCCCAAGGCGTGCTGAATAAGCTGCGCACCCTGGGGCGGTTGGTTCATGTTGGCGCTTTTCAGCCCAAGACCGTCAGCAACCCGCCCTGTCAGCAGGTCGTCCTTTCCGGAGAGGATGTCGACCTCTACAGCTTACCGATCATCAAGTGCTGGCCGCTGGATGCGGGCCCGTACATCACCTTGCCCCTGGTGATCACCCGGGACCCTGAAACGGGCACTCAGAACTACGGCATCTATCGGATGCAGGTGTTCGACCGGAACACCACCGGTATGCACTGGCAGACCCACAAAGTGGGGGCCCGCCATTACCGGGCCAGCGCGGAAAAGCTTGAGGTGGCGGTCGCCCTGGGCGGCGATCCCGCGTCAATTTGGACCGGGTCCGCGCCCCTGCCGCCGGATATCGACGAGATGGTTCTGGCTGGTTTCATTCGGGACGAAGGGGTAGAACTGGCCCAGGCGGTCTCGGTTGACCTCAAGGTGCCGGCTCACGCTGAGATCGTGCTGGAAGGGTACG
The DNA here is from genome assembly GCA_965116785.1 of Dehalococcoidia bacterium. GTDB lineage: Bacteria > Chloroflexota > Dehalococcoidia > Lucifugimonadales > UBA3495 > Bin87. The sequence continues at coordinate 302,258 of OZ220731.1, forward strand.
TCATCCCTGGCGAGGAAAGGACTGAAGGTCCTTTCGGGGATCACACGGGCTACTACTCCCTGGCTGAGCCCTACCCGGTGTTCCACGTGACGACCGTGACGCGCCGCCACAATCCCATTTACCCCACCACCTTCGTCGGGCGGCCGCCGACTGAAGACTACTGGATGGGCAAGGTCACAGAGCGTGTCTTCCTGCCGTTGATACGGCTCATTCTGCCGGAAGTCGTCGACATCAACATGCCCGCGGAAGGCATTTTCCATAACCTGGTCATTGTGTCGATGAAGAAAGAATACCCCGGACACGCTCGCAAAGTGATGTATGGCCTATGGGGTTTGGGACTGCTGAGCTTGACCAAGGTGATTGTGGTGGTGGACGACTTCGTGGACGTGCAGAACCCTTCGGAAGTGGCGTGGCGGGTGGCCAACAACATCAACCCGGCCACCGATCTCGTCATGGTCGACGGCCCCATTGACGACCTGGATGTAGCCTCCCCAACGCCGCGTTTTGGCAGTAAGGTAGGCATCGACGCCACCCGTAAAGGGCCCCAGGAAGGCTACCACCGAGAATGGCCGCCGGATATCGAAATGAGCCCGGACATCCGGGAGCGGGTGTCCGCAAGGTGGTCCGAACTGGGCCTCAGCGACGTTGTGCCGTTGGGTGGCTCCGGCGACTGAACCGCACGGCTGATCGTTGCGGTCAGCGCCAGGCACATTCGGTGGGCCGCGCGGCGCACGTAGGGGCGTGTGCTACCATGATCCGGTATGCATAACGTACCGGCACATCCCGGCCCTTTTCGGATGGTGGCGGGCAAGGTTCCGCACTACCTGAATGCGATCAACATCTCGGAATCGCTGTTCGCCATGCCGTTCGGCTACATCGGGATGGTGTTGGCATCGCATGTAGCCGGCGGCACCGGATGGCCTGGCTGGCACGCCTTCATCTGGATCACCCTTGCGTTTCTGGGGGTAAGGACCCTCGGGATGTCCGCCAACCGCATCATCAACGCCCGGGAGGACGCAAGCAATCCCCGGACGGCGGGTCGGCACATCCCTGCCGGGATCCTGAAACCTCTGGAGATTGGCGCGATGGCCGCCGTGGGCGCGGTGGTGTTTTTTGTCGCCGCCTGGCAGTTGAACCCCCTGGCGCTGATGCTTTCCCCGTTGGCTGCGGCATACGTGGTGCTTTATTCTTTCGCCAAGTATTACACCTGGCTGTGCAGTCTGATGCTGGGGCTGGCTCTTTCCATTGCTCCGTCCGGGGCGTGGATCGGGGTGACCGGTGAACTGACCTGGCAACCGGTGCTGCTCACCTTTGCGGTGATGATGTGGGCCGGGGGATTCGAAACGATCTACGGCAGCATGGACTTTGATTTCGATCGTGCGAACCGGATCAACTCCATCGCCTCGCGTTTCGGAGTTCGCAACGCAATTCGAACCACGCGGGTGTTGCATAGCCTGGCTGCGGCCGCCCTGTTGGCCCTGGGGATCTGGATGGAGTTGAATGCACTTTATTTCATCGGTTGGGCGGTCGCCGTAATACTGCTGGTGTACGAAAACAACCTGGTGAAATCCGGCCAGCCGGCGATGGTGGGCAAGGCGTTCGCGTTCAACAAGTACATATCCACCCAACTCTTGGCCTTTACGATCCTCGCGGTGGCGCTGCCATTCGATGGCTTTTTCCCGTGGTAGCGCGCGCTCGTGCCGAGGCACTGGCGGGCCGGCCAGTGACCCCGCCTCCAACCGTTACCGCACGGATGCTGGCATGACTTCCGCGCCATCTCGCCCGCTGGTCGTCGGGATAACCGGAGCCAGCGGGTCGATAATCGCCCGCGAACTGATCGATACGCTGTTGGAGCGGGAAACTCCGGTTATCGCAGTGGCTTCCAACGCCGCGCGCATGGTTTGGCAGGAAGAACTCGAGGAGTCTTTCAACGCGGCCGTAGCGCGGTGGACCGAACATCCTCACTTCACCGCCTACGCCATCACCGACCTGTTCGCGCCCGTCGCCAGCGGGACCTTCCCCACCGCGGGGATGATCATAGCTCCGGCCAGCATGAACGCCGTTGCATCATTGGCCCACGGGCTGACTCCAAACCTGCTACTGCGAGCCGCAGATGTCACCATCAAGGAGAACCGCCGGCTCACGCTGGTTCCCCGGGAAACGCCGCTGCACGCGATCCACCTGGAAAACCTGCTGACGCTGTCGCGGCTCGGGGCGACTATTCTGCCGCCCGAGCCCCCGTTTTATTTGAAGCCACTCGATATTGACGGTGTGGTCCGCTTCGTCGTGCAGCGCGCTCTGGTCGCGTCCGGCGTGATCGAAGACCTGCCGCATGACATGCAGTACCGCGATCACGAGCGTTAGCGCCGGGGCATGGCCAAAATCGTTTATTACGTCGCGGCGAGCGTGGACGGATTCATCGCGGATGCCTCCGGCGGCGTGGACTGGCTGCCCCAAGGCGAGTCCGACGACTACGGTTACGCGGAATTTTACGCCGGTGTGGAGGTGCTGGTGATGGGGCGGCGCACTTACGATCAGGCGCTAAGCTTCGGGCCATGGCCGTATCCGGGGAAACCGGCCTACGTGTTCACCCATTCCCTGCCGAGCGGCGGTCCTCATTGGGTCCAGTTCGTGCGGGCCGGCGCGGTCGATTTCGCGCGAGATATCGGGAATAGGCATTCGGGAACCGTGTGGTTGGTGGGCGGCGCGAATCTGGCCGACCAGTTCCGTCAGGCCGGATTAATCGATGAATACCGAGTTTTCGTGATCCCGACTATTCTCGGGCAAGGCATCCCGCTGTTTGGCGGATCGGGCTTGCATACTCTTCTCGAGTTGGAATCGGCGCAGACTTACCCCAACGGCGTGGTGCAACTCCGCTACCGTTCGCTTAAGGAGCGCTAGTTATGGCGCATCTCAGCGGCGACGAGAAGCGGCGGTACGTCGCGGAGATGTTCGCACGCATCTCACCGCGCTACGACCTCATGAACTCGCTGATGACAGGTGGTCTGCACCACCGCTGGAAGCGGGCAACTGCCAGGCTGACGGCTGGCGCCGCCGTCGGTCCGGCCCTGGATGTAGCCACCGGAACTGGTGACCTGGCCTTCGCCCTTGCGGATTGCAGCAACGTCACCGAAGTTGTTGGTGTTGACCTGTTGCCCGAAATGCTTACCATCGCCAACTGGCGCCGGGCGTCCAGTTCCAGACCCGGCCGGTCCGTACAGTTCATCAGGGGAGACGCCCTGGCGATGCCCTTTCCCGATAACTCGTTCGTCGGCGCCACTGCCGGGTTCAGCCTGCGCAACATGCCCGACGTGCCATCCGCTATCCGGGAGATGGCCCGGGTTGTCGCGCCCGGCGGACGGGTAACGACCCTTGAGCTGACCCCCATGGCCCCCGGCATCGCGTCCAGCCTGGGCCGGTTCTACTTCCACCATCTGGTTCCGCTCATGGGGCAAATCGTCGCCGGTGATCGGACGGCTTATACCTACCTCCCCGACAGCGTTGATTACTTCCTCACCGCCGACGGCCTGGCCCATGTGTTTCGCCAAGCCGGGCTCGTCGACGTGGGTTACCGCCGTTTGGGTTTCGGGGGCGTGGCGTTGCACTTCGGGAACCGACCCGCGTGAGACGCGACACTGAACCAAACCCTCGCATTTGTGCCATCTAGACTCATTGAATTGCCGTCACGCTTGCAGCATACTCCCTGAGCAGATGCCGTTGGGCGCAGGGTGTTGACGCGCCGGGCATACGGGAGGCGGCTTTGGGTTCCAAAGACCACCAGCCGCTCGGTCGGCAGGGACGAGAGGAACCGACTTGGGGGCAGCGCATCGAGGGCCATTTTCAGGGCAAGATTCTCGCCGGCCTGATGCAACTGGTACCCATCCTGGTAACGGTCTTTGCTCTCGCGTTCATCATCGGCCATACGGACGGCTTCATCCGTCCCATGCCTTTCGTGAAGGACCAGCCTTGGGACTTCCCCGGCATCGGCCTGATCGGGATCATCGTCATCTTTTACCTGATAGGCCTGTTCGTTTCCATGGCAGTGGGTCGACGGATCATGGGCAGCATGGGTTTCGTTTTGCACAAGGTACCCGTGGTCAAGACCATCTTCGGAGTGACGGAACAGGCGACTACCATCCTGGCGTCGGACTACAATTTCAGTCGAGTCGTTTTCCTGGAATGGCCCCGCGAGGGTATGGTGGCCATTGGCTTCGTGACCGGTCGCGCCTTTTCTCAAACCGGCGGTCATTCTCTGGCGATCGTGTACATTCCCACGGTTCCCAACCCAACTTCGGGCAACATGGCCTTCGTCAACGAGGATGATCTGTTCGAAACCGACCTCAGCGTCGAAGACGCTATCAAGCTGGTCTTCTCAGGCGGTATAGTGTTACCCGAACGGCTGGCGATGGCGCGCCTTCCACGGGATGTCGAAGCCAAGGAGCGCGAGTTCATCGGCCGTTTCGAGACCCGGCCCGAATAGTTGCCGCCCCGTGGGTCGGCGGCGGATAGCGGCCCGCGAACTGGGGGCGTATAGCAGTGGAATACGAAACCGTCATTGGCCTTGAAGTCCACGTCCAGTTGGACACACGCAGCAAAATGTTCTGCGGCTGCCCCGCCGACTACCAGGCCGCTGAACCCAACACCCGCACTTGCCCGGTATGCCTGGGTCTTCCGGGCGCGTTGCCCGTGATCAATCGCCGTGCGGTGGAGTACACCGTGATGACCGGGTTGGCCCTCCACTGCCGGATACCCGAGTTCACGAAATTTGACCGGAAGAACTATCCCTACCCCGACCTGATGAAGGGTTACCAGATTTCCCAATATGATCTGCCGCTGGCGCTGAACGGGTATATGGAGATCGACGGCGACGGGGACCTGGAATACGGCGCTCGGCCTATAGGCGTCGAACGTGTCCACCTCGAAGAGGACGTCGCCAAGATGCAACACTTCCCGGAGGACGCCGAGGGTTACTCCCTGGTGGACGTGAACCGGTCCGGCGTGCCGCTGATGGAGATTGTCAGCAAACCCGACCTGCGCTCTCCGGAAGAAGCCCGCCAATATCTGACCTCGCTGCACTCCATGATCCAGTATCTGGGCGTTTCCACCGGGAATATGCAGGACGGTAATTTCCGTTGTGACGCGAACGTCAGCATCAGGCCCGCGGGCAGCGATACCTTGGGCACGCGAACTGAAGTCAAGAACATGAACAGCTTCCGGTCCGTGTTCATGGCCCTCGAATACGAGGTGGACCGCCAGCGCCGCGTGGTTGAAGACGGTGGAACCGTGGTGCAGGAAACACGGGGCTGGGTGGAGGAACGGGGCGTGACCGTGTCCCAGCGGAGCAAGGAATACGCCCATGACTATCGGTACTTCCCCGAGCCCGACCTCCCTCCGCTCAACATCGGCTCCGAATGGGTGGGCCGGCTGCAGGCGTCTTTGCCGGAACTGGCGCCGCAACGTATGGCCCGGTTCCAGGAGGAATACGAGCTTTCCGAGTACGATGCCGACCAGTTGACAGTCTCCCGGCCCGTGGCCGACTATTTCGAAGCAACGGTCGGGTCGCGCGGTTCGACAGCGAACCTGCCCGCGGTCGCCAAGGAAATCGCCAACTGGATGACCGGAGACCTTTCCTACCTACTGAACCAGGATCACCGCGATATTGCCGACTGCCCGGTCAGCCCCGAAGGATTGTCGGAGTTGCTGGGACTGATCGCTGACGGCACCCTGTCTACGTCGCTGGCCAAATCTGTGCTGGAGCAAATGTACACTTCCGGCGCTCCCGCGACTGACATCGTGCGGGAGCAGGGATTGGCGCAGATCAGTGATACTGGCGCCATCGAAAACGCGGTTGCCGAGGCGATTGCCGCCAACCCCAAAGCCGTCGCCGACTACCTGAGCGGCAAGGAAAGTGCGGCCCGCTTCCTCATGGGACAGGTCATGCGGATCACCAAAGGGCAGGCGCAACCCGAGCTTGCCCTGCAACTGGTCCAGGCCGGGCTCGAGGCCCAGCGGACATAGCGTGATAGAATAGTCGCCGGAGAATTGCAATGAGCCTGCTCAACATTGCCCAGATCGTCACCTCGATCGTGCTCGTCCTGATCATCCTCTCCCAGGTCCGGGAAGCTGGTAGCGGCATGTTCGGCAGCGCCCAGAACACCGTGCGCACGCGGCGCGGACTGGAACGGACGATGTTCCAGCTTACCGTCGCACTGATCGTGGTGTTTCTGCTGGTGTCGGTTCTCAGCGCCCGTTTCACCTAATCCGGAAGGCGCGATCGCGCAACGCCGGGTCTGAGTGTCCGCTCCGCCCATAGTTCTTGCCACCGACTTTGGCCTCGCCGATGCCTATGTAGGCATGATGCGCGGGGTCATTTTCGCGATCAACCCGCATGCCTCCGTCATCGATCTGACCCACGGCATCCGCCCGCAGGACGTACGCCACGGCGCGGTGGTCCTGGCTGACGCGCACCGCTACTTCCCCGACGGCGCCATTTTTGTTGCCGTTGTCGACCCAGGTGTGGGAACCGACCGCCCTGCCGTCCTCCTGGAAACCCCCCGCCATCTCTTCGTCGCGCCGGACAATGGCCTGCTGACACTGGTGTGCCGGCCCTACGACCCCGGCTTCGGCGACACCGACACGACGGGACCTGCGGAGGTCCCAAACGGTTGCCGGGCCTGGCGACTGACCAGCTCCTCATATTGGCATCAACCCGTCAGCGCCACCTTCCACGGCCGTGACGTGTTTGCGCCGGTGGCATCGCACCTGTCCGCCGGAGTGTCTCCCGCCTCGCTGGGCGATCCGACGGCCAGCATAACCGCCCTTTCGTTGCCCATTCCGCGACCAGAGGGCGGTGCGGTGCGGGGTCAGATCATCTTCGCCGATTCCTTTGGCAATCTGGTCAGCGATATCACGGCGGACATACTCGCGACTATGCGCGTCGCCGGCAGAGAAGGTGAAGCTGTGACCAGCATCGCCGGTCGGGACATCTCTGGCTTGTCCCGGACTTTCCACGATCCACCTGAAGGTGGCTTAAAGGCACTGTTGGGCAGCCACGGACGACTGGAAGTGGCGTTGGTGGATGGCGACGCTTCCGCGGCGCTCGGCGCCGGGAGCGGCACAGAGATCGTCCTGCGCATCGGTTGATCCGGCAACGGAGATCGCTCTGCGGCCGTCCGCACGAGGCGCGTTGACCGCAGCAATGTGGTCCCGCGGCTCTTGTTGACACCGCCCGGCCCCATGCTACTATGGGTCAATCCCGAGGCCGACGCTGTGCCCGTTGGCTTTTGTTACACCGGGCGCCAGGCCATCGAATGCCGCCGGCTGCATAAGGAGCGTGTTGCCATGGATCTCGACCGCGACACCTTGTTGAAACTCTATCGAACGATGACTACCATCCGTCACTTCGAGGAACGTGGCGTTCCCGAGACCGGTCAACGGGGGATGTCGTCGTCGGTCCACTCGTCCGTTGGTCAGGAAGCGGTACCAACCGGCGTATGCGCGCATCTGTCTGACGACGACTACATCGGCAGCACCCATCGTGGTCACGGCCACTGCATCGCAAAGGGTGTGGATCCAAAACTGATGATGGCCGAGTTATTTGGTCGCAGCCACGGCCCCAACAAGGGCAAAGGCGGCTCCATGCACATCGCCGACATGAGCAAAGGCATGCTGGGCACCAATGGCATCGTGGCGGGGAGTGTCCCGCTGGCCGTGGGCGCCGCGCTGACATCCAAGATCCAGAAGCTCGGTCGGGTCGCGGTGGCGTTCTTCGGCGACGGGGGAGCCAATCAGGGAGTGCTCCACGAGTGCATGAACCTGGCGTCCGTCTGGAAACTGCCAGTCATTTTCTGCTGCGAGAACAATGGTTACGCCGAGTCCACGCCGGTGGAGTATGGGCTGTCCGTGGCGAACGTCGCCGACCGAGCCGCGTCCTACGATATGCCCGGTTTCCACGTCGACGGCATGGATGTGCTGGCGGTGCATGAAGCGGCTGGAGAGGCGGTGTCCCGCGCCCGCGCCGGCGACGGTCCGGCTCTGCTGGAAGCACGCACGTATCGCTACTACGGTCACACCGTTTTCGACAATCCACTCACCTATCGCACCAAGGAAGAAGAGGACCACTGGAGGTCCCGGGACCCGCTGCTGACCTTCCGGAATCACATGATTGCCCAGGGCAACATAATCACCGCCGAAGAGCTGGATCAGATGGACGAGGAAGCTCGGGTGTTGATGGAAGAGGCGGTGGCATTCGCCGACGCCAGCCCCTTGCCTGAGCCGCACGAGCTGTACGAGGACGTGTACGGCGATTACCCGGTGGAGATGATGCGCCGCGGAGCCAACATGCCGGTCTAACTGTCGATCCTGGACACGGTATTGCTCCGCGTATCGCTCCCTCGACTTTTCCTTTTCCCCAATAGCTGCGAGGCTTGACATGACGACTTTGACCGAAACCCCCATGCTTCCCCCGTCAGGGGAAACCCGCGTTATTCAAACGCGGGAAGCTATCAACGAGGCTCTCCTGCAAGAGATGCGCCGCGATGAAACCGTCATCATCATGGGTGAAGAAATCGCTGGCGGCGCCGGACGCGAGCACTTGGGAATAGTCGACGCCTGGGGCGGCGCCTTCCGGACCACCCGGGGTTTGATCCAGGAGTTTGGAAACGAGCGGGTGCTTGATACCCCGCTCTCCGAAGCGGCGTTCGTCGGCACGGCCATTGGCGCCGCCTCTACGGGCATGCGCGCCGTCGCCGAGTTGATGTTCGTCGACTTCGTGGGCGTGTGCATGGATCAACTGCTGAACAACGCCGCGAAAATGCGGTATATGTTCGGTGGCCAGGTAAAGGTGCCCTTCGTCATGTTGACCCGCATCGGAGCCGGGTTCGGCAGCGCGGCGCAGCACTCGGAATCTTTCTACTCCCTCTTCAGCCACATCCCCGGGCTCAAGGGCGTCTGCCCGTCCGACGCCTACACCGCCAAGGGGCTGCTGCTCTCCGCCATCCGCGACGACGACCCCGTGGTTTTCTTCGAGCACAAGGGACTGTACGGCGAGACGTGCCCGGTTCCCGAGGAGATGTACACCTTGCCCCTGGGCAAGGCTCGCACCGTGCGCCCGGGTACCGACCTGACCTTGGTCGGCATCAGCAAGATGACCTGGGTCGCTGTGGAAGCCGCCGAGGAGCTAGCCAAGGAAGGCATCAACGCCGAGGTCATCGACCTGTTGAGTGTGTCGCCCATAGATTACGACCATGTGCTGGACTCGGTGCGCCGGACGCACCGGCTGCTGGTGGTGGACGAAGACACACCGGTTTGCAGCATTTCGTCCGATATCTGCGCGCGCGTCGCCGAGGAGGCTTTCGACTACCTGGACGCGCCGCCCTCTCGGGTGACGCCTCCCCATACGCCGGTTCCGTATAGCCGTGCCCTGGAAAACATCTACCTGCCCAACGCGGAGCGGGTGGTCCACACCGCTCGCAGATTGATGGCGTAACCGGAAGCCACTGGGGCGGGCCGCAAACCCGCCCCGACTTTTGTGAGATGTTCGAATCGACCGACCCTGGAGGCCAAACCATGACCACCGTAGGAAGCGGCAGGCACACGTACACGCTGAGCTCTGATTGGGCAAAGATGCCCGACGCGCATCCGCTGGGCCCGGTGAGCGCTCTCGCCAGCGACTCGGCCGGCAGCATCTACGCGTTCCACCGGGCCGATCCACCGATTGCCATATTTGACCGGGAAACCGGGAACTTCACCGGCGGCTGGGGCAACGGCGGTTACGTGTATGCACACGGCTTCTACATCGAGGACGACATCGTTTACCTTACCGATCGGGATACGTCGACCTGCATGATGTACACCTTGGACGGCAAGATCATCCAGATGTTGGGCCGCAATGGGGTGCATTCTGACACTGGTTGTGAGGTGGCCGGCGCGCTCGTCCCGCGGGCTGCTGGACCTTTCAACTATCCAGCGGAACTGGTGCCCTCGCCCAGCGGCGACCTGTACGTGGCGGACGGCTATCGCAATGCGCGCGTTCACCGTTTCGACAACGACGGTCGCCTGAAGTATTCCTGGGGCAAGCCGGGTAAGGAGCATCCCTACGAGTTCCACTTGCCACACAGCCTTCTGGTCACGCGGGACGACCGCGTGTACGTCTGCGACCGAGAGAACAGTCGAATCCAGGTGTTCAACACGTCGGGCGATTTCCTTGCGATGTGGACTGATACGTGCCGTCCCACCGATATCGCCGAGACGCCCGAAGGCGATTTCGTCGTCAGCCAACTGGCTCCCCTGGACGAGTCACACCCGCCGCGCGTGGCGATAATGGACCGGGACGGCAACGTGTTGGCGCGTTGGGACAGCCGCTCCGCTCACGGCATCTGGTGCGATGCCCACGGGGACATCTTCCTCGCGTTGACCGGCGACAGGGCCGTGGACAAGTACGCACGCACCTGAGCGATGTAGGCTGTCGATCATCCGATCACCGGGGCGGACCAAAGCCGCGCCGATTTGACAATGTCGATCTGTCAAAATCGGCCCGACACCGATTTCGATGGACTGAAACAGGAGCAAGACGACATGGACCTGGGTCTTTTCTACCAAATTCAGGTTCCCAAGCCCTGGGACGACAAGAGTGAGACTCGAAAGTTCCAGGAAATGATGGAGCAAGTATGCTTCGCCGAAGAAATAGGCATGACCTCGGTGTGGTTTGTTGAGCACCATTTTCGCTCAGAATGGTCCCATTCCAGCGCTCCGGACATAACTCTTGCAGCGCTGAGTCAACGCACCACAAACATGCGATTGGGGATCGCCGTTGTACTGGCGCCTCTGCATCATCCCCTAAACGTCGCGTCGCGCATGGCAACGCTAGACGTGATCTCCGGCGGGCGGGTGGACCTGGGGATCGGCCGCTCCGGTTATCCTTACCAGATGCTGCCTTACGGATCAGACTTGGCGGATGTCTCTGAGATGGTCGAGGAGTACCTGCAGATCATCCCGGGCGCATGGACCGAGGAAACGTTTGGGTTCGAGGGAAAGCACTATCAGATACCTCCCCGGGAGGTCATTCCCAAGCCGGTACAGAAGCCACACCCTCCGATTTGGCAGGCCGTCAGCCAGGAGTTCACGGCCGAAAAGGTTGGCCGACAGGGTCTCGGCTGCCTGGCGCAAACCAGCGTAGGCCTGGACCGTGCCGAGGGATTGATCCAGATTTACCGCGATGCCATCGCGAATCCGGAACCGGCCACCAAGGTGGTGCATCCGCGTGTTGCCGGCAACACCGTGGGCCTGTGCATGGAGAACCGGCAGAAGGCGTTCGAGCGGGCCGAGACCATCATCGACTGGTATCGGGAGCAGCAGCGTATTCGGGACTCATACGTTTGGCAGGGTTACGACCCCGCCCGGGTCCCGGAAGATTACCAATGGCACTACCAGAGAGCGGTCAACGCCGACAGCGCGCGCGCAGACCAGGTCAGTTCTCGCCAACTGATCGAAGATGGCGGCCGGTTCTGCATCGGCGATCCCGACGACTGCATCAAGTATATTGAAGACTACGAGCGGATGGGCGTTGACGAGATCATGCCGCTGTTTCAGGTCGGGCCGGTCACGCACGCCGAAGTGATGGAGACCCTGCGACTGTTCGGAGAACACGTCATCCCTCATTTCAGGGAGAAAGCCCGTCGGGAAGAGTTGGCTGCCGACAACTGATCAGGCGTCGGGGGTCCGAGGCTCAACAGGCGACGCGAGTCAACAGACCAGAATAATTTTAGGGGCGGGTCATCGACCCGCCCCTCGTCTGAAGCTCGGCAATGCTTACCGGATTTATCAGCGGCCGTACTCGGTACCAGCGCCGTTTCCGTAGCCGTTGCCATACCCATAGGGCTGCCGCTCTTCGGTGGCAGCCGTGCGGCCGCGATCCCGTTCCAGACGCACCTGCTGGCCCCGTGAGACGTATCCGTATTGGGATTCGGGCTCGTGGCCATTGGGTGGCGGCATGAAGTGGCGGGAGCCGAAACCTGCGTACTCCAACGTACCGGCCAACTGCATCGGGGTGTTGTCTTCGCCCATGATATCGCTGATGGTCGGGATGTTGTCGTTCTGCAGCGGGAAGAACAGGGAGACGTGCATGTGCCGATCGTCCGGCGACTGTTGGAAGTTTGACGACGCAAACGACCACATCAGGTTCGGGTAGGCGACGTCAAAGTCTTCGCGGTGCATCTGGTCCTGGACATCCGCGGCGATTTCGTTCAATCCCGACGCTTCCACGGGCAGAGTGATCACCATGCGCATCACGGTGTCGCCTTCGGGGAACGGGTGCTTCGCCAATTGCAGGTCCGTGCGCTTGGGATCCATGATGTCCCACATCGCAGATTTGATCGCGAAGGGCAATTGCTTGGCGTTGTCGTTCACGACCACGATCTCGCGACCCCGGAAAGGCCCGAATAGACGAGAGCCGCTGCGGGTATCGGCAATGTCAACCCGCCGGTTCAGCACGCGGACTCCGAACCACCCGTTGGAGTAGTCGCCGAAGCTGGTGACCGTTTCCGCCATTGAACCGGCATCAATCTGGTACCGCATGCCGGCTTCCATTGAAGCGAGCGCGATCGCCAGTTTGTCGTCCAACCGCTCGAAGTTGGGCGACAGGCTGTTGTCCGTGATCAGCGCAGGGTGCCGCTGCAATTCCTGGACGCCGCGGCTGTTGCGAACCAAACGGGTGCCGATGGTTTCCTCGTATGCGCCCCAGGTTTCACGGCGCATGTTTTCCTTGAGCACCGCCTCGCTGGGTACCAGAACGATGGGAAGGAAGGTCGCTTCAGGGAAACGCTCACGCATCATCCCATGGAGGACGCCGCCCAGTTTGGCGTGTCCGCCGAAACCCAGCCATTCCAGGATCAGTTGCGGGGGAGAGCCTACCTCCTCCGAGCGGCGCGCCACGGTGTCTACCATGCGCTCCATATCTCGGTGGATCAGGCCGTAAAAATCCTTGTACGCGTTGGGGTCGCGCAAAAAGCCGTCGACCTTTGGAAGAAAGCCGGGGATGATGACCGGTAGTTGGCCGCCGCGGACACGGCGCATCGAACGGGTTTCGGTATCAATGGAGTCGATCGTGCCCTGGTTGCAATCGTACATCATGAGGCTCTGCACGCGGTCCAGGACCCCGGCCTCACCCATGCGCCTAGCCCACCTCCAGCTACGCTTGTAACCGGCGGTGCCGACCGCTATGGATACGATCGGTGGCGGAGTGCCTTCGCGGGTAAGGTCGCTTTGCGTGCCCAGCCTATGTGGGGCATTGCGGCGAATGTGGAAAGTGCGGTTTTGATTCTTCGGTGGCATAGTTATGTTTACCCCCTTCTTGAATTGGGAGGAATTCGTCCATCATCAGAAAAAGTAAATGTTAGGCTAAATTAAGTACCGCCGAGTTTGGAGACGTACAGACAGTCGGAACCCTCACTCGCGGAGGAGTCACATCAAGCCGCACGGCATAGTTGCACATCCTGACAGTAACCGATGCGACTATACCAGATGAAAACAAATACGTCAAACGGATTACGATGCGGACAATTCATAAAAAACGCTACGATTGCTAAATATATCGGACATGCTCTTGCCCGTCGTCCTCGAATTCCGCACTGGTGTCCGCTGGCGGCAAAACCGGATTGGACGCCAGATCGCGCATGTGGAAGTATGAACCGAAACCTGTCTCTGCCATCGCGGTGGCGGCATAGGGGAGCGCAGTTCCCTCCCCGCGCAGTATTTCGGTGACGGTCTGCAATTCGCCGTTCACCGGGTAGATCCTGGTGATGTGCATGTACGGTTCAGGTTCGATGCCGTCGGTGAATCGCGCGGTATTGAACGCGATGTCCAGGTTGGTGAACCTGTCGAATATGCTGCTGTCGTCCAGCGCCTCTGCCGCCTGTGTCGCCACCGGCTCCAACTCGTCGCCGTGCAGAGGCAGCGAAACCACTATTTCCTGCGGCGCGTTGGGTGGTTGATTGATCCCGTCCGCCAACTGGGCGGCTGGGTCCAGCGTAGACCAAATCGCGTTGCCGAGGAGGGAGGACAGGTCGTCTTCTGGACCCACGGCCGCGTATTGGCGCCACCATGGCGGGAAGTTCAACCACTCGAACTTGCGTGTGGTCGGCATCTTCCGCTTTACAGCGGCCATTCCGAGCCATCCGCCAGATGCGGGCATCAACCGTCTCAAGGTCACCCCCAGCTGGCTGATGGCAGGGTCGTTCTCCTCTGCAAATTCAGCGACCTCAAACCCGGCCAGCCCCGTAGCCAGCCGAGCGTCGTCCTCGCGCGCGTTAATGTCCGACTGCGTGGTGACCAGGCAATTGGAGCCGGATAGCAGATTTTCATACTGTTCCCAGATGTATCGCTTGGTCCACTCCTCAGAAACGTGGTCTTTGGGCAGCATCATTACCGGCAGGATGGTAGAGTTTGGAAACGCGTTCCGCAGCTTTTGATGCAGGAGGCCGCCGAGCACCGCGTGCCCCGAGAACCCCATGAACTCGATGATGGTTTCGGGCACACGACCGCAGCGCTCCGAGTGCAGCATCACCTGGCTGACTATGTTGTCCATATCCCGCTCGAGCGGTCCGCGAAAGTCGCGGAATCGCGTCGGATCACGCATGAAACCATTGGGAACGGGAATGTAGTTGGGGAACAGAACCTGAGTGCCGCCGCCGGTTCGCGCCGCGCCAAATGATTTTTGCAGCGTTTTGCCCACGTTGGCCACCGTGACTTCGTTGCAGTCGTAATAGACCGCAGTCTGGATGCGCCCCGCGGCCGAAAGCTCGGACATCCGCTCGGAAAACAGCATGGAGCGACGCACGCCGGCTGTGCCCACGCCCACGACGACCAGCGTCGGTGGGGTGCTCTCTACCGCACCGCGCCTGGTTGTGTGGAGTAGCTTATGATTGCGGCTACGCGCTCTGACGAAAGTCGACGGCATAATGGCAGGTGAATCCCGGATGAATAACCGGCGGTAGGCTCAAATCGGGCCGCCGCCGGAGCTATTTTAACGCGGATTGTTCCGCAACGCCAAGCCGACGGGAATACCGGCTTGGCGGGGTTTGACGACTAAGTTCCCGGCTTGAGGAACGTCAACACCGCGTCCACAAACCCTTCCGGATCTTCGATCTGGGGGATATGACCGACGCCGGGCATGATGTGCTTGCGCGCGCGGGCGATGTTGTTGTGCAGCAGCTCCTCCCCGTCGCGGAGCCGGTCGACTTCGCCGTACAGTACGAGGGTCTCGCGGGCGTTGACCTGGGGCAAACGGGTCATGATGTCGTACCAGGCCAACGATTCGTGCAGCTTTTTGACCCACGCACCGGCCTGCGCCCTCGTGCCATTGTTGGCATCGACCCATTCCTGTCGGGGCTCGGCGAAAGTCGTGGATTCTTTGGCCTGTTCCATGGTGCGGGGCACCGGCATTCCGTCGGCGTCGTATCCGGCGGCTGATTCCGCGATGCGCTCCGGTGCCGTCCGCGCGTCCCAGACCGGGGCGCCCACCAGGACGAGCTTGTCCAGCCGATCCGGGAACGAAGCTGCCATTTCGGTCGCCAGCACTGCTCCGACCGAGTTGCCCACGTAGTGCCCGCGGTGGATGTTGAGTATCTGGCAGGCGTCATCCAATGCCTGGGCGTAATCGGGAATGTTGAAGTGCCGGGTTGGCTTGTCGGATTCGCCGTGACCAAGCATGTCGAAGGCGTAGCAGGTGTAATGTTGGCTGAATGCATCGATCACGGAACTCCACGCCCACGTGGAGGTGCCCAGGGGATGCAGCATCACCAATGGGTAACCAGCACCTTGTTTGACAAAGTGCATGTTGCCTTCGCGGGTGGGGACGGTGTCGGTAAGGTCGCGCCGCACGAACATGATCGTGGCCTCCTGAGAGTCTGTGGCCGAACTGAACTGGAACTGGCGCCGGGGTTGACCCAACGGTTTCCGCAATGCTAGCGACGCCCCCGGTCAAAGTCAATCGCGCGGCAAGGCGCGAATCGATCGGCCCCGGCGTAGCAGCTAGTTGGTTCCCCGGCACGCAAAAAGCCGGGGACAAAGCCCCGGCTCATTCGCCTGGTATTTGCGCTCTGGTCTATGCGGGTTAGTCGGCCGCCTGGGGAGCGAATTCCTCACGAGCCATGGGGGCCACAGCCTGCGCGCCCTTCTCATGCCGGCGGAGGATGAAACGCGGCACGATCACCCAGAGGGCAAAGAGTCCAACGAAGGCGGCTCCGGCGGCGATGGCAATCATTTTCAATCTCCTAACTGGTTGGGCGTCTTTGCCCGTTTCGTTGGAGACAGTATCGCGGACGGTTGTTACGCGAATTTTGCACTCGTGTTACGTGTGTGTTACCACTTCTAGTGATCGATCAGAATACGGGCGGCGCTGATCAGATCTGCGGGGCGGTCACTCCGAGCCACCAATGCTTTCCTTTTCCTCGACGCTTGCGCTGGTATCCCCGGGACCTGAGTTCGAGACCGAACTTTCTCTGGCTGTGGGCCAGATAACCCTGATCCAGGCACCATTGTGCGTAGGAGGTATACAGATCTCCGGCCAGTGACATGGCTTCTGCCCCGGTAGAGCATACTTCGGCGACGAACGCGTCAATCGGACCGCACTCGTTGGCCTGTGAGGCTACGGTTATCGCCGGTTCCGGCGGTTTGTCCGGAGCGATCCACCCTGATCCCGGCGCCGGTCCGGATGCGGACGGCCCCGGGCGGCGCAGGCGGCCGGATCCGCTGCCATAGCCTGGAACTATTGGATCCGCGCCTCCAGGAGCGGCCGAAGAGAACTCCTGGGTAACCGTGCGGGCGCCTCGGGCAATTGCCGCGGCGTCGGAAGCCGCCACGCCGTCGACCAAATAAGATGCGAACAGAACCAGGTCGAGATACGCCGTCAGTCCGCCCAGGTGTTCCCACCGCATCTCGCGTCCGTTCCAGCTGGAAGCGTCCAGAATGAGGTCCATCGCCGGGCATTCGAAACATTGGCGATATTCCGTGGGCACGAGCCATGTGGGATTCAAGAGTTCCCGGTCGAGCGTGAGTCCTACAACGAAACACACCGCCCGCACGGTTCTGAAGTTGGGATCAGGGTCGTCCAGCGGTTCGTCTGCGGAGACCCCGTCCAACTCGCGTTGGGTCTGCAAGGCGCACAATGCGAACGCGGCGCGGACCTGGTTGCCGGCGCAACGGAGGAGGCCGCGTTGGTCGGACATCTCCAAAGGTACGCTGGCGTCCACCGGTTGCCAATCCGCCGCGTAGACTTCGTTGCTGGCCGGTACGAACGCTGGCGTGATCAATCCCCGGTGCGCGGCTGCATAAACGGCCATCGCGACACATAGATTCTCCCGGGCCAGGCGTATTCGCTGGCCCGGCGAAAGCGCGGAAGTCGACGGAGCGTTAGTCAATGGGTCAATCGCGTAGGGGCGGATATGCGTCCGCCCCTGGAGCGCTGGGCAAACTGTCCCAGACCAGTTTCGCCTACGAGTTGATGTCCATTACCACCTTGATGACGCCATCTTCGCGCTGCTCGTACATATCGTAGGCGTTCTGGATGTCCGAAAAGCCCACGCGATGTGTGATCAGCTCGGCAGGGTCAGCCCACCCCCGGGAGCGCAGGTCCACCATATCCTGGATCTGGCTGATAGGGTCGCCGCTGCGGGCGCCGGTGGTCGGTATGATGCGTGGCTGCTTGTCCATCCACAGGTTGTGCTCGATGGGCACCATGTGATCGGTCTGGATACCGAAGATGATGACCTGACCGAACTGGCGCACGTGCCGGAAACACTCGTTCAGCGGTTCCGGGTAACCTGCGGCTTCGACGCACACGTCCGGGCCACGGCCCTTGGTGATTTCCATGACGGCTTCGGCGAGGTCTTGCTTGTCGGGATTGATGCGGTGCGTTGATCCCATCTGCTTCGATTTTTCGAGGCGGTAGTCCAGAGGATCGACGACAATGACGTGGCGGGCACCCATCCGGGACAGGATCATGGTAAAGCTGAGTCCGATACTGCCCTGGCCGAAGATCAGGATGCTCTGCTGTAATGGGCTGCCCAACTGACGACACGAATAAAGCACCGTGCCCGGCGGCTGGCACATAACCCATTCGTCCAAACCGCCCTCGTCCGGCAGCAGGGCGAGTCGGCCCGGTTCCGACAGAATGTACTCGCACAATCCCCCGGTACCGGGATAGGGTATCGCGATCACCCGCTGCCCTTCCTGGAACTCGTCGGTCTTGCTTTCAACAATGACCCCGGCGAGTTCGTGGGCACCCTTGCAGGGCGCCATGGGGTACTCCGACTCATCAAGCACCGGGCCGTAGGTGTGCCGGATATCCGATCCGCAGACGCTGACGCTTTCCATCTTGATCAGAACCTGGCCGTCCGAGGGACCGGGGGTTTCGATATCGGTGAACTCCCAACGCTTCGGGGCTACCAGTTGGGCTGCTTTCATTTGGGGTTTGCTCCTTTAAGGTAACGACAGGTGGCGCAACGAACGCACTACCCGGCAATCATAGTACGCAGGCCGATTTAGCGACAAGGGCAACGGGCCCGGTGGCTAGCCAATCGGCCGGTTGGTCACCTCACGGTCGATCTTGCGGGAAATCCACTGGCCGCCGCCCGCCGGGGCGGTAAGCTGCCCGTTCTCGACGGCCACGGTGCCGCGCATGATGGTCATCACCGGCCAGCCTTCGATCTCGAAATCCTCCCAGATGCTGTAGTCGCTGATGTGCAGGTCGTCCATGGACAGGCGCTTCTTGATCGAGGGGTCGATGAGGGTGATGTCGGCGTCGCTCCCGGGCGCCAGCGCTCCCTTGCGGGGATAGAGCCCGAAGATGCGGGCCGCGTTGGCGGAGGTCACGTCCACGAACCGCTGGAGCGACATGCCGCGCTTGGACACTCCCTCGCTGTAGGTGATGCCGACCCTGGTCTCGGCGCCGTTGTGGCCGCCGGTGACGTCCCGCACGGTCTTGCCCTGGATCTTGAGGTTCCAGTCCGTGCAATATTCGTCGGTGGCCATCGTGTGCAGCCCGCCCCAGGCAATGCCCTTCCAAAGCATGGCAGCGTCTTCCGGCGACTTGAGGGACGGGTACGTGTGGTACTTCATCCCGTTCTCTTCCTTGTAATTGTTGGCGTTGAAGCAGGCGTAGTTGTGGAGCGTTTCGCCGTAAATGGCCATGCCCTTGTTGCGAGCC
Source organism: Dehalococcoidia bacterium (assembly GCA_965116785.1). Taxonomy (GTDB): domain Bacteria; phylum Chloroflexota; class Dehalococcoidia; order Lucifugimonadales; family UBA3495; genus Bin87. The sequence goes on from OZ220731.1 coordinate 321,459, forward strand.
TCGCCAATGGCGTTGATGCCCTCGCGTGCGCTCACGTGCACAAAATAAACGGGAGAGCCGGTCCACTCCGCGACCCGCAGCACGCGCCGGAAGGACACGTCCTCCGACTCGTTGCTGTGGACCTGGGGCATATTCCACCACTCGTTCTGTTCCTCGCGCTGGAGCTTCTCGTACATGTACTGGACCATGTCATCGTCTTCCGAATGGACCAGGAGCATGGCGTCGTTCCGCTGGATGACTTCCATCAGGTCATGGAGGTGTCCCATCCCGACCTTACGCGGTTCGCCGGACATTTCCGGCGGGCGAATGTTGGTGGTGAAGATCTTGACGCTCGACCAGCCGCCCTCGATGTATTCGTGCAGCGATTCCAGCGTGCGCTGGGGAATCTCGCCGAGGAGCATCAGGTGGTGGGCATAGTCGGCGTAAGAGTTGCCGCGCCAGGAGTTGGTCCGCTCCTGGATGGCCTCCTCGATGGTGTTGCCCGGGTGATGGATGGCAAAGTCCAGGAGTGTGGTTGTGCCTCCGAACAGGGCCGCGCGGCTCACCTGCTCCGGTGGGGCAGTGCGCAGATTTCCGGGGCCCATGATGGGCGCGTCGATGTGCGCGTGGGGTTCGATGCCGCCCGGAACTACTATCTTTCCGGTGGCGTCAATCACCCGGCCGACGTCGTCGGTCATGGTGTTGGGCGCGGTGATGGCGACGATTTTCTCGCCCTGGATGCACACATCCCAGTCGCCCACACCCCAAGGCGTGACGACCTGGCCGCCGCGGATGATCAAGTCCAGCATAATGTCCCTCCGTGGAAGCGCTGAGCCGGCTGAAATTACCGGATCGGACCGGCCAGGCGGCGCCAGTATAGCGCAATTTTTCGCCGGTCTATTGATGTGCGACCGACCGAGTACGATGCCGTACTGACCAGGGCAGGCCCATAACCGGCATTGAGGCGGGCCCCGCAACGCGCGGATGAGCCGACCCTAGCCGGCGTGCGGTTAGTGTTGACGGGGTGCGCCTGCGTCCTCGCTTCTACGGAGACCCAGAGCTGCACGAAGCGCTCTGGATTGGATTCGCGGCGTCACCACGTCGCGGCTATAATTGGCGCGCCACATCGAGTTACCCAGCCAAATTTCTGCGGACGGCGAGGATTCCATTATGGTTACCACCTACTCGTGCATCAACACCGAAACCGTGACGCGCCCCACCATGATGGGTCGGAGCGAGGTCGAAACCCACATTGGGGTGGTCACGTTGAACCGTCCCGAGGTTCTGAACGCCCTCAACCTGCAACTGGTGCGCGAACTGGATCAGGCGATTACCGATTACGAAGCGGATGACAGCGTTGGCGCGGTCATCATCACCGGGGCCGGCGAGCGCGCTTTTTCCGCGGGCGCGGATATCCACGAGAACCGCGAACTGTCACCCGAGGATCGTAATGCGGGCCAGGCGGAGCGCGCCGAATACACCTGGCACCTGCACACCAGCAGCAAGCCGATCATCGGCGCGGTGAATGGGCTGTGCTATGGAGGCGGCACGGTGCTGGCCACCAGCCTGGACTTCCTTGTGGGTTGCGAAAAGAGCAGCTTCCGCTTCCTGGCCGTGAACTACGGCCAGATGAACGCGACCTGGAGCCTGCCGCAACTGGTCGGCATACACCGGGCCAAGGAGCTTTTGCTCAGTGGTCGCGAGGTTTTCGCCGAGGAGGCCTACCACATGGGCCTTATCAACCATCTGGTCCCCTCCGAAGAACTCATGGACCGGACGCTGGATATCGCGGCCGGGATTGCCCGCAACCGGGTAGAGGGTTTGGCGAACATAAAGCAGTTGTTGCTTGAACATTCCGGGCTGCCCATCGAACAGCAATACCGCAACGAGATTGAAGGCCGCACCGACCGCTTCAAAGGCCTCTCGGTGGAAGAGGGTTTCTCGGACTTCCTGTCCCGGAAGGGACGGAAGCCCCGTTCCGCCTGATCCTTTGCGGGTCTCTGGGTCGAGGGCGTCTTGACCGAAAACGCGTCTCCGGTTTCAACACCGCCGGTGGGTCGGGCTTCAGGCGACCCCATCGTCGCCCCGGATGGTTCCCAAGTCCGTCTGCTGCTTACGGACGAGCACGGCGCGACCCGGTGCAGCATGGTTGAGGTGATCATCAGCGCCGATGAGGTCAGCCGGGCAGTGCGTCATCGCACGGTCGAGGAAGCCTGGTACGTGATCTCCGGCGCCGGTGAAGTGTGGCGTTGTCCCCCGGGGATATCGGCCAGTGGAATCTCGCCGGCGCGAGTGACGGCCGGGGACGCCCTGGTCATCCCGAGGGGCTGGGAGTTTCAGTTTCGGGCAGAAGCCGGCTCAGATTTGCGATTTATCTGCGTGACCATGCCGGCGTGGCCGGGCATGGACGAGGCGGTGGAAGCGCGAGAAGGAGGTCTGGGCGCGCCTACCCTTGCGCCTCCGGAAATTACCCCTGACGTCGAACCTCGATAGTCTCACCGTCGGCCAGCGCGACACGGCGGTATTGGATCCCCATTTTTAACATCCAGTATCCGAGGGTAGCGGGACTGACTCCCAGGTGGGAAGCCGCACGGCTCATTCCCATTTCGTTGACCAAGTCGGGCACCAGGCTCTCCAGCTGCCTCCCGTGTTTCTCTTCCACGCTGCGCATTAACTTGGTCTTTCTGATTCGCTGCGTTGCCATATCCTCTCTTCCCGTTGTTATTCGCCAGCGTCGCTGCGAAACGGGGCTGGCGGGTGATGCGATGGCGCAATCATACACGAACGCCTTATGTGCGCACACTGACCCGGTGTCACGTCTTGCCCAATTTTTATGAATAGTCATAAAAGTTGTCGCAAATTTGCACCCAATCCGCTGCGGAGGGGCGGTTGGCGTCGCGACTCTGCGTCCGGGAGGCGCCGGGCCTTTTCGCCTCCCGCCGCTCCACTGGCCTGACAATACAATCCCGGCCCAGTCCGCATCGCGCCGGTCGCCTAACCCGGCGGTTCAACCCATGGGGTAAAATTGTGCCATGTCTACAGCGGTGGGCGGCGGACACCTGACGCCGGTACGTCGGCAGTATCTGACCATCAAGCACTCGTACCCGGACGCCGTGGTGCTGTTTCGGATGGGCGATTTTTACGAGTGCTTCGACGATGATGCCCACACCCTCGCATCGGCGCTCGAGATTGCACTGACCTCCCGGACCATGGGGAAAGACACCCGCGTGCCCATGGCCGGGGTGCCCGCAGTCTCACTGGAAGCCAACCTGGCCAGGTTGATCAAGCAGGGCCACAAGGTGGCTATCTGTGAGCAATTGAGCGACCCGGCGACGTCCAGAGGGCTGGTTGAGCGCGGGGTCGTCCGCGTGGTGACTCCGGGTACGGTCATAGAAGCGGCGCTTCTGGACAACCAGGCGAACAATTACCTGGCCGCAGTCTGCGCCGGCGACGACCAGGTGGGTCTGGCTTATGTCGACGTAACCACCGGTGAGTTCGGCCTGTCGCAAATGACCGAGGACCGACTGCCATTGGAATTAGCCCGGCTGCAGCCATCGGAAATCCTGGTCCCAAACCGGGAAGGGTTCGAGGATTTCTTCGCCGGGCAGGCTGGACTTGCCCAGACCGTGACGATCAATCATTTGGACAGCGCGGCGTTCAGCCTCGAGTCGGCCCTACGGGCGCTCCTGGACTATTACGAGGTGCTGTCGCTGGAGGCCTACGGGCTGGAATCCAACGGTTCGCCGACGGACCCGCTGGCGGTGCGGGCTGCTGGGGCGATCCTGGAATACCTGCAGTACACCTTGCAGGGCGAGCGGCCGGCGTTGTCGCCTCCCTCCGTTTACAGCACGGCCTCGTATATGACTCTTGACCCGCAAACCCGGCGAAACCTGGAGCTATTCGCTGCCGGCAGATGGGACAGCAGCGACATGTCACTGCTGAAGGCGCTGGACGGCACCCGTACCCCCATGGGCGCGCGTCTGCTCCGCAGATGGCTGGGACGGCCACTGCTGAACCTGGAACGGCTGGAACGCCGGCTGGATGCGGTGCAGTTCTTTTACGAGGACGCGTTCCGACGAAACGAGGCAGCGACGGCGCTGGCCCAAATCTCGGACCTGGAGCGGATCCTCAGCCGGGTGCAGACGAATTCGGCGGCCCCCCGGGACCTGCTGGCGTTGAAGCGGAGCGTGGAGGCGGCGGCGGAACTAGGGTCGCTCTTCTCCAGGGACCAGGTTGAACGGGTCGCGTGGGTGGCGGACGACCTGCGTCCTATTGCAGACGTGACGGCGCTGATCGAGCAGGCCATTGAGCCGGAACCTTCGGGTTCCGTGGGCGAAGGCGGAGTGATCCGGGCCGGGTTTTCACCGGAGCTGGATCACGTTCGGCGCCTGTCTCGAGACACCAGAGGGGTCATCGCCAACCTGGAAGCTGAGGAACGGGAGCGCACGGGCATTCGCAGCCTGAAAGTCGGCTTCAACCAGGTTTTCGGCTATTACATCGAGGTCAGCAACTCAAACCTCGACGCGGTGCCCGAACACTATCAGCGTCGGCAGACCCTCACGGGCGGCGAGCGATATATCACTCCCGAGCTCAAGGAGTTCGAAAGCCAGGCGCTGGACGCCCGTGAAAAGCTCGAAGACCTGGAGCGCAACCTCTATCGCCAGGTTTGCCGTCAGGTCGCCGACCACAGCCCGGCAATATCCCGCCTGGCGTCGGCAATCGCCCGCGCCGACGTGTTCGTTGGCCTGGCGGATATGGCGGTGAGACACGGGTATGTACGGCCCGAGCTGAACGACGGGGTGGCAATTCGGATTTCGGACGGACGGCATCCGGTGGTGGAACGGGTACTGGGAACCGGGGCGTTTGTGCCCAACGATGCGGCGCTGGATTCCGACGACGCTCAGATCATGCTGATCACCGGGCCCAACATGGCGGGCAAGTCCACGTATATCCGCCAGGTCGCCATAATCGTGCTCATGGCGCAGGTCGGGAGTTTCGTACCGGCGTCGTCGGCTACCATTGGCCTGGTAGATCGCATCTTTACCCGGGTCGGCCTCCAGGACGATTTGGCGACGGGGCAATCTACCTTCATGGTGGAAATGGTCGAAACCGCGGCCATCCTCAACCAGGCTTCCTGGCGCTCCCTGGTAATCCTTGACGAGATCGGCCGGGGCACCAGCACCTATGACGGGTTGTCCATTGCCCGGGCAGTGGTGGAGCACCTGCACAACAACCCCCGCCTCGGTTGCAAAACGCTGTTCGCCACCCACTATCACGAGCTGACCGATCTGGCATCCACACTGCCGGGCGTACGCAACTACAGCGTAGCTGTGTCCGAGGAGGATGGTCGCGTGGCGTTTCTGCGGCGGATCGTGCCGGGCGGCGCTGACCGCTCGTATGGGGTGCACGTGGCGATGCTGGCCGGCATGCCCGCCTCAGTGGTGAGCCGGGCCCAGGAATTACTCACGGACCTGGAGCAGGAACGCGGATCGAGCATTCCTTCCGCCAGAGGCGATAGCCGAAAGTCCGATCCGTCTCCTCAGTTGCCGTTGCCCCTGTTCCCTTCCGGGCACGAACGCCTTGCCGAGGTCCTGTTGGAAATGGACGTGTCGAACCTCACGCCGCTTGAAGCGATAAACAAGCTCTACGAACTGCAGCAGGAGGCCCGCCTTCCTGAGGATTGACCGGGAGAGCGTACAAATCAGCCAAGGGCCGATTGAATGAGTCGCGCGGATGGTCTTGGCCAAACCGGGAGTCTCATCGACTTCACTTAGCGGTGCCGCGCGACGGCCCCGATCGCGTCCGTTGGGGTGATTGGCCATCCGGTTGAACGCTGCCCGGTGCACCGTCTGCAGGATGCGTTTGGTCCTGGTCTCGGCGATCCGTGCGGACTCTTGTTCACCAGAGGATGTTCTTTTTGGATGAGGCGGGACAGTTCTCAAAGAGTGTGCGGGCGGTGTCATCGCGGACCAATGCCGACGGCAGTTCATTGGGAATGACCAAATCCTCGACCTCGTCGTAAACCGTCCATGCCCCGTTTGCCTGCGCCGTTTCCACCAGGCGCGCCCGCTGGCGCCGTCCGGACAAGCCCCATCAGGCGCGCCACCTTCCCCTTGTTGATCCGTGACCACGGACTGCTGAGGTTCCTTGGAGTGGACAGCCCGATCGCCCGTTCGTCGTCCAGCCGGTTGGGCCTAGAGTCGACACAACCGAAACACTGGGCTTCGTCCACGGAGTCGGCGTGGGAACCAAAGGGTTTGCCGGTAGTCTGCTTCCACGACGCGAGCCAGGCCCCATCGGACGCCTCGTAGTTCCGCTCCAGCCAATCGCGCCGCTCGTCGGCCGTTTGCGCGTGCAGCAGGATCCGGCCGTCCTTGGCATGATGTCTAACCACGGCGCTCAGACCGTCCTTCGGTGGCCCGGTCAACTGCTGATCCTGGGAATGCACTGGCGGTTGCAGAGTGCGTTCCGCGACGCGCTCACCGTCAGGCCGTAAGCATAATTTCGGCCAAAGCTGCCAGATCCGGCACGGTGACGTCGGGTTCGGCGTCGGTTTTACGGGTGCCACCACCGCGGTCGATGCGGCTGACCCAAACGGACATGATGCCCAACCGGTTTGCCGGTTCGATGTCGTGAAACATGCTCTCCCCGACGTGGAGCCACCTGTCCTTGTCCACGGCCATCTTGTCGGCTGCAAGTTCAAAGCTGCGCGAGTTGGGCTTGTATGCGTTGGCTTGCTGAGATGTGATCACAGCACCAAATTCGACACCGAGCACTCGGGCAGAGCCGGCAAACAGATCGTCGTCCACGTTAGAGATGATCGCCAGCTTGTATCGCTGCTTCAGCGCCAGCAGCGCTGGACCGGCGTCCGGGAAAACGGGCCAATGGGGCAGAGAGTCGGCGAGGGAGTTCGCGTCCCTCTCGGTTAGTTGGGCGCCGACCCGTTCGCCGATCATGTTCATTACTTCGCGCAGGACGACGCGATACTCCTTGAAGACCACCGAGCCTTGGACCGCCGGTTCGACGTCGGAAAACAACGCGAGTATTTCAGGGGTGGTTTTTCGGATCCCGTAGTTTTCCAGGACTCTCGAGACTGCGGAGGATATTCCCGTTTCCCAATCGACCAGCGTGCCGTAGCAGTCGAAACTCACCCATTCGATGTTGCTGAAATCTGCCAACGTAGCCACCCAAAAAGCCGACAACGATAGATGAAAATGCTGATCACTCGAACCCGTCTCACGCCGCGGGCAGCACAACCTTGAACGACACTGGACGCAGCAGCCGCAACGGCGTGGGGGCAGGAAACGCCCGCCCACGGCATGGGCATTGATTCAACGAAACCTTCGCCTCCTTGCATCGGTGGGAATGGTGGGCCTGGATGGACTCGAACCAACGACCTCAGTCTTATCAGGACTGCGCTCTAACCGCCTGAGCTACAGGCCCACGGGGCTTACCATTATACCAATCCCATCGCCCTGCGCAATATTGGCTTGCAGCGCCTTCCAGTCGAATGTACGGCTCCGTGCCGGCCACGGCGCTGCGCGACCTCACCAACACGGTTTCCCGCCGAACCCCGTGACATAGCAGGAGGCGGAAACGGATGGAATGGCTGCTCGGGCGGGGGCCTGGCGTGTGTATCGGTCCCAAGCGTCGCGCTTTGCCGTTTCCGTTTCAACGGGATGAATTACCCGTGTCTATGCTGCGCGCATCAATTCAGCGGAGCGATGGCCAGTGGAATCGGATCCTGGGCTCGGCGATAGAGGTTTCGTCCGAGGTGGCTGTTTGGGTGGCCAATGCATTTTTCTGCGTGCTGGTTAGACGTTATAGCGTCCAACATCACCTGGCGAATGCGGTTTCGTTCAACTACTATTGCCCAAGCGTTTAGGACGCCTGTCAACGCCTGAATTGGCGGTATACGCCGCGGCAGCGGCAGCGGCACTAGCCCGTGGGACGCAAAAATGGTATCGTTGCGCCTACCTGTTCGAAGGGAGAATCCGTCGAACGTTACGACGGAATTGCAAAAAGGAGGGATTAAATGCCTCAGATCAAACACATCGCAATCGCCACCAACGACGCGGAAAAGACTGCCAAGTTCTACCAGGAAGTTTTCGGCCTTCGCGAAGTTGCCCGGCTGCAGAGCGACAATGCCAACGGCTTCATGCTCAGCGACGGCAACGTCAACATGGCCATCCTGGACTTCCAGAACGACACGGTTGCCGGTGAGCGCGGCAAGGACTGGGAAGGCATCCACCACATCGGTTTCGAGGTCGAAAGCCTTGAGGAAACCGAGGCGCGCCTGTCCGCTGCGAATTCCAAGCCCATGGACGAGGTCAACCACGCCCTGCACGCGGCCATGAGTGGCCCGCGCACGCAAAACGTGGAGACCAAGTACGAGGGTCCCAACGGCGAAATGATCGACGTTTCGGAAACCGGTTGGGTGGGCACCCGCGGCCTCGACTAGGTCCGACGCCGCATAACTCTTCCAACTCCACATGTTAGCCGAGGAGGGCGATGCGCCCGTGCGTCGCCCTGGAGTATTGTGAACGCTACACCGCGACAGCTGACTTGCTATATCAAGAAAACCCAGGCCAACCCCGAGACGTGGGAGGGTTTCTGTGTCGAAGTGGATATTCCTGCCATCGGGGATACTTACGAAGAAGTCGTCGGGAAGATGCACGAGCGCCTGGGTAACTATATCGATTTCATCCATGAGCGCCAGCCCGATGACGAACAGATGTTGATGTTCCGCCCAATGCCTGGCGGTCAGGTGTGGAAGCTAAGATTCGAAGAGCGCTTCTTACAGCGTCTCCCGTTTTCCAATCGCCAGATTCGCAAAACCTTTGTCAGCACGGAGAAGGGCATCCCCCCACAGTTGGATCCCACCCATACCGAACTGTGTTTCAGTTGCCGAAAATATCGCGGCGTCAACCAGTTCGAGGTGTTCCACGAACCCAATTCCGCGTACGTGTGGTACGACAAGACTTGCAACTTCTGCAAGGAGACCGGAGTCGCATAGAAAGCGGCGCGCACGGACCGGACAAAAACAACCGCCCCACACATTGGTGGGGCGGTTTTATTTTTTAGCCGTTTCGTGCGGTTAGCCCGTAACGACCGCGGAAGTTCTACGCTGGTCTGAAAACGAGCCCTGGTTCATCCGGGTCGATTTCGGTCAGGTCGATTTCCAATGCCATGCCGGTTCGGATGTTCTGCGGGTTGGCCGCGTCCACGCCGGCGATACGAGCCGAGATGCGTGGTCCCTCCTCCAACGTCACGATGCCGGTGCAGTAAGGGTTGTTTCGGCCGAAGCCCTTGGCTTCGAGGCTGGCCGGCGCGACGGATATGCAGGTGAACGTGCTCAACGTGGCGCGCCCGCTGAGCTCATGCCACTCCATGTCTCGGCTGTGGGTCACCGGGTCGATGGGCCGCGCCTCGGCGTAGACGTTGCCGTTTTCACGGCATCGAACACCCATGAACCGGCCTTCCTGCAGGAAAGCGTAGAAGGACGCCGCGTTGAACGGCCGGGATTCAGATTCCGAAGCCATTCGGTATCCTCCTAGCCGCGCTGCAGCACATTGACGACACAGGTGCCGCCGGTGCCGCCCACATTGTGGGTCAAACCGAACTCGAGGTCGGAGTTGTCCAGCTGGCGCTCCCCGGCCTCGCCGCGCAGTTGCTTATACACCTCGATAACCTGCGCCACACCGCTGGCTCCCACGGGGTGACCCTTGGCCTTCAATCCGCCGCTGGTGTTGATGGGGCGGTCTCCGGTGCGGGCCGTGCGCCCTTCGTCCACCGCGTGGGGACCTTCGCCCGGAGCGAAGAAGCCCAAGTCCTCGCTGGCAACGATCTCGGCGATGGTGAAACAGTCGTGCACCTCGGCGACCCCCACCTGGTTGGGCCCGATGCCCGCCATGTCGTAGGCCTGCGCCGACGCGATTTTCGCCGCCGACAGCGAGGTCAGTTCCTCTGCGTCGTGGAGCGGTCGGCCAGTGGCCTGGCCGATACCAGCGATATGCACCGGCTTGTCGGTGAACTGGTTTGCCAACTCGCTGGCAACCAGCAGCACGCAGGACGCGCCGTCGGTGATCGGGGCGCAGTCATAGAGCCGCAGCGGCCACGCGATCCAAGGGTTGGCCCGGGCATCGTTCAGGAAGTCCAGCTCGTCTTCCCAATCCGGAACGGGCTCGCCCCGTTGTTCAGCCCTAGCCTTCCGGCGGTCCATCATATCCCTGACGGTTACCTGGAACTGGGCCTTGGGGTTCAGCTTGCCGTTCTCGTGGTTCTTGACGCCGACCTTGAGCAGGTGGTCCAGGTTGGTCTCGTACCGGTCCATGTGCGCCTTGGCGATTGCGCCGAATATGCCGGGGAACGTCAGGCCGGCAGGGACCTCGTACAGTCCGTCTGCGGCCGAGGCCAGCACGTCCGTAACGCCTTCCGTCGGCAGCGAGGTCATCTTTTCCACACCGCCAACGAGAACCACGTCGTACATGCCACTGGCGATGGCCATCACGCCTTCGCGGAGAGCGCTGCCACTGCTGGCGCACGCGTTTTCGATTCGTGTGATGGGCGTGGGCGTCATGCCCAGCCAGTCGGCCATGATGGGCGCCGTGTGGCCCTGGTGCTCGAACAGGTCAGCCGAGTAGTTGCCCAGGTAACCGGCTTCGATGTCCTGGGCTGAAATCCCCGTGTCGATGTTGTCCTGCATGTCCTGGAACGCCTCGACGAAAAGGTCGCGGCTGGTCTTGTCGGGATAGGCCCCGAACTGGGACAGGCCGGCGCCGACGATGGATACCGAGCGGGCCAGGCGACGGGAACGGGTGGTAGCCATTGCGAAAATGCTCCTCACTTGCGGTTGCGGTGGCCCATCCTACACCAAAAATCACGGGCATTGCCATAGCGATGTCCCGGCACCGGATTGCGGCGGCTCGGCTTGCCGGATGGCTGACCCCCGCATGATCGGAATGCCCGATTTGCGGCTCACAAATGCCCGGTGCTATACTCCAAACAATGCTGCCGAAGCGGTTTTTGCGGAAGGCGACTGGCGCAGTATTCGGGAGGGGCCGATGATTCAGAGCGCCGTAGTGCAGCAACTTCGCCAGGGGGGCGTGCGCGTAACACCGCAACGTCTGGCCATAGCAGAGGCTGTGCTGAACTCCACCGATCATCCCACGGTGCAGCAGATCCACGAGCGCGTCCAGCAGCACTTCCCTTCCATGACTCTGGCCACCGTTTACTCGACCCTGGGCGTGCTTTCCAAGAGCGGCCTGATCCAGGAGTTGCCCTTCGCCAAGCAGTCTCGGTACGAGAGCAACGTCTCGCCGCACGTAAACCTGGTATGCATCGGGTGCGGCAATATCGCCGACGCTGACGACAGCAGCGACATCATCATCCGCCTGCGCGACCAGGTTTCCACCGAAACCCGGTTCCAGGTCATGTGGCAGCGGGTCGATTTCCATGGCTGGTGCCGTTCGTGTGTGCCCGTGGACGAGCCGGCGAACTCAACCTCCAACTAATCGGCGCTACCCGTGATCACTGGCGTTGTCGGCATTACCCTGTGGACCGACGACCTGGACAGGATGTTCCGGTTCTACCGCGACATGCTGGGGCTGCCCCTGCATTCCTTCCACGAGGATGAGGGCTTCGCCGCTTTTGAATTGGGCGACATCCGGTTCAACGTAGGCCGGCACGCCGGCGTAAGCGGCGACTCGCGAGACCCGCTCCGCATGATGCCTCACCTGGGGGTCGACGACATTCATGCCGAGCACGCGCGGCTCTCCGCGGCCGGCGTGCCGTTCATCCGCGTTCCCGAGCGTGAGCACTGGGGCGGATGGGTCGCCACCTTGACCGATCCCGACGGGAACGTGCTCCAGTTGTTGCAGTTCCCCGATTAGCGGTTGAAGTTCAGTTGCGGAGCTTGCGGGCCAACTCGGCGTTGGAAGGCTCCACCAATACCGAACCATCCGGAAAAACGATGGTCGGTATGATCAGCCGGTTGTCGTTCACCTGCTTGACGTAAGCCTGCGCGGCATCGTCGCCGTCAACGTTGATGTACTCGTAGGTCACCGACTGGCTGTCCAGGTAGTTTCTGGAGCGGTGACAATCGGGGCACCACTCGGCGCCATAGAGCTTGATTTCGGGTTCTGCGGTGGTCATGCGATAGCCTCCATGCGTTTGCCGCGGCTAATCGGCGGCCCTGACGGCGCCCTCGTCCTGCTCGGTGTAGGTCGGGCGAACCAGTTCGAACACGTCGTCGGTGTGGCAGTACATGTTGCCCGCCAGGCGGCCGGTGGGCTTGAGCGCGGCGTGGTCGATCCTCAAGCCGTTGGGGCCGTCGTACATCACATCGTCGCTGATGTGCATGCGGACGATTTCGCCGATGACGATGCCGTGGGCATGGGGTTGCTCACCGATGTTGACGACCTGCACCAGGCGACACTCCATGTTCACCGGTGACTCCAGCACCCGGGGCGCTTTCACCAATTCGCTGGGCGCTTCGGTCAGGCCGGCGATGTCGAACTCGGAGACGTCCGATGGGTACTCGGCGGCCGTGGCATTCATGGCGGCGGCGATGTCGTCCACTACCACGTTTATCACGTACTCGCCGGTTTCCTCGATGTTGGTCAGGGTGTCCTTGCGCTTGTCCTGCCAACCCGGGGCGCGGCGCGATGAGGAGAAAATCACCGTGGGCGGGTTGTAGGCCATGGCGTTGAAGAAACTGAACGGGGCCAGGTTCACCACGCCGTCGGTGGAGATGGTGGACACGAACGCGATGGGTCGGGGCACCACAACGCCGGTGAGTATCATGTTGAACCGTTCGAAGGTCTTGGGGTCGATGAGCATCGGGGAAACTCCTGGTTGGCTTGCGTGACCGAAGGTACGCTCATGAGTTGGGCGACCACAAGTATACCCTGCGCGACGTGTCGCCACGCACAAATTGCCCCGCTCGCCCGCTTGGGATAAAATCGCCGCCATGTTTGACGCGCCGTTGAGCGGAATCAAGGTGCTGGACCTGAGCGAGGACATCGCCGGGTCTTTTTGCGCGCGGCTGCTGGCGGACTACGGCGCCGACGTTTTGAAGGTGGAACCGCCCGCCGGTTCGACGATGCGCCGCGTCGGTCCCTACTATCACGACGATCCCCACCCCGAGAAGAGTCTCTTCTTCCTGATCCTCAACCTCAACAAGAAGGGCATCACCCTCAACCATGAAACCGGCGCCGGCCGCCGCATCATTAAAGAACTGGTCCCTCACGTCGACCTGGTCATAGAAAGCTACCGGCCCGGGCATCTGGACGGCATGGGCATTGGTTACGATGCGCTGTCGGCGATCAATCCCAACCTGGTGATGACCTCGATCACCCCCTTCGGGCAGACCGGTCCCTACAGCCAGTACGCCGGCGAGGAGATCGTCTCTTACGCCATGGGAATGGTTATGGGGATCAGCGGCGTGCAGGGACGCCCGCCCCTGAAACACGGCGGGTTCCAGGCCCAGTACCAGGGCGGCCTGTTCGGGGCCGGCGCGACGGCCATGGCCTTGTTCGCGCAGGACCGGCACGGGGTCGGGCAGCACGTCGACGTGTCCATCACCGAGTGCGTTGCCTCCACAATGATGGCGACCCAGACCATCTACCCGTTCATCGGCGGCGTGCAGGTTCGGCGGTCCCCCGGCACCATGTGGGAAAACCCAATGCCGTGCAAGGACGGGTGGATCATCGTGCAGGCCGGCGGCGGCGCGACCTGGGAAGACATCGCCGACTTCTTCCGGGCGCCCGAGTTGCTGGAGCCCAGGTTTGCCGACCGGGCCCAGCGGGTCCGCAACGGGCCGGCCATGGACGAGGTGGTGCTGGACGCCATCAAGGACCGGGAGAAGTGGGAACTGTTCCCCAACGCGGCGGAAAAGCGCATGCTCTTCGGACTGGTGCAGACGCCCACGGAACTGGCCGACTGCCCGCAGCTCGAATCCCGCGAGTTCTACCGCGAGACGGAACATCCCGTCATCGGGCGGATCAAGGTGCCGGCCGAGCTGTTCCGCATGACGCCGGCCGGGTACCAGATGCGGATGGCGGCGCCGACCCTGGGGCAGCACAACGAGGAGATTTTCGTCGAGGGCCTGGGTTACGACCGGGAGACGCTGTCGGTGATGCGGCAGCTGGACGTTGTCTAGGCCATGTTGGCGGCGGAGGTTTGAGATGGTTGCGAAACCGCAAACCACGGGCGTTCCTCCGGTTCCGTTTACGGATGACTACGTGTGCCCAGACCCGGAACCGCGGGACATGATACAAAGCCCCACCATCAACAAGTCCGGCTACTTCGTCGCCCATCATTTTTCGTCGCGGCCCGGCACGCTGGTGCGGGCGCCCTGCGTGCTGAACTACGACCCCCATAACATGAACAATCGGGTCGAGCCGGACCTGCTGGTGGCCTTCGACGTAGAAGCGGCGTCTATCCTGCCGCGCAACGGCTACATCATCTGGGAAGTGGGCAAACCCCCGGAATTCGTGATGGAAGTGGCGTCGGAGTCCACCCACCGCAGGGATACGGGGTTCAAGCGTGATTTGTACGCCAGGTTGGGCATTGCCGAGTACTGGCGGGTTGACCCCACCGGAGGCGACTTCTACGGCTACGCGCTGGCCGGCGACCGCCTGGTTGACGACCGGTACCAGGCGATTGACCTCACGACGGAAGCCGATGGAATGATATGGGGCCACAGTGCGGCGCTGGATCTGTGCCCATGCTGGCATCCGGCGTGGGACTGGGATGTTGACGACGAAACGAACCTGCGGTTCTACGATCGCAAGACGAGCCGCTACCTGTGCGACTTCATGCTGGTGGAAGAGGCCCTGGTCGCCGAGCGAGCGGCGCTGGCTGCGGCGGAAGAGCGCATCCGCCAGTTGGAAGCTCGATTGCACGGTGAGCCGCTCTGATTGGCATGGCTAATACCCCATGCAGGAATTGAAGTAACATGACCGCTCTGCCGCTGGAAGGGATCCGAGTTCTCGACTCCACCTACGTGTTCGCGCTGCCCTACACCGGCGGCCAGCTGGCTGACCTGGGCGCTGAAGTCATCAAAATCGAGGGCCCCGGCCGACCGGACATAACCCGCGGCGGCGGTCTCTACGGCACCTTCCCCGACAACGACCCGGGCGAGGACTGGTGGAACCGGCCCAGCACTTATCAGTTGCTCAATCGCGGCAAGCGGTCCATGGTGCTGGACATGGCCCAGGAGGAGGGGCGCCAGATCTTCAGCGAGCTGGTGATGGTCAGCGATGTGGTCATGGAGAACTTCACGCCCCGGGTCATGCGACGCTGGAACCTGGACTACCCCAACCTGCGCAAGCTGCGCCCCGACATCATCATGGTCTCCAACACCGGCTACGGCCACGGCGGCGGCCCTTACTCCTCCTACCCGGCCCAGGCCACCACGCAAGAGGGCACCCACGGCCACTGCTGGATAACCGGCTATCCGGGCGACGAGCCATCCAAGGCGGGGCGCTCCTTCGTCGATTTCCTGTCCACCTGGAGCGCGATGCTGGCCATCGGGTCGGCGCTGCGCTACCGGAACCGCACGGGCAAGGGCCTGTGGGTGGATATCGGCATGTACCAGGCCGGCGTGATGTTCCTCTCCGAGTACCTGATGGACGCCATCGCCAACGGCCGCGAGGGCGAGCGCATCGGCAACCGCCACCCCAATCGCGCGCCCCAGGGGGCGTATCCCGCCGGCGACGACGACGAATGGATCACCCTTTCCGTCGCCGACAACGAGCAGTGGCTTGCCCTGTGCCGCCTGATGGAGCGGGACGACATGGCGTCCGATAAAAGATTCGCCACGCTGGCCGGTCGCCAGCAGAATCATGACGAGATCGACGAAGCCATCGGGCAGTGGACCAAGCACCACGACAAGTACGAGATGATGCACGCCCTGCAGGCCCGGGGCATCGCCTCCGGCCCCGTGCTCAACGGCAAGGACGTCCATTTCGACCCCCATTACCGCAGCCGCAACTTCCTGGAGCGGGTGGAGTATCCGCCGGAGCGGGACATGGGCACCCGCATCATCATGGGCCGGCCCTACAAGCTCTCAAAGACGCCGCTGGAGATACGCGGGCCGGCGCCTAACTTTGGCCAGGACAACGTGCCGCTGCTGGAGGCGCTGCTGGGCAAGCCGGCCGATCAGGTGTCCGCCTGGGCCGACGCCACGGTGATCACCGAGGTGCCCACCACCGGGGAGCCGTCGCCGACGCTGGACCCGCAGGAACTGGTGGAACGCCGCCAGTTGGCTGAATGGGACCCGGAATACCGCCAACGCCTGGGCATTTGACGATTGGGCAGTCGGGGTCTAACCTGAATCGTGGCGCGGCATCGATGCCCGCGCCGCGTGCTCGGGGCCCGTAGCTCAGTGGAAGAGCATCCGACTCATAATCGGCAGGTCACAGGTTCGAACCCTGTCGGGCCCACCAATTTTGTGCACATGAGTCTGGAGTGCCGGCTTAATGTCGGTTGTTACATTGGGCCGCTCTAATCCTTCATGCCCCTCGCCATTCTACGTATCGATTGCCAATCCGGGAGATTGATGCATTGGAATTGATCGACCGCGCACGCGGATTCATCGAACATGGTGGCTATGGAGAGCTGTTGCCTCTGTTGGTGGACTGCGTATCATCCGGAAGTCAAGAGGGTATGGTTGCTGCGCAGCTGTTGGCCCGCGATGTGTACGGCGGGGATACGTACAATCTGATGTATAAGGCGCCAGCAGCGTACAGCCTCTTGGCGTGGGAGAAACACGGCTTGGCTGCGCTTGTCGAGAACGCCTTGGAGACTCCTTCCTCCAAAAATTTTTCCATGGCGTTTCAGTTGTTAGCATGCGCTGCTGAAGGCCGAGATCCGGATTTTGTTCTTGTACGTGATGGCCACCTTCGTCAGGCCGTGGCAAACGCCGTAGGCGATTGGAATGTACTCGCCTCAGAAGCCCGCGAGCAGCTAAGGGTGTTGATGCTTTCCATCGAAGACGATGACGATGTGGGAATGTACGTTTCGACAGCGCTGATGGGCCTCGCAATGGGAAGTTCCGGTGCCATCAGGCATCTAAGTTCCGCTTTGGCGTTTAGATCCGTAGCTTTAGGACCTCGAACACTAGATGAATATGACGAGCTAATGCTTGAGAGAGCTGGCGATGAACCTGCGTTCCAGCGTTTTTTCGAAGGCCATCCGTTGATGCTTGATCCGAGGGCCTTTCAAGTGTGGGGTCAGCCCGATTTTCATGGCAAATTCGAACCCGATTTCATTATCCGCACATACGATAACCGTTATTTGGTAGTGGAAATCGAGACACCTGACAAAATACTGGTCACCAAACAACGCCAGTTAAGTGCCGACACCACACATGCGATCAGCCAAGTGCTAGGTTACCAAGAGTATCTGCGCACTCATTTGGATGCGGCGACGGAGACATTCCCCGGATTTACGACTGCTGCTGGTTTGGTGGTAATTGGGTGTGAGTCTCAATTAAGCGATGATCAAAAGGCTGTTTTGCGTTCGGAGAACCAAAGCAGGCCAAATATTACGATAGTCGGTTTTGATGTCTTGTCGAATACTGCCAAAGCAGTGACTGAAAACGTGGTGCATGGGATCCCTGGCGCAATCAAAAATGCGCGATTAAGTTAGTGGGTCCACGTGCTTACGATGAGGATGTCGTGGACCGCCGATTGCGACGTTCATTTGTCAGATGCCGCATCGGCCCAACATAAACGTTTTAACGATACGCGCGATTAGATGGTTAGCCGTAAGCAAGAATATTGTTCGAGAGGAGGGCATGCAAACGCTGTTGCCGGTCTAGTATGCTCATGCGCGGAGAGGCGCTACGTTTCGATTGTGAAGATAGAACTCAATGCCTGAACTCAGAAACATAACCCCCGACGAGTTTGAGCGGTGGATGGCTACCGAGTCGCGCGCCCATGGCAACCGCCTGGCCCACGACCCGGAGCGGCTGCGCCCGCGCTTCGACCTGGCGCGGTCCATCGCCGTGTTCGAGGGTGGGCAGATCGTCGGCGGATGCCACTCGCACCTGCTGGAGATGTCGATACCGGGCGGCGTTTCCATGGTGGCCGGGGTGTCCAACGTGGAGGTGCAGCCCACCCACACCCGGCGGGGCATCATGACGCAAATGATGCGCGACCAGATCGACGGCATCCACGAACGGGGCGAACCCCTGGCGGCCCTGTTCGCCACCGAGAGCGGCATCTACGGACGTTTCGGCTACGGCATCGGCGCGGTGCACGAGCAGTGGTCCATCGAAAAGCGCCACAGCGCCTATGCCCAACGGCTGGATAGTCCCGGCCGCCTGGAGTTCGTGGACCCGGCCGACATCATTGAGAAGCTGCCCGACGTGTCCCGGCGGGGCACCCAGGGCCGGCCCGGGGTGTTCCAGCGCGCCATGCACCATTGGGAAGACGCAGCCAACGATCCCATCCACTCCCAGGGAGGCTCCGGCGGCGTGTTCTACGTGGCCTACATCGAGGACGGGCGCATCGACGGCTACGCCAGCTACCGCACCCAGCGGCCCACGGTGACGGTCAACGAGTTGGTGGCCGTCACGCGGGAGGCGTCCGCTGCACTGTGGCGGTTCTGTTTCGACCTGGATCTGTACGAGCGGACCGAGGTCATGCGACGCCCGGAGGATGACCCGCTGCCCTGGATGCTGGCCGACCCGCGCCGAATGCAGCGTTCGACCCGCGACGGCCTCTGGGTGCGCGTCGTGGACGCCGCCGCCGCTCTGGAGCAGCGCACCTACGCAGCCAGCGACCGGTTGACTTTGGAAATCCGCGACGACTTCTGTGACTGGAACCGGGGATGCTGGAGCCTCGAGATGTCTCCGGAGGGAGGCATCTGCCGCTCTGTCACCGGCGGCGCGGACCTGGCGATCAACGTATCCGCGCTGGCCTCGGTCTACCTGGGCGCGGCTACATTCAGCACGCTGCAACAGGCCGGCCTGGTGGATGAGATCGCCACGGGCGCGGTGCATCGTGCCGACCGGGCGTTCGCCGTGGCCCTCAAGCCGTGGACGCCATTCAACTTCTGACGAGGTGAAAATATGGGCAGGATGGACGGAAAGGTCGCCCTGATCAGCGGCGGCGCGCGCGGTATGGGAGAGTGCGAGGCCCGGTTGTTCGCCCGAGAAGGCGCCGCGGTGGTGATCGGTGACATCCTGGACGGGGAAGGCGAGGCCACTGCGGCATCGATTGCGGCCGACGGAGGCCGTTCCCGCTATGTTCACCTGGACGTGACCGAAGAGGCCGACTGGCAGGCCGCTGTTGCCGAGGCAGTGTCGCAGTTTGGGAGCCTGGACGTGCTGGTCAACAATGCCGGCATCGGCAGCAACTCGTTCCAAATCCATGAGGAACCGGTCGAGATGTGGGACCGGACCATCGACGTGAACCTCAAGGGCGTGTTCCTCGGCACCCGCACGGCCATCCCGGCCATGCTTGATGCCGGCGGTGGCTCCATCATCAACATATCATCTCAACTGGGCATCGTCGGCGTGCCGTACAACGGCTCGGCGTACCAGACTTCCAAGGGCGGCGTACGGATTTTCACCAAGGCGGCGGCGCTGCAATACGCGGACCGGGGCATCCGGGTCAACTCGGTCCACCCTGGCCCCATCGTGACGGAGATGACCCGCGCCGGCCGCAACGACCCCGAGCGTCTTTCAATCATGATGGCGCGCATCCCCATGGGACGCTACGGCGAACCCGAGGAAGTAGCCAACGCCGTGCTCTATCTGGCCTCCGACGAATCGTCCTTCGTCACGGGCAGCGAAGTCGTGGTGGACGGAGGCTGGACGGCCCAGTAGCTCAGGGTCGGTCCACGGTGGTGAACCGCTCGAGTTGTTCGAGCAACTGGTCAGGAGTTGCTGCCCTGGGCTCCACCACGAGGTAGTCGAGGCCGGCCCCGACGTATTCGATTAGGTCTGCGGCGACCTGGTTCGGCGAACCTCGCAGCGGAGTTCGGGATGCTCCGGCGAAAGGCTCGATGGTGACATCCAAACCGGCGCGCAACGAGATGGTGAAACCGTCCATCGTCCCGCCGCGTGACGAGCGTAGTTCGCCCATTCGTGCTGCCACCCGCGCCACGTCGGTTGGACTCTGCCGTACCCCGTGCCAACCGTCGGCCAGGTTCGCGGCGCGACGCAGGGCCGGCGGGCTGATTCCTCCCGTCCAGATCGGCGGTTGCGAGACCGGCATCGGGGCCATGCCCAGGCCGGAGATGCTGTAGTGATTCCCGCGGGCCTCGGGGGCGGGCTCGGTCCAGAACGCTTTCAGCATAGCGATGTGCTCGTCGGTGATGGCGCCCCTGTCGTTGAAATCGGAGTCGAGGGCGGCGAATTCCTCGGCCATCCACCCCACGCCGGCGCCGACGATGAGCCGGCCGTTGGAGATCACGTCCAGCGTGCCCAGCATCTTTGCGTTGAGCACCGGATGGCGGTATGGCAGGACCAGCACGCTGAATCCGAGTTGCAGCCGCGTGGTCACCGCCGCCAGGTACGCCAGCGCCGTCACGGGTTCGAGTATGCGGTCTTCAGCGGTCAGGGGGAACCGTCCGTCGCTGCGATATGGGTAAGCCGATCGCAGGTCGGTGGGTATGGCGATGTGGTCGCTGAGGAACACGCCATCGTATCCGAGACGCTCGGCGCTTCGGGCGATGTCGGCCAGCGAATCGATGTGGGCAAGGGGGCCGACGTTGGGCAGGATGACACCGTATTTCATACTCAAAACCGTGGGTTGTTGGGATCGGCCGGAGGGCGATTTCAGTTGACACTCCGCCGAACCCGATGCTAGCATAATCAACCGCCGGATCGGGTATTTTACGCCGGCGCATGCGGGATGGCGCCCCGTCGCCGACCCCCTGACCAAGGAGTACAACAGATGGCCGACCAGCCCGAACTGCACCGCGGTTTGATGAACGTGTACATGGACACCACGGAGTCCAGTTTCATCGACGGCGAAATCGGAAAACTGCTCTATCGTGGCTACAATATCCACGATCTGGCTGAGAAGTCCACCTTTGAGGAAATCGTTCACCTGGTGCTCTACGGAGAGTTGCCGACGCAGGCGGAGCTAGCCGAGACGGACGGCTACCTGCGCGCCAACCGCCGCATTCCCGATGAGATCATCACGGTCATCGACGCGGTGAAGTCGGCGCATCCTATGGATGTGCTCCAGACTGCCCTCATCGGACTGGCCGCTTTTGACGAGGAATCCGAGGACAATTCCAGGGAAGCCAACGTGCGCAAGGCCCTCAGGCTGACGGCGCAGGCACCGACCATCGTCACTGCCCATCACCGCGTCCGTTCCGGACTGGAGCCCGTCGCGCCCAACCCCGACCTGAACCACGCCGGCAACTTCCTCTACATGCTCTTCAACGAGACGCCGGACGACGAGACCATCTCCCTGATGGACGTGGACTTCATCCTGCACGCGGAACATGGCGTCAACGCCTCGTCATTCGCAGCCCGCGTTTCCGCCTCCACCAATTCGACGCTCCACGCCGCGGTATCCGGAGCGGTGGGCACGCTGAAGGGCCCGGCCCACGGCGGCGCCGCCGAAGAAGTGATGAAGATGTCGATGGAGATCGGCAATCCTGAAAACGCCGAAGAGTACGCCCGTAACAAGCTCAACAACCGCGAGCGCATCATGGGCTTCGGCCACCGCGTCTACCGGGCTGAAGACCCGCGTGCCCGTCACCTGCGCGAGCGGTCCCAAGCGCTGGGCGAGAAGCGCGGCGACCCGAGGTGGTTCCAGATCCTGACGCACCTGTCGGAAGACGTGATGGCGCCGTATCGCGACCGCGGCATTTACGTAAACGTCGACTTCTATGCCGGCTCCATCTACCACCTGCTGGGCATCCCCTCCGACCTGTTCATTCCCATCTTCGCGTTGGGTAGGGTTCCCGGCTGGTCGGCGCAGTGCATCGAGCAGTACGAAAACAACATCCTGCTGCGCCCACGCCTGCATTACGTCGGGCCGATGGATCGCGACTACGTGCCCATTGACCAGCGGTAGTCCGGAACGGATCTGGAAATGCCCAGGGGCGGATGATCATCCGCCCCTGTGTCATTAGTTACATGTGAAGCCGCTTATGGATAGACCTCCAGGTTGCCCAAATGGACCTCGGCAATGATCTCACGTTCCCCGGGTGATCCGTGCGAGTGCCCGTGCCCATCGTGACTGTGCGCAGCTTGGCCGGTTTCACCCGATTGCCCGACGTCGGGCACGGTGACGGACACCGTGTGCTCTACTTTCTCCCCGTTGAAAGTCAGGTCACCGTGGTCGTTGGTGTTGAGAGACACGCGGATTTCGTGCGCGCCCGGCGCCACGTCCGCGATGTGGTATTGTTTCTCGAAGACGCGCCCGAGTTTGACCCCATCCAGGTAAATGTGGGCGTGACCCGCGCCAGGGGTGTGCGCCTGGTCCACCAGCTCCGGGGCGAAGCGAAAACCGTCGGTTGCGATGAAGACGTCCACACCGCCCTGAGCGTCCGGTTCCGCAGCAATTGCGACGCTCACGGGAGTTTCCGACGCTACGAGTGCGGGAGCAGTGTCGCCGTGATGGTCGTCCGCGTCCCCGGTCTCCGCGGCTGCGAAGACGTGAAAATTCAACCCAAACGCTCCGGCGTTGGTCGCCTCGAAGACGAGCTCGCCAGGATGACCGGGCGACACCTCGGCAGTAAGGTCATAGCCGTGCAGGTGTATCTCGCCCTCCTCGTCGGCTTCAAACACAAGGCGCACCGTGTCGCCCTGGGAAACCCGCAGGTCGTCCCGGGTCAGGGTCGTATCCCGATTGACGATTGGTAGATTGATGACTACCCCATCCGTCGAAGTCGGGCTTTGAATTCCCGCAGCGGATGAGCCGCCGTCGTTGTGTTCGGTGGTGCTGTCGTGCCCCGTGGAACCCGAAATCGTAGGTGCGGTGGTGGGTGCTTCTGTCGTGTTGGGTTCGGCGGCGGTTCCACAGGCCAGGGTCGCCATCAAAGCGATGGCGATAACCAGCAGAGTAGACGGCCGAAACGTGCTCTGGTGCAGTAACTGCATGGCAAGAATCCTCCGATAGGATGAACAGGCGCCGGCGACCGGACCGCGGTCGCCGATGAGCGCGGGAATGAAAATGGTATGGGCGGAGGAATCAGACGATGGGAGGCGGCAATGGAGGCGCAATATTTGCGCCCCGAGCGCCGCCTGTATTTGGAGCGAACCGCTCCAGCGGGTTGTCCATGCCCTCCGGCGGAGACGGAGGACGCAAGGATTCTGGGGCCGGATGGTACGAGGCGTTGAGAGCTGCCAGCGTCAGTCCGGCGGTAGCCGGCGCAAGGTACAGCACCTCGCCGTAGTTCTGGACCCTATCGGGTTGGAAAGCTCGCGCAGCCGGCTCATGGTGGGGGTGCAGCGCAGCCCCATCGTAGGCGTGATTGTGAGCGACAGGGGCGCCGTTCAGGTAAATGTGGTCGTGGTTGTGAGAACGCTCGGCGAAGTGATGGTCATCCAGTGGCCCCAACATGGGCAGAGCTAACGCGAACAACGCGGCCGCAAGGGACAACATCCAGCCCAACGAGGGGGGCGCGTGTGCCTGTAGCGCCAACGACCCGCCGCAGGGATCGCGCCGAACGGCGCCAGGGTTGGGTGTCATAATCGGTGAGCTGAAACGCCGGTTGGTTGGTTGCTACGACACGTTGTCGTTGACAGGTAGGTAAAGCATATCAGATAATACCGAAGCACCAATGCCAACACACACAGGAGGCAAAACGATGCCATCTCAGGACATCGCCTTGATGGCCCATCTGATGCGGCGAGCCGGTTTCGGGGCCACCCGGGACGAACTGGAAGCGCTCGTTGAGAAAGGGTACGAGGCTACCGTTGAGGAGCTATTGAACCCGGAGAGTCAGCCGGCTATTGACCGTTACGAGTTGGTCCGCTACCAGCCGTGGACCTGGCGCCCGGGCACCATCCAGGGCATGGGTTCAGCCGAATGGCTGCACTTCATGATCAACACGAAGCGGCCGCTGGAAGAGAAGATGGTGCTGTTCTGGCACCAGATCTTCGCCACCGGCGTGTCCAAGGTTGACCACTACGACGAGATCACCCGCATGGTCGCCCTGTTCCGCGACAAGGGCATGGGCAACTACAAGGAACTCCTGCTGGAAGTCGCCAAGAACCCGGCGATGATCTACTGGCTGGATAACTTCGAAAACCATGCCGACGCCGTCAACGAGAACTGGGGTCGCGAACTGCTGGAGTTGTTCAGCATGGGCGTTGGCACCTACACGGAGGTTGACGTTCGCGAGGCTTCCCGCGCCTTCACCGGCTGGACCTTCGAGCCCAAACTGCCGCGCGGTCCCATTGGCCGCCACGACTGGCAATTCCAGTATCTGCCTGAAGACCACGACGACGGGGAAAAGACCTTCCTCGGCGAGAGCGGAAACTTCAACGGCGAAGACATCATCAACATCGTCTGCGAACATCCGGCCACGGCCACCTTCGTCGCCCGCCACCTGTACAACTTCTTCGTGGCCGACGAGGCTCAGGTTCCGGCCTGGCAGGTGACGCCGCCGAAGGACGAGGACGCCATCGATCTGCTGGCCGACACCTTCATCGACTCCGGCTGCGACATGACCGCCGTACTGCGTGTCCTGTTCAACAGCGATTTCTTCAAGAACGCCCGCTACGCGCGCCTGAAGAGCCCCGCCGAAGTGGTGGTTGGCACGCTGCGCTTGGTCGGCGGCTACCAGTTCCCGGGCCCCGGCCTGGGTGAAATGGCCCGGCAACCCACCTACATGGGCCAGGACCTGCTCAACCCGCCCAGCGTGGAAGGTTGGCACACCGGCGTCGAGTGGATCAACAGCGGTTCGCTGATGCGCCGCATCAACTTCACCGCTGACATGGTCAGCGACGTCAGTCGCCCGGGCATTCGCTCCATGATCAACCGCATGCAGGCGCAGGGCGATCTGACTCCGGACGGCCTGGTTGACAACTGTCTGGACCTCATGGGCCCGCTGGAAGTCGACGACGCCACCCGCGGCGAGCTGGTCTCCCACGCGCAGATCTCCGGCAACGTTTCCTGGGCCACCGACGCCGACGTGAGCGCCTCCGAAGAGCGAATTTCGGAGATGCTGCAGCTGATCGTTTCGCTGCGCGACTACCAGTACGCCTGACGCAACCACCGCGGCGATGCACTGACTGCGTCGCCGCAACGACCGTCTCGCACTCCGCGCACGCGGAACGATCTCCACAGGAGCAAACAAAATGACCTCAACCAAGAAAGATCCGGTTCTGGTGGTATTGCAGCTGACCGGCGGCAACGACTACATGAACACCGTTATCCCTCACGCCGAGCCCCTGTATCGCGACAAGCGGCCGGTGGTCGGCGTGCCGGACGAGCGTATCCTCAAGCTCAACGACAGCATCGGCTTCCACCCCGAGTTGGCTCCGCTG
Organism: Dehalococcoidia bacterium; assembly: GCA_965116785.1. Taxonomy (GTDB): domain Bacteria; phylum Chloroflexota; class Dehalococcoidia; order Lucifugimonadales; family UBA3495; genus Bin87. The sequence goes on from OZ220731.1 coordinate 346,909, forward strand.
CGCCGCTTCTGGGACGCCGGTGACATGGCCATCATCCACGGCGTCGGCTACGCCAACAGCCCCCGCAGCCACTTCCGCAGCATGGACATCTGGCACACCTGTGAGCCGGACAAGCTGGGAACCGAGGGTTGGTTGGGCCGCGCCGCCCGTGACATTGACCCCAACAAGGACAACGTGGTCACCGCCGTCAGCTTCGGCCCGAGCCTGCCTCGCGCCCTGGCGCTCCCCGGTGTTCCCGTGGCCTGCGTGGACGACCTGGAGAACTTCGGGATGCTGACCAGCATCCAGGAAGAGATGCAGCGGGACAAGATCATTGACCGCTTCACGCGTCTGTACTCCCCCACCATCGGCAACGGCTTTGTGATGGACTATCTGGGCCAGACCGGTCTCGACGGCCTCAAGGCTGCCGATATACTGAAGGTTGCTCCGGAGACGTACAGCAGCACCGTCGAGTATCCCGACACTCCCATTGCCCGGAAGCTCAAGGGCATCTCGCAGGTGCACCAGGCCGACCTGGGCGCTCGCGTCCTCTACTGCGACCACGGCAGCTTCGACAGCCACTCCAACCAGGTGGGCATGCACGATGGCCTGTGGCGCGACGTCTCCGCCGCAGTGTCCAGTTTCTTCGACGACCTGCGCGAGAACAATGCCAGCGACAACGTCATCCTGTTGATGTTCTCCGAGTTCGGCCGCCGCGTCCATGACAATGGCAGCGGAACCGACCACGGCGCCGCCGGCCTCGTGATGGTGATGGGAGACCCGATCAAGGGCGGCGAGTACGGCGAATATCCGTCCTCCAAGCCCGAGCATCTGGAACAGGGCGACCTGGTTCCCGGAACCGACTTCCGTGGCGTCTACTCCGCCATCCTGGAAGACTGGATGGGGCTGGACGCCAACCCCATCGTCAGCGGGACCTTCGAGAAAGTCGCGTTTGTCTAACCGGACACGGGTTCCGGTCAACGGGACACGCTGATTGGCATTAACGACCGGGGCCAGTGGGTTTAAATCTGCTGGCCCCGCAGTTATGGATGGCGGGGAATACTCCGCGCCACACCGACCGAAACACACAGGCAACGAGCAGGTAAACATATGCTTACGCAAATAGCCAAGGGCCGAGTGTACGACTACAGCCACTCGGTGGGCCGAGGCGCCGCTTCAGGCATGGGCTTCAGCCAGCCCACCTCCATGGCCTTTGAGGGGAACACGGTATATGTGCTGAACCGTGGCATCGAGGGCATTTCCAACGTGCCCTGGAACCGGCTCGCCTACGGCGCTCGGGTCAGCATCATTGACCTGGGCGATGAGGAAGGCGACGAGGAATTCACCGGCGAGTTCGGCAAGTACGGCGACCGGGAAGGCGAATTCATTTGGCCCTCCGGTATGGTTCTCGCCCCCAACGGGCACATCTACGTGGCTGACGAATGGATGAACATGGTGTCCGAGTTCGAGAAGGACGGCACCTTCATCAAGCGGTGGAGCGCCGTTCCCGCCGACGACGGCAAGGAACATGGCACGTCCAGCCTTGCGGTCGACGCCGACGGCAACCTCTACCTGACCGATGGCCGCAGCCACGAGGTCCGCAAGTTCAACGCCGACGGGGGGTTCGTCACCAGTTGGGGCTCCCTGGGCGACGGCAACGGTGAGTTCAACTCCCCGTGGGGCATCACCGTTGACCAGAGCGACGGATCCGTCTACGTGGCCGATCATCGGAACCACCGGGTGCAGAAGTTCACCGCCGATGGCGAGTGGCTCATGCAGTTCGGTGAGGCGGGCACGAAGCGCGGTCAGATGCACCTTCCCGTGCAGGTCACTGTGGATCACACGGGTGATGTCTACGTCGCTGACTGGAGCGACAACGGTATGCATCCCGGGCGCGTGCATGTCTTCGACAAGGAAGGCAGTTTCATCATCTCGCTGATCGGTGACGCCCAGTGGCTGAGCAAGTGGGCGGACATGACCGTGGTAGCCAACGCCGACTACCTGAAGCGCCGCCGCGAGGTTCCCACCACTGAGTCGGAATGGCGTTTCGCATGTCCCACCGATGTGCATTTCGACGAGAGCACCGGCCGCCTGGTGGTGCTGGACGCCCAGCGCAGCCGCCTCCAGATCTACAACAAGATGGACAATTACATGGTTCCCCAGATGAACCTGTGATGATCCTTGATTACCCAGGAGCAGGAACCCGAATACGTTCGGCTCGCGGAGGAATCTCCCGGCATGGTGTGCCGGGAAGTTCCTTCTGAAATCCTGGAGGCGTGCGCGCTGGACAACGAGCCGACGCCATTCCTGGAGCAGTTTTTCGAAGCGGGAATTCGCGCCCACGCTCGCACGGAGCATGGACGCGAGCTCCCGCAAATGTATGTCAACAACGCCATATTGGTGTTGTGGCTGCGTTCCTGTCGCTTGTACACCAACAGCCTCCTGGGCGTGGACGATCCCGACCTGGACAAGCAGTTTTTCTCCAGCGTGGACGTCACCCCGAGCTGACGCTGGCCGTTGATGGCCGCTGCGTATCGCAGTCTGAGTGACTCTCCCATGCCTGAAGTGTTGGACCCCAAAGCGGCGGGCGCTCGGCGCTTCGAAGGACAGGTTGCCGTAGTCACCGGCGGCGGGCAGGGCATCGGTTCAGCTACCGCGCGCCGGCTGGCCCAGGAAGGCGCGGCAATCGTGATCGGCGATATGGTTGCTGAAACCTCTGAGCGTGTCCGCAGGGAGATACGGGACTTCGGTGGCGCATGTGAAGTGTCGATCGGAGACCTTTCCAAGTGGGAAAACGCGGAATCTCTGATGGCAAGAGCTCACGGGGTTTTCGGCAGGGTCGATGTACTGGCTAACATCGCCGGCGGAACCATCTGGTTCCAATCGTTGCAGTACTACACCCCGGATCAAATCCAGGCGGAGATCGACCGCAGCTTCTGGACCGCCATGTGGTGCTGCCGGGCCGCGCTGCCATACATGATCGATCAAGGGTCAGGCTCCATTGTAAATATCGCCACGCACGCGGTCACGGGCCGGTTCCGGGTCCCTTACGCGGCCGCCAAGGCCGGCCAAATCGGCCTGACCACCTCCCTGGCGCGCGAGGTAGCCCACCTGGGCATCCGGGTAAACTGCGTGGCTCCCAGCGGTACCGCGGCCGACGACCGCGTAACACCCCGAGATTACGGCGTCGGGGTCAATCCGCCGGAACTGCCCGCCAGCGAGCGCGCCGCACAGGATGAGTACCGCTCGGCGACGCGCAACTCCGAAATCCCCATGGGGCGGCGCGGCGAAGCCGACGAGCAGGCAGCGGCAATCGCGTTTCTGTGTTCCCACGACGCTTCCTATATCACGGGCCAGGTGCTGGCGGTGGGCGGCGGACAGCCCTATCCCTTCTAGGTTTCGCCTGACAGGTCATTCTCTCGATGCGGAGGGCGGATGATCATCCGTCTGGTGATGTGTCGCGAGTCTCGCGGCGTGGTTTGAGTCGTGCGCCGTGTCTCGGCCGTTCTGCTAACATGGCGTGAATCGATCATCCCAAGACACGGGAGCAACGGTATGGGACTCAAAAACCTTTTGCTGAAACCGCTTTCCGGCTATCCCGGCGGCTACAAGAAGATGAGACGGGGGACCCAGGGGTTCAACTCAACTCCGCCGTTCCAGGTTCCGGATGATCCCAGGGACCGCCGCAGTCGAATTCCTCCCCTGGGATTTCGTGAGTACTGGTACCCCGCCCTGCCCGCCAAGGACGTCAAGAAGAACAAGCCCACCATGCTCCGGATGCTGGGCTCCGACGTGGTGTTTTTCAAGGACAAGCAGGGCGAGGTTCAAGCGCTGCTGGATTGGTGCCCGCATCGTGCGGTTTACCTGTCCATGGGCCGTTGCTACTTCGAAGGTTTCCTGACTTGCCCATACCACGGCGCCACCTTCGACGGCGACGGCAATTGTGTGGCTTTTCTCACCGAGGGCCCCGAGTCCATGATGGTGGGCGCGCCCGGCATGAAGGCACGCAAGTTTCCCACGGTTACCCTCAAAGGCCTGGTGTTCGTCTGGATGGGCGAGGGCGAACCCGTTGCTCCCGAGGAGGACATCCCACCGGAGATGTTCGAGGAGCACAACATCTGCCGCCCGTCCTTCTGCATGTTCGACTGCAACTGGGTGCTGGTCCTCGAAAACACGATGGATGCTCACAATGCCTTCATGGTGCATCGCAACGCCCTTCGGATCCTGGGCAGCCGTGTGGGAGGCAGGCCTCGCACACCCCTGGGCTACCGGGTGAACCTGGTCAACAACAAGAACGTCCACTACCGCCCGGGCAGCGGCAAGTCCTCGGTGGAGCGGTATTACTACGACGAGGAAGGCAAAATCCCCTACCAGATGTACTATCCAGGCGTGGACGGTGTCTGGCCACTGCACCGCTGGCGGCTCGCCTGGACGTGGTTCTTCGACTGGAAAGCCAGGCGCCGGGGGCAGGACCCCAACTACCGGCGCGCGTCCGGCTCCAATACCCCCGATGTCAACGAATGGAACGGGACCAGGCTGCCGGGGATGTCCCGCACCGGAGGCAACAACCGGTACTTCCGCAGCACCCGGTGGCCCGTTCCCGTCGAGGACAACCTGACCCGCATGGTCTACCTGAATGTCGAACGGTACGAGGAGCGCCCCGGCCTGCTCCGCCGCGTCGTCAGCAGCGCCACCTGGCCCTACCGCAACTGGGAGCTCAACTTCAACTTCCGGAACCAGGACTACGATGCGGAGAAGTACACCCAGTACAACATGCCCGAGTATCTGTCGTCCACCGACTCGGTGGTGGTGGCGATGCGTCGGCTGTTTGCCGACCACAACCGTGACGTCATCCGGCAGCGGGAGCGCGAGGAAGCCTTGCCGGAGGTCATGGCCGAGAGCGAGGCCGAACGCATGGTGCGCGAGGGCGATGTCAAGGTGGCTTCCGCTACCGAGGCCTTCGACGCCGATCGTTTGGAGGAGGAGCTGCTGCGCCGGGTCTAGGCAAAAGCCGGCATCACCTCCTCGGCGAACAGCCGGATCGATTGCCTGGCCGCATCGGGGTCGATATATCCGAACAGGTGCCGCGCGCAGAATATGTCGTGGCCGATGAGATCGTACTGGTCCCGTAGGCGCTTTGCCACCGTCTCCGGGCTGCCCACCAGGGCGATACCGTTGTCGATCCAGAAGTCGTAGGACTGCGCGCGTTCACGGAAAGTGCGTCGGAGTTCAGCCCGCTCCGGCGTTCCGGGGTCCTCGCCGCGCATCCCGAACGGTCCGTACCCTATTCGCGTCTCCCCGATGATGTCGCGGCCCTTGCCCGCAGGGATTGCTGACGGGAAGGCTGCCGTTGCCAGGAAGGGTTCAGCCTGCTCCCTTGCCTTGGCATCGGTTTCAGCCACGTGGACATGGCGGGTCAGGAAGGTTTTTGGCATCGGTGTGGCGTGCGCCTCTGCCCGCCACAGCTCCCGCCAGGTCTCGAATTTGTCGGCGATCACCGGGTCGGTATCGATGTTCTGGGAGACGTGGAAGTTCTTCCTGGCTGAGTACTCAAAGCTCGCGGTGCTGTGGCACCCAAACCACACCGGGGGATGCGGCTTCTGGTATGTATCGGGTGTAATCAAAACCTCGTCGAACTTGAAAAAATCGCCCTCGTAGGTGACGCTGCCTTCCTTCCAGGCCATCAATATGATGTCCAGGGCCTCTTCGGTCATCGCCCGCCGCTGGTCAAAATCCACGTTCCACCGCAGGAATTCGTGGTAGGTGACACCGGTTCCGGCTCCGAATTCCACCCGACCACGGGAAAGGTGGTCCAGCATGGAAACCTCTTCCGCGAGGCGGATGGGGTGATGGAACGGGAGTTGGTAAATCATCACCCCGAACCGCATGGCGCTGGTGGCTCGTGCCAAGGCCGTGAGGTATACACTCGGCGAGCTCATGAAACTGACGTCGGAACTCTGGTGCTCAATGGAAAAGTAGTACCGGTACCCCATCTGCTCGGCTTCCTGCGCCCCGCGAATGTGTTCGTCGTAAACGTCGGCGGCCAGGGAATGGGATTCCATCTGCGCCTGGTCCAGTACGTCGTAAAGACCGATTTCCATCTTGGGCATTGCGAAAACCTCCGTAATCCGATGCTTCCCGGTCTTGGATTAAGAGTTCATGGATGGCGGTGTACCGGGTGGTAGTATAATCCCGACTGTAACCGGGAGGGGCTTATGACCACCGTTGACTATTCGGTATTGGATAACCTGGAGGGGTCGACACGGTCCTTCTATCCGCAGCGTCATTGGACCAAGACGCCCGAGAGCGCGGTGGACTACGCGGTCAATGTGGCCGACGGCGTGCAGTTGTCCTGTCGGTTCCACGCGGTGGACCGGGCCTATCCTGCCGTGCTGTTCTTCTACGGCAACGGTGAGACCGCCGCCGGATATGACCACATCGCGCCCCACTACAACGAGATCGGCGCGAACTTTTTCGTCGCCGACTACCGTGGCTACGGCGCGTCCGGCGGCTCGCCGACCTTCAACACCATGCTGGCCGATGCCCACGTGGTGTTGGACGGGCTGCGGGAGGCCATGGCGGAACTCCAGTGCACTGGCCCGATCTACGTCATGGGCCGGTCCATGGGTCGGCACGCGGCCGGCGAACTGGCGGTTACCGCGACCGACCGCATCAACGGCGTCATCATCGAGAGCGGACGGCCCAATTTGGGACGCTTCACCGAAGGATTGGACGCCGAGCCTGCCAGTGCCCTGGAAGACGCCTACCACGAAAAGTTCTACTCGATAAACATTCCCGCGCTGGTCATCCACGGTGAATGGGACGAATTGGCGCCCGTGGGCGACGCGGCGGATATGCACGACAAGATGCGCACAACGGACAAGCACCTGGAGATTATCCCGGGCGCCGGGCACAACGACCTGATGTACATCGGTTACCAGCAATATTTCGGCGCCATTCGCGAGTTCATCAGTCGTTACTCCCAGGAATAGTGCGGTGGGTCGTCTCCAGAGCTAACCTGTCTTGGGTTCGGAGGGCATGATGACGATGCAGACAGCGGGGCAGATACGGGCTGGGAGCGTTGAGGAGATAAAGGGAGCCGGCTGCCGGGTGGTCACCGGCGGAGGACATGCCATCGCCGTGATCTACCATGACGGGCAGGTTCACGCGGTGGACAACCGTTGTCCGCACATGGGGTTTCCGCTGGATCGGGGCAGCGTCAGCGACGGCATTCTGACGTGCCATTGGCACCACGCCCGCTTCGACCTCGCCAGCGGCGGCACCTTCAATCCCTTCGCCGACGATGTGAGGAGTTTCCCGGTCACCGTTGTTGACGGGGAGGTTTGGGTGGACCCGCGGCCAACCGAGCGGGACGAGGTTGACCACTGGTCGGGTCGGCTCCGCGACGGCCTGGAGCACAACATCCGTCTGGTTTCCGCGAAGTCGGTGCTGGGCTTGCATGCCGCCGGCGCGGACTATCGGGTGCCCCTGAGGATTGGTGCCGATTTCGGCACCACGTACACGTCGGACGGTTGGGGCCCCGCCATGACCATCCTTACCGCCACGGCCAACATCCTGCCGCATCTCGCCGATGACGACCGTCCGCTGGCGCTTTACCAGGGACTGCTCCACGTGTCGCGGGAATGCGCCGGCAGGCCACCCCGTTTCGTGGTGGACCCATTGCCCACCGGGGAGACGCGGCCACAGGTTTTCAAGCAGTGGTTCCGCAACTTCATCGATGTGCGGGACGAGGACGCTGCCGAGCGTTGTCTCCGCACAGCCATCGAGCTGGAATTGCCTCCCGGTGACATCGCCGACATGATCTTCGCGGCCAGCACCGACCACATCTACCTGGACGCCGGCCACACGCTGGATTTCGCCAACAAGGCGTTCGAATTGCTCAACCACATCGGTTGGGAACACGCCAGCCAGACATTGACCAGCCTAGTGCACGGCATGGCCCGCGCCCGCCGCAGCCAGGAGCTCAGCGCGTGGCGGCACCCCATCGACCTGGCTTCCCTGGTATGGCAGGCCCGCGAGGAGCTTCCCGCGCTCTCCGAACAGGGGCGCAACGCCTCCGGCTGGGAAGACGCCGATGGCCTGGCCCGAGAGATGCTGGGGGAGTCACCGTCGGACATCCTCGACGCCATCAAGGGGGCGATCCGTTCCGGGGCGACCGCGGAGCAACTGGGGTCCGCGGTCGCATACGCGGCGTTTCTGCGCATGGCGCACTTTCACGTGTCCAACGAGTTCGGCGACTGGGACACGGTCCACAACACTCTCACGGCAGCCTACGCCCTGCATCGTGCGTTACAGCGCGCGCCGTCGGTGGAACTGCTGCGCGGAGTGTTTGACATCGCCATGAGCATCTACCTCGATCGATTCCTGAATATGCCGGCCCAGCGTATTCCCGAAACAGGATACGATCCGGTGGACGGCGACGCGTTGCTGGCCGAACTGAGCGAGTTGATGAACGTGCGTCAACAGGTTGAGGAGGTATCGCACCTCGTGTCGCGGCACCTGACCGGCGCCGGAGAGCAGGAAGCGCTGATGGGAGCCCTCGGACACGCCATGCTGGCCGAGGATGCGGGGTTCCACTCCTTCCAGATAGTGGACGCCGGATTGGGACAGTACCGCGAGCGGCGGGGAACCGAATCCGGCCGCCATGTGCTGATTGGCATGGCGCGTTACCTGGCCGCCCACGCGCCGACATCGCGCGCCGTAGGGCAAACCTACCAGATCGCTTTGAGATTGCATCGGGGAGAAGAACTCTTTCGGGAATAGCGCACCGGACTGTGGCGACCTTCACGCCGATGTATAATCGCGCCAGCATTCCGCACGCCGCTGAGCGGCCTACCTAACAATCCCCATCAGCGCGGAGGTTCGACGATGCCCCATCCCAGCGAAATGTCCATTGACGATCTGCAGCGGATCGCAGATCACGCCGGCCTCGGCATGACCCGTGAGGAGGTCGAGGAAGTCAAACCCATCTACGATCTTTACGCTGGCTATGCGTACGAGCTTCATCGGATCGAATTCGGCGCCACCGAAATGGTCATCGAGTTCCGCCCCGACTGGCCGGAGGCGTAGCGCTTCCCGCTACTGAGCATCCGACGCGTCCCAAGGAGTGATCAACCATGGCAACTGCCGACCAGCGTTTGTATTTCCTGACCATCCACCAGGCCGGTGAGTTGATGCGCCGGGGCGAGCTGTCGCCCGTCGAACTGACGCGCGCCTGCCTGGACCGCATCGCTGACACTGACGACCGGCTTCACTCTTTCATCCTGTTGTTGGCAGACGAGGCCCTGGAACAGGCCCGGGTCGCCGAAGCGGAAATGCTGCGCGGCGAATACCGCGGCCCAATGCACGGCATTCCCTTCGCCCTGAAAGACCTCTACGACACCGCCGGCGTCCGCACGACGTCCGGGTCACGGGTCGACATCGAGCGAGTACCCAGCGAGGATGCCACGACCACGGCTCGCCTCAAGGATGCCGGGGGCATCCTGCTGGGCAAGCTGGCCATGCACGAGTTCGCCCTGGGCGGACCTGACTGGACCACGCCCTTTGAGCCGGCTTGCAATCCGTGGAACCTGAACCACATTACCGGCGGCTCCAGCAGCGGATCCGGGTCGGCGGTGGCTTCGGGTCAGGCGCTGGGCGCCCTGGGCTCCTGCACGGGCGGCTCGATACGCGGCCCGGCTTCACTCTGCGGCATTGTCGGTCTGAAACCGACCTACGGCCGCGTCAGCCGCTACGGCGTGGTGACGCTGAGCTGGTCACAGGACCACGCCGGTCCGATGACCTGGACCGTCGAGGACACCGCGTACATGCTGCAGGCGATCGCCGGTCACGATCCCAAAGATCCAACGTCCAGCAAGGCCCCGGTTCCCGATTATTCCCGTTCCCTTCGCGAGGACATTCGCGGCGTCCGGCTGGGCCTGCCCCGTCATTACTTCTTCGATCCCGACCCCAGTGTCAATCCTGAGGTGGTGGCCACAGTGGAGAAGGCGATCGGCGAACTGGAGAGCCTCGGCGCGACCGTGCAGGAAGTGTCCCTGCCCAGTCTGGACTACATCCGTGCTGCCAACTCGGTCATCATGGTCAGCGAGGCCTACGCCTACCATGAGCCCAACCTGAAATCACGGCCGGAGGAGTTCGGCGAGATCGTTCGTGGGCGGTTCCGTGTCGGCGGCATGCTGTCCGCCGCAGACTACCTGCAGGCGCAGCGCGTGCGGACCTGGGCGCGCCGGGAGTTCGCCGAGGTCATGCAGAACGTCGACCTGCTGGTGACGCCCACCATGACCCAGCCGGCCGCCGCGTTCGAAGGTTACGACCCGAGCAGCACGGCTAGAGGACGCAGCTTCACCGCTCCGTTCAACGCCACCGGATTGCCGGCAATTTCCGTGCCCTGCGGCTTCACCGAGAGCGGCCTTCCCGTCGGCATGCAGTTTGCCGGCAAGCCTTTCGACGAGCCTGGGGTGATTCAGGCAGCCTACACCTACCAGCAGCACGCGCGCTGGTACGATCAGCGGCCGCCGATCTAGGCGGCCCAGGTCAGGTTGCGATTTGACGATGAAGCTATGGCTGGCCCTGCGCCGCTGGTGGATCACCGGGGTCACCCTCGGCTTGTTGGCGGTCAGGGTTGCCGTCGCGACAGGCATCGGGCTGGCCGGTCCGTCGGGTGTCTGGCAAAGCCCAGCGGTGTCCGCTGCAACTGCGGCGGTGGACGTGCTGACGCTCACGCTGGCCGTGGTCGCCGTGGTGGCATTCGTGCAGTACGGCCGGCTTTTCAACGCTCGGGTGCCGACGGAGTGATCTGAAACGCCGGCTCAAAGAGCCGGCCTGCTTGCGCGTGGGCCAGACTGATGACGACGATAACCGTAACGAACTGTCTGCTCGCACCGTCGCGCCATTCCGATATGGTTGAGCCGCCTGCGGCTTAATGGTAGGATACCGGTGGCGATTTGTTGATTCAGATCGAGGAGGTTTTATATATGGCATACGATGACCATGACATTGGATTGATGGCTCATCTGATGCGCCGGGCCGGTTTCGGCGCAAAGTACGATGAGCTTGAGGCCCGTGCGGCCAAGGGGTACGACGCCACCGTAGATGAGTTGCTGCACCCCGAACAGCACGACAACGGGATGGACCTGGACATCGCCGAGCGGTGCTTCATCGAGTGGAGCCACGCCACGCGCGGTCTGCCTGAGTACGTGGCTTTCCGGTTCATCAACTCCAGGAACCAGCTGGAAGAGAAAATGTGCCTCTTCTGGCACGGGATCCTGTGCACCGCAGACAGCAAGACGCAGAGTTACCCGTCTTCGTATGACGAGATCGAAATGTTCCGCCAGCACGGCATGGGCAGTTTCCGCGAGTTGCTGGTCCAGATCTCAAAAGATCCGGCGATGATCTTCTTCCTGGACAATTGTCTCAGCCACAAGGGCGCCATCAACGAGAACTACGGCCGTGAGTTGCTGGAACTGTTCTCCATGGGTGTCGGCATGGACGGCGAGTTCAACTACACCGAGGACGACGTCAAGGAATGCGCCCGCGCCTTCACCGGCTGGACCATCGCCAACAACATCCCCGGCCAGCCCTACGGACGCTATCACGGCAAGTTCGTTTACAACCCGGACGACCACGACGAAGGCACCAAGACCTTCCTGGGCGAGACCGGCAACTTCAACGGCGAGGACGTCATCGACATCATTGCCAAGCAGCCGGCCACCGCTCGCTTTATCTCCCGCCACCTGTACAGCTACTTCGTCGCTGACGAGGCGCAGGTTCCGGCCTGGATGGATACCCCGCCGCGTGATATGGACACCATCAAGATGCTGGAGGAAGAATACTTCCGCTCCGGCTACGACATCCGGTCCATGCTCCGGCTACTGTTCCACTCCGACGCCTTCAAGAACGCCCGCTTCCAGCGCGTGAAGAGCCCGATCGAAACCGTCATCGGCACCCTGCGCCTGGTGGGCGACTGGACGGAGCCCAAACCCGGTTTCGAGTTCATCTTCGACGAGATGAAGCACATGGGCCAGGAGATATTCAATCCGCCGTCGGTGGAAGGTTGGCACACCGGTCGCGAGTGGATCGACGGTGGCACTCTGGTGCATCGTATCAACTTCACCGCTGACTTCGTGGGTGACGTCCAGCAGCCGGGCGTGAAAGAGATCATCGACCGTCTGGCCGACCAGGGTCCGGTCATAACGCCGGAGGATATGGTAGATACCACCTCCCGCTTGATGGGACATTACGAACTGTCGCCCGAGACCCGCGAGATGCTGGCCGCCAGCCTCGTGAAGGGCGGGACGATCAACACCGACACCGCGGAGTTCGCCTCCCGGGTCAGCGAGCTTCTGCAGATGATCGTCGCCACCAAGGAATACATCTACGCCTAGCCCGACGCTTGCGGCTAGCGCGAATTCGACAACAAACCGCGCAAACCATCCCACGGGAGGAAAAATCGTGACCGCTACTAAGAAAGACCCGGTCCTGGTAGTTTTGCAGATGTCTGGGGCGTTTGATGCTCTGAACACCATCATTCCCTACAACGACCCGTTGTACAAGGACTACCGCCCCCACCTGAAGGTGGAGGTGGAGGAAGTCCTGGCCGTTGACGACAAGGTTGGGTTCCACCCCGCCATGGCCCCCATCAAGGATATGTACGACGATGGAAAGGTCGCCGTCATCCAGGGCATCGGCTACCCGAACCCCATTCGCTCGCATTTCCGCTCCATGGACATCTGGCACACCGCTGAGCCGGCGAAGATGTCCACCGAGGGCTGGCTGGGCCGCGCCATTCAGGACCTAGATCCCAACAAGGAAAACGTCCTGACCGCCGTGAACTTTGGCCGCGGTCTTCCCCGGGCCCTGGCCGCGTCGGGTGTGTCTGTCGCCTCCGTCGGCAGCCTGGAGACCTACGGCGTGCTGACCGGTATCGACGGCGAGACCCAGAGGGCCGAGGCGCTGGACATCTTCTCCCGGATGTACTCGCCCATGGTCGGTTCCGGCCCCATCAACGACTACCTGTCCCAGACCGGCCTGGACGCTCTGAAAGGCGCCGATATCTTGCGCACCGCTCCGGAGATCTACTCGTCCAGCGTCGAGTACGGCGGCGACATGTTCTCCCAGTGGGTGAAGAACGTTGCCCAGGTGCACACCGCAGGGTTCGGCACCCGCGTGCTCTACACCGGCCTGAACCCCGGCGCCTTTGACACCCACGCCAACCAGCCTACCAACTTTGCCAAGCTGTGGGGCGAGGTGTCCCGCGCGGTCAACGACCTGTACCAGGACCTGAAAGAGCACAACGCGAACGAAGAAGTTGTCATGTTGCTCTTCACCGAGTTCGGCCGGCGCGTGCAGGAAAACGGTTCCGGCACCGACCACGGTTCGGGCAGCGTGGCGTTCGTCATCGGTGACGGCGTCAAGGGCGGCCTGTACGGCGAGTATCCGTCCCTGGAGCCGGACAAGCTGGACGAAGGCGACCTCAGGTGGAACAACGACTTCCGGAACACCTACGCCACCATTCTGGACAAGTGGCTGGACCTGGACGACCGGGAAATCCTGAAGGGCTCCTACGAGCAGTTCGACTTCATCAAGTAACCATCTGCACCCCTGTCCGTTGCACCGGCAGGAACGGACGCAAAGTAGGGGCAGGTTACCAACCTGCCCCTACGCTACGATTGCCGGATGGTCGGAAATCCACGGCGTGAAATTTGGAAGGTGAAATATGGTTACTGCGACTGAGATCGCGCCGGTAACGTTTCAATACAGCCACACCATTGGCCGTCAGGAAGTGCGCAGCGGCAACGGGTTCTTCAACCCGGTCGCCATCACTCGCGACGACAACGGTATGCTGTACGTGCTGAGCCGAGGCACCGAGACCCCGGCATTTTTCCCGTGCAAGCGCGTCACCGTCTTCCACCCCGACGAGGAGGAAGTTGTCGCCGAGTTCGGACAGAAGATCCCGCCCGAAGACGCGGACGAAACCACCCCCAACGGCTCGTTCATGTGGCCCACCTCGGTGGCGCTGGACAGCCAGGGCATAGCCTACGTCGCCGACGAATGGCTGAACCGGATCTCCGTTTACGACCAGGAGCGGGGCAACTGGATCGGCATGTGGGGTATCCCGGGTTCCTCAGAAGGAGAGATCGACCGGCCGGCTGGGTTGGCTTTCGACAAGGACGACAACCTTTACGTCGTGGAAAGCCGCAACCATCGGGTATCGGTGTTCACCAAGGACGGCCAGTTCAAGTTCAGCTGGGGTGAAAAAGGCGCCGGAGACGGCCAATTCGACCACCCTTGGGGCATCGAGATCGATCAGAACGGCGATGTCTACGTCGCTGACTGGCGCAACGACCGCATCCAGAAGTTCGCTCCCGACGGCACCTTCCTGATGAAATTCGGGACTTCCGGTGACGGTGAGGGCGAGTTCAGCCGGCCCACCGGAGTTGCGGTGGATAAAGACGGGCACATCTTCGTTACGGACTATCGCAACGACCGTGTCCAGGTGTTCCGAGCCAACGGCAACTACATCACCACCATGCAGGGGCAGGCCGACCTCTCCAAGTGGGGTGCGGAGCGCGTGTATCTTGACCCGACCATCGTCCGCGCTCGCGAGCGCGCCTTGGGCCTGTCCGAGCGGGAAGGCGCATTCCAGGGTCCCATCGCGGTCGAGGTCGGCGACGACGGTCGAGTGTTCGTGCTCGAGGCTCCCCGTCATCGGGTGCAGGTTTTCACCAAGCAAACCGCCATGTTTGCCGGCGAGCTTTAGACCCCAAGCGCCGATCCACTGACATGAAAAGGCCACGGCGACAGTGCCGTGGCCTTTTTGATGGCCGCTGCGGCGGTCTTTCGGCAGCTACGCGCTGCCCAGGAAAACCTGCGTGAGTATGTCGGTTTCGCGAATGGACTCGGGGGTTCCGTTGTGGACCACCTCTCCCTTGTCCAGCACGTAGGCCCGGTTCACGATGTCGAGCACGCCCTTGATGTTGTGCTCCACCACCATAATCGTGGTGTCAAGACGTTCGCTGATTTCCGCGACCTTTTCGAACACTTCCTTGACGATTATGGGCGCCAGCCCAAGGGTCGGCTCGTCCAGAAGCAGCACTTCCGGCGACGCCATTAAACCGCGCCCCAGCGCCAGCATCTGCTGCTGACCCCCGGACATCGCGCTGGCCATGTCCTTGCGCTTTTCGTAAAGCACTGGGAAGAGTTCCATCACTGAATCGAGCCGGCTCGCCTTCTCGGCCCGGTCGTTGAGGTAGATGCAACCCATCTCGAGATTTTCGGTGATGGTCAGGTGGGTGAACACACGCCGGCCCTGCGGCACGAAAGCGATGCCTTCCTTGACGATCTCGTGAGTGGCTGCGGCCAGCGGTTGCTGACGCCAGTACACCTGGCCTGAAACAACCGGCGCCAGGCCCATCACCGCTTTGAGCACGGTGGACTTGCCGGCGCCGTTGGGCCCCATCACCGCCACCACCTCGCCCTTCTGCACGCCCATGGAGATGTCGTGCAGCGCTCGGACCGCACCGTACTCCACCGAAATGCCTACCAACTCCAGCAGTGGCGCCCCATTGCCTGCGGCGGGCTGATCCGTAGTTTGCACCGATGCCGACGTCATCATGCCCCCAGATACGCCTCGATCACCTCGGGGCTGCCCAACACCGGCTCCACGTCGCCGGCCGCGAGCAGAGAGCCGCTATCCAGCACGATGATCCGGTCCGACAGTTCCCGTACGATGTCCATGTTGTGGGAGACGAACACGATGGTGTAGCCGTCGGTGCGCATCTGCTTCATGATGTCCTTGACCCGTTCCAGCATCTGGGGGAACAAACCGGCGAACGGCTCGTCAAAGAGGTAGGTCTGGACGTTCATCGCCATGGCGCGGCCGATTTCCAGCAACTTGCGCTGGCCATAGGACAGTTCCATGGCCAGTGAATCTCGCTTCTCCCACATCCCGACCGATTCCAGGATCTGCTGGGCCTTCAGCCGGTTGGCCGGGCGAACGCGCTCAATAAGCGACGAGAACAATCGCCGTTCGGTCAGAACCACCATGATGTTATCCCAGACGGTTATCTGGTCGAACAGGCGGACTTCCTGGAAGGTGCGGGTCAGGCCGTGGTTCGGCGTTTCGTGGGCGTGCACCACCCGCAAACCAGCGCCGTCGATGATGACCATCCCGCCGTCCAGGGGCAGCACGCCGCTGAGCAGATTGACCAGCGTCGATTTGCCGGAACCGTTGGGCCCAACGATGCTGGTGGTGCCCTGACGCGGAATGGACAGGCTTAATTCGTCCACGGCCCGCACCGCGCCGAAGTGCTTGGAGATGCCCTCGGTTTGCAGCGCCAGTGCTTCACTTCCATCGGTCATAGACGGTACCTCCCCACCAGTCCCTGCGGGCGGAACAACATGAGCAGCACCAGCAGGATCCCCAAGACCACCTGCCGAGCCTGGCCGATGTGCTCGGTGGGCAGGTACGGGATGAAACGCATACCCTCTTCCAGGAGCACGAATGCCATCGCTCCCAGCAACGAACCCCAGATGGTGGCCAGCCCGCCCAGGATGACGATGGACACCAGCAGCACCGACTCCAGGAGGATGAACGAGTTGGGGTCGATGAACGTGGTCCAACTGGCGAACAGCCCGCCGGCAAGCCCGGTCATCATCGCCGATATGACCCAGACCGCCAGCTTGAAGTGTGTGGCTCGGTAGCCAAACACCTCGATGGCCTGCTCGTCCTCTCGAATGGCGGTCAGCACTCTGCCGAAGGACGATGTGGTGATGAACCATGAAATCAGCATGACCAGCGTCAAAAACACCAACGCCAGCAGCAGGAACTCTACCTCCCCGTCAAAGACCCAGCCGCCGATCTGCGGCCGTGCGATCTCGTGTATCCCGAAAGCTCCTCGAGTGACGCTGCGCAAATTGAGGAACACGTTGAAAGCGATGATTGCGAAGCCGAATGAGACCAGCACGAAGATGTCGTCTCGGAACCGGTTGAACACCACGCCTACGAGGATAGCGGCCAACCCGGCCAGGCCGATGCACACGGGCAACGCCGCAAAGAAGGGCCAACCGAAGGTGGGGATCGCCTCGGTGCGCAGTTGCTCGTACGCCGGGTCCGAGGTCAGGATCGCCATGGTGTAGGCGCCCAGCCCGAAGAAGCCGATGTGCCCCACGGATAGCAGGCCAGTGAAACCCACCACCAGGTTCAGGCTTACCGCTAAAATCGCCCAGATCGCGAACACGGTGCCCACGATCACGGCGAATCCCGCCCCCTGCCACAGGAGGAACGCGACCGCCCATCCTATGACGAACAGGTTAGCCCACAGCTCAATGTTGCCGCGGGCTCGGCGTGCCAGACCGCGAGGGTTTTGCGCGAGACTGGCAAACTCGCGGATGCCTTCCAGGTTCACCGGCACGGCATCACCTTCTGGGAAGGAGGCCCTGCGGCCAGAAGGACAGGAACAGGATTAGCAGGACGAACGAGATGGCGTCCTTCCATTCACCGGCCAGGTCCCAAATACCGAACTGCTCCACCAGGCCCAGCACAAACCCGCCCACGATGGCTCCGTACAGGTTGCCAATGCCGCCCACCACCGACGCTATCCAGCCCTTCAACAGCAACAGCAGTCCCATGCGCGGCTGGACGGCGGTGTCGTGGCCGGTAAGAATGCCGGCCATCGCAGCGTACACGGCGCCGATGAAGAACACGACGGCGATGATCGCGGTGGTGTTGATGCCAACGACTTTGGAAACCTCTTCGTCATCGCCGATAGCCCGCACCGCGCGCCCAAAGGAGGTCATCTTCAGCAGGAACCACATGCCGGCGAATCCGGCGAGGGCCACGCCGATTGCAAATACGTTGAACCCCTTGATGCGCGCCCCGGCGATGTTCCACGGGGCGCTACCGAAGGCGTCGGGCAGCGGGCGAGGCGCGCTTTGGAACACGATCACGATGAGTGCGGCGATGGCCAGCAGTATGCCCAACGACGCCACCAGCATGATCAGTGGGGAGCGGGCCCGCTCCCGCATGTACACGTAGAGGCCGCGGTACAGGGCCAGTCCAACGCAGCCCGCCAACAGGCACGACACCGCCCAGCTCAGGTACAACCCCGCGCCCGGCGCGCCGGACAAGAGATATCCGCACCATGCGCCCAACACCGCAGCAGGAATGGCGGCGATCAACGCTATCAGGGTTGCATTGGCCCTTGGCGCCACCGCGTGAGCAACCCTTTGCGCAGCCAGAATTGCGGCTGCCGCGGTGGCCAGTCCTACGGCCGGACTCAGGGTCAGGTGCAGGTGCTCGGGGTACGATAGCACCACAGCGGTGTACGCGCCGGCGACCACGCCGATGGCAATGAAGACAACACGAAGCACGCCTGGGTCGGCGCGCCCGCGGAGACGTGGTTCCAACATGGTGTGCAAAGTCCAGGCCACCACGCCGGCGACAACCGCTCCGAAAACCACATTAACCGGGACACTGTTGATGTCCAGCCGGCTGCCCAACGCCGGATCAGTGCGGAGGTAGAAAACTCCGTAAGCCCCCAGCGCGGCTGCCGCTCCGTAGTAGAGATCGAAGAACCAAACCGTGCTGTAGACCAAGGTGAAGCCGATTGCCAACAGGGCGTAAACTGCACCTACTGCCAATCCGTTGAACGCAAATTGCAGTGCCTGTGGTGGCGCTTGCCCGATTTTCCAGGCGATATAGCCCAAGGCGAGAGCCGTCAGAAGAGCAGCAATCACCCGTGTACCGGGCACATCTATCAATCGGGGCAGCCCTCGGGCGTTTCCACGGTTGCTAGCCAACGAAATCCTCGCCAGTCTACACAATCATCATCGGTAAGTTATGGTGGGCGCAATCATAGCACAAAGGGCCGACCGCAGTTGTGCGGCCGGCCCACGTCGGTTTGACCAAGTTGGTCGTCGTTTATGGGGTGGGAGCAGGTCCGAGGATCCGATGTCCCTGGTTGTCGTCGTTTCGCTCGCTGGCGGGCAGAATCTCGATTACGACGTTGGACAGACCGGCAACGTCTCCATTGCTGTCGAACGTGTAGTCGTCGCCGATGGCGCCGCTCCAGCTCAGACCGTAGAGGCAATCGCGTATGCCCGCCGAGTCCTGGTCGTCTCCGGTGCGCCCCAGGCACTCCGCGATGATGAACACGTCGTCGTAGGCAGATCCCTGGAACCACGGCAGCGACGGAACCGTGCCAAATCGCGCTTCATAGTTGGTGAGGAAGTCCTTTCCAACCTGGGTTTGCAGGTCCGGGTTTGGCACGATGGCCTTCAGGCCGGTTGCAGCGTCCCCGGCGATTTCCAACGCCTCGGGCTGCGTGGGAACCACTTCAGAGTAGATCGGTCCCTCGTAACCGAGATCCCGCAGTTGCTTGACTATGGTCCCGCCCGAGAACTCACCCTGGGCTGCCAGGAAGATGCCATCAGGATTGGCGTTGATCAGCTTCGTCAACTGTGACCTGAAATCGGTCACCTCGGAGGCGTAACTCTCCGCAGCAACGACGTGGCCGCCCAATTCCTCCAACCTGGCTACAGTGGTGCGCCTGGCGCCTTCCGCGTAGTCGGTGGATTCCGTAATCGTGGCCAGGTGATGGATGCCATCGGCAATCAGAGTGTTGCCGGTGTCGACACCCAGTTGCAGGTCATTGATCGCCGTGCGGAAGATGAAGTCACCGGCGCCGGCGATGTCGGGACTGGTGGCAGAGGCGGACAGCATGATGACGCCTTCCCTTTCCGCCAGCGGCGCCGCGCCAAGCATCGCCCCCGAGCAGGTGGTGCCCAGAATGATCTTGACGCCGTCAACGTCGGTCAGCTTGTTGTACGCCGTTATGGCGTCCTGGGCGGCGCACTTGGAGTCTTCTGGGATAATCTCCAGCATCTGCCCGTTGATGCCACCGGCCGCGTTGATTTCTTCCACGGCGAGAAGCTTGGCGTTGAGGATCGGGTTACCGTAGGACTCCCCCACGCCGGTCAGGGCGTCCATCGCGCCGATGCGGAAAGGCTCTGAGGACATTGCCACGGGAGCGGCCATGGCGGCATCCGCGCCGGGGGCGGAGCCGAGGATGCGATATCCGTTGTTGTCCTCGGTGCGCTCACCTTCGGGCAGCACTTCGACGACGGCGTTGGCCAGGCCGACGACTTCGCCATTCGCATCGAAGCTGTAGTTTTCGCCGATGGCGCCGCTCCAGGTGATGGCGTACAGGCAGTCACGGAATCCGTCGGCGTCCTGATCATCGCCGGTCATCTTGAGGCATTCGGCGGTGATGTACACATCGTCGTAGCCGGAGGCGAGGTACCAGGGCAGTGTGACGTAGTCGTAGCGGGCGCGGAAGTTCTGCAGGACCTCCTGGCTCTTGGCGTTGGCCGGGTCGAGCTCGGCGATGACGGCCTTGAGGCCGGTCGCGGCTTCGCCGGCGACGTCCAGGGCGGTGGCGCCCACGGGCACGATCTCGGAGTAGAGCGGGCCCTCGTAGCCCAGCTCGCGGATCTGCTTGACGACGGTGCCGCCGGAGAACTCGGACTGGGCGGCGATGTGCACGGCATCGGGATTGGCGTTCACGATCTTGGTCAGCTGGCTGCGGAAATCGGTGACGTCGGAGGCGTAGCGCTCCTCGGCAACGATCTCGCCGCCCAATGACGTGAACTGTTCGGCGGTGGTGCGACGCACGCCCTCGGCGTAGTCGGTGGTCTCGGTGATGGTGGCCAGGCGCTGCGCGCCGTCGGCGCGGATGACGTTGCCAGTGTCGATGCCGAGCTGGAGGTCGTTCATGGACGTGCGGAAGATGTAGTCGCCGGCGTGGGCGATGTCGGGATTCGTCGCGAGGCCAGAGAACAGGATCACGCCGTCAGCCTCGGCGAGGGGAGCCGCACCGAGCATGGCGCCGCTGCACGACGTGCCGAGGATGATCTTCACGCCGTCGACGTCGGTAAGCTTGTTGTACGCGGTGATGGCGTCCTGGGCGGCGCACTTGGAGTCCTCGACGACCAACTCGAGCATGCGGCCGTTGATGCCGCCGGCGGCGTTGATCTCTTCGACGGCCATCTGCTTGGCCTGGACGGACACGGTGCCGTAGGTCTCGCCGGGGCCGGTGAGGGATTCCATCACGCCGACCCGGAAGGGTTCGTCGGACATGGCGGGAGCGGTGGTGGGTTGCTCTGCAGTGGTGCCGGCGGTCCCGCCGGAGGGCTGCTGGGCCGGGGCGGTGGGCTGTTCCGGAGCGGTGGGCGCGGGTGCGGGCGGGGTTTCCCCGCCGCCGCACGCAGCGACAACTGCAAACAGTGCAACAATGGCGGTCAACGCCGCACAATTCTTGAGTATGGTGTGCATATATTTCCTCCAGACTTTCGGGCGAGCACGAGCACAAGCACGATGTTACATTTATTGGGGCATCCCAGCAACAGAAACAAAGCCGGGACGTCGCCGCGCGGGTTCCGTGCTGTCGCATTCCCCCGCCCCAGCACCACGGACCGCAAACATGAAAATGGCTCCCCCGGTAGGATTCGAACCTACGACCTAGCGGTTAACAGCCGCCCGCTCTACCGCTGAGCTACAGGGGAGCAAAGCGCTGGGACAAGTCAACCAGCGTGTATGGATTCTAGCATCCGTGCCCAAAACGGGCAAGGTGCGCTGTGTCAGCGGTCGCGAGGGAAAACCGAACTGGCGCTGCGGCCGGGCTCGGGAGAGGCGGGTTGCGAGATTCGTAACCCGGTCGTTCGATGCGGCATTGGGGAAGGCGGAAAACGCAATGCTCACGCACGATGACCCAGGTTGCGCCAGTGACGCAAGAAGGCTGCCCGCAGGCGCGGCGCGGGATCTTTGGCGGCGCGGGCCACGGGACACTCTTCCGCGCGTGTACCGATTGACGTGGGCCACCAGGCACTACGATTTCCGTCGTCTGCGCTGGAACGCGAAGGGCGCGTTACTGATGCCCTCTCTCGTGGCGTTCAGCGCGCGGAATTGGGTCGAATGGCGGCCGGCAGGGCGCGGATCGGGACTGGTTTCGGCCTGGAGGTTAAGGTCAGGGTTGCCCATGGTGGTCTCGATCAGGGGATTTGGGCCTGTCGATTCGGGCGGAATCGGTCGGTCTCACCGCCCCGATTTCGGGGGCTCAATTGGCGTTTTCAGGCCGTCGATGGGGTGTTTTGGGGGTGTCGATTTTGGCGGGTCGGCCGGTTTCGCCAGGGTGGTTTAGGACGTTCAACCGGTGATTGTGGGACGTCGAGGTGGTCGAGCAGGGGATTCGGTTTTGTCGCTCGTGTCCGATCTCGATCATGCCGATCGGCTCGGCGGAGCGGCGGGCCTTGACCTTTGCCACATCGGGCGGGGCGAACCATCCGCGGCGTGCCGGGTGAATACGCGTAGCCGGTTTGGCATCGCGAGGGACGCGACGACGTGGCGATCTCGCTGCGGCAATGACCCGCGCCAACTCGGCGAGATTGCCACGCCGCGCTCGCAACGACGTTTTTCCGAGCGCGGCACGCATGAGCGCGAGCATGGCATTGCGGGCCGGAAGAGTTGCCGGGATAATGTGTGGAGCCGCCGTCTCACGGCGGAGTTAGGGCGCACTTTCTGCGGAGTCTGGGCGCACTATCTGCGGAGTTTTCAGCTAGAGATATGTCGTCGGACCGGGATTTGCAACGCGCCAGGTTTGCCCAGGTCGGCTTCCTCATGCGGGCCTACCGGGAGGGCTACGTGGATGCCGATGGGCGGCGCGGGTTGACCCAGGATCAGCTGCTCGTGCGCATGGCGGAGGCGGAGGGCGGCGACGGCGCGAGGTTCAGCCACGCCACCGTTTCGCGATGGGAGTCGGGGTCCGTGCGGCCGACCGTGGACCGGTTGAGGACGTTCGGCCGGGCCCTGGAACTGTCCGAAACCGAGGTTGCCGGTCTGATCCTGATGGCCGGGCTGGCGCCCGACTTCGAGGCTGCGGCGGAGCGGATCGGGTTGCCGGTCAACGGGTCGATGTTGGTCAACAACACGGACAATGATCCCGTCACCGCCGCCAGTCGGCGGGAGGACGCTGATGCAATGCCCGCCGATGCCACGGTGTCGCCATGGCGGTCGGTCTTTCGTCTGCTGGCGCTCCGCGTCGCGCCCTTGGCACTGCTCGTGGCGGCAGCCGGGCATGCCCTGGGCGCGGTGGGTTGGAGCGCTCCCTGGATGCCGGTGGCGTACGTCTGCGCCATCATCGGCGCGGTTCTGGCGCAGGGATTGATCTGGCCGGACCGCACGGCCGGACTGCGCGATTTCCTGTGGGTGTCGCTGTTCTTCGTGCTGGCGATACCGTCGCTGCAGTTTGCGTTTCTCGACATGGACCACTACGGCTTTTACCGCCTGGGTGACATGGCCGGGACGCACGTTCCCTACATGCTGGCCCTGCTGGTCAGTTTGGCCACCGCCGGCGGGTCCGGGGCGATGTATCACATATTGTCCGCATGGCAGAACTCCGGAGGCCGGGCTGATGGCGGCGCCATAGCCCGGGCCGGTTGGACGGTGGCGCCGCCCGTCCTGGCGTCCTACACGGTGGCGGTGGCGCTGTCCAACGCTTCGGTGTGGATCCAGTCGGCGGTGGTATTCGCCTTCATAGCCCTCGTGTTCACGCAAATGTTGGCCCTGCGCGACCCGTCGGTGAACCCCAGCCAGGTGCAACGGCGTTTCCTGCTTTACGCCAATTTCATAGCGGCATTTGTCTGCGCGATCCTGGGACTGGTGACGATCGTAACGGTATATCTCCTGCCGGACGTGCCCCGGGTGCTGCCGGACCACAACCTGCTGGTTTCGTGGGATATTGACTTCGGCGCGCTGGGATACACGCGCGAAGAGGCGCTGGAGCGGCTGAACCCGGGATACATGTGGCACGCGGTGTGCATGTTCCTGTACATGACGCTGGTGGTCGGCGGCAGCCTGCTCACCGCGGTATTCCGGCTGTCCAACGGCGACGACGCGGGTCCGGACGCGGTTCATGCGGGCGTCCCCTTGCCCGGGACAGCGCGGGAACGGGGTTCGGCGACAGACTCCCACCCGGCACGCCTGTTGCGGCCGGTGATCGCTATGGTGCGAGGCGCCTGACTGTCGCGTTTTGTCCCGGCTTGCGCGCCGCCTCTGACTGTGCTTGGGGTCGATTTTCGTCCCCTGAGCGTCCCTGGCCGTAAATTCCGGCGTCCGCATGTCCGGTGCGCAACGGTCGCCACATCCCGGGTGCGGTCATCGGCCCGTATGGGATGTCCGCGTAAGGCGCCCACCGTCGTGGCCCGAGCGCACGGCGCGTACAAGCCACGCTGCCCGGTGTCCGTTTTTTGATTTTTGCTGACAGGCGATACCACGCGGACTAGCATTGGTGCGCTGTTCCGGTGATGTATTGCACATCGCCGGCGTGAACCGCCCACGGAGGGAAGGCCATCATGGTGGCCGGCAGGTGGGCCCTTGACCCCAACGGAGGGAACGGGGATCAAGGGACAGTTCCAGGCAGCCTCCCCGCTGCACTTTACAGCGGGTACACCAAACCGGAGCGGGCCCTGTGGTCGGCGCGCCGGTTGGAAAGGAGCCGAGGTGCCTGCCCTCAATTTCCCTCCACGCCGCGGCCGGCGGCGAACCTCAACGCGTTTGCCCGGCCGCTATCTGGTTGAGTTAACAAGTCGTCTCTGCGTGCTGGTGATGGGTGCGGCTCTACTGGCCGTGGTCGTTGCTTTCGCAATTTTCGGCGCTGGCCCAAGCCAGGCCCAGGGCGCGGACGGCGAGTACGTGGACCTGGCCGTGATCCTCGAAACGCCCGTAGTGGAGCATCCCAGTACTCGCGACCTGAATTTCATCGTTTTGAACCTTGGGTCCAGGACCGCTTATGACGTGGAAGTCGTGGTGGACGTGGTGTACCCCGCGAACACCAGCTTTTTCGAGATTGTTCCAGACGTGCCCATCGGCGCCGCGTCACTGGAGAATGGTGGACATTCTTTACGCTGGACCATACCGGAGCTCTTGGGAATGCAGCGCGTCGAGGTTAGTCACTATGTAAGGCATTCGTCTGTTGCCCGTGATTTTAACACGCAGGAAGACCCGCATGAATTTTACGCAGAGGTAACCACTGCGTCCTTCGAGAGCGATCTCCGCAAAGGGAACAACACGGATCGGGTCTGGTCAACGCTGGATAGTGATCACGATGTGAGAACCAGACCAGCGCAGCCAGATTATTCGGTCAACGTGTCGGTGGACGAACGTAACCCTTCGCCTGGCGACGTCGTGAATTTCACGGTCACGACAAATCACGCACCTTTCCCCTATTCGGTGATCGACCAAAAGGTTGCTATCGAACTGACCAGCGGCTTGATGGTTGATGTAGATCCCAACGCCACTCCCCCGCGCGAGATAAGCTACGCACCAGATGACCGGGCGGCTTCGGTGAGCTACAGCAATGGCGTGTTCAATCTCGGGACACTGAAATTCTCTGACAACAAGCCTGAACACTCCGTGACCTTGCCGATAAGGGTCGCCTCCGACGCGGTGGTGAATGAACAGTGCCTGACGGCGACGATCACCGGCAATCCGCCGCCAGAGGCCAGCCCCTATGACGACGACAGATCAGACAACGTGGCGAAGCTGTGTCTGGGGGACCAGCCGGAAGCCCCGATCTTCACGGGCGAAGTTGATGTGTTCACCGTGTACGATTGCTTTGCCAGACAAACCTACCCGTGCGATGGCACGGATGGCGTCCGCGTGCGTGCGGTCAATAAAAACGTAGACTCCGGAATCATCATGTCTCCGGGAACGACGATAGTGCGGGTCCAAGACTTTGCGGCGAGAGTTTACGACGATTACGTGAGAAACAGCGTTCAGCAGAGCGTCACCGACGGAAACACAGTTTCCTGGCAAACCGCGACCGATGCTCATGCAAATTTCACCGGTACCCGGAAGGGTGTCAAAATTTTCTTTTCGAGGGTTCCTTTCAACGGCCAGTTGAACAATTGGATAAGAGTGGCGGGTGAACACGTAACTGTCGCGGGTCTCGACGGAGGCAACCCCCCAGGGGATATGTACATCAGGAGTTTGACGGGTTCAGCATTGACCAGGATGAATTCGGGCAATAGCTGGATCGTTACCTACAGCGGCACCCTTTCGAAAGTGGACGCACTCGGTCCATCTTCATGGTTTGCCGAGTTTTCGAAAATGGGCACCTATGTGGTGGACTACACCACCATAGGTAATCGCGATGACACCAACGGCGACTGTGCCTCCGAACTCCTACCCTCCGGTGTTACCGCCGCATACTGCGACACGGTAACCTATACCTTCCACGTCGGGCCGATGACGGATCTGACGGTGGAGGACGGCGGCTCCACCCCTCATGCCGCAGCCAACCAACACGCTATGACGATAGTCGCCGTCAACAACGGGCCGGACATTCCGGACAGCGCGCAGGTAACCGGGCTGCCCACCGGCGCGGAGGTGCTGCATATCACCCAGGGCGCGTACGACGACGCCACCGGCGAGTGGGATGTAGGAGAATTGAAGCTCAGAGGCTACTACCGGTCCCGCGGCGAGCCTGAGCCTACCCTGGTCCTGAGCGCGGCCGCCGGAGCCACCGCCGACGTGAGCATTGCCAACTCGGAAAACTACGAGGTCTGCGTCGGCCCCATGGACAACCCCGGGGACCTGGCCCACGACAACCAGACGGATTGCGAGGCCGTGACCAATGCCAGTTGGAATTCCACGCCGTGGTACGACTACGACACCGACAACGACACGGCCACCATCACCGCCCGGGCGGGAACCGATGGCGTTGGCGAAGGCATTCCGGCCTTGCAGGCCCCGGCGGTCCACGCGCCGTCGGTGGGCATCGCCTGGTCTGAGGTTGAGTACCTATACGGCGTGCCGGTGGAGGACTATGACGTGCAGTGGTCACTCAATGGGGTGAGCGGCTGGACCCAGCTGGAAACCGACCTCACCCTCCCCGAGCTGTTCGACGTCACCGTCCTTTCCGGCGTGACCCGTTACTACCGGGTGCGGGCGGTGAACGAGGCGGGAGTGCCGGGCCCGTGGTCGGCGCCCGCCGTCGCCCGCACCAGCGGCGCGGAGGCCGTGCCCGGCGCGCCCACCGGCGTGTCCGCCACGCCCGAGGGCGGCAACTCCATCAACGTGTCCTGGTCCGCCCCCCTGGACGACGGAGGCAGCGCCATCACTAGCTACGAGGCGCAGTGGTCCGCCGACGGCGTGAGCGGCTGGCGCGGCGCCGGCAGCACGGCGGACGCGGAGACCTTCACCCTGACGGACACGGGCATCGCCTTCGGAACCAAGCGCTACTACCGGGTGGCGGCGCGGAACAGCCGGGGCCTGGGCGCCTGGTCGGACCCTCCGGTCTCGGCAACCACCCGGGCCGGAGTGCCGGGCCAGCCCAACCTCGCCGCCCGGCCCACGGACGCCAACACCATTCTGCTGACCTGGAACGCGCCGAACGACAACGGCGATCCGATCACGCGCTACGAAATCGAGTGGTCCGATAACGGCGCCCCCGACGGAACCTGGAACGGACCGGCCATCGCCACCGTGCCCGATACCGCTTACGAGGACGCCACTCTGGATCCCGGCGCCACGCGCTACTACCGGGTGCGGGCGGTGAACGCGACCGGCCCGGGTTCCTGGTCCAATGTCCGCAACGCCACCACTCCGGCGGCCATACCGGGAACGCCGACCATGCTGGAGGCCCAGGCCAACGGCGAGACCGCCATCACCGTGTCCTGGGACCCGCCCACCGACGACGGCGGCGCGGAGATCACCGGCTACCAGGTGCGGGTCTCCATCGACGGCACCGACAACAGCTACTCCACGCTCACCAGCACGGCGGGGTCGGTCCGCTTCTACGTCCACGGCGGGCTGAAACCCGGGGAAACCCGGCACTACCAGGTGCGGGCGCAGAACCGGATCGGCTGGGGCGCTTTCTCGCCTTCCGCATTTGCCACCACGCTCACCGGCGTGCCCACCGCTCCCCAACTCACCGTCCAGGCCAACGGCGCCACCGAGATCAAGCTGTCCTGGGACAAGCCGGACGACCGGGGTGCCGACATTCTGGGCTACGTGCTGGGAGAGTCCGACGACGGCAACGACTGGAACGCGCTGGCGTCTCTGGGGGCCGACAAAACCGAGTACGCTCACACCGGCCTCACGGCCGGCACGGTCAAGCGCTACCGCGTCCGCGCCTTCAACGGCAACGGCGCCGGCCAGTGGTCCACCTACCGCAGCGCCCGCACCGACGCCGGCGGACCCGACGCGCCGGTTCTCACCGCCGCCGCCGCCAGCGACAACCGGATCGACTTGAGCTGGACCGCGCCCGCCGACAACGGATCGGCCATCCAGGGCTACCGGGTGGAGCGTTCCGCGGACGGCAACGCGCCCTGGGAGCAGCTGACCGCCAACCACCGCGCCACCACCTACAGCGACGACACGCTGTACCGTGGCATGAAGCGCTATTATCGGGTGGCGGCCTTCAACGGGATCGGCGCCGGTCCCTATTCCGCCGTGCAGTCGGCCACCACCACCGGCGTTCCCGCCACGGCGCCCTCCGCTCCCAGGCTGGTGCGCGTGAGCAACGTGGCCAGGGGACAGGTGACCCTGGAGTGGGCCGCTCCCGAAAATGACGGCGGGGCGCCCATGACTGGCTACGAGTACGGGTACTCATTGCGGAAGCACTGCGCGGACGACCCGAATCCGGACGAGTCCTGCTACGTCGAGAGCGACGTGACAACAACGAGAAGCGCTTCGGCCCGGATCACCGGGCTCACCGACGCCGGGCTGTACACTTTCACCGTGCGAGCGGTCAACCCCATCGGCAGGGGCGAATCGGCCTACGCCCAGGCGGATCTGGCGCCGTCCTCCAACGCCGCGGTGCTGGTGAGCCCCACGTCCCTCACCGTGGACGAGGGGGAATCGTTCTCCTACAGGATCCGCCTGGCCACGGAGCCGCCCCATCCGGTTTGGATCCTCACTTGGACGCGCGAGGGAGACGAGCATCTCAGCGCCTATACCAGTACTCAATACCTGATCCCCGATGGCTGGACCCATCCGGATCCGAACAGAGACTGGAGTGGATCCGCCTTTGAATGGGACCAAGGGGTGACCGTGACCCGCACCGCCAACGAAGACGCCGACACCGAGGACGGCGGCGCAGTGGTGGGCATCCATGTGCAGCGGCTTGACTACGACTACTACAAGCCGTGCGATTACGTGCCGGCAGACGACAAGGCCCAGTGCGAGCAGGACTGGGAGGATGACTGGAAAGACTCGCCGTATTTGAGCCTCCACGGTCCCAGCGTCGCGGTGCTCATCAGGGACGACGACTAGCGGTGGCGGCACTCGCCCCTTGGTCATGGCGCCGGATCGCCTTCGGTAGGGACGGAACCGGCGTCGTGCCGTGCTGGCGACGGGAGCGACGGCTCCAGACGAGAGGTCGGGGCGATGTTCCGGTGGGCCGGCGCGGTCAACGGGGGATTGGTCGGCGCCTCTTTGCCACGGGCGGGCGCCGTTGTTATCATGGCGCAACGGGCGCCGAATTCATCGATGGATAAGGAGGACACCATGGGTTATACGCCGAGAAATCTGGGCCACGTCAACATTTTTGTACGGAATGCGGAAAAGGCGCGGGACTGGTATGAGGACCTGCTGGGTCTGCACACCTACGGGTTCTTCCCGGGGCGGGCGGCGTTCATGTCCGCCGACCTGGGGAACTCCCACGAGATCGCGCTGACCGAGGTGGGTGAGAACGCCATAGGGCCGCAGGGCGGGCAGGTGGGCCTGAACCACATGGCCTGGTACATGGAGAACCTGGAAGACCTCAAGGAGCTGTACCACCGGGTCAAGGAGAAGAACATTCCCATCGAGCGGGTGTCCGACCACGGGCACGCCATCGGCATCTACATCCGCGACCCCGACGGCAACGGCATCGAGCTCTCCTACGAGATGCCCCGGGAGCAGTGGGGGCATGACGAGAGCGGGTACATGATCGGCGGGACCGAGAAGGGCCGGATGCCGGGCCCGTGGGACGAAGAACTGGCCGCGCAGGCGGCGTTGGCGGGAGCGGCGCACTAAAGCGTCTCCCGAAACGGCGGCGTTGCGCCGTTGATCCGGCCGCGAGGCAAACGCAGGGGCGACTGACCAGTCGCCCCTGCACTTCTGCTTGCCCGAGCCTCCGAACTTACTTGAAGTGGGGCATGACCTCGTCGCTGATCAGGCGCAGCGAGTTCTTCACCCGGTCGTAGGGGATGCGCCCGCCGTAGTTGACTTCCATGACGACGCCGGTCGCGCCGAAATCCTCCTGGTATCCGCGGAACCGCTCGACAATCTGCTGCGGAGTGCCGAACACGACGCGCTGCTGCAGGACGTCGGAGTAGGGCGTGTTGGCGGTGCGGCGGATGCGCTCGGCGGTCTCCTCGCTGGCGGCGGTTTTCACCAACTCGCTGGCCGCGTACTGGATGGCGGACATCGCGCTGGCTTCCGGTTCCGAGTGGGCCTGCTGAGTGGTCTCGGCGGCGTACACCGGGATGCGGACGGCGATGTCGGCGGGCCCGGTGTGTCCGGCGGCGGCGCGGGCTTCCTCATAGGATGCGATGCGGGCCTTGAGCTGCTCGCGACCGGCGTTCGCGCTGACGAAGATAGGATGGCCCATCTTGCCGATGAGCGGGAAGGTGTCTTCGCCGGCCACGGCCACCCGCACCGGCGGGTAGGGCTGCTGGAAGGGCTTGGGCACCACCGCAACATCCTCGTAGGAGTGGAACTGACCGTCGTAGGAAAACTGGTCGTTGCTCCAGGCCTGCATGATGATGTCCAGGGCCTCCAGGAACCGCGGGCGGCTCTCGGAATACGGGATGTTGTAACCCTGATAGTACTTGGTCAGGCCACTGCGGCCGATGCCGAACTCGAAGCGGCCCTTGCTGATGTGGTCGACGGTGGCGGCTTCCTCGGCCACCCGCAGCGGGTTGGTCAGCGGGAGCACCTGCACCGCCAGGCCGGTGCGGATGCGCTGGGTTCGGGCCGCGATGGCGCTGGCGATGACCATGGGCGACGCCAGGACCGCCCGCTCCGGGCTGAAGTGGTGCTCGGCCAGCCACACGGTGTCGAAACCCATGGCTTCGGCGTCGGCGATTTGGGCGAAGGATTCGTCGAAAGCCTCGGCCTGGGTCCGATTTTCGCCGATGTGGAAATCGGTGAACATGCCAAAATTCATGGGTTCCTCCGTGGGGCGGCGTGCTGGGGCATGGCCGAATTATAGGGCCTGCGCCGGTGGACGTCATCCGAACCGGAGAACGACGTCGCCGTAGACACCGTGCGTTGGGCAGCGCAGGGCCGCCGCTGGGAATAACCGCCGGTTTCCGGCCTTTTCATTTGCCCGCGCGTTCCTTTATGCTGGCGCGAGCACAACGTTCGAGAAGACCAGTCAAACGCAGGTGAGACCATGAAGTACGACGTAATCGTGATAGGGGCCGGTTCCGGCGGCTGCACCGTAGCCTCGCGGCTGGCCGAGGATGCCGACCGCTCCGTCCTGCTGTTGGAAGCGGGCCCCGACTACCCCGAATATGAACATTATCCCGACGACCTGAAGTACGGTTACAAGCCCGACGCGTCCGCCCAGGGCGCGCCGCACAACTGGACCTGGTGGGCCCAGGGCTCACCGGAGCAGACCGAGATGCTGCCGGCGCCGCGGGGCAAGGTCGTGGGCGGAACCAGCGCCATCAACGGGCAGGTGCTACTGCGGGGCGTCCCCGAGGACTACGACGGCTGGGCCTCCGAGGGGAATGACGAGTGGTCGTTCATCAACGTGCTGCCGTATTTCCGGAAGATGGAAACGGACATGGACATCAGCGACGACTTCCACGGTTCCGAGGGACCCATACCGGTGCGGCGATTCGCGCGCCAGGAATGGCTGCCGTTCCAGCAGGCCTTTGTCCAGTCGTGCGTCGAAGCGGGCTACCCTGAAGACGCGGACATGAACAGCCCCGACTCCGGCGGCGTGGGTCCCATTCCCATGAACAACCCCGAGGGAGTGCGCATGAGCACCGCGCTCACATTCCTGCGGGGCGTGCGGCACCGCCTCAACCTGACGGTGCGGCCCAACGTGGTGGTGAGACGCATTGTCTTCGAGGGCAAGCGGGCGGTCGGCGTCGAAGTGGAGAGCGGCGGGGACGTGTTCCTCATGGAAGCCGACCAGATCGTGCTCTCCGCGGGATCAATGGCGTCGCCGCAAATCCTGATGCTATCGGGCATCGGCCCGGCGGACCACCTGCGGGAAATGGGCATCCCGGTCGTCCACGAACTGCCCGGCGTGGGTCAGAACCTGCGCGACCATCCCATCGTCGCCGTCATCTGCAAGGTGCGGGACGACCACGAGCAGGATCCGCTGGCGCCGCGCACCCAGACTGCGCTGCGATATACGGCCGCCGGTTCGCCGGACCGCAACGACATGCAGATCACGGCGTCGTCGTTCTCAACGCCGATCGGCGGCGCGGACCCCTTTGAGCCGGGCGGCGTGCGCATCCAGTGCATCCTGGAGTTGGCCGACGGCGCCGGAGAGGTCCGGCTGTCCGCGAACGACCCGCACGTGCAGCCGTCGCTCAACTACCACTATCTGGAGGAGGAGCGGGACGTGGAGCGTCTGCGCGAGGCGGTGCGCATCAGTGTCGACCTGCTGGAGCACAACGCCTTCGGGCATATCGTGGAAGAGATCCAGCAACCGGCTCCCGAGGACCTGGCGTCGGACGAAGCGCTGGACAACTGGATGCGGCGGACGGTGTTCAACACCACCCACGCCTCGGGCACCTGCAAGATCGGGCCGTCCAGCGACCCGATGGCCGTGGTGGACCAGCACCTGAACATCCACGGGCTGGAGGGCATCAAGGTTGCCGATGCATCGGTGATGCCCAACGTGATCCGCGCCAACACCAACTGCACCACCATCATGATCGGCGAACGCTGCGCAGACTGGGTCAAGATGGGGCAGTAGCCTCGGTTCGCGACGCTTCGCTCCGGACGCCCGCCCGTGGTCCTGCGCGGCGGGCGTCTGGCTGCACGCCATTAAAGGAGGCGGCAACGCCATGAAGTGGGAGTACTGGGTTGACAAGATGCCCATCAGGTCCGGAGGGTTCTTCGGGAACGGCCCGATGAACGTCGACGCGGTTGACGAGACGTTCCTGAACGAACGCGGCGCGGCGGGCTGGGAACTGGTGTCCGCCATGCCCCTGTTCATCCCGCAAAATCCCACCGACTGTTTCGTCTATTACTACTGGAAGCGGCCGCTGGCGGAGTAGCCGGAAACCACCGTTTGCGGCGTTGCTCCAGCACGGACGGCGAACGGCTCCGACCACCCGGATTCCTTGACATCAACTGGCCCGATACGTAGTATTTCCATAACGGTTTGCTGATTTTGTACGCGATTTCCGCGATCAAACGATCAATCCCTTAATGACCGATCCCTTACAGGAGGGAAGACCATGGCCAATCGAGAAGACATCGCATTGATGGGCCATCTGATGCGGCGTGCCGGATTCGGCGCAACGCACGACGAGTTGGTGGAAAAAACCGGCCGCGGGTACGAAGATACCGTGGAGGACCTGCTCAATCCGGAGCAGTTCGAGCCTGTGGACGAAGAACTGCTCTACCGGTTCATGCCCGGCTACGAGGGAGCCCTGGGCCCCCCACTGAACCAGGCGGACTGGGTTTACCGGATGATCAATACGGAGCGGCCGCTGGAAGAGAAGATGGCGCTGTTCTGGCACCAGCTCTTCGCGACGGGGAACTCCAAGGTGGACAACCCGCCGGAGCTCACCCAGCAGATCGCAATGTTCCGCCGCTGCGGGCTGGGGAAGTTCCGCGATCTCCTGCTGGAACTGGCGCAGAACCCCGCCATGATCTTCTGGCTGGACAACAACGGCAACCACCGCGGCGCGATCAACGAGAACTGGGGACGCGAGTTGCTGGAGCTGTTCTCCATGGGCGTGGGCAACTACTCCGAGGATGACATCAAGGAGGCCAGCCGCGCCTTCACCGGCTGGACCATCGGCCCCAAGATTCCGCGCAACCCTCTGGGCCGGTTCTATTGGGATTTCGAGTACCGTCCTGAAGACCATGACGACGGCGACAAGACCTTCCTGGGCAACACCGGGAACTTCAACGGTCAGGACATCATCAACCTGGTGGTTGACCAGCCGGCCACCGCGCGCTTCCTGTCGCGGCATCTCTACAATTTCTTCGTCGCCGACGAGCCGCAGGTTCCCAGCTGGAACATAACGCCGCCGAACGACCCCGACGCCATCGACCAGTTGGTGGCGGCGTACAACGAGTCGGATGGCGACATCCGCTTCATGCTGCGGGTCATGTTCAACTCCGACTTCTTCAAGCAGGCCCGCTTCAGCCGCGTCAAGAGTCCGGCGGAACTGGTGATAAGCACCGCCCGCATGGCGGGCAATTTCAGCCAGCCGCGACCCGGTTTCAACTCGCTGGCCTTCGAGTGTGCCTACCAGGGACAGGAATTGCTGAATCCGCCCAGCGTCGAGAGTTGGCATACCGGCAGCGAATGGATTGACGGCGGGGCGTTGGTGCGCCGAGTGAACTTCGCCGCCGGCCTGCTGGGCGATGTTTCGCTGCCAGGCGTGCGGTCCATGGTGGATACACTGCGGGGTCGGGGCAACCTGGCTCCCGAAGAGTTGGTTGAGGCTTGTCTCGAGCTCGTGGGCCCACTGGAAGTGAGCGAAGGGACCCGGGAGGAGTTGCTCGACCAGGCTCGCAGTGACGGCGAACTACGCTGGGACACCCAGGACGACACCGAACGGTCCGAAAATCGGGTCGGCGTGATGTTGGCCCTGATCGCTGCGTCGCGCGATTTCCAATTCGCATAGACCACTACCATCGGCATCAGCTGGAGCGGGCGACCGACCGGTTGGCCGGCCACGCACGGAGGAACAACATGACGACTACGACGAAAGATCCGGTGGTGGTGGTTCTACAGATGACCGGCGCCAACGACTACCTGAACACGGTCATTCCGTACACCAACGGCCACTATCACGACGCTCGCCCCAAGGTCGGTATTCCGGCGGATAAGGTCATCCCGATCAATGATGAGCTGGCATTCAATCCTCAGATGGGTCCGATAAAGAAGTTGTGGGATGACGGCAAAGTGGCCATCATCCACGGCATCGGTTACGAGAACTCGCCGCGATCGCACTTCCGCTCCATGGACATCTGGCACACGTGCGAGCCGGACATCGTGGGAACCGAGGGATGGGCCGGCCGCGTGATCCGCGACCTCGACCCGCGCGGCGAGAACGTGTTGAAGGGCGTCAACTTCGGCCAGGGTCTGCCTCGGGCGCTGGCGCTTCGCGGAACGCCGATCACATCCGTGTCCAGCCTTGAATCCTACGGCGTGTTGTCCAGCGTGCCGGTTGAAGCCGAACGGGACCAGCTTCTGGATCGGTTCGCCCGCATGTACTCCCCCACCGTGGGAACCGGTGCGGTGATGGACTACCTGGGCCAGACCGGGCGCGACGCTCTCAAGGGTGCGGACATCGTTCGGACCGCTCCGGAGCAGTACTCGTCAACCGTCGAATATGCCGACACTCCCATCGCCAAGTACCTGCGGGACATCGCGCAGGTCTACCTGGCCGACCTCGGAACGCAGGTGTTCTACACCCAGCACGGCAGCTTCGATTCGCACTTCAATCAGCCGCCCATGCACACCAAGCTGTGGACGGACATGTCCAGCGCCATCAGCGACTTCTTTGACGACCTGGCCGAGCACGACGCCGGTGACAACCTCATCATGGTGCTGTTCACCGAGTTCGGCCGGCGCGTCAAGGACAACGGCACGGGCACCGACCACGGCGCCGGCGGCGCTGCCTTCGTGATCGGCAACCAGGTCAAGGGCGGCCATTACAGCTCCTATCCGTCGCTGCGCCCTGAGGATCTGACCCAGGGGGACCTTGAGCCGAACTACGACTTCCGCGGGCTGTACGCCACGGTCATCGAGAAGTGGCTGGGTTTGGACTCTGTGCCAATCGTCGGCGGCAACTTCGAGCAGTTGGACTTCGTATAGGCGGTTCGGCTCAGAGCTAGGGAGGTCTACCATGCTTACCACCGTGGCCGCCGGCCGGGTATTCGACTACAACTACTGCATCGGCATGTATGGCATGTCGGGGCAGGGATTCTGGACACCCCAGGACTTTGCGCTGGCGGGTGACACGATGTACGTGTTGAGCCGCGGGGCCGAGGAACTCGGCCAGCGTGTTAGCCGCGTGACTTTGGACCACCAGTTTCTGGGACAATTTGGCGCTTTCGGTCGGGGCGACGGCCAGTTCGTTTGGCCGCGCTCCATTGCGCTGGATGACGACGGCAACGTCTACGCATCCGATGACTTCCTGAACCGCGTGTCGGTTTTCGACCCCGAGGGTGCGTTCCTGTCATCCTGGGGCGAGGCCGGAGACGGCAAGGGCCAGTTGAACGGCCCCTGCGGCATGGCTTTCGACCCCGAGGGCAACATGCTGGTGGTCGACAGCCAGAACCATCGTGTTCAGAAGTTCACCAAGGAAGGCAAGCATCTGGGCGCGTTCGGCAAGCAAGGTGACGGGGACGGGAAGTTCAACCTGCCGTGGGGCCTGTGCGTGGACGGCGACGGCAACGTGTACGTGGCGGACTGGAAAAACAACCGCGTGCAGAAGTTCGACGCCGAAGGAAACTTCGTGCAGAAGTTTGAGGCATCGTCCGTTTCGGGCGTTGGCGACCTGAACGGTCCCACGGGCGTTGCGGTTGATTCCGAAGGCGACGTTTACGTCACGGACTGGGGCAACCATCGCCTCCAGGTGTACGCGCCGGACGGCCGTTTCATCGCCACGCTGGTGGGCGACGCGCAACAACCATCACCGTGGACGCAGACGTACATCGACGCCAATCCGGATATCATCAAGGCGCGGCGCCGCGTTGACCTGGAGCCCGAATGGCGGTTCCGCCGGCCCGTTGCTGTGCGCGTGGACGAGAACGACCGGATCTTTGTGCTGGAGGCCAGCCGTCACCGCGTCCAGGTGTATGACAAGGTCAAGGATTACGAGGAACACCCGCTGAACCTGTAATCAGTTTGCGCGACGGTTCTTCATGCAGGGGCGAATGAGAGTTCGCCCCTGAGTTTTTTCGGGACACGGCTCTTCGTCAACGCGCAAACTGGCGCGAAAACGTGCGGGTTCACCTGCCTTGCCGACGCTATAATGCGGCAGAGTGCCCAACCCAAGTAACACGCTTTGGGAGAATGATTATGACCCAGCAAGCGACACGTATCGACGTTGAACGCACCGCCGTTTTGATCATGGATTTCCAGCAGCGCATCATTGCCAACGTTGCCACGGAGCCCGTAGCGGTCGTCGAAAACGCTGCCAAAGCTCTCGCCGGCGCTAGGGCGGCCGGCATCCCGGTTATCTACGTGGTGCATCGCGGCGGTCCGTTTGCCGAATACGCGCCCGATGTGGAGCTTCACGACGGTGTCGCTCCGGCGGAGGGTGAACTCGTGATCACCAAAGTGCGCCCCGGTCCGTTCTCAACGACCGCCCTGGACGTTACCCTGCGCGAGATGGGACGCGACAACCTGGTCATCATGGGCGTGGCCACCAGCGGGTGCGTGCTGTCCTCAGTGCGCTGGGCGGTGGACATAAATTACAGCTTTATCGTGTTGTCCGACGCCTGTTCGGACGGAGATCCCGAGGTGCACCGCGTGCTCACCGAGAAAGTCTACCCTCGCCAGGGGACCGTGATAACCACCGATGAGTTTCTTCAGGCTTTGTAGAAGCGGAAGAGCTATCCTCCAATTCTGGTACCCGCCAGCCGCCCGTTGCCTCCAAAGGAGCGCCAGCATGAAATATGACGTCATCGTGATCGGGGCCGGCTCTGCCGGCGGCACCATGGCAACGCGCCTGTCGGAGGATCCCTCCCGCTCCGTGCTTTTGCTGGAGGCGGGCCCGGACTATCCCGACCTGGAGCAGACCCCCGACGACCTGAAATTTGGCTACGCGCCCCGAGCGTCAGAGATGGGCGCGCCGCATAATTGGTCCTTTGTCGGGACCGGCACGCCGCTCCAAACGGAGCCGGTCAACGTCCCCCGCGGGCGCGTGGTCGGCGGCACCAGCGCCATCAACGGGCAAGTGTTCCTGCGCGGAGTGCCCGAGGACTACGACCGGTGGGCATCCTGGGGCAACGACGAGTGGAGCTACATCAACGTGCTCCCTTACTTCCGCAGGCAGGAGACTGACACCGATATCTCCGACGACTTCCACGGGTTCGACGGGCCGATCCCGGTGCGTCGCCACCGGAGAGAGAACTGGCTGCCACTCCAGGAAAGTTTCGTTCAAGCCTGCACCGATATAGGGTACGCCGAGGTCTACGACCACAACCATCCCGACTCCACGGGCGTTGGTCCCTTCCCGATGAACAACCCCAACGGCGTGCGGATGAGCACGGCGCTGACCTACGTGAATCCCAACCGTCATCGCCTCAACCTGACCATCCGTGCCAACGTCCGCGTCCGGCGGGTTTTGTTCGAGACTGGTACTAACGGGTCACCGCGAGCGGTCGGAGTCGAAGTCGAGAGCGGAGGAGAGACCTTCCAAATCGAGGCGGAGCAAATCGTCCTGTGTGCGGGCGCGATCGCATCGCCCCAGCTCCTGATGTTGTCCGGCGTTGGCCCGGCCGGCGAGCTCGGCAATCTGGGCATACCCGTAGTCAAGGACCTGCCGGGTGTGGGCAAAAACCTCCGCGACCATCCCCTGGTGCCCGTTCGGGTGAAGGTGAAGGACGACTTCGCGCTCGATCCCGACGCGCCGCGCATCCAGACGGTGTTGCGCTACACCGCCAGCGGTTCCGATGCGCGGAACGACATGCAGATTTTCCCGTCGTCATTCTCCACCCCGCTGGGCGGCGATCCCTATGACAACGAGGGGATACGCGTAACCTGCATGATGGAGTTGGCCGAAAGCGCGGGCGAGCTGACCTTGCAATCCACCGATCCCGACGTGCAACCCCACATCGACTGCCGTTACCTGGAGGCGGACTGGGACCGCGAACGCATGCGGGAGGCTGTCCGCATCGTGCTGCGTCTGATGGACCACGAGCAGTTCCGGAACATCTACGACGGGCTGATATCGCCGACAGAGACCGACCTGGTTTCCGACGACGCGTTGGACAACTGGATGCTGCGCGAGGTTTGCATCGGCCAGCACCTCTCCGGTACTTGCAAGATGGGACCGGACAGTGACGCCATGGCCGTGGTGGACCAGCACTGCCGCGTCCACGGCATCGAGTCCCTGCGGGTAGCCGACGCCTCGGTGATGCCCGACGTAATACGTGCCAACACCAACTGCACCACCATCATGATCGGCGAACGCGTTGCCGAATGGGTGCGTTCAGGTCAGTGAGTGTCACCCTTTAATCATTTAGTCGAAGCAACTTGTCGTTGAGACTGTTCAGCGCACGACCGTCCTATAACCCGAGGATACTATCGGGAGATCTGTTCGGCGGAGTCACCACCGCCGCGACAGTGCTTCCTATGGCTTTGGCTTACGGCGTGGCCGCGGGTTTGGGTCCCGTGGCCGGCATGTACGGGGCGATCGCAGTTGGATTCTGCGCTTCGATATTTGGCGGTACGCCTGCTCGGATCGCGTACCCCAACGCTGCCATGACCGTGGCGATGATGATCGTGCTCACGAAGCATGCGAGTTCCCTATCGGAGGCGTTCACCATTGTCGTACTGGCCGGCGTGATCCAGATTGCGTTGGGGCTTCTGAGGGTCGGCCGCTTCATCAACTACACCCCATATTCCATGATCGCCGGATTTACTTCCGGCATCGGCCTACTTATCATGGTCATCCAAACGCTGCCCTTCCTGGGCGCTCCTCCTGCTCCTGGCGGCCTTCTTGGCATCATCCGCGCCTGGCCGGAGGCGATCGTCACGCTGAACCTGCACGCGATCGTCGTGGGCACGGTATGCCTGGCGATCTGTGTGTTCTGGCCGCGCCGCCTGGGACGGTACATGCCGGGGCCGCTTTTGGCCCTGATTGTTGGGACGGCAATGGCGGCGCTGTGGTTGAGCGATGCCCCCACGATCGGAAAACTTCCACAGGGATTGCCGGCGCTGTACCTGCCGGACCTGACGCCGGACCTATTGCTCTCCGCCTTGCAGCCGGCGCTGACCTTGGCCCTGATCGGATCTGTCAACAGTCTCGTGGCTTCTCTGGTTGCGGACACGCTCACGCGCACGCGGCATCGACCTAACCGGGAGCTGGTGGGTCAGGGTATCGCCAACGTGTCCGCCGGCGTGTTGGGAGCCCTGCCCGGTGCCGGCGCGCCCACTGGCACCACCGTGAACGTCCGGGCCGGAGGAACTACTCCCGTCTCCGGCGTGACCTGCGCCGCGGTGCTGCTGGCTCTCATGCTGGGTCTGGGATGGATCGCAGAGCCGATTCCGGTGGCTGCATTGTCGGGCATTCTGATTAAGGTTGGTTGGGACATCATTGATTGGCGGCTCATCACTCGGGTTCGCCACATCCAGCGGGAGTACCTGCTGGTGATGCTGACCACGCTGGTGCTGACCGTGTTCGTCGACCTGATCACTGCCATCGCGATAGGGCTGATCGTAGCGGGTTTCGCTAGGGCACGGGCAGTGGAACAACGCGAGCTGGGGCGAGTGATCTCGGTGCCCCTGCTGGAGCGCGGGTTCTTCTCCGACAGTTCGAGCGACGACGATGCCGATGAATTCCAGGCCCGGATTGGGCTGGTAGATTTGCGCGGCGAATTTTCCTTCGCCTCGGCCAACGAGTTGGCCTGGATGGTCGGAGCGGACGTTCGGCAGCACGAGGTCGTGATCTTTGATTTCTCCAACACCGTCCATATGGACGACAGCGCGGCCCTGATCATCGAGCGTCTGGTCGACGCGGCCGCAGCCGCGAAAACGGAATGCATCGTGCTCAACCTTTCCGGCTCCGTGGAGCAGACACTGCAATCGTTGAATGTGTTTCGACGGCTTCCGGCGGGACGGTTCGTGGATGATCTGGACGCGGCCAGGGAACTGGCCAGCGAACTGCTCGCCGACAAGGTGCGTTAGCGAAGGGATTGGCCCGAATCGCGCTGCCACCGCCTACCCGTTCTGATAAACTCCGACACATCGCCGGCGGTGGTCTCGGAGATAGTTCGCAACGCTGCCGCAAAGGAGCAAGGCAATGTCCGTAGGAATAATCGTTCCCCTGCCAGCCTACACCCTCGACCCGGCGTTCATCGCCAAAAAGGTCGAGGACTTGGGATTCGAGTCCATCTGGTACCACGAGCACCCCATCCTGCCCGTGCACAGCGAAAGCCCCTTCCCGTCCACCGGCGGCGAGATCCCGTGGACCTACCGCCATTTTTCCGATCCTTACATGTCGCTCGCCATGGCGGCGGCGGTCACCGAGCGCATCAAGCTTTGCACTGGGATTACCCTGGTGCCCGAGCGCAACCCACTGATCCTCGCCAAGCAGATTTCGGTGCTGGACCAACACAGCAACGGCCGGTTCGTCTTCGGCATCGGGGCCGGCTGGAATCGCGAGGAAACCGAGATGATGGGCGGTGACTTCGATCACCGCTGGACCCAGACCGAGGAGGCGGTGGGGGCCCTGAAGGCCCTATGGACCGAGGATCAGGCCGAGTTCCACGGGCGCTACTACAACTTCCCGCCGGTGTACATGTACCCCAAGCCGGCGCAGGAGCCCCACCCGCCCATCCTACTGGGTGGGAACGCCCGCAACGTCCTGCGACGGGTGGTGCGCTACGGCGACGGTTGGCTGCCCAACCGCGCGACTCCCGGCCAGATCGAAGACAGCCGAAAGCAACTGGACACGCTGGCGGCCGAGCGGGGACGCGACCCGGAGGCCATTACCATCTCCGTTTTCGGGCAGGCTCCCGATACCACACGCCAGACCGTAGACGACTTCCTGAACGCCGGCGCCCTGCGGGTTTGCGTATGGCCCAACCACTCCGACTCCGAGGACGAGATGGGCGAGCAACTGGAGCGCATGGCGGACACCCTGCTGCGATAGCCTTCCCATCTTGACAGCAAAAACCGGGACAAACGGGTGTATAGGAGGCAGTGACCATGGCGACTTATGTGTATGTTGCAGCCCAGGACGACAACAAATTGTCCATCTTCACCATGGACGAAACCAGTGGCGCCCTCACCATCGCGGGCGAGGAAGAGGTATCGGGTGGCCCTTCCCTGCTGGCGATCAGTCCGGACCGCCAGACTCTGTATGCCGGCCACCGCGAGGTGCCGGAGATCACCAGTCACAGTATCAACCAGCAAACTGGTGAGTTGACCCAAACCGGATCGGTGACTCCTCCGGGCCAGCCGTCCTACCTCGCCACCGATCGCACCGGCAGGTTCCTGCTGTCGTCCTATTACGCCGACGGCAAGGCTGCGGTGCATCCGCTGGGTGACGATGGCAGCTTGGGCGGTTCGGCGACGTCGGTGGTCGACACCGACACCGGCGCCCATGCCATGCTCACCGACCGTTCCAACCGATTCGCGTATGTCCCGCACATCGCCCGGGTGCAGGACAACGTCCTTGAACCGCCCAAGAACATCCCCGGACCGAACATCATTTACCAGTTCCGGTTCGATCCGGCCACGGGCTCTTTGACGGCCAACGAACCGGCGACCCTGGACCAGGGTGACATGATTGGGCCACGGCATTTCACCTTCCACCCGAGCCTGGACCTGGTCTACTTCTCCAACGAGCAAGGTTGCAGCGTGTCCTCTTACCAAATTGATGGTGAGGGCCGGCTGACTCCGTTCGAAACCGTCTCAACTCTGCCGGCCGGAGTCAGCGAACGGAACACCTGCTCCCAAATCCAATTCGCGCCCGACGGAGGCCTGCTGTTTGTGCCCAACCGCGGCCACAACAGCATCGCCAGCTTCACGGTCGACGCGGATGGTCGTCTGACGCCCGCTGATCATGCCGCCACCGAGGCGGTGCCCAGCGCCTTCAGCCTGGATCCTTCTGGTCGCTACGTGTTCGCGGCCGGCTCCGCCACCGGACAACTGGCCTCGTACAGCATCAACGGCGACACCGGCGAAATGACCGCACTGGGCACCTATGCGGTAGGCGAACGGCCGATGTGGGTGCTGACCACGACACTGGGCGGCTAATCTCCGTAACCACAATTCGAGGGAGGTTTGACATGCGACTGGAAGGAAAAGTTGCCCTGATCAGCGGCGGCGCTCGAGGTCAGGGCGCCGCAGAAGCCCGGCTGTTCGCCCAGGAAGGCGCCGCCGTGGTAATCGGCGATATTCTCGATGACGACGGCATGAAACTCGAGGCTGAGATCCGCGAGCTGGGTGGACAGGCTACCTACGTGCACCTGGACGTCACGGACGCCGACCAATGGGCCGAGGCCGTGACTGAAGCTGTCGATCGTTACGGCAAGTTGGACATCCTGGTGAACAATGCGGGAATCGGGGGCACCAGCATTGGTGGCGTCAATGCGCCTCGTATCCACGAAGCGCCCACCGAGGTTTGGGACCAGATTATGGACGTCAACGGCAAGGGTGTTTTCCTGGGTACGCGCGCCGCGATTCCAGCCATGCGCACCGCGGGCGGCGGCTCCATAATCAATATCTCGTCCATTGCGGGCATGATCGCCACCAGGCCCGGCTCCGGAGCGGGATCGGCCTACGCCAGCTCCAAGGGAGCCG
Organism: Dehalococcoidia bacterium; assembly: GCA_965116785.1. Taxonomy (GTDB): domain Bacteria; phylum Chloroflexota; class Dehalococcoidia; order Lucifugimonadales; family UBA3495; genus Bin87. The sequence continues at coordinate 390,642 of OZ220731.1, forward strand.
TGCGGCTGCTGACCAAGTCCACCGCCGTCCAGTACGCGGGCGAGAACATCCGGTGCAACTCGGTCCATCCGGGGTTTATCGACACCGCAATGACGGCGCGGACGATGGCCGACCCGGAACAGCGCCAGCTTCGCGTTGATTCGACTCCCATCGGGCGTATTGGGAACGTGGACGACATAGCCTACGGAGTCCTGTTCCTGGCCTCGGAGGAATCTTCATTCATGACCGGCAGCGAGCTGGTCATTGACGGAGGCTACACGGCCCAATAGCAGACCGTCACTTGACGGCGTGAAGCGCCCCGTCCTCCGTTCGCACCAGCAAGACCCCTTGTAAACGCTTAGCGCTACTTTTGTGCGCGGCTGTTGCACCGAATGGGGCGTCAATGAAAAAATTCAGGGGACTCTCTCCGGAGAGTCCCCTGATCGCATACACGCGGGTCGCGGCGTGCCGCCGGACCCGGCTACCGCAGGAATTGGGCCAGCTGGTCCGCGTTGGACCGCATCATGCTGATGTAATCCGGATATTCGTCGTCGGGCAACGAGCGGATGATGCCGATCTGGATACCGGTGTCCCGGGCAACCTGTGCGAGGGCATCGGCGGAGAATTGGGGCTCGGCAAATACTGCGGGCAGGCCACGATGCTCCACCAGTTCCAGGACGTTGGCAATATCGTCGGGCGAGACGTCCTCGGCGTGGGCGCCGACGAAAGCCTGCACCTCCACGTCATAGCGTTCACCGAAGTATCCGAAGGCGTCGTGGAACGTAACCATCACCCGGTGGTCTGCCGGTATCGACGCCAGGGCGTCGTCGATGTAGGCGTCCAGGGCCTCCAGTTCCTCAATGTACGCTGCCGAATTGTCCAGGTATATCGCCGCGTTAGCCGGGTCCGCTTCGATCAAGCCGTTGGTGATCTGGTTTACGTAGTGGACGACCATCCGCGGGTTCTGCCAGAAGTGCGGATCCCCTTCGCCGTGGTCGTGGCCGGCGTGATCGTCGTGGTCATCATGTCCCTCTTCATGATGGTCACCCTCGCCCAGAATACCGACGAACGCGATCTTGGTGGGAGTGCCGGAGATTTCCCAGTGGCTCACCTCTTCCAGGTCGTGGGCGTTCAGCGCGACAACTTCGCCCGCTCCGGAGTTGGTGATGAAGATGTGTCCGGGAGCGGTGGCAACGTGGGGCCGTGCCCAGAAGCCGGGATCTATGTCATCGCCAAGGATGTCGGATGAAGAGGCCAGCAGGTCGAGGTCATGAGCCTCGTAAAGGCGCAGCTCGCCGTCGCTCATGACGACCACCAAGAGTTCGCCGTCGTGGCTGATCGCCACCTGGATGGGGCGCAGGTCCTCAGTGGCCGGGATCAACTGCTCCATCGAGCCTTCTTCCGGCTCCACCACGTACAGGCCAACCGCGGAACCCAGGGCGAAGAAGTGGTCGAGGCCGTAGTACCCCCATACCGAGGTGAGGCGGAAGTCGTCGGGCGATCCCGCAGGACCCGGAATGAAAGCATCCTCGAAATGACCGTCGTGGGCTTCCACCATGAGCACGCCGCCGGTGCAGCCGAAAACGGCCATGTGCCCGTTGCCGGCGTCGCCATGCAGATCGGGGCAGCCCTCGGCGCGGTGGAGCACATTGCCGTTTAGGTCCCAAATTTCAGCGCCGATGGGCAGGCGGTATTCTTCGGGGTTCTGGGAGTAGTCGGGGTGCTGCAGAGACACTGCGAACAGGTCGTCTTCCAGGGGTATGACGGCGCCGTGGTGAGCTCCCGCGTTCATCCTGATCGGGACGTAGGAGTCGCCCCCTTCCTCCAGTTCGTGCTCATTGATCAGGACAAAGTCACCGGAGCCGTCGTAATAGACGGTGGCCCACTCGCCGCCGACATACATGTGAACGGGACGGTCGCCAGTGAGATTGATCCCCCAGAGGCTGGCGTCCCGTTCCACCATGTCGAAGTGGTCGCCGTGCTCTTCCAGGTACACGCCGCCGTCGACGATGTTCACGGAGTTGGCGTCTGATGAGACGGCGATGGCGAAGCGCCCGCTCTTGGTCGGATAGATGCGGCCGGCGCGGGAACCCAGGTCGAACTCGTTCTGGTGGACGTGACCGGTTTCCAGATCGATGACCGAAAGATCGCCGGTCTCCCCGTCGCCGATCAGCAGACGGCCGGCCAGTTCGAGCTCGTCCTCCCCGTGGCCATGGTCGTCGTCGTGGTCACCTTCCGGGAAGGGCAATTCGACCAGCTCCTGGGGCTCCAAGCCCTGGGACGCAACTACTCGAACGGTGTCGCTGGCGGAGGCGTTTTCGATTAGGTCCTCCACCTGAGCGGAAAGGCCGTGCCCGTTGCTGACCACGAGGTCAGCCTCCGCAATGCGCACGCTGTCCCGGGGTGTGCTCTGCCAGGTGTGAGCGTCAACGCCGGCGGCGACCAGTGTATCGACCTGGACCAAATCGCCGCCGACCTGTCGCACCAGGTCAGCGAGCACGGCGTTTCCGGCAACTATTTTCACGGGCTCACTCTGCTCGGAGCCGCCCGCCGGGGATGCCGGGGCTGCGGGGGACGCTGGGGATGTTGACGATGCTGAGGATGATGCTGGCGCGGCAGTCGGGTTGGACGGCGCAGCAGCGGCAGGCGGGGCGGAACCTGCGGTGGACGAAGCGCCGGACGGAGGGAGGTCCGGTTCTTCGCCCCCGCAGGCCGTCAGAAGCAGCGCAATCGCCGCTAGCGCAGCTACGAGCGCCAGGGCCGGCCGCAGCGGAAAAGCTTTGACAGGGAGGATGCGTGATTGAAAAGGTGGGTTCATCGGTTTGCTCCGTAGACGTAGGGTCGGACTCACACGCCGAAAAATGGGGCATGTCAGCGATACGGTCCCATGAATGGCGTATCAATTAGCGGCTATTGTCGATAGCGAGTATCAACAAGGGCTAGTTATAGATATGAAGTATCATTAACAGCGGGCAAAAATAAAAAGCGGAGGGTCAGTCCTCAGCGCATTCGCCGCATCGGCCGTAAACTTCCAGCCAATGCCCGCTCATTCGGAATCCCGCTGCTTCAGCCGCCTCCTGAAGCATGTCCTCCACATCGCATCCCTCCAAGTCCGCTGACGCACCGCAAACGGCGCAAAGCAGGTGGTGATGATGCCCCTGGTGGCTTAGCTGATAGCGCAGTTCCCGATCTTCCAGCAGGACCCGGCACACCTGATCGGTTTCCACCAGCAAACGTAGGCCCCGGTACACGGTGGCCCGGCCGACGCAGGGCAAAGACGCGCAGAGTTCTTCCGCAGTGAAAGGCCGGCCCTGAGCGGCCACGGCGCTGATGACCAGGCGACGAGGCTCGGTGTCCCGGTACCCCCGGTCACTCAATTGGGAAACAATGTCGTCCACCACTGCAGCGGAGCGGGGTCGTGGGTGCTCGTGTCCGGAATGCCTCGGTGTCGTTGCGACCATAATGATACTCCGTATCGGAGATTAGCACCGCATTTTCGACGTGTCAATATCGGACGGAATTGATCCGCGCCAGAATGGATGTTTGGCGCCAGCGGCAAACAGGCGATTATCGCTGGAGCGGTACCTTGGATCAATGCGGCTATCGATTACCTCCGGGTGAGAATGTCCAGGCGACGCTGTTGAGAGTTTTGAGCAGGTCCTCAGAGATGATCCGCCCTGCGGCCGGAGGAGTTGCACTTGGGTGGTTTGCTCTTATTGCCCCTGCCTGAAGCATGGCGCGCTGCGGCGGGCGCGGTGGCTCCAGCGACTACTCCGGACAAAACGACCGGGCACAGACTCCTGCGGAGGCCGTTATCGATTGGATGCTGATTTTGACGCACGTATACGCTTGGAACCGGGTCGATGAAACGAATGTATCGCCGGCCAGGCAATCATGGAGCATGCGATCTGAGTTTGGCCAGCAAATGGTGTCACCAACGTCCGAACCGGGTAAGGGTGGCACCGCAGGTCGTGGGTCAGGCGACGGCCCGAGTGTGGACAACCTTGACGCTCGCGTGGTGCCGGGCGTATATTCTGACCATCATCTCATCGGGAGCTTGTTATGCCCATCTACGAATACGCCTGCACGACCTGCGGCCACAAGTTCGAAAAGTTGCAGCCCATGTCCGCCACCGGCGCCGACTGCCCCCACTGCGAGGCGCCGGCCAAGCGCGCCATCTCCGTGTTCGCGGCGGTGAGCAAGGGCGACAGCTTCGCCAGCGACATGGCCGATCTCGGCGGTTCGCCGATGCCGGCCCCGGTTGGCGGCGGCGGATGTGGCGGTTTCTGCGGCTGCGGCCACTGATCGACACGCCAGCCAACGAATTGAGGGCGGGTTCTGAAACCCGCCCTCGTTCGTTTTTGCCGGTGCGCGTCAGCCTAGTCAGCTGCCATGGCGAGGCGCTGGATCTCGGCGGCGGCCTCGTCGGCGGTGTCGGACCATGCCGCGCGTGCCTGTGCCAAGAGTTGGCGCGATGCGTCGGGGTTGCCCTGGACCGCTTCGGCTTCCAAGCGACCCATCCAGTAGGTGTCGCGGACTGACGAGCGGCGGGAAAGCCTCTCGTCGAGCATGGCCTTGGCCTCATCGTAGCGGCCGGCGCGGATGTAGGTTTCCAGGAGCGTGTCCTCGAACACCTCGCGCTGGGCGTGGCTGCCGCCGATGCGCTCCAGCATGGGATACGTGGGGCCCATGAGATCGGCAGCTTCGTCGTAGTCGCCGGCCGCGAAGGCCGCGGCGCCCAATGCGATGGGCATGGTCATCTCGCGGGCCAGGTCGTCACCCTTGTCGCCCTTGGCCTTCAACTGGTCCACCAGTTTCTGTGTCGACTCCGCGTCTCCCGCTCCGGCAAACGCCAGCGCGGCGTGACAGTCGCGGAAAGCTGCCCCCGGGGCGTCGGCGGCCGGCAAGGCCATGTCCCGCACCTCGTCCCACGGCTTGCCCGGTTCTTCTCCGGAGTAGATCTGCAACCGCCACATCAACGATGCGGCGTCCTGCAGGTTCGCCAGATTGCGCGCCTGCACGCCGGGCCTTATGTGGGTTTCATAGAGGTCGAGGGCCTGGCTGTACCTGCCCTGCGCCAGTTCGAAGAGGGCGAGGTGCCAGGACAGATGCGTGTTGTAGGACGCGCGCCGGTCGAACCCGTCCAGCCAATCGGCGAGCCAGCGGCCGCCGTTGGCGGCGTCTCCCTGCTCGAAGTAGGAGTGGGTGACCGAGTGACTGGCCACCGCGTTCTGGGGATTGCCTTCCAGGGAGCGCGTGGCGAGGTCCATGGCCTTCTCGGGCTGGTTGGTTTCGTGGTGAGCGAAGGCGTACTGGCCGAGGAATGCCCAGTCGTCGCCGTTGGCCGGCGCCACCTTCTGCATCATCGCCATGAGGTGGTTGGGGAAGTCCGGGACGCCGGCTCCGAAGCAGCCCAGCATGTAGAGACGCTGGGCGACGCGCATGGCCAGCGTGTCCGTGGGGAATTCGTCCAGGTGCTCGTGGACCAGTCCGATGGCCTCGGTACCCTTGCCGTGGGTGAAGGAATGCACAATCCGGGCGATCTGCTGCTCTTCCCGCGAGCATCCCGCGGACAACTCCACCGCCTTCTCCGCCGCTGCCCGGGCGGCCGGAACGTTGGTCTGCAGATGCAGAACGTACGCCTGCACGACGTGGGCCATGGCGAAACCCTCGTCGGCTTCCAGCGCCGCCTGGAGCTTGGCGTCGGGGCCGTAGTTCTGGGACAGAACCAGGTCTAGACCCTCCTGGTAGAGATCAGCGGCCGCAGGAGAGTTGGTGGTAATCGTCAGGCCGTTCCGGTTCTTCAGCATCGCACACATTATTTGCCCTCCCGATGGGGATTATTGGCGCAAAGGTTACCACAGTTGCCGGAATTATACCGCTCCTTCCGCCGACAGCTGGGCCAACTCTTCGGGGGAGAGACCGCCCAGGGTGCACAGGATTTCCGCGTTGTGCTGGCCCAGTTGCGGCGGCGGTCCGGCGTCGGATGAACGGCAGGATGTTAGTTGGATGGGCGTTGCGAGAGACCGGAAGGTACCGCCGAGGGTGTCGTCAGTGTCGACGTACATCCCCCTGGCGTCCAGCTGTGGGCACTCCGCCAGGTCGGCGACGCTCTGGGCCACGCCCATGGAGAAACCCAGCTCGGTAAGGCGGCCGGCAACCTCCCACTTGGGGCGCTGCGATGACCATCCCTCGATGGCCGGGATCATTTCGTCGAAGACGAAATCGGCGTCCGGAAACTGCTGGAGGTAACGCTCGTCCGCTTCCGGCAGGTCGGCGCGTCCGATGAGTTCCCAGAGGCCGGCCAGGCGTTGTGGCGTGCGCACGCCGGCCATAACCACATGGCCATCCGCCGCTTGCAGGGCGAGGCCGGGGTTGAGGGCCGCCTGCCGTGTGCGTCCGGGGGTGGTTCCGGTGGCCTGGTACGCGTTCATGTTGCTGATCACGTGAGAGGCCATGCACTCGTACATCGCAACGTCCACATGCTGGCCGAGGCCGGTCTGACGACGGGTCTCCAGTGCCAGCACGATGCCAAGGGCGGCCCAAACGCCCGGGACCGAATCGCCGATGTTATCGCCCACCGCCTGTGGTGTACCGCCCGGCTCGCCGGTGAGGTCCATCCACCCCGACATGGCCTGGATGGCAAGGTTGTTGGCCGGCCAGTCGGAATAGGGTCCGCGAGCGCCCTCGGCGTCGCCGTAGCCGGTGATCTCGGCGTAGATGAGGCGATGGTTGATCTCCCGCAAGCGGTCGTATCCGAGACCCAGGCGTCGGAACGCGCCGGGACCCCAGTTGTCCAGCAGCACGTCGGAGTTGACGACCAGCCTCTCAAATGCTGCCTTGCACGTGGCGTTGCGCAGGTCGAGGGTGACAGACTTCTTGTTGCGGTTGACGCCCAGGAAGCGGCTGCTCACCTGGCCGGCCTCGGCGTCGCCGATGAAAGGGCCCCGTCCACGCGCGAGGTCTCCCGTTCGCGGGCGCTCGATCTTGATCACCTCGGCTCCCATGTCGGCGAGGATCAGCGAGCAGAACGGACCGGCGACGATATGCGTGGCGTCGAGGACGCGGACGCCTTCCAGTGGTAGGGGAAGGCCGGCAGGCGTTTCGGTGGCTGGGGTTGTATTCACTGGCATGTCTGGAGATCCTCGATCCGGTCCTAAATCGTGGCGTGACCACGCATCAAAAACGGCAGAAAGGTTACTACAGGTACTCGGCCAGCGAACGCAGGGCCGCTCGTGCGCCCTCGCGCATCGGTTCGAAGTGACTGAAGCAGATCACCTCGAAATCCAATTCGGCCAGCTTGCGCACCGATTCCTTCGCCGCCTCCATGTCGCTGGAGAACCAGCGAGACGGCAGGGTGAGGCGGCCCTGGTAACGTTGCAGGGCGTCGGCGACCAACAGCACCCCTTCGTCCGGGAAGTGGAGACTGATGCTGCCGGGCGTGTGCCCGGGAGTGTGGATCACCGTGGCGCCGCCCAGGAGCGGCAGTACGTCGCCTTCATGGAGCGGGCTGGCCACCGGCACGGGTGAGGGAGTCATCCAGGTCAACAGCGGCCACATGAACGGGCGGAGCCAACGGGGTTTGACCGGGTTGGGCAACTTCCGGCCGGCCTCTCCGGCAAGGTAGGGCGCTTCCACGCCGTGGGCGGCCACCGGCGCCCCTGTGGCCTCAATCAGGCCGGCCATGCCGCCCACGTGGTCCGGATGGTAGTGAGTGGAGATTAGCTGGCGAACTGATCCCGGTCCGTATCCCAGCCGTCCCAGGTACTCGATGATGCGGCGGTGGTGGTAGAGCCGCCAACCGGCGTCGATGATCGTGACTCCGTCTTCACCGGTTTCTGGGTCAGCGGTGATCACGAGGAATGCGCTGGTGGTGATCAGTCCACGCTGATGCAGTCCGGGCATTATTTCGCCGACGCGCGCCCGCGGGCCCGGTATGCCGGGTGGCCGGTAGATTGATGCGTCAGGAAGGGGCCATTCCATGGGTGCGGTCCGTCAATTCAAGCGCCGCCGTCAACTCCTGCGTCGCGTCGAGCCAGGGATGGATCCATCCCGATGACACTGTCGATTGGAACGAAAACCTATTGTCGAAGGTCGATCACTCGGCGGGCTTTGAACTGGGTACGCTCAAATTCCCCTTCGGGTTTCAGCTCGACGGAGACGCCGACGCCCAGCGCGCGGCGCAGGGTGTCGCGGACCTGATCCCGCAGGGCGTTCAATCCGTCGGGTCCGGCTTCGCCGGCGGATGCCCAAGCGCCGGCGGACACCTCGGTATGCACGGTCAGGCTGTCCAGGTAGCCGCGCTCCCGCTCCACCACCAGGCGGAATTCGCCGCCGAACTCGTCCAGACCTCGCAGCACGTCCTCGACGCGAGACGGGAACACGTTCTGGCCACGGATGATCAGCATGTCGTCGGCCCGGCCGTAGATGCCCTGGGTCAGCGTTGGGTAGGTTCGCCCGCATGGACAGTCCACCATCTCCCAGCGAGCGATGTCGCCGGACCAGTAGCGGATCATGGGCTGCGACTCGCGCTCCAGGTGCGTGTACACGGGGACGCCCTCGCCGCCCATGGCCACGGGCTCGTGGTTATCGGGGTCCACCAGCTGGGTGTACACGATGTCCTGCCACAGGTGCATGCCGCGTTGGAGATGCCGGCAACCACCGTTGGTCATCCAGGGAGTCATCTCGGCCATGCTGCCCTGGTCCACCACGTAGCAGCCGAAGGCGTCCTCGATGGCCTGGCGCGTGGCCAGGACGCTGGCCCCGGGCTCGCCGCTGAAGAACATGAGCCTGAATCCAAAGTCCGACCGCGGATCGATACCCATTTCGCGGGCCGTTTCCGCGAGGTACAGCGCGTAGGAAGGAGTGGCATACAGGGCGGCGGGCCGCACCATCTCCGCCCACTCCACGGCTCGCTCGGTCTGGCCAGGGGCTCCCGCGCCGAAGGGGAAGCACGTTGCGCCCAGCCGCTCGGCGCCGACCAGCGCGCCCCAGCTGCCGACGTAGAGGCTGAACACCGCCGCGACCATCACCGTGTCGCCGGGGCGTACACCGGCTGCCCAGAGGATGCGCGCATGGGCCTCGCCGATGCGGTCCCAGTCGCCGCGGCTGATGCCGAACACGGTGGGCCGGCCGGTGGTTCCCGAGGTGCCATGAATGCGGTAAACCCGGTCCGGCGAAACGCAGAGGAAACGTCCGTAGGGCGGGTGCGCTTCCTGCTCGATCCGGACCTCCTCCTTGGTGAGAATGGGCAGTTGGGCGAACTCCTCCAGGCTGCTGATGTTCGTCGGATCCGCGGGCGCGCCCTTCCAGAACTCGCGATAAAAACCGGAGTGCTCCCACGCGTACCGGACCTGGCCACGCAACTTGTGGAGGATCACCGCGTCGCGTTCGGCAGGATCCATCGTCTCCAATCGGGAGTCCCAATGCTCGGCGCCCGGGTTGGGGACGTAGGCAGCGTCGTATTTCGGGGGCCAACTCATCGTGTTTTCTGAGACAAACCTGCCCGGATGAATTCCACCATCTCGTTTGTGAAGGTTCCGACCGGGAAAACTCCGTCCACGCCCAACAGTTTCAGAGGTTCTACGTCGCTGTCGGGTATGGTGCCGCCGGCCAGTAGCATCACGTCGCCGTCGGCGTTGCCGTCGCGTAACCCGTGGCGCTGCAACGCGTCAACCATGCGTGGCATCAGCCGCATGTGCGCGCCGGACAGGATGCTGATGCCGACGACGTCGACATCCTCCTGGGCCGCCGCCGCCGCGACCTGGTCCGCCGTGACCCGCATGCCCAGGTAGACCACTTCCATGCCCGCGTCACGCAAGGCCCGCGCGATGACCTTGACGCCCCGGTCATGCCCGTCCAGGCCCAGCTTGGCGAGGAGGACGCGGGGTGGGGAGACTTGGGCTGACTGGGTCACAACGTTCCCGGCCGGAAGATGATCCAGTCCCCAGTATCGGATTCGGACAGCATCAAACCTCGATTTTCCACCAGGTTTTTCAAGGACTCCGTTGGTGGTGCCTTTTGGTAAACCAATCGCAGATCGCGGTTGCCGGTTTCGGTGACTATCTCGTTGAAGATCAGGAGAGTCTCGTCGAAAAAGGAAACGCCGATGCGCCGGACGCCAGACGTGTTGAAGGTGATGATTCCGCTGTTTGAGGCCGCGCGCATAGCCGGTTCCATTGCGCGCGCGGCGGGACGCGTGCCCAGAATTCTGACGCCAGTTTCACGGAGCAATTCCACGGCAACCATCACGTCGACTCCATGGCGGGGACAGGAAGAGCAACCGCGACAGCCGTTCCGGGATGATATCGTCTGGCGTCTTCGCTCAGGTTATGGGCTATGGGAGCTTCACCGTCCGAACACCGCAAAAAACCGCGTCCGGAAATGATCAGCAATTCGCCCCGATACGCCCGGGTCCTTTCCAGGACGTGGTGGAGTCCCGCGTCTCGATGTGAGACTGTACCAGTTACGTCCATGTCCGTGGATCGTAGGATGGCGTCTTCGTCGTCGGTAAGTCCAGCATACAGTTGGTTCTTACGCAACGCATTCGGAATACCTATGCCCCTATCCGAAACGCCGACCAGGTAGATAATCTTGCCGTCGGAACGGTGTGAAAAATAAATGTGGGGGACTTCGTGCACGTGGATGATCCCGTAGCAATTTTCGCTGCTATCTGAATGCTGTGCCGCGTTCAGAGCCAATTCTTCAAAAATAGAGTCGACATCCGTACGGACGTTGCCAGGCCCAGGCCCTCGCTCGTCCAATTCAATGGCTACCTGTTCCCACACCGCGTTGGCATCGTTCTCGGTGTGAAAACCGGTCAATGTCAGTAACTCTCTGCCATGAACTCGGTTGTCCGTGCCGAACACTTGGTGGACCAGCCAGTTGATATCGCATTCCGAATGGCCGAGTGACAAGAGTCCTTCCAAGCAACCAACAATGCTGGCCGGCTGGCCGCCCTCACCCTGGAACCGTCTTCGCCGCTCCCGTCGAGGTCACGCATATCGCAATTATACGATATGCCCCTAAAATACCCCCGGGTCCACGTACTCGCCCCATTCGTCGCGGAGGGCGCCCATGATCTCGCCCTCGGTGACGCCGGCGGCCACGGCTGCGAGGATGGGCGGCATCAGGTTTGCGTCGGCGCGGGCGGTTTTTGCGATGTCGCGCAGTCTGGCTGCGGCGTCGGTCTCGCTGCGACCGTGACGCACGGTGGTCAGGCGTTCGATCTGGCGTTCCTCCTCGGCGTAGTCGAACTCGAAGAGCTCGAGCGAGCCGGCATTGGTGGCGTCGTCGCTGTACTCGTCGTTGACGCCGACGATGGTGTAGTCGCCCGATTCGACTCGCTGCTGGTACCGGTAGGAGGCCTGGGCGATCTCGCTCTCGATATAGCCGTTGCCGATGGCCTCCAGCATCCCGTCCAGCATGCTGCCGTTGCCCATGCCGTCGATGCGCTCGATGTAGGCCATCGCCGCCTCTTCCAGCTGGTTGGTCAGGGTTTCCAGGTAAGCGGAGCCGCCCAGAGGATCAGGAGTCGCGGCGACGCCCGACTCGTGGGCCAGGATCATCTGCGTGGCCAACGAGATGCGCATCGCTTCCTCGGACGGAATGTCGTAGGCCTCGTCGTAGCCGCTGACGTGCAGCGACTGGGTGCCGCCCAGCACCGCGGCCAGGGCCTGGAGCCCGCCGCGCAGGATGTTGTTCAGCGGGTCCTGCCGCACCAGTGTGGAACCCAGGGTCTGGGTATGGAACCGCATGCGCATCGACTCGGGACGCGTGGCGCCGTAGCGGTCGCGCATCAGCCGGGCCCACATCCGACGGGCGGCGCGGAACTTTGCGATCTCCTCAAAGAAGTCGTTGTGAACGCCGAAGAAGTGGGAGAGGCGGGAGGCGAATTCGTCCACCGCCAAGCCGCGGCGCATCGCGGACTCCACGTAAGCCATGCCCTGGGCGATGGTGAAAGCCAGTTCCTGCACGGCGTCGGAGCCGGCCTCGCGGGTGTGGTAGCCGCTGATGGAGATGGTGTACCAGTTGGGCACGTGCCTGGTGCAGAACTCGACTACGTCGGTGGTGAGACGCAGTGCCGGCGCCGGCGGCAGGGCGAAGGTCTTCTGGCCGTGGAACTCCTTGAGGGAGTCGTTCTGGACGGTGCCCCGCAGGGCCGACCACGGCGTGCCGCGCCGCTCGGCGTTGTGCAGGAACATCGCCAGCAGGACGATGGCCGGGTGGTTGATGGTGAGTGACACGCTGGCCTGTTCCAGTGGGATGCCGTCGAAAAGCTCGCCCATGTCGGCTGCCGTGTCGATGGCGACGCCCAGGCGTCCCACCTCGCCCTCGGCCAACTCGTGGTCGGAGTCGTAGCCGGTGAGCGTGGGGTGATCGAAGTCGGTGCTCAGGCCGGTCTGCCCATGGGCCAGCAGGAAACGGTAGCGCTCGTTGGTGGCGCGGGCGGTGCCGAAGCCGGCGATCTGCCGGCGCGTCCACAGCCGGCCGCGGTACATGGTCGGATAGGCCCCGCGGGTGAACGGAAACTCGCCCGGGAGGCCCAGATCCCGGACCGGGTCGTGTCCGCCTGCGGCCAATCCGTCCAGTGTGTAGAGAGGGTCAATGGGAAGGCCGGAGAGGGTGCGCGGGTGGGGTTGGTTATTGTTGGAACTCATGGATCACACACTTTCCGTCGCAGGCTCGCGTTGGCCAGTTACGGTAACGCTTAGCGAGTCGCAGGGCTGTAGCGGTCATGGAGACGTTCATCGGGACCCGAAACGTTCCCGTTCGATGATGGCGATGTTGTCGGGCAACTTCGCCAGCCATCTGCGGATGGTGGTTTCGTCCTCAGCGCCGATGCCCCGTCGCCCGATGTAGTCGACAAGCGCCCTCTCCAACTCCGCTTTCGTGACCGGAGTGACCGTATGCGGGGGCATCATGTCGGTGCAAATCTCGTTGACCTCGCGACTGTGGGTGAAGCCAAACACCGCGTTTTCACCGTCCCGCGGAGGCCACAAGTAATCGTAACTGATGACATCGACCAGCGCCCACGTGACATCTCGCTGCGTCACGATCGCTTCTCCTGTTCTACCAGTCGCCACTTGCGGTCTTGGAGGACTATGAACCCCTGCCGCTTCAATTGCTGCCGAGCGTTCCTTATGTCGTGTTTCCACCGTTTACCGAAGGATTGTCCATGGATAACCCGGTCCACCGCGTCGTCACAGTGTTCCGGCTTGAGATAGCGTACCAGCGCGTTTATTTCGCGGGTGGGTAGAGGGCCGTGCCTCGCCAGGACATAGCGAACCGCTTCGGAGAATTGACCCGTTATCGAACCTTTAGGATCATTCACAAACTCGGGAGGCGCCACACGCAAGTCGATCAATTTTTCGTTGATGCCATTCAGGGCGTCATCAAATTGAGCGGTTGTGCCAGAGCGGTTGATCCTGCCGACCCGCGCCTTTATCTCCTGTGCCTGCTGCGCCAGCCCGTCCAACTCAGACAATTGAGAATCGGAAACCGCGACGCCCACGCCCCCGTATTGCGTGAGATCATTGGCTATTTCATCGACCGCACGAGCCTCAGTAATCTGCACGCCCAATTCAAAGTTTCGTACCAACCCACCGTCGGTCAGGTTCGCCGAGGTAACGATGGCTGTGTGCCAATCGGCGACGTAGGCCTTGGCGTGCAGGTGCAGGAGATGGCGGATCGACGTTCCCGGGACCCGCTCGCAGAACCACAGCAATGCTCCGCAGTCCACCAGCCCCTCCGCCAGGCTGCTGCTCGCCAGGCTCGTTAGCAGGTTTAATCGCACGGACTGGCGTGATTGCAGCTTGCGAGCCAACCGTTCCAACGGTCGTCGGCGTATGAATGGTGCGGCGATGATCGCTGATTCCCGAATGGAAGCCGCGAACTCGTCGAACCTAGCGCCCCAGGGTGATCTTATCGATTGCATTCGGAGTTTAGCTTCCCGTATTGCCTGCTTGACCCGCAAGCTAGAGCTAACGTCGGCGCAATGTCAAGCTTGCGCCTTAACCTCCACCGGGACGGTCACGACCCGGTGGTTCAATCGTGATCCCGTTGAGGGAAATCGGTTTCGTGACGTGGATTAGACAGCGAGACCACGACCCGTATCGTACCGAAGACACTCGCTTACCGAGACTGCCGGGCCACCTGCCCGGTGATAGAATGAACTTGTAATGACCTCTCACGCCCGTTTGCTGGAGAGAAGGCAATGAACCACGTAAAGACGTTCTTCCTCCTGATGGTTCTCACCGGGCTTCTGCTGCTCATCGGCGGTGCCTTGGGTGGACAGGCTGGGATCGTAATCGCGCTGGTGTTCGCGCTGGCGATGAACTTTGGCGCCTACTGGTTCAGCGACAAGATTGCGCTGAGCATGGCCCACGCCCGGCCGATAACCGCTGACGACGACCCGCAGTTGTACCAACTGGTGGCGGAGCAGGCGCGGCTGGCAAACATGCCCATGCCCAAGGTGTACGAAATCGACGAGCCTTCGCCCAACGCCTTTGCCACCGGTCGCAACCCGCAGAACGCCACCGTCGCCGTGACCACCGGCATCCGGCACATCCTTACTCGGGAGGAACTGGCCGGCGTCATGGCGCACGAGATGGCCCACGTGGGCAACCGGGACACCCTGATTATGACGGTGGTCGCCACCATCGCCGGAGCGATCACGATGCTGGCGTTCATGGCGCAATTTGCCGCGATCTTCAGCAGTTTCGGGGGCCATAGCGACGACGACGAAGGCGGTGGGGGCAACTTCCTGACCCTGATGATCGTTGCCATCATCATGCCCATCGCGGCGACGATCATCCGCATGGCAATCTCCCGGGCGCGCGAATTCCAGGCTGACCAGACCGGCGCCCACAATTGCGGCAACCCCGAGGCCCTGGCGCGCGCGCTGGAAAAGCTGGAGATGGGCAGCGAGATCCGTCCCATGAAGGTCAACGAGGCCGCCTCGCACCTGTTCATCGTCAACCCGCTGAGCGGCCGCTCCATGGCTCGGCTCTTCTCGACGCATCCACCAATTGAGGAGCGGGTGCGCCGGCTGCGGGAGATGAACGTTCGACCCAACTTCGGCTCTGTGGACCGACCCGACTACGACCTGCCGGACAGCAGTGATCGGCCCAACTTCTGAAGTCCGCTGATCGGTGCGTTCTGCCCTTCCCTCCGGCGGTTCCGGAGGCGGGATGCAACCCATGTGTGGTTGCTCGACCGAGTGCCCTGGCCGGGTCGTGGCGACAGCCATTGTGCTATCATGCGGCCGGCGGCGCATTGCCGCCTGTCTGGCATCCCACGTTACGCTTTTTGCGCAGTTGAGGAGGTAATCATGGCCGGAAACTACACCATCAGCGTCGGCACCATAGGCGGCGGCCTCTCCGTGAGCCCCGACGGCGGCGAGAGCTGGAACCGCATCCGCGACCCCATGCCCAGCGAGTGCAACGTACGCGCGCTGGCCACGGACCCCGGTAATCGGAGCCGCATCTACGCCGGCACCGACGGCGGTCTATTCCGATCCGACGACAACGGCTTCACCTGGAGCTACCTCGAGTCCCCCATGGACGACCTCCAGATCTGGTCGGTGGGCGTTGACCCCGACGACGCCGACACGGTGTTCGTGGGTACGCGGCCCAACGCCTTCCGGTCCCGTGACGGCGGCGAGACCTGGGAGTCGCTGGACCTTGGCGTGCGTATGCCCTGCCCCATCGGGATCCCCCGCACCACCAACATCATCGTGGACCCGAGGGACACCCGGACCGTGTGGGCCGGCATCGAGGTTGACGGCGTGTATCGCAGCCTGGACGGCGGCGACAACTGGACCCGCCTGCCCGACCTGGGGCCGGATCCGTTCCACGGGGACATTCACGGCATGGCCCTGAAGCCCGGCCCGAATTCCGCGATCTACTGCACCACCCCCTTCGGCATCTCCACGAGCAACGACGAGGGTGAGAGCTGGGAATTGCACGAGTTCCCGCGGTTCCATGCTGAGGATGTCCGCTCCTACTGCCGCGGCATGGTGATCAAGCCCGACAACCCCAGCACGATGTTTGTCGGCAACGGCGATTCCATACCGGGCATCACCGGAACCATCCGCCGCACCCGCGACGCCGGCGCCTCGTGGGACGCTCCGCAGTTGTCCGCAACGCCCAACTCGGTGGTGTACTGGTTCGCCGCCAGCCCCCACGTCGATGACGTGATGGTGGCCGCCAGCATCTACGGCTACGTTTACGTCAGCACCGACGGCGGCGACACCTGGGACAAGCTCCAGAAGGAGTTCGGAGAGATCCGGTCGCTGGCGCTGACCCCCAACGAATAGAAGTCGGCGGATTTCGAATCAACGCGGCCCCTCTGCCCCACCGGGCAGGGGGGCCGTTGGTGCTAGAATGCCGAGGACAGGCGCATCCGGATGGCTGGTACAACGTGGCTACAACGAAACTGATCACCGCCGATGAATTGCTGCTGATGCCCGATGACGGGTATCGGTATGAGTTGGTGCGAGGAGAGTTGACGGAGAAGATGCCGCCACCTGGCAAAGAGCATGGAGTCGCGTCTTCCAGATTTGGCACCGCCATCGGGAACTATGCCGATGAGCACGACCACGGGACCGTAGGGGACAACCACGGATACAGACTGGAATTCGACCCAGATACAGTTCGCGCTCCCGACGTCGCCTGGTTCGCGCCAGGACACCCTGCCGAAACCGCAGAAGGTTATCCTGAGCGTGCGCTGGACCTGGCCGCGGAGATCAAATCGCCCAGCGACACTCCGCGTATGGTGTCGGAACGCGCTCAGATGTGGTTGGATTTCGGCAGCCGCGAGGTGTGGTACGGAGACCCTGAAACGACCACCGTGTCGCGTTACCGGCCTGGCCAGCGGCCGGAAGTTCTCACAGAGGATGATGTGCTGGACGGCGGCGACCTGCTGCCCGGGTTCAGCATAGAGATCTGGCGGCTGTTTCGCCGCCACCGATAGGATCGTATCGACGGCCAGCGTCGTATAAACACGTACGGAGAAAAAATGCCCACTTTCGATTCGGACGGCGTCAAAATCTTCTACCAATCCACCGGCGAGGGGTTTCCGCTCATATGGAGCCACGAGTTTGCCGGCTCCTACGAGAGTTGGGAACAGCAGGTGCGCTACTTCAGCCACCGCTACCGCGTGATCACCTACAACGACCGGGGATATCCGCCGTCGGACGTGCCAAATGACCCTGAGGCCTACTCCCAGGACATCACCATAGAAGACCTGCGCCGGCTCATGGATCACCTGGGGCTCGACCAGGCCTACATCGGCGGGCTGTCCATGGGCGGCAACGTGGCGTTGAACTTTGCCTTGGGTTATCCGGAGCGATGCAAGGCCATCATCGTCGCGTCGGCCGGATCCGGGACCACACACAACGAGGCCTTTCGCTCCGGAGGGGAGACGATGGCCGCCCGCCTGCTGGCCGAGGGTACGCCGCCGGTGATGAAGAACTACGGCAGCGGGCCGACGCGCGTGCAACTCCGGCGCAAGGACCCGCGCGGATACGAGGAATTCATGCGGCTGCTATTCGGGCACAACGCCCGGGGCTCCGCCTACACCTTCCGCGGGGTCCAGTTGCGCCGGCCGACGGTCGACCAGTTGATCCCGCAGATGAACCGTTGCCAGGTTCCCACGCTGATCATGATCGGGGATGAGGACGATCCGTGCGTCGAGCCTTCGATCATGATGAAACGGGAGATTCCCCGCAGCGGGCTGGCGGTCCTGCCCCAATGCGGACACGCCATCAACCTGGAGGAACCGGAACTGTTCAACCGATTGGTGTCCGATTTCCTGGCTTCCGTGGAAGCGGGTAAGTGGGCCGATCACCCGTTGGGTGATACGCCCTATTCGACGGGATCGCGATGAGGACCGGCTGAACGTTGAAGCCCGTCTGGTAGATGCCCCGGGGCGACCGATGTTCGACGCGCCCCGCCGGGCAATTTACGGGGACTAAAACTCCACGGGGCGCAGGTAGCTCATGTCCTGGCGGCGCTCCAGGTAGCCGGCGCGGGTCTCGTGCCCGTGGGAGAAGACAAGGAGGTGTCCCTGCCGCTCGGCTTCCGCCAGAATGACGCGCTTCTGATCCAGCGTGGTCTCGGGCTCGTAGTCGAAAGACGAGATGATGGTCAGGCCCAGGTGATGGGGGGTCGGGACTAGGTCACCAAGGTAGACCACTCGCTCGCCGCCGTAGGTAAAAATGGCGATCTGGTGTCCCAGGCAGTGGCCGTCCGTGACGATCAGGTTCAGACCGGGGAACAGCTCGGTATCCCCGTCAAGCAGTTCCAATTGGCCCCGGTCGGCTATGGGCGAAAAATCTTCGACACGGAAAGCTTCCGTGTTGCGCAGCGACGGGTTGTGGGCGTCATCCCAACTGGCCCGCTGGACATAATAGGTAGCCCGTGGGAAGGAAGGAACCATGTCGCCCAAGCGATCCATGCGGGTCGATCCGCCGGCGTGGCTGAAATGCAGGTGGGAGAGCACCACGGCATCGATGTCCCGCGGGCCCAAACCGAGCCCCTTAAGGCTACGCATCAGGCGGCTGGGCACGAGGCCATACATTTCCTTGTCTCGGTAGTTATCCTTGGGGCCGACACCCGTGTCGACGATGACCTTCTTGCCCGCGCACTCGATCAACAGGCAATTCAGCCCCATTGTCACCCGATTTTTGCGATCGGTCGAAACCAGGTTTTCCCACATCATTTTGGGTATGGATCCGAAACTCGATCCGCCGTCTACCTTGAACACTCCGTCGCTGATAATTTTTGCAGCGCTTATGGTCATCTCTCAATCGCTCCTGAACAACAGCATTTTGTATTGCCGCCCACTCCCAAGTCACCGCGTCCACCCGTTTGTATGACTCCGCACTGAAACTGGGACAGGCTGTCCATTGGCCTTATGTGGCCATTCCACAAGTCAATCCGACTGTGCCTACGGTCGGTAACATGGCACTACTTTACAACCCTCGAATGAATTGGTGTCAACCCAAAAAAGCGAATAATTTTGATTGATTTTCCAAATTATGCCAAGTGATACTGCAGACCGACGACCGTGGCGCAGGCCGGGCCCGTGACGTTATGTTTGCCCGGTGAGAATCGACGGATTTTCCGGTTGGCGCCTGGTGAACATGCTTGTCGGCGACCCGATACAGCGGCTTGGTGAACCCCAGGGACCAGCATATTCTCGAGAACGCATTGAACTCGACACCTGACGATTCCACACCCACCCTGCGCCGTCGGGTGTTCGATCTGCTGAACCCTCAGGACGGCCAACGATCCCGAGGGTTTGGCCTGAGCCAGAATAAAGGCTCGCTCCCGGTGGAGATCGCATTGGTGGCCGTGGTCGCTATCAACTCGACCTCTCTCATCCTGTGGACTGTGCCCAGTTTCCGAGCCGATTTCGACACCTGGTTCCGCCTCGTCGAGGACTTCACCGTAGCCGTATTCCTGGCGGAGAATGCCCTGAGGCTGTGGGCGGCGCCGTAAACAAGCGCGGACAGATCCGTCTGGCCCCAGCGGTGGCGATACGTCGTTGCGCCGGTGGCGCTCATTGACGCAGCGGCCCTGGCCCCGTCGGCCATCGCCGCCGGCGTGCTGTTGGCGGGTGCCGGCGGTCCCAGTCTCTCATTCCTCCTGGCAGTGCGGCTGCTGGCCCGAACTGTCAAGTTGGTTCGCTACTTCCCCGGCGGACGAATGATCGCGACCGTGGTGCGACAAAAGAGCGAGCCAACTGCTGGCTACGGTGGGCGGACTGCTGGTGGTGCTCGTAATCGCCGCCTCGCTGATGTACTTTGCCGAGTCTCACGCCCAGCCGGAGGAATTCTCCAGCATTCCGGCCGCGATGTGGTGGAGCGTGGTGACCCTGACCACCGCGGGTTACGGCGACACGGTCCCGATAACTCCAGTTGGCCGAGTCCTGGCGGCTGTAATCGCCGTGTTCGGTATCGGGCTGTTCGCTCTGCCGGAGGGCATTCTCAGCGCCGGGAACCGCGAGGCCGATGTGGCGGAACGGGTGACCCCGACAAGCGAACCGTTGCCGGGTGGTGGGCCGCTTTGCCCTCACTGCGGCCAGCCCATGCCGGATGCCGGCCCGGATTAGAGGGCGGCCAACTTCTCGACTGCGGATTCCAGACGCTGCAGTACGCGCTCCCGTCCCATCACTTCCATCATCTCGAACAGCGGCGGTGTGGCGGTGCGGCCGGTGATGGCGGACCGGAGCGCGCCGAAGAATTGCCGCCCCGACAATTCGAGATCCTGGCCGCTCGCCCTGAGAATATTTTCAAGGTTTTCGTGATGAAATTCGGCGTCCGGCACCGATGCCAGGTCCGATTGGGCCCGCGCGATTGCGACGTGGGCGCCTTCGGGATCCATGCTACGCTGGACTACGCTGGCGGGTTCATACTCCAGGGTCTCCTCGAAGAAATAGGAGAGCATGTCCGGCGCGTCCACCAGGGTCTTCAGCCGTTCCCGCACCAGGGGGATGATCCGCAGCAGGTAGTCACGGTCGATGGGCAGAAGCGTCGTGGGATACGCTCGCTCAAGGAAGGGCAGGATGCGGTCGGCCAGGTCGGCGTCGTCGGTTTGGCGGATGTACACGCCGTTCATCCACTGCAGTTTGTCCAGGTCGAAGATTGCGGCCGGCTTGCCGACCCGCTCCAGGGTGAAGTTGTCCCGTATGGTGTCAGCGGTCATGACCTCGGTCTCGCCGTCCAGCGACCACCCCAGCAGGGCCATGAAATTGATCAGCGCCTCGGGGAGGAACCCGTCGTCGCGGTATTCCATGAGCGATGTGGCGCCGTGCCGCTTCGAAAGCTTGGCCCGGTCGGAGCCCAGGATCATGGGCAGGTGTCCGAAGGTTGGCATTTCCAGGCCCAAAGCCCGGTACAGCTGTACATGGCGCGGCGTGCTGGGCAGCCATTCCTCAGCTCGCAGGACGTGGGATATTGCCATGGCGTGGTCATCCACCACTACGGCCATGTGGTAGGTGGGGAACCCGTCGGACTTGACCAGGACGAAATCGTCGGTCAGGTCGTTCTGCCATTCGACGTGGCCGCGGATGGTGTCCTCCACGGAGGTAACGCCGGTCTGGGGCATGGCGAAGCGCAGGACCGAGGGAGTGCCTTCGGCATCTTTCACTCGTCGTTCGGCATCGGCCAGGTACCGGCAGTGGCTGTCGTAGCCTTGCCGCTGCTTATTGCGGGCCTGTTCCTTGCGCAACTCCGCAACCCGCTCCGGCGCGCAATAGCAGCGGTACGCGTCGCCCGAAGCGATCAGTACTTCGGCCGCTTCATGGTACCGCTGGAGCCGCTCCGACTGGAAATATGGCCCGTAAGGACCGCCCACCCGGGGACCCTCGTCCCAATCAATGCCGAGCCATTCCAGCCCGTCCAGGATGTGATCGACCGCCCCCTCGGTGATCCGGCCTTGGTCGGTGTCCTCAACCCGCACCACGAACTGGCCGCCGTTGCGACGGGCGAACAGCCAGTTGAACATGGCAGTGCGAATGTTGCCGATGTGCGGGTTGCCGGTGGGGCTGGGGGCGTAACGAACGCGAACGGGCGCGGACACGGCGGTTGGCCTCCTCGTATTTCCGTCCCGGTGGTGCGGCGGCGGGTGGGACGGATCGGTATTCTCAAGTGCCGGCGGCTTGGGTTGAAGGAGTGGCGTGCGGATTAACCAGCCCGTTGACTGATGCGGGCCCAGGTGTCGCGAAGCGTGGTCGTGCGGTTGAACACCGGGGCGCCGGACCGGGAATCGGAATCGGCGCAGAAGTAGCCCAAGCGCTCGAACTGGTAGCGGTCTCCCGCCTGCGCCGCCTCCAGAGCAGGCTCTCCCATCGCGGTGACCTGTTCCAGCGAGTCACGGTTGATCAGGTCCAGGAAGTCGGTTTCGCTTCCGGCGGGGTCGGTTTCGGTGAACAGGTTGTCGTAGAGGCGGATTTTCACTGGTACCGCATGCGCCGCGGAAACCCAGTGAATGGTTCCCTGGACCCTTCGTCCGTCGGGCGCGTTGCCGCCGCGGCTGTCGGGGTCGTAGGTGCAGTGGACTTCCTCGATCTGGCCCTGAGCATCCTTGACGATGTCGGTGCAGGTGATCAGGCAGGCGTATCGCAAACGAACTTCTCGGCCGGGAGCCAGGCGGTAGAACCTGCGGGGAGGGTCTTCCATGAAGTCGTCCCGCTCAATGTACACCTCGCGCCCGAAAGGCACGTGGCGCGTGCCCATGCTTTCGTCTTCAGGATTGTTGATAGCCTCGAACTCTTCGCTCCCGCCTTCAGGGTAGTTGGTGATCACCACCTTCAACGGGCGCAGTACGGCCATGCGCCTTGGAGCCCTGCGGTTGAGGTCGTCGCGCAGGCAGTGTTCCAGTAAGGCGAGTTCGGTCATGCTGTTGCGCCGGGCGACGCCAACGCGCTCACACATGTCGCGGATCGCCTCTGGCGTGTAGCCGCGGCGACGCAGGGCGCTGAGGGTGGGCATTCGCGGGTCGTCCCAGCCGGCCACGTGTCCCTCTTCGACCAGTTGGCGGAGACGGCGTTTGCTCATCACGGTGTGCGTCAGATTGAGCCTGGCGAATTCGATCTGGCGGCTGCGATAGATTCCCAACACCTCCTGGCACCAGTCGTACAGAGGCCGGTGATCCTCGAACTCAAGGGTGCACAGGGAGTGGGTGATCCCCTCTATGGAATCGGACAAAGAGTGAGCGTAATCGTACATGGGGTAGATGCACCAGTCGTTGCCGGTGCGGTGGTGCTCCGCATGCCGGATGCGATAGAGCACAGGGTCCCGCATGTTGAGGTTCGGCGACGCCATGTCGATTTTGGCGCGCAGCACATACTTGCCGTCGTCGAACTCGCCCGCGCGCATCCGCCGGAACAAGTCCAGGCTTTCCTCAGGAGGGCGATTGCGGTCGGGGCTCTCCCGGCCCGGTTCGGTGAGCGTACCGCGGAACTCCCGGATTTCATCGGCGGTCAGGCTGTCCACGTAAGCGTTGCCGTCGCCAATTAGCTGCTCGGCGTAGCCGTAGAGTTGCTCGAAATAGTCGGAGGCGTAGAACAGGTTCTCGCCCCAGTCAAACCCCAGCCATTTCACGTCGGCGAGGATTGATTCGACGTACTCGATGTCCTCGCGGGTGGGGTTGGTGTCGTCGAATCGCATGTGGCAGCGGGCGCCCTTGTACTGTTCGCCGACCCCGAAGTTCAGGCAGATCGACTTGGCGTGGCCGATGTGGAGGTAGCCGTTGGGTTCGGGCGGGAAGCGAGTCACCACGCGGCCGTCGTAGGCGCCGGCCGCCTGGTCCTCGTTGATTATGGTGCGTATGAAATCGGTGGAAAGCTCGCCGCCGCCGGAGGGGCTGTCAGTGCTCATGTTAGGGTTGCCTGTTGTGTGGAATTCGGAGGGTTTCGAAGGATGCCATCAAATTATAGCGCACCATCGCGAAAGCCAAACATGGGGTCTAATGATTGTTCGCCGGCCCCGCACGCAGCGTGTCCAGCGCGGAGGCCAGGTCGGCGGGGAGATGGGACGAGTGTTGCAACCACGCGCCGGTCACTGGATGGTTGAACCCCAGTCGGGCCGCGTGCAGAAACTGCCGGCCGATCAAGGGGTGGGCTTTCCCGTACACCCCGTCGCCGAGCAGCGGGTAGCCCAGGTACGCCAGATGCACGCGGATCTGGTGCGTGCGACCCGTCTCGAGCACCAGATTGAGTAGCGTGTGTCCTTCCAGTTCCTCGATGGTCTCGTAACGGGTGCGGGCGGCGCGACCGCCGGCGTCCACCGCCATTTTCTGCCGGTGTCGCGGGTCCCGCGCGATGGGGGCGTCGATGGCACCGGATTCCGGAGTGACCATGCCCACGGCGACGGCAGAGTACTCCTTGTGGAATTCGCGGTTTTTGAGACTTTCAGTGAGGCGCTGATGCGCCAACTGTGTTTTGGCCACTACCATCAGGCCGGAGGTGTCGAGGTCGAGCCGGTGCACGATGCCTGGCCGCAGCTCGCCGCCGATGCCGCGGATGTCAGGACACCGCGCCAGAAGGGCGTTGACCAGGGTGCCGTCGGGGTGGCCCGGTCCCGGGTGGACGGGGAGGCCCGCCGGCTTGTCCACCACGATCAGATGCTCGTCCTCGTATACCGCAGTAAACGGGATGTCCTGTGGAATCAGGTCCGCCGGAGACCGGGCGGGAGGTACGCGCACAGTTACGGCGTCGCGGGGCCGGACCCGTTGGGAAGCACGGGCGACGCCTCCGTTAATGGCGATCATCCCGTCGGCCGCCAGCGCCTGCAGGCGACTGCGGGAAAGGCCGACCGCGGACAGTTCCGGCAGCTGAGCCAGCCAGGCGTCCAGCCTGGACCGCTCGGACTTGCTGTCGACGACAAAGTCGTATTGGTCGCCAGCGCCGGGTCCGTTCGCTCCGGCGCTCACTGCCCCGGCTCCCTGGATCCCAGGATGCGTTCGCGAACGCCGCAGTCGGCGCAGCGAGCCCCGTTGGGCAGACTGATCATGTCGCCGTCACAAATCGGGCAGGCGGCGTAGGTAGGTATGACGTTGGGTTGCGCCGGAGATGGTTCGCCTCTTTGCAGGACCAGTACCCAGGCCATGATGGCCAGCCCGACCACAATGGAGGAATCGGCCAGGTTGAACACCGGCCAGGGTCCGATGTCGATGAAGTCGGTCACATGACCCTGCCAGATGCGGTCCACGAGGTTTCCCAAGGCGCCGCCCACCATCAGCGCGATGCTGATCCGCATGGGGATGCCGGGCCGTTCCTGGGTCTGGTAGATGTAGGCCAACACTGCCACACCGACCAGGGACACGATAAGGAGCGGGAGGTTGTTGCCCTGGAACAGTCCGAAGGCGCTGCCGGTGTTTTGTACGTGGGTAAAGCGAAAGAACCCGAATGCCGGCCAGGAGTGATGCCACTCCAGGGTCTGCCGAACGACGAACTTGGTGAGCTGGTCCAGGGCCAGGGCCAAGGCCGCCAGTTGCAGCACGGTCCAATCCCGATAGATCGGCGTGCGATCTCTCCACGGCCGGGACATCGGCTAGGGTGTGGCCAGATGGTCCAGGAAGAATTGCACCACTTTCTCGGCCATCTGGCGCTCCTGACCGACCCAGAAGTGGTCAGCGCCGGGAACAACGTGGTAATCCGCCGGGGGATCGAACCTGCCCAGCTGTTCGTCGACGCCGTCGGAATTGACGAGACGGTCCCGGTCGCCGGTGATGATCATCCGGGGGGTCTTGTCCTTCTGAAGGGGGCTGTCGGTGATCGCCTCCAGGGACGGGGCAACCAGAGCGATGGCCAGGGGCTTCTTGTACAGCTGCTTGTGGCCGCAGATGACCCGGGTGCTGAAGGAGTAGCCGCCGAGACCGATGCGGTCGTCGTTCACGTCGGGCAGCGCGCCGAGGAATTCCATCGCCATCAGGGTCTCTTCGTGTTCCTTCTCCCCGTGGGCATGCTCGCCCTGGCTGTTGCCCACGCCGCGGAAGTTGAACCGCAGCGAGGCGATGCCGGCGTCGGCCAGGCCGAAGGTCACCGCACACACCACGTTGTTGTCCATGCTCCCGCCGTGCAGCGGATGGGGGTGGCACATGACCACGCCGGGGAACGGCCCCTCGCCGTCCGGCAACGCCATGATGCCCTCAAGGGTCATTCCTTTCGTTATGAAACTGACCGCGCTCTGTCGCATGGTGTCGCCTCCGGTCGGTTTGTGCTGATGGTGAAGGTCGAAACATGATAGCAGGTTCGGAGAAGAGATGACCCGGCGGGTGCCACCAACCATTGTGCTAGAATGGCGCCGATCCAGCATGGGCTGGGCCAAGCGAGAATTCCGTTCGAATTTGGAGGCTCCATGGCAGTCATCGACCTGCGCAGCGACACCATTACTCACCCCACCGACGAGATGCGCCGGGCGATGGCCGACGCCGAAGTCGGTGATGATGTGTTCGGGGAGGACCCCTCGATCAACGCGCTGCAGGAACGGGCCGCCGAAATGCTGGGCCAGGAGGCCGGCCTGCTGACCGCCAGCGGGACGATGAGCAATCTGATCGCCGCGCTAACCTGGTGCAGTCGCGGCGACGAGATGATCATGGGCCAGGAAGCCCACATGTTCTGGAACGAGTCAGGGGGGCCGACCGCATTGTCCGGCGCCCAGGTCCGTCTGGTGCCGAACGAGGCCAACGGTCGGATCTCAGCGCAATCCGTGGTGGGCGCCATCCGCGATGCCTCCAACATCCACGTTCCCGCAACCACACTGGTGTGCCTGGAAAACACGCACAATCGCTGCAGCGGCGGAGTAATGACCCCGCAGGACACGCGAGAAGTGGTGGACGTGGCCCACGCGGCCGGCGCCGCGGTGCACCTGGACGGGGCGCGGATCTTCAACGCCGCGGTGGCCCTGGAGGTCCCGGTATCCGAGCTGACCAAGGACGTGGACGACGTCAGCTTCTGCCTCTCCAAAGCGCTGTCGTGTCCGGTGGGTTCGGTGCTCTGCGGCTCGGAGGAATTCATCACCCGGGCGCGTAAGTGGCGGAAGATGGTGGGCGGAGGCATGCGGCAGGCTGGCGTGCTGGCCGCCGCCGGACTGGTCGCCCTGGACACGATGGTTGAGCGGCTCGCCGACGACCATGCCAACGCCCGCCGTCTTGCGGCGGGTCTGGCCGATATTGACGGCCTGACCGTGGACCCCGACAGTATCCACACCAACATCGTGATCTTCGAGGTAGATCGGGATACGGTTGGCGAGGCCCGCGAGGTCATTGCCGCGTTGCGGGAGGACGAGGTGCTGGTCAGCCACAGCCGCGAACAGTCGCTGCGCATGGTGACGCACCGTCACATCTCCGCGGTGGATGTTGACGAGGCGCTGTCCCGGGTTAACGGTACGGTGCGCCGGCTGGCCGCCGCCAACTAGGGTTCTCGCATGGCCGAATTCGCCATCGATCGCGCGACAACCGCGTTGCTCATCGCCGATTTTTACGCCGAGGCGATGGGCAACCTGCCCCATGCCGTCGAGCGCGGGGTTGTGGCCCGTACAGTAGCGCTCCAGGAGGCCGCCCGCGAGGCCGGCCTGATGGTCTGCTACTGCGCCACCGTGTTCCGGCCCGGGTATCCGGAGATCAGTGAGCGGAACAAGACGTTCAGCGCGCGTAGAGCCTCGGGACAACCGGCGGTCTTCGATCCGGTGTCGCTGATCCATCCCGAGGTGCGTCCCCGGGACGACGAAGTGGTGGTGGGCAAGCACCGCGTCAACGCGCTCTTCGGCACCGGCTTGGACGTGGCGCTGACGGGCAGCAATATCGACACCATCATCCTGCTGGGTTACGCGACCAGCGGGGTCGTGCTGTCTACGACGCGCTTTGCGGCCGACCGCGACTACCGGCTGTACATCGTCGAGGACTGCTGCGCCGACAGCGAGCCGGACGTGCACGAATTTCTCATCGGCCGCATTCTGAACCGCCAGGCGGACATTGTTACCGCCGAAGAAGCAATCGCGGCCATCCGGGGATCCTGAAATCGGCGGCACGTCGCCTCGCGCGCAGGTCGACCACTGAGCCGGTCAAAGCCTCATGCTCCGGCAATCCGCACCGCCTACCGCCGACATCAGCGTAGCCATCGACTCACGTCCGCTGTACGCCGGGGACACCCTGGATGTCGAAGTCCAGGTGACGCCTCATGTTTCTTTCATGGCGGCCCTGGGGGTCCTCCGCTTGTCGCGGAACGAGCTGATGCGGGTGGATTCGGCGAGGGATGCCGTACCCCAGATGATGTTGCCCGGCCGTCGCGGCGGGAACACCGGCGGACCTGCGCATATTGACGAGGTGTTCGCGGAAGACGCGCCGATGGAAGGCGGGGTTCCGCACCATTATCCGGTTCGCCTGCGCCTGCCCGATGCTGCGCCCCCCACGGTGAAGGGCAAGTATGCCCGCATCTCGTGGGAACTTTCGGCAACGATACTCATCCGCGCAGACTGGTTGCCGACCGGGGACGGATGGCTGGCCAATCTGGCCCGAGGCCGGGCGGCGCACTGCCAGGAGGAACTGGTCGTATTCAGCCGTTCCGATGTCGACCCACTGGGCGGCTTGCCGCTGCTGGACGAGATTCCAGCCAGCCGTTCCTTTCGCAACGCCACCTTGGGCCTGGCGCTGGACTCTCCGAGCGTGGCCAACGGCGGGACTGTGACCGGCACCGTGTCGATCAAATCCCGGTCGGCGGTGAAGGCGCGCGAGCTGCGCGTCGAGCTGATGCGTTGGGAACGATCGGGGAGCAAGCAGGCGCGGGTTATCGAACACAGCGAGGTGCTGC
Source organism: Dehalococcoidia bacterium (assembly GCA_965116785.1). Lineage (GTDB taxonomy): Bacteria > Chloroflexota > Dehalococcoidia > Lucifugimonadales > UBA3495 > Bin87. The sequence continues at coordinate 418,938 of OZ220731.1, forward strand.
AGCGCCCGGCGATACTGGCTGCCAACGAGGAGACCGACTGGGCGTTCCGCCTGACGGTGCCCGACCCTTTGATGCCTACGATGTTGGCCAACCACACGTTTGTCGGGTGGCAGGTAAGGGCCGTCATCGACCGAAAGTTGCTCCCCAATCAATCGGTGTCGCAACTGCTGCACGTATATACATCACCTTAAACCCGGCGCGGGTCCGCCATATCGGTTCCAGCAATTTTGGAACTGCCGGCCAGCGGCGCATACACATCCCAGCGCCGACGGTCACCTTCCTCCGGAGTAACATGTCCGCACAAATTCGGATGGCTTCCGAAGCCGATGCCGAGCAAATGCTCGCGATCTACGCCCCCGTGGTCCGGGAAACGATCATCTCCTTCGAGTACGAACCGCCGTCCTTGGCGGAGTTCCGTGGTCGGGTACGCGCGACCCTGGAGGGCATGCCGTGGCTGGTGTGCGACAACGATGGCGAAATCGCCGGCTACGCGTACGCAAGCCCGTTCCGGACGCGAGCGGGCTATGGGTGGGCGTGCGAGCTGACGGTGTACGTCCATCACGGATACCATCGCTGCGGGATTGGCCGGGCTCTCTACACGTCGCTGTTCCGGTGCCTGGCGCTGCAAGGGTATTGCGTGGCGGTGGCAGCGATCACCATTCCCAACCCGGCCAGCATGGCGCTGCACGAATCCATGGGCATGCGTCGCATCGGCACCTACGAGAAAGTGGGTTACAAGCACGGCCAGTGGCTGGACGACGGCGTCTGGCAGCTTGAATTGCAGCCCACACCCGCCGAGCCGGAGCCGCCCGTGCCCTGGAACGAGGTCGCCCACCTGACCGAGTGGAGTGAATGCCTGTCTGCCGGCTTGGCATACTTGAAGCTGCAGTCGGGCTAAACTAGCGGCTTTCGCCCCACCACTGGCGTAGCCTTTCGGCAATAGCGGCTTCCGAACCCTGATTCGACGGCTCGTAGTACCGACGGTCCGACAACTCCGACGGGAGGTATTCCTGCGTCTCGAAGTGTCCTTCGTAGTCGTGGCTGTATCTGTACCCCGAGCCGTATCCCATGCCCCGCATCAGGCCGGTCACGGCGTTGCGGAGGTGCAATGGCACCGGCTCGTGGGGTTGCCCGCGCACGTCGTCCAGCGCGCGTTCCAGCCCCAGGTATGCTGCGTTGCTCTTGGGCGAGGTGGCCAAATATACCGTTGCTTCGGCCAGCGGAATGCGACCCTCGGGCAGGCCGACGAAATGCACCGCCTGCTGGGCCGCCACGGCCACGGGCAGCGCCCCCGGGTTGGCGAGCCCGATGTCCTCGGCGGCCAGGATCACCAGCCGACGTGCGATGAACATGGGGTCTTCTCCCGCGTCCAGCATACGGGCGAGCCAGTAGAGCGCGCCGTCGGGCGACGAGCCGCGAACCGACTTGATGAAGGCTGAGATCGTATCGTAATGACCGTCGCCGGCCTTGTCGTACTGTGGCACGCGGCGTTGCAGGGCGTCGGCGATGCCGTCCATAGTAACGCGACGTTGGCCTCCCTTGTCCGGCTCCGCAGCGACCACCGCCATCTCCAGCGCGTTCAACGCCACCCGCGCGTCGCCGTTGGCGATGTTGACGAGGTGAGCCAGCGCGTCGGATTCCAACCGTGGTTTCAGCGTCGCCAATCCGCGGAGTTCGTCCGTCAACGCCCGCTGGATGATGTCGGTGACTGAATCCGCGTCCAGAGCGCTGAGGGTAAACACGCGGCAGCGGGACAGGAGCGGCGCGTTGACCTCAAACGAAGGGTTCTCGGTGGTCGCGCCGATGAAGGTGATGGTCCCGTCTTCGACGTGGGGCAGGATCACGTCCTGCTGCGCCTTGTTGAAGCGGTGGATCTCGTCGACGAAGAGGATCGTGGAATGCTGGTACAGCGCCTGCCGTTCCTGGGCTCCGGCTACGGCCTTGCGCAGATCAGCCACTCCGGCGGACACCGCGCTGACCGGTTCGAAGTACGACTGCGTCACAGTGGCGATCAGCCGGGCCAGCGTCGTTTTGCCTGAGCCCGGAGGCCCCCAGAACAGGATGGAAGGCACCCGGTCGATTTCGATAGCCCGGCGCAGCACCCGATCTTCGGCAAGAATGTGCTCCTGCCCGACAAATTCGTCGAAGGTGGCAGGTCGCATCCGCTCTGCCAGCGGGGCCGTTTGCCGGGCGTGTAGCTCGCGTCCGTGCTCGAAAAGCCCGCCGGCGTTTTGCCGGTCCGTCATCATCAACCCTGGAAGTGTGGCATCACCTCTTGAGCGAACAGTTGCATCGACCTCCCGACCTCCTCATTGCTGAGCATGCCGCCGATGTTGAACCAGCACATGATCTCCTGGGGCTGATACAGTTCCTGGTACTGCTTCAGCCGCTCGGTGACTCGCTGCGGATCGCCGATGGCTCCCAACTCGTTGTAAATGCCCTCGTAGGTGAGTTGGCTGGCACGGCTGGATCCACGCGAGTTGTTCTGCATGCTGCGCAGTGTATCCAGGTAGTTGTTCACGGTTGGGGCGAAACCGGCTTTGGCCGCTTCGGGCGTTTCGCCAACATAGACCGGCACATTGACCACCACCTTCACCGCGGACTGGTCATGTCCGTGCTCGGCCAGCGTGTCGCGGTAGTGGGCCAGCCCGTCGCTGACGCCCTGCACAGTGATGATCAACGGCGTCACCAGGATGCTGTGGCCCAGGCTGCCGACCAGCGGGAAGGTGTCAGCGCCGTTGGACGCGATGTACACCGGCGGGTGCGGCCGCTGGATCGGCTTGGGCTCCAGCCGGATGCCCTCAGCCTGGTAGTAATGGCCGTCGTAGTCCAGCACGTCCTCCTTCCAGGCGCGCAGGGCCAGATCCAGCCCCTCAACGAAGCGGTCGTTGCGTTCCTCGATGGGAATGCCGTAACCGCGATAATGATTGGGGTTGGACCCGCGCCCGATGCCGAAAACGGCTCTGCCCCCGGACAGCACGTCCAAAGTCGCCACCTCTTCGGCGATGCGCAGCGGGTGATGCAGAGGCAGCAGGTTGACCGCGGTTCCGAGCTTGATGCGCTCAGTGGTCTGTGACAGGGCCGACGCCATTAACAGCGGGGCGGGCATCACCGAAAAACGCCGGGCGAAATGGAGTTCCGCCAGCCAGGCCATGTCGTAGCCAAGTTTGTCGGCCAGTTGGACCTGCGCCATAACGTCGGCGTAACGGTCGGCCGGAGTTTGGCCCTCGCTGCAAGGTATTTGATAGAAGACTCCAAACTCCATTTCGTTACTCCCGGCCGGGTCGGTGTGAGGCGCGACGGTGCTTTGTGGTTGCTATGCGGGTTTGCCGGAATTGTTCCTGCTGATGTCCGGTGGCGGTTCGTCAAAAGGCTCGCCTCGCTCCTCGGCCTGGATGCGACGGCGGTTCCAATCGGCCCAAATTCGGTTCATCTCCTCCCTGCCCCGGTTAACCGCCCGTTTTTCCCAAATCGCTGCGAATACCATCCTAAACGCCTCCATAATCGGCTATGTAGCTGCCAGCGCCCAAGCCACGATCTGGCCGCCGTCGTCAAAGACCCTCTCCGCAGTCAACCGCCACGCCTCCGGCCGGTGATTGTGGGTAATCAACAGTATGTCTATCGGAATTACCGCTGCTATCGCCAAGTGGAACGCGATAAAAGCCTGGACGGCCCGTTGCGGCGGTACGCTGGGTATGCCGATCCATCCCGTCCGGCCATTGTGTTCCCTTGCCGTCATTATAGCGGGATGTTGCCGTGTTTCTTTGCCGGCAGAGTGTCACGCTTGTTCTGCAGCATTTCCAGGGCGCGGATTACGGTCGCCCGGGTGGCCGCAGGATCGATCACGTCGTCCAGGTAGCCGCGGTTGGCGGCCACGTAGGGGTTGGTGAAGCGCTCCTGGTAGTCGGCGATGAGCTCGGCGCGACGGGCGTCCGGGTCCTCCGCATTGCTGATCTCCTCGCGGTAGATGATGTTCACCGCGCCGTCCGGGCCCATGACCGCGATCTCGGCGCTGGGCCAGGCGAGGTTCACGTCGGAGCGCAGATGCTTGCTGCTCATGACGATGTACGCGCCCCCGTAGGCCTTGCGCGTGATCAATGCCACCTTGGGCACGGTCGCCTCCGCGTAAGCGTAGATCAGCTTCGCGCCGTGCCGGATGATGCCGCCGTATTCCTGCTCCGTACCCGGCATGAAGCCCGGCACGTCCACCAGCGTCACCAGCGGCACGTTGAAACAGTCGCAGAACCGCACGAAGCGGGCCGCTTTGGCCGACGCGTTGATGTCCAGCACGCCGGCCAGGTAAGCCGGCTGGTTGCCGACCAATCCCACGGTGCGACCCGCCATCCGGCCGAAGCCCACCACAACGTTGGCGGCGTAGCCGGCTTGGACTTCCATGAAGTCCTCATCGTCGACGATGTGGTAGATGATTTCGCGAATATCGTAGGGCCGGTTGGGTTCGTCCGGAACGATGCTGCGCAGCGCCTCGTCGGCGCGGTCTACGGGGTCGCCCGAACGGTAGCCCGGAGGGTCGTCAAGGTTGTTCAACGGCAGGAAGGAAATCAACCGGCGCAGTTCCTCCATGCACTCTTCTTCGGAGTCGGATACGAAATGTGCTACTCCGCTGCGGGCAGCGTGGGCGTCGGCGCCGCCGAGCTGCTCGTGGGTCACGTCTTCGCCGGTGACCGCGCGCACCACGTCCGGCCCGGTGATGTACATCTGTCCGGTTCCCCGGACCATGAAGATGAAGTCGGTGATCGCCGGCGAGTAGACTGCGCCTCCGGCCGAGGGGCCCATGATCACCGATATCTGCGGCACAACGCCGGAATACATGGTGTTGCGCAGGAAGATGTCGCCGTAGGCTGCCAGGCTCAACGCGCCTTCCTGGATGCGCGCGCCGCCGGAGTCGCAGATGCCGATCATGGGGCATCCGGTTTTGGCGGCCAGGTCCATGATCTTGCAGATCTTCTGGCCCACGACCTCGGAAAGCGAACCGCCAAACACCGTGAAGTCCTGGGCGTAGGCGAAGACCTGGCGGCCATCCACGTTGCCGTAGCCGGTGACCACCGCATCACCCAGGAAGGTGCGGTCCGCCAACCCGAAGTCGGTGGTGCGATGGGTGACGAAGCGGTCGATTTCGGTGAACGTGCCATCGTCCATCAGGGCGTTCAGGCGCTCCCGGGCGGTCATCTTTCCCCGCTGGTGTTGCTGATCGATCCGACGCTGGCCGCCTCCCAGCGCGGCTTGATCCTGCAGCCGGAGCAGGTTTTCCAAACCCGGGTCGGTGATCGCTTCTTCTGGTGTGGACAATTCCGGCCTCTGTGGAGTTGCTATCGATACGCCAGGCGCCGGGGCAAACCCGAGCGGCGGTTAGTGTCGTCTTAGGCGGCTAAGTATAATGGTTTCGCGAATCCCCCGCCTTTCGGCACTGGAGAAGGATTTGACGGCATCCCAACGACCCGCGCTTCCTGATGCGCCGACCTTGTCAGTGGCTGGCGGCGAACCCCTGGTTTGGGGCCGGCGCACCTACGTCATGGGTATCGTCAACCTGGCGCCCGACTCCTTTTCCGGAGACGGTCTGGCCGGCGATGTGGAAGCCGCAGTAGATCACGCCCGGTGCATGGAGGCTGACGGCGCAGACATGCTCGACGTGGGCGCGGAGTCGACGCGCCCGGGCAGTACGCCGGTTTCCGCGTCAGCCGAGTCAGCCCGGCTGCTGCCGGCTCTGGAAGCCATCTGCCGCGCCGTACGGATACCGGTCAGCGTGGACACGTACAAAGCTCCGGTGGCGCGCCAAGCGATTGCAGCGGGAGCGTCCCTGGTGAATGACGTCTGGGGACTGCTTGCCGACGGGAACATGGCGCGAGTCATCGCGGAGGCCGGAGTTCCGGCCATCCTGATGCACAACCAGCGGGAAGCTCAATACGACGACCTGGTGCCCGATGTGATCGCTGGGCTTAGTCGCATCTCGGATATCGCTCGCGCTGCCGGCGTTGCCGAGCACAATGTAATTCTCGATCCGGGCATAGGGTTCGGAAAGACCGCCGACCACAACCTGGAAATCTTGCGGCGACTGCCGGAATTGCAGCGACTCGGCTATCCGCTGCTGCTGGGCGTGTCCCGCAAATCCACTATTGGACGCCTACTGGGGTTGCCCGTGGATGACCGGGTGGAGGGTACGGCGGCTGCGGTGGCGATGAGCATCGCCGGTGGCGCCGACATCGTACGGGTGCACGACGTGAATCAGATGATGCGCGTGGCCCGCATCACCGACGCAATCGTGCGCGATTGGAGGCCCGACGGATGGCCGAAACGATAACAACCTATCTGTGCCTCGGCGGCAACCTGGGCGACCGGTTGGCGGCGCTGACTGAGGCGTTGCGATTTCTCGACGCAACGCCCGGGATGCTTCGTGTCGGGTGTTCGTCGGTGTACGAGACGGAACCTTGGGCGGTCGCGGATCAACCGAATTTCCTTAACCTGGTTGTTGCCTACGAGACCGCCCTGTCGCCGGCGGACCTGCTCGCGGCTTGCAAGTCGGTAGAGGCTACTGTCGGCCGCACGCCTTCGTTCCGGTGGGGACCACGGCTAATTGATGTCGACATCCTGCTATACGGCGACGTGGTGGTGGATTTGGCCGAGCCGGACTTGCAAATACCCCACCCGCGGATGGCTCAGCGTTCGTTTGTGTTGGTTCCGCTGGCGGAGGTAATCCCTGATGGGATTGTCCCCCCGGATGGCCCGAGCGTCCAGAGGTTACTGGAACAGGTGGAAGACCGGGCCGGAGTTGCGCTTTGGGGAGAGGCGCCACCGCAGTAGTAGTTTCGGTGGTTTTTGGTTGGCGCTACTGGTCGTTGCGGTAGAGGTAGCGGATGTCCCAGATGCCGAAGAAGGTTGGCGTGGTGTTGCCGAAGACGTTGCGGACCGCGGCGATGCGTTCGCACAGCGTGGTGTAGATGAGCGGGACGTTTTCGGCAGCTATCGCCTGCGCCTCGTGGTAGCAGGCGACGCGCCGCTGTGTCAAGTACATCGTTTCCCTCGATTCAGCGCACTCCCGTCACGACAAGGCTATCGGCTTGTCGGCGAAGTGTGGAATGAAGGGCATGATTACACTCGTAGTCGATTATAATTGCGCTCTCAACTTAGTTCAGGGAAGAACCGGAACAGAGCGTCAAGCGGCTCGACTTCGCCGACCGAGGAGGCAATTCCATGTCGATCACTAATCTCACCCGCAGCGCCGTGTACGGCCAGAATGGCATGGTCTGCTCCAACTCACCCCTGGCAGCGGCAGCGGGCCTCCGCGTCATGCAGGAGGGCGGGACGGCGTTCGACGCCGCTCTGGCTGTTGCGGCGGTGGAATGCGTCACCCTGGTGCCGGTGTGCGGACTGGGAGGAGATTCGTTCATCCTCGCCTACGACGCCAAGAGCGGCCAGGTCACCAACGTCAACAGCAGCGGTGTGGCTGCCTCCGGCGCTGAAGCGGAGTACTACCGGAACCAGGGGCTGGCGCTCATGCCCATCCAGGGACCGCACTCCATCTCCGTGCCCGGCGAGGCTGCTGCCTGGGAGACCGTGCATCGAGATTTTTGCACCATGCCCTTTGCCGACCTGTTGGCGCCCGCCATTCAATATGCCGAACGGGGGTACCCCGTATCGCCGCGTATCGCCCGATCCTTCGCCGGCAACGCGGATCTGCTGGGGCGTTTTGCCGCCACCGCAGACATCTACTTGACCAACGGCGGGCGGCCACCCCGGGTCGGCGAGGTCCTGGTCAACGGCGATCTGGCGAACACCATGCGCGCGGTGGCCGAGGGCGGCGCCGACGCCTTTTACCGTAGCGACATCGCCACGAGGATGGTCGAGGGTCTCAACAACGCCGGCGGGCTGTTCACCGAAGCTGATTTCGCCGGCCACTACGCCGACGTGGGCGATGCCATCAGCACGACGTACCGCGGGCACACGGTGTACCAAACACGGCCGCCGTCCCAGGGTTTCCTGCTGCTGGAGATGCTGAACATCGTCAGCGGCCACGATTTGTCGTCGATGACGCCGAACTCGGCGGATTCGATACACCTGCTGGTGGAGGCGAAGAAGATCGCGTACTCCGACCGTAACCGTCTCGCCGGCGACCCGAACTTCGTGGACTGGCCCCTGGATGGCCTGCTGTCGACCGAGTACGCCGACATGCGGCGCGACCAGATCCACCCTTTCCAGGCCGGTGGCGAGGTTCGCCCGCTGACGCCGGTGGACGGCCGCGGCGATACCACCTACTTCTGCGTCGCCGATGGAGAGGGAAACGCGGTCAGCTGGATTCACAGCCTGTCCAACGGGTTCGGGTCCGGGGTCGTGGCTCCCGGAACCGGCGTGCTGTTTAACAACCGCGCCGGGCGCGGATTCAGCCTGGAACCGGACCACCCCAACGTCATCGCGCCGGGCAAGCGCACCATGCACACCCTGAACTGCTACCTGACCACCGTGGGCGGTGAGGTGTCAATCGTCGGCGGCACACCTGGCGGCGATCTCCAGCCGCAGGTTGGTGTCCAGATGTTGACCAAATTGATTGACGGGGGGCTGCAGCCCCAGGACGCCGTGGAGTCGCCACGCTGGTATAGCTTCCCCGGAACCGATCCGGCGACCATCAACCGCGCCGGCGAGCTGAGGGTGGAACTGGGTATGCCCGACGACGCGATCCGGGATCTGGGCCGGATGGGACACAACGTGGTGCAGAACTCGCTGGGTTCCTATCACGGCGTGGTGCAACTCATCATGCGCGACCGGCGTCGCGGCGTGCTGGCCGGTGCCTCCGACCCGCGCGGCGACGGTCAGGCCGTGGGTTTTTGATGGGGAATCTTTTGTGCGATTTTAGCCCGCGTCCTTTTCGATGCCGCGGGTTCCCGCACTACCGCAAGTCACCGCTTCGTATCCTACCGGGCATTCCGATCGCGAACGACAGTTGAGAATAGACGCACCAACCACCTATGAGCATCAACGCTGAGGCCAAGAGTAATGCGAGCACACCGGGTGTCACCCGCCAGGGTTGCCGCCAATAGGTTTTACTGAACAGGTAGGCGGGAAAATGCTGCGGGTTTCGATCGTTATCGTTTGGTCGGTGAACCAAATCTTGCTCCTATGCGGTTACGCTGTGGCCACCGGTCCGGAACAATTGAATAGCTCCAGGGGCATTGCCATTCAGACCCTACACGTATGCCCGATTCAGTGCTGCCCATCGACTCTTTGACGAATGGTGAAACCCAGCCACAAAGGATTACCCCGTTGCCGACTGGTCAGGGATTTGGAAAGTAGTAGATCGCCGGCAAGCCGCGATAGCGCTCGTCGAAGTCCATGCCGTAGCCGACCACGAAATGGTTGGGAATGGTGAATCCAACGTAGTCGTACTGGACCTCAACCTCGCGGCGGTCCGGTTTGTCCAGCAGCGTGCAGTAGCGCAGCGAAGCCGGCTCCAGCCCGCTGATGTAGTCCTTCACCGCGACACAGGTATAGCCGGTATCCGCGATGTCGTCCACGAGGAGCACGTGACGGCCGGCTATGTGTCGAGTTTCCAGCGTCCCGGTGACCCGCACATCGCCCGACGACTGAGTGCCGCTGCCATAACTGCTGGCTCGGATGAAGTCCAGGTGATGAACCTCGGCATTCAACACGCGCAGCAAATCGGCGGTGAAGATTGCCGCACCCTTGAGTACGCTGACGATGACCACGCCGGTGGTCGCGTAGTCGCGGTCAATTTCTCGGGCCAGCGTGGCAACGCCGGCCCGGAGCTCGTTCTCGGGGATGAGCAGGGTCAGTCCGTCGCGCATCATAGCGGCAATGACCCTACAACAAGAGGGGACTAGACGTCCAGATTCTGCACTTCCGTGGCGTGGCTCTGGATGAAGCTCTTGCGGGGGCCGACCTGCTCACCCATCAGCATTGCGAATACGCCGTCGGTGTCCGAGATGGAGTCCACGTCGTCGATGTCGTTGATGGTGACCTGCAGCATCTTGCGCGCCGCCGGGTCCATGGTCGTCTCCCAGAGCTGGTCGGCGTTCATCTCACCCAGGCCCTTGTACCGCTGTATCGACGGTTCCGACCGGGCCGTTGACATGCGCTTGATCAGAGCGTCCTTTTCGTCCTCGGAGTAGGCGTAGGCGATGTTCCGTCCTCGTTGCACCCGATACAACGGCGGCTGCGCGATGTACAGGAACCCGCCCTCGATGAGCTCGCGCATACGGCGGTAGAAGTAGGTGAGGATCAGCGTACGGATGTGAGAGCCGTCCACGTCGGCGTCGGTCATGATGATGATGTGGTGGTAGCGGAGCTTGGAAATGTCGAACGCCTCGCCCTCGCCGGTGCCGACGGCCGAGATTACGGCCCGGATTTCTTCGTGGCCCAGGATGCGCTCCACCTTGTCGAGGAAGCGCTCCACGTTGAGGATCTTGCCCTTCAATGGGAGGATCGCCTGGAACTGCCGGTCCCGGCCCATCTTGGCGGACCCGCCGGCCGATTCGCCCTCCACGATGTAGAGCTCGGACTTGGCGGGGTCGCGCTCTGCGCAGTCGGCCAGCTTGCCGGGCAGGGAAGTGCCGTCCAGGGCGTTCTTGCGGAGCACCAGGTCACGGGCGCGCCGGGCAGCCTCGCGAGCAGCGTGGTTGGTCTGGACCTTGTCGATGACCCCCTTGGCCGCGGTGGGGTTTTCCTCCAGGAAGCGGGTGAGGCCCTCGGACGTCGCGGCTTCAACCCGGCTGCGTATTTCGGGGTTGCTGAGCTTATTCTTGGTTTGGCCCTCGAACTGCGGGTCGCCCAGCTTCACGCTGACCACCGCTACCAGTCCGCCGCGGGTGTCCTCACCGCTGAAGGAGTCCTTGGGGTCCTTGAGGACATTCTGCTTGCGGGCGTAGTCGTTCAGCACGCGGGTTAGAGCGGAGCGGAATCCGGCAAGATGCGTGCCCCCCTCGGGAGTCAGGATGCAGTTGGCGAAGGTGCGCTCGTCCGCAGCCAGGTTGTCGTGGCCGTCCGTGTGGTGGTATTGAAAGGCGACCTCGACGTCGGCGTCGTCGGCGATGCGCTGGTAGTAGAACGGGTCCGGCATCACGACGTTGCGCTTGCGGTTGATGTTTTTCACCATGCTGGCCACGCCGGTGTCGAAGAAGAAGCAGCGCTCGATGTCCTCGTTGCGCTCGGCAGCGTGGAACTCGCTGACCAGACAGATCTCGAGGCCCTTATTCAGATAGGCAGTCTGGCGAAGCTGGGCCACCAGGCGGCCAAAGTCGTAGGTGATCTCGGGGAAGATTTCGGGGTCGGCGTAGTAGGTGACCGTTGTGCCCTGCTTCCGGACACGCTGGTGCTGCTGGAGGTCTCCGGTGGGGATGCCCTTCGCGTAGTCCTGGGTGTATCGCATTCCGCCGCGGCACACTTCGGCGTGGAGTTTGGACGCCAGCGCGTTTACTACCGACGCACCTACGCCGTGGAGACCGCCGGACACCTTGTAGGCGCTGCCGTCAAACTTGCCGCCGGCGTGCAGGGTGGTCATCACGGTTTCGAGGCCGGACACTCCGGTATCCGGATGAACGTCAACGGGAATGCCGCGACCGTTGTCGGAAACGCTGACCGCGCCATCGGAGGCGATGCGAACGTCGATGCGGTCACAGTGGCCGGCAAGAGCCTCGTCCACTGCATTGTCAAGCAACTCTTTGATGAGGTGATGCAGACCATCCACTCCGGTGCTGCCGATGTACATGCCCGGCCGAACGCGGACCGCTTCCAATCCTTTCAATACTTGAATATTGTCCGACGTGTATTCAGAGGAGTCTTCTGCCGCAGGTATTACTACTTGTTGAGTCATGCCGATTGGTTTCTCCGGTCCCGAGCCTCTGTCAGCGCGAATATGTCGAGGCCAATGCTGTAGCGCAGTACAACAATATCCAGTATAGACACCGTTAGCATTATACCAAATCGGCTGCTCTCTTGCTATGGCGTCGGTGTCACCAATTCGCGGATTTTAGGAAACCGGCCAAAGATTCGGGCAATCCTAGACCGAGGTTCGGGCGCAGCCGCACCCGTTGGAGCGCGCGACTCCGGGTCCCTACCCGGCGGATGGGTGGTACCAGTCGCCCGAGAGCAGGCTCGCGATTGCGAGGCGCATCGGTTCGAACAGCGGTTGGGGCGGCTCACGCATGGGAAACCAGCCGTATCTGCAGAAAGAGCCGTCGCCGGCTTGTGGGACCGGATCCTGGTCGCCGATATCGCCAAGGAACTCTACGTCAACATAGTGACGACCATAAGCAACAATGTTGCTGAGGCAGAGTACACGAAGCTCGCCCACTTCTACGCCCAATTCCTCCCGGGCCTCCCTGCGGGCGCAATCCTCCAGCGTTTCTCCGAACTCCAGGTGTCCGCCTGCGGAGCCCCAGGTGGCCTCGCCGTGTGCCCCTTTCCGCTGCGCCAGGAAGACCTTTCCGCCCCTGATGAATATCACTCCCACACCCACCAGCGGTCTTTCTGCCTGCGTACTCACGGCCCGAGTATAGCACGGGGCCCGGCGCTTCATGGGCGGCGAACTCGGGTGGTTTCGGTTGTCGGTCGGGAACGGCGGATGCTAGACTGCCCCATCCTCGTCAACCCCCGTGAGTTTGCCCTGATGCCTGCCGAAACCGCCGATGCACTGCCCATTTCCCGCTCGGGCCGATCCGCGTTGGCGGTGTGCGAAACCGCCGCACGCCGCGCGGGCGAGTTGGTGTTGGGGCGTTTCCGGACCGACGTGGAAGTCAGCCTCAAGGGCCGGGCCAACGTGGTCACCGACGCCGACCTGGCCTCCGAAAGGCTGATCCTGGATTACGTCGCGGAGGAATACCCCGATTTCGGCATCCTATCGGAAGAATCGGCTCCCGTAGCCGGTTCGTCGCCGTACACTTGGGTGGTTGACCCCATCGACGGCACCCGCAATTTCGCCGAGGGCATCCCCCACTTCTGTGTGGTCGTTGCCATCGCGGACGGCGATCAGGTGGTCTGCGGCGTCACCTACGACCCGGTGCGGGACGAGATGTATTCGGCCCAAAAAGGGCATGGCGCTTCACTGAACGGGCAGACCGTCACCGTTTCCGACCGGGATGACATTGATGAAGCGGTGCTGGGTTTCGACCTGGGCTACAACTTCGACCAGGCCAAGCTGTTGCTGGAACTGGCGGCGGGTGTCTGGCCCAAGGTACAGGGGTACCGCCTGATGGGGTCCAGCGCGCTCAGCCTGGCCTACGCTGCCTGTGGCCGTATCGACCTGTACTTCCACCACAGCCTGTCGGCGTGGGATATCGCCTCAGGCGTCCTGTTGGCACGGGAGGCTGGAGGCCAGGTATTGGACCGGGCGACGCTGGAGGATGCCACCCTGTTTTCGCCGGGACTGATCGTGTCCAATCCGGCGCTGGTGGAGCAGTTCCTGGCCCTGACCGAAGGAGCGGCCTGGCGCACGATGTGAACGCCGACTCGCGGCGCCCGTGCGTACCGTCACGGAGTTCCCGCGCAGGCCGCTTGACCGTAGATTATAGGAGGGATGTCCATGGTCACGCAGATTTTCGAGATGGTCCGCGAAGTGGGCCGGGTGCCGTCGTCGGAGGTCCCCCTCAGCGCAGCCGAGCAGACTCGCTTCGAGCGCATCATGGACCAGGCAGTGATGATCGACGTCCACCAGCACCCCTTCCTGCTGCCGGAGGACATGGACCGGTTCATCGAGTTCCTGCGGACCAGCCGCTACCAGTACGGCTACCAGGCCGTCGAGGCCGGTGGCTGGTCGGCGGTGACGACGGCCAGCGCTTTCAGCGGCTTCAAGAGCACCACCGACATGTCCTTCATGGAATATGAGGACATCGCCGCGGAGGTCGGCGGTATGCTGGCCGATGTGGCGACCCAGGACAACATCATGCGGGTGGGCAACGCGGACGAGATCCTGGCCGCCCGGCAGCAGGGCAAGATCGGTTTCCTCCCCACCTTGGAGCACCTGGCCATTGGCAACCGAATCGAGCGCGTGGACGCGCTGTTCGGCATGGGCGTGCGCCTGGCCGGCATCACCTACAACCGGCGCAACTTCATTGGCGATGGGCAGACGGAGCGCAACCCGGGCGGGCTCAGCGACTTCGGCGTGGCGGTGGTGCACCGCATGAACGATCTGGGCATGGCTGTGGACCTGTCCCACGCATCGACGCCCACGGCTATGGACGCCATCGAGATTTCCCGGGCTCCCACCGTGTTCAGCCATAACGCTTCCTACACCCTGCGTCCCAACGGCCGAACCCGGAGGGATGAAGAGTTGCTGGCTTGCGCCCGCAACGGCGGCCTCGTGTGCATCACCGCCGTGCCCAACTCGCTGAGCGACGATCCCGAGCAGGACATTGAGTGCGTCCTGGACCACTACGACTACATGGTCAACCTGGTGGGCGTCGATCACGTGGGCATCGGCACCGACACCACCGTGGGCGACCACGTGGCATTTCACCGCGTCCTGCTGGGTCGCGGCCCTGATCAACTGCCGGCTCCGTACCTCAACGGGCTGGAATCGCCGGCCGACGGCAAGAACATCGTGCGCGGCCTGATCCGGCGGGGTCACTCCGACGACGACGTGCTCAAGATAGTCGGTGGCAACGCGTTGGACTACTTCCGCCGCGTCATCGGTTAGTCACGGGCCCGACGAGCGCATCAGGAGACAATATGCCTGACTCCAAGAGTTGGGCGCACCTGGTAGGAAGCGTCCCTCTTCCCGATGCGGAGACCGTGTTCCGCACCGTCAGCGACGCCTGGGGTCCGCACCTGGGTCGTATCTCCGACGGTGAAACGGGCCGCCGCGGCCGCTGGATCTGGTTCCAGCGGGAGATGCTGGAGCAGCATCCTGCCATGGAACCCGACCCGGACGAGCCGCCTTACGCCCTGTACCAGTGGGACGGCCAGTTGTTGCGCGAAACTTCCTACATTCGCTTCAGGCAGGGCGTTGACCCGAGCGCCGTTGATTTCCCCACCGGGTACGCCGAGGCGGCGCTGGAGTCCTTGGGCCTGTACGCCCGCCTCCGGGACGAAGGCGTGATCCCGGGGGACGCTCGGTTCCAGGTGTCTCTGCCCACGCCCATCGCCACGGCTTATATGTACGTGAGCCCGGCGGCGCGGGACGCGTACATTCCCGCCTACGAAAGGTCGCTGCTGTCGGCGGTGGAAGGCCTACTTGCGTCCACTCCGCACGACCGGCTGTCGATCCAGTGGGACGTGTGCCAGGAGGTGCTGCTGTTCGAGGACTATTTCTCGCACCGGCCCGCCGATTACAAGGAGCGGATCTTCGCGGAGCTGGGGCGTCTGGGTGACGCGATCCCCGAGACCGTTGACCTGGGCTACCACCTGTGCTACGGGTCGCCCCGCGACGAGCACTTGGTGATGCCGAAGGACATGAGTATTCTCGTGGAAATTGCCAACGGCATCGCCGACGGACTGGACCGTCGCCTCGACTTCATCCACATGCCAGTGCCCAAAGACCGCGCGGATCGCGAGTACTTCCTGCCGCTTGAAGGGTTGTGCCTGTCCACCGAGACCCAGCTGATCCTGGGCCTGATCCATCACGACGACATCACCGGCGACCGCGACCGTGTCGACGCAGCCCGAGAATTCATCGGTTCCTTCGGCGTGGCCAGCGAATGCGGTTGGGGGCGAACGGACCCGGCGCGGGTGCCCGGCCTGCTGGAGAGCCATCTTCGCGCTGTGGAGTACATCAACGCCGGATGACCACCGGCCGCCCGAGGGGTTTGAGATGATTCAACTGACCGAGGAAATGTCGAGCCTGATCAACCGGGCGCGAGACGACGGCTACCCCTGCATTGTGGCCACCGCGTCGGATGACGGCATACCCAACTGCGGTTACATCGGCACGGTGCTAGCCGTGGGCGACGATACCCTGATCTACCGCGACCGCACGGGGCGCAACCCGCTTGAGCACATCGAGGCGAACCCGAAGGTCATCGTCCTGTTTCGTAACACCGACCGCGACACCGGCTGGAAATTCCGCTGCACCGCCAGCGTGTACCGGGAAGGACAGGTCTTTGAGGACATGACCGACAAACTGCTGGAGTCTGGGTTGGTGAACGAGCGCTACCTGGAGGGCAGCGTTGGCGCCATCGTCGTGCTGCGCATCGACCAGGTTCTGACCTTGTTTGGAGGACTGTTGCAGGAGCGGGAGCCCGGCCTGCAGTGGTGATCGGGTCATCGCCCGATTGGCGGAGGGAGTGGGATTCGAACCCACGAACCCGTTAAGGTTAACGGTTTTCAAGACCGTCGCAATCGTCCACTCTGCCATCCCTCCCAACGCCGGGCATCCATTGTAAAGCCGCCGGCCCGCAAGCGTACAGACTGCGCTTCCGTTGCTACCTAGGTAATCCGTGAGCGGGATGATAACCTGCCACGGCTATAATGTGCGGCACAGCATCACCGAACGGAGCCGCTCAATGCCCGAAGACCTGGTACGCGTTGCCGAAAGTTTTGTGCCCGAAATCCTGGCGAACCTCGATCGGATCGACGCCGAATGTCAACTTCCGCCCGAGTTGGCCGACCGGATGGCGGCGCACAACCTGTTCTGTCTCTACGCGCCGCAGGCCCTGGGCGGCCCGGAGCTTGATCCGCTAACTGCCTTTCGCGTCGTGGAGACCATATCCCGGGCTGATGGGTCCGCGGGTTGGTGTGTGTTCAACGGCAGCGCAATCACCGCAGCCCTGTCTCGCCTAACCGTTGATGCCGTCAAGGAGATCTTCGGCGACCCGCCCGCAATGCTGGGGTCGGGCTCGGCCCGGCCCGAAGGTACTGCCACGATCACCGAGGGCGGATACATCGTCAACGGGCGGTGGAACTACCTGAGCGGGATTGATCACTCCACCGCCTTGTTCCTCAACTGCCGCGTGATGAAGCATGACGGGTCTCCGGCGCTGAACGACGACGGCAGTGCGGCCATGCAGGTCGTCGTAGCACCCGTCGCCGCCGGCACGATGATCGACAACTGGACCACCCTGGGGATGCGGGGCACCGCCAGCAACGACTGCGAGTATTCCGGCGTGTTCGTGCCGGCGCACCACTCCTACCGGCGCGGCGATCCGTCGTATCATCCCGGGCCGCTATACAACCCGGCGCAGACCGCCATCCTCATTAGTTGGACCTTGGCGGCAGCCAACGCCCTGGGCATGGCCCGCGGCGCCATGAACGCGTTTCACGACCTGGCCACCGGCGCTGGGACCACCAACTCGCCCATGCTGCTGCGAGACCGGGCGTACGTGCAAATCGCGTACGGGGAGTGCGAGGCCATCCTGGACGGGGCCCGCACCTACGTGCTGGACTCCGTGGGCAGTATGTGGGACGCGCAGGTATACCAGAAGACCGACCTGATGGACCGGGCCGTGCGGGCCAGGTTGGCCATAACCCATGCCATCCGCCGGTCCGTCGACGTTGTGGACCGGCTGTTCAACGTGGCCGGCACCAACGCCATCCATCGCTCGGTGGGATTGGAACGGTTCTTCCGCGACCTGCATGTGAGCGGCCAGCACATATCGGGTCTGCCCAACAATTTCGAGTACGGTGGGCAGGTCCTCATGGGCGCAGAGACCACCGGCTCCCTGTATACCTGAGCGCCGGGTGCCGAAATCCAGGGGCGACCAAACGGTCGCCCCTGCGAAAATGGTCGTATGCGATGGTCCCTATTCGGGGAACATCCGCTGGTACACGCCGGGCGATCCTTCGCCGTGGACCATGTGCGGCCGCACCTCGTGGGTCCAGACAGGCGTCACGATCGTGCTCCAGTTTTTCCAGGCCGCGCTCTCGGCGATTTCGAGCGACTCCATCTCGTGCACCGTGGCGTACTTGGGCTCGCCCATCACCGCCTGGAACCGGCGAGCGCGGATGTAGCCGGGGATGTCCAGGGCCATCGGCAGGCGCTCGTTGTTGTAGGCGTCGTTCCACTTTTCCTCGAGGTGGTCCGGGATCGACATGCGGCCCACCAGGATCAGCGGCGACATGCCGGCCTGGGCCGTCTCGTCGGAAAGTTCCCCGGGATGCACTCGCTTGTACAGGTTGCGGATGTACTCCGTCCCGATGACACTGGGGGACATTCGCCGCGACCACTCGGTTGGCTCCTTGAGCCACTTTTGCCATTCGTCCGAGTACCAGGCCTCGTGGCTGTCCAGTTCGTAGGCCGCCAGGTATTTCGGCCCGCCTTGGACCGCCTGGTAGCGCGCCGCGTCGAGGACGCCCGGTATCGAGAGCCGTTCCGGGATGTGCTCTTCGTTGTACCAACGGTTGTATTCTTCGTCATGCTCTGGCGCCACATCGCTGTACACCAGCAACAGGCCGTCGCCCTTTCTCTTCGTAGGCATCGCTCTACTCCATGTCACCTTGCGACGCGAGGCGTCGCCGGGTTTGTCGATCTGGCGCGCAGTATAGCACCGGGCCCGAAGACACCCTGCGCCGGGAGGGGATTCAGTCGGTTGAATTGGCCAGTTGGAAAGACCGTCCGTCAGAACCTTGATCCGGGTGTATAATCGGCCCACCGTTTCCACTTTTGGCCGACGCATGTCACCAGGATGAGTTGATAGGAGGGATTTATGACTACGTCGTTGCAGCAAACGTCTTCCAACGGGCATTCCACAGCAGGCGCAGAAGAGTTTGACGTTATCGTCATCGGCGCCGGCGTCACGGGATTGTACTCCCTGCACCGGTTGCGCCAGCTGGGGTTCTCAGTAAGATCCCTTGAAGAAGGGACGGGTGTTGGCGGCACCTGGTACTGGAACCGCTACCCTGGGGCCCGCTTCGACTCGGAAAGCTACACCTACGGCTATTCCTTCTCGGAGGAACTGCTGCAGGAGTGGGAGTGGAAGGAGCATTACTCCAGCCAGCCGGAGAACGAGCAATATCTCAATTACGTGGCCGACAAGTTCGACCTCCGGAGCGATATCAGGTTCAACTCCCGGGTCGCCTCCCTGGTCTATGACGAAGCCGCCAACCGCTGGAACGTGACCACCGACGACGGGTACCAGGCCCGGGCGCAGTTCGTCATCACCGCCATCGGGATCCTGTCGGCGCGTTACGTGCCGGAGTTCGAGGGCCTGGACAGCTACGAGGGAGCCTGGTGTCACACCAACCGCTGGCCCAAGGAGGGCATGGACCTCGCCGGCAAGCGCGTGGGCGTCATCGGCACGGGCGCCACCGCCGTCCAGCTGATCCCGGAGATCGTGGAAGAAGTTTCGCATCTGACGGTCTTCCAGCGCACCGCAAACTACTGCGTGCCGCTGCGCAACGCTGTCATCGACCGGGAAACGCAGGACTACATCAAGTCGCACTACCCGGAGATTTTCGAGCAGTGCCTTGCCACCCCCGGCTCTTTCATGCATGAGTTCGATCCCCGGTCGGCCCTGGCAGTGTCCGAGGAGGAAAAGCTGGAGCAGTACGAGCGGCTGTGGGCGGAGCCCGGGTTCAAGAAGTGGCTGTCAAACTTCTACGACATCATGATGCCCGGTGAGGCGAACGAAGACTATGCCGAGTTCGTTCGCAACAAGATCCGCGAGCGCGTGCACGACCCGGAGGTTGCTGAGAAGCTGGTGCCGAAGAACCACATGTTCGGTTCCAAGCGGCTGCCCTGCGAGAGCGGCTACTACGAGGTCTACAACCGCGACAACGTCCTGCTGGTCGATGTCCGCGAAGACCCCATCGCGCGCCTGACCCCCCGCGGCATCCAGCTGGAGAGCGGCAGCGAATTCGAGCTCGACGTCATCATTTTCGCCACCGGCTACGACGCCGTTACCGGCCCACTCAACCTGATTCACATCCAGGGTATCGGCGGCGAGGTCCTCAAGGAAAAGTTCGCCAACGGGCCACGCACCTACATGGGCATGTCCAGCTACGGCTTCCCCAACCTTTTCACGATCAACGCCGCCTCCGTGGGCAACTTTCCCCGTTCCGCCGAGCCGCTGGTCGAGTGGGTCACCGACGCAATCGCCCACGTTCGCGATAGCGGCAACTCTCGCATCATGGCGACCGACGAGGCTGAAGAGGCGTGGGTGCGCCACATGAGAGAGGACAGTGAAAACATCCTCCGTACGCAGGCCGATTCCTGGTTCGTGGGCGCCAACATCCCGGGCAAGGCTCGGGTGCTGCTGACCGCGCCGGACACCGCACCGGCCATGCGAGCCAAGCGTGCCGAGGTGGAGGCCAACGGCTACGAGGGCTTCACCTTGGACTGACGCTCCCGAGACTGGTGATTGAACCTGTAGGGGCGACCGGCGGGTCGCCCCACATTCGTCCTTAAACAACCCGTATAAAATTGTGATCCTGGTCGTACCAAAGATCTCCCCGCGTGCCGCCCGCAGAAAGAAACTCGCCGACTGTCATTCCGGTCCAATAAAGGTCAAACCTACGACAGGCAGCGCCCCAGGGCCGCTTCGGATTTCGGTCGACCAGAAGCGTGATGACCTGACTGTCCGCCAATGGCGCACGGCGTTTCATCGTCATTGCACAACTCCCTGCGCGTTCGTATCGTTCAAGGTCGGTCTTCGCGCCAGCACGTAGCACAGGCCCGATACCAACTGCATCCCGGCGGCCGCCAGAAGCGCCGACGCGTACGTGCCGGTCTGCACGAAAATCCAGCCTGCCGCTGCCGGAGCGGCCAACGATCCCAGGCCGAAACTCACCGTCATGATGCCGACCAAAGATCCGAAACTACGGCGTCCAAAATACTCGCCCACGGCGAGCCAACCCAGCGTGGCGATGCCCTCCGTGGCGGCGATGGACAGCACGAACATTACCGCGGCCCCGTAACCCGATCCCACCGCGAACGCCGCCGTACCCAGCGCACCCACCGACATGCCGCCGATAAGCAGCCAACGGGATGGGATCCAGGTGGCTGCCAACCCCATCAGAATCCGGATCGGTATGATGGCCAGGAACGTTGACGACAGGTAAAACGCGGCCTGGTCTTGAGGTATTCCCTTCCAAACCAACATCGGTATCTGGTTGATCACCAGGGCATCGGCGGACGCGATGCGCAGGGTGACTGCTGCCGTCATCAGCCAGAAGGCCGGAGTGGAGGCCGCTCGCCTCAGCGTGAAGTCGGAGTCCGCATAGACGGGTTCGATGCGCCGGTTGCGCGCTGTGGCCGTGCTGGCCGCCGATGGACGCCCGCCGTCCGGCAGCAGCCCAATATCCTCGGGCCGGCTGCGGGTCACCACGGTGGCTCCGACGACCAGCAGACCGGACAGCACCCCGACGCAAAGTATCGTCGTCCGCCATCCGAACTCGCCCTCACACCACGCCAGCAACGGGACCATGACCGCGGCTCCGCCGGCGAAGGCGGTGTTCAGCAGCGTCATGGCCAGGGCCTTCCGCCGCACGAACCACTGATTGGCAATAGTCATCAGGTTGGGCACAATGCCAATGCCACGGCCGATGGCTGCCACTCCCGAGTAGGCCAGAACCAGTTGCCAGTAGGAGTTCACTCCGGCCACCGTCGCTAACCCGGTGCAACTCAGCAGCCCGCCGATCAGGACCAGTTGTCGTCCTCCGTACCGGTCGGCGAGCCAGCCCGCGCCCAGGGCCGCCACGTTGCCCACGGCCCAGGCGGCTCCCACGACAAAGGCGAACCGGGCCTCGTCGATGCCCAGTTCGTCCCCGATAGGCGCGGCGAACACCAGGAATCCTGGGATGATGGCGCCGAATCCCAGGCAGCCGGTTGCTCCAGCGGCCAGCAGCACCCACCATCCGTAGTAGATGCCCTCAGTGCGTGACCCGGGGCGTGGCGCGCTTTGCGACGACTGCTCGCTCAGGGTCGCTATCCTGCGGACGGCGCGGGGTTGCCGGGTCGCTTTGCCAACAGGAATGCGCTGGCCGATATCACCTGAAGCGCGCCGACGGCCACCAGGACGGGCACAAAACTGCCGGTGCGGTCGAAGACCCATCCCGCCGCCGCGGGTACGATTGGCCCGCTGATGCCGTAGAACAGCGTCATCACACCCACCAGCGTCCCGAAGCTGCGCCGCCCGAAGTATTCGCCCACGGTGATCCAGGCGAGGGCGCTCACGCCCTGCCCGGTGGCCGACGAAACGATCAGACACCAGGCCACTGCGTCCCCGTCCAGCAGCAGGGCGGCGACCGAGCAAACGGCGACCAAGGCCATGGCTCCGCTCAGCAGCCAGCGGGGCGACACCCACGTGGCCGCGATGCCCATGCCGAATCGGGCCGGGATGGTGGCGAAGTAGGTGATTGACAGGTAGACGGAGGTCCGTGCTTCAGCGACGCCTTTCCAGATCAAGAGGGGGATCTGATTGATGACCAGCACGTCGGACGGGATTGTGCGCAGGGCGGCGCCAACCGTCAGGGCCCAGAAGGAAAGCGTGACCAGCGCCTGGGTCGCCGAGTAGTCCAGCCGCTGGATCCCGACGGTTCCGGCGAGCCTCGATCCTCCCCGGGGCGAATCGGGCTCGATTGCGCCGGCGCCGTAGGGCTGCAGACCCATGTCCTCCGGTCGGCTGCGGATGATCGCGACAGCCGGCAACGTCAGGACGCATACCAGGATGCCGGCGACCATTGCCGTGGGTCGCCAACCGAACTGGTTTGCGGCGGCGCTGAGCGCCGGCAGGATGGCCGCCGCTCCGCCCACGACGGCGGTGTTGATCACCGCCAACGCGAAAGCCTTGCGCCGCTCGAACCACTGGTTGACCACCGTCATCAGGGTCGGGAAGATGCCGAGACCGCGCCCCACGGAAGCGGTGACCGAATAGACCACCACTATGGCCCAGAAGGAGTCGGCGAAACTCAGGGCGGAGAAACCGATACCGGCGAGCAGACCCCCGGCCAGGACCAGGCGGCGTGCGCCGTATCGGTCAGCCAGCCAACCTGCCGCGAGGGAAGTCACATCGCCCACGCCCCATGCCGCCCCGACGACGAAAGCCGACTGTCCGGATGTGAGGCCCAGGTCATCCCGAACGGGAACCGAAAACGCCAGGTACCCGGGGATGACCACGCCAAAGGCGAAGAAGCCCAGAACGACCGCAGCGGAGAGCACCCACCATCCGTAGTAGACACCGCCCGGGTCGCGTGGTTCCCGGGCGGAGTTCAGGCGGTACAAGAGCCCGCGCAAGGCGTTATTCCAATTTCATGGGCGGTACGCCACGCCAGGTATCGGGGCAGGCGAACCGTGGGCTCACCGGGATGGCATGGAATGGGTTGCCCGCCTCCCTAGTCCGCCAGAGGGATCACCAGGTAGACCCTCTCCTCATCGCCGACCACGCGCGTGGTGTGGCCCCGGCCGGTCAGGTCTTCGGCCAGCAGCACGTCACCCGGTCCAACCCGGTAGGTGCTGCCGTCGCTCAGGCCGATTTCAGCTTGCCCGGCGAGGGTGACGGTGTACTGTCGCCGGGGCGCGCAGTGAAAGTCGAGGAAGTAGTCGGGGGGAGAGATGCGGATCGTCATGCCGCTGGTCGCCTGCATGGGAGTGCCCCGACCGTAGGCTCCCTCGGTGTCCAGGAAGTCCTCAAAGGGCGGCTCGTAATGCTCGAGACGGGACTGGCCGTCGGGGCCGGTGAAAACGCGCACGAACTGGGGCATCAGAAATCTCCTGGAGAATGCGGATTGCGGCCAATTATACCGGGCCTACTCGCCGGGCCGGTCGTCGGTAGTCGGCCGTTGGGTCACCCACGAGGCGTTGTCGGCTTCCCCTCCAGCTCCCTGGGAGCGGCGCAGGTGTTCCACCACGCGGTTCACCAGCACCGCGCCGAAAAGGCCGGCAGCGGCTCCCAACGGGAAGGCCAACAGGCCGCCGGTCACACACAGCACGACCAGCACGTGAGGCTCCACGATGGCCCGGTCGTTCAGCTCGGCGATCCGGGCGAACCGCGAGGCGATGGCCCAGGCAACGTAGCCGCCCGCCGCGCTGCCTACGACGGCCGCGCTGAGGATGTAAAACAGTCTGGTGGGAGTGAACATTCGCGCTTTCCCGGTCGCCTCGCAGTTTGTTTGGCGGTTGAAATCCGCGGTAGCAATGCTAGCACAATTGGTAATGTAAATCGCTTGCACGCTGCCAAGTATTCGTAACCCATCCTTGACAGCAAAGCGATATCACCGTTTAATCATCCGGCATCCGTAACCGGGCGGCGTTACTGAGATATGCGCCGCCACCCCTTTCAAAAGGAGGAGGGAAGATATAACAATGGGATTGAAACGGTATTTTAACCTACGGCTGCTGGCCGCATTGGGCCTCGGTGCCGGCCTGATTACCGCGGTGGCCTGTGGTGGCGCGTCCGAAGCCCCGGCTGCTCCGGCGGCAGCGCCCACAGCGGCCCCGGCCAGTGCCGGATCTGCGGCCCCGACCGCAATGCCGGAAGCTGCGCAACCCGCCGCCATGGCGGAGGAAACCGGTGGCCATGTGAACCTGCTGGTCACCAACATTGGCAACGGCAAGTTCGACCCGCTACTGACCGAAGGAGAAGACCTCAAGTTCCAGCGGATCTTCGGGGTCGCCATGGTCGGCGGAGCCGGCGGCAGCGAACTGGTGCCGGCGGTCGCCAAGGATTGGTCGGTCAGCGAGGACGGCAAGGTCTGGACCTTCACCGTCAACGATGGCTTCATCGAAGCCCATGACGGCAACATCATCTCCCGCGACGACGTTTTCTTCAATCTCGATTCCCGTCTGGGCGCCGAGGCGCAGGAGTTGCTGGCTTCCACCTATTACGAGCCTCGCGACGTGGCGCTCACCAAGCTGATCGACGGCGTGTCCAAGGGCCCGGCGGACGACCAGGTGCAGGTCACCTTCAACACGGTTCGCCTCGACTTCTCCTTCAACTGGTCGGAAAATGCCCAGGGCGCCGGCCCCATGATCGTTCCCGAAGCCACCATGCGTGAACGCGCGGGAGAGACCGGCTTCGAAGGCTATGAGACCGACCCGATCGGAGTCGGTTCCATGCGCGTGACCGATTTCGTATTGGAACAGAAGTATTCGTTCGAGAAGTTCGATAACTTCTTCTGGACCACCGAAAACGGATTCTCCGAAGACCGCAGCGTCACCTTTGATACCCTGACCATCGAGGTCGTTCCCGAGCCGGCGGGCCGCCTGGCCGCCCTGCGCAGCGGTGACGCCCAGTTGATTGAAGCCAACATCAACATGATCCCCGATATCAACGGCATCGACGGTGCGTCCATCGCCTGGCAAAAGGAATCCTCCTACAACTGGGTGGTGTACGTGGACTGCTGGGAAGAGTCGCTGTGGTGCTTCCCGGTGGAAGCCCGGCAGGCGGCAGAGCACGCCATCGACAAGGACGCCATCGTCAACGGGCTGTACTCGCCCGAATCGGTTAACGCCGACAGTTGGGCCCACGTGACCCCCAACTCCCTGGGCTGGGGCGAGAACCTGAGGCCACGACCGTTTGACCTGGAAAAGTCCAAAGAGCTGCTGAAGTCCATCGGCTATGGTGGAGCCAACGGCGATGACGGTACCGACGCCAACGGTGATCAGATCTCCTTCACGCTGTACACGTGGGAAGCCGGCGACCTGCCGCTGCTGCCCGACCTGGCGCAGCTTTACAAGGACTTCTGGACCGAGTTGGGCTGGGATGTCGACGTAACGGTCGGCGACGCGGCTGCCACCCGCCAGAAGTGGAACAACCGCGAATATCCCGGCGACGTTTTGGTGCGTACCAACGAGGGCCGTTACGACGGCACGTCCATCACCCAGGGCGGGTTCCTGAACGAACAGATCGCCTGGCGCGCGGTGGGTAACTGGGAGAACGAGCCCTGGGCCAGCACCACCACTCCGGTCGTGCAGAAGGGCCTCTCCGACCTGAGCGCGTCGACCCGCGCCGCGTCGTACAATGAGATGTACGACTACCTGCAGGACCAGACCCACTGGGGCGACGGGTTCAACACCAACGTACCGTGGGGTCTGGGCGCCGACGTGGCGTCATACGAGCCGTGGAGCCTGGTTCCCTACGTGACCGCCATCTGGACGCTGAAGCTGAAGTAGGCGCTCACTGGTATTATCGGGCGGCCGGCGTCATCCGCTAATTGGATGGACGTCGGCCACCCGACTATTATCGTTCTGTTTTAGGATTAGCGGGCTATGACGACATACATCGTGCGACGCATCGGCGAAGGGCTGGTCACATTGATCGCGCTCAGTTTCGTCGTGTTCGGCAGCGTCCACCTCACCGGCGACCCGGCGCGGTTCCTGCTGCCGATTTCTGCCGAGCACGACGAGTCAGTCTACGAAGCGCAGAAGGCCGCCTATGGACTGGACAAACCGTTCATCGTCCAGTACTGGAACTTCCTGATCAAGGCCGTACGCCTGGACTTCGGCCAATCGTTCACCGCCCGGCGCCCGGTGCAGGAGATTCTGCTGGAGCGGATACCGGCCACGGTACATCTGGCGATAGCTGGCACCATTCTGGCCATTGGCATCGGCGTGCCGCTGGGGATCATCTCCGCTGTCAAACGAGACACGATTCTCGACAAGATATGCAAAGCCTTCGCGATATTCGGCATGGCGGCGCCTCAATTCTGGGTGGCCATAATGCTGATCATCGTGTTCGCGGGTTATTGGGGGATATTGCCGGCATTCGGCAGAGGAGACGTGACCGGGTGGTTCCCCACCTGGTCGCAAATTCCCAATATGCTGCTGCATCTGATCCTTCCGGCCTCGGTGCTGGCGTTGGCCATCATTGCGGCGATAATGCGCCTTGCCCGCTCCGCCATGCTGGAAGTCCTGGACAGTGATTACGTCAAATTCGCCCAGGTCAAGGGAATGAGCGACCGGGTAGTCATCTGGAAACACGCGGCCCGCAATGCGCTGATTCCGGTCATCACTTTCGGCGGGATCAGCTTGGCTGGCCTGCTCAACGGCTCGGTGGTCGTCGAGGTGGTGTTTGCGTGGCCGGGCGTTGGTTTGATGCTGCTGGAGGGCGTGCTCTCCAACAACTTCCCGCAGGTTGAGGGAGCCATCATGGTTTCCGGCGCGGCCTACATCCTGACCGCGCTGGTCGTCGACATTCTCTACGGTTACGCCGACCCTCGGGTTCGGATGAACTAGCGATTCTCCATCGGGAGGCCGAGTTTGGCTGCAGAAAATCCGGCCCTGGTTCTCGACGAACGCGCTCCCGTGTCCCTGGGGCAGCGGATCAAGGAAGCGCGGCTGCCCTGGGTTCCCATAGCAATCCTGCTCGTCATCGTATTCTGCGCGGCGTTTGCCAACCTGGTTGCGCCCCACGACCCGCGCGCCAACGACGTGCGCAACAAGCTGCAGCCTCCATTCGCCAGTTCGGAGCATATCCTGGGCACCGATCGATTGGGCAAGGACATGCTCAGCCGCCTGATCTTTGGCGCGCGGACCATGCTCCAGGTGACTGCTCCGTCGATCGTGGTGGCAATTCTCGCCGGTACCATAGTCGGGCTCGTGTCCGGGTATTCCGGCCGGTGGGCGGACTCGATCCTGATGCGCATCACCGACGCGGTATTGGGCTTCCCATCAATCCTGGTCGCGCTGTTGATCGTCACATACTTGGGTACCGGCGTATGGAACGTCATGATCGCCATCGCGGCGACGCAATGGGCGCGGTTCGCGCGCATGATTCGCGGTGAAGTACTCGCCATACGCGACCGTGACTTCGTGGTTCTGGCCCAGATTTATGGGGTCTCACCGGGGATGATCGTGTACCGCCATCTGTTCCCCAACGTCATCAACACCCTGATGGTGCTGACCAGCGTAAGCATTGGCCAGGTAATCCTGCTGGAAGCCTCGCTGAGCTTCCTGGGGTTGGGGTTGGCCCCCGGTGATCCGGCTTGGGGCATCCTGGTGGCGGAGGGGCGCGAGTTCCTGACGCAGGCGTGGTGGATCGCGTTGTTCCCGGGCCTGGTGATCACCGTGGTGGTGATGGCGTTCAACTTCTTCGGCGACTGGCTGCGCGACTACCTCGACCCCAGGCTGCGGCGGGCCGGCTAACCGGTCTGCACACGCACCTGCGCTGTTAGCGACCGCGCCCGTCCGTCGTTCGGAAACGCTTCTCGGTTCACGGCTGGCGCCGGCATGATGGGCCCCGGCGTAGTCGGAACACGGGATGCTGGGCCCGACCCCCTGCGGGGTCCCCACCCGACGCCGGACCGCCGGCGGGGCCTTCGTGTGGACAACCCCGAACGGGCGGTGCTACCATTTTTCAAAAGCATGCCAACAGTCGACGCGTCGCCGGATGAGGTTGAGCAAATGGCCTCGCTGGCGGCGATTTATGGGACGGTACGATGACTGCCTCCGCTTCCGCGATGCCCCGCGCCTACGATGCTGCCTCGGTCGAACAGCGCATCTATCAGACCTGGTGGGACGCCGGATACTTCGTACCGCGCATCGATCCCGACCGCCAACCTTTCTGTGTGGTCATGCCCCCGCCCAACGTCACGGGGGAGTTGCACTTGGGCCATGCCCTCACGGCCAGCCTCCAGGACTCATTGGCCCGCTGGCACCGGATGCGCGGCGACCCCACCCTGTGGTTGCCCGGCAAGGACCATGCGGGGATCGCCACCCAATGGGTGGTGGAGCGCAACCTGGCCGCCGAAGGCACGACCCGGCACGATCTGGGCCGGGAAAAGTTCGAAGAACGCGTTTGGGAATGGGTGCGCCTCTACGGGAACACCATAGATGAGCAGCACCGCCGACTGGGAGCCTCCTGCGACTGGTCCCGCCTCCGGTTCACCCTGGATCCCGGCCCGGTCCACGCCGTGCGCACCACGTTCGTCAACCTGTTCAACAAGGGCTTGATCTATCGCCACGAGCGGATCATCAACTGGTGCCCCCGTTGCGCCACCGCCCTTTCTGATCTCGAGGTCGATTACGAGGAGCAGGACGGCAAGCTGTACCGCATCCACTACCCGTCGGTGGACAATCCAGCCGATGGCGTCACCGTGGCCACCACCCGACCCGAGTCCATGCTGGGTGATACGGGCGTAGCCGTTCATCCCGATGACGAGCGGTACCGCGACAAGATCGGTGGCATGGTCACCCTTCCCATAGTGGGCCGGCAGATCCCGGTTGTGGGCGACACCGCCATCGAGATGGAGTTCGGGACCGGGGCGCTGAAGGTGACCCCCGGACATGACATCGTCGACTTCGAAATCGGCGAACGACATAACCTTCCCATAGTCACCGTCATCGGTTTCGACGGCTGCATGAACGGCGAGGCCGGCGCCAAGTACGCCGGGATGGAGCGCTTCGCCGCCCGCGCCGCCGTGGTCGAGGAACTCGAGGCCATCGGGGCGCTGGAAGGAGTGGAAGACTACCACCACTCGGTGGGCCATTGCCAACGCTGTAACGAGGTGGTGGAACCGCTCATCAGCCTGCAGTGGTTCCTGAACGTCGGCAAGCATGACCAACCGGGGACGATTGCCGGCAATGCCTACACCGCAGTGGTCGATCGGGATATCGAGATCGTGCCGGATCGGTTCTCTCGGGTTTACCTCAACTGGCTGGAAAACATTCGGGACTGGTGCATCAGTCGGCAACTCTGGTGGGGACATCGCATCCCGGTCTGGTACTGCGCTACGTGCGGCGGTCACTCCGCCCACATCGACGATCCGTCGGCGTGTCCGAAATGTGGCAGCGCCGATATCGAGCAGGAAAGCGATGTGCTGGATACCTGGTTCAGCAGCGGCCTGTGGCCACATTCGACCCTGGGATGGCCGGATGCCGACGCGGCGGACCTCGATTACTTCTACCCCAACTCGGTGCTGGAAACGGGATACGACATCCTGTTCTTCTGGGTCGCGCGCATGATCATGCTGGGCA
This sequence comes from Dehalococcoidia bacterium, assembly GCA_965116785.1. Lineage (GTDB taxonomy): Bacteria > Chloroflexota > Dehalococcoidia > Lucifugimonadales > UBA3495 > Bin87. The sequence continues at coordinate 448,741 of OZ220731.1, forward strand.
TTGAAAACACGGGCGATGTCCCGTTCCGCTCGGTGTACCTGCACGGCATGGTCCTCGACGCCGAAGGCCAGAAGATGAGCAAGACCCGGGGCAACACTCTGGACCCGCTGGACCTGCTGGAGCAGTACGGCACCGACGCGCTCCGTTTCGCGCTGACCACCGGCACCGCTCCCGGGAACAACCTGCGGCTCGGTGACGAAAAGCTGGAATCGGCCCGCAATTTCGCCAACAAGATCTGGAACGCCGCGCGTTACGTGATCAGCGTGGTCGAAACCAGGGCGGCTGTCGGTCACGGTGAATTGGGGGACTGGTACCAACTGTCCGATCCCAAGCATCGTGAGGACCGTTGGATCATCAGTCGACTGGATGATCTCACCGTGACCGTGAATCAAGGGCTGGCAGCGTTCGAATTGGGCGAGGCCCAGCAGAAGATTTACGATTTCGCGTGGAACGATTTCTGTGATTGGTATATCGAGATGGCCAAGGTGCGGCTCAGGGTTGCCGGCACGGACGACGCCACCGCGGCTGCAACCACCTTGGTTCACGTGTTGGAGCGCCTGCTTCGCCTCCTGCACCCGTTCATGCCCTTCGTAACCGAGGAGATCTGGCAGAACCTCACCGAGCGGGTCGCCGTGCCCGACGGCGGACTCGCTGCGTCCATCATGGTGTGCCCGTATCCCGAGGTGGGTACGCCGCGCGCGGCGCCCGATGCCGAGGCGGACGTCGAAATCGTGATGCAGACCGTGCGCGCGGTGCGCAACATGCGCGCCCAACTGCGCATCCCGGCAGGTCAAAAACTGGAGGCTACAATTGAAACCAACGGCATGCGGGCTGTCGTAGAGGAGGCGAAGGAGGTCATCTGCGCGTTGGCTCGTGTCGAACCGTTACGGGTGTTGAGCGCAGGCGATGCGGATACCACGTCAGGCGTGAGCCTGGTAGTGAATCCGCTGGTCGTGCGTTTGCCCCTCCAAGGCGTCGACCTGCAGGCTGAATCAGACCGCCTGCACCGCGAGTTGGAATCCAAGCGCCAGGACGAAACACGCAAAGAACAGCTGCTGGCGAATCCCAACTTCGTTTCCAAAGCCCGCGCTGAGGTAGTCGAGAACGAACGTCAACGCCTGCGCTCGCTCACCGAGGAGCGCCAGCGCATTGAAGACATAATCGCCCAGCTGGGTGTGTAGCCCAAGATTGCCATAATCTGCACGCGACACTTGGGGCACCCGGGGTATCAAACTGTCACAATGTGTGCTGTTGACCTATATCGCCCTTGAGCAGGAGTCCCTAGATGTCGCGCCACATCGCCCGTTTTTCGATAATAGGTGTAATCGCCGTACTTGTCCTCGCCGCCACCACCGGGTGCTTCTTCGGAGGTGGAGAAGAACCGGAACCCACCCCGACTCCGGACCTTGCGGCCACCATCGCCGCGGCAGTCGCCGCCGCGGTTCCCACTGAAACTCCCATACCTCCGACCATTACGCCGGAGCCGCCCACTCCCGAACCTACGCCTGACCTGGCCGCCACGGTGACGGCCATGCTCGCGGCTGCCGAGGCGGCGCGCCCAACGGCCGCTCCCCCGCCGACGGCGACACCTTTGCCCACAGCCACTCCGGAGCCGACTGCCACGCCGGCGCCGACTGCGGCTCCAACGGCCACTCCCGTAGGTAACCCGGCCAGCCAAATACCATGCATCGTGGTTGGTGTCGTCACCGATGGTGGCCAACCGGTCAACAATGCACCCGTATACGCCATCAGCCAGGACGGCAACAACCGCGTCGTCGCGGATGCTAGGTCCAACCGGGAAGGCACGTACCAGCTCGCCATCACCGAGTTCGATCAGGTTTTCGACCTCTTTATCGGCGCCGACGACACCAGAGTCGATACGCCGAGGACATTCACCGGCTGCCGCGAAATCCGCGACTTGCGAGTGCCGAACTAGCGCCCGGCGATGCACATTTGGCCCCGAAGGTTCATAGCCTTCGGGGCTTTTTGCTGTCTGGTAGAATGTCGCGCATTGGGCGCGGAATAACACCGTGTCAGCCACCGCTCGTCATGAAGATTAACTCCGCTCTCGGCATTATCGGCCACCCCATCGGCCACTCGATATCTCCCCGGTTCCAGCAGGCCGGGCTCGATTATCTTGCCGTCGATCACCAGTACCTGCCCTACGAGGTGCATCCCAACCTTGTGGCGGATTTTGTGGCGTCGCTGCGGTCAGAGACGGTTCGGGGAATCAACGTCACCGTCCCGCACAAGGAAGCGGTGATGCCGTTTCTGGACGAGATCGACGACTGGGCGGCGGAGGCGGGGGCGGTTAACACCATAGTCAATCGCGAAGGCCGTCTCATCGGCTACAACACCGATGGCTACGGTTTCCTCCGTGCTCTCCGCGAATCGGCTGGACTTGATCCTGCCGGCAAGCAAGTCTTGATCCTGGGCGCTGGCGGATCCGCTCGCGGCGTGGTGCAAGCTTTGCTCCGGGCCGAGGTCGCCGAACTCATCATCGCCAACCGGACCCCGGAACGCGCCCAGGCGTTGGCCGAACTGGCCGCGAATCGCGACGTGCCTGCGCAGGCTGTTGGGCTGCACGCCCTCCAGTCCAGCGACCTTTCCCATCAGGCCGACCTCATCGTCAATTGCACATCACTGGGAATGCATCACGGCCCGGACGGGGACGCTTCGCCCCTGCCTGCCTCGCAGATACCTGCGTCGGCCCTGGTCTACGACCTCGTGTATAATCCGATGTTGACCCCGCTGCTCCGGGAAGCGCAGACGGCAGGAGCCCCCACCCTGGGCGGCATCTCCATGCTGGTGTACCAGGGCGCAGCGTCTTTTGAGCATTGGCTGGAACGGCCAGCGCCCGTTTCGGTGATGATGGACGCGGCCATGGCCGCCATGCGCGAACGCGAGACCCAGGCCGGGTAATCCCACTTCCGGAGGCCCACACTCGATGATACGTTGGTTTACGGCGGGCGAGTCCCACGGTCAGGGCTTGATGATTATCGTAGAGGGTGTACCGGCGTACCTGCCTCTGGATGAGGAGTACATCGCCCACCATCTGGGTCGCCGTCAGCGCGGTTACGGTCGTGGCGGACGTCAGCAGATCGAGCGCGACCACGCCCACATCCAGACCGGCGTGCGTCACGGTTACACCCTGGGCAGCCCCATCGGGATGCTCCTGGAGAACCGGGACTGGGTCAACTGGCAGGATGCCATGGCCGTCGAGTACATCGAAAACCCGTCCCAGGAAGGGCGCAACCAGCGCGTTACTCGAATCCGTCCCGGCCATGCCGACCTGCCGGGGGCGATGAAGTACGGGTTCCACGACGTACGCAACTCGCTGGAGCGGGCGTCCGCCCGAGAGACTGCCGGGCGCGTGGCCGCTGGCGCCGTAGCAATGCGTCTGCTGGAGGAGTTCGGCATCAGGCTGCACAGCCATGTCATCTCCATCGGCCGCATCCATGCCGAGCCTCCCGGGCACGACGCCATTGACTGGGACGCGGTGGAAGAGTCGCCTGTCCATTGCGCCGACAACGCCGCCGCGGAGAAGATGATGGCCGAGGTGGACGCGGCCCGCGATGCCGGCGACACCGTGGGCGGAACCGTGGAAGTGATCGCGGAAAACGTCCCTATCGGCCTCGGCTCCCACGTCCACTGGGACCGCAAGATCGACGCCAAGGTCGCCCAGGCGCTGATGAGCATCAACGCCGTCAAAGCCGTCAGCATCGGGCCCGGCTGGGAGTTGATGGACGCCTGGGGATCCGAGTTCCAGGACGTCATCGAGCCCGTAACCGATCCGGACAACCCCTGGCAGCGCAGGACAAATCGCGCCGGCGGCACCGAGGGCGGCATGACCAGCGGACCGCCATTGGTGGCCCGTTTCGTCATCAAGCCGATCGCGACCCTGCATAACCCGCTCCCGTCCGTCGATCTGGATACCGGCGAGCCCGTCCAGGCCCACTTTGAACGCAGTGACGTGTGCCAGGCTCCTCCGGCCGGCGTCATCGGTGAAGCCATGGTCGCGTTGGTCCTGGCCGACGCTTTCATGGAAAAGTTCGGCGGTGACAGCATCTCCGAAACCCGCCGCAACTTCGAGGGTTATCAGGCCACCGTGGGCCCGCGCCTGCGCTACAGTTAGCCGCCCTCGGGATCCGGAGAGCGGCAGCGACCGGTCATGAAGTACGGCGTAACCCTCTTACCCATTTCCTACGAGTCCTTCCGACGCCATGTTCGCCTGGCCGAAGACGTCGGCTTCGACTACATCGGCGTCGCGGATTCGCAGTCACTGTTTCGGGAGCTTTTTGTTTCGCTGGCTGTTGCCGCCACCGACACCACCAGCGTCCATCTCGGCCCATCGGTCACCAACCCGCTGACCCGGCATCCGGCGGTGACCGCTTCGGCCATCGCCTCGCTGCAGGAACTGTCCGGGGGCCGGGCCTTTCTCGGTATCGGTACCGGCGACAGCGCGATCCTGAACCTGGGGTTCCGACCCGGCGGATGCGGGCCCTGGGCGACTACGTGGCAGCCGTGCGTGCCTTCCTCAGCGGCGAAACTGCGGAGTACCTGGGTCGCGAAGCCCACGTGCGCTGGAGTCGTGACCCCGTGCCCATCATGATGTCCGCGGAGGGCCCGCGCACCTTGCGGATGGCCGGAGAAATCGCCGACCGCGTCATGATCCACACGGGGCTAACGCCGGACATTTTGGCCGACACCGTGTCGCGCATCCGCGAAGGCGAAGCCGACGCGGGAAAGCCGGCCGGATCCACGGAGGTCTGGGCCTTCGCCAAGTGCAACATTGCGGAGGACCATGACGATGCCATTGATGAAATTCGCATGGCTCTGGCCGCCAGCGCTCACCACGCGTTTCGGTTCACCCTGGAGGGCAAGCACGTCCCGGCCGAACTTCACGAGGCCATGCGGATCATCCAGGGCGAGTATGTTCCCGCCGAACACGAGCAGGTAGGCGAGACGCGCAACGCCGCGTTGTCTGATGAACTCGGAGTGACCGACTACCTGGCCGACCGGTTCGCCGTGGTCGGCACCCCCGACGAATGCCGCGCCAAGGCCGCCCAGATCGGAGAGTCCGGTGCCGACGTTTTGCAGATCACTGCCATCAGCCACGACCCGGCGGACATCATCCGCCGGTTTGGTGAGGAAGTCATTTCCCACCTGTCCTAGGTAATCCGAACGCAGGCCAATAAGAAGGGGCGAACCACAATTCGCCCCTTTGATCTGTCGCTATGTCCGCGCACTACGGGAACAGGATTTCTCCCGTCTCCGCGTCCTCCACCGTGATAGCGGTCACCGGGCAGTTCTCGGCGGCCTCGATGATGGTCTCCTCCGGGTCTCCGGCCGCGTCCTTCACATAAGACTGCCGGTCTTCGTTGAGGCCGAAGGTGTTTTCCGCAAAGGTCTCGCACATGGCGTTGCCCACGCACACGTTGTAGTCCACGGTGATTTTCAACTGTCGGGCCATCGGGGTAACCTCCTCGTAATGGTCAGGCGAACGGGGAGTGTTCGCTAGCTTGGTTGCGGCGACCGGCTGCTAGCGCGTTGCAACCGGCAGGTTCAGCAAGGTACGCTGCCCCACGCTGGGCAGGTATTCCAACTCGTTGGGATCGGTTTCCAGCTCAAACCCCTCGTAGCGGCGAGCCAGTTCGGCGAAGGCTTCCTGTCCCTCCAGGCGCGCCAGGGTAGCCCCGAGACAGTGGTGTACTCCGCTGCCAAAAGCCACGTGGGGGTTCGGGTTGCGCGTGATATCCAGGGCGTTGGGGTCCTCGAAGACCTCGGGATCCCGATTGGCCGACGAGATCACCCAGCGCACGCGGTCCTCTTTGCCCACCGTTTGCCCGTCGCCCATGTCCACGTCCTGCGTCGCGACCCTCTGGATAGATTTCAGGGGAGAGTCGTACCGCAGAACTTCTTCAACGGCGTTTACGGTGTGAGCGTCGGGGTCGGTTCTCAGCAGGTCAAACTGTTCAGAGTTTTGAGCGAAAGCCAGCACTCCGTTGGAAATCAGGTCGTTGGTGGTCTCGTGTCCGGCGACCAGTAGCAGCAGCGCATTGGCCAACACCTCGTCGCGGGTGTAGGCGCCCATGATCTCGCCTTTGCAGATCACCGACAGCAGGTCGTCGCCCGGATCCCGGACCCGTTCGGCCACGATGGGGGAGAGGTAGTCGGTAACGGCCTGCACGCCTTCGGCGTACATCCGGACTCGGTCAGGCTGATTGCCGTCGAAACCGCACATCCGGCCGCAGAGTTCCTTGACGAAGTTGCGGTCGCCGGGCGGTATATCCATCAGGCTGGCAATGATGCTGTAGGTGAGCGGCGTGGCGAAATCGTTCATCACGTCCATGCGGCCCGCGCCCTGCAGATCGTCCAGCAGGTCGTTCACGGTTTGGCGTACCAGCGGGCGCCAGGTCTCCATCGCCTTGGGCGTGAAGTACCCGTGCACAATCTTCCGCTTTTCCTTGTGCTTGGCGCCATCATTCTGGGTGAACTGGGCCGCTCGCCAGCGGCGCACTGCGGCGAACAGTTCCATGTCCTCTTCCGGAATGGACGGAGAAGGCGGGGCGATGTCCCGCAGGGCGACTTCAGAGGAGAAATACTCCGGATGCCGGGCGGTCCACACCAGCCGCTCGTAGCTGGTCACCACCCACATCTGGTACCGCTCGTTCCAGTGAACCGGCGCCTCGGACCGCAGAGCACCAAAATAGCCGTACGGATCGCGAATCGCCTCAGCGGCGAACAGGTCGTCGTGGATGCTGGGAGGCATAGTCAATCCCTCAATCTGCGGGCCTGGCTGGGGTCAAAATTATCACAAGCGGTTCGACAATTCAAACGGAACCCGTGCTCAAAAACAGGGCCGGCGGTCACACCAGTGACCGCCGGCTCAATGTTGAAACTGGCGCAGGTGCGCCGGTATTGTTAGGCGCTGGTGACCTTTACGGGCAGGCTCTCCACCGCGCGGAAGGTGAGCACATGGTCATACTCGACCTGTTCCACCGGAATTTCCAGCTCGACCTTCTCGAACCGGTTGGCCAGGTTGCGGAAGATCTCCTGACCCTCCAGGCGGGCCAGGGTGGCGCCCAGGCAGTGATGCACTCCGCTGCCGAAGGCGACGTGCTGGTTCGGGTACCGCTCGATGTCAAAGTCGTCGGCCCGATCAAACACCTTGGGGTCGCGATTTGCTCCGGGAATGAACCAACGCACGCGATCGTTCGCCTTGATCGTCTGACCGTTCAGCTCGATGTCATCCATCGCTATGCGCTGGATGGACCGCACCGGTGAGTCGTACCGGAGGGCCTCTTCGGTGGCACGGACGGTCTTCCCTTCCGGATCGGACTTCAGAATAGCCCATTGTTCCGGGTGCTGGGTGAACGCCAGCGTGCCGTTGCAGATCAGGTTGATCGTGGTCTCGTGTCCGGCCGACAGCAACAACATAATGTTGTTTACGGTCATGTCCCGGTTGAACACGCCCTGTCGCTCGCCCTCGCAGACCACTGACATCAGGTCGGTGCCGTCAAAATTTTCTGGGTTGCTGACCCGGTCCTCCACCATCGGTGCGATGAAGTCCTGGAGGTTGCGCACTGCCTGGGTCAGCGGCTTCATGCGGTCAGGACCCTCGCGGTTGAGGAACCGCAGGTCTTTCGCCAGTTCCCGCAGGCGCTCCCGCTCGCTGTCGGGAATACCCAGCATACGCGCGATGACCAGCAAAGGCAGCGGGGTGGCCAGGTCGGCCATCACGTCCATCCTGCCCTTCTCTTCTACGGCATCCAGCAGCTCGTCGATGGCCGACTGCACCAGGGGGCGCCACATTTCGATGGACTTTGGCGTGAAGTAGCCATGCATCACCCGGCGCATGTCGATGTGGTCCGAGCCGCTGACGTCGGGATTGTACCGGCGCTGGTCGTGCTGGATGAACCGTGAAACCTGCCACTTCTTGATGAAGTTGTAGAGCTCCATGTCGTCTTCATCGATGGGCGGGTTCGGGGCACGCGTGTCCCGCGCGTACACGCTGGACGAGAACGCCTCCGGATGCCTGGTGACCCACACCAGGTGTTCCCACGAGGTGATCATCCACACCTCGAGCTGCTCGTTGTAGTACACCGGCTGGTGATCTCGCAGCCGGTTGTAAAAGTCATACGGCTTGTAGATCGCTTCCGGTGAAAACGGATTGTCGTTGAAGGTGGTTACCATTGGTTGTACCTCCGGTGGTACGTTTACACGGCCGCAGGCCGCAGAGCCTACAACCCTTCTTGATTGCCCGATTATAACCGATTTTCGCACCACTGGTAGACGTTCGCGTCTCATTTCGCCCCAACCGGCCCGCCCACGGCAGGTTCAGCAAAAGGCGGCAGGGATGGGCATGACACCCATCCCTGCCGCTGAGAACCCCGAGGCCCGTCGGGCCGTTATGCGTTGGTCACCTTGACTGGCAGGGTCTCCAGGGCCCGCAGTCCGATCAGCTGGTCGTATTCCAGCGTCTCGGCGGGCACTTCCAGCTCGAGGCTTTCGAACCGGTTGGCCAGGTTCCGGAAGATCTCCTGCCCTTCCAGGCGGGCCAGGGTCGCTCCCAGGCAGTGGTGTATGCCGCTGCCGAACGCCACGTGCATGTTGGGGTAACGCTCGACGTCGAAGTCGTCCGCCCGGTCGAACACCTTGGGGTCGCGGTTGGCCCCAGAGATGAACCAGCGTACCCGGTCGTTCTCCTTGATGTGCTGGCCGTTGAGTTCCATGTCCTCCATGGCGATGCGCTGGATGGACTTCACCGGTGAATCGTACCGGAGGGCCTCTTCAGTCGCGCGCACGGTCTTGCCCTCGGGATCGGACTTCAGGATCGCCCACTGGTCCGGGTGCTGGGTGAAGGCCAGCGTGCCGTTGCAGATCAGGTTGATGGTGGTCTCGTGGCCTGCCGACAGCAGGAGCATCACGTTATTGACGACCATGTCCCGATCGAAGATGCCCCTGCGCGCGCCCTCGGCAACGACTGAGATCAGGTCGTCCTTCGGGGAGGCGATGCGCTCGTCCACCAGCGGCCCGAGGTAGTCCTGCAGGTTCTGCACGGACTCAGACAGCGGACCCATGCGGTCCGGACCGGTCCGGTTCAGGTGGCGCAGGTCCTTGGCCAGCCGACGCATGATGGGCCGGTCGCTGTCCGGAATGCCCAGCATCCGTGCGATGACCAGTAGGGGCAGCGGAGTGGCCAGATCGGCCATCACGTCCATGCGACCCTTCTCCTGCACCGCGTCGAGCAATTCGTCAATCGCCGACTGCACCAGCGGGCGCCACATCTCCATGGATTTGGGCGTGAAGTAGCCGTGCATCACCCGCCGCATGTCCACGTGGTCAGCTCCGCTGACCCCCGGGTTGTAGCGCTTCTGGTCGTGCTGGATGAATCTGGAGACCTGCCACTTCTTGATGTAGTTGTAGATCTCCATGTCGTCTTCGTCGATGGGCGGGTTCGGCGGCCTGGGGTCCCGGGCGAACACGCTGGACGAGAAGACCTCGGGATGCCGGGTAACCCAGACCAGGTGCTCCCAGTCGGTGACCATCCAGACTTCGTACTGCTCGTTGTAGTGTACCGGCTCCCAATCGCGCAGCCGCGCGAAAAACTCGTAGGGTTGGTACATCGCTTCCAGAGAGAATGGGTTGTCGTTAATTGTGCTGACCATTTCCTGCGACCTCCGGTGTGCGACACGTGATTTGCCGACGAAATACGCAGCATAAGCGGCGATGATGTGCCGATTATAGGCTTCGTTTGTTCGCCACGCAAGGGATAAAAGCCGAGGCCCGGCGAAGAATCACCGGGCCTCGTAACCCTGCGGGGTTTGCGAACCGTTTACGACAGGCTCACCGGCAGCGTCTCCAGCGTCCGGAACGTGATGCTGGACGTGTAGGTGAGATCGTCGGAGTTGCAGTTCATGTTCAGGTTCGGGAAGCGCTCGGCCAGGGCCTTGAAGGCTTCCTGCCCCTCCAGCCGCGCCAGGGTGGCGCCCAGGCAGTGGTGGATGCCGCTGCCGAAGGCCACGTGGGGGTTCGGGTACCGCTCGACGTCGAAGTCGTCAGCGCGGTCGAAAACCTCAGGGTCACGGTTGGCGGAGGTGACGAACCAGCGCATCCGCTCGTCCTTCTGGATGAGCTTGCCGCCCAGCTCGACGTCCTCGCCGGCGATCCGGGTGATGGACTTGACCGGCGGGTCGTACCGCAGGCACTCCTCGGTGGCGCGGATCATCTTGCCAGCCGGGTCGGTCTTGAACAGCTCCCACTGGTCGGGGTGCTCCATGAACGCCCGGGTGCCGTTGCAGATCAGGTTGATGGTGGTCTCGTGACCGGCCAACAGCAGCAGGATAGCGTTGGCCACCACCTGCTCTTCGTCCATGATCCGCTTGCCGGCGGCGTTGGTCGTCCGGGCGGCGTCGGTCATCTTGTCCAGCAGGTCGCCGTTGGGGTTGTCCAGGCGAGCCTTCACCATGGGCCGCAGGTAGTCCTGCAACTCGGTGATGCCCTCGGACAGCGGCTGCATGCGGTCGGCGTTGCCGCGGCCGATGAACAGCAGCTTCTCGGCCAGCGACCGGATGAACTGCCGGTCGTAGGTCTCGATGCCCATCATGGCGGCGATGACCAGCAGCGGCAGCGGCGTGGCGTAGTCGCGCATGACATCCATGTGCCCGCGCTCTTCGGCCTCGTCCAGCAGTTGCTTGATGGCCGACTGGACCAGCGGGCGCCAGAGTTCCATGGCCTTCGGCGTGAAGTAGCCGTGGATGACCTTGCGCATGTCGGTGTGGTCCGGGGCGCCGTGCTCGCGGATCTCCTCGTGGGAGCTGACCGCGCGCCGATCGGTTTGGATGAACCACGTGCTGAAGAAGTTCCGCACGTCCTCATAGAGGCCCATGTCGGATTCGTCAATCGACGGGTACGGAGGCAGCGGATCGCGGGAGAACACCTCGGAGGAGAAGGCCTCGGGGCGTCGGGTGACCCAAACGAGATCCTTGTACTTGGTGATGACCCACAACTTGTACGGATCGTTCCAGTGGACCGGGTCTTCCTCGCGCATGCGCCCGAAGTACGTATACGGGTCCTGGATGACTTCTGGGGAAAACAGGTTTTCGTTAAAGGTGGTAACCATAAAGTCCCTCCCGTTGACTTTGCATGGTCAAACTTGCCGCCGGACATACGATGACCAGCGGCGCTAGTCGCCGCGTTTGCGCAATTGTAACAATCGACCTATTTGGGGTCAATTACGATTCATGCATAGTACCGTTGCGTTTGCATCGGAGTAATGAATGCAACGATCACATGCGTACCCGATTTGCGCCGGGAGTTCGTCAGAATCAGGATTCACAGGATTGAAGGATTTTCAGGATTGGGTGTTCTTATTCATCGGATGGCTCCTATCCAGTAAATCTCGAAATCCCAGAAATCCTGATTCTGACGACCCCAAATAACGGGCGCGCGTGAGCCCGATAAATAACGGGCGCGCGTGAGCCCGATTCAGCCTTGACAGGTTGACGCTTGCCTCGCGTGAGCATGCGTGTGCTACAATCGGCCCACGAACCAGGTGAACCCGGGACAACCACCCGGGGCCAACGGTCAACCACTGACAGGGAGGTCCAAACCATGGCCGAATCCGATTTCACCGTTTATTACGACTTTCGTTGACCCTTCGTGTACAACGCTGCCATGTGGTGGGCGAAAGTACGCGAGAATACCGACCACGACATCGCCGTGGATCTGAAGCCATTCTCGCTGGTCCAGGTAAATCACGACAACAACAATGACGACGGCTTCAAGTTCTGGGAGCAGGACGACTCGGACAACACGTTGCTCGAGCTCCGCGCCGGCATCGCCGCCCAGCGCCAGGGTGAGGAGATCTTTGATAGTTTCTTCATCAATCTGCTGAAGGCCCGGCACGAAGATCGCATCGACCTGACCGACGCGGACGCCATCAACGCCGTGGCCGAGGCCTCCGGCGTCGACATGGGCCAGTTCGCCGAGGACCTGGCCGACCCGGACGTGCTGCGCGAGATCGGCGAGAGCCACACCGAGGCCGTGGAAGTTCACGGCGCTTTCGGCGTGCCTCTGTATGTCTTCCCCAACGGCAATTCCGCCTTCGTCAAGATGTTTATCCCGTCCGACGACGAGTCGGGACCCATCTACGACAACCTCGTCGAGATGATGGCTGACCACAGGCATGTGGGAGAGGTCAAGCGGCCGTCCCCGCCGTGGCCCTATGAGGGTGTCCGCGGATAACGGCGCTCAACAGCATATGAGTTCGCCCGGCGCACATCGCCCGGTCACCGAACTGGAGCAAGCCCTGGGCCTGAGCTTTCGGGACCGGGGCTTGCTCGTTCAGGCGCTCACTCACCGTTCGTTCGTCAACGAGACCGGTGGCTCGGACACCGATTCCTACGAGCGCCTCGAGTTCCTGGGGGACGTGGTGGCACGGCTTATTGTGAGTGAGGAGTTGTACCGCCGCCTGCCGGACTGCGACGAAGGCGGCCTCACCCGGCGCTGGACTTCCCTGCTGAGTCAGCGGGCGCTCGCCGCCGCTGCCAGAGATCTGGGATTGGCGCAGTACGTCCTGCTCGGGAGGGGCTTCGAGTCATCCGGCGGGCGCGACGGCGATGCCGTGCTGGGCGACGTGATGGAATCGGTGATCGCCGCCGTCTACCTGGATCAGGGAAACGCGCCCGCACGGATTTTCGTCCTGCGGGCCTTGTCCAGGTCCATCGAGGCTGCCTGCCAGCCAGACTGGCGTCCCGATAACCCAAAGGCCGAACTCCAGGAGCTGCTCCAGGGCCAGGGAAAGCCCACCCCGGTCTATTGCGTCGTGTCGTCCTCCGGGCCATCGCATCAGCCCAATTTTGAAGTACAGGTGGCCACCGGCGAAAAGGTCCTCGGGACGGGTGCCGGCCCGAGCAAGAGCGCTGCCGAAGTCGCCGCGGCGCGCGCCGCTTTGTCCGCATTGACGGCCGGCTCAATCGCGCCCTGCGCGGGAGAACAGGCCGGACGCGGTTTACGCACCTCCTGACGATATGTAGGCTAGCCCCGTCCTGATTATCGCAGCGCGCTGCGGCATTTGATTGCCCCGGCGGCGGCGGCTATAATGGTTCGAAGCATTAGTTTTGTCATTGAGGAGGCGCGCACATGGTTGCTGACGTCCTGACCGGTACCTTTACCGTCAAATCCGGCCATGCTCAGATGCTCAAGGGCGGCGTCATTATGGACGTTGTCAACGCCGAGCAGGCCCGTATCGCCCAGGAGGCCGGCGCGGTCGCCGTGATGGCCCTGGAGAGGGTGCCCGCGGACATTCGGGCGGATGGCGGTGTGGCGCGCATGAGCGATCCGTCCATGATCGCTGCGATCATCGATTCTGTGTCCATACCGGTGATGGCCAAGTGCCGCATCGGACACTTCGTCGAGGCCCAGATCCTGCAGGCCATGGGCGTCGATTATGTGGACGAATCCGAGGTTTTGACCCCCGCCGACGAACAGCACCACGTCTGGAAGCACGACTTCACCGTCCCCTTTGTCTGTGGCTGCCGCGACCTTGGCGAGGCCCTGCGCCGCGTCTCCGAAGGCGCTGCCATGATCCGCACCAAGGGCGAGGCCGGGACCGGCGACGTAGTGGAAGCCGTGCGCCACATGCGGGCTGTACAGGACGCCATTCGCAAGCTCCGCAACCTGCCTGACGACGAGTTGGTGGTCGAGGCCCGGGACATGCGCGTGAGCCTCGACCTGCTCATGCAAACCCGCGAGGAAGGCCGCATGCCCGTGGTCAACTTCGCCGCCGGCGGCGTGGCTACCCCGGCCGATGCCGCTCTGATGATGCAGCTGGGAGCCGACGGCGTTTTCGTGGGCTCCGGCATCTTCAAGTCCGGTGATCCGGTGAGCCGCGGTCACGCCATCGTCCAGGCGGTCACGCACTACAACGACCCGCATATCCTGGCCGACGTGTCCAGGGACCTGGGCGAGCCCATGGTGGGCCGCAGCGTACGCGAGCTTTCCGACCAGGAACTTCTGGCCACGCGCAGCGTCTGATCGCGTTCCCCTCGGTACCAACTCATCGACACCAAGACAGAGAGGCCGTTGGGTTAGTTTGAACATCGGCGTCTTGGCAGTTCAGGGTGATTTCGCGGAGCACTGCCATGTGCTCCGCAGTGTGGGCGTCACGGCCACGGAGGTGCGTTTGCCCAAGCACCTGGACGGGTTGGATGGTCTCATCATTCCCGGAGGCGAGAGCACGACGCTAAGCCGGCTGATGTCGCTGTACGACCTCCGCGATCCGGTCGCGAACATGGCAATGCGGGGCAAAGCGGTGTGGGGCACCTGCGCCGGCATGATCATGCTGGCGAATGAAATCACCGAGGAAGACCCGGTTCCCATGGGCCTTATGGACGTCGGCGTCCAGCGGAACGCGTTTGGTCGCCAGGTTGATTCCTTCGAGCAGGACCTGCACATCAACGCGCTGGGTGAGCGCGAGTATCACGCCATATTCATTCGCGCGCCGGTGATCATCCGGGTTGGTGAGCCGGTGGAAATCCTGGCGGCGTTGCCCGACGGCCGGCCGGTCGCGGTTCAACAGGGCAACATGATGGCGACGTCCTTCCATCCCGAGCTCACCGCCGACGCCCGAATACACCGCTACTTCGTTTCTCTGGCCGGCGGACCGGCCTTCGACCCTGAAGCGCCGCTGATCGAAACACCCCGTGTCCGCTAGCCGCCGGACCAAACAATAAACCGTCATTTTCAAAGCGCCCGCCAGAATAGCTCAGCGATACGCAGCTCCACCGGGAGGCATAGTTGGTAACGGTCGAACAGCTGGCCCAGGAAGAATTGCAACAACTGCTGGCAGTGCTCCCGGAACGGATCACCCACAGACTCCGGGAACAGGAAGAGCTTGATGACCTGTTAGAAGTTGTTCTCGATCTGGGCCGCCTGCCCGAAGCTCGCTTCTCCCACGGCGATGTGATGCTGGGAGAGGACCCGGTAGGCCGGGAAGACCTGCAGTACGTGGTCGCTGGCATCGGCAGTTTCGGTGACGACAATCGCGCCGGAATGGAGCGGACGCTGCACCGCATCTCGGCGATCCGCAACCGCAGCGGGAATGTGGTTGGCATCACCTGCCGCGTCGGGCGCGCGGTATTCGGGACCATCAAGATCATCGAAGACCTGGCCTACAACGGCCAGAACATCCTCCTTCTGGGCCGTCCGGGCGTCGGCAAGACCACCATGTTGCGCGAGGTGGCACGCGTCCTGGCCGACGAGGCCCGCAAGCGCGTGATCATCGTCGACACCTCCAACGAAATCGCCGGCGATGGTGACATTCCGCACCCGGCCATCGGCCATTCCCGTCGGATGCAGGTGCCGACGCCGACCGAGCAGCACGGCGTGATGATCGAGGCGGTGGAAAACCACATGCCCCAGGTGATCATCATCGATGAGATGGGCACCACCCAGGAGGCCGCCGCCGCCCGCACCATCGCCGAGCGGGGTGTCCAGTTGGTCGCCACCGCCCACGGCAATACCCTGGACAACCTGATAATGAACCCTACCCTGTCCGACCTGGTGGGCGGCGTGCAGACCGTTACCCTGGGCGACCAGGAGGCCCGTTTCCGCGGAACGCAGAAAACTGTCCTCGAACGCAAGGCTCCTCCCACCTTCGACGTGGTGGTGGAGATCCGCGACTGGGACGAGGTCCTGGTGCATGAGGACGTGGCCCAGGTGGTCGACCAGTGGCTGCGCGGCTATCCGGTGGAACCCGAGGTCCGCCGCATGGACTCCGACGGCAACGTGTCGCGCACCGCCGCGCCTCGACCCAGCGAGGTTGGCCAGACCCCGTGGTCGGCCAACGACATCCGCAGCCGACGGGGTCGCAAACGGTCCAACGGAACCGATAGCGAATACGACCGGTACCCACCCGAGTCTTTCCGGGACGAGCCTGATTCCAACGGCACATCCGGGCGTCGCCTGGATGCCAGGCTCTTCCTCTTCGGGGTCAGCCGCGACAAGGTGGAGACAGCGCTGGCGGAGCGCGAGGCCACCGCCGAGATCGTTAGCGAGCTGCGGCGGGCCAGCCTGCTGCTCACCACCAAGAACCACTACCGGCGGGGCAGCCAGTTGGTGCGGATCGCCGAGAGCAACAATGTACCGGTGTACGTCCTGCGCAAGAACACCGTGCCCCAGGTGTCCGAGTTCCTGACTTCGCTGGCGCGTGATCAGGGCATTGACCTGGCCCCGCCGCGCAGTCGGTCCGAGGAACGGGAGGAAGCCAACGCCGACGCCATGGCCAATGCCCGCGCCGAGGTTGAGGACGCCGCCCGTCGGGTGATGGACGGCGAGTTCAGCGTCCAACTGGGCCCGCAGCGTCCGTACATCCGGCGCTTGCAGCACATGCTGGCCGAGGAATTCAACCTGGCGTCAACCAGCCGCGGCCGCGACCCCCAGCGCGGCGTGCTGATCTACCGGCCGTAGCGACTTGTTTCCCGAAATGCGGGGTCTCAGCACGTGTAACGTTGTTTCCCGCTTCTGATACCCTGACTCCGTTACGTTGAGACGGAAGCGGGAGTTACGGCGATGTCGGGCGTGTTCATAGCCTTTGAAGGTGGCGAGGGCGCTGGGAAGTCCACTCAGGCCGCGATACTTGAAGCGGAGCTGCGGTCCCGGGGCTACCAGGCCGTGCTTGTGCATGAGCCGGGTTCCACCCCGTTGGGTGACTACCTGAGACAGTTTCTGATTAGCGGTGACCGACCTGACCCGAGAGCCGAACTGCTATTGTTCGAAGCCTCCCGGGCTCAACTGATTGAACAACGCATTCTCCCGGAACTGGATGCTGGTTCAATAATCGTGGCCGATCGCTTCGCAGGTTCGACCGTTGCTTATCAGGGATACGGTCGCCGGATCGATTTGGAGCGGATCCAATGGCTGAATGACTATGCGACCGGAGGACGCTATCCGGACCTCACCATTCTGCTGGATATTGATCCACAGGTGGGATTGGGTCGTGTCAGCAGCCGGCAACTGCCGCTGCCGATCGCGGGTGCTGCCGATCGTTTTGAAGACGAAGAGATAGCCTTCCACAATGCGGTTCGCCAGGGGTTCCGCGACCAGGAAGCCGGATCGGACACTTGGTGTTTGGTGGAAGGCAATCACTCAATCGATGATGTGGCCGCCGCGGTTTGGTCTCAAGTGCACCCCCTGCTCGATGACCGGATTATCGCCAAACTCGTGGGTGCTGAGATAGGTTGACCCACTGCGGGCAACAAAAACAACCGCCGCCCTGAACAGGGCGGCGGCAATCAATTCCGTCTGGTGTGCGCGACTAGTTGTCGGCAGCCACGGCCAGGTCGGCCTGCGCGATCTTCGCGGAGATGACTTCCTTCATCTTGCGAACGCGGCCCAGTTCGGGGTAGATGTTCCCCTCGGCCTTCTTGTCAAAGATCTTCTCGCCGTCCACGAACACTTCCATGATGCCCTGTCCGCGCGGGGAGATGGTGATAGAGGCGTCGCCGCCGTAGGCCCGGAAAAACTCGTTCGCCATCCACGTGGCGGTAGCGTGGTGCTGTCAAGGCACGCAGTAGGTAATCTCGATCTGGACTTTGCCTTCCATATTTTCCTCCATTGGAGCCGGTTTCTCGGCGCCTGCTTTGAGAATTCTATCACAAATGAAAAGACGTTCCAACAACCCGGTCTGGCTTCGCTTTCTCGGTGGTACTCCAGCACGCGACGGCCGCGTGCGAGCGTATCCTGGCGGGCGCAATGTTTGGATGTTCAGTGGCCGGTCTGCGATATAATCGCCCGCGATAACTGATCCGCGGTGTGCGATATGGGCAACCAATCTGAAGTGTTCTGGCAGGACTATGCGGTGTCCCGGCATGACCGGACGTCACTGCTGAACCAGGAGCCTATGGTGCTCTGGTTCACCGGTTTGTCGGGCGCCGGCAAGACGACGCTGGCCAATTGTCTTGCCAAGCGGCTGTACGACTGCGGCTACGCTACCTACGTGCTGGACGGTGACAACCTGCGCCACGGCCTCAATCGGGACCTGGACTTCAGCGTCGCGGCGCGCCACGAGAACGTCCGGCGCATGGCGGAGGTGGCGGGCCTGATGTACGACGCCGGCCTGATCACGCTGGCGGCTTGCATCTCGCCGTTCAAGACGGAACGGGATTTTGCCCGGAGCCTGGTGCCCGCGGACAAATTCGTCGAGGTGTTCGTCGACACTCCGCTGGCGCTATGTGAGGAACGGGATAACAAGGGTCTCTATCGCCGCGCCCGGGCTGGCGAAATCAGCAATTTCACGGGCATCGACTCGCCCTTCGAGCGCCCGGAGGAACCGGAGATCGCCATCAACACCAGTGGGCGTTCACCCGGCCAGTGCATTGATATCATTGTGGACTATCTGTCTGCACGACGGCTCATCACGGCAACCGGGCCGGGCGCGCACAGCAGTACGAAACCGTAGTGGTGAGAGCGGAACGGCGGACGAGCAGCTGGCCGCGCCCCGGGTTTCGTGGGTCCGCCCGCGCCGGGTCGATTGGCAACACTCGCCACGCGACGGTATAATGCGTCGAATTCTTTGCTCAAAGGGGGCATTACGTGACTACCAATGGCCAGGCTTCCTTCAATGCCGATCAACTGCAAGTGTTCTTCCGCGGGCAGTTTGTACCAGCCAGCGAGGCCAAAGTAAGCGTAATGACCCACGCCCTCCACTATGGCACCGGCGTATTCGAGGGTATCCGCGGGAACTGGAACGAAGACCAGGGCGCTATCAACATCTTCCGCATGCGGGAGCACTACGAACGGCTGTTGGACGGATGCCGCATTCTGATGCTGGACATCCCCTACTCGGCCGACCAACTTTGCGACATTACAGTTGATCTGGTCGAGCGCAATCAGCATGATTCCGACATATACATCCGCCCCCTGGCCTACAAGAGCCAGGAGTTGGTGGCCAACCTGAAACTGCAGGAGTTGGAGTCGGACTTCACCCTGATCACGGTTCCTTTCGGGAACTACCTGGGGAGCGACCGGCTGCGCTGCTGCACGTCATCCTGGCGTCGCGTCGACGATCCGATGATCCCGGCGCGCATCAAGGCCTGCGGGATCTACATCAACAGCATCCTCGCCAAGACCGAGGCCACCATCGCCGGCTTTGACGAGGCCATCCTGCTCAACCACGACGGCCATGTGTCCGAGGGGTCCGGCGAGAACATCTTCATGGTCAAGAAAGGGGTCATCTACACCCCGCCGCTGGAGGACAACGTTCTCGGCGGGATCACGCGCGACACCATCATGCAGTTGGCGTCAGCCGAGCTGGGGATGGAAGTGCAGATGCGCACCATCGACCGCAGCGAGTTGTACCTTGCGGATGAGGTGTTCCTCAGCGGCACTGCCGCCCACCTGACTCCGGTTGTCGAGCTGGACTTTAGGCCAATCGCCGACGGACAGCCCGGACCGATCACGACGCAACTGCAGCGCATGTATTTCGACATCGTGGTCGGCAACAACCCGAAGTACCGGCACTGGTGCACCCAGGTAAGGCAGCCTGTAGCGGCCACCTGACCGTGTGATTCACGGGGGATGCAGCGAGTCGGAGGTCGTGCAATGCTGTGGCTTTCCGGCGCGGCACTGGTTTTTGGCTATCTGGCGGGCAGCCTGCCTACGGCATATCTGGCTGCCCGCCGCGCCGCTCGCAGGGCGACCGACATTCGGGAACTTGGGGACGGCAACGCCGGCGCCGGCAATGTAGGCCACATCTACGGACGTCGTTGGGGTGTCCCCGTTGGTGTAATCGACATTCTCAAAGGCGCCGCTCCGGTATTCGCCGTAAACGTGGTCGCCAACCTGATATCGACCGACGCGTCGGATTCGACCGACGCCCTGCCGGAACTGTCCGGCTCTGGGATGCTGGCCGGTGCGGCGGCCATGGCCGGGCACATCTGGCCTGTCTGGCTGCGCTTTCGCGGTGGACGCGGCGCGGCGACCGCCCTGGGGGTGACATCAGCCGTACTCACGGGGCCTGTACTGCTCATGGCTGTGCCGGCCATCGTAATCCTGTGTACCACGCGCAGTACAACGATCACGCTGGCTTTTGTCTACGTGTCTTCGATCGTCATCGCCAAGGCGGTTTTCGACATCTCGTGGATGCCCATCTGGTACTGCGTGGGGATCTTTGTCACCGTGGGGCTGGTGCATTTCTGGACGTTGAAGTACCGGTCCCAGCCGTCGGCGGAATCTGCGACGGTGGTCTAGCGGTTCCTGTCTGCGCTGTGCGCCTGACCTGCCTGAGCCGCGTCTGCCCGGGCCGCGACCGAGTTACAGGGCCGCCAGCATGGTCGTCCCGCCGACGATCATCGCGATGGCGATGCCTTTGGCCGCCAGCGCCCCGGGGCGCAACGATTCCTCCATAACGCCGAAAGCCCTCCAGCTCAATATCGTTCCGACGACGAACACGAAGAGTGGCCGCGTCGCCAGGATCGCCGACGCGAGCGAGACCGGTCCCAACTGGAAGGACCAGACGAACAGTATGATGGCAAGCTGAGGCAGAATCCCTTCTCCAATTACGAAGGTTGCCATCCCGGATCCCGACCGGAGCCCGCGCGCCAATCGCCTCCAGTTTTCCGGTCGGCCATACAGGGCGAACACCGGTACCATTCCCAGTTCCTGCATCGCGAACACTTCCCACGGTGTGAGGTCGGTCAGCACCAGCTTGGCCAGGAAAAACGCCAACCCCAGCGTGATTGAGCTGCCGAACAACGCGCTGAGCCCGGGCGTCAGTCGCAGCAATCCCCTCCCGAACCGCTCGATTGATACCAACCCGACGCCGCATACCACCAGGGCGATGGCTGCCCATTGCGCTGGTGACACCGCTTCGCCCAATACCGCGAGCGCCAGCAGGGCAACCAGTATCGGATTGGTCTGGCTCACCGCGACCGCGCGGGATGCCTCTCCCAGCTTGAGACCCAGGAACAGCAGCAGCAGTCCCGTCCCCAGGCTCACTCCCGACAGCAGGCCGATGACCACGCTCTGCACCGGCGCCTCCGTGGGCCAACCCACGGCCAACACCACGATTACGCCGCACATCGACCGGGTGAGGATCGAGCCGGCGCCCAAAGTACCGACCCCCTCCAGGTAGTTGTCCAGCAGCCGTTTGTGCGCGATGTTCGCAAGACCTAGCGAAGCGGCGCTGCAGATGGCAAGGATGATCCACACGGAAAACGCAACTACATTAAGAGCAGTATGGGGTTGCTGATCCACGGTCAATGCCGGCGTTGCGGACTCTGGGTAACAGCGCCGGCAGTATAACTTGAAACCGTGCGGGGTCCGCCGGGGAACCCCTGCTATAATCGCGCCGGAATTGAAATAGCGGAGGGAAACGAATGGGCTGGTCAATTCACCATCCGGTCGGGCTGATCCATCACACGCCGGCGGCGTGCTACCGGGGGTACACCCTTTTTTCTACCACTCGCGGCGGCAAGGATGCTTATCTGATCGATATGGAGGGCAACGTTGTCCACCGGTGGCACTCCCCGGAAGGCATCCACTACTCCTACCTGCTGGACAACGGGAACCTGCTCTGCCGCACCCTTCCCCCGGAAGATGCCGGCGGCATCGAAACGGTGGGCGGCTCGTCGGCCAGCATCATCGAGCTGGACTGGGACAGCAATCTGGTATGGGCCTACCGCGACAACACGCTCCACCATGATTATGAGCGACTGCCCAACGGCAACACTCTGCTGCTCATGTGGGACCCCGTTCCGGCGGATCTGGTGGCGCAGGTGCAGGGCGGTTTCGACGTGGACTTTGCCCCGGGGATGCTCGGCGACGTGGTCCGGGAAGTCACGCCGGACGGCGCCACCGTGTGGGAATGGCGGTCATGGGAACATCTGGACCCGTCCGAGGACGTGATCTGCCCGCTGGAGGCCCGCCGGGAATGGACCCACGGGAACTGCCTCAATGTCACGCCAGACGGCGACCTCCTGGTCAGCTACCGGCTCACCAGCGCCGTCGGCATCGTCGACCGCGCCACGGGAGCCTTCAAGTGGAAGTGGGGCCCGGGCGAAATCTACCATCAGCACCATCCCACCTGGCTGGACAACGGACGGGTGCTGATCTTCGATAACGGCGGCCACCGTCGCGGGGCTAGTTTCTCCCGCATCGTGGAGGTGGATCCGGCCACCAACGAGATCCACTGGGAGTACCAGGGAATGCCGGCCATTTCCTTCTACAGCTACAACATCAGCAGCGCCGAGCGGCAGCCCAACGGCAACACGCTGATCTGCGAAGGCGCGCCGGGCCGCATGTTCGAGGTCACCCCCCGGGGCGAGATCGTCTGGGAATACATCAACCCCTTCTTCCTCTACAGCGACGCCGCAGGTGGCGGTGGCGGCATGGAATACACCAACGCCACCTTCCGCTGCCACCGCTACAGCGCCGACCACCCGGCGCTGGCCGGCCGGGATTTGGACCCGGGTAGGCACGCGGCGCTAAATAACGTCCTGCGATGAGGGAAATCTGGTGGTGATCTGCTGTGCATGCCGCCTCTGGCAGACAGCCAAAGCCCAAAGCATTCATTGAGCGGACGCGAATTCCTAGTTCGGAACTGGCCGCCAAAAATTGCGGGGGCGACACCGTCGCCTCCGCTACTGACCGGACCGTGTAGACCGTTTACGCCGGCCGCACCCGCATCTCCCGCAGGTCGTCGGCGATGATGAGTTCCGCTTCAGTCTGCTCCTGGATGTCCTCAGGGGACCAGCCGGGGGCGTTTTCGCGCAGCAGGAAGCCGTCCTCCGTGATTTCGAACAGACCCAAGTCCGTGGCCAGCAGCTTGACCACGCCCGGCGCGGTGATCGGCAGCGCGCAACGCTTGAGCACACGGGGCGCGCCGTTGCGCTGGTTGTGCTCCATGGCAATGAACACTCGCTTGGCGCACGCCGCCAGGTCCATGGCGCCGCCGATGCCGCCACCCTTGCGGACCGGGATGCGCCAGTTGGCGAAGTCGCCGTTCTCGGAGACCTCGTACGCTCCCATCACCGTCACGTCCACCATTCCCTTGCGGATCAGGCCGAAGGAGTCGGCATGATGGACAATGGCCATCCCCGGTAGGGCAACGACGTTCTGCCCCCCGGCGTTGACCAGGTGCCGGTCTTCCTCACCTGCCGGCGCCAGAGGTCCGTACCCGATCACTCCGTTTTCCGAGTGAAAGATGATCTCCTTGTCGGGCTCGCACTCCAGGTAGTTGGAACACAGCGTGGGCATCCCCACGCCAAGGTTCACGATCCAACCGTCCTGGAATTCCATCGCCAGCCGGTCGCACATGGTCTGCCGGGAGAGGCGGGGCTTGTCGGCGGTAGTCATCGTTGCACTCCTTGTATTCGCGTCGCCGTTCTGAGGATGGCGCTGACCGGGCGGTGGGAGACTGCTCAGTCCCAGAGGCCGTCTTCAGGTATCTTGACCAATCGGTCGACGTAGACTCCCGGCACGTGGACGCAATCGGGGTCGATGTCCCCGGGTTCCACGATGCTGTCCTCAACCTCCACGACCGTCACGTCCGCGGCCATCGCCATGATGGGGTTGAAGTTTCGTTGGGTCAGCCGGAACTGGAGGTTGCCGAAGGTGTCCGCTCGGTAGGCCCGGATCAGGGCAAAGTCAGCCGGCAGGGGATATTCCAGCACGTAGGTACGTCCGTTGATCTCCCGGTGCTCCTTGCCCTCCGCCAGTTCGGTTCCGACACTAGCCGGCGTGTAGAAGGCGCCGATCCCGGCAGCGGCCGCTCGCATGCGCTCGGCCAGAGTGCCCTGCGGCACCAATTCAGCGTCCAGTTCGCCGTCGTTGTACATCTGCACAAAGGGCGTGATCTGCGACGGATGAGTCGGGGCGGTAAACGCGCAGATCATCTTCTTGACCTGATTCGCTTCGATCAGCGTACCGACGTCTACGCGGTCGTCCAATGAACCGGCGTTGTTGGAGATGCCCGTGAGTCCCTTGACGCCCAGCCGGTGCACGGCGGCCAGAAGGTTGCGGGCCAGGCCTACGTTGCCGAAACCCGGGGACATGAACGTCATGCCGTCTTTCATGTCGGCAACGGCGGAATCGAAATCGGGGAAAACCTTGTTCTTCATCGAGGTGGGCTCCCATTTCTGGTGTCGCCGCCACTCGCTTGCGGCGATGTCGTCGCCATCGGCGCGACGGGTGCGGCCATTATACAAGCAACATAACCGCTGGCAACGCGCCTGACGGCGCGGGCTGCAAACAGCGCAACTGCCGCGGTGAATGCCCGGTGGCCGTCAACTACGGCCGTCCGCGCCCGTTTGCAACCTGAGCGGAGCGATGGGGTTGGCGTCATCAGGGGGCAGCGCGAGGTCGTGAGTGCGCCCACGCCAACGATCCGCCAGAGGCCAGGACAGCAAGCGCTGCCGTTGAATGTCGCTTCCGTCGTCGGCGAAAGCCGTGTCCCCTGCGTCCTGATCGTCGTCGGGGTTGTCGGCGTCCGGTCGCCATGGCCACGGCAGGTGCCGGCGCCAGGGATCTGATCCTCCGTATCCGTTCGCCTCGGCGACCACTGCCATGACCTGGTGGGGACGGTACACACGGTGGGTCGGTTGCTCCGCCAGTATCGCCTCATGGTCGATGGTGGCCCAGAGGGCGGCGACGGACGTTGCGCCGACGCTGCGCGCGCAGGCGATGTCCTGCGGCCCGTCCCCCACGTACATGGCTTCGCCTGGATCCACGTCCATGTTTTCGAGGACATCCAGCAACCCGTCGGGCGCCGGCTTGTACGGTCGGGCGTCGGTCTTGAAGTTCGCGTACTCAACCAGGCGCGCCAACCCGGACTCGCGCAACTCGATCTCTCCGAAATACGGGATTTTGTCGGACAGTATGCCCACGCGCATTCCCCGTCGCCGGAAGGCGTTGAGCAGAGTGGTGACTCCGGGGTACAGGTAACGGCGATGCCCGTCAATGGCGTGGTAGTGGCTGAGGTAGATGGGAAGGATGCCATCCAGCTCGTCCTGGGCTTCGGGCTTGCTGCCGAAAAACCACAGGAGGTGCTGGTGAAAGGGGCGATGAAACTCGGCGGCGACGGCTTCGGCGGAGGGTGGGGCGATGCCCAGCTCCGTTGCCGTGTCTTCCATCAACCCCAGGTGGATACCCCAGCTGTTCCACAGGGTCAGGTCCCAGTCGAAAATCACCGCCTGCATGGACGCCTCTCGTGGTTGGTCCGGGCTGGGTCGGATACCAGCGCGAAATCCGGGGTTCGAGTTCAGCAGTGACCCGGGTGAGCCTGTCCCCCGCCCCGGTAATCGATGGCGCTGGGCATCACGGTGGTGCCGGGGTGATCGGCCCGGCCGAGTTTGACCGTGACCGCCCCGCTGGCGTAATGCAGCACCCCGCTGACCTCCAGGGTTGGCGAATCGGACAGGTAGGTGATATCGCCGTCGGATTCGACTCTGAAAGGGCGGTCGTGGCCGGGATAAATGGTGTTGGCCGCCGCCACGATCTTCTGGATGCTGGCCCTTGCGTCGGCCTCGCTCCAGAAGATGATCGCCGGCGTGCCGCGCCCGATGGCGCCGGCGTCGGACATGGCGTCGCCGCCGATGCACACCGCGCCGGCTCCGGTTTCGACCACGACGCTGATGTGGCCGCGAGTATGCCCCGGAGTCTCAATGATCCTGACCCCCGGCTCCAACTCGGTTTCACCGCTGACGGCGTTGACCTTCTGCTGCAGGAGAGTGTCCGCGAAGTACCTCGCGGTGGCCAGGTCGCCGACCCGAGGGTTACGACTGTATTCCAGCTCGTCGGCGTGGATGACTATCTCGGCGTTGGGGAACAGATCGGTATTTTGGGAGTGGTCCCAGTGAGCGTGCGTTAGAATCACCCGGCCGATGTCATCCGTGGAAATGCCGTGAGCGGCCAACTCGTCGACCAGCATGTTGCGGCGGCCAAAATGCGCCACGTCCACGATAGAGAGCACCTCTCCGCGGATCAGCGTCACGGTGCACAGCCCCAAGCGGGTCTGGTCGGTGTTTATGGAGTAACCGCCCATAATGATTTCCAGTTCCGGCATAATGTCCCTCCGCCAGAAGTCGCAACTGGTCTCTGAAAGCCCTGATCGTCGCGATTATAGCACCGCGCCTGTCGCGGCTCGGAGACGCCACTGCCCTCTTACTCGCTGATGACGCCTCCAGTAGATATCGTATTCCTCGACGGGAAAGTCCTCGCCGGCGCAGACGGTCCCACCGCGCTGGCCGTGGCCGGCGGAAAGGTTCTCGCGACAGGCAGTGATCGCGACATTCGACGGTTGACTACGCGCCACACCACCGTGTTGGGCTGCGGCGGCCGCAGGGTCATCCCGGGCATTGTGGACGCGCATTGCCACGTATTGGCGACGGCTGCCAACGGCCGGCGCGTCGATTGCCGGCCAGCCACCACACCCGATGTAGACGCGATCGTCGACGCGTTACGCCGTGCCACTCCGACTCGCGACGATTGGATTCGTGGCTACGGATATGACGACTCTCCCGTGGGCTTGGGCCGGCACCTGACCCGAGAAGATCTGGACCGTGTTTCCACAGCGAGGCCCGTCCGGGTGGACCATCGTTCCGGGCACGCGTGCGCGCTCAACAGCGCCGCGCTGGCAACCGTGGGCATCGACCTGCGCGCGACGGACCCGCCCGCTGGCGTGATTGTGAGAGATCCGGACGGCCAGCCTACCGGACTGCTGCTGGAACCGGCCGATTGGCTGCGGGGTCGAATTGGAGGACCCGAGGATATTTCACCGGGGGAGACGGGAAAAGCTCTGCGTGATTTCGGCGACAGGATGCTGGCCTATGGCATAACTGCCGTCACGGACGCGGGACCGAGCAATGGTTTGGACCGGTGGCGATATTTCGAAGCGATGATCGCCGACGGCACGCTACCGCTGCGGTTGACCATGATGGTCGGCTTCGACCGGTTGGAAGAGATGCTGAACGGCGGATGGGGATACGGAGCCACCGCCAACGGGGGCCTGCTGGACGTAGGCCACGCCAAGATCATGCTCACGGTGTCCACCGGTCAATTGCGACCCGATCCTGCGCAGTTGGGCGAAATGGTGACTCACGCTCATCAATCGGGTTTTCCCGTCGCAATCCACGCGGTGGAGCAGGACGCCGTCGTCGCGTCCGCGCTGGCCATCGGTGACACTGCGGTTCTTCGGCGTGCCGACGGCAGCCGGATTCCAGACCGTATCGAGCACTGCGCCGAATGTCCGCCGGATGTGCTGGAGTTGGTGGCCCAGAGCGGGGCGAGGGCAGTTCCCAATCCTGGGTTTTTGCACTACGACGGGGAGCGATATCTCTGCACCGTCGCGGCCGATCTCGTGGCCCATCTTTACCCGGTGGGAGCGTTGGTCGGCCGCGGTGTTCCTACCGCACTGGGCTCCGACGCGCCGGTAATAGAGCCGAACCCGTGGGCGTCGATGGCGGCCGCGGTGACTCGCCAATCGGCCGGCGGGACCCACCTCGGCGGAGTCGCGGTCAAGTCGGTGGCGGAAGCACTGGGCTTGCACTCGGGGCAAAGGCACATAGCGCCGGGCATGGCCGCGGACCTGGCGGTGATTGAACCCGACCCGCTGTCGATGTCGCCTGGGGACTTGCCCGACGTGCGCGCGGCGGTCACTATCGTGGCCGGCCGGCTAGCTTGGCGCAACGGGGTTTAGCGCCACCTGTCGGGAGCCGGACTGCCGTCTATCTGGCTTGAGCCTCAAGCCAACTGAATTGGCGCTCCGGCGGTGTGCCCGGAGCGCCAAAAGTTACACTATGCGCTTGACGGCGGCTAATGGCCGACGCGGTCCTGGAATTCCCGTTCGGTAGTGGCTGCTTCCACCGCCTGGTATTCGGGAAGGCTGATCAGCGCCTCCACCTCGGCCCGGCGTTGGGCAACCTCTGCCGCGCCGATGCCGATGTGGCCGGTGTCGCGAAGGCTGGTGTACGCCTGCTGAATGCCCTGCACCGCCGCAATGGCCGGCGTTGTGGCGTAGATGATGACCTTGTAGCCCAGCTCCTCGTATTCCTGCACGCTGATGTCGTCGGTGCCCGCGATGACCAGCAGCGGCACGTCGGGCACGCCGGCGCGGAATGTAGCCAGGTCCTCGCGCTGGCGCACACCCCGGGGCATCACCACGTCCACCCCCAGGTCGCGCAGGGCATTGCCCCGCTGGATGGCATCCTCCATGTCCCCTTCGACGGCGGTGAAGGAATCGGTTCGCCCGATGATCAGGAAATCGGGGTCGCTGCGGGCTTCCAGGGCATAGCGCATCTTTTCCAGGAACTCGTCGATGGGGATCACGTGCTCCAGGCCGGCGTGGTAGGACGCCCGCTTCGGGAACACCTGGTCCTCGATGTGGATCCCGCAGATGCCCGCCCGCTCGAACGTGCGCACGGTGTGCATGGTGTGCACCGGATCGCCGTAGCCGGCTCCGGCGTCGCAGATCACCGGCAGAGGCACCGATTTGGCAACACGCTGGGCGACGTCGACCTGCTCGGTCAGCGTCATCAACGGTTCTGTGACGGCAAGGTGGGCGCCGCT
This sequence comes from Dehalococcoidia bacterium, assembly GCA_965116785.1. GTDB lineage: Bacteria > Chloroflexota > Dehalococcoidia > Lucifugimonadales > UBA3495 > Bin87. Next base: position 477,307 of record OZ220731.1, read on the forward strand.
CATGTATCCGCCCACGTACACGGTGTCGAACCCCAACGACTGCACCACGCGCGCGGACATCGGGTCGTAGGCGCCCGGGGCGACTATGGTTTCACCGGCGGTAAGTCGGCTTTTCAAATCGGAACGCAGAGACATTTGAGTGCACCTCCGGTCGGGCAGGTTTGATGGTCGGGATCGCGTCGCCAAGCGTACCATACCGGGGCCTGACGGATTGGCCGGGTACAGGCGCGACCGCCGGGATGCACACTCTGGGCTAGATGGGAAAGGCCCGCTCCAGCGTCTGTCTCTGATCCGTCGTCAGGCTCCAGCCGGAGGCTGCGCAGTTGGCCTCGGTTCGCTCCACACTGTTGGACTTGGGGATGGCGATGATCCCCTCCTGGTCGGCCACCCAGTTCAGCGCGACCTGGGCCGCCGTTTTCCCAACCTCGCCGGCGATTTGTTCCAGCACGTCACTGTCGCGGTTCCGGCCCAACGCCCGGCGCAGGCGGCCGCCCCGGTTGCCCGCCAGCGCTCCTTCGTGGAGCGGTGAGTACGCAATCACGGTCATGTTGTTTCGGCGGCAGTACGGGATCACGTCGCGCTCGGCGCTGCGCCGGCGCAGGTTGTACAGGATCTGGTTAGAAACGATGGGCACGTTGGGCATGGCCGCCTGCGCCTCCCGCATCTCGCCGACCGAAAAGTTGCTGACGCCCACGTGCGTTACGACGCCGTCGGATACGAGTCGGTCCATGGCGCGCATGGTTTCGACGATGGGCACCCTGGGGTTTGGCCAATGGATCTGGTACAGGTCGATGCGGTCCACGGCCAGCAGACGCAGGCTTTGCTCGGCGGCCTTGAGCACTTCGTCGTAGCGCAGATGGCTTCCCAGGACCTTGGTCGCCACGATGACCTGGTCCCGGATGCCTGCGATCGCCTCTCCCACGGCGGCCTCGGTGCGGTACATCTCGGCGGTGTCGATGAGGTTTGCGCCCAGTTCGACGCCGCGCCGCAGGGGTTCGGGCCCGCCCGTGTATCGCCAGGTGCCCAACCCAATCTTCGGGACCATCAGATCCGACGATCCCAACCGTTCGTAGTTCATGCCCACTGTTTCCTCGTTCCTTTTAATCAAGATGATCGAATTTCCGCGCGGCTATTCCGTGACGTCGAACTGCACCTCGGCAATCTTGCGGCCGCTTTCGTAGACATAAACCCAGTACCGTCCCTGTGCCCAACGCAATGGTGGGTTCGGACCCACTGACAACCATTGAGTGCCGCCGATATGCTGTGATTGCACCGCCACCGGTACGTTGCGCCGGCCGTTGGTAAAACCGTCTTCGAAATATTCGACCATTTCAAGGTTGAGGTCCCTCGAGCCGCCCGACAGGGAATAGGTGTACTTGAGCGTCAGAAAAGCCCATCCGTCCACGTCGGATGCGGAAAAGCTGGTCACGGGCGGTCCATCGGTGGAGAGGGCAACGTACGCCTGGTCGAGGCGGCCGTTGATCCCGGGCAGGTTGGGGTCCACTGGCGACAGGTCAGGAGCGCTCAAAACCGCCCGGTCGGCGCGGCCTCGGTACCATTGATCCCAGATATGCTCCAGGTCGGGCTGCATCTGCATGCCCCCAGCCCGAAGCCATTCCACGCGAATGTCGGTCTCCGTGAACTCATGCTGCGATGGGTAGGATGCATCCCGGTCCAGGCGGGCGTAAAGCGCCCGCCACGCTAGGAGGAATCGTTCCTCGCCCAATTGGTGATACAGCGCCAGCAACAGTCGTTCACCCAGGTAGTAGTTGCACCGCCACAGGCCGGGGTCAGCCTGAGCCTCTCTTGGGTCGTCGGCTGACCGCAGCTCGAGCTCCGCGAGGGACGACGCGCCGTCGCACGGGTAGTTGGTGGATTCCACGGGAGCTCCGGCGGTCACGTGATGGGCGTAGGTCGCGGCGAAATCGGCTCCACCCTCGGCGTACCAGATGGGTTCCGCGTACAGGAAATAGTGAGCGATCTCGTGAAATACGGCGTGCGGAGCAAACTGCGGCTTGGAGTTGTCGTCGATCTCCGGCAGCAGCGTGACGTGGGTCTGAAAGTTTGTGCCGGCAGCCGCACCGGCGACGTAATCGGTGACGTGTATCACGATGGCCGGAGACGGGAATTCGGCATCGAACATTCCCTCGAAGATAGGTACTGCGGCCTGGGCGACCGACATCACCGGCGAAGCGGCCGGAGGAGGTCCGGACCGCACTATGGCGATTGGGAGAGTCGATCCGCTCCGATTGGTTGTGGCTCCCAGTTCCACGTTGAGACTCCCCGGGTTCGCGATTATCGCGTCGAACTCGGGAGACAGGAACCGGGAACGTTCGTAGAGTGTGGCTACGATCGCGGCATCGTTGGTGGTCAGACCGTCCCGGAACCAACCCGCGCTGATGAGTTGCGCCAAGCGTTCCGGCCGATCCTGCGCCATCCTCTGGAGCGACAGGAGCGCCGGCAAGTCCATTGGCCGCAGGTTGTCTTTCAATCCGTCGGACGCCAGCAATGCGTCGAGGGCCTCGGGCGCGTCGAGCCCCAGGTTGACCATGCGCTCGGCCGCATTGAATTCGTCCACCGTTTGCAATCCGTCGGCAATCCAACGGATGCTGCGTATCTGCGCGATCATGGCCGGATTAGCTCGTTCTCCGAATTCCCAGTTGCGCGCGTCGGACAGGGTGAAGCGCGAAGGCTCCGACGCCGTCGTTTGCGGTTGGCTCGGTGTCAACCGTGCCGGAGTGGCGGGTACCGCCTGTGCAGGAGTGGCAGTTGCCGGTGATGGCGTTGCAGCGGCGGCTGCTGGCATCGCAGATGGGGTGGGCAAAGGCTCGGTACCCTGGGAGGCGGCAACCCTCGCCAGCGCGGCGTCAATGGTCGCCTGGAGGTCAACGGTCGGAGATTCAGTCGGTGCGGAATCGCCAAAGAAGCAGCCGACGGAGACCATTAGCACCATCAAGCCAAGAACTAGACAGGTCGGTGCGCAGCGCATGATCGAAAGTATAGGGTTCCAGCGAGCCGTGTGCTATCTGGTACGTTATAATCGCCGCCATTGGGTTCAATCGGTAACGGAAACTTCACCAGGAGAGCTGCAGACATGGGCAAGCTGGACGGCAGGGTAGCATTGATCACCGGCTCGGGCCGCAACATCGGCCGGGCCACGGCGTTGATGATGGCGGCGGAAGGTGCAAACATCGTGGTCAACGCGCGAAGCAACCGCGACGAGGCGGAGGCGACGGCCGCGGCCGTCGAGGAACTGGGCGTCAAGGCTTTGCCCGTTCTCGCCGACGTTTCCCAGAAGGACCAGGTTGATGCGATGATCGACGCCGCCATGTCCACCTTCGGGAGCATCGACATCCTGGTCAACAACGCTGCCATCCGTCCGCACAAGCCCTTCACCGAAGTGACAGTGGAGGACTGGGAGCATGTTCGCGGCGTGGTGCTGGACGGTTCCTTCTACACGACTCGGGGCGTCATCCAGCAGATGGTGGACAACAATTTCGGCCGGATAGTGTTTCTGACCGGTGATGGAGCTTTTCGGGGCAGCCCGCTGCGTGCCCATGTGTCGGCGGCCAAGATGGGCATCGTAGGCATGGCTCGCAGCCTCGCCTCCGAGTTCGCCGGCAACAACATCCGCGTCAATGTCGTGTCCCCGGGAAGCATCGACACCAGTCGCGCCAACCCGGAATGGTACGCGGGCCGGGTTCCGGATGCTTCCGCCGTTCCCCTGGGCCGTCAGGGCAAGCCCGATGAAATAGCGTCGACGGTGACCTTCCTCTGCACGGAGGACGGCGGGTTTATCACCGGACAGACCATTCATGTGAACGGCGGACAGGGCTTTTTCGGCTGAGTCGCTGCGCGGCGAGGGATCCTGGCCCCGAAACTTGGTGGTGACGGGCGCACGCCAGTCATAAAAAACGGCTCCGCGTCCGGAGCCGTTCGCTATTTTGCATCTGGAGCGGAAGACGGGATTCGAACCCGCGACCTTCTCCTTGGCAAGGAGACGCTCTACCACTGAGCCACTTCCGCCGGGTGCGCGCTGCGTAACCTGATCGTACCATAGGCCCGGAAGCGATGTAAAGGAATACGGTGCGAAACTTACCGCGCCTCCTCGCCAAAAAGGTGCGGTCCGACGCGGACGCACGCGTTGGTCCGGGTCAACTTGACCCCCTATATGCCCTGTGCTTTACTTGCCCAACCATCGGCCCGAATCCCGCCGGATCTCCGCGATCGATCCCAGAGGACAACCCATGCATTTCGGCATGTTCATGCAGTTCGAGACCCGACCGGGTGGAAGCCAGGCTGCGGCGTTTGCGGAGGGGTTTGAACTGGTCGATACCGCCGAAGATTGCGGGCTGGACGGGGCCTGGCTGGCCGAAATGCACTTCACCCCGGACCGGTCGGTGCTCTCGTCGCCCATTACCATTGCCAGCAGCATCGCGACGCGCACCCGGCGGTTGCGCATCGGCATGGCGGTATACGTCCTGCCGCTGAACAATCCGCTGCGGATCGCCGAGGAAGTCGCCACCGTCGACCAGATCAGCGAAGGCCGGTTCGATTTCGGCATCGGACGCAGCGGGTTCGCCCGGTCGTACGACATTTACGGCGTGCCCTACAACGAGAGTCGCGATCGTTTCCGGGAGGCGCTGGACATCATCCTCCAGGCCTGGGAGGGCGAGCCTTTTTCCTACGACGGCAGCTACTACCAGGTGACCAACGCCACCGTCGCGCCCCTGCCCTACCAGCGTCCGCACCCGCCCTTTCGGATGGCTGCGACCACCGCCGAAACTTTTCCCCGCGCGGGAACCGACGGTTACCCGATTTTTGTCGGCCTGCGGGGCATGGACATCCCGGAACTCCGAGAAAATCTCAAGCAATACCGGACGGCGTGGCAGGACGCGGGACATCCGGGCGACGGGGACGTTTCCCTGCGGGTGCCGGTCTACGTGGGTCTAACCGAGGCCGGTGCCATCAACGAGCCCTTCGAGAGCATCCAGGCCTATTTCGGTCGCATGGGGCGCCTCTACGCTAACGATTCCGGATCGGCCGGCATCCAGGCGACGGAACTGCGCGACCAGCGCGCTGACCGGCTCTCCGCTCTGTCCTACGACGACATACTTGCCACCAAGGTTGCCTTCGGCACTCCCGCCGGGTTGGTGGACCGCTTCACCGAACTGAGAGAAGAACTTGGTCTGGATGGCGTCGTGGCGGAGCTGAACGCCGGCGGCATGATCCCTCACGACATCGTGGTGCGGAACATCCGCCTGCTGACCGAGAAAGTCATGCCGGCATTCAAGTGACCTGCCCCAGCGCAATCCGATTTACGAGGTAACCCCGGTCATGAAAGTTGCAGTCCTCGACGACTATCAGAGTGTCGCCTCCGGCATGGCCGATTGGTCCAGCCTCCCCGGCGGCATCGAGGTCACCTTTTTCAGCGACCATCTCGCGGACGAGGATGCGCTGGCGACCCGCCTCGCCGACTTTGACATCGTCATGGGTATGCGCGAGCGCACCGCATTTCCGCGCTCTCTGCTGGAACGACTGTCGGCGCTGCGCTGCCTGATCACCACCGGCGCCCGCAACGCGTCGTTCGATACCGACGCGGCCACCGACCTGGGGATCACGGTCTGCGGCACCCCCGGCGAAGGCGAGGGTCCCACCGAGCTGACCTGGGGCCTGATAATCGGCCTAATGCGCCGCATCGCCGAGGAGGACCGGGCCACCCGTGACCAGGGCAAGTGGGGTATCCACGTCGGCCACGGCCTGCGGGGAAAGACGCTGGCGCTGCTGGGGCTGGGACACATCGGGTCGCTGGTGGCACGCGTGGGCAACGCTTTCGACATGAATGTCATCGCGTGGAGCCAGAACCTCACGGCTGAGCGAGCCGTTGAATGCAACGCCGCCTTGGTGGACAAGGACACGCTCTTCGCGGATGGCGACGTAGTGTCCGTCCACGTTCGCCTGAGCGACCGCACCCGCGGTTTGGTGGGGGCCCACGAGATCGGCTTGATGAAGCCGTCGGCGATCCTGGTCAACATCTCCCGCGGACCCATCGTCGACGAAGCGGCGCTGGTGGATGCGCTCCAACGTGAGGCCATCGGCGGAGCCGCGCTGGACACCTTCGACGTGGAGCCGCTGCCGGTCGACCATCCTTTCCTCACGTTGGACAACACGCTGATCACACCTCATGTGGGATACGTTACCCAGGAAGGCTACAGCGCCTTCTACTCCGGCGTGGTCGAGAATATCCGCGCCTTCGCCTCCGGAGAATCGATCCGGGTCATCAACCCCGACGTGCTGCGGTCACCCAATCTGCGCGGCCCGGCCTGAAGCCTACCGCCCATCAGGAGAAACGCTGAATGAAAGCCCTGCGCATCGAGGAATACGGCAGTGTCGAGGTCCTGGAGTGGAAGGACACGCCCGAGCCCACGCCCAGCCCGCACCAGGTGCTGATCCAGGTGGACGCGGCCGGCGTCAACTACGCTGACATCATGCGCCGCCAGGGGAACTACCCCGGCCCTGACCTGCCGGCCACGCTGGGTTTGGAGGCCGCGGGAACCATCACCGCGCTCGGTTCGGACGTGACCGATGGTCGCCTGGAGGTGGGCCAACGGGTCATGGCCATGGGGCCGCAGGGCCAGGCGGAATACGTTGCCGTCAATCACAACTTCGTGTTCCCCTACCCGGAGGGCATCAACCCGATTGACGCCGGCGGCATGCCGATAACCTTCCTCACCTCCTACCACCTGCTGAAGACGCGGGGACAGATGCAGCCGGGCGACACCGTGTTGATCCAGGCCGGCGCGTCCGGCGTGGGTACCGTTGCCATTCAGCTGGCAAATGAATGGGGGGCACGGGTGGTGGCGACCGCGTCGACCCAGGACAAGCTGGACCTTTGCCGCTCCCTGGGCGCGGATGTGACCATAAACTACACCGAAACGGACTTTGAGGACGAGGTCAAGGATATGACCGACGGTCGAGGAGTCGCGCTGGTGTTGGAATGCGTGGGTGGCCCGGTGCTTGAAAAGTCGGTGCGCTGCGTCGCGTCCTATGGGCGGGTGGTCAGCTACGGCAACGCCAGCGGCCAGCCCGCCAACCTAGCTGCCGCTGACATCACCACCCTGAACCGCACGGTGGTCGGGTTCAGCATGGGTCGCTCTCCCATTGGATCGCTGGACCACCAGGGGGCGATGAACGACCTGATCCCGATGATCATGGACGGACGGCTCAAGCTGATCGTCGACCGCGTCATCCCGATGTCGGAGGCGGGCAGCGCCCACCTGCACCTGGCCTCGCGCGGCACCCGCGGCAAGGTGATCCTGACCCCGTGAGTCCCGCCGCCGAGCGCTACGCCGCCGTCCACGACGCTGCCCTGGCGGCAGGCCGTTTCGCCGATCACCGCCGCTGGGCCGACCACTGGTCCGATCTGGCGGACCAATTCCGCATGGACCCGCATCGCCCGTTGGACAAAAGCCTACGCGCCATCGCCGGCCACCTGCAGCCTGCGGATGTCCTGCTCGACGTAGGCGGTGGAGCCGGTCGGGTTTCCCTGCCACTCGCCGGGCAAGTGCGGGAGGTAGTGCTGGTAGAGCCGTCCGAGAGCATGCGCGGCCAGTTCATCGCGTCGCGCGATGATGCGGGCATACACAACGCGCGCGTATCGCCGGACTGGTGGTTGGACTCGCTAGAAACCGGCGATGTTGTCATCACGTCGGACGTCGTCTACTTCGTTCGTGACATCCGACCGTTCGTCTCCAAGCTGCACAACTCCGCGTCGCGTCGGGTGATCATTTGCATCTGGCGACCCACCCCCGGCGACATGGACAACGAGCTGCGTGGCGTGCTTTTCGACGAGCGTCCATCCCCTTGGCCCGGTCTACCCGAGCTGGCGGCCGTGCTCTGGGAGATGGGCCTCCTGCCAGACATACAGGTCATCCCACAGGCGCCGTGGTGGATACCGGAAGCGGCCGGCGGATTACCCAGGCGTCAGGCCGTAGACCTGGCGATGGCTCGGCTGGAACTCGACGATGAGCCCACCCGGCGCGGAATCGAGAGCAGCCTTGACCGCCTATTCGAGCGCAGCCCGGATGGACTGAGCCCAATTTGGCTGAGTGGCGCGCGCGAGGTGCTGATCACCTGGGAAACCCACGGAACCAGGATCAACTGAAAAGGAGCGCGCAATGGAACGTATCGGCGTAGCCTTTGCCGGGGGCGGCATGACGCCGCCGGAAATCGTGGAGTGCGTTCAACTGGCCGAGGAACTCGGCTACGAGTCCGCCTGGGTCGCCGAGGGCCACGGGGGCGACCAGTTTTCCATTCTCACCGCGTGCGCCGTGGCGACCTCCCGCATCCGATTGGGAACCAGCATCAGCAGTGTTTTCGTGCGCAGCGCCCCGACCATCGCCATGGCGGCCGCGTGCGTGGACCATTTCTCCAACGGCAGGTTCATCCTGGGATTGGGCAGCAGTCACAAGGTGCAGGTTGAGCCGGAGCACGGGCTGGATTTCTCCGGCCCCATCCCACGGGTACGCGACACGGTGGACATCGTGCGACGCCTGCTGCGCGACGGCGTGGTTTCTGGTTACGAAGGCGAGGCTATTAGCATCGCCACATTCGACCTGCACTTTCCCACGTTCCGGCCGGAAATGCCCATCTACCTGGCCGCGGTTTTCCCGAAGATGCTCGAGATCGCCGGCGAGATCAGCCAGGGCGTGTTGCTCACCTGGTGCACGCCGGAACACGCTCGAACCGCCAGCAAGCACATTGCCGCCGGAGCCGTTCGCGCCGGGGTGGCACCGGAAGTTGTCGAGGTGGCGACACTGGTTTCCGTATCCGCGCCGGGCGCTGACGATGGCGGCATGCGGCGGGTGGCCGCAACCTACGCCGGACGGTTCCCCAGGTATCGCCGGTTGATGGCTGAGGCGGGTTTCGCGGACGAGGTCGAGGAGGTGCGCCGTGCCTGGCGCTCGGGCGACATCGCGCTGGCCGAACGTCTTGTGCCGGAAGGCTTGATCGACCGCATGTCTCTACCCACGGACGCCGGATTCCGGCGGGAACGGTTGGCCGAATACCGGGAAGCCGGCCTCACTTTGCCGATCATTGCTCCCCGGGTATCCGGCCCAAACGCCGGCGCGGCGGCGAAACGGATAATTCGCGACAACGCACCGGCTTAGCGTCCAGAAACCTCGGGCGGATTATTCGTCCGCCGGCAGCCAGGGTGACCAAAGGGTAATTGGAATCGTCACCGAGATGCGGGGCTGGTTGCCTACCACGGCAGTGGTGTGACCCTGCCCGGTCAGGTCGTCGGCCATCAGAACGTCGCCGGCCCCGAAGCGTCGCTTGGTACCGTCGCCGATTCCAACCTCCATTTCGCCGGCCAGCGTGATGACATACTGGCGGCGCGGCGCCGTGTGCCAATCGGAAAAATAACCGGGCTCGAATCGCCGGAAGTTCACGCCCGGCGTGACCTGCATCCCGCTGTGGATGGCGCGATCGCCCGGCAGGTCGAGATCTTGGAAATGGGTCTGGCCGTCATCTCCGGTGTAAATGCGCACAAATTCCATGGAAGGTGCCTCCTGGTTCAAAATGGTGTTGGCGGCTTGGAGTGGGTGGGTGCCCACCCGGCCGCCAGGCGACCCACATTCTAGCGCATCGCGCCGCGCGCGGTGACAGCGTTGCACTGGACCGGACATGGCCCCATCCAGGATGCTGCCGGACCATGAACCCGGGAACTATTCATCGCCTTCGGGCGACGGCGACAACCGGACGCAGGCGGGAAAGCACCGAGGCACGCCCGCCGTCACCCCGGACAGACCTCCACGTCGCCGTGCTCTCACGATCACAAAGTACGTACGCGTGAGCGCACCCTTGCTCTTGTATCAGCGGCCGGTATTGGGTAGAATCGTCGCCTGCCGTTCCCAGGGCGCCGCGGCGAACCTTTGCCCGGCCGGGGGAGCCAATCCACACGGAGGAAAGGGTGATTGGATGTACTAGGTACTCACGTGCTCCTTGAGCTTAGAGATTGCGACCCCCAATTGCTTGACGACCTGACCCATATCCGGCAGGAGATGCTGCGGGCCGCGTCATCGGTGGACGCGCACGTGGTCGGGGAGTCGTTTCACCAATTTACGCCCCAGGGCGTAACGGGCATTCTGTCCATCGCCGAATCCCACATTTCCATCCATACCTGGCCGGAGCACGGCTACGCGGCGGCGGACATCTTCACCTGCGGTGACCAAACCATGCCGGAACGCGCGGCGGCGGTGATAATTGAAGCGCTGCGCTGCCGGGATCCTGAGATCACACAGATCCGCCGCGGGCTGATGGGTGCGCACGTTGTAGAACTGCACGCGGCGCACCACCTCATCTGACGCCTACTCGCACCCCGATCGGTATGACGGTCGGTTTGCCGGCCGCATGAGCAGGGCGTGTCTGCGCCAGATTGATCCCCGGTTGACGAAGGAGTCCCGATGGCCAGCTACCCGATGGAAGAGATCACCGGCAAGTGGGTGATTGAGACCGTGATGCCCGACCTCGCAATCATGCTCAAGGTGGACGAGGTTCTCTATTCAGGTCACACAGGATACCAACGGGTTGAAGTTGTCCATTCTGAAGTGTACGGGCGCAGTCTGCTCCTGGACGGCAAGACTCAGTCGACCGAGCGGGACGAGCACATTTACCATGAGACGCTGGTCCATCCGGCCATGCTGTTCCATCCCGACCCGCGCCGGGTGTTCATCGGGGGCGGCGGCGAAGGCGGAACGCTGCGGGAAGCCCTGGCGCACCGGTCAGTGGAAAAGGTAACTATGGTCGACCTGGACCAACAGGTGGTCGATCTGTGCCGGCAGCATCTCCCGCAGCATCACGGGGGAGCCTTCGACGACCGGCGGGCCGAGTTAGTGTTCGACGACGCCCGGGGTTTTCTCGAGACCACCGACCAACGCTTCGACGTGATGATCATGGACTTGGTGGATCCCCTGGAGGGCGGGCCGGCGTACCTTCTGTACACCGAAGAATATTACGAAATCGTCCGCGCGCGGTTGAACCCGGGTGGAATCCTCGTAACCCAGTCCGGTCCGGCTGGATTCCTGAGCCTGCACGAATGTTTCACAACCATATACAAGACGCTGGAAAGCGTCTTCGCCCATTCCGTCCCCTACCAGGTCCACATCCCGTCCTTCATCACGCTGTGGGGATTCACCCTCGCGTCTGACTCTCCCCTGCCGGACCTGTCCCCTCCCGACGTGGCCGGGCTCCTCGAGGGACGGATCACGAAGACCCTGCGGCACTACGATGGGCAGAGCCACGAGGCGATGTTCGCTCTTCCCCGGCACATTCGAGACGGCATCGCGGCGGAACAACGCATCAACCGGGACGATTCCCCGGTTTTCATGGTTTAGATTTCAAGCGCCGACCGTCAGGTCGTCGGCGCGGCGGAGTCGCGGGTTCCCAATTGCGCCGCCGCTAGTTCCGGGAAATTGTCCAGAGGCATAACCTCGCCGGACGCCTCCCAATTGTCCACCAGTTCGCGGATCGAATCGGGTACGCGCCTGGTTTCCCCGGTGTCCGCGCGGAACCCTACGTATATCGCCTCAATGGTGGTGAGCGGCGTGTCGTCCGAAGTACCGTCCGCCGCGAAAATGGCGACTTCCATCGCCATGCTGGTGTTGCCGATGCGAGCCACGCGCGCCCGCAGATCCAGCATTTCGTCCACCCTGACCGGCGCCTTGTACTCAATGGTGACCTTGGCGACAGCGCTGTCGAAATATCCCGCCGCCGCGACGCGGTAGATGCCGAACCCCAGGTTGCGGAAGTATTCTGCCTGGGCGATTTCCAGCCAGCCCAAATAGCTGCCGTTGAATGCGATGCCTTGCGCGTCGCATTCCTGCCACCGCACGCGGACGTCCATGCCGAAACGGTAGTCTGACCGCAGGTGCGTCATATCAATACGGCGTTCCGCTCCACCCCAGGCTGGCCAGGAAGACGCGGTCGGAATTGGTCAACGGGGCGGTCTCCAGCAGATCGGGACGCAGGCGCAACGTCCGTTCCAGGGATTGCCGCCTGCGCCACCGTTCGATATCGGCGTGGTTGCCGGACCTGAGTACCTCGGGGACGGCCATGCCGCGGAACTCCGGCGGGCGCGTGTACAGCGGGTGTTGGAGCAGGCCCGAGGTGATGCTGTCGTGCTCCACATTCTCCGACGAACCCACCACTTCAGGCACGAAGCGGGAAACCGCGTCGATAATCACCATGGCCGCCAACTCACCGCCGGTGAGCACATAGTCGCCGATGGAAACCTCGTGAGTGGTCAAACCCGCCCGAATGCGCTCGTCGACGCCAGCGTAGTGCCCGCAGATGAGGATCATACCCGGCGCCCTGGCAAACTCGTCCACCAAGTCCTGGTTCAGGACGGCGCCTTGAGGAGAGGTGAGGACCACGGGTGTCGCCAACCGCTCGCCGGAGGGAACGTTCGCCAGTGCAGCCTCCACGGCAGCGAACACTGGATCGGGTTTCATCACCATCCCTGGTCCCCCGCCGAACTGATAGTCGTCGGCGGTGCCGTGCCGGTCTGTCGCATACTTCCGTATGTCGACGGTTTCGAGCGAAACCAGCCCGCCGCGAATTGCCCTTCCCAGCACGCTGTACTCCTCAATGAACCGGAAAGCGTCCGGGAACAGCGTCAGGACGGTAAACCTCATTGGGATTTGTGAACGGGCGGCGCTTTCCTCCTCGCCTTAGCCGGCGCCGCCAGCGTGCATTGGATCAGCCCGGTATGAGACTACGCGGGCTGCAGTTCCCGTGTGGCCAGCCGATTGGTGTAGGCCTCGCCGCCTTTCATGATGAGAAGCAAGCGTTCGCGATCCCTCAGCACCGAGATGTTCTTCAGTGGGTCGCCGTCCACTACCAGGACATCCGCCTGTTTGCCGGCTTCGATCGTGCCAACCTCATTGCCGATGCCGCAGCACTCGGCGGCGTGCCCGGTGGCGGCTTGGATGGCCAGCATGGTGCTCATGCCCTTCTCGACCATCAGCTCCAGCTCGCGAGCGTTGTCGCCGTGGACGAAACCGCCAGCGTCGGTGCCGGCCACGATGCGGACACCCTCCTTGATGGCAAGCTCGGTGCTCCGGATGTGAATATCCATCAGCGCCTGTGCGCGCACCCTGATGTGGGGTGCGCTGACCGTGCTGTGGAAGTCGTACACCTCAAAGGTGGGCGTGAAGAAGGTCCCCTGGTCGGCCATCATCTTGAGCATCTCGGGGTCAGTGGCCAGGTAGCAGCCGTGCTCGATGGAACCCGCGCCCGCCTTGATGGCAATGGGCAGGCCGGTGCCACCCACCGCGTGGCAGAGGGTGCTGCGTCCCAGGGCCGCAGCCTCGTCAACCAACGCCTTGGCCTCGTCCAGCGCGTAGGCCTGGTCCAACGGGCCGTTACCGGGGCGACCGGATGCCCCGCCTGTGGTGGCGAACTTGATCTGGTCGGCGCCGCAGCGCACCAGTTCGCGAACCTTGGCACGCACGCCGTCTACGCCGTCCGCGACACCGTCGGGCGCAAGGGGATCATGACCCAGGATGACCTTGCGATGGCCGCTGCCGCTTACCTTGTCCTCGATGCCGCCGGTGGGGGACATGATGTTGACCGAGATGATCAGGCGCGGTCCCTTGATCAGGCCCTGCTCCACGGCCATCTTGAACCCGGCGTCCAGGCCGCCCGCGTCGCGCACCGTCGTGTAGCCGGCCGCCAGCGTGTCTTCAATGACCTGGGCGGTGCGGATGCTGAACAGCGACAGCGGTTCGTCCATGCCCCAACGTCCGGTCAGGCCGTATCCGCCGGAGGCCAGGTGGTCGTGCACGTCGATGAGGCCGGGCATCACGGTGAGCCCGCTGGCATCCAGCACTTCGGCTCCCTCAGGGACGGGCACCGCCGCACGCGGGCCGACCTCCAGTATGCGATCGCCGTCGATCAGCACCGTGGTGTTTTCAACCACGGGTCTGCCCGAGCCATCAATGAGATTCCCTCCAACTATTGCCAGCATTACCGACCTCTCATTTTCGCCGAACGCGCCGCCGCTTGCGCTACGCAACAGCGACACCGGGATAGTGATTGAATGGGGCGATGCTAATTTGGGCCCCGGCCGATGTCAAGAAACATAAACCGCGTAAATGGTCAGAGGACGCCGAGTTCGTCGGGGACCCTCTGCGATATAATCGCTGCATCGGATTATGCACACACTGGGAAGAATATTGGTGAGACTAGGCACGAGAAATGCTCGTTGTTTGTACCTGTCCCTTTGTTTCGCTGTGGCCTTGACGTTGAGCGGATGTTTTGCCGGGAATCTGTTTGGCGGTGGTCTCCCGGCTATCGCCTATGTCGTGTCCGACGACGACGGTGCGCAGGCATGGGTCAAGCACCCGGGCGACGATGAGGCCTCCCGCATTTCCTCCTTGAGCGCCGATGCAAAGACTCCGCGATGGTCCCCGGACCAATCCAAAATAGCGTGGATCTCCGTCGGCAACAGGACTGAGCTGATGCTCTACGACGTGAACAGCGAAGGCGTTTCTAAGCTCGTGTCAAACGTAGATGCCGACCAGCCACCGATATGGGCTCCGGCGTCCGACCGGATCGCGTACGTGTCCGACGAAGACGGTGACCCGGACATCTACATGGTTGCGCTGGAAGGCGGACAGAAAACGCGGCTGACCTTCAGTCCGGAACGGGAACTCGTCGGCGACTGGTCCCCTGACGGCGAGTGGTTGGTGTTTACCGAGCACGGAAAGGACGGCCTGTTTCTCCGCAACCCCAACGGGGTCAACCGTATTGAGTTGACTTCGGGTCCCGACTCCGACCCGGTCTGGTCGCCCAAGGGAGACAAGATAGCCTTCCTGCGCAGCGCCGACGGGCCTCGTGACGTTTACGTGCTCCGTCCTACAAAATCCGACAACTGGGCCGACGATACCGACGACGTTGCGGTTTCCGAAGAAGAGCACGATGAATTCTCGGTTGCCTGGTCGGACGACGGCAGGAGACTGGCCTTTGTGGTGCAGTTCGACGACCAATCGGAGATATTCTCCGTGTTGGTGGATGGCTCGGAACGGCGGCAATTGACGCAAAACGCGGAGAACGACCTGGCTCCGGTCTGGGCGGCGGGCAAAGACAGCATAGCGTTCGTGTCCCATGCTTATGGCAACGCCGAGATCCTGTACATGAATGCGGACGGCACCGGCCAGATGCGGCTGACCGTCAACGACGCCGCGGACACTCACCCCGACTGGTAGACCCCCCAACTACGCCTTGGATCCTATGGCTCACTCTGCGCCGGACCTTGACCCCGCCGACTTGGGCCCGCTGCTGGGCGGCCTCAGTGCCCCGCTGGCGGCGGTCTCGACCCGTTCCGGAGACGTCAGCAACGCTCAGATCGCGGTCGCCATCACGGCCGCGTCTATAGTTCCCCGGCGGCCCCGGTTGATAGTCCAGATCTACCACACCAACTTCACCCACGACTTGATCGCCGCCAGCGGCGTCCTGGCGATCAACTTCCTGGAGAGCTCCCAACTGCCGCTCATCTGGCAACTGGGCATGCATTCGGGCCGGGATGGAGACAAGCTGGCAGGATTGGATTACACGACCGGGACAACAGGCAGCCCTCTGCTCGAGGGATGTTATGGTTTCCTCGATTGCCGTGTGTTCAATGCCATGGACGGCGGCGACATGACCGCGTTCCTGGTGGAAGCCGTGGCCGCGCAAACCAACGGCGGCGAGCGGATGACCTGGCGTGAAGCAAGGCCGCGTCTGCCGCATCAGTGGGCCGACGAATGGGATCGCAAGATCGCAGGAGAAATCGAAGTCTCTCTGGAAACCATGAGCCGGGTGGACCCGGGAGCGTGGGCAGGTCATTTCGGAAATCGCCCGCAGTAGGGTGGTACAATGCCGCCGATGCCCGCCACACACGCGTCGGGCATCAAACTCAAAGCACTGTCCGAGGCGAGCATGGACCAGGAAATCGCCGAGATCGTCGCCAGGATTCACGACACGCCGCAGCAATCGGTACTCGCCGTGGCCGGGGCCGGGAATTACGCCTTGGCTTGGCTGCTGGGGGTCGGCGGAGCCTCGCGCACGGTCCTGGAGACGCGGGTGCCCTACGGCTACCTGGCAATGACCGACTTCCTCGGCGGCTATGCTCCGGAGCAAACGGTCTCGGCGGACACGGCGCGACGGATGGCGCGGGCGGCTTGGGCTCGGGGAATGTCGTTGCGCGAGCAGGATGCGCCCATCGTCGGGCTGGCGTGCACGGCCACCATCGCCACCGACCGCACCAAGCGTGGCGACCACCGTGCTTTCATCGCGACCTGGGATGACGAGTCGGCGACCACTGACGCCGTTGTGCTCGAAAAAGGCCTCCGGGACCGCGCCGGCGAGGAGGACGTGGTCAGCCGATTGGTCATCGCTGCCGTCGCCCGGGCCTGCGGAGTCGCGGCGGAGTTGGACTTGGGACTCGCCTCTTCGGAGCGCCTGGAGACCGAAACGACGCGGCACGCCGACCCGGTGCAACGCCTGCTGGACGGCGACGTCCGTTGGGTCACGGTCCATCCGGACGGGCGAATGGTTGTGGATGGAGACGCGCCGCGGGCCCTGCTGCCCGGCTCGTTCAACCCCCTGCATGCCGGTCACTCTGAACTGGCGGACGTGGCCAGCAACGTGCTTGGCGCGCCGGTTGCCTACGAACTTTCGGTGTCCAACGTGGACAAGCCGCCCCTGGCCATCGCGGAGGTACACCGCCGCCTCGAGCAGTTCAAAGGTGTTGGCGCCGTGGTTCTCACGCGGGCGGAGACCTTCATCAAGAAGTCTCAGCTGTTTCCTGGGTGCGGGTTCGCCATCGGCTGGGACACGGTCACCCGGTTGATCCAACCGCGATACTACGGCGGCTCCGACACTGCGATGCTTACGGCCCTGGCCGAGATGTGGGGACGCGGCAGCCGTTTCGCTGTAGGCGGTCGGACGGATGACGGCGGCGCTTTCAGGTCGCTGTCGGACGTGGACATCCCGGATGGGTTCCGCCCCATGTTTACGGAAATATCCGAAGCCGAATTCCGCCGCGACCTGTCGTCGACGGCGATTCGCGAGAGCCTGGGCCGCAATTGACACCTATTGGGGCCGTTGCTACGATGAATCCGCCCCCAAAGCCTGCGGAACTCGACCAAGCCATGCTTGAACCACTGTTGCTCCAAACCTTCAACCCGGCCGACTACGCCGGAAACTGGCTGGCGGTGGTGATCGCCATAGCCATCGCTTTGGCTGCCATCGGGGCAATGTTCGCTGGATCGCAATTGCTGTCGGCTCGGCGCCGCTCCGCTGTCAAGCTGACAACCTACGAATGCGGTATACCTCCGACGCCGTTCGCCTGGTCGAATATCAACATACGCTTCTACATCTTCGCCATCCTGTTCCTGATATTCGACGTGGAAGCGGTTTTCCTGTTCCCTTGGGCCGTGGTGTTCCTACAGGAAAAGGCGGTGAACGGCAACGCGATACCCTTCTATGCGATGCTGCTGTTCCTCGGCATGCTGTTCTTCGCGGTAATCTACGGATGGCGCAAGGGGGTCCTGGATTGGCAGAAGTAAACCCGTCCGCGGCGTCGAGCGGCCTGCCGGCGGATGAACCGGTCTCTCCGCTGGCGATTCCGCCCCGCGCCACGGAAATCGTTCTCGGCACCGGAAACCGGCCGGGACCAAGCCTGCTCAACCAGGCCACCGACGGACGCGTGCCCGGCGTCATCACGACCACCACCGATCAACTGTTTGCCATGGCGCGCAAATCGTCGCTGTGGACGCTGAGCTTCGGGCTGGCCTGCTGCGCAATTGAGATGATCTCCACCTACATGGCCCACCACGACTTCGACCGCTTCGGTGTGGTGACCTGGCCGTCGCCGCGCCAGTCGGACGTCATGATCGTCGCCGGCACGGTGGTCAAGAAGATGGCCGAACCAATCCGGTTGCTCTACGAGCAGATGCCGGAGCCGAAGTGGGTTATCGCCATGGGGAGTTGCGCCACCAACGGCGGGCCCTACTACCGGTCTTACTCTGTCGTGATGGGCGTCGATCACATCATCCCGGTGGACGTCTACGTCCCGGGATGCCCGCCGCGCCCGGAAGCGCTGCTGTACGGCATCCTGAAGCTCCAGGAAAAGATCATGGCCGATGCTGGAGACGGCAGTGCCGCGGCCTCGGCGTAACGCGCCCGAGGCGGACGCAGAGCCGCCGCCAGACCCCATCGAGCAGTTGGCGCCCGCGAAGCGCGAAACCCTGGACCGCGCCGTCACCGTCCTGGCGGATTACTCTGCCGTGGCCGGCGCGTTGGGAGATTTGCCCCAGGTAACGGTGCCCGCCGCCGACATCGAGGCGGCTTGCGCTGCCTGTCGGGACGACGTTTCTCTCGATTGCCGAATGCTGCTGTGCCTGGCGTGCGTTGACTACGAGGAGCGTTTCGAGCTGGTCTATTTCCTCCAGTCTTTGGCCAGGGAACAGTCGTTGGTGGTGAAGACCGCAGTGTCCTACGACAATCCTGTCGTGCCCTCGGTTTGCGCGGTCTGGCCCGCCGCAGACTGGTACGAGCGTGAGGCGCACGATTTGTTCGGTGTCGCGTTCGACGGTCATCCCGACCTGTCTCCCTTGCTGCTGTATCCGGAGTTCGATGGATACCCGGGTCGCAGATCCTTTGACTTCTACGAGTACCGGGAGTTCTAGTGACCGCTGCCCAAGAAATCGACCCAATCGCCCCGGAGGACGGGGCTATTGTGGAGTTGGTAGCGCGCGTGGTATCCAGCGGCGACCAGTTTTTGGCTACTGTGGACGGCTTGGAACTGCAGAGCAGCGGACGCACTCGCGAGGCCGCGGAGAACGGGCTCGTCCAGGTGATGCGGGGCTGGCTGGAACGCCAGGACACGGTCGGCCGCTTGGGACAGGCTCTCGGCAGAGATGACTTGGCCGAGGAAACCGAGATAGTGCTGCGGTTTGATGACGAGCACCCTTCGGACGGTCAATCGGCCGGTGTGTGATTCATGGATCGCATCGTGTACGAAATCGAAGCCATGCGGGTAGCCTCCGGTTGGGAGGCGCGGTGCCCGGAACTCGAAGTGACTGCTTTCGGCGACAGCCAGGAAGACGCGCGCACCGCCCTCCGGCGGCGAGTGGCGGACTATCTGGAAGACTGCGAGGAAATGGGCGTGCTGGACGAAGTGCTCATCGAGGCCGGCTTCTACGACAACGGTGAGGCCTGGATGAGCGCCCGCGTGGAGCCGCCGCAGCCCAACCTGCGTTTCATCGGATCGCCGTTTCCCGAAAGCCGGGAGCCGTCGGCCTGATGGCCTGACTGCCGGTCGCAATTCTGCGGAACAATGGCTGATACTACCGCTATGGCTGACCAGGTATCCGACGGTGTCCGTGAGGGCACCCAGCCGGTGGAGATGCTGCTCAACATGGGGCCGCAGCATCCGTCGACGCACGGCGTGTTCCGCATGGTGCTCTGGGTGGACGGCGAGAAAGTGGTCGACGTGGAGCCGCACATCGGCTACCTGCATCGGGGCTCCGAGAAACTGTGCGAGGGCGAACAGTATCACCAGGTGGTCACGCTATTCGACCGGCTCGACTATATAGGCAACTTCAACAACGAGCTGGCGTACTGCATGGCCGTGGAAAAGCTGATGGGTCTGGAGGTGCCGGAGCGGGCCGAGTACATACGCGTGATCCTGTGCGAGCTGAACCGCATCGCCAGCCACCTGTTGTACGTGGGCACGATGGGCCTGGACGCCGGGGCCATGACACCGGTGATGTTCTCCTTCCGCGGCCGCGAGCGGGTACAGGCGCTGTTCGAGGCCGTATCCGGTGCGCGCATGATGCACAACTACTTCCGCATCGGCGGGCTCAAGGAGGACGTGCCCGACAACTTTCGCCAGTTGGTGGATGAGTTGATGCCCCTGCTCCGGGACGACGTGGAGCAGAGCGACCGCATATTGACCTTCAACGAGATCTTCCTGTCCCGCCTCAAGGACGTGAGCCCGATCAGCGCCGACGAGGCCATTGCCCTGGGACTCACCGGTCCCCTGCTGCGGGCCTGCGGGTACGAGTACGACGTCCGCAAGGCTCAGCCCTACTCCATCTACGACCGGTTTGACTTCGAGGTGCCGGTGGGGCTGGATGGGGACTGCTGGGACCGTCATTGGGTGCGCGTACAGGAGATGTACCAGTCGCTGCGGATCGTGGAACAGGCAATGGAGCAACTGCCCGAAGGACCGGTGTCGTCATCGCTGGGCCGCCGGTTGATCCGTCCTCCCGCCGGCGAGGCCTACGTGCGCGCCGAGAACCCCCGCGGCGAGATCGGCGTCTACCTCGTCAGCGACGGGACTGATAAGCCTTACCGGGTCAAGGTGCGCCCGCCTTCTTTCTGCAACCTCTCCGCTCTGCGCCGGCTGCTGGCGGACACTTGGCTGGCGGACAGCGTGGTGGTGCTCGGTTCGCTCGACATCGTCCTGGGCGAGGTGGACCGGTGAATTTTCTCGTAAGCCTGGCTTGGAGCGCACTCGGCCTCGCGATCATGTTTGCCGTGCTATCGGTGGTTGTTCTGTCCATGGTCTGGCTGGAACGCAAGGCTTTGGGTCGCCTGCAGTTGCGCTATGGGCCGACCCGCACCGGGCTGTTTGGGTTGATGCAGCCCATCGCCGATGCGGTGAAGCTATTGATCAAAGAGGACATCATCCCCGAGGATTCTGAGAAAGCCATCTTCTGGATCGCACCGGTCATCGTCGTCGTGTCGGCCTTCGTGATCTGGGTGACCATACCCGGCGGCGACAACGTGGTGATACGCCACCTGCCGCTGGGGCTGTTCTACATCGTTGCCTTCGCAGTGATCGGCATTCTGGGTTTGGTGCTGGCCGGCTGGGGTTCGGCAAACAAGTACGGCATCATGGGTGGGTTGCGATCCGCCGCGCAGTTGATTTCCTACGAAATTCCGGTGGTGCTGGTTGCCGCCGCCGTGGCGATCCTGGCTCAATCGCTGGACATGCGGGAAATCGTCGCGCAGCAATCGGCCTACCCGTACCTGGTAGTGTTGCCACTGGGGTTTGTGGTGTTCTTCATTGCCGGCCTGGCAGAGGTCGGACGCACCCCCTTCGACATCTATCACGCCGAGAGCGAGGTGGTGGGAGGCCCGTTCGTGGAGTACAGCGGAGCCCACTGGTCGGTGTTCTTCCTGGCCGAGTACATCAACACCTTCGCCATAGCAGCGTTGACAACGTTGCTGTTCCTGGGCGGCTGGGGTGGCCCGGCCCTGCCCGACGTGGTGTGGTTCCTCCTGAAGACCTACGCGGTGGTGTTGGTGGTGTTCTGGGTGCGAGGCACGTTCCCGCGTCTGCGCATCGACCAATTGATGGCTTTTGCGTGGAAGGTGATGGTCCCGCTATCGTTCTACACCGTTGTCATCGCCGCCGTGTACCGGTTCTACAGTCTGCCCTGGTGGAGCCTGACCATCATGTCGGCGGCCGGTCTGGCGGTCACTGGGTGGATCATCTACCGGCGCATGACCGCTCCGGCCCGCCGGGTTGCGGAGGTGCAGCGGCAGCTTGCCGCACGTCGGGCGGCGACCGGAGCACGCACCTAACCGCTGATGCTGGTATCATATTGCTACCCCTGATCCGGGGATCCTTCCATGGTCACTAACACCCGCAAAATCACCGTCACGGAATTCGAAGCGATGGCCGCCGACCCCGGTCACCGTTACGAATTGGTGGACGGAGAGTTGGTTGATATGGATGGCAAGCCCAGGCACGGAAGAGTTACCGCACGGATTGGCTCTTTGCTTCAACATCACGTATTCGACTTGGGGCTGCCGCTGGATGTTGGTGTCAGCACGGGGTTCGCGATGAGTGGAACCACCCTGCGATTCCCGGATGTTCATGCAACTTCATGGGAGCGGATGGCAGAATATGACGAGTCGGCGCCCGGATGGCCGAGGCTCGCTCCTGATGTCGCTATTGAAGTGGTTTCGGCCAGCAACACGCCGGCGGCTTTGGAGCGAAAAACCGCCGAGTATTTCGCCGGTGGCTCGAGTGCCGTTTGGATCGCTGACCCTGGTTCCCGTACGGTGAGGATCCGGCGTCCGGGCGTTGAGGATGAAGTGTTCGGGCCGGATGATATCCTGTCCGGCGAGCCGAAAATCTCAGGGTTCGCCTGTCCCGTCGCCGACATATTCGCCGTGCTGGATCGCAGCCCCCGATCAGATGCGGAGGTTAACTAACCCATGCTGGAAAGCCTGAAAGGGATGATGCTCACCCTGGCGTCTACGGTCTCGGGATTGCGCCGGCCGGTGACACAGCAGTACCCCAAGGAGGCAACTCCGGTGCGCCCGCGTTTCATGGGGTTCCCGGCGCTCACCTGGGACGGCGAAATCAGCGAACCCTACTGCACCGGCTGCATGGTGTGCATCCGCAACTGCCCGACGCAGTGCATGTCCGCCAGCATGATGGACAACCCCAAGCACGCTGACGGCGACAGCAGCCGCCGGAAGATCGTCGATTACTTTGAAATCAATTTGAACCGTTGTATATTGTGCGGGATCTGCGTCGAGTACTGTAATTTCGACGCTATTGTCATGAGCCACGAACACGAGATGAGCACCTACGCACGCAACGGAGATCGGGTCGATCTTCCCGCGCTGCTGCACATCGGAAAGAAGTACCAGGACGATACGGCATGGATCCCACCCACTGTGTTGGCCAAGCAGAAAGCGGACGCCGCCAAAGCGGCTGCCGAGCCGGAACCCCAGGCCTGAGCCGAGGCTGACCGTGCCCAGAGAAGACGAACGCTTCCGCAACCTTTCGCCACGGCATCCGCAATATTGCACCTGCGTCGATTGCGTTGAGCAAAGAAAGTCCGGACAGGACGCGAACGTCGCCGGCAAGGTCGGTGGTTTGGTAGGCAAGATTGCCGGCAAGGCCGCCAAAGCCGGAAAAATGGGCAAGGGCAAGCGGAAGGGCAAAGCCGGAGCATCGGGCAAAGCGAGAGGCCGAACCCAAGCGCTGTCCGAGCCGGTCAAGAAGCATAAGGCCGACTGCGAGTGTGCGACCTGTACGCTCCTCAAGTCTATCTAGGTGTTGGCCCACCAGGATTCCAGGGCCGGTCCGCCTATCCAGTAATGCCGACGCCGAAACCAAACCCTCAACACCGGAGCCGCCAGCGGGGCGGCTCATACTTTGACAGCGTGCCGGGCAGTTCCAGGTGGGACCCGGTGAGCGGGGACGCATAGACCCGTGGCGTTGGCCCTGTTCGTCATCGTAGCCATTTTCACCCTCGGCGGAGCGGTGGGAGTCGTCGCGACACGGAACGTGGTGCATGCGGCGCTGTTCCTGTTGCTGTCGCTGTTGGGCGCGGCCGGCGCGTATCTGCTGTTGTTCGCCGAGTTTCTTGCGTTGGTTCAGGTGCTCATCTACGGCGGCGCGGTGACCATCGTCGTGCTGTTTGCGGTGATGCTCACCCGATCATCGGAATATCCGCGCATCACGGACAACCGGCAATGGCCCCTGGGTTTGATAACGGCAACGGTGCTGGCGGTGGTGTTGGGCGCGGCTTTCTGGCTCGCTCCTGAAATCGTAGCCGAGCCGCAGGCGCCGGCATTCACCAAGCTGGGCGCTTCCCTTTTCACCAAGTGGGCATTGCCGTTCGAGATCGCTTCTCTAGTGCTGCTGGTTGCGCTGATCGGGGCCATCATCATCGCCCGGACACAGAGCGTATCGACGCAAGCCGATGCGCCAGCGGAAGGCGAGGGTTAGCCCGGCAATGGTGCCTCTCCTGTACTTCCAGCTCCTGGGAGCCGCCCTGTTCGGGATCGGTTTCTACGGAGTTCTCGCGCGCCGGAGCGCGGTGCTCATCGTCTTGTCCATCGAGTTGATGCTGAACGCCGTCAACATCAACTTGATCGCGGCCGCCTCCTACCTGAACGGTACCGGCCGTTTTGACGCATTCGACGGCCAGATCATCGCGATCTTCGTCATCACGGTGGCGGCGGCGGAGGTCGGCCTGGCCTTCGCGATCATCCTGAGGATGTATCGCAACCGTGGAACCGTCAACGTGGACGAAATCAACCTGCTGAAGTGGTGACATGCCGCTGGCGTTCCTCATCCCAGTCTTCTCCTTCGCCGCCTGCCCGCTGATCATCCTGTTCCAGCGGTGGCTGCCGTTGCGCGGAGCGCCGCTGGCGATCCTGGCCATCGGCGGCGGTTTCGTCGTGTGGGTTGTTGCCACTTTGGGGTTCCTTGGCGCATCTGCCGACGATCCGTCGTGTGCGGTCAGCGGCGTCACCGGGGCGTTGACCTGTCACTTCGCCACGGAGTGGTTCCAGGCGGGCATTCCTGGGGTCGCCGCAACTGTCGATCAGGCAATTCACCTGAGCTGGGGCGTCATCATCGATCCCTTGACGATCGTGCTCATCGGCTTGATCACA
Organism: Dehalococcoidia bacterium; assembly: GCA_965116785.1. Lineage (GTDB taxonomy): Bacteria > Chloroflexota > Dehalococcoidia > Lucifugimonadales > UBA3495 > Bin87. The sequence goes on from OZ220731.1 coordinate 501,787, forward strand.
TTCGTCGCCCTGGGGGTGCAGCTCTACTCGCTGGAATACATGAAGGGTGATCCACGCTTTGGCTGGTACTTCGCCTGGCAGGCACTGTTCGTGGCTGCGATGCTGACCCTGGCCCTGGCTGACAATTTCCTGCTCCTGTACATCGCGTGGGAATTGGTGGGCCTGTGCTCCTACCTGCTGATCGGGTTCTGGTTCGAAAACCCGGGACCTCGAGAGGCGGCCAAAAAGGCCTTCGTCGTGACGCGGATCGGCGACGTGGGCCTGCTGGTAGGCATCCTGCTCCTGTGGGTAAACGTCGGCAGTTTCAGCATGTCCGACGCGTTCGCCGCTGCCGCCTCGGGCGAGCTGGGCCGCGGCGTCACCACCGCCGCGGCCATCCTGCTGCTGTTGGGAGCCATGGGCAAGTCCGCGCAGTTCCCCTTCCATGTGTGGCTGCCCGACGCCATGGAGGGCCCGACGCCGGTCAGCGCGCTGATCCACGCGGCAACCATGGTGATCGCCGGCGTTTACCTGGTGGCCCGTGCCTATCCCATCTTCGCCGCCTCGCCGGAAGCCATGATGGTTGTGGCCATCGTCGGGTTGGTCACCGCCCTGGGCGCGGCGACCATCGCCCTGGTGTCCACGGATTTGAAACGTATCCTCGCGTACTCCACGGTGTCCCATCTGGGCTTGATGATGCTCTCGCTGGGCGCGTTCGGCTGGACGGCGGCGGTGTTCCACCTGATGGCCCACGGGTTCGCCAAGGCGCTGCTGTTCCTCGGCGCCGGAAGCGTGATGCACGGTGTTGGAGCCCATGGCGACGTGGACATTCGTCGCGTCGGCGGGCTGCGCCGGGCGATGCCCGTGACGGCCGTGGTCTTCTCCATCGGCGCGCTGTCGCTGGGCGGCATACCGATCCTGTCGGGCTTCTGGAGCAAGGACGAGATACTGATCGCGGTGGAGCACAACCTGCCGGTGATATTCATCGTCCTGACAATGCTGACCGCGTTCCTGAGCGCGCTTTACATGGCGCGCGCCATGTTCGTCGTTTTCTTCGGACCCGAGGGCGAGGACAGCCACCACGCCCACGAATCGCCGCTGCTCATGACCGGCGTGATGTCCGTGCTTGCGGTGCTGGCCGTGGGTTTCGGCTGGATCGCATTCAACTGGCCCGGCGCCTTCGATGGGTTCGGCAGCTTCGTGTACTACGACCACGCCGAAAAGTTCCACTTCAACTACGTGCTCGGTGTTCTGTCGATAATTTTGGCGGTGGGCGCTTTCGTGCTGGCCTGGCTGGTCTACGTGCGTCGCGCAATATCGCACGAGCCCTGGCGGACGCGATTCGCAGCGGCGCTGAGGGTCGTCGAGCGCCGGTACTACGTCGATGAAGCCTACCAGTGGACCATCGACAGAGTGGTGCTCACCGTCTCGGCGGCGCTGGCGTTCTTCGACCGCGCTGTGGTGAACGACGTCGCAGTAAACGGCCCAGCCGACATCGTGCGCAAGGCGGGAATCGCGCTGCGCCTTCACGTCACCGGCCACGTTTATTCCTATGCCCTGGCAGTGGCGCTGGGCGTGATTGGGTTGGCGATTTTCTGGTGGCTGCGCTCGGTGTAACCGCCAGCGTCGACGTGCTGTGACCATGGCCAATTTCGACCAGGTATCCCTGCTGCTTTTGGTGCTGGTGCCCCTGGCCGGCGCGGTCCTGGCGATGGCGCTGCCCAAGGACCGACCGAGAGACGCGTGGCAGTTTGCCATCTTCGTCGCCGTGATCAGCTTCGTGCTGTCGGTCGTAGTGTTCCTGCGCTACGACTACGGGGAAGGCGGAGTCCAACTGCAACGGGCGTACGAGTGGATCGGGCACCCGGTCAACATAACGCTGCACTTCGGGGTCAACGGCATCAGCGCGCCCCTGGTTCTGCTCAACGGGATCGTGCTGCTAGGGGCGGTGCTGATCAGCCAGACCATCACCCGGCGGACGCGGGACTTCTTCGTGCTGTTGCTGGCTCTTGGCGCCGGCGTGTACGGCGTATTCGTAGTGCGCGACCTGTTCTTCCTGTTCTTCTTCTACGAGCTGGCCGTGCTGCCCATGTACCTGCTCATCGGGGTGTGGGGCAGCAGCACCGACTTCGGCACCTTCCTGCGCACCAAGGAATACGGCGCCATGAAGCTGATGGTGATGCTCGTCGCTGGCAGCGTCCTCATCTGGATCGGGATACTTGCCCTGTACGTGGCGTCGTCGCAGGCCGGAGACCCGACTTTCAACATCGATAAACTGGCCGCGCTCCAGCAGAACGGAGCGGTTTCACGGCTCACCCAGATGTGGGTGTTCCCCTTCTTCGCGCTGGGTTTCGGCGTGCTCGCCGGTCTCTGGCCCTTCCACACCTGGTCGCCCGACGGCCACGTCGCCGCGCCCACCGGGGTCAGCATGCTGCACGCCGGCGTGCTGATGAAGCTGGGGGCCTTTGGCATCATCCAGGTGGGCATGCTCCTCACGCCCCAGGGCGCAGAGGTTTGGATGCCGGTGCTCATCGGCCTGGGCACGGTGAATGTCATCTACGGCGCGATCTCCGCCCTGTCGCAGAACGACCTCAAATACGTCATCGGCTATTCAAGCGTCAGTCACATGGGCTACGTGCTTATGGGCATCGCCACGCTCCACCCGGTGGGTTTGGCCGGCGCGGTGCTCCAGATGTTCTCCCACGGCATAATGACGGCCCTCATGTTCGCCATGGTTGGAGCCATTTACGAGCGGGCGCACATCCGCGACAGCATGATCCTGAACGGCCTCATCAAGCGTATGGGCACGACCACTTTCTTCTTCGCCATCGCCGGCCTCGCTTCGCTGGGCCTTCCCGGGTTGAGCGGCTTCATCGCGGAGTTCATGGTGTTCACCGGAGCGTTCCGCACCTACCTGCCGCTGGCGGTGCTGGGCGTCATCGGCGCGGCCATCACCGCGGTCTACATCCTGCGCCTCCTGGCCCGTTCCTTCTTCGGCGAGGGCGATCCGCAGTGGGACCACCTCACCGACGCCAGCCCCGTGGAAAAGGGGGTGGGCGCGGCCTTCGTGCTCATCCTGATCGCGGTCGGGGTATGGCCGGCCCCGTTGCTCCGCGTCATCAACACCGGCGTCGAAGGCGCGCTGGCGGTGTTTTAGGCGGTTATCGGAATGCCAGTCGACTACACCGCCAACCTGCACCTGCTGACGCCTGAGTTCGTGCTCACGGGCCTGGCCTTCCTGGTGTTCACGGTGGACCTGTTCCTTCCCGAGAGCAGGAAGGAATGGCTGGCCGGCCTGTCGGTGGTCAGCCTTGTCGTCGTGATGGTCGTCGCGCTGCTGATGCGACCGGCAGGCTCGGTGGAGCTCTACGGCGGCTTGATCGTCGTCGATAGTTTCGGCCTGTTCTTCAAGATATTCTTCCTCGCCATCGGGGTGGGGATCATCGCGCTGTCGGTGGAGTACGGACGCGAACGGCTGGAGCACCGCGGCGAATTCTACGGGCTGCTGCTCTTTTCCATCCTGGGCATGAACCTGATGGCCATGTCCCGGGAGTTGCTCACCGCCTACATCGCTCTGGAGCTGCTGTCCTTCAGTCTCTACGTCATGGTCGCCTACGGATTGCGCGAAGCCCGCTCCAACGAGGCTGGCATCAAGTACATCATCATCGGCGCGCTGTCGTCGGCCATCATGCTCTACGGGCTGAGCAACATCTATGCCGCCCTGGGCACCACGTTCTTCGCCGGCATCGCCGAGGAGTGGGCGTCGCCGGGCACAGTCAGCCCGGTCCTGTGGGTGGGCGTGGCGCTGCTGGTGGTCGGCTTGGGGTTCAAGCTGTCGGCGGTGCCTTTCCACATGTGGGCCCCCGACGCCTACGAAGGCGCACCTCTGCCGGTGACGGCCTACCTCGCGATCGGCTCCAAGGCCGCAGCGTTCGCGCTGACCCTCCGCCTGTTCGCCGAAGCGGTCGTCCCGGCTGCGGGCCGTTGGGATGAATGGCAACTGGTCATCGCCGTGCTGGCCGCCGTGACGATGCTCGTGGGGAACCTGGTGGCCCTGGCCCAGCGGAACCTGAAACGCCTGATGGCCTACAGCAGCATCGGACACGTGGGCTACGCTCTGGCCGGCATCGCCGTGCTGGGCAACGACTTTGCGCTTGCCGCCAACTCGGTGGTCTTCTACCTGGTGGTGTACGCGGTGACCAACCTGGTGGTGTTCGCCGGGGTCACCGCATACTACAACCGCACCGGCCAGGACAACATCGCGGATCTGGCGGGCCTGGCCGACCGCCAGCCCTTCGTTGCCGCCGCCATCGCAATCGGCCTGTTCTCCCTGGCCGGATTGCCCATATTCGCCGGGTTCACAGCCAAGTTCTACCTGTTCGCGGCCGTGGCCGACGGCGGTTTCCTTTGGCTGGCCGGCGTGGCCATTTTCGCCAGCCTGATCTCCCTTTACTACTACCTGCAGGTGCTCCGCCAGATGTACATCGAGCGGCCGCCCAATGCGGGCCATGCGGATGTTGAGCACCAACCCACCGAGGACCTCGGGGATGCCCACGGCCACGACGATCACGACGAGCCGCCCGTCGCGCCGATGCCGCGTCCGTCGCTGCTGCTCACGGCCACCATGGGCGCCGGCCTACTGGTGGTGACCTGGTTGGGGGTGTACCCGGCACCGCTGCTGGGCCTGATCGACGCCGCCAGCGCGGCAATCGTGCCGTTGGGCTGACCGGGTTTTGCTCCAAAGATGGACAAAAGCCCCACGCGATATGCCGCGGTCAAATGCTGCCGCGATGGCAACGATGCGGTGAAACAAATCCTTACAGTCGTCACCATAGTCGTAACCCTGCTAGTCGTAGCCTGCACGACGCCGGAACCGGCAATTGAGCGTGTGGAAGTCACCCGTGTAGTAGAGCGGACCGTTGAAGTTCCGGTAAACGTCCCAGTGACGCGGGAGGTAACCAGGCAAATCCCTGTCTTGGTAGTTACTCCGGCTTCGCCTCAAGTTCCTCCAGTTGGCGCAGTTGTTCCATCATCTCAAACCGCGGTTGCTCCGACGGCGGCACTCGCCCTTGTCCAACCATGGGAAAGTTCAGAGGACACCGACCGGGCGGCATTGGTATCGCTGTTTAACACTACGAACGGTAAATTGTGGAGCAACAACCGCAACTGGCTCAGCAATGCGCCAATGCAGGAGTGGCACGGCGTAACCGTGGGCGATAACGGCAGAGTGATCAAGCTAATCCTGCCACGGAATCGGCTGACCGGCCCAATACCGCGAGAATTAGGTAACCTCATTGCGCTACAGCACCTGGAACTGAGTGGCAACGACCACCTGAGCGGCTCGATTCCGCCGGAGTTTGGCCACCTTACCAACCTTCGGCACCTGGAATTTACCGGCAACCTACTGAAGGGTCCGATACCCCCGGAGCTGGGCAACCTTGTCAACTTGGCATACCTGCACCTGGGTGGCAATAGCTTAGGTGGACCAATACCCGCAGAGTTGGGCAGTCTGGCCAACTTGGAGGAACTGCGCCTCTCGCATAGCCAGTTGAGCGGTCCGATACCGCCGGAATTAGGCAACCTTGCCAACCTGCGGCATTTGGAACTTGTCGGCAACGACTACTTGAGCGGTCCAATCCCGCCGGAATTAGGCAACCTCGCTAACTTGCAGTATCTGGAACTCAGTCGCAACAACCAGGTGACCGGCCCAATGCCGTTAGAATTTGGCAAACTCACCTACCTGCGGCACTTGCAAATTGCTCGCAACGACTACTTGAGCGGGCCGATACCGGCAGCGTTAGGCAACCTTGCTAACCTACGGTACTTGGAACTATTCGGAAACCAGTTAAGCGGTGAGATACCGCCGGAGTTGGGCAACCTGACCACCTTGGAGTTATTGAACCTGCGGCAAAACGAGCTAAGCGGCTCGATACCGGCAGAGCTGGGCAACCTGACCCATTTGACCGCAATAGCCCTCTGGCAAAACGAGTTGAGTGGACCTATACCGCCGGAGTTGGGCAATCTGATCAACTTGACCAGCCTGAGTCTTGCGAGGAACAAATTGACCGGGCAGATACCGTCAGAGTTGGGAGACTTGAAAAACCTGGTTGAATTGGAAATCAGTGAAAATCAACTGAGCGGCCCAATACCGCGGGAATTAGAAAGCATCACCAATCTGTCACTACTGCTCCTCAATGGAAATCAGTGGGGAGGGTGCATACCAGAAGGTCTGCGAGATGTTCCCCAAAATGACCTGCCGGATTTGGAGTTGCCGTTTTGCCGCTAGCTGGCGACAGGCCTTCCGTGGCATCGGGCAGGGTTTCAACGTGTCCAAGTTTGAGTCAGATTAGGTGGTGTCGTACTGACACAATGGGAGAGATACTCATGATCATCGCAGTTATCGGCAACTACGACCCGCCGCCGCACGTGTACGCGCTGGCGGAGGGGGTCGGCAAGGAGTTGGGCCGCCGGGGCATCACCCTGGTCTGCGGCGGGTTGACCGGCGTAATGGAAGCGGTGTGCAAGGGGTCAAAGGCTGAGAATGGCACCACCATTGGGATCCTGCCCGGTGGGTCGCCGCGGACTGCCAATGAGTGGGTGGACTTTCCCGTCGCCACCAACATGGGGTTCGCGCGGAACGTCGCGGTGGTCAGCACCGGCCAGGCGGTGATCGCCGTCGGCGGGGCGTTCGGTACCCTGTCGGAAATCGCCTACGCGCTCAGCTATGGCATCCCCGTGGTGTCGCTACACAGTTGGCCGCTGACCCTGCGCGGGGACGGTCTGCCCGTGGGCGACAACTACATCATCGCCGATAACCCGGTCGACGCTGTGGACAAGGCGGTCGCGGCGGCCCTGGCGCGCACCGACGAGACGCAGACCGTCGCTTTCTCCGAACCCCTGCCGGAGGTGCCCAATGGCTGATGCCACCATCGCGTCGGTGATCGGCCGCGAGGCGCTGGATTCCCGGGGCAACCCCACGGTCGAAGCCGAGGTGACCCTTTCCGACGGCAGCGTAGGCCTGGCCCTGGTGCCCTCTGGCGCCAGCACCGGGAGCTATGAGGCCCTGGAACTCCGCGACGGCGACCGGACCCGGTTCGGTGGCAGCGGCACATTGACCGCCGTTGCCAACGTGAATCGCCATCTCGGCCCCGCGCTTGCCGGAACGTCGCCATTCGACCAGGCGTCAGTCGACAGCAGGCTGAACGAACTGGACGGCACCGACGACAAAAGCGGCCTCGGCGCCAACGCGGTGCTGGCCGTTTCCATGGCGACCGCCCGCGCCGCCGCGGTCTCCGCAACCGGTGGATCCCTGTGGCGGCACCTGGCCGATGGCGGCCCGGTGAGCTTGCCGGTGCCGCTGCTGAACATCCTGAACGGCGGTCGGCACGCGTCCAACTCGGCCGACGTGCAGGAGTTCATGGTCGCCCCGGTCGGTTTCGACCGTTTCTCTGACGCTCTGCGCGCCGGTGTGGAGATCTACCAGGCTTTGAAGTCCATCCTGAGGGGCGGCGGCCACAACCTGAACGTGGGCGACGAGGGCGGCTTCGCTCCCACCCTGTCGTCAAATCGCGACGCCATCGAGGTGGTGCTGCAGGCCATCGAAGCGGCCGGATATCAGCCGGGCGAACAGGTCCACATCGCGCTGGACGTGGCGGCGTCGGAACTTTGGGATGCCGAGGCGTCGAACTATCATCTCGAACGGGAGGGCGTGTCCCTCGACGCCGGGGAACTGGTTGATTTGTACGCCGGGTGGTGCTCTGAATATCCCATCATCAGCATCGAAGACGGTCTGTTCGAGGACGACTGGGACGGCTGGTCGACCATGACCAAGAGACTGGGCGACTCCGTGCAGTTGGTCGGCGACGACCTGTTGGTCACCAACATCGGCCGGCTCCGGCGGGGCATCTCCGACAAGGCCGGCAACGCCATCCTGCTCAAGCCCAACCAGATCGGCACGTTGTCCGAGACCGCCGCCGCGTTGGGCCTGGCCCGCGGCGCCGGCTGGACGGCGGTCATGAGCCATCGTTCGGGCGAAACCGAGGACACCACCATCGCCGACCTGGCCGTTGCCTGGAACGTGGGCCAGATCAAGACCGGCGCCCCGGCCCGTTCCGAGCGGGTGGCCAAGTACAACCGCCTGTTGCGGATTGAGGCGGAGTTGGGAAATGCGGCCCGGTACGCCGGCCTGGAGGTCTACGGGAGGCTCGGCGCACGGTAGCCCGGTTCGTTCTCCGAGCGGTTCTGGCCGGCTTGAATCTCCACTTTCGGTGGTATAATCGCGGCGCCGGCGGGGTTGAATTGACCGCGAGAATCTCGTGACCGCCAGCCGGACAATTTGCGTATCGCACGCTTTGCCCGTCATCACATTGGCCACGGTTGAACTGAGGGGAGGCAATCCACGATGGCGACGCGCATCGGTATTAATGGGTTCGGGAGGATCGGGCGTTTGGTCGCCCGGGCGGCGCTCTCACCCACCTACCACGACCGCCTGGACCTGGCCGCAGTGAACGGTCTGGGAGATCCCGATACCGCCGCGCATCTTTTCAAATACGACAGCACCTACGGCCCCTACGCCGGAACCGTGGGCACCGATAACGGCAACTTGGTCATCGACAGCAAGCCCATCCGCATGTTCCAGGAGTCCGATCCGGCGAATATTCCATGGTCGGAGATGGATGTCGACATTGTGGTGGAATGCACCGGCCGGTTCACCGACGCCGCCAAGGCCGCAGCCCACATCGACAGCGGCGGCGCGGAAAAGGTGATTATCTCGGCTCCGGCACGCGGAGCCGACGCTACCATTGTCCTGGGTGTCAATGACGAGGCCTACAAGGGCGACGAGCACCGGATCATCTCCAACGCTTCCTGCACCACCAACTGCTTCGCGCCCATGGTCAAGGTGCTCCACGACGCGTTCGGCGTGGAGCGCGGCCTGATGTCCACCATCCACGCGTACACCAACGACCAGAGCATCCTGGACCGCAACCACCGGGACCTGCGGCGGGCCCGGGCCGCGGCGCAGAACATCATTCCCACCAGCACCGGCGCGGCCCGTTCCGTCGGCGTGGTGCTGCCCGAGTTGGACGGCAAGCTCCACGGCATCGCGTACCGCATCCCCACGTCCATCGGATCCGCCACCGACTTTGTGGCCGACCTCAAGCAGGATGTGACCAAGGACGAAGTCAACGCTGCTTTCAGGGCCGCCGCCGAAGGTCCGCTCAAGGGCATCCTCGAATACACGGAAGACCCCATCGTCAGCTCGGACATTCGCGGAAACACGCATAGCTGCATCTTCGATGGCTTGAGCACCATGGTGCTGGACGACAGCATGGTCAAGATCCTGGGCTGGTACGACAACGAGTGGGGATATTCCTGTCGCACCGCTGACCTGTGCTGCCTGATTTCGTAGCAATTCCTGGCGGTTGATGCGCTCATTGCCCATGGACCCCCAGCGGTTTCGCCTCTTTGCCCCCCTGCGCAGGCTGTGGGGGCCAAATTTTCTGCTGCCGGCCCTGCTGATCGCGGCACTGGCTCTGCGGTTATACGGCATCGATTGGGACCACGGCCACGGGTTCCACCCGGACGAACGGTCCTTCTACCTGCGCGCGGACGATATGTTCCGCGTGCTCACCGTGGCGCCGGGCCACGAGACTTGGCTGGCCCAGTGGCCTGAAATGCGCGTTGGCCTGCCCGATATCGAAACCGCGCTTTCGCCGGATCAAAGTCCCCTCAACCCGCACTGGTTCCCGCTGGGCAGCGCCCTGATTTACGCCCTGGTGCTGATTCGGTCGGTGGCCGAACCGTTCACCGACTGGGGCGCGATGGACATGCGGTTTGCCGGCCGAACGCTGGCCGCCCTCGCCGACACGGCCTCGGTGGCCCTGATGTTTGCCATCGGACGCCGGATGTACGGCACATGGACGGGCCTACTCGCCGCCGCCCTCACCACCTTTGCCGTCATCCACATCCAGCACGCCCATTTTTACCGCCCGGAACCCTTCACCGTCCTCACTTCGCTGGCGGCGTTGTGGGCAATGCTCCGGTTCATGGACACCCGGCGCATCCGCGACGCTGCCCTGCTTGGCCTGCTGGTGGGCCTGGCGATGGCGCCCAAGGTGTCAGTGGCGCCCATCCTGGCGCCGCTGGCGCTGGTGTTCCTCTGGACTTGGAAAGACCGTTCCGGCGGCCGGTGGGCCGACCTCACGGTATGGTCGGCTGTGAGATTCGCGCCGGTGGTTGTGCTGGCAGGGTTGCTGGCCCTGGCGGCGTTTTTCATAACCACCCCGTACGCCTTGCTGGATTTCAGCACTTTCGTGGCGGACATACGGGCTCAGGCGGAGATGGCCCGGGAGGCCGGCCATTGGCCCTTCACCTGGCAATACGCCGACACCCCCGCTTTCTGGTATCAGATTCGCCAGACGTCGGTTTGGGGCTTGGGGCTGCCGCTGGGCATCGTCGCCTGGCTGGCCGCCCCGTTCACCACGTGGATGGCATGGCGCGGCGGGTTGGTGCAACGCTTCGACCTCCTGCTGCTGGCCTGGGCGGTCCCCGCCTTCGTATTCCTGGAGCTATTCGAGGTCAAGTTCCTGCGCTATGTCTTCCCGCTCATGCCCTTTTACGTGCTCATGGGGGCGCGCATGCTGGTCGCCTTCGTGGAGTGGACTCAGTCATGGCGCAGCCGGCAATCTCAGGATACATCCGCCCTGCCCGACGATGCTCCATTTTCGGAAGAATGGCATGCGACGCCGCCCACTGTTGGCGACGACCTGATCTTCGACGAACCAATCTTCGGCGACGACGCGCCGTTTTCAGAGGAGTGGCACGCTACCCCGCCCACCGGCGGCATGGTGGTTTCGGCTACGGGTCGGGCGATTGAACCCGACGCGCTGGCAGACCAACCGCCATCGCGTTGGCAAACGGTTTCAAAGGCAGCCCGCCGTTACGCCTACCCGGTTAGCATAGGGGTGCTCGTGGTGGTCGTTGCGTCGACCGTCCTGTATGCTCTCGCCTTCTCGAGCATCTACACCCGTTCCCACACCGCGGTCGCCGCGGCGGAATGGATCAATGCCAACGTCCCACCGGGCGCGTCGATCATCAACGGCGGTTCCTATTGGGATGAGCGCATTCCTGACCTGGGCCGGTACGACGTCTGGACATTCGCGGCCTACCATCCTGACAGCGACCGAAGTAAGATCCCCGATCTGGTTGACCGACTGTCTTCCAGCGATTACGTGGTCTTCTATTCCAATCGGGCTTACGGGTCGGTGGCCCGGTTGCCGGGCGAATACCCGCAAAGCTCTGCGTTTCTTCGCCTGTTGTTCGGAGGAGACTTAGGTTACCGACTGGACCGGTCGTTCTCCTCGTATCCCACGTTGGCCGGCTTTGAGCTGCGCGACGACCCGTACGGGCGCGCCGGCCTGCCCGCACCGGTTCGTACCGAGGGGTCATCGTGGCAGCCGGGGCGCCACCACGGGCTGAACCTGGGGTACGCCGACGAAAACGTCATCGGATACGACCACCCCCAGGTACTGGTGTTCCGCAACACGGATCGTCTCACTCGCAGCGAGATTCGGTCTCGTATCGACGATGGCACGGTGGGTATCGAGGAAACCCCGCCGCTGATACTCCCTCCCCAAGCGCTGGAGGCTCAACAGGAAGGTGGGACCTGGTCTCAGGTTTTTCGCCCAAACGGTTGGCCGAACCGGGTGCCGTGGCTCAGCTGGTTCCTGGCGCTGGAACTGATCTGCCTGATCGCGTTCCCGCTCACGTGGTGGGTGCTGCGCCCGCTGCATGATCGGGGACTGCTGTTTGGCCGAGTGGTGGGTCTGCTGCTGGTGGCGTGGGTCGCCTGGCTGCTGGTTTACTCCGGTGCGTTAGAGTTCTCGATGGTGGCCATTGGTTTGGCCATGCTTATCGTGGCGATACCCTCGGCCGTAGTCCTGGCTCGAAGTTGGCGGGAAATGTTCGGCTGGCTGCGGCAGCATTGGCGCATGGTGCTGGCCGCCGAGTTGCTGTTCATGCTGGCTTACCTGGCGTTCGTGCTGATTCGGGCGGCCAATCCCGACCTGTGGCACCCGTGGCGCGGCGGCGAAAAGCCCATGGAGCTGGCCTATTTCACCGCAGTAGCACGCTCCTCGGTGCTGCCGCCCTACGATCCGTGGTTCGCCGGCGGGTACCTGAACTACTACTACTGGGGTTATTTCATCCTCTCCATTCCCACGCGCCTCACCGGTATCCCGCCGGCGACGGCGTTCAATCTGGCCGTGCCAACCCTGTTCGCCCTGACCGCCACCGGCGCCGGCGCTTTGGCGTACTACTTCGTCAAAGCTGCCCGGCCTGAGGCGGTACGGACAGGGTTGTCTGATCAGTCAGCCCGCAGCCGCAGATGGGAGGTTCCGTGGCGCCGCATCGCGCGATGGCTGCCTGGTGGCGCGGCGGTGGTTGGTCTGGTGTCCGCCGTGATGGTCGCGGTTGCGGGGAATTTGGACGGAGCGGTGCAGCTGTTCCGGATCGTGTCCGACCGCATCAACGGAATGCCAGCGCCCCTGTCGACCTTCGATTTCTGGCGAAGCAGCCGAGCCATACCAGAGATTCCCAACTTCGAACCCAGCGCGCTGACCCCGTGGCTGGAGTCGAGCGATCACGTTGATCTCGGGTTTCACATCACCGAGTTTCCGTATTTCACCTTCCTCTTCGCCGATCTCCACGCCCACATGATGACCATGCCGTTCGCATTACTTGCTGTGGCGCTGGGTTTCGCCGCGCTGCTCGGCGTGGCGCGGAGCGGTCCGAAAAGCATCTGGACCTGGGTGTGTGTCTCGTTGATGGGCTTGGCCTTGGGCAGCCTGTGGACCATCAACTCTTGGGAATATCCCGCATACGCTCTGCTCATGGTCGGGTTCGCCGCAGCCGCCGCATGGCTGATGTCCGGCGAACTCAAGGTGCGGGTGGCTCTGGGAATTGCCCTCGCATTGGTGGCCGCACTGGTCAGCTTCTTGGCGTTCCTGCCGTTCCACGGCGCGACCGAGACCTTCGGCACCGGCATCGAACCCACCCGCTGGCGCACGCCGCTCGCCAACTACCTGCTCATACACGCGCTGCCTCTGCTGGCCGCGCTGGCCCTGCTTTCGGCGACGCTGCCGAGAGCAGTCGCGCCCCTTTTTGCCCGGGTCAGGGCGGCGGTTCCCGTCCCGGCGACGCACCAGTGGCTTCTGGTGGGAGTGCTGGCTGGGTTGGCGTTGGCGGGTTACTTCTGGGCCGCCGGGTTCCTGACTGCCGGCGTGCTCATGGTGCTGGTGACGCTGACTTGCTGGTCGCTGGCGGCCACGTTGCTGGCCTGCCAGGACTCTACCGTCCGGTCCGACGTGGCAGCACTGGGCATGCTGGCTGTCGCCCTGGCGATCGGCATCGGCGTGGAATTCGTCCGCGTCGAGGGCGACATCGCGCGGATGAACACGGTGTTCAAGTATTACCTGGTGGCGTGGTTATTGTTCAGTGTCGCAGGCGCCTACGGCTTTTGGAGAAGTTGGATGGCTTGGCGCGCCAATCAGAGTTTCGTAGTCAGTTTGCTCCGCTTATCGTTCGCACAGGTGGTGGCAATGATCGCGATCGGAGTGATGGTCTATCCGGTATTGGCGACCCCCGTGCGCCTCCAGGACCGGTTCCAATCCACGCCGCTGACCCTTGATGGTTCGGCCTGGATGACCGACGCCGTGCATTGGGAGCGCGAGGAGCCCATCGAAATGCGCTGGGACGCCGAGGCCATCCGCTGGTTGCAGGACAATGTCTCCGGAACCCCTGTGATTCTGGAGGCGCACGGCGACCAGTACCGCTGGAATGGCAGGATGTCGGTGTACACCGGCTTGCCCACGGTGATCGGCTGGCCGTGGCACCAGACCCAGCAGCGCAACGACTGGGACTTGATACAACGACGTGCGCGGGACGCGTCCGCCATTTATAACACGCTCAGCAAGAACGCGGCGCTGGATCTGATCGACCAGTACCGCGTCCGCTACATCGTGGTGGGTGACCTGGAGCGGATCTACTATCTGCCTCATGGCATCGAAAAATTCGAGAAGATGGTTGAGGACGGCACTCTGGAATTGGCCTACGCCAACGACCGCACCAACATCTACCGCGTGGCTGTTCAGTAGGTGTGGGAACCCCGCTCGATCTCCTGAATGGGTCACGAACACCGTCCCGGGTTGAGTTGCACCAAGGGTGCGAACCGACCTCTGGTACGATATCCACAAAACTTTTTGCATGCGAGGTACCCCGTGCTCTTTCCGGATCCATCGACCGACCGGCTGCTGGCCAATCTTGAATCGGGACAACCCTCCCTGTGCGCCTACGTGTTCAGCCACCCGAACATGGTGGAAGTCGCCGGCCTGGCGGGCATCGACTGTTTCATGGCCGACATGATGTTCACCGCACATGATTGGGACAACATCGCCCACCTGATACGGGCGGCGCGGGGTACGGGCATCTCCCCCATGATCCGGGTGCAGGCTTTTCCGTGGGCCACCGGCACCGACCGGCGCACCGTTTCCGACGCTGCCCGTGCTCTATCCCTCGGGGCGACAGCCGTCACGGTTTCGGTGGGCTCCAAAGAGGAGGTCCAGGAATTGATGGGCCTGCGGGACGACTGGCACCGCCTCATACACCTGCGCCGCTTCGACACCGCCGAGGACTTCCCTGAGTTCAATCGCAAAACCCGGGAAGGGACTTTGATCGTGCCCACCGTGGAGAGCGAGGGGGGCCTGAGAGACCTGGACGAAATCCTGGCCATCGACGGTATCAGGTTGGTTTGGTTGGCCGCAGGTGACGTGACCAAGATCCTGGGCGTGCCGTTCAAGTACGAGGACCCGAAGGTCATGCGGCTGTTGGAGAACGCCGTGAAGACCGCGGAGAGTCACGCCGCGGCCATCATGTACAACATGGGCCTGGACTCTCCGGACTTCGACGCCATGGCGGCCTCGGCCAGACGCTATTTCGACGTCGGGGTGCGCGTGGTCGGCCTTGGGGCCATGGAGTGGCACGCGCAGATGGCCCTGCAGCAAATCCGGCGCGGCGCCATCGGGTAGGGAATCAATGCGGCGCCACCGCGTGCGCGTACCCAGTTTGCCATCGCGGGGAGGAGAGCGACGCAGCGTTCGCATTGGCGAGAGTGCCGGCCTGACCTCAGCGAGTTTGCTGCGCTTCGGTGGTAACGACATGCTGACGGAAAGTACGTGTGCCAGAGGCTGGTCGCCGTTTTGACCGTGCCGGGAGGCTTACCCTATAATCGCTTGCGCCGCGCCACCTTTTCCCCATCCTGGCGCGTCCCCAAGTATCTTCAGGAGGTACCACTGTGGCAATCGAATCCGTCCGCGTCGGCCTGATCGGCGCCGGCCGCAACACCCGCGATCGACACATCCCAGGGTTCAACGACACCCCCCGCGTGGAGATCGGCGCCGTCGCCAACCGGTCCCGCGAGTCGGGCCAGCGCGTTGCCGACGCCTTCAACATTCCCACCGTGTACGACAACTGGGAAGAACTGCTGGAAGACGAGAGCCTGGACGCCGTGTGCATCGGCACCTGGCCCTACATGCACCGCACGCTGACGATGGCGTCTCTCGAGGCTGGGAAGCACGTGCTCTGCGAGGCTCGCATGGCGATGAACGCCGCCGAGGCCCACGAGATGCTGGCCGCTTCCCAGGCGTCGCCCAACCTGGTTGCCCAGATCGTGCCCTCGCCGATGAGCTTCGGCATAGACGACCTGATGATCCGCCTGATTTCCGAGGGTTTCCTTGGCGATCTGGTGTCCGTGGACGTTCAGTCCCAGACGGGATTTACCGACCGCGATTCCACGCTCCACTGGCGCCAGGACCGCGACATGAGCGGGTTCAACATCCTGAACATGGGCATCTGGTACGAGGCCATGATCCGGTGGGTCGGCCGCGCGACCCAGGTGACGGCCATGAGCCGGATCACCGTCCCTCACCGCAAGGACGACGACGGCAACTGGCGTTCAATAACCGTGCCCGACACCGTCGACATCCTCTGCCGACTGGCCAACGGAGCCAACGCACATCTGAAGTTCAGCGCCTGCGCCGGATTGTCCCCCGGAAACTCCGTGTGGCTCTATGGCACAGACGGAACGATTCATGTGGACGGCCAGATGCGCGTCTACGGCGGCAAGCGCGGCGACGCGGAATTGCAGGAAATCGCCAACCCGCCGGAAGGCCGTTACTCCTGGTCCGTCGAGCAGGAATTCATCGCCTCGATACGCGACGGCGCTCCGGTGATGCGCACTCCATTCAACATCGGCGTGCATTACATGGAGTGGACCGAAGCGGTAACTATCAGCGCGCAGACCGGCGAGTCCGTGCACCTGCCCCTGTAGCCGGCGAAACTCACTCGCAAATGCGTAGGGGCGACGGATCCGTCGCCCCTACACATTCACGGACACAACCCGTGGGCTACCGGTCGACCAGGCAGGCGATCACCTGTACCGCCGCGGTGGCCGCCCTCTCGGAAAGCTCAGCGTCGGTCAGGGTGCCGATGGGGTGATCCACGATCGCGAGGCCGTAGTCCGGGTCGCCACGCATGCGGGACATTGCGTGGGCCTGGCTGACGAAGGGTCGGGTGGTCAACACCGTGGAGGGGATGCCCAGAAGCTCAGTTTCCATTGCGTCGTGCACACTGCACGCGGTGCAGGACCCTCATTCCGCAGTGGCGTGTATTGCCACGTCAATGCTCTTGGCGGTGCGCTGCAGGTCCTCGATCCTGGCCGGCCACTGCCATCCGCCCTTGTTGTGCTCCACCGTGCCGGCGATGTCGTACCGCTCGCCAATGATGGCGGCGATGCGGCGCAGCAGGTCCTCCGAGTGCGGCTTGTTATTGGCGAACAGCCCGACCACCTTGCCGTCCAGTGTCGCCGCACGTTGGGCCAACCGCGACGGCGCCGGCGGGGAGTCGTCACGCGGATCCAGCGTCACTATGGGCGAACCTTGTGTTGTCATGTGTTGACCTCCTTGTTCCGGGAAACCCGCCGGATGTCGCGGGATCGGGACGATGTCAGTTGGGTACGGTCACCTGGTGGATGGCCGAGCGGCTGGAGCCCCAAGTGCCGATGAGGCTCACGAACCCCCCGGCCATGCCGCCGCCCGGGAGCACGGTGATCCGGTCCGCTTCCGGAACCACCGGTACCATCCGGTCGTGGTCCAGTTCATGCCCCATGCGCCGCCAGCGCATCCATTCCGCAGCCGGCAGCCGCGCTTTGTCGTGCAGGGATTCGGCGACCTGCTGACGCGACCAGCCCGCCGCCGCCACGTACTGCATCGCCTCCGGGCTGATGACGCAGATCACTTCCGGCATGCCCGGTCCGAAAGCCAGCATGGAATGGGCCACAGTGGTCAGGAAGTCGGCAGGATTCCGGTCGCTGTGCAGGGTCACCTGCAGCGGCGCCAGGGTGGCGAAGGCCTGGACGATGGTGGCGCCGTCCCCGTAGCCGAGCTCCGATGCCAGCGAAGGCCAGGGACTGATGGCCAGGTTTTCGGGGAAGCTGAAGGTGATTTTTCCGGCGTGGCCGAAGGTGCTGTTGTCCATCACCACCGGTACCGATCCGTAGAAGTTGGACTTGAACAGGTTCACGGCCCGTCCGATGGCGGCGTTGGCGCGGTTCCCGTTTCCCATCATCTCCACGCCGGCGTTCATACCGATGGCTTGGGCGTAGGGCCCGCTGACCACCGTGAGCACGGTGGCCCCGTTGGTGGACGTGCTGCTGGCGTGGAGGTTGAAGCCGCGGTCCGTGATCGCCGAAAGCGCCGCCATGACCACCGGAAAATGCTCCGGCAGGCAGCCTGCCATCACGGCGTTGACCGCCGCCTTGCCGGCCGTGAACCGCTTCTGCCGGATGATCTCGGTTCCGAGGTCGTGGTCGGCGGCCACCCCGGCGTAGTCCAGCATGGCCTGCACCCGGTCCGGTGTGGGCGGCACGATGGGCAGCCCGTCGGTGAGCCCGTTGGCGAAGTAGTAATCCTGGGCGTCGTTCCAGTCGGCGAAGCTGAGGGTTGTCATGAAGCAATCACTCGCAGGGTCAGCATTGGACGATACGGGATTATGCCATCATTCCACGGTGCGGGCGAGAGTCTGAACCGATGGTTAGTTACGCAGGCCGCCACGGCGGAAGTCCGGTGCCTCCATGGGCATTTCGGTGACCACCAGGGGATCCTGCAGGCGCGAGGCGATGCGTGGGCGGGCAGACGCGATGGCCTCGATTTGCTGCGACGTGGTGATGATTGTGGGCAGGCGCTCTTCATACCGGTAACCCACAATCTGGAACAATTTGTCCTCGGCGAAGGGCGTGCTGCGCTCCGCTCCCATATCGTCCAGCACCAGCACGTCAGCGTTGCGGATCCGGTCGAGGAGGTCGTCGTGACTGAGCTCGCTGTCCGGCGCGAACGTGGCTCGCAGGTAGTCAAGCAGGTCGGCTACCGTGGCGAAGAAGACCTCATCGCCGCGGTCTTCACGCTCGCCGGCCGCCGCCACCGCCAAGTGCGTTTTGCCCACGCCATAGGGCCCGTGCAGACTCAGCCAGCCGTCAGGACTGTTTGCCCAGCGTTGCACGTACGATTTAGCCGCTTGCAAACTGCGCCGTTGGTGGTCGGACAGTCGTCCGTTGCCGGTCGGATCGAAGGCGGCGAAGGTCATCCGCGCGCGCATGTTGGATGGGATTGCGCCGATGGACCGGCCCGTGGAACCCTCCGCCCGGCCCAGCCGGTGGACGCGCCCGAACCCGTCCGGAGATGCCAACCGGGTGCGTAAGAAGTCGTCAAGGCGGCTGGGATCCCCGCGCAGCGTGACCACAGTGGGAAGGCGGGCTGCGTGCCGGGACGACAGTAACTGGAACAACCGCTCCTGCGTCCAGGGAGTTGACGGTCGGGTCGGGAGATCGTCCAATACGAGCAGCGGCGCGTTGCGTACCTGCTCGAACAGGTCAACGAACGGCTGGTCGGCCTCATCGCCGAAACCGCTGCGCAGGTAGTCGATCAGGTCCGCCGCGGTGATGAACAGTGCCGGATGGCCCAGCTCGATGCGACGGTTGGCGATGGCAGCGGCCAGGTATGTTTTTCCGCTTCCGCTTGGGCCCACCAACGTAAGCCAGCCGTCAGGCTCCTCAGCGTAGGCGATGGAGGCGTCCAGCGCTTTGCGGAAAGCCTGCCGCGCCGCCGCCTCCTGGCTCAGGCCATCTGTGTTGGCGTTTTGAAAGGTGGCTTGGCGCAGGGACCCAAGATTGCTGTAACGCTCCAGCGCCTCGATCCGCTGCCGCCGGTCGATATCCTGTTCCTGGCACTGGCAGGGGAACACCTTTCCGAATTCGGGATTGGTTACGTGGACTCTCCGCGTGACCCAGCCCGCGCCGCCGCACCGGTCGCAGCCTTCAGCCCCGTTCCGGCTCTCCTGGCTCCCAGGGTAGTCGGCCGTATCGGCGTCGATAGCTGTCCAGGTATCCCGTGCGGCTATCCGGCGCAGTATCGCTCCCAGGCTCTCCATGCTCATGGCGCCCTTCTTTCACCCATCTCCGGAGTATGGCGACTACGTAGCTCCAGTGTCTCTTGTCGTTTTCGGCAGCGATTTCGAGGGCCGCCTCGACCCACTCCACCGGATATTCCTCTTCCGCCGCGCGCAACTGCTCCGCAATGTTGTGGCCGTAGGGGCCGATGTGCTGCTCGTATAACGCGAATATGTTAGCACGCGCCTCGTCGGTTGGCGTCGGTTGCGGAAGCGGTCCCTCAGCATAGACGGCAGCCGGACCGGCCAGTTCGGCGGCGGTCAGCAACGTGACGCCACCGGTTTGCAGGTATCTCTGACAGTCTTCGTCATTCAGTAGGACCCGCATCGACCCGACGTCGCGGATTGCTGCAAGCGTGCCCCGGCCCACTGCCGCCGCCAGGCCATTCAGCGCATGATTCTCGATTCCGCTCAGCTGCGCTTCCGCCAGCACCGGGTCATCCAGCAAATCCTCCAGCGCTATGAAAGGTGGAACCGACCGGCGCTGGGGCTCATCCGCGAGCAGGGCCAGCGCCCGCAGCGTCACCTTGAGTTCGACGATGTCGTCGATGTCGGCCAGCCACTGCGACAGGGCCGCCGCCGGTATCGGGATCCGGCGTGCGTTGGCCGGCAAAGATTGCTGATAAGTTCGGGCTTTGCCAGCGACGTCATCCATCTAGGCGACGGACTCCTCGTAGCGCGCCAGCTCGTCGAACCGCATCAGGTTGTCCCGGAAGTAGAGGTGGAAACTGCCCGTGGGCCCATGCCGGTGCTTGGCCACAATCAACTCCACCAGGTTGCGCGGATAGGGTCGGCCGGGTGAGTGCTGCTCCCATTCTTCCTCGGTGAAGACCCGGTCCTCGCGGAACAGGAAGGTCACCACGTCGGCGTCCTGCTCGATGCTTCCGCTGTCCCGTAGGTCAGAAAGCTGCGGGCGATGTCCGGGCCGGTTTTCCACCACGCGGCTGAGCTGCGAACAGGTGAACACCGGCGTGTTCAAGTCGCGAGCCATGCCCTTGAGCGACCTTGATATCTCGCTGATCTCCTGCACGCGGTTCTCGCCATAACCCTGCCGCCGGCCGCCGCCCTGGATCAGTTGGAGGTAATCGACCACCAGGAAATCCAGACCGTGTTCCAGCTGCAGGCGTTGCGCCTTGCTCCGCATGTCCATCGTGGTCTGGAACGGCGTATCGTCGATGAAGATGGGGAGGCCCGACAGCAAGCCCACGGCGTCGGAGATAACGTTCTGCTCGTTTTCCGACAACAAACCGAGTCGGAGCCGGTGCGAATCCACGCCGGATTCGGCGACCAGCATGCGCATGGCCACCTGTTCGCGGCTCATTTCCAGGCTGAAGATGCCGCAGGTCTGACCGGATTTCGCGGCGTTGGTACAGATGTTGAGGGCGAGGCTGCTCTTGCCCAGGCCGGGCCGCGCGCCGACGATCAGCAGATCGGATCTCTGCATCCCGCCCAGCAGGCTATCGAAATCGCTGTAGCCGCTCTGGAGCGGCGGCTCGTCGGTCAGGGAAACGTCGCCGATGTCTCCCTGCAAATATACGTCCAGCACCGAGCTCAGCGGTATGAAGCCCCGGTCGTCGGCGGTGGGGCGCACGCCGAACAACACCTCCACCGACTGCCGCATGGTTTCGTCCACATCCGAGCTCTCATCAAACCCCAGCTCGGCGATCCGGTTGCCGGCCGCGATGACCCGCCGCTTGGCCGCCGTCTCCGCCACGATGGCGGCGTAGTGCTCCACGTTGACCGACGTGGGCGTTCCCGCAATGAGCTGCCCCAGATAGGGGAGCCCACCCACTTGTTCGAGCCGGCCCTGCGTCTGCAACTCCCGTGCGACCGTGATCTGGTCGATCGCCTCCTGGCGCAGGAAAACCGCGACGCACGCGGCGAAGCAGAACTGGTGTCTCGCCCGGTGGAAGTCCTCGGGCTTGATCAGTGGGGTGACGCGATGCAGCGCGTCGCCGTCGATGAGCAACGCGCCCAGAACCGCCGCCTCGGCCTCAGGGTCGTGGGGCAATTGCCGTTCGCTGTACGGGTCGGCAACCACGGAGCACCGGTCCTCACTCGGAGGGCCGCAGCAACATGCGCTGCGACCAAATGGCGGCTACGGGAGGAGTTATTCTTCTACTGACGCGATGACGTTGATGGTCGCGCGAATCTCGCTGGACAGGTTCAGCACCACCTCGTACTCGCCCGGCTCGCGAATTGGTTCCACGTTGCTGGTGATACGGCGGTCGATTTCGCGTTCCAGAGCCGCGCCGACGGCGTCGGCGATGCCGATCCCGCTGATGGCTCCGTAGTAGCGGCCGGTGGGGGTGACACGACCGGGGATGGTCACGGTGAGGTTGTCCAGCGCCTCGGCCAGTTCCTCCACGACCTGGGTTTCCCGCGCCCGCTGCTGGTCGCCCTCGACCTTGATCTTGTCCAGGCGCTTCATCGTCTCGTCGGTGGCGATCTCTGCCAGGCCTTTGGGCAGCAGGTAGTTCCGGGCGTAGCCGCGCGAAACGCGTTTCACCTCGCCGGCCCGCGCCTGGTCGGGAACATCGTGCAGGAACAGCATCATCATCGGGAGGGCCTCTCTATATCGGCGACAGCCGACGAAAATTCCGTTCATGCGTCGGCGTTCGCGATCTGCCGGGATCAAGTCTGGGTAGCCATTATAGACCATCCTGGTTGACGGCGGCACTGACCCGTGTCTTAGTGCTACTCACGATGGCAGGTCATGGCGTGACGACCCTGCCAAATCGAAATGTCAACCGCTGATCCCGTGCGTTAGAATGGGCCATCAACGTCACCGCGCCAACCCTGGAGGAACCCCATGTCTTTCTGCGACGAGATCGAGCGAGAGTCCCAGCAACAACGCGACGCCATGGCGTTCCATCCATTTGTGCAGGGCATCGGTGACGGGACCCTGGAGTTGGACCGGTTCAAGCACTTCATTACCCAGGACTACGTCTATCTCATCGATTTCGCTCGCGTCCTCGCGCTGGCCTCGGCCAAGGCCCCGGATCTGCCGGCAATGTCGTGGTTTGCGCGTGCCGTGGACTACATTCTGAACACCGAGATGGATCTGCACCGTTCGTACTGCGCCCAGTTCGGCATCACCGAAGCCGAACTGGACGCGACCCGGCACGCGCCGACCTGCTACTCGTACACCAGCTACCTGCTGCGTGTTGCCCACCAGGGAACCTTTGGCGAAGTGGTCGCCGCCGTGTTGCCGTGTATCTGGGGATACTGGCGCGTCGGCGAACGGCTGGCCGACCAGGGCTTGCCGGACCACGCCGGCTACGCCCAATGGATCCAGATGTACGCCGCCACCGAGCAACAGTCGGTTGCCGAGGAATGTCGCGCGATTTGCGATCGTATCGCTGCCACCGCCGGGTCCGCCGAGATCGCTGCCATGAAAGAGGCATACATCACCTGCACGCGCTACGAGCAGGCTTTCTGGGAAATGGGCTGGACGCTGGAGGACTGGCCCGTTTAGGAGTCACACGGGTTGAGCGGTCCCACCGGCGCTGCGGTTAACGTGGTCGGGGTGGGCAGATTCGAACTGCCGATCTCCTGCTCCCAAAGCAGGCGCCTTGCCGCTAGGCCACACCCCGACGTCTCCCTCCCGACGGTCCGGGCGATCCGGCAAAGTACCCCCGCGGAGACTCGAACTCCGGTCTCTGGCTCCGGAGGCCAGCACTCTATCCACTGAGCTACGGGGGCACTTTTGATTTTAGCACAACGGCCGGCGACACAGAGCTAACCCGGCCGAATCATCAGTCGGGCGGTCGTAGGCGAGCCCTCCCTCGCACGATACCGGCGGCAGGTATTGACCGAACCCCGACTTTGCGGCGGTGTGGACTTCGTAGCTGGAACCCTCGTGAGCGAAGATGATCCTGTACCCGGGAACGATGACTTTCGCGTAAACGTAGCCGGGTTTGGGGCAGCCCAGGGATGTGTCCGGCCAGTTGACGGCCTGTTCGCTGATGAACTCCAGGCTCTCTCCGGAGACGCCCAGCCTCTGCGCCAGCAATACGCGAGCGGCGCCACGGCGCCCGTGCTCGACCGGGGTCCATGGCGATGCATTGTTGTGGGGTGAGGTGTGACCGATTACTTCGTGGGATGGTGGGTCAAGGCTGTAAGCGGCCGATGGGCGAGCCGACCCCAGCGTCACCACCGCGACCGCGCAGATCGTCAATCCGATCAGCGCCCAGAGCATCGGCCGCCGCGATTCAGTAAAATTCCGCATATTGCGTGCCTCCTGATAATTTATCGTCGCCGTGCTGTACCGAGCCGCATCAACGGTCCACCTGGTGGGCATCAAGTGTTCGTTATTGGTCACTTGCGGCCGCAGGCAGTCTTGGGCCTCGCTTCGAAGGTCGGCGCCGCTTCCGGATTGAGTTATCTATCGATCTATACGTGGCCGGGCGTGGAGCGGATTGGCGAACGCCAACGCCGGCAGGTCTACGATGTGACCCCACCGCACCGGTTGCGCGGTCGCCCCCGGGCAACGAAAAACGGCCCACGCTGGTGAGCCGTTTCAGAGTTTACAATGGCGACCCGGATCGGATTCGAACCGACGATCTCTGCCTTGACAGGGCAGTATGTTAACCACTACACCACCGGGCCACAAAACACGCGAGATCATCGCGCGTAGAATTATTTTAGTCAGCAGCCCGCGATATTGTCAAACTAGATTTCATTCTCATGACATCGTCCCGGCCGACGGCCGGCTATAATTGCCCGAACCAATATCCACCGGGAGGAACCCCTTGATTCGCAGCATCGACGGCAAGTCGCCCCAAATCCACCCCAGCGTGTTCGTCAGCGAGGCCGCCTACATCGTCGGCGACGTGATAATCGGCGAGGGGACCAGCATCTGGCCCGGCGCGGTGATACGGGCCGACTACGGACAGATCGTGATCGGCAAGAACTGCTCGATCCAGGACAACTGCGTCCTGCACACCGACGATTACCTTGAACTCGGCGACAACGTGCTGATGACCCACGGCGCGGTGATCCACGGCGGAAAGGTCGGCAACAACGTCATGATCGGCGTCAACGCGGTTTGCCTGGAGGACTGCGACGTTGGCGACTACGTGCTCATCGGGGCGGGGGCAATCGTCACCGGCACGCCCATTCCCAATGAATCGCTGGTGATCGGCGTGCCCGGTCGCATCAGGGAACTGCCCGATGTTCACCGCAAGCGGCTGGAGAACCCAACCGCGCGCTACCAGGAAAACGGCCGGCGTTTCATCGCCGCCGGCTTGGGCCTGCAAATCCCCGAGTCCGACTGACTGGGCGCCGGCTGCCCGGCGCTCCAGCCTAAGCGGCCTGCGCCGGGTACTCGGTGCAGCTTTCGTCCTGCAGCAGTACGTCCCGAACGCGCTGCTGCAATTCGTCACACACTGCGGTCGATACTGTGGGGATCTCCATCAGCACCGTGCGTCCTTCCTTGAGGTTGAGCTCCAGGTAGACTTTGTCCTCCCCGGTGTACTCGAGCATTACCCGGATGGCCTGCCGCAGCCGGTACCGGTCTTCGTCCGGCTGATCGGTTTCGACCATTCGAACCAGGACGCCCGTGTCGCGGTGGCCGTTGGAGGAGGCTGATGCCGGCGGAGCCGGCGCCGGCCGGTTGCCGTTTGACCGGGAAGGTTTCGTTGGCGGACTGGGGCTCGCCGCCGGCGTGCTTGCGGAAGCCGGAGCCGCCGGGCCCGTAGGAGACGGTGCGGCGCTTTCCGGCAGCGCGTATTCCTGCGCGTCGTAGCAGGCGATGGAGAAGTCGTCACCGCGGATCTGGAGCCGGCCCGTGACCCGCGCGACCCGGCCCGCTTGCCAGACGTGGGCCGTCTTTTCCAGCGAGTCGGGCCAGACCATCGCCTCGACCTGCCCGCCCACCATGGCCAGGTCCACCCGCAGGAACTTTCGATTGTCGCGGGTGTAACGCTCGGTGACCGCGGCGACGTGACCCAGCAGCGTCACCGTGCTGCTGATCATCTCCTCGTCCAGCTGGTCTACGGAGTTGTAGGCGTCGCCCGGGTTGATGCCGGCCAGGGCCAACAGCGGGTTGTAGGACAGCGCGACCCCCAGGTATTCCTTTTCCAGGTTGGCCTTTTCCTGCGGGGTGTAGTCGGAGTACGACAGGTCCAGCTCCAGCAGGGTGCCGCCGGCGCCGCTGTCCATCTCTTCGCCGAACATGCCGAACTGCCCGGAGTTGCGGTTTCGCGTTTCCTGCTGCGCCAGGCCCCAGATCCGGTCCAGGTTGCCGATTACCGTGGCCCGCGGCGCCAGGGAGTCGAATGCACCGGCCTTGGCCAACCCCTCCAGCGTGCGGCGGTTCAGGCCTGACACGTCCACGCGGCGGCAGAAGTCAGTGAGCGACCCAAAGGGCCCCTTGGCGGCGCGCTCGGTGACAATGGGCGTGATGGCGCCCTCGCCCACGGTCTTGATCGCGGCCAGGCCGATGCGCAGCTTGCCGGTCTGCGCCCGGTCGGCAGGCGTGTCGATGGTGTAGTGGATGCCCGACTGGTTCACGTCGGGCAACTCGATCCCGATGCCCATGCGCGTGCACTCGTTGATCGACGCGACGTAGCGGTCCCCGTGATCCAGGCGGCAGTTGAGCACGGAGGCCATGTACTCCAGCGGGTAGTGGGTCTTGAAGTACGCGGTCCAATAGGAGATCAGCCCATAGCTCACGCTGTGGGCCTTGTTGAACGCGTACCCGGCGAAGGGCTCGATCAGGTTGAAGATCTCCGCGCCCATCTGTTCGCTGTAGCCCTGTTGCACCGCGCCTGACACGAACCGGTCTCGTTCTTCCGCCATGAGTTCCGGGATTTTCTTCCCCATGGCCTTGCGGACGGTGTCGGCTTCGCCCAGCGAATAACCGGCAAAGTTTTGCAGGACGTGCAGCACCTGGTCCTGGTAAACGATGACCCCGTAGGTCTCGTCCAGCAGTTCCTTCATGCTGGGGTGGGGGTAGGTCACCTGCTCCTTGCCGTGCTTGGAGCGAATGAACCGGTCGATGTGCTCCATTGGGCCCGGCCGATAGAGCGCGATCATTGCCGCAATGTCGCCCAAATCGGAAGGCTTCAGCTCCTTGATGTACCGCTGCATCCCCGCGCTTTCCAGCTGGAACAGGTCCGTGGTGTTGCCGGTTCCCAGCAGATCGTACGTCTCCTCGTCGTCCAGCGTAAGCCGACTGAGGTCGATGCGGATGCCCCGCTCCTCGTCCAGCAGCTTGATGGTCCGGTCCAGGATGGTCAGGTTGGTCAGGCCCAGGAAGTCCATCTTGAGCAGGCCCAGCTTGGCCACCGGGTCCATGGAGTACTGGGTCATCATGACCGGGCTGTTCTCATCCCCGCGCGACGGGCGTTGCAGCGGGACCGTTTCCGTCAGCGGTTCGTCTGCGATCAACACTCCGGCGGCGTGCGTGCTGACGTGGTGGACGATACCCTCCAGCGCCTGGGCGTTGTCCACCAGTTCCCGGATCGCTGCGTCGCGTACGTAGGTGTCCGCCATCTCCTGGTTGGCCGACATGGCGTCCTTGATCGTGCGGGATTTGAAGGGCACCATACGGGCGATGCGGTCGACGTCGCCGTAGCTCATGCCCAGCCCGCGACCCACATCGCGGAGGGCGGCCTTGGGCCCCAGGGTTCCGAAGGTGATGATCTGGGCCACCCGGTCGTTGCCGTAACGGTCAATGACGTAGCGCAGCACTTCGTCCCGCCGGTCGTCCTGGAAGTCCATGTCGATGTCGGGCATTTCCTTGCGCTCGAAGTTCAGGAAACGCTCGAACACCAGGTTGTAGCGCATCGGGTCGATGTCGGTGATGCCGAGGCAGTACAGCACGACGCTGGCGGCGGCGCTTCCCCGCACGCCAAAGAGGATTTGCTGCTTGCGGACGAAGGAGATGATGTCCCACACCACGAGGAAGTAGTTGGCGAAGTGGGTCTGCCGGACCACCTCCAGCTCATATTCCATCCGGGCGCGGGCGGCGTCGTTGTTGATCCCGTAGCGCTGATTGAAACCCTCCCAGCAGATGCGTTCCAGGTAGGCGTCGGCGTCCTCGTTGTTGGGCGTGGGGTACCGGGGCAGGTGCATCTGACCGAACCCCAGCGAAACATTGCACTGCTGGGCAATCTCGCCGGTAATGTCCACAGCCTGTGGGAAATCGTGGAACAGCGCCGCCATCTCGTCCGCGGACCGGATGTAGTAGGACGAGTCTTCCATCCGCAGCCGCTTGTCATCCATCACGTTGGTGCCGGTCTGGATGCAGATGTACACGTCCTGGTACTGGTAGTCGGATTGGCGTACGTAATGGGCATCGTTGGTGACCAGCAGTGGTATCCCCGTTTCGCGGTTCAACCGCGCCAGGCCGTCGTTGATCCGGGGCAACTGCTCGATGTGCTCGTGACGCTGCAATTCCAGGAAGTAGTTCTCGCCGAACAGTTCGCGATACCAGCCGGCCATCTGCTTGGCGTCCTGGTAATTGCCGTCGGCCAGCAGGGTGGGCACCTCAGCCGAGGGGCATCCGGAAAGGCAGATCAGCCCCTGCCGGTGTCGCTCGATCAGTTCCTTGTCAATGCGCGGCCGGTAGTGGAAACCCTCCAGGTGCGACAGGGTCACCAACTGAAGCAGGTTGCGATAGCCCGTGTTGTCCTTGGCGATCAGCACCAGGTGGTTGGCGGTGCGCTCGTTGGGAGTGCGGTCGTGCCGACTGGCGTGGGCAACGTAGAACTCGCACCCGATGATGGGCTTGATGCCGGCGTCCTTGCATTCGGAATAAAAATCGACCACGCCATACAACGATCCGTGGTCGGTGATGCTCATGGCGTCCATGCCCAGTTCGCGGGTCCGGCTCACCAGGTCCGGTATGCGACTGATGCCATCCAGCATGCTGTATTCGGTGTGTGTATGCAGGTGAGTGAACACTGTGGCGCAACCTGTATTGGTCGAGAATTGAAGATATGGGGACCAGAAAATAATAGCAGCGGACGGTTCGCCGCGCTATTACCCGGAACGGCTCACACGTACCCAGTTTCGCCCGAGTGGTCATTGCGAGCGCAGCGTGGCAATCTCTCAGAGGCGACGCAGGTAGTCCTTGGGGCGAGATCGCCACGTCGCTACGCTCCTCGCGATGACAAACTGGGTACGCGTGAGCCCCCGGCACATCCGGGAACGCGTCAGCATACTCGTTGGAGTATCGACAAACAAGGCCACGCCAACCTGTTCGCTGGCGTGGCCGAAGGACTTGGTGGCTGGCTGCGTTCAGCCCGGGATTTCGATCTTCTGGGTCACGACCCGGGTCACGCCCCAGCCGGCCAGCCAGGCCGAGTGGCGACCGTCGCCTCCCGCTACCACCACCACGATGTCGTCCGGTTGGAGGGCGATGGGCACCATGGTGTTCGGGTCCTCGTCGTCGACCCAATCCGGGTAATTGCGGTTCCCCCAGTGTCCCAGCCCGGACAGGTTGGCGATGGACATGCGCGCGTTGGCGAACACGTACTCGCGCACATCTTGCTTGGTGAAGCCGTCGGCTGCCATCTCGGCCGCATGCTCCGGGCTGATCACCAGCGTAACCTGCGCGCCGGTGCCGATCTGGTAGAAGTTCGAGAATCCGGTCGCCCGGGTCGCCTGAACCAGCGTGTTGAGCACGTCGGTCCCCTGCGACACGGTGGTTTCCATAACCGGGTAGAAAGCCCGGATGGCGTGTAGGGTCACCATGCTGTCTTCCGGTTCCAGCCCCAGCTCAACGTGCCGCGGCTCCCACGGACTGCGTGCCTCATTCTCCGCGAAGCAAAACGAGTACCTTCCCGGCATGGCCAGAGTCGCCTTGTCCATTTCACCGATGATGAGCCCGGCCACGTTCCGCACGAACAGGCGCAGTGCCCGGCCGATGGTCGCGTTGGCCCGGTAGCCGGGCCCGAACGCCCCGGAGTCGCCGTTGATGCCGAGCCGTTCGGCGATGGGGCCGTTGACGATCACCACCGGGGCGGCGCCGCCCGTGGTGGCCTGGCAGCCGGCCAGGTTGAACGGCGTTTGCAGGGCGGCCTTCACGCAGGCCACCACCACGGGAAAGTACTCGGGACGGCAGCCAGCCATCACCGCGTTGATGGCGACCTTCTCGATGCTGACTTCCGAGTTGGAGGGTTGCGCTATACCCAGGGAAAGCGACGGGTCCTCGCCCCATGGGCCCAGCATTCGTTGGACGGCCTCCTCGGTGGCCGGAACAACGGGCATGCCGTCGGTCCATCCCTGCTCTTCGTAGTAATCCTGGATCGCGTCGTACGTGTCGGGCACGTCGATGCGGCGCGAGTTCAGGGCTCGACTGTTGGTTGTCATAACGGTCACTCTTCTGAGGTGGTTGGTGTCAGTCTTCGCGCGTGTTCAGCTCGGCGACCACGCCGAAGTGATCGGAGAGCCGCCGCTCCCCGTCGAAATTGTCGATGGTGGCCAGAGAAACGGCGGACAGATCACCACTTACGGAAATATGGTCAATGGCGCGCCGGCCGCGTAACCCGAGCCCGGCGGTCGCTATGGTCAAACCCGGCGGTCGACCCGCTTGAATCGCTCCCAGCAAGAGGGGACGAACCGGGTGGGAGAGCGGCGGGTAAGGGCGTCTGCGTTGGCCGATCTGTTGGTTGAAGTCGCCCATTACCAAGAGTGGCGTTGGCGATTTATTGTTGATGATGGAAGACAGCGCGTCCAAATATGACGAGTGGTCTTCCCAAGGGGTTTTGTTTTTGTCCCCAACGTTTACATTGGCGTTGTGCCATGGGATGCAGACCCCGATAACCCTGATCTGGCCCGCGGGGGTATCAGTGGTCCCAGCCACGAACCGCCCTGGCGGCAATTTGTCGCTGCCCAGGTCATCCACGCCCGTCCATTTGTGACGCGACCAGAGCAAAACCTTGCGCCGGTTTCTCGCTGCTGCCTGGCCTGGAGCCGGCCCGGCCGCGATCGCATGTCCGTCCCATCCCGACAGCAGCCGGCAATCAGTCTCCGTAAGACCAACGATATCAGGGCAGCATTCCGCGATGCGTCGCAAAATTTCTGGGCTACGCTCCGAACCGGGCGTAGCCCATTGAACATTCCAGTTGACCACTTTCATGGGCGAAAGCGGCGCGCTAGCTGATGCGACCGGCAGTTACTTCCCGTTGGTCAGCATCTCGGCGATCTGGTCGGCGTACTCGTGCGCCAGTTGCCGCACTTGCGGTATCGACCGGGATGCCAGCGGGCTGGGCAATGCCAGGATCTGGACCCCGGGCATTCCCAGCGAGGAGGCGCGAGCGTGCGCCGCCCGGGTGAAGCTCTCGGTGATGACGCTCACGGAAGGAACGCCGCGGGTTTCGGTAACTACTGTGTCGTGGAGACCCCACGCCGTGCAGCTCCCTCAATCCGCGATTCCGTGCACCACCGCGTCGCATTGCTCAATCAGTTCCTCGATGGTCTCGTCGGAGCACGGCGCGCTGAAACTGAACTTCCGCAGGTAGACCACCTTATCGACGGCGTATTCCTCCTCCAGGATGACCTGGAGTTCCTGCAGGAAATTGTCGGAGTGGTATTTGCGGTTTTCCAGCAGACCGATGGTCTTGCCCGCCAGGCTGGGCAACCGGTCGGTCGCCGCGCGCTCTTCGGTCTTTTGCTCCGGACGCGGGTCCAGGATCTGGATGGTTGCGGTCGTCATGGTTCCTCCGTTTATCCGAGCATCTGGTAGTGCTTGCCCTCGGTTTTGATCGCCGGGGCAATGACCATTTCAGTCTTGTGGAAATCCCGCACCGTGTACGCGCCGCACATCCCCATGGCCACCCGCAGCGCGCCGACCAGGTTCTGCGTCCCGTTGGTGACGCTGGATGGCCCGTGCATGAGCTGTTTCAGGGAACCCTTGGTGCCGACATTGATGCGCGTGCCCCGGGGCAGTTCCGGGTGGGCGTTGGCCATGCCCCAGTTGTAACCCCGGCCCGGAGCCTCGGCAGCCTGGGCAAAGGGCGTGCCCAGCATCACCCCGTCGGCTCCACTGGCCAACGCCTTGCACACATCGCCGCCCGTTCGCAGGCCGCCGTCAGTTATGACACTGACATACCGGCCGGTGCGCTGGAAATAGTCCTCACGGGCTGCGGCGCACTCCAGGGTTGCAGTCACCTGTGGTACGCCAACCCCGGTCACCTCGCGGGTAGTGCAAGCCGCGCCGGGGCCGACCCCGACGAGCACGGCGTCAATTCCGGTTTCCATGAGCTCACTGGCCACGGCGTAGCTGACGCAATTGCCGACCACCACTGGGACACTGAGGGATTCGATCAACTCGGAAAAGATCAGGCCCCGATAACTGCGGGACATGTGCCGAGCCGTGGTCACCGTTGACTGCACAACTATGATATCGGCGCCGGCCTCCACCGCCAGCGGACTGAACCGTTTGGTTGTCTGAGGCGTGAAAGCAATGGCCGCAATGGCGCCCGACTTCTTGATCTCCTGGACGCGTTCGCCGATCAGGTGCTCCTGCACCGGATCGCTGTAAACCTCTTGCAGGTACTCCGTGACCTCGCCCTGGTCCATGGAGATGATCTCTTCCAGCACCGAGTACGGGTCTTCGTATCGGGTGTATAGGCCCTCACCGTTCAGCACTCCGAGTCCGCCCATTTCGTGCATCAGCGTGGCAAACCGTGGCGACACCGAACCGTCCATCGCCGAGGCCATCACCGGCGATTCAAAGGAGTATTGGCCGATGCTCATTTGCGTGGATGTCATTTCCGGGTTAATCGTGATTTCGCCCGGGACGATTGCGACCTCGTCAAACCCGTAGGACCGTTCCAGTTCTTTGAGCAAACGCCTGGCCATTGTTTCACCTCAAAGCTTGCCGTGAAGAATGCCGAACTATAGTAAGAGACTTCAACAACCGTCAACCCAAATGCGAGTTGAACACGAGGGTCGCGCCATGGGGCCAATCCGATTGGCCCATAAATTGTAGCATTCGGGGGCGCCTTTTTCAGGGCGCCCCCGGCAGGGTTCGTCAACCGTGAGTTCCGGCTCAGGCCACCGGCAGGGCGGCCATCTCTCCTTTCCGCACCTTGATGCAGATCTTGCCGTCCTCGTCCATGTCCACGATCGCGGTGTCCCCGGGCTCGAACTGCCCTCCGAGCAACTCGTCGGACAGCCGGTCCTCGACCTCGTTCTGGATCAGGCGGCGCAACGGCCGCGCTCCCAGCACCGGGTCGAAGCCATTTGCGCCCAGATACTCCTTGGCCGGCTCGGTCAGCTCGACGCTGATCTCCCGTTCCTTCAGCTCGTCCCGGACCATGTTCATCATCAGGTCCACGATCTGGTGGATCTCCTCCGGGCTCAGGGCGTGGAACACTATCGTCGCGTCCAGGCGGTTCAGGAACTCAGGGCGGAAGAAGCGCTTGACCTCGTCCATGACCTTGTCCTTCATCCGCTCGTAAGCCTGGTGGTCCGTTTGCGATTGCTCGGACTTCACGGCGAAGCCCAGAGAGGTGTCGCGCTTGATCAGGTCCGATCCAAGGTTGCTGGTCATGACGATGATCGAGTTGCGGAAGTCCACGCGGCGCCCGCGGGCGTCGGTCAACTGGCCGGCGTCAAAGATCTGCAGCAGGATGTTGAAGATCTCCGGGTGAGCCTTTTCGATCTCGTCCAGCAGGATCGCGCAGTAATTCTTCTTGCGGACTCCCTCGGTGAGCTGGCCGCCTTCGTCGTAGCCGACGTAGCCCGGAGGCGCGCCGATGAGACGGGCGGTGGTGTGCCGCTCCTGGAATTCCGACATATCCAGGCGGATCATGTTGTCCTCGTGGCCGAACAGGAACTCCGCCATGGCGCGCACCAGCTCGGTCTTGCCCACGCCGGTGGGGCCCAGGAACAGGAACACCCCGATCGGATGGCGCGGATCCTTGAGACCGGCTCGCGCCCGACGCACCGCCTTGGAGATGCCGACGATGGCTTCGTCCTGGCCGATGATTCGCTTGTGCAGTTCCTCCTCCATGCGGAGCAACCGCTCGGTTTCCTCCTGCGCCAGCCGGGTCACCGGAATGCCGGTCCACATGCTGACCACCTCGGCAATGTCGTCCTCGGTGACCTGGGTGCGTTCCTTGTTTTGGTCCGCTTTCCACTCCCGCTCCAGATCGCCGACGTTCTGGGACAGGTGCAGTTCCCGGTCGCGCAACTCGGCGGCGACTTCGTACTGCTGTGAAGCGATGGCCTCGTCTTTCTCCTTGCGCACGCGGTCCAGGACTTCCATCGCGTCCTTGACTTCCTGGGGGGCGTGACTGCCGCGCAGGCGCACCCGCGAGCCGGCTTCGTCCAGCAGGTCAATGGCCTTGTCAGGCAGGAAGCGGTCCGGGATATACCGGGTCGACAGCGTGGCTGCCGCCCGCACCGCGTCCTCGGTGATGTCGACGTTATGGTGGTCCTCGTACTGACCCTTCACGCCGCGCAGGATATCCACCGTCATCTCGGCGTCGGGCTCTTCCACCCGCACCGGCTGTAGCCGTCGTTCGAGGGCCGGGTCGCGCTCCACGTACTTGCGGTAGTCGTCCAGCGTGGTGGCGCCGATGCACTGGATCTCGCCGCGGGCCAGGGAAGGCTTCAGGATGTTGGAAGCGTCCACGGCGCCTTCGGCGGCTCCGGCTCCTACCAGCGTATGGATTTCGTCAATGAAGAGGACGCAGTTGCCGGAGGTCTTGATTTCCTCAATAACCTTCTTCAAGCGCTCTTCGAACTCGCCGCGGTACTTGGTGCCGGCGACCAGGGCGCCCATGTCGAGGGTGACCAGCCGCTTGCCCTGCAGGGTGTCCGGCACGTCTCCCGAGGAGATCTGCTGGGCCATCGCTTCCACGATGGCGGTCTTGCCCACGCCGGGCTCTCCGACCAGGACCGGGTTGTTCTTGGTCCGGCGGCTCAGGATCTGGGTCACCCGCTCGATCTCGGTGTCGCGGCCGATCACCGGATCCAGCTTGCCGCCCAACGCCGCGTTGGTCAGGTCCACGCCCAACTGGTCCAGGGTGGGAGTTCGCGTGGTCGAACTGCGGCTGCTGGAGCTTCCGGTCCCGGAGTTGCTGAGGATACGGTGGGTCTCGGCGCGAACCTTTTCCAGGTTGACGCCCAGACTTTCCAGGACTCCGGCGGCCACGCCCTCGCCTTCACGCAGAAGGCCGATCAGCAAGTGCTCCGTTCCTATATAGGTGTGGTTCATCCTTCGGGCTTCGTCGACGGCCAACTCCACGACCTTCTTGGCCCTGGGGGTGAGGCCGATCTCGCCCTGCGCGGGGCGCTCGCCCCGTCCGATGATGAACTCCACGGCCGAGCGTACCTTGGTCAGGTCCACGCTCAGCCCCGACAGCACTCGAGCGGCTACGCCCTCGGTTTCCCGTACCAGGCCAAGCAGGATGTGCTCGGTCCCGATGTAGTTGTGGTTGAACCGCTGCGCTTCTTCCTGGGCCAGGGACAGAACCCTCCGCGCCCGCTCTGAGAACTTCTCGAATCTGCTGCCCATGAGACTCTCCTGGGTTGAGGTCAGGCCAACTGATGCATGCTGGCGGCGTTATTGTACCGCATTCGGGCAAAAATAAAAGCGGCCCTGCCTCCGAATCGTAACGGGGAAGCCGCTCGGTTGACGTATCAACCTATTGCCTTAGGTGGCCTACAATCGCCTGCGTTTCCTAGCTGCGCCATCACGCCCGCCCCGACTAACCTGTGGGTGTTGGTACTTTCCGGCGGTGACCTATTTTCCCACTCCGTTACCAGAGCAGTATCGTCGGCGCTGGGGCGTTTCACTTCCGTGTTCGGGATGGATACGGGTGGGGCCACCCCGCTTGAACCACCAGAAAGTAACTGTGTGAATTATTGCGCATTCTCCGCGGTTTTGCAAGGGTTTTTGCCGGGTGACTTGCGCGAGTGGCTGCGTCGGCTGGCAGTGGGGCCCTATGCTATACTCGAACGGTGGCCTGAAAAAGGCACACCGGGGCCGTTAGCTCAGCTGGCAGAGCACCGGACTTTTAATCCGGGTGTCGTGGGTTCGATCCCCACACGGCCCACCACTTTCGGCCAGCGTTCGCCGTATCGACGGCTACCGGGTTTCCCAATCTGCCCCAGCCCACACTCCCGTTCACGCCCGCCCGCAAACGGATCTGCCACGCAATGGGCGCACGGGTTGCAACGGATTGACCAGCATGGCGCAGAAAAGGACGACCGAAACCGCCGCTGAGACTTCGCAAAATCCCGGTGGCCAGGTCAGACTCCTCTCCGGCGGCAACCCCCAGATCGCCAGGGCGGACGGCGATGCTCCCGTGCAGGCCTATATAGCGGCAATGCCCGAATGGAAGACCGGCGTCGGCCGTCGTCTGGACGACCTCATCACGCGTACCGTTCCCGACGTGCGCAAGGCGGTGCGGTGGAACTCGCCTTTCTACGGAGTTGAGGGCCAGGGTTGGTTCCTCAGCTACCACGTATTCACCCGCTACGTGAAGGTGACCTTCCTCAACGGGTCGTCGCTGGATCCGCTCCCGCCCGTCGAGTCCAAGGACAAGGATACGCGCTACTACCATATCTATGAGGATGGCGTGATTGACGAGGAACTCGTGGCGAGTTGGATCCGGCAGGCGTCCGTTATCCCAGGCTGGAAGGGCTTCGACACGCTGTGAAATCCGAGCCGTCGGCCAGTAAATTCAGGCCGCCCAAGCTACCGTGATATGGACGCTATTGAGTTCAGGGTCGATATAGCCCCCGCCCCGGAGAATCCTGGCGGGTGTTGCACGATGACCACCAGTTCCGGATTTGGGTCTCAATCTTATGAGAAGGGTCATATCGGCAGCGCGATTGGAGATTGGGTGGCACAGTGCGCTCCGTGACAGGCGACGGAATGGGTATGATCAGACTGGTAAAAAACAGCCGCCCCGGAGAACCCCTGTCACTCCAGAACATAGGCGTAGTCCGCCACGGTGTGGGGGATACCGAAAATGCCGCGGCCTGGATCTGGACCCCCGTGCGTGAAACCTACCGTTTGAAGGGAATTGCAGGCGGAATCCAACGCCGCGTTGCCGTTGAAATCCCCGGCGACTACCGCGACTTTTTCGAAGATACCTGGTCCAGAAACCCGTCCGGCATCAAAGGGCTGGCGGAATCCAGCGAACGCCGAATGGTTTGAATCAGGCATGCCAAGATCTAAGGAGAAACCGAAGTGCGCGTCATGGTGTTGGTGAAAGCTACGGAGGACAGCGAGGCCGGGATCATGCCGTCGACTGAGCTGATTGAAGCCATGTTCAACTTCAACGAACAACTGGTCAACGCCGGCGTGATGGTCTCCGGAGACGGGCTGAAACCTTCTTCCGAAGGGAAGCGCGTGGCTTTCAGCGGATCGGATCGCACGGTGATTGATGGCCCATTTCCCGCCGTCAGCGAACTGGTGGCGGGTTTCTGGATATGGGAAGTTGAGAGCATCGACGCGGCCGTCGAATGGGTCAAGCGGTGTCCCAACCCCATGCCTGGTCCCAGCGAGATCGAAATCAGGCCCCTGTATGAAATGGCAGATTTCGCCGAGGCGATGACCCCCGAGCTCGCGGAGCAGGAAAAGCGACTGCGCCAGAGCGCCGGTTCCTGAAGATCCGCATCGGTCCCCCGTTCCCGCCTAATTCCGTTGGATTCCACCCTGGTGTTGACGTAATGCGCAAGATTAGACTGGCTACCGCAGGGGACCGCGACGCCGCCGTCGACCTCGTGCGCCGCCTCCTGACCGAACTCGGCGGGACGCCCGCGCCCGCCGAAGCCATGGCCCCGGTGTACGAACGATTCGCTGACGACGGTCCCTCCGGGTTCGTAGCGCTGGCCGAGGACGATGGACGCCTCGTCGCCGTCTGCACCGTTTCATTTGTGGACGCCCTGCGCAGCGTGGGTCGCTACGCCATCATCCAGGAAATGTTCGTCGATCCCAGCGTGCGCAGCAGCGGAGTCGGCATGGAGGTCCTGCGCTTCTCCCTCGACCATGCGGTCTCGCGTGGCTGCGCCATGGTCGAATTGGGGACCCCGTACCACGGCGAACGGCAGATCCAGTTCTACCAGCGGGCCGGATTCACCGAGGTCGGCGCGCGCTTGCGCTGGCGGCCGTAGCCACGCAAGTGTCCACCCTCATTCTCGTCCGGCACTGCGAGGCAGCCGGCCAGGAACCGAACACCCCACTCACCGATGCCGGTCGGCGCCAGGCGCTGGAACTGGCGGATTTCCTTTCTGCTTTTCCGGTCGATGCCATCGTCGCCAGCGCTTACCGGCGCGCCCGCGAAACCGCCGAGCCTCTGGCGGAGTTCTTGCATCTTGGCATTGAGACCGATCCCCGCTTGAACGAGCGTGTACTGTCGCCGAATCCCATCGACCATTGGCGCGAGGTGGTGCGCGACTCCTTTGCAGATCCCGACTTGCGAGCGCCGGGCGGCGAATCGGCAAACGACGTGCTGCAGCGCGCGTGGCCAGCTCTAAATCGCCTACTCAGTGGTTCGACGGTGCTGCCGGTGGTCGTCACTCACGGCAACTTGCTGGCCTTGGTGTTGCATTCAATCGACCCCGCTTTCGGCTACGAGGGGTGGGAAAACCTGTCCAACCCCGACGTGTACCGGGTTCGCGTCGACGGCGAGGGCGCAATGAGTTTCAGTCGCCTGTGGGACCTGCCAGTGCAGCGTTGATCGTTCTGTTGCGCCCGATTGCCAACCCATATAAAGTGGCCGCATCGCAGTGATTCAAGCATCGCAAACCCACCTACAGGAGGCATCACCATGGCCAGGTTGGAAGGCAAGGTCGCGCTCATCAGCGGCGGCGCGCGGGGACAGGGCGCAGTCGAAGCCCGGATGTTCGCGGAAGAAGGCGCCAGCGTCGTCATCGGCGACATCCTCGATGATCAGGGCCGTCAGACGGAGGCCGAGCTGCAGGAACTCGGCTACAACGTCACCTACGTGCACCTCGACGTCACCAGCGAGTCCGACTGGGAGGCGGCGGTGCAGTCGGCCGTGGACACCTACGGCAAGCTCGATGTCCTGCTGAACAACGCGGGTATCCTGATCCGCAAGAACATCGAGGAAACCACCGGGGAAGACTGGGACCGCATCTTCGCCGTCAATGCCAAGGGCGTGTTCCTGGGCACCAAGGCCGCCATACCGGCCATGCGCGACGCCGGCGGCGGCTCCATCATCAACATCTCCTCCACGGCCGGCCTGGTGGGCAGCCCCAACGGCTCGGCCAGCTATACCGCCACCAAGGGCGCCGTCCGGCTGTTCACCAAGTCCACCGCCATCCAGCACGCCCGAGAGGGCATCCGCTGCAACTCCATCCACCCGGGCCCGATTGAAACGGACATGATCGCCGACACGCTGAACGACCCCGCCAACATGGCATTGCGCATGCAGCGATTGCCTCTGGGTCGCGTCGGCAAGCCCAGCGAGATCGCCTACGGCGCGATCTACCTGGCGTCCGACGAGTCATCCTTCGTTACCGGCTCCGAGGTGGTGATCGACGGCGGAACCACCGCCGCTTAGGGAGGAACGCGCATGGCTACCGTTATCGACACCCACTGCCACGCCTCGCCCTACTGGTTCGAGCCGGTGGAAATCCTCCTCGACGAGATGGAGAGGGCCGGTGTAGACCGGGCGGTGCTGACCCAGTTCTTCGGCGTTTTCGACAATAGCTACCTGGTGGAGGCGGTCAAACGATTCCCCGGCCGCTTTGCCGTCATCGCCATTGTCGACCACGCT
Organism: Dehalococcoidia bacterium; assembly: GCA_965116785.1. Taxonomy (GTDB): domain Bacteria; phylum Chloroflexota; class Dehalococcoidia; order Lucifugimonadales; family UBA3495; genus Bin87. The sequence continues at coordinate 541,038 of OZ220731.1, forward strand.
CAGCCCGACGCCGTCGATCGCGTTGCCGAACTCAAGGATCAGGGCGTGGACGGCCTGCGGTTCCAGTGCTCCTGGCGATCCCCCGGGGACGATCCGCTGGCCCTGTGGCGCAAGTGCGCCGAGCTGGACGTGGTCGCCAGCGTGATGGGTCCTGCCGAACACTACGCCGCGCCCGAGTTCGAGGAGATCATACGAGAGTTTCCGAACCTGAAGATCGTCATCGAGCACTTGGCGGGCGTAGGCGCGTTCTGGGGCCCCGGCCGTGCGGATACCGAAATCCCCATGGACGCCTACCGCAGGTCGTTGGCACTGTCGCAGTACCCCAACGTGTACATGAAGATCCCGGGCCTCGGCGAATTCTGCCCGCGGCCGCAGCCCTTCCGCCAGCCGATTCCCTTCGATAGCGTCCCGCCGCTGATAGAAATGGCGGTTGAGGCCTTCGGCGGTGATCGCCTCATGTGGGGCAGCGACTTCCCGCCCTCGGCCAATCGCGAAGGCTATCGCAACGCCCTGCGCTTCCCCATGGAGCTGATCGACTACCCGAACACGGAGGCGCGTGACATGGTCTTCGGCGGCACGGCAGCCAATCTCTGGGAGTTCAGGTAGGCTACTCGGCACACAGCACAATCACATCCGGGGCGAATGATCATTCGCCCCTACTCATCACGGGAGGCGTCACGATGCCACGTTTTGCAATTGACCTCAACACCGCAGACGGCCGCACCAAGGTCGGCGGGCAACCCTGGCGAGTCGCTCCCGGTCTCGTGCCGGGCGAACCCAACGAGGGGCTTAGCGCTCAACTTCTGGCCACTCCGGCCCGCCTGGCCGACTACGATGACTCCGGCTGGGACGTTTGCGACAACGTGCGGCAGAGCCTGTCCGTTGGTTTCACCTTCGCCTGGTATCGCATCGCAGTCACCTTGCCTGAGACCATTGACGGCGTCAGCGTCGCCGGATCCCGCGTATGGTTCGAGACTAACTTCGACAACTACGGTGAGGTCTGGGTGAACGGCGAGATCGACCGTGCATACGGCAGCATCGTCGGCCTGAATACGCCCCACCGCGTGGAGATTGCGGAGGTCGGCGAACCCGGGTCGCAGTACGTCATCGCCTGCCTGTGCCTGAATGGACCGCTGGGCGCGCCCCGCGGCGGCATCTTCATGCGCTTCGCTACCCTGGCTTTCGAGGCAACCGACAACTAGAGCTTCCGGGCGTTGTGCTACGATGAGAGGGGCGGGTTGTGGGACCCGCCCTTACTGGTCGGAGGACCCGGAGGCGCAGAGATGGCGAACTGGCAGTACTGCCCGGTAGTGGAACGGGATGCGCAGCGGAATGGCGGGTTGTGGGTTTTCAAAGGAACCGACGTGCCGCTGTACCGGCTGTACGAGCATTTGGCCGCCGGCGCAACAGTGGCGGGTTTCGCCCAACAGTGCGGCGTGGACCCCACGCAGGGGGCGTCGCTCTTGGAATACGAGGCCGAGGATTTTCGCGCAGATTTGCTTATCCGTCCGGATGGTCCGGGGGAAATCGCACCGATCCCTGTAATCGCGCCGACCGGAGATGAGATTCCCGATTGGAGCCGCTGTTCGGTGGTGGAGCGGGTGGCCGGCAAGGTAAGTGGGGCCTGGATATTCACCGAGAGTCGCTTGCCGCTGTGGGCGATGTACTCGGAGTTGGCGGCCGGCACGGCGATTGACCAATTCGTGGATTGGTACGGAGGCAACAGGCCCAAAGTGGTTGCTGTGCTGGAGCATGAGGCAGGCGCCCTGCGCGCGGAAAATTCGGCTGCTTATGCTCGTTCTGCTTGATCACAGCGCACCCAGACCTTTGCGAGCATATTTGCCCGGACATACCGTTCACACTACCGAGCAACTTGGATGGGATCGCCTGCCCGACGGCGACATGATGACGCGCGCGGAGGAAGCAGGGTACGAGCTGCTGATCACGTGCGATAAGCGCCTCAGACATCAACAAAACCTGTCCGGTCGAAACCTGTCGGTTTTGGTGTTGATGTACAACAACTGGCGGCTGATCCGGGACAGAGTCGATGCGATCAATGCTGCCATAAACGAGATTAGACCGGGCGAACTACTGGAAGTCGCCATAATCTAGGGGCGGGTCATCGACCCGCCCCATCAAATTGAGCCCGTATGTGATCGCCGTCTATGACAGGTGCTGCCCGTAGAACTCGAAGATGCGCGGCCAGGCGGCGTTGGAGGCTTCAACCGCGTAGCTGGGCCGGTCAACCGCGACAAACCCGTGGCCGGCGTTGGGATAGATCTCGTACTCCCAGGACTTGCCGGCGGCCTTGATGGCGGCGTCGGTGACCTTCACTTCGTCAACCGAGGGCCGCGCGTCATCCTCGCCAAATATTCCCAGCAGCGGACACGACAGGTCGTTGACGAACTCGATGGGCGCGTGGGGCATGGCTGCCGTGGGAGGCTCGCTGTCCCGCGGCGTCACGCCGCCGCCCCAGCAGTCCACCGCCGCGCTGAGGCCCTTGAGCTTGCACGCGGCCAGGAACACCTGGCGTCCGCCGGAGCAGAACCCGATGATGCCCACCTTGCCGTTGTAGTTGGACAGGTGGCGCAGGTAGCTGATGGCGCCCTCGGCGTCGCCCAGGGTGCGGTCGTCGGGCATGCCTCCCGCCTCGCGGATGCTGTTGCTGTTGGCCACCGGGTCGTCGTGGCCCTGGCGGTAGTGCAGGTTGGGCATGATGGCGATGTAGCCGTTGTGCGCGAACTTGCGCGCCATTTCCTTGCTGGCCTCGTCCCAACCGGGCATGTGGTGGAACAGCATCACCGCCGGGAACGGCCCGGCTCCCAGCGGGCGCGCCAGGTAGGCGTTGATGCCGTCACCGTTGTGTCCTTCTACCCATATGTGCTCGGCCGTCATTCCTTGGTAAGGCATAGCGTGGTACCTCCGATGCGAAAGGGATTTCTACGTTCAATGCGAGCGCCGGACACGGGGCGTGTCGCGGGGCCACTACGCACGCAGAAGATTACTATTCGCCCTGCTGCAAGTCAACGAGAGAGCGGGTCCATCCTGCACCTGTTGCCGTCGTCTACAACAGCTTTGCCTGACAAAGCAGCGCCTTGAGCATCCGCCCCATCTGCGCCTCATGATGGGGAGCAAATGCCTCAAACTCACGCAGGTTTCGCGCTGCTTCTTCTTCGGGGTCGAACCGTTCTCCCATGAGCCCGTAGTCGTCCGCCAGCTCCCGGTTCCAGATGCGCAGCTCGTCCAGCGTGAGTTGCGGCTCGAACTGGAAGCCGTAAGAGAGACCGTAGCGAAACGCCATCGGGAACCGCACGTAGCCGCCGTCCCGTCTCAGCATGGTGCCCTCGGCCAGCGCGGTCGCCCCTTGCGGCACCGTGAATTGCTCCCCATGCAGTGTGGGCACCAACGGAATGACGACTTCGCCAAAGGCTGGGTCAGAGTGGCCGGCCTCGGTAATGTCGATCTTGCGCAGTCCGAACTGGTAGCCGCCGGTGGGCGCCACCGCGCCGCCCAGCGCGCGCGACAGCAACTGCGCACCCAGGCAGATCCCCACCACCGGCGTGGGTTCGCGGTTGCCAACGTTTCCGGTGGCGGCCTCGCGCAGGTAGGCCATTTCCTGTATCAGAGCCGGATAGTTGTCGTTGGCTGACATCGGTCCGCCCAGCGCGACTACCAGATCGACATCGGACATATCCGGAGCATCGAAGTCGGCAAAATCCGGTGCGCCTTCGTACACTGGCACGGTGGCTATGTCGAACCCGCCATCACGCAAGATACGGCTAAAGTCGTTGCCCAGCGTCTCGACGGGATGGTGCTGGATCACAACGGCGCGTTTGGTCATTGTGCCATCGCCCGTTTGGATGCCAGGTCAGCAAGCACCAGCCGGTCCGTCGGGAACGCCAGCGGTTCCGGCGGGTCGTCCGGCGCGAACCACGCTACCTGATCCAAATCGTCAGATGCCGTAGCCTGCCCGCCAACGATCGTCGCGTAGAACCAAACGCCTACGGTCAGCGACGCTAGGTTGTGGAAGTTGGAATGAACCGCGCAAACCTCTCCGATCTCCACGTCCAACCCGGTCTCCTCGGCAAACTCGCGGCGGGCGGCCTCCCGGATGTCCTCGCCCCACTCGACATAACCGCAGGGAATGCACCACTCACCCACGTTACCGCCCGCTGACCGCCGCCCCAGCAGGACCCTCCCCTGTTCGTCCAGAACAACCACGGCGACGCCCACCGCCGGATTGCGAAAATGCGTGAACCCGCATGACCCGCACGATGGCCGGGGCAGTCCGCCTCGGGCCTTGGTGTCCAAAGGCTCAGCGCACCGGGGACAGAAACGGTAATCGGGGGAGACCGAGTCCGGCATCGGAGCGCGTCAGGTGGTCGCCCGGCCCCGGCGCAACCCGCGACCGGGCAGTGCGCCGGTGTTCTCTCCCTGCTGGATCACCACCTGCCCGTTGACGATGACGTACTCTATGCCCACCGGGTACTGCTTGGGGTTCTCCTTGGTGGCCAGGGCTTTCACCGTGTCCGGGTTGAACACCACGATGTCCGCCTTGAACCCGTCGCGCAGCAGACCCCGGTCGGGGATGCCCAACCGCTGTGCCGGGAATGACGTCATCTTGCGGATGGCCTCGGGCAATCGCAGGTGTTTTTCCGCGCGCACGAACTCGGCCAGCACGATGGGAAAGCACCCGTAGGTGCGTGGGTTGGGGTACTCGCCGAACAGTATCGCGTCCGACGCGATCATCCCGTAAGGGTGGGACACGAAGGCGTACAGCGTCTGCGCGTTGGTTCCCAGCCCGACCGTGCTGATGCCCAAGTTCTCATCCAGGAGCAGGTCGAACAGCGAGTCCGCCGGGTCCTGTCCGCGCATCTCCGCGATATCGGTGATGAGCCGGCCGTCGTAAATCTGGTTCTCGGGTTTGGTGAAGTTAGTCAGCCAGTTGTTTTCCAGCCGGCTCGGCGTGATCTCGCGCTTCATGCGGGCCCGGTCGTCAGCGTCCTGTAGCGCCGCAATGAGACGCTCCGGCCCACCGTCCTTGGCCCAGTGCGGCAGCCCGATGGTGGGCGTCGTGCCGGAGTAGGGATAGGTGTAGCAGTCGAAGGTGCAGTCAATCCCTTCGGCCCTGGCGTCTTCCACCAGGCCCAGGTGACCCAGGTGGCTACCCACTCCCGACACCGACTGCCGGTAGTGAGTCAGATGGACCGGAATGCCGCTCCTGCGCCCGATCTCCACCGCCTCGTGCCACGGGGCCAGGTATCCCTGGCTAAGCAGGCTGGCCCGAGTGTGCGTGTGATAGATGCCGCCCAACGAAGTCGCCGTCTCCGACAGCGCGACCAGCTCGTCGGTGTCTGCGTAAGCGCCCGGCGGGTAGTCCAGGCCGGTGGATAGGCCCCAGGCGCCTTCCTCCATGGCCTCGCGCACCACCGACCGCATGTCGGCTATCTCCCCCTCGGTCGCTTCCCGTTGTTCCCAGCCCACGCTCCAGATGCGCACCGGCGAGTTGCCCAGGATGTAGGCCATGTTGATCGCCACGGTGTTGTCGTACTTGCCCAGCATGTCGGCAACGGTCAGCCAGTCCGCCGGCATCGGCGGGTAGCCGTTCAGCCCCGCGTCCAGCCAGATGTACCGGTGCAATTCCTGCTGAGTCTTGAACGGCGCATGGGATATCCCGTCGATGCCCACCAGCTCCGTGGTCACCCCCTGGCGTACCTTCGGATCGTGGTGGGGCTCGCCCAGGATGGTCAGGCCGGCGTGGGAGTGCAGGTCGACGAACCCCGGACACACCACATGGCCGGTGGCGTCAATCACTCGCGCGGCGTTCTCTCGCAGGTCCGCGTCGTCGCCCCGGTGTACCGTTACCGCGTCGCCCGATACCGCCACCGCCGCGTGGAACCCGGGGCTGCCGGAACCGTCGATCACCTGCCCATTGCAAATCAAGAGGTCTATCATGGCCCGATAATAGCACGACACTTGCGGAGGGTGGACATGTTGCATCGGGCTTCGAATCTGTGGCGGAAGCCGACCTTATTGAGTTCAAGCCAATATGACCCATCGGAGTACAGCGTCCATCCACCCAACCTTACCTTTCTGACCGACGTGTCTCCCGGACGCTGGGTAGAGGAAAGTTTTCCGTTCGCTTTCGCGTCAGTCAGTGCGCTCGTCCCCGGTGGATATGCGGCCTACGCTCGCCTGCTGCACCCGGCGTGGGACGCCCTCTTTGAGCCCGTACGATGGTCAACGGTGGCGGGATGGTCTGGCCGCGTCTATCACCCGCGGATGGCCTTCGAGGGCATCAGTTCGCCGGCGTCCGGTCACGGCATGGGTTCGCCGCCATGGCACGAAGACCCCAATCACGGCAGCCTGGATGAGGAAGTGATGGTCGAATTGTTGCCGCTGCTGGCTCAATTCACCGGCGCCCCTGATCAGTGCTATTTCGGAGTTTGGGAGGGGTACGGCCAATACTCCGGCGGCACCACGCTGCTCACATCGGACGAAAGCGGCCGGCCGCTTCCCCCGCCCCGTGACGTCGGACGGGCACGGCGGATCCGAGGCTGTGGCCGCAACTATCTGCTCTACACGGGCGAATTGAAGGACATAACCGGCTTGTACACCAATTTCCGTTCCAAGCCGCCCAACATCTGGTGGCCGGCCGACCGCGCCTGGTTCGTGGCCACCGACATCGACCTCGATTCGACGTACATCGGAGCCGGTCAGGAATGTATCGATGCTCTGCTCCGCCATCCCGCGCTGGAAGCCGTGCCCGCCGAATATCGCGCCTCGGTAGCCATGACCGCGGACACCATCAACCTGGGTGACCCAACCTGATGACGTGCCAGCCCACAGAGTGCGGTTGCGTCAGCCGGCCTGCGACCGTACACTGCCGGCGACCCCCAGGCTCAACCCCATTTGGAGGCACAAAATGACTGAACTCGATGACCGCTACGAACGCGGGCAGGAAACCCGGCGCATGTTCGGCGGCGGGCAGATCACCGGCGGCTCGTCGCCCGGCGCTTGGGACATCGCTCCCGACCTGGAACGTATCCTCGGCGAGGCCCTTTTCGGTACCATCTGGAAGCGTCCGGCCCTGACGCCCGTGCAGCGCGAGATGATCACCCTGTCGTGTCTGATCGTGCTGAACCGCGAGGTGCAACTGAAGCGGCACCTGGGCAACGCCCTCAACATCGGCCTCACCCCGGAGCAGGTGGTGGAGCTGATCATCCACGACACCTGGTACGGCGGCGCTCCCGCCGGCATCCAGGCGCTGACCCGGTGCAAGGAGGTGTTTGAGGAGCGCGGCATCGACTTCACGCCGGCCCGCATCCACGACGCCAACGAGGACCCCGACAGCCTGTTCCAGCGCGGCGACGAATACCGCCGCAACTACATGGGCGGCGGTGGCGGCGCTCGGCCCGCGCCTCCCACCGACGCCGAGCGCGAACTTGGCCGGGTCACCGGCGAGTACTACTGGGGCGCAACGTGGACCCGCCCCGGCCTCGACCTGCCCAGTCGTTGCCTCTGCACCATGACCTGCCTCGCCGCCCTGGGACGCGAAGGCCCGCTGCGGAGCCACATCCGAGGCGCCCTCAACATCGGTTTCACCCAGGACCAGATCATCGAGGTCTTCGGCCACATGACCCTCTACGCCGGCATACCCTTCGCCCGCGGCGCCATGGACATCGCCAACGACATATTCAATAACGGCTAGTCTGAGGGCGGTGATCCAATAAATCGCAGGGGCGACACCATGGTCGCCCCTGCTGGCTTTAACGCAAACCGTCTCGGAGGGTTTGCCTTCAAATGCCGTAACCCACCTCGACGCAGCCGGGGAGCCAACGACGGTTGTCGGTCCGCAGCAACTCCTCGCCGTTGGGTGGGCCGTCCATGCCCGGAAGATAGCGGAACGGGGCCGGCGCGCCCGGCAGGTCCAATCCGTGGACTATGGGGTCGATGATGCTCCAGGCCAGCTCGATTTCGTCGCTGCGGGTGAACAGTGACGCGTCACCCTCCAGAGCGTCCAGCAGGAGCCGCTCGTAGGCGTCCGGAAGCTCCACCCCGGCGAAGCCGTCGTCGTAGTGGAACTCCAGCGACACCGGTTTCATCTGCAGCTCGGCGTCCGGCACCTTGGACTGAAACTCCAGGCGCATACCCTCGTTGGGCTGGACGCATATCGAAAGCGTGTTGCCCGGAATATCCACGTTGTCCGGCACCGGGAACAGCATGTGCGGCGGCGACCGGAACTGGATGATCATCTCGGTGGTCTTGCGCGACAGTCCTTTGCCCGAACGCAGGTAGAAGGGGACGCCGTGCCAGCGCCAGTTGTCCACGTACAACCGCAGCGCGGCGTAGGTCGGCGTGTGCGAGCCGGGCGACACGCCGGGCTCGTAGTGGTAGCCGTCATACTGGCCGATCACCACGTTGTCGCGGACGTCTCGCAGCGACGTCCGGCGCACGGCGCTCAGCGCCTTGACCTTTTCGTTGCGTAGCGCGTCCGCCGCGAAAGCATAGGGCGGGTCCATGGTGATCAGCGCCAGCAGCTGCAGCAGGTGGTTCTGGAACATGTCCTTGAACACGCCAGAGCGGTCGTAGTACTCGCCCCGCTCGCCCACCAGCACGTCCTCGGCCACGGTGATCTGCACCTGGTCGATGTAGTTGCGGTTCCAGATCGGCTCAAATATGGAGTTGGCGAACCGGAACACCATGAGGTTCTGCACCGTCTCCTTGCCCAGGTAGTGGTCGATGCGGTAGACCTGTTCTTCGCGGAACACGCTGTGCACGTGATGGTTCAGCTTCTGCGCCGTGATCAGGTCTGAACCGAAGGGCTTTTCGATCACGATGCGCCGCCACCCGTTCTGCTCGTCCGCCATCCCGGCCTCGGACAGCGCGGTAACCGCAGGCTCGTAGAGCCCCGGCGCCAACGCCAGGTAGTAGAGGCAATTCAGCCGGCCGTTTTCGCCCGCGTCGAATTCGTCCAGCCGGTGGTACAGGGTTTTGAGCGCCTCGGAGTTGGTGACGTCGGCCGTGGCGTAGGTGAGACGGGTGGCGAACTCATCCCATTCCGCGCCATCGGCATACGGTGTCGAGTCGCGCAGAGCGTCGCGGAACTGCTGATCGTCCATGGCGTCCCGCGCGACGCCCACGATGTGTAAATGTTCGGGCAAACGCCCCTTTCGATACAGGCTGAACAGTGCCGGGGCCAGCTTGGTGCGCGTCAGGTTGCCGCTGGCTCCCATGATTACGATGGCGGTTGCGTCTCCTCCGTCATCGTCTTCGCGCAGCAGCGTTGGCCCGGAGGTCATCATTGCGAGTTGGCCCCACGGACGGCGTGCCCGCCGAACTGGTTGCGCAATGCGGCCAGCAGGCGCGCGCCAAAGGGCTCGTCCTGCCGCGAACGGAAACGTTGGTACAGCGCGGCGGTGATGGCCGGCGTGGGCACCGCGAGTTCCACCGATTCGTTGACCGTCCAGCGTCCCTCGCCGGAGTCGTCCACGTAGGCTGCGAGGCTGTCCAGACCGGGGTCCTCTTCCAACGCGCGAACCGCCAGGTCCAGCAACCAGGAACGAACGACGCTGCCGTGCTGCCAGGTCTTGGCAATTGCCGTCAGGTCCAGTTCGAAATCGGATTGCTTGGCCTGGAGCAATTCGAAACCCTCGGCGTACGCCTGCATCAGCGCGTACTCGACGCCGTTGTGCACCATCTTGGTGAAATGGCCGGCCCCCACGGGCCCGACGTGGGAGTATCCTTTGTCCTCCGCCGGCGCCAACGCCTGGAAGATCGGCTCCAGTCGCCGGAAGGTGTCCGCATCACCGCCCACCATCAGCGAGTAGCCTTCGGTCAATCCCCAGATGCCGCCGCTGGTACCGGCATCCAACAGATGGATACCACGGGCGGCGAGTTTTTCTCCCCGGCGCAGGGTGTCCTTGTAGTTGGCATTCCCGCCGTCGATCACGGCGTCGCCTGGCGCCAACAACCCCGCCAGTTCATCGATGACGGCGTCGGTCACTGCTCCCGCCGGCAACATGATCCACACTGCCCGAGGTTCACCAAGTTGTTCCACCAGGTTCGCGACCGACTTCGCCGCCATCGCACCGCCGGCCCCGCTGGCGGCGACCGCGACCGCGTTCTGATCGTAGACCACCAGCTTGTGCCCGGCCAGCAGCAACCGCTGCGTCATGTTGGCGCCCATCCGCCCCAGTCCAATCATCCCAAGTTCCAAGGTTCTCATCTCCTTATGGCTCCGCCGGGCCGCTTGTCAGCGGCTAGGCTCAGTCCGCCCACCCAAACCACGTGAACTTCTCGCGCGATATGACACCCCCTGACCCGATCAGAGGGATCCGATGATGCGTTTTATGCCTCCTGCGGGGTCACTCCCCAAGTGGACGGACACGGTGCGGCGGCCGAGATCGTCCAGGGCTTGCAGGTCCCCGAGCGCCTGCGCGTCAGCCAGGACGCCGAAGCTGAGGTCCCATCCGGGTATCGGGATGTCCGTTTGGTGGTCCTGGGTGAGTTGCAGGAAGATGCCGGAAGCCGGGCCTCCCTTATGCAGTTGGCCCGTCGAATGCAGGAAGCGCGGGCCGTATCCCATGGTGGTCGCGATCCCGTATTTCGCCATGACGTGGTGCCGCAAGTCGTGGATGGCTCCGCGTATCGCCGGCGTATCCGGCAGGTACGCCATGGTCGCCATGTAGTCGCCCGATTGGCTGGCCTCCAGCAGGCTTGCCAGCTTGGCGCCGTCATCCGACCGCGCCGACGGCAACTTTCCATCCCGCTGCCACTGTTCCAGCACGCTGACGGTGCGGTCCTTGGCTCCCTGCACGTCGGGTTGGTCGAATGGATGGATGCCCAGCACGTGGCCGGCGATGGCGGTGGCGTACTCCCAGCGGTAGAACTCGGCCCCCAGGTCGTACACGTCCGACAATTCCAGCACAGCCACCGGATGCCCGGCTTCTTGCAATTGCCGTACTAACCCATCGGGCCCGGCGTTGTCGTCGTCGGCCAATCGCAGTTGCACGAAGAAGCGGTCATTTCCGTAGCAACCATCGGCGTGGCTGGGCAGTGGCTCCGCGGCCACCGGGATCACACCGGTGCTGTCTTTGCCCGTGCTTTCCGCCAGCAGTTGCTCGACCCACAGCCCGAAGGGCGTCATGCTGTCCGTGGCGATCAGCGTGAGTTTGTCCCGGCCGTGTTGCACCATCGTCCCGATGGCGGCGCCCAGCCACGCGCCCGGGCTCTCGGCGGCTGGCTCGTCGGTCAGGCACCGTGCCTGCATCCGCTCTGCGGATGCCAACAGGCGGTCCAGATCCACGCCCGTCAGCGCGGCCGGGGCCAGCCCGAAGTAGGACAGAACGGAATAGCGGCCCCCGATCTCCGGATTGTTCAGAAACGCGCGACGAAAATTCTCCGTTTCTGCCCGTTTGGCCAGCGCCGTTGCAGGATCGGTGACGGCAATGAAATTGTCGCCGGCAGCCTCGACGCCCGCGGCTTCTTCCACCAGGCCACGGAAGTAGGCGTAGAAGGTCAAGGGTTCGGTCGTCGTTCCGGACTTGGAAGACACGGCGAACAGGGTGCGCTTGGGGTCTATCTGTCCGGTTGTTGCCGCCACCCAATCGGGCACGGTGCTGTCCAGAGTCAGCATCCGCGGGTATGCCCCGTTCGCCATCGTGCGCCCGATGACCTGGCGAATCACCTCGGGGCCAAGGCTGCTGCCGCCCATCCCCAGCAGCGCTACGTGTTGGTATCCGGCAGATCGGATCGAGTTGGCGAACTCGTGAAGTCCGGGAAGTTCCGACCGCATGTCCGTGGGAAGCGTGAGCCACGCCAGGCGGTCAGATATCTCGGTGGGATCTTCACTCCACAGAGTATGATCGTGGGCGTGAAGTCGTGCGGGAACACGTTGGGAATCCAGTTTGGCCGCAGCATGCGCCACCAATTGGGAATAGTCGCCGAGGTGGTAACGGTCGGTCATGGCAACTCCCTCGCCCGGCATCTGGACGCTGTGACGCGATTTTAGCACACCCGATTTCTGAGCCCTTATGGCGGGAAACGCCCGCTTTTCGCCGGAGTATAATCTGCGCCAAACCACCGGAGCCAAAGGATGGACATGCCAAAACCAGGGATGCATCGCAACGAATCAAACTCGCAATCCGGCCACGCCGTGATCGGCGACCTGGACGTGCATTACCTCGATTGGGGTGGTGAAGGCGAGCCGCTGCTCGCTCTGCACGGGCTGGCGTCTTCAGGGCACTGGTACCGACGGGTTGCTCCTGTGCTGTCTGACCGGTACCGCGTCATCGCCCCGGACCAGCGGGGACACGGCGCTACCACCCAGGCGCCCGACGGCTACGACTGGCAGACTCTGGCCGAGGACGCCGTGCGGTTGATGGACCACTTCGGCATTCCCCGTGCGCCGGTACTGGGACACTCGTGGGGCGGACACGTGGCCAGTAATCTGGCCATGCGATTTCCCGACCGGGTGACCCGCGTGGTGATGATCGACGGTGGTTTCCAGGACGGCGGCCTGCTCCCCGAACCTACCTGGGAAGCGTTCCGTCAGCGCCTGGCCCCGCGCCTGGTAGCCGGGACGCGCGAAGAATACCTGTCCCGGATGGCCGCGAATCTGTCCTTTTGCTGGGGGGAAGACCTGGCCGACATCGCTCTCACCATGGTCCACGAGGGCGCCGACGGCCAGATGTACGACAACCTGCGCCCGCAGAATCACGCCCAGGTCCTGGAAACCATGTGGAACGAGCCACCGTCGGTGGTGCTTCCCGGGATCACCGTTCCGGCGCTGGTGATCGCCGCCGGCCCGCGCTCCGACCGGGCCAATTCCCAATTTTCTCGACAGCGCGAGGTCATGGTCGCTGCCGCGGAAAAAGCCCTGACCAACGGACGGGTCCACTGGATCCCGGACACCATCCACGACATCGGATACCACAAACCCGAGGAACTGGCGTCGGTGATCCTGGATTTCCTGGCGGAGGACTAGCGCCGCCGGACAGCGAAAGGGCGACCGCAATGGTCGCCCTTTTCCGGTTTATTTTGGCCAGGTCAGTCGGCCGCCGCCGGTGACAGTCCGTCCGCCCCGATCACCTCACCGCCCACCGGCGCTACGTCGACGCTGGGCCCGGAAAGGCCGTAGTTGATGGCGTAGAGCTGCGCGTAGACGCCACCGGCTTCCAGCAGTTCGTCGTGGGAGCCAACCTCGGCGACGCGGCCCCGGTCCAGCACCACGATCTTGTCGGCGTTTCGTATCGTCGAAAGCCGGTGCGCGATCACGATCGAGGTCCGGCCTCTCAGGATGCGGTTCAGCGCTTGCTGGATCAGCAGCTCGGTGTGGGTGTCAATATTCGCCGTGGCCTCGTCCAGCACCAGGATCCGGGGATTGCCCACGATGGCCCGGGCAAAGCTGATCAGCTGCCTCTGTCCAATGCTCAGGTTGACGCCCCGTTCCGCCAATTCCGAGTCGTAGCCGTTGTCCATGTCCATGATGAAGTCATGGGCTCCCACGGCTTTGGAGGCGGCTATCATCTCCTCTTCGGTCGCGTCTGCGTTCTGGTACTGGATGTTCTCGCGCACTGTCCCGGAAAACAGGTAGGGCTCCTGCAGCACCATGCTCATCTGATGCACCAATGATTTGCGGGTCACGTCCCGGAGGTCATACCCATCGACGGTTATCGAGCCGCCGGTCACGTCCGCCGAACGGTGCAGCAGGTTCACCAGCGTGCTCTTCCCCGCGCCGGTGGATCCCACCAACGCGACGTTTTCGCCGGCATTGATGTGCAGATTGACGTTCCTGAGAACGTCGATGCCCGGAACATAATGGAAGGTCACGTCGTTGTAACGGATCTCACCTTTGATTTCAGGCAGTTGCACGGCGTCGGGCTTGTCCAGGATGTCGGGATCAAGGTCAAGCACCTCGAAGATACGCACCCCGGCAGCCATCGCGCGCTGCAACTGGCTGTATTGCATGGTGAGTTGCCGGATCGGCTCGAAGAAACGCTGGATCCAAAGAGCAAACGCCGCCAGGGTACCCACTTCCAGAGCATCGCGTTGCAACAGGAAGCCGCCGAACAGGACCACACCGATGCCGATGCCCAGGCCGATCAGCAACTCCACCAGAGGTTGCAGCATCCCCGAGTACCGCGCCGCTTCCAGGTTGGCGTCCAGATATTCCTGGTTCAGTGTCCGGAAATGTGCCAGGTTCTCGTCCTGGCGGTTCAGGCTCTGCACCACCCGCACGCCCGTGATGTTCTGGTTGTACTCGCCGTTTACCATGGCGATGGCCCGGCGAATCCGCATGAAGGAATGGCGAGCGAAACGCTGCCAGTACATCATGATCAGCGTCAGTATTGGCACCACCAGCATGCAAACCAGCGCCAACTGCCAGTCGATCACCAGCATCAGGATGATGATCGCGCCGACAGTGACCAGCTCGGCCAGCGCCAGCGCCAGCAGCTCGAATGTCTCCTGCAACTGGAGCACGTCCGACTGCATGCGGGACATGATGCGACCAATTGGGGTGCGGTGGTAGAAAGCGTTCGACTGGTTCTGGAGGTGGCTGAACATCCCAGAGCGCAGGTCATAAAGGATGTGCTGCCCGGTCTGCGATATGAAGATGAACTGCAGCCGGTTCGACAGGAAGTGGATCACCGTGATGACCATGAAGGCGGCGCCAATTACGTGAACCCGGTTGACGCTTCCCTCGGCGATGGCCCAGTCGATGCCGTATTTGATCAGCAGCGGGATCGCCGCGTTTACCGCCGCATAGGTCAGCAGCGACGCCAGGGCGATCAGCGCATATTTGCGGTAGGGCTTGATGTAGGTCATGAAACGCGCTACGACCTTGTTGTCGTACACGCGCCCGACCACGTCCTCATCCGTCAGGTTGTCGTTGGTGGGAGCGAACATGCTGTCGGCGGAGGTGCCGCGCATCCCCCCCATCATGCCGCCGCCCATGCCGCCGCCGCGCATCATAGTGCAGCCCTCCCGTAGGCCGGCACCGCTGCCTCCAGCAACACCTCTTCCTGCGGACGCAGCTGAAGCTCGTAGATGCTCTGGTATATGCCGCCTTTGCGCACCAGTTCCTCGTGGGAGCCGCGTTCCGCGATGACGCCCTTGTCCAGCACTAGGATCTGGTCCGCTTCACGCACGGTGCTGAGGCGATGGGCGATTACAAAAGTGGTACGGCCCTTCATCACCTCGGTCATGGCGCGGTGAATCTGCCGTTCCGTCTCGACGTCGACGCTCGACGTGGAGTCGTCCAAAATCAGCACCGGCGGGTCGATCAGTATCGTCCGCGCGATTGACAGCCTTTGCCGCTGTCCTCCCGATAGCGTGGTCCCGCGTTCGCCGACCCAAGTGTCGTATCCGCCCGGAAAGGCCATGATCTGGTCATGCAGTTGGGCGACCTTGGCCGCGCGTTCCACGTCTTCCTGGGTGGCGCCCACCACGCCGTAGGAGATGTTGTCGCGGATATTGGCGCTGAACAGGTACACGTCCTGATGCACGATGCCCACGTTGTGCCGCAGAGACTGCAAGGTGAAATCCCGGATGTCCATTTCATCGATGGTGATCTTGCCCGACGTCACGTCGTAGAAGCGTGGCAACAGGCTCACCACGGTGGTCTTCCCACTGCCCGGCGCGCCCAGGATGGCGGTCACCTGGCCCGGCTTCGCGTCCAGGTCCACCCTGCGCAGAGCCGGCGAGCGGTCCTCGTAGGCGAACCCGACCTCTTCGAAGCGAACGTGTCCAGTGGCGCGCCCCATTTCCTGGGCGTTAGGTCGCTCTTCAACCGGGGACACCGTATCCAGCACGTTGAACAGCCGCTGCCCGGAGGAGATCGCCCTGGAGAAGGTGTTGATGATCTGCGCGGACGCCCGGATCGGGAAGGTCAACTGGTTGAGGTAAAGGAAGAACATGGCGAGCTGACCAGGCGTCAGGTCTCCGCGAACCACGAGCCAGCCTCCGACCCAGAGGATTACGCCCAGCGCGAAGGTGAAGTAAAGCGTCATCCACGCGCTGTTGGTGCCCTGCATTCGCTCGGCGTCGTAATACTCGACCCGCAGTTCCTCGGCTTTCCGGTTGTACTTGGCACGCTCATAGTCCTCGGAAGCGAATGCCTTGACCACGTGCATGCCGGCCAGGTTCTCCTGCAGGACCGTGACCGATTGACCCATAACCTCCTGCACGTGGAGCCACTTGCGCCGGAGCGCGCGCATCACAAAGGAGGATCGCAGGACGATGGCTGGCACGAAGATCATGCTCAGCAGCGCCAACTGCCAGTTGACCACGAACAGGATGATCGGAATCGCGAGGATCCGCACCACGACGTCCAGCGAACGGATCATCCCCATGTTCACGAAGCGGCGCATGGCCTCCACGTCGGCCGTTGCCCGGGACATCAGGTCGCCCGTGTGTTCCTTGTCGTGGAAGGCGAAGCTCACATTCTGGAGCTTGTCGTACAGGAGGTTGCGACAGTCGAACGCCACCTTCTGGGACAGAGACTCCGTCGTGTACGTGCGCCCGAAGTCGCAGAAACCGCGTCCGAGGCTGACTCCGAGGATCCCGAGGCCGAACATCATCAGGACGGAGAGCGTGAAGTCCTTGCTGAAGAACGCCTTACTCACCGGATCTTGGCCCACCATCAGGTCGATGGCGCTGCCGAAGAGCCACGGGAGGGCCAGGGAGAACCCGATGGACACCAGAGCGGTGGTGTAGGCAAGAGAGAGGCGGGTCGGGTAATTGCCGGCCATGCCGATGATGCGCCAAAGTATGCCCATTATCGACCTTTGCTTGTGGAGCCGCCCAGTATCTCGCTCATAGGGTTGCTGGCCGTGCTACGAGAATCGCCAGGTCGCGCATCATCCGCTACGAACCCGGATGAGATTATGAAATCGGATAGCATAGGGCTCGCAATATACACCTAAAACTTGTGCTCGGCAACGCTCACGGCAGGCGCGTATCGCCTTTTTGGCGTCGTCGGAGGAGGTGACGCCGAGCTTCAGCATGGCGCGTGCGAACCACCCACGATGGTGATTCGGCGCTTGGCCCGCGCTGCGCCGTGCTTCAATCGTCGAGAGGGTCGCTCCAGCGACCACCCCGGCATCACAACTCCGCCTAAAGCTACCAGCGTCAGGCACCGCTACATGCGTTCCGGCGCGGACATGCCCATCAAGGTCAGGGTTCGACGGAACGCCACCTGCGCGGCCGCTACCAGCTTGAGGCGCGCCAGGGTCAGCTCGTTGTCCTCCGCGTTGGCCGAAATGACCCGGCAGTTCTCGTAGAAGTGGTGGAACGCCGTCGCCAACTCCATCGCATAATGGGGCAGGTGGTGCGGTTCCAGGTTTTCCGCCACCTGCACGACCAGCTCCGACAGCCTCAACATGGTGCGTATCAGCGCCAGCTCGTTGGGGTGGGTCAGCAACGAGACGTCTCCGCGGGAGAAGTCGATGTCCCGCTCGGCGGCAAGGCTCAGGATGCTCGCGTTACGCGCGTGGGCGTACTGCACATAGTAAACCGGGTTTTCCGACGACTCGCGGGTCGCCAGTTCCAGGTCGAACTCCATCTGGGTGGACGCGGCCCTCGCCAGGAAGAAGTACCGGCAGGCGTCCATTCCCACCTCGTCCACCAACTCACGCAGCGTGACGAAATCGCCCGTGCGCTTCGAGGCACGCACCGTCTCGTCCCCACGCTTGAGCGTCACCATCTGGGAGATCAGAACGGTGAGGGTTTCCGGCTCGACGCCCAACGCCGAAACGGCCGCTTTCATGCGGGGAACGTGACCCTGGTGGTCCGCGCCCCAGATGTCGATCACCCGGTCGAACCCGCGCTCACTGAACTTGTTGTAGTGATAGGCAATGTCAGATGCGAAATACGTCGGTTCGCCCGAGGAACGCACCACCACGTTGTCCCGGTCGTCGCCCAGGGCAATGGAATTGAACCAGAGGGCGCCGCTTCGTTCCGCTAGGTGGCCGCCCTCGCGCAGCCGGGCCATCGCCCGGTCGTAGTCGCTGGTGGGCGTGTCTTCGTTCTGGAACAGCCAGCGTTCGCTGAACCAGTTGTCGAAGTTCACGCCGATGGCGTCCAGGTCATCGCGGATAACGGTGACCATCTTCTCCCGCGCGATGTCGCCGATCCGGCGAATGGCACCAGGCTCCGGTAGTTCCAGCAGAGCCGACCCCTCGGTCTCGATGATCTCCGCAGCGATGTCGGCGATGTAGTCGCCCTGGTAGCCGTTTTCCGGCATCCGGGCCTCCCGGCCCAGGGCCTGTTGGTAACGGGTCCACACCGAGCGGTAAAACGCTTCCATCTGGGAGCCGGCGTCGTTGATGTAGTACTCGCGAATGACTTCGTACCCGGCCGCCTGCATGGTGTTCGCCAGCGCGCTTCCCAGCACCGCCCCACGGGTGTGTCCCACGTGGACCGGTCCCGTCGGATTCACGCTCACGAATTCGACCATCACCTTCCAGCCCGCGCCCGCTTCCGCCGACCCGAAACCGTCGCCGGCGGCGATGACCGTCTCCACCTGGCGCTGTAGCCATGCGTCGCTGAGTTTGAAGTTGATGAATCCTGGCGGGGCCGCCGCTACTTCGGCAACTTCCGGGCCCGGTTGGATGCGTTCTGCAATCAACTCCGCCAGTTGCATCGGGTTCGCTCGTGCCGCTCTCGCCAGGCGCAAGGGGAGGTTGGTGGCGAAGTCGCCGTGCTCCGGATTGTTTGGCCGTTCGATCTCGATTTCCGGCGCCGCGTCTATACTGATCACCCCGTCGCGGTTGGCCTGCTCCAGGGCGGAGGCGACAATTGCGGCAACGGTGTCTTTCACTAGCATGTTGGTCATCCCAATCGGAAGAAATTGCGGTGGGCTTTACATGGTAGCATCCGGGTGGATTTCCCGTCCCGGCGCCTATGACCTCGGGATAGCGGCTTGGGGCTGTATCGCGCGGACTCCCGGAGCCGCGGGTTGGCACGTGGAATCATGACCGCCCGGATCGAGACCGGTCAGGCGGTACGGGGGGCGAACAGTGCCTCAAACCGAACTGTCCCGACCGAACCGGCCCGACGCGGCTAGCCTTCGGCGATTTGGAACGGGTAGCCCAGTGCGCTCGCGGCCGCGATGTTGGCGGTCATGTACCCCTCAGCGCTGCGGGACATGCCGTTCTCGCCCCGCATCTCGTTCCCCTTTTCCGCCAAGGCCGCCGCTTTGTCGACGATGTCGGACACGCCGAAAGCCAGGTGATATGGGCCGGGTCCGAAGGTCTTCAGGTACTCGCCCATGGCTGAATCGGCATCCAGCGGTTCCGTAAACTCCACGTTGGTCTGTCCCACTTTGTAGACCGCGTTCTTCATCCCCCGGGTGGGGAACACTTCAATCTTCACCGGTGTCAGGCCGAAGTTCTCCTCAATGTAGGCGGCCATGGCCTCGGCGTCGTGGACAAGGATTCGAACGTGATGTATAAACTCGAGCACTGCCAATTCTCCTTGGGCGCAAATCGGATTGACATCGGAGGCGAGAACAGGTGGCGAAGCGGATCCTGCTGGTCGGGGGTGACGAGTTCCGGGCGTCCTGCGCCGGCATGGATCGTCACGTTCTCGAGGCGACAGGGGCGCCGAACCCCCGGGTTGCCATCGTACCAACGGCTGCCGCCTTTGAGAACCCCGGCCTTGCAGCCAACAACGGCGTGCGTCACTTCGCCGGCCTGGGGGCGTCGGCGTACGGACTGGACGTCGTGCGCCGCGAGGACGCGGAGAATCCCCGCCTGGTGGCGCAACTGGATGGCGCCCACTTGATCTACTTCACCGGCGGCAGTCCTGAGCACCTGCATTCCGTGCTCGTCGATTCTCCGCTGCTGGCGGCAGTCAGGAAAGCGTGCGACGCCGGGGCGATCTGGGCCGGCTCCAGCGCCGGCGCCATGGTGCTCGGCTCGGTGATGCGACGGCCTTCGTCCGGTTCGCCCGTGTCGCCGGCTCTGGACATCGTGCCCGACGTGATGGTTCTGCCGCACCATGAGCGCAGCGACCCGAACTCCGTAACCGAGCAGCTGTCCGGCCCTGCGACCGTCGGGCTCACGGTCCTTGGCATCGACGGCGGTTCAGGTGTGCTCCTGGATGCCGACGGCGCGACCGCACTGGGCTCGGGCAACGTTACGGTCTACCGATCCGGTGAATGGCGGCGGTACGCCTCGGGAGAGGCCGTGCCTGACCTGACCGTCAGCGGCCCATCTTCCTAGCCCCGGCGGGACCGCAGCTCCTCCCAAACGGCGTTCGGCGACACGCCGGCGGACGCCATCAGCGTCAACGTGTGGTACAGCAGGTCCGCGATCTCCGCGGGCAGGCTCTCGGTTTCCCCCGTGGCCGCCGCCAGCGCCGCCTCACCGGCTTCTTCGATCACCTTTTGCCCCACCCGGCTGGTGCCCTCCGCCAGGAGCTTGGCGGTGTAGCTACCCTCCGGCATCTCCCGCTGCCGGTCCTTGATGACGGCGAACAATTCGTCAAGCACACGAGGGCCGCCGTCAGAGCTCGTGTAGTCGTCAGGCAGGTCCTCCATTTTCGTGTAGAAGCACGAGACTTCGCCAGTGTGGCAGGCCGGGCCGTCGGGATCGACCTTGAGCAGGATGGTGTCGCCATCGCAATCGACGTACCACTCGCGCAGGTTCAGGTAGTTGCCGGACACTTCACCCTTGTGCCACAGGTCCTCCTGGCTGCGACTGTAGAACCACACCTGGGTGCCCTCCACCGTCCTTTTGAGCGATCCGGGGTTCATGTACCCCAGCATCAGCACCTGGCCGGTGTTGATGTCCTGCGCTATCGCGGGTACCAACCCCTTGTCGTCCAGTTTCACTTCGCTCATCATTTCCTCCGTCGTCTAACGGCTATCCCAGCTTGGACAGGACGTCGGGCAGTTCCATCAGGTCGCGGATCTCCGCGTCCGGCGTGGGCAGGTCCGGGTCCGCCGGGCGGTCCTGACGGTTGATCCAGATGGCCGTCATGCCCACCGTTCGGGAACCCATCACATCCTCGAACTGGCGGTCGCCAACATAGGCGCATTCCGATGGCCGCACGCCCAACCGGTTGACCGCCGCGTCGAACAGCCGCCGGTCGGGTTTGTAGCACTGCAGGGCTTCCGACGAGATGACCGCTCCCATCCGCACCGGTATCCGCGACACCACGGGGTTGAGATAGGCGTCGTCGGCGTTGGAGATCACCGCCAGCCGGCGGGATTGTCCCAGGATCGACAATGCTTCCGTCGCTTCCGGGTACAACGGCCGCGCGCCCAGGTCGTCGATCGATTTCTGCGAGGCCGCCATGGCATCACCCTTGAGGTTCAACTCTTCGAAGGCCGCCGCAAAGGCGTGCGCCCAGCCGTCGAGGTATGACTCGAATGCCGCACCCGGCGCGGTCCTTCGGTCCCTGAAATTGCCGGCTCCATAGTCCCAGGCGTGCCGCAGTTCTTCCGGCGTGGTGTCCAGCTGCTGCTCCTCGATGATCGCCTGGAATGTGTGACGCCACAGGTCGTTCCCGTCCTGCGCTATCGTGTTGAACATGTCGAAAATTACGGTGGTGATAGCGCTCATCAGGTTCCTTTCCCAGCGTGTTTGACCAGCGTCAGATTCTCATCGGGACGCCGCAGGCTGCGAGGTACTCCTTCGCCTGCGCGATCGAGTACGTGCCGAAGTGGAAGATGCTGGCCGCCAGCACCGCGTCGGCCTCGCCATCGGTGAAGGCATCGTGCAGGTGCTCCAGGGTGCCGGCTCCCCCGCTGGCGATCACCGGAACCGGAACCGCCCGGGATATGGCCCGGGTCAGCGCCAGGTCGTAACCGCCTTGCTGCCCGTCCTCGTCCATGCTGGTCAGCAGGATTTCGCCGGAACCAAGGTCAACCGTCCGCTGCGCCCATTTGACGGCGTCCAGGCCGGTGGGATTGCGTCCGCCGTGCGTGAAGACCTGCCACCCGGAGTCAGCGTCCACGGCCAGTGA
This sequence comes from Dehalococcoidia bacterium, assembly GCA_965116785.1. Lineage (GTDB taxonomy): Bacteria > Chloroflexota > Dehalococcoidia > Lucifugimonadales > UBA3495 > Bin87. Next base: position 563,013 of record OZ220731.1, read on the forward strand.
AGGATCTCGCGGCGCCGGGAAATCCTCTCCCGGCACAACCCGGCGGGCGTCGATGGCGGTGACGATGCACTGGCTGCCAAACTGCGCCGCGCCTCCGGACACCAGCTCAGGAGTGTTTATCGCCGCGGTGTTCATCGACACCTTGTCCGCCCCGGCGTTCAGCATGCGGCGCACGTCTTCAATGGAGCGGATGCCGCCGCCCACCGTCAGTGGAATGAACACCTGCTCGGACACGTTCCGGACCACGTCCACCATGGTGTCGCGGGAATCACTGCTGGCCGTGATGTCCAGGAAGACCAGTTCGTCGGCGCCTTCTTCGTCGTAGCGCGCCGCCAGTTCCGCCGGGTCGCCGGCGTCTCGAAGGTTCACGAAACTGGTGCCCTTAACGACGCGGCCGGCGTCAACGTCCAGGCAGGGTATGATGCGGCGGGTCAGCAAAGCGGGCGCAGGCGTTTCGTTCCGTATGGCCCGGATAGTATAGCATCCGGCGTTTCGATTGCCGGTCACAACGGCACTGATCCTTGTTGCCGGGCACCGGTTGCCGGGCACCGGGCGGACATCTATGATGGTGCATTGATTAGCGGCCTCAGGCCGATTGCACACAGGAGGCAAAACATGGCATTGACACTCGCGGACAGCAACCGGATCATGGCGGCGGCCATTGCCCAGGCGAACGAACTCAACATAAAGATCAGCGTGGCCGTGGTGGACCCGGGTGGACGTCTCATCGGCCTGCAGCGCATGGACGGGGCGATCTGGGCATCGGCCTACGGCTGCCAGGGTAAAGCGGTGGCGTCGGCTGCCTTCGGACGGCCCAGCGGCGAGATGCAAGACCGGGCCACTGCTCCCACGCCGGCCGGTATCCGGGAGCGTTCTGGTTCGGAGATGATCTTCGGCCAGGGCGCAGTGCCCATCGTGCAAGATGGCGCCGTAGTCGGCGCCTGCGGCGTCGGTGGCGGCACCAGCGAGGAAGACGAGCAGTGCGCGGCGGCCGGAGCCGGCGCCCTGTAATTCTCCTGGCTGCCCGATCAGTACGGGTTCCGCCAGCGGAAAGGCGTGGTTGAGCGTCCCTCTGCTGGCGGATTTCTTTCGTGCCAATCAAGGAGACAGCGCCAGCACGCAAGCCGGGCTACCGCTGCCGCCCACCAGTGGCAACCGGCCAATAACCAGCGTCGCCCCGGTGGCTGGCAATTGGTCGAGGCGGTTCAGGCATTCCAATACCAGGGCGCCCTTTGCTAACGCAACCCGGCTGGCCCGGAGGCCCGTGTCCGTTCCAGCATCGACGCCGTGCGTGTCGATGCCGATGCCAACCGCTCCCCGTTCGTCCAAAAGGAACGACACCGCGCCCGGCGCGAACCCCGGCGTATGCATCAAGCCGTCGGATCGCAAGTTGATGAACCGATCCGGTTCATCCCAATATCGGTCCCAGCCGGTCAGCAGGAGCGCCATCGAACCGGCCGGGATCGCACCGTGTCGACGCTCCCACTCCGCGAGATCATTGACTGTGCACGCGTAATCGGGGTCTTCCCGGACGCTTCCTCGCGTGTCGATCACCACGGCCGGAACGACCAGGGCCTCGGGCGGGATGCTTTCCGGCCCCAGGCCCTGATCGAACAGCGCCGACGGCGTGGAGATGTGCGTGCCGCTGTGCTCCCCCATCCCGAACCGGCGGAGGAAATGGCCGTTGCTCGGTATGGTCGCCGTCGTCTCGAATTCCACCGGTGGGTCTCCCGGCCAGAGCGGGATGCCCGACCGTAACGGCTGGGTGAGGTCCACCACCCGGCGGAAGGAGACGGTCCTCTCCGGTCGGTCCATCATCCGAGCCGTGCCGGTCAGGCGGCCGCTTGGAATGTGCGGTGCGCCGGCGTGGAACCCTCTGCCGGCATCCCGGCGGGGATCATTCCCTGCATGTTGTCTACGTGCTTGTCCACCCAGTTCATGGCGTCCGGAAAGCTGCGGGTGGCGCCGAGTTCGGTCAGTTGGCCGAAACCGTTGCGACCGTAGATCACGTAGCAGATCGACGGGACTTCCCCGTGGATCAGGTATCCCCGGTAGGATATCCGGCGGCCGCCGGTCGGTATGCGGGAAGTGGCTACGGCATGGGTCGCGTTGATGACGCTGTTGCGGATGTCGGTGCTCATTTCAACTCCTGCCGCGCTGGTAGCAGCGCATTTGTGTTGAGCATATGTTCTACCAAACGCCTGTTCTATGTCAACGTCAGGGCTGTCAGATTTTCGGCTTTTTGTTCAGATTTCCTCGGGCTGTTGAAAGCAAAAGGCCGGCGATGCCGCCGGCCCGTGCTCGTGCGGCTGACTCAAACCGTTATCCACCGCTCGCCTGCAGCAGGAACTGTTCGACGCGCACGGTTTCCTGGCTGGAAGTGCCCATATCCCGGACGACCACGGTCCCATCGCGCACCTCATCCTCTCCGATGATCAGGGTCGCGGCGACCCCCAACGCGTTGGCCTGCCGCATCTGCCCGCGCAGAGCCCGCCCTCCGTTGGCCAGAATCGCCCCGACCCCGGCGTTGCGCATCCGGCTCGCGAGACGAACTCCCTCGATCCGAGCATCCTCTCCGATAGTGGCAATCAGGTAGCGCGGGGACGGCTCGTCAGGAACCGGCGTCTCGTCCCGGCGCAGGTTGAGCGCCAGCCGTTCGATACCGCTGCCGAACCCGATCCCCGGTGTGGGTCGACCGCCCAATTGCTCAATCAGCCCGTCGTACCGCCCGCCCCCGAGGATGGTCGACTGGGCGCCTTCCACCGCCGGTTGTATCTCGAACACTGTGCGCGTGTAGTAATCCAAACCTCGTACCAGGCGATGGTCCACCCGGTTGGGTATGCCCGCCGCGTCCAGGTAGGAACGCACCCGGTCCCAGTGCGTCTGGCACTCCCCGCACAGGCATTCCACTGACTTGGGCGCTTCCTCGCCCATCGCGCGGCATGTTTCCACCTTGCAGTCCAGCAGCCTCAGGGGGTTGCGGTCCAGCCGCTGCCGGCAGTCCGGGCACAGGTTCGCCGTCTGGCCCTGGTAGTAGGATTTCAGGGCCGCGATGTATTCCGGCCGGCATTGTCCGTCGCCGATGCTGTTGGTCAGCAACGTGATGTCGGACAGGCCGATGTCGTGCATGAAAGTCCACGCAAGTTCGATCACCTCGGCGTCCACCGACGGATCGCCGTCGCCGATGGCCTCCACCCCGAATTGGTGGTGCTGCCGGAACCGGCCGGCTTGCGGTCGCTCGTAGCGGAACACCGGGCACAGGTAGTACATCCGCACTGGCTGCGCCTGGTTATGCATGCCGTGTTCCAGGTAGGCTCGGCACACTGGGGCCGTGCCCTCCGCGCGGAGGGTCAGGTGGTCGCCACCCCGGTCCTCGAAGACGTACATTTCCTTTTCGACAATGTCCGTCCCCTCACCGACGCCGCGCACGAAGAGTCCGGCGTCCTCAAACATCGGGCTGTCGATCCGGCCGTACCCGAACCGGCGGGCCACGTCGGTGGCATGGCCCTCGATGTAGCGCCAGTATTTTTGCTCGGCGGGCAGGCGGTCGGCGGTACCCCGAGGGGCCTGAAAGGTGGGCATGGCGTTGTCAAGGCTCCTTGTGCATGGGCCGAACGAACGGGAATGCGAGTCCGAAATTCATTCTAACACTGCCCCAATGCGCCCCGTTCGCCGTTTCGCGGATGCTGTCGCGGGCGTCAGGCTTTGCCGTCGGCTTCCAGTTGGGCCACCTCATCCTGAGTCAGCCCACCGATGCTGCACAGGACGTCGTGGTTGTGCTGTCCCAGCCTCGGCGGCGGGTTGGCCGGCGTATCCGCGCATCCCGTCAACTGCACCGGGGTGTTGACCGTGCGGAAGGAGCGGCCGTAGGTGTCGCCGCTGTCCACGAACATGTTCCGGTTCTCCAGGTGCGGGCAGCTGTCCAGGTCCGCCGCGTCCTGCACTATCCCCATTGAGAACCCGCAATCCAGGAGATGCTGGTTCAGCTCCCGTTTCGGGATGTTCTGCGACCATTCTTCGATGGCCGGGACGATATGGCTGGAGAAGAAAGGCCCGGTCACGCCTCGGCCGAGATAACGTGGGTCGTCACCCAGTTCCGGCCGGCCTACGAGATTCCACATTGCCTTCCACTTGTCGTCGGCGTCGCCGGCGCCGGCCAGCACCACGTATCCGTCGGACGCCCGCAAAGTGAGTTGCGCGGAGAACATGTTCTCGCGGGCCGTGGTGGTCACCTGCCCGGTGCACTGGAAGAGCGGCATGCTGCTGGTGGTATGGGCCGCCATGCAGTCGTACATGGACATGTCCACATGCTGCCCGCGACCGGTCTTGCGCCGCGACTCCAGCGCCAGCATAACCCCCAGCGCGGACCATACCGCCGGCACTGAGTCGCCCATGTTGTCGCCGACCATTTGGGGCCCGCTTTCCGGCGTCCCAGTCGTTACCATCCAGCCGCCCATGCCCTGGACGCAGGGGTTGTTCGCGGGCCAATTGGAGTACGGCCCGCGCATTCCGTCGCTGTCGCCGTAGCCCGAGATGCTCGCGTACACCAGCCCGGGGTTGATCTCACTCAGGCGCTCGTAGCTGAAACCGAGGCGACCCATGGCGCCGGGCCCCCAGTTGTCCAGCAGCACGTCCGAAACCTTGAGCATGTTTTCGAAAGCCCGTTTGCCGACCGGGTCTCTCAGGTCCAGGGATACACTTTTCTTGTTGCGGTTGACGCCGAGATAGCGTGCGCTGATCTGCGAGCCGTCCGGACCCTCCACGAAAGGTTCGTTCCGGCGCGCCTGGTCTCCGGTGCCCGGTCGTTCGATCTTGATCACCTCCGCTCCCATGTCCGCCAGGATCATGGAGCAGAATGGCCCGGCAACGATGTGCGTGGCGTCCAGCACACGCAGCCCTTCCAGCGGCAATGGTTGCAGATTCGGTTCAGGGTTGGCAGGTGAGGTCATGGTCTTGCTCCATCAGCGTGCCAGGATCGAAACGGCGCCGTGGCTGGGCGCCCGTCCCAACTATACGGGATTGAACGTGAGACCGCAGGGGAAACGGCTCGGGTTTCCGGTGGGCAGTATCGCCGCCGTGAACCGCGCATGTGAACCGGGCGCGGGCCGGACGCGGAGACTGCGGACGCTAGCGCGACCTTTCGCGGATGTATCCCACCATTTCCAGGAGTGACCGCCGCGCTGCGCAGTCCGGCAAATCGTCAAGCGCCGCCGCCGCCTCGGAGCAGTAGTCGCGGATCACCGCGAAGCAGTCGGGGACGATGGTTGACCCGTCGATCATGTCCAGCGACTTCTGCAGCAGGTGGTCCACGTCCGACCCGCCGTTGGTTATGGATGCGAACAGCCTGTCGATGGGATGGTCATCCGGGTACCGTTCCATCAGCATGATGGTGGGGAGCGTCAGCACTCCTTGCAGCAGGTCGTTGCCCACGGGTTTTCCGATTTCGCTGGCGTCGCCCTGGATGTCCAGGAGGTCGTCCACGATCTGGAAAGCCATGCCCACGTTGTAACCGTATTTGCGCAATGCCTGCACCTGGTTCTCCGGTGCCCCGCTGAGTATCGACCCGGTTTCGGCGGACGTGCAGAACAGCGACGCGGTCTTGCGATAGATGCGCTCGTCGTACAGCCGGCGGGCCTTGGAAGGGTCGAAGGTTGTGAAAAATTCGATCAGCTGCCCGCTGGCGAGCTCCATGATCGTTTCGGAGAACCGGCGGATCACCCGAACCACCCCGGTCTCGCAGACGAAGGTGGCGGAAGTGGCGAACAGGTAGTCCCCCAGTAGGACCGCGACGTGGTTGCCGTACATCTTGTTGATGGTCGGCTTGCCCCGCCTCAGGCCGGCGTTGTCGACGGTGTCGTCGTGGATAAGGGTCGCCAGGTGCAGCAGTTCCACTGCCGCCGCCATGATGAGCGACAGCTTCCGCTCGTGCTCGTGAAAATCCGCCGACAACAGGGTCAGGGCGGGGCGGACCCGCTTGCCGCCGGAACGGATGGCGTAGTCTAGGAGCGGGTCCAGGTCGGCGATGTCGGTCTGGCATAGCTCGTGCAGCTGCTCCTCGACCTGGGCCAACTGGTCGACCACCGGAGCGTAGATCGATACGGTTTGCAGGTCCAGCCCGGGCTGCACGGTGGATCGCTCAGGAACAGCGGGGATCAGGCGGAGACGCCCAAATGGCCGGCTTCCTGCTCCGCCACAGCGTCGTCCAGCTTGGTGTACAGATTCGACGGGTTCCGGAGGACGCCGCCAGGCTTGATGGCGCCGACCAACGCGTCGAAGTCCCACGGCTCTTCGGAAACTTCCCCGTCGAACCCGAGGAACCCGTGCAGCTTCTGGCTGGTGAACGGGAGATACGGCGCCAGCATGACCTTGAGGCAGTTGAGCACCTGTATTGTGGTTCCCAACGATCGTGCGGCGTGCGCCCGGTCTTCCTTGATCGCCTGCCAGGGAGCCCTGGCGTCGAGATAGCGGTTGCACTCCTGCGCCAGCCCGAAAGCCTGGCTGATGCCGGCGCGAAAGCGCGTGTGTGCCAGGCTGTCGTCCACCGCCGTCATCGTCTCGCGGGCCGTCTGCAACAGCCCGTGCTCCATGTCCTCGGGCGCGGACGCCTCCACGGGCACCTGGCCGTCGAAGTTGCGGTAGGTGAAACGGAGCACCCGGTTCACCAGGTTGCCGTAGGTGGCCACCAGCTCGTCGTTGTTGCGCCGGACAAACTCGCTCCAACTGAAATCGGTGTCGCCCGTCTCCGGCATGTTGATGGACAGCAGGTAGCGCAGAGGGTCCGGATCGTATCGGTCCAGGTAGTCAGGGACCCACACCGCCCAGTTCTGACTGGTGGAGAACTTGCGGCTCTCCAGGCTCAGGAATTCATTCGCCGGCACGTCATAGGGCAGGTTCAAGCCGCCGTACCCCATGAGCATGGCCGGCCAGATGATGCTGTGGAAGGGGATGTTGTCCTTGCCGATGAAGTAGTAGGTCCTGGTGTTGTTATCCTTCCAATAGTTCTGCCAGTCGTCCGCGTGGCGGTTGCGCGAAGCCCATTCGACTGCCGCCGACAGATAGCCGATCACCGCCTCGAACCACACGTAGATCCGCTTTGCGTCGTAACCTTCCAGCGGAACCGGCACGCCCCAGGTCAGGTCGCGGGTGATCGCGCGGTCTTTCAGCCCGCCCTGCAGGAAACTCCGGGTGCCGTTGGCCACGTTGGGCCGCCAGTGGTGTTGCTGGTTGATCCATTCCAGCAGCGGCTCCTGGAAGGCGGACAGCTTCAGGAAGAAGTGCTCCGAGTCGCGAAACTCGGGGGCGTTTCCGCAGATGCTGCAGTACGGCTCCACCAGTTCGATGGGGTCCAGGGTGTGGCCGCACGCGTCGCATTGGTCGCCACGGGCTCGCTGGTTGGAGCAATGGGGGCACGTGCCCTCGACGTACCGGTCGGGCAGGAAGCGGTCGCAGCCCGAGCAGTGCGCCAGCAGCATGGTGTCAGGGTAGATGTACCCTTGTTCCTGGAGCCGCAGGAAAAAGTCCTGGACGACCTCCTGGTGGTTCGCGGTGTGGGTGGAGGTAAACAGGTCAAAGGAGATGCCCAACCGTTCCCACGTATCGAGGAACTGGGCATGGTAGCGTTCCAGCACTTCCTGGGGTTCCACGCCTTCCTGGTCGGCGCGGATGGTTATGGGAGTGCCGTGGGCATCGGATCCGGATACCATCAGCACATCGTTGCCCTTCATGCGGTGATAGCGGGCGAAAACATCGGCAGCCAGGTAGCAGCCGGCTACGTGTCCCATGTGCAGCGGGCCATTGGCGTAAGGCCACGCCACACCTATCAAGATGCGCTCGGGCACGTTTCCCTCCATGATCCGATGACTGAAATGGCAAATCAATTTTAGCATAGCGGGCGCCCGACTTCGGTGCGATTGACTACCCGGAATGGCACGATTCGACACGATAGCCGCGAGATCAGCCCCTCGCGCGCATCCAGTTCGTCATCGGTAGCGCAGCGACGTCACGCCGGACTTGACGCCGAGCGGCAATCCCGTAGCCTCCGTGGTCGTCGCTACACCGACCAAACTGCCACATCGCTCGGCTGCTCGCAATCACGGTTTTGCCCAAAATGCGTGGGCTTGAAGATCAGTTCCGCGCTGGCTCGGCACCGTCTATAGGGTAGAATACTCGCACTTTCCACACCCAAACGAACGCGGCCGCGGCCCAACACTCAGACTGCTTCCATGACAGAACCCATAGGCCCAGACCTTTTTCGAAACCTGAAAACCGTTGGCGACCCGACGGTCTCACCCGACGGGAGCCGGTGCGCTTACGTCCTTTCGTGGATTGACGGCGAGACCTCCGAGCCTCGGGCTCGGATCTATCACGTCGACCTGGACGCTGTGGATGGAGACCGAGCGCCCCGCGCTTTCACCCAGGGCAACAACGACGGCCATCCGCGTTTCTCGCCCGACGGCGCGACCCTTGCGTTCCTGCGTGCCGGCGCCAGCGGCGGGGACTCAACCCGCCAGGTCTGGCTCATGCCCGCTGGTGGTGGGGAGGCTGCCCAACTTTCCAAGCTCGCCGGAGGCGTGAGAGAGTTCGTCTGGTCGCCCGATTCCAGGCGGCTGGCGGTTGTGTCCGACGTAGAACCCGCGGACCGTCCCCAAGAACCGGAATCGCCCGCCGCAATGGAAGTGCACCGCATACGTTACCGCCACGATGCCATTGGCTGGCGTGGGGACAGCCACTTCCACGTCTTCCTAGTCGACGCCGTTACGGGCAAGTCCAGTCAACTGACATCTGGCGATTGGGATGATATGGCCCCCGCATGGTCGCCCGATGGCCGCCGCATCGCGTTTATTTCCGGGCGTTCCGGCGATCGGGACGTCACCGCCACAAACGAGGTCTACGTTGTGGAAGCGCCCGACGCGGCGGCGTCCGGCGCGGGGACAGCGGAACCGGAACTGTGGTCGCAGGGTCTTACCGATGTAGCCGCGGTTTCGTGGGCGCCTGACGGCCGCCGGCTCCTTGCTGCCGGTGGAACCGACGACGGTTTGATGGTGTTGTGGCAGGCGTACCTGTACGTGCTCGAACCAGGCTGCCTGCCGCAGCAGTTGAGCGACGACAGCCTGCGCCCGTGCCTCGGCTATCCGGGCATCTATCCTCCTCTCGATCTGCGGTGGCTGCCGGGCGACGGTGACGGGGACGGCGGGCGCATCGTCTTCCTGGGCGACTCCCAGGGGGAAACCAGGCTGTACCAGACGGGAGTCGGGTCCGAAAGAGGATCAACTCCGTCGGCAGTCACTGGCGGGGGTGAACTCCTTTCCGGCGTTGCCATGGACGCCAAAGCCCGGCGAGTGGTCGTGACCGGTTCCGACCCCACAAATCCCTCGGACGCTTACGTGATGCAGGGCGTCCCGAAAGAGGGTGAGGCTGATCGCCGTCGGATCACGGCGCACAACGACGGCTGGCTCGCCAAACATGCCCCAGTTCCGATGGAGAAGTTCCTGCTGGAGCGCGAGGACTGGGACATCGAATGCCGGCTGTACCATCCCCCAGGTTTCGATCCCAATCAGCGCTACCCGCTGGTGCTGGAGATTCACGGGGGCCCGAACGGTGCATTTTACGATTCATTCGTGCCGTGGCATCAGGTGTTGGCCGGCGCCGGATTTCTTACCCTCGCGGTGAATCCGCGCGGATCGTCCACATACGGCGAGGAGTTCGTCAACGCGGTTCTGGGCGACTGGGGCGGTGATGACTACCGCGATCTCATGGCCGCGGTTGACCTGGTGTGCGAGCGCGACTACGTGGATACCGATCGATTGGGGGTTCACGGGTACAGTTACGGCGGCTACATGACCACGTGGATGATCGGGCACACCAACCGGTTCCGTGCGGCCGTGGCCGGCGCTCCGTGCATCGACCTGTGGACCATGTACGGCACCTCGGACATCGCCACCAGCTTCGGCGAAACCCAGTGGGCCATCCGGCTTGCCGGTGGGATGCCCATCAGCCGCCCCCTGGCCAACGAGTTGGCCGCCGGCGTGGATACCCTGGCCTTTCGGCTGCTTCAGCGGTCGCCCATCAAGTTCGCGCCCCAGGTTGAGACCCCCGTGCTCCTGCTCCACGGCGAATCCGACGCCCGGTGCCCCATCGGCCAGAGCGAGCAATATTTCCAGGTGCTGAAGCGGTTGGAAAAGGACGTGGAAATGGTGCGCTTCCCCGGCTGCGGTCATGGGTTCCTCCGCACGGGACACGTTGCACTGCGCCAGGAATACCTGGAGCGTATGCTGGGATGGTTCCAGCGGTGGCTTTGACCCACCCGCGACGCCGGTTTCCCGGGACACCTCCCGACGGCGGCTGGCCCAGTCTGTGGACCGTTCGATTCACCCCCACGGTGGAGGGAAATAGCCATGCCCGATCCAGATCTCAGCGTTGAACAGGTACGCAAGATGGCGGACCTTGTCGGCGTCCCCATTGACGACGCCGACCTCCCCGAGGTGGCCAACCGCTTCGCGAGCCTGATGGAGGAACTTGACCGCCTGCGCGAACTTGACCTGGAAGGCATCGAGCCCGTCACCATCTTCCCCGACCCAGACGCGGGCTGATAGCAGTCTGGCTGGGTTGGAGGCCAGGGCCTTCCCAAAGTATTTGACCACCATTAGATTTCGCTCATCTTGAGCTTGTCGAAGGATACTCGCTGGTGCGGTTTTTTGGTTCGACAAGCTCACCATGAGCGAGCGAAAGGGGACTAATGAGCTCTGCACAATCCCAGGACGATATCGTTTTCCTCTCCGCCGAGGCCACGTCGGCCGCCATCCGCAACGGGGATTTCACCGCAACCGACGCGGTCAACGCCTACCTCAGTCGCATCGACGCCATCGACGGCGACATCAAGTCCTACATCACCGTGACCCGCGAGGAGGCCCTGGGCGCCGCTGCGGACGCGGACGACGCCCTCCGCCGCAGCGATGACGCCGCTGTTGGAGGAGCTCTCTTCGGCGTGCCCATGGCCATCAAGGACCAGTTCAACACGGAGGGCATTCTCACCAGTAACGGGTCGCGCGCCTATGCGGACAACGTCCCGTCCGAGGACGCGACCGTGGTGGCTCGCCTCAAGTCGGCCGGCGCAATCCTGCTGGGCAAGCTCAACCTCAGCGAGCTGGCCATGGGCGGCACGGCCGATCCGCCCTACGGCACCCCCCATAACCCGTGGCGTCACGGGCATACACCCGGCGAGTCCAGCAGCGGGTCGGGCGCGGCGCTCGCGGCGCACCTCTGCGCTGCCTCCGTGGGCGAGGACACCGGCGGCAGCGGACGCGGCCCGGCGTCCTACTGCAACGCGGTGGGCCTCCGGCCGACATTTACCCGTATCAGTCGCCACGGCATCACGCCCATGTGCTGGTTCATGGACGCCGCATCTCCCATGACCAAGACCGTGGAGGACTGCGCACTGGTCCTGGGCGCTGTCGCCGGTTACGACCCCTTGGATCCGACCACCAGCCGCCGTCCGGTTCCCGACTATCGAGCGATGCTCGACGGAGATATCCGGGGCATGCGCGTCGGTCGCATGACGGAATTGTGCAACTCCCTCGATATGCATGCCGACGTCCGCGGGGCCACCGATGCCGTGCTGGACACCCTCGCCGACCTGGGCGCCGAGGTGGTCGACATTTCTCTGCCGCTCACCGAGATCGCCGGCGCGATCTTTGTGGGCATCGCCGACACTGAGGGAGCCGGCGCCCGCGACGGGCTGATGCGGCGGTCGCCAGAACTGCTGGACCGCGCTTCCCGTACCCGCCTGCAGAGCGCCTCCCTGGTCCCGGCCAAGGTGCAGAACCGGGCCATGAAGGCCCGGGTGTTGCTCCGGCAACAATTCGAGGACGCTTTCCGGCAGGTCGATGTCCTCGTGTCTCCGACCGCCCCGTATCCGGCCCCCCGGCACGACGCCCTGACAGCGCCCTTCGAGTCGGCGGACGACGTGCGCCAGCGCTTCTTCTTCCGCCGCTCCTACACCGGCTGCTACCCCTTAGCCGGGATGCCTGCGGTGTCTATCCCCGGCGGGTTCACCGAGGACGGACTGCCCATCGGCGTGCAACTGGGAGGCGGCCCCTTCGCGGAGGGGACCATTCTCAGGGCCGCTTACGCCTATCAGGAAGCCACCGACTGGCACACCCGGCGCGCCCCGGTTTAGCTGGAACGGCTCGCGGGGTCGCGGGCTAGGTCCGGAAGTTCACCCTGCGGAACGCCTCGGCGAGCGTCAGGCCGCTGAAATCCTCATCGGGATACTCGTTGCCGGCGTCGGCAGCCTCTTTGGCCCGTGCCCGCACAAAACTTTCCAGTTGTTCCCTGGACCGCTCGCGGACCAAGCTGCGGTGAGCCATGATCGAGTCCATCTTGGAGTCGAAATCGGCGGCAACCTCGACGAAGGTGTTGGGGTTTTCCGACCCCCAGAACATGACCGCGGCGGTTTTGTGGGGCTCAATCCCTTCGTTGGCGAACAGCTCACCGAAGTGCAGGTGGTCCCGGGCGTACGGGAACACCGCGTCCAGTGTCACCTGCCCGGCGATGCGGTTGTCCCGGTGCCATTGCATGTTGCGTCGATAGGGCTCCGCCGTCAGCACAACATCGGGTTTGACGAGGCGGATCTGTCGGACGATGTCCCTGCGAAAATCCGACGTGTCTTCCAGTTCGCCGTCGGGCCGGCCCAGCATGACCACGTTCTTCACGCCCAGGATGTCTGCAGCGGCCAGTTGCTCCCGGCCCCGGGTGGCGGCCAGTTCCGTCGGGTCAACCTCCGGATCGTCCGTGCCCCTGCTGCCGTCGGTGCATAGCACGTAGTGGACCTCGGATCCCTCGCGCACCCAGCGGGAGATGGTGCCTCCGGCCCACACTTCCGCATCATCGGGATGGGGAATGACCACCAGGGCGCGTTCGGGTGTGTAATCCATGGAATGTGATCCTCCGGTCTGGGCGCTGACGATGCGTGCGCAGCGCGAATTTTGGCTGGGGGCCGCCTCGGGCGACCGCCATCGACCCGGCTAATCCTGAACGCCGGTTACCACTGGTACCGATTCTTGCACGCGAGGCGGCGGCGCGTCCGGCAACGGCGTTGCCTCTTTGCCGCAACCCCACAGCCAATGCAGGTCGGGTGTCGGATGCTCGGAGCCATTGAGTGAGACCCGACCCTTGATGATTTCGCCGGCTAGGATCCCGCCCGAGATGATGATGCGCATGGCTTCGTCCACGGTGATATCGGTGGGCGTCAGTTTGCTGGAGGCGGCCACCACCAGATACCCGGAAGACGGCACTGGAGTTGTCGGCACGTATATCGACAGGTAGTCTTCCACCCCGTCCAGCTTACCCAGGTTCGACGTGATCAGTCCGATGGACAACACGCCAAGACGCGGGAACTCAATCAGCACCACCCCCCGATAGTCCGACTGCTGCGTGTCCGACAGGAAATCGATGCCCACTCGAGTTGTTTTGTACACCGCGCCAATGACCGGGATCCGGCCTATCAGATCGTGAACCTGGTTGATCAGGAATTTGGCGACCGCCCATCCGATAAGCAGACCAACAACGTAGATCACCACCAGCACCGCGGCGACTCCCACCAAGTCTGTCCAGTCGAACCCTCCCGTCTTGGGGATGTTCAACCAACGGACGAACGGCTCCAACAACGACGCAAGCACATCGTAGAAGAAGTTGAAGATGAAATAGGTCACGAGCACCGGCAGGAACACCAGCAGGCCGGCGCCCATCCGACTTTCGAGGTGACGCAACGCGGACGCCAGGGGACCCCGCCGCCTCGGAGGGGGCTTTTGATCCTGGCCCGGGAAAGGAGGGAACCCCAGATCGTTGGGTGTTAGTCGCCCCGGAGGTGGCTGCCGCATCAGTGGGCCGTCGCCGCGTCGTGTCCGGCCGATGCCAGGCGTTCGTACAATGCCAGCAGCCGCCCTGCAACCTGGTCCCAGCTCAGCGCTTCCGCCCGGTTGCGAGCCGCCCGCCCCATGCTGTCCCGCAGGTCATCGTTGGCCATGATCATTTCCAACGACTGCGCGAAAGCTTCGGGACAACGCCAGGATTTCAGGTAGCCGGTCCTGCCGTGTTGCACGATCGTAGACAGACCGCCGACGCGAGTTGCGACCACCGGCGTCCCGCAGGCCATGCTTTCCAGCGCAGCCAGGCCGAAGCTCTCGTAAAACGACGGCACGACGCATACATCCGCCGCCGAGTAATAGAGGGCCAATCGCTCCTGGGGCACGCGGCCGACAAATTCCACGGAGTCGCCCAGTTGCAGGTCGTTCGACAGTTGGTGCAACCGTTCAAGATCGCCGCTGCCTTCGGCGTCGGAACCCACCACCAGGACCTGGACACCCTCTTCGGACTCCATCGAGGCGGCGGCATGGAGCAGGAGGTCTGCGCCCTTGAGTGGCTCAATGCGACCCACGTACAGCATGACCTTGTGCCCGTTGAGGCCCAGTTCCCGGCGTGCTGCCGTGCGGTCGACAGGCCTGAACCGACTCAGGTCGACCCCGCACGGTATGAGCTCCACCCGGTTCCAATCGGCGCCGTAGAGACGCACCATCGCGTCTCGTTCGTGAGGACTGAAGGCCACGAGGCAGTCGGCCCCCGCGATGATTTGCTCCTCGGTCTCCTGGCGCACCGGTGGTTCGTTTTCACCGGAGCGTGACTGCATCTTGATGCGTGACAGCGTATGGAAGGTGACGACCTGAGGAACCCCCGTCGCGGTGGCAATCTTCGCGCCGGCCCAGCCGCTCAACCAGTAATGGGAATGGATCGCCGTGTAGCGGAGGTTGTTGCGCTGCTGGTATTCCCGCACTCCGTCTACAAAGTCGTCCAAGAAGGCCGACAGTTCGCTGAGGGGCGCATCGGGAGGCCCGGCCGGAACGTGAACATAGTTCACTCCGTCGCTCCTCGCCTCGGCGCCTCCGCACACGTAATCGTGCGCACGGGTGAAAACGTCGACGATCACGCCGCGGTTCCCCATGGCTCGGGCCAGTTCGCGCACGTGCACGTTCATGCCTCCCGCCTTCCCCTGCCCCGGCGCGGCCAGCGGGCAGGTGTGGTAGGAGATCAGGGCGACCCGGGATGTACAGTCGGATATCAAAGCTGGGGGTAGGCTGACGAATGCAAGCTATATTTTGCCAATGAGGACGGCCCGGATTCTACCAACGAAGTGTTTCTGTTTCGTGACTTTAGCCGTCGCTGGCCGCTTCAGCGCGGTGGAGCGTTATTCGGTAGAGTTGATGGTCGCTGCCACCCAGCCGGTACTTGTATGGTTCGTTCCCGCGCAGGAAATCGAAGTATCGATAGCCCCCTTCCAGCGCGTCACGCAGGCAGAGCGAATGCAGCAGCAGCCCCACGCTGTAGTAGCGGTACTCGGGATCGTGTCCGCTGTTGTACAGCATGCGCACGCCGTCGTAGTCCAGGCACAGGGAGGCCGCCACCGGCTGGTCGTCCATCTCCATGAAGAAGAGCCGCAGCAGTCCCTGTGACGCGGTCGCGGCGATCAGTTGCCGGAAGAAATCCTCGCGGTCGGCGGTGAGAAACTCTGCTTTAGCCGAATCGCTGCGTCGCATCAGGTCCAGGAACGTGTCGGCGCGTGCGCTGGCCTCACCGGGGTCGACGACGCAGAACCAGCGCCAGTTCTCGTGGCCCTCCAGCCGGCGCAGCTTCCGCCGCAGTTCATGCCGGTCCTTCTTGCTCAACCCGGCCAGGTATTCATCCCAGGTGGGCGGCAGGTATATGCGTGGCGCGACGTCTTCCTCGACTATATCTACCGAATACCCTCGCGCGCGTGCCAGGTCCGGGAGCATGGCCAGAGTCGGAGAGTCTTCGCCAACCGAAAAGAGGTCCAACTGCCGGCCACCGCCGGAGTCAATGGCATCCAGCAGCGCCGGGAAGAACCTCGGCTCCGTGCCTCGCGCGATGATGAAATCGTTGTAGTCAAAGGTGTCGCTGTTGCCGACGAACGAATAATTGTCTCCGCAGCGCGACAGCGAAGCCAGGGCCGTCACCTGGCCCGCGGTGTCCGTCAGATAGAAACCGGCCAGTGAGCGCCCGTTCTGGAAAGCGCTCCACCAAAGTTCCTGCCAGGTGGGCGTAACGTACAGGTTGTTGACTACTGATCGGCCCAGCAAGTCCTGCCATTGCTGTCGGACTTGCTCAAACGACGTGATCGGGGTTGCTGGCAGGTTGGTTGTCATGGGCGGCGTACCAGTTACACCCGGCGGTCCAACAGGCCCAGCAATTCGTTGGCGGAATACGTCGGCGCCGCGCCGTTTTCCCCGCCGCTGGACCCGTGCCGTATCGCCGTGGTCACGACGCGATGGCCCGGCTTTTGAATGCCGCGCATGGACATGCACAGGTGCTCAGCTTCCACGCGGCACGCCACTGCCAGCGGCTGCACGCGTGACATCACGGCGTCCGCGAGTTGGGCGGTGAGCCGCTCCTGCACCTGCAGCCTGCGGGCCGCGGTTTCCAGTGCCCGGGCAACCTTGCTGATCCCCGCGATATGCCGGTCGGGCACGTAGACCAGGCTGGCCCGTCCGAAGAAGGGCAGCAGATGGTGTTCACACATCGAGTAGAAGGGCAGATCCGCCACCATTACCGGATCGTGGGTCACATCCTCGCCGAAAATCGCATCGATTTCCGCTGCTGGGTCTGTCCCCACTCCGGAGAAAAGCTCTGCGTACATTTCTGCAACGCGCTCCGGAGTGCGCCAGAGGCCCTCGCGCCCGCTGTCCTCGTCGATGTACTTGAGGATGGCGCCCACCGCGACCTCGACGGCCGCCAAGTTCATTTTGGGTCCGGCAACGGTCATCTGGCGGGCATCGTCTCCATGATGGCGTTCTCGATCGCCTCCAGGTTGGGCTTCACTTCCACCGTGTCGGCCTGGGCGCTGCTGACGGCCATGTCCGGATCCTTGAGGCCGCTGCCCGTGATGATGCACACCACCCGCTTGCCCGTCAGGTCCAGGCCGTTGCGGCTCATTTTGAGCAGTCCCGCCACCGAGGCGGCCGAAGCCGGCTCTCCGAAAATCCCTTCTCGCGACGCGAGCAGGCGGTACGCTTCGAGAATCTCGTCGTCGCTCACCGCGTCAATGACACCGCCCGACTGATCCCGCGCGCGTTCCGCAAACTTCCAGCTCGCCGGGTTTCCGATGCGTATCGCCGATGCGATGGTCTGCGGGAATGGGACCGGCTCCCCGCGGACTATCGGCGCGGCGCCCTCTGCCTGAAAACCCATCATACGGGGCAGAGCATCATTTCGCCCCAACTGGTGGTATTCGACGAAACCGCGCCAGTACGCCGTGATGTTGCCCGCGTTTCCCACCGGTATGAACAGGTAGTCGGGCGCGTCTTCCAGCACGTCGGAGATCTCGAAGGCCGCGGTTTTCTGACCCTCGATCCGGTGCTGATTGACCGAGTTCACCAGCGTGATGGGGTTGGTCTTGGTAAACTCCCGAACCAGGGCGAGGGCCGCGTCAAAGTTGCCGTCCACAAGGAGGATGCGGGCTCCATACGCCATTGCCTGCGCCAGCTTGCCCAACGCGACTTCGCCTTTGGGGATCAAAACCCACGCGGCCAGGTTGCAATACGCAGCATAAGCGGCGGCGGACGCGCTGGTGTTGCCTGTTGAGGCGCACATGACGCCGACGCTGCGCTCTTCCAGCGCCTTTGCCATGGCTACTACCATGCCCCGGTCCTTGAACGATCCGGTGGGGTTGCAACCCTCGAGCTTGAAGTACAGGTCGGGGCAACCCAGTTCGGTGCCCAGTTGGCGGGACCGCACCAGCGGCGTGTCTCCTTCACCCATCGAAAAGATGGGAGTTTCCTCATTGACCGGCAGCAGGTCCCGGTACTGTTGTAATACGCCTACGCCCATTTTCTACCGGGTTTGGGAGGCTCGTGCCACGGTGTCGCCTGGTTTCTGCGAGTGATGCGTCGGGGTTCTGTCTGGGTTGTTTACTGTTCGATGCGGATGAGATTGTCGACACTCACCACCACTCCGAGCTGCGCCACGGCCGCCAGAGCGGTCTGTACGTCGGCCTCTCGGGAGGGATACGTGGTGATGACCAGTTGCGCAGTTCCGCTGCCCGGGTCGGTATCCTTCTGGATCACGGTGGCGATGGAGATGTTGCCGTCGCCCAGCAAACGCGCTATCTGGGCCAATACGCCGGCTTGGTCGGCGCACGTCAGTCGCAGGTAGTACGCGCTGGAGAGCTCGTCGATGGGTCGGGTGGAGTGCCCGGATTGTTGGCCGCGTCCGTTGGAAACGGGCAGTAGCGGCGGCGCGCCCGCGCTGTCAATGAACCGCACCACGTTCAGGACGTCGCCCATCACCGCGCTGGTGGTTGCATCGCGGCCGGCTCCCTGCCCGTGCAGGATGATCTGCCCACACAGGTCGCCGGTAACCTCGACCGCATTATACACGCCGTCCACCTTGGCGAGCAGGTGGTCTTCGGGAACCAGCGCAGGGTGAACCCTGGCCTGGATCGCGCCGTCCGGGCGGGCCGTCGCGATGGCCAGGGATTTTATGGCGTAGCCCAGCTCGGCGGCGTAGCGGAAATCTTCGGGGCCAAGGCGGCTGATTCCCTCAGTGTGGATCGCGCCGTGGGGTATCGATTGGTGGAACGCCAGGTTCCCCAGCACCGACAGCTTGTACGCGGCGTCGATGCCCTCGACGTCGTTGGTGGGATCAGCCTCGGCGTATCCCCGGCTCTGGGCTTCGGCCAGGGCGTCGGCGAACGGGGTCTGGCTCCGAGCCATCCGGGTCAGGATGTAGTTGGTGGTTCCGTTGATGATGGAACGTATCGAGCGGATGTCGTTGGCCAGCAGTTGTGACATCAAGCAGCCGACGATGGGGATTCCACCGCCGGCGGACGCCTCGAACAGTAGATTGACGCTTTGGGACTGCGCCAGCGCCAGGAGCGACGGACCGCGTCGCGCCATCACTTCCTTGTTGGCGGTGACCACATGCTTGCCGCTGGCCAGGGCGCGTTCCAGGTAGTCGCCGGCTGGCGTGTCGCCGCCCATCACTTCCACCACTATGTGGATGTCGGGGTCAGCGAGGATGTCCTCGGGATTGGTGGTCAGCACTCCCGGAGGCGGAGAAGGCTCGCGGGTCTTCGTAGCGTCGCGTACCAGGGCCCGACGCAGCCGGACCGTGCGCCCGGTCTTGCGTCGGATCTCGTCGGCGTTGTCCGATAGGGCCGTAGCCACGCCGCCCCCGACGGTCCCGAGACCCATCAGGCCGATATTGATTGCTTCGGTTGCGGCGGGCATCTGGTAATGCTGCGTTCGGGTTCGCTCGACGATTCGATCCAACTCGGTTCAGGTTTGGACTTTGAACGGCGGCCCGGGTTCTTTACGGCCCCTGCTGCTGGGGCGGCGGGGTGACCCGCGGCGCGGTCAGCCGGACCTGGTCGGTGACCCACGCGTACCGGTGGCTGTCGAAGTTTATCTTCACCCAACCGTCTTCGGACCCCTGGGCCAACTGATCGTCTTTCCAATCCTCGACCCGGGCGCTGGCCATTTGGAAAAGCATCTGCGGTACGACCTGTCGGGTTTCCGGACCGTTGATCGCCTGGATAATGAAGATCGTCTCGTCTTGATATATGGGCGTGGATATCTCGCCGGTTTCCAGCGTGGCAGGTTTCCGGGTCTGAGTCCCGTCTTCCGCGGTCTCAGTTTCGCCGAACAGGTAGCTGTCGAACTCGGGAAACGCTCCTTCGGGCACCCATCCGATGTAGCCGTCCGACCCCGAAATCTCCCTTGACACCGAGCCGAAGTCCTGGCCCAGCACCAGGCGTTCACGCACCGCCTCCGGAGAAGCCGAGGAATTGAGGCCCATCGCGATGGCCTGCAGTTCAATCTGCGGTGCCTCTTCGGGCAGGGATGCCAGCATGATGCCGAACAGCGTGCTCTCGTGCAACCGCTCCTCCATGATCCGGCGGTAGGCGTCGTCGGTCAGGTTCACCTGGGTAAGGAAGTTCTTGTAGGTGTTGTCGAATTCCGCGTCGAGTTGCGCTTCCAATTGCGGATCGTCGGCTTCCTGACCTGGTTCCGGTTCCGGGCGGAATTGGTCCCGGATAGCGTCTTCGATTTGGTCGTCAGTCACGTTGATTCCGAGGCCGGGAGCCGCCTGGCGCAATATCTCGGCGTGCAGCAGGTTGGTCAGCAGCTGGAACGGAATTCGGCTGAAGTCCACCTGCCCTCCCTGGTAGCGGTTGATACCCTGCAGGACTCGGATCCGTTCCACCAGGTCACCCATGGTGAACCGGACGCCCCGCACTTCGCCCGCCATCACTCGAGGCGGCAGAATGAACTGTTGGTAGACACCAGCCAGCACCACGCCGACGATCACCAGAATCAACACGGCTCCCACCACGACGGCGATTCGCTGCCGGCGGGATTCGAGCCGGCGTCGCGTGCGCGCTGCCCTCACGGTGTCGACGCTTGTCGTGCCGAGCCGACGACTGCGGCCGGCGGCATTTCTGGACGGGCGCCGCCTGTCAGGCTGCTCCGGAGCCTCTTCCGCCTCTTCGGCGCTGCGTTTCCAGGGCAGCGGTAGGTTCAGCATCTGGAGGGCCGATTAGCGACCCGAACGCATGCCGACGTTGATGCTGTGTTCGGGCGCGTAGGGCAGCAGGGCGAGGTAGCGGGCTCGCTTGATTGCCTGGGACAGGAGCCGCTGGTTCTTCGCCGATGTGCCGGTCTTGCGCGTGGGCTCGATCTTCCCCTGCTCGGAGATGTACCGCCGCAGGCGGTCCACGTCCTTGTAGTCAGGGGTGACTCCCTCAACAGTGAAAGCGCACACTCGCCGGCGCGGTCCGTATCGCCGCCCGCCGCGGCCTCCCCCACGGGGGCCGCCCCTGCCCGGGGGTCGCCCGCCCGGTCCGCTCGGCCGTCCGCCCGGTCCACCGGGAGGGCCGCCACCGGGCCTGCCGCCCGGTCCGCCGGGAGGGCCGCCGCCAAGCCTGCCGCCCGGCCCACCGGGAGGTGGTCCATCTGTGGCAGGAGGTCCTCCGACTGGCGCGGAAGGCGCCGCGCTGGCGGGCGGAGTTGCGGGAGCGGATTCAGGGGTAGTCATTGGGGTAGGTTCCTCCGGGTTGCTGTCGTTGGGATGCTTCGGTCTCAGAAGGGAAGGTCGTCGACGTCCATCGGTTCGCCCGCGCCGCCGGCTCCAGAGCCAGCCCCGCGCCGGTCGTCGTATCCGCCTCGCTGGTCGCCATACCCGCCGCTGTCGCTTCGCCCGCCATATCCGCGGTCAGACTGTCCGCCGTATCCACCGTTGTCCATTTCGTCCCGGCGACCCAACATTTGCAACTCGGTCACTGTAACGTCCAGCGAAAAACCGGGAGTACCGTCCCTGCGGTCGTACTGGCGTGACCGCAATCGGCCTTCGATGTAGACCTGCTGACCACGGCTGAGGTACTGGTTACAGGTATCGGCGAGCCGCCCGAAAGCGGTGCAGTTGAACCATTCGGTTTCTTCACGCCTCTCTCCGGCGGCAGTGGTGTATCGATGGTTACTGGCTATGCTGAACGACGTCATGGGGTTGCCCGATGCGGAGTACCGCATCTCCGGATCCCGACCCAGGTTGCCGATTATGGTGATCTTGTTCATGGCTACTTACGCCTCGGCGTCGCCATCGGTTTCGGCGGGCTGTTCGGGCGCAGGCTCCGGGGCCGCCGGTGCGGCGGCGGCGGGCTCGGCACTTGTGGGCTCAGCACTGGCAGTGGGCTCCGGAGCCGGGGTCGGCCCGGGAGCCGGCGTCGCGTCGACGCTGGTTTCCGCAGCGGGTGTGGGAGCCGGTTCGGCGGACTCCGGCGCGGCTGCTGGCGTGGCCGGAGCTTCACTTCCCGGCGCCGTAGCAGCGGCTGCGGGTGCGGCCGGCGGAGGCCCACCCTGGCGGCGGTCAGCGAAACCACCGGGCGCGTCCGGCACCGGTCCGCCGCCGTCCTGGCGTCGGCCCCGTCCGGGTGGAATGTACCGCGACGGCGCGGTCAACGGTCCCGGCGGCGGTTTGTCGGGCAATGGCCCGTCGCAGTTCAGGATCAGCGATCGCAGCACCTGCTCGTCCAGCCTCAGGTAATTCTCCAACTCCCGGTTGAAGGAATTATCCACCGTGAATGTGCTCAAGTAGTACGATCCTTCCAGGAAATTGTAGTTTCCTTTGCGGATCGGATAGGCCAACCGGCGAGTGCCCCAGACCTGCTCAGCGGTGATTTCGCCCTCTCGATTGACGATGAACGACTTGATTTCGTCCCATTTGGCCGATGCTTCGTCCTGGTTCAGCATCGGGCTCAAGATTGTTACCAGTTCGTAATGACGCAAGTTCGAATCTCCTGAATTGATGAAAGCGCAACGGGGATTATAGCATTCGGCGCATCGAGTGTCAGCACGGGCGTTGCATGAAAACCCCGGAAACCGGGTCCGACCCCGTCTAGCGGCCGTCTTCGGTTCTCGCTGCGTTGCGGTCCGCAGCCTGCGCATAGCCCGCTCGCACGAAATCCGGGGTCAGTAGTCGAAGTAGACGGCGTTAACGAGGCCGTGCAACTGCCGGCTCAGGTCCGCGATCCGAACCAGGAGCAGCGGTCTGTCGTCAGCGTCCGGCCACTCGTACCTAACCAGCGATCGGAGACGGCCCGACATTCGGATTGCTGCATCGGTGGATCCGTGGTCGGGGCCCGTGCCGATCGCCTCAAGTTCAGCGGACATGCCGTCCAGGGCACGGAGCATCGAGTTCGGAAGCAGCGGGTCGGTGACCAGCAGGTTGAGTACCTGGTCCGGCCGTATCTCCACCCCGTAGGCGCGAATGTACGCCTCCTGGGCGTGAAAGATGCGGAGCAGCGTGGTCCAGTCGGACTCGGTGTGTTCGGTGGGCTCTGTGTCCTCTTCCATCTGCGCCAGCAGGAGGCCGCTCGCCAGTTGGGAACGCTCTAGGTACCGGCCCAATTGCATGAAGTGCCACCCTTCGTCGCGGTACATGGTGGCCGCCGCCACTCCCACGAAGGTCTCGATGTCCTCCGCCGTTTGTGTGTAGAAGCCCTCGGGTGACCCTAGCCATATGTCCAGAATCCTGATCCGCTGGAGCTTCAGGTAGGTCAGGTTCAGCGACCGCCACATCTCGGCGCTGATGCAATGACGCATCTGTCGCGCGTTTTCCCTTCCCGACGCAAAGCAACTCCACACCGAGCTCGGATTGGCGCGTTCGAACGTGAGGTCGTCCGCGAGCGTGAACGAATCCGCCAGGGTGTAGTTGTCGCTGATCCGCCGCTGCACCTGGACCTGCCCCGACGGCTCCTCCGCCCGCTGGAACTGCGGCGTGGCTCTCTCGTACGACGGCGAGAGGTCCAGCCCTCCCGCTGGTGGTTCCCGGTCAAGGCTGCGATAGATGCGTCGCCAACCCGAATAAATCTCCCCGGTCGGGCGGTCGACCAGGGCCTCCGCCTGCAGCTGCAACAGGCGGCTCAGGTGGTCCGCCCGCTCCAGGTAGCGGCCCATCCAGTAAAGTCCTTGCGCGCTTCGAGAGAGCAAACTAGCTAGTCCTCCAGGACCCAGACGTCCTTGCCGCCGCCGCCCTGGCTGGAATTGACCACCAGGCTGCCCCGCCTCAGGGCCACTCTGCAAAACGCCCCGGGTACCAACCGGGTGGCCTTTCCGTGCAGGATGAACGGCCGCAGGTCGACGTGTCGCGGCTCGAATTTGCCGTCGATCAGGCAGGGCGACCGCGACAGCGCAAGCGTTGGTTGGGCGATGAAATCCGCCGGGTTGGCGCGAACCTGATCGGCGTATTCCGCGCGCTCCTCCGGCGTCGAGTGAGGTCCCACCAGCATCCCGTATCCGCCCGACTCGCCGACCCGTTTGACCACCAGCTTGTCCAGGTTGTCCAGCGTGTACTCCAGTTCCTGCGGCCGCCGGCAGAGGTAGGTCTCCACGTTCTCCAGCAGCGGTTCCTCTCCCAGGTAGTACCGGATCAGGTCGGGCACATACGCGTAGACACTCTTGTCGTCGGCCACGCCCGTTCCCGGCGCGTTGGCCAGCGCCACGTTCCCCTGGAGGTACACGTCCATCAGGCCCGGCACTCCGAGGACTGAGTCCGGCCGGAAGACCGTGGGGTCGATGAAATCATCATCGACGCGGCGGTAGATCACGTCAACCTTCTGCAGCCCGGTTGTCGTCCGCATGTGGACGAAACCGTCCCTGACCACCAGGTCGCGACCCTCCACCAGCTCTGCGCCCAGTTCGCCGGCCAGGAACATGTGCTCGTAGAACGCGGAGTTGTACACCCCCGGAGTGAGCAGAGCGATGCTCGGATTGGCGCCGCCTCCCGGCGCCAACTCCCTTAGGGTGTGCCGCAACAGCCGGCCGTAGTTCTCAACCTCCAGCACCCGTGACGCGCGATACAGCCGCCTCAGACTCGCCTTGACCGCCTTCCGGTTGGCGATCATGTACGACACACCGGATGGGACCCTCAGGTTGTCCTCCAGCACCCGGTAGCCGTCGTTGGTGCGCACCACATCGGTGCCGCAGATGGCGACCCAGGTACCCTCGGGCGGAGTGAAACCGCGCATCTCCAGGCGATATTGCGGACACCCCAGGATCATGTCTTCCGGGATCACGCCGTCCCTGGTCACTCGCGACTCGCCGTACACGTCCTGGAGGAAAAGGTTCAGCGCTTTGAGACGCTGGGTCAGTCCCGCTTCCAGCTCTCGCCACTCCGATTCGGCGATCAGCCGGGGCACGCAGTCGATGGGAATGATCCGCTCGTCGGCCTCATCGTCACCGTATACGGTGAACGTGATGCCCTCGTTGGAAAACGACCGCGTTACTCTCTCCTGTATGGCCGCCAATTCTTCGGCTGAAAGATCGGTGAGCGTCCGTTGCAGCCCCTTCCAATCGTCTCTCGTTCGGCCATCGGCGTGAAACATCTCGTCAAAGATGTCCGCGTCGATGCTGTAATCCTGGAACCGATCTGCCGTAGTCACGCGCGCCTCTCGTTAGCCCGTGCACTCAACTGTTCGCCGGCCGCCCGAACCGTCGGGACGGCACTAGTGGCAGCAGCCTAGCAAATAGCCGCACGGACGCACAACTCAATCGCTGGCCGTCACGGCTGCGGGACGACATCTAACGACCCCGACGTGCCCTGCACCATGAGCAACCCTCGCGTCCACCGATCCGGCCATCGCCGCCAGGTCGCTGGCCGCCGATTCGGTAGCGATGGGCCCCGGTTCACGCGGCGGCCAGCGCCGGTATCACGTGATTACCGAAAGCCTGCACTTCGGCTTCCGGAGGGGCGAAGGTCAGGCACGGCATCAGGTAAAGTTGATTGACCCCATGCTGCGCCATTTCCTGGATCCGTGTTGTGCAGTACTCTGGCGTGCCGATCAGCCCGAGCGCATCGCACAGCTGCCCGATCACCTCGTCGTCCACGAACTCGGTCAACTCGATGGCCTCGTCCCAGTTCGGCGCGTGCCCCAGGTCGGGATAGACGTCGCGCACCGACTGCGGAACCTCGTAATCCGGGATGTCCAGCCCGGAGTAGGGCAGCCAGTTGGGGCCGCCCCACATCAGCCCCCAGTGCACCGCCGTCGGGCGCGCCAGCCGGCGAGCCTCTTCCGTGGAATCGGCGACGCACGTCCGCACCGCGAACATCACGTCCAAATCCTCGAGGCTGCGACCGCTGCGTTTCGCTCCGGTTTCCAGGTGCTCCATCGCCCGAGCGATGATGCCCGGGGTATATCCCACCAGCACCAGCGCTCCGTCGGCCACCTCGCCCGCCAGTTCCAGCGAACGCGGACCCGAAGCCGCCATCAGGACGGGAACGCCGTGCCCTCCGTCGCTGCCCGCGAAGTCCAGGCGATTGGTCATTCCGTCGAATTGCACGGACTCGCCTGCCAGCAGCGCCTTCACCTCCATGATGCAGCGGCGCATCTGTCTCAGGGTCGCCGGCCGGCGGCCGATGGTGCTGGCCGAGGTGTACCCGGTCCCGATGATGAACTTGGTCCTGCCGGGAGCGATTTCCGCCACCGTCTGCGCGGCCCCCGCCAGCACCGACGGGATGCGCCCAAAGGGGTTGGTCACGGCTGGGAACAGCCGTAGCGAGTTGGTAACATTGGCTGCCATGCCCATCGTCACGAAGGTGTCCCGGCATATCATCTGGCTGTCCAGGATCCCGGCGCCGTCGAAACCCGCATCCTCGATCTGGCGTATCATCCTCAATAGGTCCGGCATCGGCGACGTGCCGGGGACGCGCATTGAAATCTTGATGGGCTCTGCCATAGGGGTTTCCTCCGTCGGAAATCGGGTCGTTCAACTCGGTCGCGGTAGTATACCAGCGTGGCCGAAGGCTCCATGCAGGAGTAGCGCCGGGCGGTCGTGCTCGTCGTGTCAGCTACGCTCGGTCATCGTCCGTCTGTTGCCACTGGAGGCTGCTCAGGGTTAGACTCCGGCTACTTGAACCTTGGAGGGAGGGTTGGATGGTCGCTGTCCGTTACGCTTTGGAAGACTTTGTTCTGGATATGGAGGATCTTCTCGGTTGCCAGCCAACCGATGAGAAGATCTTCGACAAAGGCTCAGATTGCTTGGCGAGGCTCATCGCCAATCCCGATGCCATCCCCGAGCGGTTCCGACTGCCGGTTGGTTCGGGAGGCCGCTCCAACCACGGCTCATGGCTGCTCCACCATAGCCCTGACAGTGGACTGCTGGTAACCGCGGTCGTGTGGGGGCCCGGCGACCACGCCGCGCCGCATGACCACCGGACCTGGGGCATGATTGGCGTGATGGACAACGCCCTCACCGAAACCCGCTTCCGACGCGTCGACGACCGCCAGCGCGAAGACTGGGCCCAATTGGAGCAGGGCCGCTCCGCCGTGGTCAGGCCGGGCGAAATCAGCCTGTTGATCCCGGAAGTCGATGAAATCCACCAGATGGACAATTTCACCGACCGACCCACCGTCGAAATCCATGTCTACGGTCAGGATCTCCGCGGCTTGGAGCGCGTCCGTTACGACCTGGAGACCGGCGCAATCCGGCAGATGATGACGGAAAAGTACGATAACTGCTGATCAGGCATTGCCGTGCGGGGGCATTAACGCCTCCCCGCGTGTATACTGTCCGCATAACAGGTTGATATCGTTACATCGGCAAGCGGGCCCCATAACGGCCGAACCTAAGATTGGCCTTCGCCTCGAATTGCAGCGGGTGCAAAGGTCGGTCATCTCGAAGTAACATGACTCATTGTCATATGTCCCGTCGGTCGACCCATCGCAAATCGAAGACATGATCGATAACTTCTTCGCCCGAGCGGCTGCGAATTGCTCTATGGAAACCAAATCGACCTGGTCGACGGAGATGCGCTGATGGCTACATCGTTTAGTTCTGAACAACTCAGCGAGCTGTTCAACGCCACCACTCCATTTGCCCTGATTGACGTACGCGAACCCGGCGAGTACAACTCGAGCCACATCCCGGGTAGCAGCCTGATGCCTCGCCGCAGGTTGGAGTTTGACCTGCACGACGCCGTACCCCATGCGGGCACATTGATCGTCCTGTGCGACGACGATGGGCGTCGGGTGTCCCAGGCCGTGGCAACAGTCGAAGCCATGGGGTTCTCACACGTCGGATGGCTGGACGGCGGCATCAACCGCTGGATGAGCTTGGAATACCCCACCGAATGGGGTGTAAATGTTCCCAGCAAGGACTTCGGCGAAAAGGTCGAAGTCGTCCACCAAGTGCCGGAAATCGACGCCATCGAGCTCCGCGCCCGCATGGACCGCGGCGAGAAAATGGTGATCCTCGATACGCGAACACCGGAGGAATACCGCCGTTTCTGCATACCCGGTGGCCGCAGCGTGCCCGGTGGCGAGTTGGCCCTCCGCATAACCGATATAACCGCCGACCTGGACCCGGATACCACCGTCGTCGTGAATTGCGCGGGACGAACCCGCAGTATCATCGGCACCCGCGTCCTGCAGCGCATGGGTCTGGATCGCGAAGTCGTCGGCCTCAAAAACGGCACCTCCGGCTGGGTGCTGGCCGGCTACGATCTGGAATCCGGCGCCACCCGCGACCGGCTTCCCAATGTGTCCGCGTCAGGTCAGGCCGCCGCAGAGGCTTACGCCGAGCGGTGCGCGACTGAAGACGGCGTGCGCTACCTGGACGTAGCGGGTCTGGACGCCATGGCCGATCGCAGCGTAACCGAAAGCATCTACTTCATCGACGTCCGCACCTCCGAGGAATACGACCGCGGCCGTATCCCGGGTTTCCGCTGGTTTCCCGGTGGACAGTGCGTGCAACGCAGTGACGACGTCGCCGTGGTGAAAAACGCTCCGATAGTTTTCTGCTGCGACGGCAGGGCCCGGGCCACGTTGACCGCCTCTTGGTACCGCCAGTTGGGATACGAACAGGTTTATGCAGTTGACGGCGGCACCGGGGCATGGGTAGATGCCGGCAGGCCCCTGGAATCCGGGATGAGCATCGCCGCCTTGAACGACGGTTCTATCTCCGGCGAAATCGAGTCGGAACTGTTAGTGGAGGCTCGTCGCACGGTGCCCACAGTATCGGCTAGGGCTCTCGACCAGAACCGGCCCGACGTGATCATCTTCGTAGACACCAGCCAGGAATTCGCCCGTGCTCACGTGCCGGGGTCGCGGTGGGTCCCGCGCGGTTGGCTGGAATGGCAGATCACCGACCACGTCCGGTCCAACGACGTCTCCATCGTGGTCACCTGTGTTGATGGACGCCAGTCTCTCCTCGCGGCGGCGACGCTTCGTCAGATTGGCTATTCGAACGCCCGAGCTCTCGCTGGCGGCGTTAATTCATGGCAGGCTGCCCGCCTGTCGATTGAAGAAGGGCTTGCCGGCGTTACGCGCACACCTGCGGACGTCGTGTTCAGCGGACCGGATCGCACCTACGCTGACATGCAGAACTACCTGCGCTGGGAGACCGCCCTGGGCGAGAAGTACGCCTCCGGTTAGGCGGGCCACAGCGGCGCCGGAGTTGCGAGACCCGTCATCAGCCGCTCGCTGAGTTCGGGAAAAAGACAGGAGACCTGGTCACCCGGTGGTGTCGACCAGGTCGCTTTCTTCGGGATTGGGCTCGATCCGCAGCGTCTGCACCATCCGGTTGTACGTCGTTTCCGACTGATGGGCCTGCCCCACGTGGCCGGTGGCCGCGTCTTCCGCCCGTCGCCGGTCGTCGAATATGTCGTACCAGTCGCACTCGGCGCAGTCCACACGCCACTCCGTGCGGCCCGTGGGGACCTGCTCCGTTATCTCGACGATGATGTGCAGCGTGGTCACTGGAACCTCCTGGAGTTGCTGCGGGGTGCGCCTTACCGCGATTGTTCACGCGGCTGCGCCTCGTGTCAAATCGCCCGATCCCGGTTTGGCGTCGCCCCCATTGCGGAGAATTCGGCGCCCCTCACCCCGATCCGCAAATCGACGGCACGCACTTTCGCGCCGGTGTGCGGAATCGTGTCCGCGGGATGCCTGCAATGACCCCGACCCGCGTTGACTACTACTTGTCGCCGCGCCGCCAGCATGGGAAACTGGCACATCGCCGGCCTCGGGCCGGTCATCCAACCTCGGAGATGCACGGCAGATGACTACTCAGCAGAATGCCCCAGGAAACCAGGCCGATGATGCCGCCCGGCCCGACTTCTTGCAAATGGACGGAAACCAGTCCGCAGACGGTGCAGACAGCGCCGACTCCTGGTACGGTTGGCCCCATAAGAAGGTCGAGCCCGTTACCTTGCCCCGACCCGATGGCAAGACCGAGCGCGTGCGCACCCCGGTCATGGACCTGGAGGGCCTCATCACGCCCACCGAATTGCACTACGTGGTCCAGCATTTCGGCGTGCCCGACCCGGTGACCGTCCGGGATTGGTCCCTCTCCGTCGACGGAGAGGTCAAAAAGCCTCTGCGGCTGGACTACGACGCCGTTCGCCGTTTCCCTTCACGCTCGGTCCGCACCGTGATGGAGTGCTCCGGCAGCGACGCCACCTACTTCGAGTACTTCAAGGGCGAGGGTCCCCGGCCTTCGCGAACCCAGGAGCGGATGATCCTGTCCGGCAGCGAGTGGACCGGCGTCCCCCTGGCGGCAATCCTGAACGAGGCCGGCCTGACCGGACGCGCCACCCACATCCGCGCCGAGGGCTGGGATGAGGGCGTGCCCGCCACTGCCGAAGAGGGTACCGAGCCGTTCTTCTACGACAAGGGACTTCCCCTTCAGAAGGCGCTTCATCCAGACACCATCCTCGCCTACGCCCAGAACGGTCAGGTGCTGGAGCACCTGCACGGCGCACCCATCCGCCTCCTCGTGCCCGGCTGGTCGGGCAACTGGTCCGTCAAGTGGCTGCGTCGCCTGGAGGTACTGGATCACGAGCCCGAGTGCTGGTATCACTACAACTTCTATTACTACGGCGATTCGGCGGACGACCCCAACAAGGAACTGATCACCACCATCGGCGTGAAATCCCTGGTGTCCCAGCCCAATGACGATACTTCAACCTTGCCGGCCGGCCAGCACGTGGTCCGCGGTTACGCCTGGAGCGGTGGCGGCGCCATCAACCAGGTCGACGTCAGCGTCGACGGCGGCAAGTCCTGGCAACCGGCCCGCCTCGAAGAACCCGCCGAGCGCTGGATGTGGCGCCGCTGGTCCTGGGTCTGGGACGCTGCGCCGGGTCAGTACACGGTCATGTCCCGCGCCACCGACAGCGTCGGCCAGGTCCAGTCACACGAGCCGCGTTACAACAATATGCGGAAGAACTTCAGCGCCATCGTCGGGTACGATATTACGGTGCAATAGGCTCGCATCCACCCGCCGCGGGGACCGCAATGACTACTGCAACCGGAACCTCTTCTGGGGCCGCCGAACGGCCTGAAACTGGCGGCGCAACGGAATTCCCGTTGGTCGGCCAACTGCGCCTGAACCTGTCAGTGTTGGGCGTCGATCCCAACGCGCCCGATTTTGCCGAGCGACTCTTCCGTATGGCTCGCGACAACGAGCCTTACACCTTCGAGTTCTCGGCCAATGGAGACCTGATAGTTATGGCGCCATCTGGCCCTGAAAGCAACGAAGGTGAACAGGGAATCAACTACGGATTATATGGTTGGGGTTTGAACAACCGAGGCCGAACCTATTCCCAAACTGTGCAGTTCCAATTGCCCAGTGGCGCGGTGTACGTCCCTGACGCCGCTTGGATCACACAGGAAAGGTTCGACGCACAGCGCTCCTCAGAGTACCGGAGCACCATACCCGGCGCGCCCGATTTCGTTGTCGAAGTCCGCTCCCGCACCGACCGCGTCGACGCGGGCCTCGCCAAGATGCAGGAATGGATGGACGGCGGCTCCCGACTTGGTTGGTACATCGACCCCTATGGCCTTCGCGTGTACGTCTATCGGACCGGACGGGAGGTTGAGATACTGGACAATCCCGAAACCCTGTCGGGCGAAGACGTCCTGAGTGGGTTTGTGTTTGAAGTGAAGAGGCTCGTTTTCGACCGTTACGCCGAACTGACGGGCCACGGAGAATAACAGCATGACGACCATCGCCTCCATCCTGGAACAGGCCCCCACCGTGGCCGCGGAATGGGCTGAGGAACGAGCCGATCGCCAACAGCGCACCAAGGCCGACCCCGCGGACTACGCTCGCCTGGGCCAGATCGGCGTCCCCCTGATGGCGGTGCCCACGGATCTCGGTGGCACGTGGGAGACCATTGAACAGTCCGCCCGCCCCATCTGCTCAATGCTGCGAAAACTGGCTGTCGGCGACCCGTCCATCACCCTCGCCAGCGCCATGCATCATCTGGTGCTGGCGTCCTGGCGGCTGCCCTCAGTTCCCGAGCCGTTCACGGCAGGTTGGACCAAGCAACGTAACACCGTATTCGACACCGTACACAGCGGTTGTTGGTGGGGCACCATCGTCAGCGAGCCCGGCTCCGGCGGCGATACCTCGCGCACCGCCAGCATTTGCGAACCCGACGGGGACTCCGATTTCGGCTATCGCATCTCCGGGCAGAAGCACTTCGGCAGCGGGTCCGGTCTCACTTCGTTCATGACTACCCGTGCGCTGGCCGCCGGCGAAACCGTCCCCGATCTGTTCTTCATGGAGACTCGAGACCATCCCTGGGACGGCTCCACCGGACTGAAACTAACCGCGGAGTGGCGCGGCCACGGCATGAAGTCCACCAATAGCCATGCTTTCCAGTTCTCCGAATTTCCAGCCACGCGCGTGGCCTGGCCCAACCATCAGGCCGAACTCATGGGTGCTAACGGCGGTCTGGGTGCTGCCGCTTTCACCTCGGTGATAGTCGGCGTGGTCGATGCGGCCATGGACTACGTTCGTCCCCGCATCAAGAACGGGATGGCCTCTGACCCCGGCTTGCGCGCGTTTCAGCAGGTTGAGTGGGCCCATGCGGAACAGGAAGCATGGCTAATCGGACAGGCGTGGGAAGGCGCCATCCGCTGCCTGGAGACCAACACCGGTCGCCGGGAGTTGCTTCTCGCCAAGGAAAGCGTGGCACGCCTCTCCGAGGACTGCCTGGGACGGCTCTGCAAGTTGTCCGGTGGCAGCGCGTACACGCGTTACTCACCTCTGTCCGTGTGGTATGACGACGTCCGCGCCTTGGGATACCTCCGGCCACCCTGGGCCCTCGCCTGGGACCAGGTATTCCAGCAGAGCCTCGCCGAATAACCCGTCAAGCGTCGGCTTCGTGATTGGCGCGTCGGCGGCGGCAGGAGTACAATACCGCCCCATGGTACGGTACGCTAGGCGCAACTACGCCATGTTGACATCCGTCGGCGCGATGGTCGTGACCATCATGCTGATCATATTCTTCGGGGCGTGGGCAGTTGCATCTGCCGGCGACGCCGACCTCTCCAGCATCACCAACTCCGCCACCAGCGGGTTTGCCGGCGCCCCTTATCAACCCGGTGCAGCACCGCGCGCTGCCGAATCCGATACTGTCCCCCGCTTGGCGTCGGCCACACCCGTTTCCGAAACTTGGTGGGGCAGATCCTTCCTGGTTGCCTGTCCGTTACACTGACCGGTCGCCAATCCGTGCCCGCAGGAGCCCCTCTGAATGGCCGCTTTGAATAGTACTCGCCGATCTTCCGGCGGTTTCCACTACGCGTGGGTGATCATCGCGATCCTGTCGATAGTCCAGATCTTCGGACAGTCCATTTCGATGTCGGCCGGCATCATGGTTCCCGAGCTCCGGATGCCTTTGGACGAGGGAGGCCGCTTCGGATGGTCCCCGGCAATCATCGGCTTTGCTCTGGCTGGGTACTACCTGGTGGGTTCGCTCACATCTCCGTTCAGCGGGCGGTTCGGCGACATCCTGGGAGCCCGAAAGCTTCTGATCGCCGGCGGGGTCCTGTTCGGCGGCAGCATGATCCTCATCGGTTTTATCACCCAGGTCTGGCAGTTCTTCATTGTCTACAGCGTCATGCTGGCGCTCACCTCTTCGATTGCCATGGTCCCGCTGATGGCAGCGGTCAACCCCTGGTTCAAGCGAAGGCTCGGACTGGGCATTGGCCTGATGTGGGCCGCCGGCGGCGTTGGCGCGGCTGCGCTGGCCCCGGTCTATTCGTTGCTGTTGGTCAACTTCGGCTGGACCGCCACCTTCGTGGTCATCGGTCTGGTCGGCGGTGGCCTAACCCTGGGCCTGATGCCGTTTTTCCGCAACCAGCCGGCCGAGAAAGGACTGATGGCCTACGGCGCGGCTCCCACTGATCCACAGCCGACTAAGTTCAGCGCGGAGGCCTCGAAGCTCCGCCTCAAGGTGTTTCAACGCCAGATGAAGCACACCCGCGCTTTCTGGAACCTGCCGGTGATCCACGGCATGGGTTGCGCCGGGCACGGCATAGTCCTGATTTTCGTCGTTGACTTCGCGGTCAACCGCGGCATCGAGTTCACCACTGCCGCGGTCATCCTCACGCTCATCAACGTGTTCAGCATTGCGGGGCGCTTCCTGGTGCCCATCATCACCGAGCGAATCGGCGGCAAGCTCATCATGTCCGCCGCTTTGGCCATCCAGGCCGGGTCTGTGGCTATCCTCCTGTTCGCAGGAGACATATGGGCCTTCTACCTCTTCGCCTGCGTCTTCGGCCTGGGCTTCGGAGGTGAGATGTCGGCTTACCCGGTGGTCAACCGGCAGTACTTCGGCACGGGTCCGGTGGCTACGGTGTATGGGTTCCAGATTTCCGGAGCCATGATGGGACACTTCATCTCCACGCTGGTGGCCGGTGTCATCATTCATTTCATCGGCTATATCCCCGCGTTCATCCTGTCCATGGCTTTCAGCGGCTTTGGTGTGGCCGTCATCATGACCCTGGAAACCACCAAGCGCCAATTGATCCCGGACTGGGAGGAACAGTTGCCCCCCGAGGCGCGTACGCCGTCCACCAATGCGGCGCCCGCTATAGTTCCTCCGGCGGCTGCCGCCACAGGCGTCGCTTTCGGCAGCGCTGGCGGCGATGGCAACTAGCGGTCTCGCCGGCGGTCGCCTCTGATGACCACCGACCTGGCCTTTCTGTGCGATTCTGCCCTTGAAGACCGGGGCAAGTTGCACGCCCTGGGCGTCGGCATTGACGGGGTCACGGGCGGCTCCCTGCCAATGACCCACCCCCGGTTCGTGGTGGTCTGCGTCATGCGCTATTCCGTGGTGGAAGCCGGCGACAAGCGCATGGCCATCCGGCTACTGACTCCTGACGCCCGGGATGCCGTTCCGCCCATCGAGCAGAACATCACGCTGCCGTTACGCGACGGCGTGGTGGACGCCACCGCCAGGATCATCGCCGAGGTCAACGGGGTAACTTTCAACCAGGGCGGACCCCATGCTTTCCACGTTGCCATCGACGGAGCGGAGGTGGCCCGGCTGCCCGTCAACGTCAGCGTGCGCGGTTCCTGATCCCGGACCACTCTTCGGCGATTTTCCGGTGTCTGATCCCAAAATCCTGCTGGCCACGGGCAACGCCGACAAACAGCGCATGCTCGCGAGGCTCCTGGAGGGAACTCCGGTGCGGGTCGTGGCTCCCGCCGATCTGGGTGTCCGCGCCGACCCCGATGAGAGCGGCGACACCCACGAGGCCATCGCCCGGGCCAAGGCCGAGGAATGGTCGCGTGTCGCCGGCATGCCCGCAATCGCCAGCGACGGCGGCCTTGTGGTCCCCGTCCTGGGCGCGAATTGGGAGAGCCGGCACACCCACCGCTTCGCCGGCCCGGCGGCCGACGACGCCGAACGCCAGCGCCGGCTGCTGGGCCTGTTGGAACCCTACTCCGACGGCCAGCGCGACGCCGCCTTCGTTGAAGCCCTGGCCATCGCTGACGCCGGCCAAACCGTGGCGTCCTGGCAGGTGTCCGGCGCCACCGGGCGGATCGTGGCCAGCCTTGCCGACCGAGGCGGAGATACCGACGGCAACGGCTTCTGGGTTTTCCCCCTGTGGTACTTTTCCCAGTTCGGTCGCACCTACGACCGGTTGAGCGACAGCGAGCGGGCCGGCTTGGGTGACCACTGGGAGGCGCTGCGCGCCCATGTCCGCGCGTTCATCCCAAACTGGTTGGCCGGCGTCTCCCCGCCTCCAAATGGACTACAATAGTCGAACCCCAGCCCATCGCCGACGGAGCCTCCAGTGACCGCCCTGCACACCGAGAAAGAACCAACCGGCCCCGCTTCAGTAGAGGACGTGCAATCCCTCCTGCGCGACCAGGCTTACATAACCGACCGAGGTTTGGCCATCGCCATCTTCCTCGCGTTGAAACTGCGCCGCCCGCTATTCCTGGAAGGCGAGGCCGGCGTCGGCAAGACCGAAATCGCCCGTACCCTGGCCGCTGGCCTCGGCACCGATTTGATCCGCCTCCAGTGCTACGAGGGCCTCGACATCAATCACGCGGTCTACGAGTGGAACCACACCCGCCAATTGCTGGAAATCCGTTTGATGGAGGCCCGGCGCGAAGCCGAAAGCGGCGGCGATGCCGCAGACATTGATCTGTTCAGCCCGCAGTTCCTGATCAAACGCCCGCTTCTGGAAGCCATCGACGAGGGCCGGGACCGCGCCCCGGTGCTCCTCATCGACGAACTCGACCGCTCTGACGAGGAGTTTGAAGGGTTCCTCCTGGAACTCCTGGCTGATTACCAGATAACCATACCCGAACTGGGCACGTTTCACGCCGCCTTCCCGCCCGTGGTGGTCATCACCTCCAACCGGACCCGGGAGGTCCACGATGCCCTCAAACGGCGCTGCCTGTACTACTGGGTCGATTATCCCGACTACCAGAAGGAGCTCCAGATCGTCACCGCACGCCTCCCGGACGCCCCCCGCCAGCTGGCCCAGCAGGTGACCGGGTTCATCCAGGAGCTGCGGGAAACCGAACTCTACAAGATCCCCGGAGTCTCCGAGACCCTGGACTGGACCTCCGCTCTCATGGCGCTGAACATGCGAGAGCTTGAACCTGAAGTCATCGACGACACCCTCGGCATCATGCTCAAGTATCAGGACGACATCGAAGCCGTCCGGGGCGAGCCGGCCCGCGCCCTCCTCGAGCGCTCGCGCAACCGTGGCCCCCGCCGCGGCGGCCGGAGGGGTTAGCATGGACACCAAGCACGTCGTCGTGGTGGGCGCCGGCATCGTCGGCGCGTCCATCGCCTGGCGCGTCGCGTCTCGGGGAGCCCGCGTCACGATCGTCGATCTTGCCGAGCCCGGCAGCGGCGCATCCAGCCACAGCTTCGCCTGGATAAACGCCGGCGCAAAAGAACCAGTTGGCTACCACAATCTGAACCGCCGCTCGCTGGAAATGTGGCCCCGGTTCGCCGACGCCCTGAACGAGGATATCGGTCTTCGTTGGGGCGGCAAAGTGTCATGGGAGAACGACGACGTGTCCGCTCAGGCGCTGCGAGCCCGCGTCCAACAGCTTCAGTCATGGGGATATCCGTCCCGCCTCGTCTCTCGCGAAGAACTGCAGGAACTCGAACCGTCGTTGAACATCGGTACGGTATCCGCCGCCGAGTACAGTGAGAATGAAGGCCAGGTCGAACCGCAAATGGTTGTTGACGTCTGCCTCAACCGGCTGCGTGATCTGGAAGCCTCTGTTGTCACCGGGGTCGAAGTCACCGGATTTCGCAAGGACTCGCACGACCGTGTCGCTTCGGTTCACACCACGGTCGGTGACATCGAGGCGGACATCGTGGTCGCTGCCGCCGGCACCGCCACCACTGCTGTGGCCGCCATGGTCGGAGTGAACGTGCCCCAGGCCGAGAGCCCGGGCGTGGTCATGCGCACCAGCCCCATGCCGTCCCTGTTGCAAAACGTGCCGGTAATTTACGCTCCGCCCCTGGAAGACGGGCGCCGCGAAATCCACCTCAGGCAATGCCCCGACGGCCGTCTCATGATCGGTGAGGGTGATCAGGA
This sequence comes from Dehalococcoidia bacterium, assembly GCA_965116785.1. Taxonomy (GTDB): domain Bacteria; phylum Chloroflexota; class Dehalococcoidia; order Lucifugimonadales; family UBA3495; genus Bin87. Next base: position 600,439 of record OZ220731.1, read on the forward strand.
AAGCCTTGCCGAGGACGACAGCCAGGCCCACGCCGACGACCTCCTGACTCGGGCCTGCCAGCATCTGCCGGGACTGGCCGGCGCCACTGCGGTTCCAGTGCCCGTTGGCTGGCGACCCATGCCTTTGGATGGTTACCCGGTCATGGGTTTCGCTTCAGAGACGCCGAATCTGTACGTTGCCCTCACTCACAGCGGCGTCACGCTGGCGCCGGCGCTGAGCCAACTCGCGGCCCTGGAGATCTGCGACGACGCTCGGGCCGACGCTGTCCTCGGGCCCTACCGCCCAGAAAGGTTCAAGGGCATGACACCGGATGCCGCTTCACTGGTGGGACACCCCCGAGCCCGGCATCGCTAACCGGTTATCCGCGCGCTTTTGCTTTCATCTCGCGCGGGGCGCGGGGTTCGTCCGCCGCCGGACCTGCCTTGGCGCTACCCCATCTGTCCGGAGTTGGACGGGCAAGCTATGGGGTCAGCGAACAACGTTGTTCGCTGACCCCGATTCGGCTTATGCGCCGATCTCTCTGGTTATTCCTGGTGGCGTCTCAGGACGCCACGGACCTCAGGCATGGCCCGGAGTTATATCCTCCGCTGCTATAGCCGCGCCCTCGGTCCGCTCGGACCCTCGTCTCCAATCCGGCTGGGAAAGCCTGGGCACGGTTTGCCGTCGGCCGGATGGGGTTCGGGCCAAACGCAAGCGCAAGATTGGAACTTCGGGTTGCCATGGATGGGCTTGGGCGCATCTTTTGTGCCGGTTTCGCGGCTTCGCTGGTCATCCGTACGACGCAATCGCGACAGCCTATCGCGCCCCCACGTGGATCAGTGTTGCCGCGGGGAGGCTTCCAACATCCTGGCCGTACGCGTTGCCGCCGATGACGTGGCTCCCGATCACCGTGGACGCTTTCGTGTAGGTTCCGCCAGTGGATTCCGCCGACCAGACTTGCGTCGCGCCGTAGGGAGCCTGGTCCGCCGATGCCATCATCAAGACCATTACGGCGGCAAGCGAAACGCCGACCAAAGCGAATATCCACCATCCGCTCCTTCCTCTGCTGCCTCGTATCCTCGGTCTGCTTTTGTACATGTTTGCCGCTATCATGACCGCCTCCTGTTTCAGTTATGTTGCGGGATAGATTTCTTTCCCAATGGAGATGGTTGGTATGTCTGGTCGGGGGCAATGATGCCGATTTTTCCGACCATGCTGCCCGTGTGAACCGTGGAGCCGCGGTCGTTCCTTCCTTCCGGTATGGCGTTTCATCGATTCGGTATATCTTTTGTTTGATCCCATCACCTGCGAAATGCCGGTGGTAGTCGAGCGTTGGGAAGGGACGGATTTCCCGACTTTGAAAAATGGACGGGGCCAGGCGATCCCGCACTCACCCACCTGATTAGACCCTTGCCTCATCCCCGTCCATGCATGCATGTTATCGTCCATTTGTGAAAACCAAGTGAAAATCAAGCGTGCATATATGAACATAAAGTGAATGTTTGCCTGTGGGGTGAATATATGTGCATTCCACGGTCGTCTACATATCTGATTTCTGACTTGACCTGTAGAATCCAGCGCTCCGGCGGCAATACTGGAACACTTCCATACCCGAACGGTTCCGTGGAATATTGTTTACCCGCAGAGCGGCGGCGATGCGGATCGACAACCAAGCGTCGTCTGAACAGTCGGGCGGTCCGGCCACTTTCCCCGCTATCAACATCGAGCCGCGCACTCGTTATCGCCGGTCCGGGCTGAACCATCTACGGCTTCAACGTCGGTCGAGGTTTCCCAGGAACCGTCACTGGAGCCAACGTCCGGCCTGTTGACAGCCGCTGCTCGTCTGCGACGGGGCCTGCGACTGCCTCGGTGCGGACGACATCCGGAGCCGCGCGTCGGGTCGAGCCGCCGGCGCGGGTGGATATAAAAAAGGGCCAGCGGGCTTATGTCGCTCGCTGGCCCCGTTTGCGGCGCGCTTATGTGTGTTGTTTGTTATGCCGGCCCCTTCACTATGTGCTCCGAAGCCCTGGGATTGTGTTGGTGATATGGCGCTTATCCACGCCCCTCGATGTTGAGTTGGAAGACCCTGGTTCCGGCCGATTATGGAGCCGCCAGAGCCCCCGGTTGGATTTGATGGATGGCCCAATTTGAACCGTTGCCACCGCCATGTGGCGATGTTTCCCTCCTCAGTAGCGCGCCGCGGCGCTGTTATCCTTGAGAAATGATGGGCAGCGCCGGCCCCTCGAAGACCACGGGTAACGCGGCCATTGCCGCGACCGGCGCGAGTTCCCTCCGGGTGAGCTTGCTTATTGTGGTATTCCTTATGGCCATGATTTGGTGCGCTCCTTCGATTTGTTTTGTGTGGACGAACGGGGAGGCTTTCCGTTTCGGTCTCACCGGCCCCGTGTGGCCTCGTCCGCATCTGTGAATACAGCGTAGCAACGGAATGTGAAAACCAAGTGAAAACGACCCCACAATTAGTGAACGAATTGTGAGAATGTTACAAATTTGTTTCATGCTCCAATCGAGCTCGCTCCCGCACGGATCCGGTCGATCGTCGTCGTACGCCGCCCGCAAATCGGCCTGGCAAATCGTGCCGCCACACCAGCGTGAACATCCCCAACGCCGCACTGCTCATCGCCGGTTCGCTTGCCCAACCGGGCCTCCCGGCGTAGAATGGCGCAACTTCATCCCACTACCCCAATTGCGCATTCTATTTAGGAGAATCTGTCATGCCGGAAGCTAAAGGCCCTCTGGACGGAATACGCGTCATCGACCTCGGTCGGCACCAGGCCGGCCCCCGCTGCGCACAGGTCCTGGCCCGTTTGGGCGCCGAAGTTATCAAGGTGGAACGCCTGGGAGGCGAGGAAACCCGTTACCACGCGCCGTGGGTTCGCAAGCAGTCCGCCTACTGGGTGCAGTACAACAGCGGCAAGAAGAGCCTCAGCATCGACCTCCGCAAGGAAGAGGGCAAGGAAGTCCTCCGCAAGTTGGTCAAAGTCTCCGACGTGCTGCTTCAAAACTTCCGTCCCGGCACTATCGACGTGATGGGCTTCGGCTACGACGTTCTCTACGAGCTGAACCCTCGCATCATCATGGTCAATGTGTCCGCCTACGGGCAGTTCGGCCCCTACCGTGAGCAGATCGGTTATGACCCGATTGGTCAGACGATGTCCGGCATCGCCATGGTGACGGGAGAAGAAGGGATGCCTCCCATCCGCGCCGGCGTGCCTATCATCGACCGCACCACCGCGCTCCATGCAGCCATCGGGACTCTGGCCGCGCTGCACGAGCGTGAGAGTTCCGGCGTCGGCCAGACCATCGACGCCTGTCTCGCCGATACCGGCTACAGCTACACCGAAATTCCGATAACCGCCTACCATGGCGCCGGCATCGAACCCCGTCGCGGCGAATCCGCGGCTCCGCCGTCCGGCACTTATCCCTGCAAGGACGGCTGGGTTCTGATCTCCGCCGGTGACCAGCACCACTGGCACCGCGTCTGCAACGCCCTGGGCAAGCCCGAATGGCTGGAAGACCCCCGCTTCACCACCCGCCACGAGCGTGGCAGAAACGGTGATCTGGTCAACCAGGCCATGCGCGATCTGATGGCCGACATGTCGATGCAGGAAGCCATCGCTCATTTCACCCGTCACGACGTGGTGGCCGCCCCGGTCAACACCATCGCCCAGGCCGCAGCCGACCCGCATCCGTGGGAGCGGCGCGCCATGGTCGAGGTTGACGACTTCCTGGCTGGCACCATCGCCGTATCCGGCGACTTCTGGCACTTCAGCCGGACGCCGGCCGTGGTCGGAACCACCCCGCAGGTGGGTGAGCACAACGAGGACGTGCTGACGGGCATCCTCGACTATTCCGACGACGAGGTCCAGGCCATGTACGAGGCCAACGTCATCGGCACCTTCCACCACTACGACGAGGTCCCCGGCTGACCTTTCCGCACATCGGCGCATCCGCAGGGGCGAATGGGCATTCGCCCCTGTTTCGATTGACAGGCCGATGACAGTAGAATGAATGTCCGATATGAATGGGACGAGGCCAAACGACTCATCAACTTGGACCAGCACCAACTGGACTTTGAAGATGTGCATCTGTTCGGATGGGATGAGGCCATAGTTGAGCCTAGTAACCGGCATGGAGAATCACGGTGGGTCGCGTATGGCGACTTTGACGACGAACTGCACGCCGTTGTGTTCACGATGCGAGGCGACGTAACACGCATAATCAGCTTCCGGAGAGCCCGGCCCAGGGAGGTAGCCAGATATGGATAGATTCTATCAGCCCAACGGCCTTTCGCCCGAAGAGTGGGCCGGTCTGCCTCCGTATGAGAAAGTCGCCAACCTGACCTACATAGAGGTGGAGGCTTTGTACGGGGAGGAAACCGCCATCAACGTCGGTATCGCCAAGGACCCGGATGCGCCCATACTTACCGACGAAGAGATGGCGCACGCTCGTCCCGTGGCCGAGGTTTTCCCTGAGTTCGTGAAAGCGCATCGCGCGGGCAGGATCAAAATGCCACCGCGCCGACCCGTAACCAAGATCAGGGAAGAGATCGTCTTGGACAGCGACATCGTGGAATTCTTCGAACACCTCGATCCCCACTGGCAAAAAAGCCGCCTCAACGACTTCCTGCGCGTGGTCATCTTCAAGCGTCGCCCCGACGGTTCGCCCTAGCCCGGGTAGGCTTTTGCGACCACGTCGATGGGAAACGCACTCGCTACAGCCCCTTATGGCATAATACCCAGACCCATTCCCGTACGGAGGTACCTCCCCCATGGTTGACCTCAGGCGCGCCGCCGCCATCGTGGGCATCCACGAGCATGTCACCCGCTACGCTCCCGACAAGAGCGAACTCCAGATCCAGGGCGAAAGCGTCATCAATGCCCTGGCCGATGCCGGCCTGACCAAGGACGACGTAGACGGCCTGTTCACAGCCTCGAGCAGCGCCCGCAACAGCGGCATGAACCTGGCCGACTACCTCAACCTGTACCCCAGCTACGTCGACAACACCACCGTCGGTGGGGGGTCCTTTGAGTTCCACCTTTCCCACGCTCTCACCGCCATCGCGGCCGGCCGCATCAACGTGGCCGTCATCACCTACAGCAGCCTGGCCCGCTCCGGCGGCGTCTCGGTGGGAACCGGCGGCGTCGGCCGCTTCGGTCATCCAATCCTGGAGCCGTCCCCGGACAGTTTCGAGGAGCTTTACGGCATGACCACCGTGGGCCTCTACGCCATGATCGCGCGTCGCCACATGCACCTCTACGGAACCACTTCCGAGCAACTGGCTGAGGTATCCGTAGCCATGCGGCACCACGCCTCGATGAACCCCGAGGCCCTCTTCCGTGACGAAATCACCGTCGAGGACGTGGTCGGCTCCCGCGTGATCTCGCACCCCTTGCACCTCATGGACTGCTGCGTCATCACCGATGGCGGCGGGGCCGTGGTCGTCGCCTCGCCGGAGGTCGCCCGCAACTGCCGCCACGCCCCGGTCTGGGTCCTCGGGACCGGCGAGGCCATCGCCCACCAGGGCGCCGGCAAGCGCGACCTCATGTACATTGCCGCCCACCAGAGCGCCCCACGCGCCTTCGAGATGGCCGGCGTCACCCGCGACGACATCGACATGGCCATGGTCTACGACTCCTTCACCATCACCGTGGTGGAAACCCTGGAGGACCTGGGCTTCTGCAAGAAAGGCGAGGGTGGAGAATTCGTGAGCGGCGGCCGGCTCAAGGTTGGCGGCGGACTCCCCATCAACACCGACGGCGGCGGCTTGTCCTCCAACCACCCGGGGATGCGCGGCCTGTTCCTGCTCCTCGAAGCCACTCGCCAGCTCCGCCACGAATTCGACGGCACCGGACGCCAGGTTCCCAACTGCCAGCTTGCCCTGGCCCACGGCACCGGCGGCGCCCTGGGATCCCGCCACAGCGGCGGCACCGTCATCCTCGCCCGCGACTGAACCCTTACTCCCTCTTGCCCGTCGTTCCTGCGAAAGCAGGAACCCAGAGCCCGACAAGGAACAGCCATGACCACCGCTTGGAACAAACCCCTCCCCACCGTCGCCGGTGAGACCAAGGCCTTCTGGGACTCCTGCCGGCGCGGCCAACTGGTTATTCAGATCTGCGACGACTGCGGCGAATACCAGTGGTACCCCCGTGGCATCTGCGCCGACTGCTGGGGCGAAAGCGTCCGCTGGGTTCAGGCCTCCGGCCGCGGCACCGTCTGGACCTACACGGTGACCTACCAGAACCGCACCCCCGGTTTCGCCGAGATGGTCCCGTATGTCCTCGCCCTCGTGGAGCTCGAAGAAGGCGTCCGCATGTTCACCAACATCGTGGACTGCAACCCCCGCGACGTGCATATCGGAATGGCGGTTGAGGTCACCTTCCAGACCGCGACGCCGCAGATCACAATCCCCTACTTCAAGCCCGCCGGCTGACCCCGGACGGTTTCTACGCACGAGCCCCGCCGGCCCTGCTGCCAGGTGGGGCTTCGTATTGCGGCTCACCGCATCTGTGTTCTCAGTCCTCTCACACGACCTGCGGCGACGGCCTGCGCCACGTCCGCCAAGTCCTGCCTTTCGACTACAATTTGGACCCTAACCCTGCTAGACTGACGGCGCAATATCTGTCCGACGGAGCCATTGGCCACACCATGACTACTACACCGCAGCAGTTATACCAGCTGCAAGAATTGGACCACCAGATCGACGGCATCGACTCCGAACGTGACCGCATCGAAAGGCGGTTGGCCGCCGGCGTCAATCGCCCTGACCTGACCAGCGAGGCCGAACACCATTCCGCTCGTGCCGTAGCCGTGGGCGCCAATATGCGGACCCGGCGCGAAGAAATGGAGCGAATCCGCGAGCGGCTGACCGGGCTGGAATCGCGTCTCTACGGCGGCAATGCTTCCCGCCGCGACCTTTCCGCCATCCAACGGGAAGTCGACTCGTCGAAATACCAGCTGGACCAGCTCGACGAACTGCTGATGGAGTTGGAGGAGGAGCAGCGCACCCACGAGGAGGCCGCCGTCGCTGCCCGTGACCAGATGCAGAATGCTGAGGTCGAATGGCAGAATGTGACCGAAACCCTCGGCAACCGGCTCACTGAGCTGGAGGGCGACCGCGAAGCTGCCGCCGGTCACCGGCAGAACATGGCCGTTACCCTGCCGCAGGTCGACCTTCAGCGCTACGAACGGCTCCGGCGAAACAAGGCCGGCACTGCCGTCGCCCTGGTGGACAACGGCCGCGTTTGCCTGGCGTGCCGCATGACCCTCACCAGCAACGTCATCCGCCAATTGCGGGACAAGTCCAAACAGGTGCCGTGCAGCACCTGCGGCCGTATCCTGTTCCAACAGTAGCCCGGCCGGAAACCCTGCCGGCTACAACACGCCCCAAGCATGGAGAGGTTACCGATGAACCCACTGCGCGTTGCCATGCTGCACTTGTCCCCGGAACTCGCCGACGTCGCACACAACCGCGGTCTGGTCGAAAAAGGCCTGGCCTGCGCCGTCGCCATGGGCGCCCAATGGGTGATCACTCCGGAATTGTTCATCACCGGCTACAAGTTCGCCGAGATGATAGGCACCGACTGGATTCTGCCCCAGCCGGATGAATGGATGCAGCACTTCTGCGGTCAGGTGCGCGAGCACGGCGTGACTGTCTTTCTCTCGCATCCTGAGCGTGACCCTGAAGCCGGTCTGATGTACAACACCGTGTTTGTCATCGGTCCCGACGGCTCCATAATAGGACGTCATCGCAAGGTCAAGGCCCTGCGCGGCCCGGAAGCCTGGTCGTCTGCGGGAGCAGAAGTCGTCCCCATCGATTGCGACGGCACCGCCGTTGGCGTGATGATCTGCGCCGACGCCTACCGCAACGACGTGGCCGGCATCCTCAAGGACCGCGGCGCCGAGATTCTCGTGTCGCCGGCCTCCTGGGGTCCCGGCGACTGCGGCCCTCTGGGAGAGTGGGAGCAGCGGACACTGGATACGGGCCTGCCCATCATGGTGTGCAACCGCTCCGGCTGGGAGGCCGACGACCTCGATTTCAACGAGGCCGTAAGCGTCGTCGCCGTAAACGGCGAGCGAGTGCTCCAGGCGTTCTGCGGCGAGGAATCGGCGGTCCTGGTGTTTGATTGGGACCTGGACAGCATGGCGCCGTTGTCCGCTGAGTATGAAACGGCCTGGATCTGAGATGACCTGCGCCGGAAACCGCCGAGCGGGTTGCCGCCGCGGTTTCCACATCGCCCGGTAAACCGCAGACCGGATGGAAAACGCCGTACGGCTCCTGCTCACGATGATGTGGCGGAGCATCGGTCCGTTGCGTGACCTGGCGCCCATCATCATCGTCATCGCCTTCTTCCAGATTGTGGTGCTGCGTCAGCCGTTCCCCAATCTCGGGAACGTTGTCGCCGGGTTGATCTGCGTTTACGTGGGCCTGGCCCTGTTCATCAAGGGCTTGGAAACCGGCCTTTTCCCGTTGGGCGAAGCCCTGGCGGAGGGCTTCGCTAACCGGGGCAGCCTCACCGCCCTGCTGGCTTTCGCCTTTTGTCTCGGCTTCGCTACCACCGTCGCGGAGCCGGCGCTGATCGCCGTCATCGGCGAGGCCGCCGAGGTGGCGGCGGAGGCCGGCGTAATCGCCGACAGTGACCGGGCCCGCAGCGCCTACGCCCTGGAACTGCGCCTGGTGGTGGCCGCCTCAGTGGGAGTTGCCATCGTCCTCGGCGTTTTCCGCATCCTCAAGGGCTGGCCGATCCATTTCCTGATTATCGGTGGTTACGTGCTCGTGACCCTGCTGACAGTCGTCGCGCCCGACGAGATCATCGGCGTGGCCTATGATTCCGGCGGCGTTACCACCAGCACAATTACCGTGCCTCTGGTCACTGCATTGGGCGTCGGGCTGGCCGCGTCTATCCGGGGCCGCAACCCCATGGTCGACGGCTTCGGCCTCATTGCTCTGGCCAGCCTGACCCCCATGATCTGCGTGCTTGCCTACGGCTTGGCGATCCAATGGCTGAATTTCTAAACACATTGGGAGCCACCGTTTGGTCGACCGTGTTCGACGTGGCGCCCATCGTCGTCGTACTGGTCCTGTTTCAAGTCGTTGTGCTGCGCCGCCGGCTGCCCAACCTGCGCCGGATGGCCTTCGGGCTGGCATGCGTGCTGTTGGGGCTGGCGCTCTTTCTGGTCGGATTGGAAGAGGCGCTTTTCCCCATTGGCGAGACCATGGCGCGCCAGCTCACGGCCCCCGGCGCCATTGGCGCTTCGGCCGTGGCCACGGGCGTGGACTGGCGCGACTATCTGCTGGTGTACGCTTTCGGAGCAGCCATCGGCTTTGCCACCACGGTGGCTGAGCCGTCGCTCATGGCCGTCGCCATCAAGGCCGAGGAAGTCTCGGGAGGCGCCGTTCGCGCGTGGGGCCTGCGGATTGCCGTGGCCGTGGGCGTGGCAATCGGCGTGTCGCTGGGCTGCTTTCGCATCGTCACGGGCACTCCCCTGCCCTGGTACATCATCGCCGCCTACGTCGTCGTCATAGTGCAGACCCTTCGCTCCGCTCGAACCATCATACCCCTGGCCTATGATAGCGGCGGCGTCACCACGTCTACCGTTACGGTGCCGGTGGTTGCTGCCCTGGGGCTCGGTTTGGCCAGCAGCATTCCCGGACGCAGCCCGCTCATCGACGGTTTCGGCCTGATCGCCTTCGCCAGCGTTTTTCCCATAATGACCGTCTTGGGTTATGCTATGTTAGCGTCCTGGTGGCAGCGTCGGGGCGCCGTTGCAACTGCCAGGGAGACCGACCATGAGAATGAAGTTGATAGTCGCCTTGGTCAATGACGACAACATGCAGGCTGTGGTCGACGCGGCCCGCTCCGGCGGCGCCACCGGCGCAACCATCATCCCTGGCGCGAGAGGCGAGGGGGTTCGCCCCGAAAAGACCTTCTTCGGCCTCACCCTGGAGTCCAAGCGGGACCTTGCCCTGTTCCTCGTGGTGGAAACCCGTGCCCGTGACATCCTGGAGCGCATCCGGGACGCCGGACGGTTTGAAACCCAGCATGGCGCCGGTATCGCGTTTCAGCTGGATATCGAGGACACCGTCGGGCTGGTCAGCCAGTTGCCCACAATACGCCAAGAGCTGGAATCCGACCTGTGACCGCGCAGCGGCCGACCAGAGTCGGCGACATCATGGCGGTGGAGTTTCCCAGGGTCGACGGTCTGGCTACCGTCGCCGAGGCCTTGTCCTTGATGAGGGAGCACGGCGTGGACGCGCTCGTCGTCAACCGGCGCGACCATACTGACGAGGCCGGGCTGGCCCTCCTATCCGACATCGCCCGGGACGTTATTGGTCCCAACCGCTCGCCGGACCGGGTGAACGTCTACGAAATCATGAACAAGCCCGCGATGACCGTGCCTGCGGATATGCTGGCGCGTTACGCGGTGCGTTTGCTGACACGGTTCCAGTTGTCCCATGCCGTCGTCGTGGACTCCGACCGCAACCCGGTTGGGTTGGTCACTGTGCGCAACCTGGTATTGGGACCCGAACCGGTAGCCTGATCGACAGCAAAGTCCGGCCATGGTCGGCAATTTACTGGAGCACATCAAGATGGACCCCATCAACGTCGTAGCCGAACGCCTGGGCATCGACCAGCAGCACCTGATCCCCTACGGCAACACCAAGGCCAAGGTCAGCCTCGACGCCATCCGCAAAAACGGGCAGCGGGGCAAGCTGGTGGTCGTTACCGGTATTACCCCCACCCCGGCCGGCGAAGGCAAGACCACCACCTCCATCGGCTTGACCGACGGCCTCGGCCGGCTGGGCCACAAGGCCGTCGTCAACCTCCGCGAGCCGGCCCTGGGCCCGATCTTTGGCATCAAGGGCGGCGGAACCGGCGGCGGCAAGGCCCGCGTCGTTCCCGAGGATGAGATCAACATCCATTTCACCGGCGACGCCCACGCCGTCGGGTCCTCGCACAACCTCCTCGCTGCCCTGGTCGAGAACGCCGTCTACCGCAACCAGGCCTGCGACATGGCGCCCGAGGGCATCACCTGGTCCCGGGTCACCGACGCCTCCGACCGCGCCCTCCGGCAGATCACCTCCGGTCTCGGTGGCAACGCCAACAGCCCCCTGCGCGAGACCCGTTTCGATTTCATCACCGCCTCCGAGATCATGGCCATCCTCGCCCTGGCCACGGACCTCGAGGATCTCCGTGCCCGCCTCTCCCGCATCGTCGTCGGAACCAACCGAAGCGGCGACCCGGTGTCGGTGGGCGACCTGGAGCTGACCGGTCCCCTCATGGCCGTCATGCGCCACACCGTCATGCCCAACCTGGTACAGACCATGGAGGGCATGCCCGCCATCGTCCATTCCGGCCCTTTCGGCAACATCGCCCACGGCTGCAGCTCCATCATCGCGGATCGCCTCGCCCTCGGTTACGCCGACATCATCATCACCGAGGCCGGTTTCGCCTCGGACCTGGGCTTTGAAAAATTCATGCACATCAAGACCCGCAACAGCGGCCTGCCCGTTGCCGCCGCCGTCCTGGTGTCCTCCGTTCGCGCTATGCGCTGGCACGGTGGCGCCCTGCGCCGCAACCTGTCCCAGCCCGATCTTGAGGCGATGAAGATCGGGGCGGCCAACATGGTCCATCACATCAACATCGTGCGTGGCTTTGGCTTGCCCGTGGTGGTAGCCCTCAACCGCTTCGAGGGCGACAGCGCCGAGGAGCTGCAGGCCGCCGCCGAAATCGCCGAGCAGGCCGGCGCCTATGCCACCGCCGAGTACTCTGGATTCACCGACGGCGGCGAGGGCGGAATGGCCCTTGCCGAAGCCGTCGCCCGCGCCGCCAATGACCCTGCGGCTGCGCCGGCCAGCATCGACTACGCCTACGATCTCGACGCGTCGATCGAGGACAAAGTGCTGGCCCTGGCCCGCCGTGTCTACGGCGCCGACCGGGTCACCTGGACACCCGACGCCCGCCGTCGCGCTCGCTTCTTCGCCTCTCAGGGTTGGGACAAGTTGCCCATCTGCATGGCGAAAACCCACCTGTCCATCTCTCACGACCCCACGCTCAAGGGAAGCCCCTCCGGGTACGCGTTCCCGGTGTCCGACATCCGTGCCTCCGTAGGCGCCGGTTTCCTCTACACCCTGGCCGGACGCATCGAGACCCTGCCGGGCCTGCCCACCAGGCCGCGGGCAGTCGACATGGACGTGTCCGCCGACGGCGAGATCGTAAACCTCTAGCCACGGACCGCCGTCAGCGTCGCCTATTTGAAACAAAGCCCGCGTTCATCCTGCAATTCCTGTTCATCCGTGCGAAATGAGATCGGTTATGGCGCCGTGTTGGTGGGGACCGGCATCACTCGCCCGGCTTTACACTGCTGAAACCGCGAGAATATAATTCTCGGCAAAGTTACGAATTCCGCAATATCAACGGCGGCAATGTCGCCCGGCTTAGGAGTGCTACCGTGGCCGTGCTCCAGATGCGCGTTTTTCCCGATCCCATCCTGCGTCAGCGGGCCCGCAAGGTGACGCAATTTGACGCCAAGCTGGCTCAGCTCGCAGCGGACATGGCGGAGACCATGGACGCCCACCACGGCGTGGGGTTGGCGGCCAACCAGGTCGGCGTGCTGCAGCGCATGTTCGTGGTGAGAGTGGAGGATTGGGAGGAAGCCCTGGTCCTGGTAAATCCGGAGATCATGCGCCGTGAGGGTCTCCGCGAGGTCGAGGAAGGCTGTCTCAGCCTGCCCGGCTATCGTGGCATGGTGAACCGCGCCGAGCGCATCCGCGTGCGCTACCAGGACGTTACCGGCAAGCAGCAGCGTCTCCGTGCCGAATGCATGCTCGCCCAGGCCATCGAGCATGAAACCGACCACCTCAATGGCATTCTTTACATTGACCACCTCATCGCCCACGATCAGTTTTTCCGTATCCACGTTACCGAAGAAGGCGACGTGGAATACCTCCCCACCGGGGAGCCTGACGCCGCCGAGCTCGAGGCTGCGGCCCAGCGCATGAACAGCCGCAACGCCTTGCCACAGTTCGACCCCAGCAACGGCCGGCCCGCCACCCGCCAGACCGACGACGCCACCGTCGCCGACTAGCATGGACTCCGCCAGCCTGATTACCCGGCTGGCCGGGTTCTTCGACGCCCAGTCCAACACGCCGGCCTGGCTGGTTGGCGGCGTCGTTCGCGACGCCCTCTTTGGCCGTGAGATCCACGATATCGACATCGCCGTCCCCGGCGCTGCCGAGCCCGTGGGACGCGCCGTCGCCGACCATCTCGGAGCAACGGCGGTGCCCCTGCCCGAGTGGAACATAGTCCGCGTCGCCCTCCCCGGGGTAACCGAAGGTGGGCGGTCCTTCCTGATAGACATCTCCGGTCATCCCGGTTCCATCGAGGACGATCTTCGTTCTCGTGATTTCACCGTCGACGCCATGGGCATCCCCATCGGCTGTTGGGACTCCGACGAGCGGTTCGACGCCATCGTCGATCCCCTGAATGGCCGGGCGGATCTGGCCCGCCGAATCCTGCGCGCCGGCGGCGACGGCGTGTTTGATGCAGATCCCGGGCGGATGCTTCGCGCGGTTCGCCTCGCCCAGCAGGTGGGGCTCCGCATGGAGCCTGACACCGCTCGCGCAATCCGCCGCGACGCCCACCTGCTGCATCGGGTGTCGCCGGAGCGCGTTCGCGACGAATTCATGACCATCATGGCCGCGACTGGAGCCCGGCCCCAGCTTGAGGTTCTGGACCGCCTCGACCTCCTCTGTCGCGTGATACCCGAGCTGGAGGCAACCAGGCGCTGTGAGCAGCCCCGGTCGCACCACTACTGGGATGTATGGGGCCACCTGCTCCACTGCGTCGAGTTTGCAGAACAGGTCACCGCCGGCCACCGCAACAACGCCATCTACACCATGGCGCCGTGGACCGCGAACGAGGACTCTTACTTCGCCGAGGTCATCGGCGACGGTCATACCCGCCGCACTGTGCTCAAGTTGGCAGCCCTGCTCCACGACATCGCCAAGCCCCAGACCCGCGCCGCCGATGCCGACGGCCGGGTTCGCTTCCTTGGTCACAGCGAGGAAGGCGCGGAGATCGTGCAGCATCGGCTTGCCTCCCTCCGCATGTCCCGCCGGGTCACCGACCTGGTCTCTGAAATGGTGTTGCACCACCTGAGGCCCAGCCAACTCCGCCATGGGTCCGCCATGCCGTCCCCTCGCGCGATATTCCGGTACTATCGCGACGTCGGGCATGCTGCAGTGGATACGCTCTACCTTGCCATGGCCGACGTGCTGGCCGCCCGCGGCCCTGACCTGGTCCCGGAACGCTGGGCCAACTATGCTAGAATGGTCGCCGCTGTTCTCGAATCCGGCGCTGAACAACCCGGAAATCGGAGCAGCAACCCACCCTTGATTAATGGCCACGACCTGATGGACGCTCTCAATCTCCCTGCCGGTCCCCGCATCGGCTCTTTGTTGGCGCGCTTGCGGGAGGCCGAAGCGGTCGGCGAAATCTCCAGCAGGGAGGACGCCATCGAACTCGCCGCTCGTTTGGTCGATCAGGACGACCAGCAATAATACGCTTTGGCCATCACCCTCGTGAGATCGCCGCACATAATCTCGCCATTGTCCTGATCCGCTCGACGTGCGCGTTCATCGCCTCGCGACAAGAGCAGCCATATAACCGGGTCGAGCCCATCGGCGCAGAGATGCGTCGGCGAATACCAGCATAGAGGTCTGAAATAGGCAGCATGCGACGACGCACCGTTTTACTGACGATTCTCATTTTGGCGGTGTTGGCCGTTTCGACCGCCTCGCTCGCCTTCCCGGAAATCCATATCGGTATTCCGGGTGTCCCCCGCATCGACCGGGCCGCCACCGGCCCGTTGGGTCTCAAACTGGGGCTGGACCTGCAGGGCGGCGCGCATCTCGTTTACCAGGCAGAGACCGGGACCATTCTGACGGTGACCTTTCCCGACGACGCAGAGGCCGACGACTCGGCCGTCGAAGAGGCCCTCGCCTCGCTTGACTATCAGGGCGAAGTGGCCCAATTGGACGACACGCAGTCCTACCGTATCTCGGGTGAGTTTCTTGGACCCGAGCGTCGCGAAGCGGTGCTCCAGGCTTTGACTGCGGCCATCGCCGAACCGGTCGATTCCATCACCGATGACACGCCGCCTCCCACCAACGAGCAGATGGAAGGCGTGCTCGGCATTATCAGCAATCGCGTCAACCTCTACGGAACTGAGGAGCCCATAGTCCAGCGCTTCGGCGACGACCGGATCATCGTTCAGCTTCCCGGCGCCAGTGGCTCCGTCGTGTCGGTGGATTTCGTCGAAAACGCTGACGTGGAGAAGTTGGGCAGCGTGATTGCGGGCCAGGGTTACGGCACCGACGTTGAAAGCCGGGGGGTCAACCGGTTCCGCATCACCACCGCGGCCACCCTGGGCGAAGCCGAACGCGCGGCCCTCCGGACCATCCTCGAATCCGAGGTTGGCGCCATCGTCGACTATCAGGTGACGAGCAGCATCGATGACGCCAAGCGGCTCATCGGCGAGACGGCTCAGCTTGAGTTCCTCCGCCGCAAATGCGCAGGACCCCTCGCCGCAGCCGGAGGCCAATGCCTGCGCCCGTACACCGACAGCAGCGTCGGCCTCACCGGCGACGACCTCGTCGACGCTTTCGTCGGCACCGATCAGGCTACTGGGGCATGGGTCGTGAATATCCAGTTCGACGACCGAGGCGCCGAGCTTTTCGGCCAGATGACCGGCGAGATCAACACCCAGAGCAACCCCCAGACCGACGAGGTTATCGCCGTGTTCCTCGATGGCCGGGAGCTGATCGCCCCCGTCGCCCGCGCCCACATCCGCGACGGTCGCAGCCAGATCTCCGGCGGCTTCAACCGCGAATCCGCCCGCAGGCTGACGATTCAGCTCAAATCGGGCCGTCTCCCCGTGCCGTTGAATCTCATCCAGGAATCCGGCGTCGACTCGATACTCGGCAAAGAATCCCTGGAACTCAGCCTCAAGGCCGGACTGGTTGGCCTGGGCCTGGTGCTGGTATTCGTCATCGCTTACTACCGCGCTGCCGGTGTGGTCGCCGCCGTCGCCCTGGTCTACTACGCCATCGTCACCCTGGCAATCTTCAAGTTGGTGCCCATCACCCTGACCCTGCCCCACATCGGCGGCTTCATCCTCTCCATCGGTCTCGCCGTCGACGCCAACATTCTGATCTTCGAGCGCATCAAAGAGGAGATCCGCCTGGGCCGGTCTCTTGGCTCGGCGATGGACGTGGGGTTCAACCGGGCCTGGCCCGCCATTCGGGACGGCAACGTCAGTACGCTGATCACCTGCGTGGTGTTGCTTTGGTTCGGCAACCGTCTGGGTGGAGGGCTCGTAAATGGCTTCGCCCTGACCCTGCTCGTGGGTGTGCTCGTCAGCATGTTCACCGCGGTCCTGGTCAGCCGCAACCTGCTCCAGGCCCTGCAGGCAACGGCTCTGGGCCGCGCCGCCAACCTGTTCACTCCTGAAAAGATCCAAACCCGTTCCACGGGACAGCGCCCACAGTCGGCCCAGGGGGGCCAATAGCGAATGTTCAATATCGTCGGCAAGCGCGGCTGGTACTTCGTCATCTCGGCCCTGGTGATCATACCCGGGCTGCTGTCCATGATTGCCCCTCCCGGC
This sequence comes from Dehalococcoidia bacterium, assembly GCA_965116785.1. GTDB lineage: Bacteria > Chloroflexota > Dehalococcoidia > Lucifugimonadales > UBA3495 > Bin87. Next base: position 617,105 of record OZ220731.1, read on the forward strand.
TGGGCCTCCGGCGGGTCCGGTCTCAGGCCGGGCATCGACTTTTCCAGCGGTTCAGTTCTCACCGTCGCATTCGTGGAGCCGGCCAACCCCGACGCCGTTCGCGGTGTCTTGTCCACCGTCGGTCATCCCCAGGCGTTGGTGCAGTCCGTAGCTGATAACTCCGTCCTGATTCGTACCCGTGTGTTGGAAGAGGCATCCGGCGATGTGGTGTCGGAGCGCCAGCGTATTGAGGACGCCCTCGAGGAACAGGTCGGCCTCATCGATGCCTCCGGCGTCGACACGGTGTCTCCCATCATCGCCCAGGAGACCGTGCGCAACACCTTCCTGGCCCTGTTGGTCGCTTCCGTATTCATCCTCATCTACATCTGGTACGCCTTCCGCCGTGTTCCCAGGTCCTACCGCTACGGCGTGGCCGCGGTGGTGACGTTGGTTCACGACACCGTGATCGTCCTCGGCGTTTTCTCCATTCTCGGCCGCCTACTGGGCATGGAAGTCAACGCCATGTTCATTGTCGGCATCCTGACCGTTGCCGGATACTCGGTCAACGACACCATCGTGGTATTCGACCGCATCCGTGAGAACTCGATCCGGGTTCCTGACCGCAGCCTGGAAGACACCGTTAACCTCAGCATCATCGAGAGCGTGGGCCGGTCCGTGAACACCAGCTTCACCACGTTGCTGGTACTGGTGGCCATGCTGCTCATCGGCGGCGAGTCGATTCGCGAACTGCTGTTGGTGGTCGCCATCGGCGTGGTTGTCGGAACCTACAGCTCCATCTTCATCGCGGCTCAGTTCCTGGTGATCTGGGACCGCCGCGAGTTCGGCCGAGTCTTCACGCTGGGCCGCCGCGAGGCAGCGGCGTAGGCGAAAGGAGCAAGGGTTGTCATGGCAGAGTACGAGGTCATACTGCTTCATTATCCGCCGGACGACGATATGCCCAACGGCTATTGGGTAGCCGACTGCCCATCATTGGCCGGTTGCGTCACCGACGGTGAGACCAGAGAGGAAGCCTTGGCTATGGCGGCCGACGTGATTGACTTCCGCCTTGAGGACGACCAGCCGCCGGATGCGGCCACGGCCGAGCGCGAGAAAGCGGCCACGTTACGTGAGCATCAAGAAGAAGGCATGGTCATTTCCATTGAGACCCACTTAGTCAAACCCAAGGCGATGACCGAGGAGGAACTGGCGTCCTGGCCGACCTCTGCCCACTTGGTTCCCGGCACAGCGAGCTAAACGGCTGTGCCAAGTTATTTGCGCAATCTCAAAACGGCAGACGTACTTTCGGATGGGATTTGTCCGCGTAAATGATCGAGGGCGACATCATAAGCTCCGTCACCGCCGGCTGAACTTGATGATGATTGTTCACCGGTACCGGGGCGAAATCCCGGAAGGCACCTTGGCCCGCGCCGTTCGTCGGTCGGGTGTAACCGACGAGGAGTGCCTGGCCGCATTGGCTGCGGAAACGCCAGAGCGGTTCCGCGATTAGCGAAACTGCCTAATTGGGAATCAAAACCAACCGCCCCAACAGCCCCCGCTCCCGCACCATCCGCGCTGCATCCGCCGCGCCTTGCGCGCTGAGTGGCAACACCTCGGCAACCACCGGCTCCAGCTCACCCGTCGCGGCCATTTGGACGCACCGCTCCAGCGTCTGCCGCGACACTCCGGATACCCCGGTCAATCTTACGTCCCGGAATATCAACTCGGCCAACGTCACGGCCGTCGGTTGCCCGGTCACATCCCCCAGCAGCGCAATTCGTCCGTATTGCCCCGCGCACTGCAGGGCGTCAGGCCACACGGGCGGACCCACCGTGTCTATCACAGCGTCTGCGCCCGCGTCATCCGTGACCGCGAGGACGATCTCCGCGAGATCCAGACCTTCTCCGGGCTCGATCACCACCGACGCCCCCAGGCATTCCAACCCGGCCACCTTCTCCGGTGAGGACGTAACCGCAATGACCTGCGCGCCCCGTGCCGCCGCCAATTGCACCGCGTGGCTCCCCAATCCGCCCCCGGCGCCAGTGACCACCACCGTTTCGCCGGCTGCGACGTCGGCGCTTTCAAGGCCCGAAAGCGCGACCCCGGCCGGACACGCCAGGAGGGCTGCCCGTTCCGTTGGCACGTTGTCGGGGAGCGGCACCAGCGCAGCTTCGGGTAACGCCACGTATTCAGCAAACCCGCCGTCTCGTCCGTGCCCAATTCCTGAGCCGTTCACGCATCGGTGTTCCCGGCCGGAGAGGCAACGCGGGCAGTTTCCGCATGCCCCGGTGAGCAGGCTGACCACGCGCTGCCCTGCCTGAAGCGTTCCGATGCCGCCCCCGGATGCGACCACCGTGCCGGCTATTTCATGCCCCAGGATGACGCCATGCGCCACGCCCCGCCGCAGCGTGCCCGTCAACACCAGGTAGTCGTGATGGCAGAACCCGCAGGCATCCACCCGGAGCAGGACCTCGCCGGGCCCCGGCGTGGGAACCGCGCGCTCCGTCATCGCCAGCGTGGGCGGGTTGCCTGCCGCCACCAGAGACAGCGCTTTCATGGTTTGCGGAGCCGACGGAGCTGACATGGGAGTCATGGTAAAGCAAGGCCCGTTTCTGCGATACTGTGTCCCACTCCCGTCTCGCCGGTGTCCGGTGGGCGACTAACGAGGCCATCAGGATGATTATTGGCGCCCACGTCTCCGCCGCCGGCGGTATTGGCAACGCGGTGGATCGCGCCGTCGACATCGGCGCCGAGGCGGTTCAGATTTTCGGTTCCTCCACCCGTTCCTGGCGGTTCAAAGCGCTGACCGACGCCCAGGCAGACACCTTCCGCGAAAAGAACGCCGAGGCCGGCTTGGCCCCGCCTTTTCTCCACGCGATTTACCTGATCAACCTGGGCAACTCCAACCCCGACAACGTCGACAAGTCGGTAACATCCCTGGTCCAGTACATGCATCTGGCCGACCAGATCGGAGCCGGCGGCGTGATCTTCCATCCCGGCAGTCACGGTGGCGCCGGCTACGAGGGCGTGTTCCAACAGGTGGTGGACAGTATTCACCGAGTGCTGGAGCAGACACCTGAGGGACCCCTGCTGTGCCTCGAAAACATGGCTGGCATGGGTCAGCATATCGGCGCCAAGTTCAGCGAGCTGGGCGAGATCATGCGCGCGGTGGACAGCCCTCGTCTCGGCATGTGCCTGGACACCCAGCACGCCTTCGCCGCCGGATACGATCTTACTAACCCGGAAGGCGTCAGCGGAATGATCGACGAATTCGACCGCGATATCGGCCTGGACCGGCTGAGCGCCGTACACGCCAACGATTCCAAGCGCCCCTGTGGCTCCGGGGTGGATCGCCACGACAACATCGGCGAGGGACTGATCGGCGAGGAAGGCTTCGCCAATATCATGTCCCACCCCGCCTTCGCCGACGTTCCCTTCTTCCTTGAGGTACCCGGCTACGACAAGGACCATCGCGGCCCCGACAAACCCAACGTCGACATCCTCAAGGAAATCCGCGCCCGCGTGGCCTCCGGCTGACTGCTTCCGTTGCCATGAGCCCCGACGATTTTGAAGGCCTGGTGCAGCAGGCCTACTGGGAGTTGCCGGAAAACTTCCGCGCATCCCTGGAGAATGTCGATATCCTGGTCGAGGATTTTCCGGGGCCCGAAGCCGTAGACGCCGAAGACCTGTCCGATCACGACCACGGCGACAACCTGCTCGGCCTCTATGTTGGCGTACCCCTAATCGATCGTTACGCCGCTGATCCCATGATGCCCGACCGCATTTACATTTACCGGCTGCCCATCCTCGACATCTGCGACACCCACGACGACGTTGTCCGCGAAGTGCGCACGACGCTGCTCCACGAAATCGGCCACTTCCTGGGACTGAATGAACAAGATCTGGACCGGCTGGGTTACGCCTGACTGGCGGGCCATGTCATGGCCTGACCGCTTGGCATGGTTCATCGGCAGCGGTTTTGGCAGCGGCCTCTCGCCCCTGGCTCCCGGAACGGCAGGTTCGGCGGTGGCGACCGTCATCTACTGTGCCGTAATGCTGTCGCTGCCTCGTGAGTTGGACTTCATCTTTCGGGCGTCGCTTCTCCTCGCGATGGCAGCTGTTGGGTTTTTTGTCGGGATATGGGCCACCGGGCGCATGTCAACCGACGATAATCCCGACCCGGGGACTGCCGTTTGGGATGAGTTTGTAGGCATGTGGCTGACCGCGCTGCCCACGACGACGTTGCCGTGGCTTGGGTGGACGGATACGCATCCCTCAACTCTGTTCTGGATTGCTGGGTGGGTCGCGGCGGCGTTTATCGTGTTCCGGGCTTTTGACACGCTGAAACCCTGGCCGTGTCGTCGCTTGGAACGGCTGCATGGCGGGTGGGGCATCATGCTCGACGACGCTGCGGCCGCAGTGTGGGGACTGCTGACCATGCAGGTTCTCTTCTCTGCCGCTGCGTTGATGACCTTCCTGTTCCGGACGACCGGGATTATTGATTAGTCCCAAAGATCCTGGCCAACGCCCCCCGTTCCAGCGCCTGCATCGCCTCCCGTTCCCCGTCGTCATAGTGGTCGTGGCCCAGCAGATGCAGCGCTCCATGCACGATCAGCAGGGTGAGCTCCCGCCTTAGCGGCACGCCTTGGCTTTCCGCCTGGCGCGCGGCCTGCGGAACCGAAACGATGATCTCGCCCAGCGGCGGCGGCTCGTCCGCCGGCAGCGGCCATCCCGGCGGCGCGTCGGCATCCGACCACGGAGCATCGGCGTCCCCTTCCCAGTGTCCCCAGTGCTCGAAGGAAAACGAAAGCACGTCGGTCGTCCGGTCCACCCCTCGGTACTCGCGGTTCAATTGGCGCACCGTCTCGTCATCCGTCAGCACCAGGCTGATCTGTCCGTGGGTATCCCGGGGCACAGATCCAACCAGACCATGCCGGACTGCGTCCTCCAGCCACCGGTCGTTTTCAAACTCACCGCATCCTTCCGGCGCCTCGATTTGCACCGTTACGACAACATTGGGGAGCAACATGTCCATCATTTTGAAATTATCTCCGTAACAACCCCGTGATACAATTGCATCCATAGTTTCGGAAGCAGGACGGCGCAATGAGCGACGAGCAGTTTACCCCCAATTCGGACCCGGGCGATGATCGTTGGGCCGACTACGCCCTGCCGGAAGAGGGCGTCGCCGACCTCGCCGACCGGTTGGTGGAGTTCCTTCCGGAACACGACGAAAACGATCCGCCGCTCATCATCGGCCAGGTCCTGGACGACTTCATCGACCAGTCCGGCGCCATGCCTGAAAACCTGCGCGAGGAAGACGCCCATGCTGTGATCTGCCAGATGCAGATGGCGGTAACCCTGGCATACCAGCTGGGCCGCCTGGAATCCCGTTCCCCGGAGATGGTGCGCCGGTTTATCCTCGAGGCCATCGAAAAGTGGGAGGCCAAACCTCTGCCCGACTCCCTGGACTTTGTCGAGACCGACTTTCGCAAGCCAAAGGAATTGGTGCTGCCCCGCCTTCGTCGCTGGTGGCAGGAAAATCTCGCCGCCGAAGATTATTACTGGGACGAAGATTGAATTCGGTCGCCGCGCTCCGGCGGCCTGATGCGGAAACGATCGCCATCGTTCGTGGCCTTACGAAAGCTGGAAGGTCATCTAAACGAGCATTGGTCCCCGTGCACGATGTGCGACTGCCTCCCTATTCTCCAAAACGCGAATATCCGGTACATCCCGTCAATCCATGTAAATCGAGCCCGTTGGGGCAGTATCTTGCGACGCGCTCACGGCGGCCTTAGGCCCCACGTTGATTGGAGGGAACCTATCCGATGACCACCGCCACTTATGATCTGGTGCTGTCGGGCGGCAACCTGCTTGACCCGGCCCAGGGCATCAACGAAGAGCCCCGCGATATCGCCTTCAAGGACGGCAAAGTCGCCGCAGTCGCCGAGTCCATCGACACGGCGTCGGCTGCGCAAGCCATCGATGCCACCGACAAACTGATCACCCCCGGCCTGATCGACCTCCACGGCCATTTCTACCACGGTGGCAGCGGCACCGCCGTACATGCCGACCAGACCTGCCTGGGCAGCGGTGTCACCACTGGCGTCGACGCTGGCTCAGCCGGTTTTCTCAACTACGGCGCCATGCGCGACTACGTCTTTCCCGCACACCGGACCCGCTTGCTAGCCTTTTTGCACATCGGAGCTGTGGGACTGGCTGCAAATGGCGTGTTGGGCGGCGGGCTTCACGACATGCGCATTATCGACGTCGAACAGACGGTCCAGGCCATCAAGGAAAATCCCGGCTTCATCTTCGGCGTCAAGGTCCGCATGCACCACAATGCCGTCGCCCGCTGGAACGCCCACGAGGCCATGGCCCGCGCCCGCGAAGCCGCCACCGAGGCCGGCGTCCATCTCATGGTGCATGTCAGCGGCACGCCCATTCCCCTGCCTGACGTGCTGGAACACCTCGGTCCCGGCGACATTTCCACCCACGCCTTCAACGGCCTTCCCGACAACATCCTGGATGAGACAGGAAAAGTTCGACCGGAAGTCCGCGCCGCCGTCGACCGCGGGGTCATCATGGATGTCGCTCACGCCGGCGTCCATTGCGACGTCGAAGTGGTGAAGGCGGCGATGGACCAGGGCATCATCCCCGACACCATCAGCACCGACGTCCACATCGCTCCGCCGGGCCGCATCGTGTACTTGATGAACGACCTGGTCAGCAAGTTCCACGCCCTGGGTATGCCCCTGGCCGACGCCGTCGCCGCCGGCACCAGCCGGCCCGCAGAGATCCTGGGGCTGCAGGACAGCATCGGCTCTCTGGCTGTCGGAATGGAGGGCGACGCCGCCATTTGGGAAAAGCGGCAAGGCCGGTTCGTGTGGCACGACATGGCGGGCCACAACGTCGACGGCGCAATCCGCCTCGACACCTTCGCCACCGTCAAGGGAGGCATGGCCGCCTGGCGTGAGGGTCGCCTCCTGCAGATGGGCGAGTGTTAGATCAGGCCTCCCGACGAGTGCGGCCGGCCCGCGCCTGAGTCTCATCGTCCGCCAGCTCTGGCCACTGCACAAGTCGATTAACTCGCCCGGTGGTCGCGTTTTTCATGCATGGATCGTTGTTTCTGAGAAAGCAGGAACCTGAAATACCGCGAACCTGGAAGGGCGAGAGGCGCACCGTATCCTCGTATGCCGGCTTGCTCCGTGGTAGAGGTTGCGGCGTCGGGCGTTCCCCTGAAACTGAGCCTCGCAGATACGTCTTTCCTTGACGCTGCGGTAGCCGACTGATACGGTGAGGACACGTTATGCGTATTGGTGAATTCGACATTGTGGAGCCGGTGCCGGAGCTGCGCGAGCCGCACATGCTGGTCGTGCTCCGCCCATGGATTGACGTCGGGAACGTGGGCAGCCTGGCCCTCGGGAGGATAGAGCGCCACCTGCGCAGCCAGGAGCTCGGACGCCTGTATCGTCCCGGACGTTACTACGATTTCACTCGGTACCGTCCACGATCCTATCTGGTCAACGGCCGCCGCGAGGTCACGGTTCCGAATACCATCATCCGCTACGCCAATCCGGAAGACGGCCCGCACCTGTTGACCGCCCATCTCCTGGAGCCCCACCTCTACGGCGAGGACTACTCCGACGCGCTGCTGGAGATCATCAATCACTTCGACGTCAAGCAGTACGCCCTCGTCGGCGGCATGTACGATATGGTTCCGCACACCCGCCCGCTGGTGGTTTCGGGCTTGGGCACCGGCGAAAACGTCGAGCGGGATTATCGCATCGCTAACGCCCGCCCCAGCAGCTATGAGGGTCCCACCACCATCACCTACACCGTCAGCCAGACCGCTGCGGAGACGGGAGTGGAAACCCGGGCTTTCGTTGTGCACCTGCCCCAATACCTCACCCTCGACGACGACCACCAGGGCGCAGCCCGCATGATGGACCTGCTCTGCCGCATGTACAACTTGCCCGACTACATCGCGCAGACCGAACGTGGCCAGAAGCAGTACGACGAGCTCACGCCCAACGATGGCCAGATCCCCACCGGCGACACGCTGGCCCGCATCGAAGAGATGTACGACAACGAGTACGGGGGCGACGAGCGGAGCGAGCCCACCACTCCGCTGCCGTCCAGCATCGAAGAGTTCCTGCAGGGCCTCGGCGCTGATCTAGGCGACGACGAGGAAAATCGCTAGACCCCTCCCCTCGGTCGGGCCTGGTTTTTCAATGGTTTCCGCTTCTTCCTCCACGCAGGTCCGGCCGCCTGTAGCCGAGCTTCTCCAGAAGCTCATCCGCTTCGACACAACCAACCCTCCCGGCAACGAGAGCGACTGCGCCGCCTACTGCCGGGATGTCCTCGCTGATGCGGGCATCACCGCCGACCTGCTGGGCGACGATCCCAACCGCCTCAACGTCGTCAGTCGCCTGCCCGGCCGTGGCGACGCGCCTCCGCTGCTCCTCTATGGGCACATCGACGTCGTTCCCACCGCCGCCCAGCCTTGGGATGTCCCGCCCTTCGAGGGCCGCGTGCAGGATGACTACGTATGGGGGCGCGGCGCCCTGGACATGAAGGGTGGCGTCGCCATGATGATGGACGCGTTCATACGCGCTCATCAAGAAGGCACAAGCCTCCCCGGTGACGTGATCCTGGCGCTGGTAAGCGACGAGGAGGCCGGCGGCAACACCGGCGCCGCCTGGCTGGCGCGAACCCATCCCGAAATGTTCGGCGGCGTCCGGTACGCCGTCGGCGAGTTCGGCGGCTTCAGCAAGACCTACCGGGGCCGCAAGTTCTACATGGTGCAGGTCGCCGAGAAGCAGGGATGCCAGGTCCAGGCCGTCGCTCGCGGACCAGGCGGACACGGTTCCCTGGTGCACCACGACACCGCGCCCACTCGCATGGCGCAGTTCCTCGTCAAGCTCGACCGCACTCCGCTGCCGTTCCACGTCCATCCGGTCACCCGCATGATGATCGAGGCCATGGCCGGCCGTCTGCCCCTGGCCGATGGCGCGTTCCTGCGGCTGCTCCTGAACCCGGCCTTCACCGGACGCATGCTGCGTCGGATGGGAACCGTGGGCCGAGAGATGGAGCCCCTGTTCCGCCACACCGCGAACCCAACGGTTATCGCCGGCGGAGAAAAGACCAACGTGATCCCCAGCGAGGTGACGGTCACGCTGGATTGCCGGATGCTCCCCGGCTACGACGCCGAGGACCTGCTCGGAGAACTGCAGCACATCGCGGGGCCCGACATCGAGCTTCAGGCCATCCGCTTCGAGCCCAAACCCTGGGTGCTGAACCTGGGCCTGTTCGACACGCTCTCTGAAATCATACGGGAACAGGACTCCGAGGGCGTCTCCGTGCCCATGCTCATGCCGGCCGGGACCGATGGCCGGCATTTCGCGACGCTGGGTATCCAGACCTATGGCTGGATGCCCATGAATCTGCCCGACGATTTCGACTTCCTCAAGACCATCCACGCCGCCAACGAGCGCGTGCCGGTTTCCGCGTTGCATTTCGGCTCCGAAGCCCTCCACCAGCTCCTCCAACGTTTCCACGACTGATGCGGCGTGGGATGGGCTTGTCGGCGGGGTTGCTCGTCGCTGCGGCCCTGGCGATGGTCGCCTGCGCCAGCGACCCGCCGGATCCGGCACCTGCCCGGCCGACCACTCCCGCGGTCGTTCCGGCGCCGCAGTCTGATGCGACCGTCACCATGGCTGACCAACCTCCTCCCACCGCCACTGTCGAACCAGTGCCCACGGCTACAGTCGGTACACCTGCTCCGCCAGCTACGAAAGCACCAGGGCTGCCTGCGCCTACCGCGACGCCGGTTTCACCGCCCACCAGGATCTATCCGCAGGCGACGGCCCCGGACCGTTTCCTGATCCGCCTCATGGACGACCTCGACGACCCCCTCGGTTACTGCATCGACGTGCGCGGCTTCGGAGCCGGCATCCGGCTGGACGCCGACCTGCAGGCTCACAGCTGCAAATCCAGCGGCGCGGACGACCAGGCCTTTGCCATGACGGGCGACCCTGGGAAGAGCAGCATAGTGCTCCTTGACTACGACGTCTGCCTTGCGGTGGCCGAGCCGGAAATCGGGGCGTCCATCCTGCTTATCCCGTGCGATGAAGCGTCAGCGTTCCAAAAGTTCGAATGGCTTTCCGATGGACGGCTGCATCTGCTCGCGGAGCACAGCGACTCACAACCGATGTTGTGCATCGGCGTTGCCGGCGGCGCGGGCGAACCCGCCGGAGGCCGCAACCACCTGCGCCGGGACTTGATGCTGCGGGACTGCGCGGAGACCGACCCGGCCTTGCTCGCCTGGAACCCGGCGCCGAATCAGTAGGGGCGGATGTTCATCCGCCCCTGCATCGTTGGCCGAGTGCTACGAAAAGGGTTTATGCGGCAGCCGCCGTCGCTCCCTTGGCGATTTCAATCAGCCGCTCGAAGGCGTCCGAATCCCGTACCGCCATATCCGCCAGCATCTTGCGGTCGATTTCGATGCCCGCCACATTCAGCCCGTGCATGAACTGGCTGTAGGTCATCCCGTGTTGCCGCGTTGCCGCGCCGATGCGGATGATCCACAGGCGTCGGAAATCGCCCTTGCGCTGCCGACGATGCCGGTAGGCGTGGCTCCACGCGTGCATCACCGCTTCTTTGGCCCATTTGTAATTGCGGCCCGATGATGCCTGGTAGCCCTTTGCGGCTTTGATGATTTTCTTGTGGCGGGCGCGCTTGGTGACGCCCCTCTTCACTCTTGGCACGGTTTGGGGTTCTCCAGTCTAGACGTCGTAAGGCACCAGCCGGCTCAGACGCTTCACGTCCGCGTCGGCGAAACCGATCTTCTGCGCGAACTTGCGCGTGACCTTCTTCGGCTTCTTGCGCCGGAGGTGACTGCTCATCCGCTTGCGGCGGAGCAGTTTGCCGGAGCCCGTCACGTGTATGCGGGCCTTGGCCCCTTTGTGGGTTTTCAGTTTGGGCATCTGCGATTATTCCGTAGCTACTGCTTCCTTTTGTTGTTCGTTGCGCGCCGTTGTCGTTGGGCTCGGAATCAGGACCATGGACATGGCCCTGCCCTCCATCGAAGGTTGCTGTTCCAGCCGAATGTCGTCTTTCAGCTCTTCCGCCACGCGCTTCAAGAGCGATAGTCCGTTCTGCTGGTGCACCGCTTCGCGTCCGCGGAACCGCACCGTCAGCTTGACTTTGTCGCCATTGCCAATGAATTGGCGCACCTTCCGAAGCTTGGCGTCGAAGTCGTGAGTGCCGATGTTCGGGCGGAACCGAACTTCCTTCAACTCGTTGCTTTTCTGGGATTTGCGGGTCTCGCGCTCTTTCTTGGACGAGAGGTACCGGAGTTTGCCGTAGTCCAGCAGCCGGGCGACCGGCGGATCGGCGTTGGGCGCCACTTCGACAAGGTCAAGATCGTTCATCCGCGCCCTGGAGAGAGCGTCGGACACCGTCATCACGCCAAGCTGCTCGCCATCTTCTCCAATTACTCGTACCCTGGGGACGCGTATCTGCTCGTTGACCCTGTACTGCCTGGCTATGGCGTCACCTCCTTGGCGGTGCGTAATGTATAAGGCTGGGACCACGAACAGTCCCAACCACTCATCATTGCACTATTCTAGCGGCGGCCTACCGGGCAGTCAACGATTTGCCACGCGGTTTAGTCCGTTGCGGGCGTTCGCTTCCCCGTTGGTTGCGTCTTCGCCCCGCGCCGCCCGCCGATTCGCCTCAGGTCAGTTTTACTCCGGATCGCCGTCCCCATCCCCATCCTCGTCGTCATCTTCGTATAGGTCGTCGTCATCATCCAGGTCGTCTTCGCCGAACAGATCGTCGTCCTCGTCGTCCTCGTCATTGGCGAGCGCCTGGATGATCCGGCTCAACTGCTCGTCTTCGTCGGATCCGGGCGCCAACAGCATGCGGACGGCGTCAGGAGTCTCTTCGGGCTCCGGCTCTTCGACGGGGATGGCCGCAAACCCGTAAAAAACGTCATTGTCCAGCACCCGCGCCAGTCCGTTCTCCGTCAACGTGATCGGACGGATCGGCGTAGACCACTTTTCGGTCAGCTCGGCGTGCAGATCCGACAGCGGCATCGGTTCGCCTCCCTTGAGCAGCAGGGTGCGGAACACGATCTCCTGCAAGGGCATCGCAGACTGTATGAAATCGGTGTCGTCGGTGCAGTGGGTCCGGATCTCGCGCATCAGGTCAGATGGGTCCGCGATTTCGGCGGCCGTTTTCCCGAAGGACGGGCACGCGGTGTTCAGCCGGGCCAGCAACAAAGGTACCGGAGACCGGTTCAGTTCCTCCAGCCGATCCAGGCTGAATTGGTATTCGGCCGCTGCCGATTTGCTATTTCCGGTGACGGTGGTCGTCATGCGTTAACCTCTTCATTCCAGTCCAACATTATGATCTTTACGGCTTGCCCGGCGTTCTTTCGCGGCAGGTCCGCCGGGCAGATCGCCAATCCGTTGGCTTTGGACAGTGACGTCAGGATGTTTGATCCCTGCGGCCCCGTCGGCGTGGCGTACCAGGCGCCGTCCCGCCGTTCGACTTCAACCCGCGCGTACACCCTTCGCCCGTCGCTGTTGAAAATCGGGCCGGTCAGCACGCCTTCAACCGCCGGACGCTCCAGCAGGTCCCGCCCCAGCATCCGACGCACCGCCGCTCGCCCGAACATTTCGAACGCCAGCAATGCGCTGACCGGGTTCCCTGGCAACCCCAGCAGCGGCAGCGGGTTCCGCCCTTCGCGGTGGATCAGCCCGAACGCCAGCGGTTTGGCCGGACGCATCCGCACCGACCAGAAGTTCATGTCTCCCCGCTGTTCCAGGACGTCCTTCACCATGTCGTAGTCGCCCTTGGATACGCCGGCAGAGGTGACGAGCAGGTCCGCGTCCGACGCGGCGTCGATGCAACGGTGGAGATCGTCCAGGTTGTCCCGCGCTATGCCGATCATCTTGGCCTCGCCGCCCGCCGCTTGCACGGCCGCGGCTACGCTGCTGCTGTTGCTGTCGTAGATGTGACCCGGCGCGAGCCCTTCGCCCACTTCGGTCAGTTCGTCGCCCGTCGAAAGGACCGCGATCACCGGGCGGCGGATAACCCTAGCCGTGGCCAATCCCAATGAGGCGAGAACCCCGGCTTCCGCGGGCCGAATCACGGTACCCGCCGATAGCACCAGCTCTCCGGTCCGCACGTCCTCGCCGGCCGGCCGCACGTTGCTGCCCAGCGGCAGGGCCTTGCGGATCACGATCTCGTCCAGCGGTGTGCCGGCCCGTCGGCGGTCCAACTCGTCGGTTTCCTCGAAGGGAACCACGGTGTCCGCACCATTCGGCACCGGGGCGCCGGTCATGATCCGGATCGCCGTCCCCTTGGTAACGGTCTGGTCCGAGACCTGCCCGGCGGCGACCGCAGAGGTGACTGACAATTTTGGCGCCGCACCGTCCGCCGAGGCTATGTCCTCGTGCAGCACGGCGTAGCCGTCCATGGCAGAGTTGGCCAGCGGCGGCAGGTTCAGCGGCGAGGTGACGTCTTCCGCCAGCGCCAGGCCCAGGCATTCGAGGACAGGCAGTTCCACTGCATCCAGCGGGCTGAAGTGGGCGATAATCCGCTCGAAAGCCTGCTCCACCTCCAACATATCCTCATGCCCGAGGCCGTTGTCCTGGCCACGGTGGTGTCCGCCGTGACCGTGATGCCCATGCTCCCGGTGGCCATGGCCGGCGTGTCCATGGTCATGGATGCTTTCGTGGTCGCCATCGCCGTGGGCGTCGTGGGTGTGTAATTCTCGCGAGTGAGCGTGTGTAGTCATGACAATCGCGTCCGTAAAAGGGTGGAGGCGGCAAGCAACAAAATATCGTAACACAGTCATCGCCCCGATCGGCGCGTCGCTCCGGACGCGACCGCTCCGGACCGGACCCATCCCAAAGGGAAAGTGTCATTCGCGTTGAGTTTGGAACCCGGGCCTTCGCGCCGGCGCCCGCCGAATCTGCCTGCACGGCGAGGACTGACCTGCGGGGACGCGCCAGCCGCAAGTTACGCCCGAACCGTCGCTCCGGCCTCCCGTTCCAGCGCGCGTGTCAGCCCGTTCACCGCCCGGTTCACGTCCTCCGCGGTCAGCGTCCTGTCGGCGGCCCGGAACCGGATGTGAAATGCCAGCGAACGCGTGCCTTCCGGCAGGTTTTCCCCGGCGTACACGTCGAACAGCTCCGCCCGCTCCACCAGCCGCACCCTTTCGATGAGACCCTTCACCCTGGCCGCCGGCACGTCCGCCGGTACCACCAGGGCCAGATCACGGTTCGCGGCCGGGAACCGTGACAGCGACTGGAATCGTCCGCCGTCCGGTCCTGCTTCCAGCAGATCGTCTAACCGCACCTCGAAGTAGACCACTGGATCCGGACCCAGGTCGAAGGCCTCGCGTATGTCGGGGTGCAGTTCCCCGATCATACCAACCTCCGCCATGCCGGCCGTGACCTTGGCGCACCGTCCCGGATGGAACATCGGAATATCCTGCGACTCCAATGAAGTCGCGATCCCCAGACGGTCAAGCGCCACCACCAGCGTTCCCGACAGGTCGAAGAAGTCCAACGCTTCGCCCGAACTGAGCCAGTTGGCGTCGTATCGCGGACCCGACATTACGGCTGCCGCTACCTCCCGTTCGATGGGCAGGCCCGTAGCTTGCGGGATGAACGCCCTTCCCAACTCGAACAGGCGGAATCCGCCGTCATTGTGCCCACGGTTGTATGCCAGCGTGTTGAGGATGCTGGGAGCCAGTGTTGGGCGCATGATGTCTTGCTCGGTGGACATCGGGTTGGCCACTCTGAGCACTGCGGACTCTTCGCCCGGTCCCCCATTGACGTTGAGACGGTTCAGATCCTCCAGGCTCACCAAGGGATAGCTGATCGTTTCCTGCATCCCCGCCGCTGACAACGCATCGCGCAAGCCGTCCTTCAACGCCGTCATATCGTTGGGCCGGTGGTACGGTATCGGCGAAGACAGCATGGTCGTGGGCACTTCGTCGTACCCGATGATGCGGATCACTTCCTCGATCAGGTCCTCCTCAATGGCAATGTCGCTGCGCCAGTAGGGCGGGTCCGCCTCGAGGCCGTCGGGGCCCGTGCGCCGTGTGACGATCCCCAGGCTGGCCAGCACCGTCTCGGCGCGGGCGATGTCCAGGTCCATTCCCAACACCTGTCGTAGCCGGGCCACCGTCAGGGGCACCGCGGCAACCTCGGCGTCCCCTCCCGGGAAAACGTCGATGATCCCGGCAGCCGCCTCGCCGCCCGCCGTTTCCAGGATAAGTTGCGTCGCCCGGCGCAACGCGATGGGCGCCAACTCCGGTCGCAGTCCCTTCTCAAAACGCAGACTCGCCTCGGTGCGCAGGTTCAGGTCTGTTGACGTGCGCCGGTTGTTCAAGGGATGGAACGTCGCCGATTCCAGCAGCATGTTGGTGGTGGCTGCCGTGATCTCGCTGTTCGCTCCGCCCATAACGCCGCCGATCCCAATCGCCTGCGCCGGGTCCGCGATCAGCAGGTTGTCGGTGGACAGTTTCCGGTTCACCCCGTCCAGGGTGGTGAACTCCTCGCCCTCGATTGCTCGCCTCACGACCACGTGGTGGTCGGTGACCGTGTCCAGGTCAAAGGCGTGCAGCGGCTGGTTGAATTCCAGCATCACGTAGTTGGTGACGTCCACCACGTTGTTGATGGGCCGCAGCCCGGCCCGGTTCAGCCGTTCCCGCAACCAAATCGGTGACGGCCCGATAGTGATCCCCGTGATCACCGATGCCGTGTAGCGCGGGCACAGGTCGGCATCTGCGATGGTGACCCGCGTCAGTGTCTGCACCGGAACGTCCGATTCCGCGTATCCAACCTCCGGAACACGGACGGGCTGCCCGGTGATCGCCCCAATTTCCCGCGCTACCCCCAGGATGGACAGGCAGTCGCCACGATTCGGTGTCAGCTCCAACTCCAGGAACGTGTCTCCCAGCGCTTCGTCCAGCGGCGTGCCGATGACGATGTCGTCCGGCAGCACGATGATCCCTTCGTGCTCGTCGCTAATCTCAAGCTCCGCCTCCGAGCAGATCATTCCCTCCGACACGATGCCTCGGATCGTCGCCGGCTTGAGCTCTTCCCGCCGGCCGCTGTGCATGTTCATCAACATGACGCCTGGCCGCGCGAAGCAGATCTTCTGCCCGGCGCCGACGTTGGGCGCCCCGCACACGACCTCCACCGGCGGACCGTCTCCCGGGTCAACCTCGCACAACGTGAGGCTGTCCGCGTTCGGATGCGGCCTCGTCGCCCGCACGTACCCGACGACGCAACCTTCCCAGCCGCCCCGGGTGAACACGTCGCCCACCTCGATGCCGCCCATGGTCAGCCGGTGCGCCAACTCATCGGGCTCGAGCGTGATGTCAACGTACTGCGATAGCCAGGAGAAAGGAATCAGCATGGTGAAACGTTATCGGGGGATCGCAATGACCCGCCGTCAGAACTGTCGCAAAAACCTCACGTCGTTTCGATAAAAGTGTCGGATATCGTCAATGCCGTACTTCAGCATCCCGATCCGCTCCGGACCCATGCCGAAGGCGAACCCGGTGTAACGCTGCGGATCGTACCCGACCCCTTCCAGCACACGCGGGTGAACCATACCCGCTCCCATGATCTCGATCCAGTCCTCGTCGCGGTTGATGGGTCGCCGTCCCGTCTCCGGATCGACAAAGTTTGAGATGGACATGTCCACGCCCGGCTCGACGAAGGGGAAATAATCGCACCGGAAACGGATCTGCCGGTCCTCGCCGAACACCCGCCGCGCGAATTCGTACAGCGTTCCCTTGAGGTCGGCGAAGGTGATCCCCTCGGCCACTGCCAGACCCTCGACCTGGTAGAAGTGCCATTCGTGGGTGGCGTCGGTGGCCTCGTAGCGATAGCACTTGCCCGGCACCACCACTCGCACCGGCGGGTCCTGCGCCTCCATCACCCGCGCCTGCATCGGCGAGGTGTGGGTCCGCAGCAGCATCGGCTGTTGGTCCTCCTCGTTGACATAATCGATCCACAGGGAGTTCCACATGTCCCTCGCCGGGTGCCCCGCCGGAATGTTGAGCATCTCGAAATTGTAGTGATCCAGCTCTACTTCCGGCCCTTCCACCACGCTGAACCCCATGGCCATGAACGCGTTGCAGATTTCCCGCACGATCTGAGTGGTTGGATGCAGTCGCCCCGTGACCACCGGCCTACCGGGCAGCGTCACGTCCAGCGCGTCCTGAGCCGCCAGCGCCGCCTGTGCTATTTCCCGCGTGCGACGAGCCAGCGCCTCTTCCAGCGCGTTCTTGGCCTGGTTCGCGCGCGAACCCACGTCGCGCCGCTGGTCCGGTTCCAGATCCGACAGCGACCGCAGCAGTCCCGTCAGTTTCCCCCGGCGTCCGAGGTAGCCCACCCGCCACTGCTCGACTCCGTCGCTCTCGCGGATGCTGTTGAGCTCTGCGAGCGCGTCGCGGGTGAGTTGGTCGATGGTTTCTACGGAAGGAGTGTCTGGCATGAGAACGGGCGCCTACACTGACCGAATACAGTTGGGCCACAAAAATTATAGGCAGCGCATGCGCGGAGGGTCAAGAAATGCCCAGGCCCAAACGCTCCGCCAGCCAGGCCCCGCGCACCTGCCCGTGGATGTGTCCGCCGCCTTCTGCCGCACCGTCATAGACCCTGAAATCGCACTCCATCAGCGCTTCGGCCAACTCCTCAGCGAACACCAGCGGACAGACACCCCGGTCGAATCTCCCGGCGCTCATCAGTACCGGGCATCGTACCGCAGGCGCGGCGACGACAGGATTGACTACCGACAGCAGTTCCTCGACGGCGCTTTGGCTGGCGGGATTCGCCCGCAGATAATCTCCCAATTCCGCCAACGGATAACCCAGGCCGTCCTCGAGCGCTGCGGGGTGCCCCAGCGCCATGGGCGTGTCCACCGCTACCGCCGATACACGATGTCGCCGCGCTGCCACAGCCAACGCCAGGCTGGCCCCAAGTCCTGCGCCCGTGAGCGCCATTGCGCCGGACAATTCCGCGACCCTTTGCGCGCCCAAAACGTCCACGGCGCGCAGCGCGTCGGCAAACGCTCCGAAGAGGGTGTAGGTGTCGGGGCTTTCGATGCCGTCGGTGAGCAGGCCCGGATAGCTGGCCCGGACGCCGCCGTCGCTGTTCCTCTGGCCGCGGTGGGTCGCGTTCATCACCACCGCCCGATGTCGAAGCGGCGTGTAGATGATGTCGTGCACGCTGGCGTAGTCCGGCATCCGGATCAGGGCTGGAAACGGCCCGCCCTCTTTCGGAACCGACAGCCAGGCGAACAATCGATGCCCGCCGGCGCTCGTGGAACGCATCCGGAACACGTCCCATTCCGGTTGGGAGTAGAACGCGTCGCGTTCGACCTCGATATCAGGATCGGTTTCGGCCAGCTGTGCCTCGATCATCTCCCAGAATGTGTCGGAACGCTGTTGAGCGGATGTCATGATGCCGCCACCTGAGCGCTGCCCACGCCGATGCGTTGCTCCAGCCAGGCCCGTTCGCGCGCCGGATACTCATGGGCGTTGCCGTGCCCCGACTCCGGGAATAGCCACAACTCCCGCTCGCCGCCCAGCAGACGGTACGCCGCATAGCTGGTTTCCGGCGGGCAAACCTCGTCCTCCATGGCAATTCCCACCACCATTGGGCACTTGATCCGGGGCGCAAAGTTGACCGCATCGAAATACCGCAGTGTGTCCAGCATCCGCTCCGTTTTGTCCGGATGCGCCCGCTGGTAGCACGCAAGCTCGTCATATGGATAACTGCGCAGCATCCGCATCGACTCCGGGAAACAGCACAGGAACGGGTACCCGGCGACCCCTGCCTTGATTTCCGGCCGCAGCGCCGACGTTATCAGCGTCAAACCGCCGCCCTGGCTGCTGCCGCAACAGTAGATCCGCTCGGCGTCGATCTCCGGCCTGGACAGCAGGAAATCCAATCCACGTACGCAGTCTGAGATCACTCCCTTGTAGCTGTACGTATCTCGGTCTTCCACTCCACTGGTGAGCAGGCCAGGATACCCGGGGTTGAATTCGCCACTGCTGGGCAGCTTGCCACGTACGGCCACCGACAACACCGCGACGCCTTTGGCGCCCCAGTCGCGCCGCAACGCCGGCTCGGATTTGTAACCCGGCAGGTGCAGTATGGCCGGAAACGGACCGGAACCCGTCGCCGGCACGGCGTACCACGCGAAGACCTCCAGCCCTCCCAGGCTACGGTAACTCGCCTGGTACACGTTCACCATATCTGTGCTGCGCAACGGATCCGCTGCACAGGTCGCTTCCAGCGGCATCCCGTCGAGTTCGGACCGCACCACAGCCCAAAAGATGTCGAAATCATCCGGACAGGTGACTTCGGTGACGAATGTTTCCAGGTCCGTTTTCGTGGCCATGCCGGGCTCCTTGCATTGCGTGTGACCAGCCCATTATAGCCTCGCCCCAACACATGCGAACCCGGCCGCCCGCCCAACAATCCAGTCCAATGCAAAATCGGGCGCATGCAATGTTGTCCAGGGCATAAGCGTGTCCGGACCGGCGCATCCGCAAGCTGAAAATCAAACCCCTTCCGTCCTGTATGTCCATTCAAAACCACGTGGTCCTAACCGTCGGCCAAAGTGCCCGGTGTTATAATTCCGGGACTTGCCGCCGTTCGAGCATCGGCGCGTTTCAGGAGCGAACACCTATGAAAGCTGGGTTTATCGGGGTTGGCAACATGGGCAACCCTATGGCAGCCAATATGATCAAGGCTGGGCATCAGCTCACCGTCCACGACCTGCGCCGTGAATCCGCCGTCAACCTGCTCGAAATGGGCGCTGATTGGTCCGACACCCCGGCTGGTTGCGTCAATGGCAACGATGCCGTGTTCACCTCCCTGCCCGTTCCGAGGGACGTTGAAGCCGTGGTCATGGGCGAGAACGGCATCATGACCGCCGCCAACTCCGGCGACGTATACGTCGACCTGTCCACCAATTCGCCCACCGTTATTCGCCGCATCCACGACGAGTGCGCCGCCCGCGGCGTGACCGTGCTTGACGCCCCCGTCAGCGGAGGCGTGTACGGCGCGGCCGCCGGAACCCTCGCCGTCATGGTCGGCGGCGATGAGGAAACCTACAACTCCGTCAAGCCCATGCTCGATGCCATCGGCGCCCATGTCGTCTATTGCGGCGAGATCGGTAACGGCATGGTCACCAAGATCTGCAACAACCTGCTGTCCATGGGCATCGGCGTCCTCATGTCCGAGGCCCTGACCCTCGGCGTCAAAGCCGGCGTTTCCCTCGAAACCCTCGCTGACGTCATTGCCAACAGCAGCGGCGGCAACCGCCGGCTGGTCGAAAAGTTCCCCCGCTACCTATTCGCGGATAACTTCGAGCCCGGCTTTGCCACCGCCCTGGC
The DNA here is from genome assembly GCA_965116785.1 of Dehalococcoidia bacterium. Classification (GTDB taxonomy): domain Bacteria; phylum Chloroflexota; class Dehalococcoidia; order Lucifugimonadales; family UBA3495; genus Bin87. Next base: position 637,524 of record OZ220731.1, read on the forward strand.
TGCCAAGGACGTGCGCCTCGCCACCGACCTGGGCCGCGAATACGGCATCCCCATGGAACTGTCCAACCTCGTCGACCAGCGTCACGTCGAAGCCCTCTTCCGAGGCTGGGGCCCGGAGGACTCCGACGCCGTCGCCAAGCTCCAGGAGGAAAAATCGGGCGTCCAGCTCCGCTTCGGCAACATGGGCGACAATTGATCCATTGCAGACGGATCAGCATGCGGCGAGACCTCACGTGTTCCGTTCGGCTCATCCCACCGCCGGCAAGCCCGCGTACACCACACGATACGTGTATGCGGACACCACCCTGTCAACCCACGGTGGCAACGTCGGCAAGGTCAGCGTCACCGGCGAGGAGCACACCCGCCTCCAGCAGATGGCCGAGTTTCTCGAACGATGCTGCAACGACCTGCACGCCGAAGGCTACGACGTCATCGCGGTTACGCCCATAATCAGCGGCCGCACCGCATACACGCATTCTGAAACCACCGATATCCACCCGGGCCACGGCTACAGCGTCACCGACGGCGTGATAGTCACTGGCCGCCTCAAAGCCAAAGATACCGACCAATGACTCAATCCTTCCCCATCGAACCCTTCAACGAACAGTCGGCCGCCATCGCCGACTACCGTCAGCAGGCCCGCGAGTTCCTGGCCAAAAGCCGGCAATACCTGGCCGATGACGACCTGCACCAGGCTTCTGAAAAAGGCTGGGGCGCCGCCGCGTGGATGGCCAAGGCCGTCGCCGAAGCCAAGGGTTGGCAGTACAAACGCCACGAAGAGTTTGCGGATATCATCAACCGGACTCGATTGATGACGGGTGACGAGCAACTACGGAATTATCGACGCGTGGCCAATGAATTGCACGGTTACTTTTACACGCGAAAGAGATTCCTGGATGCTGAAGACATCGGCGACGGATTGGATCGGATCGCTGAACTGCTCGACATCCTCGAACCCCTCACCGAAACCAGCACGCCCTAGGAGTCTCCCATGACCAGTAGCGCAGAACGCCACGTCGAAACCGCCGACACCATCGAGGCCATCGAGGAGTGTTTCCGCCTCGGCTGGACCGATGGCCTCCCCGTCGTCCCGCCGGCCGATTACAAGGTCCGCGAGATGCTCTCCATGGCCGGCCTCACCGGCGAGGAGGAACTGATCAACCTCGACATGCGCAGCCGCGTCATCACCTCCGAGAACGCGGCCGCCAACGCCGTAATGGCCGGCTGCGAGGCCAGCTATTTCCCCGTCCTCGTCACCGCCCTGCGCACCCTCGAAGAAGAACGCAATTTCGTCAATATGGCGGCTTCCTCCACCAGTTCGCCCACCATTCTCATGGTCCTCAACGGCCCAATCCGGGATGAGTTGGGTATCAACAGCCGTGACGGTCTCTTTGGCCCCGGCTTTCGCGCCAACGCCAGCATCGGCCGCGCTGTCCGCCTCTGTTTCATGAACGGGTTCGACGCCTGGCCCGGCCAACTCGACCGCGGCACCCTGGGAACGCCGGCCAAGTTCACCCTGTGCATCGCAGAAAACGAGGAGACTTCGCCCTGGGAACCTCTGCACGTAAGCCGCGGCTTCGACGCCTCCGACAGCGTGGTCACGGTCGCCGTCGCCTACAACCCGGTGAGCGTGCCCAATAGCTACGCCCACACGGGCCAGGCCATCCTACTCTCCATCTGCGACGCCCTGCGCTCTGCCGCTCTGGCCCATCGCTATCCGGCCCAGTGGGTCATTGTCATCGGACCCGAACACGCCCTAACGCTGCAGGGTGACGGCTGGACCCGCCGCGACATCCAGGACTTCCTCATCGAAAACAGCGGTCGCTCCCGCGCCGAACTGGTCCGCCTCGGCTCCAAGCAGGGCCCCGAGCGCCCCGGCGACGAGGAACTCATCATGCGCTGCGCCAACGACCCGGACGACATCCTCATCATGCACGGCGGCGGCACCGGCGGACGTTACAGCGCCATCATCGACACCACCGGCTACCGCATCCGCACGCGCAAGATCCCGGCCTGATTGAAACTGCCGTATCGTATCCGTTACCCGCGCGCCGATCAGGGGTTACGCAAACCCGTCGTTTGACGGTACAATCCGCACATATCGCTAGTCCCATCCACACGCACGTATCCACGGAGGTCACCCATGACAACCGCAGATGCGAGCCGCCTCAGGCTCGTCAACCCCAAGGGCACCGAGTTGCCCCAATCCGAGTTCCACATGAACGACCGCTCCAGCGGCCTCGCCGGCAAGCGCCTCGGCCTCATGGAAAACGCCAAGGCCAACGCTGGCAGTCTCCTCTTTGAACTCGGCAACATCCTCAACGAGCGCCATGGCTTCGCTGAAATCAAGTACTACAACAAGGGCCACGCCAGCCTGCCCGCAAAGCAGGACACCATCGACTCCATCCTGGGTGAGGTAGACTACCTCATCACCGGGGTTGGGGATTGAGGGTCCTGCAGCTCGTGCAGTGTGCACGACGGCATCGACTTCGAGAAGCGCGGCGTCCCCACCGCGGCCATCATTACCCACGTCTTCCTCAACACTGCTCAGGCCATGACCCGTATGATGGGCGTGCCCGAGTACCGTTACGTCGTGGCTCAGCATCCCCTGTCCAGCCTCACCGATGACGAGGTCAAGGCGCGCGCCGCTGAGATAGCCGACGAGGTGGAGTCCATCCTGACCGGCCAGCCCGTCGCCGCTTAATCGACCGCGTCTCCGGGCCGCCGCCAATGGCGACTCCCGGTACATCGCAGCCGTCTCGCCTGCCCATAGACCCGGCCATCCGGCCCGGTCTGGCAGGCGAAACTCAATTGACCGTCGACGCTGAGCATCTCGCTCCCCACACTCCCAAGTTCAGCACCCCGGCCATGGTCATGCTCATGGAGCAGGCCTCGTATCATGCGATCCTTCCCTTGCTCCACCCGGATCAGACCGTCGTTGGCTACGAGGTCAACGTCAAGCATTTGGCTCCGGCCGACACCGGGTCTCTGGTCATCGCCCGGTCCGTTCTCACCGATGTGTCGGGCAACAAACTGCGCTTCGACGTCGAGGTCCGCCACGGCGACCTGTTGCTGGGAACCGCCGAGCACAAGATGGCCATCGTGACCCAGGCTCCAACCGGCGGTTGAGCGCCGACCCCGATTCCAAAGTCCTGACCCGCCGTCGCGGCCGTACAAGGAGGTCCGCATGTCCTGGATTCGCGAAACCGACGCTCCCGTATCGGCGGTTATCAAGTGCATGTCCATCAACCCCGACCTCATGATGGCGGTACAGAACCTCAACGCCAACGCCACGTTCGGCTCATCGGCCCTCACCCGCACCCAGGAGGAGGCCATCGCCACCGTCGTGTCGCTGATCAACCGTTGCCGCTATTGAGCCGTCGCCCACGGAGGGTTCCTCCGTCAGCACAGTGGCGACCCTGAATATTCCAGCCACATCATCCACGACTACACCCAGGCAGATCTCGACCCGCAGACCCGCGCCATCCTCGATTACGCCGTCAAGCTCACCCTGACCCCGGCCTTGATGCGCGAGTCCGACATCGACACCCTGCGCTCCGTCGGACTCACCGACGAACAGGTCCTCTCCACCGTCGCGATCACCTGCGTGTTCAACTTCATGAACCGATTGGCTGACGGTCTCGGCGTTGAAATCCCGGAGGGCCGCGAGGCCATCATGGGCCAGTGGCTTTCCGACGCCGCCAAGCGCGCCCAGGACTGGCTCCTCTCCCCTGACGCTGTCGCCTTATCTTGATCCGTCGTATTCAACGGCGAATGGTCCCAGTCTGCCAACAACCAGGAGGACTCTATGACGCTCCTACCATCCGGCCGTCCCCGCCTGCAGGATAAAGTTGCCATAGTCACCGGCGCCGGTTCCAGCGGCCCCGGTGTCGGCACCGGCAAGGCGGCATCCATCCTGTTCGCCCGCGAAGGCGCTCGCGTCCTGCTGGTCGACCGTAACCTCCAGGCCGCGGAGGAGACCCTTGCGGTTATCCACGAGGAGGGTGGAGAGGCTTCAGTGATAGCCGCCGACGTCACCTCCGCCGCAGACTGCGAGGCCATCGTCGACGCCGCCGTCGACCGTTACGGCGCGTTGCACGTCCTCTTCAACAACGTTGGCATCACTGGCCCCGGCACGCCCACCGACGTCGAGGAATCAGTGTGGGATAACGTCCTCGACGTCAACCTCAAGAGCATGATGCTTACCACCAAGTACGCCGCGGCGAAGATGATCGACGCCGGCGGCGGCAGCATCATCAACATGTCATCCATCGCCGGCGTCCGCGCCGGCAGCGGCCTGGCCAGCATTCCCTATTCCGCGTCCAAGTCCGGCGCCATTGGCATGTCGGAGACCATGGCCGTCCACCTCGGCCGCGACAACATCCGCGTCAATGTCATCGCCCCCGGCCATATCTATACCCCCATGGTCGCCGGCGCAATGGCCGACGAGACCCGCGAAAACCGCCGCAAGGCCGGCCCCCTGGGGGTCGAGGGCAACGCGTGGGACATTGCCTATGCGGCCCTGTTCCTCGCCAGCGACGAAGCCCGCTGGGTCTCCGGGGTCGTTCTGCCCGTCGACGCTGGGCTCCTCGCTGCCACTCCACTCGCCATGTACAACCGCATCCGCGACGAATAACCGCCCGGCCCCGAACCGACCTCGATTCGGACGTTTGAAACCCACCGCCCCGCTCCTTGTGGGGCGGTTTCATGTCGATACCAGGGATCGCGTGATTCCCCGATGCTGCTGTCATCGCAAGCGCGGCGCGCAATCTCGCCCCGCGACGGCAACCGCAGGTCATTGCGAGACCGGGGGCAATCCCGTCGCCCGGCGTAAACACCTCCGCCAGCAGGGTCATCTCGTCGCTACGCCCCTCGTTGTGACAACCTTGGCAGGCGCGGGGCATCGCCGTGTATGACATCGCAGCCAGGTCGAGTCTATAATTGTTGGCCGATAACGTTCATTGCACTCCTCCCGGATAATAGATTCCCCATGCTCAACTTCACTGAACGCCTTCGCGCCGCCAGCGAGGCAACGCAGAGTCTGCTCTGCGTCGGCCTGGACCCTGATCCTACCCGCCTCCCCGTCGCCGACGCGGCCGAGTTCAACCGGGCCATAGTTTCCGCCACCGCCGATCTGGTGTGTGCTTACAAGCCCAACTTGGCCTTTTATGAGGCGCTGGGGCTGTCCGGCTTCAAGGCCCTGGAAAAAACCATCGAGCGCATCCGTGACGCCGCGCCTCACTGCGTCATCATCGGCGATTGCAAGCGCGGCGACATCGACTCCAGCGCCGCGGCCTACGTCACCGCCATGTTTGGCGTGTGGGGGTTCGACGCCGTTACCGTGAACCCCTGGGGTGGCATGGACACCGTGGAGCCCTGGCTCAACAGCCCCGAAAAAGGCGCATTCATCTGGTGCCGCGGCTCCAACCGCGGCGCAGCCGACATCCAGGACTTGGCCGTCAGCGGCGTGGGCAACCTCAACCAGCCGCTCTACCTGCGCCTCGCCCGTCGCTCCCAACAACGAGCAACCCAAGGCAACCTCGGCCTCGTGGTCGGCGCCACTGCGCCACAGCAACTGGCCGACGTTCGCAAAATCTGTCCCGACCTGCCCATATTGATCCCCGGTGTCGGAGCTCAGGGCGGCGACCTGGCAGACTCCGTCCGCTGTGGAGTGGACGCCGGCGGCCGTCTGGCCGTCATCAACGTGTCGCGCTCCGTCATCTACGCGTCCTCCGGCGCCGACTACGCTTCCGCCGCTCGCCAAGTTGCCTCCCGGACCCGGGACGACATCAACTCCACCCTCGATGCCATCGGTCTCGGTTGGCAGTGACCGGGATCCGTCATTAGCGCGCCGACACCTGTCATGATCGACGTCACAGGCATCAGACCAGGCGACATCGTCCGTCTGAAGAAGCCCCACCCCTGCGGCGGTAACCGGTGGCTCGTCAACCGCGTCGGCGGCGACATCGGCCTCCGCTGCGAGACCTGCGGCCACTACGTCATGACCCCGCGTTTCCGGATACTCAAGCGCATCCGGGAAGTAATCCGTCCGGCTCCGGAACCCAAAGAGCAGCCCACCAGTTGAACTCCGGTTCCGTGCGGTCCGCCCTGGGACGTCGGGGCCGTTACCACAGCGTTGCCCTCCTTTGCGCCGTCGTCGCGCTGAACAGCTTCGGCATGGGGGCAATTTCCCCAGTGCTGCCGCTGTTCCTGGAACGCGAATACGGGGTGTCGGCCACTGAGGTGGGCATCGCCGTCGGCTTCTTCTTCGGCATGGGCCGCCTGATCACCAGCGTACCCGCCGGGTATCTCGCGCAGCGCTACGGACGCCGCCCGGTGCTCGCCTTCGGGTCGGCCATCAACCTTGTGGGCGCAACGCTGGTTTCCGTCTCATTCAGCTATGCCTGGCTCACCGGGTGGCGCTTCGTGTCGGGTTTCGGCGGCAGCATCTTCCTCACCGTCGCCACCATCTATCTGCGCGATGAGGCCACTCCCGAAACTCGCGGCCGACTGCTCAGCCTGCAGGAGTTAAGCATCCTGGCCGGCCAGACCCTGGGCCCGTTGCTGGGCGGATATCTGGCCAGTCTTTTTGGCCTGCGCGTTCCCCTCTACGCCCAGGCGATTTTGATGGCCGCGTCGTTGCTGGTGATCATCGTCGCGTTGCCCGAGTCCCGATGGCGGGAACAGCTCGACTCTGAAGGCGCGACACGCCGTCGCGCAACGCCCCCGTCTCGCGATTCCCAGGATGCGCCTGACAACGTTCCCGGGAGCTCGACCAGTCGTCGCGGCGCTATACGGCGCTTGATGTTCAACCCGGCGTTCATCCTGGTCGGGATGTTCGCGTTGATGATCGTCGCCAACCGCCAGGGCGCGCGATTCAGCGTTATGCCCCTGTTCGGCCGTCAAAAGGGATTCGGGCCCGACGACCTCGGCCTCTGGTTCAGCGTCACCCACCTGCCCCAGTTCTTCACCACCCTGGTTTCCGGCTACCTGTCCGACCGATTTGGTCGCAAAACGCCCATTCTCCCCTCGATCATCCTGATGACGTTGGGCATCGCCGCGTTCATCTGGTCGGGCAGCCTGTGGCAGCTGCTTTTGTCCGGCGTGCTGCTGGGAATGGGTGAAGGCCTCGGCAGCCCGGCCGGCACCGTATTCTTCGCCGACATCGCTCCGCCGGGGTTGGAAGGCATCACCATCGGTCTGCTACGCACTTTCGGCGGCATAGGTACCGTCATGGGCGCTTTGGTCCTGGGCGCCATCGCCGACGTCAGCAGCTTTTCCTGGTCCCTCTGGATCGACGCCGCGGTTTTCGCCGCGTCCGGTATCGGTCTGATGATCTTCGTGCGCGAGACCTACCGCCGCCGAACGGCCTGACAACTCCTTGGCACGTCAGCGCTCACATCCGGACCAAGCCCCCGCCGCCCGTCATTCCGGCCTTGATTCGGAACCAATGGCCCCCGGAAAACGCCTTCTAGTGATGCCGTTCCAAATCTCCGCGGTGAGGCGCATCTATCACCACCGCAGCCGGGCGCTGGACCCTGACCTTCAACAGAAGTAACCCCCCAATGATGAACAGCAGCGCGCTGGCTCCCAGCAGAGCAGTGTAGCCGTAGCCCGGCCCGAACCACACCGACACCAGGTCCGGCAGCGGCCCGATGCCCTTCGCTCCCGCCGCTCCAATCAACGTGCCGAGGTTCACCACGCCCATGTGCTGAGCTTCACGGCCCGGCGTCCCCAGGTCGTTGGCCAGCGCCCAATGCGTGGTCAGTATGATCCCGACCGCGCCTCCGATCACGCTGGCCACGACCACGGCCAGCAGGTACGTGCTCACCCACATCATCGCGATCGTGGCCGTCAGCGCGGCCACCGTCCCCACCGCCAGGACTCGCTTGCGTCCAATGCGGTCCGACAGCCAACCCGATGGGTATGTCGTCAGGATCAGCATTCCCCCGATTCCGATGATCGCGACACCCAGCGCCTGCGCCGGGTTGTCCACCTGCACCTTGTCCCGCAGGAAAAACAGACCGTAGGTGGTGAAAATCACCACTGCCCCCAGGAACGCGGCCCGCGACGCCACGAACCACGGCAGGTCCGGGTGCAGCCGCGCCATGCTGGTCGATTCCGGAAACGCCATGGCCGCCCGGTGGAACGCGGCCGTCGCCGCGCCGCCTGTATCGCGCATACGCCGGTAGATGGTTGTTGAGCTGATCGCCGCTGTGGCAAGTATCGTGGCCGCGAACAGCGCCAGCGTCACCCAAAGCCACCAGGCGTTATCGGGCCGGGAGTAGTGCCCCACCATCAGCGCCGCCAGGCACAGGATACTGGCTCCACCCAGTGCCTCCAGCAGCGTCTTTATAGACGCGGCCACGCCCATCCGGTTCGCCGGAACCAGTTCACGGACGCTTGCCAGGTACGGCGAATATGCGATCCCCGAGTTGATCTGGATGAACATCCACACCACCAGCAGGCTGCTGTAGGTCAGCGGCGTGGCCAGGGCGATCAACGCCACCGGGATGCACACGCAGGCCCACAGCATGTAAGGCAGCCGCCTCCCCAGCCTGGATCGTGTCCGGTCGCTCGCCCAGCCCACTGGTACCTGCACCAGCGCCGCGGCCAGCATTCCGGCGAGTCCAAGCATGCCCAGCAGTGTGTTTTTGGCCGCCTCCGGCGCGACCTCCAGCACCAGGATCGGCAGCACCGCCGTGTCCATCGCCAGGACGAACCCGGCCAGCCCGAAACTGTAGGCGTTCAGCCGCGCCAGCGACCACTTGCCCCAGGTGTCCGTAGCCGACGTGGAGTCCGGCAAAGACCCGTAACCGTAGACGTTCATCGTGGCCTTATGGACTCTGGCAACGGTTCAGACTTGGTGGTTTCATTCGCCAATCACAGCGCCGTTCCGGCGTTATTCCGGAGACCACGGCGTCACCCAATCGCAACTACGCCGGTCCCGAATCCGCCGGATCCCCCATGTTGCTCAGACTATGGTCCGAGCTACCGTCGCATGCCCGCATTGGAACGGTCGCGATCTCTGATATTCGATATCCAACATGCGTCCCTATGCTACAATGCCGCCGCCGGGGTATCAAACCCGGTTTTTCAATGCCGTGTTACTGTTTCCGTTCGATCCGGCGTTTCGAGCGCAGCGCAGCAGCCACGTTTGTTTGAGATCGATCGGGCAAGCCACTTGCCGTTACGTCACTTCAACCCGGCCGTTACATGTGACGGACTCTACGTCGGCGTCTCAACGCTCCGCAGATGCTCACGGCAATTCCAATCGCTCAACCGATATCTGCCCGCACAATCGTATCCTCTTCGATCCGCTAGGGCCCGGGCCCTATGAGAACTAGCCCTCCGCAACGGATAAAAGGAAACCCCATCATGCGCATTTGCTCACTCCTGCCCAGCGGCACTGAAATCCTCTTCGCCCTGGGCTTGCAGGACCAGATCATCGGGGTGACCGACCTGTGCGACTATCCCCCGGAGGCCACCGACATCCGCGTTGTGTGCCGCAGCCGCATCGATCCCTCAATCATGTCCAGCGAAGAGGTCGAGGCCGAGATGCACCGCATCCTGTCCAACGGCGAAAGCCCCTACGACCTCGACGTCGAATGGCTCCAGGCCGCCGGTCCTGACCTCGTTATCACCCAGGACCTGTGCTACTTCTGCGAGATCGACGCTGGCACCGTCCAGCGCGCCGTCGAACCCATACCCGCCCCGCCAACCGTGCTCAACCTGAACCCCCGCACCCTCGACGAGATCCTCGACAGTTTCCTCGAGGTCGGTGATTCCTGCGCCGTCCCGGACCGCGCCCGCCGATTGGTGGCTGGTCTGAACGAACGCATCGAGGCGGTTGCGGCCAAGGTCGGCGAGGCTCCGTACCGGCCGGCCGTTTTCTCCATCGAGGGCGTTAACCCGCTGGTCATCGGCGGCCATTGGGTGACCGATCTGCTGATCCGTGCCGGCGGCCGTCTGCCCGAGCGTTTCGCGCCCGGCTGTCCGGCCGAACGCATACCCTGGGAAGACGTCGTGGCCGCGCAGCCCGACAAGCTCTACATCGACCTCTGCTCCTCCGATCTCGCCCGCAGCGTCCGGGAAATCCCCTGGCTCGCCGCGCAGCCCGGCTGGAACGACCTTCCCGCCGTCCGCTCCGGAGAGGTCTACCTGATCGACCACAGCACTCTCAGCCGTCCCGGCCCTCGCGTCGTCGACGGGCTTGAACTCCTGGCCCAACTCACCCACCCCGACCTTTTCGCAGGCCACATCCCTCCGAACGTTGTACTGAAACTCGACCCAAGCGCTGTGCTCGACGACGCGGACCTAGTCGGCCACGCCTTCAAATCCTGGCCGGCCGCTGCGTCTGCAGTCCCTCAGCCGGTTGCCGTGGCAAATCGATAGGGCGCACCCGGATCGCCAATCGTAAATACCCGGCATACCGAGCGCAGCGGATTGACCGTGAACGCATTTTCGTCGTTGCGAGGGCACCGCAGCAACCGTGTCGAAGCCGGTGTCATCCCGTCGAAAACAGTATCGCGCCGCCGCCCCGTGTGCCAACTCGATTTGATGCGCCCTAGCTTACCGTCTGGCGTTAGTGATATTGGGCGGGTATAATCATCGCCAACCTAACCGGGGGTAAACGCGCAGTGGTTAGTCAAGACGAGTTTCGGCAGGCCATGTCAAAGTTTGCGACTGGGGTCACGGTCATCACCACGCTCGACCCTTCGGGCGATCCCCACGCCATGACCGCCAATGCCTTCACTTCGGTTTGCCTGGATCCTCCGACTCTTCTCGTATGTGTGGCTCACAACACCATCACCTACGGCTACGTTGAAGAACAAAAGCGCATTGGCGTCAACGTGTTGCGGGAGGAGCAGGAAGAACTCGGCCGTTACTTTGCCCGCCGGCCCGAACAGCGGGAGGGCAACCCGGACTATTCATACTCCATGGGGGCGCACAACGTCCCCGAGCTCAACGGCTCCATGGTCTTTTTCAATTGCGACATCGTCGGATCCCACGTCTACGGCGACCACACCATTTACGTGGGCGAAGTCCGTGAGATGCACCGCGGCGAGGATGAGGCCAACCCATTGATGTTCTACGACAGCCACTGGTACCATCCCGCCCACGAGTAGCCCGCCCGGCCGTCGTTCGGTCCTATCGCAGAAATCACTGGGGGCAGGCACAGAACCTGCCCTCAATCGTACCGGCATACGTGGGCGCGTCATCGCCCATCCACCAGCCAGGCCCATCCATCAGCCAGAACGACCATGACCACATTAACAAACCTGCCGGCCAGTTCCGACGCCCTCCACTTCGGCGCCAGCATGGCCCTTCCCGCCAGCCGCACCGCCGAGCAGGCCCGCCTCATGGAAGACCTCGGCTTTGAGTACATGGGCGCCGGCGAGCACTTCATGCGCGGCCGTCCCCCCGGCCCGACCCACGCCGCTTTGCCGCTGCTCGCCGTCGCGGCCGGCGCCACTCAGCGGATGCGGCTCGTCACCTCGGTCACCCTTGCCCCCTTCTACCATCCCCTCATCCTGGCCCGCATGACGGCCACCCTGGACATCGCCTCCGGCGGCAGGCTCACCCTGGGGGTCGGCGTGGGCGGCGAGTTCCCCATGGAGTACGAGAACGCCGGCCTGGACATCCGCCGCCGCGGTCGCCGTACCGACGAATGCCTCGACGCCCTGCGCCGCCTCTGGACCGAGGACTCGGTCACCTTGCAGGGCCGCCACTACACCCTGGACGAAGCCGCGATCAACCCCAAACCCGAACAGCAGCCCCACCCTCCTGTCTGGGTCGCGGGCCGCCGTGACGCCGCGATGCGCCGCGCCGTCCGGTACGGCAACGGCTGGCTGCCCTACTTCTACAGTCCCGAACGCTATCGCGAAAGCGTCGGGAAAATCGCGGCCTTCGCCGAGGAGGAAAACCGCGACATCACCGACTTCCAGTGGGCCTTTTTCCCGTACATCACGTTGGCGCCCACCGAGGAACAGGCCGCCCGCACCGCCGCCGAAGCCCTGGGTAACCAATACCTCTACGGCGGCGAGTTCATCAACATCGTCCGGCGCTACTGCCTGCTCGGCACCCCCAGGATGTGCATCGAACGGCTCGAAGAATACATCGACGCCGGCGCCCGATATATTATCTTCAGCATCGCCGCCCCCCGGGAGGATCGGCGCCGCCATCTCGAGGTCATCGCCAAGGACATCATCCCCCATTTCCGTAGCCGCTGATCGTTTCGTCCGCCGCTCGCGTATTCCGGATCTGGCAGCAATCGAAACCGCCGCTCGACAAATCGGCGAAAGCCGGAAGGCGGATTTCATAGCGGCTGGTCACGCGCCACCGTCTATAGACTGAGAATCCTGCTCAAATCTAAACAGTTGACACTGCCCGCCAAACAATGTTGGCAAGTATGCCGATGTTGTATAATGACCCCTAACGCATAGATCAAACTCGCAACAACAGCCGCTCCTGTCCAACGGCATCGGAGTACGTGAGCTAAAATGAGCGTTATTGAACTGCTCGATACTAAGTTCGACGGGACCCCCGCCACGCAATCGCCGGTTTCCATCCAACTCCACGGCGACCGTACCAGGCGGGTAATGATGGTCCAACCTGCGTCGGCGGGTGGCAACTTCGAATATATTGCCATCCCTCGCCAGGGCATGTTGTTTCTCTCCGGAGCCTTGGCCCAGTGGGAAGGTCCCTACGTCTACGAACGGGATATCTGGTTCGAAGACCGCCTGGGCCGCATGGATCCAGACAAGGACCTCGATGGCATTGACGTCCTGATGATCACGTCTCTCATCAACGAGACGCCCCGCGCATACGAACTCGCCCGTCAGGCGCGTGATTTCCACCCCGAACTCGTGATCCTCGGTGGCGGGCCCCAGATGAGCCCTCTCCCCGAAGAGGCCATCGCCCGCGGCGGCTTCGACGTCATCGTCAACCGCGAGGGCGAGGATATCATCGGCCAGCTCTGCGACATTCTCCTCACTTGGCGCGATGACCGCAAGTACCAATACCTGGAGCGGGTCGCCGGCATCTCGTTCATGCGCGACGGTCATGTGACCCAGACCCGCCGCAAGGGCCTCGTCGCTCCCGACTTCGTGCCGCTGCCCGACTTCCGGTCCATTCGCGGCCTGTCTCCAATGAACCCCATGGCCGGCGGCGTTCTTGAAACCGTGCGCGGTTGCACCGAGAACTGCTCCTATTGCCAGGTCATCCAGCAGTTCCTCGGCTACCGCCTCATTGATCGCGACACCGAATTCCGGCGCATCGAGCAACTCGAAGAACTTGCCGCCGACGGCCTGATACACACTGGCCGCAACGGGAAGTTCAATGTTTTCATTTCCGACGACCTGCACACTCCCCCGCTGCGCGCCGTCAAGTTCCGCAATGAGCGTCTCGAACGCCTCAATGGCTGGGCCGGCCGCACCGACTCCATGAACATGATCTGCCAGGCTCGGGCTGAGATCGGTCAGGACGACGAGTTGGCCGACGCCCTCCTCGAGGCCAACGTCAAGATGCTCTACCTCGGCGTCGAGTCCAATAACGCCGAGAGCCTCGCTGCGGTCCGCAAACGCCAGGAACCCGGCCAGATGCAGAAGGACCTGGTCCACCTCAACGAAAAGGGATTCTCCGTCGTTGCCATGACCATCATCGGTCTGCCTTATGACACCGAGGAATCCATCATGACCCTGGCCGACTGGGTCACCCAGCACAGCCGGTACCAGACCGCCAACCTTCTCACCCCGTTGCCCGCAACCTCCAACTGGGACCTCAAACCCCTGAACGCTCAGGGCGAGCCCCTGCAGGAAGGCGAGATGCGGCCCTACGAGCTCTACACCGGCCGTCAGTTCGTCCACGAGGACGACCGTTGGAACATGGCGGAAAGCCGTGAGCTGTTCGACAATTACAGTGCCAAGCTCACGTCCATCGACGCCCTCTATGGCCGAATCTTCCGCATCTTGGGCAATTACCGCCTGCGGCAGGCCCGCAGTGTGCAGGACCTGTCCGAGGCCACCGAGACCATGCGCAACTGGTCCCACCAGGTCGAGCAGGCCGGCAAGGAACTAGGCGAAAACCTCAACCAGCGTGTGACCGAACTCTCCGAAACGCTGCGTTCGGTCAGTCAGCCCCTGTCCAACATGGGGTCCGACTTCATGGACACCCTCCGCGTCAGGATCAACGAGACTTCGGAGTCCCTGCGGGTTTACGCCGAACGGGCCGACAGCGGCAGCAAGGACGTCGCCACCGGCATCTCCACCCGCGTCAGCGAGGTCACCGAGATGCTCAACGGAGTGCTGGATTCGGCCACCCATCGGCGCAATCCCAACCAGGCGAGATAGCATGACAACCCGCGGCGGCTCGGGCCGAAGGGTGGTGGTAACGGGCTTGGGAATGGTCAGCCCCCTCGGCCTGAACGTCGCCGACACCTGGCGCGCCGTCGTCGCCGGCCAGTCCGGCATCGACTACATCACCGGGTTCGATGCTGAGGCGTTCGACACCCGCTTCGCCGCCGAGGTCAAGGGGTTCGACCCCGAAAACTACCTCGAACGCAAGGACGCGCGGCGCATGGACCGGTTCGCCCAGTTCGCCGCCGTCGCCGCCCAGGAAGCCTGCGCCCAGGCTGAGCTCAACCCACGGGACATGGACCGTTACAGCGTCCACGTCGTGGTCGGCAGCGGCATCGGCGGAATCTCGACCCTCACCGAGCAGCACCGGGTTCTGCTGGACCGAGGGCCTCGCCGCGTTACTCCCTTCCTCATCCCGATGATGCTGGCAGACATGGGTTCTGCCCAGGTATCCATGGTCACCGGAGCCATGGGCGCCAACTATTGCATCACCTCCTCTTGCAGCAGCGGTGCTGATGCCATCGGCGCCGGCTGGGACCTCATCCGCCACGGCAAGGCCGAGGTCGTCCTCGCCGGCGGCGCCGAGGCTCCCGTGGCGCCCCTTTCCGTCGCCGGATTCAACGCCCTCCGCGCCCTGTCCCGCCAGAACGACAACCCTCAGCGCGCCAGCCAACCCTTCAATCGGACCCGCGACGGCTTCGTCCTGGCCGAAGGGTCGGCCATCATGGTCCTCGAAAGCGCGGACCACGCCTCCGCCCGGGGCGCCGAACCGATCGCCGAGTTGCGAGGCTACGCCGCCACCAGCGATTCCCATCATCTCACCGAACCCAACCCCACCGGCCAGAGTGCGGCTACCGCCGTAACCGAGGCTCTCGCGGCCGCCGGCCTGCACCCCAACGAAGTCGATTACCTCAACGCCCACGGCACTTCCACGCCCCTGAACGACTGGCACGAAACCAAGGCTCTCAAATTGGCGCTGGGCGAAGAGGCCTACCGCATTCCGGTAAGCAGCACCAAGAGCATGACCGGTCATCTCCTTGGCGCCGGCGGCGCCCTGGAAGCCGCCTTGTGCATCCGAACCCTCTCCGAGGGCCTGATGCCGCCCACTATCAACCTCGACGACCCGGATGACGAGTGCGACCTCGACTATGTCCCTAACACCACCCGGGCCGGCGAAATCAACGTCGCGCTCAGCAATTCCTTCGGGTTCGGCGGTCACAATTCGGTGATCGTGCTGACCCGGCCCGGTCTGTGACCTCCTTGAGGCATACGCCCCCGCCTCCGCGCTGGCTGCTCCCGCCCCGGCCTGACGGCCATCGCCTTTCCTCCAATCTGTCAGCCCCCGCCGTCCAGTTGCTGCTGTCCCGGGGTATCGGCGACGAGGCGGCACTGGCGCGGTTCTTCGACCTTCCCGGCGTGCCCTATCCGCCCGATTCCCTTCCAGGCGTCGACGCTGCCCTGCCCCGGCTCGCTTCAGCCGTACGTTCTCGCGAAACCGTCGCGGTGTTCGGCGACTTCGACGTCGACGGAATCTCCGGGACTGCCATCCTCTGCGAAACCCTGCAGCGACTCGGCGCCCGGGTGATCCCTTACCTTCCCGACCCGGTGGCCGAGGGCCATGGCATGTCACCACTGGCAGTGGAACACCTCGTCTCCCAGGGATCTACGCTCATCGTCACTGTGGATTCCGGCGTAAGCAACTCGGCAGAGGTGGCTCTGGCCAACCAAAAAGGAGCCGACGTCGTCATCACAGACCACCACGTTCCTCCTTCCCAAGTTCCTGACGCCGTGGCCATCGTCAACCCCCGTATGACCGGTAACCGGTACCCTTTCCCCGAGCTGTGCGGCGCGGGTATCGCCTACAAACTTGCCGCCGCTTTGTTGGCGCATTTGGGCCAACCCGACGACCCGTCGCTACTTGAACTCGCCGCACTGGGCACCATTGCCGATCTGGTGCCATTGCGCGACGAGAACCGGCACATCGTGCAACGTGGATTGGAAGTTCTCCCTCACACCACTCGTCCCGGTTTGCGCGCTCTGCTCCGCCGGGTAAACCTTGCCGATCGTCCCATCCGCGCCGAGCACGTTTCCTTCCAAATCGCTCCCCGCCTCAACTCGTCCGGCCGCATGGCCCATCCCGAGACGTCTCTGAACCTGCTCCTCACCGCGGACGAGCGCGAGGGCGAGCGTCTCACCACGCAGTTGGAACAGTACAATGCCCGCCGGCGCGATCTCACCGCCCGTTCCATGGAAATTGCCGTGGAACAGGTCCTGGCATCCTCGCCCCTGCCCGCGATCATCATCAGCCACGACGATGCCTATACTCCGGGCATCAACGGCCTTGTCGCCGGACGTCTCACCGAGCTGTTCAACCGGCCTTCCGTTGCCCTGGCCCGCGCCGACGCGGACCACCTGGTCGCGAGCGCCCGTAGCGTCGGGGATTTCAGCCTGATCGACGCCATCTCCCAATGCGAGGACTTGCTGGTTCGCTATGGCGGACACCAGGCCGCCGCTGGCTTCACCGTGCGCAACGAAAACTACGCCGAGGTTGCGGACCGACTCACCGGCATCGCCAACGCGCAGATGGGGTTGTTCAGTCCCGAACCATCCCTCGAAATCCACGCCGAGGGCACCCTCGACGAACTTCTCAGCCCCGCTATGGCCGAGTTGTGCTCCCGTCTCGAGCCCTTCGGCAAGGACAACCCGACACCCCGTTATTTGACCCGAGGAGTCAGGGTGACTAATGCCGGCTACGTCGGTGCCAACCGGCAGCATCTGAAGCTCGGGCTCAGCAGCGGAGGTCGCTCCATCGACGCCCTGTCGTGGAATTATGCCGGCGAATGGGGCGGCTACGACGCCGTTGACATTGTTTTCCAACTGGCGGAGGACAGCTATCGCGGCGAGCGCCGCACCTACCTCCGCATCGACGACATCCGCCCGGCGGTATAATTGCGGCTAGCAGGTCCAAGGAGCGGCTCTCATGACCCAGCCCAAAGCGAAACCGCGCGCCAGGTTGACCAACTCCGATTATGTGGCCATGACCCCGCCGGCGAACTCCGGGGCCCGCTACCAACTCATCGACGGAGTGCTCATTGAGATGTCTGGAGCGAGCTATGCGCATCAGGCCTTCCTCGTGCAATTGATCCTGCAGCTGGCGGCGCAGGTCGAGTCGTTAGGCATCGGCGAGATTCTGCCTGCGCCTTATGACGTGCACGTCGACCAGTTCAACACCTACCAGCCTGACCTATTTTTTGTGTCCAACGAGCGGCGAAACATTCTGGGGCGAACCGCTGCCACCGGGGCTCCCGACATGGTCGTCGAAATCTTGTCTGATTCCACTCGCCGCAGAGATCTAAACGACAGACTGCCTGTTTATGCCGGCAACGGCGTTCGCGAGGTCTGGATAGTCGACCTGGACGCAGCGTCGGTAACGGTCCATGCCGGCGATGTTCCCGCCCTCGCGCCTGTTCAAGTTTTCGACGCTGCGGACACACTCATTTCAGACGTCATGCCCGGCGTCGCGATTGATCTGGCGCCAATATTTGCCCGCGCTTTTGCCGCCCGCTGATCTGCTGCGAGCGGCAGTCCAGGCTAGTCTTCGTCGGTGTCCACTTGGGCTCGAACCGCCTGCCGGCCCGCACGCGTTGGCCGCACCAACCGCGCCCGGTAGATCAGCAGGGGCACAGTGACAATCATGATCGCCAGCGCTACCAACTGGGCCTCGTTGAACCCGAAGATGTACGTGTTCTGTTCCTGCCGCACGAATGAGATGAAGAACCGGCCCGCTGAATATCCGGCGAAGAAGAGCGCGAACAGCATCCCCCTCGGCCGCACCCGGTCCTTCAACCACCACAGTACGCCGGCCCATATCAGACAGAAAATTAGCTCGTAGGCCACCGCCGGGTGCGACGCCGGCCGCCCGTAGCCCAGGCTGTCCGGGTCGGTGTACACCCACGCCCACGGCAGGTCGGAAAAACTCGACCAGTGCTCGCCGTTGATGACGTCGCCTATCCGGCCGATCGCTAGCGCGATGAGCAACGCCGGAGCGGCAATATCGGCCAGGTGTGGTACCGGAGGCATCTGCGCCACCGCCCGGTGCATGCCCGTCCATCGCAACCCCGGATTGTCGAAGAAGCTGGTCAACCACGTCGCGTTACGTATCGTGATATAGGCCGCGCCTCCTGCAAAGCCGCCCAGGTACGCGCCGAAGATGGCGATTCCACCGTTCCAGAAATAGACTATCCGCGCCGGGTTGTACTGGTACACGTCGTCCCAGAAATCGATGACGTGCAGTATGCGCGCCCCGATGATCCCGCCGATGATGCACCACGTCGCCACCGACAGGATCGCGTCGCCGTCCAGCCCGTCTTTACGGCCCCATCGCCAGGTCAAGTACACCGCAACCGCGACCGCGACGAAGGTGAAAAACCCGTGCCAGGAAAGTATGAACCCGGCGGTGCGAATGATGTCCGGATCAAAGGGTATGCTGATTACCGCAAGAATATCCATCGGTGATTGGTATCTCCGTTTTCGTCGTTCTATTACTGGTTGATGGGCGTCGCTCTGTAGCCGCCGTTCGGGTAAATCGTCCGGACAAGGTACGCCGCCGCGCCGGTGCCCTGCAAGGATTCGACCACCCGGATACGTTCACTTTCCGAAGACGGCATGCAATACAGCGCGGGCCCGGCTCCGGACAGCCTCGGCGGGTGGTCCGCTACCTCGGCCACCTTGTCCCATACGTCGGCCAGGCCAGGAAAGATTTCTAGCGCGGCCCTTTCAAATGCGTTGCAGCAGTCCGACGATGTCAAAGCACGATGGCCCACGTCACCTGAGATCGCCTGCGTTCTCGCCCCGTCCGAAAAATCTTCCGGCCTCAGAGCCTGGTACATCGTGGGCGTCTTCGCGTCAATACTTTCCGCCGGTACCACCATCAACATTTCCGACTCCGGCATCCCTGGAAGGGGCGTGATCTCGTCGCCCCTGCCAGTCCCCAGCGCCGTCCCGCCCGTTAGCAGAAAAGGTACGTCGGAACCCAGCCCGGCGGCTACCTGCGCCAACTCCTCGCCCGACAGGCCCAGTTCCCACATTCGGTTCAATCCAACCAGCGTCGCCGCTGCGTCAGCCGAACCGCCGCCCAATCCCGAAGCCACGGGGATCGCCTTGTCAATCTGTATATGCGCAAACGGCGCAATCCCGACCCGTTCGGCCAACGCCGCGGCAGCCTTCCAGGCCAGGTTGCCCTCACCCGCCAAGTTGGCTTTATCACATTCCACCACGAGCTCGTCGGCTTGGCTGATCACCAGCGTGTCCGCTAGATCCACCGTTTGCAGGATCGTCGCCACATCGTGGTAACCGTCGTCCCGCCGACCGAGAACCTCCAACGCCAGGTTTACTTTGGCGTATGCCTTGAGTGTCAGACTCTCCGACGCCGACATTGGATCCCGCCCGGAAGCTACGCTGCCCGCGATCTCGGAGTTTCCGTCGACCATGCCCTGTCCAACGCTGCCCACTCGGCGATCGCCAGTGTCGCCGGTCGCCTCTGCGCATCAATCTGCGCCTCGTCCAGCGCCCGGGCTACCGTCTCTCCTGACGCCCCCGTTCCCTGCATCAGCGAGTTGCGCAACTGCTTCCGGGGCGCGCTGAATCCGGCCCGGACCAGTGCAAAGAAAGCCTCCCGATCCGCTACCGCAACCGCGGATTCCGGGCGTACTGCCAACTTCAAAACCGTGGAGGATACCTTGGGCGGCGGTCGAAAGCACCTCGCCGGTACCTGCGCGACGACCGACGTCTCGGCGTAGAACTGCGTCGCCACCGACAGCAGCGTGAACTCCCCGGGTTTGGCATTCATGGCGTCCGCTACCTCCCGCTGCACCATAACCACCATCAGCGTCGGCGGCCTCACGGTTTCCAGGAACCTGCGCACGATGGGCGCGGCGGCATAGTACGGCAGGTTCGCCACCACCTTGTACGGTGTTCCCGGATCCAACAGCCCGTCGACTTCGACCTCTCTTCCATCTCCTTGAACAACCTCAAGGTTGGCCGGGAACCCCAGTCTGCCCGGCAATTCTTCGCACAGCCGCTGGTCCAATTCCACCGCCACGACCCGGCCCGCCTGCTCGACCAATCGCCGCGTCAGCGCCCCGGCCCCCGGCCCGATCTCAAGCACGGTATCCGAGCCGTCGGGCTCGGCGGCCGCAACGATCCGGTTGGCGATCCCCGGGTCTGCCAGAAAATGCTGCCCCAGCGATTTTCGACGGCGGCGCACGGAGGTTGAGGCCATTGCGGTTTTGGGCATGCTGCTTCAGGGTCAGCGACGCTCGGGTACATCTGCCCGAGCGGGAATCGAAAAGTGGCCGAGCACCTTCCGTTGACTGCAGCCTGGGGGCATATCGTCGGGATTGGCTCAGGCCAGGCACTCCCACGGCACCCGCGGGACATCGCTTACCGTTGCTGCCGTCAAGCCCTGGCGGGGTTCACGAGCCTGCGCCGCGTGGGACCCGGCCGTCAACACCATTCCCTGGGAAATTGGCCCTTGCGCCTTGCCTAAGGGAGGAATTCCACCCCGCTGTGGCGGGTTGCGGGTTCAGGGCACCGCCAGCTCCCCGTGTAGCACGACCACTCCAAACATGGTATGCCCACCCCCAAACCCTGTCAATCCGCGGGTGTTTCACCGGTCGGGGCCATCCGAACCCGACGCCACCAGCGCTTTTACGTCGTCGGTCGTCAACTCGAACGGAGCCCCGGAACCGGGGACCGGCTCCAGGCCCATGTATTTGAGCGCGTTCCGGTAATACCGGTCAGTCTGGAACGAGAAACTGCCCTGATCGTCCACCAACGCCACCTCCAATCCGTCCGGCGTCTGCCAAACCCTGGTCTCCAGATCGTCCGGGTGGCGGGATCTCGAGTGCCATAGGTTCAAGAACAGCCGGTAGATTTCGCCTTGGGAAAGGGGCTCCGCCACCCGCGGTATGAACTGTCGTCTTTCGGGCTCGCGTTCACGCCTGGTATACCCGGCGCTCCACCCCACGTAAACGCTGTCGCCCGGTTCGAAACTACCCTTGAGGGGTTCCACTACTTCGAACCTCCGGTACAAGTCCGTGTGCGAC
The DNA here is from genome assembly GCA_965116785.1 of Dehalococcoidia bacterium. Classification (GTDB taxonomy): domain Bacteria; phylum Chloroflexota; class Dehalococcoidia; order Lucifugimonadales; family UBA3495; genus Bin87. The sequence continues at coordinate 658,987 of OZ220731.1, forward strand.
TGCAAGACAGCGTACGCTCACTAATCGGCGGGAGTTTCGTAGGCCGCCTCTTCCACGTACCGGGCCAGCACGGAAAACGCGATCACGCTCGCGATGATCGTTAGTACACGGAGTTCACGCATCATCCGCGTCTCCTGCTACCGTCATCACAGGGACACCGACCATTGTGGGTCGCCCCATTTTTCTCTGAACGCGCCCCAAAGATAAATGCCGGACGGTCTCCCGCCCGGCATCCTCGCTTCGCAATATGCGGCCTATCCGAACCGCTACGCGCTCGGAGGGGGCGCCGGCGCCGGATTGTAAAGCTCGACCCCGATCGTCGCCGGGAAAACCCCCGCCAACTCGTCCACCGTCCACCGGGTGTCCTTCCGGATCGTCTTCACCGGCTCCGGCTCGTTCAGCAAAGTGACCAACCCGCCCGTCACATGGAACACGTGGCCGTTCACATGCTGAGCCTCGTCCGACGCCAGCCACGTCACCATGGGAGCGACGTCTTCCGGCTCACCGCGCAAACCGCCGCCCGCCGCGATACCCCGCGCCGAGCGCAGCGCCCGCGCCTCGTCCGGCACGCTGGTGGTCATGCGGGTGCTCGCTGAAGGCGAGATCGCGTTCGCCGTCACGCCGTAGCGCCCCAAGTCCCGCGCGCATACCCGCGTGAACCCGGCGATGCCGTCCTTGGCCGCGCCGTAGTTGGCCTGCCCGCTGTTGCCGTACAGGCCGGAGGTGCTGCTGAACGTGATGATGCGGCCCGACCGCTGTTGCCGGAACAGGATGCTCGCGTGTTTCACCACCGTGAAGGTCCCCTTCAGGTGCACGGCGATCACGTCGTCCCACTCCTCCTCGGTCATGTTGAAGACCATGCGGTCGCGCAGGATCCCCGCCACCGTCACCACGATGTCCAGCTTGCCGAAGTTGTCGACCGCGGTCTGGACGATCTTTTCGCCGCCGTCCATGGTGGCTACCGATTCGGTGCAGGCCACCGCAGTGCCGCCTGCTTCGCCGATCTCGTTGACCACTTGCTGCGCCACCGAGATGTCTGCTCCGGTTCCATCGACGTTGACGCCCAGGTCGCAGACCACGACCTTCGCGCCTTCCGAGGCCATCAACTTCGCGACGCCGCGCCCGATGCCGCGCCCGGCGCCCGTTACGATTGCTACCTTGTCTTCCAGTAGGGGCATGGTTCTATTCCTTGGAAATGTGGTGATTGCGCGGTGGCAAGCGGTTGCTCGCCTTCGGTGCGTGGATAGTCGGTGTTACCGCTGCTGCGCCGGCGCCGGATTGGGGATGCCTGCCGTGAGATATCCCCGCGCCTGGCGGGACAGTTCATCCATTTCCCAGTGCCCTTCTTCGGTCCAGATCGCCGTCTCCGGTCGCGGCTGCGACATCAACGACACCGTGTTGCCGTACACCAGAAAAGTCTGCCCGTTCACGTTGGACGCGTAGTCCGACGACAGGTAGCACACGAACGGCGCAATCCCGTCCGGATCCAGGTCCTGCACGTCGTCGCCGCCATCACCCGATAGCGACGCCACGCCGCCACGGGCCCGGATCTCCGCCGCCGATTCGGGTATCGCCCCGATCATCCGCGTGGTCGCCCGAGGCGCAATCGAATTCGCCGTCACACCGTAGCGCCCCATATCTTTGGCTATCACCTTGGTGAACCCGGCGATGCCGCTCTTTGCCGCGCCGTAATTGGCCTGGCCGCTGTTGCCCACCAGCCCGGACTGGCTGCTGAAGGTTATCACTCGACCCGAACGCTGCTGCCGGAAGAGGATGCAAGCGTGTTTCACCACCGTGAAGGTTCCCTTCAGGTGGACTGCTATCACGTCGTCCCACTCCTGCTCCGTCATGTTGAAGACCATGCGGTCCCGCAGGATGCCGGCGCAGCACACCACGATGTCCAGCCGCCCGAAGTTGTCGATGGCCGCTTGCACGATTCGTTCGCCGCCGTCCATGGTCGCCACCGATTCAGTGCAAGCCACAGCGGTTCCCCCGGCGTCACGAATCTCGCCGACCACCACCTCGGCGATCGATTGGTCGAACCCGGTTCCGTCAACGTTGACCCCGGGATCGACCACCACCACCTTGGCGCCTTCTTCCGCCATCAGCTTCGCGATTCCCCGGCCCACGCCGCGGCCCGACCCGGTGACGATCGCTACCTTTCCTTCCAGATTGTTGGGCATAGTCGACTTATCCTTTGCCTGGATTGGTTGTTCCGGCGGCCGCTATCCGCGGCTCGCGTCTTCTAACCGTCGCGGGAGGGCAGCGCCACCGTCGCCGTTCCCGGCGTGGTCTGCTGACCCTGCGGGTTTTCGAGCCAGACGGTGCAGTCCACCAGGTTCCGCGCGCCCTCCTGGTATACCCGGGTCACGTGTCCTTTCGCGGTGATCGGCTCCCCGGGGAAATCCATACCGCGATACTGGCAGGTCAGCCGCTGTAGTGTTGCCGCCGGACCCGCCCAGCCGGTCACGTACGATCCAAGCATCGCGTTTTTGAGTGCCCCATGAATGATGATCCCCGGCAGCCCGATGCTCTCCGCGTAGGGCTTGTCGTAATGGATCTCGTAAAAGTCGCCCGACGCTCCGGCGTACTGCACCAGTTGCCGCGTCGTTGGCTCGCGGACCTCCACCGGCAGTTCCATGCCTTCGCTCACGTCTTCAAAGTAAATCTGTTGACCCATCTTGGCCCTCGCTGGCTGGTGAGACGAGATCCGTCAGTGGCGGATCGATGTGCTCGTCTGGGTGGCCACGATCGCTCCGGTCTGGTTGCGGTACGTGACCTTGATTGTCGTGATAAGCATCTGCCCGATGCTCCCGGTCCGCTCTCGAATGTCCTCCACCCGGCCCACCGCTGTGATCACGTCACCCGGCCGCACATGCTCGAAGTACTCCCAGTCGCTGCCTCCGTCCAGAAGCCGTGTGAACGGAATTTCAAAGGGCAACTCGGGTCGCACCGCCCGCATCGCGCGCAGGAACGTCGGTGGGGCGACAATTCCGCCGGTCTCCGGCGTGCCTTCCGTGTACGCCGGGTTGTTGTCTCCGATGGCTTCGGCAAACCGGGCGATGTGTCCCTTCTCGACGTCAGTCATGGTGGGCGCACTTTCAACCCCGATCGCCTGCTCTCGCATTTCGTCGGTGAGGGTGAAGGAAACGGTGGTCAACGAAAACCTCCTGCCCGGTGAACGGGAAGGGTTATTTGTCAGTTCGCTGGGCGCGATTTTCGACCGTGAAATTATGGTACGCGCCATCCCGAGTGTCAAGGAAATCCGTGCATGCGTTGCCCCGACAACCACTCCAACAATCCGTTGCCGCAACCGCGACCGCACGTCCTATCCAACTCCGCCCCACCAGCATGACTTCCCATGCACCGCATTACTTGGGAAAGCAGGCATTGACCGCCCCGCCGTAGGGCGTCCATGCCTCATCAACCTAATCGTGTCCATCCTGTGCATCGACGCAAAAAATAGTGAGCGTCACCAAAAATGGGCAGCGTCCAACATCACCAGACCCAGGCCCGGCGTTTTCTGTCGCTCGTCCGGGCCGACCACAACGCGGGAAACTACGCCCGGGCAGCCAACGCGCTGGCTCGGGCGGCGTCCCACGCGGCCACTGCCGCGGTGGTTCACGATACTAATTCCCGTCGCCTTACGCGACGCAAGCTGACCAACCAACTGTTCGCCCTGGTTTTGGTGGGCAGGATATCCGACGGATGCGCCCGTATCTTCCGCAACACCTCCCAATTGCCCGCCCGGCTCGCGTTGTCGCATCCTGGTGGGGCCCAACGTCAGAGCCGCCAGGCCCGCAACCGGGTGCCAATTTTCGTGCGTTCAGTGGAGGGAGAAATTGCTGGCGAATTGGTGACCGGCCGGGCTCGCCGGCCTCCTCGACCCCCGTGGCGTCCGGCGCCCCGGTCGGTATCGGAGATCATCGGCCCGGCCGATTACAGGGGGTAGCCCGCGCCCACAATCTGCAGGATGCTCCGTTGGCCGAACGCCCGGACCCCCCGCAGTTTCCGTGACCGTGGGCAGGAGCCTGCCCCGGTGTCCCTGCCACCCGGTGAACCTGTCCTTGCGGAACGACGGCGACACCATCCGGTTGTCGCCGTTGTGGCAGCGCGCCCTTGAGCGGATCTTCCCCGTCCCCGTCCCCGAGACCATCCCCATCAGTCCGGCTATTCGCTGAGCCCTTCTCTCAACGGGTTCCCGCTTGCGTGAGCCGTCCCGTCCATTGACCAAACTGCTCTAGTGTGGCACAATTTGTGCTTGATAATAATGATTATAATGTTTTGCAGTGCATAATTTCTTAATGCCGCGAGGCGCACCCAGGACGGAGGTGGCCCGTTATGTGGACCGGCGATGACTTACAACGCTTGGTAAGCCGGGAATTGAGCGACTATCGGCTGATCGTGGTGTCCAACCGACAGCCGTACGTGTTTACTATGCAGGACGGCGCTCCCCGGGGGGTGATGCCCCCGGGTGGACTGACCGCGGCCATTGATCCATTGATGCGTGCCTGCGGCGGCACTTGGATCGCTCAGAGCGACGGCGATGACGATCGGGCCGCCATGGACGCGTCCGGCCGTATCCACGTGCCCACCGACGCTCCCGCTTACTCCATGCGGCTGCTCAACCTGAGCAACGAGGAGAACCAGGGCTTCTACTACGGCTTCTCCAATGAGGGCCTGTGGCCGCTGTGCCACATCGCTTACACCGAGCCCGTATTCGACGCTGAGCATTATGGCTTTTATCAGTCCGTGAACCGCCGTTTCGCCGATCTGGTCCTCGACGAGATCAACGATGAGCCGGCCATCGTCCTCATCCAGGACTATCACCTGGCTCTCCTCCCGAGATACATCCGCGAGGTTAATCCCGATGCCATCATCGGGCAGTTCTGGCACATCCCCTGGCCCAATCCCGACATCCTCCGGATTTGCCCGTGGCAGGACGAAATTCTCGATGGCATGCTGGGCAACGACCTCCTGGGTTTCCACCTCTCCGGTGACTGCCAGAACTTCCTCAACTGTGTCGATGCCAACATGGACGCCCATGTCGATTCGGAGTACGGCCTCATCGACTACCAGGACGAGACTACCCTGGTGCGCCCATTCCCAATCAGCATCGATTTCGACAGCCTTGACGCCGAGGCCAGGTCCGAAGAAGTTGAAGCCGAAATGGAGCGACTTTCCCGCGAGCTGGGGCTGAATCGCGGGCGCATCCTTGGCCTGGGCATCGACCGGCAGGACTATACCAAGGGCATCCCTCACCGCCTCCGCGCCGTCGAGCGTCTGTTTGAAAAGTGGCCCCAGTACCGTGGACGCTTGGTGTTCCTCCAGGCCGGCGCCACCAGCCGTACCAACATCAACTCGTACATGCAATTGACCATCGATATCGAAGCCACCGTCAACCGCATCAACGAGCGTTTCGGACACGACGGCTGGCAGCCGGTTCTCTATTGGCCGACCTCGTTGCCGTCGTCGACATTCTCCGCCCTCCGTCGGCTGGCCAGTTTCTGCGCTGAAAGCAGCCTCCACGACGGCATGAACCTGGTCGCCAAGGAGTACGTGGCTTCGCGGGTCGACGAGGACGGTGTGCTAATCCTCAGCGGATTCGCCGGCGCGGCTCAGGAGCTTACCGGCTCGCTCATAATCAACCCCTATGCCACTGAGCAGTTCGCCGAAGCCATCCACCAGGCCCTGACCATGACCGGCGCCGAGCGTCGCATCCGGATGCGCCAGATGCGGAACACGGTCCGCGAAAACAACATCTACAAATGGGCCGGCCGTATTATGATGCACCTCATGCAGGCCAGCACTCCCGACCACGCCCGCCTCAACGTCGCGACTACGGCATAGCGCCCATCCTCCATGCTCGACCTCAACCTCGACGAGATCAAATCACTGGTCTCCGGGCGGGAACCCATCCTGCTCCTCCTCGATTTCGATGGCACTCTGTCCGAAATCGCTCCCCGGCCTGAGCAGGCTATCCTGTGCCCCGGCAATAAGTCGCTCCTCTGCCAGCTCGCCGACCGTGCCGAGTTCGTGGTAGGAGTGATCAGCGGTCGGTCCCTTCAGGACGTCGAGGCACGGGTGAACGTTCCGGGCCTCGTGTACGCCGGCAACCATGGTCTGGAGATACGCGGTCTCGGGCTGGATTACCGGCACCCTGACGCTGACGCTGCGTCTCGAACCATCAGGGAGGCGTCCCACGATCTGGAACTCCGTTTGGCGGGTGTGCCCGGGGCGTTCGTCGAGAATAAGACCTACACCCTCACCACGCATTTCCGGCAGACCCCGCCCAACTATCACGACTTGGTAGTGTCCGCCTTCGATGACATTACGCACCCGTTGATCCAGTCCGGTTCTTGCCATGTAACCGAGGCCAAGATGGCGCTGGAGCTCCGCCCGTCGATCGACTGGAACAAGGGCCGAGCCCTCACGTTGATCCGATCCCGGTTGGCCCCCGACTCTTTCCCCATCTACCTGGGCGACGACGCAACCGACGAGGATGCTTTCGACGCAGTGACGTCTGCAGGGGGCGAGGGAGTGTATGTGGGGCCGCCCGGTGTCGATACCCGTGCGAGCTGGCGATTGTCCTCGCCCGGAGAGGTCTCCGCCGCCCTGGTCGAACTGGTCACGCTGTAGGCATCAACTACCCCTCGCCCGCCCGGCAACTCCTGGTTGTGACCGGGCAAAGAACCCCGTCGCGTCTAATCCGTTGTGCTATCATTGCGCTGCGCAGCATCGGGTAGCCCGGCGAGACTGAACGCCCCTCCTGCGCTCCCTGCAGATGATTGAGGCGATCTTTTTCGATTTTTACAACACCCTGGTGCGCTTCTGGCCGCCGTTGCCGCAGATCCAGCACGCCGCCTGCCAGAATCTGGGTATTCGGGTTCCGGCCGAGCGGTTGGCCCGCGGTTACGCCATCGCCGATCTCTATTTCAACGAGGAGAACCATCGCTGGCCCCTTGGCGAGCGGGACTCCGCTGCCCGCGGCGAGTTCTTCGCCCGCTACGAGCAGATCATCCTAGAAGAGTCTGGCGTCGCCGTGTCCCTCCGTATGGCCAAGCAGATCTGGGACATGGCTATCTCGGTGCCCAAGGAATTCGTCGAGTTCGAGGAGACCCGTTCCGTCCTGAAAGAGTTGCGCGGGCGTGGCTACCGGCTGGCCGTCCTGACCAACCTCCGCCGCGATATGGACGAGCTGACCCAGGCCCTTGGTATCCGTCAGTACCTCGAGTTCTGCATTACCAGTCGCGAAACCGGCGAAAAGCCGGCCACTCTTATCTTCGAAGCCGCTCTCCAACGCATGGCCCTGCGCCCCGAACAGGCCATGCACGTCGGCGACCAGCCGCGCTCCGATGTTCAGGGCGCCCGAGACGCCGGACTCCTCCCGGTCCTCATCGACCGCGGCGGTTTCCACGCCGACGTCGCTGATTGTGACCATATCGACAGCCTGGAAGGACTGTATCCGCTGCTGGACCGGTTGGTGTCCTGCTAGTCAATGACCGCCACGGCCCCTCGGTTTTGCTCCGTGACCGCTCGAATCCCAGAGGTGATGCCATGACCACTCAACCGCCGGCCCACAGCCATCCGGACGACCCAAATCCCGTCCACGTTATCGTCTGGTACGACTACATTTGACCCTGGTGCTATGTCGGCCTTGAGCGCGTCGACAAACTTTCGGAAGAATACGACATCACCGTGGAGGGGCGGGCCTATCTGCTGCGCCCCGACACGCCCCAGGAAGGCCGGGTTCGCGAAGCCCGACCCGGCGAGTCCGATGACGAGCTGGCAGACCCCTTGCGCACCCACGCTCGAGAAGCCAACCTGGTGATGAGGCCCCCGAAGCACACCCCCAACAGCCTCTACTCCCTGCAGGCAACCGAGTATGCCCAGGAACAGGGCAAGTTCCTCGAGTACCACCACGCCGCCTACGAGGCCTACTGGGACCACCGGGCAGATCTGGGAGACCCCTCGGTTCTCGCGGATATCGGTACCAGCGTCGGACTCGATGGCGACGAACTGCGGGAACGTGTTGAATCCGGCCATTACGCCCAGAAGGTGGTTGACCAGTACCACGAGGCCTTGGGCTACAACATCCGCGGCATACCCACCTTTGTGTTCGACAACCTGCTCTTCAGCGGCGCCCAGCCGTACGGGGTGTTCCAGCGCGTGATGGACAAGGCTTTGGAAAACCGCGAAGCTGCCGAAAAGTAAACACCGTTTCAGCCTCCAGAACGGTAGTCATCGCGTTGCCCGTGGCAACGCCCTTGTGCTAGACTTGCGCCGTTCAGATCGGGATTTGTAACGGATTTCACAAATGGACGATGCCACCCTCCAGCTAATTGATCGGGCGGTCAACGACCAGCCGCAAAGCACGGTCACCGTCCTTTCGTCCCTGCTGGCGGTGGAAGACGCCATCGGTTATATCCCCACTGAAGCGGTCGAGGCTGTTGCCGCTCGAATGGACGCTACCGTTAATGACGTTTGGGCGGTGGCAACGTTCTACCCAAACTTTCGCTTCGACCCGCCGACCGACCTACGCATCGAGGTCTGCTGGGGACCGTCCTGCCACGTAATGGGCGCGACTGCGGTCATTGCGGCTGCGCAGGAGGCGTTGGGACTGTCGGATGAGGGCGACACGGAAGACGGCAAAGCCACTCTCCGCTACAACACTTGCCTGGGCGCCTGTGCCCATGCTCCGGTGATGGCAATCAACCATCACCTGGCGGGCCGCATCACCCCAGACGACGCCAGTTCGAGAATTGCTTCAGCCCTGGCTTCCGCTCCGGCGCACTGACTAGCGATTGATCCGTGACCGCACCGTCGGAATCTCCGTTTGCCGCCATCCTCGCCGAGGCGCGCCGCCGCTGGGAAGAATTGACCGCGGGCGACCGTCCGTGGATTCGCGTGGGCACCGGTCTGGCCGGTGAGGCCGCCGGAGGATTCGAGGTTGTTGCCGCTGTCAACGCTGCTCTGGAACAGCAGCAGATCCCGGCCAACGTGTCGGAGGTCGGCACCCTCGGCCTGTGCTTCGCCGAACCGTTGCTCGACGTCCAGATGCCCAACGGGCCGCGCGTATTTTACAGTCACGTAACACCCGATTTGGCCGAGCGAATTGTCAGCCAGCATGTGGGCGGCGGCGATCCTTTGGCGGAGCACGCCATCGGTTACCTAGGGGAATCAGCGCAGGCCCCCTCGGGCATCGCGAACCTCCAGGACCACCCGATGATGGCGTTGCAGCAGCGCATCGCACTGCGGAATGCTGGCAATATCGACCCTTCCGACCTCAATCAGTACATCGCGAATGGCGGCTACGCGGCTCTGAACAAGGCCCTCACGGATATGACCCCTGAAGAAGCGCTGGGCGAGGTGCGAACCTCCGGCCTTCGGGGTCGCGGTGGCGCGGCATTCCCGGCGGGGATCAAGTGGGGGTTCCTGGCCGGCAACCCTGACCCCAACAAGTACATCCTGTGCAACTGCGAGGAGGGTGATCCCGGCGCCTTCAATGACCGGGGCATCCTGGAGAGCGACCCGGCCACAGTGGTCGAGGGCATCACCATCGCCGGTTACGCGTGCAATGCCAACCGCGGCTACATCTTCATCCGCCATGGTCACAACCAGCCCATCGACCGCACCCGTGCGGTGATCGAGCAGGCTTACGAACTCGGCCTCCTGGGCCGGAACATATTGGGGACCGATTTCTCCTTCGACGTCGAGGTTGCGCTCACGGGCGACTCCTACGTTTCAGGCGAGGAAACGGCGTTGATGGAGGCCATCGAGGGCAAACGGTCCATGCCCCGCTTCCGGCCGCCCTTCCCGGCCCAGGTGGGTGTTTTCGGGAAACCCTCAAACATCAACAACGTTAAGACACTCGCCTACGTGCCCGAGATCGTTGCGCGCGGCGGTGAATGGTTCGCCGGTATCGGTACCCAACCCGACCCCGACAACAGGATCAATGGAAGCAGCGGTACTGCCATCCTCTGCCTGTCGGGTGATATCACCTATACCGGTTTGATCGAAGTGCCGCTGGGCATGACCCTGCGCCAGGTACTCTTCGATATGGCCGGGGGCGTTCCCAACGGCAAGTCAATGAAGCTGCTCCAGACCGGCGGGCCGCTTGGCGGCGTACTGTCCGCTAGCGACACCAATCTGGACCTGGTTCTGGACTTCGATGTGTTCCGCGCGGCTGGCGCCATCCTTGGCTCGGGCGGCATCATCGTCGCCGACGAGGATACCTGCGTGGTTGATCTGACCCGCAACCTGATCGCGTTCTGCCAGTACGAGTCCTGCGGAAAGTGCTTCCCCTGCCGCATGGGAATGAGCCATCTGCTGGAAGTTCTGGAACGCATCAGCAACCTGGAAGGCACTGAAGAAGACCTCGCTCTTATGCGCAACATCGGCGAAAACATGCAGGCCGGTTCGTTGTGCGGGCATGGTCAGCTTGGATTCAATCCGGTGTCCTCCGCGCTCCGATATTTTGGGCACGAATTCGACGCCCACATTCGCGAAAAGCGCCACACCGGGGATTGTCCCGACCAGGTGTTTTCGCCCCGCCTCACTCGCCGCTGATGGCCTCTGCCTGATCCTGTGGCCGCTCCATTTTGGACTAGGAATAGCCATGCCTGATGATATCACCATCTCCATAGATGGGGTGGAAATCAAGACCCAACCCGGGAAGATGGTGCTGGAAGCCGCCATCGACGCGGGCGTCTACGTCCCTTACCTGTGCTACCACTCGGGCATGAAGCCCTACGCCGCCTGTCGGATGTGCGTGGTGGTCGCCGAGAACGAGCGGGGCCGTGTTCCGGGATTTCCCGCCGCGTGCACCTTGGCGGCCACTGACGGCATGACCGTATGGAGCGAGACCCCCGACGTTATCGAACTTCGACGCTCCGTGATGCAGATGCTCATCGCTGAGCATCCCAACGGCTGTCTGACTTGCCATCGGGTCGAAATTTGCGGTCCCTCGGACGTCTGCCTGCGCCACGTCTCGGTCAACGACCGTTGTATTACCTGCCCCAAGAACGAGCGCTGCGAGTTCAAGGACACGGTTCGGTACCTGGGAATGGAGTTGGAATCTCCCATGTCCTATGTGTACCGTGACATCCCGCTGGAGGTCAGCGATCCGTTCTACGACCGCGACTACAATCTGTGCATCACTTGTGGCCGCTGCGTTCGCGCCTGCGAAGAAGTGCGCGGCGACAACGCCATCTGTTTCACCGAGCGGTCCGGCAACGCCCTGGTTGGAACCTCATTCGGCACCTCCCTGCTGGAGTCGGGTTGCGAGTTCTGCGGCGCCTGTATCGACGTGTGCCCGGTCGGCGCTCTTACTGAACGTGAGGGCAAATGGGAAAAGGCGGCTCGGGTGGAACGCACCATCTGCACCCACTGCCCGGTCGGCTGCCAGATGAATCTCGAAATCAACGAGCAGGGCCGGGTCATCCGTACCATACCGGAGCTCAACTCCCCTGCCAACCGCGGTCAGGCCTGCTACAAGGGGAAATTCGGCCTCGGGCATTTGACCAGCGGGCAGCGCCTGCGCCGCCCGATGATTCGCCGAAACGGGCGATTGGAAAACGCCAGTTGGGACGAGGCCCTGGACCTGGTAGCCGAACGCTTGCGTCCTCACCAGGCTGGCGGCGGGTTCGGTATGATCACCGCTCCGGACAGCACCAACGAGGAGCTCTTCCTGGCTCAGAAATTTGCTCGCGTCGGAATGAACACCAACAACGTCGATCATTCCGGCAATACCCAGGCCGCCCTCACCGGTGCCCTGGAAGACGTCCTCGGCTATCCCGGCGCCACCAACTCCATCTGGGACTTGGAGAAAGCCGGCTGCATCCTGGTGTTCAACACCAACCTCACGGAAAGTCATAACGTGGTCGGTGTGCCGGTCAAGCGCGCTGCCCGCAACGGCACTCCCCTCATCGTCATCGACACCCGGGAAGTGGAGCTCACACGCTACGCTGATTTGTGGCTCAGACCCGTGCCCGGTACCGAGCTTCTCCTCCTGGGCGCGATCCTGAAACAGGTAATGCAGGAAGTCCTCATCGACGCCGAATGGCTCGCTGAAAACGCGGATAGCTACGACACTCTGGTCTATGAACTGGAGCGACTGAGCGACGACATGGTCGCCACGACCGCGGTCCCTCTGGACGACATCGCCCGCGCCGCGAGGATGTATGGCGAGGCGGATACCGGCGCCATTGTCTACGGCCTGGACAACCTGCCCAGTGAAATCACTCGCGAGTGCGTCGTGGCGTTGGCCGACCTGGCATTGCTCACCCGCAATGTGGACCGTCCGGCCGGCGGAATATTCCCCATGCGCCAGGGCGCCAACGGACAGGGCGCCATCGATGTGGGATGCCTGCCCGATCGCCTTCCGGGAGGAGCCCCCACCTTTGACGATGCGCACCGCGCCCACGTCGAAGAATTCTGGGGAGCCCCGTTGCCCCGCACGGCCGGCATGAGCGCCGCCGCCATGCTCGAAACGGCCGGTGCCGCCATTACCTCGATGCTATTGGTCGGAGACAGCCCGAATTATTCAAACGGCCTCCTCGGAAGTGACTTGGCCGTTTTCGAACAGTTGGATTTTCTCGCCGTGGTAGACACTTTCCTTTCGCCTGTCGCTCAGGTCGCCGACGTGGTCTTGCCCCGCGCGACGTTCGCCGAAAAGGACGGGACTTTCACGAACTTGGAGCGTCGTGTCCAGCGCGTGAGACCTGCGGTCACCGTGCGAAACAACGACGCCATGCCGGAAGGATGGGTCGTCGCCGAGTTGGCCCGCCGATTGGGCGTCGCCGGCCTGAACTACGATGAGCCCGCTGCGGTCATGGATGAAATAGCGTCTGTCGCTCCGAATTACCGCGGTATCAGCTATCAGCGATTGGCCCAGGAAACGACATTGGTGATGCAGACGGGCGTGGAATCGCCCCGACCCACCCAACTGCTGTACACAACGCGCGAAGAGCGGGGGATACAGTGGCCTTGCCCCACTCCCGGCAGTCCTTCGTCCCCGGTGCTGTACGCCAACGGGTTCCCCAACGGGCGCGCCGAACCGGGCGCTCCCCTTTTCCGCGCCCTGCCGGCCAACACCGCTCCGGATTTGCCTGCCGTTTTGGCTCCCGGACGCGTCCTCTTACAAAGTGAAAGGGAGATCGAGGTGGAGTCCGGCCCACTGAACAGCATCGTTCGCGACGAGCAAGTGCATATCAATCCTGGTGACGCCGCCTCGTGGGGAATCTCCGACGACGAGTCTGTGGCTGTGGTAACCATGGGCAATCGTACCACTGGTGTTGCTCGCCTCGACCCGGCTGTTCCACCCGGGGTCGTGTCGATCACAGCATTGTTCGGACAATTGGCGGTCGAGTTGCAGGCCTCCGAGGACATCAATCCCATGGCGCGCGTTCCTGGATTGCGCTTGGAACCATGCCGCGTCGAATCGGTGTGATGATGTCGCCAGGCACGCCGTTGCGATCCGGCGCCAGGAACATACCTAAACGGTGGAGTATTGGCTCGCACCGACTGCAATCGTTTTGCAGATAGAACGAACGTCAATCAAATCGACCAACTGGAGCCAGAATGACCACGTCCCCATCAACCGCCATAACTCGTGACCGCACTGTCAATCTGCCGCGCGCTCGACTGGTGGACCGCGTTGATTACACGGACGACCTGATGGTCATCAAAATGGAGCCGCAGGGTTTCGATTTCAAATTCAAACCCGGTCAATATTGCACCCTGGGTCTGGAAGGCATCGAGCGGGCGTATTCAATCGTCTCCGCTCCCCATGAACCCTTCTTGGAAATCTTCGTCGAGCTTGTTCCGGAAGGCGAACTCACCCCGCGCATGTGGAACATGGAACTCGGCGATACCATGTCCATCCGTCCCCGGCCGAAGGGCATCTTCCTGATGGATCCTGAGGCCACCCAGCACCTCATGCTGGGCACCGTTACCGGTGTAGCGCCGTTCGTCAGCATCGTGCGGGACCACCTTCACTACGGTCGGAACGGGCACCACTTCTATGTGGTCGAAGGGGCTTCGTATCTCGATGAGTTTGTCTACGACGTCGAGCTTTCCCGGCTGGCGGTCGGTCACCCTGATGTCGTGACCTTCGTTCCCGCAGTCAGCCGGCCTACCGAAGAGCGCAACGCCGGGTGGGAAGGCGCGACCGGACGTCTCAACAACATCGTTGCCGACCAACTGGAGAAGTTCGATTTGGACCGTGCGCAGACGTTGGTGTACGCCTGCGGTCATCCCGGTATGATTGAAGCCAGCAGGGAGATCGTGACCGGAGATGGATGGCGCTGGACCGAAGAGAGGTTCTGGAAGGAGTAGGTTCTTCCCTCATTGGAAAACACACGTCGGGGCGGGCCAGGGCTCGCCCCGCATTCGTTCTGTTGAAACGACGCTTGAGATGATCTGGCGGGAGCGACCGCGATTGCCAGCATGACAAACGGTTGTCGCTGTTTTGACGGGCCGCGCCTATCACCGGTTTAGGATTCTCACGCGAGGGCGGTCTGATACTGCCATTCCTTGTCACAAGCGCACAAAAGTGGCAACCTTGCGCAGGCATTTAGTTTGACGCTCGTCGTGGGCCGACTAAATTACGACCCCGCGACCAGGGAAGGTTCTCATGACCACCATCGCCGAGTACGTATCCAATTACTCCGCCGGTCTGCACTTCGGCGACATTCCTTCGGATACGGTTCACCTGCTCAAGCGGATGATCATCGACACCGTGGGATGTGCTGTTGGCGGCTACACGTCGGAGCCCAGCAAGATCGCACGCGACCTGGCCGGAGACGTGACTGGGCACCGCCGACCGGTAACCATCATCGGCAGCGGGCTGACCAGCAGCCCGGAACTTGCCACCTTTGCCAACGGGGTGATGATCCGCTACCTGGATTTCAACGATGGCTACACCACGCAGGAATCCGGGCATCCCAGCGATAGCATCGCGGCCACCCTCGCCGGGGCTGAAATGGTTGGCGCCGGTGGTCGTCGGCTCATTACCGCGACCGCGGTGGCGTATGAAGCGTTCTGCCGGTTCGGCGACGCCTGCAACATACGCGCCCTGGGCTTCGATCACGTCACCAACGGCGCGATTGCGAGTTCCGTCGGGGCGGCCCGCGCCATGGGTCTGTCTGCGACGAAAACCGAACAGGCACTCAACCTTGGAATAACGCCCAACCTGGCGTTGGGTCAAACGCGGGTTGGCGAACTCTCCCACTGGAAAGGCTGCGCCTATGCCAACGCCAGCCGCAACGCGGTTTTCGCGGCGCTGCTGGCCGAGCGAGGACTGACCGGACCAACCCCGGTATTCGAAGGAGAGCTGGGGTTCTTCTCCGCGGTGACCAAGGAACCGTACCAACTGGACCCCTTCGGCGGAGACCAGGGTCAACCGTTCAAGGTTCACGAGTGCAACATCAAGCAGTTTGCCCTGGGCCTGTATTCACAAACTGTGGTCGAGGCCGCCTTGGATGCCCGCCGCCAGGTGCCCGGCTTCAATGTCGCCGATATTGAGGACGTTCACATTCGTACCTTGCAGAAAGCCATCGACATCATGGCCGGCGACGAGGAAAAATATCACCCCAAGACCCGCGAGTCCGCCGACCACAGCATGCCCTACGCCACGGCAATTGCCCTGACGCACAATACCCTCAACGAGAGCCATTTTTCTGACGAGCACATCAGCGACCCCGGGATCGCCGCCCTGATCGGTCGCACGCGCATCGAGCCGTCTGAGGAGGCCAACCGGCGCGTGCCGGAAGCGATGCTCTGCAACTTCGATCTGCGGATGAACGACGGGCGAACCTACAGTTCCGAGGTGGCCCATTTCCGCGGTCACCATCTCAATCCCATGACCGACGCGGAGGTTGAGGCTAAATTCCGAGGCCTATGCGAAGGCCTGCTTGCGCCGGAGCAAACCGAGGAACTTCTGTCCCGTTTGTGGCGCCTCGAGGATGAAACCAGCATCGGCGAGTTGCTGCGCCTGACCCGGATCTGAAAATCAGCAAACATGAGGGGCCGTCCCTGGACGGCCCCTCATGTTACGAGTTGTGGCGCGTCGAGCTATGCGCCGATTCTCGTACCGTCCGGATAGGTGTAGCCGCTCCGTTCGTTGTATCCGCCCGAGGCCGGGAAAATCTGGCGATAGAGGCCTCGCGCTCGCTGCTTGACCACATCGTTGGCGGCGCTTTTCGTCGGCGTTGGTTTGGCGTTCTGGTCTTTGTAGAACTGCGATTGCAACGGGCTGTCGTTTTCCATCTCCCAGATACACAAATAGCGCAGCACGCCGTTCGCCTGGTCGTCCTCCGGGTCCAGCATGAACCGGCGGGCGCTGACATAGCCCGGGATGGACATGCGCTCCGGCAGGTGCTCCTCGTTGTACCACTTGTTGAAAACTGCGTCGTCGGCCTCGTCCACCTCCATCATGACGACGAGAACCGTCGTGCCTACTTCCTGATTTGCCCTCAGGCCGTTGCTGCTGGTCATGGCGCCTCCTGTATCGGCATCGTCCGGTCGAAAGAAAATCGGGCCTCAGGCCGGCCCCTGCAACCGTCGGTAAATCTGCACACGGTGCCGGTAGCAGTCGGCCACGAACACCAACCCGTCCTCGCTCAGGGTGACGGCCGTGGGCCGATAGAACCGGCGCTTCAGCTCAATGTTCTGCGTCGCTTTGTCGAGCTTCTCCTCAATGTCCGGGTTGGCGTCAAGGAAGGTGCGCGCCCATTTTGAGGTTCCGGAGTGACCGATCAGGGTGTCGATCACCCGCCCGTCGGCGTCCAGCACCTGAACGCGGTCGTTCCACCAGTCGCAAACGTAGATGCGACCTTCGTCTACTGCCAGACCGTTAGGTCTGGCGAAACCGTCGCCGCCATTTTTGCCGTCGAACTCGGCCAGGAACCGACCGTCGGCCGCGAATTTCTGGATCCGGTCATTGCGCCAGTCGGAGACGTACACCGTGCCGGCAGAATCCGCCGCTACTCCCCAGGGCATATCGAATTGACCCGGAACGTTGCCGTGGCTGCCCCAAGCAGCCAGCGGCTTGCCGTCCGTTGCGAAGCGTTGAATGCGGTGGTTCAGCGAGTCCGCGATGACCAGCGTACCGTCCGGAGCGAAAGCGATGCCCGACGGGCGGTTCAACTGGCCGAGTCCATTACCGAATTCGCCCCAATGGCCCAGAAACTTGCCCTCCGCCGTAAACCTCGAGATGCGGTGCGTGTTCTCGTCGGCCAGGTACAGGTTGCCGTCCGGCCCGAACGCGATGGCCGTCACCCAGATGAACTGGCCCGGCGCGTCACCCCAGCCGCAAAACTCGCCGACGTAATCGCCGTCAATGGTGCACCGGGTGACCCGCACCGCTTCGGGTTGGTTCGGGTTGGCGCGGCTGGCGACGTGCAACAGCCCGTCGGGGCCCAGCGCCAGCGAAACGGGGCCGCTGAATCCCGGGCCGCCCGCCGACAACAGACCGATCACGTCGTGGTACTGGTGCAGGCCGGAATCGGAAACCGGTTGATCTACGAAAGTCGTCATCGTTTCCCTAGCCCAACTCGATGGTTACTGCGGGCAACCCGCATTCCAATTTGCCGATGGTTTCAAGGCACCGGTCGTTGGCCGGCGGCATCACTGGACCCGACAGAGCATCCCGGCGCAACCGCTCCAGCGGTGACGATTTCAGGAGCCCGCCCCCGCCGGCCAATCGCATCGCCGCTTCGGTAACCTGCGCGCCAACCTCCGCGCAATACTGCTTGGCCCGGTTCACGGCGAGGACAGCCCCGGTCGGATCTGCGTTTCGGTCGGTCAACGCAGCGTCCACCAGCAAAAGGCGGCCGGACTGAATGGATAAGCCCATCTGGCCAACCGTTTGCTGTGTGGAGGGATGGCTGATCATCACATCCCCAGCAGGCGTCCACGTGCGCGCGGTGACATACTCCCGAATGTGATTGTACGCTGCCTCGGCGACCCCCAGGTACACGGCGGCGTATCCCAACGAAAAACTGCCCCAGTCGGCGCTGAGCAAACGACCGGGCGGCCCGAACACCGCGTCGTGAGGGGCCACGGTATCGAAGTTGACCGAATGGCTGGCGGTAGCGCGCATGCCGACGGCATCCCATTCGCCGGTGACGCGGACGCCGCTCATATCGCTGCGAATCATGGCGGACAGGATATTGTCACCGCCGCCTCCGCTGCCCTCGACGATTCCCGAAACGAAGAAATAGTCGGCGGCGTCGGCGAGGGAGCAGAAGTGTTTCGTACCCGAAACTCGGTAGCCGCCGTCATTCTGGGGGGCGAACGTGGTTGACAGTACGAACCGTTCTCGGGCGGATACGCCAGGCTCGCTGGTTATCGAGGCGAACAACTTGCCCGCTTCCACCGCTTCGGCGAAATACCGTCGCCGCTGCTCCGGGGTGCCCAGGCCGGATACGAACGAGCCGAGCACATTGGTGTGCATGGTGAGGGTCAGCGCCGTTGACGGGCAGCCGCGAGCCACGGCCAGGATGCACATCGCGAAGGTGAGCGGGTCAACGCCCCGGCCGCCGTATGCGGTGGGCACCCGCAGCGTGAGCAAGTCGGCTTGCCGCAGGTCGACGAAATTCTCAATGGGGAATTCTGCCGCGGCGTCGTAGTGGGCCGCGCGTGGCGCAAAACGTTCGCGGGCCAGTTCGTCAGCGACGGCGACGAGAGCCAACTGGCCGTCCGACATGCAGCGTTGGGCTGCGCTGGGTACGGGTTCTGTTCTGACACTCACGGGAGGCTGTTCCCCATGTGACGAATTCGGGCGGAGACTTTCCGGTACGCAGATGCTGTGCGCGGATGCGTCAAGCTCTCCGCGATGGATATCGTCGGCTAGGCGAACTGGTACTCGCGGGTGGAGCCGATCATGCGGAGGGCGTTGAGGATGACTTCCCCTGCGCTGGCGCCGGTGTCCAGGGCTTCCGCGGCCTGGGCGACCAGGGCGGTGCGGTTGTCATCACGGAGCACGACGTTGCCCAGGAGGTCGAGGCAACCGTCTACGATATTCGTCGCGTCCGGGTGGCGATCCGCGAGGGTGTCCACGATGGCTCTCACGCCGGGATGGTTCGAGTCGCCCAGATTGTCGGCGACGAAGTTGATGCGCTCCACCATGCTGCCGCTGTCGATCCACTCACGGCCGGTGTGCCAGCCCTCCACAGAGGGGGGATTGAGCAGGTCCTGGTTCATGTAGCGGCACTCCAGCGCGGTGTCCATGAAGCCGACGCGGGGGAACTTGAAATCGCCCACGAGGTGCAGCGTCCCGACCACCACTTCGGCGGGGCTCTTGACGCGGGCGAACCGGGCGCTTTCCGCCTTGAAGAAGTCGGAGGTGAACAGCGCGTGGAGCATGCTACGAATATCGTATCCGGAGCGGAAGTACTCGGCCTCCAGGGTCGCGATGGCTTCAGGATCGGGGGGCGGCGTGTTCTGCCAGGCCGGCACCTGGACGTCGTCGGCGACGAAGAAATTGTAGAGGTGGCGACTGACGAATCGCGCCGTCGACGGCTGGCGGCAAATGATGTCGATGATGTCGTCGCCGTCGAAATCGCCCGTTTCTCCGAGGAACGTCTTCGAACCGTTGTCATGATCTGCGGGATCGTAACGGAAAAGCCATGGCGTCTTGCCGTAGGGGATGCTGGCCACGTTGTCGTCGTCGATGGTCCAGCCGGTGAAAGCGCGTGCAGCTTCCTGGACGTCGTCCTCTGTGTAGTTGGCGTGTCCGTCCATGCCCACGCCCATAGAGAACAGCTCCAGGAGTTCTCGACCCCAGTTTTCGTTTATGGCGTCGCGGTGGTTGAAATTATTGTCCAGCCAGAAAATCATGGCAGGATCGCGGGCCAGGCGGCGCAGCAACTCCTCGAAGCTCCCCAGACCGCAATCGCGAAACATGTCGATCTGGTTGAGCATGGTCTTTTCGTGCAGGACCTTGGCCAAACCGGTGGCGAACACGCCGTGCCAGAACAGGGCGATTTTCTCCTGGAGAGGCCGGATTCCGGCGTTGGAGTTCATGCGGTAAACGGTTTCGGTGAGCGCGCCCTCAATGTTCCGGCTTTCCTTCCAGTCGATGTAGTACCGCTCGATGATGTCCTCTTCCAGCTCTGACTGGCGCTCGGGATGCAGTAGCCATTCGACGGTTGCGTCGTAGCCCCAGGCGCAGTAGGTGTCGAGTTCGGCTGGCGTGGCGCCAAAACCGGCGCGTCGCAGGAGGTGGGCCATCAGGGCGCGATGAGGGTCCGCGTGCATGTTTTCACCCGGGAGGTTCAAGGTCTGACGCACGGGTTTGTCCGGCTAATCGGTAGTCGGAGGATGCCCATTGCATGCGATATGAGAGGGTCGCGGGTCATCATATCATAGCCATCGAGATAGCCTGGTCGGAGAGGTGACAGTGTCCTGCGGCGTCCGTGATCGCAAGACCTGAGCAGGCCGGCACGGGTTGCGACATTCGCAATCGGATGGTGCGGTGGCGCTTGAGGGGAGACGGAAAACGCAATCCGCTGGCGCGGGGTCTCCAGGTCGCGGCGGTCGCGGGAGGAGGCGGCCCGCAAAAACTGCCCGGATTGGTGTTGCGGACTGCCACGGCGCATTTGTCGGCGGCACGCCGGTTGACGCGCGCGACCGGACACGAGGAATCTCGGACTCTTCGGTTGACCGGGGAAAAGGGCTTGATTCCAGTGGCTGTTCCGGCCATTAGTCACCGACAAATCGGGCCAATTATCGATTTAACATGCCGTTCTCGATGGGGTGTTTTCGGGGGCTCACCGGCCGTTTTTGAGGGCTCGACAGGGGGTTTTGGGGGTGTCGATTTTGGTGGGTTGGCCGTCGCGACGGGGTGGTTTTGCACGGATGCACAGGGTTTACAGGATTGGTCGGATATGGTCGGCGGGCCGTATGGCGGGACGGAGAGGGGGTGGTTCGTTGGGGATCAGGGGGTGGTCAGGGCGTGGGCCTGTTGGCGCCGGGGAAACGTCAGAATCAGGATTTTCAAGATTCAGGGATTGTCAGGATTGGCACGATTTTGGTGGTGGAGGTCTCCCAATCCTGCGCGACGGTAAAATCCGGGAAATCTTGCCGGTGACGATTTACTCCAGGGGGGCGCGTGAGCCCCACCGGGCCAGCAGCGATGCGGGGGCTGACGTGGTGCGCCTCGGGTTCGGGAGGCGTACTTGCTGCGGCAACCGGTGCAGTGGCTCTCCTGCTGGCGGAACCGGACGTGCTGGTTGTGGCGGTAGGGTGTCGGCGGCTCGATGTCGGTGACTTGGCGAGGTTGGTGCGGGCCGTCAACGGCTAGGGGTGGAACGGATTGGGCAGCGCAACCGTCTGATCTGCACGGGTGGCGTGGTGGTGGCGATCTTGGCGGCTATGGCGGTGGCATAGTGCGTGTGGGCCAGGGGTTGGGTGCCGTGGCGACCGGGCGCTTTCAGGCTCGGCGTTTCGAGGGGCGCAAATGGTCTGCGACCTTACAGCCTTCTGGTCGCGGGTCGCTTTCGCCAATTGACAGTCCCGAGACGGTGCGTACCGTTTCGCGGTCGCCCTTGGGTTTTAGGGCCGGCCGAACGTAGCAAATGTCCCTCAAACCGCAGCAGGTATCAATTGGTAGCGGCAACGATCGCGGCCACCAGCCAGGTAACCAGTGCCTCGTGAACCAAACGAAATATTATCTTGGAAACGCAGGGATATCCGTCGCGCATTTTTCCGTCGAAGGGTCCCGCATGTTCGAAGAGCCCCGGTAACAACTACAGGATTCTAGTCGGATTTTTGCGCGCGATGCTATAAAATCCAGACAGGCAATGCATAGTGCGACGTGTTTCTAGGGTAGACGATGTGTCCGCTTGATCGGGCATAAGCGCGCGCGGGGGAGAAGCCAAAATGCCTGACTACACTGACACTCAAGGGGAATCCGCGGAGGTTGCTGTTGAAAACCTTTACCTCGATGAAGCGAACCCGCGCCTTGGTTCACACGAAGCAAAGTCTCAAAACGATATCCTTGAAACTTTGGCACGAGAAATGAGCGTGGATGAGGTGGCGCTTTCGATAGCGGAAAATGGCTATTATGCCACTGAACGGCTTCTCGTGATTGAACGCGAAGAAGGACCGCCAAAAACCTATACGGTGGTAGAGGGGAACCGGCGCCTCGCGGCGGTCCAGATATTGCTCGACAACCGGAAACGGCGGCGGACGAAGACCAACGACTTGCCGCGGCTTTCTCGGACCCGTAGGCAGGGGTTACGAACGCTGCCGGTGTCTATCTTTTCCAGCAGAGAGCAACTCTGGCCTTATCTGGGATTCAAGCACGTGAACGGCCCACGGGAATGGGACGCTTTCGCGAAAGCCGAATATGTGGCTATGGTGCACGAATCTTATCGTGTGCCTGTCGACGAGATCAGCAGACGTATCGGAGACCGATTCTCGACGGTGCGTAGAATTTATTTCGGATACAGATTGGTTCGACAAGCAGAAGACTCGGGGGTTTTTGACCGCACCGATCGTTTCAACGAAAAGCGGTTCTATTTTTCGCATCTTTACACGGCGGCCGACCAAAAGCCGTTTCGAGACTTTTTGGGCATTCGGGACGAGCAGGCAGATGCTCCTGACCCAGTTCCTGAGGAATCACTCGACCATCTGGGTGAGCTGTTGCTGTGGATATACGGCAGTCGATCTAAAAGAACGGAGCCGCTTGTCAAGACACAATTCCCTGACTTGAACTTGCTACGTGCGGCCGTCGCGAGCGAGGATGCTGTAGCTTCCATAAGGCAAGGGGTAGGGCTGGAAAGAGCGTCCGAAATCGCCAAAGGTGACGCCGCCATGTTTCGCGATCTTATTGTGGAAGCCAAAGAAAACCTGCTCAATGTGGGCAAGTTTGTCACACTCGGATACCAGGGCGAACCACATCTGTTGCAGACGGCCACGGACATTCTCAAACTAGCCCAGGATATGCATCAACGGATGACGAACTTCGAACTTAGGCCAGATAGTCGTGCTGCGAGCCGACGAGAAGTCACCGCCGAACCTACGAATACCCGCTCGGGCGATGCGGAAGTCCCATGATACCGTTGCCCGCAGGTGGCGGAGATCCGCTTGAATTGGCCGACTGGCTCGAGGTAAACGCATTGGTCGGCAAGGCAGGTCAAATTAGCCTGGACGACCTGCGCGACGCTTTAAGGACAGGGGGAATCGGTCTCCGAAGCGGTATGTCGCCGGCCGAACACGCGATCCAATTGGAGTCTCTCGCTGGATCGGTTCTCGCGGAAATCAGACTTCGTTCGGGTCTCGCGGGCGACGGGTACCCCTTCCGGTTGAAGAGCAGTTCACTTGAACTTGGAGCCGCCGCCGATGTGCGGTGGAATTCGACTTACGCGTTTTGTTTGATGCTTTCATACTTGTCGTGGAAGGACAAAAAGCTCAGTGGCGTTTTCCCCGAGAGGCATTTTGAAGAAGTTTCTTGTCTGGTCGCCGAGCGCTACATCGCTGGTAAATCGGTCCGTTTTGGGTGGCCACGCGGTAGATCGCCTTTGCCCAGCAAGTTCGACAAGGCGGTTAACGCTCTGTGCGCTCGTCTGGGAGAGGGCTCAGGGTACCTCAGCGCAAATGCGCATGAGCAAGAGAAAGATGCCAGTTTGGATGTAGTTGCCTGGAGACCGATCGACAATAGGACAGGCAAGCTAATCCTGTTCGGCGCCTGTGCCACAGGGGCAGATTGGGAAACGAAACTCACGGAACTGCAACCCGGTGATTTTTGTCAGACTTACATCTTTGGCTTGGCTTCGGAAATCCCAACCAAAGCGTTCTTTACTCCAAGGGTGGTTCCTGAAAACCGCTGGCGCAGCTATTCCATCAAGGCTGGGATAATTTTCGATCGCTGTCGTGTCAGCGTCCTCGCGCCAAATCTGCCTTCAACGAAACGTCACGGGGATATGCAAAATTGGATGAGACTGGCAGCCAAGAAGGTTGACCCCTAAACGGGACGGTGGGGCGGGCGTTAGTTCTCAAGTTCGCCGGAGGAAAGCCAGGATTTATTCGTCCCTAAGCGAATGGTCCGGAAGGCACAGAGACGGCGATGCGACTACCAACTCATCGATTAAACGGTGCTGAGTAAGGCTGTATCGCACAGGCGTAGTACCGAGCGAGCAATCACTGTACAAATCGCGAATGAAAGGTACGTTGTTGTAGGACGCCACCCACACCGTGGCCGCCTCGCTCCGCAAATATTCCGCCAAATCTGAGTGTTCTGCATCGTCGTATTCGTTCAGGTACAGTCGGGTACCTTCCGTATAATACGGTGGGTCCAAGTAGGCAAACGTGTTATTGACGTTTCTTGCCGGAACGACCTGCTGGCGCAGGAAATCTAGCGCGTCGAGATTTGAGATGCGGATCCGGTGGCGCATTTTACCTATCGTGCGGATCCTCTCGGCCAAGGTGGCACGGTAGAAACGGGCACCTATTCTCCATTTCCCTTTTTGAGATAATCCTCCGATCGGGGCCGCGCCGGATATGACCCCTGATCGGTTACACCTGTTGAGGTAAAACGTCGCAAATCCCAGAGAAAATTGGTCGTCAAGGTTGCCGGCCATGCAGATTTGCTTCTGCTTATTCCACTCGGCTAGAGACAACGGCACTGTCATGATCCTCAGTGCAAATCGCTCTGTTTGGTTCAAAGCCGCCCACCAGAATGCAGCGATCCTCGCGTCCAAATCGTTTAACCGTATCTCAGATACTACCCCGCCCAGCAACAGTCTTAAAGCAGACCCTGCTCCCCCCGCAAAAGGTTCATAGTAAACGCAGCCGCGGAGGCCGTTGAGGTTGATGACCTCTTCTAAATATCCGGCGAAAGCCCCTTTTCCGCCCGGATATCTGAGTGGACTAGGAAATCGCGTCTGCTGTGGCACGTTGAACCTAGCTGGCTGTCACCGCGGCCCTGCCACCGGTTTCGCAATCGGCCCCGTCGGTGATTTTGAAATGCACTTATCCGAAGGTCGATTACGGCCATGGATGCATAGCAGCGCGCACGCGATTGTATCAGACCCAACCGGTGCACAGTGGTTATTTCCGCCTGGCCACTGCTTCCATGGTAACAAACCGGTGTCTTTGAGCACCCCTGCGCATCTCCAGCAACTGCATCGCCATCGTGCACAGGTAGGACTGCATTCCCTCGCCTTGCGTAATACTGGCCGTCTGTAACACATGGTACATTGCGGGCTGCTCGTCGGCGATGTGGCCCATCCAGGCCACGTGCAGGTCGGCAGGGTCCAGGTGTCTTTGGAGGCGGCGCCGCCCGCGGCGCTGCCCACCGGCGCGGCGAAGTTCTGATTGGAGTTGAAGGGCGGGTCCAGGTAGATGAGGTCAACCGACGCGGAGTTGAGGGCGCGCAGGATGTCCAGGTTGTCCCCGGTCCAGATGGTGCGGTCGGCGAAGTTGGTCATGGTCGGAAATCGCGTGCAAATTTTGGCGATGGCAGAGTTTGAGTACAGGTCTGCCGTTGCCGGTGCATTGAGCCGGTCGCCGGGTGCGCCGTCACCGGCCAGTTGAGAATGGACCGGTTACAGAATAGCAGAGTTGCCAGCGAACTTCGGCGTGCGAGGAGTCAGGTGTTTCCGAGCGCACATTGCGCCGTGGACGGGGGTGGGAACCGCTCGGGTCACCTGCACTTCCGGCAGAATCCGCGCATGGTGGTCCACCAGGTGAAACAAATCGCCAACTGGCTGGTCCGGGCGGACGCGGCCCGGCTGCCGGTGATGGCGAAGGGGCAGTCGCTTCCGCCACAGCGCGGAACGTTCAAGGCACGGAAGACGAAAGCAGAAGCCGAGGCGCAGATCCTCTGGCGGTAGGGCGGCCAATCGCTGGGAAGCGGGTCAGCGCTCTCGGAAACGTGGCGGGGACATCCGGGGCTTGCGGTGGAGGTGCGTAATCGCGGCGGCCTGGAGCTCCGCAGCGGCAAGCATCGCCGGCGGCGCACGGTGGCATTCTGACGTGAGACCGATTGGGTCGGTGGTTGACATGCGGGAAATGCGGTGATAGTTTTCGAAACAAGGTATCAATATGGCTGCGACCATCAGCAGACATTCCGCGCACAAACACACTCGGCCCCGCTCCGCCGCGGTGGTCGACGACATGGTGGCCCAATTGGGCGCCCTCGGCCACCGGGACACCGAACCCCGGCGGTTGGTCATCGGCGCGGTTGCCGCCCAGGACCGCCCCTTCACCGCGGAGGAACTGTGCGTGTCGCTGCCCGGCGTGGGCCGGGCCACCGTATACCGGTGTCTGCGCCTGTTGGTGGAAACCGATCTGGTGTGCCGGGTTTTGTTGGAAGATCACGAACTGCGTTACCAGCTAAGCCACCAGGGACACCACCACCACCTGCTGTGCGCCGAATGCGGGGCGTCGGAGGACCTGGAAGGATGCGACGCGGAGGACATACTCCGGGAAGCCGCGGCCGCCGCGGGTTTCCGGATGAGCGGGCATTTGCTGGAAGTGTACGGTCGGTGCGGTGAATGCGCCGAGGACTGATCGCCGGCGCCTTTTTATTTTCGCTCGCGTAATTGATACGTAGTTTCGCTTACTGACCAAGATTGAGACCGTTTATCGCGGCAAGATTTAGTTGATATGACATATCAACAAACGCGATCAATGCCAAGCCAGGTCGATCGGACCGGCAAGCAAAACCAAGAAATACGGAGAAAATCGATGAACCCACCTGTGCACCGACCCCTGCTCTCTGCCAGAACATTTCCGTTGCGGCCGGCCCTGGCGCTCCTCATAGCGCTGGCGGCAATCGCGCTGCTGCTGACGGCCTGCGGCGGCGAAGAACCGGATCTCCCTCCGACCGGCGCTTCGTCCACCGCAGGTTCCGCGCCCCAAGCCGCGGCGGCACCTTCCCAGGCCACAGCGGTTCCCGCGGCTCCTGCCGCCTCCGCCGCTACGACGGCCCCGACGGCTCCGTCGGCCCCGGCGACTTCGGGAAATGACCCCGTTCCGGCCGATGCCGATCCGGTGCAAGTGGTCACCGGCAATGCCGTGCTCGCGGACCTGGTGCGACAGGTGGGCGGCGATTTGGTGCAGGTGCACCCCCTGGTGAAACCGGGTGTTGACGTCCACACCTGGCAGAGCAGTCCCTCTGACAGCGTGCGCATTGCGGAGGCCGACCTCGTGGTCAGCAACGGGGCCAACCTCGCCGCTCACGTGGAAGATCTGCTCAACAACGCGGCCTCGGCCGACGCCATTCGAGTGGTCGCCTCGGAAGGACTGGAACCTCAGGAACTGGTCGAGCTGCCCTTCCCCGAAGGAGATCACCACGACGCCATGGAGCACGGAGACGAACACGCCGCTGAACTCGCCGGCCGACTGCTCGTCGGTGACGGCGAGACCGGTGACCTCTCCGTGATCGATCTCGAGACCGGCCACGTCCACCAGAACGAGTTCGACCTCGGCTCCCGCGCCGGGCGCATCTACCCCACCCAGAGCGGGCGCTTCGCCGTCGCCGTTTCCTCCGACGCCAACGCCGTCAACATCCTCGACGGCGGCATCTACCTCCAGGAGCACGGCGACCACTTCGACCTGATCGAACGGGACACCAGCCTCCTGGGCATCGACCTCATGGGCGACCGCCCCGTCCACATGTACGTCGGCGGCGAATGGGCCACCATCTACTACGACGGCTCCGGTGACTTTGTGCTCCTCAACGAGCACGAACTGGAGGAGGAAGGCGACGCCTACGTGCCCGTCCGGATGAACGCCGGGCCCCATCACGGCGCCGTCATACCCCTGGAAGACGACCTCTTCGCCGTGTCGCTCCAGCACCCGGACTACGCCCAGGACCCGCAGGAATACCGCCTGCCCATCGGCGCCGAAATCTGGGACCTGGACGGCAACGTCCTCCATAGCGCCGAGGGATGCCCCGACCTCCACGGCGACGCCGGCAACGGCCACATGGCCGTCTTCGGCTGCACCGGCGGCGCGTTGATGGTAGAAGCCCACGACGGCCACTACCACGATGCTTTCATCGCGGCACCCGACGGCTCACCAGACGACTTCCGCCTCACGTCCGTCTGGGGCTACCACGGCCTCGACCATTTCTTCGCCCTGGGCTCCGCAGTCGGCCTCTACGTCGTCGAGCCGGAGGAAGGCGAGATGGATCAGCTCATCGCTGCCACCGAGGGCCTGCGCCCCATCCAGGTGGCCCTCAGCCACGACGGCGAACTGCTCCTGGTGGTGATGAGCGACGGTGAACTCCGCATGTACGAGGCCCATGACCTGGACCTCCTGGCGTCAACGTCGGACGCGCTGACCGGCGAGATCGATCCCGGCTTCTGGGCCCGGCCCCACATCGCCACCGCTCCCGGGCACATCTTCGTCACCAACTCCGGCCAGGGCGAAGTCATCGCCCTCGACGCCCACGACCTGGAAGAAGTGGGTCACTGGGAAGTGTCCGGCACTCCCACCAAGATCGCTTTCGTCGGCATCCTGGGTGAGGGTGATCATCCTGAAGAGGGACACGACGACCACGGCCACGATGATCACGGCCATGGCCACGGTCACGACCACGGCGCGGGTGACCCCCACTTCTGGCAGGACCCGCGCCTGGTGGTCCACTACGTCAACCAGATCACCAACGGGCTGGTCGAGGCGGACCCGGACAATGCGGCTGCCTACCTGGACAACTCGGCAGCGTACATCGAGGAACTGGAGGCCCTGGACGCCTACATCGCCGACACCCTGGCGTCGATACCCGACGACCTCCGAGTGATGGTGACGTTCCACGACGCCTTCGGGTACTTCGGATCGCGCTATGACCTGGAGTTGCAGGCTTTCGTCGGCGGCCACGGCGGGGACGTTTCACCCGACGACATCGCCAACGTCCTGGAACTGGTGGAGCACAAGGGCTTGCCCGCCGTCTTCGCGGAGCCTCAATTCTCCGACAAAGCCCTCCAGCAGGTGGCCCGGGACGCCGGCATCCCGGTCGGCATCGTCCGCTCGCTGCCCGACGACGAGTTCCCGGATTACATCGGCATGATGCGGGCCAACGCGGACCAGCTGGCGCAATTCCTGCGGTAGCCGGGTCCGGAGACACGCCGCAATCATCCGATTTGCGAACAGGGGACTGGCGACAGTCCCCTGATTTTCGTGCGCTGTAACCGAAGTCCCCAGACAGGGACGCCGGCGTCAGCGGCAGTCTTGGCCGGTGCCGAAAGGCCGTTTGCCGCAATGGCGCGTTCATTGAACTGCGCCGGGGGCATGCCGATGCACCTGCCCTCCTACTTGGGGAGCGGGACGTGCTTGTTCTGGAGGTAGGGCCCCGGCGCGTCGATGTCGGCGCGCCTGGGGATGTCGGTGTGGGCGGTCACGAGGCGGTTGTGGAACAGACCTGCCAGTGCAACCCTTCAATCTGCACAACTGTCTTGATGGTAGCAATCCCGGCGATCAAAGCGGCGGCGTAACGGATTATAGCCCAGCGGTTTGGCGCCGCAGCGACCAGGCTGTCAACTTCGGCGTTTCGAGGCTCCCACATAGTCTCCGATCTTACAGCGGTCTGGTTGCGGTTCACTTCCGCAACTCGACAGTACAGCGAGTGGGTGCTTTACCATGTCGGGGTATGCGAAGACTGCGGTGAACTGCTGGAGGAAGTCGTCGACAAAAGATCTGCGCGGTGCAAAAACGCCGGGACATCTGGCTTTCACGCCATTGGAAAGAACCGTGCGGCAGTCATGAAGCGCAGATATTACCTGTGGCACCGCTGGAGATTGCCGTCCGGCGGCCAACAGCGAAAACCCTTACCGGAGGCTCCCGCTGCATGGTGAACAAGATCACCATACGAACCATCTACTGCATCATCGCGTTGGCCGCGGGCATACTCCCTCTGACGGCCTGTACAGGACGCGATTCCGAGATCGAAGAATCCGGGATCCGAGAAACCGAGGCCACCCGCGCCGTCGTGCTAACCGTGGACGTCCCCGCCACGGAAGTCGTGGAGCCGGCCGGGGACGTTAGCAGGGAAGTGGCCACCGCCGTCATGGTCACTCCCACTGGCCCGTCTCCGACACCTGCGCCCATGGCCGTTTCCACCGTCAGGGCCACGGCCACGGCCAAGCCGACTCCTGGCCTGACACCATACACCTCAGGTTGGGAATTTTTCGAAGGCCCGCCCGATCTGATGGTCCGCGGGAGGAGCCACGGCCTCAGGGTCGAGGGCACGGTGATCAGTCCGGCGGACTATACCGGCCTGCTGCGCGACCCCGGATTGTACCTGCGCTGCGACGCAGACCTCATGGAAGCGTACGTTATCTGGGGAAGGCGCTTCATAGCGGCCAACTTCAGCACCGAAACCATCGCCACGGTGTACAAGGTTGACGACGAAACTCCGGTGAATACGACCAGCGGTGAATCGGAGGGCAACGAAGCATCGTTCTTCATGGACCCCATCAGGTTCGTGCGGGATCTGATGGACAGCGAAAAGGTCGTCATCCGGGTTACCGACTACGATGACACGGAGATGACGGCGGTATTCCCAACCTCCGGCTTGAGCGCTGACGTCGCCAAATTATCCTGCTGGCAGTGAATGAGCGGGCGCCGGCGGGGGGACGGGGCTGGCATACCGGGCACGTTGCTGGCGTTGTCCTTTAGTGAGACCAGGGTGACGGGTTCGAGTCGCGATTTCTCGGCGAACGGTGGTCCCGCAGCCTGGCGACTAGATGCTGGTGCGGGCGGTCGCCTGTCCTGCGGTTGCCATGGGCGGACGGTCGCTGGGGATTCGCGATGTTGTGCTGGCCGCCGCCGCTGCGGTGGATGACGTGGTGTGCCCTGCGATGCGGAAGGGTCACTGGCTGCGACGTGGGCGGTATCGGGTTTCCCGCTGGGCGAAGAGGACCTGCTTGTTGTGGCGGTAGGGCATGGGCGCGGAGTTGAGGCCACGCAACATGTCCAAATTGTCCCCGTTCCGGATGGTGCGGTCGGCGGAGTCGGTCATCGCCGGAAATCGCGGGCGACGTTTGACGACGGCGGTGTTTAGTCATAAGTCTGCCAATACCGTGCACTGTGCCGGTCAACCATGGTAGCAGCACGGCCCTTCGCGCGAACGGTCGTATTGACAACCATTCCGGCGGGGCGCACCATGACCGGACTTGTGCCGTGTCCCGCCGTCGCACCGGCGTCGTCGCATTCGCCGTGTTTGATTCATACCACACGAGAGCCCGATCATTTCGTTTCTGAGACTTCCGCGTCTGCATACCCTGGACGCCTGGCTGGTCTACCGGGACTTCCGGCTGCTGTGGCTGGCCAATTTTTGTGGTTTCACGGCGCAGTGGCTGCAACTTCTCAGCATCGGGTGGCTGGTGAGGGACCTGTCGGCGGGCAGCGGAATCGGCGGCCTGCTGGTACTGTCGGTCAGCGCGATCAACACGCTGCCCGGCCTGGTGGTGAATCCCATTACCGGAGTGCTCGGCGACCGTATGGACCGCCGCAAGCTGGCGATCACCATGCAGGCCGCCAGCGGCGTGCTGGCAGTGGGATTTGCCCTACTGGTAGCCACCGATCAAGTGCGGGCGTGGCATGCCTACGCGTACGTGCTGATCTCCGGTTCCTTCCTGGCAATCACGCAGCCCATGCAGCAGGTGCTGATTTCCAACACGGTGCCCCGAGATGCATTGGTCAACGCCTACGCCATCAACACCCTGACGGTGACGGGAACTCGCGTGTTCGGCCCCTTCGTCGGCGGGATCCTCATATTCACGCTGGGGTATTTCTGGAACTTCGCGCTGGAAGCGGCTCTGTACCTGGGGGTGGTGCTGCTGCTGCTCCCGATGCGGACGCCGTACACCGGGACTGAGCTAGCGGGGGAACGGCGGCGGTTCACACCGTTGGGAGATATCAAGGACGGCCTGGTGCACCTGTGGAGGAACCAGCGCGAGGTGCTGGAGATTGCGGTGCTGTCGGTGGTTCCGAACACCATTTTGCATCCGGTGTGGTTCCTGCTGCCGCTGTTCACCGTGGAAGTGTTGCAGGCTCACGTCAACATGGGGGGATACCTGCTGGCGATCACGGGAGTGGGCGGGTTGATCTCCACGCTGACAATTGCCACCTGGGGACTGCCCTTCCGGCGCGGTTACACCCTGTTTGGAGCGGCCACGTTGGCGTCACTGACCACGATGTTGTTAGGGTTCTCGTCGTGGCTGTGGGCGGCTTTCCTGGTTCTGGCGGCCCAATCGTTTTGCCAGGCCTACTTTCGCACCACCCAGGGGACGCTGGTGCTGACGATTGTGCCCGACCGGTTCCGCGCGCGCACTATGGCGCTGCTGGCGTACGAACGGTCCTTCCTGGTGGGAGTGAGCGTGCTGGTGGGAATGTTCGCTGACTTCACCTCGGCGTCGATGGCGATCTTGGCGATCGGCTGCGTGGGCCTGTCGGTGACGCTGGGGTGTTTCGCCACGCTGCGGCGGGTGCGGGCGGTACGGTAGGAGGGGCGCGATTTGCGAACCGCGCGGCTGCCACGGCTGCACACACTGGACGCCTGGTTGGCCTACCGGGATTTCCGCTACCTGTGGTTCGGCAACTTCTTTGCCAACAACGCCCAATGGCTGCAACTGCTGAGCGTGGGCTGGCTGGTCCGGGAGTTGTCGGAAGGGTCGAACGTGGCGGGCCTGCTGGTGGTGACGGTGGGCGGGATCAACACGCTGCCCGGGCTGGTGGTCGGCCCGTGGGGCGGGGTGCTGAGCGACCGGTTCGACCGGCGCAAGCTGGTGATGGTCCTCCAGACGGCGATGGCGGTGCTGGCCTTCTGCTTCGCGCTGCTGATCCTGTCGGGCGGCGTTCGAGTGTGGCACGCCTACGCGTACGTGATCCTGGCGGGTTGCTGTCATTCCGCGGTGCAACCGATGCGGCAGGCGCTGATCGCCGGAACCGTGCCACGGGAACTGCTCGGCAACGCACTGGCTGCGAATGTGCTGACCATCACCGGAACGCGTATTTTCGGCCCGTTCGTCGGAGGGATCCTGATCTTCACGCTGGGGTTCTTTTGGAACTTCACCATCGAGGCATGTCTCTACCTGGTAAACGTGGCGATGATCTTCCGCGTGCGGACGCCCTTCGATACTCCAAGCAATGCTCGCCAACGAGGCTCGGCGATGTCCAACATGATCGAGGGGTTGCGCTACGTCTGGAGCGGCGAGCGGGCGTTTTTCCAACTGATGATGGTGTCGATGATCCCCAACATCATCCTGCACCCGGCCTGGTTTCTGTTCCCCCTTTACACCACCGAGGTGTTGAAGCGCGACGCGGATGTAGGCGGGTACCTGCTGGCGATCACGGGGGTCGGAGGGCTGCTGGCCGCACTATTCATCGCCTCATTCGGGTTCGTATTTCCAAAAGGGAAGGTGGTGCTGGGCGCGGCGGTGGGAAGCTCGGTGACTCTGCTGGTGTTCGCGTTTTCGAAGTGGATGGCGGTGGCATTCGTGTTCATCGCGGCGATGGCCTTCAGCCAGTCGGTGTTCCGCACCGCCCGGGGGACGCTGATCCAAACCCTGACGCCGGACAGCCTGCGGGGGCGGATGACGAGCCTGCAGAGCTTTGACCGGGGCTTCCTGGTGGTGGCCAGCCTGGGCGTCGGGGCACTGTCGGACCTGACGTCCTCGGCAACGGCGTTGGCGATAATCGCCGCGTTGGGTCTGGGCGCCTCGGTGGTGTGCTGGGTCCTGTTGAGGAGGGTTCGCCATTTGGCGTAGTTTCGGCGGGCGCGGTAAGGATGCGCCCTGTAGTTCGGGGAAAAGGAGTATCATGGATGGCCCAGACTTCGGTGAGCCGCACCCGGGGTTGTCCTCTATTTGATCCAACGCATCACATCGAGCCCGTCCTATAAATGGTGGGCTTTCTGGACCATCGCCACCGGCACGTTCTTCTCGGTGGTTGACCACGGCAGCGTGCTCGTTGCGCTGCCCGGCATCGAATCCCATTTCGACGCTACGCTGGAATCGGTCCAGTGGGTGGTGGTCGCCTACGCCCTGGTGATCAGCGTGCTGCTGCTGCCCATGGGACGGCTGGGCGACGTCGTGGGGCGCAGGCGAATCTACCTGACGGGCACGGCGATTTTCGTCCTCGCGTCGCTGGGTGCGGCGCTGTCCACCAGCCTGGAGATGCTGATCGTCATGCGCGTGCTGAAGGGCGTCGGCGCCGGCATGGTGCAGGGCTGCGGCATGGGCATGATGATTGCCGCGTTCCCGGATTCAGAGCGGGGGAAGGCCCTGGGCACGCACCTCAGCGTGGTGGGGATGGGCGCGATCGCCGGGCCGGCCATGGGCGGTTTCCTGGTGGCGTGGCTGGGCTGGCAATGGGTGTTCCTGGTCAACGTTCCGGCGGGCGGGCTGGTACTCATTCTGGCGTGGCTGCTTCTGGAGCGAGGTCCGGGTGCGAATCAGTACCGGCGGGGGCAGGGAGCGTCCTCTTTCGACTGGACCGGCGCCGCCGTTTCGGGAGTGATCCTGCTCGTACTGCTGCTGGTGGTGGGCAACGGGAATGCGTTGGGTTGGCTGTCCACGCCGGTGATAGTCGGCGTCATTGCCGTAGTGATCTTCGCCGCCGCATTCGTTTGGTGGGAGTTGCGAGTCCGCGCGCCGATGCTGGATCTGCGGCTGTTCACCAATCAGATTTTCGGCCTGGGAGTGGCGGCTGCGTGGCTCTCTTTCTTCGGATCGTCAGCGGCGCGATTCATGATGCCTTTCTATCTGCAACGCGTGTTGCAGTACTCGCCGGAGCAAGTGGGATTGATGATGATCCCGCCGGCCTTGTGCATGGTCCTCATCGGGCCGTTCAGCGGTCGCCTGGCCGATCGTTTCGGATGGCGAATTCCGACGGTATGCGGAATGGCGATAACGGCGGCCGGGGCGTTCGTGCTGGCGTTTGCGCTGCAGGAGCAGTCGCCGGTCTGGCTGGTGATCGCGACGATGATGATGCAAAGCTCGGGTAACGGAATATTCAACTCGCCCAACAGCAGCAGCATCCTCAGCGTGGTGGACCGCAGCCGGTACGGGGTGGTTTCGGCGCTGACGCAACTGGTGAGGAACTCGGCGAACGTGGTGAGCGTTGCGGTTTCGACCACTGTGGTGGTGTCGACCATGGCCACCTACGGAGTGGAGCCCAAACTGGAGGCGGTCAATCCCGAGGTGGCGACGGCATTCGTCGCCGGCCTGCGCTGGGCGTTCCTGATGCTGGGGGCGGCGCTGGCGACGGGCGCGGCGATCTCCCTGTACCGGGCGTTGAGCGACTGGGCCGGGCTTAGGAAACCACCGGTGGCTCCGGAGACGCAGCCGAGGCCCGCCGGCAACGACTGACCCGCACCGAGCGCTAGTCGGAGAAGCGGGGCATCACTTCCTTGGCGAACAGCTCCATGGAGCGCAGATGCTTCTTCTGGTCCAGGCCGCCGAAGGCGAAGTTGCAGCCGAAGTAGCGTACCCCGGCGTCGTGAAGGGCCTGGATTTTGGCGGCGCACTGATCCGGAGTGCCGATGAAAGCCCTGTGCTCGGCGAGATACTCGTATGACGGCGGGAATTCGGTGCGGCGTTTTCGGTAGTTGTCGATGCTTTCGTACACTTCGCTTCCTACCGAAAATTCGCGCCGCCAGGTGTTGATGTCCAACGTCCAGTTCAGCGCTTCCCGCGCGTCGCGGTGGGCCTGGTCTTCAGTTTCCGCCACGTAGAAGTAGCGGAAGAACGGAACGTCGGATGGCGAGGCGGCGTGCCCGCTGGCCTGCGCCTATTCCAAAAAGCGCCGCAGCAAATCCACCGCGTCGTCTGTGTTCAGGACAACGCCGATGATGAGCCGCCGTCCGGTGGTGGCGACGAACTCCAAAGACTCGAGGCTGCGCGTCGCGGCGACATAGACCGGTGGGTGAGGTTGTTGCAGCGGAGTAGGCACGAGGTTCAGGTGTTGTGTCGAATAGTAGCTTCCCTGGAAAGTGCAGTCGCGGGTCGTCCACAGGGTCTCCACCATCTCAATGGTCTCGCGGTAACGCGCCTGGCTCTCGGCGTGGTCAATGCCGAAGTTGCCATACTCCGTGCCCGAGGCGCCGCGGCCGAACCCGACGTCCAGGCGCCCGTCGCTGAGTACGTCCAGCGTGGCAGTGTCTTCGGCCAGGCGGACCGGATGATGCAGGGGCGGTATCAGCACCGCAGTCCCCAGGCGGATCCGGCTCGTCCGCGCCGCGATGTTGCTGGCCACGACCAGGGAGGAGGCCCCGAGTCCGTACCGGGTGAAATGGTGCTCGGCAAGCCAGATGGCCTTGAACCCCAGCTCTTCACCGACCACGGACTGTTCCAACAAATCCGAAAACAGCGCCTTCGGCGTATGTTCTTCCGGCCAGGGTATGTGCGAAAACAAGGCGAAATCCATGTCTTGCTCCTCGAATCAAAACTCACGGCAGTGTACACACGAGCAGGCCCACGGGCAACGCCGCGGTTCACGTTCCAACCGTCGCGTAAATGCAGGTCTGGTATGATTCAAGGTCGGAATCAGGCGTCAAGCGCTCGACCCCAGAGGCGGACGACGCATGATTTTACTCATTCGTTCGCGGTGCGGTTTTGACTTTCCTGACTTCCCTGGCTCTCCGGCGCAAGCCGGTAACTGTTATGGCGATGGTTCTGCTACTCGCCGCTGGAGTGTTTTCTTACAGCCAGATCCAGCAGGAGCTCTTTCCGGAAATCAGCTTCTCAATCGTCTACGTGGTTACGCCTTACCAGCAGGGAGACCCGAACACCGTAGCCACTGACGTGACCGCCAAGGTGGAAGACGCGATCTCCGGATTGCCGGACCTGGAAAAGACCACGTCGATTTCCACACCCGGCATGTCGCTGGTCACGGCGAACTTTGCACCGGGCGCGGATGTGGAGTCCGCGGAGGAGGAAATCCGGAGTCGGGTGAGCGGGCTACAGCTGCGCGAAGAGGCTCTAGACCCGTTCGTTCTGCGGTTGACCTCCAATATTTTCCCCATCATGTGGTTGAGCGTCAGCGGGGAACGGGATATACCCGCCCTGCAACGCATCGTGGACGATCAAATTCTGCCCCGCCTGGAAGGCGTGGACGGCGTCTACGAAGTGAACGTGGAAGGCGGGGTAGCGGAACGCGTTTCGGTGATAGTTGACCCGGTTCGGGCCGATGAACACGGGCTTGGCATCCAGGACGTGGTGAACGCGGTGTCGGGGAATTCGGTGGACCTGAGTGCAGGTTCGCTGGAGAACGGCGACCACTCCATTGGCTTGCGCACCTACCGCGGGTACGGCGATCTCGACTCCATCCGCGATCTGCCTGTGGATTATCGTCACGCCGCGTTCGCTCCCGCCGGCGCCCCGCCTGCGGAAGATGGCGGGACCCCGATCATGCTGTCCGACGTGGCGACGGTCCGTGTAGATACGCCCAACGCTGCCACCGTTTCACGGACAAACGGGCAGCCCAGCATCTCGCTACAGGTGCTGCAACTCCCGGAAGGCAACACGATCGAATTGTCTCAGGAGTTGCTTGGCATCATAGAGCGCCTGGAGCTTCCGCCGGACGTGCGGGTCGACGTTCTGTACAACGATGGCCCCGAGCTTGAGGAGCAACTTTCCAGCGTGGTCGGTCAGGGTGGTCTGGGCTTTGTTATCGCCGTGATCGCGATATTCCTGTTCCTGCTGCAGCTGCGGCCGACGGTAATCCGGGGAGTGTTGCAAACCCTCCGGCCCACGGTGATCATCGCGATTTCCATCCCGCTGAGCATCATGATCACCATCCTGGTCATGGCGGTCATGGATTGGACGCTCAACTTCATGAGCCTTGCCGGTTTGGCGATTGCTGTTGGCCGGATCGTCGATGACAGCATCGTCGTTTTGGAGAATATCTACCGCCACGTGCAGGCCGGATCGACGCGTTACCCAATGCAGGGGCCGGAGTTCACCGCCTATCGTCTGTTGCCTCTGGGTGACGATCCGGGACTGACCGCCGCCATACGCGGCACGCGCGAGGTGGGCCCCGCGATTTTGGCATCCACGTTGACCACCGTGGCGGTGTTCCTTCCGCTGGCATTTATCCCCGGGATCGTGGGCGAGTTCTTCCTGCCGTTCGCGCAGACCGTATGCGTTTCGCTCCTGGCTTCCACCTTCATTGCACTGACCGCTGTACCTGTGCTGGGCTCGCTGTTGCTCCGTGCCGGCGACATGGCAGACGAAGACGATTCGGTTTCGCAGGATACCTGGTTGCAGCGCATTTACACGCCCATCCTGACCTGGGCGCTCAATCATCCTCTGGTCACGGTTCTTGGCTGTATCGCTGCAGTGGGCGGCACGCTGCCGCTGGTGTTCGTGCTGCCCATCACGCTGTTTTCGTCGGGCGAAGCGGAATCGATGCGCATAGACATCACCATGCCCGAAAATACCGGCGCGACCGCGATCCATCGTGAAGTGCGGGAAGTGGAAACCATCCTCGACCGTTATGTGGACGCGGGTTATATCGTTTCGTACCAGGCCACTCTGGGCTCTACCAGCCAGGACTTCGGGCCGGGGCTGGGCGAAACTGGGTTCGACGTAGGCGGCTTCTTCATCGCCCTGTCTGATACCGTGCCTCGGGACTTCGATGAACAACTGCGCCGGGAATTGCCGCAAAAGGAGGACGTCGATGTCCAACTGTTTGTGGACTCGGCGGGACCTCCGCAGGCGGGCATCGAGATAGCGGTGACGGGCAACGACTTCAGCGGCGTCCGGCGGGTGGCCCAGGGCTTGGTGGATCGAATCGAGCCGGTTGACGGCGTAGTCAATCTGAAGACTAATTTGAGCGACGAAAGCGAAGAGTTGACGTTTGAAGTGAATGCGTCCGAAGCGCGACGCTACGGTCTCACGGCGGCAGCCGTCGCAGGCCAGGTGCGAACCTGGGTGTACGGCGTGGACGCGGCCAACGTCAGTCTCCTGGGAGAGACCTACGATGTCGTGGTTCGTGGGCCCGCGGAACAGGTGGACGAGCTAACTGAATTGCAGAATCTGTCCATCGGCGGACCTTTGGGCACGGCCAATCTTGGTTCAATCGCGGACGCCAGGGCTACTGTTGGCCCATCGCTCGTCACGCATTATGACGGTGATCGATCAGTTACGATCACCGGAGAGTTCCTGGGCAACGATCCGCAGGCCATAAGCGGCCGCATAGATCGTATCATCGAGAACGCAGATCTGCCGGCCGGTGTGCGGATCCGGCAGGGAGGTTTCGCCAGCGATATCCAGGAACAGTTCAACAACGTCTACGTGGCGATGATGATCGGGCTCGCGCTGGTATACCTGGTGATGGTGGCAACCCTGGGTTCTCTCCGTGATCCATTTATTGTAGTCCTGAGTATGCCGCTGGCCGTGGTGGGCGCTCTTATCGCGCTGACGGTCACGGGGCGTGCATTGAGTCTTCCATCACTGATGGGGTTCCTGTTCCTGATCGGCATCGTGGTGACCAATGCCATAGTGCTGATCACTTTCGTCGCGCAACTACGGGCCCAGGGGCTTGGCGCGCTGGACGCCATGATTCTTGCCGGCCGCACGCGGCTGCGTCCCATCCTGATGACCGCGTTCACCACGATACTTGCTCTGTTTCCGCTGGCGTTCAGCGACACCAGCGGCCTGGTCGGCGCGGAGCTGGCTACGGTGGTAATCGGTGGACTGATCAGCTCAACCTTCCTAACCCTGGTGGCCGTACCGGTAACCTACGTGCTGTTGCACGACGCAATACCGAGAACCTGGTCGAACGTGATCCGGCGGGTCGCGCGTCGACCGCTTGCACAGGCTGATGGGTCGTAGACGGTGTTCCATCCAGAAATCATCGCCGCCCCGTGGAGGTGTGATCCCTTGCGCTTGCCTAGAAACCGCTCCCTGTCAGCAACCCGTCGCTGGGTGATCCT
Source organism: Dehalococcoidia bacterium (assembly GCA_965116785.1). Classification (GTDB taxonomy): domain Bacteria; phylum Chloroflexota; class Dehalococcoidia; order Lucifugimonadales; family UBA3495; genus Bin87. The sequence continues at coordinate 698,879 of OZ220731.1, forward strand.
AACTCCGATCACGGTCGCAGTGTTTGCCCTGGTCTTCTCGGCCTGCGGACAGACCTCCGATGAGACCGGGGAGTCGCCGCGAGCAGCGGCATCCCGAGCGTCCGCCCCGACGGAAGCGCGGGCATTCAACGTGCCCAGTGAATTGGTGTTTGCGGAAAGCGCGGATCTCGCGTTCGAAATCCCGGGCGAGGTCGGAGAAGTGAACGTGGCCGTTGGCGACATGGTGTCATCTGGCGAAGTGCTGGCAAGCCTGGACTCGGAGACCGTCAGGGATTTGGAGTACGCGGAGTCGCAGAGCCTTTACCAAATTGAAAAGCTCCAGGACGATCTCGACCGGGTTTTGGGCTTGGAGTCTCGCGACACGTTGATACGAGCCCAGGCGGAGAGCAACCTTTCCAAGGCGGAATTGAGGTTGCAGAGGGCGCAGGACACTCTCGAGGACTACCGCCTCCAGTACGACGTCGATCTCGGCGCCGCGCGCAAAGGGGTGGCAGACGCCAAGTTTGCGCTGGACCAGGCGGAAGACGCGGTCTCTGACTTCGCTGACATGCACGGGGAAAGCTTTGCCGCCGCGTTGGCACGACGCTCTGTAGCGCGTGCGGAATTGAATGACGCACAGGATGCGGTCACCGATTTTCTGCCGTTGCACAACGAGGCGGTGGCAACGCTCGAATCGCGGATAGCCAAGACCGAGAATGAACTGGACGGGGCGCGGGATTCTCTTAGGGACTTTGACGTCGATCACGCCCAGCGACTGGCATCTGCCCGCGTGCGATTGGCGGCGGCGGAATCAACTCTGGAACAAGCGCAGGAAGAATTCGATGAATTCCACGTAATGGTGATTGAAGGGAGTTTCAACTCCCTGGGAGATGGCCGTAACTTTGACGTCATCAAGTTCGAAGCCTTGCAGGCCGCTGTGGACTCCGCTCGGAGGAATGTTGAGTTTTGGGAAACTGAGTTGGCTGATTTGGAAGAGGGGCCCAAGGAGGTAGACCGCACCGGCGCACAGGCGACGGTGGCCAGGTTACAGTCTGAGTTGGAGAGGTTGAACCGGCAACTGCGGGACGAATTGGTCGGCCCGGATCAAACCGAATTGGACCGGCTTGAAGCCAACGTCCTGGTCGCGCACGAAAAGCTGGAAAGCGCAGAACGAGACCTGGCCGAGTTGGAGCAGGGGATTGATCAACTGAAACTCGCGAGCCTGGAAGCCGGCGCGGAAAGCGCGCGTCTCGGTCTTGAGGCCGCCGAGTCCAAATTGGCCCGGCTGGAAGAGGGAATTGACCAGGCGGTTCTCTCCGACCTCAACCAACAGATCGTCACTGCCCGCGAGGCTCGGGACGAATTGGCTGCAGGACCGGACGCCGCACCCGTCGCGTTGGCCCAAGCCAACCTCGCGAACGCGAAATCCGAATACGATGAGATCGTGGAGGACCTGGAACTCGCTTTCTTGCGCGCGCCTTTCGCGGGCATGGTGCGTCTGGTGACGGTCAAAGAGGGCGACGTGATTACCGTGGACGCCCGCGTCATTCAGCTGGTTGATCCTACGAATATCTCGATTCGAGGGCTGGTGGAAGCAAACAACGTCGAACGCATCGGTGTTGGCACCCTCGGTTCAGTGACGGTGGCGGCGTTACCCGACGTCGAATTGGAAGCCGAGGTAGTTAAAATTTCACCGGATGCCAAGACCGAGCGAGGAGTAATCAGCTTTCCGGTGGAGTTTGCCGTCGTGGTCCCATCCGGGGTCACCATCCCCGCCAATCCGGGATTGGTAACCACTACCGTGCGCCCGTGATTCGACCACGGGCGGTCGTCGTCCCAACGGCGCTGATGTCAGGGTTCCGGCGAGCTGCCGGCCGGGTCGGAAACCGAAGTCGGATAGCCAGGAATTCCAGTTTGCTCTACTGACGCCCGTGGCAGGTGGGCCGGAGACTTTGCTTGACATCGCGTTGGAATGACGCATATTCTTTGCCGTATCCAAATTCCCATCTGTGCGATGGGTTTCCCGGCCTTGGCGCGGGGAAACCCGCATCGTGTGAGGAGATATATGGTTAAGCAGGGTGTGGTGCCTGACGATCTGACGAGGCCATTCTTCGAGGCCGCTAACGAAGGACGACTTGTAGTCCAGGCTTGCAAGGGATCTGACCGTTTGTACTTTCCGCCGCGGCCCGCCTCGGAACTGGGCTGTTCGCCCGACGACGTGGAATGGAGGGAAGTGAGCGGCCGTGGCAAAATCTACAACTACTGCGTAGTGTATGACTGCCCGGTGGCGACCCTCAAAGAGGACCTCCCTTTCAATTTGGCAGTTATCATGCTGGACGAGGATCCGGGCATATTGATGTATTCACATCTGCCGGGAACCGCGCCGGATGAGGTCCCGGTGGGTGCCAACGTGCGGGTGATATTTGAAGCCACGGCCAACGGTCAAAAAGTCCCGGAATGGGAAATTGTGCCCTAACGCCCCCGAAACCGTTCTACCAAAATAACCAGGCGGCCCGACCTTTACATCGGGATCTCCGCGGCATCCTCAAGGAGTTTTTTATGACCACCCAGATGGCTCCCGAATCTATGTATCGTTCCACCGAAGGCTTGGGAATTTGGGAACACCGTGGCAAGGTAGCCTCTGTGGGTATTGGTCACTCTCCCACCGCCCGCCGTTGGGATGGCAGGGCCGAAACTTCGGTAGGCGCGTTGAGCATCGGCGCCCTGCGTGCGGCGATTGCTGATGCCGGAGTGCCACCGGACCAGGTAGATGGCCTGGTGCTGGTTCCGGTCACCACCACCGGGGCGCACTGGCCCGAAGATCAGCCCGTGCCCATGGACGTGGTCAACGCGTTCAACCAGACTGACAATCTTCTGGACGGTGTCGGTCAATTGAGCGCCGAGTGGATCCTGAAAAACATGCCTGAGCTGACCAACGTCAAGTTCACCATGTACGCGCCAGGCTGCATGTCCGCCGCGATTGTTGTTGCCGCGCAGGCGGTTGGCGATGGCCTCGCCACCAACTGCCTGGTTTTGAAGGGGTGGCACAATCTTGAGGGTCGCTACAACCACGGTGGCATCAGCGCCGCCGACGAAGTGCCGGGAAGCTTCGCCGTCAGCCCGGGTCGCACTCTCTGGGGCGCTCCTGGCTGCTACGGCACAGCTCTGCAATTCGCGCAGTATTGCACCAAGTACGGCAAGCACCATGACATGATGGCGCCGTTCATGGAGAATTCCCGGCGCAACGGCCTCCTGTTCCCCGAAGGCTATTGGGCGCAGCATCGCCCCGAGCAGTTGACCCCGGAGGATTACCTGTCCTCGCGCTGGATCGCCAAGCCGGCGAACCTATTCGACAACGATATTCCTATCATGGTCGCCGCGGCCTACCTGTTCACCACAGCTGACCGTGCGCAGGATATGGCGCAGAAGCCGGTTTACATCCTTAACCACGCCTCGAGTCGCGGTGTGGCGCGCAGCATCACGCCGACGCTGGAAGAAGTGGAAGTAGAGACTGCAACTACCGGGCGCAAAATCTACGAAGGGGCCGGCATCACCGCCGACGACCTCTCGTTCGAGAACATGTACGACGGGTTCGCCCAGTTCCACCAGTTCCACATCGAGGGACTGCGGTATCGCGGGATGCAGCCCGGTGACGCCTTGGACTTTTACCAGACCGATATCAGCATCGAGGGGCCGAACCCCATTCTGGCCAGCGGCGGCAACATCGGCAGCGGCCGGAGCCGGTTCTGGATGCACACGGATTGCATGCAGCAGATCCAGGGTCGAGCCGGTGCGCGGGCGTTGACCGGGGTGAAGCCGGAAATTGCTGTTTCGGGCGGCCCCATGCCTTTTGGCGGTAATTTCACGGTTTGGAGTGCGACGCCGGACTAGTCCGCAGAGCACACTCGGGTCACATTGTCGCTTTGGGCGACCTCACGGGGTCGCCCAATTTTCGGGTTTGAGCGCCAGACGAATCGTAACAGGAGACATATGGCTATTCTCATCAGTTTCGACATTGACGGCACGCTGGAAGTGGGAGACCCGCCGGGCCCGCTGACCATGGAGATGGTGAAGATCGTCCAGGACAAGGGTTTCCTCATCGGCAGCTGCTCCGACCGACCGCCGAGCAGCCAACGTTCCATGTGGGAAGAGTACGAGATCAGTGTGGACTTCACGGTCGCCAAGCACCTGTTGTCAGAGGTCAAGTCCGGTTTCGACGCGGATGCCTACTACCACATCGGTGATCGAGAGGACCTCGACCGCCAGAACGCGTTGCGGAACGGGTTCGAATTCCTGTGGCCTGACGAAGCCGCAGCGCAGCCGTGGTTCCTTCCCGAGGATTGATACGTTGGTCCACCGCCAGGAACTCCGCAACAATGGCGAGTTCGCAATCGTGCCGCAGGCGTACGACCATAAGCATTTGCCGTGACAGAAACTGAAAGTGACATGCAGCGGCGGCGGCCCCGCGTCTTCTATGGCTGGTGGGTCGTCGTCGTTTCCTCGTTATTGGGCATGTTCGGGAACGGGTCGATATCCCAGGGGTTCCCGAGATTTTTTGTACCTATCAGGACCGAGATAGGCCTGACCTCAGCGCAGATGTCGCTGGTTTTCAGCCTGGCGCGGGCTGAGGGCAGCGCCGGCGGTCCACTGGTTGGCTGGGCCGTTGACCGTTACGGCGCCAGACCGATGATCCTTGCCGGCGGACTCATGGCCGGCCTCGGGACAATATTGCTGTCCAGGGCCGACAGTTATTGGGAACTTCTCATTTTGTTCTCAGGGATCATTTCGCTGGGGAAAAGCGCGGGCTTCGGTCAGACCCTGATGGCGGCGGTCAATCAATGGTTCATCCGTCGCCGCTCCGTGGCGATGTCGACCCTGATGACGGCTTTTGCCGGCGGCGGCGCGTTCGTAGTCCTCCTGCTGAATTTCGGAATCCAGCAAATCGGTTGGAGGGACACGCTGTTCTGGGTCGGGGTTTTCATCGTAGCGATGACGCTGCCGGCGGCGTACTTCATTCGGAGCCGACCCGAAGACATGGGCCTGTTGCCGGACGGAGACATTCCTGCGGATGCGAGTGGTGGCACCGGTAACGGCGGGCGTGGTCACGGGAGTTCGGGCGACGTCAGCTTTTCGTTCCGCCAGGCAATCCGCACGCGCACCTATTGGTTCATCATGGTAGGCGCGATCCTGCGCGTATCCGTGACCAACGGGATGCTGGTGCACGTGTTTCCGATCATGGCGGTGCGAGGCATTTCAGAGAATGAAGCGGCGGCGTGGGTCGCGGCCATGTTCTTCCTCGGAATACCCCTGCGTTTCATCATGGGTGTCACCTCGGGCAGGTTCCGCGGCAACGTGCTCCTGGCCATTGGCATGGTTATCGGCGCCATTGGAATGGGCGGTCTGTGGATCGGCCCGGGGATAGTCGGACTGCTCCTGTTCGTGGTCGGAATCGCCATCGTTGAGGGGATCACCTCGGTCAACTGGCTAATGTTGTCCGACTATTATGGACGCGCCAGGTTTGCAACGCTGATGGGGTTCATGAGCCTATTCATGAACGTGGGAATGTTCATTTCGCCATACGCCTCCGGGTTGGTCTTCGACCGGACGGGAAGCTATTACTGGGTGCTGGCAGTGTTCACGCCGCTGTACATCGTAAGCGCCGTGGCTTTCCTCTTCGCCACCCGGCCCGACCCGCCCGAAATCACGCGCCGGCGGTGGATCGGCACGGAAACCCGCGCTCCCGTGCCGTCCCCTTCGGGCGGTGACGGCGATTGACGGCCGACGCAATCCAACCGCTGCATTAGAGCAAGGAATACCCCGACCAACGAGGGCATCACATGAATCCGCAACCGGTCACTCTTCAAGGGCAACACGTACGCCTGGAACCCATCGGACCCCAGCATGTCCAAGACCTGTTCCGGGTGGGAACCGACGAATCGATATGGCGTTTTTCCGCCAGGCCCGCCTTTACCAGCCTGGATGACGTTCAGCAATGGGTGAGTTCGTGTATTGCACGGAACGATAGGGAGGGACGTGTCCAGTTCGCCGTCGTCCACCAAGCGGAGGGTAGAGCGGTGGGCTCGACGGGCTACCTGGATGTCGATCGCCCCAACCGGGCGCTTGAGATAGGCATGACCTGGTACGGCACCGAGTACCAGCGTACGGCAATCAACACGGAATCCAAGTTCCTGCTGTTGAGCCACGCTTTTGAGGAGTTGGGGGCGCTGCGGGTCTGCCTGAAAGCCGACCACCGCAACACCCGATCGCTGCGTGCGATCGAGCGTATCGGCGCCACCCGGGAAGGCGTGCTGCGCAACCACCGCATCGCCCGGGACGGCGTGAACCGGCACTCGGTGTATTACGGCATCATAGACAGTGAATGGCCGGCGGTACGGAACAGACTGCAAGCGATGCTGGACAGGTAACGATCATCTGTAGCGCGAGGCGCGGGCTCACGGTATGATGGCGCGCGTCCCCGGGTCATCGGCTGCCCCGGCCGGCTTGCGACATGCGCCAATGCCGGCGCGAGGCAAGCAGCCGCTGAAGATGCTGCTGATCGTGCTATAATTTGCGCCGCAGGAGGTGCCCATGCGAGCTATTGATTACGTTGCCCCTACTTCCCTCAGCGATGCCGTTTCCGTCATGGCGCAGCACGGTGACCGCGCCCGTCCTCTGGCCGGCGGCACTGACATCATCGTGCAATTGCGAGGCGGACGGCGTGAGCTTGACGCCCTGGTGGATACCAAGAAGATCCCCGAACTGAATTCGCTCAACCTCAGTGACAGCGGCCTGCAGATCGGCGCTGCCGTGCCCTGCTATCAAATCTACAAGGACCAGGCCATCGCCGCCGCATATCCTGGTCTGATCGATGCCGCCAGCCTCATCGGCAGCATCCAGATCCAGGGCCGCGCCACCTTCGGTGGCAACCTGTGCAACGCCGCTCCGTCCGGTGACACCATACCGCCCGTGATCACCCAGCGCGGCGAGGCCCACATCAACGGCCCCAACGGCTGGCGTACGGTACCCACCGAGGATTTCTGCACTGGTCCCGGCCGCAGCGTGCTGGAACCCGGTGAGTTGCTGGTGGCCATACAAATACCGGCCCCGGCGGCCAATTCCGGCAGCGCATACCTGCGGTTCATCCCCCGCAACGAAATGGACATCGCCGTGGCCGGCGTGTCCTCCACCGTGGCGCTGGACGCCTCCGGGCAGACCATCCAGTCCGCGCGCATCGCCCTGGCCTCAGTCGGTCCCACTCCGATCCTGGCCACCGCCGCCGGTGAGAGCCTGGCCGGCAAGGCCGTGTCCGATGAGGCCATCGAGGAGGCCGGCCGCCTCGCCAGCGAAGCCGCTACGCCCATCACCGATATGCGCGGCACCATCCGCCAGCGTCACCACCTGGTCGCCGTGCTCACCCGCCGCACTCTGAACATCGCCATCCGGCGCGCCCGAGGGGAGGAGTAACAATGCCCGGACTTGTCCACGTAACAACCACCATCAACGGCAACCAGACCGACTTCCTCTGCGAACCTCGTCAGAGCCTGCTTGAGTGCCTGCGCGATGTCGTAGGAATGACCGGCTCCAAGGAGGGTTGCAACGACGGCAACTGCGGAGCCTGCACGGTCAACCTGGATGGTCGCATCGTCACTTCTTGCCTGGTCCTGGGAGTGGAAGCGCAGGGAGCCGAGGTAAACACCATCGAAGGCGTGGCCTCGGCTGAAGGTCTGCATCCCATCCAGCAGGCGTTTCTGGAAAACGCCGCACTCCAGTGCGGCATCTGCACCCCCGGCTTCATCGTGGCTGCGAAGGCCCTGCTGGACGCGGAGCCTGACGCTGACGAAGCGCGTATTCGCCATTGGCTGGCCGGAAACCTATGCCGCTGCACCGGCTACGACAAGATCGTTCGCGCGGTGCTGGACGCCGGAGAGCGAATGCGAGCATAAGCTCTGGTTCGTTGCCGGACGGCGAAGATCCGGCACACGTTTCGACGTTTGCATCAGTAGGGGCGAATAATTATTCGCCCCTACACTGTTAGTGAGGTGAACCAAAGTGACCACAGCCAACCAAGTGCTATCGGAAGTGGAGTACGACGTAGTTGGAAAACGCCCGGTGCGTCCCGACGGTGTGGATAAGGTCACCGGTCGAGCGCAGTACGGCGCTGATCTCGAACTTACCGGTCTGTTGCAGGCGCGAGTACTGCGCAGCCCGCACGCCCACGCTCGCATCAAGTCCATCGACGCGTCCGCAGCGGAGGGCCTCGCCGGAGTGCGCGCGGTGGTTACCGCAGCCGATCTGCCGTTTGCGGCGCTCACCAAAGAGGACCTGGGCAACGATTACAACCGTTTCAAGTTCCTGAGCGACAACTTCCTTGCCAGCGACAAGGCGCTGTATCGCGGACACGCCGTTGCTGCCGTCGCGGCCGACAATGCGCACATTGCTGAGGCGGCCCTGGCCCTGATTGACGTTGACTACGAAGTGCTCGACCCCGTGATCGACGTGCGCGAGGCCATGCGGGAGGGCGCTTCGCTGCTCCACGACGATCTGGTCCATACGTCTGCCATGGGCGAAATCTCGGACAAACCCAGCAACGTGGCGTCGTATATGAAATTCGAGAAAGGCGACGCGGCGGCGGGATTTGCCGACTCCGACGTCATAGTCGAGCGCGAATTCACCACAGCGTCGGTGCACCAGGGATACATCGAACCGCACAACGCGACGGCACACTGGCGCGCCGACGGGAAGATCAACATGTGGTGCAGCACTCAGGGAGCCTTCGTGGTCCGCGCCAACACCGCTGACGCGTTGCGCGTCGACGTGTCGGACATCCGCGTTACTCCCATGGAGATCGGCGGCGGTTTCGGCGGCAAGGTCACATTCTATCTGGAACCGGTCGCCGCGCTGCTATCTCGCAAGGCTGGCGCTCCGGTCAAGGTGCTGATGAGCCGCACCGAGGTATTCGAGGGCAGCGGGCCGGCTCCCGGGAGTTGGATGCGCGTGAAGATGGGCGCCAACTCGGCCGGCAAAATAACGGCGGCGGAGATCGAGCTGGCCTTCGAAGCCGGTGCATACCCCGGTTCACCGGTGATGCAAGGCGCCACCTGCGCCTTCGCCTGCTACGAGCTGGAAAACGGAACCGTCGAGGGCTACGACGTGGTGGTCAACAAACCCAAGACCGCAGCTTACCGAGCGCCGGGATCGCCACAGGCCGCGTTTGGCGTAGAGCAGGTCGTGGACGAGCTCTGCCAGAAGCTGGGTGTGGATCCGGTGGAATTCCGGGTCAACAACGCCGTCACCGAAGGATCGCGCAAAGTCGAAGGTCCCGTGTTTCAAAAGATCGGGCTGGTCGAATGCCTTGAGGCAGCCAGGAACCACGAACACTACCGCACTCCGTTGGAGGGTCCAAATCGTGGCCGCGGTATCGCTGCCGGCTTTTGGATGAATCGCGGCTTCCACTCCAGCGTCAACATGACGGTGAACCCGGATGGCACCGTGAACCTGATCGAGGGCTCTGTGGATATCGGCGGCTCCAGGGCATCAATCGCACAGCAGGCCGCAGAAACCTTGGGGATAGCCTACGACGACATCAAACCGCAGGTGGTCGATACGGATTCCATCGGATTTACCATGGTTACGGGCGGCAGCCGCACGACCTTCGCCACGGGCTGGGCAGCCATCCTCGCGGCAGAGGACGTCAAACAGCAAATGGTCGAGCGGGCGGCATCCATTTGGGACGTCCCGGTGGAAGATGTTGAATACGACGGAGGCACGGTCAGCCACAAGTCTGAAGAGCTGAGTTTCACCTTCAAGGACCTGGCACGGCAGCTCTACACCACGGGCGGCGGTATCACCGGAACCGCGAGCCTCGATCCCACCGGCGAAGGCAATTCCTTCGGCGTGCACCTGGTGGACGTTGAGGTCGACCCGGAAACCGGCAAGACCGAAATCCTGCGCTACACCGCCATCCAGGATGCCGGCAAAGCGGTGCATCCCAGCTATGTGGAGGGCCAGATCCAGGGAGGTGCGGTTCAGGGAATCGGCTGGGCGTTGAACGAGGAGTACTACTTCGGCGACAACGGGCAGATGATGAACTCCAGCTTCCTGGATTACCGCATGCCGACATCGTTGGACCTGCCCATGATCGACACGGTCATCGTGGAGGTTGCCAACCCGGGCCACCCGTACGGAGTACGCGGGGTGGGCGAGGTGCCCATTGTTCCCCCGTTGGCGGCCGTCGCCAACGCGGTGGGCCATGCCACGGACCAGCGGTTGACCAACCTGCCGATCACCCCGGGCAGCGTACTGGAGGCGAGACTGTAGACGGCGTACCGCGTTCAGAGCGGAGGCTCAAATTTGAAGGGGGCGATTTGCTATCGCCCCCTTTTTAGTTTGGCGTAAGGCTCCGGACCGCTGCCGGCGCACCGCTTAGTTGAACTGCGGTATCACATCCGACGCGATGGAATGCATCAATTCACGGAGGCGGCCAACGTCCCCGGTGTTGAGGGCCAGGACGATGTGCTGCACGCCGGCCTCCTGGAACGCAGCGATGCCGGCGACCATCCCGGCTGGGTCATCCCCCGGAAGGCGAGAACGGTCGGCGGCTCGTTGGCTGGACGGGCCGCCGTGGGCTTCAACCTCCACGCGAGCGGACATGACCAGGTCGTCGGGGTTTCGGCCTGCGGATTCGGCCAGTTCCCGAACGCGTTGACGACCGATGGCGAACTCCTCCGCGCTCATGCCAGAGGGATGCCAGCCGTTGCCTCGACGGGCTGCCCGGCGCAGCGCCCCCGGGCTGCCGCCACCCACCCAGAGCGGCACGTGAGGCGATTCGCCTACGGATTGCGCCGGCTTGGGCGAGAACTTGAGGTCCTCGAATTCCCAGCGGTCACTGCTGTACCGAGGGTCTTCGTTGGACCACAACTCGCGCATGATGTCCATGGACTCGTTGGTCAGCGACCCGCGCTGGCTCATTGGGATGCCCAGGGCGTCGAACTCCGGGGTCATGGCGCCGACGCCCACGCCCAGGACTACGCGTCCGCCGGACATCTGGTCCAGAGTCGCGGCGTACTTGGCCAGCTCCACCGGGTTGTGGTAGGGCAAGACCAGCACCGACGTACCCAGTTTGACCCGCGAAGTGAGCGCGGAGATGTGAGAAAGCGTGGCCATGGGGTGGTAGTAAGGCTTGTCGTCGAGCCTTTCGCGGATGTAACCGTTGTTGAAGAGGTGGTCCATCACCCAGACGGAATCGAACCCCAATTCTTCGGCCAGCGGGCCAAAATTGACGACTGCCTGCGGGTCTTCCACGCCCCAGTTGTTGGGTACAGTCACGCCAAATTCCATGTTGGTTCTCCTATGCTGAGCGAGAATCCGGGTCAAGCCGGGTGAATGGGGATTGTCCCAGGGGGTGCCGGGCGGAACGGGGCGCTGCCGGCCAGAGCGATGGGCGAGCAGCCTTATTGCGGCGAACTATTGCCCGCGCTTGGGCAGGAAGGGATTCAGTTTTTCGGCCAGGGAAGCGAGGTTTCGGGTCTGGATCCACACTGTCCCATTGCCGCGGAACTTCATCACCAAACCCTCACCGCCGGCAATGAGTGACCGGATGCCGCCGACCTTGCCGATGGAATACTCGACGTCGTCGCTGAAGGCCACGAGATGGCCGGTATCCACTACCAACTCTTGACCGGGATGAACCCGGACCTGCTTGATAGCGCCATAGGAGTTGTAATACACCGTTCCCACACCCTGCTGAGCAAAGGCGCGGATGAAGAAGAGGCTTTCCCCGCTGAAGAACCCGCGGAATCCCTGGAACTGGCTGTCAATCTGGACGTTGCCCGTGCTGGCGAGGAACGAACTGGCCTGCAGGAACAGGTTACTCCCGGGTTCCAGGTCGAATGAGCCGATATCGCCGGGAGCCGGCGGGGCCAGGCTGACCCATCCTCCCCCGGCCTCTGCGGTGAAGGTGTTCACGAAGAATGACTCGCCGCCCATCATCCGGCGAATGCCGCCGAAGAGACCTCCGGAACCACTCATTCCGGTGGTCATGTCGACTCCCTGTTGCGCGACCATCGCCCCGGGTTCCGCTTTGACTGCTTCCCCGGCGGTCAGGTCGATGGTAAGCAGGGAGTAACTGGGATCGAATTCTACGGTAGCCTGCATTGCTGTTCACACCTGCCCGTCGGGTCAGCCGGTCTTTATGGCCTGCAGCAGGCGGGCGCAGTCAATAGCGCCGACGGCGCAGTCGGATCCCAGGTTACCGACCTTGCCTCCGGAGCGGTTGATGGCCTGCTCCATGTTCTCGGTGGTCAACACGCCAAACATGGTGGGGATGCCGGTTTCGCGGCCCACTGCGGCGATGCCGGATGCCGCCTGATTGCAGACCATGTCGTAGTGGCTGGTTTCGCCGCGTATTACCGCGCCCAGGCAAATCACGGCGTCGTAACGTCCGGACTGGGCCAGGGTCTTGGCGATCACGGGCAGTTCAAACGAACCCGGGACCCAGGAAGTTGTGATGTCACCGTCGCGCACGCCATATTGGGCCAGCGTCGAAACGGCGCCTTCCATCAGGTTTTTGGTGATCACGAAGTTGAACCGGGCGGCGACCACCGCGATGCGAAGGCCGGTCCCGTCCAACCCGGCGTTCAGTTCCTGCGGCAAGCTCTCATCTCCTCTGATCCGGAGCTAGGCGCCCGGGCCTTGGGCCGGATACCCGCGCCGAAAGTGTACTACGATGCCGCTGACAGTGTCACCAGATTCGGGAGGCGCTAGCTGCCCCGTCTGGGTCAGTTCGACAAAGCGTCATGCAAATCTGCCAAAGACCGGATCTCTCCCCCCAGGATCGTCCTGGCGAGGCCACGGGCGATCCATTTCCGCGAGTCGGAGGTGATGTACTCGGCGGGTGATTTGCCGTCGATCCTGGCCAGCAAGAGCACGCCCATCTGGCGGATCGTCTCGGCCTGCAGTTGAATCGGATGGCTGGCGAAGGTTGGGGCGCCAGAGCAATAAGCGGACCAAAAAGCAGCCCCGGCTGCGTTGTACGCGCCGGCAAGGTCGGGTCGATGGATGGCTTTCAGCGTGAGGTGATTCAGCATGAATGCCAGATCGAAAACCGGATTGCCGAGGTGGACGACCTCGAAGTCCAGCAGGAACGCGGTTGGCCCCCTGTCGGTTCGAGAGACGATTACGTTCTTTGGGCTGTAGTCGCCGTGTACGAGGCAGAGGCGACGGCCCAACATCGCCCTGGCCTCAGCTTCGATGTCGCCGGACAAGTCGGAATGCGCTTGGGCGGTGGCCCGATGATAGGGGTCAATGCGCAGTTGGACGAAGCAACGTTGATCCGCGAAATCCTGTAATTGGTCCGGTATGGTCCGGCCGGCGACGACGGAATGTTGGTGCATGTCCGCCAACAGGCGGCCGACATCCGTAGCCATCTGCGTGTCTACGCGTCCGGAGAGGAGATCTTCCTTCCACGTACGGGTTTCCCTGGCGGCGGTCATGACGAAAAGGAAGCGCTCCGGATCTTCATGGACCACCGCAGGAAGTGACAATGGCGGCAAAACGGATTCCAGATAACGGAGAGCCGCCGCCTCGTGGTGGATGCGGGCCTGGTCCGCCAGCCATTCCTGCTCGACGCGCAAACGGGGCAGGGATTGCTTGACGACCACGCTGTCGGAGGGGTCCTGAAAGTCCACGCGGACGACTATGTTGGACACGCCCCCACCCAGCTCATGGGCGGAGGCAGACCCGGCCTGTTGGGGAGTTATCAGGCCCTCGCCGAGCAGATAGTCGATGGCGTTATATTCCGAAAGTGCGAACACCATCGGCGCTTTCCAAACGGCCGCCGGAAATCACCACCGGCCGACAGCTACACGCCCATCTAGACCCGGGCAACTACCTGCGTAGTGAAGTCTTCGAGATGGCCCAGGGTCTCTTCCAGGTTCCCATCGGCGCTCAGGCGGGCGATGTCGATCACCAGGTAACTGACGCCCATTTCTTGATACAGGTTGATGTCTCCTGCGATCTGCTCCCCGCTGCCGGTAAAGCGCGCGCGGTCCGCGCTGGTGTCGGTTCCAGTGATGCGATAGTCGTGAGAGCGGTAGATGATCTGGATTTCGCCAGGATCGCGTCCGGCGCGCTCGGCGGTGCGATGCAGGCGGCCGATGCTGTTCTCCAGCGCCTCGGGAGTGCCCACCGGGAAGGCGGGGTTGTTGCCGATGGGATACCAGCCGTCGCACAGGGTTGCGGCCCGGCGGATGGCCGGCCGGCTTTCGCCGCCGACCCAGAAAGGCGGATGCGGTTTCTGCACGGGCTTGGGCAGGAACCAGATGTCGGAGAAGCTCACATACTCGCCATCGAAAGTGGGATCGTCGGACGTCCACAGTTCCTTGAAGGCTCGGATGTACTCGTCGGTAACAGCGCCCCGCTCGTCGAAGGGCTCGCAGCCGACGGCCTCGAACTCCTCGCGACACCAACCGACACCGACACCGACGATCAGCCGGCCACCCGAAAGCACGTCCAGGGTGGCCAGCGCCTTGGCGGCCACCAACGGGTTGCGATGGGGCACGATGAGCACTGAAGTCGCCAGGCGGATGGCGCTGGTGCAACCCGCCATGTAGGCCAGCGCGGTGATTTGCTCCATGGCCTGGCCCGATGCCGAGCCTGGGAACTCCCCGGTCTCCGTATAGGGGTAATCCGAATCGATGCTCTTGGGGACCAGTATGTGGTCGCCCAGAGCAACGGAGTCGAAGCCCAACGCCTCAGCGCGCTGGGCGATGGTTGCCAGGCTGTCCGGAGTGGACAGCGGACCTCGGCCGGGGAGAGTAATACCGTACTGCATCAGATTACACCTCGAAAGTCGTGCGGGCGCGCATCAGTGGAACAATATGCCGCCATTGACGTTGTAGGACTGGCCGGTAATCAAACTGGAGTCAGGACCGGCAAAGAACGCTACCAGGTTGGCCACGTCCTCCGGCTCCGCGATGCGGCCCAGCGGAGTCCGGTCGGCAGATGCCGAGACAACCTGGGCACGGAATTCCTCCTGGGTCAGCCCTCTCTGCGCGGCCTGGTCGCGTTCCCAGTAACTCATGCGGTCGGTGTTGATGGGACCCGGACACACGGCGTTGACGGTAATTCCATGGGGCGCGAGGTCCATGGCGGAGGCCTGGGTCAAACCGATAACCGCGAACTTGCTGGCTGAGTAAGCCGCGCCGTCGGCGCTGGCCTGCTTGCCGGCGTTGCTGGCGATGTTGACGACGCGGCCGCCGTTGCCCAGGCGAACCATTTCGCGCCCGGCATACTTGGTGCACAGGAAGACGGCGGTCGTGTTTATGGCCAGGAAATGCTGCCACACGTCCTCTTCCAATTCGGTGACCGGCACCTTGTCCCGCCCAATGATGGCGCGGGCATTGTTGACCATGATGTCCAGGCGACCATAGTGGTTTACGGTTTCAGCCACCAGGCCTTCTATTTCATCGGCATTGGACAGGTCGGCGTAGATGGGGAGAGCCCGACCGCCGAGACGGCGCACCTCGTCGGCGACGCTGTCGATGGACTGCCACTCGGCGCGCACTTCACCAGGAGGAAGGTCTTCGACTTGTCGGCGTACGTCGGTGATGGCGACATGGGCTCCCTGGGACGCCAATTTGAGCGCCGTCGCGCGGCCGACTCCACGCATGCCGCCGGCGCCAGTAATCAGGGCAACTTTGCCTTCCAGGCTCATGATTACTCCCTCCCGGCGCTGAATGGTTCCCGGTCGAAAACGCGTCGCACCATGGGCTCAAAAAATTCCAGGTTCAGGGACTCGTACTCGGGATCGAAGGACGATTGATCCCAGCGTTCGCAGAAATCCACGGCGTCCTGGTACCACGGGTGGTCGATGTAGCGATCCCGGGCGTTGCGATCGCCGCCCATGTGGTGCGCGTAGTAATAGGTTTGGAACAGGCCGTGCTGCCGAACCACCCAATACGTCCGCTCCGAGACATAAGGCCTGAGGACGGCCGCCGCCATCTCGCTGTGGTTGTGCGGAGCCAGAAGATCGCCGATGTCGTGCAGGAGTGCGGCCACGACCAATTCCTCTTCGGCTCGATCCCGGTAGGCTCGGCTGGCGGACTGCAAGGAGTGCTCAAGACGGTCGACCTTGTAGCCGGCGAGGGAGCCGGAAAGCCCACGCAACTGTTCCAGCACGCGATCAGCGGTTCGTGACGCGAACTGGGCTTCGAGGCGCTCGAGGAGTTCGTAGTCTTCACGGGTTCCTGTAGCCATGCTGGTGAACGAGACGGTTGGAACGGTCGCCTGCGACGCGTCGCTCATAAGCGTTCTCCCATCGTGTAGTATGTGGCCGAATTGTACCATCGCTATGGTCGGGTTCGGAGTTGCAAGGAGACCGGTAAATGGCGGACGAAGGACGACTGCAAGGACACGTTGCGCTGATTACGGGAGGCGGCCGCGGCATCGGACGGGCCATAGCCCGGGCCTACGCGGCGGAGGGAGCGAAGTTGGGCCTGGCGGCGCGCACCGAACCCGAACTGCAGGCGACGGCGGCAGAGATCCGCACGGAGTTCGGCAGCGAGGTTGCCACCGTGGTCACGGACGTACGGGATCTGGGGCAGGTGGAGCATGCCGTCGCACATGCAACCGACCGGTTGGGGCCGATTGACGTGATGGTCAACAACGCTGGAAACACCGGCGAGATCGGCCCGCTGTGGAAGTTGGACCCGGAGCGTTGGGCCAATGTCATCTCGGTGCACGTGCTGGGTACTTACTACGGCTGCCGCACGGTTATACCAGGGATGCTGGAGCGCGGACGGGGACGGATTGTGAACATGGCCGGCGTTGGCGGTCCGAACGACACGTCCTACGACGCGGCGAAAACTGCCATCGTCAACATAACGGAGAATCTAAGCGTCGAGCTGGCGGGCACGGGAATCACCGTCAACGCGATCAGCCCCGGTTCCATTCACACGCGCATGTGGGAAGAGGTTCGGGACATGGCCCTCGCTGCGGGAGACATGGATATGTATGAAAAAGGCGTGGAGGTCACGTCCGGGGGAGGAGCCTCGATAGAGCGAGCGGCGCAACTGGCGGTCATGCTGGGCAGCGACGCATGCGGTGGGCTCTCGGGCAGGCTCATCCGGGCCGCGCTGGACACCTTCGAGGACATCCCGGCACGCGTGGATGAGATCATGTCGTCCGACGCGTTGCTGCTGAGGCGAGTTGACTTGGACGGCTAGCCGGCGGACTCGGCGGACAGCGACGCTTGGGCCATCGGATGCATGGGGGGCCTGGCGAGAAGGAGTGCGAGGGCGGTGATCACCCCCAGGACTGCGTAGATCGCGAACGCGATCCCGTAACCACCGGCGAAATGGTAGACGAGTCCTGAAGCCACGGCGCCGATTGCCTGACCCAATGAAGTAAACGGCTCGGTTACGCCGCGAATGGTCCCGAGCGACTGCCGACCGAAGAAGTTGGCGTAGGCGACGGCGGGCACTACCAGGATGCCGGCTACCGCCACACCAAACAGGCCGGCGGCGAAGAACGCAAGCGCCACGGTGTCTGCGACGACGAAAAATCCGCAGGCTATAGCCATCACGACGGCGACGATGGCGTAGGTGAACGAGACCCGCATCTGTTCCACCACGCGTCCCCAAAGCAGGCTGCCGAACGCGGTTCCGGCGGCGTTCACGACTATGCTGAGCTGTGAGAGGGAAAGTTCGATGCCTCGAGAGCGTAGTAGGTCGGCCTGGTACACGTTGGTGCCCGACTGTAAAAGGAACAGGAAACCGGTTCCAATGGCGAGGACCCACAGGGCTGGTGTGCGCAAGGCCTGCCGCGTAGTCCATTCCAGCGCGGATTCGGATTCGCCCACCGGCTCGGTGGGCGAATCGGTCTCGATGGCTGCGTCGTGTTCATCGCCGTCCGGGAGGAGACCGACGTCTTCGGGCCGCTGGGCGACCAGCAGGGCCGCCGGAGCCAATGCGATGGCATACACCATCAGGCCGAGGACAATCCATGCCACCTGCCACCCATAAGCCACGCTGACCCACGTCGCGACGAGGGGGAAGGCCACCATGCCGCCGGAATGGGCCAGGAACAGCAGACCGGTGGCGCGGCCGCGTTGGCGCACAAACCAGCGACCCACCACGGTTGCCGCGCCGACATTGAGCGGACTGCTGAACATGATACGGCCAATCGCCAGAGCCGAATAGAAGATGGCGATATGGACAGATAGCCAGGCCATGGCGATGGTGCTGAGGCCGATGACGATGATGGACGACACCAGCACTGCCCGTGCGCCGTAACGGTCGATAGCCCAACCCACGGGGGGAGATGCCCCGGTGGCCAGCAAGCCGCCAACGGCGGCCGCTCCACCGATGAGCGCCCGGCTCCATCCGGTCTCGTCGGCGATGAGAGGGACAAAGACCGCGAAGGTCAGGCTGCCGGCCGCGTTGCGGACGAACATGCTGCTGCCGGCGGTGCCCAGCACGATCCACCCGTAGTAAAACGGGATGCGCCGGGAGATGTAGGCGATCAGGACGTGCACGCTAAGAAAGCCCTAGCCGGATATCTGGTTTAGGGCGGCGACGGTATCATCGCGAAATCGCGTCCAGGAATGCAACTGCTCCAGAGGACCGCCAACAGGGAGGTTTTCGAGGAGTTGATCACGTATTGCCGGCAGCCTTTTTGTCAGCGCCCTTCGTCTTCTCCCCTGTACTTCCGCTCCGACTATTATGGCCGACCGGAGCGCGGACTTGGGATCCGCCATGCGTTCTGCTTCCGCTGGCGATGGCAAGTCCAGTTCAATGCGGCCGTTTGGGTTACCGTCCGCCCTTCGGATGGCGACCTCATCCAGGAGTAACCAACTTTCCGTCATACGGACAGGCACTATGCCTACCCAGCGACCGTCGCATTCTGCTTGCTGGACCGCCACGGTGATTTCGCGGTACCTGGCGTCTGCGCTGGCGCGGTCGGCGTCACGATGTATGAACAGCACATCATACTGAGGCGCCAGAGCTAGACCGCTGCTTATCTTTTGCACCAACAGGCGACCATCGCGGGAAATGTTGAAATCCGGCCGTGGGTGGCCGCAACTTTCGAACAACCTCTGAATATGAAATGCCAGCGGGGCATCTGAACTGCCTTCACACACCAACAGAAACCTGGTTACCATATCGAGTCCCAGAAGTCCCTTGGGAAAGCGATTTGCGCCGTTTTCGGAGGCATCAGGTAAGACTGCAATGAAAGCAAGTTCATTCCTTCACGCTCATTGGAACAGCGCCAAGTGTCCTGGTAAGGTTGACACTGTAACAAGTGCTCCACAAGTGAACCAGACTGGGAGCGAGCCATGGACTGTTTCGCAAGCACCAAGTCTTCTTTGTTCTGTAGCTGCACGAAGTAAGGCGAGTGGGTTGCGACTATAACCTGACGCATTGGATTTTCAGGGTCAACGGGCGCATGCGGGTCAACCGCGATGTCATCCAACAAGCGATTCATGGCTTCCATCTTGGCCGGGTGAATGCCGTTCTCAGGCTCTTCCATGCAAATTACTGCACTTTCGTCAACCACTTCGGTCAGTGCCGCCAATGCCAGGAAGCGCAGCGTGCCGTCGGAAATCGAGTTGGCGCGGAGTTTGATTCCCGATTGTTCTTCCACCTGCAACGACAGGAGTTGCCGCACATCGTCCTTGACTACTTTGACCATGTTGACGGGAACGAGTTCCGACAAAATTATTGAGACCATCTGGAGAACGACATCCCGACGCTCACCAGATTCGGTGGCAACGTTCGCCAGGTGTTGCAGGGTCGCCGGTATGTGTGCCCCGTTGGCAGCGATTCCGGGCGGCTGTGTGTAGCGATCAGGACGGCGCATAGCAGCTGGGTCCAAGGCCAGAACGCGCCAACTCTGCATTTCGCGTCGCGCTGCCAATATTGTCGGGGTGGCGGAGGTGTTTTCGGTGCCAATGATTGTGCGCGTTGCGCCGCGCGCGGGCGACGGTCGCCCCCGGCCGTGAGAACCGCCGTCCTGGTGGACTATTATGACCGGTTGTTCGGTTTCGGGATCAACTTGGGTTGAAACGAAACCGGTGCGAGCGTGGCGGTTGTTGTAGACGACACTGTCGCGGAACCTGCCCTTGCTGTGAGGAAATCTCAGATGGCGAGCCGCGTTGCCCGCGGTGATGGGCCGCAGCACTTCCCGTTCGAGCGCGAGCCCACCCAGCAAGCCACCGGTGGCCGAAGGCGGTTCGTAGCGGAACGCAACTTCGTACCTCAGGAAAGATGAAGATGCTCTGGCTTCGCGGCCGAAATCATCCCACACCTGTTGGCCAACAATCATCTCGGCTGCAAATTCCATTCGGTCGACGCGTTCGCTGCCGGTACGAAAAAGTAGATCGGCGATATCACCGGTTTCCTCACCGGCGTTACGGATCTGCAGCGCCGCTTCGTTGACCGTGTGGTCAGTCAACAGGGAGAGGAAACGGATGGCGTCGAATATGTTGGACTTGCCGACTCCGTTGGGGCCAGCAATGCATGTGTATGGCCCGAAGTCCAATGAGAAATCCACCAGGTTTTTGAATCCGTTGACTTCCAACCTGGTCAGCATGATGGCCTCCCTCGGTGGCTCCAGTACCACCGTTGGGCGATTTTAGCACGGACTTTCGCTAAGGCTGCTGGGCCATCTCGCAGGCAAACCACAGGGCGAGGCTTCCCGTGCGGTCGTCGTATCCGTTGACCGCGGTGCGGTTCAGGTAGGCCCGGGCGTCAGGCATGACTCCGGTGCTGATGCAGCCGTCGACAACGCCCCCTTCCTCATCGATCCGCTCGGACAGAGCGCGCCAACAGGCGCGGAGGCCAGCGGCGTACCCGGACGCGTCGTCGGAGGGCAGCCAGCCGAGCCGGAGACCCCGGGCCAGGGCATAGCCGGTCATTGACGTTGAAGTCAGTTCGCCCCACGCGCCGGGCAGATCGACGAGTTCGCCGAACGTGCCCCAGGGTTGCTGCACGCGCATCAGAGCGTCCAGGTGTCGGCGGTGCCGCTGGAGAATCGTCTCGCGGGCGGGATGGTCATCCGGCAAATATGTCAGCGCTTCGGCGTAGCCGAGAGCGGCGAACCCGTTGCCGCGGCTCCAGTAGAACGGCGCCGACCGAGCATGATGGAACAAGCCATTGGCCTGCTGGACGTCTCCGCCATCGACCAGGAAATTCGCCAACAGGTCGGCGTACCTGGCTTGGCCGGAGATGCGGTAGGCCCGGCCGAGCATGGCGCCGGTCATGAACATATCCTCGACCCGAAAGTCGGGGTCGCACGGGGTCGGGGCTTCGCCGGGGCCGCGGGTCCCGAAGCGGTCGGCGGCGTAGAAGAAAAGGCGGCGGTACTTTTCGTCTCCAGTGTAATCGGCCAAGCGTGCGGCCCAAACGACACCGGCCAGCGCCGCGCCGCCGGCGTCGTCGAGATAGGCCGGTGGGTTGGCGGCGATATGGTCGATCATCGCAGCTATATCGCCAGTAGGGTCTGGCAAAGCGTCGTCTAGGGCCGCCAGGCGGAGGCGCCCACTGATGCCGACGCCCTGGGTGTAGTTGACCGGGTCCAGGGCGTGGCCGTATCGGCTGGCGAGGATGCGGGCGAGTTCGATAGGCGAGCGGCTCCGGCGGGCGTCGATGGCCCGGCGCCCCGGCGAAGGTGGGACGTTGGAGCCCTTGCCTGTAACCCTCCAGAGGGATTGCAGGCCGTCGGAGAGGCCGGTCCAATGGGTGGTGAGGCGCAAGGCAGGAACCATGCCGGGGCTGTCCGCAGACGGCCGACCCAGGGCGGCGACCAGCGAATCGTCATCGTCAGCCGGCGAGGCGCCGACTGCCGAGGCAACCGCGCTGCCAACCGCGGCCACGTTAGCCTCCCAGCGCGGTTGGTGGTTGGCATCGTCTGCGAGGGCCACTTCGACGAGCAGGTCCGGTGCCTGGTAGCAAACCCATCGCCACAGGTAACGGCTTTCCGGGCCAGTTTCGTCGGAGTAGAATCCGCCGTCCGGCGGGAAGCCCTGGGTGAGATCGGACGGGTTGCCCGCGGCCGGTTCCCAATCGCCGCCGGCCAGGGCATCGGGATTGGTGGCCGCGAGAGCGCTGAGGGCCACGCCGGACTCACCGGCGGCGGCAGAGCGGGCGAACTGATCGAGAGCGACCAGGATGCGCGGCGTGTCCATGGTCTCGCCGCGCAGGCCGGCGACCAGCAGGACGGACGGGCGGTGGTCATCATCGGAGAAGGGCAGGCCGCGGGTGTCGATCAGGGCGAGCATCGGGCGCGACAATGGCGTGAGACCGATGGGGACGGTTTGCCAGCGCTCCGGGGTGCGTTTGCGGGCCAGGTTCACCAGGGCCGCGTTGATATCGGTGGGATGCATCGTGCTCATGGGCGCTCTCAACGGTCAGGGATGTGGGCGGACACATTATAACGGCGGCTGATTCGCTGGACGCTTTTTGACACCGGGTTTGGGCGGCGATAAATTGGCTGAACGCGCCCCGCGGGGCCCGGCAACACGCAGACGGAGACCTACAACCCATGCCTCGGTTTGACGAATACACCGGCGAGCACCTGATACCGCCATACCGCATCCTGGACCTGACCGACCGGCGTGCGGCGTTCTGCGGCCGGTTGCTGGCGGACTATGGCGCGGACGTGGTCAAGGTGGAGCCGCCATCCGGAGACAGTTCGCGCACGCTCGGGCCGTATCCGGGCGATGTGGTCGACCCCGAGCGGAGCCTGGATTTCCTGTTCTACAACACCAACAAGCGATCGATCACGCTGGACTTGGCGACCGAGGCCGGGCGAGAACTGTTCCGGCGGTTGGCTGCGGACGCCGACGTGATAATTGAGAGCTACGACCGGCGCTATCTGGCCGACAAGGGGATTGGCTACGAGGACCTGCGGGCCGACAACCCGGGGCTGGTAATGGCATCGGTAACTGCGTTTGGTGCCAGCGGCGAATGGGCCGATTACACGGGTGATGACCTGGTGGTCATGGCGGCCAGCGGGTACATGCAGATCACCGGCGAGCCGGACGAACCGCCCGTGCGCCAGGGCAACGAGCACAGCCACTACCCGGGAGCGCAGTATGCTGCCGTGGGCATCCTGGCGGCGCTGTATTACCGCGATTTCGCCGATGGGGGAGTGGGGCAACATATCGACGTGTCGTCGCAAGAGGCGCTGATCACCTACTACACCGACGCGCATCCCGCGCTGCTCTGGCGGAAGCTGGGCCAGAACGTGACCCGCGTGGGCACGAACTCCACGCTGGTCATTCCGTTGGGGGCTTACCCGTGCAAGGACGGCTGGATCGCCGCCGGGGTAATAACGCCGCGGGAATGGGACGCGCTGGCGGAGTGGATCCACGAAGTGACCGGGAACGACGAGGTCCTGAACGACGTGTACCGCGGTGGGAACCAGGACCGGGCGGAGCACATCGACATCATCACCGCCCTGTTCCTCGAGTTCGCCGAAAACTTCACCGTTCAGGAGCTGTTCCACGAGGGGCAGCGGCGGAACCTGGTTTTCCTGCCGGTGAACGAGGTGGCGGATCTGCTGGCCGACCCGCAGCTGGCGGAGTCGGGCTTCTGGTATGACATTGAGGACGAAACAGGCTCGGACGGGACGATCAAGTACCCGCTCGGGATATTCCACAGCGAGGAAGTTTCGGCGCGGCGGCGGCCAGCTCCGCGTCTGGGGGCGGACAACCTGGCGGTATATCAGGGCGAACTGGGGATGACCTCAGAGGAACTCTCCGCACTCAAGGCCGACGGTGTGATCTGAAAGGCCGGGTTAATGGCTGGCCTCAAGACGGATAGGGATCATCGAGGAGCGAGGGTATGACCAGCAGCGTCACGCGATTAGCAAAAGCCGGCCCGTCCGCCCTGGCAGGTATCCGGGTGGTCGAATTCGGCCCGTACGTGGCGTTGCCGCTGACGGGCAGGATCCTCGGTTCCCTCGGGGCGGAGGTGATCAAGGTCGAAACCAACAAGGTGCTGGACGAGATGTCGTTCATTCCCGCTTGGTCGCGCGGGGCAGGCCAGCCGGAGTACCAGCGGGGGAAGCGGCGGATTACGCTTGACGTGAGGACGGAAGCGGGTCGGGACCTGATGCTGGAAATGGTCCGGATCAGCGACGTGTTCATGACCAACTTCAGGCGCAATGTGCTGAACGCTGGGGCATCGACTTTCCGGAAATCAGGAAGCAGCGGCCGGACGCGATCATCATGTGGCAGACCGGGTTAGGCGGGCACGGGCCGTACTACACGTACAAGTCCTTTGGGATTCTGGTGCAGCACCTGTCCGGCGTATCGCTGATGACCGGGCTGCCGGATGAACCTCCGGCAGTGGTCAACACTTCGTACTCGGACTACCACACCGGGGTATTCCAGCCGGCTGGCATCATTGCGGCATTGATGCGCCGCAATCTCACCGGAAAGACGGCCACGCTGGAGTCTTCGATATTCAAATCCGGAGTGGCGACCGGCGGGCCGGCGCTGCTGGACTACCAGGTGAACGCGCGTGGCCCACAGCGTCGCGGAAACCGGGACGCATGGGCGGTGCCGCACAACGTGTACCCGTGCGCGGGAGACGACCGATACATCGCCATCGCGGTTTCGGACGACGAGCAGTGGTTGCGTCTCCGCAAGGCGATGGGGGATCCGGAGTGGGCGGCGGGAGCCGAGTACGAAACACGACTGGGCCGGCGGCGAAACGAAGACGCGCTGGACGACGGGATCTCCGAGTGGTCAAGGCAGCACGAGTCGCTGGACTTGATGGAGAAACTTCAAGCGGCGGGAGTGCCGGCCGGTATGGTCTCGCAAGGTCGGGATCTGAACGCGAACGAACACCTGAAATCGCGGGGTTTCTACCAGGACACGCCGTACTGGGAAGCGGAACGGGACGTGAAGGCGACGGAGTGGACGGAGGGCGAGAGCGTGTCGTGGTCGATTCCGGCGAAGATGTCGGGGACGCCCATATCATTTGGCAAGTACAGCAACATCGGCGAGGACAACGCGTATGTGTTCGGAGAGCTGCTGGGGATGCCCGACACTGAGATTAATCGCTTGGAAGAGGCAGGAGTGATCTACTGACACCGGCGCAGGTCATGGCCCGGCAGGAGTGCCGCGTTGTGTTCGCATCTGCGCCCCCAGGGTCAGAACTTCAAAAGCGCTGGCACTAGATTCCGCGGACCGCAGGAACCGCTGTTAATTGGCAGGGATGGTGTGTCGCGGCCGGCGCGTGCGCGATTACTGGGGTGCATGCCGGAGCGGAACCCAGGGCGTTCTTGACACTCTGCGATGGGCTTTCCTACACTGCCGGAAAGTTCAACGACAGGTCTCATCAGGAGGTCATCCGAGATGACAACTGGCCGATTTACGCATCCGCATCTTCATGTCACCGCCGCGATGGTGGACGCCGCCCGCCGCTGGGTGGCGAGCCTGGACACCGACCAGAGGAACAAGGCGACGTACCACTATATGGACGGCGAGCGGCTGTTCTGGTACTACCCGCCGCTGAACCGCCACGGGCTGCCGCTGCGCGACATGAACGAACAGCAGCGCAACCATGCCATGGATTTGCTGGCCACCGGTCTCACCGAGGAGTCGAACCGGCAGGCGCGCTCCATCATCGAGCATGAATTGGTGCTGGGCCCGCTGGAGGCGGAATGGGGCCAGGTGACCTGGCCGCGAGATCCGGAACTGTACTACTGGACGGTTTTCGGGGATCCGGGTCGGCACGATCCGTGGGGATGGCGCGTGGAAGGACACCACCTTTCGGTGCACTACAGCGTGTGGGGAGACCAGGTCATCGCGGTTACTCCGTTCTTCTTCGGGGCGAATCCTGCCGAAGTGCGCAAGGGCCCGAAGGAAGGATTGCGCATCCTGGGTCGGCGGGAAGACCTGGCCGTAGAGCTGATCGGTTCGCTGGACGCGGGGCAACGCAGCAAGGCGGTGATCCACGACAAGGCGCCTTGGGACATCCTGGGTTATAACAGCAGCAAACAGGCGCTTCACGATGAGGAGGGCTTGGCGGGCCACGAGATGAACGGCACGCAGCGTGAAATTCTGATGGCCCTGATCGGGGAGTACGTGAACGGCGTCCCCGCGCCGGTGGCGGAGCAACGGTTGGCGACGATACGGGACACCGGGGTGGATGATTACCGACTGGTGTGGGCCGGCGGGTTGGATCGCAGCCGCGACCACTACTACCGAATCCACGGCGGGCAGTTCATCGTGGAGTTCGACAACGTCCAGAACGAGGCGAACCACATCCACTCGGTGTGGCGGGAAGTCGACAACGACTTCGCGCAGGACGTCCTCCGGGACCACCGGATGCTGTACCATATCCTGTAATGCCTACCGGAGTAGGCTACGAAAACGGGGCCGCACATGGCGGCCCCGTTAAGTTTTGTCTGTAGCGGTGCGCCGGGCTGGGATCTGAAGTTAGCCGTCTTCGCCGATTTTGAGTAGGCTCAGGAACGCTTCCTGCGGCACTTCGACGCGACCCACCCGTTTCATGCGCTTCTTGCCTTCCTTCTGCTTTTCCAGTAGCTTGCGTTTGCGGGTGATGTCGCCGCCGTAGCACTTCGAAAGCACGTCCTTGCGCATGGCGCGGACGGTCTCCCGGGCGATGATGCGGCTACCGATGGCGGCCTGTATTGGCACCTCGAACATCTGCCGGGGAATGGTGCTTCTGAGTTTTTCAACGATGCCCCGGCCCTGAACTACGGCGTTGTCGCGATGGCTGATCATGCTCAGGGCTTCGACGGGAGTCTGGTTGACCAGGATGTCGATGCGGACCAGCGGCGCGGCGCGATAACCCTCGAACGTGTAGTCCAGGGAGGCGTAGCCCTGGGTGCGCGACTTGAGCTGGTTGTAGAAGTCGGCCAGCATCTCTCCCAGAGGCATGGTGTACTCCATCACGACCCGGTTTTGGCCATCGGCGTCGCCGGTGGCGGTGTCGCCGTCGGAAGATCCGCTGCCCTGCATATATTCCATGCGGCGAAACTCGGAACGTCGGGCGTGCATCAGTTCCATGATCGCGCCGACGGCGCGGCTGGGCGCTACTATGGTGACGCCGAGGATCGGCTCGCGGATCTCCGAGGTGGAGTTGGGAGGTGGCAGCAGAGACGGGTTGTCGATGCGGATGACTTCACCGCTGGTGAGCAGTACCTCGTATGCCACGCTGGGGGCAGTGACGATCAGATCGAGGTCGTATTCGCGTTCCAAGCGCTCCTGCACGATCTCCAGGTGGACGAGACCCAGGAAGCCACAACGGAAGCCGAAGCCGAGGGCGCCGCTGTTCTCCGGTTCGATGGTCAGCGAGGCGTCGTTGAGCTTGAGCTTTTCCAGGGCAGCGCGCAGCCGGGTGTAGTCTTCGCCATCAGCCGGGTAAAGTCCGGCAAAGACCATTGATTTCAACTCAACGTATCCGGGCAGGGGTTCTTCTGCCGGTTCGGCGTTGTTTGTGAGGGTGTCGCCGACGGCGCACTCCTGCACGTCCTTGAAGCCGGTGGCGACGTAGCCGACCTGTCCGGCCTGAAGCGAACCTGTAGGTGTGGGCTCGGGAGCGAAGACACCCACCTCCATGATCTCTACGGAGCGGCCCGACGACATAACGCGGAGGCGGTCATTCTGCGAAATATGGCCGTCCTCGACGCGGACGTAGGCGATGATGCCCTTATACGTGTTGTAGGTGGAGTCGAATACGAGGGCGCGGAAAGGGGCCTCATCGACTCCCTTGGGGGCGGGGACACGTTCGACGATGGCATCGAGCAGTTCGCGGCAGCCGAGGCCGTCCTTGGCGGAGACGAACATCACCTCGTCGCGGCGGAAGCCGAAAATCTGCTCCATCTCGGCGGCAACGCGGTCCGGCTCGGCCGAGGGCAAGTCGACCTTGTTGATCACTGGGATCATCTCGAGGTCGTACTCCAGGGCGAGCATGGTGTTGGCGATGGTTTGGGCCTCGACTCCCTGTGTGGCGTCGACGACCAACAGCGCGCCTTCGCAGGCGGCGAGGGCACGGGATACCTCGTAGGAGAAATCGACGTGACCGGGGGTGTCGATCAGGTTCAGCTGGTACTCGCCGCCATCCGGGGTGCGGTGCGTCATGTGCACTGCCTTGCCCTTGATGGTGATGCCGCGCTCCCGTTCGAGTTCCATCTGGTCGAGGAACTGCGCCTTCATGTCCTGAGGACGCACGGTTCCCGTGATTTCGAGCAGGCGATCGGCCAGGGTGGACTTACCGTGGTCGATATGGGCGATGATGCAAAAATTGCGAATGTGCTGCTGATCCATGACGCTAATCATGGTAGCACGGGGCTATCCGAGCGGCAACGAACGACGTAAGTGTTGGTGTCAAAGTTCCTGGTTTTGCATCGATGAGCAGGATGGACGGGATTGGATTGATTCGCTGTTCGACCAGTAGTGATGCGCATCCACCGCGAGAGCCGGGCCCGGTCAGGCGTCGGGCCTTTCGTTGTTGGGGTTGCGCAGGGGGATGACGAAGATTATGACAGCGGTGATGAGGGTCAGGATGCCGGCGTAGTAGTACACGGTGCCATAGCTGCCCCAGTAATCGATGATGAAGGATGCCAGGAAGGGCGAGCCGATGCCGATGACGCCGTTGATGCCGAAGAGCAGGCCGATGGCAGTGGCCTCGGTCCCCTGGCCGACATAGTCCAGGACCGAGGCCTGGATGATCTGGTGGAGGGCGAAGCTGAAGAGGCCGAGGCCGGCCATGACGGGGATCAGCAAGAGGCTGGACCCGACGCTGACCACCACCAGGGAGAGCAGGGCAGCGGCCACGAAACCGGGAGCCAGAACCGCCTTTCGGCCGAACTTGTCGGACATCCAGCCCAGGACCGGCGCGGAGACGATGCCCATTCCAGTGAGCAGAGCATAGTAGACGCCGGCCTGAAGCGTGCTCATTTCCAGGGTCTCGCGAAGGTAGAAAGGCGTCCAGTTAAACAGGGCGTTCAGGCCGATGCCGCGCAGGAGCGCCGCGAAAATCAGGGCCATGACCACAGGATTTCTGAGCAAAGCGGCCGCGCTGACGAACTGGTCGGCGAGGCTCCTGGTGCGCGGAGCGTCGTCCTCGCGCCCAAGACCACGCAGCGACCACCACACGAAGAAAGCCATGAACACGGCAAGGAAGGCATAGATGAAGAAGACGTGCCGCCAGATTATGAAACTTGCGCCCAGCAAAGCGCCGGCGATTATGGGTCCGCTCACGTTCCCGAGGTTGGACCCGAAGCCGTGCATGGATATTGCGAAGCCGCGCCGGTCTGGGAAACGCTGGGAAATGGCAGCGGCCGACGGCAGGTGCCACAGGGACCCCGGCATGGACATGAAGAAGACGACCACCACCAGTAGAGCGAACGTGGGCGATCCGCCGATGGCCGCGAAGGTGATGGCGTGGCCCAGCATGCAGGCCGTGAGGATGAGCCCCCAATACGACCTCAGGTGGTCTATGAACGGGCCGCCGCCGAGGCTGGTGGCGCTGGAGCCTCCCTGACGCACGGCGAAGAGGGCGGCGGTGCGGACGGTGCCCAACCCCATGGCGGCAGCAATCTCCGTGATCAGCAGAGGGAAGCCCTGGTCGAACATGTGGGACAGGCCGTGTCCCACGGAGAGGCTGCCGAGGACGAACGCGCGGTTGTTTTTGATACCCGGCGTTCCGGGCGCGACCGGTGTGGCGGTTGCCAAGTCCCCTCCATAACGCCATCGGGGCGGCGTGGTGGGATTGTAGCGACATGGCGGGAGGGGGGCAAGGACAGGAAACGCAGGTGATGCCGTGGACCCGCGGTGTCGGCAAACCTGCAGCGTCCACACCGGCATATCTGTCAAGAAAGACCAACAAGGGATTGTGTCCTCGTTGGCCGGGCGACGAGCGGCAAGTGCGAGGTGTTTGGTGCTACAATGCGCGGCAGACTTTTGCCGCCGGGCGGTTGGCGCCGCCCATACAAGAGGAGTGTTCAGTGCCTACCTATGTCGACCCGTCCGCCTGTAACGCCTGTGCCGGCGTGCATGGCGGACCCCAGTGCGTCTATATCTGCCCCAACGACCTGATGGTGTTGGACGGCATGGTCAACAAGGGCAGCAACCAGGAGCCTGACATGTGCTCCGAGTGCTACGCCTGCGTGAAGCTCTGCCCCGAAAACGCGATACACGTGCGGGGATACGCCGACTTCGTGCCTCTGGGAGCGGAGGTGCAGCCGCATTACGAAGGGCAGGATATCGTCTGGGATGTGACCTTCCGGGACGGCCGGACGGAGCACTTCCGGTTCGCCTCGCGCTCAACGCCGTGGGGGAGCATCGACCCCTACGCCACGGTGGGTCCGGCGGACGCGGACGCCCTGCGCACCCAGGCGCTCTTCGGCGAGCCCCATTACCTGATGTTGCCGGAGGATGGCGCGTAGCGGTTTCAGCGACGCGTTCAGACAGGCGTTGGAAGACCACCAGTCGGCTCCCGCAGCGGAGCCGGCTTTTCTTTTTGGCGATTTTGCTCGACCCTGGCCCAGGGGAGGTGCGACGGGTCGAGAACTCAACTGGGTCATCGAGTCTGACCGGTTAGCGGGTGATTGCCGGATCAGGCTGTAGTCTGCTGCGGGTTGGGCCGCGGTTGGCGGGCACGAAGAGCGAACACGGCAGCGGCCACGGCGGCGGTTACTGCTCCTATGCGGAAGACGTCGCGGTAGGCCAGCAGGAAGGCCGCATCCGTCGTGTGGGTGACGGCGTACAAATTGCTGAGTGCGGAGAAGACTGCTCCGACCATGGCGACGCACAGGACGGTCCCGGAGGCCTGGGCCAGGGACATAGCGCCCGACGCAGTGCCGTAGCGCTCCGCCGGGACGGTTCCCAGCATCAGGGCGTAGGCGGCCGATTGGTACCAGCCAACCCCGAGACCCACGACGGCGATTCCGGCGGCGACGTGCCAAACCGCGGAGTGGCCATCCAGCATCGACATCGCGAAGAGACCAACGGCGGACATCAGCAGGCCGGCGGCGCCGACGGGACGCACTCCCCAGCGGTCGCACAGCCAGCCGCCGACGGGCGATGAGAGGATGTTTGAGGTCGACATAACGGCCAGCATTATGCCCAGGGTAACCGGACCACGACCCAAAGCGTCGGTGATATAGAACGGGAAGATGAACCAGATGACGAATTGAGAAAAATGACCCAGGAACATGGCGCCGACGGCTGTCTGGAACCCGGACAACCGGACCAACGCACCTGGCAGCACCGGGGACGCAGCGGCTCGCTCAACACGGATCAGGACCACCAGGATCGGAGGTGATGCGGCGAGCAGCGCGAGCACCGGGATGGACGTCCAGCCGACGGCCGGACCAAGGCGCAGCCCGATCATGAGGCACAGCAGCAGAGAAAGGACGAGGGCGGAACCGGGCAGATCGAACCGTGGCTTCGCGGCGTCGGTTGTCTGGTTCCCGAGAGTTCTGGGTATGGAGAAGAAACCGATAACCAGGGCAAGGCCGGCCAGGGGCAGGCGACCGGCGAACACTGCGGGCCAGTCGAAAAGTTGTATAAGGGGACCGGCGCCCAGCGTGGACGTGACCATGCCGAGGGCCAGGCTGGCCGATGTGAAGCCCATGGAGAGACCACGGCGATGATCGGGAAAGACCGAAGCAGCGATTGCCGGGGCGGTGCTGTAAAGGCAGCCGGTTCCCAGGGCCTGCAGGACGCGAAAACCGACGAGCACCTCCAGGGTCGGCGAAAGCGACAGGCAGACCATGGCCACGACGTAGGTGGTGGTGCCGAACAGGTAAACCAGTCGGAGGCCGAAGCGGTCAGCGAAGGCGCCCGCCCCCAGGGCCAGACCGGCCCGGGTGGCGATGAACACGACGATTACCCACTGTACGGATGCCAGGTCCGCATCGAAGGCGTCCCGCATGGCGGGCAGGCCGACGTTGACGGCGAAGTCCAGGGACGCCAGGACCATGCCCAGGGCGGCCGCGGAAGCCAGCAAGACAGTGCGCCACTTGATCCGACCGGGCATCGCAGGCGCGTTGGTGTCGGATTCAGCGCGCATGGCGGTTGATTTTACGCCATGCGGGGAGAACTCGGCGTCTGACTACCGGCGATCCCCGCATACAGGAGATTACCCTGATGCAGCGAGGAGTTGAAATACCGCTCCGATTCGAGCCGATACGCGGCGCTTGTTGCCGCTGGTCTTATGCTAGCCCATGTTCGGCTAGGATCGGGCGGATGGCGTCAACCAGCGGCGGAAGGTACTCGTTCCAGTCGCCGACGATGCCGTAGTCGGCGGCGCGGAAGATAGCGGCGCGGTGGTTGCGGTTAATGGCCAGGATCACGCCGGCTTTCTGGATGCCCACGGTGTGGTTGAACGCGCCGCGGATGCCCACGGCCAGGTAAACCTGGGGCGCGATGGTGCGTCCGCTGATGCCGACCTGGATGTGATGGGGCAGCCAGCCGGAGTGCACAACGTTGCGCGTGGTGCAGATAGAGGCGCCGATGCTGGAAGCCAGCTCCTGAGCCGACGCCACGTTCTCCTCGCCGATGCCCATGCCCAGGCCGACCACGACCTCTGCCGAGGTGAGTTCCAGCGCGCCGTGCTCTGCGGAGACATGCTCGCTAACCAGGGCGACGTCGATTTCATCGGTGGGGGAGGCAGGGATAGACTCGACTACGGCAGTGGCTCCCGGTTCCGGCGCGCCGGGAGACAGGACGCCGGGGCGAAGGGTGACCAGGTTGGGCAGGGTCTTCGACAGGATGGGAGCGACGACGTTGCCACCGAGGGCCGGCTTGAGCTGGACGAGTTGGCCGGCGTCGTTGATTTCCAGGTCGATGGCGTCGCCGGTGAGACCGAGGCGCTGGCGTGCCGCGATACGGGCGGCCAGGTCGCGACCATCTGCGGTGGCGGCGAATAGGATGGCGTACGGGGGGTGTTCGCCGATGGCATCGGACAGAGCGCGAGAAACGCCTCGTCCACAGAGCATGCCCAGGTTGGCGGTGTCCAGGCTCAGGATGCGGTCGGCGCCGGCCTCAGCCAGCTGGGTGAGGACGTCGGATGACGGTGGGCGATCCTGGATCACGACGGCGACGACCTCGCTTTGGGTGATCGGCGAAAGCGCCCGGGCTTTGCCCAGCATCTCCAGGGTGACTTGACGCACGCCATCGGCGGCCAACTCGGCGACCACCCAGATGCTGCGGTCGCCGCCGGTGTAGCGCGGCAGCGCGTCGATAACCGAACCGGACTCCGCGTTGGCGGCCAGAGTTGCCAGCCGATCACCCAGCATGTCGGCGACTTGCCGCGCTGCGTCCTCGGGGGTCTCGTCGCGGATGACGACGGCGAGGCGGTCGGGTTCGACGAGGCGGATGTCCTCTACCCAGGTGGGAGACCCCTCGAGGCCAAACAGGGAGAAGTCATCGGTAAGGTCGGCGCAGGTGAGCTGCTCGATGCTGAGATCCTGGGCTTCGTTCATCTCATCGCGGCCGGGATAGCGCTCCTGTCCGGCGCCTTCGGTGACGCACACTACAGCGGGCAGCGGACACTCGATGACCTGGTATCCCTCGTCGGTGGCCCGTTCTGCGATGATGCGATTGCCGGCGCGGTCCACGTCCAGCTTGCGGACGTTGCTGATGTGGGGCAGGCCCATCAACTCGGCGACTTCAGGTCCCACCTGTCCGGTCTCGGCGTCGCTGCTGTTGCGTCCGCACACGATGAGATCGGGGGATTCGCGCTGGAGAGCCAACGCCAGGGCCTGCGCGGTGGCGAGGGTGTCGCTGCCGGCCAGGGCGCGGTCGGATAGGAGAATGCCGCGGTCGGCTCCCAAGGCGTAGCACTGGGTCAACCCCTCGGCGGCGTTGGGCGGGCCCATGGACACGGCTAGGACGGAGTCGCCGGTGTCCGCCTTGAGGTCGACGGCCATGTTGATGCCAAGCAGGTCGAAAGGATTGATCTCAGACGGGACCCCCTCCCGCTGGATCACTTTGTTCTCGTAATCGAATTCGATGCGGGACACCACGGGAACGAACTTGACGCAGACCGCGATTTTCATCGGACTTGGGCTCCTTGGCGAATTACGAAGCAATGGCGGCGCTCAGCTGGCCGCGGATCTGGGACTCCAGGCGCTGCAGATCAGCGCTGATTGACACGGGGAAGTGATCCGGTTGGCGGAGACCTAGTTGCGCCTCCGGCAATTTGGACAGGCCATCGGCTACGCGCTGGCGGGCATCGGCGATGGCGGTGGGCGGGACGACGCGGCGCCCGTCCTGCATCGCCAGCGTCAACAGGGCCTCGCCCGCAGAGTCGGTTTCGGTGGACAGCCCGATTACGTCAGCCGACATCATGCCGTTAGGGTCGTACTGGCGGAAGACCTGCTTGGCGGCAGGCAGCGACTCCTTGCCCTCGCTGAGCTTCATCACCGGCCGTCCGTTGTAGCTGACCATCTTGTAGACCATGTCGCAGGACGGGGCGTCGGCGGAAACGCCCACTCGGGTGCCGACGCCGAACATGTCGATGGGCGCGCCTCCCGCGACCAGCCGGTCGATTTCGTACTCGTCGAGGCCACCGCTGGCGACGATGCGGACGTAGTCCAGATTAGCCTCGTCGAGGATGCTTCGCACCTGGCGGCTGAGAGCGTCGA
The DNA here is from genome assembly GCA_965116785.1 of Dehalococcoidia bacterium. Classification (GTDB taxonomy): domain Bacteria; phylum Chloroflexota; class Dehalococcoidia; order Lucifugimonadales; family UBA3495; genus Bin87. The sequence continues at coordinate 733,490 of OZ220731.1, forward strand.
AATCGCCGGAGTCGAGGCGGACGCCGGTTAGGCGCTGGCCTTCCCGCTCCATTTCATCTGCGACCGTGACGGCAGCGCGCGCGCCGCTGATGGTGTCGTAGGTATCTAGCAGTAGGATGCTGCGGTCAGGGAACATGCGCGAATAGGCGCGGAAGGCGTCCACCTCGTTGTCGAAGCTGGTGATGTACGAATGTGCCATGGTGCCCGTGGGCGGTATGCCGTAGCGGCGGGCGGCGAGCACGTTGCTGGTCGCGCCGAATCCGGCGATGTAAGAGGCGCGGGCCATTTTGAGGCTGGCTTCGGAGCCGTGGGTGCGTCGGGCCGCGAAATCGGCGATGGGCCGGCCCTGCGCGGCCTGGACGCAACGGGCGGACTTGGTAGCTAACAAGGTCTGGTATTGGACCTGGTTCATGACCAGGGTTTCGGCCAACTGGGCGGCGATGATGGGCCCCGTAACTTCCAACACCGGCTCTTGGGTGAAGAACAGGCTCCCTTCGGGCATGGAGCGCACGCTGCCGCTGAAGCGGAAGTCGCGCAGGTATTCCAGAAATTCTGCGGTGAAGATGCCTGCCCTGCGCAGGTAATCGATGCTGTCAGCGTCGAAAGAGACGGCTTCGAGACAGTCCAGCGCATCGTCGATTCCGGAGGCGACCAGGTAGCCCCGGTCCGGCGGGTATTCGCGCACGTACAGGCTGAACGTGGCCTCGCCGGAGATGCCCTCGGCGAAATAGGACTGGGCCATGGTCAACTCGTAGAGGTCAGTCAGGAGCCCGATTTCGCCGGCGGGCAACGGTAGGTACGGAGGCTGGCTGGACATGGTCATGGGCGGGCATCGCATCGCGCCGGAACTCGGCGGTCGCGCGGGATGCTGGCATTATCGGGCGGGGTCTGGGGAGAGTCAAACGGGGTGCCGGCACGGGCGGTTGGCCCGTCTCGTATGGTATATTTATGCGGCATTTTTGCCGCAAGTTGTCGGTACTCAGGAGCGCTTCACGATGCCCGCCAGCGCACATATCACCGCTATCCCGAACGGTACCATCACATCGCCTCAGGGGTTTTCCGCCGGCGGCGTTTTCATCGGTCTCAAGACCCGAGGCGAGGACAAGCTTGACCTCGCTATGCTGGTGTCGGACAGCCCGTGCTCGATTGGCGGGGTGTTCACCACGTCGGCAATCCGGTCGGCGACGGTGGACCTGGATCGGGAGCGCGTGGCGCGAGGACGGGCGCGGGCGCTGATCGTCAACGCGGGTATTGCCAACACGTGCGTGGGCGCCCAGGGCTACAAGGACGCCGAAGAAATGACCAGGTTGGCGGCGGACAAGTTGGGCCTTACCGCCGAGGACGTGCTGGTTTGCAGCACCGGCGTCATTGGGGTCGAACTGCCCATGTCGCTGATCCGGTCGGGAGTGACGCAGATCGCGCTGGACGACGACGGTGGGCCCGAGTTGGCGAGGGCGATGATGACCACGGACACGCACCCGAAGGAAACTGCGGTGTCCTTCACGGCGTCGTCGGGTCAGACGATCACCATCGGCGGCGTGGCGAAAGGATCCGGGATGATCAACCCGAACATGGCGACAATGCTCTCGTTCGCGGCGACTGATGCGGCGGTTGACCCGGGTTTCCTGCAGATGACGGTCAAGGAAATTGCGGACGAGACCTATAACATGCTCACCGTGGACGGTGACAGCAGCACCAACGACACCTTTCTGGCTTTCGCCAACGGGCAGGCGGGCAATCCCGCCATCGACGAGCGGTCGCCCGATGCCGAGGCATTCAAGAGTGCGCTGCACCAGGTGTGCGCCAACTTGACCCGCATGCTGGCCCGTGACGGTGAGGGCGCCACCCGCCTGCTGACCGTGCAGGTGGACGGCGCGAAGGACGCCGGCGACGCGCGAAAGGCCGCGCTGACCATCGCCGGAAGCCCGTTGGTGAAGTCGGCGGTGTACGGGGCAGACCCGAACTGGGGACGATTGATGATGGCGCTGGGCCGCAGCGGAGCCGAGGCGGTGGAGGAAAAGGTTGACCTGTTCGTCAACGGGGTTTGCATCATGGAGGCGGGAACTCCGGTACCGTTTCACCGGGATGCCGTGGTGGCGCTGATGTCCGGCGAGCAGGTGGACTTCCGGGTCAGCCTGAACCTGGCGGACGGTGAGGCGACGGCTTACGGCTGCGACCTCACCGAACAGTACGTCATCATCAACAGCGCGTACACGACCTAGTCGGAAACCACGCCTTTGGCCCGGCAGCGGTTGCGGCCGGTACTGATCGCATCAGCCGACGCCGCAGGGTGAGGAACGCCGACGTGTCACAGCAGTTCGCCGGACCGCCCATCGTAGTCAAGATCGGGGGCAGCACCCTCGGCGGCAACGACACATCCTTGCAGGACCTGGTGGCGCTGCATGCGTCCGGGAGACCGGTGGTGATCGTCCACGGAGGCGGGAACGTAATCAGCGAGTGGATGCAGCGGCAGAACCTCGCGCCCAACTTCGTCAACGGGCTGCGGGTGACCGATGGACCGTCGCTGGAAATCGTCGTGGCGGTGCTCGGCGGGCTGGTGAACAAGGAGCTCACCGCTCAGATGCAGCAACTGGGAGCCCCCACCATCGGAATCAGCGGGATGGACGGCAACCTGCTGCAGGCGCACGTGGCCAACCCCGAACTTGGATACGTTGGCGAGGTTACGGCAGTTGACCCGGAGCCGGTAAAGGTAATCGTTTCGGCCGGGTTCATACCCATGGTTTCGCCCATCGCGGTGGACGTAAGCAAGGACAGCGCGCACGCAGGCCAGCCGCTGAACGTGAATGGGGACACTGCGGCGGGTGCGCTAGCCCACGCGCTGCGGGCGGAACGGATCATCTTCCTGACCGACGTGGCGGGTGTGATGGACAACGGCGGCCGGGTCATCCCGCGGCTGGACGCGCGAGGAGCGGAGCAATTACGGTCATCGGGCGTGGCCCGGGGCGGCATGCTGCCGAAGCTGGCGGCGTGCCTGGATGCGCTGGCCGACGCGGCGGTGCCGATAGCGCATATCGTGGATGGTCGGGAACCCGGGGCCGTGATGAACTGCGTGAACGGGAGGCCGGTGGGGACGCGGATCACGGCCTGATGGGCGCCCAAAGACAGGAGAAAGGGGCGGGTCAACGACCCGCCCCGCATTTTTGGAGACCGTCGGCGCGACCGAGATCAGGCGGCGATGAGGTCTTTGGAGATGGCGTCGGGGATCAGATCCCCTTCGGCTGCCAGGTGGGCCTTGATGGCATCGGCGGCGGCGTTGACCATTTCCGCATCCAGATTGGCTGCGGCATCGGGATAGCCAGCCTCGGACAGGTAGGACGCGGTCTGCTGGCGGAACTGGTCCAGGGAGTAGTCAAGCTGAGCGTCCGCGTCCCGCATTTCATCGGGATAGTCGACGTGGGATCCGCCGGCGCCGAGTTTGTCATAGCCACCCTTGTGCCAATGGCCGCGGGTTCCGTGGGGGTCGAACCGGATGATCTCAACGCCCTGAACGTCCACACCAAAGGTGGGTCCACCGAACTTGGCCTTGAGGCAGCGGAGCGGCCAGAGATACATCGTGACGTCGCCGGACTTGCTCAGCGGGCGAACCATCACGCGGCCCAAATAGGACTCGCCATCAATCATCGTTGCCATGAAAAATTCCTCCTGACGGCGGCTTCAATCCGCCGGATGCTGACCGACGTATAGTAACACAACATCGACCCCTCATCGCGCTATTCCGTACTGCTTGCCGCAACCACTGAACGCCCGTCGACCCGCCACACGGATTGGCCCTGAGCCGGCCGCGTTGCAAACTAATGCAAAATGGGGCGAAGCAATCCCGTTTGCGCGGACCGGAATGGCCGCGGGCGCGGCATGGACGATAGCGCCAACGGTTATACTCACCTCACCGACGCCCCACAAAGAGAGAGATGTAATGACTCGTTCAACCCTGAAAGCCGGGAGCGTCATGCTACTGGCGGCGATTTTCGTCTTGGCAGTGGCCGCATGCGCACAAAGCGCGCCTTCGACCGAGCAATCTGATGCGGCGACGGAACCGACGGCGGCGCCCGTGGCAGCGCCGGCTTCGGGAGGCTCCGGGTCGGCTGAGCAGCCGACCGCTGCGCCCGCCGCGGAGGTCGAAGCAACGCCAGTAGTGGTTTTGCCCACCGGTGAACTGCCGGCCACCAGCGCGCCTACGTCGACACCGGAAGTGGAAGCGAAACCGCGGCCGATCGCCCAGGACATTCCCAACGTAGAGGGCATCGACGCGTGGTTGAACACGGACATGGAGCTGACCATCCAGGAATTGGTTGGGGAAGGCAACGTCGTTCTGGTCGACTTCTGGACCTACACCTGCGTCAACTGCATCCGGACGCTGCCGTTCCTGCGGGAATGGTGGTCGCAGTATGAGGACGACGGATTGGTGATCCTGGGCATCCACACGCCGGAGTTCGAGTTCGAGAAGGACTACGAGAACGTCTCCGAGGCGCTAATGACGCACGACATCGGCTGGCCGGTGGCCCAGGACAACGCGCGGGTGACATGGCGGAACTTTGAGAACCGCTATTGGCCGGCGAAGTACCTGTTCAACAGCCACGGCGAGATGATCTACTCGCACTTTGGCGAAGGGGCCTACGGCGAGACGGAGCAGAAAATCCGTAATGCGCTGGTAGAAGCGGGGGCCGACCTGTCGGATGACCCGCTGGACCTCCCGCAAGACCAGGTGCGGGACGCCGCGTTCCAGTCCGCTCGGATCAGCGGAAGCGCTCCGGTCACGCCCGAGCTGTACGCCGGGTGGCAGCGGAACGTGGGCGTGGCACGGGCAGGTCGTCATCCCTACGTTGCCCAATATGAGGATTACTTCCAGTCAATTCTCGACGACGGAAGCGGAATAATCGACGTTCAGGTGCCTCAGGACCTGCATCCGCACCTCCTGTACTTCCAGGGGATATGGTCGGTGGAGCCGGAGCGTATTCGGCATGGGCGAGAGACGGAGGAACTGGAGGACTACCTGGCGTTGAACTACGCCGGCAAGAGCGTGAACGCCGTTCTGACCTCCGACTCGGGCGAGCCATACAAAGTGGTCGTGACCGTGGATGGCGCGATGCTGACCGAGGACAACGCGGGAGCCGACATCCAATGGGACGAAAACGGGTATTCGTACATCCTGGTGGACGAGCCGAGAATGTACGGTATCGTGGACAATCCGCAGTACCTGCCGCAGTCGATCCTGACCATGCGCTCGAACTCCGACGACTTCGGCCTGTTTGCCTTCACCTTCGGCGTGTACGCGGAGGGCCCGTGATGCGCACTAATCTGCTGGCGATCGCGGTTGCCCTGGGCATGATGGCAGTGGTTGGCTGTGGGGGTGCTGCGCCGGAGCCTCCGCCGCCGGAGACTTCGGCGGCTCCGGTAATCCAGGTGCCAACGGTCGACCCAGGCGACGGTGAAATACAGTCGCACTTGGCGACCAAGGTGCTGGAAGTAGGGACGCAAAGGGTGGCGTTCCTGCTGAACACGCAGAAGGCGCTGATCAAGGCGCCGCAGGTGTATGTTTCGGTGGCGGCGGTCGATGGATCGTCCCCGCCGACGGAGATCACCGCCGACTACAACGAGTGGCCGTACGGGGTGCGCGGGTCCTACGCGGCTTCGGTGCAATTTCCCACGCCCGGTGATTACCGGTTGACGGTGACCCCGGTGGGCGGCGAGGTGTCGGGAGAGGCGGTGATCGACGTTTCTGTACTGGACGATTCGCCGATACCTTCGGTTGGGGAGGCGGCGCCAGCCAGCGAGACGAAAACGCTGAACGGCACCACCGAGATTATTGGCCTGACCACCGCGTACGAACCGGACGCTGATCTCTACGCCATGTCGGTGGCCGAGGCCGTTGCGTCGGGCAAACCGTCGGTGGTGGTGTTTGCCACGCCGGCTTTCTGCACCAGCCCGACGTGCGGGCCCCAAGTGGACACGGTGTCAGAGCTGAGGTTGGAACACCCGGATGCCGCCAATTACATCCACGTGGAACTGTACGACAACCCGGAGGAGATACAGGGAGACCTGAGTCGGGCCGAACTGGTGTCGGCCGCACACCAGTGGGGGTTCACACAGATACCCGGGTGGACCAACGAGTCCTGGGTGTTCGTGATGGACGGTGACGGTATCGTGCGGCAACGGTTTGAGGGGTTTGCGACGCTCACCGAGTTGGAAGCGGCGCTGGCGGAAGTGGGCGGGCTTTAGCCGGACGATGCCAATCGGTTTGGCCGGGCGCCACAATTGGCAAGAACCGGAAAAATGTGGCGATTGACCCGGCAAATGGCGCGTGATAGCATCGTGGCTGAAAAGCTGAGATGGAGACGAGTAAGCGGACGACGAGCGTCGCAGCGAGCCTGGCCCGGTGAAAGCAGGCACAATCGCCCCGCCCAAAATCACTCCGGAGCTGCCGGCTGAAATCCGCCTTCTGAAAACGGCGAGGAGTAAGCTCAGGCCGGGTTCGTTGCCCGTTAGAAGCGACGGGACATGATGGTGTCCTGCCAGAGAGGTTCGAGGCGTCCGGGCAACCGGCCCCTACGGGCAAATAGGGTGGTACCGCGGGCAAACGTCCGTCCCTATGGGACGGGCTTTTTTTGTGCCATGGCGCACATCGACCCCCACGTTCCGACGGCAGAATCTGGCAGACGAAACGACGTTGTACGGAGATACACCGTGAAACTGAAAGGTTCGGAAATCATCTGCGAGAGCCTGCTGCGGGAGGGAGTCGACGCGCTCTTTGGCCATCCCGGGGGCGCGATACTGCCGTTCTACGACGCGCTTTGGTCGTACCCGCAGTTGCGGCATGTTTTGGTGCGGCACGAACAGTCGGCGGCGCACGCGGCGGATGGCTACGCCAGGATGACGGGCAAACCGGGTGTGTGCGTGGCGACGTCCGGACCGGGCGCGACCAACCTGGTGACGGGAATCATGGGGGCCAAGGCAGACAGCGTGCCGCTGGTGGCCATCACCGGTCAGGTGGCGCGGGCCGCCATGGGCACCGAGGCGTTCCAGGAGTGCGACATCTGCAGCATCGCCTCAGTATGCACGAAACGGACTTACCTGGTGATGTCGGCCAGCGACTTGGCGCGGACGATCCGGGACGCGTTTCGCGTAGCCCAGGAAGGGCGGCCGGGTCCGGTGTTGATCGATGTTCCCCGGGACGTGCAGTTGGAAGAAGCCGAGTTCGAATACTCGGAAGCGCCGGGGGTTTCGGAACCGCAACTTTCGGACGAGACGCTGGAGAACGTGCGGAAGGCGGCAGAGCTCATCAACCAGGCGGAACGGCCGGTGATCATCGCGGGCCACGGCATAGTCAACTCGCGGGCGTTCGACGAGTTGCTGGCGCTGGCGGAAGGGTCGGGCATACCTGTTATCAACACGCTGTTGGGTTTGAGCAGTTTTCCCAGAAACCATCCGCAGAGCCTGGGAATGCTGGGTATGCACGGCATGTACTGGTGCAACATGGTCGTTGACCAGGCAGACGTCCTGGTAGGGCTGGGGATGCGTTTCGATGACCGGGTGACAGGGCGGGTGTCGGGGTTTGCTCCCCATGCCAGGATTGTGCACCTGGACATCGAACCGACTCAGGTGGGCAGGATTGTGCCGGCGGAGGTGCCGCTGGTCGGTGACGCCAGGCCGATACTGAAAGCGCTTGCCCCGCTGATGAGAAAGGTGGACCGGCCGGAGTGGATGGCCACGATTGCCCAGCTCAAGGAGCAGCACCCGTCGCTGGCGATCCCACAGAGCGACGCGCTGATGCCACAGCAAGTGCTTACCGAAATGAACGAGATGCTGCAGTCGGACGACGATGCGGTGGTCGTCACCGGTGTGGGCCAGCACCAGATGTGGGCGGCGCAGTTCCTGCACCTGAACCGGCCGAACTCCTTCGTCACGTCCGGCGGGTTGGGAGCGATGGGCTTCGAGGTTCCCGCGGCGTTGGGCGCCCAGTTGGCCCGGCCTGCATCCACGGTGTGGTCGGTCGCGGGCGACGGCGGTTTCCAAATGACGCTGCAGGAGCTGATAACGGCGGTGGAGGAGAAGCTTCCCATCAAAATCGCGCTGTTCAACAACGGTTACCTGGGTATGGTGCGCCAGTGGCAGGAGATGTTCTTCGACGGCCACCTGAAAGAGGTGCCAATGCCGGGTCCGGACTACGTCAAGCTGGCGAACGCGTACGGCATTCCCGCACTCCGGGTGGAGCACCAGGAGGACGTGGCCGCAGCGTTGCAGCAGGCGAAGGACTACGACGGCCCGTTCCTCATCGATTTCGTGGTCGAACGGGAAACCAACGTGTTCCCCATGGTTCCGCCGGGTGGCTCGTTGGCGGACACGCTGGAGGACCCACGGACCATGGCGACCGCGCGGTGACGCGAGTGCAAGGCTGGCTGACTTGCTGCTGCGCGGGGTTGGTGGTAGAAATAGGCAAGGCCGACCGAAGGCTGTCGAAATTGGAGGTGCAGGATGCCCCGGGTCACTATCCAGGAAGCATCGCGGATTTTGAACGTTTCGCAGGATGTCATCCGAAAGGACGTCCGCGATGGGAAGCTCCAGGCTACCAGGGAGGGCGGTCCGAGTGGCAACCGGTGGATGGTGGACATCCCGGACAACGTGGACGAATACACCGACGATTTCAAGGAAGGCATCCACGAGATGGCGCGCTCGCTGACTCCGTGGTGGTTCGACAACCCGCGACGCGAGGGCGTGGTCCACTACCTGGAGAGCCTGGGCATCGAAGAGGTGGAGCCCTTCTTCCTGTGTGGGGCCAAGGGCGAGGACATTTGGCCGGCCACGGGTCACGAGTCGTGGCAACGTTGCCCGGAGTGCGTTCTTGAGGTACACGACCAGGGGATGCCGATGGAGACCAGGGAATAAACGGCTCCGAAGCCGAAATTAGCGACTACGAGCCGCAAATGTGCGGCTCGTTTTCTTTGGTGGCCGTGCCGGTTCCCGTCAGGATTGGCGGAAAAGGCGCCGTGGTGAAGGGGTCAGGCCGCTCCTTGCGCGTGCGGTTTGAGGGCGGCGTAGATCACGTCATTGATGGGTGTGGCGACCCCGGCCGTTTCGCCAGCGCGAACGACCGCGCCGTTCAGCGCTTCAAGTTCCATGGGGCGGCCGGCCAACAGGTCAGCGTGCATGGACGCACTCATGGCACCCTTGGCGGACTCCATGTAGTTAAGCGTGTCGGCCACGATTGTTGGGGAAAGGTCGACGCCGGAGGCGCGGCCGGCGCGTTCGATCTCATCCATGCAGCCCACGATGATTTTGTGCCATTCGGGACGGGGCAACAGGTTTCGCAAGTACTCTCGGGCCAGCGAGGTGGTGCCGGCCATCGTGGTGATAAAGAGGAACTTGGTCCACAAAGTGACGGCAATGTCGTCCGACGCCTCGGCGGGCACGCCGGCCTCGCGGAAGGCGGCGCAGATCACTTCCGCCCTGGCCTGATGGGACCGGTCACTGCCGCGGACGCTGCCGGTCACGATGCGGACGATGTCTCCAGCTTGGGTCACGACACCCGGAGCCGCCCGACCCGCCTCGATGTAGGCGGCGCCAGGCAGGACCACAGCATCGGGGAAAGCCTCCAACAAGGGCGCGTAGGAATCGATGCCGTTTTGGAGGCAGAGGATGGCCGTATCGTGGCCAACCATGGGTGCCATCTCCGGAACCGCGACGGCGTTGTGATAGGTCTTCGTGGTGAGGAGCGCCAGGTCCACGCGCCCGACCTGAGCCGGCTGGTCGGTGGCGTCGCAGGCCACGGTGAACTCGCCGGCCTGGGTCTGCATGATCAGGCCGTTGCATCGGATGGCATTCAGATGGTCGCCGCGGGCGATGAGCGTCACGTCGTGCCCGCCTCTGGCCAGCATCCCGCCGAAGTAGCCGCCGATGCTGCCCGCTCCCATCACTGCTACTTTCATTGCTTTACGCTCCTGATGACGGTCTTCTTGTGCCCTGGATGCAGTATGCCACAGACGGCCTAAGGCTCCAGGCCGGTGAGGCGGCGTTGACGGTGCAATTCGGCGATGCTAAATTGGCGGCAATGATGATCATTATCGCCCCGCACTAGAGGAGGGCTCGCATGGGAACTCGCATGGACTTTGGACTGTTCACCACCTGGAATGCCGTTTACGAGGGCGACAAGGTTCCCTGGGACCCTGACTATCAGGGCGGGAAGCTACTCGAGGCCGCGGCATACAAGCAGAACTTCCAGGAAATCGACCACGTCGAGGCAGCAGGTTGGGACTATGTCTGGTTCGGCGGCGGTCACTTTTCCACGCAGGGCAGCATGGATCCTCAGTCGCTGATGCTATCTGCCGTCATTGCGAACCACACCGAAAACATCAGGATCGGCACGTCCATCCACCGGCCGACCCTGCGGCTGCCGGGGGAAACCGTGTCAGAGCGGGCGCTGCCCCACGAACGCTACGCCTTTGACAATCTCCAGCTGGAGGATCCGTTCCAGGTGGCGGAGCAGGTCGCCATAGTGGACCAGGTCAGCGAGGGCCGGTTCATTTACGGCCCGGGCGCCCGCACTCGCGGCTCCGACGAACGGCGGGAATACTTCTACGAGTACCTGGAGCTCCTGAAGCAACTCTGGGAAGAGGACCGCTTCTCCGGGTTCGAGGGCAAGTACTTCAACTATCCCGCCTTCTACGAAGACTACATGAGCATCCCCAAGCCGGTACAGAAGCCGATGCCCATGCTGCTGCCCGTGGACAGCCAGGAGAGCTTCGTGCCCATGGGCGAGCACGGATATCGGATCGCCATCGGGGCGGGCAGCTCACCCCACAACCTGCGCGGATCGGCCATCCTGCGTCAGGACGTCCAGGACTATCGCAAGGCATGGTACGATGCCGGCCACGAGGGCGAGCCCAGCACGGTGGTGCGCGTGCCCACACTGGTCGCTGACACGCAGGAAAAGGCCGACCGCCGGGTCGACGACCTGATGAACCTGGCCCGCATCTACTACGCCGGCCGTCTCGCCATTGGCAGCACCGACGCGGGGAGCGCTGGTCCCGAGGCTACCCAGGAGGTCAACCTTTTTGGCACGCCGGCGGAAGTGGTCGAGAAGATCCACATGTTCCGCGAGGCTTTCACCACCGACGAGATCATGTTCGAGTGCAACTGGACGTCGTCGGTTCCCCGCGAGGTGGTCATGGACACCCTGAAGTGCATTTCCGAGGATGTGATACCGCACTTCAAGTAGACGTCAAGCACCCCGGCTCTTGCTCCCGCCCCGAGGTCAACGACAACGGGGCGGGTTGTTATGTAGCATGGGATAAAGAGCTGGAAATGGGCACATTTTCGACAACCGTGAGAGTCGGCAATCCCGCCGGCGGCGATACTTTTGAAATGCAAGCGCCGGTATCCACCGGCGCTTCGCACTCCATGTTCCCGGCGTCACTGCTGGACGGGCTACGCATAGATCGCCGCTCGCAAATTGACGGCACTCTTGCCGACGGCAGCGAAGTATCTTATTGGACCGGGTGGGCGCTGATCGGGATAGATGGAGAGGAAGGTACCTGCCGGGTGATATTTGGGCCGGAGGGTGAAGGCAACAGCGTGGTTGGAGCGACCACCCTCCAGATGTTGTTGTTCAAGTTGGACCCAGTTCGGGAGGTATTGGAACCCACAACGCGAGTACGTCTCTGATACGGTCCGGTCCAGCGGGATCCCCTCGCTGTTATTGCTGCTGCACGAAGCGGCGGTAGACCTCCTCTTCGGCCAAAGCTTCCTGGTCGAACCAGTTGTCGTCGATTACTTTGTAGATTGCATTGAGCCGCTCCAGGAGCAGTTTGGTCAACAGCAGCGTGTCCAGTGGGGTCTGCGGGAGGATGCTGTCGTCCTTCAGGGTGAGGACGGCTTCGGACATGGCCCGGATGAGCTCAACCGTGCCAACGTGAGTGGCGTTGCCCCGCGCCGTGGCCAAGCTGTGGTAGACGGACGAAACCGCGTGCTGCTTCAGGAGCATTCCCAGGGTGCGGTTGGGGTCGTCGATCGGTATCCCGCGGATGGCGGCGGCGTTGCTGAAGGACTGCTGGAGGGCCAGGATGTCGTTGTCGTTTTCCACGGCCGCGCGGGCGAATGTGTTGATGACACGCGTGATATTGTCGGCGCGTTCCAGCCACCGTCCCATCCAGACAGGTTGTACACCCTGGAATCGGTGAGCCGCCGGTCGGGACGAAAGGCGATTGACCTGGGTTCTACCATGTTGGGAAAGACTCCTGTCAGTGGTTGGGGCAGGGGCAGAATTGCGTTCACGGCGCCGGATGGTCGGCGGGCAGCAGTTGCAGAGCGTCGTCGACGGAAATCGCGTCGCGGTTGAAGAAGACCTCGGCCGTGGTGAAGTCGAGGCGCCCGTCGCCGCGAGAAATGAACGAGCCGGAGACGGGTGGGACTTCCGAGTAGTCGCGTCCGATGCCGAATTTCAGGTAATCGGCCCCGAGGTAGATCATGACGCCGCGGGTTGGATCGGCGGGCAGCCAGCCCAGGTGCGGGTGCAGGAACTCCACCCAGGCGTGGGTCTCGCCGGGCTGGCGGGTGAGCAGGCCGCTGACGTACCTTGCCGGGATGCCGAGTGCGCGCAGCATGGCCAGGCAGAGGTGAGCCTGGTCCTGGCAGACGCCGCGCATGGAGACGAGGACGTCGGCTGCGGTCGTGTTGACCGAGGTGTAGCCACGTTCGTAGCGGACGTTGGCGTAGATCCACTGCACCACGTTCCCCACCGTTTCGAGCAGGTTACTCCCTCCGGCCGCCGCTTCCTGCGCGACGACCTCGACGCTCGTTGGGTCGGACAGCCGAGAGGCGGACAGGAACTCCTGGGCCTCCAAGCCATACTCGATGGCTCCAAGCGCCAGGTCGGATACATCGGGATAGTGTTGGTTCAGGCAGACTTTTCCGGTGACGGCGATGATCAGAGCGTGGTGCGGCGTGGTTACTCTGACGCGGTGGACAGTGTTTCCCAATCGGTCCGGATACTCGATCTGTCGACCCTGCGGGAAGGTGGCCACGGCGCAGGGCCCCGGCGTTTGGTAGTTGTCGGCGAAAGGAGACAGCCGGAGGAAATTGTCGTTCTGCACCACTATGTCGGAGTAGGAATAGCGCGCAACGTAGGCATAGTGCACCGGGATCGGCTCGACGGCTATCGGACCACCCAGCTCGGTTTGCATGATCCTCCTGACGAGTTGTTGGTGACCCGGTTGTTCGCCTCGGAAACGCGGGTGAGCCCACCGGGGAAAACTGTGACCTCGCCCCGGCCGTTTTGCACCGCGAACACGCGCAGGTCGACGTGGCGCTCCTCGAATTCGCCACTGGTCCCGTCGAAGACAAGATGTCGGGAGAAGTCCAAAGTATCCTGGGCGATGAAAACCTGGGGGTGCTCGATCAACTGTTGAGACAGGCGGCTGCGGTAACCCTTGTCCAAATCGGGCATGATGAACACACCCAATCCGCCGTATCCCTGGCGTGTCTTCAGCACCAGACTGTCCAGGTTTTGCAGGACGTGCTGGCGGTTTTCGGGTGACCGCAGGTTGTAGTTCCTGGCCGGTTCCAGGATGGCCTCTTCTCCCAGATAGGCTTTTATCATATCGGGCACCCAAAGGAACACCAGCTTGTCGTCGCAGGCGCCGGTGCCCATGGCGTTGACGAGCACGACTTTGTGCTCCAGGTAGGCTTCGGTGAGTCCGGGAACGAAAAGCTCGAGGTCCTCCACGCGGCGGTGAACGAGGTCGATTTCGAAATCGCCATCCAGGCAGCGAGCCCACAAACGCCCATTGTGCCCGATGTAAAGGTCCGAGCCTTCCACGAGGGGTATGCCCAGCAGCTCGGAAAGGTACCGGTGCTCAAAGAAAGCGGACCCGAACTTGCTGTCGGTGAGCAGCACGCAGACGGGCGCGTCGACGTCACACAGCGAGGCGAACATGTCGAGGTAGGTGGAGCGGATGTTGTATGGCACGATGTCGTAGCCACCGGCGAGTTCGGGCAATATGTCCAACCCGATTTGGGCGGCCTTGAGTTGGTAGGCGATACCCGATGGCATGCGCAGGTTGTCTTCCAGGATGACATACCGGCCGTCACCCATGTGCACCAGGTCGATTCCGTAGATGTGAACAAAGACGTCGGATGCCGGCCGGAAGCCCTGGAGTTCGGGGTTGTAATACTGGCGGGAGTACATGACGTCGGGGGGAACGACCTGCTGGTCTCCGCAGTAAAGGTCCAGCAGGAAGTGGTTGATGGCTCTGAGGCGCTGGGCGACGCCGCGGGAGATAGTGTCCCATTCGGCGGTGGGGATCAGGCGGGGGAGCCAGTCGGTGGGAACGGTGCGGAACTCCCGAGGGTCGAGCATGAAGGTGAACCCGTCCAGCGCGGCGCTGTCGTCGGCTTGTCGCCAATGCTGCTGCAGTTCTGGAAGGCCGAGGTTGTGCAAGCTTTCCATGAGGGGTTGGTAGACGGAACGAGTGGTTCCGTCGGGATTCAGGTGCTCGTTCAACGATGGTTTGGAAATGTCACGGGTCAGCATGTGCCACCAATTCCTGAGCGAGGATGAGCTTCGAACGGTCGGGTACGAGCGCTGTTAGCCACGATCCGAACATCGATCGACGACCGCCGCATATTGGGTTACTCGAGCGGTGTTGCGGTTGGATTAACGATTTGTAACAAACCGATGTGCCACGGCGGTGGATTTGACCTGGGGAGAGGATACCTGGCGAGCCTGTTGCTCGCCGGTCAAACAGGGAGTTGCGAACATGGCAACCCGAAGCGTGGCCGCTGCGAAGGCGGCATGGATCCCGGCCCAGGCCCGGAACGACACTTTGACGTGCCAGCAAACCGTCAGGTGCAATGCGCAGGGGTTGTGTTCCCGCGCGCAAAATGGGGTCGACAGACCCCTGAATCAGGGAGCTGTAAACTGGATCAACGTGCGCGTGTACGGGCATTCCGCAGTGTGGCGCGAGCGTCCCCGCTTTTCGCCAAATGGGCGGTTATGCTATACTCGGCTACGTTCGCGGGCAGGCCGGTATCGACCACCCTGCCCGCCGTTTCATGTAGATTCACACGGGTACAGGAGCGTATCAGCGTTGAAGGTCACGAGGGACAACTCATCACCAATTGAGGTCACGCTGACGGTGGAATTGGCCACAGAGGATGAGAATCCTTTCATTGACCGCTCGTACCGGCGGGTGGTTTCGCGGCTCAATATTCCTGGATTCCGGCGAGGACGGGCCCCGCGGCACATCGTGGAGAGCATGATGGGCCGGACCGCGCTGCTGCAGGAAGCGCTGGAGTTCATGGTGCCCGAGACGCTCGACAAGGTCCTGCAGGACGAAGAGGTTTCGGCATTCGGGGAGCCCAGCATCGAAGTGACCGAGCTCGAGCCGGTGTCATTCACCGCGACAGTGCCATTGGAACCGACGGTGGACCTGGGAGACTATCGCGAAATCCGAGTGGACGCAGACCCGGCCGAGGTGACGGAGGAAGAGGTTGACGGGGTCCTGGACCGAGTTCGCGACGAACAGGCGGTGTGGGAGCCGGTGGAAAGGGCCGCCGAGTACGGCGACCGTCTGAACCTGAACGTCCTCGGGACGATGGATGAGGAAACGGTGGTCGAGGACGAGGACGTCGAGTACATTCCCAACGAGGAAAATGTGCTGCCCTTCCCTGGTTTTGCACCCAATCTGGTCGGGATGTCTGAGGACGACGAAAGTGAATTCACGGTCACGGTGCCGGAAGACTACCCGCGTGAACAATATGCGGGCAAGGACATCCAGTTCAAGGTGTCGGTACTGTCGGTGAAGGAAAAGTCGGTGCCGGAACTGGACGACGAGTTCGCCAAGTCCGTCGGGGACGGGTTCGATGACCTCGAAGCGCTGCGGGACAACATTCGGGAATCGTTGACTAGCCAGGCGGAGAACGCCGCGCGCAACGATCTGGAGCAGAAGAGCTTGGAAGCGCTGTGCGACGTGGCGGTGGTTAACGCATCCCCGCTCCTGTTCGAACGGGAACTGGAGGCGATGCAGGCTGACCGGGAACGGATGCTGCGGCAGCAGGGGCTGGATCTCCCGACGTACCTGCGGTTCATGGGCAAGTCGCCGGACGAATTCCTCGACGAGATGCGCCCCAACGCCGAACGCCGCCTGGTCAGCGCTCTGGTGATGCGAAAGCTCGCGGAAGTTGAAGAGATCGAGATTTCCGATGATGACGTTCAATCGGAAACCGACCGATTGTTGGGGCTGTCTTCCGGAGATGAGGAGCAGGACGAGACCAACCTCGATTCGTTGCGGGAGTTTCTCGGGTCGGAATCGACCCGGGACAACATCCGCTCGACGCTGCACAGCCGTCGGGTCATGGAACGACTGACGGACATCGTCCAGGGCAAACTGAACGAGGATAGCGACGATGAAGCCGGCGCGACGGCCGACGAATCCGAACCGACCAACGGACCGGATGCCGCTGAGGCCGTTGAAACCACCAATGCAAGCGATGGGGATGCCACCGCAGGCGACGAGGCGGAGGAACGGGAATGACGTTCGGCCGCCCACCATTCCAGGAGAACCTAGAGATGCCACGAAGTTCCAACCCATCGGGTATGGTACCCCCTTCGAATGTGATCCCCGGGATTATCCGGCCCACCACCGAGGGCGAGCGCGCCTTCAACCCGTACTCACTGCTGCTGCAGGCGCGGATCATCTACTTGGGCACGCCGGTGGACGATGACATTTCCAACGCGATCGTGTCGCAGTTGCTGTACCTCAGCTGGGAGAACCCTGACGAGGACATCAGCCTGTACATCAACTCGCCGGGCGGCTCGGTGCTGGACGGGATGGCGATATACGACACCATGCAGTTGATCAAGCCGGACGTGGCGACGATCTGCCTCGGCAAGGCCGCCAGCATGGGCGCGGTTCTGCTGTCCGGCGGAAAGAAGGGCAAGCGGTACTGCACGCGGAACTCAACAGTGCTGATCCACCAGGTGATGGGAGGGATCCAGGGCTCGGCGTCGGATATCGAGATCACGGCCCAGGAGATCCTGCGCCTGCGGGAGCGACTGAACACCATTCTGTCGGAGAACTGCGACCAGCCATTTGACAAGGTTTCGCGTGACTCCGACCGCGACTATTGGATGGATGCGGAAACTGCGGTCTCATACGGGATCGTCGACCACGTAATGGACACGCTTCCGGACTCCTTCAACCGAGTTTTCGGCTAACCGATGCTGCGCCGATGCATAAGCGCGCGACCTGTCCTGCTGGCGCGCGCAACCAATATCAGGAGACCGTGATGGTTGTTCCCTTCGAAGATTCCCCACTGCTGCAACCCACCAACATCGTACCGATGGTCATCGAGACCAGCCCACGGGGCGAGCGGGCCTTTGATATCTACTCGCTGCTCCTGAGGGAGCGGATCATCTACCTGGGAACGCCGATCACAGACCAGGTCGCCAACGTGATCATCGCGCAGTTGTTGTACCTTGAGCGCGAGGACAGCGCCCGCGACATCAGCCTGTACATCAACAGCCCGGGCGGATATATCGCGTCGGGGTTGGCCATCCTGGATACGATGCACCTGATCAATTCTCCGGTATCGACCATATGCGTCGGCACCGCAGCAAGCATGGCGACGGTGTTGCTGGCCAACGGAATAAAGGGCAAGCGCTATTGCCTGGCCAATTCGACCGTGCATATGCATCAACCCAACGTGGGTTCGTTCCAGGGTCAAGCCGCGGATATCGAGATCCAGGCGAAGGAGATCGTCCGCCTGAAGGAACGGCTAACGAAAATCCTCTCGGACGCAACGGGGCAGGAAGTCGAAAAGATTGCCGACGACACCGACCGGGATTTCTTCCTGACAGCCGAAGAAGCGGTAGAGTACGGGCTGGTGGACGAGATACTGGGGATACAGGCGCAAGAAGAGACCGCGGAAGCCGCGTAACGGTCGGACACCGATCCATCCATCCGTCGGAGGACGCACCGATGACCACCGGCAGCCGCAGTTCCAATCGCAACGCCCATCGTTGCGCGTTTTGCGGCAGCCAGTTCCCGCAGGGGCGCTTGGTGCGCCCGCCGGGTCAGACCCGGGGCGGCATCTGCTTCGATTGCATCCGCGAGTTGGCCAACTATGTGGCCGAGCGAGGAGGCAAGAAGCGACGGGATGAGGGCGGCCAGGCCCGGGCGAATGACAGGGTCGAAATCGCGGACAAACTTCCGCCCAAGGGCGAAACTGGATCCCGCACGCTGGTGCCGAGGGAAATTTACGCGAGCCTGGACGCGTATGTCATCGGGCAGGAAAAGGCCAAAAAGACGCTGGCAGTGGCCGTTTACAACCACTTCAAGCGCATTCGGAGCGAGGCCGCCGACCCTGACATCGAGGTGCAAAAGTCCAATATCCTGCTCATCGGGCCCACCGGCTCTGGAAAAACCCTGCTGGCAGAAACGCTGGCTCGGTCGTTGGACGTTCCCTTCGCGATATGCGACGCCACGTCGCTGACGGAGTCAGGGTACGTTGGCGAAGACGTGGAGAACATCCTGTTGCGGTTGATCCAGGCCGCCGACTGGGATATCTCGCGGGCGGAGCAGGGGATCATCTACATCGATGAGCTGGACAAGATCGCGCGTAAAGAGGGAATCAACCGATCGATCACCCGGGACGTTGCCGGCGAAGGGGTCCAGCAGGAGCTGCTCAAGATCATCGAGGGTTGCATAGCCAACGTGCCTCCGCAGGGAGGACGCAAGCATCCCCACCAGGAGATGCTGCAGATCAATACCAAGAACATCCTGTTCATCTGCGGCGGGGCGTTCGACGGATTGCAGGAAATAATCTCCAAGCGGGTATCGTCGGGCTCGGCGATGGGTTTCCTCGCCCAGAATCCGGATCGAAGCGAAAAGAAAGCGAACTCCGTTGCAATGCTGGACTTGGTGACGCCCGAGGATCTGTTGCAGTTCGGGTTCATACCGGAGTTGGTGGGACGGCTGCCGGTGGTGGCGGCGTTGCAGCCACTGGATCGCGACGACCTGATCCGGGTCTTGGTTGAGCCCAGAAACGCGATAGTCAAGCAATACCAACGGCTTTTCGATTTGGACGACGTCAAACTGGAATTTACGGACGATGCCCTGGAGGCGGCCGCCGAGCGGGCGCTCACCTACCATACCGGAGCGCGGATCCTGCGGCACATAGTCGAGGAGGCGCTGATGGAGGTGATGTACGAGCTGCCTTCGTTGCGCGACATCGGTCGCTGCGTGGTCCACCGTGACGCCATTACGGGAGACCAGACCCCTCGGCTCTACCGTAGGTCCGGCGGACGCCACCTGACGCTGAAGACCGCCCTGGCCCGGTCTCGAACCAATCTGGAACGGAAGTCGGCGTAGAGCCTTATCCGGCGGCTAAGGCTGCCTCGATGTGGTCTGTCAGCGGCAGGCCGGCCGGATGAAGGATTTGGAGGGGTTTTCCTGACGCGTCGAGAGCGGTCTCTGGCCTGACTTGCAGCCTCCCGTCGGCAACCGCGCGGAGGGTTTCCAGGACGAGATGGGGTTCGCGGCGGTGGCCGGCTTCGCGAATACGCTGGAACAGCGGGAAGTCCTCACCCTCAACCCCGCGGATGCTGTTTGCATCGCGCCCGCATAGTGCTTCCCAATCCTTGTCGAACCCGTCGCCGGTGATCGGAACGACGCAATGGGAAAGCACGGGCCCTCGGTCGACCTCCTCGGTGGCGAGGTGAATCATGGCTCCAGTCTGCGTGGCTTTGGACTCGATCAGTTCCCAGATGACGGACTGCCAGGTACCGGTAGGTCCGTCGGGCAGGGCGCCGTGGAGGTTGAGCAGGGGATAGCGGCGGCACAATTCTCCGCTGCAGATGAGCATGTACCCGGCCAACGCGCAAACATCCGGCTGGTAGGGTTCCAGGAGGTGGATAGCCTCCCGGTCGAAACCGGCGCGGTGACGGGACATGAGCCCGCCTCCGTGTTCCCGCCGGTAGCGGCCCGACGACAGGGTTACCAGGGGTAACTGGTAAGAGCGTACCAAGTCGAAGAACTGATCAGACCCGTCGGCCTCACCGGGCTCGCGGTTGCTGAAAACGAACTCGATCCGGGCGTCCAATCGGCCCTGGTCGATGGCATCATGGATGAAGCGGAGGAGGCCCTGAGAACCCTCTCCCCTGCCGGTGGAAAACCATCCTATGCTCAGCATCGTGCCTAACCGATGCGGCGCCCGAAATCAGAAGGGCGGGTCGTCATCATCGAAAAGTGATGGGTCGTCGGGTTCCAAGGGTGGCGGAGGGTCCCAGTCATCGCCGCCCGCGGGGAGCCCAGGTCCGGTTGGTAGGGCGGGACTACGGCCATCACCGATCTGCGTGATGCGCATTTCGGTTTCCGTGAGTAGCTCCTGGCACCGGCCGGCCAGTTCCATCCCTTCGCGGTAGAGACGCTCCGCGTCGGTCAACGACAACTCGCCCTGTTCGAGGCGGGAAACGCTGTCCTCGAGACGGCGATAGGCCTCTTCGAAAGGCATCGCCGCGAGTTGGGCGCGCCAGGCGTCGCTGGGTTCCGTTGTTTCGGTCATGACGGGAGGCCGTCGCTAGAGCAGCGGTTTCATTGCAGGTGGTGGGCTGGCAGATCGACGGTTGCCGCGTTTGCGCTGTCTCGAGTCGGTGACCGCATCGGTGGTGACCGTGCGGACCTCGGTCTCAATCGGAATTTTCTCGTCAGACCCAGGCGATGGAGAATGGTGGCCTACCGTGGCGGCCAGAGACCCCCCGGACAGGGAGATGTCGAGACGGGCGCCGCTTGGCGCCTGGTCGGGCGAGGTGAGGACGGCGCCATCGCCGGAGAGCCGGACGACGGCATAGCCGCGGCGCAGAGTGTCGGCGGGGTTAAGCGCGCCCAGCTTGCCCGTCAGTGTGGCGAGGTCGCGCCCGATGAGCGTATGACGGTGTCGAATGGACGCGGTGGCGCGCTCGGCGTATTCGTCGACACGGCGGCGCATGGAGGCAACGTCCGGCGCGCGGCGCTGCAGGCGCTGCTGCTGGAAGTGCACCGACGCCCGCAGGCGCTCGACGTGTCCGGCCATCACCGAGGTCATCTGTTGACGGGCGCCGAAGATGTTGGCTATCAGCTGGTTGCGGTCGGGGGTGACCAACTCGGCGGCGGCCGACGGAGTGGGAGCGCGGCTGTCAGCAACGTCATCGGTGATGGTGGTGTCGGTTTCGTGACCGACACCGGAAACAACCGGGATGCTGCTGGCGAAGATGGCGCGGGCGACTTCCTCGGAGTTGAAGCACCATAGGTCTTCCAGGGACCCCCCGCCACGCGCAACAATGATCACGTCGGCAATGCCCTCTTCGTTGAGGGATCGCAGGGCTGCAGCGATCTGGTCGGAGGCAGCATCACCCTGGACGGAGGTGGGGGACAGGCGCAATTCGGCCAGCGGATAGCGCCGCATAACGACGTTCTGGATGTCCTGCCAGACCGCGCCGCTGGGCGAGGTGATCACGCCGATCACCTTGGGGAAAACGGGAATTGGACGCTTGCGGGAGGGGTCGAACAGGCCCTCGGCGGCCAATTGCTGCCGGAGGCGCGCCAACTCCAGGGCCAGAGCGCCGGCGCCCACGGGCAGCACCGCGGCCACCTGCATGTTCGCTTCGCCGGAAGGGGGGTAGAAGGTGAAATTGCCGCCGGCGAGAATCTCCTGACCGTCTTCCAGGTATTCCTGTCCGGAACGGCCACGGAACATAACGCAACGTATGCTGCTGCCGTCCTCGCGCAGGGTGAAGTAGGAGTGACCGGACGCGACGGTGCGCAGGTTGGCGATCTCCCCCTGGACGGTCAGGCGTGAGAGGAGGCCGTCCGACTCAAGCTTGTCCTTGAGATAGACGGCCACCTGGCTGACCGAGTGAACTATCGGCGATAGCATTTGCGACACCGACGGCGACTGGCTAGGACACGCGTTCGGAGTAGGTTCCGTTCCGCGTATCGACCTTGACGCGCGTGCCTGGGGTGATGAACATCGGGACGGTGATGCGCAGCCCGGTCTCCAGAGTGGCGGGTTTGTTCCCGCCCTGGGCGGTGTCTCCCTTGAATGCGGGGGGAGTGTCTACGACCTCGAGTTCGACGTGTATGGGGAGGTTCACGTTGATGGGATTGCCCTTGTACAACACCAACTCGACCATCATGCTTTCCGTCAGATAGCCCAAAGCGTCGCCTAACTGATCTGCGGTGAGCTCGTGCTGATCGAAGGTCTCCTGGTCCATGAAGTAGTAATGGGACCCGTCGGTGTAGAGGTACTGGGTTTCGCGGTTGTCGACCTCGGCCAGGCTGAAGGCGGTGTCGTATCGCTGGAAGGTGCGTTCGATGACTGTACCGTTAATCAGGTTCCGCATCTTGATGCGAGTCACGGGCGCGCGCTGCTGCATCTTGTGACGCTCGTAGTCCATGACCTGCCACGGTTGGTTCTCGAGATCGATCACCATGCCCTTATTGAGGTCGCCAAAGTTGATGCTCATATAGAAATCCCCCGGGCGGTTCGCCGACCGCAGATGACGGGCGCTAGTTGGTCTCCTCGCCGACTATGCCGACCAACGCCTCCAATGCAGCAGTATAGCCTCTCCAACCGAGCCCGGCAATTTGGCCGAGGGCGGTGTCGGCCAACACTGAGTGGCGCCGCCACTCTTCGCGGGCGTGGATGTTGCTGAGATGCACCTCGACTACGGGCACGCTGGCATCGGTGAGGGCGTCCTTGAGCGACAGACCATAATGGGTCAGAGCCCCGGCGTTGATCACGACGCCATCAATGGCGCCGGCTCGTTCCTGCAGCTTGTCGACCAGCGCGCCTTCGTGGTTGGATTGGAAGCACTCCAACGAGACGCCCAGCGTTTCGGCGCGTTCGGCGATCCGGCGGTTGATCTCGTCCAAGGTCAGGACGCCGTAATGATGGCGATCGCGTCGTCCCAGGGCGTTCAGGTTGGGCCCGTGCAGAACCAGGATGGTGGTCATTCGTCAGGTGTGCTTGCGTCGTCGTCGCGATCGCTTTCCGGCGCTGATGCTAGGGGGTGGAAATCCATGTAGGCGCGGCGCGCTTCCTGCTTGGTGATGTGGGTGTAGAGCTGCGTGGTGGAAACGCTGCTGTGTCCGAGCAGTTCCTGGATTACGCGGAGGTCGGCGTCCCCCTCGAGCATGTGGCTGGCGAAGCTGTGCCGCAGGGTGTGGGTGTGGATGCCTTCCTTGAGGCCAGCGCGGGCGGCATAGTCGCGGACGATCTTCTCGATGCTGCGGCGAGACAGGCGACCGCCGTAGCGATTTACGAAAAGCGGGTCGCTGTGGGCGGTGGCAGCGGCGAGATGAGGCCGGCCGTCTTCCAGGTATCGGTCGAGCGCATCCTGGGCGGGGGCACCGTACAGGGTCCAACGCTCCTTGTCGCCCTTGCCGCGAACGAGGATCTCGCGGCGATCGCGGTTGATGTCTCCGAGGTTCATGCCCTGCAGCTCGGCCAGTCGTACGCCGCAGGCGTACAGAACTTCCAGAATCGCGCGGTCCCGGAGGCCGGCCGGCGTGTCATCGTCGGGCGCGGCCAGCAGACGGTTGGCTTCCTGCCGGCCGAGGAAACTGGGCAGCGGTTTTTCGACCTTGACCGGGAAGGAGCGGGCCGACGGGACGGGCGTGGACTTGAACCAGCCCTCCTGCACCAGGAAATTGTAAAAGGTTCTCAGCGCGGTGAGTTTGCGAACGATGCTGACTCGGGCATAC
This sequence comes from Dehalococcoidia bacterium, assembly GCA_965116785.1. Taxonomy (GTDB): domain Bacteria; phylum Chloroflexota; class Dehalococcoidia; order Lucifugimonadales; family UBA3495; genus Bin87. The sequence continues at coordinate 757,243 of OZ220731.1, forward strand.
CCGGCGGGTCTCGGGCCGTCGGACCTGCCGACCGTGGCGAGGAACGCGACGTAACCGCGCAGCAACTGGCGGTCCATGTCGTCCAGCCCTTGGCCGTTGCGCCGGCAATAGCCCAGAAAGGTATGCAGATCTTCGAGGTAGATCCTTCGGGTATTGTCTGACAGCGATCGCTGGCCGGTCAGGTAAAGGCTGTAACGCTCCAGCAGGTCAGCTGTGGCCGGAGCGATACTCCCTACCGCACGGGACGGCGCCGCGACTTCAGCCTGACTAGTTGCCAACGCCTGCCAGCTCCGGGGTGGGGTCGGCGGCAGCCGCGTCCGCTGTTTCAGTCGCGGGCGGGTCGCCTTTCCACTTGCAATCGGTGCACCGGGCGCCACCGCGGGCGGCGGCGATCAGCATGCCGCCGCAGTCTGGGCAGGGCGCCGGCAGAGGTTCGGTATTGACCAGGAATTCGCACTCCGGGTAGCGCGCGCATCCCCAGAAGGGGCGGCCGGATTTCCGGGCGCGACGCTGCACGAGGTCTCCGCCGCACTTGGGGCAAGGCACATCGCTCTTGGTGACAATGTTGCGGCGATTGTCGCAGGGGTTTTCATCGGCGTTGTAGCCGGTACAGGCCAGGAAGCGGCCGTAGCGCCCGGTCTTGATGACCATGGGACGCTCGCACTTTTCGCAGATCTCGTCGGTGGGTTCGTCGGCGGGGCGCTCGACGTTGTCCCGCATGTTGCGGGTGTTCTGGCATGCGGGATACCCGCTGCACGCCAGGAACCTGCCGAACCGGCCCATCATCATGGTCATGGGCTGGCCGCACTTCTCACATGAGGGCGTGAAGGCCTGCTCAGCGAGGTTGACTGCCTGATGGAACGGCCCGTAGAAGTCGCGGAGCATGGGCACCCAGTCCTGTTCGCCCTGGGCAACGCTGTCCAGGTCCTCCTCCATTTTGGCGGTGAACTCGGGGGCCATGACGTCGGCGAACCGCTCGGTGAGCAGGTCGGTGACCGTGCAGCCCAATTCGGTGGGCGACAAACGTCGCTGCTCGCGCTGCACGTATTCTCTCTCGACCAGGGTGGCGATAGTAGGCGCGTAGGTGCTGGGGCGACCGATGCCCTTTTCCTCCATTTCCCGGATGAGCGTGGCCTCGGTGAACCGGGGAGGAGGCTGGGTGAAGTGTTGGCTGGCGTCGAGCTTCTGATTGACCAGGTCGTCGCCGGTGGCCACTTCGGGCAATGCATTTTCGCCACCGTCGGCGGCATCGTCGCGGCCTTCGAGGTAGACGGCGCGGAAGCCGGGGAACTTGAGCACGGAGCCGGTGGCACGGAAACGGAACACGCTGTCCGAGGGGGCAACGCAGCGGGCGTCGATATCCACTGTGGTGGCTTCCAACATAGCGTCGGACATTTGGCTGGCGACCATGCGCTCCCATATCAGTGTATAGAGGCGCAATTGATCGCGGTCCAGGAATGCCGCCATGGCCTGTGGAGTGCGTGCCACGGAAGTGGGGCGTATGGCCTCGTGGGCTTCCTGAGCGTTCTTGCTCCGGGTGCGGTAAGCACGCGGCTTGTCTGGGGTGTACTCCTTCCCGAAACGCTGGCGGATGTAATCACGGGTTTCGCGCACTGCGGTGTCGGCGACGTTGACGCTGTCGGTTCGCATGTATGTGATGAGGCCCACCGAGCCGTCGCTGCCGACGTTCAGGCCCTCGTAGAGCTGTTGGGCCAGGGCCATGGTGCGCTGGGCGGTGAACCGCAGCTTGCGGCCGGCGTCCTGTTGGAGGGTGCTCGTGATGAAGGGCGGGGCAGGGCGCTGGCGGCGCGGTTTCTTCTCCACCTTGTCAACCACATAGGCGGCGCCCTGCAGCTCGGCTTCCAGCGCACGAGCGGTGGCCTCGTCGTTGATACTCAATTTGCGGGAGCCCTTCCGCGAGTGGAGCGTCGCCGTGAACCGGTTGGAAGGGAGATTGGGGTCAGCTTCCCTGCGGAGCTCGGCCTCCAAAGACCACCATTCTTCAGGCACGAAGGCGGTGATAGCCCGCTCGCGGTCGACGATCATGCGCAGGGCGGCAGACTGGACGCGACCCGCCGATAGACCGAGCTTGACCTTTAGCCACAACAGAGGACTGATCTCGTATCCCACCAGGCGGTCCAGGATGCGGCGGGCCTGCTGGGCGTTGACAAGTTGCATGTCGATTTCGCGGGGGTGGTCGAACGCCTCCTCGACCGCCTGTTTGGTGATCTCGTGGAATACCACCCGTTTGGGAGGCTTTTCGAATTTGTCCCAGCCGGCGGCGGCCTGGAGGTGCCAGGAGATGGCCTCGCCCTCCCGGTCCGGGTCGGTGGCGAGGAAAATGTCTGAAGCCTTGGCTCCCGCTTCCTTGAGCTCCTTGACCAAGTCGCGCTTGTCCTTCATGGTCAGGTATTTGGGCGAGAAATCCTGCTCGGTGTCGACGCCGAGGGTGGACTTGGGCAAATCACGCACGTGGCCCATGGATGCGGTGACCAGGTACTTGTTGCCCAGAATCTGGCCGACGGTTCGGGCCTTGGCCGGGGATTCCACGACGACGAGGCGTTTCCCCCGGGACGAAGGCACACGTGCGTTGCGGCGCGTGGATCCGCTGGCGGCGGGTTCCTTGGAACCCGACTTGGCGGCGGCCCGGCTGCCGGATCGCCGTGGCTGGCCGGTGCGGCCCTTGGTAGTGCGAGTTGACTTTGCCGAAGTTCCTGTCTTGGGCGGCATGGGTAGAGTTCGTCTCCAGTTCAGGCGAGCAGTTGGTAATGCATGGTACCAACTTGTCTGACCAGACCCTTCAGTTCAAGCATCGTGAGCAGACCGCTGATTTCCGCGATGGGCCGACTGCTGAGGGTTACCAGGTCGTCAATGTGGACCGGTTCCCGGGCGATGTGCTGAAGCAGTTCGGCTTCGGCAGCGTCAGGGATTTCCAGAGCGGTCGACTGACATTCTATCGGATCGTGGTATTGGGCGCGCGCCGTTTCCGGACCACCATTCTCGCCAGTTTTGGCCGCGGTGTTGGATGGGGCGCCATTTTTGGACAGGTCCAGCGGGATCTGACGTTCCGACGTTTCGAGCCCGATCTCCACCAGTATATCGTTTACGTTGCAGACCAGTTTGGCGCCCTCGCGGATGAGCCGGTTGGTGAGCCGACTGGACTCCGAATATACGCTGCCGGGGACGCAGAAAATCTCCCGGTTTTGTTCCAGGGCGTGGTAGACGGTCCACCGCGTCCCGCTGGTTTCGCCGGCTTCGGTCACCAGCGTGCCGAGGGTCATTCCGCTGATGATGCGGTTGCGGCGCGGGAAATGTGATGCTTCGGGCCGCACGCCGATGGGGAATTCGCTGATGATAGCTCCACCCTCGGCGACGATGCGTTCGGCGAGGCGCAGGTTTTCGCGAGGGTACACGGTGTCGAGGCCGTTACCCAATACGGCAACGGTCACACCGCCGGCATCCACGGTGGATTTGTGGGCTCGGGCGTCGATTCCCAGGGCGAGGCCGCTAACCACCACTACCCCATGAGCGGCCAGGGACGAGCAGAGATCGGCGGTCGCTCGGTATCCATAGTCGGTGGGGTGGCGGGTGCCCACGACGGCGATGGACGGAGTGTCCACCGGCGGAAGGCTACCGCGCACGTAGAGCACGGGCGGCGCATCGTCGGTCTCCCGCAGTCGCTGGGGATAGGCGGGGTCGTGCCAGTTGATTGCCGAGACCCCCGCGTCGCGCAGCCGCGACAACTCCTGATCAGGGGAAGATGTTTCCCTGGCGCTGACGATGGCTTGCGCCACGGCTCGGCCCACGCCTGAGGCCCGCAGTTCGCGCGCGGGAGCCTCCCATGCCGCCGACAGGTCGCCCTGGAAGAAGGACTCGAGGAGGCGAAAGCGCGCGGAACCCAGTCGGGGGACACGGGTCAGGGCTACCCAGTAGCCCAGTGCATCGGTTCTGGTGGCGTTCATGGCACGGGATTCTAGCACAGGGTTTCCGTTGTAACGGCGGGCCAGTGTCATCGATTTCAACGGATGCGGAAATTCGGGATCGTGCAATAGATACGCGGGCGTCTGCGGCGCGGGTCAGCGGTTTCTTGCCCGCGCAACCGGGGTCGGCTAGTATTGCGCCAGCCAATCACACGCAGCTACAGGAGGTCCCGATGCGATACGATTATATTGTGGTCGGCGCCGGCTCGGCCGGATCCACCATCGCCACCCGCCTCTCTGAAGACCCGGACAAGAGCGTGCTGTTGCTGGAGGCGGGACCGGATTACCCGGACTTCAACCACCTGCCCGATGATCTCAAGCTCGGCAATAATGTTTTCTTTTCGGCCTATGGCCCCCACAGCTGGGCGTACAACGCCCGGGTTACCGGGCAGCAAACCGACCTGGTGATCCCGCGGGGGAAGGCCACGGGCGGATCCTCGGCGATCAACGGGCAAGTTCTGTACCGCGGAATACCCGAGGACTACGACCGGTGGGCTGATTGGGGCAACGACGAGTGGGGCTACACCAGCGTGCTGCCGTTTTTCCGCCGGATGGAAAATGACCACGACTTTCAGGATGACTGGCACGGCACGGACGGGCCGATACCGGTTCGCCGATATCGCCAGGACGAGTGGCTCCCGCACTCCGTGGCGTTCAAAGATGCGGCGCTGGCGTTGGGGTTCCGGGATGATCCCGACCAGAATCACCCGGAGTCGACCGGGGTGTCGCCGCGGGCGCGCAACACCCTTGAAGGGGTCAGGATCAGCACCGCGCTGGCCTACCTGAACCTGGCGCGCCACCGGCTGAACTTTACGCTGCGTGCAAACGTGCAGGCTTGCCGGGTGGTATTCGACGGCAAGCGAGCCGTGGGAGTCGAGGTGGAGAGCGGCGGCGAGCGTTTCGTCGTGGAAGGCGATCAGATCGTGGTGAGCAGCGGAGCGATCGCGTCGCCGCAGTTGCTGCTGCTGTCTGGGGTCGGGCCGGCGGACCACCTGCGGGAGGTGGGTATACCCGTGGTGCACGAACTGCCGGGCGTGGGTCAGAACCTGAGAGACCATCCTTCGGCGTGCGTCCTGTTCCGCGCTGCCGGCGACCGACCGGACGTGCAGGCGGCGGCGATACAGGTGGGTCTGCGCTACACGGTCGAAGACTCGTACCTGCGCAACGATATGCAGATTTCACCGCTGCTGATGACTTCGGAACACCGGCCGGCCCAGGTGGTCATCGACGACGACGAAAATTACATCGGGATCAGCGCGAGCCTGCAACTGGCGCTGGGCAAGGGCGAACTGAGGCTCCAGTCCAATGACCCGCTGGAATACCCGTTCCTGGACTACAACTACTACGAAGAGCCCTTCGACCTGGAGCGGATGCGCAAGGCCATCCGAACGTGCATCGAGATCGGGGAGCACCCGTCTTACCGGCAGATCCTGCTGGAAAGGGTCAACCCGGTTGACGCCGACGTGGCGTCCGACGCTGCGCTGGACGATTGGCTGATGCAGAACTCTGGCACGTCCCACCACGTTTCGGGGACGTGCAAAATGGGTCCGGCCGGAGACGCCATGGCGGTAGTGGATCAGCACGGCAGGATCCACGGGATGGAGAACATTCGGGTGGCCGACGCATCCATCATGCCGGACTGCATCCGGGCGAACACCAACGCGACGACGATCATGATCGGCGAAAAGGTGGCGGATTACATTCGTACCGGGCGATAGGTGGGCGGTGAAGCAATGAAATGAGAAGGGCGGGTCCGCGAACCCGCCCTTTCCGTTTTGGTTACGCGGCCGATCAGATGACCCGTGGCACCGGCACGCCGGGGATGTTCACGCGCACGCGGCAGAGTTCCTCGAAAGTGGTGATGTACAGAGTCTTCCAGTCGCCGCCGCCGAAGCCGACGTTGGTGGCGCGCCTGCCGTCGCCCAGCGCGACGGTGCCGAGATGGCGGCCGTCGGGAGCGAGAATCCAGACGCCGCCGGGTCCGGTGACGTAGATGTTGCCTTCGAGGTCGCATTTCATGCCGTCGGGCACGCCGGGCCGCTCATCCGCCAGGACGCAGAGGAGCCGGCCATTTTCGATGCCGCCATCCGAGCGCACGTCCCACGCCTTGATCAGACCCACGCGGGAGTCGTTCACGTAGAGGATGCTCTCGCCGGGTGAGAAACAGAGGCCGTTGGGGCCGACGTAGTCGTCGATCAGTAGTGTGATGTCGCCGAGGTCGGGGGACACGCGATACACGCCGGCGAAGCCCAACTCCATGCCGGGGTATGTGTCTCGGTACGGGTCGGTGAAGTAGATGGCGCCGTCGGACTTGACGACCAGGTCGTTGGGTCGGTTGAGCCGCTTGCCCTCGTAGCTGTCCGCGACGACGGTGATGCTCCCGTCGGCCTCCTGCCGGGTGACGCGTCGGGCGTCGTGCTCGCAGGCCAGGAGTCGGCCCTGGGGGTCGCGGGTCAGTCCGTTGGCCTCGTTGGTGCCCAACTGGAATTCCGACAGGCCGTCGGCGTCGTTGTACCGCATGCGGCGGTTGCCGCCGATGTCGCTGAAGAGCAGGTAGCCGCCCTCCTGGAACCAGACCGGGCCCTCGGCCGGCCACCATGGCACACCGAGAGCGGAACCGTCGCCGCCGAAACCGCTGGCGAGCCATTCGACCTCCCGGTCGAGGTCGATGATCCGTTCCAGGCCGGGTGTCACCTGTTCGATGGGCATGTTTGGCACTCCTTGTTGGTCAGCGGATGCCCGACAGAGCTCGGTCGAGGTTGAACGCGGAGCTGATGAGGGCGAGGTGGGTGAAAGCTTGGGGGAAATTCCCGAGGCCCTCGCCGCTGGGACCGGTCTCCTCGGCGTACAGGCCCAGGTGGTTGGCGTAACCCAGCATCTTCTCGAACATGAGCCGGGCCTGATCGAGGCGACGGGGGTCGCCCCAGCCGGCGCGGGTCAGGGCCTCCACCAGCCAGAAGGTGCACATGTTGAACGTGCCTTCGTGTCCGGTCAGGCCGTCGGCAAACTGTTCGTGGTTGTAGCGATAGACGAGGCTGTCGGACACGAGGCCGCCTTGCTGTGGGCTGCGGTTGATGGCGTCGATGGTGCTCAACATGCGCGGGTCGGTGGGCGACATGAAAAAGACCAGCGGCATGAGCAGATTGGATGCGTCGAGAGAGTCGCTGCCGTAGTGCTGAACGAAGGCCTGACGTTCCTGGCTCCAGCCGCGGCTCTGAATTTCCTCGTAGATTTCATCGCGGGTGGATATCCAGCGCGTGCGCTCGGCAGGGAATGAGCGCAATTCCGACAGTTTCAACGCGCGGTCGAGCATGACCCAGCACATGAGCTTGGAGTACACGAACTGCTGGCGGCCGCCGCGAGTTTCCCAGATCCCCTCGTCGGCCAGGCGCCAGTTGTCGCAGACCCAGTTGGTCATCTGGCGGAGCTTCGTCCAGAAGTCAAAGGAGATGGGCTCACCGTACCGGTTGAACAGGTAGACCGAGTCCATGAGTTCGCCGTAGATGTCCAGCTGGAGCTGGTCGTAAGCGCCATTGCCGATGCGCACGGGCTTGGAGCCGCGATAGCCGTCCAGGTGGTCCAGGGTCACCTCGTCCAGGCTGCGGCGACCGTCGATGCCGTAGAGGATCTGGATGTTGCTCCAGTTGCCGTCGAAGGGATCGATTTGCGCCTCCAGCCAGTGCATGAATCGGCTGGCCTCATTGGTGAAACCGATGCGGAGTAACGCGTACAGGGTGAAAGCGGCGTCGCGGATCCAGGTGTAGCGGTAGTCCCAGTTGCGGACTCCGCCCAGTTCCTCCGGCAGGCTGCAGGTGGGCGCGGCGACGATGGCGCCGGTGGGCTCGTATGTGAGGAGCTTGAGGACCAGGGCGGACCGCTCGACCATCTCGCGCCACCGTCCCTTGTAGGTGCACTGGGAGATCCAGTTGCGCCAGTAGGCGACGGTCTCCTCGAACAGGGCGGTGCTTTCCTGCTCGGACGGCGGATGGTAATCGACGGTGTCGTCGCCCATGACGCCGATGGAAAACGTGGAGGATTGCCCCTCGTTGAGCACAAACGCTCCGATGACCCCGCCTTCGTGCTGCTCCAGAATGATGTCGGTGGACAGCTGTAGTCCTAGCTCGTTGGATATGAACGCCGCGCCGTTTTCGTTGAGCTCTACCCGATGCTTGTCCCGGGCGTAGTTGAACGCCGGATAACACTCCAGGAAGAAGGGGACGACGCCACGAACGCAATTGACCCGCCGGATCAATTCGGTGTGGTGGTGAGGCCGTTCCGGCGACGAAACGGGCATGAAGTCTATGACCTCAGCGACACCGTTCTCGGCGAGGAACCGGGTAATGAGCACGTTGGTGTCGGGCCAGTAGACCTGGCGTTGGACAGGAGGTGAGTCCAGGAGGGGCGCTATCTGGAAGTAGCCGCCTTTCTTGTCGTCGAGAATCGCGCCGAAAACGCTCGGCGAATCGAAATCGGGACAGCAGAACCAGTCCACGGACGCGTTGGCCCCAATCAGGGCACAGGTCCGCATGTTGCCGACGATACCGTATTCTTCTATCGGCAGGTAGGCCATATTCCGGCCCCCAGTTTGATTATCCCGACGAAGTCTCGAGCGTGGCGACGCTGAACACTACTCGGAACGGGTTGCAGTATATGACTACGCTCTGGACATCGGCCAGCGATACGCTGGGCGGTATCTCGTAGTTTTGGGAGCCCACGTTGCCCTTCAACTTGCCCAACTCGACGTAGCCAGCATCATCCAGGTCGGAATGGCTTTCCGGGTCGGGAGCATTGGCCAGCAGCACGCGCAGGTCCGGCCCGTTGGTTACGCGAAAGTCCTCGAGCCGGAGGATTTGCCCACCGTCGGAGCCCAGGTCATAAACCGTTGCCGTGCCTGAGCCCTTGTGGAAGGAGTCTGCGTCGCGAAATTGCCCAGTGAGGCCGGCCTGCGGCTCGGTCTGCGCGCTGGCCGAACCTGATGGATCCGGCATGGTCTCGTCAACCGGACGCTCCAGGTTCGCTGCCGCGGCCATTGCGTCCTCGACTTCCGCTATCGTCATGTTGGCGGGGACAACGGCCTGATGGGCCAGGGGAAATTCTTCGTGGACCTCGGTCGAAGTGATCAACGGGCTGAGCAGCCACCAGGCAAACCAGGCCACAGGGATGATGATGAGTATTCCAAGTCCGACCAGCAAGTATCGAAGCATTATCACGCTCCATTCGTTGGGATGGGTTATAAAAGATCAGGACAGCGTACCCCTCAATCTGGACAGCGCATTCCTCACGGTCTCGATATCGTCGGCGTGGGGTGCTGCTTCTATATACGCCGCGAAATCGTCGGCAGATTGTTGATGGTTGCCGGCCTTGAGGTGCACCACGCCACGATCGCGTTGTTCCTCGGGCCGGTCGGGCACCACCGCCATCAACGCACCTATTGTGGTGATGCAGCGGTCGAATTCCTCGCGGTCCCAATAGATCGCCTTCAGGTTGCGCAGGACGCGGGCCAGGATTTCCCTCGGGGTCACCGGGTTCAGATGATGCTCTTCGAGCCGGGCATCCTCGCCAGCGGCCTGCCGCAGTACGGCGCCGCACTCGGCGCGGTTCATGAGCAAACCGCCGTTGAATGCGTCTACGAAATAGTTTTCCTCGTCGCGGTGACGCACAAGAAAGTGGCCCGGCATACCGATGCCCAAAACCGGCACACCGGCGCGGCGTCCGACCTCAATGCACAACAACGAAAGCGTAATGGGGATGCCCAGGCGGCGATCCAAGACCTGATGCAGGTACGAGTTGTTGGGGTCGTAATAGTCGTCCCGGTTCCCCGCGAATCCGATTACGCCGAAAAGCAGGTCGGTAACAGCGTTGAGTTCCTCCAGCGGACCGGCTTCAGAATGCATTCGAGCTCGCGCGGCCTCGGCCATGCGATCGAGGTTGGCGCGGCAGCCGTCAATGTCGACGTTGGGGTCGTCTATGGAAGCCACCAGGAGAGCGCCGGTGGCGAGGTCGAAGTCGCCGCTGACGTTGTCGGCCGACTCTGACGCAACCAGCTTTTGCAACTCGAGGATGGCGTCTGCCGCAAACATAAACTGCTCCGTGTCCGGCTCGAGTTAGACGCGAATGCCGGCGCTGCGTCGGCGGCGAAATTCTGCGGCTGAAACGTCCTCCACCGCGGGATTACCGGGATAGCTGGCCTGCTCGGTGATGACCGTTTCCTCACGCTCGGCGATGTCGCGGATCTCCCGAGTTTCTCCACCGCAGTCGTCGCACCAGGTCAGGTCGTTGGTCATGAGCCGCATGTTGTCCTTCTTGACCGTCATCGTGCCGATTTCCCCCAGACAATCGGCGCAACGACGCACGATGGTGACATCAGTAATGGGCAAACCGTTCCCTCCCTATGTTGCCGGTCGATATGACGTATCCGCAGTGTTGGCGGGGCCAACGCCCCGGCAATGGCTCAACCGTTCCGGTGGTCCAGTGCGCAGGTACTTCAAGGTTTCAGCGAGCGGTGAAGCCGCCGTCGACGACCAACTCGGCTCCGGTGATGTAAGAGGCGTCGTCGCTCGCCAGGAACAGCACGGCGTTGGCGACCTCCTCCTGGCGGCCCTCCCGGCCCAGGGGAACCTGGTCCTCGATCATGCCGCGCCGGCCGTCACGCACGGTTTCGGTGGCGATGCTTCCCATCATGGGAGGCATGTATCCGGGATGGACGGAATTGACCCGGATGTTCTCGATGCCGTAGCGCACGGCCATCGCCTTGGTGAAGATGCGCACGGAGCCCTTGGACGCGTTGTAAGCCGGGTGTCCGCTGAGCATGCCCACCAGGCCGGCGATGGACGATATGTTGACGATGGAACCGCCGCCGTTCTGACGCATCTGGGCGATGGCGTGTTTCGTGCCCAGGAAGACGCCGGTGGAGTTGATGTCCATGATGCGTGACCAGGCTTCGAGGCTGTCATCATCGGCGACCGCCCGGCTGCTGATTCCGGCGTTGTTGACCAGGATGTCCAGGCGGCCGAAACGGGAGACAGCCTGAGTGACGACGTTGGACCACGCGTCCTCACTGGTCACATCGGTGTGGACAAAAACGCTCTCGCCGCCGGCCTCGTTAATCTCGGCTTCCACCTGCCGCCCGTCATCCTCGCGGATATCGGCGATGACTACCTTGGCGCCTTCGCGGGCGAAGAGGCGGGACTCCACGGCGCCCATGCCGTGCGCGCCGCCGCTTACGATGGCGACCTTGCCTTCCAATCGCATTGCTTCATCTCCGGGGTAGCCCGACGTGAATGGCCGCAGGGTGGCCCGCGGTGGTCGGGTTCAGCCACAGGATAACCCTCGGACGGCTGCCGTTCAACCTTCGTTTGTTGGGTGTATGCTGGTAACAGAAGGTCTCCCAAGCGTGGCGCCTAACCGCCCCGGTGGATCAACAAGCATGTACCAGGCAGCAGTTTTCATCCACCTGGCGTCCGCGATCATATGGATCGGCGGCAGCCTGTTCCTGGCGTTGGTGTTGATCCCGGTGTTGCGGCGTTACGCGCCAGCGCCGGGCGAACCGCCGGTTTTCCCGCCGGATATGCTAGGAACAGTGGCGCGGCGGTTCCGGGTGATCTCGTGGGTCTGTATCGTCCTGCTGGTGGCGACCGGCCTGTACATCCTGCCTACCCGTTACGGCATCGGGTTTGGGGATTTTTTCAGTCTGGGCGGACATTTCGTGGCGACGCTGCAGGTGAAGGTGGCGCTGGTGGCCGTGGTGATCTGGCTCAGCGCGATACACGATTTCGTGATCGGGCCCTACACCAACCGGTTGATCGAGGCGATGCAGGCGGGAGAAGAACCGCCCGGTTACCTGCCGATCTTGCGGCGCTGGGTTGTATGGATCGCCCGCATAAACGTATTGCTGACAATCCTGGTGGTGATCGTCGCGGTGACGATGACACGCGGTACACCGGTTTAGGTGGGAGGGTAGAGCATGACGCAATCGGAAAACGCTACCGTATATGACGCACTGCCCGTCTTCGACAACCATCATGGTCGCCCGGAAACCTGGTCCGGCCTCCGGGTCGAAGGATTGGTGGAACGGCCGACGGTGTTCAGCGCCACGAAATTGCTGGAGTTGACTCGGCAAACCATCATCGATGACTTCCGCTGCGTGGAAGGCTGGTCAGCTCCGGGACAGGCGTGGGAAGGAGTCCCACTGTCTGTCTTGCTGGACATCGTGGGTCCGTTGCCGACCGCGCGATTCGCGGCGATTGTGGCGAAGGATTTCCAGGTAGGCGTCGGGTTGGAGGATCCTTCAGGCGTGCTGCTGGCGACGCGGCTGAACGGAGCGGATTTGCCGGAGGAGCACGGCGGTCCCTGCCGGCTGGTGAGCGTCGGACAGGCGTGTTACGCCAGCGTCAAGTGGGTCGACAGCATCACTCTGACAGATGTCTCGCCGGAAGAGACGGCGCGGGAAATCGCGATGGCGAGGAACGCCGGCGGGTGACGCTTTGGGATAGAGTGACTCACCACAATATCCGGACTAGCGACGCACGTAGACAGCGGTCAACGACCGCTGGAGATCACTATGCGATGACCCCACTAGCTAGGCAAGTCGGCACGACTGCCCCATATTTTTCTCCACACCCAACTCCGCCAACGACGAAAACGTCTGCGCATCCGTGCGAGTCTGCTGCCACCCGTGACACTCAAACTAGCGGACATCGATGGGATCCCCGACACAGCCTGCGCGCGAAGATATACGGTTTTCGGACGGAGCTCAACTGCTATACCTTCCAAAGCCGATCGAAGTCGTTCTTCCAAGTCCGCTAACTGTAATTGTGCATCTGCTGCTGCATCCCGGTGTTCCTGTTCCACACGGGCCAGTTGTGCTCTAACGTCACCCACTTGCTGCCTAACTAATTGGTTCATCTCCCGATTTTCACGCTCTACCAGTTTTGAGATCACGACCACGACAAAAACGGACCAGATCGAGATCACGACTACGTCCATGACCACATTAACCCACAGCCGCTCGATCGAAAAATAACCAATGAGTGTAGGAAAAACCACCGGCACCACAATGGTGACCATTATCATCAGGTAATGACCCACCGAAAGTTTCGCAAAACGGTCAAAAATCCAAAGGGCCACTTTCGTTCCTCCTAATCATCGAGCCATAGTGGAACCTCCGGTTCCATGCCCTGCCTTCTGGGCTTGCCCAGAAGGCAGGGCAACACTCCTATCCGCCGCGAATCCGATCGAGATCGCGGAAGCGATAGCCGAGCCCGCGCTCGCTGAGGATGTACTCCGGGTTGCGCGGGTCGCGCTCCAGCTTTTGCCGCAGGTAGGTGACGTAGGTTCGCACGTACTGGTGCTCGCCGCGATACTCCGGGCCCCAGACCCGTTCCAACAGCGTGTCGTGGGTTAGAAGCTGTCCCGCGTTGCTGACCATCTGGTAGAGCAGGCGATACTCGGTGGGACGCAGGTGCATCTCCTGTCCGCCGGCCAGGACCATGCTCTGGTCGAAGTTGATGCTGAGCCAATCGTCGACGATCACTTCCTGCAAGCGCGGCGGTTCGGCTGCCTCGACGCGGCGGAACAGGGCGCGGATCCGCGATGCGAGCTCCCGAGGGCTGAAGGGTTTGGTGATGTAGTCGTCGGCGCCGAGGTCCAGGCCGGCCACGCGGTCGGCTTCGTCGCCCCGGACGGTGACAAATATTACGGGCACCGATGATTCGGACCGGATGCGGCGTAGGGTTTCGAACCCATCCATTTCGGGCATCATGACGTCCAGAACGACGAGGTCCACGGGATTGCCGGCGTCCAGGACTTCGAGGGCCCGGGCACCGTTTTCTGCGGTGACCACGTTGTAGCCCTCAACCTCCAGATTCATGGCGGTGAAGCGGACGATGTGCGGCTCGTCGTCCACCACCATTATGGTGCGCTTTTCGGAGGCGGTCATGCCGAGGCGGACCCGTTGGGCAGCGTGAGAGTGAAGGCGGAGCCTTGGCCGGGTTCGCTCTGGACCGCGATGTCCCCGTTGTGCGCCTTCATGATGGCGTCGCAGATGTACAGGCCGAGGCCCATTCCCCGGGGATGGGTGGAAGCCAGGCTCTGGGAGCGGTGGAATCGCTCGAAGATGCGACGGGTTTCCCATCGGGGTACGCCCATCCCGGCATCGCGAACGGTTACTCGCACGGCGCCGTGGTTTTCGTGCTCGCCGGACACGATCACAGGCCCGCCGCCCGGCGAGTACTTCACGGCGTTGTCCACGAGGTTGACCAGCACCTGCTCCAGCAAGCCGGGGTCGCCGGTCACGGGCGGCAGATCGTCCGGGAAGGACACTGACAGCGCGTGTTTTTTCGAGGTGGGTTGTAACCGCTCGATTACCTTTTCGGCCATGCTGGCCAAATTGACCTGCTCGAGGCTGAGGGGCAGAGCGCCGACCTCGAGGCGGGAAGCCAGCAGCAGGCGGTCCATGAGCAGGCTCATGCGGTCGGTCTCTTCTTCGATGGCCTCGAAACTGCGGTGCAGGGTCTCGTCGTCCCACTGGGCGTCGGGCCGGGACAGGGTATTGGTGTAGCCCTTGATGATGGCCAGCGGGGTTTGAAGCTGATGTTCCAGCATGGAAAGGAAGGTTGACCGCATCTCTTCGGTTTCGCGCACGCGGGTCATGTCGCGGACGTTGACTACTGCGTTCAGCGGGGCCATCTCCGGGGAGCGGACCACCGAATAAACCAGGGCTACCTCGGTGCGCTGACCGGCGGAAGACCGGGCAGCGGCGGCGAGTTCGGTGACGTTGCCGTCCAGACCCGGGGTGGACTGATGAGCGTGGATCATGGGGCAGCGGCCAGGGCAGATGGGCCGTCCCTCGCGATCGCGCCAGTTCAACGCGACCGCGCAGGGCAGTCCCAGCAGTTCCTCGCCGGGTCGACCCAGCAGGCGTTCCATGGCCGGGTTGACGCTGACGATGCGGCGGTCGGCGTCCACGGTGTAGATCCCGTCGGCGCTGCCCTCGAGGATAGATTCTACGCGCTGCTTTTCCTGGGTGAGAAGGTGGGCGAGGCGAGCGGATTGCACGGCGATGGCTGCCTGCTCGGCGAAGGCGGCCAGTACCGGCGGGTCGAGCTGGGAGAAATTCGCCGCGTCGGAGGCGCGCAGGACGAAGATAAGGCCCACCGTTTCGTCGTTGGTGGCCAACGGGACCGCCATGACCGGGTTCTGCATTTCCCCGGTGGTGGAGATAGGGAGGGCCGATTGAGGAAACAGGGCCGACAGGAGGGCGAACTGCTCGCGGCTGAGGGCGAGGTCGGGTATGGCCTCGTTGAGCAGCGGGCGGATGCGGGCAATCTGGGCACGGTCCAGGCCGTAGGCTCCGGTCACTACGAAACGCCGGACCGCATCATCCCAGGTGGCGACGACGGCCGCGCTGCCGCCCAGGGCGCGCACCGCGTTACGGAGGACACCCTCGAGTTCCGGCTGGAGCTCGACGCTGCCGTCGTCGGTTCGTCCGGCGGGGTTCGAGTTGAAAGAGCGGCTAACCATCGGATGAGCGATCTCACCTGGAGCGCGACGATTTTCAACGCAATTTTAACATTAAGGGCATTGGAAATCGTTTAGAGGCAGGTGAAAATAGATGTCGAGCCTAGCCGGCCGAACGCGCACCGGCCGTTGCAAGGGGGTAACAATGCCAAGGTATGTCTACCGATGCACTGCCTGCGACCACGAATACGACCAAAGGCAGAGCTTCGGCGCGTCGTCGGAAGGGGAATGCCCCGAGTGTTCCGGCGTCGCCCGACGCGTGTTCCACCCGGTGCCGGTGATCTACAAGGGATCCGGTTTTTACACCACGGACTACGCGCGCAAAAAGTAATCGCTGCCCGCCAGGGGTAGCGGCGTCAATAAGGCCAACCAATCACCGCAAGGAGGCAATCAGTGGCCACTTTCACACCGCTTGGCGAACGCATCGTCATCAAGCCCATGGAACAGGAAACGCAGACCCGAGGCGGCATTCTCTTGCCGGACACCGCCAAGGAGAAGCCGCAGGAAGGCGAAGTCGTCGCCGTGGGCCCAGGTCGCCCCGCCGATGATGGCAGCCGGATCCCCATGGAACTGTCGGTTGGCGACAAGGTAATCTACTCCAAGTACGCCGGCACCGAGTACGAAGACGGCGACGAAGAGTACCTGATCATGCGCGAGTCGGACGTGCTCGCCAAGATCGGCTAACACCCACAACTGAACAACCGCACACACTCATCCGAGGAGAAACGCAATGCCCGCAAAGAAGATGGCGTACTCCGAAGAGGCCCGTAAGTCGCTGCGATCCGGCATCGACACGTTGGCCGACTCGGTCAAGATTACCCTCGGCCCCCGCGGCCGCAACGTCGTGCTGGACAAGAAGTTCGGCCCGCCGCAGGTCTGCTCCGACGGCGTGACCATCGCCAAGGAAATCGAGCTCCCTGATGCCTTTGAGAACATGGGCGCCCAGCTGCTCAAGGAAGCCGCCACCAAGACCAACGACGCGGCCGGCGACGGCACCACCACCAGCATCGTTCTGTCCCAGGCCATCATCCAGGAAGGGTTCAAGAACGTCACGGCCGGCGCGAACCCCATGGCCATCAAGCGCGGCATCGAGCGCGCCGTGGGCCAGATCGTGACCGAGCTGCAGTCGATGTCCCAACCGGTGGAGACCCGCGAGCGGATCGGTCAGGTAGCCTCCCTGTCCGCCCACGAGGATGCCATCGGGGAGACCATTGCCGAGGCAATGGAGAAGGTCGGAAAGGACGGCGTCATCACCGTGGAAGAGTCTCGCGGCCTGACCGACGAGATCGAGTACGTGGAAGGCATGCAGGTCGACCGCGGCTACATCTCCCCTTACTTCATCACCAACAGCGACCGCATGGAATCGGCCGTCGAAGATCCGTTCGTCATCATCACCGACAAGAAGATCTCGGCCGTTGCTGACCTGGTCCCCGCCCTGGAGAAGTTGCTCCAGGTCGGCCAGAAGAACGCCGTGATCGTGGCAGAGGACGTGGACGGCGAGGCCCTGGCCACGCTGGTAGTCAACAAGCTGCGCGGCATCATGAACGTGCTGGCCGTCAAGGCGCCCGGTTTCGGCGACCGCCGCAAGGCCATGCTGGAAGATATCGCCATCCTGACCGGTGGCACCGTCATCAGCGAAGAGACCGGCCGCCGGCTGGACTCCGCCACTATCGACGATTTCGGCCGCGCCCGCCGCGTCGCCTCCACCAAGGACGACACGACGATCGTTGAGGGTCACGGCTCCGAGGACGGCATCCAGGCCCGAATCAACCAGATCAAGGCCCAGATCGAAGACACGACCTCCGAGTACGACCGCGAGAAGCTCCAGGAGCGGATGGCCAAGCTGTCCGGCGGCGTCGCTGTCATCAAGGTTGGCGCTGCCACTGAGATCGAGCTGAAGGAGCGCAAGGCCCGTGTCGAGGACGCCCTGTCCGCCACCCGTTCCGCGGTGGAAGAGGGCATAGTCCCCGGCGGCGGAGTCGCCCTGGTTCGCGCCCAGCGCGCCCTGGAAGGCGTTGTCGGGTTGACCGGTGACGAGGTTGTCGGCCTGAACATCATTCGGCACTCGCTGGAGCAGCCGCTGAAGATCATCGTCGAAAATGCCGGTGGCGAAGGCGCCGTCGTATTGCACGACGTCAAGGACCAGTCCGATGACTACGGCTACGACGCCGAGGTCAGCGAGTTTGGCCCGATGCTCGAACGCGGCATCATCGACCCGGTCAAGGTGACCCGCTCCGCGCTGCAGAACGCGGCTTCCGTTGCGGCCATGGTTCTCACCACCGAGTCCATGATCACTGAAATCCCCGATCCCACGCCGGCGATGCCGGCGGCCCCGCCGATGGACTTCTAGTCTCCGGCGAACATATTCAGGAAAACGGACCGGGGCGGTTGTAACACCGCCCCGTTTCGTTTTCCTTCGGCTCCGTTTTACCTAACTCCCAGATGGGAGTAATATTATCCACGCTGTTATATTCCGCACGGACTTGAGCGCCATCGGCGCCTTTCTGGGTTGCTCCATCCGAGGCCGCAACTGAATCGATCTTTTTCGCGCCGCCTGATGGCCTGGCATCCGCCGACGCCCTTTTTTTACGGCTGGCTGGTGCTGAGCATGGCCTGCCTTTCCTCCGCAACCGGTGCCAGCGTGTCCCAGGTGGTGATGGGCGCCATCCAGGTGTACATCGTGGACGACACCGGGTGGGACATTGGGACTCTTTCCATTGCAGTGACCGCCGGCACCTGGTGCTCGGGAGTTCTGGCTCCATTCGCCGGCGCTTTGGCCGACCGCTACGGCCCGCGGGTCCTGACGACGCTGGGTTTGGTGGTTGTCGGCTGCGCGTTACTGGTTCTGTCCTCGGTGAGCACCACCACTCCGTGGCCGTTCTTTGCGGCATACATTGTGGCCAGAACCGTCAGCAATCCTTTCCTGATAGGAATCGTCCCGCGAGCGGCGACGGTTAATTTCTTCCGCCGGCGCCGGGGCGTGACCCTGGCGATCAATGGCATGGCGCGACCCGTGGGCGGCGCGGTCAACATCCAGATCATTTCGCTGATTGCGATTACCCATAGTTGGCGTGCCTCCTACGGGTACGTCGGTTTGTTCATGCTGGTGCTGACAGTACCGGTGTTCCTGATCATGCGCCGAACTCCGGAGGAGATCGGCATGCTGCCAGACGGCGATCGGCCCGCCCTCGGATCCAATCCGGCGGCTCAATCCGCCGGCGGAAGGCGCGTTGGGCGCCGCACGCCGGCTCCGGTGCAGGAGTTCAGTTGGACTGCCCGCGAGGCAATGAAAACCCGGGCCTACTGGTGCATCGCCGGGACAGCGGTGTTCGCGATCATAGCGTCGGCGGGCCTGGGCTACATCCTGGTGCCGTTCCTCGTCAGCGAATCGGGTCCGGGACTGACCAATCCGCAGGCAGTGGGAGTGGGCGCGTTGGGCGCCGTGCTGGCGATGACCACGCTGGCCTGGGGTTTCCTAGCCGACAAGTTCGGGCCTCGGCCCTGCATGGTCGCGACCATCACCGGGGCGGTGCTTTCCGGGCTGTTCCTGGCAACCGGCGTCAACTCGCTGTGGACGGCCTACCTGTTCGCGGTACTGTGGGGCTTTTTCTCAAATACGGTGGGTACGCTGGAGCACATGCTGCTGGCGCAGTACTTCGGGCGCGGATCGTTCGGCGCCATCCTGGGCTCCCTGGGGCCGCTGCAGACCACGGCGCTGGGGATCGCGCCGGTATTCGGCAGCTACCTGCTGACGTTCACCCACAGCTACACCGTGGTGTTCATAGTGCTGATGGCGATGTACGCGGGCGCCGGCATGTTGATCCTTCTGGCGCGGGCGCCGCGGCTGCCGCCTCGGGCCACCCAAACGCAAGCCGAGCCCGACGCCGCTCCGGCGACGGTATAATCCCAGCGAACCAACTTACGGAGGCAAACCAATGGCCAACAGCGAGTACATGAACCCCAGCGGAATCGCGGACCCCTCGGCGTCGGGTTTCAGCGCAGTGGTGAAGGCGGGCAACACCGTCTACATCGCAGGGATGGTTGCCCAGGACCAAAACGGCAACGTGGTCGGAGCGGGTGACGCCGAGGCGCAGACGCGGCAGATCTGGCGCAACATCGAGGTTGCGGTCCAAGCGGCCGGCGGGTCGCTTGCCGACATCGTCAAGACGACCACCTACGTGACCGGCATCGAGCACGGGGCGGCGGTTCGCGCCGTGCGGGGAGAGTTGTTCCCAAGCAATCCGCCCACGAGCACGCTGCTGGTAGTAAGCGAACTTGCGAACCCGGCCTACGTTGTGGAGATCGAGTCGATAGCGGTTGTAGGATAAGCCTGTTTTGCTGCCGTCGGCTCGACCCGACGGCAGCCTTCCCCCGGGCTGGGCAGATGCTACCGGCGCGCCGTCATCAATCCAGGTTGGCGGCGGCATGCACTCAACCCGGCGCGAGCGAGAGTCCGTTCGGCTTGCGTGGATTCAAGGCCACGGCCTTGCGGGACAACGTTGCAGCGAACCGGTGGCTTACTGAATCAGAGGGAAGAACTACTTCCCTGACACCCGTGATCTGCAACGAGGGGCAGACGCTGGCGGTTATCGACGCCGGCTAATGTGATCGGTTCAGGTGTGCCAAGTCTCTAGGTCGCCGCGGCGCTTCTGAAGGACTAGCCACATCCGATGCCAGACGTAGCGTCGCTCCGGGTCTTCAAGGCTGCGGTTAATCAGGCCGCGGACGGCCATCACCGCCTGGCCGGCGAAGAACCCCCAGTGTCCAGGCTCATTGCGAAGCCAGCCGTCCACGCGGTCGGGATGGGCGTCCGCGACGTCCTCGAGGAGTTGATCCAGGGCGGCGTCAGCGCTGCCTGAATCGGTGGCCATGGGATCAGCCGCCGCCTACCGGCCGGACGATTTCCAGGGCGTCGCCCGGGTTGAGCCGAACCTTTTCGAAATCCTCTTTGCGAATCACCTGGCCGTTGTAGCCCACGGCGATGAACCGCATGTTGACGTCGATGGTGGCCAGATAGGACTGAAGGTTTAAGCCATCGTCGATCTCGCGAGGCTTGCCGTTAACTTGCAGGGTGATCATTCGGGCGCTCACCTCCGGCTCGTAGTATAGCGGCTACCGGGACCTTGATCTTCGCCGACGCCGGCCCGCGCGTCATGCATGGCCGACTTTATTTGCGACGCCGCGCGTCCGGGGTCCGCGCTGGCGAGGATGGCGGTGATGACCGCGGCGCCGTCGGCGCCGGCATGCATCACCTGGCCGACGTTGTCGGCTGTTATGCCGCCGATGGCCAGCAGCGGAGCGCCAACGCCAGCCGCACGGATGCGCTCCAGCAGACCGGGCCCGGAAGGCTCCTCTCCCGGATGAGATCGGGTCGCGAACATGGTGCCGACCAGCAGGAAATCGGCCCCGGATTCCTGTTCCGCGGCAGCGCCTTCCACCGAGTGCACGGAGCGACCGATAATTGATCCCACTGGCAGAATTGGTCGAACGGAGCCGGTAGGCATGGCTGCCTCGCCCAGTTGTACGCCATCGGCTTCTGAGGCTGCAGCTACGTCGGCCCTCTCGTTCACCAGGAGAATGACTGACTCATGCGTCACCGCCCGCAACGCGGTGGCAAGTTCCAGCAACGCACCGCCGGACTCCTCCTTGTCGCGCAGCTGGACGATATCGACACCGCCGGTGACGGCAGCAGCGACCCGGTCGGGCAGTTCGTCCGGCGGACAAACGCGCCGGTCGGTGACCAGGCAGAGGGCGGGATTTGGCAGTGCCGCGGCCACGGGAAGTCGCTCAGGCGGCCGCGACGGGTTCCGGCACGTCGGTCGGCGGGCTGCTGGCGATGGCCTCGGTGCGCACGGGTATGCGCCCGGCCAGGTAGGCCTGCCGTCCGGCCTCAACACCCTTCCGGAAAGCGTCGGCCATCATGGCGGGATCCTCGGCCTGGGCGATGGCAGTGTTGACCAGCACGGCGGAGGCGCCCATCTCCAGAGCCTTTGAAGCATCGGACGGGACCGCGAGACCGGCGTCCACGACGACCGGAACCGTGGCGTTTTCGAGGATTATGCGGACCTCTTCGACGGTATGGATGCCCTGTCCGGAGCCGATTGCGGAACCGAGAGGCATCACAGTGACGCAGCCGACCTCTTCCAGGTTCTTGGCCAGGACCGGGTCCGCATGAATGTAGGGCAGAACCTTGAAGCCCTCATCGACCAGTTGGCGAGCCGCTTCGAGGGTGCCGTTGGGATCGGGAAACAGGTACTTGGCGTCAGGAATGACCTCGAGCTTGACGAAATCGGTCTGGGCGACCTCGCGGCCGAGACGAGCGACGAACAACGCCTCTTCGACGGTCCGGCAACCGGCCGTGTTGGGCAGGATGCGGTACTTGTCCAGGTTGATGTGCTCGAGAATGTTCTGCTCGGGGTTGTCGAGGTCGAGGCGGCGAATGGCCACGGTGACCATCTGGGTGCCTGAAGCCTCGAGGGAATCGATCATTTCCTGCATGCTGCGATGCCGGCCGGTACCGACGATCAGCCGGGAAGAAAACGACACGCCACCAATAACCAGTTCGTCGGCCATCGCTATCACTCTCCTGTGTGATGCCGGAAACGAGGAGTGAGTTGCCGGCATGTCTCCGAAATGCGAAACCGCCAGGCGTGTACCCGGCGGCCGAATGTCAATGCTACCTACTGTTCCTCCGCCGGCATTACCCGGGTCAGGTACAGACGGTCGGCGACGAAGTAGGCCGCCCTCTCAGCCTGGTTTACCCAAGCTCCCGCCAGAATCGCGTGAGGCGTTCAGTTGTGCGTCGAATGTAGCACTACGCGCCGGGCAAGTCAAACGGCGGCCAACGCAACCGGAGGACAGTTGGGACGGCTACACCTCGTACTCGACGACTTCGTCCGGGATGATGAGGTGGGCGCCGGTTACTTGCTGCACGTCTTCCGGTGTCCAGCCGGGGGCGGCTTCGCGCAGTACCATGCCGTCGGGAGTGGGCTCCATGACGGCGACGTCGGTGACAATCAGGGAAACGC
The DNA here is from genome assembly GCA_965116785.1 of Dehalococcoidia bacterium. Classification (GTDB taxonomy): domain Bacteria; phylum Chloroflexota; class Dehalococcoidia; order Lucifugimonadales; family UBA3495; genus Bin87. The sequence goes on from OZ220731.1 coordinate 779,768, forward strand.
AGCCCCGGCCGGTGAGGGGAAAGTTGCACTCCTCAACCACTTTCGGGTTGCCGCTGCGGTCGTTCTGCTCCATGGCAACGATCACCTTGTCGGCGCCGGCGGCCAGGTCCATGGCGCCCCCGATGTTGCCCACGCCGCGCTCCGGCAGCATCCAGTTGGCCAGGTCCCCGGTGGCGGACACCTGGTGAGCGCCGAGGACGGTGACGTCCACGTGACCCCCGCGGATCATCGCGAAGGCGTCGACGGAAGAGAAATAGGCCATGCCCGGAACCGGCTGGAGGAACTGGCCACCGGCGTTGATCAGGTCGATGTCTTCATTCCCTTCATCAGCCAGCGGACCGCAGTTCAGAACGCCGCTCTCGCTGTGGTAAAACACCACGCTCTCGTCGTCCACGAACATGGAGACCAGCGTGGGTATCCCGATGCCGAGGTTCACGCAGGAACCGGCAGGCAATTCCTTGGCCACGCGCATGGCGATGATGGCCCGGTCGAGGCGTTCCTTTGCTTCCGTCATAGCGCGTCTCCGGTTACTCGTAGCCGGTGAAACCCTCGGGTCGGCGCACGATGCGCTGCACGAAAACCCCGGGTGTCACCACCGCCTCGGGGTCCAGTTCGCCGGGTTGCACGATTTCGTCAACCTCGACAACGGTAACCCGCGCAGCCGGGGCCATCACCGCGTTGAAGTTCCGTGATGTACCACGGTAGACCAGGTTACCGCGGGTGTCCGCTTTGTGGGCACGGATCAAGGCAAAGTCCGCGCGCAGGGCGTGTTCCAGGATGTACTCCCGTCCGTCGATGACCCGGCTTTCCTTACCCTCGGCAATGAGCGTGCCCGCGCCGGTCGGAGTGTAGAAGGCTTCAATGCCCGCGCCGCCGGCCCGCAGACGCTCCGCCAGGGTTCCCTGGGGCACCAACTCCAGATCGACCTCGCCCCGGCGGTAGGCCAGTTCGAACTCGGATGGGCGGGTCGGGGATGGAGACACCGGGAACGAAGCGATGGCCTTGGCAACCTGGCCGTTCTCCACCAGCACGCTGTGGTCGATGGCGGTGTGGCCCGGCGGCGTGCCGAAGCTGACCACCCGGGCGATCCCGGCGGTGTTGCTGACGATGGTCAGGTTACGGCTCCCGCGATCGCGTAGGGAGACCAGGAGGTAGTGCGCCATGCCCCCGGGTCCGCCGAAACCGTCGATGAAAACCGTGGCTCCGTCCGGCAGGTCCGCGATGGCGGAGGGGCCGTCCGCGTAGACCTTGCTGGAGGGCTTGCCGGGCGGCAGCGAGAAGTCCATCTCGCGCAGGGTCGGCGCCACGGTTATGGCGGCTCCCGTGACGGCCCGCACGTCTTCTGCTGACAACCCGGGGGCAACCTCGATCAGGGTGAGACCGTCGTCGGCAACTTGGAACACGCCAACGTCGGTGATGATGGAATTGACACAGCGGACCCCGTCCGGTGGCAAGGTCAGGGTCTCTACGATGTTGGGGGAGTCGTCATCGTTCGTTTGCTGCAACACTACGACGACCCGGCGAGCGCCGGTCAGGTCAACCAGCCCGGCATGGCCCTGTGGCCCAGGATAGTCCGCAGCGTGGTAGGCCGCGAAGCTACCGTCGGCGTCAACCTCCGCTGCGGCGAGGATTGACAGATCCACATTGCCACCACGCAGGAGTGCGCCGGCGTCGGCAGCGTTGATGGGCAGGTCCGAAAGCATTCCGCCCGCCCGCATCAACCACACCCCCTTTTCCTCGGGGACGAGATCGGCCACCGCCGCCGACAAGCCGCCAGCCACCGCGATCACCGAGTCAGGGGCAATTTCGGCGGCGACCCGTCGAGCCACGCTCTGGTCATCCAGTCTGTCAAGCGTCATGGCGGGCTATCCGAGCGAGCTATCCGTTGGGCGCCGGGCTTGTTCGGGCGATACGATTGACAAAGATGCCCGGCGTGATAACCAGTTCCGGGTCTATGTTACCTGTTTCGACCACCTGGTCGACCTCGGCGATGGCAACCCTGGCGGCGGAGACAACAGCGGAGTTCCAGCCCCTCTGAGCGCCCGCGTACACCAGATTGCCCACGCTGTCGGCGCGAGAGGCCCGGACCAACGCGAAATCCCCAGGCAGGGGAGGCTCGAACACACACTCGATCCCATTGATCGTCCGTACCTCCTTCCCCTCGGCGAAACGGGTACCGATGCCCACCGGGAGGAAAACGCCACCGATACCGGCACCCGCCGAGCGCATGCGTTCCGCCAGCGTTCCCCATGGAACCACTTCCACGGTCAATTCGCCGGAGCGCCAGCGGTCCTGCACGATATCGTCCTCGCCCGGACCAAAGGGCGCGGGCGAGACTATCCTGGATACGCAGCCGGCCTCGACCAAGCGATGCAGAGCCTCGGCCCCGTAGTAGGTCGAGTCGCAGACGCAGGTCAGGTTCCGGACGTCCCGATCTGCAAGCGCGGACAGAAGGGCGACTGGGGCGTTGACGCCGGACACGCCGCCGATCAATACGGTGGCGCCGTCGTGAATGTCGGCCACTGCGGCGGCTGCGCTGTCGTATAATTTGCTGAATGCCATGTTCGGGTTCCGTGAGCGGTCGCCATTTTAGCCCAATCTACAGGCCCGATAAAGCGACGCAGCCCGCCCCGATTCACCAGGATTCCCACCGAACCAATGCGATACCAGACCATCAGGTGCGATAAGACCCGGTTCCAGGCCATGCTCACTCTGCCGGAGGCCTACTCCGGCGTAACCATCAGCGAGGCGGTGGCTGAGGAGCTGGTGGACTGTTGCCGGGAGTTGAGCCTGGACGATGACCTGCGGGTGGTAACAATTGCCGGCGAAGGCGACACGTTCGCCACCGGCCGCGAGAAATTGCCCGACGATTTGCTGGAAGCAGTCTCGGCGGAACGCGTGGCGTGGCTCAAGCGAATGGGCGCAGCCAACGCCGTGGCCGGGCTGCCCATGCCGGTGCTGGCGATCCTGAACGGCGACGCCGTCGCCCACGGGCTGGAAGTTGCTTTGGCCGCCGATCTGCGGATTGCGGTGGACTCCGCGGGATTGGGAGCGGGCCAGCCCGGGAAGGACGGGTTTCCGTTCGACGGGATGACGCAACGGCTGCCGCGAGTGGTCGGGCCGGCGCTGGCGCGGGACATGCTGCTGACGGGCCGTACGTTGTCCGCTGCCGAAGCGTTGGATTGTGGGCTGGTGAACCGGGTGGTCGCGCGGAACGCGCTGGAGGAAACTGTCGCTGAGATGGTCGAGCGTATGATTGCGGCCGCGCCCATCGCGGCACGATACGCGAAAGAGGCCGTGGCGGCTGCCGGCGATTTGCCGCTGGTCCAGGGGCTGCGACTGGAGGCAGACTTGAGCATAATTCTGCAGAGCACCGACGATCGGGCTGAGGGTCTGCGGTCCTTCGCGGAAAAGCGGACGCCACATTTCACCGGCCGCTGAGGGACCGTGAGGACATGACCGTACGATTGGACATACACACGCACGTGGGCGAGATGTTCGGGTTCCGGGAACCGACGCCGGAAATTGCGGAAACGGTGATCGCGCGCATCAGGCAGGCCGGACTGGACGGTATCGCGGTCACCGATCACTGGCGGCGGGACTGGGGAATGGCGCTGCACCGGGTCGTGGAGCAGCATTTTCCCGACGAGGTGATCATCATCCCCGGACACGAAATCGACGTGCGGCCGGCCATCAGTCCATTCGACGAATACCACTGCACTGAGCTTTACCTGCCCAACGGCCGGTTGTTTCGCACCTACTGCCATCCCGGATACTACACGCCCAACATCGTGATCGAAGACGGCGTTCACGGGATCGAGGTGGCGAATCATCATCACGATTGGCACATTCGCCGTTCCAAAGCGGAACGGGTAGCCGAAGAGCACGACCTGCTGACATTTTCGGTAAGCGACGCCAACGTGCTCTCCGAGATCGGGGCGCAAAGCACTGAAGTCGACCTCGACGAGATGATGCGCCGGGCGATCCCGTTGGACTGATAGTGTGATCGAATGAGCGAGGCGTTTAGCACCATCGCATTCGAAAAAGAGGAACGCGTTGCCCACCTGGCACTGAACCGCCCGGATCGGCTGAACGCGTACTCGGTTGCAATGCGGGACGACTTTGCCGAGGCGTTGCACCTGGTGGCCGAAGACGACGAAATCGGCGCCCTGCTGATCACCGGCAAGGGCCGCGCTTTCTGCGCCGGCGCAGACTTGAGCGAGTTCGGCACCGCTCCATCGCAGGTGATCGCGCGCAACGCACGGTGGCAAAGGGACGTGTGGGGTCAGTTGATCAACCTCGATAAGCCGATAGTTGTGGCGGTGCACGGCTATTGCATCGGTTCGGGAGTGGAAATACTGCTGCTGGCCGATCTCCGCATAGCCGCGTCGGATACCGTATTCGCCATGCCCGAGGTGCAGTTGGGGATGATACCCGCCGCCGGAGGAAGCCAGACACTGCCGGCTAACGTGGGCCCATCCGTCGCGCTGGACCTGCTATACACCGGGCGACGCTTTGGAGCCGCGGAGGCGTTGCGTCACCGGATAATCAGCCGGGTGGTGGAACCTGAAAATTTGGCCGCGACCGCCTGGGAAACCGCGGCAGAGTTGTCGGGACTACCATATGGGTTTGGCGCGGGGTTGAAACGTGCATGCAACGCCGGCGGCGAGATGCCGCTGGATTCCGCGCTGGATCTGGAACGGCGATTGGCTGCCGGGACGGCGGCTTGAGGGCGAATCAGAAATCGAGCATGGAGAAAGGATGAACACGACCGAATTTCTCATGATCGCGTCGGCGATTGTTCCGGAACGGGCAGCAATCGTATTCGAGGGCGCGCGAATCAGCTTCGAGATGCTGCAGGAGCGGGTTAACCGCCTGGCTAATGCGATGTCCGAACTGGGCATTGGCCGGGGAGACCGGGTGGCGGCCATGCAGACCAACTGCCATCACCTGATCGAGCTTTACTTTGCAGCCGCTCAGTTGGACGCCATCTACGTGCCGATCAATTTCCGCGCGAAAGAGGACGAACTGGCGATCATGCTGGGCATCGTGCAGCCCGACCTGCTGTTCCTGGGCGAACGCTACCTGCCACTGGTCCCGACGGACGGCTCTCTGCCCGCAGAGCGTATCGTGATGCTGGACGCGCCGGCGACCAATGGGGGCTACGCGTACGACGACATGCTGGCCAACGCAGATCCGGACCAGTTGCACTTTCCCGAGGACGATGAGGATGCCACTACGGTGATCATGTTCACGTCGGGGACCACCAGCGTGCCCAAGGGGGCGCAACTAACCCACGACAGTTTCGCAACGTTCCTGCTGACCAACGTCGAGCCGGCCGATCCGGACGTGGAGGAAACCAACCTGCTCACCGTGCCGATGTATCACGTGGCGGGGCTGCAGGCGGCCCTGGCGGCGGTTTTCGGGGGCAGGACGCTGGTGGTCATGCCGCAGTTCGATGCCGAGGGTTGGATGGGCCTGGTTGCCGAACACCGGGCAAGCCGGGCGATGCTCGTGCCCACCATGCTGAAGATGGTCATGGACCATGCGAATTTCCCGAATTATGACCTGTCATCTTTGAGCGTGATCACTTACGGCGCCGCGCCAATGCCGTTGCCGGTCGTCAGGCAGGCCCTCGACAAGTTCCCGGGGACGCGTTTCATCAACGCCTTTGGCCAGACCGAAACGGCCTCCACCATCACCATGCTGCCGCCGGGTGACCACGACCTGACCGGAACCGAGGGCGAGGTTGAGACCAAGTTGCGCCGGCTTACGTCGATCGGCAAACCCCTTGATGACGTGGAGGTGATGATCGTTACGGAAGATGGCGATCCGGTGGATAGCGGTGAAGTCGGCGAGATCGTCGCGCGAGGGCCGCGGATGATGACCGGCTACTGGGGTCAGGAGGATGCCACGCGGGACACTTTGAAGGGCGGCTGGCTGTACACCGGGGACTTGGCATGGCAGGACGAGGACGGTTACATCTATCTGGCCGGCCGGGCGCGGGACTTCATCAAGCGCGGCGGGGAGATGATTTCCCCGGAGGAGGTGGAGCTGACCCTGGCGGAACATCCGGGAGTCGCGGAGTCCGCGGTCATCGGAGTGCCCGACCTGGATTGGGGCGAAGAGGTCAAGGCAGTCGTGGTCGCATCCGACCGGCGAGTCACCGAGGAGGAGCTGATCGATTTTTGTCGGGACCGTCTTGCCGGGTTTAAGCGGCCCCGCTCGGTGGTGTTCGTGGACGAACTTCCCCGCAACGTGATGGGAAAGGTGCTGAAACGGGACCTCCGCGCGGAATTCGGTCAACCGACGCCGTGAATGTGAAGGTAATCGGCGAGTCTGCGGAGGAATGGCATGGATATAGCGGTAATGGGCGCTGGCGGAGTGGGCGGATACTTCGGCGGGCTGCTGGCTCGGGCAGGTCACAACGTGACCTTCATCGCCCGCGGGCCGCACCTGGAGGCGATCCGGCGCGACGGGCTGCGGGTGGAGAGCGGTAACGATGGCATCTTCACCGTGGCCGGAAACGCGACCGACGACCCGGCGTCGGTCGGCCCGCAGGAGCTGGTGCTTTTGGCGGTGAAGATGTACGACAACGACGACGCGATACGCGCCATCGCGCCGATGGTTGGCCCGGACACCATCCTACTGACGCTGCAGAACGGAATCGACAACGGAGAGCAACTGGTGGAGGTGTACGGCGCAGACCGGGTCATGATCGGGTCGGCGTACCTGGAAGGGAGAATCAGCGAACCCGGCGTGGTGACGCAGGGCGGGCCTGGCGCGGCGTCGTTTGGAGAACGAAGCATCGGGATCACTGAGCGGGGCGAGCGGCTCTACGAGGTGTTCCGGGACGCCGGCTGGCGGGTGGACCTGCTGGAAAACATGACCGGCATGCTGTGGAAGAAGTTTGCGTATCTGTCGGGATCGGCTGGCGTCTGCGCGGCCAGCGGCTGCGCCTACGGTGAGCTGAGGACCGTGCCGGAAACCCGGGCCGCCATCGAAATGGCCATTGCCGAGGCCCTGGCGGTTGGCGAAGCGTCGGGAGCGCCCCTGGAACCGGACTCGCTGGAATGGTCCATGAACGCGTTGGACAATTTCCCGGCTACCGGCATGGCGTCTCTGGCCAAGGATTTCGCCGAGGGCCGGCCCGTTGAGCTGGAGGGGCTGACCGGCACCGTGATCCGCATGGGCCGGGAGCTTGGTGTAGAAACGCCGGTTACCGATGCCCTTTACGCGGTTCTGAAGCCCAGGGCAAACCGGATCGAGGCAGAATTGGGTCGAGGTTGACCCAGTCCACAACCCAGTTACGACTTTCGGTCGTTGCGAGGGGATCAGGGGTCGGAAAACGCCGGTGGGAAACCGGCGTTTTGCATGGCCGAGGCTGTGCGGCGACATTGGTCGGATTTGATACACATCACTACATTACGAAAAACGTAGTTACGTGAAAAATATCACGTGAAAACAATCACAAATAATGTGTCTTGACACCACTTATTAGGCATTGTTAGGCTTGCGCGCACTGAAGTCCGACAGCCGATTAACCAAACGAATTTCGCCGCTGCAGGGGGTTTACGATGTTGAACCGTGCGTTGAATCGTCTCACTGGTCGGATAATGGTAGCGATGGCCACAGCCATCGCACTTACCGCGTTGGTCGCCTGCGGGTCGACCGCGCCCAGCGAAAGCACCGCACCGGCAGGCGATACCGCCCCGGTGGTGCAGCCTGCCGCGAGCACCTCCGGAAACAGCCCGGCGCCGACCGCCGTGCCGGCTCAGGCCAGTGGATCGCCCGAGACTTCAGACCGGGGGAAGTACGGCGGCATAGTAGCGATGCAGGACTACGCCTTCCCGAACCTGATCTTCCACCCTCACGAGTTCACCAACCAGGTGAAGAACATCTCCGGTATCTACAACGGGTTGCTGGAATACGATTCGGAAACCGACGACCCGTATGACATCGTGGGGGACCTGGCGGAGAGTTGGGAATTGCAACCGGACGGCGTTACCTTCGTATTCCATCTTCACGAGAACGCGATGTGGCATGACGGCACCCCGGTTACCGCCGAGGATGTCGTGTACAGCATGGACAGCCTGGTGAACACGGAGGCGAACCGGCCGCAGACCCTGATAATTGCGCCCTACTATTCGCCTGGGAACGCCCGCGTCATCGACGAACACACAGTGGAAATCGTGACCAACAACCCGGCTCCTGATTTCGTCTCAATGATTGCCACTGACGCCTTCAAAATGATGTCCAAGGCATGGGGGGAATCCGGCGTTGACACCTCGAAATGGGAAAACGGTATGGGGTCAGGGCCATTCAAGCCGACGAAACTGGCCAAAGACGTCTCCATTGAGCTGGAGCGCAACGACGACTATTGGAAAGAGGGTCTGCCCTACACTGACGGCAGCATCCACTACTACATTGCCGATAAGGGCACAGCCATTGGTTCCTACCGCACCGGCCAGGTCTTGATGGCGACGTGGCCGGTGACCAATCTGAGCAACACTGAGATTCTGGAACTGCAAGAGTCCGAGGCCGATACGGTGGATGTCTATCTGATCCCGAATACCAGCCTGCTCGGGACGCTGATCAACACGACCATCGAACCGTTCAACGACGTCAGGGTGCGGCGGGCGATGCACCTGGCGGTGGACCGGGCTGAGTTCCGCGAGATCTTCGGCGGCGGAATAGCGCCCATGGGAACCCCGTTCCCCCCGGAAACCTGGTTCGGGCGCACCGAAGAAGTGGCCAGCCAAATGCCCGGGTTCCGCCTGGGACCGGACGGCGGGAAGCATCCCGGAGACATTGAGGAAGCCAGGCGGCTTTTGGCCGAAGCCGGGGTGCCCGAGGGGTTCGAAGTCAACATCATGGCGCGGACGGCGGTGGAATACGTCGACCTGGCTCAGTTGCTCGCCGACCAGTATCGTCGTCATCTAGGTTGGGAAGCCACCGTGCAGCCCATCGACAGCGCGACCGGGATAACACGATACAAAGATCAGGACTACCAGATCGCCGCCCAGGGCACAGCGCTGCTGGTGGGTGAACCCGATCCGATCATTGGAAAAATCTTTATGCCAGGCGGCCTCTGGATCCAGTGGTCCGGATGGGAAGCGCCGCCGAAGTTCAAGGACTGGTTCGCTGCTCAGAGCCAGGAACTGGACCGCACCAAGCGGGCAGAAATCCTGCGTGAGATGGAAGATTTCATACTCACCGAAGACCCAGGCCCCCTGTTGGTGTACTACTGGAGCTTCCGCGATCAGGTGGTGAACAAGCAAATCAAGAACTTCCATATGCCGGCCAGTCTCTGGACCCAGCTGAAGCACGACCGCATCTGGTGCGACCCGGCGTGCTGAAATCTGGGGTCGTGACGTTCCGACCAAGCGCTGACCTGAAACCACGCACCAGCTACTTAACAACACCGTCGACAACTGAGGAGCCGCAATGAACACTTACGTCATAAAGCGCTTCATGCTGTTCATACCGACGCTCCTTCTGGTTACTCTCATGGTGTTCGCCCTGATGCGGCTGGTGCCCGGGGATCCGGCCGAACTGCTGCTGATGGGCTTCGAGGGCGACGGCCAATTCTCCGAGCAACAGTTGGCCGATTTGCGGGCCAAGTTGGGCACCGACCGGCCGCTGGCGATCCAGTACCTGGACTGGATTTGGGGGATGCTGCGCGGGGATTTCGGGGTTTCGATGTACTTCGACACCCCGATATCCGAGGACCTGGCCGCCAAGTTGCCAATCACACTGGAGCTCTCAGCCCTCGCGCTGCTGTTAGCCTTCGTGGTGGCAATTCCGTTGGGCGTGCTTTCGGCGGTGCGTCAGGACACCGTAGCGGACTACGCGTCGCGGATCATCGCCATCGCCGGCGTGGCCATGCCGACATTCTGGATCGGCATTTTGGTGGTGTATTTCCTGGTGACCTGGTTTGACTGGTTACCGCCGCTGGGGTACGCCAACTTATGGCAAGACCCCTGGCGGAACTTACAACAGATGCTCTTCCCCGCGGTGGCGCTGGGCCTCTACAACATGGCGCTGGTCGCCCGCGTGACCCGGTCGTCAATGCTGGAGGTGTTCCGCGAGGACTACATCCGGACGGCGCGATCCAAAGGGTTGCGGGAGAGGGCGGTCATTGTCCGGCACGCGCTAAAGAATGCGTTCCTGCCGATCCTGACCATATCGGGCTGGCAGGTGGGCCGGCTGATAGCGGGAACAGTGGTTATCGAGACGATTTTCCTGGTGCCCGGAATGGGCCGCCTGCTGGTGGACAGCATCCTGCACCGGGACTACACCATGATCCAAAGCATCGTGATGGTGATTGCGTTCATGGTGCTGGCGCTGAACCTGGTGGTCGACCTGCTGTACGCCTGGCTGGACCCCCGCATACGCTACGAGTAATTTCGCCCGTATTCGGTACTACCGACGGCCCCGGCGAGGATAAATAACATGGCCCAGCAAGCGACGGGAGTTCTCGTCCCCAGCGAACCAGCCGGCTCGGAGATGCGTCCCAAGCGAACGGTTTGGGAGAACATAATCAATTTCGCCCAGCGCAAGCCGTTGGGAGCCTTCGGCGCCGTAGTGGTAATTATCCTCGTGATCCTTGCGATAACGGCCCCAATCGTGGCTACGGACGATCCGAGGCACACCAACGCGGCCTACCGCTTCAATCCGCCCAACAGCGAGACCTGGTTGGGGGGCGATCAGATCGGTAGAGATGTATACAGCCGGCTGATCTACGGCACCCGGATCTCGCTGGTGGTGGGCCTGTTGAGCGTGCTTTTCGGCGTGACCATTGGCGCATTCATCGGCATAGTCAGCGGCTATTTCGGCGGGGTTACTGACCTAGTGGTGCAGCGCATCATGGACGCTATGATGTCTTTCCCCGCGCTGATACTGGCGCTGGCGATCATGGCGATCCTGGGAGCGTCGGTGACCAACGTGATCATCGCGCTCAGCGCGGTGTTCATACCGGGCGCCGCGCGCACCATCCGTTCGCAGGCGTTGAGCATCAAGGAAGTTGATTACGTGCTGGCGGCGCGGGCGGTGGGAGCCGGCGACTGGCGGATCATCCTCAGGCACATGGCGCCCAACTGTGCAGCCACGTTCATCGTGCTGGCCAGCATCTCGCTGGGCTGGGCAATTGTCGTGGAGGCGTCGCTGAGCTTCCTGGGCGTCGGGATTCCGCCGGACGTGCCATCGTGGGGCGGGATGCTGAACGGCGTGGCGCAGAACTCGCTGGACGTGGCTCCGTGGCTGGGAGTATTCCCCGGCCTGGCCATTGCCATCACCGTGTTTGCGGTGAACTTGCTGGGCGACGCCTTGCGCGACGTGCTGGACCCCAGGATGAGAGGAGCGAACTAACGCAGTCAGGTCTCAGCTGGGCTGATGCGCAAGGGGAGGGATGATGTCCCTCCCCTTTTGGTTCCAGTGCGCTGTTGAATTCTCTTCCGCCCCGCGATCTTTGGGTTACTGCTTTGGGTGGAACGACAGCGGTTGGCAATCGCCGGCGTGGCTAGGACTCCGGGTAGGTGAGCTTCATCAGTAGGTGTCGACGGTTCTTGGTGTACGGTCGGACGTGTTCCGGCCAGCGGCCGGCGTCGACGGCTTCGGCCCACTCCGGGCTGGTCAGCACTTCCGGGCTCTCGATCTGGTAGACCGCGTGGTGCTTGGGCGTGCCGGGGATCTCAATTTCCTGAACCTGGCCGCCCATCGCCATAAGAAGGCGGTGAGTTTCGTAACGAGTGACGCCAACGACGCCGGGGGTCTGGTTGAGCAGAGGGCAGTGCTCGGTGTTGTAAACCTCGTTGAACAACGCCTCGCGGTCGGGGTCGATGTCCATGCTGGCGATAAACAGGTATTTCGAATGCAGGTCTGCCATGGTGGCACCTCCGGCGGGTTCAGTGTGAGTGGTGCAGCATACGCGCGGCGATTGCCCAATCGGAGCGGGCGGCGGCCATGTCGCCCAAATTGGAGTGGGCCTTGCCGCGAGCGACGTAGGCTTCAACGTAGCGATCGTTGATTCTGATGGCAGCATCGAACGCGGCGACGGCGTTACGATTATGACCGGCGTCTCGCAGGGCCATCCCCTGCCAGTAATGTGCCGACGAGTCCTCTGGATCGCCGGTCAAAGACCGGTTCAAATCTTCCGCGGCTTCGGCCATGGAACCCAGCTTGTAGCGGGCGATGCCGCGGCTGCGCCAGGCGCGGGCCAGCGTGCCGTCGAGTTCGAGGGCCCGAGAGCAATCGGACTCCGCGGGCGACCAGTTCGAGCTATCCAGGTGGAGCGTGCCACGTTCGAGCCAGGCGTCGGCCATCGTGGGATCGAGCGCGAGGGCCGCGTTCAGCTCGGCCAGAGCAGCATCACCGCGGCCCAGCATCGACAGGGTTCGACCACGTAGCAGGCGAACGACGGGATCATCCTGCCCGATCAGGAAAGCCAGGTCGAGATCGGCCAGGGCAGTATGAGGGTCGCCGTCGACCAGATGAGCCTCGGCACTCTGGACGTGTTGAGCCACGGATCGGACGAGGTTTCGATCGGCGCGCTGCATCGTCGTGGGGCGAGATAAGGCAAGGGGCGACCCGCGAAGGTCGCCCCTCGGCTGGCGTGGTGGTAGATCAGAATGCGCGGCGGTGCGAGTAGTTAATCTCCGCGTTGGTGATGAACTCGAGAAGGACCGCGTTGCCGTTCTCGTTCTGCTGACGGGCGCGCTGAAACGCCGGGATAATGTCGTTCGGGTCGGTGACACGCTCAGCGTAGCCGCCCATGGCGCGGCCCAGGTCGGCGTAGTTACCACCCAGGTCGCGGGTGTTGTAGAGCTCGTGCGAACGCTGCATGGCGTTGGTTTCGACGGCCATCGTGGAGTTGTTCAACACCACGGTCGTGATGGGAACATTGCTGCGCACGGCGGTCTCGAAGTCGAGGCCGACCATTCCGAAGGCGGCGTCGCCCATGAAGTTGACGCACATCTTGTCCGGGTCGGCCAGCTTGGCGCCGATCACCAGGCCCAAACCCGTGCCGAGGCCGTGGGACTTCCCCCAGCCGAGATAGGTGCGCGGGCCGCCGGACCGGTAGAACGGCGTGATTTGGTCGCGGGGACTTCCGGAGTCGTGGGTGATGATGGCCTCGCTGGAGGGCACGGCCTTCTGGAAGTCGGTGATAACGCGATAGGGGTTGACCAACGGGCCGGCGTCGGTGGTCTTGTGCTCCCATTCCGCGAGCCACGCATTGCGAACGGACTCGATCTCGCCGGTGATCTCGGCGTTGTTCCGTCGGCTGTCGCCGACAATCTCGCGGCAGGCCTCGATCATCTGGCGCAGGGCCAATTTTGCATCGCCGATGACAGGGAACTGGACGTCGTAGTCCTTGTTCAGGTCGCGGGGGTCGTTGGTGTTCTGGATCAGCGTTCGACCGGGCGGCAGGTTCATGGACATGCCGTGCTTGGTGAAACTGGAGCCGACACCGAAGATTACATCGGCGCGGCGCATGAAGTGGTACACGGTTCCGGACATCACGCCGGAGCCGCTGCCCAGCGCCAGCGGATGCAGCTCAGGAAAACCGCTCTTGCCCAGCAGCGTCGTCATCACCGGCACGGACAGTAGCTCGGCAAGCTCAACCAGTTCGTCGGTGGCCTCGGCGTACATCACGCCCTGGCCGGCGTGGATCACCGGGTACGTGGCGGAGCACAAGGCGCGTGCGGCGGCTTCCACGTCGTCGGGGTCGGCCTGGGAGGCCGAGCGGCGGACGTTGCCGCCCCAGTAGAATGCCTCTTCGGAGACGTCCTCGAGGGCCACGTCGGCAGGGATTTCCACCATGGACGGGCCGGGTCGGCCGGTATACAGGGCGTTGACGGCGCGGCGCATGACCTGGCTGGTGCTGCCGGACAGGTTGAGGCGCTCGAGGTGCTTGGTGACGCTGGCGAAGCTCTCGATGGAGTCAAACATCGGGAAGACGCCCTGCCGCTCGCGGGGATGGCCCAGGGGAAGCAAGAGGATCGGCACCGAGTCGGAGAAAGAAGTGGCGACGCCGGAGTAGGCGTTTTCGGCGCCGGGGCCATACTGCATGGCGAAGACGCCGGGGGGGCGGCCGTTGGTGATGCGGCTGTATCCGTCGGCGATGCCCACGCCCACGCGCTCCTGGCGGCAGATGATGGGTCGGATGCCGGCGGCGGCGCAGGCTTCAATCACGGGTGTGGTGGGGAAGCAGGACAGGTACTTGACGCCCTCCCGCTTGAGAATTTCGGCAATGGCATCGATTGTTTGCACAGTGTTACCTCGTTAATCATGGGCCGGCGGCGGAAGACCGCCTCGGTCGGTAGGGAGTTGGGCAGAGTATAACATCGGCGGCTTTCGGCCTCGTTGACATGGGGTCGGGGTCACCGGTCTGCGGGCCGGTATCCGCGACGGTTGATATCGACGATTGTGCGCCGTTGTTGATGAGTCTAGAATGGGCAGCCGAGTACATTCTGGAGTGGGGATTTTGAGCAGCGGAGCCTTGGCCGGCGTCAAAGTGGTTGACCTGACGCACCACATCGCCGGCCCCTACGCGACCAAGCTGTTGGCCGATTTCGGGGCCGACGTACTGAAGATCGAGCCGCCCGGTGGTGACCCCGGACGACGACTCCCACCTTTCTACCACGACGAACCGGACACCGAGAAAAGCCTGCCGTTCATCTACCTGAACACCAACAAGCGCAGCATCACGCTGAACCTGAAGTCTGAGACTGGACGGTCCATCCTGATGGACCTGCTCGCGGACGCGGATGCTCTGGTGGAAAATTTTGCGCCACGCGTGATGCCGTCCCTGGGGTTGGATGCGGACACGCTGCGGCGGCATAACCCGAAACTGGTGGTGGCGTCAGTTTCCAACTTCGGGCAGACGGGGCCCTGGCGGGACTATAGGGCGACAGAGATCGTCGAATACGCGTTGGGCGGGCTGATGTACATCTTTGGCGCGTACGACCGGGAGCCATTGAAGCATGCGCTGCACCAGGCCCAGTTCAAGGCCGGCACCAACCTTGCATCGGCGACGCTGATGGCGCTGTACCACCAGCGTCTCACCGGCCAGGGACAAGGGGTCGACGTGTCGATACAGGAGAGCATCGCCTCGGCGCTGCGGGACGTGACCAACAACTACACCTACACCGGCGCGGTTCGGCGGCGACAGCCTAACCACACAGGAGACCTGACCCGGCTGCGTGCCGTGTCCGACGGGTACGTGCTCCCCAATCCCGGCATGGGGGCCACGCTGGACTGGAGCGTGATGGTGGATTTCCTGGAGGCTCCGGAACTGGACGACGAACGGTTCGACAACGCCTCGGCGCGGCTGGAAAACGCGGAGGCGCTCGGTGACATCCTGGATCAGATCTTCGCCACCAAGGTCAAGCAGGACATTTTCTACGCAGCGCACCAGAAGCGGTTCATTTACGGCGTCATCGATTCTCCGGAGGAAACCGTGGACAACCCCCAGATACAGGCCCGGGGTTATTACGTGCCGCTGGAACACCCTGAACTGGGCGAAATCAATTTCCCCGGGGCTCCGTTTCTGATGTCAGGTTCGCCGTGGGAAGTTCGAGAAGCGGCGCCGCGTCTGGGAGAGCACAACGGCGAGGTGCTGCAGAGCATGGGGTACAGCGCGCAGGAACTGGCCTGGTTAAGGGCTTCGGAGGTGATCTGATATGGCCGGTCCGCTGGAAGGGGTCCGCATCCTGGAGATGGGGCAACTGATCGCTATACCGTCGGCGATGAAGTGGATGGCCGACATGGGCGCGCAGGTGATACGGCTGGAGTCGGTGCAACGGCTGGAGAGCTACCGCACCGATTCGCTGTACCACAACGACGTGGACGGCGAATTCTGGAACCGGGGCGCCAACTTCTACGAGCAGAACCGGAACAAACTGGGACTGACGCTGGACCTGAGCCGTGACGAGGGCAGGGAAGTGCTGCGCGATCTGATCGCCGTCGCCGACGTGTTTGCCGAAAACTTCACGCCTAGGGTCATAAAGAATTTCGGGCTGGAGTACGAGGACCTGCGCAAAATCCGACCGGACATAATCATGGTGTCGTCGACCGGCTACGGGTTCGACGGCCCGTGGGCGAACTTTGGCGCGACAGGACCGGCGACGGAAGGGGCGGCCGGACTGGCGTACATCACTGGGTATCGCGGCGGCGGTCCGGTTATGTCGGAGATCCCGTTCACCGACTACACGGCCGGCGAGCACACTGTGGCGGCCGTCATGCTCGCGCTGATGCACCGTCTGAACACCGGTCGGGGACAATTCATCGACGTTTCGCAGACCCAAACCTGCTCCGCCACGATCCCGGAGGCGTTGCTGGACTGGACGGTCAACGGGCGTATTTCCGAACGGATCGGAAACGAAGACCCGGCGATGTCGCCCCACGGTTGCTACCCGTGCGCCGGGGACGATCGTTGGATCGCCATCGCCGTTGATAGCGACGAAGCCTGGCTTGGGTTGAGCCGCGTCATGGGCCGTCCGGACTGGGCGGTTGACGACCGGTATTCGGACGCGCTCGGGAGGATCCGGCATCGCGCGG
The DNA here is from genome assembly GCA_965116785.1 of Dehalococcoidia bacterium. Taxonomy (GTDB): domain Bacteria; phylum Chloroflexota; class Dehalococcoidia; order Lucifugimonadales; family UBA3495; genus Bin87. The sequence goes on from OZ220731.1 coordinate 796,328, forward strand.
AACTGGACAAGATGCTGGCTTTCGAGACCAGGAATCACGATAACCACGAACTGATGGAACGGCTCCAAGGCGAAGGCGTCGCGGCCGGCGCGGTGGTGGACAGCGAAGACCTGCTGTTCAACGAACACCTGCAGGAGCGCCGGTTCTACGAGGTTGTCGAGCACCACGAGGCGACGGCAATGCCTCCGTTGCCTTACGCCGGACGTCCTTGGAAGCTGTCCGGCACGCCCGCGGTTCCGCCACAGCCGGCCCCCATCATGGGGCAGCACAACCGGGACATACTGGCCGGCTTGTTGGGCAGGACGGACGACGAAATTGCTGCGCTGGAAGAGGCGCAGATCATCGGATTCTCCCCGCTATCGCCGCGAGGGGTGCGCCGGCCGTCGTTGGACGAGCAGGTGCGTCAGGGCCGGATGCAGCGGTACGATACCGACTACGCGGCGCGGGTTGCCGAGTGGTTCGGTACCAGTAGGTAAACCAGTAAGGGCGACCAACAAGGGCGACCAATTGGTCGCCCCCGTTTTGCTTGACCGTTGGCTGGGTGGTTTAGTCCCGTCGCGCCTCGAATGCGGAGATGGCGTCCTCATGCCGCAGCGTGAGGCCAATGTCGTCCAGGCCATTTAGCAGGCAGTAGCGGCGGAAGTCGTCGACCTCGAAGTCGACGACGATTTCCTCGTCGGCATCACGCACCTGTTTTGCCTCCAGGTCAACCGTGATTTGGAAGCCGGGGTTGTCTTTGGCCTTGTCCATGATACGGCGTACGTCGGTCTCGGGTAACGTCAGAGGCAGCAGGCCGTTCTTGAAGCAGTTGTTGAAGAAGATGTCGGCGAAGCTGGGGGCAATGATGCAGCGGATGCCGAAATCCTCCAGGGCCCACGGCGCATGCTCTCGGGAGGAGCCGCAGCCGAAATTGGGTCCGGACACGAGGATTTTCGTACTGCGATACGGGCCCTGGTTCAGGATGAAATCTGGATTTTCGGACCCATCTTCGTTGTAACGATAGCGGTCGAAAAGGTTCGGCCCGAAGCCCGTGCGCTCAATGCTCTTGAGATACACGGCAGGGATGATCATGTCGGTGTCTACATTGACGGCGTCCAGCGGTGCGACGACGCCTTCCAGTTGCACAAAGGGTTCCATGGTTACTTCCTCACGTTTTGAGCGCAGCGAGATCGCCCCGCTGCGCTCGCCATGACGGGTTGGTCCGAATGTCGAGATCGTCCGGGTCGTTTAGAACTCGCGGACGTCGACGAAGTGGCCGGCGATGGCGGCGGCGGCAGCCATCTCGGGGCTTACCAGGTGCGTGCGTCCGCCCTTGCCCTGGCGTCCTTCGAAGTTTCGGTTGGACGTGGACGCGCAGCGCTGGCCGGGATCCAGGATGTCCGGATTCATGCCCAGGCACATGGAGCAACCGGCGACGCGCCAGTCAAACCCGGCGTCCTTGAACACCTGGTCCAGGCCCTCGGCCTCGGCCTCGGCTTTGACGCGGGCGGAGCCCGGCACGACCATAGCGTAAACGTCGGAACTCACCTGGCGGCCGCGAATCACATTGGCTGCGGCGCGGAGATCGTCGATGCGGGCGTTGGTGCAGGCGCCGAGGAACACGCGGTCGATCCGGATGTCCTCGATCCGCTGGTTGGCTTCCAGGCCCATGTACTCCAAAGCGCGCTCGGCCGCCTCCCGCTCGGCGGTGGTTTCGAATGACGCGGGGTCGGGCACGCGGTCAGTGATCTGGGCCACCATGTCGGGCTTGGTGCCCCAGGTGACGAAGGGGGCAAGGTCGCTGGCTTTGATAACGACGGTGCGGTCGTAAGTCGCGCCGGAGTCGGTCGCCAGGCCGCGCCACTCCTCGATCTTCGCTTCGAGTTCCACGCCCTTGGGAGCGTAGGGCCGGGTGCGGACGTAGTCGAATGTGGTGTCGTCGGGGGCGATCATGCCGGCGCGGGCGCCGCCCTCGATGCTCATGTTGCACACGGTCATGCGGCCGTCCATGGACAGGCCGCGGATGGCCTCCCCGGTGTATTCGATAACGTGCCCGGTCCCGCCGTTGACGCCCATGTGGCCGATGATGCCCAGGATCACGTCCTTGGCGGAAACGCCGCTGGGCAGCTCGCCGTCAACGCGGACCTCCATGGTGCGCGGCTTGAACTGGCGCAGCGTCTGGGTGGCCAGGACGTGCTCGACCTCGGAGGTGCCAATGCCCACGGCGAAGCAGCCCAGCGCCCCGTGGGTTGAGGTATGGCTGTCGCCGCAGACCACGGTCTTGCCGGGCAGGGTGTAGCCGAGGTCGGGGCCGATCACGTGGACGATGCCCTGATTCTCGCTGAAGCGGTCGTAATAGAAGGGCAGCTCGAACTCGGCAGCGTTGCGGTCCAGGGCGTCCAACTGCGCCTTGGAGATCTGGTCTTCGATGGGCCGGGTGAGTTCCCAGGTAGGGGTGTTGTGGTCGGCCGTGGCGACGGTGAGATCAGGCCGGCGGACCTTGCGACCGGCCATGCGGAGCCCGTCGAAGGCCTGGGGCGAGGTGACTTCATGCACGAGGTGCAAGTCGATGTAGATGAGGGACGGTTGCCCCGGTTCCTCGTGAACCACGTGGGCATCCCAGATTTTTTCGAACATAGTGCGGGCGGCCAATTCAGTTCCTCCTCGGGCCGGCGCAGGCTTAAGGCGGGCCGGCAGCAGTCACGATACAACCCCAGATTATAGCATCGTGAGACCCCGGAACCTCAGTGAGCACCCCGGAACTCGGTCATCATCAATTCCACGATGTCCTCCCGGGTCACGGCCCCGATGAACTTTTCGGACTCGGGTTCCACCACCGGAATCGTGGACAAGGAGGTTTCGGTCATTCGCTGCAGGACGTCTTCGACATGCTCTTCCGGCCAGGCAACCGGGGTCTCGCGGCGCACGATGTCCTTGAGCGAAGTCCGAGCCCACGAGGCCTTGGGCAGGTACCTGAAGTTGGACAGGGACACGATGCCCACCAGGGCGCCCTTTTCGGCGACGACGTAATCGTGCTGGTTGGGCATCGTCCACCGGTCGGTGAAATCGCGGACGGAAACGGAAGGATCCGGATGGTGCCGACTGCGGTCCAGGATGTCGCCAACCGTGATGTTGTCCAGGGCGAAATGGGCAATACCCTGGGGGATATCGGTGAGCTCCCCGGGCAGGTCAGCCCGTCGGCTGGCACGCCTGACGGCGAAACTGATCACGGGCGGCATGAACAGGATGTAGCAGAACATCACCAGAACCAGGAAGGAGAACACCACCTCGTCGATGACGCCCGAATCCCAGAGCACCAGGAGCAGGGCTATTTCCGCGACGCCCTTCCCCATCAGCCCCGATGCCACTGCATAAGGCACCGTCAAGCGGGACAAATAGGCTCCGATGAATGCTCCGATGAAGTTGCCGAACAAAGGGATCAGGGCCAAGGCGACCATCGTCCAGACCGGCAAAGTAGCGAATGAGAAGCTGAACTGCAGGCCGGCAGAGGCGAAGAACAGGGGCACAAACAACCCCTCAGCCACGCTGCGCAGACCAGGCGTAATTTCCCGCCGAACCTGGTACGGCAGCCCCGACAGGGAGGCGCCGAACAGCAGCGCGCCCAACGAGCCGTGGAGACCCATGACCTCGGCTCCCCACACGATCAGGAACAGGAAACCCAGCAGGAGACCCAGGGACAGCTGGGGCACCTGAATCACCCGCTGCAGCAGGGCGACTACCGGCGGCAGGACCCGGGATGACAGGATCCACGACACCCCGGCGAAGCCGGCGACCTTGCCCAGCAGGATCAGAATGCCTACCGGCGACACCTCGTGCACATGCTCCCCGATGCTGAAGCCGATTATCAGGAGGACGATGAGTTCGGAGATGACCACCACGGTGAAAATCTGCATTCCCACCGGTTCCTTGAGGCGGCCGTCGTCGACCAGCACCTTGACCACAATGCCCAGACTGGTCATGGAAAGGATGCCGGATAACGCCAGCGCTTCGGTAAAGGCGAGCCGCAAACCGAAGTCAAACACCAGATCGGTCGTCACCAGCATGGAGATACCGAGGGACAGAATCACGGAGAGCACGGCGGCCAGGAAATAATGGCCTTTGAGGCTCGCCATGAAGCTGGAAATGTCGATTTCGTCCAGGCCGATGAGGAAGAAGAATATGAATATTCCCAGGGTCAGGAGCAGCTCAATATGCAGTGTAGAGTCAACGTGCCAAACGCCCGTCAAATTCATGACGGGACCGAGGAGGATCCCAGCCGCAGCGTAGGCGACGATTGCGTTCAGGCGCAGGCGGCGGAAGACTCCCTCGAACAATTTTGCCGCAATGATCAGCGCGCCCAGAGCCAGCAATGATTGGCGCAGTTGAATCGAATGTCCCTCAACATTGAACCACCTTGCGATGTCAAGGAACGGCAAATGTTCCACAAGCATATTGAATGACTCCGAGATTAGGGTTGGAGGAAACTCGAAGCGTGCGTAAGAAACAGGGTTGGTATCGTCACGGAAGTTACGCTACATGATGATGCATTCGGGCGCTCATTATTCCGCAATTCGTTCGGTCGTACAAGCGGTTTGTTCCCCTGTGATAAACTTGCCGCGTCCCATTTTTGAACTCAAACCACGGAGGAAATCCGATGCCATCCGCCGAAGCCGTCGTACTGCCCGACAACGTTCGACCTGTCCATTATGACCTGACTCTGACGCCGAATTTTGACGATTTCACCTTCGACGGCGAGGTCGACGTGACGGTGAGCATGGAACCCGGCACGACCGAAATCATGCTCAACTGCGCCGAGATCGACATTCATTCCGCGACCGTGTGCTGGACTGATGCGAACGGCGAACAGGAACAGGCGGCCAGCAACATTGCCTATGATGCCGACGCCGAAACCGCGACGATCAGCATCCCCGGCACGCCGGCAAATGGCCTGGTAGGCAGCCAGCACCTGCGGATGTCTTTCACAGGGGAACTCAATGACAAGCTGCGAGGATTCTACCGCAGCCAGTATGTGAACCCGGAAGGGGAGACCGCGTACTTGGCGACCACCCAATTTGAAGCCACTGACGCGCGGCGGTCCCTGCCCTGCTGGGACGAGCCGGCGGCCAAGGCGACTTTCCAGGTGACGCTGGTCGTACCCGAGGATATGGAAGCTGTTTCCAACACGCCGATCATCCAGGAAACGCGCGGCGACAACGGTTTGAAGACACTCCTGTACGACAAGACGCCGGTGATGTCCACGTATCTGCTGGCGTTCGTGATCGGCGACCTGACGCACATCGAGAAAGAGGCGGCGGACGGGACGATGGTTGGCGTGTGGATGACCCGTGGCAAGGAGGAACAGGGGCAGTTCGCACTGGACACGTCGGTGAAGTTGCTGTCCTTTTTCAACGACTATTTCGGCATCCCGTATCCCCTGCCTAAGCTGGACCACCTGGCAATCCCGGACTTCGCGGCCGGGGCCATGGAAAACTGGGGATGCGTGACGTACCGAGAGACGGCGCTTCTGGTGGACCCGGAGAACTCATCGGCGGGAACGCGACAACGGGTGGCCGAGGTCGTCGCCCACGAGATGGCGCACATGTGGTTCGGTGACCTGGTCACCATGGAGTGGTGGGATGACCTCTGGCTCAACGAGAGCTTCGCCACCTGGGTGGGCACCAAGGCGGTGGACTGGCTGTTCCCGGAGTGGTCGATGTGGACCCAGTTCGTGAACATGGACACCAACCGGGCGTTCAACCTGGATGGTCTGAAGAACTCGCATCCCATCGAGCAAGAAGTGGCCAACCCGGCCGAGGTCAGCCAACTCTTCGACGCGATCAGCTACAGCAAGGGCGGGTCGGTGCTGCGGATGCTGGAGCATTTCCTGACGCCCAGCGTGTTCCGCATCGGGCTGAACACCTACCTGACACGCCATTCATACCAGAACGCGCGTACAACGGATCTTTGGACGGCGCTGGAGGAATCCTCCGGACAGCCGGTGAACTCCATCATGAGCAGTTGGACCGGGCAAACCGGATACCCGGTGCTGGATGTGGAGGCGACCAACACTGACAGGGGGCTGTCGCTGGAGGTGAGGCAGGAGCGGTTTGTCTTCGATTCGGTGCTAGGCGAGGATTCAGGCGACGACGAAGAGCAGGTCTGGCCGGTTCCGTTGACCGTTGCCGCCGAGGGGGCTGCGGTCACAGCGCACCTGGTAAACGCTGCGACCGGTACGGTGGAGATTGCCGCGCCCTCGCAGTCCGACTGGTTCAAGGTCAATCCGGACCAGACGGGTTTCTACCGGGTGAACTACACGGACGCAGACCGGGAACGCCTGGCCGGGCTGGTGGCCGACCGGACGCTGCCGGCGACCGACCGGCTGGGCATCCAGAACGACGCCTTCGCATTGTCTCGCGCCGGCCTGTTGCCGGTGACTCGTTTCCTGGCATTGGCGGAGTCGTACCAGGACGAAACGGACGCATCCGTGTGGAGCGATCTGGCCACCAACCTGCGCGAGATCGAAAGCCTGATCGCCGATGAGCCGTACTTGCAGTCGTACCATGCCTTCGGGAGGCGCTTGTTCGGGCCGGCGGCGCAGCGTTCGGGTTGGGACGCCCGGCCGGGCGAAGGCCACCTGGACTCGCTGACGCGGTCGACGGTTCTGAGCCAGGCCGGTGTGTATGGAGACCGGGATGTCATCGGGCAGGCGCAGGAACTGTTTGAGGCGTACCAAAGGGATCCCTCCAACGTCCGGCCCGACCTCCGCGGTGTGGTCTTCAGCCTGGTGGCACAGTCCGGCGACCGAGCGGTCTACGATCGCATGTGGGAACTGGAGCGGGCAGCCGAGCTGCACGAGGAGAAGATCCGGTTCCTGATTTCCATGGCTCGCTTCCAGCAGCAGGAACTGCTGCGGGAGACCCTGGACCGTTCGCTCAGCGACGACGTGCGGTTGCAGGACACCATCTTCGTGGTTTCTGCCGTGGCGGCCAACAACAGGGGTCGGAACCTGGCCTGGGAGTTCCTGAAGAATCAGTGGGACGAGTTTGACCGCCGTTACGGCGGCGGAGGGTTCGGGCTGATGCGGCTGGTGGCCATCACCAACGCTTTCACCAACAACGAACAGCGCAATGACGTGGAGGCGTTCTTTGAAGCCCACCCCACGCCGGCGGCGGAACGGACTATCCGGCAGGCGCTGGAGCGCATCGCGCTGAACATTGCCTGGCTGGATCGGAACCGGGATGAGCTGGCTTTGTATTTCGGCTAATTTGTGGAGATAGCCAGCAGGTCGTCCGCCAGGCGCTCGATACGCTGACGCTGGGGGATGCAGGTGAGCCAACGGTCTGGGATGCTGGACGCGCCGTAGCGTGCTCCCAGCACGGCCCCGGCGACGGCCGCGTTGGTGTCGGTATCGCCGCCAGCGGCGACGGACGCGACCAGCGCGGTCTCGAGATCGAGGGGTGTGGCGGCGGCCCACAGGCCGAATTGGAGCGCCAACAGGGTATGCCCGATCAGACGGTGGTCGCGCATCAGCCAGGTCACGTCGGCTGGCGGTTGGAGTCCTCTGGCCAGGGCGTCGAGCGTGTCGGCTGGGATACCGTCGGAGTTGGCCTGGGCGGCCAGGTTCGGGCAACCGTCGGCACGCGCTGCGTCCAGGAGAGCGGGCAGGTCAGGAACCACGCCGTGGATCAGGGCGGCAATAGCGGCGTTGACCAGAATGCACGACCACTGGCAGGTGGCGGCGTAGTGAGTTACGGCGCAGGTGATGGCGGAGTCCGCGATGAGCAGATCCGCATCGGCGCGGCGGGCGATTGCTACCGGGGCGCAGCGCATGACCCCGCCGTTAGGAGCGATTCGGTTTCTGCGCTCGTATACGAGGCGCGCCGGCTCGGTTAGAGGATTGCCCGCGGATATCTCACGGATCACATCGCTGGTGGTGATGCCGATGCCGCGTCCGTTCTCGCGGGCCCAAACGACCAGTTGGTCCGCGAAGTCGCGGGCGTAGTCGCCCCCAGCCAGCAGGGCGTCTCCCAGATCGATCGCCTGGGCGAGGTCGTCATCCATGGCGCGGTCAGCCTCGCCCGGATCAATCTCGGTCAGCCCTTCCGGGTATGCGCCGGCGATCCAGTCGTAGCGATCGCCTTCCACCGGGAGACCCAGCAGGTTGCCTACGGCAAGGCCGAGGAGCGTTCCACGGGCGCGGTTGGACAGGTCGGTTGCCGACGGGTCAGCCAGGGGGCTTTGGGCGATAAATCGGGCGAGTTCCGGGGCCCGCGAGACGATCCCTGGATCGGTCATGGGAGTGCTCCTTCGGGCCGTTTCCCGAACCCGAGCAGAGATGATTCGCGGTCATTGCCGTTTGACACCCCTGCCGAATGCGGGTAGCCTTGATTGTGATTTACGGAACAAATGGCACTGAAATTATGGCTTCTTTAGAACGCACCAACGAGTTGAAATCGTTGCTCCGCCAGCGCATCCTGATCACCGACGGCGCGATGGGTACGCAGATCCAGGCGAGGGGCCTGGGACCCGAGGATTTCGGGGGAGAGGAGTACGAAGGTTGTAACGAGTACCTGAACATTACGCGCCCCGACGTGATCCTCGACATCCACAAGGAATACCTGGAGGCCGGCGCGGATATCATACAGACCAATACGTTCGGCGCAACCGCTCTCGTGTTGGGCGAGTACGACTTGGGCCACGAGGCGCGCCGGATCAATCGCGAGGCCGCGGCCATCGCCCGGCAGGCGGCGGACGCCGCCACGGCCGACGGTCCCGACAAACCGCGTTTCGTTTACGGGGCAATGGGCCCGACGACCCGAACAATATCGGTGACCGGCGGTCTGACATTTGACGAGTTGGCGGCGGATTACCACCAGCAGGCGGCGGGGCTCATCGAGGGCGGCGCCGACGTGCTGGTGCTGGAAACGAGTCAGGACACCATCAACGTCAAGGCGGGCTTGGAGGGCATCGACCGGGCCCGCGCGGAACTGAACGCCGAGGTTCCAATGGCGGTGCAGGGCACCATCGAACCCATGGGCACTTTGCTGGCCGGCCAGGACGCCGAGGCGTTCTATACGTCGCTGGCGCACCGGGACCTGCTGTGGGTAGGTTTCAACTGTGCCACCGGTCCGGAATTCATGACGGACCACGTCCGGACGCTGAACGAGTTGTCACGTTTCGGGATTGCCTGCGTGCCGAACGCTGGCCTGCCCGACGAGGACGGCAACTACAACGAGACGCCGGAGATGTTGGCGGCTACGCTGGAGAGGTTCGCATCCAACGGCTGGCTGAACGTTACCGGCGGCTGCTGCGGCACCGGCCCGGACCACATTCGACAAATCGTCGAAGCGATGTCTGACAAGAAACCCAGGACGACTGAACCAGAACCAGAGACGCGGGTATCTGGCATCGAAGCCGTGGTGGTGAACGAGGACACGCGTCCGACCGTCGTAGGAGAACGCACCAACGTTTTGGGCAGCCGCCGGTTCAAGCGGCTGATCGCCGGAGAGCGATTCGAGGAAGCGGCAGAGATTGGCCGGCGGCAAGTGCGCAACGGAGCCCACGTGCTGGACGTGTGTCTACAGGACCCGGACCGGGACGAGACGGCGGACGTCATGAAGTTCCTGGACCAGCTGAATCGGCGGGTTAAAGCGCCGATCATGATCGACTCGACGGACGCGTCGGTGATCGAAGAGTCGCTGAAGCGGCTGCAGGGCAAGTCCATCATCAACTCGATCAATCTGGAGGACGGTGAGGAGCGGTTCCAGCGCGTGGTGCCGCTGGCGCGACGATACGGTGCGGCGCTGGTGGTGGGATGTATCGACGACGATCCCAACCAGGCGCAGGCGATCACGCGGGAGCGGAAACTGGAAATTGCCCTGCGTTCACGCAACCTGTTGACCGAAAAGTATGGAGTGCCCGAAGAAGACATAATCTTTGATCCGCTGGTGTTCCCCGCGGGAACCGGAGACGAGAACTACGTTGGCTCGGCGGCTGAGACCATCGAGGGAGTGCGAATTATCAAAGAGGCCTTGCCTCAGACTAAGACGGTGCTGGGGATATCCAACGTGTCTTTTGGCCTGCCGGCAGCGGGCCGCGAGGTGTTCAACTCGGTGTTCCTTTACCACTGCACCCAGGCCGGTCTGGACATGGCCATAGTCAACTCGGAGATGATGCAGCGTTACGCCAGCATCCCCGAGGAAGAGCGGAAACTGTCCGAAGATCTGATCTGGAACCGTGGCGAGGATCCAGTGGCAGCCTTCGCCGCGCACTTCCGTGACCGGGCTCCGAGAGCCACCGCTGAGGAGCGGTTGGCGTTGCCGCTCGACGACCGCTTGGCGCAGTGCATCATCGAGGGCAGCAAAGAAGGGCTGGCCGATGATTTGGACCTGGCGTTGCAGGAACGGGAACCGCTGGCGATCATCAACGGGCCGCTGATGGCGGGCATGGACGAGGTTGGCAGGCAGTTCAACGCGAACCAGCTGATCGTCGCCGAGGTGCTGCAGAGCGCCGAAGCCATGAAGTTCGCGGTAGCGCATCTGGAACCCCACATGGAACGCTCCGACGCCGCGTCTCGGGGACGCGTGCTGCTGGCGACCGTGAAAGGCGACGTGCACGATATCGGCAAAAACCTGGTGGAGATCATCCTGTCCAACAACGGCTACAATGTGATCAACCTGGGCATCAAGGTCGCGGCGCAGGAACTGATCGCGGGTTACCGGGAGCACCAGCCGGACATAATCGGGTTGTCGGGGCTTCTGGTGAAGTCGGCCCAGATGATGGTAGAAACGGTTCAGGATTTCCGCACCGCCGGCATCGCGGCGCCGGTGTTGGTTGGCGGCGCGGCTCTGTCCAATCGGTTCACCCGATTGCGCATCGCGCCCGAATATGACGGGTTGGTGGCGTACTCGCCGGACGCCATGACCGGGTTGGCGCTGGCCAACGTGATCCAGGACGCCGATGAACGAGAGCGTCTGATCGCGCGCCTCGAAGTTGAAAGCGCGGAGATCCAACAAGAAGTGGCCGCCCGTGGGTAGCGCCGCCGCCGCCGGCGTCTCGCAGCTGGATACGTCGCCCCGCCCGCCCGATCTGCGGCTGCACGTGTTGGACGATTACGATCTGGACGAGATTTTCGGGTACATCAACCCGCAAATGCTCTACGTGCGGCATCTGGGATATCGCGGGCGTTTCTGGGAGGCTTTGCGGGCGGACGAACCGAAAGCCGTGGAGCTGCACCGTCAGGTGCAGAGCGTCGAGGACGTGATGCTGTCTCGTTCGGACATCAGCGCGCGGGCGGTGTTCAAGTTCTTTCCGTGCCGGTCCGAGGGTCAATGGCTGATCGTCTACGGATCGGACGGGACCACCGAGTTGGAGCGCTTTTACTTCGGCCGGCAGCAGGAGCGCGAAGGGCTCTGTTTGGCCGACTACGCGCGTCCGGTCGGCGACGGCCCCAACGACTACCTGGCGATGTTCGCGACCTCCGTGGGCCCGGGAATACGTAACCTGTCCGAGCGGTGGAAAAACGAAGGCCGATACCTGGACTCGCACACGCTGCAAGCGCTGGCGATCGAATCTGCCGAAGGATTCGCGGAACTGTTGCACAAACGCATCCGCACCATGTGGAACATTGGCGAGCGGTCAGGTGTGAAGCTCGGTGGTGAAGAAGAACTGCGGGATTTGTTCCGGGCCAATTACCGGGGCAAGCGGTTCTCGTTTGGATACCCCGCGTGTCCTCGCTTGGAAGACCAGGAGAAGCTGTTCGCGCTGCTGGACGTGACGGCGAACATCGGGGTTGAGCTGACCGATGGTTACATGATGGACCCGGAGGGGTCGGTCTCCGCCGTTGTGTTCCACCACCCGCAGGCCAAGTATTTCAACCTGGACGAGGCGGACATCGAAAAGCTTGAGTCCGAAATCGCGCGGATGCCGGCGGGTCGATAGGCGATGGTATCGGCACGGAACCGTTCGCCCGTTGCCCCTCGGTATACGGGCTTTATTTTTGCCCGCACCAGATTGGTGGACACTCCGTTGGAAGTGACCGGAATGGCATGTGGCGCGGCGAAGTCTCTACTGGGCGGTAAAGCCACCGTCGACGACGAGTTCGGCTCCGGTAATGTAGGACGCCTCGTCGCTCGCCAGGAAGAGGACGGCGTAGGCCACCTCTTCGCGGTTGCCGACCCGCTTCATGGGGATGTCGGCCATCATGGCGGAACGGGTTTCCGAGTTGGCCGAACCGCCGGCCATGGGCGGCATCAGTCCGGGATGGACCGAGTTGACGCGGATGCCGGCCGCGGCCCAGCGCACTGCCGCGGACTTGGTCATCAGTCGGACCGCGCCCTTGGAAGCGTTGTAGCCCATGTGGATGAAGTCCTGGCCGACTATGCCGGAAATGGACGAAATGTTGACGATGCTGCCGCCGTCGCCCTGTTCCATGGCGGCTATGGCGTGCTTCATGCCCAGAAACACGCCCTTGGCGTTGATATTCAGCAGGCGGTCCCAGGTGGTCGTCCCCAGGTTGTCCTCCTCGTCGTAGCCGGAGATACCGGCATTGTTGACCAGGATATCCAACCTGCCGTGACGGCCGACCGTATCGGTGATGACCTGCCGCCAATTGTCTTCATCGGTGACGTTGAGGTGGGCGAACTCGGCGCTGTCGCCGCTGGAAACGATATCGTCGGCCACCCGCTGGCCGGTGTCGTCGGTTACGTCGCACACGACGACGGTGGCGCCTTCCTCGGCAAAGAGGCGCGCTTCAACCTCGCCCATGCCGCGCGCGGCTCCGGTCACGATGGCGATTTTGCCTTCCAGCCTGGGCATCGGATCCTCCTCCGGGAAACGTAAACCGAACTGTGCGAGCCGGATTATAGCATCGCCACCGGGGGATCTGATCCATGGAAATGAGGTATCAATGACGACCATCCAAACCCCCAATCCAGCGCGGAGCGGCGAACCGGCCGTGGCTTCGCCTCATTCGGTCACCGACGATGCGGAACGATACGGCGGTGCCAGTCAGTTCCCGTCCTATACGGCGGTGATCGACATCGGGTCGGGTTCCGCTCGTGCCGTGGTGATGCAGGTCAACCGTGGGGGCGGGATCGAGATTGTGGCGCAGCAGCGGGTGACGCTCAACCTGATGAGCCACGTCCGAAGCGACGGCTACTTGGATGAAAGCGGGGTGGAAAGCACGCTCGACGCGCTGGAGGATTTCGCCCTGGTAGCGCGGGCTTACGGGATTGAAACGATCCACGCGGTGGGTACGGCCGCGTTGCGGGAGTCGGGCAACGTCGAAACAATCACCGAGGCGGCCCGTCGACGGTTTGGCATCCCCCTGCGGGTTATCGACGGTACCGACGAGGCGGCGTACTGCTTCGTAGGTGGGATACACGGCTTGCGGACGCGGGACGGGCTGCTGGCTGATATCGGCGGTGGGAGCACCGAGGTGGTGCGGTTTAGCGACAGGGAGTTGGTGTCCAGCGTTTCGCTGCCCCTGGGCAGCCTGAGGATCGCCAACCAGTTCGACCTGGGAGACCTTCCCACCGAAAAGTCGGTCCACTCGGCGTACGAATACGTGCGGAAGGTTCTCGGCGACGCTGGGGTAGAGCCGCTCCAGGATGGAGCGACGTTGGTCGGATCGGGTGGGTCCGTGCGCCTGCTTTCGCGTCTGGACCGCGGCAGAGAACCGTATCCCATAATCAAGCTGCACGGCTACGAGATCGGCGAGGCCACGCTGTCCGAGCAGATCGGGCAGATGTCGGCGATGTCCCACACCGAACGGGCCGGCATACCGGGCATGAATCCGGAGCGCAGCCATTCGATAATCGGCGGCGGCGTGGTCGCGCACGCACTGATGCAGCACCTGGGTACTGACCGGTTGCTGGTGTCCGGACAGGGACTTCGAGAGGGACTGGCGCGTCACCCGGTCTCACCGGCGACTTGCGAAAGGATCCAACTGCCCCCGTTGCGGTCGGTCAGGTCGGAGTCTCTGGCGGACCTGGTGGGCAGGTTTGCGCCCCGATTTGGGCAGCGCGGGGCAAGGCGAGCTGAGTTGGCCGGACGCATCGCCGAAGCGGTGTGGGACGGAGGCAACCGGCAGATCGCCAACTCGCTGCGATGTGCGGCGCGACTGCTGGACATCGGAAACGCGGTGGACTATTACAATCGCCTCAACCGGACTGCGAGTATAATAGTGCGAACCGACCTGCCTGGGTTCACCCATGCTGAATCGGCGCAGATAGCAGCCATATTGCTGGCTGCGGAATTCGGGATCCTGCCAAAAAGGTTCCGGCAAAGCAGGTTGATGTCGCCGGCAGAAGTGCGGTTGGTCCAACAGGCGGCCGTCATGCTGGTAACATCTGACGAATTGGACGGCAGATTGCCTCAAGGGATGGCGGCAAACACGGTTACAATAGGCCGAGAGGAATCCGGTTGGCGCATCGAGACCCCGGCCTGGTCACCGGTAGCTGCGCCGAATTTGCCGCGAAAGTGGAACATGGCGTTCGCCGAAGACCTACGGATAGAGAGGAGTGGACCATGACGGTGTTGCAAGAGGCGCAGGCGTACAAGATGGGCGACCGCTACGGGCTCCATCCAGACGATGGGAAGTTCCCCGGCAAGCTGATAATTGTTGAGGGCATCGACGGATCCGGCAAAAGCACTCAGATTGACCTGCTGGGTAAGTGGCTCAACAGCCAGAACCTGGTAACCGTTTCCACGGATTGGAATTCGTCGCCCATCGTACGGCGGACCACCAAGCGCGGGAAGGTCGAGGAACTGCTGACTCCGATGTCGTTCAGCCTGATCCACGCCGCCGACTTCGCTAGCCGTGTGCACGCTCAGATCATTCCCGCACTTCGCGCTGGCGCGACGGTATTGGCCGACCGGTACGTGTTCACCGCCTTTGCCCGCGACGCGGCGCGGGGAGTGGACCGCGAATGGTTGCGGAGAGTCTATTCGTTTGCCGTGCAACCCTCTTTGGCGCTTTACTTCAAGGTGCCGCTGGACGTTTCCATCCATCGCATCACGGTGGGACGGGAAGAATTGGGCTACTACGAATCGGGCCAGGACATGGGCTTCTCCAGTGACCGCGAGGAATCGTTCCGCATCTTCCAGGGTCGGCTGCTCGAGGAGTACGACGCGCTGACCGAAGAATTCGGGCTGATGACAATCGACGCCACACAGCCCATCGCGGTGCAGCAGCAACAGGTGAGGCGGTATGTGGAACCGCTGCTCGAAGGCGCGATGGATATTCGGGGGCAGAGCGTCCCCGAAGCGCTGGGACGACACGGGCTGACCGGGCGGTACATTACTGCCCCGATGCGACGCCGCCTGACCGAGCAGGAAGCTTTGGCGGCTTCCAAGTCGGACGGCTAGCGGGCAAGTTCGCCTTTCGTGTGCGACCGACGCGCACGCCTGATCCAAGTGATACCAAGGAGCGACGACGATGGACAACGTCAGGTTCTACGGTCACACCCCGCCTGGGGCTGGTAATGAACCCACCCCGGGCCGCCTGGTGGTGGTCGAAGGCACGGACGGTGTAGGACGATCAACCCAGATAGCGATGCTCAGGGAGTGGCTGGAAGCGGAAGGGTACGCGGTGCTGGTCACGGGTTTCCGGCGATCTGAATTGGCCGCCAGCGGTATTGACCGGGCTATGCGGGGCAACACCCTGGACCCGTTGACCCTGAACCTGTTCTACGCCACTGATTTCTGGGACCGGCTGGAAAAGAACATTGTCCCCGCGCTGCGCTCCGGCATGGTGGCTCTGGTTGACCGGTATATCTTTTCGATCATCGCACGGGCGAGAGTACGGGGAGTATCGCCCCGCTGGCTCAATGACGTTTTCGAGTTCGCCGTCGTACCGGACGTGGTGTTGTATCTGGACGTGGATGTGGAGCACCTGGTTCCGCGGGTACTCTCCGTGCGGCAACTGGACCACTGGGAGTCTGGTGAGGACTTCCTGCGTGAGGCGGACCTGTACGACAACTTCATCCGCTATCAAACGGCGCTGATCGACGAGTTCCGCGAGCTGGCCAAAGAGCACCAGTTCGTGACCGTTGACGGCCGCGGCAGCGTGGGCGACGTTTTTCAGGCCTTGCAGACCGAAGTCCGCAAGGCCCTGCAAGGCATGGGAGCGTTCTGACGCGGTTACAGCCCCAGGGCGTCCGCCAGGCGGCGCCGGTGGAACTTGGGGTCGCCCAGGAACTGGTAGAGGGTGCGTGACGCCGTGGTGTGCAGCGTGAGCCCGTACTCGGTGGTGCTGCCCACGCCCGCGTGGACTTCGTGGGCGTGGTTGCACGCGTTGTAGTAGGCGGCGCTGCTCACCGCTTTGGCGAGATGGATGCTGTCGGCGGCGTCCCTTTCGGAGTCAAGCTTCCATAGCGCTTCATAGGTGGTCCAGCGGGCGGCGTCCAGTTCGTTCACGAGGTTGATGATGTGGTCCTGGACCCGCTGGAAGCGCCCGATCGGAGTGCCGAACTGGATGCGGGTGCGGCTGTAGTCCACCGACATCTCGTAAACCTGCTGCGAACCTCCAACCTGGAAAGCGCAAAGCAGGGGAATGGAAGCAGCCACCGCGCGCTCCAGCGCATCCCAACCGCCGCCGAAGGTGGCGCCGAGGATTGCCGAAGGAGCGATCTGGACCCCATCGAGGCGAACTTCCGCCAGGTTCCAGGCAAATCCCTCGAGACGGCGGATCGACACGCCCGGCGCATCGGCGGGGATGATCACGAGGCCCACGTGCTGCCGGTTCTCGGTGCGCACCGCGCAGATGAGATCGGTGGCCGATGCGGCGTCATACACGTACACCTTGGTGCCGGAGATCCGGTACCCATCGCCGCTGGCCGTGGCCAGGGTTTGAACGTCGGACTCATCCCACTGATAATCGGCCTCGGTGATCGCCAATGCCGCGGTGCGTCGCCCGGATGCCAGGTCGGGTAGCAGGGAGCGCTTCTGGTCGGTGGTTCCGGCCTCCAGGATGGTCAGGGCTCCCAGCGCGGCGCTGCTCAAGTGTGGGCCGGGAACGGGGCCGCGCCCCAGCTCTTCGAACAGCACGCCGGCGTCAGTGTACGAGCCGCCCTCGCCTCCGAATTCGGTGGGAATGATGATGCCCAGCCAGCCGGTGCCGGCCAGCTTCTGCCAGGGCTCGGACGGAGCGCTCTGCCCCGTGGCTGACAGCTCAAGCAGAGTCTCCTTCGGGTACTCGGTGTCGACAAAACGGCGGACTGCCGCCTTGAGCATTTCCTGTTCTTCGCTGAGGGCGAGATCCATTGGGTTGGTTACTCCTGACTAACGGCAACGCCGAGGACGCTGCCGCGCAAAACGAACTGTCTGGGTTACTGGCTTGGAGGATCAGGCGAGAGCTCCAGCGCGTTCGCGCTGTTGGCGCCCGATTCCGATGCGGCGGGCCATGATGACCTTCTGAATGTCGGTGGTGCCGCCGGGGTGCAGGGCGATGATGGCCGCCCGCTGGTTGGACTCGATGTGACCCTCGCCGGCGCCCCACTGCTCGTCCTTGGTCAGGGCCGCGGGCCCGAGAATGTCGAGGATCCCGGTGGCGATGCGGAGGCCGGACTGCTTGCGGAAGTAGGATGCCTGGGGCCCTTCGTAAGTGACGTTAACGCCGCTGTGGCGCATCCAGTAGTTGCGCAGCTGGAACAGGCGGCCGATCTCCGCGTCGATGTAGATGTCAACCAGGCGCTCGCGCACATCGGGGTCCTTGCTCAGGGCATCGCCGCGACGGTAGTTGGTCTTACAGTGGTCGAAAATGCGGTCGACAATCCAGTTGCGGCCGATGCGGCCGCCGGTGCCGTGTTCCAGCTCGAGGTGAGTGGTCGCCACCTTCCAGCCCTCGTTTTCGCCGCCAATCAGGTTACGGGCGGGCACCCGGACGTTGTCGAAGTAGACGATGTTCTTCACACCGGAACCCGCGCCAGATTCTCCCGCGGAGGACAGCAGGTCCATCGGGAAGACGCTGATGCCGGGCAGATTGGACGGCACCATGAACCAGCTGAGGTTTTGGTGGCGGTCGCCCTCGGGGTCGGTGCAGGTGATGGTCCACATGTAGTCGGAGCCGTGGGCGCTGCCGACGTAAACTTTCTGCCCGTTGATGACATAATCGTCGCCGTCGCGGCGGGCCGCCGTCTTGGCATTGGCCAGGTCGGATCCGGCCTCGGGCTCGGTGAGAAGCTGCCAGGTGCGGATTTCGCCCCTGAAGATCTTGGGCAGGAATTCCTGCTTCTGTTCCTCGGAGCCCCACACGAGGATCGAATTTCCACCGAGGCGTCCGCCGGAGTCGTAGTATGGAGGGAGCGACAGGTTGTAGTTGTCGATCTCCTCTTCCAGCACCACGGAATGGTCGACTGTCAGGCCGCCGCCGCCGTATTCCTGGGGTGCGGTGGGCCAGAGCCATCCCTTGTCCCCCAAACGCCGGCCCAACTCGCGCCGGAGCTGGTATTGCTCGTAGGTGAGGTCGATGGAGTCGGCGGGATGCTGGATGCCGCCCGGGATGTTGTCGTGAAGCCAATCCTGCACCTCGGTGCGGAAGGCTTCCTGCTCGGCGGTATAGGTGGGTTCGAAGTCCATGGCATGCCTCGAATGCGGCCGGGGCGTGGCTCGGCCGGGGTGTTCCGGGAGTTAGTGGGCAATTATGCCCTAAGGGGCCGGGTCGGGCAACCGGGCGCCTTTGCCAACCGATCTGATGATGGCGGGTAGTTTACCGACTACGCAGGGCGCGGCCGGGCCGCGCGCCGGTGTGGCGGCCGTTGTCGATGACCAGGGCTCCGTTGACCGCTACGTAGTCGATGCCGACCGGGAATTGCACCGGGTCGTCAAATGTAGCGGGGGTATCGACTCCGGACGGGTCGAACAAGACCAGGTCGGCCTTGGCGCCGTCGCGGATGATGCCGCGGTCGGCCAGGCCGAGGCGTCGGGCGGGCGCGCCGGTCATCTTGCGGATGGCTTCCTCCAGGGAGAAAAGCCCTTCGCCCCGCACGAATTGGGCCAACACGTACGGATACGTGCCGTAGGTGCGAGGGTTGGGACGGCCGCCGGTGAGGATGGCGTCGGTGCCGATCATCTGCGCCGGGTGGGATGCGATCTCGCGGATGTTTTCCAGGTTGCCGGTCCGGGCGACGAAAGCCACTTGGAGATCCTCCTCTAGGAGTAGGTCACTGACGGCGTCGACCATTCGCCCGCCTCGGTGAGCGGCAAGCTCTTCCAGGGACCGGCCCTCCCATTCCTTGTTCTTGTCCGAGGCGATGTGAGCGAAGATGTAATTGTCCAGGGTCTGGCCGCCCCATTGGGGTTCGACGGCCCTGACCATCAGATCACGCACGTTGCGGTCGGTGAGCCTGGTCATCAGCGCCTGGGGGCCGCCGGCATGCACCCAATACGGCAGGAGGGAATGGAGGATGGTGCTGGCCGCCGGGTACGGGTATTGGTCGAAGGTCACGTCCTGACCACGGTTGTGGGCTTCGTCGACCAGGCCGGTCATCTGGGCGCCGAGGCCGGCAACGGGACTGTGATAGTGGGAAATGTGGACCGGCGCACCCGACCGGCGACCGACCTCCAGGGCCTCGCGGAAGGGATCAAGCAGGCGGTCGCCCAGCGTGTAGCGCGCGTGGGTGCAGTAGAAACCGCCTTCCTCGGCGGCCACAGTTGCAATGGCCGCCAACTCATCGGTGTTGCTGTAGGCGCCGGGAGCGTAGGTGAGGCCGGTGGTGAACCCGAACGCGCCGTCGCGCATTCCCTGTCGGGTGAGGTCGCGCATGGCGTCCAGCTCGGCATCGGTGGGCAGCCGAGATGACCAACCCATAGCGGCGACGCGGATGGCGGCGTGCGGAACGAAATGCAGCACGTTGCAGGTGGAGCTTCCGTCGAACAAGGCCAGGAAATCGGCCACGCTGCTCCAGCGAACGTCCGGCGGATCGCCGTTAACCGCCGCCAGGTAAACCAGGAGTTGCTCCAGGGCACGGGGAGTGGTTGGCGCATAGGACAGGCCGTCCATGCCGAGGGCCTCGGTGGTCACGCCCTGGCGAATCTTGGCCTGGTGGTCGGGTTCGGTGAGCAGTTTCAGGTCGGAATGGGAGTGCATATCCACGAAGCCGGGGCAGATCACATAGCGGCTGGCGTCGATGGTGCGGCCGGCGTCTACCGCGGAAGTGTCGCCGGTAATGACCTCGATGGCGTCGCCGGTGACGGCGACGCTGCCGCGATAGCCGGCGGATCCGGTGCCGTCGATCACCGTGCCGTTGTCGAATAGCAAGTCAACCATGTTTCCGCTCCTATCAGACCCGCCCGGCGCCGAGCCTGCCGTGCGGACCTCGTGCTCCGGGTTGCCGTGCATCATACACCGCGATGCCGAGTGTCCGACGGGCCCGGAACGCATCGGGAACCGATATGGGCTATAATGGCGATCACAAACCCACAGGGAAGGAGAGTGGCCATGCCGGCAACCGTAGATCGAGATGAAGTTTTCGAGGCGCTCCGCACGGTGTACGACCCGGAAATTCCGGTGAACGTGGTGGATTTGGGCCTGATTTACGACGTACAAGTCAGTGATGCCAACGACGTATTTGTCCAGATGACCCTGACCTTCCCCGGTTGCGGCATGGGCCCGCACATCGCACAACAGGCTGAATGGGCCATACAGGATGTGGAAGGGGTCGAAGAAGTCAACATCGAGCTGACGTTTGACCCGCCGTGGTCCCCCGACCTGATCAGCGAGGAAGCCCGCAACATGCTGGGCATCTAGCCCGATTGGGACGCCCGCGCTCGCCCGGATACGGAGAACACCCCTACGATGGCAACGCCACAGCAGCCCAACGCCCAGCAGAACGCTCGCCTGGAGCAAATCCGGCGCCAGTGGGCACAAAAGCGCCAGATCACCGATCGCCTGGCCTCGGTCCGGACGAAAATCGGTGTGTACAGCGGCAAAGGCGGCGTGGGCAAGACCACGGTGGCCTGCAACCTTGCGACGGTCCTGGCCAAGCAGGGCGAGCGCGTGGGGCTCCTGGACGTGGACATCGACTGCCCAAACGTCACCCGGGTGATGGGCATCACCGACAAGCCGGACTACCGCGACGGACAGATCAGCCCGGCGGAAGGCCACGGCGTAAAGGTTGTGTCGATGGCTTTCTTCCAGGAGAACGAGGACGAGGCGATCATCTGGCGCGGGCCGATGATCCACAACGCCATCAATCAATTTCTCCAGTCGACGGACTGGGGAGACTTGGAGTACCTGATCGTTGACCTGCCGCCCGGCACGTCCGATTCCCCGTTGACCGTGATGCAGACCTTACCCATGGACGGGTTTGTGGTGGTGAGCACGCCGCAGGACCTGGCGATCATCGACGCCAAGCGGTGCATCAACATGATCCGCAAGCTGAACCTGAACGTGGTCGGGATCGTGGAGAACTACGCCGGTGACATCTTCGGGGAAGGCGCGGGACGGCAGTTGGCTGAAGACATCGACGCTCCATTCCTGGGCAGCATGTCCCTCAGCCCGTCATATCGGGACACCAGCAGGCCGACGGTACTGGTGGACGACGCGGTTGGCGTCGAGTACGCCTCGGTTGCTGACGAGTTGCGCCGGAGCCTGAAGGCCCACGGACTTGAGGCGTAGCTCCGGGAATCGGCTAGGAAGCCTGCCGCTCGATCCCTTCTTCCAGCGCCGGCAGTGAGCCAAAAGTCGCGGCGGGCAGTTCCATTGGCTCCGGAGCCCCGACGGCATGCATCCGGAGGAGCGCTGAGACCTCCTGTTGGATGGCTTCCTGGGCGAAGGGATTGAGTTCTCCCATCTGACGGAACTTCCGGTACCGCTGCTTGACGAGCTTGCTGGTGGAAACGCGGCTCGCTTCGGCCAGGTGTTTGTAGATCGAATACTCCAGGTCTTCGACGGCCTGACGCCGGTCGACGTGAGCGCCGCCGGTGGGCTCGGGTATGACCTGGTCTATGATGCCAAGTTCCTGGCAGTCTCGGGCGGTGAGCATCAGGACCTCGGCGGCTTCGCGAGTGAGGTAGCGCTCACGGAGCGGCCCGCTGACCGCGTGGTGCAGGGAAATCGGAGAGTAGATCGCGTATTGCTGCATCAGGATGCGATCGGAGAGGCTCAACGCCAGGGCTGCTTCGTTGCCGGCCTCGCCGATGATCACGGACACCACGGGGGTTTCCGCCTCCAGCATCATCGACAGGCTGCGCGCGATGGCGTTTCCCACCCCATGCTCCTCGGATTCCAGCCTCGGGTCCGCGCCCTGGGAATCGATAAGAGTGACCAGGGGCAGGTTGAACCGCGCGGCCAGGCCGATGATCCGTTGCGCCTTCCGCAGGCCGTCCGGATGGACGTGGTAGCGGCTGCGGTCGGTATCGTGAGAATGGATGCGCTGTTGGCCGATGACGGCCACCGGATGGCCGCGCAGCAGGCCGATGCCGCCCACCACGGTGCGGTCGTCACTGCTGACCCGGTCTCCGCAAATCTCGAAGAAATTCTCGAGCATGTGACGCATGTAGTACAAAGCGTCCGGCCGCTCATCGTGGGTGGCGGATTCAACCGACTCCCAGGTCTCGGTGTCCTCGGCGGCCGGAACTTGCAAGCGAGACACCGCGCGGCGGCCCAGCCGAATCGCCTCGGGCTCCATCAACAGGGTTAGCAGGTGGCTGACGCGCGACCGCAATTGCTCCCGGTCGACGACGTTGTCCAGGAGTCCCCGGCGAAGGTGGTATTCCGCCGTGTGTACGTCGGGCGGAACCTGTCGTTCGGTTGCCTCAATCATCGTCCGGATGGGCGAAAGACCCACGACCGAGCCGGGTTCGGCGATGATGACATCGGCCAGGTTTGCGAAACTGCCGTATGCCTGGCCCGTTGAAGGATTGGCCAGCACCGCGATAAATGGCATGGACGCCTCTCGCAGCCTGTTGGCTGCGGTGACCGTTTTAGCCATCTGCATCAAAGACAGCACGCCTTCCTGAGTACGAGCCCCTCCGCCGGTTACCAATGCGACCACGGGAAGATTGCGACGAGCGGCGTGCTCGAAAGCCAGGGCTACCTTTTCGCCGACGACGCTGCTCATGCTGCCGCCCATGAACCCGTAGTCCAGGACGACGAGCATCACGTTGCGGCCGTCGATTTTGCAGGTTCCGGTCACTGCGGCCTCGGTCAGGCCGGTCCGGTCCTGGCTCTGCGTGATCTGATCGTCGTAAGTGGTGCGGTTGGAGAACGCCAAAGGCGCCACGGAGCGCACGTAGCGGTTGTGCTCGCGGAACGTGCGTCGGTCCGCCAGTAGTTCGATCCGCTCACGGGCCGACAGGGTGTAGTGGAAACGGCAAAACGGGCAAACCTTGAAATCGAGGTAGGCCCTGGAGTCCAGGATCTGCTCGTGGCAGTACAGGCAATGGTCGTGCAATGCAGACAGGTACATCTCTTCCAGCTCGTCGCCGTCGCTGAAGAGATGTACCAGGATGTTGGTCAGGTTGCGGACCGGCACCTAAACCCCTCCTTCAATTGCGGAAGAAGCCGACAGCCGCGCACGGGCGGATACAATCGGCTTTTGCAAGTCCTCAGGCCGTTCCAGTCACAACTCTATTTTACACAATAGCATTTTCGTCGAACCCCAGATGATGGGGTCTATTTTAGGGGTATTGCGTGTCCCTCAAGCAACGCAGCCGCCGCCAATCGCTTCTGCGGCGCGGCATCATTCCGCTCACGGGCGTCGGGATACGGTTTCGACCCGGGAGGTCGCGGATCCGGCGGCGGTCAGCCGGGTGCGGTTTTGTCGGGCCGCGGTTCGAAACGGATAAGGGTGGCAGTAGCCTCGCCGGCCTGGGGACGCACGGCAGCCCAATCAGCAATCCGGTTGCCGACGATCCACGCGATGCCGCGAGGGGTGACCACCAGGGGAATTCGCTCGCGCCACTGCCGCGGGATACGGACGTCGGTAAAAATGTCCTGCAGCTTGCGAGTACCTGACATACCCAGAGGCTGCATGCGGTCTCCGGGCCGCCAGGTTCGCACCGTGGCTCCTTCTGCCAGGGACTGAGCAGACAGGTGAGCGGACAACGGGGATTCGGTGTCGAGCGTAGTCTCGGTACTCAATCGCACCGATTCGGCGGTGACCTCCCAACCGTCGCGGCGGGTCACGGCGACGGCGATGGGTCCCCAGGGAAGGGTGAGCCGGAACTCGCGCACCGGAGCTGGATACGGGCAGTCATCGGCCCGGTCAGGGCCGCTCAGAGTGGCCCAGCGGGCATCGACGGCGAATATCCAACCCCGAGGCAGTTGGATGGTCTTGCCCGCACCGAGGCTCGCGGCGGCTTCGGCCATGGCCGAAAGGTGCCGCTCAGTGAGGCGGCGGTCTTGTCCGGTTGTAACGACCCAGGCGCGCCGCAAAATGATGTGCCGGAGCGCCGGGTGCGTTTCGGCGAGGAGGCGTCGGTTGAGGCGCAGGGAACCGTCATTGTCCACCGGTTCTGGCGCCACGTGTGCCCAGATCAGATCAGCCTGCTGCTCCATGTAATCGACCTGCGCTGCCGCAGTGCGCGAAATGCGGCCCAGAGAATCGACGATCCGCGGGTTTAGCTGCTCTTTCAGGGCGGGCATGAGATCGAGGCGGACTCGATTGCGGGCGAAGTCGCGCATGTAGTTGGTGCTGTCGTCCCGGTAGTCGATGCCGTAGTTTCTGCAATAAGAGATAGTGTGGTTTCTAGTCAGGTCTATCAGCGGACGCCAGACTTTCAGTTCCGCTCCGGGCTCTTCGTTGTCGTCCTGAGTGACCCGGTATGGCCAAGGGTCGAGTTCGCTCATGCCGCGCAGTCCGTGGAGGCCGCTGCCTCGCGCCACATGGAGCAGCACGGTCTCTGCAAGGTCGTCGGCGGTGTGCCCGACGGCAACCAACCGCGCTCCCACCTTCCGGGCTACCCTGGCCAGGAAGTCGTACCGGACGTCTCGAGCCGCCTGCTCGAAAGAGCTGATGCCATTCGCCCGTTGGTATGCGGACACGTCCACCTCTTCTATGATGCAGTTGGGCCACATGCGCCGCACGAATTCGGCATCGTCGCAGGTTTCCTGCCCGCGGAAGTCGTGCATGAGGTGGGCCGGCTGCACGGTGAACCCAAAGCGGGTGTCAACCCTGGCTCGGCCTAGCACATTCATCAGAGCGCACGAATCTGGCCCGCCGGAAACGCCTGCGACCACCACGTCGTTCGGTCCCAGCCCCGCGCGACGCGCCGTTGTCAGGGCGGTAATATGCAACCGCATCGCCGGCCAAGACCCGCGATCGCTTCGCCGCCTATTGCGACCCATACGCGAGGCTGCCTAATAGCTGGTGCGGTTGGCCGGGGTCAGATGGTCCACGGCATTGTAGGCCGCCAGGCGCCGTCCGCGCCTGCCGGAGGTGATGGTAGTGCGGCTGCCCAGGGACAGGTCCATGTGATTGATGTTGGCGAGGGGCAGGTCGATGACGGCGGCGACGATACAACGGATGGTGAAGTTGTGGGTGACGGCGATGACGGTGTCGTCGGCGTCGAAACGCTCGTCCAGTTCGTCGATTGCCATCATGGCGCGGCGCTGAACATCGCCCAGGGATTCACCGCGGGGCATGGTGACGCTACTGGCGTCGTTTCGCCATCCCTGGTACAGGTCGGGCCAGTCGTCCCGCATTTCTTGGACGGTGACTCCTTCCAGATCGCCCATGTCCATCTCGATGATGCGAGGTTCATCGGTGACTGACAAACCGGACAGGTCGGCGATGGCGCAAGCCACGCCGCGGGCGCGCCGCAGTGGGCTGGAATACACGGCCACAGGACCCCACGTGAGGCTGGCGATCGCCAGTTCGCGAGCCTGCGCCCTTCCCCGGGCGGTGAGGATGGAGTTGGTAGTGCCCTGCAGGCGGCCCGATGCGTTGATGTCGGTCTCGCCGTGGCGGACCAGGTGAAGCTTCATCTGGTTTGATCCTCGCAAGCGGGTTCGACCGTTCGCAGTCGAACCTGGTTGACGCGTGCGCCCGCCATATTGGTGACCGTGACCTCGAGGTTGCCGGTCATTACGGTGTCGTTCTCCGCGGGGATTTCGCCCAGCTCGTGCAGCACCAGGCCGGCGATGGTCTGGTAGTCACCTTCCGGCACCTCGATACCTGCGGAATGGAGGCGATCGTTGATCTCGATGATGGTCATGCCACCGCCAAGGAGATAAGCGCCGTCGGGTTGCTCTGCGATGCTGCTGTCGGCGGACAGGGACGGCGGGTCGTCGTCCACGACAGTGCCGACTATGACACCCACTATCTGCTTCATCGTGACCAGGCCGGCGATGCCGCCGTACTCGTTGATTACCAACATCATGGACAGGCGCTTTTCCTGCATGGCGTCGAAGGCATCGGACACGCTGACAGTCTCGGGGATGAAATCGACCGGGCGCATAGTCTCGGTTACAGCGTCCTGAGGCCCGATGTCGCCCCGCCCCTGAGCGATAAGCACTTCCTTGTTGGAAAGCACGCCCAGGACGGTTTCCTGGCTGTCTTCGAACACGGGGAAACGGGTGTGGCTATGCTCCGCGTAAAGGGCCAGGAATTCTTCCAGGGTGGTGTCTTTTTCTATCCACACGATCTCCGTGCGCGGCGTCATGATTTCGCTGAGCCGGCGGTCTCGGAAGTTGAACACACGGTGAAGGCGTTCGGCCTCGTCTGACTCCACGGCTCCCTGCTGACTGGACAGGTCGATCATCATCCGCAGTTCGCCCTCGGTGAACGTGGTCTGCCAACCATCTGACGATGTGCCGAGGGCTCTGTAGATGAGGCGTGGAACCACGGTGAATAGGTAGATGAACGGGGTGCTCAGCAGCATCATCCAGAGAATGGGATACGCCGCGGCCAGGGACCAACGTTCCGAGTAGGTTGCCGCCAGGGTTTTTGGAGTGATCTCACCGAAGATGGAGATCGTCACCGTCAAGATCAGGGTGGTCAGCAGTGCCGCCGATCCGAAGTCGTTGAGCAGTTTGGCGGCCAGGGCGGTGCCCAGAGCCGTGGCAAAGATGGTGAACGCGTTCTGACTCAGAAGAATGGTGGCGAAGAACTTTTCGTGCTGCGAAAGGACGTGGTTGACTGCGCGGGCGGCGGCGTTGCCCTGGCTGGCCAGGTACTGGATTCGGATCTTGTTGACCGATACCAACGCCGCTTCGGCGCTGGTGAAAAAAACTATCCCCAGGAAACTGATTGCCAGCAGCGATAACTCCAAACTCCAGGGCATGGATAATCCGCCGGAGGTCTCCCCAACCTGCAACAAGACGGCCCCAATCGATAAACCGTCGGGCGCGATGTCCATCATCTGCCTTCTATTCCTCCTGGCGATCCCGAAGAAGTATTCGCCGAGCGTACCGGTATCGCCGATTTAGATTATCAACTAGAAGGATAGCATCGCCCGAAATCCCGCGCAAAGCGGACGGGTCGCCGTTTTGCCGGTTGCTATAATGCGTCGGCGCACTCGCTTGGGAACGGTAGAGCCATGTTGATTCTGGGCATTGAAACGTCATGCGACGAAACCGCGGTGGGGATCGTGGAGGACGGCAGGACTCTGCGTGCCAACGCGATCGCATCGCAGGCTTCCCTGCACGCGGCCCACGGCGGGGTTGTCCCTGAACTGGCGTCGCGGCAACACATCCGCGACATGGAACCAACGCTGAGACAGGCCCTGGCAGACGCCGGCGTAACACTTGATGACATCGACGCGGTGGCGGTTACCCACGGTCCGGGTTTGGCCGGGGCGCTGATCAGCGGGGTCAACACCGCGAAATCGCTGGCGCTGACCCTGGAAGTTCCACTGGTGGGGGTCAACCACCTGGAGGGTCACGTCTATGCGGCCTGGCTGGTTCCCGGCGATAGATCTCCGGCGGAGGAACCGGGGTTCCCGCTGGCGTGCCTGGTGGCGTCGGGCGGCCATACGGACCTGATCCTGATGCAGGGGCACGGGGATTATCGTCTGGTCGGCCGGACGCGAGACGACGCGGCGGGCGAAGCGTTTGACAAGGCGGCGCGGGTGCTGGGACTGGGGTTCCCCGGGGGCCCGGAAATCCAGAAAGCGGCGGAATCAATGGCGGACTTCTCCGAAGACGGCGTGCCTTTCGCGGCGGCCTCCGCGCCGTTGCCGCGGGCATGGATGCGCGACACGTTCGATTTCAGCTTCAGCGGTGTGAAAACGGCCCTGCTCCACCGGGCGCAGAATGTGGGCCTGTATCCCAACCCGGAGGAAGCGGAGGCTGACGTCGACGGGTTGGTGGCGAACCTCGCATACCAGTTCCAGGAGTCTCTGGTAGACGTGATGACCGCCAAGTTGCTGGAAATGGCCGAACGGTACAAAGCCCGTGGCTTGGTGCTGGGCGGCGGCGTTACGGCCAATGCCCGCCTCCGCCAAAGAGCGCTGGCAGAGTCGCCGGTGCCGGCGATCATACCGGCGCCCGTGCTGTGCACCGACAACGGGGCGATGATTGCCGCAGGGGCGTTTTACCAGATGCAGCGGGGCGAAGTGTCCGACCTGGCGTTGGACGTGGACCCGTCTCTGCCCTTCGGTGTGCCGGCGTGACGTGGCGGCCAGTCAGGACCCCGCCGCGCTGATTTCCCGCACCGCCGCTCGTTCCGGGTCCGAACCGGATTCCGAGCGCAACTGTAGGACGATTCCGGCAAAGGCCATGAGGTCAGCGTTGCCTGCGGTGCAAGGCGCCTCGACGTTCCAGCTCAAGCCATCGATGCGCAGTATGTTCCCGCCAGCGTCGGTCAGGCTGCGCCAGATCATCCAGCCCAGCAGCACGATGAGCACCATCAGCACCGCCGCCATCGCGTGCAGGTTGATGACCGGTATGACCACGTCGGGCAGGCGGTCGACCAGCCAATATGCCAGCAGGAAATATGCGATAACTCCCCCCGCCAGGAGGACGCCCCACTGTCTCCAGGAGAGACCGCGTCGGGCATCGTTCCGCACGCTGATGGCGGTAACGGTATCCGTCGCGAACATCTGAACCACCCTGGTGGGCCCTTCCTCCGTTACCGATATGACCCGGCGGTTCGTTGCCACCAGGAGCCGGCCGTCGGAAGTGGGCTCACGGGTCAGCCCTTGTTCCGCGTCGAGAAATGCGGCGACGCGCTCACGCGGGAGCAGTTCCACTCCCCGGACTTGGGACAGAAATGACGAGGTGTTATGCATGGCTGGTGCTGGCAAGGTACTTCGGCGTCGAATCGTATCACAGCGCGGCGATGCGATTTTGAAGCGGGCCGGCGAAAATCGTTTGAGATCCACCGACGCGGCGCGGGAACACCGCCCGGACGGAACACTGACCGGTCCACGTGACGAAATGGGAAAGATTTGGTCATCTGCGCTGATACCCGGAAAATTTTGTACTTTTTGAAAAAATTGGATTAATTTTGCATTTCCGAAAGCAGGCAACGACACAAACCCATTTGTTAGATTTCCAGCCACGTTAGGGCGGACGAACTAAACGTGGGCTGCGCGCGCCCCAACGGATAGTGAATTCATAGTGGGTAAGTGATGACGCTGGCGGTAAAGCACAGGCAAATGCCAACTGCCATCTCGTTTGGGACTGTGTTGCGCCGGTGGCCAACACTGGTTTGCCCAACGCGTGCGAACGGGGATGAGGCGGTTCATCACACTCCGGTGCTGGTTGCTGAGGCCGTGGAATGGCTGTCAGCGGGCCCCGCCAAGGTTTATCTCGACGGCACGGTGGGAGAGGGTGGACATTCGCAGGCGATCCTTGACGCGTCGGGACCCACTGGGGTTGTGTTGGGGATAGATCGAGACCCGCGGTCGGTGGATGCGGCTCGCCGCCGTCTGACCGGTTACGGGGATCGCGTGCGCATCGTGCATGGGAATTACGCCGACATGAGCAATCTGGCGCTTCAAGCCGGCATCGAACGGGTCGACGGCATTTTGCTGGACCTGGGAATTTCCTCCCGCCAGATCGACGCATCGGGATATGGTTTTTCTTTCCAACGGGACGAGCCGCTGGACATGCGGTACGACACCGTCGGGTCGACGGCGGCGGACTTGCTGAACCACACCGACGAGCGGGAGCTGGCCGACGTAATTTACCGGTACGGGGAGGAGCGTCGCAGTCGCGCGGTCGCTCGGGCGATCGTGGCGGCACGGCCCATCACCGGCACGGCCCGGCTGGCTTCAGTGGTCGCCCGAGCCCTCGGCGGGCGTCGTGGCAGCCGGCATCCGGCCACCAAAACGTTCCAGGCGCTACGAATCGCGGTAAACGACGAGCTGATGTACCTCCAGGCCGGCCTGAGCGCCGTTCCCGGCATGCTGAGACCCGGCGGTCGGCTGGTGGTGATCAGCTACCACAGCCTGGAAGACCGGCTGGTCAAAGTCTGGATGGACCGGGAGGCGGCGCAATGCATCTGCCCGCCGGAGTTGCCCGTCTGTGCGTGTGACCACGAGCCGACGGTCCGGTTCGCGCGGCGTCGGGTGGTTCGTCCTTCCACCACAGAAACAGGCAACAACCCGCGCAGCAGAAGCGCGCGCCTCAGGGCGGTGGAACGCATCTGATCCGCCGCCTGTCAACGATCATTGTTCCTAATCTCATAACCACATACTACCGAGGTAACGCCACAATGCCACAGGAATCGATGTACGCCGCCGTTGACATAGGCACAAGCAAAATCATTTCGATCGTCGCGCGGCTCGGCCCTGAAGGAGAGCTGAAGCCGCTGGGCACCGGCGTGGCCCCGTCCAACGGTGTGCAGCAGGGCATAATCGACGATTTCGGCGAGGTCAAAAACAGCCTGCAGGAAAGCATGAGCGAGTGCCTGCGCTACGTGGGTCGCAATCCCGTGGACCGCTTTCACGTGGTGGTGAACGGCGATCACCTGGTCAGCCTCAACTCGACGGAGATGTTGGGAAGCGGCCAAGAGGTGGTCACCATCACCGAACAGCGTTTGCGTTCCCTCATGAGCAGCCAGTCCGGGAGCCTGGAGCAGCAACTGGACAGCCGCAGCGAGCAGACGTTGCATATGATCCCGATGCGATATCGGCTCGACGGCATGACTGGCGTGCGCAACCCGACCGGCCTGGACACCAACGAATTGCAGCTGGAAGCCCACATCGTGCGCGGCATGTCGGTGCCGCTGGGCAACACGGTGCGCGCGCTGCAGTCGTGCCGGGCCAAGGTGGAGGGGATGATTGCCCACCCGCTCGCCTCGGCAGAAGGAGTGCTAACCGCCGACGAGCGGGAGATGGGCGTGGTGGTCGTGGACATCGGGGCCGGGACGATCAAGACGGCGATCTATCGCGAAGGGACGCCGATCTTTTCGTCGGTGGTTCCAGTGGGCGGGAACCAGCTCACCAGGGATATGGCAGTGGCGATGCGAGTGCCGTATCAAATGGCCGAGGACCTGAAAGTCCAGTTTGGCCACGCGATGCCGGACGCAATTCCGGCGAACGAAGAAGTACTGATCCCGGCGACCCAGGTGCAGCCGAGGCGAATGGTATTGCGCCGAGAGCTGTGCGAACCGCTGTACATGCGCTCGCTGCAGGTGATGAAGCTCATCAGCGAAGAGCTCTACCGGGCGGAGATCGGAGCTATGCCGCCTGGTGGGATCGTGTTGACAGGGGGCGTTTCCCGAATGCCCGGTCTGGCGGAAATGGCCTCACGCGGTTTGAAAACCGACGTGCGCGTGGGAGTTCCACTCTGGTACGCGGGATTGCCGGAATCGCTGCGGGTGCCGGAATTCTCCGCTGTGTTGGGCGCCCTGCAGTGGGCGGTCAAGCACCGGAACCGGCCGGATCAGGACAGGCCCAGAGGATCCGGCGAGCGGAACTGGTCACCGGCCTCGCTGTTCCGGCGGCCGTTCGCGCGTTCCGGCGCGCGGCGAACCGCGTCCGAGCCTGAGTTCGAGGACGAGCAGATCTAAAGCCATCGGACGCGCGCCGGGTGGTGCGCGGGCCGCCACAGTTTGATCATCAAACAAATCACAACCCAGCCAACAATAACAGGAGGCGAAAGGACGATGATATTTCCCGATAACTCCGCGTCGTGGGAGCCAGCCGAGCGCTTTGATGAGACCGACGGCCTGATACCCGAGATCGGACGGGGGGTTCCGCTGATAAAAGTGCTTGGCGTGGGCGGCGGCGGCTCCAACGCGGTCAGCCGCATGTATAAGGAAAAGCTGCCCGTGGTCGAGTATTACGCGCTGAACACCGACTCGCAGCATCTTGCCCGGTGCGACGTGCACTACCGTATCGCGTTGGGCCGCAACCTGACCCGTGGGTTGGGCGCCGGCGCCCAACCTGAACTGGGTCGGCAGGCCGCGGAAGAGTCGCGGGCCGAAATCGAGCAGGCGGTAAGCGGCGCCGACATGGTGTTTCTGGCGGTGGGCATGGGTGGCGGAACCGGCACCGGAGCTGCTCCGGTGGTGGCGCAGATCGCCAAGGAATCGGGCGCTCTGACCATCGCGGTGGTGAGCCGGCCCTTCGGCTTTGAGGCGCAGATGCGGCGCAAGAACGCCGAGGACGGCCTGGAACGGTTGCAGGACCATGTCGACACCATGATCGTAATTCCCAACGACCGCCTGCTCGCGCTCAATGAGGAACAGTCCGACTCTTACTCGTGGGAGGACGCGCTCAAGTTGGCGGACTCGGTGTTGCACCAGGGCATCAGCGCCATCGCCGAGGTGGTCACCGTGCCCGGCGAAATCAACGTGGACTTCGCCGACGTGAAGACGATCCTCACGGGCGCCGGCCAGGCCTGGTTGTCCATTGGCCGGGGTCGAGGAGAAGGAAGGGCCAGGGAAGCGGCCCGGCAGTGCACGACCAGCCCGTTGCTGGACATTTCCCTGGAAGGATCCCGGCGGATCCTGTTCGTCCTGACCGGCGGTAACAACTTGTCGTTGCAGGAGGTCCAGGAAGCGGCGGCGGTGGTTGAGGATCTGGCGGACCCCAACGCCAACATCATCTTCGGGACCAATCGGGATGCCCGGCTGGACGACGAAGTGAAGATGACTATGGTGGCGGCGGACTTCCCGGCGGTGTTCGACACCCCGGAAGACGATATCGCCAAGTTGCTGAACGAGATGGACGTCCCGGAAAGAAGGGATTACGAACTCCCGACGTTCTTGCAGAACCGTCAGAATCGCAGGGGATTTTACCGCTAGATCAATCCCTCTCCGACCCCCGTGGCCCCCTCTTCTTTCGGGAGAGGGGGCCAATTTTTGGGCTGCCACGCATGGCGGGCGGAAAATCGCGAAAAATCCGGCTGAAATTCTGACGCGGTTCTCCGTGCGAACCGGAATCGGGGTCGGTATAATCCTGACTACTACAGATTGTGGTTTGCGGGTTCAAAAACACAACATATACCGTTTTCGAAAACTTTCCGAAAAAGCGACCAAAAGGCGACCGATCCCATGAAATGTCCTTACTGCGAAACGGTGCAAAGCAAGGTGACCGATTCGCGGGATGCCGACAACGGCATCCGGCGGCGACGGGAGTGCCTGTCCTGCGGGCGTCGGTTCACCACCCACGAACAGGTCAGACTGCCGACGCTGCAAGTGGACAAGCGCAACGGCAGGCGCGAGGAATTCAGCAGGTCCAAGCTCGTTTCGGGCATCGCCATGGCCTGTACCCGCAGGCCAATACCCGGGCGCGACATTGACCGCCTGGCCGACGATATCGAAACGGAACTCCAGCGCCTGGGCAGCGGCGTGGTCAAATCGCGGGACCTGGGACTGATGGTTCTGGAGCGGCTGCGCACGCTGGATGAGGTTGCGTACATGCGGTACGCGTCGGTGTATTACGACTTCCAGGGAGCGGACGACTTCGAAGAACAAGCCCGCTCCCTGCGACAGGGGCAACCGGAACCGCTGCTGAGCCTGGCTGCGGTTACCTCCCGGAAGCCCCGGGCTCGCCGCTCCACCCGGCGCGACGGCCAATAGGCGAACCACGGACGATGCCTTGCATTGATGAGGATGTCATCTGTGGACCGCAACGAGGCGTATCTACTAATGGACTCAAGGACGCTCCGGCATCGCCACCATTGTCGGGCGTCCCGGTCAAACCAAATCGGCAATCATGCCACCTGCTCGCCATACCTAACCCTGAGGGAGGTGTTTAACACCATCATGAGCAGCAGCGTTCAATACTCCGCCTTCACAAGGCTGTTGACCCACAACAACCGGGTTCACGACATGGAGGAGATGCTGCGGAAGATGTGGGTCCCGTCGGACTGGGCCACCAGCGACGCGGACAATGGCGACTCGTGGATTCCGAACCCCTTTGCCGAGCTTCAGGATGACCTGGACCGGGAGGCCCGGGCGTGCCTGGTGAGTTGCTGGGCGGCATTGCCGGCGCAGCGGGAGGACGATGACCTCATCGCGTAAAAGCGTTCACCGTCACCGACGGTCGGCTGCGGCGGACGTCGCTCCGCCGCGCCGTGCGCCAACCTGTCAACTCCAGCATGAGCCTGACGCTCGGGAGCCTGAAGAAATGCAACATTCGGTGCATTACAACGTAGATATCCATTGCGGCCCGTGCCCGGAAGGGGCGGAGGCCGAAATTACCCAGCGGTTGCGAACCGCGTTCCCGGTGACCAATTGCCGGAACACGCCCACGGGGCTGTCGTTACGCCTGACTGCGGGTCACCAGTACGCGTATGGGGCGCTGCGAGATTTCGCGGACCTGGTAGCGGACACGCTGACCCGGTTGGGAATAAGCATGACGTCCGGGGTGGTGCGCCTGGTCACCAGAGGGACCCCGGGTGAGGAAGGAGTCTGGCATCGCGTTCAGGACGCCACGGCTGCTTTGGTCGGATTGGACCTCAGGCCGGAACGCGAGACGCCCGTGCTGTATTTTTACAAAGGATTGCGGTTCGATCTGGACCTGTCCGCACGACTCAAGGGAGTGAACAGGAAAAGCGAGGTCGGAGCAATCTGACTTTTGGAGGCGGGGCGTTGGTGCGCCAGCGTCCCGCCTCCCCGGCGTGTCGGGTCAACAGACCCCGGCGCGTGAAAGGGTTGATGGTTTAGACTACAGCGATGCACGGTAGACCCATGCCGATCATCGTGGTTCATCCGTCAATCATAAATGTTGACCATATAATTGATTTTGAGGGAGGTACCTGCTGTGGCAACGGCTACGGGAATCGAACCGGCGGACAGGGCGGATTTGGCCGATTGGGTGAGGGGGCGCATACGTGACGCAATGGTCAAGGCCGGTATCGCCGGCGAATACAACGATCGAAACGGCACCCTGACTGATAACGCGAGGGTCGTGCTGCATCGCCGCTACCTTTCCAAGGACCGCGAGGGGAACGTACTGGAAGACCCGGAAGGGATGTTCCGCCGGGTGGCGCACAATCTGTCCCTGTCTGAGTTGGAATATGGCGCGACCGAAGCGGCGCGCGCGGCGGTGGAGGATCAGTTCTACCGGGTGATGCGGCGACTGGAATTCCTGCCCAACTCGCCGACTTTGATGAACGCCGGTCGTGAACTGCAGCAGCTTTCGGCTTGCTTTGTGCTGCCGGTGGAGGATTCGCTGGACTCCATATTCACCAAGGTGAAGGAAACCGCCCTGATCCACAAGAGCGGCGGCGGGACGGGCTTCGCCTTTTCGCGGCTTCGTCCGGAGGGCGATGTCGTCGGATCCACCGGAGGTGTGGCTTCGGGACCCGTGAGCTTCATCAACGCCTTCGATGCCGCGACCGACGTGGTCAAGCAGGGCGGCACTCGCAGGGGCGCGAACATGGGGATCCTGCACGTGACGCACCCCGACGTGCTGCGGTTCATCAGGTCCAAAGAGGACGGAACCCACCTGAGCAACTTCAACATCTCGGTGGCCGTTACCGAGGACTTCATGGTAAAGGCGGAAAGGGGCGAGGACTACGATCTCGTGAATCCGCGCACCGGGCAGGTTTCGGGGCAGCTCAATGCCGGTGAAGTTTTCCAGCAGATGACGGAGCTGGCCTGGCGCACGGGCGACCCCGGCATCGTATTCCTGGACCGTATCAACCGCGACAACCCCAACCCGCAGTTGGGAGACATCGAGTCGACCAACCCGTGCGGAGAGCAGCCGCTGCTGCCGTACGAATCGTGCAACCTGGGCTCGCTGAACCTGGCCCGTATGGTCCGCTACACAGCGGACGACGTGCTCGTCGACTGGGATCGGATGAGCGAAGTGATCACGACGGCAGTGCACATGCTGGACTGCGTGATCGACATGAACGACTACCCGATCCAGGAAATCGCTGAGATGAGCCGGCGGACACGCCGCATCGGTCTGGGCGTCATGGGGTGGTCGGACCTGCTGATCCAGATGGGCGTGCGCTACGACAGCGTGGAAGCCCTGGAACTGGCCCGCGAGGTGATGAAGTTCATCCAGGAAGAAACCTACCGGGCGTCGTGCGACTTGGCGGAGTCCCGCGGTCCGTTCCCGGAGTGGCACAATAGCGCGTACAACGCGGGACCGGCTTCCGTCCCGATGCGGAATTCGGCGCCGGTGACGATCGCGCCCACCGGAACCATCAGCATCATCGCCGGGGCATCCAGCGGGATTGAGCCGCTATTCGCCCTGTCCTACGTGCGCAACGTGATGGACAACACGCGGCTGGTGGAGGGCAACTCCTTCCTGGAGGCCGTCGCGCGCCACGAAGGGTTTTACACCCCGGAACTGATGGAACAGCTTGCTGGCGTCGGTTCGCTCGAAGACTTGGACGTGCCGGGATGGGTTAAGGACGTGTTCCGAGTGTCCCACGACATCGATCCCCGGTGGCACGTGCGGATGCAGGCGGCGTTCCAGGAATACACGGACAACGCGGTGTCCAAGACTATCAACTTCCCGCACGACGCCACGGTGGAAGACGTTGCGGAAGCTTACCGGTCCGCCTACACCCTGGGCTGCAAGGGGATCACGGTTTACCGCGACGGCAGCAAATCCGAGCAGGTTCTGAGCACCGGTAACAGCGCGCAGGATTCGGAAGCCGATAGCCCGGCTGACGCGGATGATCCGGACGCGGTGAAGATCATCGGGCTCGGCCACCGGGTCCCGCGCCGTCGGCCGCGGCAGATTCACGGCATCACGGAACGGGTACGGACCGGACACGGCAACATGTACGTCACCGTGAACATGGACGCCGACGGGTTGCCCTTCGAGGTGTTCGGCGCCATGGGCAAGGCCGGCGGATGTGACGCCGCGTTGCTGGAAGCGGTATCGCGCCTGGTGTCGCTGGCGTTGCGGGCTGGAATCGAGCCCAGCGAGGTTACCCGGCAATTGCGCGGGATAACGTGCTGCCCGGCGTGGGACGACGGTGTACTGGTGGGATCCGGCCCCGATGCGGTCGCTCTGGTGCTGGACAGAATTGCCAACGGCGGTGATGCTCTGGACAGCGCGCCGGACGGCGTTCAGCTGAGCCTGGCCGGGGCGCCCACCGAGAACGGGACCAATGGCCATTCGCCAGCGCCGATGTATCCGACGGGGTTTTCCCAGCGCTGCCCGGAATGCAACGGCGGCGTGGTCAATCAGGAGGGTTGCCTCACCTGCTATTCATGCGGGTGGAACAAGTGCGAGTAAATCGTCTTCGGGGGCGGACAATCATCCGCCCTTTTTGTCCTTTTAATTTAGCCGCGCATAGCGGCGTGAAGGAGACGGTTTATGTCGCCATCCCACCGAGGCAGGCGTTATTTGGTAGTCGAATTTGATGACTTTGATGCGGATTGGAAACGTGGAACATCTGAAGGCTGGATCAACCCCATGACAGATCCTGTCACATTGGCCGCAATTAAAGAAGCGGTCGCATACTCACCGTGGGCTGCAACAACTGTGCCGGGTTGGCCGGAAAACATGCGAGCAATCGATTTCCCA
Source organism: Dehalococcoidia bacterium (assembly GCA_965116785.1). Taxonomy (GTDB): domain Bacteria; phylum Chloroflexota; class Dehalococcoidia; order Lucifugimonadales; family UBA3495; genus Bin87. The sequence continues at coordinate 834,146 of OZ220731.1, forward strand.
AGGTCAGCGACACATCCGCTTGGCCGGCTGCGGATTACCTACGAAATCGTTGAAGACGACGGTGAAGTGCACTTACTGAGAGTGCGCCACATCATCTAGAAGCGCGACTATTTCGAATGTCGCGTGCACTCATTTGGGCTGACGCAACCCCCGCCAGCGAATAAGGTATCGGCTGCCCATCCTCGGTCGACAACCAACCGAATTCTTGGTGCGAGTATTGCTCGATGCCGGCCGCGTTGAAACCCGCGAAACGCGAAACTTGGGCTTCAAGGATTTCCCGCTCAGTAGGTTTCAGGCTTTCCAAGTCGGCGGTGCGAAGAGGTAACAGTCGATACTGTTGGTATGCCGCGCCTGACGATCCGTATACGACCTCGACGTCGCCTTGACGTTCCATCTGTTCTCGCACTTCGTACCAATTTGCAGGGTGCGGGCCATGAGGGAAATGCAGATAAGTAGTGCCCGTAATAGGCTGGCCGCACTGAATGTAAGCGTCGCAATCCGCATAGTACAGAAGTTTTGCGAGTTTTTCGATCCCGAAATTAGGGTCGTCGATGGAAAGTTCACTTAGGTATAGGGCAGCCTCGATGAGCTTTCCCAAGTCTTGTTCGAAATGTTGTTGCCGATCCATGGTTCCCTTCTCAGAGATCGTATTTTCCTGCCAGTATAGCAAACGAGATTCAGGACGGTGCACAGTCTTGAGTACGCTATTACCAGGTCGAAGTCGGATAGCGCAATCGGTGCGCGTGCTATAATTTGCCGCCAATCGGAAAGGGGGGCCCGCACCGACGAGCGAGGCGTGAGATGGTAACTGGTACGGAAAACGAAACGCGGCGACCGGCCATTGCGATCACCATGGGCGACCCTTGCGGGATCGGTCCGGAGGTGGTGGTCAAGGCGCTGGCGGATCCTCGCGTCTACGCCGCGTGCCGCCCGGTAGTGGTGGGCAACGTGCTCGCTATGGAAGAGGCCGCGCGCCTGACGGGGTTGGACACGCGCATCAATCAGACCGACGATCCCACCGTTGCCGGGGACGATCCCTCAGTTGTGGACGTGGTGGACATCGGGAACCTGAACCCCGAGGACATCACCGTGGGGCAGATCAGCATACCCTGCGGCAAGGCGGCCATGGAGTGGGTCAGCAAGGCGGGTCAGCTGGCGATGGCCGGCGTGGTCGACGGTCTGGCGACGGCGCCGCTGAACAAGGAAGCCGCTGCCTTGGCCGGATATGAGGCCATCGGGCACATGGAGCTGCTGCAGGAGCTTTCGGGCGCGAAAACTGTCGCCACGATGCTCATGGCAAAGAACCTGCGGGTCGTACACCTCACGACGCACCGGTCATTGCGAGTAGCTTGCGACTACGTGAAGAAGGACCGCATCCTTGATTACCTGCGGCTGACCGACGACAACTTCCGTAAGTGGGGATTCGCGAACCCCCGGATCGGCGTGGCCGCGTTGAACCCGCACGGCAGCGACGGTGGGTTGTTGGGGAGCGAGGAAGCGGAAGAGATTGCGCCGGCAGTGCAAGAAGCGCAGGCCGAAGGGATCAACGCCATCGGACCGGTGCCTGCGGATATCATCTTCCACCAGGCGATCCAGGACCGGTATGACGTAGCCCTGTGCATGTACCACGATCAAGGGCACATTCCGGTCAAGGTGTACGGCTTCGAGGAGAGCATCACTGCGAACCTGGGTTTGCCGTTCGTTCGGACCTCTGTCGACCACGGCACGGCGTTCGACATCGCGGGAAAAAACCTGGCGGACCACACTTCAATGGTCGAATCGATCCGGATGGCCGTGGCCTTCGCGCGCGGCGATGGAATCACCGATTCGTGGGACTAGGACAATGAACATCGGGTTCATCGGCGGCGGAACGATGGCCGAGGCCATCCTCGGCGGCATGCTCAACGCCGGCGTTGCCGATGCCGGCGACGTGATGGTTGGGGAGCCGGTGCCCGCCCGGCGAGACTACCTGGCCGAGAGGTACGGAGTGGCGGTGTCGGGCGAAAACGGCGCCGTGATCAGCGTGTCAGAGCTGATCACCCTGGCGGTGAAGCCGCAGGACCTCCCGAAGGTTTACGCCGACATCGGCGGCGCGCTCGGCGCCGGGACGTCGCTCATGTCCATTGTGGCCGGCGCCACCATGACTTCGCTGGCCAACGGGATGAAGCACGACGGGATCATACGTGTGATGCCGAATACGCCGGCGCAAATCGGCGAAGGTATGACGATGTGGACCTGCGCTCCCTCGGTGAGCGAGGCGCATCGGGAAGCCACCGACGCCATGCTTTCCACGATCGGCGATTCGATATACGTCGACGATGAGAAATATCTTGATATGGCTACAGCCCTCAGCGCCAGCGGGCCGGCGTACGTTTTCCTGATAGTCGAAGCGCTGATCGACGCCGGCGTTTACGTGGGACTGCCCCGCGACGTGTCGCGCAGACTTGCGTTGCAGACCGTCAAAGGCAGCGTGCAGCTGGTTTCTGAAACTGGACGCCACCCGGGTGAACTCAAAGACATGGTCACGTCGCCCGGTGGCACCACAGCGGAAGGCTTGCAGGCCCTGGAACGCGCCGGGGTGCCGGCGGCGCTGGTCGATGCGGTGAATGCCGCGTATCTGAAATCCGTGCGGCTGGGCCAGAGCTAAGCCCAGTCGGATAGTCGGCGATCCTCCCATGCTCCAACTGATCAGCCTATTCATCACGCTGTGCTACTTGTTGCTGCTGGCCCGCATCATCCTGGGCTTTGTGGTGCAGTTCATGTCGACGCAAGGGAACGCGGCGCCCGAGATACTGGTTCGCCTGTATGATGTGGTTTTTTCGCTGACAGAACCGGTGCTGGGGCCGATCCGCCGCATGTTGCCGCAGACCGGCATGATCGATTTCAGCCCGTTGGTGGTGATGATAGTGCTGGTGGTGGTCCAATACGCCCTGAGAGCATTGTTAGCTTAGGGTCAGACCCAGTCCCGTGATCGGGTGGGGAGGAGAGCGCTGGTGTCCGATTCAACGTCGCGGTCGCAGCGCAGTTTCTGGACGGCGGGGGGGCTCCGACCGGCAGACTTGGAGCGCCTGCGATCGGCGTACGCCGACGAATTGCCGGATACCACGGGCGTGTCGCCTAGCTTGGTAATCCTCTGCGGGTTGCCCGGTACGGGAAAGTCCCACTTTTCGCGCGAGTTGGTTCGCCGGGCGCCTTTCGTATGGCTCAACAGCGACCGGACCCGCAAGCTGCTGGTGGACAGGCCAATTTACAGCCGCCGCGAGCACCGGCGGGTGTTTTCCGCGATGCACGTGCTCACCCGAGGCTACCTGAGGGACGGTTACTCGGTGGTATTCGATGCCACCAATCTCAATGAGAACGTGCGGCGGCCGCTGTATGAATCCGCAAATGAGGTCGGTGTCCAACCGTTGATCATCCGGTTCACCGCACCGTCGGATCTAGTGTATCGGCGCCTGACGGACCGGGCTGATGGTGTGGGAGAGGCCTCGCAGAGTGACGCGACCTGGGACGTGTACTCACGGATGGCCGTTGCCGACCAACCCGTGCCGCGCCCGCACCTGCTGGTTGGTGGTCCGGAGGATATGGAGTCCGTCATGCGGGAGGCCCTGCGACAGACGGGTTGTGCTCCGGTTGTGCCGTAGTCAGGCCGTCGGCATAATCGCGCCAGCAACGGCGAAGAACCCGATTTCAGGAGAAGCAGCATGGGAGCGACGATCAAGGTTACGGCCGGGGACGCGACGGAGTTCGCGACGCCGGTGCTGGTGGTGAATCTGTTTCAGGGTGTGACGCGGCCCGGTGGTGGTACAGGCGCCGTGGACCGCGCATTGGACGGTGCGATTTCTCAGCTGATCGCCGACGGAGAGATCAAGGGCAAGCTGGGCGAACTGACGCTCATACACACGATGAACCGGATCCCGGCGAAGCGGGTGGTGGTGGCCGGGTTGGGGAAGTCTCAGGATTTCGATACCGGAGCGGTGCGTCGGGTCAGCGGCGACGTGTCCCGTTTCCTGCGACGGAGGGGCATCACCGAGTACGCGACCATTGCGCACGGCGCCGGCATCGGCGGGCTCAATGCGTCAGGGTCGGCGCAGGCCATCGCGGAAGGCACGCTGCTGGGGCTGTACAAGTTTGACACCTACCGCAGTAATGGAAATGGCGCCAACGGCGATGAGGACGTGGACGGCCGCAATGGTGCGGTCCAGGTGGTGACCATAGTGGAGCGGGATGCGGAGACGGTCAGCGACCTGACGGCGGGCGTATCCGTGGGGACGGTGCTTGCGGAGTCGACGATAATTGCCCGTGACCTGGTGAACCACCCTGCCAATGTGATGACGCCGACGAAGATGGCCGATTGCGCCCGTGAGGTCGCGGAGTCGGTGGGCCTTGAACTGGACATAATGGACCGGGACCGGATGCGTGAGCATGGCATGGGCGCGTTTCTGGGCGTGGCCCAGGGGAGCGAGGAGCCGCCCAAGCTGATCGTCATGACCTACCGGGGCGACCCGGGCAACCCGGAGAATAACCTTGGGCTGGTGGGTAAGGGCATCACGTTTGACACCGGAGGCATCTCGTTGAAACCGGCGGCTAACATGGAGGCGATGAAGGGCGACATGGCCGGCGGGGCTTCGGTGATTGCCGCGATGAACGCCATTGGGACGTTGAAGCCGCGGGTCAACGTGACCGGCCTGATTGCTGCGACAGAAAACATGCCCGGAGGGCGGGCGCAGCGCCCCGGTGACGTTGTCACCGCGATGAACGGCAAGACCATCGAGGTGATCAATACGGATGCGGAGGGCCGGTTGGTACTGGCCGATGCGATGTGTTACGCGCGCAGCCTGGGGATCACCCGCCTGGTGGACGTTGCGACGCTCACCGGAGCCATAGTTGTGACGCTTGGAAAGGCTTGCACCGGCATGATGGGCAACTCCAGCAGGTTGGCCAAGGACGTTGGGACTGCCGGCGAGCGCAGCGGCGAACGCTTCTGGGAACTGCCCATGCTCGAAGACTACCGGGAATTGATCCGTTCCGACGTGGCTGACATGAAGAACTCGGGCGGGCGACAGGCCGGCTCCATAACCGCGGCGATGCTGCTGCGGGAGTTCGCGGAGGACGCGGAATGGGTCCACCTGGACATTGCCGGCACGTCGACAGCTTCCAGCAGCAAGGGTCACCTGGTGAAGGGGGCCACCGGTGTGCCGACGCTGACGCTGGCGCAGTTGGCGATGAACCTGGCAAATGGGCACTGAAGCGACCGATCAGGATAGTCGTGTCGCGGGAAACGACACACGCAAAGGAGGCCCACGATGGCAACGGTAGGCAGCGGCGATTTCATCTACGAGGTCGTGGACAATTGGGCGAAGACACCGGACGGATGGAACATCGGGCAAGCGGAGCCGGCGTGTGATTCTCAAGACCGGGTGTACGTTTTCAACCGTGGCGACCACCCGTTGATGGTGTTCGACCGCGACGGCAATTTCCAGGGTGAGTGGGGCCGCGAGTACCTGACGGACGCCCACGGGATCTACATCAGCGGCGAGGACCACATCTATCTCCCAGTGCGAGAGTCCCACGCCATCGTCAAGTGCACGTTGGACGGCAAACCCCTGATGACCATGGGGGTCTGGGACGCGCCCTCGGATACGGGCGGAGCGCGGCCGGATGGCACGATGTGGAAAGCGGCCGGCCCGTTCAACCGTTGCACGGACATCGCGCTGGCGCCCAACGGCGACCTTTTCGTTTCGGATGGCTACGCCAACAGCCGCGTGCACAAGTTCTCGCCCGACGGCAGGCTGTTGCACTCGTGGGGCCGGCCCGGCAAGCGCGGGCCCGGCGAGTTTCACATCCCCCACGGCATCTGGGTGCACTGGGACGGCCGGGTCATGGTGTGCGACCGGGAAAACAACCGCATTCAGCTGTTCACCGGCGACGGGCAATACCTGGGCATGTGGACCGACCTGGCCCGGCCGTGCGACATCTTTGTTGACCACGACGGCATCGCCTACGTGGTGGAACTGGACGGGTTCATGACGATCCTCAACATGGACGGCGACGTTCTGGCGAAGGTGGATATCGGCGGGGCCGGCGGCCATGCCGTATGGGCCGACTCCCGCGGCGACCTGTACGTCGGCCACAACCAGGAGGGCCGACGACTGGTCAAGCTGGTGCGTCAATAGCCCAGGGACGGGCGAACCATTCATCAGGGGCGGATATTCATCCGCCCCTACGATTTTTCGGTTCAGGTTACCGGCTTCGGATCAGACCGCCGAGGTGGCCTCCAGCGCGGCGCCAGCGAGTTCCCGCAGGTCCACACCGGATAGCTTCTGGCCCTGGACTCCCATCAGGCGGAGGGGCCGGCCGGGCCTGGTGATGCTGATGCGGTCCAGGACGTCCTGCCAGGCGGCAAGGTAGTCGCAGGTGCCGCCGCCGTTGGGATCGTCGCCGCCCTCTATGCTCTCGCCAGTCGGGAGTCGTACCGCCGTTACGGCGCAGGGGTCGGCGGTGGGGGCCAGCATCATGACGGGAAGGTCATCCTCGGATAGCCCGGCTTGGCCCAGAAGGCCGCGCACCGTCGCGGATACGCCGTGCATGCCGAAGACCACAAGGTGGGCGAAGCTGGCGTCTCCCTTTTCGAACTCGGTGCGATACCGGCGGAAGATGTCATGGGAGCCCGTGGCATTCGGCTTGACCAGGAAGAGGGCCATCGCCGGGAACCCCTCCGGTTCGATAGGCGCCTGAGCGAGATCATCTCTCCACCGGAGCAGCTTTTCGTGGTCGTGTGGGTCAAAGTGGTGGGGCATGATCATCCTCTAGTCGCCGTTGTACGCCCGTCGCAACCGGTCCACATCGATTTTCACCATGGTGATAAGCTCGTTGAGCACCGCGTTGGCTTGCGGGCCCTCCCGCATCAGCTCAGACAGTTCGGCGGGCACGATCTGCCAATGGACGCCAAACTTGTCCTGGATCCAGCCACACTGGATTGGCGAACCGTCCTTGGCCAGCCGGTCCCAATATTGGTCGATTTCCTCTTGGGAATCGCAGTTGACCATGAAGGAAATGGCCGGTGTGAATTCGTAGGCTGGGATGCCGTCGAAGGCCGTGAAGTGTTGACCTTTGATCACGAATGACACGACGTGACTGCCCGCGCCGGGGCCTTCCGGCAGCGCGGTGTCTTCGATGATTTGGGAATCTCTGAAAAGCGAAACGTAAAACTCCGCAGCTTCACGCGCGCACCCATCCAGCCACAGGAACGGGGTGATGTGCGGCCCTTCGTTGCTCATCGTGCATGTACCATCCTGAGAGTTGGGCTAATTGTACCCGATGAGGCCGTTGGTGGCTGGAAGCGTGCCGTAGTCAGCCGGCGTCGAACTGGACCAGGATTCCGTCCGGATCGTAGACGTAGAAGCTGCCGACGCGCCCCTCGGCGTTGGTCCACACGTCCATCGGAGCGGCAAGGGGAACACCTTGCGCTGACAGGTTTTCGGCGAGGGCTTTGGGCTCAGAAACGCTGAACGAAATATGGCTGATGCCAACCTGGTCCAATTTGATGGGCGTTCCGTCGGGGCTCTCGCCGGGATGGCTGGTCATGGTCAGTGTGGGCTTGGCGCCGTCAGCGTACGCGAGTCGGACCTGGTGGCGGGTGGCCCGATTGTGGGCGTAGACATGGGGCAGGCCGCCGGTGGTGGTGTCCTGGATGACGTCGCTGACGATGAACATCCCCAGCGCGTCGCAGTAGAACTGCAACGAAACGTCGAGGTCTCGCACGCAAATGGCGATATGAGACACGCCCGAGGCGTTCATGGGCATGATGGATCCTCCTGCTCAGTGATGGCCGGCGCTCAATCGAGTGGCGTAGCGATGCGGTGGAGGCGTAACGATCATCCTCCGCCGCTGTCGAACTGCACCAGGATGCCGTCGGGGTCGTAGACGAAGATGCTGGAAACCTCACCGTTGGCGTTGGTGAAACCATCCATCGGTCCGGCCAGTTCCACCCCGGCGGCGATCAGCTCATCGGCCAGGCCCTTGACGTCGGACACGCTGAACGATATGTGGCTGATGCCCACCTGGTCGAGCTTGATTGCGCCCCCGTCGGCGTCATCGCCGGGGTGGCTGGTCATCACCAGGGTGGGAACCGCGCCGTCGCCGTAGGACAGGATGGCCTGGCGGCGCGTTGACCGGTCGTGCGCGTAGACATGGGGCAGGCCGCCGGTGGAGGTGTCCTGGACTCTATCGACAGTGACGGTCATTCCCAGGATGTCGCGGTAGAACTTCAGAGATTCGTCCAGATCGCGGACGCAAACGGCGATGTGGGAAACGCCGGAAGAATTCATCGCCATGGCTAGGCCTCCTGAGCCGGTGTGGAGCGCATCGGTATCAACAATTCAGCGTAATGCTACTGCCGCGACCGGGGGATGTCAAAATCGGCGGCGGGTGGCGTGCCGGCCCCAGTCGTCCACGCGTTTCCACACGAGGATAAGGGCGCCCAGGCCAAGCAGCATCGCCCCCACGTCGGTCGCCGGGAATGACCACCAGACTCCCCAGACGCCGAAGACGTGGGACAAGCCAAAGACCCACGCGAGGAGCAGCACGACCCGTTGGGTCATGGTGAGGACCACGGACGGCCACGCCATTCCCAGCGCCTGAAACGCGATCGAACTCACGAACTCGATGCCCACGATAGGCAGGGCCAACAGGGCGATGCGCAGCGCGTGGCCCGACTCGGCCGGCAACCCCTCGCGCGTCGCAAACAGGGTGACGATGTGCCCGGCGGTCGGCAGAATTATGGCGACCATGATCCCGCCGCCTACCGTGGCTCCCAGGCAGCTCTGCCAGATGGCCTGGCGCACCCGGTGGTAGTTGCCGGCGCCGTAGTTGTAGGCTGCCAACGGCAGGTAGGCCAGCGCCGCGCCGATAAAGGGCGCCAGGGCGAACTCCAGCACCGCGTTGATGACGCCGAAAAGCGCGATGTAGGCGTCTCCACCCGGGTACTGGCTGAGGATGTTGTTGATGACGACGACCACCACGGAACGGGCGCTCTCGATGATGAAGATCGGAATTCCCAGCGCGGCAATCTCTCGCATCAACTCCAACCGGGGGATCAGCGCGTCCACGCTGATACGCAAGGCGCTGCGCCCGGACACGTAGAACCAAACGGCGAAAAGAACGGCGCCGCCTTGGGCGGTCACGGTGGCGGCCGCGGCTCCGGTCACACCCCATCCCAGCGCCAATATGAACAGCGCATCCAGGATAACGTTCAACACCGCGCCTCCGGCCAACACCACGGTAGCCGTGCCGGGCCTCCCTTCTGCCATCAGCAGGTTGTTGACCGCGATCGCGATCATGGTGAACAGGCTGCCGGGCAGGATGATGACCAGGTACTGGTTGGCGAACCCGACCGTGCGCTCCGAGGCCCCCATCCAGATCGCCATCTGGTCCAGGTGCGTCAATCCGGCGATGGTGGCGGCGAGATAAACCGGGAGGAGGATCGCCAGCGATGAACCGATGACCCGAGACGCCCGGCGTGGGTCACGGGCGCCCAACGCTCGGGATACTACCGACATCCCACCCAGGCCGGGCAAAAGCCCAATGGCGACTGCCGCGATTTGCACCGGGAACGCCGCTGACAGGCCGCTCAGCGCGTTGACGCCCACCACGTTCCCGATGAATGCGCGGTCCACGATGCTGTACAGGGCCATCACGATGATGGCGAACATCGGGGGAAAAGCCATCTGCAGGAGGAGCCGCCACATGGGCGCGGTTCCCATGGCGTCGGTCTGGCGGGTAGAACGTTCCTGCGTTGACATGTGCGAAGTGGTCAGCTACTTATTTTGACCGGTTAAACGCCGCGATGCTAAAATCAGGCGACCACGCATTATAAGAAGAACGGGATGCCAGCGAGCGTCCACCTGGACACCAATCTCCGTAGAAGTGAGATGGGACGGGGTACGTCAAGGAGGTGTCAAATGTCCGGACATTCCAAGTGGTCGACCATCAAGCGAGCCAAAGGCGCGGCAGACGCCAAGCGCGGGGCGCTGTTCACCAAGTTGGCGCGCAACATCAGCCTGGCAGTCAATGAAGGCGGCGGCGGAGATCCGGATATGAACTTCCGGCTGCGCATAGCCGTCGATCAGGCCAGGGCCAACAACATGCCGCAGGACAGCATCACCCGCGCCATCCGCCGAGCGACCGGCGAAGGCGGTGAAGGGATGGAGGACCTTGCGGAGGTTACCTATGAGGGGTACGGCCCCAGCGGCGGGGCGATCCTGGTGAAGGCGCTGACCACCAACCGCAATCGGACCGCATCCGAGGTGAGGTCCGCGTTCAACAAGGGCGGCGGGAACCTCGGCGATGCGGGCTGTGTCGCCTGGAACTTCGACAGCCGCGGCCTGATCACCCTCGAGATCACCGACGAGGCGGTGGCTGAGGAACTCATCATGACCGCCATCGACGCCGAGGCCGAGGATGTCAACTTCGAGGACGGCATCCTGGAAGTGTATACGGCTCCGGAGAATCTGCTTTCAGTAAAGTCCGCGCTGGAAGGGGAAGGAGCCCTGCCGTCGTCGGCGGACGTGTCCATGGTGCCCAAAACCGTGGTGCCGCTCGAGGACAAAGCAGCCGAACAGACATTGAGGCTGCTGGACAGTCTGGAAGAATTGGCAGACGTGCAGAAGGCGTACACCAACGCCGATTTCCCGGCGGAAGTGCTGGAACGCTACGGGTCCGCCGCCTGATGCGCGTCCTCGCTATCGACCCTGGCACCATGCGGATGGGATACGCTGTCCTTGACGCTGAGCCGGCTCCGGAGGCGGACGACTACGGGGTCGTGCCGATGCGTCGCGACATGCCCATTGAGCAACGCCTGTACCAGCTGCATACGCACATCCTGAACATGATCCACGTGTTCCAGCCGGATGCCATAGCGGTTGAGGACCCGTTTGTGGGCCGCGGCGAGCGCTCGTTCGCGAAATCCGCGTTGGCTATCGGACAGGCACAGGCGGTGGTGCTGATCGGAGCGGCCAGCCAGGGAATACCGGTGCACCGGTACTCGCCGGCCGACGTGAAGATGGCGGTCACCGATTACGGGCGGGCCAGCAAAGAGCAGGTGCAGCAAATCGCCTCCTCGCGGTTAGGTTTGGCGCACCAACCGGAACCAGACGCGGCCGACGCGCTGGCGGTGGGTCTTTGCCACCTGCAACGCTTGCAGGCCGACGAACTGGCCTCGCGCGAGATAGCGCCGGGAAAGGAACTGTAAGCGGTGTTGGTCGGCGTGCGGGGCGCGCTGGAGGCCGTCGGGTCGGACTGGGTCAACGTGCAGGTAGGCGGTGTCACGCTGCAGGTGTCCGTGCCTGCATCATCGATCACCGGTCTGGGCAACGTGGGCGAGCAGGTGCGGCTGCATACCATCCTTCGCATTCAGAACGAACAGCCGGTGCTGTACGGGTTTGCGGAGGCTGGGTCAGTCGAACTTTTTGGCGCATTGACGGCAGTGTCGGGCATCGGGCCGCGCTCTGCAATGTCGATCCTGTCGGAGCTGGGCGAGGACGGATTCCGCCAGGCCGTGGCGTCGGAGGACGTGACCGCCCTGGCCCGCGCCCAAGGGGTGGGACGACGCACGGCCCAGCGGGTCGTGCTGGAGTTGCGTGGCAAGCTTCCGGACGCGGACGCCGGGTCGCCGGTTCTCGCGGCCGCCGCAGGGACCGACGCCGAGGCCGTGGAAGCGCTGACGGCCCTGGGGATGACGCTGGCCGACGCGCGGCAGGCGGTCGCCGCGTTGGAATTGCCCGCGGGTGTAGCGCTCGAGGACAAGGTGCGGCAGGCGCTTCTGGCCATTGGGGGCGGCTAGGGGCGATGCCTTATAATCCCGTTGGCGCAATCGGACCGACGCTTTGTTCCCGGCGCCAGCAGCACGCGGCGATGATTCGGAGGAACCATGCCTGACTTTCAGCTCGTAGCGGATTTCGGCATGATGGGCGACCAGGAACAGGCCGTGCAGAAACTTTCTGCCGGCGTGCGCGAGGGCCTTGGCTACCAGACCCTGTTGGGCGTCACCGGCAGCGGCAAGACCTTCACCATGGCCAACATCGTGCAGGAGGTGCAGCGTCCGACGATTGTGATCGCACACAACAAGACGCTGGCCGCGCAGTTGGCGACGGAGTTCAAAGAATTCTTCCCGCACAACGCGGTGGAGTACTTCGTCTCCTACTACGACTACTACCAGCCGGAAGCGTACATCCCGCGCACCGACACTTACATCGAGAAGGACAGCAGCGTCAACGAAGAGCTGGATAAACTCCGGCTGGCGTCCACCACCTCGCTGCTCACACGCCGCGACACGTTGATCGTGGCTTCGGTTTCGTGCATCTACGGCCTGGGAGACCCATCGGACTACTTCGAGATGGTGGCCCGGGTGGAAGTGGGCGAGGAGTACAACCGCCGGGCGCTGCTGCGGCAACTCATCGACATGCAGTACGAGCGCAACGATACTGACCTGGCCCGCGGCCGGTTCACGGTACGGGGCGACACCCTGGAGATCGTGCCGGCGTACGAGGAGTTCGCGGTGCGGATCCAGTTCTTCGGGGACGAGGTGGAGCGCATCCTGACCCTGGACACGCTGACCGGCGAGGTCCTCAACGAGCGCAGCGAGTTTTCCGTCTACCCGGCCAAGCACTTCGTCACCAGCCGGGAGAAGCTGGACGCCGCTCTGATTGACATCGATGCCGAGATGAAGGAGCGGGTGGACTGGCTGCGTGAGCAGGGCAAGTTGCTGGAGGCGCAGCGCCTGGAACAGCGCACCCGGTACGACATGGAAATGCTGGACGAAACCGGGTTCTGCGCTGGCGTGGAGAATTACGCGCGCCACCTCTCCCGGCGACCGGCCGGCAGCCCGCCGTGGACGCTGCTGGACTACTTCCCTGACGACTACCTGATGTTCGTGGACGAGTCGCACATGACGCTGCCGCAGGTGCGCGGGATGTACAACGGCGACATTTCCCGCAAGACCACGCTGGTGGAGTACGGCTTCCGGCTCCCGTCGGCGCTGGACAACCGGCCGCTGCACTTCCAGGAGTTCGAGGACCACATCAACCAGGTGGTTTACGTGTCGGCGACGCCGGGCCCTCTGGAACTGGAGCGCACGAGCACCATCGTGGAGCAGGTCATCCGGCCCACCGGGTTGCTGGATCCGACCATCCAGGTCAAACCCACCGACGGCCAGATCGACGACCTGCTGCATGAAATCCGGATGCGCGTGGAGCAGCAGGAAAGGGTGTTGGTGACCACGCTGACCAAACGCATGGCCGAGGAGATGGCTGACTACCTGTCGGAGATGGGGATCCGCAATCACTACCTCCACTCGGACATCGAAACCCTCAACCGAGTGGAGATCCTGCGGGACCTCCGGCTGGGTATCTACGATGTTGTCGTGGGAATCAACCTGCTCCGGGAAGGACTGGACCTGCCCGAGGTGAGCCTCGTGGCGATCCTCGACGCGGACAAGGAGGGATACCTGCGCTCGACCACGTCGCTGATCCAGACGGTTGGCCGTGCTGCTCGTCACGCCTCCGGGCACGTGATCATGTACGCCGACCGGGTCACCGACTCCATGCAGAATGCCATCGACGAGACCTATCGCCGGCGGGCCATCCAGGGCGCGCACAACGAGCGCCACGGGATCGAGCCGCAGTCGATCCACAAGGCCGTGCGGGACATCACTGAGGGTCTGCGCCGCGTTGCCGAGACCAAGGCTGCTTACCAGGTTGCGCGGGAGGAAATGTCGCGGGACGACATGTACCGGGTAATCAAGGACCTGGAGTTCCAGATGAAAGAGGCCGCCCGGTCCCTGGAGTTTGAGAAGGCGGCGCACCTGCGCGACGAGATGCTGGAACTGAAGAAGATTATCCTCACCGAGGAGAAGATGATGGCGGTCGCCGGCGCCTAAAGACTACCAGTGCTGGGCCAGGTTGGTGACGAGGTTGTAGATGAACCAGCCGTCGCCGGTGCGGAACTCCTGGGGTTTGGCCGTCTGGGCGTCGCGCATGACGCCGATGCCGTCCGCGTAGGGGTCGAAGGAAACGATACGATCATAGCGGATGCGGAACCGCTTGCGAGGGCCATGGAAGTAGATGTGCTTGCTGGTCACGCCGAGCAATCCCGTGTCTTCGTGGACGGTTTCCTCCCATTCCACGGAACGACTGCTGAACGTGCTGGGACGGTAATAAAGGCCCTTGGCGACCCGGACGCTGACCCCGTGTGAGGTGCCGCGCCGCTCCCGTCGGGTTTTGACTTCGTAATAGCCGACGCCGTCGATGACCCAAACCAACTGCTCGGACTTCATCAGGTTGAAGGGGATGGGCGGCAGTTCGCCAAGCCGCTCTGGGATCAGCCCCTCGGCCGCCTCGCGGATCACGGCGGACTTGATCATATTGTGGTAAGCGCCGTTGGCGTCGACGTCGGATTGATCCAATCCGAAACGCCGGAGATAGCGGATCAGGGCGTTCTCCTCATCCAGGTTCAGGACGCCGTCCTCCAGGGATCCTTCAACGGCGGCCTCCCATGCCTGGATGAGCAGCGAGCGCCGCTCGGTTGGCGAAAACTCGGAGTCTTCGAGGGTTTGGGCGAGATCATCCAGGTGGTCGTCGCCCGGAGTGGTGGCCAGGGCCGCAAGTCGGGCGTCAAGCATGAGGCGATCCCGGGCAGCGCGGTCCAGTTCGTCAGCAGCGGTCTGGCTTGCCTTGTTCTGCTCGGTGATGGCGAATCGCTCCCGGAAGTCCCGCAGCCGAACCTCTTCGTCCTGAGTGAGGATGCCGTCGGCCAAACCCTCACGCACGGCCTGATGCCAACCCTCGGCGAGGGCCGCCCGGACACCGCCCTCGTCGATGTAGGCGCCGGCGGCGATGGATTCCAGATCGCCCAGGAGCGCGGCTTCACTGAAGTTGGACCGTCCCGCCGCGTCGGCTACGAGAGCGACCATCCGCTGGCGGCCCGCCTTGTGTGCGTGATCGCAATCCTGGTGACTGCGACGCAAGAACCCGGCTTTGCCGCCGCAGTACTTGCAGCTACCCATTGGATCCGGCGGTCAACCGGGAGTTCACCAGCTCGTGCAATTCCGCAAGGACGGCGGCGTTTTCTTCCAGGGTGAATTCGTCGACCAGGTAGTCGTGCTCGCCGCTGACGCCGCTGACGGCGCCGGCGTCCACGAGGAACCGAATGCAATCCGCGTCGGTGTCCACGTCGGGGAGCAAATTCCGACCAACCTCCAGCGACAGGGCTGCGACCAACCCGTATCCACCCCAATTGGAAGTGCTGGATATTACCAGGTGGTCGCAGCCTACGACTGCGGGATTGTCGGGCAACTGATCCGCGCCGGCCACAACATCGGCCAAATTGCCCATGCCGATCTCGTTGCCGCCGTCGCCGATCCCAACGGAGGGCAGTCCGAGGCCGAACAGCTTGTCGATTCGGGCAGTCTGCGGCGAAATGTCGCGGGAGCGCATGTTCCGGTAGATGCCGGCGGCGTCCGGAGAACAGCGCTCGATGGAAATCATCAGCGCGGGCCCGAACTCGTCGACGACGGCGGACGCAGTCGCGTCGTTGTCCGCAGCGACATCAGAGATCGGGAAATCGATGACGCGCGAAGAGTCTCCGGCGTGTCCCAACCACGACGCCATCATGCCGGCTACCGGGACGTCCGCGACGTAGATTACCGGGTGACCCAGGTCTCGCACCGCGTTGCCAATGGCGAAGGCGCCTGGCGGCCCATCGGTTTCGGGCGCATCGCTCATCAGGATGTAAAAGCCTGTGGTGATTACCACCGGGCCGGGATGCTGCAGAATGTACCGGGCTGCCTGAGCGCAAAAATCGCTCGGCACATGGGGGCGCAGCGCGTTGATGCCGCGCCGGTCGTGGTCGAGAATTATGTCTTCGATGGTGCGCGTCATGATGTTCCTTGGGTTAGATTACGGCGTAATCGGAGTCGCGGCGGTCCGTGATGAACATCTTGCCGGGAGAGTGGGTGATCATCAGGGGCGGCTTGCAGTTGAGCGCCACGGCTTGCGGCGTGACGCCACACGCCCAGAACACCGGTGTTTCTCCGGGTTTGATCTCCACCGCGTCGCCGAACTCGGGAGCGTCGATATCGCGGATGCCTATGGCGTCCGGATCACCAATGTGAACCGGTGCGCCGTGGGTGTCCGGGAACCTGGAGGTTACCTGAACCGCCCGCACGATCTGTTCCTGCGGTATGGGGCGCATGCTCACCACCATGGGACCGGAGAACATGCCGGCGGGCCTGGTGGCGATGTTGGTGATGTACATCGGCACGTTGCTGCCGGCTTCCTGGTGACGGAGCGGAATCCCCGAGTCGGCCATGGCGGCCTCGAAAGAGAAGCTGCACCCGAGAAGGAACGACACCAGGTCGTCCCGCCACACGTCGGCCACCGATGCCAATTCTGCGACCATCTCGCCGTTCTCGTAGATCCGGTAGGCGGGGATGTCGGTGCTGATGTCCGCGCCCGGAGCCGTGAACGAAGGCTCGACGGAACCGGCCTCGACGACCTCCAACAATGGGCAGGGTTGCGGGTTCCGTTGGCAGAAGAGCAGGAAGTCGAACGCCAGGTCGCGGGGCAGCACTGCCAGGTTCGCCTGTACGTGCCCATTGGCCAGGCCGGAAGTGACGCCGCCGTACTCTCCGGCGCGGATCAGCCGGCGCAGTTCGGCGGGTTGCGTGGGGAGCATCGTTGCGGTGGTCATGGTTGGTCTCCAGTAGGCAAGGCCGGTTGGACAGGGCGTGCCTTATGCTAGAATTGCGCCGTTCGTTGCAGAGATAGACAGGCGCAATGATAGACAGGTGACCGGCCAGCGTCAATTTCGCTTCGGGGTCGCCAGAGAGCCAATCCAGCAGGCAGGAAACCGTTTTGTACAACGTGTTTTTGCTCACCCGGCCGGGCGATGCGATGACGTCGCTGGCGGGCCAGATCGACCGCGCCGGGTTATCTTACCGGTCGGGAAGCGACGTCATGGAGCTGGAAGATGTGGCACACTCCGACACGGTGGACGTGGTGCTGCTTGACCTGTCTGCGGTGGGTATCGGCGCGCAATCGGTCATAGAGCGGGTCAGCCAACTGTCGCTCCCGACGCTACTGGTCATGGACGAGACATCCATCGGCCAGTACGATCCGTCGATCAATCCGGACGACTTCATCGTGGCTCCCCTGGCTGCTGCCGAGCTCGTAGCCCGGGTGGGCCAGATCGTGTACCGGCGCGACGGCCGCGGCGGTGAGCAGCTGATCAGGGTCGGGGAGTTGACCATTGACCTGCAGAGCTACGAGGTGACGATGGCCAGCCGTCGGATCCAGCTGACGTACAAGGAATTCCAGCTGCTCACGCTGCTGGCATCAAACCCGGGTCGGGTCTACACGCGTGAGGCGTTGCTCAATCAGGTTTGGGGGTACGACTACCTCGGCGGCACGCGTACGGTGGACGTGCATATCCGGCGCCTGCGGTCGAAGGTGGAGGACCCTGACCACCTGTTTGTCGAAACCATCTGGAACGTGGGCTATCGCTTCCGCGACGTCGCCGCCGAAGGGTGATTCAGGATCCGCAGGCGAGTCTTCGCCACGTTACGAGGCGTATCAGTCGCTGATGTTTTCCTGAACCCGCGCCAGGAACCGGTCCCGTTCGGCAACGATGCCGGCGTGCTTCGGGTCGGTGAGATCAGGGTCAACGTCGAGGATGGCAGCGGCTTCCTGGCGGGCCAGCGCCATGAGATCCTGGTCGAAAGCGTTGGCGATGCGGAGCATGGTCTGGTCGCCGCTCTGAGTGGTGCCGAAAATGTCGCCTTCGTGGCGCATCTGCAGGTCGATTTCGGCCAGCTTGAACCCGTCCCGGTTGTCCTCGAGGGCGGATAGGCGCTCACGCGCTCGTTCCGACTCTGACTCCGACATGAGCAGGCAGTAGCTCCGGTGTTCGCCGCGCCCCACGCGGCCGCGGAACTGGTGCAGTTGCGCCAGCCCGAACCGGTCTGCGCCGTCAATCATCATCACCGTGGCGTTGGGCACGTCGATGCCGACTTCGACCACGGCGGTGGCGACCAGCACGTCCAGTTCGCCGTCGCGGAACTGGCGCATGGCTTTGTCTTTGTCGCGGGACGACAGGCGTCCGTGGAGCAGCCCGAGCCTGAGGTCGGGGAACACCTGGCTGGACAGGCGCTTGTGCTCCTCCGTGGCGGCCCGGACGTCCAGGTTTTCCGATTCCTCCACGAGCGGACAGATGATGAACGCCTGGCGTCCGGCTGCCACCTGCTGACGGACGAAACCATAGGCTGCGGCGCGCTTGTCTTCGGGCACCAGCCGGGTGAGGATGTCCTGCCGTCCGGGCGGGAGCTCGTCGATGGTTGATACGTCCAGGTCTCCGTAGAGGGTGAGCTGCAACGTCCGGGGTATGGGCGTGGCAGACATCATCAGCGCGTGGGGTTGCTCCGGCCCGGCGCTCCGGAGAGCCGTGCGCTGCGCGACGCCGAAGCGGTGCTGCTCGTCGGTGATGGCCAGGACCAGGTTGGGGAGTTCGACGCCGTCCTGGATCAGCGCGTGGGTGCCGACCAGCAGGTCGAGGTGACCCTCGGCGGCGAGGCGCAGCACCTCCCGGCGCGGCGCGGCGCGGGTGCTGCCGGTCAGCCGGCCAACGGTGAAAGGACGGCGCAAGCTGGGCAGATACGCCGAGAAAACATTGGGCTGCTGCAGTGGTTGCTCGAAGGTGGAGAGGAGCCGCTCGACCGTGGCGAAATGTTGCTCGGCCAACACTTCGGTGGGCGCCATCAGCGCCGACTGGCGATGGTCGGACGCCGCCGCCAGGATCGCGGTCATCGCGACCAGGGTTTTGCCGCTTCCGACTTCGCCCTGCAAGAGCCGGCTCATGGGGGGCGTGCCCCGGGTCATGTCGGCCAGGATTTCGCCGATGCAACGCACCTGCGCCCGCGTTGGCGTGAAGGGCAGTTCGGACAGGAATCCGTCAACCGCCGGGCCACTGTACTGGACGGGAATCCCGACGGCGTTGCGCTCGCGATGGCGGCGGCGGCCCAGGATGCCCATCTGGAAGGCCATGATTTCGTCGAAAGCCAAGCGGCGTCGGGCCCGGTCGGCGTGGCCCAAATCCGAAGGATAGTGGGCGTCGCTGATGGCCTGCTGAATGCCGACCAGTTTGGTGCGCGCCAGAGTGTCCGCAGGCATGGTCTCCGCCACACCCCCGAGAAACCGTTCCAGGCCGCGCCAGGTGAGGCTCCGGAGGTTCCGCGCGGTCATGCCCTGGGTGAGGCGATACACCGGTGTTATGCGGCCCACGTTCAGCGGCGGCGCGGCCTCGGTTACCACGTCATATTCGGGCGATTGGATTGTCAGCCGGCCGCGATACAGGTCGGCCTTGCCGTGCACGACCATGGCGCTGCCAGCCCGGAGACTTCTGGCGAGGAACTTCTGTCCAAACCATTGCAGGGGTATAGCGCCGGTTGCGTCCTGCAATGTTCCCTCGACAAGTTGCAGGCCGCGCTGACCTACGTTGCTCGAGCGGATGTTCACCAACTCGCCTTCCAGGGTGAAGGTTCCGCCGGCATATACGTCGGCGATGCCGGTGACGTCCGCCCGGTCGTCGTACCGACGGGGGAGCATGTAGAGGAGGTCGCGAACCGTGCCGGCTCCGAGCGATTCCAGTCGCTGCACAGTCCTGCCGTCCATGCGGCGGACTGCGGAGACGGGTTCGTCCGGGTTGCCAGGGCTGGCGACTAACTTCGGCGGGACGTACGGCCGCCGGCGCACGGGGACCTGCTGGAAAGCATCGCCGGGAGCGAAGAGGTGCGTTTCGGGCGGGACGTCAGTTTCGATTGGCTCGACCTCGTGCCGCGTCGATTGGGCGTCAGGGTCAGCGCGGGGCGATTCGACGGTGCCATCCAAGACCTGTCGCCACGCGGAGACCCATTCCCGTCGGGCGTCAGGCGGCAGGTCGCGATAGGGAGCGGAAATCAGCGTCGCGACGCGGTCCGGATGGTTTTCGAGGCACTCGCGAAGCTCGGTCTCCCAGCGTTCGACGAAACGCCGAATGCCTCCGCTCACGGCGTTGTCAGCGAAACCCTTGTGTTCCTCCAGGGCAAGGATTTTGCCAAAGGCGTCACGCCAGACAGGAACGGGGTCGCCGCGGTTTGTAGCCATTCACGCGATCCCACGCCACCCCGGTCAAGTTCGGGGCGGCGAGCCGGCGTCAAGGAAGGGTGGACACCGCCACCGCGCCCGGCCCGACATGCGTCCCAATGGCGGAACCGATCTGCAGCGTGTAGGTGTTTGCCGGATCCGCAAGGTCGGACAGACGGTTCCGCATCTCTTCTGCCGGTCCGGCGTCGGTGGTGTAGGCGACGGCGAGCTTCGAGACCGGGCCCTGTTCGCGAACCAGTTCCTCCAAGCGCTGTAGCCCCCGCCGGAGGTTGCGCGGGCGGTCCACGGGCAACACCTCCCCGTCGGCGACCTTCAGGATCGGTTTTACTTTGAGCAATGAACCCATGAACGCCTGGGCTTTACCGATCCTGCCACCCTTCTGCAGGTATTCGAGTGTGTCCACCATGGCGAACCCGTAGCCTCGACCGGCTCTGGCTTGTGCAGCGGAGACGACCGAGTCCAGAGTGGCGCCATCCGAAGCGGCGTCTTCGGCCGCGGCGATGACCTGGAGCATGTGGCCCACGGACGCAGTGCTGGAGTCGATCACGGTCACGGCGCCATCGTCAAACTGGGAGGCAGCCTGCGCCGCCGAGTTGTAGGTACCGCTGAGTTGCCTGGCCACCGTGATGCACACGACCTGATCGCCGGCCGCAACCAGGGGTTCCATTGCCCCGGTGAAATCTCCAGGTGTCGGCTGCGATGTGCTTGGCAACTGCGGAGAGGACTGGAGGCGTGCGTAAAACTGGGTTGGATTGATGTCGATTCCCTGTCGGAATGACTCCTCGCCGAAAAGGACATAGGCGGGGACAATTGAGATTCCGAAATGTTCGACGGTCTCTCGGGCAATGTCGCAGGTACTGTCGGTGATGATCTTTATGGCCATGCGGAACACTCCTTCCCAGGATGGCGGCTGGCAAAAGTTATTCGACGGACACCAGGTACGGGTAATGGGGTTGGCCGCCCTCGTAGACGTCCACCTCCGCTCCGTCGTAGGATCCCTCCAATTCTTCCTGCAAGGCGGCGACCGATTCGGCCGAAGCGCCTTCCCCCCAATACAGGGTGATCACACTCTCTTCGTCGGCGGCAGAGTGCTGGAGTCCTGAGCGAACCGCCGCATCGGGATTATCGGCCAGTGCGGCTAGCTTGCCGTCCAGGATCGCCATGTACTCGCCCTCCCGAACCTCCTGGCCATCGACCACCGAGTCGCGAACCGCCTGAGTTATCTCGAGGGTTTCCATGCCGGCGCGGGCTGATTCCATGTTGCCCACGTTGTTCTCGATGGACGTCTCGGGATTGAAACCGAGCAGCGCCCCGGTACCCTGGGGCATGGTGCGGGTGCCCACGACGTGCAACGTGACTTCGCCGGTGTCCGCTTCCGCGGCCTGGTTGGCGGTCAGGATGACGTTGTGATTATTAGGCAGCACGATTACGTCGGAGGTGCCGGCGGACATGGCGGCATCGATGATCTCGCTCGCGCTGGGATTGAGGGTCTGACCGCCGGGGATGATTGCGGCGCACCCCGCGTCCAAGAACAGATCGGCGAGGCCTTTGCCGGAGGCAACCGCGATCACCGAGATGCCGGGCCGAATCTCCGTGGGCCGGGCGCGTTCACGGTGTCCTGCGGTCCAGTCGCGGTTCTGGAGGCTCATGTTGTCGATTTTGAGCTCGTCCAACTCGCCGAAACTGATGCCGTACGTCAACGCCGAGCCGGGATCCGCGGTATGCACGTGGATCCGCACGGCCTGTCCCCCGCCGACAACCACGGTGGAATCGGTGATTTGGGCGAATCCGCTACGCAGGTCGTCCACGTCAAGGTCCTGGCCATGGATCACGAATTGCGTGCAGTATCCGAATTCCTCGGCTTCATGGGCGTCGAGAAAGTCGGAATCGATGGCGACGGACGCCGTTTGCTGCGGGTTGATCACCCCGCCCACGCTGCGCAAGCCCAGGTCGATGGCCTCTCCGGTCTCGCCCAGCAGGTGTTGGAGCGCGCCGCCTATGATCGCCACGACCCCCAGCCCGCCTGAGTCCACCACGCCGGCTTCCTTCAAAACGGGAAGCTGGTCAGGCGTGCGCGCCAGGGCTTGGACAGCGCCGTCGTAGGCGACTCGCCATAGGGTGATGACATCGACCTCGCCGGCGTCGTTGGCTTCTACCGCAGCGTCCGACGCGCCTCGGATCACCGAAAGCATGGTGCCCTCGCGGGGTTGGCTAACGGCGTGGTAGGCGGAGTCGGTGGCCGAGCGGAAGGCGGCCACGGCGTGGGAGGAGTCGATCTCCACGGCGCCGGCAACGCCGTCGGCGAAACCGCGCAGCAGTTGCGACAGGATCACGCCACTGTTGCCCCGGGCTCCCCAGAAGGCGCCGGTGGCGATGGAATCCGCCACTTCTCCAGCGGCTTCCGCGTCGGCGTCCTTGTTCATCTGCTCGACGCCGGCGCGCAGAGTGAGCAGCATATTGGTGCCGGTGTCGCCGTCAGGAACCGGGAAAACATTCAGGGCGTTGGCGGCGTCCCGATACAGTTCCATGTAGGCGACCGCGCCAAGCATGGCCTGGCGTAAATCAGCCGCCTGCAACGTGGTGAAAAGCGATGTCATGCCGCAAGTATTATGGAGTTACCAAGTGGGCGCAAGTATAGCACAGAGGGTTTTCCATTCCCGTGCTGCGGACTTACCGAGTCGAGTGACTTATAGATTTGCCGGCTGGCGACCGACGTGGCACACTCTGGGCATCCAGCGGTCACCGCACTCGCGAGGCGCACATGAGTCAGCAACTTCCGCCCGAAGTTCTCAACCTGATCGACGCCGCACTCACCGAAGACCAGGCATTCAACGATCCGACCACCCAGACGCTGATCCCGGACGGGGTGATTGGCAGCGGCATGTTGAGAGCCAAGGCGGATGGCGTGCTGGCCGGCGGCCCGGTGGCAGAGGCGGTGTTCAGACGGATCGATCCTGACCTCGACGTGGAACTGCTGCTGGCAGACGGAGCCGGGCTGGAGTCCGGTCGCGACATCGCCAGCGTGGTTGGATCCGCCGCGGCGATTCTCAGAGCGGAGCGCACCGCCCTGAACTTCATGCAGCGGATGAGCGGCATCGCCACGGCAACGAACCGGTACGTGCGTGCGGTTGAGGGGACGGCGGCCAGGATCGTAGACACCAGAAAGACCGCACCGGGTCATCGCTATCTCGACAAGTACAGCGTGCGGATGGGCGGCGGGTACAACCACCGCATCAACCTGGCGGACGGTATCCTGATCAAGGACAATCACCTGGCCGCGCGGGGCTCGCTGGAAGAACCGCTGGGAGCCGTGGTGCGGCACGCGATCTCCCAGGCGTCACACACGATCCGGGTGGAAGTCGAGGTGGAGTCCCTGGAGCAGGTGCGCGAGGCCGTGGACGCGGGCGCGCACATCATCATGCTGGACAACATGCCCGTGGATATGATGCGCGAGGCCGTGGGCATAATCGCCGGGCGGGCGTCAATCGAGGCTTCGGGAGGGATCACGCTGGCCACCGTGCGGGACGTCGCCCAAACCGGTGTCGACCTGATCAGTATTGGCGGCCTGACCCATTCCACCGACGCCCTGGACATTTCACTGGACCTGGAGTTTCCCGACTGACCGTGACGCCCGTCGACCGCTTCCCTTGAACGCGGGTGGCGCGCGGCGGTATATTGCCGGTGACCGTTCGCAAAATCAATACGAAGGAGCATACCCCAATGGCCCGATTGAGTGACGTGACCCGAGACCAGCTTGCCCCTGAGCACCAGGAATTTTTCGACTCCATCGCCAGCAGTCGCGGCAGCGTCCGCGGGCCGTACGGCGTGCTGCTGAACAGCCCCGACCTGGCGGCGCGGGTGGCACACACCGGCGCCTACGTGCGATTTGATCTGGATATATCCGAGGCCCAAAAAGAGATCGTGATCTGCGCGACGGCCCGCGAGATCCGCCAGCAGTACGAGTTTTCGGCGCATGCTCGCCTGGCGCGCCAGGCCGGAGTATCCGAGGACGTGGTCAACGCCATCGCGACCGGCAAGGCTCCCGAGGGCATGAGCGGTATCGAGGCCTCGCTGGTGAAGTACGTCCAGGAGCTGTTCCGCAACCACAAGGTGAGCGACGAGACCTTCGGGGAGGTATCGGGCCACTTCGGGATGCAGAAGACGGTGGAAATCACGGCCCTGATGGGACACTACCTGCTGGTTGGGCAGATCCTTTCCGCCTTCGAGGTGGAGCTTCCCGAGGGTGTGCAGCCCGAGATAACCTAGCCAACCGCAGCGGTCGCGTTACCGGCTACCGTTAGCATCAAATTACTCCCGCCCAAGGAGGGCCGATCATGGAACCTCTGATTCGCAACATTAAAGATTTCCCCGCCGGGACACCGGCGCGGTTGATCAGCGCCGACGACAACCCGGCCCTGGTCACCCTGGCCTATTCGGTCATTGAGCCCGGCGGGACCAGCTCGCATCACATCCACGAGTGGGAGCACGAGGTCTACATCATCGAAGGCAGCGGCACGTTGGTCGCCGATGGCAAGGAGTATCCGGTGAAGGCCGGCGACGCCATGTTCATTCCCCCCATGGTGGACCACGTAACCCGCAACGACGGCGACGGCAACATACGCCGGATCGAGATCAACCCGCTCGCGGCAGCCAGCGGCAACGCCCGACCCGGAGGCTCCGAGACCGGCGCGGGTACGCCTCCGGTCATCCGCAATCACGCAGACCTGAACGCGGAGACCGGACACACGATGCTGGGCGGACGGGACGGGTGCCCCAACTACCTGATGCTGTACAACGGCGCGATGCAGCCCGGCGCGGTGAGCCATCCCGAAACCGGCGGGCACAACCACGAATGGGACCACACCGTGTTCATCCTGGAAGGGACAGGCACTTTGGTGGTTTCGGGCACGGAGTACACGGTGACGGCCGGCGACGCCGTGCGGGTGCCGCCGGGGGAGCATCACCAGTGGAAGAATGAGACCGACGCTCCCATGCTTCGGGTGACGTTCAACGATGTCGTATCGGAAGGACACGGTTAACCCGCATCCGACAGCGGAAACCAAAGCGGGGCAATCGCGGATCAAGACGGTGCGATTGCCCCGCTTGGTTATCAGACCGGTAGGGCGAGTTTCACATGGCTGATTCCACGTTGATTTCATCGGTGCGCGGGCGTGAGGTGCTGGATTCGCGCGGCAACCCGACGGTGGAGGTTGACGTAGCCCTGTGCGGTGGCGCTCTCGGCCGCGCCATCGTTCCGTCGGGGGCTTCGACCGGACGGCATGAGGCGGTGGAGCTGCGAGATGGCGATCCCACCCGCTATGAAGGGCTGGGCGTGCTCCGGGCGGTTGCAGCCGTGAACGACGTGATCGGTCCCGAGATTTGCGGTAAGTCCGACGCCGCCGACCAGTCGGCTTTGGATGCCCGACTTCGAGCACTGGACGGCACCGCCAACAAGGTCAACCTTGGCGCCAACGCCATCCTGGGCGTGTCCCTGGCCGCCGCCCATGCCGCCGCCAACGCCGCGGGGCAGCCGCTCTACCGGTTCCTGGGCGGCTCGGAGGCGTGTGTCGTGCCGATGCCCATGGTGAACATAATCAGCGGGGGCCGACACGCTGCGGCGGGCCTGGATATGCAGGACTTCCTGGCAATTCCCATCGGTGCCGAGAACGTCGGCGAGGCGCTGCGGATGGTGGTGGCGGTGTACCGGGCGGTGGGTCGCTTGCTGTCCCAAATGGGACCCTACGCATACGGTGTCGCGGATGAGGGTGGATACGGGCCGCCGCTGCCCTGTCATGAGGATGCGCTGGGCCTCATTTACGACGCCACGCGGCTGGCAGGCTACCGGTGTGCCCGGGACGGCGACGTCGCCCTGGGGCTGGACGTGGCGGCGACCGAATTCGTCGCTACCGATGGGAATTACGCGCTGCACGCCGAGGGAAGGATGTTTTCGACGGTCGAACTGGTTGATCTGCTTGAACAGTGGGCCCGGACATATCCGATCGTGTCGATCGAAGATGGGCTGTCTGAGGACGACTGGGACGGCTGGGACTATCTGACCGAAAAACTGGGTGGTTCAACCCAGCTGATCGGCGACGATCTGTTCACCACCAACCCGGAGAGACTGGCCCGAGGAGCGGACGACGGCATCGCCAACGCCGTGCTGGTGAAGCCCAACCAGATCGGGACTTTGACCGAGACGCTGGACACCGTACGGTTAGCCCAAGCAAGGGGCTATCTGCCTGTGATCTCGGCGCGGTCGGGTGAAACTGAGGACACGACCATCGCCGACCTGGCGGTTGCCACCGGTGCGGGACAGATCAAGATCGGTTCCATCACCCGCTCGGAGAGGCTGGCGAAGTACAACCGGCTACTGAGGATCGAGGAGGAGTTGGGCGACCGTGCCCGTTTCGCCGGCAGGGACGTGTTCGCCCGGTTCCTGACGCCATGACGGGCACGGCCAAGGTAGGGATGGAGCTCCTCGGCGAACAGGCGGCGCGCTTGGGAGTGGACCTGTCGGGCGAGCAGTTGGCCAAGTTCGCCGAGTACCAACGGCTACTGGCCGAGGGAAATCAGCGGACGAACCTGACTGCGATCACTGATCCCGAAGGGATCCAAGTGCGGCATTTCTTCGACTCCCTCACCGCTGTGCTCGCGTTCGACGACTGGCGGGACGGATTGCGCGTGGTCGACCTTGGAACGGGAGCCGGATTTCCGGGCGTGCCGCTCAAAATAGTCTTTCCCGGCATCCGTCTAACACTGGCGGAATCTGTGGCCAAAAAGACGGCGTTTCTCGGAACTCTGGTGGAGGGTCTCGCTTTGGACGACGTCGACGTGGTCACTGCGCGGGTCGAGGAAGCGGCGCGTATGGAAGGTTACCGGGGGCAGTTTGACTTGGCGCTGGCCCGGGGCGTCGCGGCTTTGCCGGCGCTCGTCGAGTACGCGTTGCCGTTGTGCAAGGGACATGGCGTGTTGTTAGCGTGGAAAGGAAAAGACGGTCCGAAGGAAGCACAAGCCTCAAACAACGCGTTGTCGGAGTTGGGAGGCAGGGTCGCAAGCGTGCTATCGATGAACGGCCTTTCGCCGCCACTGCCGCCGGACCGGTGGCTTATATCGGTGGAGAAAGTACGCCGGACTCCGGGCAAGTACCCGCGCCGGGTTGGCGTACCCGCCAAGCAGCCGCTATAAGCCGAGCGTGGCCAGGTCGATGCGGCCGTCCGCGCCCCAACCCCGGGCGCGATAGTAGTCCGTGATCATCCCGTCGAGCTCGTTAGAGGTGAGGCCGACGCCAGCGGCGACGCCGTCGGAGAGAGGCTCGGTCAGCGTGCGGCCCGGAAGGGTGTCGTCGGAGTGTTGCCAACCCCAACGCTGGTTGTATGCCTTTTTGAGGTCTGCGATGTGGGCGGACGCACGGCGAAGCTCCGCGGAGTCGAAATCCTCCCATCCGGTTACCATGCGGTACACTGCGGCCGATTCTTCCCAGAAGTCGTCGAAAGCGCGCCGAAGGAACTTGCACCAGATGAGAGAGTCCAGCGCGGCAGCGAAATCCTCGCTGTCAGCGGCGATTTGGCCGCGACGCTCGTCGATCGTAAGGCGATCCACCTCGGGCGAGAAATCAGCGTCGTATGCCGAGGTGCGGTTGTGGCAGGCGCCGCGCGGGGTCGTCGCCAGACCCAATGCGAGAGTTTTCAGGCTTCGGGGTTCGTAGCCGGGCATCTCGAGACCCTTGACTTGCATTGCCCATGATTCGGACCCGGAGCCGATACGTTCGGCTGCGAGCCGGCTGCCCTCGGCCAGGAGGCTGCCGAGAAATCCCCGGCGATGCCCGATGTCATCGAGCACGCCAATTACGGCGGCTCCGTCCCCGAAATTCGGTGCGGAACTGTAGGCTCCATCAGAATTTCCCAAGTCAAGAGGTGGCAACAGTCCCCTCTCCGCCGTTTCCATGGCCCAGGCAATCACTCCGCCGGCGGAAATGGTGTCGAGCCCGAGTTCGTCGCAGCGCCGCACGGCGCGGATGACCGCATCGGGGTCGCCAACACCAACCAACGGACCGAGGGCGAACAGGCTTTCATATTCCAGCCGTGCGCTGATTTCGGCGTTTTGCTTGGCTCCTTTGTCTTTCTTGCCCACCGTAACGATCTTTTCGCATCCGATGGTGCAGTTGGCGCAGTGGGCTGAGCGCGTGGCGCGGGTCTG
The DNA here is from genome assembly GCA_965116785.1 of Dehalococcoidia bacterium. Lineage (GTDB taxonomy): Bacteria > Chloroflexota > Dehalococcoidia > Lucifugimonadales > UBA3495 > Bin87. Next base: position 862,531 of record OZ220731.1, read on the forward strand.
GTGCAGCGCCTCGCCGCTGACCGCCTCCGCTTGCTCAAAGGTCGACTGTCGGAAATTGCGCGTGGGAAGGGTGCCCAGACGGTTGAAGACAGACACGTTAGCGATGGTTCCAAGCTCGCGGTACTTGGCGGTGGCGGCTCCCAAGCTGCGTCGGCTGAGGTCTCGGGCGTACTCCCTTAAGGCTTCGGGATGAGCTACGGGGGGATCCGAATCGGGATTCCCGCGCACGGCGATTGCCTTGAGGTTCTTGCTGCCCATCACCGCGCCGGGTCCGCAGCGTCCGGCCTGGCGTCCGCCGTCGTTGGCGATGCTGGCGAAACGGACCAGGTTCTCTCCGGCCGGTCCGATGCACGCAACGCGGACAGGGCGACGGTTGCCGCCAACCAACTCCCGCTTGACCGCCGCTTCGGTTTCCATGGTGGAGAGGCCCGCGAGGTGCCCGGCTGGTTCGACGGTCGGAACACCGTCGCGGTTTACATGGAGAACCGACAGGCTGTCGCAGCGTCCCGTGATGACCAGGGCGTCGCCGCAAGATCGTTTCAGTTCGACCGCGAGGTGACTGGATGACAGCCCGTCCGCGATGAAGCCGGTCAGCGGAGAACGGGTCATTACGGCAAACTTGCTGGAGGTGGTGAGGCGGGTGCCGACGAGGGGACTGGTCACGAAAATCAGCGGGTTGTCGGGCTCCAGCGCGGAGTCGAGCAATCGCGTCCTGTCGGCGAGGGAAATCGGTTCGCCGTCCGGGGGCCCGCCGTAACGATGCAGCAACCAGGTACCCAGGCCGATGCCACCGATGGTCGCGCGGAGCGCAGCCTCCGGTATCGGGTCGCGGCGATATTCCCCGGTGGTCAGATCAACCACCGTGGCGTATCCACGGTAGCCGTACAGGGCGGGCATTTTGCTCACCCGCCGGCCTGGTTGGAAAGGAGCAGGAGAGAGTCGCCCGACGACCAACGAAGCGTAGAGTCGGCATCAGGCGGCAGGAAAGCCAGGCCATTCCGGTTCAAGGCGTATCCGTCGGCGACGGCGGCGTTTCCGTCATCGGCAACGCGCAGCGCGCTGCCCACCAGCGCCGGACACTCCTGAGCAAGGATACCTAACATTGCGTCCATGCGCGTGTGGGTATCGATTGCCAGGTCGAGGCTGCTCACGCCGGCACTGATTCGAGCCATCCCAAAAAGCTCGATGGTGATGACCACTGTGTCCCCGGTGGCAGCCACGGAGTTCATGACACTAATTCCATCGCGCGGGACAGGTCCTCGGGCCGGTTGATGTTGAAGAAACTGAGCAGGTCAGGGTCGAAGTTCCGGATGTCGCTCTCGGGGACATAGCGCACTGCAACGTCGTCGAAGAAGCCGGAAATTTTCAACTGTCCCGCGCGAAGGCGCTTCTCGATGGCGGGCAGGCACCGGCGAGTGTAAAGCGCGTGAGTTGGTTCCGGGCGGTCGTCCAGGACAGGTACGACCGCGTCGACACCGTCACGCAGTCCGGCCATGTGCGCCAGCAGGGCCGCGGACAGGAAGGGCATGTCGCAGGCAGTAACCAGGGACCAGTCGGTCGACGAGGCGTTCAATCCCGTGTAGATGCCGCCGAGCGAACCGCAATCCGGAAATACGTCCACCGCGGTGTGATGGTGAGCGTCCAGAGGCAACGCAGCGGCGCGGTTGGTATCCGCGACGACCACCACCACCTGGCTCGCGGATATGGCTTCGGACGCAAGCCGGATGACCCGGCGGATGAGGGGTTCGCCGGCGAAGGGCTCGACGGCCTTGTCGCGTCCCAAGCGCCGGCTCTGCCCACCGGCCAGGATTACGGCGGTAATGTCTGAATCGACGACGGAATTCATCGCTATGTGCCTATCGCATTTCTGATAGGTTCAGCATATCACCGGCGATTGGCGTCTGCACGTTAAACGTTTGGCAGGAGTCGTCAGGCTCCGCGCTCGCCGAGGAAATTTCTCATGCGCTGTACGCACCATTCGGGGTAGATGACGTTGACGCCGTGGCCCAGGCCGGGCCACACGTCCAGGCGGCTGTTGGGGATTTCCGAGGCCATGAACTCCTGCTGCTCCATGTTCGTGGTCAGCGACTCGTCGCCGGTGAGCAGCAGCGTGGGCACGGTGATGTTCTTCAGGTGCGGCCCGAAGTCCAGGCTGTCCAGGTAGCTGTGCAGGGCCTGGCCGATTTCCCCCGGAGTCCGGTCCATCTCGGCGATGTACCAGTCTTTCAGGCCCTCGTCGGCGTGGCGCATGTCGAGGCGGAAGTTGATGGTTGCCGCGCTCCACGCGCCGATGCCGCCCTGCTCCATGGTCGCCAGCCAGCTTCCGCCGGGGGTGGAATTCTCGCGCCGGGTCAGGCGACACGGCGAGTTGCACAGCACCAGCGCGCGGCACCGGTCGGGATGGTCGTGGGCGAACTGCATGCCCATGATGCCCCCGAAGGACTCTCCGACGTACACGGCGCGCTCCACTCCGGCGTCGTCCAGGATTGCCAACAGGTCGCCCATGAGGGTGTCCAGAGTGGGTTCGTAGCGCGCCGGGTCGATGTTCGATTGGCCCATGCCCCGCATGTCCGGCCGGATGACCCGGTACTCGCGGCTGAGCAGCGGCGGCCAGTTGTACCAGAACCTGCCGCTGCGGGAGAAACCGTGCTGCAGCACGATGGCTTCGGGAGTCGACCGCCACGGGTCGGTGAAATCGTCCAGATAGTAGTGCAGTTGTGCGTCGCCACGCTGGATGGTGGGCACGGTGGACCTCCCCGATTGCGGTTTCCGCTGATATACCATACCCTTCGGCCAGCGGCAAACCGCCGCAACGCGCGGGCCGCAAGCCGCCGAGAGGAAACCCAGACATGACCGATTCTCTTGGAACGACGCCATTGCCCGAGAAGCAAATCCAGCATCGGCTGGACCGGCTACTGGACGAGGTTCAGGCCGCGGGTGAGCAGCAGGCTGGTTACCCGACAAACCAGAACTTCGACTACACCGCGTTGATGCCCTTCCTGGAGCACTCCCTCAACAACGTCGGCGACCCGTTCCACGCCAGCAACTACAAGAGCAACAGCCACGCGTTCGAACGGGATGTGATCCATCGCTTCGCGGAACTGCTGAGGGTTGACCCGGACGACGCCTGGGGATACGTGACGTCGGGCGGCACGGAAGGGAACATGTACGGCCTGTACTTGGCTCGCGAGCTGTTCCCGAACGCAATTTTCTACTTCTCAGAGGAAACGCACTACAGCGTGCTGAAGAACGTGCGTGTGCTGAACGTGCGCTACATCATGATCAAGCGGCAGGAGAACGGCGAGATCGACTATGACGATCTGCGTGACATGGTACGGGTGCATCGCGACGTGCCGGCCGTGATCATGGCGTCCGTGGGCACCACCATGCGCGGGGCGGTGGACGACATCGTGCGGATACGCGCCATCCTCACCGACCTGGCGGTCACCAACTCCTACATCCACGCCGACGCCGCGCTCAGCGGCATGATCCTGCCCTTCGTGGACGACCCACAGCCGTTCGGCTTCGATGCTGGGGTGGACAGTGTATCCGTCAGCGGGCACAAGCTGATCGGCGCGCCGTTGCCCTGCGGCGTGGTGCTGACCCGACGGGCCCACGTGGAGCGGGTAGGCCGGGTGATCGAGTTGGTCGGCGTCCGGGATACCACGCTGTCCGGCTCGCGCAGCGCGATGGGTCCGCTGATGATCTGGTACGCCTTCGCGCGGTACGGTGACGGAGGCTTCCGGAGGTTGGTGTCCGGGATGCTGGACACCGCCGAGTACGCGGTCCGACAGTTCAACGAACGGGGGATTAGTGCCTGGCGTCACCGGAATTCGGTGACGGTGGTGCTCCCGCGCCCGGCAGACGAGGTGATCCACAAGTGGCAGATGGCGCCCGAGGGCGATATCGCGCACATCATCACGATGCCGCACGTGACCCGAGAGATGATTGACGAGATCGTCAGCGACTGCGCCAGGTGAGGTGCGCGTTCCATGACCCAACCAAACCCGACCAACCGCATCGTCATCATGGCCGAAAACGAGGTGGGCGTCATCGCCGATATCACCCGCGCCCTGGCCGACGAGCAGATCAACGTGGAGACCATCAACGCCGAAACGACCGGCGATCAGGGGGCGATCGTGCTCACCGTGGATAGCTACGATCGGGCTCTCTACGTGCTGAACCGAGAGGGTTTCAAGGCCGTTGGGGACGAAGCGCTGGTCGTCCGCCTGCCCGACGAGCCGGGGGCCCTTGCCGGCGTCGCGGATCGCCTCAAGGAGGCCGGCGTGAACATCCAGAGCATGCACATTCTGAACCGGCAGGCCGGGCATGCCATGATCGCGCTGACCGTTGACGACCATCCGCTGGCGGTCCAAGCCATCGGCAGCGACATCGTCGTGTGATCGTGGGCTCCTGCCTGTCCGACCAACCCAGCGGAGGAATCACCATGCCGGCGCGCACCGGAGCCCAATACATCAACGGGATCAGAGAACGGGCCGCGGAGGTCTATATTGGTGGCCAGCGGGTGGAGGATGTAACTGCCCACCCTGCGTTTGCCGGGGGGTTGCGGACCGTGGCCGGCCTGCTGGACATGCAGCACGATGCCTCGCTGCGCGATGACATGGTCTACGAATCACCCACCACCGGTGACGCGGTCGGGTTGTCCTTCATCATGCCCCGAGACGGCGACGACCTGAAACGGCGGCGCACGATGATGTCCAACTGGGCCCTGGCATCGTGCGGAATGATGGGACGCACGCCCGACTTCCTGAACGTAGCGGTGATGTCCATGGCGGCGGCGGCCGATTACTGCGGTCAGAACCGCCCGGAGTTCAAACAGAACATCCTCAATTATTACGAGTACATCCGCGAAAATGACATCGTGATGACCCATACGCTGGTCAACCTGCAGCGCAGCCGTTCGGTGGGTCAAACGCCGTTTGATGATCGAACCGAGGTGGCGCTGTCGGTGGTAAAGGAGACGGACGCCGGTATCGTTGTTCGTGGGGCGCGCGTGCTGGCGACGCTGGGCCCGCTGTCGGATGAGATAGCGGTTTACCCGGCCCGCACACGACGGGTGCCTACCGGCGAGGAAGGAAAATTCGCCTTCGGGTTCGCCATACCATGCGAGACCCCGGGCTTGAAGTTCCAGTGCCGCGACACCGTGGACCTGGGCCGGTCGCACTTCGATCATCCCGCCGGCAGCCGGTTCGAGGAGATGGACGCCATAGTCTTCTTTGATGACGTGCTGGTTCCCTGGGAGCGCGTGTTCCTGTACAACGACGTGGCCCTCTGCAACCAGTGGGGTGAGCGCACCAACCGCAACGCGCATACCGGGCATCAGGTGGTCACCAAGAACGTGGTCAAGTGTGAATTCATGCTGGGCCTGGCCTCGCTGATGGTGGAAACCCTGGGTTCCGGGGACCTGCCGCAAACCCAGCACCTGGTCGCTGAGCTGATCGAGAACCTGGAAATCACAAGATCCCTGTTGGCGGCGTCCGAAGCCCAGGCGTCCACCGACGAGTGGGGAATATTCTGTCCGGACTATCGGCCGTTGCTGGTGGCGCGTAAGCAGATGATCACCATGTATCCGCGCATGGCCGAGATCCTGCACCTGCTGGGTTCCAGCAGCCTCATGGCCCTGCCAGCCGAGGCCGACCTTAACGGGCCGCTGGCCGAGGACATCCACCGTTATATGGACACCGATACTGCCACCGCCGAGGAACGCATCCGACTGTTCCGGCTGGCGTGGGACGTGTCGTGCAGCGCTTTCGGCGGACGACAGACGCTGTACGAGCGGTATTTCGGTGGGGATGCGGCTCGCAACGCCGCCCTGCTCTATCAGATCTACGACCGCGCTAACGCGCGGAACATGGTCGACGAGTTTCTGTCTTTGGAGTAAGGCCCGTGATCACCGTTGCAGAAATCAATATCGCGCCGGTCAAATCGATGGCCCTGGCGCCGCTGACCGAGGCCACGTTGGACTTGGGAGGCATCGTCGACGACCGCCGCTTCTACCTGGTCAGCAGCCAGGGGCGCCTGCTTAGCCGTCGGCAGGTGGGAAAATTGGCGCAGCTGGTCGCGTCGTGGGACGCGGATACCGGCCAACTCAGGATCGCTTTCCCTGACGGTCGGATCCTGGAAGGTCCGCCTGAGTTGGACCGACCGGTGTGGACCATCATTTGGGGAAGACGGGTACGGGCTCGCGCCTTAATGGGGGACTGGATGCCGGCCATCAGCGAGTTCTGCGGGCAACCGGCGCTGCTGATGATGTCCGACCTGCCCTGCCAGGTGTTCGACGAGTTTCCGGTTTCGGTTCTTTCGCGAGCGTCCGTCGAACACCTGTCGGGCAGGATGGGATTAACGGATGACGAATGCCTGGCCACCGACCGGTTCCGGCCGACGTTGCTGCTGGACGGATGCGAGGCGCACCAGGAGGATGGCTGGATGAACCGCACCATCTCCATTGGCGACGCCGTGGTGCGCATTCTCGCCCCGGATCCCCGTTGCGCCATTGTCGACCAGGACCCGGCCACCGGCGAAACCGACGCCGAGGCAGTGAAGTCGATCCTCAGCTACCGACCTAACGCTATGGCGGCTTATTTTGGCGTGTACGGCATCGTGGAGAAGCCGGGGACGGTGCGCATCGGGGACGAAGTGGCGCTCTGAGCGCGAAATGGGGCCCATCGACCACGGGTCGATGGGCCCCTGAATTTGAGCCGTAAGCCGGGTGTCGGCGCGGGATCAGTGCTGCACCAGTCCTTCGTCCATCATGGCGGCGATGGCGCCGTCGAACGCCTCGACAGTGAAGTCGATGTCGGCTTGGGTGTGGGTGCCGGAGAGAACGCCGCTGGTGCGGGACATCAGGTCCACACCACGCACCTGCAGCGCCTGTCGCAACGCGCGCTGAATGCCGACCGGCTGGTCCTTCAGACGCGATGCGTCCAAACCGTCGATGCTGCGCTCTCCGAAGAACAGGTGGAACGTCGAGGACTCGCCGTACACCGTGGCGTTGACCTCGCGACGATCGACCACCTCGCGGAGGCCGACGCGAAGGCGCTCGGCCATGAGATCGGCCTGGGTGTTGTACTCGCCGGTGGCAACCAGGCGCAGGGCGGCGTTGCCGGAGGCAGCAGCGTAGGGGTTGGCGTTGAAGGTTCCGCCGTGGAGAACGCGCTCGTAGCGGTCGTGGTGGCTGTCGCCGGTTTGGTGCATGACGGCCATGACCTCATCGCGGCCGCCGACCGCGCCGCCGGGTAGGCCTCCGGTGATGATCTTCGCCATGGTGCATAGGTCGGGGTCGACGCCCAGCCGCTCCTGGGCACCGCCGGGCGCCCACCGGAATCCGGTGATGACTTCGTCCAGTATCATGACGACGCCGTGTTCACGGGTGAGCCGGCGGACGCCGTCCAGGAAGCCGTCGGGCAGTGGCACCGTGCCGTAGGAAGCGCCGGATGCCTCGGTGATGACGCCGGCGATATTGTCGTCGCTGTTCAGAGCGTTTTCCAGTGCGGCCAGGTCCGTGGGCAGCACGATGATGGAGTCGATGGCTCCCTGGGGAATGCCGATGGAAGCCGGCACGTCGAAGGGCGGCAGGTTGCCGGGCATTACATAATCGTGCCAGCCGTGGTAGTGGGACTCCCAACGGATGATCTTTTCCTTGCCGGTGTGAGCGCGGGCGACGCGCATGGCCAGCATGGTGGCCTCCGCGCCCGACCCCACGAAACGCACCTTGTCGACGCAGGGCATCAGGGTGCAGATGCGCTCGCCCCATTCCAACATCGACTCTGTGGGCGCGCCGAAATGCGAGCCGGCTGCAAGCACGCCGGACAGCGCCTCCACAACCTCGGGATTGGCGTGACCCAGCAGGAGTGACGCCGAACCCATGCCGTAGTCGACGTACTCATTGCCGTCGATGTCCCACTTGCGCGGGCCGCTGCCGCTGGCGATGACCACCGGGAAGGGATCGGAGGTGTACCCGTCGTGGCCCGGGCTGCCGGAAGGGAACCGGGCCCGGTAGCTCGGCTGGAGTTCCCGCGAACGCGGGTTCATGCGGATGTACTGTTCCTGGATGGTTTCAGCCATGGTGTTAACTCCTGTGACAGTGTCGCGGGTCAGTTGTCGGCGGCCGCCAGAGCGTCGGGTTGGCCGAGCGCAGCGCCGAATATTTCAGATAGCTGGCCGCTGGCCGCGTCCACGGCCTGGCGACCCTTGTCGATGACGTGGGGGAGCCCGAAGAACCCGTGGATGACCCCATCGTACCGGATGAGGGTGGTTTCGACGCCGGCATCTTCCAGGGCGCTGGCATAGGCCTCGCCCTCGTCGCGCAGCGGGTCAAACTCCGCCGTTATCACCAGGGCCGGCGGCAGGTCCCCCGATAGTCGCGCCCGTCCGGGCGACGCGAAAATGTTGTAACCGGAAAGATCGGTGTTGTCGATGTAATGGTCCCAGAACCAGCGCATGCTGGCGGTTTCGAGGAACAGGCCCTGCCCATTGACGTTGTAGGAGCGGGTGTCGTAGGCGTAATCGGTGGCGGGATAGACCAGCAACTGGAATGCCAGCGGCTGCGGGAAGTCGTCCTGCGCCAGGCAGACGGCGGCGGCCAGGTTCCCGCCGGCGCTGTCACCGCCCACCGCGATCAGGTCGGAGCGGCTGCCCAGGGCTTCGGCGTTGTGCATGGCCCACATGGTCGCCGTGAGACAGTCCTCAAAGGGCGTGGGGAACTTGTGCTCGGGGGCGAGGCGGTAGTCGACGGATATGACGACGCAGTTGCCGCCCACGCAGAGTTCCCGGGCGGTGGCGTCGGCGGTCTCGACGTTGCCGATCACCCAGCCGCCACCGTGGTACCAGACCAGCGTCCCCCACGGCCCTTCCGTGGCGGGCGTGTAGATGCGAATCGGCACGTCGCCCGGTTCCTTGCCATGGTCATTGCGGATGACCAGGTCCTCAACCCTGCCCACTTGGGGGCCTTCCGGCCGGGGGCGACTGTTCATGATCTCGCGGCACTCGTTGACGTCCATTTCCTGGAAGGGCTTCATGCCCAGCGAATCGAAAAGTTCCAGGACGTGAGCCGCCTGGGGATCCAGCAGCTTGCGCATGGCAGCAGGGTCGCCCTCGTGGCGCCGGTGGTATTCCTCGGTCATGTCGTCCACGGCGCCGCGCAGGAACCGGCAGGCATCGCCCATCGCATTGCGCGCGGTGTCCATGACACTGGCCATGCCGAAGAAGCCGTGGATCATGCCATCGTAGCGGTTGCTTTCCGCCGGCACGCCCAGCTCGTTGAGCAAGCGTCCGTAGGCCTCTCCTTCGTCGCATAGTGGATCGTATTCCGCGGTAATGATCAGTGCGGGCGCCAGCTCGTCTATGGCGTCGAAATCAGCGGACAACTGCAACGGAGCAGCCAGCGGATCGGCGGCCTGGGAAGGGGCAGCGAGGTACTGGTCCCAATACCAGATCATTACGTCCCGGTCGAGGTTGAATCCCGTTCCGTTGTCGATATACGAACCGGTGTCGAACTTGACGTCCGTCACCGGGTAAACCAGGAGCTGCTGGCTGACGCGGAAATCGCCGGTCTCGGCGGCCTTGATGGCCACCGCCGCCGCCAGGTTGCCGCCGGCGCTGTCGCCGCCAACGGCAACCACCCCAGGCACGCCGCCCAATTCCGCGGCGTGGTCACTGGCCCAGATGGTGGCGTAGTAGCAGTCGTCAAAAGGTTCGGGGAACTTGGCTTCCGGGGATAGACGGTAGTCCACGGATACCACCACGCAGCGGGAGCCGGCGCACAAATGGCGTGCCGTGCCGTCGGCCGAGTCCAGGTTGCCCACGACCCAGCCGCCGCCGTGATACCACACCAGGATGGGGAACGGTCCTTCGCCCTCGGGCGTATAAATGCGCACCGGCACCTCGCCCGCTGGTCCCGGGACGCTACGGTCCTGGACTTTGCCCACCTCGGGTCCGGGCGCTCGGGGCCGCTTGGCCGCGTTGGCCCGTGCTTCCGCCGGAGTGACGGTGTTGGCTGGCGGCAAACCCAAGGCTCTGGTTGCGTCGATTACCTCTTGCGCTTGCGGATGCAGTGGCATGGTTGGCCTCCACCTGAGTTGGTCTACATAGTCAGGGCCGCCGGAACGCGCGCTTGACGTGATCCGGCGGCCTCTGTGATGGCATATCGTTGCTAGGCGTTCCGGTTCGTGTAGTCTTCCCGTGCCCGCTCCAGGGCTCGGCCTCGCCCGGCCTGCAGCGTCTCGTGGCGCTCGTACGCCCACGTGTTGGACGCGATGGTGGCCTGCGCGCTGCCCTGGAAGTGAGGCATCACGTGCCGGGCCATAAGCTCGTAGCTGTGCAACATGTGCTCCCGAGCCGCCCAGTCCACCGTTTGGACCATGAACGCGCCAAAGCCGCCGCTGCGTTCCTCCAGGCGCTTGATGCCTTCGATGCAGTCGTCCGGCGTGCCGATGATCCACGCGCCGCGCTCGGCCATCACGTCGATGATCTTATCCGGCGGCCCGTCCACGACCTGCGGCCGGCCCATTGTGTGCTCGAAGTATTCGCGCTGGTAGCGACCCGCTCCCACGCGCGCCTGCTCGAACGCCTCCTTGCGTGTGTCCGCCAGGTGCACCGGCAGGACCATGCGCCACTCGAACCGGTCAACCGTCTGGTCGTGCTCGGCGGCCGATTCCTCGCAGATGTCCCACAGTTCGCTTAGCTCGAGCCCCTGGGGTGCCTTGGGGTCTCGCGGCGTGGTGATGGTCAGCACCGACGCGCCGTGTTTGCCGGCCAGTGCGACGCCCGACGGCGTCTGTACCGAGGCCACCGAAATGGGCATGTGCGGGGTCTGGTACGGGCGCAACTGGAGCATGGCCTCGTTGAGCTCGAACCAGTCGCTCTTGTGCGTGATGGGCTCCTGTTCGGTGAACAGGCGCATGATGACGCCCAACGCCTCGTCCATGCGCAGGCGCTGCTTGGTGGGATCAATGCCCATCATGTAAGCGTCGCCCGGAAGCGCGCCGGGACCGACGCCCAGCATCACGCGGCCACGGGTCATGTGGTCGAGCTGGGTCATCCAGTTGGCCACCATGAAAGGATGGTGATACGGCAGGCTGACGACACCCGTGCCCAGTTTGATGTGCTTGGTGCGGTCGGCGGCGACGCCGATGAAGATCTCCGGCGAGGAGATGATCTCCCATCCCGCGCTGTGGTGCTCGCCGATCCAGGCCTCGTCGAAGCCCAGGTAGTCCAGCCACTGGACCAATTCCATGTCCCGTTCCAGCGCCAGGGTGGGGTTCTCGCCGGCGCGGTGGAATGGGCCCATAAAGATGCCAAATTTCAAACGGTCGGGTAGTGCCATTGGGGAGCCTCCTCCTCGTACGCGTCCGGCGGATGCGTCGCGAAGGGCCGGTGCTCAGGAACGACAACTGTCGCCGGGCGATGGGCGCTTCGCTGTATCGCTGGGGTTGAGAGTGTTGGCCGCATTATATGGGCCGTTGCCGGCGGCGGCAAGCGTGGCCGCGGGCGCCCGCTGCTATAATCGTGCGCCCGTGGAGAGCCGACCACGACGAGGTGAACGCTATGGCAATTGTTTCGCAACACGCCGTCGTGCTGGATAGCCAGAACAAATTGCGGACTGCCGACCGTATGGCGCGCGAATGGGCCGTCGCTCACGCTGGAATGTACCGCGGCCAGGCACAGCGCGCCCTGGGAGGTTCATCCCCGTTCCGTGAGTGGAGCAACAATGGGTTATCCATTCGAATCTTCAAAATGTCGACAGGGTCGTTCAAACAGGTGCAATTGTGTTCGGTCCAATATGCACAATCTCTCGGATCCGAGCCCTATTCTGCCTATGTCCTGACGTATGCGTCACCTCAAGGGGAGGAAGTCGGAGGTTATTGCACCGCTGTGGTTTCGGCGCCTGATCAGCTACCTGATCTGGAGTTGCCTTGGGATGATGCGGCCGGGACCGCTGGGCTTGAAAAGCTAGTGCAAGCCGCAGGCGCGGAACGGTCGAAGCCGGCCAGAGACGACGAGCTATCGGGTCCTGTCACCACCACAGATGAACTGTTTGCTATCCACGACACCTCGATAGTGCTAACGGCCGACGGACAAAATGACGACGACTTGCGAGAGTTGGCAGAGCTGCATAGCGACTGGGCCGGCGTAGTTAGCATCACCGGCGCAGAGCAGATTGTCCTGGGTCGGGAGTTGGAGGACTACCTGTTGGCAGGCTGGATCAGGGCAAAAGTCGCGGTGTTTTCGCGCTATCCCGATTCCCGCGGCCAGCGTCTGCGTTCTATGGAAACCGGCTTCGAACAGGCCGCGGCATTTTTGGATGAGGAACGCGACCGCATCGCGAGTGAGTCGGCCAACCGGAACTCGGTAGCGCTTATGAGAGTGCTAGAGTCGGTTGCGACAATGCTGTCCACGTCATCCCCGGCGGAAGCAACAGACATGGACGATGCATCGCAGGAAGCCTCCACGGACACCGCATCGATTGAGCATCAAGTTTCAGATCCAGTGGCTGCGCAACAACGGATATACGTGCTCGAGGACCAGCTGAGCGAGGCCGAAAAAACGATCTCGGAAATGAAGCAGCGCCTCGAACAATATGAAAACTACGAAGCGGAAGCGGAGGCTGACGAGGGTGAAGACGGCCCGCCAGCCGTGTCGGTGCTGGACATCAACCGGCACGAAACGGTTTTGAACGCCATGATTGCGCCGGACCGATTTCCGAAATTGCGCTTTCTGACGAACTGCGACAAGCCGCTGGCTGTTTACGGCAAGCCCCGCCCAAACGGAGCCGAGATTGTCGGCGCCCTGAGTGCCATCAACAAATTGGCTCAGGCTTGGTACCACACTCCCAACGGCAATATCGGCTCGTGGGACAACTACTTCGTGGAATTGCCGGGATGGAAGCACGCTGACGATGAGTCGTCAACGACCATGTCGCTCTTTGGCGACAAACGTTCGTTCAGTGATCAGGAACAAGGCCGCCACGTGAGCATTACCAGGCACCTTACCTACCAAGGCTCAAGCGGCGGCCTCCAAATTTACTTCGACCGAGACGACGTTACCGACACGTTCATCGTCGGCTACATCGGCGAGCATCTGCCATACGCTACCGGCCGGTCATAGATTCCCGCGCGGTCAACCGGCGCACGGTAGTTTGCAATCAAAATAACCCGGTAGCTGTCAACCTAGCTCACCCGACCAGCGGCAGTCCCTCGTCGGCGCGCACCTCGTTGATGATCTCCAGGACCCGCTGCTGCAGGGGCGGGTAGGACAGCTCGAACTCGGTGAGCAGGCGGCTGTTGTCCACCAGGTAGTTGCCGGAATGTTCGCGACCGCCCTCGTTGTCGAAGCTGATTTGGGCGTCTGGCAGGTAGCCGCGCACCATCTCCGCCAGGTCGCCCAGGCTGATGGCAGTGCCGCCGGAGTTGTAAACCTGGTGCTCGCTGCTATCCACCAGCGATACCCGCACGAAGGCCTCGGCGATGTCTTCAACATGGATGGGCAGCCGCATCATCTCACGATACGGAAAACTGACGGGCTCGCCGCGAGAGGGCAGGGTGACGCACCGCACGTGGTCCACGGAGCCGCGCACCTTGTCAGGTCCGGTGACGTTGGCCGGACGGATGCCGGTGATTGACATGCCGTAGTTCTCGTTGAACATCTTGGCCTGGAACTCGTTGAAGATCTTGTGCGTGGCGTACTGGCTGTCGCCGTAGGTCGCTTCGTCCTCGTTGATCTCGCGGTCGCCGAAGTTGGCCTGCTGCCCGCTGACGGCCACGGAGCTGGCATACACAATGCGGTTGACTCCCAGAAGCCGGCCGGCCTCAAAGCAGTTGTCCATCCCGAGGATGTTCAGGCGCATCTGGTGGTGGGGATTCCCTTCGCCGCCGCCCAGCAGGTAGGCGAGGTTGATGATGCGGTCGGGTTGCGAATCCACGATTGCGCGGGTGACCTGTTCGAAATCGGTGATGTCCACCCGCGAACTGCGCACATCGCCGACGTCCACGCCGGGAATGTCGGGCAGCGGGTTGATGTCGGTGGCGTACACGTCCTCGCCGCGCTCCACCAACTTCCGGACCACGCGGGGCCCAATGAAACCGGAAGCTCCCAAGACCAAGACCGTCATGTCTGCACCTCCAGATGCGGGATCGTCGTTTTCATAGGAGTAGAGTCGTGCTAAATGCCCGGGGTCGGTCGGCCCGACGTCGCGGTCCGATCATCGGCGGACGGCCACGAAGAACAGCCGTCGGAACGGGTACAGGGTGAACCCGTCGGACCGTTTCGGGTATTCGACGTTCAGTCGGCGACGATATTCTTCGAGGTAGACTTCCCGTTCTCCGTCCTCTAGACCGTTGAGGATCGGGCGGAGGCCGGTGCCGGTGACCCATTCGAGCACCGCGTCATCGCCGGTGAGCACGTGCTGGTATTCGGTGGTCCAGACGTCAAGATGTTCGGCCTCGGGAGCCAGGAGGTCGTAGTAGAATTCGGGGTCCTGGACCCACCGGTTGCCCACCGCCGAGCGTAGTTCGGCGGAGCCGACGGGTTTTCCGACCGTGCCGCCGTTTTCGAGGGTCTCGCGCATGATCTGGTGCGACCGCATGTCCCACGAGAGCGGGGCCTGGACCGCCAGGCAGCCGCCGGAGGGCAGCATGCTCCACAGGCGCGGCACGAGTTCATGATGGTCGGGCACCCATTGGATAACGGCGTTGGAGAAGAACACCGACGGCGTTTCAGATGGCTGCCAGCCGGCGAGATCTCCTTCCTCCCAGCGGACCCGAGTGGATCCGGCGCCGTTGCCGGAAGCCGATGCCTGGGCCAGCATTTCGGGCGAATTGTCCATGCCAATGACATCAGACTGAGGCCACCGATCGGCGAGCAGATGGGTCACGTTCCCGCTCCCGCAACCCAGGTCGTAGATGACTTGAGGGCGCTCCAATGGGATGCGGCCCATCAGGTCCAGAGCCGGGCGGAGACGGTGATCGGCGAATTTGAGATACTGCCCCGGGTCCCAGGACTCGCCGGCCAGGTCACGCTGGTGGGGGGTTGCTTGCGTCATCTCGGCTGGTGCGCTCTCGTCCGTTTTGGAAATTTGCGGCGAGTATAGGCACGGGAGAATCGAGCGTCAACCGCGTTGGACTGGCCCTTATCTGCCCTCCAGGGCCATGAGCTTGCCGTCAACCGTGGGCACGAACAGGGTGCGGCCGGACACGGACGGCGCGGCGGACATGGCGTGATCTCCGATGTCGTGCGTCCACAGCAACGAACCCGTGGCGACGTCCAGACCGTGGAGCGAACCGTCGGAAGCTCCCAATATTAGCGTGTCGCCGGCAACGAAGGGGTCCCCGACGATTTCACCATCCAGCTGTTTCTCCCAGACGATCGATCCGTCGGCTCCGTTGAATGCGGTGGTCTTGCCAGTCTCGTTCGCCACCAACAGCTTTCCGCTGGCGTAGGCGGGGCTGTACTTCACCTTGCCACCCGCCGAGGCGACCCAGAGGGCTCCCGTTTGCCGAGGTGGATCGGACCGCAGGCGCCACGCGAAGAAGTTGAACTTGGCCACGTAGGCGAAGCGGCTGAGGGGTCGGCTTATCGCCGCCGGGTCGACGGCCCACACCGCGCCACGGTTGGTTACAAAGAAGGCGCTCCCATCGGCGATGACCGGTCCCCCGGCCACCGGGGTGCCTGAATAGAAGACCAGGCGGCGACGCCCGGTTTCGGGGTCGATGGTAATGAACCGCTCGCCCAGCGAGGTCGCTGCCACCACCAAGCCGTCCGTCGCGGGATGGGCAACCGCCCAGCCGTTAGCGTCTGCCGACCATCGAGGATTCCCGGTGGCCGCGTCCAGGGCTGTAAGGTTCCCGTTGGTCGACCCAATGTACAACGTGCCATTTGCAACGATGGGCGAGCCCAGCACGATGTTGCCCAGATCGTGCTCCCAACGCGGCTCGCCGGTGACTAGATCCAGCGCAACGACCCTATGATCCCTGGTACCGAGGTAGAGCAGATCCCCTGCTACGGCCGGCGCGCTGTCGGACGGGGAGCCGATGTCACGTTCCCAAAGCGTCGCTCCGGTGTCCGGGTCCAGCGCTAGCGCCAGCCCGGCATCTGTGCTGGCGAACAGTCGATCCCCCGACAGGGCTGGTGTGCCCAGCACCGTGCCTGGCGTCGGCACCTGCCACCGGACTGTGAAGGGGACCGACGGCGTGGTTTCTGAGGCCCATGCGGTTCCCGGCGCATCTCGCCTAACCGAGGGCCAATCGAGAGGGTGTGTTGAGGAAGTCAGGGTGGATGTCGCCTGCGGCGGCGGGATCAACAGTGGCATCAACTGGAAAGCGCGCACAAACCACAGTACCAGCAACGCCAGGACGACTATCGCTATAGCAAGCCAGATCCTGGCGTCACGAAACCGCCACCGTCTTCCGATGGCGGTTTCACGATATAGGCTGGGCCGTCGCAACGTGCTACGGTGACCCGGCGTGCGTTTGGGAGTTATGTCCGCCCCCGCAGCTTGGGGTCCAGGGCGTCGCGGATGGAGTCGCCGAACAGGTTGAAAGCCAGTACGGTCACGGTGATCGCCAGGCCAGGGAACACCACCATCCACCAGCGCGGAATCAACCCTGCCGCGACCGGGCCGCCCAGCATGTTGCCCCAGGTGGCCGTGGGCATGGGTACGCCCACTCCCAAGAATCCCAGCGAGGCCTCCAGGATGATCACCGAACCCAGGTGGGCGGTGGCCAGCACCAGCCAGGGCGCTACGCACTGCGGTGAGATGTGACGGATCATTACCCGCCCGCTGGACGCTCCGATGGCCTGCGCCGCATCCACATACGCGTTTTCCTTGACGCTCAAGGTAACTGACCGGATCACGCGGACTGACAGGGGAATGCGAGTGATGCTAATCGCGACGATCACAGTCCAGACCCCGGCGCCCATGGCCAATACCAGTATCATCGCCAGGATCAGCGTGGGGAAGGACATCATCAGTTCCAGGAGGCGCTGGCTGTAGATATCGAGGCGGCCTCCGAGGTACCCGGATGCGACGCCCCAGGCGGCGCCGATCAGATCGCCCACCAGCACCGCTACCAGGGCGACGAACAACGAGATCCGCGCCCCGTGCACCACCCGGCTGTACAAGTCTCGACCGATGTCGTCGGTGCCCATCCAGTGGGCCGGCCCGGGTGCCTCGCGTAACGCTCGGAAGTCGGCGTACTCCGTGGGATGGTGGGTTGCAACGAAGGGGGCGAAAACGGCGACGAACACGATGCCAAGAATGGCCAATCCACTGATGGCTCCCACGGGATTGCGCCGGCTAAAGTTTACTATTGCCCATACCCAGGTTCTGGTGCGGCGCTCTGCATCCCGTACGATGACGTCGGTAGCGGTTACCTGTGCCACGAGAATACTCCAGACAAGTGTGTCTTGTTTCGAGGTTAGCTGTAACGGATGCGCGGGTCGATCCAGGCGTAGGAAATGTCAACCAGCAAATTGGTGAGAACGAACACGAGGCCGTAGATCAACACCAGGTTTTGGATGACGACATAGTCGCGCTCGAAGAACGCGGCTACCAGGGTACGTCCCAGTCCGGGGACACCGAACGCCTGCTCCACTGCCACCGACCCGCCAATCAGGAACCCCAGCAGCACGCCGGATAGGGTGATAACCGGCATAATGGCATTCCGGAGGGCATGTCTCAAGATCACCAATCGTTCTGCCAGGCCCTTGGCTCGGGCGGTGCGGATGTAATCCTCGTGAATCGTCTCCAGGAGCGCCGAGCGCGCCATTCGGCAGACGTACGCAGCCTGTCCTATGCCCAGCACCAAAGCTGGTCCCCAAATGATTTGCAAGTTAGCCCACGGGTCTTCCCACAAGTTTATGACTCCCAAAGGAGCTTTCCATTCAAGCGTCAGCACCAGCGTCAACACAATAAGCGTGCCCAGCCAGAAATTTGGAATCGCCAGGAACAGAATGGAGAAGAAGCGTCCGGCATAATCGAATGGGGTGTTTCTCTTCATTGCGGCCAGTATCCCCACGGGCAACCCAATGACCCACGACAGAATCACGGAAATGACGGCGATCTCCAGGGTGATGGGACCCCGGTTTATGATCAAGTCCATTACCGTGTCGGAACGCCAGAAGGACTGCCCCAGTTTCAGGGTTACAATGTCCTTGAGCCAGTCCACATACTGCAGGTAAATTGGCTTGTCCAAGCCCAGGCTGGCGATGATTCGGGCTCGGTCCTCTTCGCTCAGCTGCAACGTGCCCTCTTCCCCGAACATCACGGTAAGCACGTCACCAGGCAGGATACGCATCACCAGGAAGATGATAATGGTGAGCCCGACAATGGCCGGAATCGCCAACAGTACACGACGGAGAATGTATTTTTGCATCAGAACATCCAGTGGAGCAAACGCGATTGGGATGGTTGGGAGATGAGGCGGGCGACGCGACGCCGCCCGCCATGGACAAGCTCACTCTGATAACGAAGCCAGTTACTGGCCGCATCCTTGTTCCATCCACACGGTGTCCATTCGGTCCAGGTTGTGAACCAGAGCGCCGTGCTTGCCCTCGATGCCATGGACGCAGTCCAGCCAACCGGCCAGGGTGCGGTTGTACCACCACTCCACCACCGGCGGGTCGTCATCGAGGACTTTAGCCGCCTGTTGCACCAGTTCGTACCGCTTCTCCAGGTCGGGTTCCGTGTCCACCTGCGCCATGATGGCGTCGAACTCCTCGTTGCAGTAGTTCGAGTGATTCTCCCCGCCGCCGCATCGGTAGAAGCTGTTCATATACGCCGACGGGTCGATGAACGGAGAGGCGATGGCGCCCACGGTGATGTCGAAATTGCGGTTAGCCAACTCTTCAAACCACACCGCTGAAGGAACCGGACGAATCGTCGAATCAATGCCCAGGATGCTACGGTACTGCAACTCGGCCATTTGTGCGATGGCTGAATACCAGGGGCTGTCCGGCTGCCGTTGCAGCAAGTCAACGTTTTTAATGCCGTCTGCGTAACCGGCTTCAACCATCAGTCGCTTGGCTTCGGCGATGGCGGTATCCCGGTCGAATACCAGCCGATCGTCAATCTGGGCCTGCGGCAACTGGTAGGCTTGCTCGGGAAGAGTCCAGCCCATACCGCCAGGGTAACCATACAGCCACTCGCTCACTACTTCGTGGGCCGACAGTCGGTCGAACGCCAGCCACATGGCTCTGCGGACTCTCACATCGTCCCAGGGCTCCCGGTCGGTGTTGAACCAGATCCCGCCGAAAGAGTAAGACGAGAAGGGCTCGACTACGAACTTGGGATCGTCCTGCATGCGCTCGTAGGCGGCAGGGTCGATAGTCTGTGCGTAGTCGACGTTGCCGGCCAATAAAGCCGCCGAACGGTTGGTGCTGTTCTCCAATGGGTATGTCCAGACTTCATCTAGGAAAGGAAGTCCTTCGTTCCAATAGTCGGGGAATTTTTCGTTTTTCCAAACTTCGCCCTGCTGATGTTCCAGATATCGGAAAGCGCCGGTGCTGGGGGCGTTTTGCCCAGCAACCTTCAGGTCGTATCCGTGCTCTTCCAGGTACGATTTAGGAAAAACTCCATGCCATTCTAGCGCGAACGCATTGAGCCCGTATTTGAGCGGCGGCGGCGTCTCGAAATTGAACGCCACGGTCAACGGGTCGATTACTTCGATGCTGGGTCCGAAGGGGCTGTAAAGACCCTGCCGGGCGCTGACCACGCCTGCCGGGGGATCGATAACCCGGGACCAGGACGCGGCTACGTCGTCGGCAGTCAGGATTGTACCGTCGTGGAAGTTGACCCCTTCACGTATGGGGAACGTCCAAGTTTTTCCGTCCTCCGAAACTTCCCAACTAGTACCCAGGTCCGGGATAATAGTTTTGCCAGCATCGATGGGATTGTAGCGCAGAATGTTGTTGTACAGCATCATCTGCTTGAAGGAATTCGTAACGCTGGACACTTGCAGCAGGTCGAAGTGCGCCGGGTCGTAATATCCGCCCCGCCGCAAAATCCCGCCGTATACCACGTCGGGATATATGGTCATCAGGTTTTCCAACGTTATCGGGTCGGCCACCACCTCGGTGGGCAAGGCGGCCGCTACAGGTGTGGGTGTGGCATCGGCCGATTGGGCCTGTTGCCGCCCCACCTGTTGAACGGGTGGAGTGGCACGTTCGGACTGGGCGGCCGGCGCCGACGTGGCTGGCTCGGATTGAGCAGCCGGCGGGGACGTGGCTGCCTGTTCAGCTTGGGCTCCGGTCGCGTTGGAGGCGCCGCTCTGGCTTGCTCCAGAATCATCCGGCGCCGGAGCCTCAGCGCCACCGCACGCAACCGCCGCCAACATAACCAGCGCGAGCATTGCTCCTAGGATCACGGTGGGGGATACGATATACCGAAAGGCCATGGCTGCTCTCCTCCCGTTTGTGCCAACCGCCTGGCAAGCCTGCCGTCCGACGGCTTTTCACCCGATTGTCTTTACGAGGAACCGTCAATCATGGTCCATATTAGAAGCATTCCGATATAAACATGGCTTATACAATTAGAAAACGCACTGTTTTCTCGTTTATCCGACGAGTTGCCTAAGCTTCTACGGGGCATTCTATGGCTAGTCATCGCGCGTGTCAATACAATATATCGACTGTGGATAGGGTGAAATTTGATGGATCGAATGCCCGTCGCGATCGTTTCGAAGTGCCGAGCCCATGGACTCATCCAACCCTGTGCTATACTGCCGCCGTTGCCCGACATGACCCGATTCAAACGGAGTCGCCTCATGGTTTCGCCCCTGGTTGCTACCCCAAATCCGTTCCGTGGAGTTGTCGTCAACAACGCCGAGTTGCCGGCCGAGCCCGACGAATTTGCCGCACGGCTGGACGCTTCCATAACCGAGTGGCGGGACGCTGGGTACGAGGTGGCCTGGGTGGACATTCCCATTGACCTGGCCTCTCATGTTCCCATTGCCGTTAAGCGTGGATTCAGCTACCACCATGCGGATGACGATGGCATCACCGCGACTCTGACCCTGATACCGGGATCGTTCATCCCTCCGTACGCGACCCACTACGTGGGAGCCGGAGGCGTTGTGGTGAACGACCGGGAGGAACTGCTGGTGGTCTGTGAACGCTACCGCATCGACAACCGTCCGCCCTTCTACAAGCTCCCCGGCGGAGCCCTGGAGCCGGGGGAGAATATCGTCGACTCGATTGTCCGAGAGGTCTTTGAGGAGACGGGGGTCGAAGCCAAGTTCGAGGCGTTGGCCTGTTTTCGACATTGGCACGGATATCGCTACGGCAAGTCGGATATCTACTTTGTTTGCCGCCTGAAAGCGCTCACCGAGCAGATCAAGATGGGCGAAAAGGAAATCGAGGAGTGCCTCTGGATGCCGGTCAAGGACTTCATGACGGACGATGACATCAGCCCGTTCAACAAGGGCATCGTACGCTCCGCGCTGGAAAGCGACGGAGTGGTTCCGGCGGACATGCCCGGTATGCCCCAAGACCCTACGCGAGAGTACTTCCTACCCAATTTCGTCAAGTAACGGGCGACGTTCACGCGCTGCGCGCCAGTACCGGCGTGTTTGCGGTCCCGATCAGAACCGCCCAATCGCCGAGACACTGGAGGAACCCCATGACCACCACCGCACAGCCCGAACAGCAGTATCGTGTCATCGGCACCAGGCCGGTGCGGCACGACGGCGTGGACAAGGTGACCGGCGCCGCCAGGTACGGCGCCGATATCAACCTGCCGGGAATGCTGCACGCACGGATCCTGCGCAGCCCGCACAGCCACGCCCGCATCCGCAGCATCGACACCAGCCGGGCCGAGGCACTGCCCGGCGTCGTCGCCGTTGCCACGGCGGCCGATTTTCCCATCATTGAGAACCGGATGATCGACTTTGCCGAAGTGCAGGGCAATGCCCGTATGATCGCCGAGAATCTGCTGGCCAAGGACAAAGTGCTGTACGTCGGCCACGCTGTCGCCGCCGTCTGCGCCACCAACCCCCATATCGCCATGGAGGCCCTGAAACTGGTCGAGGTGGATTACGAGGTCCTGCCCACGGTGCTGACCTGGCGCGACGCGATGGCCGAAGGCGCGCCGCTGCTCCACGAGGACATGACCACCTACTTCCGCATGGAACGGTTCGCTCGCGGCGACGACACCGGTGTCAAGAGCAACGTCGCCGGACATATCCAGCATAAGGTTGGTGACGTTGAGGAGGGCTTTGCCCAGGCAGACATCGTCATCGAACGGGAATTTGACACCCAGACCGTGCACCAGGGCTATATCGAGCCGCACGTGTCCACCGCCATGTGGTCTGCCGACGGCCGCGTCACGATTTACACCAGCACCCAGGGCCTGTTCAACATCCGCGCCCAGACTGCCGCGATCATCGGCGTCGCCGAGTCCCAGGTTAAAGTTGTTCCCATGGAAATCGGCGGCGGATTCGGCGCTAAGGGCATCACCTACACGGATCCGGTGGCTGCGGTCCTGTCGAGGAAGACGGGCAAGCCGGTCAAGGTCGCCATGGATCGCACCGACGTTTTCATCGGGAGCGGCCCGGCTTCCGCCACCTTCATGCGCTGCAAGATGGGCGTCAAAAACGACGGCACGATGGTCGCCGGCCAACTCTACATGGTCTATGAAGCCGGCGCGTATCCGGGGTCTCCCGTAGGCGGCGGCGCGTTGACTGGCTTCGGTCCGTACAAGATGGACCATATGCTGGTGGATGGCTACGACGTGGTCTGCAACAAGCAGAAGGTGCAGGCATACCGCGCTCCCGGACAACCGCAGGTAGCGTTCGCCGTGGAAGCCGTGGTTGACGAACTGGCGGAGATCCTCGGCAAGGATCCGATAGAGCTCCGCATGCAGAACGCCGTTCAGGAGGGCGACCGCATGCCCAACGGGGTGCCCCACCGGGTGTTCGGTTGCCGTGAATTGGAAGAGGCCATGATCAACAGTGACCACAACCGGACGCCGTTGGAAGGCCCCAATCGCGGGCGCGGCATCGCTGTGGGATTCCGCTGGCAGGCCGGCCAGGCGTCATCGGCGACTATCAACGTCAACGCCAACGGAACGCTTAATCTCATCACCGGCTCCGTTGACATCGGGGGCACGCGTACCGCTGTGGCTATGCAGGTCGCCGAAACCCTAGGCATAGACGTTGACCAAATCGCTCCCACGGTGGTGGACACCGATACCGTCGGTTGGACTGCCTCCACCGGTGGTAGCCGCATCGCCTTCGACACCGGCCTGGCCGCCATCGCCGCCGCCGAAGACCTGCGCGACCAGATGGCCCAGCGTTGCGCCATGGTCTGGGAGGTGGAACCCGACCAGGTTGAGTTCGCCGATGGCGTCTTCACCTGCACCACCACCGAGGAGAGCATGACCATCGCCGACGCTGCCAGCCGCATGATGCGCACCGGCGGCCCGCTCACGGCGTCGGCCTCCGCGACCTCCACGGGGGTGGGGCCGATATTCGCCGGCAATATCATTGACGTTGAGGTTGACCCCGAAACCGGCAAGGTTGACATCCTGCGCTGCACCGCGTTCATCGACTCCGGCACGTCGGTCCATCCGAGCTATGTCGAGGGCCAGATGCAGGGAGGGACGATGCAGGGCATAGGCTGGGCGTTGTCCGAGGATTACACCTACGCCGACGATGGCACCATGCTCAACTCAACCTTCCTGGACTATCGCATGCCCACCGCTCTCGATATGCCCATGATCGACACGGTTGTTATCGAAGTCCCCAACCCGCGGCATCCTTACGGGCTGCGCGGTGTTGGCGAGGCACCCATCATCCCGCCACTGGCCGCGCTGCACAACGCGGTGTACCACGCCGCCGGCGTGCGGGTGAACAGCCTGCCGCTGTCGCCCACAACATTATTGGCAGCGTTGCAGGAGGCCAACAGGCAGTAGGCGTTTCCGGCGTTTACGCAAAAGCGAGGGGCCGGTGCGAAACCGGCCCCTCGTAGGTTAATGCTTGGCTGCCTTACTGCTCGCGCGGGGTCATCACGTCGGTGAGCATGAGGAAGTTGGCCTGAAGCTCTGGAGCCAGTGTGGTTCCGCCGCGGGTCAGCAGCAACAGCAGGCGCACCTGGGCCGCCAGATCCGCGGCGAGTTTGCGCTTGGCTTCCGCGATGGTGTCGGCCGCTATGGGCACTCGTAGCCCATGCAACGGCAGCGCATGCCGCGACTCACCGCACCAGTACTGGTCAAGACTGTCAATGATGACCACCGGAATGTCCTTGGACACCACGAAGGGCGCTTCCGGCGGACTGTCGTCTGCGGTCAGGACGTCGGCGAAGGCTCGGGTCACGTCGCTGTGATTGATGTGGAAAGTTGCGGCGTTGGGTTGGCTTGTAGAATTGCGATGCCAACTCCATTCTTCCGGCAGGGCCGTGTTGTAGTTCGGTACGACCCCGACGGGCAGGGAGATGTCTTCCGCCAGCGGCCGGCCTTCGCCTCCCGCGTCCTCCGGGTCTCTTAGCCCGTAGCGGGGTTCGGTACCGTCGTCGGTTGGTTCGAGCGTAGTCATGCGGAACTCCGCGCGGTCAGTGACCGTGTCCGTCGCCGTCGATCTCCCAGGCGGCGTACACCTGCTCGGGCAGGGTGATCGGCCCCACGGCTTCCTCGTACTCGCGGACGTGCTTCGCCGACAGGACGGCGATGGCCTTCATCATCTGGGGGCTCACCTTGATGCGCGCCCGCAGGATCGGTTCGCGCTCCTCAACCTGCTCGCCAAAGAACAGCACGGCCGAGTACAGGCTGCTGAAGATATGGAAGGAGTCGCTGTAGAAGGTGATCGGGTCCAGCGAACTGGGCGCTTCCGCTGCGGCCGCAGCCGGAGCCGCCGCTGTATTCACGCTCAACGCCGGCACCTCGCCCGGGTTGATGTAGGTGTCCTCCTGGGGCGGTTTGTCCTCGGGCGGCACGTAAGGACGTTGGATGATGGGCATGGTACCTCCGTCCCTGTCCGCGACATGGACGCGGCAGGTCTATGCGGCGATTAGCCGTCATTATAGCGAGTCTGGCGACGGGATGCCGACGATCAGTTTTCCGCCTGCGATAGACCGTCGATAAACTGGAGACCAGGGAACTTGGACAGTTCCTGTGGCGGCAACTTCACCTTGGCGGATCGGCTGCCGGCTCCCAGGATGATATAGTCCATCTCCAGGAGGCGTTGATCCGCGTAAATGGGCAGGTCATCAGGGAGGGCCATGGCGGTGACACCGCCGATCATCATGCCGGTCAATTCGCGGGTTTCTTCGGGAGTGGCGAAGGACGCCCGGGATACTCCCATCAGTCGGCGTACCGTCCGGTTGACGTCAAGCCGGTCGCAGGCTCGCACGATACAGGCGGAATATGCGGCGGCCCCGCGCTTGCTGGCGACGATGATGGTGTTGGCGGAGTGAGGCAGATCGTACCCGTATTGGGCGCAAAAGTCCGCCGTGTCGCCGTACTGGGGGTCTATGGAGATCCATTCCCAGTCGGCGATTGTCAGGTCGCGCAGTACCGATCGGACACGGGTTTCCAGGGCGTTGCCTTCGTCTGCTGTGCTCATCACGTTTATCCGAAACTCAGCGTGGCGTCGGACAGGCACACGAGTTCATCGCGCTGGTTGACGCCCCGGATCCGACTTTGGACCTTGCGCTGGCCGTACAGATTGCCGCCGGTGCCGGTGACTTCGCCGGAGAATGTCACCACGTCGCCGGCGCGGAAGGGGGTGATGGCCCGCATCACCAGGTTTCCGCCGTTGTACAGAGCCTCTGGCGGAACGTTGAGTCCGATGAACCGATCGACGTACGACATGGTTGCCGGGCCGGCGTTGACCGCTCCGCCAAAAATGTTCTGCCGGGCGAACTCTTCGTCGGTGTGGATGTTGCTTTCGCTGGGGCGACCGGCCAGGCGTTGGGCGTTCTTGCGGAGGATGTTCTCGGTGGTCTCGCCGACCGACAGGGTACGCGGCAGGGGAGTTCCAGCCAACGCGCTCTCCCAGGTCAGGAACTGCGCCGGGTCCGGGACGGCCGTTACATCTGCAACGGGAGCGGCGCCCGTTGAATCCGCCGGAACGGAGCGTTGCCCGGCGGAGTACTCGAAGATGCAGGTATAGTCGTAGCTGGCGACGACCGCGCCGGCCTCGTCGAACGCAGAGACGCGGAAGGTTACGAACTTGCTGCCGCGTCGCTCGTATTTCTGGTACACCCGTCGGGTGCCCGTGAGCGTTTCCCCCGATCTCACGGGCCTGTACCAGCGCATCTCGCATTTCGCGAACGGCGTTTGCCGGCGGTGGGTCTGAGAGCGTTCCTGTGCGACGAAACCGTTGGCCTCGGCGATCTCGTCACGGAGCAACGGGGCATAGGTCAAGGCCATCGTGGGCATGGCTACGATGGGCCCGGAGCCCGGATCTGGACCGGGCATCAAATAACGCGGGTCGGGATTCTGAGCGCAGGCGGCATATTCGGCGATGTCCTCTGCCGAGAGCGTCACCTGCGTCTCGCCGCCCGCCTGACGGACCCGCACGGCGTCGTAAGTCCAAAGGCGCTCTGCTGTGGTAGCGTTCGCTTGGGTCATGTTGGCTGCCTCCTGGAAACTGCAGGAATTATAACCCGCAACGCCAGCCCGGCCCTACAGCGCGGAACCAGGAGGTCGATAACCTAAGCCGGCTTGCGCCCCACGAACAGGTTGCCGCCGAACCCGCCCTCGTAGGCGTTGGTCTGCACGTATTCCGCTTCCAGGCCGGCATCGCTCAACGCCTCCAGCCAAACCGACTTGGGAAACAGGCCACTGGTGTGGCGGTCCACCTCCACCTGGATGTCGCCATCGCGGTTGATGATGAACACGAAAACAGACTCCAGGGTGGTCGCTTCAGGAGAGGGTTGCGTCACGTACTCGATGAACGTCACGTTGCAGCCTTCGGTAGCGCGGGTCCAGTCCACCACCCGCGAACCGGCGAATGTGTCCCGCAGGCAGTCGGGAGCGAGGAGGACTAATCCACCAGGGTCCAGGTGCAACTGGGCGGTCTGGATGGCAGCCCTCAGGTCCTCTTCGGTCACCATATAGTTCACCGCGTCGTGGATGGTTACCACGTCGAAGGTGCGCCCCAGGCGGATGGTCCGCATGTCGCCGTGGTGGTGTACGGTGTACGGGTTCAGGCCCTTGGAAATGCCCAGCATCTCCGACGATACGTCCACGGCCTCCGTGGTGAAATGCCGAGTGAAATGCGACAGCAGATGGCCGCCACCGCAGCCGAGATCCAGGAGTTTGGGTCGAGGGTCCCACGCTGGCTGGTTGCCCGTCCATCCGAACGTCGACCAGATGAGGTCTCGCCACTCTGCCGCCTCCACAGTGTATTCTTCCGGGGGGCTGATGATCGGCCACAGGTGGGCCAGGTCGTGGTAGAGGCGGAGAGTCACAGCGATTTCAGGCGGCCTTGGCGGTGACGCCGAAAGTGTCCACGTACAGGAATTCCCGAATCCTTCCCAGGGTCGGACCGGAGGCTGGGGGGTTGTTGTACAGCCACCGCTCCAGGTTGCTGACGATTACGCCGGGTTCCAGTTCGATGGCGGGGCGACCCAATCGTTCCCACCTGGCGATCATGCGGGGAGAGTCGGCCGGAACCGCAAAGTCTGTTTTGACCGGTGTTGCAGAATAAGCGTTCATTGTTCGACCTCATGTTCTGATTACGAACAAGTGTACGATAACTTGCTGGTTGGCGCAAGTGGTGGGAGCCAGCCCGGCTGATGCAAATCACTCGGCGGTCAGTTGGTCCAGCCACGATTCGATCAGGTCGACCCCGCGCGCGCCGGCGCTGATGTGCGCGATGCGGCCCTGTTTGTCGATGAACACGTAACTGGGTACGCCCTGGATGCCGTAGGCGCCCGCCAGTTGAGCGCGCTCGTCAAAGACGTTCGGGAAGGTTAGCTGGTTGCGCTCCACAAACTCGATGGTCGCGGCCTCGGTGGTGTTGAACTGCGAGACGCCGATGACGTCGATGCCGGCGGCGTCGAGCTTTTCCCGGTCAAGGGAGGCGACGGCGGGCAACTCCCGCCCACAGTGGGGTCACCAGGGCGCGAAGAATGCCAGCAGTGTCGGCGAACCGAACGCGTCCGGAAGGGAAAATTCCGATCCGTCAAGCATTTGGGCGTTGAAAGGTATCGCGGGCTGTCGGTCCTCGGTGGTCGCCTTGGTTGGAGTGGGCCAGGGCGTGTAGGTGGGCCGAGGTCGGGGAGTGAACGTTGGCGCAGGCGTGTCGGTAGGAGGAATTGAAGTAGGAGTCGGTGTCGGCGTTGGCGGGACAGTGGGGTCTGCCGTGGGCAACATCGCCTCAACAGTGGCGCTGTAGTTGGTCGACGGAGTGTCGGGGCCGGGTTGGTTGCATCCGATCCCTATGGAGCACAGGATCAGCGTGGCGACAACCAGCAACAGGTGGCGCAGCACTCGAGCATTGGTGCGGCGCACGGTGGCGGCCGAGATGGCTATCCGATGGTTCATCTCCCATCTACCGTAGCACACTTTCTCGCCAGGAGGGACAAGGTATTGTTCGGAATCACGGTTGGTGCGGATCACACAGCGCCGGAGCGATGGGCAGGGTGGACCGCCGCTGGGAGCCGACGCCGAAGGCCGCGTGGCGGCGGTGCGATATACTACCGGGTAAACCTCGTGAACCTCCGCTCTCGTGCATCTCGTTCCCGTCCACGGAGGGACAGGATCCGGAGCGGCCCCGCCCAAGCAGGAGTTCCCAGTGGTTATATCAAACGATAACGACGCCATCCGCGAACGCACGGAAGCCGGGCGGCAACGCGCCAACACCGCCCCCAAGCGGAAGGGCGCCTACAAGACCCTCAGCCAGTTGCCGTTGGAGCCGGTTTATGGGCCGTCGGATCTGGTCGAAACCGAGTATCTCACGGACGTCAGCCTGCCCGGCGAGTATCCGTATCTGCGGGGCGTGCATCCTGCCGGCTACCGCTCCCGGCTGTGGACGATGCGGATGTTCGCCGGATTCGGGCAGCCTGCCGAAACCAATGAGCGTTTTCGCTTTCTCCTGGACCAGGGGGAGACGGGCCTCAGCGTGGCGTTCGACATGCCGACGCTGTACGGCTATGACCACGACGATGAGCGTGCACGCGGCGAATTCGGGAAGTGCGGGGTAGCCGTGTCATGCCTGGAAGATATGCAAACCGTCTTCGACGGCATCCCGCTGGACCAGGTCACGACTTCGATGACCATCAACAGTCCGGCCGCGATAATCTGGGCCATGTACATCGCCGCCGCCGAGCGTCAGGGCGCGTCCATAGGTTCGCTGGGCGGAACGATACAGAACGACATCCTGAAGGAATACATCGCCCAGAACGAGTACATCTTTCCCCCGCGTCCCTCGATGCGACTCGTGGTTGATACCGTGGAGTTCGCCACCGACCGGATGCCGCGTTTCAACCCGATCAGCATCAGCGGTTACCACATCCGCGAGGCGGGCAGCAACGCGGTCCAGGAGCTCGCGTTCACCCTAGCCGACGGGTTTGAGTACGTGCGCCATTGCATCGAGCGCGGCATGGCCGTTGACGACTTCGCTCCTCGCCTGAGCTTCTTTTTCAACGTGCACAACGACTTCTTCGAGGAGATTGCCAAGTTCCGGTCGGCACGGAGGATCTGGGCGCGGGAGATGAAGGAGACCTTCGGCGCGGAAACGGAGCGTTCCGGCTGGATGCGTTTCCACGCCCAGACTTCGGGAGCGTCGCTGACGGCGCAGCAGCCCGAGAACAACGTGGTCCGCGTCTCGTTACAGGCCCTTGCCGCCGTGCTGGGTGGTTGCCAGTCGCTGCATACCAACAGCAAGGACGAGGCCTGGGCCCTGCCGTCCGCCGACGCAGCCCTGCAGGCTCTGCGCACGCAGCAGATCATCGCCCACGAAACGGGCGTGACCGACACTGTGGACCCGCTGGGAGGTAGCTATTTCGTGGAAGCCCTGACCAACCAGGTGGAAGCTCGTGCCTACGAGTACTTCGAGCAGATCGACCGACAGGGTGGGGTCATACCGGCGTTGGAGTCGGGGTACTTCCAGCGGGAGATTGCCGACGCTGCCTATATCTACCAGCAGGAAGAGGATCGCCTGGAACGCATCACCGTCGGCGTCAACGATTACGTTGATGCTGACGAGAGTCTGTCGATACCAATCCTTCGCGTCGATGAGGCCGGCGAACGGCGACACGTTGCCCACCTGGAGGAGATCCGTCGGCGGCGCGATGATCGCGAGGTAGCCACCCGCCTGCGGGACCTGGAATCGGCGGCCCGGCGGTCGGGGAGCGACGCCAATCTCATGTACCCGCTAATCGAAGCGGTCAAGGCGGAAGCGACGCTGGGTGAGATGATGGGCGTTTTCCGCGATGTGTTCGGTGAATATGAACCTACGTGGGGGTTCTAGCGCCCGCTGCGATATCGCCGACGCTCGGTTAAAGGTCGAGGGGCGGGTCTGAACCCGCCCCTCGTTTGCTGAGCGTTTGGCAACTGCCGTTACGCGGTGGCCTCTGCCTTGGCCTGCTTGGCGGTGTCGATCACGCGCTGTTCGATGTTCTGAGGCACCTGCTCGTAGTGGTCAAACTCGAACCGGTATGAGCCGCGTCCGCCGGTCATCGAACGCAGATCCTGCGAGTAACGCTGCACCTCGGCCTGGGGCACTTCGGCCTCGATCACGGTGTAGCGGTTCTCCGGGATCATCCCGAGAATGCGCCCGCGCTTGCTGTTGATGTCGCTGATGATGTCACCGGTGTAGGTTTCGGGAACAGTCGTGTACAGCCTGACGATGGGCTCCAGGAGGACGGGAGATGCCTTGGTCATCCCCTGTCGCAGGGCCTGGCTGCCGGCAATCTCGAAGGCGATGGGCTTGCCGTCAACCGGATGCGTGCTGCCGTCGTAGATGATTGCCTTCAGGTCGACCACGGGAAATCCGGCCAGCACGCCTTCCTTCAGCGTGTTGACCACGCCCTTCTCCACAGCCGGAATGAGTTCGCGCGGAACCCGGCCGCCCACGACCTCGTTGCCAAACTCGAAGCCCTCGTCCCGCGTCTTGGGTTCCAAGCGGAGCAGCACGTGGCCGTACTGACCGCTGCCGCCGGTCTGCTTCTTGTGGCGGTACTCGGAGTTGGTGATTTGGGTGATGGTCTCGCGATAGGGCACGACGGGCAGCTTGACGTTAAGGCTGGCGCCGAACTTTCGCTTGATGCGGTCGAGAGCGACCTCGATCTGGACCTCGCCCAGGCCGGTGAGCAGGCTTTCGCTGGTCTCCGGATTGCGCGTGAACTGCAGGCTGGGGTCATCCTCGACGATCCTGGCCAGGGAAGTCGACATCTTGTCCAGGTCGGCCTGTGTCGCGGGAACCACCGCGAGGGAATAGAATCCCTTGGGGAAGTCGATGCCGGGCAGCGTGATCCGGCTGTCGCTGGCGCAGAGGGTGTCACCGGTGAGTGTCGCGCCCAACTTGCCAATGGCGCCGATATCCCCGGCCACCACCTCGGACACGTTGTCCTGGCTATTGCCCTGGGGCAAGTAGAGCTGGCCCAGGCGCTCGGACTGGTTGTGATTGACGTTGTAGGTTTCACCGTTGGACTTCATCGTTCCGCGGAAGACCCTAAACATCGACAGTTTGCCGACGAAGGGGTCCGAGGTGGTCTTGAACACCAACGCCGCAACCGGACCCTCGGCGTCGGCGGTGACATCGTCGTCTCCGGAGGTTTGGGGAGCGTCGGCCGGCGACGGCAGGAAATCGCGCATCACCTGGACCAACTCGTCCACGCCGATGTTTTGAGTGGCAGAGGTGACCAGGATGGGGATGAGGTCGCCGCCGCGGATGGCCTCGCGAGCCCCGGCGGTCACCTCGGCGGCAGTGAGCTCCTCGCCTTCCAGGTACTTGTCGGCGAGGGCATCATCGGACTCCGCAACCGCTTCGATGAGCCGCTCGCGAGCCGCGTCGAAATCGCCGATAACGCCGGCCGGTAAGTCGGTTGGCGGATCGATCACGCTGACCAGGCCGGTGAAGTCCTGCGCTTCGCCCACCGGCAATTGGAAGGGGACACACCGGGTGCCGAAGATGTCCTGCAACTCTTGGACGTTGCGCTCGAAGCTGGCGTTCTCCCGGTCCATCTTGTTGAGCACGAAGGCCACCGGGAGGCCGCGTTCCTGAGCCATGCTCCAGGCCCGTTCGGTTCCGACGTCAACGCCGGTCGGAGCGGCCACCAGCACCACGGCCGATTCGACCACCCGCATCGCCACTACCGCCTCGCCGAAAAACTCGTCGTAGCCAGGGGTGTCGAGCAAGTTGATCTTGTTGTCGCCATCACTGAAACGCAGCAGGCTGGTCTGGACGCTGGACGCCCGTCGGGTTTCCTCCGGTTCGTAGTCTGATACGGTATTGCCGTCTTCCACTCTGCCGAGGCGATTGATCACTTTCGCGTTGAACAACATGGTTTCGACGAGGGTGGTCTTGCCCGCGCCGCTGTGAGAGACCAAAGCGACGTTACGGATGGTACTGGCGGATACGGCCATGGTGGTTCCCCTTTTGTCCCTAAAATAGGTTGCAATTAGCGGATTGTAGCGAAATTATGTTGCCCGTTGCAACCGAACGCTCGCCCGGATAAAATGGGACCCCAGCGACCGGCAGTGAGCCGCTCCTTCAGCGACTCCTCCTTCGGGACCGGCCGCTCCTTTGTTGCCTGCGCGGGGGATTAGGCCGGAGATTTCCGGCGCTGCGCCGGCGTGTAGCCAGGGTCTTCCGGAAGGTCATCGAGCCGCGCAGCGGCTGAGGCCAAGGCGTCGCACCGTTCGTTGTCCGCGTTTCCGCTGTGTCCACGCACCCATTGGAAGTTGGTGGGGTGTCGCTCCAGCAAGTCGAGCAAGCGCTCCCAGAGGTCCGGATTGACCGCCGGTTCGCGCTTGTTGCGCATCCAGCCGTTGCTGCGCCACTTGGCCGCCCAACCCTTGGTGACGGCATCAACGAGGTACCGGGAGTCGGAGTGCAGGGTGACCTGGCACGGCCGCGTCAACGCTTCCAGCCCGACGATTGCGGCCAGCAGCTCCATGCGGTTGTTGGTGGTCAGCGAGTATCCGCCGGACAATTCCTTGCGTCGACCATTGTGGTCCAGGATCACGCCGTACCCGCCCGGCCCGGGGTTGCCCAGGCAAGCGCCATCGGTGTGGATGGTGACCTCCGTCGCCACCGGGTTCAGGCTGCGGGATGTCGCGCCACCTGTCGCATCACCGCTCGGGTCAGGCCGATACACTTGTGGCTGATCTTGGCGGCCCATTCATCCTGAGCCGCGGCTTTCCACGAGTCCGATTCCAGCACTGACGGGCTTTCGATCTGGTACACGGCGACGTACTTGGGGAAGCCTTCCGCATTGGTCGTTTCCACGCGGTATCGACGTGCTCCCAAGACTCCGTCGACCGAGCACAGGCCCGGGAGGTGGACGGTGTTGTACAGGTGGTTGAACTCATCCTCGGCGTCGGCCGGGATGTCGGTGCGGACGACGAAAATGTAGGGCGCCTCGGCACTGTCGTCGCCAGCATCGGCGATGCGGTTCAGCATGGTATGGGTGCGGTTGGTGGCGTGAGGGCGGATCTTGGTAGCCCAGTCTCCTTTCTCGCCCTCGACGCGCCAGCCCTCCGAGAAAGGAACGCCGGGCTCGTCGATGGCATAAAGCGCAGCATATTTGGCAAACTTGGATGCGTTGGTCGATTCCAGGGAATACCGATTGCAGGTTTGCACCCCCGGGGCCTGGCAAAGGAACTTGGCATGCTCCGTGTCGTAAACACGATTGAACTCGGCTTCCCAGTCGGAGGGGATGTCCATCTGAACGAAGTAGGCGTAATCGGCTGGCATGTCGTGACCTCCATGAATCCGTATCGGTGATGCGCGTCAAGTCAGTAGGTCAATGCGTCCGCCGTCCCGTCCGGCAATTCCACCGCCAGGGCCTGCAGGGCATGTGCCAGGCCGTGGTAATAGGACACGACCACCAGCAGGTCGACGATTCCGGCGTCGCCGATGATCCCTCGCACCGCGTCGAAGGATGCGTCGGAGATGCGGTGCTGGCGCAGCAGCTCGATCACGAACCCTGACACTGCCGCGTCGTTGCCGGAAAGACCGTTGGGCGCGCGGTATTCGTGGATGGCGGCGATTTCGGCGTCGCTTAATCCGGCATTTCGGGCGGCCGGCTGGTTCACGGTCCAGACGTAGTGGCCGCAGGCCTCGCGGGCCGCGGTCAGGACGGCGACAGCCTTGACCCGTGGATCCAGCGGCGTCTGGAATCGGACATAACCGCCAAGGTGCGCGAAGTTGCTCGCCGCCTGCGGGTTGTTCAGGATGGCGGCGTAGTTGCGCTGCACGCCGCCGCGCGACGTCTCAATTTCGTCCCACACCGCCTGTCCGGCAGCGTCCATTGTTTCCCTGGTGGCGAAGGGTACTCGAGCCATGGTTCCTGACCTCCTTATGCGCTGGCAAATTACGAATACCGGCGGCGATTGGCAACCGCCGCCGGATGAATGACCTAGTGGTGTCTGCTCGGGTTAGCTGCCGTTCTGGTCCCAGAGTTGTTCCAGGATGGCGCCGGGGGACATCGGCAAGTTGTCCATGCGAACGCCGATGGCGTCATGGATGGCGTTGGCGATGGCGGCCATCGGGGGAACGATGGGCACTTCGCCTACCCCGCGCACCCCGTAGGGATGGCCCGGGTTGGCCTTTTCCACAATGACGGTGTCGATCATGGGCAGGTCCAGGCTGGTGGGCATCCGGTAGTCCAGGAAGCTGGAGTTGACCATGTCGCCGGAGTCGTTCATGAAATACTCTTCGTTGAGCGCCCAGCCGATGCCCTGCACGGCGCCGCCCTGCATCTGCCCTTCCACGTAGCTGGGATGGATGGCCTTGCCGGCGTCCTGCACCACGGTGTAGCGCAGTACCTCCACCTTGCCCGTGTCGCGGTCGACTTCTACGTCGACCAGATGGGTGCCGAAGGCTCCGCCTTCGCCGCCGGGGCTGACGCTGACCTGGGCGGAAATCGGGCCGCCGGTACGCGCCAATTGGGAGGACAGTTCCTTGAAGGACATCTGCAGGTCCTCGTCGGAATTGTGCTTGAAGATGCCGTCCGCCAGGTCAATCTCTGAGGGGTCTTTTTCCCAGATCTGGCCGGCCCGGTCGATCATTTTGCGCTTGATTTCCTCAGCGCATTCGTAGGCGGCCCAGCCGGTGGCGAAGGTGGTGCGGCTTCCTCCGGTCAGGAAGGTGTAGCCAACGGCGTCGGTGTCGCCGACGCTGGGGCGCACATCCTCGGCGGGGATGCCGAGCACCTCGGCCGCCTGCATCGCGATGGACGCCCTAGATCCGCCAATGTCGGTGGATCCTTCGACCAGGCCGATGGTGCCGTCGGCGTTGACGCTGATGCTGGCGCTGGACGCCAGGCCGATGTTCATCCAATAACCGCTGGCCACACCACGGCCGCGGTTGGGGCCGGAGATGTCCGACTTGTAGTGGTCGGTGTCCTTGGCGGCTTCGAGGGTTTCAATATTGCCGATCACGCGGAACTGGGGGCCATCGACGCGGCGGTTTCCTTCCTGGCTGGCGTTCTTGAGGCGGAACTCCAACGGGTCCATGCCGCACTTGGCAGCCAGTTCGTCCACCACCTGCTCGCCGCCGAAGGCGGAGATGGGCGCGCCGGGAGCGCGGTATGCGAAGGAACGCGGCTTGTTGGTGACCACATCGTAGCCCTCGACCCGCTGGTTCTCCAGGGCGTAGGGCGAAAAGACGCACTGAGCGCCGGCGGTGACGGGAGAGGATCCCGGGAAGGCGCCGGCTTCGTACATCAGCACCGCGTCGGCCCCGACCAGCGTGCCGTCCGCGTTGGCGCCCATCTTGATCTTGACGTACGCCCCGGCGGTAGGACCGGTGGCTTCGAAGGTCTCCGTGCGGCTCATCTGCATCTTGACCGGGCGACCGGTCTTCTGGGAGAGCAACGCAGCCACCGGCTCCAGGTACAGCGGTATCTTTCCGCCGAACCCACCGCCGATTTCCATGGGAACGACCTTGATGCGGGACACCGGCAAATCGAGAACCCCGGCCAGGGCGTCGCGGGCAACGAACGCGCCCTGCGTGCTGGTCCAAACGGTCAGGTAACCGTCCGCGTTCCAGAACGCAGAAGCATTCTGCGGTTCGATGTAGCCCTGGTGAACCGTGCGCGTGTTGAATTCGCGTTCGATGACAAAGTCGGCGCCCGCCAGGGCGGCTTCCACGTCGCCCTGCTCATACACGAACCGGTTGGAGACGTTGCTGTGCTTGTCGGTTTCTTCGCCGAACTCAGTCGTGGTCATATCCTCGTGGAGGAGATCGGCGTCGTCCTTCATGGCGTCCAGCACGTTGGAACTGGCCTTCAGGATTTCGTAGTCGACCTTGATCAGACCGGCCGCCTCTTCGGCGACGTGGGCGGAGTCGGCCGCAACGGCCGCGATGGGATGGCCGCGGAACAGGGCTTTGCCGCCGGCGAGGATGTTGTAGCTGGCCGCTCGAGCGGACATCGGCGGGTTGTCCTTGCCGGCAATTGGCAGATCGGCTCCGGTCACCACGCCGCGCACGCCGGGCAGCGCTTCCGCGGCCGAGGTGTCGATGGACTTGATCCGCGCGTGGGCGTGCGGGCTGCGAAGGACTTTTCCGAAGAGCATGCCGCTCATCTCGAAGTCCGCGCCGTATTTGGCTCGCCCCGTTACCTTGTCGGCGCCGTCGTGGCGAACCGGCCGCGTGCCGACGACATTATAGTTGGTGTTTGAGAGCACGATATTGGTCATAAGTCGCCTCGCTGCTGGTAGTAATTACTGGCCGATTTTAGCACAGGCTTCGCAATGGCCCCAACCCTGCCACCCGATCCCGAGTGCGACCTGCGCCCGGAACATAACGTTCTGGGGATGCGAGCCGAATTGCCGTTCTGGCGAGCGGCAATTGAGCGGGCTCAGGTTAGCGGCAGCGGTGGCTGCCAGAGTTTGCCCGTTGGGTTTACGGTAATCGAATCAACCCACTTCACCCAATCATAGCCGCGTTTGTGCGGCTCGACCATGCGCGCCGGGAAGCCGTGGCCGGCGGACAGCGTCGCACCGTCGACCCGGCTGGCCAGAAGCGCGCGGTCGGCTTCCGCGAGGGAATACCGGCGAAAGTAACCGGTGCGTGACCGGATGGTGATGCTACCGGCGCCGGGCCTGGGCTTGGCCCGGGCCAACAGCTCCGATACCGGGACTCCCTGCCACTGGCGAGTGGTGTGCCATCCGCCGGTGCAGTCCAGGGTTGCGGTGAGGCTCTCGCTCCACTTTTGTAGCTCGTCAATGCGCATCCGGTAGGGCGATTCCACGTGGCCTTCGACACTGAGGCCCCATGTCGAGGTATCGATGGAGGGCACCTTGTCATTCAGCCACATGGTGACCGGGAAATCCGCTCCGTTTTCCGGGTATGAGCCAGTAAACCGCCGTTGGGCGCCGGGTCCCGCCGCCAATATTCCGGCCAACTCGGCAGTCCGCCAGGCGAGGAGACCCGCAAGGGCCAACCCGAGCACACGGAGAGCGTGGCGACGGTCAATGAGGTAACGCCGGCGCAGGCTGATCCGATGCCGGAACGAATGCCATAGCAGCACGGGGA
Organism: Dehalococcoidia bacterium; assembly: GCA_965116785.1. Lineage (GTDB taxonomy): Bacteria > Chloroflexota > Dehalococcoidia > Lucifugimonadales > UBA3495 > Bin87. The sequence continues at coordinate 900,192 of OZ220731.1, forward strand.
TCAGCATCCACGCCAGGTTCATGTGGATGGTCGTGCCGGAGAACCCCATCCAGTCGTAAGGGCCAAGATGGCTCCACGCCAGTCCCAAACCGAGGACAACCAACAGCCCCACCATCAGCACGATAGACCAGGTCATCGTGCCAAGAGATCTGCGCCAATTGCTGCCAGTCCGCAGCGAGCCAAAGATGTTGCGCGATTTCCAGATGAAGAGCGCCAGGATGGCAAACCCGAAAATACGGTGCAGGTGCATTGCGCCGATCCACTCCGGGTTGGAGTGCGTCAGGCCCAGGTACCCGGTCAACAGCTCGGCGATTACCAGGACGATCAGCGCGATATTGGCCCACGGGAAGCGCATCGGCTATCCGGTTTTAGCGAGGCGTGCGAGGCGATGCTGGTCGCGGCCCCACAGGATTACGACGAGCGCCAGGTCCAGGTGCAGCAGCGTGGATATCCACGCCGTGAACCAGCCAGAGTCACCGAGGACGGTCAAGCCGAGCGCCAGCCGGGCCAGCATCAGGGCGAAATACGCGCACCCAATGAAGACGACGCCCCGGCTGGCCGTTGTTCCCAGCGCCCGCGCCCGGTGCACTATGCTACAGAGCGCTGCCCCCAATAGGGCGAGGATCACGATTTGGCTTGCCAGCAGCGCGGGATACGCCATGCCGCTGCCTTGCCACGCGTCGAAAGGGGGTAGAAATTCCAAGGGGAACCACCGCTGGACAGCCTGACCCGCCACCCGCACCAGGAACGCGAGCGAGAGCGCCGAGACCGCAACGACGGACCACAACTCGCGGCGAGCAGTCGGTTGCATCATGTCTCCCTGGCATACGCCCGGAACCAGTCGCTGAAGAACACGTTGTGCGGATCATAGTGTTTCTTGCGCGACACGAACTCCGGAAACTGGGGGTAGCAAGTTACCAGTTGGTCGGGCGTGGCGAATTTGTTGTAGGTCAGAAAATAGCTGCCGTCGCGGTCGATGGCCAGGTCGATTAGTGTCCGCAGAGCGACGGCCACGCGCCGGATCCCGGCCGAATCGTGGTCCACGTGCAGATTGACGACGACGCAGGCGTACGGTTGTCGGGCCCAGCTGAGCATGGTTTCGTCGTCGCGCTCGATGAGGCGTATGGTGCCATAGATCACGTTGGCTTGCTGCCGTCGCAGTTCCGCGCCGGCCGCGGCCATGAATCCGGACAATTCGGGCAGCGGGACGTATAGCTCGGTGATCGTCTCCGAGCCTCGAACGCTGCGTTCGAGCCTTCCGTCCAGTTCATGGTGGTAATGGTCGATGTACTGGCTCATCTGAAAGGTGTCGCTATCGTAGATCTGACCGTCGGTGCTCCTGTAGAACCCGGCGTATTCTTCGAAAGCTCGGCCCTTATCGGCGTGGGACCAGTGCAGCAACTGCCGCCAGGCCGACTCGGTGAGCATGTGTTGCGGCGGGGCGGGGTTCCGGGCTTCCCCATCAGTCACCGGCCGATAGCAGGATAGAACGCCGTCCCGGAGGAACCCGGGCGAATTCTCGTCGGTGCGGTACTGGAAGTCGCCATAGGTGAAGCCGTCCGCGATACGCTCGTTGAAACGAGCTTCGAGCTTGTCGATGTCGGTGACTTCCACGCCCCGGCGCACGTGATGTGCCGGCATGAGCCGCAGGTCCACAGTCGCGATCACGCCGAACAACCCGTACCCGCCGACAGCGAGGCTGAACAGATCGGAGTTTTGCTCACGGTCGCACCGAGTCACGGTACCGTCCGGGCCGATCATTTCGAATGCTTCCACGTCCTGAACGATGGGTCGATAGCGCAGCCCGCGGCCATGGCCGTTGGCCGCAAGGGCGCCACCGATGCTGAGCCGATCGGCGCCGGTTTGTTTCTGCACCACGCTCCACCGCTGGTCGGCATCCGCCTGCATGTCGCGCAGGGCGGGAACCAGGTCCGACCACAGGATGCCGGCCTCAACGGTGACGATGCCCCGTTCAGCGTCCAGACCCACGATGCGGTTCAGGTGCCTGGTGTCAAGCAATGCTCCGCCGGAAAGAAATTGCTGTCCGCCCATGGCATGGCGCCCGGCGGCGATGCTCAGGCTGCGGCCAGCTTCACGTATCTTGGCCACTTCCTGCTGAGCCTCGGCAATCGAATTGGGCGCAATGACCCGGTCGACCTTAGTTTTGTTCAACTGGGAGTGGATGTCATTGACCGTCTCGGTGTTTGTCAACGTCATGGTCGGTTTGTTCGTCCCTTGTTTCGGTGTCGCGTATTGCCTGTACCTACGAGCGCGCCAGATGCGCGGATGGGCCACCGTGGTACACTCCCGTAGCGTTGGGCGGGACAGTTACGAGCCGTCAGTGGGCACCTTAGGATAGGCGGATGGGAAGTATGCAGCCTCTTTCTGACTTGCGGGTTTTGGCCGTTACCGTGTTCCTAGCCGGTCCTTTCCTGAGCATGACGCTGGCCAGGCTGGGCGCAGAGGTCATCAAGATAGAGATACCGGGCCGGGGCGATCCAGTGCGTGGGAACGGACCGTTCGCCGGTCCGGATGGCATCCACTCTGAGCAGCGCACCGAAAAGCATATCGCGACACGTTTCCTGAAGCGAAGCCAGGGCGTCAAGAGCGTTACCCTGGACCTGAAAAACCCGCGGGGACGGGAACTGTTCCTGGAGGTGGCTCGGCAATCCGACGTGGTCCTGGAAAACCTGGCGCCAGGCTCCATGACTCGGCTCGGCCTTGGTTACCCGGACGTGGCTGCTGTCAACCCGGGCGTCATCTACGCCAGCATCTCCGGCTACGGTCAGACGGGCCCCTACGCTGATCAGCCGGCCCACGATCCGCAGATCCAGGGCATGAGCGGGTTGATGGACATCAACGGCGAACCCGACGGCCCGCCCACGCGTGTGGGCTTTTACATCGGCGACCTGGTGACGCCGATGTTCGCGTCGACGGCTATCCTGTCGGCGCTGCGCGAGAAGGAGAAGACCGGCAAGGGTTCCTACCTGGACGTGTCCATGATGGACACCCTCGCGTCGCTGATGCTGATGGAAAACCTCGAAGAGGACCTGGCCGCGGGTATTCCGCTGCGGACCGGGAACAACAGCCGGAGCGGTCCCACCGGCCAGTATCAGGCCAGCGACGGCGCGATAATTATCACCGCCGCCAGCGACGACCAGTGGCGCCGGCTGTGCAACGCTATCGGGAAACCGGAGCTCTTCGAGGACAAAAGGTTTGCCCGGTACCAGGTCAGGTCAGAGAACGCTGCAGAAGCGCGGGCTGAAGTCCAGGCCCGTATCGGCGCGATGACCCGGGCGGAGGCTTTGGAGTGCCTGTCAGCCGGCGATGTGCCCTGCGCGCCGGTCCGGACGGTCCCTGAGATACTCGCTGACGAGCATTTCCGCGATCGGGGAGCCCTGCGCCCCATGCAAAATGCCGCCTTCGCCGGAGAAGTTGACGAGGTGGTGGCCGGATTCCCAGTGTTGTTCGATGGCCAGCCGTTGCCCGATGTACCCGGCGCGCCGTCCCTGGGCATGCACAACGCCGAGGTCCTGAAGTCGCTTTGCGACGTGGATGCCGACGGGTTGGAACAACTGAAGCGGGACGGCGTTATCTAGTCCGCGCTCTTCGTCGCGCGGCATCACTTCTCGGCAACGGCGGCCGCAGGATCCGCCGGACGAAATCCGCGAATTGTCCTTTGCCAAACTACCCAGGAGATGCCCAGCCATGCCCCGTATCACCACCAAACCACTACGCTCGGTCATGTTCGTGCCCGGCAACAAGGAAGACTGGATGCGCAAAGCGCCCCAGTACGGCCCGGACGCGCTCATTCTCGATCTTGAGGACTCGGTTCCGGAGTACGACAAGGACGCCGCCCGCCCGTTGGTCGCCAAGATGATCGACGAGCTGTCGGAACGGGGCCAGACCCTGTTCGTGCGGGTGAACCGGTTGGAAACGGGGCTGACCGGGTTCGACCTGGAAGCGGTCACGCGACCCGGGTTATACGGCATTCTGTTGCCCAAGGTCGAAACCCCGGCGGACGTGGTTGAGGCGGACGTCCTGCTGCGGTATTTCGAGCGCAAGACGGGGATGGAACTCAACACCGTATGCATCGATCCCGGGTTGGAAACCGCGTCGGGAATACGCATGGCCTACGAGATCGCCATGGCGTCGGACCGGGTTGCCCACATGGGCGGCAGCGGTGGCAAGGGCGGTGACACCGCTCGCAGCGTGGGTTACCGCTGGACCTTGGAGGGGACGGAAACGCTTTACCTGCGCAGCAAGGTTCTGATGGACAGCCGGGCCGCGGGGATCCAGTGGCCCATCAGCGGCGGGTGGTTCGATATCCGCGACCTGGACGGGCTGCGCTATTGGGCCAACAACCTGAAAGCGTTGGGATACACGGGCATGAACCTGATCCACCCCTCGCATGTACCCATCGTCAACGAGATCTTCACGCCCACGCCAGAAGAAATTGCCTTCTGGCAGGGACTGCTGGACGCCATGGGCGAAAGCCGTCGTCGCGGCACCGCAGCCGTAACTTATGCCGGGGACATGGTCGACGTCGCGCACGAGGAAACCGCCAAGGCCATGCTGGAAATGTGCCGTAGCCTCGGTCTCGTGGAATAGCTTCCCTAACCGCCTTCACCGGCGCGGAGCACGCGCTGAACCTCCAGCCGGTTGGTCACGAAGGCCAGCCAGACCACGGTGACCACGCTCACCGTGGCCAGCACGGCGTACGCCAGCGCCAGCATCCGCCAGTCGGTCTCGAACGTCAGCGGCGGGGTGGCGCGGACGCCTCCCTCGGCGACCTCCAGGACGGGCAGCAGCGCGGCTCCGATCTGAGCCCCGGCCCAGGTTCCCACGGCCACACCCGCGATCACCACGATTGCGAGGTTGAACCAGACCACCGCGTTGAGCTGGCCTCGGGTGCTGCCCAGCGTCCGCAGCAGGGCGAACTCCGTCTGGCGCTCCCGTGTGTCCAGCCAACAGTACAAGGCTATGCCGGTGGCGCTGGCCAGCGCGAGGGCCAGGAACATGATCACGAGCAGACCGCCCCAACCCGCATTGGCCAGCGGCTGCTTGCCGCGCAGGGCCGCCTCCTCTTCCGCCACGAAGGCCTTGCTTGCCACCAGGCCCAACTGTCCCATGCTGGAAGCCGCCGCCTCGCTCTCGGCCAGCGCGCGCTCCAGATCGCCGACGGCAATGTCGCGGTCCAGCCAGACCTCGCTTGAGCCACCGAAAATGCGGCGGCTGTGCCGGTTGGCGTATTCGACGAACTCGCCGAGGTCAGTAATGACGAAAGGCTGCTCCCTCGGGTCCACCGTCGGGAAAAATTCCGCGACACCTTCGATCCGTATGGGAAGGGCAAAGGTCGACATTCCCAGGCTGATCTGGTCGCCGATTTCGGTATCGGTGGCTTCCAGGATGCCGGGGCTCACCACGGCCCTGACCGGTGGAGCCTCGTCACCGGGCCATACGCCCGGTGCGCCGATTCCGCCGGGAGCCCAGCTGAAAACAGAGGAGCCGGTGGTACCGGGCCGGGCAACGTCTGTGCTGGTTTCCAGGGAATAAAGTCCGGGCCGGACATAGTCTTCAATGACATTCCAGCCGTCGGAGGAGTTCAGGTCGGCCACCACCACTTCCGCGTCTTCCGTGTGTGCGGTCAATCCGTCAACGAAAAGCACGCCGGGGCGATCACCGCTGGTCCTGCCGGAGATCTGCAGGTTGATGAGGGTGTACGGTGGCACGTCGAGCCGCGGCACGTCCGGATCGGTGGTCGGCCGCCCGCCGCGTCCGAGGCGGAGGATGGTGCTGCCCTGGAGCATTTGCCACCGGCGTGTCTCCCGCACGTCGCCCAGTTGCACGTCGTAGTAACGGCCGGCGCCATCCCGCAAGCGAGCGGTCACGCCCACCAGCGGTTCCCGTGGAAATGGTCCGGTTTGGGTCGTCATGGCCCATACCGACAACGCGGTGGTGCCGTCCGGCAGTGGCAAGCCGTCGGGTAGGCCGGAGGACGGCGCGATCTGGGCCATCAGGCCCGGCAAATCGTTCCCGTTGGCGAAGTCATCCCGCCACCATGCGACATCGGCCAGGCGCGGGGAATCGACGGCCAGGACCGACACGCGCTGGGAACCGAAAGCCTCGGTGAGCAGGCTGCCCTCGGTGCGCATCGCTTCGGCGGATTGGGGCAGCACGTCTGACAGCCCGGCAAACGCCCGGGCGATGCGGCCGTTATCGTGCTGCATGCGAATGTCCGCCCCGGTGTCGTACCGGACGCGGTCGTCCAGGCTGCGGTTCAGCGTGGCGGAAAACGCGCTGCCCACCACGCCCAGGGCGGTCGCCAGCATGAGCAGCGCCACGAGGCTTCCGGGCGCGATCGGATCGCGGGCGATGCGGCGCAGACCCTGCACCAGCCAGCCGGGACCCACGGGCCCCACGATCCGAGCGGATATGCCGAGGGCAAGCGGGAACAGCCGCATGACCAGCAGGCCCAGGGCGATCAAGCCCAGCGCCGGACCCAGCAGCAGGGCGAAATCAATCTCCAGGTCGCGGCTGCCCAGGCTCCGGGTCAAAACCGTCCCCCGGCTGGAAATCTGCCACCAGAGGAATGCAATGACTGCCAGGGCCAGCAGGTCCAGGTAATAGCGGTGGACAAACGGGGTGCGCGCGGGTCGGGCGCCGGATTGGCGGAATTCCACGATGCCTTTGTTGGCGGCGGCCAGAGTGGCGAGGGAGAGTACGATCACCGCCAGCGCGGCGCCGGCCGCTCCCATCCCGAAAGCCTGCCATGACAGGGAAACGGGGGCGCCCACCGATTGGGTGTCGAATACCAAACCGCCCAGAGCCCTGGCCAGCAAGGGCGAAAGCAAAGCGCCCGCGACCAGCGCCGGGCCGGCCAGCAGGAGGCCCTCCACCAGGGTCAGGATGCCGATTTGAACGGTCGTGGCTCCGCGGCTCTTGAGCATTGCGATCTCGCCGGCGCGGGCGCGAATCACCATGCCGGCAGTGATGGTCAGGTAATAGGCGAGAATTCCGGTGACCAGGAACACCATCAGGAAAAGAGGAATTCGCGCCAGCAGCAGTTCCTCCTCGTGGTCCTCGAGGATGCGGATCAACCCGGTGGAGGTGCTGCCGTTGGGCAGATTGTTGCTGACATCCCGGCGCACCCTTTGCAGTTCCAATTGCAGATCGTCGACGCGCTTGGCCGGAATCCCTTCCCGGTCAATCTGAATGAACCAGGCCGAACTGGTGTAGATGCCGGGGTAGCGGCGCCCTATCTGCTGACGCAAAGCCTGTTCGGACGTGAACAGTGGGACCAGCGTCCACTCGTCATCCTGGTATGCCAACAGCTTGTGCCGGCGATACCAGTACTCGTCATCCAGGTCGACCGGCTCGATCACTCCCACGACGACGACGCGGGTTGCCGGTTGGTTGTCGCCTCCGGTAGCCGGCACGACTTCGAACCCTTCGCCGACGTCCAGATCCAGGAAGCCGAGCCCGTTGGAGTCCACCACGATTTCAACGACGATTCCATCGGTTTCTCCAGTGCTGTCATCGTAGCCTCCGTCTCCGGACACCTCGGGCCAGCGGCCTTGCACCAGTTCTGCCTTCCCGTCCTGCAGGCCAGAGAGGTATTGCATGCGACCTCGGGGCCGGACGTCGTTGGGCAAGTCAAGGTTGGGCCGCCCCGAAAAATAAAAAGTCGCGGTTTCCACCTGGAATGAGACGGCGCCAACGGCGTCGCCCAGTGGAGGGAGGACGCGTTGGGCGACGAACTGCCGGCTGGTGAGATAGCGGTCGCTGGCCGGTGTCGCGGTGCGCGGATCGTCCAGGTCGTTGAACACCCGCACCCAGAAATTCACGTCGCTGGACTCCGCGTCCGCCAGGGCCCGCCGCAGAGCGGTCTCTGCCAGCAGGTCATTGAAGACCACCGCGCTGGAGAGCAGCACCACGGCCAGGGTGACGCCCAGCAGAACGGTCAATTCCATGCGGAACGACGACATGAGCCGGCGTCGCGCCAGAACGTAGCCGAGGTTGAGGATGGCAGTCACGGGAGGTTACTCCGCCTCTCTCAGCACTTCGGGCGGGCGCAAGCGGCGCGCCACGGCCCCGGCGAGCCCAATGGCCGCGATTGCTGCAACGACCAGGCAGAGGAACGTTGCGACCAACCATGGGCCCTCGGCTACGAATACTATGGGCGGAGTGACGGCGCCTCCGGATGCGTTTCCGGCCAATTCCCCCAGGGTCCATCGCGCCAGCCCCCAGCCGGCCAGCCCGCCGACCACTATGCCCAGTATGCCGATGATCACCCGCTCCAGGGCAAGGCCGGCGATCCTCTGCCACTGGGGAATGCCCAGCGCGGCTCCCACGGACATATCGACCCGCTGCTCGCGCACCGCAACTGCCGCGTGGGCGCACAGCGCAAGCGCCACGGCCAAGGCCAGGGCGGCCAAACCGATGCCGGTCAGGGCGTCCCAAGCGCCGCCGGCCAGCGGATTGCGCGTCGCCAGGTCGACGGCTTCGTCGCGATCCCTGAGGAAGGAGAGTCGGTAACCGACGTCCAGGATCTCTGCGGCTACGCGCTCCCGTTCAGCCCCTTCGGCCACGTCGAACCACCATTCGTCAGGGGTGATGGGTTGGGCGCCCGGCGCCTGGTTCAGCCACGCGCGGAGTTCGTGCACGGACACCACCACGAAGGAACGCCTTGTATCCAGCGTGGGGAAGTGGTTGACGGTGCTGGTGACCCGGACGGGCACCAGGTAGCCATCCACAGTGATCCTGACTGTCTGATCCGGTATGAACCCGGGGCCGGTGATGCCAGGCAACGGCAGCGCGGCCGGCGGGATGACGAGGCCCCGGGGAGAACGCCCCAATGGCTCTTCCCATGCGATGGAAAGTCCGGTGTCTCCGGTGTGGGCGGCGTCCGGAGTGCGTTCAGTGCGGTCGGCTACGTTTCCGGCTTGGGGCAACGGCACCCAGGCGCCGATTTCCTCGAATCCCTCAATCACCTGACCGCCCTGCGGAAAACCGGGTCCGTATACCGTGATTCCATCGAAGGAGAGGCCGCCCGGCGGGGTTCTGGCGAACGAGTCGCCGGAAATGAAGATCGAGACCACGCGCCATTGGTCGTCGGCGCTTACGATGGAGCTCTCTTCCGGCATCGGCGCGATCAGGTGGTGCCATCCGGCCTGATGTTGGCTGAGCATGCCCAACTCGAGATTACGATAGCGGCCGCGTTCGTTGCCCACGCGCATCCACAGACGATAGCTGGGCAAGGGCACGGCCGCCCCCACGGTTGGCGCGTCGTCCCTTCTCACCCACACGCCGATCCGCTCGGCGTCCTTTGGTATCACGACGCCGGCGGTCTCCGGTGACAGCGTCCTGCGCAGCGGAGCGACGAGCGAGTCCAGCGGCCTTGGCTCCCCATCGGCGAAATCGTCGCGCCACCACGACACTTGTCCAATGGTCAGGGGATCAACGCCAATAACGGTCCCTCGCTGGAATGGCCCGTCGATGAACCCAACCAACTCCCGGATGATAGGGGAAACGGCTTCGACGCCGTCGATTGCCTTCAGCTGGCCGATGCGCTCCTGCTCGGTGCGGCCGATGAAGCTGGTGCCGCCGAGGGTGATGTCCCCTCCAACCCTGTGGTTCGCCTGGTCTGCTTCACTGCGGGCCAGCGTGGTCTGAAAAGTTCCGGCGAACACGCCAAGAGCCGCCGCCAGTGTTACGACCACGGTCAACGAAGCGTAGGGGAGGGGATGTCGAGCCATTCTCCGCAAGGAAAGGCTGACCCAGGCCGGGGCCACTTGCTGGCAAAGCCAGGCGGTTCCCGTCATCAACCACGGCAAAGCGCGCAACAGCAGGAAGGCCAGGGTCAGCAGAGCCGCCGCAGGCGCCAACAGCAGCGACGGGTCCAGGGCGGGTCCACGGCCGGTGAGTTCGGCCTCGACGAAGCCCCCTCGCTGCCGGATCTGCCACACCAGGACGGCCAGGGCGACCACTGCGATGACGTCAATGTAGTATCGTTGCAACCACGGAGCGGAGGGCGGTCGGGCCCGGGCGCGGAGGAAATCCAGGATGCCGAGGCGTGCCAGGCTGCCACCGGCAACGGTCAGCACCGCCAGGCTCAGCAGGCCGCCCACGGCTCCCATGACGTACATCTGCCAGGACAGGGAAACGTCGAGCGGCGCTTCGCCGGCGCCGGCTCGGGCCGCCGGATTGATGGTCTCCACCAGCAACAGGCTCCCGATGCCCCAAGCCAGCAGCGGCCCGATGAGGGTTGCCGCTACCACGATGAGACCTTCGCCGACCGCCAACAGGCCTCCCACCTGGCCGATGCTCGCACCGCGGCTGCGGAGCATGGAGGACTCGGCCGAGCGCGCGCCCGCCAGGAGACCGACGGCCAGGGCCAGGAAGTAGAGGATGACCACGACGACCAGCGAAATGAACAGGATCAGCGGAGCCCGCGCTAGGGTAAGTTCCCGTTGGTAGGTGGCCAACAAACCCGTGCCCCGGCTGTTTTCCAGTCCCGTCAACACGTAGGACCGGGGGAACCGGCTGTTGATGTCCGTTTCCAGCCCGGTCAAATCGTCCCGGGTCTGCTGCACCGTTGAGGCGGTGATCACGTCCGGGTTGATGTACAGGAACCAGCCGTAGTCGCCCACCAGGGTGGGGAACTGTTCACCGATGCCGTCGAAGAACGCCTGCTCATGGACGAAGATCGGCGCCACGGGCCGTCCTTCCCAGTCGCCCATGCGGAAGTGGTCTGCGGATCCCATCCAGTATTCTTCGCGGGGATCGTTGGGTTCGGCAATGCCGACGATTTCCACGCCAATGTATTCGGCGGGCTCGTCCTCGTTTCCGGGGAACACGACCAGCCAGGCCTCTTTGCCGACACCCCATCCCATCAGGCGGGAAGTATCGTAGCCCAGCACGCCCTCGATGCGCGGGCAGCCGTCCACGAGATTGACGCAGGAGGTGGGGTCGCTTCCGACCGACGCCGACGGCCAGCGCCCTTCCACCAGTCGCGAGTGCTCGTCAAACTTAGTGACGAAAAATGGACGGCCCAACGGCACGTCGGAAATCCCGAACGGGGCCCCAACCTGTACGAAGGGCAGCGTGGGCAGCATCTTGGCGTAGCGTTCCTGGCCCCGCCGAAGATAGCTCACGTTGTCGTCGATGATCTTCTCAATGTCAGTGCGCAGCGAGGTGTAGTCCTCGGGACCCAGCGGGCGGTTGCGCACGACGATCTGGGTGTTGATCACGGTGGCCGAGGTGACCGCCAGCGAGTGCCGCAGGCCCGCCTCGGCCAGTCCCTGCGAATACATCGCGCCCAGCGCCATGATCGTTACCGCAGCGAGGACGCCGAAGGCGGTGACCGCGAGCAAACCCCATGCGGAACGCAGCCGCCGGGGCAACAGCCAGAGCAGCAGGGCGAAATTACGGTTCAAGGCGCGATGTTCCGGCGCGAACGCCTGCGCTCACGGACAACCACGCTCACCGGTTTTCGGCGGCCACCCGCTCACGCACCAGTGGCAACAGGTCTTGAGCCGCCCGCTGGCACTCCTCGACGTGGGGGAAGCCGCTCAGGATGAACTCGTCGATGCCCAGGCGCCAGTAGTCCAGCAGTTCGTCGGCCACCTGTTCCGGAGTGCCCACCAGTGCGCTACCGCAGTTGACCCGGACCTCGGAAAGGCCATTCCACAGGTGCCTCCCAAGTCGATGGTCCTCGGCTTCGCGAGCCTGGGCCTGCTGGCCGACCATGGGCGTGCCGACGATGGCAGACTGGCGCTGCGCCTTGACCTCAGGCGCGGCGTCGGCGATGAGACCACGCGCCGATTGCCACGCATCCTCCTCGTCGTCTCGGATCACCAGGTGGGTGCGGAGTCCCAGCGTCAGCGGGCGGCCGGCGCCGGCGAACTGCTGTTTCAGATCGGCGACGCGCTGAGCGGTGTCCTCCAATGGCTCGATCCAGCCCAGGTGCACATCGGCCTGGCGAGCGGAGAGCCCCAGCGCCCGCGGGGATGCGCCACCGAGGTAAAACTTGGGGCCGTCCTGGCCCGGGGCGGGGGCGCAGTACGCATCGGCAAGCCGGTAGAAGTCGCCGGAATACGTTACGGGCTGGGGGTCTTGCCACAAGGCGCGGCAGGCCTGGATGAATTCCTCGGCCCGCTCGTACCGTGTCGCGTGGTCGCTGACCTCGCCGACCCGTTCGAAGTCATTCTGGATGCCTCCGGGCACAATGTTGATGTCCAGCCGTCCACCCGATATCTGGTGGAGCGCGGCGGCCATCTGGGCGAACAAACCGAGCGCGATGAATCCGGGCCGCACCGCAACGAGAAAGCGAATCCTGGATGTCACCGCCGCCAACGCAGTCGCCGTGGTCCAGGTCTCCGCCAGCGGCGCGTCTTCTGAGAACAGTCCGTTGGCGAAGCGAGTGGGAATGAGCATCGAGTAGAAGCCGCACTCCTCCGCAGTTTCCGCCACCTGCCTCAGGTAGTCGAACGTAGGCGGGCGGTCCGCGCGGACCGTTCCGGCGCGCGCTCCGTCACCGTCAATGGGAACAAACCAGTCGAAACGCGGTTCGGGACGTGGTCCGTTGGTAGTAGCCATACATCACCGGTGGATTTTGGGATCGGTCAGACAACGGGCGACATCGTACAAGTTCCGTTCACCGACGGTCAATTTGGCCGATCGTCAGGACGGTTAGCCTTCGGTCTGCTCGGGCTCAGATCCGTCGTCGCCTTCAACTGCCGGTTGAGGCATGGGCGGATTGGGATTGGCCTCCATCTCGCGCTGGTACCACATGAACATGACGATGCCAGCGGCCAAAATGCTCATCATGTCCCCCGGCACCCAAAGAATGAGGCCACCAAAGCGCTGGTCCGAAAGATGCGAAAAGCCCTCCCACGGGCGTGGAAGTTCCTGGTATGCAGAGTAAATCAGCTCTTCCTGAAAAGTGATCCCAGCTCCAAGGAGCGTGTTGGGCAGCACGATCAGGCCCAGGTAAAGCACCCGTAGCCCGTAATGCAGGCGCGAACGGTGCGGCTTGGGGTCGATCACGATCCACCAGAACAGGAACCCGCTGGTCAGCATAGTTCCGTGCATCAACTCGTGGACCCAATCGTTGTGCACCGCCAGGTCGTGCGGGCCGGGGGCTTGCCAGATGAAGAGCAGTGCCAGGAACGTGACGGTGGTTAATACTGGGTTGGTGGCTTTGCCGTAAGCCCATCGAGCGGTGCGCGACCGCACCAGCCGGCGGACGATGTGCTGGCGAGCCCAGGTCGGCATCCCTCGCAGCATGGGCGTCAGCGGTGCGCCGAGCAGGATCAGCAAGGGTCCAACCATGCGAACCATCAGGTGTTGCACCTGGTGAACGGAGAAATAGTGCTCGGCCAGGGGTTCGATCGGGGATTGCAGGGCGGCGAACAGAACCAATATCCCCCCGAAAAAGCACGCCTTCTGCCACCCGTTGACCCGGTGGGTCGGGTTGGGCCAGTTGTTCAGCCCGTTGACGTATAGGTAAACCGCGCCCAGCAGGAACAGGCTGGGCACCGGGTTGGTCACGAACCCCCACGCCGTCGCCGGAGTTTGCCCGGGCGGGATCCCCTGATGGGCCGATGCGATACCAAAGTTCAATGCTGCGCCGGCGGTTGCCGCCGCGACAGCTGCCAACGCCCAAAGACCCCACCTGCGGTTTAGAATCGCGGTCACTGCGACGCATCCCCGCGGGCGACGGACCGGGCTCTCTGGTTCTGCCGAATCCTCCAGGTCAGGTACCCGGCGCCGACAATCAGGACCACCGCAACACCGATGAACACGTACCCGGCCGCCGAGTCAGCAGTGGGCTGCGGAACGTCAAACACAAACGCATCGGCGCCGTGGGACCCGCCGGTTGGCGGTTCAATCAGGATGGTGGTTTCCCACCTGCCGGGGTCGAATTTCAGGGTAGCCGTGTATAACCCCGGGACGTTGGGGCTTAAAGCAATGTTTTCCCCGGTGTCTTCGCTACCGCTCCATGTCGTCAGAATGGTCACGGTGAGATCCTCTGCGGGTGCATCTGTGGCAGTCTCGGTAATCCGGATGAAAAACTGTACCGATTGCAACGACGGCAGGGTTTGAGCGTCGACCACCACAGTGTACGGACCGGCAACAGATTCGCTGCGCCGCGAGTCCTGCCCTACGATGTCCTGCCCCCAAACGGCGGGAGCCAGGATCCATGACAATCCAACAGCCATGGCCACGATCAGGGCAGAAGATGTCAAGTGGCGGATGAGCGTCATGGGTCACCAAAAATGGAGGAGCGAAACATTCCGCTCCTCCATTTTACGCTACGCGTCGTGCGGCGGCGTTACGGCTGGAAAGTCTTGCGCCAAATCCCGGGTGAACCCGCGGCATGGGTCATGACGTCGCGCATGCGTCCGTTGTCCGGATGCGCCTCTCGCTGCTCCAGCCAGGCTGCGGTGGACGACACCTCGGGGTTCTCGAATTCGTAGACCGTGGCGTACGCCGGCTCGCCGCGAACCGACTTCCAGCGGCGCCCGCGAATGCAGCCGGGGACCTTCTCGTAGTTGGGGACGTAAACCGTGGAGTACCAGTTGTTCCACTCGGCATCGCTGGCGTCGGGAACGTCCATGCGTCCAATCTGGAGGGCGGGGGACATGTCAGCATTGGCCAGCGCGTCACTCAGGTCCGTGGGGTGGATCATCTGGTAGACGTTGTTGATGACCGTGGTCGCCACCGCGCGGGGGCCGACTCGCTGGCCCCAGGGCGTGGGCGGTCGGTTCTTGAACGCGTCGGTGTTGATGACGTCTGCCGATTCCAGCTCATACATCGCCAGGTGCTTGGGGCCGCTGCTGGTGGCTTCGTATCTGGCCGCGTTGAGTACGCCGGGCACGGACAGGAGTTCCTGCAGGTGCTCGGTGTTGTACCACTGGTTGAATTCTTCCTCGACGTCTGCGGGAACTTCGCACCAGACCATCATCAGGCCGGTGCCGCGCTTCTTGGGCATAGTGGGCCTCCTTCGGATAGGAATCGTGAGCCGATTGTGCGTGCACAAGTCTAACATAGGGATGGTCGACATTCAGGAACGGCGGCCGACCTGACAAGGACTTTTCGGCCGCATGTGCTCGCAACCGTCCTCGGAAAGGTTGCATTCACATCCTGCGCTTTAGCGGGACGGCTCCGACCAGAGGGGAAGCCGGCCGGCGCTGTGATAACATTGCAGCAATCCACCTCCGAACCTCCCTGAAGCCATGACGTATTCCCTTCTGTCCGGCCTGCGCGTTCTCGAAATCGGCTCGATGATTTCCGCGCCCTACTGCGGCAAGCTTCTCGCCGATGCCGGCGCCAATGTGGTCAAGCTGGAGCCGCCCGGAACCGGAGAGGATGCGCGGCGTTACGGGCCATGGCCCGACGATGTGCCTCACCCCGAGCGCAGCGGGCTTTACCTCTATCTCAACGCCAACAAGGCAGGGATAACCGCCAACCTGGAGACACCGACCGGCCGGGCAATTCTGCGTGGGTTGGCCTCAAAGTCGGACGTGGTGGTACACAACGTTCCGCCGTCTGACATGGACCGATTGGGCCTGGACTACGACTTGCTTGCCGATGGGCATCCGCAACTGGTCATGGCCAGCATCAGCCCCTGGGGTCTGTCCGGCCCGTGGCGAGATTACAAGGGCTACGACATCAACCTGGCGGCCGCCGGCGGCATATGCGAGGGGCTGGGAGAAGCTGAAAGGGAGCCGTTGACCTTCGGCACTCCGGAGGTTGGGTATTTCGCCGGTATGGCAGCGGCGTCCTCGATTGTGATGGCGCTGCTGGGTCGCGACACCTACGGTGGCCAGCATATCGACATCGCCGAAGCGGAGACCATGGCCGGCCTCTACAACGGCCCGGAAGCCCTGATGGCGGTTTACGAGTGGCGCGTCACCCGGCGCACCGGGCACCACGCCCTGGATTTCCCGTATCCCAACTGCATCCTGCGCTGCAAGGATGGCCACATCTTTGTGGGTTCGCCGGAGGGACGCCAGTGGCGGCGGCTGCTGGAGATCATGGGCACCCCGGAGTGGTCGCAGGAGCAACGGTTGCGCAACCGCACCACCATGAACAATCTCTACGCCGACGAGGTGGACGGGTACGTCGAGGCCTGGCTGGCTGATTACACCAAGGCGGAACTGCTGGGGATCGCCCTGGAAAACCGCATCCCGCTGGCGCCGGTGCGCACCTATGAGGAAGTGCGGTCCGACCCGTCGCTCGAAGACCTGTTCGTGGTTATCGAACGGGACGACACCGGCCCAGTGGCCTACCCCGGTACGCCGTATCGATTGTTTGACGCCGAAGAGGCCGCGCCCAAACCGGCGCCCACGTTGGGGCAGGACAACCGCTCCATCCTGTGCGACGAGCTGGGCTACTCCGCTCCGGATCTGGTGAAGCTGTACCAGACCGGGATAATCTGAACGCCGCCCCCGAGACAGCGATTTTGGGAACCCGCAGTCGGCCGGTTTTTGCCGCGTGCCCTCCATGTTGATCCGGATCGCGATCGCCTGCGTGGTTGTGTTCCTGGGCAGCTGCCTCATCGCCCGGCAGCTGGCGATGAGCAAGAACCACCGGCCCGAGATAATAATCATCGCCGGTATCATCGTGGGGGCGATCTGCTTCGGATTGCTCTGGACGTTGAGCCTGGTCTATGGCGGGGGATATACGAAGATTGCGGCCGCCGCGCTGTTGTCCGTCATGCCGGCGCTGGCCGCGTGGATCGTCCCGCCTCGTGAACAAAAGTGACTGCGCAACATGGTTGAACAAATGAACAGCAACGGGCTTCGTGCGGACGACCATCCTGGTGTGCTGAACGGCTACCGGGTCCTCGACTTCGGCTGGGTGCTGGCCGGTGCGCTTCCGGGCATGGTCCTGGCGGACATGGGGGCCGAGGTAATCAAGGTCGAGACCCGGCAGCGCCTGGACTATATGCGAATGGGTCGTCCCATAGTTGGCGAT
The DNA here is from genome assembly GCA_965116785.1 of Dehalococcoidia bacterium. Lineage (GTDB taxonomy): Bacteria > Chloroflexota > Dehalococcoidia > Lucifugimonadales > UBA3495 > Bin87. Next base: position 917,178 of record OZ220731.1, read on the forward strand.
CAGCCCGACCCGGAGCAGAACCCGATGTTTCACAACGTGAACCGGGGCAAGCTCAGCGTTACCCTGAACATCAGTGAGTCGGAAGCCGTGGAGTTGGCCAAAGGACTGGCCTCGCGCTGCGACGTGGTGATCGAGAATTTCTCGCCCGGGGTCATGGACCGGTTGGGTCTCGGTTACGAGGCGTTGCGCGCCGTCAAGCCGGACATCATCATGGCGTCTATCTCGTCAACCGGACAGGAGGGGCCGCTCCGTGATCTGCGCGCCTACGCCCCGTCCATCGGCTCATTGTCCGGCCTGGACAGCACCATGGGATACGAGGGCGGCGGCCCCCTGGGCTTGAAGCACGCTTTCGGGGATATTTGCGGGGCGTTGCACGCGGTTTTCGCCATTTCGTCCGCGCTGTATCACCGGAACCGCACCGCTCAGGGTCAGTACATCGACGTGTCCATGTTGCGGGCAACGGTGGTCACCCAGGGTGTGGGTCTGATGGAGCAGGCCCTGACCGGCCGTTCGCTCCGACCACGCGGGAACTATGACCCGACCATGGCGCCGTACGGCAATTACCCATGCGCCGGCGAGGACCGATGGGTCTCGATCGCGGTCAAGTCGGAGGCCGAGTGGCAGGTTTTGGTGCGCGCCATGGGATCCCCGTCGTGGGCCGCCGATGTTCGCTTCAGCAGTCAATTCCGGCGCCAGCGCCACCGTCGTGAGCTCGACGCCCTGGTGTCCGAGTGGACCGGCCAACATGACGCCGAGGCCATAACGGCGCTTCTCCAATCGCACGGCGTGGCCTCTGCACCGGTGCTTGGCGCCGAGGAGAGGCTGTTCCACCCGCACTTTATGGAGCGGGGTCTGTACACCGACACGGAACACCCGGCGCTGGGAGCCGAGCCGGTGTTCAACCTTATGTGGAACCTCAGCAAGTCCCCATCCCGCGTGCGGCGTCACGCGCCGTTGCTGGGCGAACACAATCGCGAAGTGCTTTGCGGCTACCTGGGCTTGGACGAGAATGAGCTCACCGAGTTGGAAGAGCGGCGGGTGGTATATTAGTTCGACACCGCGCCCACGATGAGGAACACGCCATGACTCAGCAGCAGTCCCAGCAACAGGTTGTCGAAACCCTTCCGGAAGTTGAGGGCGGCATCTCCGACGAAGCCCTGGCCGCCGCCCGCGCCATGGTCGGCGTACGGATGCGAACCGAGCAGTATGTGCGTCAGGCCACACTGGACACGATGCTCAACTTCGCAAACGGGATTGGCGACGCCAACCCGCTGTTTCGGGACCAGGAATACGCAGCCTATTCCAAGTACGGCAGCGTCGTGGGTCACCCGTGCGCACCGTACATGCGCCACTGGTCGGGACGCACCCGGTGGGGTCTTCCGGGGGTTCATGGGTTCTTTGCGGGGAACGACTGGGAGTTTTTCCGCGTGCTCAGGCCCGGCGACGCCGTGAACTGCGTGGAACGGGTCCTGGACGTCCAGGAGAAGCAAAGCGCCTATTCGGGCCGACTGGTCATCCAGTTCGTGGAAACCACGTACTCCAACCAGCGCGACGAGGTGGTCGCCCGCGTCGTCGGCTGGTGCACCCGCCACCAGCGGCGGGCGTCCCGCGAACGCGGCAAGTATGCGGATGTGCCCAAGCGGCACGAATACACCGAAGAGGAACTGGCGCAAATCGACGAGCAGGTGCTGAACGAAACCGCCCGAGGGGGACAGCCTCGGTATTGGGAGGACACCGAAATCGGAGAGGAGTTGCCCACGGTGGTGCGCGGCCCGCTGTCGCTCCAGGACGTGAGCGCCTTCCTGGTGGGTACCGGCCGTTCCAGCGCGCATGGAGTGCTGCTGCGGGAGGCGATGCGCCACCCCAATCACTTCTTCAGGAACCCGGAGTCCGGCGGCGGCTTGGAGTACACCGGCATCGGACATCTGCGCGACTCGGTCGCGGAGGCGGTGGGAGTCCCCGGCGCGTACGATTACGGCCCGCAAAGGGTGTCCTGGCTGGGAACCCTGATGACCAACTGGATGGGTGACGACGCTTTCCTCAAGCGGCTCCGCGTGGAAACGAGGCGGTTCAACGTTTACGGCGACACCCAGTTCTGCAAGGGACGCGTCGCGCGCAAGTACATCCACCAGGGCAACGCGTTGGTGGACGTGGACATTTGGGCGGAGAACCAGCGTGGTGAGGTCACCGCGCCCGGGACGGCCACCGTGCTGCTGCCCTCCCGCGACCCGCATAATCCGTGGTTCACCGACGGCAGCCACCTGTCGCTGCGGGACACCCCGCTGCCGGAAGAGGCTCCACCGATTCTGCCCGTCTAGGCTGGCGCGCCAGTGATTGCGCCACAGCTTTGCCGTCGCGCAGCGCTGAGGATAATAACTGACCTAATCGGCGATCCGTACAAACCGGCGACGGCCGGCGCGCACGACATCGCCGGCGTTGAGCGACGGCTCTTCACCCATGGCCGGGCTGACGCGCTGGCCGTCCGCACGAATTAGCTCGACGGCTCCCTGCGACAGCAGGCGGCGCGCTTCGCCGTTGCTGCTGACGAGGCCAGTCTGGACCAGCAGACGATTTATCGGTAACCCGGATACCTCGGCCAGGGTCGCCTCAGTCATCTCGTCCGGCAGGTCCCGGCGCTGCACCACCTGCTCGAACTGGGACTGCGCCGCGTCGGCGGCGTCGCCGTCGTGGAAGGTGGTAGTGATGCGGTGAGCCAGCCCCTTCTTGAAATCCATCGGGTTGGCGGTTTCGGATTCCATGGCCCGCGTCATCTCGGTGATGTCGTCGTCTGGCACGTCGGTCAGGTACTCGTAATATGACGTGATCAGTTCGTCCGGCAGCGACATGATCTTGCCGTACATTTCCTGTGGCGGCTCTTCCAGCGCCACGTAGTTCCCGAGGCTCTTGCTCATCTTCTGGACGCCGTCGGTTCCCACCAGGATGGGCATCATGAAGCACTGCTGCGGCGTTTGTCCCATCATCCCCTGCAACTCACGCCCGACCAGCAGGTTGAACATCTGGTCCGTGCCGCCGAATTCCACGTCGGACTCGATGACGACGGAGTCGTAGGCCTGCATCAAGGGATAGAGCATCTCCGTGATGGCGATGGGCTGGTTCTGCGCGTAGCGGTTGGCGAAGTCCTCGCGGTGCAGAAACTGGTTGATGGTGAACCGGCTGGTGAGTTCGATCACGTTGGCCAGGGTGAATTCACCGAACCACTGGCTCTGCCATTCCACCTGGGTGCGGTCGCGGTCGACCACCTTGAAGAACTGGCGCATGTACGATTCGGCGTTTTCCAACACCTCGGCATGGGTGAGCATGGTGCGCGTTGCCGAACGGCCCGACGGGTCCCCTATCTGCGCGGTCCAGTCGCCGACGATCAGGATTACCTGGTGCCCCAGATCCTGCAGTTGCCGGAGTTTGCGCAAGCCGACGACGTGGCCGAGGTGGATGTCCGGCCGACTGGGGTCGAAACCCATTTTCAGGCGGAGCGGCGTACCCCGCCGCAGCATGGCGGTGAACTCTTCTTCAGAGATGATCCGGCTCACGCCGCGTCGCGTGATGGTGGAAAGGTTGTCGGGGATCTGGACTTGGCTGGTCAACGCTCACCTCGCCCTGGTTGGTCAGTGATGACCGGCGGATCAGGCGTTTTCCTGCCGGTCGTGCTGTTCGAGCATCACACGGGCATTTGCCACATCGCGGTTCATCTGTGAAATCAGGGCATCGATGCCATCAAAGGTTTCCTGCCCACGCAGCCTTGAAACGAACTCAAGTTTCAGGTTTTCGTCGTAGATATCGTCGGAGAAATCCAGCAGGTGCGCTTCGATCAGGCGCTGGCTCAGGCCGAAAGTGGGCCTCACTCCGATACTGGTGGCCGCCATGTGGCGCACGCCGTTCAGGGTGGCATACGTGGCGTACACGCCGTCGGCCGGGATCACGAAGTTTTCGGTCGGGATGATGTTGGCGGTGGGGAATCCCAACTGGCGACCCATCTTGGCGCCGTGCACCACGATTCCGTCCGTGGCGTAGGGACGTCCCAGTAGGTATTCGGCTCCATCCACGTTGCCGTCGGCCAGGGCGTTACGGACCCTCCGGCTGCGCACGGTGCTGCCTTCCAACTCCAGTGGAGGTACAGTCTCCACCCAAAAACCGAGAGCGGCCCCTCGGCGCCTGAGATACTCCAGGTTGCCGCTTCGGTTGCGCCCCAGGGCGAAGTCGGGGCCGGTGACGATCCCGCGCATGTGCAGACAGTCCACCAGCATGTGCGTAAACTCGTTGGCATCCAGGTTGGCAATGTCGTTGGTGAACTCCACGCAGATCACGCTCTCGGCGCCGGCCTCATGCAGCAGCCGGATTTTTTCTTCAGGCGTGATGATCTTGGTTACGGTGCGTTCGGGGTTGACCACCTCGGCAGGGTGGTTGCTGAAAGTGATCACGGTGGTGATCAGCGGCGGCTCTGCCAACTCCAGCATCCGATCCAGCAAGTGACGATGTCCCCGGTGGACGCCGTCGAAGACGCCGATGGTGACGACAGTACCCGCGTCGTGCAGCGGTGCGGCATCGGCCAACGCCTGATGAAAGGCGCCTCGGCCCGGAGTTCCGGAATTTACGTTGTCCGAGGCGGGCATGGCGTCCAGGAGGCCAGTTGGTTCAGCGGATACAAGGGTGGGCCGCACGCGACAGGATACCCGGCTCGGGCTCCCGCGTCATACTCGTTGCGGCGCGAATTGGCGAGAACGATGGTAGCACAGGCCCCCCGGCCGGGCAAGCAGATGGCCTCTCGCGAACCGACGGTATACTGAACAGCGTAGGCCGACGGAAGCGAAAAAGCCCTGAAATCTGCTGCCGCTACATTCGTCGGCCGCGCCTTGACCGGTTTTACAATGCCACCACGAAAGTCACACTCCATGAGGATATCCGGCGGCGCGTCCAGAGGCCTCCCATTAATCGGGGCCGCGGCGGCCGGAGTCCGGCCAACAACTGAGAGGGTTAGATCCGCGATTTTCAACATTCTGCAACCTGACGAAGTGGTTAACCGTCGCGTCCTTGACCTGTACGCAGGTACGGGCAGCCTGGGAATCGAAGCGCTCAGTCGTGGCGCCATGCAGGCCGACTTTGTGGAACGCAATCGACGTCAATGTCGGGTGATACAGGAGAATTTGGACTTCACGGGCTATAGCGATGTCGGTCGCGTCAGTTGCGCCGAAGTATTGGACTGGTTGAATAGATTCTCCGCAGCCTCAGATGACAGAGACTTGTACGACCTTGTCGTTTTGGACCCGCCTTACCGCATGGGAGAACCCACTCCGACCATGAAACGATTGGCCCAATCCGGGCTGCTGAGCGCGGCCTCCGTTGTCGTCGTAGGTTTCAGCAATCGGGTATCGTTGCCTGCCGACATTGATTGCCTGCATGAATTTGATCGACGCAGCTACGGGGATAACGCGGTAGGATTCTACGCCGTTCGCCCTGCTGCGAACTGACTTACGTTAGCCACGAATTGGAGTATCCCCGAATGGTAACCGCATTGTATCCCGGCACATTCGACCCCGTGACCATGGGCCACCTGAACGTGGCTCAACGGGCGGCCCTGCTCTTCGACAACTTGATCGTGGCGGTCTACGACACGCCGTCCAAAAGCCTGCTGTTCAACACCGAGGAGCGGGTCGGGTTGATGCGGGAAGCCGTGGCCGATATGGGCAACGTGACGGTCCGTCCCTTCCACGGTCTCGTTGTAAACACCGCCCGGGACGCCGGGGCTGCGGCGATCATTCGGGGCCTGCGCAGCGGGCCGGATTTCGAGTACGAGTCCCAGATGTTTTTCATGAACCGACGCCTGGAACCCGATGTGGACATGGTGTCGTTGATGAGCGACCAGGAGCACATGTTCATCAGCTCCAGCCTGCTCAAAGAGGTCGCCCAGTTAGGGGGCGATATCTCCGGTATGGTCCCGGTCCACGTGGCTCGGGCCCTGGCGGACAAATACCAACTGCCGCAGCGGTAGCCGCTCACGCGCAATCTGAGCCGCCGGCCAAGGGGGTCATCATAGATATCAACAGCATTATCGACCGCATCGAATTGCTGGTGGATTCGAGCAAATCCGTGCCACTGAGCAACAACGTGATGGTCGACAAGAGCAAAGTCAACGAGCTCGTTGCCCAACTGCGCATGGCCGTTCCTCAGGAAGTGCGGCGCGCCGAGGAAATGCTGTCTCGCAAGGACGACATAATGTCCTCAGCAGTCTCGGAGGCCCACCAGGCACGCCAGCAGTTGGAACAGGATTTCCGCACCCGTCTCAGCGAACACGAACTGGGGCGAAAAGCCGAGGAGATCCTGCGGGAAGCCGAGGCCGCCGCCCGGCGTATGATTGACCAGGCGGAACGAGAGGCCGAAAACCGGCGCAATCAAGCCGACGCCTATGCCCTGCGTACCCTCCGGGACCTGGAGCGGGAACTGACGACGGCAACCGGCTCAGTGCGCAAGGGCATTGACGCGCTTGCTGGCGCAACGCTGGCGGCCAGCTCGAGTTCCGGCATCCCTTCGCCACACGATTTCGCGCCCAACCCGAGCGATGAGCGGGAAACCGCCGACTACGGAAGCTTCCGCTAGTTCGCTCGCCCATTTCTGAAGATCAGCGGGGCGGGTGACACACCCGCCCCGTCATCTTTCGGCGACGGCAGAGGCAGTCACGCCGGGGCGCCGATGGGCGCGTTTCACGCTTGACATCGGCGACTCTTGCGGGTGTACAATCCGGCGTGCCCGCAGGTTGGAAACGCGCTCGGACGCGGCCCGACTGCACTACGCCGGAAGCGTTGATTGGAGTGACGGAGCGAGATGCGTGAACTGGTAATCGACAGCATCCGGATCAGCCAGATGAACTATCAGCGGGTGGTGGTCCTCAAGGAGTTGGCTACCGAGCTTTTCCTGTTGATTTGGATCGGCCCCACCGAGGCCGAAGCCATCGCGGTGAAGATGCAGGGTATGTCGGTTCCGCGGCCACTGACGCACGACCTGTTCGTCGACATGGTAAAGTCGGTGGGCGGAACGTTCGAGCACATCCTGGTAAACGATCTTCAGAACGAAACCTTTTACGCCAAGATCGTGGTCAGGATAGGCGACAGCACGCATGAAATAGATTCGAGGCCCAGCGACGCCATGGCGGTCGCCGTTCGAGCGGAGGTCCCGATCTACGTGGCCGACCAGGTCATGGACAAGGCGGCGATCTCGATGGATCAGGAAACCGGCCAGCCCGCGGTGCCTTCGGAACCGGGCGGCGAAGCGGCCCCCGTTGAGGTTACGGAGGAGGAACTCCAGGGCTTGTCTGCGTTTACCGATTTGATCAACGAATTGGACATGGAAGACTTTGAGCGCAAGTAAGCCGCGAATGCGTAGCAATTGCGCGACGATGAACGCCGCCCCGCCTCTGATGGTGGGGCATTTTCGTAAAGGCGACGACGATTTCTGCAAAAATCTGCGATTGACAGTTCGGAGTGCGGATGCTACGATGCCTGCCGTTTGGAAACGGACATGCCGCAGTGGGTAGTTACTGCATTGCGGCTGACCGGCTTGGGTTGGTTCGTTGCGATATGTATCGTCCTGGGCATCCTCGGAGGGCTTTGGCTGGGGAAAGTAACCGGCCAGGTTGCGCTCCTGGTGTTGGTAGGCACGGTTCTGGGCAGCGTGGTGGCCTTCTACGGGGTCTACCGCATGATCCTCCCTGCGGTCTACGGAAGCAACAACCCCAATCGCTCCGCTACCCGTTCCCAAAAACCGTGTTCTGAACCCGGAGGCAACGAACCGTCGTGACCACCAAACGAGTACTCCTGCTGTTGGGTATCGTATCCGCAGTTCTGCTGATCGTGGGTTTTGTGGTCGGCGCGGTCGGCTCCAGGATGTTTGGACTGGAAAAGCCGTTCGTGTCCCAGCCGGGGATCCACCTGCCTCCCGACCCGGTGTTCCCTGCGGCCGTGCGTGAAAGCGTGGTCGGGTATCGAGTCGCCGACAAAAAGACCGACGACCACGGGGAATCCAAGGACGACCACGCCAAAGAAGAAGAGCACCATGGGCTGGGACTGATGCAGTTCGCGGTCACCAACACCATGCTTTCGGCATGGTTAACCAGCATCATCATGCTGGTGTTTTTCATCGGAGGGGCGCGCAACCCGAAGGTCATACCCAGCCGGCTGCAGGCTCTGGTCGAGATGCTGTTCGAGTTGGTGCTGAACTTCGCGTCCAGCATTCTCGGGCCCGAAATGGGGCGTCGCGCATTCCCGGTAGTCGCGACCATATTCTTTTTCGTCCTGTTCAACGCATGGCTGGCGATCTTCCTGATCCCCATCTACCAAGCGGTCGGCTACGGCGCGAACGTCGGTGGCGAATTCAAACTCGCCACGCACCTGGTACGCCCGGCGGGGACCGACTTGAACTTCCCGCTGGCGCTGGCGCTGGTATCTTTCGTATTCGTCGAATACTGGGGTTTCCGTGCGCACGGGTTTGGTTATCTGAAGAAATTCTTCGCTTTCGGGGATATATTCCGCGGTCGACCGTCGGGGCTCATCAATGTCTTCGTGGGCATTCTGGAACTGGTGTCGGAACTGGTCCGCATTGTCTCGTTCACCTTCCGTCTGTTCGGTAACATGACCGCTGGCGAAATCCTGGTGGTTATGATCACCTTCCTGGTCCCATTCGTCGCCACGCAATTCGTATTCGGGCTGGAACTGCTGGTGGGCCTGATCCAGTCGGTCATTTTCGCAGGGCTCACTCTGGTGTTCCTCTCGGTGGCCGTCAGTCACGAGGAGCACTGATCGTCCGACGTTCGTTTCCATCAAGGCAGCGTTGCCCCGTGGTTTGAAGGCCAGGGGCTAGGCAAAATCACGCGACCAATTCTGGTTCGGAGGATTATCAACAATGGCACTTGACCTTTCGATGTTCACCACTTTGCTGGCGGTGGGTTCCCAGGCGCTGACCGCGGAAGGCGCAAAGTTCCTGGCAGCCGGCCTCGCCATCGCGCTTGGCGTTGTCGGACCTGGTGTCGGTATCGGAATCCTCGGCGCGGGCGCCATGAACGCCATCGGCCGGAACCCCGACGCCGCCGGCGCCATCACCACCAACATGATCCTTGCCATCGCGTTCGCTGAGGCCCTCGGCATTTACTCGCTGATCGTCGCAGTGATCCTGCTCTTCGTGGTGTAACAACATGGTTGAACTGGGACTGAACGTTCCCGCGCTGATCAGCTACCTGATCAACTACGTCGTCCTTCTGGTTCTTCTGGGGGCGCTGGCCTACCGGCCCCTGCTCAATGCCCTCGACAGTCGTGTTGAGAGTATCCGGGAGAGCCTGGCCGCTGCCGACCGCGCGCGCGAAGAGGCGGCGACTTCCCGCTCCGCCATCGAGGAGGAGTTGAACGAGGCTCGACGCGAAGGTCAACGCCTGCTGGATCAGGCCCGCGAGGCCGCCGAACGTTTCCGTGAAGAGGAAATGGGGCGGGCCCGACAGGCGGCGGAAGAGTTTTCAGAGCGTGCCCAGGCTGACATCGCCCGGGAGCGCGACGCCGCCATCAATGAAGTCAGATCAGCTTTCGGAGACTTGGCGATTTCCGCCGCCGAACGCATCATTCGACGCAGCGTGGATCGCCAGGCGCACCAGGAGTTGATCGATCAGGTCCTGGCCGAAGGCGAACAGGCGCTGCGTCGCAACTGACCCACTCACCCAGCCGGCGTTCCGGGGCATCAGAGATGCGTGGCCGTCTTCAATCGCGACCACGCTGACGCAGGAACCAGGGAGACAGAAACCCGTGGCAAATCGCTTGTCCGGTCAGCGCTACGCCCAGGCCATCTTCGAGCTGGCCGAGCAGCATGAGCAGTTGGAACCTTGGGACCAGGAACTGAGGCTAGCCGCCGACGTTCTTGGCGACGAAGATTTCGGGCTATTCCTGCGACACGCCGAGGTGCCCCTGGAACGCAAGATCTCGGCTATTGACGAGGTGCTGTCTGAGACCCACCCAATGGTTCGGAACCTGATCGCGCTTCTGGTCAGCCGGAGCGGCGTTGACGCCATGCGTGAGGTGCAGGAAGCCTATACCCACCTACTGGACGAACGCCTCGGTCGTCAGCGCGTAGAAGTGACCGCTGCCGTGCCGCTGGAGCAGCCCGAACTGGACCGTATCACCGACCTGGTGGGACGCATGGTGGGCAAAGAAGTGATGGTCACCGCCAGCGTGGATGAGTCGATCCTCGGCGGACTGATCATCCAGATTGGCGATCAATTGCTGGACGGGAGCGCAAGTTCCGCGCTGGAACGACTCCGGCAGACGGTCCGCGCGCACGCGGCCTAACCAACGCAACTTTTAGGAGACTCGCCGATGGCAGTCAGGGGACAAGAGATAGTTTCTCTAATCAGGCGTCAGATCGAGGAGTTTGGCGGAGACCTTTCCCTCGTGGACGTTGGAACCGTCCTGCAAGTGGGTGACGGCATCGCCAGCATCCAGGGATTGCAGAGCGTGCGCTCCAACGAATTGCTGGACTTCGGCAACGAAGTGCTCGGTCTCGCGCTCAACCTGGAGTCGGATATCGTCGGAGCGGCCATCCTGGGCGATCCCAACGCGGTAAAAGAAGGCGATCGGGTTCGGGCCACCGGACAGATCATCGAGGTGCCGGTTGGGGAGGCGCTGATCGGTCGGGTCGTTGACCCGCTGGGTCGACCGCTGGACGGCAAGGGTCCCGTCGCCACGGACCGGACCATGCCAGTCGAACGAACCGCGCCCAACGTCGTGGTCAGGAAGTCGGTGGACACTCCCGTGCAGACCGGCATCAAGGCGATCGACGCGATGATCCCGATTGGGAGGGGTCAGCGTGAGTTGATCATCGGCGACCGTTCCACCGGCAAGTCGGCCATTGCCATCGACACCATCATCAACCAGCGCGAAACCGACCTGATCTGCATCTACGTGGCCATAGGCCAGAAGCAGGGCAAGGTTTCACAGGTGGTGGGAATCCTGGAGGAATACGGCGCGATGGACCACACTATCGTGGTCAACGCCGGTTCCGCGGACTCCGCGCCGCTGCAATTCATTGCCCCCTACGCCGGCTGCGCCATGGGCGAGGCCTTCATGGAAGAGGGCAAAGATGTGCTGATCGTGTATGACGATCTCACCAAGCACGCCTGGGCTTACCGCCAGATGTCGTTGCTGCTGCGTCGCCCCGCGGGTCGCGAAGCTTACCCCGGCGATGTTTTCTACCTGCACAGCCGACTGCTCGAACGCGCTGCTCGTCTCGACGACACATTGGGCGGCGGCTCGCTGACGGCTCTCCCCATCATCGAGACCCAGGCGGGCGACGTTTCGGCCTACATTCCGACCAATGTGATCTCGATTACCGACGGTCAGATTTACCTGGAGCCGGAGTTGTTCAACGTCGGTATCCGCCCCGCTGTCAACGTGGGTCTGTCCGTGTCTCGTGTGGGCGGAGCGGCCCAGACGCGCGCCGTGCGACAGGTAGCGGGACGCCTGCGCCTGGACCTGGCCCAATACCGCGAGCTGGCCACCTTTGCCCAGTTCGGTACTGCCGACCTTGATGCCGCCACCCGCGCCCAGTTGGCCCGTGGCCAGCTGGCGACTGAGGCGCTCAAGCAGGGTCAGTATCAGCCTCTCAATCTTGGTGACGAAGTCATCGTCCTGTACGCGGTGAACTCCGGTTTGATGGAAGATGTGCCGCTGGAGCGAGTCGGCGCCTTCGAGGAGCAGATGCTCCGGCACGTCAACGCAACGCATCCGGAATTCAGCCAGGCGATCCGCGACACCGGCAATCTGCCCGACGAGCTGAGCGAGCAACTCACTGCGGCCATCAACGACTTCAAGCCTACTTTCCAGTAGGCCCCGCTGTTCGTAGGTTCCCGTATCAAGGAGCAACCAGGGTCAGCAAATGCCTAGCGTCAGAGACATACGGCGGCGCATCCGCAGCGTCGAGAATACCGGCAAGGTTACCAACGCGATGTCTCTCATCGCGGCTTCAAAGATGCGTCGGGCACAGCTTGCGGTCACCGACGGTCGCCCGTACGCGGAGAAGATCCACGAGGTGATCGCCACCCTGGCTGCGCAACCCACCGACGACGACGCGATCCATCCGTTGCTGGAAGCCCGTCCGGTCAACAACGTGGGGATGGTGGTTATCACCCCGGATCGCGGCTTGGCCGGCGGCATGCATGCCAACATCAACCGCCAGGTGGCCCGTTTCATCCTGGGGAGTGACGCCACAGTACGTAGTATCGTGGTTGGTCGCAAAGGCCGTGACTTCCTGGTCCGCTACACCGATACCGTACAGGCCGTTTTCACCGATCTTAGCGACCGGGTCTCTTTGGCCGACACCACCGCGATTTCGCGCCTGGTCATCGACGGATACACGGAAGGGCAGTTCGACGAGGTGCACTTGGCCTACATGCGCTTCGTGTCCACCGTGCTGCAGGAGCCGGTGATCGAACGGATACTGCCCGTCGAACCGGCCGCGCTGGAGTCGGCCCAACGTGTCGGCTACATCTACGAGCCGGACCCGGCCACGGTGCTCAGTGCGCTGCTCCCGCAGTTCGTGGAGATGCAGGTGTACCACGCGATACTCGAAAGCATCGCGAGCGAGCAGTCTGCCCGCATGGTCGCCATGCGCAACGCCACCGACAACGCCAATTCGCTGGCTTCTGACCTCACGCTGGTTATGAACAAACTCCGCCAGGACAGCATCACTAACGAACTGCTGGATCTGGTCGGCGGTCAGGTCGCTCTGGAGGGGTAATCCGCCCGGGTCACCTGTCGCCATGACATCACGCGGCCCGCGGGAATCCAATCGCCTTCAGTCAGCTCATCCGGAGGATAGTCAAAATGCCCGGTAAAATTGCCCAAGTCATCGGTACGGTGGTGGACGTTGAATTCCCCGCCGATCAGCTCCCCAATCTGTTCGACGCTCTGGAAGTCGACAACTTGGGCGAGCGCCTGGTGCTGGAAGTCCAGCAGCACATCGGCAACCACTGGGCCCGCTGTCTGGCCCTGGGGTCCACGGACGGACTCGCCCGAGGCAGCGAAGTGCTCGATACCGGGAACAAGGTCTCGGTTCCGGTGGGTCCCGAAACTCTGGGGCGCCTTTTCGACGTCACCGGAACCCCGTTGGACAACTTGGGAGCAGTGGAAGCCGGACAGTTCTGGCCCATCCACCGCGATCCTCCGGCCTTCGACGACCAGAACCCGACAGTCGAGATTCTCGAAACCGGCATCAAGGTTTTCGACCTGATCACCCCGTTCCCCAAGGGCGGCAAGGTCGGCGCGTACGGCGGCGCCGGCGTGGGCAAAACCGTTATCATCCAGGAGCTCATCCGCAACATCGGCGCCGTCCACAGCGGCGTGTCGGTGTTCGCCGGTGTGGGCGAACGTTCCCGAGAGGGCAACGACCTCTGGCACGAAATGGAAGACTCCGGCGTGCTGGGCAGCACCGTGCTGGTGTTCGGCCAGATGAACGAGACACCCGGCGTGCGCGCCCGCATCGGTCTGACCGGACTCACCATGGCGGAGTACTTCCGCGAAGAGCAGAACCAGGACGTGCTCCTCTTCATCGACAACATTTACAGGTACATCCTCGCCGGTATGGAAGTGTCCGCGCTGCTGGGACGCATGCCGTCCGCGGTGGGCTATCAGCCGACCCTGAGCACCGAGATGGGCGCCCTCCAGGAGCGAATCACCTCCACCAAGAGCGGCAGCATCACCTCCTTCCAGGCCATCTACGTCCCGGCCGACGACTACACCGACCCCGGCATCGTGACCACTTTCGGTCACCTTGACGCCGTGGTTTCACTTGAGCGCGCGCTGGCGGCGCAGGCCCTGTACCCCGCGGTGGACCCGCTGGCATCCTTCGCCCGTATTCTCGAGCCGCGCATCGTCGGCGACGAGCACTATCGCGTGGCCCGGGGCGTGCAGCAGGTGCTCCAGCGGTACCGCGACCTGCAGGACATCATCGCGATTCTGGGAATTGAGGAGCTGTCAGACGAAGACCGGCAGACCGTGTTCCGCGCCCGCAAGATCCAGCGGTTCCTGACTCAGCCCTTCTTTGTCGCCGAGACCTTCACCAACCAGCCGGGCAAGTACGTGGCCCTGCGCGACACCGTGCGCGGTTTTGCTGAAATCCTGGACGGACAGCACGACGATTTGCCGGAGCAGGCCTTCTACATGGTTGGCACCATTGAAGAAGCGGTCGAGAAGGCTGCCGAGATGCAGGCCACAGCCTGATCTCTTTGAGGCCACGGTTCAATAGGAGCGCGCCCTGATGCCGATGCAGTTGCAAATCATCACCGCTGAACGCGAGGTGTTCTCCGGCGAGGTGGACGCGCTGGTCGCCCCGGGTGTGGCCGGGCAATTGGGCATTCTGCCGAACCACGCTCCGCTCATGACGGTCCTGCAACCGGGCGAGCTCCTGGTGCGGGTCGGTGGCGACGAAAGTTACCTCGCATTGTCGGGCGGGTATTTGGAAGTGCTGGGCAATCTTGTGATCGTGCTTGCCGACGCGGCTGAGGATGTGGACGAAATCGACGAGGCGCGGGCGCAGGAAGCCCTGGCGCGCGCCCAGGAACGCATCGCCAGCCGCGAAACGGACATTGAACTGGAGCAGGCCGTGGCCTCCCTGCGCCGGGCTCAAGTGCGGGTAACTGTCGCGCGGCGGCGGCGCTCCACGCCGCACCGCTCGCTGGCGCGGCAAGCCCAGCAGTAGACTTAGCCCGCGGGCGCAGAACCGTTAATGGTTGCGGCGCCGTCGGTGAGGTAGTAAGTCATCGACTGCAGGGCCAGTACCGGGTCGATGTTGCGAACCCGAACTCCATCGGGTACCTGCGCGTTGATGGGCGCGTAGTTCAGGATCGCCCTTACTCCGCAACCCACGAGCTGATCGATCACAGTCTGCGTGTGAGCACTGGGCACCGCGACGATGGCGATGCTGATTTCCCGTTCGGCGACCGTCGCTGCCATCTCGGTCATGGATTGGACCGACACGCCGCCCACCTGGCGGCCCACGTTGGCCAGGTTGTTGTCGAATGCCGCCACCAAGTGGAACCCATCGGGGTTGAAACCAGGGTAGTTCAGGATGGCGTTCCCCAACCGGCCCACGCCAACGACGGCCACATTCCATTCCGAGTTCAGGCCCAGTATCTGCTTGAGTTCTCGCAACAGGTCGCGCACGACGTAACCGCGGCCCTGTTTGCCGAACCTGCCGAAGTATGACAGGTCTTTCCGGATCTGGGCCGGAGTAACCTGCAAGTGCTCGCCCAACTGTTGCGAGTTGGTCACCTCTTCGCCCGTGTCCAGCAGTTGCGAGAGAATCCGAACGTATTGTGGCAACCTGGAAATGACCACCTCGGGGACTTCACCGGGGGGTATTAGCGTCATAGGACTGGTACCTGGTCCGCCTGGGCGGGATGACATGCGCTGATATCGTGCATTATCTTGAATGTGCCAAATATCCTTGACGGTTCTCGTATCGTGAAAACACTAAACGAATTGTTCCTATGCCATGTGGCGTTCAACCATAATCTATCCCGACCCTTATCCATCGTCAATAGCGGCGCGAATGTACGAGGACGGTTTGCGAAAGCGCACATACACCAGCTCTGGCCGCTCTCTTCTTTCATATCAAGCCTGCAATTGCCTGCGTTCGACGGGTTGAGCTAACGTAGCTTTCGGCGAATCATTTGTTCCGCAGCCATCAGACCCATGCACGTTGCCGTAGCACACATCAGCCTCAGGGTTCCCGAAAGCCGGAGCCTCAAGACCCGCCGGCAGGCCGCAAGCAGCCTGATTCAACGGATACGGGGGCGCTTCAACGTTTCGGTTGCTCAGGATGCCGGCGCCGACGGCAACGCGTGGCAGAGTGTTACGCTTGCCGTGTCCTGCGTGGGGGCCAGCGCAGACCTAACCAGGTCTATGGTGAACGACCTGGTGGATTTCGTGACTGAGGTCCGCCCTGACCTGGAAGTCCTCGACTACCAGATCGAGGTGATGAGCGGGTTCTAGGGACAAAAAAGCGCCCGGAACTCCCGCATCAAGGAAATTCCGGGCGACGAATACAGGCCCGCTTCACATCCGGTCGGTTATTGCAGCCATCAGGTCCTGCAGGTCGGGGAACAGGTGGGCGTCGGGGGTGTGCTTGTGCTCGCCCACCAACTCGCCGTCGATGATGATGTCGAACTTTCCGTGTTCGCCGGGGGTCAGTTTGAAGGTCGAAATGTTGTCGCCGGTGCGGGTCAATGCTTCGCTGGCCATCCAGGCCGCGCGCCCGGCGTGCCCTCAATCCCAGCAGTAAATTATTTCGATTTCCATCCGCTTGACATCAGGCCTCTGAGCCATGGGTTGCCCTCCCTCCAGTTGGTGTCGCGGGTGCGTCGATTGGGGCGGATGATAGGGCAATCCTGCGGGCGGTGCAACATCGTTCCCGATGGCCGCGCGATCTCTAATTTCGGCCCGTTTAGCTGGAGTCCCTGTCGGACAGAACTACCTCGTCCAGCCACCCGCAGAGGGCGTTCCAAAATTCGGCGTGGTCGCCAACGTTCATGTGCCCGGCTGCATCTACGGTGACCATGTGTTTCGGCTCACGCGCCGCTTCGAACAATTTGCGCCCCTGTGCCAGCGGAACCAGTTCGTCGTCGACCCCGTGCAGGATCAACAACGGGCAGTCGATTTGATCGACCAGAGCCACCGAGTTGTAACGATTCCCGACCAACCGCCCCGACCAGGTTAACGCGGGATAGAACAGCCGGCCCATGTCCCGCAGGGAGGCGAAAGGAGCGACCAGCGCCATCGCCAGTGGGGACCAGGATTCCGCAGCCAGACGTATCGATACGGCAGCGCCCATTGATATGCCCATGAATAGAGTGTGTTCTTGGTCCGCTCCATAGGTGCGCTGCAGGTGGGCCAGTGCGGCCCGCGCGTCGGCGGCGGTGTTGCGAACCGTCGCATTCCCTCGGCTGTTGCCGAATCCACCGTAGTCGAACCCAAAGATATTCGCGCCGGTGTGTCTCCGTACCGCCGCGAACTCACCGACGCGCAGGCTCAGATTTCCGCCCGCTCCGCCGAACCACAGCCAGGTCAGGTCGGTTCGGCTATCACCGGGTACATACCAGCATTGCAATCGGTGGCCGCGTTCGGAGTCACACCAGGTTTCTTCGAACTCCATGCCGAGGTCCGTCGGCAGGGCGCCGCACACCGGCTGCGGCTGGAAAAGCAATTTTCGCTCCAGGATGTCCAAAAGCACGAAGTCACATCCCCAACCTAGAGGCTCGAAAACCGAGAGGCTCGAAACTGCACGATTTCGTGAGCCGTGCGTACCGTGTGGTGACGGCTCACTTGGGCTACGTCACAACGTACGACCGAAAGGTGGACAATGGACTTTCACGCGGCTCCGCCGACAAGGGAACATTGAACGTGTGCTCAACTAATCAGCTCGACTAATCGTCGGCCAGGCTGTCCGCGAGTATTTCCAGCACGTCGCGCGCGTCTTTGTTCTCGGCGTGGCCCTTGGACTGGATGCCTTCAGTCATCATCTGCAGGCAGAACGGGCAGGAGACGCCCACGGTGTCCGCCTGGGTTTCCAGGAAGTGGTCGGTACGCGCGTGATTGATCCGCTCGCCCTGGCTCTCCTCGATCCACATGTGGCCGCCGCCGGCGCCGCAGCAGAACCCGCGCTCGCGGCATCGCGGCTCCATCTCTACCAATTTGAGGCCGGGGATCGCTTTGGCCACGTTGCGCGGCTCGTCGTAAACCCCGTTGTGCCGCCCCAGATAGCACGAGTCATGATATGCCACCGACACGTCCATCATCTTCACCGGCTTAATCCTGCCGTCACGTATCAGGCCGTCCACGAACTGGCTGTAGTGCAGCACCTCGTATTCGCCACCGAACTGTGGGTATTCGTTCTTCATGGTGTTGAAGCAGTGCGGGCAGATGGTTACCACGGTTTTCACGTTGTAGCCGTTCATCACCTCGACGTTCTGCTGGGCCAGGATCTGGAACAGGTACTCGTTGCCCATGCGCCGGGCGGGGTCGCCGGTGCAGCTCTCTTCGTCTCCCAGGATGGCGAAATCCACTCCCGCCGATTTCAGCACCTTGGCCATCGAACGCGCGATGCCCTGGCTGCGCTGCTCCAGTGCGCCCGTGCAACCTACCCAGAAAAGGACCTCGGCGTTGGGTTTTTCGGCCATGGTCGGGATGTCGAGACCTTCTGCCCAGTCGGTGCGCGCGAAGGTGGTTCCCCGCCACGGGTGCCCGCGCTGCTCCATGCTCAGAAGAGCGTTCATCCCGGTCTCGGGTATCCGGGACTCCTCCAGCACCAGGGCTCGGCGCATGTCGATGATGGTGGGTACGTGCTCGACCACCACGGGACATTCTTCCATGCAGGCTCCGCAGGAAACGCAGTCCCACACCGCCTGCTCCGGGATCGCGCCGTCAATCAGCGGCATGGGCTCCACATGCTCGGCGTCGCGCACGCCCTGGTGCCCGATGGCGATCATGTGCTCCTTGAGGTTCTCCACGATGTGCATGGGAGACAGGACCTTGCCGGTGGTATGGGCGGGGCAGGCGTCCGTGCATCTGCCGCACACCGCGCAAGCGTAGCCGTCCAGCAACTCCTTCCAGGTGAAGTCCTGCACCCGGGACGCGCCGAACCGCTCGACGGTTTCCAGGTCCATGGTAGCCAGCGTGCCCCGCGGTTCCAGGTTGCGGAAGAAGGCGTTCAGCGGAGCGGCGACCATGTGGATGTGCTTCGAGAAGGGAATGTACAGCCCAAACCCAAGCACAATGAGCAGGTGCACCCACCAGAAAACCGCCTGCAGTACGCCCGCCGTCGCTTCAGACATGCCAGCCCCGGTGAGCCAGTTCCCGATTGCGCCGCCGATGAACACGTCGGCCTCTGGACCCTGTCCTCCTGCGGCAACGTAGAAGGTGTGGACCAGCAAGGTCGCGATCATCAGGCCGGCCGTCAACCCGACGATGACTACCGATTCTCCCTTCCGGGTCAGGTCAAAGCTGAGCCGGTGAGGCTGAGCAATCCAGCGTCGGAACAGAGCCCAGATCAGCGCCGCCAGGATGACCGCCGCGAAGATGTCCAGATAGATGCTGTAGACGAGAACCCCGGTTTTCGTGAGGATGGACTCGCCCAACGGGTGCCAGATGGATCCGCCGAATATGAAGATCAGGTACGAGAGGCTGAAGGACAGGAAACCCCAAAAGATCGCGGCGTGTCCCAGGCCGGCCAGGTCGATGCTGCGCGAACGGGGATCCATTCGTCCCACCCGCTGCAGGACTTTGCGTTGCCCCAACACGATGCCTGCTGCCCCAACGAGCCTGGTTACCGGCCGGTCGAACCGGGCCACCGGCAGGCCTTGCAATACCAGTCGGAATACACGGTGATACACGACGTAACCGGCCACGCCAAAGGTCAGGGCGGTCAAAACGTAGACGCCAACCCAAACGGGGATGACGCTAAAAAGCGAATCGGGGGGAACCATTCTAGTCTTGTCCTGGAGCGGCAGGCGCCGGGGCAACAACGCTTGAGCCGGAAATCGGCGGCTAGTTTATCACACGGGGTTCCCGGCCCCGGCGGGCTGGCGAACCGGGGCATTAGGGGCGCCAGATTCCGTGGCGAAGCGGCTCTTGCTACCGGTTTCTGTAGTAATGCGCGGTTTACATGACACACTTGGCGTGCAGTGCCACCATGCAGGCGATACGCGCCGTGTCGGATTATGAAAATCGGCGTTATAATAGGCGGAGCAATATCAATAACGAATTATCGTTTCGGCACGACGCGGCAACGAAAACGCTACCTGGAATGAGGTTGGCAGATGGCAAGCCGGGGACGAACGGGTCGAAAAAAGGGTGCGGCCAGGAACCGTAACAATGGCCGACAACCCAGTGCCAATGGCTCGGGCGGAAAGCCCGGCAAAGCAAGCGTCGCTCCGTCTTCGGAGGAAGATCAACGCAAAGGCAAGCCTCCGGTCCCGGGTCGACTCACCGCGCCCGTCCTCGTGTTGAACCTCAACTACGTCCCAGTAAACGTCTGCACGGTTCGTCGCGCCATCGTCCTTGTGGCCAAGGGCAAGGCCGAGTTGCTGGAACAGCGGGCGGAGGCCTCGCGCATCCGCACCTACAACGCGGCTCTGGACTCTCCTTCCATCATCCGTCTTGTCTACCTGGTCAAGCGTCCCTTCGCCCCGCGCCGCCTGTCCAAAAAGGAAGTGTTCCTGCGGGACCACTACACCTGCCAGTATTGCGGCAAGCGCTCCCAGCAACTCACTCTCGACCACGTCGTGCCGCGCCGGCAGCATGGACCGCACACCTGGGACAATGTGGTCGCCGCCTGTGGTCGATGCAACCTCGACAAGGCCGGACGCACTCCTGAAGAGGCGAACATGAAGCTGAAGCGCGCTCCGACTGCGCCTCAGCCAAACCCCTACCGCATCCTGGAAAACCGTACGATCCTTGAGGAATGGAAGCAGTACATTCCGTGGCAAACGGCGGGCCGCTCCCGGAACGGCGGCGATGGCGAGCCGGCGCTGATGGCAGTGGCCGACTGACGAACTGTGGCCACTATCGACCTCCACGGAAGAACTTGGTCCGAATCGCTGGTTGAGCTGATCGCAACCTACAATCGAGTGCTGGCGACCGGTACATCGTCGGAAGTTTTGGAGGTCGTGCACGGTTACGGTTCCACGGGCACCGGCGGGTCGTTGCGACGGCGCATCCGATCCTTCCTCGCGGCCCATAGTGACCGCCTCGAGTTCCAACCCGGCGAAGACGCGGACGGGAATCCGGGTCACACCATAGTGCTGCCCATCCAACCCCTGCCCGAGGTGAGCGACCTTCTCGCCGAGCAGGTCCTGGAGTACTGTGAGACCGCCCGCACCCAAAGCAAGATCGCGGGTAAATTCCGCCGCTACGGCGATCCCAGCGTCATCCGGGCCGTACGCACCCTCGAAAGGCAGGGCAGGCTCCGTGCGGTCGCCAGGGGACGCAACAAGACCTACGAAGCGGTCTAGCGAGCGGCTAGCTTAGGCCACGCCTGCGGGCACCGCCAGCATCATGCATTCCAGCGCCAGCCTGGGGTTCACGTTGGCGTCCAGCGCGCTCAGGGTTTCGCGAATACTCTCCAGGAACTTGACGATGTCGCCCGTGGTCGTGGCGCTGGCGTGGTCGTTCAATGCCTCCGGGAGGTCGTCGTTGTGGACGCGTTCGGGCAGACCCTCTTTGGTGAGCAGGACGTCGCGCCACCAGCGTTCCCAGACGTAAAGCTCCTGGCGAACCGACTCGCGGTCGCTCGAAAAGCTTCCGGCCAGGGAGTTCGCGTAGTTGAAACGCGCATCCAATGGCGACGACGCAACGGACAAGACCTGCTCCAGTTGCGCGCGATAGGCGTCCATCAGCTGGGGTTCGTCGAGGACATTGATCGCCCACCCTGGGCATCCGCGAGCCAATCGAGCCAGCCGCCGGGCTGTGTCAGGTTCGATCCCGCGTTGGGATACCAGATACTCGCCCAACGCATCGCCGGCCATTGGCCGCAAGGCGAGCGGACGGCACCGGGATCGAATTGTGGGCAGCATCGCGTCCTCGTTGGTGGTGAGGAGCAGCACCAACACCTGGGGTGGAGGCTCTTCCAGCGTCTTGAGCAGCGCGTTCGCCGGCTCGCTCTGGCCCGCCGACAGGGTTTCGGCGCCGTCGAAGATGACCACCTTCCATGTGCCTTCCACCGCCGTGACGGAAAGGAAATTCTCGGCTTCGCGCACCTGGTCGATGCTGATTCGAGTGGCGACCCTGGGGTCTCCTCCCACCGCGACGAGCTTGAGATCGGCGAACACCCCGCGCCGTATCCGGATGCACGGGTCGCAGTTGCCACATGGGCCCTGAGCGTCATCCGGTTCTTCGAACATCGAACCGGGCTGTTTCCCGCTCAGAACCGCACAGTTGACGGCCGCGGCGAGGTCCAACGCCAGCGTCATCTTGCCGACGTGCGGCGGACCGGAAAGCATGTAGGCATGGGCCAGCCTACCCGCGCCCAGGGCGGCGTCAATCTGCCTCAGCAGACGGTCCTGGCCGATGGTCGACCACATGCCGTTGGGACGTGCGGCTATGCTGGGACAATTAACCGGCTTGGCGCCTACAGGTCACACAGCATCATGTCCGCGTAGGACTCGCGGCGGCGGATCAGCCGGCTGTCGCCGTCGCTCACCAGGACGATGGGAGGGCGTGGGTTGAGGTTATAATTGCTGGCCATGGACGGGCAGTATGCGCCCGCAGCGGGTATTGCAATCACGTCTCCGGCCGCCGGTGCAGGTAGCAGGATATCCGAAGCCAGTACGTCGCCGGATTCACAGTACTTGCCGGCGATAGTTACGGTGGCGTCGGGGTCGGCGTTCGGACGATTGGCCGACAGTACCTCATAGGACGCTTGATACAACGCGGGCCGGATGTTGTCGCCCATGCCGCCGTCCACGCTGACGTAGGTGCGCACCCCAGGTATCTCCTTGATCGCGCCGATGCGATACAGCGCCACACCCGCCGGCCCGATAATCGAACGCCCCGGTTCGATCACCAGGGATGGCCGCTCCATGCCCAACTCGTCGCAGGTTGCGGTCAGCGTGCTCACGATAGCCTGGGCGTAATCGTCTGGGGCCGGCGGTTGGTCGTTGCGCGTGTACGCGATGGCGAACCCACCGCCCGGGCTGAATTCCTGGAGATTAAGGCCCTGTTCGCGCAGTCCCGCCGCAAACCTTAGCACCAGGTCAGTGGCTGCCTGGTACGGTTCCAATTCGAATATCGGAGATCCCAGGTGAAAGTGCAGCCCCCGCAGGTTCAGGTGAGGAGCGGCGATGGCCTGCTGGATGGCTTTCTCGGCGTCACCGGTTTGGATGGAAAAACCGAATTTGGAATCGATGATGCCGGTGGTGGTGTAGGCGTGGGTGTGTGGGTCGATGCCGGGCGAAACACGCACGAGGATATCCTGCGACTGGCCGGCGTCGGCGCAGATGCGTTCCAGCAGGTCCAGCTCGTGGAAGCTGTCGACCACGACGCGACCGATGCCCGCCGCCACTGCTTCCTCCAGTTCGGCCGGCGTCTTGTTGTTGCCGTGGAAGTACACCTTGTCCAGAGGCACGTCGCCCGCCATTGCCACGGCCAGTTCGCCTCCGGACACGACGTCGAGACCGAGGCCCTCCTCGGCGAATATACGCGCCAAGGCGGGGTTGATGTACGCCTTGGAAGCGTATACGGCCTGCGCGTCGGGGTATCGCGTCGCGAACGCGCCTGCAAACTGGCGGCACCGGGAGCGCAGGGTCTCCTCGTCCAGGACATACAGCGGCGTGCCGTACTGCTCAACCAGGTCGACGGCGTCGCAACCACCGATGGTGAGGTGTCCGGCGGAGTTGGTGTCCGTGGTGTCGGGAAAAACGTGCGTCAGGTGGTGGGGCAGCATGGCGTGAACGCTCCAATCGAGGGTAATGACGCTGAATAATCTAGCATACCCGCCGCACGCCTGGCGTATACCCGGTACAAACATGAGCCCGTCGGGTTCGTTATCCGACGGGCTCACTGGAGCGTGCATGTCGCGCAGCTAAGCTGGATCCCCTTATTACTGAGTCCATCGATGGATTCGCGACAGCGCCAAAATGGAGAGTATCAGCGCGACCAACGCCAGCAGAGCGGCGACGACGGCCGCTACCAGGGTGTAAACGCCGTAACCGTCAGACTCCCCTTTCTGACCGGGGGTTCCCTCGTCGCCTTCCTCCCCCTGTGGTCCTGCCGGACCCGCCGGCCCGGGTTCTCCTTGTGGACCCGCTGGGCCCGGAAACCCCGGCGGCCCGGCGGGACCGCTCTCACCACGGGGCCCCGCCGGTCCCGGGATCATCACGGCAGTGGGAGCCACGGGTTGCGCGGGGGTTGGGACCGCCGTGGGATCGACCTGCGGAGCCGGCCCGCCACCCAATCCGGCTCGCAACTCCAGGTCGGCCTGTAGAAACCCGGCCCGCCATTCCATTTCCACGTCGGCCCGTTGGCCGTCGATCAGGAAGTAAACCGGACCGATGCCCGGCGGCTTCGGTACTTGCAACGGACCGAATCGCCCGTCGTTTCTCGCTGTGATCCGGCTGAGTCGGGTATCGCCCTGCATCGCCTGAATTAGCGTTCCGGGCGGTACCAGTTGTCCGTCCAGCCAGGCGGTTCCGGCCAGAACGGTGGGTGGTGAGGGCGGCGATTGCGCCGACACCGAGGTGTGGGCGAGCGCCCCGATCAGTACCGCCAAGCAGACGGGCATGAGAAAAATCAGCCACCGAGCTTTGTTCACGGGTTTGCCTCCTTCAAAACCGGATCGGCCATCTCTACAATTGGTTCGGGCGCTTCCACCACGTCGCTTGCTGCGCGGTTCAGAAACGCGGCCGCATCAACCAGGACCGGAAACGACCATTGACGCAGAAGCAAGGCACGAACACGGCAGCCGTCGCGCCGCCGCCACATGATGATGCCATGATGACGCAGCAAATGTCGCCAATGTGCGCGGCCTTGTTTTTCATGCGAAGGGCCGGCGAACATCTCGCGTTGCCCGAAGGCGCATCGGATTGGACCGCCAAATCGCTGCCGAATAGATCCGGGGGATTTTGCATCGGTTTGTCGTCGTCTTGCGCCGTTCGCCGGGTGTCGTCGTACATGCTCATCTGGACGCCTCTGACCTCGCGATGATTCGATGACCGGGTCGGCCTTCGCAGAATTCCGGGTTCGCGGTTGCGCACCTTGAGACAATAGTGCATCCGCATCCATGTAATACTACGACGGCCGCAGCGACGAGGATTTCAACACGCGCATGGGTCAGCATGGTGGTGAACGCTGTGTCACCGTGGTGGACCAGAGGCCGGTATCTTGAAGTCTATTCGACTGGCGCATAAAAAGATTTCGGGCGACTTTGGACAATGTCCAATCTTCAAGGCGGTCGTGAACGGTTAGTGCTGCGGCTGTTGTGCTCGCATCACAACGACAAAGCAGATTGTCGTCCAAAACACCCGGGGATCCATAGCACCCGGGAATGGGGGTGGGCGCTGCTGGAAGGCATCAACTCGGGCAACCAAGGCGGGCACAAACGTCCATCAGCGAACGTCCCGGCACTGGTCGTGTGTCACCGCGTATCGTCATGCTTCGTAACGAGATGTCAAGTTGATTTTGGATGATATCACGCGTATCGTCATAAATCGTGATGAGTTACCAGGTCGCCTTTGGCCTTCGCGTCAGGCAAATCCGGCTGAGGCGCGACGAGACCCAGGAAGAAGTGGCCCATCGGGCCGGAATCCACGTCACCTACCTGTCGGGTATAGAGCGCGGCGTCCGCAATCCTTCCCTGGCCAGCATCTGCGCCCTCGCCGCCGGGCTGAGGGTGCCGGTGAGTGAGCTGTTCGATTTCGACGCCCAGGCCATTGAGCCGAGAAAAAGGGCCAGGCCGCCGCGTCGTCGCGTGCGGTCTCGCAGCGCCTAAACGATACTGAGCCGCGCCCAATCCGATTGACCGTCCGCCGGCGCGCCGTCTATACTGCCGCACGAACGAGCCGGCGCCGCTGTTTGCTGTCGGCTGGTCCTTGTTCACTACCTCACCCTTGTCGCCGCCAACATGGCGGTCGTTCCCGATAGAGGAGGTGCATCTTGCCGAATAAAGTACCCATCACGGTTACCGTGAATGGCCGTTCGCATTCCGCCGAAGTGGAGCCACGTACCCTGCTGGCGCACTTCCTTCGCGAAACTCTGAACTTGACTGGCACCAAGATTGGCTGTGACACCAGCCAGTGCGGCGCATGCGTTGTTCGAATGAACGGTGTAACGGTCAAGTCGTGCACCGCCTTCGCCGTACAGGCCGATGGCGCAGATGTCACCACTATCGAGGGGCTGGCCCAGGATGGCAACCTGACCGCCGTTCAGGAAGCCTTCTGGAATAACCACGGCCTCCAGTGCGGTTACTGCACCGCCGGCATGATTATGACGGTCACCGAGATCATCGAGCGCAATCCCAACCCTTCGGCCGACGAAGTAAGGGCCGGACTGGAAGGGAACATGTGCCGCTGCACTGGCTACAACAACATCGTCAGGGCCGCTCTGGCCGCCGCCGCTGCCGGACAAGGAGGCTGACGCCATGACTACCCGCATATTCGGATCCGGCATCCGGCGTCGGGAGGACCCTCGCCTGATCACCGGCCAGGCCGCCTACACCGACGACATCAAACTGGTCGGCATGGTCCACGCGGCGATCCTGCGCAGCCCGCACGCTCACGCGCGGATCACCAGCATCAACACCGACGCGGCCAAGGCTTCTGCCGGCGTTCTCGCGGTCTATACCGGCGCCGACATCGAAGGGGTCCTGAACCCCATCCCATGCGCCTGGGCAATTCCAGACTCCGACCTGAAACCCGTGGCTTACCCCGCCATCGCTTCCAACGTGGTGCGGTACGTGGGCGACGCTGTGGCCGTGGTAGTGGCTGAGAACCGCTACCAGGCCGAGGACGCGCTGGAACTGATCGACGTCGGCTATGACCCGCTGCCCTCAATCATCAACCCCGAGGCGGCGTTGGCCGACGGCTCGCCGCAATTGCATGAGGACGCGCCCAACAACCAGGCCTTCCACTGGGTAGCCGCCGGTGGCGACACCGACGCTGCTTTCGCGGACGCCGCGGTGACGGTCAGCGAGACCATCAATCAGCAGAAACTGATCCCCACGCCCATGGAGACCCGCTCCGCCATTGCGTCATGGTCATCGGCCATGGGCGAACTCACGCTTTGGAACACCACCCAGAACCCGCATATCGCCCGCTTCGTGACCTGCCTGGTCACCGGGGTGGCGGAGCACAAGATCCGGGTGATCGCGCCCGAGGTCGGCGGTGGGTTCGGCGCGAAAATCGCTGTCTACCCGTGGGAAATGATCACGGCCTTCTGCTCCATGCAGCTGGGCGTTCCCGTGAAGTGGACTGAGACGCGCTCTGAGAACTACGTCGCCACGACCCACGGTCGCGATCACATCGAGTACGTTGAGATGGCGGCAGACGCCAACGGCAAGGTCACCGCAGTCCGCAGTGTGGTCTACGCCGGCATGGGCGCATACCTGTCCACCGCCGCGCCGGGGATCCCAACCATCCTGCACGGCCTGATGTATTCCGGCCCGTACGACATCGCCAACATCAAGGCCGATGTCTATGGCGTGTTCACCAACTCGACGCCGGTTGAAGCATACCGAGGCGCCGGTCGGCCCGAGGCTACTTTCTTGCTCGAGCGCCTGATGGACAAGGTTGCTGATGCGGTCGGCATCGACACCGTCGAAGTTCGCCGGCGGAACTTGATCGAGCCCTTCGACAACAACCGTGATGTCGCCATCGGCATCACCTATGACAGCGGCAACTACTCCGGTGCGCTCGACCAACTGCTTGGCCACATCGGATACGACCAGTTCCGCCACGACCAGGCCCACGAGCGCGAGCACGGCACCCTGCGAGGTGTGGGCGTTGCCTGCTACTGCGAGATCTGCGGACTGGGTCCGTCCCAGGTGGCCGGCGCTGTCGGTTTCGGAGGTGGCCTGTGGGAAAGCGCGACCGTCCGCATCTACGCCACCGGCAAGGTGAACGTTTTCATCGGGACCTCGCCCCACGGCCAGGGTGAGGAAACCACCTTCGCCCAGATCGTCGCTGACGAGATCGGAGTCGATGTCGACGACGTGGAAGTGGTCCACGGCGACACCGACATCACCCCCATGGGCTGGGGAACCTACGGCAGCCGCACCACGGTGGTTGGCGGGGCAGCGGTCGCGTTGACCATGCGCAAACTCCGGGACAAGGCCCGGGTCATCGCCGCCCACCTGCTGGAAGCTGACGAAGCCGACATCGAGTATGAAGACGGCCAGTTCTTCGTGCGCGGCGCGCGCGACCGCTCCCAGAGCATCCAGGATGTCGCCCTGCAGGCCAACGTGGCCTGGAACCTTCCCGAGGGCATTGAGCCCGGCATGGAAGCCAGCACCTACTACGATCCGCCCAACTTCAGCTACCCCTTCGGCGCCCACGCGGCCATTGTCAGCGTGGACCCGGACAACGGTCACATCACCCTGGACCGCTACGTAGCGGTGGATGACTGCGGCCCGCAGATCAACCCTATGGTGGTGGAGGGCCAGGTCCATGGTGGCGTCGTGCAGGGGGCCGGTCAGGCCCTGTGGGAAGGCGCAGTCTACGACGACAACGGCCAACTGCTCACCGGCACGATGATGGACTATGCCATCCCGCGCGCCCACCTGGTGCCGGACATCGAGGTGCATTCCACCGTGACGCCTTCGCCCCACAACCCGCTGGGCGTGAAGGGCATCGGTGAAACCGGAACTATTGCCTCCACCGCTGCCATCTACAGCGCAGTCATGGACGCCCTCAAGCCCCTGGGGATAACCGGGCTGGACATGCCTCTGACGCCTGAAAGGGTCTGGAACGCGATCCAGGCAAGCGGTTACAGTGGCAACGGGCACGGCCATGATCACGGTGGTCACGGGCATGACCATGGTCATGGGCACAATCACTGACCGGCCCCGGCGCAGGAGGACTGATTGCAATGTTTGCAGCAGATTTTGAATACCGGAAGGCCGGTTCAATCGCAGAAGCCGTACAACTGCTTTCCGAAAACCCGGGGGCGAAACTGCTGGCCGGTGGGCACAGCTTGATCCCCCTCATGCGGTTTCGGCTGGCCCGGCCGGAGATGGTCATCGACATTGGTGGCATCTCCAACCTGCGGGGCATCACGATCAGCGGAGATACGGTCAACATCGGCGCGCTGACCACGCATGCTGAAATCGCCGCGTCGGCCGACGTCCAGCGGTCCAACGGCCTGCTGGCCGAGGCGGCCGGGGGCATCGGAGATCCGGCAGTACGCAATCGCGGAACCATCGGCGGCAACCTGGCCCACGCGGACCCGGCATCCGACTGGGCGACGGTGCTCACGGCATTGGGGGCAACCGTCTCGGCTCAGGGACCTTCGGGCAGCCGTACCGTCGCGGTGGCCGATCTTGTGGAGGACGCCTTTACAACGGTGTTGGCCGAAGACGAACTCATCACTACCGTGAGCGTGCCCGTGCTCGCGGCCAATCAGCGCGCCGAGTACGCGAAGATGGCTCACCCGGCCAGTTTCTACGCGGTGGTCGGCGGCGCGGTGGTGGTCACCATGGACGGGGATCGATGCACGGCCGCCTCCGTTGCGGTGGGCGGATTGACCCCGCGTCCCGTGAAGGCAGCAGCGGTGGAACAGGCTCTGTCCGGCACCACGCTGACCATGGCGAGCATCGGCGATGCAACGGCGCGCCTTGGCGAGGACCTCTCCGGAGTGGACATAATCGGCGACGTGTTCGCCTCCGCTGAATTTCGCTCCGGCGTGGCCCCAGTGGAGGTGAAGCACGCGCTGCTCCACGCCATTGGCCTGGCGCATCACTGATCTGGTGACACGCATTGGCAATTTGGCTGGCCGCCGTAAACCTACGGCGGCCAGTTTCATGTTGCTGGTATCCTTACTCGCAACTATCGGACCGATTGCAATCGACCGAATCAGAAACCAGAGGCTGACCCTTGAAAATCCTGCTAACCAATGATGACGGTATTCACGCCACCGGGCTCTGGGCTGCCGCGCGTAGCCTGGCTGAGGTCGGAGAGGTTGCCGTGGTAGCACCAGACCGGGAGCAATCCGGTGTCGGCGCGTCCATGACGCTTCACTCGCCGCTATTCGTGCATCAGGTACCGGCCGAGCAGTACCTTGCCCAATTCGCGCCGGGCGAAGACACGCCGCCACGCAGCGCCGACGCCGTGTACGTCCCGGCATCGGATAGTCCGACCCAGCCAGCAAATCCCATCACTGCCTGGGCCGTGCAGGGCACGCCCGCCGACGCTTGCATCCTGGCGTTGGAGCAGTTGGTCACGCCCAAACCCGACCTGGTGGTAAGCGGCATCAATCGCGGGTCCAACCTGGGTTGGGACGTGATCGTGTCCGGCACGGTTGGCGCCGCAACGCAAGGGTGGGTGCGGGGATATCCCACCATCGCCATATCGGTGGGCTCCGTTCAGGCTCCGCGATACCAGTTGGCGGCTCAGGTGGTCGCGCACCTGGCGCGGCGATTGGCCGATGCTCCGGTGGTCTCGCCCGCGTATTTCCTCAACGTGAACGTGCCCAATGAGCCTGCCGACAAGATCGCCGGCGTGAAGGTGACACGTTTGGGCGGGAGGGCTTACGGAGAATCGGTGCGGTCCGAAGAGTCGTTCGGCCATCGCCGCTATTGGATCTCCCGCAACCGACCGGTGCTTGCCGGCGGCGAGGGGAGCGACATCGACGCCAGCAAAGCCAATTACATCGGCGTTACGCCTATGGGCATGGCATTTTCGTCCACCGACGAGCGGGTCGAGATGGTGCAGGGGTTGGTGGACGGCCTGCAAGTGGGAGCCGCCGCTTCCTGATTTCTGGCCCGTGAGTATCTACCGCCGGCGCCTCCGGCTTCGGACGCTTCCGCGATTGCGTCGCCGGGTGGTCTCGGGCGGCGGCGTTTGGACCGTAGACCGGGGCGGCGTGCCTGAGCCCGAGTTCTCGTATTCGGCGAAGCCGCCGGCGTTCCGGATACTTCGGATGCGCGGCCGGTCTCGGGTCAGCCATAACGTTTGCGTGATGATGGTGAGCAGGATTCCGGGCGCCGCCAGTGCCCACAGCGTCGGGTCCACAATGGCCGGCTCGCCGCTCTGCCAGTGGTACTGCATGCGCAGGAAGATGAACCCACCACCCACGATTATCCATGCCCAGGACAACGCGCCGCTGACGATGCCGTTGTGCCAGGGCGATCGGATGAACAGGATCGCGCTGCACGGCCACCACACGAAGGCTGGAACCAGGAACCAACTTTGGTAGTACCAGGGTTTCAACGCCTCAGGCGGCACGGGTGGCGGGGGCGGCAGAGGGGCGTTAGCGAGGTTTCCCGCTCCCTCGTTCACCGTATCGGTTTGCTCTGTTTCTTCCGTACTGTGGTTCATCGACACAATGAAAAGGCGCGGCAGTTGGGCATCGGCACGACCGGGTTCATTCTATCAGGCGTCAAGGCGTGAAAATCCGGGTTGCGGCAGGCCCTGTGCTATGATTGCGCAACTCCGGCGGCCAGCTTGACCCGTGGCGCACCGGACGTTCTCGGCCGACCCATGCCACTGTTTCCCGCCACCCTCGTTCCGCAATGGGTGCGCACCTATGCGGCAGTAATACTGGCCGTGTCGCTGGCGGTCAACCTCATCACCAGCTTTTCCCTTTACGTTTTGGCGCTCACCATCCCCGGGATGAAGAGCACCTTCGAACTGACCTACACCACCGTCTTCGTGCTGGTGGTGGCCATGTCGATTTCGCGTGTGTTATCCGGATTGCTGTCCGGGGCAGCGGCTTCGCGTTACGGCGGGCGATGGATGGTCATTTCCAGCATCTTCGTGCAAGCGGTGGCGATGGCGCTACTGGGCTGGTCACCGAGTTATTGGGTTGCCCTGGTCGCCATGATTGCGGTGGGCGTGTCATCAGGTGCGGCGCTGACGCCCATGATGGGGATGCTCGCCCCGTGGTTCCGGGCCACCGACCGAGGAGTCGCTGCCGGCATCGCCGCGTCCGGCGGCAGTCTGGCGATTGTATTCACGGGAGTGATAGTCCCACCCCTCGCCGGCGTGTTCGGGGAGGAGGCCTGGCGATATACCTGGTACATTCTGGCCGCCACCAGCGTCCTCATCGGGTTAGGATGCGCGGGTTTCATTCGGGAGGCTCCGCCCGCTGCGACACCTTCGACATCCGGAGCCGCGGCCGGAGAATCGCCAGGGCACACCCCGGTGCGGAGAGGTCCTGCCGGTTGGCCGGTGCAGGTCTATACCAACCCGTATGTCTGGTTGATTACGGGCATGGCCTTCTGTTCCGGGTTCATTCACGGCATCCTTACCGCCAGCTACGGCGCCTACCTGGAGCTCGAACAGGGGATCGCAGTCGCGGTCGTGGGCGGGCTGTTCACGCTGATCGGAGTCCTCAGCATCGGCAGCGGTGTCGCATCGGGGGCGCTTTCCGACCGCATGGGGCGCGGAATGGCCTTCGGTGCGACGTTCCTCATCGAAGCCGTCTGCCACTCCCTCTTCTGGCTGGCGCCGGAATTGCTCTTCTTCATCATCGCGTCGGTGCTGGCTGGGTTCGCGTTACGGTCGACCTACACGATCTGCGCGGCGGCGGCGGGCGATTACGTGCCCGTGTACATGGCGCCGGCGGCCTTCGGATTGATGGGCATGGGCGCGGGAATCGGGGGTACAATTTCTCCCGCGATATCCGGGCCGATCGCCGACGCCACGGGCACGCTCCGGTGGTCCTTCGCCATGGCGTCCGGCGCGGCCGTGGTTGGCGCCGGATTGGGTTTCACTCTCCATCTGATCACCCGATCCGGCAACCAGGACGCGACCGGTCGAGCGGCGTCGCCGGCCTGAGGAAAAAACTCAATCGCGTCGGCGTCCACCGATAGCCGCGCAGGTGGTGTGAACTTGACTGACGGTAACAACGAAGAAATCAATCGCGCGATGGTCGTGGTCGCCCACGCGGACGACGCCGAGTGGGGCTGTTCCGGCACGGTGGCCCGCTGGTGCGCCGAGGGCAAGCACGTCGTCTACGTGATCTGCACCGACGGCAGCAAGGGCACCTCGGACCCGACCGTCGCCGCGGAGGACGTGATCAAGTCACGGCGTGCCGAACAGGAAGAAGCCGGTCGAGTGCTGGGCCTCGCCCACGTGGTGTTTCTCGGATTTCCCGACGCCTACCTGCAGTCCAACCTGGAACTGCGCAAAGCAATCACGCGGGAGATCCGCCGGCATCGACCCGACGTGTTGGTGTGCATGAATCCCGTCCGCAACCTGGACGGCGACGGCTACATTGATCACCCCGACCACTTCGCCTCCGGCGACGCGGCGATGGGAGCCGTTTATCCCTCCGCGCGAGACCCACTCACCTTCCCCGAACTGCTCACGCAGGAAGGGCTGGAGCCGCACAAGGTCCGTGAGCTATGGGTGATGGGCCGAACGCAGCCCGACCACTTCGTGGACGTAACCGACCACATCGTCACCGCGGTGGAGGCGCTGCGCGCGCACCGCAGTCAGGTCAGTCCCGAAGCGGCTGACCAGTACCTGCGGGAATGGCGGCGGCGCGACGGGCCCCGCATCGGGGTGGAATACGCGGAAGTGTTCAAGCGATTCCGCCTCGGCTAAGCCGGTTCATGGGTCGCCGCGATGCGGGGATGAGCCAGCCGCGCAGCGGCTGATTCCCGGGCACGAAGGTGCCGGTCGCGGAAGCGTAAACTTATTGACATCCCAACCTTCCGGCTATACGATTCTAATCTGATAATCGTTCCGCAGTTGGGAGGCCGCTGATCGCCGCTTTCGATTGCGAGCGGGACGGCTGTTGCGGTATATTTGCATCACAAGGAATCGGTCGATTGCGACCAAGTTCTCAAGGTCAAAGAAAGGAGGAACCAATGGCAGGAAGCAACGACATCGCACTGATGGCGCATCTTCTCCGCCGGGCCGGCTTCAGCGCCAGCCGCGACGAGGTGGAAGCCGCTGCTGCGAGGGGCTATGACACCGTCGTGGAGGAGCTGCTGAACCCCGGTTCGACCTCTGGCGTCGAAGACGACATCATGCTCCGCTACCATCCCACCTACAACCACCCGGGCGCCATCGAGATCAACATCCAGAACTGGGTGTATCGCATGGTCAACACCGAGTACCAGCTGAAGGAGAAGATGGCCCTCTTCTGGCACATGATCTTCTGCGCCGGTCACTCCAAGATCGACTCCGGCGAAGAAATGGGCCGGATGATCCAGATGTTCCGGGACAAGGGCATGGGCAACTTCCAAGAATTGCTGATGGAACTGTCCACAAGCCCCGCGATGGTCTACTACCTGGACAATTGCGAAAGCCACAAGACGGCCATCAACGAGAACTACGGCCGTGAGTTGCTCGAGCTGTTCTCCATGGGCGTCGGCATGAACGGCGACTTCAACTACTCCGAGGACGACGTCAAGGCTACTGCCCGCGCGTTCACCGGATGGAACATCGCCCCGCCGTATCCTCCGTTCCCGTACGGCCGCAGCCCGTGGGAATTCCGGTTTGACCCGGCCGACCACGACGGCGAAGAGAAGACCTTCCTCGGCCAGACCGGAAACTGGAACGGCGACGACATCCTCGACATGATCGCCGGCCAGCAGGCGACGGCCCGGTTCATCTCTCGCCACATGTACAACTATTTCGTCGCCGACGAGGTTCCGGTACCCAGCTGGCGCCAGACCCCTCCCAAGGACGAGGGCCTGCTTGGTGACCTGGAGCAGACCTACTTTGACAGTGGCTACAACATCAACGAGATGCTGCGCACGCTGTTCAACTCGGACGCCTTCAAGAACGCCCGCTACGCCAAGGTGAAGAACCCGGCCGAGATGGTGGCCGGCACCTTGCGCATGGTCGGCGACCACCGCGACGAGATCAAACCCGGCATGTTCGAGCTCAGCCAGGAGCCCAAGTACATGGGCATGGACCTGATGAACCCGCCCACCGTCGAGGGCTGGCACACCGGCCACGAGTGGATCGACTCCGGCACCCTGGTCGAACGGATCAACTTCGCCGCAGACTACCTGGGCCGCACCGAACTCCCCGGCGTCCAGAGCATGATCACCAAACTCATGGCCCAGGGCGACAGCCTCAGCCCCGCACAGTTCGTCGACACCTGCGCTGACCTCGTCGGCTGCCTCAACCTGACCGAGGACACCCGTGATCAGCTCATCGCCCACGCCGACCGCGGCGGCAACCTCACGCACGGCAGTGATTCCGAGCGTGCCGAGTTCGCCCGCCGCTCCGGTGAGATGTTCCAGATCATCGCCTCCACCTCGGAGTTCCAGTTCGAGTAATCGGCGATTTTCCAGCATCAGGCCGGCCGGCGGTTTGGAAAGCCTGCGGCCGGACCGGCCAACCACCATTGCTACGAACAAAAGCACAAAACGGAGGACTATCAAATGGTCTCTACCAACAAAGACAACGTTCTGGTGGTGCTCTCGCTGTCCGGCGGGAACGACGGCCTGAACACCGTCATCCCCTACAACGACGGTCACTACCGTGACTTTCGGCCGAACCTGGGCGTCGGCGGTGAACAGGTCATCGACCTGAACGGTGAGATCGGCATGCACCCCACCATGCTCCCGCTGAAGAAGTACTGGGACGAAGGCAAGCTGGCCATCTTCCTGGGCATCGGCTATGCCAACCCCTCCTACAGCCACTTCCGCAGCATGGACATCTGGCACACCTGCGAGCCCGACACCATTGGCACGGAGGGCTGGCTGGGCCAGGTCATCCACGAACTGGACCCGAAGAATGAAGGCCAGGGCATCACTGGCGTGAACTTCGGTCGCGGGCTCCCTCGCGCGCTCGCCAAGGAAGGCGTGCCGGTCGCTTCGGTAGGCAACCTCGAGACCTACGGCCTGCTCACCGGCATCGAGGGCGATGACCAGCGCGCCGAGGCGTTGGACCTTTTCAGCAAGATTTACGCGCCCACCGTTGGACAGGGGTTCGTCAGCGACTACCTGCGCTCCACGGGCACATACGCCCGCATCGGCGCCGACATCCTGGCTACCGCGCCGCCGAAGTACACCTCCAACGTGGAGTACTCCGCCACCACCGTCGGCCAGTACATGAAGAACATCGCGCAGACTCACCTGGCTGACCTGGGAACCCGCGTGCTCTTCACCACCAGCCCCTACAACGGCTTCGACACCCACGCCAACCAGGCGCAGCTGCACAGCGGCCTGTGGACCGACGTGTCCGCCAACGTTGACACCTTCATCACCGACCTGCGAGAGCACGACGCCAGCGACAACGTCATCACGTTCATGTTCTCCGAGTTCGGCCGCCGCATCGGCGACAACGGTTCCGGAACCGACCACGGCGCCGGCTCCGTGGCCTTCGCTGTCGGCGAAAAGGTCAAGGGCGGCATCTACGGTGTTTACCCCTCCCTGGCTCCGGCCGATCAGGAAGAGGGCGGCAACCTCAGGTCCAACATGGACTTCCGCCAGGTCTACGCCACCATCCTGGAAGACTGGATGGGTCTCGACTCCAACCCGATCAACCGCGGCGTCTTCGAGAAGGTCCCCTTCCTGTAGGCAAACCGTAACCGAATGATCGAGGCGGAGGGTCCTCGCCGGACGGCAACCCCTCCGCCTTATCCTGACCACTGACAACCGACAAGAGAGGGAAGTCTATGAGTACCCATCTATTTGGCCTTGTGGACATTGCCTTCCCCTATAGCCACTCCGTTGGGCGCAACGAGTTCAACGGGACCGGGTTCCGAAACCCGGTGGACATGGCTATTGATGACGAAGGCAAAGTCTTTGTGCTCAATCGCTCCTACGAAAACCGACCCGACGGCGTACACGTCACCATCGCCACTCTCGGCGAGGACTACGTGGGCGAGTTCAGCCAGTTCGGCGAGGCGCCGGGCGACATGTATTGGCCCACCTCCTGCGCCCTCGACGGCAACAACAAGCTCTACGTCGCGGACGAGTACCTGAACCGCATCACCATCTACACCGAGGACGGCGACTACGTGTCCCACTGGGGCACGCAGGGCAGCGGCCCCGGCCAGTTCGACGGCCCGTCCGGCATCGCCATCGTCGGCGAAACCATGTGGGTGGTCGACAGCAAGAACAACCGCGTTCAGAGCTACGGGCTCGACGGCACGTTCAAGAGCCAGTTCGGTGAATTCGGCAGCGGTGACGGCCAGTTCAACCTGCCCTGGGGCATTGCCCTGGGCAACGACGGCCTGATCTATGTGGCTGACTGGCGCAATGACCGCATTCAGGTGTTCAACCAGGCCGGAGAGTGGCAAGCCAGCTTCGGCACCAGCGGTGACGGCCCTGGCCAGTTCAACCGGCCCAACGCCGTTC
Organism: Dehalococcoidia bacterium; assembly: GCA_965116785.1. GTDB lineage: Bacteria > Chloroflexota > Dehalococcoidia > Lucifugimonadales > UBA3495 > Bin87. The sequence goes on from OZ220731.1 coordinate 954,189, forward strand.
ACGTGGACGATGATGGCGATGTCTACGTCTGCGACCGCGAGAACGACCGCGTGCAGATCCTGGCTCCCGACGGACGCTTCCGCGCCCAGTTGAAGGGTGACCACCAGATCTCCGAGTGGGGCAAGAGCAAGCTCAACTCCAACCCCGACATGATCCGCCAGCGGACCATGGCCATCACGCACGACGGCGGCTCCTTCGAGAAGGCGCTTTCGAACCCGTGCGCGGTGCGCGTCACGCCTTCCGGCCAGATCGCGATCCTCGACCACACCCGTGGACGAATTCAGGTCTACCAGAAGGAAAAGGAGCCGGTACTGCTCTAGCAGCTGGATTGAGTTTCCAAAAAAGCAGGGGCGAATCTTCTTCGCCCCTGCTTTTTGCCTCTCGCGTTCCTGAGTACGGGAAACGCAGTCCTGCAATGACCCGGTCTCTATCCTTCCGGACCTTTGGGCATGCCTGCGTCTATCCAGGAAGCGATCTCGGCGGCCTCTGCGCGCGACAAAAACGGGCCCCGCAGCGGCATCCGGCCGAAAGTTCCGCAACCCAGGCGGAGAGAACGCACCAGGTGTGTGTCTGCTCCGGCCACGCCCGGCTCGATAGACGGATATCCGTTCAGGACTGAAGCGGCCAATTCCTCGGGCGTTTCCCACCAATATTCGTGAATGCCGGGATAAGGCTGCCGGCCGTGACGCTCGATCCAACGGTCCATGATAACGTCAAGCAGCTCTTTGACCCTGGGCCAATAAACGGGTGTGGCTTGGTTCGCGTCTGTGCTCATTGCCTGGCGGTCTCCGGTTGAGGAACTGGTAGCGGTTGGTGATGGCGGGTTAGCGGGGATGCTCCTGCACCGACTCCCGTTGCAGGAGTTCGATAGCGTGGGGCAAAACGGGGAGCACAACGTCGAGGCACTCGCCCACTCCCCGTGGGCTCCCGGGAAGGGTGATGATCAGGGTATTACCGCGGATACCCACCACCGAGCGGCTCAACATGGCCATGGGAGTGAACTGAAGGGTTTGCGCCCGCATCGTCTCAGCCATGCCCGGAACCTCGCGGTCCATGGCACGCCGGGCAGCTTCGGGAGTGACGTCACGCCGACCCATACCGGTCCCGCCGGTGCTGACGATCAGATCCACTTCGCCCGTGTCTGCCCACTGGCTGATCCGGTCGGTAATCGTGTCAGCGTCGTCCGCCACAATCTCGTAGCGGACTTCCTCGTAGTCGGGCGGGGGCAACTTGTCCCGAATGGCCTGCCCTCCGGTGTCTTCACGCTCCCCGCGGGCGCCGGAACTGCTGATGGTCAGAATGGCGAGTCGGTACATATCTCGGACTGCTATCGTGCCTCTGGGAGGGTGTGACGCGCGCAATGATACCACATGGCAGAGACGGTTCTGGCGGCAAGCAGGTCTCAGTCCGCCGCCGTCGTTGACTCTCTGGAGAGGCAGTACGTATAGTAATCGGGCATCCCAAACCGGCATTACGAGCGGGTCGGCAGAGGTTTGATCTCGTCTGCCGTAGACGGCGGTCCGGGCCGCAACAATCCGATACCTGCATGAGTTCTCAAAACACCAATTGCGTCTTTTGCGAGATCGTCGCCGGCCGAGAGCCGTCGCGGATCCGTTATTTGGACAACGACCTGATCGCCATCGTCAATCGACTGACGTGGGTGCCAGTGATGCTTCTAGTCATGCCTCGCCAGCATATGTCGCAGCTGGAAATGTGGAGCAACGGGATTATGTCCCGAATTGGCGATGTTGCAGCGACCCTGGGTTGCATGTACTGCCCCAATGGATTCCGCATTCTGTCCAACTTCGGTTATGACGGCTTGCAGAGCCAATCCCACGGCCACGTACACGTCATCGGCGGTCAGTTCCTGGGCCACTATGCCTGAGATTGTTCACACCGCATTATCCCCGTACTCAAGGAGACCTCGTCGTTATGCCTGAAACTGTGCTCTACGAAAAAACCGGGACCGACAACCACGTGGCGGTCATCACGCTCAATCGGCCCGAGTCTTCCAACGCCATCAACCGACAACTGCGCCGTGACCTCCGCGAAGTTATCGACCACTTCGACAATGAGGACGAGGAAGCTTGGGTTGCTGTGATCACCGGGGCCGGTCGGAATTTCTGCGCCGGCCGCGACCTGAAAGAGCGCGCCGCCGACAACGCCGAGGGCGTCCAGGCCCGGGCCGAAAACAGCATGTCTCCCAATAAGCCCCACATGTGGGAACGACCGGTGAAACCCCTGGTGGCTGCGGTCAACGGCGCCGCCGCGGCCGGTGGTTGGTCCATCGCCCAGATGTGCGACGTGCGACTGGCCGCGGACAATGCCCGCCTGGGCATCACCGAGACCAAATGGAGCCTCATGCCGCCGTTCGCGGTGGAGCTGACCAAAATGATCGGCATTTCAAATGTCCTCGAACTGGTGATGACCGCCGACCTGCTCCCCGCCGAACGGGTCAAGGAAATGGGTTTCTTGAACAAGGTCGTGCCGCCCGACGAGTTGGTGCCCGAAGCCATCAAAATGGCGGAGAGCATCGCGCAGAACGCCCCCCTGGCGGTTCGGACCATCAAAGACCTGGCCTATAGCAGCCTGGACATGTCAATCGCCGAAATCAGCGCCAAGACCTATGTCGCTTACGACTACATCCTGACCACGCAGGACAGCAAGGAAGGCCCGCGGGCTTTCGCCGAGAAACGCCGGCCTGACTGGCAACTCAAGTAGCCGACTGGCGAAACTACACCCGTTCCCACCGGCACATGGAAGGAGACGCGCCATGACCACGCAAGTACAACCCAAGAGCCGAACCGTTGCCGCGAACGGTATCAACCTCCATTATCTCGACTGGGGAACCGAGGGCAACCCGCCTCTGGTGATGCTGCATGGCCTGCGTGGCCATGCCAACGTCTGGGCCGACGTGGCCGAATCGCTTCTCGGCGATTACCACGTGTATGCGGTCGACCAGCGCGGTCGCGGCGACACCGATCACGCGCCGGGCGGCGACTACTCCACCGAGGCTTTTGTGGCCGACCTGCTCGGGTTCGTGGATGCCATCGGCCTGGACAAGTTCGTACTGTTCGGCCATTCGATGGGCGGTCGCAACAGCATGGCCTTCGCCGGAGAGCATCCGGAACGGCTGGAGCGCCTCTGTGTTGTTGATATCGGGCCTCGTGTCGAGGCCGCCGGTGGCAACCGCATTACGGAAGAGTTGCGGAGCCTGCCGCCCGGGTTCGATAATTTTGAGGACGCTCTGGCTCACGTCCAGACCGGCAACCGGTTCGCCTCGGAGTCAGTGATGCGCCGTCGGCTCACCGGTCAAACCCGACAGCTCTCCGATGGCAAAATCGGCTGGAAGTTCGATCCGGAAATCCGCGAACAGCGTATCAACGGCACCGCAGCGCCTGCCGCCGACCTGTGGCCCTCACTGGAGAACATCACCTGCCCGACCCTGGTGGTCCGCGGCACGGAAACCGACCTGCTCACCCAGGAAACCGCCGACCGCATGGTGGACACCCTGGCCCAGGGCAGCATGGTCAACATCGAGCGAGCCGGACATATGGTCTTTGAAGACAACCCATCCGATTTCATCGACGCCGTAAAGTCCTGGCTGGCCACCTAAACGTAAGCGTTTGCGGTCACGGCGGCCGTCCTCGGAAACGAGGACGGCCGCCGCTGTATGCCGTGCTACAATTCGCTAATCCAGTCGTGACGGCCCACGCGTTGCCGAGGTAACCTGCCATGAAAGTATCATTTTTCCACCTCATGCCCTATCAGGACCTGCCGGACGATTTCGCCGAACAGCACCACTCGGCCTGGGTAGACCTGCCCAACGAGAACTTCGACCCGGCCAAGGGCAACGAGTACTACGCTCAGTACATCGAACAGTTGCGCTACGCGGACGAGGTAGGGTTTGACGGCATCTGCGTCAACGAGCATCACAACAATGCTTACGGCATCATGCCATCCCCCAACTTGATCGGGTCGGTCCTGGCCAACTCGACCAGCAATGGGGCCGTGATCGTGCTCGGGAATAGCCTGGCCCTGTACAACCCGCCCGTGCGCGTTGCCGAAGAGATGGCGATGCTCGACGTCATTTCCAACGGGCGACTGGTCGCCGGATTCCCCGTGGGAACGGCCATGGACACGACGTTCTCCTACGGCCAGGTGCCCATCACGTTGCGAGACCGTCATACCGAGGCGCACGATGTGATCATGCAGGCGTGGACGCAGCACCAGCCCACGATTTTCAACGGCAAGTACAACAAGTTGCGGTATATCAGCATCTGGCCGCGGCCGATGCAGGAGCCCCATCCCCCGGTATGGATCCCTGGCTCAGGCAGCCTGGAAACCTGGGACTGGGTTCTGGACCGCGACTACGTCTACTGCTACCTGTCGTACTACGGCTACCTGCGTGGTCACAACATCGTCAAAGGCTACTGGGAACGCGTTGCCGAACGTGGCGTGGACGACAACCCGCACCGTCTGGGATTCCTGCAACTGGTGTGTGTCTCCGAAACCGACGAGCAGGCGGAGAAAGACTACGAGCAGCACGTCAAGTATTTCTACGAGAAGATGCTTCGCGTGTATCCGCCATTCGCCGAATCGCCCGGCTACCGATCGCTGGAGTCCATCCGCAAGTCGCTGCGCCCGCAAATGGGCGAGGAGGCCCAGCGAACCGCCCAGGAGAACACCTGGAAGGATTACATCGATCAGGGTCACGTTATCGGCGGCAGTCCTGAAACCGTTCGGCGCAAGCTGACGGAGGCCTGCGAGTTGCTTCGTATCGGGCACCTCATGGTCCTGCTGCAGATCGGTAGCATGCCGCCGGAATTGGTGAAGAAGAACACCGACCTGTTTGCCAACGAGGTCATGCCCGATTTGAAGGGCCTCTTCAACGAGTACGACGACCCATGGTGGCCGGAGCGTCTCAAGTCGACCACCGCCGAAGCCGTCGGCGATTGAAATATGCCCTCGCGCTTAACCTTCCTTGAAACTGATGTCGCCGTAGCGGTTACACGCGCCTTGGCTACATCTAAAGACCCGACGCAACCCGGGGATGAGGGCAGGTTGCCCGCGAAGTATGCGCAATTCAGCGACGACTTCCGGGCCAGCGCGTGGAAGCACCTGAATGAAGATGACGATCTGCCCCAGGCCTCCAGCAAGGCATGGGGCATGGTCGCGGAAACCATAAAAGCCGTAAGTGCGCACCACGGCGGGATAATTCACACTCATCGGTCCATCTGGCACGTGCTCCGCGAGTTAAGCCAGTTGGTAGGTGAAGCCGGTGACGAACCTACGCAGGCATGGATCAACAACGCGTTCAGTAGGGCCCGTTCGCTGCATACAAACTTCTACGAAGACGAGGAAGCGCAGCCGGAGGTCGAAGCAGGATTGGCGTTGTGTGAAGAACTTTCTAACCGGCTTTACGAACTGTTCTGGCCAGATCGTGCTACCGGGGAATCCGAGCCCGATACCGAGGAGCAACGATGAGCGAGAAATTGCAACAGGGCGACCGTCTGCCCGAATTGTCTCTAAACCTCACTGACGGGGGTACGCTCAGTCTCCCGGCCGACATGTCTTCACGCTATCTTGCCGTCCTGTTTTATCGCGGCGTCTGGTGACCCTACTGCTCGCGGCAGTTGGCCGCGTGGCAGTCGCAGCAGGATGCTTTGGCCGAGATCGGTCTGTCCATCGTTGGCGCCAGCGTGGAACCCAGGGAAGTCGTGCAGGAGATGGCGGAAAAGTCCGGCGTCACCTTCCCCATGGCCTACGGAGTAACCCGAGCGCAGGCCGACATCCTCGGCTCATGGTGGTCCGATGACCGTGGCGGCTACATCCAGCCCACCGAATTGCTGCTCGGCCGCGGGGGCACCGTGCTGGGGTCCATGTACGCGAGCGGTCCGGTGGGCCGGGTCAGCCCCGACGAAGCTGTGTACTTCATCGAGGGACGGGAGCGCGCGCGGTTGCGCAGCCAGTAAACGGCGGTGTGGCAGGTTGGCGGCCCGTCACTCCTCAGGCTCGATGCGCACCGCGCAGACCTTGTACTCCGGTATCTTCGAGTCGGGATCGTAAACGGCGTTGGTAAGAAAGTTTGCGGCCGAATCGCTTAACCGCACGAAGGGAATGAAAATCTCGCCGGTCCGCATCCGGTAGGTGAAACGCGCCACTCCTGTCAGCTCTCCGCGCCGCGAGCGGACGCGCACGGGTTCGCCGTCCCGCAACCCGAACTGCTCTCCATCGGCTGGGTTGACGGACACTTCGAGGTTCGACATCCTCGCCAAAAGGTTGCCGGCGCGACGGGTAATCGTGCCGCCGTGCCAGTGGTATAAAACCCTGCCCGTGTTCAGCACCAGCGGGAACCGTTCGGAGGGCGTCTCGGCGGCCACCGGCCCCTGCTCGTACGCGACGAACTTGGCCCGGTCCCCGCGGGGGAAGTTGTCGCCGTAGAGATAACCGGTTCCGGGGTGGTCCGGCGTCGGGCACGGCCATTGGATCCCGCCCTCGGCGTCCAGGCGGTCGTAGGTTATACCCGACAACAGCGGGGTCAGGGCGGCCAGCTCGTCAAATATCTCAGAAGGATGCCGGTAAGCGAACTGGTCCCGCCACGGCAGGTCGAGGCGGTTGCACATTAGCTGGGCCAACTCCTTGATGATGGCCCAGTCCGGCCGGCTGTGCCCGACCGGTTCGACGACCTGACGCACACGCTGCACCCTGCGTTCGCTGTTGGTAAAAGTGCCATCCTTCTCCGCGAAGCTTGTCGCCGGCAACACGACGTCCGCCAGCCGGGCCGTTTCGTGCAGAAATATGTCCTGCACCACCAGAAAGTCGAGCTTGCGGAGCAACTCCTCGGCCCGATTGAGGTCCGGCTCGCTGAGGAGCGGGTTCTCACCCGTGATGTACATTGCTCGGACGCCATCCGGCTCCCCGATGGAGTCCACCATATCGGTGACCACTCGACCCGCACGGTCGGGTAGGGATCCTTCGGCTCGCCAGGCCTGAGCGAACTTCGTGACCGACTCCGGTCGCAGCCCCTGGTATCCCGGAAGTGAATCGGGAACGCATCCGGAATCGCCACACCCCTGCACGTTATTCTGCCCTCGGAGGGGCGAGATGCCCGATCCCGGGAAACCCATCTGCCCGGTGACCAACGCCAGATTGAGAACCGAATGGACGTTCGCCGTGCCGCTGGTGTGTTGAGTCAGCCCCATTCCCCAGATCAGGCATGCGCCGCCACGATCGTTGTTGGCGTTGCCGTACCGCGGGACCGGCGGCTGCGCCACCATGCGGCCTGCGGCACGAATGTCGGCCGCCGAAACGCCGGTGATGGCCGATGCCCGTGCCGGCGTGTATCCGTCGATCACCGTTCGCCATTCGTCGTAACCCTCGGTGCGTTGATCTACGAACCGGCTGTCGGCCAAGCCCTCGGCTACCACGACGTGCGCCATGGCGTTGAGGAGTGCAACGTCGGTTCCCGGGTACGGGCGCAGCCACAGGTCGGCGTAATCGCACATATCGATTCGCCGCGGGTTGATCACGATCAGCTTGGCGCCACGCTCCACGACGGAGCGCCGCATTCGTGACGCCGCCACCGGATGGTTGGAGGTCGGATCGCAGCCCATCACCACCAGGCAGCCGGCGTCCTCATAGTCGGTGTAGGAGTTGCTCGTGGCCCCGCTGCCCAGCGACGTGAGCATTGCAGCCACCGACGGCGCGTGACACAAGCGCGTGCAGTGGTCGATGTTGTTGCTGCCCATCACCAAACGGGCAAACTTCTGCTGTACGTAGCCGTCTTCATTGGTCGCCTTGGCCGAGCAGAGCGTACCGAATGATTCACCCCGGTAATCGGCAAGCCGCGACGCTACCAAGTCCAGCGCCTCTTCCCAGGTCGCTTCCCGGAAGTCGCCTGTGAACCGGTCGCCCTCGCGTATCAGCGGCGTCTTGATCCGGTCGCCGTGCTGTACGAAGGTGTAGCCGAAACGTCCCTTGACGCACAGCATGCCGATGCTGGACCGGTTGTCGGGATCGTCGTGCGAAGCGATGATCGCGCCCGCATCAGGGCCTTCTGTGGCACCGCTGACCTCCAGCTTGATGCCGCAACCCACGCCGCAGTACGGGCAGGTGGTGTCGACCTGGTGGGTAGGCCCGGCGGTGTCCGGAGGCGCTTTGACGCTAATCGCCCCGGTAGGGCACACGCTGAGACACTGCCCGCAAGTGGTGCAGATGCTCTCTCCGAGAGGTTTGTCGCCGGCGGTGGCGATGCGGGCCGATTCGCCGGCCCCCAGCACGTCAATGGCGCCAATGAACTGATGGCTGGACTGGCATGCGTTGACGCAGCGGGCGCACAGGATGCATGCGTCCATGGCGAGATCGAATACCGGATTGGACTCATCCGTTGGCTGGCGAGGCCGGGCGTCCCATCGTGATTCGGAAACGCCGTGCAACCTGGCCGCGTCGGACAAAAGACCGTACCCTGAGACAGAAGGACCGTCTGACCCGTTGGACTTGCCCACCATGCCGAGGGTGAGTTCGATCACTCCGGAACGGATGCGCCTGGCGTCGACGGTCTCGGTGCGGATCACCATTCCGTCGCTGGCCGGCGTCGAACACGACGCGGGGAATCCACGAATGCCGTCGATCTGCACCAGGCAGGTCCGGCAGGCGCCGATGGCCGGCATGTCGGCATCTTTGCACAGTTGCGAGAGCGGCACGCCGGCGGCATTGACCGCATCTAACGCGCTGGCGCCGGCCTCCACGCTTACCGCTATCCCATCAACCGTCACGCTGATCGTTGGACTGGCGACCACCATGCTTTCTACCCCCGCCCTGCTAGCTGTTCGGCCTATTTTCCTTTGCAGACTCCGTTGCTGATTCTGTTATCAGCCCTCGAAATAGCCCTCCTCCTGGAACAGCTCCGCGAGCCTTGCCACGCCCTCGCGTATCTCGTCAGGCGAGTTATGACTGTAGGTGAGGCGCAGGTGGTTGTTGCGCCCGCGATCGGACCGGAACATCCCGCCCGGATTGTATTTGACGTCCCGCGCGGTAGCTTTGGAGAGGGTAGACCACGTATCGGCGTTTTCGGGCAGCTTGACAAACATCATCATTCCGCCGTGAGGATGGGTCCACTCGCAGAACGATGGGAAGTTGCTTTCCAGGGCGCCGATCATCGCGTCGCGTCTGGCCAGGAGAGCTTGCCGAACGGCTTCGATATGGTCCGCCTCATGCACGCGCATGTATTCGTAGACCATGGTGGTGGCGAGGTGGCTCGCGCTGCGACGCGGAAGGTTCTCGGAGTTGACCCGCTCCAGGGCGCCGATGACGCCGTGAGGAAGCACACCGAAACCCACACGCAGCCCACAACCCAGCAGTTTGGTGAACGAGGATACGTAGAACACGTCGCCCTGGTCGCTGATGCCCGACATCGCTTGCGGCAGTGGGTCGCCGTCAATGCGAAAATCCGCGTAGGACTCGTTCTCCATAACCGGCACGCCATACTTCTGCGCAACTTCCAGTGTCGCCCGCCGTCGCCCCTCCGACACGGTAAAACCCAGGGGGTTCTGGTACACGGGGATAGTCCATATGAACTTCGCGCGACGTCGCGACTGCTCCAGCGATGCCAGCGCGTCTTCCAACGCGCCGGGCAGCATGCCATCATCGTCGCAAGGAACGTGGATCGGTTCCGCCCCCCGTTCCATCATCATGCGGAGGCTGCCCATGTAGGTGAATTCCTCCACCAGCACGGCGTCTCCAGGGTTGATGAAAGATTCCAGGACAATGGCAATGGCGCCGCCGGCCCCGTCCGAGATGAAAACATCGCTGGGGGAAACCTCGTAGCCGCGGTTGGCTGCCAGGCGCTCCGCGATCATCTCCCGCAGGCCGACATGCCCGCCTGGAGGTGGGTAGCCCGCCAGCGAAGCGCCCCCGTTGGTTTCAAGGCCGGTCCGAATGGCGGCCAGGTATTGGTTGGCGTCCACGACCTCCGGAACGGCGTTGGTGATCGAAAATATGTACTTGACAGAGTCACTGGCGCCGGGCGGCGATGCTACGGACCTCGGCAGATTGCTAGAGAAAAGGGCTGCATAATCGACCATATGTGGCCTCCCGATACTGCGGTAGCGCGTATGGTATCAGATACGTGCCATCATTAAGGCCGGTTTTGGAGCACTGAACCGGGCGAACGCTGCGTCACACGGCGGCTTTGCGGCGCTCGGCGACTCCTTCCCTCACCAGTGGTATCAGTTCCCTCCCGTAATCGGCTGCGTCCTCCAAGGGGTCGAAGCCGCGAATGATGAACGCGCCGCAGCCAAGGTCGTAATACGCCAGCAGGGCGTCCGCCACCTGCTGCGGGGTGCCAACGAGGCACGTTGTGCTGCCTGAGGCTCCGCTTGCGGCCGCGATGGGCATCCAGAGCCGCTCGTCGTGAACGTTCCCTTGGGCCGCGAAGCGCAGCAGCCGCCAGGCTCCCTCGGATTGCGGCCTCGTGGGTACGCCCGGCGTGATCCGCCCCGCCGTCGCCCGCTGCACCCGATCCAGGATCTCCTCTGCCCGTTGCCATGCCTTCTCCTCGGTCTCGGCGAGGATGGGCCGCGCCGACAGGCTGAATCGCATTTCCGCCGGGTCGCGGCCAGCCTCGGCAACTCGCTGGCGCACATCCGCGATGCGTTCGGCGATGGACGCACGGGGCTCTCCCCACAGCGCGAAAAGGTCGGCGCGTCGGCTGGCGGTGTCCAGCGCGGCTTCCGAGGCTCCACCAAAGAACAGAGGCACATGGGGGAATTGTCGGCAGCGGGCCTGGCTGTAGGCCGCCTCCAGGTGGTAGAACTCTCCGTCGTGATCGAAAGGCTCCGTGTCCGTCCAGATGCGCCGCATCACGTCCAGGTATTCATCGGTGCGGCGATACCGCGCGTCGTGATCCAGCCAGTCGCCGTCCTGTCGCTGCTCGATGTCGTTGCCACCGGTGATGATGTGCAGAGCGATGCGCCCGTTGGTGAGCTGGTCCAGAGTGGCAGCCTTCCTCGCCGCCAGCGTGGGCGCGACGAAACCGGGGCGGTGGGCGATCAGGTACCCCAGCCGCTCCGTGTGCGCCGCAGCGTACCCTGCCACTTCGTACCCGTCCGGCGTGGAGGAAGAGTAACCGGTCAGCACCATGTCGAAACCGGCTTCCTCGTGGGTCCGGGCGAAGTCCAGGATATAGTCCGGGTCTACGCCGGACGGGACTTCGGCGCCAGGGTTGATTCCGCCGCCAAACAGGCTCAACGTGGCGCCCCGGTTGGCCTCCGATTCGCGCACGACGCCAATCATGCCGACGATGGTCACGCCATCCTCGCCGTAAACGCTCGGCACGGTCGCTTGCGTTCGGTTGTCCTTCCCACTGAGTTCGTTCATTTTTGCCGTTTCTCCGATGTCAAAACCGTTGCGACGTAGTTTAGACCATTTGGCCGCAGTTGCGTTGCCCCGCTGATTGTCTGATAACAATTATCGGATTTGGGGTTGACAAGCATCGGGAAGCCGTATACTATATATCCAAGGTGCTGGGGGTACAGGGAACTCCCACCCGCCGAAAACCCGATGGCCGGACCATCGTCATCACAGGAGGTTAGAAGTGGTTACGCTTATCGAGCTGAACCATAGCTGGCATTTCCCCTGTAAGCGCCCTGTCGGCGGAACCGCGGTGGCATGACGATGCTGGGTGGCCGCTGACAGGGTCATTACCGTCAGCCCGCGCATCCTTGGCGGCGGGACGAACGGAGAACCAGCAACCGGGGCCCTGACTGTTTATCGGGCCCCGGTTTCAATTTGCCCCAGCGATGAGCGACTCCGCCCCGATCAGGTCTCGGGGCCGGCTTCCAACGCTTGGAGCGCCGCCTGGTATTGTTCGGGCGTGTTGACGTCCCATAGCAGTTCGGCAGCGCCCAACTCCACTCGCCGAGTGGCTTCACGGTGACGCTCGGTAACCGCCCGCATACCCTGGGTCTTCTCGTCGATGGCGATGAGCTCGTCGTACAATCGGCGACTTACGACGATAGGGTGCCCGCCCTTGCCGCGATTGGTTGGGATCGTGATGAGATTGACTTCTCCGGAGCGATGGGCTTCCAACGTCTGCCCCACGATCCGGGCCGAGCGCGGTTGATCTACGTTGAGCATCAGAATGGCCGCGTCGGGGTCGGACGAAGGCCCGAGGGACCACAGGCCCGTCTTGATGGACGTCGTCTTGCCCTGGGCATAGTCCTCGTTGGTCACGCACCGCACCCGGCCGAGTTCGTAGACCTCCCGGTTGGCGCCAATCCTCGCCTGCAGCTCGTCGGACCGGTGCCCCAGCACGACGATCACCTCATCCGCCCCAGCCTCGCGGAGCGATACAATCTGGTGAATAATGAGGGGCCGGCCCTGCCAGTCCAGCAGCGCTTTCAGCGTGCCCATGCGCCGGGAAACACCGGCCGCCAAGAGTATCGCTGACGTAAACGGCGACGTGCCAACCATGGGTGGGTCACGCTGCCAATGGCGTGGGGATTGCGTCGATTTGTCGGTCGCGAGAGGCCGACGTCCGCGTTGCCGTCAAGCGCTGCAAACCGGCGACAGCACTAGAACCTCGTCGGGCGAACCGGCATTTCATCGACCTACGCACAAGCCGGACAGGTTGGCGTTCAGTCCGCCGTGGCCCCCATGGCCCGGTTGGCTCGCCGCTCGGCGCGGTCCAGGTACCAGTCGTCCATGGTCATCGGGCTGCCCTTGCCGCCGCGACGGGCCATGATGATCTCCGACATGATGCTCACGGCCAACTCTTCGGGCTCCAGCGCGCCAATGTCCAACCCGATGGGAGCCCTGACCTCGGCCAGTCGCTCGCGAGAAACGCCCTCCTGCAACAGCCGCTGGTAGATCATCAACGTCTTGCGCCGGCTGCCCAACAGGCCGATGTACCGCGCCTTGGTGGTCAAAGCGGACTCCAGCGCGACGTCGTCGAACCAGTGTCCCCGGGACGCCACCACGATGAAGCTGTTGACATTGATGTCCAGGTGGTCCGCCCAGTTGGTGTAGGGCGTGACGACAGTCTCCTCAGCGTAGGGGAAACGCTCGGGATTGGAGAAATCTTCGCGGTCATCGATGATGTACACCCGATAGCCCAACTGATGCGCCAGATCGGCAGTGGCCTTGCCCACGTGTCCGCCGCCCACCATGATCAGCGTCGGCGGAGTGGTGAAGCCCTCAACGAAAAGCTCGGTCTGGTCGTCGATGGTCACCGATTCGTTGGCGCCCACAGCGGCCACGCGGCCAGCGGCTTCCAGGGCGATTTCGTCCAGTTCGGCAGTCCCGATGCCGCCCGCGATCGAGCCGTCGGACCGGAGCAGCAGCTTGGCTCCCAATTGAGCGGTGTCGCCTTCCGACCGAACCACCGTCGCCAATGCTGCCGGTTCGGCGCCGTCATAGGCGCCCAGCAGCTCGGAACCTACATCGGAAAAGTCGTCGGTATCCCAGAAGGGCTCGAGGTAAAAGTACATCGTGCCGCCGCAGACCAGACCATCGCGGGCAGCGATGTCCTCGTTGAGGTAATAGTCCTTGAACTCTGGACCACCCTGGTTGCGCAGAATTTCCCGTGCGGCGAACCAGATGTCTCCTTCGACGCAGCCGCCTCCCAGCGTGCCGACAGCGGTGCCGTCATCGCGCACCAGCAGCATTGCGCCCGCTTTCTGAGGCGTCGATCCCTTGGTGCGCACCACCGTGGCCAGCACGCAGGGATTTCCCGACTCCAACTGATTTACCGCTTCCTGAATAACGTCGCGCACGCTTCCCCCTGCCTGATGCCCGATTCTGTCGGGCCAGTACGCTGATCGACACCGGAACCGACCGCTGCAGCGGCATCAACTTGACGTGCTCATTATACAGCAACGCAGGTTTGGGTTCTCGTTTCCGCCACCGACATAGCCTCGAAACTGCATGGAAAATGGCGCCGGTCGCCGGCGGCGCGGTGGCACCTGTATCGGGCCATCGTGTATGATAACCAACCATAAAGTTCGGGTTTTCGAGTTCGCCACACCTCTTTTCCCATACGGCGGTGACAAGATGACTGTGAACCAGCGCAGGGTTACCAAACCAGTATACGTCGGCGGAGTCAAAGTTGGCGGGGACGCTGACATCACCGTCCAGTCGATGACCAAGACCGACACCCGCGACGTCAGGGCCACCGTGCGCCAGATCCACGAACTGGAAGAAGCCGGATGCGAGATCATCCGCTCGGCGGTGCCCGACATGGAAGCCGCGCAGGCGATGGCGGACATCAAGAAACAGATCAACATCCCGTTGATCGCGGACATCCATTTTCACTACCAACTGGCGCTGGAATGCGCCGCCGGTGGCATCGATTGCCTGCGGCTCAATCCCGGCAACCTGCGCAACGAGGACCAGGTGCGGCAAGTGGTTGCTGCGGCGAAGGAACGCAACATTCCGATCCGCATCGGGGTGAACTTCGGCAGCCTGCCGCCCGTGGGCGGCATCGGCCGGACCCGAGGGTTCTCCCGCCACATGGACCTGGTGAACCGCCTGCCCAAAGCCGGCGAGGCCCAGGCCGGCGATTACAGCATCGTTGACCACATGGTCGCTACGGCTCTCTGGGAGGTCAGCCTCCTGGAAGAGCAGGACTTCGACCAGATCAAGATCTCCATGAAAGCCTTCGATGTGCCTACCACGGTTGAGGCCTACCGCCGCCTCGGCGAAATGGTGCCCTACCCGCTGCACCTGGGCATCACCGAGGCCGGCACCGCCAAATCCGGTTCCATCCGCACCGCGGTGGGTCTGGGGGTCCTGCTGTACGAGGGCATTGGCGACACGATCCGCGTGTCGTTGAGCGACGACAGCGTCGAGGAGGTAATCGCCGGATTTGAAATTCTCAAATCGCTGAATTTGCGCGATAAAGGGACTACCATGGTGGCCTGCCCCAGTTGCGGACGGGCCGACGTGGACATACGCAAGTTGGCCAACGACGTCGACGACCTGCTCAAGAAGACCGACAAGAACATCAAAGTCGCGGTCATGGGCTGCGAGGTCAACGGTCCCGGCGAGGCCAAGGACGCCGACGTGGGCATCGCCGCCGGCGCTGGGCGCGCCATCATTTTCCGGAAAGGCGAAAAGGTCCGAGTAGTTCCCGAAGAGGAGATGCTCGCCGCCCTGATGGAGGAGATCGAAAAGACTCCCGCCCACGCCTGACCGAACCTGACGGAACCGCACGTGGCGACGCCGAATTCGTGGGCAGGTCTTCCAATCGCATGACCATCACCGCTCCAGAATCCATCGAAGCCATCGCCCCCTTCGATATCCCTGCGCTCGAAGCGGTTGGTATCCCCAACCTACCGGCGGAACGCGACGTCCTGCGCCGCCACCTCCTGGATGCCATCGCTCGCATCCGTCCGATCCTCGAGGCCGACGGCGAGGCCAACGACGCCGCGGAGACACTCGCGTGGCCGTCCGTCGTGGCCCTGTATCGGGAGGGTCTTCTGTCGTTGAAGGTCCCTCGCGAACTGGGCGGCCCCGATGTTGACCCGCAACTCTACCTGGAGCTCTGCGACGAACTTTCTTACATCAACCCGTCGGCTGGTTGGTGCGCTTTCATCAACAGCACCAGCGCCGCGTTCCTGGGTGCGTTTCTTCCCGACCCGGGCGTGAAGCAGGTGTTCGCCGGCGACGGTATGCCCATTGCCTCCGGTGCGCTGATCCCGCGCGGAGTGGCGACCCCGGTCGACGGCGGTTGGCGCGTGAGCGGTCGGTGGCCTTTCGCCAGCGGGTCTGCCCACTCGTCCTGGCTTCTGGCGGGCTTCCGCATTGTCCGAGACGACAAACCGGGTCCTGAGCACATGGTGATGGCGGCGCCCATTGAGGCCGTTCAGTTTGTGGACAACTGGCAAGTCATGGGCCTCAAGGGCACCGGCAGCCGGGATTTCGTGCTCGAAGACCATTTCGTGCGTGAGGACCTGGCCTTTGACCTGATCACGACCGACCCCCGTCGAGGCGGGCCGCAGTTCTGGCTGGGCCGCCCGGGATTCGTCACCCCCGACCATGCCGCTTTCGCTCTGGGAGTGGCCAGGCGTGCGTTGGATGAGATCTCCGCGCAAGCCGGGTCCTACAGCCGCGGCTACCTTACCTCTACCATCGCCCAGCGCGGCGCATTGCAGCACGACCTCGGCCGTTGCGATCAGGAGCTCCGCGCTGCTCGGGCCCTGTGCCGCGAGGCCATCGAGGACGCATGGGAGTTCTGCATGCGTGGCGAGCGGCCTGATCTCGAGCGTCAGCTTCGGCTGCGTGGCGCCTGCGCCTACGCCACCGATGTGGCGTGCCGGGTAGCCACGACGGCCTTCCGCTACGGCGGCGGCAACGCCATCTACAACGACCGGGTCCTGCAACGCTGCATGCGCGACATCAACGCGGCGGCCCAGCACTTCATGGTCAACACCAGCGCCTACGACAACCTCGGCCAGTTCCGCCTCGGTATGCCCGATGTCAACCCGATGGGTTAGTCGTCGGATAATATTTCTTCTCCTCAACCCAGCCCGGTGGTGTGATTTATGCGCATCTCCCGTCTCGTAACCCGTACCCTCCGCGATGACCCGCCTGAGGCGGAAACCGCCAGTCATCGCCTGATGCTGCGCGCGGGCCTCATCCAGCAGGTGGCTGCCGGCGTCTACGCCTACCTGCCCCTGGCTTGGCGCTCCATGCAGAAGATCGAGCAGATCGTTCGGGAAGAAATGGACGCCGCCGGCAGCCAGGAGCTGCGCATGCCAGCGCTGCAGCCCATGGAGCTATGGGAGCAGTCTGGCCGCGCGGCGGCTTTTGGCGACAACATGTTCTCGCTGGAAGACCGGCGCGGCCGCCCCCTGGCGCTGGCACCCACCCACGAGGAGGTGGTGACCAACATCGTCAAGGGCAACGTCCAGAGCTACCGCGACCTGCCGGTGATCCTCTACCAGATGCAGACCAAGTTCCGGGACGAACCTCGCCCTCGAGCCGGCTTGGTGCGCGTCCGGGAATTCACGATGAAGGACGCTTATTCGTTCGACGCCGACGATTCCGGTCTGGACGGTTCCTACCAGGCGATGGCCCAGGCGTACCGGAACGTGTTTCGGCGTTGCAGCATACCCGTGGTGATGGCCGAGGCCGATAGCGGCGCCATCGGCGGCAAGGACTCCCATGAGTTCCTGCTGCCCACCCACACCGGCGAGGACACGGTGATCACTTGCCCGTCCTGCGGCTACGCGGCCAACGCCGAGAAAGCCGCGGGCGTATATCCGGACCAACCGGTGCCCGAACCGCTTCCGTTGGAAGAGGTCAGCACCCCGGGCATGAAAACCATTGCATCGCTGTGCGAGTTCCTGGGGGTGGAAGAAGCGCAGACCCTGAAGGCCGTCTTTTATGCCGCCGACGGGGAGGTGGTTTTCGTGACCATCCGCGGTGATCTGGAGGTCAACGAGGTCAAGCTCAAGAACGCGCTGCATTGCAACGAACTGCGCCTGGCCGAAGACGAGGAGGTCGCCGCCGCTGGTATCGTCGCCGGCTCGGCCTCGGCCATCGGCATCAACGACATCCGGCGTGTCGCCGACGATTCCATCACCAACGGCGGCAATTTTGTGGTCGGCGCCAACAAGGAGGACACGCACTACCTCAACGCCAACTACCCGCGCGATTTCGGCGCCGATCTGGTCACTGACATAGCGCTGACCGAGCCTGGGCATTTGTGCTCCGGGTGCGGAACCGCGCTTCAGTTCACGCGCGGCGTTGAAGTTGGACATATCTTCAAGCTGGGTACGTTCTTCAGCGAAGCCCTCGGGGCGTACTACCTCGACTCCGACGGCGAACAGCAACCGATTACCATGGGTTGCTACGGCATAGGGGTCAGCAGGATCCTGGCCGCTTCCATCGAGCAGAACCACGACCAACGCGGCATTGTCTTCCCGCCGCCCATTGCTCCTTATGACGTTCACCTGGTCGCGTTGAACATGTCCGACGATGCCGTGGCGGAGGCTGCTACCGACCTGTACGACCGCCTGTGGGCCGCTGGCATCGAGGTCCTCTTCGATGATCGCACCGATGCGGCCGCTGGCGTGAAGTTCAACGACGCCGACCTGATCGGTCTGCCGGTCCGCCTGGTGGTGAGCCCGCGCAACCTCCGCCAATCGGCGGTGGAGATACGCGGCCGTACCTCCGAGGACGCGGAAATGGTCCCGATGGACGACGTAGTTGGCGCCGTCAGTGGGTTCCTGAACGGCGGATGACCGGCGCGACGCACGTGTGATCGGGCGGACACGACAAAGGGGCGACCGAATGGTCGCGCCTACGCTTGTGGAGCGCGCTTGCTCGATCAGGGTTCGAGGATGAGTTTGCCGAAGAAGTTGGTTGCTTCCATGTCGTTGTGGGCGTCGGCGGCGCTGGCCAGCGGGTAGGTCCGGTGGATGGCCGGCTGGACCACCCCGCGGTTGAGGCTGGCCACGATCTGGCGCATGTCCTCGCGGGAACCCATGTAGCCACCGTAGATTTCGATCTGCCGGCTGAACAGCAGACCCAGGTGCAGCTCGGCACGCAGCCCGCTGGTTGCCCCGCAGATGCAATATCGCCCGCCCGGGCGCAACGCGCGGAATCCGTGGGACCAAACGTCTGCGCCAACGTGGTCGACCAATAGGTCCACACCAGCCCCGCCGGTAATTTCCCTGACCCGCTGGGTGATGTCCTCTTCGTTGTAGTTGATCACGTGGTCCGCGCCCAGGCTGCGCGCCAACTCCGCCTTCTCCGGGGTGCTGGTCGTGGCGATCACGGTTGCGCCTACCACGTTTTTGAAGACTTGGATTGCGGCCGCGCCCACGCCGGCCGACGCCGAGAACACCAATGCCGTCTCCCAGGGCTGCAAAGCGGCCCGCCGCACCGCCATGTTCCACACCGGAAGATAGGTGGTGGGAACCGCCGCGGCGTCCGCGAAGGAGACACCGCCGTCCAACTTGTACGCGTTGACCTCCGGCACAACGACCAGTTCCGCGTAGCTGCCATCCATCGCCGTTCCCAGGAACCGGCTGCGACGGCATAGCTCATCGCGCCCGGAGCCGCACCATTGGCACACACCGCAGACCAACCTGGGGTTGACCACCACCCGGTCGCCCTCAGTCAGGGTGCTAACCGCGTTGCCGGTTGCCACCACCTCGCCGGCGGTGTCGCCGCCCAAAATCAGCGGAGGCGGGAATTCCCGCTCGAGACCTCGCTGACCCTCCCGCGTGAAGATGTCCAGCCGGTTCAACGCGCTGGCGCCCACGCGGACCACCACGTCCGACGGCCCCGGAGACGGATCAGGACGGTCTCCGTACTGGAGGACTTCGACGTCTCCATGGGCTTCAATGTAAACGGCTTTCATCGCTGGCTTTCCCTCCTCATACCGTCACTGTGACGGCGGACGCCGGTTTCTGTAACAGTCCTTGCACAAGAATACAACGGCCAGGGTCTCGTCATGACTCGCGGCCATTCCACAACGCGGAACGTCGCTGTCGGGGGACCACGGCTGATGGAACGGGCCGCCGCACATCTGGCAAGTGGACCGGTGCGGACCTTCCAGTTCGTCGTTGCAAACTACACAGTAAACCGGGCCTGATACCTGGAATATGGTTGCCACTACACTACCTCCCTGCAAACCGCCATTGGCGGACTCTAGCACGCGATTTTATCGGATGCTTTGACCCACTTTCGAGCCAATTCCTGCTCATCCTGGAGCGACTGAGTTTCGCCGTCCAGGCGCGCTCGGCGCAATTCTCGTAGCGCTTCCCCCACTTCCGGTCCGACGGGGATACCCAAGTTCAACAAATCAGTGCCCCTCAGCCTGGGCGCGACCGACCACCACTCCGACAGATAGCAGCGGATCCGATCTCCGATCAAGTCCGCCGCCATCATAATCGCTCCCCGTAGTGCGTCGGGGGCGCAACCGTCCAGCAGGGCGCAAACCTCCGAGGGTTTCTCCGCGTTGCTCACCGCCGGACCCAACTCGCGGATGCGGCCCGCATCCGCGATCACGCGCGCCCAATCAGATGGCGCGTTTAGTTTGGCGCTGAGGGCCGCCCCTTCGTGTGCGCTCAACGGCCAGGCCAACGCCGCCAGCCAGGTCAGGGGCGCAACCGAATCGGTAGCAACTTGAGGCAGATGTCGAGCGGTCAGGGTCGGGTTTATGGCCGCCAAGAGCCCGCTGTCATCGGCCAGCCACAATGCAACGGCCGGATTCGGTTCCTGAAATATGCGCTCCATTTCGTGCCGTAGCCGATCCGGAGTGAGCGTGGACAATGCCCGCGCGGCCAACGATTCGGACATGAGGCGCGCCGTCTCCGGTTCAATGGTGAAACCAAACCGGGCGGCGTAGCGCACCGCCCTCAGGATTCGAGTGGGGTCGTCAATGAAACTTCCCCGGTGCAGCACCCGGATCAGCCCGGCCTCCAGGTCAGCCCGTCCCCGGTGGGGGTCCACCAGATCGCCAGTGGAGATTGGCAACGGCATCGCCATGGCATTGATCGTGAAGTCCCGCCGAGCCAGGTCGTCTGCGATTTCGCCCGGGTTCACCTCGGGAAGAGCGCCGGGTGCGCGGTAGGTTTCATGACGGGCGGTGACCAGGTCGATGGTCAACGTGCCAAACTTGACGGTGGCCGTGCCGAACCTTTGGTGAACCGTCAGACGCCCGTTGGTTTCCGCAGCCAGATTCTCAGCGACCGCTACGGCGTCGCCCACCACCGTGACGTCCCAGTCGGTAGTCGGAGTTCCCAGTATGCAATCCCGAACGGGACCACCTACCAGGTAAGTCGTGAGTCCCAGGCTGCCGGCTATGCGGGCTAAACTATCCAAAGCGTACCGGTGGCAGTCAACGGGTTCACCGTTGCTATCGCCACCGGTTTTCATGGAGTCTGTTGAAGTCAGCATGTGGTATTTGGTTCGGTCATAATGACCAGATAGAGTGTATCGCAAGCATCCGGGCCCGGCAACAGCCTTACTCGCGCCGGTACGCATTTCGCCCTGGCCAACTCGGCGGAGGTACGCTTCCGGTGCGCTATACTGCCGGTGTCATCTTGATCGACGGAGCGAAAGCACGCTATGGAAACGGTAGGATTCATTGGTCTGGGGAACATGGGTGGCGGGATGTCGGCCAACATTCAGCGGGCCGGCTACCCGATGATCGTCTACGATTTGCGGGAAGAGGCGGCGCTGCCGCTGCTGGAAGGCGGGGCGCGGCTGGCCAACACGCCGGCGGAGGTGGCGGAGGCCAGCGACGTGACCTTTACGTCACTGCCGGGTCCTTACGAGGTGGAGGCGGTATCGACGGGCGCATCGGGAGTGCTGGAAGGGATCCGGCCGGGGAGTGTGTACATCGACCTGTCGTCGAGTAGGCCGACGTTGATCCGTGAGATTGAACCGCAGTTTCGGGCGAAGGGATGCCACGTTCTGGACGCGCCGGTGAGTGGCGGGAAGACGGGTGCGGCGTCGGGGAACCTGGCGGTGATGGTGGGAGGAGACCGGGAGGTGTTTGATCGGGTGAAGCCGATACTGGACGCCTTTGGAGACAAGGTGTTCTATGCGGGGGAGATTGGGGCTGGTAGCGTGGCGAAGCTGGTGCACAACATGATCGGTCACAGCGTGCGGCAGGCCATCGCGGAAGGACTGACCCTGGGCGTCAAAGCGGGCGTCGAACCCGAGGCACTCTGGGAGTGCATCCGCCGTGGTTCTCTCGGTCGCATGCGCGTGCTCCACGAGGGGTTGGTACGGACGATGTTTCGTGGGGAGTTTGAGCCGGCGAGTTTCGCGTTGAACCTGGCCTACAAGGACATTTCGCTGGCGACGGAGTTGGCGCGCGAGTACGACGTGCCCATGCCCATGTCGACGCTGGCTGAGCAGATCGCGTTGCAGGCCATGAACCGGGGCTGGGCGGAGTCTGACAGCAGCATCACGGTTCGTCTCCAGGAGGAACAGGCCGGCGTCGAGGTTCGGGCGGAGCACGTCGATCCGGTGCGCGCCGGTCGCTTCATCACCACCCACCCTGACGACGAGTAGCGGGCGCGTAAACGTGTCCTGACGAAAACCCAGCGCAACCGGAGCGACCCATGAATCTAAACACCTACCTCCATTTCGACGACAATTGCCGCGAGGCTTTCGAGTTTTACCGTTCCGTGTTCGGCGGCGAGTTTGACACCATGCTGACCTTCGCCGAGGGCCCGGACGACATGCCGCCGTTGCCCGAAAACGAGCAGGGTCGCATCATGCACGTGTCGCTGCCCGTAGGTGGCGGAGTGCTCATGGGCAGTGATTCCTGCTCCGCTTTCGGACCGCCTCCCACCTCGGGTAACAACTTCTCCATCAGCATCTCTAGCGAGACCCGTGAGGAAACCGACCGCCTTTTCGGGGCTTTAGCCGACGGCGGTAACGTGGCGATGGAGCCCCAGGATATGTTTTGGGGCGCCTACTTCGGCATGTGCACCGACCGTTTCGGTATCAGCTGGATGCTCAGCAACGAGACCCAATCAAACTGAATTGGCGACTGCCTAAAGTCGCCCAATCCCTGAGTCAGCAAGGAGGACACGATGGCCGACCGCACGCTAACCATCGATTGCCAGGTACACTGCTACGAACTCAACACACCCGCGCGCCCCTGGGCCGGCTATCTGCAGGGCCCGGATCAGGCAACCGGGGACGATATGGTCGCCGCCATGGATGCCGTCGGCGTCGACGGCGCGATCCTGATTTCCCCGTTTGCCATGTACCGCTACGACGCCAGTTACGCCTTGGAGGTCTACGATCAGCATCCCAACAAGTTCGGTTTGGTCCGGCCTTTCGATCCCGAATCACCGTCAATCGACGAGGAGATGGCTGAATGGACCGGCCGCCCGGGCGTGGTCGGAGCACGCATCATGCTGCGGGACGTCGACTACGAAGCGGACCATCCTGGCGTGAACCGGATTATCGCCGCCGGAGGGCGCGCCGGCGTGCCGGTCAACATCATGTGCGCAACCAAGCTGCCGCTGATGCTCGAACTGGCCCGCCGCAATCCGGATACGCAACTAATCGTCGATCATCTCGGGTTGACGCAACCCTTCGAGCCGCCCGCTCCGCCGGAGCCATGGGCCGATCTGGCCAACGTCCTGGCCTTAGCGGAGTGCGACAACGTCGCCATCAAGATCTCCGGCGCCGGCACGCTGGCCCACGAGCCGTTCCCGTACTCCGATATCTGGGCACCGCTGCACCAGATTTTCGACGCCTTCGGCCTGGAGCGTTGCCTCTGGGGCACCGACTGGACTCGCGCCGTCAACCTGCTGAACTACGAGCAGGGCGTCGAGGCTTTCCGCGTCACGGACACCCTGTCGGACGCGGAGCGTGAAATTCTGATGGGCGGGGCGCTGGCCAACATCTACAAGTGGTCGCCTACGGCGGCGGATTAGAGTACTGAGGTTAAATGCGGCGGCGGTCTCCGCGAGGAGGCCGCCGTTTTTGCTTTTATTGAATGGTGGGCGGTAGTGGACTCGAACCACTGACCTCTTGCGTGTCGAGCAAGTACTCTAACCAACTGAGCTAACCGCCCACGGCAATTGAGTGTAGCAAGGGCTGCTCCGCATCGTCAACCGACCGCTTGGCCTCACACCGGAGATCGCGACCTGGCGGTCGGCTGCCCGGCGAAAACCGCTAACCGCGTTGCTGGCGCGGTTGACCCCCGAACGACGCGGCCCCTAGAATGCGAATATGACCACCACGCCGAGGCCAGACGAAACGATCGACGCCGAGGCTCGGCCGATCTCCCCGGGTACCCAGGGGGATGACGGCGAGCAGGACGCCCGCCTGCGGCCCGCTCGTCTCGACGACTTCGTAGGTCAGCCCCAGGTCCGGGAAAACCTCAGCATCGCCATGGAGGCGGCCCGCATGCGCGGCGAGGCGCTGGACCACGTGATCATCTACGGTCCGCCCGGGTTGGGCAAGACCACTCTGGCGAACATTATCGCCCACGAGATGGGATCCACCATCAAGGTGACTTCGGGACCGGCCATCGAGCGGGCGAGTGACATCGCGTCCATCCTCACTGGTCTTCAGCCCAACGACGTTCTTTTCATCGACGAGATCCATCGCCTCAACCGCGCCGTGGAAGAGGTAATGTACTCGGCCATGGAGGACTTTTTTCTGTCGTGGGTGGTGGGCAAGGGCCTGTCGGCGCGCAGCATCAACCTGCGGATCAATCCCTTCACGCTGGTGGGAGCCACAACCCGTTATTCCCTGGTTAGCGCTCCCCTGCGAGACCGATTCGGCTCGGTGTTCCGGCTCGATTATTACTCCGACGAGGACATGGAAACTGTAGTGAACAGATCGTCCCGGATCCTGGGAATTGAAGCCGAAGACGAAGGACTACATGAGGTGGCCGTTCGATCGCGCGGAACGCCCCGCATCGCCAACCGATTGCTGCGCCGCGCGCGCGATTACGCCCTGGTTCGGGCGGACAACCGCGTCACGGGTCCTGTGGCCCGCGAGTCACTTGACCGCCTGGGAGTGGATTCCCGGGGCCTGGACGAAACCGACCACCGGTTGCTGTCCAGTATCATCGCGAAGTTCGACGGCGGACCGGTGGGTCTGGACACGTTGTCCGCTTCCATGAGCGAGGACGCGAGCACCGTGATGGAAGTGCTGGAGCCGTTCCTTCTCCAGCAGGGTTTTCTCGAGCGTACCCCCCGGGGTCGTGTGGCCACTCGCCTGGCCTATGAGTACCTCGGCTGGCCGTGGTCCGGCTCAGGAGCAGACCCGACGCGGCAGGGGCAGTTGTTTGGCGATTAACATAACGCTTGTCGTACTTCAACGCGGAAATCCTTGATTTAAGCATATTCGGGCTTTTGATTGACATAACACAGTGTACTCCGGGCGCGAACGCCCGCACTTGCTTGAATCCCTGAGACTCGCTGCATACAATTGATTGAACCCTTCCCGATCCATTCCTCGGACCATCCACGTGCCACCTGGTTTAGCTGTTCATCCAACCACCTCTGACCTTCCGTCGCTGGAACGAGTGGCTTCTGGGGCTCCATTGTCGGAGGAGGAGGCCGTCGCGCTAGCCGGCGCTGACGGTGAGGCTCACAGCGATCTGTGCGGGGCGGCCTCCGAGTTGCGCGACCGTGGCCGAGGCCGCGTGATTACCTTCTCACCGAAAGTGTTCATACCGTTGACGCGCCTGTGTCGCGATTTCTGCGGGTATTGCACCTTCCGACAGTCTCCGGAGGAATCGAACGGGCTGTATCTCACCGTTGACGAGGTGCTGTCGGTCGCCCGCGCTGGCCAGCGCCTCGGCTGCACCGAAGCCCTGTTCACGCTGGGCGAGCGGCCTGAGCAGCGATACCCGGACGCGGCTGAATGGCTTTCCGGCAGGGGCTACCGGACCACTCACGAGTACCTGGCGCATATGTGCCGAACCGTATTCGAAGACACCGACCTGCTGCCCCACGGAAACCCCGGTACCATGAGTCGTCGTGAGTTGGAGGCCCTGCAACCCACCAACCCGTCCATCGGGATAATGCTGGAGAGTTCCAGCGCGCGTCTCTACGAACCCGGTGGACCGCACGAGTTCGCTCCCAGCAAGCGACCCCGGGTCCGCCTCCGTACCATGGAACTGGCCGGCGAACTGGGCATCCCCTTCACCACCGGCATACTCATCGGCATCGGTGAAACCCGCCTGGAGCGCGTGGAATCGCTTCTGGACATCCGCCGCCTGCACGAGCGCCACGGGCACATCCAGGAAGTTATCATCCAGAACTTCCGCGCCAAGGCGGACACGCCGATGGCGGAGGCTCCGGACGCCGCTCCGGACGAGCTCATGTGGACCACGGCGGTTGCGCGCCTCATACTGGGCGAACGGGTGAACATCCAAGTCCCGCCCAACCTCAGCGAAGACTACGAGCGTTACATCGGGGCCGGCATCAATGATTGGGGCGGTGTTTCACCGCTGACCATCGACTACGTCAATCCCGAAGCCCCATGGCCGCAACTGTCCCAACTGGAACGCCGAACCCGTGAGGCCGGTTACGAATTACGCCCGCGCCTGCCGGTGTATCCTGAATACTTCGCCAATGGCTCGCAGTGGCCGTTGCCCACGCCTCTGAAAGAAAAACTGCTGCGACTCACCGACGAGTCCGGATACGTGAAAGGGGGAATCCGACGCTATGTCCACAGCAACTGACCGTAAGGATCCGGCAACCCTGGTTGCCCTGATCAATTCGCTGCGCCCGGATGTGGCGACCGTCCTGGAACATGCGTTGGCCGGCGGCGACATCTCCGTCGAACAGGCCGACACGCTGTTCGCTACCGCCGGGCCCGAGTTCACCGCGATGACCATGGTGGCGGACGAGTTGCGCCGTCGCGTGGTGGGCGACCTGGTGACCTACGTGGTGAACCGGAACATCAACTTCACCAACGTGTGCATCAAGCGCTGCGGGTTCTGCGCCTTCAGCCGCGATTTCCGCGAGGAGGAAGGCTACTTCCTGCCGGTGAACGAGATCATCCGCCGCGCGAAGGAAGCCCAGGAATATGGCGCAACCGAGGTGTGCGTCCAGGCCGGTTTGCCCCCGCAGATGGAAGGGGACCTGTATATCCGCCTGTGTGAGGCCATCAAGGAAGAACTGCCGGACATGCACGTGCACGGTTTCTCGCCCGAGGAGGTGCTCTACGGTTCCGTCCGTTCGAAATGCACAATCCGGGAGTATCTGCAGGGGCTGAAAGACGCCGGCGTGGGCAGCCTGCCCGGAACCTCCGCCGAGGTGCTGGACCAGGAACTGCGGGACATAATCTCCCCGGGGCGGATCACTGTTGACCAGTGGGTCGAGGTGATCACCAACGCCCATGATCTGGGCATCCCGACCACCTCGACGGTGATGTTCGGACACCGGGAAACCAACTCCCAGATCGTGCGTCACATCGCGCTGCTGCGTGACATTCAGCAGCAGACGGGCGGCTTCACCGAGTTCGTCCCACTCAGTTTCGTTGCATCCGAGGCCCCGATGTACCTGAAGGGCACGGTGGAAAGCGTGCGCTCCGGCCCGACGGGCATGGACGTGATCAAGGTGCATGCCATCGCCCGCATCATGCTCAACAACTGGATCCCCAACATCCAGGCATCCTGGGTCAAAGAGGGAAGCCGGATGTCCCAACTCCTGCTGACCGCCGGAGTCAACGATCTGGGCGGTACCCTGATCAACGAGAGCATCTCCACCTCCGCCGGGGCGATGCACGGTCAGCTCATGCGGCCTTCCGAATTTCGCGCCATGATCCGGGAGGCAGGGCGAACGCCGGCCGAGCGGTTCACCACCTACGGAATTCGCCGGGTCTACAGTGACGCCGACGAAGCCCTGGATCCGCTGGACCTGGTGGGCGACAACGTGGAGGAGATTTTCGGCTCCTATAACCAACTGGTGCAGATGGAAGGCTACCGGTTCGAGCATCCGCGCACGCAACGGGAACGGAACGCGGTGCAGCCGACGGTCTAGCCGGTGACGACCCCAACCACCGGACTGGTGCTGGCTCTGGCCGGGGGCGTCGGCGGAGCCAAGCTGGCCTTGGGCCTGTCCAGAATCCTCCCACCGGAACGGCTGGCCATCGTCGTCAACACCGGCGACGACGAACGTTTTCACGGCCTTCACGTCTCGCCCGACGTGGACACGATGACCTACACGCTGTCGGGCCTGTATAATCCCGAAACCGGCTGGGGCATCGATGGCGACACTTTCGAAACGCTGCAGATGCTGAACCTCCTGGGAGCCGATACCTGGTTCAACCTCGGCAGCCGCGATTTTGCCATGCACATCAGACGCACCGAACTGCTCGGCCAGGGTTCTTCCCTGAGCCAGGTAACTTCCCAGCTGACCGCGAACCTGGGCATTCATCACCCCATCATTCCGATGAGCGATCAACCCGTGCGGACGGTACTGGATACCGACGCCGGCACCCTGTCGATGCAGGAATATTTCGTCAAGAGGCGCGCCGAACCTGTCGTGAACTCCATCAGTTACGTCGGGTCGGCGGACGCGCGGCCTTCGCCCGGATTTGAGGCCGCCCTCGATGCCGCGACCGCAATCGTCATCTGTCCGTCCAACCCGTTCCTCAGCGTGGCGCCGGTCCTGTCGATCCCCGGCGTGCGCGACGCGATTGCGGGACACAGCGCTCCACGCGTGGCGGTCAGCCCCATCGTTGGCGGGACAGCCGTTCGCGGCCCGGCCGGCAAGATCATGCAGGAACTGGGAGCGGACGTCTCTGCGGTCGGGGTGGCGCGGGAATATAGCGAAATCTGCGACGTTCTGGTGCTCGACTCCCAGGACGAGGACCTGGTGGATGCCGTTGTGGCCGAAGGGGTCGAAGCGGCGGTCATGCCGACGATCATGCAGACCGACGAAGACAAGGTTCAGCTCGCCGAACGCGTGCTCGCGTTGGCCGCAGACTTGGAGAATCGAAAATCATGACCGAGTCGCCCGATCAGGCCAATCCGACCGTCGTGCCGGTGGTCCCCATGAAACCGCTGGCGGAGTGCAAGACCCGGCTGTCCAGAGTCATGGGTCCCGACGACCGCGCCGACTTGACGATGGGGATGTTCCGGCGGGTCCTGTTGGCCATCCGCGGCGCCGGCGTCGATCCCTACTGGGTGATAGGTGGCGATGACCGCATCCGGAACATGGCCCGCACTCTCGGGGCCAATTGGATGGAAGACCTGGGCCGCAACCTCAACGACACCATAACCAAGTCCTTCGAAAGCGCTCGCATGCGCGGGGTGTCCGCCCTGTATCTGCCGGGGGACTTGCCCTTCATCAGGCCCGGGGACATTCATCAGCTGATCCGCAGCGCCGAACACCAGCACAACATCACGCTGTCACCGGCTCGCCGGGACGGAGGAACCAACGCGATCCTGGTTCCCTACGACCTGATACCGTATTTTCGTCCGGAGCTCGGCAACAACAGCTTCCGCAAGCACGTGGGCACGGCGGCGCGCATGGGCGTCTCCGTGGCCTTCTATTACAGCCAGGGTATGGGGTTCGACCTCGATGACGGCTCCGACATTGAAGAGTACGAGCACATGGAGCCCGGCCTGCTCACGCGGCTCCTCGGTCGCGAACCCAGAACCCTGAATCTGACCAGCCTGGAGATCCGCTAACCAATGGCCTCCGAAGTTCAATTGGGCTGCCTTCTGCCCACCCGAGGCCTTCTGCTGGCCGATCGCAAGCCTACCGACGCCGAAGAGGTTCTCCGCCTGGCAACCTGGGCCGAGGAAGCCGGCATGGACTCCGTGTGGGTCGGCGACAGCCTGACCGCAAAGCCTCGCCTGGAAGCTATGACCACCCTTGCCGCCATCGCCGCGCGCACCAGCCGAGTGCGCCTCGGGACGGCGGTGATGTTGATGGCTCTGCGCCATCCCGTCCTGTTGGCCCAGATGATGGGCACGGTCGATCTCATCTCCGGTGGACGCTTGCAGCTCGGCGTTGGGGTTGGCGGAGCGTTCAACGGGATGCAGCAGGCGGAATGGCAGAACGCCGACGTGCCACAACGCACCCGAGCCCGGCGTCTCGAGGAAATGCTCGAGGTCGTGAAGGGCCTGGGAACGGGTCAAGCTTTCTCATACGACGGCCGTCATTTCCAGTTGGATGACGTCATTATGGAACCCACGCCCGTTCAGCCCGACGGCGTTCCCGTGTACCTTGGCGTCCACTGGCATGGTCGCGGCGACGGCCAGGGAGCGCAGCGCGAACGCCAGGCTCGACGGGCTGCCCGCCTGGCCGATGGAGCCATCTCGATCTCGGCGACGCCCGAGGAACTCGTCGACCTCCGGGACACCGTGCGCGGCTACTGTGCCGAATACAACCGCGACCCCGATGCGCTGTCCACGGTGATGTACCTTACGGTTAATTTGGATGAGGACGTGGCCAGGGCAGAAGCGGAGGCGGAGGACTGGCTGTTGGGCTACTACGGCGCAAATATCTGGGGTGACCGCTGGGGACCCTTCGGCGACGCAGAGCGCGTCCGGGAACGTATCCATGCCTATGCGGAGGCCGGCGCGGACCAGGTGATTGTGCGTTTCGCCACCTACCGCCAGGAGGAGCAGATGCAGGTGTTCCTGGAGCAGGTTGCTCCGGACTTTCGCCACTGACCACGCGCAGGTCGCGCTTCCTTATATTCCGGATGTGACGAGGTAGCTTCGTGTTCCCGATAGATTTGACTGGCCGCAATGCGGTCGTTTTTGGTGTCGCGAATGATCGCAGCATCGCCTGGGCTATCGCCCGAACTCTTGCCGGCGCCGGCGCGCGTATCGCCCTCACCTACCAGAACGAGCGCCTGAAGAGCCGTGTGGAGAGGCTGGCGGAAACATTGGACGATGCAGTGCTGCTCCAATGCGACGCGTCAGATGACGACCAGATCCGAGCCGTATTCGATGCGGTGGGCGACCAGATGGGGTCGTTGTCAGTTTTGGTGCACAGCATCGCGTTCGCCAGCCGAGAAGACCTTGCCGGACGCCTTGCGGACACCGGACGCGACGGGTTCCGCATGGCCCTGGAGATCAGTGCCTTCACCCTGCTGCCCATGGTTCGCCACGCGGCACCCCTGATGACCGATGGCGGTAGCGTTATCGCGATGACATTTCACGCTTCCAGCCGCGTGTATCCGGGCTATAACGTGATGGGGACGGCCAAGGCGGCGCTGGAACACGAGGTGCGCCAGTTGGCCTATGAATTCGGGACCAATAACATTCGCGTTAATGCAATATCCGCCGGTCCGGTGGATACCCTGGCAGCCAGAGGCATCAGTGGTTTTCTGGACATGCGGCGGGCCCACGCCGAGAAGGCTCCCTTGGGCCGTAACATTACTGCGGAGGAGGTGGCGCAGACTGCCCTGTTCCTGTGCAGCGATCTGTCCAGCGGCGTGACCGGAACGGTTCTACCCGTGGACGCCGGCTACCATATCATGGCGGTGTGAAGCGCCAGAAAATCAGATGGCTTCCAGCTGCTGGCGGTCAGCCGCCGCCTTGTCGCTGAGGCCCAACTCGGTATAGGCACGGGCGCGGTTCGCCCACGCTTCCCGGTAACGGGGGTCCAGGGCGATGGCCTTGGTGAACTGGTCCACCGCTTCTCGGACTCTTCCCTGGTTGAACAACGACAGACCCAGGTCAGTCATGCCGGCTGCGGTCAGGGGTCGTGAGATGCTCAACGGCGCCATTGAAAATGCCGGCGCCGTTTCAGGCTCGGGTGCAGTCGTCTGGGTCATCGCCGGTTCGGCCTCGTCAGTCTGCTGTGACGCCATCACGGGCTCCCCGCCCGGCTGGGTCGGGGTGGCATCGGTTGCCGGCGAGCGCTGTTCGGCGCCGTCGGTGGCGCGGGTTCCATGTCCAACCCCGTGGGCATTGGCCGATTCGGGCGTTTCGGTCGCGGTGGCGGCGGTATCCGTCGTTGCATAGGGGCGGGTCAACTCCCAGCCACAGTTGGTGCAGAAGGTCGGTCCCGCCTCATGGCCGTGTTGGCATCGGGGGCATGCGGTGATTCCATCCTGCCCGCCATCGGGGGCGACCGGCCGTCGTGCGGGCATGAATACCAACGCCAACATCGGCAACATGCACAGCACCGTAATCCACTCGGGGAAGATGTCGAGCAGACCCACCACTGGGATGGCCGCTACGCCGCCCCAGACCAAGGCGTTCCTGCCTTTGTTCCGCGCGAGTCTGGCGGTCCAGAGCACCACAAACAGCAGTGACAATATTTGAAGGATGATACTCATTTGCACCCGTGTTCTGATGGCCTTGTTCTTATTATAGCCGGATTGCCGCCAACGCGGCAATCCGGCAGGCGCATGACATAACGCGTCCTGACCATGCGGATCGATTTGCTTGACGATTTGCGCGCCCGTCCCGGTTGCAATTGCAGATAATGCGATGCCAAATTGGCTTGAACGCCCTTTGCGGATCATCTGCGCTCGCCACTCTGTGCGCCGTATCTGCAGCCTGCCCGACCCGAACCCGCACAGTGGGGAAAGTGAGCCGGCCAACCGGTTTCAAATTGACATCTTCGCCCGCGCGATGCTATCGTGCAAGCGCTATTATTCGCTTTCAGAAGTTATTATTTGGCGCCGGCTGTAGTTCCCGGTCGCCCTCGCGTGGGAGGGAAAACTCACATGGATTTGACCATCTCTGTGCTCAAGGCGGACGTTGGTTCGATTGGCGGTCACACCAAACCGTCGGATCGCATGATGGACGCGGTACGCTCGGCCGTGGGTCGAGCCATTCGCGACGGCTTGCTCATCGATGCCTACGTGGGCCATACCGGCGACGACATCTGCATCACCTCGACTCACACCCATGGTGACAACGACGAGGCGGTCCACCAGTTCGCCTGGAACACTTTCCTGGAAGCGACCGAGATCGCGCGTCAGTACGGGCTGTACGGCGCCGGCCAGGATCTTCTCGTGGACGCTCCGTCGGGGAATATTCGCGGCGCTGGACCCGCCGTGGCGGAGATCACCTTCGACCATGACCCAGTAAAGACCAACCCCATCCGCCCAGCAGAGTCTTTCTTCGTCCTCGCCGCGGACAAGTGCGGCCCGGGCGCCTACAACCTGCCGACGTTCCTGGGTTTCGCCGATCCCATGTACTGTGCCGGTCTGATGCTTCCCCGACTGGGCGATGGCTTCACATTCAACATCATCGACATGGACAACACCGACGGGGACAGCATCATCTCGCTGAACGCCCCCGAGGACTACTACCGGATCACGGTTCTCCTCCGCGACAACGAGCGTTTCGCCATTGAGAGCGTGACCTCGCGCTATTCCGGCCAGACTGCGGCAGCGATCTCGGCAACCCGGTTGCACAACATCGCGGGCAGCTACACCGGCAAGGATGACCCCGTTGCCGTAGTACGCAACCAGGGCATTTTCCCCGCCCCCGAGGAACTGATCTCGCCGTACACCAAGGCGCACTACATCGGCGGGGACGCGCGCGGATCCCACGTCATGCCCTTGATGCCGGTGCCCATCAACACCGCGGTGACGGGCATGTACTGCCTGCCGCTGGTTTCCTGCATGGGCTTCAGCATCAACGCCGAGGGCAAGTTCGCCGAGTCTTCCACGGACTTCTTCGACAATCCTGCCTGGGACTACACCCGCCAACTGGCCCAGGAGAAAGGCATCGCCATGCGCTCCCAGGGTTGGTCCGGCGCCGCCATGCTCCCCTACGGCGAGTTGGAATACTCCGGTTTCCGCCAGAGCATCGGTGACCTCGTGGACCGCTTCGCCATCCGCACGAACGGGCACCAGCCGGCCGCTCAGCCGGTGGCTTCGGGCGACGACGACTAACCGTTTGACATCGCCAACAATGAGGGGCGGGTTCTCACCCGCCCCTCATTTTTCTGGTGCCGGTCGGCCTTGCCGACACGGGTAGGCGTCAGCCGGCGAATATCCCGTTGCGCTCAAATATTGCCGCCAACTCCGCGATACCATCGGATACGGTTTGGGCCGTCGGATGCCCGAAACACAACCGCGCCATGTGTCGGCCGTTCCCTTCGGGCGAGAACATCGAGCCATTGTAGTATCCGACGCCTTCGCTGAACGACTGCTCCTGGAACGCGGCCAGGTCCGTGCCCTCGGGCATCGTCAACCACAGGTACAGGCCTCCCTCGGGCTTCGACCAGGTGGCGCGATTGCCGAAGTGCTCGCCCAACGCCGCCAGCATGGCGTCGCGCTTGGCCCGCAGCGCCTGGTTTTCCTCGTCGATGTGGTCGTACATGTGGTTGCGCAGGTACTCCTCAATCGCCAGGGCGGCAAACTGGTTCACCCCGCCGGATTTGAAACTGAGCGCCCGTTCCCGCACCACCTCCGGCGCCACCAGGTAACCCATGCGCACGCCCGGGGCGATGATCTTGGACATTGAGCCCACGTACAGGACACCTTCGCCATCGGCCAGGTTGCTTATTGACGTTACGTCCTCGCCCTCGAACCGCAGGTCTACGTAGCAGTCATCTTCCAGAATGGGCACGCCGTGGCTCTGGCAGACTTCCAGCATGCGTTGCCGGCGCTCCAGGGTTGTGGTCCACCCCAGGGGGTTCTGGAAAGTGGGTATGGTGTACAGGAACTTGACCCGGCGTCCGGCGGCGTGCTGTGCCCGAATGGTCTCGTCCAGCGCTTCCGGTATAATCCCGTCGTCGTCGCATTTGACGCCCACCACGTTCGCGCTCCACAGCCGCATCTGGCGCATCGTACCGAGGTATACGTACTCTTCGGTCAGGAGCACGTCCCCCGGGTCGGTCATGGCCTGGATCAGCATGTTGATGGCTTCACCCGACCCCGACGTCAACACGATGTCGTCGGCAGTAACTTCCATCTGGCGGTCCCGGCGCAACTTGTCGGCCACCAACTCGCGCAGCGGTGGATAGCCGGCGGCCACCGGATAATAGGCGAGATCGCGTC
Source organism: Dehalococcoidia bacterium (assembly GCA_965116785.1). Taxonomy (GTDB): domain Bacteria; phylum Chloroflexota; class Dehalococcoidia; order Lucifugimonadales; family UBA3495; genus Bin87. The sequence continues at coordinate 988,626 of OZ220731.1, forward strand.
CCTCGCGCTCCAGCGCCGTGCCCAAGGCCTCGACAAGTCCCGTCAGCGGAAGCGTGTCGGGATCAGGGTAGGCCACCGCAAAATCATACTGGGCGTGCCGGTTTGCGCCCCGGGTGGTGATTGGAGCCCTTTCGGCGAAAAGCCCTTCGTAGTTGAATTCGCTCATCGTTTGTCCTCCGTTGCGGACAGTGGAATCTGTACGGCTTGCGGCCGGACTGTGTGAAGCCAGCCCGGCAACCACTATTCCAGGATTCGTATCGCCAGATCGCGCAGTTGCCCGGCGTCTACTTCAGAGGGCGCGCCGAACAAAAGGTCCGATCCGCTCTGGGTCTTGGGGAACGCGATCACCTCGCGCAGTGAGTCCGCGCCGGCCAATATGGCTACCAACCGGTCGATCCCAGGGGCGATGCCGCCGTGGGGCGGTGCCCCGTAGTCGAATGCTTCCAGTATGTGCCCGAACCTCTCGGCGATTTGCTCGTCGGAGTAACCCAGGATGCTGAAAACCTTTTCCTGCAGGTCGCGGCGGTGGATTCGGATGCTGCCGCTGGCCAACTCGGACCCGTTGCACACGAGATCGTATGCGCGGGATGGGATCGAACCGAGATCCTCGCCATCCAGCATGGGCTCGCACCCGGGCGCCGGGGCGGTGAACGGATGGTGTGCCGAGTCCCACCGACCGGAGTCGTCGTCCCACTCGAACAGGGGAAAATCGGTCACGAAAGCGAACGACAGCGTCGCCGGATCGGCGAGTTCCATCTGCGCGGCCAGATGGCTGCGCATTGCCGAAAGCCACTGGTTTGCGAGGCGGGCCGGGCCGGCCATCAGCAATATCAGGTCGCCACGCTGGGCGCCCGACCTTTCCGCCAACCGGCGCACCCACTCGGCGGGCATGCGCAGCCCGGGAGACAACAGCGCTGCGTCGTCAGTCAGGGAGTCCAGGGACCCGTCGCCGGTAAGCCTCACGTGGCTCATTCCGGCGGCGCCGAATTCCTTCGCCGTTTCTTCCATCCGGCGCATGTCTGATCCGGACAAGCCTCCCTGGCCCGGTACGGCCATCGCCTTGATGATGCCGCCTCGGTCCAGGATGCCGTGAAAGACACGGAACTCCGTTTCCGCGGCAAGATCGCTAACGTCGGCCATTTCCAGGCCGTAGCGTAGGTCCGGCTTGTCACTTCCGAACCGCGCCATGGCATCCGCGTAGGTAAGACGCTGGAACGGAGCCTTGACCTTGAATTGGGGAGTCAACTCCCGCACCAATCCGGCGTACAAACCCTCGATCAAGCCCAGCACATCCTCCTCTTCGACGAAGCTCATCTCCAGGTCAAGCTGGGTGAACTCGGGCTGACGGTCGGCGCGCAGGTCCTCGTCCCGGAAGCATCGGGCGATCTGGAAATAGCGCTCCACACCGCTCACCATGAGCAACTGTTTCAGCTGTTGCGGGGATTGGGGCAGAGCGTAGAAATTGCCGGGATGCGTCCGGCTGGGCACCAGGTAGTCCCGCGCTCCTTCGGGCGTGCTTTTGATCAGGATCGGTGTTTCGATCTCCAGGAAACCGTGGCCATCCAGGTAGTCCCGAATGTATTTTACCGCCCGGTGGCGCAGCCTCAGGTTGTCCTGCATCTTGGGTCGCCGCAGGTCGAGGTAACGATAACGCAGCCGCAGGCTTTCGTCAGCCTCGACGTCGTCCGTGATGTAGAACGGCGGCGTGAGCGACTGGTTCAAAACCGTCAGCCCTTCCACCATCACTTCCACTTCGCCGGTGGGAAGCGCCGGATTTTCCGAGCCTTCCGGCCGCAATCGGACAGTTCCGTCGACTTCAACGCACCATTCCGAGCGCAGCCTTTCGGCTGTCTGGTAGTCCTCTGCCGACAGATGCTCCGGATTGAGTACCACTTGCACGTATCCGGAGCGGTCCCTAAGGTCGATGAATATGATCCCGCCGTGGTCTCGGCGTCGGCTGACCCAGCCGGACAACTTTGTGGCGGAGCCATCGTGGGCGGCGCGTAAATCGCCGCAGTCTTGGGTCTTCAGGGCGTCAACTCCTGGGTATTCGCAAATCGTTTCGGCCGGTTCAGCCCAGCAGGTCAAGCACGTTCTGGAACGGGCTTTCCGTCACGGCGCCGCCCTCGGCCACCGCTGTCGCCAGTTCCGCAGGGTTCGTCACCGGCGGGTAGCAGACCGTGTCCAGACACACGTGGGCCTGGGCCGGCGCGTCGTCTGAAGTGGCGGGCGCCAGCCGGATCAGCAGGTGCGGGTCGACCAATTGCATTGCAGCGGCCAACATGGCCTCAGCGCTGGCCGTTCCCGGCGAGCCTTCCACTGTGACCTCCACCACCGGATTCAGGTAGTGGTCCACGACTATCGCGTAGTCCGCAGCCAGTTCACCGTAGTCGCGGTTGGCGTCCACGTAAGCGCTCAGGGTGTGCCGTGCCGTCTGGCGGTAACGCTCATCCAGTGTCGCATGGTGCAATCGCAGCATGCCAGCCGCGACTCTCGTATTTTCTGCCAGCGGCTTTTCCCTCGCGTGCAGGTATCCAAGCCGTTCTTGCCCCGATTCCACATCCCAGAACCCGCCGTGCCCGCCGTCCAGGAACCTGTCCAGCAGGACCTGTGCCGCCCGCTCCGCTGCCTGGAGATAACGTTCCGAACCTCCGGGCACGGCGTCGTACCCGTCCAGTGCAGCCATCAGGAAGTTGGCCCAGTCGACCAACAGGTCTCCCTCGTCCTCAAGCCGTCCGCCGTCGACCGTGAAGGTGTGTGGCAACCGACCGCTTTCCGATGCGTCGACCAAGCTGTCGAGCAAATTCACGGCCGTTTCAGTTAACTCCGGGCGTCCCAATTTCCACGCGGCGCCCAGCAGGAGGGAGACGGCTTGGGCGCTGACCGATACATAGCAGCAAGGGTCGACGGGCGGCGCTTCGGATTGCGTCCTCTCGCGGCGCGATCTTGCGTAGTACTCGGAATGGGCGCCCTGGCTGCCCCGCACTCCTCTGGCCGCCGGATCCTGCAGGGTGCGACAGATGTAATCAACCGTCTCTCCGGCGACTTCAACGTAGTCTGGTCGCGCCAGAACAACTCCAGCGTTCATGAGGATATCGGCCAGAGCAAGGTTGTCCTCGGCCATCTTCTCGTATTGCGCCTGCGTCCAATCGTTGGCCATGGTGAACCGGAAAAAGCCGCCGTCGATTCGGTCACGCAGATCGCTACCAATGATCGAGTCCAGGGTTTTCTCGAGCATCACGCGGAAGAAGGGTTCACCCGTGGCGCGGAACCGGTGCAGCAACAGGCGCAGCATGGGTGCCGACGGGAATTTTGGCTCCAGTCCAAACCCGCCGTTGATGGCATCGTAGGTGCCGGCCACGCGGCGTGAGATTGCGTCCACGACGGCGGAATCTGGATCCCGGCCTGCTGACACCCGACCCGCGTGTTCCCGGCGCTGGCGCAGGATGTCATTGCCCTGCTCGTACAACTCGGGTTTGCGTTCTGAATATGCCCGCCGCACTTCGTCCAGCATGGCCAGGAACTGGTCCGCGGGCAGGTAGGTCGCGCCCGCGATGAAACCGCCGTGAGGCGTCAAAAACGACGTCGTGGGCCAGCCGCCGACGTTATACCGGGCGTTAATGTCAGGTCGGTGGTCGGTGTCGACGCGGACCGGGGTGAAGTGGACGTTGACGAACTCGATGACATCCGGATCTGCGTACGCGCCCGCATCCATCTCGTGGCACCAATAGCACCACACCGCGTTGATCGAGAGCAGGATGGGGAGGTCGTTATCCTGGGCGAACTCAAACGCCTCGCGGCCCCAAGGTCGCCAGGCGACAACCCCAGCCGGAACGGTCGCCGCAGGTTCACTCGATATGGTACTCAATGCCCCCGTCCTTGCCTGCCACTCGCGGATTGATTATGCGAGCGAAATAGCATCATAAACGTTAGCACAGGGGGATAAGCATTGGCAATTTGGCTGCCTCTCTGCTTGTGCGAACTGCCATCGAAACCGGGGCAACATCATGCCGCGCTGATGGCGCGGGTTGCAATCACGCCGGGTGATGGAACATCGCCATGCAGTTCGCCGAGTCCGTTCACCGCGCCCGAGGGTTGAAGGCGTCGTTCACCGCGTCCCCCAGGATGTTGAAGCAGAAGAACAGCAGGGTCACCGCTCCGATCGGGAACAGGATCAGGTGGGGTTCGTTGCGCAGAACCTGGATGCTGCCGTTCTCGAACATCATCCGTCCCAGGCTGGGCACCGGTGGCTGCACCCCGATCCCGATCCAGCTCAACACCAATTCGGACCCTGCCACACCGGCCAGGCCTGCGGATATCGAAACGATCAGCGGGCTCAGGATGTTCGGCAGAACGTGCACGCGCAGTATCCTCGCGGTCGAGGCCCCGGCCACCAGCGCTGCCTCCGTGTATTGGCTCTCCCTCGCTTGCAGGACTTGACCTCGAACCAGCCTCGCCATGCCGAACCAACCAAAAATCGATAGCGCGAACGATATGATTGCGTAGTCCAGAATCCCCAGCCTGAGGATCCAGTCAATTCCGGTGGCATCCTCAAACTGCTGGACAATTCCTACCAGTCGCGGTTTCAGCGCCGCCACGAATATCAGGATGAGAATGATGTCGGGGAACGACGACGTGACCTCGCCGGTGCGCATGATCACCGAGTCGACCCACCTGCCCATGTATCCGCTGAGCAAACCCAGGACGATGCCCAGCACGAGGGTGCCGCCAAGCAGGGAAATGATGGTGATGATTACCGTGGTTCTCAGCCCATAGATCACCCGGGTCAACATGTCCCGCCCCAGGCGGTCTGCTCCGAACGGATGGGCCAGGGTGGGCTTGGCCCTGCTTTGCGAGAGGTCCTGGGCGGTGTACTCGTAAGGGGTGATCAACGGTGAAACTAACGCTCCCACGTACATCACCAGGATGATGGAAAGGCACACCACCGCCAGCTTCTTACGAAAAAGCCGGCGTACCGACAGGCTCAGGTAACTGTGTCCCCGGACCGGCGCGTCGTCCAGTTCCAGGCGCCGGTCTACGGCCAGCTCGTTCGCTGCCCGGTCCGAATCCTGCAGGTCCCGGTGCTGGGCGTGTCCGTGATCGTGGGCCGGGGGACCGGAGCGGTCAGGTAACATTGCCAGCCCCCAGCCGGATCCGCGGGTCCAGAAGCGGGTACATCATGTCGACGATCAAATTGGCCAGCATGAACAGCGTGGTTGAGATGATCGCGAACGCCATGATCACCGGGTAATCCCTGGCGAACAGGGAGTTGATCGTGAAAAATCCGACACCCGGGATGCCGAAGTAAATTTCAACAATGAAGGTTCCGCCGGCCAAGCCGGCTATGGTGAAACCGAAGCTGGTAACCACCGGAATCATCGCGTTGCGGAGGATGTGCCGCCAGCGCACGATCGTCTCGGATAGCCCTTTGGCGCGTGCGGTTCGTATGTAGTCCTGGCCCAAGACGTCCAACACGCTTGCCCGTACCAGGCGGACGACAATCGCGATGCCGGGAACTCCCATGACTGTCGCCGGGAGCACGATCTTGGGCGAAAAGAACCCGTCCCATCCGCTGGTAGGCAGGATGTCCAGGTAAAGGGCGAACACGAGGAGGAGGACGGGCGCTGTAATGAATACCGGCAGCGATTGGAACGCCAAGGCAATCGCCACCACCACGTTGTCCACGCCAGTTCCCTGGCGCAGCGCCGCGAAAAGGCCAACCGGTATGCCGACTCCCAGCGTGATGAGGATGGCCGCCAAGTTGAGTTGCAGTGAAACTGGAATGCGCTTAGCCAGCAGCTCAGCGACCGACTTTCCTCTAAATTGGAAACTATCGCCGAAGTCCAGCCGCGTAACGACCCCCTCGATGTACCGCACGTATTGAACGACAAGTGGGTCGTCCAAACCAAGTTGGTCTCGCAAACGCTCCCGCACTTCGTCGTTCTGGTGCTGGCCAAGCCAGACCTGCACTGGGTCACCGGGCCCGACCCGAAGCAGGGCGAACGTCACGAACGTGACGATGATCAGCAGGAATGGCAGCCAAATCAGCCGGCGTGCCGCGTATGTTCCCATCCGTATCCGCCCGTTGGGTGTGCTGATACTTGCGGGGGCGAATTGCTGTTCGCCCCCACACCGCAGCCTGCGGCAAATTTACTGGTTGAAGTACACGTAGCGGTACTTGGGGATGCTCATCTGCAGGAGGAAGTAGTCCGAAACTTCGGGCTTGATCAGTGCGTAGCCCTCGCCGCTGAACCAGGTCCAGACCCACGGCGCGTCGTCCAGGATCATCTGTTCGATCTGGTTGTACAGTTCGAACCTCCGCTCCCGGTCGCGCTCCGTGCGGGCTTCTTCCAGCAGGCGGTCGACCTCCGGGTTGCCATAGTTGGTGTGATTGCTCTGGCTTTCCGAGTGCAACAGCACGTCCAGGAAGTTCTGTGGATCTGGGTAGTCCGCGATCCAGCCCAGGGAGAACATCTGGTACTTCTTGTCATTCACGTCTTGCAGGAACGTCGCCCACTCAGTCTGCTGGATATCTACCTCGATCCCCAGTTCCTGGCGCCACTGTTCCAGTATCACCTCGAGATAGGTGGGGATGGCGGCGCCAAAACTGCCGGATATGGTCAGCGTGATCCGCGGGAAGTCTCCGGAGGCCAGTGCGTCTCCGTACGTGGATTCCTGCATCAGTTCTCGGGCCAGGTCCGGGTTGAAATGGTAGCTACGCAGGCCTTCCGTGTAGGACGGGAACCCGGGCGGGATCACGCCAGTGGCTGGGGATACCCTGCCGTCCAGCACGTTATCCGCGATGCTCTGCAGGTCGATGGCGTAATTGAGGGCCTGTCGCACGTTGACGTCGTCGAACGGTGGCTCGTCGACGTTCAACCCGATGTAGAACACGTCAAAGTCCTGGGGCGAACGGTGCAACTGCGGATGCAGCGCGTCATTGGGATCCAGCAAGCGCGGGAGGTCGTCAAGGCCGACGCCGGTCAAATGGATCTCGTCATTCTCGTACATGATCATCGCGGACCCGCCGCTCAGGATCATCTGGATGCTTTCAATGTGCGGCGGACCCAGGTGGTAGTTTTCGTTTCGTTCCAGCACGATGAGTTCGCCGATCTCGTAGGTCGCCAGCTTGAAAGGACCTGTGCCGTTGGGCTGTTCCAACCAGGAGCCATCGTCGTTGACCTGTTCCTGGTCGACCACGTAGGCCGTAGGATACGTGAGTTTGGCGAGGAAGTACGACTTGGGTGCGTCAATGGTGAACTCGATGGTGCGATCGTCCACTACACGGAGCCCGCTGATTTCATCGGCGTTCCCTTCGAGCTTGTCAACCACTCCAACAATGTCGCCCAGGTAAGTCTCGGCTGTATGCGAGAGTGTGTCCGGATGGGCGGCCCGTTCGATGGACCACTTGACGTCTTCCGCCGTTACGGGCGTGCCGTCGTGGAACTTGGCGTTCTCTCGAAGCACGAAGGTATAAACCAGACCGTCTTCGCTGATGGAGCAGGTCTCGGCCAGGTCCAGCACCGGCTGGTAGTCAAGGCTCAACGTGACCAGCCCGCCGAAAACCTCGCCGCCGATCACGCTGGACGTTACGTCGCCCATCAGGTGCGGATCCAGGGTGGGCGGATCCGCGAACAGCCGCACCAGCGTGCCTCCCTGGGGCGGACGGTCGTCGAAGGTCAGGTCCGCCGACGGGGCGCAGCTTCCGCCCATGGCCGTCGGGACGGGTGCGGCCATCACGGTTGCCGTGGTGGGCGTAGGAGCTTCGCTGGGCACCGTGGCTGCCGGTGCTGCGGCCGCAGGAGCGGAAGTCGCGGCGGGCACCGCCGTGGGTTCGGGCGCTGCCGTCTGCGGTTGTTCGCTGCCGCCGCACGCCACCAACCCGACCAGTGCGGCCAAAACGGCTCCCATCAGCAGTATTCTGAACATAGTGCGCTTCATAGGTCCTCCGAATCAGTTCTCAGGATCAAGGGGATTACGAGATACTGACCGGAATCAGTTTGCCCCAATTCATTTTGCCGAGATATTACCGGCTCTGCATGCAGGGATTTTATCCAATCCCCCGACGCCGTTCAATTGTGCTGGGCTCGGTGTATTGTCCGATTTGATGATGTATGCTAACCTCGAAACAAGCCCCGGTACAATGGCCGGGCGGCTCCGTGGCGAGCATAGCCAAGTGGTCGAAGGCGCCTGTCTGTGGCACAGGAGATCACGGGTTCGAATCCCGTTGCTCGCCCCAATACATACGCGTACAGTCTCCGGGAAATTGCGCCTGTAGCTCAATGGACAGAGCACTGGGCTTCGGACCCAGGGGTTGCGGGTTCGAGTCCTGCCAGGCGCGCCACCTGCAAAACACGACCGGCGGCACCAGACTTGGTGCCACCGGTCTCTTTTTGATTCCTGGCTGTCGGCTACTCCGGCCGCGCTCGCATGGTGACCTCCATGGTCATCTCGACGCCGTCCCGCAGGATGGTGAACTCGACGGTGTCCCCGGGCTGGGAGTGCTCCACGGTATATGCCACCACATCGTCCATCCCCATCATGGGCACGCCGTTCATAGCGGTGATGATGTCTCCGCCGACGGGCAGCTCCGCTCCGTCGATCACGGTGAGCCGATCCGACGCCCGCATGCCGGCTTGTTCCGCTGCGGTTCCCGTGCCCACCGCGAGTACCAGGGCGCCACGGGTGCCGGCTGGGAGATCCATCGCTCGGGCGATGTCCGGGCTCAGCGACACGCCGCGGATGCCGATGAACGGATACTCGTAGCGCCCTTCCGCGATCAGCGCCGGAGCCACGAGTTTCGCGAGGTTCACGGGTATGGCAAGACCGACTCCGGAGAATGCTCCCGTCTCGCTGATGATCTGGGTGTTGATTCCCACCACCTCGCCGCTACGGTTCAGCAGGGGTCCGCCCGAATTCCCCGGGTTGGTCGCCGCGTCGTGCTGCACCACCCGGGGCACCGAGAAGTTGCTTTCCGAGGGGTTGATGGTCCTGCCCACGGCGCTGATTATGCCTGAGGTCATGGAGAACCCTCTGGAGAAAGGATCGCCGATGGCCACGGCCAATTGACCGGGTTTGATGCTGTCGCTGTCACCCAGTGCAATGGCCGGCGGTCTCACCGCCTCGTCCGTGATTCGGATTACGGCCAGGTCCGAGTCGGGGTCGTCGCCCACCAGTTCCGCGTCGGTCTGGATGCCATCGCTCAGCACGACGATTATCCTGTCAGCCCCGTCAATCACGTGCTTGTTGGTCACGATGTGACCCTCGTCGTCCCAAACGAAACCCGACCCGGACGCCCGCGACCGGAAATCACCGGGCGGCATCCCGGGCGCGGCGCCGCCGATGGTAATCGACTTGAGCACCCGCAGGCCCACCACCGACGGGACGGTGCCCTCGTAGATGCCGGACATCACCTCGTCATGTGCCGCCGCTATCGCCGACGCCGTCAACTGGACTTCAGTCTCAGGTGTCCCGCTTTGCACCGGCTGCTCGATGGCGGGCACCGCCTCAGACTCAGCCGCCTGCGGGGGCGCGACGGTGGGAGCGTCGGCAGGCCCGCCCACCGTGTTGACCGCAGGGGGCGTTAGCTCAATCCTCTCCGGCGGTGTTGGTCCGGGTCCGCCACAGGCGAACGCGCCGGTGATCACCAGCGCCAGGATGGCCACGGCCAACGCGGACCGTACGCGTTGCCCTTTCGCGGAAGGTTTGATCCCGATGCTCACGATATTCCACACCTCTTCGGACTGACCGGCGGCAGGTCCAGCACACTTGGAGGACCCCCGGTGGATTTGTCCCGGCGGTCAGTGAGACCCGCTTGATTGTTTGCCGTTTGCATTGAGTCTAAGCTTGATTTGTTAAGGGTTTGTGAATGCTCACCGTACGGGTCGTGCCGGCTACCCCGGGCCTGTGTTCGCGGAAACGACGCGGCTCGGCGCCACCGGACTCCCCTATTCTACGGAAAGCCGTCGCATAGCGGATTGACACGCATTCTGCCGGCCCGGTGCTATACTACCGGCAGGCGCGACCGGTCGCCAGATGGCCACTGTCGCACGGATCAATTTGCCCATGCCACCACCCGGAAGGAGATAAGCGATGCTGTACGAACTCCGCATCTACGACGCCGTCGCCGGTCGCTTGCCCGACATCAGCGGTCGGTTCGCCAACCATACCTGTGCCCTGTTCCGCAAGCACGGCGTGAAGTATCTCGGTTTCTGGACCGACGAAATCGGACGCAGCAACCGCCTGACCTACATCAACGTGTTCGACAGCATGGCTGACCGGGAATCCCGCTGGGCCAAGTTTGGCAGCGACCCGGACTGGCTGGAAGTCCGCAAGCAGACCGAGGCCAACGGCCCGTTGGTCGACGCCGTAACCAACCGATTCCTGCGCCCGACTCCGTACTCGCCCGAGCCCAAGATCAGCACCGCCGTGCAGGAGCTGCGAATCTACGAGGCCATGCCCGGCCGCCTGCCCGACGTGCACAACCGGTTCGCCAGCCACACCATCGGCCTGTTCGAAAAGCACGGGATCGAGAACATCGGCTACTGGTCCGAGGACGTTGGCGTCAATAACGTCCTCGTCTACATGCTGGGCTACCCCAGCCTCGGCGACCGGGAGAAGAGTTGGCGGTCCTTCCAGGCCGACCCCGAGTGGAACAAGGCGCGCGCCGCCAGCGAGGTCGACGGGCCCATCGTTCGCGTCTCGCGGCACTCCATCATGCGCCCGACTGACTACGCATTCACCAGCGATTAGTCTCGGCCGCCTGGCCGTCGATATGCAGGGCGCCGGCAATGCCGGCGCCCTGTTTTGTTGCCCGCGCCATACAGCCAAATAAGCCCGCAATGTTAGAATGGCGTGACAGCCCAGGAAGCGCACGAACACCAATCGGAATGAGCATCATGTCCACAAACAAGCAGGAATGGCAAGACTCCACACTTTCCCGGGTCACGCAGCGTTTTCCGGAGCGTCGGGAGCAGTTCGCGACGGATTCCGGTCTCGACCTGGACGCCGTCTACACTCCGGAGGACGGAACTCCCGGCGGTGCCGAGTATGTCGATGCCATCGGCTACCCCGGCGAATTTCCGTACACGCGCGGCGTCCAGCCGAACATGTACCGGGGACGCATCTGGACCATGCGCCAGTACGCCGGCTACGCCACAGCGGCGGCCACCAACGAACGGTACCGTTACCTGTTGGAGAACGGTCAGACCGGGCTCTCGGTGGCCTTCGACCTGCCCACCCAGATCGGATACGACAGCGACCACCCGTTGGCCGAGGGCGAGGTCGGCAAGGTGGGGGTGCCCATATGCTCTCTGGCGGACATGGAGACGCTGTTCGACGGAATACCGCTGGACAAGGTCAGCACTTCGATGACCATCAACGCCACGGCTGCGGTTCTGCTGTGTCTCTACATCGCGGCCGGCAAGAAGCAGGGCGTTTCCGCCGACCAACTGAGCGGCACGCTCCAGAATGACATCCTCAAGGAGTACATTGCCCGAGGCACCTACGCCTATCCGCCGCGCCCCTCGATGCGGCTTGTGGTCGACGTGTTCCGCTATTGCGCCGAGAACGTGCCGCGTTGGAACACCATCAGCATCAGCGGCTACCACATGCGGGAGGCCGGAGCCACGGCGTCCCAGGAGTTGGCCTTCACCTTCGCCAACGCCATTGCCTACGTGCAGGCCGCGGTGGACGCCGGTCTGCCGGTGGACGACTTCGCCCCCCGGCTGTCCTTCTTTTTCGTGGCTCAGAACAACCTTTTCGAAGAGGTGGCCAAGTTTCGAGCCGCCCGCCGTCTGTGGGCCAACATAATGCGGGACCGGTTCGGCGCCAAGGACCCCCGTTCCATGATGCTGCGCTTCCACACGCAGACGGCTGGCGTGACCCTCACCGCGCAACAGCCCGACAACAACGTCATTCGCAGCACGGTGCAGGCTCTCGCGGCCGTTCTCGGGGGCACCCAATCGCTCCACGTGAACTCACGCGACGAAGCGCTGAGCCTGCCCACCGAGGAGTCGGCGCAACTTTCCCTGAGAACCCAGCAGATTCTGGCCCACGAAAGCGGGGCCGCCGACGTCGTGGATCCCCTTGGCGGTTCCTGGTACATCGAAAACCTCACCGACCGCCTGGAGGCTTCCACCCTGGAATATATACAGCGCATTGATCGGATGGGCGGCGCGGTGGCGGCCATCGAGAACGGTTTCCAGGTACAGGAAATCGGCGACTCTGCGTTTCGTCACCAGCGCGAGGTCGACGAAAACGATCGTGTCGTAGTGGGTGTGAACCAGTATGTCACCGAAGCCCCGCCGATTTCCGGCCTCTTGCGCGTCGACGCGACGGCCGCCGCCGAACAGGTCGAGCGGCTGCGTGCCCTGCGCCGTGAACGTGACAACATGGCGGTTCAGATCAGCCTGGCCCGTCTGGCTGATGCCGCTCGTTCCGAGGGCGCCAACACCATCCCGCCGATGATGGAGTGCGTGGAACGTTACGCCACCCTCGGCGAGATCTGCGACGTGCTGCGCCAGGTCTTTGGCGAATACGAGCCCGCCGGGGGCCTGTGATACACTTTTCTGCCACTTCCCGATAAACCGACCTGTGGCCCGACGGTAATCGCGCCGCTGTTCCATGGAGGCCCCCCGTGACCGACGTTACGCTGAATGAAGAAGAAAAGATGCTCCAGAACCTCGTCCGGGACTACGCGGAGCGCGAGATCATGCCGCGCTCGGCAGAGTTGGACGAGAAGGCCGAGTTCTCCCACGAAAACTGGCGTGGCATGGCTCAGTTGGGCCTCACCGGCATCGGTGTGGACACTGCCTACGGTGGAAGCGGCGGCGGTTTCCGCAAGTCATCGATAGCCATTGAGGAACTGGCTCGGGCAGACGTTGCCGCCAGCGTGACTTTGGCGGCGCACCTGGGCCTTGGCCTGGAGACCATCGCGCGTTTTGGCAATGAGGAACAGAAGCAGCGCTACATCCCGTCCCTGGCCTCCGGCCAGGGTATTGCCGCCTGGGCGCTCACCGAGCCCGGCAGCGGGTCCGACGCCGCCGCAATGGCCACCACGGCCACCCGCCGAAATGGGTCCTGGGTGCTCAACGGCTCCAAGCAGTTCATCACCAACGCCGAGGTCGCCGAGACGCTGGTGATCTTCGCCAACCAGGACCGTTCCATCGGGTATCGGGGCGTTTGCGCCTTCATCGTTCCGGCGGGAACCAAGGGCATGCAGATCAACCCGCAACACAACAAGATGGGTATCCGCGCCTCCAGCACCTGCGAGATAGTCTTCGAGGACGCCGAGGTGCCGGCGGAAAACATCATCGGCGAAGAGGGCATGGGGTTCCGCTACGCCATGGATATTCTCGACTCCAGCCGGATCTCCATCGCCGCCCAGTGCGTGGGCATCGGCCAGGCTGCGTTGGAAGAGGCCGTCCGGTACTCCCAGTTGCGCGAGACCTTCGGCCGCCCGCTGGCTCGACACCAGGCGATTCAGTTCAAGCTTGCCGACATCGCTACCGGCGTGCATGCCGCGCGCGTCGCCACCATGCACGCCGCGACGCTTCGCGACGCCGGTCTGCCTTTCATCAACGAGGCCTCCATGGCCAAGCTCATCGCTTCGGAAAATTGCAACAAGGCCGCTTACGAGGCCATGCAAATCCACGGCGGCATCGGGGTCTTCAAGGAATCTCGCATCGAGCGCATCTTCCGCGACGCCCGCGTCACCACGATCTACGAGGGAACCTCGGAGGTTCAGCGCATGATCATCGCCCGGCAGGTCCTCGCCCAGTACCCAGTCTGATCCCAAATCGCGCCCAGGGAGGCGAACCGCCCATGCCCGAGACCTGCGCCGTCAACTACATCGACCATGTGGGAGTCGCGGTGAACGATATCCGGGCCGCGCTCGAGTTCTTTTCTGCAAACTTCGGCGCACCGGACGCAGAGGTCGTCGAGATGGACGACCAGGGGGTTCGGGCCTGCCTGATCGAAATCGGCGAGACCCGCCTGGAACTGCTTGAGCCGCTGACTCCGGAGAGTGCGGTGGGGCGTTTCATCGAGCGGAGAGGCGAAGGCCTGCATCACCTGGCCCTCAACGTCGACGACATTGCCGGCAAACTCAAGATCCTGTCCGCCAACGGGCTTTCGCTGATAGATGCGGAACCACGCCACGGCCTGTCGGGGACCATAGGCTTCGTTCATCCCCGGTCGGTGTTCGGCGTGCTGACCGAATTGGTCGAGAACTGACCGACCGGGCTTACCTGGGGCCGGCGTGGCGAACCGGCAGGTCGCGCGTTAAATGCCTGCCCACGTCATCTACGGCGATTCCTTTCTCGTTGCCGAACGCCTGCGCCGGGTGAAGACCGAGGCCGGCGCCGCCGACCTCATGGACTCCAACCGGCACGTCGTTTCCGCCGGTCAGGCGAGGCCTGACGAAGTCCTGGCAATGTGCAATTCGCTGCCGTTTCTTGACATCATGCGCCTTGTCGAAATTGAAGGCGCGCTGGCTACTCAGCAAGGTTCGGGAGGCGGTCGGAGATCCGGCAGACGGTCGGCATCATCCACCGGCGCGTGGACCCAGTTGGCGGATGCTGTGCCGGCCCTTCCGGAGACGACGCTCCTGATCTTTGTGGACGGCGACGTCCAGCAGGGCAACCCGTTGTTGCGTTCCCTGTCCGAGCATTGCGCCGTGCACCGCGAGGCGACTCCCAACGCTCAGGCGTTGCTGCAATGGATCAAGCAACGGGCCGAGGAAAAGGGCGCCAGCATCACGCCTCCAGCCATGCAGGTCCTGGCCGAACTGGTGGGCGGCGATCTTTGGACCATTGACCGTGAACTCGAGAAACTGTCCCTGTACGCCACCGGCCGCAGCATCACCGACTCCGACGTGCGCGCCATGGTGCCCTACGCGCAGGAGGCAAACATCTTCGCGGCCGTGGACGCCATAATGGATGGCCGACCGGGGCTGGCATTGCGCTCGTTGATGCAGTTGATGGACGATGGGCAAGAGCCGCTCTACATCATCGCGATGATCGAGCGGCAGCTCCGTCTCATCGCCCTGGCACGCGACCTGACGGATCGGGGCGTTGCGCAACCCGACCTGGGACGACGCATGGGCTCCAACTCCGACTTCGTGGTGCGCAAAACGTTGGGCCAGGCGCGTCGGTTGACGCTGGAGCAAGTCCGCAGCAAATACCGTCGCGTCATGGAAAGTGACCTGGCGATCAAGCAGGGACGCCTTGAAGCGGCCTTGTCGCTGCAGCTGTTGGTAGCCGATTTGGCCACCGGCTCATAACCGGGACCGGCGACGCCTCACTCCCCGTTCTCGTATGTTATCGGGTTGTAGCATGCTGCCGAGTGTCCGTCGTGGAGTTCGGACAGGCCGGGCGTCCGTTCCGCTCGGCATCGCGCCAGGGCCTTGGGGCAGCGCGGCAGGAAGGGACACTCTTCGGAAAGGTTGATCAAGTCGGGAGGTACCCCCCGCAGTGCCTGCAGCCTTCTGCCGGCTGCGTCCAGCCGGGGCAGGCTCTGCAGCAGCGACCAGGTGTACGGGTGACGCGGCTGCTTGAAGAGCGGCAGCAGCTTCGCCATCTCCACCAGGTGACCCGCGTACATCACTCCCACCCGGCGAGCCATGTTGGCGACCACACCCATGTCGTGGGTGATGAGCAGGATCGCCGACTTGGAGTCACGGCTCAGTTCCTTGAGGCGTTCCAGAATTTCCGCCTGCAACGTCACGTCGACGCTGGACGTGACCTCGTCAGCGATCAGCAGCCGAGGTCGCATGACCATGGCCATGGCGAGCATCACCCGCTGGCACTGTCCGCCGCTCAGTGTGAACGGATAGGCGGACATCATGCGTCGCGGATCCGGCACGCCCAACTCACGCAGCATTTCCTGGCATACCGACCCGGCCGCTCTCCGGTTCAGTTGCGAGTGCGTGATGATGACTTCCGTGAGCTGACTCCCGATGGTCTGCACCGGGTTGAGGGCCGACTGCGCGTCCTGGAAAACCAGGGACATGGCCTTGCCGCGAAGCTCCCGCACGTATTCTTCAGGAGCCGTAACCAGGTCGACCCCGTCGAACAGTATCCTTCCGCCGGTCACTTCACCGTTGTCGGGCAGCAAGCCCATCACCGCCAACGCGAGCGCGCTCTTTCCCGCGCCGCTCTCGCCGACGATGCAGAATACCTCCTCCTCTTCCTGCGAGAAGGAGACGCCGTTGACGGCGTGCACCACCCCGTTGGGCACGCGAAACTCGACCTGCAGGTCCTCGACTTGCAGCACTGAGCTCATGTCAACTGGCCCGGCCCGAGGTAGTCGCCGCGGCCACCGTCAGGTCAACCGCGCGCATCCGACCTGCCCTCAGCTCAACAATCAGTTCGTCCAAAGACGAGATGCGGCGCTCGAACCGTGTGGCTGCAGTGCCCATCTGCGCCAGTGTGTGGGTGTCGCTTCCGCCGGTTCCGGGGAGAACCAGGCCCTGGCGCAGGTCTTCGGAGAAGACGTTTTCCGATTCTTTGCCCCGGCCGTTGCGTGATTCCACCGCGTCGAAGAGGCGGAGCATATCATCGTCCAGCGCTCGACTCAGCATCTCCGAGCGTACCTCGGGGTCTTCACCCGGGTCGGCCAGGAAGCGCCGCCGGTAGGGGTGGGCGGCTATGAGCACCGCGCCGTAACGGTCGGCCTCGTCCCTCAGGAACGCCGGTTTGTGCATTCCAAACTTGTACTGGTGCAATCCAAAAACCAGCACGTGGCCGGCGTCGGTGTTTATCTCCGCGCCGGGCAACACCAGGATGCCGTGGCGACGCGTGAGGTCCCGGGCCGCGTCTACGGGCCAGAAATCGTCGTGTTCCGTCAGACAGATCCCGTCCAGGCCGTGTTGGCGAGCGGCGTCGACTAATTCATCAACCGAAACAAAACTGTCATCGGATTTGGGGTACGTGTGCGCGTGCAGGTCGATCAGCAATGTTTCCCGTCTCCCTAGACGGGCAATCATACCACCGATCGCGCTGGCGGCGGCGTTGTCCGAACGAGCAGCATCACTGCTTTGCGGAACGACAGCATGAGGAAACGACTTGCCGGGCGGTTTCGAGGGGGACCACCAACCGGGGAATGTGGCGAGACGAACCTAGCCTCCGATGACCAGGCCTTCGCCGCGCAGTTCTTCGATAAGCTCGTCGGCGATGGACTTGCGGACCTTGAACCGCCGCTCCACCATCGCGGACGTGAGTCTGGGATTTCGCAGCGCCAGATCGCGTGCCTGGTCCAGGATGTTGCCCTGATAGATGTCGTCGATGTTTTCAGGGTCCGGATCGTCAGTTTTTTCATCCTCTTCAGCCAGGTCAATGGGCGGCAAAGGCGGTCCCTGCCGGTTGCGCCAAAAGTCAACCAGGCGGTCCATTTCGTCGTCGTACACCAGTGTACCCTGACCGCGCCGGGCCTTGGGGAAATCGTTGTTCAGGAGGAGCAGGTCACCCTTGCCCATCAGGGCTTCCGCGCCAGCCCCGTCGAGGATCACCCGGGAGTCGACCTGGGACGCCACCGCGAACGCGACCCGCGCGGGGACGTTGGCCTTCAGCAGTCCGGTGACCACCTTGACCGAAGGCCGCTGCGTGGCCAGTACCATGTGTATGCCGGCCGCACGTCCCAGCTGCGCCAGCCTGACTAATTGCTGTTCCACCTCCAGACCGCCCGTCATCATCAGGTCTGCCAACTCGTCAACGATGAGCACCAGGAAACACATCGGTTCGCCGGCCTTGGCGTTGTACCCGGCGATGTTGCGCACGCCCATTTCTTCCATGAGCTTGTATCTCCGGGACATCTCGTTGATCAAACCGCGCAGGGCAGGCTGGACGTCGTCCGGTTCCACGATCACCGGCATCACCAGGTGCGGGATGCCGTTGAACGGGGTCAACTCAACGCGTTTCGGGTCGACCATGATCATCCGCAGCTCGTCGGGAGGGCGCGTCATGAGCAGCGAGGCCACCAGGGAGTTGATGCACACGCTTTTGCCGGAACCGGTGGCGCCCGCGATGAGCAGGTGGGGCATCGCCGCCAGGTCCAACGCCAGCGATTGTCCTCCGGCGTCTTCACCCAGGGCGAATGCCAATCCCCCCTTGTCGACGATCTTGTTGAATTCGGGCCCCTCCACGATCGATCGCATCAGCACCTTACCGGGCGACGGGTTGGGCACTTCAAGGCCCACCAAACCCTCGCCAGGTTCAGGGGTCTCGATGATTCGGATGTACGGGCTTTTGAGAGCCAGCGCAAGGTCCTTCTGGCGTTTGGCTATGTCGCCGACGCGGACGCGGCTCGGCCGTTGTTTCGACGTGTCTCCATCTTTGCCGGCCCTTTGCGGCATGTATCCGGGGACCAGTCCGAACTTGATCACGCGGGGGCCCGCTTTCACGTCCTCGACGTCTACGTATACTCCGTGCTCGGCGAGGGCGTCCTTGATCTCTTCGGTCATGTCGGCGATGGCGGCACCGTTTATCTGGTGCGGTTCGGGCGGCGCCAGCGTTTCTACGGGCGGCAACTGCCATCCGCCGGAACGGGATGTGCTGACCTTATGCGGGGCCGCCGGAGGCTCGGGTTGATCGGGTTCCCTCGGTTTTTTCGCCAGCGCCGGCGCAAACATGGGCTCGGGGGCATCGGGCACTCTTCTCGGTCGCATCCCGACCAACCGTCGCACGCCTCGAGCAACGGCTACGGAAGCCAGCGCCACCCCAATTGCCAGGTATTTGGCTCCGATGGCGACAAACACGAGGCCCGCCCTGGCGACAACCCCGAGAAGGCGACCGGCGACTAAATAACCTTTCCACGCATGTGGAACCAAGAGAAGGCTAACGATTACCAGCGCGCCGAGCAATTGGATTATCCACATCCAAAGGTGCCTGCCGGTGAGCGCGTATCCCCATTCACCGGCCATGCCATAGGCGTAAGAAGCGCCGGTGTCGCCTTGCCAGAAGGTCAGTCCCCCTACCGCGGTTATCGCGACTGCGGCCAGCGCCGACCACCATCTCCAACCCCGCACCAACGAGCTCGGCCGGTAAACCATGGCGAGCAGCACGGCCAGCCCGAACGCCGTCACGACTGCCCAGCCGATGCCCAGCGAGGCGTTCAGCCAGTCAGGAAATTCCGGAACCGCCAGGTACGCCACGGCAAACAACATGGCGGCTACCCCGAGGACGCCGGCCGTGATGCCCGTCTTGAACCAATTGAAACCGCCGGTGAAGACTGCGGTGGCCGTCGACATGTCCACGACTCCTAAAATGCTCAAGTCGCGAGCGGGCGCCGAGAAACAAGACCGCCGCACCTGGCAGGCGCGGCGGAATATCTGTCACGTTGCATGGACTAGCCGGTGGCCCGTCACGTATCCAGGATTACCGGGATTATCATAGGCCGCTTGTTCATGTCGTTGCGTAGGAACTGTCGCGCAACTTTTCTGATATTTGCACGAGCCTTGTCCGGGTCGTCGGCGGGGAGATCGCCGGCCACTCCCATTTCCACCGCCTCCGCGAGACGGTTGAACGTGAGCTTAGCATCCGCGGGATCCATGAAGCCGCTGCCGGCCACCTGGACGGGTCCGGTCAACTCGCCGTACCGGCCGACAGCCGCGCAGACTACAACCACACCGTCGCGGGCGAGGGACCTTCGCTCGCGCAGGACGACGCTATCCGTATCCATCACCGTGGGCCCGTCCAGGTAAATGGGCCCTGCGGGAATGGATCCGGTGATCTGCGCGCCGCTATCGTCGATCTCAAGGATCTCACCGTCCTCCAGCACGAATATCCCGTCCGGCGCCGCTCCCAGTTCCCACGCCAGCTGAGCGTGGGCCCGCAGGTGCCGATATTCCCCGTGCACTGGGACAAAGTAACGAGGCCGGGTCAGGTTGAGCATCAGCTTCAACTCTTCCTGGCTGGCGTGGCCGTGGACGTGAACCGGCGCGATTCGGTCGTAGAGCACATGCGCGCCTTGTCTGAGCAGGTTGTCGATCGTCTGGCTCACCGCGCGCTCGTTGCCGGGGATCGGTGTGGCCGAAATGACCACCGTATCGCCTTCCATGAGCTCTACGTCACGGCTGTCGCCATTCGCGATGCGCACCAAGGCCGAGGTGGGTTCGCCCTGGCTGCCGGTGGTCATCAGGACGACGCGTTCGGGTGGCAGTCCCGCCACGTCGCGCACGGGAATTATGGTGCCCGGCAGCGCGTCCAGGTATCCCATCTCGGTTGCCATTTGCACGTTGGCGAGCATGCTCCGGCCCACGAACGCCACGTGGCGATCGTGATGCTCGGCCGCCGTGATTACCTGCTGGATGCGACTGATCAGCGAAGCGAAGGTTGCGATGATTACACGGCCAGGCGCGTCCCCCACCGCCCGGTTCAGAGCGTCGCTCATAATTTGTTCCGAAGGCGTGTACCCGGGCAATTCGGCGTAGGTGGAGTCGGAGAGCAGCAGCAGAACGCCGTTCTTGCCCCGTTCGGCCAACGCCGGCAGGTCGATGGTGTGGCCATCGACCGGGGTGTGGTCGATTTTGAAATCGCCGGTGTGTATCACGCTCCCCCAGGGGGTTTCGATGCAAATGCCCATGGCATCCGGAATACTGTGACAGACTCGAAACCAGGTGGCCCGGAAGTTACCGCCGAAGTCGATGGGCTGCTCCGGTTCTACCGAGTGGACCACAGCGTCCCGGGTGTGCCGTCTTTCGTTCAGTTTGACCGTGATCAACCCATGGGCGAGTCTAGGGGCGTAGACTGGGACGTCGAGGTCCGGCAGCACGTGCGGCAGCGCTCCGATGTGGTCCTCGTGACCGTGGGTGATCAGTATGCCGCGTACCCGATCCGACCGTGCAGCCAAATAGGACACGTCGGGGATGATCAGATCGACACCGGGCATGTCCTCAGTTGGAAACTGGACCCCGCAGTCGACGATGATGATGTCGTCCCCGCATTCCAGGACCATCATGTTCTTGCCGATCTCGCCCAACCCACCCAGAGGCAAGATGCGCAGAGGTTCGTCGGGCAGCGGGTTGGGTAGGGTCAATGAGGTCACCTGGGTACGGATCAGAACAGTCGTTGTTGCCCGGGTGGTGGGTCGTGTGGTTCTTCGACGCTTTCCGTGTCCGGTTGTTCAGGCACGTATGGAGTGCCCTCCGGTTCCGCAGGCGTCAACACGTCCCAAAGGGAAGGGGTTTGCTGCGCTGGTGAGGGTTCGTAGGAAGTGCTGACCTCGCGGATTTGCGCACTCTCGGAGGCGGGTTCAGACTGAATGCGCAATACGTCCAGCAGGCCAGGTATCTTGGCGAAGTCCTCCTCGATAGCAGCTCTCATTTCCTGGCGACGCAATCCGGCAGCGGGATGCATGACCGGAAAGATATGCCGTCCGTTAACCCGGCGCAAACGGCCCCTGACCCGGCTGATGCTTTGCCCGGGAATAAATCGGGCGGTGGAAAACCTGCCCAGCGTGACTATCAACAGCGGGTCGAGCAATTCTATCTGGCGGTCAAGGTATTTGCTGCACGCGGCGATTTCGGAGGGCACTGGATCGCGGTTGTCCGGCGGCCGGCATTTGACCATGTTGGCTATATACACCTGGTCCCGGGTCATGCCGATGGATTGGAGCAGGTCTTCGAGGAAATTGCCTGCCGGTCCCACGAATGGGCGGCCCTGCCGGTCCTCGTGGAACCCCGGGCCCTCGCCGATGAATAGCAATTCTGCCGCATCAGGACCCTCGCCCGGCACCGCATTGGTTCGGCCAGCGTGTAACTGGCAATCGGTGCACGCGCTGACAACGCGAGCCACTTCGGCGAGCGTGTCCATTGCTCAAATTACCCATGTCCGACGTCGTCACGATTGGCCAAGTACGGGTTTATTCGTCGGTCACGCCCTTTTCTTTCAGATAATTCACCGCGTCGGCGATGGTATGGATCTCACCGGCGTCTTCGTCAGGGATTTCGATGGTGTTGTCGCTGGAGCTGAACTCTTCCTCGAACGCCATGATGAGTTCGACCAGATCCAGGGAATCGGCCCCCAGGTCATCCTGGAAGGATGAGCCCTCGTTGACATCGCCGGCGTCTACGCCAAGCTTGTCAACCACGATGTCGGTAATCCGTTCTAGCACGGTACTCACAGGATCATCTCCGTGAAAAAGGTCGTGGGTATAACCACGCAACAGGGTGTAAGGCGTGCGGAGTCTAAACTAATTTACCGCACTGTCAACGGGTGTTTGCAAATCGTGAGCGACTGAACCCAAAACGCCGTTGACGAACCGAGCGCTGCTTTCGCTGCCAAACATGGACGCCAGTTCGACAGCTTCATTGATAACAACGTTCCTCGGAATGTGGTTGCGATTGAACAGTTCATAGATTGCCACACGCAATATGTTGCGGTCAACGACGGCCAACAAGCGCACGGGCAGGGCGGCCGCGTAGCGGCCGATGATTTCATCGACGCGGGAACCTTCTTCAGTTATGCCGGCGACCATCGATTCTGCGGCGCGCCGGGTTCTGATCGTGGCCGGGCTCTGGGCGCATAACCAGTCTATCGTGGCGGAAGCGGAATCTGCTCGCACATCACCGGCGCAGAGGGACAGCAGCGTGAGCACCCGAGCCTGCCGTCCTACCGGACCCCTGCGGATGGCTGGGGAGAAAGGGCTATCGGTCACAATTTTTGTAGCCGTAACGTCTCGCGTCACGACTGGCTCCGGAAATGCACTGGACGCTGGCAGGTCAGTGTGAGTCCACCCCTACCTTGCGGATCGTATCCGGGTCCGACAACGTCAACGCTTCCACATCGGGATCAATACGACGGACGAGACTGGACAGCACCCGCGCCGGGCCGAACTCAACAAACCGGTTGACCCCGGAGTCGACCATGAACCGCACCGAGTGTTTCCACATCACGCAATGGCACAACCCGGTCAGCAGCTCGCTGCGGGCTTGTTCCGAATTGACGATGGGAGTCCCGGTGGAATTCGCGATCACGGGGAATTGTGGGTCGTGCAAGCGAATCTGGTCGATGGCGTCAGTTAGGCCTTCCTGCGCCTCGGCCATCAACCTGGAGTGGAAAGCGCCACTGACCGCCAGCGGGACGACCTTCTTCGCTCCGCGCGCCGAAGCCAGATCCATGGCCCGAGCCAGGGCCATCTTGTCGCCGCTGACCACTATCTGATCGTCGGAGTTGATGTTTGCCATTTCGACGCCGGCATCAAGGGCAACTTGGGCGACATCGTACTCGTCGAGACCGATAATCGCCGCCATGGACCCGGGGTGAGATTCCGACGCCGCGTGCATGAGTCGACCGCGCTCCCGAACGAGACGGATGCCGTCGCTGAAATCCATCACGCCGCCTACCACCATTGAGGTGTACTCGCCCAAGCTGTGCCCGGCGACCGCAGCGGGGTTCGGCGATTGCGGGCCCAGGTACTCCTGCCACGCTCGCCAGATGGCGATACACACCGTCATGATGGCCGGTTGGGCGTGGGCGGTGTCCTGCAGGTCGTCCGCGGGGCCTTCGAACATGAGTTGCGAAAGGTGTATCCCGAGGCTGTCATCAGCCTCGCTGAAAACTTCTCGTGCGGCAGGTGAAAGTTCGTACAGCGAACGACCCATGCCTACTTTTTGTGTGCCCTGACCGGGGAAGATATAAGAGTAAACCGGAGTTCGGGCGATGTCTGCCATGATGACCGCTCTCCAAATTAGCGATGCAAAATCGCGGCCCTGTTATTTCGTCGTTATGGTGCTGCTTTGCAGTGGATCAGCCTCCGACCTGCCTGCCTCGGTAAAACCCGCAGGACGGGCAAGCCGCGTGCGGGCGCTTTGCCGCCCGGCACCTTGGACAGCGCGCCGGATGCATGGTTCTGAGGCGGTATGCCGGAGACGAAAGTCGTCGTCCCTTGCGTGCTCTCGTCAATTTCTTGTTAGGTAGTGCGCCCATTTTATCAATCCATTTTTGAATCCGAAGCGTTGTAATCTTTGGCCGTTTGCAACCAATTCGCGCTTCGGGCGTAACGTTCAGGTTTGCTGCTCATCCATAAGCGGAATTAGCGCAGCCCATCTCGGGTCGATTTCCCGATTATAACAGTCGCACGATCCGATGTTGCGGTCTCGGCCGCAGCGATCGCAGATGCCGACACACTCGGGCTTGCATAGTGGCTTCAGCGGAAGAGCGGCCAGCGTGGCCTGGCGGGTGGCCTCTGCCAGATCCAGGTTGTGGTCGGGGTTGATGAACAATGCTTCCCAATCGTCGGGAAGCAAAACTCTGGCTCCTGTCTTGACGTCGATTTCCGGGAAGTATTCTTCGTCGAGCTCAATGGTGAGCGTGCGCGAAAACGATTCGAGGCACCGTGAACAGTCTTGCGGAACGAGTACGGACAGTTGTGCCTTGACCCAAATGCCCTGGTGCGTCCGCACCATATCCACGGGACCCCGCACGTGTACCATAGGATGGTCGGCGTCGCAGATATCCTCCTCAATGTCGAAATTACGATGTGCACCGATTGCTTCTTTCAGCAACTGCGCGACGTTGTACTTCATGGCTGAATACGACCTGAAAACGCACGCGGTTCGTAAGTTGACGCCAGATTATAGGATGACCCTACCCCTGCATCAATAGAATCGCGGGTCAATTTTGCCAATTTTATTAATTTTCAAACCCTGCCGAGGAACTTTACGATCAAAAGCATCGCTCAGCCAGGGAGTGGTTATTCCGATGCGTGGGAATTGATGTATTCGATGATGTCGTTGGTGGACGTGCCCGGCCCGAAAACCGCGGACACCCCCATGTGGGACAAAGCTTCCCGATCGTCTTCAGGAACGATTCCGCCCAGGACAACTAATACGTCGTCCATTCCTTGTTCGCCCAACAAACGCATGATCTCGGGCAGCAACTCCATGTGGGCACCTGAAAGGATACTGAGCCCAAGGACTGACACGTCCTCTTGAGCCGCGGCCTGCACGACCATCCTGGGCGTTTGACGGATGCCCGTGTAAATGACCTCCATGCCGGCATCCCGCAACGCCCGGGCGATCACCTTCGCGCCGCGGTCATGTCCATCGAGTCCAGGCTTGGCCACGAGAACTCTGATCGGGTTGGCGCGTTGGGTGGTCATACTGTCGTTTCCCGTGATTGAAATACAGCCCGCGGCATCAGGTGCCGGTTTCGCCAAAGGCTGAACGTGCGACAATTTTACTACAAATTGAGCAACCCTCCCGGTCAGGCCGAGTCAGCGCTGCATGGGACCGTCTCGTTTTAGACGATCGCTTCCCATGGAGCACGGGCGGCAACTGCGGTTTCGGGGGGACGCGCGTCGCCGAGGTGCCAGTCCTATCTCCAGCGGTGTCGCCGTGTTGCGATGGCCCGGGCGGCCGTTTCGAACGTTGACAGTCTGCCGCCGCTGTTACTATTCTAATCTTGACGCGTCCCAGTAGCTCAGTGGATAGAGCGGCTGCCTTCTAAGCAGCTGGCCGCGGGTTCGAATCCTGCCTGGGACGCCACTTCATCCCCGCCCGGAGCGGGGGTTTTACGTTTTACGGCGGATTTCACAGCCGACCCCCGTGGCGCCCGACGAATTCCGGATTTTTGACACTCCCCGCTCGGTACCTATAATTGCCGGCATGGTGCCGAGGGCGCCGTTTACACGGGAAGGAGATTTCGATATGCCCACGTGGAAAGTTGCTTATTTCAGCGGAGTAGGGGGACGTCCTCAGACCATGCTGGACAATGCCCCGGACGACATCGAGGTGACGGTCGTGAATCCGGCTCTGTCGGAGGAAGAAAAGATCGAGCTGTGCCGCGACGCCGACGCGATCGTCAGCAGCGATCTCAGTCTCGGCCTGGTTCGGGAGTGCTCCAAGCTCAAGTTGATCCAGACCCTCAGCGCGGGCTACGACCGGCTGCCCCTGGAGGACATCCTGGAGATGGGCATTCCGGTGGCCAACAACGGCGGGGCCAACGCCATTTCGGTTTCCGAACAGACCCTGGCGCTTATGATCGGGATCAGCAGGAACCTTATGGCGCAATGGGACAGCACGACGCGGCAGCGAGCCTGGCGGAGCAATCTCTACCAGACCGACCTGTCCGAAGTCACTGACAAGACGGTGGGAATCGTCGGGCTCGGAAGGATCGGCCGTCAGGTCGCCAAGCGGCTTACGGGATTCGATACCCGCACCATCTACTACGACATTGAGGACATTCCGGAAGACGTCCAGCAGGAGGTGAAGGCCGAGCCGGTTGCGTTCGACGAGTTGCTGGAAACCTCCGACATCGTGAGCATGCACGTGCCGTTGACCCGGCGTACCCGGGGGATGATGTCCGACCGCGAGTTCGGCATGATGAAGTCGAGCGCCTTCCTGATCAACCTGTGTCGGGGTCCGGTGGTTGACGAGGCGGCGCTCTACCGCGCGCTCACTGAAGGGCAAATCGCTGGCGCGGGTCTGGATGTGCTTGAAGTGGAGCCGACTCCGGCCGAGAACCCCCTGTTCGACCTGGACAACGTGATCATCACCCCGCACATGGCGGGTCAAAGCCAGGAAACGGCGCTGCGGGCCGCCCATTTCGCCTACGGCAACATCCTGCGGGTGCTCAACGGCGGGGAGGCGGAATCGCTGGTCACGCCGGAGTAGCGAAACGTTTCTCATCCTGAATGAGAGACACGTTCCCGCATGGATGCACAGGATCAGTCAGGATATCTGCACATCCCCTTTATCCCGTTCATCCGTGCAATAGTCGAAATGGGTTGGCGTCAGAGTACGCAAGGAGGATCCCCATGATCTGGTGTCGCTTTGAGCTAGATGGCAGGACCTCGTTTGGCATCGTAGAAAACGGACGCGTTACCGAGGTATGGGGCGACCCTCTGGATGACTACGCGGTCACCCACCACTCGTACGCCCTGGACGAGGTGAAGCTGCTGGCGCCTATCAAGCCCGGGATGCTGTATGCCGCCGGGCCGAACTACCGGGGCCACGTCGAGGGGATGGCGGCGCGGCGAAATTCGTCACCCGTGTATCCCGACCGGCCGTCGCCCAACTACCGGTCCGTTCACGCCATCATTGGCACCGAGCAAAACATCGTGGTTCCGGCCGACAGCTCGGGCGCGGTGCAGCCCGAGGGTCAGCTGGCGGTGGTCATCGGCAAGCAGGCCCGCAAGGTGCCGGTGAGTGAGGCTCTGGATTTCGTCTTCGGCTACACGATCGGCAACGATATCAGCCAAAGGCCGTGGCAGCAGGCCGACCGGACCATGTTCCGGGGCAAGAACTGCGACACCTGGAAGCCCATGGGACCGTGGATCGTCACCGACCTGGATCCGAAGGGGTTTCGCATCATCGTGCGCCATAACGGCGAGGTGTGGGAGGATTTCTCGTCCGCCGACCAGATCTGGGACACCGCCACCTGGATAAACGAACTCAGCAACTACGCGACCCTCTACCCCGGCGACGTCCTCTGGATGGGCACTGAAGGAGCCGACGGCGACATGGTCCCCGGCGACACCATAGAGGTGGAGATCAGCGGGATCGGGACCCTGAGAAATTACGTCGTCGCGGAGGTGTAGCCAGCGGGCCGAAACACCCGTCAAATGTCGTGCAACGAGGCGCCCTCACCGGCCGGTTTTGAGGGTCTCACCGGCCGATTCTGAGGGTTCGACGGGCGTTTTTGGGGTGTCGATTTCGGCGGATTGGGGGTCTGACCCGGCGGTTGCAGGGGCCTCGCCAGGCGATATTGAAGCCTTGACCGGGTGTTTCGGGGTGTCGAAATCCGTGGATTTGGGTGATCGAACCGGGTGGGACTCCGGGGTCATCGGCGTCATGGTCCGGCATGACGTCGGCGTGGGTGAGGGATTGTTGTCGGCCGAGCGGGTTTGAGGCGCTGCCTTCGGGATTGGCGAGCTGAGAGATTAGACCACCCTCCGGACCGTCGGTGCCGGCGCGACACGTTGGCCGGCGACACCATAGAGGTCAGCGTCAGCGGGTTTTGGTGCGGAGCGGGTCTATGCCTGGCGCGGAGGAACGAGTCGAGGTGCCCGGTTTACTGGACAGGAATGCCGGCCGCTGATGACCAAGTTCGCTGGGGATTGCAGAGCGCGCGGGACCGACCGGGGCGTGGAGCAGGTGCAGGCTCGGCGAAGGGTTATAAGGATGGAACGGGCGGGAGGTGATGCGTGGTATCGATGAGGGGGGAATGGCAGACTTTGAACGGAAGTCTGCCATTCAATTCATGCGCCGGGGACCATGCGAATCAACCCTTCAGCTGGCGAGCCGTTCAAAGAGTGCTCCTTGCAAAACGGGTTGAGAGGTGGGAGCCGGAGTGTGAAATCACTCGGGACAATGCATTGTCGATGACTACCCTCCAATCTGTCGCCGCGGTCCTTGAACATGGTCAGGAGGTCGCTCATATTGAAATAGACGATCTCCGCTTTTGGCGCACCGATTGGAAAACGGAGGACGCCTACCATATAGGCGTCAAACTGCCGATGCGGTGCTTCTTTGCTCGTGCTTCTAAGCGGTACCACTCGGGGCCATACGTCACTCCATCCCTAGGTTTGTACCCGGCAAGCATCTGTCCATAAGGCACGTGTTCCACAACAGAGCTGGGGACTATATGGCCGCCGACGTGGGAATCGAGGTAGCCGTTGATGACCCGATGGGGCGACACAACGAGCGTGCGAAACCTGACTAACTTTCCCAGCAAAGCAAACGAATCTTACATGCGGTCGACCGCCTGGCCGAGCAACTCCCTGTCAAAATCCCGTTTGGGCTGGTGGACCACGTGGGACAAAAAAGTCTCGATTCGGCGCAAGAGATAGCGAACCACAAACACGTCGTCGGAAGCGAAGTGACGGACTTGGTCGAAGTATCAACCCAAACTTATCACCCAAGCAGGCTCAGTCCGCTCAGCCCTCAGATAGACGTAATCGTCCCTAAATCTCTCCCCCTCTTTTGCCCGACGATAGCCCTGTCGAAATCCCTATAGTGAACAATCTTGTTCAACACGCGCGCTAGGTAGTGAGAAGTCTCCCGTTGCCACGCGTCTTGAATGCGGAGGTCGTTGATGTTCAACGCCTCGGTGATCCGTCTCGTCAAGACGGCAGTGATCAGTGCGTAGGTCTGGGTCTCAGGAGTCGTTACATCCGGTAGGTTGGTCAGCTCTTCAACGAGGCGGTTACGGATGAGCTGGATGTCCGCTATGGCTCCTTACACGACCAAATCGATTCTAGACTGAGACTATACGTGACGAGCAGAGAGGCGCATACTTCCGGCGATTGGGTTGCACTTAGCGGGCGTTATGCGAGGTTGGTTTTGCGATGTCCGAGTTCAGCACAAAGTCTGCCATCTTTCCATACCCTGGGGCCAAACGTCTCGACTGCTCTAAGCGCGGATCTCATCCGGATCGGTGGCCCAATGGCAGAGTTGCTATTGAATTCTGCCATTGCGAAGCCGGCTGCCCCGATGTGAATTAACGCGGCTCGCCGACGTCGGGACACGCGCATTGCTCCAGTCCCACACCGAGGCGGAGTGATCCCGTTCGGTCGCTGGGTCGCAGCCTCCTTCGTCCGAGGGCGGGCGAATGATGTGGTCGTCGGTGGCGTTCCGTTTCAGGTGGTTTTCTGGCATGGATGCACAGGATCGATGAGATTTGCCGGTTGGGGTTTCCTGGATTCCCGCTTTCGGGAGAACGACGAAGAGCCGAACCACCTGAATTGCAGCGCTGCCGTGAGTCAGTTGCGCTTCGCTTGCAGCCTTGTGCCGCCGAGGGCTAATATGGGCTGCCCCCGCGAGGCCAGGCAAGCCCGGCGGCTTTACTCCGAACACAAGGACGCTCAACCATGACCCAACCCGGACGCGCTGCTCTCACTCTGGCCGAGCTCGACGCCATGCGCATTGAGGACGCCCAAGCCCTGCCCTTCGACGAGCGCGACCGGCTGCTGGACCTGATTATCGCCGACGGGCGCCACGACGCCACCGCTTCCGTCTCCTACCGCACCGGGCTGTACAGCGACTACTTTGAGGAAGACCTGACCCGAATGCTCAAGGTGAGGGCGGTCACGGTACATTGCCGCGGCACCACTTCTTCCAACTTCGACGGCGTCCCCGTCGGCGAGACCTACCAGGAACAATACCGCGCCTGCTTCCGGCACGTCGAGACCATCCTGAGCGCGGCCCGCACCAACTTCGGACGGGTGGTCAAGATGATTGTGTTCCTGACCAACATGGACCGGTGGGACGAATTCAACAAGGTGTACCGGGAGTTCATTCCCAACCCGCCCTGCCGCGCCGTCATCGGTACTACCGGCCTCGCCCAAAAGCCGTTGCTCATCGAAATAGTCGAATGCGTCGCCTACCGCGTCGCCGACTAGAGAGTGTCGACAACTGGCAGATAATGCCGTCACTCCTGGGCAAGCAGGAGTCCGGAGAAGGTGTGGGGGCGCTGACGACGCCGATTTTCTGGGAGCTCGGGGCGCGTCAGGTACCGTTGGGGACTGATTGATGAGTGGCCGGTAGGCGGGCCGGTGCGACGGAACGTGTCAGGGCGCGTCAGTTGGGCGCACGGTCGCCCTCGGTTCCGCCCAGGTCATGCTGGACGACTGATAGCGATATGGCGAGGCTGTCCGTGATGTCCGGCCTGGTGGCCTCGGCGGCGCCGCGCTCGGCTGCCTTTTCCAGTGAGGATTGCTTTTCATCGGAGGGCGGAGTCGCCATCTGGACGGTCACGACGATTTCAATGGCGTCGCTGTCGTAATAGGTCACGCTGTCCTGCACGCCGTCCTCTTCCATCACCGCGAAATGCGCTCCGATTACCGCTTCCTCCGCCTCCCTCTTGGTGAACCCCGGGTCTTTACCGGTTTGCAGGCTGACCGTAACGTGAGGGTTTTCGGACTGGAATTTGTCAATGGCATTCCGGGCGTTGCCGGAGATTGAACCCGAAAACTTGATCCGGGCCGTTGATCCGCTGGCGATGGCGGCATGAACGACGCTGTCGGGTTCTTCGTCCTCGATGGCCGTTACTATCTCCGAGAAGTCGTCGCCCCAGGCATAACGCGCGAGGGACTCATCGAGAGTGATGCCGTACTGGATCGCGATGAATTGCAAGTCGTCCAATTCAGCCGGGCCGCTGATGCTGGGGTGTTGGCGGATCAGCGCAGCCGCCTCGTGGGGGCTCAGCGTCGGCGTGTTGTGGTGTCTTGCCAGCAATTCTTCGTCGCGGCTGGGGGCATCCGCCATCGTCATGATTACGACGACCACGGCGATCACGCCCAGAATGCCGCCGCCGTAGGCGAGCCACATGTACCAGCGGGTCCAACGATTTTTTGGTGAGGCGCGTCGTTCATTCTCGGTCATCATCGGGAAGCCTCGGCTGATCATAGACTGTGGTCGAAGAAAATAGTGACCCGCGCTGTCTGGTGGGACGGCGCGGTTTTTATTTGTCAACAGGACCTAGCAACCACTTCCTCCAGATGGGAGGCGCACTGTGAACGTGGTCCCCTGGCCGGGTTGGGTTGCGACTTCGATGGAGCCGCCGTGTTCCCTTACGATATCGTGGCATGAGCTCAGCCCCAGCCCGGTGCCCTCATTGGGAGGACGGGTGGTGTAGAAGGGGTTGAAGATCAGCGGCATCACGTCGTCCTCGATGCCGACTCCGTTGTCGGTGATGCTGATGACGGCGTCCTGGTCGGGCGAGACGTCGGTGGCCACGACCACCTCGGGCACGTAGTCTTCAGGCTCTCGGTCGCGCCGCAACATGGCGGCCTGGACGCCGTTCTTGACCATGTTGGAGACGACGCGGGCCAGGTCCTCGGGGATGCCGTGGACCACCGGATTCGATGGGTGCAACCGGTAGCTGACCTGTACGGGGAACTCCTCGTCGGGCGCCATCGACTCGATGGTGCTCATGGTGATGCCGGCCTGGTACTGGACCAACTGGTTGAGGTCAGTCTCCTGGAAGTGGCGCTCCAGGTTCGAACTCATGCTCATCATTGAGCTCAGGATATGGGTCGCCCGGTCAACGTTCCTCAGTATTCTTTCGGAGTTCTGGTCGATGGTTTCGATGGCCTCGGCGATGTCTGCCGCGTCCGGTGCATCAGCATGCTTGAGGAGTGGCCGAACGGATTCGCTCATCTCCTGGATGAGGGCCTGGTTGGACTGCGAAAAGCTCCTGACGAACTGAAGGGGGTTGGACAGCTCGTGGGCGACGCCGGCGGAAAGCTCTCCCAGTTCGGCGAGCTTCCTGCGGCTGACAATCTGGTCCTGCGTGCGGTGCAACTGCGCCAGCGCAGTCTCCAGGTCTTCATTTTTCTGCTGGAGCTCACCGGAAAGCCTTCTGACCTCGTCGAGCTGCATGGCGGCGACCGCGCTGCGCCGGAGGGTCTCCAGGGCGACGCAGACCTTCGAGAGCTCGTCGTCGCTCCAGGGGCGCACCGTGTACTCGAAGTCGCCCATGCCGAGCCGTCGTATCCAGCGTTCGACGAACACCCGTCTCAGGGCCATTCTGGCCATCAGGAACATGGTCAGGGCCGTGATGGAGAAGGCTGCTGCGGCCAATGCTGCGATGGTCCATTCGCCGGTGGCCAGGGAGTGCGCGGTGACGGCGGCCGACAGCGCGGTGGCGCACAGGAGCAGGGACATGTGCCGGACGGAGTACCGCCGGAACGACAGGACTCTCAGCCCAAAAGGGTCGTTCCGTTCGATGTTCTCGATGGGCGGTGGACCGTGCCGAGGGAGTTCGGGGGCGTCCTCTATCGTGGGCTGGTCCGGCATCTGGCTGGCTCCTTGGGTTTGTCGCCGCTGCGACTCTAGCCAATATTACCCTGCCGGGTTGCGTTCGGCACGGGGGAGTAGAGTGTCATAACCTGGTGTGACGGAGACAGGGTCGCAAGAGCACAGCCACCGCTTAGCCGGGGCGCGCCGCACCCTGCAAGAGTTCGGCTTCACCGTCCACATCCGCAGTCGCCGCGAAGGGGCCGAGACCTTCGAAAGGGAGGCCGGTTCAGGGTGCGGCATCGGCGATGGAGCGCACTTCTGGATTTGGACTCCGCCCTCATCACACGCAGAGCCGCCGGGCTATTGGGATAGGTACTCAGCTGGATCGCTCACGCCATGCGTAGCGGATGGACAGCGCATCAAACGCCGGTTATTGCCCGGTGCGTGTGGCCTGGAATGACTCGAGAATGCGCTGGAGATCGGCTTCGTATTGGGGGTTGTCGACGCAGTGGGAGAGGGTGACGGTTATGGCGGGTGGGGGGCGGCGTTGTTCCTGCTCGGTGGGGACGAACAGCCGTTTAACGGCGGTGTCGCAGAACTTGTCCGGATCGTCGGCCGTATCGAGTCGGGTCTGGTAGAGGGCCAGTTTGCCGCGGTGTTCGATGGCCTCCGCGGTTATTGGTTGTGCGCTGACGGTGACCTCGCCATCCTGGTATTCGAAGGGCTCGCGCCAGGGCGGGATGAGGGCTCGCAGCAGGGTTTCGACCCGGTCCGCCTCGTATGGCGCCGGCCGGATGCTGACTTCCAACCCCGCCTTGCCGTCGGGGGATACAAACTCGGCGTCGTCGCAGGAGGATTGCACGGTGGTCCAAGAGGCCGGGACGTCGACCCTGAAATCCGGTTTGAGGGAGCAGTTGCCCGGGTTGTCCCGATCGATATTGTGGCGGTAGCTTGACCAAAGCTGCGGCGTGGCCGTGGGCGCTGGCACGGGAGTTGCCGTGGGCAACAGGGTTGTGGTCGGCTCGGACGTGAGCGTTGGCGCAGGCGTAGGGAGCGGCGCCCCGGTGGGCGCTGTTGTGGGTGTGGGTTCCGCCGTTGCTGTGGGCATCTCGGTTGGCGTCGGCACGGTTGGCATGGCCGGGGCGGCGACGGCGGTTGGTGTCCCGGCATCGGCAGGCATCTGAGCGGGGGCTACCGTCGGAGGAACCATTGCCGTTGGCGGCCGAATTTCCCGGTCCATTTGCTCGACCGGGGGACCGGTTTCGTCATTGCAACCCAACAGCAGCAGGGTAATTGCCGTCAAAACCGCGATGGCTTTTGCGAATGATCGTGCCATGGAACGCCTATCCGTGCGGAATGCTACCGGATGGTTCGGCGTGAACGTTTGGCTGTGCGGCTGCGGACTTTGCGCTAAATTCCGCAATGCCGGTCGTTCACCTACACCCCATCGAGCGCGCGTCCTTTGCCCGTTCCACGTGGCGGAGGGCTTGCCTCCTCCCGACCGGGCCGGGGACGAGACCTTCGCGATCGACGCGCTCAGCGATCAGGCCACCCTTCAGGCCGGCGGCGTCCTGTGGGCGGGCACGGCCGGCGCCGGCGCGACGGGTTGCCCGGCGACACCATCGAGGTCGGGGTCAGCGGGACTGGGGCGGTGCGGATCTATGGGGTGGCGGAGGAGTAGCTGGCCGGCCGCCACACCCCGAAATCGAAGTGTTCAGGGGCGATCTCGAGGGGTGGTTTTCGGGGTCTCAACGGGTGATTCTGAGGCCTCGACCAGTGGTTTTCGGGGTGTCGATTTTGAGGGAGTCGGCGATCTCGCCGGGTCGGACTGCAAGGTCTCAAACACTATCGTCCGCCGCCGCGGGGAGGTGTGGGAGGACTTCTCCTGCGCCGACCAGATCTGGGACACCGCGGCCTGGATCGGTTAGCTCGGCAGCCATGCTACCCTTCAACTCGGCGGCGTCCTGTGGGCGGGCACAGCCGGCGCCGGTGCGACATGTTGCCCGGCAACACCATAGCGCTGGGGTCAGCGGGATTGGGGCGGTGCGGATCTATTCGGCGGTGGGGAAGTATGTCGAGGTCGCGGGTCTACTCGACTGGGAGTGCGGGGCACTCGTGGGCGAATCGGATGGGCGTTGCAGAGTGCATGCGACCAACTGGGGCGCGGCGTGGGGGCAGGTTGGGCGACGGGTTACAAGCGATGGATCGGGCGGGATTTGGTGCGTGGCATCGGTGATGCTGGGGGAATGGCAGACTTCCGTTCAAACTCTGCCATTATGCCGGGGCAACCAGCGTGAGACCCATACCCGGGCCACGGCATGATCCGTCTCAGCCGGGACGAAGCCGGGCGGACCGAGCTCGCAAGGTAAGCTATCGCCGGATAGACGATACGCTATTTGCCTGTCATCAGCTCACGGTGCGCAGAAAGGAAGGTCCCCCGAGGCGGAATCACCTGGGTCGCCAGGCGCGAATTGCATGCCGTAGGGTATGCAACCGGTTAGGGCGTTGCCCGCAATCAATCGCCACTCTCTCCAGAACGTGATGTTACCCCATTCTTTCGGGATTTCCCCGATCAGCTGATTTTGGCTCAGGTCCAGCGAGTACAATTTCACGAGATTGCCCAAGTCTGAAGGTATATTCCCGCTCAGCTGATTGTGGCCCAAGCCCAATTCCCGCAGTTCCGTGAGATTGGCTAGCTCTCGGGGTATCATCCCAGTCAACTGGTTATATCTGAGGTCCAGTACGGTGAGGTTGCCAAATGTACCAAGTTGCACCGGTATCGGCCCGGCCAGTTGGTTGTCAGCGAGTTGCAGTTTGCGCAGGCCGCGAAGGTTAACCAGTTCCCGTGGCACTTCCCCTATGAGGCCTTGATGACTGAGTGACAGCCCAATTACGCCGCCATTGTGGCCGGTCCTAACGCCGGCCCATGTACCTACCTCCTGGTGGGTGAGCCAATTATAGCTGTAACTCCAGTTCTCGCCGCCCGTGGCGAGGTAAACGGAGATCAGCGCCGCTCGCTCCAGCTGGTAGTCCACACAGGGTTCGTGGATCTGTTTCCCGGGCCGTTGGTTGTAGATGCCTCGGAGCGAGATTTGAACAGCCTGTCGCGCTCCGGCTTCCGGCAAGGTCAGAGTATCTCGAGTGTCGTCCTGCCCTAACCTGACAACGGACTGCTCGCTTGTTCCGTCAGCGCCCGATGTCGTCCAAACGACCTCGTACGCGGTCAGGGGGGTGCCGTTGAGTTCCGCCGGTACATCTGCCCACCTGGCCTCTGCGAATGTTCGATTGGCGGCGGCGTGCACGGCGCACACCAGATCACCATCGCAGACGGGCAGGGACAAACGGGTTCCGCGGACGTGCCGAAGATCTCTGGGCATGCAACCTGAGAACTGATTGCCATGCAGATTCAAGTCCGTCAGATTGATCAGGTTAGCGAGCTCCTGGGGTATTTGCCCGCCTATTTGGTTGTCGCTGAGATTCGCCCTTTCTAAACTGATGAGGTTCCCCAGTTGTGAAGGTATCGAGCCGCTCAGTTGATTACTGCGCAGATCCAGCCGCCACAAATGGAAGAGGTTGCCCAACTGCGACGGTATTGGCCCGCTCAGTTGGTTCTCCCCGAGGTCCAGGCTGTGCAAGTTGGAGAGGTTGCCCAACTGCGACGGTATCGCCCCGCTCAGTTGGTTGAGGCTGAGGTCCAGCCACTGCAGGCTGGAAAGGTCGCCCAACTGCGACGGTATCGCCCCGCTCAGTTGGTTTCCTCCGAGGTACAGGTGCTGCAGGCTGGAAAGGTCGCCCAACTGCGAGGGTATAGGCCCGCTCAGTTGGTTTCCGCCGAGGTCCAGGCTCTCGAGCGTGGAGAGATTGCCCAACTGGGACGGAATCGGCCCGCTCAGTTGGTTTCCTCCGAGGTACAGGTGCTGCAGGCTAGAGAGGTTGCCCAACTGCGACGGTATTGGCCCGCTCAGTTGGTTCTCCCCGAGGTCCAGGCTGTGCAAGTTGGAGAGGTTGCCCAACAGGGGTGGAATTGGCCCACCCAGTTGGTTGTCGCCGAGGTGGAGGGTCTGCAGGCTAGAGAGGTTGCCTAACTGGGGTGGTATCGGCCCGGTCAGTTGGTTACCGTGGAGGCTCAAGCTCTGCAGACTGGAGAGGTTGCCCAACTGCGAGGGTATAGGCCCGCTCAGTTGGTTTCCCCAGAGGCCCAGGCTGCGCAAGTTGGAGAGGTTGCCCAACTGCGACGGTATCGGCCCACCCAGTTGGTTGTAGCCGAGGTGGAGGGTCTGCAAGCTAGAGAGGTTGCCTAACTGGGGTGGAATCGGCCCGCTCAGTTGGTTTTCCCCGAGGTCTAGGCTGTGCAAGTTGGAGAGGTTGCCCAACTGCGAGGGTATAGGCCCGCTCAGTTGGTTTCCGCCGAGGTACAGGCTCTCGAGCGTGAAGAGATTGCCCAATTGGGACGGAATCGGCCCGCTCAGTTGGTTGTGGCTGAGATCCAGCCACTGCAGGCTGGAAAGGTCGCCCAACTGCGAGGGTATAGGCCCGCTCAGTTGGTTTCCGCCGAGGTACAGGTGCTGCAGCCTGGACAGGTTGCCCAACTGGGACGGTATCGATCCGCTCAATCGGTTGTCATCTGCGATC
Source organism: Dehalococcoidia bacterium (assembly GCA_965116785.1). Lineage (GTDB taxonomy): Bacteria > Chloroflexota > Dehalococcoidia > Lucifugimonadales > UBA3495 > Bin87. Next base: position 1,025,938 of record OZ220731.1, read on the forward strand.
AGCCATTCCAATTCAGAGAGCTGGCCTAACTCTGCCGGAATGGGACCGTTGAATTGATTGTGTTGCAATTCCAACCCCGCCAGGTTGGACAGATCGCCCAATTCTGCGGGTATCCGTTCGGATAAACGATTGTCGTCCAACCGTAACAAAATCAAACCAGCGAGTCGCCCCAGCGATTCGGGAACCTTACCGTCTAACTGGTTGCTGAAAAGCAAAAGACTTCTGAGTTGGGAAAGATCACCCAACTGGGCTGGTATTGATCCGCTCAACCGGTTTCTCGTCAGTGATAGTTCCCGCAGGTTGGAAAGGTTGCCTAGCTGCGGCGGGATCGGTCCCGTCACGCGATTATCATCAAGGCGCAGTTCCTTCAGTGCGACGAGATCGCCCAGTTGCGAAGGGATCTCCCCGCCCAATTGGTTGTGGCTGAGGTTCAGACTCTCGAGCGTGATGAGTTCGGCCAACTGGGCGGGCATCTCCCCTTGGAGTTGGTTTCCAGGCAGGTTGATGTGGGTCACGTGGCCTGCCGCGTTTGTAGTAACTCCGAACCAATCTCCGACCGGTCGGTGGCTGAGCCAATTGGTGTTGTTTGTCCAGCTCGCTCCACCGGTAGCCATGTAGAGAGCCTCCAACGCGGCCCGCTCGGTTGCGAAGGTCGGGTCTGGCATAGGTCGCGCGGAAGGACACGCGCCCCCACGGTCGGCGACCGTATGAAATCTCCAGCGGGGGTTGCTGGGCCAAGTGTAGTCGCCGTAAGGAGAATCGCCGGTCCGCACCGTGAACGCGTGCCGCACTCCCTGCTCCAGCCGGCGAAGGGTGTATTCGGTTCGGCCTCCTACCACCGTGAAGTTCTGTGCTTCCACGTCGACGTACACGAAGGCCTCCAGCCAGTTGCCGGTACGACTGGCCTTGGCCAAGGGATAGTCAGTCACCATGTTCACGTAGCCGATGCGGTAGTGGGTAGCTCGCGGCACCGCGTCCCAGGAAATGACCACCTCTCCAGGATTATGACCATCGCGCACCGAGACGTTTCCGGTGGGGGCGACGGTGTAGTTCATCCGCGAAATGGGACTGCCACCGACTGTCGCAGCGATGTTCCAGTCGATGCCGCTCCACTCGGGGCTCGTCTGGAGGATATTAGATATCCCTCTGTAGTGGTCCCACGACTGATCGAAACGTGCTTTCGAGGTCGATTGCCCGAACGGTGACATCCCAATTGTTGTCCGCGCCGTCGGGCAGGCGCCGCCCCGATCAGCAATGGTGTGGAACTTCCACCGCGGATCACTGGGCCAGGTGAAGTCGCCATAGGGAGAATTGCCGGTTCGCACCGTGAACGCGTGGCGCACCCCCTGGGCCAAGCGACGAATGGTGTACTCGGTCCGGCCCCCAACAACCGTAAAGTTCTGAGCTTCCACGTCGACGTACACAAAGGCCTCCAGCCAATTGCCGGTCCGACTGGCCTTGGCCAGAGGATAGTCGGTGACCATGTTCACGTAGCCGATGCGGTAGTGGGTTGCCTCCGGCACCGCCTGCCACGAGATTACAACCTCTCCGGGATTGGGGCCGTCCCTAACCTGGACGTTGGTCGTCGGTGGTGGGGAACTCGGTGTTGGCGCGGGCGATTGGGCCGAACCGATTACGGTCAAACTGGATGTAGCGGACACGTTGCCCCACGCGGCTTCCACGCCGACGGTGCCCGCCAAGCCACCAGGGACGACGAGCGTCGCTGTGCCCGAACCATCGACTCCAATCGAGGACGTGCTGGTTACGTTGCCGGTGGCCGTTTGTCCGTCGAGTTTCAACTCGGTGAACCCGGTCCCTGGGTTAGGAAAATCCTGCGCGAAGATCGTGACCGTATCCCCGGGCATCACGTTGGACGGGTTCAGGCGGATCCAGTGCTCCAGATGGAATCGCTCCACGTCGGGGTGGGACATTCTGCCTTCTCCGTCGATCATGCAGAGGTAGTTACTGTTTCCTGGACGAAAGGTTGGCACCGTTACCTCAAACGAGACTGAAACACGGTCATCGCTGCCCACGAAAGCGCCGCCGACCCAAAACCCGTCCCGGATGATACGCTCGCACAGGGCAGTTTCGTTCACGCCGTCATCAAATGCTTCCGAACCCACACTCGGGTCATGGAGCACGTACACGGCAGCGACAGCGCCGTCATTGAAGCCCGATCCGGTTACGGTCATTGTGTAGCCCCGACGGTTGTCGTAGTCGGACAGGGAGATCTTTGCGTACGTGGGCAGGTCGTCCAACCGGACTTCCGGACCCTGATTGCCCCGATCAACAGGGCTGAGAAGGGAATAACCGACGCCGTAGCTGCCGGCCTCGCTGGGGTTCCGGATGCCGGCGTCTCTGTCGATAACCATCGTTAGGTTTTGGCCTTGCATGGGCCCATTCGGGCCTTCACAGGAGGTGGTAGGATTGGTACATAGATCCGGAATAAGCACCCGTATCGACCAGTCTTTGCCGGCACCGAAGTGCGGACCGTTGCTTATCGTGGGCGCATTCGTAGCGTAGGCGCGGGCACCTAACCCGGTCTCCAAGGACATGGGGTTGGTCGCGACGAAGTAAACGCTGCTTGAGCCGATGGACTCCGGGACTTGGAAATCGTCCTCGAGATAGAGTTCAACGGAACTGCCGACAGGAATTGCCGTAGGCAGACTACCTATGCTCAGTCTCAACTCCACCGGGACATGAGCCGATGTGCTGCTGCTCACGATGCGGTCCGCGGAAACGGGAGTACCCACGCCAGGGTCCTCTCCCTGTGCCAAGACCGGCCCTGGCGAGAATTGGTAGATTGCCACCACCCCAGTGACCACAACCAAGAGGACTGCGACGGCAACCAAGCCTTTGATGTAATCAAGCCTCACTGATCGCTCTCCGGCCCTGGACGTAGTCCACGCAATCAGGGTTCTGCAGATCCTAGTTTTGCAATCCTCGCTCGGAAATACCGTTGAAATATGCTCGCCATAAGAGCCGTCCACTCCGGCGAGCACAGGCCTGTCGCCAAATCTCCCCCGGGTCGACTCGATTGTTTGGATGTCACCGGATGCGGCCCCTCGTACAAACAATGTCAGATGCACACCGTCGCGCTTCGACTAAGTTCGGCGCTACCAGCGGGAAGCGGCCCAGACGTGCCGACCGGTCGCTCCAGGAGTCACATTTTGCGGCTGGGTTGGAAAACACGAGATGGTGGCAGACTTTATACCAAACTCTGCCATTTTTCGCTCCCACGCCCGGTCATTGGAAACATCCGTAAGCACGGCGCCGGGCCCGGTGGGCGCCAGAATGGCAGAGTTGCTAATGAACTCTGCCATCGGGTTGGAGACGGTGCGGAAAGTGTGTGGCCACAATGCCGGGAAATCGCGATAATCGTGGATAGTATCTTGGTATTGTCCTACCCGGTCACGTACCCGTTTTTCAGGTCCCACGTTCGCGCGCCCTTGTCCCGTTCTTGCTGCGCGCCGTAACCGCCGCCGCCTGACGAGAGGCAGATGACGTGGTCGCCGGGGTTGACGACTACGCCGACTTCCTTGGAGCCCAGGACGCGGTCGGTTCCGTTGGACGCGATCTTGTAGTGGTGGGGCAGGCCGTCGGTTGCGCCGAAGAGGCCGAAGGGCGGCACCACGATGCCGTCGCCGGCGGTGTTGAGCAGGGCGGGGCCCTCGCCTTCGTACACCAGGTCGCACACCGCGCCCAGGCCGCCGCGCCAGGCGCCCACGCCGCCGGAGTCGGGCCGCAGCTCGTGACGCTGGACGAAGAAGGGGAACCGCTCCTCGGTCACCTCGATGCTGGGCGAGCGGATGCCGCCGGCGACGTTGATCTCGCCGACGTTGGACCAGCCGTCGAAACCTTCCGACGCGCCGCCGCCGCCACGAGCGAGGAAGAAATGCCAGATGAACTGGCGACCCGTCCGGGGATCTTTGCCGGTGATGGCGTAGCGCAGCCGACGGGAGAACCCCGCGGATACTGCGCTCGGGATGGCGGGCGCCAGCGCTTTGAAGACCGCCTCCACCACCTCTTCCGCGCAATGGTTGGTGCTCATGCACACCGGCGCGGGCGGGTTGGCGTTGACCACGAGCCCGCGAGGGGCGATGATCTGCACCGGCCGCATGGAACCCTCGTTGCGCGCGACGTCCATGGGCGCGAGGTACATGATGGCGGCGTGGGCCAGGGAACGGGTGTTGGCATAGGCGCTATTGATGAACCCCTCCACCTGCGGGCTGGAGTCGCTGAGGTCGATGGTCATGGAGTCGCCGGCGATGGTTACCTTGGCCCGGATGGGCACGAGCTTGCTGTCGAACCCGTCGTCGTCGACCAGGGACTCGCCGTGGTACACGCCGTCCGGCCACCCGGCAATGAACTGACGCACCTGCCGCTCGGTGGCGTTCAGGATTTCCGCCACCACCGCCATCAGGCGGTCGGACCCGTAGTCGGCCAGCAGCGCCTGGATCCGCTGGGCGGCCAGCATGACCGACCCGATCTGCGCGTTGAGATCGCCCAGGAAATTTTCCGGCTGCCGAACGTTGGCGGACATCATCTGCAGCAGGTCGTTGCGGGGAACGCCCCGGTCGTAGAGCCGCAGCGGCGGAATGCGTAGGCCTTCCTGGAAGATCTCGTTGGCGCCGGGGTTGTAGCCGCCGTGGGTGCCCCCGCCGACGTCGCTGTGGTGGGCCCGATTCACTCCGTAAAACAGCAGTCGCCCTTCGTAGAACACGGGCCGGATGATGGTGATGTCCGGCAGGTGACTGCCGCCGAAATACGGGTCGTTAAGGATGAACAGGTCGCCGTCGTGAATGTCGTCACCGAAGTAGTCGCGGACAGCGGCGCCGGCCACCGGCAGCGCGCTGATGTGCACCGGTATCCCCTCGCCCTGGGCTACCAGTTGACAGTCGCCGTCGAGGATCGCGGTGGAAAAGTCCCGGCTGGAGTTGAGGATCTGGGACATGGCCGTGCGCAGCATGGCCTCGGTCATCTCCTGGGCTATGGATTCCAGGCGATGCTCCACCACCGCCAGAGTGATGGGGTCTGCCTCTGCAGAATCGGCATGTCCATCCGCACCGCCCGCGGAGGACTTCAGATCTATCGTGAGCTCGACGCCGCCCATGGCATCGACCGTGGCATGGTCGCCCGGCCACACCAGGATGGTGGTGAAATCCGATTCCAGGATCGCCGGGCCGGATATCTCGGCGCCCGCCGGCAGTCCGTCGGCGGCGTAGGTCGGGGTATCCAGCCATTCCCCCATGTAGACACGGCGTGACCCGACGGCGGACGCTGTGCCCGCGTTTCCAGCCTGGTCCAGGCGGGCTATCCGCGGCAGTTTACCGATGGCCGCCACCCGCAGTGTAACCAGCCGCACTTCCTGCTCCTGCTGGTTGTACGAATACAGTTCCTCGTACCTGCGGTGGAAGTTGGAAGTCACCTCGGCGACGAACTCGGCGTCCGCATGAGCCGGGTCCGGCAGCGGCACGGTGACCTCGTAGATTTGATCCAGGTACCGCATGTCGGCGGAGTAGTGGATCTCCACCGCGTTTTCGGCAACCCCTTGAGACAGCAGTTTTTCGCAGCCCTGCGCCCCGAGTTCGTCCAAAATCGATCTCAGTTCCCTCAGATTGAGCCGGTCCAGGCTGACCGGATAAGACCGGAAGTAGTCGTACTTGATGTCGGTGTTCAACATCCCGTACGCGGACAACACCGGAGCCGAGGCTGGGATGTACACCTTGCCCACCTGCAGTTGTCGGGCCACCTCCGAGGCATGGAGGCCCGACGCTCCTCCGAAGCCCATCATGGTGAACTCCCGGGGGTCTACCCCGCGCTGGACCGACATCAGCCGGATGCCCTCGGCGATGGTGGTGCAAACCACCTTGTACACGCCATATGCGGCTTCAGCATCGTTCAGCCCCAGGGGATGGGCGACGCGGTTGGTCAGGGCCCGTTCGGCCGCGACGGGATCGAGCACGGCCCGCCCTCCGAGGAAATTGGCAGCGTCCAGGTAGCCGAGAGCGAGGCTCGCGTCCGTTACGGTGGGATTGCCTCCGCCCTTGCCGTAGCAGGCGGGGCCGGGGTCCGCGCCGGCGCTCTCCGGACCAACGTGGAGGATGCCACCTTCGTCCACCCGGGCGATGCTGCCGCCCCCGGCGCCCAGCGTATGGATGTCGATCATCGGAGCGGCGATCTTCCAACCGGCCTCGAACTTCTCGTTGGCGATGTGGGGAACGCCGTTTTCGATCAGCGAAATGTCGGTGCTGGTGCCTCCCATGTCGAAGGCGACGATTCTGGGTTCGTCCAGCAGTTGGCCCAGGTACGCGGCGGCGCTGACCCCGCCGGCCGGACCGGAAAGGATCGCCCGCACCGCCATGCGGCTGGAATCGTCGATGGGCGCAACCCCGCCGTTGGATTGCATGATCAGTACGTCGTTGAGCTGAGGGTAAGCATCGAACCGCTCTCCCAGATGCGCGAGATAGCGGCTGAAGACCGGGCCCACGTAGGAGTTGATCACCGTCGTGCTAAGGCGGTCGAACTCCTTGATTTGGGGAATGACCTCGTGGGAAAGGGAGGTGTACATACCCGGAAAGCGCCGGCGTATGATTTCGCCGGCCTGCCGCTCGTGGTCGGGATTGAGGTACGAGAACAGGAAACAGACCGCCAGCGCTTCGGCTCCCTCCCGCTGCAGGTAATCCAGCTGCTCTTCCAGGGCCCTGGTGTCCAGCGGGCAGTGAACCGCCCCGCTGGCGCGGACACGTTCCGGGACTTCCACCCGGAGATAGCGGGCGGCAAGCGGCTCGACGGGGGTCATCCGCAGGTTATACCGGTCTTCTTTCAGACCTTCACGCATCTCCAGCAGGTCGCGGAATCCGTCGGTGGTGATGAGGCCCACGGTCGCGCCTTTCCGCTCGACGAGCGTGTTGGTCGCGACGGTAGACCCGTGGATAACCAGGTCCGTGTCGCCCAGAAATTCTTCCAGTGACAAACCGTATGCGGCCGCGGCATCCCCCAATCCGGCCATGACCCCCCGCGAAGGGTCGTCCGGGGTGGTCTGGGTCTTGAAGAAACGTGGCTGCCCGGTCTCGGCGGCCACGACAAAATCCGTGAAGGTGCCTCCGACGTCTATTCCGATCTTGTACACCTGGGACCTCCTGATGCTGGCGTCGGCGATAGTCGCCGACCGCGAGCATGATACGTCATGGCGGCAGAATTCCGTATTGAATGTTTCAGCTTATTGGTCCGAGGCGCATCCGCCGCGACGGTCACGGTGGGGGAAATCGGAGTCCAGAGGCGAGCCATGAGGCCACACGGGGCCAGGCAGAGCGTTTGCTATACTGGCCGGAAAGGAGGCGGATCATGGCGGATTACACTGCATATTTCAACGGCGAGTGGGTGCCCTTCAGCCAGGTCAAGATCGACCCCATGGACCGAGGCTTCATTGTGGGCGACGTGATCTTCGACGTGGCCCGAACCTTCAACGGCAAGAGCTTTCGCATGGACCAGCACATCGACCGGCTCTACCGCTCACTGAAGTATGTCCGCATCGACCCCGGGCTCTCGCCGCGCGAGATGTACGACATCAGCGAGGAGGCGATCGCCCGCAACGAACATCTGCGAGACGAGGCAGGGGATTTCACCATAACCCAGTTCATCACCCGCGGTCCGGGAAATTCGTCCCGCGACGCCGGGCCTCCCGCAGTCTGCGTGAAGATATCGGGGGCCGCGTTCGGACGCTACGCAAGGTTGTACAACGACGGCGCCCACGGCGTGATTACCCGTACCCGGAGCTACCCGGTCGACGCTCTCGACCCCAAGGTCAAGCACTACAGCCGCATGAACTTCAACCTGGCCGACCTGGAAGCGGCGGACGTGGACCCCGAGGGTTGGCCCATCCTCACGGACGCCGAAGGAAACCTGACCGAAGGGACAGGCTACAACGTTTTCCTGGTCACTGACGGAGTGATCCGCACGCCGGGAGACCGTAACATCCTCCAGGGAATCTCCAGGGGGATGGTGTTCGACCTGGCAGAGCAGCTTGATATTCCCCTGGTGGAGGAAGATCTCCAGCCATACGACATGTACACCGCCGACGAAGCGTTCTTCTCCAGCACCACGCCATGTGTCCTGCCGGTGACCGTTGTGGACAAGCGGGATATCGGAGACGGACGGCCCGGGCCGATAGTGCAGCAACTCCTGTCGGCGTGGAGCGAGGTCGTCGGGTTGGACATAGTCGACCAAATGGCCCAATTCGACCGGGGCTAGGACGGCGTCAAAGACCGTCAAACTTCCCCGCCGCCCTGCTTAATGACACCCGGTCCGGACCAGTGCATTGACCGGATCAATTCGACGAACCCCCAAACAACGGAGTGAAACCAATGAAGTTCGGCATCATGGCCATGCCCCAGCACCCGTCAACGGATTCCGCTACGCAGAGATTTCGCGAGACAGTGGAGTTGACGCGGCTCGCCCGGGATGCAGGGTTCGGCTCGATAGCGTGCGGCCAGCACTTCCTTTCGCCGCCCTACCAGAACCTGCAAAGCATCCCCCTGCTGGCCCGGTTGGCCGCCGATTCCGGCGACATGCAGCTAGTGCTCTCGATCTTGCTGCTGCCCCTCTATTCACCCGCTGATGTGGCCGAGACTGTGGCGACGCTGGACGTGATCAGCGAGGGTCGTATCGTGCTGGGCGTGGGACTTGGCTACCGCGACATCGAATACCAGGCGTTCAACGTGGAACGGCGGCATCGGGTCGGGCGTTTTCTGGAGAGTCTGGAACTCGTCCGGAGGTTGTGGACGGAGGAGGAGGTGACTTTCCACGGCCAACACTTCAACCTGGACAACGCCACCTGCGCCATCCGACCGGTCCAGCAGCCGCACCCGCCGATCTGGGTGGCCGCCAACTTCGACACCGTGGTGCGGCGAGCCGGTGAACTCGGCCTGCCCTGGTTCGTCAACCCGCACGCCACGCTGACCACGCTGGAAAGGCAGACGGCGATCTACAAGGAAGGTCTGGAGGCCGGCGGGCAGGAGATGCCTCCCGAGATGCCCATCATCAAGGAGATGCACATCGCGCCGACCCACGAGGAGGCGGTGCGGAACGCACAGCCTTACATGGAGGCAAAATACCAGGCCTACGCCGACTGGGGCCAGGATAAAGCCCTGCCCGGCGAAGAGGACTTCCGGATACCCTTCGAGGAGCTGGCACGGGACCGGTTCATCCTCGGCAGCGGTGAAGAGGTAATCCAGCAGATCGAAGACCACCACCAGCGCGTGGGGGCGAATCACTTCATGTTCCGGATCTGGTACCCGGGGATGGACGCCAGGATGGCGATGCGCGTGGTGGAGCAGATGGGGGACCACGTGATTCCGTACTTCGAAAGCCGGTACGGCACGGAAAACTGACCGGCCCCGGTTGACTGGCCCAGCTCGCCATCCATATACTGCTACGGGCCCTAACTCGGCGACAAGGCGATTTGCCTGCGAGATTCGACGAGTTCCGGCCGTATGCCGATGAGCAATAAGAAAATCGTCGTAGTCGGCGGCGGTACTGGCAACCACACCACCCTGACCGGACTGCGATCCCGTGACTGCGACGTCACGGCGGTAGTCGCCATGACCGACAGCGGCGGCAGCAGCGGTCGGCTGCGCGACGAAATGGGTCACCTGCCGCCCGGAGACCTGCGCCGCTGTCTGATGGCCTTGGCCTCGGACTCCGCCGAATCGAATCTGATGCGGCGCCTGTTCGACTACCGTTTCTCCACAGGGGACGGGTTGAACGGGCACAGCTTTGGCAACCTGCTGCTGGCCGCCCTGACCGAGGTCACCGGAGATACGATCACCGCAATCGACGAGGCAGCGCGGATCCTGGGGATCAAGGGCACCGTTCTGCCTGTCACCCTGACCCGGTCCACGCTGTGCGCCCGGTTGTTCGACGGCTCCGAACTGACCGGCGAATCCGCGATCGACTTGAGGAACGAAAACCTCGACGTCGCCATTGACTACATTCACCTCGACCCCAAAGCGTACGTGTATCCGCCGGTCCTGGACGCCATCGCGGAAGCGGATGCCATAGTACTCGGCCCCGGCGATATCTACACCAGCGTGCTGCCGAACCTCCTGGTGGAGGACGTGGCCAAGGCGATCAACGAATCGGACGCCATCAAGATCCACGTCTGCAACCTGATGACCAAGCCCAACGAGAGTGCCGGGTTCCGCACTTCGGATTTCCTGGCCCTGCTCATGGAATACCTGGGGACGAGCCAGCCGCTGGACTTTCTGCTGGTCAACAGTACGCCGGTGCCTCCGCGATTGCTGGACCGCTACGCCGCGGAAGGACAAACCCCGGTGAGCGTGGACGAATCGGCCTCCCTCACCATGGTCGGACGAATAGTCGAGCGACCATTGCTGGAGCCCGGAGTGTTCATACGCCACAGTCCGACCGCACTGGCTGACGCGATCATGGATCTGGTCAATTCCTCGGATGGACATCGTCAACATTTGGCCCGACCGTCGCTGGTGTTCGACTGCGACGACCCCGGCGACGTGATGTTGCCCGAAGAAACCATGACCGTCGGCAGCGCCAGCGCCGACGGGGACTGAGGCTCTCGGACTGCGGCAATGTGCGGAATCGTCGGATACGTCGGCGACCGGCCGGCTTGGCCCATAGTCGTCGAGGGCCTCAGGCGCCTGGAATATCGCGGTTACGACAGCGCCGGCGTTGCGGTGTTGGGTCCGGAAAGCGGTCTGCAACTGCGCAAAACCGTGGGCCGTGTCCTGGGCCTGCTCCACGATGCGGATTGTCCGGAACCGCACGGGTCGGCAGGTCTCGGTCACACCCGCTGGGCCACGCACGGTCGACCATCGGAGGCGAACGCCCACCCTCATACCGACTGCACCGGCCAGATCGCCATCGCACACAACGGCATCGTTGAAAACCACGTCGAACTGCGGGCCGAACTGCGGCAACGGGGCCATAGCTTCAAATCGGAGACTGACACCGAGGTCATATCGCACCTGATCGAAGACGCGATGAACGATGGCCTGGGTTTGCCGGCGGCCATGCTGCACATGAGCGGACAGGTGCGGGGCCCCCAGGCCATCGTGGCAGTGCACGACGGCGATGTTGACAGCCTGTGCGCCCTGAAACTCGGCAACGCGGGTGGCGTCGCGGTCGCCCACCATGAGGGGCAGGGCATCGTATCCAGCGATTTGCCGGCCCTGCTGCCCATTGTGGGTCGGCGCGGCCACCTGCCGGTGGGGTTTCTCGAAGATGGAGAAGTTGCCGTGGTGAGCAGGCAAGGGATCGCTTTCCTGGATCGCGACGGTCGGCAAATCGATAAGCCGATGCTGCACGTCGACCTGGATGACGTGCTTGTGGAGCGGGGCGGTTATCGCCATTTCATGCTCAAGGAAATCATGGAGCAGCCACAGGCCGTGACCGCAGCCCTCCGTGATCGCGTGGACTTCGGCCGGGGCCTGGTGACGCTGCCCGACCTTGCCCTCACCGATGGCGAGCTGTCCGAGGTGAGGCGGGTGGTGCTGATCGGATGTGGGACGAGTCTGAACGCCGCCCACGTGGGACGCCACCTGGTCGAGCGACTGGCGGGCATCCCGGCCGAGGCGGAATCCGCATCCGAGTTTCGCTACCGGGAACCGTTCCTGGACTCATCAACCCTTGTGGTAGCCATCGGACAATCCGGGGAAACCGCCGACACGGTGGCTGCCATGGAGTCGGTGCTGGGAAGCGGAGCGCGATTGGTTGCGATCTGCAACGCGGCCAACAGCCAGGCCGCCCGATTGGCGGACCACGTTCTGCTGATGGCGTGCGGCGTCGAGGTGGGCGTCGCCAGCACCAAGACTTTCGTGTCGTCGCTGACCCTGCTGAACCTCCTGGCAATGCGATTGGGAGCCGCCCGCGGCCACCTGGGCTCAGGCATGTCCCGCGACCTGGTGGACGGGTTGGCGCGATTGCCGGGCAACGTGGCCCAGGCGCTGGAATCCGCGGAGCAGGTCGAGCAACTGTCGCGTCACTACTACGGACGGGAGCATTTTCTGTACCTGGGGCGGGGGATCAACGCGCCAGTAGCCACCGAGGGCGCGCTGAAGCTCAAGGAAATCAGCTACATCCACGCCGAGGCCTACGCTGCCGGAGAGATGAAGCACGGCCCGATCGCGTTGATCGATCACTCGATGCCCACGCTGGCCCTTGCTCCTCGGGATGACCTTTACGACAAGATGGCGAACAACATCCAAGAAGTGAAAGCGCGGGACGGGGCGGTCCTGGCGGTGCTCACCCAAGGCGATGACCGGCTGGCCGGCTTGCTGGACCATTCCATGTTCATCCCGGATGTCCGGCCGAACCTGATGCCTGTGGTCGCTACAATCCCCCTGCAGCTTTTCGCCTACCATATCGCCGTTCGACGCGGTTGCGATGTAGATCAGCCCAGGAACCTGGCAAAGTCCGTCACCGTCGAATAGTCGAGCACCGGCAAGCGACGCCGCCAGAATGGTTGGCGTGGGAACCGCCCGTCAGTGGCGGTGGTTCACTCCGTGCGGCCCCGCATGCCTGGCGCCCCCTGGTTCGGATTCAGTCCCCGGCAGGACTCGTGAAGTATGGGGAACGCGTCGAAACCCGCAGCGCGGGTATGTATAAATCTGGCCCAGCAGGAATTACCATAAATCAGAGGAACGGTTCGACCGCGCCGGGCGCGCCAGTTTTCTGGCTGGCAATCTCGCGTGGAGTAGCCGCTGATGCGTACACCCAACGTCGCCCACACGTGCGTACATATATCCAGGTGCCTGCTGCATTGATCGACATCATCGACTATCCAGAAACTGACGCCCGCCGATATCTGGACCTCATGGCTCCGGAAGCGGCGGGCCGACTTACGGAGTTTGCGGACCGCTTTGCCGGGCTCCGCGTGATGCATGTGAACAGCACCGCCAACGGAGGCGGCGTTGCCGAAATCCTGCACTCCCTGGTTCCACTGAGCAACGCACTAGGGATACGTACCGAAAGGGCTGTGATTAATCCCAAAGATCCCGGATTCTTCACCGTAACGAAGCGAATTCACAACATGCTGCAGGGATCCGATGGTGCACTGTCCCCGGAAGAACTTGGCTCCTATTACCGGTGTCTGGATGACGTGGCCGCCGAGTTAAAACGCACCGGCTTGTCGGCTGACGTGTGGTTCCTGCACGACCCCCAACTGCTGCCGTTGGGCCGGTTGATGGAGCAGCACACGCGCGCCACTCGGATATGGACGGTTCACATCGACTTGACCAATCCCAACCCCTGGCTGCTGGACGAACTGCTGCCGCTGATGACCGCCTAGGACGCGTTGATATGCTCGCTCAGAGATTACGTGCCCAGTGCCCTGCACCCGGACCTGCCAGTTCACGTTGTTCCTCCCGCCATTGATCCGCTTACCTGCAAAAACGCCGGACTTCCGCCGCAACGCGCTCGCCAGATCGTCGGGGCGCTCGGCATCGACCCACACCGGCCGCTGGTAACTCAGGTGTCGCGCTTCGATTTGTGGAAAGACCCCTGGGGCGTGGTCGACGCGTATCGCTTGGCGCGAAAATCCAATCCGGGCTTGCAGTTGGCTTTGCTGGGGTTGAGCCAGGCCAACGACGATCCGGAAGGCGCCGAAGTCCTGGCATCGGTGCGGAACTATGCGGGCGGCGATCCTGATATTCACCTGTTCTTTGATCCGGATGGTTTGCCCGCGGGTAACGATAAAATAGTCAACGCTATGCAGACCCACTCGGACGTTTTGCTGCAGAAATCCACCAGGGAAGGATTCGGACTGACCGTCTCCGAAGGCATGTGGAAAGGCAAACCGGTTGTGGGCGGCAACGTCGGGGGGATCCGCATCCAGATCGAGGATGGCGACTCGGGTTTCCTGGTCAATTCCGCGTCGGAGGCTGGAGAGCGTATAGCGCAACTTCTGGCCGACCCCGATATGCGATCTGATATCGGACGCAACGCTCAAAGCCGGGTTCGGGACAACTTCCTGATGCCCCGCCTGCTGTATGATTACCTGGACGTGGCGCGCCAGGCCCGTAATCTCGCCTGAACCGCCGCGATTTTCGCCAGCGCCAGGAGGCGCGGCGTCGGGTGACAGAGTAGCATGGCGCGTACCACAGTTCTCGTGATGATCGACGGGCTGGACCCGGAGTATCTGGCGACTTGTCCGGCCCCCAATCTGCAACGCTTCGCGCGTGACGGGTTTCAGGTAACCGGCGGGGGCATGATGCCCAGCGTTACCAACGTCAACAACACGACCATGGTCACCGGACATTACCCGGCCCAGCACGGGATCGTCTCCAACTATTGGCTGGACCGCGAGGCCGGGATCGAAGAGTATGTCGAATCCGGCGAGTTCATCTGCGCCGATACGATATTCGCCCAATGTCGCCGCCGAGGGGGCAGATCGCTTCTGGCTGCCTCCAAAGACAAGCTGCGGCGACTGCTGGGCGACGACACGAACCTCGCTTTCTCATCGGAACGTCCCACGGCTGACGCCGTGGCTGCCGCCGGCGACCCGCCCAACGTGTATTCTCTGGAGGTCAACGGTTGGACCATCAACGCTGCCCGGGATGCACTTAGGGCGGAGCACTACGATCTCGCGTTCATTGCAACCACCGACTACGCGATGCACACCTACGGACCCGAACATCCGGAATCGCGTCGACACATTTCGATCCTGGACGAAGCGCTGGGGCAACTGGTTGCTGAAATACCGGATGTGCAATTGCTGATCACGGCCGATCATGGGATGTCCGACAAGCGGCGAATGCTGCACCTGCCGGCCGTGCTGCGCAAGCATGGCATCAACGCGCGAGCAATCCCGATCATCAAGGACCTCTACGTCGTGCACCACTCCAACCTCGGCGGGTGCATCTACGTCCATTTGGATGACCCGTCCGCCCTGGAGGATGCGTTGGGCGTCCTCAGGGCAACCGACGGTGTCGAAGAGGCACTGCCTCGATCAGAGGCGGCGCGGCGTTTCTCGCTGATGGAGGAGCGCATTGGCGACATCGTTGTCACCGGCGCTGCCGACGTCGTGTTCGGCGACCCCACCGAAGTAACCCTCCCCTCCGGTTTGCGATCGCACGGTTCTGCTCACGAACGGCAGGTGCCGATTGTCGGATATGGCGGGGATTTCGGCGGATTCGAGTTCCGCGAAAACCGTGATCTGGGTCGTTACGTATCGGAACGCGTTTTGGGCTGACCCAACGGATATCTCTCGGAGGATTCCTTGACTACGGTGGAAGTACGGGCGCCAGCCACGACCGCTAACCTCGGTCCCGGTTACGATTGCCTGGGCATGGCCCTGGATTTGTGGAACACGCTGACCGTGGAGGTTCTTCCCGAGGGAGCCGACGCGGTGGTGAGTGTCGCGGGAGAAGGGGAAGGGGAACTCGACGCCAACAGGCAAAACCTGACGTACCGAGCCATGGAGTTTCTGTTCAACGAAGCGGATGCGCCGCTGCCTCCATTGTCGCTGCAGTGCGAGAACACGATACCGCTGAGCCGGGGCATGGGCAGCAGCGCGGCAGCCATCGCCGGTGGCCTGGTGGCTGCCAATCGATTACTGGACGACGTTTTCACCCAGGACGATCTGCTGGAGATGGCCGCGACCATCGAAGGGCATCCCGACAACGTCGCCGCCGCCGTCCACGGTGGCATGCGACTGGTGGTGATGGACGACAACCGGATGTACACCGTCCCCATCCGCGTTCCAGCGGACCTGCAGGCGGTCCTGTTCATACCGGACCGGCGGATTGCCACCGTGGACGCGCGGCGCGTTTTGCCTGCGGAGATATCCGTCGCCGACGCGGTGTACAATATGAGCCGCACCGCGCTTTTGGTGGCGAGCATGGAAACGGAACACCCGGAATACCTCAACATCGCCACTCAGGATCGGCTTCATCAGCCCTACCGGCAAACGATTTTCCCGCAGATGAAAGTGATTTTCGCTGCAGCCCAGGCGGCGGGCGCGTTCGGGGTTTTCCTGTCGGGGAGCGGGAGCACCATTCTGGCCTTCGCCCGTGATCGAGCCATGACGGTGGCCTACGAGATGTTCGACGCTGCCCGCCTGGCCGGAGTCGACGGGCGGGTGGAAGTAACCCAACCCACCACACTCGGCGCGCACGTGATCGGCGGCGGCGATGATGCGTAACGCATAGCGCAGACCGAGAGCATCATTGCGTCTCCGTCTGTTGCGTGTCTCGAGTCCCATCGAATAGATCAGCAAACGAATCCTGATGTCCCTGTACGTTCACAAATACGGCGGAAGTTCCGTCGCCGACGCGGAGAAGATCGTCAACGTGGCGCGACGCATCGCTGACGTGCATGAACAGGGCCACCAGATCGTCACCGTAGTTTCGGCGATGGGCGACACCACCGATGAGTTGATCGATCTGGCTCGGACCGTTTCCAGCGAGCCGGATCCCCGTGAGCTCGATTTCCTCCTGTCCACCGGTGAGTTGGTCTCGATCACACTGCTGTCCATGGCGTTGCGGAATTTGGGCTACGACGCCATCAGTCTGAGCGGACCGCAGGCGGGGATCAGAACCGACAGCTCGTACGGGCGCGCTCGAATCAGTGAGGTCGACCCGGACCGGGTTCGCCGCGAACTGGATGACGGCCGGTTGGTCATCGTGGCCGGTTTCCAGGGCCTGACCCCGGACGACGACATCACCACCCTGGGACGTGGCGGTTCCGATACCACCGCGGTGGCCCTGGCGGCAGCGCTGCACGCCGACCGCTGCGACATATACACGGATGTCGAAGGAATCTACACCGCAGACCCTAGGGTGGTTGCCAAGGCGACTAAAATGACCGAAGTTGGCTACGAAGAGATGCTGGAATTGGCCGCCTCGGGAGCCAAGATGCACCCACGATCAATCGAGTTGGGCGCGGTCTATAATGTTCCCATCTACGTGGCGTCCAGCTTCGTCGACGCTCCCGGAACTCTCATACATCAAGAATCGGACGAAAGACAGATGGAAGACCGGATCAAAGTTACGGGCATCGCATACCAGACCAACGTCGCCAAAGTGACCGTCTGTGGGGTCGCCGACAAACCGGGCGTGGCGGCGGCGTTGTTCGAGCCGTTGTCCGCCTCCGGAATCAACGTGGATACCATAGTCCAGAATACCAGCGCGGACCGCACCACCACCGACATCAGCTTTACCGTCACCACGGACGATCTGTCCCGTGCGCTCCGTGTCATCGCGCCCATGGAATCGACCCTGGGAGCCGGACACGTGATCAGCGACCCGACGCTGGCATCGGTCAGCGTGGTCGGCTCGGGAATGCAGAATACCCCGGGTTACGCGTCGCGGATGTTTCGCATCCTGGCCGATGGCGGGATCAACATCGACATGATCACCACGTCGGAAATCCGGATCTCGTGCATCATCGATCGCGACCAGGCGCAGGAAGCCGTCCGCTTGCTGCACCAGGGCTTTGAACTGGACAAGTCCGATTAGTGGACCGCTGGCCGAGCGGTGATGTCCGCTTGCTACCTTTCCGTCGTCATTCCGGCCTACAACGAGGAGCGCCGCCTCCCCGAGACGCTTGACGCCGTTTGCTCCTTCCTCGCCACGAAGAGTTACGCGTGGGAAATCGTAGTCGCTGACGACGGGAGCGACGACGCGACGCCGGATATTGTTGCTGGCGCTGAAGACCACGACGGACGCGTCAAGCTGGTTCGCCTGCCGCATCGGGGAAAAGGATGGGCCGTCAAGAACGGCATGCTCGCCGCTCGCGGCCGATACCGCTTCCTGTGCGACGCCGACCTGTCCATGCCCATCGATTTTTTGGACCGCTTGCTGCCGGAAACCGATGCACCTCCGGACATTGTGATCGGCTCGAGGGAGGCGCCCGGCGCGCGCCGCATCGGTGAGCCCCGGCGACGCTGGCTGATGGGGCGAGTGTTCAACGCCATGACGCGACTTCTCGCCACGCCCGGCATCGCGGACACTCAATGCGGGTTCAAGGTGTTCCACGCCAACGCCGCTGAAATGCTATTCGCATTGCAGACGCTGGACGGATTCGCCTTTGACGCTGAAATCCTGTTTCTCGCTCGCAGGCGCGGGTTCACCATCGCGGAGGTCGGGATCGACTGGCATTACCGGACAGAGAGCAAGGTGCGGCCGATTCGCGACGGATGGCGCACCTTGCGAGACCTCATCGTCATCCGGTATAAGTCCGTGACCGGCCGCTACGAGCACTAAAGCCTGATGGTACTATAAGCTCCTGGGCAATGCGGAACACCAAAATCGATAAATCGCAAAAATCGGCGGTCTCATTAGATTGAACATACACCACGGCCGGGTGTAATCGTATAACGAGGCATCATTAATGGTCTGGACGGGAAGTCTATAGGTGGTGGAGGTCAATAATGGTGAATAAAATGTCATACTCGCAACGCCGCGCGCCGGTCACCGATTCAAAGGGAGGTCGCGCCAAAGTCCAGCTGGGCAAAGAAGCCATCCGATTTGCGCTGAACGGCGATTGGCAACAGGCCGTCGCGGCGAACCGGCAAATCCTGGACATCTGTCCTACTGATTGCGAAGCATCCAACCGGTTGGCCAAAGCCCTGATGGAACTTGGCCACTACTCGGACGCCCGCCGGACCCTGGAGCAGCTCCAACTGCGTTCACCGTCCAACGTCATAGCGCGCAAGAACCTGGCTCGGCTTGATCAGCTCCAAGCTCGGCCCGGCGAGGGCCGGTCACAATCCCCAGTTGCCGGAAAATCCCCCGGCATGTTCATCGCCGAGAGCGGCAAGTCGTGCACCACAACACTGTGCCGAATGGCGGTGCCTCCGGAAACCGCCCCCGTCAGTGCCGGCGACGTTGTCGATCTGCACGCGCAGAGCGACGGGATGACCGTCAAGACGCGGGACGGTCAATACCTGGGAGCGCTACAACGCCGGCTGGGTCGCCGCGTTAACCAGCTAATCGCCGGCGGAAACCGTTACGAGGCTGCCGTGGTTGGCATCGATCCGAACGGCCTCTCGGTGATCTTGCGCGAAACGGGTCAGGCGCCGGCGCTTCGCCACGTGGTCTCATTTCCGGCCCAGGTAGGCGAAACGCATCGCCGTCATCCGGTCGTGGAACGTGATGATTTCATGCCGCCGCCCAATGAGGACACGGAACCAGCTCAGGTGGACCCGGTTGATCCGGACGACTCCCTGGATCCGGCCGAAACTGCGGTTAGGGAGATGCCCGACGACACCCCGGTAGAGTCCGCCAGCGACGACGTGCCGACGCTGGATACCGACGACGAGACGACCGCCTGGACCCCCGCAACCCCGCTTGCTGACGACGACGAAGAGTGGAACTGATCGCGCGGTAGCCGGTATCAGCGCGGCTACGTTTGGCCAGCGCCTCTTGCGCGGGAATCCAGGCTGGCCGCGAGCCGGGACCGGAACGGGCGCACCCGGTTGTCCTGGTGCGGGATTCCCATGGGCACCACGAACACCGTTTCCTGTCCTGCGGCGTGCGGTGCGAAAAACTCGACGACGGCATCGTCGAAAAAGGTGAGCCCAGTCGCTCCCAACCCCAACGCGTGCGAGGCCAGATAGATACGGCCGCCGATGATGCCCGCGATTGTCTGCGCCATCCGGTAACCCCGGGTCCCGAATTCGCGCTCGATCAGCGGCAGGTCTGCGGTGATGAACGCCACCGCGGCAGCGTCGGCCGGCAGCGCCTGTTCGAAACCCAGGTGCCCCGCGGTTTCCCTGAAATCACCCTCCTTGAGCAACCGCAGGCCGTTGTAGAAACGATTGTAGTAATAGGCTCCGGAGGCCAATCCGTCCACCGCGTTCACTATCAGGTAAACGCTCAGATACGGCGAAAACCCGTCCGCCAGGTGGGGAGCGTTTATCGGGTTCCCGGCGGCTTCAACGATGGAGCGGAAATCCTCCCACGAGATCGGTTCGGTGGCGAATCGCCGCGTCGAACCTCGGGAACCGATGCACTCACCCAACGATTGCGCCGGTCGTGACGCAAGGTCCAATTCTCCGTCAAAGCTTCCATCCGACCCCGAACGCAACGGTCGGAAACCCTCGCCGGTGCCGTCGAGTTCTTCTAGATCGCTGCTGCGACCCGCTTCTCCAGCGTCGTTCCAGGCCACCACGTCATCGCCGGCTTGCAGCCACGACGCCAGGTGAATCTCGCGCGACAGCGGATACTCCAACGCCCCCTCCGCGAGTTCGTTGCTCTCCTGCGGCAACATCCCGGGAACGTCGCCGGAACCGGGCCTCAGTACGCCGTCAGGACTGCCGATCGTGGCAAGCAGGGACGGCGCTTCTTCCAGACCATCAATCCCGATGTATCCGGTTAGCGAGCGATCCACGAAACCGAATTTGAGGCCAACCGAGGTTCCAGCAGCGTTTCCAGCCGCGGTGAGGTTGGCGGCGATGGTGCCCAGGTCCCAATAGCAGTAGCGATAACCCCGCTCTCGATATTTCCAGGCGCTCCTCCAGAACACTGTTGTGAATATCAACGTTGCCGGATACGCGGCATGGTCTTGAGCGGCGGACGCCACCCACCGCCGCAGGTCCCCGTTGCGCAGACGGGCCAGCGTGAAATCCAACGGGTTGAAGTGGTAGACCCCGGCACGCAGCCCCTCCAGGTCGCCGCACACGACGTACACTTCCGTCGGATACAGCGCGCCGGCCGACGCCGCCGCGCGATAGTGCACCTCGCCGTCCCGCAGCGTTCGCCGCCGAATTACGGCGGCCGCGTGGTAGAGCAGCTCGGCCAGGGTCTGCAGGGTCAGCGGATCGCCGTCGCCGGCGGATTGTCCCGTCCCGCGAATGGCTTGCAAGGTGGACATATCGAGCCCGGGCCCTGCGGCCACGTCGGGCAGCGGGATCGCGCGCAACTCGGGATAGGTCTTGTACAGTGGCGGCTTGTTGCTCAGGTTGATGTACTGAAGCTTGGTCGCCTCGTTGAACGACGATGCCACGCCGGCGCCGGCGGATGTCAAGTTGGTAGCCATTGTTTTGCTGTCCTGTTGGGGTCGGCCCAGGCCGATCATGCGGCTCGCGACCGATAAATTTCCACCGCCGCAGCCTCGATGACCGAGCCCTTG
This sequence comes from Dehalococcoidia bacterium, assembly GCA_965116785.1. GTDB lineage: Bacteria > Chloroflexota > Dehalococcoidia > Lucifugimonadales > UBA3495 > Bin87. The sequence continues at coordinate 1,047,046 of OZ220731.1, forward strand.
ATCGGCGGCCGCGGCTTTTGAACTCGGACGCGAACCGCGTCGATTTGCGGATGTTGGTCCATTACCCGGCTGGCGATGGTCCCGGCAGCGGCTTCCAGCAGGTTGCGCGGCTCGCCCTCCATGACGGCCTTCACCGCGCGGTACAGATGTGTGTAACTCACCGTGTTTTCCAGCCGGTCGGTCTCGGACGGAATTCGAAGATCCAGTTCCGCCTCAAGGTCCACGACAAACTGCTGCCCGAGACTTCGCTCTTCCGGATTGACGCCGTGGAAGCCGTAGAACTGGAGGCCGGTCAGAATGATACGGTCTTCAGACATCAGGCAGACTCAAACGCTGGCGGTTCCGGGCCATGCGCAACTGGCAGGCGGGTGATCAATTGGTCAGGGCCTCGATGGCCTCTGCCTGGGCCAACAAATTTTGCGCCCGTTTCACCACCGGCACGTCCACCATGCGCCCGTCAATCGACAGCGAACCCCTTCCCACCGCCTCCGCTTCATCCCAAGCTTCAACGACCCGGCGCGCGTAGGCCACATCCTCGGGGTCGGGCGAAAAGGTCTCGTTGATGATGTCTATCTGGGCGGGATGGATCGCGAATTTGCCCGTGTATCCCATGCGGCGGGCCGCGCCGGCGTCGGTCTTGAGGCCGTCAGGATCCCGGAACCCGACGAACGGGCCATCCAGCCCGGCCACGCCGGCCGCGCGCGCCGCCACGGCCACCGACGACCGAGCAAAATAGCACTCCTCGCCGAAGTCGGTACGTGTGACCCCCATGTCGTTGGTGTAGTCCTCGCCTCCAAAGGCCAGGCCGACGATACGCTGGGAAGCCCGCGCCATCTCGTACACATGCACAATAGCCAGTGCGGTTTCGATCCACGGGATCACCTTGATGCTGCCCGCCGCGATCCGCGCCTTGTCCTCCAATGGAGCCAGCAACTGGTCAACCTGCTGCATCTCCCAGGCGGTGTTCCCCTTGCCGATGCTGATCCCGGCCAGGTCGGGCGAAACCACCGCGGCCAGTTCCCCGGCGGCCAGTCCGGTTTCCAGCGCATTGACCCGCACCATCACCTGCTTGCCCGCCTCCGCCAGGCGTGGCACCCACTCCGTGGCCAGTTCGCACGCCGCCGCCTTTTCCCCCGGCGGAACCGAGTCCTCCAGGTCCACCATGATGATGTCGGCGCCGAACCCCAGCGCCCGCTCCAGCATGTTGGAGCGGTTGCCGGGAACAAAGACGATGCTGCGGAGCAACTTCACGTCGGAAACCTCTCTGTGGCGTTGGTTGGTGGTCAGTGGAGCGACGCGCGTGGTTCGGATCAGAAGTCGCCCCAGGAGTAACCTGACTTGACGTCCACCTTGAGCGTAACGTCCAGATCCATGGCCGCTGGCATCTCGTCCAACACCAGCTCGGTCATCAGGTCCATCTCATCGTCCGGGACTTCGAACACCAGCTCGTCATGCACCTGCAGGATCATGCTGGAGCGCATCTGCTCGTTGATCATGCGGGCCCGCACGTTGATCATGGCGATCTTCATGATGTCGGCCGCCGTGCCCTGGATCGGCATGTTGATCGCCATGCGCTCGGCGGCGGCCCGGGTGTTGTGGTTGGTGGACTGGATGTCCGGCAGATAGCGGCGGCGTCCCAAAAGCGTCTCGGCGTACATGACGCTGCGGGTCCGTTCTTTCACCGATTCCAGGTACCCATTGATCCCCGGATACCGGGAAAGATAGGTGTCGATGAACTGTCTGCCTTCTTCCCGGCTGAACCCCGTCTGCTGCGAAATGCCGTACGGCCCCAACCCGTAAATCACGCCGAAATTCAGCACCTTGGCGATCCGGCGTTGTTCCCCGTCCACGTCTTTAATCGGCACGTTGAACATCTGGCTTGCGGTGGCGGCGTGGATGTCCTCTCCCCTGCGGAAGGCCTCCAACAGCGAAGGGTCCTGGGACATGTGGGCCAGCACCCGCAGTTCAATCTGCGAATAGTCGGCGGACAGCAGTGTGCAGCCGGAGTCAGCCACGAAGGCCCGGCGGACCTGCCGGCCCAGTTCGGTTCGCACCGGTATGTTCTGCAGGTTCGGATCGCTGCTGCTGACCCGACCCGTGGCCGAACCCGTCTGGTGATACGACGTGTGGATCCGGCCCGTTGCGGAGTTCACCATCTCGGGCAGGGCATCGACGTAGGTCGATTTCAGCTTGGACACCTGCCGGTAATCCAGGATCTTGTCCACCGCCGGATGTAGCCCCTTCAACGCCTCCAGCGCGTTGGCGTCGGTGGAAAAACCGGACCGCGTGCGCCGCGACTTGGGCAGACCCAACTCACCGAACAGCAGGTCGCTCAGCTGCTTGGGCGAGTTGATGTTGACGCTGTGCCCAATCGACTCGAACAGTTCCGTCTGGATCTGCTCCAGCTGTTCGTGCAGGTCGCGGGACATCTCGTGCAGGATGCCCGCGTCCAGCCGGACCCCCGCTCGCTGCATTTCGACGAATACCGGAACCAGCGGAATTTCGACGTCGGCGAATAGGTCACCCAGTCCCTGGGCATCCAACGGCGACTCAAAGTGCCGCCGCAATCGCAACGTGCAGTCGGCATCGGCCGCCGCATACGGCACGCCGTCGGCGATCTCAACCTCGTTGAACGTTTTCTGCCGCGCGCCCTTGCCGATCAGGTCGGTGATCTCGGTCATCTCGCGGCCCAATATGGACAGAGCCAGCGGCTTCAACCCCAAGCGGTTGTTGCCCAGCAGATGGGCCGCGATCATGGTGTCGTGGTCCACCACCTTGTACGGGTCCACGCCGTAGTTGCTCAGCAGCGTCAGATCGTAATTGGCGTTGTGCGCCGACCGCTTCAGGCCCTCGGCGGTGAACAGCGGCCGCACCGCTGCCATAACATCCTCGAGGGGCAGTTGCTGCCCGGATGTGTGGCCAACCGGCACGTACCAGGCCTGCCCTCCGTCTACGGCGAAGCTCAGGCCGGCCAACTCCGCCGCCATCGGGTCCGTGCCGCTGGCCTCGGTGTCAAAGGCGAAGGAACCGGCCTCCTGGATGGCGGCGATCATCGCCTCAAGGTCTTCCCGCGTGTCTACGACCCGGTAGTTGCCTTCCGCCGGCTCTTCCGACCCAGGCGATGCCGCAGCCGGCGACCGCTCGACGTTTTCCGAGGCAGTGGCCCACGGCGCGTCCGGTGAAGGAACCCGTCCCACGACGCTGTGGAATTCCAGCGCCGTCATCAGCGCGACCACCTCGGCCCGCTCGTAGTTCCCGAACTTGCAGGCCTCCAGATCCAGGCTGGTGGGAGCATCGCACTTGATGGTCGTCAAAAAGCGGTATTCAAACGCCTCGTCGCGGCTCGAGGCCAGGTTGTTGTGCACCCGCTTTTGGGTTATCTCTTCCAGGTGCTCGTAGATGCCCTCCAGCGTGCCGTAGTTGCTCAGGAGCGTGGTGGCCGTTTTGTCGCCGACTCCCTGCACGCCGGGGATGTTGTCGGATTTGTCGCCCACCAGCGCCTTGTAGTCGGGCTGCTGTTCTGCGGTCAGGCCGCCATATCGCGCCGCCAGTTCCTCTTCATCCACGATGCGGCGGTCGCGCTCGCTGCTGGCCAGGTCCACCCGAACCATCGGCGTTATGAGCTGGAAGGTATCCCGGTCGCCCGTGAGGATCACGGTTGGCACGTGCGCGGCCTCGGCCTGGCGGCTCAGCGTGCCGATGACGTCGTCCGCTTCGTAGCCAGGCAGCTCGTAGATCGGCACCGCGAAAGTCCCCATCAGCTCTTTCACGCGGTCGAACTGGCCGCGCAGTTCCGGCGGCGTCGGCGGACGTTGGGCTTTGTACTCAGGGAAACGCTCGTGCCGGAAGGTGGGACTCGGCGTGTCGAAGGCCACCGCCACATGACTCGGTTGCCACTCGTTCAGCGCGCGAATGAACACGCTGGCGAACCCGTAAACGCCGGTGACATCCTCGCCGGTGGTCGAAACCGTGAGGTTGCGGCTGGCGCTGATGGCACGGAACGAGCGATGCACCATCGCGTGTCCATCGATTAGCAGAAACAGCGGAGACTTCTGCTCGGCGGCGGCGAAGGTCATCTCCATGGACATCTGGTTGGCGCTGGACATCGGGGCTCTCCGTGCGCGAATGGGACCATCGCCAGCCGTGGCTGCAACGGTGGCCGCATTATACATGAGCCAACCCACGCGAACCCTCAGCCCCTGTCATAGCCTGCCCGTTTTCCCGCCCCCAATCCGGCTGCCTGAACACAGACAATATACAATCAAATCCCCGTACCCCCTGCGCATCCATGCGAAAGACCAAACAGGAGAACCGCTGATGGCAAACCGCACCGCCGATATTGTCGTCGTGGGCGGCGGCGTCATCGGAACCAGCGCTGCCCTGCACCTGGCCCTCATGGGCGCCGGCAAAGTCCTCCTCGTCGAGCGGGGCCACCTGGCCGGCGGCGCCAGCGGCCTCTCCGGCGCGATGGTGCGCGAGCACTACCTCCATCCGGTGCTGGTCCGAATGGCCATGGAGTCCCGGACCATCTTCGAGAACTTTGCCGAGGTCATCGGCGGCGACCCTGGCTACCAGCAGACCGGCCGTCTGCTGCTGTTCCCGCCGCATGACGCGCCCGCGGTGCACGCCAACGTCGCCATGAACCGCGACCTGGGCGTCAACATCGAAACCCTCGCGCCCTCCGACGCAACTCGCATCGTGCCGCAGCTGGATACCGACGGGATTGCCGTGTGCGCTTACGAGCCCGACGCCGGCTACGCCGACCCGGTCGCCACCACCTACGCCTACGCGCAGCGGGCCCGCGACCTCGGCGTGGACGTGCTGACCCAGACTCCCGTCACCGGCTTGGTGGCATCCGGCGGCCGGATAACGGCCGTCGAGACGACCACTGGCCGCATTGACACGGGCGCGGTGGTGGTGGCCGCCGGCTCCCGAACCAACCGGATTGTCGGCCCCATCGCGGAACAACTCCCCATCGTCGCCGCCCGCGTTCAGATGGCTCACTTCGGCCGCCCGCCCGCGCTGGACTCATTGCGCACTATCGTCATCGACCGCGCCACCGGCGCCTACTTCCGCGAGGACGCTGGCCGGGGCACGTTGGTGGGAGCCGAAGGTCCCGGCGACCTGGCCGAGTTTGACGATCCCGACGACATCCCCCTCAACGCCGACCACGATGTGCTCGACAGCCTGTGGCGGCGCGCCGCGCTGCGGATCCCCGACTTTGCCGCCGCCACCTGCCGCGGCGGCTACAGCGCCCACTACGACATGACCCCCGACGCCAACCCCATTCTGGATCAGAGCCCGACGGTCGTCGGACTGTTCTGGGCCGCCGGGTTCAGTGGCCACGGCTTCAAGCTGTCGCCGGTGATCGGCAGAATGGTCGCGGAGTTGGCGCTTCACGGCGAATGTCGAGACCATCCCGTCGAACGGTTCCGTCTGAGCCGCTTCGCCCAGGGTGAACCGCTCCTCGCCGAGCATCCCTACCGGGACACCAGCCACCAGTGAGGCGCGCCGATAACGTCGCCGGCCTCGCGGCCAAGCGCCTTGTGCATCGGCACGCCTATCTGGCAGCCGGAGCATTCACTCGGTCGAACTGACCCAGCAATTCCGGCGTTGCCGGCGGGCCGTCCGACTCCCGACTACGCTACCGCGCCTGTATGTACTCGTACCCGTTGATGTTGCGGAGGTCACGATAGCGCACCCCCTCGGACCAGGGCTGGATCCTGGGACCAACCGGCCAGATCACGTCGAAGTTGTACAGCCCGATATTGGTAATGGCGTTTTCGAACATGAACGTGGTGATCTCAATGGCCAACGCTCGGCGCGCCTCGTTGTTGATCTCGCCCTTGTGCAGCGCGATCTTTTCGTCCAGCCAGGGGTGGTCCGCGCCGCTGGACCAGACCGCCTGGTGGACCAGTTTCGAGCCCTTGTCGGTGAATCCCACGCCCGGTTCCAGGCGGATGCCGGCAGCGTGGCAGGTGGCGCCCTGGTAAGTGCGTCCCACTATCGTGGGTCGAAGCGTGCCGTAGGGGACCTTTTGGAAGTTCACGTCCACGCCGATGTCGGTCCACATGGAAGCGATGGCCTCACAGGCTTCCACTTCAACGGGAGCGCCGCGCAGGGACGGGGTGAGCGTAATGTCGAATCCATCCGGGTAGCCGGCTTCTGCCAGAAGCTGTTTGGCCTTCTCCGGGTTGAATTCCCACCGCATTTCCGGGGGCAACCAGGTCTCTTCGTACTGCCCGTACTCCCACATGACGGCCGGGCTGCCGTATCCCCGCAGGAGGGTGTCGACGATACCCTGCCGGTCGATGGCGATAGACAACGCCCGGCGAACTTTTGCCGCGTTGGCCCATTCCACTGACTCGACATCCGCGCTCGCGGAAATCCAGGGCAGTTCCGGATCAAAGCCGGGCAACTGGTCGTCCGTGCCGGCGCCCACGTGGTATTGACCATAGATGTTCAGCGCGGATTCTCCTCCACCGGGCAGGCGCATCAGTTCCGCGCCTTCCACGCTGAGCAGCGCATCGAGGGAGTCGAAAGCGCTGACGGTGGTATCCAGGTTTCCGGTTTGGAATCCGGCGATCCGGGAAGACTCTTCAGGGATTTCCCGGAAGTACATTTCAGCAAAATGCGGGGTCTTGCGCCAGTGGTTCTCCACGGCTTCCATGCGCCAGAAGGATCCGGTGCTGAATTCCACCAGGTCCCAGGGGCCGGTGGCAGCGATCTGGTTGTTTGCTTCTTCCGCCCCCAGTTCATCAGTCTGTTTTTTGCTGATGATCCAGGAGCCGGCGCCGCCCGCGCTCGTGGAAAATTCCATGACGGCGACCGGCGACCAGGGCTCTCCGGCGTCGACTTCCACGGTGTAGTCGTCGATGGCGATGGCGTGGCCATTTTCGCTATCCCAAACCCTGCGGATGTTGGACGCCCGGGCGTGTTTGGACCCCTCGGCGCCAAATTGCCGCATACCCCAGATCACGTCCTCGGCGGTCAATTCGCCGTAACCCTTGTGGAACTGGACGCCTTCGTTCAGATGGAAGGTAAACGTCGAGCCGTCTTCGGAAATTTCCCAGCTTTTGGCCAGCATCGGGATGGTTTCCAGGTCGCTGCTGACGGTCAGGAGCGATTCGCCGATGGGAGCGGTTTGCAGGACAAAGATCTGCGGGTTGCCCGTCAGGGCCGGATGCCCCATGAAGGGCCCGAGTTCCTTCTGACCCACATTGAGAGTTCCCATCGGTTGCTCCGGCGCGACCATCGCCGGACTGTCCGGAGTGGGGATTGCGGTTGCGATGGGAACCGGCGTGGCGGCCTGTTGTTGTGGAGCACGCTGGGTCGCGGTAGGTTCCGCGACCTGCGGCGCGGCCTGCTGTCCAGCCTGCTGATCCGATGCCGCCGGTGGGGCGGTTGACTGTTCCTCCTGTGCCGCGCCACCGCACGCGATAACCAGCGCCAACAACGCCGCTAACGCCACCAATGCCACGACCGCAGGTTTTCCCGTGATTGGACTCATGAAAATGTCCTCCCCTGTGTGCCGACTGGGTTTCAACCCAAAATCCTGTTGCGTCGGACGCTCAGTGTATTCGTAACCCTTGATGCCAGCTTCAGACAAATTGTCATTGTGAGCGAAGCGCGGCAATCCCGCTGCTGCGGAGGCCATGCCCAACGCAACGAGCGCGCCACGCCGCTGCGATCCTACGATTGCAGAGTGCGCATGCGTGAGACTATCTCGCGAATCGACATTTGTCACGGCAGTCGCCCTTTCAAACGGGGCCGATCCTATCACCCAACCGCTGCGCAAGATAGACGACCTCTTGCCACAGTCCCAATCCACCGCTGAATGGCAGACGCTGTACCCTGTGCGGACTTCTGTGGCACGGTATTCCCGGAGCGCTGGCAATCCCGGCTTACCGAACCGGGACCGGCGTCTGGGCACCGACAGTTTTGGCTTCTCCGCCTCTCTGTCGATCCCGACCTGCGCCGTGAAGGCCTCGACGCGCCGGCTGGACAAGGACGGCGTCGCCGCGACGAAATCTATCCTGCAGCCCGCCGAGGAGCGGGGCGTCGTCACTGTGGACGAGCAAACGACACTGTCTGGCGTTCCAACCGAGGCGTGGGAGTACCGGCTGGGCAACCGCTCGGCGCCGGAGTGGGTGCTTGACCAGTACGAGGAGCGCAAGCTCGGGGATCCGACCATCAGGGAGCGGTTCAACTCCTGCCGCTTCGCCGACCACAAGAAACGCGTCATCGACCTGCTCGGCCGCGTTTGCGCCGTCAGTGCGTTCACCACCACCGTCGTGAACGAGTTGGACGCCAGATCGTCAATCCGGCAGGATTAGTTCAACAGCCTTGCCGTTGGCACCTAGTCCCGCGTCGCCCGCCACCTGCTGCGTCAAGAGTAGCGGCCCACCAGTGCAACCGCCTAGGCCATCGAGGTCGCAGTTGCCGAGCTGCTCAGCGCCCCGGGCCAGGCCGCACTCGCCGCGCAACAGATGGCCAAAGCGGAGCTGTTCCACCGGCCAACGACCGCGCGCCTAATTCAGGCACCTGGCGCTCAGGGGACGCATTTCGCTAAACTGCGTCGGGTTCCGAGAACCACAAGGGCATCTCATCGGCCAAAACGCGGATATCTCCACTGCGCCCGAGGCTTCATGAAATATCACTTGGACCTTTTCACCCCCGAGACGTGGAGGGCTTTCACCGACGCTGGCGCGACATGCACCGGGTTCCGAGAGCGCCAACGACGCGTCGCCCACGAACGCGTGAAGCCCGGGGATGTGTTCCTTTGCTACATGACCCGCGTTTCCCGGTGGTGCGGCCTGCTCGAGGTCGAATCCGCGCCGTTCTATGACGACACTCCGAGGTTCGGTACGTCCGACCCGTATCCCGTCCGGTTCAACGTCAAACCCATCGTTATTTTGGACCCGGAGTCGGCTGTGCCTATCCGACAGGAGCAGGTGTGGCAGGCTTTGACCATCACCCGTCAACTCGAACCAGGAGACCCGTACTGGACAGGATTCTTCAGGCAATCGCTGAACACCCTCGAAGACGAGGACGGCAGATTCCTGGTCGAGTTGCTCAAGAACCAGCAGTCAAACCCTGGGGCGCATCCGCTTAGCGACCAGGACCGCCGCCGGCTAAACCAGCCGCGGAGAGTCCGCACCCTGGAACGCGTGGTGGAAGTTGAAATTCCGGAACCTGGAGACGACGAGGCCTCGCCCGAATTGGGAACCTCAGAACCCGACCGGCGACGCAACCTGCAAGAATCCATCCAATACCAGGCTAAGGTGTCGCAGATCGGCATCCAGATGGGATTCCACGTCTGGGTGCCCAGAACCGACCGGGCCCGGGTCTCGGCCCTCATCCCCACGGCCGCGCAAGAGAGCATATTGGATGTGCTCCCGCTCAACTTCGACGAAGCGACTCTGGGAACCATTGAAAATATCGACGTGCTGTGGCTGAAGGGCCGGTCAATGGCCCGTGCTTTCGAGATCGAGCACACCACTGCCGTCTACTCCGGACTGCTGCGCATGGCGGACCTGCTGGCTTTGCAACCCAACATGGACATCCGGCTCCACATCGTCGCCCCTGTTGCCCGACGGGAAAAGGTCCTCCGTGAGATCAAGCGACCTGTGTTCTCGCTGCTCGAACGAGGTCCGCTCTACGAGCAATGCTCATTCCTTTCTTACGACTCGATCGACACATTGGCGGAGATCCCGTACCTGTCTCACATGAGCGACTCTATCGTCGAGGAACACGAAGAGTTCGCGGAAGTTTGACGTCATCCCCCCAGTATCGCCGGCCACATCAAGCGGCAATCCGTGCTATTCGCCGATTTGGTCATTCGTCAACCAGTGGCGGATCACGTTCCCCTGCGCGTTGCGCATCACGTGCTGTTGGGGCCCCCAAGTTCGCTTGATGATCGCGTGCGCCGCTATTTCTGATCGGGCAACGACGCCGGGTTACCAACGTTGTGTCAGAAGTCCCAACGGCGGAAGGTTGGTTGACCTGATCAACTGAACCGCATCCGATCCATCCAATGCATCCTGTTGATCCCTGTGAATTGCACCGCCACCGGCCCCGCTCAGCGCCTATGCTACAATGCCCGCGTCATGCCCGTTTACGAGTACCGTTGCAACCGCTGTGGCGCGCAGCAATCGCGCCTTGTTTTCAGTTGGACCCCGGCTGATGCGCTCACCTGCAGCGACTGCGACGGCGCGGACCTGACCCGCCTGGTGTCCGGCTTCTCTTTCCACCGCTCCTGGGGCGACAGCCTCAATTGGATGCCCGACAACGCCGCCGCCGACCTGGATGACAGCCACATCGGCAGCATCGACGGCCACATGGGCCGCATGGGCCAGGCCATGGGCGGCCAGGTCACCCCCGAGTTCCACGAGCACCGGCACGAAATCACCCATCCCGACCCCTGACCGCCATCGGGCCAACCCGGGCGGCCTGGAACCCTGCTAGCCAAGCAGCCCGGTATCCCGGAAATCCGTTAGCCAGGCAGTTTCAACCCCGCTTCGTCGCCAATACCATGCCCATCTACGAATACCGTTGCCAGCAGTGCCGGCAGATCTCCTCGATCTTCGTGCGCTCCATCAGTTCCCCCCTGGCGCCGGCGTGCCAAGCTTGCGGCAGCGACGACGTGGAGCGCCGCATGTCCACCTTCGCCATGGGGAAGACCACCGCCGAGGTCCACGGCGCTCACCCCATGGACGGTAATTCTCGCGACTACTACAGCGACCCCCGCAACATCGGCCGGCACGTCGAGGAATCATTCGCCCGCCACGGCGTCGACATGCCCGCTTCGGTCCGTGATTCCATCGATTCCGCCCGCAGCGGCGAGGCCCCCAAAGGATTGGACTTGTGACGGAACCGCAACGCAATTCCCCAACCGACCTGTTGTCGGCGCTTGTCGCCTGTCTGGACGGCATCGTGGCGTCCGACGGGCTCCCCGAGGGCTTGATGCGCGGGGAGATCGGCTGGCTGGGCGACGGCTTCAGCGACCCCGATCGGTCATCCACCGCGCCCTTCAGCGTGGAGAGCCGACGCTCGGCGCTGGAAATGGCGGACGCCGCCCGCGGCCTGTTAGACGTTCTGGATGCGACCCAGGGCATCTCCGCCGACGGTTCGCTGCAATTGCGCCGCGCCCTGGACGACGCCGTCGCCCGCATCGGCGCCGCCCTGCGCCGCGACCAGGCGGACCGCATCCGCGGCCTCTACGTCATTGTCGATCCCGAGGTCACCGGCGGCCGCGACCCCCTGGAAATCGGCCGCGCTGCCCTCAACGGCGGCGCCCGCATGCTCCAGTTGCGCGACAAACTCCGCGACAAGGGCGAGCAGCTGCCCCTGGGCACCGCGCTCCGTGATCTCTGCGCCGCCCACGACGCCCTGCTGATCGTCAACGACCACGCGGATCTGGCCGCCGCGCTGGGTCCCGACCACGTTGGGCTCCACGTCGGTCAGACCGATCTGCCCGTTGCCGAGGCACGCAAGGTCCTGGCGCCGGGCCAGGTGTTGGGCCGCTCCAACCGAGAGATCGACCTGATCATCGAGTCCCAGGAGATGGGCGCGGACCACGTCGCCTTCGGCGCGATGTACACCACGACCACCAAGCAGGTCACTCGCGCGCCCCAGGGGCCGGAGCGTCTGCGCCATGCCCGCGCCGCGGCCAACGTGCCCCTGGTCGCCATCGGCGGGATCACCGCCGACAATGTCGCCCCGGTGGTCGAGGCCGGCGCCGACGCGATCTGTGTGACCGCCGCCGTGGGCAGCGCCCCGGAACCCGAGGCCGCCGCCGCCGCCCTGACCGAGGCGATCCGCGCCGCTGGCGGGCGGGTCTAGAGGTACCGTCATGCCCACCCGTTACGGCCCCCATCTGGCCGACCTGTCCAATCAGGCCGTTGTCGAGCTGACGGCTCGCCACCAGGCCCGGGAAAAGGCCCTCGCGGTCTCCCGGCAGGTCATCCGGAACTCCGCCAACGCCATCCGCGCGGTCCATCGCAACGATTTTGTCGAGGCCCGAAAATTGATCGATGAGGCCTCAATAAGGCTCGATGAGACCCGAATAATGCGCGTTGAGAACCCCGAGATTCATTACGCCGGCTTCCTCTCCGATGCCCGCAAGGAGTTCACCGAGGCTAACATAACGCTCGCGGTAATATCCGGCGCCGACATTCCGGACGCCGAATCCCTGGACATGGACCCCCCGGCCTACCTCAACGGCATGGCTGAGGTCATCGGCGAGCTGCGCCGCTACATTCTCGACGCTTTGCGCCGTGACGACACCTCCCGCTGCGAAGAGCTCATGGAGCTGATGGACGAGATTTACGGAATCCTCGTCACCGTCGACTTCCCCGAAGCCGTCACCGGCGGATTGCGTCACAGCACCGACGCCATGCGCGGCGTCCTCGAGCGCACCCGCGGCGACCTCACCATCTCCCTCCAGCAGCGCCGCCTCGAGCGTCGCCTGGAAAACCTCGCCTAGCCCGGGTTGCGTCGCCGGGTAACGGCAATCCAGCCGAACGACCCACGCATTCGAGCGTCCGCAACGAGAAAAACCGGCCCGACCGTGATAACCGCCCGTTGGCGCAATATCGCGATCCTTTCCTGGCCGGTTCGGGAAGAGTGCCTGCTTCCCTTCGTACCTGCCGGATTGGCCCTTGATGGTTGGGGCGGCGAGGCATACCTCAGTCTCGTTTGCCTGTTCATGGAAAACGTGCGGTTCCTGGGCCTGCCGGCTCTGCCGCGACGATTCGCGGAGATCAACCTCAGGTTCTACGTGCGGCCCGCCGACCCAGGCGACGACCGCGTCGGCGTGGTATTCCTGAGGCAAATGGTTTCCAACCGGTCCGTCGCCCTGGTCGGGCGCCGCCTTTTCCGGGAACCGATGCTCCACACGGCGGTGTCCCATGAGTTCGAAACGACGGATCCGAGCGACGGCGACGGGCAACGCCGGTTGCACTACGGCTGGCTGAACGGAAATCGTAACGAAGGGTTGCGGGTCAACGCCAGTGTCGGCTCTCACCCCGCGGAGCCGGGCTCACTGGACGAATTCCTCACCTCCCGGCATTGGGGCTTCAACGCCCAATCCAACGGCGGGATCCGAGCGTACCGAATTTCCAGAGAGCCCTGGTCCCTGGCGCCCGTCATTGGGCACGTATTGAAATGTGACGTTGGGAGCCTCTGCGGACCCCAGATTGCAGATTTCGTCGCTGGCCCACCGGTCTCCGCCCTGTTGGCCACGGGTTCCGACACCCGGATCCATTGGCCCACCAAGTTGAGATAGTCAATTGGCCGTTGTTAGAATGTGGTATCGCAGGTCGGTCCCCTAGCGTACGGGCCGGTCAGGTAGGAATTGAGTGGTTGAAGCAGCGCCCCGAGCGGCAGTACATACGATTCCCGACTCCCTGGACGCCATTGAGGAGTGCTACCGGCGCGGCTGGACCGACGGCCTGCCGGTGATTCCGCCGACCGCCGACCGCGTGGAGGCCATGCTGGAAGTAGTCGGACTGGAGCCGGATCACGTGCTGGGAGAAGTCCCGGTGCGGCGCCGGACCCTGACCGCCGAGCAGGCCGCGGCCAACGCGGTGATGGCAGGCTGTCTGCCCTCCTATTTCCCAATCGTCCTGGCGACTATGCGCGTACTGTTCGAACACGACCCCAACTGCATCCACGAGGTGTCCGCCGTTACGAATTCCACCGGTTTGCTCGTGGCGGTCAACGGTCCCATCCGACGGCAGATCGACCTCAACTGCACCGACAACCTCTTCAGTCCCGGCAATCGCGCCAACTCCACCATCGGTCGCGCGCTCCGGCTCATTCTGATCAACGTGTTTGAACAGCGACCCGGCGTATTGGATCGCGGCTGCATGGGCAGCTTGACGAAATTCGGCGTGGTGATCGGCGAAGACGAGGAGAACAGCCCCTGGGAGCCGTTCCACGTCAGCCAGGGTTATTCTCCTGAACAGTCCACAGTCACCGTGGCGACCATCCAGGACCCGTCCATGCACAGCAACCGGTACGGAACCACCGCCGAGAGCCTGTTGGATTCCATCGCCGATGGCATGTCATCCCACGGGTTGGCCTCGTACTTCGGGCGGAACATAAAATGGGTCTGGGTGATCGGCTACTGGCACTCCGAGCTGCTCAGCCGCTTCGGCTGGTCCCGCACCGATATGCAACAATACCTGTACGAACGGGCGTGGCGATCCACCGGGGAACTGAAAAGGCTCGGCATGGTCCACGGCGCCGTTCAACCCGGAGACGACGACAATCGGCGCATGAGCGTAGCCGGACCCGAGGACATCCTGATCTTCAAGGCCGGTGGCGATAGCGGCATGTACAGCGAACTGATCATGAACTACTACGGCGTGCCCGCCGTCACCACGGTGGTCTAGCGCCAGCGTGCAGAATCCCGTAAAGGAGTTTCCATGACTTCCCCGAACACTCCCACCGTGCAATTGGTCGACCCGACGGGATTCGATCCCGGAGAGGAATCTATGGTCATGGCGGCCCGTCCCATTGACCTGCGTGGCGGGCGACTCGGTCTGCTGGACAATTCCAAGGCCAACGCGGACGCGATCCTCTGGTCCATCGCCAACGCTCTGAACGAAGAGTTTGAGTTTGCTGACATCTTCTACGCGAAGAAGCATAGCTCGTCGTTGCCGCCCCATCCCGAAGTCCTGGCCGATCTCCACCGCAATGCGGATTTCGTAATCGCCGGTGTCGGGGATTGAGGGGGCTGCTCGTCGGGCAGTTTGCACGACGGAATTACCTTGGAGCGCCAGGGCATCCCGGCGGCGACCATCATCACCACTGTGTTCGCCAACACCGCCCGCGCGTATACCCGCCTCATGGGCGTGCCGAATTTCCCGTATCTCATGTGCGCCCACCCAATCGGCAGAGCCACCGGTGAGGAGTTGCAGTCGCGCGCCCGGCTGCTCACCCCCGCGGTCCGCCACCTGTTGATCAACGGCGAATTGGCAGCAGGCCAAGCCGGCTGATCTCGTCGTATCGACCTATGGCTGGAATTGGCGACATTTTCCGCAGGTTTACCCGCCGATCCCGGGCGCCGGAGCCAGGGCCGGCCGAGACTTTCGAGGCTGCGCCAGATATAGCACCGCCGGATCCTCCGGATTTGGCGCCCCCCGAACCGCTCGCCTGGGAGCACGAAGACGACGCGCCCGAACCTGGTCTCGCACCCCCGCCGGATGATCTCAGGGGCCCTCTGGTGGGTGAGCCGTTATCATCTCAACCGGCGTTCGATGATCCGCCGCTCCGCGAATCCGTGGGTTCACCCCCCTTCGAGTCCACCACGAGTGTCCCGGCCGACAACCGTGATGACGGAATGGTGGGCGTGCTGGATGCGCCATTGGTGGAAGTGCCGGATGACGACGCCCTGGTAGACGACCCCTTGGTGTTGGTCTGCCCGTATTGCGGCGCGGAAGGCCAGAGGGTCGGTTCTCGGTGCGGCAATGAGCGCTGCAACCGTGTGATCGTGCGGCTGCCGCCCTGGGCCCAGCACCGGCGACACAATTGGTTCATGCGTCGTCTTTCCTGGCGGCGCATCGCCACGGCGTGCGTTGTCGCGCTCCTGATCGTGTTTGTAATCTGGGTCAACTACCCGTTCGCGCCCGACCCGGTGGTGTTGTTCAAAAAGACTCAAACCCAGTTGACGATAGATTCCGGGCCTGGTTCCTGGACCGGTGTGGGGAGGGACCTGCGGCACAGCCGTCGGGTCGACATCGGTCCCCCGCCGCCTTCGGGTCAGATACGCTACTGGAACTTCGAAGTGCCCGGCCAACCCTTGCTGGCGGAACCGGTAGCCCAGGACACACACGTTTACATCGGTTCCTCAGAGGGGATGTATGCGTTGTCCCACGCGGACCTTTCGTTCATAGAAAAGTGGGAAGGTGAAACGCCGGGGCGCATCACCGCAGGGGCCGCGGTGATCGGGCTGTATCTGTTCTTTGGGAGCACGGACCACACCGTCAGCTCGTGGAACGCTTTCGACGGGCAGGTACGGTGGAGCTTCCCCGCCGCGGATACGGTCGAAACCGCTCCCGTGGTTTCGGATGGCATCGTGTACATCAGTTCAGGTGAAAGCTGGATCTACGCCCTGGATGCTCACACCGGAGAGTTGATCTGGAAAAAGCAACTGGACAGCAATGCCAGCGACGCCGTTACGATTCACGAGGGCAAGCTATTGGTCGGCGACGAGAAGGGCGTGTTCTATATCCTGTCCGCCCGCACCGGCCAGGAGTGGTTCCGGTTCCGCACACCCCGGGCCATCAGCGGTTCCCCGGTGGTATCCGACGACGGGGAGCGGGCGTATTTCAGCGCGGGCGGGCAGTTGTACGCGGTCGAGGCAACTCTTCGCGAGATCCCTGGGCTCTACCAGTTCAAACAGATCTGGGCCCAGCTGTGGCTGTGGCAGGTTCCAGGCGTGCCCCGGCCCAAGGGGCAGCAGGGAGGCTTGTGGCGGTTCACGCCCGAAAACCCGTTGCAAGGTATCAAGAGCAGTCCCGCCTTGGTGGACGACGGCGATGGCGGCGAGCTATACGTCGGCGGGCACGACAATAACGTCTATGCCCTGGACGCCATCACCGGTGATCTCTTGTGGACCTTCCGCACGGAAGACGCCGTATGGGCGTCGCCTCTGGTGATCAAGGACGACCTGATCGTCGGCGACGAATCCGGCGCTTTGTATTCGCTGGACCGGCTTACGGGGCGCGAAAACTGGACCATGAACCTGGGTGCGCCCATCCTGATCCCGCCGATAGTCAGCAACGGACTGATGATTGTGCGTACCGCCGACGGCAACGTGTACGGCATCGAGTAAAGGGCTTTCGAATTGCGTAAAAGCAACGCCCCTGGCCTCGAACCGGCCAGGGGCGTTTGTTCGCCAGGTCTGTCGCGCAGTCCTAATAGAGGTGACACGAAACCCGGTGGCCCGGCGATACCTCTTTCTCCACCGGCGCCTCTTCCGAGCACTGGGGCATCGCAAACGGGCATCTCGGATGGAACCGGCATCCGCTGGGCGGATTGATCGGCGACGGGACCTCGCCCTGAAGCACGATGTCCTCGCGGATCAGGTCCGGGTGGGAAGGCAATGCGGCGGAGAACAGCGCCTTGGTGTACGGATGCAGCGCGTTGTTGTAGAGTTCCTCGGTCTCGGCGAATTCGACGATTTGCCCGAGGTACATCACCGCCGTCTGATGCGCCATGTAGCGCACCGTCGCCAGGTTGTGCGCGATGAGCAGATAACTGACGTTGTACTGCTCCTGCAGGTCCTTGAGCAGGTTCATCACCTGCGCCCTGATGGACACGTCAAGCGCAGATACCGGCTCGTCCAAAACGATCAGCTTGGGGTAAGACACCAGCGCGGAAGCGACGGCGATCCTCTGCCTCTGGCCTCCGCTGAACTCGTGGGGATAGTTGTTGGCCTGCTGCGAGTGCAAACCGACCTGAGCCAACACCTCGGCCACGCGGTCATTTTTCTCCTGTGTGGTTACCGTCCGGTTAACCACCAGCGGTTCAGAGACGATATCCCGCACCCGCATCCGGGGGCTGAGCGAAGACCAGGGATCCTGGAAGACCGCCTGCACGGTGGTGCGGTATTCCTGGAGCTGGGAGCCCCGGAAAGTATTGATGTCCGAGCCCTCCAGCAGAATTTCGCCTTCCGTGGGCGTCTCGAGGCGCAGCAGGAGTTTGCTGGTGGTGGTCTTCCCGCAACCCGATTCGCCGACCAGGCCGAGTGTTTCTCCCTGTTTAATGGTGAAGGAAATCCCGTCCACGGCCTGCACGTAGCCGATGGTCTTCATTAAAATGAGACCCTTGGTGACCGGAAAATACTTTTTCAGGCCGGTGACTTCCAGAAGCGTATTGTCAGTAGCGACTGCCATCGTGGTCGGAGCCTCCTCTTCGGGGAATTACTGATTGCGGTGGCGCGCGATCTAGCCGGATGTGCCAGTGGGCGCCACGAATTCGGCGATGGGCGTTCCTTCCCAATCCGAGTGGAGCGCCCAACAGTCCGCGTGATGCCCTTCTACCAGTTGGGATGACGTTGGGTACGACTCCAGGCACCGGTCGGCTACATAGGGACAACGTGGCGCGAAGCGGCAGCCTTCCGGAAGGTTGGACAGCAGCGGCGGCTGCCCTTCAATCGAGTACAGACGGTCGACGCTTTCCTCCAGCTTGGGCACGGAATTGATGAGGGCCTGCGTGTATGGATGCGCCGGGCGGCTGAAAATGTCCCGTACTTCACCCTGCTCGATGATCCGGCCGGCGTACATCACCGCCACGCGGTCGCACATGCGAGCCACGACGCCGAAGTCGTGGGTGATAAAGATGATTGCCAGTCCGGTTTCGGCCTGAATCTCCTTGAGGAGGCGCAGGTATTGCAGCTGAATGGTCACGTCCAGCGCGGTGGTGGGTTCGTCAGCGATTATGACCCCGGGTTCGCATGACATGGCGATGGCGCCCACGACGCGCTGTTTCATGCCGCCAGACATCTGGTGCGGATAGTCGTCCAGCCGGCGTTCCGGCGCGGCGACGTTCACCTTCCGCAGCGCGTCAACCGCGCGTCCCAGCATCGAGCTCTTGTTTTCCTTGTGAGCAATGCCAAGAGCCTCACGCAGCTGGTTTCCGATGGTGAAGACCGGGTTGAGCGAGGTCTGCGGGTCCTGCAGGATCATAGAGATCTGGCGCCCACGAACGTCGCGCATTTCGTCTTCGCTCTTCTGCAAGATGTCCTCGCCATTGAGGACTATCTCACCTTCAACGATGCGCCCGGCCGGCCTGGGAACCAATCGCAGCAGCGACAACGCCGTCATCGTTTTGCCGCAACCCGACTCACCCACGATACCCAGGGTCTCGCCCTTCTTCAGATCGAAGGAAATCCCGTCGACCGCCTTGACGGTGGCCGCCCGCGTGAAGATGTAGGTCTTGAGGTTGCTGACCTCAAGAATGGTATCGGTGGCAGTTTGCACAGCGGTCATGGCAACGTTCCCCTCTGTATTGGTTTAGTCGACGTGTCGGCCGGTTTCTTGGAGGTGTGTCGGTGGTGCATTGCGACGCGAGGCGGTCAACTCCAGGGTCGGGCGCAACCCATTCTCGCAGCATGCGGTACCAATGTCGGGTACGCCCGCACTTTCCACTCAGTGGCTGGATTGTAACAGCAACCGCGAAAGTCGGCGAGATTATAGCGTGTCGGACGCGCGAAATGACTGGCCCCAAACAACTACACGTTCCTCAGTTTGGGATCAAGGCGGTCGCGCAGCCAGTCACCCAGCAGGTTCATGGATAGCACGGTAAGCACTATGGCCAGGCACGGGAACATGAAGATCCAGTAGGAGCTCGTGATCACCTCCCGGCCGTCGGCCGCCATCAGTCCCCAAGCGGGATTGGGCCGCGGTATTCCGGCCCCCAGGAAGCTCAGTGTCGCCTCCAGGATGATCACATGTCCCACTTCCAGCGTCGCCAGCACGATCACGGTGTTGAAGACGTTGGGGAAGATGTGACGCATCATGATCCTGAGGTTTGATGCTCCGGCCACCCGGGCCCGATCGATGAAGTCCCGCTCGCGTATCGCCAGCGCTTCCCCTCGGATCACCCGGGCGTACCGGGCCCACAGCAGCAGGGCGATCACGATGATCACGGTACTGAACCCGGAGCCAATGGCGACCACCAGCGTGAGCGCCAGCAGGATCGACGGAAACGCCAGTTTGATGTCCACGATGCGCATCAAAACGGCGTCGAGGAAGCCACCCCGATATGCGGCAACCATGCCCAAACCTGTGCCCAGAATACCGCCCAGCAAGATGGCGAGGACCGAAACGGCCAGGGAGATGCGGGCGCCGTGCATCATGCGGCTCAGCACATCCCTCCCTTGCTTGTCGGTGCCGAAGGGATACTCCCAGCTGCCCCCTTTTTCGGACCGGATCACGGTTTCACCCAGATCGACTTCTCCATTGCCGTTGGCGTCGATCAAGGTAGCAACACCGGAGTCCAGGTTCCGCCGGGCGTTGTTGATGCTGATTTCGTTGGGGTTCTGGTCGCGAACTCGCTGCACCACGGTCTGACTGGTTTGCCTGTCCTGAACCCAACCCGGCGGTTCCAACGCCCGGTCCAAATCACCTATGGTGCTGTGGTGGGGAGACAGGACGTCGGCGAAGATTGCCGGAATAACGAGCAGAAATATCAGGATGAAAAACGGAATCACCGGCAATCGGCGAATTTCCCGCCATATCTGGCCGGCGGATAAACCCCCAGCCCGAGTAGCGACTCCAACCGCTGCGTCGGCAGGTCCGCCCGGCGGCGTGCTTGTTTGAACAGCCATCAGTTTTCTCCCCCAGGAGTTACGCGTATTGATTAACCCGGCGCAGAATCGACGAGTCCTCGCGGATTACTGGTTGTACCGGATCCGCGGGTCGACGTAAGCGTACGTAATGTCGGTAACGATGTTGATCCCGACGTAGAGCAGGGCGAACAGCATAACCACGGCCTGAACCACGATGTGGTCCTTGGAATTGATGGCTTCAATAACCATCAGACCCAGCCCGGGCCAAGCGAACACCGTCTCGATAACCACGGAGCCCGTGATCAGGATGGCGAAGATCAGGCTGAAATAGGTCAGCGGCCCGATCAACGCGTTCCGGAAGCAGTGCTTCCACACGATCTTCCATTCGGGAATGCCTTTTATCCGGGCGAGTTTCACGTACTCGGTGTCCAGCACATCCAGCATCGAAGATCGTGTCAACCGCATGATCGCCGCCACGTTGTAGTAGCCCAAAGCGAAACCCGGCAGGATCATGTGTTTGAAGCCTCCACGGCCGGAAGTCGGCAGCCATCCTAACTGAACAGCGAACAGCCACATCAGTATCAACCCGACGGCGAAGGTGGGGGCGGATTGTCCTAATATGGCAAACATTTTCCCGCCGGCGTCGAACCAGGAGTCTTTCTTTACCGCCGATAAGACCCCGATGGGAAAAGCGATGATCCCAGTGATAATCAGGGCGAACGCCGACAACTGTATGGTGGCTGGCAGCCGCTCCGCGATGAGCTCAAGCACCGGACGGTCCCAGCGGAACGAGACCCCCAGGTCACCGGTCAGCAGGCGCCGCATGTAGGTGAAGTACTGGACATGAAGCGGCTTGTCCAACCCCCAACTCTGGCGCAGCCGTTCGATCTGCTCCTTGCCAGCCTCGTCGTCCAGGATCGCCGCCAATGGGTCTCCCGCCACGCGCGAGAGCGCGAAGACGATCAGGCTGATGACGAACACCGCCAGGAGTCCCTGCAAGATCCTCAGCACAATGAATCGCTGCATGTTACTGACCTCATTTACAAATCTGTCGGTGGAGAGGTTGGCGCGGATCCGTACGATTCTTCATTGCGGCGCACTGTCTTGCCTCTGACGCCGCATCATCCGCGCAGCGTCAGAGGCGGTTGCGGGAACAAGCGGGCGTGCTCTATTCACGTACGCCCTTCACGTATTCCAGGTAGATGAATGTCCCGTTGTTGGGGCCGAGGAAGACGTACTCAGCCACAACATCAGGGTCGATGGTGGCGCTTATCGGAAGCGTCCAACCCGGTATCACACCAACCTGTTCGTATATTTCGTCCGAGACCTTCTGCCACAGGTGAGTGGCATCAGACTCGTTCAGCGCACGGAGTGCCTGTTCCTTGTAATTCTGGATGTCGTCGCTGGTGTACATGCGGAAGAAGCGCTCGGCGCTGTAATAGAAGTGGACGCGGGTATCGATGGGCGCGGCCGGACCGCGGTGCGGGTAGATGCAGCAGTCGGTGTTGAGGCCGCGATACTCGTTGCGCCAATTGGAGAACTCGATGGGCTCGATCATCGGGTCCAACCCGATTTGGGACCAGTACCCGGACATCGCCTCGAGCATGTCCGGGATCTCGGGAACCCCGCCCAGCGGGTACGAAATCACCCGGAAAGAGAACCCATTGGGGAATCCCGCATCGGCCAGCAACTGTTTCGCAGCTTCGGGGTCATACCCGTAATAGTCGTCCCACTTGTCTTCCCATGCCGGGTTGTATCCGGCCGGGAAGTCCGGCACGATGCCACCAATCCAGTGGTGTTCGCCGGCGCCTCCAAAGATGGCTTCGTTGATGGCGTCGCGGTCGATTGCCTTGTTCATAGCAATGCGAACCGTGCGGCCCGTTTCGCCCGGAATGCTCCACGGCAATTCTTCGTCCCGATGGCCCACGATATCGTAGTCCTCAACGTACCCGCCTGGCGTTTCGCCTGTGGAGTAGTACAAACCACCGAAGATCGCCCAGGCCATGGTGGCAGTAACCGATGAGTCGACCACTTCGAGTCCGTCATCTATCGCATCCTGCAACAGCGCCCGGTTTACCGAACCAATGTGAGCCTCCCGGGCCTGCATGATCGCGAGGCGGGTGGCCGGCTCACGGACGTCCTTGATCTCGATTTCGCTGAAATCCGGATCGACGCGCCAATGGTCGTAGGCCACCTCGGACCATTGCCATCCCACGCCCTCTTCAAAGCTCACGTACTCGTAGGGGCCGGTCCGGGCCGATTTTTCAGCCACCAGGTCCCGGCTCGCCAGGCAGTAACCCAGGTCAAGCCCCGATTCGTTGTTTCCGTAGTCCGCCGCACCATTGGGGCAACTTTGGTCCCACTGGGCCTTGCTGCTGATGGGCATGCCGCGGAATCCGGAGAGCCAATAGACAAAGTCCACGGCGGGGCGCACCTTCATCTCCATGTTCAACTCGTAGTCGTTCACGATTTCCGCAGTGGCGCCCGGGTTGGATCGGAAATAGTCCGAATAGGAAGCGCGACAATCGGGGTTGGTGTAGTAGGCCAGAGAGTGTTGCACGTCCTGGGCGGTGAACTCGCCCCAATCGTCGTGCCATTGGACGCCCTGGCGCAGTTTGAAGTTCCAGATCATCCCATCATCTGAGATGCTCCACTCCGTGGCCAGCGTCGGCTCGTACTCCCCGTCGTAGCGATTGGCGTCGATCATGAATTCGGCGGACATCCGATAGTTCACGACGCCCGAACCGGTCACCTCACAGTCCAGCATCGATTCCAGCGACGGCGGGTCCAGCACGACAATGAGGCGTTCCGTAGCCAACTCGCCTTCCTGTTGGACAACCTCTGCAGTCGGCCTGGGCGTCGACTGCAGCACGGACGCACGTTGCGTCGGAGTGGGCAGGGCGCCGCTGGCTACCGGTGTATTGGTCGCGCGCACTACCGGAGTGTTGGTGGGCGCTTCAACCTGCGGCGCGGCCGTAGCCGCAGGCGCCACCGGAGCGGGCGCCTCCTGGGCTCCGCCACACGCCACCAGGAAGGCGGTAAGGACCAGGGATGTGATTAAAGCGATTACCGGAATCTTCAACTGCCGTTTGATTGACATGTGCTCTCTCCGGGTCTGCATGGGGTTGGGACTTCAGAAACCGATTAACGTGCGACGACGGCTATCCCAACCGCCCAGCAGCTCCAGGTCATATTAGGAATACGCTTTCAGGCGCGATACAGTCAACATACTATACGTATATCGTATCTAATCAATAGGTAAACAGTGATAACACGTACTCAACTGCCAAAGCGGATCGATTTACCGACTGAAGCGTTCCGGGGCCCCTGACGCCGCGATCTGGCCGCAGCGTCAGGGGCAACTGTCGTGACGCGTGAACTGCTGCTATTCACGCACGCCTTTCACGTACTCCAGGTAGATGAAGCTTCCCTGGTTCGGTCCCAGGAAGACATACTCAGCCACCACGTCCGGATCGATGGTCGCGCTGATCGGCATGGTCCAGCCGGGGATGGTGCTGACTTCGTAGAAGAGCTCATCCGAAACCTTCTGCCAGTCGGAGGTAGCGTCGGCTTCGTTCAGGGCTCGCAGCGCCTTGTTCTTATGCTCCTGGATAGAGTCGCTGGTGTATGCCCGGAAGAAGCGCTCGGCGCTGAAGTAGAAGTGAACGCGCGTGTCGATAGGCGCCGCCGGTCCACGGAACCCGTAGATGCAGCAGTCGGTATCGAGGCCGCGGTAGTGGTTGCGCCAGTTCGAGAACTCGATCGGATCCAGTTCCGGCTCCAGGCCAATTTCGGACCAGAACTTGGCCATGGCTTCCATCTGGTCGGGCAATTCCGGAACGCCGCCCAGGACGAACACCGGAACGCGGAATGAGAAACCTTCCGGATATCCCGCCTCGACCAGCAATTCACGGGCCCTTTCCGGGTCATATCCGTAGAGTTCGTCCCACTGTGCCTCCCAATCCGGGTTGAAGCCGGCCGGGAAGTCCGGCACCAGGGTTGCCACCCATTGCCGTCCGCCCACGCCCTTGTAGATCGCTTCATTGATCTGGTCGCGGTCGATGGCCTTGTTCATGGCCATCCGAACCAGCCTGCCCGACTCGCCGGGCTCGCTCCAGGGCAACTTCTCGTCGCGAGCCGCAACGATGTCATAGCTCGAGCGGATTTCCGCCTGTTCTTCCGCAGGCAGATCGGTGGGTACTCCGGCCGCGCCGGTGGAGAAGTACATTCCTCCGAATAGGGCGAACGCGGTTACCGAACGGACCGAGCTATCCACAACTTCGAGACCGTCGTCAACGGCGTCCTGAATCAAAGCCCGGTTGATGGTGGCGATGTGTCCTTCGCGGGCCTGCATGATGGCCAGACGGGTGGCCGACTCGCGCACATCCTTGATCTCGATTTCAGCGAAATCGGGGTTCACGCGCCAGTGGTCGTAGTCGACCCGCCGCCATTCCCAGCCGACGCCTTCCTGGAAGCTCACGAATTCGTACGGTCCGGTGCGGGCGGGTTTCTCCGCCACCTTGTCCCGGCTCTGGATGCAGTAGTTCAACGGCAGGCCGGCCTCGTTGTTCCCGTAGTCGGCCTCGCCGTTGGGGCAATCCTGGTCCCACTGGGCCTTGCTGCTGTGGGGGATGCCGCGATAGCCCGAATACCAGTACACGAAGTCAACGGCAGGGCGACGCTTCATGTGGATGTTGACTTCGTAGTCGTTGACGATCTCGACGTCGCCGCCCGGGTCACTGCGGAAGTAGTCCGAGTACGAGGCGCGGCAGTCGGGGTTGGTGTAGTACGCCATCGAGTGCACCACGTCCTTGGCGGTGAACTCTCCCCAGTCGTCGTGCCACCGGACTCCCTGCCGCAGCTTGAAGTTCCACGTCCGCCCGTCCTCGCTGATGCCCCATTCCGTCGACAGCATGGGCTCGTACGACCCGTCGAACCGACTGGCATCAACCATCCATTCCGCGGACATGCGGTAGTTGAGCACGCCGGAGCCCGTCACTTCGCAGTCCAGCATCGACTCCAGGGACGGCGGGTCTGCGACCAGGATCAGTCGGTCGGTAACCAGCTCACCCTCGAGTTGCGGCGCGAGGGTCGGGCGGGGCGTGGCCTGAAGCACAGAGGCGCGCTGCGTCGGGGTGGGCTGCGCAACCCCGGCGGTTGGAGTATTCGTCGCCCGCACCACGGGTGTGTTGGTGGGCGCTTCAACCTGCGGCGCGGCCGTGGCCGCAGGGGCCACCGGAGCGGGCGCCTCCTGGGCTCCGCCACACGCGACAAGCAAAGCGGTGACCGCAAGGGTGGTCATCAGTGCGACTGCCGGGAGTTTCAAGTGCCGTTTGATTGACATAGTCCTCCTCCAGATCCGCGTTCAAATCGGACACGTGAGCGCAACCGGCACGCGGCTGCGCCAGCCCTGATTTCCAATCAGCGCTGGCAATATAGGAAATTTCAACAAGTGCAGTCAATCGCTGTGTTTATCAATCGTAAATACTATTATCGGCAAATATTAGCGTATCGACAACGTATTCCTTCATGGTCAGCCGAAAACATCTCACATACACCGATTGACGTTACGACATTTCAATATCACTTCATCATTGCGACGGATATATAATATTTGGACGGAGAATGTATCTCCTAAGGTGATACTAAAAGTGTCAGGGCGGCCGTCCACACCGAACTCGGCGGACGGCCGCCCTGGCTGGCGGCGGTCTGGTCTTTGGAATGGTGCGCTACATCACCGCCTCCGCGATGCGATCGATTTCGTCCAGCGCGCTGGAATTGGTCGTGTCACCGAGCCTGATGATTACGCGGTTGGCCCCGGCGTCCTCAAACCGGGAAAGCGTATCGCGATCCGGCGCCTGTCCGAAAACCGTGATGTCGATGGACGCCGGGTCCCTGCCCGACGCTTCCGCCAGTTCGTCGATGGCCGCCTTGCCCGCGGCGATTTGGTCGGGGCTCGCCGCCGTCGGCATCCAACCGTCCCCCCATCGGGCGACCCGGCGAAACACGTTACGCGCGTTGCCACCCAGTAACACCGGCGGGCCCCCCTCCTGGGCCGGTTTCGGGTTGCACTGAACCGGCGGGAAGTCGTAGAACTGCCCGTGGTATTCGGCGGCGTCCTGCGTCCACAGTGCACGCATGACCTCGATGGCCTCCCGCGCCTGGGTCCATCGGTGATCGAAATCGCCGCCCATGATTTCGGTTTCCTCCCTGAGCCATCCTGTTCCTATCCCCAGGATGAACCGTCCGCCTGAGAATCGGTCCAGGGTTGAAATGGCGCCGGCCAGCACCAGCGGGTTTCGCTCGGGAATCAGCGTGATGCCGGTGCCCAGCTTGATGCGGCTGGTCACCGCGGACGCCCGGGCCAGTCCTATATACGGATCACCCATGTCGGCCATGTACGGCGGGATGGAACCGTCCGGCGACCCGGGATATTTGGAGTCCGTGTTCACGGGCATCACCGGGTGTTCCGGCAACCATATCGATTCAAACCCCGCGGCCTCTGCCCTGGCGGCAATGTCCGCGACGTCGATCGAATTGGTTGATATCGACATGTTCAAACCGATGTCCATGGCTACCTCCGCCGGCACACGTTGACCGCACTTTACTTGCGGGTTTGGCGGATGATAGCACGGTGGTCATGGGGGGTCTACGACGAAGCCTCGGAACTGAATGCTATACTGCATAAGCGTTGCCATCACCCGCACGAATATGAACTCTAATCCCGACGGAGACAGCGATGCCGTTGTACATAATGCTTGCCAATTTCACCGGCCAGGGAAGGCGCATGCGCCAGGAAAACCCCGATCTGCTGAGTGATGCAGCCGCAAACGCCGAGACCCCCAACAGCAAGGTCTTGTCGCAATACGCGGTACTCGGGCGCCACGATTTCGTGATAATTACTGAGGCTGAAGATAACCACGCGGCGGCCAGGCTGTCGCTTGAACTCGGAGTGAGCGCCGGGCTGAACATCGAAACCCTGCCGGCAATGCCGGTCGGAGTGCTTTCGGACGAAGAGCACATCAGCATCCTGAGGGATGCCGCGGTGGCGCTCAACCTTCCCAACGGTCCCGATGAGCACCCGGGCGATGACGACGATTCCTGGCGCATTCCTGACGATCCAGAATAGAGCCCATCGCTAACCAAGGCGACCATGATGCCCAATAATCGCCCTCCCACCGTGATGACCATCGCGGGATCAGACTCCGGCGGTGGAGCCGGCATACAGGCAGACCTGAAAACCTTTTCCGCCATGGGCGTGTTTGGCACGTCGACTCTCACCGCGATCACTGCCCAAAACACGGTGGGCGTGAGCGCGGTGCACGAAATACCCACCGACGTGATCACCGCCCAAATTGACGCCGTAGTCACGGACATCGGAGCCGACGCCGTCAAGACGGGCATGCTTTCGTCCAGCGATATTGTCGAAACCGTAGCGGAGGCTATCCGGCGTCATGGCATCGCCAACCTGGTTGTCGATCCCGTGATGGTCGCCAAGAGCGGCGATCGCCTGCTGCGAGAGGAAGCGATACAGTCCATCTGCAACTCCCTGATACCTCTGGCGGCGGTGGTTACGCCCAATATCCCCGAGGCGGAAGACTTGACCGGGCTGAGTATCGCGAGCGATGACGACGTACGGGAGGCCGCGATGCGGATCGTCGCCATGGGCGCCCGTGCGGTTGTGGTTAAGGGTGGTCACCGGGAAGGTCCGCCGACCGACGTACTATACGATGGGAGCGTTTTTCAGGAGTTCACTACGGAGCGCATTCCGTCCACGAACACCCACGGGACCGGTTGCACCTTCGCTTCGGCGGTGGCGGCCGGACTGGCGCACGGACTGGATACGCCCTCCGCGGTAGCCCAGGCGAAAGACTACGTAACCGCCGCCATTCGCGCCTCGTATCCAATCGGGCAGGGTCATGGGCCGTTGCACCACTTCCACGCATTTTGGTGAAATCGTCCCTGCGCTATAATCGGATTTCATCCAGGTTTTGGGTTTCCTAACAGCGCGCGGGGCTTGCCGCGCCGCCAGATGAGGTATTGCAGCCATGCCTGCTTTTGACGTGGTTTCCAGCCGGGTTAGCTTCCCGGATCTCGATGCGGAGATCCTGGATTACTGGAAGGAGCGCGACGTGTTCCGCCGGTCCGTTGACGACCGGCCCGACGCTCCCCTCTTCATGATGTACGAGGGCCCGCCCACCGCCAACGGCAGCCCCGGCATTCACCACGTCCTGGCCCGTGTCTTCAAAGACGTTATTTCCCGATACCGCACCATGAAAGGATGCCGGGTCATCCGCAAAGGCGGTTGGGACACCCACGGCCTCCCCGTGGAACTCCAGATCGAGCAGGAACTGGGCATCTCGTCCAAGCGCGAAATCGAGGAGTTCGGTATCGCCGAGTTCAACCGGCGTTGCCGCGACAGTGTTTTCCGGTACGTCAAGGAATGGGAGGTCATGACGGACCGCATCGGCTACTGGGTCGATATGGACGATCCGTACGTCACGCTGGAAAACGACTACATCGAAACCGGATGGTGGATCCTGAAACAGCTTTGGGATCGGGGCCTGCTCTACCAGGACCGGCGTGGCGCGCCCCATTGCCCCCGTTGCGTCTCCAGCCTGTCCTCCCATGAGGTCGCCCTGGGGTACCGCGAAAACACGCCGGACCCGTCAACCTTCGTAACTTTCGAGGCGACTCAGTGGCTCGATGGCTCCGCGCCCGAAATCCCTTCGTACTTCCTGGCGTGGACAACAACACCGTGGACGCTGCCGGGCAACACCGCGCTGGCCGTCAGCGCCGATGCCGATTATTCCATCGTGGAAACTACGAATGGTACCGGCGAAACGATCCGGCTCGCTCTGGCCACCGCGCTGCTCGGCGTCCTGCATGACGACTACACCGTAACGCAGGAGGTTAAAGGCAGCCAGTTGATTGGCCTGTCCTACCGACCGCTTTACGACGCCTCAGAGTTTGGAACTCCGATCCGGCAGTTCCTGTCAGACGGGGACGGCCAAATTTCGCTGGAGGACGTCGGCGCATACTCCACTAGGGTCGTGTCGGCCGACTTTGTAAGCATGGATGACGGCAGCGGCATCGTGCACATCGCGCCGGCCTTCGGCGACGAGGACCTGGGGTTGGGACGAGAACACCAGCTGGCGTTCGTGCAGCCCGTCGACCTGCAGGGCGTCATCACCGGCAGCTACCCCTTCGCCGGCAAGTTCGTCAAGGATGCCGATCCGGAAATCCTGGCCGACCTGGAAGCCCGCGGCCTGTTGTACCACCAAGGCGTCTACCGGCACACCTACCCATTCTGCTGGCGCTGCGACACTCCACTGCTCTACTACGCCAAGACGTCCTGGTACATCCGGACGACGGCGGTCAAAGATCAGTTGGTGGGCAACAACTCCCGGATCAACTGGTACCCGGAGCACATCCGCGAGGGCCGATTCGGCGAATGGCTGCGCAACAACGTGGACTGGGCGATCTCCCGCGAACGTTACTGGGGAACACCGATACCCATCTGGCAGTGCGACGGTTGCGGCGAAATGGACTGCGTCGGCGGCGTCGAGGAATTGTCGCAGCGTTCCGGTCAGGAGCTTGATGATCTGGACCTGCACCGCCCGTATGTTGACGACGTCAAATGGTCCTGCGCGTCGGATGCTTGCAGCGGCGTGTTCCGGCGGATCCCTGAAGTGATGGACTGCTGGTTCGATTCCGGCATGATGCCCCTGGCCCAGTGGCATTACCCCTTTGAGAACCGCGACATCGAGACCGACGGGCGTCTGCCCGCCGATTACATCTGCGAGGCGGTGGACCAGACCCGGGGCTGGTTCTACAGCCTCCACGCCCTTTCCACCCTGCTCAAAGACGACGTTGCCTACCGCAACGTCATCTGCCTGGGCCTGATCCTGGACGGGCGCGGCCGCAAGATGAGCAAACGGCTGGGCAACATCGTTGAGCCGGACAGCATCCTTGACGCCCACGGGGCCGACGCGCTGCGGTGGTATCTGTTCACCGCGTCCCACCCGGGCGAGCCCAGGCGCTTCTCCGACCGGCTGGTGCAGCAGACCCTGCGCCAGGTTTTGTTGACGTTGTGGAACGTCTACTCGTTCTTCACCAACTACGCCAACATCGACGAGTTCGAGCCTTCGCAGATCCCCGAGGGATGGCAACCCGAAGCCGAACTTGATCGCTGGATCCTGGCCGAGCTCAACCAATTGGTCCAGGTCGTGGACGACCACCTGGACAACTACAACCCCACCGACGCCGGCCGCCGCATCGCCGAGTTCATCGACGTGCTGTCCAACTGGTATGTTCGCCGTTCGCGCCGCCGCTTCTGGCGGTCGGAAACCGACGCGGACAAGATCGGGGCCTACGCGACCCTGTACCGGTGCCTGACCACGGTGGCCAGGCTGATGGCTCCGCTGGCTCCCTTCGTGTCGGAGCAGATGTACCGCAACCTGGAACTGCGCTACCAACCCGATGCGCCCGACAGCGTGCATCTCGCCGCCTATCCGCAGGCCGACACTTCGCTAATCGACCGACCCATCATGGAGGCAACCCGGTTGGCGATTCGTGTGTCCAGCATGGGCCGTGCGGCGCGAAGCAAGGCAGGTCTGAAGGTTCGGCAACCGCTGGCCGAAGTGGTGGTGAAGACTCGCTCCGACGCGGAGTTGGTACACCTCAATCAGGTGCGACCGCAGGTCCTGGAGGAACTGAACATCAAGGAATTGCGGCCTGTGGACGGCGCCGGCGATCTCTATGTCCAGGCCCGCGATTTGGCTGAAGACGACGGCGAAACTGTGGTTTCGGTTGCCGGCTATTCTGCGGCTCTCGACTCCGGCTACATGGTGGCCGTAGACGCGCGCATCACGCCCGAACTGGCCGACGAAGGCATGGCGCGCGAGCTCGCCCATAGAATCCAAAACCTGCGCAAAAACGCCCGGTTTGAGATCACTGATCGCATCGTCACCTATTATGACGGCCCGGACGACGTGGCTCGCGTGATGACCGTTCACGGTGACTACATCAAGCAGGAAACCCTGAGCGATGAGCTGCTGGCCCCGGTCCCGGATGACGCCGCCAAGTCGGAGACCGCCCAGATAGAAGGCATGGAAGTGACGCTTGGAGTGCGCCGCACCAACGGCGCATGACCGGGTATGCCGGAACTTCCCGAAGTCGAAAATACCCGGCAGTACCTGCTCCGCAGCGGTCTGGTGGGACGGCAATTCGGCGCGCCGGATATCACCTGGAACAAAACGGTCCACGAACCTTCGGTAGGCGAGTTCATCGAAGGTGTTGCCGGGCGGCGCGCGATTGATCTGCTGCGTCGGGGCAAATATCTGGTAGCGCCGCTGGACGACGACCAGTTCCTGGTGATGCACCTGGGGATGACCGGCAGCCTGCGTATTCACGACGGCGGCCGTGAACCACCGCCCATGGTCCGACACACCTTCCCGCTGGACGACGGCCGGGAGATGCGGTTCATCGACCCGCGCAAGTTCGGCCACCTGTGGCTGCTACCCGACCCGGCCGGCGCCATGAAGAAGATGGGCGTCGAGCCCCTGGAGCCGGACTTCACGCCTGCCGTCCTGGGTGAACTTCTGTCCGGCCGCAAGGCGCCGATCAAGGCCATCCTGCTCGAACAGTCGGTGATTGCCGGGCTGGGCAACCTGTACGCAGATGAAGCGCTGTACCTGTCGGGTATTCATCCGGAACGTAAGGCGAGCGACCTGAGCGACCCCGACACCCAGTCGCTCCACGCCTCAATTGTCCGGGCGTTGTCGAATTCCGTGGCCGCCTACGCCGCGGCTCGCGACGCCGAATGGCCCGATCCGCCGGTGGCTCTCTCGCCGTGGTCAGTGCCCCGGTCGGCTGACGAGCCATGTCCGAAATGCGGGGGCACAGCGCAGATGGTGCGCGTGCGGGGACGCAGTTCGTGGCATTGCCCGCAATGCCAGGCGGCAGGTTGACGCCGGTTCACGTCATCGGGTTCCCCTGCTGCCGGCGCCGCCGAGATTGAATTCATCGGGGCGCGGCGCAACCGCCCGCGGCGGCAGCCATGTTTGTTGACGGCGTGGCAATCCCGCCCGTACACTGTGATTTGCCAAGCGGATTTTGGCGCCGGGTATACTGCCGGCTGTCCGCGTTGATGGCGTAAAAGATACGGCGATCGTCGTTGGAGGCTTTTTATCATGGCCGGTTACCGCAAGCATGAAGCGCAGGAATGGGCCTGGCAAACCTTGAAAGGGCAATGGACCACGCTGGTCACGCCCTTTACACCGGACAACCAGGTGGACACCGAAGGTCTCCGCCGGAACATTCGCCACGTTCAGAGCCTGGGCGTGCGCGGCGGCGGTTGCACCTGGAACATGGGCGAGTTCTGGAGCCTGACCGAAGGCGAGCGGCGGCTGGTGATGGACACGGTTGCCGACGAAGCCGCGGGACACTGGCTGATCGGCGCTCACGTCACCGACACCTCTCTGCAGGAAAGCATTGCTCTGGCCCATCACGCTGAGCGCCGCGGCTTTGACCTGCTGATCATCGCCCCCTCGTACATGGTGACCAAGACCGAGGACCAGGTGGTCGATTTCGTGCGCCAGGTCGCCGAAAACACCGAGCTGGCGATGATGTTCTACAACTCGCCCCAGTTCGGTATCACCATCAGTCCCCAGGGACTGAAGCGTTTGTGCGCCATCCCCAACGTCGTCGGCGTCAAGGAAGCGAGCTTCAACCAGCAGATCTCAATCGAGGGCCACCTGCTGATCGGGCGCGACGCCATCATCAGCACACCTGACGAATGGATCTTCCACAAGGCAAAGGAGTTGGGATTCCACCAGCAGGTGATGTTCGCCAACACCTCCGACTGGCGGTTCGACACCCCGCGCCACAACTACTACACCCAGTTCATTGACCGCGCCACGAGTGGCGACCTTGATGTCGACTTCTACAATCATTTCCTCAAAGACATCAAGGCGCTGTCGGACAAGTGGTGGGGCGGCACCATGAAAAAGACCGGCGGCGCGTTGCCCGTGTCCATGTGCAAAGCGTGGGGAGAGATGATGGGCATGGCCGGCGGCAGCGTCCGCGCCCCCTTGCACGACCTGACACACGATGAGAAGGCCGAGCTGTGGAGCGAGCTGGAGCCTTTGCTCCCTCGTGCGAATGCTCCGGCGGAACCTACGCGCGAAGTGATCCAGGGACGCGCCCACGCCCCCTGGCTCAACGGAAACGGCGCGCGTGACGGACGCAGCGGCCTTTCCGAGTCGGGGATGATGCTGCTGGTCAGCGCCCAGAACAAGGCGGAGGCCTTGGAAGCCGACCGCGGCGGCGCGGATATCATCGATCTGAAAAACTTGCAAGAAGCGTTGGTGGGCTCTGCCCATCCCAGTCTGGTCCGTGAAGTGCGCGAGACCATCCCTCCGCATAAGCACGTCAGCGTCACTCTTGGCGTGGTTCCCAACCAGCCGGGCACCGTCGCCATGGCCGTGCACGCAGCGGCGATGATGGACGCCACTTCGGTAAAGGTCGGGTTCCAAGTCGCGGACTATGATATGGCGGTCGAGGTGCTCCGCGAGTCCCGCGCCGCCATCGGCAATGCCGAAACCAAGCTGATCGGCTCACTGTTCGCGGATAACCTGCTGTTTGAGGGCGGGCTGGACCCCC
Source organism: Dehalococcoidia bacterium (assembly GCA_965116785.1). GTDB lineage: Bacteria > Chloroflexota > Dehalococcoidia > Lucifugimonadales > UBA3495 > Bin87. The sequence continues at coordinate 1,081,013 of OZ220731.1, forward strand.
ATCTCATGGTCAGGCTGGCAATCGACGGGGAGTGCGACGGTTTCCTGATCGACACCCTGACCAAGGACGGACGGAACCTCTTTGACTTCATGCCTGAGCCCGTATTGCGCGACATGGTCATGCATGCGAAACAGGAAGGTTTGAGCACCGCTCTCAGCGGTCACCTCAAGCTGGAAAACCTGGACGAACTGGCGCGCATCAATCCCGATATCGTCGGCGTCCGCGGAGCCGTGTGCTCCAGCGGGGAGCGCGATCGGGCGGTGGCCTGGGAGGCCGTCGCTTACTTCAAGGAGCAGTTGGACCTGCGCAAGAGCGGCGTGATCGACGTACGCGCGCCGGCGGGAGCCGCGCCCGTCGGCAATGGCTACGGTAACGGCAGTGGCAATGGTAATGGCCACGGAACCGGCTGGACCGTGATCGACGGCCGCGGCAAGAACTGCGCCGGCGTCATTGCCGCTTTGAGCCGCCAGATGGAATACGACCGCACTTCGTTCATTGAGGCGATCCTCCACGACGCGTTGAACATCTACGACGTCGTCTACTGGGCAGAGCAAGCGGGGCATCGCCTTCTGACCCAGCGCAAGGAGAACGATGGCACGCTGCGCGTGTTGATCGAGCCTTACGCCAACGGCGACCGCTAATCTCCGGCCGGCCGGCGCGGGCCGAACGCGAATCTGCAATTTGGGGCGGGAGTGATCCCGCCCCAAACGACTTTTGTTTCCGGTTCGTTGACCCGGTTTTCGGCCCGCCATATAATCCCCGCAGACCGATGCTGAGCGGGGTTCAATGCAGTTCGACTGCCCGCTCCAACGGCATCGGCGTTGGAGGGCTGATATGGCTCGTTTCGACTACCTGGAGCCGCACTCATTGGACGAGGCGCTCGGGATGTTGGAGAAGCACGGAAGCCGGGCGCGACTGGTGGCCGGCAGCACCGACTTCCTGGTCCGTTGGCGCACTGGCTCGTGGCGACCCGAGATTGTGGTCTGCATGCAGCACGTCCCGGGGTTAGATGGCTTGAGTTTCAACGATGACGACGGGCTGACCATCGGCGCGATGGTGACGGTCCAGGACATCGAGCAGGATGCCACGGTGCGGACGCGATATCCCGCGCTGGCCGCCGGCGCCGCCGCGTTCGCCGGCGTGCAGGTGCGCAATCTCGCCACCGTCGCTGGCAACGTGTGCAATGCCTCACCGGCGGGAGATACGCTGCCCGGCCTGCTAGCCTACGATGCCCAGTGCCGCATCGTCAGTTCCAATGGCGAGCGCTGGTTGCCGTTGACCGAGGTGTTCGTCGGGCCGGGTCAAACTGCCGTTGCCGCTGGCGAGATCATGACCGAGATCAGATTGCCAACCCCGCCGCCCAACTCGGGCGGACTGTACATCAAGCACAGCCCGCGCGGTGCTATGGATATATCCGCTGTGGGCGCGGCCTCCGTTGTGAGTATCGGCTCCGATGGCACCTGCGCATCGGTCCGGATCGCGTTGGGCGCGGTCGCACCCACGCCCATGCGCGCCTCCGGAGCCGAGGGACGCCTGGTCGGACAACCTCCAAACGATGCCAACGTCGCGGAGGCGGCACGGATTGCCGCCCAGTCCAGTCGGCCCATAGCCGACGTGCGCAGCAGCGCGGAGTATCGCCGTGAAATTGCCCAGGTCCTCACCGAACGCACCCTGAGACATGCCGCGGCAACCGCGGTCGGCAGCGTACCCAATTTCGACGACATCCGACGCCTGGCAGTGCAAACCGCCTGGTAACCGCTACGCGAGGTTGCTGACATGAAACACCCTCTCACTTTGAACATCAACGGCGAAAACCGCTTGATGCTGGTGGAACCCGACTATTCGCTGCTGGATTGCCTGCGCGACGACGCTCGGTTGACCGGAACCAAAAAGGGTTGTGATGAAGGGGACTGCGGAGCCTGCACCGTGTTGATGGACGGGAAACCGGTCACTTCATGCCTGGTGTTGGCCCACAGCGCCCATGATTCCGCCATTACGACCATCGAGGGGCTGGCCAGCGTCGATGGACTCAGCCCCGTGCAAAAAGGGTTTGTGGAGCACGGTGGCCTGCAGTGTGGGTTCTGCATCCCCGGACTGATCATGTCGGCCACGGGGTTCCTGCAGGAAAACCCTAACCCAACCGAGGAGGACGTGCGGTTTGCCATCGGCGGCAACCTGTGCCGGTGCACGGGCTACGCGCGCGTGGTGGAGGCGGTCATGGCCGCCGCTCAGGAAATGAGGACAGCAAGCTAATCCTTACGCTCCAGCAACGATGGAGGCACATGCAATGACAACGCAGTTCAAAGTTTTGGAGCGCAATCATCCTCGAGTCGATGCCTATGACAAGGTGACCGGGCGTGCCGCCTATGCTTCCGACGTGTATCTGCCGGGAACGTTGGCGTGCAAGCTATTGCCCAGCACTCGGAACCATGCCCGGATCGTTCGACTGGATACCAGCAAGGCGGAAGCCCTGCCCGGAGTGCGGTGCGTCATCACGGGTACCGATTTTCCGGATATCCGCTACGGCTCCGGCGCCTTGCGCGACCGGTACGTCATGCCCCGCGATGTCGTGAACTTCGTCGGCGAACCGATCGCGGCGGTAGCTGCCGACGACGAAGCCACGGCGCAAGAAGCCATAGAATTGATCGAGGTTGAGTACGAGGACCTGCCAGCCGTGGTCAACCCATTGTCCGCCATTGGTTTGGACGCAGCCACGGTTCACCCGGAGCTGGAAGATTACGAGGGATACGGGTTCACGCTGGGGCACAACGTCAGCACGCTACTGGACGCCGACCGGGGCGACGTCGACCAAGCCTTTGCGGATGCCGACGTCGTGGTGGAGGACGTGTATCGCTCCCAGGGCATCAACCAGGGGTTCCTGGAACCCATGGCGTGCGTGGCCGATGTGGAACCCAACGGCCGGCTGGTGGTTTACGCTTCCACCCAGGGCCCCTATCAAATCCGGGCCGCGCTGGCGGGAGTCCTTGAAATCCCGGTGTCCCGTATCCGCGTGGTTCCCATGGAACTCGGCGGCGGTTTCGGAGCCAAGCTGCGGCTGGCGTTCGAGGCTTTCCCCGCCCTGCTTGCGATGAAAACCGGGCGACCCGTGAAGTTGGTGAACACCCGCGAGGAAGTGTTCACCATGAACGGCCCGCGCCTCCCGGTGACCAACTACATCCGTTCCGGCGTCATGCACGACGGCACAATCGTGGCCCGCGAAGCCTACACGATCTTCGATGTGGGAGCATACCTTGGCGCTGGCCCCAACTCTGGCATCGGTCACGGCATCGGGGCCTACAACGTGCCCAACTTTCGGCTGCGTTCCTACGGCGTGTACACCAACAAGATCTACGTCGGTTCGTACCGGGCTTCGGGCGTCGCTGACATGACCTTCGCCGTGGAGTCGCACATGGATCGCATCGCCCATGAAATTGGGATGGATCCATACGATCTGCGGGTGAAAAACGCCCTGCGGGAAGGCGATGTCTCGGTGAGCGGCGCGGTGGTACCCACAAACGGCCTGATGGAAACGCTTGAGGCTATCAAAGAAAAGATCGACTGGCCGCGAGACCTGGAAGACGGCCACGGAGTGGGACTTGCGCTGTGCGAGTGGAGGAGTGGGAGCGGCCCATCCACCGCGTCGATCAGTGTCAACGACGACGGCACCGTGAGCTTGCTGACCGGCTCGGTGGACATTTCGGGCAGCGACACCTCCCTCGCCGCCATCGCCGCCGAGGCCCTGGGAATCCCCATGGACAAGGTGGTCGTCGCCAAGCGCGACACCGACCTGGCTCCATATACCGGGCAATCGGGCGGCAGCCGCATCGTTTACAGCCAGGGCACCGCGGTTCAGCGCGCGGCTGAAGACACGGTCCAGAAGCTCACCGCCCTGGCCGCCGAGCGATTGGGTGTTCCTGAGGACGCATTGGACTGCGAAGACGGCCGTGTTTACGTGATGGACAACGAGCCGCAGGGCCTGACCTTCACGCAACTGGCCGCCGCCAGCATCACGTCCCGTGGTGGCCCGATCATTGGCACTGCATCGCTGTCAAGCATGCCCTACACGCCCGTGTTCGCCGCCCAGGCCGCCGAAGTCAAGGTCGACCGTCAGACCGGCCAGGTCAAGGTGCTGCGTTACATCCAGGCCCAGGACGTCGGGACGGCGATCAATCCCATGGCCGTTGAGGGCCAGTTGGACGGGGGCGTCGTCCAGGGGATTGGCCGCGCCCTCACCGAAGACCAGCAGTTTGACCCGGAGACGGGCGCGGTTCGGAATCCGTCCTTTGCCTCCTATCTGATGCCGCTGGCCATCGACTTGCCAGAACTGGAAATCGTGCTGATCAACGTGCCGGCTCCCGACGGACCCTTCGGCGCCCGCGCTGTTGCGGAACCCCCGGGCTTTGGTCCGCCGGCCGCCATCGCCAACGCGGTCTACGACGCTGTTGGCGTGCGTGTCAAGGAACTGCCCCTGTCAGGCGAGCGCGTACTCGCCGCGTTGAACGGCCAGAATGCGGACATCGATTTCGACGTGGACGCTCTGCGTCGCGCGGAGGGCCTCGCCGCGGACTGACCCGGATCCCAAGCGCTATTTGGCGAGGGCGGGCTTCGGCTCGCCCTCGCGGTTTTAGACGTCAGTCGGCCCGGCCGTAAACGTGCGACGGCGTCACCAGTATCGCGTACCGACGGTCGTCGAGCATTGCCTGGTCGTATTCCGGCCAGTTGGGATGCTCCTCACCGGCGGCGGTCCGGTAGACGTTGCGCAGGGTCTCGCGGTACTCGTCGACCGAAACCTCGTCAACCCCCACCAGCCGGGCTTCTCCCTCCAGGACCAGGAAGTTTCGCCAATCTCCGGTGCCTACCAGGATTGTGCAGCGGGAGTTTCGCCGCAGGTTGCGAAGCTTGGCCCGGTCTGCGGTCGTCGTAAAGGCCACGCCGTCCCCGTACAACCCGCACGTCACGATGCTCATCTGTCCGGCGCCGCTCCTGCGGAAAGTGGTCAAGGCGCCGTTGTGGTTGGCCGACAAAAATTCGCGTTGGGCTTCGGTTAGCATCGGTTGCTCCTTATCGATGGCGAGACACTTCAGGGCAAATGTTCAGGCACGATCAGCTCAGCCAGAATTGGGAACCGTCGCCGGATTTAAGCACCTCTATTCTGACCGGAAACAGATCCTTGAGATCGTCCAGGTGGGTTATGACGATGATCTTCTCAAAATCATCCTGGATGGACGCGAGGGCGTCTACGATGCGTTCGCGGCCGGCCGCGTCCTGGGTGCCGAAACCCTCGTCTATGAACAGCGTGGGCAGGGGAAGCCCCATGCGCTGCGCCAGGACTTTGGACAAAGCGATCCGCAGCGCCAGGTTGATGCGAAACGCCTCGCCGCCGCTGAAGAGATCGTAACTTCGGGATCCCAGTTCGTCACTGACCAGGATGTCCAGGGTTTCGGCAATGTTGCCCGACTGGCGCACCCGCTGCGTCTCCAGTTTGACCGCCAGCCTGCTGTCCGTCATCCGGGCCAGCAACAAGTTCGCCTCGGCTTCAATCCGGGGCACCGCAGCGTCAATCAGCATAGCGGGAACGCCGCTGCGCCCGAAGGCCTGGTAAAGGTCAGCATAGACAGACTGCTCAGCGCCTGACGACGTACGGCGATTTTCAAGGGCGCAAATCTCCTCCCGGTACGACGCTCTGCGGTCGGCATCCCCGTGAAGCCTTCCCTGTCGCGCTAGCAAAGCGTCTCGTTCGGCCAGCAGGTCGGCCACCGCCTTGTCGGCATCCGCGGCTTCCCGTTCCGTTTCCGGCAGGTCGGCCGCTGCCAATTGGGCTTCAGCCAGGACCGCCCCTGCGCTCTGCAACTCTTCGTTAAGCCGGGTCAACTGGTGCCTGGACTGGCCCAGTGACGCTTCGTCACCAGGCAGGCGGACGCGGGCGTCCTCCAACCGCCTCAACTCGGAGTCCCAGTGTCGCAACGATCGGGTTTTTGCGATGGCCTCGTCGAGGCTCCGTTCATCGTAGCCCAGTTTCGCCGATGCCTCTTCCACTTTAGCCAGTTCGGTGCGCTGGTCAATCGCGAAGTCGTTTTCGGACAGAGCCAATTGCAGGCGTTCAAGACGCGGAAGAGAGGTTTCCAACTGGCTCGCTGCCTCTTCGCCCTGACGTTGTGACTGTTCGAGGCGACCGCGCTGCTGCTGCAACCGTTGTTGGCGCTGGGAAAGCGCAGGTTCGCGTTGGGAAATTCCGGCCTGCAGATCTTCGAGCTTGGTGGACAAATCGTCCATGGATCGCTTGATGGCGTCGTGGCGGGTAAGCTTGGCTTGGATCTCCGCCTCATACCAGGCGGAAATGTCGCCGCAAGCGTCCTCGGTGAGCGGGGTCCGACACAGGGGGCACACCGCGTCCGCCGATTGCATCTCCCTTTGGTTGGAGCGCAGTTCCTTCCCCTCGGCGACACAACGGTCGAGGTCGGCCCGCCCCACAGCAATATCACGTTGCAGGTCCGCGGACTCGGCCATCTCCAGTTCGAGCGCGGAACGTTCGACGTCGAGCGCCGTCTCTGCCTCTTTCAGCGCCAGAAGTTCCCGGGACAGGTCGTCGAAGCGGGCAGCGGCCGGCCGAAGGACGCCGTCTATATGTTGCTTTAGCTGCGTCGCCTCGGCGGAAATTTCCGCGCCGGTACGCTCGATGGCAGCCTGCAAGTCGCTGCGGCGGTTCCGCAATCGGTCGTGCTCAGCCCGGACAGCTTGCAGGCGTTCCATTTCGGTTTGCGCCGCTTCCAGGGCACCGGCACCGGCGCAGATCTCTGCGGCGCGCTCCTCCAGCGCGTGCGCGTTAGCGATGCGCTCTGCGATAGCCGACGCAGCCGCTTCGGATTGGTCGATGTCGGTGCGAAGCACGCTGATACGACGGCCGGCGGTTTCGGCTTCCTGCCGCTTCTGGCGCAACCCGGCAACCGCTTCTCGAAGTTGTTCGGCTTTGGCCGAACGCACCTTGACCTCGTCGCCAATCCGATCCAGCCGGGACGCGATTTCGCCCAGTTCTGCGCTCGGGTCCGGTATGGCTTCCAGCAGATTGCGATTTTGCGCCAGCGCGCCGTCCGTGCGGACGATTTCGGATTGCCAGTGGTCCCGGTGACCAGCGGCCGAACCCTGCAGCGTTTCGTACAAGCCCAGGTCGAGGACGGACGCCAGCACCGCCTTTCGCTCCGCCGGGGTCTTGCGCGTGAATTCGTCGGAGCGTCCCTGCAGGAGGAATGCCGTGTTGACGAAGGTGGTGTAGTCCATGCCGACGAGGCTCTGGATCTTCCAGTTGGTCTCACGAACCGAATTGCCGCTCATGGATCGGGCCTGCCCGCCATCATCCAGTATGAACAGGTCCACCTCGGTGCGTCCCTGACCCGAGCGCCGCCGCCGGCGGATGGCGCGGTGTTCCTGTCCACGGGCCAAAAAATCCAATTCAACCCGGCACTCCGACTCGCCGTGGGCAATCAGGTCGTTGTGGTTCTGGGTTCCGGTGCGCGCCTGCCCCCAGAGGCACCACGTCATGGCGTCCAGCAGGGCCGACTTGCCGTGGCCGTTGGCTCCGCATAAGCACGCCACGTGAATTCCGCGCAAATCCAAAGGCGGCACGTCGTCTCGGTAGCAAAGAAAGTTGCGGACCGACAGCCTGAGCGGGATCATCGTATGCGCGATTGTATCACCGGCCGGCGTACGCCCGTACGATCGCGTCACGCTCGCCCGTTTGCATCTCGCCGGGCCAGTCGGCGGAGTTTGCAGTGATACAATTTTTGTCGGAGAAACATTCAATCGATGCCGCCGCGCAATACTAAATCCGCCAAGGGGACCGGCCCCGTCATAGTTGTCGAGGAATTGCGCAAGCGTTACGGAGACATCCAGGCTGTCGACGGAATCTCTTTCGAGGTGCAGCGCGGGGAGGTATTCGCGCTCCTGGGCCCCAACGGGTCTGGCAAAACCACGACCGTCGAGATCATCGAGGGGATGCGTTCGGCGGACAGCGGCCGCGCCACCGTTGCCGGCATCGACGTGAGCCGCGATCCGAAGGCAGTCAAACAACTCATCGGCGTGCAGTTGCAGAGCAGCGCGTTTTTCGAGCATCTCAAACTCGCCGAACTGCTCAAGATGCTCGGCAGCATTTACCGGGTAAAGGTCGACCCCGACCCGCTGCTGGAGGCCGTGGACCTGGGTGAGCGAAAATCGTCTTCCTTTCGGACATTGTCGGGCGGACAGAAGCAACGGTTCGCCATCGCCGCATCGCTGGTCAATGACCCGGAGGTCGTGTTCCTCGACGAGCCGACCACCGGTTTGGACCCCCAGGCACGGCGGTTGGTCTGGGACCTGGCGAAAACCTGGAAGCAGGAGGGTCGCACCGTAGTCCTGACCACCCACTACATGGAGGAAGCCGAGGAACTGTGCGACCGGGTGGCGGTGATGGACAGCGGCGAAATCATTGCCATGGCCTCGCCTGCGGAACTGATTGACCAATTGATCTCCCGGGGGTTCCATCGGGAGCAGGAAGTGCGCCTGGCCACCCTTGAGGACGTGTTCCTGGACCTGACCGGCCGGTCGCTGCGGGAGTTTTAGCTTGCTTGGGAAGCCTTCCGTTTACCTGACCTGGTGGTCGATCAAGATGTGGTCGCGGGACCGGGCGGCCATGTTCTGGACGTTCTTCCTGCCGCTGGTAATCATGGTGATCTTCGGCCTGCTGAATTTCGGCGAGCTGGGCAAGGTTGACGTGGGGATCGTGGATCGTGCGGACAACGATGCCTCCCGGAAGTTCATCGATGGATTGGCCGAGATCGACGCTCTCCGGATCTCGACCGGCGCGGCCGAGGCGGAACAGGCGGCTTTGTCCGACGGAAAACGCGACCTGGTCATCGTGTTGCCGGAGGACTTGGCCGTCGCCCCGGGTGGCAGCCAGATCGTCGCCTGGTACCACGGCAGCCGGTTGACCGAGGCGCGGCTCGGCCTCACGGTCATGCAGTCGGCCGTCGACCAGTTGAATTTCGCCATCACCGGCGCCGAGCGAGTAGTGACGCTCACGGAAGAGGCAGTGGAAGCGCGGGACCTGGGGTACATCGATTTCCTGATGCCCGGCGTGATCGGCATGGCGATCATGCAATTGGGGTTGTTCAGCGTGGCATTCAGCTTCGTGACGATGAAACGCGAGGGAGTGTTGCGCCGTCTCCTGGCTACGCCGTTGGACCCGACTTCGCTGCTGGTGGCCCAAGTGATCACGAAGCTGATTGTGGTGCTGATCCAAACGGTGATCCTGGCCGCGGTGGCCGTGTTCCTGTTCGGCGCGGAATTCGCCGGCAACTTCTTTGCCGTCATGCTGGCCGCCGCCATGGGCGGCGCCGTCTTCCTGGCCATGGGGTTCGCCGTGTCGGGTTGGGCGCGCACGGAGCAACAGGCGGCGCCGCTGGCGAACATCGTATCGCTGCCGATGATGTTCCTGTCGGGGGTGTTCTTTTCTCGGGACGTTCTTCCCGCTATCCTGCAAAGGATTACCGATTTTCTGCCGCTGACCTATTTGGTCGAGGCCATTCGGGGCATGACCGTGGAAGGGGACACGGTCTTGATGCAATGGCCGAATTTTCTGGGCCTGGCGGTGTGGCTTGTGGTAGCGTTCGTGATAGCCAACCGCACGTTTCGCTGGGAATGACACCGCCAACTTGCAAGACCTGAGCCGATTCTACGGGAGTGTGCCGGGATGTTTGACAATCTGACCGATCGATTGACCGGAATTTTCAGCCGATTGCAGGGCAAGGGCCGGCTCACGGAAAAAGACATCGATGACGCGCTGGGCCAGGTGCGCCGTTCGTTGCTCGAGGCCGACGTGAACTTCCGTGTCGCGCGTGAGTTCGTGGCGACGGTCAAGGAGCGCGCGCTGACCGGCGAGGTCCTGGAGAGCCTGTCGCCGGGCCAGCAGGTGGTCAAGATTGTCCACGAGGAATTGACCGCCGTGCTCAGCGCCGGCGACCATCGTCTCACGCCGGCGAGCCAGTTGCCCTCCGTGCTGATGCTGGTCGGGTTGCAGGGTTCCGGCAAGACCACCACGGCCGCAAAACTCGCGCTGCAGATGAAGCGGCAGCAACACAACCCGATGCTTGTCGCCGCCGACCTGCGCCGCCCCGCGGCCATCGCCCAACTCCAGTCCCTGGGCAAGCAACTGGACATTCCGGTGTATTCGGAGGAACCGGGCTCCGCCACGCCCGCCAGTGTAGCCGCCGCCGGAGTCAAAAGAGCCACCGAGCTGGCGCTGACCTGGGCCATCGTGGACACCGGTGGGCGTCTGCACATCGACGACGAGTTAATGACAGAACTGGAAGAGGTCAAGCGGGCGGTTTCGCCTTTCCAGACCATCCTGGTAGTGGATGCCATGACCGGCCAGGACGCGGTCAACGCCGCCGAGGAGTTTCACCAGCGCGTGGGACTGGACGGGCTGATCCTGTCCAAGATGGATGGTGACGCCCGCGGCGGAGCTGCGCTGTCGGTAACTCGCGTGACCGGCGTCCCCATTAAGTACATCGGCACCGGCGAGCGCAGCGACGCGCTGGAGCAGTTCCATCCGGATCGGATGGCCTCCCGCATCCTGGCCATGGGCGATGTGCTGACACTGATCGAGCGCGCCCAGGAAGCCGTCGACGAGGAGAAGGCCCGCGAATTAGAACGCAAGATGCGCACCGCGTCTTTCACGCTGGACGATTTTCTCGATCAAATCCAGGGCGTAAAAAAAATGGGCGGCCTGGCCTCGGTGATGGACATGATGCCCGGACTGGGCCGGCAGTCAAAGAAGATGCAGGACCAGTTGGATGAGTCGGAGCTGAAGAAAACCGAAGCGATCATCCGCTCCATGACGATGGAAGAACGGGAAAAGCCAGAGATCATCAAGGGCAGCCGGCGCCGGCGAATTGCCCTGGGTAGCGGCACCAATCCGTCGGACGTGAACCGGGTGCTCAACCAGTTCAAGCAGACTCAGCGGCTGATGCGCCAGTTCTCCAACAACCCCAAGGGGTTGATGCGCATGCTGCGCTGATCACCGGTCACTAGGAACCGGCGATTCGCCCAGTACGAAGCGCCGCGAACAGGTACGAGGTGGCGTAGGATCGCCATGGCGACCAACGTTCGGAGAATTCGAGCAGCTGGCGGTCGTCGATCTCCTCGCCGCCGAAGTACAGGCTGCTGACAGTCCGGCGCAACGCCAGGTCACCTATCGGAAATCCGTCGGGGCGGGCCAAGGCGCGGACCAACACCCACTGGGCGGTCCATTGGCCAACGCCACGCATGGCGACCATACGCTCCACCACCTCGTCGTCCTCGAGGTCATGCACGCCGTCCAGGTTGTCACCCGAATCCACAGCGGACCGGGCGATCCCCTGGATGTACTCGGCCTTTCGGTAGCTCAGCTTGAGCTGGCGCAAGTCATCGACCTCGGCGACCGCCAGGGATTCGGCGCGAGGGAAGGCGTACCATTCGCGGTCGGCGATGGTCGCCCGGACACCATAGTTCTCGACCAGCAGGCTGCGGATTATCCGGGAAACGTTGGTTGCAATCTGCTGTCCCAACACAGCCTGAACCAGCGCCTCGTACACCGATGCGGTGCGGGTATTGTGATACCCGTAGAAATCGTTGACCACGTCGGACAGCACCGTATCCCCGGTCACCGCATCATAAAAGGGCCGGAGGTCCTGGTCGCAGCCCAGCAGCCACTTGATTTGACGCCCCGCGCGATCGGCGTCGGCATCGGTGAGGTCGTCCCCGGTCAACTCCACTGACAACTCAGGGTGGTCTACAGAACCCACCGAGTGCACTTTGGCCAGTGCGACCGTTTCGCCCAGATCCAGGAGCCGGATGTAGCGGTCATCGACGTACTCCTCGGTCTTGAACTGCTGCTCGCGGGAATAGTTCGGCTGCCCGGCGGTCAGTTCGAAGTCGTAGGGTGGGACCGGACGCACGGTGGTGACCAGGGTGGTTTCCATCAGATCTTTACCTCTCCCAAGCTGGAGTACTGGGCGCCCCGTGGCGTCAGCACGCTGCGGTACAACCTAACGGTGTCGGGGCGCCAACTGCGGATAGCCGGGAGCCTGGCGCTTGCGACGACATCGTATATGGTCTGGCGTTGACGCGGACTCACCCGGTCGCGCACCCGACCCAGGGTCAGGTGCGGCCGGAATGGGCGGCCATCCGTCGGCCACCCGAGAACCCCTACTGCCTGCTCGGCGCGCTGGTGCAGATCCTCCAGGCTTTCGGCGCCGCCGGACACTCCAGCCCAAATCACCCGCGGATTTCGTCCCGCGGGAAACGTTCCCAGCGCCGACATGGTGAGCAACGGCGGGCTGCTGTCAGCGAAATTATCGACGATGCCGTCGAGGATCCGGGGCGCGATGCGGGCGTCCGTAGGGCCGAGGAATTTCAGCGTCAAATGTATGCCTCCGGGGGACACCCACCGCACGCCGCTGGGCAACGCCCGGCTCAACTCTTTGATGGTTTCACTCAGTTGACCGATCCACTCGTCGGGCAACGGCAGCGCGATGAACGTGCGGAGGGTCTCGGAGTGGGTGCTCACGAGGTCAACTCGACCCGCCAGCGATTCAACTCCACGTACCAGGACGCCAGATCGTCCAGCGAATACTTTGCGTTGGCCGGACTCGGGTTGGGCAGAACGAACACGCGGGTGGCGCCAATTTCAAGTTTCTGCCTGCCGAGTTCGAGATTGCCCGCGCTTTTGATCCCCTCACCGTGGCGCAGGTAAGCGCGGTAGGCGGTGAGGCCCTGGAAGCAGGCGATTCGGGGGGCATGGCGCAGCAGCTTGGCACGCAGCGCCGGGGCGTCCCGGCGGTAGTCGGCGGCAGCAAGGCCGGACGCCTGGCTGGTGGCGCGCTTGACCACATCCGTGAATCCGATGCCATCCGCCAGCAACTCGGCATCGTCCTCAGGTCCGACAGGCCGGCCGACGAAGTTGGAGGCGGACAGAGCAGGCCAGAATCGGTTGCGGGGATTGGCAAAGTAGTGGCCGGCCTGAACCGAACGGGTGGACGGGTTCAGACCAATAAGCACGATGTCCAGACCGGGTCTCAGATAATCGGGCAACGTTGCCATTGACCCCTCGCGGGCGCCGAGCATGAACGATGCGTTCGCTCCCATTATGTCTGAGACGTCTTGCTCGGACAGGACTGCGGAGCGGACATAATCGATGACCCGGTGATGGGTCAACAGCGGATAATCGGTTCCGAAAAGGATACGGTCCGCACCTGCGGTCATGGCTGCGGCAACGATGGCCGACGACCGATAAAGAAAAGGCAGCGCGGCGGTGTCGTACCAAACGTTGCTCAGGGCGTCGGCGACCTCCGGCATCGAGGCATAGAAGGGCAGGCCGCCGCCCAGATGAGCGAACACCATGCGGGTGTCCGGGAAGTTCATGGCGAATTGGAGCAGACGATCCGGGGTGGTGGAACCCTTGCCCGGATATTGATGGCCCACAGGTTCTGAGGCATGAACCACGATTGGCGCGTCGCGGGACCGCAGCAGCGTCATCAGCGGCTCCATGACTGCGGCGTCAGCGAGGTCGAACCCCTGGCTGTCCGCGTGAAGCTCGCCGATGCCGGAAGCGCCGGCGTCCAGGCACCGTCGGGCTTCGTGTACGGCGGGGTCACCCCACCTCGGATTCACGGATGCGTAGGCGGTTATGCGGTCCGGGTGCGTCTTGGCTGCCCGGACCAAGTAGTCGTTGGCTTCGGCCGCTATGTCCGGATCGGTCCAGCCAAACCCCATGGCCACCGCGTGGTCGACCCCGGCGGTGTCCATGTCCCGCAGCAGTCTCTCGGCATCCGCGAATCGCCCGCCGGCCTCAGGAAACAGCGCGGCATACGTGGCGTCCAGTGCGGTCAGCTCATCGTGTCGGGAGCGGAAATCTGGTGGGAGTATGTGGCAGTGGCTGTCGATTATCATCGGCGGTCTTGCACCATGGGAGCCGTCGTGACCCGATGGGCCAGTATAGCCCAACGTTGGGCGTCGGCAGTTTCTTTGAATGGGTCAAGACAACGCTTGCCGGCCGTATACAGCGAAAAATTGGTTGGGGTTTGAGTGTCGGGAATGACGGGTCGGACTGCTCGTGCTCCGGGCAGAACTTATAGACAGGGTTACAGGCCGGGAATATAATTTTGGCGGCTCGCATTATTATCCGTTTCTATATCGCAGGTGACGTTTTGGCAGTAGTCAACCAACCGCTACAGACCGTCGAGGAGATGCGGGCAACGTCCCTGCAGCTGAGACGCGACAGCCTGGAAATGATCTACGGCGCCGGGAGTGGGCATCCCGGCGGTTCGCTGTCGGAGATCGATATCCTGGTCGCGGTATATTTCGGCGTGATGCGTTACGACGCAGAAGACCCGGCTTGGCCGGAGCGCGACCGCTTCATCCTCAGCAAGGGGCACGCTTCGCCCGGATTTTACTCAACGCTATCCATGGCCGGATATTTCGGGCGCGAGGAACTGTCCTCCTACCGGAAGACCGACGGACTGCTGCAGGGGCACGCCCACCCGATGACGCCGGGCGTCGAGATGAACTCCGGCTCGCTGGGAATGGGGCTATCTTTCGCGTTGGGTCACGCCCTGGCGGCCCGGCTGGACGGGAAGGACTACCGAGTCTTTGCGTTGCTGGGCGACGGTGAGTGCCAGGAAGGAGAGGTGTGGGAAGCCGCGATGTCAGCGGCGCACCACCGCGCCACCAATCTCACTGCCATTGTCGACCGCAACCGGATCCAGAACGACCGGTTCACCGACGAGGTGATGACCCTGGAACCCCTGGCGGATCGTTGGCGTGACTTCGGTTGGAACGTCATAACGTGCGACGGCCACGAGCACGCCGAGGTATTGCGGGCATTGGAAGCCGGGTCGGACGGCGGGCCGACCGCGATCATCGCCAACACCGTAAAGGGCAAGGGCGTCAGTTTCATGGAAAACAACCCCGCTTTCCACGGGCGTGCGCCCAACGCGGAAGAGTACGAAG
Source organism: Dehalococcoidia bacterium (assembly GCA_965116785.1). Taxonomy (GTDB): domain Bacteria; phylum Chloroflexota; class Dehalococcoidia; order Lucifugimonadales; family UBA3495; genus Bin87. The sequence continues at coordinate 1,096,031 of OZ220731.1, forward strand.
CAGCGCTCAAGGAGCTGGCCTGATGGTGACACAACGGGCATCCGCGGCCACGCGGGAAACCTACGGCCGGACCCTGCTGGCCATGGCCGACGACCACCCGGACATCGTGGTCCTGGGCGGCGACCTGAACGTATCGACGTTCGTCCACCTGTGGCGGGACCAGTACCCCGAGCGGTTCTTCGATTTCGGACCGGCTGAACAGAACATCGTGGGAGTGGCGGCGGGCCTGGCCGCCGCCGGCAAGGTGCCTTTCGTCAGCACGTTCAGCGTCTTCGGGACCGGCAGACCCTACGATCAGTTGCGGGTGCTGGTGTCGCAGCCTTCGCTGAACGTCAAGCTGGTTTGCACCCACGCCGGAATCCTCACCGGCGAGGACGGCATGTCGGCGCACGGAATTGAAGACCTGTCCCTGATGTGCGCGTTGCCGTCTTTCACCGTCATCACGCCGGCGGACGCCCCCGAAACGGAGCAGGCGGTGCGGGCTATCGCCGGCACTCAGGGGCCGGTCTACGTCCGCCTTCCCCGGGCAGCGACTCAGATCGTGCACGAAAACGGCTACCAGTTCGAAATCGGCACTGCGGACGTGGTCAAGTCCGGCGGCGACGTGTCCATCATTGCCATGGGGTCGCTGGTGGCGCCGGCGCTGGATGCCGCCGACAGCCTGGCGGGCCAGGGGATTGATGCCCGGGTGGTCAACCTGCACACGTTGGCGCCAGCCGACGAGTCAGCGATCATCTCGGCCGCTCAGGACACCGGAGCGATAGTGACCGCCGAAGAGCACTACGTGCACGGAGGGCTGGGCAGCGTGGTCGCGGGAGTGCTAGCGCGAAACCGTCCCGTTCCGGTGGAGATGGTTGCGTTGCACGGCTACACCAGTTCCGGGCCGGCCAACGAACTGATGGAGAAAAACGGGTTGACGGCGGCGGGTGTGGAAGCCGCAGTGCACCGGGTGCTGAAGCGAAAGGGCTAGCTCAGGCAAGTCTGCGGAACGGCTCGCCCGAACCAAGATCGAACGGCCCGGTATAGTTGCCGGGCCGTTTCTGGTTGCGTTGGTGGAACAGACTGACGCCGAAGTGGTCACGTCTCTGAATTGGGAGGCGATAACGGACCGTGGCCCCGCCCATTGCCGTTGCCGCCGGAATAATCGTCGTAGCCGGCGTTGCTGAACACCCGGATTTCGTTGCCCTGAAAGACGTGAAAGTGGTGTGTGTCGTGCTCGGTGCCCACGGTGTTCAGCATGTCAGCGTCGATGTCGGAAAGGATTTCCTCGATCTGCTCGGCGGTCAGGGTAGGAATTACGGCTAGCGCCACGTGAGCAACGCCGGGCATGAAGTGAGTGTCAATACGACCCACAGGCTGTTCGCCGTCCAGGATCAGATAAGCCTCTGACTGGGGCGTGCGAACTTCGCGTTCGTAGTCGAAGGGCATCCGTCCAGCCTCACCCTCGAACTTGTCCGTTTCCGCGGACGATCCACTTGTAGGAGGTTAGCTCGCGGAGTCCCAGAGGGCCGCGGGCGTGGAACTTGTCTGTGCTGATGCCAACCTCGGAGCCGAAGCCGAACTGGGCCCCATCGGTGAAACGGGTGCTGGTATTGTGGTAAACGGCCGCCGCGTCCACCTCGTTCAGGAACCGTTCGGCGGCCTCACCGTCCTGGGTAACGATGGCTTCAGAGTGGCCGGAGCCGTAGGTGTGAATATGGTCCAGCGCGTCGTCGAGACTGTCCACCACTTTGACCGCTGCAATGAGCGCCAAAAATTCGCGACCCCAGTCGTCTTCCTGGGCGGGGATCGTGTTGAGGCCGGTGTCAGGGCCGAGAATGCTCAGCGCGCGATGATCACACCGCATCTCGACTCCGGCCCCTTGCAGTTGGCCGGCAATTTCGGGCAGGCAGACACCAGCAGCCTCGGAATGAACCAGGACGGTGTCCAGCGCGTTGCAAACCGTGGGCCGCTGAACCTTGGCGTTATAGATGATATTGGCTGCCATCTCGGCATCGGCGTTGCGGTCGACGTAGGTGTGGCAAACGCCGACCCCGCCGGTCAGCACGGGCATGGAGGCATTTTCAGCCACAAAGTTGATCAAGCCGGAGCCGCCGCGCGGCACCAGCAGGTTGATCTCGTCCTTCATCTGGAGCATGACGTCTACCAGCGAACGGTCGACGTCATCGACGAACTGGACAGCATCGGTTAACAAGCCGGCCTCGCCGATGGCCCGATGAACCAGGTCGACCAGCGCGGTGTTGGACCGCAGAGTCTCCTTCCCGCCACGCAGCAGGCAGGCGTTTCCCGATTTCAGCGCCAGCGCGACGATGTCGGTGGTGACGTTGGGCCGGCTCTCGTAGATGCTGGCGATCACGCCCAACGGGATCCGCCGCTTCTGGACGTCGAGGCCATTCTCCAGGGTGAAACCCTCGATCAACTCCCCCACCGGGTCCTGCAGAGCGGCGACTCTCCGCACATCGGTCGCCATGTCATTCAGTCGCCCCGAGGTGAGCAGCAGGCGGTCGAGGAACGCCGCGTCGATGCCGTCGGCCTCCGCGTCGCGATAATCGGCTTCGTTAGCGTCCAGGACCGGAGCCTGCTCGGCCTCCAGGGCGCGGGCGATATTCTCCAGGGCGTGGTTTCGGGTTTCGGTGGCCGTGCGGGCAAGCACGGCCGAGGCGGCCTGCGCGGCGGCGCCCTGCTTCCGAAGGCGATCGGCAGCGTTCATTCGTTGGCTCTCCAGTCGCGGGTCGGTATTGTCGGTTAGATCAGGACCAGGTTGTTGCGATGGATGACTTCCTGGCCGTAATGGTATCCCAGGGTATCGACGATACGGTCCGAACGCATCCCCTGGATCCGTCCCACATCGGCGGCGGAATAGTTGGCGATCCCGCAAGCCACGTGGTGATCCGAGAGATCCGAGACGTATATGATATCGCCCCGACTGAAATCCCCTACAACCCTGCGAACGCCGGCCGGAAGCAGACTCACCGCGCCACGACGCAGGGCGGCAACCGCTCCCTCGTCAACTACGACTTGGCCCCAGTCGGTGTCCGCGACGCGCGACAGCATCCAGCGCTTGCGGGCCTCGAGTTTGCTCTGGGCCGGCTTGAAGAAGGTGCCCACCGGTTCGCCACGGGCGACACGCAACAGCGCCTTCGGATTGCGTCCCCGGCAGATGGCCATTGCGATGCCGGAGGTGGTTACCAGGTGCGCGGCGTGGAGCTTCGTGGGCATGCCGCCACGTGCCCAGGCGTTGCGGTGTTCGCCGGCCATGGCAAACACGCTGTCGTCGACGCTATCGACTGTTTCAATCCGGGTAGCCGTGGGATCCGAGCCGGGGTCGCTGGTGTACAGGCCGTCCACGTCGGACAGGATAATGAGCAGGTCAGCATCGATGAGGGCGGCGATCAGGGAGGACAGGCGGTCGTTGTCCCCGAATATTTCGCCAATTTCGTCCGCAGCCACGACGTCGTTCTCGTTGACGATGGGCACAACGCCGAGATCGAGCAGGGAGAGCAGGGTGTTGCGCACATTAAGATAGGACTGCCGCTGGGAAAGGTCGTGGAGGGTGAGCAACACCTGGGCCACGCCAATGCCGTGGTCGGCGAACAGGTCGGCGTAGATATGCATCAGCCGGCTTTGACCCAACGCGGCATGTACTTGCCGGGTCGGGATGTCAGGGATGGCGGGGGTTTCAGCGGCGGATTGCCTTCCGGCGGCGATCGCCCCTGAAGTGACCAGGAGCATCTGGGCTCCGTCCATACCCTGAAGCTCGGCGATTTGAGACACCAAATCGCGCATGACGTGGGGATCCAAGGCGTGTCCGGACTCCCCGGTGAGGACGCTGGTCCCGGCCTTAACCACGATCCGGTTGTAGGGAGATGGGCGGGTTGCCTCGCCGTACTCGAACGACACCATGGCGTGTTCAGTCTTGTGCCGCGAGGTTGACATTGGGAGAGTCCAAGTTGTGCGGGGTGGGGTTAGTGAATTATATCACCAGGGGTCACATACCCATTCGAACCGCAACGTTCCGACGGCGACAGCGGAGGCGTTGCCTTGCCAACGGAATGAGACCACCGCATGACGCCGACGCTTGGACAGGCTGGGTGAACTGGCGTACAATTTTTGCGCGGGGCTCGCTTATGGTCAGTCCCGTATCGGCGTGTGAACTATGACCAATTGTTGCCTGGGTGAAGAATGGCGCTAACCGGACTGCTCTCACTGTTTGCGGCACAACCGAGGATGCGACAGCATCTGCGAAACCTGGATCGGCCGGGAACACGCGGAGCCCTGGCCATCGACGGGGACCACCAAGCGGTGTACGTCGGATCGCTTTGGCAACTACAGCAACGGCCCGTGTTGGTCATCACTCCCCGTCTGGAAGACGCCAGGCGGCTGCACGACCAACTCGTCGAGTACCTGGGTGACGAATCGCCAGTACACCTGCTGCCCGAACCCGAGGTGTTGCCCTTTGAAAGGCTGGCGGTCGACGCGCGAACGGGCAACCAGCGGTTGGCCGCGCTGGCCGCCCTGGCGAGTTACGACGCAGTTTCCGCGGACGGCCCGATACCCCTCGTGGTGACCTCGCTGGCTTCGGCGCTGAGGCTCACGCTGCCTCCCGAATTGGCGATTGGCCAACATCCGTCCTTGCAAGACGCCCACAAACTGACCCAGGGCCAGAGGATCGGGTCAATCGACGCGCTGCTGTCGGCTTGGGTCGAACTCGGTTACCAGCGGGAACCTCAGGTAGAGATTCCGGGAACGTTCAGTTTGCGGGGCGGCATCCTGGACGTTTTCCCGACCAACGCCGGCTTGCCTTATCGGGTCGAGATGTGGGACGACGAAGTCGACACGATCCGGCTTTTTGATCCGGAGACACAGCGCTCGATGGGCGACGCGGACCGTGTTGCAATTGTGGCAGCCCGGGAGCAGTTGCCTGAACTCTGCGATTCCGCGCCGTTCGAAGAACGCCGGAGCCGGATAGATCTGAGCGCGTGCAACGGGGGCACCGTTACCCGATTCCAGGAAGAACTGGCTAATCTGCTGACGGAACCCAACCCGGAAACGCTGGCCTTTTACAATGGATTCCTCAACCGCCACACGTTGGCCGATTACCTGCCGGCGGACTCAATCGTGGTGATGGACCGTCCCAACCGGCTGGCCGGTGAGGCGGAGGAGCAGGAAGCCAAGTACGAGCAGCAACGGGCCAATCGGCAGGAACGGGGTGAGCTTCCCTTCGGGTTTCCGTCTCCGTCCGCCGACTGGGACGGCGTTCTTGAACGGATGCGCGGTGCAGGCGCAACCACCGTGGGCATGGAGCGTTGGGGTAGCGAAGATTCGCCGACGATGTTGCAGCCCTTGCCCGACCAAAGCGCGGGCTTGAACCATTTCACCGATGATGTCGCTGAGAGGGTCGCAAATGGCGGTGCGGCGGTGGCAATAACGCAGCACGCGGCGCGGCTGGTGCAGGTCTTGGAGGAGGCTGGGATAGTAGCCACATTCGAGGACGATCTGCGCGCGCGACCCCGACCGGGCCGGGTCCAGGTACTGACGGGAGCGTTGAGCAAAGGGTGGCGGACGGAACCAACTGACAACGAGCCAGAGGTCGCGGTCTACAGCGACGCCGAACTGTTCGGCACCGTGAAACGACGGAGCTATCGCCCGTCACGCGCGCGGCGGGATCTTGGCGATGCGGTGTCCTTGGGTGACCTGACGCCGGGCGGTTTCGTGGTGCACATCGACCACGGCGTCGCCAAGTTTGTGGGCACCACCCGGCTGGAGTCAACGGGTGACGACCGTGAGTACCTGGTGCTCGAATACGCGGACGACGACCGGCTTTACGTGCCGACGGAGCAGATGGATCGACTGGGCGCGTACGTGGCCGCCAACGACCAGCCGCCTACTCTCACCCGACTCGGCGGGAGCGAATGGCAACGCATCAAGGAGCGGGCGCAGGGCGCAGCGAGGGAAATCGCCGAAGAGTTGCTCCGGCTCTACGCTATCCGGGAAACCGTGACCGGGCACCGCTTCGGTCCGGACGCGACCTGGCAGCGCGATCTGGAGGATTCGTTCCCGTACCAGGAAACCCCCGACCAGATGCAGGCCATCGACGAAGTCAAGAACGACATGGAAGCCTCCAAGCCCATGGACCGCCTGATCTGCGGCGACGTGGGTTACGGCAAGACCGAAGTCGCGCTCCGTGCGGCCTTCAAGACCGTCAACGAGGGCATGCAGGTGGCGGTTCTGGTGCCCACGACAGTGTTGGCGCAACAGCACTACGCCACCTTCTCAGAGCGGCTCGCCCCCTATCCGGTCAAGGTGGAAGTGCTGAGCCGGTTCCGGACCAACAAAGAGCAGGGTGAGGTGGTGGAAGCGGCAAATTCCGGGACGGTGGACATCGTGATCGGAACGCACCGCATCCTGCAAAAGGACGTGGGCTTCAAAAATCTGGGGCTGGTGATCATCGACGAGGAGCACCGATTTGGCGTCGCCCACAAAGAACGCCTGAAGCAGATGCGGGCGGAAGTTGACGTGATGACCCTGAGCGCGACGCCCATACCGCGCACGCTGCACATGGCGCTGGCCGGCGTGCGGGACATGAGCGTGATTCACACGCCGCCGGAAGCGCGGTTGCCGGTCAAGACCTTCGTCTCCGAGGACAGCGCCGAACCGGTACGGGAGGCAATACTTCGGGAGCTGGAACGGGACGGGCAGGTATTTTTCCTGCACAACCGGGTGCGCACGATCCACAACGTCGCCGATGAACTGGGCAAGCTGGTACCAGAGGCTCGAATTCTCGTAGGCCATGGCCAGATGCCCGAATCGGAACTGGAAGACGTGATGGTGGCATTTGCCAACCGGGAGGCGGATGTCCTGGTCTGCACCACAATCATCGAGTCCGGCCTGGACATGCCCAACGTGAACACCATCATCATCGACCGGGCGGACCGGTTCGGTTTGGCCCAACTCTACCAGTTACGCGGTCGTGTGGGCCGGGGTGACCACCGGGCCTACGCCTACCTTCTGCTGCCCGACAACCATGAGATTACCGAGGCCGCCAGCAAGCGCATTCACGCCATCCTCGAGGCCAACGAACTGGGCGCCGGGTTCCGTATCGCCATGCGCGACCTGGAGATCCGCGGCGCGGGGAACTTGCTGGGCGCGGACCAGAGCGGGCAGATCCATGCCGTGGGCCTCAACCTGTACTCGGAGTTGCTCAACCAGGCGGTCCAGGATCTGGTGAGCGGGAATACGCGCGAGACCTCCACGGCTGCCGAACCTCCGCCGCGGATCGATCTACCGGTGCCCGCGTTCATACCGCCGGGCTACATCGAGCACATGCCGGCGCGGCTGGCCTTCTACCAACGGCTATCCAACCTCACTGACCGAACGCAGATCGCCGCGGTACAGGCCGATATGGAAGACCGGTTTGGGGAGTTGCCGCCGGAAGTCGTTCACCTGCTGGCGATCACGGATTTGCGCTGTCTGGGATCAGCGGCCGGGGTCGAATCGATCGTCGGCAGCAGCGACGGAATCATCACCGTGGTGTTTCGTCATCCGGTGGGCGATGCGCGCCAGGCGTTGCAGAACAAGATGGGACGCGGAATTCGGGTTGGCAGGCGCGACATGGAAGTGCGGACGGCAGGCGACACCGATTTTGGAACGGCACGGCTCGGCCGGGCGCTCCGCCGGGTGGCCGCGTTCATCGACGAGATGCGGGAGGCCATGGAAGCCGCGGCAGAGTCCGGGCCGACCGCCGCCGAAGTCCCGGCAGAAGCGCCGACTCGGAATAAGAGACGGCGGCGGCCCGCGAGGCAGGCGGTCGCCGCCGACTGATTTCTACTCGCTTGCCGCCGTCTCCAGGTCGTCTATCGTGTGAAGGCCCGAGGAGGGGTTGCGTCGGCGACGGCGTAGCAGGACGATCGCGCTGACGATGACGGCTGCTGCCCCAGCGACGATGGCCCCGATGATGATCCACATCTCTGCGTCAGAATATTCGGTGGACACCGATACCTGAAGCCGCGCGTCGGGGGCGTCCGAGGTGGGGTCCTGACCCAGCGCGCTGTAGTTCCAACGCTTGATCTTGCCCAGGTCGGCGCCGTATTCCATGATGTCCCTCAAATCTGAGGACTTCACCACAAGAGCCATGTCCATGGTGACGAATTCGTCCTGATCTCGTCTGGTCTCGTTCCAACTGTCCACGTATCCGCCCAGCGATTCGGCCCTCTCCCTGATCTGCTCGGCGACAGCAAGTGGATCCGAGGCTGAAAGAGACAGGGACGCCTCCAGGTCCACGTTGGAGCGGATGGCCAACGTGAATCGCGCGTTGGGCACCTCATTGAGCGGCGCCGGGCCGACCGAGGTCAGATGCCGTCCGGACGCTGCGCCCAGGGTTCCCGCATAGTCCATCAGAGGCGCCAGGTCAGCGGGCTTGACGAACACGGTCAAGTCGACCGCTCGCCCCCCTCCTTCGTCGTATGAGCGCTTTTGGCCCACGTAACCATCCAGTGCGCCCACACGGGCGACGACGGCATCGGCCACGGCAGAAGGATCGCCTGCGGAAAGCTCCAGATTGCCCACCGGGGGATCGGCAGCGTACTGCGCGGGCAATCGCAGGTTGACTGTGATTAGAGATGTCGCGACTCTGCCCTGGAGATCCCGCTGGCTGGCCTCGACGTGCTCGATGTCGGAACGAACCTCCGCGATGCGCTGCTCGATCTGGATGATGTCCTCCACAGTGGGCGCGTTTTCAAGCAGCGTGACCAGGCGCTCCTCCTGGGCGTACCAGGCGGTAAGACGGGCCTGATTGTCGATGAGCCGCTCGGTGACATCCGTCGATGAAACGCCTTCGTCGGTGACGCGGCCCATAGCGCGCAGAGAATCCAGGCCATTGCTCAGCCGATCCGCAGGAACCCGGATGCGGACTGTAGCCGAGCGGTACCCGGCTTCACCGAAGACCTCGGACGATTCGACCCATCCCCCGCTTTGACCCGCCAAAGATTCGACCTGGCGAACCGAGGCGTCGATGTTCGTGACCTCCAGGCTGATCCAGGACTCCACGATCAGCTTTCGCGCTGATTGGGATTGCGGCGAGTCGGACGCTTGGGGCTGCTGCGGTCGCGCCGCCGCGGACTCCGTGGACGCCTGTGCGGCGACCGGAGCGGGCGTTGGCGCTGCCGCCATTGCGGCGGCAGGCGCCGCTGTGGCAGGGATGCCGCGCTCCCGATTAATCCGGCCGGCCCCATCAGCTCCGGCCGGCCCGGGTGCGCCGGGCGGGCCAGACTCTTGCCGCATTGATTCCGGTTCGCTATGAGAGTCCTCAGCGTAATGTTGTGCGGCAGGCGCCGCTGGCGCCGACTCGGCCGCCCCACCGCAGGCTAACGCCAGCGCAGCTACGATCACCAGCAGGCTAGGCAACCACGTTCGTCCCAGGGTTCGGTTACGCATGTCAAGGACCCCCTTTCGACTGCCCATCATACGCAACGGCGACACCAGCGGTTTGCGGGAAATGCCTGCGGGTATGCTACAATTTGAACATAGTCGGGGTGTAGCGCAGTGGCTAGCGCGCCACGTTCGGGACGTGGAGGTCGGTGGTTCGAATCCACTCACCCCGACCATTATTTTTGCCCCAACGGGAGGGATGCGATGGCGCGCCGTAGTTTCTGGGCCTGGGGAATGGAAGACCGGGAGCCGTCGACGGCGGATTACGCGGCGATGGCCGAGCGAATACACGGCAGATACGGCGTCTCGCTTCCAAGTCCCAAGCCTCCGACCGACGCTGACCTCAACCTCCGCAAGCCGCGTTTCACGCCGCACCCCCTGGTCGCTGAGTTCTGCAGCATGGACGACCATGACCGGGCGGCGCACACTTACGGGCGGAGCTTTCGGGACCGCATCCGTGGGTTCAACTGCGAGTTCCCCAACCCGCCGGACGTGATCGCTTACCCGCGGACCGAGGAAGAGGTAACGCGGGTGTTGGATTGGTGTGTAAACTCCAACATCGTGGCGATTCCCTATGGGGGCGGAAGCACCGTGGTGGCCGGCATCGAGCCACCGGAAGCCGCCAAGGTATGCACCATCGACCTGACCCGTCTGGACCAGGTGGTGGAGGTTGACGCAACCTCACGAGCCGCACGTATCCAGGCCGGCGCGTTGGGGCCGGCGCTTGAGGCGCAGTTGCGCCCCCACGGCTATACCCTGCGCCACTTCCCGCAGAGTTTCGAGTTCTCGACGCTGGGCGGGTGGATCGCAACCCGCAGCGGCGGCCACTACGCGACCAACCATACGCACATCGACGACTTCGTGGAGTCGGTCCGGATGGTCACGCCGGCCGGATTGTGGGAATCGCGACGGCTGCCGGGCAGTGGCGCGGGTCCCTCGCCAGACCGCATTGTGATCGGCAGCGAAGGCATCCTGGGCATCATCACCGAGGCGTGGATGCGCATCCAGGCGCGCCCCCGGTTTCGGGCGTCCGCCGGTGTCGTATTCGACGGGATGCACGCGGCATCCGAGGGAGCGCGGCTCATCGCCCAGGCGAAGCAGTGGCCGGCAAACCTGCGGATGCTCGATCCGTCGGAAGCCGAAGACTTCGCGGGCCTCGACGGGAAGCAGGCGCTGCTGATCGTCGGGTTCGAATCGGCAGAATTACCACAGGGCGAGAACATCCGGCAGGCAGTCGCCATCGCCCGGGACGCCGGCGGAACCATCAACGAAGATGCAATCGTGGTGGCCGACGCGGCCGAACGGTCGGGGTCCTCCGCGGGTCGTCAAGGCGCCGTGGGTAACTGGCGGGATTCGTTTATCAACGCCCCCTACGAACGGAACGCGACCATCGGCTTCGGCATCGTCGCCGAAACCCTGGAAACGGCCATTACCTGGGAACGCTGGCCGGCGATGGACGAGATGGTGCGGAGCGCCCTGCAGGATGCTCTGCAACGGACCTGCGGAGGCGGGCGCGTGTCCTGCCGGTTCACCCACGTTTACCCGGACGGGCCGGCGCCGTACTACACCTTTGAGGGTCTGGGCCAGGTGGGTGGCGAGCTGGAAGCCCATGCGGAGATCAAGCAGGCGGCGTCGGACGCCGTTATGGCTGCCGGCGGGACCATCACCCACCACCACGCAGTGGGGCGGAGCCATCGCCCCTGGTATGACGAGCAGCGACCCGACCCGTTCGCCGAGGCGTTGCGGGCGGTGAAACGGTCGGTGGACCCGAACGGAATACTCAACCCAGGCGTCTTGATCGATCCATAAACGGACAGCACGCTGGGCATGAAGGAGGGACTTGCCATGCGCGGTGTAGTTTTCACTGGAGACAAAGAGGTCGAGATCCGAACGTTGCCGGATCCGCATCCCGGGCCGGGCGAGGTCGTGATCGCCATGAAAGCCTCGGGTCTCTGCGGCAGCGATCTGAGGCACTACCGGGCGCCCAAGGCGGACCGCGGCGACCCGGCGAATCTGAAGGTCGCGGGCCATGAACCTTGCGGGGTGATCGCAGAGATTGGACGCGGAGTTACCGAGGTCGCGGTTGGTGATCGTGTGATGATGCATCACTACACCGGCTGCAGGGCTTGTACAATGTGCCGGATCGGGTACACGCAGATGTGCCTGCACGGGTCCACCGTCTACGGATCGGGAGCCAACGGCGGACACGAGGACTACCTGATCTGCCCGGCGTACACCTGCGTCAAGATGCCCGATGGTCTCGACTTTGACGAAGGGGCGGCGTGCGCCTGCGGCACCGGGACTGCGTTCTGGGCGCTGAAACGGCTGAACATCTCGGGCGACGACACGCTGGCTATTTTCGGACAGGGGCCGGTGGGCGCCAGCGGGACGATGTTCGCCAAGGCGATGGGCGCGCGGGTGATCGCCGTGGATGTGGACACCGAGCGGTTGGAGTTGGCGCAACGCCTGGGCGCGGACGTGTGCATCGACGCCGGCACCCAGAACCCGGTGGAAGCGATCCGCGAACTCACTCACGGCGAGGGTTCGCCGGCAACCCTGGACTGCACCGGCCGCCCGGAAGCGCGGATCAACGCAGTTGATTCCGCGATGCTGTGGGGCCGCGTTTGCTTCGTCGGCGAGGGCAACACCACGACCTTCGACGTCAGCCCGCAGATCATCCACAAGCAATTGACTATCTTGGGCTCGTGGACGTTCAGCCTGAACGGACTGGAGGAGGTAGCGCGGTTCGTTGTCGACCGGAAAGTCCCGCTGAAGGAACTCTTCACCCACCGTTTCACGCTGGATCAGGCCGACGAGGCGTACAAGCTGTTCGAGGCCGGCGGAACTGGGAAGGTGTGCTTCACCTGGAACTGACCCGAACCAAACCCGGCCCTCGGGTGGCCGGATCAAGCTACCAAGCCGAAGGGCGCGAGTGATCGCGCCCTTCGTTTTCGGTGATTTACGTAAGTTTGGGCAACACCTTCTTGTTGAACAGGCGCAGAGATGCGGTCTGCATCTCGTCCGGCATCAGGTTGCCGTAGTTGATCTCGTATATCAGTTGGTCCAGACCCAGGTTTTCCTCAAGTTCAATCAGGCGCTCGGTGACGGCATCGGGGGTGCCGTAGACCACCTTGTCCCGCAGCCAGTCGTCATAATCCATTCCAAGGATGATGCGGCTCTGCTCGCCCCAATCGCCGGTGGTGCCGACACGACCCGCATAGGAACCGACGCGCTCGCCCAACCGCGTGATCGAATTCATGGCCGAATCCATGGGGTCACGATACGCCGCGTCGGCGTCCTCGTTGACATAAATGGGCACCCGGAGGCCAACCCGACCTTCACCAGGATGTCCCGCCGCCTTCCAGGCCGCTCGGTAGTCGGCCATGGGTCCGGCCAATTGGTCCAGGGTGAAGACGCGGGAGGGATTGACGATCAGCGGAAAACCCATGGCGCCGATGATGGGAAAACTCTCCGCGGAGGTGACACCAACGGTGATCGGCGGGTGGGGTTTCTGGTACGGCCGAGGGGTAACCGTGAGCTCTTCGCAGGAGTAGTGCTCCCCGTGGAAGGAGAAGGCTTCCTGGGTCCATGCGGAGACAACGATTTCAAGGAACTCGTCGAATCGGCTGCGGCTCTCCTCGAAGGTGACGTTGAAACCCTCATGGACATTGGGGAACGTGCCCCGACCAACACCCAACTCGACCCGGCCGTCGCTGATGTGGTCCAGCGTCGCCATCTCCTCCGCTACGCGAATCGGGTGTCCCAGGGGCAAGCAATAGACTGCGGTTCCAATCCGCATGGTGTGGGTCTTGGCCGCGATGGCGGTCGCGATCATCACCGGCGACGCCAAAACCCGCTCCATGTTGAAGTGATACTCGGCCAGCCAAACTGATGCGACGCCGAGATCTTCCGCCTCCTGGACCAACCGGAACGACTGGGTAAAGGCGTCGTGGTGGTCACCGTCAATGGGCCGGGGAAACTCGAGGAAGAGTCCGAACTCCATACCTGTCCTCCTTGTTCTGGTTCGCAGTCCGACAACCGCGGGTTAAACTTGCGAACCCTGGATGCGGCGCTCCTGGCCCTGCCATTCCTTGTCGCGCAGGATGTACTTCTGGATCTTGCCGGTAGCGGTCTTGGGGAGGTCGCCGAACTCGACGCTCTTTGGCGCCTTGAAGTGGGCGATGCGATCGCGGGTGAAGTCGATGATTTCGTCGGCGGTGAGCAGGCCACCGTCTCGCGGGACTACAAACGCCTTGGGAACCTCACCCCAGCGCTGGTCGGGCACGCCGACTACGCAGACTTCGAGCACACCGGGGTGCTCCATGATGACTTTCTCGACCTCCTGGCTGGAGATGTTCTCGCCCCCGGAGATGATGATGTCCTTGGACCGATCCTGCAACTCGATGTAGCCGTCAGGATGCCAGACGGCGAGATCACCGGAATGGAACCAGCCGCCACGGAATGCCTCTGCAGTGGCCTCCGGGTCGTCGTAATAGCCCTTCATCACCGCGTCGCCTTGCATGACAACCTCGCCCATGGTTTCGGCGTCACGAGGCACGTTGTCCATATCTTCGTCGACGACGCGGAGACCCGTCCCGTATACGACGAAGGGTACGCCCTGCCTGGCTTTGACGCGGGCCAGATCATCGCTGCCCATGGCGTCCCATTCCGGTTGGCCAGCGGCGACAGTGCACGGGCCGTAGGTTTCGGTCAGGCCGTACACGTGAATAATCTCGGCGCCCATGCCCTCGATGGTGCGGATAACCTGGGGAGCCGGCGGAGCGCCGGCGGTCATGATCGTCAGGCCGGAGAGGTCAGCGGTGGCGGCCTCCGGAGCGGCATACAGGCCGGTGAGCACGGTCGGCGCGGCGCAGAGATGGGTGACCGATTCTTCGCGAATCAGCCGATAGACCTCTGCAGGATCGACACGCCGCAAGCAGACGTGGGCGCCGCCGACGGCGGTGACCGCCCAGGGGAAGCACCACCCGTTGGCGTGGAACATGGGCAGCGTCCATAGGTAGATGCTGCGCCAGTTCATGCCCATTTCCATGGCTTCGCCCAGGGCGTTGATGTATGCGCCGCGCGGGGTGTACTCCACGCCTTTGGGCATGCCGGTCGTGCCGGAGGTGTAGTTGATGGTCAGAGTGTCGTTCTCGGTAGCCGGGCCGGGTAGGTCAGGCAGCGGGTCCACGCTGGCCAGCCATTGCTCGTATTCCGGGCCGGGAATGTCCGTGGCCAGCGGGGCGGTGTCGCGCACCTGAACGTACGTCTCGACGCCCGGGCAGTCCTGACGCAACTGGCGCACGGTGTCGGCAAGTTCGGAGTCGAACACCAGCACCTTCGCTCCAGAATGATTGAGGATGTACGCGATCTCGCGGGGCGATAGACGGATGTTCAGCGCCACCAGCACCGCGCCGATGCCCATGGGACCAAAGTTGGCCTCCAACATGGAGGGCAGATTGGGCAGCAGGAAGGCAACGCGGTCACCGGGTCCGACGCCCACGCTACGCAGCGCGGCCGCCTGCCGGCGCACGCGCTCGTAAAAGAGGGCGTAGGTCGTCACGGCCCCGTTGTAAACGCATGCGGCTCGATGCGGATACACGGCTGCGCTGCGCTCCAGGAAGAGCAGCGGGGTCAGTTTCTGGGTTGATGCAGTCGGAATCGTCATTATGGCCACCGTGAGCGACGGTTCGATATCGGTTCACTTTGGCCGCATTTTGTACGTTGCAGGTGGAATTGTCCAGCCGGAATAACCTGCTGTACCCTGTGCAGAGTTTGGAACGGGTGGTTTAGGAGGTGCCGAATATGTCCACCGAACATACTCTGTTGAGTTTCATAGCCCTATACTACACGAACATGCGAGAGGACGTGGCGACCGACGCCTTGTCATTCATCTTGTCCCATTCCGTCGCCGCTCGCGAAGCTTTGTCAGAGTTCTTGAGCAATGCAGAATCGGGCCCACTATCCATTGATGAAGTAGCGAGTCGGGAAACTACTGCAAGTGGCGCAGTTCCAGACCTGAAGTGTCTCGATGAGAATGGCGACTTGGTGGCTGTGATCGAATCCAAATTTTACGCCGACCTGACCGACAACCAGCCTGTCGCATATTGGAGCGAATTACCTGCTCATACGCCGGCGGTGCTCTTGGTAGTGGCTCCAGAAGTCAGAGCGGACTATCTGTGGAACCAACTGGAGGCCAGACTGCGGAGCGCCGGCCACGAACTGGACATAGTCCAAGAAACCGCTGGTTTGGTTACCGCATCGGCGAGGGGTAGCCAACGTCGTTTGATGCTGACAAACTGGAAGACCCTGCTGGATCGGATCGGTGAGAACGCATGGGTTGAGCGGGATTGGCGCGCGTCATTCGAAATCGCTGAGTTACGAGGTCTTGCTGACCACATCATCGCTCGAGATGACCCGCAATCTGACGCTGCTCTTAAAAGTCTGATTGCACACGCGATTCGGCAAGTTGAGCAATCCGGATGGGCGGATACTGCCGGTCTGAGAGTGGGCCAGGTAGCCTCCCGTTACTACGGGAGGTATCTGAATTTGGCAGGAAACTTCGCATGGTTTGGCATCGAATACCGGGCTTGGCAGCAGATGAGAGACAAGCCATTATGGCTGTTGTTCTTCCACAGAGACTACAACAGGTTGGCTGATGGTGAGTTGCGTTCTCGGTTAGGGGAGTGGACCACTGAATTGGAATTGCGCCCGCGCACGGTTTGCGTACCAATCGAGCTACCAAAGGGTGCCGATAGCCAAGCAATGCTAAACGGTGTCATCTCGCAGCTGGAAAAAATCGGTCACCGGCTTGACCCTTCCGGCCCGACCTACAGGGAGCAGTCGAATGATTGAACCAGAACGCGATTTCGTCGGCTACGGCGCCAACCCGCCGGTCATCGAATGGCCCGGCGGCGCCCGCATCGCTATCTCAGTGGTGGTGAACTACGAGGAGGGCAGCGAGGCGTCGCTGCTGGATGGCGATGCGTACCATGAGACCAACAACGAGGTGCCGTCTCCGGTGCCGTCGGGGCAACGTGACCTGTTCAACGAGTCGTTCTTCGAATACGGAAGCAGGGTCGGCGTGTGGCGGATTCTCAACCTGCTGGACAAGTACAGCGTCAAAAGCACCTTTTTCAGTTGCGCCGTGGCATTCGAGCGAAATCCCGAAGTGGCGCGAGCCGTGGTCGAACGTGGTCACGAAGTCTGCGGTCACGGTTACCGCTGGGAGGAGTACCACAACAAAACCCGCGACGAGGAAGCGGAGGCTATCCGCATGACCGTGGAATCCCTAGAGAAGACCACCGGCGAGCGCCCCATAGGTTGGTTCACTCGGTACGGCCCCAGCGTGAACACGCGGGAGTTGGTCGTTGAAGAGGGCGGTTTCATCTACGACAGCGGGGTCTTCAACGACGACCTGCCTTATTACACCGAGGTGCACGGCCAGCCATGGCCGGTGCTACCGTACAGTTTCGAGACCAACGACGCCCGATTCTGGCGAGGCGGGCTGAACAGCGTGGGCGATTTTTACGAGTACCTGAAAGACACCTTCGACGTGCTCTACGAGGAGGGCCGTACCCACCCGAAGATGATGTCGGTGGGCCTGCATTGCCGCATCGCCGGACGGCCGGCCCGCTCACGGGCCCTTGACCGGTTCCTGCGCTACGCGC
Organism: Dehalococcoidia bacterium; assembly: GCA_965116785.1. GTDB lineage: Bacteria > Chloroflexota > Dehalococcoidia > Lucifugimonadales > UBA3495 > Bin87. The sequence continues at coordinate 1,113,127 of OZ220731.1, forward strand.
GGAACCACCCTGGGGTGTGGTTCGCTCGCCGCGACGAAATCGCACGGTGGTGGCTGGAGAATTATCCGCCGGGGACGTTGCAGTAAAAGCAAGGGAAAGGGGCGGTAGACCTGGCCGCCCCTTCGGTTCCGCGTAAGAACCGCGGCTACTCGGGCCACTCGTTGAGCGCTATCACGCTGAACACCGCTCCCTCGGCATCGCGCAGCACGGCGAAACGGGCGAAGTTGGGAATATCCTGAGGCCCCACGATGACCTCGCCTCCAAGGGCGACCCCCTTGGCGGCGACGGCATCCGCGTCGTCAACGCCGATATAGATGCCCCAGTTGGGCGGCACGGGTCCCCAGTCCTCGCCAATCTTGAGCATACCGGCGACCTGGACGCCGGAAACCTTGAACAGGGTGTACTCGAACGGAGTGTCCGGATCGGGGGCGACCTCGGCTCCCAGCACCTGTGAATAGAAACTCCCGGCAGAGTCGGTGTCGGTGGTCGCCAATTCGAACCAGGCGATGGCGCCGGGCTCGTGCATCTTGCCGGCGCCGGCGTGTTTGAGGGGGTACCACAGGCGGAGGAACGCGCCTTCCTTGTCCTGGATCAAAGCCATCCGGCCGACGTCCATCACGTCGAAGGGCTCCATGAGCACGTTGCCTCCGGCTGAGCGGGCACGGTCTACCGCCGCTTCCAGATCGTCGACTGTGACGTACACGCTCCAGTGGGGAGGCAAGTTTTCCTGGCCGGGCCCAGGCTCTGCGGAAGCGCAGACCGGTACGCCGTCGTGGCTGAACATGGTGTAGACCATGTCCGGCCCGGCCGGATGATCATCGTAGGTCCAGCCGAAGAGAGCGGAATAGAAGTCCTTGGCGACCTGACCGTTTTTGCACAGCAGGTCCGCCCAGGACGGAGAGCCGGAAGGGTACTCGGTTATCTCGGGCATTGTTGGCCTCCAGGTAGATAAATGTTGCGCGAATCAGGATAACAGCGCAAGCCGGACGGCGACGCGCAGGCGGTGTCACGTAATGTGCGCTTTGCCGGATGCACTCCCGGGTTCGAACCGGGCAGAAATAAGGGGCGAATGCAAATTCGCCCCGGTGTACTGAGGTGGTGTTCGGCAACTAGTCGTCGGCCGGCACCGCGGCCTCCACTTTCATGTCCTTGAAGGCGGGCATGACCTCTTCCGCGAACTGCTGCAACTGCTCGAGGATCACCGACTGCGGTGTACCCACGGGCTGGCCTACCTGGATTCGCTGGAGGCCCGGGTATCGCTCCTCGACACCCTTCAACAACTCGATGATCCGGTCGGGCGGACCGGCCAGGACGCTGCCGTTTTCGATGGCGTCCTCGATGGTGGGCAGCCCGGCGTTCGGTGCGATCTCGGGATTGCTGATATCGCGAATCTGCTGCTCGGTCAGACCCCGCGTGAGGCGCAGCGGGCCGAACATCTTGAGGTTTTCCTCGTAGTACCCGGCGCCCTGTCGCGCTGCTTCCTCGACCGTGGGTGCAATGTGGAAGTGGAAACCGACGGCGAGGTCCTCGCCCAACTCGGCTTCCGGTTTGCCGTTGCGACGGAGCGCGTCACGGTAGCCGTGCATGATCCCGTCCATCGCGCCGCCCTCGGAGGAGCCTCCGCCGATGACGCCCTTGATGCCCATCTTCGCCATGAATTCCAGGGCGCGGCCGGTGCCACCCTGGATGGGCTGCCAGGTCTCGACAGGGAGAGTCTTCGGCCTGGGGACGAGGGTGATGTCCTCGAGGGGATACCCGCGGTAGGGCACTCCCTGCGGCGGGAAGTTGAAGTGCTTGCCCTGGTGCGAGAAGGCGCGTTCGTGGAACGCTTTGAAAATGACCTCGACCTGCTCCTCGAACAGTTCGCGGTTGGCGGGCTGATCCATGAGCGGTGAGCCGAAGGATTCGACCTCGCGGGTGTGGTAGCCCCGTCCAACGCCGAAGATCACGCGGCCTTTGGTGAGCCAATCGGCCATGGCGAAGTCCTCGGCGAGGCGCAGTGGGTGCCACATGGGAGCGATGTTGAACCCGCACCCGAAACGCAGCCGTTCGGTCACGTGCGCCAAATGGACGATGAACATCAGGAGGTTGGGGATACACTCATACCCCTCAGGCTGGAAGTGATGTTCGGCCATCCAGAAGGTATCGTAGCCATGCTTGTCCAGGGTCTGCGCGATGGCAACGCCCTTGTCGAACGCCGTGGCCAGGTATTCGTCGGAATAGGTGCGATCGTTAACTGCGGTTCCGCCGTAGCCAACGTTGTCCATGTCCACGTGGCCCGCGTACAGGCTGTCAAAGGTGGTAATCATCAAATGCCTCCCGTAGTCGAGCGCAAAACGCGCCAAAAACGGTTACCCGCGAACGGGAACCGTAGGGTGAGGGCATTTTAGGCCAACGGGGACGACGGTTCAACTGCCGCAAACCTTGAATTGCGAGGGCAACTCTGGCAAGATATCCGTACCATGAGAGTAGGCGCATTTGAACTACAGGAACCCCTGCCCGAACTGCGTGATCCGCACGTTTTCGCGATGATCCGCCCATGGGTTGACGTGGGCAGCGTCGGGACGTTGACGCTGAACCGACTGGAAAGGTACCTGGGCTCCAAGGAATTGGGGCGGCTGCACCGGCCCGGCGAGTTCTTCGACTTCACGAGGTATCGCCCCAACATGCGGCTGGTGGACAACGAACGCCGGGTGCGCGTCCCCAACAGCATCATCCGGTACGCGACCACGGAAAACGGACCGGACTACCTGTTCTTCCACCTCCGCGAGCCCCACGCCAACAGCGAGACCTACACCGACTCCATCCTGGAAGTCGTTGAAAAGTTCGACGTGAAACGGTACTGCCGGCTTGGGGCCATGTACGACGCAGTGCCCCACACGCGGCCATTGCTGGTGACCGGTTCTTTGGGCTCGGTCCCGCAATCGCGGTCAGTGCCCAACCTGAAGCTCCGAGGCAGCACCTACCAGGGTCCCACGACGATAATGAACCTGGTGTCCGACGGCATCGACAGGATGGAAATTGAGGCGATCAATTTCATGGTGCATCTGCCCCAGTACGTGCAGTTGGACGAGGACTACAACGGGACCGCGCGGATGATCGAGGTGCTCTCGTCCGTGTATTCGGAGATCCCCGCTGACCTGGCGCCCACACGTCGGGGCCAGCGGCAATACCGGGAACTGAACGCCGCGGTGGAGCGGAACTCCGACCTCCAGGGCCTCATCAAGCAGATGGAAGACTACTACGACACCAACGAGGTCGAGACCGCTCCGGCAGAAGAGACCGCCAGCCAGGAAGAAGCGGCGCCGCTGTCACCGGAGATCGAGCAGTTCCTCAGCGAACTGGGCGAGGAATTTGGGCAGCGGGACAACTAGGCAGCCCGCATCGAGAAACAAACGAGCCGGGTCATATGACCCGGCTTTCGTTTTGCGCTCTCGGGGAGCGATGGTGGCGACGGATGGATTCGAACCAACGACCTAGCGCTTATGAAGCGCCCGCTCTGCCACTGAGCTACGTCGCCTACCGAGCGGCCTCGACCAGACGCCGATGCTACCGCAGGCGATTCAATGGTAAGTCTCGCCCCGCCGGGTTGTCAATCGAATGACGGCCCAGTACCAACCCAGCGACGAGCAGGCCGCCCTGTGGCAGGCCAGCGCGGGGCTGGAAACCATAGTCGCCGATTTGTGCGGTCGGCTGCAGCCATTTCCGGCCTTTCTGGGAATGACGACGATCCAGGCGATTGAGCTGGATCCGACTCCCGCTCCGTTGAGCGACCTGGGTTGCGTGGTAGTTACGCCGGACGGCGTTATCGCCGAACTGGACGTGACCGCCATTCCGGGAGTGGTCGGGGTGCTTGAAGTCGACCAGGTTGAGGAGTTCCGGCCGCTGGATCTGCCGGTGCAGACGCGCCTGACCTATCTGACCGAAGCGATCCGCGTCCTCGTCGCAGAAATCGCAAATCGGGACGGTTAGGTGTCCGTCAGGTCCACGTCTCCGGACTGGCCGCCGGTTTTGCGCAGCAGTCGCACCCCGTCGATGCGAACGGCGCGGTCAACGGCTTTGCACATGTCGTAGACCGTGAGGGCAGCGACTGAGACCGCGGTCAGGGCCTCCATCTCGACGCCCGTTTTGCCCGAGGTGGTCGCCGTGGTGGTTATGCGCACCCGGCTCTCCGCTTCGTCAAGCTCCAACTCCACGTCCACTTTGTTCAGCGGAAGAGGGTGGCACAAGGGAATCAGCTCCGCAGTCTTCTTGGCGCCCATGATGCCGGCCAACTGGGCGATGGTGAGGACGTCGCCCTTTTTCATCAGGCCATCGCGGATCAACGCCAACGTCGCCGGCTCCATCAGCACGTATCCGCAGGCCTGAGCCATACGGTCGGTTACCGGTTTCCAACCCACGTCGACCATGCGGGCGCTACCGTCTTCGGACAGGTGAGTCAGGTGGTCGGCGGGTTTGCTGGCGTTGTCGGTGGTCATGGGTTCCTCGTCATCCGCCGATGTGGTACATCTCGACCTTGGTGCGAGCCGCGGCTTCGGCGGCGGTCATCTCGGTGCGCTCCTCGGAGTAACGGTCGCGCCGCGCGCGCCAAGCGCCGGTGATGACGTCATCCAAGTCGGCGTCGGATGCGCCGCCGCGCATGGGTCCGCGCAGGTCGACCCCGTCGGTTGCGAACAGGCAGGTGTAAAGCTTGCCGTCGGTGGACAGACGGGCGCGAGTGCAGTTGCCACAGAAGGGCTGGGTCACAGAGGCGATCACGCCGATTTCACCCGACCCGTCGCGGTAACGCCATCGGTTGGCCACCTCTCCGACATAGTTGGGTTCCGCCGGTTCGAGAGGCAGCTCAGCGTCGATCATGGCCACGATCTCTGCGGCCGAGACGACCTCGTCGAGTTTCCAGCCGTTCCGGTTGCCTACGTCCATGTATTCGATGAAACGGACGATGTGGCCGGTGCCCTTGAAGTGGCGAGCCAGGTCAACGAGGGTGTGGTCGTTGACGCCTTTTTGCACGACGGCGTTGATCTTGACGGGATTCAAACCGGCGTCGGATGCGCGCCCAATGCCGTCCAGCACGCGGCGGGTCCCAAAACCCCGACCGTTCATCTGCTTGAACACCTCGTCGTCCAGGGAATCGAGGCTGACGGTGATGCGATCCAAACCGGCTTCGGCCAGTTGCGTCGCCTGCTGCGCGAGGAGGTAGCCATTGGTGGTCAGGGTGATATCGTCTGCGCCGGGAATGGCGGCCAACTGGGCGATCAGCTTGGACAGATCGACCCTCAACAGCGGCTCGCCGCCGGTGATCCGCAACTTGTTCACGCCCGCGTTGACGAAAAGGGAGGCCAAGCGCGATATTTCCTCAAACGTGAGGATTTCGTCCTTGGGTAGAAACTCGTAAGCCTCGCCGAAAATCTCGGCTGGCATGCAGTAGGGACACCTGAAATTGCATCGGTCAGTGACCGAGATGCGTAGGTCTCTCAGCGGGCGGCCAAACAGGTCGGCGATCATAATCGATGCGGCGGTGCTATAGCTGATCCATCAGGGTCTGGAATACGGTGCGCGCTTTGCGGACGGCATCGGCGCGATGGCTGATGCTGTTTTTGATCTCCAGGGGCACCTGCGCGATGGTTTGCCCCAGAGAAGGCAGGTGGAACACCGGATCATAGCCGAAACCGTGGCCCCCTTCCGGTTCAAATTGTATCATTCCGGCGACGGAACCGACGACTGTGCCGATAACCGTGCCTCCAGGAGCGGCGATGGCCGTGACACAGCGGAAGCGGGCGAGGCGTCGCTCCCACGGCACGCCCTCGAGATTGTTCAACAGCAGGGCAACCCGGTCAGCGTCGGAATGGCAGGCGTCGCCGCCGTACCGCGCGGAATACACGCCAGGGTCGCCGCCCAACGCGTGAACCTCCAAACCCGAGTCGTCCGAGATCGTGGGCAAATTCGACAGTCGAGCGTACTCACCGGCCTTGAGGCGGGCGTTGGCCAGGAAAGTGTCGCCCGTTTCGTCGACGTCCCCGGAGACACCAGCGTCGTCCAGCGAGATCAGCTCCACCGGCCAGTCGGCCAGCAACTCCCGGTATTCCCGCATCTTGCCCTGGTTGCGGGTGGCCACCACGAGGACTGAGCGCGACATGCTAGATGACACCCCCACTGGCAAGAGTTTCCAAATCCTCGTCTGACAAACCCAGCCACTCGCCGTAGACGGCCGAATTGTGCTCACCCACTGTGGGCCCCATATGACGCAACTCGCCCGGAGTATCGCTGAATTTCGGAACCAGGCCGAGCATCCGGGTGTGGCCCAATTCCGGGTCTTCAATCTCGACGATGTCTTCGCGATCCTGAAAGTGCGGGTCGGATACGATGTCGGCGCTGTTGTACACCGGGCCTACAACGCCTCCGGCCGGTATCAGCTCGTCCATGATGGCGTCCGTGTCGCGCGAACCCAACCACCCCTGGAGCACGTCGTTAAGAGCGTCCTTGGTTTCGAGGCGCGCCGCATTGTTAGCAAAGCGCGGATCGGACAACAGCTCGTCCAGGCCCATGGCGCGGGCCAGCCCCTCCCAGGTGTTTTGCGAGGTGGCGGAAAGACCGAGCCAGCGGTCGTCTCCGGTGCGGTAGAGGCTGCGCGGCGCCGCGTCCGGGAAGTCGTTGCCCACGCGCTCACGGATTTCGCCCAACCGGTCGTAGATGGTCAGGTGGGGAATGCACAAGCGGAAGAGCGGCTCGAAGAGGCTGAGGTCGACCACCTGCCCCGTCCCGGAACCGCTGGCGGGAGTGTCGGCATCCCGTCGGTAGATCGCCATCATCCCGGCCATTGCTCCAAAAACGCCCGCAATCTCGTCAGCCAGAGGAATCGGCGGCAGGTTGGGCGGCGTTTCCGGGAAGCCGGTCATCCCAATGTATCCGCTCATGCACTCGGCGATGGTGCCGAAACCGGGTCGGTCGCGGTAGGGTCCGGTTTGCCCGAAACCGGAGAAACGCAGGATCACCAGACCGGGGTTGACGTCGGCGGCGTGGAGGTCTGACGGGCCCAGATTCCAGCGCTCCAGGGTGCCGGGCCGAAATCCCTCGATGAGGATATCGGCCTGAGAGGCCAGTTGCTTCAGGATGGATTGCCCCCGGGCGTCGGCCATGTTCAGCGTGATGGACTGCTTGTTGCGTGAATGGACCTTCCACCACAGCGACACGCCGTTATAAAAGGGGCCCCAATTGCGCAGCGGGTCGCCGGAACCGGGGCGTTCGACCTTGATTACCTCGGCGCCGAAATCGGCCATCAGCGAGGAGGCAGTGCCGCCGGCGACGATGATCGACAGGTCGAGCACGCGAAGACCGGTCAGCGGCCCGGCCGATGTATCTGTCGTATTCAAGAATTCATTCCTAACGTATCCGGTCGTGTCATGTTCACCATGGGCCGGCCCCGCAACCTAACCAGGTCAATCGGCGAACCATCCGCATATGGCTTGAAGCACGTCGTTGGGATATTCCATGGGCAGGAAGTGACTGCCTTTGCCCATGGGTTTCACCGTCGAGCCGCGCACCAGTTTCTGGAATTGATCGATGCCCGGGTCCTCGGGACGCTGGGAACCCGGGTAATCGGCCAGCAGAAGCAGCCAATCTCCGGGCAGTTGCCTCAGGTAATTCTCCACCTGTAAGTCGTCGCGCATTCCGTAAAATGTCGCCTCGGTTTCCGGGTGGCACTTTAGCTCGGCGCGTCCGTCCGGGAGCAGCCTGGTTCCGCCCTCGATGAATTGACGGTAGGTCTCATCTTCCCAGTCTTTGAACGCCGGTCGTGTGCGATAAGCATCGAACATCGCGTCGCGCGATTCCCACACCGCACGCTTCATACGCGTGCGTTCGGCACGCTTTGCGAGGTCCTGGCTGGGCGCAGACGGCGCGTCGTTGCTGACCCGAGTCTCGACAAGGACCACGCGGTCGAACCGGCCAGGGAGCAGGCTGGACGCAATGATGGCTGCCAGACCGCCGGATGAATGCCCGATAACCCGCGGGGAGGCCAGGTCCATGGCTTCGACGATGGCGGCCAAATCTTCGCCGGCGTACTCGAACTTATAGCCTTTGTCGGACTTGTCGGTGTCGCCGTGTCCGCGCTGGTCCAAAGCCAGCACCCGAAAGTTTTCAGCCAACCGCCGGGCGATGGGCTTCCAGGGCCAGGCGCACAACCCGGTCGCATGCAGCATCAACAACGGCGGACTGGACGGTTCGCCCCATTCGAGATAGTGGTGGCGAATTCCGTTCGCGGAAACGAAGTGGCTGGTCCAGTCGGCGGTTGGTCGAAGGGAGGGCATCGGTTGACCTTCGGTTTGGTTTTTAGCGGCAGTCATTATGCTATAATGCCGCCGCCCAATTATCCAGACCATCCAGTCTGCCGATCAGGGAAGCCGCTCCGATGCTCGAAGACTACTTTGGCCAGTATGGTCTAATTGCCATCTTCCTGGTCATCTCCATCGTTGTGCCGTGCAGCATGTTGCTGGCTTCGCACGGACTTTCTCGATTCGGCATACGTCCGGCACGCCCGAACGACGTCAAGCACGACACCTACGAGTGCGGTGTCCAGACCATCGGCGGAACGTGGAACCGGTTCCAATTCCGGTACTACATGTTCGCCATCCTCTTCGTGATCTTCGACGTCGAGGTCGTGTTCCTGTACCCGTGGGCCACCAAGTTCCTGAGCCTGGAGCTGTTCGCTCTAATCGAGATGGCGGTGTTTGTAGGCATCCTGCTGCTGGCTTGGGCGTACGCCTGGCGCAAGCGGGATCTGGAATGGCAGGGCTGAACCATATGGCCGAGCAGACGAATTTCACCCTGCCCCCGTCCGGCGGCCCTCTTCACAGCCGAACCTGGGACATCGACAGGTCGGAAGGGCAGTTGGTCAACGAAACCATCGCCGCCTCTCAGACCCCCATCGCGGTCCCCGCCATCGAGGTTCCGGACGATCTCCAGCGCAACCTAATGGTCACGTCGGTGGACGCTCTCGTGAACTGGAGCAGGAAGTCGGCGCTATGGCCGGTGTCCTTTGGCCTGGCTTGTTGCGCATTCGAGATGATGGCAACCGCCATGGGCCGGTTCGACATCTCGCGCTTTGGCATGGAAGCCTTTCGCGCGTCGCCGCGGCAGGCCGACTTGATGATCGTGGCTGGCACCGTCACCTGGAAGATGGCCCCGCCCATCCAACGTATCTACGAGCAGATGGCCGAGCCGCGTTGGGTCATCTCCATGGGCGTGTGCGCTACGAGCGGAGGACCGTACTTCGGGTCGTACAGCGTAGTGCCCGGCGTGGACCACATCATCCCGGTGGACGTGTATGTTCCGGGATGCCCGCCCCGTCCCGACGCGCTGCTCTACGGGATCATGGAGCTGCACGAGAAAATCAAGAAGTACCGCAACCTGGGCGACGGGAGTTTCAAGCCGTGACGTTGAGCGTGGTGTCCGGCGAGACCCTGGCGCAACGCCTGCGTGAGGCAGCGCCCAACTCCGTGGTTGATTGGGACGAAACAGCGGTCTGGGTCGAACCGAGTTCGCTGGGGTCGGTTGCCAGCGCCCTGCATGACGACGCAGAGTTCGACTTCAAATTCCTCAACGCCATCAGCGCTATCGATTTCGTGGAGCACTTTGAGCTGGTGTACCATCTGACCTCAATCTCGCGGCGGCAAACCGGCGTAGTGCGCAGCCGGGTTTACGGACGCGAGGAGCCAACTGCCGCCTCGGTGGTCGGCGTGTGGAAAGGCGCGGACTTCCAGGAGCGGGAGATATGGGACCTGATGGGCGTCCGCTTTAACGGCCATCCCAACATGAAGCGCATCATGCTCTGGGAAGGTTTCGACGGCCACCCGTTGCGCAAGGACTTCCTGTAGGACCCTCGCCGGGGTTTTCGGAACCGCAGCCATGACCATCCGCACCGAACCAATGACGGTCAACGTGGGGCCGCAGCACCCCAGCACTCACGGCGTGTTCCGCGTCCGCATCACGTTCGATGGCGAGGATATCGTCGAAGTCGAGCCGGTGCTGGGTTACTTGCACCGGGGCACCGAGAAGCTGGCCGAAGAGCGCAACTACGTGCAGGTGGTGACCCTCACCGACCGCCTGGACTACACTTCCTCGATGATCAATAACCAGGCCTACTGCCTCGCGGTGGAACAACTGCTGGGCATCGAGCCTCCGCCCCGGGGAAAGTACCTCCGCACTTTGACCGCTGAATTGCAGCGCGTCGCCAGCCACCTGATCGCCGTGGGATTCTTTGCCCAAGAGCTGGGCGCCTTCGGCACGCCTCTGATGTACACCTTCCGGAGCCGGGAGCGGATTCTCGATCTCTTCGAAATGCTGTGCGGCGCTCGGGTCACCGTCAGCTACATGCGTCCGGGCGGCGTTTTCGCTGACGCCCCAGCCGATTTTTGGCCGGCTCTGGACCAATTTCTCGACGATTTCGAGGGCGAGTTGGAAGAAATCGAGAACCTGCTGCTCAGCAACGAGATCCTGATGGTGCGCACCCGCGGCGTCAGCCCGCTGCCGGCGGACGTGGCCATTAACTGCTCGGTGAGCGGGCCGGTGCTGCGGGCCAGTGGCGTCAACTGGGACTGGCGCAAGATCGCTCCCTACGATGCCTACGACCAGGTTGAGTTTGACATCCCGGTTGGCCAGAACGGGGACAATTACGACCGCTTCTGGGTGCGGATGCAGGAAGTGCACCAAAGCCTGCGCATTGTCAGACAGTGTGTGGCGCAAATCGAGCCTGGTCCGGTCCGTCAGGAGTTGCCCCTGGTATTGCGGGCAGTGCCCGGCGCCGAAGCATACGGCCGAGTTGAGGCATCCAAGGGCGAATTGGGCTTCTTCCTGGTCAGCGACGGCGGGGTATCTCCTTACCGCTGCAAGATACGCTCGCCTTCCCTGATCAACCTGACGATCACGGAACACCTGCTGATCGGGTGGAAGCTGGCCGACATGATCGTGTCTCTGGGCAGTGTTGACATAAACATGGGTGAGGTAGACCGATGAACGGCTGCCTCCTCAATCCCGACGGCCCGCTGGCCGGCAACCCGCTGTTTGCATTTATCTATAACGCGGCGGCGCACGTTCTACCCTGCTGGCTGTCCCTCGTTGTCGCCGGCCTGGTCATCATGCTGATCCTGATCAATGCAGTGCTGCTGGGAGCGGCCATCGTCAGCTGGGGCGAGCGGAGACTGCTGGGCCGGTTCCATAACCGCGTGGGTCCCAACCGCTGGGGCCCCTTCGGCATGCTCCAGCCGATTGCCGACCTGGCCAAGCTGATCACCAAAGAGGACATCATTCCCTACGGCGCGGACCGGCTTGCCTTCACCTCCGTACCGATCATCATGGTGGCGGCCCTTCTGCTCGGCACCGCCGTGCTGCCGTTCGCCAAGGACGTGGCGCTGGTTGACCTGAACGTGGGTGTCCTCTTCATATTGGCCGTGAGTTCGCTGACTTCCATCGCGATCTTCACCGCCGGGTGGGCCTCCAACAACCGGTACGCCTTGTTCGGCGCCGGCCGCGCCGTTGCCGTGCTGCTCAGTTATGAAGTGCCCGTGGTGCTGTCGCTGCTGGGTGTAGTAATGGTTGCCGGGTCCATGTCGTTGGGCGATATCGTGGCCGCTCAGGCGGTCCCGTTCTTCCTGGTGCAGCCGTTGGCTTTCTTCGTGTTCGTCGCCGGCATGTCCGCCGAGTTGAACCGCACTCCCTTCGACGTGGCAGAGGCCGAATCGGAGATCATCGCCGGTTATCACACGGAATACAGCGGCATTAAGTTCGCGCTGATCCAGGCCGCCGAGTTCGGTGGCGTGCTGGTGGTGTCGGGTTTGATTGCCACGCTGTTCCTCGCCGGTTGGGCTGGCCCCGTATCAGATTGGCTCGGCTGGCTGTGGTTCCTAATCAAAACCTTCATCGGCGTCTTCCTGTTCGTCTGGATCAGGTCCACGTACCCCCGGCTGCGCCTGGACCAGATCATGGCGGTATGCTGGAAATTCCTAATGCCGCTGAGCATAATCAATCTGGCAGCAGTGGCGTTGGAGGTGTTCTTCCTGCGCGACGCCAACGGGTCGCTGAGCACGGTGGACCTATGGATAATGGCCGGAATCAACATCGTGCTGGCCGGCGGGTCGATCCTGTTCTTCGGCCGCTTCATACGTGAAAAAGTGCGGTCCGACGCGCCCACGGCGACTTCGGCAATCCAGGTAGTGCCCGGCGTGTCGACGATCGGGATGCGGTAGCGATGCGGAGGTGATGCAGTGTACGGACTGGAAATGGTCAAAGGGTTGGCGGTAACGCTCTCCAACCTGGTGCGCAAGCCTTTTACGACCTCATATCCGGAGCAGCGGCTGCGGCAACACCCACGTTTCCGTGGCGAAGAATTCACCTGGTACGAAGAGCGGTGCACGGGCTGCGCGTCTTGCGCGAAGTACTGCCCGCTGGGGATCATCAAGATCGTCACCTCTCCCAGCGAGACCGCACCGTTGCAGGGAGACAAATACCGCCTGGAAACCTTCGACATCGAGTTGCAACGCTGCATGTTCTGCGGTCTCTGTGTTGAGGCCTGCCCCTACGACGCGCTGTTCATGGGCAGCGGGTTCGAAGAGGGTCAGTACCGTCGCACGGATCTGGTGATCACAATCGACCGGCTGCGGCAGGCCGAGAAGAACCCGAGCACCTGGTTCCGCCCGCAACTGGAGGGTATGGATTACCGGCCCGGGGCGGGCCGCCCGTTGGGATGGCGCGAGGTGGGTCGAGAAAACTGGCGCTGGCACCAGCACGAGAAAGCGGGAATGCGTCTTTCCGGCAGCCGCGACGACAACGAGGGCCAAGCCTAGATGTGGTTTGAGCACCTCGTGTTCTGGGCGCTTTCGGTGGTTGCCATCGGAGGGGCGCTGGGCGTCGTGCTGGTTCGCGACCTTTTCCGCGCCGCGCTGATGCTATCCATGGCCTTCGTGGCTGTGGGCGGGTTGTTCGTGATGATGAACGCCGAGTTCCTGGCCGTGGTGCAGATCCTCATATACGTGGGCGCCATTGCCGTGCTGTTTATTTTTGCGGTGATGCTCACGCGGGATGTGCAGCAGGGCAACGCGCCGAACCGCCTGCAGATACCCGCGGCGGTGATTGCGGCGCTGGTTCTGGCCGCCATGATCGCCACGGCCGTTTCCACTGACTGGACCACTCTGGCCGGAGCCGGCCTGGAGGCCAAGGCGCAACTGGCGCAGACCCAGGCGGTGGGCATCCCCGACGCCTCCGATTTGGCAAGCGCCGGCCTGACTCCGGCCGAGGTTGAAAGCGTTAGCGGCGGCGGTCTGGCAGACCTACTGATCGGCAACTATGTGCTGCCGTTTGAAGCCGTATCGCTGCTGCTGCTGGGCGCGGCCATCGGTGGCCTGGCGTTGGCGCGTGGTCGCGGGAGATAAGGCGTTGTCGCTAGAATCGCTACTGATCGTAGCCGCGATCATCTTCTGCATCGGCCTGTACGGGGCGCTGGCGCGGCGGAATTTCATCGCCGTGCTGATGTCGGTCGAGTTGATGTTCAATGGAGTGAACCTGACATTGGTGGCCTTGGGCAGATACGTTGCGCCGTACGCGGTACAGGAGCAATTGTCTGCGGTGTTTACGGGGCAGGTTTTCGCCGTGTTCATCATCACCGTCGCCGCCGCGGAAATCGCGCTGGGCCTCGGTATAGTGTTTGCCGTATTCCGGTCCAACGAGAGTGTCGACCTGACGGACGCTGCTGCACTGCGTCACTGATTTCGGTGGCACGTCATGGTCCCAACTGGAGCACATCAGAGCATTCCCTGATCATGTGGGTAGAGTTCAAACGCGCCCCCAACCTGATGGCGGCAGAGATCTGGAAGGAAGTGCTGGAGGCCGAAGGCCTGCCCAGCCGCATCCTTCCGGACGGCGATATCCTGGACTGGAGCGAGCGGATCCCGTTCGTAATCTACGTGCCCAAGGGCCGCGAACACGTGGCCGAAGAAATCGTCAGGAAGCTGTGAGGATCGCCGGACCATGCTGACCGAATCCCTGGTTTGGGCGATATTCCTGCTGCCGGTGGCCTCGTTCCTCCTGATCGGGCTGGTAATTCGGCCCTTGGGTCCAGCCTTTGCGAAGACCGCCGGCTACGTCACAATTGCCGCGTTGGGCATCGGATTTATCCTCTCGGTCTGGTTGCTACGCTCATCTGCCCACGGCGAGGTTTACGACTTCGCTCCATACCTGTGGCTGGACCTGGGCTCGGCGGCGATAGAAGTCGGATTGCTTTTGGATCCTCTCACCAACGTGATGCTGGTGGTGGTGACCGGCGTCAGCCTGATGATCCAGATTTACTCGATGGGGTACATGGACGGCGACGAAAGTTTCGCCCGTTACTACGCGTACATGTCCCTGTTCAGCGCTTCCATGATCGGGCTGGTCCTGGCGGCAAACATCGTCCAGATGTACGTATTCTGGGAACTGGTGGGCCTGTCGTCGTACCTGCTGATCGGGTTCTGGCACGACCGGCCATCGGCTGCAGCGGCGGCCAAAAAGGCTTTCATCATCACGCGTATCGGCGATGTCGGGTTCCTGCTTGCCATAATTTTCCTTTTCTTCCAGGCGGACGCATTTGCCGCTCACGGACTGAACGCCCTGCACATCCCACACATCTGGGAGGCGGCGACTCCCATCGCCGCTGGCGGCGCCGGCATCGTGGCCGGAGGAGCGCTGCTGTGGCTGTGCCTGGGCCTGTTCGCCGGCGCAGCCGGCAAGAGCGGCCAATTCCCGTTGCATACCTGGCTCCCGGACGCCATGGAAGGCCCCACACCGGTGAGCGCGTTGATCCACGCTGCCACCATGGTGGCGGCCGGCGTATTCCTGGTGGGGCGGTTCTTCCCGGTGTTCGCCGAATCTCAGGCGGCGATGATGGTCGTCGCTCTGATCGGGGCTTTTACCGCAGTGTTCGCCGCGACCATGGGCCTGGTGGCAAACGACATCAAGCGAGTCATGGCCTATTCCACGGTCAGCCAATTGGGCTACATGATGGCAGCGCTGGGTGTGGGTGCGTACAACGCGGCCCTGTTCCACCTGTTCACTCACGCCTTCTTCAAGGCGTTGCTGTTCCTGGGGGCAGGCAGCGTGAACCACGCCGCCGGCACCTTCAACATGATGTACATGGGCGGGCTGAGGAAGGCGATGCCGGGCACCTACTGGCTCACGGTCATCGGAGCGTTGAGCCTGGTCGGTATCTTCCCGCTTGCCGGATTCTGGAGCAAGGACGAGATCCTGTTGGAGTCGTGGCTGGCCGGCGGAACGGTCCCCGCCACGATCAGCTTGCTGGTGTTCGCCACGCTCCTGGTGGGCGTGCTGTTGACCGCGTTCTACAGCTACCGCATGGTGCATCTCACCTTCCACGGCGAATTCCGGGGCGGAGGCGAACGTGAACTGCACGACGCTGAGGAAGCCGGAGAGCCTGCGCCCACAGGTGTAAGCCACCACGTGCACCTCGGCGAATCTCCCTTGGTCATGGTGATCCCAATGGGGATACTGGGTTTCAGCGCGGTGGTGGCCGGTTGGCTGGCGAACCCAATTGGCGTGAGCAGCGTCTTCGGGTTGATTCCGTCGCACTGGCTGACGGAGTACTTCGCTTCGGGCTTGCACGATGGGCACCACGCCCCTCCATTCAGCATCCTCATGGCAGTGATATCCAACGTTGTCGCCATCGCTGGAATCGCACTGGCCGTCCTCACCTACGCATGGCCCAAACCGTTCACCACATCCGAGCCTTTGAGCAAAGGCGGGCCGCTGCACACCCTGCTGGCGCAGCGGTACTACATGGATGACCTCTATGAGGGGATCATAGTCGGTCGGGTTTTTTACCGGACGGTCGCCGCGATAACCGACTGGATCGACCGTAATATCGTGGACGGCATTGTTGGGCTGCTCGGGTGGGTTTCTCGTAACGTCGGCAGCCTGCTCGCTCTCGCCCAAAACGGACAGGTACAGACCTACCCGCTGATTGCTGCAGCGGGCGGTTTGGTGATCATTATCCTGTACCTGGCCCTGGGATAGACCCGCATGCCCACCGGATTCAACGGCCTGCTGACCGCCACCGTTTTCCTGCCCGCCGTCGCGGCTCTGCTGCTGGCGGTCGGCCTGGTGCGCGGCGACCGGAACATCCGCTGGTTCGCTGCAGCCATAGCCGCAGCCGATCTGGTCCTGTCCGTGGTGGTATTCGCGCTGTTCCAGCCGGGGGGCGAGCGGTTCCAATTGGTCGACCGGTTTGACTGGATCACCACGGATACAGTGCAGGCCAGCTACCTTTTGGGGGTGGACGGCATCAGCGCCCCGCTGGTCATGCTCACCGGACTGCTCGGACTGTGCGCGGTGTTCGTGTCCTTCCACATCAGCAACCGGGTGCGAGAGTATTTCATTTGGCTGTTCGTCCTGCAGACCGCCGTTCTTGGCGTGTTCACCGCTCTGGACTTCCTGCTCTTCTTCCTGTTCTGGGAAATTGAGCTGGTGCCGATGTACCTGCTGATCTCTACCTGGGGGACCGGACGGCGCGAATACTCCGCGATGAAGTTCCTGATTTTCACGATCCTAGGCTCGGCCTTCATGCTGGTGGCCATCGTGGCGGTGTTCGTGAGCGCCGGAGTGGGCAGTTTCGACATGACCAGATTGCTGGAGCCGGGCGGCACCCTGGACGCATCACGGGCCGCGCTCCCGATGGGGGTCCTGTTCTGGCTGTTCTTCATCGCGTTTGCGGTCAAGCTGCCGGCCTGGCCGGTGCATACCTGGCTTCCGGACGCGCACACCGACGCGCCGACTGCCGGCAGTGTGATGCTGGCCGGCGTGATGCTGAAGATGGGCGGATACGGTCTGCTGCGCATCAATGCCGGAATGTTTCCGGAGCAACTGCAGCAATTTGCGCTGCCGGTCGTGGCGCTTGGGGTCATCAGCGTGCTCTACGGCGCGGTGGTCACGCTGCGCCAAACCGATTTGAAACGGCTGATCGCATATTCCAGCGTCAGCCACATGGGGCTGGTGCTGGTGGGCCTGGGTTCGGTCGCAGTCGTGGGCGGAGCGGTGACCGACGCCGGCCTCACCGGGGCTGCCATGCAATTGTTCACCCACGGGACCATCACCGGGCTGCTCTTCGTCGCGGTGGGCATACTTTACGAGCAGACGCACACCAGGCACATCCCCGACCTGGGCGGCCTGGCGAACCGCATGCCGCTGGTCTCCGGAGCGTTCCTGATCGCGGGCGCGGCATCCCTGGGACTGCCGTTGCTGAGCGGCTTTGTGTCCGAGATCCTGATATTCTTCGGCGCATTCCGCGCCTTCCCGGCGCTCACGATTTTGGCGGTCCTGGGCATCATCCTGGCCGCCGGATATATCCTCTGGATGCTGCAGCGGACGCTGTTCGGACCACGGCCGGCCCGTTGGGATAACCTGTCCGACGCCGCTCCGGTGGAAATGGTCCCGGTGGCGTTGCTGGTCATCAGTATCGTCGCTGTGGGCGTCTACCCGGCCTGGCTCACCGAAGTGTTCCGTGACGGGCTGGAACCGATTATCAGCGGGTACAACGCCGGGTTGGCCGGGATCACCCGCTAATCGCAAGACCGGAATCGCAATGACTGCATACGACCTGTACCTGGTTTCGCCCTACATGGCCCTGGCCGCCCTGGCCATGCTGGTGATTGTTGCGGACCTGGTCACCCGTCGCACCGGTTTGCTGGTTGGCCTGTCGTTCGTTGGCCTGGCGGCTCCGGCGGCTTTGAGCGCATGGCAACTGGTGGACTTGACCAGCAGCGGCGCCAGCGCGCTGAGCGCCGAGGGTTCGGTAATCCTCTACACGCTGTCTATCGACCGGTTTGCGCTGTTCTTCAACTTCCTGATCCTGGCGGCGGTTGGGTTGGTGGTGCTGGTATCGAACGACTACGTGCGGCGGATGGAACGGCTGCAGGGAGAATACTTCGGCCTGATGTTGCTGTCGGCTACGGGCATGATGTTGCTGACCGCGGCCAGCGAGCTCATCACGATTTACATCGCCCTCGAACTGACCACCCTGCCACTGGCAGCTCTCGCTGCATTCCTGCCCAACGGGCGTTCCAGCGAAGCAGGCATGAAGTTCCTCATCGTCGGGGCCATCAGCAGCGCGGTGATGCTCTATGGAATGGCGCTGATTTACGGGTTCACGGGAAGCACGCGCCTGGACGAGATCGCCGTGGCGTTGGCGGCTACACCGCAGTCCGGCATATTGCCCTTCGGCAGCATGGCGGTTCTGCTGGCGGTGGTGCTCCTGCTGACGGGGTTCGGCTTCAAGATGTCTGCGGCTCCGTTCCAGATGTGGGTGCCCGACGTCTACGAGGGCGCTCCAACACCGATGGTCGCTTTCCTGTCGGTGGCGAGCAAGGCAGCTGCGTTCGCCTTGGTTCTACGAGTCTTCTACATCGGATTTGACGCGCTGGGCGGCGACTGGTGGGTACTACTGGCGGGGTTGGCCGCGCTGTCCATGACCATCGGCAACCTGGTGGCGATAGCGCAGCGGAACATCAAGCGCATGTTCGGTTACAGTACCATCGCCCACGCGGGGTATATCCTGGTTGGCGTGGCCGCCGTGGCCACCGTTGGCGGTGATACTGCCACATTCGGACCCAGCAGCGTGCTGTTCTACCTGGCGGCGTACACTGCGGCGAACCTGACCGCGTTCTTCGCCATCGTGTGCATCGGCAACCGCATCAACAGCGACGAGATCGAGGACTACGCCGGTATGCTGCGGCGCGCCCCCTTCCTGGCCATCGCGCTGGCGCTAGCGCTGATCGCCCTGATTGGAGTGCCTCCCACCAGCATTTTCATCGCGAAGATCTATATTTTCGCGGCCGCCATCAACACCGGCGAATCGCTGATGACGTGGCTGGTGATCATAGGCGTGATCAACAGCGTGGTATCCGCGTACTACTACCTGCGCGTGATCAAGGTGATGTTCCTGCAACCCGCCATCCACACGGAACGCCTCGGAGGTTCCTGGCCCGTCAACGTTGCGCTGGGCGCGGCTGCGTTGTGCATGATCTGGCTGGGGGTCGCGCCTGGGGCGATACTGGGCGCGGCAGAACGGGCAGCAGTCGTTCTGCTGGCCGGTGGCTAAGGATACGGGCGGACTTGCGCACATGAAAGCCGTCGGCATCGCATACAACGATCTGATCCCGGAGGCCCTCGACCTGGCCCATGCAATCGTCGGCGAGTTGAACCTTGGGTCTGACACCTGGATCCTTCGGGCGGAAGATGCGGACGATCTGAGCGTTCGGGCGAAGGGGCGGGATCTGGTGATCACCATCGGGGGCGACGGGACGATCTTGCGCGTCAATCGTGCTATCGCGCCACAAGGGATCCCGCTGCTGGGGATAAATATGGGACGCCTGGGTTTCATGACGGAACTGACCGTGCCCGGTGTAATGGAGCAATTGCCCAAGTATCTCAACGGCGACATGAGGGTCTCCGAACACAGCATGTTGATGGCCTCGGTGTTCCGGCAGGGCGCCAGCGAGGATTCCGTTCCGGAGGGGCCCTACCATGCATTGAACGACGTGGTACTGTCCCGGAGCCGCGTGTCCCGTGTTATTACGGTGCGGGCGGTGATCGACGGCGCGGACGTTTCCACATTCCGCGCCGACGGGGTGATACTGGCAACGGCCACCGGTAGCACCGGGTATAGCTTCGCCGCCGGCGGACCCATCGTGGATCCGCTCTCCGACGACGTGGTGCTCACCCCGCTGGCGTCGCACGTGGGCTTGACGACTCCACTGGTGCTCCGGCCGACCAGCAGCGTCGATTTCCGCCTGGAAGGCTCGCAGGAGGCGATCATCAGCGTCGACGGGTTCGAGAACCATCCCATCGAGCCGGGCGACTGGGTTCGCATCACCCGGAGTCCCTATCGTGCCAGGTTCCTCAGGGCCAACGAGCACAACTATTTCTGGGCTACCCTCACCCGTCGGCTGGGTTTCAGCCTGACCGGGCGCTAGGCACGGACCGCAATGACCAACTTCCCGGACAACGAACCCACCATCTCTTCTCGCCACATCTACAGCGGGCGGATCATTGACGTGCGCGTCGATACGGTGCGTTTGCAGAATGGTCGGGAGAGTACCCGCGAGATCGTGGATCACGCGCCGTCGATTTGCGTGGTGCCAGTTGATGCCGACGGCAACGTCCTCATGGTGCGACAGTATCGCAAGCCCGTTGATCAGTTCCTGCTCGAGGTTCCGGCCGGCGGCATCGAGGAGGGAGAAACGCCCGAGGAAGCCACTCGAAGGGAACTGCAGGAAGAGATTGCGCACACCGCGGACAACCTGCTCGCCCTCAGTTCGTTCTGGCTGGCGCCAGGCTGGTGTTCAGAGTACATGTACGCGTTCCTGGCAACCGGTCTGGGGCCGGCGACCTTGGACTCCGATGAGGACGAGTTCATCGAGGTACTCAGGGTTCCGCTGCCGGAAGTTCGCGACGTGATCGCCTCGGGCCAAGTTCAGGATGCCAAGAGCGTGGCGTCCCTGCTGCTGGCCCTGCGTGCGCTTGGATCCGATTAGTCATCCGCCAATGACCGGCATCGATGAGCGGTCCGCTGCTTCCGGGTCGCGATGGATCTACCGGGGGCAGGTGCTCAGCCTGAGGGAGAACACTGACCTTCTTGGTGCATCGCACGAACGCGACTCCGCCATCGTCGAATACCCGTCATCGGTCTGTGTGGTGCCGGTGCTCCAGGATCGGACGGTAATGCTGGTCCGCCAGTTTCGAAAGCCGGCCGAAGAGTTCCTGCTTGAAGCCCCGGCCGGCAAGATGGAACCCGGGGAGTTGCCCGAAACCGCCGCGCTGAGGGAGCTGCAGGAAGAGGTCGGATACACCGCCGGACGGTTGGATCCGTTGGCCGCCTTCTATACGGAGCCCGCGCTATGCACCCAACGCGTGCATGTATTCCTGGCGAGGGACCTGACACCGGCCAGGCTGACAGCGGATGAGGACGAGTTCATAGCGGTGCAGAGGGTCAGTCTGGGTCAAGCAACCGCGTTGCTCGCGGATGGAACGATACGGGACGCCAAGAGCATCGCCTCGCTGTTGCTAGCGATGCGGGTTATGCGCGATAATTAGCCGCCGCTAACTGGCGTGCCGCTTGTGAACGCCATCAATCGCCGGACTCTGCGGCGCCCGGCCGGAGGAAAACACACATGGCAGAGGTTTTGCAACACGACGTGTTGGTGGTTGGCGCTGGCCTGGCCGGCATGCGCGCCGCGATCGCGGCCCGGGCCGGAGGCGCGAATACCGCCATCATCAGCAAGGTCCATCCGGTTCGCAGTCATTCCAACGCGGCACAGGGCGGCATCAATGCGGCGCTGCTGGATCGCGGCGACGACTGGGAGGACCACGCCTACGACACCATCAAGGGCAGCGACTTCCTGGGGGATCAGGACGCCATTGAGGTGATGTGTCGTCAGGCCGGCGCGTCCCTGATCGACATGGAGCACATGGGCGTGACCTTCAACCGCGACGACGACGGCCGTCTGGGTACCCGCGCCTTCGGCGGTCAACGGCGGGCGCGCACCTTCTTCGTGGGAGACTTCACCGGACAGGCCCTGCTCCACGTCATGTTCGAGCAACTGATCAAGTCGGGCGTGCAACGCTACGAGGAATGGTTCGTCACTGCCCTGATCATGGAAGACGGGCAGGCTGCCGGCGTCATCGCCATGGAGATTCGCACCGGCGAACTGCACTTGATCCGAGCCAAATCTGTCATCCTCGCCACCGGCGGTTGCGGACGGCTGTTCGAGCCCAGCACCAACGCATTGATCGTGACCGGCGACGGCATGGGGCTGGTGTACAACGCCGGCGGGCAACTGATGGACATGGAGATGGTCCAGTACCATCCCACCACCCTGGCCGGCAGCGGCGTGCTGATCTCCGAGGCGGCCCGCGGCGAGGGCGCGTATTTGAGGGACAAAGACGGAAACCGGTTCATGGAGAAGTACGCTCCCAACATGATGGAACTGGCTTCCCGCGACGTGGTGTCCCGTGCTGAACAGACGGAAATCAACGCCGGCAACGGGGTCGACGGGTGCGTGTACCTGGACTGCACGCATCTGGGCGAAGCCCTGATCATGGAGAAGCTGATCCAGATTCGGGAAATCGGCATCGACCTGGCCGGCGCGGACATGATCAGGGAGCCCATTCCGATCCGGCCCGGCATGCACTACATCATGGGCGGGATCAAGACGGATATTGAGGGTCGCACCAACCTCAACGGTGTGTACGCCGCTGGCGAATGCGCCAACGTCAGCGTACACGGCGGCAACAGGCTTGGAGCCAACTCGCTGCTCGACACCATCGTATTCGGCGAAAGGTCCGGAAACCACGCGGCTGAATTCACGCGCCACATGAGCTATCCCGAGTTCGACCTCAACGCCGTGCTGAATCGTGAACGACGCCGGATCCAGGAAATGCTGGACCGCCCGGAGAACGGAGACCGCTGGTCGGCAATCCGGCGGGAAATGGGCGAATCGATGAACCGAAACGTGGCTGTCTTCCGCAATGAAGAGGGCATCGAGGAAACCATCGACGACCTCCATCAGTTGCGCCGCCGGTACGAGAACGTTCCGGTCCACAACAAGGGCAAGAGTTTCAACACCGACCTCATCTTTGCGCTGGAACTGGGATACATGCTTGACTGCGCGGACACAATCGCGGTCGGGGCGCTGGAACGCAAGGAGAGCCGCGGCGCACAGTTCCGTACGGATTACCCCGAGCGGAATGACGAAGAATGGTTACACCACATCGTCCTGACCAAGGGCGACGGGGGACCCTTGACATCCGAATTGCCGGTCACCATTACCCAGTGGACGCCGGAGGAAAGGAAGTACTAGGTTATGGACGTTACCATCCGGGTAAAACGACAGGATCTGGAAGCGGGGGACGAACGCCGACTGCCCTACTGGCAGGAGTATCCGGTCACCATCGCTGACAATGCCACGGTGCTGGACGCGCTGATCCAGATTCGGGAAGACGACGACGGCACGCTTTCGCTGCGATGTTCGTGTCGGAGCGCCATCTGTGGGTCATGCGCGATGCGCATCAACGGCCATGCCGGGTTGGCTTGCAAGACCATCGCCAACACGGTGGTGCAGGACGGCGTGATTACGGTGGAGCCCGCAGGTGTCATGCCGGTGATCAAGGACCTGGTGGTCAACTTCGACATGTTCTGGGACAAGATCGAAGCGGTCGACCCGTTCCTGAAGCACATGGGACAGGAGCCGGAGGGCGAGTACATCGTGTCCAACGACGCGATGCTGCACCTCTCCGGCGTCACCGGCTGCATCATGTGCGGCGCCTGCGTGTCCGATTGTACGGTCCTCGAAGTCGACCCCACGTTCCTGGGTCCCGCGGCTCTGGCCAAGGCGTACCGGTTCACGGCCGACCCCCGCGACGGCGACGCCGAAGGCGTGTCCATGGAGCGGCTGTGGGCGCTCAGCGAACCCACTGGCGTCTGGGACTGCACGCGCTGCAACGAATGCGTCCAGGCCTGCCCCAAGGGCGTGGCTCCCATGGACCGCATCATGGCCATCCGCGAGCAGGCCATTCAGCAGGGTTACACCAACAACAACGGCGCCCGGCATACCGACGCGTTCACCGAGTCTGTAGGCCATACCGGCAGGCTGGACGAGCTGCGGCTTCCCATCAAGTCGGTCGGCGGATTCACCAACATGCCGGCGTTGATGGACTACATGCCGGTGGCGTTCCGCGCGCTACGGCGGGGGAAGATGCCGCCCATCGCTCACAAAAACGTGGAGAACGTCGAGGCCGTGCGCCGGCTGTTCAGCCAATTGGAGCCGGATTCGCCCGCGCCCCGGGTGAGCAACAACTCAGCCTTCGGGTAGCGCCGGCGCCCCACGGCCATTGCTTCCCTTTACCCCGTGGCCAGCAGGGGCGAATGTGCGTTCGCCCCTATACTGGCAGCCCTTCAATCCAAGAGGAGGAACTCGTGAAGTACGCTTTCTTTCCGGGCTGCGTGTCCCAGGGTGGTGCGCCCGAACTCTACCCCGCGGCGCGCATGGTCTGCCAGCGGTTGGGGATTGAACTGGAGGAAATTCCCGGCTGGACGTGCACCGGCGCCGGCGTGATCCAGGAAAAGAACCAACTGTTCGGCGACACGCTGAACGCCCGGAACTTCGCCAAAGCGGAACAGATGGGCCTCCCCATCCTCACCATTTGCAGCACCTGCCAGGGAGTGATGTCGCAGGCGAACCACCGCATGCGGAACCCGGAATACCTGGCGGAGATCAACTCCTACCTGGCCGAGGAAGGGCTGGAGTACAGCGGCAACAGCGAGCCCAAGCACTTGCTGTGGATCCTCATTGAGGACTACGGGTTGGACCGTCTGGGCGGCTACATCACGCGTCAGTTGACCGACCTCAAGATCGCACCGTTCTACGGATGTTACATTGTGCGACCAACGGAGGCGTTGGACATCGCCGACCACCCGGAACGCCAGCAGTCTTTGGAAATGCTGATACAAACGCTGGGAGCAACGCTGGTGGATTTTGAGGGCAAGACGCGGTGCTGCGGCTTCCCGATCCTGACCATCAACCAGAAGAATTCGATGGCCATGGTGGGCAAGCACACGTCGGAAGTCAAAGACCTTGGCGCGGACGCCATGGTCACGCCGTGCCCGCTGTGTCACCTCAATCTGGACGGGTTCCAACCCAAGGCGGCATCACAGGCCCGCCGGTCGATCGACCTGCCCATCCTGCACATGCCTCAGCTTATCGGCCTGGCGATGGGAATGTCGCCGTCGGAATTGGGGATGCGAAGGCATATCATCAGCACCGGGCCATTGGAAGTCAGAGCCGGGTTGCGCCGTTAGTACAATCTGCAAACCAACATAGCCGAAGGGCGGGAAATTTCCCGCCCTTCGGCTATTATGTCTTGATCAGCAGTTGTCAGCTCTTGATGGTCGGCGCTACCTCGCGAATGGCCTCAACAGTCCGGTCGATGTCGGCGTCAGTGTGGGCCATCGAAGGGTAGAATTTTTGCGGCCACGACTTGAGAATCCCTCGTTCCAGCAGCCCAGCGTTGAGCCGGGCCAGGGGCTGCCCATCGGCGGCCAGGCCATCGCGGAAATTCCTGACCGGGTGCTCAGCGAAATAGATGTCGAAGATGGCGTCCTCGCCGACGCTCTGCACCGCGAAACCTTCCGCTTCGCAGGCATCAATCAGGGCCGAACGGATGCGGCCACCCACCCCCCGAAGGCGCTCATATGCGCCCTCCGTGCGCAATTCTTCCAGGGTTGCCAGACCAGCGGCGCACGCAATCGGGAAGCCGTTGAGCGTTCCAATCTGGTCAACATAATCATCCGCAGAAACGGCGGCGCGATCGTAGACTGACATCACGTCCGCATTCCCCATCAGAGCCGCCAACGGGTAGCCGCCGCCCATGATCTTGCCCACGGTGCACATGTCAGGAGTGACGCCGTAGTATTCCTGGGCCCCGCCGTAAGCCAGCCGGAACCCGGTCACGATTTCGTCAAAGATCAGGAGGACGCCCGCGTCCTGCGTGATCTTCCGTAGTCCCTGTAGGAAACCCGGGTCGGGGGCGATGGTGCGCTGCAGAGGCTCGACGATCACAGCGGCGATCTCGTCCTTGTGGGCCGACACGATGGCCGCGGTGGTGTCCAGGTCATTGAACTGGGACACCAGCATCAGGTCGTTCAGGGCTTTTGGAATACCGGCGGTATTGGCCTCCGCCAGCGGGAACTCGACCGACGCGGACGCGAACACTGACATCATGGCGTAATCGCTGGTACCGTGATATCCACCTTCGAACTTTAGGATTTTTTCCTTCCCGGTGTACGCGCGAGCCACGCGCATAGCCTGGAAACAGGCGTCAGTGCCGCTGGTCGTGAATCGAACCTGCTCGGCGCAGGGTACGGCTCTAACGAGTTCCTCAGCGAGCAGGACAGCCTGGTCGTTGGTCGTAAAAAAGGTCGAACCGCGCCCGACTGCTGACAGAACGGCCTCGGTGACCGCCGGGTGGGCATGGCCCAGGATCATGGGTCCCGAACCCATCAGCCAGTCGACGTACTCATTGCCGGACACGTCCCAGATACGCCCGCCCTTTCCTTCGCGCACCAGGAACTTGAGCTCCTCGGGGTACGTGGTATTTCCGGTACCGCTTCCGGGCAAGAACTGAGCGGCTTTTTCCAGGAGGTCCCGTTCGAATGGTGTTCGCTGGGTCATACTCGCCTCCCATCGCTGATGTGATTGTGATTTCATTATACATACCGCAAAACGACGAAGGGGCGGGTTCACAACCCGCCCCAACTTGTCATGGGGTCGCCATCGACGGGTGGTCAGCGCTATTGGGCTTCCGCCCGGGCGTTGGCCATCACGTCGACCAGTTCCTGAACCGAAGCGGCCGAGGACTGCAAAGCAGCTTTCTCGTCGGCGGTCAGGCTGATCTCAATCACCTTCTCCATGCCGCCGGCGCCGATCTTGACGGGAACGCCGACGCACAGGCCATTGATGCCGTACTCGCCTTCGAGATAGGCGCAGCCGGGCAGAATCCGCTTGCGATCCAGCAGGATCGCTTCGACCATCTGGGTAATGGCGGCCGACGGGGCGTAGAATGCCGAACCCTGCTTGAGCAGGGCGACGATTTCCCCGCCGCCGTCTCGGGTCCGCTGCACGATGGAGTCGATGCGGTCCTGGGACAGCAATTCGGTGAGGGGAATGCAGCCCACCGTGGTGTATCGCACCAGAGGGACCATGTCGTCGCCGTGTCCTCCCAGCACCATGGCCTGGACATCATCGACGGAGACGTCGAGTTCCTGTGCTATGAAAGTGCGGTAACGGGCGGTGTCGAGAACTCCGGCCATGCCGAACACGCGATTCCGCGGAAACCCTGAGGTCTGGAACACGTTCTGCACCATGGCGTCCAGCGGGTTGGTAACCGCCAGGATGATGCTATCTGGAGAGTGGCGGACAACCTCCTCGGTGACGGCAGAGGTGATGCGCATGTTGGTGAGGAGCAGGTCGTCGCGGCTCATGCCGGGCCGCCGGGCGATTCCAGCGGTGATGACCACGACATCGGAACCCGCGGTTTCTTCGTACCCGTTGGAACCGGTGATCACGGCGTCCGAGCCGATCACCGGGCCCGATTCGAGCATGTCGAGCCCCTTACCCTGGGGCAGATCCTCGACTACGTCAACGAGCACCACGTCGGAGTAGCCGAGCTGGTGGATCCTCTGGGCGGTCGTCGCTCCGACGTTGCCGGCGCCGACGACGGTTACTTTGCTTCGCATTGGGTGAGTGATCCTCCAATCAATGGTCGGGTCGCTAAATCGCGTCGATGATGGCATTCAACGTGGCGCTGGGACGCATGGCCGTTGCCGACATGTCGTTGTCCGGCCGGTAGTAGCCGCCGACTTCCATCGGTTGGCCCTGACAATCGATCAGCTCCTGGATGATCTGGTCCTCGTTGGCGGTCATCTGGCGGGCCACCTCGGTGAAGCGGGCCTTCAATTCCGGATTCTTGTCCTGGTTTGCCAGGGCCTGCGCCCAGTAGAGGGCCAGGTAGAAATGGCTGCCCCGCGTGTCGAGTTCGTTGACACGACGCGACGGGTTCCGTTGGTGCTCCAGGTGCTCGCCGATGGCCTGGTCCAGGGTATCCGCCAGGAGTCGTGCGCCGTCGTTGTCGTATACCTCGCCGAAGTGCTCGAAGGATGCTACCAGGGCGCAGAATTCTCCAAGAGAGTCCCACCGCAGGTGGCCCTCCTCCAGGAATTGCTGAACGTGCCTGGGAGCCGAGCCGCCGGCGCCGGTCTCGAACAACCCGCCACCGTTCAGCAGGGGAACTACGGAGAGCATCTTGGCGCTGGTGCCCAACTCGAGGATGGGGAACAGGTCCGTGAGGTAATCGCGCAACACGTTGCCGGTTACCGCGATGGTGTCCTGGCTGGCCCGACTGCGCGCCAGCGTGGCTTTCATGGCGTCAAGCGGGGCCAGGATGCTGATGTCCAGTCCGGACGTGTCGTGGTCGGGGAGGTATTGGTTCACTTTTTTGATGAGTTCCGCGTCATGGGCGCGGGTGGCGTCCAGC
Organism: Dehalococcoidia bacterium; assembly: GCA_965116785.1. Classification (GTDB taxonomy): domain Bacteria; phylum Chloroflexota; class Dehalococcoidia; order Lucifugimonadales; family UBA3495; genus Bin87. The sequence goes on from OZ220731.1 coordinate 1,141,249, forward strand.
CAGAAGATGGCCGCCTGTCCGGTGAGCCTGGAGCGACTAACGCCGAGGCGGACCCAGTCCTGGATGGGGGCGTCCTTGGTCTGGCACATCCGGAAGATATCGTCGGTCTCAACGCTCTGTTCCATCAGGGTCGCGCCGGACGCGTCGACCACACGGATCGCGCCGTTACCGGGAGCCTTGAAGGTCTTGTCGTGGGAGCCGTACTCTTCGGCCGCCTGGGCCATCAGACCCACGTTGGCGACGCTGCCGATGCTCGACGGGTCAAGGGCGCCGTGCTCCTGGCAGTCTTCCACAACCGCCTGGTAAATGGTGGCGTAAGACCGGTCGGGGATCAGGGCGACGGTGTCGTGCAGCTCATTGTCGGGGCCCCAGGTGCGTCCGCCGTCGCGGATGACCACCGGCATCGAGGCGTCGATGATGGTGTCGCTGGAAACGTGCAGGTTGGTGATACCCCGGTAGGAGTTCACCATCATCAGATCAGGGCGGTTTTCGTAACATGCCTGAATGTCGGCTTCGATCTCCGCGCGCTTGGCTTCCGGCAGGTCCTGGATCTTCGTCAGCAACTCGGCGACGCCATTGTCCGGATCGACTGCCACTTGAGCGAGAGCCTCGCCGTGCTTTTCGAATACGTCCTTGAAGAATTCCGAGACAAGGTGCCCGAAAATGATCGGATCCGATACCCGCATCATGGTTGTTTTTACGTGCAGGCCGAGCAGAACGTCGTCGGCTTTGGCCCGGTCCATTTCGTCCGCGTAAAACCGTCGCAGCGCCCGGGCACTCATGACGGCACAGTCGAGGATCTCGCCGGCCTGGATGGGAATGCCCGATTTGAGCTCGGTCACACTCCCGTCGCTGCCCGCGAATACGATGGAGGCCGACCCTGCTTCCGTGGTGGTCACCGCCACCTCGCTGCTGAAAAAGTCTCCGTCGTTCATGTGGCCGACGCGGGTCTTGGACACTTCCGGCCAGTCCTGCATCATGCGGTGCGGATTCCGTAGGCCGTGCTCTTTGACCGCATTGGACGAGCGGCGATCAGAGTTGCCTTCACGAATCACCGGATTGACGGCGCTGCCAACCACCCGGGAATAGCGCGCCAGGATTTGACGCTCTTCGTCGTTCGCCGGCTGGTCGGGGTAGTCTGGGATGTCGTATCCCTTGGCCTGCAACTCGGCGATCGCCCCTTTCATCTGGGGGATCGAGGCGCTGATGTTGGGGAGCTTGATCAGGTTAGCCGACGGCTCCAGGCACAACTCGCCGCACATGCGCAGGTAGTCGGGTATCCGCTGCTCCTCGGTCAGGTTGTCGGGGAAGTTTGCGATGATGCGTCCCGACAACGAGATGTCCCAAGTCTCCAGCTCGATGCCGGAACTCTTGGTGAACGCCTGTAGAATCGGCAGCAGCGAGTGAGTTGCCAGGAAAGGCGCCTCGTCGGTTTCGGTGTAAATGATCTTGGCGGCTTCTGCCATGATCGCCTCCTTAGCAAGTAGATTTCACGGGCCCGTGCGGGTTGCCAAGGATCGTTGGACTGTCGGCCCGAACGGAAAGCCGGATGACCAGCGTCCGGCACAGGAAAACCGCAGAAATTATACACGAATATAAGCTGATGGTACCCGATTAGCGGTTGGCGCGCGCTTATGACCAATCGGTCGTGTGGTACATTGCGGCCGTATTTTGACGCTCCGATTGAGATGCAATGATTGATCCGGGACAGCCGGCGATCCGTTTGCCGCTGCTGAACAAACTGCTCTTTTCCGCCGACCATATCGGCATGCAGGCCATCGGCTATTTCCGGCAACAGTGGGTGTTGTTCTTCCTGGCTCCTCCGGCGATTGAGGGAATGGCGCGGGTGCCTGACGTGTTGGTGCTGGGGTATGGAGTTGATGCGCGGGTCGTGGCGGGAATCCTCATCTTCTCGGGGCGGTTCATTGACGCGTTTACGGATCCGCTGATCGGGTGGTGGAGCGACCGGACGCGCAGCCGCTGGGGCCGACGAATTCCGTTCATCATGTTCAGCACGCCGTTTTACGCAGGGTTCGGGGCGCTGATCTGGTTCCTGCCCGACCCGGGGAGCAGCTGGTGGAACGCGGTCTACTTCGTGCTGATGCTTGAGCTGTTCTTCACGGCGGCCACGATGTCCAGCGGGGCCCTGGAGGCGCTGGTGCCCGAGCTGACCCGGACGGCCCGGGACCGGATGCAAGTGGTGAGCTTCATCTTCCTGTTCGCCGTGGCCGGCGCCGGCCTGGGTTTGGTCATGGGCGGTTACATCAAGGACGCCCTGGGCTTCCAGGTCGCCGGGTCAATATTCGCGGTAGCGGCGTTTGTTTTCCGTTACATCTCCCTGGCGGGCATATGGAAACACGCCCCACGGGACATTGTGCCGGCGCAGGTTCCCTTCTGGGAGGGCCTGCGGGACACGTTGCGAAATTCGCAATTCGTAGCGTTTCTGCCGACGTTTGTGATGTTCACCACCGGGGTCGGGGTGCTCCAGGGATGGATACCGTTCTTCGCGGTGGGAGTGCTGCTGCAGGAAAGAGACGGGGCGGCCTCGAGCTGGATGTCCACCAGCGTGATCGGCGGGGCAATCGTGTTCGGGCTGGTGATCTGGGCGCTGTTTTCCGCCGGCGCGGTGAGCAAGCGGCGGATCTATGGGATCTGCCTGGTGGCCTGCGCAGCGTTGTACCCGCTGCTGAGCCTCGTGGGCGTGGTCATGACCGAACACCTGGTGGCGCAGGGGCTCGTGCTGGTCTTCATCGCCGGGATGCCCATGGCGGCGGTATTCCTGCTGCCCAAGGGACTGACGGCGGATATCGCCGACTACGATGCGATCCTGCGGGATGAGCGGCGCGAGGCCATGTTCTACTCGACGCAGAACTTCTTCGAGAAGGTTACCTACGCGCTGCCGCCGCTATTGCTGAGCCTGATATTGCAACTGGGGGATTCGGCGGAAAACCCACTGGGCATCCGCCTGGCGCCGGTGATGGCGGGGGCGCTGGTGCTGCTGGGATTCGTCCTTTGGCCGCGCTACCGGCTGCCGGACACAGTGAACCGGGAAACGGTGACGCAGGCCGGGCTGATGCGGCAGCCGGCCTGAAGTACGCCGCGTTACGAATCCAACTGCGCCGCGAAGGCCGCAGCGTCGGTGACGGGAAGCTGGCAGGCGTAGTTCTCGCACACGTAGGCGGTGGGCCGGCCATCCTGCATCACCCTCTGCTCCAGCAGGGGGGAGTCCTGGAGCGGCGGGTCGGCGGGGTCCTCCACGCCTACCAGGACGCGGTTGGGCATGAAGCGGCGGCTCACTTCTCCGAGCATGTCACCGGTGACGGAATCCGCCGCAGCGCCGACAATGACGATTTCCCGGGGCAGGGAGACGTAGAAGTCCAGCGCGCCGAGCCAGTGGCCGGTGGCGGCGGGAGCCCGGCCCAACATCTGCTGCATGGCGCGCAGCGGCGTCGCGCCCTTCGTCGAATAGTCGTCGTCGCCGGTGATCACGGCCAGGCGCAGGAGCACGTCGGCGGCCACGGAACTGCCGCAGGGCTGGGCGTTGTCGAAAACGTCGCGGGGCCGGATCACCAGGGTTTCGTGGTCGCTGCCGGTGTCGTAGAACCCGCCGACGACGTCATCCCAGAACAGCGCGATCATGCCGTCGGCGACGGACACCGCCTCCTGCAGCCAGCGGGGCTCCAGCGTGGCCTCGTGCAGGGACAGCAAGCCGTCGATGAGGCAGGCGTAGTCTTCGAGGTAACCGTTGAGCTTGGCCTCGCCGTTGCGCCAGGTGCGGAGAAGGCGACGGTTTTCGTCGCGCATGGTATCGAGCAGGAAGGCGGCGTTGTCGCGGGCGGCGTCCAGGTAGTCGGCGCGGCCGAGGCCGGCGCCGGCCTCAGCGAAGGAGCGGAGCATCATGCCGTTCCACGAGGTGAGCACCTTATCGTCCAGGAGCGGGTGGATGCGCTGCTCGCGCACATCGAGGAGCACAGCTCGGGCGCGCTCCACGGCGGCAAACAGATCGGATTCGGACACGCCGCGCTGCTGACAGAAGTCCTCGGGAGGTCGCGCCACGTTGAGGATGTTGGCTCCCTCGAAATTGCCGCGCTCGGTGACGCCGTAGTAGCCCATTACGAGATCCGCATCGTCGCCCAGGAGGGGGCGCAGCTCATCGGGCGTCCAGACGAAGAACTTGCCCTCGACGCCCTCGCTGTCGGCGTCCTGGGCGGAGTAGAAGCCGCCGGCGGGATCGGTCATTTCACGGAGGACGTAGTCGAGGGTTTCCTCGGTGATGCGGCGGTAGAGCGGGTTGCCGGTGACCTGCCAGGCGTGGAGGTACAGGCGGGCGAGCAGGGCGTTGTCGTAGAGCATCTTTTCGAAATGCGGAACCAGCCAGTAGGCGTCGGTGGAGTAGCGGTGGAATCCGCCGCCCACCTGGTCGTACATGCCGCCGTAGGCCATCTTCTGGAGGGTCAGCTCGACCATCTCCAGGGCGCGGGCGTTGAAGCCGTGGCGGTTGTAGCGCAGCAGGAACTCGGGGGTCATGGGCTGGGGGAACTTGGGGGCGCTGCCGAAACCGCCGTTGAGGTGATCGAATTGCGTTGCCAGCTGGGAATAGGCGTTGTGCATGACCTCGGTGGTAAGCGGCGTGAAGCCGCGAGGCATCTGGCCGGTGCGGCCCATCTGCTCGGAAAGCTGCCGGGTGACGCGGTCGATCTCGCCCTTGTTGGTGTGGTAGGCCTGGCTGGCGGCGGCCAACAGGCGGGGGAATCCAGGCATGCCGCCGCGGTCTTCAGGCGGGAAGTAGGTACCGCCGTAGTAGGGATGGCCCTCTGGGGTGAGGAAAACGGTCATGGGCCAGCCGCCGCTGCCGGTCATCATCTGGACGGCTTCCATGTACACGGCGTCGAGGTCGGGGCGCTCCTCGCGGTCCACCTTGATGTTGACGAAATTGTCATTCATCAGGGCGGCGATGTCGTCGTTCTCGAAGGATTCGCGCTCCATGACGTGGCACCAGTGGCAGGCGGAATAGCCGATGCTCAACAGGATGGGGCGGTCCTCGTCGCGGGCGCGGCCGAGGGCCTCCTCGCCCCAGGCATACCAGTCCACGGGGTTCTCGGCGTGCTGGAGCAGGTAGGGACTGGTCTCGTTGATCAGGCGGTTGGCCATGGGGATACACTCCTGGGCGCGGATTGGCGGCTCGGGCCGTTTTGGGGGTGTCGCGAGTTTCGTCAGGGGTTGGACGAATTACGTCACGGATGTCGCCGGCCGATTCTAACGGTTTTGGTGGCGATTCTGAAGTGTGTGGGGCGGATCGAGGGCGTCCCGGCGAGGGGTCTATGTGGCCCGGGTGGGACAAAATGCGTGTAAACAGCGGCTTCTCGATGGGGTGATTTTGGGGTCTCGACCCCCCGTTTTGGAGGGCTCAACCCCCTGTTTTGGGGGTGTCGATTTTGGCGGAATCGGGCTCGAAAATTTTGGTGCGCCGGCCGTGGAATCGTCAGAATCAGGATTTTCGGGACTTATGGATTGGCGGGATTGGGAGATTTGCATGGTTGCGAGATTGCCGCGCTGCGCTCGCAGTATCTGTGTTGGGTGTCAAGGGTGTTTCAGATAACGGGATGGGGATCGGGCTGCCACGGGGTGCCTCGGCGGGCTACGGCGTTGAGTTGCAGGAGCAGTTTGCGCATGATGGCCACCAGGGCCACCTTGCCGGGCTTGCCCCGCTGGCGCAATCGGTCGTAGCAGGCTCCCAGTCCCACCTTGCTGCGGGACACCGCCAAGCTGGCCAGATACAAGACCCGCTTGATCCTGGCGCGTCCCCCACGGGTGGCCCGATAGCCCCGTTTCTGACCACTGTCCCGAGACCAGGGCGCCACTCCGCACAACGACGCCAACGCCTTCGGGTCCCACTGACCCAACTCGGGCAGCCAGGCAATCAGCGTTGCCGCCGTCTGTATCCCCACTCCGGGCACGCTGCAGTAGAGTTCAAACTGCCGGCGAAACTCCAGGTTCTCGCCCAGCAGTTTCCGGTATTCACCCTCCAAGGCCCCAATCTCCTGATCCAGCCACTGGATGTGCCGCTCTATGGACCCCCGAGCCCCCGCTCTGCCGACCTGGGACAACCGGTTCTTCTCCTGGGTCCGCTGCTCCACCAGCTGATCCCGTCGCCCCACCAACTCCTGCAACCGGCTGCGGTCTGCGCTCTGGGCCAGCGTGGCTGGTGGTTGGAAGACCTTGCCATACTGGGACAACACCACCGCGTCCAGCCGGTCGGTCTTGGCCTGGTAACCGGAGGCCCGGGCAAAATCCCGCACCTGGTTGGGATGGGCGATATGCACCGCTATCCCGGCCTGGCGCAAGGTCTCCACCAGCAGCAGTTCATACCCGCCCGTGGCTTCGCAGATCGCCAGCGGCCCCTCCCAGCTACACAACCACTGCGCCAACCCTGCCACCCCAGCCGGAGTGTTGGCAAAACGTCGCGCTTTGCACCCGTCCACCGACACGTCCAGTTGACCTTTGCCCACGTCGATCCCGGCCATGGCTCGGCTCATCTGTCACCTCCGTCTGACCCCGTGCGATAATGCCGGCGCCCCGGCTCTCCACACTTGTCATGCGGGTCTCGTTCCCGTCTATCCGTTCGGAGCGGCCGGGCGCCTTCCGGGAGGGGTGTCCTACTGCGAGACGGCGCAGCCAGGGCTCAGGGCCCAGGCTCACCCAATGACAGACGACGCGCCCCTCCCTCTCCCCACAGATTGGCCGATCTGCAGGGCCCCTTCAACATACAAATGACGTTTGACTACAAGGGTGTACGAGTGAGGCGTCGTGCGGGCATTATGGGAAGTTCACGGTCTGGGGTGGGGTTAGCTGCTCGGTGGCGCCGCCGACGGTGATGTTGACGAGGTTGCTGTCGGTATCGTAGTGGATCTCGCCGTTAGGGAAGTCGGTTTCGCCATGTCCGTAGCCGGTGACCCCATGGGATGACGATGCGCCGTCCCCAACCGGACGCTGGAGCGCCACCTCCCAGACCGGGATATCGATCGGCTTGATGGACTGTCCATAGATTTCGATTGTGCTGTGGGAGGTTCCCTTGATCCATGCCTGCTCTTCGGAGCCGGCCAAAGGAAACTTCAAGGACCCGAACCAGGTGGTGGTGTCGGCATCGACGTCCGTGATCCACACGCCGAACCATTCACCGTCGTTGTCCGCCCCATGAGAGGCCAGCCGCACGCGGTACTCGCCGGCCCCCCACTCGTAGTGTCGCCGCACCGATATGAAATCTCCCTCGTAGTCGCCGGCTTCGGCAAACCCGCCGGGCGCCAGCCTGGCGTTGGACAAGTCCACGGTGTCCCACCGGGAGAAGATCAGAGCCTTGCTGCCGTCGTTCCTGGTCTGTATCCCGTAGTAGAGCGGCGCATCGGAGATGGTGTGGTAGCCAAGCATCAGGTAGAGGCCGGTTCGGCTGGAAAAATTGCCGACGTCGTTCTGTATCGTGAAGGCCGTGGTCAGCTCACGGAACCGCGGCGGCTGGCCCGTGTCAGCATCCTGGGGCCACATCCAACTGATATGGGCTATGTGCTCGGGCGCCTGTCCACGTTCGTAGAGTTCGGGTCGCCCCGGTATCTGCGTGGGCGTGGGTGCGGGCGTAACGGACGGCGTGGGCGTGGGCGGCGGCGGGGTCGGCGTCGGAGCATTGGAGCCGGTCACCGTGAATTTCAGGTCGTTGTACAGTTTCCTACCGTCCTTGGTGCAAACGGCGGCGCGGTGGGAGCATTGGCGGTCGGCCAGCACGGAAACCAATATATGATCCGGGGCATCGGGCTGCACCGTAATCTCCCACAGGCGGTTGGAACCCTTCGTCCTGCGTTTGGCTTTGGTTACCGTCGCGTTGGTCACGTCCAGCACCTGGTCGCGCAACCGCTTGTAGCTCATCAGGATATCATCGGTGAAGTGGAGCGCGAAGGTGAAGGGATCCGCGCCATCATGATCCTCAGGCAAGTCCGACGCGTAGGCGAAGGGGCGCGCGGCCGGTCTTTCAGGCAATGCGCCCGAACCGTCAACCAGGCTGATGCTCACGGCAACGGCGTCACCAGGTTTCCATTCCAGGTCGTCGGCCTCCCACCAATAACGTCCCGCGGCGACGGAAGCCGGCTTCAGGCTGTCGGAGGCGACGAACTCCTGGTCTCCGATGGCCAGGGTGAAGTCTTTGGGGAGTTCGCGACTGATGTTGAGGTACAGTCCCTGGTCGATGGTCAGCGCGGTCAGCACGCGATAGGAGCGTTGGTCCAGCGTAAACGACTGGTCGGAGAGGGCTCCCATGTCATCGCCCCAGGTGGAGTATCCGATAATCGTGGGAACGTGGGAGGTTTTCGAGCCCACGGTCAGGGTGGCCGACCAGGCGGCGGTTGAGTCGTCGGCACTTTGGGCGGACGCCAAACGCTCGGTGAATAAAGCGACGCCCAAGCACGCCAGCAAAGCGAGGCAGGCAAGCGCGAGCACGATCAGGCGCAAGGTCGAGCGGTTGGACAGGGCGTGATGGACTTTCTCGATAGCGATGGCAGTTATAGGCATTCGCCGTCTCCGGATCGTTGGTATTGGTAGAAGACGAGACGCCGATGCGTCCCTAGATTTCAGTTATGCCCCCTCGGTCCGGTCCGACGTATGCGTCGGGACAGGGGTTGGTGAGGCCGGCCGCGTCGAGCGGGCCGTGAGGGGGTTTGAACGCCACGTCCGGCGCCCTATGCGACGCCGGTACGATTGTTATGCGCTACGCGATGCGAGCGGCTATTGGCGGGGGTGGTGGACTAGAACATGAACGTGGTGGTGGGGAGAAGGCGGCAGGCGAGGGTATCGGTTGGGTTCCATATATCTGCTTCCAGGAATTGGCGTTCGAACCGGCGTATCCCCGGTTCGCGATTGGCGCTGATGCCTGATATCGCTGTCAACGCTAGTGGCCAGGGCCGGACACGTCAATTGCCATGCGTGAAAAAATCGTGAAATTTTTGTGAAACGACCCTCACACGGTGTGGAGATGGCTCGGTACGGCGACGGTCGCCGAGATGGGGCCATTGCCAGGGCGCTGGGTCTGCGGCTTCCCGTTGGACGGCTTGGGCGGATGGTTTCGGGTGATACCCTGTCTGCGAAATATTGGGGTATTGCCAGGAGACAGTCCGAATGTGGAAGGTTGTCGGCGCGATATTCGCCATGGTTTTGGTGGCCGGAATAATCGTGGCGGTCGGGATGTGGCGGGGGTTGATACCGGTTCCCAGCGTGCTGCTGCCGCTGTTGGTGGGCGGCGGGGAACGGGAACACACGGCCCGCTACTATCCGCCGGATACGCTGGCCTATTTCTGGGCAACGCTGGTGCCTGGTGGCGGGCAAATGCAGGAAATTCTGGATATCTGGGAGCGGCTGGACGATTCACGGGCGTTTCGCGACCTGGTGGACCAGGCGCAGGACGAGTTTGAAGCAGAGACGGGCATCGATTTCGAGACGGGCGTGATGCCGTGGATCGGGCCGCAATTCAGCCTGGGCGTGCTGGAGGCGGACTGGAGTCGCGAGGAATGGGTGGTGGCGGGAATGATCGGCGTACGCGACGGGGACACCGCCGAGGAGTTCTTCCGGGATTGGCTGGAGTACATGGAAAATGAGCACTACGCCGAATTTCACGATGAAACCTACGAGGACTTTGACATCGTGGTAGCGGAAGACGGCTCGCAGGCGTATGCGCTGACCGACGACTGGATGGTGTTTGCCACCAGCGAGCGGGGCCTCGAGGATATCCTGGCGCGCCTCTCCGGTGACGAAGAGCGTTCGCTGGAGTCCAACGAGGAATTCATGGAGGCCCGTTCCCGGCTGACGGAGCGCCGTTTCGTTTCCGCGTACTTTTCGCTGGCTGAGGCTGAGGACCTGTTGGAGGATGTGTGGGACGAAACGTTCGGACCCAGCGGAGGAGCATGGACGGGCCCGGACGGGACGAATTGGGTCGCAGCCACAGTGGGCGTCGCGGATGCGGGGGTCGTGATGGAAGTGACCGCTCCCGCAGGCATCGACTATCCGCTGGAGGTGGCCGATCTCGATGAACCGTCCAGTCGTCTGAGCAACGACACGCTGGGCTTTGTTGCCATGACGTTCGATCCGAACGTTGATCATTGGCGAGCCAACCTGCGTCAGTATGAAATCGGCGATTTTCTGGCGCCCGAGCAAATCGACGATCTGAGCGAGTTTGTCGACGGGTTTACCAATGAGTTCGGGTCGCTCGGGGCGGTCAGCCTGGACGACGACGACGGGTTGGATGTGCTGCTGGACCTGGGCCTGAGTGTCATCGCGGTCATGACCGACATAGACCTGGAGGATGACCTGTTTGACCATCTGGGCGGCGAGGTGATCGTAGCCGTCGGCGACGTCGATTTCGACGGGTCGCTGGAGAGGCTGGACGATAGCGCGGTTGACGCCGTAGTGATGGTGTCATACCGGGACGGGCGCAAGGATGATCTGGCGGATACGATTGATGATGCCGTGGAGCGGTTCGCCGAGTTCGCCGCGCTGGATACCGACACTCGCGATGTTGGCGCCGACGACCGCGCGGTGGTTTTTGACCTGGAAGATCTGAGCGACGGAGAAATCCGCTACCAGCCGGGGTATGTGTTGCACGCGGGATACCTGACGCTGGGCAGTGACGAGCGCTCGATGGAAGGGGTTGTGGAGCGTCAGAATGGGGATGGCGACGCTCTATCGGCGGACGCGGAATACCAACGGGCACTGCGGTTGCTGCCCGAGAAACGCCAATTCATGGGATATGTTGATCTGCACCGCATCATCCGGCAGTTGGACGGTGAAGACTTTGACCTGAGCCGGGACCAGCACCGGGTGCTGGAGGAGAGCATCGGAGCGCTGGCGATGAGCTCGTACAGTCCGCACTGCGCAGAGTCTTCCGAGCCCTTTGAGTGCGAATTGCCGGCGGGCGCTGACGTTTCGCGTTTTACGGTTGTGCTCACGCTGTTCCCGGAGTAGCAGTCGACGCAGCGGGCAGACGTCTGAGTTCGTGGATCGGGCTTCTATCTGAGCAGACGGTCGCCGCACTGGATGCAGTAGAGGGCGTCGCTGCGGTTGTGATTATCGCAATAGCTGCAGATCAAGTCACCGTTGCGGGTTGAGCCAGCGGGCACTGGCACGCCGCAGAAGCGGCAGTAGTGGCTGATGATGGTGATGTGCCCGCCGCAGTTGGGACACTCGATCTGGGGGTAGTTGCGTCGGAAGCGAAACGGTGAGGAGCGCCTGGCCCACGCGAAACGAGCAACGGTCCACGAAACGCCAGACATCACCAGGAAGACAGCGACTGGGGCGGACGCGAAGACCGCGATGTTGAAGAAGGCGTGGGCTATGGCGCCCCCGGCTACGCCGGCGAAGGTTTGCCACGCCCGGCGCCGGCCTGTCCTGACCTGTTCGCCCAGGGCATATCCCCAAATTGCGCCGAACACGACGTGGCCGGCGGTGCTGAGAGGCGCTCGCAATATCATGACGGCCGGTCCGAACTGCAAGATGTAGAAGAGATTTTCCAACGACGCGAAGCCAAGACTGGCGGCGGTGCTGTAGACCAGACCGTCCCCGGGCTCGTCGAAGTACGAGGAGCGATACGCCCGAAGCCTGACCGCCAGGAACTTGCAAGTCTCCTCGACCGGACCGACGACAAACAGCATGCCCGACGCAACCGATGCAAGGCTGGCGGTGTCATCGAGAACGCTGTCGTCGAGGAAGATGGTATTGATGATGCCGGCCGGTATGGTGGACACCATGCCTAGTAGGAAAGTCTGTACGAGCAGACGGCGCGGGGCGGGTCGGTAGACGGCTCGCCGGATGAAGAACCAGAGCCAGAAGACGCCGGGCGCAAAGGCCAGTAGGGGGAATGTCAGCGCCTCCAAGTCGGTCGCCTAAGTTCTGAGGACGACAGTGTCGCAGATCAGATCATGCAGCCCGCGCTTATCGGATCTGAAGGCGATTATGAGGTAGCCCATGCCAAGGACGAGGAACGAGACAACCCCGGCGAAATATCGCGCCAGGGCGCGACCGGCGCCAGCTTTGCCGCCGTCGGGTCTCAGAACACGCAGCCCGAATATCCGTTTGCCAACCGTGGTTGACCAGACCGAAACCCCGATGGTGTAGTACAGGGCGGTCAGGAAGAGGAGCAGCAGGTCGACCCAATGGAACAGGGTATCGCTATCGAAGTACTGCGGTATCCCCGGCCAGATGGCGATCAGGATGAGCTGCACAGCCACCAGTATGGCACCGTCAATCATCGCGGCGGCAAACCTGATGCCGAATCCGCCAGGGTCGCCGGTGACCCGCGGCGCCGGTCTGGCCACTGGCGCCGCTTCGTCCAGAGGCAGACCGCAGTTGAAGCAGAATATCGACCCGGCCTGGTTGACGGTTCGGCAGCGCGGGCAGGCGATGGCGTGCTCGGAGGCCGACGGCAGGTCCGTGGCCGGGGTTTCCGGGAGTGGTGAAAGAGATGTGGCGACGGGCGGCGGGGGAGCAGCCGGCGGAAATTCCCGTCCTGGGACTGGTTCATCGGTTGGGGGCTTGGGCCGGTTGGCCCGTCGGGCAATGCCGGCGGCGATCCTTCTGATGCCGGACGCTGCCGAGATCGCGGAACGTCTGGCTGTCCGGGCCGCGAAGATTACGCCGGTCCTGATTCGGGGAGCAGAGTAACGGGCCACGTCTACCGCCAGAACTTTGAAGTCGACGGCAACGTCGCGAAGGGTGGGCTCGGGCGCGCGTGACGTGGATCGAGCGGGAACGACGTCCGCGGGGGATAGGGTGACACCGCAGCGGTGGCAGAAGTTGCTCAGAGGGGGATTGTTTGCGTTGCACTGGTCGCAGACGACCGGCAGCGGAGCTCCGCAGTGGTTGCAGAAGACAGCTCCGGCCACGGCGTCGTTTTGGCAGGCGGGGCACCGCATGGGCAAAGAGGAACAACGGCCAAGCGTTGTCGCAGCCGCAATTATGGCCGGCGCGGTGGGGGTGTCAAGCGACGAGGGCCGGCCGACGTTTTGGCACCCCCCGGGTCTTGCCGAAGTCATTGGGAGTTCACGGCGACAGCCGAGACATCAGCACGTCGCTGATGGCAGCGGCGACGGTGATCGAAAGAACGGGAACAGGCTCGTTGCCTCGGGCCGGGCCGGGTTGAGCCGGTGGGGGGCGGCGAGATTGCCGCGATTCGTTCGCGATGACGGTTGGAACGCCGATATCGCGGGTGGAGGGCGCCGCGGGGTTTCGGGCCTAATCCTCGGCGATGAGGCGGAGCACCAACTCGGCGAACTCGCCCCCCCGGTGTGTTCCGTCGCTGCGGCCGCCGGTCCACAGCAGCGGCCGATGGCCCTCACCCTTGATGAGTGTGAGGGTGGCGCCGGGGATGTGCGCGGCGAACCGGCGGCCCCATTCTTCGGTGAAGACCGGATCGGAGTCGCCAAAGATGACGTGCGCCGGCTTGTCCCACGACTCAAGGGCGTCGAAGGCGGCGGCCTGCCGCCGGGCGTTTCCCGCCTCCGGTTGCGCAAACGGCAGCATCCAGGGCCATCGCAGCGGGCCAGCGGTTGCGTCGGGGCTATCGAAGGGCGCCAAGATCGCATCGGGGTAGTTTCTTGCCGGCGGTGGCGGCGTGCTGTTAAACACGCCAGTAGTGAAGTCGAGGGACTGCGATTGTACGTTCCACTGGCGCAGGGCATCGGTGTAGCCGTAGTCCTCGTGGTGCAGCCAAGTGTTGAGGATGACCAGGCGGTCGAAGCGGTCGGGCATCTCGGTCGCCATGATCAGTCCGTTGGGTCCACCCCAGTCGTTCACCACGATGGTGATGCCACGGAGGTCGAGGCGCGTGACGAGGGCTTTCAGGGTCAGCACGTGATGATCGAGGGTGTACCAGTCGACATCGATGACCTTGTCGCTCTTGCCAAACCCGATGTTGTCGGGCGCGATGACACGGTATCCAGCGGCAGCGAGGGGCCGGATCGCGTCGCGGTACATGTAACTCCACACGGGCTCGCCATGCAGGAGGATGAGAGCGCCGGCCGTGCTCGGTCCCTCGTCGACGTAGTGCATGCGCAACCCATCGACGTCTAGGTAGTGCGGGGCGAAGGGAAAGTCGGCAAGGGTAGCGAACCGCGCGTCGGGAGTTCGATGGACTCCGGGGAGCGGCTGGTGGCTGAGGTCATGTCCATAGGTCATGCTGGTCGTCTCCATCCGGGCCCAGTCGGCCGGGGCCCGGCCAAGGTTATCTCACCTGGGCTTGTCGCAATTCAAGCGGCGCGGGAAAGATTGCAGCATGAGGTGGGCGCATGGCATCGCCCGAGAACCGGCCCGAGGACGAACTGCCTCGTGGGTAGAGAATCGCCTTCAGGGGCTCCAGGGGCTTCAGGAGGTTGTTCCGGGCGCTCGCGCCGCTATGGCTGCAGATAGTCCCGTGCAGGACGCGGGCCGGCATCATGGGGGTGTCCCAATCTGCCTATTCAGATTGACGAGGAAGAGGAAACGGCGTGAACGGAGCGAGCGGGAATACGCGGCTGTCAATTGTGTTGACGACCATTGGCTTCCTGGCCCTGGCGGTGGCCGGCGAAGGTTCGCTGTCGGAAGTGTCGGCCGACGATTACGGCGACGCCTGGCCGCTGACGGTCGACCATGCGCATCTGCATTGCGTCGGGAGCCGCGATGCACCAGCCGTATGGATGAGCGCCGATAGGCACAATTACGCGCTGAACGGGTTCATCCGCGCCTACCTGAACCGGCATCGTCCGAATCTGAACCTGTGGAATGTATCGGAGGTCCAGATCAAGGCGCGGAGCATCATGCCTCCGATCGAGCAGGCGCAGCAACTGTGCGAGGAGAAAACGCCGGACCGTCCGGGGGCAGGCGGCAGTTGAAGCAAAATATTTGCCCCTCCGGGTTGACGGTTCGCCAGCGCCCTAACCCCTAACTTTGACTCAAACCATCTGGTCGCCGGGTACAGCGTTTTCGTCAGACTGGACTACCTGTGCACGTACACGCCGGGACGGGATGACACCGGGCCAGCCCGCGGGAACACAGCCGGCTAGAGCGTTTCCAGGACTCGCGCTATGCGTTCCACCCCTTCCACAACTCGGTCTGCGGGAGAACGCATCAGGGCAACCCGGAAGTGTCCTTCCCCGCTTTCGCCAAAGCCGATGCCGGGGGTTACGACCACGCCTTCCCGCTCCACCAACAGCTCGGCCATCGCCGTGGATGACACATCCGCTGAGTAGCGAGGGAACAGGAAGGTGGCCCCTTCGGGCAGCGGACAGTGCACGCCGGGAACCCGGGACAACCGGGCGGCGCAGCGCACGCGCAGTTCGTCGCAGTCCATGCGCCACCGGGGCAGGTGATCCTGGGGGCCCTGGAGAGCGGCCACCCCGGCCATCTGCACAAAGGGAGAAACAAAACTGGCCGTTTGTTCCTGTATCTTCAGCAGTGGGTCCAGCAGGTCTGACTGAGCCACGATGCAGCCCAACCGCCAGCCGGACATCGAATAGGCCTTGGTGAAGGTGTAGCTGGTCAGGGTTCGTTCCGCCATACCGTCCATGGTCGCGATGGTTACATGGCGGTTGCCATCGTAGAGGAAATACTCGTAGGTCTCATCACAAATGACCAGCAGGTCCCGCTCCCGGGCCAAGCGCGCCACGGCTGCCAATTCGTCCTCGGTGTAAACCCGGCCGGTGGGATTGTTGGGGTTGTTGATGACAATCATCCGGGTGCGCGGGGTGACGTAGTCCTGCAACTGCTCGTAGCTGATGTGGTACTCCTCCTCCTCGCTGAGGGGCACGGCTACGGGCACACCCTCGGCCATCTCCACCTGCTGGCTGAAGCTGACCCACGTGGGCTCCAGCACCAGCACTTCATCTCCCGCCTCGATGTACGCGTTGATGGCCTCATACAGCCCCATCTTGCTGCCGGGAGTGACCAGGATGTCGCCGTCGGGATCAATGGCGCGGCCGTTGTGGGCCGCCAGCTTTGCGGACATGGCGTGGCGCAGCTCCGCCAGCCCGCGGGACGAACTGATGTTGGTGTGCCCCGCGTTCAGGGCCGCAATCCCGGCGTCAATAATGTGCTGCGGGGTCACGTGGTGGGGGCTGGACTGGCCCAGGTCAATCACGTCGTGGCCCTGCCGGGCCAGCTGTCGGGCTTTTTCGCCGGCGGCCAGGGTGGCCGGGGGCTGCACCCGTTGGATGCGGGTCGCGGGAGCTCTGGTCATAGTTCACCTCTTTCGTGTCCGGGGAGTGTAGTTTAGCAACCTGGTTGGCTACGAACCACGCGCCCGGCGGCTCTTTTTCCCTCCGGGCCGCTCGGCGCGACGCCGATGGCAGCGCAGGGCCTCGATCCTTACCGGGAATTGTCGTAGTTTGCCGCCATTGGAAGGAGAGTCGCGGGGGTGCAGGGGAATTTCCTCGCGCAATCAGCGCTCGCTTGAAATTCACGGTCGTTATTTGGACACGCGCTAGAATCATCTCGCGTCACCCGCTTTATCGGCAGATACGGGGAGAACTGGATTTCATTGGGCTGGAAATTCACGTGGACCCCATCCGTTTCACGTGCTCGTCGCGTTTCGGGGAATGGCGTTGCATGATCGGCCGTGCGGAAGGAGGATTGTATGGCAGCCCGGGCAACTGCGTTCCGGATCCGATATGGTCGCTGGGTTGTGAGAATCGCGGCGGTGGTATTCGCCGTGAGCATGCTGATATGCGCATACAGCTGGGGTTTTTGGCAGGGTGTCCAGGAAGGTGGCCGCGTGTTTTCCTCGCAGGGCGTTTGGGAGGGTTACGCCGTGGGATACGGCGACGGCCGCGCGGCCGTCGGCCCGGACGAGGTAAATCCCTGGCGGCCGATTACTGATACTGACCGGGCAATCTATGGGGCGTCGTTCGGACCGCTCGATCGCCTGGGTTGGCAATGGTGGTTGCCGCTGGGAATATTGCGCCTGTTCGACAACCTCGCCGACATGTGCCGGTCTTGATGGGTAATCCGGGGTGAACCATGCCGCATGTCGCCGATGTCCAGGGAAACCTCGCGTTGTCTCTCGCCATAGGTCAAGCGTCGTTCCTGATAGCCCGTCTGCCGGCAACCGTGCTAAAGGACGGCAACAAGCTCGTCGCCCCACGTCGTTCCCCGCAGGACTACCTGGGATCCGAGCCATCCCAGGCAGAACGCACCCGCGGGCAACCCGCGCCAATTCGTGAGCGTCCACACCAGTTTCGTCGGCGCCGGGAAGCGTTGACTGGTTGAAATTGCCAAACATTTTGCTATGTGCTAAAGGCTCACCATGATTTAGAAATCGGGGAAACTCGGACGAGGTGATCGGATGTCAACTGATCGAACAGCCGACCTGGCAGCGATGGTGGAGGAGCTACAGGACAGGGTTCGTCACCTGGAGGACATTGAGGCGCTGCGGAACCTCAAGGCAGAATACGCTGCCGCCTGTGACGACAACTATGACCCGGACCGGCTGGCCGCATTGTTTGTCGAGGACGCCACCTGGGAAAGCGAAGGGATGGGGAGATACGAGGGGCGGGAGGCGATCCGCGAGTTCTTCCGCGGGATTTCCGGGCACTTCGTATTTGCCTTGCACTACGGGCTGAACCCGCAGATCGAAGTGACTGGCGATACGGGCCGCGCTCGCTGGTATCTGTTCATGCCGTGCACCGTGGGTGACACCGGCAAGGCGATGTGGCGGGCCGGTCTCGACGAAGAGGAATACGTGAGGGTCGAAGGCAAGTGGATGTATAAGAGCAAGCAGTCGGCGCCCTTCTTCCACACGACCTTCGAGGAGGGTTGGGCCAAGCAGCCGTTCATATGATGGGACGTACTTCGCTGCGCCTTGGTAGGACTCACGCTGGCAGGGGAAACGATCAGACACCCACCCTAGAACTGATCAGAAGTCCCTGAGTCACGCGCGGATGGAAGTCACCGGCGTATCGGCCTCCAACCTCGGAACCGCTTTGCCCGAGGAAAATGTCACGGCGATGGCCGGGCTGACATAAAACGGGGCAGCGACCCGTGATGGGTGGCTGCCCCTCGCATGTTTTCCTGTCCTGACGCTACCGGGAACTTGTCCTCGCCGTCGGGACGACCGAATTTTGAGATTGTTTCCTAGAAGTCGGGTTGCGGGGCGGCTCCCCAGCCCTGCGGGATGTTGACCAAATTCGGCTCCAGGTCCTTGACGGAGGTCTGGCCGCAGTAGGCCATGGCCCGGTCGACTTCTTCGCGGAGCAGTTCCAGGACGCCGTGAACGCCCTCGGCGCCGTTGATGGCCAGCCCCCAGAACAGGGGACGCCCGATGCCAACGGCCGTGGCTCCCAGGGCCAGCGCCTTGACGACGTCGCTACCGCGTCGGACGCCGGAGTCGACATATACCTCGCAATTGCCTTTGACCGCATCGACGACCTCGGGCACCATCTCGATCGCGCCCATGGTCATGTCCAGTTGGCGACCGCCATGGGTCGACACCAGGACGCCGTCGACACCGCTCTCGGCGGCGACGTGTGCATCTTCGGCGGTGCGGATGCCCTTGAGTACCAGGGGAAGGCCGGTGAGGCCGCGGAGCCATTCAAGCTCGTGCCAGGTCAGGGGAACGGTGCGGTTGACGTTCCAGCCGACGGACTCGTCGGTGCCGCGCAGCACGTTCTCCGGCCTGTTGACGCCCCGGAAGTTGCCCTGCTCGAAGTTCCGGTTGTACCGGTTGCGCAGGTCACGCTCCTTGGGGCTGGGGGTGGGGGTGTCCACCGTCAGGGTGATGGCCTTGAAACCGGCCTCTTCGGCGCGGCGGACGAGCATTTCGGTAAGGTCGTAACCCCGGTGGTAAAGCTGGAAGAAGAGGGGGCTGGTGGCCTCCTCGGCGACCTCTTCCATGCTGCAGTTGGAACCGGTGCTGAGCATCATCAGGGTGTCGGACATGCTTGCACCGCGGGCGGTGGCCACCTCTCCCTCGGGATGGGCGCGGTGGTGGGAGCCCGCCGGGCAGACGAACACCGGCATGCTGAGTTCGTTACCCAGCATGGTGGTCGAAAGGTCGCGCTCTCCGATGTCGCGGAGGAACCTGGGACGCAGAGTCAGTTCCTCGAAGGCGGTACGGTTGCGCCGGGTGGTGAACATATCCATGGCCCCGGCGTCGATGGTGTCCCAATCGTCGTGGGGCAGAACCAGTTTGGCGCGTTCCTCATAGTCGTAGAGGTTGATGGGGTCGAGTCGCATCTTGACCTCCCTTTGGGGACGTATTCCGCTCGCCGCTAACCACCCGGCACGAGCGAATGGGACGGCGTTGTCAGCGGGTAGAACTGACTGCGCCATACTGTACGGCCTGGCGCGGCTACGGGCAAGTCCCAGAGGAATAGGGCGGGCCTTTCTGAGCGGGGGTTGAAGGCATGAGTGAGTTTGCCGCTTCCGGTTGAACGCGGCTTGGATTGAGGATGACTTGGCGTTGCTCATTGCGGACGCGGCCTACGGACATATACCTATTGGATTGTGGGGGTTCTGCAAAAGATTGAGAGCGGTCGCTTCGACCACACGGTTGGGCGCCGTGCGACAATACCGGCTCAAATCCGGGTTGGCTGCACGGCGTATCCTGAACCGCAGGGCGGTCTGATACAATCGGGGCGATTACGAATCAGCATGCCATATATGTTCGCGCATTGAAAAAATGAAAGCCGGGATCACCAACAGAACCGTGTACCTCACCGCGTTGTCATTGATGGCGATGCTGTTTGCACTTGCCCTGGCGTGCGCCCCCGCCGCCGAGGATGGCGGGATGTCCATGGACATGGAGGGGATGACGGTTGACGAAAGCAACCTGAACCTCAAGATCGGCGAACAAACGCCGCCGTTCGCCATGGTGCTGTCGGACGGCACCCAGGTTTCGTCAGCGGATTTGGCCGACGAGGGACAGGCCGCGCACCTGTTCTGGTTTGCAACCTGGTGACCCGAATGTCGCGCTGAGTTGCAGACGCTGAACCCCATCGCCAGCGAGTTTCCAGAAATCGACTTCTACGTCGTCGCCTACAATGAACCCGCCGAGGTGGTGGAGGCGTATATAGAAGAGAACGGTTACACCGACCTGATCGCCGCGCAGCCCGTCGGCACGATGCTGGCCGACCTGGAAATCACGCGCCAGATGGCGATGATGGCGGTAAACGCCGACGGAGTTCTCTACCACCGGCAGTTGATGGGTAGCGCGGACCAGTGGTCGCCGCAATTTGGCGCGCTGACCGCTGACCCGTACGCCGTACCAACCAACAAGCAGGTCAAAGAAGAACGGGAACGGCGGCTGATGGACATTCAGCTGCCGGCTTGATGACAGTAGGCTCCGGCGTCGTTGACGCCGCCAAAGGGAAAGAATGAAGAAGGTTACGAAATACTTGGCGGCCCCAGTGGCCGCCGCGTTGATGACGGTGGGGTTGGTGGCCTGCGCCTCTGAGGAACCGGCGGCGCCAGCCGCTCCGACGGACGCCCCGCCAGCCGCGGTTGTAGCGACAACGGCGCCTCCGACCGCGGCGCAGCCGGCGACGACCGCACCCGAAACGGCGACCGCTGCCTCAGCGCCATCTGCCACTACTGGTTCGCCCGCAGCAACAGCCGCCCAGGCGCCGACTGAGGCCGCATCCGCACCCGAACCGCCGACGGAGTCTCCTCCCCAACCGGCGGCGGCCACATCGGCCCCGCCGGCCGCCGCCGAGGTTCCCACGGCCACCAGCGCTCCGACCGATACCCCGGTTCCGGCTACGGAAATGGCCCCTCCGCCCATTGAAACCCCGTCCGTTGATGTGGGCAATGCAGTCGGCGAGACGCCTCCCGCGTTTGCCATGGACCTGGCCGACGGGTCTCGCATAGAATCGGCCGACATCGTGGGCAGCGGCAAGCCCGTGTTCATGATGTACTTCGCCACCTGGTGACCAACCTGCCGCGCCGAGTTACGGACGCTCAGCCCATTGGTCGCAGAACACGCAGAACAAGTTGATTTTTACCTGGTCGCCTTCAACGAGAGCGCAGCGACGCTGGATAGCTACGCCGCCGATCACGGATACACGAACATGATCTCCACTCAGCCGGTGGGCACGATGCTGGCCGACCTGCAAATCGTCAGCCAATCGTCGATGATCGCGGTGGACAGCGCGGGTGTGATCACCTTCCGTAAGGGATACGGCGGACGGGGCGACTACAGCGCGGCGTTTTCCGAGTTGGCGCAGTAGGACACGCGGAAGCTTGGCCGAGTTCGCATCACAATGAGAAACGGGCAGCCGCGGTGGCTGCCCGTTTCTTTTGCTCGACTTGCGTCGGTGGCTAACGAGCGGCGGGTGTTCCGGCGAGCCCACGCTGCAGCATCTCGGTTACCTCGCTCAACGGGAGGGCGCCGAGATTGTCGCCATCGCGGGTGCGCACGGCTGCGGCTCCGGCGTCGGCCTCACGGTCGCCAACGACCAGCATGTACGGGGTCTTCTGGAGCTGGGCCTGGCGGATCTTCTGGTTCATGCGCTCGCTGCGGTCGTCCACCTCAACGCGGAAGCCGGCGTCCCGCAACTGGGTTGCGACGGTTTCGGCATACTCGTTGTGGCGGTCGGCGATGGGTATCACCGTGGCCTGGACGGGCGCGAGCCACAGGGGGAAGGCTCCCGCGTAGTGTTCCACCAGCACGCCGAAGAAGCGTTCCAGCGAGCCCAGGATGGCGCGGTGGACCATGTAGGGACGGGACCGGTTGCCCTGGTCATCCTGAAACACCAGGTCGAAACGCTCGGGCAGGTTGAAGTCGAACTGCACGGTGGTGCACTGCCAATCGCGGCCCAATGCGTCCTTGATCTTGATGTCGATTTTCGGGCCGTAGAATGCTCCACCACCCTCGTCGATGGCGTAAGGCAGGTCGCGGGCTACCAGGGCCTGGCGCAGCGACTCCGTGGCGTGATCCCACATATCGGTTTCGCCGACGAACTTCTCGGGACGGGTCGACAGCATGATGTCGTAGTCCTCGAACCCGAAGGCGGCCATGATCTCGAAGGTGAGGTCCAGCACGTCGCCCACCTCGCCGGCGACCTGGTCCGGCAGGCAGAAGATATGAGCATCATCCTGGGTGAATCCGCGGACGCGCATGAGGCCGTGCAGGACACCGCTGCGCTCGTAGCGATACACGGTGCCCAGCTCGGCGATGCGCATGGGCAGTTCGCGATAGCTGCGCAGAGCGGATCGATAGACCTGGATGTGGAAGGGGCAGTTCATGGGCTTCAGGAAGTATTCCTGCTCGTCGATTTCCATGGGCGCGTACATGCTGTCCCGGTAGAAATCGAGGTGGCCGCTGGTTTGCCAGAGCCTCGCCCGGCCGATGTGGGGCGAATGGACGATGTTGTAGCCCCGCCGATAGTGGATGTCCCGCCAGTAGTCCTCGATGAGTGAGCGCATGACACCGCCCTTGGGGTGCCATACGATGAGGCCAGGGCCGATTTCCTCGTGCACGGAGAACAGGTTGAGTTGCCGGCCCAGGGTGCGGTGGTCGCGGCGTTCGGCTTCCTCGAGACGTTCCAGGTGCGCTTCAAGCTCCTGCTGCGACTCAAAGGCGGTGCCGTAGATGCGCTGCAGCATTGGCCGGTTTTCGTCGCCACGCCAGTACGCTCCGGCGACGTTGAGCAGTTTGATGGCGGCGATTTCTCCGGTGTTCTCCACATGAGGTCCCTGGCAAAGGTCAGTGAACTCACCGTGGCGGTAGATGCTCAGGGAAGTTTCGTCAGGGAGATCGTCGATGATCTCCTGCTTGTAGGGCTGAGCCGCGAACATCGCCTGGGCCGAATCGCGGCTCAACTCTTCGCGGACGAAAGGCGCGTTGGACCGTATCGTGTCCAGCATCAGCGATTCAATTCGTTCCAGGTCCTCAGGCGTGAAAGGCTGCTCAACTTCAAAGTCGTAGTAGAAACCATCGGAGGTGGGCGGACCAATGCCGAACTTGGTGCCCGGGAACAGCTGCAGCACAGCGTCGGCCATGACATGGGCGGCCGAATGGCGCATACGATGCCGCAGCGATTCGATGGGATCGTCAACGGCGTGTTCCGGGGATCCGTGATCCAGCATTGTCCTACCTGCCTGGCGGTTGTCGACGGAGGAAACTCTCCAAATCATTATAGCGGATGGGTTTTACCGGATTCCCGGGTCGGTTTTCGACGCGACCGGGTAAGTTCCGGGGTGTGGGTTATAATTGAACGCCGATTGACGATCCTCGTGCTGGGAGGGAGCCGTGATGGAAGAACTGCGCCAACAACTTGAAGAGATGTCCACCAAGTTGGACGCGGTCATGGAGCGTCTTTGACCTGACGGCGCGTGAAGCATCCATCACGGAATTGGAAAAGGAGGCGTCCGCCCCCGGCTTCTGGGATGACGCTGCAGCCGCCCAGCGCAAGATGCAGGAACTGGGCAAGCTACAGCGTTCGGTGGAACTTTGGCACGGCCTGCACTCCCAGGTATCCGACCTGATGGAGCTCACCTCGCTGGCGATTGAAACCGACGACGAAAGCGTCGCTGATGAGCTGACGGCGGAGACGGCAGCAACCGCCGCGAATCTGGCAAGGGCGGAGATGGAGCTCACGCTGTCGGGCCCTTACGACGATCGTCCGGCAATATTGACGATCCACTCCGGCGCCGGCGGCACCGACTCCCACGATTGGGTCGAGATGCTCACGGGAATGTATTCCAGCTGGGCGTCACTGAGCAGCCGGCCGGTCCAGGTGCTGAACACCGCCTACGGAGACGAAGCCGGCCTCAGGACCAGCACGCTGGAAATCGGCGGTGAGCACGCTTTCGGATACCTCAACGCCGAAGTGGGGGTGCATCGCCTGGTCCGTATTTCCCCCTTCGATCCGGCGCGACGGCGGCAGACATCGTTCGCCCGTGTCGAGGTCCTGCCGACGGCGGATGACGACGATTCGGAAGTGGAACTGCGATCAGACGACCTCAAAATGGACTTCTTCCGCTCCAGTGGCCCCGGGGGCCAGAACGTGCAGAAGGTCGCTTCGGCCGTGAGGTTGACCCACGTTCCCACCGGGATCGTCGTATCGTGCCAGACCGAGCGGTCACAGCACCAAAACCGCGATTACGCGATGAGGATACTCCGGGCCAAACTTTTGGCGCTACGCGAAGAAGAGCGCGCCCAAGAACTGTCAGCCCTTCGCGGCGAACGGGTCTCCGCCGAATGGGGCAACCAGATACGGAGCTACGTGTTGCACCCGTACAAATCGGTCAAAGATCACCGCACCGACCACCAGATGGGCAACGCGGACGCGGTGTTGGCCGGCGACATCGACGGGTTCATCGAAGCCTGGCTGGTGAGCCGGCTGGGAGCCGATTAGGCGGGCACGTCCGGCTGACTAGCCTGCAACGGAGAAAGCAGGTGGCCCATGCTGTCGCGCTTGGTCCGCATGTATTCCTCGTTGGTCTCGTTGGGTGGCACGGCCAGGCTAACTCGGTCGGTGACCTGGATGCCAAGGCCGCTGATACCAGCCATCTTGTGCGGATTATTGGTGGCCAGCTTGGCGTGGGTGATGTTGAGGTCGCGCATGATCTGGACGGCGAGATCGTACTTGCGCTCGTCAGGCTGGAACCCCAAGGCAACGTTGGCCTCGATGGTGTCCAT
Source organism: Dehalococcoidia bacterium (assembly GCA_965116785.1). Lineage (GTDB taxonomy): Bacteria > Chloroflexota > Dehalococcoidia > Lucifugimonadales > UBA3495 > Bin87. The sequence continues at coordinate 1,165,886 of OZ220731.1, forward strand.
CCCCTCATCCTGCAGCGAGTATGCCCGGATCTTGTTGTGCAGGCCAATGCCGCGCCCTTCCTGACGCAGATAGACCAAAGCGCCGGCGCCATTGGCGAAAATCATCTGTATCGCCAGGTCCAACTGCTCGCCGCAGTCGCACTTGAGGCTGCCGAACGCATCGCCGGTCAAGCATTCGCTGTGCACGCGGACCAACACCTCGTCGCCTTCCTCCCAGTTTCCCACCACCAACGCAGCGTGCTCTCCACTGTCAATGGTACTGCGGTAACCGATTATCCGCGCTACCCCGTACCTGGTGGGCAGGTTGGCCTCAGCAACTCGGGAGATAAGGGATTCACTGATGCGACGGTGGGCGATCAGTTGGGCGATGCTGAAGATTTTCAAGTCGTGCAGAACAGCGAATTCCTCGAGCTCCGGTAGCCGGGCCATCGTGCCGTCGGCATTCATGATCTCGCAAACCACACCGGCAGGGAACACGCCGGCCAGTTTGCACAAATCGACAATCGCTTCCGTATGACCGGGGCGGTTCAACACGCCGCCCGGGTTGCTCCGCAACGGGAACATGTGCCCGGGATGAACGAAATCGGCGGGGAGCGCATCGGGATCAATCAACGCGCGAATGGTGGCGCTGCGGTCATAGGCTGAGATGCCCGTTGATGTTCCGCACTTGTAATCGACTGACGTCGTAAACGCCGTCGGCTGCGGCGAAGGCGAGTTGCGGCTCCGCAGGTTGGGGATCTGCAACTCGTCCAGGCGCTCGCCCAGCATCGGAACGCAAACCAAGCCCCGGGCGTGTGTGACCATAAAGGCAACCGCCTCAGGCGTGGCATGCTCCGCGAACAGGAACAGGTCCCCCTCGTTCTCGCGCCCCTCGTCGTCGACCACGATGACAAATTTGCCAGCGGACAGATCTTCGAGCGCCTCTTCAAGGCTGCATAGGGGCATTGTTCCTCCGAGGGATGGGAAAAATTGTCGGTCCGGAAAGACCGGCGACCAGGCGTTCAGGCTGTCCGTTTCGCGAGCTGCCGTCAGGCCTCTCAATCAGCCTCGTGATCTGCCGGGTCATGCTCGCGCCGGTAGTTGATCAAGTCCGCGATGGACAGGATGTTCAACTCATGCTCTGCTGCCAAATGTATCAGATCGGGGAGGCGGGCCATGGTGCCATCGTCTTTCATGATCTCACACACGACGCCCGCCGGATACAGGCCGGCCAGCCGACACAGATCCACGATGGCTTCGGTGTGGCCGGGACGAACCAGGACTCCACCCGTGTGGTACCGCAGCGGGAAGAGATGGCCGGGTTGGATGAAGTCTTCGGGACGTGCCTCCGGATCGATCAGGGCTCGGACGGTGGCCGCGCGGTCCTGCGCCGAGATGCCGGTGGTGGTGTCGATGGCGTAGTCGACGGGCATGGTGAACGCCGTGGGCATCGGGGAGTCGGAATGCCGACTGGGCAGCATGGGGATGTCCAACTCGGCCAGACGGTCCGCAGTCATCGGCATGCACAGTTGCCCGCGCGCATAGGTGACCATGAAGTTCACGGCGTCGGGGGTCACGAACTCCGCCGGCATGACGAGGTCACCTTCGTTTTCGCGGTCCTCGTCGTCAACGACGATGAGGAACTTGCCGGCTTTCAGGTCTTGGAGACCCTGTCCGATGCTTGCCAACTGCATCAAAATTCTGGATCCAGGGGGTGGGGAGCTGTACCTCAGGCAAATCTGGCGGCCAGCAGGCTCTCCACGTATTTTGCCAAAATGTCCGCCTCCAGATTGACCTTGTCGCCGACCTTGCGCTCGCGCAGATTCGTGTGCTGCATGGTGAACGGAATGATCGAAATGGTGAAGCGGAGTTCCGCACTTTGTACCACCGTAAGGCTGATTCCGTCAACCGCGATGAACCCTTTCTCCACGATGTAGAGCGCCAGCGACTCCGGCGATTCCACCTCCAGGATGTAGCAATCGGCTTCCGGGGTAATCCCCGTAATGTCGCCGGTGCCATCCACGTGGCCCTGGACGATATGCCCGCCCATTCGATCATGCGCGGCAAGAGCGCGCTCCAGGTTGACCGCGCCGCCCGGTCCAACCTGCCCCAGGGATGTCCGGCGCAGTGTCTCCGGAGCCAGGTCTACCGCAAAAGACCCGGAGTCAAACTCGACCACCGTCAGACAAGCGCCGTTGACGGAGATGCTGTCCCCCACGTGGACATCCTGCAGCACGGTTTTGGCCTGGATGACCAGCCTGTAATCGGACAGGGAGCCGACCTGCCCCACTTCTTCCACGATCCCTGTGAACATTCAGTCGCCTCCTCCGGCAGGATAACCGGTGATCAGCCAGTCGGGTCCGATTGACTCCGCGGTCGTGCGTTCAAGATGCAACACGTCGGCCATCGTCGTTGCGCCGGCGCCCTCAATGGGCGAACGCGCGGCCGCGCCCCCGATCAACATGGGACCCAGAAATACGGCAAGCTTATCGATCAACCGCGCGTCCAGCATCGCGCCGAGCACGCCTCCACCTCCCTCGACCAGGAGGCTGACCACCCCCTGTTGACCCAGGTGTTCCAACAGAGCCGACAAATTCACGCGCCCGTCGGTTCCGGGGAACGACAGCACCTCTGCGCCGGCATCCTGCAGCGCCACACAGCGAGATGAGGGGGATGCACCGGATGTGGCAACCAGCGTCCGGCCGGGCTGCCGCAGCATCCGGGCTGCCGTTGGCGTGCGGGCGTCGCTGTCGACAACAACCCGGAGGGGCTGCAAATTGACGGGCAACGGCTCGCCTTTGTCATCCCGGGCGGTCAACTGCGGGTCATCCGCCAGAGCCGTGCCGATGCCCACCATGATGCCATCCAATTCTTTCCGCATCTGCTGTACCCGAGAGCGGGCGGCCGGCCCGGTGATCCACTGAGAATCTCCGGTGCGCGTGGCGATCTTGCCATCCAGGCTCATGGCGAATTTCGCCACCACGAAGGGCATGCCGGTGGTCACGTGCTTGGCGAATGCCTCGTACAGCAACTCGGCTTGCGGATCAGGGCGATGTTCGACGTCTATTCCCGCAGAAACGAGCGCCGTCGCTCCACCTCCGGAGACGCGAGGGTTGGGGTCGGTGACCGCGTAGACGACGCGGTTGATGCCCGAGGCAATGATGGCGTTGGTGCATGGCGGCGTGCGGCCGAAATGGCAGCAGGGCTCCAGCGTGCAGTACAGCGTGGCTCCTTGCGCCGACGGACCGGCCTGTTGCAGTGCGCCAACCTCTGCATGAGCTTGACCGGGCGGCAGCGTGAACCCCTCGCCCACCACACCGGTCTCGTTGACGACCACCGCTCCCACGGCGGGGTTGGGACTGGTCGACCCCAACGCGGACCGGGCCAGGGCAATCGCCCGAGCCATTGGGTCGCCCGAGGTGGCCACGGCGGTCATGGGCAACCCGTCCCGGCAAAATCCTGGTGAAACCGGCTGGCGGTGGGTCCTGTTTGGCCCTGGTATCGGCTGCGCAGTTCCGGGGAGCCATAGAGTCGCTCCGCCGGAGTGGTCAATTGCAGGAACGATATCTGGCCGATCTTCATGCCGCAGTACAGGGCAATCGGCAGGCGAGCCACGTTGCTCAATTCCAGCGTCAGGCGACCGCGCCAACCGGGGTCCACGAACCCGGCGGTGCTGTGGATCAGCAGACCCAGGCGGCCCAGGCTGCTTTTGCCCTCCAACCTGGCGACGAGGTCGTCGGGCAACTCAATGTGTTCCAACGTACTGCCCAGCACGAATTCCCCAGGATGCAGCATGAAGGGCTCGCCGTCGGCGATGGTGACCTCTTCGGTCAGGTTGTCCAGAGGTTCCCGCACGTCGATGTAGGGTTGGCGGGAATTGGAGAAGACCAGGAACCGGCTGTCCAGGTGCAGATCGATGCTTGCCGGTTGGATATCCGCATCGTCCACGGGCTCAACCACGATGCGCCCTTCGGCGATCCCCTTGCGAATGCTGTGGTCGCTGAGAACCATCAGGCTCACTTCAACTCGTAAACCCCGGAAATGTTTACGGTGACCGCGACTTCCCCGGAGGCGATTGGCGTTGCCGAGCCAGCGGATTCATCGCGGGCCAGCGCGGCGGGGAACGGGACCTGGGATCCGCCAAAATCACCCTCGGAAACTGCCTTGAGATCCCCGAGCTCACGGTCCGAGAATTCAGCCAACTGTGTGGCCTTTTCGCGCATGTCGTCGACCGCAGCTTCCCGGGCGGCTTTTTCCAGCTCGGTGGGGTCGGACAAACCGAAACTGAGGCTATTGAAAACCAGGTGATCGCCGCCGGCCGCAATGGCGTCGTCAATCACGTCAGCGGCTTTGTCGATATCCCGAACGGTGACGGACAGTCCATTGCTGACGGTGTACCCGATCTGACTACGACCGTCGGGCCCGTACTCGTACTCGGGGTGGATGCGGAAATGGCTGGTGGCAATGTCGGAGTTGAGGATGCGGTGGCGCCTGATAGCGGCGCGGACATCGGTCATCGCTTCGGCGGCGGTTTCCCGGGCGTCGGCCACGGTATCGGCGGTGACGGACACGGCCAGAGAGAGTCTGACCAGATCGGGCTCGGCGCTGGCGCTGCCAAATCCGGTCACCGCAATGGCGTCAAACGGGTACACCGAGACCTGGGAGAGCGGATCGGCCGCGCTACTGACGGGCCCACCGGACAAAGATGCCGCGGGCGGCTGGAAACTGCATGAAGCGCCCAGGAGCGCAAATGATGCGACCGCCAAAAATATGAGGGCGCGAATGGATATCTTGCGCATGGAAGAACCTTCCCGTTTTATCCCTGGAAGTTGACCCGTCCCCCGAGAAGAGCCCGGGCCATCACAAATTTGTGTATCTCCGAGGTTCCGCCCCCGATCCGGGCATGGCGAAGCATGTGGTACCAGTGAGCTATCGGCAGGTCCAGCGTTTCGCCCATGCCGCCAAAGACCTGCATGATTTTGTCGATGCTGCGCCAACCCCACTCGCCGGCCGCGTACTTGACCATCGACGCCTCCACGCGCACGTCTTCCCCGGCGTCGGCGCGAGCGGCGGTTTCGCGCGCCACCGAACGGAGCGCGATGATGTCCATGTATACGTCGGTGAGCATCCACTGTATCGCTTGGCGATCGGCGATGGGCCGGCCGTAGGTGACGCGCTGCTGCGACCATTCGATGGCCATCTCCAGGGCGCGAGTCAGGATGCCCAGGGCCATTGCCCCTCGCAGCAGGCGGTCGTGGTGGACCAGCCACTGCTGACCCAGGGTGAACCCGCCCCCAACCTCGCCGAGCACCTGAGTCTGCGGGATGCGCACGTTGTCCAGGTGGATGTAATGCTGCTGCGCCTTGGTCGGGACGATCCAGACGCGTATGGGTTCGAAGGTGACACCGGGCGTGGGGTTATCGATGATGAACATCGTGATGCCGCCCCGCTGCATCTTATCCGGATCCGTTACGGCCTGGACGAGCAGGAAATCAGCCGAAGCGGCTCCCGAGATAAACATCTTGGTGCCGTTGAGAACCCAGTCGTCGCCGTCCCGCACGGCGCGGGTCTGCATCATGCCGCCCGGATCTGAACCGGCCTGTGGCTCGGTTTGCCCGAACGAGTAGTACAGTTCGCCGTTGATGGCGGGATAAAGGTATTTCGCCTCCTGCTCCGGTGTGCACGCCCCGATCATGAACATGGGCACGGGAGAGGTGGGCAGGTGAACGATGCTGCGGTGCACCTCCTCCTCGAGCACCAGATGCCCCAGGGCGCCCATCCCCCCACCACCGTACTCCTCGGGAACAAAGGAGGTGTAGATCCCGGTCTGCTTGGAGACGTGGTTCAGGCGGCCCCATTGGTCCTCAGAGAGGGTGCCCAGGACGCCGGGAACGGTCTCCAAAACGCCGCGTGGAGCGCCGTTTTCCGGCTCCCCTTCCTGGGGAGGGTGCGCCAAATATTCGGGTTCGAGCGGCACGCACTCGTCGCGGATGATCTGGCGGACGGTGTTTTTGAGAGCGTCAAGCTCTGGAGGCAAACCGATATCCGGGGTCATGCTTTCTCCTGAATGACATTCGCCGGGCAGACGCCCGCGGCAGACAGTTCGCCACCGGCTACCCATAGATACACCGCGCCAGCAATCCCGCTGGCGGGACGACTGTCTAGTGGAACGGGCACGCGTATTTCAGCGCTTCCAGAGCCGGGTTTTCGCGCGCGGTCGGTGCCAACCGCGTAACGTATTCGCCTTCGCCCGCGGCGGGCGAAACGGAGGTCGCCGCGACGACTTCCATCACCGAGCCGACGGTCCCGAACACGATGGCCCCCGCCAGCAAGACGATAATCCCGATGCCCACCGTTTTGCGTTTCATGGTATCCAGTCCCAGCTGCGTAAAGTTTTCGCATCTCGAACTTCACCTATGATAGCGCATCACCAGGGTAACCGGCACTGCCGCTCCCCAGGGTGCTGCCCCCAGGCGCGGCACGGAGACGCCAACGAGTGGGGGCGACTCGAGGTGGTAGAATACCAGCCGACACTCGGAGGCTCGCTGTAATGGCGGCCGCACAGCGGCCCAGGCTACAAATGACGATCGGTTCCGAACTCCGCAACCTTCCCAGCGTCGAGCGCGTGGTCAACGCTGACTCGCTCGTGGTGGCCGTGGATGCCCACGGGCGCGAAATGGTGGTGGAGTTGGCCCGGGAAGCTCTGGACGGAGCCCGGAAGAAAGTGCTGGCGGGCGGAGCCGCTCCCGCCGGGCAAGAGATCGTTGAGGCGGTGCTGTCGCTGATGGCAAATCTGGCCGAGCCGTCTCCCCGGCCAGTGATCAACGCCACCGGGGTGGTCATCCACACGAACCTGGGTCGCGCGCCGCTCAGCGACGCCGCCCTCGCCGCCGCCGACGCGGTGGGTCGGGGCTACTCCGACCTGGAGATCGATCTTGGCACCGGAAGACGAGGATCCCGGCAGGAGCATCTGCAGTCGTTGTTGCGGCGCATCACCGGGGCGGAAGCCGCGCTGGCGGTGAACAACAACGCGTCCGCCCTTCTGCTGGGGCTGTCCGCTCTGGCTGCCGGCCGCGAAGTCATCGTTTCTCGCGGCGAAGCGGTCGAGATTGGCGGTGGGTTCCGAATTCCGGACGTCTTGCGTCAGAGCGGATGCACCCTCGTGGACGTGGGCACCACCAACCGGACATACGTCCGAGACTATGCCGACGCCATGAGTGATCGGACCGGCGCATTTCTGAAAGCCCATGCCAGCAATTTCAGGGTGGAGGGTTTCACGGCGTTCGTCGACGAAAGGGACCTCGTCGCGCTGGGCGAAACCTCAGGGGTACCCGTGCTGCACGATGTGGGCAGCGGCGCTTTGCTGCCGACCGAACGATACGGCCTGGCCCATGAGCCCACCCCGCAGGAGAGCATAGCGGCGGGCGTCGGTCTGGTGCTTTTCTCTGGTGACAAGCTTCTCGGCGGCCCTCAGGCCGGGATCGTCGTCGGCAAACGGGACCTGGTCGCGCAGCTTGAACGGCACCCGCTGGCGCGCGCGGTCCGCATCGACAAGATGAGCCTCGCCAGCTTGACCGCTACGCTGGCCCACTACGTGATGGGAGAAGCGGAAACCACCGTCCCGGTTTGGCGTATGATCTCCGCGAGCGCGGAGGACGTGCGATCTCGGGCCGAACGGTGGAGCGCGTCTTTAGCTGCGAGCCAGATCACAACCCGAGTGGATCCTGCCCGGTCGGCGATCGGGGGTGGCAGTCTTCCCGGGGAAACGTTGCCATCGTGGGCGTTGACGATTGACCCACCTGCGGACCGTTCGCCGGAGTCGGTATTGTCCGCGCTTCGTCAGCAGCCGACGCCAATGATCGCCAGGATCGAAGATGATGCGGTCCGGCTGGATCCCCGGACCGTACTACCAGAGCAGGACGGCGATGTGATTCAGGCCCTCGCCGGGGTGTTGGCGCGGTGATGACGGGACAGGACGCTGCGGGCGAACAATTCAGGGGCAGAGCGTGTCGGATTTTCTATTAGTCCACGGAGCCGGACAGGGAGCAAAGATCTGGGGCAAGGTCTGGGGCCACATGACGGCTCCGGAACAGCACCCACCACCGCTTTATCGAGCGCGACAGGCGGTCCGCGTGCGGGCCATCGACCTGCCCGGTCACGGCGCCGACGCTGCCGCCGACGCCGGCATGATCGATCTGGCAGAGGCGGTGAAGTCGGTGGTCAGGGTGGCAGAGCAGGAGAACTTTGCCGACTACACCCTGGTCGGTCATGAACTGGGCGGGACCGTGGCGCTTCAAGCGTTGAGCGAGCTCCCCCGCGCGCCCAGGAGAGTGGTGCTGGTATGCGGCATCGTGCCGGCTCCGGGGCAACCGGCGGTTTCCACGTACCCGACTCCGGTGCGGCTGACCGTCCGCGCGTGCAAGACGGTGGGCGCGCTGATCGGTAAAGACATACCGGCGCCTGCCGAGGTGATTAATCGCTACCGGTGCGGCGGCATGGACCCGATGGACCGGGTGCAAACCATCGGGCATTTCGGGCCGCTTCCTCTCAGGATGCTGACGGAGCCGGTCACGTTGAGCCTGGACGCGCTCCCCTGCCCTGTGACCTACGTGGTGCTCACTGACGACCGTTTGATCGACGCGAGCCGGCAGCAGTCAATGGCGTCGCGCATTCCCGGAGCCACGGTGGTGCATTTGGACTCGGGGCACCAGGTCACCGTGCAGCGTCCACAGGAACTGGCTGAAACGCTACTGGCGGCGTGACATGACCGCCGGTTTGGCGGGTTCGTTCGTCGCCGACCTCCACATCCATTCCCCGTACGCGTTCGCGTGCAGCAAGGCCTTGACGCTGGATAACCTGGCGGTCTGGGGGCGACGCAAGGGCATCGACCTTCTCGCGACGGGAGACTTCACGCACCCGTATTGGGCGGAAGGCCTGCGTTCGAACTTGACCGAGTGCGACGACGGCCTCTACGAGTATGGAGGCGTCAGGTTCGTGCCCGGCACCGAGATCAGTTGCGTGTACCGTCAGGATGGGCGGACGCGCCGCATCCATCTTTTGGTAATGATGCCTACGCTCGAGGCCGCCGCGGCCTTCACCGGCCGCCTGGTGGACTACGGCAAGCTGGAAAGCGACGGCCGACCCACCGTCAGCCTGTCCGCCCGGCAGTTGCTGGAAACGGCGCTGGACTGTTGCCCGCAGGCGCTGGTGATCCCCGCCCACGCCTGGACGCCGTGGTACGGCGTCTATGGCTCTAAGGCCGGTTTCGACAGCCTTGACGAGTGCTTCGGAGATCTGGCGCCGATGGTGCGGGCCGTGGAAAGCGGCCTGTCGTCAGATCCGGCAATGAATCGCGCGGTTGCGGAGTTGGCTGGCCGAGCCGTGGTCTCATTTTCTGACGCACATTCGCCGGGCAACCTGGGGAGGGAGGTAACCGCGTTCTCGGCGCCGTTGTCTTGGGATGGATTGGCAAATGCAGTCAATCACGGTGCGGTTGCCTATACCGTTGAGTTCTATCCCGAGGAAGGAAAGTATCACTACAGCGGACACCGCAAGTGCGGCGTGTCATACGGTACCGCAGACTTGGAGCGAAACGGACCGATATGCCCGGTGTGCGGGCGTCCGCTCACCCTGGGAGTGCTGCACCGGGTCAACGAAGTGTCAGGCCACGCGACCATTCACGACATGGAGCCAGATGCTGACGGGTTTGTCAGAGGCGATGACAACGGCCCGCCCTATGCACGACTGATTCCGTTGCGGGAGATAATCGCCGCGGTGAGAGGAGTGGGAGTTAACACCCGCACGGTGATGCGGAACTACTCCGCCATCACCGACGCGGTCGGAAGCGAGCTCGACGCGCTTTTGCGGGCCTCTGCTGCCGACCTGGAAGCGATCACCGAAGAACCGGTGGCTCGGGCGATCTTGCAAGCCAAGACCGGTAAAGTCCACGTATCTCCCGGGTTCGACGGGCAATACGGGACAGTGTCTCTTCCCGGGCCATAGCGTCCCCTGAATTGCAGAGCGTAGACGCCGGGAGGGAACCTCTGGGCTCCGCCCTCCCGTTTGATAGAATGGCCCAATCTATCCGGGAAGCGGCGGTCATGGAAGTAGCTCTGCGCCGGATGCGGGCCGAAGACATCCCGCAGGTGATCGAGATCGAAAAAGAAGCGTTCACGCCGGGCTGGGTGGGAACGCCTTTTCGCCGCGAACTCAACAGCCGCTACACGCGCTTCCTGGTGGCATATCACACCGACGACAACAGGCCTGACGATTCGGGCACAGTCGCCCCTCGGCAACAAACAGGCCCGGCCGATGCGTCCCTGTGGGGAAGGATGCTCACCGGCGTGAAATCCGCGCTGGGGTTCAACCGAGATACCGAAGAGGACGACCTGGCCGGGTACGTGGGCATCTGGCTTCAGGGCGATCAGGCCCACATCACGGAAATTGCCGTGCGGGAAGAGTTGCGCGGGCGCGGGATCGGTGAACTCCTGATTATCGGGACACTTCGGGTGGCCTATGAGCAGGGTCTGGACGAGGTAACCCTCGAAGCGCGGGTGTCGAACTTTGTGGCCCAGAGACTGTACGACAAATACGGTTTCAACGAAGCGGGGATCCGCAAGAATTACTACGCCGACAACCGCGAGGACGCGGTGATCATGACCACTGATCCGATCCACACCGCGGCCTACCGGCAGAAATTCGCCAGCCTGCAAGAGACCTTCCTGGCGCGGTACGGTGAGATCCGGATCGAGATTTAGTCGCACCCGGCGGGGAACCGGCGGCTTGGGGCCTTTGGTCTGCGACATCGCTCTCCGTCGCGGTGGTGTGATGCGCGATTCATGCGCGGCGCCGGCGACCCGGTAACATAACGAACCACGTCAAGCGACCCTGCGATCGGTCCAATCGCGGCGTCTGGCGCTTGCGACATGACCGATACCCACGCGGGTGATTGCGGCCCTGCAAACGGGATTGCCGGCGTCATTGCCCGGCCGGAAACCGGGTGTTAGAATTCCTGCCGTTGCGAATATCCAGTGATTTAGTCGACATAACCGACAAGGAAGGATCGATGGCCTCTTTTGACGATTACGTCCTGGTAAGCCAGTTTCCGGAGCAACCGGTAGAGCGCATGATCGCAGCCTTTCGCGGCTGGCCCGATGCAGGAGACGCGGCCACGGCGACCTTGAACTACATGCTCACCGCATTGGGGGCGCAAAAGTTTGCCGAGATCGATCCCGAAGAATTCTTCAACTTCGCCCAGGAACGGCCACGGTCAACCCGGAGCAAAGACGGAACCCGGCATCTGCAGTGGCCGGCCAACGAGTTTTACCTGTGGCCTGGAGCAGACGACGCGGCTCCCGTGGTCTTCTACCTCGGTACCGAACCTCACCTGAAGTGGCGCACTTTCGCGTCGCTTGTCGGGGACGTGGCTCGAAACTGCGGCGTCAAATCCGTGGTCCACATCGGCGCGTTGCTGGACGCCGTGCCCCATACGCGGGTGACGAAGTTCAGCGGGACGTCCACCAACCAGCGCATTCAGGCGGCATTTGACCGGACCAACGTACGTACTTCCAACTACCAGGGGCCGTCCGGAATCACGTTGCCGGTTTCGGAATCGCTGGGAGCGCGTGGTATCAGCTACACCTCGCTGTGGGGGCATGTGTCCCATTACCTTCATGCGACACCAAATTTCCGCGTCGGCCTGGGACTGGCGCAGAACCTGTCCGACATGCTGGGCTTGCCCGTGGACTTGGCCAAACTCACTGTTATGGCCGAAGCTTTCGACCGCGAGGTGGAAAAGGTGATCTCCGACGACGATCAGCTGGGCAAATACATCGTGACGCTGGAAGAAAAGTACGACGCAGCCGTGGACGCCGCGGAAATGCCGGACCCCGCAGACCTGGTTCGCGATCTGGAGCGCTTCCTCAGGGCCGAACGCATGGGAGGCAGCGAGATCTGACGTCGGCAACGGGCGCAAACCCCAGCCCACCCACGTTGAGATAGCAGCCCCCGGCGTCGCGCCCGGGTTGCCCGGAATGAGCGCCGAGCGTATAGTCTGGCTGTCGCCGAACACGGCGCCGCGAGGATACGCTGATGATATTCGACTGGCCGGTCCGGATGCAGCAGATGGCCGATTTCATGGGTTTCTCCGAGGAGGATCTTGAACTGGTTCGAGCGAGTGGGCCCATCCTGCTGGATCGAGCCGACGAGTTGACCTCGGCCGTCTACGACCACTTCATGCAGTTTCCTCAGACCGCCCGGTTCTTCCTGACCCCAGAGGGCGAAATCGACCAGACCCGGCTGGACCGGCGTAAACACAGCCTGGCTCGATGGCTGCGGCACAGCATCGATTTCCAGTTGGACGAGCAGTTTCCGGTTTTCCTCCTGGCAATGGGCGTGGTCCACAGCAACCCCTCGTTGGAGCGCGGGTACCTCGGATCGGTGCCGGCCAGGTTCATGATCGGCACGATGTCCTTCGCTCAAACGGCCATCGCGGCCGTGTTGCAGGAAGAGTTGTCTGACCCGGTACAGGCGCTACGGACCTCCAGCGCCTGGAACAAACTGCTAATGCTGCAGTTGGACGTTCTTCTTGCTGGCTACGTTACTGAGACACCGACGCCAGCAACAGAGCCGCCCGCACCCAGTGTTGACGAGTCAGCCGAGGAGCCTGAGGGAATGCGACGCGTGCTGACGAACATCCTGGACGGAAATCGGAGCAACGGGAACGCCCACGGCGCTTCCGAACAACCTCAAGGAGACGGACAATGACCAAGGTGCTGGTGATCCAGGGCGCTGGGATGAATATGCGCGGCAAGGTCCAGGTCGAGATATTCGGCCCGAACACGCTGGAGCAGATGAACGAGCAGATCCGAGGCTACGGCGAAAGCCTGGGCATCGACGTTAAGATCGTTCACTCCAACGTCGAAGGCGAAGTGGTGAACGCGCTGTACGACGCCTGGGAAGAGGGCTACGATGCCTGCCTGATCAATCCGGCCGGATATACCACGGTCAACGGGCCGCTCCGGGGCGCTATCCAACAGGTTCCCATGCCTGTGATCGAAGTACACGCCAGCAACCCGACGGCTCGCGGCACGGTGTCAGCCGTTCTGCCGGTCAGCAAGGGGTGCGTCTACGGGTTTGGCGTGTACGGTTACTACCTGGCCATGGAGGCGGTCAAACACACCGCCGAATAGCCTCCCGGTCTCGCTGACTACTCGCAACGGAGGCAGCGGACGTCCTTGAAAACCCGGTCGTGGATGTCCGGGTTCACCAGGATGTAATCCATAACGATGCGGAGGACCTTGCCGTCGTCCGCGATGTTGTACTTTTCCTTGGAAGAGTTGATGAGGCCGATGTGCTCGGCGTTAACGTCGACGGTGAGTGCGGTTTTGGTGCCGGCCATAGTTCAGAGCTCCTGAGTGATGGGGATGGTTTGCTGGCCAGCCTGGTCGCTGGCGCGTCGGCATAGGATAGCGGCACGGAACACAGTAGTTCAACCGCCCACGGGTGCCCGGTTTTCGTTAGACCCCAGGGTCTCTAGCCAGCGATGGTGCGCTGCGGACGCGAGGTGTTTTCCGGGTCAACCGATTACGGGCCTCAATCTGGCACGCAATCCGCCCACGGTGGCCAGGTGGACTCGATCGATGGCGGGCCCGTTACGGCCGAATGGCGGAGGGCGCTCGGAACGGTCCAAAGCGCGCCCGGATTCGTAGGAGAATAAACAGCCACTCAAGGTCTAGACTGAGCGGCCAACAAACCGACGAACTTCGGAGAGCAGCCATGGCCATCTCGACCGCGACGTACGTATGTCCCAAGTGCCAGCACACCAAGTGCGACATGGACGAATTCCGTGCCACCGGTGGCAACTTCGCAAAGATTTTCGACGTCCAGAACAAGAAATTCACGACGCTGTCGTGCAAGCAGTGCGGGTACACCGAGATCTACAAGGGCAGTACGTCGACGCTGGGCAACGTGTTTGATTTCTTCGCCGGCGGCTAGCCGTACCGCACTCGGCAATAGGCAAAAATAAGCCCTCCGCCAAAGGCGGAGGGCATTTTCATTTGCTGGTACCCCGGATGGGCTTCGATCCCATGATCTCCACCTTGAAAGGGTGGCGTCCTTGACCAGGCTAGACGACCGGGGCGTTTTGCGTCGCAATCGCTACGCCCAATCAGTGTACCACAGCGGCTGTTTTTACGGGTAAACGGCCAGGGCCTCGAGGGACATCTCCTCGGGGAAACCGCTCATGAGGTTCATGTTCTGCACCGCCTGACCGGCGGCTCCCTTCACCAGGTTGTCGAGGCAGCTGATCACAATCAGGCGGTTGGTGCGCGGGTCCACCACCGGATAGACCAGGCACTGGTTGTTGCCCAGCGTCTGCTTGGTCTGCGGCGGCGCGTTGGTTACCTGAATGAAGGCATCGTCGCCGTAGAACTCCTGGTAAAGAGCGCGTATGCGGGCGTTGGCATCGGGGTCATGGGCAACGTCGCCCTGTAATGGAGCGTAGCAGGAGCTCAGGATGCCGCGTGTCATGGGGATCAGGTGGGTCAGGAAGGTCAGGTTGACCGGATCATCGGCAATGGAATCAAGCTCCTGGCTGATCTCGGGCAGGTGACGATGGCCGTTGACCGAATAGGCCATCACGTTCTCGTTCACCTCCGAAAAGTGCGTGGTCATGCTGAGGGTGCGGCCCGCGCCGGAGACGCCCGACTTGCTGTCCACGATGATGTCGCTGCCGATCAGGCCATGCTCGATGGCCGGTGCCAGCGCGAGTATGGCGCTGCTCGGATAGCATCCGGGGTTGGCCACCAGGCGGGCGTCAGCCACCGCGTCGCGGTTCAGTTCGGTGAGACCGTATACCGCTTCCTCCAGGTAAGTGGGATCGGGGTGCTCTACGCCGTACCACTGGCTGTAGACGTCGGCCTGCTTGAGGCGGAAATCAGCGGAAATGTCGACGACCTTGACACCCTGCTCCAGAAGCGGGATGCAGGCTTCCGCGCTGGCCTTGTGCGGCAGGGCGGAAAAGACGAGATCCAGATCATCGCCCAGATCAGCGGTGATATCGAGGTCCATGTTGTCCAGGTGAGGGAACACTTCCCCCAACGGTTGACCCGCGGCGCTCCGGCCGGTTACGGAGGCAATTTCGACCTCGGGATGGTGGCGCAGGATGCGGACGAGTTCGCATCCGGCATATCCGGTGACGTTGATGATTCCGACTTTCACGGTTGGAGCTCCTTGACGACCTGGGTGTGGGGAACGGGAGTGGGGGCATCCTTGCGTCGTCGGCGACGGCCCGGGGCCTGGCCGTCGGGGCGGTCATCGTCTGCGGCGTCCCGTGACACGGGCTCGGCTTCGGTGGGGTCGGCGTTGCCGGCCGCCTGGCGGATCGCTTCTTCGTCCCGCGACGGGCAACCGTAGTTCACAACGCAGTCGCCGCAGCGCGGGCGCTGTGCCTTGCACACCTGGCGACCGTGGGTGATGAAAGCGGCATGGAAGGGGTAGACGTCCTCGGGCGGCATGGCCGCCTCCAGTACCTCGTGGGCCTTGTCGGCGTTGACCTTGGGGCCGATGATGCCCAACCGCTGGCTCACGCGAAATATGTGCGTATCGACGGCCATCGCCGGCATGCCCAGCGAGAAGCTGAGGATGATGCCCGCCGATTTGGGACCGATACCGGGTAGCTGACGCAGCCATGCCCGGGCCTCGTCCATAGGCATTTCGGCGAGGAAGTGGAGATCCAACGAGTCCTGATTCAGGTCCAGGATCATGCCGAGAACTTCCTTGATGCGAGGAGCCTTCACACGAGCCAAACCCCCGCCGGAGATCGCCGCCTCGATTTCCTCAACCTCGGCCGCCGCGACCGTTTCCAACGTGCCGAACGTGTGCATCAGGTTGCGGAATGCGCGTTCGGAATTCCGGTCGGAGGTATGCTGAGACAGAATCGTAAAAACGAGCTCGTGCGCAGGGTCGAGGCGCGGCTCGTTTTCGAACGGCCCGTACTCATCGGTCAGCAGCCGTATGGCGTCGGAGATGGTGACCCCGGGTTTCTTGGAGCGGCGCGTGCGGCCGGTCTTGGTGGCATTTTTCGGGGGCATAACGGCTCATTACTCGGCGCAAAAGAGACACCGGGATTTTAGCACAGCGCAAGGGAGGCACGCGGCAATCGAGAGCCTCACGGTCAGCCTTCGGGCCGCTGGAGCGGTAGTCCGCAGGGCAATGAAGTCAGGCGGCCCGGGGCTGAGACTGGGGACGGCTCTCGGGCGGCGGCGGGGAAGGCCGAGTGACTAATGGCGTCAAGAACAACACCGGCAAGGAGATGGCAATGCAGGCCAGGGCGTTGAAGGTGACCGACCACTGGATCCCGATTTGGTCCCCGAGCCAACCCATGAACACCCCCCCGGGCGGGGTGCCGATGCCGATGCACAGGCTCTGCAAACCCACCATGCGGCCCCGCATCTCCGGCGGCGACGACCGCATGGTGATGGCTCCCTGCATCGTCCCGAAACAGGACATGCCAATCCCGCTGAGCACCAGGATTGCGAAGGTGACGCCGTACCATGGCGACCAGACAAAGATCGTTGACAGCACCATAGCGGTGAACGCGCCGGCGGCGAAAATGCGCCCGTGGTAGCGCACCGTTCCCACCGACGCCAGGATGAACGCCGTTACCAGTTGGCCTACGGCCTCCGCTGCTGCCAGTAGGCCAATCAGGGTTTCACCGACCTCCAGGTGATCTCGCCCAATGGCCGGCACGAACTGGCGGGCCGGGAAGGTCAGGCCGTTAATCATTATGGTTATGAAGAGCATTCCCATCAGTTGGCGGTGGTTGAACGCCACCCGAACCACGTCACCCAGGCTGTTCCAGATGGGTTCCACCCGACCCTGCCGTTCCACCTGGGGGATGCGCACGCGGATTGCCAACGCCATGGATGCCATGTGCATGGCCACGATCAGGACATAGGTCCAAGTGTAGCCGGCATAGTGAGGCCAAAGATACGCGACGTGCTCGACGAGGAAACCGCCGACGAACGGGCCAATCATGCGTCCCACGGTGTGGCTCATGGAGTCGATGGACAGAGCGTTGACAACCCGCCGTTCCCCCACGATGTCAAAAATCGCGGTGCGGCGGGCCGGGTCCTCCAAGGCGCGGCTGACGCCCTGGAGCAGCATGGCGGCGAAAACGTGCCACGGCGCGATTAGCCCGAAGAGCAGGAGAACGAACAGCGCGATACCGGCTGCCGCCTTGATTGCCAGCGAGCTGAACCAGATTTTCTTGCGGTCGAAGCGGTCGGCGATGATACCGGTGAAGGGCGAGAATATGGGCCGGGGCAGGTTCTCAAAGGCCAGCACCAGCACCAGCATCAGGGCGGAATTGGTCAGGGAATAGACGAGCAGGCTGGTGACCAGGAGCTCCATCCAGCGGGTGATCTCGGCCACGTTCACCACGTACCAGATGGCTCGAAACCGCTGATTGCCCAGAACCTCAAGCATCGGGGATGTGGTACGGACGCCAATGCGTGCCATGCGAAACACTCCGCGCCGGCGGGGTGATGACCGCGAGCACGCAGGGATTTTACACGTCATCTACCAGGAGCGTGTGCTTGCGCCGGAACGGCACATAGCGAAAAACGGGCCGGCCGCGAGATCCCGCCTTGGGATCGTTGCCGTATTGCTCGGTCCGTAGCGGGCGAAATGTCATCCGGTTGGGTGCCATGATCGGGCCCGCGCGCCTTGCGCCCGTCTGCCGCGCCGCGCGTTGAAGCGACAAAAAATCTGTTCCGGCAGGAATGGGGTTTGACAACGATCGCAGGGTAGATATCATCGCTCCATAAGCACGACGCAAGCACGGGATTCGACAACGCAGGAAACGGTACGATGGCTAGCCCAAGACTGACCGATGAGCGATCCGGGACCAGCCGATCATGGAGCCTTCGCCGGGCAGGCTATCGTCCCGGCGAGCCCGCGACATCGGCAACGTTTGCTTCCGGCTTCAATAGTTTCCTGACGACGGGAAGTCTGTCGCTAGCGTTGCGCCTGGGATTGCGCCACGGAGTGGACCGGGAGTTTATGCCGCGGTACCTGGGGCTCCTGTTTTGCGATGCCCTGTTTGCGCCTATGCGGCTGTGGCAAACCTTGGCTTACAACAGGCGAATCGCCCGTGAAGAGCTACACCCCGAGCCGTTGTTCCTGCTTGGATTCTGGAGGTCGGGCACGACGCTGCTGCACAACCTGTTGTCCATGGATCCTCGCTGGGGATTCGTGAACACGTACCAGGCCGCGATGCCAGACGTGTTCCTGGCCGGTCAGAACCGCGTGCGACGGATGATCGAAAAGAGCCTCCCACCCAACCGGGGCGTGGACAACATTCCCGTGGACTTCGCGATGCCGCAGGAAGAAGAGATCGCGATGATGTGCACCTCTGGGCTGAGCCCCTACGCCTTCCTGCATTTCCCACGTACGGCGGAGAAGTCGCTGGATTACCTCTTCGTCAAGGAACGTCTGGGCCAGCGCCAACAGGCCGCATGGCAACGTGCGTTCACCAAATTGCTCAAGGCCGCCAGCTATCACATGGGCGGCAAGCCATTGCTGCTCAAATCGCCTTCCAACACCAGCCGAATCACGGCGCTGTTGGAACTGTTCCCTGAGGCCAGGTTCGTATACATCCAGCGGGATCCTTACGACACCGTGCGCTCCTACGAGCGCCTGATCACGCTCATGAACGACTGGCACGCGCTCCAGCGGGTGGATTTCGACGGGCTGCTGGTTAAACAACTCGAAGTGTACCGGGACATGGCGATGGCCTACTTGGAGCAACGGGAGCTGATACCGGAAGGGCGGCTGCTGGAGATACGATATGAGGACTTGGAACAGGACAAGGTGGGTCAAGTCAAGCACATCTACGACACGCTGGGCTTGGGAGGCTACCCCGAATTCCAGGAGAGTCTGACCGATTACGTGGCATCGATAGAGGGATTCGAGAAGAACCCTTCCCACGTCAGCGACCGGGTCATCCGCGCAGTGAACGAATACGTTCCATTCCTGGTCGCGGAATATGGCTATCCATCCCGGGCAGAGTCGGGAGGCGGTTAGAGACACCGTGATAACATTTGTGCAAAGATGACTCCGCGATCACCTCGCGAGGCATTATCGTGTCGCCGGAGTGTTTCAGTGTCGGCACGGCCGGCCGATCGTGTCGGATGCGTCACTTGATAGCGGCCTCAATTGCACACAGGAGGGACGGACATGGATCAGGCGGTCAGGGACTTTTGGGACGCCACTCGGGCGATCTTGAACGAAACGCCGGTGGGCGCCGAGCTATCCCCCAACGGGGAACGCAGCGGGCGGGATTACGAAACCTGGAATGTGGCCTTCCGAAGCTACGGTGGACAGCGGTTGCGCGCGCTCTACACGGCGCCCCGGGACCTGCCGCCATCGGGTAAGTTCCCGGCGATGCTGGCGGTGCCCGGCTATGGGGGCGGGAAGGAAATTCCCTACCACGTGGTGATGCACGGTTTCGCCGTCCTGACCCTGTTCCCGCGGGCCCAGGGCGAGAGCATCCCGGAATGGGATCTGCCCCATGGTACGAAGCTGACCTACAACGTCACCGATCGGGACTCCTATTACTATCGAGCGGCGTACATGGATTGCGTGCGCGGCGTGGATTTCCTCGCCGAGCGGGATGAGGTGGATGCAAACCGCATCGGGATGTGGAGCCGGAGCCAGGGGGGCGGCTTCACGCTGTCCACCGCGGCGCTGGACCAAAGGTTGGCGGCGGCTGTGGCCGAAGAGCCGTTCATGTGCAACTACCCAGTGGCGATCGACATCGGAACGTCACCGTATCACGAGCTACGGAACTACGCGCAGGAGCACCCGGAACAGCGTCAGGAGATACTGGACACTCTGCACTTCTTTGACACGATGACCCTGGCCGACGCGATCGAATGTCCGACATTGGTCAACATCGGGATGGCCGACACCACCTGCCCGTACGACACCATCATGCCGGTGTTCGACCGGATCAAGGCGCACAAGTCGCTCCTGGTATACCCCGAACTTACCCACAGCCCGTGCACCGATTTCAACGTGCACGCGATGAACTGGCTGAAGCGTTACCTGGGCACCTGAACCACGGGGCGCCGGACATAACATAACTGAATACCCGATATGGGAAGGCGGAGGTAGATAAGATGCCAGCGAGGACGGGGGCCGAATATCTGGCCGGATTGAGAGAGCAGAATCGGGAAATCTGGATGGACGGGCGTCGGATCAATGACGTTACGGAGTTTCCGGGTCTCGCCAACGGAGCGCGGTCCGTGGCGCAGCTCTACGACATGCAGCACGACGACGCTGTCGGCTGTTCGATGACCTACTCGTCGCCGTCCACCGGAGACCCCGTCGGGCTGTCGTTCATCATCCCGAAGACAAAAGACGACCTGGCGCGGCGTCGGGAGATGATGTCGCGATGGGCGCACGCCAGCTACGGCATGATGGGCCGGACACCCGACTTTTTGAACGTCACGATCATGTCCATGGCGGCGGCCGGGGACTTCTTCGGCGAGAACCGGCCGGAGTTCAAGCAGAACGTGGTCAACTACTATCAACACGTTCGCGAGAACGACCTGTGCATGACCCACACGCTGGTGAACCTGCAGCGGAACCGGGCTCCTTCCGCCACTTCCATGGACTACAGCACCGACGTCGCCCTGCACGTCGTGAAGGAAACCGACGCCGGGCTGGTGATCCGGGGTCCCCGGGTGTTGGCGACGCTCGGGCCGCTGTCGGACGAGATAATGGTGTACCCGACCCGGTCGTCGCTGCTGGCGCGGGACGAAGACGCGCACAAGTATGCCTTCGCTTTCTCGGTGCCCTGCGGCATTGACGGACTGAAGTTCATCTGCCGGGAAAGCTTCGACCTGGGCAAGTCCCACTTCGATCATCCGCTGGGTTCGCGCTTCGAAGAAATGGACGCCATCGTGTTCTTTGACGACGTGCTGGTGCCGTGGGAGCGCGTCTTTATGTACGGAGACCGGCACAAGTGCAACAACATGTCCAACGAGACCGGGCAGTACGTGCACACCGGCCACCAGGTGGTGACCAAGAACGTGGCCAAGTGCGAGTTCATCACCGGAATCGCCAGCCTGATGGTGAAGACTCTGGGCAGCGGTGAGACGCCGCAGGTCCAGGGATTGCTGGGCGAGCTGGTGGAAAACCTGGAGATCACCAAGGCTTTGCTGACCCAGTCCGAGGTGAACGCGAAGATCGACGACTGGGGCGTGATGCTGCCGGACCGGGTGCCGCTGAACGTGGCGCGCAACCTGTTCATCAAGATGTATCCCCGGATGGCCGAGATCATCCAGCTGTTGGGGTCCAGCAGCCTCATGGCCCTGCCGTCCGAAGGCGACTTCGGTGGACCCATGGGCGAGGTGCTGGACACCTACCTGGATACGGACACCGCAACGGCGCAGGAACGAGTGCGCCTGTTCCGGTTGGCGTGGGACGCGGCCTGCAGCTCGTTCGCCGGCCGCCAGGTGCTTTACGAGCGATATTTCCAGGGGGACTGGATGCGCAACGCGGCCCTGCTCCTGGGTATCTACAATCGGGAACCGCTGGAGCAGCAGGTCCGGGACTTTCTGGAAAGGGGCTGACCTCTCATGCCGGACGGTGGCTGGCTCGCCCGGCACAGGATGGCCCGTTAACGCCTGAGGGGCGACCAAAAGGTCGCCCCTGCCGGTTTCCCGCTCAGCGGGTAAAGAGGGGTACGTCCCTACCGCATCAAACCGTCGGCAATCGGGCCCTTGTAGGCGTCGTCGCCGCCGAAGACCGTGCCGGTCACGCCGCCGTCGAACTTTGACACCGCGAGGTCATACACTTCCTGCGGGTATGGGATGTAACCCACGGACGCCGCCAGCTTCTGGCCCTCCGGGCTCAGGTAGTAACGGACGAACTCCGCGATGTGCGGATCCTGCGCAACGTCCGCCCGCACGTAGATGAACAGCGGACGGCTCAGTGGCGCATACGTCCCATTGTTGATCACCTCAGTCGTCGGCGCTACACATCCGTTCCCGCCGTCTATCGCCACGACCTTCACCTTGTCCCTGTTCTCCGCGTAGTACGCGTATCCAAAGTATCCCAGGCTGTACTTGTCTCCGGACACCCCCTGCACCAGCACGTTGTCGTCCTCGGACGCCGTGAAGTCGCCCCGCGACACGCCTCCGTCTCCATTGATCGCTTCCGTGAAATAGTCGAACGTCCCCGAGTCAATCCCCGGCGCGTACATCTTGATCTCTTCCACCGGCCAGGATGGGTCCACCTGGTTCCAGTGCGTCACCACTCCCTCAGACTCCGGACTCCAGATCCGGTTCAGCTGCTCCACGCTCAGGCAATCCACAAAGTCGTTCTCTGGATTCACCACCACCGACAATCCGTCGATCGCCACCGGCAGCTCGATGTACTCCACTCCAGCCGCCAAACACACATCAACTTCCTTCTGCTTGATCGGCCGCGATGCGTCCGATATCACCGTCTCGTTGGCGCAGAACTTCTTGAAGCCTCCCCCGGTCCCGGAAATGCCCACGACCACGCGGACGTTCCCACCGGTCAGCCCGCCGAATTCCTCTGCCACCGCCTCCGTGATCGGGAACACCGTCGACGATCCGTCAATCGGTATGTCCCCGGACAAGCCGGCGTACATGCTCGGGTCGACTGCCTTTTCCGCCTGACCTGCGCTGGAACCGGTGGATCCGGTGGCTGCGGAACTGTCCGCAGTAGGGCTCACGGGGGCTGTGCTATCGGTGGCCGTGGAGCCCGCAGTGGCTCCGGACCCGGCCGGAGCCTCGTCTGCGGCACTGCAAGCTGCGCCCATGAGAACGGCCGCGCAGCCCAATGCGGCGACGGTCAGCAGCAACCGAAATGGAAATTGCTTCAGAGTAGCCATTGTAGCGGAACTCATTAATCCTCCTGAAGATGAAACTTGGATCGGCTCTCCTGTGGATCGCCGCAAATCGCCCCGGCGAATCGTGGCCGCCGTGGGCCGAACGCGCCAGTGTTCAATAGGCATCCCTCCTGATGTCCTCTTCCATATTCGTATGGATTGACACACCCAACCCCGCGCTGGGCGCGGCAAAAAATTAGCGAAATCGAACGATTTCGCTGGAAGTTGTCGAGAGCGCATTCCACCTCCGCTGCAAGTGCGAGGGGTGCGATTGGCTGCTCCCCCTCGAAGTGCAGCGGAGGTGGCTCGGCAACCCGGAGTGCAACGGGCAAAAAAATAACGGGGGACGAATCCCCCGTGGAAGCAAAAAGCGAAGTCTCGCTGGGTTCGATCGCGGCAGGCGGGTCATTCACCGGCGCCGCGTCCGCCACAGCAGGTGCAGCGGGCCACGGTACTTCATTTGGCAATTTCATCACGATGACTTCCGCGATTACCGTAGTTGTGGGCATGTAATCAACTGGCGGGGGTCTCAGCGTGAGTCGGCCACGATTGATTCAAGCTCGTCCGGGTCTTTCGGTATGGCAGCGGACAGCACGCGGCACCCGTCTTCAGTGACCAGCACATCGTCCTCGATGCGAATGCCTATCCCGCGATAGATGTCAGGAGCCTGCCTGGCCTGGGGACCGAAATAAAGCCCCGGTTCTATCGTGAGCACCATCCCGGGGCGCAAGCGCACCTGTCCCCGATCGTCCCGGTAGGGGCCACTGTCGTGCACGTCCAAGCCCAGCCAATGTGAGGTGGCGTGCATATAGTAGTCCCGGTACGACTGTTGCTCCATGATGCCGTCAACGCTGCCCGTCATCACGCCCAAATCGACCAAACCCTGCACCAGAGTCCTCGTTGCCGTCCGGTGCACGTCATCGAAACCCGCGCCGGGCTTGACGTCCGCGATGGCCTTCCTCTGGGACTCGAGAGTCAGCTCGTACATGGCCCGTTGCGGAGGCGTGAATTTACCGGAAACCGGCCACGTCCGTGTGACGTCGGCGGTGTAGAAGCCGTACTCAGCGCCAGCGTCGATAAGCAACAGGTCCTCAGGGCCCAGGGCGTCTCGGTTCCGAATGTAGTGCAGGACGCATGCATTGGCCCCGCCGGCGACGATGGACGGATACCCGTTGCGCGGCGAGCCCAGCTGCCGGAATGGTCCCTCCAGAGCCGCCTGAACTTCGTACTCGTGGACGCCCGGCGCCGCAGTCCGCATGGCCGCCGCAAAGCCGTGGGCGGTAATGTCGATGGCGTGCTGGAGGAGGGCGATTTCCTTGTCGGTCTTGATCTGCCGCATCAGGTCGATAGTTGCCGTAGGATCCTCGATGCGGCGCACGGGCTTCGCGCCTCTCTGCGCCATTCCGCGGCGGCGCTTGACGAGGCTGGAAATGATCCCGTCCACGCGGTCGTCACTGCCCAGGGCATAGTAGACCGTGTCATAGTCCGCGAGCAGCTCCGGAAGCTGGCTGTCCAACTTGTCGACCGGGTAAGCGGCATTGGCTCCCAGGGCTCCCACGGCGCCGCGAACACCGGCGCGATGACCGACCCAGATCTCGAAGGTGGGATCATAGGGACGCACGAATAGGGTGTAAGGAGTGTCGGAACCGGGGCGCAGCACGGCTACGGCGTCGGGCTCATCGAATCCGGTCAGATACCAGAAAGTGGACGGCTGCCGGTACTCGTGGTCGACATCGCTGTTGCGAGCGGCGTCGTGGCCGGCAGCGAGCACAATCGCTCCGGTGGACAGGGTCTCCATCAGCCGTCTGCGGCGGCTGTTGAACTCGCGCGGTTGGGTAGCCAGGACGTCAGCGCTCATTGAGAAAGTGGCTCGCTACCGGTGGTCGTGATCGGTAATTCGTTTGGGTTTTGGCCGCACGAAGTTTACCAGACATAGACTGCACACTCAAACGTCTGACATAGATCGATGCCGGATTTTCGATCGCCATTGCCAAGGGCGGAAGCGACATGGCAATCCCATCCACTCGGGCAACCGCTACTCTCGCCGGGCGACCGCCGCGCCGATGGCAAAGCCCGCCAACTCTTTCGAGTTGCCCAATGTCGGGCCAGTTGACTGCCAATGGCGCTTGTTGCTAGGCTTCGCGGTTGACCGATTGATCTGGCAGGTTTATTGACGCGAGCGCTCCGCAATTAGGAAGTCATTGGCCTGGTCCACGCTTTCCCGCTGCTCGACGTGCTCCAGAATGTTCCCGCCGAGAGCTGAACTGTGGCCCGTCCGTAGTTGGTGAATACCCGCTCGTTCGCGCACCGACCAGTAAGCTATCCGGCGGCTGCCTCGGCGCAATTCTGAATGGCAGGCGCAGATATGCCCCAAGCGATCATAACGAGCATCCAGCACGCAGCCAGCATCGCCTGGCCGATCCAGCCTTGGGCATCCGTACGTCGCGTGCTGACGCTCACGGCTTTTATCGTTGCCCTGTTGCTTACCGCCCCGGCCTGTGCCGGCGCAGCGCCGGGCGAATCAGAGGACTCAGGTGCGGCGGCGGGCGCCGAAACCGACAAGCTCACCGTCGTGACCACTCTAAACATCGTCGCCGACTGGGTGGCCGCCGTAGGCGGAGACGCGGTGGTTGTCGCGTCACTGTTGCCAGCCGACGCAGACCCCCATAACTACAAACCCGGCGCACAGGACGTTGCTAAAGTAGCCGAGGCTGACCTGGTGGTCACAATCGGGCAGGGGCTGGAGGACCAATGGGTAAACGACCTGGTTTCGAGGGTCGCCAAAGACACCGACGCCATCGTGTCCTTGCACCAATATATCGATCTCCTTGAGTACGAAGAGGAGGAGCGGACCGACCGCGACCATGGCGACGCTGACCATGACCATGGCGACGCTGACCATGACCACGCGGACGCTGACCATGACCATGGCGATGCCGACCATGACCACGGCGATGCCGACCATGACCACGGCGACGCTGACCATGACCACGGCGACGCTGACCATGACCACGGCGACGCTGACCATGACCACGGGCCACTGGACCCGCATTTCTGGTTCGACCCCTTGCGTGTCAAAGACGCGGCGCTTGGCATCGCCGAAAGCCTGGCCGCCGCCGACCCTGACCGCCGCTCTGAGTACGAGTCTGACTCCGCCACCTACGCCGCCGAGTTGGACACGCTCCACTCATGGATTGTGGAGCAGGTTGGGGCGGTGCCCGAGGAGCGTCGGCTGCTGGTTTCTTCCCACGATAGCCTGCGGTACTTTGCCCACCGCTATGGCTTCAAAGTCGTGGGGGCGGTCAAACCGCCCTCAGGCCAGGAAGAACCTACTGCCCAGGAGATGGCGGAGTTGGTGGAGCACATCAAGGAGGAACGTGTTCCGGCGATTTTCTCTGAGGACATCTTCGCTCCCCGACTGTCACAGAGGATCGCTGAAGAAACCGGCGTGCAGGTAGTTTCGGCTCTGCGCACCAGCTCCCTGGGCGAACCGGGCAGCGCGACCGGCACCTACCTGGGGTTCATGCGTTACAACGTCCGCGTAATCGTGGATGCACTGAAGTAGCCATGGCCTGTCATGGATCCGCGTCCCGCTTGGCCTTCGAGGATCTGACTGTCCACGTCAACGGGCTGCTGGTACTGGACCGAATCAATTTTGAGGTCGGCTCCGGATGCCTGGTGGGCGTGCTGGGTCCCAATGGAGCGGGGAAGAGCACCCTGTTCAACACCATCGCGTCGTTGCTACGTCCCACCTCAGGCCGAGTGCTGATTAATGGCCGTTCGCCGGAAGATGCGCGGCGCCAGGTGGCCTACTTGACGCAGTACGAGCGGATCAACACCCGTATCCCCATGAGCGCGTGGGACGTGGTGATGCAGGGCCGAGTGCGGGAGATCGGCTGGTTCCGCTGGCCCGGCCGCGCGGACCGGGAGATCGTCCGCAGGGCCCTGGAAACGGTAGAGATGTCGCCCTTCCGCAATGCTCAGATTACCGAGCTGTCAGGCGGGCAGCGCAAACGGGTCTTTATCGCCCGTTCCCTCGCCCAGGGCGCCAGCATCCTGCTGCTGGATGAACCCTTCTCCGGGGTGGACATCCCCTCTCAGTCGGCCCTGCTGGACGTATTGCTGAGGCTCCGGGACGAGGGTCACACCATCTTGATGTCGTCTCACGACATCATCCAGATGTTCGAGATTTGCGACGACTACCTGCCCCTGAACTGCGAGCCGGAGGCGTTGGAGCGCATCAATCTACGCCGGCAGCAATCCCAGCCTCCTTACCCGGTCGGGACATGAACGGGCCGGCCGCGTTCTCTCCCACGACGATGCCCCGGCGGGGGCGGTCATGGATGCCATAGTCGAAGGACTGCTGGGTCCCCTCCAGTACAGCTTCATGCAGCGGGCATTGGTCGTGTCCCTGCTGGTGGGGGTTATGTGCCCAGTGTTGGGCGTTTACGTGGTGACCCGCGGGTTGGGCTTCGTGGGCGACGCCCTGGCCCACTCCGTGCTGCCGGGGATGGTGGCCGCCTTCATGCTGGGTTTCAGCCCCTTCGCCGGCACCATTCCGGTGGCCGTCGCCGTGGCCCTGCTGATCGGCTACCTGGTCAAGCGTGTCGGCGTCGGCGAGGACACTTCGGTAGGCATTACTTTTGCCGGGCTGTTCGCCCTGGGACTGGTCATGTTGACCGCCGCGCGCGGCCTGCCGGTTGACCTGGAGGACATTCTCCTGGGCCAGGTTCTCGGAGTGTCGCAAACCGATGTCTACATCACGCTGTCCTTGGTGGGAGCGGTTTTGGCGCTGGTTTTTGTCATCCGCAAAGAACTGCTTTTCGCCAACTTCGACCCCACGGGCGCGCTGGTCATGGGGTTGCCAACCAACCTGCTGGAATACACGCTGCTGGTCCTGCTGGCAGTGGTCACCGTGATTTCGCTTCAAGCCGTGGGCATCGTGCTGGTGGTATCCATGCTGATAACTCCGGCGGCCACTGCGTTGCTGCTGGTGCGCAACTTCTACCGGGCGCTGCTGTTGGGAGTGGCGCTGGGGGTTGCCGCCGCCTTCAGCGGGCTGTACGTGTCCTTCTACTTCAACCTGCCTTCGGGTCCGGTGATGGCGCTCCTGACCACCATCTTTTTCATCACGGCGCTGGGCTGGAAGCAGGGCGTCGCCCGGTTCGCCGGTGCCGGGCGGCGAGGCGAGGCCCCCCGTTAGACGCCCGACCGATCCCGCCGGATCCAGGACATCAAAAAGCCCCGACGCGGCGAAAAAGCGACTAACAAGAGGAGCAGACCTACAGATGCGACCACAATGGTCGGCCCGGTAGGCAAATCAAAATAGTAGGAGCAATACAGACCTACCACCACCGCGAGCAGGGCGCAGGCGACACTCGCGATCATGATCGACGACAGCGTTCGCGCGAGCATCGTGCCGGTTACCGACGGCACAACCAGCAGGGACATCACCATGACGTTTCCCACGGTCTTGATAGCCGCAACCGTCGTCAGGGCAACCAGAAGCGGCAGCATGTATTCGAGGAATCGCACCGGCACGCCCGCAGCTTCAGCGACGGTGGAGTCATAGGTGGTGAAGACCAATTCCTTGTAGAAGGCCCAGACCACCGCGGTGACTCCGAGCGCGAGAACGCCAACGCTTAGAACGTCGAACCACGAAGCTCCCAGCACGTTGCCGAAAAGGATTCCCAGCAGATCTCCGGCGTAGCGCTGCAACGAGTTGATGATGATCACGCCGACCGCGAAGCCGCCGGCAAACATTACTCCGATAATCGCGTCGATTCGGACACCGGAGCGCCGGGACAGGGCAGATATCACCAGCGAAGCCGGCACGGCCCAGCAGAGCGCTCCGACGAACACGTTGGCGCCAAAAACAAAGGCGACCCCCATTCCGGTCAGCGACGAATGAGCGATTGCGTCGCCGAGAAAAGCCATGCCTCGCAGGACCACGAACGTGCCCACGATGCCGCAGGCGGTGGCCGCCAGGGCGGACACCAACAGCGCGCGCTGCATGAATCCGTACTGCATCGGCTCGATGATCAGGTCGAGCACTGAGACCTCCGGTAAGGCGGCTGCATTGGCCGCGCCTGTGGACCCGGACGAAAGCGGGACCGGGTCAACTTCCTGGAACGTTCGCTTACAGTTTTCCGGCGGCGCGCAGCTGATGACGCACTTTGGCCACGCCTCCGCATTTGAGCCGCATCAGGCCCTTCACGTCCTCCCAGGCCGTCCGGATGATGCGGACCCGGGTATCGGGATCGTCGGTCCAGCGCACCGGGATCTCCCTGATGCGAAACCCGCACTTCTGGGCCAGAATCAGCAACTCAGAATCGAAAAACCACCCGTTGTCCACGACTTGGGGCGCCAAATCGTGGGCTACCTTGCGGCTGACCGCCTTGAACCCACACTGCGCGTCGCGAAACTTCGTGAAAAACATGGATCGAAACAACAGGCTGTAGCCGCGCGAAGTTATTTCCCGTTTCAACGTTCGTCCCACGACCAGTGAATCGGGCAGCAAACGCGAGCCTATCGCCAGGTGATAACCGCCGTCGGCCACCGCTGCGACCAGGTCGGGCACGTGAGCGAGGTCGGTGGAAAGGTCGACGTCCATATAGGCCATGATGTCCGCGCTGCTTTCCGTCCACGCCCGTCGCAATGCCCGGCCGCGTCCGCGCTCCGTTAGGCTGATGTATCGTACTTCAGGGAAACGGTCGGCGAGACGGGCGGCGGCCCCAAGGGTTCCATCCGTGGAGCCATTATCCGCGATCACTATGTTCCACGCGTACGCATCCATCTCGGATGACATAAATGCGTGAAGCCGGCAAACGCTCTCTGGGAGCGCGCGTTCCTCGTTGAGGCACGGTATGATCACGTCAAGGCTGACTGGCATAATTGAGACATTATAGCAACAAGCGGCCGCGCCATGGCTGCGATGATGCCGCAGGCAACCGACATTCTGCGGCCGCGCACTGCGTTGGCCCGGTTGGACGGGCGAACCAACCGAGTGCCTTGCGCGCGGCCAAGGTCATCCGATTCTCATCGTTGCCATTCCGAGCGAGGCGTGGCAATCTGATTGACGTAGCACGCACGATCACCGCAGGCCACCGCCACCGTATTGGTTTCGCGCCTCGCTGCGCTCGGCACCGTTGCGATCGAACGGCTGTGGGAGCGCCCAGGTGAAATTGACAAATATCGAAGCCCGATGCTATATTCCGTGCGATTAACAGACGGCGTTATCGTGTTCGCGATTAACGATATCGCATGCGGCACGACGAGTTTGTGGCCCAAAATTTTGGTAACAACCAATAGCGCCTCCCGCACGGAAGTGGGCAGGTGTTTTTTTGACTGTTTTCAGAAATGTGCGGGGCCCGTAGCGCATAAAACCGGTCTCGTATTCGCCGATGACGGCCGTTTCGGAGGAACCTCCAAATGCTAATGAACGACTTCGTCGTCAGGTTCGCCGGTGAAGGCGGACAGGGCGTCGTTACTTCGGCCGAAGGACTCGCCCAGGCGTCAACGCAGGTCGGATATCACGCCCTGACCTACGCGACCTTCCCGTCCCAAATTCTGGGAGGGCCGACCTGGACCCAGGCCAGGATTTGCACCGAACCCATCCTCAGTTCCGGCGACCAGGTAGACGTGCTGGTCGCTTTCAACGAGGAAGCCTACGAGACCCATGCTGAAGAGGTGCGCGAAGGCGGCGTCATCATCTACAACGCCGACGACTTCACCATGACCGATCCGCGGTCATTCGGCCTCGCGGTCGATTCCCTTGCCCGCTCGACCGGAAACAACCGCGCGGCGAATATGGTGGTCATCGGCGCCCTGGCACAGTTGGTGCACATGCCCCAGCAGTACCTCGAGGACTTTGTCGAAGCGCGCTTCCGCCGCGGACGGGATAACGACGACGAGATAATCTCGTCGAACATCGAGGCCATGCGGCTCGGCCGTCAGAACGCTGCGGAGAGCGGCTTCGTGCTTGGCGACCTGGCTCCGCCGAATCCCCCGGATTACGAGCAGCTGATGCTCAAGGGCAACGAGGCCATCGCTCTGGGGGCGACACACGCAGGTGTGGAGTTTTACGCCGGGTACCCGATCTCGCCGGCCACCACCATCCTTCTCTGGATGGAGCGCAACCTGGTCGGAGAGAACAAGTTCGCTTACCAGGTATCTTCGGAGATTGAAGCGATCACCGCGATCCTGGGTGCAGGATACGCCGGCAAGAAGTCCATGACCGCGACCGCGGGACCGGGCATCTCGCTGATGAGCGAGGGATTGGGCCTGGCCTGGATGGCAGAGATTCCGCTGGTCGTGGTTGATGTCCAGCGCGGCGGCCCGGCGACGGGACTGCCTACCAAGACCGAGCAGTCGGACTTGATGGGATGCCTGTTCCCGGCCCACGGCGACGTGCGGATGCCGATCATCGCTCCCGGCTCGGTGGAGGAGTGTTTCTTTGGAGCCGTCCACGCGGTCAACTGGGCCGAAAGATACCAGGGCCCCGTGATCCTGATGAGCGAAATGTCCATGGCCGAGCGGGTGCAGAACATCCCGCGGCCTGACCTCAGCAAGATAACGGTTGAAGAGCGCCTGACCTACGAAGGCGGGAACGGTTACCACCGCTATTCGGGCCACGAGTTGTCTCCGATGCCATTGCCCGGAGGGCCCGGGGCCTACGTGGCCAACGGCAGCGAGCACGACGAGATGGGCGACACCACGCACTTGCCCAGCCGCCATATCCAGATGACCGAGCGCCGCTTCGGCAAGCTGAAACTCCTGGAAGAAGACCACTACGAAAGCGACAACACGGCAGCCAAATTTGCGCTGATGCCTTGGGGAGGGTCCAAGGGCCCCGTGCTCGAGGCCTACAACGCGTTGCGGGAAGAAGGGGTGGACATCGCCTGGTATTACACGATGTTCCTGCACCCGATCCCGCCGAAACTGCGTGACGAACTGCGGGCCAAGGAGTTGGTGATTGTTCCTGAACTCAACTACCAGGGGCAATGGGCCAACATATTGCGGTTCCATCGGGTTGCATCGACGCCGATCACGCAATACACCGGTCTGCCCTTCAAGGTGAGTGATCTGGTGACCCAGGTCAAAAAGATCATGGCAGAACATATGGAGGAAGCACGGGCATGAGCAAGAAGAACCCGGAATACGACTTCAAATGGTGCCCCGGGTGCGGGGACTTCGGCGTGCGCCGCGCGTTGGAATTTGCCATGATCAACCGGTTGGAAGAAACCGGACTGCCCATCGAAAACAACGTTGTGGTCGCCGGCATCGGGTGCAGCGGCAACCTGGTTCACCTGCTGGAAGGCGAACAGCCTTATGGCATCCACGGCATTCACGGTCGCACGCTGCCCGTGGCCATGGGTGTCAAGATGGCGCGCCCCGAACTTAACGTTGTCATCGTGGCCGGAGACGGCGACTTCCTGAGCATCGGCGGCGAGCACATCGCCCCGCAAGCCGCGCGTAACGTGAACGTAACCGCGGTGATCATGGACAATGGGGTGTACGGTCTCACCAAGGGTCAGAGTTCACCCACCACTGAGATGGGAACCGTGACCAGCAGCACGCCTTTCGGCAAGATCGAAGAGGACCTGGATCCCCTGGAGCTGTACCTCACCCTTGGTGTTTCGTACATCGCGTCCGGTTTTTCCGGCCAGCCTCGTGTCCTGGCACGCCTGATCAACGAGGGGATGAACCACGACGGAATGGCGATGATCCATGTGCAGTCGCCATGCGTGACTTACAACGACACCTTCCAGCTGATCAAGGGCAACGCCCGGGAAGGCATCGCCCCGGCGATGTGGGACATCCCTGAAGACCACGACCCGTCCAGCAAACAGGCGGCTTACGACCTGGTGCAACAGGGCGGCCTGCCCGTGGGCGTCATCTACAAGGACGAGACCCGCGCTTCGCTGGAAGGCAACATGGAGTCCATTCGTGCCAAGGCACGGGAGCGCTCGGTGGAGCAGTTGATGAACGCCTACGCGTTCTAGCTGACGATTAAAAATCTGCGGAAACGGCCCCCGGTGGCAAGGTCACCGGGGGCCATGAATTTTGGCTCAGGGCAGCACGGTAATTGTCACGTGGCCGCCGAATTCCCACTCGATGGCCATTGAGCTTCCCCAGAGCAGGCTGGTGCCGATCAGCGGAATATCCCTTTCAGACTCCACGACGTTCACTGCTGTGGAGGTTCCCAACCAAATTCCCGTTGCCGCATAAGTCCTGGCTCCAACCACCTGCCAGTCTGCCAATTGCATATCCACGGTTCGTGTTGAGGTCAAGCCAAGCCGGCTGATGTCTGCCGTCGGCAACCGTACATCGCCATGTGGATATTTGCTGAAACTTGATGACGTCCTCGGCGAGACTGCGGCGGACGTGGCGCATGGCGGACAGGATTACCTTATCCATGCTCCACCGTTACAAAGGCGTTGTCGCACCGAATTGGTTACCTTTCAGTTCAGCGCATCTGACCCACAGACGGGAACTCCCAGCGCTCAGTACAAACAGCGGTCTTTGAACTCGTGAAATTCGACGGAACGCGTGTACCTCTGTTCGTACAGACGCAGGAGTAGCCGTTCAAAGATGGTGTTCCGCATGGTGTCACTCATCTGGGGTCCTTCAGAATAGTGACTACCCCTGCAAATGCAACAGAGCCCGCGCTTCAGACAGCCTCCCACGAGCCCCGACAGTACTGGGTCGCACCCCAGCACTCCTCGAAGACCGTTCGGACGGCAATGTCGATAGTTCCCGAATGCGTCAACATCGTCGCATCATTCTTTCAACCCGCAGGGGTCCGGGCACTCGCCTGAAATTTTCACGGGGTGTGGTGAGCCTCGTCCTATGGTCGCTCTTCTTGAGGCGGGCGTTTTGTGGACGGCGTGCGGCAAATATGACCGTGACCCTAGCCTCTTGGCATGGCACACCTATTGCGAGCAAGGATACCAACTCGGCACCCGAGCAACCTATGACGCGCTGCTACTGGACCCGAGCTTAGGTGCGGGTAAGTGCCACGCGTGGGAAGCGACAGTCGTCCGCCAAGTGAACGAAGTTGCGTTCGTCGTGGACGTTGGGAACCGACGGCGCCTTTGGGTGCTTGGCCCGCCCGAGTGCGTAGGCCAAGCAAGTGGGCACTTCTCGGAAGGCTCCCGTGTCAAGTTCGTAGGCTAATTTGAGCATCGACACGGGCACGACGGGCCGTCATTAGCGGTGCCGACGGTGTATTGCGCGTCCCTGTAGTGGCTTGCCTTAGGACGGCGGTAGCAGGCTCAACAGGCTGCGACGCAAGAGGGAACCGAACCGCCTGGCTGGGTTAACCTACGTTGTCAATGGAAGTTGGGGTGTCGAACAGAATCCGCCGTCTCCTTGACCATCAGTAACCGCCGGGGGCGGGCGCCGCGGCTCCCGGCATGGCGTCAGGATTCTCAGCCTGCATCGACTGATACTTGGACGGGCATTTGACGAGGATGTTGTCCGTCGCAAAAACGCCCGCGTCGCCGTCGTAGTGGCCTTCCAGAATGATTTCCGAGTGGGGGTTGAAGAAAAGGTCCGGCAGAACCCCCACGTAGCTAGCTTCCATCTGCGGGCTGCCCGGCGCTATGCCCGGCACGTCAACCTGCTTGTCGCCGAGACTGAATCGTGACAGCGTGGATCCATCTTCCCGGCGGAATGAGTCAGGAGCAAGAGCACCGGCGACTCTCAGCGTCTGGCCGTCGCGAAGTTTGGGATCCTCCGCAAACTCGCTGACGGTGACGAAATACAGCGTGTTGCCGGGAAAGGCGGCATACACCATGTATGCCACCGCCAGCGCAATCACGCCGCCCAGGATTAGCAGTCGCGTGCGATGGCTGCGCCACGCGGAACGTTCGGACTCCGACTCCGAAGCCTGTTCCGCGGTCGCGACGGGGCCGGTATATGGATCAGTTTGCATGAGAACTCGCAGCCCATCCGGTTGGAGGGCCAATACTATTATACCTACTCGACCCGGTCCCTCTCGTCTGCGTCAGGCCCGTCCGAGACTTCGATGGCTTGCTCTAGTTCCCGCAGCTCCCTTTGAACCGATTGACGCCGCCAGGACATGTATGCGGCGTAGATGAAGAACACCGCCCACACGACGGCGAAAGCGGCGAACAGAAATGGCAGATTGGTGGGAGGCACGGTCATGCTAATCGTAGGTTCCTTGACGGCGAATTGCGGAAACTGTGTCCTCTGTGCCTCGCAAAGCCACCCGTTCCAGCAGCAGATACGAGAACAGGGCCAGCATCGCGATCATCGAGAAGACCAGGATCCGCGCCATGATCGGCTCCAGGGCGTCGTCTGCCGCCTCGGGCCCGATCACCTGCACGGGATGTATCGATCGCCACCATTGTACGGAATAGTACACGATGGGCACGTCCACAAAACCGATGATGCCAACCACGGCCGACCACGCCCGGCCCTGCTGCGGCGTGGGGGCGTAGTGCCGAATCATCAGGTAGGCGACGTAGATCAGCCACAGGATGAGCGTCGTGGTCAGCCTCGGTTCCCAGGTCCACCAGACCCCCCACACCGGGCGAGCCCAGATGACCCCCGTCACCAGCGCCAGGGTGACAAAAACGACGCCCACTTCCGCGGCTGCGTGAGCCACGCGATCCCAAATCTCTCCCCTGCGGATCAGATACCCGACGCCGGCAACGGCGCAAACCAGGAACCCCAGAAACGACAGGATGGAGATGGGGACGTGGACGTAGAAGATGCGCTGGATATGGCCCAGCACCTGATCTGTCGGCGAGACGACGAATATAAGATACCCGTCAACGATGGTCAGAACTGCGGTCAACACCAGCAGCCATGAACGGGGGTCGCGGAGGTAGGAACGGATCGGGTTATAGGTAGGGCTGCGGCCCGTCATCGCGGCCAAACTATGCTATCCCTCGAAAACATACCCGAACATCCATGAGCATATTACCAAAAAGAGCGCGTCGTACACCACCAGCAACGGTAGCCACCGGGTCCAGACCGGCAGCATCGGTCCCCCTTGCAGCACCAGGGCGGTGGCCTCCACCGCGGCGATGATCACCGGAACGATTACGGGGAAGAAAAGCACGGGCAGGAGGATTTCCCGAGAACGTGTCTGCGCCGCGATGGCGGCAAAGAAAGTGCCGACCGTGGCAAAGCCGACGGTCGCAAGCAGGATGATCAGTCCCAGTGTCGGAGACAGCGTTGGCAAGCCCAGCATCACCGCAAAAACGGGCAGCAGCAGCGCTTCGATCACCAGCATGAATGCCAGTGTGCCCAGCATCTTGCCCAGGAACACGGCGTCTCGGCTCACCGGAGCCGCCAGCAACCCGTCCAGCGCGCCCTGCTCCAGCTCCCGGGCGAACGCCCGGTTCATAGCCAGCACGGCCACGAATCCGTAGGCCACCCACAGGAGACCCGGCGCCACCGGAGCCAGACTGCCGGGTGTTCGGTTCAGGCCGAAATTGAACACGACCACCACGATCAGCCCGAAGACCAGCGCTGAGACGATGGTGTCGCGCGAACGAAACTCGAGCCGTACGTCCTTCCACGCTATGGCGAGGGTTGCCGTGAGCAGCCGCATGGGCGACGGTCCGGGTGAGATGTCTCAGCTGGGATACGGGTCGGCAGCACAGGCCCTGAACGCCGTAGCGGCTTCCCGACGTAAAGGCGCCGCCTCCGCTAGTCTGCCACGCTCAAGCCTGAAAACCCGGTCGGCCCAGGCCTCGCCGATTGCTGCGCTATGCGTCGTCAAAAGAGCCGTCCTGCCCGACGCCGACCAATCCTGCAGCAACTGGCCCAAAGACGCGACCGAATCGGTGTCGAGCCCGGATTCGGGTTCGTCCAGCAGCAGCGCGGCGGGCTCGTGCAGGATGGCGCGGGCCACCGACAATCGCTTTTGCATTCCATGGGACAGCGTGCGCACCCGACGGTCTGCCCGGTCCGCGAGGTTCAACTGTTCCAGGACGTGGTCGACGCGGTCAGAGGGGAAATCGACACCCCCAGAACGGCGGTCGACGCGCTCAGCGAGACCGTTGACATCGCCTGGGAGGCGGTCGACAGCGTACAGTTTCGCGTAGAAATGCAGGTTTTCGCGGCAGGTGAGGTCGTTGTAGAGCAGGGTTTGATGGCCTACGAACCCGACCAGAGTTCGCGCTATGCCACCGGACCGCCGCATCACCAGTCCGCCAATTCGCACTTCTCCCGCGTCCGGGCGAGACAGGCCAGCCAAGGTGCGGAGCAAGGTAGTCTTGCCAGCCCCGTTGGGTCCAAAAAGCACCGCCGTCTGGCCCCATGGGATGGATACATCGACGCCGCGCAGGACGCTTCGATCACCGTAGTCCTTGCGCAAGCCCACAGCCGAGATGGCCGACGCGGCGGAAGACGTCTGGCTCATCCGAACGAATCAGCGGTGATGCTCAAATCGTTCCCGCAGGACTTTCTTGTCGAACTTGCCCACGCTGGTTTTGGGTATCTCCTCGATGAAAATCACGTCATCGGGAAGCCACCACCGGGCGAAATCCGGTCGAATAAAGTCCAGAATTGCGTCCTTGGTCAGAGGACCCGAGGCCTCGGAACGGGCAACCACACATGCCAGCGGGCGTTCCTGCCACTGTGGATCCGGAATCGCAATTACGGCGGCCTCCAACACGTCAGGGTGGGCCATGATTGCGGACTCCAGGTCAACCGACGAAATCCACTCCCCGCCACTTTTCACCATGTCCTTGACCCGATCGACGATCTGGATATAACCGTCGGCGTCGATGGTGGCAATGTCTCCGCTGTGGTACCAGCCGTCGATAAAGGTTTCCTCACTGCGCTCATCGTCGACGTATTGGTCCGCAAGCCACGGTCCGCGGAACCAGAGCTCCCCGCGCTGTTCGCCATCCCACGCGAGGTCATTGCCGTCCTCATCGGCCAGCTTCATATCTATGCCGGGGGCGATGACGCCCTGGCTGGCGTTGAGTTCCAGCCGTTCCTGGTCAGGAAGTTCGTCAAGCCAGCTGCGCCGCCGGTTTACGGAGATTAGCGGGGCGGCCTCGGTCATGCCGTAGGCGTGGACAATTTCGACCCCCAGTCGGTCCCGGTAAGCCTGTAAGACCGCCAGAGGAACCGCAGAGCCCCCACTGACAACCTGCCTCAACGATGACAGGTCGTATTCGACCCCCGATCGCTGCAGGTAGTCGAGCACGCCGATCCAGATGGTCGGCACGCCGGCGCTGATGGTCGCGCGCTCCTGCTCGATCATCTCGCAGATCACGCGCGGGTCCGGCCTTACACCCGGAAAAATCTGCGAAGCGCCGAACATTGTGGACGCGTAGGGGAATCCCCAGCAGTTGGCATGGAACATCGGCACGAGGGCCATTATGCGGTCGCGTTCCGAAACGGCCAGCATATCGGCGGTCGAAGCGGTCAGGGAATGGAGATAAACGGCCCGGTGCGAGTAGGCCACACCCTTGGGCAGGCCAGTGGTCGCGGAGGTATAGCACAATCCCATGGTCGAGTACTCGTCAACATCCACGGGACGGTACTCGGGCGACGCCGCGTCCAACAGGGTTTCGTAGCACACCGCGTTGGGCAGCGTCGTGGACATTTCATCCGTTCCGCCGAGGATAACGAAATGCCGCACGGAGGTCAGCCGGTCGGCGATTGCCTCAATCACGGGCGCGAGGTCAGGGTCTATCAACAGAACCTTGTCGCCAGCGTGGTTGATGATGTACGCCATGTCGTCGGGCGCCAGCCGGATATTGATAGTGTGAGTGACGGCGCCGATGGTGGCCGGCGCGAAATAAGCCTCAAGGTGCCGGTAGGTGTTCCAGGCGAACGTCCCGACTCGGTCTCCCCGGCCGACACCCAGTTCCCGCAGGGCGTTGCCCAGCCGTGAGGTGCGCGTGAACATCTCACCGTAGGTATAGCGGTGAGTACTCTCGCCTACCCGCGTCACGATCTCTTTATTGGGGAAGTGGGTGGCCGCGCGCTCCAGTATGCGGTTAGCCAGCAACTCATAGTGCATCGTCATTGCGAATCTCCTGCGAATAGCCCGCTGGGTGCATGATACCGAAGACTGACCGTTTAATATTTTGGTTGTCTGGTCGCCAGGATTGTGCGGCAGAAAAGGACCGACATCAGCCCGGCTTGGTGCAACATCAGGGATGCTTGATGCTCACGCCCCCGTCGATGGCCCAGGTCTGTCCCGTCACATACGAAGCGGCCGGCGAGGCCAGATAAACGGCCAGGTAGCCAACCTCTATGAGCCTCCCGACCCGCGCCAGGGGGACGGTTTCGCCGGACGCGGCGTCGCGAGCCGCAAAAGCTTCTTCGGACATCTGCTCCGGGTCCGGAAAGCTCCCCGGCGCGATGGCGTTGCAGCGGATGCCGAAAGGCGCCCACTCCTGGGCCACGCACTCAGTGAACCGCATCAAGCCGGCCTTTGCGGCGTCGTAGGCCGCCGACATCGGGCGTCCGCGGAAGGATGCCCAGCCGCTGATGTTGATGACGTTGCCCTGTCTCCGTTCCAGCATGTGCGGTCCCACGGCGCGGCAACCCTGAAAAGCCTCGGTCAGGTTGATGTCGACGATGCTGTGCCATTCGGTTTCCGTCATGCCGGGTATATCGCTTCCGGGTAGTTGCGCCACCGGTTTGCGGATCGCGTCACCCACGCAGTTGATCATGGTATCGATGTGCCCGAATTCGTCAATTGTGCGTTGGACGATGGCGTCGGTATCCGCCGCCGCGGTCGCGTCGCCGGTGAGGGGGAGACAGGTCCCGCCCATGGCCCTGACTTCGTCGGCAACCCGGTTCACACCGGTGGAGGTGAGGCCGGTAACGGCTACGTCCGCTCCGCCCTGCGCAAACGCCAGGGCGATGCCTTTCCCTATGCCCCGACCCGCGCCAACCAGCAGCACTTTCTGGCCGCTTACGTCGAAGATATCCAAACTCATTGACCCACTCCTGGCTGCTTTGAATGCACCGTGATATCGATCATAACGATATGCCGGATCATGGTGCCACACTGGTACATGCACGGCAACCGTAGCCATATGGTCGTTCGCCTGATCGCGCGTACCCCGGACCGTTGCGCCGTTAGGCGGAAGACAAACTGAACGGTCCGACACGGTGCGCCAGGCGGTCTCGACGGCTCCAGGCGTTGATTCACCGTGCCAGGGCCCCCGCAGCGTGGCGGATCGCGTTGACGATGGGGTAAAATCGTCGAACGCTTTTCTACTTGATTTTAGAGGTGCCGGCCATGCCCAGGGACAGTAATCGGGTGGTGCACCCACCTGAAGGGTGGACGAACTCGCTCGTGGCCGAATACATAGGTCCCGACCAATTCGGGAACGGTGAAGTGTATGACGCCCAACACGACGCCGCTCCGCTGATCCGCCTGATTTACGACCACCGAGACGAAGAGATCACGGTCAGATGTCTGCTTTGCGAGCAACAGTCGCAGGCGGCCGGTCGATTCACTGCCTATCCCATGATCGGTATCGTGAGCATCAACGCTACCGCTCTGCTGGTTCCCATGAATACGCCTCGCATCATGAGGCACCTGGCGGACCGACACGAAGAGACGCTCGGCGGCATGGACGATTTCGATTTCTTCAATAGCCTGCTGGACATTTGCGGCCTGTAACGAAAGGCAGGACGAACCTGGGCCCGAGCATCGGGAGGTAATCCATTGCAGTATGACTACATAATCGTCGGCGGAGGTTCAGCCGGATGCGCGCTGGCGTCGCGCTTGACGGAAGACGCGAACGTGTCGGTCCTGCTCCTCGAAGCCGGCCCCGACTACCCGGATTTCGAACACCTCCCGATCGACCTGAAGAACGGCAACAACATGTGGCGTTCCGCGTATGGCCCGCACAGCTGGGGGTACCTGGCAAAGGGGACCCCCCACCAGGAAGAGCCCATAATCATCCCTCGCGGCAAGGCCATGGGCGGTTCGTCCAGCATCAACGGTCAGGTTCTGTTCCGAGGTGTCCCGGAGGACTATGACAACTGGGCGGTCTGGGGCAACGACGAGTGGTCTTTCACCAAGGTACTGCCCTATTTCCGACGTCTGGAAAACGACCTGGACTTCGGAGGCGACGACTTCCACGGCAACTCCGGCCCGATCCCCGTGCGCCGTTACAAGCGGCACGAGTGGCTGCCCGTCGCGGAAGCGTTTTACGACACTGCGCGCGCACTGGGCTTCCCGGAAGATCCGGACCAGAACCATCCCGACTCGGTCGGCGTCGCGGCGCGTCCCCTGAACAACATCGACGGGGTCCGGATGAGCACCTCGCTGACCTATCTGTCTCTGGCCCGGCACCGCATGAACCTGACGGTGCGGGGCAACGTGGTGACCCGGCGAGTGCTTTTTGAAGACAAAACCGCCGTGGGCGTTGAGGCGGAAAGCGGCGGCGAGATATTCGAGGTCTACGGCGACCAGATCATCCTGAGCGCGGGCGCCATCGGGTCGCCCCAGATACTGTTGCTGTCGGGAGTGGGACCCGCCGACCATCTGGGGGAAATGGGAATACCGCTGGTTCACGAGCTCACCGGCGTCGGCGAGAATCTGCGGGATCATCCTGCGGTGTTCAGCCTGTTCCGCGGCGTCGGTGACCCACCGGATCTGGACGCCCCCAGCATCCAGGTCGCGTTGCGATACAGCCCGGAGGGCACTGGAACCCGGGGCGACATCCAGCTTTCTCCGCTTTTGATGACCAGCGAGCATCGACCGGCCAGCGTGAACATTGAGACCGATGATTTCCACTTCGGGTTCAGCGCGGCTCTCCAGAACGCCGCCACGGCCGGTCGCCTCCGCCTGGCCTCCACCGACCCCCACGTCCAGCCCGACCTGTTCTACGACTATCTGTCCGACCCGCTCGACCGCCAGCGCCTGCGGGCGGCGGTGCGATTGGGTTTGCAGATCGCGGAACAGCCCACATTCAGCCAGTTCGTCGCCGAGCGACTGTCCCCGACGGACGAGGACCTGGCTTCCAACGCTGCTCTGGACCAGTGGATGTTGCGCAACGCGTACACCCAGCACCATTCATCGGGCACCTGCAAGATGGGCCCCGGCTCGGACCTGGACGCAGTGGTTGACCAGTATTGCCGGGTCTACGGCATGCAGAACCTGCGCGTGGTCGATGCGTCCGTGATGCCTGACGTCATCCGTGCCAATACCAACGCCACGACGATCATGATCGCTGAGCGTGTGGCGGACTTTATCAAGGACGGCAAGTAACTTCGTCCTATCGAAGGGTTAGCCTTCACACGACGATCACCGAAACGGCAACCAACCCAACAGAGGACGGCACCAAGCGATGACTATTTCCGCTACTCGGATCGAACGCGACTCCATGGGTGAAATGCAGGTACCCGCCGATGCTCTTTACGGTGCGTCAACCATGCGGGCCGTCCTGAACTTCCCCATCAGCGATCTGCGCTTCCCAAGGCAATTTATACGGGCCCTCGGGCTGATCAAGTTGGCCGCGGCTCGGACCAACATGGACCTTGGCGTCCTAGACCCCACCGTCGGCAATGCCATCGTACAGGCGGCCCAGGAGGTCGCGGATGGCAGGCACGACGATCACTTCGTGCTGGACATTTTCCAAACCGGCTCGGGCACCTCGACCAACACCAACGCCAACGAGGTTATCGCCAACCGTGCCTCGCAAATCCTGGGTGGCGACCTGGGATCGCGACTGGTGCACCCGAATGACAACGTCAACCTGGGGCAATCATCC
This sequence comes from Dehalococcoidia bacterium, assembly GCA_965116785.1. Taxonomy (GTDB): domain Bacteria; phylum Chloroflexota; class Dehalococcoidia; order Lucifugimonadales; family UBA3495; genus Bin87. Next base: position 1,208,528 of record OZ220731.1, read on the forward strand.
AACGACGTGATCCCCACGGCGATACACCTGGCAGCCCTCTTGGGCATGAAAGAAGACCTTGAGCCGGCGCTGGAGTCGCTGCGATCAGCGTTGCAGGAGAAATCCGACGAGTTCTGGCCGATCATCAAGACGGGGCGAACCCATCTGCAGGACGCGACGCCCGTCCGCCTGGGGCAGGAGTTCGGCGGCTACGCGGGACAGGCGGAATACAGCGTGACCCGGGTGCGCCGTGCTCAGGAAGCCCTGGCGGAGGTGGCCCTCGGTGGGACCGCCGTGGGCACCGGCGTGAACACGCATCCGGAGTTCTCGCAACGGACGTGCGCCACCTTGGCCGAAATGACCGGCGTTTCCATCCGTGAAACCCGCAACCACTTCCAGGCACAATCGGCGCTCGATGGCATAGTTGAAGCCTCCGGCCAGCTGAAAACCGTTGCGATCAGCCTGCACAAGATCGCCAATGACATCCGGTTCCTGGGATGCGGGCCGCGCGCCGGCCTGGGCGAAATCAACGTGCCGGAGGTGCAGCCGGGCAGCAGCATCATGCCCGGCAAGGTCAACCCGGTGATTTCAGAATCGGTGATCCAGGTCGCCGCGCACGTGGTCGGCAACGACGCGGCCGTCGCTCTTGCCGGGGCCGGCGGGTATTTCGAGCTCAACACCATGATGCCGCTCGCGGCGTACAACCTGCTCCAGTCGGTGTCGTTGCTGGCCGCATCGGCGAGCAACTTCGCAGACCAGTGCGTTGTCGGGATCACCGCCACGGACACCGGCCCCGCCATGGTGGAAAAAGGCCTGATGCTGGGGACCGCACTGGCCCCGTCCATCGGATACGACGCGGCTGCGGGGATCGCCAAGAAAGCTGCCGAAACGGGCGGCACGATCCGGGAGGTCGCCCGGAACGACACTTCCCTCAGCGAAGCGGAACTCGACGCCCTGCTCAACCCGGAGGAAATGACCAAACCCAGCCTTGAGGTTCGGGGAGGCGGGGGATAATACGTCCCGGTCGGCAGTGAATGAAACGCGACGGGTGGCTCCGGTGGAGCCGATCCATCAGGGCCACCGTAGCAACTGGGGGGACCGCGAGCGTTGGAGGCGTGAAGTAAATGCGACGTCAATGAATGCACTACGCAGCAGTCATCTGTCGCGCGGGGAGTCGTGCCGTCTTCGGCGATCCACCGCACAAAAACAAACAGCCCGCAATTGACAATTGCGGGCAACAACGTTTAGGATAGAAACAATTTCCATATATGCGCAGAATGCTAATCGCTCTGATTTTTTGAAGTTTCGCCTGCTCCCTCAGTTCTAACTGACCCATTGATGCGGCTTGCCGGCAGCGGTAGGCCGTGTCTTCGTGTCTGCACACGAACAACGGAGGAGCAGGCAATGTTCCGTTAACCCACCACCGCGCACCCGTCAGGAGGGTCGTTTCATGGTCTTGACCCGTAAACGCTCAGGCAGGAACGAACGCGGTCTGTCCGCTCGCGATGTGAAAACCTATTTGGATTCCAGCATCGCGAACGTTCTGGACGTGCCCAATCTCATCAGAAGCCAGATCGAATCGTTCGACTGGTTCAAGACAAACGGACTGGCAGAGACCTTCCGGGACTGCTCGCCCATCGTCGCCGGCATAACCCGGCGTTTCGCCAATGGCGAGGCGTCGCGCCGCGCCGAGCGGTTCGAGTTGTACTTCCTGGACCACTGGTTCGACGCGCCGCAGTTCAGCCCGGAGGAGTGCCGGGAGCGCGAAATAACCTACTCGCAGCCGCTGTACGTAAAGGCCCAGTTGCGGGACCAGGAAACGGGCGAGATCACCGAATCGGACATCTTCTTCGGCGATGTGCCGATGATGACCGACACCGGCACTTTCATCATCAACGGCGCCGAGCGGGTGCTGGTCAGCCAACTTCAGCGAGCTCCGGGCGTGTACTTCGAACGGGAGCCTTCCCAGGACCCGGCGTGTCCCGAATGCGGGAAACTGGAAAACTGGTACTACAAAGCCCGAATATCCGCGAGCCGGGGCGCCCGCATCGAGCTGTCCACCTGGACACACTACTATGCGCGCCGCCGCAACCTCCCGGAAACCATCACGGTCAGCGTCGACCGGCGACGCCGGATGGGCGTTTCGACTTTCCTCTACGCGCTCGGCATAGTCAGCCCCGAAGAGATGCGAGCGCTCTTTGAGGGAGTGGACAACCACGAGTGCCGACGCTTTGTCGCTGGCGCCGAACCTGCCGAAGACCGAGATTACAATCCCCGCGACGAGGAACTCCGGTCGCTTTGGGATCGGATGCACCCTGACCGCGATTTCGACAGCCAGCAGGCTTATCGCATCGGTCTCGCACAGCGAAACTTGTACAAGTGGCTGCGGCCTGGCGAACCGGCCGTACAGGTTGATGCCGCGTGCACCTTCGTGCTGAACCACTTCTACGATGGCCGGCGATTTGATCTCGGCGAGGTCGGCCGGATCAAGGTGGACCAGCGTCTCGGTCGATCCGACTCGCAGATATTGACCGATCACCACAAGAACATCCTCAGCCTCGTCCGCGAGCGAGCGCAAACGGGCGACGGACCCACTCCCGCGGAAATATTCGCCGCCTCGGGACGTGAGCACCGGATCCTGTCGGACCGCGACGTGGACGCCCTGATCAATTACGGCTACCTGGCACGCCAGGCCGATCGGCGCATCCTGCCTGTCGACCCGTTTGAAGGCTTGACTGACGAGGAGCAGGCCGTGCGCGTTGAGACGTACGACGCCGCCAACGCGGGCACGCTCCTGTCTCTCATCGGCGAGCAGGACGACGGCACCCTCACGGTTCGGGTCCAACAACAAGTGACCGAGACCCTGGGGGACCCGGTGGCAGTGGCCACCCAACCGATCTTCGGTGGTTCGACGTCCGACGACGCCATCACCCGCGGCGAGGTGTCCATCCTGGAGAATCGTTTCCTGGCCGGTGACAGCATCGTGGAAGTGGGTCAGTTGATCTACGCCGAGCGTGTCAGCCAGGGCCCGCTGCAGTCGTGGTGCCTCACTCCGGTTCGCGCTCGGGCTTCGCGCATTGTCGGCGTGGTGACCGAGGTGAACTGCGGCCCCAATGGCAACATGCACCGCGTGCGGTTCAATCTGCCGGGCATTGAATTGGCCGAGCGCCGCGTGCTCGACCTGATGGACATCATTGATACACTGGCGGCGTTGATCGCGCAGCATGTCGCCAACGGCGAGCCCCGGGACAACATCGACCACCTGGGCAATCGCCGGGTGCGCGTGGCCGGTGAACTCATGCGCGACCAGGTGCGTATCGGCCTGCTGCGCATGCACCGCATGTTCCAGGACCGGGTGGGCCGTCTCGAAAAACCCGAGGACGCCGTGCCGGCCAAGCTGGTGAACGTCCGGCCGGTGACCGGCGCCATCAGGGAGTTTTTCGGCGGCGACAAATTGTCGCAATTCATGGACCAGACCAACCCGTTGGCGGAATTGACACACAAGCGCCGGCTTTCCGCGCTGGGTCGCGGCGGTCTTACCCGGGAACGAGCGGGGTTCGACGTGCGCGACGTGCACGCGTCCCACTACGGCCGCATATGCCCGATCGAGACCCCGGAAGGAGCCAACATTGGTCTGCTGAGCAGTCTGGCGGCGTACGCCCGCATCGACCGGCTCGGGTTTATCGAAACCCCCTACTGGCCGGTCATCAAGCAGTTGTGGCTGGGCGACTGCCGCACTCCCGGATTGCCCGGATATTTCGACCCCATCGGACACACGGTGGCCGCGGACGTCAAAACCCGCAAGGGCGAAGTTATCGTCGCAGCGGGTGACACGATCACCGACGAGCACTGGCGTCGGCTCCGGCGGTTGTCCGGCGACCTCGCCATTGACGTTGTTCCATTCGTCGACACCCGACCGGAGAGCGTCCGGTACCTTACCGCCGACCTCGAAGAGCAATTTCGGATCGCGCAGGCCAACTCCGGATTTGACGACCTCTATCAGTTCACCGACGAGTTGGTCGAAGTGCGAGAGGGAGACAACTACCGCCTGGCTCCGCCGGCGACCGTCGAATACGCTGACGTGTCACCCCTGCAGATCATGAGCGTTTCGGCGGCGTTGATCCCATTCCTGGAGCACGACGACGCCAACCGCGCCCTGATGGGCTGCAACATGCAGCGGCAGGCAGTGCCCCTGCTCCAGCCTCAGGCTCCCATCGTCGGCACCGGCATTGAGAGCCGGGTGGCGCGCGACAGTGGCCAGGTGTTGCTGTCCCGCGTCCAGGGTTCGGTTGTGTCCGTGAACGGCCGCGAAATCGCCGTCGTGGACGACGCCGGCCGTGAACATTCACACCGCCTGGTCAAGTTCGCGAGGACCAACCAGGGCACCTGCCTGAACCAGCGGCCCGTCGTGCAGAAAGGAGACTACGTCAACGTGGGAGACACGCTGGCCGATAGCTCTTCTACCGACGGAGGCGAACTCGCTTTGGGCCAAAACGTCCTCGTAGCGTTCATGTCGTGGGAGGGCTACAACTACGAGGACGCCATCATCATCAGCGAACGACTGGTGAAGGATGATCAGTTCACTTCCGTTCACATCGAGAAGTACGAGGTCGAAAGCCGTTCGACCAAGCTGGGCGACGAGGAAATCACTCGTGATATCCCCAACGTGGGCGAAGGCAACCTGAGGGACCTGGACGAACGCGGCATCATCAGGATTGGTGCGGACGTCGGCCCCGGCGACATCCTGGTCGGCAAGGTCACTCCTAAAGGCGAAACCGAGATGACGGCCGAGGAACGCCTGTTGCGGGCTATCTTCGGCGAAAAATCCAAGGACGTCCGCGATACTTCCCTCCGGGTCCCCCACGGCCAGCGCGGCAAAGTCATCGGCGTTAAGGCGCTGAGCCGCGAGAAGCGCGGCGATGAGCAGCCCGGAGACCAGCTGCCGCCGGACGTCAACGAGGCGATCCGTGTCTGGGTCGCGCAGACCCGCAAGATATCCGTGGGCGACAAGATGGCGGGACGTCACGGCAACAAGGGCGTCGTGTCGCGCATCCTCCCCGAAGAAGATATGCCGTTCCTGCCCGACGGGACGCCGGTCGACATCATCCTCAATCCCATCGGAGTGCCCTCTCGCATGAACCTGGGCCAGGTGCTGGAAAGCCACCTGGGCTGGGCGGCGCGGAGCCTGAACTTCCAGGCTCTCACCCCCGTGTTCGAAGGCGCAGACGACAACAACATCGAAGACTCCCTGTCGCGCTGGTGGTTCGCCGAGCAGGCCAAAGCCGCCGACAACAGCGCTGGACCTGAAGCCGAAATCGACCTCAGGAAGGTGTACGTCTGGTTGCGAGAACAGGGCTTCGACCCGGAAGCCATCTACGACGAGTCCCAGCACGGCAAAGCCCGAGAGGCGTGCCTGTATCTCTGGCTCCGGGACGTGGCCGGCGAGAGCCCGGACGGTCTCAGCCTGGCCGAGCTCCACCAGATGGCGCTGGACGTGCACCGCGACAAGAATATTTCGCCACCCACGTTCGCCAAGTTCCAGCTTTACGACGGCAGGTCCGGCGAAGCGTTCGACCAGCCGGTCGCCGTCGGCAGCATCTACATGCTGAAACTGATACACCTGGTTGAGGACAAAATCCACGCCAGGTCGACCGGCCCGTACTCGATGATCACCCAGCAGCCCCTGGGCGGAAAGGCCCAGTTCGGAGGCCAGCGTTTCGGCGAGATGGAAGTTTGGGCTCTGGAAGCCTACTCGGCCGCGCACAACCTCCAGGAGGTTCTCACAATCAAGTCCGACGACGTAACCGGTCGGGTCAATACCTACGAGTCCATCGTAAAGGGCAACCCCATCACGCAGCCCGGAATCCCGGAATCCTTCAACGTCCTCCTCAAAGAGCTCCAGAGCCTGGGGCTGAACGTACGCCTCGAGGACGAAGAGGAGCAGGAAGACGGCAGTTTGGGTCTACCTGGCGAAGACGACTATCTCTTCACCGCGGAGGTCAACTAGATTATGGTCAGGATGCTGGACAACCGCGAAGCCACTTCATCCGATTTCAATGCCATACGCATTTCCATAGCCTCACCGGAGCAGATCACCGGGTGGTCCTCTGGCGAGGTCCAAAAGGGCGAAACCATCAACTACCGCACGCAGCGGCCCGAAAAGGACGGTCTGTTCTGCGAGCGAATTTTCGGCCCCACCAAGGACTGGGAATGCCAGTGCGGCAAGTACAAGCGCCAGAAATATAAGGGCGTTGTGTGCGATCGCTGTGGCGTTGAGGTCACCCGGGCCAATGTCCGCCGTCAACGGTTGGGACACATTGCCCTCGCTGCCCCGGTGGCCAACATCTGGTTCGTGAAAAACACGCCCAGCGTGATGAGCCTGGCGCTTGATCTGAAATTGTCCGACCTGACTCGTGTCCTCTATTACTCGGCCTACATGATCAACCAGGTCGATATCGACTTGATGCGCGAGCAACTGCAGCGGCACAGCAGGGAAGTCGATGAGTTGCGGGAAGGACCGTTGGCGGTTGCTTACGGCGCCTGGCAGCGTATCGCCGACCGCGTGAGCGATTGGGCGCTGGATGGCAGCCTGCACGAGGCTGTATCGATCATCACCGCCCCGTCGGAAACCCTCCCCCAAGCGGTGGCCACGGCCAAGGGCGCACTGGATCGTTTGTCCGGCGCCCAGGATCCCGAAAACGGCGATTTCACCGCAGACTTGGAATGTCTGCTGTCGTTGGCAGCGGAGGGCGTTAAGGCCGAACGGGCAACCTACGCAGTGGGTCAGTTGCTGTTGGCCGAAGGGGTGATCGACTCCCCGGACAAACTGGCCATGGCCGCGATCGAAGGCGATCAGGTCGCCGTGGCGATCTCGGGCCTGCACCACGGCAGCCTGCCCATCGCGGAAGCGTTGGAACAGCAGGCATCGCACGCCCGGTCCTTGGTCGACGCCTTCAACGCTTGGCGCGACAATCCCAGCGAAGAGCTCCAGGACGACCTCGTCGACTCCGTGGAACGCCTGCGGGATGACTTTTCCATCGTGTACGACGAGGCCCTCGTGCCTGCCGTGAGCGGCGTGGCGGCCGCCGTATCGGGTGTCGGCTCCGCCTCTTTCGGGCCCACCGCGCAGCAGCCTCTTTCAGACGACCTGGCGGAGATCGAGCATGCGCTGTCGACCGTCGAACAGGCGGTGCGCAGTTGGAACTACCGCCGGTCGGACGATAACCCCGAGGGACGGGCCTGGAACCTGCCGGCCTTCAACGCGCTTTTGGATCGTTTGCAGCCTGAAAGCGCCGACATGAAAGTGATCGGCGAATTGGAAGACCGCATCGAGTTCATCCAGACGGACATCGCTCCGGACGATCAGCAAAAGGAAATCGCGCTATGGCGGCGGCAACTGCCCATACTGCGCGATCTGATCGGAGTGGTCGACGATTATCTCTTGCGTGCCGTCGCCGAGCGGCGCAAGGAAGCCGTGGACTTGATCCAGGCCATGCGGTGGCTCCGTTGGGACCCGTCCCAGCGGCCCCGCAGCATGGACGTGGATTGGCTGTGGGACGACTTGAAACTTCCCGCCGCGGCACGGAACGAGACCGAACTGCCGGACGAGTTCTACATCGCCCGCAGCGGTTCGCCGGGCCTGCACCTCACCACCCTTTCCACCAGCCGTTACGACCGGCTGAAGCCTTTCTGGGGCGAGTCTTTCGACGCCGAGATGGGCGCCGAGCCGATCCTGGAATGTCTGAAGCTGCTGGACCTGGACCTGGACCAGGAGCGGTATTACACCGAGCTGGAAATGCGGGCCACCTCCTCGCAGATCCGAACCAAGGCCGGCAAGCGCATGCGTCTGCTGGAAACCTTCCGGCGCAGCGAAAACCGGATGCAGGACATGATCATGACCGTGCTTCCGGTGCTCCCTCCCGAACTGCGACCCATGGTGCAGTTGGACGGCGGCCGGTTCGCCACCAGTGACCTGAATGACCTGTACCGGCGGGTGCTGTCCCGCAACCACCGACTCAAGCGCTTCGCCAGCATGCGCGCCCCGGGTCTGATGATCCGGAATGAAAAGCGGATGCTGCAGGAGGCGGTCGATTCGCTGATCGACAACGGCCGGCAGGGTAAGGCCGTGAAGGGCAAACGGGACCACGCCCTGAAATCCCTGAGCGACCTGCTCAAGGGCAAGCAGGGCAGGTTCCGCCAAAACCTGTTGGGTAAGCGGGTCGACTACTCCGGACGCTCGGTGATCGTGGTCGGGCCCGAGCTGAAAATGGACGAGTGCGGGTTGCCCAAGCGGATGGCCCTGGAATTGTTCAAGCCGTTCGTGATGCACCGCCTCGTGTTGAGCGCCCTGGCTCCCAACATCAAGGCCGCCAAGCGGATGGTCGAGCGGTCCTCGCCCGAAGTTTGGCACATCCTCGAAGACGTCATCAAGGACCGCCCGGTGATGTTGAATCGGGCGCCAACCCTGCACCGCCTGGGTATCCAGGCATTCAAGCCCGTCCTGATCGAGGGCAGCGCCATCCAGTTGCACCCGCTCGTGTGCTCGGCGTTCAACGCGGACTTCGACGGCGACCAGATGGCGGTCCACGTACCTCTGTCGGCCATGGCCGTCCACGAGACCAGCTCGGTCATGCTGAGCACCAACAACATGCTGTCCCCGGCTTCTGGCGACCCGCTGGTCGCGCCCACCCTGGACATGGTGATGGGCTGCTACTATCTGACCGAACTTATCGCCGACGCCAATGGCGCCGGGGGTGTCTTCTACGATATCGACGAAGCCCGCATCGCGTATTCGGACGGGCAGCTCGACCTCCGGGCTCCGATCACGGTCCTCAAGGTGCCCGGCGCCGATGGCAAGATCGAGACCACCATGGGCCGTCTCATTTTCAATGAGACCATTCCCGACGTGCTGGGATACAAGAACCAGCTTATGGACCGGGGCGCCATCAAGGACTTGACATCGGAACTCTACCGCAACCTGTCCAACGATGACACGGCGAAGGCCCTGGACAGCATCAAGGAGATGGGTTTCTACTACGCAACCAAATCCGGCATTACCATCGCCATCAACGACATTCAGGTGTCCGAGCGCAAGCGGGACATCCTCGACTCGGCGGGCCAGAAGGTGGCCGAGCACGAGGACAACTTCATGATGGGAATGATGACGGAGGAGGAAAAGTACGAGCGCATCATCGACACTTGGACGGAAGCGTCCGACGATATGCAGCAGGTCGTGGAATCCGAGATGGCCAATTACGGCGGCGTTGCTGTCATGGCCAAGTCGGGAGCCAAGGGCAACATCTCGCAGATCAAACAGATGGCCGGCATGCGCGGCCTGATGAGTGACCCTGAAGGACGCATTATCGAACGGCCGGTCAAGTCCAGCTTCCGCGAGGGCCTGACGGCGCTGGAGTACTTCATCTCCACCCACGGCGCCCGCAAGGGTCTCACCGACACGGCCCTGCGCACCGCCGACAGCGGCTACCTGACCCGCCGGTTGGTGGACGTGTCCCAGGAAGTGATCGTCCAGGAATCGGACTGCGAGTTCGCGGAACCCTTCTACGTCGAGCCGCGTCCCAACGACCCGGCGCTGTCCAATCTGCCGGAACGCATCGTTGGCCGCATGGCCGGCGACGTGATCGCAGATACGGTCAGTGGCGAAATCATCGTTGATCGCAACGAGATGATTGACGAGCAGGTGGCCGCGGCCATCCGCGATGCCGGTATCGACCGAGTGCCGGTTCGGTCGCCTCTGACCTGCCAGACCCGGCGCGGCATCTGCCAGATGTGCTACGGGCGGCTCCCCGCCACCGGACAGCTCGTCGAGATAGGCCAGGCCGTGGGCGTCATCGCGGCCCAAAGCATCGGTGAGCCCGGCACCCAATTGACGATGCGGACCTTCCACACCGGAGGTATCGCCGGCTCTGACATCACCACGGGCCTGCCCCGGGTGCAGGAGTTGTTCGAGGTGCGGCCGCCGAAGGGCGCGGGCGTGCTCACACACATCGACGGGACCATCTCCGTCGAGGAAGATCCCAACGGCTCGCGGCGCATCCGGGTCACCTACGACGAAGAGGAACGCCACGATTATGGGCTACCCGCCGGAGCGATCCGACTGGTGGAACGAGGCGAACCTGTTGAAGAAGGCAAGTTGCTGGCCGTGGTGCTGAACACCGTAACCTCAGCAGCGACCGAAGGCGAAACGACCACTGCGTTGGCGAATACCGACGTGGTGAGCGAAATCCGTTCGGACTTCCAGGGCGAGGCAGAGGTGACCGCGGATGGGGTGACCGTCGTGTGGCGCGAAGAAGAATCCCGCGTGTACGACGTGAACTCCCAGATGACCCTGAAGGTCACCGACGGCCAGCAGGTGATGGCCGGCGACGCGTTGGTCGACGGACCGTTGGACCTGCGCGAACTGCTGGACATCCGTGGCCTGGAAGGTCTCCAGCATTACCTGGTCGACGAGGTGCAGGAGGTTTATCGCTCGCAAGGCGTGAGCATCCACGACAAGCACATTGAGGTCATCCTCAGGCAGATGCTCAGGCGGGTGCAGGTCGAGACGGCCGGGGACACCGAGTTCATCCCGGGAGACGTGGTCGACAAGTTCCGGTTCCAGGACCAGAACGCTCAGGTGCTGGCTGAAGGCGGTGAGCCCGCAACTGCAAAGACCCTTTTGCTTGGCGTCTCCAAGGCTGCGCTCACCACGGACAGTTTCCTGTCGAAGGCCTCCTTCCAGGAAACCACCAAAGTGCTGACCATGGCCGCAGTGGCCAGCGACCGGGACTGGTTGCGTGGTCTCAAGGAAAACGTAATCATCGGACGTCTGATCCCAGCCAGGCTGGAGTCTCTGCTGAACGCGGAGAATGAGTTCGCCCTCCGCGAGGTCATGAACGAATTCGCCGGCGAGTTGGCTCCGTCGTGGCTCTCGGGCGACGGCGGCATACCGGAAGAGTTCGCCGGTCTGGACGCCGCAGGCGAAACGATCGACGAGGAGCTGATTGCCGGGCAGGCGCCGTCGCCGTTTGGCGGCGCGGGCATGAGCGATGCCGGCTTCCAGATCAGGACCGCGGAGGAAGAGGACGAGCTGGTCCGCCGTGCCCAGTCCCTGACTGAAAGCGAGTCCGAGATCGACCGGGAAGTGGAACTGACCGCATCACGGATTTTCTCGCCCTTCGAAGAGGAGGACGAGGAGGTTCCACAACTTTAATCGCCGCATTTTCCGTAGCGAACAGGTAGGGGCGAATTAACATTCGCCCCTTTGTTCATGCCGAAGGAGGCACCCGATATCATGGACCTGTCCGTCGATCTGGCGCCGCAAAAACACGAAGGGCTCCCGCTGGTCAATCCGGTGATGATCGCGTCAGGAACTTTCGGATACGACGGATACGGGCGTGGGTTGGCTCCGGACGCACCGTTGGCATCGCTGGGTGCGGTACTGCCCAAGACCTTCACGCGCAATCCCCGAGTTGGCAACCCCGAACCACGCTGGTTTCCCGCATCGTTCAGGGAAGGCCTGGAAGAAGGCGAGACCACCTTGCTGAACTCGGTGGGGCTGACTAATCCTGGGATCGGAGCGGCCATGACCGATTTGGCACCACGATGGGCCGCATCGGACGCACACTTTGTGATAAGCATCGCCGGTGACTCCCCGGATCAATGGGAAGAGATGGCGATTTTCACGCGCGGTGTCGAGGGATTTGCGGCGATTGAACTGAACCTGAGTTGTCCAAACGTAGACGACGGCGCCATGTTCAGCCACGACCCGCGCCTGACCGAGGCAGCCGTCGCCGGTGTCCGTCGTCAGACGGATCTCCCCATACTGGCCAAGCTATCACCGAACGTGCCCGATATCACCGTAATCGCCCACGCCGCAGTAGAGGCCGGCGCCGACGCGCTGACCATCTCAAACACCGTTCCAGCGATGCACGTTGACGTCGACACGGGACGGGCGGCGCTAGGCACCGGGTACGGCGGGCTGTCCGGTCCAGCCCTGCGTCCCATCGCCATGGCGTTGGTGCACAAGGCCGCCCAGGCGGTGAACATTCCGATCATTGGCGTCGGCGGGATCATGACCGGGCGGCACGCCGCCGAATACCTGATGGCGGGCGCGACCGCGGTGCAGATTGGCAGCGCGAACCTGGCGGACCTGAACGCTCCGTTTCGCATTTTGGACGAACTCGAAGAACTGCTCGCCCACTGGGAAGTGGAAAGCGTGGAGCAGATCATCGGCGCCGCTTGGTGGGACGAACCATCGACGTCGTTCCGCTAACTCCGCTACCAGGCGGAACGCAGAACCGCCTCCAGCTCCTCGACTCCGTTTACCGGCCGCACGTTCCGGTGCAGGCCAAAATCGGTGAGCGCGTCTTCGGCTATTTGGGGGATCCCCTCCGCCGGGACGCCAACGTCGCGTAGCCGCACGGGAAGGCCAACCGCCTCAAAGAACCCGGTTACCGCTGCGGCCGCCGAATCCGAGGCTGCCTGATCGCTGTCGCCAGGCTCACGTACACCGAGAGCATCTGCGACCCGCGCTTGCCCGGCCGTGTTGAAGTCTCGGTTGAACCTCATTCCGGGCCCGGTTGTTATCGAATAAGCTGCGCCGTGGTCGCAATCCGGATAGCGCGTGTCCAGGCTGTGCGCCAAGGCGCTGACGACGCCGAGGGCCGCTCCGCTGGCTCCGGTGTCCCAGGCGCGGTTGTACATGAAGGACGCCACGCAAAGGTTGACGCGGGCACTCCCTTCATCAGTTTTGCGAACCAGTGGCATATTCTCTACCAGCAGTCCCAGCGCTGAAAGCAGATCCGCGGCGGCCATGGCGTTCACTCGTGGCGCCTGTAACGCGCTGATTACCCCACTGAACAGCGAACCCGACGCGCTCATGCACAGGTCCGCCGGCGCGGTCCGGAGGGCATCGGAATCCCAGATCACGGCGGCGGGGCGAGTCTTCGGGTCGAACATCTCCAGGCGATGGCCCGTGTCAGCGTCGATGACTGCGGTGCCGGCTCGCGTCGCGGCGGTGGTGGGCGTGGTCAGCACCAGGACGTTGGGAATCTTGGGGACCATCAAACGCGGACTGACCGGCGGCTGTCCTTCGGGATACCTGGTGGCGTGATCACGCGGGTGTCCACCCTCCGCCAGCATGATGATGATGGCCCGAGCGGTCACCACCGCGCTGCCCCCACCCACGGCGATAATCAGGTCGGCGCCCGCTTCCCGAGCCATCTCCGTGCCCCGCATCACCGATGGAACGGGCGAGCCGGCCTGCACGCCATCAAACAAGCCCGCCGGTTTCTGGCCCAGGGCTTGGGCGACTCTTTCCAGCAAATCCGTGCGGGTGACGACCGATTGCCCGCAGACTACGAAAGGCCGAACCGCCCCGGTGCGTTGCACAGTTGCCGCAAGGTTGGATAAGGCGTCATCGCCGGCGAAAACCCGTACCGGGTAGGCCACATGACGAAACGGGGATACAGTTGTCATTTTTCACTCTGCGCAAAAGATTTGGCGCCTGCATGCGGCAAGCAGCGGCTAGCAGTGTACTACCGGCATAGGGGCTCCGCCACGAAGGTCTGCTAAAATCAAACGTGCATCATGCCGGATCGACAAGCAACATCAACCACCCGGTCGCTGCCGGCCCGCCTTGCCCGCTACCGCGGCCAGGCCCTCCGGTTGCAGGAGTCCGCGCACGTCGCCATGCAGCGCGGGCAGTGGAGCCAGGCGGAGGACCTGATCTGGGGCAGCCTGGTGGCGGCCTCGCGCGGGGTGGCGTTGTGGTACGGCGAGGATGCCGGTGACGACGCCAAGCTCAGAGAATTCGTGCGACGCGTCGGCGAGGCGGAGAAAGACCGGTACATCCGCGACGCCTTTGACTACCTTTCGGCTCTGGCGGATGCTGCCGAGCGCGTCCGCGAACGGCGAACCCGTGTCGACTATTTGATCCTCGCCATGGATGACCTGGACGAAGGCATCGACCGGCTGGTGGCGCGTATACCAGGTGGCGACACTGGGCTACCATCTGCCGACGCCGATGACGACGTAGCAGACTTCGGAGGCTGAACCTTGGCGGCCAACCGGGTTCTGCAGGTTTTGCCGGCGGCGACGGCTCGGAGTTTAGACCCCGTCAACGCGCCGGTTCTCGAAGCCGGAACCGTGGCGATCGAAACCCAAGGGTGCAAGCTGAACCAGGCGGACAGCGCGGTGCTGGCGCAGGAGTTCGCCCGCGCCGGCTACCGGTTGGTGGATAGCCGAGCCGACGCCGACATCATCGTCGTGAACACCTGCACGGTGACCGCCACCGCGGATTCAAAAGCCCGGCAGGCGTTGCGCGCCGCCCACCGGGCCAATCCGGAAGCGGTGGTCGTCGCCGCCGGATGCTACCCCGAGCGGGCGGAAGAGGACCTGAGGCGCATCCCCGAGGTGTCACTGGTCGTGGGCAACCGGTCGAAACCCGATCTCGTGGCAATGGCCGTATCCGCAAGCGCCCAACGCCGTGGAGTTCCGGCGACCGATGGCGCCAATAACGGACACCCGGTCCCCGCGGGGATTCTTCGCCGCAGCCGGGCGATGGTCAAAATCCAGGAGGGCTGCGACCAGGTCTGCGCGTACTGCATCGTGCCGAAAGTTAGGGGTCGCGAACGCAGTATTCCTCCCACCGAGATCGTAGACGCGGTGCGGCGTTATGTGGCTGACGGCTTTAAGGAAATCACACTGACCGGTACGCAACTGGGCACATACGGGTTTGAACTTGAGGGCGTGGATCTGCCGGGCCTGCTCGACCGCATATTGGGAGAAACCGACCTGCCGCGTCTGCGCGTTTCGTCGCTGCAGGCCCACGAAATCACCTCGGACCTCTTGGCCCGTTGGGATAACCCACGATTGTGCCCACACTTCCATGTGCCGTTGCAGAGCGGTAGCGATAACGTGCTCAGGGCCATGCGCCGCCGTTACGATACCGCCGCCTTCCGCAGGGCGGTGGCGACCATTCGGGATCAGGTGCCCAACGCCGGTATCACCACCGACGTCATCGCCGGCTTTCCCGGAGAAACCGAGCAGGATCACGCCACAGGCATGGCGCTGGTCTGCGACATCAGATTCGCCGACGCCCATGTGTTTCCTTATTCGCAGCGACCTGGCACCTCGGCACACCACATGCCGGATCAGGTGGCTCCACCGGATAAACGCCGGCGCGCCGCCGAACTGGCGGCCGCGACCGCGGTTGGCTTCCAGGAGTTCCGCTCGGGTATGCAAGGCGCTATCCGCCCCGTGTTGTGGGAAACGGCAAGACCCGACGACGAAGGGGCCATGCATTGGAGCGGACTCACGGATAACTACGTTCGCGTTTCAGCCCAGGGTGGTCCGGAGCTGGGCAACACCATAACGGCGACCAGACTCGGCGCGCTGACCGGGAAGACGTTACGCGCTACCGTTTTGGAGAGCTGACCAGCGCCCCTGATCGTGTGGTCGAACGGCGGTTTGGCTCTCCGTTCGTACCCTTACGGTATAATGGTTCACCCATAGGAGGGACCCGGCTCCGCGGGGCGGAGATCGCCAATCATACCGGTTGGCGACCATGACCTTGGCTCCGTTCTCGGATTTCCGCAGTTGGCACGGCGCTCGTCACTGGCAGTGATACACCGCGCCGTCCCCCGCAGAAAGTTGCCGTGAGGAACCACGGCGATTTTCAACCGGCCGGCATTGCAACAAATAGGTGAATGGATGACAGACGACGTAATCCTTCGAGTGCAGGATTTGCAGACCCACTTCTTCACCCGCACCGGCGTGGTGAAAGCTGTGGACGGCATCAACTTCGAACTGAAGCGCGGTGAGACCCTGGGCATCGTAGGCGAATCCGGCTCCGGCAAGAGCATGACCGCATGGTCGATCTTGGGGATGGTGCCGCATCCGGGCCGCATCGTCGGCGGAAGCATCAACTACCTGGGCGAAAACCTCTTGGAAAAGAGCCGCGGTGAAATGCGAGACATCCGGGGAACGGGCATCTGCATGGTTATGCAGGATCCGCTTACTTCCCTGAACCCGGTGTTCACCGTAGGCGACCAGCTGGTCGAAACGTTGCGCCTCGAATACAACGAGACCAGGCGGTCGCTGCGTGACCGCGCCATCCGTCTCCTGGAAAACGTTCGTATCCCTGCGCCGGAAGATCGGCTGATCAATTTCCCGCACCAAATGAGCGGCGGTATGCGGCAACGCGTGGTCGGCGCCATTTCCATTGCCCGCGCCCCCAACCTGCTCATCGCCGATGAGCCGACCACCTCGTTGGACGCAACGATCCAGTTGCAGTACCTCCGCCTTCTCAAGGACATTCAGGCGCAGACGGGCGCGGCGATCATCTTCATCACGCACGACTTCGGCATTGTCGCCAGGATGTGTGACCGGGTCGCGGTGATGTATGCGGGGCGCATCGTGGAGCAGTCCGACGTGGAGGACATGTTCGACCGGCCGGCCCATCCGTATACCGAAGCGCTGTTGCAATCCGTTCCCGACCTAGACACCGACGTCGACATGTTGCCCTCTATCGAAGGCCAGCCACCGTCGCTCGACGCCCTGCCGGTCGGCTGCACCTTCGCGCCTCGGTGCCCCCACCGATGGGAGCGGTGCGACGAATACCCATTGGAATTCACGGTCGCGCCGGGTCATGTGTCGCGGTGCTGGAGGGCGGAATAATGGTTACCACTGCCGCTGAAACAACAGCCGCTGGAACCCGAAACCAAGAACAACCGCTGGTACGGCTGGAGGGCATCCGTCGCCATTTCCCGGTTTACCGGGGCAACGTACTCCGGCGTCGCACCGGGACGGTAAAAGCCGTCGACGGCATCTCGATCAACATAATGCCCGGCGAGACCTACAGTTTGGTCGGTGAATCCGGCTGCGGAAAAACCACCACCAGCCGCATGCTGTTGATGGCCGACCAGCCCACCGATGGCAGCATCTACTTCGATGACCGCCCGATGCATCAGTTCTCCGGAGCCGAGCGGCGCAACTTCAAGGCCTCGGTGCAGGCCGTGTTCCAGGACCCGTGGAGTTCCCTCAACCCCAGGATGCGCGTTGACCAGATCATCTCGGAACCCCTGATCACCCACCAGCGGCTCAGCCGGCCCGCCGTGCGCGCCCAGGTCCAGGAACTGCTGCAGGTGGTCGGACTGCACCCGTTCCACGCCGAGCGATACCCCCACGAGTTCAGCGGCGGCCAGCGCCAGAGGATCGCCATCGCAAGGGCGTTGTCCACTCGTCCCAAGCTGATCGTGCTGGACGAGCCGGTTTCCGCCCTGGACGTCTCCATCCGTGCGCAAATTTTGAACTTGCTGAAGGAGCTCCAGTCCACCTATGAGCTCAGCTACCTTCTGATCGCGCACAACCTTGCCACCGTGCGCTACATGAGCCACATGGTGGGCGTCATGTACCTGGGCAAGATCGTGGAGGAAGCGCCGCCCATTGAGCTGTTCACCAACGGTCAGCACCCGTACACCCGCGCGCTCATCTCCGCATCCCTGCCAGCTCACCCGAGACTACAGCGCGAGGAGATAGTGCTCACCGGCGAGGTGCCTTCGCCGTTGAATCCCCCGTCGGGCTGCACCTTCCACCCTCGCTGTCCTTTCGTCATGGAACGCTGTTCGGTGGATGTTCCCTTGCTGAGGGAATACACCCCGAACCATACCACCGCGTGCCACCTCCTCGACGATGGGGATGCCCATACCTGCTAGCGCCCCGGCGCGGATTGGACAGGCTCATCCAAATAGCGTCGGCTTCGGTTCACCCCCTCCCGGCGCTTGCTAGTCGCACCGGTTGCGACACCCAGGGAGCCTATGGCTTGCCGGGCGAAACAGTCCAACGTCCCGCGCACGCGAATAGCATGATCTGCCGATATCGCGAGGTTTAACATATTTGAAACCCGGATGCCGCCGTCGGGTGGAGTATAATTGGCAAGTCGAATTCGCCGTCTCAGCAAGTTTGACTGCGATTATCGCAACGTAACGGGAGCAGGTAGTTGATTCAGGCAAGCGAGCTGGCTCATCCGATCCGGTTGGTGCGCGGCATGTTCTACGGATGGTGGCTGGCCGTCATCGGCGCTCTCATCATGGTAATCGGCACAGTGCCGCTGTTTCAGGCTCTCTCGTTGTGGCTGCCGGTTTTGTCACAGAACTTCGGTTGGACCCCGTTCCAGTTGTCGTGGGCGTTCACGCTGACCCGCGTGGAAGGCACGGTGATGGGACCCATTGCCGGCTGGTGCGTGGACAAACTCGGCCCGCGGAAGATGGTCGCCATCGGCTTGGTGATTTTCGCCTTCGGTTTCATGATTTTCAGTCGAACCGATAGCCTTTGGATGTTCTACCTGGCCTTCGTGGTGGTGAGCCTGGGAGCGGGTTTGGGTTCCTGGCTGCCGGCCAACACCGCGCTCAACAACTGGTTTCGCCGTCGCCGATCAACTGCGATGTCCATACCCATGATGGGCTTCGGCATCGGCGGCGTTTTCGTCGTGCCGATGATGGCCTGGGCCATGGGATGGGACGTCAAAGCCGGAGTGGAGATACCGGGCCGTCTCGGCTGGCAAAATACTGCGCTGCTGGTGGGAGCCATCGGCCTGGTGGCCTCGGTGCCCCTCGCCCTGTTGGTGCGCAACCGGCCAGAGGATTACGGTGAACACCCTGACGGGATCGACCCCGATACGATCAGTGCGACCGGTCCGCAGCGCACCGCCAACGGCGGTGCCATAGCGCCGGACTACACCTGGCAGGAAGCGGTCCGCACTCGTGCTTTCTGGCTGATCACGATGGGGCACGCCAGCTCATCCATTATCATTATCAGCGTGATGTTCTATCTGGGCCTGCTGATGGTGGAACGCGGGTTTGGACTCGGGCAGATCAGCGGGGTCATCTCGGCGCAGACCGCCGTGTCCACGGCCTTCATCGTGGTTGGCGGAATAATCGGCGACCGGGTGCCCATACGATTGGCAATCTTCGCATTCTCTTTCCTGCAGTCCATCGCCATGGTCATCCTGCTGACCGCCGAAACGTTGCCCATGTTCTACCTGTTCACCGTGTTGATGGGCATCGGGTTCGGAGGCAGAACGCCCCTGACCACGGCCATTCGCGGGGTATATTTCGGCCGCAGCAGCTTCGCCCGGATCACCGGCATATCCATGATTCCCATGAACATAATGTTCATCGTGGTGGTGCCATATGTCGCGTGGATGCAGGAATTCATCACCGGCAGTTACACGTTGCCGTTGGCGTCCATCGCGGCCGTGAGCGCCGTGGGCTCCATCATGTTCCTATTCCTGGGCAACCCGCGCCTATCCCCGTCCCAGCGACGCCGCGCCGACGTGCAGCGGCTGGTGACCCAGGGAGCCAGCAGCGGATGACCGATCCCGGCCAGGGGCCGGATTTTTCTCCAGCCACCGCGGGAACGGGCATCTTCTACGGTTGGTGGCTGGCTCTCATCGGCGGCGCGGTCACCGTGATTGGGACGGTCCCGCTGTTGCACGCGCTGACGATGTGGTCAGTGGTCCTTTCCCAGAATTTCGGCTGGACCACGTCGCAACTGGCCTGGTCCCTCACGCTGTCGCGGCTGCAGGCCGCTGTCCTGGACCCCTTTTCCGGCTGGGCGGTCCAGAAGCTTGGGCCGCTCCTGATGATCATCCTGGGTCTGGTATGCGTAGGCGCAGGTTTTCTGCTGTTCAGCCGGATGGCCAACCTGTGGACGTTCTATCTTGCGTTTGGGGTTGCCAGCCTGGGCGCGGCAATCTGTTTCCGCTTGCCGGTGTTTGCCCTGCTAAACAACTGGTTCCGCCGGCGTCGGGCCACAGCAATGTCCATACCGATGATTGTCGTTGGAGTCGGCAGTGCCATCATAATCCCGACAATGGTGTGGTCCATTGGCTGGGACTCGGACGCCGGCTCGACGTTGCCGGGCCGGCTCGGGTGGCGCAACACCGCGCTGGTGATCGGCTTGATAGGTTTGGGCGCGGCCGGGTCCCTGGACATCCTGATACGCAACCGCCCCGAGGATTATGGGCAGCATCCCGATGGCATTCAGCCAGCCCCCAGCAGCGCCCCGGCGCCGGACTACACGTTGCGAGAAGCCTGGAGAACGCGGAGTTTTTGGGTCATTGCCGCCGGATACGCCGGTTCGTCAATCGGCTCCACTGTGGTGATGTATCAGGGACTGCTGATGTTGGAGCAGGGATTGCCGCTTGTTCTGTTGGCGACCGCGACCGTCGTTCAAACCGGGACGGCCATCGTGTTCATGCTTTTGGGCGGCATAGTCGGTGACCGGGTTCGGATCCGGTTGGCGATTTCTGCGTTCTCACTCGTGCAGTGCGTCGCCGTCGGACTCCTGACGGTGGCGACCACTCCGACTATGTTCATTCTATGTGCATTTTTGCAGGGTGTAGGCCAAGGTGGAAGGGCGCCACTGACCGATGCCATCCACGGTGCCTATTTCGGTCGCAGGAGCTGTCCCACGATACTGGGCATCGCTGTGCTGCCTGGAGGCATAGTCGTCGCCGTGCTTCCAGGTTTGTTGGGCTGGATGCGCTCGGGCGTCGGAGGATGGACCCTTCCGCTCGCTGCTTTGGCGTTGTTCGGGGCCGCCGGATCCGTGGCGTTCCTGTTCTTGCGCGACCCCCAGCCGGCGCCGTCGCAGATTGAGCTGGAAATCCGCGATCAGGCCGACGATTGAGCGAACCGGCCCATCACCTCACCGGCGAAGAGCGCCAACGTCTCCGACGGAGCGGGATTGGGGAATACGATGAAGAAGTATCGGATCCCGAAATCCAAATACTCGCTGATGCGTTCGCAGATCTGCTCCGGCGTGCCGGAAAGCGTGTTGCGCAGCCGATCCGCCTCATACGCCGTGGATGTCATTCCTGATTCTTCCGCCAACCGCGCTACCAGTCTGTCGTAGTCGCGTTGCGTGGGCGCGATGACGCAGTCCGCGTTGTGGGTGAGTTCAATCCTGGCGGGATCCCGGCCCGCGGCTTCGGCAGCTTGCCGGATGATGCTCGCATACCCCCAGTGTTGCTCCACCGTGTCGTTGGAGCCCACGTTGCAGATATCGGCGGAGCGTCCGATCATGGGAAGCACATAGCGCGGGCCGTGTCCGCCGACCAGGATCGGTGGTATGGGCTGTTGGGTCGGTTTGGGCTGGATCGATGCGCCGGATACCTGGTAGTGCTTCCCTTCGAAATCCACCGCAGGTTCGGTCCACAAGCGCCGGATTATTGTCAGCGACTCCTCCAGCATCTCGCAACGCTGGCGGGTAGACGGAAACGCCATGCCGCTGTTCTCAGTGTCGCTGCGGCTGCCACCGGCGCCGATACCCAGGGTGATCCTTCCCCCGCTGATGACGTCCAGCGTTGCCGCCATCTTCGCCGTCAAAACGGGATGTCGGTATTGATTCGCCAGTACCATGGGCACCGCGCGGATCCTCTGCGTTTGCGCCAACAACGCGGTCAGCGTCGTCCAACATTCCAGAGCATCTATGGTGAGCAGGTCGAACAGGCTGGCTGAGTAGAAACCCAGCCGGTCCGCCTCCGTCCAGATGCGCAGGAGGTCTTCAAATGAGTAACGGTACTGGTTGACACGGACGTTGAATTTGACGGCCGGTGGGTCGATTAGCGATGCCATGGCGTCCCCCACACAAAAAGCAGGGGCGAATTTGCATTCGCCCCCGCCAGGTGAGCCGATGTGAACGGAACTACTTGGCGCCGTTGCCGTTCCTGAAGTGCGGAATGACTTCCTTGCCGAACTTCTCGATGGAGGCCATCACCTTTTCGTGGGGGATGGTCTCGGTCTGCATGATCAGCATGACCTGGTCAACGCCGATGTCCTCGTACATCTGGCAGGTCTTGATGCAGGACTCGGGGTTGCCGGCGATGATGACACCGCGGTCGGACAGCGTCTTGCCGTCCAGTTGGGCGATGGCAGCCCGAGCGGCGCCGGGACCCGCGTCCAACGACAGGCCGACGTCCTCCGCTAACTGCTGGTGCTCCTCGTCGGACTGCCGCAGCCAGCGACTGAAGTCAGCGGACAGGTGGTCGGGGACGCCGCCCCAGGCTTCCAGCAGCTCCTCGTACGCGCCGATGCGGCCAGCGATGTAGGGCTTGTCCGGCCCGAAGAAGGTCTTCATCGACTCGGCCGCCAACTCCTTGGCGTAGTCGTCATCGTCGTCGCAGAAGCCGTGAACGTTGTTGCCCCAGAACTCGGTGACGAACTCACCCACGGGTTCGCAGTCCTTGAGGGCGTCGCGGTAGATTTGTACCTTCTCTCGGAGAACTTCGACGGCGTACGATGCGGACGACAGCACGCCGATGCCTTTCTGCGCGGCGAGGCGGAAACTGTCCTCGGACGTGCAGGCCAGATAGAGGCGCGGGTGCGGCTGCTGGTAGGGCTTGGGCAGCACACGACGCTTGGGCACGCTCCAATTCTCGCCCTCGTACTCGTACTCGTCCGAGGTCCAGATCTTGGGAAGCATGCTGATGGACTCGTTCCACAGGTTACGGGTCTCCCGAGGGTCAATGCCCAGGCCAGTCTGCTCGTAGGCGTTCGAGCGGCCCGTTCCGACCTCGATGCGGCCGTCGGTCAACTGGTCCAGCAGCGCCACCCGCTCGGCTACGCGAACCGGGTGGTGATAGGGCAGGATACAGACCCCGTACCCAATGCGAATCTGCTTGGTGATGCGGCTCAGGGCGCCGAACATGGCGTCCTGCGACGGCGAACCGGAAAATCCGGTCAGGAAGTGGTGTTCGACGAACCACAAGTTGTCGAACCCCACCTGGTCGGCCAACTCGCACTGTTCGAGGGTTTCCTTGTAGAGCGCATTCCAGTCGATCTCGGTACCCTGGAAGGGGCGCTGGCATTCGTAAAGCAAGCCGAACTGCATGGCAAATCTCCTGTGCTGCGAAATCGCGGGGTGGCCCGCTTCCGGTCATTCGCCGTCGGGAGGGTTACGAAAACCAGCCCCGGGGCAGCAACCGAGTCTTGGCGGCAGTATAGCGCAATCGCTACCTATTGGCGAACGTCGGGCGAGGCCGGCCGGGCGGACGGGACTCTCAGCGTGAGGCGAGCCAGGCGTTGTAATTTTCGCGCATGTACTGGAGATGCTCGGGAATGTGGACGGCGTAAACGTCCAGCCAATCGTCCAGCGTCATGCTCCCGTTCTCCGGGTGGTAGCAGGTGTTGTCCCAGGTCGATTCGGGCAGCGTCTTGATCAGATCATACGTCTGTTGGCGCAAGATCCGGAACAGTTCAAGCGCGCCCTCCACGGGACGTCCCGCATATCCCAGGGCGCTGGCCCAGCGGTTTTCATCGTAGGCCATCAAGGGTTCGCCCGGCTCCGCGATGAAGCGGCGGCAGCGAATGTAACTGTTCGCCTCGCTGTCTGCGATATGAACCAGGTGTTCGCGTATGCTCCAGCAGCCGTGTTCGTCCCGGAAGTCCCACATTTCCTTGGGGAACTCCCTCAGCCCCGCCATGAGAGTTTCATAGGCCGAACCGTAGGTGGTGATCTTTGCGGAGCGCGTTGCTGGAGACATGATCCCTTCGGCCATGTTGGGTCCGACCGGGCTCCAATCTGGCGGAGCAGCCTACGCTCCCGGAAGACGATAAGTCACCGTCTTGCTGCAGGCGACGTCGATTTCTTCGGGGGTAATCAACTGGACCGTCGTTATGCTGATGGCTCCACCAGCGCCGATGGACATCGACACTGCGGCAGCAGTCGCCGTATCGGGGAGGTCGAAGGTCATGTAAAGATCGGCGCCGCCCAAGGCGTAGTAGAAAGACTCCAACGTCCCGCCTTGCTCCGTCGCCAGTTCTTCGAAAACCCGGCGGCGCGAGGTTCCTCCCTCTTTCAACAATCCCTGAAATCCCGTTGTGGTGTAGTTCGCCTGGAAGAGATATTTGGGCATCAGTGTGTCTCCGTGTGTATTGTTTCAGCTGATGGAGGCATTGCCTCCGCAATCGGTCGAGAGTCTATCATAAGCGGACTGAGGTGACCGAGATTGGCCCGCCCCTTGCCGGCGACGGCGATACGGGCGATAATCCGCCCCAAGCAATGATTCAGGACCGTTTACCAGGAGATGACACGCCATGAAATACGACGTAATCATCATCGGGGCAGGGTCGGCCGGCTGCACCATGGCGGCGAGACTCACTGAGGATCCCGATCGCTCGGTTCTCCTGCTGGAAGCCGGTCCGGACTATCCCGATTTTGAGCTGTATCCAGACGACCTCAAGTACGGATACGACCAGACCGCCTCCGCGGTGAACGCGCCGCACAACTGGACCTTCTGGGCGCAGAACCCCGGTCAGACCAACCCGATGCCCGTACCACGCGGTCGCGTGGTCGGCGGATCGTCCGCCATCAACGGCCAGGTGCTACTGCGAGGAGTGCCCGAAGACTACGACGCATGGGCGGCCCTGGGCAACGACGAGTGGAAGTTCACCGACTGCCTGCCCTATTTCCGCAAGATGGAAACCGACGTCGACATCAGCGACGACTTCCATGGCAACACCGGACCCATCCCCGTCCGGCGCCACCGGCAGGAAGACTGGCTGCCGGCGCAGGTCGCGTTCTGGAACGCCTGCCGCGACGCCGGCCATCCCCACGACCCGGACATGAACCATCCGGATTCCGGCGGCGTCGGGCCGGTACCCATGAACAACCCAAACGGCGTGCGCATGAGCACGTCGATCACCTACCTGCGCGAGGCCAGGCACCGGTTGAACCTGACCATCCGCCCCAACGTAACCTGTCGCCGGATTCTTTTCGAGGGCAAAATGGCAGTTGGCGTGGAAGTGGAAAGCGGCGGCGAGGTTTTTACGGTTGAAGCCGACGACATCATCCTGAGCTCCGGCTCCATCGCTTCGCCCCAACTGCTGCTGTTGTCGGGCGTCGGACCCGCCGACCACCTGCGGGAGATGGGAATACCCGTGGTGCATGAACTACCGGGCGTCGGTCAGAACCTGCGCGACCATCCCAACATTCGCGTTCCGGTCAAGGTCAAGGATGACTTCCCCCTGGACCCGTCAGCCCCGAGAACCCAGGTGTGCCTGCGCTACACCGCCAGCGGCAGCCACCTGCGCAACGACATCCAGATCATGCAATCGTCCTTCTCGTCGCCCATCGCTGGTGACCCGCTGGAGGCCGAGGGCATCCGCTTCACCTGCATCCTGGAACTGGCGGTCGGCTCCGGTCACCTGCGGCTGGCCAGCACCGACCCGCATGATCAGCCTGCCTTGAACTACAACTACTTCCAGGAGGAGTTCGACCTGTCACGGATGCGCGAGGCGGTCCGCGTCTGCGTCAACCTGCTGGAAAGCGACCATTACAAGGACGTCGCCGACGAACTGCTGGATCCGTTGCCGACGGACCTGGAAAGCGACGAAGCCCTGAACGACTGGCTGAAGCGTGTCGTGAGCACGTCCCAGCACATCTCCGGAACCTGCAAGATTGGATCTGCCGACGATCCCATGGCGGTGGTCGACCAGCACTGCCGGGTACACGGCTTGGAGAACCTCCACGTCGCCGACGCATCGGTGATGCCCGACTGCATCCGCGCCAACACCAATTGCACCACGATCATGATCGCCGAGCGGAAATCCGACTGGTTCCGCGCCGGCGAGTAATCGCACTACACAAGGGGGCCACCCAATGACAACCGCCACCCGTGAAGTTCACGTTTACACCAACCCTGGTTGATTCAGCTGCCGGACGCTGGAGGAATTCCTGGCGTCCAACGGTGTTCAGTATGAACACCACGACCTGCTGACTGACGACGCGGCCCGCGAAGACCTGAAGTCCCGGGGTGTGCTTTCCGCTCCGGTTACCATCATTGACGGAACGGAAGTGATCATCGGCTACTACCCCAAGAAACTGATCCCGGCTCTGGGGTTGGATGAAGCTCCCATTGACCTGTCCGGCCGCACCGCCTGGCTCGCCGACAAGTATCAGCGGATACTCAGGGCAGCCGCTCGCGCGACCTGCGAGCTATCCGCGGAGCAGCTGGCACAGCCGGTGCAGTGGCGTCCGGAAATGCTGCGGGACACCCTCCTGCACATCGTGTCGTTCCCGGAGTTGGCTTACACCAGCCGCACCCGCGGATCCATGAACACCGACGACATGCGCGCGTGCAAGGAGAGTGTGGCCCATCTGACCACGCCGGACGAGATCGCTGCCTACGCGGAGAAGGTGGCCGATGACATCGTCGACTTCCTGAACAGCGAAGACACGGAAGGGTTTGATCGGGTGGTCCCCGCCCACTACGGCGGCGAGGTCACTGTCCTGGAACTTCTTAACATAATCCTGAGCCACAGCACCCACCATCTCAAGCAGGTGTACTGGTACATGGACGACCAGCTTGGCCAGCCGCCGAAAGCTCCCGCCTCCGCGGAAGACATGGATGGGATCTTCACCCCGGCCCAGCTCATCTAGGGATTCTTCAGGAGGACGCAATGGCCGAGCCGCTCATCGCCCTCGACGAAACCCCGCAGACGCGGGTGCTCATCGCCGGCTGGAGGCGGCAGTGGTCCGATGGCGGCAACATCTCCAGCGGCATGCCCCGTTGGCTGATCGACAAGCTTTCGGCCCGGCGCATCGGCCAGATGACCGAAGAGATCTCCCGGATGTGTTTCCCCTTCCAAATCGCGGGAACCCACGACATGTACCGGCCGCGGGCCGCGTTTGACGATGGCCTCCCCAGCAGACCAATGCGGTGGGACAACGGATTCTGGGACGCCGGAGACGGCATAGTTATCTTCCTGGGAGTTGAACCCTGGTATCGCATCGACCTGTATGGTGACGCGTTTTTCGAAGCCGCCGCGGCGCTGGGCAACCCGAAAATCGCCGCCGTGGAGGGCTACAACGGCCCCGCGCCTCCCGAGCTGGAGCGTCGGGTGTCATGCGTTTACAGCAAGGCGTCAATGGCAGACGAGTTGCGCGAACACGGAATGCTGTTCTCCAGCTACGGATCCCAACAGCGCCAGGGCCCCACCGTGGGCATGGCGCTGGTCAGCGTGGCCCACTACCAGCACCCGGACGTGGAGATGGTACGCGTCGGCGCCATGGCGCCCATGTTCCCCTTCAGCGGCGGCAGCGGGGGTCAGTTGGGAATCACCACCGACCATCGCGCCTTCTACGACATCATGCGCCGGTTGCGTGCCCTGTACTCGCTGGAAATCGATTTGTCCGACCTGCGTCCACGGTACGAAGAAGAAGCCTCGCGCCTTCTCGAATCGCTGGAACGGGTATCCCAGCGGAACGACGAGGCGCGGCGGTACATCGAGCGGGTACGCAACGACTACCAGTTCCAGCCGTTCGAAGAGCCGGTGGAATTGGACCCGA
This sequence comes from Dehalococcoidia bacterium, assembly GCA_965116785.1. Classification (GTDB taxonomy): domain Bacteria; phylum Chloroflexota; class Dehalococcoidia; order Lucifugimonadales; family UBA3495; genus Bin87. Next base: position 1,235,858 of record OZ220731.1, read on the forward strand.
GCATCGAAGGGACGCTGGCCGACATTCTGGGGCAATTCGACCTGCCCGGCTCCGAAGACGACACGCCGGATCGTTGAACCGCAATCCGCGCGCCAAGAATCAAGAAGGGCGGGTCTATGACCCGCCCCATTCGTTCGCCCGTGGCTCCTGGACTAGTCGATTACTAGCACCGTATTCTCACGATTCTCGCGACGCATCTCGGCCAGACCCTCTTCCGGCGTGTCGAACTTGTCGTAGTAGAATTCGATGCCGTTGCCGTCCGGGTCCTCAAAGTACACGCTTCCGGTCATGCCATGGTCGGTGGTGCGGTCGACCTTGACGTCGTGCTCCAGCAACGTGTGGTAGAGGTCACGCAGGGAGTCGAAGTCCTCGACCTGCACTGCGAAGTGGTTGAGTCCGATGTTGCCCTTGCGGGTGGTTGGGGAGTCGTCGGATGCCTGGAACAGGGCCAGGTCGTGGTGGATTTCGCCGCAGGTGAGGAAGGTTGCGGTTGGGCGAGAAACCGCGATCTCAAACCCGAGGATTTCCGTGTAGAACCTGGTGGATGCCGCCACGTCGGAGACGTTGATGACGAGATGACCAACTTGCTTGGGCTTGACCATATTTCGCTCCTTGAATGCTGAGGATAGGGCGCCTGTTGGCGCGAACTATACGACAGTCGTCCCCCCGAGGCAAGTACGCATACATTTTCGAAATGTGACGATTTACTGGCCCGCCGGTGGCGTTCAGATCTCGTTCATTCGTCGCACCATCGGCCGATACGTCCACCCGGCCAGCGAAATGACCAGCAACACGACCGCTCCGCTGGTGATCGCCACCGACCAGCCGTAGAGCTGCGCCAACCAGGTCAGCGGCCACGCGCCCAGGAAGTGGAATACGGGCGCCAGCTGCATCATCGCCATCATTCGGCCGCGCATGTCCGGAGCCGTGGTCAGCTGCATCAGAGAACTGGACGTCGGCCAGAAGCCTCCGATGCTGGTCGACCCTACCAGGGCAACCAGGGCGCACGCGGCCCAGAACCACTGCGACCAGGCCATGGCTACCAGTCCGACGCTGCAGATCACGAGTTGCAGGTACATCAGGAGTCCCTTGTTCTTTGCGTCGCCCCAGCTGGCAACAACCATGGATCCGGCGAATGCGCCGGCCCCCCGGCACACCATGAAAACGCCGGTTTGGAAGGCATTCAGGCGCAGGAATTCGGTGGTGAAGGCGGGCACCACCTGCATGTAGGCCATGCCGAAAAAGCCGAAAGTGGCCGACAGGAAGATCAGCACCGCTGCCATGGGAGTGCGAACGGCGTGGGAGAGTCCGCCCACGAAGTCGCTGATTGGCGAGGAATTCCGCCGAGTAGCAGCGACGGGCCGCGTCACCATCATCAGGAACGCGATCCCCAGAAGATAGCTCACTCCGTTGATCATGATGCCGGCCCAGGTGTCGATGTATTGGATCGCCCACCCGCCGACCAGCGGCCCGACCATGTTGCCGATCTGGCCTATGGAAGTGTGGAGAGCCACCGCGTTCATCATGTCTTCGCGGGGCACCAGGTCGGCGGCCAGGGCGAACCGGGCCGGCATCTGGACCGCCATCAGGCCGCCCAGTATGAACACGATGGTGTACACGTGCCACATCTGGGCCAGGCCGGTCAGCGCCAGCACGGCCAGAGCTAACGTGATAACCGCGTTGCCCAGGACGCAAGCAATCAGGAACAATTTCCGGTCCACCCGGTCGGCCAGCACCCCGCCGACGAAGGTGAAGAAAAAGTTGGACACCCCAAACAGGCTCACCGCCAGGCCCAGCGCCGTCTTCTCGCCGGTAAGGTCCAGGATGAGGAAGCCGATCCCGAGGAACTGTATCCCCTGCCCGAAGGATTGCACCCCGATATTCAGAAAGAACCACCGGAAGTCCCGGTGGCGGAGAGCGGAGAATGCGCGCAGCCGTCCGGCGACGGCGACAGAAGCCATAGGCTACCGGCCGCCAGCCTCGGATTTGGCAGTTGCGACCAGAAAGCTCACCAACTCGTGGAAATCCGCGACCTCGAAATCGGGGAGATACATCGACTCCTCATTGGGCAGTTTGTAGCGGTTCACATAACCGGCCCGAAATCCCGACGCCCGTGCGCCGGTGACGTCAAACGAATGCGAAGAGATCATCATGATCTCGCCGGGCGCCTTGCCGAGGATGCGGGCCGCGGTGCGATACACCGCGGGGTGCGGCTTGAACACGCCGGCCTTCTCCACGGAAATAACGTCATCAAACGGGACACCGACATTGTTCGCGGCCATGCGTTCCAGGTACGACTGCTCCCCGTTGGACAGCACGACCAGGCCAAATCGCTGGCTGTCGACCAGCTTCTGCAGGCCCTGTACCGCGTCGTCGAAGGGCCGCAGGTCCTCGTAAACGGCCATGAAACGGTCCACGTCTGCGTGGTCGAACTCTACGCCGTGGAGGCGCAAGCAATAGACAAACGACCGGCGGCAGGTCTCCAGGTAGCCGCTGTGACCCAGCATGTAGAGATTGTCCTGGTACTGCTCGATGCGCTGGCGACCGCGCCAATCGTCCCAGAACTTGTCCGCCGTGACTGTGGAACCGTGCTCGGCGAGGAACCGGCCGGCTGGCCCGGACAAACTTCCGCCCAGATCAAGCACGGTGCCGAAAATATCGAAGACCAGCGTATTGACCTGGGCGATAGCATTGTCGGTCATATTGGCAAACCCCGATGCGGTCAGGCAGGCTTGATGTTATCGATGTTGGTCTGGTCGACGTTTATCTGGCGCTTTACGCTGTCGAAGTAGACGATGAGCCAGGTGGCCGGGCCAATTGTCCGCTTTTCACGCACTTCGCCCACGTCTCCGGTGGATATGCTGCGCACCGAGGAACCCACAGGCGAGGCCATCACCTCGCGAACCTCGAAATCGGCGACGGCTTCGACTTTCATGCCCTTTTCGTACAGGTCAAAACTCATTGCGGTACCTCCTCGGGGAATTCCGGCGCGATCAAATCGAGGGGCGGATTGGCCTCGCAGTGTACGGCGCGTCGTATGCGGAGTCAACGAGACTCGTCCCTGCTAGACACGCGCCACCGCGTCGCCTCTGACCCCGCTAGACGACATAAGCGACGCAGGGTATCATTTTCGTGACACTAGATCCCGCAACCCAATCTGGAGGTAAACGAGACCCATGAAAATCGTAAAGATGTCGGCAGTGGAAAGGACCGAGGGAACCGCGCCCCTGTTCACCGGACCGGTGGGCCGGCAGGCGATCCTGGACCCCGACGACAGCAACAACTTCAACTTCGGCATTGTTCACTTCGGCGCCGGCGTACGCAACAAGTTCCACACTCATAGCGGCGACCAGATCCTCATCGTCACCGAGGGCACCGGCATCGTCGCCACGCGTGACGAAGAGGTAACGGTGAACGAGGGCGACGTGGCCATCATCCCTGCCGGCGAGGACCACTGGCACGGCTCCCGCGAGACCGCGATGTCTCACATCACCATCACCGTGAAGGGCAGCCAGACCCAGCAGAACGAGGACTAAATCCTCTCGGGGATTTCCCGCCCGGGAAATGGGGGCGGCCCGATGGGTCGCCCCCTGATTTGTTTGCCGTTACACCGGATCAGTGATGCCGGTGGCCGTGGTCTTCGTGGTCATGACCGTGGCCGTGACCGTCATGATGTCCATGGTCGTCATGATCCCCGTGACCATCATGGTGCCCGTGACCGTCACCATCGTGGTGGTCCTCCACCGGCGCCAACTGGGGCAACCGCACCACCGCCAAGATTACCGCCGCCGCAAGATACAGGGCGGCAGTGTAGTAGAACAGATAGGTGTAGTCGATCCCGTACAGCCAGCCGGCGAGCAGAGGCGACGCCGCGCTCAGGATGAACCGGGAGGTCGACAGCAGGCCCAGCGTGGTGGCCGCCGTTCCTTCGCGCACGATGTCCATGGCGGCGGCGGTCAGGATGGGTTGGTCGCTGTACAGGAACATGCCCAACGCGGCGAGCAGAATGGTCATCACGGCGAGGTTGGTGCTGAAGGGGACCATGATCAGGGTCACCACCGCCAGGAAAATCATTCCTGGAATGAGCACCATCTTGCGGCCGACCCGGTCGGATATGTAACCCATCACCGGACTGGCGAATATCCCCACGAGGACCAGCAGGGCGATCAGCGATCCACGAATGAAAACGCCCTCAAACACCCCGCCTTCCGGATCGACCGTCAGGCCCAGATGGTCGGCCAGGTAGAGGGGCAACACGGTGACAAAACCGATGTATGCCATACCGCGCAGGCCGGCAACGATCGTGATTCCCCAAATGCGCGGGTTCCTGACCAGCAGTTTCGTCTCCTCGACCTGCGACCGCATGGTGAATGCGGGCGCCGTCTCCGCTGCCGCCTGGGCGCGATGGCCGATGTCGCGGAATGCCCAGAAAACCAGGAACGCCAGGAATATAGGCACCGCCGCGTAGATGGTAATGATCGATTGCCAGGTCATCGTGACCAGCAGCAAGCCGGTCAACGCCGGTCCGAGCACATCGCCGACGTTGCCGCCCACACCGTGGAACGACAACACCGATGCCCTCCGGTGCGCAAAGTGCGACGACAACGCGGCCATGGCCGGCAAATGCCACACCGACGCGGCGATCGCGACGATGGCCATGCCTATTATCAGCAGCGCGTAGCCCACCGGGTTCAACGCTCCGCCACCGGCAGCGGCGGCCTCGCTGGTCTGGCTGGTGACCAGCCACGCGCTCCCGGGCACCTGCCATCCGGCCGCCGCCATCAGGAGCCAGCCCACGCCGAACAGGGCCATGCAGACCGCCATCACCCAGCCCCAGTAGCGTCGCAGGGCATCGGTGAGCACGCCACCCGGCAGTGCGACTACTCCTGAGGCAATCTCCCGGGTGGTCTGGATGCTGGTGGCGGCGATGATGCTGCCCCCGAGGAGCAGGTCGCGCACCTCGGGCAGCACGACGATGAAGCTCTGGGCGATCCAGTGGAACACCCCGTGACCACTGGTCAGCCCGCCGATGATGAACGCAGCCCCCCTTCGGAAACCGGTGCGGCCCTCCACTACCGAAGGCACCGCTTGATGATGATGTGCATGCGCCATAGCGACCTCCTGTGGCCTTTGAGTTGGGAGGTTACTCCACGGACCCGCCGGGCAAGCCGGACAGGGCGGGCACCTCGGCGGGGCTCCGGGAGAGACTGCGCCGGATCCTGGACCAAGCCAATGCTGCCACGAACACGACGGCTGACAGCAGTACGACACTGGCTCCGGAAGAGACGTTGACGAAATAGCTCATGTAGATGCCGCTGACCGAGCACATTATACCGATCAGGGTGGACAGGATGGTCATCTTCACAAAGCTGTTGGTCAGCAAACGGGCGACGATAGGGGCAATGACGACGGCGGCAGCGATCATGGTGACGCCCAGGACACGCATGGAAACCACAACCGTGCCGGCCAGCATGAGGGCAAATATGGCGTCCATCCACGCGGTGGGAATCCCGTAGAACCGGGCCACGTCGGAGTCGAAGGTGTTGAAGAGGAACATCTTGTAGGCGAAGAAAAAGACGATCGCCACCGCGATGGTCACCACCACGATGGCAATGATATCGGCTCTCTCCACCGCCAGCACGCTGCCCCATAGGGCGGCTTCGAAGTCATGGGTGAAGCCGTGGTTGCGGCTGATGATGGCGATGCCCAGGGCGAAGCTGGCGGTGGTCACGATGCCGATGGCAGCGTCGGAGCCGATGGGGTTTTTGCGGGTGGTCCAGGCAATCAACAGCGCGGACAGGAACCCCCACAGCGTGGCGCCGACAAAGAAGTTGAACGACATGGCCGAACTGACCACCGCTCCGCCAAATATGGCGTGGGCCAATCCGTGACCGATGTAGGACATGCTGCGCAGCACGATGTACGTGCCCATGAAAGCGCACAAGCCGCCCACGAGGAAGGCGGCTATCATCGCACGGACGAAGAATCCGAACTCAAAGGGTTCAAGCAATGTCATTATGCGGAAACTCGGAACAGAATGGGACGAAAATTAACAGTGGACCCGATTGGCAAACGGCTGCCGTGACGGCCTGGCGCAGACCGGATCGACCGTCGCCGCCCGTTGATTACTCGGGATCGCTGTGATGGTGATGATGTTCCGGCACGTTTATGGAGGTGGGGTGGGCGTGGGACATCACCGGTTCCCGGTGGCTGTCGTCCGGGACGGTGGCGAGGGGCTCACCCCCGTTGCGGTCGATCCAGAAGTGCGCGCTTTCGGCCACCAGCGTCATCCCATGGTACTGGATCACGGGCATTTCGGCTCCGTAAACTTCCTGCAGGATGTGCGGCGTAATAACGCGATGGGGAGGCCCGTCGGCAACGATGGAACCGTTCAGGCAGACGATGCGGGGCAGATGCACGGCGACGGCGTTGATCTCATGAGTCGTGAGGAGAATGGTCACGCCAGCGTGGTTGAGGTCGTGGAGCAGGTGCATCACGTCGTCGCGGGTCTTGAGGTCGACGCCGGACGTGGGCTCGTCAAGCAGCAGCAGGTCGGGGCTGCTGACCAGTGCCCGCGCCAGGAAAACCCGCTGCTGCTGGCCCCCGGAAAGCTGCCGGATGTGCCTTTTGGCCAGATTGTCGATGCCGAGGCGTTGCATCATGTCGTAGGCCAGTTCTTTTTCGTGCTTCCGGTACCATGGCAGCCACGGGTTGGCCATGGTGCGACCCATCATGACCGTCTCCTCGACGGTGACCGGAAAGTTCCAGTCGATGGTCTCCAGTTGGGGAACGTAGCCGGCCCGTTTGTTCCGTCCTCGGACCGGCTTTTCATTGATCCGAACCTCGCCCTGCTGCACGTCCACCGCCCCAAGGATCACGCGGAGCAGCGTGGTCTTGCCGGAACCGCTCGGGCCCAGCAATCCCACGAAATCACCCGGCATGACTTTCAGGTCCACGTCCTCCAGCACCTTCGACTTGTTGTAGCCGGCGGTGACGCTTTGCAGTTCCACCGCCGGCCGAGCGGCGGGGTCGGGCCGGTGGAGGTGTTCCAATTCGGGCGGGTGCAGCATGGCGAGTTGCCTGATCCTGTTTGCGCGTGGCGACGGGTTTGACGGGATTATTGAGGATAGACGGCATTGGACGCGCCGTCAAAGACCGGGGATATGTCCACGTTGTCCAGCGCCGACGCGTCTCCGCCCAGGGCCGGGACTATGATACGCAAATTGGCCACTTCCAGGCCGAGGTAGCTGTGGTCCGGATCTCCGGGCCCGCCGGGCAGGTCGTCATCGGAGAGTTCATCGATATACTTGGCGCCGGATTCAGCGGCTATCGTCTGCATGACGTCGCTGGGAAAGACCTCCGAGCCGAATACGGCAGGGATGCCTTCTTCCCTGATCTGGGTGATGAGGTTGGCGACGTCGCGGGCCGACGGTTCGGAAAAGTCCGACGGTTGAACGGCTCCGATAACGGTGAGGCCGTAGCGGTCGGCGAAGTATGCCCAGGAGTCGTGGTAGGTGAGAAGTTTGCGGTTTTCGGCAGGGATCGTGGGAATGATGACCTTGATCGCCTCGTCCAGCGTGGCTATGCGTCCCGCGAAGGCGTCATAGTTTGCGCGATAGTAATCGGCGTTGGCCGGGTCCCTGGCTGCAAGGTTATCGCGGACTATCTCGGCGTAGCGGAGCGTGAGGATCGGGTCGGGCCACAGATGGGGGTTGGGATGACCGTCCGCTTCCGGGAACGAGAAGTCAAACTGCCACTGGTCGCGCGTTATGGTCTGCTCGCCCAGGCTGACGATGGAAGCGCCGGGCTTCAGGTTGGCTTTCGCCATTTCCAGGGTGGGTTCCTCCAGGAACAGGCCGTTCAGGAAAATCAGGTCGGCGCCGGACAGGGCGACCGCCACCGCGGGCGCGGGCTCGAAGGTATGGGAGTTCACGCCCTCCGGCACGACGCCCTGTAGGCTGATGCGGGTCCCGCCGATGTTCTCCACGATGCTGGTGATGGGCGATACGGTGGCAACCACGTTGAGTGGACCGGATCCTGATTGAGCTGGAGCCGACGTCGGCGCTGCGGCCGGCTGCTCGCCGGCGCAGGCGATTGCGGCCAGGGCCCCCAAAATGACGAAAATGGATATGCAATACTTTGTAAAAGACATCATTTGCTCCTCATTGAGGCGAAAGACGATCAGTGTTTGGGAAAAGCCAGGTGGGTCTGGACCCGTCGGTCAGCCGGGCGGCTGGCAGATGGAGCAGTAGCCGCCGATGGTGATGTTGTCCAGGTCGGGCGTGAACCCGAATTCCTGTTGCAACCGCTGGCTGAACTCAGCAAGGTAATCGGGGCTCAACGTCTGCACGGAGTCGCATTCCGAACAAACCATGTGGTTGTGCCGAGTGTGGTGATCGGCCAGTTCGAAGTGGAGCTTGTTTCCGATCACCACCTCGGTCACGACGCCGAGGCGTTTGAGCAACTGCAATGTGCGATATATGGTGGCTAGGTCAACGTAGGGATGCTGTTCCTTGGCCATGTTCCACACCTCGTCGGCGCCGACATGGCCGTGGCGGCCAGCAACGATGTCCAGTACGGACAGGCGTTGCGGGGTCATCCTGTACCCCTCGGAGCGCAGGCGTGATACTGCGGATTCGTGTCCAGACATGTGCCACCCACCGTTATTGCAGTGATTTGCGGTAACGAATTATAGCACCGCAGCCTGACCTGTCAACCAGATTGGATAGCGCCGAGACGGGCGATCGCCCGACGACTGCGGCAAAGGCCGGCGTGCTAGAATTCGCTCATGGAGGAGATCCTACCTGGCCGGCGTGTGGGAGAGGTGACGGCGTCGCAAACGCTGCGCGTCGAGGCGCAATGCTACCGGCCCCACGCTGCCCCGCCGCTGGGCTCGTTGGTACGAATCGGTTCGCCGCCGGTTTATGCGGTGGTCCTCGAAATACGGCACGAACCGCTTGATCCCACGCGGCCCCTGGCTCCCCGGGGCGCGGATGTGGAAACTGAGGACGAACTCTACGCCAGCAACCCGCAACTGAGCGCCATCCTGACCACGCGGTTTACCGCCGCAATCGTGGGCTATCGGGACGGCTCCGTCATGCGCGCGGGATTGCCGAGCCTGCCGCCGGACCTCCACTCCTTCGTGTTCATTTGCGACGATAGCGAACTGGCGGTTTTCGGCGCCGATCTGGGGTGGCTCCGCTTGCTGTTGGAGGAACGGTCTGCCGCGTCCGACACCGCCATCGCCAACCTGTTGCGCCGGACCGCCAGCGCCCGTCCCGACCCCCGAAAGTACCTGCTCGGAGCCGGCAAGGCCCTGGCCGCCGAACTGGCCCGAGAACCCCACCGCATGCGATCCCTGCTGCGCGAGGTCGCCGGATGATCCTGGCCGGTACATTGGGCAGCAACGGCGCCGGGCCATCAGAAGGCCGCCGCTTGGGGCAGGTCGTGGGGGGTTCGCTCTCGCGCGGCCTGGATGTTCGGCTGGATGGTTTCGATGCAGGCACCGAGGACGTGGCCGTGGGGTCGTTCGTGACCATCCAGGGACGCCGGCAACGATATTTCGCTGTGGTGACCGACGTGGAATTGCGAGCCGTCGATGACGCCGTGCGTCATTTCCCGCCTGCGTTTGGGTACGGCGACAACGACGACGGTTTTGCTGCGGAAGTTATCGCCGGTACCGTGGCCTACGGGCAGTTGTCGGTGATGCCGAGTATGGCCGTTCCTCTCGCTGGCTCCTCCCACGGGACTGCCGAACAGGCGAAAACCATTCCGGAACATTTCGCCACGGTCTTCGCGGCGTCTCAGGCGGACATCGACGCGGTCTTTAAAGCGCGGGATGGAGACTTCGCGCTGGGGTCGCCTCAGGGCATGGACTCGTCGTTGGTCCGGCTGGACCTGGCGGCCCTGGCCAACCGGTCAGTCGGAGTGTTTGGAGCTTCCGGAACCGGAAAGACCTTTTTGGCGCGGATGCTGCTGGCCGGCCTGGTCAAGCAAACCCAGGCGGTGTCGCTGGTATTCGACATGGAAAGCGAGTACGGATGGCAGGGCCAGGACAACGACCGGGGCCGCCAGGTGAAAGGCCTCAAGCAGCTGTTTCCCTCGCGCGTGGTCGCGTTCACACTGGATGAAGCCAGCAGTCGTCGCCGCGGGGTTACTCCGGATGGGGTGGTGAAGATCGGGTACGACGAAGTCGAGCCGCAGGACATCGAGGTCCTCCGCGAATCGCTCAATTTGTCGGAAGTGGCGGCTTCCACCGCGTGGAACGTCTCCCGGCGTTTTGGCGAAAACTGGCTGCGTCAGTTCATCGCACTATCCGCCGCGGACGTCGGTGACCTGGCATCGGAGATCGGGGTCAACCTGTCCGCCTTGCAAACGCTGCACCGTCGCCTGTTGTCCTGGGAGCGATTTGGCTTCCTGGCCGAACACGGGCAAGGCAGCGCCAGCGCCGGCGGCATCATCGAACAGCTGGAACACGGCAACCACGTGGTGCTCGAGTTTGGCCAATACGGGCGCAACACCGCCGCGTACGTGCTCGTCAGCAATTTGCTGACCCGCCGCATCCATGACACGTGGGTCCGCCGTAAGGAGTCAGCCGACGGCGGCCACGGAGACGAACCGCGACCTCTGGTGATCTTCGTGGAGGAGGCTCACAAATTTCTCACGCCCGACATTGCCTCCCAGACCATCTTCGGCGCCATTGCCCGCGAACTCCGGAAATACAACGTGACGCTGATGATCGTGGACCAGCGCCCCAGCGGCATCGACTCCGAAGTGATGAGCCAGCTGGGCACCAGGCTGTCGTGCGCGTTGAACGACGACCGGGACATGAACGCCGTATTGATGGGAGCCCGAGACGCCGGGCAATTGCGCAACGTGCTGTCCCGGTTGGACAGCAAGCAACAGGCGCTGGTGTTCGGCCACGCGGTTCCCATGCCTGTGGTTGTCCGACCGCGAGATTACGACGAGGCGTTTTACGCCGACATGGGCGCCGTCTCAGGCGTCGCATCAGCGGCAATCTTGGCCGAATCCGATGCCGAGCGGATTCAGCGGGAGATCGACGAGCTCTTCCCGGCGGAATGACCAATGGATCGCCCGGTCGCTCGCAAACCAACCGACATGGATATCTGAGATGAGGATCGTCGAGACTTGCACCGAGATGGCCGCTTTGTGCCGAACGGTTCACCATCCATTGGGACTCGTGCCCACCATGGGTGCGCTGCACGATGGGCACCTTTCGTTGGTGCGCCAGGCGAGAGCCGACAGCGAAACCATGGCGGCATCCATTTTCGTGAATCCTTCCCAGTTCGGACCCAACGAGGATTTTGCGAAATACCCGCGCAACTTCGAAAGCGACCTGCAACTCCTTGAAGAGAACGGCACTGATCTGGTTTTCGCGCCGCCTCCGGAAGAGGTGTACCCCGACGGCTTCGACACCTGGGTTGAGCCGGGTTCGGTAGCTGAGGGCATGGAAGGGGCAGCCCGCCCGGGCCATTTCCGAGGCGTCGCCACGGTGGTCGCCAAACTGTTCACCATTACGCGCCCCGACCGGGCCTACTTCGGCCAGAAAGACGGCCAGCAGGTTGCGGTCATCCGCAAGATGAACGCGGACCTGAACCTGGGCGTCGACGTGGTGACAATGCCTACGATCAGGGAACCGGACGGTCTCGCGCTAAGCAGCCGGAACGCCTACCTGAGCGCCGAGGAGCGGGAGACCGCGCCCGCGGTGTACCGCGCGCTATGCGCCGCAGAGGACGTGTGGCGCCGGGGCGAGAGAGATGCCCAAAGAATACAGCGGGCCGCCAACAACATCCTGAGCCGTGAGCTCCTGATCGACGCCGTGGATTACATCAGCATCGTGGACGCCGAAACCATGCGGCCGCTCGCAACCGTCCCGGACGGCGGGGGGGTGATGATCGCCATCGCGGTGCGGCTGGGCGCGGTGCGGCTCATTGACAACTTGGTGTTGGGGTAAGGGGCCAACTGGCCCCGCCGCACCTTCCCCGCTCAAGGAAACGGAGAACGCATCAATGAAAAACCGCCGGAACGATAATTCCGGCGGCGCAATGTTTCACGTCGGGGTAGGTTGACCGACTACTACGATTGCGTCAACTCCCGCACCGTTTCGGTGAGCGCCGGGATGACCTTCTCCCAGTCGCCGACCACGCCATACCGCGCTTCCTTGAAGATGTTAGCGTCGGCGTCTTTGTTGATGGCCACGATGGCCTTGGAGCCGCTGCACCCGGCCATGTGCTGGCTGGCGCCGGAGATCGCCACGGTGATGTACAAGTCGGGAGTGATGGTTTTGCCGGTCAGGCCCACCTGGTAGTTGGCGGGGACCCAGCCAGAGTCCACGGCGGCGCGCGACGCCCCCACGGCTCCGCCAAGCAGACCGGCCAGCTCCTCCAACTGGGAGAACGGTTCAGGCCCACCGAGCCCGCGACCGCCGGACACCACGATGCGCGCGTCCTCCAGCTTGATGCCCTCGGCCTCTTCCTTGACGACATCTACCACTCGGGTCTTGGCCGCCGAGGCATCGATATCCACCGGGAAAGCCACCACCTGCCCGCTGCGTCCGGCGTCCAGATCCAGAGGTTCGTAGGTCTTGGGCCGTATGGCGGCGATCTGCGGCGTGTGGGTACAACTGACCACGGCGATGGCACTGCCGCCGTACACCGGGCGGTTGGCCAGGAGGCGGCCCGTGCTAGCGTCGGCAGACACTTCAAGGCAGTCCTGGGCAAGCCCGACGCCAAGGCGGAATGCCAAGCGCGGCGCCAACTCGCGACCTTCGTTATTTCGAGCGACGAGGATGATGCCCGGGTTGGCCTCTGCGGCGACGGTCTGCATCGCGGACAGGTACAGATCGGGATGATAGTCGGCGAGCGCCGGGTTGGTTACGGCATAGGCTTTGTCCGCGCCGTGGGCAATGGCCTGCTGGGGCGCGTCGGCGACGTCCGCGCCGATGACCGCGATTGCCAGTTCCTGGTTAAGTGTGTCGGCAAGGGAACGGCCAGCAGCGAGCAACTCCTGAGCGGTCGATGCCAGTTGCCCGTCTGGGGCGTCTCCGAAGACGAGGATGCCTGTTGCATCTGCCATTTCTGTAACTCCGTTGGTGGGACCCCACAGGGATGCGGGTTTCAATCCCGCTGTTGAATTTGCCGTAGATCAGATAAGGCGATCCTCGCGGAGACGCAGAGCCAGCCTGCGGGCTGAATCCATATCGTCGTCCCCCTCGATGATCTCGCAGTCCTGATCCCGCTCCGGCACGAACAGATCGTGCAGGGTCAGGCGCGGCTCCAACTGAGCGTCGGCGATCTCGAGATCGCCAGTGGTCCATACCGTGGGCCGCTTGCGCGTGGCCGCCATGATGCCCCGCAGAGTGGGATACCGGGGCTGACCCAGCTCGTTACTGACGGTCACCAGCGCCGGCAGATCAGCTTCGACCACTTCGAAACCATCGGGTGCGAGGCGCTCGACCACCACCTTGCTGTCCTGAACGTCCACCTTCTTTCCCAGGGTGATGCAGGCCATCCCGAGGGTCTCGGCGACGCCCAACGGAACCTGGGCGTTGTCCCAGTCGGACGCCTGGCGGCCGCAGATGATCAGGTCAAAGCCGCCCAGTTTTTGGATGGCGGCGGTGAGCAGTTGCACCGTGAAGAAGGAATCCACCGAGTTGGCGAAAGCGTCATCCTGCAGGAGCACCAGCTCGTCGGCGCCCATGGACAGCGGCTTCTTCATCACGTCCAGCGCAAACGTGGTCCCCGAGGAAATGACCGTGATGCTCGCTCCCTGCTCGTCCTTGATCTGCAGGGCCGCCTCCACGGCGTTTTCGTCGAAGCCGTTCACCACGGGCGGGATGTTTGCCGGCGGGACCACCTGCCGGGCGTCGGGGTCGATGCGGAAGGCGGCGGCGGGCATTTCCGGGTCGACGACCTGCTTGGCCAGCACGCAAATATTAACGGGCATCAGGAACGCATTCTCCTGTCGCAATACGAAAATGGGCTATGTGAAAGTTATCACTAGCCCATTCCAGTGTCAAACATCCGCCGAATTCGTCGCCATTCCAACGCTTTCGGCGCGAAAGACCAGTCTGACGTATCACGTGGGGCAACCGCTCAGGTAGTCCATCACGCCAGCCCGACAACACTGACCACCGTGGGAATGTCAGATTTCGCGGAACTCTGGCTCCGGTTCCTCAATGTAAAAGTTGTTAGCCCAGAGGTCGTCGATGATTGCTTGATCCCCCTCGGTGATGGGCGGCGTCTCCACTGCCTCCGAATACTCCTTCAGTTCTTCCAGTGTCGTGAGGTTCGGCAACACGCTGGTGATGGTCGGCTGGTGGAGAACGAACTGGATCGCGGCCTGGCTCATGGTACGCCCCACCTCTTCGCCGGCCAGGAACTTGACCTGATCCACCTTGACCAACGCCTCACTGAGCCACTGGTGCCGGCGATACGAGCGGTGGTCGTTCTCGTCAAATTCCGGCGGCTCGTCGTAACGGCCGGTCAACGCCTCGGAGGCGTGGGGCACACGGGACAGCAGGCCGACCTGTTCTTTGTCGGCAATGGGGAAAAAGTCCTTGGCCGGGTCCTGTTCGAGGATGCTGTAGATGATCTGGCAACTGCTGACGTGGCGCTCCTCCATGCTGGCCTGGCCTTCTTCGAACCAGCCGATGTCGGGTCCCAGGGCAGAGCCGTAATACCGGATCTTGCCCTCGTGCTTCAGTTCCTCGAGGACCTCAAAAACCTCGTCGTTCTCGATGGCCTCGATACGCGGGTTGTGCAACTGGTACAGGTCGATATAGTCGGTCTTCAGGCGGCGCAGCGACTGTTCGCAGGCGAAGCGGATGAACTCCGGCTCGAACTTCTGCGGACGCTCCTGGTGGCCGACCCGCGGCGTGGTCTGGTCGTAGATGTCGTAGCCGAACTTGGTGGCGATGATCATCTCATGCCGTCGGTGGCTCATGAACTTGGCGAGAACATCCTCGCCGTAGCCGTCGCCGTAGGTGTCAGCGGTGTCGAAGAAGTTGATGCCCAGCTCCAGCGCCTCTTCAAGCAACTGGCGGCGCGTTTCCTCGGGGATCCGTCCCCACCAGTTGGTGGCCACGGTCCAAACGCCGAAACCCACTTCGGAGAGCATCAGGTCGGTGCGGGGAAGTTGGCGGTATTTCATGATTGCTTCATCCTTGAGTGGCGTCGCTCAGCCAGCGGCTCATGCCTTCGATGAATTCGTCCCTTATTGTACTCGACGACCCGCAGAATTCCGCGATCAGTTCCTCTTTGAAGAACTGTGGGTCGTCACCCGACGGGACCACAAACGCGTCCACCGGATCGCAGGCTATCTTCATGTCTCGGCCTTCGACGAACGTCCTGTTCACGGGCATACCCAATGGCTCGGCGGCGGCGGGCCAAGTGCCGTCGACGTCCATCCATCCCGCGTCGGTTTTCAGGCGAATGTACGTGTGTACGTCCGGCACAGGCTCTTCAACCACCAGTGCCCTGAGCTCTGGAGGGAAATGACCAGTGTTTTCCTGGGTAAACCGGTGAGTGCACATCACAATCCGCGCGTCCATGCCGAACTCGCGAAAGATTCCGGCCAACAGGTAGTGCTTCCCGGAGCAAGTGCCTCTCCACCCCTCTATGATCGCCTCCGGCGCCCGGGATGTGGCGCGCCGGTAGGGCATGTCGCGAACCAGCGCGAATGCCGAAGCTGCGGTGAGCTTTTCATCCGCATCCATTAGCCCACGTGCCCGGGCTGTTTGTTCCAAAGTTTTCGCGATACTGGTCATGGGTCCGGAAAACCTGCGCCTTCTCAGCGACAATAGTATATAAGTACCAGATTAGACACCCGGATTATCGTGGCGAAATGCTGTGATTGCATTGATAACGTCTTCCGCCGTTTCTCCACGGTCCTGAAGATTGAACGCCCACTCCCTGCCGGGATGCAAGGTGTCCCACTGTGAGCGCCGTTGATTCCATCTCCCACGTCCCGGGCCGTTGTTTCCGAACCCATCGACGACCACGTTCCAAATCGGTTGGTACTGAGCTGTGAGCACTTGCTCGGTTAGACCGATCCACACCGGGTCCAGCACCAACCAACGACTTCGAAAATCCTCCAGATTAAGGCTGTATGCTGCTCGAACTGACTCTGCGTGGTGCAACAACCTGCGGTATAGGGCGGTCGTGCCAAGCGTCGCTGAACTACGCCCCTGACGCCGGCCCGGTGGATCTGCCTTGCCCACATAAATGGGTGTGTCCTCTCCGATGTCAACGTAGGTGGGGAACGACCCAACGTAGTGCAACGTGTAAACACCCACGCCCTGAAAGGGACTGTTTGGCGGCAATACATCCGCCGGGTACTCCATCAAAGCTCGAGCGGCATTGCGTCCCAATTCGTCTACGCTGAGGGGGTCGTAGGCTCGCACGAACTACCGCTCGCATCTGGAACTGTTGCGGCAGATGATCCAAAAGCAATGCCGTTTGCGGGCGTGGTGAGCGGTCGACCACTTCGTCGACATCATTGGCCCGGTCCTGACCTTAACAATTAGATCGCATACAGTAAATCCCGCATCGTCGGCCATGCGCATAAAGTCGCAGTGGCTCCATTTGGAACGGTGGCTGTTGACCATATCCGTAATTTTCGCGAGGAGCAGACCTTCGGGTTTCAATACGCGTTTCGCCTGAGTCAAAAACGGAGGGTAGAGGTAACTGAGGCTCCAGTCTTGTTCCATACCGCACGCGACGGTGGCGCCGAAATCCTCATCGAACTTCTTGGTGCTTTTGTCTCGACCTTGCGGACCAACGTGAGGCGGGTCGTATATGACAGTGCCAAACGCAGCATCCGGCACATCAGCCATCACCCGGTTGTCACCCACGATCATCGGGTTGAATTTGGGGTCGATGTCCATCGAGACAACGTCCCGCGAAGAGCCCTTCCAAAAACGCCCCCGATTGTATGTCGCGTCCAGGATGGGCTCCGGTGCGATCGATGCATAGAATTGCAGCATATTCTCGATCAAGTCGCCGTCATTTCCTTCCCAAACGCTGCTGATGGGCTGGTACCCCTCTACCACGACCAGTTCTTTTTGCACCAAATCGGTCAACTCCGCGGGAATGGCCTTGGATCCCTGTTGAACTCGCAGTTTTCTTTATAGGGATAGCGGCCGGAATTAGCGTCTTAATGGTTTACCGAACGTACCGTCCACCCGTCAACGGAAGGCTGTCAGCCATTTTTCGCGAACGTTACGCCGGCACCAACCCCAGGCTCCCGCGCACCGCTTCCACCATCTCGTTGAAGCGGGCGTCGTCCAGCACCGGCTTCGCGTCACCGAGGCGCACGGTGGGGATGACGTCAACCCACGACTTGCAGCCGCCGTACTCCGGTATGTAGGACACCGTGGTCGCGTGTTCCATCTCGTAGACTCGCATGAGCATGATGGTCAGCGGCACCATAGGCTTCCAGTGCAGGCGGGACTGGGCGTAGGTGTCGGTCCAGATGTGGTGCGGCGCCAGATCCTCGACCTTGCCCTGCTGATCAATCTCGATCAGCTCGTGGACGCGCGCCCAGTGGGTGAAGGTGACCGCATCCTTGTCATCGGGATCGTCCGCCAGCAACTGCCGCAGCGCGGGCTGGTGGCTGTCCTTGAGCAGGTCTTCCTTCTGATGCAGATACGTAGGGTAGAGCAGGAATTCAGGGTGCACCACCCGGAAGTCCTTGCTCTCCTCGTGGATGCCGCCCTTGCGCAGCATCATGATCTGGTCACCGTCGGCCAGGGCCTTCACGGTTATCGCCCACTCTTTCAGGGCCAGCTGGCAGGTAGCAGGAGTGGTCATTGCCTCAACCTCCGCAGGGTTTGCATGGATACTCAGGATTGACGGGATCGTTGCGGACCGCACGCTAGTGGCCGCGGCTGCAGAACTCGTCCCAGCTGGGCACTTCCTCGCCTACAACGTACAGCCAGTAGTACGTGCCGATGTCGCCCATGTACTTGAACTGCTTGCGCACATCCTTGATGGTGGAATCGAGGTCGCCGTGGGAACGCAGGTAGTTGCGGATGTCGCCGCCGTACCCTTCTTCCAGCTCGATGAGCTTCTGGGCGTTGTGGACGGTGGCGACAATCTTGCGCCGGTTCCGGATGATCGCCGTGTCGGCGGCCAGCGTATCGATGGCCGATTCGTCCATTGCGGCCACCGTTGCCACGTCGAATCCCTGGAACCCGGCCTGGAACCCGGGCCACTTGGTGTTGACCACCTTCCACGACATGCCGCTCTGGAAAACGGCCTTGGTCATAATCTCCAGGTAATCATTCAGGCCCCGGGGTTCGATCTGTTCCGGAGCATCAGGATACTGCCGTTCCTCTTGGGTGGTCATAACGTGCTCCTGGATGAAACAGCGTGAGCCGTTGCCGCGCCTGAGTCGTCGCCCTCACACCGAGGCTTGAACGGCGCCAGGGGCGGACGGCGTGTCGATGCGAAGCAGCCGGCTCAGATTGGCCGTGGTCACCTCAGCCACCTCCTCCACCGAGATGCCCTTGACGGTGGCCAGGCACTGGGCCACGTCGGCCAGGTGGCGCGGCTCCGTCCAGTTGTGACGGTACTTCTTGAAGGGCTGCGGGTACGCGTCGGTTTCCAGCACGATATTTTCCAGCGGTAAATCGCGCGCTACCTCCCGCAACTCGGGCAGACGGGTCAGCGGTCGCGCGAGCGAAATGAAGAAGCCGCAGTCGATGGCCTCCCGCGCGGTTTCGGCGTCCCCTTGGAAGTAATGCATCGCACCGCCGACCAGTCCAGCATTCTCCTCGCGCAGCACCTTGAACACCGCCGGATGCGACTCCCGCGAATGGAAGATGATGGGTAACCCGAGGCTCTTTGCCAGGTGGATGTGCGCCCGAAATACCTGGTCCTGTACCTCGTGGTCGGGCGATGTGGGCAGGTAATCCAGGCCCACTTCGGAGATGCACACGACCCGCGGGTTGTCCCGCGCCAGCGATTCCAATCGACCGTAACCGTCGTCGTCCACCGGATCGTCGGCCTGCATTGGGTGGATGCCCACTCCGGCGTAGAACATCGGGTGTTCGTCGGCCAGCGCGATGCATCGCTCCGTCGACTCGATGGTGGTGCCAGCCAACAGGATGTAGCCCACGCCGGCCAGGCTCGCCCGCTCCAGTATTCCGGGGATTTCTTCCGGAACATACTGGTCGAGGTGAGTGTGGGCGTCGCAGTAGATGGGCGTAGTTGGCATGGGCAGTTTTCCGATTACTGGCGGCGGTCCGCAGCGGTGGGCGAAGTATAGCATTTGACGGCTCCAACCGCCCGTCCGGGCATACAATTGCAGTGCGCGGACGCTACAGCCGGTAACACCGTCCAGCCCGGAGCCGGAAGGTATGCCATGGAAAGATTCAACTGGGGCCCTGATGGCCCGCCGGAAAACGCCTATTCCAGGGTCACGGCGCCCGAGCGGTTCCCGCCGCTGGTCGACTGGACGTTGGACTTGCTAGCCCGCCTGGAGGCGGGATACGCCGTCGTGCGGGAGGACGATTTCGGGCTTGACCCAGAGTTGGAACGTATGGCGGTCACGAAGCCGACCGTCAGGTTGGCCCCCAGAAGAGACGGAGCCGCGCCCGTGGTGGTCGCGTTCACCCATTGCGAACACGCCGGGGTTCACGTCCGTTTTGGGCGCTTCCACGTGGAGCCGTTCCCCGAATGCGGATGTGACGCGTGCGACGAGACCGCGGAGGAAAACTTCGAACTCCTCCGGGAAACGGTGGAGGCGGCCGTCGCCGGGGAGTTCAAAGAATAATTCCGAAGGCAACCGGACGGCAGCGGGGGCGTGGGTAACGAATTCTGGTCGTCCCAGTCGCATCACGGGTACCGCAAAGGCTGGAAGACAGTTAGGCCGGCCGGGGTGTCGCGCGTTTCCGACGGGGACGATTGGGTTGTGGATTGGGAACCCTGGCCGCGACGGGTGTCATAGCCGCCGTGCCCGTGCCAGCACGTAACCGTCGCGCGCGACATCGACACGGCGGATCAGACGCGTCATGCCCGTGACCACCAGTAAGCCGGTGAGGGCATGGGGTGAAAATGTCCCCCATACCCTCACCGGCCGGCCTATTCAGGTGTATGCGGGTTCTTGCCAGTCGGCGGTGGTATCGCCGTATCCGGCGGCTTCCATCATGACGCCGGAAAGCAGGCCGTAGGCACTGGCCCAGGCCGAGGAAACCTCCGGGGTGAAATGGTCCCCGAGGCCCTGCTCGAGGGTCCACAGCAAAGCCTGTCCCACGGTGTCGTAGTGGGAGGGTTCCACGCCGTAGACCTTATGCCGCGCGCCCAGCCGCTGCACGATGGGCACCAGGGTGTCGAGGTCAGTCAGATGGTCAACAGCGGCGCCGACCATTTGCATGAGGAGTCGTCCCTGCTGCTCCAAGTCTGAATGGAAGAGTGGCTTCAGGTCGCCGTCCAATTCAAAGAGCCGGTCGTAGAACAGCTCGGCGGCGGTGTGGGCTATGGGCTCGACCTTGGTGAATGATTCCTGGACCATGCGGACATCGTTATCGTTCATTGTAGTTATCCTCCCTAAGTTTATTTTTTATGAACGCTAGTCAAGAATATGATTCAATCGTATCGGTAGATGGGACAAAATTTCAAGGGCCGCCGTCGCCCCCGGATAGCGGCCGATTGGCCGCCCACAGCGCAATCGCGGAGCGATGTCGCCGCGCCCAATGCCAGTCCAGCCAGGGCAATTCTCCCGGTCGTACGATGCTTGGGGGCATCCCCTAACCCGATGCGGGGCTCCGCATATTGCCTCGCCATCGCCCGAGATTTGTCGCTGTAGTTCCGGCAAACCATCGTCGTTGACAGAACGGATACCCTGGTCTACGATAATTGTTGACCTTAACGGTCGGGAATTATCGATTAGTCCGTCGGCGCGCGCCGCTAGCCACCGCCGACACGGGAGGAAATGGGCCCAATGACGACCCAGGCGCAACGCGTGATTTCCCGGGACACCACCTCCGAGGAATTGGACTCCGACTACCAGTGGGGGTTCACCATCGACATCGAGCAGGAGGCCATCCCTAAGGGCCTCGGCGAAGATGTGGTGCGACTCATCTCGGCCAAGAAAAACGAACCGGAGTGGATGCTGGATTGGCGCCTCAAGGCCTTCCGGTTCTGGTCTCGGCAGACGTACACCGAGCCCAAATGGGCCAACGTCCAGTACCCTCCCATCGACTTCCAGGACATCCACTACTATGCCGCCCCGAAATCCGCGGGCGACGGCCCGCAAAGCCTGGACGAGGTGGACCCGGAAGTTCTCGAAGCCTTCGACAAGCTCGGCATTCCCCTCGAAGAGCAGGCCCGGCTGGCCGGTGTGGCGGTGGATGCCGTGCTCGACAGCGTGTCTGTGGCCACCACCTATCAGGAGCAACTGGAGAAGGCCGGCGTCATCTTCTGCTCAATGAGCGAAGCCATCCAGAACCACCCTGACCTGGTGCAGAAGTACCTCGGTTCGGTGGTCCCCTACGCCGACAACTTCTACGCGACCCTGAACTCGGCCGTGTTCTCTGACGGTTCCTTCGCGTACATCCCGCCCGGTGTGCGGTGTCCCATCGAGTTGATGACGTATTTCCGGATCAACCAGGCGGACAGCGGGCAGTTCGAACGGACGCTCATCGTCGCCGACGAAGGCGCGTACGTCAGCTACCTGGAGGGTTGCACCGCGCCCATGCGGAAAACCAACCAGCTGCACGCAGCGGTTGTCGAACTGGTGGCTATGGAGGGCGCCGAGATCAAGTACAGCACCCTGCAGAACTGGTACCCGGGCGACCGCAACGGCGAGGGCGGCGTCTACAACTTCGTTACCAAGCGCGGCAAGTGCGCCGGCGCCAACTCCAAGATCTCCTGGACACAGGTGGAAACCGGCTCGGCGATCACCTGGAAGTACCCCAGCGTCATCCTCCAGGGCGACAATTCCGTCGGCGAGTTCTACTCCGTAGCCCTGGTGAACAACTGGCAGCAGGCCGACACCGGCACCAAGATGATCCATATGGGCAAGAACACCCGCAGCACCATCGTCGCCAAGGGGATCTCCGCCGGCCAGGGTCAGCAGACCTATCGTGGCCTCGTCAAGATAAATCCCTCGGCCAACGGCGCGAGGAACTTCACCCAGTGCGACTCCCTCCTGGTCGGCGACAAATGCGGCGCGCACACCGTGCCGTACATCGAGGTCAAGAATCCCACCGCCCAGATGGAGCACGAAGCCACCACGTCCAAGGTATCGGATGACCAGCTTTTTTACCTGCAGCAGCGGGGCATCGGCGTTGAGGACGCGCACTTCATGATCATCAACGGGTTCTGCCGAGGCATTTTCCAGGAACTCCCCTTTGAGTTCGCCATGGAGGCCTCCCAGCTGCTCAAGGTCAGCCTGGAAGGCACAGTAGGTTAAAACAGGCCGCCCCGCTCGGACCCGATTTGCCTCCGCTACAAAGGACTTCTAAAGCCAAGATGAGCACCGCCAACGAATCGGTTTCACCTATCCTTGAGGTCAAGGACCTCCAGGTGTCCATCGACGATCAGGAAATCCTTCGGGGGGTGAACCTCACGGTGCGTCCCGGAGAGGTGCATGCCATCATGGGGCCCAACGGCTCCGGCAAGAGCACCCTGGCGAACACCCTCGCCGGCCGGCCGGAATATACGGTCACCAGCGGCACGGCCGAGTACAAGGGCATGGACCTGCTGGGAATGGAACCGGAGGACCGGGCCCGCGAAGGCGTGTTCCTCGCCTTCCAGTATCCGGTGGAACTGCCCGGCGTGCGCGCGTGGCAATTCCTCAAAGCCGCGGTGGACGCCAAGCTAGTCCATTCTGGTGAAGAGGAGATGGGCGCCCGCGAATTCGACCGCCTGCTTCGCAGCAAAGTCGCCGAGGTCGAAATCGATCCCGAATTGGTGCGACGTTCCGTCAACGAAGGCTTCTCTGGCGGCGAGAAAAAGCGGAACGAAGTGCTGCAAATGGCGCTGTTGGAGCCGACCCTGTCGCTGCTTGACGAGACCGACTCTGGGCTGGACATCGACGCGCTGCGCATCGTGGCCGACGGCGTGAACCGCCTACGCCGGCCGGACAACGCAGCGGTGGTGGTAACCCATTACCAACGTATCCTGAATTACATAACCCCGGACCAGGTGCACGTGCTGGTAGACGGACGGATCGTCCTCAGCGGTGGCCCGGAATTGGCCGAGCAACTGGAAGCCCGGGGCTACGACTGGGTCCGCGAAGAGGCGGACGCAGCGGTCTAGCGGTCACATTTCCCTTTCTCTTCTAACTCTTCCGCGACGGGCCTACTATCGCATGACGTCCCCGAATAACCCGACCGGGTCAGTCCTAATGGATGTGGACTGGAACCAATTGTCGCGCCCAACCCATCACTACGTTGCTGCCAGCTACGAGTTAATTGGCAAAGCCCGCGAATACCTTGGCCAAGGGGATTTGAGACAGGCATCCGAAAAGGGCTGGGGTTCCGCCGCACAGATCGTCAAAGCGGTGGCGGAAAATTGGAAAGACGCCGGCGTCGTGCACGGTCGGCACCAGGATTTGAGAACTCTGGTCGCAGGTTTGGCAACAGCAGAGCAGGATCCGGGCTTGGACATGTCGTTCCATGCGGCTCAAGACCTGCACGAAAATTTCTACGAAAACAATTTGCCGCCGTACATAGTGGATTTGAACTTGAGGCAGGTTGACGATTTCATTTCTAGGATAGCGCCCCAACTCCGACGGCCGCAGCCGCCGCGAGGGTTCCGCCAGGGTCTCTAACCTGTCTACAAAAAAGCGGCCAACCACGAGCGTACCACATGACCACAGTCACGCCCACACCTGCATCGGAAACTTACCCGCACTACGCGAGCGCGTATGCATCTCAGAACCGGTCCGACGTGCCTGCGCTGAGCCGGTTGCGGCAGCGTGGCTGGGAAGCGTTCAATCGCCTCGGCCTGCCCACCGCCAGGCGCGGCAACGAGCCGTGGAAGTACACCAACGCCGGCCCCATCGCCCGCGAAACCTTCTTGTTTGCCGATCTCACCTCAGGCGGTGAAACCGGTCCGACCCGGGCGGACGTTCAATCCGTCGCGCCGTGGCAGCCGGACTGGCGTACCCTGGTGGTAGTGGATGGAGCCCTCGCTCCGAGCCTGTCATCCGGAGACAGCGATGGCGCGGCGATTGCTACTGGCCTGGCCGACGCGATCCGAACCGATCCGGAGTTGGGCACGAGCGTGTTGGGCTGTCTCGCGACCCCTGAAGACGACGGGTTCGCTGCGCTCAACACAGCGTTTGTTGGCAATGGCATTGGAATATCAATCCCAACAGGGGCGGACGCCGGCGTCATCAACGTTCTGTACCTGACGACTGCCCGCGAGCAACCGCGAGCCACCCACCCGCGCCTGGTAATCTCCGCCGCTCCAAATTCCCGCGCCACCATCATCGAGACCTTCGTGGGACCCGACACGCGCTACCTGACCAACACCGTCATGGAAGCCTCAGTGGGTGAAGGAGCCAACGTCGAACATTATCGCCTGCTGCTTGAAGGCCAGGAGGCCTACCACGTCGGCGTGAGCCGGGTACTGCAGCAGAAAGACTCGGCGTTCTCCTCAACGGCCATCGCCCAGGGGGCCGCAATCGGGCGCAACGACTTCGGCGTGACCCTCGCCGGAACCGGCGCCGAGTGCACGCTCAACGGGCTGTACCTCACCAGGGGCGACCAGCACATCGACAACTACATCAACATCGACCACGCTGAGCCCTACGGTACCAGCCGGCTCTTCTACAAGGGCATCCTGGACGGACGCTCGCGGGCCGTGTTCGGCGGCAATGTCACCGTGCGGAAGGACGCCCAAAAAACCGACGCACAGCAGACCGACAAGAACCTGCTCCTGTCCGAGGAAGCCGAGGTGGACAGCAAGCCCAGCCTCCTCATCTACGCCGACGACGTGAAATGCGGACACGGCGCGACCGCGGGGCACGTTGACGCCGACACCGTGTTTTACATGCGCAGTCGGGGCCTCGATCTGCCCACCGCCAGCCGTATCCTGATCCACGCCTTTGCCAGCGAAATCATCGACATGGTGGCCTTGGAAACGTTGCGGGAATACCTCGATGAGCGGTTCCGAAACGCCATCCCATCTGCGAATATCGCCCTGCCCATCGGAGGCCGCCCGTGACCGCCGCCACTGGCAACGCCCACGCTTCCCCCGCCAGCCCGTTGACCAACGACGATGTGGCGCTAATTCGCCGCGACTTTCCGGTCCTGGATCAGCTCATTAATGGCAAACCCCTGGTTTACCTGGACAATGCGGCCACGACGCAAAAGCCGCGAGCGGTAATCGATTCCATCAGCAACTACTACCTGAACAACAACTCCAACGTGCACCGGGGTGTGCACACCCTGAGCCAGCGGGCCACTGACGATTATGAACGTGGGCGCGAGGCGATTCGCCGTTTTATGAACGCCCCCGATGCCGACGAGATAATCTATGTTCGTGGCGCCACGGAAGGACTGAACCTGGTTGCCAGCAGTTACGGCCGCAAGTTCTTCAAGGCCGGGGACGAGGTCATCATCACCGGCATGGAGCACCACTCCAACATCGTGCCCTGGCAGATTTTGGGCAAGGAGATCGGTATTCGCCTGCGGGTTATTCCTTTCACCGATCAGGGCGAGTTGTTGATGGACGAGTACGAGAGCATGCTAAACGAGCGCACTCGTTTGGTATCGGTGGTACACCAGTCCAACGCGTTGGGAACCATAAATCCCGTGACGTCCATAGTCGAGCTGGCCCACGCCCGTGGCATTCCCGTCATGGTCGATGCGGCACAATCGATCCCGCACATGCCAATTGACGTGCAGGCCCTGGGCGCCGACTTTCTGACCTTCTCCGGCCACAAGATGTACGGGCCCACGGGCATCGGGGTGCTGTGGGGCCGCGCTGACCTGCTCAACGAGATGCCGCCCTACCAGTCCGGCGGCGAGATGATTCGCTCAGTTACCTACGAGGAAACCATTTACAACGTGATCCCGCACAAGTTCGAGGCCGGCACCCCCGACATCGCTGGCGCCATCGGCCTCGGCGCGGCTGTCGAATACCTCGAAGCCATCGGCATGGGCCGCATCGCCGCATACGAGCAGGCGTTGATGCGCTACGGCGCCGAGCGTCTCTCCGAGATCGAGGGCGTCAGGCTAATCGGCACTGCCGAAAACCGGGGAGGCGTCCTCTCGTTTTACATGGAAGCCGCCCACGCCCACGACATTGGTACCATCCTGGACGCCGAGGGCATAGCGGTGCGGACCGGCCACCATTGCGCCCAACCGGTGATGGCTCGCTATGAAATCCCGGCGACGGTGCGGGCGTCCCTGTCCTTCTACAACACCACCGAGGAAATTGACGCTCTGATCAAGGGCATCGATCGAGTCATTGAGGTTTTCGGCTGATGGCATCCGACCTGAGCGATCTCTACCAGGAGATTCTTCTCGAACACAACCGCCGGCCCCGCAATTTCCGTACCCTCGAGGACGCAACGCACCATGCGGACGGGTTCAATCCGCTGTGTGGCGACGAAATCTCCCTGCAACTCCGCATAGATGAGGAGACCGTTGGGGACGTGGGCTTCCAGGGGCACGGGTGCGCCATCAGTCGGGCTTCCGCTTCCCTCCTGACGCAAGCGGTGAAGGGAGGTTCAACCGCGGATGCCATGACCATGTTCGATGAATTTCATCGCATGCTCACGGAACCTGACGCCGAGCTCGACTACGATCTGCTGGGCGACTTGGAAATGCTCGGCGGCGTTATCGCGTATCCCACGCGCATCAAGTGCGCCATCCTGGCCTGGCACACGCTGAAAGCGGCGATGGACGGCGAGGGCGTCGCCACCACCGAGTAGACGGACCCACTCGCGGGCCCCGATGGCTTCCCTGCCCGACAACCCTGACGCGCTGTATGGCGACGTCATCATGGACCATTACCGCAGCCCGCGGCATCGCGCGCCTCTGCCCAACGCCGACGTCGAAGCCGAGGAGTTCAACCCATTCTGCGGAGACCGGGCTACGCTCCAGTTGCGTCTCAATCCGTCGCACGGACACCCAGCGTCGATCCAGGACGTGAGTGCCGTGGCCGAAGGGTGCAGCATCATCCAGGCTTCGGCCTCGCTGCTGGCCGCCAACGTGCAGGGCAGGACAGTGGAACAGGCAGCCGACCTGTCCCAACTGTTCCGGGACTTGATGCAAGGCAAACCCCTGCCCTCGGTGGCGCTGTCCGAACTCGGCGAACTGGAAGCCCTGGAGGTGGTCCGCCAATACCCAGTGCGCATCAAGTGCGCGCTGCTTCCGTGGGTGGCTTTAGAGGTGGGGCTGCGCCGGCTGCTGAGCCAGCAGGCCGACGCCGGCGGCTAGTTGCCCGAGGGCGGACGCGTAGCCCGCGTCTCGGACAGTTCGGCCAGGAGTCGGTAGCCGTACCTGGGCAGCTCGGGCGGCGGCTCCGACTGGCCCGCGAACAGGTCATACTTTTCGACCCGGAGACGGTATTGGTAGCCGTGGCGGCGGGCGAACTCCTCAATGACGCCATAGTAAGGCTGGCCGTTCACGACGATGCAGGCGGCCGTGATGGGTGCGCCTTCGTAACAGTCTACTCGCCCAGGACCGACCGAGATTTCCTCGACCGTGCTCTCGGCGGGAGTCCGGTCAATCACTTCCACCATACGGCGGGTTCCATCGTCATAGCTTTCCAGTCTGATGTGGTAGTCGAACCCAGGTCGATGGTCAAAGCCGTCGATGGAGTTCCGGATGGGCTGCCCATCGACCAATAGGCATCGCTCGTCGGTCTTGGGGCACTGCACCCGCGCCGGCGCTACGTGAACGTCGCGCACGGCACCGGACACCCGGGTTTTCGAGATGACCTCCAGCAGGCGATAGTTGTATCGACCGGCGTCCTGGGGCAGTTCCTTCTGCCCGGGAAACGCATCGTATCGTTCAATGCGCAGCTGGTATTCGTTCCCCGGTTTGTGGTTGAACCCCTCGATCTCGTCGTAGAAAAAACTGCCGTCAACAATGAGGCACATCCGGCGGAATGGCCCGTAGCACTCGCGGCGGGCCGGTCCGACGGTGATCTCCAGAATCCGGGACGACGCGCTAGTCAATCCATAAGTGGCCGTAGGGTCAATAGCCTGGGGATTGGCGACCGTGGGCTCGGCCGCGCCTGGCTCGATGGCAGTAGGTCCGACAGCCCCAAGGCTGTTCGCCCTGTAATCCAGACCGGTTGCCGGGGACTGCTCTGCGCAGCCGGCGAAGACCACGCCAAGCGCCATCAGGATCGCGATGGCAGCGCCGACGAAAACAGCGTGGCGACGGCCAGCCGGCATTATTTGCCCTGCAAACCCCTGAGATACGAGATGTGCCCGACGTGCTGGTACATCTCGCCGATAATCTGGCGGAACATCGCTCCCAGCGACATCTCGGGCCGGCGCTCGCGCGGGACTCGTTCCATGTCTTCGGGAGTCAGCGTGTACAGGTAAGTTAGCGTGGCCTGTCTCACTGCCGCGCGGTACTGGAGAAATTCACCCAAATCCACGGCCGGGAAGTTGTTCACCTGCTCGGCGGTGTGCCCGAAGCCATTGTCTCGCGTTGGCAGGCCGAACTTCTCGTGCCAGCCCTCGGTTTCCCAAAGCTCGGTTTGGAACTGGGCAAAGAACTGGATCCACATGTCCTCCACACGGACCATGTGCCAGAGGATCCAACTGATTGAATTTGCGTCGGCAGCCGGTTGCCAGGCAAGCTCGTCAGGACCCAAACTATCCAGGGCGTCCATCAGAAACCCGTTTTCCTTGTCGAGCGCGTCAACGATGAATTCGTTGAGAGTCATTGGATGACCTCCCGGTGTGTCAGGCTGGCGGGGGGGCGGGCGCGGGCGTGCGGGCTCCCATCTCACGGTCCAGCAGCAGCAGCGCGTCGCTACGGCCGGCCACTTTGTCCAGGGAGGCGATAACGTCGCGGGCCGCTTTTTCCTCTTCGACCTGCTCGTTCACGAACCATTGCAGCATCACCTGACTGGCGAAATCGCCGCAGTCGGCAGCAACCGCGTAAAGTTGGTTGATCAAACGCGAAACGTGCTGCTCGTGTTCCAGGGTTTGACGCATCACGTCGTCCACCGAGGCGAACTCAATCGGCGGCTTCTCGATGGGTAGCAGGGTGACCCGGCCGTCCCGGTCCTCCACGTAGGTCAGGAATCGCATGGCGTGGTCGTACTCTTCCTGGCTCTGGATGCGCATCCAGTGAGCGAAACCGGGCAGGTCGACGGAATCGCAATACGTCGACATGGACAGGTAGAGGTACGAAGAGTAGAACTCGGCGTTGATGTGGTGGTTGAACGCCTCCTGCAAGGCGGTGCTGACGGCCATGTTGGTACTCCGTGCGTGAATTTATCGGGCGATGATGGCCCGGCTGTTGCTAGGCGATCAGTCGTGGAGGAACCCCAGGACGGTGTCGAAGAACGCATCGGGTCGTTCCAGCTGGGGTATGTGGCCGCACTGCGGAATGACGGTCAACGTCGCGTTCGGCAACAGGTCGCGGAATGCCTCCCCGTACTCCGGCGGAATGACCTGGTCGGAATCTCCCCAGACGATCAGGGTGGGCATCACAATGCGATGCGCGCGCTTGGTCAAGCCTCGTTCCGGAATTGGCCAGGTGAACTTGGCGACTGATTGCAGGGTCTGGATACGGTCCAGCGTGTGCTCCAGCCGGGCCTCGGGTTCGGTGGGTTGCGCGACGTACGCGTGGGCCAGTTCGCCTTCCGGATCGTGCCACAGCATCTCGCGCCGCTCGTCGGGCGTCAGGATGAAAAAGTCCGCCACCGGCTTGTCCTCCAGCCACAGCCCCAACGAGTTCACCAGCACCAGCCGGGATATGCGGTCCGGACGATGGGCCGCCAGTTCCGCGGCGCAGAAACCTCCGTACGAATGCCCGATCAGGTGGCATTGCTCAACACCGATGGCGTCGAGAAATTCTTCAAAAAACTGCACCAGGTCCCAGAGATCGTCGAGGTGGTTGAGACCGGTGGACTGCGCAACGCCGGGATGGGCTGGCGCGTACACGTGGTAGTCCTCCGCCAGCCGATCCAGGAAGTCCGGCCATCCGACGTACCCACCCGCTCCGTGCAAGTAGATCAGCGCGTCGCCTGAACCCCCTTCCGCGACCTGGACATTGAACATTCCGCCACGGACGGACACCATACGCTCCGTGTGAGCAACCATGGGTGAAACACCTCATCCACTTTCTAGACTTTGTGGGCTTTCGGAGATCGGGGGCCGCGCCGACTGCAACCGTCGGTTCGGCAAACTGTCCCGGACCCCGACTTCGTGATGGTAATACGATACCATAACCGTGCGTTGCGCCTGCCCGTCAACCACTGCACATGCCCGCCGCATCAAGTGCGTGGCCAGTTGCGCGTTGACGCCCATCGATACTTGCGGCAAAATAATTCGCGCCATGAAGCTCCACGAGTATCAAGCCAAGGCAATATTCGCCCGCTACGGCATTGCAGTACCCGATGGTAGTCTGGCGCATACCGCCGAGGAAGCCGCCGCCGCGACCGCAGCGTTCGGTGGCCGTGCCGCCGTCAA
Organism: Dehalococcoidia bacterium; assembly: GCA_965116785.1. GTDB lineage: Bacteria > Chloroflexota > Dehalococcoidia > Lucifugimonadales > UBA3495 > Bin87. The sequence goes on from OZ220731.1 coordinate 1,266,500, forward strand.
GGCCCAGGTTCATGCCGGAGGGCGCGGCCTGGCCGGCGGGGTCAAGGTGGTAAACAGCCCCGACGAAGCCAACGGCTTCGCCACCGGTTTGTTGGGCTCCCGCCTCGTCACCAACCAGACTGATGCCATCGGAGTGCTGGTGGAATCCGTGCTGGTTGAGGAGTTGGCCGACATCCGCAGCGAGATGTACGTGGCGATGACCATGGACCGAGACCATCGCGGGCCGGTGCTGATCGCCAGCGCCGGTGGCGGAACCTCCATCGAGCAGTTGGTTGCCGAAAACCCGGACGCCATTATCACCGAAGCTGTGGACCCTGTCCTCGGACTCATGCCCTACCAGTGCCGCCGGGCGGCGACTCGCCTCGGACTGACTGGCGCGGCCTTGCGCGACGCGGCCGGCGTGCTGTCGTCGCTGTACCGTATCTTCGTCGAAAATGATTGTTCGCTGGTCGAAGTGAATCCGCTGATAGCGACCGGGGACGGCGCCATCGTGGCTCTGGACGCCAAGATGGATGTCGAGGACGACGCGCTGTTCCGCCACGCAGATCTGCAGCAGTTGCGCGACCGCAACCAGGAAGACCCCCTCGAAGCCGAAGCCGCGGACGACGATATCGCGTACGTGAGCCTGGACGGCTCCGTGGGCTGCCTCGTCAATGGGGCCGGCCTGGCCATGGCGACTTTGGACGTGGCCAACGCCGCCGGAGCGCCGCCCGCCAACTTCCTGGACGTCGGGGGTGGAGCCACCGATGAAAAGGTGGCGAAGGCGGTGGGTATCATCCTCTCCGACCCCAAGGTGGATCGCGTGCTGGTCAACGTGTTCGGCGGCATCCTGCGCTGCGACGTCGCAGCCCGCGGCATCACCATGGCCTACGCGGAACACCAGGCCAGGCAACCGCTGGTTGTACGCATGCTGGGCACCAATCTGGAAGAAGGGAAATCGATTCTCGCCGCATCCGGCCTCAACGTGACTTTTGCGGATACTTTGACGGAAGTAACGGCGGCGCTGTCCAGCCTGCAGGCGAGCGCATAGGCTCATGGGAATTCTCCTCGACGAACAGTCACGGGTGTTGGTGCAGGGCATCACGGGTCGCGAGGGCAGTTTTCACGCCAGGGCCTGCCGGGAATATGGGACGCAGCTCGTTGCCGGCGTGACCCCCGGCAGAGGTGGCCAGCTCTTCGACGACGCGGTTCCCGTCTTCGACTCCGTGGACGAAGCGGTCGCCGCCACCCAAGCCAACGTGTCCCTGATCTTCGTGCCCCCGCCGTTCGCTGCGGATGCCATCGCCGAATCGGTCGACGCGGGCATCCCGCTCATCGCCTGCATCACCGAGGGGATCCCGGTGCACGACATGGTCGGCCTTTACCGGTACGTTCAGGCCAACCCGGTCCGGCTGATTGGGCCCAATTGCCCGGGAATGATCAACCCGGAGGCCCGTTGCAAAGTGGGCATCATGCCCGGCAACATCCACATGCCCGGCCGGGTGGGCGTCGTCTCCCGCAGCGGCACGCTGACTTACGAAGCCGTCGGCCAGCTTACCGGTCAGAAAATCGGCCAGTCGTCCTGCGTCGGCATCGGCGGCGACCCGATAATTGGCAGCAGTTTCGTCGACATCCTCCGTCTCTACAACGATGACCCCGACACCGACCTCGTGGTGTTCATCGGCGAGATTGGAGGCAACATGGAGCAGGAAGCGGCCGAATTCATCGGGTCGTCCGAGTTCACCAAACCGGTCTGCTCATTGATCGTGGGCGCTACCGCGCCGTCAGGCAAGCGCATGGGGCACGCCGGAGCGATCATCACCGGCGAATCCGCCACCGCGGAGTCGAAAATCCGCGCGCTGGAACGGGCCGGCGCCCGTGTCATCCCCACGCCAGCGGACATCGGCGACACGGTGGCGACGGCTCTCGTGGAGATCGGTCTCCGAGCCTAAGCTCTCGCGCCTATGCCGGCACCGTAGGCAACCACCTCTGATGCGATTCGGTGCCGCTGTGTGCTTGCGTTTAGGGCCCTCAATCCGGCTGTCAATGGAGCAAAACGGCGATTTCAATACATCACGTGCGCTTGACGCTCGGAAACTCGGCGTGTAGGATACTTCTGCCAAAGGTATCATTTCTTATCCATTACTGACGTCCCGATGCGGACTGACTTTGGCAAGCCGGCAACTGATTTGCGATAAATGCCGGCGCCGTTCCCGAACAGACCGGACCGTACGGGCTCCGACAAGGGGACCAGGATTGTCCGACAGGACCCGCAAAGTGATCCTGAAAAAAGTGTGCCGTGGGGTCGGCAGTAACCCGTATGCCCACTAAGTACATCTTCGTGACCGGGGGAGTGGTCAGCTCCATCGGCAAAGGTATATGCGTCGCTTCGATCGGACGCATCTTGAAGAGCCAGGGGCTCTCGGTAACCGCAATCAAACTCGACCCTTACCTGAACGTCGATCCCGGAACCATGTCCCCATACCAGCATGGGGAGGTATTCGTAACCAAAGACGGCGGCGAAACCGATCTGGACCTCGGACACTACGAGAGGTTCATCGACGTCGAACTCACTCGAGACAGTAACGTAACCGCCGGGCAGACTTATCTCGAGCTCATCACCCGCGAACGGCGCGGAGACTTCCTGGGAGGCACCATCCAGACTGTTCCCCACCTTACCAACGAGATCAAGGACCGGCTCATCAGTCTCGCGGACAAATCCAACGCGGACGTGGTTGTCGTGGAGGTAGGCGGCACCGTGGGAGACATCGAGGGACTTCCCTTCCTCGAAGCCATACGGCAGATGCGGAACACTGTCGGGCGGAACCACGTCTTCTACATGCACCTGACCCTGCTCCCCTACATCTCGGCATCCGAAGAATTGAAAACCAAACCAACTCAGCACAGCGTAAAAGAGTTGCGGAGCATAGGAATCCAGCCCGACGCCCTGGTGTGCCGTTCTGATGCCGACGTCACGCCCGGCATTCGGGAGAAACTGTCCCTGTTCTGCGATGTAGCCACCGAGGCCGTGTTCCCCATGCCCACGGTGAATAACGTGTACGAGGTGCCGCTGGTGATGGACCACTTTGGCGTGGGACGCTGCCTTTCGGAATCCCTGGGGCTGAACGGGAAAACCCATTTGGACGAGTGGAGTGACCTTGTTGACCAAATGAACGGCGTCACCGGCGAAGTTCCCATCGCCGTCGTGGGCAAATACGTGGAGTACCCCGACTCCTACATGTCTGTACGCGAAGCGTTGCGACACGCCGCGGCGTCCTGTGGACTGCGGGCAGACGTACGGTGGGTCCATTCCGAAGCCATCGAGCGCGACGGCCCGGACGCCCACCTCAGTGAAGTTTCCGGAATCGTGGTGCCGGGCGGGTTTGGCCCACGGGGAGTCGAGGGGATGATCGATACCAGCCGTTACGCCAGAAACAAGCACGTGCCCTATCTGGGTTTGTGTCTGGGCATGCAGGTCATGGTAATCGACTGGGCCCGCGACGTCACCGGATTGAAGCACGCCAACTCGTCGGAGCTCGACCCCAACTGCGAGCATCCGGTGATCGACATAATGCACGGCCAGCGGGGCATCACCGACCTGGGCGGCACCATGCGGCTGGGCCATTACCCCTGCCAGCCTCAAAGCAACACTCGCACGGCCGACGCCTATGCCCACAACGAAATTAAAGAACGCCACCGGCACCGATATGAGGTGAACAACACCTACCGGGAATGTCTCGAAACATCGGGAATGGTCATGAGCGGGTTGTCTCCCGACGGCGAGTTGGTCGAAGCCACCGAAGTGCCGGATCATCCTTTCATGGTGGGTGTGCAGTTCCACCCCGAATTCCAGTCTCGCCCCAACCGCCCTCATCCGCTGTTCAGTGCGCTCGTCGAACAGGCGCAGCAAACGGTTCGAGAAGGTCGACAATTGCCTTTCCGGCGGGCCGGCGGGTGGTCATTTTCTTCGGACTAGCTGTCCTGGCGGATCTTAGGCTCGCAAGTCCACATCTCAATCCACGCTCCGGCGGGAGCCGGTTCCCCAATCGCTAACTCTTGAATACGGCGCGGCGCCGTGCGCTCCCGCGAGCAATGGTCGCTAACCTCAATGGCGCGTCGCTATGACATCGGCAAAAGCACTTTCTCCCGGGCTCGAGGAGGATGGATCAATGAAACTGTTTTTGGATACTGCCAACATTGACGAGATCCGCATGGGCGCGGAGTTGGGCGTCGTTTCCGGGGTCACCACCAACCCATCCCTGGCCGCAAAGGAGGGGATCGGCGGAGCTGCCGGATACCGGGCGGCGGTCCAGGAGATCGCCGATATCATCGACGGGCCCATCTCCGTTGAGGTCGTGAGCACGGACGCCCCGGGCATGATCGCCGAGGGCCGCGACATAGCCGAGTGGATTCCCAACCCCTGGGTCAAAATCCCCAGCACCGAGGAAGGTTTCAAAGCCATCAGCGTGCTGGCCAGGGATGGAATACAGGTCAATCAAACGCTGGTTTTCACCGTCAACCAGGCGCTCCTTGGAGCCAATGCCGGCAGCACCGTGGTGAGCCCTTTCGTTGGCCGGCTTGACGATATCGGCCAGGACGGCATGGAACTGGTCCAGGACATCGTGGCCGTGTACCGCCAGCAGTCCGTGGAGACCAAGGTGATGGCCGCAAGCATCCGAGGCGCCCGACATTGCGTGACCGCCGCGGCCGCTGGCGCCGACATCGCCACCATACCCTACAACGTGTTGACGCAAATGATAAAGCACCCCCTAACCGACGCCGGTCTGTCGCGATTCCTACAGGACTGGCAGCAAGCTTCCGGAGGCTGACAAGATGGTCCGCGCCCGCACTGGCACCCCGACCGCACCCCGACGACGCCGGCGTCCTCCGGCTAATGATGACTCCGGCGTCGGACTGGACGACTCCATCCCGGCCGACGAAACATCGGACGGAGAATCGTCGTATCCCAACGGATCCCTCCCGGGACGCTATGTAGACATTGCCGAACTCAGCGTCATGTCCCGTGACGAGCTCCTCGATCTGGCCCCTGACGTCGGTTTGAGGGATGAGGGAGCATTGGCCGATGCTAACCGCGACGCCCTGCTGAACCGCGTGCGGCATTCGGCCGCCAACCGCAACCTGTTGACTGCGTCTGGCATCCTCGAAGTCATGGACGCCGGCCACGGCCTGCTCCGCTCGCTGCAATACCCACCGGTATCGGGCGACGTGTTCGTCGGGCAATCACAGATCCGCAGGTTCAACCTCAAAACCGGTGACACGGTTACCGGATTGGTTCGACCACCCAAGGAAGGCGAGCGGCGCTACGGCCTGACCCGCGCCACCAGCATCAACCTGCTGGACCCCGAGGATCAAAAGCCCGCCTCTCGCCGGATGTTCGAGTCGCAGACGCCGATCTTTCCCGATGACCACATCGTTCTTGAGCACGCGCAGGGTGGACTGTCGTCGCGCATGATCGACCTGTTCGCCCCCATCGGGTTGGGCCAGCGCGGATTGGTGGTGTCTCCGCCCAAGGCCGGCAAGACCACGGTTCTGCGCCAGATAGCCGCGGCAATCACCGAAAACCGGCCCGAGGTCATGCTGATGGTGGTGCTCATCGGCGAGCGCCCGGAAGAAGTCACCGAGATGCGCCGCGCGGTGAAGGGTGACGTGTTCGCGTCGACATTCGACGAATCGGTCGAAGAACAGTGCCGGGTTGCGGAACTGGCCGTTGAGCGCGCCAAGCGCATGACGGAAACCGGACGCGACGTCGTCATACTGCTCGACAGCATCACCCGGCTTACTCGCGCCTACAATCTGGCCCTGCCCACCTCCGGGCGCACGCTTTCCGGCGGCATCGATCCGGCCGCGTTGTATCCGGCAAAGCGTTTTATCGGCGCCGCCCGCAACCTTGAAGAAGGCGGCTCGCTTACCATAATTGCGACGTGCCTCCTCGACACCGGCAGCCGCATGGACGAAGTGATCTACGAGGAGTTCAAGGGCACCGGCAACATGGAACTGCACCTGGACCGCCGGCTCGCGGACCAGCGCTACTTCCCCGCCATCGACGTGGTGCGCAGCGGCACCCGCCGGGAGGAGTTGCTCTACGACCAGGAAGCCATGCCCCAGATCTGGCTGCTGCGACGCATGGTCACGTTGGCCTCCGGCGGTGATTCCGCCAACATGGGAGATGCTACCAAGCGCGTCCTCGAACGCCTGGCCCGCACTCGGAGCAACTCGGAGTTCCTCACAAATCTGACGAAAGACTCGTAGCGACGACCGGACTTGAGCCAAAAATCAGGAGGCGGGTTTGAAACCCGCCTCCATTTTCGTCACTACGCGTCAGGAGCGGGATCGCCACCACCGCCGTTCCCGCCGCCTCCGCCTCCGGCTCCGCGTCGCCGCAGCACCAGCGCGACCACGGCTCCAGCCACTGCCAGGACCACAACCACGGCTACAACTATGAGCGTGATCGCGAGCCCGCTGAGGCCGCCGCCTTGGGTCGGCTCCTCGGCAACCGGGCGATCTCGCGTCTCCGTTTCACCGGTCGAAACGGCCGCCACGATGGTGGAGGTCAAAGCCCCCTGGTCAATGGTCGGCGGCGGCGGCACCGGAGTATCGGTGGGCTCGGGTGTCGGCGTCGGCTCAGGCGTCGGGGTGGGCGGCACCGGGGTGGGTGTGGGTTCCGGTGTCGGCGTCGGTTCCGGCGTGGGAGTAGGTTCCGGCGTCGCGGTCGGAAGCGGCGTATTCGTCGGCAGGGGCGTATTGGTGGGAAGTGGGGTCGGCGTCGCGTACCGCTGCGGTAGCAGCGTCACTGTCGCAAAAACCCCAGGCAGCCGCTCGCTCGATTGGTACACGTTTAACGTTGCCGTGCGTTCGCCATTCTCGGTTTCATCGGCGTGATAGTCTTCTAAGATGACCGTGGTGCCTGAAAACGCGCCTTCACGCGAAGCGAATCTGGTCTGGCCGCCAAAAGTCAGCGTTGGTCCGCTTCTGATGCGCACCGAGTAGCCCTGCGCGAAACGGTCCAGCCCGCTCAAGGTAACTCGTATCGGTTGTCCCACTCGCACTTCCTCGGGATGGACCTCCAGTCTTCCCGGGGTCACCACGAGGTCGAGATCCAGCGTCAAATCGTGCAGCGGGTAGCCGTCTATCTTAACTATCGGACGTATACGCTCGCCGCCCTCCGCGCGGGACGGCACGCGGTATTCGAACTCCCATGTGCCGCTGGAAGTGTAGACGTTGTGCTCAACTCGGCCATTGATTTCGACTATGATGTGCGGCGGGTTGTAGAATCCGCGCTCCACGGGGAAGTTTGCTCCCCGGAACACAACGTAATCTCCGGGGGATACGTCGCCCTCGTCGGGAGAGACGGACAGTGTAGGCTTGGAGACCCTGACGGTTGCAGATGCTTTGACGCCGACGTCGCTGGTGATCTCCAGTTCTTCCTCCCCGTCGGATTCCAGCAGCTTGGTGATGAGGTCACTGTTGACGCGCCCGTTTGGACTCAATAGGGCGACCGGCGCGACGAAACGCCCCCCGCGGTTTATTTCACGGCAGCTGGCGATGGAATCCTGACCCTGATCCAGAAAAGCCAGCGGAACGCCATCCAAACTCACCTGGCAGACTTGACCACCCGCCAGGTTGTTGGAGCTGACCAAGAATTGCTCGCCCAAGCCGAGGCCTGTGTCCGGGCGAACCGACAGGTCGGCGTCCTTGATCGTGATGTTGACCGACACGAAGTTGTTCCCGATGGTGGCACCGACGGTGACAGTCCCGCTAACGTTGGGAGGCAACGTTATTACCAGGTTATCGCCGGACTGGCTGCACCGGCTACTCTCCAATTGCCGGCCCGCTACCCGGACGGTTGCGCAATTCACTTGGCCCCCGCCGACTATCTTGAGCGTCACCCGGTCGCCGGGGGAAACTTCTGAGAGGCCCACAACTTCTAAGCCGGCGGTGACGACGATAGAGATCGAAGTCCCGCTATGCGTCCCTGCTCCGTCAATGGCGCAGATCTGATACCGGCCAGCGGACCGGAATTGGTTCGAACTGATCGTTACGTCTGCGGTAAAGCGGCGGTCAGAACCCACAGTCGCCTGGGCGATTTCCTGCCAGCCGTTGGTGTTATTGCAGGGTCGGGAACCGGTGTCGGCTTGCGCATACACGTATGCGGTCAACGGATCGGAAAACCCAATCCCTCTGAACTTGACGGTTTCCCCATAACCGACTTCGACATCGCCGTCGATTTCGAGCGTTGCGTCGACCCGCAATCGCTTGGTCAGCGGTGACCCGCCATCCCACTGGATAGTCACGTTGTATGGATCATCATCATCATCCGGCTGGCTTGGCAGTTGCAAGTTGTTCAGCTCTATGACCACAGGATAGGACGCATCATCGCAAACCCCAGGGTCTCCACTTCCGCGGCGCCATGACTGGCATCCGGGCAGTTCGATTTCGTGGGGTTCTCCGTTGTTCCGATCCACGCTTGCCCAATCCGGGAAAAATCTTCCTCCAGCCAGGATGATTACGTCCTGCTTGTCGAAGCCGGACGGAATTGTGATGTCCTCATGCAATAGTATCGTGAACTCGCTGGTCGTTTCCCCTGGACTGCATCCGTCTGGAGTGAACCTGAAGGTCAAATCAATGGTTTCGCCCGGCGTGTAGTCGTCGTCCTGGTCGATAACCAAGGCGGTACAGGGGGAAATAGCACTGCCGGTTCGACCGGTTCCAGAGTCCGACCACTGGCCGTCCCCTTCGTCGTTTCGAGCGCGTACTCGCACCGCGTAGGCAGTATCGGGCTGGAGGTTGGCGATGGAAGTGGAACGGCCAGTTCCATCGTAGTTGGCATCGGTGAAGTCGCCGCTGCTACCGACGCGATAACCGACGTCGTAGTCACTGATGTCCGGCCGCCCCGCATTGTCCGGGGCAGTCCAGCTTATTGCCAGCGTGGTATCACCATCGGTATCCGCAGCGCGGACGGTTGGGAGGGCCGGCTTGCCCGGCGGCTCATCCTCATCGGTTACATTGATAGTAACTGGAATAGTAGCGTCAATAACATCCCCGTTTACGGTTCCGCCTTGATCGTTTCTTCCATCAGAAACTTGGAGTTGGACACTGTACGCAATTCGGCTTTCGTAATTCAGGATCGTGCCCGCGCGTACCGAAACCTGTCGGGTGCTGCCGTCGAAATCAAAACTGTCTTTGTCAGCGCCGGCCAGCGTGTAAGTAAGCGTATCGCTATCCAGGTCCGTAGCTTCAGGCAGGGGCGCTCCTATCGGAGTACCTGCCGGGCTGTTCTCCGTCACCTCCCGAGTTTGGGGTCCATCGGAGAATGTCGGCGTCTGATTGGCTTGTCCCGCCGGCGCGGCTCCCGCCAGATCCGCGCCGAAGGCCAGCATTGCTATCGTCACCGCAGCCAAAAACAAACCGACCGCCAGCCAAACAAGTGCACGACGGTTGCCGCCAAACATGAGAATTCGATTGTATCCGCGCACGGGTATCCTCCCTGGGTCACCAACAAAAATGTTCACGCCGCGCAATCAATCCAGTAACGGCCGGCCTTTTCAGTATATGACACTCCTACCGATGACTGGCCGTGCCCCCTCCGACGGTTCGATCCATTTTTGCGCATTGCGGGCACGAAAAACCGCGTGATGTCCCTGGACACGCATACGTCGCTATCCGGCAAACGGCTCTATAATCGTTCGCAGCAAGTTTGAGACCAAGTTGGTTGGCGGTCGCGAAATCGGGTTGGCCGGTCGGCACGTATAATGTTCGGGAACAGCCTGCCGGAATTGGGGCAGGCGGACTGAATTTCGGCGATGGGAGAACGCGCTTGTCTCCGCGCTCTGGAAACATATTGATAGTTGACGATGAGGCTGCGTCCGCGATAGTTCGGGCCGTGTGTCGCCGCCTGGAAGAAGAGGGCTGGGGCACGACGGTGGTCGGCAAGGACGAGCACGGCTCGGCCGACGAGATGATGTGGGCAGCCTTGGAGGCTATCGACCAGCACCTGCCGGACGGCGTGATTCTGGACGTACGCCTCGGCGAGTACCGTGACGAGCAGTTCAAGGGCCTGGACATCCTCAAGCGTATTGTCGGCCAACACCCCCGCCTGCCTGTGCTGATGTTCACGCAGTACAGCCAGGGTGTCGAACGCGACACCGTGGCCCGCAGCGCTTTGCAGGTGGAAGCTCCCGTCGAATTCATCGACAAGCTGGCCTCACCCGAAGAAGTGGCGCTGCGCATTCGCCGCCTCGTGGGAGCCGAGCCGCGATCCATCGCCGTCGGTGATCGCATCGTCGTCGACACGGACGCGCGGTCGGTTCAGGTTCGAGATGAAAACGGACGCCTAACCCCGGTCGCCGATGTATCCGGCCGACGGTTTGACATCCTGCGCGAACTGTCCGAAGCCTGGTATCGCAGCCCCGGCAACATGGTTCCCTTCGACCGTTTGGAGCGTTACCTCGAGGGCGACGACACCCGCGCTTCTTTGCGCGTTCGTGTACGCGAGATCAAGGTCTCGCTGGGTCGCGCGTTGGGCATTCCATTGGGCGCCAACGATTTCATTGTCAGCGTGCGGGACCGTGGCTATCGGTTGCTGCCACCCCGCGAGTAGAGCGTAACCATGGCGGTTTTGACCCGGCGTCAACTCTCTTTCCATCCGTGGCCGGCAATCGTTGGCATCTCTCTCGCCGTCCTGGGCCTCGGCCTGATGATGGCGTCGCTATTCCTGACGCCGGCGCAAATGTTCCCGCAACCGTGGACGATTGAACCACTATCGTATATCGGCACCGCCGGCATAGTGCTCGGGTTGGCCATTGCCGTGAGCGTGTACGTCGTCTCCAGCATGCGCCATCGCCATGCCAACGGGCTGAACGGCGCGGATGATTGGAACAAGCTGACTGAACAGCATTTCGAAACCTTCCAGCATGACCTTGGCCGTCCCATGCGGCGCATCCTGGGCAAATGCCGTGAAGTCCGCGGTGTGCTTGCGGCGACCGGTGAGGACGTTTCGTCCGTCATCCACGAACTGCTGGACGAGATCGAAGAGCAAGCGCCGTCCTTCCGTCTCATGATGGGCAACATCCAGGTGATGATCAATCTTGAGACGCCGGACGCTCCGGTAGAACGATATCCGGTGGAGCCCTCGGCGGTCGTGAGCCGCATTGTCGAGCGCTATACCGGGCAGGCAGCCGAGCAGGGCAAGGACATCGCCTGGTGGTCGGAACCCGAGGATTTTGGCCTAGTGTATTCCGACGCGGCCGCCCTGGAACACATCGTCGCCAACCTCGTGGACAACGCGCTGCGTTACGGCGGCGATTACATCGAAATCACGGTTACCCGTGACTCCTACAATTTCCAGATCAGCGTGGCCGATGACGGGTCAGGCATTCCGGTCCACTACCGGGCCCACCTTTTTGACCGCGGGTGGACGCCGCAACTGGGTCGCAGCGAAGAAAAGACATCCTCGGGTCTCGGGCTGTACATCAGCCGCACGCTCGCTCTCCGGTACGGCGGAGACCTGAAGGTTGAGTCGACACTTGCTCCGGCAGAGGGAACCCACACGGTTTTCACGTTGACCCTTCCCGTGGGCGCTCCTGACGCCTAGCGCCGCCTGCGTGCTTCGGACCGTCGTACGTTGCGGCAGCAGATCGTAGCCGTCACCGCAGCAATCCTGCTGGTGGTCCTGTTCCTTGCGCTCTGGCTGTCTAATCTGCCCGGCCTGCCGAACGTGCCTTACCGGGCGGCACGGCCGGTACCTACGGCCACTCCGACCCTGGCGCCGCCCACACCCGTAGTGGTGACCGCAACGCCCACCGCCACGCCAGTCCCCACACCCACCGCCCGGCCCACACCTACCTTGCCGCCCACACCTTTGCCCACGTCCACTCCCCGGCCCACGCCTACACCGCCTCAGCCCACCCCAACTCCGCAGTCCCATTTTCTGGAAGTGAGCGACCCTCCGGACATGGCGGTCATCTACGGACCTCCGGTTATCCTCGTTTCGGGGTCCACACTGCCCTGGTCAATCGTCGAGTTCATCTACTCCAGCAGCGCATTCCCAGAGCGTGATACGCGTGTGCAGGCGGACGCTGCCGGCAACTATGCCGGCCCGGTGCCCTTGTCGGCCGGGGTAAACGTGATTGAGGTAATCGGATACCACGGCTCGTCTTCGCAACAGCAGCGCCGATTCCTCCAGGTAAATTACGCCGGATCCCAGGCAGAGCTGACCTTGGCGGTAACCGATCCCGAAGGTGCGATTACGGTGAGCAGTCGCTTCCTGACCATCATCGGGGTCACCGCGCCCGACGCCGAGGTGGTCGTAAGCGACCTGATACTCGCGCTGCCCGACCCCAATGGCCGATGGGAAACCAACGTGTTGCTCCAGCCGGGAGAGAACACGATCCGAATCGTGGCATCCCGGGGCGAGGACGTTGTCGAAACTTTCGTTACGGCAACGTTCCAACCCGGATCCTGACCGGTGCTTGGGCCAACCGTTTTGACCGGCGCGGGCACGCGAACCCGCCGTTGGCCACTGCGACCGGTTGTGGTGACACGGTCGCCGCGCGCTGTTACGCGCTCCTTCTCACATGTACTGAACGAGTACAGAGGCTGCACACAACCCCTGTTTTGTGGTAAAATAGCGTTGGCGAATTGTCCCCGTGGTAATTTGCTTTCCTATGACGCAACTTGATGACGTAAAAAGCCGGCTGGACATCGTCGAATTGGTCGGCGGTTACGTTCAGTTGCAGAGGTCCGGTAGTTCCTTCAAGGCGAATTGCCCTTTCCACCAGGAAAGGACACCGTCTTTCTTCGTATTCCCTGACCGGCAGTCCTGGCGTTGCTTTGGCGCCTGCGCCGAGGGGGGTGACGCTTTCTCCTTCGTGATGAAGAAAGAGCGGGTGGACTTCCGTGAGGCCTTGGTCCGTCTGGGCGCACGGGTCGGCATTACCATCACCGACCAGGCGGAAACCGGCAGTCGCTCGCAGTTGCTGTTCGAGATCAATGACGCCGCGCGACAATTTTTCCAGAGGATGCTCGCGGAGCCGGAAGCATCCTTCGTGCGGGAATACCTGACCGGACGCGGTCTCAGCGACCGATCCCTTCAGACCTTCGAGTTCGGGTACAGCCCGGCACGGGACAACCGCCTCCTGGCGCACCTGACGAATGCCGGTTACACCCCGGAAACCATCACGGAAGCCGGCCTGGCGCGCGAAACGGAGGACGGACGCCATTACGACCTGTTCCGTGGACGGTTGATGATCCCGATCCGGGACTGGTCGGCCCGCGTCGCCGGGTTCGGCAGCCGGGCGCTGGACGACAATGCCACTCCGAAATATCTCAATACGCCACGCACTCCGGTGTTCGACAAGTCCCGCATTCTGTACGCCATGCATCTGGCCAAGGAACCCGTCCGCCAGCACGGCGCAGTCATCGTCGAAGGGTACATGGACGCCGTGATGGCCCACCAGCACGGGTTCGACAACGTGGTCGCGTCCATGGGGACCGCGCTGACCGAACACCAGGTTGCCCTGGTGCGGAGGCTCACCCACCGCGTGACCATGGCTCTCGACGGCGACCCGGCCGGCCGTAATGCCACGCTGCGCAGCCTTGAATCGTCCTGGGGTGTTTTCCAGCAGCGAGACCGGAGAACCGCCGGTCAGGGCGGCCTATCCGTGCTGCAACAACCGGAAGAGCTGGACCTTCGCATCGCCGAGATGCCCCCCGGCCAGGATCCGGACGACTACATACGCCAGTCACCCCGCGAGTGGCCCACGTTTATTGAATCCGCCGCCCCGCTGTTTGACTACCTGTTGGCCGCGCTCACCGAGAGGGTCGACATAACCACCCCCGACGGGCGCTCCTGGGCGGCGCAAACCATGTTGCGCTTCGTCGCGCACGTGCCCGACCCCATCAAGCGCGATTTCTACCTGGACGCGCTCTCCGCTCATTTCAGCGTAGACGTGGCAACCCTGCGCGCTGCCATACCCGTGGCCGCTCGGACGGAAGGGCAGGGCCGGCGCACCAACCGTGCACCCCACACGGCGGACGAAGCCACACCGTTGCCCGGTCACCAAGGGAACGTCGCCGAGGAATTGGTGCTGAAAATCCTGCTGCATCATTCCGAAGAGATCGGACACGAAGCGGCAACGTCGGTGCGTCCTGAGTGGTTTAGCCGCACCGAGAACCGGGAAATTCTGCGTTACGTATTTTCTCGTATGGATCAGAACGCAGACGGCGAGGTTTCGGTGACACCGGAATTGGAGCAGCATTTCAACCAATTGCTCAGCAGCGACACAGGATTATCGACGTCAAGCAAGATCGAAAGCGCTTTGAAACAGGCGTGTCTTCGTCTGCAAAGAGAACACTCCATCAATCAGAACTCCCAATTGGCCAGCGTGATGGCCGAGGAGGACCTTTTGGATCCCGACTCAACAGTCGCGAACCTTTGGTTAGACAGCAAGAACAACCTGCGCGAGATCGACCTGCTCCGGCGGCCGGCCTCGTCACACAACCGATAAAGGAGAGGTTTATGACCATCATTAACAACCGCCGCAACGTAATCGTTCCCGACGAGGACGGTGACTACGACGCGGGCGAAGCGGTCGCCATCTCCGACGACTCGGACAACTACGGTCGGTCCCGCTCCAATGCCGCCGTTGCCGACGATAGCGACTACGAGGACGAACGTTCCGGTGATGACGAAGTGAACGTCGCGGTCGTGATCGTCGATGACCCGGACTCTACCGAAGACGAATGGCAAATCCGCCGTGCCGCCGCAGTCCGCACCGTCCTTCCCGAGCTGGACGGCCCGTCCGCCCGGGACATGGAACGCGAGGAACGTGATTGGGCCGACGTAGACACGTCCGAAGGCACCGACGCCCTGGACGATCCGGTGCGGATGTACCTCCGCGAAATCGGCCGCGTCGACCTGCTGACCTCCGCCGACGAACGCCGGCTGGCCCGTGAACTCGAGGGACTGAACCACCTGCGCAAATTCGAGGGCATGAGCTATCTGTCCAAGCTGGACAGCCCGGAGGAGCTTGAGAAAGCCCTTGACGGTCAACCCCTGCTTGAGTCCAAAGATACCTGCCGCAAAATAGCCGCCCGGCTGGCCAACGGCTTCAGCATCGACTACCTGCCGGTGATCGGAGAAGTCGAACTGGACAACGCGGTCTGGGAAGCCACGATGCTGTTGCTGGCGCGCATCGCAAACGCCGCCCCGCTGGTCCGCTCCCTGGCGCGTTACCTTGAGCTCAGCGAGACCATCCCGCTGGGCGAGGTGAAAGATTCCCCGGTGCTCCGGAAGGCCATCGACGCCGAGGTGTCGCAGGAGATGATCGACCGGGTCGCCAGCGACTTGGGCATCAGCCCTGAAGTCGCTTACCAGCGCATCGTCCAACTCTCCCTGGATACGTGGGTCTTGCCCCAGAACATCGTGGACGTGGTCACCGGCTACGTGCCGATCTGGGCCGAACTGCATCCGGACGGCGTGGAGGGCTGCTACAGCCCGGAACAGGGACTGGATGTTCCGTCGGTATACGTTCACGATGACCAGTGTTCGCTTTTGCTGCTTGCCCAATTGCTGCGCGAGTCCGGGCTGATCGACCGCGTGGAGGAGAAGAAGTTGGACGCGGCCGGCTATTACTACATCACGATGAAGAACGGCGAGCGGGCGCAGACGCATCTGACCGAAGCCAACCTTCGCCTCGTGGTGAGCGTAGCCAAGAAATATATCGGAAGAGGCATGGCTCTGCTGGACATGATCCAGGAGGGCAACATCGGTTTGATCCGCGCGGTGGAGAAGTTCGATTACCGCAAGGGCTACAAGTTCAGCACCTACGCCACCTGGTGGATCCGACAGGCCATAACCCGCGCCATCGCGGATCAGGCGCGCACCATCCGCATTCCGGTCCACATGGTCGAAACCATCAACAAGCTGATGCGACACCACCGCCGGCTGCTACAGGAAAAGGGCCGCGAACCATCCACCGAGGAACTGGCGGAGGCCATGGAGATGACCCCCGAGAAGGTCGAGGAGATCCAAAAGATCTCCCAGGAGCCGGTCTCCCTGGAAACGCCCATCGGGGAAGAGGAGGACTCGTTCCTCGGGGACTTCATCGAAGACCGAACCACCCTGGCGCCGGCAGACGCCGCCTCGGCGCAACTGCTCCGCGAGCAGGTGCAGGAGGTGCTGGACACGCTGACCGACCGGGAAAGTCGCGTGCTCAAACTGCGCTTCGGTCTCGAAGATGGACGCACACGGACGCTTGAAGAGGTCGGCCGCGAATTCGGGGTAACCCGCGAGCGGATTCGGCAGATCGAAGCCAAGGCCATTCGCAAGCTGCGCCATCCCACCCGGTCCAAGAAGCTGCGCGACTATTTGGAATAATGCCGCCGGTCGGGACCGGATAACGTCGCGGGGCAATGTTGAACATTGCCCCGCACATTTTTGGATTGCGGTGTGAACGATTTCCAGTTAACTTTTTTGGAAAAACGCCAAATAACGCCGCCGGGTGTACGGGCAAATCATCACCCACAGGCCTATACTCCGGCCTGCAAACCCAGTCTGGAATGGGTAAGGGAGGTAATGCCGGTGGAAGCGATGGAGTTCCCAATTTGCCAACAGTGCAACATCGGGTCGTTGGTGCCACTCTCAGACTATGGCGCGCAGGGTGCTCCAGTTCACTATAAAGCTTGGACCTGCACCAACCCCGGCTGCGGATACAACATCAAAATCCGCAACGGAGACATCTTCGTCAACGAACCCATACGGGCAGGGAGGCATTGATCACGGTGACCCGACCAGGGGGCTGACCGAGCAGGCCGCCAGGATTTCGGCGGCCCGGAAACGCGCGCATGAACGGTATATAGCGCGAAACATACACAGGGTACGGACATGCAAATTGGACTTGACTACATGCAGATGCGCACCCGAGCGCAATATTACGGGCTGCGCTGGGCAGGCATCTCTCTTCTTGCGGTGGGCGGAATTCTGGCCGCGGCCGGCATCGCATACTACGGGTATCTTTATTTCCTGAGGGCCAGCCTCGACGATTACGAAGCGTTGCGCCACGACGCCACGCTGATAGAAGCCGCCGCCCCGGCAGGCACGGAGGGTGGCACAGGCGCGTCCGTCGTTGAGCTTCCGGCCGGCGCGCATTCCGCGCGCTTGGCGGAATTGGGTTATTCCGAGATGCCCAGCGCCGCCGCCTGGCCAGTGGGAACCCAACCGCCGGCGTCTCGACTCATCGTTCCGGGACTGGGGATCGACGCCAAACTGGATGAGGTCAGCGTCTCCGGCACGTCCATAGCCCGTTACGCCTCCGCAGAAAACCCTGCCGCAGGGTATGCACCGGTAACCGCCAATCCCGGCGAACGCGGGGCGCTTTGGCTGTTTGGGCCCGCCGGCTCCGGGGTGCGCAGTTTTGGCAACCTGACCCGCGCCCCTCGCCTGATCACCGAGGGCGAGGAGTTGTTGATGTTCATCAACACCTCAGAT
The DNA here is from genome assembly GCA_965116785.1 of Dehalococcoidia bacterium. Classification (GTDB taxonomy): domain Bacteria; phylum Chloroflexota; class Dehalococcoidia; order Lucifugimonadales; family UBA3495; genus Bin87. Next base: position 1,283,985 of record OZ220731.1, read on the forward strand.
CGAAACTACCTGTACGCGGCTACACACAGCGAAGTCGTTCCGGCTGCGGACCTCCGATTGAACAGCAGCAACCGGGCCACCGTCCACCTGGTGGTGCCCGTCCCGAACGGCTGGTACGACCATTTCCTGATCGTCAGCGGTGAACTGGTGGGAGTCCGCTAACCGGCCCTTATCGGCCGCCAGACTATCCGGCCTTACTTTGCTTCTCTGCGGCTGCGGGCACCAGCCGCAGTTCGTATATACGGCGCCCCCGCACCTGCGTGACCTCGATCGACGTGTGATCCGAAACCACGATATCCCCCACGGCGGGCATGCGTCCCAGGCGCGTATAGACGTAACCGCCGATGGTGTTGACGTCGCCCGAGTCGAACTCCAGGCCCAACGCGCGCGACACATCCTCCACCGGCGTGGTAGCTTTGACCAGCCAGGACCCATCGGTTGCCGGAGCCAGTTCACCGGCGGCAGCGGCGTCATCGAACTCGTCGTCGATTTCCCCAACGATTTCCTCGAGCACGTCTTCCAGGGTTACGATTCCCTCCACGCCGCCATACTCGTCCACCACGATGGCCATCTGCAAGGACTTTGACCGCATCAGGTGCAGCAGATCGTCAACGGCCATGTTTTCCGCAACGAATTCCGGCTCGCGCATGATGGCGTCGACACTGGCATCGGTCGCCCCGTTCGCCACCACCTGCAACACGTCGCTGATGTGGACGACGCCAACCACGTTGTCCATCGTGTCCCGGTAAACCGGTACCCTTGTGTGCCTGGTTCTGACCAGCATCCGGACGAGTTCGTCCATCGGGATCGTCAGCTCCACAGCCTGCACGTCCAGCCGCGGCACCATGATGTCCTGAACGTCCAGATCGTCCATGTGGCTGATGGACCGGACCATGTCGATGTCGTGGCGATCCAGGTTCATCAATTCCGCGGGGGTTAAAGTCGAACCGTCCGCATGACCGTTCTCCAGATCACCGTCCGGACTGGCCTCCATCGCAATCGGCAAACTCGGGCCGGTTTCTGCGCCAGCCCGACCTCCATCCCCGGTCCAGCGCCTTGGGTCCGCCACGCGGCGCGCGAACCGAGGGAATTGCTGAACCCAAACCCGAGCGCCAAGGTAAACGCATGCTAGACCCACGGACGTCGCCAGTACCGCGAGCGCCAGCGCGATGACGGCCGGCGACCCGTTAGCCAGTTGGTACGCGATGGACAAGGCGGAACCGCCGGCTGTGGCAGCGGCGGCGGCTAATACGATCCCAATTGCCGGGGATGACGGGCGGGTCAGAAAGACCGCAGAAGCTTGGCTTTGTCGTCTGGATGCTACAGCGACACTGGCCCAAGCGAAGATCAGCAGCGAAGCTGCCAGGAACAGTAACGGAGGTAGGCTACTATCAGTATCCAAGCCGGTGGCCCTCAACCGGCGCTCTTGGCGCCGAGAGCGGGTCAATCGCTCCCGCTTTGTTGTTGCGGCAGTAGTCTAGCAGGAACGCCGACGGCTCGTCTACCCATCGGTACATCCCGGGTGACCACCGCGCCTGCCCCGGTTGCCGACCCTTCTCCCACAGTTATTGGGGCAATCAGCATCGTGTCGCTCCCGATGAAGGCCCTGGGCCCGATCACCGTCTGGTGCTTGTCCACCCCGTCGTAGTTGCAGGTGATCGTCCCTGCGCCGATGTTCACGCCATCCCCAATATCGGCATCGCCCAGGTAGCAGAAGTGGCCGGCGGCCGTTCCGGCCCCAATCCGGCTGTTTTTGACCTCGACGTAATTCCCCAGATGCACCCCGGCCTCGATCCTCGCCGCCGGTCGCAGGTGACTGAAGGGGCCGATTTCCACGTCATCCTCGACGCGCGAGTCCTCAAGGGCGGATCCCACAATTCGGCATCGATTGCCCACACTGGAATCCCTGATGCAGGCGTTGGGTCCGATGTCGCATTCCTCGCCTACGGTAGTTCCACCGCTGAGCACCGTGTTCGGCTGGATCACCGTATCCTGGCCGATCTGCACGTCCAGGTCTATGTAGGTAGCGGCCGGATCCACCAGCGTTACGCCGGCCAACATCCAGTAGCGGTTGATCCGGTCTCGCATCACCGCGCCAACCGCAGCCAGTTGCTCCCGGTCGTTCACCCCCATCGCCTCATCGGCAAGCGCAATCGGCGTCGCTTCTACCCTCTCGTTCTCGTCCACGGCCATGGCCGCCAGCGCGGTCAGGTAACGCTCTCCCGTCGCCGATTTCGGCACCGCACCGATGCGCTGGTACAACCAAGCCCCATCGAAGCAATAGACGCCGGTGTTGACCTCCGCCGGACCGTATTCGGGTTCATTCCGGTCTGCGGCCTCCTCAATCGCCAGCAAATCTCCCGGCGTATCTTGGGTGCGAGGCCGCGTCCTCTTGACGTGACCCAGGTCCGGACCGAAAGCGTCTGCGGCCGACAGGATGGTCATCCGGCGCTCCGGATCGGTCCGATGGTCCTGCATCATCCCGATGATCGACTGGGATCTCACCAGCGGCGTGTCCCCTGCCAGAACGATTACCTCGCGCGGGATCTCCATCAACACCCGCAAGCCACATGCGACGGCGTCGGCTGTCCCGGCTGGTGAGGCCTGCATTGCGTAGGTGACTCCATCTCCCAACACGCCGGCTATCGCGTCGTTATTCTCCGGGGATGTGACCACCACCAGTCGCGAGATGCCACATTCCAGCAGGGCGGCGACCGGATACTGGATCAGTTCACGCCCCGCAAGAGCGTGCAGCGGCTTCGGTATTCGGGAGCGCATCCTGGATCCGCGCCCCGCTGCGAGCACGATACCAACGGCGTCGGTGGCGGAGTCGTTCGCGTTCATGCGCCTACCTCGAGTTGTTGATCTGTTTCGACTGCGGTAATTCGGATTATAGCAGCGTGGAATTCCGCCTCCGACGGCGTTTCGCGCGGTGTGCCACCGCGGGGTTCGTTCCGTCGGTCACCTTCACAGCACGAACAGCCAGACCGCCGCGCCTATGCACAATCCGAGCAGCAATCCGCCAGCATGATTTACCCGAACCGCCGTGGAACCGTAACCCAGGCGTTGCTCCAGTCCCCGACCCACGATGCCGACGCTGATTACGCAGATGACACCGACGAAAGCCAACGGCCCGTAAACGAGCGCCGGTTTTTCGGCGTCCTTGAACACCCATGCCAGCGCGATCAGAACTCCCAAGGCAGCCAACGAAAGCCCCATGCGCAACAGCCCGATCCGAAATCCCCATCCCATCAGGAAACACCAACCGGCGAGGCCCAGCAACTGCCACGGAGAGTCGAACAGTCCAAAAATCACTCGCCGATTGTGCGCTTTCAGTGTGGGCGTTGCAACCGTCGCTGGCGATCACCACGGCACACGGACTCCGGTCAGCCTCCCTTCGGGGTCTCATATGGCACAATGGGCCGAACGCCAACAAGGATATTTGCACCATGAATAGCGGCATCACCAGGGCCGACGGCCGGCGATGGGACGAGGCGCGTAGCGTCCGCATCACTCCGGGATGCCAGCCCAACGCCGAAGGTTCGGCCATGATCGAAATGGGCAAAACTGCGGTCCTGTGCGCCGCCTCGATCGAGGAACAGGTGCCCCGGTGGATGCAGGGTCGCGGTACCGGGTGGGTGACGGCCGAATACGACATGCTACCCCGCGCCACGTCTACACGGCGCTCCCGAGACCGCGATTCCGGCAGGATCGCCAGCCGATCCCAGGAGATCCAGCGCCTGATCGGCCGGTCGCTGCGGGCTGCCACCGATTTGAAAGCCCTTGGCGAGCGGGCGATCTACCTGGATTGCGACGTGCTCCAGGCTGACGGCGGGACCCGAACCGCCGCCATCACCGGCGCATTCGTGGCGCTCCGGTTGGCCTTGGATTCGCTGGTGGCCGTGCAGACGTTGGAGCGTCCCCCATTGCTCTGCTCGGTGGCCGCCATCAGCGTCGGGTTGACCGGCGACAGACTGCTGCTCGACCTCGACTACTCGGAAGACTCCACCGCCGACGCCGACTTCAACATCGTCATGACCGACGACGGGTCAGTGGTCGAAGTCCAGGGCACCGCCGAGGGCAACCCCTTTCCTCGCCAAAAGGTGGGAGAAGCCCTGGCCCTGGCCGCACACGGCATGGAACCGCTTTTCGCCGCCCAACGCGCGGCGCTGGGGTGACGACCCCAACTGGTGCGGAGTGTCAGACTGGTCCCTATTGCCGGATGTGCCGGATCAACGTCAACGGGACACGCGCTGCCACGCGTAGTTCACCCCTTTGACTTGCGCCTATCCGATCACCACCCCTTCCGCGTCCAACACCGTCAACTCGTACCCCAGGTCCCGCAGAGGCTCTTCGACCCGTTCCCGGTCTCCCACCACCAACACCCGTAGCCGCTCAACCGAGAGGTATTGGGCGCCAACGCGGTGCGTGTCTTCCAGGCTGACGCCGTCCAACCTTTGCTCGAAGGTCCGGAAATAGTCGACGGGCAGGTCGAACTGAACCAGCGGTATCAGCTGGCCCAACAGCTGCGCGGGTCGCTCGAACCCGGACGGGTAACCCAACCGCAATCCGTTTCGCGCGTTTTCCAACTCTTCACTCGTCAGGGGCCTCCCACCGCTGATGTCCTCGAACTCGCGCAACGTCTCGAACACGGCTTCTCGGGTTACTTCGGTCTGGACGCTTCCGCCGGCGGACAGCAGCGATGGAGCGTTGTACCACGATATCCCCGAGTTGTAACCGTAGGAGTAGCCCTTGTCCTGGCGCAGGTTCTGGTTGAGGCGAGCGGAGAATTGACCGCCGAACGCGTAGTTCAGCACGGACAGCGGCATGTGATCCCCGTCCTTGCGTTCCACCAGCGGCATCCCCGACCGGATCACTGACTGAGCGGCGCCCGGCTTGTCAATGAGGAACAAACGCGGTCCGGGCGTGGCCGCGCCGTTCCCGACCTTGATGCCTCTGTCCTCGTCCGTACCCGGTGACCAATCGGCGAAATATTCCTCGGCCGCGGCGACGGCTTCCCGGAGGCTCACGTCGCCAGCCACCAGCAAGCACAGGCGGTCCGGCCGCAAACCCAGGCCGTACCGCTCGACCAAATCGCCCCTGGATGCGGTCGACACGGTGGCCTCGTTCCCCAGGTTTGAATGCGCATATGGAGACTGCGGACCAAAAACCAGGGCGCCAAAATTCGCCTCCGCCACAAATCCGGCATCGTCTCGCGCCCGGCGCAGGTCGGTCAACCGCTCCCGCCTTACCCGTTGCAACTCGTGATCCGGGAAACTGGCGTTGCGCGCCACATCGGCTGCCAGCCCGAGGGCGTGCGTCCAGTGGCGGTTCAGAGTCTCCGCTGTCAACAGCGTGATTTCCTTGCGCGCTTCCACCGAAAGCCTCGACCCGATATGCTCGAAAGCCGCCGCGATTTCCTGGCTGCTCCGGTTTGCGGTGCCCTCGTCCATCAACGCGGCCATGAACGAAGTCAAGCCAGGAAGGTTCGTGGGATCTCCAATGGCGCCGGTCCGCGCCAACAGCGCGAAGGTCACCAGCGGCGTCCCCGGCTTGGTGACGACGGTCACCTCCATCCCGTTGGACAGCCGGGCCCGCTCCGGAACCGGAGGAAGGAACGACGGCGTCGGTCCTCCAGCAGGTTGCTGGGTCCGGTCGAGAGCCACCGTCGCGGTGCTCAATGAGCGTTCCGGATACACACGCATCCGCACCTGACCGGCCTCCATGATCCGGGCATGCGCCTTCATCACGTCATCCAGGGTGACTCGGCGATATTGGTCCATCACCCGGTTCAGTCCATCCGGGTCGCCCGTAAACACGTTGAAGTAGTTAAGGGCGTCAGCCCGGCCGCCGAAGCCACCGACTCGGGAGAGCGTCCGTTGATGCTGCATCTCTATCCGGTTGACGGCCCGCTCGAACTCCTCCTCCGTCGGCGGGTGATCGGCGATCCCGGCCATGACCGCCTCGGCCGCTTCCTCAACCTCGTCCAGCGTGTGACCCTCCGCCGGAGTAAGTTCCATGCGAAACTGTCCGGCGATCTCGGCGGCGTGGTATCCCACTGACGCGGACTGCGCAATCTGCTTTTCATAAACCAGCGTGCGATACATCCGGCTGCTCTGCCCGTCTGACAGGATGGCGCGCAGGATGTCGCCCGCGTCGTCCTCACCGGAGAAATTTGCCGGAGCCAACCATGCCGCGTAGATGCGCGGCAGCGTGACCCGATCGCTCATCTCCAGGTCCACGCGGCCCGAGAGCAGCGAATCCGCCCTTTCGATGCGGCGCACGCTGGGCCCCGGGTCCAGGTCCGCGAAGTAACGGTGCGCCAGGTCCAGGGCCTGGGCGGTGTCGAGGTCCCCCGCAATGGCCAGGCTGGCATTGGATGGCGAATAGTACTGGCGGAAAAAATCCTTCACATCGTCCAGGCTGGCGGCGTCCAGGTCTTCCTGGGAGCCGATGGTCATCCAGTGGTAGGGATGGGGCAACGGGAACAACGATTGCTGGATGTGCCACTGGGCCATGCCGTAGGGACGGTTTTCATAACTCTGCCGCCGCTCGTTCTTCACCACGTCCCGCTCGGTGTCGAAACCGTCCTGGTCCAGCGCGTCCAGCAGGAAACCCATCCGGTCCGCCTCAAGCCACAAAGCGAGTTCCAGGTAGTTGGAGGGCACGTCCTCCCAGTAATTCGTGCGATCACCCGTCGTCGAGCCGTTCAGCGACGCCCCGATCTTCTGGAGCGGCTCGAAGTGGCTCCCCTTGTGGTGTCGAGTACCCCGGAACATGATATGCTCGAAGAGATGCGCGAAGCCGGTGCGGCCGATCTCTTCGTCTTTGGAACCCACGTGGTACCACACGTTGACCGCCGCCACGGGTATCGAACGGTCCTGGTGGAGGATCACATCCAGACCGTTGGGCAGCGTGTGTTTCTCAAAAGCGATGCCAGCCATAACCACTTCCTTTCCCTACGTTTTTGTCTGGATGCAACAAGCGCGGACATTGTAGCACCGGGCCCGACGCCTCACTGCCGGCCGCGTACTATCGACCATAACGCCGCTCGCTCCCATTACCGAAATGCTGTACGAAGTTGAAGTAGTCGCCGACGGCAACAGCCCCATGGACCTCAATCGGGTCTTCGACTTGTTGACCGACCCGCAGCCGATCGTGCGCGTACTGGCGCCGGATCCTATGGGCGCGGATGTCTGGTGCGATGTTGTGGGATGGGAAAACGGAGAACCCTGCCCCGCCATGGCCGCGCTGTCAGAGGACTCCGGAGAGGGCGTGATCATGCTGATCTACGGCGGCGAGGACGGCATCAGGCTCCGGCCCGCAGACAGCGCCGAAGATTGGGATGTCGCTGCCGCCGCCCAATGGGGCGAAGCGTGCCTGATGCTGGGCAGCGACGTTCGTATCGAGTACGTTCCGGCGGAGTGGGACTACTCCCAACACCCTCACTGACGTCTGGTCGTAGTTATTCGGTCGCCGCCGCCTCGGCATCGTCGTCCTGCGGCTCGTCGTCCCATTTGTCCGGTTGCACCCTGACTTCCGCGGTCAGCGTCGCCAACACTCCCGGTAGGTCGCGTCGGTATCCGCCCGAACGGTCCTTGCGAGGCCGAAGGCGGGCCGTGGGACCGCCTTCCAACTGCCGATACAGTTCGTCGCTGTCGTTCTGCAGACAGTCGTCCATAGGCAACGCCGCCACGTAGGAGCGCCGGGCCGCCGATGTCGTCTGCCGCTGCATGATCTCCTGGTACAACCGCCAGCACGCCGGGCTCTCCAGCGCACCCCGGGAACAGAGGAGCGCAACCCGGTCGAAGTCCCTGAAGCGGCTCATTGGAGGGATCACCGAGGCGTTGTACGCCGCTTCCTCATCGTCTGCCAGCAGGCTCCAGCACTGCAACCCCATCGACCTCAGCTCAGTCTCCAACCATCTGACGATGGTGTCGTCCACCACCGACCCGATCAGCAGGACCCTGCGGTGTGGTGTTTTCTGATCGCCCAGTCGGGCCTGGCTTCCGATGAATTCAGGCGGCACGCCGGCCGGACGCAGGAAGGAATCGGGGATGCCGCCGTTGGAGCGCGCCAGCGTGTCCGCGCCGACGATGCTGGGTCCGTCGTGACGCAGCGTTTCCAGGCCCAGCGCGCAGCTCAAATCGCAGTCGGCGAAGAGGGTCATGTCCAGGACGACTTCCTCCAGCAACGTGCGGTCCAGTCGGGTGCGCACCAGGGTCGCCCGACGCAGGTCGCAGCGGGTCAGGTTGGCAACATCCAGGCACGCCGCGCTCAGCTTGGCCCCGCTCAGGTTGGCGTCGGTCAGGTCCGCCATGGTCAGGTCGGCTTCGGTCAGGTCCGCGCCCGCCAAATTCGCGCCCACCAGCGTCGCGAACGCGATGTCGCAGTTGGAGAGATCAGCTCCCCGCAGGTCGGCGCTGTCGAAGTTGCTGCCACGGAGATCGGAGCGCAGAAACGATGCCTCTGCCGCCTGGCACTCGGCGAAATTCGCCCGATTCAGGTTGCAACGAGTGAGGAATGCCCCGCGCAAGCGTGCGCCGCCAAAGTTGGCATGCCGCAAGTCCGCCCTGGTCAAATCGATCTCGGTCAGATCGTCGAACCCCAGGTCCACGCCGGGCATCCTGATCCCACTGAGGTACGCCCCCGCAAGATCCAGTCGCGGGCGGATTCGAAATTCGCGCGCCCGCCAGCGCGCTATGGCAAACGTTCGCCTTTTGGCGATGGCAACGTGCTCAGGATTCGCCAAGCAATCGCTCCGGCGGCTCTGTGTTTACCGTCAGTCGTCGCCGACAGGTAGGGCGGCCTCCCTCCCCGTGAAGGCCGGCATCACTTCGTCAGCAAAGATGGACAACTGGTTTTGGAACTCGCTCCACGGCATGCCTTCCGGCCACTGGAGCACGATGTCCTCCAAGCCCGGGTACCTGTCCTCAATGTCCCGCAGGAACCCGATGAAATCGTCCGGGTTGCCACAGAACCAGGCCTTCTGGTCCACGCCGTCTTCGATCCGGGGGGTCCGCGCCGGCGCGCCGGGCGTGCCCCAAGGCCGGCCCTGCTCGTCGGTGTACCGGACGAACCCGAAGGGCGCGAACCACTTGTAGCGCTCGTCGTGGAAGGGACGCACCTGTTCGATGGCCTCCTCCCGGCTGCCCGCGATGTAAAAACCGAACCCCAGCGCCATGTCGCCGCCCAAAGGAATGTCACGGCCGGCTCCCGTCGCCGCGTCGTGATACTGCGAGATCATCTGCTCCGCGTATCGCTCGCCGGTCAACGCCACCATCGCCTTGATTCCGCGTTCGGCGATGTAGTTCAGCGTCCGCCCGCTGGCGATGGGTTGCCAGATCTCCACGGGCCGGCTGACCGGGCGGGGCACCATGGTGATCTCTTTCAGGTCATACCCGCGATAGGGCACCTCCGGGGGAATGGTGTAGTACTTTCCGGAATGGCTCCAAGAGTCCTCGTTGAAGGCCTTCAGGATGACCTCCATCTGCTCGAGGAACAGCTCGCGGTTGGCATCGTTGTCGATCACCGGCGCGCCGAAAGTCTCCACTTCCCGCGCATGGTAGCCGCGTCCAACGCCAAAGATCATGCGACCGCCCGTGAGGATGTCCGCCATGGCGAAATCTTCGGCCACCCGCAGCGGATGCCACATGGGGATAATGTTGAACGCCTGCCCGAACTTCAGGTTCTTGGTCTGTCCCGCCAGGTGCACGCCCATCAGGATAAGGTTGGGGATGCACTCGTAGCCCTCGTGCTGGAAGTGGTGCTCGGCCATCCACATGCAGTAGAACCCGCGCTCATCCATATGCTTGGCCAGCGCTTCCGCGTGATCGTACGCCTGGATCAACTGTTCGTTGCTGTAACGGCGCTGGTCGGCCGGCGTGCCGTCCGCGCCCACGTTGTCCAGGTCGATCTGCCCCACGTACAGAACCGAAAACCGCTTAATCATCCAATCAGTGCTCCGCTCGAATAAGAATCGCGCCGCATTATAGCATGATGACCGGTTGAAACCGGTTGGCGCCGGTCCTGTCGACGAGCAACCCAACCGCCGCGACCCGTTATAATTCCCCCCGTTCCCACTTCACATGACATTAGGGGAGGCAATCCCATGGATTTGAGCTTGAACGGTAAGGTAGCAATGATCACCGGCGGCAGCCGTGGCCTCGGCCGGCAGTGCGCCCTGGCCCTCGGCCAGGAGGGTTGCGCCGTGTCCATCTGCGGACGTGACGGCGAAACGGTGGAGAAGACCGTGTCCGAGCTCGCCGGCGTGGGCGTGAACGCCCACGGCAGCCAAGCCGACGTCACCAATTCCGAAGACGCCGAGCGGTTCCTCCAGGAGACCACCGCCGCCCTCGGCTCTCCCGACATCCTGGTGAACAACGTGGGTGGCCGCCGCGGCTCGGTCCTCTTCGACGAGACCTCGATGGAACAGTTTCTTGAGGGTCTGGAAGTCAACCTCATCTCGGCGGTTCGGATGACCAAGCTGGCCCTTCCCCACATGCAAGCGCAGGGCTGGGGTCGCGTGATCAATATCTCGTCAATCTACGGGCGCGAGCACGGCGGCTCAGTGGACTACATGACGGGAAAGGCCGGCATGATCGCCTTTTCGAAGCATCTTGCCCTGCAATTGGCGCAAACCGGCGTCCTGGTGAATTGCGTGGCGCCCGGCAGCATCGACTTCCCCGGCAGCACCTGGGATCGTTTTCAGCAGAACAACACCCCTGAGGTCGTGGCCGAATTCATCGACCGCAACCTGCCCATGGGCAAGTTCGGTTGGCCCGAGCCCATCGGCGAGACCGTGGCGTTCCTGGCCTCAGACCGCGCCGGCCTGATCACCGGCGCCTGCATCAACGTCGACGGCGGCCAGTCCAAGTCACTGTTTTAGGGACAATGTCAGCAACAGGATTTTCAGGATAATCGGATTGGCAGGATTCGATGCGCCCCCAGCGCGACCGCCGTTATCCTGCTGAACCGTTGATCGTGTAAATCCTGAAATCGGGCAAATCCGCCTTCAAACAACTACTCCGGCTGGTGCACCGTCCCGACAAATTCCAACCAGGACTGCACGCATTTCTCGGGAGCCGAGTGCTGGACATAACCGCTGGCACCGGGCACCCGCGCCAACCGGCAATTGGGCATCATCTCCGCCTGTCCCTGCGCCCGGTCGGGAATGTCCCCCTCGCTCAGCTCGCCGACCATCGCCAGCGCCGGCGTCCGGATGGTCGGCAGTTTCTCGGACAGGTTCTGGGTGCCCAAGTAGGCCAGGGTTTCCAGCACCACGTGCCGTGAGGTCTGGGCCATCTGCTGGATGTACCATTCGTGGTGCTCCGGCGCGTCGTCCGCGCTGACCCGGCGGCCCCCGGTGGTTCGCGCCCAGCCTTCGACGCCCTCCTCGGCCACCAGCCGATAGTAGTTCTGGTAGGTGTCAACGCCCGTGAAATTGTACGGCGATGTGCATGTGGTCACCGTGTGCAGCCGCTCCGGGTACTGGTAGGCGAACTGCAAGGCGATGGTGCCACCGATGGTCTCGCCGATCAGGTGGACGCGGTCCAGGTCCAGGTAATCGAGCAGGTTGCGCAGATCGCCGGCGAAACCCTCCAGGGACCAGTCGTAACCAGGCTCGGGCACCGTGGAACGTCCGAAGCCTCGCATGTCCACACGGATCACCCGGTACTGCCGGGCCAGCAGCGGCGGCCACGCATACCACAGCCGCCCGTTCTTGGCGTTGCCATGATGCAACACGATGGTTTCGACCGTTCCCGGGTCGCGCCAGGGATCGGTAAAGTTGTCGTCGTCGTAGTACATCTCCAGGTCGCCGGCCAGCGGAGTTATGGGCATGATTCTCTCCTGCGAATGATCGCCTGCTTGCGTCGGATGTCGTCTGCCTGCGTGCGACAGCGGTTGCCCCGTCTATACGCCGAGACCGCCGCCGGGAGTCTGGTCCGCCAGCGGAATCTGCACGCTGATCCGGTCCACGTCCCCCACGCTTCGGGTGGTATGGCCGCGGCCGGTCAGATCCTCGCACAGTTCAATGTCGCCCACGTTGAAGATCCGCTTCGTGCCATCACCCAAACCGATCTCCACCTGGCCCTGCAACGTGATGACGTACTGGCGGCGTGGCGCAGTGTGGAAGTCCACCAACTGGGTGGGCCTCAGGCAGCTGAACTGCACGCCGGTGGCCGCCTCCGTTGCGGTCCTCAGGGCGTGCCCCATCTGCTCGAAGGGCAACTCCATCTCTTCGATGTGCGATTCGCCGTCCTCGCCAGTGTAGAGCCTAACTACCTGCATTTCGTATTACCTCCGGTTACGTTTGTGATTGGGCCGTGATAGTGCCAAAGTGGTTAGTCAATGTAGAAATGTGGCCGTAGGTCTGACTCTGGGACGAATTGTACAGCCCGATTGAAAATGGAGTGCAGGGTTCCTCTGGCGAGTTCGCGATGGAGAGGGACTGACAAGTTCTGATTTCCACCGGAATCGAGCGTTCTTCTGAGCTTCACATGGCTCCCTTTTTGAGAGTGTCTGCGGAAACCGAACCGAACCATGATCGCGATGACGTCGTTGCCGGACAGCCTTTTAAGCCGCGGCATCGGTTAGCTCCATCTCAAGCACTACAGACAAAATTGGGTTATCGGCCAATCCAATTTCGGCAAGGTCTTCGTCTTCCAAGTGAAGACTGACCGCTTCCCGCAAGTTATCGAGCGTTTCGTCCAGGGTACGCCCCTGGGTCACGACGGCGACTTCCAGGCAATTGGCCACATAGTACCCGTCGCTGGGGAAAACGACGGCGTGGATGTTACGAGACAGGTTCATTGCTGGTTCCTCCGGTTTGATGATAGCCCAGTCTCGCAGATGTCATGCAGGCAGCAGACGTTGCAACGGGGCGCGTTTTTGGTGCAGGCTTCCTTATGGTGCCGGTCCAGCAGGGCATGAAACTCATTGTACACTTGCACGTCCGCGGGGATGCCGGCGTGAAACAGCCGCTGCCAACCGTCATAGTTGTCCCGTCCGATTGGCTCCAAGCCCACCCGCTTCAGGATGCGGATGGTGTAGGCATCAATCACGAACGAGGCTTTTCCGGCCGCGTACACCAGGATGTCGTCGGCGGTTTCCGGGCCGACCCCGTGGATGCCCAACAACTCGCGGCGCACCGCCGCCGTGTCGCCCGCAAACATGGCATCCAGGTCGCCGTCATACCCCTCGCAAACATGGGAGGCAAAGGCTTTCAGCTTGCGTGCCTTGGTATTGTAGTATCCCGACGGACGGACCAGCTGGGCGAGGTCCTCCAGCGGCAGTACGTGCACGGCAGGCCAACTGTCGACCTCCGCCGAGCGCAGGTTGTCCAGGGCCCGCTCCACGTTGCGCCACGCCGCCGCCTGCGTGAGGATCGCCCCGGCGATCATCTCGAACCGGCTGCTCGCTGGCCACCACCCCTGCGACCCGTAGGCGCCCAGCAACCGGTGGTATATCTCCATCAACGGCGGTTGTACGCTGAACACGTTCACTTCCCCATACCGGCTGGAGGCGTGGCGCCCGCCGGTTGATCACAACAAGGCCGGCACGGCGTCGGCCAGTTCGATACTACGCTCGGTCACCTGGCAACGATACGCCCAGATCGCAACCCCCGCATCCCGCACTTCTCTGAGCGTCGTTCCCAGCAGCGGGTCGGCGACGTCGTGGGGAGCGAACGCATCGGCATCGGCCCTCTGGATTACGAACACCACCGCCGCTTCGTGACCCGCGTCCCGCGCCGCCATCAGGCTCCTCAGGTGTTTCACGCCCCGAATGGTCGGCGCATCCGGAAACAGCCCGACACCGTCTTCGACCAGGGTGACCGACTTGGTCTCGACGTAGCATTTTCTCTCGGGACCTTCCAGCAGGAAATCCAGCCTGCTCTCCCCGAAGACCTGCTCCCCACGGGCTACCGGGTAAGCCTCGAATTGCCGGAGTCGTCTTTGCGCCAGAGCCTCCGCCACAAGCTTGTTGGGCAGGCGCGCGTCAGCTGACGAAAGCGCACTGCCGGTGTCCACGAGCGCCAGGTCGAATGCGGTCTTTCGATTCGTTCCCTGCGGAGCCGGAACCAGCAAAACCCGAAACCCCGGCACCAGCAGCTCGCCCATCCTGCCCGAATTGGGTACGTGGGCCAGGTACTCCCGGCGCTCCACGTCCACGAGGGCTGCGAACCGGTTCAGCCGTTTGATGAATCGTCCTTCAACGAGGGGAGGAAATCGCACCGGTGGTCTCCCGATTGGCCGCCGCCATCGCGCTTACGAGACGCATCGAAACGGCGTGCTGCCACTGCAATTGATCCTGGACGCCATTTAACACAAGCGTAATCAGTTCGTAATTGCCCGTTAATCCGTTGTCCGCAATATAAGGCCATCGGCAGCGCCATGCAAAACAATTCCCACGCTGCCAATGAGGTACGGCGATGATCACGTACGCAGGTTATCAACCCACCAACGACGTCGCTCCTCGTGTCCTCCTGCTCGGACAGGGTTGGGAATTGATAAAAGGCGCTCTGACCGCCGCCTCCGACACCGGCGCCATCGCGCTGGTTGGACCGGAAACCTCCTATGACTTCAACTCCGATTACAGTGCAGTCTCTCCGGCGGTGTTGCTGCTCTCTCCCGACGCGGACATTCCGGTCCACCCCGACGACGGTTGCGCGCCGCTGGTGCTCCGTTGCGTTACCGACGACGAGTTGGGCGATCCCGATCTCTACGACAATTCCGATGACTTCGTCGCCGTGCCCTGCTCCCCTGCCGAACTGATCAAGCGGATCCTGCGCCTCGCCAACCGGCGCGCATCCGCGTCGGTTGCATTGGGCTCGATCCGGGTCGGCGGAATATCCCTTAACCCGGCGACATACCAGGTCACGGCCAACGGCCGGCCGGTGGACCTGGCCTGGCTGGAGTTCCAGCTCCTGCAATTCCTCATGGACAATGTGGGCAAAGTGTTTACCCGAGACCAGTTGCTGGCCAACGTCTGGGGCGTCGAGAACATCGGCGGCACGCGGACCGTCGACGTGCATATTCGCCGCCTGCGCTACAAGCTGGAGAACGGACCCGAAACGTATTTCCGCACCGTCAAGAACGTCGGCTACGGGATGATCGAACCTTAGAAGGGCGGGACAGTTGACACGGAAAAAGGGGCGAGATTTCACTCGCCCCTTTTTCCGTGTTCGCGGCAGTGATGGTTACCACTCCGCGGGCAGGCTTACCACACCACGAATGTTCAGCAGGTTGTGGTACTCCAGTTCGTCCGGATTGCTGGCAAACTTGAAGGGCGGGAACTTGCGGGTCAGCGCGCGGAACGCCTCCTGTCCCTCCAGCCGGGCGAGGTTCGCGCCCAGGCAATGGTGGATGCCGCCGCCGAAAGCCACGTGCGGGTTCGGGTAGCGGGTGATGTCCAGGTCCTCGGGATTCTCAAAAGCCATCGGGTCCCGGTTGGCCGAGTTGATGATCGTCATCACCTTCTCGCCTTCCCGGATCGTCTGTCCGCCCAGCTCGATGTCCTCCAGCGCGATGCGCGGCGCGCGCTTCACCGGCGAGTCGTACCGCAGCAATTCCTCAGTTGCCCGGACCAGTAGGCTGTCGTCCTCCTTGAGCATGTTCCACTGCTCGGGGTTCTTCATCAGCGCCATGGTGCCGTTGCCCACCAGGTTGATGGTGGTCTGGTGACCGGCGATCAACAGCAGCAGGGTGTTGCCCAGCACTTCCTCGCGGCTCAACTCGCCCTCGCGCTCGCCGATTGCCAGCACTGACAACAGATCGTCAGCGGGCTCACTGACGCGGTCCTCCACAAGCGGGTTCACGTAATCATTCAACGTGGTGATGGCCTCATGCACCCGGGTGTGACGGTCCGGCGACTCCTGGTCCAACGACAGCAGTTGCCGGGACAGCGTGCGGATGAACTCGCGGTCCTCGGCGGGCATGCCCAACCAGTTGGCGATCACCAGAACCGGCATGGCGTTGGCAAAGTCCCTGAGCACGTCCATCTCCCCGTCTTCAGGGTCGAAGTCCTTCAGCAGGTCCTGGATTATCCCCTGCACCATCGCCCGGAACCGGTTGTCGATGTATTTGGGGTTGAACACCGGGTGGACGGCGCGACGCATCCGCAGGTGATCCGGACGGTCCCGCCGGATGAACCAGTTGTTCATGTAATCAAGGTTGTACTTGTACTTGGGGAAGTCCTCTTCCGAGATCGGCGGGCTGGGTGGCTTGTCATCACGCAGGAACACCTCGGAAGAGAAGTATTCCGGATGGCGCAGCGCCCACACTACCGCCTGGTACGAGGTGAGCACCCAGGTGTCGAACTTGGCGTTCCAGTACACCGGCGCCTCTTCCCGCAGCATCGCGTAGTAGGGATACGGGTTCCGCAGGTTTTCCGGCGAAAGCAATTCGTCGTGGAGTCGGTCCTTTAGCATGGGTACTGCCTCGCAACTGGGTGTGGTTCAGTGAAGTGGCAATCAATTTAGCCACCGGGTGATTGGGATGTCAACTTGAACGCGAGCGACGCAGAACCCGTATATTCCACCACGTGATAAGCGGCGTTATCACTACCGTGGGCAATATCCAGGGCACCCAGACCGGGTCCATGTCAACGTTCACCACGGTTACCGCCGTGATCGTCGCGATGGTGCCGGCCATCATGTTGGTCAGATGCCGCGACACCCGCCGCGCGCCGCCCGGCTGTTTCCAGTGAAATCTCGCGTCGGCCAGTCCCAACGCGATCGCGATCCCGCCGAAAACCAGCAACGTTATCCATTGCGAACTGCCATCCAACGCGATGACCACCGCATAGCCCCACATCGCCAAACCGGTGATTCCAATCGACCCGACGGCGACCCAGTCCACCGAATGCGCCCGCCTCTGCCGATTTCGCGCGAACCGCCACCCGGCAAAAACCAGGTAAAAGCTGAACAACGCGATAAGGAAAAGGAAAGTGCTCGCCCCGAGGATGGCCAGCGGCACCGCGGTCAGGAATACAACCGTCATTCCAACCGCGTAGATCCGACCCGCCAGCACATGCCACCGCCCGCCCTTGGCGGTGACCAACGCTACCCCAGCGGTCGCCAGCGACGCCGAACCGGCGGCGATGTGCACCGCGAGCAAAATCAGTTGCAACAAAAGCCACCCGACCTCGGGTACGCGGATCCACGACGTGCCGGCGTCACTCCAACGCCCCGGCGTCAGCCAACTCCCGGTACTCCGCTGCGCTCAACCCCACGATCTCCCGCAGCGCATGCTCCGTGTCCTGACCCAACAGCGGCGCCGGGCGGTCCAGCCGCCCAGGTGTCAGCGAAAGCTGCACCTCGGTGTAGTCGGTGGCGTAGGGTCCCATTTCGGGGTGGTCAAGCCAGGTGAAGTGCTCTCGGTGGGTCAGCTGCTCATCCTCGAACAGGTCTCGGGTATCGTTGACTACCCCCGCTGGAACACCCACGGCCTGCAGGCGACGCATCAAATCATGGCGGTCTTGGCTCGCCGTCCAATCGGCGATGATGCCATCCATCTTGTCCTCGTGAGCCTTGCGTACCCTGAACGTGCGAAACTCACCTGACGTAACATCCGTGAACCCGTCCGCGACAATCTCGTCGCGCAGCGCCGACCATTGCTCGTCGTTGAAGGCTGCAATTGCAATCCACCGGTCGGCTTCGCCGTTGGCGTCCGGCGCGCACGGATACGCCCCATGGGGGCTCGCCGAAGTGTGGCGGTTGCCCACCAGGCCCGGTTCGCGCCCGTTGACGGCAGCGTCCAGCAGCATCGGCCCGCCGAAGTGCAGGCTGGTTTCCAGTTGTGACATGTCCAGGTGGGTGCCTTGGCCCGTAGCGCGCTGCCGGTCTACAGCGGCCAGTATTGCGGACACAGCGAACTTCGGACAGACGAAATCGGTGTACGCGCCATACGGGTTGACGGGCCCGCGGTCCGGCCAGCCGATGATGTTGGTGTATCCGGCCAGCGACGACAGGACCGCGCCGAACCCGGGTTGAGTTTGCATCGGGCCGCCACGTCCCAGCATCGATGCGCTGAACAACACGATGCGCGGGTTGACCCGGCTCAGCTCATCGTAACCCAGGCCCCAGCGTTCCAGCGTGCCTGGGGTGAAGTTCTCGGTGACCACATCCGCCCACTCGGCAATGCGCCGGATCAGACTTGGCGCGTCGGGATGGCCCATGTCGATGGACAGGCCATATTTGTTGGCGTTGTAGTTTGCAAAATATCCGGAGCGGTTCACCCCAGATTCCCCGCCGGCGAACGGCCCCGCCCGCCGCAATGTCTCCGGCCGCTTGGCCGACTCTACCCGCAACACCGTCGCGCCGTATTCCGACAGGTATTTCGTGGTCATAGGGCCGACGGCGACCCAACAGAAGTCGAGGACTTTCAAACCCTCCAGCGGCAAACCGGCCATACCGAACACTCCCGAAACATCAGATTGCGTGGATGCACAGGATGAAAGGGATAGCACTATCTCTATCCGGTTCATCCTGTATACCCATGCGAATACTCAAACCACGCCCAACTCGGTAAGCCGCGCCAGGTCTCGCTCATTCAGACCCAGTTCCCCTCCGAGAATATCTCCGTTGTGCTCGCCCAATCGGGGTGCCCGACGCCTCACGCCCACCCGTGAAGGATCTGTGAGGTCCTTCACGAAATGGCCCGGATACCTGAACGTTTCTCCAATGTCGTCGTGCTCGATCCGGTCGTAATAATCCCGCGCCGCCAGTTGCCGGTGCGCGAGGATGTCGCCTGGCGTCGCCACCGGGAAAAGCAGGATGCGCCGCTCCAGCGCGCCGTCGGCCAACTCGTTCCTCGTGTGGGTCATGAAGAACGGCGCCACGGCGGCCACCGTCAGTTCCATAATCTCCGCCCGCGCCGTACCGTAGCCCAACTCTTCCCAGTTGACCGCGTCCAGCTCTGGACTGCCCATTCCCTCTTCCGTCATCCAGGCGAGCATCGAGCGCACGCTGCGAGCCGCGCCAGCAGTTCCTCCGCCCGGCTGAAAGTTGACGTAGCCGTCCTTGCACGGCCAATTGATGCGGGTGAACGTCCCGCCCGCCGACTCTCGGTACGCGCCCATACGACGCAGGATGGTGTGCTCCAGGTCCCAGTACTGCGGCGCGTGCGCCAGCGTCCGCGCCACCGCCTGCTGGCATGAAACGTCGACGTGCTGACCCTCGCCGGTCAGTTGCCGGTGCGTGTGGGCAATCATCGCGCCGGCCGCTCCGGCTGCACTGCCGTGCTGGTAAAACTGAGGCATGCTCACCCGCAACGGCGGCCGGTCGCCGTCTCCGGTCAGGTGCATGAACCCGCCCAGCGCCATGCCCACGATGTCCGACGCCGCATAATCCGCGTACGGCCCATCCTGCCCGAACGCCGTGATGGACACCATCACCAACCGGGGGTTCAACTCCCTCAACTCTGCATAACCCAATCCCAACGACGTCATGTGGCCCGGGTCCGCCGACTCGATGACGAACTCGGCCTGCCCCGCTAGTCGCCGGAACAGCGCCGCGCCGTCCGCAGTGCCGAGGTCCAGGGTGACGCCACGTTTGTTGGCACAATACGACCACCAGAAGAGGCTGCGCTCGGCTCCCGGTTCATCCTTATAGAAAGGCCCTATCCTGCGGGCCGGGCTGCCACCCGGCGGTTCCACCTGCACCACGTCCGCGCCGAGGTCTGCCAGCATCTTGCCGCAGAGCAAACCGCGCCCATCGGTCAGATCGAGCACACGGTAGGGAGCCAGGAGGCCCGGCCCGTAGTCACTTCCCTCAGTCATTGGTTTCTCGATTTCACTGCTTCAGCGTGCCAAGTGGGTCCCCTTGGCTCTCGGTGCCGGCCACCCCAATCAGCTTTGCGACGCTGCGAGCAACGATGTCGGGGCCGAATCGAGTATGTCGGCAATCAGGCGAGCGATATCGGGAGGGCTGAACACGGTACCGTTCATCGGCGACGGGTCGCTCCTCCACATATCGTCAAGGCAATTCGCCAGTACAAACAGGTGCCATTCGGCTTCCTCGGGCAAATCTGCGACGGTGTTGTGCGACAGGAATGCAGCCATGCTGCCCCCATCACGGGACGCGCCCTTCGCCGCTTGGGCCGCAAACAGAACGCGGTTGCGAATGCGCGGGGCCAGATCGTCACGATCAAAGACGCCGGCCCCGTCTCGCAGACCGTAGCATGCCATCATCACCGCGGGCTCGACGTCAACATCGTACTCCGCCACCTCCGCGACCGAATCGGCTAACGGCCAATGGTCCTTGGCCAGGGCATAACCCACGTCCCAGGCATCCTGTATCTCGTGAACTCCGCCGCCTTGTTTAGGAACACGGTTCCAATCGGAACGACGCAGCCATTCCGACCAGACGCGACGGTTGTGCACGTGGTCGTGTTCGCTCAACATTGGCTGGGGTTCCGGATTCGATGCGCGACGGCGTCAGAATGTCGCCAGCGGGTTTACCGGAGAGCCCGTGGCGTTGTGCCAGCGCAGCGGCGCGACAGTGAACATAAAGTCCCACCGGTTCAGTCGGCTACAAACCGGCGCAACCTCGTCGAAATTCGCCGCATCGATCAGCCACAATCCCATGCCGACAATCCCAACCTTGTGAATGGGCAACCCAACGTACGGGTATTCGCTGGGCGCGACGTCCCACGATGCGTCGCACGCCGCGATGGACACTCCCCGCTCCCGCAGCCACGGCAAAGTTTCAGCGTGCAGACCGGGCCTACCCTCGGCCGCGCTTGGCGGGCCGACCGCTTGGCGTCGCTTGTACCAGCCCAGCCGGATGCACAGCGCGTCGCCTTCCGTCACGCGAACGCCCTGGGCCTCTTCGGCCGCTTCCAGGTCAGCGGTGAAAACCGGTTCCGCCGCGTCCAGCCAGTCCCTGCCCTTCACGCCCGCGATATCCAGCAGGACGCCGCGCGTAACTACGCCGTTCTTCACCGCGTCAATCGCCCCGGCCCCGGCCTTGTTGGCGTTGTTAACCAGTCCGGCGTCCATGCCGTTGTACATCTTGCCGTTCCAGAACTGGTGGCACAGGCTGTCCAGGTGCGTGACCGTGAGTCCGTGGAACGACACGCCCAGGAAATCGCTGGCGCCGCCGCCACCCTCGGAGGGGGCGGATTCGCCGGTGGACACCATGTAGTGCAGCGGCGGGATGCTGGTCACGTCCGGCGCCATCTCGGGCACCAGCAGCCGCGAACAGGTGACGCTGATTCCCTCTCGCACCAGTCCGGCAGCTTCCTTTCTTTTCGCGTCGGTGATCAGGTTCAACGTGCCCAACTCGTCGTCGTCGCCCCAACGACCCCAGTTGCTCAGCGAATCGAACCAGCCCAGTACTTGCTCCTCGGTGGGAATGGTCGGTGTGGTCATGATGTTCCCTCCGTCAGCGTAGCCGACAATCGTCCTGACCTTGCGTTCAGGCGATTGTATTGTCGGGCCTGTCCCCGGTCAATCGGGCGGGACACCTATGCTTCGCGTAATCGCCGCGAAAACAGGCACAGGAAAACCGCCGCGGACCCGGCGATGCCCAGGTACAGCGCGGTCAACGGCGCGCCGATCTGCGTCACCATCCACCCGTTCAGCGCGCTGGCCGGGAAGTGCGCCTGGATCGCGAGCACGCGCATCCCGCCCATGCGGCCGCGAAACTCCGGATCGGAGTTCCCCATCAGCACCGTCATCACCAGCACCAGCGAAACGGAGCGACCGATTCCCGTCAGCACCTTGATGCCCAGGGCCACCACCAGCACTGCGGTAAACGGCAGCAATCCGGGTAGCGTCAGGACCGCCACCGCGAACAGGATCATCGACCCGTGCCACCCGCCGTTCACCGCCCACACGAGCCACCATCCCTGCTGGCGCAGGGTGCCGATGCCGGCCACGACCAGCGCCCCGATAACCGCGCCCGCGCCCATGGCTCCGTTCAGCAGCCCCAACACCTCCGGCCCGCCCTGAAGCGTTTCCTTGGCAAAGATCGGCATCAGCGCGGTGCTGAATGGGAAGCCGGTCACGTTGTACATCGCCGCGATCAGCAGCGCCATGAACAGTTCCTTGCGCTGCCACACGTGCCGCAGACCTTCTCCGACCCCGATCAGGATCTGGCGAGGCGTGGTGCTGCCCGCCGTCGCGTTGCGGGTCCGTACCATCAGCGCCAAGAGGCCGCCGATCACATACATCGCCCCGATGAAGCCGAACAAACCTGCGGGAGTCAGAGGTGTGTAGAGGAAGCCGCCGGCAATTGGCCCCACAAACTGCGTGAGGTTTTGACCGAACCCCAGCATAGCCACTGCGTTGGTGAGCCGCTCGCGGGGCACCGTGTCGATCAGCAGGGCATTGGTTACCGGAAGCTCGATCGTACGAAACGCGCCGCCGCCAAGGATGATGGCAAAGATCATCCAGACTTTCAGAGCGTCTGACAGAAGGAGCGCCATCAGCAGGAAAGCCAATGCCGCCGCAATGAAATGACCCGCCGCCATGAGCAGCCGGCGTGGCATCCGGTCCACGACCGCTCCGGCGAAGACGGAAAGAAACGCGAGTCCAAGAGCCGATCCGCCGGCCAAACCGACGAGCAGCGGGTCGCCGGTCAACTCCAGCACCAACCACAGGACGGCGATGATCTCCATCTGCCGGCCGGCCATGGCGATGTTGGCGGACACCCAGACCAGCGAAAAATCGCGCCGCCTGAACGAGCCGAAGGTCTCGCCTGCACGGGCGCCCAGGAATGTGGCCAAGTTGCTAGACCCTCCCTCGCGAACCGGCGCCGATTATAGCACCGGGTCGGCGATTCCCTGCCGTAACACCTTGGCTGACCCGCGATTTCTGCCGGGCGAATTGCTAATGGCGTTGCACGTTACTATCGTGGGACGTTACCATGTTGCTATGCCGCGATTCGCCAACGATGACACCGAGAATGTGTTCAGCGGCATAACCGCGCGGCATCTGCCTCACGACCTACAACGGCGGGCCAGGATGAGGTTGCAAAGGGTCGTAGCGGCGGTACGGCTGACCGATCTGCGAGTGCCGCCGTCGCACCGCTTGGAACGCCTTCGTGGGGACCGTGCAGGTTCATACAGTATTCGCATCAACGACCAATGGCGCATATGTTTTGATTGGAAGGAACAGGGCGCCATGGAAATCGAGATCAACGATTACCACTGAGGAGGAATACCTTGTCGAGCGCTTTGATCCACCCTGGAGAGCATCTCACCGAAATATTGGAGGAACTGGCCATCAGCCAATATCGATTGGCAAAGGCGATAGGCGTCTCTCCCCGAAGGATCAACGAGATCATTCACAGAAAACGGTCCATAACCGCAGACTCCGCGTTGCGTATCGGAATGGCGCTGGGTACGTCACCTGAGTATTGGCTCAACCTGCAGCGAATGTACGACCTTGAAGTTGCCAGGACGGTGACGGACACCAGTGGAATCACGCCGTTGGTCAATTGAGGGCTCGACCAGTGCCTCGCAAACCTGCGTGTTACAATCCGGGGCATCTGCCACTTTTGGCATTGGAGGCAACGGAATGGAAATCGGCGTCGGATTGGACCACACCCTGGGAATGAATTGGGACGACCAGGCCAACCTGGCCCGCGAGGCGGCGGAGTTGGGCTATGAAAGCATCTGGACGCCCGAAAACATCGGCACCGATTCCTTCCAGGTGTGCGCCCGCCGCTGGCAGGCCAGTTGCGACGTCGTCGAGGGCGGCCTGACCACCGGCATCGGCGTTTCGCCGGTCATGTACCGCACGCCGGTCGGTTTCGCAATGTCCGGCGGCACCATCAGCCAGCAGACCGGCGGCAAGTTCATCATGGGCATCGGAGCCGGTAGCGCTTACCGTCCAGCGAACCGCCGCGACCTCGGTTTCCCTCGCGTCTCCGCGCTGAACCTGATGCGCGACTACCTGACCACGGTCCGCGGCCTGGTACGCGGAGAGCGCGTCAGTTACCAGGGCGAGCACATCAACTACAACAACATTCGCCTCGCCATCCGTCCGGCGCCCAACACACCCGTCTACCTGGGCACGCTGGGCCCGGAGATGCTGCGCCTGGCCGGCGAAATCGCCGACGGCGTTTGCCTGAACTGGTGCACTCCCGCCCAGATCGCGTGGAGCCGCGAGCGCATCGCCGAGGGCGCGGAGCGGGTCGGACGAGATCCGTCCGAGTGCAAGGTAGTCGAGTACATCCGCATCTGCGTCGACGAGGATGAGGACGTGGCTCGCCGCGCGTTCGCCAAGAACTGCCTGGGCTACCCCTTGGGCGTGGCAGTTCCCACGGAACGGGAGCGCCAGTTCGGCTACCGCGCCCACTTCGAGCGCATGGGATATACCGAAGAACTGGCCGGCGCCGACGCCATCCGGTCCCGCGGAGGGAACATGGATGAGGTCGCCGACGCCTACCCGTCCGAGGCCCTGCTGGCCGTCGGCTACTACGGAAAGCCGGACGGCGCCGCAGCTGCTTTCGCCAAGCTCGCCGAGGGCCTGGATGTCGCCCTGGTTCGCGTCATCGCCGCCCGTCCCGAAATCGCGTCCACCCAGGCCGTCATGCACGCCTGCGCGCCCGAAAAGGTGCGGTCAATGCTGTGAAACGCCTTATAATCAAAACGTTCAAGCTCGGTGCCGGGGTTGGCATGTTATGGAGCACCATATTGGTACGGCATCAACGCGGTACACGACCCCAACAACTTGGACAAAATTGTTATCGGGCTGACTGCATTCGGCGTCACGTATGGCATATCCGGACCGCTTTTCGAACCGGTGTCTGAAGTCGTAGGGAGCCTCATGGTAGTCGCGGAATTTTTGAACCGACACCTGCGGGAACCGCAGAAAAAACGCTCATTAGAAGAGGGCCGCGAAGAAGGCCTAGAAGAGGGACGGGCCCGGGAAAGCGCTGAAATTTTAGCCCGCCTGGAAGAATTAGGACTGGACGCTGATCAAATTCTGCCTCCTGAAAGTTCGTACCCTTCAAACCAGGAATGAAATTATGCACGTAGGCGCCGCCACCATCTTCCAGAATCCGGGCAAGTTCTCCTCCGATCACGATGTGTACCGCGAGGAGCGGCGACTGGCCGACTTGGCCGAACCGTTGGGCTTTCAGTCCATCTGGGGCGTGGAGCACCACTTCACCGATTACACCATGTGCCCCGATGTGCTCCAGTTCCTGACCTACATGGCCGGCCGCACCACCGACATGCAACTGGGAAGCATGGTCTGCGTCCTGCCCTGGCACGACCCCATGCGCGTTGCCGAACAGGTCTCTATGCTGGACAACCTCAGCGACGGGCGTTTCATCCTGGGCGTCGGCCGCGGCCTGGCCAAGGTCGAGTACGACGGGTTCCGCGTCGACATGAACGAATCTCGGACACGGTTCATCGAGTCGGCCGAGTGCCTGCTGGCCGGCCTGGAGAGCGGGTTCTGCGAGTTCGACGGCGAGTACATCAAGCAACCTCGTCGCGAAATTCGGCCCAATCCCTTACGGAGCTTCAAGGACCGGACCTATGCCGCCGCCATCTCCCCGGAGAGCAGCCGCATCATGGCCCAACTGGGCGTCGGCATGCTGGTCATCCCGCAAAAGCCGTGGGATGAGGTGGAGGGCGACCTGACCAACTACCGCGACGCCTGGCATGAAAGCCACGGCGCCGGTTCCGCTGGCCCGCCGGCCCCGGTCGTCGCCTGCTGGACGTTCTGCCATGAAGATGCAGATCACGCCCGGGACATGGCCCGCCGCTACATCGGTGGCTACTGGCACACCGTGATGGACCACTACCAATTCAAGGCCGACCACCATAAGGACATCAAGGGTTACGAGTATTACGGGAAGGTGGCCGAGAAGATGTTTGACTATGGCGACGACGAGGTCGTGGACTTCTTCGTCAATCTGCAGGTCTGGGGCACTCCCGAACAGTGCTACGAGAAAATCCTGCAGATCCGCGACCGCACCGGTCACGACACCTACGTGGGCGCGTTCAGCTACGCCGCCATGCCCTACGACGCCGCGGAAGCCAGCATGCGCCTCTTCGCCGCCGAGGTGATGCCCGAGCTGAAGGCTCTGAACAGCGTCGCATAACTGACTCGTCGGGATGTCACCGAACGGCAAGGAGGTCGGATGATGGTCACCCGAACCAGCAGGGGTCCATACACCTATGCGGACTACCTTTTGACGCCCGACGATGTCCGCTACGAATTGATCGACGGAGAGCTGATCGTGGCGCCTACGCCAATCCCTCTGCATCAGAGGATCGCGATGCGTTTCACAAATCGGATGGGACCATTCATCGAACGGCACGATTTGGGTGAACTCCTCGCTGCGCCCATGGAGGTGCAATTCTCCGATACCACCGTGCTGCAGCCCGATATCCTGTTCATTTCCAACGAACGCTCTAACATCATCGGCGAAACCAACATCCAGGGCGCGCCTGACCTCGTCATCGAGATCGCCTCTCCATCAACGGAGCAGCGCGACCGCGGCGTCAAGCAGGAGCTGTATGCGCTTTTTGGAGTGCTGGAATACTGGAGGGCGTACCCTAGGACCCAGACTGTTGAGGTTCTTCGCCTGGAAAACGGACGGCTCGTTTCAGTGGGTGTTTATGGATCCGGGACCAATCTAACCACACCGTTGGTGCCGGGCCTGAACATTGACCTGGACGAGATATTCGGTTAGCGCAGGGCAGTCTCTTCCATTCCGGTTACAGTTGCCTACGCCCAACATCACCCGACCTGCTAATTCATTGGAGGGTCGCATCCCCATGTCCGACTGGTTTCCAAAGCAGACCATAGGAGACCTGCTCAATGACGCCGCCGGCCGGTTCGGCTCGCACGAGGCCCTCATGTACGAAGGTCGGCGGTGGACTTTCGACGAGTTTCGGGACGAAGTCGACCGGGTCGCTCGGGCGTTGATCAACCTGGGCATCCGACCCGGCGACAAGGTGTCGCTGTGGATGCCCAACCGCGCAGAATGGCTCTTCCTTTTCGGAGCGGTCGCCAAGATCGGGGCCGTGCTGGTGCCCATCAACACCCGGTTCCGCACCGGCGACATGGAGTACCTGGTCAACCATTCGGATTCGACCGCCCTGATCCTGATGGACCGCTCCGGACCGGTGGATTTCCTGGACATGTTGCGCGAGGTTGCTCCTGAGATCGACGCCGGCGATGCGTCCGAACTGCGCCCGTCCGCCTTCCCCACCCTTCGTAAGGTCAT
This sequence comes from Dehalococcoidia bacterium, assembly GCA_965116785.1. GTDB lineage: Bacteria > Chloroflexota > Dehalococcoidia > Lucifugimonadales > UBA3495 > Bin87. The sequence continues at coordinate 1,311,178 of OZ220731.1, forward strand.
CGTGCTTGGCGAAGATCATCCCACTGGCACAATCGACTGGGATGCGATGCTCGCCGGAGCCGATGAGGTGCCCGCCTCAGAGCTCGCCCATCGCGAATCCTCCGTCAGCCCGGACGACACGTTCCTGCTCATGTACACGTCCGGAACCACCGGGTTCCCCAAGGGCGTGATGCACTGCCACAACCCCATCCGCACCATCACCGACGCGGCCAACCGCATGGCCATGTCCTCCCGCGACGTCATCCTCATGTACCTGCCTCTCTTCCACTGCTTCGGCCTGTACGAGGGGCCACTGATGTCGTGGGTCACCGGCGCGCGCATCGTGTTGACCACCATGTTCGACGCCGGTGAGGTACTCGGTCTCCTGGAATCCGAACGGGCCACGGTGATGGACGGGTTCGACACCCACTTCTTCGATCTGACCCACCATCCCGACGTCGAACGGATCGACAGGAGCAGCCTGCGCACCATCCTGCTCGCCGTCGGCATGGCCTCCAGCGAACCCACAGCGCGCCTGACCCAGGAGAAACTCTGCCCCTCGCTTTCCGCGTGGGGCATGACCGAAGTTGGGGTGGGAGCCACCCGGACCTTCCTGGACGCCCCCGAGGACGACCGCTGCGTCGAAAGCGGCCACGCCCTCCCTGGCTACGAGTTCAAGGTCATCGACCCGGAAACCTGCGAGACGCTGCCACCGGCAACGGTCGGCGAGTTGCTGGTCCGCGGCTACGCGGTCATGCAGGGTTACTACAAACGCCCCGAGGCTACCGCAGAAGCCATTGACGACGACGGCTGGTTCCACACCGGCGACGTGGCAACTATGCGCGACGATGGCAGCATCCGTTTCATGGGCCGCTACAAGGACATACTCAAGGTCGGCGGCGAAAACGTCGACCCCACCGAGGTCGAGGCTTTCCTGCTGGAGCACCCCGCAGTCAACAAGGTGCAGGTCATCGGCGTGCCCGACCCTCGCCTGACCGAGGTCGCCTGCGCGTGCGTGGTCGTCGAGCCGGGCCAGGCCATCACCGATATCGACCTGGATGGTTTCTGCCGCGGAAAAATGGCCAGCTTCAAGATACCGCGTCACCTGGTCATCATGGACGACTACCCCATGACCTCCAGCGGCAAAGTGCAAAAGTACCTGCTGCGGCAGATGGCCGCGGAACAGCTGGGACTCGGCGTCTAGCCGATCCCGAAATCGAACGCCGCGTGACACTCTCCCGCACCGCCCCCTACGTGGGCATCACCGGATTCTGCTCGCGAAGCGAGGTCGACGCAGTTCTGGCAGCCGTTCCGGCAGAGCCAAACCGCCTGCTGATGTGCGGAACCCTGCTCAGCAACGCCCTGTTGTCCGGCGACGCTAGCGACGCACCCAACCGCTGTCCGGCGCCGGATGCCATCGCGAGCATCTTCTCCGACGATCCCCGCTGCCTGAACCTAGTGCACTACCGTCCGCCCCCGGGCGCCAACCTGACGGACGCGCTGACCCGCGCTACCGAGGTCGGCGGCCCGCATTGCCACGGGGTCCAGATCAACGCCACCCGCGGCGCTCCGTGGCCTGACCCTGACGCTCTTGAAGTCTATCGGGAACGCTGTCGTCCGACTCGCATCGTATTCCAGGCCGGACGCGAGGCAATGGAATCTGCCAACCACCAACCCGACGAATTGGCCCGACGCTGCGCCGCATATTCTGGGTTGGTCACGGACGTGCTGGTCGACGCCTCCGAAGGCTTGGGCATCCCGCTCGACGCCGCCCGCTCCACCGTTTACCTGGAGGCCATTCGCGCGGCCGCCCCGGAACTGGGCCTCGTGGTCGCCGGTGGCCTCCACGCCGGCAACATCACCGAACTGCTATCGCCCCTGCTGCCAGAATGGTCCGCCGCCAGCATCGACGCCGAGGGCCGCCTCCGCGACGCCGACGACCACCTCAACACCGATGCCGCCATCGCTTATCTGCAAGCGGCGTGGGAATTGCTGACGTGAGGTGCAGTGGATTGTGACCACGCTGACTACAAAGCGCATAGTCTGCCTCGCCAATTCCCGTAAGATGGCCGGCCGTTGCGTCGCCGGCAAGGAAATATTGGAGCACGCCGAGCCGGGCGGTTGGGTCCGCCCGGTCAGCAACCGCGAGAACGAGTCAATCTCGGAACGGGAAAGATGCTATGCCGACGGCAACGAGCCGGAACTTCTGGACATAATCGAAGTGCCTCTCTTCAACCCCAAACCCAAGGGGTACCAGCAGGAAAATTGGTTGCTGAACTCCAATGGCCAATGGCGGAAGGTGGGGCGACTTGGTTCGGATGACTTACCGCGGATGGTAGAACCCGACGCTCCGCTGTGGACCAACGGCTTCACCTCGCGGGGCGGTGAAAACGACCAAGTGCCGGTGGACCTTGCTGCCGGACACAACTCCTCGCTGCGGCTGGTCAGGGTCAACGACCTGACCGTCATCGTATCCGAGCCGTCCCGCCCCAGCGCGAATTACCCCATCTTGAGGGGACGTTTCAGCCACTGCGGCGAAACCTACTGCTTTCGTATCACTGACCCGGTCAGCGAAAACGGGTCAGTGAACCTTCCTTACCGCGAATACCCGGTGGGCGAGCGCTACCTCACAGTCAGTCTCGGGGAGCCCTTCGAAGGCAACGCGTACAAGCTCATCGCCGCCATCATCAGGCCATGACGGAGGAGACCCGTTTGAACCCAAATAATCCAATGGTGCTCACCGTCGGGCACTCCAACCACTCTCCGGAGGTATTCGTCAATCTGCTGGTCCGCCACGGCGTCGACGAGATCATCGACGTCCGGTCCGCGCCGTACAGCCGCTATGCTCCGCAGTTCAATTACGAAGGGCTCCAACAGGCGCTGGAGCAGATTGGAATAGGTTACGCCTACCTCGGCGGCGAGTTGGGCGGCCGGCCGGCCGCCCGTTCGTGTTACGACACGGCTGGCCGAGTCGACTACGACCGCGTCGCTGCGACCGATTCATTCGATGACGCACTGGGCCGGGTTACACGGGTTGCGGACGAAAACCGCGTGGCTCTACTGTGCACCGAAAAGGAACCGCTCGAGTGTCACCGCACCCTGCTCGTGGCACGAGCGCTGGACAATCGGCACGTCGATGTCGCCCACATCCAGGGCGATGGGTCCCTTGAGACTCACGACGACGCCATGAGCCGGCTGCTGGACCTGCACAAGCTGCCCCCAAACGGCGATATGTTTCGCACCCGGGCAGATGTTATCAGCGAAGCCATGCAAAGGCAGGCTCGCAAGTTCGCCTATGTTGCGACAGACCTCCCACCGCTCAGCGATGAATGGGAGTCGGGACCGTGAAACTCTACACCATCGGCTTCACCCGGAAGTCTGCGGCCGAGTTCTTCGGCCTGCTCCGGGAATCGGGCGCCAAGCGGGTTGTCGACGTGCGCCTGCGCAACACGTCGGGGTTGGCCGGGTTTTCCAAGAAAAGCGACCTCCCATGGTTCCTTCGCGAACTCTGCGGCATGGACTACGTCCATCTGCCCCGCCTCTCACCCACCGACGCCCTGCTGGACGGCTACCGAAAGCGCGACATAACCTGGGACGATTACGTGCCTCAATTCCACTCGATCATCGAACGCCGGCTCATCCGGGCCGCCATTCCGCAGGATATAATCGCCGACAGTTGCCTGCTGTGCAGCGAGGACCAACCCGAGAGGTGCCACCGCCGGCTCGTCGCCGAGCACCTGCAGCAGCATTGGGGCGACATTGAGATCATCCATTTGACATAAGGAGGCGCAAGATGTCGCAGGTCAACACCGTCCTCGGTCCCATCGACTCCTCCGAGATGGGTTTCACCCTCAGCCACGAGCACATCACCCTGGGCGCAGCCGGCGCGGCAGCGACTTACCCCGGCTTCCAGGACCGCCAGGCCATCGTCGACGCCGCTACCGCGGCGCTAACCGAGGCCCATGAGGGCGGCGTCCGCACAATTATCGATGTGACCACCTTCGACCTCGGCCGTGACGTCGCCATGATGCAGGAGGTGAGCCGCCGCTCCGGCGTCAACGCCATCCCCTGCACCGGCAACCACCTGGCCGTGCCCCGCATCTTCTGGGGCGCGCCCGTGGACCGCGTCGCCGCCCTGTTCATCAAGGAGATCGAGGAGGGCATAGAGGACAGCGGCGTCAAGGCCGGCATCATCAAGGTGGCCTCCGACCGGGGAGGCATCACCGAGAACGAGGAGATCATCCTCCGCGCCGCCGCCCGGGCCAGCAACGCCACCGGCACCCGCATCAGCACCCATACCTGGTCGCCCGACCGCGTCGGGGAAGAGCAGGTGCGCATCCTGAGAGAGGAAGGCGTCGACCTCAACCGGGTCTACATCGGACACAGCAACGACGACACCGACGTCGGCTACCTGGTAGGCCTTCTCGAGGAAGGGGTTTGGCTCGGTCTGGATCGCTATCCCGGCGGTCGAACCCCCGAAACTCCGAGGTGGGAAACGCGGACCGAAGTGGTCAAGCAGCTGGTCGACGCGGGCTGGGCCCATCGCCTGATGTTGTCCCACGACCACTCCACTCCGGTGGTCCAGCCCTCCGAGGAACTGCGCCAAGAGCGCGAGGCGTTCAACCCGGACGGATATCTCTTCATCACCCGCAATGTCCTGCCGCGCCTGATCGAACTGGGCGCCACCGACGCTGACGTGCAGGCCATGATGGTCAATAACCCGCGCCGTTTCTTCGAGGACTGACTGCGACACCCGCATCGAGGTGGCCATGAATATCGGTTTTTCCCTCTCCAACAACCAGGGTCTCGCCAACGTCCAGGACGTGGTGAGCGTGGCGGCACGCGCCGAAGAGCTCGGCTACGACTCGGTCTGGGCCAGCGACCATGTGTTCAACGTCAGCTACGTTTACGAACGCTTGGGCAACCGACCGTACTACGACCCGCTCACGATCCTGACCTTCGCCGCAGCGCAGACCCAGCGGGTCATCCTGGGCACCAGCGTCCTGGTGTTGCCCTACCACAATCCCATGCGGTTGGCGAAGCAGGCAGCCACCCTGGACCAATTGTCGGGCGGACGCGTCGCCCTGGGCGTCGGCGTCGGCGTGATCGACACCGAAATCGAGGCGATGGGCGTGCCCTTCGCCGAGCGCGGGCCGTACACCGACGAATCCATCGCGATCATGAAGACCCTGTGGTGCGAAGACGAACCCCGCCATGATGGTCGGTTCTTCCAGTTTTCCGACATGGCGTTCTCACCGCGACCGGTACGACCGGAGGGCATCCCCCTGATCATCGGCGGGACCAGCCGCGCCGCCATCCGTCGCGCCGCCCGCCACGGTGACGGTTGGCATCCCACGGCAATGCCGCCGGAGGATCTTGCTCAGGGCATCCGCTACCTGCACGAGCGGGCCGAACGCGCCGACCGTGACCCGGCCGCCATTCCCGTTTCGGTGAGCGTGCCGCTGCAGGGAGGTCGGCCCGGACGTTTCGCTCTTGGTACCGAACCCGCCGAGATGCGCGCCAACGCCCGGGCGTTCGCTGACATCGGCGTCTCTCGCATCGTGGTTTCCCCGTATTCCGGCGACCCTGAAGTCGTTTTCCCGGCCATGGAGACCGTGGCTGCCGAGGTCATGCCGGCCGTCGCCTAATCCAGGTCCACAACCCACGTCATCGCATTCGGGCGAACCAAACGGAGACGAACTTTGACTACCCCTGCATCCCCAACAATTGCTCCGTACGGTTCCTGGCGATCGCCGATCACCGCCGACGCCATCGTCGCCGAGTCCATCGGCATCAGCAGCGTGTCCATCGACGGCGACGCCATCCTTTGGTCCGAATCCCGCCCCTCTGAAGGCGGACGGTACGTGATAGTCCGCATGGAGCCAGACGGGACGGTCGCCGACGTCAACCCCGCGCCGTTCAATACGCGAACCCGCGTCCACGAATACGGGGGCGCCGCCTGGATCGCCGATGCAGGTACGGTCTGGTTCTCCAACTTCGACGACCAGCGGATCTACCGCCAGGATCGCGACGAACCGCCACGCGCGATCACACCCGAATCCCCCTCCCGCTACGCCGACGCGGTACTGGATCGCATCCGCAGCCGGCTCATCTGCGTGCGCGAAGACCATTCCGACCCCGGCAACGTCATCAACGCCATCGCTGCCGTGCCCCTCGACGGCTCCGGCGAGCAGACCGTGTTGTTCGCCGGCTGGGATTTCGTGTCCTCACCTCGGCTGAGTCCCGACGGTTCCACCCTGGCGTGGATGTCCTGGAACCACCCGAACATGCCTTGGGACGGAACACATCTGTGGACCGCTGCCGTTCTGGACGACGGCACCCTCGGGGACGCCACGCTCGTAGCGGGCGGCGAGACGGTGTCCGTATGCCAACCCGAATGGTCTCCCGAGGGCGTTCTGCACTTCGTCGCCGATCAATCGGGCTGGTGGAACCTGTACCGCCTGGGTGACGACGGCCCGGAGCTTATATACGCCGACGACGCGGAATACGGCAGGCCGCAATGGGTGTTCGGCGCCCGCGCTTACGGCTTCGCCGGCAACGGGAGCATCGTCTGCGCGGTGAATCGCCGAGGGTCCTGGTCCCTGAACCTCCTCGACCCCAACACTGGGGTGAGTTCCCCGCTGAACGTGCCGGTGGGCGAGATGGGCCGAGGCGATCTGGCCATATCCGGCATAACCGCCGCCGTGATTGCCGGCGACTCCGAACGGCCGGTGTCCCTGATGCGGGTCAACCTCCGGACCGGCGACTGGGATACGGTGAAACAGTCCAACGCTATCGACGTGGCGTCGGACTACATCTCCCCGGCCCAGACCGTCGAGTTCCCGTCTACCGATGGTCGGCCGGCGTACGCCTTGTACTACGCACCGCGTAACCCCGAATACGCGGCGCCAGATGGAGCCCTGCCGCCGCTTTTGACGTTAAGCCACGGCGGGCCGACCGCAGCCGCTTCTGGCGCGTTGGATCTGTCCATCCAGTATTGGACCACCCGGGGTTTCGCCGTCGTCGACGTTGATTACGGCGGCAGCGTCGGATACGGTCGCGCCTACCGCCAATTGCTCAACGGAAACTGGGGCATCGTCGATGTGGACGATTGCGCCAATGCCGCTCTTCACCTGGTGCACCAGCATCTCGCTGACGGCAATCGCCTGGCGATCCGAGGCGGCAGCGCCGGCGGTTACACCACCCTGGCAGCCTTGGCCTTTCGCAACGTGTTCGCCGCCGGCGCCAGCTATTACGGGGTCTCCGACCTTACGGCATTGGCCGAGGATACCCATAAGTTCGAGTCCCGTTACCTGGATCGATTGGTCGCGCCTTACCCCGCGGGCGCGGAGACCTATCGGAACCGCTCACCCATCAGCCACACCGAAGGATTATCCTGCCCGATCATCCTTTTCCAGGGAATGGAGGACCGCATCGTTCCGCCCAATCAGGCCGAGATGATGTACGCGGCGGTGCGTTCCAAGGGTATCCCTTGCGCCTATCTTCCCTTCGAGGGCGAGCAGCACGGCTTCCGCCGCGCCGAAAACATCAAGCGCGCTCTGGAAGCCGAGTTGTACTTCTACTCCCGGGTGTTCGGCTTCGATCTCGCCGACCCAGTCGAGCCGGTTCAGATCGAGAATCTGTAGCCATCAGGGGTCAGTAGGCTGCCCGCAGCACTTCCATAATCGGGCCGGCGTCCACGACCGTCTTGGGGTTAGTGCTCAGGCTGCGGTCCTGCAGGGTTGCCGTGGCAATGTACTCCAGGCCGTCTTCCGGCACACCCACTTCCCGCAGGGTGCGGGGCAACTCCAGTTCGCGGCACAACTCGTCCACCGCGTCGGCTGCGGCCAGTCCGGCCTCCTCGTCGGTCATGGTGGAACTGGCCACGCCGATGGCCTCGGCTATCAGGCGTTGGCGGTCAGCGCAGGCGTCCAGATTGTAGCGCATGCTGTGCGGTAGCAGGATGGCGTTGGCCTCGCCGTGCGGCACGTCGTACAGCCCGCCCACGTGATGACAGGTCGCAGTGTTCAATCCCAGGCCGCCGAAGGACCCCAGTGAAGCCATCGCGCATGCGGTCTTCGTAGCCAGCAGCGTGTCGATATCTCCGTCCTTGCAACGGGGCAGGTTTTGGAACAGCAGTCGGATGGCGTGAAGGGCCATCCCATCCCCGATGGGGTTGCTACCGGTGGAATACACGGTTTCGATGGCGATCCGCAGTTGACCAATGGCTGTGGACACCAGGATGCGGAGTGGCGTGGTCGCCAGCGCCTGTCCGTCGATGACCACCGTGCGATGGGTCACGCCCTCCCCGGCGATGCTCAACTTGCGCCCCTGCCTCAGGTCTGTGACGCCGCCGCCGCCACGGCTGAACTCGGCGCACCCCATGGTGGTCGGTACGCTTACAATCGGCACCTTGGGCGACGGCGTGGGCGGCACGGTGATCTTGTCCGGGGGCTCAAAGATGATGGCGTAGTCGCGAATATCACCACCCTCGCCGAGCAGAACCGCGATGGCTTTGGTCGTGTCGTGGGTGCTGCCACCGCCCACGCTGATGAAGATGTCGGGCTGCGTTTCCTGGGCCATCGCCGCGCCGGCCTCAACCGTTTCCACTGGCGAATGCGGCGCGACGCCTGAGTAAGTCCCAACGTATCGTGAGCCCAGCGCCTGCTGGACACGCGGCACCACGTCGCACGCGCTCAGGATGGTGGGTCCGCAGGTGATCATCGCTCGGCTGGCGCCCAGGCCGTCCACAACGGCCGGCAGGTCGTCGATCGCGGCCTCCCGACAGATGACGTCCTGGCGCAGCGGATCGTATCGGTATCTCAGCGTGCTCGTGGCCATGTTCGTGTCCCCCTTCGTGATAAGCAAAAGGGGCGAATGTGCATCCGCCCCTGTATCGATTGGCGTAGATCTCCCTACTGGTTCAGGCCTCGTTGCATCCCCCGCAGGTAGCCGGCCTGGCCGCCGTGCTGGTTTACCTCCCAGATGAGCAGGCGGAACATATCGGCCACCGCCATGCTCTCACCACGCCGGTTCGTCATCTGGGTGTTTACCAACGTTGCGTCGTCGTGACCCTCCAGGAATTCCAGCAGGTTGTTTCGCGCGGCGTTGGCGTACTCCATGAGCAACGCCTTGCCGGGGCACTGCCAACTCGTCAGGTCCTCCACCGTGTAGCCGAAGCCCACGTTCATGGGTTCCGGCGCGAATCCCAGGCGCTCGGCCCATTCCCGCTCGTACAGCTGCTTTTCCTGCTTGGCCAACGACTGCACCCACATGTCCAGGGCTCGCCCGTAGTGCCAAACGATGAAACCGATGGAGTGGCACTGGTCGTTGGGCGTGAACTCGATTTCCTCCTGGGTCAGGCCATCCACATACCGGAGCAGCCAGTCCCAGTTGGCGTCGAACGACTCCTTGATGAACTCTTTGAGCGCCATGATCCCCCCTGGTGACCGTCAGGTGGTCCAGACCGGTTGCCGCTTTTCCAGGAACGCTGAAATGCCCTCCTTGGCGTCATCGGCCAGGAGGTTGTCAACCATGACCTTACTGGCAAACTCGTACGCTGAGGGCCGGTCCATCTCGATCTGCTGGTAGAAAGCGGCCTTGCCCAGGGCCAGCGTGTGCGAACTGGCTGATGCGATCTGTCGCGCCAATTCGGCCACCTGCTCCTCCAACTCGTCCGCCGGCGCGATCCGGCTGATGAGGCCAAATTCCAAGGCTTCCTGCGCCGAAATCGGACGGCCCGTGAGCAGCATTTCCATCGCTTTCTTCGGCATCACCGAACGCGCCACGGCGACGCCCGGCGTGGTGCAGAACAACCCGATCTGCACGCCCGGCGTAGCAAATGCCGCGTTGTCCGCCGCAACGGCTATGTCGCAGGTCGCCACCAACTGGCAACCCGCGGCAGTGGCAAGACCCTGGACCTGCGCGATCACGGGTTTCGGCAGCAGCCGGATAGCTTCCATGACCCGTGTACAGGCTTCGAAAACGGAGGTGTATCCGTCCTCGTCACCGTTGACCAACTCGTTCAGATCGTGTCCCGAGCTGAACACCGGCCCGTGCGACCGCAGCACGACTACGCGCACGTCCGGGTCATTCGAAATCTGGCCCAGCAGAGCCTCCAGAGCCTCCAGCGTCGGCGAAGAGAGTGCGTTGCGACGCTCCGGATTATTCAGCGTGAGTGTCGCCACGCCATCGGGGCGCTGCGAGTAAAGAACAGGAGTCTCCGCCATGTTTTAACCTCGTGGCAAGCCAAGACCGCGGCTCGCGATGATGTTGCGCTGCACCTCGCTGGTTCCCGCCGCGATGGTGTGCGAGAACGCACGCAGCCAGTGCTCCTGCATGTCGGCTTCCATCGGGGTCCATTTCTCGTCGCGCAGCCCGCCGTACATGCCCATGATCTCGAGGCACGACGCGGTGGTCCGTTGCACGGTCTCGCTGCCGAAGACCTTCGACATGGAAGCTTCCTTGTTCGGCACCAAGCCTTCGCCTTGCATCCACGCCACGTTGTACGCGATCAGCCTCGCCACCTCGCACTCGATGTACCGGTCGGCAAGCGCGTTGCGGACCCACGGCTCCTGGCTGAGCGGTTTCCCGTTTCGCCGAGCAGCGTCGGCCCACTGCCGGGTGTCGTCCAGGTGCCGGCGGGCGGCGGCGGAATAGTCGATGCCGGATCGCTCGAAGTCCAGCAGCGTAACGGCCACGTACCAACCGCGGTTCTCCTCTCCGACGATGTTGCGGGCAGGTACCCGGACATTGTCGAAGATCACCTGGTTGAATTCGTGCCGGCCGCCCATGTTGATGATCGGGCGAACCTCGATCCCCGGTGTTTTCATGTCCACCAGGAAGAAGCTGATGCCCCGATGCTTGGGCGCGTCAGTGTCGGTCCGCGTCAGCAGCATGATCCAATCGCCCCGGTGACCCATGGAGGTCCAGATCTTGCTCCCGTTGATCACGAACTCGTCGCCGTCTCGGATGGCGCGGGTGCTCAGAGATGCCAGGTCGGAGCCCGACTCCGGTTCGCTGTACCCTTGACACCACTGCACTTCACCCTTGGCCACCGGCGGCAGGTGCTCAGTTTTCTGTTCGTCGGTGCCGTGGATCATGAGCGTCGCGCCCATCATCCGCACGCCAAAATTGTCGCGCCCGGGAGCCCGATGGTACGTCATCTCCTCGTTGAAGATGGCGGTGCGCACCGGTGACGCTTTCTGACCGCCGTACTCCTCCGGCCAGTGCATGGTTAGCCAGCCGCGGTCGGCAAGCTTGCGACGCACTTCCAACGTGCGTTCCCAATTTTCCTCACCGGAGCCCCGTTCTCCCAACTCCCATTCCGGGACATATTCGTCGTCGATGAATTGCCGCAAATCACTTCTGAAGCTGGCGTCTGCGGTGCTGAGTTGGAACTCCATGGTTGATCTCCTGATCCCGAGGCTCCGGCTATCTTATCACGGGGTCGATCACATTTGGCTGTATCCGCTGCCAGGCCCGCGCGTATCGTCCACTCCCCAGCCGCGACCTTCGGTGATCCAGCCGAATTCGAGCAGGATCTGCTGGCTGTAACAAACGCGACCGGTCACCTTGTCCACCGGCTCAGAGGCTAGCAACAGTGTCGCCTTGGCCAGCAGCTCCGGTGGCTCGCCACGAGGGTCGTCCATCCCTTCGACGAGATGGTGAAACACGGTTCCCGGCGTGGGCACAACCAGAGATGGCGCAACGGCCGACACCGAAATACCGTACTCGTACACCTCCTGGGCCAACCCTTGCGAGAACCGCTCGAGGGCCGCCTTTTCGGCGCCGTAGCAGGTCCCATTGTTCGGCGGCGTGGTATATGGCCCGCGTCCCGGACCCACCGCGGATCCGGAGGAGATGTTCACAATGCTTCCCGATTTGCGGTCGATCATGTCTCCGAGGACCAGCTGGCTCAGAATAAACGGCGCGTGGAAGTTCACCGCCCAGGACCGCATCCACCGGTTGACGGGGAAGTCCTTGATGGGCAGGTAGTAGGTCAGCGCCGCGTTGTTCACCAGCACGTCCACCGGCCCGTAGATACTGCGGGTCTCCTCCACCAGGCGCTCGCAGTCTTCGGGCAGCGAGATATTCGCGGCCACCGCCTTGGCCTCACCGCCGGCTTCTTTGATGTCCGCGATCGTCTTGGACAGCGAGCCTTCCAGCGGGTGGTCACCCTCGTTAACGGTGCGTGCGGCGCAAACCACCCGCGCGCCCTCCGCAGCGAACAGCTTGCTGATCTCCGCACCGATGCCACGGCTTGCGCCGGTGACGATAGCGGTTTTTCCTTCGAGTCTGGGCATTTCTTACTCATCCTTCCGCGTATTCAGCTAGCTTGAGTTTTCTTCATGGGCGCCGTTACGCGAGGGCGGCGGTTCCGTGAACGCTCGGCCATCCCGTTCCGCCGACTCCCGGCGTTCGTTCCAGGCTTCCCAGGCTCGGTTGGCTTCCCCTCGGCCCTCCTCACGACCTTCCTCCCGGCCCGCCTCACGACCTTCTTCACGGTATAGGCGCTTCCGCAATTCTGCCAGTACCATAGGTATCCCCTCCACTAAGCCAAATGCCAACGGGAACGCAACGCCGACTGTGGCGGCAGCAGCGACGATCACGATTATAGCAATTTCGGGCCATGCTGGCGGTGGGTTCTCTACCGTGGCTACCCGCGCATAGCCGAGCAAACCGGCCAAAACCGTCCAGAGGAGGTAGAAAGCTGCCAGGAACCGCCCGTTGCGGCGGATCAGGACATCAAAAGCGTTTGCTCTGACGTCGCGATTGGCATGATCCACACGGCCTGCACTAGGCATCCAGCAGGTCTGCCAGCAGGCTTTCGTTCATCGAAAAGCTCTCTGCTTCCGATGGAAACGCCCCGCTCCTTACGTCCGCAGCATACCGCTCGAAGGCTGCGGTCATGTCGGAACCCAATTCGGCGTACTGCCTGGCGTGCTTGGGCACGAAATCGGGGAACAGGCCCAGCATGTCATGAAACACCTGCACCTGCCCGTCGCAGTGCGGACCCGCGCCGATCCCAATGGTGGGAATGGTCAGCCGTTCGGTGATCGCCTTGGCCAACGGCGCCGGCACGCATTCGAGCACGACCGAATACGCCCCGGCCTCCTGTAGCGCCAGGGCGTCATCCAAGACCCGGCGCGCGGCCGCCTTGGTCCGCCCTTGAACCCGGTAGCCGCCCAGCGCGTTTACCGATTGCGGGGTCAGCCCGATGTGACCCATGACCGGTACGCCGGCGTCCACTATTCGGCGAACCGTTTCCGCTATGGACACGCCGCCTTCCATCTTCACCGTGTGCGCCCCGGCTTCTTGCATCAGCCGACCGGCATTGCGCAACGCCTCCCCGGCGTTGACCTGGTAGGACATGAACGGCAGGTCGACCACCACCAGAGCCTGCGATGCCCCCCGGCTCACCATACGGCCGTGCCGCACCATGTCGTCCATGGTCACAGGCACGGTGGAATCGTAGCCCAGCACCACCATACCCAGGCTGTCGCCCACCAGGATAATTGGGATACCGGCGGCATCGGCGATGCGCGCTGCCGTGTAATCGTAGGCGGTGACCATGGGGATTTTCTCCCCCGCCCGCTTCATCTCGGCCAGTTGTCGAATCGTGATCGCCATCGTGCCGCGATTTTATCAGTCAGACACGCCGATTGTCCGCCTCAAATGCTCCAACTGCGGTTCCGGTATTCCCTTGGCCCGGGCCAGCGGGAGCGACGACTCCGTCAATTGCCGGTACAGCGGGAGCAGATGCGCGGCGTGTTGCGACAGCAGGTCCAGGTGTGCGGCCACGGTTTCCGCATCACCGCGTACCACAGGTCCCGTTGCCGCGTTAGCCGGACCCTGCCGCTCAATGGCCTCAATCGTCGCTCGCGCCAGCGGCACGGCCGCCCTCACGCCGTCCTCCTGGGTGAATCCCGTGCTTGTCCACAACCCGACCGCGGCGTCCAACAGAGTGGACAAGTATCCGCAACTCAATACCGCGCTGGCATGGTACAGGGGTCGCATACCGTCCGGAATTTCGATTCCCCTGCCACCCAGCGAGGTTGTCAACTCCGGCAGGAACTCCGCCAGCCACCCCGTGCCCGAAATCGCGAACGTGACACCACTTAGCCGTTCGGCCGCCTGTTCCGGCCCCTCGATGGCCGCAAAGGTTTGAAACGGGTGCATCGCCCCTACCGCGGCGCCAGTTTTTGCCGCGTCGTCGAGTAGCTCAGTCGACGCCGCGCCGCAGCAGTGTGCCACGCCTTGACCCGGCCGCCACGTGACTGCCCTAGACACCTCGGCGATTACCGAGTCCGGCGTCGTGACGAACACCAGATCGCAGGCGTCCGCCACCTGCTGAGCGCTGCCCATCACCGCGCATCCGTCTATCAGGCTCGCCGCCCGCTCCGCGCTCGAATGCGTGCGGCTGGCAATCGCAGCGACCCTCCAGCCGGCCGCGCTTAGCGCCAGCGACAGCCCGCTGCCCAGCACCCCCGCGCCAACAAATCCGATGGCAACGTGATCAGGCCTGACCATACCTCAACTCCGATATCGACGGTATCCCCGCCAGGCCCCGCGCCGACCAAATAGCGTCCAGAACCGCCAGCGCGGTCACGTGCGTGGCGGCCGTGACGATGGCCGTCAGGTTCGCGGTAGCTGGATGCTGTCCAGTGGCCACGCAGAACATCGTGTCGCCGTCGCTGGGCGTGTGGCACGGTCGGATGGTCAACGCCATTCCGTCATGGCAGGCGGACGCTACGAAATTGGCCTGCATCTTGTCCAGCTTCGCGTCCGTCGCTACCGCCCCAATTGTGGTGTTCGCCAGGGACGACGACACCGCCGAGGACGTGCCAGTCAACATAAACTGCACCGGATCCGCCATCGAACCGTCGGCGGCCCTGGGCCCGGCAATCACACCGCCGTCACGATGGTCGTAGATCCCGCCCCACGCGTTGACCGCGACGGCCGCCCCCACCGACACACCATCCGGCAGCACACAACACGCGGACCCTATCCCTCCCTTCACCGCGCCATCCATCCCGTAAGCCTTTGCAACCGTGGCGCCGGTTCCTGCCCCAATTGAGCCCACCGCCATCAAGCCGGCGTCCGAGGCTTCGCATGCGGCGTAGCCCGCAGCCAGATCGGGGCGCACGTCGGATCTGCCCACGCCCAGGTCGTACAGGATCGCCGCCGGTACGATGGGAACCGGTCCGTGCGGCGCGTCGAAACCGATCCCCCGTTCTTCCAACCACCCCTGAACTCCGGAGGCCGCACCCAGGCCGAAAGCGCTGCCGCCGCTAAGCAATACGGCATGAACCTGATCGACCCGCCGGACCGGGTCCAACAAATCGGTTTCCCGCGTCCCCGGTGAGCCTCCTCGCACCGCGACGCCGCCCACGGCTCCACCCATAGTGAGGATCACCGTACAGCCGGTCGCGGCCTCCGGGTTCGTCCAGTGCCCCGCCGACACTCCCGGCACGTCAACGATGGAGCCCAGATATTTGCCCGGTGAGATCACTGGTCAGAGCCTGTGCCCACGGACGAAAGCAGTTCCCCGGCGCGTTCCAGCAGATGGTCCCGCCTCTCCGCGCTGAACCCGCGACTTTCCAGGTAGAGTCGCAGCGCCGTCAGGGGCTGGAGATCTGACGGTTCCACCGAGATGCGCCGGCGCTCTGCGTCGGTAACCTCTCGGGAAATGCTCGCCACGTAGTGGGCCGCCGAAAGCGCCGGACGCAGATCGGAATCCCTGAGCCTGGCGGACTGTTCCGAGGACAATTTGACCCGCAAGCGCACGATCGCTCCAGCCACCTTGTGTCGAGAAATAGCTCGGGTCACGAACTCGGCCGGATTTTGCTCAACCTCAGGAACCGCGGTATCCACGGTGACAAACGGACGCGCCGCGACATTTTGGAACCGGAAGTCCGTCAGCCTCTGCCCTTGCGGTGCCCTGGCATCGATATCCACCACGCAGAAGCCCTTATGGTCCGACTCCTCCGAAAAGTCCACCCGCTGCAGACTGCCTGAGTACGCCACCGCCGGCCCGTCCCCGCCGGCCGGCCGCAGCACCTGGTGCTTGTGTATGTGTCCCAGGGCGACGTATTCCAGTTCCGGCCGCTGGACTGCGCTCACGTTCAGCACGTGATCGTTGCCCAGCATCATCGAACGCTCCGAGCCCACGGTAGCCCCGTTCACCGTGACGTGCCCCGTCAGTATCGCTGGTAGATCCGGGTCGATTCCCTGGGCGCGGCCGGCGATGGCCGCGGTCATCCGACGCTCGGTTTCCGCCCGGATCTCCTCAATACTGAGGCCGCGCGATTCCTCGCGGGCCAGCATCGCTCCACGAGACGGCCAAGGCACCGCCAGCACCTGCAGCGGGCCCGCTCTCGTTGGAACGGTGTACGTCTGCAGGCTGGCTCCGACATACACGTTGGGCACCTGCAACGTCGAGAATATTTCCACGGCGTGGGCTCGCCCGGATGCAGCCGGCAGATCGTGATTGCCGGGCAGCAAAAACGTCGCGATCCCGCCGTCCGAGAGCCGAAGCAACCGGCGAGCGAATTCCCGCTGGTGAGTCTGGCTCGGATCCCGCCCCTTGTACGCGTCGCCCGCCAGGACCACAACGTCGACCCCGTCGGCCAAGGCGAATTCCACCAGCTCGTCCAGCGCATCCAGGAAATCCCCCAGACGCGTGGACAGTCCGGTGGCCGGGTCGGTGCGGCCATAGTTTTCCACACCGATATGCAGGTCCGAGAAATGCAGGATCCTCATCGTCAGCATCTACGCGCGTCGCGGGTTGCTGATCCTGTAGCGGCGGCGACTACTGCGCTAAATCCGAGTCACGCCCGAATATCCGCCAGGAAACGACCGGCGCTTTGCCGGACGAAGTCCTGGATATTCACCGACATCAGACGTACACCGCGCTCGGCGAACTCACGGAACCGCCCGACGTTGTCCACTGTCATTCCCGCGCCGGCTACGCCGATGATCTTCCCTTCCGCAAGAGTCCCATCGATCACCTGCGAGATCGCCGCGTCCACGTCCGCCTGCGGCGGCATGCCCATGGCCTGGGTCAGGTCGCTGCTCCCCACCAGGATCGCGTCGACCCCGTCCACGGCGGCGATATCGCGCACGTTAGCGACCGCCTCCGGAGTTTCCACCATGCAGATCACCAGCGTCTCCCGGTTGGCCGCCTCGTAGTACTCGGCCGGCGGCAAACCGCTTCCCAGCCGGTTGGTTCGTCCGCCCGTCGCGCTGCTCCGGTCGCCCATTGGATAGTAGTGAGACGCCCGAGCCACCGCTTCGGCCTCCTCACGGTTGTTGACGTGCGGAACGATCAGACCCTGCGCGCCCCGATCCAGGAAGCGCAGCAACGTGGAGGGCTCGGCGTTGGGAACCCTCACCACCGGGGTGATGTCATGCAGTTCGGCCGCGCGGATCATGTTCTCGGATTCAGAATCGTTCGATGAGCCATGCTCGCAGTCGATCCACGCCCAGTCGAAGCCCAGGACCCCGTACATTTCGACAACGATGGGGGCGTAAAAATTCACGCTGCCGCCAACCGCTATTTCACCGGCGAGCAGCTTGGCTTTGGCTCGGTTCGTCCTGACCATGTCGTTCTCCGTGTTCTGGTGAGGTCTGGCGGATTCCGCCGCTCGGGATTGCGATGCGGGAGTGGAGAATGCCGGTCGGCCTGTAAGCCGGGTTCTGTATCCGCCACCATCATTAGACGGAGGCAGGACGGTGGCCATCTATCTAGCCCCGATGTGGTGTGACCCGCATCGCCCCGTGGGTCGGAGCAGCGTTGCCGCTGGGGTCAAGCGGCCAACCCGGGGACGAGCCGGACGCCCATAGTCCCCCTATTTGGCCTTGCTCCAGGTGGGGTTTGGCCGCCGGTGCGTCGCCGCACGCGGCCGGGCGCTCTTACCGCCCGATTTCACCCTTGCCGACTAACCAAAGGAAGGCCGGCGGTATGTTTCTGTGCCACTTTCCGTCCCCGGCTCGGTCTCCCGCGCCGGAGCCTGGGCGTTACCCAGCACCCTGTCCGGTGGAGCCCGGACTTTCCTCCCCGAGGCGCGAGACCTCGCGGCGGCCACCCGGCCGGTCCGGCTTTCTCCTGATGCGAGGCTAGCACGGGCATGTGGGAGGGTCAAGCAAATGCGTTTCGGGCACGCTCAGAACCCGCCGCACAATCAGCTTCCCGTCCAACGTTTCGGGGCGGTCGGTTCCTGCATATGTATAATGGCGACGCACACGCACTCCCAGTTTCCAACCCAGCCTTGAGGTAGTCGCCATGGCCACGGAACCCGTCAATATTTTCGAGTACGAGCAGATCGCCAAAGAGCGCATAGAGCAGGGCCACTACGATTTCATCGCCGGCGGCGCCACCGACGAGATCACCATCCGCCGCACTCGTGCCGTGTACGATTCGATCATGCTGCGGCCCCGCATGATGGTGGACGTCGAAAACCGGTCCATGGCCACCACGGTTTTGGGCCAGGAAATCGCCCTACCGGTCATGCTCGACCCTGCCGGCAACCACAGCGCCGCTCACCCCGAGGCTGAGATTGCCACGGTCAAAGCGGCCGGGGATATGGGCACCCTGATGGTTCTCAGCTCCCACGCCTCACGCACTTTGGAGGACGTCGCGGCGTCCGCGTCCGGCCCACTCTGGTTCCAGCAGTATTTCTTCAAGGACCGCGGCCTCACGCTGGAGATGGCGGCGCGGGCGGAAGAGGCCGGATACTCCGCCATCTGCATGACCCTGGACGCCAAGATCAAGCCCAAGCGCGAACGCAACATCCGCAACGACTATGTCGGCGGCGAGTCCCCCAACTATGCCCAACTGGACCTGGGCACGCACACCTGGAAGTTCGCCGCCGACGCTCCGGCCGGACCCAGCGACATCCGGGACGTGGCGTCCACCTGGGACGACCTCGAATGGTTCGCATCCAACATCCGTCTCCCGGTCGTCGTGAAGGGCATCATGGCCGGCGAGGACGGCCGACTGTCCGCCGAAAACGGCGCCAAGGCGGTGATCGTCTCCAACCATGGCGGCCGCTACCTGGACACCACGCCGGCCACAATCGAAGTTCTGCCAGAGGTGGTGAACGCCGTCGACGGCAACGCCGAAGTCTACCTGGACGGTGGCGTCCGGCGCGGAACCGACATCTTCAAAGCCGTGGCCCTTGGCGCCCGCGCGGTGTTGATCGGACGTCCCCTGTTCTGGGGGCTGGCCGTTGACGGCTCTCCGGGGGTAGCCGCGGTCCTAGAGCTGCTCCGAGACGAGCTGGACGCCACCATGGGCATGTGCGGCTGCCCCACGGTCGATAGCATCGGCTCAGCGACAATCGATACAATTTCGCCCTTGTTGGCTGCATTTCCGTCACTCGCCGACTTCCGGTAGCCGCGCCCGTGTGGTGCGGAGGTCGCCCGACCGCGCCAATTGCCCCAAATGCGCCGGCCTAGCCCAAGCGACTTGCCGGTTGAGTTCGCGGAACTTTGGCGTGCCGGTCGGTCACGCCGTCTGAACGCCGGCCTTTTTACGTCGTTTTCGCCATGTGTCGCGGCACTCGATCGTAGTATTCTCACGTCGATCAGCCCTGTCTTTGAGGATTTGAAATGTACAACCATGCCCCGGTGGAGAGTGTCGCGGAGGCTTACCTGGAGTTGCTGGCCTCCCGAGGGATAGACTATTTCTTCGGCAACGGCGGGACCGATTTCGCGCCCATCATCGAGGCCTACGCCAAGCGACAGGTGCAGGAACTGCCGGCGCCGCGTCCCATCCCGGTGCCCCACGAGGTCACCGCAGTGAGCATGGCTCATGGCTACACCATGATTACCGGACGTCCGCAGGTGGTGATGGTGCACACCGTTCCCGGCACCGCCAACGCCATCGGGGGCATCGTCAACGCCGCCCGCTCCAACGTGCCCATGCTCTTCAGCGCCGGACGCACGCCCCTCACGGAAGGAGACGCGCGGGGTTCCCGCGACGGAAGCATCCACTGGGCGCAGGAGTCCTTCGACCAGGCCGCAATGGTCCGCGAGTGGGTGAAGTGGGACTACGAACTTCGCCACGGCGCCGATCTGGAAAACCTGGTGGACCGAGCCTTCGCCATCGCCGAGAGCCCGCCGGCAGGGCCGGTGTATTTAACCATGCCACGGGAGGTGCTGGCCGAGGAAATCGAGGGCCTGTCGTACCGCGACGCTTCCCGCCAACAGAAGGCCGGGGACCGGCTGCCCACGCCGGAAATCATTGGGCAGGCTGCCCGCGCCCTGGCCGGGGCGCGCAATCCCGTCCTGGTCACCCGGGGCGGCGGCAAGGACCCCAGGGCGGTCGCGCCTCTGGTGGAGTTGGCCGAACTGCTGGGCATGGCGGTGTTCGAATCCGGCGCGCTGTACGCCAATTTCCCGAAAAACCACTCCCTGTACGCCGGGTCCGACATCGGGCTGGCGTTGGCCGATGCGGACGCGGTCGTGGTGCTCGAAGCCGACGTGCCGTGGACCCCCAAGCGGCACCAGCCGGCCGAAGGCGCCCAGGTAATCGGCATCGGCGATGATCCGCTCTTCTCCACCTATCCGGTGCGCGGGTTCCAGGTCGACCTGAACCTTTCCGGGACTCCCCGTTTGGTCCTCCAGGCATTGGTGGATGCGATCAGCGAGACCGGGGTCGACACTGGAGCCGTGGAAAAACGCGCTGGTGAATGGGAGCGTCGCAACGACGAGATGCGCGCCGGGTGGCTGCGGCAGGCCAATGCTGCCAGCGACCAAGCGCCCATCAACAAATCATGGTTCACCAGGTGCCTTTCCGACGTGTTGGACGACGATACCATCGTGCTGAACGAGCTGGGCATCGACGCCGTGCAGGTCGACGTCAGGAAGCCGGGAAGTTTCTTCGGCGTGCCGGTATCCGGCGGGCTAGGCTGGGGGATTGGCGCCGCGCTGGGCGCGAAACTGGCCGATCCGGACCGGACGGTGATCTGCTGCGTCGGGGACGGGTCATACATCTTCGGTTCCGGCACCGCCGGGCACATCGTGTCCGACGCGCAGGGCTTGCCCATCCTGACCATCGTGTGGAACAACGGCATCTGGAACGCCGTTCAGAGCGCGACCCGCGGCACCTACGCCGAGGGCTACGCGGTGCAGAACAACAACTTCGCGATTACGACGCTGTCCCAGTCGTTCCAGTATGAGCTGATCTGCCAGGCAGCCGGCGGCTACGGAGAGCGGGTTGAGGACCCGGCGGACGTGCCGGCGGCGCTGGAACGGGCCCTGAACGCAGTGCGGCACGAAAAGCGCCAGGGCCTGCTCAACGTGATCGGGCAGTAGTCCCTCCGAAACGATGCGATCAGGCGCTCCGGTTCAGTCGACGGACCGGGCGTTTACTCTGGGTTTTGTCGCACGCGCAATCGCTCCGTTATCCCTGGCAGAGACCAGCAACACAACAACCGAGCCACATACCTGCCGGTGAACCCGCTTTCCCAATGTGTTCACTTGCGAAAGGTCCGCTGGGCACGCGTGAGAGTCTGACCCGCGTTGACGACTCCGGTGATGCTGCGTATCATTTTGCGCCGTATGTGCAGCGCAGGCTCCGGATTCACTTGAGCCCCTTGCCGACCACTCCGGGTCGAGTGGTGGGCGGGTGCATGGCGCGCCGGGTGAGCAACTAGCTCCAGATTTCGCTGCGCTCGCGTTTCCCCGTCTTCCCCGCAATTGTGTGCGTCTGATGACGCTTGGCTACTGATGATGGTGAAACGTACATGCAACGAAAATTTCTCGCGCGCGCTGTCCTTGTTGTTGGACTGATCTCGGCCCTCCTGGTACTGGCCGCCTGCGCCGAAGACGAAAAACCTGTCCTCTATCTGGGCGGCATTCCAGATCAGGATGTCGCCGTCCTGGAAGCCCGCTTCAACCTGCTCGCGGAGCACATCAGCGAGGAGACCGGGGTCTCTGCTCGATACCTTCCGTCCCAGTCCTACTCCGCCCTGGTAACCGGCTGGGACAACGACGATGTCCAGCTGGCCTGGTATGGCGGCCTGACCGGCGTCCAGGCCCGTCTCGCGGTACCCGGCTCCCAGGCCGTGGCCCAGCGCAGCACCGACGAAAACTTCACATCGGTGTTCGTCGCCGACCCCGACTCGGGCATATCCTCGCTGTCTGATCTCAAAGAGCGCACCTTCACCTTTGGCAGCGAGAGTTCGACCTCGGGCAACCTGATGCCACGCTTCTTCCTCGGGCAGGAAGGGATCGTGCCTGAAAACGATTTCAAGAGCGTGGCCTACAGCGGCTCGCACGACGCCACCTGGAAGCAGGTTGAGGCCGGCGCGGTCGAAGCTGGCGCCCTCAACGCCAACGTGTGGAAAACTCGCCTTGAAAAGGGCGACGTTGACGCCTCACGGGTCACCGCCTTCTACACCTCCCCGGGCTACGTCGACTATCACTGGGTGGTCCGCCCAGGGCTGGACGAAGTCTACGGCTCCGGTTTCACCCAGCGTTTGGTTGATGCCGTCCTCAAGCTGAACGCTTCCAACGGGGGACGCGACCAGGAAATCATGAACGCCTTCCAGGCTGACCGGTTCATTCCCACGTCAAATGAAAACTACCTCCCCATCGAAAATATCGCCCGCGACCTCGGCCTCATCTCCGAACAGTAACCGTCCGGCGATCCTGATCGACGGCGCCGGCAAGACCTACGGCGCCGTCGAGGCCGTCCGCCCACTGTCGTTGGCCATCCAGCCGGGTGAGACCGTCGCGCTGCTGGGACCCAGCGGCAGCGGCAAGACCACCCTGCTGTCAATGATCGCCGGCGAGTTGGAGCCCTCCGAGGGATCCATCCACCTGGGCGGCAAGGACCTGGCCGACCTCCATCCCGGACGCGAACTCTCCCGCGAGGTGGGCATGATCCACCAGCAGTACGATCTCGTCCCCAACCTCTCGTCCCTGCAGAACGTGCTGGCCGGTCGGTTGGGAGACTGGGGGCTGTTCAAATCGGTGGTTTCCCTGGTGTGGCCCCGGGACCGGCAGATGGGCATGAGCGCCCTGGAACGGGTGGGCGTCAGCGATCGCGCGCGGGTTCGCGCCGGTTTTCTGTCCGGCGGCGAGCAGCAACGGGTGGCCGTGGCCCGTCTCCTGGTGCAGGATCCCGCCATCATAGTCGCCGACGAACCGGTCTCCTCGCTGGATCCGGCCCGGGCCGAAGAGGTGATGGGTATCCTGACCGAATCTGCTCGCCAGGCGGGCAAAACCCTGGTGGCCACCGTCCATTCCACCGAGGTGGCGCGAACCTACTTCGGTCGCCTGATCGGCCTTCGCAACGGCGAGGTTGAATTCGACCTTCCGTCCCATTTCGTCGCCGACGACCAACTGGATGCCCTCTACTCGCTGGAAGGCCTGAGGGATGAATGAGCGCGCCCACGAGGGATCCCTGGGTGGACGCGGCGCGCTGACCGCAATCCTGCTGATCGCTTTCGCGGTCAGCCTGGTGGGCATCGGATGGGATGACGGGCTGCTCAACGCCGGCGGCGTCCGCGCCGTGGGGCAGATCCTGGCGGCCGCCATCCAACCGCAGCTGGACCTGAACGTCCTGTCCATCGGAGCGCGTTCGACTTGGACCACCCTGGCCTACGCCTGGGCCGGCATGACCATCGCGCTGCTCATCGGCCTGCCGCTGGGCGTGATCGGCTCCGGAACAGTGGTGCGGTCGCCCTGGGCCCGCCGGTGGAACATCTCATCGGCGCGGTTTGCGCTGGCGGTGTTCAGGGCCATCCACGAGCTGGTGTGGGCCTGGTTGTTCATCGCGGCCCTCGGCCTGTCTCCGATGGCCGGCGTGCTCGCGCTGGGGTTACCCTACGGAGGCATCCTGGGTCGGATCTACGCAGAACTGTTGCAGGACGTGCCGGATGCCCCGTTGCGCGCCTTGCGGAGTGCCGGAGCGTCCGAATGGCGCGTCTTCTGGTTTGGTCGCCTCCCCATGGCGCTGCCCGACATGCTCAGCTATACCTTCTATCGTCTGGAGTGCGGCATACGGTCGGCCGCCATCCTGAGCTTCGTCGGTCTGGGCGGCCTTGGCCATAACATTCAGATTTCCTTGCAGGATATCGACTACAGCCGCATGTGGACTTTCGTTTATTTCCTCATCGTGCTGGTGCTCGTGGTGGACCTGTGGAGCACGCTGGTCCGTCGTCGCGTCGCCATCGAGCAGGGCTAGCATCATGGCTGCTCAATACGGACGGGGCGAACCGGTAGCCCGAGGCGGAGCCACGGGTCCGATTGCGCCGGCGCGCCGCATCGGATTTCTCGCCGCCTCTGCCGCGTTCGCCTTCGTGATGGCGCTGGCGGCGTGGATCACCATCATCGGCGACGACCACTTCCCGAGCCGGAACCTGTTCTCGCTCGAACCGATCGGCAGAGCTGCGGACTTTGCCGGAGGGCTGATCGGCGCGGAGTCTGCATCCACGCCTGCTTTCTACCAGTCGGCCGAATGGGCCGAAAAAGCGCGCTTGGCTGGCGAAACCCTCGCCATGAGCGTGGCAGCCGCGGGCCTGGCTGCCCTGGGAGCCCTGATACTGTTCATGTTCGGCGCGCGCAACGTGATGATGGGCAGCCTCGCGCCATACCGGTCGCCTTTCTGGACCGTGCCTTTCTTCCTGATCCGCGCGTTGTTCACGGTGAGCCGCGCCGTGCCGGAACTGGTCTGGGCCATGATCCTGGTGTTCGTATTCACCCAGGGGACCCTGCCCGGCGTGATCGCCCTTGCCATCCACAACGGCGGCATCCTGGGAAAGCTGGGCTCCGAAATAGTGGAGGGGCTGGATACGCGTCCGATGCGGGCGTTGCGATCCACCGGCGCCGGTCGGATTCAGGTCCTGCTCTACGGGGTGCTACCCGAGGCTTTGCCCAAGTTCATCACCTACTTGTTCTACCGCTGGGAGGTGATCATCCGCACCACCATAGTGGTAGGCTTCGTCGCTGCCGGCGGTCTGGGTACCGAGTTCCGCCTGGCCATGAGCCACTTCAAGTTCACGGAAGTAACGCTCATTCTCTTCTGGTACCTTGTGCTGGTCCTCTTCGTGGATCTCGTCTCCGCGCAGATGCGGCGGTTGGCCAATTGAGTGTGGGCGGACAATGGCGCGCGACACCGATGTGGTTGGCTAATCGTCTGGATTGTACGTGTCCGGTGGCGTAATCCCGTGAAAGATCGCATACTCGGAGATGACTTCCCGCGCACCGCCCAAGTCGCCCCAAACTACCACCGTATAAACTCCGCTTCCGTGCTGGTCCAGAAGCCGGCGAATGTCGGCTTTCAACGCAAACGTTTCTCCGGCGGCCGACCATTCTGATGCGGTGATCCAAGGGACGGTTAGCGACTGAACCCGGCGGGATTGACTGGCGTTGTAGGCCTCCCGCCAAGCCTGGTGGGCTTCCGACGGCGAACGTGGAGCCGGCGAATCGGCTGCAACATCGTACGGACTGGGGCAGGGTTTGTAAGTTTTGGAAAACGTACTCGTAGTCCAGCGATAGCCGCCGGTCAACGGCCATCGCAAACTGGCTACCGGGCGTCCGTTGTCGTAACAATAGGTTCTAGCGACCTGCCCCCTGGCCAGCTCCTGGGGCGGCGGGTCATAGTAAATCTGTACACCCAAATCGCTTTCTTCACTAAACCGCACTCCGTTCCTGGCCGTTCCGGAAAACGACAGGACGCCGCTTGATATGCCCGGACGCCGCTGATACTCAACGTAATTGCCTTCGAAATGCTGGTACATCGCCGTGTTGTACCGATCCCATGCCATCCCGATGTTTACCCGCTTATGGACGGGATCCAAAATGTTCCCGCGATGGCCGGGGCTGCGCATCCACCGGTCCATAGCCTCCTCAATTCGTTGCTCAACGCGCCCTTTGGCCCGGTACCCGTCGGAGGCTTTGATGCAGTAATCCAATCCGCTGCCATTTTCGCCGTTGGACTGGTAGCCACCGGCCAAGCTGTAGCGCATATACGGCTTCAGGCCATCAACTCCCCAGTGGGAAGAAAAGCAGTTTTCCAATGCTGCTTCGGCGTGCAGCTGAGCGGCGATGTTGTCGCCGAGGGTTACTGCGCCAAGGCCGGCTTTCTTGCGCTCGGCGTTGATCAGGGACAGCATGTACTCCTTCTGGTCGATGTACCGCAGTTCGGGCGACGGAACCGGGCGAGGGGCGAGGGTCGCCGTTGATGGTAGCTTTGCTGTAGCCGATGCCACGGTCGCCTCGGTTGGCGAGATGGACGGCTCAGCCGGCACCGCTGAGGTTGGCGGAAGAACCGGCACCTGAGTAAGTGTCTGCCTCATTGGCTCATTGATACTGGGCACTGGCGTACTCAGGGATGCTGTCACCACAGGAACTGGCTTGTCCGCGCTAATTGCCGACTTGCTGGTTAGCCTCTGGGCGTCCTCTGCGTCGCGCAATTGGGCGCTCAATCTGGTCGTGCCGCCGCCGCTTTCCAACCACCACAAAAAGCCTACAGCAGCTATGAGAACGATCACTAGGACGACGATCACGACCACCCACTGCCGAGCCCTTCGTCGACGGCGATAATACTCCCTCGACCGAGTTCGCCGTTCCAGGCGACGGATCTCGTTCTCCGCAACAAACGAGTGGGCGTCTTCCTCGTCGAAATACGCCAAGCGTACAATCGGCGTATCGAACGTGCGGTTGCAACTCCGACACCGCCACAACCGAGAGCGATGACGACTTCGGCGGATGCGAATGTTGGAACTTTGGCAATGCGGGCAGAAGCCTATTCGTTCCTGTGTCGGATGACCACCTCCATTGGGCATAACGTTTCGCTACTCCGCGTCCGGATGCGTTGTGATGAACCGTGCCGCGCGCTCGGCGTCAACCTGCGGCGCGCGCACCTCAATCCCAGCCTGCTCTTCCTGAAGCCGGACGGTGCTGCTGCTGTCGGCCTGACCCCAGCCGCGGTTCATGGCCTGCAGCGAGATCTGCTGCGCCAGCGTCGACATGGGCATGGGCACGTCATACTCCCGCGCCAGCTCCGTCGCCAGCGAAATGTCCTTGTGCGCCAGGTTCAGCGCGAAACTGGCCGGCTCAAACTCCCCACGAAACATCGTCCGTACCAATCCCTCGTGGAGGAATGACATCCGGCCCAACGCGCCTCGCCTCACGCATTCCCAGAGCGGTTCCGGGTCGACGCCCGCTTTGACGCCCAGGGTCAGTCCTTCCGCGATGGCCTGACGCACGCTGTGACCGATCATGTTGTGCACCAGCTTAGCCACGCTACCAGCCCCAATCTCCCCCGCGTAGAACACCTTGTCTCCAAAGGCGTCCAGTATCGGCTTCACCCGATCAAACACCTCCCGGTCTCCTCCCACCATCACCGCCAGGTTCCCCGACGCCGCTCCCGTCTTCCCCCCACTCACCGGCGCATCCAGAACGTGGCATCCCTTCGCCCGAAACTGCGGCTCGATCTCCCGGATCAGCGTCGGCCGGCTCGACGACAGGTCGATGTACACGCTCCCCGGCCGGATCCCTTCCAGCACTCCCGATGCGCCCGTTGACACCGCCTCCACCTCGTACGGACCCGGCAAAGACGTAAAGGTCACGTCGCTGGCCTCCGCCACCTCCGCCGGGGTGTTGGCCAGCCGCGCTCCGCCTTCCAGCAGGGGCAGCGCCGCCTCCTCACGCAAATCGTAAACGATCATCGTGTAGCCGGCCCGCTGAATGTTCGCGGACATCCCTCCGCCCATGTTCCCCAGACCAATGAATCCTACGGTTTCCATAGCGCATCACCTGCTCGAAAATTTGGGTTCGCAGCCGCAGTATATCGCACGCCAAACGAGCGAATTTGAACCCAATGCTATAATGACTCCCGATTGCCCCGTGGTGTAGCGGTAGCACGTCAGCCTTTGGAGCTGTAAGCCCTGGTTCGAACCCAGGCGGGGCAGCCACGCAAGCTGCCACCAAATTTTGGGCGACCCCCCGGTCGCCCTTATTTTTTGGTCCGTCGTTCCAGGAAGATGGGCATCCCACCCTTGGGTCGGAGCGAAATCAGCGGCATCATCTCGGCTTTGTGCCGTGGGTCGTGCCGGACCTGCCACTGCTGTCCGAGCGTCGCGAGGATCATCTTGGCTTCCATCATGGCGAAGCCCTCACCGATGCATTGGCGCGGCCCCCCGCCGAAGGGGTAATACGCGTAACGCGGCAGGCCTTCCCGGAACTCCTCCGTCCACCGCTCCGGGCGGAACGCCAGGGGTTCGTCGAACCAGCGGGCGTCCCGTTGGATCACCAGTTGTGGCGCCGCCAGCAGCGCGCCCGGCGGTATCTGGTAGCCGCCCAGCTCGAAGGGCTGGAACGCCATCCGCGACCAGAACCAGATCGGCGGGTACAGGCGCAGCGATTCGGCGAGCACCTTGTCCGCGTAGGTCAGGTTCGCCAGGTCCGACAACTCCGGCGCCCGGTCGCCCAGCACATCGTCGATTTCCGCGTGAAACCGCCGTTGGGCGTCGGGATTGGTCGCCAGCAGGTACCACGTCCATGTGAGACAAACCGCCGTTGTCTCATGCCCCGCCGCAAACATCGTGATGGTCTGATCACGCACCTGCTGATCTGTCAGCGGCTGCCCGACGCCATCGTCGTCCTCCAATCGGGCATCGAGCAACAGGGAGAGCAGATCATCCTCGCCGGTCGATCTCTCCCGCCGCTCCGAGATCAACCCGAAGATGATCCGATCCAGTTCCGCCCGGGCCCGCCGGAAACGCACCGTGTACGGCACCGGCAAGCGGTGCATGAGCCTCCGCAGCTTGGGAGGCTGGTTCACCCGTCTGACCAGGTAGTTATTGATCAGTTCGAAGGCTTCGCCAATGCGCCGCACGTCGTCGGGAAGTTCCAGCCCAAACAGCGTTTTGACCACGATCCGCAGCGTGAGCGCCCCCATCTCCCGGGCGATATCCACCCGTTGCCCGTCGGACCACGTCGCCCGGTTGTGAGCGGCGAAGTCCCGCATCATCTCGCCGTAGCCGGCGACGCGACCACGGTGGAACTGCGGCTGCATCAACCGCCGCTGCTGCAAATGCTCCACCGGTCCCGCGGTCACCAATCCCTCGCCCATCGCGTACTTGAGCACGTCGGTGTTCGGCCCCCGGCCCACCAGTTGGTGGTTCGTGACCACCACGTCCCGTATCAGGTCGGGGTGGTTGACCATCAGCAGCAGCGCCGGCTTGACCGACAGCGTCACCAGGTCACCGTAGCGTGCCGATTCGAGCATGAACCGGATCGGGTCGCGAACGTACCGCAGCGTCTGCCCGATGAAAGGCAACTCGGGCGGCCCGGGCGGCAGGTCGCTCCGGTCGACCACCGGTCGGGGTGGGTAGGTCACTGTTGACGTGGTCAAGGGAGGATTACTCGGATCACAGAGTGGCGACCCTGCGGGCACGGATCGGCTAACCGTCCAGGGGAATGGTGGCGGTGAGCCGCGGCTGGTCGCCGACCGCCCGTGTCGTGTGTCCCTGGCCGGTCAAATCCTCCGCCAGGGTCACATGACCCGCGCCAAAGCGGTGCACCGACCCGTCGCCGAGGCCGATCTCGACCTCACCCTCCAGCGTGATGACAAACTGGCGGCGGGGCGCGCAGTGCCAGTCGCTGAAATAGCCGGCGGCAACGCGACGAAATACGATGCCCTCCGCCGCCTGCATCGCGGCGTATTCCGGGTGCGATTCCAGTTCAATTTGCTCGATGTGCGACTGCCCGTCGTCGCCCGTGTAAAGCCTCATGATCGGCATGGTGGTTCCCCTTTCCGTGTTGTCATCCCGTACCATTCTCAGCACAATTCTACCAAAATCCGCCTGGCTATCACTCTCTGACGCCAGAAATCCGGAGCCGCATCGCCGGGCTTGCTTCGGCGACCGCCAACCTGCGCGGTGCTCTTGGATCGTCAAGCTCGCGGGCTCAGGAAATCGTCGCCTCAGTCCGCGGGATTGGCGCTTCCGGAACCATCCCATCCAGGCGCGGCTCGGCAGGTCTCAGTTGACCGATGTTTACCGCCTTGTTAGAATGCCCGGCAGTCTATTCATTCGGGCGGTCATGCTTACAATCGGTCTAACGGGCGGCATTGGAAGTGGCAAAAGCGTAGTTGCCGATCTGTTGCAAGCGCAGGGCGCGTCGATAATCGACGCCGACCGCTTGGGCCACGAGGCTTACGCTCCGAACTCCGAAGCCTGGCGCCAGGTCGTCGAGGCCTTTGGAGAGGACATACTAACCACGGAAGGCGAAATCGATCGGCGCAAACTCGGATCCATGGTATTCGCTGACCCGGCACAGCTCGAGCGACTCAACGGCATCATGCATCCGCTGATGGCTCGAATGGTCGAAGACCGCAAGGCAGAGTTCGCCGCCGATGGCGTCGACGTTGCCGTGGTAGAGGCTGCGGTTCTCTTTGAGGCGGGTTGGGATAAGCTGGTCGACGAAGTCTGGTCCACTCACACCCCAGCCGATGTGGTCGTTGAACGCCTGCGTCAGCGCAACGGAATGACCGAAGAGGAAGCCAGAAAGCGCATCAACTCGCAAATGCCGGCGGCAGAACGCAACGGGCGTTCCGACGTGGTGGTCGAAAACGCGGCTGATCTGGCCGCTTTGGAAGGCGAAGTGGCAGCTCTGTGGCAGGCTCGAGTCAAAGGAAAGGTAAATCAAGGCAATGGTTGAAGCAAACATCGAAATGCTGGAAGACGAACCTAGTTTCAAAGAATTCGCCATCGAAGAGTTCCTGGTCCGCAGCGAACCCTATTACCGCGCCGTTGGGGACGAGCTGGAACTTTTCGAGGCAGCTTACGAGCAGCACATTCCGGTCCTGCTGAAGGGCCCCACGGGGTGCGGCAAGACGCGCTTCGTGGAATACATGGCGTGGAAGCTCGGCCGACCCATCACCACGGTTCGGAACGAGGCGCAGGATATGCGGGAAGGCGAAGTCCGCGTTCCGCTGGTGACCATTGCCTGCCACGAAGACCTGACTGCCAGCGACCTCGTCGGTCGCTACCTGCTGGATGCCAACGGCACGCGCTGGATCGACGGCCCGATGACCCGCGCCGTCAAGGCCGGCGCCATCCTGTACCTCGACGAAGTGGTGGAAGCCCGCAAGGACACCACCGTTTTGATCCACCCCCTCACCGACCACCGTCGCATCCTGCCCGTCGAGAAGACCGGCAACATCATCGAGGCCGATGATCGCTTCCTCCTGTGCATCTCCTACAACCCGCATTACCAGAGCGCGCTGAAGGACCTCAAGCACAGCACCCGACAGCGGTTCATCTCCATCGAGTTCGACTACCCGCCAGTTGACGTCGAAGCCGAGATCGTGGCCAAAGAGAGCGGCTGCAACGAGGACCAGGCCCATGCCCTCGCCCGCCTTGGCGAAAAGATCCGCAACCTCCGCGAGCACGGCCTCGCCGAAGGTGCCAGCACCCGCCTCCTGATCTACGCCGGCCGGCTCATGATGCAGGGCATCCCCGCGCGTCGCGCCTGCCAGGTGGCGATTGTATGGACGCTGTCCGATGAGACCGAACTCCAGCGCAGCATCGAAGAGGTGGTGTACTCCATCTTTGAGTAGATGATGGAACCTCAATGGGTGCAATCACCCTCGATCTAGTCCGCAACGCGCTGGCCAATCGCCAGCAGGTTACTGCCGCCGCTGAGGGCCTGATGCCGGCGGCAGTAATGCTATTGTTGTACCCCAAGGACGGGGAGTTCTGCGTACTGCTGAACAAGCGGTCCATGACGGTTGAGCACCACAAAGGCGAAATGTCGTTCCCAGGCGGCGCACGGGACCCCGAAGACGCCGATTTTGAGGACACTGCCCGCCGGGAAACCGAGGAGGAGATGGGCATCGCCCGAGACGACATAACGATTTTGGGACGCCTTGACGACAATGTCACCCGCTCCAACTTCATCGTCAAAGTTTTCGTCGGGACGATCCCGTATCCGTACCAGTTCAACCCCAGCTCCCACGAGATCGCGGAGGTCGTAGAGATTCCGATCAACGTTCTTCGCGATACCGCTACACTGCGGTGGGATTCCCGTATCGAAAATGGCGAGAGGATTTCCGTGCGGTCTTATGGCTACCAGCAGCACCTCGTCTACGGAGCCACCGCCAAAATTCTCGACCAGTTCCTCGACACCATAGATGCAGAGTTGACAAAGGAGGACACGAGCCTTGACTAATTCCGCTACAGGCAACCTGCTGGACGAACTGGCCAAACTGCCCCCGGCAGTGGCCGAAGCCTACCAGGCCGTCGCCGACGCCATGGCCGAGTCCTTCAGCGACGAGGAAACGGCTTTGTGGGCCCGTGAGGGCGTCGCAATCGGCACCCAGACCGTCCGGTCATGGGAATCTGCGGTCGAGTACTACCGCGTGAGCCCGGAGGTGGCCCGGTCCCTCGCCTTCGCCTCATTCATGCAGTGGGCGCGATGCGGGACCTATCTATCCCAGGACTCGCCGACCCTGGCGGTCGCCTTCTTCAAGGCCAGCCCATCCATCGTCACCAATCTCCGGCCCCAGTAC
Source organism: Dehalococcoidia bacterium (assembly GCA_965116785.1). Lineage (GTDB taxonomy): Bacteria > Chloroflexota > Dehalococcoidia > Lucifugimonadales > UBA3495 > Bin87. The sequence goes on from OZ220731.1 coordinate 1,343,690, forward strand.
ATCCCGCGCTGGGCGGGCCTGGGCCGCTCGCTCTACAAGGGCACCTGGAAATCGAGCACACTGGCGGCCCGGTTCTTCGAGGTTAGCCCCGACCTGGTGCGCAACCTCCCCTTCTGGGACGTGGAAGTGTTCGCGTCACTTATTGAGGCGCTGTCGTACAAGTCGTACGATGTCGCGGCAGAGTGCCTGATTCTGGGGCGAGACGTCCTGCCGGCCATGGGACGCGAGCGCGAGGCTTTCCTGTCCATGTCCCGCGCTCTGACCGACAGCAGTTGGCGCGAGGTCAAGGCCTGCCTGGAGATGGCTCCCCGCGCGCTGCAGCACGTCGAAGAGGGGCAGACCGGCCGGTTCCTGCGCCTTGGCGAAAAGCTCGCCAAGATGGGCCTGCGCGACACCTCCCGCTTCCTCTACGACGGCGCCCAGGCTCTTTCCCACGTTTCCGCCGGCTCCCAAGGCCACATCCTTGATCTCTGCGATGGCCTGTTGGCCAGCACGCCGGACGCGGTGCCGCCTTTCCTCAAGAGCCTCGACCCGGTGCTCAACCGGATCACCCTGCAGCAGCTGGACCAGTGGTACCAGCACGGCGTCGAACTGCTCAACGAGAACCCAGAAAGCGGTATCGCCTTCTTCAAGATCGAATCCAACACTTCTGAGTCCATGCTGGAAACCCTCTCTTCCAGCCTGGATCTGGAGCGGGTCAAGGGCATCATGCGCCTCTACACCCGCGCCCTGTCCGGCGAGAACATCGAGGTGCTCAGCACCGCGGAACTCGTCCGCAAACAGATCGGTTGGGTCGACCAGGATACCGCCTCCACGGACGGGACCAAGGTCTATCTGCCACCGGTGATCGACAACTACAACGACAAATCGCAGAATTTCGCCTGGTTCAAGGTCGTGGCCACGCACCAGGTGTCCCACCTGGAGTTCGGCAGCTTCCAGTTTGAATTCCCGCGCCCGGCCAACGTGTTCGACGACCGCCGGTTCCAGGCTGAGGAAGCCATCCAGGCGCGCATCGAAGCCATCCGCACCGCCACCGCTGAGCATTTCCAACTGATGGACTCCGACACCGTTCCCTCCATAGAAATCGGTGACGGGTCCGGGCCCGGCGGCACCATGCGCGTCTACACCGACATCGGACGCTTCCTGGCCCTGTTCGAAGACCGCCGCATGGCGTTCGACCTGTTCAGCGTCCTCGAAGACTGCCGGCTGGACTACCGCATCAAAACCGAGTACCCCGGCATCCGCCGGCCGGCGCTTGACGTGCAAGGCGACGCTCTCACGCAGAGGCCTCGCATCGAGGAGCTGCCGCTACAGGAAGCCCTGATCGAGTTGTTGGTCCACATGAGCCTAGACCGCTTTGAGGGCCTCCCCGTGCCGCAGGACTATCGAGAAGAAGCATTCATGCTCGCTCGCATCATGCACCGCCTGCGCACCGTCCGGTCGTCCATCGAGGACACCGCCGAGGCCGCTTTGCGTGCCTACGAGATCATCTCCCGCCTCCAGAACCAGCAGGAGCCGGAGGATGAATTCCAGCCCGAAGACCTAGACGAGCCCGGCGAATTCTCGGAGGAAGAGTACCAGGCCTTGCTCGACAAGTTGCAGGCACAGATGAGCGAGCAGGAGGGCGAACAGGGTGAGGGCGATCCGTACGAATCGCCAGAGCCCGTCGAATACCGCGGCGACTTCAAACCGGAGATGGTACAGCTGCTCACCAAGCTGCAGATGGACCAAAGCGAGATGGGCGACGCTGAACCCATGACCCAGGAGGAACTCGAGCAGTTGCTCCAGGACAGCGCGGAGCTCGAATTGGACGCCCAGGAGGGCGATGTCGACCAGAGTATGGCAATGTTCGCCCAGAACATCATGAAGGAAGCCGGCGTTCCCCCGCCTTCCAACGACCCGGGGAAGGGCTACGGCCCCATTCTCCACGACGATGACGCCGGCGGCGAGCTGGAAGCGTTGGAACCCAAGACGTTCGTCTACGACGAGTGGGACTTCCGCGCCAACGACTACAAGCCCCGGTGGTGCATCGTCAAGGAAAAGATCCTCGACGAGGGCGACCCGAACTTCTACAACGATTCCCTTCGTAACTACGCCTCGCTGTTGGCGCATATCAAGCGGCAGTTCGAGCTGATCATGCCGGAGACCTGGCGGAAGACCTACCGCCTCATCGACGGCGAGGACATCGACCTGAACTCGGCTCTGGAAGCGTGGGCCGACCTCCGCATGAACGTGCCGCCGGACGAGAAGATCTACTGGCGCCGCAACCGCGTTGAGCGTGACGTAGCCGTGGTCTTCCTGTTGGACATGTCAGCGTCGACCGCCGAGGCCATCGACGAGGGCCGGCACTCCGTGGACGACCGGGACGCCCCGGACGACCCGGTGGAGTACATGGTCTGGCTCCGCCGCCGCCGCGAAGGCCTGGTGCGCCGCCACTACAAGCGGATCATCGACCTGGAGCGCGAGAGCTGCGCCCTCCTGATCAACGCCCTGGAGTCCATTGGGGACACCTACGGCATCTACGGCTTCTCCGGCTATGGCCGCGAAAACGTGGAGTTCTACGTGATCAAGGACATCGACGAGCAGTTCAACGACAAGATCAAGCGGCGCATCGACAAGGTGACTCCACTGCACGCCACCCGCATGGGTTCAGCCATCCGTCACGCCATCACCAAGCTGGAAAATCAGGACGCGGCGACCAAGATCATGTTCCTCATCAGCGACGGGAGGCCTCAGGACCGCGGTTACAGCCGCGAGGGCGTGGAGAAGGAGTACGCCGTCCACGACACGCACCAGGCCCTGCTGGAAGCCAAGCGCAAGGAAATAATCCCTTCTGCCTGACCGTCGACAAGGCCGGTCACGACTACCTGAAGACCATGTGCGGCGACCTCAACTACGAAGTTCTGGACGATATCTGGGCCCTGCCGGAACGGCTGCCCATGCTCTACAGGTCCCTGACCATGTAGATCGCATCTGGGTAACACAAGCGAAAAGGGGCGAATGATCATTCGCCCCTTTTCATTGGTCATCGGCCGGTCAAGGCGCGACCTCAGTGATCAGTTTACGTAACTCCGTGAGCGCCGTGTTGCAGGACCGCCGCTTGATCACCAACCGGCGCGGCGGCGTGCGCAGCGGAAACTCCCGCACGTCGTCCCCATGGGCGATCGCGATGTGAATCGTACCGGGCCGGTGTCCTTCAAGTTCCTGAGGACCCAGCACTCCGGTCAACCCAATTCCAAAGTCGGCAGCCGTCGCGGATTGGGCAACTTGGGCCATGGAGTTCGCGGTCTGCTGGCTCACGACCCCATGGGTTTCCAGAACGCCCGAATCTACGCCCGATGCGACCATCGCATCGATTGTGTAGGCCACGTTGCCGCCCCGGTACCACTGGTTACTGTCCGGAGCCTCGGTGATCGTGTTGGCCAGGAAACCGCCGCTGACCGATTCCATGGTCGCCAGCGTCATGCTCCGGGAGACCAGTGCGGAGCCAACGGATAGCTCCGGCGTCTCGTCGTCGTAACCCCATACGTAGGGCGCCAGCCGGTCGTGGATAGCGTCTTCAATCGGCGCAATCATCTCCCGCGCGGCGGCCTCGTCGGCGGCGCGCGCGATAATGCGCAGGTGGATCCCGTCTGCCTTGGAATAGATCCCGAGGTACGGGTTCTCCAGGCCGAAATATTCGTTCATTATCTCGTCCACCGACGCCTCACCCAGTCCCAGCGTCTTGATGTTGCGGGTGATGGTAACGTCAGCGTCAACGATTTCCTTCAGCCTGGCATCGATCTCGTCCTGCCACATGGCGCGGTTCTCACCCGGCGGTCCGGGCATGCAAATGATGTGTTTCCCACCCCGCTGCGCCCACCATCCTGGCGCCGTGCCATTCCGGTTCGTGATGAATTCCGCTGACGGTATCAGGTGGGCCTGCTTCACGTTGTGGGTCGGCATATCCTGGCCACGGTTCCGGAACCACTGTCTTAGGTTTTCCAGTTCCTGCTCCTGAACCACGGGCGTTTCGCCCAGCGCCGCCGCCACGGCCTCGCGAGTCAAATCATCCTGGGTGGGACCGAGTCCGCCGGTGGTGAAGATCATGTCGGAGCGTCGCCACCCCTGCACGAACGCCTCGGTGAGCTTCGGCAGGTCGTCGCCAACGATGCTGACCCACTGGAGTTGGATACCCAGGGCGGGCAATCGGCCCGCAATCCAGCTGGCGTTGGTATCCGTCAACTCGCCCATCAGCAGTTCCGTGCCGACGGAGATAATCTCTGCCTTCAAAATAGCCTCCTCAGCGGCCCGGCTATGGGCAGTTGTATGGTCTTTCGGTCGGGGGATCCTCAACCAGGCAGAAAGTTCGTTCCGCTCTCACCCGGTTCACTACGTAAACGATCGGATCATCCGGCAACCCGGCGTAATGCACCAGCACCTGCGTGTTGCCGGCGTCGTCCAGGAATGGTTGCCCGTCCTGGTCCACCTCAGTGTGCCCGCCGCCGATGTAGAACTCGTGCATCTTCTCGTGGGTTTTGATTCGCACCCGGGTCATCGGCGGTTGCAACCCGTATTGTGGGTCGTTCGCGCCGTCCTCCTCGATGTGCCATCCTCCCGGCGTGTCGGGTCCGCCCGGTTTGCTGGGTTGACCGAACCATTGCAGTTGAGAGAGCCACCACTCCGGTTCCACAACGGCTTGCTGGTCGTCTCCGACGGTAACCGACCAGGAGCGCACACTCGCTTCCGGTGCGTAGGTCACCGTGACTCCGTCGTGAGTGATCTCCAGTTCCTGGATGTCGCGGAACTCTTCCTCGTAAAAATACCCCAATTCCAGCGGGGGCGGAATCACCGGCGGGCTGACCGCCAGGCAGTTCACCACGCGCCTCCACACCTCGGGCACCGTGAGCAGTTGTGAGTCGCCCACCAGTCGCATGTAGCTGTAACCCTCGTCCGGCGTCAGGTTGCCCAGCCAGAATTCGTAGGCCAGCCCGGTTTCCTCGGTTATCGTGATGACCGTCTCGGGCGGGTCGAGACCGTATTGCGCCGGATTTTCGATGGTCTCACCCAGCACGCGGTTGACCCTGGGACCACTCAGCAGGAGGGGAGTGCCGGCCCACCGGGCCTGATATACCTCCTCCCGCTCGTCGCCATCCACGATGAACCATTTACCCCGGCCCAGGTCTTTGTCGTAAGACACGGTTTGTTCTTCGCCAGTGAGCGGAATGGTCGCGTCGGAACATTCGATGGACCCGCCCGCCGCGCTCCGGTTCGTCACCTCTACGTGGACGATCGCGTCGTCGTCAATCCGCCACGCCCACGGCTCTTCCTCGCGTGGGGGATCCTGATCCCAAGGCTTGAACCACAGCGCCAACGCACCAAACAGCGCCAGCACGAACACGAGCAGGATGGTCAAACGGATGTTCATCGCCTGATGTTCACTCTGTCCGTCCGGCCGTGGCCAGAAAACTGGACGCCCCGCGCTACCGGCGAACCCACCAAACCATGACCGCCATGATGCCCATCAATCCGGGCAATAGCAGCCAGGTCGAGAACCGCACGAAGTTGAACTCGTTCTCGTCCAGGTTCCACTCACGGTAGACGAACTCCCGGTCGCGAATGGATACGAGCGAGAAGTCGCCCATCAGGTAGTTCGCCGAGTTCAGGAACAGCGCCGCACTCGATCCCCGGTCCACGTTGCGGTTCGAAATGAAATCAGAGTCCCCGAACACCACCATGCTCGCGATTTCGTTATCCGGCGGCCGGGCGGTCGGCGCAGCCCCGCCCACGGGAGCGATGATGTCCAGGTAGACTGCCGGGAAATAAACCCGCTGCGGGTCTTCATCCACCGGGTCCACGCGCTCGATGTCGTCGATGAGGCGAGCCGACGGGGTGGTCGCGGCAATGGGACGCGGCCGCCGCGTGTCGGTCTCTTCCAGAATTGGCTCGACCGCCGCCGCGCCCGGCATGAACGCCACGTTCAGCGGCTGTCCCCGGGGAGCCACAATTTCCGGCGGGGCCTGCGGGTTGTAGATCCCCACTCGCAACGTGCGCGGCGCGTTGGGCTGCGAACCCTCGACGTCGCGTATGTAGCTGTCGGTGACGATCACGCCCCAGAAAGCCAGGAACGCCCGGAAGGTGTCGTGTGTGTCCGGCTCGGCCAGGAAGATGACCCTTGCCGCCTCCCGGCGCGGCTCACCGTCGGGGTACCGCCCGGACATGTAGTAATTCAAGGCGTCAAGGTGCGCCGTCGGAAGCTCACCGGATGGGCCGGCGATCACCACTAGCGCGGCGTCGTCGGGCACCGCCACGTTTTCGTCAACCGGGGACCAGGGCAGGGTCTCCACCTGGTAGTTGTCCACTTCCAACCCTTCGCGAATCTTGAGGTAGCCGTCCTCAGCCTCCCGGGTGATATCACGCTCTCCATGACCGCTCAGGAAATAAACCTTCTTTCGCTGTGTTTCGGTCGCCACCAGCAGAGCGGTGTACAAATCCTGTTCCAGCCGGCTGTAAACCTGGTCGGTAGGCTGGACCAGATCAATGATGTCCGTGCCCACCGCCGAAACCGCCAGCGTCTCATACGCCGTCACCCCCTGGCTGCGCGCCAGGTCGGCTTCCTTCTGCGGGTCAATGAATTGGTAGGTGAAATTCCCGCTGCGTCGCGCGAACTCGCCCAGGGTGGTTTCGACTTTGCCCTGCCTGGTCAGCATCTCGATGTTGGGTATTTGGTCAGGGTAGTAGGCCGTTACGCTGATCGGGCGATCCAGCGCATCCAGCAGGTCGCGGCTGCGTTGCGCCAACGAAAACTGGTTGGTCGCCGTGGTGTCGGACCGCAGATGATTTTCGAATGCCACGTAGTTGATCAGCGCAACCAGTCCAAAGAATGCGGCGGTCATGATCACCGTGTTGACCCCATACCGCCCCGTCCGGCTGAAAAACGCGGCCAGCACCTGGCTGAAATATGACAGCCCAACCAGCAGTACCAACACCGCGCCGATGCCAATGACGATGCCGCCGTACAGCTTCAGAGAACCGATGAACGCCAGCAGCACCGCGCCCACGATCAGGCCGATGACACCGGCTATGAGTATCGGCGCGTAAAAAACCGCGATCAGATCGAACGCCGGCTCTATGAAGGAAAACAGCGTTCGCGACTGCTCTCGCAGCGCCTCCGGCTGCTCGCCGGAATCGCCGCCGTCTCCGGCATCGGGCTGACGGTCGCGTCCTCTGCGCCGGCGCCAATCTCGGGGCCCGTCGCCTATGCGCTGTTGGCTCATGTTACCTCCAGCGCCGCGACTCCAGCGCGCGTATCGACAGGAATAGGAACAACGCAGTCACCGTCACGAAATAGACGATGTGCGTCGAATCGATGATCCCACGGTCGAAGTCGTTGAAGTGGCTGGTGAAACCCAACTGGTTGAATATCGTGGCCCAGACGCCCGTCACCACGTCGCCGATGAACGACGTGGCGTACAGCACGATGAGGATCCCGGTGCCCACCACTGCGGCGATGATCTGGTTGCTGGTCAGTGTGGAGGTCAGGATGCCCACGGACAGCGCGGCCGCTCCATACAGGATCAACCCCAGGTACCCGGAGTAAATCGGTCCCGGGTCCGGCGTCGCGAAAACCAACAACAGAATTACATAATAGGAGGTGAGAGCCAGCAAGAACAGCAGGAACACGAAACTCGCCAGGTATTTGCCAAGTATCACTTCCCAGTCTCGTACCGGCGAGGTGAGGAGCAGTTCTATCGTCCCGAGTTTCTGCTCCTCCGCCAGCAGACGCATCGTCAGCGCCGGCGCCAGGGGTATCAGCAGGAATGTCGCGCCCTGGAAGAAATTGCTTAGTGACGCTTCGGGGAAGGGGTTACCCAGGTCACGAACGAAGAAAAACCCGCTCAGCGCCATGAAGATGAGCGCCACAATGTACGCCACGGGGCTGCTGAAGTAGATCTGGATTTCCTTGAACGCCACCGCGCGGATGGTTCGCATCTTTAGTCCAGTCCCGCTACTCTACGTCGTCTTCTGCTGTTGTCACCCGCAGGAAAATCTCCTCCAGGCTCATGCTGCTCATCTGCATGCTCAGCAGGCTCCAACCGTTGCTCACCACCGTGCGCGAGATGTCGTCGCGCAGGTCCAACCCCTCCCGGAACTTGACGCGATAGGCGTTCACGCCGGGGCGAGGGTGGTGCGTCACCTCGGTCGCTCCGTGGATATTGCGCAGCACGGGCAGCACGTCTGCCGGCGGCCCACCGATCTCGACTTCCAGTTGGGCCACGCCGCGCAGATGCTGCGCCAGGTTGTTCGGGGTGTCGGCCGCTACGATGTGCCCCTCGTGGATGATCAAAACCCGCTCGCAGATCATGCTGACCTCCGGCAGGATATGGCTGCTCAGGACCACCGTCTGTTCCCGACCCAAGTCCTGGATCAAGCTGCGGGTCTCAACCACCTGGATAGGATCGATACCGATGGTGGGTTCGTCCAGCACCAGGACATCAGGCTCATGCAGGATTGCCTGCGCAATCCCGACACGCTGCCGGAACCCCTTGGACAGCTTCCCGATAAGGGTCTTGCTGTAGTCCTCCAGACGGCAGACGTCAATCACGTCGTCAATCCGCCGGCGGATACTGCGGCCGTTCATGCCTCGCAGGGTGCCCATGTATTTCAGGTAGCTGGTCACCGTCATCTCGGTGTGCAGAGGCACTGACTCCGGAAGATAACCGACCCGTTTGCGTACTTCGAGGGATTTCTCCACAACGTCGTACCCGTCCAACGTGACGGTGCCGCGAGTCGGCGGCATGAACCCCGTCAGAATTCGCATGGTGGTCGTCTTGCCCGCGCCGTTGGGACCCAGGAATCCCAAGATCTCACCCCGCCGCACCGTGAAGTTCACGTTCTCCACCGCCGGCATAGGCCCGTAGTAATGGGTCAGGTCGCGGACCTCGATCATTGCATCGACGTCCGCCGTTTCCGTTACCGGATCCAACTCCAGGTCGGCTTGATTTTCTGCGTCTACGGCCATGATGGGTTCCATTCGGAGGGTTGGTACGGGCGCGCAAATGCCGGAATTGCGGTTGGCTGGCATACGCCGACGCCGGGTCAACGGATTTGCGACCTCGGCGCCGATGGGTTGCGGCTGCGGATTTCACCCTTTGAATTAGCGTGGCGGCTATGATATTCTATGCGCCGCAATTTCACAAGACGGCGCGGCCCCGTCCTTACGGGGCTTATTTTATCGGCGGGGGCTCGGCAGAAGGATGCACTTGATCATTGACGGTTTCGGCGGCGACCATGCCATGATGTGGGACACCGACCGCCTGCGATCCTTCCTCGATGAATACCCGGCCGCCCTGGGAATGACCAGGATCACCGAGCCGGAAGTCCTCGAATACCACGGCCCGAAACCCGCCGACAACGGAATCTCCGGCTTCGTGATCATCGCTGAAAGTCACATCAGCGTCCACACCTTCCCAGAGCGGGACTACGTCAACATCGACGTTTTCTCCTGCAAGTCCTTCGACCACGAACAGGCCCTGGCCGATGCACGTTCCCTGTTCGATCTGCGCAGCGTGAAAACGTGGGTGCTCGACCGCGGGCTCGAATGGCTCGACGCCGACCAGGGGGTGCGCGAAACCGAACGTCAGCGCACCATGCTGCAAACCGCCGCCTCCGGCTCGCCCGTTGCCTAATCACGAAACTCCGCCCGTTCCCTGGACGCCTACCAACTTCCTGGCGCTCCCTCCCGAGCAATTCGCGCTGGATAGCGCGTCCGCTGTCCTGATCCCAGTTCCAATCGACAGCACCACTTCCTTCCGCACCGGCGCCCGGCACGGTCCCGCGGCCATCATCGCCGCGTCCGCCGCGCTCGAGGACTACGAGATCGAACTCGGCGTGGACGTCGCCGAGTTCGGCATCCACACCGCTCCGCCGTTGGAGCCCCACGTCGGTGATCCGTATCAAATGGTCGAACGCGTCCGGTCAGCGGTTTCGCATTACGCAGTCCAGGGTTCAGGCAAACTCACCGGTGTAATCGGTGGCGACCATTCCGCCAGCATCGGATCAGCCTTCGCCCACCTGAATCGCAATCCGAACCTATCCGTCCTCTATATCGACGCACATGCCGACCTGCAGGACGAATACCAGGGTACCGGCTGGGGTCACGGCTCCGGAGCCCGCCGCATCGCTGAGCGTTGCCCGATATCGCTGGTTGGAGTGCGTACGCTGGCCCTCGCAGAAAGGCAACATATCGATGCTCACCGCATCCCCATTTGCTACTGGCCGCCGGAAAACGAAAGCGACCTGAATGACATAATCGCTGGTCTGGGTTCAGACGTCTACATCAGCGTCGATCTGGATGTGCTGGACCCTGCCGAGATGCCCGCGGTGGGGACACCCGAGCCCGGCGGCATGCGCTGGCTGGACCTGACCCGCATCCTTCGGCAGGTATGTCAGAACCGCCGCGTCGTCGGCTTCGACGTGTGCGAGTTGGCGCCTGATCACGGACTGCCCGCCCATGCGTACACCGCCGCAAAGCTGGTCTACAAGCTGACCGCGTACGCCCTCGCCCTCGGGCCGCGCTGATCCACTGACCACCTCCCGTCGCGCGACCGTCGCCCTGTCCCCATGGCTGCGTCGGTAGGACCTAACCCCAACCGCCTTGTGGAGGGTAGATGACAACGCGCTGTCGCAACTTATGGAAGGTGCGGGCTATCCTGGGATTGCAGGCGAGAAACTCCTGACCCGACCAGGTCTCGGGCGACAGCCGCCACTCAGATCAGCATCCAAGTCGCTAACGGCGTCATGGAGACTGTCTCTGATCGCATTACCCAGGGCAGTCCTATGGCCACCGGGCCCGCCACAGCCCGCCATGGCGTGGGTACGGAAAATGCCTACCGAATCAGCTTCATCCCTGCGGTGCGGGTCAGCGGCTCTACGCCGGTCCGTTGACCCGGCGCGCATCGTTTCAGATCGCCAAGTAGCTCGTTCTGTCCTCATCCAGCAACGATGACTCCACTCGCCCGTAAGACCCAGCGCCCGCGATAGGAGTGAGGGAGCGGCGGGTCGTCGTGAGATGCGGCCGGGGTCTGCCGGCTCGTGCCTGCCCGTCCGCCGACGTGTTTTCTTGACAATGCCGGCGGGCCAACCCTAGAATTTCGGCATTCCGCGCGTTCGCGCGCCCTGGAATCAAGCCACGCGCGCCTTCCGGCGCAAGGAGTTTCCCATGCCAAACCAATGGCCCACCGTCCACTATAAAGAGGAGGGCATGCGTGAGGGCATGCAGATCGAGGACGCCAACATCGCCGTCGATGACAAGGTCGAACTCCTCGACATGCTGTCCGAAACCGGCCTCACCAGCATCGTCGTCGGCTCTTTCGTCAGTCCCAGGTGGACGCCCCAGATGGAGCGGATCGACGAGATCGTGACGAAGTTTACCCCCAAGCTGGGTGTTACCTACACGGCCCTCGCTCTGAACGCGCGCGGAGTCGAGCGTGCTCGCGCCTACACGCCGCCCCTGACAATCGAGCGCGACGCCTATCCGCGACTGTCCTGTCACCTGTGCGACGTGTTCGCCCGCCGAAACACCAACCGCAGCCAGATGCAGGAGATGGAGCGCTGGCCAGCCATCATCGCCCAGGCCCAGGAGATGGGGATCACCGAGGCCGGCATCGGCTGCAACGCATCCTGGGGTTCCAACTTCCTCGGCGAGTTCGAGGTGGACACCCTGATGACCCTGTTTGAATACCAGCATGGGCTGTGGGAAGAAGCCGGTATCAACGTGCGCAGTTGTTCCATGGGCGACCCCATGAGCCACTGCACGCCGGCCAAGGTCGAGGAGAGCATCGTTCGTGTGAAGGAACGTTGGCCCGAGATCGACCACTTCCGTCTGCACCTCCACAACGGCCGCAACATGGCTATCGCTTCCGCCTATGCGGCCATGCGTATTCTGGGCCCGGAGGATACCCTTGAGCTAGACGGGACCATCGGCGGTTTCGGCGGCTGCCCCTACTGCGGGAACGGGCGCGCCACCGGTATGGCGCCTACCGAAGACCTGCTCCACATGATGGAGGATATGGGTATCCCCACCGGCGTCGATATCGACAAACTCGTCGATTGCGTCTGGGCCGCCGAGCGCATCATCGGCCGGGAACTTTACGGGCATGTCTCCAAGGCCGGCCCGCGTCCTCGCGCCAGCGCCGGCAACCTCTACGACATCAACATGCCCTTCGTGGAAACCCTCGAGCAGGCCACCCACTTCAAGAAAGGCGAGCAGATGTACGAGGGCGGTCTCTACCCCTATCGCGAGCCCGTCACCAGCCCCTACCGCGACCGACTCGATCAGGGTCAACCCGCTTTCGGCACCGGTCCGGAGGAGTTCCCCTGGAACCAGGACTGGCTTCCCAAAGCTAACAGCTAGACCGAAGCTGCCAGGCACCAAAAAAGGGGCGGGTTTTCGGACCCGCCCCTTCGTTTAGCCGTTGACTTCGCGTAGTTGCCGCTATGCAGAGGTGCACGCCACGCTGATCACGTTCTGAGCCATTTCCGGCAGTTGGTCGGACGACCAGGAAGAACCGCCGTCGTGGGTTCCGAACACCTGGCCGCGTCGCGTGCAGAAGTAGACCTGCGACGGATCCTGCCGGTTCACCGCCACGCCAAAGGTGGTGCTGCCCGGGCTGATTCCGGAATCGAACCGTTCCCAGCTTTCGCCCAGGTTGGTGGTCCGCATTACGCCGCCCTGTTCGCTGCCGAAGTTCATGCCCACGCAGGCGTACAGGGTGTTGGCATTGCTGGGATCGCGCACGATGCCGCGGGAGTACTTAATCTCGGAGAACCGGTCGAATTCACAGTCCTGCCAGGACGCTCCCCGGTCAGTGCTCCGCCATACGCCCGTGCGGTTGGAGATCAGCACCGACTGCGAATCTGATCCGCCCACTGCCACACCGTGAAGGTCCAGCAGGTCCACATCACCAGCGAACTCGCTGTTGCGAATCGTCCAGGTGTGTCCGCCGTCCGTGCTGCTGGCCGCGCCGCCAACTTCCAGCGCCGCGTACATGTTGTTCGGGTTGGCGGCTTCAATGTCGATGCCGAGGATACGCATGGCAAAAGCCATCTGCACCTGCTCAGGGTTCGACACGGTCGCGATGTGCGCCCAGTTCTCGCCGCCGTCTTCACTCTTGTATACCTCGGCGCCTTCGGTGCCCAGGAACATGATATTGGAGTCGTTGGGGTGGAACCGGATGGACCACACCATCCGCCCTTCCGTCATGTTCATGCGCTGCCAATGGTCACCGCCATCGGTGCTCCGGTAAACTCCCCTTTGCGTTCCACAAAAGATCGTCCGCGGGTCGTTCGGATGAATGGCAATGGCCCGCGCCTGCGTGGCCGGCGCCAGCCCATCGGTGAGCAGATCCCAGTGGGCATCGCCCGCCGCCTTTCGGTACAGTCCGCTGGCTTCGGCGCCAACGTAAACGATAGTGTTGCCTGCCATGATGCTGCCTCCTGATTCTTTGGTGTCGGTATGGTACCCGTTGCCGCCATTTCAGCAGACAGCATGTAGGATGTCAAACTGGCCGCCCATTGGGACTACCAATGCACCCGGCCTGCCCGGGAAGGCTGGCCCGACCCCGGGATCACTCTCCCGTGCGCCGATTCCCTGCCACCGACAGGGTCAGGCACCAGACTGACGCGGCGCCGGCCTCTTTGAGCACCGCCGCGCAGACATCCAGCGTGCTTCCTGTGGTCGCCACGTCGTCGACCAGGATAATTTGCTGGCCGTGAACTTCGCTGGGATGGGAAACGGCGACACTGTCGGCCACGTTGACCACCCTGCCGGCCGCGCTAGTCATCCCGGCCTGGGGGTCGACCCGACGGGTTCGCGCCAGCAGGTCCCCGCAGTACGGCACATCGCAGCGTCCCGCCACCCGACGAGCCAGCAGTTCCGCCTGATTGTAACCCCGTTCTCGCCGGCGGCTCGTGTGCATCGGGACCGGCGCCACCAGGTCGCCCGGCAGTGGATTTCTCACCAGATATTCGGCGAGCATGTCACCCAACTGCGGCGCGGCAGCCTTGATGCCACCGTATTTGAAAGCCAGTATTGCCTGCCGGATGCTTCCTTCATAGTGGTACGGTGCGCGCACGCCGTCGAAATGGCGTTCAGATTGTGCGCATGCCTGGCAAAGTTCGTGCTCGCCATACGCCGCGCACACCCGACAATGCGGAGGACTCAGCAACGGCAAATCGTCCATACATCGGTCGCAGATGATCTTTCCCGATCCACCGCAACCCACGCACTCCAACGGGTACAGCGTGTCCAATAAGGTCCGCCCCGCCAGGCCGGCCAGGTTCTGCAGGGGCGCCAAGCGCCGGATCAGCGACACGGCCGACTGCTCAACGCTAACCGTTCTGAATCCGTTGCCAGTGCCTGAGGATCTGTTCGTCGCGGGGAAACGCCAGTGGTGGCAGTTCATCCAGCGCGAAAAACCCCACGTCAAGCGACTCGGGACCAGGGACCAGTTCACCCCCCACCTCATGCGCGGCATACGCCGCCACAACGACCGGATTGCCCGCGTCCGAGAACAGTCCTATCAATTTGTCGATCGCGACGAGCAGGCCCGTTTCTTCCACCACTTCCCGCGCGGCCGCAGTTTCCACCGGTTCGCCCCGGTCAACATAACCTCCCGGCATGCTCCACAAGCCATAGCCGGTCTGCACCGCCCGCCTGACCATCAGCGTCCTGCCGTCCCTTTCAATCACACACGCGGCCGCCAGTTTCGGATCGTAGTAAACCACCCGCCCGCATTGGGGACACACTGGATGCTCACGACCTTCGAGCTGACGCACGACCAAGCGTGTTCCGCATCCCGCGCAAAATTTGTCGCCGCTGGTCATGGCCCCCGATCGCCAACGTGTTCGCCCTGTGGAGTTGTATGGGCCATCAAGGTTAGCACCTCTTCTCGTTCTGGCATCGAATCCTGCGCCCCAACGCGCGTTACCGACAGCGCGCCGGCGGCACACCCCCATCGGACCGCCGACTCGAGCGAACGTCCTTCGGACAGCGCCACCGCCAGTGCTCCGTTGAAAGCGTCGCCGGCAGCTACAGTGTCGACGGCCTGCACCGCGAACGGAGGGACCTGCCCACTGCCGTCACCGTTGGCCCAGAACGCCCCTTGCGAGCCCAATTTGATCACCGCCGACCCAACACCGCGTGCCAGTAACTCATCGGCAGCCCTGCCGGCCGCGCGCATGTCCGTGATCGGATACCCCACCAGCGCCTCCGCCTCGGTTTCGTTGGGCGTGATGATCGATACGCTTTGGTAAAAGTCGCGGGGCACGGGTCGCACTGGGCCCGGATCGAGAATGACCTGGACACCGTGTGCAGCCGCGATTTCGGCGACCTTGACCGAAAGGCTGACCGACACCTCCAGTTGCAGCATTATCGCGGAGGCCTGCGGAAGCATTGCCGCCACGGCATCGTATTCAGCATCGCCGCACGTGTCATTCGCTCCCAAGACCTGCACGATCCGGTTCTGCCCATTTTCTCCCACACTGATTACCGCGATGCCGGAATTGGTCCCCGGTGATATTCCCACCGCGCCAGTCTCGACCCCCGCCGACCGCAACAGGTCCAATAGTTGCGGGCCGAACACATCATCCCCGACCCGTCCCACCATCGCCGACCGCGCGCCCATCCGCGCCGCAGCCACCGCCTGGTTTGCGCCCTTGCCTCCCGCATACGTCACGAACCGGTCACCCACTACGGTCTCGCCGTCAGCCGGCAGGCGCTCGGAAAACGTAACCAGATCCATATTGATGCCGCCCAGGGATAGGATCAGCGGGCGGTCACCAGCGTCGCGTGTCATCGAAACCTGACATAACGAAAATGCGGCCTCACGCTAACACCAGACATCCCTCGCGTCAACGCAATATAACCCCCGTGCTATAATCCGCCAAACCTGAAAAAGCGAGGACTCAAACGATGTCTCAGCCTCTGGAAAACATCAAGGTGGTCGACTTGACCCGTACCCTCGCGGGTCCGTTTTGTACCCAGAATCTGGCCGATATGGGGGCCGATGTCGTCAAAATCGAAGAGCCCAACGATGGCGACGAGACCCGCAAGTGGCCGCCCATCTGGAACGGGGAAAGCACCCAGTTCATGTCGTTCAACCGCAACAAGCGGAGCCTGTCGGTAAATCTAAAGTCGGACGAGGGCCTCGGCATCGTCAAGAAGTTGGCCAAGGAAGCCGACGTGATGATCGAAAGCTTCCGCGCCGGCACCCTGGCCCGCATGGGCCTGGGCTACGAGGACATCAAGGCAATCAACCCCGACATCGTTTACTGCACCATCTCCGGATACGGGCGCACGGGCCCCATGGCCAACAAGCCCGGTTACGACCTGATCATCCAGGCCTACAGCGGGTTGATGCACCTCACCGGCGATCCGAACGGCCCTCCCCAGCGCGTCGGGTTCTCCCTGGTGGACCTGTTCACCGGCATGCTGGCATACGGATCAATTGTTACTGCCCTGTACCACCGCGACAAAACCGGAGAAGGGCAGTTGATCGACACCGCCTTGCTGGACGGACAGGTCGCCGCCATGAGCTACCACGCAACCGGTTTTATCGGCACCGGTATCGAGCCTCATCGTTTGGGATCCGGCCATCCCAGCCTCGTGCCTTATCAGAGCTTCCAGGCCTCCGACGGGTTTTTCATCCTGGGGGTTGCCAATCCGAACCTTTGGGAGCGCTTCTGCAACGCAATCGGGCACCCCGACTTGAAGGACGATCCCAAGTTTGCCACGAACCCTGATCGCGTCGCGCATCGAGGCGAGATGGTTGACCTGTTGAACGGCATTTTCTCCGCCAACACCGTGGCCCACTGGGTCAAGGTCATCGATGAGGCGGGGGTTCCCGTAGGACCGATCAACAAGACTTCGGACGTGGTGGCGGACGAACAAGTCAAGGCCAGGGAAATGTTCCTGGAAATCAACCACCCCCACGTGCCGGACCTTCGGGTTCCCAACTCGCCGATCAAGCTCCAGGGAACTCCGGCTCAACTGCGAATGGCTCCTCCGCTTTTGGGCGAGCACAACGAAGAAGTGCTGGCGGAACTGGGTTACGACTCGGATGAGTTTGCCAGGCTTTTGGAATCGGGAGCCGTCGGAGAGCCTGGCAAGGAGATCAGCGGGGTCGGCGCGCACTGATTACCGTTGGTTCGCACAACGCACGTTATGTAGATAACAAGCACGATTTCCACCGCTTTTTTACATAACATGTCCATAAGCGGCCCGGCGCAGCATCGTGCCGGGTCGTTTGCTTCAACACCGATGCGTCAGCGGTGCCCCGGTTGCCGTGTGGATACACCAGGGCTATAATATTTGGACAGGTCACGCTCGGGCGGTTAGCTCAGCGGTTAGAGCGCCTCGTTCACACCGAGGAGGTCGGAGGTTCAAATCCTCCATCGCCCACCATACCGACCGCAGCGGGACCCAAAACGGAAACCACCATGCCGAGGTGGCGAAACGGCAGACGCGCTGCGTTCAGGGCGCAGTGTCCTTTAGGACGTGTGGGTTCAAATCCCTCCCTCGGCACCATTTTCCGACGCGCGCTTGTAGCTCAGTGGATAGAGCGCTGCCCTGCGGAGGCAGAGGTCGTGAGTTCGAATCTCGCCAAGCGCGCCATTTCTTTTGCCCACGCACGGCTGCTCCCGGGCGGTTAGCTCAGATGGTTAGAGCGTCTGCTTTACACGCAGAAGGCCGGGGGTTCGAGTCCCTCACCGCCCACCATATGCCCTATCGCCCAGCCACCTCAGGTCTTTGTAACCTAGCTCCGCGCGTAACGCTTGCTGGCGCAGCCAGGTTTGGCCCTTACATTCCGTTTTGCCTGAACGCGGCAGGGATGGCAGGCCCATGATGGAACACCAGGGCATGCGCTGGGGCTACGTCTTCCTCCGCGCTCCGAACTTCCTGAGCGGAGAGGACCGAGACTCCTTGATGACCACGGCCGTCGAAATGTACCTCTCCGGCGAACCGGAACGAGATATTGAGTCGGAAGGGTACGAGGGCCGTGTCTACACCGAGCGCCGCTTCGAGATGCTCGGTGAGTTTGGTGGACAGCGGTTCGACGCTGAAATCGAAACGGCCCGCGGCCGGGACACCGCCACCTTCCTGGTCAACGAGCAAACCCGCGGCATCGGTGGCGGCGGCGGTTTCTCCCGCAACTAGACCCCCGCGCTGGCTCGTCGCCTCCCTGCAGCACGTCGCACGACAAGTCAGGGTAGTTCGCGGCCGATGTGTTATATTGACCCAAACCTCAGCGTGGCAGCCGGGCCGGGAGGCGGTTAACTATGCCCGAGGACCTATTCAACTTCACCGACAAGCCGGAAGCCAGCTATTTGCTGGCCGGCTGGCGCCGCCAGTGGTCCAACGGCGGCCGGATCTCCAGCGGGTTGCCGCGCTATCTCATCGAGAAAAACGGCGGACGGCAGGTCGGCCAGTTCAGCGAATATGTCAACCGGATGTGCTACCCCTTCCAGGTAGCCGGCACTCACGACGCATTCCGGCCCTCGGCGGCATTCAACGAGGGCTTGCCCAGCGTCGCCATGTCACGCCAGAACTCTTTTTATGAGATCGGCAGCGGTCTGTTGGTATTCCTGGGCGAGGAACCCTGGTATCGCCTGGATATCTACGCGGAAGCATTTTTCTCGGCGATCCAGGAATTGGGCGTGCAACAAACCGTCGCGGTGGAGGGCGTCAATGGACCCGCGCCTCCCGATCTGGAACGGCGCATCACCTGCGTGTATTCCCGCCCCGAGATGCGTGAACAATTGGAGCGTCACGGCGTCCAGTTCAGCAGCTACGGTAGCCGCGGCCGGCAGGGGCCAACCATCGGAATGGCTCTGGTCTCCGTCGCCCACTACCAGTATCCCGAAGTCCAGATGTTCCGCATGGGCGCCATGGCCCCCATGTACCCCTTCATGACCAACAACAACAACCAGCTCGGCATCACCCAAGACCATCGGGCCTATTACGACATCCTGCGCCGCCTCCGTTCGTTGTTCAAAATCGAGATGGACCTGTCCGAACTGGAGCAAATGGGCACTCGCGAATCCCAGGAACTCCTGGACAACCTGGAACGCCTCGGCCGTACCAACAGCGAAGCCAAGCAGATCATCGATCAGGTCCGCCTGGACTACCAGTACACTCCGTACGTCGAACCGGTGGATCTGGATCCTGCGTTGGACCAAGCCTTGGAGAATATCCTGCGAGACATCGGGGAACCCGGCCAGGAAACCTGATTGGGGCGGCCGACAGGCTCAAACGATTGGCCAGCGTGGAGGAAATTCCACGCTGGTTCGCTTTAACAGCGCCTCGCCGCGACCTTGAACCTCTTCCACCAGTGACGCCTCGTCCACGAACAGCGGCCGATGACCCTCTACAACCACCTTGCCGTCTACGATTACCGTATGCACGCTGCGACCGTCGGCGTTGTAGACCAGGTTGTTCACCGGATTGTGCAGCGCGCCCCATTCGGCCCGGCGCGTATCGAACAATACGAGATCCGCCGCCTTACCGGGTTCGATGGAACCAATGAGGTGGTCCATTCCCAGGGCCGCCGCGCCGCCGATGGTGCCCAATTCCAGCGCCGTTTCCGCGGGGATCACCCCCACGTCGCGCCGGCCGTCCTTGTACAGCACGGCCGCCAGGTAAACCGACCGCAGCGTTTCCAGCAGGTTGGAATTGTTGCCCGCGTCGGTACCCAGACCCACGGTTGCTCCAAATTCCAGCAGTTCCGGAAGCAATCCGTTGGCGGCAGTCCCCGCCCCGCCTTTGACCGCCGCTGTCGGGCACATAACCACCGCGGATCCGCGGTCGGCGATCAGGCGAGCCTCGTCTGCGCCAATTCCGAGGCAGTGGGCTAACGTCATCCGCGAATTGAGCACGCCGCATCGGTCGAGGTACTCCGTGGGCGAACACCCATGATTTCGCCGGCACTCTTCGATCCAACGGGGCCCATTCGTGAAATGCAATGTGGACCGCGTTTCATTTTCGGAAGCAATTCGGTCGCACGCGGCCAGTAAATCCGGCGTGCAGAATTCCGAGGAGAACGGCATCGACCATGCGGAAACCAGGCTGCTCGCCGTGCTGTCCACCAGAGACATGATTTCTTCCGTCGCCCGGATCGCGTCATCGGTCCCGTACACCGGCAAATTCAGCGGGTTCGGGCAGTCCAGCACGTTGCGACCGACCACTATGCGGCAGCCGGCCTGTTCGTAGGCAGCCAAGCACTCTTCGACGTACGTGGTCGTGCCCGGGTCTATGAAGGTCGTCGTTCCGTACTTCAGCAACTCGACGATGGCCAGCATCGAGGTGGCGTATTCGTCATGGGCGGTCATGGCCTGCTGCAGCCGAAACACGTTGGGCAGGTATTCGGCTCCCAGATCATCCGGAAACAGGCCCCGCGCCGCATGGGCGTAGCTGATGTGCATGTGGCCATTGACAAACCCGGGTGTGAGAACCATGCCGGATCCGTCAATAGTCCGGTCAGCCGCCACTGATGCAAGGTCGGCGGCTTTGCCAACTTGGCTGATACGGTTGTCAGTTATGACAACCGTCCCATCGGCGACGATGCGCCGATCCGCGTCCATTGTGACGATGTAGCGGACGCCGTCGATTTTCAGGGTAGGGACATCGGTCATACCAACTCCAGACGCCTAGTCGGACCAATCGCGGAAGCCCCAGCGGTTGAACGAGGTGACCTCCGCCGGCGGTCGACGGTTCGTTGGTCCGAAGCTCCCGCGAGGATATCCAACCGGGGTCAAGCAGATCATCTCGGCGTATTCCGGGAGACCCAGCAGCTCACGCACCTCGTCTTCCTTGCGATTCAGCACCGTGGTTATGCGCGTGCCAAGCCCCAAAGCTCGGCCCGCCAGGAACAGGTTTTGGATCGCCGGCCAGATGGAAGCAGCGTGCCTTCCCCGTTCGATGGTCTGGTCCGGCTGGAACCCGCCGCCGCGCGAGTGATCGGCGCATACCACGATCATCGCGGGTACATCGGGCATGTGGTGAGCCAGGTAACGGGCGTGTCGATAGACGCGCGACTCGGTCGGAGAAGGCTCCCAGCCCATGGCGTCCAACCACGTATTTTTGTACAGCTCGCCCAGGGCTTTGACGGTGTCGGGGTCGTTCACCACCACGAACTCCCAAGGCTGCGTGTTGCCGCCGTTGGGGGCGCGAACTGCGGCGTCGATCATCTTCTGGAGCTCGGATTGGGACACCGGGTCCGGCTTGTATCGGGTGATCTGACGCTGACTGTATATCGCCTCAAACAGGTCCAATTGGTCGGGCATGGCACTCCTCCTCCAGCTGGTGCGTTATCGCGGATTCGACGCCATTATAGCCCCCGCTGGCCGTCTATCACCGGAACATGGTGATCAGTGCGAGGCCGGCGACTATCATCGCAGCTCCGACGATTCTCCCCGGTGTAATCACTTCTTTCAGCACGACTGCACCGAGCAAGAGGGCGAACAGCAACCCTATCTCCCGAGCCGGAGCGACGTAGCTGGCATCCGTCAGCCGCATTGCCGTCAGGACCAGGCCGTACGCGAGGAACAGGAGGCCAGCCGCCGCCGCGATCGGCCATGTTGCGGTGCGCCATTCCCCGACTATCGCCGACACTCCGTGGGCGCGCAAGATGTAAGGCAGCATCCCCACGGCCACGCAACACGTGGTCAGATACAGGTAAAGGAACGGGCTAACGTACGCCACACCCTGTTTGTCGATCAGCGTATAGAGAGCGATGCATATGCCGGTCGCCATCGCGTAGGCAATTCCGGCCCTGGTGGCGGCGAGCTGACCGGCAACGATATTGCGCAACTGGCCCCACCAGGCCATCGTGTAAATGCCCAGGACAATAACGCCTATACCGACCCACCCTGGGAGGGTAACGGTTTCGTCCAGCGCAAACACGGCGAGGATCGGCACCAATCCCGGGCCAAAGCCTCGTGCGATCGGATAGGCGAGCGACAGATCGGCGCGGGCCAGGCTCCGTCCCAAACTGAGGAAATAGCAGATGTGAACGAGCGAGGACGCTGCCACAAACCACAGGCCGACGGCGGTGAATTCGGTGGTGAACACCAGGACCAAGGCGACCGGAGCAGCGCCGACCGCCCCTGCGGCCGACAGCCACCAGACGAAAACTTCTTGCCGTTGGGCCCGTTTCAGGAACAGGTTCCAGGTCGCGTGGGCAAAAGCAGATACCAGCACGAGCGCCAACGCCAGGAGCGTCGATGAATCCAGCATGGCAGCAACCCTGGCCAGCGCCTGAAAACTAAACCGCCGACGTCGCCATGACGACGTCGGCAAGATTAACAAATGGTGGCGCATAGGGGATTCGAACCCCTGATCTCCGCCTTGAGAGGGCGGTGTCCTGGGCCGCTAGACGAATGCGCCAGAGGGGAACCGATTGGCGGCCCAATCGGAATTTGGCAAAATTATAGCATGGACTATCGGGCTTGCAACCGACCGGTCGCGATGTCGAGCATCCCACATGATGCGCACCCGTTGGCTGACGGCCGTGTTGTATGCTTGTTGCCGGCACGCACAAATTTTGGTTCGGCCGACACGACCCACTGGGTAGCGGGAGCGGAAATAAATTTCCCGGACCGAACCAGCGTCTAACACGCTCCGGAAGTAACTCGTTTCCTGCGGGCTGTGCAGACTTGGCACAACAGCGATCACGATAGGTGAATGGATTGGAAACTGGGAAGCTGCCTCCGGGTGTCCTGGAGGAACTACTGTCAAATCTCGGCGCTTTCGACCCCCGGGTATTGGTGGGCCCGGGCGTCGGGGAGGACTGTGCGGTCGTGGACATGGGCGATCGTCTCCTGATCGCGAAATCCGACCCGATAACATTCGCCGGTAACCACGTGGGTCGGTACGTGGTACAGATAAACGCCAACGATGTGGCCTGCACCGGTGCCGTTCCTCGCTGGTTTTTGCCCACCGTCTTGTTGCCGACCAGCGCCACGAGCGACGACATCCGGTCCATATTCGCGGACATCTCCGAAGCATGTCGGCGTCTCGAGGTGGCAATCATCGGCGGGCACACCGAGGTGACCGACGGGCTTCCGCGGACAATCGTAGCCGGAACGATGCTGGGCGAGCTTGACGATCGTTCCCGGTTGGTTTCAACGGGCGGAGCGCAGGACGGTGACAGTATTGTCGTCACCACTGGCGTGGCCATCGAAGGCACCGCAATCCTCGCCCGAGAGCACGCGGCTGAACTTCGTTCGCGCGGCATTGACCGCACGGCGTTGGAAGCCGCTGCGAGTTACCTGGATGATCCCGGCATCAGTATCTTGCCGGCAGCGCGGGCGCTCTTCGAAACGAGAGCCGTGCATTCCATGCACGACGTCACCGAAGGGGGATTGATCACTGCCCTCAGGGAAATCGCCGCAGCGTCTAGCCTTGGTTTGGTCGCGGAAGCGGAAAGCGTGCCGTTGCTTCCCGAATGTGCCGCCATCTGCGAGGCGCTGGAGCTGGACCCTCTGGGTCTGCTGGGATCAGGCGCACTGATCGCCACGATGTCGGCCGGCGATGTTCCCGCCGCCCTGCGTGCCCTGGATCGAGCGGGGGTTAGCGGTTGGGAAATCGGGCAGATGATGGAGCCGTCGGACGGACTGTGGCTGATCGACAGAGACGGCGAACGGACTTTGCCCGAATTCCGACGTGATGAGCTCGCCCGCTACCTGGAAGAGAGCAGTCATTCCCCCAAGTAGAGATCGATGCAGTCGCGAAGCTGCGCCAGCGTGATGTTGCCGCCGCTCACGGTGATCGATATCTTCCGACCGCGAACCAGATCCTCGCGGCATGCGGCCCCGGCCAAAGCCGTGGCCCCGGCGCCTTCGGCGAGCGTGTGCGCCTTTTCGATCAGCATCGCCACGGCGCGACGGATTTCGTCCTCGCTCACCAGCACGAAATCATGCAAACGATGCCGCATGATTTGCTGTGGCAGCTCGTAGCCTTCCGCCGTCGCAGTACCCTCTACCCAGGTGCGCATGGGCGCTTGCACCAGTTGCCCCTGCTGCCACGATAAGTAAGCGGCCGGCGCGGCTTCCGACTGAACCGCGACTACGCGGATGTCGGGATTGAGCGCTTGCGCAACAACGCAGGCCCCCGCAACCCCGCTCCCGCCACCGATCGGCAGGAACATCACATCCACGTCGGGAAGATCCTCGATGATCTCCAGGCTGGCCGTAGCCACTCCGGCGATGAGTTCGGGTTCGTTGACCGGGTGCACATACCGGTAACCTTCCTCCGCGGCCAACCGCTCGCAATATCGACGGGCTTCATCGAAATTTGCGCCATGGAAGATCAGTTCTGCGCCCAAAGCTTCCATTGACGCTACCTTATTCGGGTTCGCATCCACAGGCAGCCCAATGAGAGCCCGGGCTCCGAAGAACCGGCATGCGCTGGCGATGGACTGACCGTGATTCCCGCTGCTGGCGGTGATCACGCCACGCTGTCTGTCCGCCGGGTCCATGTTCGCGAGGAGATTGATTCCGCCGCGAGCCTTGAAAGCTCCCAGGGGTAGGTGCTCCTCGTGCTTCAGGTACACCTCCGCGTCCAAGGCGCCGCTCAACCCAGCGGAATAAGTTAGCGGCGTACGCGGGAAATAAGAGCTGATAGTGGCGCGGGCGCGGTACACGTCGCGCAGCGTTGGGATGTTCAATGCGTATCTCCGTCGGCGCCGCCAACGCGGCTCTGCAGGGTCGACGGCAAGATTAGGCAGACCGTCCGGGCGTGTCAACCGTAGTGCGTACATGCGCAACCGAATTGGAGCGTCTGGGCGACCCATCTGTCGAAGCTTCCGCCTGTCGTCAGTTACAAGCAGCGAATGTACTTTACTCTTCATCCGGCGGAAGTACACCCAGGCTCAGACACGGCGGAACGGTCAACGTGTACATTCACGGGCATTACATTCCGCCGCTACTTACGCATGTAATGTCAATGTACCATCTATCAATCGCCATGCAACGCAGATAGCCGAATGTACTACGTGGCCCAAAATACACCAGCGCAAAATCGCTACACCAATTGTCCCCGTGCGGCTGTGTCCAGGTTAGCGCCGCCGGTTACAGCGCGTGTACTCCACTTTAGTACACTCGTTGGCGGCGGCGGAGCAACGACAACTCCCCAGGAAGCATCTGCCTACGCAGTACACCAGAGGGAATTAGCGACCCTGGGTCCGAGGACGAGAAAACTGTCGGCAGGAGTTCCCCGGCAGCGCAACCGTTTTCCCGTCCGTTATGCGCCCAGACGGCCGGACGAACCAGACGTTGCGACAAAGAGCGAAATCGCTGAAATTGCCCGGATCTGGTTCTGGAGTTCCTAGCGCCCGAGGCCTTCGTATGTCAAAATAGGCACGTAACCAGCAGCGTTCTAAAAGAATATAAAAATCTTTTAGGATTGTTCTTTGGTTGCGGTTGACAATCGTCAAAATCGCCGGTAGTGTAGTAAAAAAATTGGCTCCGGTATGGGACCAACGCGGTACTTGCGCTGCTGATTAGCGAATGTACGAAATCTGGTACACCGACGGAGGTGGATCATGGCACGCAAAACCAAACTGATGCTGCGCGTAGAAAAGGAATTCGACCAGCCTCTCGAGCGTCTGCTCCCGGAGTTGGTGAACGACCAGGGGTTGACGGCAACCGCCGACACGCTGGGTGTCAGTAAAGCGACGCTCGGCTACTGGATGCTCAAGATGGGCATCAACGTGAAGCGGGTCGCGTTGGCCCCTGGCGAAATCCTGGAAGTCAAGCGCACCAACTAATCGAAACCACGTCGCGGAGCGCGCTTAGCAACGCCCGCGACGCAGGTGAACCGCCGGCGACCCAATGGCGAGCGGGTCGTGCGGCGGCTAAGTTCCTCGTTACCGCGAGGAACAGCGGAACTCCCCGGCCGGTGGCAAATGGCTGGGGTGTTTTGCTGCCTGGCTGCCCACACCAATGTTGACTGGATCGAACCCGTCGAGCCGTTGCGGCTCAGGCACGAAATAGGCGCCCCGTTTGGGGCGCCTCAAGAATGCTTCTCCTATACAGCCGAGTTATCCGTTGAAAATGCCCTCGGGAAGGAACGCTGACACGGTGACGTTGGGCAGATCCACGATATTGCTAACGCGCAGGTCCACGGCCACGCTGCAAATTATGTAGGCTTGTTCAGCTGTCCAGCCCCGCTCCTGCAGCAGTGCGATCATGTTGAGCAAAGCATTCCGGGCAGCCAGTGTGAGGCTATCCTCCCCTTCCTGGGAGCCGTCGTCGCGGATCGGGTAGCCGATGGTGGCGGTGAAATTGCGGGGAACTGCCCATTCCGGTGGCAGGAAATAGCCGGGGTGCGAATAGCGGGGAAATGTTATGTTGTGCCGCGCGGCTTCGCCTTTGTGTATCGCAAAACGCACGGCCGCGGTTGCACCCATCTCGATCGCCGTGATGCATACCTCGCCGTCGCCCTGGGCGAAATGGCCGTCGCCAGCGGAATACAGGCCGCCGGGAACCGCTACGGGGATGAAGAGCCGGGAGCCTGTCGTCAGCTGCTTGGCGTCGACGTTGCCGCAGTTCTCACGGGGCGGTATGGTGCGCAGCCCTTCATTGGCGATCTGTCCGCCGGCGGGAACAGCATCCTCTGGGTCCGGCGGTGCGGCCGTGCCGCCACGGTTGACCCAATCGGCCTCCCGGGCGGCCCACGCTTCGACCTGGGCGTGGGACGGGGCCAAGCCGGCGGTTCCCATGAAGGAACCATCGGGGATGCGGACGCCCGGGATCTGGGCAGAGGTGGCCCAGCCGTCGGCGATGTCCCAATGGACCAGATACGGGTTGGTGAAAACATCGCGGAGGAAACCGGCGCCCGGCCGGTTGCGGGTCCAGCCGCGAGGTTGGGCGGTTATGTCAAGATACTCGATTTCGAGAAGGTCGCCCGGCTCGGCGCCTTTGACGTAGACCGGGCCGGTGAGCGGGTGACCGACCTTGGCATCGAGACCGGCGAGGTCGGCCTCGGTCATGCCGGGTTGGATCTGGGAGTCGGAGGCATCACGGGTTTCAAGCACTATTTCCTCCCCCGGATCAGCCTCGACGACGGGGGGGATATCCGGATGCCAGCGGTTGTGGCCGAACTGCGGTTCCTCCTTGAGGCGTTTGGCGCGGTCGATGTTGACGGTTTGCATGGTGGTCCCTCCTGGCGTGATTGGGGGTCAGAATAGCAGCCGGGGCGGGTTTGGCACCCGCCCCGGCCCAGGTTTTCATGACGCGGAGCGGAGCCTTCCGCACACACGTCGATGGATAGGGACTAAAGGGACCAGTCGTCCGGGAGCTCAGGAGTTGGCAGGGGGCGGATCATGACCTCGACGAGGGCGGACTGGCCTTCCTCGGTGGCGCGGATGGCGCGCTGGAAGGCGGGCCGGATGTCCTCGGGATTCTCCACGCGTTCGGAGTAGCAGCCGAGGCCGTCGGCGACGACGCTGAAGTTGCCGCCGAGCACAGCCATCTCCGGGGGAGTGCCGTTGGGATCCTCCATGCCCATCATGCCGCCGCCGGTGCCGCCGTTGTTGATGACCACGGTGAGAATGGGCAGGCCCATGCGGGACGCGGTCTCGAGGTCCATGCCGGTCATGCCGAAAGAGGCGTCGCCGAGGACGTGGACAACCAGGTGGTCGGGGCGGCCCAGCTTGGTGCCGATGGCGGCGCCGACGGACCAACCCATGGCGGCCATCCCACCCATGGCGACGAAGTTGCGCGGCAGGGTGGTCTGCCAGAAGGGGACCACATAGCCGCGGCTGCCGCCGGCATCATGCAGGGCAATGGTGCGGTCGTGGTCGACGACCTGCTGGAGTTCGTGGACGACGCGGTAGCCATTGGTGGGGGTTTCGGAGTCGGTGAAGCGGGGCATCCACTCGGCCTCGGATTTCTCATGGCAGGCGCGGATTTCGTCGACGATCTCCTGCTTCATGCCGCCGCCGCTGGGGCCGATGCGCTGGCGGACAGCGCCGATGATGGCGCGCAAAGCCAACTTGGCATCGGCGAGCATGGGCAGGTCGACCTGGTAGGTCTTGTTGAGATCGGCCTGGTCGGCGTTGATGTGGATGATGCTGACGCCGTCGGGGATGGGGCGGCCGTCCGTGCCGTTGGGCTGGCGGAAGGAGTTGCCGACGGCCAGGACGACGTCAGCCTTGCGGTTGATCTGGATGGCCGCTCCCGAGGCGTAGCGGCTGCGGGGGTAGACGCCGCCGCCCAGGGAAAGGGGGTGGTTCTCCGGGATGATGCCCTTGGCCATGATGGTGGTGGCGACGGGCATGGAGAGCATCTCGGCGAGCTCGCGGACCTCATCGGAGGCACCGGCGCTCATGGCGCCGCCACCGGCGTTGAGGATGGGGAGGCTGGCGTTGACCAGCATGTCGGCGGCGCGCTGGACCTCGGCGTCGGCAGGGCCGGATTTGCCGGGGGTGCCCACCGGCGTGTAGGCGAGGACGGCTTCGTCGGCCTCGGCGGTGAGGACGTCCTGGTGCATCTCGAGCACCACCGGTCCGGGGGAACCGGAGCGCAGGGCGGTGAAGGCGCGGCGCATGACCTGGGGGATATCCTGGACGCGGGTGAAGGAGCCCCGCCACTTGCAGAGCCCGTCGAAGATGCTGGCGGAGACCTCCTGCTGCCATTCCTGGCCGAGGTTCCGCATGGGGTGCTGACCCATGAGGAGCAGCACGGGGACGTTGTCGGCGTAGCAGCCAGCGATGCCGGTGAGGCAGTTGGTGGCGCCGGGTCCGGTGCCGGTCATGGCGACGCCGACCTCTCCGGTGGCGCGAGCGTAGCCGTCGGCGATCTCGACGCCGAGACGCTCATGGCGGGCGGCGAAGGGCCGGATGGAGGAGGCGCGCAAGGGCCCCCAGAGAGGGTTCAGTCCGCCGCCGGCGAACCCGGATATGTAGCGTATTCCTTCCTGTTCGAGGGCCCGGACAACGGCTTCGGATCCACGCATGGCTGCACCTCTCATCGGTTGGCGGGCAAACGGCGTTCGGAAAGGGAACGGGATTGCCGCGCTTCGTTCGCAATGACAGCCGGCTGATGGCTGTCCAATTGGCCGGGATGATAGGGCAGCGCGGGGGCGGGGTCAACCGGGGTTCATGGCATGGATCGACAGGATAAACGGGGATACCGGGGGACGGAGGCGCAATGGCGCTGCGACCGGCGCGGGATGAACCGCTGATCAGCTCGAGGTGCGGCGGCTTCCGGGGCAGCGTTCCGTTTCAGGTAGTTCATTTACAGGGATGCACAGGATGGACAGGATTTTTGGATATGAGGGAGCCATGGATTCCGGCTTTCGCCGGAATGACGGAAGCTAAACCAAATGAATTGCAACGCTATTTGGCGTCCGGGATTATGTTTACCAGGAGCGGGGGCGCGGAGAGAAAAATCGCGAATGCGCTCTGTACGGTGCAGGGCGTTTCGGGCGCGGCTTAGGGACCGCATCTGACTACGTTGGCGGGCCGTGGGCGGGAGGAAACGGGTCGGCGGTACGGCACCGGACGCAATTTACCGGGTGGGTGGCGTGGCGTGTGTCGTCGGGAAGTCCGAGGAAAGCCCGCAGTTCACCGATATTTTTGACCGGAGGGAACGGAGGCGCCGGACCGGACCCGGTGTTGAGGCGCTCGATGATGTCCCGCGCGCGGGCCGGGCGATGGTGGCCGTCGATGGTGCGCTCGATATCCGTGACCAGATGACGCACACGCCGGTGCATGCGCGCCAAGGCCAGCCGACGTGGCCCGGGCTCGAGGGAATCGAGCCAGGCAGGGGTGGCGGCGTAAACGTCGCGGAAGGTGCGGATGTGCCCGTTCGGCAGCGCGCCGTCGCAGATCACGCAGAAGAGGGCGGTCATCAGTCGGCGCCGGGTGGAATGGGGGCGTCCCCAATTGACGGCCGCCGCGGTGACCGCGTGACTGGCGGAACGGCGCAGGGCCTTGACCCCGAGGTCGACCCGGCCAAGTGCCAGATGGGTGAGCGCCCGATTGAGAAAGAAACGGCTACGGTTCCTGTGGTGTTTCACGGTTCCGATGGCATTGGCTCCTTCAGGTTGGCGGTTGTGGAGATTTGAAGAGGCAGGATTTCGGATCGTTGTCAGCACACGGCCGGGGCACGCAACTATTTATCCTACTTTTCCGTGTACTCAGGATGACGTGTCATCCCTGCGCGCGGGCGCGGATGGTCCCGGTGGACCAGTGGGGCAATGCGGGTGATCAGTCCAAGCGGTAAGCCGCGGATTGCCCCCTGGGCCGGTTGCGATTTTTACTGACGGGGTTGGCCGTCGATCTGAAATCCTGCCTCTGAGTTTGCGATTGGCACAGCTGTTTTCCCAGGTGAAATCAGCATACATGTTCGTATCGCTCGGTCGCAAGGGATGGGTGTCAGTATGGCCTGGGACTTTGCGCGGATCAGATGGGCGGCGGCGTAATGTGCCGGACGAGCGGTAGGTCAGGATCCCGGGGGTTGGGCGCCGTCAGTCGCGGCGGGCCCAGTGGCCGGACGAGTGCCCTGATTAACGCCGTCAGAGACAGTCTCCGTCAACGCCGTTAGCGACTTGGATGCTGATCTGGGTGACCGTATTCGCCCGAGACCTGGTCGGGATACGGATATCTCGGCTGCAAGTCTATGATAGCTTGGCGGTTCTGTTATGGTAAGGGCGAGGGTTCCAGATGATCGGCGAGGCGGATTTGGAATGGGCGGTTCCAATCACCGATGTGATTTCGGATTTTACGGAGACACCGCTACCGCCAGTCAATGCGAGGAAACATGTACGCTCCGAGGGCAGCGCGGTACGCATGTGAACACGCACTTGCCCATCTCATTCTTGACTTCTTGACCCGATAGTGTCGCGCCGAAGCGAATCCTTCGTGTGCGAGCTCGATCGAAACCTGAACGATGAGGAGCGTCTTTCTCATTGCGGATGGTGCCTCAGGCTATGTCAAGTATCCCTGTTCTGCGAGGTGGTTATGATCGCTGCGATGCTCTGTACGAGCCAAATCACTTCGCAAAGCCGGACCACGGAGAACGTTGCACTCAGGACGGTTACCGACATCATTACCCGCGATGGCTCTTCATCAATGTCCACAGCTATAGCGACCAATGATATAAACGTCGTGGCTGCCATGCTCCA
This sequence comes from Dehalococcoidia bacterium, assembly GCA_965116785.1. Lineage (GTDB taxonomy): Bacteria > Chloroflexota > Dehalococcoidia > Lucifugimonadales > UBA3495 > Bin87. The sequence goes on from OZ220731.1 coordinate 1,374,858, forward strand.
TGTCGACTGTTTAAGTACAGTTCTGATTTCTTTGCTTCTCGTTGTATGCTGCGCAATTAATTCCATCCTCTGGTGTCCCCAGTTACCAAGTATTAACGTCGTAACTGTAATAGTGAATCCCGTAAGGGAACCAGAGATAGTCGCGATAGTCCGATACAGCGCTTGACGCGTCTCTGGGCTGTGACTAGTTACGGGTACCTCCATATCTGGCAACCAAATCAATGAAATAATAGCTATGGAAATAACGGCGGCTGCCGTGGCGTCGACCCCGATGAAGCGTCGCTGGTACCAATCTCGGACCCTTGCCATGTGGAGACCTCCGTTGCTTCGTTTATGGCTCCCGCAAGCACCGTGTAGGCATTTTGCACCTCGGCATAAACGGCGTTTTGGTCCAAAATAGCGAATGTCTGGTCTATGTATGGGACCTCTACCTCCACACTCAAATCGTTTGATAACAGGTTGATAATCGTCGTACGGTTGGATGCTCCGAACAGCCCACCCAACCGTAATCTCGTGACGGAAGTCCGGGTCTGTTCGCTACCCAACACCAGGTCTATCACCTCTTGGAATCTTTCCCGCAAGCCGAAACGCCCTGTTCTGGCGGGCCTGATAACTTGGGTCAACTCGTTCTGAGTGTAAACGTTCTGGCTCGCTTGCAAAGCGTCGGCCAAGCTCCTGTCGACGGCCCTAATGGATTCCACGAACGCCGGCCGGACGCCGATTTCGAAGAGCGTACCGTCTCCCATGCCTTCGATCCTGCTTAACAGGTCTCTGTGCGCGAGTTGTACTATCCTTAGTGCCGTCGCTTCATCAGGGAACTTGTCCTGGATGTAGTTCCGAAGCATGTTGTGCGGGGCTACATTGCCTTTGGTCGCGATAGCCACGATCGTTGCTAACCCATTCGAAGTTGAGTGATCGAAAACTGTAGAATACCAAGTATTCATTAAACCTTGCCCCTGAGCCAGGTAGTTCGTTCCGACGTTCCCGAGCAATTCTGCCGGCGGAATTCCTTGGTACGTAGTCCGGTTAATGCGAAACAATATCGGGGACTGCGTGCGGTCGATCACGGTGTACACACGTCGACCGTTTCCGATCTCGTGGTAACGAGACGGCTGACCGACGAAAGAGAAGCTCTCGCCTTTCTGTAGCCAAATCCCAATCGGTGCTGGAGTCGGCCGGCGGTTGGTGGGATCATCGCAGTAGGCTCGATAAAATCTGACGCGGAGGGATTCAGTCGGTTGTTGAGGAGTTTGTTGATTTACCATGGCACCTGCTTCTTTCGGCAGCGTGGTCTGGACCTAATCGCGTATCGCAGATTCGCCTATGCTCGATGGGGTATGTTCGACCGCGGCGGTCCCGGAACGTACCCTCAATTGCTCATGACACTCTCCGGCGGTGGTCGGAATTATGAACGGAGCGCCTAGGGTGTCAGTCAAAGCACCTAACAGGGAGGCATATATGAAGCGCCAGATGGATAAGTTGCACGGTGGGTTGGGATATTCCGCGAAGGCGCCTTGCACCTCTAATGCACACGCCTCAATCATCATGTATGGCGGCCGGCATATTAGGTCCGCGGGCAACGCGAGTCAACGCCAGTCCACCTTCAATCTGTGCATTTGTTGACCGGCCGGCGGGGGGTGGGTATCATCGGCGCTACTTGGCAGGTGGTGGGGCGATCCTTCGACAAGCTCAGGATGAGCGGGTACGTGCGACGAGATTGCCGCGCTGCGCTCGTAATGACAACCGTTTGACCCTCGCTATGACAACGACCTGACCCTCACGATGACATGCGTAAGGGCGGCGGGATTGCCGCGCTTCGCTCGCAATGACAACGTACCTACTCTCGCAATGACAAAGAGGGGACGCTCGTAATGTCGCGTCCAATGGAGATTTACCATGCCGCAGGCCCATGAGTTGATTGTGCAGTTTCTGGAGGAGGCGGGGATTGACGCCGTGTTCGGGATACCGGGCGGCGGGACCGGGCAGATCTTCACCAACCTGGTGGGGAAGGAGCCGGCCATCAACACGTACCTGACGCGGCACGAGCAGACGGCGGCGATCATGGCCGACGCCTACGCGCGGGCGACGGGGAAGCCGGCGGTGATCATGGGGCAGGGGCTGTTCATGGGGTCGAACGCGTCGTTCGGCATCATGGAGGCGATGCTGAGCAGCAGCCCGATGCTGGTGCTGACGGACACGTCGGACGGCGGCGTGGGGCAGCATCCGGCGAACCAGTCGGGGGCCGGCGAGTACGGGAGCATCGACCTGCACAACATCTTCCGGTCGATGACGAAGTACACGACGCTGGCGACTTCGCCCAAGGAGGCGGCGCTGGGGGCGCAACTGGCGATCAAGCACTCGATGAGCGGGCGGCCGGGTCCGGCGTGCCTGCTGATGCGGACGGCGTCCATCGCGGGCGAGGTTGACCTGGAGTCGCCGCCGTTCATCCACGACACGGCGGGCTACCTGAACACGGCCAAGCCGCAGGCCGCGCCGGCGGACATCGAGAAAGCGGTGGAGATCCTGTCGCAGTCGCGTCGGCCGGTGATCGTGGCGGGGAACGGGGTACACATGGCGGGGGCGCACGGGGCGCTGCAGCAGCTTGCGGAGCAGTGGAACGCGCCGGTGGCGACCAGCTACAAGGGGAAGTCGGCCATCGCGGAGACCCACCCGCTGTCGGTGGGCATGGTCGGGGTCTACGGGCAGGAGGCGGCGAACCGGGCGGTGGGCGAGGCCGACACGGTGGTGATCGTGGGGGCGAAGCTGAGCCCGCAGGACACCGTGCGGGAGCGGCCCAACATCTTCAACCCGAGGGGGCAGCGGATCATCCAGATCGACATCGACGACCGGAACGCGGGCTGGACCTTCCCGGTGGAGTTGGGGCTGATCGGCGACGCGGGAAGCATCCTGGGTCAGCTGGTGGAGGCTTCGGGGGAGGCGTCGGCATCGACGGCCGGCGACCGGAGCGAGTGGGCCGGCGCATTGCCGGGACGGAAGCAGGAGGCGGAGTTCTACGAGGACGCGGGGCTGCACACCGACTCGTCGCCGGTGCTGCCGCAGCGGGTGGTGCGGATCCTGCAGGAGACGATGCCGGCGGACACGGTGTACGCGCTGGACGCGGGGAACAACCGGACGTGGATGGCGCACCTGTTCCAGTCGCAGCAGGCGCACACGTTCTTCTGCCCGGGCGGCACGGCGGGCATGGGCTGGGGGCTGCCGGCGTCGGTGGGGCTCCAGGTCGCCTATCCCGGGCGGCCAGTGGTGTGCGTGACGGGCGACGGCGGGTACATGATGACGGTGAACGCGCTGTCGACGGCGATGCAGTACGAGTTGCCGATCGTCTGCGTGGTGTTCAACGACGGCGCGCTGGGGATGGTGCGGCACCACCAGGCGCCGGGGCAGTACATCGCGTCGGAGTTCGCGGAGACGGACAACGCGGCGGTGGCGCGGGGGTTCGGGTGCTTCGGCGTGCAGGTGGCGGACTCGCGGAACCTGGCCGACGCGCTGCGGGACGCGCGGGCGTCGGGTCTGCCGGCGGTGGTGGACGTGCTGATCGACCGGGGGCCGAGTCCGGACGACTGGCGGGCGGACGCGCGGCGGTCGGGGGAGACATAGGGAACGGGTTTCACATCGATGGACAGGATGGAAAGGATATTTTGATCCTATTTGGGGCGGATGGTTATTCGCCCCTACGATTTGGGAGGCGCCGGTTGGCTGACTTGAACGACGACAGGGCGGTATCCGCGGAAAAGGAGCAGCTAAGGAAGCTTTCGGAAGAGACGGAGAAGAAGCGGAAGCTGGCAGAGGCGAGGGAGAGGAGGGAGAAGGTAGCGGCGGGGAAAGTGAAGCGAGACGAGCGTCTAGCACTGTTGGGTTGCGAGTGCGCTTCGTGCAGCACCGTGTGTGGCCTGGAGTTCGACATCAGCGTGCGGGCGCTGCAGGCGGGTCGGCAGGAAAATCCGGTGCACGAGTACATGGCGATGCGCGCGTATGCGGCGGATCGGATCAGCGGCGGCGGGATGGCCTGGTACGTGTTCGAGTTTTACGTGACGTGCATAGCCCTAGTGATGCGTCTGGGTAACTTCAACTCGGGCTGGGACTTTGACGATCAATACGTGGTTGACATGAGGAACGAGGCGTTCCGGCTGGCCCTGGAGCACGGATTTTTGCCGTATCTTGGGTACGACTTTGACGTGGGCAGGGTTGGCAAGTACCTGGAGGATAATCCGGCGCGGCCACAAGAAGCCGCCGAGAGTTCGTGAGCAACAGGCGTGAGTTTCAAATTGTCGGGAGGACCAGTACGCATTGGGGCGAATGATTATTCGCCCCGACGTTTCGGTGGTAGAGTAACGACGGCGGACGGTTGGGCCGTGCTACGAGCGCCGCCGGGACAAAACGCAATGATGCCGATGCTCCGCTGATGACGCGTCATAGCGATGATGAAGGAGACACCGATGGAATTCTGGAGTGATGCGCAACTGGCTTCGATAGACCGTATGCTGAACCCGCGATCGATTGCGGTGGTGGGAGCGACGCCGCGGATGCAGTACGGCGGGCGCTTCGTGGCGGCGGCAATGGGGTCGATGGAGCAGGGGGTCAACGTGTATCCGGTGAACCCGCGGTACGACGAAGTGCAGGGGTTGCAGTGCTATCCGTCGGTGTCGGCCTTGCCGGAGGCGCCGGATGTCGTGGGCATCGTGGTGCCCTACCATGCGGTGCTGGACACGTTGCGGGAGAGCCACGAGAAGGGGGCGAAGTCTGCCATCGTGATCTCGGCCGGGTTCTCGGAGCGGGCGGTTGATGACCGGCGGGACCTGCAGGCCGAGTTGGGTCGGTTCGCGGCGGAGTCGGGCATGCGGGTGAGCGGGCCGAACTGCCTGGGCCTGGCGAACCTCAAGGACGACATCTGGGCCAGCGCGGGGACGCGGGGCGCTTCGGGTCTCAGCGGGCCCATCGGGCTGGTGTGCCAGAGCGGGGCGTCGGCGTTCGGGCCGTTCCTGACCCGGGCGGTGGACGAGGGCATCGGGTTCACGTACATCGTGTCGACGGGGAATGAGGCGGACCTGGACTTCTGCGACTTCGCGCGGTACCTGCTGGACGACGACGACACGCGGGTTATCGCCGGCTTCGTGGAGGGTTTCAAGGACGGGCGGAAGTTCCTGGAGGTGGCGCGGATGGCGGCGGAGCGTGGCAAGCCCATCGTGCTGATCAAGATCGGCCGGTCGGATTTGGGTTCGCGGGCCGCAGGATCGCACACGGCGGCGCTGACCGGCGTGGACGAGGTATACGAGGCGGCGTTCGCGCAGTACGGCGTGATCCGGGTGCAGGACTACGACGACCTGCTGCAGGTGTCCAACATGATGGCGCGGTGCCCGAGGCCGTCACACCGTGGGGTGGCCGCGGTGTCGCACTCGGGTGGGATCAGCAGCCTGACGGCGGACATGTTCGGGCAGGCTGGTCTGGACCTGCCGCCGCTATCGGACCGGGCGCGGGATGGCATCAACGACATCCTGAAGGGTTTCGGGTGGGCGGCCAACCCGTCGGACGTGACCGGGTTCGCCAACAGCGATGACTTCCCGGCCATCATGTCGTTCATGGCGGAGGACGAGGGCATCGGCACGCTGGTGGTGGCATCTGCGGGCGCGGACCCTCAGGCGACCCAGGTGATCGCGCAGCGGGATGCCAGCGGGATGCCGGTGGCATTCCTGTGGACGGGCACGCGCGGCGCGCAGTCGGGTCTGCCCATGCTGCGGTCTGCGGGGATACCGGTGTTCTACGTGCCGGACAAGCTGGCGGCCGGTGTGCGGTACCTGAACGATTACCACGACTGGCGCGAACGACGCCTGGCGCGAGGGTTCGCGGAAGCCGGCGAGATGACGAGCGAGCAGGCCGGAGCGGCCGGGGCGCTGGCGGGCAGCGGAGCACTGTCAGAGTATGACAGCAAAGAGTTGGTCCGGGCGTTCGGCGTGTCGACCACGCTTGAAGAACTGGCTGCCGATGCCGAGGGAGCAGTGGCAGCGGCGGAGCGGATCGGGTATCCGGTGGCACTGAAGGTCAATTCGGCAGACATCCTGCACAAGACGGAGGCGGGAGCGATCCGGCTGGGGTTGGGCGACGCCGATGCGGTTCGGAAGGCGTTCGACGACGTGACAGCTGGGGCGCGGGCCTACGACGCCAGCGCAAGGATCGACGGGGCCGTGGTGCAGGAGATGGTGTCCGGCGGCGTGGAGACCATCGTGGGCGTGTCCTACGACGCGCAGTTGGGTCCGATCCTGCTGTTCGGCACCGGCGGCGTGATGGTCGAAGTTTACAACGACGTCGCGCTACGGCTATGCCCCATCACCCGTGACGACGCGCTGGAGATGATCGACGAGGTGAAGGGAGCGGCGCTGCTGCGGGGGTTCCGCGGGGCGCCGGCTGCGGATGTGGACGCGCTGGCGGACACGCTGGTAGGCGTCTCGCAGATGGCGGCCCAATTGGAGGGTTCGCTGGCGGAGCTGGACATCAACCCGTTGATGGTTCTGCCGGCCGGACAGGGAGTGAAGGCGGCAGACGCGCTGGTTGTGGGAGCCGGATAGCGGATTGGCAACGCCCGGGGAGCAGGAGGTCGAACACCTCGCGCCGGCACGACGGTCGGACCGGGCGCTGGCTGAGCGTTTCAGGCGGTTTGCGGTAGAGGAGTGTGCAGAGGCGTCGGACGACGGGGCCGGCTCCCGGACCTACGAGATACTCTCCGAGGCGGTGGCCAGCGATCAGGCCCTGTTGGGTATGGCGCGAATGTGTCGTGTTGGCCAGCCTATCCCCAACCTGTTCTTTGCGGCGGTCAAGCGTACGGTAACGTCGTTCCCCGGCTCTGAGTTAGCCGACCACTACCGTCGCGCGGAAAAGGCAGACCAGCCCGCCTCTGGTTTGGAGCGGGCTCTGACGGAATTTGCGTTGGCGCACCGGGAGCGGATTGTCCGGTACCTGGAAACACGCATGGTGCAGACCAACGAGGTTGGCAGATGCGCCTACCTGATGCCGGGCTTTTTGGCCATTGCGGCGGAGAACCCGGGTCGACCACTGGCGCTGTTGGACGTGGGCGCCAGCGCGGGGCTGAACCTGAACTGGGACCAATACCGGTACAGATACTCGAGCGGCGATGAATTCGGTCCAGTCGATTCCGGCGTTGTAATTGAATGCGACGCCAGGAACGGATTACCGGAGCTTGCGCCGGAATTTCCCCGCGTGAATTTCAGGGTTGGGATCGACCTGGCGCCGGTGGATCTGAGCGATGACGAAGAATACCGGTGGATGCAGGCTTTGCTTTGGCCGGAGCATCGGGATCGGTCCGACCTGCTGGCTGCGGCGAGGGACGTCTGGCTAAAATCGTCGCCCACGATTTGGACCGGCGACGCCATTGATCTTCTGCCCGACGCGCTGGGGAGCGTTCCAGAGGAGTCGGCGCTATGCGTATTCCATTGCCATACGCTGAACCAGTTTCCCGCAGAGTCTAGGAACCGGTTCGAAACCATTCTGAAGGAAGCGTCGATCCGTCGCGTCGTGTACCACATGCCTTCAGAGGGTCAGCGTGTCTCGCTGCGCAGGGTCGTCGGCGGAAATACCAGCGTTCTGTACTCAGCGCGGCGGCAGGTGCACGGTAAATGGATCGAATGGGATACCCATGCAACAGTATCCTAGACGAGGAATTACGGCTGCGGACGCTGTGACAGCCAGAGGAGGTCGGATTGGATTTGCCATGTCGCATTCGACGACACGGTTCAACTAAACCGATGGGCAGACAACTCCGGTGGAAGAACAGTCAGCGTGACCAGGATTTCACCGCTACGACCGTAGCGCACAGGAAAGAGGCGATGCCGAAGGTCGGCGTGGCCGCGAGGGACACGGAATTCCACCCGGGCACGAGCGACATGAGCGCAATCGCGAAACCGGCAGACCCGCCGACGATCAGGCCGGCGACGATGGAATTGAACAGGATGTTGGAATACCAGGGTTCACCCGGGTCGACGCGCAGAACGTGGGCGGTGAGTTGAGCAAGTGGGACGACTAAGTAGCGGTTCATAGTTCCTGGAGGATTTCACCGGAGAGTTGGTTGATGCGGTAGAGGCGGACGAGGACGGCGGCGCCGGTCCGGTCGGGGTCGCGGTCGAGTTCGCCCTGGACGGTGCGGGACATGACGTTGTCGCGAATTGCGCCCTCGCGGTACATGGTAGCGGTGCCGTAGAAACGCAGGTTGACGCGCTCCGTAGGGTGCCGGTAGAAGAGCACCACCTTGGAGCCGTTCTCGATGTTGGCGGCGGAATTGCGCCAGCCCCGCTCCCAGAAAGCGAGGGTCTCCCGGTCAAACACCAGAACGCTGCCGCGCATGCTGATCTGGGGTTCGCCGTCCGGAGACACGGTGGCGATGAACATGGGACAGCGGTCGGCCAGGGCGTTGTCGATACGGCGGCGAAGTTCGTTGTCAATGTAGATCATGGGGATCTCCTGGAGGACGGCGCCGGATGCAGCGCCAATTCAACGATCGCGAGTCGGAGCCGCAAATAGCTCCTATAGGATAGCGGACGATAGCCACGGCAGGCAGGAAATGGACTGACGATTTGTCGTCAGCCCGTCCAGCAGCCGATGGAGAGGACCGAAATCCAAGTTTAGCCGATGACCGGTATCGAAGGATCGAGGGAGACCTCGGCTGCGGCGAATGCGGCCCGTTTCTCGGCATCTCGGGCGGCGCAGGCGGCGCTCATGGCCAGCACGTCCTTGGCCCATTCGTCCACCGGCACGTCGATCATGCGCCCGGCAAAGGGAGCAGCAGCAGTGCCGGCCGCGAGCGCCTGGGCGAAGACCTCGCGCACCTGAGTGTAGTAATCAACCAGAGATTCGGTGGGTGTGTAGGCCTCGTTGACGGGAGCGATCCAGCTGGGGTGTCCACAAACCATACCCTTGAAGCCCAGGTTTCGGGAGTCGGTGGCGTTCTGAGCCATCTCCTCGGGGGAGAGATGGCCGGTTTGGACGCCCATGGGATCGGCAAACGCGATGGGTTGGACGCCGGCCGCGGTGGCCTCGATGCACAGCCGGCCACGGGCAAAAACGAAGGCGTCGTGTTCGGAGGACTGGGTGATCCCCATGGAGGCAGCGAGAGCGGCTTCGTCGATGCCCACCTGCTTCACGCGCGGCGAGGCGGTGATGATTGCCCGGATGTGCCAGACGCCGGCCGCGGTTTCTATCGAGGGGGTTATTTCGAGCGAACCACGGGGCACGCCGTACAGCTTTTCCAAATCGGCAAGGATCGCGTCGGCTTCGGAGACCTGATCGGCCGACTCTACCCCCGGCAGCACTATGCCGGCCAAATCAGGACCCACTGCGGCGGCGCTGTCGGCGTAGACGGACCCGGCGTTGACTCGGACAAAGACGTCGGCACCGCCCTTGCCGGCTAAGGCGACGGACTGACGGAGGGTTTCGCGAACTTGGGCCAACTCAGATCCGGGAGTGCCGTCCTGCAGGTCGATGGTCACGGCGTCGGCGTTGTGCATCCAACTGCGGCCGACCATCCGCGATTGGACAGCGGGAACAAACAGGTTGGAACGGCGAACGAGGATGGGCATTCTGGACGGCTCCCGATCAGCTCTCGGTTTCCGCGGCCTCGGCGGCGCGCACGCGATCAACGGCCTCGGCTTTCTCCTGGTCACGCTCCTGGCACAGGCTGTGCCACTGCAACAGTTCCTCCGCGCGCGCGGCCTCATAGCGGTCGATGACACGGTGGCGGCCAAGGTAGGAGTCCGCGGCCATGGGTCGGGGAGAGTCTTCCCGATCAACAGAGGAGACGTCGACCTGCACCCAGGTGTGCCCCGAGCGCGCCAGATGGCGGTACTCCTGGAGCACCCACTGGGCGTCCGAGATCTCTTCGTCGGTAGCGGCAAAGCCACGTATCTGAGGCTCGACCACGGCGGGGTGCAGACCGCCGCCGATGCGGAACCCGCATTTGCGCGCCGCATCCGCCTCGGCGAAAGCGCGGTCGGGGTCGCTGACACTGCCGGTTATGTTAGGTGTGAAGGGAGAAGCATGGGGTTCGCGACCGGCGGCGCGGGCGGCGAGTTCGACCTCACCCTTCCCGTACACGAACTGGTCGAAGGCGACGAACATCTCCACGCCGAGGTCGCGGGACATGTCGTAACCGGCGGCGCCGCCGAAGTCACGGACGCGGGGGCTGGCGGTAACGATCTCGTAGGCGTTGGCGACGCCGACGGCGGTCTCAATGTTCGCGCCGATTTCCACGGTACCGGGGCGGATGCCGCGCTCGGCTTCCAGGCGAGTGATGATCCCGTCCATCCTCTCGATCTCGTGGGCGTACTCGGCCTTGGGATAGTTGACCATCATGAGGCCCAGCCAGATGACGGCGTTGAGGTCCGCTTCCATCAGGTCATGATTGATGCGGCAGACCGCATCGGAGCCGCCCTTGTTGACGACGGAGATGGACTCGCGGACCAAGTTGCGGGCGAAGTCCTTGAGGCGAGGCGGAACCGAATCCTCCAGATCCATGTTGATGAAGTCGCAGCCGCGATGCCAGGCGTTGTTGATGAAGCGCGGAGTGACGATGGGCATCGTCAGGCCGGACCGCTTCAATCGACGCGGGATGCTGGCCATGGAGAACTCCTACGGAACAGGAATGGGTATGCCTTCTACGGCGGCGGCCTTGGCACGGTCGCGGGTCGAACAGGCGTCAGCCAGGACGGCCGCGTTGGCAGCCTGGTTGACGATGTCCGGTGTGAGCACGCGCTCGTCGACACACACCACGGCGTAGGTCCCGGAAGCGGTCGCCGACGCGTAAGCCTCGCACAGAGCATGCGCCGCGGCGACCTCGGACTCGGAGGGCGTGAAACCGGCGTTCAAGGGCGGAACCTGGTCGTCCAGAACGCAGAAAGAGCCTTTGAAACCGATTCTACGGCCGCGTTGGGCGGCGGCGAGGGTGTGTTCGGGGGTTGCCAGGAGCCCGCGGTCGGGGAAGCGCCACCAGGCGCCCAAGGGTACGGTTCCGGTGGCGTAGGCCAGGGTCACCAACCGCTGCATCAGGTACTGCATCAGATGGGTTTCGCCGGACGGTTCCGGGCGCAGGTCCATGACCAGATCGGCTCGGCCGAGGGAAAGACCCCACGTGCGGGAACTGGCGGTTGCGACCTCGAAACCGTTGTGATTGCCCAGGGCGGTTTCCAGGCAGAGAATCAACTCGACGCTGCCGGGCAACATGCCGCGGCGACTTTCCAGATCGGATATGATGCCATCGATGGCAACCACCTGCTCCGGAGTTTCGGCGCGGGACACGACGACGCCATCGAGGCCCGGCCAAACAGCGGCGGTGAGGTCGGCGAGCATGAGCTCGGGATCGATCTGGACGAACACCTCCGCGCCGGCGGAGCGTGCATGGTCAAGATATCCTCGCAGGGTCTCGCGTGCCGCCGGCTTGTCAGCTTCGGCCACGAATTCCGCCAGGTCCAGGACGATCACGTCGGCACCGGCCGAAGGAGCCGAGGAGACCCTTTCGGGGTGTGAAACCGGTGTCAGCAGCCAGGAACGCCGAACCTTGGAAGAGGCTGTCATGGCGGTTATCCGTGCGTGATTGGGGAATGAACGGCGGCATTATGTTGTATAATGCCGCCGATTCGATTAAGGCCGGTAAGTTTGTCGCAAAAGTGGACTGAATTATATGTGAGTTCGCACACAGTGGCAACACGACCGACTCGAGTCGCCAGGCGTTCGGGCTGATCCACAAGCGGGCGGCCTGGTGCGTCGTGCAGGACGCTCGCACGCAGGAATTGGGGCTCACGGTTACGTGGAGTTTCCCTAGTCGGGTCTCATTGGCTGCGCAACATGCGACGTTACTGAACAAGAGGCACAACCACCGCCACCCGCTCGATGGCACGCTTCTCGACCGTCGACAAAGCGCCGCCCAACATTGGCGGGCGCGTTCAGTTCACCCGATCCAAACGATTAATCGTTCACGGATCGACAGGAGCAATTCTCCAAAATGGCCGCTAGTTTAGAAATCCACGATCTGATCGGTACCGGACAAGTGCAGGTGCGACTGGTCGAAGAATCAGGTGAGGCACGAGAAGCAGCGCCGGCGGTTTTCGGTGTGGACCTCTCGGAGGAAGAGCGGAGGGCGCTGGACCGATACCACACGGAGTTCCGACGCGGGTCGCCGAGTGGCATCGCGCAAATCGAAGCCGTCGAACTCGCCATGCGCAACCTGGGGCGATTGCTGTTGGAGTCGGCGTTCGCAGCGGACAGCGAGGCCCGAGGGTTGCTGGACGAGGTGATGACCCGAGACGAACGCGGAGTGCTGGCGATTGTGTCGCCCCAGCCGGAGTTCATGTCCCTGCCGTGGGAGCTTATGAACGACCCAACGCTCGGATATTTCATCAACGGGTTGGTGGGAGTGGTGCGGCAATCAGCCAGCCACGTGCCGGGGGAGGATGCCGGAGAGACCGAGGAAGACGCGCTGAACGTGCTGATGCTTTCGACGAGTCCATTGGCCGGCGAAGTCGCAAGTTCCGGGTCTTTGCTGGCGGAACCGGTAGCAGCCGGAGGAAGCCTGGCCGATGCGACGGTCGCCGCGCTGGAAGGGTTGAACGTGCAAGTGTCGCTGGACAATCCGAGGCCGGCCACGTTGAGCGCGATGCAGGCTCTGCTGGAACGCAACCCGAACCATTACCATGTGGCGCACATTGACGGGGCCACGCTGGGAGACGGCGGGAGGGTCATCCTGGAGCAGGACGACGGCGGTTCGAATGCCGTTGACGCGGGCGAATTGGGAAGCGCGCTGGCTTCCGGCGGCGTCAATGTGGCGCTGATCACGGCGGGGGCTCAAGAAGAGTTTCCGCCGCTAACCAGTTGGGCCGAGACGGCAATGGCGATGACCGAAGCCGGCGTTGCCCAGGTGGCGGTGATGCCAGCGCCCGTGCATCCTGATGCCGCGGAAGGCGCCGTGGAGGCGTTCTACCGCCGCATCGCGCAGGGATACACGGTGGCGGAGGCGGTGGCCTCGGTGAGGCGCGCCCTGATGGACACGCCGGAGCGGGTCACGCTGTACGGCCGACGAGTGTTCTGGGACTGGCAACTGCCATGGGTCTACCAGTCGCGGAGCCACCAGCCGCCGGTGATAGCGCAACACCAACCGGACCCGCTGGCTCCGCCGGTCATCCATCCCGAGGAAGCGCCGACGGAGGATCTGCAGATTCCGGTGGCCGGCCAGTTTGGGTTGGTGGGCCGGCAAGCGGAACTGCGGCAGCTGGAACGAGCGCTGAAAGCGCACTCGGTGGTACACCTGTCCGGAGACACCGGCGCGGGCAAGACGGAACTGGCGCTGGCGCTTTGCCGGTGGTTCCTGAAGCCGGCTCGGGTGGCCTATCCCGGCGGTGTGTTCTACGCGGCGTTCGAAACGTCGCAGCCGGCCGGGCTGGAGCGGGTGGTTCACGAAATCGGGACCGCGGTGGCGGGACTCGATTTCGCCGACATGCCGGCCGCACAACAGCGCCGGTGGGTGACGGCTTACCTGCACGACAATGCGTCACTGCTGGTCTGGGACAACCTGGAAAACGTGGCCGGCTTTCCTGACGGGACCCCCGGCCTGCTGGGCGAAGAGGAGTTGCCGGAACTGGCCGCGTTTCTGGGAGAGGTGACCACGGGGCCAGTGGGCACGAACGCGCTCCTGTTGGGTAGAAGGACCAACGAGGATTGGATTTCTGTCCCCCACGCATCCCTCACGCTGGACGGGCTGGCAGGCGCCGACCGGCTAGCGCTGACCGCCCAGATCATGCACCAGGGCGAAATTCCCGCTTCCCGCGTCGATGCGGATTTCTTTGAACTGCTGAATCTGCTGGACGGGCACCCGCTGGCAATGCAAATCGCCATTCCGCCCGTGAAGGAGGTTCCGGCAGCGGCTGTGGTCAGCGAGATGACGAGGCTGATTGACGGCGGGCCGGAGGGCGACGAGGCCGGACGCGGGGCGACGCTGACAGCGGCGATGGAGTATGCCTTTTCGCGGATGTCGCGGCGCAACCGCACGCATCTGCCGTTCATTTCGCTCTTCCAGCGCAGGATCATGCTGGATGTGCTGTCGCACATCACCGAGGAGAGGGCGTACGCACAGATCGTGGGAGATGATCTCACCGCAGGGGCCTCGCGCACTTTGCTCTCACCGGAAGGTGGCATGCAGTCCACCGGGCGCTCCTACGCGGCGTGCCGGACGATGCTGCGGGCCGCCCATGCCGCCGGATTCCTGGAGTCGATTTCGCCGAGCGTCTACCAGATCAACCCGTCAATGCCGTGGTTCCTGGGCCGTAAGCTGGGCCGTCAGGTGTCCGGCAACGGGATACAGCAACTGGAAATGGAATTTGTCCGCGTTTACGCCGACACCGCGGATTACTTCATGGAAAGCCTGTACGAAAACCAGGACACCGGCGTCACCGCGGTGCTGGCGGAAGAGGGCAACCTGACGCAGGCGCTGGGATTGGCGCTGGAGTACCGGCAGTGGGACAACGCGCAGGTGCTGTTCCAGCCGCTGGCGCAGGTTTATCGAATGCAGAAACGGTTCCCCGAGCTGCGGCGGCTGCGCGGGCAACTGCTGGACACCATCGGGCACACCGCCGGCGAAGCGGAAGCCAACGCAGCCATCGAGTTCTGGCAATACCTGCTGGGGACCGACGCGATGGAGTCCGTTGAGCGGATGGACCTGGAACGGGCCGACCTGTTCAACCGCCAACTCCTGGACTACCTGCTGGAGCAACCGGACGGGGAAACGGACGCGCGCACGGCGGCGGTCTACCACCAGAACGGGCTGATAGCCACGCGCAGGGGGCAATACGACACGGCCTCCGAGTGGCTGGAGCGGGGGCTGGAAATCATTGACGGCGGCGAGGACCAGGAGTCCATCGCCGACGCCTGTTTCGCAATCGGACAGGTGCGACACCACCAACGGCAGTACGGGGCGGCCAAGGAGTGGTACTCGCGGGCGCTGGACATCCACCAGCGATTACCCGACTACGAGGAAATGGTAAACGACTTCCGCGCCCTGGGGTCCGCGTGCCACCTGCGGTTCGAATACGACGAGGCGCGGAGCTGGTACAACCGGGCGCGGGAAATAGTGGAGGACAACCGTGACGAAGAAACCGCGGTCTACATCTTCCACTCTCTGGGAACGGTTGACCACTCGGAATACCTGTTCGAAGACGCACAGTCCTGGTACCAACAGGCCTTGGGATTGAGCGACCGCCTGGGCATGACCGAGCAGATGATCGTGGAATTCCATCACCTGGGCACCCTGGCGCAGGCGCGGGGCATTGCCGACGAGGCGGACGAGTGGCTGCGGGTGGCTATGGAATACCGGGAGGAGATGGGCGACACGCGGGGCGTGGGAATAGAGGCGCGCCAGCTGGGTGTCGTTCACCACGAGCAGGGGAACCTGGAACAGGCCTATCATTGGTACGACCAGGCACGTATTGCCTTCGAGAACGTGCGCGATGTGCTGCGGGCGGCACGCACCTACGGCCAGCTGGGCATGGTCGAGGAGCAGCGGGGGAACCTGCCCGACGCCCTGGAATGGGTGGCGCGCACTTATCAGCTGGCGGCAGATCACCAGTTGCCGATGATGGTGCAGGTGAAGGCACACCTTGCCCGCCTGAAGGAGCAGATGGGCGACGATCCGTTTGCGCAATGGTGGCGTGACAACACCGGAGCGGAACCTCCAACGGACCTCGAAGTCGACGCCAGCGAAATCCTCTGACGGGGTTTTCGCGTGGATGCACAGGATGTACCGGATTGGCCGAAAACGGGTCGATTGGTCCGCTGAGATTGATCTCCCTGGGCGATGTCCATCAATGGTGTTGTTGCCGAATGACGACTGCGTGCTACCAAGACTGAAACGAGGTGAATGGAGATGGCGCTAGTCAGACTGGAAATCACGAAGCGGAAGCCGTTCGCCGACGGGCAGGTTTTTGGCGACGTGGGGCGATATGAGCAGATCGACGGGTTGGCGCACTTCGCGGTGGATCCGTCGCATGCGGACAACACGGTGAGCGCAGACATTGCGCTGGCGCCGCGAAACGATAACGGGTTGGTGGAGTTCTCCTCGGACTTTCGGATAATCAAGCCGGTGGACAACGACCATGGGAACGGCAGGCTCTTGCTGGACGTGCTGAACCGGGGCAAGGAGCTGGCCCTGAAAAACTTGAACAGTTCACCAGACGGGCCGCCGGACGCAGACCCGCATCCGGGAAACGGTTTCCTGATGAGACAGGGCTACAGCCTGGTCTGGTGCGGTTGGCAGCACGACGTACCGGATGCGCCGGGTCTGTTCCGGTGCAACGTGCCGAACGCGTACAACCCCGACGGTTCGCCGGTTTCGGGCAGGATCATGGTCTCTTTCCAGCCGCTGTCCAATGTCGACAACCAGTTCCTGTCCGACCGCGACCACCAGCCGTATCCCAGCAACCACCTGGAAAGTTGGGATTCGGTGCTGACCGTGCAGGAACACGAGGACGCTCCAGAGACCGTCATCCCCCGCGAACAATGGGCGTTCGCCCGCCTGGTGGACGGGAGGCGGGTGCCGGACGCCGCGCATCTGACCATGGATGGCGGATTTGAGGCGGGCAAGGTTTATAGGGTGGTTTACGAGACCTCACATGCCCCGTTGGTTGGGCTGGGTCTGCTGGCGACGCGGGATATCGTCGCCTGGCTCAGGCACGGTCAAACGGACGCAGTTGGCACCGCCAATCCGCTGGCCGGCGCCCTGGGTCGTGCCTACGCCTACGGACGGAGCCAGAGCGGCCGTTTCCTCCGGCAGATGCTCCACCTGGGACTGAACCGCGACGAGGACGGGCGGATCGTTTTCGAGGGGATGCTGCCCAACGTGGCCGGCGGCAAGATGGGCGAGTTCAACGTGCGGTTCGGTCAACCGTCGAGCCTGTCCAACCGGAGCGTCAACAACCTGCCGCCATTCCTGGACCTGGAGCCGGGTGGAGCGGACGGCATTCTTGCCGAAGTGACCCGTCGGGGCGTGGCTCCCAAGGTGATCTACACCAATACCTCGTCCGAGTATTGGGGCGGGCACGGGGCGCTGGCCCACGTCACTGCCGACGGCAAAGGTGATGCCGAGTTGCCCGACAACGTGCGATCCTGGCTGTTCTGCGGGACGCAGCACGCCCCGGCCAACCTGCCGATCTCCGACACCAACCCCGATTCTGGGGCCAGAGGCACGCAGGCGCTAAACTACGTCGACTATCGCCCGCTGATGCGGGCGGCGCTCGTGCATTTGGACAATTGGGTTACCCATAATGATGCTCCACCAGCCAATGGGTATCCCCGGTATGCGGACGAAACGATCATCGGGGCCGGAGAATTGGCGGAACTATTCCGAGCACTGCCGGGCGTTGAGTTTCCCGAGCATCACAAGGTCATGCGTCGCCTGGACTTCGGTCCGGACCGGACCGTGCCCACGGTAATTCCGCCGGGCGTTGGCGATGCCTACCCGTTCCTGGTGTCGGCAGCGGATGTCGACGGAAACGAAATCGGCGGCATCCGGCTGCCGGCCATCGCGGTGCCGCTGGCAACCTACACGGGCTGGAACGTGCGCCACGCCGACATCGGCGGGCGAGGTCAGGTGCTGTCTCCGGGCGGGACCGTGGCCGGCGGGGCCATTCCCTTCGCGGTTACCCGTGCGGAACGTATGGCGTCCGGTGACCCACGGCCTTCCATCGAAGAGCGGTACGCGTCGCGTGACGAATACCTGGCGCGGGTGCGCGAACTTGCCGAGACGCTGGTGCAGCAGGGCCACTTGCTGACCGAGGATGTGGAAGTCCTGGTGGGACAGGGCGCTGAGGTGTACGACGCGATCGTAGGTGTGCGGGAGGCGGTAGCTGCGGACGACTGAAGCAATTCCCAGAAAAGGAGGGAGTTGGGGAAGTGGACGAGATTGTCTTTGAGGTTACTGAGGCCGTCGAGGGTGGTTACGATGCGAGGGCCATCGGGCACAGCATCTTCACGCAAGGGCGCGGTTGGTTGGACCTGAGAGTGATGGTCAAGGACGCGGTGCTGTGTCATTTCGACGAAGACGAACTGCCTGCAACGATACGGCTCCGTCTGGTTCGGGATGAAGTTATGACCGTATGACGGTACCTCATGATCTCTCGGGTGATGAGCTCGTAACGTAAAGTAAGCCAAGTACTGTTCGACAACACCTAAATCAACTGCAAGGGGAGCAACGTTATGTCAGTCGGAACTTCCATACCTCTGCCCGCCTACACGCTGGACCCGGCGTTCATGGCCCGCACGGCCGAGTCGCTGGGATTCGAGTCGATCTGGTACGCCGAGCACCCGATCCTGCCGGTGAGTAGCGAGAGCCAGTTTCCTTCGGGAGGCGAAATCCCATGGACCTACGCTCACTTCGCCGACCCGTACATCGCGCTGGCGCGGGCTTCGGGGGCGACGACCACGATCAAACTGGGAACCGGGATCACTCTGGTGCCGGAGCGAAACCCGTTGATGCTGGCCAAGGAGATCGCCACGCTCGACCGGGTCAGCGGCGGGAGGTTCATGTTCGGCATCGGCGCCGGCTGGAACCGCGAGGAAACCGAGATCTTCGGTGGCGACTTCGACCATCGTTGGACCCAGACTCGGGAAGCAGTGGAAGTGATGAAGGAACTGTGGACGAAGGACGAGGCGGAATTTCACGGCACGTACTATGATTTCCCGCCGGTCAAGTCGAACCCCAAACCGGTTCAGCAGCCGCACCCGCCGGTGATCCTGGGAGGGCTGGCGCGCCGCGTGCTGCAACGCGTAGCCACGTGGGGCGACGGCTGGCTGCCGAACCGGATCACTCCGGCAGAGGTGGAAGACAGCCGCAAGCGCCTGGACGAACTGGCGGAAGCCAGGGGGCGAGATCCCAAATCGCTGTCTATCTCGGTGTACGGCCAGGCTCCGGACGGGCAACTGGTGCAGGACTTCCTCAATGCGGGAGCCGACCGCGTGGTGGTGCGTCCCGAACACTGCGAGACTGAAGAGGAGATGTCCGCACAATTGGAGCGGATGGCGGAAGCGGTCATTCGCTGAACGCCGGTCAAGCACGACTGCGAGCCGCCGAACTGTAAAATGGTTCGCGCCGAGTCGACCGACACACGCGAAGAAGAGAGGTAACGGGGCATATGGACCGCACCACCGAGCTGTTGAGCTCCTACGCTTGCAATCTCACCTATGAGGACCTGCCGCCCGAGGTGGTGCATCAAGTCAAGCGCACCGTTGCCGATACGCTGGGCTGCGCCGTCGGGGGCTACCTGAGCGAGCCCGCAAAGGTGGCCCGCAAGCTGGCCGGAGACGTGACCAGCAAGACGTCTGCCCGGATCCTGGGCACATACGACCGGTCATCGCTGGACATGGCCGGGTTCGCAAACGGGGTCATGGTCCGGTACCTGGACTGCAACGACTCGTACTTCTCGCCAGGCGGTGGGCATCCCAGCGACATGATCCCGGCAGCGCTGGCCGTGGGAGACAGCGTCGAGGCGGACGGGCGGACGATCATCACCGCAATCGCCCTTGCCTATGAGGCGTTCTGCCGCATCGCCGACCACGTGCCGGACAACCAGTGGGACCAGGGCGTCCTGAGCGTGATCGGTGCAGCCTGCGCGGCCGGGAAGATCCTGGGGCTCGACGAAGAGCAGATGGGGCATGCGATCTCGCTGGCCGTCGTGCCCAACGTTCCCCTGCGCGTGACCCGCATGGGCGAGCTTTCGATGTGGAAGGGCTGCGCGGCGGCGGCGGCTACGCGTGCCGGAATATTCGCGGCGCAACTGGCGGCCGAAGGGATGACCGGCCCGTTCGAACCTTTCGAGGGACGCAAGGGGTTGTGGGAGCAGGCCATCGGGTATCCGATCGAACTTGACACCATGGGCGGTGACGACGCCCCGTTCCGGATCACGGATACGATCTTCAAGTTCTACCCGTCGCAAATTCATACGCAGGCGCCAATCGACCTGGCAATTCAGCTGCACGACCGGGTGGACGTAAGCGACATCGCCTCGATCAAGATCCAGTCGTACCGGTCAGCGGTGAGCAGCGCGTCCACGGAACCGGAAAAATGGGACCCCCAAACCCGCGAAACGGCCGACCACAGCATCCCGTTCCTGGCTGCTGTGGGCCTCCGCGACGGTGAAGTCACCCCGACCACGTTCGCGTCGGATCGCATCGCTGACTCCGGACTGCGGACGATCATCAACAAGATGCGGATCGACGAAAACGCGGAGTTCACGCAGAGGTATCCCGCCGAGTACAACTGCCGGATCGAGGTGATCAAGACCAACGGGCAGACCGAGGTGGCGGAGACGAGTTTCCCCAAGGGGCACGGCAAGAACCCCCTGAGCGACGCCGACGTGGACGCCAAGTTCCGGCGCCTGGCGTGCCCTACGATCACCGAGCAGCAGTGCGAGCAGGCGCTGGAGTTGATCTGGTCGCTGGAGAACCTGCCGAACATCCAGGACATATTCGACAGCCTGGTGGTCTGATTGCGGAGATACCGGATCCGCGCGATTAGTCGTCGATTTCGGGATAGCAGCAATCCGCGCGGGAGTCTTGCGCGTATATACTGATAACAAATCCTTGCCGAACCCCTGATAACTTTGGAGGGGTGGTGTCAGACAACACACATAGTGAAGACGCGCAACGCATCGCCGCGGTCGGGACGGGCGACGAGAGAGCCCTGGAAGAAATCTACGACCGCTACGCCCAACGGGTTTTGTCTCTGGCGGTGTCGATCCTGAAAGACGAGGCGCTGGCCGAAGACGCGCTGCAGGAGGTGTTCACCAACATCTGGCTGAAAGCGGAGAGCTACCGGCCGGAAATGGCGGCGCCCAGCACCTGGATAATGTCCGTGGCCCACCACAAGGTGGTCGACATGTACCGGTCGCGCCGGCGCACCACGGATCACACGGTACGTCCAGACATGGACGCGCTGCACCGGATTCCCGACGGCAGAATGAGCGTGGAACGCCAGGTGGAGCGCGGTTTTGATGCCCGACTGGTGCGCGAGGCGTTGTCGACCCTGCCCGAGGAGCAAAGCCAACCCCTGTACCTGTCGGCGTGGCACGGATACAGCCAATCGGAAATCTCCAAGATGTTGGGAATACCGCTGGGAACGGTGAAAACCCGGATGCGTCTCGGTATGCAGAAGCTCAAGGCAGCGTTGGAAGCCCATGTGGTCTGACAATCCAGGCGAAATATTCTCCGGATCGGAGCATCCCGAAGGTGAGTTGGCGGCGTTCGCGTTGAACGCGCTGGACGATGCCGAGTTCCAGGCCGTGTTCCACCACGTGATCCGGTGCCCGCATTGCCAGGAGGTGCTGCTGGGGTTTCAGGATACAGCGGCGAGGCTGACCAGCGCTGCGCCGGCGGTGGAGTTGCCCGCCGGGCTGAAGCAGCGCGTGCTGGCCAACTCCGTGGGCCGTACGAGTCCCGCGGCCATCCCAACGCGCATGCATGCGGATCCGCGGTGGTCGTTGCGACGGCTGCGACGGTGGATTGCGCCGGCGGCAATTGGCGTGATGAGCATCGCGCTGGTGGCGTCGTTAGGGCTGATCATGTCGCAGCAGCAGGAGATCCACAGCCTGGAAGCCGAGCGGGAGGAGATGGCCGTACACAGCGAAACGGTTGCAGTGGCTTCGGCGAGTGCGGCGGTAGCGGCCATGGCTCCTGCGGCGGCTCCAATCGGGCAGGAGGGGTCTCCGGCAGCGATCCAGCAATCACACGGCGGCCGCGAGCGCGGGATACCGGTCAGTCGCACGAGCAGCTCGCCGAGTCTTGCTCTCAGCGAAAGCCAGGCCCGGATGTCGTCGCAGGTTCCGGCACAAGCCGACGACGGAGCGGAGTCGGTGGACCTGATGAAGAAAGAAGTATCCGACATGGTTGAAGCCACGGTGCTGTCGGCCCGGCCGGAGACGGAAAAGCTTTCGATGACCTCCCCCATGGGCACCGAACCGACGGCCCAGGGTTTGCTGATGCTCCATCCATCCGGCAAGCAGGGCGTCCTGATGGTGTCCGGCATGCCCGCCGACACTTATCAAATCTGGCTGGTGCGGAATGATGAGAGGATGCTGATCGACCGGATAGTGGTGAACGAGCACGACGGGAGCGGCGTCAAGGAGCTGGAACTGGATCAATCGGTCTTCGGGTTCCACGAGGTAGCGTTGCTGCCCGACGAACGGCACGGGCCGACGGTACCCACGGGGGAGAAGTTCCTGAGCGCCCGCATCATCGGCGGGCCACCGGTGCCGCCTTCGATCTGGAGAGGGAGGTGATGGAACATGACCAGCCAGCGAACCGTGCCTCAAACTCCCCGCCCGCCAAGACGTGACGACGGGCTGGACTGCGAAATCTGCGGGAACCGCATGTACGAACGCAGTTGCAAGATCATCTGCAGGAACTGCGGGTTCACCAGGGACTGCTCTGATCCGTAGGCGAGGGACCCGGTCCATAGACGAGGGGTCCGGTCCGTAGGCGACGGTCCGGCTAATCCCGGCGGAACGGCCACCAGGCCGGGGCATTGCGCAGGGGCAGGCGCCTAAACAGTTCCGGTTGCGCTTCAACGGCAAGGCGCATGGCTTCCAGAACCGGCTCACGTATCGACCGGTGGGCCTGCCGCGAACTCCGCAACTTGAACAGGTGGTAGCACTCCCGCAGGTTCATTTTGGAAAGCACGCGCTGGCGGTGGGCGTGGGTGACGGCGTACTGGGCCACTGCGGGAAACTCGCCAGCCAGCGCTGAATAAAGCCGCTCCGATTGCGAAACGGCCGGCTCGAACACGTCGGTCAGGCCGGATTCGTCGACCAGGGGAGGCGTGTCGCAGCCGTTGGCGACGGTCAGCGGTTGCCCGAGGTAGGTCTGCATCCGGTGGCGGCGGAATTCGCGCAAGGCACCGTAGTCGAATACGAACTCGAAGGTGTAGTCGACCAGCTCGAACTCACGCGGTGGGGCGTCATGGGGGCCAATGTCCCGGACAACCCCGTCAATCATCTCGATCCGCTCCGTTTCCGTCATGGCTTCAGCCACGCTGAGGGCGTGGCCATAGTCCCTACCCCCTCGAAACAGCAGAGCCGCGGTCAGCTTGCGCGTGGCGTCACGGTCGTAATCGAGCAGCCTCACGGTTACTGGCGCGGTGTTGGTCGCCGGTCGTCCCCGGCAGGCGTGACCTGGCGCAGGCCCGCGAGATAGGGGCTGTGGTCGGCGTACTTGACCAGGGTGGGAGTGATGGAGCGGCCCTGTTCGCGCAACTCCGTGCCCACGTCGCGCTCCTCGGCCAATTCCGCAGACATCAACTTGCTGATGGCGTGTTCGAGGGTGCGGGCGTTGGCGGTGACTCCGACGTTGGTTAAGGTGGACGCGGGGAGGATGGCGCGGCAGGCGTCGGTGGCCTGGCGGCGCAACCGCATGCCGTAAGCCGAACCGCTTTCGCCATCGCGCTGGGATTCCCGGGACCGCAGGTAGGACATGACGCCGTCAATGAGCTGGCCGTAGGCCACGAACAACGAACGGCAAGCAGAGACGTACTCGGCGCGGAGCATGGGGCGAGTGTCCAACTCCGACGGGATGTGGAAACTCCCCGGGTCGATGACCTGGAACCGGGATGACTTCTCGGTGTACGAGGCGAGGCGGTTGTCCTCAAGGGTGTCGCAGGCCAGACGAGAGATGTTCTCCACGGCCAGGTGCACGATTGCGTGTTCCGCAACGGAGGCGTGGCCGTAGCCTACAACCCAACGCTCGTTGAAGTCGGCGGCACGTTCCGCTGAGACCTGCGTGGCGATTTCGTCGAAGGGCTCGGGCCGTCGCGAAGTCATCGCGAAGGTCACCGCGATCTGCTCCTCGGTAAGATCGCGAGGAGAAAGCGGGTAGATGCGGCGGGTTGCCGGTGGGTTTCGTGAAAATGTGGACACGGTTCCCGGTGGTATCACTGTCGCTCCGAAAAAACTGACCCGATGCTATGACAGACAGCCAAAACCGGCCAGTCAATTGGCGGACATATCCGGGGCAAATGAGCGCCGGCGGTCACGAAGCGGATCGACTGGCGAGGCGCGGCATACCCGGCAAAATTGGGAACCTGCATAAGAATAGGGGCGAATGATCATTCGCCCCCACCAGCGTCGGAGATCACAATTGCCGAATGCGCTAATTCCGGCAGAAGGCGGGGAACCCCTCCGGCATGACAACTTCGATCATGTGGATGCGGCCGGCGGCGACGGAGTCCTGGACGGCGCGGGTCATCTCGGCGACGTTGTGAACTCGGGTGCCCGGTATTCCGTAGGCGTCGGCCAGCTTCATGAAGTCGGGATTGACGAGATCGGTGGCCATCCGGCGGTCGCCGCGATCCGCCTGGTAGCCTTTGAGGACGCCCCAGGCGTTGTCGTTGAACACCATGACGATCGGATTTATGCCGTACTGGACGGCGGTCCCAAGTTCCTGGGCGTTATATTGGAAGCCACCGTCGCCCGAGACGCAGATCACCGGGCTATCGGGACGGCCGACCTTGGCGCCCATTGAGGCGGGGAAGGCAAAGCCGAGCCCGGCCCAACCGTGGGGGTACATATAGCTTCGGGGGCGATCCACTTGGAGACAGCGCACGGCGCGGTTGGCCGGCACAGTGGCGTCCAGGGAGAAAATCGTGTCGTCGGGGATGACCGAGCGAACGGACTCCCAAGCCTTGAGCTCGGGACCCCATTGTTCCTGCAGGCCGGCGTAGATGCTGGACTTCAACTCGGCGATTTCCTTGCGGTAATCATCGCCGGTCTCAATGTCGCCATTGCCGGCAGCACTCAAGAATTGCCGGACGACTGCGCCGCTGTTGGCGGTGATGCCAACCTCGGTGTCGTAATTCTTGCCGATGTAGTCACCATCGAGCAGCACGTGGACGATCTTCTCCGGCAGTTTGACGCCAACGCCTGAAGTGGAGCGGTAGGGCAGGTTGCTGCCCAAGACCAGCGCGACGTCGCAGTCTCCCATCCAGTCCAGCACGGGGTTCTGGCCCCAAATGCGATTGCCGAGGGCCATGCCTAGAGACAAAGGATGGCTTTCGGGGAACGTGCCCTTGGCGCCATCACCGGTGACCACCGGAGCGCCGATCTGTTCGGCCAGGCGGATTATGTCATCCGCGCCACCGGTGGTGTGGATCTCCTCACCGAGGAAGATGACGGGACGTTTGGCGTTGCGCAGCAGGTTCCAGGCGCGTTCCACCTGGACCGGGTCGCCCTGGGGCACGTCGGGCTGGCGGGGCCGGAGCACCTCGACTTCGGCTTGCTGCCCGAGCAGGTCCGTGGGAACCTCAAGTTCGATGGGACGGGGCCGGCGCTCGCCAAATCGCACAAAGGCCTCGACGAAGTGGTCCGGGATGGATTCGATTTGGTTGATGCGCGCGTTCCAGTCGGTCACCGCGGCAAACATACCGAGCTGATCCTTGGTTTCGTGGGTAGCCATCTTCCCGCTGCCGACGAATTCGGTCTCCACGTTGGTGGTCACCTGCAGAATAGAGGACGCCGAGAAGTAGGCCTCGCCCATAGCGCCGACGGAGTCGGCTGCGCCCGGGCCGGTGCTGGTCAGGATGACCCCGGGTCGACCGGTGGCGCGGGAGTACCCGTCAGCCATGTAACCGCAGCCCAACTCGAGACGCCCGCCGATGAACCGGACATCGTCCTGGCGGTCGAACAGCGCATCGAACAGGTCGAGGGTGTGGACGGAAATGATGCCGAATACCGT
This sequence comes from Dehalococcoidia bacterium, assembly GCA_965116785.1. Classification (GTDB taxonomy): domain Bacteria; phylum Chloroflexota; class Dehalococcoidia; order Lucifugimonadales; family UBA3495; genus Bin87. The sequence goes on from OZ220731.1 coordinate 1,400,631, forward strand.
GTCGACACCCTGAGCATGCAGGGACGCGACCACGGCCTGGCCGCCGGTCATCTGGGGCATGGTGGAAGCTCCGTGGGTTGGTTGAGGACTTAGAGCAGCAGGCTGACCGGGTTTTCGAGGACCCGCTTGATTTCCATGAGGAACTGGCCCGCTTCGGCGCCGTCGGCCACGCGGTGGTCTGTGGAAAGCGTCGCTTTCATCATGGTGCCGACGGCAATCTCGCCGTCGCGGACGACGGGCTGCTGCTTGACGCTGCCCACGGCCAGGATGGCGGCGTGAGGCGGGTAGATGATTGCGGTGAAGCTCTCGACGTCAAACATCCCCATGTTGCTGATGCTGAACGTCGTGCTGCTGTACTCCTCGTTGCGGAGGGTACCGCTGTTGGCACGGGCGATGAGGTCCTTAGTAGCGGCGGCAACCTGGAGCAGGCTCTTGCTCTCGCAGTTGCTGACGCCGGGCAGGATCAGACCGGACTCGAGGGCGATGGCGATGCCGATGTTCATCGCGCCGTGTACCTCGAGATGATCGCCGCGGAAGAACGAGTTGAACTTGGGGTGCTTGACCAGCGCGAGCGCGCAGGCCTTGACCATCAGGTCGTTGACGCTGACGCGGTTCTCGGGATCTGACTCATCGTTCACGTCACGGCGCAAGGACATGGCCTTGCCCATATCAATCTCTGCGGTGACGTAGAAGTGAGGAGCCGTGGACTTGCTGTCGGCGGTGACCCGGGCGATGGTCTGTCGCATGCGGCTAAGCTCGATGCGGGAGTCAGAAGGAGCAGCCACGGGTTCAGGTGCGGGGGCCGCGGCCGGAGCAGGCTCAGCAGCGGCGGGGGCAGCCTGATAGTTCTCGACGTCGCGCTCGGTGATCCGCCCGTTGGGCCCGCTGCCGGTCACCAGTGACAGGTCGATGCCACGCTCGCGCGCCAGGCGGCGGGCGATGGGGGACGCGCGGACACCGCCGTCGGATGCCGGAACCGCCGCCGGAGGCTCAGGTTCCGCGGCGGCCGGGGCGGGCGCCGGGGCGGCGGGAGCCGGGCTGGCGGCAGGCGCGGCGACTTCGGGGACAGATTCACCGGGCTCGGTAATGATGGCAATCAACTCACCGACCGGCACGGCAATCCCAGCCTCGGCGACTATGCGTCCCAGGACTCCGCCGGTGTAGGCCTCGAATTCGACCGTAGCCTTATCCGTCTCGATGTCGGCGATGACCTCGCCGCGGTCGACCGTTTCGCCCTCCTGCTTGTACCAGCGGACGACGGTGCCTTCCCGCATATCGTATCCCATCTGGGGCATGACGACGTTGGTAGCCACGATGTTCTCCTGTGGTGTTCGGGTGTAGAGGGGGATCTACGGACCAGCGCCGTAGGCGGGCGTCAGGCGCCGTTGACCAGCTTGCGGGCTGCCGCGGCGACCGTTTCCGAGTTGGGGATGGCCATCTGCTCCAGGGGAAAGGAATACGGTATGGGGACTTCCGCGCCAGCGACGCGGCCCACCGGAGCATCCAGGTACTCGAAAGCCTCTTCCTGCACCTGGGACACCAACTCGCCGGCGAAACCGCCCAGGCGGGTGGTTTCCTCCACCATGAGGGCGCGGTGGGTTTTCTTGACTGAGGCCACGACCGTGTCCATGTCCAGCGGGCGCAGGCAACGCAGGTCGATCACGTCGGCCTCGATGCCTTCACGGGCGAGGATGTCGGCTGCCTGTTCCGCAACCAGCGCCATGCGGGAATAGCCGCAGAGCGTTACATCGCCGCCGGTGCGGCGCAGATCGGCCTGCCCGATGGGGATGCGGAAATCACCGCTATCGGGAGCCTCGCCGCGGGTGCCGTAGAGCAGGATGTGCTCGACGAACATCACCGGGTCGTTCAATTCGCGGCAGGAGCGGAACAGGCCGATGACGTCCCGGGGCGTTGAAGGCGTGACGACGGTGAGCCCGGGCACCGACGCGTACCAGCCCTCGAATGACTGGGAGTGGGTAGCTCCGACCGAAGCGCCGGCGCCGGTTACGGTGCGGATGATCAAGGGGATCGAGAACTGGCCACCGGACATATACCTGATCTTGGCGGCGTGGTTGACGATCTGGTCCATGGCCAGGAGGCTGAAGTTGATGGTCATCAGTTCGACGACGGGCCGCAGGCCGGCCATGGCCGCGCCCACGCCGGCTCCGACGATGACCGATTCGGCCAGTGGGGAGTCCTTGATGCGCTTCTTGCCGTACTGCTCCCAGAAACCCTTGGTGACGGCGAACGCGCCGCCGTAGGGTCCGATGTCCTCTCCCATGAGGAAGACCCGCTCATCCTGATCCAAGGCCTCCCTGAGAACGGACGAAACGGCGTCGCGATATGTAATGACCGACATGATGGTTCCTCTCGCCTGGCGCGGATGGTGTTACGCGGAGATACCTTCGGTCGGTCGGTCGGTGTAGACGTGTTCGTAGAGGTCGGCGGGCGCTGGCCATGGGGACGATTCGCCGAATTCTGCCGCGACTACGATCTCTTCGTCGACGCTGGCGTCGATTTCGTCAAAGTCCTCCTCGGTCGCAATGCCCTCTTCGGTGAGCCAATCGCGATAACGGGGAATGGGATCCTGGCCGGCCCAGTACGAAACCTCGTCTTCGGGTCGGTAGTTTGCGGGATCGGCTACAGAATGGCCGCGCAGGCGGTAGGTACGGGCAACGACGAAGGCCGGGCCGCCGCCGGCCCGAACCTCAGCGTTGATTTTCTGCATCAACCCACGCACTTCGAGAATGTCGTTGCCGTCCACCTCGTAGCGCGACATTCCGTAGGCGGCGGCCATCTCGTGCAGGGAGTCCCACATCACGAGGGTTTCCTTGGACGAGGCGCCCATTCCGTAGAGGTTATGTTCACAGAAAAAGATGACCGGGAGGTTCCAAATGGCGGCGAGGTTCATCGCTTCGTGGAATTCGCCCTCGTTGACGGCGCCGTCGCCGAAGAAGCACAGCACCACCTGGTCGTCGCCGCGGTACTGCACGGCCAGGGCGATACCGGCGGCGATGCAGAGTTGGCCGCCGACGATGGCGTACCCGCCCATGAAGTTCAGGTCGGAGCTGAACAGGTGCATGGAGCCGCCCTTGCCCTTGCTGCATCCGGTGGCCTTGCCCATGAGCTCGGCCATGACCTCGTTGCTGGTCATGCCACGGGCCAGGGCTTGTCCATGGTCCCGGTAGTGGGTCACGATGTAATCGTCGGGTCGGAGGGTGTTGATGGCCCCGACGGCGATGCCTTCCTCGCCGTTGTAGACGTGGAGGAAACCCTTGATGTTGCCTCGGGTGTACTGCCGTTCCGACTCGCGCTCGAACTCTCGGATGAGCTTCATTTGCCGGTAGAAACCCAGCAGGTCGGATTTGTTAAGTCCGGGGACGTCCGCTCTCAGCATATCCCTTCCTCAATGGCAGATTTTTGGCGCCGCCCGTCGCAGGGCGACACCGGTGCGCCGGTTTACATGTGCAGGGCGCGGCCCTCGGCGTCCAGGGCAGCTTCGTGCACCATCTCTGCGACGCTGGGGTGCGCGTGGACCGCCCAGCCAAGTTCCAGCGTGGTGCCTTCCAGCAGGTGGGTCATCTGCAACTCCGCCAGGAGTTCGGTGACCTCGGGGCCGCACATGTGGCCTCCGAGCACCTCGCCGTAGTTGGCATCAATGACCAGCTTGACCATGCCGTCATTTTCGCCCATGGCGACAGCTTTGCCGCTGGCCTGAACGTTGAAGCGGCCGATTTTGACTTCGTAGCCCTGCTCGATGGCCTGGGCCTCGGTGAGCCCGAACGAGGCCACCTGGGGATGGCAATAGGTCGCGCGGGGCATGAAAGTGTAGTCCAGCGGCTGGGTGTCCTCGCCGGCGATGGATTCCACGGCTGCTACAGCCTGGGCAGACGCGACATGGGCCAGGGCCAGCTTGCCGGTGACGTCGCCGACGGCATAGATGCCAGGCACGTTGGTAGCCATCTTGTCGTCGATGACGACGTATCCCCTCTCGGTTGCCACGCCCACAGCTTCGAGTCCCAGGTTCTCGGTGTTCGGCAGGACGCCGATGGCCACCAACACCTTGTCGAAATGCGCGGTCTCGGTCACACCGTCCTTGTCGATGGTGAGGGTCACGCCATCCGCATCGGCTCTGGCATCCGTCACGCCGGCTCCGGTGACAAGCTTGACGCCGTGCCGATTGAAAGCCCGTTCCAACTGCTGGCAGATTTCCTCGTCCTCGTTGGGCACGATGTGGGGCAGCAGTTCGATGACCGTGACCTCGGCGCCGTACATGCGGTAGATGTAGGCAAACTCGACGCCGATGGCGCCTCCGCCGACGATGGCAATCGAACCGGGAACGTCCTCGGCGACGATGCTCTCGCGGCTGGTGATAATGCGTTCGCCGTCCACGGGCAGGGGTGGGATGCTACGGGGGCGCGCTCCCGTGGCGATGATGATATTGCGAGCGGAAATCCGCGAGATTTGGCCGTCAGGATCGGTGACCTCAACGGTGCCGGGGTCGGCAATGCGCGCGGTTCCGGCGATGCTGTCAACGCCGTTTTTGCGCAGGAGAAAGTCGACGCCGCGGGTCATGCGGTCGACGACCTGACGGCTGCGCTTCATTGCCACGCTGTAGTCGGCGCGGAAGTTATCGAACAGCAGCCCAAACTGGTCGGCGCGCTGGACGTAAGATACGATCTCGGCGTTTTTGAGCAGGGCCTTCGAAGGGATGCAGCCCCAATTGAGGCAGACACCGCCCAACGCCTCTCGCTCTATGACGCAGGATTTGAGGCCCAATTGACCGGCTCGGATGCCGGCAACATATCCGCCGGGGCCGCCGCCGATTATTGCTACGTCATACTCCGAGACGGTCGTCATCAATCAGTCCGGATAGGTGGATTGTTCGAGCGAAGGCGCCTTCCTGCCGGTTTGCACCATTGTGGGGAGGCTGCGCGCGGACTGTGGCATTATAGCGGCGGCACCGCATAGCGGCAAGTTGCGGCGAGCCGAAAGAGGCCGCCCTCTCAGGATCGAGAGAGCGGCCATTTCGTCCGAGCAGCGCTCGGTTGAACTGGTTTACGAGTTGATCAGGACGGTCGTTCCCTGCGCTCGATCTCGCGTTCCTCAGCTTTGTCGCGGAGGGGGCGACCCTTGTCGGGGGTCGGGTCCTTGACCTCGCCGTAGATAGCGCGGCCCTCGTGGTCTTCCGGCAAATATTCGGTGATAGGCAGACCTGCCTCATTCACGAACAGCAGTCAATGACAGTACTTGTAGATTTGCATATCGTCGCAGGCGCAAATCCACGTGCGGTGTTTGACCTCCTCTTCCTTGGACGGGTAGAAGCGGCAGGGACACAGCGGCCGGCCAATTTCGTCGACGTTCTGGGCCAAACCCAGGATCACGGATTCGGCGACGCCTTCCTCCGGATGTGTGAATGTGCCCGATTTTTCGCAATATCGTTCCACGAAAAGGCGCATTCTGGCGATTGCTTTTTCGCTAGGCTGATCAGCCAATTGGTTCCTCCTCAATTATTCGTCCGTGGGGCCACCAATCCTGCGTCGGCGGCATGGCTGTTGGTTCAATGGTATTCTCATCCACGGAATTCTGCAATGCAGGATTGAAGTGTCGGGACGCCAATGCGCGCAGGGTCTCCCGGTGTCGTTTGATCAGCTGACCTTCGGTCGCCGCGCCGGTTTTGAGAAATGGTGGGGTTTCCCGCGTTGGGGTTCATGGCATTCTGATAGAATAGGGGCATCTCTCAGGAGACGATGAAACATGCGCATTGCGGGACTTGGCCTGACCGAACTACTGATTATCCTGCTGGTGGTGCTGCTGATATTCGGCGCCTCCCGGTTGCCGGGCGTAGGATCCGCGCTGGGCAAGGGCATACGATCGTTCAAGACCTCGGTGACGGGGGAGGACGACAAGCCGACAGCGGAGCGGAACGCCTCGGAAGAGCCACGCTCATAAGCGTGAAAGGGTAGCGAACCGAACACGCGGGCCCGCCGTTGGCGGGCCCGTTTCGTTGTCCGCTACTCGCTGGCCGGTTCTGCGTTCAGCGCCGAGTGCTCGCGGTTGCGTCGGCCGGCCAGGCGGGCGAGGAGTACGCCGACCTCGTACAGCACAATCAGCGGACCGGCAACGATGGCCTGGTTCAGCGGGTCTATGGTAGGTGTAATCGCGGCCGCGATCACGAACGCGGCGACCAGCCAAAACCGCCGAAACCGAGAGAAAGTGCGGGCGTTGACCACACCCAGCACGGCCAGCACGTACATCACCAGGGGTGTTTCGAAGGACAACCCGAGCCAGAACAGCAGGCGGATCATGATGTTGACGAGGTTGCTGATGCGGATGAGAGGGTCTGCAACCTCGCTGCCGAATCCGATGAGGAAGCTGAGGGCCGGCGGGATCATCACGAAATAGCCGAAGGCCATGCCCGCGGCAAAAGCCAGCAACGCGGCCGGCAGAAACGAAAAAAGGATTTTGCGCTCGCGAGGCGTCAAGCCCGGGGCGACAAAGCGGATCGCGTTGTACAGGATAACGGGCAGGGCCAAAACAAAACCGCCCAGGAGCGAGACCCTGACCGTGATGCTCAAAAATTCGGTGACCTCGGTGCGAACGGGCTTGAACGCGGGGGCCGCCTCCGTCGGTTCGGCGGGTTGGAAAATGCCGAGGCCGAAGTCCTGGTAGAAGCGGAGGGGGTTCACGGTGTCCGCGGTTGCGGCGTGCTGAGCGGGCCACAACAGGACCGCGTAGATTTCCTCGTAGAAGTAGAAACAGACCGCCGTGCCAATGAGCAGGGCGATGGTGCAGACCAAAGCGCGGGAACGCAGTTCGCGGAAATGTTCCCGCAACGGCATTGACTGGCTCATGGGGCGTGGACTTAGCGTTGGTCCGAAGGTTGGGACGGCGATGGGTTTTGGGTGGTATCGCTTTGGGCCGCCAAGTGCGGAGGTGTGGTCACGGGGTCGGAGGGAGGCGAAGGCGGAGGGGGTTGCGCGGGGTTTTCCCTGGGGCGGTCGGCGCGCTCATCGACCGAGGTCGCATCCATGATGTCGGTAAAGGTACGTCGGGCTTCGCGGGCCATCTTGCCGATGGTGCGCGCGACTTCAACCGTCTTACCGGGACCCAGGGCGATGAAAGCGACGGCCAGGATGACCAGCAGCTCCAGGGTGCCGATGCCGAATACGTTCACGGTGAGGCATCCGTCGGGGTCAGGAGGACGGCAAGCGCAGGGTGCAGGAACCGGTGCAGCCTGGCGGGACCGCCATAGACGCTCGATCCGGCAGCGGGCATCCCATCTCTGCCAAAGTGTCGACGATCCGGCAGGCGGGCAACCCCATCACGTTGGAGTAGCAGCCGGCAAGCAGAGACGCGGGTTTGAAATCCGGATCCTGGATGGCGTAGGCGCCGGCTTTGTCCATGGGGGTTCCGCTGGCGATGGACTCTTCCATCTCAGCATCGGTGAAATCCCGCATCTGTACATCGGCGGCGTTGGCTTCGGTGATGCACCGCCCGGACCCGGCATCGTAGACGGTGTATCCGGTGATGACCTGGTGAATCGTGCCGCGCAGGCGGCGCAACATGGAACGGGCTTCCTCGGCATCCGCCGGCTTGGCGATGGACTCCCCATCCAGCACCACGGTACTGTCGGCGGCGACGTAATAGCCAGCAGTTGGCGACTCCGCTTCGGCGACGGCCAAAGCTTTCTCGCGCGACAGCCGGCGAACCATCTGCTCCGCGTTCTCATCGGGCTCCTGATCTTCCGGTATGCCGGCCGGCGCGACACGAAAATCGATACCGAGGTCGGACAGCAGCGCCCGGCGGCGCGGCGACGCCGACGCCAGCACGATCTCGGCAGTCTCCGGTTTCGCAACCAAGGTCGCAACGCATTCCACGTGGTGGGTTTGGGGGAACATGTCCACCGGCTGGACCGACTGGATTAGATAGGCCCGACTCAGTGTGCGCAAATCCCGGGCCAGGGATTCTGGGTTGCAGGACACATACGCGATGCGGTTGGGTCGCTGTGCGAGGAGCGCATGCAGCACCGTTGGCTGGCATCCAGACCGGGACGGGTCCAGGATCACGGCGTCGGGCGTCACGTCCAGGCCAGGGAGAATATCTTCCACCTTTCCGGTGACCAGCTGGACGTTCGGATGGTTGGCAGCGTTCACCGTGGCATCAGCGATGGCCGCGGTGGATTCTTCCACCGCAACGATCCGAGCCGCGTAAGGCGCCAGCAGCACGGCAAAAGTGCCGACGCCGGCGTAGGCATCCACCACGGTCTCATCGCCGGTCAGTTGGAGAGCGTCTTTGACCAACTCCGCCAAGCGGGCCGCCTGCCACACGTTGACCTGGAAGAAAGACGGCGACGCTACCTGAAATTCCTTGCCGGCCACGGATTCGCGGTAAGTCTTCTGTCCGGTTGGGATGGTGACGTCGGCGTTCTTTAGGGTTGGCTGGACCAGATAGTCGCCGGTGTCGGGAGAACAACGGATGGCAAGCTGCGAGGTTTCGGCAGAGCGGCCCTGCAACTGCGCCAGGAGGTCGTTGACGCCGTCGTGCATCAGCATGCAGCGGTCGATGCGAACGAAGCGCCGCCGTTCCCGATGGGTGAATCCGAGGCTGCCGCTCTCGCGCCAGATGTTGAAGCGCGCGTGGTTCCGATAGTGGAACTGACGAGGGGAAGCCAGGGCGGGCTGCACCACGGGCGCGTGGAAATTGCCGATCCGCTCCAGAGCATCCCGGACGATCTCGGTCTTGATGGCCAACTGCCTTTGGTAGTCGACGTGCTGCCACTGGCAACCGGTGCATCGCCCGAAGTACTCGCACGGCGGTTCGATCCGCGCCGGTGACGGGATTACCACCCGTGTGACCTGGGCGGCGACGTACTTCCGACGGATGGCCACGATCTCGGCCTCGACCTTCTCTCCAGGTATTCCCCCGAACACGAAGATATCCGACCCATCGTATGAAGCCATAGCCTCGCCGAGGCGGCCCCACGCGTGGAGGTCCAGCTGGACGATGTCGCCTCGCTGCAAGTGCGCGGTCGCTTCGTTTGAGGTTGCGGCAGTCACGTCGAATATAGTAACACCGCACGGTCAGCGCGGGTTCCGCATCGGGGGTGGGGCGCGGCGGTTCGCGGTGCGCGGTCGGGCTTGATTGACCGGTCTGTCGCCCCTGTATAATATGAGCACCATCCCGGTCGCCGAGCGTGGACGTATCGTGTCCACGTCGCGGGCGGCCAATGAGTGCCTACCCTGGAGGAATAGAGATGCCGGAACCTATCGAAGTGAACGGACAGAACTGGCAAAGCGTCGTGATGGACTCGGATCTACCAGTGATGGTGGACTTCTGGGCGGAATGGTGCGGGCCCTGCAAGATGATCGCTCCCGCCGTACACGACCTGGCGCTGGAGTACGAAGGCAAGATGAACGTTGCCAAGCTGGACGTCGACAACGCCGGGGACATCGCGGCGCAGTACGGCATCCGCAGCATCCCGGCGCTGATTTTCTTCAAGAACGGCCAGCCGATTGACCAGGTGGTGGGCGCGCAGCCCAAGCCGGCGCTGAAGCGGAAGATCGACGCGGTGCTGGAGAGCTAAGCCCCGATTCGCGGGAGTGGATGGGGCCCGGTGGCTCTTGCGGACTTCAAATCCGTTATGCCTCGTGACGAGCGGGGTAGGTGGGTTCGACTCCCTCGCACTCCCGCCAAGAAGGTTGACAGCCGCGGACAAGGCTGAAACGAAACCAGACCAACGGATGCGGCCCCGAGGTTAGCGCCTCGGGGCTGCTTCATTGTATGGGGTCAAGCGGACGGTTCGGGAACGTCAGTTTCTTCCGGATCGGCGGTCGGGTTGGCCATCTCCCGCTGAAGCTGTTCGCTCCAGTTCTGCAGCCAGCGCCGGAACTCGTCCAGGGCGGGCGGGGCGATGTAGATCACCTCGATATCCCCGGGAAACTGGACCTGATGGCGCTCGTTGATCAGCAGCAGGCCCGTTTCGTCTTCGCCCAGCGTGGTGTCGATGGCATCGGCGACGAATTCGTAGCGCCGATGATTGGCTTCGCCAAACCATTCCTGGAGCCGTGTTGCCACGTCGGGGCTCATGAGCGGCTGCATCAAGCAACGTTGCAGGTCCAGAGTTTCGGCGAGGATTTCCATGGACTCGGTGGCTTCCAGCACTGCCCCCGCATCCACCAGACCGGCGGTCAGTTTGTGGCTGCCCTGTGCGCTCATTTCGAGGTAACCCAGGCCGGCCGGACCCCCATCGGGCAGGTTTTCGTGGTAGACATGAGTGACGCTGCCTAAGGCGTTCTGCACGGCCCGGACCTGAACATCCACCTGGTCCCAGTAGCGCGCGAGAATTTCGGCGCCGTCGGCCGGCATCGACTCCACCGGTAACGCCAGTTGGACCAACGGCGCCAGCAACAGCTTGCGTTTGCCCTGGTAATTGGCGGTCGCCGGGCGTGTAATTCTGCCGAGTTCTTCCACCATGATTGCGCTCCTGTATGGGGATATGATGGTCGCAATATGATAACCAGCGACCGGGCTGAGACCAAGACCGCCGGTCGGTCTCGCCTTGTCCGATGGGTGGCACTCTGCTAACCTTGCGGCGCCGCAAACGAGGATTTGATTTGAGCCAGCCGCAGCCCACCAGGGCGTCCCTTTTCGTCACGTGCATCATCGACCAGCTTTATCCTGAGGTTGGAGTCAGCGTCGTGCGGGTGCTGCGGGACGCCGGCGTTGAGGTTGATTTCCCCGAGGGCCAGACGTGCTGCGGCCAGCCCTTGTACAACTCGGGTTTCACTGCGGAGGCGCGCAAACTCGCCGAGCGCACGCTCGACATACTGGGCGACCGGGAATACGTGGTCGTGCCCTCCGGTTCGTGTGGCGCGATGATGCGAGTGTTCTACCTGGATCTGTTCGCCGACGAACCGGAGATGCAGGCCCGAGCGAGTGACTTGAGCCAACGGGTGTACGAATTTACGGAGTTCCTGGTGGACGTGGTTGGCTATGAACCCGGAACGGTGGACGCGCGCCGGGATGGCCCGACGGTAGCGTATCACCCGTCCTGCCACCTGCTGCGCGAGATGGAAGTCTCCGAGGCTCCACAGCGTTTGCTGGATGCTGCGCCCGGCGTGGAGCGGGTCGATCTGCCCGACGCGGAGCAGTGCTGCGGGTTCGGCGGGACCTTTGCGGTCAAGTATCCGCACATTTCCGAAGAGATGCTGGCCGACAAGCTTGCGGCGGCAACCGCCAGCGGCGCGGACACGCTAACGGCGTGCGACATGGGATGCCTGATGCATATAGGCGGGGCGGTCAGCCGACAGGGACTGCCCTTCCGCGTGCGGCATATCGCGCAGGTTCTGGACGGTGAGGCCGGTTAGACATGGCAGAGGTCGTTACGCGGCAGTTCGTGCCCGCATCCCAGGCGGCGATAAAGGATGTCGAGCTACGCCAGGCGCTGCGTCGGGCTGGGACGGGCTTTGACGGCACCCGGCGCGAGGCCATCGCCGAGGTCACACCCGAGGTGTGGGAAGAGTGGCGGGAGCAGGCGCGGCGGATCAAAGAGCACACCATCGGCCACCTCGATTACTACCTGGAGATGCTGGAGCGGAACGTGACCGCGGCCGGCGGACGAGTGCATTTCGCCGCGGACGCAGCGCAGGCCAACGCCATCGTGTCGCAGATTGCCGACGCCAACGACGTTCGGACGGTCACCAAGAGCAAGTCGATGGTGTCCGAGGAGCTCGGGCTGAACCACGTGCTGGAGGCCCAGGGGATCGACGTGTTCGAGACCGACCTGGGCGAGTACATCATCCAGTTGGCCGAAGAAACGCCTTCGCACCTGGTGGCGCCGGCGCTGCACAAGACCCGGGGGCAGGTGGCCCAACTGTTTGCCGACCAACTCGGGGTGCCGTACTCCGACGACATCGAAGAGATGGCGCGGATAGCACGGGTGGTGCTGCGCCAGAAGTTCCTTGACGCCGACATGGGCATCAGCGGGGCCAATTTCCTGGTCGCGGAGACGGGATCGCTGGTAATCATCACCAACGAGGGCAACGGGAGGTTGTGCACCTCGGCGCCGCGGGTCCACGTGGGCCTGGCCGGAATGGAGAAGATAATTCCGTCGTTGCAGGACCTAGCGGTGTTCCTGAGGCTGCTGCCGCGCTCGGCGACGGGACAGCGGATCACTTCGTATATGAGCATGGTTACCGGGCCGCGGCGGTCTGGCGACGAGGACGGGCCGGAGGAATTTCACCTGGTCATTGTGGACAACGGGCGCAGCCGCTTGCTGGCCGACCCCGCGCTGCGCGAGTCGCTGTACTGCATCCGCTGCGGGGCGTGCCTGAACGTGTGCCCGGTCTACCAGCGGGTGGGCGGCCATGCGTATGGGTGGGTATATCCGGGACCGATCGGATCCATTGTGACACCCGGGCTGGTGGGCGTCGGACAGGCCAAGGACCTGCCCAACGCGTCCACGCTGTGCGGGGCGTGTCGGGACGCCTGCCCGGTGCAGATCAACATTCCGCGGATGCTGCTGCACTTGCGGCACAACATCGCGGAGGGAACGGAATCTTACCGCGCCGCCGGGTCGGATACGGAAAGCCTGCTGGCCCGGGGTTTTGCAACCGTTATGTCGCGTCCACGGTTGCTCAACATCGGGCGCAAGATCGGCCGGAAGTTGCTGTCGCCGATGGCCAAGGGCGGCGTAGTGGGCCCCACGCGACTGCCGTTGGTGTCCCGCTGGGCGCGGTCACGCGACTTGCCCGTGCCCGCGCCGCGATCGTTCTCGGAAATCTGGCGGGAAGAGCTGTCGGGCCGAGGGTCCGGCCGAGCGCAGGATTAGGCAATGGGTATCCCCTTCAATCGGCGACAAATGCCGCAAAGCGGCTCATTGGGTATCCCATCGGAACAATTCCGCGAGACGGTGCGGGCGGCATTGGGACGGCCGAGCGGACCGCCGGCGGAACCGTACGACGTGCTGACACAAGAGTTGCCTGAGATCGAAGAGCAGGCCCAATCCGTTCGCCAACGCATCGCCCAGGAACGGGCCGAACTGCTGGACCGGTTGGCTGAAACCGCGACGCTCCGAAGCTGGAACGTGCAGCGGTGTGAAGGAGCGGAGGACGCGCTGGGTTATGTCACGTGGCTGGTGCGACACCTGGGTGCGTCGTCAGTGGCCAGGTCGCAGCAACCGGTGTTCGATTCAGTGCCGGTGGACGCGGCGATCGCTGGCGCCGGCGGGCTTTGCTGGCCCGCAGTATACGATGGGCCCGGTAGCCGGAACGACGTACGGCAGAGGTTGGCCGAGTCGGGCATGGGTATCACCGGGGTCGATTACGCCATCGCCGAAACCGGGTCTGTGGTCGTGGTGCCCCGGCAGGGCCTGAGCCGGCTGGTGTCGGTGGTGCCGCCGGTGCACGTGGCGATCGTCAGGCCGTCGGACGTTGTCGGAACGCTGGACGACCTGTTCACGCTGCGGAGGCTGGAGTACTTGCGGAACGGCGGCGAGATGGGCAGCTACCTGAACTTCATCACCGGGCCCAGCCGCACGGCGGACATCGAACAGACGATAGTGGTGGGCGTGCACGGGCCGCGCGAGGTCCACATGGTGCTGCTGAACAAGGAGTAGGCCAATGCCGATGCGAGTAGGGTTCATCCAGTTCAGGCGGCAGATGATGGAACAGCAGCTGTCCGAAATAATGGACGTGCTTCCGACCCTCGGTATCGAGAAGGCGATTCTGACCGGGGACATGGTGAGCGGCGACTATTCGCCGGCCAGCACCATCGACCTGGTGTTCGTCCACGACCAGGATCGCCCCTTCGGGCGGCGCGCCGATTTCTTCTCATACCACATCGGTTCGCAGGTTGGCATGACGGCTCAGGTCTACACGCCGGCCGAATTTGAAGGACTGCAGGACACGCTGCCGGCGCTGTACCGGGCCTGCAAGCAAGGAAGGGTGATTTTCGATGCCTGATTTCTTGGCGGAAGGCGCGCGCTGGTTTCGACAGGCGGAGCAGGACCTTGAGGACGCGGGTTTCAACCGGGGAGGCGGGCGCTACAACGTCGCGTGCTTCCTGAGCCAACAGGCCGCGGAGAAGGCGGTCAAGGCGTACCTGTACCGGCGCGGCGCAGAGGACGTTTGGGGAAACTCGCTGATAGACCTATGCGAAGACGCCAAGATCTTCGAGATGTTCTTCGACACGATCAAGGCGGACGCGCGTCAGTTGGACAAATATTACGACATCACCAGGTATCCGGAATACCTGCCCAGCGGGATACCGTCGGAGGCGTTCGACGACGTGGACGCAGAGCGGGCGATGGAACTGGCGGGGATCGTGCTGCAGTTCGTGTCCTCACGCATCAACTGACCGGGTCCCGCACACGCCGCTCACGCGTATCCAGTTTGTCGTCGCGAAGAGCGCAGCGACGTGGGGATCTCGTCACCCGAATAACGGCCCTTCCAGCAACGAGATTGCCACCCCCGCATCAAGTGCGGGGTCGCAATGACAGTTCGGGCGAAGCCGGGCACGCATGAGGCACATGACAGCCTTGCGTTGCGTGCGGGCACAGTTTCAGCCGAAGATTTCGGCGAGGCGCTCCTGGCGGAAGGCGAAAATGCGCCTGAGGTCGCGACGTACCATAAGGCGGTCGGCCAACCAGCCCCCGAGCATGTCGTACTCCACGTAGTCGCCGACCAGGGTGCCGCCCTCATGGGGCGTGAACGTGTGCTCGTGGACCCACTTTCGATAGGGTCCCCGGATCTGCTCATCCACGAAATGGTGAGGCGGGTCCCAGACGGTGATGCGGCTGCGCCATTTCAAACCCAGACCGTGCAATCTCAGCCGGTAATCGATTTCAACGCCCGCCTGCATCGTGATCGGTGCAGGCGTGACCACCTCGAAGCGCAGCCAGGGCGGGGTCAACCTTTGCAGGTTGAAAGCGTCAGCGTAGAAATCGAAAATGTCGCCCGGTTGGCGCGGCAGCCAATGCTCGGTTGCGAGAATAAAAGCCGGCATCAGGGTTTGCGCCCCAAGCTGTAAAGACGGACGGCCCGTTCGGCGGCCCTTTCGAGCAGTTCGGAGCCGCGCCGGAGGCTGGAATCGAGGTCGGCCGGTTCCTCCGCAATGGGCAGAATGGCGTCAATGCCATGCTCGTACAGGGTCTCGTAACCCGGGCCCAGGCTGCCAGCCATGAGCACCGTGGGGACGCCAAACTGGCCGGCGCGGCGGGCGATGCCCACGGGAGCCTTGTCGAACGCCGTCGAACGATCGGCCCGGCCCTCGCCAGTGATTACGAAGTCGGCGCCCGGCGCGTGGCGGTCGAAGTCGAGCACGTCGCAGACCATGTCAATGCCCGAGCGCAGTTCGGCGCCAGCGAAGGCGATCAGTCCCGCGCCCAATCCGCCGGCCGCGCCGGAGCCAGGAGTGTGCAGCACATCGATGCCCAGGTCGGACTGAACCACGCGCGCATAATTCGCCAGACAGCCGTCCAACTCGGACACCATGTCGGGCGTGGCCCCCTTCTGTGGCCCGAAAATCGCGGAGGCGCCCGTTTCGCCGCACAGCGGGTTGGTCACGTCGGTCGCGCCGATGATGGTCGTCTCGGAAATGGCGGGATGCAACCCAGTAGCGTCAACACGGACCAGGCCGGTCAGGGCAGCGCCCCCGGGCGGCAATTGATCGCCGTTCGCATCCAGGAACCGTACCCCCAGGGAGGAAGCCATGCCAGAGCCGCCGTCATTGGTGGCGCTGCCGCCCAGACCGACGATGATACGCCGGTAGCCTGCATCCATCGCCGCGCGCATCAACTCGCCGGTGCCGTGGGTGGTGGCGCGGCGTGGGTCGCGGCGGTCGTCGGGAATGAGGGCCAGTCCGGAAGCGAGGGCCATCTCGATGACTGCGGTTTCGCCGTCGCCCATGACGCCCCATCGGGCCGGCTGTGGCTCGCCGAGGGGGCCGGTTACGGTGGCCTCACGATAGCTGCCGCCGGTGGTATCGATGAGCGCGGCCAAGGTCCCGTCGCCGCCGTCGGCCACCGGGATCAGGATGGTTTCAGCGTCGGGGGCGGCCTGCAGCACACCCCGCTGAATGGCCAGGGCGGCTTCCCGGGCGCCGATGCTGTGCTTGAAAGCCTGGGGGGAGATGACTATTCGTAGTGGCATGGCCGGATTATCTCACGCCTACCCAGTTGTTCATCATTATCAGCGCGACAATCTTGTTGCCGAAAAAGCAGCCGTTACTCCCGCGACGAGATTGCCGCGCTCCGCTCGCAATGACAATCCCGCACAACCCTGAACGGTTACGCTGGCGCTTCCAATCGGGCTCGAATAGGCACGGACGGCAGGTTATGTTACCATTCGCGGGCGGTCGCCGAGGGCGGCCTCAGATTGCCCCGGAGGGCTTGGGATGCCGACGAAAGAAGAGCTGAAGGACCGGGCATTTGCCGAGATCGATTCCCGCGCCGAGGAATTGATCAACCTGTCCAAGCATATCCTGGCCAACCCCGAGCCGGGGTTCCGGGAATTCAAGACCGCCTCGCTGGTTGGCGAGCAGTTCGCGGCCATGGGCGTGCCCTTCCGGTCTGGTCTGGGCATGACCGGGCTTCGCGGAGAGATCATCGGCGGCAGCGAAGGGCCGAGCATGGCTATCCTGGGCGAGTTGGACAGCCTGATCGTCAACGAACATCCGCACGCCAATTCAGAAACGGGCGCGGCGCACGCCTGCGGACATCACTGCCAGATCGCCATGATGCTGGGCGTCACGCGGGCGCTCATGCGCGAGGACGTATTGCCCCACCTGAGCGGGCGCCTCGTGTCCATGGCGGTTCCGGCCGAGGAATACATCGAGATCGAATACCGGGACCAGTTGCGACGGGACGGCAGGATCGAATTCCTGGGCGGCAAGCCGGAGTTCATCAAGCTGGGTGAGTTTGACGACGTGCACCTGGCCATGATGATGCACACCACGAGCGCGCCCAGCGAAAAGCAGCTGTGCCTCACCGGCACCAACAACGGCACGGTCGCCAAGCGTATCCAGTTCTTGGGCAAAGGAGCCCACGCCGGCGGATCGCCCCACCTGGGCATCAACGCGCTGAACGCGGCGACGCTGGCGATGTCGGCGATCCACTTCAACCGCGAGACGTTCGTGGACACCGACACGGTTCGCGTGCACCCCATCATCACCAAGGGCGGCGAAGCGGTCAGCGCGGTCCCGGCGGACGTGCGTATGGAAACGTTCGTCAGGGGGAAGACCCTGGACGCCATCATGGACGCCAATCGCAAGGTCGACCGCGCGTTGCGTGCCGGAGCCATGGCGATGGGCGCGACGGTGAACATCCAGACCATACCCGGCTACATGCCGATGCTCCAGGATGACCGGATGCAGGCCATATTCCGCGCCAACGCAGAAAAGCTGGTGGGCGCAGAGAACATCGGCCGCACGGAACACCGGACCGGCAGCACCGACATGGGCGACGTGGGCACCATTATGCCCGTGCTGCACCCCTACGTGGGCGGCGCCACGGGAATCGGCCACGGCGCGGACTACGTGATCCAGGACTACCAGATGGCTGTGGTCACCGGCGCGAAGGCCATGGCGTCGACGGTGATCGACCTGATGGCCGACGGCGCGAAAGAGGCCAACCAGGTGGTGGCAAACCACCGCCCCGAAATGACGTCCCGGGAATACCTGAAATTCATGCGGAGCCTGGCGGCCGAAGAATCGTTCAGCGAAGGTTAAATTGCATGGATGCACACGATTGACGGGATTTTTGCGCTGATTGGAAAAGATGATGGCGACACGCGAAGAACTGAAGCAGGCGGCATGCGCCGCGATAGACCGGCACAGCGACGACCTAATCGCGGTGTCCCAGGACATCCTGGAACACCCGGAGCCGGGGTATAGCGAATACCGGACAGCCCGGGTCGTTGCGGAGCAGTTTGCCAAACTCGGCATCCCGTTCCGCGCCAACCTTGCGTTGACCGGGCTCAAGGGGAACGTGAAAGGCGGCGCCGGGGCCGGCCCGCGCGTGGCAATCATCGGGGAGTTGGACAGCCTGATCGTGGACGGGCATCCCTTCGCCGCTGACGCCACCAACGCGGCCCACGCCTGCGGGCACCACTGCCAGATCGGGATGATGCTGGGGGCGGTGATCGGCCTGTCGACACCCGAAGTGTTGCCCGAGTTGCACGGGGAGATCGTGCCGTTCGCGGTGCCGGCCGAGGAGTTCATCGAGGTGGCCCGGCGGCTGGGCCTGCGTGAAGAGGGCAAGATCGAGTTCATGGGGGGCAAACAGGAGCTGATCCGCCTGGGTGAATTCGACGACGTTGACATCGCGATGATGTGCCACACCGCCAGCGACATGGGATCGCATTCCTTCGCCATGGGCGGGACGAGCAACGGGCACGTGGTCAAGTACGTGCGGTTCATGGGCCGGGCCGCCCACGCCGGGTCGTCGCCGCACCTGGGCATCAACGCCCTCAATGCGGCCAACTTCGCGCTGCAGGCGATCAACGCCAACCGAGAACTCTACCGTGAACCGGACACGGTGCGCATCCACGGCATCATGACCCACGGCGGCCAGGCGGTGAACTCGGTGCCGTCGGACGTGCGCCTGGAATGGCGGGTCCGGTCGGGCACGCCCGAGGCGGTGGTGCGTTATTCGGACATCGTGGACCGGTGTTTCCGGTCGGGAGCACTGGCCGTCGGGGCGTCGGTATCGATCACCAACATACCAGGTTACCTGCCCATGCGACACGACCAGAACCTGCTGGATACGTTCCGGGTCAACGCGAAGGGCCTGCTGCAGGAAAGCCGCGTCCTGATGATGCCGCCCACGCGCAACCGGGGCGGTTCCACCGACATGGGAGACCTCAGCCACATCATTCCGGCGATACACCCTTACACCGCCGGAGCCGAGGGTCCGGGCCACAGCTCGGAGTATATGATCATCGACTATCAGCAGGCGGTGGTAAACCCGGCGAAGATCATGGCGATGTCGGTAATCGACCTGCTGGCTGACAACGCCGAAGGGGCGAAGCGGGTGACGAGTTCCTTCCGCCCCGCCATGTCGAAGGGATCCTACCTCAACTTCCAGCGGCAGCGAGCCGAGGTGATCGATTACAGCGGCGCGGCCTGATCCTCCGAGCCGCTACAATCCTGCGGCTCGAGCCGCAACCATAAACCCGCCGGCGATCAGCGGCACGGTCAGGTTGTCGTCCAGAGGCAATGGCGCGAACTCGACCGCAGCGGCAAACCACGCGGTGATCACCACAGCCCAGGACCAGGCGCCGAATCCTGCGACCACCAGGATAGCCCAGACGGCCAGGGACGCGGCGACGAACGCAAGGATGCCCAGGGGCGACTTGCCCCAGATCCTCGGGCCAGGACAGCGCGACCCGATCAGCGCCGCGGCAGGGTCGCCCACGGCGACGAACATCAGCACCGGCACCGCCACCTCCATGCCGAAGAAGTAGAACGCGAAGAAAGCGGCGATCAACAGATAGGTGGCCCCCGTGATATCGGTGGCCTCGGCCGGTTTCAAGAGGGACCTAAAAATCCGCAGGTAGACGCGGTTGAAGAAACCGGCGCGCTGGCGACCGACGTCCACCGCAAGCGAGAGCAGAGCGCCGCCGCCGACCAGGGTCATGTAGGCCGGCTCCGGAATGGCCAGAGCCAGGAGCGTGGTGCAGCTGGCGGCGACCAGATGGAAAACGCGGCGACCTGCGGGTACGGCTCGAGCGCCGGCGGATTGGCTCATGGCGGGGGTGGAGGTAGGGCCCGTTGCGCTGGGGTCGGCCAACCCAGGTCATGCGCGAAGTAGGGTCCGCGTCCCGCCGACGGTCAGGATCGTACGGGACTAAAAGTCGACGATGACGGTGTCGCCGGCGCCCCACCGGAAAGAGCGAAACTCGGTGTCCCTGGGGACTTCGAACACCATCCACCCGTCCAAGCCGTGTCCGCGCGGCAGTTGCTGGGCCCGGTGGACCAGCTTGATCCGGCCGTCGGCCTGCTGCTCCTCATAGACGGCGTTCCAGAGGAACCTGACGCATTCCGTCGGTGTCTCGGGATTCACGGGCACGTTGCAACGGTCGGATGGCTTCTCGGGGACTTCGGCTTCCTGAGCCAGAGCGCCGACGTCGATCGGAGCGTACTGGCCCCGGAAGAAGTCGCGCAGTTGCGCCGAATCGCGGTCGACGTTGACGATTGCGCTGGTGGCCGTGTGGTTTTCAACCCTCACACGAAGCAAAACCAGTTCGTTTTCGTCGGACTCCGGCGACAGCTTGTAGAGGGAGTCGTCGACCGTACCCTGTGCTGGGAAGCGCGTGGAGGTGGTCCAGCGCAGCTCGTCGGTGCGCTGCAAATCGGCGACGCTCACATGCAGGATCCGGCCCTTGTAATACTTGCCGATGTTGGGCGACTGGGATGAACAGGCCAACCCGGCGAACACTACCAGTAGCGCCAACAGAAAAACCGGCGCCATCCGCCGGACGAAGATGAGACCGCGGAGACTAGTCATCGCCGGTGCCTGTCAAAGTGGGCAGTTGGCGCAAGTCGCCGATGAGGTCGGTGAGCACGGACAACAGGCGGTCGACCTCCGCGTCGGTGTTGTGCTTGCCGAGGGTGACCCGAAGGGAGCCACGGGCGGTGTCCGCGGTCTGGCCCAGGGCGAGCAGGACGTGGGAGGGCTCCAGCGACCCGCTGCTGCAGGCGCTGCCGCTGCTGGCAGCGATGCCCTGGAGATCCAAACCGAGCAGGATGGACTCTCCCTCCACGCCATCGAAGGAAAAGTTGACGTTGTTGGGCAGCCGGTCGGTGGGATGCCCGTTGAGAATGGCGTCGGGGATGCGCCGCTGAACCTCGGCGATGATGCGATCGCGCAGGGCGGCGCATTGGGCGCCGACCTCTTCCCGCTGGTTGTCGGCCAGCTCCAGGGCCACTGAAAGGCCGATGATGCCAGCAACGTTTTCGGTGCCGGATCGCCGCTCGCGTTCCTGGCCGCCACCGGTGATCAAGGGGAGATAGGGCACGCCCCGGCGGAGGAAGAGCACGCCCACGCCCTTGGGGCCGTAGAACTTGTGGCCGGACAGGCTCATCATGTCCACGCCGAGGCGGCGAACGTCGAGGTCCAGGAAACCGGCGGCCTGAACAGCGTCAGTGTGCATGACGGTGGTGCGGCCGAGAGCCTGGGCGCGGTCCTTGACTGCGGCGGAAATCTCCGGGATGGGGTTGATCGTGCCGATCTCGTTGTTGGCGTACATTATGGAAACAAGAGCGGTCTCGGAGGTAATCGCGTTGGCGACCTGCTGCGGGTCCACGCGCCCGTGGTCGTCGACAGGCAGGTAGGTGACCTCCCAGCCACGATTCTCCAGCATCTGGCACGCGTGGAGGACGGCGTGGTGCTCGCCAGCGGCGGTGATCACGTGGCGTCCGGTCTCTTCCAGAGCGTAGGCGCCGCCGCGAATCGCCGCGTTGTCGGATTCGGTGCCGCCGCTGGTGAAAACCACCTCGCGGTTGCGGCAGTTGAGCACCCTGGCAACACGCTCACGGGCGGCGTCCAGGGCGTAGCGCGCTTCCTGCCCGACGGTGTGGACGCTGGAAGCATTGCCGTAGAGCTGTGTGAAATAGGGCAGCATCGCCTCCAGGACGCGTTCGTCCATGGGCGTGGTGCCCGCGTGATCAAAGTAGATGTGGTTCTGGGTCGTCATGGGCCAGGGGAGCCTGCCCGATAATTTTAGCACGACCGTCGGCCGGGTCAGCTGAGTTACGAGGCAACAAACCCGCTCGGTTCTATTGTGGCATCCACTTTTGCCATAGCAGCGCGGCGAAGGCGGCGGTCACGAGCAGGCCGATCACGACGGAAGTCATCTGTTCGAAACGGCGGTTCACAGCGTCGCGGAAGGCCACGCCGTAGCCTTCGTAAAGGACCACACCGGTGCCGGCATAGTCGATTGCCGTCTGGTATGGGTATAGCCGTTTTTCGAGAATCTCGCCGGCCCGGTCGCGATGCAAGTCCCAAACATTGATGATCAGGAAGAAGATGACGGCGGAGAACAGCACCACCAGCATTTCCACCAGGAACCCAATCCAGCCGGTGACGCCCGGACGGGAAGCCAGGCCGATGAACACGGTGATGCCACCGAATATGATCAAGGCGAATAGCTCGCCGAATTCGATTCCCTGCTGTCGAGAGTGGGCGATTACGTTGAGCTGCGTTTCCGCTTCAGCCAGATCCGACCCGTCTTCCGGAGAAGGATTGGACGCGACGGCCTGAGCCAGACAGCCCCTGATCTTCTGGTAAGCGTCCTGCAATTCTTCCGGAGTCACGGCATAGTCGATGGCTAGAATATGATCGCGCACGGAATGGTCGATCACGTTGCGGCGTGCCAGCAGGTCAATATTCTGGAACAGGGTATACAAACGGTTGTCCTCGTCCTGGGTCTGGGTCGATAACCGGGCCACCCGGAAGGAACGCAGCAGGGTGAAAACCGTGGCGGACAATCCCAATGCTCCGAAATAGGTCTCCCCGGGCCATTGCCACTCGCCGAAGGGCAGATACTGCAACACATCATCCCGCAGATAGACGAACGCGCCGCATGCCCACAATCCCAGCAACAGGGCCTTGAAACCGAAGCGGATTTCGGCTTCAGAGTTGATCAACAGGTTGACTGTGATGATTCCCACCGCGCCGATAATCAGATAATCGGGACGCTCCGGCGCGACCTGGAAAAAGAGGAAAAGCCAGACCAGGCTGAACACCGGGGTGGTATTGGCCAGCGCATTAATGCCAAGGTTGTCGGTGATCAGGTTGGCTTTGCGCCAGGCAACGTTGGCGATGCCGTTGATGGCTGCGCCCAGTACGAAGGCAGTGAGCAGCGTGCGCGAATCCATGGACTCGCCGGTGTTCATGCCGGCATAGCCGTTGAGAACGGCAGCCACAGTGTTGGCGATGAAGAACGCCACGAGCACGCCGAACATCTCCAGCGAGTGCTCACCGATGCCTTGCCTCGCTTCCGCGGGTATCGCATGGACGACATCGGTTCCCCACCGGAAGCTGAAGGCGGTGAACGAGGTAGCGACGGCTCCGGCTCCGGCCAGGACGACGCCGACGACGAGAGCGGACAGACCGCCAGTTTGGATATTGGCGAACCCGCCGGCCTGTCCAACCACCACGAAGGCGAAACCGGCCAAACTCAAAACGAGAAGCAGGAGCATTTCCGGGGCAGGTTCCCGATATCGGGCGCCTCCCGGGAAGAGCCGCGCCATCAGCAGGATGAGCAGTATCGGCCAGGTTTCAAAAAGGATGGCGGCGACGGAGACGTCAATGAGACGGGTGGACCAGGCGAACAGGGCAAAGTTGAAGGTGGCAACCACTGACAGCGCTAATTTCACGTCCACAGCGCGCCGCCCAATCACGAGCAAGTTGGCAGGATTGAAAACCAGACGGCGATACAGGATGGCAATAAAAACCAGGCTTCCCACCGAAACGCCGGCGTTCATGCCGGCGTTAAACAGAAAGGGCGTCTGGCCACCGCCGCCCCGCTCAATGACCAGAGGCAGGGAAGAAAACAGGGTAACCGCCAGCATCATATAGCCGATGGCCAAGCGGTTTCCTGCCAGGTTGGGTATGCGATTGGGTATTCTTACAATCGCCATGCGGCATTATAGCAATGAGTGGAACACGCTCATGTTTACCCGGTTTGCGGTCGGGAATCGTCAGAATCGGGATTTTCGGGATTCAGGGATTGGCAGGATGGTGAACGATTTGTGACGGAGGTCCCCCATGTCTGCCAGATCATGGTATCCAGTCGATCCCGCTTCCGGCTAAAAAGCTGCGGAGCGGTCCGGGCCTCAAGCGACCCACTTGTGCCAGAGGAGACCAGCATAGGTGGCAGCTATCCCCAGGCCGATGACGGTGGAGACTGCCCGTTCAAAGCGGCGGTTCCTGGGGTCGCGGAAGATCACGCCGTAGCCGTCGGCGCCGGATTGAACGGCCAACACCAAGTCGGAGCGGTCGCGGTGCAGGTCCCACACGCTGACAATCAGGAAAACGATGACCGCGGGGAACAGGACGCTGAACACCTCGTAAATGAAAGCCGTCCATCCCGAGACCTCCGGGCGGGACAACAGGGACAGAAGTACCGTGGCGCCACCGAAGATTATCAGCGAAAAGAGCTCACCAAAATCCACGCCCTGCTGGCGGGAATGGACCACCATGTTGAGTTGGGCCTCGGCGCTGGCAAGAAGCTTTTGGTCGGCCACCTGGTGGCCCGAGGCAGCGGCCCGAACGAAGCAGAGTTTGGCGTGGGCGTAGGCGATTCGCAGTTCTTCCGGGTTGCGGGCACTGTCAACGCCACGAATGTGCTCGCTGACCACTGGGGCAATCAGGCTGCGTCTGGCAAGCAGTTCCACGGCTTGATGCAGGGCGAAGATGCGGTTGTCTTCGTCCTGGGTGCGTGGCGCCAGCCGGGCCACGCGGAAGGTCAACAGTAGTATGAAGACGGTGGCGGACAGACCCACTGCTCCCAGATAGGTTTCCCGGGGCCAAAGCCAGCCGTCGAAGGGCAAAAACACCAGCAGTTCATCACGCAAATAGACGAAGGCTCCGCAGGCCCAGAGTGCGAGGATCAGGGCTTTAAAGCCGAATCGCACTTCGGCCTCAAAGTTGATCAGCAGGTTGGCGGTGATGATCGCGGCAGCGCCGATGATGAGAAAATCGACCCTCGCCACCTCCACCTGCCAAAACAGGAAAAGCCACATCAGGGCAAAGATAGGCGTAGAATACGACAACGCATTGATACCCAGGTTCCTGGTCAACATGTTGGCCGCTCGCCAGGATATGCTGGCCGGCGCCATGATCAGCGCGCCGCTAGCCACCGCAATCGCCAATGACTTCATGGAAATTGTTTCGGCAGCGACCAGACCGACGCCTGCGTTCAGTCCAATCCCCGCAAAGCTGGCGATGCAAAATGCTATTAGTGCGCAACAGATCTCGACAAAGGCCCGGTTCCTGTCGCCAACCGCATCGGCTGGCAAAGCCTCGCTGAGGTCGGTTCCCCATTTGAAACCAAACGCAGGGAGGGCGGCAACCAGCACAGCGCTGATCACAATTGCGAGGCCGATGACGGTATCCGACAATTGGGAATCATCCCAATTGCCAAAACCGCCCGACTGACTGGTAGTTACGAACGCGAAACCGACAAAACCGGTTACCAGCAGCCACATCATGCTCAAAGTGATTTTGTAATAACGCGCTTGAGCTCGATACAAGATAGCAGTCAACACGATCAGAAATATTGGCCAAGTCTCGAACAAGGTGGCAACTACTGAGAAATCAAGATAACGGGTTGACCAAGCGAACAGACTGTACACGAACTGGTTGATCACTACGAGGAACAAAGACCAAGAGAGCAGGCGCTGCGATATGAGCGACAATACTGAACGGTTATACAAAACTGGCCTGAATGCCGCCGCGAGGAACACAAAGCTGCCCAACCCGGTCCCTAAACTCACCCCAGCAGTGAACAGGAACGGGCTTTCCGTGCCGCCGCCGACCGCAACCAACAAAGGCACATACGAAAAGCCCACGACCGCCAGAAACATGAATGCAGTTCCGGCAGCGTTACGGTCATTTCCGTAAGTTATTCCGGCGGCCATAGTGCCCGAGTATAGCATCGGGTTGTGAATTCGCCTTGATAAGGGCACAACCGACGGCTATATTGAGCTGGAACCGACGACGATGCCGAGGATGAAAATGGCTTTTGCAGAGATCAACGGATACCGAATGCACTACGAGGCGTTCGGGGCGGACGACGCGCCGGCGCTGGCCCTGATACACGGGGGCCTGGGAGGCGGCGACGGGAGCAAGGACACCATCAACCGGCAGGCGGACGCGCTGTCTGAAAGATACCGGTGCGTGTTCTACGACCGGCGAGCATGCGGCGAGTCCGATACGACGGCGGATGGCTACGACATGGCCAACTGCGCCCGCGACCTGCAGGGGTTGCTGGGTCACCTGGGCATCGGCAAAGCGCACATCCTGGGTTCATCCGCGGGCGGACCGATCGCGATGCAGTTTGCGCTGGATTATCCGCAACTGACCGACACGCTGATCCTCATCAACACCATGAGCTACTCGGAAGAGGCGCAGCAGGAGATTCGTCGCCAGGAGCTGCGTAACCTGAAGGAGCGGATCGCCGCGGTAGGAAGGTCCGCCGCAGTGGAGCAGGCTATAGCGGACCGGTTCCCGCAGATGACCACGGACGATCCGGAACGGTTCGCGCGCATCGCGGCGGAGAACCTGGCCCGCATCGACGGGATTGCCGCAACCCAGCAGGCGTACCTGGACATTGGGGATTCGCTGGAATCGCGACTGTCTGAACTAAAGATGCCAACGTTGGTGGTACACGGGGACGCCGACAGCCGCATACCGGTGGAATGCGGCCGCAGCCTGGCGTCGGGTATCGCCGGCGCTGAGTTGCACGAAATACCGGGCGCCGAGCACGGCCTGATGACCAACGAGGCGGCCGGAGAAACGCAGCGGATCATCCTGGATTTCCTTGCCCGTCAATCAGCGGTGCAATCACAGGCAGCCGACTGAATCCCGTAGATGACTACGAGTGGGACGAACGGAAACGGCAGGAGAATGCGGAAAAGCATGAGATCGACTTCATCGCGATTTACGATTTTGAGTGGGACACCGCCGTGGAACGGGCTAATACTACCCGCGGCGAATTGCGTTGGGTAGCGACCAGCTACATCGGCAACCGCTTATACACCGTCGTCTATACTTGGAGAGGCGATAGAAGGCGTATCATCAGCCTGCGTAGGGCAAGTAGACAGGAGGAAAGAGACTATGCCCAAGCTTAAGCCTGGTCATATCAGCCCTACTGATGCAGAAGAAGCTGCCATCCAGGCAGGCATTGCCGCCGACCCGGATAACCCGGAGTTGGATGTGGAGTTCTGGGCCGACGCCAAGCCAGCCCATGAACTCTACCCCGACGGCATTGACAAGCCGCCGCACCTCCCCAAAGAATGGCGGGAACGCATGTCCAGAGAGTACAAGCAATACAAAAGGGGGAAAGGTATGCACACCGTTGGAATTGACCACATCGCCATGCCCACCGCCGACGCCGAACGCCTGATGGCGTTCTACAAGAAGTTGGGATTCGACATCAACGACGAAGAGGAATGGCGGGCCGGCACCGCCACCATCTTCTCCATCCAGGTGGGGGATTCCAAGATCAACGTGCATCCCGAGGGGCACATTGCGGACTACCGGGGGCCAACGGCAGTGCCCGGGTGCACCGACATTTGCTTCGTCTGGGACGGCACGGTGGAAGAGTGCCAGGAAATGCTCGCGGAGGCCGGTGTCGACGTAATACGGGGGCCCGGTCCCCGAAAAGGCGCACGACAGCGGGGCGTACTGACAGCGGTGAGCCTGTATGCACGCGACCCGGACAACAACCTGCTGGAATGGATGGTCTACCAGTAAATTCCAGAGAGGATGCGCAACGGGGCGGATGATCATCCGCCCTTGGTCGTGAAATTATACGACAAGGCCGGCCCTTGGAGCGGATGAAGGTTCGCCGCATCCGGCAGTTAAACTGAGGAGAATGACCATGACGCGAATGCTCGGCAAGCACGCTCTGGCGCAGATGCTGGTGGCCGAGGGGGTCGAGTACATATTCGGCAATCCCGGCACCAGCGAGACGCCATTCCTGGACGGCCTGCAGGACTTCCCGCAGTTGCAGTACATACAGGCGTTGCAGGAGGGGACGGCGGTAGGGATGGCCGACGGTTACGCCCGGGCCACCGGCAAACCGGCATTCGCGAACATCCACATCGCGGGCGGCCTGGCCAACGGGATCAGCGGTTTGTACAACGCGTTCCGGGGCGGCACTCCGCTGGTACTAACGGCTGGGAATTCGGACACGCGGATGCTGATCAGCGAACCCGTGCTCTCGGGCGACCTGGTGGAAATGACCAAGCAGTACACCAAGTGGAGCATCGAAATCCGGCACGCGTCGGATATCCCGGTGGCGATCCGGCGGGCCTTCAAAGAAGCCAAAACCCCGCCAACGGGGCCGGTGTTCGTTTCGTTCCCGTGGGACACTTTGGACGAAGAGGTCGATTTCGAGCCGGTGGCTTCGTCGGGAGGCTACTTCCGGATCCGGCCCGACGCCGCGGCGGTGGACCGGGCGACCGAGTTGCTCGCCGGAGCGGAGAACCCGATGATCGTGGTCGGCGACCGGGTGGCACAGTCGGACGCAGTGGAGCAGGTGGTACAGGTCGCCGAACAGACCGGTGCACGGGTTGTGGCGACGTCCTACTCCGAGGTGAACTTCCCGACAGCGCACCCGCAGTGGGGCGGGATGCTGAACACGAACAGCCCGGCGACGGCGCGACAGTTCCAGAACGCCGACGTGGTGCTGGCAGTGGGCACGGACGTTTTCGCGTCGTTCCTGTACGTGGACGTGCCGTTCTTGAATCCAGACACCAAACTGATTCACCTGGACAGCAACTACTGGGAGATCGAAAAAAGCTACCCGACCGAAGTGGGGATCATGGCGGATCCGGCTGCCGGCATGGCCGACCTGGCGGTGTCGCTGGAGTCGAACATGACCGGTGGGCAGCGGGAGGCGGCGGCGACGCGGGCGGCCACCCTGGCGGCGGCGCGGGAGCGGGACGCCGAACGTTACCAGGAGCGGATCGCGGCGACGTGGAACAACTCTCCGATGCCGGTCGAGCGGATGATGCACGAACTGGCGGACGCCGTTCCGGCAAACACCATCATTGCCGACGAAGCGGTGACCTCACGGCCGGCGGTAAACCGGGCCTTCGATTTCGAAAAGCCTGGCGACATCTACGGAATACGCGGCGGCGCGCTGGGCTGGGCGATGCCGGGAGCGCTGGGTGTAAAACTGGCGCATCCGGACCGCCCGGTGCTGGCCGTGGTGGGCGACGGGGCATCGATGTACACGGTGCAGGCTCTGTGGACGGCAAGCCGGTACAACATCCCCGTGGTTTATGCCATCTGCAACAACCAGGCCTACCGCATCCTCAAGGTGAACATGGAGGTCTACCTGCGCGATATGCTGGACGACAGGGAGCGGGACAGCGACTATGTCGGAATGGACTTCGCCAACCGGCTGGACCTCGCCATGATGGCGCAGGCGATGGGCGTCCACGGCGAGCGGGTCGACGATCCCACGGACATCGGGCCGGCGATCAAACGGGCATTCGAGAGCGGAAAGCCGGCTTTGCTGGACATCACCATCAGCGGCGCGCTTTAGGCTGACCTGCATTTCGATAGAAAAAGGGCGGGTTTGCGGACCCGCCCTTTTGCTTGCTCAGGTGCGTTGGACCGTCCAGCGTCAGGTTTCCGGCCGTTCGGCCATGGCCAGAACTTCTGCCCATTCCTCGGACGTGACGGGCTGGATGGAGAGGCGTTGCCCACGTTTGATGACCTGCATGTCGGCCAGAGCGGGATTGGCCTTGAGCTCGTTGAGGCTGACGAAACGGGTCAGACGCTCCTCGGCTTTTATGTCAACCATCAGCCACGTAGGGTTGGCCGGGTCTGACTTTGGATCGTAGTAGCGCGAGTTGGGATCCCACGCGGTGTCGTCGGGGTAGGCTTCGCCCACGATCCGGGCCGTGCCGACCACGCCGGGAGGTTTGGCGTTACTGTGGTAGAAGAGGATGTGGTCGCCGACGCGCATGTCGTCGCGCATGAAGTTGCGCGCCTGGTAGTTCCGGACGCCATCCCACTCGGCGGTCTGGTTATCCTCGGCCACCAGATCGTCGTAAGAGAAAGAAGAAGGCTCGGACTTGAACAGCCAGTATCGGGGTTCGGGCATCAGGCTAACTCCAGAGACGCGCCCAAGAAAGACGAGCGGGATAGGCTCGGCCTGGATTCCTGCTTTCGCAGGAATGACGGCAGGACGAAAAGGGCCAGGTCAAGTCGGCGCAATAGTGCAGGTCAAGTCGTAGATGGCGTGATGGAACACGCCGCTATACGGCGTCAGTTCCGTGCTCGCCGGTGCGGATGCGGATTGCATCTCCGACAGGATAGATGAAGATCTTGCCGTCTCCCGGGGCGCCGGTGATGGCGTTGGTTCGAATAACGTCCACCGCCTTGTCAGTGTCCTCGTCGTTGACCACGACCTCCACCTTCACCTTGGGCAGCATATCGATCCGGTAGGTCCCGAGGCCGCGGGCTGCGGTGACTTCCACGCCGCCCTGGTTACCACGGCCTGACACCTGGGTCACGGTCAGGCCCACGATGCCGGCTTCGCTGAGGGCATCCTTGACGACTTCAAGACGTTCCGGTCGGAAAATGGCTTCGATTTTATTCATTGGGTTTGCACCTCGCTAGGCTCAATTGTAATCGTTATGTCGCGTTATGTGCATGTGGTTGACAGGTTCACGTTCTCGCTGCCCAAATATTCCCTTCGCCAGGACCCAATAAGGCTGACCGGCCTCCCGTCGCGACGGGCCGCCATTATCGCCGGATTTGGATGCCGGCGGCCTCACGGTCGAAGCAACCCGAGATGAGATCCTCTCGTTCCTGGCGCAGCACGTCTTTCCTGACCCTCAGGCTGGGCGTTCGCGGAAGTTCATCACGGATTTCGATGTAGCGGGGAACCTTGAAGTAAGCCAGGCGATCGGCGCACCAATAAATTACGTCTTCGGGCTGCGGGGACGCGCCCGGCCGCGGTGTGATGTAGGCCTTGACCTCGTCTTCACCCAGCTCCGACGGGACTGCAATGATGGCGCAATCGAGCACGTGCTCGTGGCTCTTGATGACGTCTTCCACTTCCTGGGAGGAGATGTTCTCGCCACGGCGGCGGATGACGTCCTTCTTCCGGTCGACGAAGTACAGGTAGTCGTCGTCGTCAAGCCAGCCTAAATCTCCGGTGAAGAGCCAGCCGTCGCGCAGCGAGGCGCCAGTCTCAACGTCGTTGCGCCAATAGCCGGCCATGGTGGCCGGGTTGCGGATCGTGATTTCGCCGGGTTGCCCATTGGCGACGGGATTGCCGCCGTCATCCACGATGCGCACGGTGTTTTCGAAGGCAGCGTCGGGATGCTTGCGGGGCCGCCCCGACGAGTTGGGACGGCGCTCCCCGCGGATGGTCTCGATGGTGCCGTAACAGGTCTCGGTCATGCCGAAGCCGACGATGATATCGGTGCCGAAGCGCTGCTCGAAGTCCGCAAGGAACTCAGGCGAAAAGGCCGGCGACCCGTAGAAAAGACGAACGGTGTTGTCGGCGTCGTCGCCCTGCGGATCGTTCTTGGCGAGGACGGGCATCATCATACCGATAAAGTTGACTACGGTGGCGCGGGCGTCGCGCACCTGGTCCCAGAAACGGGAGGCGCTGAAGCGGTCCTGCACGATCAGCGTGGCGCCGGAGGCCAGTGTGCCCATGGTGCTGTAGTACTGGGCGTTGGCGTGGAAGTAGGGCAGGCAGGTGAAAAAGCGGTCGTCGGGCGTGGCCTGGGTCCACATGGCGAAACCCTGGCCGGCAGACACGTACATCTGGTGCGTGACCTGGACACCCTTGGGATTGCCCGTGGTCCCGGAGGTGTACTGGAGCATGGAGATGTCGGTGGGAGCCACCGGCGGAAGTTCCGCGATCTCCGGGGACTCGGCCAGCAGGTCGGCGTATTTGGTCCATCCGGAAGGCGGGGTGCCGTCACCCACATGGAGTCGATGCCGGACGCACGGCGCAATGTCGGCGGCCTGGGTGGCCACGTCCAGGAGGCTGTCGTGGGCGACCAGGGCGGAAGCCTCGGCATTGTTAAGGATGAAGGCCATCTCGTCGCGGCGGTACGCCGTGTTGACGGTGACGGCGATGCCTCCGATGAGCGCCAGGCCGAACCATGTGTACAGGACCTCGGGGACATTCGGCAGGAACAGACACACGCGGTCGCCATGGCCGATGCCAAGTTCGCGGAACATCGTGGCCGCGGACCGGCAGCGGCGATAAAAATCGGAGTAGGTGATCTGCTGTCCGGCGATCTCTACGAAGACCTTGTCCGGATTGGAGCGGACCACGATATCCAGGAACTCACCGAGGGATTTTTCCCACGACTGGCGATCAGGCAGGGGGTCCAGACCGAGGATGACACTCATAAGTAATCTCGGGTAAAGACAGTCGCAAACATGCTGATTGCGACGGGATTCGCGGGTGTCACGCTATCACGCGAGTAGGGGGCGGTCAAGCGAATGAAAGGCCACACCATCGCGTGCTGCTTCGATGAACCCGGACATGTCGGGAGCACCTGGCCTACCCGGTGTTCGGATCGTCCAAAGGCAGGGAAATCAGCCGCCGTATGAGTGTCCGTGCTAAAATTGCCCCGCACTCACATGAGCAACCCGAACTAAGTCGTACCCGAAGGGCTTTGGAATTGCAGATCACTGGCAGAGGCGTTTGGATCGCCTTGACCTCCGGAATATTCTGGGCCGCGTCGCTGGCGGCAATGCTGGCCGGCGGTTATGTGTTGGCAGTGGGCACTCCGTGTCTCTGCGCCGACGTGAACGGGTTCATGATGGGTGGGGGCCTGGTCATTATCCTCGCGAGCGCCGCCATGTTGCTCTGGTCCAGGGAATTGGCGCGCCTGGTCGTTGACAAGCTGACCAAATTGACAGCCCAGCAGAAATAACCTCTGCCGAAGGCATCATGGGTTGAGGTGGCGCACTCCGCTCTTGACCGGACAACCTCCTTCGCGCGCAGCCAGGGTGCAACGACGTGGACCGGCGCGCCCCTGATCGGATTGGAAGTCGCCTCGCCGGCCAGCGCCCGATCCGACCTACTCCGGCCTAGAGTTGCCGCAGCTTGGGATCCAGCCGATCCCTAAGCCAGTCCCCGAACACGTTGAAGGCGATTACAACCATGGTTATCGCCACGCCGGGGATGATGGAAATCCACCACGCAGTGGCGACCTTCGCCCGCCCGTCAGCGACCATCTGCCCCCACGACGGCGTGGGCGGTGGGATTCCTGCGCCGAGAAAGCTGAGCGATGCTTCGGTCAATATGACCAATCCAACGTGCAACGTCAACATCACCATGAAGGAGTTGAAAACGTTGGGCATTATGTGAACGAACATGATGCGGGCGCCGGAGCAACCGTGGACGTGAGCCAGTGAGACAAAATCGTTGTCTTTCAATCCCAGCACCTCGCCACGGGTTACCCGCGCGAACCTCGCCCACAGGATAAGGGTCACGGCAAGGACCACTGTCAGCAGCCCTTGCCCCATGGTCACTGCTAACAATAAAGCGAACAGAATCGTTGGGAAGGCAAGGGTCGCGTCCACCGCCCTCATTATGAAAGTGTCCGTCTTCCCGCCGGCGTAGCCCGACAGCAGGCCTAGAACGCCGCCGATGGCGCCACCTGCCAGAAGGGCGGTGAACGCCACAATCAAGCTGACCCTTGCGCCGTAGATCAGGCGGCTGAGGATGTCCCGACCGAGTATGTCGGTGCCCAGCAGATACTGGGCGGAACCTTCGGCCTGCCAAGCGGGCGGCGTGAGCTTGTCGCGGAGGGACTGCTTGGTTGGTGAGTGAGGCGCAATGAGCGGCGCGAAAATGGCCGCGAAGATCATCAAAGCGATGATGATCACAGGTACCCAGGGCAACCGCTTGAGCTCATACCTCAGCCGCTCCTGGCGGTCGCCTTGGACCTCCAGAACCTGCACGGCGGTGTTTACGCGGTCGCTGGCCATATCGCTCCTAGTCGTACCGTATCCTTGGATTGATGTAGGCATAGAGTATATCGACGACTAGATTGACGCCGAGGATTATCACTGCATCCAGCAGGATCACCGCCTGCAGGAGCGGAAAGTCGCGTTGCGCCACCGCGTCAATGGTGAGGCGGCCGATACCCGGCCAGGCGAACACGGTCTCGGTAACGATGGCGCCGGTGACGAACCCGCCGACAAAGACGCCGAAGAGCGTCAGCACCGGGATCAGGGCGTTGCGCAGGCAATGCTTCCAGAAGACCTTCCACTCCTGCACACCTTTAATGCGCGCCAGCTTGACGTATTCGGTGTCCAGCACCTCAAGCATGCTCGACCGGATCAGCCGCATGATCCCGGCGATGGAGAACGTGCCCAGCGTGAGCGCCGGCAGGATGTAGTGGGACGGACCGCCCATTCTCCCGGGTGGGAGAACGTCCAACCACACGCTGAATACATAGATGCAGACGATGGCGATCCAGAAGTTCGGCGTGGCCACACCGAACACGGCGATGGCGCCGGCCACCTGGTCAATCCATGTCCCGCGTTTGACGGCGGCGATAACGCCCAACGGAATGGCCACCCCGACCGCTATGATCATTGAGAGCGGCAGCAGCTTGAGCGTGTTCGGAAGGCGCTCAAAGAAGAGCTCCGCCGCCGGCTTTTTGTAGACGAGGGAGTCTCCGAAGTCACCACGGACAATGCCGGTAAGAAACACGAAGAGCTGCACGTGGTACGGACGGTCCAGTCCAAGGTTCCGCTCGATGAACTGGCGTTCCTCTTCGGTGGCATCTTCCGGAACCATGAGGTCAGCCGGATTTCCCGTCGCCCTGGCCAAGGCGAACACGATCAAAGCCACGACAAAAAGCAGAACAATGCCCTGCAAAAGCCGGTTGAGGATGTATTTTTGCAAATCCCCGACCTCTAAGGAATAGTTCGCGCCGGGCCGCTCATGCAGGTCCCGGCGCGATGAGCATGGATCGTCAACGGTTGGCTAGATGCCTTGGGTGTGCGCTCGGCTATCGAAATGATCCTGATGACCGTGCGCACAGTCACCTACTGCCAAGGGTTGCCTTCAGCGTGCGGGATGCGATGGAAGACATCGCCAAGCTCCCCGCGGCCGTAGATGCCCTGCCAGCGCCCCACGGTTTCCGGATTGGACGCGTACAGGCTGACGCCCTGGACAATCGGGACACCGATCCACTGGTCGGCGACCAGTTGGAGGATGGCATTGGTAGCCTCCGCGCGCTTGACATCGTCGCGCTCGGAGATGGCGATCTCGTGGAGCCTCAGGTATTCCTCTCCCACCGGTGTCAGACTTTCGCGATCTCCGAATGCCACGTGGTTGCTGTCGGGGTGGAAAGTGGACTGATACCGAGGCACCGGCAACGGCCGGCCCGCGTTACGGTAGATGGTAACGGCCCCGTTGAAACCCTCGCCCCATTCGTCGTGGCTCGGCCGCCGCGTCATGGGGCTGAACACGCCACCTTCAACGATTTTCAGGTCGGACTTGATGCCGATCTCTTCCCAGAAGCCGGTGACGGCCTGGCTGAGGTCATTCATGTACGGCGTGCCGGAGAAGTTGGTGCTCCAGAAGGTGACTTCAAACCCGTCGGCATACCCGGCTTCAGCAAGCAGAGCTTTGGCGCGGTCCGGATCGTACACCAGGGCTTCTTCGCTCCATTTTTGCCAGCGAGGAACGTCCACATCCACGCTGGTGGGGAAAGTTGCGAAGGGCATGGAAGGCCGCCCATAGCCGTTCAGGGTGAAGTCAATGATGTCCTGACGATTGATGGCAAGGGACATGGCCTCGCGAACCCGAATATCGCCGATGGGCAGAGCCTCGGCCTCGGGCCAGTAGAGCCCCCAGAACTGGTAGATGAACATGCCCACGCCCTCGATGACCGTCAGCTGCGCGCCAGCGGCTTCCACCTCAGGTGCGGACTCCGGCACCAGGTCGATGAGGTCGGCCTGGCCAGTGCGTACCATGGCCAGCTTGGTGCTCTCCTCTGGGACCAGCAGCAGGCTCAGGTTGGCATAGTGGGGGATGCCGCGGTGGGACTTGTCGAAGGCTTCATACCGGAAGTAGTCGCCCACGGAGTGCTCGGCGTACATCCAGGGGCCGCTGCCTATGGGCTCAGCTCGGAAACTGTCGTCGCCGACGGTTTCGATGTAGTCCTTGGGCATGATCTGGCCGCCCTGGAACACCGCCCTGGTCAGCAAGCTCCAGAAGTGGGGCTTAGGTCCATCGGTGTGCATTCGCAGGGTCAGGTCATCGACAACCTCGATGGCTTCCTCGGACGGCTGTCTGAGTTGACGATTGAGGCGGTTGCCGTCGCCCACGACGCTTTCGTCGTGGTACATGGT
Source organism: Dehalococcoidia bacterium (assembly GCA_965116785.1). Taxonomy (GTDB): domain Bacteria; phylum Chloroflexota; class Dehalococcoidia; order Lucifugimonadales; family UBA3495; genus Bin87. The sequence goes on from OZ220731.1 coordinate 1,436,722, forward strand.
GCGCTCGAGGCTGAACTTCACGTCGTGCGCGTCCAGCACTTCACCGTTGTGGAACACCAGGCCCGGTGCGATGTTGAAAGTCCAGCTATTGCCATCGGGGTCGATTCCCCATTCCTCGGCCACCCCGGGACCGACGCCGCCGTACTGGGACTCGTAGTTGAACCCAAGGAGAGCATCGTAGATGGGCGCCTGGTACTGAGCGTGACCGGCGCGGCCTTGCAGGATCGGGTCGGTGACCTGGGAACCGAGGTTTTCCAGGCTCACGGTCAGCGTTCCCGTGGGATCGTCCTGCTGGCGGACCACCTCCTCAACCGGTGGCACCGGGGTGGCAACCACCAAGACTTCCCTGGTGACCTCCACCTGCCTTTCGACCTCGACTTGCTTTTCGACCTCGACCTGTTCGGTCACGACCTTTTCAACCTCGACCTGCTCGGTCACGACGCGCGTGACCTCGACAATCTGAGGATCAGCAGGAGCCGCGGTTCCTCCGCAAGCCATGACGAGCACAAGGGACAAGGTTAACGAACCAAGGCAGACTGCCTTCAATGACATAGAGTACCTCCAACCCCCAGCGCATATGCCGCGCGCTGGGCACGTTATCGACGGACGATACACTCACAAGGGGACTCAGTCAACATTTTCGTCACGCTCGCCAGCCTCGGCGCAACGATTCGGTTAAAGCCCGTTGGGATAATGCCGCCTGACGGATATGGCGCGGACAGGGGCAGTGAGTTAGCATGGGGCGGTAAAGCGAAACAGGAGATGGACTACAGCCGGGAATCGCCAGGGGCCATTCAATTGTCAGCGAACCGCGCGCAACTTGGATGCGGCCCCTCAGTCCCAGTGCTGCGGTCGCCCTCAAGTTGGGTCCAATTGGATTTATGGTTGTCTCAGTAGATGAAAAATGCCTCCGGCTGACCGATGAAAGCGGCGAGCGCGGAGTGCTGTTGGGAATGCGATGCCGACAATGCGGCGTGTACGTGTTCGGGCCGGCGACGTTCTGCCAGTCGTGCACGTCTTCAGACCTCGAAGCGGTCGAGTTGGCGCAGCAGGGAACGTTGTTCAGCTACACGATTGTCAGAGTGCCGCCTCCGGGCTGGCCGGGCCAGGTGCCGTACGTGTTGGGCGAGGTGGAATTGCCGGAAGGGCCGCACGTGCTGGCCGAGGTGATCGACTGCGACCACGGTGACCTGCAGGTTGGAATGTCGGTCACGCTCGCTTTGCAGCCGGTGGAGATGGAAGGCGTGGCAAACTCGGAGCGCGTGGTATACAAATGGCGGCCGGCGTAGCCAAAATGGCATTGCCTATTGGCTACGCCGACCCGCGTTCCCACGGCTATATCTCGAAAACGGAGGAATGATGACGCAGTTTCGGCCCGGGCGCGACGTTATGGTGGTGGGCGTAGGTTTGCACGCCTTCGGGAGGTTTCCTGAGCAGAACCTGTCGGATCTGGCGCGGGACGCTGTAGTCGACGCCCTGCGCGATTCAGGCGTGCCGTGGTCGGCCATACCGGTTGCGTATTTCGGGCACGTTTACTATCAAGGGATGTCCATCGGTGAGAGCACCCTGGCCCAGTTGGGTCTAACTGGTGTGCCGATCATTAACGTGGAAAATGCTTGCTCCAGCGGCTCGACGGCTTTCTGGCAGGCGTACTGGGGGATCACGTCGGGGGTGTTCGACCTGGCGCTGGCGTTCGGCGCAGAGAAGGTGCCCAGTGGGCCGGTGACAGTCACCGCAGAGAACAGCCCCGCCCGCTACATTGGCGGCGACCACATGATGGCCGGGTACGCACTGCGGATGAAACGCTACATGGAGGAAACGGGCGCCCCGGCGTCGGCGCTAGCACAGGTGTCGGTAAAGGCGCGGCAAGCAGCGTCGATGAATCCATACGCCCACCGCAAAGAAACATACTCGGTGGAGGACGTGCTGAACTCGCGGCTGATCGCCGACCCACTGACGCTGTACCAATGCTGCCCGACCAGCGAGGGCGGAGCGGCGGCGGTGCTCTGCGCGGCGGACGCCCTGGACACCTACGGCGTTGACCGAGGCCGGGCCATCCGGGTCGCGGCTGCGGCGCTGACCTCGGGCAATTACAACGGCAGGGGCAGCGACCATTCGGCCTTCAGCCCGTACCGCACGGAGCCGGCGGCACTGCAGGCGTACGAGATGGCGGGCATCGGTCCGGAGGACGTTGACATCGCTCAGGTCCATGACGCGGCGACCATCGGCGAATTGCAGCAGATCGAGGCGCTGCATCTGACGCCCTTCGGAGAAGCGTGGCGCGCGACGGAAGAAGGGCGCACGACGTTGGGGGGCGACATTCCGGTGAACACCGACGGCGGCTTGCTGGCCATGGGTCACCCGTTCGGGGCCAGCGGCATACGCATGGTGCATGAGACGGTGACGCAGCTTCGAGGCGAGGCGGGGCCGCGGCAAGTGGAAGACGCGCGGGTCGGCGTCGCGCAGTGCTCCGGGGCCGGCGACGTCACGACGGTGCACATCCTGACGCGTTAGCTACGGGCTCGAGATTGCCACGCTACGCCGTTAATGACAGGGCTTCATTCAATGACAGGGCTCCATTCTTTGACGGATTGCAGGAATGTTTGGTTGGATGGATCATGGCGAACTTCATGATCATGGCGGCGATGCGGGGGCGGTTCATGTCGGAACAGGGGAACCTGTACGACAACTTCCAGATGCTGGGATACATGGATGGGGCGACGCCGTTCGACGCGGTGGCGGCGTTCTTCGACCAGCCCAAGTTTCCGATTGTGTGGGCGGACGTGGAGTATATGTGGGCGGAGCGGCTGGCGGATGACCCGGCGAACGGGCACCACGGCGAGTACGAAAAGGTCTACATCGCGTCGCTGCGGGAGCGTTGGGAAGGCAGTTCGCGTAACTAGCCATTGCATGGATGAACGGGATATTTGCGATTGGATTAGGTGCGACCGCAAATGACGGCTGGCCATCAGGCGCCAGCCTCGCATAGAACAAAGAGGGGCGAATCGGTGTTCGCCCCCACGCTTTTGCAGATCGGATCCTCGCGCACTGCGCCGGCCCCGCATTACACGGAGGCGGCCTTGTCGCGCAGGCGGGTGAACTCGGTGCGGAAACCCTCGGCGAGGGCGCGGCGGTCGGTGCCGTGGAGTACGAACCGGGCGCCCTGTTCGATCCAGTATTCCGACAGTTCGGGGGTCTGGTGGTGTACCAGAGTCGGCAGACCTCTGGCCTCGCACTTGTCAATGATGCCCTTGACCGTCGACTTGTAGATCTCCTGGGCGTAGTCGTCGGGCACGCCGAGGGAGATGCTCATGTCGTTGGGGCCGACGAAAATGGCGTCGACGTGGGGCACGGCGAGGATGGCGTCCAGGTTGTCGACGGCGGCCTGGCTCTCGATGCCGATGATGCAGATGTTGTCACGGTTGCGGTTGGCCAGGTACTCCTGGCTGGCGTCGCTGGGGAACGAGCCGGACTCCAGAGCCTCTTCGGCCGCGGCGCCTTTCAGGGGGCGGAACTTGGCGGCTTTGACGACTTCGCGTACCTGATCGACGGTCTCGCAGTAGGGAGCCAGGATGCCCTGGGCGCCGGCGTCGATGGCCATGGTGACATAGTGCGAGTCGGGTATGGGAATACGCACGATGGGGACAACGCTGATGGTGTTGAACATGGTCAGGTAATCGCCCAACTCGCCGCGGCTGCGGGGGCTGTGCTCGGTGTCGATGATGACGTAGTCGAGGCCGACGCCATCGAGGACGGGGATCCAGCGGGGGCTGCGGTTGATGCTGATCATGGTGCCGAAGATACGGCCGCCCTGCTTGAGGGTGTGCTTGAGGTCTGCGCCGCTCATGGGTTGGATTGCTCCTTGCGGTGGGATGTGCAGCGAGTATAGCACGCAGGGAATCGGGTCATTTTTCCCGATCGAGGCGGCAATGGGACGTAGTACTTATCCACTGTACTCCGCGGAGCGTAGTGCGGAACGGGGGCGATTTTCGCAGCGACTGGACCCCTGCTTGCGCACGAACTACGAGCTTGGTTGCAGCGTGCCGGGATCCCCCGGTACAGGCACGCTGGCTTTCGATTGAGTGGGAGTAGGCGACGGCGCGAGAGCAGACCGAAAGGCGGTCGGGTGTGCTACACTGAGCGCGATTGAAGGGATCGATCCAATGCCGTTATCCGGGGTAGTTGTTGCGGAATCAGTATCGTTATATTGGCGAGCAGAGTGATTGGGACGCGGTGGCGGAGGAGTTGCGTCAAGCGCCGAGATTGGCGCTGGATACTGAGCGGAACGGCCGGTTCGCGTACCGTGAGCGGATCTGCCTGATACAGATTGCCGACGAGCGGGGCACTTACCTGCTGGACCCACTGGCGGTGAAAGATCTCAGCGCGCTCGGAGGCTTGCTGGCGGACGAGGCCGTGGCGGTTGTGATGCACGGTTGCGAAGAGGACGTGCGTTACTTCGACCGTGACTTCGGTTTTGTAGTCAACAACCTGTTCGACACTGGACTGGCCGCGCGTTTCCTCGGTGTTTCCAGGCCGAACCTGGGCGCGGTCCTGGAGGAGTTCTGTGGTGTGGGGATCGCCAAGGACCCCAAGCTACAGGTGTCCCACTGGGGATTGCGACCGCTCTCCGGGCCTGCGTTGGATTACGCGGCCAGCGACGTGCACCACCTACTGCCGCTGGCGGACGAGCTGGAGTACCGACTGGACAAGCTGGGGCGCGTCGGATGGGTGCGTGAAGAATGTGCCCGGATCGAGGCGCTGCGACATCCGCCGGAGGAACCGTTGGAGACGGCGTTCCGGCGGGTGAAGGGATGGGAAAGCCTCAATCCGCGGGAAGCGGCCGTGCTCCAAGAGTTATACGCGTTCCGCGACGGGAAAGCGTGCGCGTGGGACGTTCCCGCGACCCAGGCGGCGAGCAACGGCGACCTGCTGGAAATGGCGCAGTGCGGTGGCAGTCCGCCGTGGGGTGTCGGCGGGATGCTGGCGTCCCGGTGCTTCGGCGAGTTAGTCGAGGCAATCGACCGGGGGATGACCGGACCGGAGGCCCCCAAGCCTCCCAGGCCAGATCGCGGTGGGGACCCATGGACGCCGGAAAGCAGAGAGCGGCTGAAAGCGCTGAAGCAATGGCGGACGAGGTTGAGCGCGGAGTTGGATCTGGCGGTCAGCCACATCTGGCCCACCACAAGCCTGGAAAGGGTTGCCCTGCGACCGGAGCGCCTGGGGCGTGAAATCAGCGGCGGCGACGGCGAAGTGCGGGAGTGGCAGCGGGAAGAGTTTGGTGCAGAATTGTCGGGATTGTTGACCCTAACGTGACGGAAAAGGAGCGTCCGCGCGGTGCGGACGTCCCTTTCCTGCCGGCGTAACCACAGGCGCGGTGACAGTCCGGGTTTTAGGCTCCGAAGACCATCAGCTCTTCACAGAAGCGCGCGGTATTGACCAGGTCTGGGACGACCACGTACTCGTCTATGGTGTGCATGAGGTTGGTGGACATGCCGACCACGACGCTCTCGATGCCGTTCAGCCGGAACACGTTGCCGTCGGTGCCGCCGCCGGAGGGACGGATATCCGGCTGGAGTCCCATATCCCGCATGACCCGCGTGACGAGTTGCGCGGTCGCTTCGTTGGGATCCAGGCGGTACATCTGGAACATCATTTCCAGGTTTTCGTTGATCTCGGCGTCGGTATACCGGCCGCGGATGGTGTTCACTGCGGCTACCAGCTGCATGCGCATGAGCTCCAGGGACTCCATGTTCATGCTGCGGAACTCGCCGGATACGGTGGCCTCGGAGGGTACGGCGTTGCGGACGGTGCCGCCGGTGATGGTACCGACGTTGAAAGTGGTCTCGTGGTCGATGCGGCCCTGGGGAAGCTCAGCGATGATGTCGCTGGCGATCCGGATGGCGGACAGGCCCTTTTCGGGTTCGACGCCGGCGTGGGCGCCGCGGCCCTTAACGTCGATGTCGAATGCCATGTAGGTGGGGCTGCCGCCGGTGATGGAGTTCACCGGACCATTGCCGTCAAAAACCACCGCCTCGGTGCTGGTTATCATCGAAAAATCCAGGTTCGACGCTCCGACGAGTCCGATTTCCTCGCCCCGGGTGAACACCACCTGGACGGGTCGCCGTGGACGTGCATCTTCATGCACCGCCTGAAGCGCCTCGAGGATTGCGGCGACGCCGGCCTTGCAGTCGCCGCCGAGGATGGTACTGCCGTCCGAGGTGATGCGGTCGCCAACCACCTGGGGCCGGATGCTTCGGCCGGGATCCACGGTGTCCATATGGGCCGACAGCAGGAGGGGACTGTCGCCATCCTCGCGAGCGATGACGTTGCCGTGTTCGTCGCGGGCGACCTGGAAGCCAAGATTGGCCAGCCGGTCGGAAACGTGGAGAGCAACGTCCCACTCCTCGCCGGACGGGCTATCTATGCGGACCAAGTCGCAGAAATCGTTGATCAATCGTTCCTGATTTGGCATGGGGTCTCCTCGTTTGTCGGATTTCGTATTTGGTGAGTATCGTGGTTCATGTAGCTGAAAATGCCAATCAGGGCGGAGGACGCCCAGCGTGACGGCGCATGTCTCCAAATTGGAGCTGACCTGCCACTCAATGACTGACGGAGGCAAAACCGCGTGGCTATGAGCGGTGCGGTCAGGTTGCCTATTATATCGTGGGTAACTAGAATTATGATGCCATGCCGCTGGAACTGAACATTCGCGAAGCAGGGGTCGACGACGGGGCGATCATCACCAGATTCAACGCGGCGATGGCGCTGGAATCAGAAGGGATATCGCTGGACCGGGCAACACTGCGCTCGGGAGTGGATGCGGCGCTGGCGGACGAAACCAAGGCGTTCTACCTGCTGGCAGAAGCAGAAGGCGAGCCGGTGGGCCAGTTGATGGTCACCACGGAATGGAGTGATTGGCGCAACGGCTGGATCTGGTGGATCCAATCGGTTTACGTCAAGCCCGAAGCGCGGCGACAGGGCGTGTACACCAGATTGTACGGAAGGCTAACCGAGATGGCCCAAGGGCGAGGCGACATACGGGGCATGCGCCTGTATGTGATGCGGGACAACTGGCCGGCAAAACGCACCTATGAGGCGCTTGGGATGAGCCATTCGCACTACGACCTGTACGAAACGGAGCTCTGAGTGGCCCCGCAGGTACCGGTTTCGTGAGATTTGAACAGACCCGCTGACCGTTTTGGCAAAACAACGGGCCATCGGTGAATGCAAGGGGAAACTAAAACAGCCAACGGGCGAGCGAAATGACCACGGGCGGCGATTTACCGACGGAATTCCATTACACGGCGCGGGGACAACTGGCCCTGAGGGCGGGGCAGTTGCACGCTGCCGTCGACGATTTCAACCACGCGCTGGAGATCAACGATGAGTTCGCGCCGGCCTACTACTACCGAGGCCTGGCATACCGCAACGGCGGTGATTTCAACCAGGCGATCGCGGACTACACACGCGCAATAATCGCCGACCCCGAATATCCGGTCCCGTATTACGCCAGAGGCGTGGTGAGACGACACCTGGGGTTTTACGAGGACGCCATCAGCGACTACTCGGCGGCTATCGAACTTGAGCCTGACGACGCCGATTACTACTATGCGCGCGGGGTGGCACGAATTTCGCTGGGACGCTACGAGGAAGCCATCACGGATTTCCTGGCGTGCGCGCGGATCAACCCGGACCACGCCAACGCGCAATACAACCTGGGGATCGCGTACCGGGACACCGGGGACCGGGAAACTGCCCTCGGCTATTACGACCGAGCCATCGAACTAAGGCCTGGGGAACCGGATTACCGGTACGCCCGGGGCAACCTCTACAGCGACCGCCGCGAGTACGACGCGGCCATCGCGGACTACGACACAGCCATCGCGATGGTGCCTACGTTCGCCAACGCGCTCTACAATCGGGGGATCGCCAAGCGCAACCGTGGCGATCCAACCGACGCCATCGCCGATTTCGACATGGCGCAAAGCTGCGGCATGGATACGGCTACGCTGCACCACAACCGGGGCGTGGCGCGCGCAGACCTGGGCGATCACGACGCCGCGATAGCCGAGTACGAGACCGCCATCGAAAAGAACGCCGACCTGGCGGGCGTCTGGCTGTCCATGGGGAACTCCCAGGCAGCCCAGGGACATTACTCGGTAGCCGTCGACGCCTTCAACAAGGCGGTTGAACTCAACGACAGCCTGCCCGACGCATATCGGGGACGGGGTCTGGCGAACCGTGCGTTGGGCAACGAAGACGCGGCGGCGGCGGACCTGATGGAATACGCGCGTCGGACGGGCGGAGCCGGGTGATGCCCGCACACTCCTGGCGCGGGCTGCGGACCGGTGATCAGATCGGAAACCTGGAATACGTGGTGGATGAGACCGCATTGGCCCGATACCGTCAGTTGGTCGGGGCGGGTGGCTGCTTCCCGAATCTGATGGCGGAGGACTGCCGAGCGATGCTGTACAAGCATGAGCCGGTGGAGCCGTTGACCACGGTGTGGCAACGCCTGGATTTTCTGCGCCCGCCAATCCTGGGCAGGCGGCTGCAGGTCGGCGGTTGGGTGAGGGAAGTCGACTCGAAGTGCGGCCGGGCCTGGATCAGGGCCGCGGCGTTTGCCGTCGACGACATAGGGACGGAGATCCTGCGGTCGGAAGCCGCTTTCGTGGTTGGCCGGGATGCGGCGCGCTCGGGACCAGGTGTTGAGCGGACAAGGGCGAAAACGGAAGTTGTGACTCTTACCGGAAGCCGGGCTGGCGACGGCGGTCACCTAGGGCAGTTGCGAATACCAAACCACGAGCAACTGCGTGGTTTCTTCGATATCGCGAGCGAAATGGCCGGCAGGGACATCCGCGTGGATGGCTGCGGGTTGACTCCGGTCATGGCGGGGTGGCTGGAAGGAATCATGGGGACCGGTTTCGGCGACGACTTCCGGTGGGGCGGCACGTTATCGATTGTCTATCATCGAGCGGTGAACCCGGGCATGGAACTGCATTGCGACGGCGTGGTGCTCGGACACGACACGGACACGAACGGAGTCGAGACACGGCGGCTGGCTATAACGGTCCGGGGCGCGGGCGGCTACCGTGTCGCCACGACGGAAGCCGTGGTAAAGTCGCCGAGTCCGCTGCTCATGTGACGCTGGCAACCGATTCTGCGTATCAACAGAGCCCGCTGTCACACGGCAACAGCCCATCCAACTCAATGACTTCGAGAATACCACGGAGGATTTATGCAGCAACGTGAGGCGCCCAACGTGCCGGTGCCGGAGAACTGGCAGACGGGTCTCGCGATTGTGGCCCACCCGGACGACCTGGAATACGGAGGCGCGGCGGCCATCGCCAAGTGGACGTCGCAGGGAAAGCGCATCAAGTACGTTATGGTGAGTCGGGGCGAAGCTGGTATCGACGGGATGCACCCGTCGGAGGTTGCTCAATTGCGGTCCCAGGAAGAGGTCCAAGCGGCCCGGGTCGTGGGGGTGGACACGGTGGAATTCCTGGACCACAAGGACGGAGTGATAGAGTACGGGCTGCCGTTACGGCGGGATCTGAGCCGCGTGATACGCAAGCACCGGCCAGACGTGGTGATCACCATCAACCATCATTTCCAGTTTTTCAGCGGGCATCTGAACATGGCAGACCACCGGTGGGTGGGATTGGCGGTGTTCGACGCGGCGCGGGATGCGGGAAATCGCTGGATATTTCCGGAATTATTGGATGAAGGGCTCGAACCATGGAACGAGGTGCGTTTCGTTGCGGTGTTCGGGGCAACGGTTCCGACGCATGCGGTGGACGTGTCGGAACACTGGGAAACCGGACTGGCATCGCTGCGGGAACACAAGGTATATCTGGAGAACCTTGGCGATGTGGGGAACAGCCCCTTCGAGTTCTTGACGGCGCACGCCCGTGACGCGGGCGCGGGATTCGGATGCCAGTACGCCGCCTACGCAGAATTAGTGCTGATCAACGAGGCTTTCTAGCGCTCATACGCCTGGTCCGTCACTAATCGCATGGATGAACAGGATAGACAACATCGCAATGCGGCGGCGGATGTGCACGCCGGTTGCGATGGCTGACGACGCAACACATGGATTGCGGGTTTCGCCGGGACGACGGGCTCGGCCAGGTCGGACAAACGGTTGGAATGGTGCGCTGCGCTGTCCATGAAACGCAGAGCGTAGCCAGTCAGATTCGCGAAAGGGAGTGCAGGACATGGCGGGATTCAGCGAGCAATTGCGGGCGGAGGCCGAACCCATTTGGCGGGAGATTTTCCGGCATCCGTTCCTGCGGGAGATCAAGGACGGGACGCTGCCCCTGGAAACCTTCCAGTATTACCTGGGGCAGGACTATCACTACCTGGAGGGGTTCGGCCGAGCGGTGGCGATGACGCTGGCCAAGGCGCCGGACACCGCACTGCTCCAGGATCTCGCGCACCGGGTAATGACCCCCGTGGAAAGGCCGCTGCACCACCTGTTGATTGAAGCGGCCGGCCTGACGATGGAGGAAGTGGAGGGCGCAACCAGGTCGCCGACGAACACCGCTTATGTAAACCACATGCTGGTAACGGCAGCAATGTACGGGTTGGGTCCAACGGCCGCGGCGCTGCTACCGTGTCCCTGGACGTATCACCTGCTGAAGGACGAAGTGGGTCAGTCGGAGCACCCGTTGTACGGGCAGTGGACGCGGTTCTACGTGGAAGGGTTCCTGCAGTCAAGCGTGGATGCGTGGACGGGTTTTGTGGACGAGATGGCGGAACGGGTCGGCGAGCAGGAGCGGGAGGCGATGCGGTACGCCTTTGTGGCGAGCAGCCGGTACGAGTACATGTTCTGGGACGCCGCATACCGGCGCGAGGAATGGCCGGCGTAGCCGGCGCGGGCGAAACGGCGCCGGAACCAGCCGAAGAGACGGGATGAACAATTACGGAGGCGTCACATGCCATTTGCGGATATCAACGGGAACCAGATGTTTTACGAGAGCCACGGCGAAGGGCCAGCGCTGGTGTTCGCCCACGGGCGGGGTGGCAGCCACCTGAGCTGGTGGCGGCAGGTGCCGGTATTCCAGCGCGAATACCGGTGCGTGACCTTCGACCACCGGGGATGGGGGCTGACGCCCGGATCCGGAGGGCAACCGGAACCGGCCACATTCGTCGCCGATTTGGAAGCTCTGCTGGACCACCTGGGGATCGAGCGAGCGACGCTCGTGGCGCAGTCCATGGGTGGCGTGACGAGCCTGGGGTTCACGCTGGCGCATCCGGAACGGGTCACCGGACTGTTGCTGGCGGACACCACGGGCGGTATCGGAGATCCATCCGTATTGTCCATGTTGGAAGATGTGCACCCGCCGGAGGACCCTTTGCGCCGCGCGCTGAGCGACGGGTTCATCAAGGGCCAGCCGGAGCTGACCTTCCTCTTCGGATCTATCGGGAGGATGAACCCGCCGATGCCCTTGAGCATCGTGTCCGGGCTGTTCCGCAACCCGGCGGGACCGCAGGCCAGTGACCTTGCAGGATTCTCTACACCCACGCTGCTGGTCGTGGGCGAAGAAGACCTGATTTTCCCGCCCCATGTGATCGAAGCGGCGCATCGACTCATCCCGGGCAGCCGGCTGGAGGTGGTGGCCGGGGCAGCTCACTCGACCCACTACGAGCAGGCCGAGATCTTCAACGGGCTGCTGGCCGGATTCCTGGCGGAGATTGGCGCAGGCGCGGTGGGAGTAGCAGCGGACGATTAGTGGGCCCATCAGAAATCGCGTGGCCCAAAGCAGCAGGGGCGGATGATTGTCCGCCCCTGAACTTTTCCGGTCGATTAGTGACGAACCCGACTAGAAAGGCAGGTGCTCCGCGATGTCGTTCTCGGTGCGGAAGGGGCCCCACTCCCGCGGCACATTGAGCAGGCGATCTTCCAGGTCATCGACGCTGTTCTGGCCGCAGTAGGCCATGGCGCGGTTGAACTCTTCGCGGAGGAGTTCCAGCATGTGGTGAACGCCCTCGGCGCCATTGACGGCCAGGCCCCAATAGAGGGGACGTCCGACGGCGACGGCTCGGGCTCCCAGGGCCAGGGCCTTGAGCACGTCGCTGCCACGGCGCACGCCGGAGTCAACGTACACCTCGGCCTTGTCGCCGCAGGCGGCGACGATTTCGGGCACCATCTCGATGCTGGAGAAGGTGCTGTCAAGCTGGCGGCCGCCGTGGGTGGAGACTAGCACCCCGTCGACTCCGTGGTCGACAGCCATACGGGCATCTTCCGCCACCCGCACGCCCTTGAGCACCAACGGGAGATCGGTCAGGCTACGCAGCCACTCAACCTCCTGCCAGGTAAGCGGTGGGGATTGTGGCATTTCCCAGCGCGGTGACTCGTCGGTTCCGCTGACTGCCGCCAACTGGTCCTGTTGTTCGCGGAAGTTGCCCAGCTCACCGGGGCGCTCGTAGCGGTTGCGAATGTCCCGCTCTTTGGGGCTCGGCGCCGGCGTGTCGACGGTCAGGACGATGGCCCGGAAGCCGGCAGCCTCGGCGCGCTTAACCAGGTTCTCGGTGATATCGTAGCCACGATGGTAAAGCTGGAACCACAGGGGACCCGTGGCAGCCTCAGCTATTTCCTCCATGCTGCAGTTGGATGAAGTGCTGCACATCATCAGGGTATTGGACATACCGGCGCCGCGGGCAGTGGCGCACTCGGCTTCGGGGTGAGCGTTGCCGTGGCCGCCGGTGGGAGCAATCATAACCGGGAAGCTGATATCCTGGCCGAGGACCGTGGTGGACACCTTGCGTTCGGTCGTGTCGCGCATGAAGCGCGGGCGCAGGGTCAGAGCTTCGAAGGCGGAACGATTCCGGGCGGTGGTGAACTCATCCATCGAACCGGCTTCGATGAACTCCCAGTTGTTGTGGGGCAGCACCTGTTTGGCCCGAGCCTCATAGTCGTAGAGGTTGATAGGGTCCATTCTCATTGCGAATACTCCGGAGTTGACAGATTCAGAAAGTCAACTGTTGGGATGTCGCAGCGTAGCATTACAGGTTGAGCCTGACAATAGCGTCGGCGACGTCCGGGAGCATCCTGTACTCGTCGGCCTGAGAGTCGAAGGACATCGGATGGGGGAGTGACACATTGTGAACTCGGCGGATCCGTCTTACGGCGTGTCCCTGAGAAGAGAGGCGACCGGACAACTGACGCACGGTGAGATGCATTTCCTCCAGCAAGGCCTGGCGAGACAGGACATAGCCCGCACTTTGCGCAACTCTTTGATAGATTTCCCTGGCATCGTCCGCCAGGAAACCCCAAAAGGCCCGGACATGTTCAATCGTCCAGCGACCTTCGGGAACGGCGGATGGTCCGTCTGACTGTGCATCGTCGGACGACTCAACGGGCGTGGCCACCGTGGATGTTTCGGTTTTGCTCACTAGAGGTGAACCGGCAGCAGCATCACCGACCGCGAGTTGTCGCATCGCAACGATGACATCATCCGCATCACCTTCAAATGTCAGGGCAACCTTTACCATTATTTTACCTCGCGGTGTCAATTCCGCGACAAGTCTAACACATTATTACGACAGGTCAACTTACGTTTTAGGTGTTGAACGGATAGACGACTGTACAAATATCAAACCAAAAGGGCGGGTGTTGAACCCGCCCTTGAACAACGTTGGCCAGCCCAGCGCAATGCGCGCTATTCGCCTTCGTCGTGCGGCCCGAAGGGCACGATGCCCGGGATCCACCACTTTTCCCAGGTCTCATCGATGCGTTCCTGGAAGAACTTGAGGTCTTCCTCGGTGAGGTGGGCGAAGCGGCCCTGGCGCTGGAGATAGTCCGTGACGGGCTTCCTGCGGCGGATGCCACGGGCGATGGCGCGCGAAGGCCCGTTCAGGATGAGCTCGCCGTCGACGATCTCGTACTGGACCCAGATGCCGGTCTCCACTGCAAGCATGCCCAACTCGTGGGAATACTTGGGGTCGTAGTCCCAGCCCTTGGGGCACGGGTCGATGCTGTGGATAAAGGTGGGTCCCCCGATGGTGAGGGCGCGGCGGATCTTGTTGGTGAAGTCCGGCCCGTAGGAACCGCAGGCGGTGGCCACGTAGCGGACGTCGGGATGGCCGGCAGCCAGCATGGGGACGGTGTTCTTCTTCCAGCGGCGGTTCATTATGCGGTGAACCTTGCCCGGAGGGGAGAACGTGGAGTTGGCGCCCCACGGGCTGGAACCGGACACCTGGATATCGGTGTTGGCGTAGGACTCGTTGTCGTAGCAAAGAATGAGCAGATTGTACTCATCGTGCTGCAGGGCCGCCGAGATGGCGGACAGTCCCATGTCCACTCCGCCGCCGTCGCCGCAAAACGCGATGACGTTGATGGGTTCTTCCTGCATCTTGCCCTTGCGCATCAAAGAGGCAAGGCCGGCAGCGGTGCCGGTGGCAGCGGAGCCGCTGGAGCCCAGCTGGGTATGCATCCACGGCACAACCCAGGGGGTGCTGTAGTAGGTGGTGTTGGCCACGTACATGCAGCCGGTGCTTCCGACCACGATGGTGCGGGGACCGGCGGCCTTGATCATAAGGCGCATCACCAAGGCGGATTCGCAACCCTGACAGGTGCGGTGCCCGGAGGTGAAGCCTTCGAAAACCGGGATCTGCTTGACCCCCCTAACCTGGGGGAGTTCTTGGGTCATGGTAGTCATAGCGGCACTCCTATTCGCGGACACCAATCCAGGTGTTCTCTTCCTTGACCTGTCCGGAGTCGATCGAGTCCTGGACCATGGAGGTCATCTCTTCCACATCGCGCACCAGCACCTCGCGGCCGCCAAGGCCGGCGATAAAGCTCTGCATGAGCGGTCGGTTATCCAGGGTATAAAGGGCGGAACGGATTTCGTTGAACAGCACGCCGCCGTAGGAGGGCGAGCCGTAGGAATAGTCCCGGTCAATGACGCCGACAGCCTTGCAATGGCTGAGGGCCTCGCGGATTTCGTCGGTGGCAAACGGACGGAAGAACTTGACGCGAACGAACCCCACCTTCTTGCCCTGTTCACGCATGCGCCGGACGGCGACGCGAACGGGCATAGCGAGGGTACCCATGCCAACCAGTACGATGTCGGCGTCCTCGGTCATATACTCTTCGATGAAGGGACTGGGATCGCCGCGGCCGAAGAGCTGCTTGAACTCGTCGTAGGCTTCGCGGATCACGTCACTGCTGCGGCGCATGGCATCGTCGGTCTGGCGTCGGATTTCCATGAGCCAGTCTTCGTTCACCTGAGGCGCGACGGTGATGGGGTTGTCGGGGTGAAGTTGGAGGCGACCCCGGTCGTACTGGGGCAGGAACTGATCGACCCGCTCCTGAGTGGGCACATTGACGATGGCTTGGGAGTGGGTGAGGAAGGAGCCGTCACAGGAAATAGCCATGGGCAGGAAAACCCGGGGATCTTCCGCGATGCGCCAGGCCAGGAGGGCGATGTCGAACGCTTCCTGGGCAGTCCCCACCCAATAGAGCATCCAGCCCAAGTCACGAACGGCCATGGCGTCGTTGTGCTCGACGCCGAAGGCCCCCGGATCGTCCAGGGCGCGATTGCCGACCATTGCCACCACGGGGAGGCGCAGCCCGGCGGTCACGGTGATGGCCTCGAAAGCGTAGAACCACCCGACGCCGCTGGAACCGCAGAAGGTGCGAGCGCCGACGGCGGAGGCGTGCTTGACGATTTCGAACTGAGAGTGTTCGCTCTCGGCCACGATGAAGTCGCAGTCGAAAGCGCCATCGGCCTTGAGCTTCGACACGTACTGCATGACCGTATCGTAGGGACGTATGGGATATGCGGTGATTACGTCGACGTCGGCGAGGGAGCAAGCGATGGCGATGGCCTCGCTGCCGCTGATGAGCTCCTCTCGCTCGGTCTGGTAGAGGGTTTCAGTGGCCATCAGTCATCGTCTCCGGTGAGTGCAACTTCGGACTCGGATTCGGCTTCGTACTTGCCTGGGCTGTGATAACCGTGGCTGCGTTCCGAGTCGGCGTCGTGGGCTTTTTGGACTTCGATAAGCTGGACCATCCACTTCTGGTATCCATCCTTATCGCGGGTCCAGTGTTCCCACTGGCTGTTGTTGTCGTTGAACTCGGCCTCGTTGACCATGGTGATGCATTCGGGGACCGGGCAAACCGCCTCGCAGACGGCGCAGCCGCAGCAGGCTTCCATGTTTGCGTCGTAGAGACCGTCAGGGGTCACGTCGAAGCAGGTGTCAGGGCACTGGAGCCAGCACAGGGTGCACTTGATGCAGGTCTCGAAGTTGATGACCGGCCGCATTGAACGGGTGCTGAATTTCTTGAACACAGCGTTGCGAGTGGGCTGGTAGTCGGTGTCTCCGGCCGCGTTGGAACGGATCGGGTCGTAACCATCGGCCAGGGCGCCGCCGCGGAAGCCGGTGGCCTCTTCGATGCCCCTGATGACGAGGCCATCTTCCATGGAGCGCCAGCCGAGCAGTTCGAAGGTGAAGGGAGTGTCATCGTTGCCCTCGCCGGGTTCGACCGGGCGTTGGGCGGTGCGGTCGTAGGAGTTGCGGGCGGAGGTGATTTTGAGGCCGCCCCATCCCTGGTCATCGAGAGCCGCGACCATGGAGTCCAAGCTAACCAACTCGGGACAGACTTTCGCCAGAGCGCCGAGGATCCGAACGTCGGTGTGATCGTCCTTGTACACCCAGAGGCCGGAGAAACTGGTAGTAGCGGGAACAATTGCCAGGTTGTAAGGGGTGTCCTTCTGGTGGATGTCCTCGATGAGGGCATCCGCTTCCTGGCGTGAAGTTACGATAATGGTTCCGCCGGGCTTGGTGAGGGCATTGATCGGCTGCAAGCCGTACCAGGCCCAGGACTCGATACCCTTGCACATGGTGTCGTCAACGTTAATGGTGACGTCCACCTCGCCCGCCTCGTAGACGGCCAGGTTTTCCTCGAGTTCCTCTGGACTGTCGGACACGATGGCGAACTGCTTGGCAGGGATGCCGTTCCGTTCTGGGGAGTCGCCGTAGCGGCCAAAAGCCGTGCCTATTTTGCCTTCTTTACGGGCGGCAAAAACGATGGTGCGGACGATGTTCCGGGCCAGGGTTTTTTGAAAAATCCCCCGGTACACCACCTCCACTGCCACTGTGCTCATGTTGGGGAGGCCTCCTCGGTGAGTGATGCGGCATTATAGCATGAGCAGTCTCGGAATCGCGCTGTGATAAACTTCCCCAACGATAAATCGACGCCTCGTTACCGCTTGCGAATGCACGGACACCCCCTTATGAAATTGAACACGGTGACCATAGAAAATTACCGGGCCATAGAACGGTTCGAATTGACTTTAGACCCGCGCTTGACGGTTTTGCATGGCGACAATGGACACGGCAAGACCAGCGTTCTGAATGCGCTCGCGGTAGGGCTGGGAAGCATCCCTACATTGTTGCCTGAAGTTTCGGGCATTGGCTTTCGTAAAACCGACCGGCGCGGTTGGCGCCCGATGAGGGTGGAGCTGTCAACTACGGAGGGGATCGAATGGGACCGGCAGGTCGGGTACGGTGAGCGACGGGGTCCCGGAATGAGAGCATTGAGGGATGAGGTTAGGAAAATCCTAGATGCTGACATGAACGGAGGTGCGGGTCACCCGTTGGATTTGCCCATAGTTGCCTTTTACGACACCGACCGGGCAGTGTTTGATGTCCCGCAGCGTCGGCGGGGATTTGTCCGAGAATTCTCCCGTTACCAAGCGCTAGAGGGCGCATTTTCTGTTCGCACAACCTTTCGTGATTTTTTCATTTGGTTCTATTCAAAAGAAAACGAAGAGCTCAGAAGCCTCCGACGGTTCCGAGACTTCCACTATCAATTGAACGATCTCGGCGCAGTTCGGCGTGCGATCGAACGCATGATGCCCAACGTACAACAGCCTCGCATAGAGACAAGTCCACTGCGCTTCGTCGTTACGTTCGTCCCGGAACAGGGTGACCCTGAAGATCTCGAGATCAATCAGCTGAGTGGCGGCTATCGTATCGTACTGGCTCTGGTGGCTGATTTGGCTCGGCGCATGGCGCTAGGGAATCCCCATTTAGAAGATCCATTAGAATCAGAAGCGATCGTTTTGATCGACGAAGTGGACTTGCACCTGCATCCATCCTGGCAGCAGCGCGTCCTGCCAGATCTGATGCAGACGTTCCCAAATACGCAGTTCATCGTCTCCACGCACAGTCCCCAGGTGCTGACCACCGTGAAACCGGAGCATGTCGTGGAGCTTCACCGTGAGGGGAGCAACATCGTTGCTTGCAGCGCCAGCGCGCCTACCTACGGTGCACAAGCCGGTGACGTACTATCGGCTGTGATGAAAGTGGACGAGCGCCCGATCGGCAACGAATTCGTAACCGTTTTGGAAAAGTATATGCGCCTTGTCGACGACGACTTGGGTGAGTCCGAGGAAGGAAAATCGCTCAGGAAAGAGCTGGAGAATCTCTCACCCCGTGACCCAGCTTTGGACCGAGCCGACATCGAAATGTGGCGGCGCTGGTTTTTGCAAAACGTGGAGGAATCCCATTGAAGCGCATCCACGCTTTAGACCACCCTACACCCGGTCTCGTGGGCTACCGTGCCCACTCGAGTGTGGTGAACTGGGACAACTTCCGCGATCACAATGGCGGCCAATCTTATCGAGAACTCCGCGACGCTCTGGTACGTTGCCAGCACGGGCTCTGTGGCTACTGTGAAATCGATCTCATGGAGAATGACTGCCAGATTGAGCACGTCATTCCCCAGAGTTCCGACTCGGGGCAAACTTTGAGCCACCGGAATATGATTGCCTGCTGTCGGGGAGGTACGGCCCTAAATCAGTTTGGCCCCCCGGTATTGGAACAGCACCGCGACGAGGAAAGATCGCTGCCACCTGGTAATGTCAGCTGCGGTCAGGCGAAGGACGACCGGAGAGGCACCTTGGATCCCAGAACGCTACCAGCGCAACCGTCCCTGTTTCGTGTGCGTTCCAATGGCGAAATTGATGCCAACGACCCCGCCTGCGTAGCGGCTGGTGTTCCCGTGGATACGGTCAGAGCGACCATCAAAATGTTGGGGCTGAACGTTAGACGTTTGAGGCAAGCTCGCGAAAAGCATTGGCGCTTCTTGGCGGATGCGATAGGAGAGAATTTGAGAGCACCGGGGAATGTCCCTCCTGAGAGGAAGTTACGACGCATGGCCCGCCAGAGGCTTTTGCCAAATGGCAATGACTCCCTGCCCCGATTCTTCACCACTGAACGCTCGGTTTTCTCGCCGAACGGCGAGATTATCCTGGCCGAACCACCACAGGCGTGGATTTAAGCTGTGAAAAAGATTTTCCTGCGAGGAGGTTGCAACAAATGCCCCAACGAATGAAGGCAGGGGAGGCGGTGATCGAACTGCTGCGGCAGGAAGGAGTGAGCAAGATCTTCGGGATCGTTGGCTCGTCTTTCCTGGACGTGCTGGACCCGCTCTATGACCGCGACGATATGGAATTCGTGGGCGTGCGGCACGAGCAGGGAGCCGCGTTGATGGCCGACGGTTACAGCCGGATCGCCGGCGCCCCCTCTGTGTGCCTGGTAACCAACGGGCCGGGCGTGTTGAACCTGACCTACGGCATCGGATCGGCGTACGTGGCGCACTCGCCGGTGGTGGTACTGGCGCCTTCGGCGTCGCGGGACCACCAGCACCTGGACTCCACTCAGGAATTCGACCAGGTGTCGCTGTTCGAGCCGATCACCAAGGCCAGCTTTTCCATCAACA
This sequence comes from Dehalococcoidia bacterium, assembly GCA_965116785.1. Classification (GTDB taxonomy): domain Bacteria; phylum Chloroflexota; class Dehalococcoidia; order Lucifugimonadales; family UBA3495; genus Bin87. The sequence continues at coordinate 1,456,457 of OZ220731.1, forward strand.
AGATCGAGCGATTGCCGGACGCATTGCGGCAGGCGTTCCGGATCGCGACGTCGGGAAAAATGGGACCGGTGTTGGTGGATATTCCGCGAGACCTGCTGCCGGGGGCCGAGGTCAACATCGACTCCATGGCGCCCGCCGCCTACCGCACCGGACAAGGCCATTCCCGGGGCGACCACGCGCAGGTGGAGGCCGCGGCCCAAGAGATACTGTCGGCGAAACGGCCGGTAATCGTCGCGGGCGGTGGCGTCGAATGGAGCCTGGCGGACCCGGCGGTAGCCAGGCTGTCCGAGTTGACCGGCGCGCCCATCGTCACCTCTTACGGGCGTGCCGACGCGGTGCCCAACGACCATCCCAACTACTTGGGCCACCTGGGCCGTTTGGGCGCGCAAGAAGCCATTGACGCGGTACGGAACGCGGACGTGATAGTGGCGGCGGGCACGCGGCTCGGGCAGTCCACCACCTTCTTTGACAACCGGTTCATACCTGTCGACGCACACATCGTCCACATCGAGATTGACCCGAAAGAGATCGGCCGGATTTATCCGATCTCGGTGGGCGTAGAAGGAGACGTGGGTGCAGTGGTGGACGAGATCAACGGCATAGTGGCGGCGGCGGAGCTGCGTCCGGATCCGGAATGGACCCGTCGGGTGGCCGGGTGGAACGCGGCGCGGGCGGCGCGACTGCAGGCGGAAGAGACGCTGACCGGCGAATATATAAAGCCGCAGCGGGTTTACGCCGAGTTGCGCAAGGTGATGCCGCGGGACGCCATTGTCGCGCTGGACGCGGGGTTGGCGCCGAACTTCGGGCAGGACCGGCTGAACTACTACCAGCCACGCAGCCTCATCATGGCGCTGGACCTGGGGGGTCTGGGGTTCAGCTTCCCGGCGTCCATCGGCGCGAACTTCGCGGCGCCGGATCGGCCGGTGGTGAACTTCAACGGCGACGGCGGGTTCCTTTTCAATGCCCAGGAGTTCGAGACCGCAGTGCGCTATGGATTGAAAAACATCTCGGTGGTGATGAACAACGACTGCTGGGGGTCGGAGAAGGCCTACCAGAAGTATGCGTTCAACGAGCGGTACGTGGGAGCGGACACCGTAAACCCGCGATTCGACAAGTACGCGGAGCTGTTCGGCGGCGCCGGGTTTTATGTCGACCGGCCCGAGGACATCGCCGACGCGTTCGCGCAGGCGTTGGCAGTGGACGGCCCCAGCATCATTGAGATACCCACTGATCCGGACGAGATGCCGCGGCCGGCGCGGCTGGCCGAGGTGCAGGCTCCCGCATCCGGCGGATAATTGCGATGGCTACCAACGAAATCATCAAGCCTACTGACGTCGACATCAGCGGCGCCTCGATCATCATCAACTGGGATGACGGGCACCGGGGGATCTACCCGCACCGGATGCTGCGCCTGCGCTGCCCGTGCGCGTCGTGCGTGGAGGAGATGACGGGCCGGGCGCTGCTTGATCCCGACGCGGTGCCCTCCGACGTGCGGGCGCTGGACCAGATGGCGGTGGGACAGTACGCGCTGCAGTTCCTGTGGAGCGACGCGCACTATACCGGTATCTACACGTACCGGGTTCTGCGCGCGGCCTGCACGTGCATCCCATGCAACGAGGCCAGGGCGAGGCAACCCTAAACCGCGGGTTGACCGGCGTCAGGTAGCTGGGTTTCCCCTTCCACCGCGGAGCGACTGCCGCGAAAGGTCTGTCCGGGACGGTTCCGCAGCTTGGGCGACGTGAAGGTGTCGGACTTGAACGAGAAGTTCGATATCTGGCGCACGGCGGGTTTGCCACACGCCTTGCACTCGATGGGATCATCGGCGCGGGAAACGGGCCGAATGGACTCGAACTCATTGCCGCACTCGGGGCACCGGTACTCGTAGATTGGCATAGACACCTCCGAATGGGAATTATATCCTAACGCAATCTTAACGACAGACATTGAGGACGGCAGCATGAGCGACCTGGCAGCAGACGTAGTCATCATCGGCGGGGGAGCGGCGGGCTGCGCCGCTGCCTACTATCTGGCCTCCAACGGGGTGAAAGCCACCGTTATCGAGCGTGAGGGAGTAGCGAGCCATGCGTCGGGGTACAACGCGGGTGGGTTGAATCCCCTGGAAGGACACGGTTGGCCAGAACCCCTGGGGCCCATGGCGCTCCAAAGCTTCACGCTGCACAAAGAGCTTTGGGACGCACTGCCGGCGGAGACAGGCATCGAGTACAACGGCCGGATCATGTCGATCCTGAAGGTCGCCCTGGACCCCGAGGAACTCGATGATCTGCGGGCCACTTTGGAAACCTTCAACAACGCACCGGAACCGGGATTCTCCGCCGAGTGGCTGGAGCGTGAAGATGTTCTGGCCCTGGAACCGCGCATTACCCCCGAGGTCATCGGCGGGATCCGGGCGGTGGGCAACGGAGCGTTGGACGGGCTGGAGTTTACCCAGGCGCTGGCTGCCGGGGCGGAGAAAATGGGCGCGACGGTGGTCACGGGCAGCGTGGTGGGGTTCCGCCTGGGGAATGGGAAGGTAGAGTCGGTAGTGACCAACGACGGCGAGATCGCGTGCGGGGCGGTGTTGATCGCGGCTGGCCCGTGGTGCCGCACTGCCGAACAGTGGCTGGACATCGCGATTCCGGTGGATCCGCTCAAGGGGCAGATCATCCGGCTTCGACCGGACGGACCGGGACTGGACCACGAGCTCATCGGCGGCGGAAGTTCCATGTACGCGAAGCCGGACGGGCTGATCTGGTGCGGCGCTACGGAAGAGGAAGTGGGTTTCGACCTGTCACTGACCGACGAGGCGCGTGACGACATCATGCGCCGGGCGACACGATTGATGCCGGCGTTGACCCGCGCTGAGCAGGTGTTGCACACCGCGTGTCTGCGGCCGGTCACCCCGGACTGGCTGCCCATCGTGGGACAGGCGCCGGGTTGGGATAACGTGTACATCTGCACCGGCGGCCAGAAGAAAGGCATCCTGCTGGGACCGGCGATGGGCAAGGGGATTGCGGAGATCATGGCCTCGGGCAGCACCGAAATCAGCCTGAAAGGGTGCGAACCGGACCGTTTCGGCGGCCGCGCATAAGTCCCAGGTAGCGTTCGACCAGGCTCATGAGAGGGCTCGACCACGGACGTGACAACTGGGAAGAACGCACCGGCATTCTCAACATACCCACCAGGCTGATTCGGTGGTTTTCCGGCATCTTCACGGCGCTGTGGCTTATACTTACCGGCATAAGCAGCTACAACAGTTTCAGCACGCTGAACGGCGAAAGTTGGGACACGCAGACCATTGGCATCATCGCGGCCGGCGCACCCAACATCGGCTTTGCTCTGCCCGCCGCGTACATCCTGACGGAGGTCATCGACATGGTATTCGGATCCTGGTATCGCGAGCGGACGCGTGAGAGGGCCCGTGCAGAAGGCCTGGAGGAGGGCAGAAAAGCAGGTCTGGAAGCAGGTAAGCAGGCGGGGATGCACGAGCAGCAGGAACGCTGGATGGAGTGGCTTGATCGGCGGCGGCAGGCAGAAGACAACGGCCTGCCCTTTGACGAGCCGCCGCCCAGTCTGAACGGAGAACACCCAACTGAGGAGTAGATCGATGACGACGAACGGCACTTCAGGCGCGTTGCGAGATATCCACGTCGTGGAGTTCGGGCAGTACGTGCCCGGGCCGATGCTTGGCATGTTGCTGGCCGACCAGGGCGCGCACGTGATCAAGGTGGAGCGACCGGGAGGCGACCCGGCCCGGTCGGAACCGGCATTTGCCACGTGGAACCGAGGCAAGCGATCCGTAATTTTAGACCTCAAAACGGAGGCCGGTCGTGAAAACGCGCGCCGTCTGGTCGCCAACGCCGATGTGGTCATCGAGAATTTCCGGCCAGGTGTCGCGGACAAGCTGGGAATTGGATACGAAGAACTGTCGACCAACAACGAGCGGCTGATCTACTGCTCGCTGCCGGGATACGGGGAGGAACACCCGAGCCGTAACGAGGCGGGTTGGGACCCGGTCATCAGCGCGGAGACGGGATTCTACCCCGAGACTTCGGAGAGCGATGGCGAGCCGCTATTCACGCCATTGCCCATCGCCAGCACCTTCTCGGCACTGCTGGGCTCGGTCTCGGTGGCCATGGCCATCAACGCGCGGGACCAATCGGGCAAGGGGCAACGGATCGAGGTGCCCCTGCACTCGGCGATGTTCACCGCAATGGGCAGCCGGATCATCAAGTTCAACAGCTACGAGTACGTGGACCTGTTCGACTTTCCGCGCACCGTGATGTCGCATCCGTACCAGTGCGCCGACGGCCGGTGGGTTTACCACCACGGGATGTTTGAACGTTTCGCGCGTCAGACGCTGACGGCCGCGGGCAAAACCGAATGGATCGAAGAGGCGACGTCACTGTTCGGCCGGCCGGTGGACGCGGACACGCTGGCGTTCTGGCAGGGCCGGTTCGCCGAGATGTTCAAAGAGCGGACCGCATGGCAGTGGGAAGCGGACATCAACGCCCAGGGTGGAGCCTGCACGGTGTGCAAGACCGTGGACGAGTGGCTGGTGCACGAGCACGCGATGGACGCCAAGATGGTGGTCGAGGTGGAGGACTCCGAGCGGGGCACGATGAAGCAGCCGGGTGTGCAGGTGCGGCTGCGGGGCACGCCCGGATCGATTCGGAGCAGTGCGCCCAAGCTGGGGGAGCATACCGACGAGGTGCTGGCTGAAATCGACAGTGCGCCGGCGCGTACGGCAACGAGCAACGGACACGACGACGTGATGTCCGCGCTGGAAGGGGTGCGGGTGCTCGACCTCTGCATCATCCTGGCGGGACCCACGTGCGGGCGCACGCTGGGCGAATTCGGCGCTGACGTGATCAAAATCGACGACCCGACACGGACCCTGGACCCGATTGGCTACATCGACGTCAACCGGGGCAAGCGCAGCATCATGCTGAATTTGAAAACCGACGAAGGCCGGGAAGTTTTCTGGAAGCTGGTCGAGTCGGCCGACGTGATCGTGGAAAACAATCGCAAATCGGCGGTGCAACGGTTGGGACTGGGATACGAGGAGGTCAAGAAGGTCAAGCCGGACATCGTGTACGCGTCGCTGAACGCCTTCGGGTACGACGGGCCGTGGTCGGAGCGGGCCGGATGGGAGCAACTGGCGCAGGGCACCAGCGGAATGCAGGTGCGGCGTGGTGGAAGGGACGGCAAGCCGATGCTGGCGCCGTACGCGGTGAATGACTACGGCACCGGCCTGATGGGGGCCTACGCGGTGGCGCTGGCGTTGCACGAACGGAACCGTACCGGCAAGGGTCAGTCGGTGGACAGCGGCCTGGCGCTGACCGCCGGGCTGTTGCAGTCACCCTACTTCCTGGACTACGCGGGCTACGAGCGCGGGGACATCGAGGGGGTGGAGGCTCGCGGGTACTCGGCGGGTTCGCGTCTTTACCAGGCTTCGGACGGCTGGCTGTACATCCACTGTCCGGATGCGGGCGCCTACGGCTCGCTGCTGTCGGCATTGAGTTTCCGAGACATTCACCATGACAGCGACGCGATTGCCGATGTCATCAATCGCAACACCATCGAACACTGGATGCAGGAGTTGCGTCCGCTGGGAGTTTCGGTGTCGCCGAACTTGACGATGGAGGACTACCGGCACGACCCCGTGGTGCGCGACGCGGGATTCGTCGTGACGCGAGACCATGCGGTGTGGGGCAGTGTGGACCATTCCGGCACCACGGCGCGCCTGTCGGCAACGCCGCCCAGGCTGGGGCCGCCGACTCCGTGGTTCGGGATGCACACGGACGAGATCCTCGCTGAGGCCGGATACTCCGCATCCGAGATCGAGGCGTTGAAGGCCTCCGGCGCGGCGGTGACGCGGAGCCCGTAACCGTTGCTTGAATACGGTGCAAGGCGCAAGGGGCGAACGGTGATTCGCCCCTACGCATGATTGACCGGGACACACAGGGATGCCGTTTACGCCATTTCACATGGGGCCGGCTGTGGCCACCAAAGCCGTCCTGGGCCGGCACTTCAGCGTCCCGCTGTATGGTTTCATGCAGGTGGCGATTGACAGCGAAGTGCTGGCGGGATACCCATTCCGGGGAGATTTGGCGTTCCACAAGATACTGCACACGTTTGCGGGGGCGACTGCGGTAGCCGCGCTCACGCTGGTGCTGTTGCTCCCTGCGCTAGGGCGCGGGATGCGTTGGTGGAACCGGTTGGCGAATGTTGAGCCCGGTGGCGTTTGGCACACGGAGCCGCAACCGTCGCCCATGGCGGCAGTGTTGTCGGCGTTCGGCGGCGCGTGGGGTCATGTGTTGCTGGATGCGCCCACACACCGGCACATGGAACCGATGGCGCCGATTGCGCGGGGTAATCCCTTTGGAGGCATGGTCTCGCAACGCCAGGTGATGGGGTGTTGCATCGGGCTGGCGGTGATCGGCGGCGCGGCGATACTGACACGCTCGTACCGGAACCGGCGCCGGGGATAAAGCCCGACACAGAAGGGAAAGCGGGAGAGTGTACGGCTTGCGCGTGTGCAAACCAAAGGGGGCCCGTGCTAAACTTGGCCTAACTGCGCCCCGCCGGAGGTAGAGGTATGCTACGCATCTACAACACCCTGACGAAAAACGTCGAGGAGATCCGGCCCATGACGCCCGGAAAGGTGTCGATGTACACGTGCGGGCCCACGGTTTACCGGTATGCGCACATCGGCAACCTGCGCACCTACCTGATGGCGGACTGGATCCGCAGGATCCTCGTGGCCGACGGGAACGAGGTCTACCACATCAAGAACATCACCGATGTGGGACACATGCGCCAGGAACTCGCCGAAGCCGGCGGCGACAAGATGATCATGGCCGCGCTGGCCGAGGGCAAATCCCTGCAGGAGATTGGCGAGTTCTACGCCGACGTTTTCTGGCAAGACGAAGAGCGGGTAAACATTCTTCCTGCCCACGTGTTTCCCTGGGCGTCGCACCACATCCCCGAAATGCTGGAGATGGTGGGGACGCTGATGAACAACGGGGCCGCGTACGAAGCGGGCGGCAACATCTATTTCGACGTCAACAGCTATCCGGAGTACGGCAAGCTGTCGCGCAACTTCGGCGGCGACCTGCTGGAGGGAGTGCGAGCCGAGGCGGATCCGCTGAAGCACGACCCGAGGGACTTCACCCTCTGGAAAGCGGCGGAGCCGGGTAGGGATGTGAAATGGGACAGCCCGTGGGGGGAGGGTTTCCCCGGATGGCACATCGAGTGCTCGGCGATGGCGCACAAGTACCTGGGCGAGAAGTTCGACATCCACACGGGCGGTGTGGACAACGTATTCCCGCATCACGAGGACGAGATCGCGCAGAGCGAAGGCGCCTTCGGACAGCAGCACGTCAACTACTGGGTGCACGGCCAGCACCTGCTGGCGGACGGCGCCAAGATGGCAAAGTCGGCCGGGAACGTGTTCCTGATCGAGGACCTGTCTACCCGTGGTTTTGACCCGCTGGCCTTCCGGTACCTTTGCATGACCGTGCGCTATCGTCACCGGATGAACTTCACCTTCACCTCGTTACGGGCAGCAGAGAAGGCGCTGACCGGCCTGCGCAACCGCATCTGGGTGTGGCGCAACATGTCGGGCAACGGCTCGGCGCAACATACCCTGAGCGCTGAGGGCCAGGAGTGGAGCGGCAAGTTCTGGGACGCGGTGCACAACGATCTCGACCTGCCGACGGCTCTGGCCATCACGTGGGCGATGGTACGGTCGGAATTGTCCGTTGCCGACAAGCTGGAACTAATCCTGGACTTTGACCGGGTGTTTGGCCTGGACCTCGACCAAGTGCCGCAGCGATACGAAATAAGCACGCAGAACAGCGAGTTCACGGAACGGCGCGACGCGCTCCGGCAGCAGGCAGCGTACCGCGACGCCGATATGTTGCGATCGCAAATGGTTGAAGGCGGGATGGTGGTTGAAGACACTGGGGTCGCGACGCGGGTGCGCCCGCAGACCCCATTGGAACTGCAGACGTCGCGGTGGCCTTCGGTGTCCGCTTCACGGGAAGTGCCTTCCGTGCTGGACGAACCCGACCTCTACGACTTCACGTTCCTGGTGAACGCCTATGACTATGTGGACGACGTGCGGCGGTGTGTCCAGGCGGTGCTGCGCCACACCGGTGGAGCCTCGGTGGAGGTCATCGTCGTGGACAACGGCTCCACGGACGGCACGGCGGAATACCTGGAGGAGGCGCAAGCCGAGCACGCGAACGTTCGCGTCATCCACTGCGACCACGTGGTGGGGGATGCCGCGGGCAAGAACATCGGGTTGAAGCAGGCGCGTGGGCGGTACATCGTGCTGCTGGACGCCTCGACCGAAGTGGTCGGGGACATACTGTCGCCGGTGGCGGAACACCTGGCCGACAACAGCATCGGAGTGTTCGGCCCGTACGGGCTGACGACCGATGACATGCAGCACTTCCACGAGGAGGTGGATCGAGGCGACGCCGACGCGATGCAGGCGTACTGCATGGCGTTCCGCAGGGCCGACCTGCCCAGCGTTGGTCTGATGCACGAGTCGTTCCGCTTCTACCGCAACCTAGACATCGACTACTGCTTCCAGTTCAAGAACGCCGGTTATCGCGTGGTGTGCGACAGCAGCCTGCCGATGGTACGCCACGAGCACCGCCAGTGGGAGGAGCTTGAGGAGAACCAGCGCGACGAGCTGAGCCGGAAGAACTTCGGACGGTTCCTGAAGCGCTGGGGCAACCGGCCAGACCTGCTGATCAACCCCGATGCACGCGGGTTCGATACCGGGTTCCGGCACTAATCCGGGGCGCCCAAGAGATATGACTACTGTTTCGATCCAGGACCGTGTAGACGATATTTTTGCCGACGCCCGGCAAATGTATGAGCAGGCCATTGAAAGGCTGGAACACGGCGACACCCGCGACGCCGCTGAGAAGGCTTGGTGCGCCACCAAGCGCGCCACTGATGCCCTAGCGTTGTCCCGCACCGGAGAGGAACCCCCCAGCACCCACGACACGACCGAGGCGCTCCTGGCCTTGGCTCGCCGGTCCGACGCTTATGAAACGCTGGTCGGGCGTTACTTCACCAGGATCAGCTATCTTCACGGCACCTGCTTTTACAGCGGAATTTGCGGCCCGGATGTAGAGCGCCGTATCCGGGAGACGGACGCTTACATCGCTGACGCTGAGGCACTCGCTGCTGGATAGGCTCTGTCATGGAGGATTGGCGCGACGAGACGGGCCGGGTTTGAAACCCGCCCCTTCACATTGCTGGGTTCGCGTGCAGATCAGCCGCGACCGAACCAGTCGGGATGGACGGCCTGGAGGCCCAATTGGGGCCAGGCGGCGGGGGCGCCGCACTTTTCGAGTCGCTCTTCCAACGGCAGGGATTCATCCCAGTAGTAGGCGATGATGCGGCGACCGTTCCAGTCGCTGGCATCCTCGGAGGCGATCCAGACGACCGGCGCCTGCATGACCTCGGGCTGGATGAGCGCCTCGGCCGTCGCGCCCTCCGGAGGGAGAACCATGTTCGTTGCGGTGGCGCCGCCTGGGGTCAGGACGTTGGCGGTCACACCGGTTCCCTCCAGGTCCTGAGCCATGATGGCGACCAACGCCTCGTGACCGGCCTTGGAGGGGCCGTAGGGCGCACCGCCCTTCCGCCACATGGTGTCCATGCTGGTGGTGACGCCGATAATGCGGCCAAAGCCCTGTTCCATCATGTGGCCGGCCACCGCGTTAGCCATGAGGAAGGGGCCGCTCAAGTTGACCGAGATCACGCGCAGCCAGGCGTCGGGTACGATATCGAAGAAGCCGGTGCGGCTGCCGGCCGAGCTGCCGCCAAAGCCGGCCGTGCGAGGATTGATTCCGGCGTTGTTGACCAGGATGTGGAGGCCACCCATTTCGTTGATGGTGCGCTGCACCGCATTCTGAACGGAATCGGGGTCGGTGACGTCCGCGATGATGGGCATTACGCACTCGTCGCCACCGAGTTCGCGCATGTCGTTGGCGGTCTGGTCGAGCCAGTCCTCGTTGATATCGAGCATGGCGACGCGGGCGCCGGCGCGAACCAGGCCGGTTGTGATGGAGCGGCCCATGCCGATGGGGCTGGCAGCGCCGGTCACGATGGCAACGCGGCCCTGGAGGGTTTCGGAGCGGGTAGTCATGGAGGTCACCTCGAGGTTCGGGCGTGGGTTTAGGAGCGCAAAGATGATAACCGCTGGGGCGGGAGTTGTTAAGGGTGTACGGCGTGACCGTCCTTGACCCAAGAACAGGCCGATGCTAAATTGGCCGCCGTGTTTCGTTAGTAACTTTACGATTTTCGTCGCGTGGGAGAGGAATGAGCGAACTGGCCGAACGCGTGCTGAGCGGCGAACTGCGGGCCCTGTCGAGAGTGCTGACGCTGTTGGAGCGCGGCGATCCGGCGGCAGCAGATGCGATGGCCCGCCTGGATCCGCATACTGGATCCGGGTACGCGGTGGGCATAACCGGCCCGCCTGGGGTCGGCAAGAGCACGCTGGTGGACCGGCTGGCCGAGCACCTGCGCGGTCAGGGCAAAACGGTGGGCATCCTCGCGGTCGACCCAACCAGCCCGTTCACGGGCGGTGCGCTGCTCGGCGACCGGATCCGGATGCAGCGGCACTACCTGGATGACGGCGTGTTCATTCGCAGCGTGGCGACACGAGGCCAATCCGGTGGACTGCCGCGCATCGTGAAGAGCATGGTGCGTGCCCTCGACGCAGCCGGGAAGGACGTGACACTGGTGGAAACGGTGGGCGTCGGACAGACGGAACTGGGTATCATGGGCGTGGCGGACACCGTGGTAGTGACGATGACGCCGGAGTCGGGGGACTCCATACAGACGCTGAAGGCTGGCGTCATGGAGATCGCCGATCTTTATGTAATCAATAAAGCGGACCGGGACGGGGCCAACCAGCTATCGGCGGCAGTGACGGCGATGCTGCAGTTGTCGGACCTGGGCGACAGCTGGAACCCGCCGGTCCTGCTGACGCAGGCCTACGCCAACGTGGGGATCGGAGAGCTGTGGGAGAGCGTGACTGAGCACCGGGATTACATGGCCGATACGGGCGGGCTGGAACAACGGCGCGCCGAGCGCAGACGGACGGAATTCCTGGAAACCGTGCAGGAGGAGTTGTACCGGCGAATCACGGATCGGCTGAAGGACGACGCGGCGTTGGTGGAATTGCTGCGACAGATTGACGGGAAGGCCGCAGAGCCTTACGGGGCAGCGATGGGCTTGTTGCGGGACGATGCGGGATTGGCGCGGTTTGCAGACGGCGCGGACGACCACTGATTCTTTGACAACGGCAGGCTCATGAAAAGAAAAGGGGCAACCGTCGTGGCTGCCCCTTGTTCTCGTGTGCGAGAGGTAGACGCCTCAGCTTCGGGTTTCGTTGTCCGCGGCGGTTCCGTTGCCGGAGTTGGGTCGGTTGTTGCCGCCGTCGTTCATGCCGCCCATGCCCAGGAACGGGGATAACATGGAGGTGAATTCCATCGGGAAGATGAACTTGGTAGACGGGCTCTCGCCCAGGGACTTCAGGGTGTCGAAGTACTGGAGGCTCATGGTGCGGGCGTCCACGGTGCTGGCGACGCTGAAGATGCGCTCCAGGGCAGAGCTGAAACCCTCAGCCCGCAGGACCTGGGCCTGCTGGTCTCCCTCAGCCTGCAGGATCTCGGACTCGCGCTGGCCCTGGGCCCGCAGGATGGCGGACTGGCGTTCACCCTCGGCGAGGTTGATGGCGGCCTGACGCTGCCCTTCGGATTCGGTGATCTCTGCGGTACGGATGGCGTCGGCGGACTTCTGCCGCTCCATGGCGGCCTTGACGCCGGGAGGCGGGTCGACCTCGTTGATCTCCACCTGGGACACCTTGACACCCCAACGACTGGTGACCTCGTCCATCCGAACCTGCACGTCGTCGCGGATGCGCTCGCGCTCGGACAGCGTGGTCGCAAGGTCCAGGGAGCCGATGACCGAGCGCAGGGTGGCGAAGGCGAGGTTGATGACGGCCGCCTCGAAGTTCTGGACCTCCAGCACGGCGCGGTCAACCTGGTCGTCCATCACGCGGTAGTAGATCACGAAGTCCATGTCCACGACGACGTTGTCCGCGGTGATGTACTTCTGGGTGGGCACGCGGGTGACGCGCTCGCGCAGGTCAACCTTGGTGCCGTGGTAGAGGATGGGGATGAGGAAGCGGAGTCCTGGCCCCCGGGTGCCTATGTAAGACCCGAATCGTTGGACCACCATTCGCTGATATTGCTGGACGACGACAATCCCTGCGGCCATGTTGATGCCTCCTTATCGGATCGGCGTGTTCGTGGCTCTCGAGTTCATTCTAGCATCATTCCTGGCCTTCGACGGCGGCGGGACCGCCCTCGGCCTCTACGGTAAGCAGCAGCCCGTTGACGGCGACCACGCGGACGCGACGTCCGGTCGGGATGGTGAGACCGTCGTTGCTGACGCTGGACCAGGTCTCGTCGGACAGGGCAACTACACCGCGGGGTTGGAGGGCGGAGGTCACCACGCCGGTCTGTCCCACCAGATCTCCAGGAGAACTGCGGCCGTCTCTGCCGCTGGCTCCGCTTCGGCTGACGCCGCGCCGCCGGCCGGTGCGGGACATGATCACCTCGTAGGCGAGATATCCAGCGACGGTCAGCAATACGCCGCCGACGCCGACCAGCACCCACCGGTTCACGGAAACCGTCGGGAAGCTGGGGGGAGAGATCCGGCCACCGCCAAAGTCACCAAACAGCAGCAGACCGCCGACCACGAGACTCACCGCGGCGCCGATGCCTAAAGCTCCGAAGCCCGACACGAAGATTTCGAGGGCGGCCAGGACGATGGCCAGCAGGATGAACGCAACGCCGGCCCAGTTAAACGGGAGGTTTCCCAGGGCCAGAAAACCCAATCCCAGGCAAATGATGCCGGCAACGCCGGGGCCGATGGCGCCCGGGGTCAGCATTTCCAGTACGAGGCCAAGACTGCCCAGGGTCAGAAGCAGAAAGGCGATATTGGGATTGGAGATGAAATCCACGAAGCGTTCGCGCCACTGCATCTTGAGTTCCTGGACTTCAACGTCGGCCAACTCCAGTGTTTCCTCACCCGCGATGGTGGTCACGGTCCGGCCGTCCAGGGCGACAAGCAACGCCGGAATGTCGTCGGCAATGAGGTCGATGATGTCGGCTTCCAGGGCTTCGCTGGAGCTGTAGGAGGCGGCGGAGCGCACGGTCTCTTCCAGAGCATCGGGGTTGCGGCCACGCTCCTCCGCAATGGCACGGATGAGGGCGGCAGCGTCGTTGGTTGCCTTGTCGGCCAGGGTTTCGCTGATTTCTTCACCAGTGCCGGAGACCGGGGTGGCGGCTCCGATGTTAGAGCCAGGGGTCATGGCGGCAACGTGGGCCGCCGCGGTGATGAACGTGCCGGCGGAGCCGGCCTGGGAACCCCGGGGTGAGACAAATACGGCTATCGGCACGGGAGAGCCGAGGAGAATTTCGACAATCTCGCGGGTGCTGCTGTACAGGCCGCCCGGGGTGTCCAAGCCGATGATCAGCAACTCTGCGCCAGTCTCGTTGGCGCGGTCCACGGCTCGTTGGATCACGCGGACCTTGACCGGGCTGATAGTCTTCTCAACACGCAAATTGAGGACGGTTTCCGCCTGGCCGCCGACGCTGCCGCCAGGGCCGGCGAGGCCGAACAAGCCGAGGCAGATGAACAGGGCGCACGTCAACACGACGGCCCACCGCCTTACGTGTGGGCGCAGTGAGCCGCGGCTGATGCGGGCAAAGCACATGGGGAGGTACATGAGATCATGATCGGGGCGGCGCGGTGGGATGTCAATCGGCCGGTTTGACTAGGGTCGACGGCTGCCCATACAATGCGGCCACTTTTAACCGCCCAACAGGAGCGACGATTCCCATGGACTACCAGCACATTCTGTCAGATAAAGAGCGCGTCTCCAAATGGGAGGGCAGCGGTGACCGGCGTCGCGAGGTGGTGGGGCACGTCGCGGTTCTAACGATGAACCGTCCGGAAGTGCTCAACGCCATGAACCGGCAACTGACGGAAGAATTGCACGACGCCGTGCGGTGCGCCAACGAGGATCCGGAGATCGGGTGCATCGTCATTACCGGCGCGGACACGCATCCCCGGGTGCCCGCATTCACGGCCGGCGGCGACATTCACGAGCAGCGTGAGGACCAGGCGGCGCTGAACGAGGGGACGCTGACCCGGGATGGCATGGACGAGCGCGCCACCCGCCGGCAGCGCGGCGGATACGAAGTCAGCGCATCGGACAAGCCGGTGATCGGCATGATAAACGGGTTGGCCTACGGAGGGGGCGCGGTACTATCATCGTCGCTGGACATCCGGATCGGGTCAGACGCGGCGCGGTTCCGGTTCCTGGCGGCTGCGTACGGGAGGATCAACTCGACGTGGACGCTGACCAATCAGGTGGGCTGGCCGCAGGCGAAGGAATTGCTGTTCACGGCACGGATCGTGGAAGCGGAAGAGGCCTACCGGATCGGGCTACTCAACCACCTGGTGCCTACCTACCGGCTGCGTTCAAAGACCATGGAGATTGCCACCGAGATCGCCACCAACGACACCCCGTCGGTGATCGGCATCAAGCGTCTCCTGCTGCAGCATAAAGGCGAAAGCCTGGAGCAGCAGTGGATGAACGAGAAGGACTTCACCACCAACGTGCTCCGGGGCACTCTGGCGGAAGAGGCCTTCCCCGACTTTCTGGCCCGCCGGGGACGACCGGTGCGCGGCGCGTAGCCCGAAATCGGCGACCATATACAAAAGCCCTCCCCGGGCCCGGGGAGGGCTTTTTCGTGTCTGCGATCAGACGGTCAGCGGATATTGCGGTGGCGATGCTCGGGGTTTTCGTTGAGTTCCGCAGTGTCTCCGCTCCATCGCGTATTGCCCTCGGCGTCAATGATGGTGTAGGCGACGGGAGAGGACACATCAGGACAGTCGCCGGGCATCGCGTAGTTGAGGTAACGACTGGTCAACGTGTTGGCGATTGGCTGGAACGGTGACAAAACACGGACCACGAAACCGTTGTCCAGGACATTCACGAGGACCCGGTTGACTTGATTAACGCCGCTGTGAATGATCGTCATGGTGCCCTCCTGTCAGAGCGGGATCGTGGAGCTCCGACTGGCTTCATTATACGCGAACGCAGCGCCGCATAGCAGCCACCTCAGCTCCCGGGGCCGGAGGGGGGGCACAAACCCGATAGCCGAGTTCCCCACGCACACAGGCGCGGTTGAGGTCAGGCGTCGAGCGTCCCCTTGGTGCTGGGAACCTGGCCGAGCGCCCGCGGATCGGGTTCGACGGCGTCGCGGAGGGCGCGGGCCAGCGCTTTGCACAGCGCTTCCGCCTTGTGATGAGGACTGACGCCGGCGAGCACCTGGGCGTGGAGGTTGATACGCGCCTCAATGGCGAAGGACTCGAGGAAGTGGGCGACGAGGTCACCGGACAGAGTCTCGACCATGCTTTCGTTGAGCGTGGTATCGACGGCGACATAGGGACGGCCGCTCCAGTCGACGGCGACCATCACCAGCGTTTCGTCGAGAGGGACGATGGCATGTCCCATGCGGCGGATGCCGCGCGGCTCACCGAGCGCTTGGCCGAAGGCGCGGCCCAGCATGATGGCGGTATCCTCGACCAGGTGGTGCCAGCCGACGTGGGTGTCGCCCTGGGCTTTCAGGGTGATGTCAAACAGGCCGTGTCGGGCGATCTGGCTTACCATGTGGTCCAGGAAACCGTTGCCGGTGTCCACCTCGTAGCGGCCCTGACCGTCCAGGTTTACGGATATGGAGATACTGGTTTCGGCGGTGGCGCGCTCCAGGCTGGCGATACGCTCCGACGATTCGGGGGTGGCCATGCTAGTCCACCCCAAGGGCGGCACGGAACCCGGAAACCACGGCGTCGGTCTCCTCGGGCTTGCCGACGCTGGAGCGGATGTAATCGCGCAGGAGTTCGTTGTCGAAATAGCGCAGGAACACACCGCGACGGCACATGGCTTCGTACACTTCCAAGCCCCGACCCTCCGGCATCTTGCAGAGGATGAAATTCGCCTGGGATGGCCAGACGGTGATCCCGGGGATCTCGCTCAGCAGCCGGTACATGCGCCCGCGTTCCTTGACGATGGCGTCGACCCGGTCCAGCAGGTGGGCAGTGTCGGACAAGGAGGCGAGGAGCGCGATCTCAGCGGCGAGGTTGACGTTGTACGGGGGCTTCATGCCCATCATGGTCGCGGCCAGCTCTGAGTCCATGGCGCCGGCGCCAATGCGCAGACCGGCAAGGCCGGCCCACTTGCTGAAGGTGCGCAGGACAACGAGGTTCCGGTACTCCGAAAGCAGCGGCATCAGTGTCTGCCCGCAGAAGTCGTAGTAGGCCTCGTCGGACACAACGAGCAGGCCGGTGTCGAGAATAGCCCGGGCCTGGGCCTCGGTGACCACATTACCGGTGGGGTTGTTGGGTGTCGGGAAGAAAATGGCCTTGGTGCGCGGAGTGATAGCACCGTGGATGGCTTCGATGTCGATGTCGAAGTTTTCGTCGCGCGGCACGGAGATGGCCTTGGCGCCAGCGACGTCGGCGGAGAAGGAGTACATGCCAAAGGTCGGTACTGGGATGATGATCTCATCGCCAGGAGCGAGGAACATCCGCATCAGGAGATCGATAATCTCGTCGCTGCCGTTGCCGGCGACGATGTTGTCCTCAGGCACGCCGAGGTAGTCGGACAGGGCTCCCCGGAGGCGCCGTTGGGCAGGGTCCGGGTAATGGTTGTAGTCGCGGAAATTCCCCAGGGCCTCAGCGACCTGGGGCGAAGGACCGTAGGGGTTCTCATTGCCGTTCAGGCGAATGACCTTCTCGAGGGGGATGCCCGCCTCCTCTGCCAGCGTTTCGCTGGGGGACACACCCTGGTAGGTCTTCAGGCGGCTGATGTGGGGAAGGAGCAGTTCTTCGATGTCAGGCATGAGCGGGCGTTCCAAATGCGTTAGCGAGTTTGGGTGGCAGCAATGTGATCGAGACGGGCCTGCACCGCGCTGGCGTGGCCGGGGAGACCCTCGGCTTCGGCGATACGGACGGCCGCGGCGCCGAGGTCGGTGAACCGCTGTGGGCTGAGGCCGACCACCGGCATGGTCCGCAGGAAATGGTGCACGCTGAGGGCGGAACTGAACCGCGCGGTGCCACCGGTGGGCATGACGTGGGAAGGCCCGGCGATGTAGTCGCCCATCACCTCGGGCGAAAACTCCCCGAGGAAGAGGCCCCCGGCGTTGCGCACCTGTCCGGCCCAAACCCACGGATCCGCGACCATGAGGCAGAGGTGCTCGGGGGCGATCTGGTTCGCCACGGCGATGGCCTCATCAAAGTCGTCCACTACGACGATACAGCCCTGGCGCTCGAGGGAATGGCGGATGGTCTCCGCGCGGGGATTGTCGGCGATCTGCGCGTCCAACTCGGCTTCCACCGCGTCGATCAGCGGTTGCGAGTCCGTCACCAGTATGGCCGACGCCATGGGGTCATGCTCGGCCTGGGCGATGAGATCGGCCGCGCAGAAGACGGGGTTGGCCGTGTCGTCGGCGAGGAGGATGGTTTCGGTCGGGCCGAATACGCCATCGATGTCGACCTGGCCCTGGACCATGCGCTTGGCGTAGGCGACGAAGACGTTGCCCGGGCCACAGATCTTGTCGACCTTGCGGATGGACTCGGTCCCGTAGGCGAGGGCGCCAATGGCGGGAACGCCGCCAACCTGGTAAACCGCGTCCACGCCAGCAATGCGAGCGGCGGCGAGGACGGTTGTATTCAACGGTTCCTGGCCGCGGCGGGGCGTGGCCAGCACAACCTCGTTGACGCCGGCGACGCGGGCTGGGATAGCGGTCATCAGGACGGTGGAAGGATAAGCGGCGGTACCCCCGGGAGCGTACAACCCAACCCGCTCCAAAGGCCGCACCAACTCACCGAGGCCACCGCCGAGGTCAACCCAGTCGCGGGGCAGCGTCGCTTCGTGGAATTCGGTAATGCGGCGGGCGGCCAACTCGAGGGCCCGTTTCAGGTCGTCGGGCGTGGCGTCCCACGCGGCATCAAGTTCAGCCTCCGGGACTTGCAGGCTATCCAATTCAGCATCGTCGAGGAGTTTGGCGTAGCGGCGTACTTCGGTGTCACCACCGGCGCGAACGTCGCGCAGCATCTGCAGGACGGACGACTCCGGCGTGGCGTCAGAACCGAAGAGATCGCGCGTGCGCTGCAGGACAGGCTCGGGCAGGGAAGACAGATCCAGAGGATCGACTCGGGTCAGAACCGATTCGGCGGCGGACAGCCCGCGCACCATCTTAAGTCGCACTGAGATACTCCCTTGCCTGAACCTTGGTTTCGTCGATAACGCGCTGGCGGTAGTCGTCGATGAGCTCGCGGGGGACGCGCTCGTACACGCGTTCCAGGCTCTGGGGCATGTGTTCGAGGAAACCGTCCACGACCTGCTGAACGTCGTCGTTGTCGCGATACATGCGGTTGAGGGCGCGCTTGAGCCGTTCCCAGGTGAAATCCCAACCAAGGAGCCGGGCCACCCAACTCCTCCACTCGTCGATGAGTTCGTCCTGGAGGAACTCGAGGGCCGGCATCTGGTCTACGGCGGCTATGGCGTCGTTTTCGGCAACGAGACGGGCGTTTTCCTCGAGGACGGTCCGGTCCATATCCAGCTGGAGAGCGCGGTCCCAGATGTGCGACTCAATCTCGGTATCGGTGACTCGGCTAGCGGGGGAAAAATGCGGGCGAAACATGGTGGTGATCCACGTCTCGTCAGCCACCAGATGGCTGATGTAACCCAGGAGAAATGACCTGGTCTGCGGGGACAAACCGTTGTCAGCGCCGGCCAGGTGCGGGTGCAACTCGAACATCCGCTGCACGCCGGCCCCGACGTGAGTGACCGAAAGGTCGGAGAAATGCGTGCGGGCGCGGTCCCACTTGGTCATCGCGCGGATGTCAGGAGTGGTCGACCCGAGGTACGCGGCACCGGGGTGATCATGGACGTAACCCCAATCCAGCTCGACGGCCACCTGCTGGCACACGTAGATGTGCATGGGCAGGTTAGGCATGGTTAGCTTCCCGCCCGTTCATCGAAGCCATGCGGTCCATAAAGCCGGCGAAGGCCTGGGATTGGTCCTTGAACAAATATGACAATTGAGCGGCGGCGATGTCGACCCCGCCACATTCCCGCAGGTGGGAGACCGCGTCCAGAAGGCGGTTCTTGCGGATCAGCAGGGAGACAGCGTACCAGTCCTCCTCCTCGACGCTGAATACACGGGCGACGGTTGGACCCTGGATGCCGGCGATTTCGGGCCTGGCGAGGATCATCGCGCTCACGTCTTCGGCCGAACGGCCCTGGACGTTTGCGGTGATCCGATAGTAAGGGTCGGCACGGAGGTGAGCCTCGAGCATTTCGGTTAAGGAGCGGGCGAGTTCGAGGTCGTCGGGGCAGCCGGCCAGGGCGGACGGGTTGGCGATGAGACAGGCCTGGGATGACAAGATCGTACCGCCGTCGAGGGTCTTCAGGCGGTTCTCGCGGAGCGTGGTTCCCGTGGCGGAGAGATCAGCGATGAGGTCGGCGTACCCGGCGATGGGCGCGGCTTCCAGCGTGCCGCTGGCGGGCACGAGGGTGAAGTAGTTGATGCCGCGTTCGAACAGATAGCGGCGCAGCAATCGCGGGTATTTGGTGGCGATGCGGAGCTGCTGGCCGCGCTCGTGGAAGTCCAAGGCCAGATCGGCCAGGTCGTCTATTGACGTTACGTCAAGCCACGAGTCGGGCACCGCGAGCACGTAGTCACATCCGCCGAATCCAAGGTCTTCCATGACCGGAATTACCGCGTCGTCGTCGTGACGGTACTCCATCAGCCGGTCAAAACCGGTGATGCCCATCTCCGCGCTGCCCTCCTCAACCTTGGTGGTGATGTCGGCTGTCCGCTGGAAGAGCACGTCAATGCCGGGCAAAGAAGGGATTGAGCCGGTGTATCGGCGAGAGTTCGGGCGGTTCACCTTGACGCCACAGGACGCCAGGAACCGCATGGTGGGCTCGCCCAGTTCGCCGTCGCTTGGTATGACCAGTCTCAAGGCGATGCTCCGTGTTTACACCGTAACTGTCCGCGCAAAATCAGCGCGGCTGCCGTTTCCACCCACGTCGAGAACGGCAACGCCTCCCTGCCTACGGATGTCGGCGGCGGCGCGCAGCGCGGCGGCGTTGGATGCCTGACCGTCGGCGGATACCAGGACGGCGTCATGATCAGCCTGTGGCTGGTCGGCGGGAGGCATTGCCGCGAGCAGCGCTTCCAGCGTGCACGCGAATCCCAGGGCAGGCACGGGAGCAGCGCCTCCGAGGGCGCGAGCCAGGGCGTCGTAGCGTCCACCGCCTCCGAGAGAAAGGTCGGTGTCGCCGCGAACAATATCGAAGATTATGCCGTTGTAGTAGGCGATGCCGCGCGCCAACGAGAAATCGATCTCCAACCGATGCGATACGGCAGCATCCTCGCTGACCAGGGCGGTGAGGTCGATGAGCCGGTCGATGGCCTCCGTATCCGCGCCGGCAGCCGCGACTATGGATTGGGCCTGCGGGAGTGCGTGGGCAGGGTCGCCTTTTATGCTGGCCAACTGGCTGGCCAAGGCGAGGCCCCGTTCAACGGCGTCGGAAGCATCTCCCCCACGTAATTTGCGCAGCAACCGGTCGACGATCTCATCGGGAGACCGGCGGCCCAGAGGCATGTCGGCCGAGGTGTTCCAGCGCATGAAGCCAGCCAGAACCGAGCGGGCCGCGCCGTCCGGAAGCCCGTTGACCGCCACAGCCAGGTGTTTTTCCTCGTCGGGCAAGCCGATGCCGGCGACGACGTGGAGTTCGGCGGCCCGCTGCAGGATCGACGCAAAGCTGTCACGGCCCGCACCGATGCGGTTCATATTGGCCACGATGAACTCGCGGGCGCGGTCGGAGAGCCCAACGGTGTCCAACGCGCTGTCGAGGATATCCAGGTCGGCAAGGCGGATGCGATAGTCGCGGATGCCCAACTGATCGGGGATGCCAGCCGCCAAAGTCAGGAGTTCGGCGTCGGCGAGGATGCTGTTGGATCCGACCAACTCGGCGCCGACCTGCGTGAACTGGCCGGTGCCGGCGGCGCTGCCGGTATCGTAACGGAAGACCGGCCCGCAGTATTGCCATCGGACCAACCGGGGCTCGTCGACGTCCTCGTTGACCTCCAGGTAATGCCGCATGATCGCAGAGGTGAACTCCGGGCGCAGGCTGACCGAGTTGGAGCCTGGATCAACGAAGGAATACATCTGGGAGGCCAGGTCGCCGCCCGATTTGCGCAGGAAGAGTTCGGTGGATTCCACGACCGGGACTTCCAGGGGAGAGTAACCGAAGCGGCCGATGAAATCGGCAAGGCGATCCTGGACGTCCCGCTTGCGTTGGCGTGCGCCGGCATCGAAATCACGCATGCCGGGCAAGCGGCGCACCGGATTGGGTCGAACGGGAGAAACGGCGGAGATCATCGCTGCTTATTTTACCACCAAGGGGCTGAGGAGGCGGTTGACGAAACGACGCACTTTGGGGCGGTCATTATCGATTTGGCGGTTGGTTGGGCAATCTTGGCAGAAATGGATATACGGATTTCTGCGGTATCCAGGAGGGTTCAAACCACGGCATCCCACAACTGTTCGGTAGCGGCCAGCGGTTTGCCAGCAGCAAGCGGGCGATCGGTGCCGGGGAGAGATCGCGGGGTTTTTCAGTTTGCTCCGTGGCTGTCATCTTGGGTCACTCGCCTCTGGCGTTTGGTTGTCAGTTACATTGCCATGGTAAGAGCATTGCTATAATTGGACGGAGTTGCGGTAGTGCCTAGTGAGCACTTCGAACTTGCCAAATTCAATTCGCGCGAGCTTGGACCTGAATACTTCTCCAATATTCGTTAAATCGCGGTCAATGCCGCTTCCTGGCCGCAAAAGTTTGATGTGTGGCTGGTAATGACGAGCACCAAAGGCATTCGTCCAATCAGTGGTGGGTTTACGATTTCTGACCGCACTCTCCGTCTCTTTGCAGTACATTTCTCTCCTGTGTTCCAGTATCTGCCCAATAGCCCGATTGCGGCGGGTCAACCGAATCCCCACTGAACGGCGGCTCGGGACCAGTTCCGGACGTGGATTTTCCCCTCCCGGTGCCAACACCATGAATCGAGTTTCAATGACATCGGCGGTGATATCTATTGGACGACTTCCTAATAGCAAGTCAGGAAGTGGCCGTCTGGCATAGTACACGGTCAAATGCAGGCCGCGTTGTACAGCATCCGTAGGCATACCGCATTCGTCAATCAACAGAGACGAAATTCGAGCTTCGCACTCCCTGGTGACCCATAGGAGACCGTACACTTCGACTCTCGCGAATGTTCGTGCTTTCACGGCCATAATCACTGCGCTTTGATTCCGCCTATACTACGGATGCGCGTTCAACCCGCCGTCGATGTAGACGGGTTGGCCGGAGGGGTAATCGCAGTGTGGGGAGCAGAGGTAGACCAGCATGGCCGCGAGGTCGCGGGGATGGCCTTTGCGGCGCATCGGGGTGTAGCGAACGAGGAGTTCCTCACGCTGGGTTTCGAGGGGGATGTCCTCGGAGGTCGACCATCCGGAGCCGACGGCGTTGACGCGGATTTCGCTGCGGCCCCATTCGACGGCCAGGGAGCGCGTCAGGGACAAAACGGCGGCCTGGGTGGCGCTGTACGCCGAGCAGTTGATGACGGCCCGCTCGGCCAGGTTGGAGATGACGTTCACGATACGGCCGTACCGCTGGTCCAGCATTCGTTGGCCCACGGCCTGGCTGAGCATAAAGGTGGCGCGGACGTTGCGAGCGTGAAGCTCGTCCCACTCAGCCAGGGCGATTTCGGCGGCGGGTTTGGCGAAAAAGCTGCGGGTGTCGTTGACGAGTATGTCGATCCTGGAATGCGCAGCCGCGAAGGCGTCGACGACCCCTGCGGCTCCGTCCGGCGTGTCCCAGCGCCCCGCATGGCGGTGGGTTTCGTGTCCGGTGGCAGCAGTCACCGCATCGGCGATGGCATCGGCGGTGGATTGGTGGCGAGCCACGGCAAAGACCGAGGCTCCGGCCTCGGCCAAGGCGGCGGCCAGGAAGGGGGACTCGTCACCGCCGGCCGAGGCAACAATGGCAGTACGGCCGGCGAGGCTAAACTCGGCCGGGAGGTAACTGGAGGAGAGATCTGCCAAGCGGGAAGCCTCCTAGAATTGTTTGTATTCGAAAGTGCCTGGCCGGCGGGCTACGGTTCCAGCGCGGCGACGGGAGCGTGACCCGTGGGAGTGATGCCGGCGGCGAGACCCGCGCCGTCGAGGATGAACATCTCGCCAGTCATGTAATCGGAGGCATCCGAGGCCAGGAAGACGGCGATGGGGCCCAGGTCTTCGGGCTTGCCGAGCTTGCCCGTCGGCAGGAACTCGCCGGACTGAGGCAATGTGCGATTGATCTCGGCGCCGGGATCGATCGTAGGGATGAAGCCGGGGACGATGCTGTTGGCGGTGATGCCGTAGCGCGCCAGACTGAACGACAGCACGCGGGTCAGTTGGATGACGCCGCCCTTGGAGCTGCAATACATATAGATGTCGCGGCCGCCGCGGAGACCGAAACCCGAAGCCACGTTGATGATCTTGCCCTTGCCGGCGTCGGCCATGGGTTTGGCGGCGGCGCGGGCGCAGTAAAACGCGCCGGAAAGGTTGACGGACATGGCCGATTCCCAGTCGTCGTCAGTGATCTCCCAGATGGGTTTGAGGACGTTGTCGGCGACCATGGCGGCGTTGTTGATGAGCACGTCGACGCGGCCAAAGCGTGACATTGCGGCATCGACCAGTGCGTCAGCGTCCGACGATTTGGAAACGTCGGTGGGCACGGCGATGGCGTCCCGACCGGCGGCGATCACTTCGTCGCGTGCGGCCTCGATGGGACCGGGACGGCGACCGGCGATGGCAAGGTTGGCGCCGGAGCGGGTCAAGGCGCGCACCATTTCGAGACCAAGCCCGGTTCCACCGCCGGTGATTACGACGACTTTGCCATCGAGGTAGAGGTTTTCAAGCATCGGCTACGGTCGCTCCTTGGGCTGCACGGAGGGTAATGTCTCCGGCGGTGAGGGTCAACAACCCGCCGTCGTCGGTGCGCAGCAGGAGGTTCCCGTGCTCGTCGATGTCCTCGGCCAGGCCGGTGTCGGTCGCGCCGTGGTGGGTGACGGTGACGCGCTGGCCAAGGGTGTCCAGCCAGCGGCGCCACTCGGCGATGGGGGAGCGGCCACGTCGCAGGTCCAGGTACAGAGCGTCCATGTGCTGCAGGATGCGACGAAGCAGTTCGGCACGGTCGACTTCGGAGCCGGTCGCGTCATTCAGGCTGGCAGCGGTGGCGGCGATTTCGGGGTCGGCGGATACGTCCAGGGCAACGTTGACACCGATGCCGACCACGGCGCGCTGGACCCGGGCGCCGGACAGCGCGCTCTCGGCGAGAATGCCGGCGACCTTGCGACCGTCGACCATGATGTCGTTGGGCCACTTGATGGTCGGGTATACGCCGGCGACCTGCCGAATGGCCCGGGCGACGGCAACGCCGGCCAGGGGGCTGAGCAGGGGCAGAGCCTCCGGTTCGGGGCGGAAGAGTACGGAGAAATAGAGGTTGCCTTCGTCGGATATCCAGCGCCGTCCCAGGCGTCCGCGACTCGCGGTCTGCGTTTCCGCGACCACGACTGCACCCTCTTCTGCTCCGCCACGCTCCCATTCCGCGACGTCATCCATGGTGGAACCGGTGGATTGGTAGAACCGCACGCTCCGGCCAATCACGGCGGTGTACAGGCCGGAGCGGAGCATTTGGGCGACGATGGAGGGCATGATATGTGCAGGCAGCGCGGGCGGCGATCAAGCCGCTTCCACCCAGTCGGCGAAAGACGTACCTCCCGTATATTCATCGGGAAGCAGGCCCCATAGGATGTCTAGGAGCGGCCGGACTTCAGACAGGGCAAAATCAGTCAACGGGGGTGTCATGTAGACTTCGTAGAAGTTCCCGTGCAATCTTTCCGCCGCGGCCAGACCCCGTGCAATCTCGGTCATCTGGTCAGGGAATTCGTCCGACAACTGAGTCAAGACTTCCTGGATGGCCACATGATCGTAGTGCTGCCATCCACGCAGGGTGGCCACAGCTTTAGTCAACTGCGCGACGGTTCCCCAACCCTTCTCGCCGGCTTGGCACAAATCTCCGTCGGCGAGATGGGCCGGCCGTTTGGACCAGTAGTCCCGAGCCTGTTCCAGGTGCTTGCGGATGCGGGCCTCCCGGCGGGCTGGTGGTTCGCGGCGAGTTCGAGGCGGCATGGTGGTTATTTCCTGTTCTACCAGCCGTGGTCGTAGCGATCCTGGAGGACGTCGAGGAGGCGGGCGACGGGGATGCGCTGCTGGGTCATGGTGTCGCGGTCGCGGATGGTGACCGCGTGGTCGTCCAGGGTGTCGAAGTCGACGGTGACGCAGTAAGGGGTGCCGATCTCGTCCTGCCGGCGGTAGCGGCGGCCGATACTCTGGGCATCGTCGAACTGGCAGCGGAAACGGCGCCGGACGAGGTCGTAGACGCCGCGGGCGGTAGGAGCCAGGCGGGCGTTGCGGCTGAGAGGGAGCACGGCGACCGTGATCGGAGCCAAGGCGCGATGGAAGTGCAGGACGGTGCGAGTGTCGTTGCCGTCGGGCTCCTCGTCGTAGCTGTCCAGCCAGAAGGCCAGGGTGGCCCGGTCGACGCCGCCTGAGGGCTCGATGACGTAGGGCAGGTAACGCTCGTGGATCTCGTCGTCGAAGTAGGTCAGGTCCTCGCCGCTGAACTCCTTGTGGCGGCCCAGGTCGAAGTCGGCGCGGTTCGCAATGCCTTCCAACTCGCCCCAACCCCAGGGGAAACGGTACTCGATGTCGTAGGTGGCCTTGGCATAGTGGGCAAGCTCGTCGCCAGCATGTTCGCGGAGGCGCAGGTTGCCGGGCCGGATGCCGTGGCTGACGTACCAGTCGAACCGGGATTGCACCCACTGCTGCAACCACTCGTCGTCGGTGCCCGGCTTGACGAAGAACTCGATCTCCATCTGCTCGAACTCGCGGGTGCGGAATGTGAAGTTGCCCGGAGTGATTTCGTTGCGGAAGGCCTTGCCGATCTGGGCGATGCCGAAGGGCAGTTTCTTGCGGGTGGCGGTCTGGACGTTCTGGAAGTTGACGAAGATGCCCTGGGCGGTTTCGGGTCGCAGGAACACCTCGTTGCTGGAGTCCTCAACCGGACCCATGAATGTGCGGAACATGAGGTTGAAGCGACGGGGTTCGGTGAAGTCGCCGCCGCATTCCGGGCACGTATCGGTTTCGAGTTGGTCCTGGCGGAAGCGCCGGTGGCATTGGCGACATTCAACGAGCGGGTCGCTGAAATTCTCCACGTGGCCGCTGGCTTCCCAGACCCGGGGATGCATCAGGATGGCGGCGTCCAGGCCGACCACGTCGTCGCGTTCCGAGACGACGGAACGCCACCAGGCCTCCTTGACGTTGCGCTTGAGTTCGACGCCCAGAGGGCCGTAGTCCCACGTTGATCCCAGGCCGCCGTACACCTCGCTGGACTGGAATACGAAACCCCGTCGCTTGGAGAGGGACAGGACTTTATCCATATCGGCGTAGGGCAGGGTGCGCGGCATACTGGGACCTCGTTTGCGGAATCAGAGTGGAATCATGTTATCACTGCCCGGCCGGTTTCAGCGGTGACCGGCTACCCGTGGAGCAATAGATTCCTGCTTGCGCAGGAATGACGGTAGTGCCGAGGAGCCGGGAAGCCGGGCCAATCCTGAAAGGTCAGACTGGCGCGAGATCTTCCGCAGGTCGTTCGCCGGGCAGTTCGCGGCGGACGGCGTCGGCCAGGCTCTGGGCGGCGAGGTCGTCGAGCTTGATGTAGCGTGCAGACATGGCGTCGGCAATGTTTTTTGCCAGCTCCAGCTTGATGAAGTCCTGCTCGGTGTCCACGACGACCGACGGGATTTTCGCGGCCGCGACTGTCTCGCCGAGCTGGCGCACCTCGTCGGGCAGCGTCAGGACGTTGGAGGACTGGTCGCCGGCGAGGGTGATGTTGGCGCGGCCGTCAGACAGCAGTACCAACAGCGGCAGCACGTCGCGATCTTTCAGGCGCTCGGTCTCCAGGGTCTCCATGGCGAGATAGATGGCGCGGGCGAGGGGCGTGCGGCCGCCGGTGGGCATCTCCTGGAGGCACCATTGGGCCATCTCGACGCTCCCGGTGGGCGGGAGCAGGACCTCGGCCCCGGTTCCCCGGAAAGCGATGAGGCCCACCCGGTCGCGACGCTGGTAGGCATCGAGGAGCAGCGACATCACCGCGCCCTTGACGGCGACCATCCGGCGCTGCGCTCCCATGGAACCGCTGGCGTCGACGACGAACAGGATCAGGGAACCGGTGTGGGTTTCACGGACCTTCTCGCGCACGTCCCACGGTTCGATGAGCAGGGCGGATGCGCCGCCATCCGCGACTTGGCGACGACGCGACCGCTGGTGGGGCGCGGCGGCGCGCAGGGTGGCGTCCAGAGCGAGGTCGGACGCTGAACCGTCCGGGACCCGCGCGCCGACGTAGCGGCCGACGGACGTGCCACTCACCGTGGTGGCGCGGCGACCAGAAGATCTGCGGGCGCGGCGGTCCGGGGGCTGAACCTGGAGGTTCTGCACGGCGTAGGGGTCGCCGATCTCGAACCATTCGTCGCCGAGAGCGGCGTCGGAAGGCTGTTCAGGTTGGTCTTCGGGAGGGTCGGGTTCTCTATCGCTATCGGAGTCGCCGGGGTCGTCGTTGCTCGAATTATCATCGGCCGACGGCTCGCGGTCGCGCTGCTGGTTCTGGAAGTCCTCCAGCATGTTGTCCAGCTGCTCGGTGACCAGGTGAGGCTGCTGGAAGGGCTGGCGACGCTGCCGATGGAGCAGGGCCATCAGGGCGGCTTCGCGTACGTCTTCCACGTCGACAACGGTTCGGCCCTCGTAGGCGGCGATGGTGCTGGCGGTCTTGTACATGACGATGTCGCCCCGCAGTCCGTCCACCTGGTACTCGGCGCAGATATCGGTGATGAGTTCGAGGATTTCGTCGGGAACCACGACGTCGGCAAGGAGCCGTTGGCTGCTGAGCAACCGTTCCCGTTCCGCCTGCTCGGCGTCGGCCCAACCGTCCATGAAGTCGAAGGGGTTGGACTCGAAGGCCATGCGACGGCGCACCACCTCGCGGCGTTCGGCCGGCTCAAAAACTCCATCGACCTCCACCGCCAGGCCGAAGCGGTCGAGCAACTGCGGGCGGAGGTCGCCTTCCTCGGGGTTCATGGTGCCGACGAGCATGAACTCGGCGTCATGGCTGACGGAGATTCCCTCGCGTTCCACGTAGTTGCGCCCCATGGCGGCCGCGTCCAGCAGGACGTCCACCAGGTGGTCGTTGAGCAGATTCACCTCGTCGATGTACAGGATGCCGCGGTGAGCCGCGGCGATGAGTCCGGGTTCGAAATTCTTTTCGCCGGACTTGATGGCCCTTTCGATGTCCAGGGAGCCCACCAAGCGGTCCTCGGTGGCGCCTACCGGCAGGTCAACAATGCGGACCCGGCGGGCGGAGGGACTGCGGGATCGACCCGTCTGCTGGCACGGCTGGCACACATCCTGGGGAGCGTCCGGCGGGCAGCTGTAGGGGCATCCGGGCACCACCGGCACCTGGGGCAGCAGCGCGGCCAGCGAGCGCACGGCGGTGCTCTTGGCGGTGCCCTTCTTGCCCCGGACCAGCACGCCGCCGATGCGCGGGTTGATGGCATTGAGCAACAGGGCCCGCTTCATCGGCGTTTGGCCGACGATGGCGGTGAAGGGGAACCGGGGCTCGCGGCCGGAGGAGGTCTGCGTCACTGTGTCACCTTAATGCGAGCTACGGGATCATCCCGTGGTCGCTCGGGCCGTTCCGCCCGCCTGGGGATAGGCGTGGACGTCACGCTCACGGTAATAGCGGTAGCCGATGGTGGCGAAGGCGATACCTATCCAGAGGAGGAAGTGCCCGCCGGCGGTGAAAGTGCGGAACATTATGGTGAGTTCCGGCGGAAGCCAGGCTGGCGCGGCGTCCCTGACGCTGGGCACGGCAAACGCCAGCAGCAAAGCGACCACCGCGTAGGCGATGCCGATGCCGGCGTAGCGCAGCCAGCGGCCGGAGCCGGCCGAGGCGCGGTTGATGCGGCCAACACCGTACACGACCAAAACGACCGAAATGGTCGATACCGCCATGAAGAGGAACTGGAAACCCTGGCGGGCGAGCAACGTACCCTCATCGCCGATGCCGGGCGGATTGAGCGGGAACTTGATCTGGGTGTACATGGACACACCCCAGAAGCCCAGCAGCCCGGCCACGGCGGCCCAGGCCCAGGGGTTCCAGCCGGGCGCTGCGTTGCGCATCAGGTGGTATAAGCCGGTGAAAATGGCGGCGTAGAGGATGCCGATAACGGCCAAGCCGACCGTCATTCCGATGCGTTGGCCGCCCAGGGAAGTGAGGAACGATAGAGGCAGGGGAGCCTCGTCCTCAGGGTTAGCGAGCTGCTCGGCGCACCCGGCGCGATCAATGTCGCAGCCCTCGAGACCGATCGCCCATTCCATGACGGGCACGTTAACAATGTTCATGTAGGCTGCCACCAGCAGGCCTACGATCACGCCCATAACCAGGGCGGTGGGAAGAATGCGTGTCATCACAAACCTCCGATGACTATCTGACTGAACAGGCGCTAAGGCCAATGTGGCCGCTCGCAGTGAAGCGAACAGAACGGTCAGGCAGATCCACAGCGCACTCCTCCGGACGCTCCGCAGAGCGCTCGCGCGGCGAAACTTGCCGATCAGTTCCGGCAGAACGGGAACCAAAAGGAGGCCCGGCATCACAGCAACGCCGGGCCGGCGTAGAGCCTAGTGGCACATGAAGGCGACGTGACGGGCGTGGTGGAAGAACTCGTGGACGGTGTTCAGGATGCCCGGCGCGCCCACGGAAGCAGCGTGCACTCCGCCGTCGACGTAACCGACGATGTACAGGGCCATGGCGCCGAGGACGAGCCACGGAGCCCAGGCGGCGGTATCGGTGGCGGACATGAAGCGGTTGATCATACTCATGCTTTCACTCCTATGGTTCAAGTGGAGTATCAAATTCTCCACTCAGTGAGATTGTAGTCCGTTGCACACGGGCAAACAATACCGCGGGCCGGACAATATCGACAATGGCGACAGGTTAGCGCTCGACGAAAATGAGGTCGTCCTCCTTGCCGACCCAACGATCACGGGATTCCTCGAATGCCTGGAGTTTGCCAGGCTGCAACTCGGTTCGCTTTTCGTTGTCGTCCAGGTAGGGGTTGGGGAAATAGCAGCGCACCAGGGTTTCCTCCCACTGGTGGGAGAAACGTACGTAATAGGACTTGAGATCGCCGTGGCTGGTGGCTTCCACGAACTGGATGCCGTCGATCTTTTCCAGTTGGAGGTGGAAGTGCCAGTTCTCTGCCTCGATGGTGGCCCAGCCGTTGTGGACCTCGGGTTGCCTGATACCGTGGGCATGGTTCTCGCTGACCACGGAACCGCCGCCCACGACCCACATCATCTTGGGGTCGCTGGTTAGTTCGTTGAGCAATTCGAGCGTATTTTCCATTGGCCGCGTCCTCCTGCTCATGGGGTGGTTGCGGGGTTGGTACGTGCTCCGGCTTCCTGCCGGGCTTCGATGTCGGTTTCTAACTCAAGGTACATCTGCCGTAGTTGGTCCAGCATTTCCGGCGGCGGGTTTTCCCACATACCACGCTGGACGGCTTCCAGCAGGCGTTCGACGATACCGCGGAGGGCCCACGGGTTGCTCTGCCGGAAGAATTCCTGCATGTCGGGGTTCAGGACGTACTCTTCGGTGACGTCCTCGTACATCCAGTCCTCAATCACCTGAGCGGTCGCGTCGTAGCCGAACATGTAGTCCACGGTGGCGGCCAGCTCGAAGGCGCCCTTGTAGCCGTGACGCTGCATGGACTGCATCCACTTCGGGTTCACCACGCGGCTGCGGAAGACGCGGCGGGCTTCGTCCTGAAGGTCACGGACACGGGCGCGGGACGGGTCGCTGCTGTCGCCGAAGAACTGGCGGGGGCTGCGTCCGGTGAGGGAGCGGACCGTGGCGATCATGCCGCCGTGGTACTGCATGTAGTCATCGCTGTCGAAGACGTCATGCTCGCGGTTGTCCTGGTTCTTGGCGGCGATGACGATCTGGCCGAACCGGGTACGGAACTCGTTCCGCGCGGTGACGCCGAAGTCCTGGCGGGAGTAGGCGTAGCCGCCCCAGGAGGTGTACACCTCGGCGAGGTCGTGAACGGTTTCCCAATTGCGCTCGTCCAGCACGCCGAGGATTCCGGCGCCGTAGGCTCCCGGCTTGCTACCAAATATGCGGAACAGGGACGGATCTCCGGCGCTTTCGGTGGCTTCCGGTTCCGGGGCGTTGGCCCGGCGTTCGGCGTCCTCGCGGACATGCTTGACGACGAAGTTCTGCTCGGGAGATTCGTCCTGCGCGGCGGCGAGCGCGACGGCCTGATCGATCAGATGGATGAGATTGGGGAATGCGTCGCGGAAGAAGCCACTGATGCGGACGGTAACGTCGATCCGAGGGCGCCCCAACTCGGCGACAGGGATCACCTCCAGGCTGCTGACGCGACGGCTCTCGGCCTGCCAGACCGGCTTCACACCCAGGAGGTACAAGATCTGGGCGATGTCGTCGCCGTGGGTGCGCATGGCAGAGGTCCCCCAAACCACGACGCCCACCATCTCGGGATAACCGCCTTCTTCATCGAGGTATTTCTGCAACAGGGCGTCGCCCAGGGATTTGCCCACGTCCCACGCGGTGGGCGAGGGCAGCGCACGAGGGTCCACCGAGTAGAAATTGCGTCCGGTGGGCAGAACGTTGACCATGCCCCGGGTGGGAGCGCCGGAGGGGCCCGGCGGGACGAACCGGCCCTCGAGGCCGCGCAACAGGTTGTCGATTTCGTCGGTGGTGCGCAGGAGGGACGGGTAAATGTGCTGCCCGACGTAGGAGAGCACGCTCTCCGTGCGCGCGTCGGGTCGTCCCAAGGTATCGGTTACGACGGTAGGAACCAGGTGTGCGGCGAAACCATCGTCGCACAGCCGCTGGTAGGCCTGACGACACAGGGATTCCAGCGCTTCGATGACGTCGCCAGCGTTGCGTATGGGCGCTTCGCCATCGACGTTGCGCAGCGCCGATGGAGTGCTGCCGTTGACGGCGGCCGCCGGATCATCGAGCAGGGCGTAGTAGTCATAGCCCAGGGCCTCAGCCAGGGCGCGTCGCAGGCTGGGCACGGCTCCATTGTCGAGGCGGGTCAGGGCGCACAGGAGGCCCACCATCTGCTCGGCGGTGGGCGGCTGCCCCAGGGTGTGGAGGCCGTCCTTGATCTGGGCGTCCTTGATTTCGCAGAGGTAGCCGTCGATTTCCAGCATGAATTCGGCGAAGTCGTCCGGCTGTTCGTCGACGCCAAGGTCGCGATGCAACTCAGCCTGCTGCACCATCTCCCAGATCTGGGCTTCGAGGGTGGGGAGCTTGGCCGGATCGAGGGTCTGGCACTGGTAGTGCTCATCCATGAGCTGTTCCAGCTTGGCGATGTCGCCGTAAGCGTCGGCGGTGGTCATCGGGGGGATGAGGTGGTCGATGATGGTAGCGTGCGTGCGCCGCTTGGCCTGGGTGCCTTCGCCTGGGTTATTGACGATGAACGGATAGAAGAGCGGTATGTCGTCCAGGGCAACCTCGGGGTAGCAGGCCTGGGACAGTCCGACGCCCTTGCCCGGAAGCCATTCCAGCGTGCCGTGTTTGCCGATGTGGATCATGGCATCGGCCCGGAACACGTCGCGGATCCAGCGGTAGTAGGCGATGTAGTGATGCGTGGGCGTTAGGTCGGGATTGTGGTAGACGGAAATCGGGTTCTCGCCGAATCCCCGCGGCGGCTGCAGGCCGACGAAAACGTTACCCATGGGAACGCCGGCAATGGCCAAGCGGTCGCCGATGCGGTACACATGCCCGGGCGGTTCACCCCAGGCTTCCAGCAATTCGGCGCGCACCGATTCGGGGAAGCCGGCGTACCACCTGGAGTAGTCGCGTCGTTCGACGTGGCCAGCGGCGAGGCGGAGTTGCTCCTCGGTCAGGGTGTCGGTGTCGTTGCTGCAGCGCTCGATGATGCGCTGAACAAGCTCGTCGCCATCGGCGGGGATGTCGTCGACTTGGTAACCGGCATTTTTCAGGGCGTGGAGGAGGTTGATAGCCGAAGCGGGAGTGTCCAGACCGACGGCGTTACCGATGCGAGCGTCTTTGGTGGGATAGTTGCTCAGAATGATCGCGATGCGCTTTTCGGCGTTGGTCTTGCGGCGGAGAGCCGCGTGCCGAGAGGCGAGCCGGGCCAGGTAGTCCATGCGATCAGGTTGGGCGACGTAGCGCTGCATCCGGCCCGCGGACAGGGTGTCGGGAGCGGCGCCAGTGTCCTCCTTGAACGACACCGGCACGGTGATGATCCGGCCATCGAACTCGGGAAAGGCGACGTTCATGGCAGTATCAATGGGACCCAGGCCCAGCGAACTCTCTTCCCATTCGGAGCGGCTGCCGGTGCTGACAATCCCCTGGATAATGGGCACGTCTAGGTTGTCAAGGAGTTCCTGAGACCAGCCGGTGGCGACGGTGGCGCCCGTGCCGCCCTGCTGATGGTCCAGGTCGCTCATGGCCAACCCCATGGTGTTGACGATGCAGTCCACGCGGGGGAGGCCGTCAGGGTCGACCATGTATTCCGTCAGGGTGTGGCCACCGTCGGCATCGTCGTCCTCGGGCTGATGCTTCAGGCTGTAGGAGAACACCGGCAGGACGTTGACGTCCTGGGACTCCAGGCGGGCGATGAGGTCGTCGACGAAGGCCAGGTTTCCACTCATCCAGTGAGCGCGATAGAACAGGACCCCCACCGAGGGGCGGTCCGGCGCAAACCGGACTGTCATGTAATCACCCAGTGAAGTGCCCTCCGGCACTTCGGGGTGATATACGCCCTGCCAGGGCATGGGCGCGGGCGCCTCGTGTCCGAAATCGCCGCCGAGGTAGGTGTCGGCCAGGAAGAGGAAGAGGTTACGGAAGTTCAGCACGCCGCCCCGCATCAGATACGAGAAGACGGCTTCGACCTCGGCAACCGGCGCGGTACACGCGGCGACCAGGTCATCGTCCCATTCCTGGTGACCCGGACAGGCTATGAGTGGCGTGCGGTTGCGCAGGCAGATTTCCCAGAGCGGGTCGAACGCATCGCCGAGGGCGCGCCGGCCTCCGAGAAGGCGCAACACGACAACCGAGGCGGCGTTTACCGCCTCCAGCAGTTCCCGGCGGGCGGCTGCGGCCTGTTCCGATTCGCCTTCCAACGCCACCGGGTTGAAGGCGTAGACGGTCACCGCGTCGCCCCACGGCATGCCCACCAGCGCGCGTTCGGCGGTGAGGATGTCGGTGTCGGCGGTGGTGACCAGTACGATTGAGCCGGTCAGGGCCTGTGCTTCGGTGGTCATGAGTCAGTCGGGGTCCTCGGCCGTCCGGGGGAAGACCATGATGGAAAGATCGCTGAACTCTTCGGTGACCTGGGCAAGTTCGGACAGGGTACCGTCCCAACGTTGCTCGTCGGGCAGGGTGAGCCGCTGGAACACTGTAACCGGGTGGTCGGGGTCGGCGCCGTCGGTGATGGCTCCGGCGGCGATGCCAGGCGGCATGAAGTCGTAGGGGCGCGGGAGCAGGATCACGTTGCGCATTCCGCGGTTCAGCGTCTCGACCAGCTCACCCAGCTCGGAACCCCGGTCCCAACGCTGATGCAACGTCAGGAACAGGGACTCTTCAAGGGATATGCCGGCGCGAGCGCAGGCGAACTGGATGCTGCTGACGCCCGGGACCAGCTCGACGCTCTCGGCGCGGCGGCGGACGCGGTTGAGCAGTTCCTTGGCGGAAACGTTCAGGTCTCCCCACACGCAGACGACGCAGCGCTTGCCCTGCTGGGCCTGCTCCTGTGCATAGTCAAGCACGGCTTCCTGGTCGCGGTAGGCCATGGGGCGCACTTCGGCGTCGCCGGTACGGCCGACGACGACGTCGAGGACGGTCTTGAACCCGACCACGAGGTCAGCGTGCTGAATCGCCTCTCGACCCTTCAGGGTGAGCATGTCGGGATCGCCGGGGCCGACGCCCACGACGGTCATCTTGATTCCTGCGTTGTCGGATGTCATCAAATTTGCGGCAACAAGAAAACCCTGGGAAGCAGCTCCACCAGGGTTCAGGGTGTTGTTGATGCGAGTTCGCCGGGGCTCGAACACAACCGACTTGCAACGCGAACCAGAACGACCCTGTTGAGCGCAGAGGAGAGTTCCGAGGCAACACCGGGCAGGTCTCCTGGCTTGCGGTTCCCAGCCGTGCCGACGCCTTCCCACGATCCGCGTTTTACGGATGGCAGTGGCCAATCGTCGACCGACTCCCCGCTTACAGTGGCGCAACCGCGGCGGATTCGCACCGCCTTCCCAATTAAGCCGATGGGATTGAATGGCGCCCAGTGTCTGGTTTTCGGATGTTAATGTGCGGACGAACCGCGGAGCCAATGTAGCCCGGATGCAAAGCCTTGTCAACGGCGGTCGTGCTGGCCGCGATCCGCGGCGGTCGCCGGCGGGGAAGAGACGACCCGGTCATCACCCGGTACGCCACTACGGCTCGCGCCGCCGGTCATCACCCGGTACGCCACTACGGCTCGCGCCGAAGGACGCGGCCCAAATACAACAGCAATCATCCGATCCTGCACGCGGTACGTAAATATATGCAAAGGCACATAGCCTTCCGGGACTTCGCCGAGCACACGACTGCCGGCGCGATAGAGGAGAGGTCAGAGTCCGATACAGGCAGGAGACATGCTGATGGGCATAAGGATATTTGCCGTGGCCGCGAGCCTGATTGTACTGGCCGCGATGGTGCTGGCGCTGGGGATATACTTCCGGGTGATACCCGTACCAATGTCACTCTTGGGAATGTTTGCACGCACGAGACAACCGGAGTTTTCTGCACGATATTACCCTCCAGACACGGTGGCATACACCTGGGTGACACTGACGCCACGCGGCAGGCAAATGAGGCACATGCGCGAGATTTGGGAGACGTTGAACGAGTATCCCGGATTTGTCGGCGCAGTCGATGATTGGAAATCGGAAATTGCTGAGGAAACGGGCATCAGCTTCGACGAGGACGTGGCGAGCTGGATCGGTCCTACGATATCAGCGGGGTTGGTGGACATAGACGAGGATTCCGATCATCTCACTGCGGTCGCATTGCTCGGGGTTCGAGACGACGATGCAGCGGCCGACTTCCTGGATACTTGGACCGACTACGTGTCAGGCAAGGGAGATGCCGAGTTTCTCACCGGAACATACCAGGAGAACGCGACCTGGATTGCGGATACCGGCAATCAAGCCTACGCCCTGACCGGTGACTGGCTGGTATTCGCAACCGACGCGAAAACGTTGCGCACGACAATCGACCGCATCGCAGACCCCGTCGGGGATTCACTTGCACGAGCCTCCAAATTTCGGGCGGCCAGAGAGGCGCTGACGGAACCGAGGTTCGCGTCTGGATACCTGGATTATGAAGGTTTGGCCGGTCGGCTCGACACCCTGACGGGAGACTTCCCTCCGATAGGGCCGAGTCTTCTGGAATCGAATGTGTTCCCCGGGAAAGGCGTGGAATGGGTCGGTGCATCTGCCGCGTGGGTTGGTCGCGGAATTGTCACGGAATGGGTAACTCCCGCTGAACCGCCGGAAGATTTGAACGTTACCGACCTGGATGACCCTGCGGCGCTGTTGCCTGCGGACACGCTGGGGTTCGTCGCGGCCAGCTTCGACCCCAACTTGGACAATTGGCGCGCCGCGTTGAAGGAGCGCCGCCTGTCGCAGGTGCTGCCAGGCATTGGGGCTGCCGATGGCATCGGCGGCATGTTGCCCGGACTGGGAGGCGAGGCAGACCCGCAACTGGACGCAGACGCCAGTCTCGCCGATGCGCTGGACCTGGGGCTGGAACTGGCCCACGAGATGACCGGGATCGACCTCGAAACGGAGTTCTTCGACCACCTCGCGGGCACTGCCGTCGCAGCGATACAGGATTTTGATTTTGCAGCCGTGGCCGACGAACCCGTGGCCAACCCGGTGAACGCGGTGGTGATGCTCTCCTACAAGGAAGACGGCCGTGCGGAACTCGATCAAACGATGACCAACATCGCGGACCTCGCCCAGGCGCGGGCCGGCATGAGCCCCGAATCGGTCGACGTCGGTGGAGAGGCGCCGGCAACAGTTTTCGATCTCGGTCCACTGGCGATGTTCACTGGCGGAGAGACCGGCTATCGGCCCGGATACGTGCTGCATGATCAGTATCTGACAATCGGCACCACCGAAGCGGCACTCACTACCGCGATTGGGCTGCAGAACGGAGAGGGCGAAAACCTGTCAGCAGCAACGGAATACAGGAGGGCGCTGCAGTTTCTGCCGGTTGGCCGGCAAGTCATCGGCTATGTGGACGCCCGCCGCATCGTGGGGCAACTGGAGGCGGCGGACCTGGGGCTGGAAGTGGACGAATTCGAAGTGGTGCGTGACGCGACAGGCGTCCTGGCCTTCGGATCGGACGCCGACGAGAGTCACAGCCGCAGCGTGGTGGTGATCACGCTGTTCCCCGAATAGCTGAATGCGCCCGAAATTCCATCGGCAACCGTGCGATCACCAACCAAAAAGGGGCGGCCGATTTGGCCGCCCCCGTCGAGTCGTGGATTTCGATGCGCCTAGCCCCCGCCGATGGCTGGCAGGAAGTGCATCTCGGTATCCTCGTTTACCCTTTCCATCAGGCCGAGTTGGCTGACGTCACCGTCAACGATTACGGCGAGACCGGGGGTTATGTCATCCAGCTCTTCGTCATAGAGGAGTTCCTTCATGCCGGGATGGAGCTGCTCCAGGTTGTTGATGACCTGGCGCACCGTTGCGCCGGCCACCTGTACCCGGTCGGGAGCGCCGGTGACGCGTTGCATCGGCGCGGGTATCCATACGTCAGGCATTCCGACCTCCTCATGGCTGGCGACAGTTGCGCGGCCGCTTGCGACAGGGCGAAAGGTCTTCGCCCTTACGCTCCTCAGTCGCGCCCTACGAGCCGTTTTCCCAGAGAGCCTCCAGGACGTTGCCCGGGTTCATGGGAAGGACGGTCAAGCGGACGCCAACCGCGTCGTAGATGGCGTTGGCGATGGCGGCCATGGGAGGCACGATGGGCACCTCGCCAACGCCGCGGACGCCGTAGGGATGGTTGGGATTGGTGATCTCGACAATGCAGGTGTCGATCATCGGCAGATCGAGGCTGGTGGGCATGCGGTAGTCCAGGAAACTGGAGTTGACCATGTGGCCGTGGTCGTTGGTGTAGTACTCCTCGTTGAGGGCCCAACCAATTCCCTGGACGGCGCCGCCCTGGATCTGGCCTTCCACGTATGAGGGATGGATCGCCTTGCCGGCGTCTTGCACAGCTGTGTAGCGGACGATCTCGACCTTGCCGGTGTCCTCGTCCACCTCGACGTCGACGATGTGGACGCCGATACACGGGCCGGCTCCGCCGGGGTTAACCCCGCCGCGACCAACGATGGGGCCGCCGGTGGGAACCTGGCGCGCGGCCAGTTGCTGGAATGTCATCTGCAGCTGATCGTCGGCCCGGTGCTTGAGGACGCCGTCTTCGTAGAGCACGTCCTCGGGTTCCACCTCCCAGATGCGGGCGGCGCGGGCGATCATCTGCTGCCGTACGTCCTGCGCGGCGGTGTAGGCGGCGTAGCCGGTCTTGAAGGTGACGCTGCTGCCGCCGGTGTTGGAGGTGAAACCGATACTGTCGGTATCGCCGATCTGGGGATTGACGTCCTCAACGGCGATGCCGAGCACCTCCGCCAATTGCTGGGCCACCGAGGCACGGGTGCCGCCGATGTCGGGCGAACCCTCGGTCAGTGTCACCGTGCCGTCCGGGTTGACCAGCGCAACGGCGGCCGAGGGCCCAGTGTTATTGCCCCAGAAACCGGAGGCGACGCCGCGGCCACGCTTCTTGCCGTCCTTGGAGGCGGTGTAATGCGGGTGAGCCTTGGTGGCCTCCAGCGTCTCGATATAACCGACGAT
Organism: Dehalococcoidia bacterium; assembly: GCA_965116785.1. Lineage (GTDB taxonomy): Bacteria > Chloroflexota > Dehalococcoidia > Lucifugimonadales > UBA3495 > Bin87. The sequence goes on from OZ220731.1 coordinate 1,495,748, forward strand.
GGGGGTCAGCGGGCCGGTGGGACGGCGGGTGCCTTCTTTGGCGCTGTTGATGAGGCGAAGATCGATGGGGTCGACGCCGAGTTTCTCGGCCAGTTCGTCCAGTGCGACCTCGACGCAGTAGGCAGCGGCCGGCGAACCGGGAGCGCGGTAGGCGGCGGTCTTGGGCCGATTGACGACGATGTCGTAACCCTCAATCCAGGTGTTGGGAATGTCGTAGGCGGCAAGCACGCAGTTGGCCGCTCCGGCGACGGGGGAGCCGGGGAACGCGCCGGCCTCGAAGATCAGGTGAACCTCAGCGGCGGTGATCTTGCCGTCGTTGGTCGCGCCGATGCGACAGGAAATCTCGGTGCCGGAGGTGGGCCCCGTGGCCTCGAAGACCTCGGTGCGGTTCATGGACACCTTGACCGGGGCGTGGGCCTTGCGGGCCAGCAGGGCGGCCAGCGGTTCCATGTAGACGGCGAGCTTGGCGCCAAAACCGCCGCCGATTTCCATGGGGACGGCCTTGACCTTGGACACCGGAATGCCTACGAGTCGTGCGGTGTGGTCACGGACGGTGAAATGTCCCTGGCTGCTGGAATAGATGGTCAGGCTGCCGTCGTCGTGCCACATGGCGGTGCCGCTGTGAGGCTCGATGTACCCCTGGTGAACGGCTGAGGTGGAGACACTGCGTTCCACGACGATGTCGGCGTCGGCGAAGCCGGCGTCGAGGTCGCCCATGCGGAACTCAAAGTGGTTGGCGGTGTTGGTGCCCCGTGTGGCATCGTCGTCGTCCAGTACGCCGCCGGCGCGGGTGCCGGCCGTTTGGAACGCGGCGAGACGCTCGTGAACCAGGGTGGCGTCGTCGGCCATGGCGTCGCGGGCGTGCATGACCGGCGGCAACACTTCGTAATCGACGTCGATCAGGCTCAGGGCCTCTTCGGCGGTATGGGCATTGGTCGCGGCGACGGCGGCGATGGCGTGGCCTTTGTAGAGGGCCTTGTCCTGCGCCATGATGTTGTTGCTCAGAAACTTGAAGTTGACCATCGCGCCCTCGGCCAGGTCCGACGCGCGACCGGCGGGCTCCACAATGTCGGCGCCGGTGATGACGGCGCGGACGCCCGGCATGGCCTCTGCCCGACTGGTATCGATGGACTTGATGCGGGCGTGGGCGTGAGGACTGCGCAGGACCTTCCCGAACAACATGCCGGGCAGGTTCAAGTCGGCGCTGTAGCGAGCCATTCCGGTGACCTTGTCGGCGCCGTCATGGCGGACTGGGCGCGTCCCGACTACCTTGTATTCCTTGTCGCTAGTCAGGACCATATTGGGAGTGTAGTCCGGCATTACTTTTCCTCCGGCGGGTAGGTTAATTGCGGGCTGAACACGGTTGGGAGAGGCCCAAAAATCCCGTGACGGCAGTATGATAGCATAGCGAACAGACCGATGGGACGGGCCGGATTCCGTCCCGCGTAAACGCTCAATGAACAGCCTCGAAGCGGCGAAACACACGCGCTACGGAGGCAGCGACAAAAGGCTACAGGCGGGCAGCATGGATACCATCATCATCAAGGGATGTCTCAACGGCAGCCGCGGCAGGGAGCACAACCCAAATGTGCCGTGGACGCCGGAGGAAGTGGCGCAGGAAGCGGTGCGGTGCTACGAAGCCGGGGCGTCGATTGTCCATATCCACGCCAGGACTCCGGACGGAAACGCCAGCTATGACCCGGCATGGTACGCGCAGACCGACGCGATGATCCGAGCACAGTGCGACCTGGTGCTGAACCACACCACGGCGCGGCAGGCCCATGTGCCGGTGGAGGCGGTAACGCGGTACCTGCTGGAGACCCCGCAGCCGGTGGAGATGGTGTCCCTCAACCTGGGCAGCGGCACCCGCTGGGTGCTGGACCCGAACACGGGCCAGCGGCGCACCGTGACGAGCCCGAACTCCTTTGAGGACATCGTGGCCACTCTGGACGCCTGCTACCAGCGCGGCACGTTTCCGGAGCCGGCCGTGCATGACGTGGGAAACGTGAATGCCGCCATCACCCTGATGCGGGAAGGCTACATCCGGGATTCCCGCTACTTCCTGGTAGAGCCGGGGGCCCACTGGGGCGACGGCCGACTGAACATGGTGGGATCACCGCGCAACTACATGCTCGTGGCCGACACCATCCGGGAGCACTATCCGGAGGCAACGTGGCTGGCGCACAGCAGCATGGAGCAAACTTTCCCGTTGTGCGCCATCGCCATCGCCACCGGCGCGCACATCCGCGTGGGGTTCGAAGACAGCCCGTTCCTGCCCAACAATCCGGAGCCCAGGTCGAACGCCGAGTACATCGAGTGGGCGGTGACGATGGCGCGGCTGCACGGCCGGGAGCCGGCCACGCCGCAGCAGGCACGGGACATGTTGGGGTTGAACCCGTATCCGGAGGCATGAAGCCAAGTTCGTAGCGTTAAGCAGAGCTCGATTTGACGTGATCAATGTCAAACTGGCGGTCCGCAAGAACTGCTTTAAATCCCATTGTATTCAGTACCTTCTTCATTGATCAGGGAAGGTCAGGAAGGGGGAATCACATTGTTTGATCCCATCTCGGGCGGCCTCTGATGGACCGAAGCAGACGATCTTTGCAGGCGGTGTCCGTCAGTCACACCGTATATTCCCAAAAATTCATGGCTACATCGTGGCCCCGCTGCAAAGCGGCTACGTACAACGGAACATCCGCGGTCACGAGCGGTGTATCAGGATTGATCACTTCCAACAATGCCGAGTCGGTCAGGCCAAGACGCACAAACTCGGGGCTCGCAGCCGCGCGGGCACTTTCAATGACGACCTCCTCAGCTTCGTCGATCAGATAACTCAACGCCTGCATCAGTATGGAACGTTCCGGTTCCCCATGTTGACCCAACAGGTTAGAGGCTTCAGCCAGTGTATGGGCCGTAACGAACACCCGGTTCCCGCGACCCAATACCCTCAACAGGATTTCGTAGTGCTCAGTCGAGTAATCTACCAACCTGCGATGCTTCGCGATTATCTTGGTATCAACATTCCCCACAATCAGCAGCACCAGCAGATTAGCGTCGACGTAGAAACCCGCAAAAGGCATCACGATTTCGGGGCGTCCAGCTGGCGGTCAGTCAGCGCGAGAACTACGCCGGTGCGGTCATCAATGCTTATCACCTTGTAAGTCCTCGGAGCGTTGAGACCCATCTTTATGCCGAACTCCCCCAGCTGAGTCCACGGTCGAGCAAAACCATAGGTCACGCGCCATTCGTTGGAAGAGCGTTGAAACGCAATTTCCTCCAGGCCTACGTTCATAATCCCTTCGTCAGCGAAAAGTTCGTTGATATAATCGCGCGCTGTTGCTTTGGCTTCGTTCGCATCCATCTGCGTTTCCTCCCGGTAACAACCACGTATGATTATATCCTGACCGAAAACTGGACATCTATTCTCAATCAATCGATGCGACGGCCGCGCCAGTACTGCGGCGGCCGTTGATCGTAATCGTCGCGCCGCCCGCGACCGCCGCCCGAGCGGGACATGCCGCCGGGACCGCTCCGGAAGGGCCGGACTGCCAGCCCCACGATGGCGCCCACCACGAAGCCGCCGATGTGAGCGAAGAAGGCGGTTGAGACCTCGTGGCTTACGCCGATGGAGAGCAGCCCCTGAATGGCCTGCAACGCGAACCAAATGACCAGCAGCCATACGGCACGTAGCTCAATGACCGTTATCAGGAAATAGATGATCAGCGTGCGGATGCGGTTGCGCGGGTAGAGGAGGAGATAGGCGCCCATGACGCCGGAGATGGCGCCGCTGGCTCCGACCAGAGGAGTCTGGGAAGAAGGATCGATAGCGTAATGCGATAGGGTGGCGAGGACACCGGCCACGACGTAGAACAGCAGATATTTGATGTGCCCGAAAGCCGCTTCGATGTTGTCGCCGAACACCCACAGGAACAGCATGTTGCCGATGAAATGCATCAAGCTGCCGTGGATGAACATGGAAGTGAGCATCGTTCCCCATGTCGGTATAGGGGAAGTGATGTCGACACCGCCGGAACCAATCGGGAGCAGTTCGAAACCCCGGCCCGACGAGAGTTCGGCGGGTATGAAACCGAACTCGAGGAAGAATACGAAGATTTCCAGGCCGCCGCCGCCGAAGAGGAACCCGAATCCGCCGAGGCTGAGCTCGTAAAGAAATACCAGGCTATTGAGCCCGATCAGGACGAAGTTGACGACCGGGAGGGAGCCGTGATGCCGCCCGGCATCGGAAATGGGGAGCACGGCTAGGCGGCTACTGCTGCGGCGATATCTTCGGTGGCGTGAGCGATAATTTCCGCGGCGGTGCTCTGGGAGATGCGGCCGATGTTCAGCATCAGGTGGAACTTGGTGGGGTCGTTGGCCTCGACCCGGAAGAACTTGCGGTAGAAGGTCACGCGGGCGTTTTCGAGGTCTTCCGAGTAGGCGCGAGCCTCGTCGGGGGAGAACATTTCGCGCTTGGCCATGGTGTCGATGCGGACATCCATGGGGGCAAGCAGGCCGACATGGATTACGCCGGGGGCGTCGGCCAGGATCATGTTGCTGCCGCGCCCGATGATGACGACGTCGCCTCCGCCAGCCAGTTCTTTGATGACGGACGTCGTGGCCTCGATGAAGGCCCGATCATGCACGTTGGAGGACGAAGCAGCATCGGATATCAGCTCGGTGTAGGCTTCGGCCGGGAGCATCTCGATGCCCCGCCCGAAGTAGGGCTCGGCGCCGGCGCCGGCCACGGCGGAACGCTCGAGCACGGTTTGCATGAACCGAGCGACCTTCTCCCGGAATGGGACAACCCGCTGTTCCTTCTCGATGAGGCGGCTGACCGGAGAACCGACCAGACGGGCCGCTTCGGAGAAGATGTACCGGTCAACGTAGTTCAGGCCCATGTTCTGGGCGACCAGGTGGCCGATTTCCAGCGTGCCGCTGCCGATGACGCCGTTTATGGTTATGACCGGCATGATGAATCCTCCATCTGGAACACGGGCGTCTCGGACGCGGGCTAAGCCGTGTACTGGGCCAGGACCCTTTCGCGGCGGCGGTGGTATTCGTCTACCAGCAGACCCATGGCAAAGGAGTCGTACCAATTGCCGTCCTTGCGGTGGGTGCGGCGCAGGTGCCCTTCAAGCACGAAACCCAGGTGCCGGAACATCTGCAAGGCGTGTTCGTTGTATTCCGGAACGTCCACCCAAACGCGATGCAGCTCAAGGTTGTCAAAGGCTTCGTCCAGCATGGTAATCAAGGCTGAGGTTCCGTAGTGGTGGTGCCAGAGATCCTTGCGGCCGATCAGGATGAAGAGTTGTGCCTCTTCCAGAGGCCATTCGACCAACAACTGGCCCTCGCCGATGTGGGCCTCGTCGGTGGCGTAAATGGAGTAGATGCGCCTTTCGTCCTGGTTGAATGTCTGCTGCCAGGTATCGTCATCCGCATCCTGTATGGACTCGGGCGCGTAGCCGATGTGAAGGGCGTGGCCGTCGGAGTCATCGGTGCCATACCACAAAGAACTGACCTCGGGATCGCGCAGCCAATCGCGAACGCGGGAAACATCTTCTCGGGAAACGCCTGAGTTCAGGCTAACTGTTGGGAACATATTCCGGCCTCCTAGAACTGCAATGGTGACGAATTTTCGACTTTCCGGGGGCCAAATTTATACTGGGAATTACCCGGATTATAACACGGTGGATGCGCCCGGAAAGGATGGAGCATCGCGGAGCAAAGAATGAGGGGCGAACTGGCGTTCGCCCCTCGTCGGGTCGGGTGGATGTGCGGGGTTGGGCGCAAATTTACCGGTACCGCAACCTCGCTACCCCAGGGACTCGTAGGCCGATTCCAGCAGGTCAACCGTCTCGTCCCAGCCGATGCACGAGTCGGTGATGGAGATGCCGTACTCCAACTCGGTGGGGTCGGCGCCAAGCTTCTGGGCGCCGGGGTTGATGTTGCTTTCCAACATCACCCCGATAAGGTCGGAGTTGCCGGCCAACCGCTGTTCCAGAACGTCGCGGAATGCGATGTGCTGGCGGGTGTGGTCCTTGTTGGAATTGCCGTGGCTGCAGTCCACCACTATGGGCGCCGGGGCGCCGGACTTGCGGAGAGCGTCGGTCGCGGCTGCGATGGAGCGGGCATCGAAGTTGGTCCCGCTGCGGCCGCCGCGCATTACCAGGTGGCAGTTGCGGTTGCCGCGGGTCTCGACTATGGAAGCCTGGCCATCGTGGCCGATGCCGAGGAACGCCTGGGGAGTGCGGGCGGCGACCAGGGCGTCGACCGCGGTCTGGGGGTCGCCGTCCGTGCCATTCTTGAAGCCCACCGGCATCGACAGTCCGGAAGCCATCTGGCGATGGATCTGACTCTCCGTGGTGCGCGCGCCGATGGCTGCCCAAGTGACGAGGTCGGCGACGTACTGGGGCACGATGGGGTCGAGGAATTCAGTGGCGGAGCTCAAGCCGGTTTCGGCGATCTCGAGAAGGAGCTGGCGTGCGCGATGGAGACCATCCTCGATCTGGTAGGTGTCGTTCAGGTTGGGGTCGTAGATGAGGCCCTTCCAACCGACGGTGGTGCGCGGCTTCTCGAAGTACACGCGCATCACGATCATTATGCGGTCAGCGAGTTTGTCGGCCAGGGGCTTGAGCCGTTCGGCGTAGTCGATCGCCGCCGACTGGTCGTGGATGGAGCAGGGACCCACGATAACGGCGAATCGCTCGTCGTCGCCGTTGAGCACGTTTTCGAGCTGGCGTCGGCTGTCGAGCACGACCTCTTCAGCCTTGGAGGTCAGAGGAATACGGGCTTCCAGGTCGGAAGGTCTGATCAGGGCGTTGTTACTCATTACGTTCACGTCTTTTGCCGGTGAGATTGCCATCTTTTTGTCCTCCTGACGGTACCGGATGCAAGGGGCCGACATTTCCAACAAAAAGGACTTCAGCCTCCGTCCGGCTGAAGTCCTGCCAAAGTGGTTGTCACCAAGTTTTATCGGGCTTCCCATGCCGGGTTCACGCTGGCCGTGTTGCGGTAAGCGTAAAAGTAAAAGGGCCGATAATACCCGGGGACGATTTGGCGGCAGGCGGTACTCATTGCGACGAAAATGCTACTCCGGTCGTACCGGGTTGTCAACGGGAGAAACGCCGACATTTCGCAAACTGCGACGGAAGCCGTTTCCACGGGCGGGAGTCAACCCTATGGAACCCGCCCGGCAAGTTCCGCGACGACTTCGGCCCCGCGGTCGGCCGCCTGATCATGGGGCCCGGCGTCCAGAGCGCGCACCAGTTGGCTGCCCACCACAGCCGCATCGGCCCGTTTGCCAACTTCCAGCACGTGTTCGCGCCGGGAGATGCCAAACCCAACCACGATGGGGAGGTCCGTTCGCTGGCGGACCCGGTCTACGAGATCCAGACCGCGCTCCGACACTTCGGAACGCGCTCCGGTGATTCCCACGACGCTGGTGCAGTAGACGAAACCGCCGCCGAGGGAGACGGACTGCTCGATACTGTCGTCGGTGCTGGTCGGCGCGAGCAACGGGATCAGGCGCACGCCGTAGGGATCGAGTTCAGACACCAGAGCCGCAGCCTCCGAACTCGGCAGGTCGACGACGATCAGGCCGTCAACGGTCGCCTCAGAGCACGCAGCGGCAAATTCTTTGAGCCCGAAGGACATGACCGGGTTGTAATAGCCCATCAATATCAGGGGCGTGTCACCTACCTGAGGGCGCAGGGCCGCAGCCGTATCCAGGCAATCGCGAACGGTAACGCCGTTTTGCAAGGCCACGAAGCTGGACGCCTGGATCACCGGGCCCTCACCTATGGGGTCGCTGAACGGCATCCCCAGCTCGATGGCGTCCGCGCCGGCCGCAACCAGCCCCGGCACGATATCGAGGGCAGCGTCCTTATACGGATGGCCGACAGTGACAAAAACCACCAGGCCGGGCCGGCCCTCATCCCTGGTGGCGGCAAACTTGGCGGCAATCCGGTCCGGGCGTATGGCAGTCTGGGTTGTCATCTTCGGTACTCGTCAGGGCGGGATGCAACTAGACTATCCTACGGGCCGGCGGGTGTCCAGACGGCGTGTCGGAGCGGACAGGAGGGGACTGCCCACCGGGACGGTCCAACGCGGGGCGGCCAGAAACGCGGCGTCTACAGACCAAGCCACGTACTGAGCACGGCAACCAGGTTCTGGGCGGCGTGGACGGCAATGCAGGGCCAGAGCGAACCGGTGCGATGATACAGGTAGCCCAGCAACAGGCCGGTGACAAAGACGGGCAGCAGCAGGGCGGGCGCCAGGTGCAGCGCGGAGAACACAGCGGCCGACATGATAAGGGCGGGGGTGAGCCGCCAACGATTCGTGAGACCCCGCAGAATAAACCCGCGGAAGAACGTTTCCTCGGCGATGGGTGTCCAAACCGCGAGCGCCAGGCCGCTGAAAACTACCCAGCCTCCGGGCAACAGCAGACCGTCTGGAATATCCGGCGGCATCAGGAAATCCCAGCCCAATGCCATGGCGGTCATGGTGTAAAGCTGGGCGAAACCGAGACTGCACACCAGCGCAGCCACCGCAAGCATCGCGGAGACGCGGTGCGAAGTCCGCGGTCTGGCGAACCCAACCAGCGCCCAGGGAGCCGGCCAAGTACGGATGCCGAGGAGCCACACCAGGGCGACCTGGAGAAGCCCCAAGGCGGTCGCGGAGACAACAGCCGCGATGGCCAAGGGGATCACCAGCGCCAGCGATGCGATCAGCACGGCGGTGGGCACCAGGACCATCAACCCCAGGGCGGGCTGCCAGACGCCCCACGCAGGAGGGTCGTTCGAAGCCGGGATGGGCGGCAAGGAGGTGTGGCACTCCAAGCATTTCGGCGCGCCAGGCGGAAGCGCGGCGCCACAATGAGTGCAGAACGTGTGCATCACAAGAGTGTCTTGTTGGTAAGGCTCCAAAGTCGGAACGTGAAGTATAGAACACGGTAACGTCGGGGCGATTCGGTTCCTTGGGGCGGGGGCTATGGGACGCCGGTTCCATTTGCCAACTGGGGCGCATTGGGCCATAATTGCGTGCGCCCGCCGGGACAGCAAATCATGGCGAAGTTGCGGGGAGAGCGAATGGCCACGGACTCCGATTCACCAGGGTTTGGCGAAGGGTTTCTGCGCATGGCCCAGGCGTTGGGTCTGGACGTTTCGGACGAGGAACGGGGCCAAGACCTGGCGCGCCGGGTGGCCCTGATGCGAGAAGGTCTGGCTCGTCTGTACGAGATCGACGTCTCCGGCGCCGAGTCGCCTTCGGCCTTCGTCCCGTCGGAGCGCCGAGATCCCAATTCAGGAACAGGAAGGGGCTAGCCCATGGCCGGTGGCGAACTTCATTACATGTCGGCCTGGGAATTGTCCGGCCTCATCCGCAATCGCGAGGTTTCACCGGTCGAGGTGGTGGAAGCTTGCCTTGCCCGGATCGAAGAGACCGAACCCGCGCTCAATTCGTTCATCACCTTGATGCCCGAACAGGCGAGGAGCGCGGCGCGGCGAGCCGAGGACGAGATCGGCAGGGGCAACTATCGCGGGCCACTGCACGGAATTCCGGTCGGATTGAAGGACCTGTTCAATACGGCGGGGGTCAAAACCACGTCTGGGACGCGGATATACGACAACTTCGTGCCGGACGAGGACTGCACGGTGGCGACCCGTTTTGGCCAGGCCGGCGCCATCCTGCTGGGCAAGCTGAACATGCACCCGTTGGCGTTTGGGCCCACGGGCGAAAACGGCGATTACGGCCACATGCACAACCCATGGAACCCGGAGCGGATCACCGGCGGGTCCAGCGGCGGCAGCGGATCGGCTGCGGCAGCAGGACAGTGCACCATCACCATGGGCACGGACACCGGCGGCAGCGTACGCATTCCGGCGGCGCTGTGCGGGATCGTCGGCCTCAAACCGACCTACGGGCGCGTGAGCCGCGCAGGGTTGACCCCTCTGTCATGGTGCCTGGACCACCCCGGCCCGATGGTGCGCACGGTGGAAGACGCGGCGTTGACCATGAACATTATCGCGGGGCACGACTCCCGTGACCATGCCACCTCCGACGCGCCGGTTCCCGACTACACGGCGGCGTTGACTGGAGATATACGCGGACTGCGCATCGGCGTAGTGAGAGAGTATTTCGAAACCGAAATCGACCCTGTGGTCGCGGCGCTCACGCAACAGGCCATAACCGTGCTGGGCGAACTGGGCGCGGAGATCGTGGACGTATCCCTGCCCCTTTACGAGTACGCCCAGCCCATCAGCAACGCCATCCTGAGCGCCGAGGCAACGGCTGCGCACCGGGACATCCTGCTCAGCGACGGCGACAAGTTGTACCCCCAGGTGCGGGAGCGGCTTGAAGAGGGGCTGTTCATATCTGCGGCGGAATACCTGCGGGCGCAGCAGGCGAGACAGGTTTTCTGCCGGCAGGTGGCAGGTTTATTGGAGAACGTAGACCTTCTGGCCGGGCCGGTAGAACCGGTCACCGCCCCGAGAATCCTGGAGCGGAGGATCGAGATCGGTGGCACGGCGCTGCCGGCGGTGCCCATGCTGACCAAGTACACCAGGGTGTACAACATCACCGGGTCGCCGGCGATTTCGGTGCCCTGCGGATTTGGCCCTGACGAGTTGCCCGTGGGCCTGCACCTGGCCGGCCGCAACTTCGACGAATCGACGGTGCTACGGGCCGCCTACGCGTACCAGCAGGCGACGGACTGGCACACGCGGCGACCGCCGTTGTAGTCCGCCTGCTCGAGTCAAGAGAGCCGCTCCCATACGGGAGGAACCGCGAGAGAAGTGGGTACCATAAACGCCGTAACCTTCGACCTGTGGCAGACGCTGATCCTGGACAACCGGGAATTGGGCCTCCAACGGGCTCAAGTTCGCCTGGATGGAGCCCGCGATCTACTGGCTGAGCAGGGCATTACTCACGACCCGGACCACATTCGCGAAGCCTACCGGGGGTGCTACCGAGCCTGCCGGGCGGTGCGCAACAACAACGCCGACGTGAGCTTCCGCGAGCAGGTGGAAATTTTCGTCAACCTGATCGAAGAGGGGCTGGTGGCGCGGTTGCCGGGTCCAACGGTGGCGGAGATAGAGAGGATATACGCGGAGTCCTTCTTCGACTACCCGCCGCGATTCCACGAGGCGACGCAAGCACCCTGCAATCAGTTCGCGAAATGGGCTTGCGGATCGGCCTGATCTCCAACACAGGCATGACGCCCGGATACACCTTCCGGCAATTTTTGCAACAGCACGGGCTGGCAGACTATTTTCAGACCATGACCTTTTCCGACGAGGTGCTGTTGGCCAAGCCTTCCGACGAGATATTCCTGATGACCATCGGGGCCCTGGACTCCACCCCCGACAGCGCCATCCACGTCGGTGACCACGTGAGCAACGACGTAGTCGGAGCGAACCGGGTGGGCATGAAATCCGTCTGGATCCGCGGTTTTTACGAGCCAGAGGATCCTGACGACCCGAACAGCAAGGCGGATGCCGAGGTTGATGACCTTTCAGGCGTCGCGGCGGCCATTCGGGAATTGATCACCGGCTGACACCACGAACGATCAAATTTCCCCGGCGCGTCGTGCGGTGGGGGCGATCGGGCGCAGGGAGCACTACCTTGTTCCAGGAACTCAGTGGCGGGCCGCTTCCCAACGGACGGTATCCGGATATCACCCTGGCAATCTTCCCGCACCTGAAGGAATTCGTGGTGGTGGACACCCGGGGTGCATCGGCGGAGGTCCGGCTCCTTTCCACCGAGGACGTGTTCAACGACGAATACTACCGCACGGTGGAAAGCGAGTTCGCCAGCGCCCTTCGCGAAGGCGGAGACCGGCCGTTCCTGCACCTCATGCACCTGCCCGGCCAGGTGGACGACATAGTGCGCGGAGTGGCGATGCACTACATCCTGGAGCGGCTGGGCGTGGACTATCACGACGAAGACAACATGCCAGAGGTGGTGGTGTTCGTCATATCCGGGCCGACGCTGGCCATTCCCACCGACCAGGTGGTCGCCGGGTTTTCGGAGATGCTGTCGGGCAAACTGGACAGCACCGACGTTGACCGCTGGTCCAGGGAACTGAGCCGGCTGATCGAACAAGAGAGCAGAGCTTTCCCCGCGACCGACGAGGCCCTGGGAGAAACCATGACCGACGAATCGCTGGACCCGTACTACATCTGGCAAAACCGGAACTGAGGAACAATCTTGACCACCGAACGCATGGCGCTGACCTTCAGCAGTCGAGACAACAACGACGACGATGACCTGATTGCCGTGGCGCAGGCCGCGGACCGCTTGGGATACGAGTCGTTCTGGACTGGAGAGTCATGGGGACGGGACGCCTTCACCGTCCTGACCATGCTGGCGTGCCACACGGAGAGCATCGGCCTGGGCACCGGTATAGTCACCGTGTACAGCAGGACGCCGGGGCTGGTGGCGCAAAGCATCGCCTCGTTGGACTGCATCAGCAACGGGCGGGCAATCCTCGGGCTCGGGAGCAGCGGGCGCATCGTCATCGAGGACTGGCACGGGGTGAAATTCGACCACCCGGTGAGCCGCACCGCCGAATACATCGACATCATCCGGCTGGCGCTTTCGGGCGAACGGGTCAACTACGACGGACGGTTCTACAGCCTGAAGCGCTTTCGCATGGGCGTGCGGCCGGTGCAGGATCGAATCCCGATCTACGTGGCTTCGCTGGGACGGCGCAACCTAGAACTGACCGGTCGTGCGGCGGACGGGTGGCTGCCCATCTGGACCCATCGCGAAAAGCTGCCCGAGGTGAAGGAACCGCTGGCTAACGCGGCGCAAGCTGCGGGTCGACGCGTATCCGAGGTCACGACAGCGCCACAGATACTCAGCTGCGCCAGCGAGGATGAGGCAACGGTGTCCGACGCCATCGCCCAGGCGCGGTCGCACATGGCGTTTTACATCGGCGGGATGGGCACCTACTACTACGACCTGTTCTGCAGGTATGGCTACCAGGACGAGTGCGACCGGTTGCGGGCAGCGTGGGGTGAAGGAGACCGGGCGAAAGCGGCCACCTGCATAACCGACGAGATGGTGGACAGCATTACCGCGATTGGTACTCCCAAAGAATCCCGCGAAAAGATGGCCGGATTCCGGAGCAACGGGGTCGATATGCCGCTGGTGGCCTTTCCCCACGGCTCTGACCGGGACACCATGCTGGGAACGCTGGAAGCGTTGGCGCCCGCGCGGGCGTAAGTTGATCCGGTGCGAATCGGTGTGATCTCGGACACCCATTCCGCAGGAAGCGGCCGTGACCTGCCGAGAGCGGTGTTCGCCGCGCTGGCCGGCTGCGATTTGGTGCTGCATTGCGGCGACCTGGAATGCATCGGCGTTCTGGATTACCTGGAAGAGTTAGCGCCTGTCCTGGCGGTGCGCGGGTACGAGGATCCCGTTGAACCTGGAGAACGCCTGGCCAGCGTTTCGAGGATCGTCGAAGTGTCAGGAATACGCATCGGCATGGTGCATGATATCCAGTGGCCGCCGCCGGCGATCGCGACGACGCCGGATGGGACAGGATTGGTTTGGCCGGCATCAGGCGTGGACGCGTTGCTGCAAAAGAAGTTCGGCGGCGTGGTCGACGTTGTGTTGTTCGGGGACACCCACGAGGAGATGGTGGAGTGGAGAGAAGGAGTGTTGTTCGTGAACCCCGGCAGCCCCACCTATCCCGGTCGTCGTCACAGACCGGGTTCCCTTGGGACGGTCGCCATCCTCGACATCAATGACGACGAAATCAATGCACGCATCGTGGATTTGGCGCCGGAAACTGATGGCCACATTAATTGACACCGCATTGGGCCTGTGCTAGTTTCGCAATGTTTATCGGAATTTATAGCCGAAAAACGGAGAGGAGAGAATGGAATCAATCATCGTAGCCTTGGCCGCCGGGGTAATCGCCCTGGCGTTTGCGGCCTTCATGGCCTTCCGAGTAATCCGCTCGGACCAGGGCAATGAGCGCATGCGGGAGATCGGCGACGCGATCCGTACCGGCGCGTCCGCCTTCCTGCGTCGCGAATACATGTCGTTGCTGCCCTTCGTGGTAGTCGTGGCCGTGGTCCTGGCGGTGCTGGACTATACGGTCTTCACCCACAACCTGGGCGTGCCGGCTACAGCCATTTCATATCTGGTCGGCACCATCTGTTCAGGCCTGGCCGGATTCGTCGGGATGAACGTGGCAGTGCGCGCCAACATTCGCACCGCCGCAGCCGCCATGCGAGGTCTGAATCCCGCGCTACGGGTGGCGTTCTCCAGCGGCACAGTCATGGGCGTGACCGTCGTGGGCATCGGCCTGCTGGGCGTCACCATCCTCTACCTGATATTCCAGGACATCGGCGCAGTGGCCGGATTTGGCTTCGGCGCCAGCTCCATCGCTCTGTTCGCCCGCGTGGGCGGCGGGATCTTCACCAAGGCGGCGGACGTGGGTTCCGACCTGGTGGGCAAGGTGGAAGCCGGAATCCCTGAGGACGACCCGCGCAACCCGGGCGTGATCGCCGACAACGTTGGCGACAACGTCGGCGACGTGGCCGGCATGGGCGCCGACCTGTTCGAGTCCTACGTGGGCAGCATCATCTCGGCGGTGGCGTTGGCGGCTGCCAGCACAACCGCCTTCGCGGTGTTCGGCAACGATGCGGTGTTCCCGATGCTGCTGGCCGGCGCCGGAATCGTAGCCGCGATCCTAGGCACTTTCGTGGTGCGCAGCGGGGAGCAGGCAGACTTCGAGCGGCTGCTGTGGGCGCTGCGCTACGGTATATTCGCCGCCGGCGGTCTGCTGATTATCTTCGCCGCGATCCTCACCATCACGCTGACCGGCAACTGGTGGTGGTTCGGGTGCGTCGTCGCCGGCCTCGTTGCCGGAACCATAATCGGCCTCGCCACCGAATACTACACGTCCTACAGCTACAAACCGACCCAGCGGGTATCGGAGGCGTCGCAGACCGGCGCGGCCACCGTGATCATCAGCGGCATTGCCAGCGGGATGCTGAGCACGCTAATTCCGGTGATCTGCGTGTCGGTAGCCATCCTCCTCGCGTACTGGTTCGCGGGCTTCTATGGCATCGCGCTGGCCGGCGTGGGGCTGCTGTCCACGCTTGGCATCACCCTGGCGACGGACGCCTACGGGCCGGTCGCGGACAACGCGGGTGGCATCGCCGAGCAGGCCAATCTGGATCCGGAGGTGCGGGAGCGCACCGATGCGCTGGACGCCCTGGGCAACACCACGGCGGCCACCGGTAAAGGGTTTGCCATTGGCTCTGCCGCCCTGACCGCGCTCGCGCTCCTGGCTGCCTACTCCGTGAGCGCCGGATTGATCACCTTGGGCGAAGACGGCCGCCTGGCGGCCGGCGAGGCGGGAATCAATATCCTGCAACCGCAAATCCTGGTAGGACTGGTGATTGGCGCGATGCTGCCGTTCATCTTCTCCGCGTTGACCATGCAGGCGGTGGGCCGCGCGGCCCAGGGCATCGTCGATGAGGTGCGCCGTCAGTTCCGCGAGATACCGGGTCTGATGGAGGGCACGGCCACTCCCGACTCGGCCCGGTGCGTCGACATCAGCACGCGGGGCGCCCTGCGGGAAATGATCCTGCCCGGCGTGATGGCCGTGCTCGCCCCGATAGCAACCGGGTTCATTCTGGGTGAGGCGGCTCTCGGCGGTCTGTTGATCGGATCGGTTTCGGCCGGTTTCATGCTCGCGATCATGATGGCCTCCGCCGGCGGAACCTGGGACAACGCCAAGAAGTACGTTGAGCTGGGCAACTACGGCGGCAAGGGCTCAGACGCCCACAAGGCCGCGGTGGAAGGGGATGTGGTCGGTGACCCCTTCAAGGACACGTCCGGTCCCAGCCTGAACATCCTGCTGAAGCTGATGGCCATTGTTTCGCTGGTGTTTGCTCCGGCATTCGTGGCGGCGCCGGCTCTGATCAACCTGTAAACGATTTCCACGTTTAGCCACCATGGGGGCGATCCAGAGGGTCGCCTCCAATGTTTTGACTTCTGTCACTGGCGGTCGACCGCCAACGGGTGGCAGAATAGCGCAAGGTTACTCATAAGAGGGCAATTTCGCGAGGAATGGAGAAGACGACGATGACCACCAGCAACGGCAACCTGTTTGACCTCACCGGTCGCGTGGCCCTGATTACCGGCGGGAACGGGGGGCTTGGCCTGGGCATGGCGCTGGGGCTGGCTAACGCGGGGGCGGACGTCGCCATCGCCGCCCGCAACACCGAGAAGAACGCCTCCGCCGTTGAGGCGATCGAAGCCACGGGTCGTCACGCTTTCGCCATTCCAACGGACGTCACCAGCGATTCGGACATCGACGACATGGCATCGCGGGCGGTGGCGCACTTCGGCCACGTGGACATTCTGATCAACAACGCGGGTGCCACCGTGCGCAAGGCTCCGGAGGACATCACAGCAGCCGAGTGGGACAACGTGCTGGACGTGAACCTGCGGGCGGCGTTCCTGTCGTGCAGGGCCATCTACCCTCACTTCAAAGCGCAGGGCGGCGGCAAGATCATCTGCATCGGCAGCATGTACAGCATCTTTGGCGGCGGCGGAAGCGGCGTGCCGTACTCGTCGAGCAAAGGCGGGATCGTACAGCTGGCCAAGAGTTTCGCCGTAGCCTGGGCCGGAGAGAACATCCAGTCCAACGCGATACTGCCGGGCTGGTTCATGACCGAGCTGACGCAGGCGATTCCAGAAACGCAGCCGGAGCGGTACGACCTGATCAACCGTCGGATACCGATGGGGCGCTGGGGCGACGCCAACGAGCTGCAGGGCGCGGCGGTGTTCCTGTCCAGCCGGGCGTCTGACTACGTGACGGGAGCGGTGATCACGGTGGACGGGGGGTTTTCTGTGGCGTGACCCTGATCCTCAAATGTGCGGAGCAATCCAAGAAGCACTACAATGATTCCATGACGCTCTTGCTTGTTAGTCCGATTGCGATGAAAGTTCAGGGGGCACAATGCAAACTCTGACCGTATCTGATGACCTTTATTCCGCTCTTGAAGAGGTTTCAACCCGTAGCGGCAGGCCTGTACCAGAATTGGTGTCCGAGGCCATCAAGAGCTGGTTGGTCGAAGCGGAAATAGACGACGCGGAACGGTTGGAGATTGAAGCAGCTCGCACTGAAGCTGCCGAACAGGGCGGAGTCGAATTCGAGGCGTTTTTCGCCGAGGTACTGGACGAGCGAGACTAACCGCAGTTGCCATACCGGATCGAATTGTCGCCGGGCGCGCAGCGTCAAGCAAGGCGACTGACGGCGGAGGACGCCCGCCGCATCCGTGCAGCGCTTCGCAACCTGGTAGCTGACCCTCGGTCCGTCGGCAGCGTCAAACTTGCAGGCTTTGCATCGGTTTGGCGGATCAGGGTAGGTCGGTTACGCGTGATATACGAGGTCGACGATCACGCAGCCGTGTTGATGGTGTTGCGCATTGCCAGACGAGATGAATCAACGTACCGACGCCTATAGTTCTCCAGAAATCGGGGCACCCCATTGGGTGCCCCGCAATTCGCTCGGACGTCACTTGAACATCACAGCTGTTCCAGCGCCTGGCGGGAGAGCATCATCTTGACCGGGCTGATGGGGCGGAAGGTTCGGGAAACGCGGACGTCGCCGGCGAGGCTGCAAAGGGTGTAGGCGTCGTAGGGCGCCATGCCCTTTTCCGTGATCAGGAAGTCCACCATCTCGCGCACGGCCTGCTTCATGGCGGGTCCGAGATCGTCGCCGTGGGACAGCACTACGTAGTGTTCGGGGGTGATGGCTCGGGGACCCGTGAGGGTCATGCCCTTTTCCACGGTGACGCGAACGTGGGTGTCGGCAGAGCACTCGGCGCCGGTTCCGGCCACCGCCCCGTCGCCGACCACGGCGTGGCAGTCTCCCATGGCGAGGAGGGCGCCGGACACGAACACCGGCAGAAAGAGGACGCTGCCCTCCACGAGCTCCTTCATGTCGATGTCGCCGCCGTAGGGCCCACTGTCGCTGGCGGTTTCCTGCGGGTAGGTGGGCGTGGTCGCGACGAGGCCCAGGGACGGGTTCAGGGGCAAGCGCATGCCGCTGGGCAGCACGAGATCGGCACCGTCGATGCTCATCACGGTGGGGTAACCCTCGGTGAACTCAGCTTCCAGGAAGCCGCGTCCGGGCATGACCATGTGGGCCGGGTTCTCCTTGGGTTTGATACTGACGAATTCGATGCGGAGGGCGTCACCGGGCTCGGCTCCGTTGACGTAGATAGGACCGGTGGCTGGACCCTTCAGCGATTTTTCCTGGAGGACGCCGGGCTCACGAATGCCCTCGAAGGCGTCCCAGGTTTCCACCATTAGATCGTCGCCGGAGTCGATGGTTACGGCCGGCTCGTTTTCTGGATGGAGGACATAGATGCGGTGGTCGCGGGAGACGGATTTCATGCGGGTCCTCCTCAGTTGTCTGCGGCTAACGGAAGTATCGCGGGCGACGCGGCGGCCATCGGCCATTGGACCTGCGAAATTACGACGTCCGCCGGGGTTTGCGGAACCAAGTCGACAACGTTCACGGCTACGTTTCCACGGGTTGTTGACGCCCCCATGGGCGAACCGGAGTAGAACGCGGTCACGCCGCCCTGCGAGACCTCTTCGAAACGCTCCCAATGCCCCAGTGCGACATAGTCGCAGTTGGCCTCCTCTATTTCGTGGGAGCGAATGGGAGACGAGCGTTCCTCGGTGTCGTCGGGGTAATGGAAGTGCCCATGGGCTATGGCCACTCGCCAATGCCGGTTGCGATGGGCAGGTATGCCGGCCAGGGGACGAAACGCCGGGGTATGGCTGTCCATGGCCCGGCCCCAGACGTCGAGGCTCAGTTCGGGGAAGGACAGGGTCTCGCCGCGGGTGCCGGTAATGATGTGCAAATTGGCCGGTCCGTTCGCGAAGGGCGGACGGAGGTACAGAGAAGCAGCGTCGTAGAGGTCATGGTTGCCGGGAAGTATCACCGTCGGCACGGCGGCGCGCGCAATCTCGCTAACGAAGAACTCCAGCACGGCGTCGGATATTCGGGCGTTGTCGAAGACGTCGCCGGCAATAAGCAGGGCGTCGCCGCGCAGGCCGTAGACACTGTCCACCACTGCGGACAGCGCGCGCTGCGCTGACTCCGGGTCCCAATCGTCTCCCAGATGGGTGTCCGAGGTATGGATGATGCGGATCTTGCGGCGAAGGGACATGGATACTCGGGGTCAAAAACAGGTCAGACGGTCGCGGGGGCCGGCATCGAAACGGCGGCGCCCACCTGTTCCAGGATGGCTTCCAGGAGGGCCGGCAAGTTCCAGCCTCTGGCTGCGGACACGAAGACGCGGCCGCTGACGGCCGGCGATTCCGCACCGGAAATGGCAGACAGATCGATCTGGTCCAGGACCGCCACGTCGGCGGGATCATCGGTAAGCAGGTCCAGCTTGTTGATCACCAGCAGGCGCGGCTTGCCGCCGAGGTCGAGATCAGCGAGGGTTTGCTCCACCACTTCAGCCTGCTCCGGGGCTTTGGGGTGGGTTATGTCAATGACGTGGAGCAGCAGATCAGCCTCGTTGAGCTCCTCAAGAGTGGCGCGGAAGGCCGCAACCACGGTAGGCGAAAGTTTCTGGATGAAGCCCACGGTGTCGCTGAGCAGCAGTTCGTTGCCATCAGGCAGGCGCAGGCGACGGGTCACCGGGTCCAGGGTGTTGAAAAGCTGGTCTTCGGCGGGGACGCCGGCATCGCAGAGGGCGTTGAACAGGGTGCTCTTGCCGGCGTTGGTGTAACCGACGAGGGTGGCCATGGGTGTGGAGGACCGTCGGCGGCGTTCCAGGTACTGGCTGCGTCGCTTGCGCACGTCGTCCAATTCCGATTCGATCTTCTGGATGCGACGGCGGATCAGGCGGCGGTCGGTTTCCAGCTGCGTTTCGCCTGGGCCGCGGGTGCCGATCCCCCCGCCGAGGCGTTCCAGGTGAGACCACTGCCCAACCAACCGGGGCAACAGGTACTGGTGCTGGGCCAGTTCGACCTGGATCTGGCCCTCACGGGTGCGGGCATGCCGTCCGAACACGTCCAGGATCAGCGCGGTGCGGTCGATGACCTTGATTTGAAGAGCGGCTTCAAGGTTGCGCTGCTGGGTGGGCGTCAGTTCATCGTCGCAGATCACGACATCGGGACGCTCATCCTCCAGCAGGTCCTGCAATTCCTGGAGTTTGCCCTTGCCCAGGTAGGTCGGAGTGATGCGCTCGGCGCGCTGCGACACGGTGGCCACCACTTCCGCGCCGGCGGACCGGGTCAGGTAATCAAGCTCGACCAGGGTGTCGTCGAGACCCCAGAGGTTCTCCCCGCGCTTCTTCGCTTCCACCGCAACCAGCACCGCCCGCTCCGTCAGCGGGCCGGTGGGTTTGGGTTGACGGGTTTTGGGCATAGACGGCGTTTATCGCTGACGACGGAAGAGTTGCCACACGGGAACGTTGAACCCGGGCAACAGTTCTTCTCCGTCCAGAACGTCGCCCTCTTCAAGCACGACTGGAGTGACGCGGGGGCGGTGCCTCGTGACGCTGGCGTCTTCAGGGTTGAGGACCCAAACTTCCCGGGCGCCGGAGTCCAGCCACATTTGCGCCTTCGCCGACAGGAGGCGGTCGCTTCGGGAATTGCAGGGCGAGGCTACTTCGATGCACAAATCAGGCTTGAGTTCGGGAAACCCGGTAGTGCCCGGAGGGATTCGTCCGGGAGTGAACCAGGAGATATCCGGGGCGCGCACCGTGTCAGGGTCGCGTTCCAGCAAGTAGCCGGGTTCGCCGACACGCAGGTCACCATAGTCGGAGGCCATCGTGTATTGAAACAGGTTGCCGTGTGAAAAGGACAGAGTCTCCCCATGAGGGTCGCCGGTAGGCACTTCTTTCTCCGTGAGGACGCCGCGGATGAGTTCGTACCGCTTGCCGGGAACCCGCTCCATCTCCAGGAGCTCGTCGGCGGTCATCAGGCGCGATGGCGTTTTCGCGGTAGCCATGGCTAGCCTCGCGGGGCGGGGATGGTCCAGTTTTCGAGGCGCTGGCAACCGGTCTCGACCCTCTCGTCAGGGGTGGTCAGGGACAGGCGGATGTAACCTTCGCCGTACTGGCCATAGGACGAACCGGGCGTCACGACGATGTCGATATCTTCCAGCAGGCGAGCGGCAAAGTCGGCGGAGGTGAAGCCCTCGGGCACGGGAGCCCAGATGTACAGGCTGGCCCGGGGCGTCTCCACGTTGAGACCCATCCGCGTCAGCGCCTGGAGCACCCGATCCCGACGCCACTGGTAGGTGACGACGTTTTCGTCGATGCAGTCCTGCGGACCTACAAGGGCCTCCATGGACATTTCCTGGATGGCCTGGGGGATGCCGGAGTCGAGGTTGGCCTTGATCTGGAACAGGGCCTTGATCATGTCGGCATTGCCCACGGCCATGCCCATGCGCCAACCCGTCATGTTATAGGTCTTCGAAAGCGAGTGGAATTCCAGCCCGACCTCCTTGGCTCCGTCCAACTGCATCATGCTGCCGGCGCGGTATCCCTCGTACCCGACCTCGGAATACGCGGCGTCGTGGAGCATCGCGATGTCGTTCTCGCGGCAATAGCGCAGCGCAGATTCCAAGTCCTCCTGGGAAGCCACCGCGCTGGTGGGGTTGTTGGGGTAATTGAGCCACATCACCTTGGCCTGGCGGGCTACGTCTTCGGGAATGGCGTCGAGTTCCGGCAACCAGCCGTTGCGTTGGTACAGGGGCATCACATAGCTCTCAGCGCCAGCGAACATGGTGCCCACGGCATACACTGGATACGCCGGGTCAGGGACCAGAGCGATGTCGCCAGGGTCCAGAAACGCAAAAGCGGCGTGTCCAATGCCTTCTTTTGCCCCGATCAAGGGCAGCACTTCAGTGTCAGGGTCGAGGTCAACGTCGAAGCGCTGCTTGTACCAATGAGCGACGGCGCGCCGCATCTCGGGCAGGCCGTCGGTTTCAGGATACCGGTGGTTGGGCGGATCCTGCGAAGCCGTGAGAAGGCGGTCGATGATGGGCTGAGGAGTGGGGATGTCGGGATCACCAATGCCAAAGGTAACCACGTCGGCGCCGGCGGCGCGCTTCTCCGCGATGATCCGGGAGATCTCCACGAAGGGATACGGGGCGAGTTTGCCGAGGCGTTGGGACAGGTTAGGCATGATGCTCCTGGGTCTTTTTGGTCTCGTCGGCTGGATTGTTGAAGGAAAGTTGAAACGTTAGCCCAAACCACGGGCCGGCCGGCGCGACAACGAATTTACACCGCGACCGCCGCACCGGGCTGGAACACCATTTCGCGTTCCAGGGTCACCCAGTTGTACTCGTCGACGAACTTGGCAAGACTGAACGACGGAACGATGCCCAACTGCGCCGACAGCGCACCGGCGGGGTCTTCGATGCCGTGCTGGCTACGGGCGTCCGCCGCAATGGACAGGGCAGCCATGCGCATCACCGTGAGGAACTGCGAATAGGTCGCGCCGTTGGGCCGGTCCTGCGGGAAATAGGCGTCGCGGATACCAGCGCCCCAGGAAACGAAAAGCTGGGGATTGATGACCGTCAGGATCGCGGAGGCTCCGGTGGGCCCAACGCCGTTGGCCTCGGTGAGGCAATCGAAGGCACGTTCCACCACGTCGAGGGTGGAGCAGCGCAGGTCGTCGAACTCCAGGGAAGAGGCCGCCATGGGCTCCAGATACTGGGCCGCGTTGCTTACCGCCGCGGCTATGGATTCAGCCTTATGCTGGGGAATGCGGCAACCCCACTGGTTCACATAGCCGATCAGGGCCGGCCAGTCGGCATCCACCTGACCCGACAGGATGGGGCCACGGAAGGCGTCGTCCCGGGCGGCGATGCAGGTCGCATCCTCGGAGAGGGTGCGGAAGACTTGAGAAGACCACCGCAGTTGGTCAAAGGTGGTGGGGCCGGTAACGTAATTGCTCATTCTGTCCACACTCCGCTGAATACTTCGGCCGCGGGGCCTTCGAGATAAACTTCGCCGGCGCCGTCCCACTCGATGTTCAGGGTGCCGCCAGGGAGATTGACCGCAACCCGGTCGCCGGTGTGACCCAGCAGGCGAGAGGCGACGCCGATGGCGCACGCTCCGGTTCCGCAGGCCATGGTCTCGCCGGACCCGCGTTCCCAGACCCGGGCATCCACATTGCCGTCGTCCCGGAGGTTGACGATCTCAAAATTGACCCGATCGGGAAAGATGGGGTGCCGTTCGACCATAGGGCCGATGTTGTGCAAGGGAAATTCCTCAATGGGTTGGTCAATGAAAGTGACCGCGTGGGGGTTGCCCATGGAAACAAAGGTGAGGAAAAGACGGAAATCGCCCGGGATGATGGCATAGTTCATCACCGGGCCGCCCTGGCCGGCGATGGCGGGGTCAAGATCTACCGGGATTTCTGACGGAGCCAACCGGGGCAGGCCCATGCTGACTCGCGCCGAATCCACGCTTCCGCCGGCGTAATGAGGCACGATGGTGCGTACACCAGCCATCGTGTCGACCGTTACCTGTTGGGCCGTATCGGGCACGATACCACGCTCGATAGCGTACTTGGCGAAGCACCGGATGCCGTTGCCGCACATGGCGCCCTCGGAGCCATCAGAATTGAACATGCGCATCTTCAGGTCCGCGACGTCGGAATCCATTACCAGGATGAGCCCGTCACCACCGACTCCAAAGTGACGGTCGCTGATGGCCCGGGACAGGCTGTTCCAATCCCGCTCGGGCATCGCACGGGCGTCCACATAGACGTAATCGTTGCCAGCGCCGTGCATTTTGGTGAATTCCATCGTCGCGACTCCTGCGCCAAATGGCCCTTTTCCGTCAAGCGCCAATTGTATCACAAGGGTTTGGCTGTTCCAGGAAACGGTGTACCAGGGCAACGGCCTCGGCCACTGGCGAGCCGTCCGTGGCGTCCAGCCAAGAAATGCGGGCATCGGCCGGCTTGAACCAGGTGTACTGCCGGCGAACCAGGCGGTGGGTACGTGTCTTCGCGCGGGACACCGCTTCGTCCAGGGTCATATCACCCCGCAGGTACAATCCCAATTCGGTGTAGCCCACGCCGGAGAGGGCGCCGCTCCCGAGCACGTACCCCGCGGTGTCCAGGCAGCGCGCCTCATCCAACAAACCCTGAGCCATCATCGTATCGAACCTGGCATCGGTACGGTCGTACAGCACATCACGGTCGGCGGTCAAACCGATGATGAGAGAGCGGTATGGAGAATTCGGGCTCTTGTCGGCAGCTTTGACCTGCCGCCCGGTGGCCTTCAGGATCTCCAGGGCACGGATGATGGGTCGCGGGTTCTGCGGATCGATAGCAACCGCACGCTGTGGGTCAAGTTGTCGCAGTTCTTCCCACAAAGATTCCGGGCCGTCAGCAGCGAGTCGGCGCTCGAGGCGGGCGCGGAAATCCGGATCTGGCGGCACCTGCGGAACTTCCCAGCCTTCCAGGACGGCCCACACGTACTGCCCGCTGCCGCCGCACAATATTGGCAACTTGCCCCGAGCCGCTATGGACTCGATGGTCTCTCTCGCCAGCGGCAGATACTCTCCCAGGCTGAAGGGCGAATCGGGCGGGCGGACATCGATCAGATGGTGGCGTGCGCTGCGTCGCTCTTCCGCCGTGGGCTTCGCGGTGCCGATGTCCATGCAGGTGTAGACCTGACGGCTATCGGCGTTGACGATCTCACCGTTGCAGCGCTGCGCGAGAGCGATTGCCAGGGCGGTCTTACCGACCGCAGTCGGGCCGACGACGGCGATCAGATTTGGCGAGGCCGACATCAACCGGCCGGTCAGACGCTATTGGTAAGCGTCGGAGAACGCGGCGACCACCCCCAGGAAGGTGCCGGCGTCAAGGCTCGCGCCGCCCACGAGAGCGCCGTGGATACTGGGCATCGCGGCAAAGTCGGCGGCGTTGGACGGGTTCACGCTGCCGCCATACAGGAGAGGAGTTACCGAAGCGACGTCGTCCCCCAGCGCGGCCGCAATCGTTGAGATGATCGCACCGCTCATGATCTGATCCGCAATCTCGGGAGTGGCTGCGCGACCGGTGCCGATGGCCCATACAGGCTCGTAGGCGATGGAGACAAAGCCGGCCGCAGATTCAGGGTCGACATCGGCCAGCGCGGCTACGACCTGGCGTCGAATTACTTCGGCGGCTTGACCAGACTCCCGCTGGTCCAGCGTCTCGCCCACGCACACGATTGGACGGAGCCCGTGCTGCAGAGCGGCGGCAGCCTTGCGGCCGACGGATTCGTCCGTTTCGCCGAAGAACTGCCGGCGTTCGGAGTGGCCGACAATCACGTAGTCGCACAGGCCGACCAGCATCGGCGGAGCAACCTCGCCGGTGAACGCGCCGCTGTCGTCGGCGTGCATATTCTGCGCGGCCACTGCCACCCCGCTACCGGCTACGGCATTCCGAACCGCCGCCAGCGAAATGAAGGGCGGGGCGACGATGGCCCGGACGCCGGACAATGCCGATGCGCCCGCGGCAACAGTTGACGCCAGAAGGACACCGGAAGCGACATCGGTGTTCATCTTCCAGTTGCCGGCAACGATGTTAGTGGGAGAGGTCATCACAGCATCCAAGGCCGGGGTCGGTGGCTACGGGCCGTATTTGCCGAGTTTGCCGGCGTGAGAAAGCGCCAGGAGCATGATGGTCTCGGCCGGGATGCGGCCGATGGAACCCTGGGCGCAGGCGCGCTCGTTGAAGCCGTCAATGCCTTCCCCCAGCGTAAGCTTGGAATGGAGCATGAAGGGAACCGGGTGCCAGCTATGAGAAGCCATGATGGCGGGGGTGGCATGGTCGCCGGCGACCATAAGCACGTCGGGTTCCAGGTCGAGGATACGCGGGATGTGGGTATCCAGTTCCTCGAGGCACTTCACCTTGCCGTCGAAATCACCGTCCTCACCGGCGGCGTCGGCGGGCTTGTAGTGAATGAAAAAGAAGTCGTGATCGTTCCAATTGGCGTGGAGCGTGTCCACCTCGTCGCCGAATGTCATGCCAGTGGGGATGATCCTCATGTTGGCGACGGAAGCCAGGCCCCGATACATGGGGTACGCGGCGATGGCGGCCGGGTTCAGGTGATAGACCTGGCCAAACTCCGGCAGGTTCGGCAGCTGGGCCCAACCACGTAGCAGAACCATGTTTGCGGGCTGTTCCTCGGCCAGGAGACGACCAGCCTGGGAAACGAATTCCTCAACGACCTCGGCGGTCCGCTGGGCCCCGAGTTCCAGGGCGCGCGCGGGCCGGGCTGGCAGACCCTCACGCTGGGGGTCGGTTTCTTCCACCGCCTCGGACAGGCCCTCGCCGCGCAGGCGCAGCACGAACCGGTAGTCCTGTACCGGCATCACGTCAACCTGGACGCCGGGGATTTCGATACTGTCCAGGCGCTGACACAGGGGGGCGCTCAACTCGGTGCGGATCCGTCCGGCCCTACGGTCGGTCAGCAGGCCGTCATCGTCCACGGTACAGAAGTTGCCGCGGGCGGCCACATCGCCGGGCAGCAATTCGGCTCCGATACCGAGGGCCTCCAGGGCACCACGCCCAATCAGGTACTTCAACGGGTTGTACCCGAACAGCGCCAGGTGTCCGGGCCCGCTCCCGGGAGCCACGCCAACCTCCACCGGAGTGGTCAGACCGCACGCGCTGCGCTGGGCCAACCCGTCCAGATTCGGAATGTGAGCGGTCTCCAACTCGGACTTGCGCGTGTCGGGATGGGGCAAGCCGCCGAGGCCGTCGGCCACCAGGAGGACAATCTTGGACGGTGTGCTGGCGATGCTGTCGTGGATCTGTTCCAGGTCAATCATTCTTGGCTCCAATGGGCGGCGTGCGGTCAGGCATCGGGAATGGCGTCGATTCCGGGAAGGATGCGCCCTTCGAGGAATTCTAACGACGCCCCGCCGCCGGTAGATACATGGGTCATGCTGTCCATGAGGCCCAGGGATTCGACGGCCTCGGCGGTGGACCCTCCGCCTACGACGGTGGTTGCGTCGGCCAAACCCGCGATGCCATTGGCTACCTGCCGAGTGCCGACGCTGAACTGCTCCATTTCAAATACGCCCATGGGACCATTCCAAAGGATGGTCCTGCAATCGGACAACGCGGCAGTGTAAGCCGAGGCCGCGTCCCGGCCGATGTCCATGATGTACCAGCCATCGGGCACGCGGTCCACGGGCACGGTGTCCACGGAGCCGGGATTGGCATCAAATTCGTTGGCCACAACCACGTCCGGGGGCAAATGCACGGCAACGCCGGCGGTGTCGGCTCGGGCGATCACACCCCGGGCGAAATCCAGGAGGTCGGTTTCGACGGACGATGCACCGACCGGCTGGCCCTGGGCGGCCAGGAAAGTCACGGCCATTCCACCGCCGATAAAGAGGTGATCGAGCCGGGTCAAGAGGTTTTCGAGGACAAGGATCTTGTCGCTGACCTTGGCGCCGCCCATGAGCGCAGCCAACGGGCGAACGGGATTTTCCAGGGCAACACCCAGGGACTCGACCTCGCGTTGCGTCAGCAGCCCCATCGCCGTGGGCAGAAGGCGAGGCACACCGACGGTAGAGGCGTGGGCGCGGTGAGCCACAGCGAAAGCGTCCATCACGAAGCAGTCGGCCAGACCCGCCAACTGGGCTGAAAATGCCTCATCGTTACTCTCTTCGGCCGCGTGAAAGCGCAGGTTTTCGAGCAGGCACACATCGCCGGGCGACATTTGGCCGACCGCCCGGGCAACGGCCGGGCCCACGCAATCGTCCAGAGGCGTGACCGGCCGGCCCAACAAAGTAGCCAGCCGCTCGCCGACGGGTCCCAGCCTCAGGGTCTCATCGACCTTGCCGCGGGGTCGACCCAGGTGGGAGCACAACACCACCTTGCACTGTCGCTCCAACAGGTATTCGATGGTGGGCAGGGTGGCGCGCAACCGGTGATCGTAGTTGGCGATGAGTTCCACGCCTTGCTCGATGGGAACGTTGAAATCGACGCGCACCAGGACGGTCTTGCCGTTCACATTCAGTTGGTTGAGAGCGCGCTTGGCCATGCTGTGTACGTCGGTTGAGGTCAGTTGGCGTTGCGTCCGACGACCCATTGTGTCGCCCAATCCAACGAGTCCGAGTCTTTCAGGACTACATCGTCGGTCGTCACGGCGGCTCGGGCGTCGCGGAGCAGTTCGTCCATCTTGCCGTTGGAGTACTCCCGGGAACCGGCTTCCTCCAGGATGGCCACGATCCGGGGGGTGTCGCCGGGCTCGAGCACGCGCTTCATGTAGATGGAGCCCAACTCGCGCTTGGCGGCGGTGTCCGAGTTCTGCAGCGCGTGGATCAGCGGAAGGCTTTTCTTCTTGTTCAGGATGTTGGCGGGAGTAAATCCGTCGCCGGAGCGCCCCCACAGATCGGATATATCCTCCCGCACCTGGCGAGCCATCCCGAGTTTCCCGCCCCACTCCTCCAGGGCATCGGCAGTGCCGGATTGGGCTCCGCTCGCCAGGGCTCCCAAACGCGCCGAGCATCCGGCCAACGCGCCGGACTTACGGCCGATCATATCCATGTAATCGGCTTCGGACACCATCAACTGATCCTGGTACGTGAGGTCCATGTACTGCCCTTCGCAAAGGGTCAGACATGCCCGGTCCAACGCCTGAAGACCGGCCAATACGGTCTCCGCGGCGGTCCCGGTATCACACATGCGCATCAACATGGCGCGGGCCAGCGCGTGCATTCCATCGCCGGCGTTGATGGCCTGCGACGGTCCCCAGACCCACCAGATGCTGGGGCGGTCGTTGTCCTGGTCGATGCGGCCGGCCTGGACATCGTTATGCACCAGGACAAAGTTGTATGCCAATTCAACGGCAGCGGCGGCGGTGACCGCCTCCTGATGCGCTCCCGAGACCGCGTCGGCAGATGCCATGGCTAACACGCCGCAGTGGTGCAGCGGAGTCAACGCGTTGCCGGCAGGATTGCCTCGTTCGTCCACCCATCCGAGGTGGTAACGGAGCAGGTCGTACAGCATGCCCTGCCGGCCGTCGAATACCGACCGCAGTTCGGCGTCCACGCCGGCCCGGTAGCTATCGTATGTTTCCACCGATGGGATGACCGACCTCGCTATTCGACCGGTTCCAGGGCTGAGAGCACCCGCCCATAAGGCAATACACCCTCGCGCAGGAGGCTGATATCGCCGCCGGTGACCGCTACTATCGTGCTCGCGCCGCCGACGGGCTTTGGGCCGGACACAATGATACCATCAACACGAGAGGCCAGGATGCGGCGGAGTTCGTCCGGGCCGGTTATGTCGGGTTCGCCGCTGCGGTTGGCGCTGGTGCCGGTGATCGGGCGACCCAGAGTCTCGGCCAACGCCAGGGGAACCGGATGATCGGGCATGCGCACGGCGACAGTGTCGCGGCCGGCGGTGAGGCGCACGGGCAAACCGGGAGCCGCGGGTAGCACGATGGTCAGCGAGCCGGGCCAGTAGGTTTCAGCCAGGCGTCGGGCGAGCGACTCGGAGTCGGGCGACACCACGGCGACCTGGAGCGCCTGCGCCCAGGTCGAAACCAGGACGGGCAGGGGCATATCGGCCGGGCGGCCCTTGGCGGCATACACGCGGTCCAGAGCATCGGGGTTCAGAACGTCCGCCGCCAAGCCGTAAAGCGTGTCGGTGGGAATGGCCACGACGCCGCCCCGGGCGAGGGTCTCGGCGGCGCGGCGTATTTCGGTTTGGAAATCCAATGGAAACTGTCAGGAGCCGCTCAGGTCGCCGGTCGTGTACCGCGTTGCTGGAGGGCCGCATCCCACGCGCCGTCGCGACGGGCTGGCTTGCTTTCGTTGATCCTCATCATCATGCGATCACGGATCGCTGGCGATGTCGCAGCCCAGGAACTGGCGTCCGATCCGGTGGGCTGCCGTCATCACGGAATAGCTGCCGGCAGCCGGGTCGAGAACCACGTCGCCGGGGTCGGTAACCGCCTCGATCAGGTCAGCCTGGAGGTTCACCGGCTTAGGATGGACGTTGCCGATGCGTTCGACCTTTTCAGTCACGACGTCCGGGATGTCGTGACGCTGCCAGACCCCCTTGGCGCGTTTGGGGGGTTTTTGAGCAATCATCAGGTACTCGGCATATCGCCGCGTACGATAGCCCATGCCCATTTTGTCTTTGTTCCAGGTCACCAGGTCAACGATTTCGAGCCCATGTTGGGTTAGCCACGGCTCCACGCCGGTGCATACATGGAACTTGTCAACCCAAAGGAACAGATGACCGGATGGGATCAAGGCGCGAGAGATCCCACGGATGAATTCTCTGATGGTCTCCTCGCTCATCTGCAGCAGCGACGACCTGGCGCGTCCTCGGCTCTCGCCCTCGTTGCCGTACTTCATCTTGTCCAGGATACCCCGGTACTGTGGGTCGAAAATGCACAGCGGAATCGTGCCCGGTTCCAGCGCCGCCAACAGTTCCAAACCGTCGCACTGGTTGCGCTGATTGAGCGGCAATGGCCACTCCGTATTCTGAGCGACGTCGGGCCGCGAGGCCCGGTTTGTTGCGAAGACAGTCATCGGACATGCAGGGGCGGACACATTTGGGCACTATTCTAGCAGCCCAGCGCGGCCGTCGGGTTGTTGCCGAGGTCAGGGCGGTCGCTATGCTAAAATAATTTGCGATTCCCACAGACGCCGGCAGGGAGTTTATGAGCAGCACAGCGCAGCCAGACGCCATCGCGGTGATCGATTTTGGCTCCCAGTACACGCACCTGATTGCGAGGCGCATCCGTGAGCTGGAGGTCTACTCGGAGATCATACCGGCTAGTTCCGGCCGTGAGCGTGTCGCGCACCTGAACGTCAGGGGAATCATCCTTTCCGGGGGCCCGGCGAGCGTTTACGACGAAGGCGCTCCGACCATCGCTGACTGGGTGTTGCAGTCCGACATTCCGGTGCTGGGAATTTGCTACGGCATGCAGGCCATGGTGCATCAGATGGGCGGAACCGTCACGCCGGGGGACGCGCGTGAATACGGGCATGCCGACCTGCAGTTGGCAGAAACTTCCGGCCGACTCCTGGCCGGACTCGGCGCTTCGGCGCCGGTGTGGATGAGCCACGGGGACCGGGTGGAGCGGCTGCCGGAAGGAATGGCAACGCTGGCGCAAACCGAGAACAGCGACTGCGCCGCGGTGTCGGACGGACGGCGGCGGTTCGGTTTGCAGTTTCATCCGGAAGTGCAGCACACCCCGGACGGCATGGCCATCCTGCGCAACTTCGTGCGCGAGATATGCGGCTGCTCCGGGTCGTGGACGGCGGGCAATTTCGTTGCGGACACGGTGGCACGGGTGAGGGATCAGGTAGGCAGCGACCGGGTGATCTGCGGGCTCAGTGGAGGCGTGGACTCCTCGGTGGCGGCCGCGTTACTGCACCAGGCGGTCGGGCCTCAGTTGACCTGCATCTTCGTGAATAACGGCCTGCTCCGGCACGGAGAGGCCGAACAGGTGCAGCAGACCTTCCATGAGAACATGGGCATGAACTTGCGCTACGTGGACGCCTCGGACCGTTTCCTGAACGGGTTGCGCGGCGTCATCGACCCGGAAACCAAGCGGAAGACCATCGGCAACGAGTTCATCCGGGTGTTCGAGGACGCCGCTGCGGAAATCGAAAACGTGCGTTGGCTGGCGCAGGGCACGCTGTATCCCGACGTGATCGAAAGCGAAACCCCGGAAAACCGAGCCTCGGCGCGGATCAAAACGCACCACAACGTGGGTGGTCTGCCGGAGCGCATGAACTTCGGTCTGGTCGAGCCGCTGCGGTACCTG
This sequence comes from Dehalococcoidia bacterium, assembly GCA_965116785.1. GTDB lineage: Bacteria > Chloroflexota > Dehalococcoidia > Lucifugimonadales > UBA3495 > Bin87. The sequence goes on from OZ220731.1 coordinate 1,527,555, forward strand.
TTCAAGGACGAGGTGCGCTCGGTGGGGCTTGAGCTGGGCTTGCCGGAGGACATCATCTACCGGCAGCCGTTCCCCGGCCCGGGCCTGGCCATACGGATCATCGGCGAAGTCACCCCGGAGAGGGTCGAACTGCTGCGCGACTGCGACCGCATCGTGTTGGAAGAGATCCATGGGGCCGGCCTGTACCGGGACATCTGGCAGAGTTTCGCCGTGCTCACCGATAACCGCACCGTGGGTGTGATGGGTGATTACCGCACCTATGGGTATGCCTGCGCCATCCGCGCCGTCAACTCGGAAGACGCGATGACGGCGGACTGGGTGCGGCTGCCCTACGACGTGCTGGCGCGGATGAGCAACCGCATCGTGAACGAGGTTGATGGGGTGAACCGCGTGGCTTACGACATCACCAGCAAGCCTCCCGGCACCATCGAGTGGGAGTAGCCGGCAATGCGGGTCCTGGTTGTCGGTTCCGGCGGCAGGGAGCACGCTCTGGCGTGGCGGCTGGCGCGCTCGCCGCAGGTGACCGAGATATTCGCGGCGCCGGGCAATTCGGGCACCGCGATCCTCGGAACCAACCTGGATGTCACCGAGACCGACATTGACGGGTTGGTGCAGGCCGCCATCGACTGGTCGATTGACCTTGTGGTGGTGGGCCCGGAAGTTCCCTTATCCATGGGAGTCTCGGACCGCCTGAGCGCCGCTGGCGTCCCGTGTTTCGGCCCGAGCCGCGCGGCAGCCCGCCTGGAGTCGAGCAAGAGCTTCGCCCGCGACGTGCTGGATGCGGCGGGCGTGCCAAGCCCGGAGTACCGCGTGTTCCGCAGCACATCGGCAGCATTAGCCTATGCCGAATGCAGGAACCGCCCCCTGGTGGTGAAAGCGGACGGACTCGCGGCCGGCAAGGGCGTTGCGATGTGCGCCAACTTGGAAGACGCCAAGACCGCGATCATTGTGTGCATGCAAGACCGCATGTTTGGGGATGCCGGGGAGGCGGTGGTGATTGAGGAATGGCTACACGGCCCGGAGGTCAGCGTGTTCGCGTTCACTGACGGAGAAAACCTGTCGGCCTTGGTGGCGGCCGCGGACTACAAGCGCGTGGGCGAAGGCGACACCGGTCCCAACACGGGCGGGATGGGCAGCTACGGCCCACCGGAATTTTGGGACGAAAACCTGGCCGAACAGGTTCGTTCGGAAATCATGCTGCCGGTGATCCGCGAAATGGCGTCCCGCGGGTCGCCGTACCGGGGCGCTCTCTACTGCGGCCTGATGCTGACCGATGACGGGCCCCGGGTGTTGGAGTTCAATTGCCGGTTCGGAGACCCGGAAACCCAGGTAATCATGCCCCGGCTGGTGAGTGACCCTGTGGATGCGATGATGGCCTGCGCTACGCGCAGTTTGACCGACGCGGGCTCCGTGGAATGGTCGGACAGCCCAACGGTAGGGGTGGTGATGGTCTCCGGGGGATACCCGGGGTCGTACGAGACCGGGCTGGAAATCGCAGGGTTGGACGACCCGGCTCACGACAGCGACGAAAGCCTGGTGTTCCACGCCGGGGTAAGCAGCGCCGAGGATGGCAGCGGGCGGCTGCTGACTTCGGGAGGGCGGGTCCTGGCTTGCGTTGGGAAGGGCGCAGACACTGCCCAGGCTCGCGACCGGGCGTATCGCCGTGTTGCGGCTATCAGTTTCGACGGCGCATATTACCGGCGTGACATCGCAGATCTGCCAGCAGTGCAGCCGGCCGCGACCCGATAACGGCGCGACCCGTCTTCTCGTATGACAAGCCACGTTGCGTCAGCGCGCGATTGGCCGGCCCTGGTGGAGGACTTCCGCCGCGCAGCGTTGAACGGCGAGCTGGACGCCTTCCGTCGGCGCCGCTGGGGAAACGAGAGCCGGGTGGATTGGCTCGACCAGGACTACCTGGCGGGTTTGACCGAGGCCGAGGCGGGGACACTTTATCGCGGAGCCGGAGGCAGGCGAGCGCAGCAATTTCGCAGCAACCCCATCGCCGAAGTGCGCGACGCCATGGACTTCCTGCTGTACGACACCATCAAACTGGAAAACCGGTTCGAGGAGTGCGCGACCGAAACGGGCGGGTTCGGCCTGGCGGGCGCGGGCAAGGAGTGGGCGTCCTATCTGCTGACGCTGCAGGAGCCGGCGCTTTTCGCACCCTGGAGTCCGCATACGGAGCGGACACTGCGTCGTCTGGGCATGTTGCCTCCGGGGCTTCGCGGCGGTCATCCCGGGCTGTGCTACATCGACCTCCTGGACGCGCTGTCCGCACTGGCGCATCGATTGCAACTGCCCGACTTTCGCGGCGTTGACGAGTTCTGTTACCTTAACGGGCGGCAAAAACGGGCCACCGGCGAAACACACTAGCCAAGGCGCCGACCCCAAGCCCACCACGGAGGACTTTTCAATGCCCTGGCAGGATGACCTGAAACGACTGCGCGTCCGCGTGGACAACGAGGGCTACGGCAAGCAGATGGCGGACGTCGCCGAGCGCCGCACTTTGCTTGAGCGGTTCGCCGTGGAACTGGCCGTAGATGGCATGATGGGCGAGATGAACGACGTCCTGCTGGACGGCGGCGCACGGCTCATCGTAGACCGGTCGTGGCAGTACGATTTCGACGATGATGTGGATGGGGCAAGCAACGACGCGCTAGCCGACGAAATCGTCTACACGCTCTACTGGCACGATGGAGAACCGGTAGAAATCGAAGTGCGGGTGGGAATCGACGACGAGGATGCCGGGTACGTGATCGTGGAGGACGAAGAGGTGGACGACGACACCGAGTCAATCCAGAAGGCGCTGCTGGAGGCCTTCCGGGATATCGCCGAAATTGACTGATCACGAACCTCGGTCCACAACCCGAAAAGCAACCACAAGGAGAACGATCTTGCCACTGGTAGGAGTCATCATGGGCAGCGCTTCCGACGAGGAAGCGGTCCAACCGACCATCAACACCCTGGAATCATTGGGCGTGGACTACGAGGTCCGCGTCATGTCGGCGCACCGCACACCCGAGCGGGTGCACGAATACGCGTCGACGGCGCGAGAGCGCGGCATTGAGGTGATCATCGCGGCTGCTGGCGGATCCGCGGCGCTGGGCGGGGCATTGGCCGCCCGGACCACGCTGCCCGTTATCGGGATCCCACTGACATCCAGCGAGCTCAACGGCTGGGATGCGCTGCTGTCCACGGCGCAGATGCCGCCCGGCATTCCGGTGGCGGCGATGGCCGTCGGCGGTTGGGGCGCGCGCAACGCCGCGTACTATGCCGCCCAGATCCTGGGCATCAAGCACGACAACATCCGTGACGCTGTCGAACGCTACCGGCAGTCGCTTCGTGAGCGCTAGAACCGCCGTACCGGACCGCCGTATGCCGGCGGTCCTCACCGATTTCGACGATACCGCCGCGGCCCAAAACGTGGCGGAATTGTTGTTGCACGAATTCGCGCACCCCAGCTGGACCGATGTGCGGGAACGTTTCCGGGCGGGCGAGCTGACGCTGAAAGACTACCAGGAAGAAGCGTTTCTGCTGACCACTGCGGACAAGATCTCGATGCAGTCTTACGTCCGCGCCAACGCCAACTTCCGCCCGCACTTCGCGGAGTTGTCGGCCTTCTGCCAGGCCAATTCGATACCCATGTGCATCATCAGCCAGGGCCTGGACTTTTACATCCAGGCATTGCTGGACGGGTGCGGCCAACCGGAAATGCCGGTGTATGCAGTGGCTACGGAATTCGACGGGCAGGGACGCGTATCCGGTTACCGGTACGATTTCGCGTATCCGGACGCCCCGCACCTGGGCAACAGCAAGGCCCTGATCGTGCGCCGGTTCCGGGAACAGGGTCACCACGTGTTTTTCATGGGGGACGGACGCTCAGATTTTGAGGCCGGCGAGGTGGCGGACACGGTTTTTGCCCACCGCCAAATGGCGGCGATGTGCGACGAAGCCGGGATTGAGTTTGCCCCGTTCACCGATTTCGGTCCCGTGCTGGAAACCCTCCAGCAGTACATGGCTGCGCTGAAAGCCGGGTAATTCGGGAACATCTCCGGCGGGTGCGTGACGCGGCGTGAAGTCCGATGCGACTGCGGCGCAAAACCGCTGTGATAAAATACTTTGGCGTTATGGATATGGCGCGGAGGCGACCCAGTGATTGACCGTTATTCCAGGCCGGCGATGAAACAGGTCTGGTCTGATGAGAATAAATACCGCATGTGGCTGGACGTGGAGTTGGCCGTATGCGAGGCGTGGACCGAGGCCGGGGTCATCCCGCTGGAAGACATGGAGTCGCTGCGCGGAGCGGCGTACAACCACCAGCGTATGATGGAGATCTTCGAAACCACCCGGCACGATGTCACCGCGTTCCTGCGTTCGATCACGGAAACCCTGGGCCCGGAAGGGCGTTGGCTCCACCTGGGCATGACGTCTTCCGATATGCTGGATACCGGCCAGGCCCTCCAGTTGGTGGCTGCGGCCGACCTGCTGCTCAAGGAAATCGACGCCGCCATCGAAGCCGTGGGCGAACAGTCCGTTCTGCACAAGGACACGTTGATGATGGGGCGAACCCACGGCGTGCATGCCGAGCCGATGACCTTCGGCCTGAAACTCGCGCTGTGGTGGGACGAGTTGCGGCGACAGCGCGAACGCATGTCGGCGGCGCGGGAATCGATACGTGTGGGCAAGATCTCCGGAGCGGTGGGTACCCACGCCACGATACCGCCCCATATCGAAGAGCGCGTGTGCCATCACCTGGGCCTGGATGTGGCCCCGGTGTCGAACCAGGTTGTGCAACGGGATCGCCATGCCCATTTCATCACCACCGCCGCGCTGGTAGCCGCGTCACTGGAAAAGTTCGCCACCGAGATCCGGGGAATGCAGCGCACGGAGATCCATGAAGTCGAGGAGCCGTTCGGCGCCGGACAAACCGGATCGTCGTCCATGCCCCACAAGCGCAACCCGGAGTTGACGGAGCGCATCTGCGGGCTGGCGCGGACCATCCGCGGCAACGCCGTGCCGGCGCTGGAAAACGTGGCGTTGTGGGGCGAACGGGACATCAGCCATTCGTCTTCCGAGCGGATCATCCTGCCCGACACCTGCCTGATGCTGGACTACATCCTGAGCATTTTCACCCATGTGGTGAGTGGCTGGCGGGTAGACACCGACCGGATGTGGCAGAACCTGGAAAGCAGCCGGGGGCTGATCTTCAGCCAGCGGGTGCTGCTGGCTCTGGTGGAAGAGAAAGGTCTATCCCGAGAGGCCGCGTACGACATCGTTCAGCGCAACGCCATGCGGGCGTGGGACGATGCGCAAGACTTCCGGCAGTTGCTGAAGTCGGATACCGAAGCCACCCAACAATTGACAGTGGCGGAGATGGACGAGCTCTTCGACTACGGCTACTACACTCGCTACATCGACGACAACTTCAAGCGCATCGGGCTGCTGCCCGTTCCCGCGCTGGCCTGACACACACTTTCCGACCGGCCCGTCTCGGTCGTTGAATGGCTGCCATGATTATTGAAACCCGAATGCCCGACCGAATGCATCGCGGCAAAGTCCGCGACACCTACCTGCTCACCGACGACCTGCTGCTGATGGTCGCCACCGACCGGATTTCGGCCTTCGACGTTGTCTTGCCCAATGGCATCCCCGACAAGGGAGCGGCGCTGAACCGCATGTCCGCCTTCTGGTTCGCGTTGACCGACCATATCGTGCCCAACCACCTGGTGGCCCTGGCCGACGGTCCGGATGCCGCAGCCTACGCCGGCAACCCGGTGGTCGCCCATCCGGCCTACGCCGAAGATGGCGTCGGTCGCCAAGCCATGATCGTCAAGAAGGCGGAGCGCATCGACATCGAGTGCATTGTGCGCGGGTACATCACCGGTTCGGCTTGGGGCGAGTACCGCCGGCAGGGCACGGTGTCCGGCAAGCCCATGCCGGCCGGGCTGGTCGAAGGCAACATGTTCCCAGAGCCGCTTTTCACTCCGACGACCAAGGCCGAAGAAGGGCATGACGAGAACATGACCGACGAGCAGGTGATCGACATGGTCGGCGCTGAAACGGCGCTACGACTGGCCGACATCAGCAAGGCGGTTTACCTGCACGCCCACGACTATGCGAAAGACCGCGGCATCGTGCTGGCGGACACCAAGATGGAGTTCGGTTTCCTGAACGGCGAACTGATCCTCATCGACGAGTTGCTGACCCCCGATTCCAGCCGTTTCTGGGACGCCGAGGGATACGCGCCGGGCAAGTCGCAGCCGAGCTACGACAAACAGTTCGTGCGCGACTACCTGACGGCCCAGGGTTGGAACCAGGAACCGCCGGCTCCCGAACTGCCCGACGACATCGTGCAGCGGACGGCTGAGCTCTATCGGCAGGCCTTCCGGCTGCTCACGGGCGAAACGCTGTAAAGCGTCGGTATCGGCCGGCCGGCGATTAAGGAATCAGTTTGCCTCCTTCGCGACATCGCCGGCGGAGCGCCGCGCGTCGTTCCCAACGGCGCACGCCACCCATAGCCACGGGCGGCGGGTTTCGCAACCGTTGGTTGCTGTTCGCTTTCGCCGCCATTGCCGGACTTTTCATCATCGCGCTCCTGGTGCCCGTGGTGCTGCCGGTCAACTTTGGCGGCACCGGGCAGGGCGAGGCCAGCGAATACGTGGAAGGCATCGGCATCGAGGCGGAACTCGCGCCAAGCGCGGCCCATTTCCCGGACAATCTGACCATCGGCGACGTGGTGCCCGACGGCTACCTGACAACGCCACCGACATCCGGGCGTCACTGGAACGGCTGGGTGCAATGCGGCTTCTACACCAACCCGGTGCCTGACGAGCGCATCGTGCACAACATGGAGCACGGCAACATCGTCGTCAGCTACAACCTGGCCGACCAGGCGCAGATCGACGAGTTGGAAGATGCGTTCGATGACATCGGCCTGACCAATGCCTGGGGCGTGGCCAGACCCTATGACCCGGGCACCGTGGATACCGACGGCAATGAACTCTTCCCCGAAGGGACCATCGCGCTCACCACCTGGGGCGTGATAGACAAGTGGAACGTGAGGGAAGTGGATGACGCCGATAATCACCGGATTGTCGGTGTTGACAAAGACCGGATCGAACGATTTTTTGAGGCCTACTCCGGCAAGTTGGGGCCGGAGTTCCCCAACGGGGCCCCGTGCACGACCGGCGGGGTGATGAACCCTTAGGTGACGCCCCTTTATGATCGCGCGGACCGCGCTGGGAACCGCCTGTATCCTGGGATTGTTCGTGGCGCTGCTGGGGTGTCAGTCGACAATGGAGCCGGAACCCGCGCCGCAGGCGGCGCCCCTGGCGATCACCACGGCCACGCCCCTGCCCACCCCGACGCCTCCGCCCACTAACACGGTCGCTCCGCCGATAGCGTCGACCAGCATCGTATCCGCGCCGACGCTTCGACCCACGGAGCCGCCAGCGACCCCCGCGCCCACCGCAACCCCCACTCCCGGTCCGACCGAGATAGCCGCGCTCATGGTGCAGCCCACCGATGGACCCATCCGCGTGGATGCCATGCCCAGTCGGGACCACTTCCCACCCCAACTGAAGATCACCGACGTGATCCCTGGCGGCTACAGCACAGTTCCGCCTACCTCCGGGCGGCACTGGGGGCGTGGAGCGACTGCGGGTTTTATAACCACCCTTTGCCGGACGAATTGCTGGTGCACAACCTGGAACACGGGAACATCATCGTGAGCTATAACCTGGCCAGCGACGCTGAAGTTGCCGAGTTGCGGGCGGCCGTCGAAGCGATCCCGCTGGCCCGTGAGTTCGCTATCGTGCGCCGTTACCTGGCGATACCGGAAGGCATGGTGGCTATAACCACCTGGGGCGTCCTGGACCGGATGGAAGGAGTGGATCCGGAGCGCATCGCCAGGTTTTTCGAGGACTATCCGGCCAACACCGGCCCGGAGTTCGCCAACGGGCTACCGTGCACAACCGGGATCGACATGACGCAGTCCTCCGGCGGCTGAGCGACCGGACGATCAGGAAGGCAGGGCGACCGGCATGTATCTGGCACGGGTCTACGTGACCCTGAAACCCGCAGTGAACGATCCCCAGGGCCTGACGGTAATGGGCGGCCTGCACAGCCTGGGCTACGCAGCCGTGGAGGACGTCCGCATCGGCAAGTACCTGGAAATCCGGGTGGACACCGATGACCAGGCCCAGGCCGAGAGCGACGTGGAGGGAATGTGCGACCGGATGCTCGCGAACCCGGTCATCGAGAATTACCGGTTCACCCTGGAGCGGGTCGAATAAGCGTCGGGGCGGACCGTGGTCCGCCCCGATTTTGTTGGGCAATCCCGGGAACGCTGCGGGGCGTCAGTGCAGGTGTTGCTGCAGGAGACCCACCAACTCGTCGACGGTGGCCTTCTGCCAGTCGCCGGCGCGGGCCGACGTTCGCGCGCGGCGCTGCCGTCCGAAGTCCTGGTCGGAGATATCTGGCTCTTCGGAGCGGATGGCGGATTCGATCTCACCCTGCTCCCGGTTGGCGACTTCTGAGCGCTCGATCCAGTGGCAGATGTATTCGTGGCCCTGGTCGTAGAACACGGCAACCGGGATCGACATGTACAGTCCCTCTTTGAGGAACTCGTTCATGATGTCGTGGTTTTCGTCCCGCGGGAAGATGCGCAGCTCAAGGCCAGCCGCCTCGGCGACGCGAGCCAGGACGGGCAGTTCACGGACCACGTCTCCGCACCAGTCCTCACCGATGACCATCATACGGGCGGGGCCGTTGTCCCTGGATACCAACTCCTGCAGCCTGGCGGTCTGCTCGGCGTCCAGCGCAACATTGGAGTAGTATTCTTCAATCCTGGCCTTGTTGACTTTCACCGTGTCCATGTATTGATCGTAGGTCATGCCCTGGGAGTACCGCTCCGGGGTCACGACGCTGGCTTCCTGCACCATGGTTGCACCTCTCGAGTTGCGCGATGTGGTTCCGGCAATTGCCGGGGTAAGGACTGGGGACAGGCCACCGGCCGGTCAGCCGATCTCTCAACCGCGCTGGCCGCGAAAACCCGTCTCCACCTTGCCATCGGGCCACACGATGATGGGAACGGCATCCCCAAAGTCCAGAGCCTCCTCCAATGTGTCCTGGCTCTGGTCGACGCGGCGTTCCTCGTACTCAACGCCTTCGCGGCGCCAGGCGGCACGCAGCGAGTCGCATGCGGGACACACCGTGAGGGTGTACACGATGGGAATATCTGCCATGATTGCCTCCCGTGTGGTGAACCGACTATGCCGGCATTCTACAACTTTGCGCTGGTCGCTGCTATAATCGGCGCGACCACCGACATCCAAGGAGACAACAATGATCGCGCTGATTGTGGAAATCAACATCAAACCCGGCTTCAAGGACCAGTTCATGGCCTCCATGCTCGGGGACGCCAGGGGTTCGAACAACGATGAGCCGGGATGCCTGCGCTTCGACGTCCTGCAGGACACCGAGGACGAGAACAAGATCCACCTGTTCGAGGTGTACGAGGACGAGGCGGCGGTAGACGCCCATCGCAATGCTCCGCACTTCATCAAGTGGCGGGAGGAATGCGCGGACTGGTTCGCAACGGAGAACATCCGCAAGCTCGCCACGCCGGTGTATCCGGCCCCGGCGCAGTGGGAAAAGCGACCTCCGGTGGACTGATCTCCAACCTACCGGCCAATAAAAAGGGGCAGGCTCAGAGCCTGCCCCTTCTGATTCACATGCCGACGGGCTAATCGATCTGGCGCTGTAGGACCCGTTTGAACGCGCGCACGAATGCGTCGATCTCCACTTCGCCCAGCTCGGTGGATACCGCGCCCACCAGGTTGGGGGCCAGCAGGAACCCTTCGTTCAGCATCCCGATGAACACCCGTCCCGCCAGCGCCTTGTCGGTGGCTGCGATGTCGCGGTAGTTATGGAGCGGGCCGGCGCCAAAGTGGATGCCGAACAGAGAGCCGGCTCCGGTTACCACGACGGGCTGCTCCAGCTCGGCGCATACCTGGCGGATGCCCTGTTTAAGCATCTCCGTCAGCTCGGCGAGGCGGCGATAGACGGTCGGGGTCAACTCGTTCAGGGTGGCGACGCCGGCGGCCATGGTGATGGGGTTGGCGTTGAAGGTGCCGCCGTGGGCGATGGCGGACCCCCTGAGCGGGCTGTATTGCGCCATCACGTCGGACCGGCCCCCGAAGGCGCCCACCGGGAAACCCCCGCCGATGATCTTGCCCAGCGCCGTCATGTCAGGCGTGACGCCGTAGTATTCCTGGGCGCCGCCGGGGGCAACTCGGAAGCTGATGACCTCGTCGAATATGAGCAGGGCGCCGCTGTCGTCGGCGAACTCGCGCAGCATGGACAGGTAGGCCGGATCGGCGGGGAGCATCCCCACGGACCCCATCACCGGCTCTACGATCACGGCGGCCAGCTCTTCGCGGTGGGCCTCCAGAATGTTGCGGGCGTTCTCAACGTCGTTGTAGGGGACAATCACCGCCTGATCCAGGACACCGTCAGCCAAGCCGGCGCTGGAGGCGACCGGCTCGGGGTGATCGTAGGCGCCGCCGGTGGCGGGATCGATCCGCAGGCTGACCAGGACGGCGTCATGGGTGCCGTGATAACCGCCCTCCACCTTGGCAAACTTGCTGCGGCCGGTGAAGGCGCGAGCGGCGCGGATGGTATTGAGGGTGGCCTCGGTGCCGGAGTTAGTGAAGCGCACCTGGTCGAAGGAGGGGATGCGCTCGCACAGCAGTTTGGCCAGCTCCACCTGGTGCCGGTTGGGCGAGTTGTAGGCCAGACCCAACTCCATCTGCCGTCGCGCGGCGTCGAGCACAGGTGCGGGCCCGTGGCCCAGGATCATGGTGGTCATCGTATTGATGAAGTCGAGACGTTCCACCCCGTCGGCGTCGGTGACCAGCGCGCCCTGCGCCGACTCCGTGAAGATGGGGTACGGGTTCCAGAAGATGGAATGGCGGCTATCGCCGTCAGGCAAATACCGGCAAGCCTCCTCCCAGATAGCACGCGATTTGGGGGTGGTTTCGACGTAGCGGGTTATCTCGTCGTGAGGCACAGCACAACTCCGTAATACTGAAAAGTCCTAGTCCAAGAATAGCAAATCGCGCCAACGGACGGCGCACACTGCGCGACCAACACTCGGGAAAATGCCCTCCTATTCCGCCGACGGCATGGTTGAATCAATCACAGTCGGCTGGACGCGGCAAGCGCCGTCCGGCGCTAATTGTCGCCGCCGGCGGGACTGGCAACGGCCGCTACCGGGCGGGCCTCACCGCGGAAGTAAATTCCGCGCCAGAAGCCGCTGCCAACGAGCGTACCAACGACCACTATGGTGAACGCGGCTCCCGCAATCGCCATGACGTTACCCGGAGACCAGAAGTCCGCCAATCGACCGTACAGCAGGTTGGCGAAGGCCATGCTGCCGCCGACGTGCATGGAATAGACGGATGAAACTCGGCCTCGAATTTCATCGGGCACCACCGATTGGATGATGGTGTGAGTGATGGTCATGAAGCCGGAAGTTCCCAGCCCCATCAAGATCGCCGCGAACATGGATACCCCGGTCTGGGCCGACAACCCCAATCCGATTGGGGTCAGGCTGCTGGTGAAGCCAAGGAACAGGAACACCCTTCCGCGCGTCATGTGGCTGACGATACCGCCCACGAAAATCGACGAGAGGAGCGCTCCGATCCCCAACGCGGCCATCAGCGCGTAAACGTCATTCTCGTTGAAGGTGATGCCATCAGGCGACAGCTTCTCCAGGGCAAGTGGGGGCAGCATCGATTCGAACGACATGACCAGGACGCAGTGGGCGAGGGCCATGAGAATGATGCCGAACACCAGAGGCGTGCTGTACGAATAGGCGAACCCGGCAGCCGTGTTGGCCCAGAAACTGCGCCGCCGGTCGATGACGCCAGAGGAAACGGTGCGAATGCTGAGCGCGGCGGCCAGGGCGACCAGATAGAAGGCCGCGCAGGCCCAGAACACGACTGCCGAGGTGCCAATGGTGAGGACCAAATTCTGGATGCTGAAGTTCGCGCCGCCGGACCCGAACAGCACGCTGCTGCCCACCGTCGCGGAGACCGCCAGCAGGATCGCCGGACCCACAGCTCGCGAACCCTGCTGCATGGCTTCGTTGAGCGCCACCGCGTTGGGCAGGCGTTCCCGGTCAACTAGGTTCGGCGTCAACGCCTGGGCGGCGGTCTGCTGCGTGGCGCGCAGGGTGCCGTTCACGATGGCGAGCAGCAGCACGTACCACGGGTTGTCGACACCGATCATCACCAGGACCGCCATGATCGCAGCCTGGGTCAACTGCAGGGCGTAGACCCACTGCAGCAGGGTCTTGCGGGTCATCTTGTCGGCAAGGTAGCCGATGAACGGCGTCGCGAAGAACCGGGGCGACATGGCGGCAAAGGTGATGAGGCCTACCCAGAGACCCCAGGTTCCCTGCAGCTCCGGAATGCTGTAGACCCACGCTCCGCGCGCGACAATGAGGGCCCACGCGCCGCTGCCGCTGGACAGCGAGGCGATGGCGAGAAACCGGAAATCGCGGGATACCAGCGCCGCAAGGAACCGATAGGCCTTTTGCTGGAAAAAGTTGCGCTGCGGGGCGGGAGCCGTGGCCATAGGGACACTCCTGCATGCGACCAGGACCGGGTGTGACGACCGACGTGGTCTGGCCAAAAGCGCAGGTCAGAAACCGGCAGATATCAGCTGCCAAACGTGCTGATGCCGTCGTTACCAGTGGTTAACGGTGGGTAATTCGCGCATTATAACCCACGGCAACGAAGGGTCAAATTGCAACCATCCCGGCGAGGGATGACCGGACGGGGCGCAGGCAATTGTGAGACGCGGCCCCTGGAGCCGACGGACAACGCAGCGAGCCGGGCTACGTGGTACAGGTAATCAGTGGCTCTGCTGGAGGCGGACGCGCGAGATCAGGAACAGCTCATCCCCGTCGCGTTGAATGCCGAACTCGGTGAACTCTGGCGCGACCGGCAAGTGTTCCCCAATGGTGAAGAGCATGCTGTCGCGCAGGGCGCTCAACTGTGGTGCGGACACCTCTATCCGGTCCCGCCGGATAGCCGACTGCACACGCTCCCGGGCCATCTGCCGCGGGTTACGGCGGCCGTGTCCGCGTTTTTTGCGCAGCAAATCAAACATTGGCAGAGGCCTTGCGATTGATGCCCATGATATTGCGCACCTTCTCCATTATGGAGGTAGGAGTCTCGTCAACCGGGTCGATCAGCGGAAGGTGCTCGCCGTCGATGCGTGCGGCGATGCGCACGAACTCGCGACCGGAGGCCGACTGGGAGTCGTACACGACGGGAGTGCCGCTGTTGGTCGATGTGATGACGCGGTCATCGGACGGGACCAGACCGATGGCGTCGACGGCCAGCATCTCCAGGACGTCCGAGGCATCCATCATGTTGCCCTGGCGGACCATCGCGGGGTTGATGCGGTTGATGATGAGCCGGATATCCCGGATGTCCGCCGCCTGGAGCAAACCGATCACCCGGTCGGCGTCGCGGATCGCCGAAACCTCCGGAGTAGTGACAATAAGCGCTTCCTGGGCGGCTGCGATTGCGTTGCGGAAACCCTGCTCGATCCCGGCCGGACAGTCCACGATAATATAGTCGAAATCGTCCTCCAACCGCTTGCAGAGGCCCAAAAGTTGCTGCGTGGTGATGCAGTCCTTGTCCCGTGTTTGGGCGGCTGCGATCAGGTACAGGTCGCCGGCATGCTTGTCGCGTATGAGAGCCTGTTCCAGCCGACAGCGTCCTTCGACGACGTCCACCAGGTCGTAAACAATGCGGTTCTCAAGGCCCATGACCACATCGAGATTGCGAAGTCCGATGTCGGTGTCGATGACGACGACCCGGTTGGAACGGAGGGCCAGCGCGGTCCCCACGTTGGCGGTTGCGGTAGTCTTGCCCACGCCTCCCTTTCCGGAAGTCATGACGATGGTTTTACCGCTCATTGGGATCGCCTCCCCGATGGATGTAGTTGTTCTTCAGGTAAGGAGCGACCTGAATGGCGCCGTTGGATACTCGAGCCAAAGTGGGGCCGTTGCCATCGTTGCTCTGGCGCCCGTTGGAGTTGGCGGGACCGTCGCGATGCCACACGTAATCGGCAATGCGGAGCACGGGATAAGCGATGGACATGGCGAGGATGGTGGCGGTTATGTCGCCACTGGCGCCGGCGTGGGCCTGGCCGCGCAACCCGCCGAAGACAATGACGTCGCCTTCCGCGATTACCTGGGCACCCGGATTCACGTTGCCCAGGATGACGGCGTGACCCGGGAATCGGCGCGTTTCGCCGGCCCGCAGGTTTCCTCGGGAGATGTCAACGGGCACCTGATGTGCTTCGTCGACATCATCGCATGGACTCAGATCCTGCTTTTCCTCGGCAACGGGCTCAGGTTCCTCCAAGTCGTGCGAGGAGGTTGCCACAGTGTTGTCCGGTGGTTGACGATCAGCCTCGCCACCAGCGGAGTAGGACCCGGCGATGCGGGTCTGCTCCCCCATCAATTGGCCGATGCGCTGCCTCTCGCGCTCCAGGATTGCAGGCGTACACCAGAATTGCTTGACGGCCAGGCCGGACTCGGACTCAATCACCTTCCGGATGCGGTCCTGATCGGCGTCGTTGAGGAGGCGGGCGCCGATGTTGGCGACCACCTCACCGCCGGAATAGAGGTGCCGGTTACGGCCCAGGTACTCGCGCAAGGCGCGGCAGGCGTCGTTAAGGGGAACGGTGTCGTCGATCTCAAAGTTGACCAACGCGCCCCGCCCCGACACCTTGACCAGGTCATGGGTTTCTTTGATTTCAGTCGCCATCGCCACCAGTTATAGCAATTGGCGGCCGACGCCAGCCTTGGGGCAAGCTTGCGGATTTGGCCGAATTCACAAATTTGTGCGCCTTGATCCGACCCGGAGCCACCTGTTTGCTACTGGTCGGGGTTGGGCATTTCGGGCTGCCGTGCGATGGTTTGATCGGTCAATCCCAGCCGGTTGGCGTCCGGATCTTCGATAGCGGCAAAGGTCCCTCACGGGAGTTCGGCCGGCGGCATGGCGATCTTGACACCGCGCGCTTCCAACTGGGCGACCGTGCCGGCCACGTCGGCGCAGTAAAACACCAGCGACGGCTTGCGCTCCGCCCAGTCGGGCATCAGTTCACGCGGGTAGTTGACCAGGCAGGTTTCGCCCCCGGGCAGGGCGACCTCCACCCACTGCGCATTTCCGGCCATGTGCATGCGCCGACGAACCTCGAAGCCGAGGATGTTCACGTAGAAATCGACGGATTGTTCCTGATCGGAAACGTAGATCCCGACGGTTTTGATCGCGCCGAGCATGGAGGCGCTCCCTCATCAAATTGGCCGGAGCCGTACGAGCGGTCTCCGGCCAGAGCGGCTGCTGATAGTGGCGCGGTGTCCGCGCGGAAGTTCACCCGCTAGTCGGGGCGTCCGAAGACGGCCACCGAGCACGTGAACGACCCCGGGCGTCCGCCGAGGTTATGGGTTATGCCGAGGTCAGCCTTCTGCAACTGCCGCCCGCCGGCCTTGCCCTGCATCTGCTTGTAGACCTCATAGATCATGCGGATGCCACTGGCTCCGATGGGATGGCCGAAACATTTCAGGCCGCCATCAGTGTTGACGGGCAGGTCGCCCTCCAGTGAAAACGCGCCGTCGGCGACGTCGGCGCTGGCCTGACCGCGGGGGCTGAACCCCAGATCTTCCATGATTATCAACTCGGTGATGGTGAAGCAGTCGTGGACCATCGCCATGTCGATTTCAGCACGGGGATCGGAGATGCCGGCCTCCTCGTAGGCGGCATGGCTGGCGCGAACGGTCTCCGGGAAGTAGGTGAAGTCCCAATCGTTGCGCAGGACGCCGAAGGCTCCAACCGCAAGGCCCAGCCCCTTGACCAGGATGTAATCGTCGCGGAGGGTGCGGGCAATCTCTGGCGTGGTGATGATGGCGGCCGCCGCGCCGTCGCTGACGCCGCAGCAATCGTACAGGCCCAGGGGCCAGGCGATCATCGGGGCGTTGATGATCTGGTCCTCGGAGACTTCCCGCTGGAAGTGGGCCTTCGAGTTCAGCGTCCCGTTGTGATGGTTCTTGGAAGCGATCTGGGCCAGGGTGCGTTTGCCGTCATCGTAATCGATGCCGTAGTGGTGGAAGTAGCGGGTGGCGGCCATGGCAAATTGCGAAGGTGGCGGGGTCGGAGGCTCGACGTCGGAGCCGGGCCCGCCGGCGATAGCCAGGCCGGAAAAGCCGCTGTCCTTGAGCTTCTCGACGCCCATGGCCAGGACGATGTCGTACACGCCGGCGGCCACGGCGTAGCACGCGTTACGGAAGGCGTCGGTGGCGGTGGCGCAGGCGTTTTCCACGCGAGTGATCGGAATGTAATCCAGCTTGAGGGCTTCAGCCAGGGGCTGACCGGTCCGAAAGCTGCTGACGGTGCCAAGCCAGGCGGCCTGGATGTCGCCGGATTCCAGTCCGGCGTCCTCGTAGGCTTCATAGGCGGCTTCGACCATGAGGTCTCCGGCCGAGGCGTCCCAACGCTCGCCAAAACGGGTGCAGCCCATGCCGACCACAGCGACCCTGTCTCGTATTCCGCTCATCGTTCTCCCTCCAATTACGCGGCCACTGCCGCCGGCTCGGGCGTGCGCCTGGGTATGGCTTTCCAATAGTAGTTGTGGATGCCGTTGACGACGCGCAGCTTACGGAAGCTCATCTCCACCGGCATGCCAACGTGCACCTCGTCCAGGTCGCGATCGGTCATCATGCAGAGAACACGGCCGCCGCCTTCAAAATCGACAACAGTGACCACCAGCGGCGTATCCACCGCGCCGGCTATGTAGTCCATGGAATAGGTGAAAACCGAAGCCGGCGTTTCGCTCAATCGGACCGGCTCGCTGTCGTCCACCTTGCGACACTCCACGCAGACACGCTGGGCGGGATACTGTACGTACCCGCAACTCCGGCAACGGGCTCCATGGAGTCGCACATTCTTGTCGCCCTCTCGCCACAACGCGGACACGGACGGGGACGCGGCGGCGGGTCGACGCGAAGCGTCATCCAGCGTCCAGACCTCGCGCCAGCGGGCAAAAGTTTCGTAATGCCCCAGGGTGCGCTTGGCCTCGAGCCAACCGGACACGCCCATGGGCGGTGCCGGAGCGTGGGCAATCGCGTCGGTGGCGCGAAAGCCGATAACGTCACTGCCGTCCCCGTAGGATACGGCCATTAACAAATGGTCAGGTTCTGCTGTTTCAAGGGCTGACGCCAGGAGCATGGGCGCGAAGGCTGCGCCGGTGTTGCCCATGGCGCCAAACAGCGGTTCCTGCGCCTGCCCTTCAGCGAACCCCAACTGGCGCGCCAGCCGGGAGTGACGGCGGGCATCGGGAGCGTACAGGGCTATTTTCGCAACGTCGGGCGGTGAGACGCCGGTGCGTTGGCAGTAGCCGTTGACGGCCTCGGGAACGATACGTTCGATGCC
This sequence comes from Dehalococcoidia bacterium, assembly GCA_965116785.1. GTDB lineage: Bacteria > Chloroflexota > Dehalococcoidia > Lucifugimonadales > UBA3495 > Bin87. The sequence continues at coordinate 1,545,068 of OZ220731.1, forward strand.
CTCTTCGGTGGCGAACCGGTCTTCCCATGTACGGACGAAGGAATCGCCGGGCGCGCGCCAGGCATCCAGCATGTTGTCAGTCACCGAATGGCTGCCCACGTGTTCGGCGAGGACTTCGTGGTCGGCAATGACGAAAGCGGCGGCGCCGTCTCCTGAAGCACGTTCGGTTTCGCCACGGGGCGGGCCCTGGCGGCTGTCGGCGACGACCACCAGCACCTGGCCGACTCGGCCGGAGGCCACGGCATCCAGGGCGGTCTGCATGGCGTTAGTCCCGGCGCGGAGCACATTTGCCACGTCGACGGCGAAAATGTCGGTGCGCAGGTCCAAGGCCGCAGCCACAATGGCCGCACACTGTTTCTCGGCATAGGGCGGGGTCGTGCTGGCGAACACGATGCCGTCGATGAGGGATCGGTCACGTCCGGCGAGACAGTCGGAACCGGCGGCGACGGCCATGGTCACGCTATCCTCGTCGAAGTTGGCCACCGCCCGCTCCTGGCGCGAGTTCCACCCAACGGTGTCGGCGCCCAAACGGTAGCGTGGGATGTATGCGCCGTAGGCCGCGATGCCGACCAAAATCCTGCTCCATCACTGGGATCAAACGTGCCGGGGATGCTATCAGCGGGTGCGTCGGAGTGTCAACGAAGGGGCCGTGACAAGGCCCGTGCTACAATGCACTCAATGACCCATTCCTTGAAATCGGCGAGGTTTCCGGTACTCCTGCTGGCCCTGTCGCTGCTGGTGGTACTGGCCGGCTGCAACCGTGTCAGCGCCGGCGCCACGGAGCCGATTCCACCGGGCGACCGTTTGCCGGCTGAGCTGGGCACCGTGGGCGAAGCGTACCGCATCCTGCTGGACGAACACGTCGACCACGAGGTGCTGGAGCCCGAGAGCCTGTCGGAAGGGGCAATTCGCGGTATGCTCGCCGCTCTGGAAGACCCTCACGCCTCGTACCTCAGTGCAGAACAGCATTCGCGCGAACAGGAAGGCTATCAGGGCTACTTTGAGGGCATCGGAGCGCAGGTCACGTTGACCGAGGCCGGCCTGACCGTGATCGCGCCGATCCCTGGCGCGCCGGCGGAAAAGGCAGGCATCCGCGCCGGCGATCTGATCCTCGCGGTGGACGGCGAGGACATCGACGGGTTGACACTGATCGAATCGGTCAACCGCATACGGGGACCGGGAGGCACCGAGGTCACGCTGCTGGTGCGACACGTCGGTGATTTCGAGGACGTGAGCATCACTGTGACGCGGGGACGCATCCCCATCGAGAGTACGGCGTTTCGAATGCTCGACGATGGGATAGGCCACCTGTGGGTTTACAGCTTCTCCAACACCACCGAGGACGAGGTGCGGCGCGCCCTGGATGAGCTTGAGGACGAGGACGGGCGCGGCCTGATCCTGGACCTGCGCAACAATCCCGGTGGACTCCTGGCATCGGTGATCAGCGTCACCGACCTGTTCCTGGACAGCGGGACGATACTCTACGAGATCGACGCCGAAGGCGACCGGAGCGACTACGAGGCCGCACGCCGGGGGCCGGCCACCGATGTGCCGGTGGTGGTCGTGGTCAACCAGTTCTCGGCCAGCGCCAGCGAGATCATGGCCGGTGCGATCCAGAAAAGCGGCCGCGCCACCGTGGTTGGAACCAGCACCTTCGGCAAAGGCAGCGTCAACATCGCCCGGGAATTGTCGGACGGCTCGGCGATCTACTTCACGATCCGGCGGTGGTACCTTTCGGACGGCACGCAGATCGAGGGAGAGGGCGTCACCCCCGACATTGAGGTCGAATCCGATGCGCACCCCCTGCCGACAGATTTCGAGCAGGACGCAGCCCTGAAACGCGCCCTTGAGGTGCTGAGCGAGCAAATCGCCCAGCCCTAGCTTCGGGATACAATGTAAGTAGCAGGGGTTGGCCATCGATAACCGGCTGCGACCCCAACCGAACGGAAACGGCGGCGATCATGCCGAGAAAGAACCGGAACAGCAAAAAGAAAAACCAGGCGGTAGGCAGCGGCAACAACCGCCAGGTAGCGGTCAACCGCAAAGCCCTGCACGACTACGAGATCCTGGATCGAGTGGAAGCGGGACTGGTGCTGACGGGTACCGAGATCAAGTCGATTCGCGCGGGGAAAGTTGACCTACGCGACGCCTTCGCGCGCGTGCAGGGAGGGGAGTTGTGGCTCCACGGGGCACACATCGCGCCGTATGACGCGGGTAGCTACATGAACCACGAGCCCCGGCGCGTGCGCAAGCTCCTGGTGCACGGCAACCAAATCAGTGAGCTAGCTTCCCAGACGGCGGAAAAGGGACTGACCCTGGCCGCGCTGCGCCTGTACCTGAAGAACCACCACGCGAAGGTCGAACTGGGAGTGGCGCGCGGAAAACGGCAATACGACAAGCGCCGCGCCATCATCGAACGGGACCGGGAACGGCAGGCCAGGCAAGCGGTGAAAGAGTGGCGGGAGTAAGGCCGTTTAAGTCAGTCTGCTCAACGGCTCATTCTGCATTACCACATGACCGCGCTAGGGTACCTACGCCATTACGTCCAGACATGGGACTGGCGATTATTCCTGTTCATACTGTTGTTCCTGGGGTTGCCTAACGTATACCAACTTTATCGGGTGCATCTCATCGGGACTGCGATCCCTGACGCCGGCAGCCTGGCCATCGTATCGCAATGGCAGTTCGTGGGACTGGTGGTCGAAGTTTTCCAAGAAGCTACGGTCCTGGCGATTTTCTTCTTCCTCGGATCGCAAATACGCAGTGGGACTGCAATCCAGTTGGACCGAGCAAAAAGCGTCTTGGCGTTCATCTTCCTGGCGTCACTGGTGTTCTCGGTAGGTGTGTTCTTATTTCGGGATGCGTTTATCACGCTTATCGGCACGTCCTCGGAGATTCAGGAACAGACGCGGAGTTTTCTGGGCATTAGCATTTTCAGCATTCCGTTCACCATACTGGCTGCCGCCATAGTGGTTCTGTTTGAGTCGCTGAGTATGCGGACATTGGTGTTCGCAATGGCGATTGTCAACGTGCTGCTGCGGTTTATGCTGGACAGCCTGTTTTTCGGGGGCTATGGGTTTTCATTGGACGCTGGCGTGATGGGAGTAGGCTGGTCAACTTTGCTGGCCAGCGTAGGGCTGTTCGCAGTGGGGTTTGGGTTGTTGCTGTGGGTGAAGGAAATCCGGCTAGGAGCGCTGACGACGCTCCCATCGTTCACGGATATGCGGCAATACCTACGGGTTGGCTTCGGCAGCGGAGCGGACAGCCTGATACGGAACATCGCTTATTTCTTTATGATAATCCGCATTGTGAACACCATCGGAGCCGAAGAAATTGGCGGATACTACGTTGCCATCCAGATTTTATGGAGCTTCATGCTGGTTCCGATTCTCGCGTTTTCCGACTCGGCCAAAGCGCTCGTAGCTAACGCATCCGGCGACATCGCGCGGGTCAGGACACTGTGGCACGCTTCGATGGTAATTACGGCGGGAATGATGGTCGTCTGGATTGCGTTGGCCCTGGCTTTTCCAACCTTTGCCGGTATGCTCACCGACGACCAAGAAACGGTGCGTTTGGCCACTACCGCCTTTGGTATTTTGTTCGTTCCTTACGTTCTCTTTTCGTTCAACACGGTGACCGACTCTGTGTTCTACGGACTGGGCAAAACCCAGTACATGGCCTACCAGTCCGTTCTTACTAATGGCACGGTCTATATGGTGGCGTTTTTCCTCTACGTTGGAGGCGTCTGGCATCCAACCTTTGAAAGTGTTATGGGCCTGTTCGCGCTAGGCATCTTGGTGGATTCTTTCCTGACTGTGCTTTTCTTGCTGAAAGTCCTGTACATCGACCCGGCGCGTCAGCCGGCAGATGCGTTATGATCCATTGTCGAAAATTCCGTCCCGGCTCACGAGGGCCGGGGCGTTCTATTGTGAGGTAAGCATCTTGATACGTAGCTTGCGCGGCATCGAACCTAAGATCGCGCCCACGGCCTGGGTGAGCGAGGCCGCCTACGTGGTGGGCAACGTGGTGATCGGCGAATACAGCAGCGTCTGGCCAGGGGTGACCATTCGCGGCGACGGAGATGTCATCACCATCGGCAACCACGTGAACATCCAGGAGGGTTCCGTAGTGCATGGCGATGGGTTGGTGATCGAAGACTACGTTTCCATCGGCCACTGCGTGGTGGTACACGGCGATCGCATCGGCACGGGCAGCCTGCTGGGCAACAACTGCACTTTCCTCACCGAATCGACTATCGGCAAGGAGTGCCTGATCGCGTCCAACGCGGTGGTGCTGTCCAACGTCGATGTGCCCGACCGCAGCTTTGTGGCAGGAGTGCCGGGCTCCGTGAAGCGCCCGGTGTCCGACGAACAGATCGAGCAGATGCGAATGACCGCCGAACACCTCGTGGAACGGGCGGAGTGGTTCAAGGAGAGCGGACTATAGGCCGGGCGCACCCAGTAAAAAAGTCAGGGGCGAATTTCCATTCGCCCCTTTTCATCTGCCAACCGCCGGCCTCGGTTCAGCCCAGTCGCTCCGCCACGGGCAGTATGTGTTCCGCCAGGTGCTCCATTACCTGGATGCACGGACCTATACCGTCGACCCGAAAGTCGAAGGTCAGCTGATCGATCCCCAGTTCGTTGCAGTAGTGGACATCATCGATCACGGCCTGGGTAGTGTTGATGAGCGCGCCGCCGGAGCGGACGCCAACGCCTTCCTCGGCGCCGTCCATGTCAGTGAAGTGCAGGCTGCGCTTCAACGAGATCGTTATGTCAGCCGGGTCGCGGCCGACCAGTTCAGTCTGCTCCCGCAGGTAGGGCAGGTTCTGGGCAACGAAATCGGGTGTCTGGCGAGTCGTGTGCCAGCAGTCGCCGTACTTCGCGGTGCGGCGCAGCGCGCGGCGGGTGTGGCCGCCCACCCAGATGGGGATGCGCGGTTGCTGGACGGGCTTGGGCTCGAAATATATGCCGTCAATCTGGTAATACTTTCCCCGGTGGTCGGGCTCTTCCTCGGTCCACAGGGCATTGAAAATGGCCAGGAACTCGTCGGTCATGGGGCCCCGGTCGGCGTAGGGAACTCCGAGGATATCGAACTCCTTTTCCAGCCAGCCGACGCCGATGCCGCAAATGACCCGGCCGCCGGACAGCACGTCCAGCGAAGCAAACATCTTGGCCTGTACCACCGGGTTGCGGTAGGGAACAATCAGCACGGTGCTGCCCAGGCGGATTTCGCTGGTGCAGGCGGCCATGAACCCGAGCATGGTCATGGTCTCGAGGAAGGGTTCATCGGACGGCCGCTGGAATGCGCCGGTGGGGGTGTAGGGATACTGGTTGGTGCCGCCCACCGGGAGCACGATGTGATCGCCGGCCATCACCGACTCGAAGCCCAGCCTTTCGGCACGCTCGCAGAACTCGCGGATGCCGTCGGCGTCCGGCAGGCGGGGAATGCTGACTCCTATCTTCATGCGAAAATCTCCTGGCCTCGTACAGGGGGTTAGGGATACAGCCGCATGACCTGCGGCGGCGGCATTATAGCATCGCTACAGGAGCGTCCTTCCCCGGGCTGAACCGGAATCAGTAGGGTCCGCTAGGCGACGACGGCCGTGTTCCTGCGCCAGGTTATGACGCCGTTGCACTTGCCGCAGGCCCGATTGCGCATAATGCGGCGCTGCAGAGTCTGTCGGAACCACTGCTGCCCGCAGCCACACTCGCCGACCCACCTGGGCGTGGAATGCTGGACGCGATGGCAGCGCTCACCGGCGCACCCGATCTCGCGAGCCTTGGCTTTCCAGATGGCGTCGTGGTTGTGTCGAGGGCCGACAATGGCGTGGGCGATTTCGTGCAGCACGGTGTCCTCGATCTCGGCACGGGTCGCGGCAAGACAATAGCTGACGGACAGATCGATGCGCCGTTCCGCGTACCGACAGACACCGGCGCGGGACGTGGCGAGGTCGAATCCGAATACCCACCCGGTTGGCAATGTCCCATTCGCCTGGAACGCCGAAACGAGGCGTTTGCCCAGGGTTTCGACTTCGCGCAGGGTGCACTCGGGAACCGGCCCGTCATCGACCGACAGGACTAAAGAGTACGGGATGTTCCACTCGACGCCAGCATCATCAATGGCTAGGGCGCTGCGAGTGCGGATCGCGGTCACGGTGGCGCGATGCTCGCGACCGCCGGGTACGGCAAAAGAAATGGTGCTACGCGGTGGGCATGCAGCGCCCGGAAAGTCGGCGGCTATGGATGTGTGACGTCGCTGGCTCATAGGTTGAAACGCCGATAGATTATAGAGAACGCGGAGATGTTTGCCATGGATTTGGGCGAACTTTTGAAAAGTGTTCTTGCGCTAATTTACGGCAGTGCTATAATCCGCGCAAAAGGAATGGTCACGGTACCCGTGACCGCTACACAAATCCGCGTTCCAAGAGGAGGCGAGCTCATGGAAAAGGGAGACACCGTCATCAATATCGGGCCGGTGGACGTAACTCTGTCCTACCGCAAGGAGATCATGCCTGACCAGGGCCTGATGGTCCAGGTGTATGGCGACATCGATGGGCAGGACACCGAGATACTGCGGTTCGACTGCTTCGACCAGGACCCGCATTACCATTACGGGCCGGAGAACATGAACATCCGGCTGCACATGGACAAGACCACGGTCGGAACGCCCCTGGGCTGGACGCTGAAGAACATCCGGACCAACCTGCCCGCAATGGTACGGCGAGCCGGCTATGACGACTTGGCGTCCGCCGTTGAGATGAACGGCATCGACGAGAACAAGATGGACGAAGTGGAAGAGATCGCTCTGGGCAAGGCCCGCGACGAGCGGCGCACCGTCACGCATTTCCGCGGCGACCACATCTACGAAGCCGGCAACATCCGGTTCGGCGTCGAGTTCCGCGACAACATCGGCGCGGCCAACGACCGCGGCGTGGCCATCCACGTGCTGACCGACCATCTGGGGCAGGAGTTCGAGCTGCTGGCTTTCGACTGCTTCGAGATCGCGCCGCACTACCACTATGGCCCGCGCAACCAGGACGTCCGGATCTATTGGGACGTCACCACCAGCGGCAACACGCTGGCTTGGACCCTCGACCAGTTCAAGGCTGGGAACCTGGCCAGCATGATCGACCGGGCGGGCTACCCGACCGTTGCTTCCGGCTTGGACAATGACCTCGTGCAGGCCGTTATCCCGGCGATGGAAGAGAAGGCGTGGGCCCTGGTTGGCACCAACCAGCGGTAATCGCGCTAAACGGCGGGGACGGATGTTGGTTCGTCCTGCCAGGTGATACGTCGAGGGGCGGGTCAATGACCCGCCCCTCAACTTTGGACCAATGGTGATGCCGACGGCTACATCATGGTGTAGCCGCCGGAGACGCTGAGAGTCTGGCCGGTGATGAAGCTGGCCGCGTCGGAGGCCAGGAAGACCACCGCGTTGGCGACTTCCTGAGCGGACCCGATGCGGCGGAGGGGATAGGCACGCTTCACCCGCTCCAGCACCTCGTCGGTGAACAGGTCCTGCATGCCCTGGCTCCACATACTCTCCGAACCGGCCACCTCGGACTGATCGGGAACGACCAGGCCGGGGCAGACCATGTTCAACCGGAGACCGTAGCGGCCGGTCTCGCGGGCCAGAGACTTGCTCAGGGCGATCACGCCGGCCTTGCAGGCCGAGTAGACGGCCTCGCGGTACTCGCCCATCCTGCCGGCGTCGCTGCTGATGCTGACCACCGCGCCGGATTGCCGTTCGATCATGTGCGGGAGCACGGCCTGGATGCAGTTGATGGCGCCCCAGAGGTTGACGTCCACTTCCTTGACGTGTTCGTCCCGCGCTTTGTCCATGAATAGGCGATCGATGGTCCAACCGACGTTGTTGACGAGGACGTCGACGCTTCCGAGTCGGTCGATGGCTTCGGTCATCATGGCGGCGGTGCGGGCCTGATCGGTCACGTCAGCGTCGACCACGATGGCGGAGGCTCCGGATTTGAGGGCGGCGACCTCGGCGACGACGCGCTTGCCGGCGGCGTGGTTCAATTCGGCGATGGCGACGTTGCAGCCTTCAGCGGCAAACGCGAGCACAATGGCCCGACCGATATTGTTGCCACCACCGGTCACCACCACGTTCTTGCCTTTCAGTCCTAGTTCCAATTTTCATCCTCCAATATATTCCGCAGGACGCGCAGGTTTTCCACGTCCTCGCGGTTGTACTCAAGCAGCATATCCAGAGCGTCGTGGTTATGTTCACGACGGTATTTGTCCCACAGCAATACGGCATCGTAACCGGCCATATCGGGCAGACTACGTGGTATGCCGAGTGCCTTTTCGATGGCCTTCAGCCCGCCCCTCAGGCCGGCGCGGCGGGACTCCCGCATGAGGTCCCGGTGCTCAAACCGGTGCCGGAGGTCCACGCCCGGCTTCCAGGCGAGGAAAGGCAGGTCGAAGCTGGCCCCGTTGAAAGTGTAGATGGTGGTGACGCCTTCCAGCACATGCAGCACGGCGCCCGGGGTGATGCCACTGCCAACCAACTGAGTGGTCGACCAGTCGCCGGGAAAGTCCACGGCTATGCCGACAACCGTCGGGTAGGAACCACCGCCGATGAAACCGGTGGTCTCGATGTCCAGGTAGGCGTCCAACGGGGACGGTCAGTGTCGGAAGTGACGGATGCCGGTGAAAACCATGGCGATGCCGGCCTGGTTGGCAGCGGCGATCACCTCGTCATCGCGGATGGAACCGCCGGGCTGGACGATCGCGGTGATCCCGGCTTCGGCGGCGAGTTCGATATTGTCGGGGAAGGGGAAGAAAGCGTCGGAGGCCAACACGCATCCGCCCGCCTTGTCGCCCGCCGCGCGTTGCGACAGGTGGACGCTGACCACCCGGTTTGGCTGACCGGCGCCCATGCCGACAAGCGTCCGGTCCTTTACGAAAGCGATGGCATTGGACTTGATGTGCTTCACCGCCTTCCAGGCAAAGGCGAGGTCGGCCAATTCGGCGGGAGTCGGGACGCGTTCGGTAGCGGTTGTCCAGGCTTCGGGGTCTTCATCGATAACGTCGCGGGTCTGCACCAGGACGCCACCACTGAGAGGGCGCACGTCGTAGTCGCCGGAACCGGGAGCGGCGGCAACGGGATCCACCGTCAGGATACGGAGGTTACGTTTCCGCCGCAGGATCTCGAGCGCGTCGTCATCATACCCGGGGGCGACCACCACCTCGTAGAAGACGGGGTCCATGGCCTGGGCAGCGGCGGCGGTCACGTCTCGATTGAAACCTACTATGCCCCCGAAGGCGGACACAGGATCGCCCTCATACGCCAGTTCGTAAGCCTGCGCGATGTCGTCGCGGGAAGCGAGGCCGCAAGGATTGGCGTGCTTGATCACGCAGACCGACGGGTCGGCATAATCGCTGACCGTGCGCCAAGCGGCATCGGCGTCCATCAGGTTGTTGAAAGACAGTTCGCGCCCGTGCAGTTGCCGCGCTCGAGCCAAGCCGCCCTCGCCGCCGCTGGCCGGCACGTAGAGAGCGCCGCGCTGGTGCGGATTTTCGCCATAGCGCAGGCTGGAGGCACGGGTGAGCCCGATAGTCACCTGTTGCGGCATCTCCTCTTCGGAAGTCGGGTCGTTGGAGAGGTAGTCGGCCACGGCGGCGTCGTACACCGCCACGTGTTGAAATGCCTTGGTGGCGAGTGCGCGCCGCTGCTGCGAATCCAAGCCGGATCCGGTCAACGCTGCTGCGACCCACTCGTAGTCGGACGGGTCCACGACCACAGCGACGGACGGGAAATTCTTGGCGGCAGCACGCAGCATCGTGGGGCCGCCGATGTCGATGTTTTCCAGGGCGTCATCCAGCGAAACACCGGGCCTACTGATGGTTTCCACGAACGGATAGAGATTGACGACCACCACATCGATCGGGCCGATGCCATGCTGTTCCAGCTCCGCCATGTGACCGGAGGAATCACGGCGGGCCAGCAGCCCGCCGTGTATCACCGGGTGCAGGGTCTTGACGCGACCGTCCAGTATTTCGGGCGAGCCGGTAACGTCGGACACCTGCGTGACGGGAACGCCGGCGTCGGCGATGCTGCGGTGGGTGCCGCCGGTGCTGATCAGTTCATAGCCGGCATCGACGAGGGACCTGCCGAAATCCTCGATGCCGGTCTTGTCGAATACGCTGAGTAATGCTTTCAACTTGGGTGATTGCTCCTGTGGAATACGGTCTGAATGCTAGATTGCCCCGCCGCCACCATCGAAACCGCCGAAACCACCGCCCACATCGCCGGGATTGTGAAAATTGCCAGCGTCGCCGGGATGGTTCATTTGGCCAGGGTCCATGGGCGTGGCGGAGTGGTGTCCTCCATACAAGACCAGGCCCAAGGGGCCCCAGGCCCACCAGGGACGCATGACGTCGAGCACGGATTCAGATTTGTCGTCGGCGTTATTGCGGACATTGCGGCGGAACGGGTTTTTCAGATTCATAACGACCTCCACCTTCTTCTGTGTCGAGCGGACCGAATTGGATCAGGCAGCCCGAAATACAGTCTGACTCGGGCCAGCGCCGGCCACGATTTGACCGACGTCCTCCGCGTCGGGCAGGCCGGCGAGCAACTCGGCGGCGCCCTCCGGGTCGCAAACTGCGACCATGCCGAGTCCCATGTTGAACACGCGGTACATCTCTTCGTCACTGATCCGACCGGCCTTCTGAATCGCGCCGAATATGGGAGGAATGGCCCAGGCTCCGACATGAAATTCGGCGGTCACTCGGGGCGGCAGGGATGCCGGCATCTTGCCGGGCAGGCCACCGCCGGTGATGTGGCTCAGCGCCTTGATGCTGCCCAGGTAGGGCTCAAGCAGCGGGTAGTAGGCTCGGTGCCGCACCATCAGTTCGTCGCCCAGGTTGCGGGCCAACCCCGGGCAAGGACGGAACAGGGCCTCAGGATCATCGTCGGTGTTGAAAACGCGTCGCACCAGCGAAAACCCGTTGGTGTGGACCCCGCTGGAAGGGATACCGATGAGACGGTCGCCAGGCACGACCCGATCGCCGTCGATCAAATTGCTACGCTCGGCCACGCCCACCACGAAGCCGGCGAGGTCGAAATCGGCATCAGCGTAGACGCCGGGGAGCTGAGCGGTTTCGCCGCCAATGAGAGCGCAGCCGACTTCCCGGCAGCCCCAGACCATGCCGCGCATCAGCATTTCCATGCGGTGCTCGTCCAGGGTGCTGAAAGACATGTAGTCGAGGAAAAACAGCGGCCGTGCGCCTTTGGTGAGGATGTCGTTGACGTTGAGGGTGACCAGGTCCTGGCCGACCCCCTCGTAGTGACCGAGTTGGGCCGCTATCTTGAGCTTGGTGCCCACGCCGTCAGTGCTGGCAACCAGCACTGGATCCCGGTAGCCGCCCAGGGCGAACAGTCCCGCGAACCCTCCGCTGCTATCCAGTACCTCCGGACCGTGGGTTATGGCGGCAAAAGCCTTGATCCGATCCTTCAGGCCGTCCATGGCGTCCAAAGCCACGCCGGCGGCTTCGTATTCGCCGGATACGGCAGTACCCGCACCAACCTCGCCAGCAGTCATCAGGCGGTGGCCCGTTCCAGGGACTGCTTGGTCAGCTCCAACTGAACCGGCACCGGGTAATTGCCGGTGAAACAGGCGTCGCAGAACCCGCCCTGCTGCCCGTGTACCAGATCCATCAAACCACGCACGCTGAGGTACCCCAGGGAATCGGCGCCGGTCAACTCACGGATCTCGGGGATCGACTTGTTGGCGGCGATCAACTCCTGCCGCGTCGCCATATCCACTCCGAGATAGCAGGGATGCTTGATGGGCGGTGCGCATACGCGGAGGTGGATCTCCGTGGCTCCCGCGCGGCGCAGGAGATCCACGACGTGCGGGGTGGTTGTGCCGCGTACGATACTGTCGTCAACGACGACGAGACGCTTGCCGCCAATCACCGCCGGCATCGGATTGAATTTCTGTCGCACCCCGCGATCGCGCCGCTGCTGCTCAGGTTCTATGAACGTGCGTCCAACGTAGCGGTTGCGCACCAACCCGTTGGCGAAGGGGATACCGGACTCGCGGGCGTACCCGACGGCGGCGGAGGTCGAGGAGTCGGGAATGCCGATGACCAGGTCAGCGTCCACCGGATGCTCTCGCGCCAACCGGACACCCATATCCTCACGCACGCTATGCATTAGCCGGCCGTCCATGACGCTGTCCGGACGGGCGAAGTAGATCCACTCGAAGACGCACAGCGCGCGGCTGCGACGGGCGGAATCTCCGTAAATCGCGCTCTCAACGCCGTCCGCAGTTATGACAACCACCTCGCCCGGTTCGAGCTCCCGGGTGAACTCGGCCTGCATGTGATCCAGGGCACAGGTTTCGGAGGCGACAGCCCAACCATTTTCCAGGCGACCGAGACACAAAGGACGGATGCCCAGGGGGTCGCGGACGGCGATTACCGCATCGGGCGTCAACAGCGTCAGGGAAAATGCTCCCTGCATCCGGGCCATGGCGTAGAAAACCTTTTCCGGCCAGGTTTTGCCCGGAGCGTTGGCCAGCAGATGCGCAACGACCTCACTGTCGGTGCTGGTCTGGAAGTCGCAGTTCCACTGGGATTGAACCTGCTCGCGCATCTGGGGGGAGTTGATGATGTTGCCGTTGTGGGCAACCGCCAGAGGACCGTTCAATCCGTCGACGAGAAGCGGCTGAGCGTTGGCGCTGCGGCTGGCCCCGGTGGTCGAGTACCGAGTGTGACCGATGGCCATCTCTCCGGTGATGGCGTCGACGTCGCCGTCGCGAAAAGCCTCGGACACCAACCCCATGCCTGTATGCACGCTGATCCGCCCTTCATCGGCTGCGGCTACGCCCGCCGACTCCTGGCCGCGGTGCTGCAGCGCGAACAGGCCGATAGACGTAATGGTCGCGCTGTGAGAGCCGGGCGAATAGACGCCTACCACGCCACACTCTTCGCTAGGATGGTCGAAGGGGTCGGAGCTTGGCCGGATCAGCGGCTGCATTTTCATGGTTGCATTCTATTTTGCGGCCGGCGGTGGGTCAATCAACAGGCGCGCCGCTGACAGCCACAATATCGCCAACCGCCGAATCCGACGGTCAATCCCGCTCGGGGAGGATCTGCACCTTCCGGGAATCGCCAAACCCCACGCTCTCGGTGCGAATACCCTGACGATCGCCGAGATAGAGATGGATCACGCGACGGTCGGAAGGCGCCATGGGCTCGAGAGTGATGCTCCGGCCGGTTTGCGCGACGCGGTCGGCGACACGGTCGGCCATTTCGCGCAGGGAATCCTCCCGTCGCTGCCGGTACTGCTCAACATCCAGCGCCACGCGGACATCTTCATCGTATCGCTGCCGTACGATGCTCTGAACGATGAACTGCAGCGAATGCAGGGTATTGCCGCGCCTGCCGATCAAGAGCCCGGAGTCCGGTCCGTTGATGTCGATCACCGGGCCACCCGCCAGCTCGTCGTGCTCGGAGCGAAGAGTGACGTCGACGTCGGCGCCGACGGCGGTGAGGATATGCTGGATTGCCTGTACGGCGGTCCCGGCCGGGGTGTCGGCAGTTATGGTCAGAACCGGCGCGGGCTCATCCTCCCTGGCCGGTTCGTCCGTCAGGTCCGGTTCATCCGCCTCGTCTTCGTCGGCATCGGGCTCGAATTGCTCCGGCGCAGCGGATGGCGCGGCGCCGATGCGCGTAACGCGAACCTCGGCCAGTTCACCACCGATGCCCAGGAAACCCTGGCGGCCCCTATTTAGTATTTCGACCTCTACCTCGCTGCGGTCGGCGTCGAGAGCTGCGAGCGCCTGCTCTTCGGCTTCTTCTACGGTTCTCCCGGTTTGCACTATCTGATCCATCGGGGCTACTCTCCTGCGGGTCGGGAGCCGGTACGGCCGGCGCCGTCTCTTCCTCGTCCTGCCCGCGTCGCGGGAAAAGCGGGAACAAGGGCCCCCAACCGGTGATGAAATATTGGATCGCGATGCCGATGAGGTTGGAAACCACCCAGTAGAGGGGCAGCCCGCTGGGCCAGCCCAGGGAGAAAGCTCCCAGGAAGATGGGCATCATCCACAACATCATCGTTTGGCTGGACTGTTGACGCGGATCCGGAGACGGCATCTGCGTCATTTTCTGCTGCACCCAGGTGGTGACGGCCACCAGGATCGGCATGACGATGGGCGACGGGTCCGGCTGGCTGAGGTCGAGCCAGAGGAAGGTATTGTTGACCGGCGCCGCCGAATGGATCGGCACGAAGTCGATCCATGAGTACAGCTTGTCGGAGAGGTTGACCAGGTCTTCCGGGTTGTTGAACAGGGTAAGGATCAGCACCCGGAACAATCCGATCAGGATGGGCATCTGGACGATCAACGGGCCCAGACACCCGATGGGGTTGACACCGCTCTCGCGGTACAACCGCATGGTTTCCTGCGAAATCCGCTGGCGGTCCCCTTCGTAGCGTTGCTGGATCTCGCGAACCCGGGGCTGCATCGACGTCATCGCCCGCATCTGCCGCAACTGGCGGACGGTCAGGGGTATGGTCACCACACGCACCAGTACGGTGAACGCGATGATGGCAACGCCCATCTGGGAGAAGCACAGCACATACAACACCAGCAAGGTGTTCAGCATGGGCCGAATGATCACCTCGTTCCAGATGAGGATGAATATGGAGAAAAATTCCACTTATTCCAGCCTGTCGCCGCCCGATGAGCAGATACGGGGTCCTAGTTGCGGGGACATTGCGTGTTGTTGTCCGTGTCGTAACACCAGTGGGGCATGAACCCGGAAAGGACCTGCAGCCGCCGGACCTTGCCGTCGTCGGTTCCGACGTACACCACTTCCTGTTCGATGCCTCCGCCCAGACCGACGGTGCCGGATTTGACCAACGGGGCTTTGATCTCGCCGTCGCGGATGCTGTAGGAGGCGATTTCCTGGGGCGTCGCCTGGGCAGACGCCGAGGCGCGGAGCAACACCACGCGGCCCTCTCTGGAAGCAACCACAATGCCGCGTTCGACCAACACCGGATCAGCGACGATCGGCTCGCCCATATCGTACTTCCAGAGCAGAACCCCATTGTCGTCGATGGCATAGACATTGCCGTCCATGGAGGCGGCGTACACCGCACGCCCGGAGGAGACGGGCGTCGCCCACCACCAATTCGCCGCACCGACCTGCCAGCGCGGCTGACCATCATTCAAGCCCAGGGCGTACAACTGCTTGTCGAAGGAGCCGACTATAAGCAGGTTTTTGTGCACCAGCGGCGTGGCGACCACCGCGCCGCCCGTGTCGAAGCGCCAGACCAGCGAGCCGGTTTCCAGGCTCACGGCGTAAACGCTGCCGTCCTGCGAGCCGAAATAGGCGACCCCGTTGCGCAAGACGGGAGTCGACCAAACTTTCCCGTCAGTCCGGAAAGGAGACCAATGCAGGCTCTCACCGGTCAATGCGTTGTAGGCGTACAGGCCACCGTCTTCGGATCCCACTGCGATGATGCCGCCAGCTTCGTCCAGGGCCGGGCCCCCGACCACGGGCGGCATGTCTTCAGCTTCGAATTGGGGTTGACGCCATGCCACCTGGACCGCGCCAGCGCCAGCGGAACCGTCGAAAGCGTACAGGAAGCCATCGATGCCGGATACGTAGACGTAGCGGCCCACCACCGGCGAGCCATAAGCGCCGCCGAATCCGTTTTCGTTTCCCAGAGCGGAAAACCATCGGGTGCTTACGCCTTCGGCCCCAAAATCATCCAGGGCATAGACCTGGCCGCTCAATGTGGTGGCGTAGACCACGCCATTGGCCGCCGCGACCGAGCCCCATCCCCTGGTGGAAGCCCCCAGGTCGCGCCCGCAACCGCTGATCGCGAAGCATAAACACGCCAACGCGACAACCGCCAGAAACAGCCTCGGGGATCGAGAGGTTGCAGATACGGCCCGGAGGGTCAGAGGGTTGCGGAAGGGCGGGAAATGGTAGGTCATCGTCAATGGTCAAACGACAGGGTCATACCCGTGGCCGCCCACGGGCGTACAGCGCGAGATTCGGCGCACGCCGAGCCAGACGCCTCTGACGACCCCGTAACGGGCGATGGCGTCGGCGGTGTACTGCGAACAAGTGGGATGGTAGCGGCAGACCCCAGGGAGGTAGGGAGACAGCGCCTGCTGGTACAGGCGGATCGCAGCCACGGCCACGGTTTTCATCTCGTCGAGTCCCGCAATTCGCCCGGATCATCGGCCAGAACGGGCGGAGCATCCAGCCGGGTCCGACGAATCAGGTTATGCACGGCGCGTTCCAACTGCTTGAAATCGGCCTCGCCGGCTCCCTTTCGGGCGATCAGCACGGAGTCCCAACCGGCAGCAGTGGTGGAGTTGCGCACGACCTCCCGCAAGCGGCGCTTGATGCGGTTTCGCACCACCGCATTGCCAACGCGTTTCCCGGTCACGAAACAGAAACGGCTCCAGTTCAAACCGTTGGGCAAGACGCGCATCACGAGCAGGCCATTAGCCACGCTACGTCCGTGGCCGTGGATCTCGGAGATACGACCGGTTGCGCCCAGCCTATGCTGCCGTTGCATCGACTGAAGGAAACCGACGGCGTTCAAAGCGGCCAACGGACAGTTGGCTAAACGGAGAGCCGGTGCCGGCCCTTGAAGCGCCGGCGGCGCAACACGGCGCGACCGTCGGAAGTGCGGGAACGTGAGCGGAAACCGTGCACGCGGGCGCGGCGTCGCTTTTTGGGCTGGTAAGTTCGTTTGGGCATAAGTAGGTCTCCGACGGCGAATTATGGTACTGCGTAACCCGGATTGCGTCAAGAAAAAGGAGCCGGAACGCAGGGAAGTTCGACTGTGTGGCGGATTGTTATCGGGGTGTGCGACCTCAGGCGGTTTGGACCGCCAACGTTGCCAATCCGAGGAACCGGACGCGGGTTACGGTGAAGCGATAGTCAGCAGGATATCGGCCAGTTCGCGGGGCGTAGTGACCATGGGGTCGTGGCCGGTGTCGATGTGGTGGACGCCCCAACCTGAGGCCACGGCGCGCTCGGCAACCGGCTCGAAGCCGGACTCGCTGCACAGGATAAACTCGCGGCGAACTCGGCCGGCATCAGGATTGCCCGTTCTGACAGGCTGCGCGAAGGTCAGGGTAGGTTGGGGACAAAGCCGAGGCAGCATGAATGCCTGGTCTGACGGGTCGGTTACGGCCCACCGACTTGCGACCTCCTCAGGAGTAGTCGGCGCGGGCATGAACGGAGCGCCTTCGGCAATGAACCCGCGGATGCGGGCAACAAAATCGGGCCCGCGGACGGCTTCCAGTTGATCTACCATGGCCTCGCCGTCAGCAGGAGCAACGCCGTTCACGTAGACCAGGGCCGAGATGCGTTCGGGAACGAGTTCGGCCACCCCGGTGATCACCATGCCCGCGTAGGCGTGACCAACGAGGATGACCTCGGTCAGGTCTTCGGAGTCCAGCACGGCGACAACATCGCGAACGTGCAAGTCGAGATTGATCGCAGCCGGCGGCATGAGTGCCGACAGGTGCTGTCGCTCCCCCAATCCGGTCAGGCTGGGGGCCAGGACGCGATGGCCAGCCTCGCGGAGCAGCGGGGCCGTTTTCCACCAGGACCAACCACCGTGCCACGCTCCGTGGATGAGAAGGAAGGTTGCCACCGCGCGGCCCTACATGACGACCACGGAGCGCAGGACCTCACCACGCTCCATGCTGGCGAAGGCGGCCTCCACGTTGCCAATGCCGATGCGCTCACTCACGAAAGCGTCAAGGTCCAGCCGGCCCTGCAGGTACAGGTCAATGAGCATCGGGAAATCGCGAGTGGGCAGGCAATCGCCGTACCACGAGGATTTCAAGGAACCGCCGCGGCCGAACACCTCGATCAGGGGCAGTTCGATTCTCATGGTGGGGTCGGGCACGCCCACCAGGACGACGGTGCCGGCGAGGTCACGAGCGTAGAAGGCCTGCTCGTAGGTGGCAGGGTTGCCGACGGCCTCGATGACAACGTTGGCGCCGTTGCCGCCGGTGAGGCCCCGGATCGCTTCGACTGGGTCCGTATCGGTAGAGTTGACGGTGTGAGTGGCGCCCAGTTCACGGGCCCACTCCAGCTTGCGTTCGTCGATATCGACGCCGATGATGGTGTGAGCGCCGGCCAGGCGGGAGCCGGCGATCGCCGCGTTGCCGACGCCACCACAGCCGATGACTGCGACGGAATCACCGCGACCCACGCCGCCGGTATTCATGGCCGCACCCAACCCGGCCATTACCCCGCAGCCGATGAGACCGGCCGCCAACGGGCTGGCAGATGGATCAACCTTCACCGCCTGCAGCGCGTCAACGAGAGTCAATTCGCAGAACGCACCGATGCCCAGCGCCGGTGATAGCGGGGAGCCATCGGTCAGGGTCATCTTCTGCTGGGCGTTGCGGCTGGCGAAGCAATACCAGGGCCGGCCGCGCTGGCAGGACCGGCAGTTCCCACAGGGAGCGCGCCAAGCGAGGATCACAAAATCACCGGGAACGACGTTGGTCACATCCGGACCGACCTTTTCGACCACGCCGGCCGCTTCGTGGCCCAGCAGGAAGGGAAACTCGTCGTTGATAGCGCCCTCCCGGTAATGCAGATCGGTGTGGCAGACGCCGCAGGCCTGCACGCGCACCAATGCTTCGCCTTCTCCCGGGTCCGGCACGAGGATTGGGATCAGTTCCACCGGTGCGCCTCTGGATCGTGAAACCACACCCTGAACTTCGTTAACCGGCATTGCTCGTCCCTCCGAGTGGGCTTTCACCCCATCGTCTCGAAGGAGCAGCCCGCCTAGCGGCAGGTATAATGCCTCAACCGAGTGCCGGCGTCAAAAAGGGAAACAGGCTAGCCGGGCTGGGTTCCGGCCCAACTCAAGATGCGGGCAAGGCCGGAGGAACAGGATGCCGAAGCGCGTAATCATCGACACCGACCCGGGAGTTGACGACTGCGCGGCGATCCTGCTGGCGCTGGCGAGCCCAGAGCTGCAGGTCGACGCCCTGACAATCAGCTACGGCAACGGTTCGATGGCGCGGTGCGCGGATAACGCCCGGAGGATACTGGCAGCGGCGGGACGCGGCGACATACCAGTTTATCCAGGAGCCGAGGGGCCGCTGATCCGGCCACCGACAGCGGGCTGGGCGTCGCACATCCACGGCGGCGACGCGTTGGGCGAGGTTGCCGATAGCGCCCCGTCCCCGGAGCAATTTGATAACATCCCGGCGCGGCGGGCGGCGGTGGAGATAGCGGCCAGAACGCTGGAGACCCCGGGCGAGGTCACCGTCCTGGCTTTGGGTCGCATGACCAACGTGGCGCTGGCCCTGCGACTGGCGCCGGAAATCGCCGGTTCGCTGGCGGGAGTGGTGGTCATGGGCGGCGCGGTGAGGGTTCCCGGCAATGTTTCGCCGGTGGCGACCGCAAACATTCACGAGGACCCGGAAGCCGCGGCGATTCTGTACGACTCCGGCGTGCCGATCACCCAGGTGGGACTGGACGTGTGCGACCGGTGCGGGTTTTCAGACGGGCAGTTCGAGCGGCTGCGTGCCAGTTCCGCTCCTGCGGTGCAACTGCTGGTGTCGGCATCGGCCTACACGCAGGCGGCGTACCGACGGCTTGGCCGCCTGGCCAATGGCGAAGCGGTGCGATACAACGACGTGCCGGCCGTTGCGGCGGCGGTTGATCCAACCCTGATGACCGCGCAGCGGTTGCCGGTGGCGGTCGACACTGGCAGCGACCTGACCCGTGGGCAAACGGTGGTGGACTGGTACGGGATGACGGGCCGGGAAGCCAACGTCGACGTGTGCCTCGAAGTGGATGGCGAGCGGCTGACGGAGATGGTGGTGCAGCGACTGGTCGATCACCCCTGGCCGGCCTGACAGTGACGGTGCGAGCGGTCGCCAACGAGAAGGGGCGGCCTGGCGGCCGCCCCTGGGTTCAAGCGACGGTGTGTGAAAATCAGCCCAATGCGGCAACCGCAGCCTTGACCTCATCGTAATTCGGTTCGTTGACCGGCGCGTCAGCGACCCAGTGGTAGCGGACGATGCCCTGAGCGTCGACGATGGTCACGGCGCGCTTGGCGGCCACGTAGCCTTCCATGCCGGCGAGACCGGGGAGTGCAACGTCGTAAGCGTTCACCACCTCCCGGTTGTAATCGCTCAGGAACGTATAGTTGACATCGTTGGCGGCTTTCCAGGCGGCCTGGGCGAAGGGCGGATCAACGGTGATGCCGATAACCGCGGCGTTCATATTTTCGAACTCGCCGATGCTGTCGCGCAACGTGCACATCTCGGTGGTGCATACACCGGTGAACGCGCCGGGGAAGAAGGCAAGGACAACGTTCTTGCCGCGATAGTCGCTCAGACTGTGGCGCGTGGCGGGGTTTTCGTGCAGGGTGAAATCGGGTGCGGGCTGACCGACTGTGATAGCCATCAAGGAACCTCCTGGGCGGTGACAACTAATGGGCTGGTAGGGAGTGTCGCGGGACGCCGAAGCACCAGGGCGGGAAAACGACGCAAGCATCTTATCATAACGGCTTTGACGCTCTGGCCTCCGGGGCCGTGCTAAACTGGCGAGCACCCGAAATCGGAGCCATGTAAATGTTCTTCAACTCGCGCCGTTCCACAATACACACCACCCACGGAATGGTTGCAACCAGCCAACCCCTGGCGGCCATGGCCGGCCTCCGGGTCCTGATGGACGGGGGCAACGCCGTTGACGCGGCCGTGGCGACGGCGGCCACGCTGAACGTGGTTGAACCGATGTCCACCGGAGTCGGTGGCGACGTGTTCGCGCTCATCTGGAGAGCGGCGGATAAAAAGGTAACGGCGCTCAACGGCAGCGGCCGGGCACCCGGGGCGGCGTCTATCGACGACCTGCACGCCAAAGGGCACAGCCGGATGCCGGCCTTCGGACCGCTGTCGATCTCGGTTCCGGGAACCGTGCATGGCTGGGAGGTTCTACTGGAGAGCGAGGGGACGATGAGCCTGGCCGACGCGCTGGCGCCGGCCATCGATTACGCGGAGAACGGGTTTCCCGTGAGCGACATCATTGGGTTCCAATGGCGGCAGCAGGAGGACAAGTTGGCCGTGCTGCCGTCGGGCCAGGAGATGCTGGTGAACGGGCGCGCCCCACGCGAGGGCGAGGTCATGCGTCTGCCCACGCTGGCGCGAACCTTGCGCACGGTGGCCGAGGGCGGGAGCGAAGCCTTTTACACCGGGCCGATAGCCTCTGCCATGGCGCAGTTCGTGCAGGAGCAGGGCGGATGGCTGGCGGAAAGCGACCTGGAGTCGCACCGCTCGGACTGGGACGAGCCCATCAAGACGGACTACCGCGGGATCACCTGCTGGGAATGCCCACCCAACGGCCAGGGGATCATCGCGCTCGAGGCGTTGAACATCGTGGAAGGATTCGACATAGCCGCGATGGGCCCGCAGAGCGCCGAGCGTTACCACCACCTGATCGAAGCAACCCGGCTGGGTTTCGCCGATGCGTTCGAATATCTGGCCGATCCGCGATGCGCTGACGTGCCCACGGAGATGTGGACATCCAAGGAGTACGCACGGGGCCGGCGAGGTCTGATCAACCCGGAGCGCGCGATGGAATCGGCGCCCTATGGGAAAATGGTGCCGGGAAGCGATACGGTGTACATCAGCGTGGTCGACGGCGCGGGTAACGCCTGCTCGCTGATCAACAGCGTTTTCGCCAATTTCGGCTCAGGCCTGGTGGTGCCCGGTACGGGGATCGTCATGCACAACCGGGCTTCGCTGTTCAACGTGCGGCCGGGCCATCCCAACTCGCTGGAAGGAGGGAAGCGGCCGTTCCACACCATCATCCCCGCGATGGCAACACGGGATGACGAACTCTGGTTGAGCTACGGCGTCATGGGCGGATTCATGCAGCCGCAGGGCCACCTGCAGGTGATTTCCAACATGGTGGATTTCGGCATGGACGCCCAGGGAGCCCTGGACGCCCTGCGGTTCCAGGTGGTTGGCGACTCCGTGTGGCTCGAAGGCGACGTGGACGACGCGGTGGTGGCCGGGCTCCACGAGCGGGGCCACCGGGTTAACGTGATGCATGGCCCACAGCGCGGCGGAGCCGGCGGTATGGGCGGCGGTCAAGCTATCAGCCGGGACCCCGAGTCCGGCGTGCTGAGCGGCGGCAGCGAACCCCGAAAGGATGGCGCAGCCGTCGGCTGGTAACTACTGGGACAGCCAGCGGCGGAACCGCTGCCAGGCTCCCTGAGGCTCGGGTTCGATGGGTCGGCCACGCCAGTATTGCTGGCGCTGGCTGCCCATGCGGCGGATGAACATCCACGCCACGGCGGCAGCCATCAGCACGAGGCCGGCCAGGGAAAGCCACATCAACCTGGCCACAAACAGTCCGACAAGGGCCAGGACTCCGCCGGCAATTGCGAGCTTGGTGGGGGAGATCAACGGTTTCGACTGGCGCGGCCGGGGCGCGAAGGGGGATGGCTGGTCGTCCAGCGGCGGAGGAGCGTCGGCTGGCGCGGTTGTCGGCTCCGGGGCGTCGGAATCCAGTTCGTTGAGCAACTGCTCAATCTCCTCTTCGTAACGGTCTTTCATCTTCGCACCTACCCCTGACTGCAGCGGAACCGGACGTCTGGTTCGGATTATAGCGGCTACCGGGCGCGGGCGTAAGCGAGCAAGCGTCGCGTCGCCGGTGTGCTTCGCGCAGTGAGCGGGTGGCCGGCGCCAAGGGCGCGTGGCGGGATATGCTAGGATATCGGCGGCAACGGCAGGGCGGAACTGCCGTCAAAGGAGACATGCATCATGGCGAATACCCCGTTGGGGCTGGATATCAGAGCCTGCATTTTCGACGTTTTCGGCACGGTGGTCGACTGGCGATCCAGCATCACCGAGCAGTGCGCAAACATGGGTCGGATCAAGGGGATCGAAAGGGACTGGGGCGCGTTCGCGGACGCGTGGCGCGGCAAGTACGGCCCTTACATGAACAAGGTCCGCACCGGCGAATTGCCCTGGACCAACCTGGACGCACTGCATCGGATGTCCCTGGACGAGGTGCTGGACGAGTACGAGATCAGCGGGTTGAATGACGATGAAAAGATGGAAGTGACCCACTTCTGGCACAACCTCCGTCCGTGGTCCGACAGCGTGCCCGGACTTTACCGGCTGAAGAACAGGTTCGTCATCGCGCCGATGTCCAACGGCAATATCGCCCTGATGACCAACATGGCCAAGAACGGCGGGATGCCCTGGGACTGCATTCTGGGCGCCGAGGTAGCGCAGCACTACAAGCCGGACCCGGAAAGCTATGGAACGGCAGTCAAGCTGCTGGGCCTGAAACCCGAGCAGGTGATGATGGTGGCGGCGCACCAGGGCGATCTCCTGGCGTCGGCCAAGGTGGGCCTGCGCACGGGGTTCGTGCCGCGCCCGCGCGAGCACGGGCCGGACCGCACGCCCGACCCGACACCGGATCCGTCGTTCAACGTGGTTGCGGACAGTTTCGTGGACCTGGCGGCCAAGCTCGGAGCCTAGATCGCTACCGGCCCACAATCACGACCAGGCGGGGGCGAATGAACATTCGCCCCTATTCAGATAAAGGTTCGAGCCCGCACACCTCGGCCACCAACTCGTAGGAACGCCGGCGGTCGGCGTAGTGGTAGCAGATGGTTACGACGCTGAGGTCCGGCGTCTGGTAATCCTCGGCAACCTGTTCCAGCCCGGCTTTGACCTGCTCGGGATCGCCATCCACGCAATTGCGGCTGTACTGCTGGATGAACTGCCACTCGTTGGCGAGGTATTTGTAATTGGCGGCGACATCCGGATCCGGAACGCCCTTGGCCCGCCCGGTAACGGACCGCAGCCGACCAAGGTTCCGGCTGGAGGCGATGCGGCGAGCCTCTTCCTCGGTGTCGGCGCACAGCACCTGGACGCCGACGTTTACCCGGGGTTCCGAAAGGTATTCGGAGGCCTCAAAGTTCTGGCGGTAGGATTCGACGATCTGCGGGCCATCGGTGGCGCCCATCCCGAAGAAGTGCGCATAGGCGAAAGGCAGGCCCATCTTGGCGGCCATAAACGCGGACTCGTAGCGCGAGCCGAGGAGCCAGACCTGGGGAACGGTTTCCGACTCCTCCGGCGCCGCAATGACCTCGTTGAAAGGATGATCATCGGGCTGGGTGTCGTTCAGATAATTGATTACATCGCGGACCTGCTGGGGGAAATGACGGATGTCCTTGGGCATGCTGGGGTAGGCCAGAGCAGCCGCCGTGATCTGGTCGCTGCCCGGAGCACGGCCGATGCCAAGGTCGATCCGGTCAGGGTAGAGGGAGTCGAGGATGCGGAAAGTCTCGGCAACCTTGAGCGCGCTGTAGTGGGGCAGCATCACGCCACCCGAGCCGACGCGGATGCTCCTGGTGTGGGCTGCAATCTGGCCCACCATCACCTCTGGAGCCGTTCCCGCGAAGTTGGGCAGGTTGTGGTGCTCGGCCACCCAGTAACGCTGGTAACCCATCTGCTCCGTGGCGACGGCAAGCTGAATCGTTTCTCGGAGCGCGACGCCGGCGTTGCTACCCTCACGCATCGGTGATTGGTCAACCACGCTCAGTTGCAGTTTTTGGCTCAAGTGGTCCCCCAGACTGAAAGTGTTTCGGATGATGTTGACGCGCGGGGTATCGGGCGCCGGCATGGTTTGTATCTCGAAATTTTCTGTTGCCGCCAAAGGCCTGCCGTCATATTATAAATATGTTCAACGGAAAAAGTAGCGGGCAATAATTCGGGGCGACCGGACCAGATACCGGGCTGGGTTGCCGATCTGACAGGCGGACCGCTTTGCTTTTAGACAAGATAATTGGTTTCAAACCGGCAGTTGGAGATGCTCCGACAGCCGGGCAGCCGCTTACAGGCAGCGGCAGCAAGTACCTACTTGAACGCATCGTCAAGTGGGTACTTTTTCTTTTGGCCTCAGTTTCGGTGCTGACCACCGTGGGCATCGTCTCGGTGTTGCTATTCGAGGGAGTGAGATTTTTCACGTCGGACTTCTACGAGCAGCGGCCGACGGAGCGAGTGGTGACGAGCGAGGCTGGGGGATTGGACGGCACGGCTCCGAGCACGCTGTCCCCGGGGATAATTCCAAGGGTGGAGGTACGCGCCACCACAGAGTCGTTAATTTACGTGGACTGGGACCGGCCCACGGCGGGGCAGGAGCCGACCGGGTACGAGGTATCCGTGCTCCCCAGCCTTAACGCTGACCTTTCAGACTGCACCAACCTGACGGCCGACAGAACATCGTGCGTGATTGCCAACGCCGCGCCGGGTCGCTCCCACAAGGTCACGGTCGCGGCGCTCGCTGGGTCCGGCAAGGGAGTGGGCCTGCAGACCGACCCCTTCAGCGTGCCGGAGGAAGTGAAGTGGCACCGTTTCCTTACCGACACAAAATGGCGGACCCTGCTGGTTCCGCGGTCCTACGGCATCTGGCCGCTGCTCGTGGGAACCACGATGATCGCCGTGCTGGCGATGGTTGTCGCGGTGCCGCTGGGCCTGATGAGCGCGATCTTCCTGAGCGAATACGCGCACCCGCGATTACGAGCGATTACGAAGCCAATCCTGGAGGTGTTGGCGGGTATTCCCACGGTCGTGTACGGGTTCTTCGCGCTGTTCTTCATCACCCCGATACTGCGGTCGATCAGCGACGACGTGGGCATCTTCAACGCGTTGTCGGCTGCCATCGTGATGGGCGTGATGATCATACCGATGGTCTCCAGCCTGAGTGAGGATGCAATGCGGGCGGTGCCGAACGCGCTGCGGGAGGGCGCCTACGCGCTGGGTGCGACGAAGGTTGAAGTTGCCACGAAGGTGGTGTTGCCAGCTGCCCTGTCTGGTATCGTGGCCGCGTTCATCCTGGCGATGTCCCGGGCGATCGGCGAGACGATGATCGTTTTTATCGCTGCCGGCCAAAATGAGAAGCTGACCTTCAACCCACTGGAGCCGGTTAACACCATGACGGGGTTCATGGCAACCACCAACTTCAGCGACAACGCGATTCCCGGAACGGCCCAGTTCCAGTCGCTGTTCGCCGTTGGTATCACGCTGTTCATCATCACGCTGCTGATGAACTTGTTAAGCCAGTTCGTGGTGTCCAAGTTCCGCGAGGTGTACGAATAATGGCAACCGGAACCGAAGGCGCCTACCAACAGCGGCTTGCCGCCCGCAAGCGCAACGCGTCGATATTCTACGGCGTGTGCGTGGCGGCGGTGATCGTCGCGCTGCTGATGCTGGTGGCATTGCTGTACAGCGTGATATCGGAGGCCATCGCCTGGTTGAACCTGGACGGCACTTCGGTCAAAACGCTGCTGACAGACATTCCGTCCAGCAAAGCGGTTAGCTCCGGGTTGTTCCCGGCGATTGTAGGCACCCTGTGGGTGATGGGGATATGCATCTTCGTCTCGTTCACCGTCGGCGTGTCGTCGGCCATCTACCTGGAAGAGTACTCGGGCCGAAGCCGTATTGCGGGGATGATCCAGACCAACATACAGAACCTGGCAGCGGTGCCCTCGATCGTGTACGGCATCCTGGGACTGTCAATTTTTGTGGCGTTCTTCGTGGTGGTAGCCCCGGGCTCGGACGGCAAGAACGTGTCGGCGGCGGGCCTGACGCTGGCGCTGCTGATCATGCCGGTGGTGATCGTGTCGTCACAAGAGGCGATCCGGGCGGTCCCGTCCTCGATACGGGAGGGCGGGTTTGCGCTGGGTGGGACCAAGGCGCAGGTTATCTGGCGTCTCGTGCTTCCGCAGGCGATGCCAGGCATCCTTACTGGCATCATCCTGGCGGTCAGCCGGGCAATGGGAGAAGCGGCGCCGCTGGTCATCATGGGCGCGCTGTCATTCGTACCCTTCGCGCCCGCTTCGCCGTTGGACCGATTTACGGTACTGCCAATACAGATCTTTGTGTGGATATCCAAACCACAGGAAGAGTTCCACCACCTGGCGGCTGCAGGCATCGTCGTACTGCTGATCATGCTGCTGGGCATGAACGCTTTCGCAATCCTCCTGCGGAACCGACTGCAGAAGAATCTACGGGGGTAAACCAGCATGGCAGCAACCTCAGCGGCGACCCGTCCCGCCATCCGCGCCATGGATGTTGGGGTCTATTACGGCTCCAACAAGGTAATCGAAGGCGTGAGCATGGACATGCCGGAGCATGAGATCACCGCGATAATCGGGCCCAGCGGGGCCGGCAAGAGCACGTTGCTGCGGTGCATCAACCGCATGAACGACCTCATCGAGATCTTCCGGATGGAAGGCGAAATGTGGTTTGGCGATTTCAACCTTTACGCACCGGGCTCGGACCCGACGCAGATCCGGTACCGGATCGGCATGGTTTTCCAAAGGCCCAATCCTTTCCCGAAATCGATTTACGACAACATCGCCTTCGGCCCGCGCATCAACGGGTTCAAAGGCGACATGGACGACGTGGTGGAACAGTCATTGATGGCCGCGGCGCTGTGGGATGAAGTCAAGGACCGGCTCAAGGAGTCGGCTCTATCTCTTTCCGGCGGGCAGCAGCAACGGTTGTGCATCGCCCGAGCGCTGGCGGTGGAGCCCAGCGTGATCCTGATGGACGAGCCCTGTTCGTCCCTGGACCCGATCGCGACGCTCGCGATTGAGGAGTTGATGCAAGAGCTCAAAAAGACCTACAGCATCGTCATTGTGACGCACAACATGCAGCAGGCGGGACGGGTGTCCGACAAGACGGCCTTCCTGATGCCCGACGAGAAACGGGTGGCGCACCTGATCGAATTCGGGGACACCCGAACACTGTTCACCAATCCCACCGACGAGCGCACAGAGGCATATATCACCGGCCGGTTTGGCTAGCATACGGGCGGCTATCAGGGGGTCTGTGGGTCGCCCAAAAGGGGTGTCGAATGCTGAGATCAGATTACGAACGCGATCTGTCGAGCCTGCAAGCGGACCTGACGGAAATGGCCACGCACGTCGAGCAGGCGACCCTAGGCGCACTCAACGCGCTGGAGAATCAAGACCTCGCACTGGCGCAGCAGATCATCGACGAAGACGACCACCTGGATCACCTGCAAGACGCCCTTGAAAACAAGTGCGTCACGATGATGGCGACGCAGCAACCGATGGCGAGGGACCTGCGGGCGTTAATGTCAGCAGTGCACATCGCCGTGGAACTGGAGCGCATGGGCGATTACGCGGAAGGGATCGCGAAGATCTGCCTCCGTATCGGTGACCAACCGCTGCTCAAGCCGTTGATCGACATCCCTCGTATGGCCGAACTGGCGTTGACCATGCTGAGGGAGAGCCTCCAAGCATACTCCAACCGCGACGAATGGCAGGCGCGGAAAGTGTGCCGGGACGACGACGCGGTTGACGATCTCTACAACCAGGTTTACCGGGAGCTGCTGACGTACATGCTGCAGGACCCACGCAACATCGAGCGGGCCACCTACCTGCTATGGGTAGCGCACGATCTGGAGCGGATTGCCGACCGAGCGACAAACATAGCCGAGCGGGCCATGTGGCTGGTATCCGGGCATACGGTGGGTACCGGAAGCGTAAAATCCGACCGGTCGCTGCGCTGATCCTCACGCATCCGCATCGGCGAAAATCATTCGAATCTCGATGCCAAACCGTCGTTGACAATTCCCGACCCCGACAGTATAGTTTTCGCAAATGCAAAGTAATTGCAAAAGGAATTGCATCTGCACATGTACCTGTCCCCCGACAGCGGGGGCAGGATAGACCTGACTGAAAGCTTCGGGTTCGCGCCTGCGCCCACCGGATTTGCCGTACGGCAACGGTGGGTTTTTTATTGCCAGAAATCGGAGGAGGACACCTTGACCAGCCAAGCACAAATCCCCAGCCAGGACGAAATTCACGAGTCCAGTATACGGCTGGCGACCGACGCGTCCGCGATCATCCCGTTCATGGAGGACGAGATACAGCGGTTCGACGCGGAGGTCGACCGGTTCCGAACTGGCGAACTGGACAACACCGTGTTCACGCCCTTCCGCCTGCGCCAGGGGGTGTACGGACAGCGACAGGCCGACGTGCAGATGATCCGGGTGAAACTTCCGGGCGGCATCATCTCGGCCGACATGCTGGACTGCTTCGGGGACGTGACCGAACGGTACGCGCCGCTGAAGAAGGGCCACATCACCACGCGGGAGAACATCCAGCTGCACCACATCCCGCTGGAGCAGACCTCCGAAGTGCTGCGGTTGCTGGGCGGCGTGGGCCTGTCCACCCGCGAAGCGTGCGGCAATACCGTACGCAACGTGGTCGGGCCTCCGACTGCCGGCGTGAGTCCGGAAGAAGTGTTCGACCCCACACCGTATCTGACCGCATACGTGCGTTTCGGCGTTCGCCACCCCATCACGCAGAACTTCCCCCGCAAGTTCAAGTCGGCCTTCACCGGCAACGACCAACGGGACGAAGTGGCCGCGGCAATCCAGGACCTCACGTTCGTATCCCAGTACCAAGAGGTGGACGGCGAGCAACGCAAGGGCTTCAAGGTCTACTGCGGCGGCGGCACGTCGATAATGCCTCGACTGGCCAAGCCGCTGTACGAGTGGGTGTCCGAGGACGATTACCTGCGTGTGGCACTGGCCGTGTGGACGGTTTTCAACAACGCTGAAACGCTCCGCAAAAACCGCATGATGGCGCGCCTCAAGGTGCTGATCGACCGCATCGGCCTGGACGAATTCCGGGACATGGTGGACGCTGAGCTGGCGAATATCGAGCCGATCGACTTCCGGTCCCTGATGACAGCCGAGGAAATACAGCGCGAGGATCCGCCGGCGCAACCATCCGCCGCGAATGGCGACCACAGCGAACCCGAATACCAGGCGTGGCTGAGTGCAAACGTGGAAGCGCAGCGGCAGGACGGCTACCATGTCGCGTACATCAAGATAGTCCGAGGGGACCTGTCTCCTGAGCAATTCCACGGGCTGGCCGACATCGTTCGGAACTACACCGGCGGCAAGGCCAGGACGACCCAGGAGCAGAACCTGGTGCTGCGGTGGGTGCCCACGGGTCACCTGCACAGCGTGTGGGAAGCGTTGAAATCGCTGGAGCTGGCCGAGGCCGGCCACAGCCACATCAGCAACGTCGTGTCCTGCCCGGGCACGGACAGTTGCAAGCTGGGTATCACCGCGTCAATGGGGCTGGCCCAGGCGTTGCGCACCGAGATGGCCGACTGGAACGGTCTTTCCGAGGACAAGGGCGTGGGCGACATCCGCATCAAGATGAGCGGCTGCCCCAACGGCTGCGGCCTCCATCACATCGCCAACATCGGGTTCCACGGAGCGGCGGTGAAAGGCGTGGACGGCCAGCAGATCCCATCCTACGAACTGTTCCTGGGCGGCAACTACGGCGACAACCAGGTGGAGGACTCCCGCATCGGGACGCGGGTGCCCAAGGTCAAGGTGCCGGCCAAGCTGGTGCCGTCGGTGCTGAAAGACATCGTTACCTACTACAAGGACCATCGCGCCGACGATTCCGAGCGGTTCAACGACTTCCTCGACCGGGTGGGCCTGGAGGAGATGACCTCCGTTGCAGCCCGCGCCCAGGAGGTGGGACACGAGGCCGAAGGCGGCGGCGAGATGTACTTCGACTGGGAGCGGACCAACCAGTACGTGCTGGAGCGCGGCGAAGGCGAGTGCGCCGTCTAGCGGCTTCGCCACATCGCAATGGCCAAGGCATCGCTTAACGGTAGAGTGCTGGCCTTCGTCGAGGCGCGGATGCCCGACGAAATGGCCAGCCTCATCCGTAGGCACGGCGGCGTCCCAATCGGGGCGCCGGTCATGCAGGAGCACTACCTGCAGGACAGCCCGGAGGTGCAGCAAGCCATCCTGGATGTTTGCGCGGGGCGGGTCGATGCCGCCATCTTCCTGACCGGGGTCGGCGCCAACGCGATGATGGGCATCGCCGAGGGTATGGGCAGGCTGACGGAGTTCGAAGAAGCGCTGCGCGGGATTACGGTTGTTGCGCGCAGCCCAAAACCGGGTCGCATCCTGCGGCGCCACAAGATACCCATCGATATCATGCCGCCAGAGCCGTACACCTCAAGCGACTTGATAGCCGCGATGGGAGAGCTTGAGCTCGACAACAAACGCGTGGTTTTCCAGCGCTACGGAGGCCCGGACTCCGAACTACCCACCTATCTGCGCGAGCAAGGTGCTGACTACGAAGAGTTGACGTTGTATGACTGGGGGCTTCCCGACGACACCGCGCCGGTGGTCGATTTGATCCACCGCATGGAGCAGGGCGAGATTGACGCGCTGGCGTTCACCAGTCGGCCGCAGGTGCCTAACCTGATTGCCATCGCTGCCAACTCCGGGCGGGAAGCATCGCTGCGCGCGAGCCTCCACCAAGCCGTCGCGGTGGCCTCGGTGGGGCCGGTGTGCACGCGGAAATTGGAAGAGTTCGGCATCGGGGTGGACGTGGAGCCGGACCACCCGCACATGGGCAACCTGGTTATGGCGGTTGCGGAGTACTTCGGAGACGCCTCCTAGTATTTGAACTCCTCGCGCACCGGGCTGAATATGTCCAACGCGACGGCCCTGGTTCCCTGGCCCTTGGCGTAGTGCTCGACATCGCCGGGGATGATGTACATGTCGCCCGGTTTGAGGACGCGCACTTCACCTCCTATGCCCATCTCCAGCTCACCCTCGACAATGATGCCGCCCTGCTCGTGGGGATGCGTGTGCAGAGGCACCAGGGCCCCGGCCTCGACCTCCACCAGTGAGAAGAGCATCTGGGCTCCCCAGAAAGTGCGGGTACGGGCGCCCTCGGCCAGTTCTTTGTAGCCACGGCTGTCGGGTGCGAGGAAGTAGTCGCTCATATTTTTGACTCCTGGCGTCTTTGTGACAATGGATTCCGGGTTTCGTCGGAATGACGGCAAAAAGGCAGGGCTAATCGAATCCCAGCCGTTTTTCCTTCAGGCTGGCGAACCGTCCGCCTTGTCCGATGATCAAATGATCCAACAGTTCGATGTCCATGAGTTTGCCGGCGGCGGCCAGGTCGCGGGTTACGGAGATATCCTCCGGGCTGGGCGTCGGGTCGCCGGACGGGTGGTTGTGGGCCACAATCATGGATGGAGCGTTTTCCCGGATGGCGGGTCGTAAAACCTCAGCTGGTCGTACGGCGCTGCTGTTCACTGTTCCGATGTAGATTGTACGGCGGGCCACCACCTGGTTCCGCGTGTTGAGCAGAAGGACGACCAGGTTCTCCTGCACCAAGGGTTCCATTTCAGCGGACAGCAAACTGGCCGCGTCCTGAGGGCAGGATATCTGGGCACGTTCCTCCGGGGCAAGCGAAGCGATACGGCGTCCAAGTTCCAGGGCAGCCATGATTTCGCTGGATTTGGCGTGGTTCAGGCCACGCTGCTCACACAGCTCGGAGTACCCGGCGCGGGCCAACCCGGCGAGGCCGTCGAACTCGGCCAAAATGCGCATGGCGACGTTAATCGCGTTTTCGCCCGCCACACCGGATCGCAGCAAGATTGCAACCAATTCGGCGTTGTTCAGGTAGCGCGGTCCATGCTCCCTGAGACGTTCACGAGGGCGCTCGCACGCCGGCAAGTCCAGGATGGTCGGCTTGTAAATGGGCGTACCGACGCTGCCGGGCGAAGCTGGCTCATCCGGTTTTTCCGCCTCCGGCGTCTCCGTGGGTCCGTCAGGATCTGAAGCCGGCGTGTCGACCGCCGCGGGCGTGCCGGCGATGATGCGCTCGAGCTCGGCCCGGAAGGCGTCCAGGTCGGCAGGTTCTGCAGGTGGTCCCGCGACAATCATCATTGACTCCGTCAGTCCAGATTGGCCGCAACCACTCTAAATGGACGCCACACGCTCGCGCAATTGAGCGGTGTCAGCAAATGACCCGACGGGATGCAGCATCACGGCATTGAGAAATCCGGTCCTAGCTGCGGCGGAGGTTGCTAATTCGGCGGTACGCGCGCACCGCTCCGGCCGAAAGCGGGGGTACGACGCTGCCCAGACTGAACGCGCGAGGACCGCCAGGCAAGAACTCCTCCGCATCCAAGTCCTCGATTGCCGCCAGGGTGCGGCGGAGACCGATTTCCATCGTGCGGCGGCTCGGTTCGTCGCTGAAGTCCAAAGCGCCGCAAGTGAACACCGGGCCGATCAGGCAACTCAGCATGACCTGTCGATAGCTGCGCCAACATTGGTCAAAGGAGTAATCGCTGACTCCGGCGCCGACCAGGGCATCGTGGTATTCGCCTACGACATCTCGCTCGATTTCGCGCCGAGTTTCGGTTGCCACGCTGGTGGATAGGAAATAGGTTATGTCGCGCATGCCGGAATGGACGCCGGAGTTTTGCCAATCTATCGCCACGACTTCATCGGCGCCCGGTTCGTCAAAGAAGAGGTTGTCCACCCTGAAATCCCCGTGGGTGAAGGTCTTGGGCCCTCTGGATACGTCGGACAGGTGATCGGCGACGCGCGTGCCGTAGTCCTCAGCGAGACGACGCATTTCAGCATTGAACAGATTTCCGAAACGATCGAGGGTGGGCGCCAGGTTGAGCAGGTAGCCCAGTTGGGTCAAGCGCCGATATTTCCTGGAATAGTCCGGCACACCCGCTAACGTCGGGTGGTCGAAGTTGTTCCAGTAGCGGGCGTGCATCCGGGCAACCGCGCGGACTGCGGACTTTACCTGGACCTGGCTGGCTCCGCTCACCTGGCTGACCGCTTCCAATTCGGACAAATCTTCCATAACCATCACGAACCGGTGGCTAACGGCAGCGAAATCGCCGTAAAGCAACTTAGGGGAGCGAATACCCGTCAATGGCCGGATACGACGGTAAAATTCGTACTCCCGCCGATACAGCTTCAGTATCCTGGCAAGTCGGAACGTTTTGCGATCACCGCTGTGGCATTTGATGATCACGCTGCCGGGATGCTGTGGAGCAGCACCCGACCACTCCAGGCGGCAACGAATAACTGTACTGAGCAGTCCTCGACCAGAACCCACCCGTGCGGCATGAACGGCCCGCAACTGCGACGGTTCGAATCCTCCCGAGCAGGCCAACGCTTGCCGTAGCCAATCTAGGCTAATGTCTGACGGCCTCGAGGGAATGGTGGGACGCCTGGCCATTTTGCCCGCAAGCGGCCGTCACCATTGCCTAAGGTGTGGCTCCACGGGGCAGGAACTCCTCGGCGTCCAGGTCATCGATGGCAGTGAGTGTTCGGGTCACGAATGCCTCAGCCAGTTGGCGGCTCCGGTCGCTGCTGAGATCCAGTTGCCCGCTGGCGATTATGAGAGTTTGGAAGCAAGCGAGGATATTCTGACGGTAGGCGCGCCAGCAATCATCCAGAGTGAAGTCCCGTGCTCCCGTGCTCCGGACGATGTCGTGATACTCAGCCACGGCATCGGCCTCGATCTCCCGGCGAATATCGACCGGGACGCTGGAGGAAAGAAAATAGGCGACGTCGTACAGCGCGTTGCGCACCCCGCAAACCTGCCAGTCAACTACGGCGAAATCATCCGCTTCGCCACTGCCAAAGAACGTGTTGTCCAGACGGAAGTCGCCGTGGGAAAAGGCCAGTGGACCCAAGCCGAGAGCGCCGACGTGCGCCAGCATGCCATCGCCGTAGGCCTCGGCCAATCGTCGCATCCGGTCGGGGAAAAGGCTGCCCAGGGTCTCGAAAGCCGCGGGAAGGCTGGCCTGATAAATATGCTGCAAAAGACGACGACGCTCGGGATCAGCGGCATCGTGAAATTCCGAAACGGGAGGCTGATCTATCCGGTTCCAGTGGGCGGCGTGCATCCCGGCGACCGCCCGCACGGCCATGTTCGCCTGCGCCGCGCTCGCGCCCGCTACCTGGTCCGCCGTGGTCATGTCTCGCAAATCTTCCAGCACTAAGACGAAGTGGTGGTCCGATTCGTCGAAGTCTCCGTACAGCAGCGTCGGTGAACGCAGCGGTACCAGCGATGCCATGTTGTGGTAGAAGTCGTACTCACGGCGATAGAGCTGAAGCAGGCGGGCGGTTTGGACGGTTGCCGCATGGGAACTGTGCAGCTTGACGATCACCGTATGCGGCATATCAGCAGCATCGCCTCGGTACGACAGCCGGCAGCGCACGATGGTTCCTACCATTCCAACGCCGGCGCCGATGTTTTCTACGTCCACCGCCTCGACGTCATCAGCCGCGCTCAAACCGCCAGCGGTCAACGCCTGCCGCATCCAGCCGGTGGTTACGTCGCGTTCGGTCTCGGGTATGGGAGGTCGGGTTGTCATTGCTTCATTGTACGGGCCCAGGCCAGCGAATAGGAGTGGGTTAGCAGGTCACCGCCGGCCGTGTTGGCGCGAATGAGTGAGGGGGCGAATGGCGATTCGCCCCCCCTGCAACGGAAAAGTTGCCCCTAGAATGATCGCAGCCTAGTCAAAGCGGAACTTGGAGAAGGTGCCCTCTTCCTTGGTGATGAACTCCAGCAGGGCCGGGCGGCCATCGGCGTTGGCCTGCATGGCGCGTTGCATGGCCGGCTTGATCTCGTCGGGTGTCGTGATCTGCTCGGCGTACGCGCCCAGGGCCAGGGCCACCTGGTAGAAGTCGCCGGTGAGGTCCTTCAGGCCGTAGCGCTCCACGGCGGTGGGGATCCGGCTGTCCGGGTAGATGGCCATGGTGTAGTTGTTCATAACCACCGTGGTGATCGGAATGTTGGAGCGGACGGCGGTTTCAACGTCCAGGCCCACCATGCCGAACGCGGCGTCACCCATGAAGTTGATCACCATCTTTTCGGGCGCGGCCATCTTGGCGCCCATGGCAAGACCCAGGCTGTAGCCCAACTGCGTGGACTTGCCCCAGCCGATGAAGCTGCGTGGAGCGCGGGCTTCCCAGAACGGCGACACCTGCTCGCGGGGGCTGCCCGACTCGTGGGTGACGATGGTGTTGTCCAGGTCCACGGTGTGCATGATGTCCCAGACCACGCGGTAGGGGTTCAATGGGACCTCATCGCTGGTGAGCCTGGGCAGCCATTCGGCCATCCACGCCTCGCGGCTGGCCGCGATATCGTCGGCCAACTCCTGGTTGGGAGCGTGCTGCTGCGTGCCCTGGGCCTTCAGCTCATCGATGAACTGTCGCAGGGCAAGCTTGGCGTCACCAAGAATAGGGTAGTCGGTGCGGTAGTCCTTGTTGACGTCTCCCTCGCCGTTGGTGAGGTGGATCAGGGTCTTGCCAGCCGGCATGGGAACGGTGAAACCGCTCTTGGTGAAGCTGACGCCCACGCCGAAGACCACATCGGCGTTGGTGAGGAATCGGTGCACCGGACCGGTCTGGCTGGAACCGCCGACGCCCAAAGATAGCGGATGGTTCTCCGGGAAGGCGCTCTTGCCCTCCAGGGTGGTCATCACCGGGATCTGCAGGAACTCCGCCAGCTCGAGCAGCTCGTCGGTGGCCTCCGCGTACAGAACGCCCTGGCCGGCGTGGATCACCGGGTAACGGGCGGACAGGAGGGCGCGCACGCCCCGGGTGATGGCGGCCGGGTCGGCGGCCACGCGCATCTTCGTCGGAGGGACGTAGTCGAAGTCCTCCTCGCTGATCTGGTCGGAAACCAGGTCCGAGGGGATTTCCAGGAGGACGGGGCCGGGCTTGCCCGAGCGGAGCTTGGTGTAAGCCTGCCGGAACAGTTCCGGGACCCGGTCCGCAAAGTTGACGTGGGCGGCCCACTTGGTGATGGTCGAGTAGGCCTGGACGGGATGGAAGTTGGGCTCCACGCCCAAGCGGTTGCGGGCGACGCCGGCCGGCAGCACCAGGATGGGCACGGAGTCGGCATAGGCCTGGGCAACCCCGCCGAAGGAGTTTTCAGCGCCGGGACCGTTCTGGGCGAGGAAGATGCCGATCTTGTTGCCGTTGGTGATCCGGGAAAAGCCGTCAGCCATGTGAACGCCGGTGCGTTCCTGGCGGCAGACGACGGGTCGGATGCCGGCGATGGCGGCAGCCTCAATCAGCGGGTTGGAAGGCATGACAGCGATCCAGTCCACCCCCTCCATCTTCAACACATTGGCAACTGCGGTGACTCCGTCCACGGTTGAACTCCTTTATTATTACGATTGGCAGGGATGTGCGGGGTTTGCAGGACTGCGGTTCAGTCGATCTCGCTCAGGAAATCGTCCAGCGCAGCATTGAATTCGTCCGGCTTTTCCACCATGGGGAAATGGCCGGCGTCTTTCATCTTGATGAGTTTCGATCCGGGGACCGCGCGGTGAATCTCTTCCTCGTAGTCGCCGGTGGCCAGGGGATCGTCGACACCCTGGATCAGCAGCAGCGGCGTTTCGAGAGTGTGGATCCGGTCACGCACGTCGAAGCGGTCGATGACCACCAGGTCCCGATGCTGGGCGATCGGGCCGACCTCGCGGTGGCGCTGCAACAGGCGGGCGCGCAAGTCGGGTTCGATGAAGTGCATCACGCCATCCATCATGCCGAGCCACTTCTCGTAGGTCTCCGGATTCTGGGCGGCGTCCAGGCGAAATTGCAAATCTTGCGGGCGCCGCCGCTTGGGACGCATGGCGATGGTCATGAGCGCCAGAGCCTTGACCTCGTCGGGATAGTCCAGGGCGTATTGCAGAGCGACGCATGCCCCGAGGGTGAAGCCGCTCAGTACGAGGTCGTGGTCGTGTCCGCGGGCGTGCAGCCAGCCACGCAGCCACTCGGTGTAGCGCTCAACGCTACTGCACGGCGCGCCGTCGAGATGACCGGGCAGGTTTGGGGCCAGGCTGTCCGGGTAGTGGTAGAGCTGGTTGATGTAGGAATCGGCACAGCCGCCGGCGCCTGGGCCGTGAACGAACACAATCTGGGTCATGGAAACCTGCGAAAGACGGCCCTGCAGGCCGGGTGCCGGCATTCTAGGGTGCGGGGGCTATGGGGTCAAGGCGACTCGATGCGGCTCAACTGCCGGACCAGCCGGTGGCGCGTTCGGGCGTGATCCGTATCACCGGGTTGCCTTCAAGGGGCATCTCGCGATACTGGGGATACTTGCCGCGCAGCAGCGCAATCGCCGCCGGTGGCTCGGGTCCGTCTTCCACCAGCTCGGCACGGCCCTGCACCAACAGGTACCAGAGCCGGGTCCAATCTGCGTCGTAGTGGTCGATGACCAACGAGACCTGCGGGTTCGCGAGGATGTTGCGCACGCGCCTGAGGCCAGTCAGGCTGCCGCGCTTGGGCTTGGCGTCCAGCACCGAGTAGATGTGCTCTCCGTCGTAGGCGAAGCACACCGGTATGACATGGGGACGCCCGTTGGCGTCGGCGGTGGCCAGGTGGCCCACTGGAGTGTCGGCAAGCCTGTCCGCTTGCTGCTCCGTCAGGCTAATCACTGGTTACCTCGGAGCCGCGCAGGCCGGCCATGATCGCGGGGATGCGATCCAGCAGGTCGCTGGCGACAACGCCGGCGTCTCCGCGCTCGGCGCGCACTTGCTCAGCCGCCGTGCCGTGGAGGAACCCGCCAAGCCGCCCGGCGTCGTAAGGTGCGAGACCCTGGGCCAGCAGCCCGCCGATGATGCCGGTGAGCACGTCGCCGGTGCCGCCGGCGGCCAACGCCGGATTGGCGAAGGGGAGAATGCAGCGTCGGCCATCAGATGAAGCGACAACAGTATGCGCGCCCTTGAGCAGGACGGTCTGTCGCCATCCCGCTGCCGATTGGCTGGCGACGCCGATGCGATCCGCCTGCACTTGCGCGGTGGGTTGGCCGGTAAGGGTCGCCATTTCGCCCGGGTGAGGAGTCAGCACTGCTGGGGCACGCAGCCGATCGGCCCAATGGGCGCATCGCGAGAGGCTGTTCAGACCGTCGGCGTCGACCACGATTGGCAGCGAAGGCGGGTCTTCACCGCCCAACAGGAGGCGATCCATCAGCGCGGTGGTACCCTTCGACCAACCCAGGCCACAGCCCACCGCCATGGCGGAATAGTTGTCGATACGTTCGCGTACCACGTCAGCGGCCGACGGGTCGATGCGTCCATCGGCGTCCTCAGGAAGGGGCAGGTGGATAGTTTCCGTAAGCCGTGAGGCGGCCATCCGGTACACCGATTCGGAAGCTGCCAGGGTCACAAGCCCTGCGCCGGCGCGATGGGCGCCCCAAACTGCCAGCGAGGCTGCCCCCACGAAATTGCGCGAGCCGGCAACGGTCAACAGGTGACCGAACGTGCCTTTGTGGGACGTCAGGGGACGCGAGGGAAGAAGGAGGCGAGCTAACTCCGGGGTCATCCACTCGGTGGACAGGTCGCCATCGGCGGATGCGGATACCTCGTCAGGCAAACCGATCCCAAGAATCGTGATTCGGCCCGCGCGCCCTGCGCCGGGGAAATTGGCTATTCCGTACTTGGGATGGCAGAGAGCAAGAGTCTCGTCGGCGACGATCGTCCGCGGGTCAACGTCCCCGGTGTCCGGGTTGACGCCGGTGGGCAGATCCACGGCGATAACGGGCAGACCGGGCCGGCGGGAACGGACGCGGTTGGCGAGGGCCGCAACCTCCCCAACGAGGCCATCCAGAGGGCGGTATCGTCCGGCGCCCAAGATTGAGTCGACAACGGCGTCGCTACGGCGCAGCAAACGGCACAGGTTGGACAATCCATCGTCATCGGCCGAGTCGATCACCGCAACCCCGTATCCGAGGGCAACAGTCATCTTTGGATCTATCTCGGGGCGTCCGCGAACGATGTAGCAGCACACGTCCGCGCCCCAGCGGGCCAGATGACGGGCCAGAACTAGCCCATCGGCGCCGTTGTTGCCGGGCCCGACCAACACTAGGACACGGCGGCCGGCGGCTCCGCCCATGCTCTCGCGCACTCGCCGGGCGCAAGCCAAACCGGCGTTTTCCATCAGCGTGTCGGTGCTGACGCCGGCGGTTTCGGATGCGGCCTCCAGGGCCTGCATCTCGGCGACGGTGACGACCTTGACAGCCATCGCGTCAATCGGCGCGGGGAGCCGCGTCATCGCCCCAGAGGGTGGCCTTACTGGCTTCCAGCGATTCCGGGGTGTCGGGCCGGAGGGCTACCGCGACGACCATGGCAAACCCCCGGGAGTGGGTGAGGCTGATGGCAATTTCGGTGACGCCCAACCGTTCGGCGCGTCGCCGTGCCCGTCCGTGGAGTCGCGGGCTTGGCGCGCCACTGGGGGCGCGGACGACCTCCACATCCCTCCAGCCCACGCCGCGAAAGCCGGTACCGAGAGACTTCATCACCGCCTCTTTGGCCGCGAAGCGGGCTGCCAGATTGGGCGCGCGACCACGGCAATAGGCGATTTCGCCAGGAGTGAAAACACGGCGCAGGAACCGATCGCCGTACCGGTCCAGCACACTGGCCACGCGATCGATTTCAATGAAGTCAACGCCGGTGGAAAGCATGTACCATCAGCAGACCGGCTGGATCAATCGCCGTCGTGTCCCCCAATGTGAAGGTCGGTGAGGATGTGGGAAACCGAGTAGGTGCGATTGAGGACGTAGAAATGGATGCCCGGCACGCCGTTGGCCCACAGGTCCTCGGCCTGGCGCGTGGCGTGCTCGATGCCGATTTCGCGCACGGCGCGATTGTCTTCGGAGAAGCGTTCCAGGCGGGCGTCCAGCAGGGGCGGGATCGTCGCGCCGCACAGGGAGGTGAAACGCCGGATTTGCGGAGTGCTCAGGATGGGCAAAACCCCGGGGATGATGGGGATGGTAATGCCCGCGGCGGCCGCGCGCTCCTGTAGGTCGTAGAAGTAGTCGTTGTCGTAGAAAAGTTGGGTGATGAGAAAGTCCGCGCCCAGATCCTGCTTCAGGCGGGCGTAGGCGATATCGGTTTCCAGGCTGATCGACTCGGTATGACCTTCGGGATAGCAGGCGCCGGCTACGCCAAAGTCGAAATTGGCGCAGATGTGCTGGATGAGTTCGGTGGCGTGGGCGAATTCGTCCTCGCCGGGCGGCTCATCTTCGGTTCCCGGAGGACGGTCACCGCGCAGGGCGATTATGTTTTCGATGCCGGCCCCCTGGAGACGCTGGAGCACGCCGTGTACTTCGCCACGGCTCTGGGCCACGCAGGTGAGGTGGGCCATGACCTCCATGTCTCCGCGTCGCTTGAGGCGCATGGTGATCTCTTCGGTGAACGCCCGGGTGCCTCCTCCGGCCCCGTAGGTCACGGAGACGAAGTCAGGGGAGAATCGGTGCAGGCGACTAGCCACGTCGACGACCCCGGGGACCCCGTCCGCATCCCGAGGCGGGAAGAATTCGAACGAAATGGTTCTTCGGTTGCTGAGGATGTCCTTGATTTTCAAACCGATAAATCCTAAATGGTCAACCCGGAGACAGGCCGCGATAGCACTGTGGGCAAAGCGCTGTGGCGATGGGGCTTCAGAACTCAGGTTGACGCTTTTCTTTGAACGCCTGTATCCCCTCGCGAGGATGGTTGGACGTCGCGAATACGTGGGTAAAGGTCGCGCCTTCCAGCGCGACGCCATCCTTCAGTGGAAGATCCTGGCTGCTGCGGGCCAGGTTTTTCATGAGGCTCAACCCCACCCGGCTCTTTCGGCGCAGGCCAACCAACAGGGCTTCCAGTTCATGCTCAAGGTTTTCAGGAGGCGCAGATCGCAAAGCCAGACCCCACTCGACGGCTTCCTTGCCAGTTAGCCATCTGCCCGTGGTCAAGAGTTCCATGGCCCGGGGCATGCCCACACGGCGCGGGAGACGCTGGGTGGAGCCACCGCCCGGGATCAACCCGAAGTTGGCGTGCTGGTCTCCGATGCGCGCGTCGTCGGACACGAGGGCCATATCGCACGCCATCATCAGCTCCATGCCCCCGGCCAGGGCGTAACCATGCACGACGGCTATGGTCGGGATGGGCATCGCCTCCAGGGCGAAGAACGCGTCGTTGAGGTCCTTTACGTAGTGGGGAAGCAACGAGAGGTCGTCGAAGACCTGGTCGAAATACAGCAAGTCGGCGCCGGCGCAAAAGCCACGGCCCTCGCCTCGCACGACCATCGCTTTGACAGCAGAGTTATCGCTGACGGTGGCAACGGCGTGGGAAAACTCGCCGAGCAAGTCTGGGCTGAGGGCGTTCAGGGCGTCTGGCCGGTTCAGACGGAGGGTAGCAACGTGGTCTCCCACCGAAAGCGTAATGTTGCTATACTCCATTCGATCTCCTGCC
This sequence comes from Dehalococcoidia bacterium, assembly GCA_965116785.1. GTDB lineage: Bacteria > Chloroflexota > Dehalococcoidia > Lucifugimonadales > UBA3495 > Bin87. The sequence goes on from OZ220731.1 coordinate 1,587,201, forward strand.
AATCGCGTCGGTTCGCCCGGCGGTATGCGCCCATACTATACCAGACGTACTATCACGGCATTGATGACCACACCGGTCACATCCCGCTTGCGGGTAAGGGTGCAGCCCAAGGCCACACGGTCGGAGATTGCAGGGTGGTACGGCGACGCGCTGAAGGTGCGCACCACGGCACCCGCAGTTGCCGGCAAGGCCAATCGGGCGGTGGCGGAGATGTTGGCCCGCGTCCTGGGCATCCCTCGCACCACTGTCAGCATCGCGCGCGGCCACGGATCCAGGGACAAGCTTATGGAAATAGTCGGAATCGACGAGCCGGAACTGATGCGGCGCCTCGAAGATCTGGTGCGGCCCGATAAGTCGGCTGCGACAACCCTTTGACCACGGACCGGTTTGCCGGCACACGGAGCGACCCATGCAAGACAATTTTCGCAACTTCAGCTGGATTTTGCCCGGCGCGCTGGCGGGAGCCATGGGGCCAACCGAGCGCCGGCACCTGATCTATTTCGAGCTCAACGACGTCACGGCGCTTGTGCGCATGGAAGAGCGAACGATCTCGGGGGAGCCGTGGGGTTTCGAGGAACTCTTCGAGCCGGTGCCGGATTTCGAAGCTCCATCGGTGGAGCAGATTGACCGGATCGTCACCTTCACGGAGCAGCAGATCGAGACCTGGGAACGGCCCACGGTGGTAACCTGCGCCGCCGGGATCGGCCGGACGGGGACGATACTGGCGTCCTACCTCGTGAACACCGGTTGGGAACCCGACGAGGCGATTGACTACATCCGGCAATTGCGGCCCGGCTCGGTCCAGACGGCGTCCCAGGAAGAGGCGGTACGGCAATACGCGGCTTTCGTCAAAGAACGCAACGACAACATGCCCCGGCGGTACCGCTGATTTTCAGAAGAGACTTGGGTTTGAGCAAGAAAACGGGGTCCGAGTTCGCAACTCGGACCCCGATACGGTTAACCTGAGTGTCGAGTGTCTACGCGACCAGCAATTCGTCGGACTGCGGCTTCGCTGGCGCGGCGGCCGGCACGGACTGGACCATCGGCTCTGGGTCGCCGGGCATCTCACGGCTGCACTGCAGGCACTGGCGGTAATCGCCGTAGATGTCGCGGATTTGGCGCACGTCACCGCCGCAGTGGGGGCAGGAGCCCAAATCCACGCGCCGGCGGCGTACGCCCCGTACAGACCGCGCCCGATTCAGCGTGCTCTCCATCATCTCATCTCCTTGACTCGGCGGCTGGTGGGGGTCGCCAGTCGTGACAGTGCGTACTGGGTTGTCGGTAAATTGTTGCCGGTTGTCGCTACGGTCGAGATGCGGTGTTAAAAATTTGCGGCCTCGGAGCCAAGTCCGAGGCCGCTGCCTGCGGTTGCTTGTGCTCGGTATCTTGATCAGGCCGGAACCTTTTCGCGATGGTCGGTTGGATTCGATGGCATGTTCATGGCGGCCATGGTCGTGGCGGTTACTGGGCTGGAAGCGACGCGTCGGATTTCGCGACCGCATTGGGCACACTGGTGGTAGACTCCGAAAGTGTCCCTCATGCGACAAATGTCGCCGCCGCAGCGGGGACACGCCTTGAGCTTCAACGATTTGCGGGTTAGGGTCTGCATTTCTCCATCCTGTTGGCGATCGTCGCCGCGGTGGTCGGGGCGGGCTGTCGGTTTATGATTTCAGTTTACAGCCACTGTATTACCGGAGTATTACGGTAACCAGTGGATTAACGGCCGAATTAGAATATCAGGCTACGGTTTTCGTAACAAGGGGGTTTAATGGCCAATTTGGGCGATCCGCTGGAAATTCCGGCTGAAATCATGGATGCCGTGTTCCGCCACGCCCGAGATTGCTTTCCTGCGGAGTGCTGCGGATGGCTCAGTGGCCCGGCGGACGGAACCTCGGTGACCGGAATCCGTCCCGTGGCCAACGACCAGGCGTCGGGAAATCACCCCACGGTGGCGGAGCGCACGGCCGAGTCGGCGTACGTGTTCAGCACGGCGGACCTTCTGGACCTGAACAACAGCCTGGATTCCCAGAACCCGCCGCGAATCATCTACCACTCCCATCCCAACGGCCGGGCCTACCTGTCGGAAACCGACCGGGCCGTGGCGACCAGCCCCTGGGGGGACGGCCCGGCCTATCCCGTGCAGCAGTTGGTCGTGGGAATTGACGGCGAGCGCGTGGTGGAAGCGGCGCTGTTCGATTGGGACGACACCGCTGGGGGGTTCGTTGAGCTGGCTCGGTTTGACGGCTACGCGATCTAATGGGATGGCGCGCCTAGGAGCGCGACCCATATCGCTCCGGCCACCGTGACCAATAGCATCAGCACCAGCGCGCACACTATCGCCGGTTGGGGCAGGCGGTTGCGCCCCCATAACAGCACGCCGCCCATCACAATCAGACCCAACGCTATCACGCCGGCGATGTAATGCTCGAGATCCGCGGTGTTGACCACGACGCCCTTGCGGTAGAAGAAGTCGGCGTAGGCCAGGATCGTGATGTTGAAAACGCAGCTGCCGTACACTCCGGCAAAGCCCAGGTCGGCGGCGCCCAGGCGGGCAGCGGCGAATGTCGCTGAGATTTCCGGCATACTGGTGACCAGGGCCACCGCCAGTATGCCGAGGACTCCCGAGGATATGCCGGTCTCGTGAGCGATCTGGTCCATGCTCTGAGCGAGGAGAACACCGGACACAATCACGCCGACGGACACCAGGGCAAACATCACCCAAGCCCGGCGCAGCGTTATGCCGGACTCCGCTTCTTCCTGCTGGGAGCCGGCCGGCCGGCGCTGGTACACGATCCACATGCCGATGAAGTACACGACCAGGACGATAATGGACGACAGGCCAACCTGCCACACGCTCACGCCGCTCTTGATCAACGAGAAAATCACCGCCAGCCCGGTCAGCGCGGCGGCCAGCATAATCAAGTAGCCCTGCTCCGGGGCGACGCGCTGCACGAACCGCTTACCCCCAAAAAGCAACGCGACGACTGCCAGAATCAATATGTTGAACATATTGGAGCCGAGGACATCCCCCAGGGCCAACTCCGGGTTATCGATGCGCACGGCCGTGATGTTGTTCGACACCTCAGGCAGGGACGTGGCCAGCGCAACGAGGATGCTGCCTACGAAAAGGCGCCCCCATCCGGTCAGGGACGCCAAGGCATCGCCATATTTGGCGAGATAAGTGCCCAGGAAGACCACCGCAACCGCACTGGTCAGAAAGATGACTACGGCGACGGCAAGGCCGACGCCGGAGAGAAGGTTGAGCACGGGGAGCGACCCAGCCTAACCGATAGCGCTGGCGATGAGGTCGCCCATCTGCGTGGTCGACGTCGCGGCGTCGCCGGAGGTGGCGATGTCGGCCGTGCGGTAGCCCTGCTCGAGAACGGACTGGACGGCGCGCTCGACGGCCGCTGCCTCTTCCGTGAGGCCCAAGGAGTACCGTAGCATCATGGCCGCGCTGAGAACCGAGCCGCAGGGGTTGGCGATACCCTGGCCGGCGATGTCCGGAGCGGTGCCGTGAATCGGTTCGTAGAAACCGGGGGTTCGCGCTCCGTCCTGGGGCACGCCCGAAAGGCTCGCAGAGGGCAGGAGGCCCATGGACGCGGCGAGGATGGCGGCTTCGTCGGTGAGGATGTCGCCAAAGGTGTTCTCGGCAACAATCACGTCGTAGGAAGCGGGCCGGAGTACAATCTGCATGGCGCAAGCGTCCACCAGGGCATGCTCGAGTTCCACGTCGGGGTATTCGCCGGCCAGGCGCGTGGCGGTGGCGCGCCAGAGCCGCGAGGTTTCCAGCACGTTGGCCTTATCCACGGAAGTCAACTTGCCGCGGCGCCCGCGAGCCAACTCGAACCCGACGCGAAGCACGCGCTCGATTTCCGATTCCGAGTAGCGCATGGTGTCAACGCCGACGATGCCCTGGGGGGTCTCGGTGCGGCCCTTGGGTTGCGCGTAGTAGAGGCCGCCGGTCAGTTCGCGAACGACCACCATGTCCACGCCCTCCAGCACATGAGGCTTCAGGACACTGGAATCGGTGAGTTGCGGATAAACCTTGACCGGGCGGATGTTGGCGAACACGTTAAGATGGGCGCGCAGGGCGAGCAAACCGTCCTCGGGTCGAGTGGGAGCCGAAGGGTCGTCCCACTTGGGCCCGCCCACCGCACCAAAGAGGACCGCGTCTGCGGAAGTGGCCAAATCGCGGACGCCGTCGGTCAGCGGGGCGCCGTGTTTGTCGATGGATATGCCGCCGACGTCACCGTACTCGAGGATGAAATTGTGCCCAAAGGCGCGACCCACGGCCTGCATGGCCTTGACGCCCTCGGCGGTAACTTCGGGTCCGATACCGTCGCCACCCAGCACGGCGATGTTGAAATCCATTTTACCCACGGCTCCGATTCGTAGTGCGCCCCCTATAGCCGGCGTCGAATCTGGCCGGGCACGGGGCGGCGGGTAGTATAGCCTATGGTCAGTGGGGCATCAAACGGAGGCTGTTAGCTGGATTGTGTCGCGAGTCAGCACGTTGTTGCGATGGGGCATCGGGTCGCAGCCAACCCTGTTGCTGTGGTTCGACCCTCACAAAACTGTCTTGCGGTAGAGATCCTCGCGTTGACACGCCGGGATGCACACTTTAAACTGCGAACATCAGCCGAGCAGCGCTGGCGTTTGGCGTTGCGCCGTGACAAGGAGGCATTTCCGCGATGACCACCACCCAAAATGACCGGTCCCTGGTTGTAATCCAACTGACCGGCGCGAATGACCCGCTGAATACGGTTATTCCCTACACCGACGGACACTATCACGATTTCAGGCCGAACGTGGGCATTCCCACCGATCAGGTGATACCCATCGACGGAAAGTTGGCATTCAACCCGAACATGGCGCCGATCAAGGCGCTTTGGGACGAGGGCAAAGTCGCCGTCGTCAACGGGATCGGATATAACAACCCCACCCGGTCGCACTTCCGCAGCATGGACATCTGGCATACGTGCGAGCCGGAAAAGATCGCCACGGAAGGGTGGCTGGGCCGTGTGATCCGTGACCTGGACCCCTCGGGCCAGAACGTCATTACGGGCGTGAATTTCGGTCGCGGCCTTCCGCGCTCCATGGGCGCCCCCGGCGTGCCAGTCGCTTCGGTGGGTAACCTGGAGACCTACGGCCTGTTCCCCGACGTTGAAGAAGAGCGCGTGCGCGGGCTATGCCTCGAGGCGTTCGGCTCGATGTACGGCGGGACGATTCAAGGCGCGGTGATGGAGTACCTGGGCCAGACCGGCCGGGACGCGCTCAAGGGCGCGGACATCCTGCGAACCGCTCCCGACAAGTATTCTTCCTCGGTGGAATACGCCGACAACCCCATCGCCCAGTCGCTCAAGAACGTGGCGCAGGTGATGACCGCTGATCTGGGAACCCGCATCTACTATACCCAGCACGGCAGCTTCGACACGCATGGCGACGAGGTAAAGGTGCATGGCGGCTTGTGGACCCAGGTTTCCGGCGCGGTCAGTGACTTCATGGCCGATCTGGAAGAACACGGGAAGGCCGACGACGCGATCGTGCTGGTCTGGACCGAGTTCGGCCGCCGCATTCGCGACAACGGCTCCGGCACCGACCACGGTTCCGGCGGGACCGCCTTTGTCATCGGCAACCAGATTCATGGCGGTTTCTACGGCGAGTACCCGTCGTTGGCCGAGCGCGACCAGCTGGACGGCGACCTGCACTGGAACAACGACTTCCGCTCCACCTACTCCACAATCGCGGAGAAGTGGCTCGGCCTGGACCCGGTGAACATCGTCAACGGACGGTTCGAGCAGTGGGACTTCATCGGCAACTAAACAGGCGCCGATGATGCCACTCATCGATTTCAAAATCAGACTTTTTTGGAGGCAATAATGAGCAATGCCGACATTGCCTTGATGGCTCACCTGATGCGCCGAGCCGGCTTTGGCGCCAATCGCGACGAACTGGAACAGCTGGTGGAACGCGGCTATGAGAATGTGGTCGAGGACCTGCTGAACCCGGGCGACGCCAAGGTGATACCTGATGACGTCATCCGACGCTACCACTCCGAGATGGCGGAGATGCGCGAGCTGAACAGCGCGGGCGCATACTGGATGTACCGAATGGTCACCACGCAGAACCAGCTGGAAGAGAAGCTGGCGCTGTTTTGGCACGGACTGTTCGCCACCGGTTACTCCAAGCTGAACCAGGCCAACGCTCTGGTGAACCAGATCAGCACTTTCCGCCGGCATTCCCTGGGTTCCTTCCGAACGATGCTGGTCGAGCTGTCCAAGGACCCGGCCATGATCATCTGGCTGGACAACCACGATAACCACAAAGACAACATCAACGAGAACTATGGGCGGGAGTTGCTCGAGCTCTTTTCGATGGGCGTCGGCAACTACACCGAGGACGACATCAAGGAATGCGCCCGCGCGTTCACCGGATGGACCCTCGGCAACGCCGAGTACATGTCCACGCGAGCCAGCCGTGATTCCATCTGGCCGTACAGTCGGATCAACTGGCATTTCAACTACCGCGACTATGACCACGACGATGGGGAAAAGACCTTCCTCGGTCACACGGGGAATTTCAACGGTGAGGACATCATCGACATCATTGTCCAGCAGGACGCCACGGCGCGGTTCATCAGCACCCGGCTGTTCCAGTTCTTCGCCGCCGACGAGGTGGACGAAGCCGCTGAAGCCGTCATTGATGAAATGGTGAAGTCGTTCTTCGAATCCGGCCATGAAATCCGGTCGGTGCTTCGGACGATGTTCAATTCCGACTATTTCAAGTCCGAAGAGGCGAGGTTCGCCCGGGTCAAAGGTCCGGTGGAACTGGTCGTCGGAGCGGTGCGAATGGCCGGGACCTATCAGGAGCCGACCTTCGGAGCGGACCAACTGGCCCGCCAGACCATGTACATGGGCCAGGGCATCTTCCAGCCGCCGAGTGTGGAGGGCTGGCACGAGGGCGCCGAATGGATCGACAGCGGCGCGCTGGTGGAACGGGTCAACTTCGTCGGTAAGGAACTGGGCGATCCCGCCAACCCTGGCGTCAAGGCGATCATCGACCGTCTGGGCCGCCAGAGCGCGGGCGCGATGTCGCCCGAGGAACAGGTCGTCGCATGCGCTGATCTGATCGGGCCGTTGGAGCTATCCGAAGCGACGGCTACTTCGATCCGCGAGTTCGCCAACGAGCAGGGTCCCGCCGACCTGCGGGATGGTTCCCGCACCGAGGCGGACGAGCAGCGCATCGCCAACCTGCTGCGGCTGCTGACGGCCACACGGGAGTACCAGCTGGCATAAGGCAGACCCCCAAGCATAGTGGACGATTGCAGGGGCGAATGATCATTCGCCCCTACGTAAAACAGGAGAGGCTGCAATGACTACCACGACTGCAGTCAGCGCGGGTCCGGTGGAATACGTCAAGACCATCGGAGTGACCACCAACCAGAGCGGCCGAGGGTTCATCAACCCGTATGACTGCGCCTTCACCAACGACGGGCGGATCCTGGTGCTGAACCATGCTGACGCGGCTCGAACCGCGCTGATCCGCATCGGCGTCCTCAACTGGGACGAGGAATACCTGGGCGAGTTCAGCAAGGGCACCGGGCGCGGAGAGGGCCAGTGGATGCTGCCCATCGGTATGACCATCAGCGCTGACCAGCGGATCCACGTTACCGACGAGCATCTCCATCGCGTCACGATATTCGACACCGCGGGCGAGTTCGTGCGGATGTGGGGCGAAAAGGGCGACGGCCCTGGACAAATGAACGGACCGGCCGGCGTTGCCGTTGCCGCCGACGGAACTGTGTACGTCGCGGAACAATACAACCACCGGGTGCAGAAGTTCACCGCCGAGGGAGATCCGATATCGCATTGGGGCGAGGCGGGGGACGGACCCGGGCAATTCAACATGCCCTGGGGATTGGGATTGGACACGGCTGGCAACGTGTACGTCGCGGACTGGCGCAACGACCGGGTCCAGAAGTTCACCGAGGACGGTCAGCACCTCGCAACCTACGGCTCTTCGGGCACAGGAGATGGGGAATTCAGCCGGCCTTCGGCCGTTGCAATAGATTCCGAGGGTTACATCTACGTGGCCGACTGGGGCAACGAACGGATCCAGCTATTGGATCCGGACGGAAACTTCGTACAGGCACTGCGCGGGCAGGCCACGCTTTCCAAGTGGGCACAGGACTTCATGTCGGTGAACCCGGACGAGTACAACACGCGCCAGATGGCCAACCTGGTGCCCGATCTGCCCGACCACCTGGACACGCCCTACCTTATCTCGGCGCAATCGGAGCCGTACTTCTGGGGACCCGTGGCGCTGCGGCTGGACCAGGAGGAAAGGCTGTTCGTCGTGGAAGCCAACCGGCACCGCATCCAGGTGTACCAGCGCCGAAAGGACTGACCCGACATTGACCGGCACCGACCTTCTGGAAAACATTCGAACCGTCGTTGGTGACGATTATGTGATCGCGCACCGCGAAGACCTTCTGGTCTACGAATACGACGGTTCAGTCGACCGCTCGATGCCCCGGGCGGTCGTTCTGCCGGCTGACACCGACGAGGTCAGCCGGGTGATGGCCCTGGCCTACGACGCGGGGGTAACCGTGGTGGGTCGCGGCAGCGGCACCGGCCTTAGCGGCGGCGCGATCACTCCGCCGGAAGGGTTACAGGTCGCCTTCCCCCGGATGAACCGCATCCTCGACGTGGACACGGTGAACCGCACTGCACTCGTTGAGCCGGGAGTGATCAACCTGGACCTGGACAACCACGTGCGAGGGTTCGGGATGCGCTACGCTCCTGACCCGTCAAGTCAGCGGGCGTGCAGCCTGGGTGGGAACATCGCCGAGAACGCGGGCGGACCACATTGCCTGGCCTACGGGGCGACCACCAACCACGTCATCGGGATGGAGGTGGTGCTGGAAGACGGCGAGGTGGTTCACCTGGGGAGCATGGCGCGAGAGGCCGGCGGATACGACCTGCGGGGTGCTTTCGTGGGGTCCGAGGGGACGTTCGGCATCGCGACAAAGATCCTGGTCCGTCTGCTGCCTCTACCGGAAACGGTACGCACGTTCCTGGGGATCTTTCCCGACATCGATTCAGCGTGCACTGCGGTGTCGGCGGTGATTGGGCACGGTATCGTCCCCGCCGCCCTGGAGATGATCGACGCGTTGAGCATCAAGGCGGTGCAGAACGTCACCGACGCGGGGTATCCCAACGACGCCGGGGCGGTGCTCCTGATCGAACTCGAGGGCCTGAACGAAGAGGTGGAAGAGGTCAGCGGAGAGGTGGAAGCAGCGCTCTGGGATACGGGCGCGGCCGACGTGAGGGTCGCCGAGGACGATGCCGAGCGAGAACGCCTGTGGGTGGGTCGCAAAACGGCATTCGGAGCGTTCGGAACCATCGCGCCCAACTACTACCTGGTGGATGGCGTGGTGCCGCGAACACGCCTGACGCAGATGCTGCGGAAGGTCACCGAGGTGAGCGAACGATACGGGATTACCATTGCCAACGTGTTCCACGCCGGCGACGGCAATCTGCATCCCTGCATGCTGTTTGATGCCCGCGAACCCGGCGTTATGGAAAGCGCGATGGCTGCGGCGGCGGAGTTGATGGAAGAATGCGCGCTGCTGGGCGGCACCCTGAGCGGCGAGCACGGCATCGGCCTGGAGAAGAAGGAATTCATGCCGCTGGTGTACACGGATGCGGACATGGCGGCGATGCAGCGGGTACGCGAGGCGTTCGCGCCAGAAAACCGGCTTAATCCCGGCAAAATCTTTCCCGACGGGAGCTACTGGCGGCCATCGGCGCATCCGGCGGCGCACACCGCCGGGATGTATGCCTGATCGCCGCGCCTGTACTGCTCGGAGCCCAGCCGGCTCCTGCTTTGCATGACCACAACGCGCTCAATCGCTGGGAAACTGGCGGAGTTGATTGGTCCCGGGGCGATTGTAAGCGGTGCGGACCTGCGCAACTACGCTATCGGGGAATGGCTGCCCGTGGCTGCGGCAAAGCCGGCCAATGCCGATGAGGTGGCAGCGGTGATGTCCTGGGCCAATAGCAGCGGAGTGGCGGTCTATCCGTCGGGAGGCCGCACCGCCACGCCCCTGGGCAATCCGCCGGCGCGGCCTGGTATCGCGCTGGACCTGACCGGGCTGAACCGCGTGGTTGACTTTCAACCGGCGGATCTGACGGTGAGCGTGCAGGCGGGCGTGACTCTGACCCAACTGAACGAAGTGCTGGCACAAGACGGCAAACACGTGCCCATCACGGCGCCGTTGAGCGACCGGGCGACGGTGGGCGGCACGCTGGCAACAGGGATCAGCGGGCCGCTGCGATTGGCCTACGGCCTGCCTCGGGACTGGCTGATCGGAGCCAGCGTAGTGGGTGCGGACGGGACCCAGACCAAGGCCGGCGGCAAGGTAGTCAAGAACGTCACCGGTTACGACCTGAACCGGCTTTACACGGGTTCGCTGGGTACTCTGGCGGTGATCACCGAGGCGACGTTCAAACTGGCTCCGGCGCCGACGGAGTGGGCGGTGATCGTGGCCGCATTCGACGGGATAGATGCCGCCGCTGATGCGGCCCAAAACTTGCAGACCCAATACTACTCGCCCCTGGGATTGCACCTCCTGGTCGGCGAGGCGGCACAGCGCCTCGCTCCATCCATGGGCGGGCGGGCGTTAACTGTAGCCATTCAGGGAGGCCGGCCGGCGTCGATGAGGCGGAGGGTAGATGACACCGTTGGCCTGTGGTCTCCGGTCGCTGCAACGATCAAAGTCGCTAGAGGACAGGAAGCGGAAAGCCTGATCCGCGCTATAACCGATTTGCCAGCAGACCCGGCCTCGCCGCCCTCGATATGCGTCCGGATCAATGCGCAGCCGTCGGCTTTACGAGAGATCCTGGCCTTTGTCGATGCGTCGTTAGGGGACGGGCCGTCGCCGTCGGTGGTGGCGGACGTAGGATTCGGCGGCGGTCGCCTGCTCTGGTGGGACGACCTCGAAACCGCTGATCCCGAAGCCGTGGCTGCCGAGCTGCGGACGATCCAGTCCAAGGCAGCGGCTCTTGGTGGAGGGGCGGTCGTGGAGCGATGCCCGGATGGCGTGAAGGTTTACATTGACGTTTGGGGAGAACGCCCATCGGGCATGCAGATCATGCGCCGGCTGAAACAGCAGTTTGACCCGCACAATATTTTGAACCCCGGTCGCTATGTTGGAGGACTGTGATGGTCAGCGCACCGGACCGACACTCGGACGCTGACCAGCACCTGGGCGGAGGGATCGACGCCGGCCATGGCTTCCCGTACGGATTGCCCTTCGAGGGTTCACTGAATGACGGGCCCATGTTCGCCGGACCGGACGCTCCCGCCGAGGCGGACCTTTACCGCTGCGTGCACTGCGGCTTGTGCCTGAGCGCGTGTCCCACCTACGTTGAGACTCGGCTGGAAACGGAGTCGCCGCGGGGCCGAATTGCGCTGATGAAGGCGGTGCACGAAGGGCGCACCGGCATCAGCGATCGGTTGGTGTCGCACTGGGAGTTGTGCCTGCAGTGCCGCGCATGCGAGGCCGTCTGTCCGTCGGGTGTCCCGTATGGTCGGCTGATGGAACACACGCGGGCGCAGGTCCAGGACAACAACCTGCAGAGTCCGGAGCTGGGACGGCTCTCGCGGTTGTTCCTGCGGGCCGCGCTACCTCACAACCGGAGGTTGCGCCTGGCCGGACATATGATCCGGCTTTATCAAGGGTCTGGATTGCAGGGGCTGGTCCGCAAGTCCGGGCTGCTACGTCTGATGCCTGGTGAACTCGATGCAATGGAAGCGCAGATGCCAGTGATGGGGCAGCGGTTTTTCGGGCCGCGGAGCCAGGTGTTCCCGGCGCAAGGTGAAAGGCGCACGACCGTTGGATTGCTGTCTGGGTGCGTCATGCCCTTGATGCAGGGCGATGCGATGCGAGCGACGGTGCGGGTGCTGCAACGGAACGGGTGCGACGTTGCGGTTCCGCCAGCGCAGGGGTGTTGCGGCGCGCTGAACCTGCACGCCGGCGATTTGGAGCTGGGACGACGCATGGCCCGCAGGAATATCGACGCGTTCAAACAGGCTGGCGTCGATGTGGTGGTAACAGCCTCTGCCGGGTGCGGCTCCTCAATGAAAGAGTACGGCGACCTGCTACGGGACGATCCCGACTACGCCGCGGCCGCGCACGAATTTTCGCAAAACACGCGGGACATCACCGAGTTTCTGGCCGAACTACCTGTGAAACCCCCAAAGGCTCAATTGCCTTGGCGGGTCACCATGCAGGACCCGTGTCACCTGGCGCACGCCCAGCGGATCACGGACGCTCCCCGGCAGGTTTTGCGGAGCATCCCCGGACTGGAACTGGTGGAGATGGCGGAGTCGTCGCTGTGCTGCGGCTCAGCCGGGTTCTACTCCCTCATACAACGGGACATGTCCCGGCGACTGCAGCGGCGCAAGATCGGCAACGCGTCGGCGACCGGAGCCGAGATCATCGCGTCCGCCAATCCAGGCTGCATCAGCCAGCTGGAACAGGGGCTGCGCGATGCCGGCTCCGGCGCACGAGTAATGCACGTGGTGGAGATACTGGACGCGGCTTACATTAGTCATTCATGAACATGACCAGCATCGCGACCTGTGCTATCGACGCATTTCCCTTTGCGAGTTTCGCACCGCCAGTGCCCGCCTACAATCACTTGATTCTCAAGGCACATATCTGTGCGAGGAATTGGGTGCTCTCTAACTCGTGATGGCTCATGCACGTGATATGGGCTGCGATATTAGGCAAGACGCATTCTAAATCGCGCCTCATGATCCTAAGTGCATTCGAGACCGCCTGCAAGTCATCCGAAGAATACACCAACAGGATGTCTACGTCACCAGGAGTATCCGACCACAGTACTGAACCAAATAAGAATACTTCGTCGAAATTCTCTAAGGATGAGCGGGGTAGTATTGGCAGTTTTTTGACCATAGGTTCATTTCAGACGGCTATGGGCGAAACGAAAAAATTCTCTTTGCGTGAATGCCCGAAACCCGTTTTCCGCGGCGTAGGCTCGTGCTTGGTCAGTGATACACCCCCTATTCCAATTATACAGGTTAACCACGACAAGATTTGCACTCAAAGGGATTTCGTACAATGTCGCGATTGTCAGGCAATATTCGTACGTAAGCACTAGGTTATATTTGTCGTTTAGAGTCCACTCAACAAGGTTTGTGGGGTCGTTGATAGAATATCCGATCCGATTGTTTGCCAGCCAATTCGCAAGAAACACTAACGTTTCTACTCGCAATTCAGTATTTTTCGGGCGATAGAATCCGCCGGCCCAATACAACTGCGTCAACCTGGGCTCGTCGTCAAGATACAAGTCCTCCTGATCGTCGTCTGAAATGTAGGTCAACAAAGGTTCGGGTTCGAAGCTTATTTTGACGAATTTGCTTTGCTCCACCAAGTACCTGACGAAATTTTGGAGTGCTGAAAGATTGGAGACTGGCCTCGGCTCACGCGCGGCCTGAACACCGAACACCGATGAAAGCTGCTCTGGAAACAGGCTGGAACGCATTCCGCGATAGCTGTCTCTCGTGTTGTTGAATTCGCGCACATGCCGTTCGAATGTGTTGACGATAGTTTGATTGCCAGGGTGCAACAATCGTCCGTTCACCTTGAGCAGCGATAATATCTTAGCATTGTTCGCAATCAACTCGGGCTCGAATTGAACCCACAAGTCGTGCAGGTCTTCCGACTGTGTTTCCGGGCCATACTCGCGGTAGACATCGCCGTTTCTTTCCATTAGGGGTACGATCGCAGCTTCTAATTCCCAAAAATTTGCATATCGTTGAGAGTAGCGCAATCGAATGTCCAAATTGCGATTACGTTTCCAATTGCGCAATTTCTGCTCGGTTTGATCAGACCGAGTCGCATCAATTTCCGCATGGCAATTGCGGCACAGAAGCAGCAAATTGTCGAAACTAGGTGGCCCGCCGTCTGCATGCGGAACGATGTGGGCTTTCTCGGCGACCGACGCGGTCCCGATCAACTCGATCGCGCATGCAGGATTCATGCAAAACCCCATCGATTCCGCCCACAGGGCTCGCTCAACGTTTATCGGGACCGAAGGCCTACTCGCCATTTGGATCAGCACCTTTGGAGGCAAACATCTTACAACTGAACTCGACGGTTCAAGAACCACCGGCCGTTGTTGTCGGGCTTATCTACCGTGTCTAAGAATGCCAGTTGCTCTCAAAGTCGCCGTGGCTGGCGAAGCTGCGTTGGGCCGCCGCTACGCTGGCGCCGTATGCTACCTCGTAGTCCATGTCCCCGAGGATGACTTCAAGGGCGGAGAGGAGCGACAGCACGCTGGTCTCGCGGGCGCCGTTGCCCATCATGCCGACGCGCCAGACGCGGCCGCGGAACTCGCCCAGGCCACCGCTGACCTCGATGTCGAAATCGTTCAGCAGGCGGGCGCGGACGTCGGCCTCGTTGACCCCTTCGGGAGCGTTGACCACGGTGATCGGGTTGAGCTGGTAGTCGGGGTCAGTGGCCAGATCCAGCCCCATTGCGGTCAGGCCGGCGCGCAAACCGGCAGCGACCCGGGCATGGCGATCATGCTGTTCGTCGAGGCCTTCCTCCATCATCATCCGGAGGGATTCCCGCATGGCGTAGATCATGGTGATGGGGCTGGTGTGATGGTAGACGCGCTGGGTCTCGTTCCAATATTCGGCGACGCCCTGGAGGTTGAAGTAGAAGCTCTCCACGGTGGTGTCGCGCTTATTGATGACGTCCATGGCCCGTTCGCCGAAACTGATGGGCGCCAAACCCGGAGGCGCTCCCAAACATTTCTGGCTGGCGCTGTAACAAACGTCGATATCCCATTTGTCCACCTGGACATCGTGGCTGCCCAGCGAGGTCACGGCGTCGGCGACGACCAGCGCACCATGACGGTGGGCCATGTCGATGGCGTCCTGCAAGGGGGTGATCGCTCCGGTGGACGTTTCCGCGTGGACCAGGCCAACCATCTTGGTGCCGGGGTTGGCAGTGAGGGCGTCTTCGAGCGCGTTGAGGTCGGCGGGTTTGCCCCAGGGCGAGTCGACCATGATCGTGTTCGCTCCGCAACGCTGGGCGATGTCAGCGAGACGGACTCCAAAATAGCCGTTCCGGCAGACGATGGCCGTGTCTCCACGTTCAATGACGTTGACACAGGCGGTTTCCATGGCGCCGGTCCCCGTGGAGGAAATGGGCATGGTCACGGTGTTCCCGGTGTGGAACACCTGGCGCAGCATCTCGCACACTTCGTCCATGACCTGGAAGAACACCGGATCGAGGTGTCCGACCACGGGCTGAGTCATGGCGCGCAGGACCCGGGGATGCACGGTACAGGGCCCGGCGCCCAACAGGAGCCGGTTCGGCGCTTCAAATTCGTCTCGGTATGATTCGGTCACGATGGTCTCCCCTTCGGATCAACAGGCCGGGATGGCGCGGTTCCAGCTAGACGACTGCGGAAGCGCCGCCGTCGATGTTGATCGCGACGCCCGTGAGATAGCTGGCGCGATCGGAGGCCAGGAAGGCGATCACGTCACCCGCCTCGGAGCCCTCGCCGACACGGCCCAGGGGCACTCCGCGTCCGGTGGCCAACTGTGCGTAGAAGTCGTCCATGTCCAGGTCCGGTTCATTCACGATGCGGGCATCGTATCGGCGCTGGTGCTGGCCGCTCTTGATGAGCCCGATACATACCGTGTTGACCAGGATGTTGTCGCTGGCCAGGTCCTTGGACAACCCCTTGGTGATGGCAATGCCGGCCGCGCGGGAAATCGAGGTGGGCATGGAGTTGGCGCCGGGAGTCCGACCACCCAGGTTGGTCACATTGATGATGCGGCCGCCGCCGACCTTGCGCATCTCTGGAATGGATGCCCGGATGAGGCGAACCGCGCCCCAAACCTTCAGCTCGAAGTCCAGCTCCCAGTCGTCGTCGCTGACGTTCTCGAAGCCCTTGGCCATGGAGGTTCCGGCGTTGTTCACCAGGATGTCCACGCGGCCATACCGCTCGACGGCGGTATTCACGACGCGGGTCGCGGTGTCCTTGTCGGTGACATCGGCGGAGAGGGGAAGCACTTCGCCCTCGGTGGCGGTGCGGATCTCATCGGCTGCGGCGTCCAGGACATCCTGCCGGCGGGCCACGATGATTACGTTGGCCCCCTCGCCGGCCATGCGTTCGGCCGCCGCTTTTCCGATGCCCTCGCTACCGCCGGTGACAATGGCTACCTTGCCGTCCAGTCCCATCTCCATGGCTCGCCTCCTTAGCGCTTTCAGCCCGAACAATACGAATAGTTCGGGCGGCAAATTATGTCTACGGGCATCGGGAATTATAGCATAGCGGGGCCGATTCTCAGCGGCCGGAAGGCCCGGAGAGACCCCAGGAGGTTGCATCGTCGCAGGTGGCGAGCATACCTTCCAACGCTGTTACTTCGGATGCCGTGACCGTCAGTTCCCACTTTTGCTTGACGGTAATCCAGTCGGCGGCGTAACGGCACCAACTGGCGGGTGCGTCGGGTCGCCATTCGTCAGGTGGCTGCTTGCCCTTGGACCGGTTGACCGAAAGGCTGGTCGCTTGCAGGCTCACCGGGTCGGCAAGGTCGTTGGCGTAGGCCCGTTTCCGCTCCGGCGGCCAGTTCCAACCACCGGACAGATGAGCGTGGCCCAAGGGAACATGGTGGTCGATGTCCAGATCGGAGGCGTCGGAGAACACCTCGCCGGTCCAGGGGCCCACCCACCGGCCGGAGACGACGCGGCATTTGTCGCCGTCATCCTCGGGGTCGAATGACACCGGAGACACGCTCTCGGCGATGAGGACTTCGGCGCGGGTGTCCTGGCAATCCCGATCGGCGTCAATCCAGTGACGCCAGTCGCGGCGATCGTATTCGACATCGCTGCTGCGGGCAGCTACTTCGAGGCCATTCAGGGCGACGAGCAGCGCTTCCACTTCAGTCGATTCCGATGGCGGCGTGCCCGGAGCCGGCTGCTCCGGTACGTCTGTCGGCGACTCAACGTCGCTCACGACTTCGCCGGCCAATTGCCGGGCCGAATCGATGGTGTCGGTTACCCCGGACGCGCAGGCAGCCAGCGTCAGGAACGTCGCCGCCAGAACAAGCAGGACGGCAAGCGCACCGGGCCGCACAATTGTCACGCCCCGGCGCTCGTCAGGAACCGATACCCTCGCGTTCAGCGATGGAGGGAACGTCCTTGTCGCCACGGCCGCTGAGGCAGACCACGATGATGTCGTCCGCGGCCATGTCGGCGGCCATGCGGCTGACGTGATATATGGCGTGGGCCGACTCCAGAGCCGGGATGATGCCTTCGGTACGGCAAAGCAGGCGGAATCCCTCGAGCGCCTCGTCGTCAGTCACGGACAGATATTGCGCCCGGCCAGTGGCTTTCAGCCAGCTATGCTCCGGCCCCACGCCGGGATAGTCCAAGCCGGCAGAGATGCTGTGCGCCTCCTGAATCTGCCCGTTGTCGTCCTGCAGGAGATACGAAAGGGATCCATGCAGCACACCCGGGCGCCCGGCGGACAAAGTCGCCGAGTGCCGGCCGGTTTCCACTCCTTCGCCCGCTGCCTCAACGCCAACGAGTCTTACATCCTCATCGCCGATGAACTCGTAGAAGGTACCGATGGCGTTGCTGCCACCGCCCACGCAGGCGACCACGGCGTCGGGCAAACGCCCTTCCATGTCCAGGATCTGTTCCCGAGCCTCCCGCCCGATAACGGACTGGAAGTCGCGGACGAGCATGGGATACGGATGCGGTCCCACCACGCTGCCAATGAGGTAGTGCGTCGTTTCGACGTTGGTGACCCAGTCGCGAATGGCCTCGTTGATGGCGTCCTTCAGCGTGCGCGTCCCGGATTCCACGGCAATGACCTCGGCGCCGAGGAGACGCATGCGATAAACGTTGAGGGCCTGGCGCACCGTGTCCTCCGACCCCATGTAGACGATGCACTGGAGGCCGAGCATGGCGCAGACGGTGGCGGTGGCGACGCCGTGCTGGCCGGCGCCGGTTTCCGCGATGATGCGCTGCTTGCCCATGCGCTGGGCCAACAGGCATTGGCCGAGGGCGTTGTTGATCTTGTGGGCGCCGGTGTGGGCCAGGTCCTCCCGCTTGAGGTAGATGCGGGCGCCGCCACAGTGCCGGCTCAGGTTCTCGGCGTAGTACAGGGCGGTAGGACGGCCGGCGTAGTTGGTCATCAGGTGTTTGAGCTGTTCCGCGAAACCGGCATCGTCCTGAACCGCGCGGTAGGATTCCTCGAGCTCGATCAGGGCGGCCATAACCGTTTCGGGAACGAACTTGCCGCCGAAATCTCCGAACCGGCCTCGCTCGTCAGGAAGATTGGTCTGGGTGGTGACTACCATTGCGTTACACCCTCCGGTGGTTCATGCGGCCCGCCGTGCGTTGGCCACGAATTGTCTGATTTTCGCGGGGTCATGGACGCCATCCGTT
Source organism: Dehalococcoidia bacterium (assembly GCA_965116785.1). Lineage (GTDB taxonomy): Bacteria > Chloroflexota > Dehalococcoidia > Lucifugimonadales > UBA3495 > Bin87. Next base: position 1,605,706 of record OZ220731.1, read on the forward strand.
TCCACTCCGCTGGACACGTCGACGCCCCAGGGATGGGCGACGGACACCGCTTCCGCGACGTTTGCGGGCGTCAATCCGCCGGCGAGCAGGAACCTCCGGCCGCTGGCGGCCAATTGTGCGGCGATCCTCCAGTCGAAGGACTGGCCGGTGCCGCCGTGCAATCCGGCAACCTGGCTGTCCAGGGTCACGGTACATCCGGCGGCGGCGAAAGCGTCGATCCGTTCGGCCACGACGTCGGGTTGATCGTCGTTGGACACGTGGAGCACCTTGATTACGCCGGCGCGCTGGAGCACGACGCGGCAGTAATCCAGCGGTTCTTCGCCGCAGAGTTGGGTGTAGTCCAGGCCCGCCGTGGCGATGGTTTCCAACACCTCGTCCAACGGCTGGTCGCCAAAGAGCCCTACCGATTTGGGGCCTTCTGCGTCAATATCCGGCAAGCCGTCGGTGATGACCCTCGCGGCTTCAGGTTCGATGCGCCGACGGCGGCCGGGGACGAAAACCATGCCGAAGTAGTCCGCGCCGGCCCGGGCGGCCACCACGGCATCCGCGAGTCTGCGGACGCCGCAGACCTTGACGACGGTAGGTTCCACGGTCGGCGACCTAGGCCGGAACGGGTGAGCCGGTGAGGGACCGCACCTTGGCGGCGGTATCGGCGGCGGTCACCAGAGCCTCACCCACCAGCACCGCGTTGATCCCATGGGGTTCCAGCCGAGCGAGGTCTTCAGGCGTGCTGATTCCGCTTTCGCTGACTATGATCTTGTCGCGAGGGATCAGCGGCGCCAGGGACTCTGTGGTCGCCAGGTCGGTGTTGAAGGTGTGCAAATCGCGGTTGTTGATGCCGATGACCTGTGCCCCGGCCTCCACAGCAGTCGCGATCTCGTCAGCGTCGTGGGTTTCTACCAGCGGCGTCATGCCCAATTCGGCACCCAAATGAATGAGCTCGGCAAGCTGTGACGGCGAGAGGATGTCGACGATCAGCAGGTAGGTATCGGCGCCGATGGCGCGGGCCTCGTAAACCTGGTAGGGGTCGAAAAGGAAGTCTTTGCGCAGCACTGGGGCGGAGCCCGAAGCGCCGCTCTCCTTGACGGCGGTCAGGTGCGCTGGCTCACCGAGAAAATGGCTGTCAGTGATGACGGAGATTGCGGCGGCGCCGTTGCCGGAGTAGGTACTCGCAAGCTCCGTGGGCTGGAAATCCTCGCGCAGGAGGCCCTTGGACGGGGACGCCTTTTTGACCTCGGCGATGAGGCTGATGCGCTCGCCTTTCAGTGCGCCAGGAAAGTCCAGGGCGGGCGGGCGCGCGGCAATGGTGTCCCGTAACGCTGACAGCGGGGCTGCCGACTTGGAAACGACGAGTTCCTCGCGCTTCTTGGCGACGATCCGGTCCAGGATGCTTGGCATATCCCGTCTCCTCTATTGCTCCGGCGGGGCCAGTTCACGGGTCAGCGACACCATGGCGTCCAGCTTCTCGGCAGCCCGGCCATCGGCGATGGAGGCCGCAGCGATTTCGATGCCCTCGGCCAGGGTTGCAGCCATGTCGCCAGCGACCAGCGCCGCGCCGCTGTTCAGCACGACGGCGTCGCGAACTGGTCCGCCGGAACCGGAAAGGATGGCGCGCATGGTCCCGGCATTGGCCTCCGGGTCGCCACCGCGCAGGTCTTCGGGCGTGGCGTGGGGGAGGCCCAGGTCACGCGGGCGAACCACGTAGGGGTGGATGTCTCCATCCAGCACCTCCCAGCCGGCGGTGTCGCTGCCCAGGGACAGTTCATCCATCCCGTCGTCGCTGTGGACGATGATGGCGTGGTGGGTGCCGAAGAGCCGGAGCGCCTCGGCCATCTTTTGAGCCACCTCGGGGTAGCCCACGCCAATGAGCTGACAAGGGACGCCAGCCGGGTTGGTCATCGGGCCGAGGACGTTGAACACGGTGCGGATGCCGATTTCCCGGCGGACGGGCGCAGCGTACCGCATGGCGGGATGATACGCCGGCGCGAACATGAAACCGATGCCGATCTCGCGCAGGCAACGCTCCACTGCCTCCGGCGGCAACTCGATGCGGACTCCCAAGGCCTCCAGGACGTCGGCGCTGCCGCAATCCCCGGACGCGGCGCGGTTGCCGTGCTTGGCGACGGTGAGACCCGCTCCGGCAACGACGAAAGCAGCGGCGGTCGAGATGTTGAAGGTGCCTTTCCGGTCTCCGCCGGTGCCGCAGGTGTCGATGGCAGTACCGTCCACGGCGACGCGCAGGGACTTGTCGCGCATTACGGTGGCGAAGCCGGCGATTTCCTCGGGGGTTTCACCCTTGAGTGAAAGAGCCGTAAGGTAGGAGCCCAACTGCGCCGGGGTGACCTCGCCCTCCATGACCTCGCGCATGACCGTGACGGCGTCGTCCATGGACAGGGATTCGCCGGCCGTCGCCGTAAGTATGGCCTCTCGGATCATATGTCTGTGCCTTCTTGCCCGATTCCAACCTACTTGATTAGAATATCACATCCCTGATCCGGGATACCTCATGAAGGAGCATCGCAATGATGAACGACAATGCGACGAGTTCAGAATTCAATCGCCGATCAAACTTGCACAACTGGCCACCGGACATCTTGAGCTTTGCTTTTTTTCCGCCCGACTTAGATGCTGCTTTGGCGCAACTTTCACAGACTGCAGAAGACGAAAAGTGGGATTACCAAGATCCACCTACCGACCGCCAGAATCCGGTGCTGCACTATTACATTACTGGAACGTATCGTAGAGTGGCGTATCAAGACAAAATCGTCCTCTCCGAAAATGGCGAGAACTGCTGTTTTAATACAGGGCTAGTGACCGATCGCCAAGAGGCTATCTATGCTTCCTTCGAAGCGAACTCTCGGCAAGATGACCGGGCAAGACCCTGGTATTTCAAGGGCTGGCTCCGCGGTGGTGAGGTCAGAATGTCGCGTTACCCTGAGCTACCAGAACAAGCGGATTACGTAGGAGATCCATCTCGTTGGTTTTTTCATACCGATCGTGAATTCAGAACGAACGTTGAGCATATTATCGGAGACAGGAAAGACAGATTTCCAGAAGAAATACGCCAGGTGGACGACTATCAGGCCATGTTGGTGCTAGAAGGAGCGATAAAAAGAGCCATAGACCGAGTAAAGAAAAACCCAAAAACCGCCGTGCCTCAATTTTTCAAAAACGATGTGCACTTGCTGCTACCGCTGTACTTGGTTAATCCTGTACGCGCCGACCTTGCATTGGCTGTCGAATGCCATCCGACGTTCTATCGGGCGGCAACCTGCCTTACATTGGACATGGCATACGCCAACGCACGTGTTCTAGCAAAGCCAGACACAGACTGGCTGCATTCATAAGGTTATCCCGAACTACAAACACAATGATCTCCAGTACGTTATCCGCTTGGCAGTGTTGTCAAGGCAAGTGGCCTATGCGCGTTGACGTTCACACCCACATATGGCCGGACCGGATTGCCGGCGCGGTGGCGGAAAACATGGAAACGGACCTGGGATTTGCCGCCATCGCGGCGAACACCGTGGACGGGATCAAGGCGCACATGGCAGCGGCCGGAGTGGACAAGTCGATCGTTCTGGGAGTGGCGGCGCGGGCGGACCAAGTGCGTCGGGCCAACGATTGGCTCATCTCCATCGCGGACGAAAACCTGGTCCCCTTCGGAGCGGTGCATCCGGACCTTCCGGACAAGGCCGGCGAGATCCGGCACCTGCGTGAAAACGGCGTTAAGGGCATCAAGATGCACCCGGTGATCAACGGGTTCTACCCCGACGATCCGCAGTGGTTCCCGGTCTACGAGGAATTGGGCGCAGACATGACCCTGTCCATCCACGCCGGACGTTTGCCCCACCAGGGAACCGACGCGCCGCTTTACGCCGCGCCGGAGCGGATCGCGAACATCGTGCGCCGGTTCCCCCGGCTGAAGGTCATCGCTTTGCATTTGGGCGGGTTCTATATGCTGGACGAGGCGGAACGCGAGCTGATGGGTCACGAGAACGTGCTGGTGGACACCACCTGGCCGCCGTCGATTCGCGAACTCACCGCCGAAACGCTGACCGCCATTATCGGCAAGCACGGCGCGCACAAGGTCTGTTTCGGGACCGACTATCCGCTGGTAGACATGGGCAGCGAGTCGGAGTACCTGGCTTCCCTGCCCCTCACCTCGGATCAGGTAGAGGGCATACTGGGCGAGAACGCCCGGAGGTTCATCGGGTTGTAGCGGCTTCAGTCCGCAGCGTCGGCCATGCCCAGGGCGTGCAGGACGAACGCGTATTCCTCGGCGACCTCCTTGATGCGTTCGAACCGGCCGGAGGCCCCGGCGTGGCCCGAGTCCATGTGGGTCTTGAGGAGGAGCGGTCGGTCGTCGGTGCGCATGGTGCGCAACTTGGCGACCCATTTCGCCGGCTCCCAATAGGTGACCCGGGGATCGCTTATGCCGGCCGTGACCAGCATGGGCGGGTAATCCTGCTCACGCACGTTGTCGTAGGGCGAATAGGTGCGCATGTAGCGGTAGGACTGTTCGTCGTTGGGATTGCCCCACTCGTTGTATTCCATGGTGGTCAGGGGAAGAGTGTCGTCCAGCATGGTATTCAGCACGTCGACGAACGGGACATGGGCCGCCACGCAGCCGAAGAGGTCGGGGCGCTCGTTGATGACCGCACCCATCAGCATGCCGCCGGCGCTGCCTCCGGCGGCGGCGATGCGGCCACCGGTGGTGTATCCCTCAGCGACCAGGTACTCGGCGCAGTCAATGAAGTCGTTGAAGGTGTTGCGCTTGTTCAGCAGTTTGCCGTTCTCGTACCAGTCCCAGCCCATTTCCATGCCGCCCCGGATGTGGGCGATGGCGAAAATGAACCCGCGGTCGACCAGGCTCAAAACGGACACGCTGAAATTGGCGTCCATGTTCAGGCCGTAGCTGCCGTAGCCGTAGAGATACAGCGGAGCGCTGCCGTCAACCGGGGTGTCGCGGCGTCTCAGCAGGCTGATGGGGACCGCCGTGCCGTCTCGGCCCGCAGCCCAGACGCGGCGGGTCTCATACTGGCCGACGTCGTGTCCGGAGGGTATTTCCTGCTGCTTGCGCAGGACGCGCTCCCGAGTCGCCATGTCATAGTCGTAAACCGCTGCCGGGGTCTTCAGGGACGTGTAGCCGAACCGCAGGGTGCTGGTGTCGAATTCCCGGCCGCTGCGGGCCGACATGGCGAAGTCATCCTCGTCCACTCCGGAAATGTAGTGAGCGTCCCCGTCGGAAAGCCGGAGCACCATGACCTGGGGCAGACCTTCCTGACGACAGGCGACGACCAAATGGTCGCGGTAGGCCAGGACCCCTCGGATGGGCCGCCCTGGCTCGTGCTCCATGAAGTCCGACCAATGCTCCCAACCGGGATTGTCGATTGGGGCAGTGGACAGCATGAAGTCCTTGGCCCCCTCCCCGTTGTGGCGGATAAAGAATCGCTCGCCATGGTCGACCACATCGTATTCAAAATCGGTGGCGCGCGGTTCGATCAATACCGGCGTCGAAACAGGGTCGTTGGCGTCCAGGAACCGGAACTCGGACATATTGTTGCCGCCGGCGCCGATGTATATGAACCGGCCGCTGTTGGACTTGCCCACGCCGACGAAAAACCGCGGGTCCTCCTCCTGGTACACCAATTCGTCCGAGGCGGGATCGGCGCCCAGGGTATGGCGATTCACGCGGACCGGCCGGTGGTGTTCGTCGAGAACCGAGTAGTAGATGGTCCGGTTGTCGTTGGCCCACTCCAGGCCGTAGTAGGTATTGGGAATCTCGTCGGCCAGGGTTTCGCCAGTTTCCAGGTCCAGGACCCTGATGGTGAACTGTTCGGAACCGTCGAAGTCCACGCCGTACGCGGCCAGTCGGTGATCGGGGCTGTTTTCGAAATCCGAGACCCGGGTGTAATCGCGACCTTCTGCCAGCAGATTGACGTCCAGCAGCACCTCTTCCGGTCCGTCGGGGCTGCCAACGCGGCGGCAGTAGATGGGGTACTGGCCACCCTCTTCGTAACGGACGTAGTAATAGAAGTCGCCTTCCTTCTCGGGAACGGTATTGTCGTCCTCCTTGATGCGCCCGCGTATCTCTTCGTAGATCCGCTCCTGCAGGGAGGTCAAAGGCGCCATAAACGCCTCGGTGTATTCGTTCTCGGCGCGCAGGTACTGCATTGTCTCGGGGTCGTCCTGGTCCCGGAGCCAGTGCCAGGGGTCGACGCGATCGTCGCCATGGATGGAGTCGGTGTGGGCGCGCCGGGGCGCGGAAGGCGGGTCGGGCAACCCGTTGCCGGTGGTCATGTCGTAACTCCGGTGAGGTGCTAGGGTGAACCGTTATCAGTCTGCCACAGGTTCGGCGGATACGGACCTGGATGCGGAATTGATCGCGGCCAGCTCGCCGGCCACATAGCGGCGGCACGCGCCGGGTCGCAACCGCGCGATCAAGGATCCTAGCCAACCGCCGTATTCGGCCTCAACAGTAAGGTAGGCGTTGCCGTCATCATCAGAAGTGTAGCCGGGATCCGCGTCAGAACAGAGACGAACCCAGTAGGAAAATTCGACGGAAAAACCGGGCCCGACCGTGCGGTGACTGAGCATCTCAGGTTCCTGGACGACGGTCATCAGGCTGGTGAACTTGTCACGTCCGATTTGCAGCTCAATGCGATTGCCCGGACTGGGTTCCCTGCCATCGGGCAGGTCGGAGCGGCGGTAGGCCGGGCCATGGATGGTGCGTGACGGAAAATCGATCACCGCATTCCAGGCTTCTTCCGGCGTGCAGGGGAGGATCTTGCCATGTTCGAAAGAGCGCATGTTTTTCCTTGCTGTGGGGCGCCGATGACCCGTAACGCTCGCTGGCGCCGGGCTCCTGTACGAATCACAGGCTCAAGTCTACACAACGCCTGCCGACAGGGCCTACTTTCCAAGTTGACCGGTACAACGATTTATGCAATGGTAGCGCATCCGGCGCGACGGACACGCAGATGACGAGCATCCCTGAAGGCGCCCTCACCGGCCTGAAAGTCCTGGACTTCACCCACTATGTGGCGGGGCCGTATTGCACCAAGCTGATGGCCGATTACGGCGCGGACGTGATCAAAATGGAACGTCCCCCGGACGGTGACGGATCTCGCCGCATGGGGCCCTTTCCGGCCGACGAGCCGCATCGGGAAAAGAGCGCCCAGTTCCTGCATCTCAACACCAACAAGCGCGGCATCGCCGTGAACCTGAAGCGGAGCGAGTGCGCGAGTATCGTGGACCGACTCGCCGCGTGGGCCGACATTGTGGTCGAAAACTACCGACCCGGCGTGGCCGACCGGTTGGGAATCGGCTACGAACGCCTGAGCGGCATCAACCCGGCGATCATCTACACCAGCATCTCGAACTTCGGCCAAACGGGGCCGTACCGGGATTATCGCGGTTCAGAAATCGTTTTCTACGGCATGGGCGGCGAGATGCACTCCACTGGCCTGGCGGACCGGGAGCCGCTGAAGCTGGGCGGCAACGTGGGGCTGTACCAGGCCGGCGCGGTGGCCGCGGTGGCCACCATGGGAGCGGCATTGGTCGGCGCATTCTCCTCGGATGACGACGCGGACGAGGCGATTGGACAGCACATCGACGTGTCCATCCTGGAAACACAACTGGGTTCGGTCGACCGCCGGCAGAGCGCGCTGCTGGCGTACCAGTACACCGGGGAACTCAGCCACCGGCCGTCTTCGGGCGGATCTGGCGGCTACCCGAACGCGGTGTATCCGTGCTCTGACGGGTATCTCCAGATCAACGGCAGCCGGATGTACTTCCCTCGGGCCGTCTCGATGTTGGGCAATCCCGCGGAGTTGAGCACGGATCGTTGGATGGACCCATCCTCCCAGGGAAATGTGGAGATGCAGGAAGAATTCGAAGGCCAATATTTCCTCCCGTGGATACTGGAGCGGACGCGGGCCGAAGCCTGGAGCGCCGCCCAGGAGAACCGGGTGCTTTCGGGCCCCATCAACACCATGGCGGACCTGGACGTGGACCCATCGTTCAACGCCCGGGGGGTGTTTGCCGAGGGCGACCACCCGGTCGCGGGACGCATGAGGTACCCAGGACGGCCCTTTATCATGAACGGCTCACCGTGGCGACTGAGGCGCACCGCGCCGTTGCTGGGGCAGCACACGGTGGAGGTGATGAGAGAACTCGGCCTCTCGGACGCGGAAATCGGCGGTCTCCGAGAGGCCGGGGCGATCCTCGACAACGCAGAGGGGGATTAGGATGCCTCGCCTGCCGCTGGAGGGTCTCCGAGTCCTGGAAATCACCGTGGTTTGGGCGGGTCCCTACTGCGGCTCGTTCCTGGCCGACCTGGGAGCGGAGGTGATCCGCGTCGAGTCCACCAAGGCCTTTGTGCCCCTGACCCGGGGCGCTGCCCCGCACCTCTCGCAGGCGGTGATCGACAACCTGCCGCTGTACTCGGGTGGGACGCCCGGCCGCGTTCCGGGCGATCGGCCCTTCAACCGCTCGCCCATGTTCAACTCCCACGCCCGCAGCAAGAAGAGCATGACCGTGAATCTGCTGGATCCCGGCGGGCGCGAGATTTTCGACCGGCTGGTGGCCATCAGCGACGTGCTGCTCGAAAACAACCCCACCGAGACCATGGACAAGCTGGGCATCTCCTACGAATCGCTGCGCGCGGTGAAGGACGACATCATCATGCTGCGGATGCCGGCGTACGGCAGCGATGGTCCCTATCGCGACTACCGGGCGCACGGGGTGCACATCGAGGGCGTCGTGGGACACACCATGCTCCGAGGGTACGAGGACACTGACCCGTCCTACAACACCACCGTGTTGATGTCGGACGCCGCTGGCGGCGCCCAGGGCGCGTTTGCGGTGCTGGCCGCGCTCAGGCATCGCAAACGAACGGGCAAGGGACAACTGGTGGAGTTGGGTCAGGCGGAAAATGTGTTCCCATTCCTCGGAGAGTATTACCTGGACTACGCGATGAACGGCCGCACCCACGGGACCCTGGGCAACCGCCATCCGTGGGCCTTGCAAAACTGCTACCCGTGCGCCGGCGAGAACCGGTGGGTTGTTGTCTCGATTTACGACAACGACCAGTGGCAGGCGCTGTGCGAGGTCATCGGCGCGGAACGCCTGAAGGATGACCCGGAACTGGCCAGCGCCGAGGGTCGGCACGCCCGACAAGCCGACATCGATCCGGTGATTGCGCAATGGACACGCGACCATACACCGGAGGCAGTGATGAGCGCGCTGCAGGACCGTGGCATCCCTGGCGGCGCGGTGATGAACCAGGCCGACGCTTTCGCCGACCCACACATTCAGTCCCGCGGGTTCTTCCATGAAGCGTACCAGGAAGACTGCGGGACGCACCTGTATCCCGGCCCGCTGTACAAAATGTCGGAAACCCCGTTGGGCATCCGACGAGGCCCGGTTATGTTCGGTCAGGACAACGAGTACGTTTATCGTGAACTGCTCGGTTATTCCGAGGAGGAGTACGCGGAGTTCGTGGCGGCGGGGCACATCGGCACCGATTACGCTCCCGGCGTTGGCTAACCGCCGCAGGGACATGCCCATCTGATTGACAGAGGACGGGACGGCGATCCCGTCCTCTACAAATTCCATGGCCGGTGTTAGGATAATGCCAAACCCGGAAACCCTGGAACGAGGTATTGTCATGCCCACCAAACGGATCGGCATCCACGCGGGAGCGCCGAACGCCGAAGCATCCTTGGACCTCATGCGTCGCGCGGAAGCGGCCGGTGTCCACGCCGCATGGCTCACCACCGGCGGCACCGGCCTTGACGCCCTGACCCTTTTCGCCGCCGGCGCCGTGCAGACGGACAGCATCGTGTTCGGCACGTCCATTGTCCCGACGTACCCCCGGCATCCCATCGTGGCGGCCCAGCAGGTGCAGGTGCTGGACCAGTTGGCGCCCGGACGGCTGCGCCTGGGCGTGGGCCCGAGCCATCGGCCCACGATGCGCTCGATGTTCGGCTTCGGACTGCGCGCGCCGCTGACCAACCTCCGCGAGTATCTCCAGATCCTGCGGGCCCTGCTGCATGAGGGTACCGTGGATTTCGACGGGCAGGAATACACCGCGCACGCCAGCATCCCCAGGCCGGTGGACGTGCCCGTGATGGCGTCGGCTCTGCAGGAGGGCTCGTACGAACTATGCGGAGAACTTGCCGACGGAGCCATCAGCTGGGTCAGTCCGGCGGTGTACCTGCGGGACAAGGCGTTGCCGGCGATGCGTCGCGGTTCCGACCAGGCCGCGCGGGAAACTCCGCCACTGATCGCGCATGCACCGGTGTGCATCAGCGACAACCCGGACGCAACCCGGTTGGCCGTGCAGCAACAGCTGTCCAACTACCCGCGCCTACCCTTTTACCAGCGGATGTGGGCTGCAGCGGGTTACCCGGAGGCAGCGGAAGAGACCTGGAGCGACGCCATGATCGAGGCCACGGTGCTGACCGGCGACGCCGATGCTGTCGGCGAGCGCATGGTGGCGATGCTCGACATGGGCATCTCTGAAATCCTGGTGACCCCGGTGACGGCCAGCGACGATCCGGCGGCGGACATGGAACAGACTATCAGTTTACTCGGCAAAGTCGCGCAGTCGCTGTAGCGGGGTACGCAAGCATGAAACCCGGGCTGTTCAACATGCCGCTGCATCCGCCGGGCCGTCTGCACGCGGACACTTACGACGAGGATCTGGAGTTGATGGCGTACGCCGACGAGCTGGGTTATTCAGAAGCGTGGATCGGCGAGCACTTCACCACCGAGTGGGAAAACATGCCGGCTCCGGACCTGTTCATTGCCCGGGCGTTGGGTGTAACCGAGAACCTGGTGATGGGCACCGGCGTGTCGCTCCTGGCTTTCCACGACCCGATCATGATCGCGCACCGGATGGCCATGCTGGACCACCTGGCCAGGGGGAGGTTCTTCTTCGGCATAGGGTCAGGCGGAGTGCCGACCGACTCTGAGATGTTCGGCATGGACCGGCAGTCAGGGCAGCAACGGGATCGCATGCGCGAGGCGGCGAACGTCATACTCGGCATGTGGACCGCGCCAGACCCGGGCAGGTTCGCCCACGAAGGCGAGTATTACACCGTACGGCTGCCCGAGGCCATGCCGGAGATGGGACTGGCCTACCACATGCGTCCCTACCAGAAACCGCACCCGCCGATCGCGGTGGCGGGCAGCAGCCCATCCTCGCCGACGCTGGAGGTGGCCGGAGAAATGGGCTGGTGGCCCATGAGCACACTATTCCTGCATACCTCGCATCTGCCCAAGCACTGGGATGCGTACTCGAAGGGGGCCCAAGCCGCTGGACGGATTGTCTCTCGAAACCAGTGGCGGATCGCCCGGGAGGTCTACGTCGGCGATACCACCGAGCAGGCGGTCTCGGATGTGATGAACGGACCGCCCGCTAACACATTCGACGAGTATTTCGTGCCTTTGCTGGGACACGGCCAGCGGGGGTTGGACGGCATCAAGACCGACCCCAACCTCCCCAACTCCGCGTTGACGCCGGAGTACATGCTGGAGAATTTCTGGATCGTGGGCGACCCGGACGAATGCGCCCGGAAGATACGCGATCTGTACAGTGACACGGGCGGGTTCGGCACGCTGCTGGTTCTCTGCCACGATTGGGGCCACGACCGGGCCAAAGGGCTGCGTTCCCTGGAACTTCTGGCAACCGAAACGTTGCCGCAATTGGCGGACCTCAATCCCGACGATTAGCACGACGCGAGCAACTCAGCCACCACAAGGAGGCATCATGTTCATCGCCACCAACCGCATCAAGGTCAAGACCGGCTTTGGCGACACCCTGGAAGAGATGTTCAAAGCGCGTGGGGCCGTCCAGGATCATTCCGGCTTCATCAGCTTTGAGCTGTGGAAGATGCACAAGACCCCCGACCACGAAGATTTCCTGGTCGTCACCCACTGGGAAACCGAAGAGGACCACCACACCTGGACCAGGAGCGACGCGTTTCGCTCGGCCCACGCCGGCGGGCCGCCGGATTTCCTGCTCGGGCCCGGCGAGTTCCACACCTATGAGGTGGTGCACCGCCTGGAGGCATCGGGCGCGGCGGCGGCAGCGGACTGAAGCGCCGCTGAGCCGATCAGCGAATGGAGCGCGGATATGACCACCACCAAGACCGTCGACATTGCCCTCGAGGGCGCGCTGGTGATAGATCCGCGCGATTTTGGCGCCACGGCAACCGGCGCAGAGTTGACGAAACTGTTAGTGGAGTTTTGCAACCGCAATAGCAACTGCGCGTGGCAATTTGAGCTGACCCCTGATGGAGAGATCATTGCCATGCCGGCGACTCATCATCCGAGCGATGGCCATGAGGGCAAAGCGTATTCCCGGCTGGATTTTTGGACGGACGACCACGGCGACGAGGCACGGCCGGCCAGTTCCGCATTCGAGATGCCCGTCACCGGGGGCGTACTGTGTCCTGACGCATCTTGGACGTCGCGGGAAACATGGGATGCGAATCCCCACGTGGCCGGTGATGCCCATCATCTCTGTCCCGAATTCGTGATCGAAATCCGCTCGACGTCCGTCAATTTGGCGCCGCTGCACGCCAAGATGCGTCTCTATATCCAAAACGGCGCGCTGCTGGGTTGGCTCATAGACGCACGCAACCGCCACGTCTACATTTACCGCTCGGGCCAGCCGGAACCGGAAATGCCGGAAGACCCGGCCACCCTCTCCGGTGAAGACGTGCTCCACGGGTTCACATTTGAGGTAGCGCGGTGGATATTTGACCGGGTCTAACCCTGCCGCTGTTGTCGACACCGCGATCCAGGAAGGCGCAAATGGGACCACCTGAGCCTACACTGGTGCCCGAACCGTTTGGCGCGCTGCAAGGAGTGCGGATACTTTCCACGGGTACCATCGTCGCCGAGCCATCCGCTGCGGGGATGGCAGCTGACATGGGCGCGGAGGTGATCCACATCGAGAAGCCGGGTGCCGGAGAAGACTGGAGGCATGCCGAGTTCCCCATTGAGGCCCCCGACGGCACCCAGGTGGCCAGTTCCTGGATACAGGACCACCGCAATATGTTCCACACGACCCTGGACTTCAGCACGCCGGACGGTCGCGAGATTTTCCTGAAACTGCTGCAGCGCGCCGACATCTGGATGGAGAGTTCCAAAGCGCGTACCTACGACAAGTGGGGGTTGGACGACGCCACGGTGCTGGCGACCAACCCGAGCATCGTGATCTGCCACGTGTCCGGCTACGGGCAGGACGGCGACCCGGCATACATGGGCCGGGTTTCCTACGATTTCACCGCGCAGGCGTTTGGCGGCATGATGAATCTTATAGGCAACCCGGAGCCGGAACCGCCGATCCGAGCGGTGCCCTGGACGGCCGATTACATCACGGCCCTGTTCTGCCTGTGGTCGTCATTGGCGGCGTATATCCACGCCCAGCGCACCGGGCATGGTCAGGTGATCGACCTCGCCCAGTTCGAGGCAGTTCACCGCATCCTGTCCGGCACCATGGTGGCCTACCACGAGCTGGGACTGATTCGGGAACGAGCCGGCAACATGGCGGGCAATGCCCAGCCCTGGGACACTTTCCAGGCTCAGGACGGCTGGGTAGTAGTAGCCGCTGTGGGACCGGCGGTGTACGCGAGGGTTTGCCGTGTCCTGGGCCTCGATCCGAATGAGGAGAAATGGATCAAAGCTCGCCGCGATATCCATTCGCCCGAGGGCATCGAGTTCGACGCTATTCTGCGCGGGTGGGTGGAAGACCGGACGGTTGACGAGGTGGTCCGCATTTTCAACGACGCGCAGGTCGGATGCAGCCGGATTATGAACGCCCGGGAGATGGCGGAGAACCCCCATTACCGCAGTCGGCAAGTACACGTCGACTGGCACGACGACCAGCTGGAAAAGACGGTTCGTGGCGTAGGCGCAATTCCCAGATTTTCCGGGACGCCGGGGAAGATCTGGCGTGGTTCGGTTCCAGTCGGTTATGACAACGAGCTGGTGTATGGGGATTTGCTGGGGATAGCACCGGAAACCCGGCGTGAGCTGGCAAGGAAAGGCGTCATCTGAGGGCCGCCGGGAGAGGAGTACAGACCATGACCATTACCCCGGAAATCAGCATCGCCTTGGACAGCGCGCTGGTAATTGACCCGCGGAGCTTAGGCATTACTGCGACCGGGCGCGAGTTGGAGAAGCTGTTCGTCGAGTTTTGCAACCGGAACAGCCAAAGCTCATGGCGGTTCGAGCTCAGTCCAAAAGGAGAAATCATCATCATGCCCCCCGTTCATCACCCCAGTGATGGCCACGAGCACGACTTCGGCATTGAGCTGGGGTTGTGGGCGCGCGAGTTCGGCGGGGCGGCTCGAGGTTCCAGCGCCGCCTATCAAATGCCGGTCACGGCCGGTAGCCTCTCACCTGATGGTTCGTGGACAAGTCAGGAAAAATGGGACTCCCACCCGCACTTGGCCGGCGATTCTCATCCCTTCTGCCCCGATTTCGTCGTTGAGATCCGCTCCACCTATGACAACTTGGCCCCACTCCACGCCAAGATGCAGCTCTATATGATGAACGGCGCATTGCTGGGCTGGCTCATCGACGCACGCAACCGCCGCGTTTATATCTACCGCGCGGGACAACCTGAACCGGAGCTGCAGGAAGACCCGGCTACGCTGTCCGGCGAGGACGTGCTACCCGGTTTCACTTTTGACGTCGCGCGCTGGATTTTTGACCGGGCTTAGCATTTCCTGAAATCTCCACAACGTCGCGTGAGGTGTCATTATGCCACGTTACTGGGTCAATCCTAACCCTGACAGCAACGACAATCCTGACCCTACAGCCCTCACTGTTCACCTTGAAGACGGTTGCGGCGACGTGCGACGCTACGGCCACGCAAATCACTGGGAGCGGTTGAGTGAACATGAGAACATTAATGACGCACTCGACAGAGTACCCGTAATCTTGGAGAGGTTCCACGGATTTCCTTGCGGGAACTGCTTCCGCAATGGAGCGCCTTAGACAGGACTCGTACCGATAAACATAGCCCCGGCGACTAACCACCGGGGCCATTCTGGTTACGATATTGGTAGCGGGGGTTGGACTCGAACCAACGACCTTCGGGTTATGAGCCCGACGAGCTGCCACTGCTCCACCCCGCGATATGACGCCAAAGCGCCGGCAACTAAACAGGAAATCTGAACTTTGCTATCGATTTTGATGATGAGCGCCGAACCGAGCCAAGAGAATTAGAAGCTCTTAGCGTGGGTCAAATCACTCGACTGGTTAGTACCGGTTTGCTGAAGCTGTTACCAGCCTTACACATCCGGCCTATCAAGCAGCTAGTCTCGCTGCAGTCTTACCCCCGAACTGAATCGGGGAGGGAGGCCTAATCTTGGGGGATGCTTCGCGCTTAGATGCCTTCAGCGCTTATCGCTGCCAAACATGGCTACCCAGCGCTGCTCCTGGCGGAACAACTGGAACACCATAGGTTTGTCCTTCCCGGTCCTCTCGTACTAGGGAAAGGTTCCCTCAAGCCTCCTGCGCCCACGGCGGATAGAGACCGAACTGTCTCACGACGTTCTGAACCCAACTCACGTACCCCTTTAATCGGCGAACAGCCGAACCCTTGGGACCTCCTTCAGCCCCAGGATGGGACGAGGCGACATCGAGGTGCCAAACCTCGCCGTCGATGTGAACTCTTGGGCGAGATAAGCCTGTTATCCCCGGGGTAGCTTTTATCCGATAAGCCACGGCCCTTCCACTCGGTGCCGTAGGATCACTTTGCCCGACTTTCGTCCCTGCTCGACTTGTAGGTCTCGCAGTCAAGCCCTCTTATGCCAATGCGTTCTGTGGACGATTTCCATCCGTCCTGAGAGGACCTTTGGGCGCCTCCGTTACTTTTTAGGAGGCAACCGCCCCAGTTAAACTGCCCACCAAGCACTGTTCCCCAGTTTTGCTGAGGTTAGAACCAAAAACAGCCAAGGGTGGTATTTCAACGGCGACTCCACCCCTACTGGCGTAGGGGATTCATAGTCTCCCACCTATCCTACACATGACAGCTCCCAGCCCAATGCCAGGCTACAGTAAAGCTCCACGGGGTCTTTTTGTCCTGCCGCGGGTCGCCCGCGTCTTCACGGGCACCGCAATTTCACCGAGCCCTCCGCCGAGACAATGGCCAAGTCGTTCAACCATTCATGCGGGTCGGAACTTACCCGACAAGGGACTTCGCTACCTTAGGACCGTTAGAGTTACGGCCGCCGTTCACCGGGGCTTCAGTTTGGTGCTTGCACACCGCCCCTTAACCTTCCGGCACTGGGCAGGCGTCAGCCTGTATACGTAGGGTTTCCCCTTAGCACAGACCTGTGTTTTTGTTAAACAGTCGCCCGGCCTTCTTCTCTGCGCCCCCAGAACGCTCCACCAGCTAGTGGCTTCACCTTCCAGGGGGCCCCTTCTCCCGAAGTTACGGGGCCCTTTTGTCTAGTTCCTTAGCGGAGGTTAGCTCGAACACCTAGGGACGTTTATCCCAGCCCACCAGTGGCGGTTTGCGGTACGGTCGCCGCGGCTCCATAACCACGAAGCTTTTCTTGTCGGTATGGCCTCAACGGGGTTTCCTGTCCCGTAGGTTAGGATTCCCTCACTCCTCAGCTTGACACCGGGGTGGATTTGCCTGCCCCGGCACGCCTACAAGCAAGGACGCACCATGTCCAATAGGCACGCCCCGCCTAGCCTCCCGCACCCCTCCTTGGTTTTAAAGCGAAACAACGGCGGTGCAGGAATATTAACCTGCTGTCCATCGCCTTCGGCTCTTGCCTACGGCTTAGGACCGACTAACCCTACGCCGAACAACGTTGCGTAGGAAACCTTGGGCTTTCGGTGTCAGGGATTCTCACCCTGATTTACGCTACTCATTCCGGGATTCTCACTTCCCCGCGCTCCAGCAAGCCTCACGACTTACCTTCTTCGCCCGAGGAACGCTCCCCTACCATGCCCAGGTACTAATACCTGTACATCCACGGCTTCGGCGACAGACTTGAGCCCCGTTACATTTTCCGCGCAGGATCCCTCGACCAGTGAGCTATTACGCACTCTTTAAAGGGTGGCTGCTTCTAAGCCAACCTCCTGGCTGTTTTGGGAACCCTACCTCGTTTCCCACTTAGTCTGCTCTTGGGGGCCTTAGCCGGTGGTCTGGGCTGTTTCCCTTTTGACAATCGCACTTATCTGTGACTGTCTCACTCCCGGGTATCGGTAGAACGGCATTGGTGGTTTGATTGAGTTTGGTAAGCTCACGCCCCCTAGCCCATTCAGTGCCCTACCTCCGTCCTCCTAGTTCCCGAGGCTGCACCTAAATGCATTTCGGGGAGAACCAGCTATTTCCGAGTTCGATTAGCATTTCACCTCTACCCACAGCTCATCCCAGGCTTTTGTACTAGCCACGAGTTCGATCCTTCAGTTCGCGTTAACGAACCTTCAATCTGGCCATGGGTAGCTCACTCGGTTTCGGGTCTACTACATGGAACTGGTCGCCCTGTTCAGACTCGCTTTCGCTGCGGCTCCGGAACTACAGTCCCTTAACCTCGCTCCATACAGTAAGTCCCCGGATCATTCTTCAATAGGCACGCCGTCATCCGTCGAAACGGACTCCGACCTTCTGTAGGCTTATGGTTTCAGGTCTATTTCACTCCCCGCCAGGGGTTCTTTTCACCTTTCCCTCACGGTACTGGTGCGCTATCGGTGACCAAGGGTATTTAGCCTTGGAGGGTGGTCCCCCCAACTTCCCACAGGGTTTCACGTGCCCCATGGTACTTAGGATCGTCCTCGAGAGTTCCATCCCTTTCGCCTACCGGGCTGTCACCGTCTACGGCGGCCCTTCCCAGGGTCCTTCGGCTAGAGATGAAATTTGTAACTCTCCGGAGCCTGATGAGGCGGCCCCAGAGGCGTCCTGTAACCCC
Organism: Dehalococcoidia bacterium; assembly: GCA_965116785.1. Taxonomy (GTDB): domain Bacteria; phylum Chloroflexota; class Dehalococcoidia; order Lucifugimonadales; family UBA3495; genus Bin87. The sequence continues at coordinate 1,623,657 of OZ220731.1, forward strand.
GCAACGACACAGGCCCTCATGCCGTTAGGTCGTTGCGGTTTGGGCTGTTCCCCGTTCGTTCGCCACTACTAAGGGAATCTCGGTTGATTTCTTTTCCTCGGGGTACTTAGATGTTTCAGTTCCCCCACTTACCTCCCGCAATGCGGGTGGACCGACTCAACGCCGGAACAGGTTACCCAATTCGGAGATCCCCGACTACGCCTGTTAGACGGCTCATCGAGGCTTTTCGCAGCCTTACCGCGTCCTTCTTCGGCCCTTGGTCCCAAGGCATCCACCATAAGCCCTTTAAAATTTGACCCACGCTAGGAACTTCAAATTCCTAAGACTCGGTTCTTACAGTTCAAATTTCCTATTCAGTTGTTAACGTCACCAACCGGTCGCTGCCTCTACGGCGTTTCCGCCGGTGGCTGGGAACCCTCGCTGGAGGGCGCCCGCGTCTCAGTCAGTGGGACGACACTATATCCTTTACCGTCCCAATCGTCAAGGGCAGCGGACCATGATTCGCATTCGGATCGGCGACACCCACCGAAGATCAGCGTCCCACGAAGGGAGGCATTCCCCGATTCTTGTCCAGGAACCACTGCACGGCAATCTTGTGATCCTCGGTGCGGCGGACATGTTCCTGGGCCGCGGAAGCCAATTCCAGCGCCTCCTTGAAGGTCAAGTCCATGCTCTCGTTCACCAGGTACTTGGTGAGCGAATGCGCCACCGTGGGGCCCTTGGCGATCCGAGTGGCCAGTTCCATGGCCCCTTCCATCAGCTGGTCATCGGGGAAGCACTTGCTGGCCAGGCCGATGCGCACGGCGTCCTCACCGCCCATCCAGTCACCGGTGTACTGGAGGAGCAGGGTGTTGCTGACGCCGATGAGCTTGGGCAACTGCCAGCAGCTGCCGTCACCGGGTATCAGGCCGTTGAGCACAAAACGTTCGGACAGGCGCCCGCTGTCTCCCACTACCCGGATGTCGCAGGACAGGGCCAATCCACAGCCGACCCCGGCCGCCGGGCCGTTGACGACCGCGATTGACGGCTTCTGCAGGTCGTGTATGCGGAGCGGCACAAAATTGACCCGGGGGCCGCCTTCCGGATTGCTCCGGCGCCCCTTCATGTACTCCATCTTGCCCCAGGTGAGGGGTTCGGGCTCCGCCTGCCCTTCGCGTTCTTCGATGCGCTGGCGGAAACCGCGCACGTTGGCGCCGGAGCAGAAGGACGGCTCTGTGCCGGTGAGGAGCAGCACACGCTCCTCCGGGTTGTTTTCGAACTCGTCCAGCCGCTCAAACATTTCGCCGGCCATGTCCGGACCCAGCGCGTTGCGCGTGGGAGGGTCGTGCATGGTCATTACCAGCACGCCGTCCACGACTTCGGTTTTGATGAACTCGTAAGCCATTTCAAACGCCTCACAGGGCCCCGGAAACCTCCGGGGCGAACAGATTGGAGTGCATTCTACCCAATGGCTCGGACGTGCGGCAAAAACGCCGTTTGCCAACGGCCCGGCCATATCCTAAAATCCGGTCAGTTCGCGACCCATGTAGACGAGGCCGGGCCCGGCCTGATACCGAGGAGCCATGCCATGCAATCCGGCACCATAGTGAATCTGCACATCGCCCGCGTGAAAGGCACCCCTTCCGACCCAGTGGAGGAGGCGCGGGCAATCTCGGCGGAAGGAATCGAAGGGGACAGAAGCCGCAACCCGCGCAATCTCCGGCAAGTCCTGGTCATGGACAAGGAGACGCTCGATCATTACGGACTCGAGCCAGGGCAGATAAAGGAAAACATCACCGTCACCGGCATGGACCTCTCGGATGCCCGCCAGGGTCACGTGTTTTTTATCGGTGGCCCGGATAACCACGTCACCCTGGAGGTGACCGGCGACTGTGAGCCGTGTCAAAAGATGGATGCCCTTATACCGGGGCTCCAGCAGGAGATTTTCGGCAGGCGCGGAATCCTGACCGTCGTACTTCAAGGCGGGGATATCAAGCTCGGGGACGCCATCCGATTGGAACCCTAAGCTGCGTCCCCGGATAGGGGACCCGGCGCCAATAGCCTGGATTTTGCTCCCGGCATCGGGAGTCCGCCTACCTATGCCACCGGGACCGGCGTGTAGAGACGGAGCGTAAAGTTAGTTTCGAGCTGCGACCAATAAAAAGCAGCGCATAGTTGTGATGCGGCGACCTTGGCGCCCAAAAACGGAGCATAAACATGCGATTGATTTCCATCATCCCTAAATCGAGATACCGTCTCATTGCAATCACCGCGGCGCTGATCCTGCCGGCGGTGGCGTTCATCTCCTGGCCACACGCGGCGCAGGCGTCGGGCGTCGATGGCGAGACACAGTTCGTCCTGAATACGTTCGCGTTCCTGATCTGGGGCGCGCTGGTGATGTGGATGTGCGCCGGGTTCACCATGCTGGAAGCCGGCTCGGTGCGCACCAAGAACGCATCAATGATCTGCCTCAAGAATATCGGCATCTACTCCATTGCCGGGCTGGCTTTTTTCTTCATCGGCTACAACCTGATGTACAGCAACGTGCAGACGGTCATCGGCACCGTAGTGTGGCCGCTGTACGGCCCGTCGGCCGACGAGATCGCGCTGCTGGGCGGAGACGAATCGGCGCTGGCGGACGTGATCGACAACGGCTACTCGGTGATGTCCGACTGGTTCTTCCAGATGGTGTTCGTCGCGACGACCGCTTCGATCATCTCCGGAGCGATGGCCGAGCGGGTGAAGATGTGGAGTTTCTTCCTGTTCACCCTCCTCATCACAGCGTTCATCTATCCGATTGTTGGCGCGTGGACCTGGGGCGGCGGCTGGCTGGCCAGCATGGGGTTCCAGGACTTCGCAGGTTCGACCATCGTGCACAGCACCGGTGGCTGGGCAGCCCTCGCGGGCATCCTGGTGGTGGGACCGAGGCTGGGTAAATTCCGCGAAAACGGATCGGTGCGCGCTACGCCGCCGTCCAACGTGGTGCTGGTCACTCTGGGCGTGTTCATCCTGTGGCTGGGCTGGTTCGGTTTCAACGGCGGGTCCCAACTGGCGCTGGGAACGGCCGCCGACGCGGTGGCGATGAGCGTTGTGCTGATCAACACCAACCTGGCAGCGGCAGCCGGGGTGATAACCGCGCTGTCCGTCTCGCGCTTGTTCTTCGGGCGGATCGACCTGATGGTCGGCCTGAACGGTGGGCTGGCCGGGCTGGTCTCCATCACCGCCGGACCGGATTTCGTGACGCACATCTGGGCCGTGCTCATCGGCATTATTGGCGCCCTGATCTGCACAGGAGGCATCAAGTTCCTGGAAATGGTCAAAGTCGACGACGTCGTGGGCGCGGTACCGGTTCACCTGTTCGCCGGCGTCTGGGGAACCATCGCGGTCTGCATCGCGTCCGGCGGGAACATAGTCACGCAGCTGGTTGGCATACTGTCGATCGGGGCATTCGTCTTCGGCGTGTCCTGGGTGGTCTGGTTCGCCATCTCAAAGACCATCGGGCTGCGCATCACGGAAAGCACGGAGCGCATCGGACAGGACGCCGCCGAGTTGGGCATGGAGTCTTACCCTGAGTTCGTGCTCATGCCGGAGATGGACGACGACTAAGCGTCGCCGAAGGTTTGCAACAAAATCGGGGGCTAGCCTTGTGCTAGCCCCCATGGCATTCGCGCCGCCTGGACGAGCGGCGATTTAGCGCACCAGCGTGCCCCGGATCGCCTCGCCTACGTCGCCGACCTGGGTCACGTCCTGCCACTGTCGGACGGCGTCGTCCACGCGATCTTCGGGCAGCACCAGACCAACGTTGTCGCGGAACTTGCCGGCGATGCTTTCCATGCCCCAGGGGTTGGCCTGGCTTCCCAGGATGGACCCGCGCGGGGTCTCGTGCTCCAGAACCCGGCCGTCCTTTAGCGTGACGCGGATGGGCACGCCCTTGGATACGGTGCCGCCTCCCCGCTCAAACTTGGACTGGACGCGGATGTTGACCCGTTCCATCATGTCCGTCACGTCGGGGTCGACGATCTTCTCATCGGTGAACGTGTCGATGTCGATCTGACCGTCCAGCAGGGCCGCGGCCATGTTGTACTTGGCGCTGAACTTGCCTTTCAGGTCGGTTTCCGGCTCCTCGTAGAGCATGACCGTCGACGCGTAGGACTGGACGATCTCGGCGTTGGCCACGTCCTCGTACCCGAATTCGTACTCGCGCATGAGGCCGAACACGCTATCGAGCATGGCGTGGTTGCCGCCGCATGAAGGGTACTTCTTGATCATGAGGGCGTCCTGGACCCGGAAGGGCTTGCCCAGCTTATCGGCGGCGGCTTCGAGGTCGGAATGCTCATCGCCGATCACCGTGGTGGTGAACCCGACCGGGTGCTCCAGGATCTGGTCGCCGGCGGTGAAGCCGCGCTGTGCGAGCTGGGCAGCCATGACGCCGTCGCGGCAGGTCATGCCGGCGTGCAGGGGCTTGGTCATGGTGCCAAAGTTGTGGATAACGCCGCCGGCCATGGAACCGGCCATGCCCAGCGCCATGGTGGTCTGCTCTTCGTCCAGCTTGAGCAGCTTGGCGCATGCCGCCGCCGCCGCCAGTCGACCCAAGATGGCCGTGCTGTGGAAGCCCCGGTGCATCTGCTGGGTGTGGTAATGGGTGGCGTAATCAACGGCCAGGCCAACCTCGCAGCCCACCACGTAGGCTTCCATCAGGTCACGTCCGGTGGCGCCGATGGTCTCTCCCAGGGCCAGCAGAGCGGGGAAGATGGCAACCGTGGGATGACCGAAACCGCCGAAGTCGTCGTAGTCCAGGGCGTGCCCCATGGTGCCGTTGACCAGGGCAGCGTTCACCGCGGAGGTGCGCTCGCCCGAGGCGAGGATGGTGGCCTCTTCGTTGCCACCGAGGTCACCCGCGTAGTTGCGGATGATGTCGCCCACCTTCTGCGTCGAGCCCGCCAGGATCACCCCAACCAGGTCGAAGCAGGATTCGTTGGCCACCCGGATGGCGTCCGGCGGAATGTCCTCGTATGTTGTTTCCACTATCCACTTTGCCACCATTTCAGTTGCGCCCATGGTGCAAACCTCCTTGCCGGGTTCGTTCATTGACCGTTCGGACGGAATCAGGCCGAGTATAGCATTCCCTCCGATGATACAATCGCCCGCATTCCGATGTGTGGGGGAGCGCGTTATGTCCAGTTCAAACCATACTCTAAACCTGATATTGGCCATAGTCGTTACCGTGTTTTGCTGTCTACCGTTGGGAATTGTAGCGATTGTATTCGCGGCCATCGGCATGTCCCGCGAGGGTTCGGGGGATTACGCCGGCGCAGAGTCAGCGGCCAGGACCGCGCGCATCTGCATCTGGATATCCTTCGGTTTGGGACTGGCAATTCTCCTGGCGTACGCTCTTATCTTCGTGCTGCTGGGCATCGGGACGGCAATACTTGGTTTCTGAACCGCGCAGCCCGTGGCCATTTCCGAAGGCGCATCTCATGGCGCCCAAACCGGTGGCCCTCGCGGCCTGGGCGGCCCCCGCGTTACTGGCAGCATTCGGGCTGGCTCTGTTGCATGCAGTTGACCCGAGGGCGCAAGGGAATTACCCGCCCTGCCTGTTCCTCTTTGTCACGGGGTGCTACTGCCCCGGGTGCGGGACCCTGCGAGCGGTGCACAGCCTGATGCATGGCGATCTGCGAAACGCGCTTGGATACAACCTTCTGACGGTGGCTCTGCTCCCATTTCTGGCCATCGCATATGCTTACGGTCTCGCCCGGACTCTCGGTTGGCATCAAATCCCGGTTGTGCGAATAACGCCGCTGGTGGCGTGGGCGACACTGACGGTTGTCCTGGTATTCTGGGCAATGCGCAACGTACCGGTTTCTCCACTGTCGACATTGGCACCCTGATGGCACGGCAGCATCGCGGCAACCGTCATCATCCAACGGGGTACCGAGGTGACGAGACCACCATTTGCTCCACCCCTACCGATGACGACAAAGCTCGCGTCAGGGCCGGACTGCTGTTGCCCGGACTCCGGGGGGTCTGCTAGACTTTGCCCGTCGCACGGGTCCTCCCGTAGACGACCCGACTGACCAAAACCCCGCTTACCAGGAGTTACGGCTAATGATTTACGAAGTTCGCACTTACGATCTCAAGCCTGGCGGAGTGCCGATTTTCGAGGACGCGTTCGCCAAGGCGTTGCCCCATCGGGAAAAGTACTCGAAGCTGGCCGCATTCTTCCACACTGAAATCGGCCCGCTGAACCAGGTGATTCACATCTGGCCCTACGAGAGCCTGGACGAGCGCAACGAAGTCCGCGCCGAGGCCGGCAAGGACCCCAACTGGCCGCCGGACAGCCAGGGCACCATCCTGCACATGGAGTCGGAGATCTTCAACCCGGCGCCCTTCATGCGGCCCATGGGCGGCGGACAGAAGCAAGGCAACGTCTACGAGATGCGGATCTACGAGTACCAGAACGGCGCCATGCCCAAGGTTCTCGACATCTGGGGCGCCGCCATCGAGCATCGTGAGAAGTTCTCCCCGCTCGCGGCCGGCATGTACAGCGACATTGGCGGCCTCAACAAGTGGGTCCACATCTGGCCCTACAAGGACCTGGCCGAGCGTGACAAGATCCGCGCCGAAGCGTCCGCGACGCCGCACTGGCCTCCGCCGACGCGGGAATTCCTGGTCAACCAGGAGACCAAGGTGCTGGTACCTGCCAGTTTCTCACCCCACGCCTAGGGTTGGCGACAATCTCAGTCTTGGCAGGGGCGAATGTTCAATCATTCGCCCCAAGTTATAATGGAGATACGGGTTCTCTCCCGCCATGCAATCAAGCTCGAGGAAGGTTTCATGAATATCGGCATCGCAATGTTCGTCACCCAGTCGTCGATCGACATCGCCGAGCTGGCCCAGGCCTGCGAGGCGCATGGTTTCGAGTCGTTGTGGGTGCCGGAGCATCCGGCGATACCGGCCGGCCCGAAGACCCCGTGGCCCGGATCACCCGACGGCGTTATCCCGCAGATGTACTACGAGTGCGTGGACCCGTTCGTCGCGCTGGGGCGAGCTTCGGCGGTGACGTCGACACTCAAGCTGGGCACGGGAATCTGCCTGGTGCCCGAGCGCAACCCGATCCTGCTGGCCAAGGAGATCGCCACGCTGGACTACCTGAGCGGCGGGCGGTTCCTGTTCGGCATCGGGACCGGTTGGCTGCGCGAGGAAACCGAACTCTTCGGCATCGAATTCTCGCAGCGGATCGGCTATACGCGCGAGTCGATTGAAGCCATGAAGGAACTGTGGACCAAGGAGGCCGGCGAGTACCACGGGCGACACATCGACTTCCCTCCGATCTACTCGTCGCCCAAACCGGTGCAGAAGCCGCATCCCCCGGTGCTCATCGGCGGCACTGCCCCCAACGTGGCGCGGCGGGTGGTGTCCTGGGGCGACGGCTGGATGCCCAATCGCATCTCACCGGACCAGTTGAAACAAACCCGGGAAGAAATAGTCCGTCTGGCGCTGGAAGCCGGGCGGGACCCGCACGAAATCGAGGTGTCAGTTTTCGGGCAGCCGGCCGACCCGGAGATCATCAAAGCCTACGAGGATGCCGGCGCGACCCGCGCCATGGTTTTCGCCGAAAGCGCGCCGCGAGACCAAGCCCTGCGTCAGCTCGACGATTTCGCCGGCAAGCTGCTGGCCTGACCCATCGCCCGATCCCCAATCGCGATTTACAACTTCGCCAATGATGCTCCCTGACGACGCCAGCGTCCTGTCCCTGCGGGATGCCAACCAGCGCTTCTACGACGCTTTCGGGTCCCTGGACATGGCCCAAATGGACGCCGTGTGGGAGCAATCCGACCGGGCCCTCTGCGTCCATCCCGGCTGGCAGCCGATAGTGGGCTGGCCGGAAATCCGCCGGTCGTGGCAGGGCATCTTCAACGGCGCGGCGTTGATGCACTTCAACATCCATTATGTGAACATTGCGCTGGAAGGCAACTGCGGTTTCGTCACCTGTATTGAGAGCATCACCAGCGTAGTCGAAGGGCAGGCCCAGGGTTTCGGCGTCCTGGCCACGAATATATTTGTGAGATCCGGCGATGACTGGGTGGTCATCGCTCATCACGCGTCGCCCCGGCTATAGATCGCCGGCGTAGCCGCGCTCCGCGGGGGACGGAAATAGCCGTTCCGCGTGACCGCATTGTTACGTGATTCCCACTCTTTGAACTCCATGCCACGGAGCGTGCCATGTCATATTCACCCGACGCGGTCAGCGACGTTTCCAGCACTGACCGCAACCTCTGGCAGGCCATATTGGCCGAGGCCATCGCCAACCTCACGTACACCGCCTACGCCAATAAAGCTCGCGAGGAAGGGTATCCTGAGATTGCCGATGTCTTCGAGAAAGTCGCGCGGGCCGAAACCCTTCACGGTCTGGAATACCTTTCCATATCGGGCGGGATTGACAACACCGCGGTCAACCTGGCCAACGTGATCGCCGGTGAAACCCGGGAGTACACGCGCACCTACCCGCGGATGATCAACGATGCGATGAGGGACGGTCGCTCCGACGCCGTTGACATCCTGACAGCGGCCATGGAGGAGGAAAAGGAACACCAAATCGCCTTTTCCGACGCCCTGGCCTATCTGCAAATCAAGAGCGCGAACGTCGCCACCGCTGAACCGGATTTCCTGGTTGCTGCCGCATCGCCGCCAGCACGAGATGCGGCCGACTTGAACGCTTCGAGCGAAAGGCCGGCGCTTCCAATCGACCTGCAAACATACGTCGACGCTGCCCTCGCGCTTGACAAGGAGCCGTTCCGCGTTGCGAACCTGGGTCGGCTCCGCGAGGTAGTATTCGGCGCGCAGGACGGCATTATCAGCACCCTTGCTCTGACCACGTCGGTGGCCATCGCCGTCGGCACGACCGGGACGGTCCTGGTGGCTGGGCTCGCCGCCGCCGCCGCCGGGATGATCAGCATGGGGGCCGGCGCGTATTTGGGCTCCCGCGCCGAAGAGGATGTGCGCGAAGCGGTGATCGCCAACCAGGTTCGCGACCTGGAGGAGAACCCGGCGGAGCAATTGGCGGAGCTCGTCATTCTATTTCAGAGAGAGGGCAACACTTATGACGAAGCCGTCCATTTGGGCAACGACATTTCGAGCAATGAAACGCTGTGGCTGAACACGCTGCTGGAAAAGAAGCTGGGGATCAGTCCGGACTTCGGCGGCAACCCGCTGAAGGACGCGGCGGTGATGTGCGTTTCGTTCGGATCGGCAGCCATCCTACCCATCATCCCCTTCCTGTTCCTCGCCGTCGGCCCGATGGCGATCGGATTGTCCGTGGGCCTGTCGCTGGTTGGACTATTCGCGCTGGGCCTGGCGAAGGGACGGCTGGTGCGCAAATCCGCCATCCTGCAGGGGCTTGAGATACTGGGAATCGGCGCCGCCTCAGCCGCCCTGGGGTACGGGCTGGGCGAGTTGCTGCCGCGCGTGTTGGGGTTCTAGCCGCGAGCAGCGCCACAAACGGGAACCAGGGATAGTCAAAAATCGGGGGCGGTCGTTAGACCGCCCCGTCAATTGTCAGCGTCCGGCGCGTACTAGGAGAACCGGCCCAACAACCCCTTCACTGCCTTGAGGAAGTCGGGAGGATTGTCGCCTTGTACCAAGTGGCCAGCGTCGGCGACGGTGACCGTGGTGCAATCGTGGTGCTCCTGGGCCATGCGCATCATCGTCTCATCCGCGAAAATATCGCTGCGGGCTCCACGCACCACCAGGGCCGGGCAGTCTATTTTGCGCCAGCCAGCCCAGAGCTGTTCGGGAGACCATGCCGGAGCGCGGAAGCCTTGGCGGCGGATCACCTTGTCATACTTCCACGTCCACTTCCCGTCCTCGCGCTGGCGGATGCTGTACTTCAGCGCTCCCATTGTCTGCTCGCGGGTGCGGCCGGTGTACTCCATGACGCGCTGAGCGAACTCCTCCAGGGTGTCAAGTTCGTCGGGGAGTTCGCGGAATTGCTGGATGCGATTAGAGCCGCGTCGCTGGGTTTCCGGTCCGGTGTCGACGATGGTCAGCGATTTCAGGGTGCCGGGCCGTCCTGACGCCCAGGCCAGGCTGTTGCGCCCGCCCATGGAGTGGCCGATCAGGTGGAAATCCTTGAGACCCATGGCGGACACCAGCGCCTCAACGTCGCCCACGTAGGCATCCGTAGAATAGTTCTCGTCAGGCGACCAATCGCTGTCCCCGTGTCCGCGCTGGTCCACGGCGATCACACGGTAGTCAACGGACAGCGGCAGGCTGATGAAGTCCCAGCTGTGTGCCTGCTGCTGAATGCCGTGCAGCATCACGATCGTCGGCGAATTCGGATCGCCCCATTCCAGGTAGTGAAGGTTGAGGCCGTTGACCTTGATGTACCGGTCCACCGGCTCGTTCTCCACCGTAAAGGGGACTCCCATCTGCCGCGCAGCGTCGTGCAGCGACAGCCCCATGGAATGTGACGCCATCTTGAGTACCTCCTGCCGTAAACGTGGCCGTCATGTTACCACGGCTAACCGTTTTCCTCTGCCTGGCGCTCCAGCATCCCCCGTATGGTGAACATCCGCTGGAAGAGGGTGAAGCAGGACACAGCGGCGATCACCCACAGGACCCACACCATGATCGGGACCGGCGCCAGCCCTTCGGCGATCAGCCCAAAGCCGAGGATCACAACACGTTCGGTCCGGGTCATGATGCCCGAGCGGGTGAAAGCGCCGAGCCCCTCACCGCGGGCGCGCAGGTAGGAAACGCCCTGGGAAAAAACCAGGCCAAGAAGCACCGACAGCATGCTCAGGATCATTACCGGCGGGGACAGATCCGCCAGCAGGTAGTACAGCCCCAGGCCAACAAACAGGGCCGCCTCGCCCAAGCGGTCAAAGACGGAATCGAGCAGAGCGCCGAATGGGGAGGCCCGGCCGGTGAGGCGAGCCAACCCGCCGTCAAACAGATCCAGAACGCTTCCGGCCAGGAACACTATCCCGCCGTACAACGGCCACCCCAGGGCCACCAGCACCGCCCCGGCCGCGCACACCGCGAAACCGAAGACGGTGATCACGTTGGGGGTCAGTCCCACCGCGTGGAGAGCCCGCGCCCCGGGCAACTCAACATAGCGCAGCATTGCCGCGCGCAACTCCTCTCTACCGGGCACTGCCACCGTGGTTGGCCTCCTCCCTGCAATGTTGATAATAGTCCTCGACTTCCGAGGCGACCCGCTGCCAACGATGATCCCGCGCCACCGGTTTTCCCGCATCCGACAAGCGTCGGGCGAGGTCCGGGTCATCAACGACGCTGGATATGGCGGCGGCGATGGCTGTCGTATCACGCGGCGGGGCCAGCAACCCGTTGCGCTCGTGCGCCACCACGTCGCTGTAGCCGGCGATGTTCGACGCGACCACCGGGGCCCCGGCGGCCATGGCTTCCAGAAGCACAATGCCGAAACTCTCCCCGCCGGTGGCGGGGCTGCAAAAGACATCCGCGCTGGAGTAATAGCGCGGCAGGACTTCGTCGGGAACAGATCCGGTCAGCCTCACCATATCGCGGTCAACCCCGCTGATTGCGTTGATCCATGACTGGCAGGTCCGATCCGGTTCGCCGGGGCCTACGACCACCAGGCGCAAGTCGCGCCGACTTTCGAGCAAGAGGGCGAAGGCTTCCAGGAGATACCGCAGGCCCTTGCGTTCATCCTTGCGCCCCACGAACAGGACGTTTTTCCGTCCGTCCCGCAACTCAGGAAGCGGGCTGGCGTCGGCGAAACGCTCGAAGTCAATGCCATTGGGGATTACGCGATACGGGCGTTTCGGGAAATGGGGCGCGACAAAGTTTCTCGCGGCTTCCGAAACGGCGATGCGCCCGTGCAGGCGCTGGTACCACGCCCGGAGAGGCAAACGTGACCAACGGTACAACTGTTGCCCGTCGGCGAAGGCGTGGAAGGTGCCGACGTTCACGGCGTTGGAATGCTGCAGGAACATCAACGGCAACAGCGGCGCCAGCGGTTCGTGGACATGCACCAGATCGAAACGTTCACGGGCCATAAGTCGCCGGACTCGCGGCCACAACCACCACGACAGGGTCACCCGGGCCGTGGACCCACTGGCGGACAGAGGGACGGACCGACCCATGGGGATGAAATGACCGGGGGCTGCGCACTGATCGGGGACAGGTTCCGCCGTACCCGGGGCAATCACGGTCACCTCGTGTCCGCGTCGACGCAGTTCAGCGGACAGCTGGGAGACGTGGGCGTTGACACCCCCGGGCCATGCGAAATCATAAGGGGAGACCATGGCTACTTTCATAGCCCGCTCCCCTGAGTCTGCCCCGTACCTGGAATGCAGGGAGGTGGCCCCGGTTATTCTTCTCCGTCGCCGTGCTTGACCTTCACGCTGGCCACGGTCGGCTCGGCGATAAACGCCTCGACCATGTCGTGCGCCTCGGCATCGGAATACTGGACCGGCGGGCTCTTCATGAAGTAGGCGGAAGGGGCGTACACCGCGCCACCCTGACCACGGTCCAACGCCAGCTTGGCGCATCGGATGGCATCCACCACGACTCCGGCCGAGTTTGGGCTGTCCCAGACCTCCAGCTTGACCTCCATCTTCACCGGAGCGCCTCCGAACACCTTGCCGTCGATGTGAATGTAGCACCACTTGCGGTCCTGCAGCCACGGCACATGGTCGCTGGGTCCGATGTGGATGGTGTCCGCGTCGGGCTCTTCCTGCATCTGGCTGGTGACGGAGCCGGTTTTGGATATCTTCTTGGAGACCAGACGCTCCCGCTCCAGCATGTTGAGGAAGTCGGTGTTGCCACCGAAATTCAACTGGTAGGTGTTGTCGATCTCGGCGCCCCGATTTTCCATCAAGCGGGTCAAGACGCGATGGACGATGGTCGCGCCGACCTGGGACTTTATGTCATCCCCGATAACGGGCACGCCACGTTCCTCGAAGCGACGGCGCCAGTACTCCTCGCGAGCGATGAAAACGGGGATGCAGTTGATCATGGCGCAGCGGGCATCCAGGATCTGCTCGACGTACCACTTGGTTGCCATCTCGCTGCCCACGGGCAGGTAGTTGATCACGACGTCGACTTCGCGTTCGCGCAGGATGCCCGAGATGTCAGCGGTGCTATGGGGCGACTTCACCACCAGGTCGGTTAGGTAACGGCCGATGCCGTCGTGGGTCATTCCCCGCTCTACGGGGACACCGAGATGGGGGACATCGGAGAACTTGATGGTGTTGTTGGGCTCGGTGAATATGGCTTCCGACAGGTCTTTTCCGACCTTATTACGGTCGACGTCAAAAGCGGCAACGACTTCGATATCCTCGATACGGTAGTCGCCGACGCGATTGTGCATCACGCCGGGGATCGGATCGTCATCGGGAACCTCAACGTATTTGTGGATGCCCTGAACCAGCGAAGACGCGCAGTTGCCCACGCCGATGATGGCAACCTTAATCTTGCCCAATTGTGTACTCCTTCAGGCCCGCCCCGCAGCGAACATCGCCCAAAATCGGGACCGAAAATTATCGAGGCCAACCTGCGTCAAACTGCCGAATAGTCTAACACACGCGGAATTTGACTGCCCTTAGATGCTCGCTAATCGCCGACGGAGCGCGATCAGCGACGCAAAACGGTCACACGGTCTCGGCTAGTTCTCGGCGAAAAAGCGGAAGATCGCGGTCTCGTCGTCATGGCGGAACCTGCCGCCGCGGAACCGGATGTCGCGCCCCTGCTCGATGTGCTGGTCGACGAGTTCCTTGACGCGTCCCGACGCCTCCTCGGCGTTGGAGGAACCGCGCACGATTTCCATCAACTCTTCGCCGAGCAGGTTGTCGCTCACACCGTCGGTGCAACAGACCAGGCGGTCCGAAGGCGACAGGTCCAGCGAGGTTTGGAACACCGAAAGAGCCGATTCTGCGCCGATGGCCTTGGAGACGCCCAGCCGAATCAATCCGCCCATGCGGCCGCTGTACTGTTCGTACCCGTCCGGGCGGATCACGTAGATGGGACTATCGCCGGCCGAAATGATATGGAGTTGCCCATCCAGATACAGAGCGGCTGAGGCGGTGGTCAGCAGAAACCGCCCTCCGCCGACCTGGTGGAACTCAGTATTCATCTCGTCCAGGACGGCCACAATATCTTCCGGTCCGGTGATAGTAGCGGCGTTAAGGGCGTCGCCCACGGACCCGCTGGCCTCGTCGCCGCCGTGGCCGGTGACGCCGTCCAGCACCACGTCGAGGAAGTTGCCGTCGCCCAGATCCCGGGTCAGGTAATTGTCCTCGCCGTGGGCGGCGTTATCGTGAAGAATTGCCAACGAACTGGTGAGCATAGATCCTGCACCCTCGCGAGAAATTGGTTAGCGGCGCGATCAACCGGCCAGCGTGGCCAGCTCGGTATTCGCGTCGAATTGATAGCGTGTCCAGTGGTCCTCCGAAAGCCGGCTCAGCGCGGCCTGCCACGCTTCCATAGCGGCGTGCCGTTCCGGCATCTGCTCGTTTCGGATGGTAATCAGGCGCAGGCATTCGCGCAAGTCCGATGCAAAATCGGCAATCGACGCGTACCCACGCTGTCGGATTTTCCCCAGGCATGCGGTCGCAGCGTTCCGCAGATCATCGTCGGGCGACGCGAACGCGCGGAGCAGGCCGTCGCATTCGTCGTCAATGGAAATGACCGGCCGCTGGTTATAGGGGTCGAAGTACCCGGCGGCGTCAGTGGGGGGCAACTCCGGCGCGAGGTAGAACTTCACCATCTCGACGTAGAAATCGTGAACGTCCTGAGGGCCGCGGTTGCTCTGGCTGCTCTCCACACCGTGTCCCACCAGCGCGCTGGCGTCGACCAGCGCAATCCGACCGGTACCCGGGGAGTAGAACACGTTGTGCGGGCCCAGGTCGAGCAGCGCATAGCCGGCGTTGGCGTAAATTGTCTGCGCCTCCAGCAACTGCATCTGCACCGGCCAATCGACAACCCCTGCCGGCAGCGCGAAGGGATGCAGTGCGAAGAGGTTCTGGCCCAGGCCGATGGGCACGCGCAGGATGCGGCTCCGGGGGTCTCCGACAAGCGGTATGCCGGCGGCGCGCTCTTCGACCCTGACTGAATAAGGCTGGCCGAGATCCTCGCCGAAATACTCGTCGTGCAGGGCAACCTCGGTAACGCCGATGACCCGGGGCACGGCATCGCAAAACTGTCCGGCCCGTTCGTAGGCCTCCAGCGTCCGCGCGGTGCGTTCCTCGGTGGGGCCATGCATCTGGCGGCTCACGATTTGTGGTGTCGGCCGCTTCAGCACGACGGATTCCCCAGTCTCCCGGTCCACCGCGGCGCGCACATCGTAGTCGGCGCCGCTGCCGAGCGGGCCGGCCAGTTCGAAGCGATCCAGCGTAACAGTGTCCATGATCAAGGTTAACGGGCTATTTGTGCCCACTGAGGATGGTGACCCAGTCTTCTTTTTGCCTGATTTCGTTGATGGTCAACCCGGCCGCATGGATCGCGGCAACCGCCTCGTCATGCTGGTCCACGATGATGCCGGACGCGATGAACACTCCATCGGCGGCCAGGAGGTCGGGGATCGCCGGCGACACCAGCCGGATGCCGCGGGCGCTGATGTTGGCAACGGCGATATCGTATTGCATTTCGCGGGTGGCGGAGTTGGGAATGCTGCCGCTTTGCGCTTTAACACTGTCGGCGATCCCGGTCCGTCGGAAGTTTCGTTGGGCCGCGCGCACGGCATGACCGTCGATGTCCACTGCGGTCACGTGACCAGCCCCCAGTTTGACTGCGGCGATAGTCAGGATGCCCGAACCCGTGCCCACGTCGAGGACTTTGCCGCCGGGACCGACCATTTCCTCCAGGGCTTCCAGACAGGAATAGGTCGTCGGATGATAACCGGTACCGAAAGCCAGCCCCGGGTCCAGTTCTACGAGGACGTCGCCCGGCTGGGGGTCGTAATCGATCCAGGAGGGTTTTATCACCAGGTTTTGCCCGACGCGCAGCAGAGTGAAATGTTGCTTCCAATTGTCACGCCAGTCTTCGTTGTCGTCCAGCGGCCGGATCTGCAGCTCGCCGAGGTCGGCCACGCTGGACGCCAGCTTGATGCCCACCTCGATGTGGGCCAGACGCTGCCGCGACAGACTGGGCAGATACGAACGGAGGACCGCGTGCTCGCCGGGCTTGGTTTCAACGCTCAACCCGTATCCGTACCGCTCAAAGAGGTAGGACACGGGCTCCACATATTCGAATGGGACGTTGATGCTCAGTTCGTGCCAGGACATCGCACCGTCAGGGTAACGTGAGGAAGCGCAAGGCCGAGCCGCGGCTTTGGCCGCAAGCCGCCTATTCGCCGCTGGAGGTCAGGGTGTCCTTGATGCGGTCAAACAGACCGCGTTGCTTGTCGTCTTGCTGTGAATCCGGTGTCTCGGCGCCGGGGTCAACGGCCACGTCTTCCGGTTCGGCGGTTTCCTCCTCGACCGGTTTCCGATTGGTGGCGCGCTTTTTCCGAGGGGGCGCAGGAGGCCTTTTACCATTGTTGGCCAGAGAATAGGCAAGGTCCTCGACCAGTTTGCGTTGGTACTTGTTCAACTTCGACGGTATGTCCACGTCCACCAGGACTCTAATATCCCCGCGGCGGTCGGTGGGCCGGCCGTCACGTCGGATGCGGGGGACGCCACGCGCGCGGACGCGGAACTCACTGCCAGCCTGGGTTCCGGCCGGTATTTCAAGGTCGACGTCGTCGCCTTCCAGGGTGGGGATAGGCTTGGTCATGCCCAGGGCGGCTTCGGCCATGTTGAGCGATGTCCGATACAGCAGGTCCGATTCGTCTCGCACGAAGAATGGATGTTCACGGACTCGAACCTGGACGTACAGGTTACCGGGCGGCCCGCCGTTGGCCCCGGCGTCGCCCTCGCCGGTAATGCGCACCTGCATGCCGTTGTCGACGCCGGCGGGGATGGTCACCGTGCGGGTCCGACGACGCCGCTCGAATCCCCGGGCACGGCAGTTGGTGCATGGAGTTTCGACGGACCGGCCGTTGCCGTTGCAGCTGGAGCAGGGAGTGGTCACGGCAAACTGGCCGAACACACTGCGCTGGGCGCGACGCACCTGGCCGCTGCCGTTGCAGGTGTGGCAGGTATTGATGGCGGTTCCGGGTTCGTTGCCGGCTCCGGAACAACGGTGACACGGCTCCACCCGATTGATTTCGATGTCCTTGTCGCAGCCGAATACCGCCTCTTCGAAGGTCAGGTTGACCCGCTGACTGATGTCCTCTCCGCTGCGCGGCTGACTGGCGGTGCGTCCGCCGCCTCCGAAAAAGGTGTCGAAGATGTCGCCGAATCCGCCAAACGGATCGAAGCCGTCAAACCCGCGTTCGCTGCCGCCGTTTACGCCGGCATGGCCGAAACGATCGTAGCGGGTTCGCTTCTCCTGGTCGCTGAGAACCTGGTAGGCCTCGTTGATCTCTTTGAACCTGTCCTCAGCGCCGGGGGTTTTGTTCCGGTCGGGATGGAATTCCATCGCCTTCCTGCGGAAAGCGCGACGGATATCCTCTTCGTTGGCTCCCCGGTCGACGCCGAGGGTCTCGTAATAGTCTACGGGCATAACATTCTGGTGATTCACAAACTGCTTCGATTATAGCGGACGCTACGCTCAATGCTCAACATCGAGTGGCGAAAGCGAACTGTGTCGCCGGGCACAGCTCGGTAATCCCCAACGTCGGAACGCGCCAGAGTCGTCAGGACAGCGAACGCCCCACCAATACGCCGGCGTAGGCGGCGGCCAGCCCGACCACCAGGTTGGCGGCGATGGAGATGCCCGCGCGTCCCAACTCTCCGCCGGATACGAGCCGCACGCCGTCGTAGGCCAGGGTCGAAAACGTGGTGAAACCGCCCAACAGTCCCACAGTCAACATGGCGCGCAGTTCCAGCGGCCACTCGGAACGGGTGATGAAAATGGTGGCAAGCACGCCCAGGGCGAAGGAACCGATCACGTTGACGGCGAAGGTGCCGACCACCGTGTCCGCGCCGAGGAACTGGGCCGCCATACGGCCGGCGCCGTAGCGCAGCACTGACCCCGCTGCGCCGCCCACCGCAACCAGCAACCAGACCACGCTAAGCCCAGGCGCCGCGTCGTTCCAGGGTGCGTTCGTCCAGTTCGATACCCCAGCCCGGACGGTCGGACAGCGTGATCTTCCCGGCGACGATGTCGGGGCGGACGGTGAAGAGCTCCTCCCAGATGGGGTCGCGGTCCGCCGACGGGAAGGTCTCGCAGATTTCGCCTACGGACAGGCCGGCCACCAGGTGACCGTGCACCTGCGGGTCATGATGGGGAGCCAGGCGCACGTTTTCCGCGGCGCACAAGCTGGCGATACGCAGGCACTCGGTCACTCCGCCGTTGCGCGTGCTGTCGTATTGCATGACGCGCACCCCGCCGCGGCGAATCAGGTCGCGGGCGTCCCAGCGGGTCACGGCGTTTTCGCCCGATGCGATGGGGATGGTGGTCGACGCGGCCACTTTGCCCAGACCCTCGACCCGGTCGTACCAATGAACGGGCTCTTCGAGCCAGCGGATGTTGAGCGGTTCGAGCATGCGCGCGCCGAGAATGGCAGTGTCGACGTCCCACCCTTCGTTGACGTCGACCATTATGTCAATGCCTTCGCCCACAGAATTGCGAACCGCGCTGACCCGTTCGTAGTCCTCGGCCAGGCTCACGTGCCCGATCTTCAGTTTGATAGCCTCGTAACCCATGTCCACGTAGGACTCGCACTCCTGGACCAGGTCGCTTGTGGACTTCCCGTCCTGGTAATACCCGCCGGTTACATAGCATGGCGCGGTGTTGGAGTGGCCGCCCAGCAATTTGTACACCGGCATGTCGGCGGCCTTGCCCTTGATGTCCCAGAGGGCGATATCCACCGCCGCCAACGCGGTGAGGATCTGTGGGCGGCCGAACCCGGAGGCGGCCCACCCGATCTGATGGCACAGCCCGAACATTTCGTCCCACAGCTGTTCGTGGTCGACGGGATCCCGTCCCAGGAGCATCGGTTTGAGGAGATCGGCCACGGCTCGAGAGGCTCCATCGGCGTGGATCGCGCCGTCCGGGTCCTGCCGGTAGACGCCGGCGAAACCCTGTCCGGCCCCGTGGGCCTCGCCAATCCCATAGAAGCCGGCGTCGGTGTGTACGCGAACCAGGAGTTCGCTCACCCTGCCGATGGGTCGGAGTGCCGTCCAGTATTCGCGCTCGGGCGCGGGCCAGACCAGCGCGATTGCCTCGACGTCGGTGATTTTCATGGTCACTCCTCGAGGCTTCTGCTTCGGAAACCTTTTTTGCGCAGCATCCGGTCGATCCATTCGCGATCATCGTCCGACAGTGTCCCTTCCGGGTCGCTGTTGTAGTCCGCGTAGTTGGCGTAGTAGTCCTGCTCGTACATGTCGTCAACCAACGCGCCCAGCGGAACCACCGCGTCAGCATCCTCTTCCAGCAACGGCACCGGAACGTCGGGGATCGGCGTTTGCAGACGGAAAGGATACAGGTCCACTTCTGGGCGTGTCTGCCACCGGCTGATCAGGTGTCGATAAGGCGCGTCGCCGTCATAGCCCTCCACCGGCATGGGCCGGCCGCGCCGAATGAGGTCGATCTCCACCAGATGAGCATCGCTGAAAATCACCCGTTGGCGCTTGTCCAGATACTGGCTGCGCCCGTGTCCGCCCGTGATCTTGTTGCTGGGGGACAGCAGCTCCACGATGGTTACCGGGTCTTCCCGGCTGCGTTCGCCGATGGTGATGAACATCTCCGAGGCGAGTTCGTCATCCAGGGGAAGCCTGGCGGTTACCCTGCCCTCCGTCTGATAGCTGGCAACAGCACGCTCGCGTACGCCGCCGCCCCTGATGGTCAGATCAGGTCTGGGGTACCGTGCCGGAGCGTCCCGCGAGGGATCGTTGCCAACGGGTACGCGCTCATCCATGATGACCGTGTACCGGAACGGCAACGTCCGACGCAGGAACCGATGCATTTCAGTGATAATCTTGCTGTGGACTTCCGGCCACAGGCGCCTGGACTCCAGATACGGGTTCATGCCCGGAAACGGGTTGGCGAAAGGGTTTTCCGTTTGGGCGGCCATCTGCTAAACGCCTGTTGAGAACCGTCCCAGCCGGAAAAGCCCGATGTCGTGTTCCGTTTGGCCGTGCTCAGCCAGGTCGGCCATGATTTCGCCCACCACGCTGGAAAACTTGAAACCGTGACCCGAGAATCCAGCGGCAACGGAGACCTGCGGGTGCTCGGGCAGCGTGTCGATGATGAAATGCTCGTCCGGGGTGTTCGTGAACATGCAGGTCTTGAGCGCCAGGGTAGGGCCGGCCGCTTCCGGGAAGTAACGCTCAGTGAACCCTCGCAGAGCGGCTTCGTCCCGGGCGTTGGGTTCCCGATCCATCGTGTCGGGGTCGACCTGTTCGCGGAAGTGGTTGAACATGCCCAGCTTGAAGCCGGGTATGCCGTACGCCGGGAACCCGTAGAAACGGCCCTCTTCGACGTCCATGCCGAAGCACGGGAAATTCTCCGGGCGGAAAAGCTCCGGGCGATAGGGCGCAAACCAACCCAACACCTGCCGCTCCGGTACTGCGTGAGCGGCGACTTCCGGAGCCACCTTCCCCGCCCAAGCACCCGCGGTGACTACCAGTTTGCGAGCCGCGTAGGTGTCCTTGTCAGTCGTAACGACCACCCCACCGCCCGCGGTGGGTTCCCAGTCAACCACGGCCTCGCGACCATGCACCTCTGCGCCGATTTCCAACGCCGCAGAAACGTGCCCGACAATGCACCGTTCGGACAGCACGAAGCCGCCCTGCTGTTCGTAGAGCATTTCCGCTTCTTCGGGCAACTGATATCCGGGCCACTCCTGGTTTACCTCGGGGCCGCTGAGCATTCGGTAGGGAAGGTGATGCTGCTGGACAGTTTCCAGAGAGCCTTCGAGCAGTTGGCTCGCTCCCACGCCTCCGCGGACGCATCCGGTGGTTACCAGCAGCTTTTCGCCGGCCAGGTTCTCCAGTTGGTGCCAGAGTTCGTAGGCCCGGTAGAGCAGCGGAACGTAGGATGGGTCCTCGTGATAGGCGAGGCGGATCATCCGGCTGACGCCGTGGGAAGAACCCATTTCGTTGGGTATGTCGTACTGCTCGAGTCCCAGCACCTTCCAGCCGCGCCGGGCCAGGTGATAGACGGCGGCACTCCCCATGCCGCCGACTCCGATAACAATTGCGTCAAACTCTCGCACGTTCACTCCTCGTTTACGCTCGCGGCAAGGGGTTGCCCGGCGTGGTCATGCGCAGGCTGTACACCGAGGTGCGGGCGGTGAACAGCATGGTCTGGAAGTCCGGGCCGCCGAAGGCGCAGTTGGCCGGGATCTCGGGAACACGGATGATGCCGAGGTGCTCGCCCGCAGGGGAGAAGACCCACACGCCACCGGAACCGGTGCAGTACACCCGACCTTCGGCATCAACCTTCATGCCGTCGGGCACGCCGTCCTCGGCGGATGCCATGCTTCCGAAAACGCGGCTGTTGCTCAGGGAGCCGTCGGACCCCACGTCGTAGGCCTGGATGAACTGGTTCTGCTTGACCTCGCCGTCCCAATACTGGTCGGGCCGTTCGCCGAGCTTGCGGGTGTTGGACGCGTATAACACGGTCTCGTCGGGGGAGAACGCTATGCCGTTGGGAAAGTCGATATCGTGGGCGCACAAATCCACCGTGCCGTCCGTAGCGATGCGGTGGATGGTGCCGGGCCATTCGATCTCCTGCTCCTCCTCCGGAACCCGACCGCTGGGGTTGGTGAAGTAGATGCTGCCGTCGCTGCGACACACAATGTCGTTGGGCCGGTGGAAGCGTTTGCCGTCCCACCGGTCCGCCACCACGTTGATGGTGCCGTCGGACTCCATCCGGGTGATGCGGCGGTTGTCGCCTTCGCACATGAGCAGGCGGCCCTGCAGGTCCAGGGTCATGCCGTTGGTGCCGCCGCTGGGCTCGCGAATGATGTCAGGCGTGCCCCCGGCGGGAGACATTCGGTGGATGACCGGCGGTTCGCGCCTCAGATCCACAAACAGCCAGTAGCCGTCGGGGTGCCACAACGGGCCCTCGGTGAACACGAAATCGGTGGCAAGCTGCTGAGCTTCCTGGTTGGGTTCCACGATGCCTGGCAGGTATTCGGGCATGGTTCGCCTCCTCGGCGTGAGTGTGAGAATGCGGGAGATTACGACGGCAGGTGCGCCAGATATTGCTCGGCGAAGTCCATACCGACCAGATCGCTGAAAGCCGTCATCAGGCGTTCGGTCACGGGCCCCGGGACGTTGCCATCGCCGACGGTCGCGCCGTTGACCGCAGACACCGGGCAGATGCAAAGGCTGGTGGAGGTCAGGAACGCTTCATCAGCGGTGTATGCGTCATACAGGTCCAAGTCGCATTCGGCGGTGGCCAGACCCAGCCCGTCAGCCAGCTCCAGGGTCTGGTTGCGGGTGACACCTTCCAGCACGTATTGCGACTTTGGCGTCATCACCGCGCCGTCCTTGACCAGGAAAACGTTGCTGCCGCGACCCTCGGTGAGATTGCCAAACTCGTCCAGCAGGATGGCCCAGGCGTCCGGGTCGTCACCGTGCACCTCAAGCTCGCCCATGATGAGGTTCAGGTAGTTGTGCGTTTTGGCGCGGGGGCTGAGGAACCGGGGAGGGATGCGCGCCACCGACGGAGTGTTGATGCGGGCGCCGTCCCGGTACAGCGGAGCCCGCGCGGCGAAAGGGATGGCATGGCTCTCGATAATGATGGTCGGCCGAGGGCCCCCGGAACGATTGGGTCCCTCCACGCCGCGACTGATGCGCTGCATAACCCACATGTCCTGACCCGGAGGCAGCATGGGGTGATTGTGAGCGACGACGGCCTCGGTGGCCTCGGTCATCTCTTCCTTGCTCATATCGACGTCGATGCGCAGATACCGAAGCGAGTTGTACAGGCGATCGATGTGGCGATCCAGCCGGAAGGTCGTGCCCCCGAAGGTGCGGGTAGCGTCGAACACCGCGTCGCCATACAGGAACCCGCGGTCGTAAATCGACAACCCGACCTGACTGCCGGGCATCATCTCGCCGTTGAAGTAGACAATCATTTCATCAGCCATTGGTCAAATCTCCCAATCTCATCCTGTTTATCCGGTTCATCCTGTGCATCCCGGTAAATTAATCGCCGTCGGCTGCAACGCGGCGAATTTCGAAACCGGCCTGCTCCTCCATGGGAAGCACGATGGCCGCGCTGTCCAGGTCGCCCAACCCCTGGTCTACGGCTTCGCCCAGTAACTTGTATGCCAAGTCACCGGCGGCGATGGGCGTTCCCAACTCGCGGGCCATTTCCTGGATTAGCCCGAGGTCCTTGAGGAACACCCGCAACTGGGTGCGTGCGCCTTCGAAGTCCCGGTCCAGCATCGCAGGAGCGTTGCGTCCGAGGAGGAAACTCTGCCCCCATCCGGAGTTGACCAATTCGAAGACCAACGCCGGATCGGCGCCGGACTTCGCGCCCAAAAGCATTGCTTCGGCCGCCGCAACCATATGGATGCCAACCAGCAGTTGGTTCACCAGTTTGGCGGCGGTGCCGGAACCGGTCGGACCGACATGACGCACCACCGCGCCCATCATGTCGAAGGCCGGTAGCGCCCGCTGATAGGCTTCTGCCGGGCCACCGACCATGATGGTCAGGGTGCCGTCGGTCGCGCGCTCGGTGCCGCCGCTGATGGGGGCGTCAAGGAACATCGCGCCGCATTGTTCAGCAGCGGCCGCGCAGGCTTTCGAGGTCGCCGCGCCCACGGTGCTGTGATCGACGATGATCTGCCCAGGGCGGGCGTTGGGCAGCGCGCCACCGTCTGCCAGGAGCACCGCCTCGCAGGTTGCCACGTCGGGCAAACATGCGAGCACGATATCGCAATTGGCCATGACCTCTGCGGTGGACGCCGCGGCCGAAGCTCCGGCGTCGGCAATCTGGCGGACCTTAGCCTGGCTCCGATTGTGCACCGTAAGGTCATAGCCCGCGCGCAAAAGGTTGTAGGACATGGGCAGGCCCATGCGTCCCAAACCGATGAAACCAATTTTTTCAGCCAATGTTCAAACTCCGGAGACCCGAGCGCTGGCCGCGTCTGTTGGGCGGGTGTGGAACAGCCCGCGTCATGGCCAAGGTTAGCGCGAAACCGCCTGTCTTTACACGGATCAGATAAGCCCCTCGGCGATAGCCGCGGCCTCAACCAAATCCCAACCATCTTCGATGCCGGGCAGTAGTCGGTCGCAGGCCTCGGCCTTGAGTACCGCGCGTCCGGCCTCATCGCCATCATCAACCGAGACCAACGCAGACGTGACCTGGGCGGCCTCGGCGGGATCCACTTCTGGGCGCGCGGTGAAACAGCAATGGCTGTAACCCGGGCTGCTCCAGAAGACCTTGAGGTCTTCAGTATTGATACCGTGCCGCTCGCCCAGGGTTTCAAAGGCGCGCGCGCTGATGGCTCCCGCATCGTAGGAGCGGTTCAAAACCTGCAGCGCCACGTCAACCTGGTCGGAGCCGTGTTGGGATTCCCGTTGGTCGTAAAAATCGGCGGCCGCCAGGGTCCGGGAAGGGTGGACGCCCATCTGCTTGAGGAAATAGACGGGCAGGAGGCCAGCTTCGACTGAATCCCGCGCGGCGAACGCGAAGCGCGTGCCGGGCAGGTCCTCCACGGTGTCGATGGGAGAGTCGGAGCGGGTGATGAACCTCGTGGTGAAGCCGATATCGACGTCGCGCAGCGCGAGCACCGGCGCTCCGTCCGGCAAAGCCCGCCGCATCTTGACGTGGGACAGCGGTCCGTTCCAGGCCAGGTTGATCTCGCCTCGAGTGAACGCGTCCACCATCTCATCGTAGCCCGAGTAGAGCACCCAGTCGAACTCGACGCCGTTGCGACGAAAAACGGTTTCGAGGGCACGGCAAAGGTCGAGGTGTGCCGGAGAACCTGTTGCGCCCAATCGGATCATCGGATCACCTCCTGATTGTGACTACCTGCCGTGTTTGCTGCCAGGCTCTAATGTTGCTCAGGCGCAGTCTATCACCAGGCCAAACCGCTGCCAATCGAGAATAACCGGGTGAGCCGGCAAGTTTGTCGCGCCTCGGCAAACCGCACCGCGCCCCACGCCTACGGTTCGGCTCGCTCGGCCCGTTCCAATGGGCCGGAACGCATCAGCAGAGTCGGGACGATAGCCGCGAGGGCGATGATCCCAGCCCCGCGATAGAAGGAATGGAACAGGTCGAGACTGGCGATCTGCAGAAACTCCCGATACTCGGTGAACGCCTGGGCTCGGGCAGCGGCATCCAGGCCGGGGGTGGTCAGGGGAGAAGGCGTTTCGGACAAAATGGCAAGCATCTGGTTGATGCCCCAGGCGGACAGCGCGGCCAGTCCCAGGGTCATGCCGAGCATGCGGGCCACGACAATCATCGACGCGGCCACCGCGCGGTAATCCTCGGGCGCGGCGGCAACGGCGCGATGCATCAGGGGCGCCACCACCAGGCCGAAGCCGGCGCCAGCCACGACCGTATCAGCGGTAAGACGTGGCTCGGCGATCTCGATCGGCCAACCGCTCAGGCGGAACATGCCGGCTCCAACCAGCGCCAATCCGAGCACAGTGATCCATCGCGCGTCAAACCGGTGGAGCAGGAGCCCACCGATCACCGCAAACACGGGGATCGTAGCGGTCATCCGGAGCAGCCATAACGCGGCGGTGAACGGGTCGACCGGACGGTGCTGCACGTTCATCACGGTGTTTGCCATGATCACGATACTTGCCATCGCCACAACGAGGGCGACGCCAACCAGCAATTGGGTGACATTCGCCATCAGAAACGCCCAGGCTTGCAACAGGATCCGCGACAGGATCGGCTGCGGTACGCGCACATGAACCACGACCAGAGCCGCCACGCATAGCGAGCATCCCGCGAGGAACCACCACGGCGTCCCAGACGACAGCGCGAACAGTCCTTCGTGCGCCATGGCCAGGCACAGCAAGACGAGAGCGCCCGTCAGGAAAACCGCTCCCCAGTAGTCCATGCTGGCCCCATCGCTCCGCCGATGCGGGAGGAACATGAGGGCCACGGCGATGGCGGCAGCCTGGGGCAGGTTGAGCCAGAATATCGCGCGCCATCCCCATAACTCGATCACTGCCCCGCCATACGCCGGGCCGAGCATGCTTCCAGCTTCCGCTGCGCCGGCCACGATGCCAAGCGCCAGGCCACGCTGGGCGGGGGGAACCAGGGTGGCAGCGATGGCCAGGCTGACCGGCACCGCGCCACCGCCTCCGACAGCCTGGATGACCCGCGCGGCGATTACCTGGTCCAGGGGATCCAGGTGTCCATTGAGCCAGAACCACTCTCCGGCCAACGCAACCAGGGCGGTACCGATCGCAAACACGGCAAGCGACAACAGGTAAACTCGCCGGTACCCGTGCGCATCCGCCAATCGACCCAGTAGCGGCATCGCGGCGGTGTAGCCCAACAGATATGCGGTGACGACCCAGATCACCGATTCGAACCGCACGATGGGGATCTTGAGGTCGGCCATGATTGCAGGCAATGCGGTAATCACTACCGTCTGATCCAGCGCGGTGACGAACGTGCCCGCAGCAACCACCGCAACCAGGGCCCACGGCGATAAATTTGCCCGAGTGAACGCCATGAAGCTCGGAGCAGCCGGCCCGGTACCTCAGGGGCTAGCCGCCGGTCAGGTCGATGAACTGTTCGGGAGGGGCGATGGTCACCGACTCTCCGAATTCGGTGAGCACGATGGTGCGGTGAGTGTCCGGGGGATCGAACTCGCCGACCGCCCCCATGGCGTCCAGACGTCTGAGCAACTTCTCTTCGGTGTCGGTCCAGATCTGGATCCGCAGTGACTGACCCGCGGACGGCGTGAAGGGGAGCCAATCCATCGCCGAGGCCGGCACGTTTCCGGCGATCCGATAGGTCGCGACGCCATCAAGCGGCTCTTCGCCAGCCAGTTCGGGGTTTTCCACATCGTCGACAAGGCCGGCGACAATATCTTGCAGGCGGTCCACAGCTATCGGGGCCATCTGGGTCGGCTGCTTGAGCCACAGACCCGATATGGGCTCGGTGACAAAATATCCTGCCGGCGTGGCGATGGCGCGCACCTGGACGTATGAGCCCGATGCGTGGTCCGCATCGGGGCCGCTCACCAGGTAGGCGTCTATGGACAACTCGGTCCCGGCATCAGCATCCCAAGATCCTGAAATATCGGTGACCTTGGCGCTGAAGTCGGGCAGATAAATGCTCCCGACTTCGTGACCCAGGTGGAACCTGGTTGACTGAACCGCGCGCAGATTGGCTGCGGTTTCCGCCAACAGAGCCGCGGGGTCTGGAACCGGAGTGGGCGTCGGCGGGAGTTCGGCCGGAGATTGGTCGCCGCACCCCAGTGCGATCCAAAGAATGCCGAGAAGGACGGCCAGCGCCGGGCCAAGCTTGGCCGCTTTCAGCGCGTGGACCACACTGCCATGCTGCCGTTGGCGATGTCGCGCAGTTGCCCATCCTCGCCGGTTTCCACGACATATACCCGGGAACCGCCGCCGCTGCTGCCGTTGCGCCTCTCGGACAAATATTGCTGGGTGCCAGTCACGACAAGGGCGGACCCATCGGGCGCCCAGGGCGAATGACTTCGGGCATATTGGTCGAAGAATGCCAGCATCAAGAACGTTTCCCCGCTGGGGGAGAACCGAAACCCTCCGAGGGCACTGTCCGACGCGTCGCCAGCGGATTCGGATGCCACGCCCTCGACTATCCTCCACTCCATGGTGCGCTCTTCGGGGTTCAGGGCCACCCAAGCCAAGCGGTTGCCTTGAGGCTCCCAGAAGAACCCGAGAACCCAATCGTCTTCCCTGACCGTGCGCTCCGCGCTGCCGTCGACTGCCAGCAGACGCAACCGGCGGTACGCGGGGGATCCGGATATTTGGCGGTCCGCCACGGCAATCGCCGCACCGTCGGCCGACCACAGGAAAGCGCACGCGCCTTCGACCTCCGCCAACCGGAGGGCCGCGGCATCGGGTTGGTCAGGCTGTCCCACCCATAGCGCCTCACTGTCGCCGCCCGGCGCCGACCAGGCCAGCCGGGTCCCGTCGGGAGACCAGGCCGGCGTACGAAACGAACGGGAACTAGCCAATGGCTGGACGCTGAACCGCTGCGCTTCATAGTCCGGCCGTACAACCAGAACTTCCTCGTGGCTGTGAACCGCCAGGGAAGCGCTGTCGGGCGACCAGTCGAAATACAGAGGCCCGCCCCGTTGCACCGCCAACGGCGCATGGGGTGAGCCGGACTGCGGTGCGGGCGTCGCATCCACTACGAAAAGGGTCAGGCCTTCCGGGGTTGCGGCCGTCACGCCCAGTTTTTGGCCGTCGGGAGACCACTGTACGTAGTGCGGGGTACCTTCGGCGATGGTGAGGGGCGTCTCGTTGACGAAGGCCGCACCTCCTACTCCAGTGGAGGATTCCAGCAACTGCAGGCTGATCTCCGCCTCGCTGGGCGAATCTCCCCTGAGCAGGGAAACGGCGATGCGAGAGCCGTCCGGAGACCACACGGGCCAGCTGTATAACATATCGCGGCGTTGAGGCTGCGCGAGGATGCCGCCGGCGCGAGCGACGGCGCCGGCGGTAAGCAGGTTGCGACCAGACCCGTCGGGGTTGGAGGTGACCAATTGGCCCTCGGTGTCGATGTATGCGATACGATTGATAGCCATAGACATTTCGTTTTTATCGGCTCCGCCCGGATCCAACGCACAGGCGGCAACAAGCAGCGGCGCCAGCGCAACGGCAGCCAAGATGGCAAAACACCGGCGACCGGAAGCCGGAGTCCAGAGAGCCGTCAGACCCATCGGCCACGGAATTAATTTCGCGAGCACGCGGGTAACGGTAGCATCCAAAATCCCAATAAGCAACGGACGGGTCGCCAGACGAAAGACCGGCTCAGCGGGCGGACTCGAACGGCCAATCACCGTCGCCGAAACTGTGGTTTAATGCCGGTCAGTTCCACCTTCGAGGCGCGGCCAATCTGCGCGTGGCTAATCAACGACTATGGCAACACCAAACATCCCACCCGCCGGACGGGTGATCATGGTCCAGGGCACGGCGTCCCACGTTGGCAAGAGCGTGCTGGTGTCGGCGCTATGCCGCATTTTCCGACAAGACGGACTGCGGGTCGCGCCGTTCAAGGCGCAGAACATGTCCAACAACTCGTACGTCACGCCCGACGGTGGCGAGATCGGTCGGGCCCAGGCGGTGCAGGCCGAGGCGGCCGGTGTTGAAGCCCGAGTTGAGATGAACCCGGTCCTGCTCAAACCCGAAGCGGACAGCCACGCCCAGGTGGTGCTGATGGGGCGTCCCCTGACCTCCGCGCGGGCGCGCGATTACTTCGACCTCAAAGCCACCCTCTGGGAGTCGGTGTCAAGTTCGCTGGACGCGCTGCGCAGCCAGCATGACGTGGTGGTCATCGAGGGAGCGGGCAGCCCCGCCGAGATCAACCTGAAAGCCACGGAGATCGTCAACATGCGGGTCGCGCTTCATGCCAACGCGCCGGTGCTCCTTTGCGGAGACATCGACCGGGGCGGCGTTTTCGCCTCGCTGGTGGGAACGCTGCAACTGCTCGACGATGCCGAGCGCGAACGGGTGAAGGGGCTTTTGATCAACAAGTTCCGCGGCGACGCTTCACTGCTGACCGACGGCCTGACCTGGCTTGAAGACTACACCAAAAAGCCGGTGGTGGGCGTTATCCACCACTTCCGGGACATACACATCCCGGAGGAGGATTCAGTTGCGCTGGACTTCACGCCGCCGCACGCGTCTACTCCCGACGTGTTAGACGTGGCGGTGGTGCAGGTTCCCCACATTTCGAACTTCGACGATTTCGACCCGCTGGCCCGGGAGCCGGGAGTCGCGTTGCGGTACGTGCAGAGCGGCGATCGGCTCGGCAGCCCGGACCTGGTCATTCTTCCGGGCAGCAAGACAACCATCCCCGACCTGATGTGGATGGATCAACAGGGGTTGTCCCAGGCCGTCGTGGGCGCCATGGAGCGCGGCTCCTCAATCATCGGCATCTGCGGCGGTTACCAGATGCTGGGCAAGACCCTTCTCGACCCGGATCGCATCGAGTCCTCCATCGGCGCAGCGGACGGCCTCGGTCTGCTCCCCCTGGTTACCACTTTCGCGGGCACCAAGGAGACCCACCGGGTGGAGGCCACGGTCAGGCAAGAGGCGGCCACGCGCGGCCACCTGATGTCCGGCGCCGACGGCGAGACGGTGGTGGGATACGAGATACACATGGGCCGAACTGCGGGCGAAGGCATCATCCCTCCGTTTACGGTGGTTGATCGCGCCGATGCGCCCGTCACTCCGGAGACGGCGTTCGACGGTGCGCTGGACGCCAGCGGGCGCGTGATGGGCACCTACATCCACGGGCTCTTCCACAACGCCGGCGTCCGCCGCGCGATTCTGGGCGAACTGGCCCGGCGCAAAGGCGTAACCCTGCCCGAAGGCGTAGATGTGGCCCGCGACCGGGAGTACGACCGGCTTGCCGATTGGGTGCGGGACAGCCTGCGCATGGACCTGGTCTACGATATGGCGGGGCTGACGCCAACGCTATGAGCTCGATACACCTGGTATTGGGTGGCATCCGGTCGGGCAAAAGCGCTTACGCGGAACGGTTGGCGGCGGAGATCGCGGGACCCGGGCCGGTCCTATACGTGGCCACGGGGGTAGCCGTTGACGCAGAGATGGAGGAGCGCATCCAACGACACCAGCAGCGTCGACCCCAAAACTGGCAAACCCTTGAGGCTCCGCTCAATCCGGTAGGCGCGCTGCAGGATCACTCGCTAAGCACGGTTCACTTTGCCGTCATGTTGCTTGATTCCATGGATGTGTGGGTGTCCAACCTGATGCTGCGACACGAGGGGACTTCGCGGGTGGAGCTGGAAGCCCGCATCGTGGGCGCGGCACGACGTTTTGCGGACTACATCAGGGAGATGGATCACCAAGCGGTGATCGTCAGCAGCGAGGTCGGACATTCGCTGATCGCAACGACCGCGATGGGGCGGCAGTTCCAGGACCTGCTGGGTACGGTGAACCAGGCGATGGCGGAGGCTGCCGACCAGGTCACCATGGTTGTTGCGGGGTTGCCGGTGCCGATCAAGCCTTTCGCGTCTGCCGCCGGTTAGGCAGCGCGAGTTGGGCGGCCCTGCTCCGCGATGGTTGACGAGATGTTGGGAACGGCTTCCGTAATCGCCCCCGGGACCTGCGGCGAACTGGTGCAGGGCATGACAGGGCACGTGGACTTCCTGGTGACCTGCCCGATCAACCAGTTTGCCCGCGCTACGGTGACACTATATCGCTCTGATCGGCCCGGCGAATTCGTCCGAGGGATTGACCACCTACGCAAAACGGCTCAGGCCGTGACCGCCACTCTGGCGCGACTGAGACAATGCCTGCGAATGCCGGGTATGGTCGCTGACGTCACCGTTGCGAACCCGATACCTATGGGCAAGGGAATGGGCAGCAGCAGCGCGGACATCACCGCCGCGGTGTGCGCGACGGGCCGGGCCGCGGAAGTCGAGATTTCTCCGGACGAGGTCGCAAGAATCGCCCTGGCGGTGGAGCCGACCGACGGCGTGATGTTCCCCGGCATCGCCATGTTCGACCATCGCGGGGGGAAAATCGTTGATCTGTTGGGGGCTCCGCCTCCGATGGAGGTGATCGTAGTCGACCGAGGCGGTCAGGTAGACACGCTGGAATTCAACAGCGTCGATCGCACGGAGCATTGGCAGTCGGTTGCGTCCGCAACCAGCGAGGCTTTGGAGTTGGTGCGCGAGGGCATCCGCCGCTGCGATCCCGAGCTGGTCGGGCGAGGCGCCACCATCTCGGCTCTAGCGGGACGACCGGACGAAGCAGAGCCTTGGGTGGAACGGGCAGCGGATTTCGCCGCGGAAATCGGCGCGGTCGGGGTGAACGTGGCCCACAGCGGGACCGTGGTCGGCATCCTGTTGGACGCTCGGAAGCGGCAGAGCAAGCCGGCGTTTCGAGAAGCCCTGAATGAGTTTGCGGACGCGGAGAGCGTGGAGCATTTCCGGATTATTGGCGGCGGAGCGCGGCAGATGGCCTAGGACAATTCCAGGATGGCCTGCTCCGGTGTGATGGCTGGTATTGGGGAATTGGCGAAATCTCTGGCATCCCGGGTAACGATGCGCTGGACTCCAGCGGCTCGAGCAGCAGCAACCTGCATGGCATCCTCGAAATCAGCCATTGGCAAGGAAAGCGCGTATAGCAGCGATTCCTGGCTGGTCGGGGCTACGGTCAGAAATTCGCTGAACGACTCCACCAGTCTCCGTGCGTGTTCCGAACCAAAAGTTCGGGCAACCAAATAGTGGTACGTGGATATGGTATGCCAAGCGACGAACCCTCGCCCCGGTGTTTGCGCCAGGAGTTGCAGTAAATTCCTTGACTGCCGAAAAAACGGTGGACGTTCCAACGCAGCATCCACCAGTATGTTCGTGTCAATCAGCACTAGGAAAGGTATTTGCGGGCTAAAGCGACCCAGCGTGGATCGTCGTGATGGGGGGTCACTGCGAAATCGTTACGTCGCTGCCAGATCGGCAGGCTTGCTTCAGTTTCATGTTCCCGCCGACCGTGGAACAGGTACTGCCCGGCATAACCCGCAAACGGGCCAAACCTTTCCTGCGCCCATTCTGTTATCGCCCGGTGTTCTGCGGGTGTTGGAGATTCAGGCCGCTTGGGGACGGGGAAATCATCGTACCATTCTGACATTGCCCGATTCACCCACCGGTCATAGGGAAAAGCCTCGACTCGGTTCAATCCGAACAACGCTACACAGTTGGCGATTTTGTACCCGATACCATGGACTTTTCGCAATTCGCTGATGATGGTTTCGTAGCTATGCCCATACTGCTTGAGTTCGCCCAAATCCAGTTCGCCGCCAACTACCCGCACAGCCGCCGCCCGCAACGATGCTACGGGGTAATTCCGCCCTTTCAACGGGAGACCCGACGCCACATCCTCGTCGGTTTCGAGCAACTCCCGCGGTGAGGGAAACAGGTATCGTTGGTCGTCGCCGATATTGGCGGTTCGACCACTCAATTTGGCGATGACCTCCACGTTATGGCTGATATTCTCAACGCTGTTAGAACGCGAGCAGATATACGAAACCAAGCACTCCCACGGCTGCTGCCGCAGAACGCGCAACCCAAGATACCGCCAAATCATCATGGCAACGCGATGATCTCGGCAGAGGTCATCGTAAATGCCGCGGATATTGTCAGTATCCAATCGGAAATACCGGCAAATCTCGACATCCCAATCAGAACCGACATCGTGCCGCTCCCCATCCGGCCCGCCGACACGGTACTCGACACCGTTGTCGGTTTGGCGGATGTGTACCAGGTTTTCGCCCAGCACACCGGAGAACCACTTGTTACCGTCACCATAGAAATCCTGCGGCAACTCGTACCAGCGGAACGCCTGGCCCATCGTCAGGCTGAGGGCCAGGTCAAAAGGCTGCTCAATTTTCAGTTGCCGCGCCATCTCATTTCTCCAAACCTGATCCTATCACAGCATCCTGTTCATCCTGTTCATCGATGTAGATTGCCCCTGTTCATCGATGTAAATTGCTCCTCACCGTCCTTCCCGCCGCCGCGCGTGGAACAGGTACTGCTGGGAGTAGCCCGCGTATTGGCCGAAGTGGTGCTGCGCCCATTCCACCATCGCTCGATCGGGCGGTTTCTTCTGCATCGGGAAATACCATTCCGCCAGCGCGCGGCGCACCCACACGTCCACCGGAAACGCCTGCAGTTTCTCCAATGAGAACACCGCGATGCAATCGGCGATCTTTGCCCCGATCCCGTAGCACTCCATGAGCCTGGACTTGGTTTCGGGATAGGGCAGCCGTATCAGTTCGTCCAGGTCGAGTTCCCCATCGCAGACCCGCCGGGCAGCCGCTACGACGTACGGAGCGCGGAAACCCAAACCCAACTCGCGCAGGAATCCTTCCCCGGCGGAGGCGATTTGTTGGGCCGACGCGAAGGTGTGTCGGACCTCGCCGCTCAGTTCGAGTGGATCGCCCAGGCTGTCCGCCATGGCTTCCATGTTCTGGTGTATGCGGGGGATGTTCGACGTGGCGGAGCAGATGAACGCCACCGTGCATTCCCAGGGATCCTGCCGCAGAATGCGCAGCCCCGGATAACGGGCCACCATTTCCGCTACCCGCCGGTCCCGACAAATCTCGGCATATATCGCGCAGATGTCGTCGTCGAGCCGGAAGTAGGAGCGCAACAGGCTTGTCAGCCGCTCCGGTTCCGCGGCGTCGGTGGTCGAACGATACTCCACCCCCTGGGAGTCCTGCCGGATGTGGATGAGCCACGGACCAAGTACACCCGAATACCAGCCGTCATCCAGGCGCTTCCAGCGGTGGGCCTGACCGCTTTCGAGGCTCTCCGCCAGGTTAAAGGGCTGGTCAATTTCCAGTTGCACAGTCTGTTCCAGCGCGCCCAACCCCTGACCCGCTCGACGAGAAGGTGACTAGCCGGCCCGAGGACGATCCAGTTGCAGCCAGCGGGCGGCCTGCTCGCCGACGGTGTTGACGCTGGATCCTTCGACCGTGCAGGGCGGGAGCGCGTTCAGGAAGCGATCGCCGTAGTTGGCCGTCTGGATGCGGCGATCCAGGATGACGACCGCTCCCCGGTCCACCTTGTTCCGGATCAGCCGGCCGAACCCCTGGCGGAACCGCAACACGGCGGTGGGGACCTGGTACTCGTTGAATGGGTTGTTGAACAGGTTCCCACGGGCCTTCACTATGGGGTCGGTGGGTACCGGGAAGGGCAAGCGGCACAACAGCAGCCCGCGCAGGACGCCCGACTCCATGTCGACGCCTTCCCAGAAACTGGCGGTGCCCAGCAACACGGCGCGCGGGTCGGCATGCAGCCGATCGACCAGCTGTCGCGGCGTGCCGTCTATCCCCTGGGCCAGGACGTTAATGCCCGCGGCGCGCAGGCGTCCTCGCACCTGGAACGAGGCCTCACGCAACGCGCTGTGCGAGGTGAACAGGGCCATGACGTGACCGTCCAATGCCTGCGCCATGTTGAGGATCACCTGGGCGGTGCCCCGGGCGTGGTCCGCGCCGCGCCGCG
This sequence comes from Dehalococcoidia bacterium, assembly GCA_965116785.1. Taxonomy (GTDB): domain Bacteria; phylum Chloroflexota; class Dehalococcoidia; order Lucifugimonadales; family UBA3495; genus Bin87. Next base: position 1,658,833 of record OZ220731.1, read on the forward strand.
GATCCGGGAGGTCGTCGGGAACCAGGAGCAACGTATTGCGCCGATAGTTGAATGGGCTGTCGACCAGCAATTCGTCGCAATCCTCAGGGAACCCCAACCGATGGCGCAGGAACCCAAAGTTGCTGTCCGTTGCCAGAGTGGCGCTGGTCAAGACCACCGTTTCTTTCTGCTGGAACAGCATCTCCGACAGGATCGGGCCCACCGACAACGGGGTGGAGTGCAGCGTGACGCTGCGCCGCACCATGTCGATCCACTGGATCTGCTCTTCATCGTAGCGGCCGAAGACTGAGGCCAGCCGATCATTGAATTCCGACACCGCATCGACGGCGCTGAGGAGTTCGTTTCCCTGGCTGTCGTCAGACAGGTCGAATATCCCCTGGTCGACCAACCGCCACACATCATTCAGGCGGTTTACGCTATCCGCCATGAACGTCGCAAAGGATTCCCATTCGCGGGCTGCCGCGCCCCATTCGCGGCTTTGCCTGACTGAAGGTTCCAAGGACACCGGCTGACGATCGTTGTCGCCGCGAACATGGGCTTGGTAGAGGCCAGTGATCGCGGCCCACAACTGCTGCCATGCCTGCAAGGCCTGGTTGCAGCTGGCCGTCGCGTTAGTGAGGGCGTCCCGTCCCCGGCCGAGGTTTTCGTCGTAGGGCGATTGGTTCGCAATCAAGGTCAGATGCCGGAATAGCCGGTAGACGCCGTCCAACTCCTGTGGCAGATCGTCCTCGGCGATCTCAAAACCGAGCTGACGGCTGGCCTCTTCTTCCAAGTGATGCGCTTCGTCGACGATGAGGTGCTGGTAATCCTGCAACACGGTGCCGCCGACGGCCAGGTCCGCGAGCAACAGGGCGTGGTTCACCACCAGGATGTTGGCCGCTTCGGCTCGCTGCCGGGCCTGGCGAAGGAAGCAGGGGGCGCCCCCGCGAAATGACTGGCACACGCCCTGGTTGTCGGCGCATACCCGCAGCCACGCTCGGTGGTCCCCGAAGTTGAGATTGAGGTCGGTGCGGTCGCCGTCCGCGGTATCGTCCAACCAGACCGCAGTTTTACCGAGGACCCGGGCCTCGTCCTCGGTCAAGGTGTCCGACCCGCCAAGACTGGTCCACCGGCGCAGGCACACGTAGTTGGATCGGCCCTTGAGTTGCGCCGCGCGAACCGCTCCGGGTTCGAGGATACCGGCCTCCTCCAGAATGGAGATCACCGCCGGTATGTCCTTGTCCATCAGCTGTTCCTGCAGGCTGATGGTGTTGGTGGAAATCACCACCCGGTGCCCGTGGGTGGCGGAGTAAAGAATCGCCGGGAGAAGATACGCGATGCTCTTGCCGATGCCGGTGCCGCCTTCAACGATGAGCTTCCGGCCCTGGTAGATGGCTCGGGTCACCGCCTTGAGCATCTCCGCCTGTTGAGGCCGGTTTTCAAACCCGGGGAAAGAGTTGGCGAAAACGCCATGAGGCGCCAGAAGGTCCTCGACCTGCTGCTCGGTGAGCTCGCGGCGAACGGCGCTGCCCTTTGCTTCGTCGGCGTCGTTCGACAAACGCCGGGCGATGCTGTCCAGGTTCAATCCACTCAAGCCGATCGCGCCCGCGGCTGCAGGTGCGGCGTTGGCGCCGGCCGCGTGGGGCACGAGCGCCTCCAGCAGGTCCGCTACTGAGGCATTAGCCGCGCGGGCGGCGCGAGCTATGAACCCAACCTTGGCAGCGGGATAAGACGCGCCCAGCTTCAGCAGTTGGTGGAAGACCAGAGCCGTGGTTTCCGCATCGGCCACGGCGCGGTGGGCCTGGTTGTGGTCGACGTTCAAGTGCCTGGCGAGGGCGCTGAGATTGTATTCCGGCAGCGTGGGCAGAAATATCGACGCCAGGTCCCAGGTGTTGTAGCTGCGGTTGGTCAGGTGGAGACCGTGGGAAGACAGAAACGCGAGGTCGAAGGCAATGTTGTGCCCCACGATGGGCAGATCACCGACAAACGCGGCAAACTGTGCCGCGACCTGCTGGAACCGCGGCGCCCGCTCGATCTGGGTTGGACTGATTGAGGTCAGTTGCTGGATGAAGGTGGGGATCTGCCGTCCCGGGTTCACGAAGGTCTGGTAGCGTTCGGAAACCTCACCACCGCGAAACTTGACGGCTCCCACCTCGATTATCGCATCGGATTGCGCTTGAAGGCCGGTGGTCTCCAGGTCGACACATACAAATTCGCGTTCGAATATGTCACTTTGCGGCAACAGCGTCGGGGTCATCGCAATGAACTGCTCACGGGGTCGGAACCGTGGCTACGCGGAGCGCAGCCGATAGGGCCGAACCGATCCCTGCCTGAGCCCTTCCAGAGGGCGGAAGTCGCCACGATGAAGCGCCGAGAGGAACTGGGCCTCGTCAAAGATTTCGTCGGGGAACTCGGTGACGAATTTGCCCAGCCCGTGGGTGCTGTGAGCGTCGCTGCCGCCGGTGACCGGAAGGTCCAGCCCGTGCGCCACGTCGGCGGCGAAACGATTTTCTTCGTCGGAGGTACCACCGTTGGCGATCTCGATGGCGTCGACCAACTGGAACACCGGATGCTCCATGGCCGTCTCGGCATCCTGTGGGATCGGCTCGTTGGGATCAGGATAAAGGTAGGGACGGGTCCGGTGGTGTCGCCCCAGAACGCCCCGAAAAGGGTGGGCGGAAACCACGTAGCCGCCGGCTGCACGCGCCGCCTTGCTCAGCTCCTCGGCGCGGTGGAAGCCACTCTGATAGCGGTCGACGCCGAAAGCCAGGATGTGCCCCATGTCCGTGTCCGCTTCCATGGCGCGAATCAGAACTACGTTGTGTCTGGCTGCGAAGGCGGCGAACTCATGACGGTCCCAGGGACCGGCGTGTTCGGTGATGCACAGACCCCGCAGTCCCAGACGTTCTGCCTCAAGGATGAGATCTTCGGGCGAAAGACTGGAATCGGAACTGCCTTTGGTCGTATGGATGTGTAAGTCAAAGATGCGTGACATAAGCCCTACCAGTCTATGCGCAGCCTGGAAAAGCGTCAACGCTGACTCGTCATGGCATATGCTTCGCCTCTGATAAAATGCGGGCGAATCGCTGCTTGAAAGTGCGATATTCCCAGGAGATGAAAAAGATGGCGAGAGTAGGATTCATAGGTCTTGGCACCATGGGCGCCAATATGGCGTACAACTGCCTGCGCGGCGGGAACGAGATGGTGGTCCACGACATCCGGCGGGAAGCCGCGACCCAGCACCTGGAAGCGGGAGCGCAGTGGGCCGACACTCCCCGCGAAGTTGCGGAATCGACCGACGTGGTGTTCACGTCCCTCCCTGGACCGGTGGAGGTTGAAGCGGTGTCGCTGGGCGAAGACGGAATCATGTCGGGTATGGCTTCGGGCAAGACCTACTTTGACCTCAGCACCAGTTCGCCCACGCTCATCCGGCAGATCCACGACCGCGTGGCACCGCAGGGCATCAACGTCCTGGACGCTCCCGTGAGTGGGGGCCCGGCCGGCGCAGCCTCCGGCCGGCTCGCCATCTGGGTTGGCGGTGACAAGGCGGCGTTCGACCAGCACAAGGCCGTCCTGGACTCCATCGGCGACGCTGCCTACTACGTCGGTCCCATCGGCAGCGGGGCCGTGGCCAAGCTGGTGCACAACTGCGCTGGGTATATCGTCCAGACCGCGCTGGCCGAGGTGTTCACCATGGGAATCAAGGCGGGGGTCGACCCCTTGGCTCTGTGGCTGGCCGTGCGGAAGGGAGCCGGCGGACGACGCGGCATGTTCGAGGGACTGGCGCAGCACTTCCTGATCAACGACTTCGATCCGCCGGACTTCGCCCTCCGGTTGGCGCGCAAGGACGTCGATCTGGCGGTAGCGGTCGGGCGAGAGTTCGACGTGCCCATGAAACTGGCAAACACCACTCTCGCCGAGATGACCGAGGCGATGAACCGGGGTTGGGCCGGCCGCGACTCCAGAGTCGCGATGCTGCTCCAGGAGGAAAGAGCCGGGATCGAAGTCGATGTCGATCCCGAGGATTTGCGACGGGCGCTGGAGGAACAGGGCGGTTAGCCACACCCAGCCTGGGCGAATAAAACCGGCCGTCCTTCGGGCGAAGGGCGGCCGGTTGCATTTCGACGAGTCGCAGATCGGAGACAGACGGACCCGGTCAGTCCGCAGCCGCCTCCCAGCGCAGTACGGGACGCCGCGCGGCGGTCGCCTCGTCCAATCGGGAAACCGGCGTGGAGTGCGGAGCGTGCTGGACGAGTTCCGGCTCGGAGGTGGTCTCCGCGTCGATCACGCGCAGGGCGTCGATGAACGCGTCGAGCGTCTCCTTGGTTTCCGATTCCGTGGGTTCGATCATCAGGGCTTCGTGCACGATCAGTGGGAAGTACATCGTGGGCGCGTGGAAACCGTAGTCCAGCAGCCGCTTCGCCACTTCAAGGCCACTGACCCCACGCTCCCGCTGCCGGTCGGCGGAGAACACAACCTCGTGCATGCAGGTACGGTCGTAAGGTAGCTCGTAGATGTCCTTGAGCGACTCCATGATGTAGTTGGCGTTGAGTACCGCGTTGCCGCTGATTGAAAGCAACCCGGCCGCGCCCAGGGTGCGAATGTAGGTGTAAGCGCGCACCAGGACGCCGAAATTGCCGTGGAACCCGCTGATCTTGCCGATGCTCTGCTCCGGTTCGGAGAGTGCGTATTCGCCGCTGTCGTTCACCGTTACCACGGGGGCGGCCAGATAAGGCGCGAGATTCTCACCGCAACAGACGGGTCCGGCGCCAGGCCCGCCGCCACCGTGCGGGGTGCTGAAGGTCTTGTGCAGGTTCAGGTGGCAGACATCGAAGCCCAATTCGCCGAGCTTGGCGCGTCCGAGCAACGCGTTCATGTTGGCGCCGTCGCCGTACACCAGGCCACCGCATTCGTGGACGATCCGGCAGACTTCCAGGATGTTGGTGTCGAACAGACCCAGAGTACTGGGCAGGGTGATCATCACTCCGGCGAGGTCGTCGCCGGCTATCTCCCGCAAGGCGGCAAGATCGGTGTTGCCGTCAGCATCGGATGGAATGGTGACCACGTCGAAGCCGGCCATCGCCGCAGAAGCGGGGTTGGTCCCGTGGGCGCTGTCCGGTATGCCCATCTTGGTTCGCCCGGAGTCTCCGCGGGCCAGGTGGTACGCCCGCATCATGAGCACGCCGCCAAGTTCGCCATGTGCGCCGGCCAGGGTTGCCAGGCTGGTGGCGGCCATGCCGGTGACCTCGGTGAGAAAGTCCTGCAACCGGTAGAGCAACTCCAGGGCTCCCTGAGATTGCTCGGCCGGCTGCTGCGGGTGGATCCCCGCGAAGCCGGGCAGGAAGGCCACTTCGTCGTTGATCTTTGGGTTGTACTTCATCGTGCACGAACCCAGCGGATAGAAGTGGGTATCGATGCTGAAGTTCAACTGGCTGAGTGAGGTGAAGTACTGCACCACCTCGGGCTCGGATACCTCGGGCAGCGGCAAATCGCCCCGCAGGTACGCCGCATCCGGCAATGGCGCAGCCGGCACGTCCAGGCCCGGGGTGACTACGCCAACCCGTCCCGACACGCTGCGGTCCATCAGCAGGCTGGTGGTATCTCGGTTTCCGCCTTTGTTCAACATTTTTCGGTATCTCCCGAAAGTTCCTTTACTGCTACTGCCAAGCGCGAGCAAGCGATTCTCGGCAGAACCACTAATCAGACTCAGACAGCGCTCCGACCAAAGCGTCAATGTCCTCGCGAGAGTTCATCTCCGTCACGCAAAGGAGCATGCCATTTTCGAACCGGTCGCTCACATCGAGGCCGCCGAGAATGTTGCGGTCCATGAGCCGGCGGTTGACCTCTGACGGGTTCTCTGGGCAGCTGACGACAAATTCCTGGAAAAACTGGCCGGGCTGAGGCAGCGAATACCCGTTCAACCCGGAGATGGCAGAGGCTGCGTAGTGCGCCTTGTGATAGCAGAGTTCGGCGACCTGGCGCAGGCCGTGCCGCCCCATCGCCGCCAGGTAGATGGTGGATGCCAGGGCGTACAGGGCCTCGTTGGTGCAGATGTTGGAAGTGGCCCGCTCCCGGCGGATGTGCTGCTCGCGGGTCTGCAGCGTCAGGACGTAGCCGGTCCGGCCCTGGGTATCGGTGGTTCGACCCACCAACCGGCTGGGCATCTGACGAATGTACTGCTGCTTGCAGCTGAACAACCCCAGGTACGGCCCGCCGAAGGAAGGCGGGATTCCGATGGGTTGGCCTTCTCCAGTCACGATGTCTGCGCCAAACGCCCCGGGGGGATTGAGCATGCCCATCGCCAGCGGGTCGGCCGACACCACCAGCAGGGCTCCGTCGTCGTGGGCGGTGGCCGCCAGGTCGGCGAGGTCGTCCAGGCCGCCGTAAAAGTTCGGATACTGGGCCACCACGCCCGCGGTGGCTTCCGTCACGTTGGTGCCGATGTCAGCCGTCGGTACGATGTCGATGGCGATGCCCTGGGCCTGGCAATAGGTTGCGATCACCTGGCGGTACGCCGGCGAGACGGTGTCGCTGACAACGACCTGTTGCCTGCGGGTGACGCGGCAGGCCATCAGCACTGCCTCGGCGAGACTCGTGGCGCCGTCGTACATCCCGGCGTTGGCGACCTCCATCCCGTAGAGGGTGCTGATCATCGTCTGGAACTCGAAGATGACCTGCAGGGTGCCCTGGGACACCTCCGGTTGGTAGGGTGTGTACGCGGTCAGAAACTCGCCGCGGGTCATCACCGCTTTCACGATGGAAGGGATGAAATGGTAGTAGCTGCCGGCGCCCAGGAACGACGGACCGCTGGACAATGGACGATTGCGACCGGCCATGGCGCCCAGTTCCCGCTGAATTTCCAACTCCGACATGGGGTCGGGGAGTCGCAGGGGCGGGTTCCGGTAGTCATCCGGTATGTCGGCGAACAGCTCGTCGACGCTGCTCAGACCGACCGCGGCGAGGAGGTCGTCCTGCTCGGCGATGGTGTTCGGGATGTAGTGTGATTGAAAATTCGTGACCATTCGGGGTTGCTCCGTTTGGCGGTTGTTAGTTCAGAGGGCGAAAACGCGGTGGGCGCGGGCAATTCGCTTATGACTCGCCCGGGGCCTCACATGTGCTGCACGATGCAAGGATAGACGATCAGGCCAGCACCCGGTACCGGTAGCTGGATTCCATCAGATCGCCCTCGGCAAAACGGTCGAACCGCAGCGGCGAGAGATCCACGTCGCGGGCCTTGCCTTCTGCGACCAGTTCCGCTACCGCCTTACCGATGGCAGGGGAGAGCTTGAAACCGTGTCCACTGAAACCGACGGCGCAGAACAGCCCTTCGATGCCCGGCACCCTGTCCAAAATCGGATGCCAGTCGGGGGTGGTGGTGAACAGGCCCGACCAACCGCCTCGGTAGTAAGCGTCGGACATACCGAGGATGCGACGAGCCAGCTTCGCCCGCGCTGAGGCAGCTGACGCCAAATCTATGCCCTGGGGATATGCCTCCGGATCCGGTTGCTCCTCGTCGTCCCCGAAGCCCATGGTGGTGAAGTTGGAACCGTCCGGGCGGAACGAGAAGGACTGGCTGATGTCCCCGACGGTGGGATGCTGCGGCACCAGCTCCACGGGACGGGCCACGGTGGCTACCTGGTGGCGCACTGGCAGCAACGGCACGTCCACCCCGACGGCCGACAGGACCTGCCTGGACCACGGCCCGGCGGCAACGATCACCGTATCGGTGGCGATGCGTTCGCCCGCGGCGGTCACCACTGCCTGCACGCGCTCGGTGTCGGTGTCTATCCCCGCCGCCGGGTTGCGGGAGGCAATCACCGCGCCCGCCTCCCGGGCCCTAGCCGCGTAGGACACGGTGGTCTGGTACGGATCGGCGTACCCGGATTCGGGTTCCCAGGCCGCCCGCTCGTTGTCGTACAGAGTGACCATGGGGGCCAAATGCGCCAGGTCATCCCGAGACACCACCGCGGTAGGCACACCCAGTTCCTGGTGCATGGCGACGTTCCGCTCCAAACCTCCCTGGTCCGCCTCGTCGACCACCACCAGGTAGCCGGTCTGCACGAAGCCCGAGATGCCGCCCACGCGGGCATCGAAGTCCGCGAAAACCTGGAGACTCTGCCACGCCAGTTGCGTGGTGACCCGGTTGGAGTAGTGCATGCGGCAGATGGCCTGGGAACGCCCGGTGCTGCCGGAACCGAGCACATCCCGCTCCAGCAGAACGGTATTGGGGATTCCCAGCTGCGCCAGGTGGTACTGGATGGCGCAACCGATGACGCCGCCGCCGATGATGACCGCGTCGGCTACGTTGGGTAGGCTGCTACTGGTCAATGCCTTTCCACGACATGACGCGCTGCACGTCGATCTCAATTGCAACCAGTTTCTGGTCGCCCTCGGCCAGCTCGGCAGCGTCCTGCGCGCCTCGCTCCTCGCCTTCATACCGCGAGAAGATCATGCGAACCGCGTCCTTGAGGTTGTCGCTGCTGACGGTGGCATCGCCCTCGAGGATCACGTATTGATAAGGCCACTCGTCAGTGGCGACGGAGATCGCCACCTTGGGGTTGCGCCGCACGTTCCTGGTCTTGACTGCCGCGTCGCCGGAAACAACCGTGACCTTGCCGTCTTCCCACTGGTACCACACTGGCGAGACGTGTGGGGAACCGTCCTCGCGGATCGAGGCGAAGTGGGCAACGTGCGGGCCCGCAAGATAAGCGTCGATCTCCTGTGGGGTCAGTCGCGGCATCGTTACCTCTGATTGCGGCCGGCAACCTCGCACGCATAAACGCGTGCTCAGTCTGGGATGCCAGTATCATACCATAACCGGCTCCCGACCCAAGGCTGGAGCAGCGTTCCATGCCCAACCGTTCGGCGCTCATGCCGCTCCGCAATGGACCCGTTTTCGCATCTGAAGAACGCGCGGGACGGGCCTATAAATCACCCCGCGACCGCCCTGTGGTACAATCCGCCCGCATAGCGGGGCGCGGATATTCCACCGCGCCCCCGTGTTACGTTCGCCCAACGGACGCCCCCGACCATGGCATTGTCTGTTCCGTCCCACCCGACCAAGGCCACGGTTCCACAAACGATCTGGGGCCATTGCTGATGCGTCGGCCCAGAATTTTCTACGGGTGGTGGATTGTCATCGTCAGCCTCGTTGCCGACGGGATGAAACACGGCAGTTTCAATCGCGGGTTCACGGTTCTCTACGTTCCGATAGAGAGCGAAATCATCTTCCCGAAGAACGTTCTGGGATTCAGCCCGCAGTCGCGGACCATGCTCGGACTGGCGGAGGGTCTGGGACGGTTCATGGGCGGCGTGCAGGGCCCGCTCATGGGATATTGCACCGACCGGTTTGGTCCTCGCGTGATGCTGGCCTTCGGCGGGCTGATGTCCGGTCTGGGATTCATCCTGCTGGCGCGCACCACCAACTTCTGGTGGTTCCTGCTCGTGTTCGTCATCTTCCTGTCGGTGGGGTTCAGGTCGGGCTACAACAATGCCTCGATCGCGGCCGTAAACAACTGGTTCCGGCGGCGGCGCGGCCTGGCAATGTCGGTAGTCAGCATGGGCAACGGGTTGGGCGGGGCGTCGGCATATCTCGTCGGGCTGCTCGTTTTCCTGGTGGGATGGCGCGACGCCTGCACGATCCTGGGCGTCGCCATCCTGGCGGTGGTCATACCGCTGTCGTACTTCCTGCGCCGTTCTCCAGAGGACATGGGACAGTTGCCCGACGGAGACCCGCCTGAGGTCGTCGAGGCGAACGCATCGGACCGGAGCGCGGTGGCTCGCCGGCGGTCTACCAACGGCGGGGATACGGACTTCACCGCCCGGGAAGCGATGCGAACGCCCTCGTACTGGCTGCTGGTGATGTCGACCGGATTCCGAAACATCGTCCACGCCGGCGCCTCTTTCCTGATGGCCCCTCTGATTATCTGGTTCATGGAGGCCGGGGTCCCGGTGGACCCGGCATCGGAACCGGGACAGAGGAACATCATCATAGCGGCCGCGTTCGTGAGCGCGTTTTCCTTAGCCAATATGGTGTTCAACCCGTGCATGGGGTGGATCGGTGACAAGGTGGACCGCCGAAAGCTCAGCGCGCTGTGCATGCTCGCCGGCGCGGCCGCGTTGGGGTCGCTGCTGACCCAAAGCGGACAGCTTTGGCAGGTGGTCGTGTTCGTCCTTCTGCTCGCATTCGCGGAGAGCGCGAACCCGTTGAACTGGGCCATCATGGGCGACTTCTTCGGTCGGCGAGCCTATGCCACACTGCGGGGATGGCAGCACCTGCCTGACCAACTGGCGTCGATGTGGACCGCCATGTGGATGGGAGCCATCTACGACTACACCGGCAGTTTCTACTGGGCGCTGTTCCCCCTGGTGGTGCTGTATATCGCCGCGGCTATCGGGTACTGGTTCCTGCCGCGGCCGCCGCTTCCGAGGCGTTTGGAGTTGCAACAGGAGCGCAACACTGCCCGCCGCGACCGGTCGATCCGCGCGGCGCCGGAGCCGGCCGGGTAAGGCGCTTCCGAGCGATGCCGGCTTAATGAGACTCCAGCAACCGAATGGGCTCAATCGACGACCCGCGACAGCACACGTTCCTCCCAGTCCAACGATTCGCCTCTGAAACGACTCCGAAGTCACCATGGCGAAAAGTGCAACGCCCTCCGAAACGCTGGCACTCCTTTTGGGGGGCGACCTTTCGTTCCAGGGGACCGGACGGCTTGCCCATCCGCTGTACGCGCTGCACCCGTTTGCGGCCCGGTTCCCGTACGGCTTGCCGGGGTACTTCATCGATGCGCTGACCGAGCGCGGCGACACGGTGCTGGACCCCATGTGCGGCTCGGGTATCACGCTGCTCGAAGGTTGGTCATCCGGTCGGAGCGTCATCGGAGTGGATCTGGATCCCCTGGCTCGACGGCAGGCGCGGGCTCGGACCACGGCCCTGTGCGGCGCTGAGGTCCGCCTGGCAGGCGAGGCAACCCTCCGGAAAACCGCCGATCTCATGGCGGGGTTAGGCGCGCATCGAGACCCATTGCGGGCAGTCCGGGCGGACATGGACCCGGCGTCCCGGGAGTTCATAGACTACTGGTTCTTGCCAGAAACCCAACGGGAGCTCGCCTGCCTGACGCTGGCTATTCGTGAGGAGACCGACGATGATCTACGCAATCTGTTGGAAGTGATTTTTTCGTCCACCATTGTGACCAAATCGGGCGGCGTATCCCGAGCCAGGGATTTGGCGCATACCCGGCCTCACCGGGTTTCCGACAAGATTCCCAGGCGTCCCATCCCCTTGTTTGCTAACCTCGTCGAACGGGCTGCTGCCTCCTACGCTGCCGTAGATCGGGAGGCGGTAGGCGATTGTCGGATCGTCGACGGGGACGCCCGTTTCCTGCCGCAACCGGATTGCAACGTGGACCTGATCGTCACATCCCCGCCATACGCCAACGCACTCGACTACATGCGAGCGCACAAGTTTTCGCTGGCGTGGCTGGGCGATCCCATCCCATCTCTAACCGAGTTGCGGCGGGAGTACATCGGGTCCGAGTCAGCGGGCAGCAAGGCGGCCCCGGTCGGTCAACTCCCGGCCACCGTCGAAGCCGTGGTGCAGCTCGTTGGCGAGGCAGACCCCGCAAAATCCCGCGTCCTGCGACGGTATTTCGAGGATATGCAAGCATCCATCACGGAGATGCATAGGGTCCTCCGACCCGGGTCGGCGGTGATAATCGTCGTGGGGCCGTCCACCATGCGCGGGATACTGGTGCCCACCCACGAATGCCTGGCCGACCTCGCCGGACAGACTGGACTCGATGTGGTGGGGGTCGCGCCACGGAACCTTGACCGTGACCGGCGGATGATGCCGGCGCGCAATTTCGGCGGTTCCAGCACTCCAAATACCGACGCGACGGGGATCGAGAGGCGGATGCACACGGAGTATGTGATCGGCGCAGTCAAGTCCTGACTGTGTCGTTGGACACCCGTCGGCCGCTTGGGTCTGGGCAGCCCGTTTGTAGCCCCGGCGATCTAGCGCTAAACGGCAACCCGGCTGGACCCGGCGCGGCTTTCTACCAGATGTTGTTATCGATGGCCGGACGCGGCACATTTTCGCCGGCGACGCACTCCCCCGGCCGCATCAAAACGGATATTCCAATGCCGCTGTGATGCGCCGAGCGCAAGATTGGATTTCATCATCCGTTTTGTTGTGCGGCCAATACCGTAATATTTTTCAAATCAGGACAAAACATTACATCTACTCATCCGTCTAGCGAGGACGACGGCGCCCATTTACCATTGTCTGCCATACGATTATGTTCAGCCGGAATCAGGAAACAGACAATGCAAGACCGTCCCGACCCCGTATCAGCATGGCAAGCAACCCTCGGCCGCCTGCAGTTGGAAATACCCCAGGAGCAATTCAACACTTTCCTCAGGCCCTGCTCCGGCCTGCGATGGGAGGACGATTGCCTGGTGGTCGGAGCAACAACGACATTTGCCGTATCCTGGCTCGAGTTGCCGCTGCACCTGGAAATGGTGAGGGAGGCAGTGGCCAAGACGGTCGGCGTGCAGTCCAATGTCCGCTATGAGGCATTGCCGGCGGACTTCCACGGCGCCGCGACCGCGCGCGCCGCATCTGTGCATCAGGTAGTCGCCGACCCGGCAACCCGACTTTCCGACCTATCTGATCCCGCACGGGACCAATCGCAAAGTGAAACCGCGTTGGAGTGGCCAGATCACCAGCCACGCCGGGCGGTGGGTCTCAACCCGCGCTACACCTTCGACAATTTCGTCGTCGGCGAAAGCAACCAGTTGGCTTACCATGCCGCGCGAGCCATAAACGCCGCAGGTGGGGATGCGATCCCCGGATACAACCCGCTGCTGATCTACGCCGGTTCCGGCATGGGCAAGACGCACCTGCTGCACGCCATCGGAAACCATGCTCGACAGCGGAGCATTTCGGTCCGGTACGTCACGTCCGAACAGTTCACCAACGAGTTCGTGTCGGCGATCAGCCGCCGGGCAATGCCGGAATTCCGCGAGCGCTACCGAGGCGTCGACCTCCTGCTCCTGGACGACGTGCAATTCCTGGTGGGCAAAGAGCAAACGCAGGAGACGCTGTTCCACACCTTCAACGACCTGCATCAGGCCGGGGCGCAGATAGTCCTGACCAGCGACCGGCCGCCGGAAACCATCACGCCTTTGGAGGAGCGGCTCCGCTCCCGCTTCCAATGGGGGTTGGTGGCCGACATCCGTCCGCCATCGCTGGAGACGCGGCTGGCAATGCTCCATTCCTGGGCTTCAGACCAGGGATCGGAGGTGCCGAGTTCCGTGCTGGACCTCATAGCGCAGCGGGTGAGTCGAAACGTGCGCCAGCTATTGGGCGCGTTCAACCGGGTGGTGGCAACGTCCCAACTCCTGAGCGCTCCCTTGACTGCCGAGAGCGTGGCCGCACAACTCGACGCCATCACCGGGCCGGACTCCCGGGCCGAGGTGACGCCTCAGCAGGCATTGAGCAAGGTGGCGCATCACTACGGGATTGCGGCCGAGCAGATATTGAGCCGCAATCGCACCGCCGCGGTGGCGCTGGCCAGACAGGTGACGATGTATCTGCTGGTGTCTGAACTCGCCATGACCCCGACAGGCGCGGGAAGATTCCTGGCAGGTCGCAACCACAGCACGGTGATCCACGGAGTCGCACGCGTGCGGCAGGCCATGGAGACCGATGCCAGGCTGAGGCACGCGATCCTCGCAATCACCGATTCACTGACAGACTGAACTCGTCGCTCGTCGACGCGACCCAGGAGGAACACATGACGACAGGCAACACCCAGACCATCCGAACCGCCGTTGGCACGGGCGATGCCGGATACAGCGGAGACGGCGGGCCGGCGGAGTCGGCCACCCTCCGCGAGCCGTTCATGTGCGCCTTCGACGACGCGGGCAACATGTTCTTCTGCGAGGCGAAAAATCACATTGTCCGCAGGGTTGATGCGACCACGGGGAACGTCACGACCGTGGCCGGCACCGGAGAAGTCGGCTACACGGGAGACGGGGGGCCGGCAACCGGAGCGACCATGAACGAGCCCTATTCGCTGGAGGTTGACCGGGACGGGAGCATATACGTCGTCGACCGCCTCAACGCCGTGGTACGCCGGGTCGACGGTAGCACGGGCATTATCACAACGGTCGCCGGCACGGGCGAACCGGGATATACGGGCGATGGGGGCCCCGGCGACGAGGCCCAGCTGCGTGAGCCCAACGACTGCTTCCTGGACGGACGCGGCGGTCTGCTCATCGCGGACATCCAGGACCAACGCATTCGTCGCCTGGACCTGGCTACGGGAATCATCGACACCTTTGCCGGCAACGGCGAAAAAACCCGCGGCGGCGACGGCATGCCGGCGCGACAGGCGAGCATGCTGGGCTCGCGGGCAGTGTGCATGGACCAACACGGCAACACCTACATCGCGGAGCGGGAGGGCAACGGCATCCGCGTGGTCACCGCCGGCGGAATCATGGGTACCGTGGCCGGCGCGTCGGCGGAACGCGGCTACAGCGGTGACGGCGGATCCGCGCTGGCCGCCACCTGGGGGGCGCCCAAGGCGCTGCGCTGCGACGCCGACGGCAACGTCATAGTGGTGGACACGGAAAACCACGCGATCCGGAAGATCGACGTGAACACCGGTGTGGTCACCACCATAGCCGGCGGGCAACTGGGCGGGCAGGGAGACGGCGGCCCCGCCACCGAAGCCGGATTGGACCGGCCGCACGGATGCGGTATCGCGGCTGATGGGCGACTCTACATCGCGGACAGCAACAACCACCGCATCCGGGTCGTGGGCTAGCAACCAACTTCAGCTGACCACGGGCATCGTTCCTTGACACTTTCGCGCCTTGTTGGCTACGATGGAATCGAGGACTGCAAGCGATCAAACGCGAACGGCCTCAGCGTGGGGATATAGCTCAACTGGGAGAGCGCGGCGTTCGCAATGCCGAGGTTGCGGGTTCGAGCCCCGCTATCTCCACCATTTGGTTTTTGCCCCTGTAGCTCAGTTGGACAGAGCGGCGGCGTCCTAAGTCGCGCGTCGGGGGTTCGAGTCCCTCCAGGGGTACCAAAACCCATCGGTTTTGAGTATAAAATCCGGCCTCATTGGTCGGATTTGTCGCTTAATGAAGTTGACGCTCTCGGTCACCGCAGCCTGCCTGGGCACGCTCATAGCTGGGGATCCTGACGCCTTCCGCGTCGGGTTGTCGCCGTTTCCGAGTTGGATGGCACGGAAGATGATCTGACAGATCAAGCGGATCCCAAGAGTTGCGGTTTCGACTGCGAGCATGGAACGAGCCGTTACCGCCGGCGCGCTCTGTTCTATAATGGCTTTGCCTGAAAAGAAACTGTTGGAGACAAGCGATGCCAAAGATAATTCCCGTACCCGATGAACTCAGCAAGCCCTTCTGGGATGCGGTCAACGAACAACGCCTCGTCCTGCAGATCTGTACTGGCTGCGACAGGCTCCAGTACCCTCCCGGGATGGACTGCCGGGTATGCGACTCCGCCGAAGGTCTGGAGTGGAAAGAGGTGGAAGGCAGGGGGCACATCGCCGCCTACATCGTCATCGAGGACGGGCGCCTCAACCGCCGGATGCCCGACCAGCCCTACAATCTTGCCCTGGTGACGCTGGACCAGGACCCCACCGTGAACTTCTACTCCAACCTTCCGGGTGTTCCGCCCTACGAGGTGCCGGTGGGCGCGGCCGTGGAGGTAACCTTCGAGGAAGTGGCGCCCGGGCAGTTGATCCACGAGTGGCGGGTGGTGGCATAACCATCATTGAACATTCGCGTTTTTCCGTGAACGAGCGACAAAAGGACGGACTATGACCAGCAGCAATAACTTCCAGTGGCGCAGAGACCGCGACGGCTTGGGCGTGTGGGAACACCGGGGCAAGGTCGCCATCGTCGGCTATGGCCATTCGCCGGTGGACCGTCGGTGGGACGAAACCAAACTGGATGAGTCCCTGGGCGCTTACACGATCATGGCCTGCGAAAAGGCCATGGAGCAGGCCGGAGTCACAATTGACCAGGTGGACGGCATTGTCTGCTGTGACAGCCACATCGCCGGCGGCAGCGGCGGGACCGCCTCCCAGTGGGCGCCCCGGCCCTATTTCGACCCACCATACGACTCGGAGTACGGCCTGACTCTGATCAACGCCCAGTGGCTCATCAACACCATGGGCTTCAAGAACGTCAAGTTTGCACCGACCGGGGTGCCGACCATCGGCGAGATGGTGGGCATGGCCTCGCAGGCCGTGGGCGACGGGGTTTGCTCCACCTGCCTGGTCATCTATCCCACCGGGAACATGGAAGGCCGCTACCGGCGGGGCGGCGAGAATGCCGATGACTACGCGCGGGGCGCGCGCCAGTGGACCGTGCCGTGGGGCAACCACGGTGGCAACGATTTCATCAACATTTTCCCCCACCGCCAGTACCTGATGAGGTACGGCGGCGAACATGAGGACCTGGCCCCCTTTGTCATCAACCAGCACAAGAACGGGATGCTCACCCCCTGGGGGTACAACGCCACCCACAATATCCAGCCCATATCGGTGGAAGACTACGTAGGTTCCCGGCCAATCCTGAATCCCCTACGCATCTGGGACTGCGACCGTCCCGTAAACGCCTCGGCGGCCTACCTGTTCACCACCTCCGAACGCGCTCAGGATATGAAATCGCAGCCGGTTTACGTGCTCAATCATTCCCAGCACAACTTCGCGTTCCGGACCACCCAGCCCGACCTCGACGAATTGGAGATGTGGACGGACCGCCAGGCCGCGCGCATGTACGAAGGCGCCGGCCTGGCGCCCGCCGACGTCGACATCTTCAATCCATACGACGGCTACTCCATAATGACCCAGTTCTTCCTGGAGGGGTTCCAGTGGCACGGCGTCAAGCGGGGCGATGCCCTTGCCTTCTACGCCGGCGACATCACCGTCAAGGGTCCCCACCCCTTCAGTTCCAGCGGCGGCAACCTGGGTAACGGTCGCACCCGCACCGCCATGTACACCGACAGCATCGAGCAACTTCGCGGCACCGCCGGCGACCGCCAGGTAACCGTGCGAGCGGAGACCGCCCTGTGCGCCTTCTCCACCCCGAGCAGCGGTGGCTGGCTGATGTTGGGCAAGTATCCCTCGTGATGATTGCGAAAACCTCGTGACGCGTCACTGAAGTGTCTAAGAGCACGGTTCCGCCGCAGGCTGGAATGGAGAGGCGGCGATGGTCATGGCAACCCATTCACACGCGCCTCGGTATCATCGCCGCTTAGACAATTGAAAATGCCCGGCTGAGTGTTCAGCCGGGCGTTTTCTCTGGGCGTCGACGTCCCCTGAACTTAATCGGCGCCGATACCCAACTCCGATTGCAAGTCCCGGATGGTCTCGTCGCGGCTGCGGGTGGGGACGCGCACCCGCATGCCTATTGGCTCGTTCTCGATTTCCGGCACAACCTTGATGGCGACGAATACCGGACCGGTTTCCTTCATGATCTGCTCGACATTGGTGGCGAACTCTTCCAGGTCTTCGAAGCTGTAGGCGGCGGAGTAGCCGGATTCCTTGGCTACGCCGGCATAGTTGATCTCCTGCGCGTTGGGAACGGGCTGCCCACCGGTGGTCGCGTAGCACTCGTTGTCCAACAGGATATGGCAGAAGTTTTGCGGCTTCTTGCCGGCGATGGTTGCCAATATGCCCATGTTCATGAGCAATGCGCCTTCGGAATCGAACAGGACCACCTTTTCATCGGGCAGTCCCAATGCCAGCCCCAGGGCCGCCGAAGTGGTCTGACCCATCGCGCCGCCCAGGTTCAGGTCCCGGTTCTCGTTGGTGGTGAATTCGCGCCAGTGGCGCCCAGAGGTGCCGGTGGGGATCACGATGGCATCACCCCGGTGCTCCTGGAAGACTCGGAATACGTCCTGGGACTGAATCATACTTGGCCTCCGTTTGATTGGATCTTTCTGGCTCCGCGCCCCGCTCCATCCGCAGCTGACGAACCGCACGTGTCGGAGCGGAGACGGAACGATGAATCTTGGTGAAGGGTCGTCCGTCTACCGGTTGAACCCGTGGTATTCGTCGCCGACCAGGATGGCTACCGGCCGCTTGGTCGCACGCGCCTCCTCAAAGGCCGTGGAGATGCGCACACTATCGTCATTCTGCTCGACCAAGTAGTAATTGATGCGGAATGCGTTCAGGAACGGTTCGGTATAGCGGGCCGCCGAGTCGGTTATGACACCGTGGCGGTTCCAGCCACGGTAGCCCACCACCATTACCAGCGGGAACCCGGCGTCCAGGACCATGCCACGAATGGAGTCGCCCGATTCCATCATGCCCGTGTTCTGAATCAGGACGACCGGAGTCTTGCCGGCGACCAGCAGCCCCAGGGCGATGGCGAAGGTCTCGCCTTCGCGCGACGCGGGAACGACATCCAGCCAGGGTTGGTCCTTCATCAACTCGTACAGGTAGTTGGTCTCGCTGTCCGGAATGGTCACCACATGGGTGACGCCGTTCTTCTGGAACTCCTCGACCATCGCTTCAGGACTCAGGACCGCTGCCTGCTGTGTAACCATGAACGCTCTCCTCGGGTATGTGGTGGACGTGGCAGTCTCGGTTTCCGTTGCGTGAAACGAGACCCGCCACTACTTTGAACTCTGGCGATTATAGTAACCCATACCGAGAGGGTCAATTTTGGGATGCCAGGCTACAACATGAAACACAGAGCCGCCGCGGATGCGACGTCGCTGTGTTGTACACGCTCGGTTGACCGCGCATACCCACAGTGTTAACGTGCGCCAAATCGACGAGGCCTCATTTTTGGCCAATCGGGGAGATGATCCGGACATGGCAGGAGCGCTGGAACACATACGGGTAATCGACTTCGGGCACTACATTTCCGGTCCACTGGCCGGAATGTTGCTGGCGGACCAGGGCGCCGACGTGGTGCGGGTTGACCCTCCGGGCGGACCCCGTTGGCAGACTCCGGCCAACTCAACGTGGAACCGGGGCAAGCGGAGCATAACCCTGGACCTTAAGCGGGCGGAGGAGGCAGCCATTGCCCGGTCCCTGATCGAGAGCGCCGATGTGGTCGTCGAGAACTTCCGGCCCGGTACCATGGACCGGTTGGGGTTGGGAGCCGAGGAGATGACCCGGGCCAACCCCAACCTGGTGTACTGCTCCATTCCAGGGTTTGCGTCGGACGACCCCCGGGCGGCGATGCCCGCTTACGAAGGAATCGTAGGAGCGGCGTCGGCAACCTACCGTCCGCCCGATCCCGGCAGCCCGCGTCCGGTCTACACCGCCATTCCCATCGCTTCGGTCTATGGGGCCTTCCAATCGGTGGTGGCCATCACGATCGCCCTGAACGCCCGGGAGCGCGACGGCGTGGGGCAACGGATCGAAGTCCCGCTTTTTGACAGCATGTTCCAGTCGATAGGGCGTTTCGGAGTGCGGGTGCATAACGCGCCGCCGACTACTCCGACACTACAGGAGATGTGGGGCGGCATCTTCCAGTGCAGCGACGGCCAGTATGTGCGTTTCGGCGGGCCCGGCAACCAGAATTTCCGGCAGTTCGTTGAAGCCGCCGGGATCACATCGTGGGATGAAGAGAGGCTTACCGACTTCGACCGCCCACTCGACGACCCCCAACTCCGCGCTGAGGCCGAGCAGCGGATTCAGGGCCTTTTCCTGACCCGTACAGCACAGGAATGGGAAGACCTGATCGCCGAGGCGGGCAGCGAGGGAGCGGTGTGCCGCACCAGCGCCGAATGGTTTGACCATCCCCACGCGCGGGCGGCCCAGATGGTGGTGGAGGTAGACGACCCCACCCACGGCAAGATGCTGCAGCCGGGGATCAACGCCCGGATGTCCGTGACGCCGGGTAAGGTGCGCGGTCCGGCTCCCACTCCCGACCAGCATCGGGAAGAAATCCTCGCAGAGTTGAAACCTCGCATCGCTGTTGAGGCTCCCGCTGCCGGGACGCCGACGCCTCAAGACTCCATGCGTGCCGCACTCGACGGGGTCAAGGTGCTGGACCTGTGCATAATCCTGGCCGGCCCGACCATGGGCCGTACGCTGGCCGAGTACGGCGCCAATGTCATCAAGATAGATAACCCCAGGCGCGGCTCCACCGTGGCTCGCCATAACGACATCAACCGGGGCAAGCGCAGCATCCTGCTGGACCTGCGATCCGACGAGGGGCGCGACGTCTTCTGGGAATTGCTGGAGGATGCCGACGTGCTGGCCCAGAACTATCGGGCGGGCAGCCTGGCCCGTTTGGGCCTCGGATACGAAGAGGTCAGAAAGCGCAAGCCCGACATCATCTACGCTTCGTTGAACGCCTACGGGCACATCGGCCCCTGGGCGGAGCGCCCCGGTCATGAGGGGTTTGCGCAGGCCACCGCGGGGATGACCCGCCGCTTTGGTGGCGATGGCGTGCCCGAGTCACAGCCCAACCCGGTGAACGATTACGGCACGGGTTTCATGGGCGCCTACGGGGTGGCCCTGGCCTTGCTGCACCGTCAGCGCACCGGTGAAGGCCAGCACATCGACTCGGCCCTGGCCTATACCGCTATGACCCTGCAATCGCCCTTCATGCAGCTCTACGAGGGCAAGGAGTGGAACGAGACCAGCGGGCAGGACGCGCTGGGAACCGGCCCGTTGCATCGCGCCTACCCGGCCAGTGACGGCTGGTTCTTTATCGGCGCCACCGAGTCGGCGCTGTCAACGCTGTCCGGCCTGGAGGGGCTCTCCGGATTAGACTCGCTGCGAGGCGATGCCCTGGCTTCCTCGCTCGAAGAGCGGTTCCAGGGAAACAGCGTGGCGTTCTGGGTGGAGCGGTTGGCCGCAGCCGGCATCGGCGCGCAACGGGTCATCACCAACGTCAGGGAGCTGATGACCGACCCGTGGGTGGTGTCCCACGGACTCAGCCTCACCCGAGAGCACGACGAACTGGGACCGGTGACTACCTGCGGTCCCGCGCCGCGACTGTCGCGCACCCCGGTGCGGCCGGGCATCCCTGCTCCGAAGCCCGGCACCCATGCCCGCGAGATTCTGGAAGAACACGGTCTGGGGAGTCGTTACCAAACCCTGCTGGACTCGGGTGTGATACTGACCGAGGGCGTGGCTTCAGGTTAGCATCCCGGTCCTTGCAAGTGTCCTGGACCGTGCGTGCATATGCGTGGCCCAGGCCGTTTCGCCGCGGTGGGACACAGGGATAGGATGCTCGAGGTACGGCGCCGGTTTTCTGCAAAGGAGCGCACCGTTCAGGCTACTGAATATCCTTGAAGCGTGCTGGCACTCATACACGGGGATTTGGCCGGTCATTCGACGTTGGGTCACAATGGCCGTAGCACGGCTGAAGGGGCCGCGCGCGGCATTCGGAACGCTGGGAGCCAATACGGCCATATGGTCTCTACGACCCGCCGTCCGCAATCCCTTTGGACCGGACGCAGCACATCCCAACCCGTCTAACGATAGGCCGGCGCGCAAGGATGTTGTCGGCTTGCGTTCGCCCCGTCCGCAGTCCACCTGCGTGCTATCATGGGCCGCGCACTCACTCTAATCTGCCGGACACGACGGAGGACATGGCAAATGACGATGGGCACGGGCACCTGGACTGAAGAACTCCCGGAAGTAGCGGGCACCACGCTCCAATTGGTCAGGGGCGGCGCCGGTGACCCTCTACTGATCCTGCACGACGAAATGGGCCACCATGGGCAGGTGCGATACCACAATGAACTGGCCCGGGACTATTCGGTCCATATTCCGTCCCATCCTGGATTTGGCGCCACCGCAGGCCAGGAATGGATCATGAACATGCGGGACATGGCCGGCTGGTACCTGGAGGCCCTGGACGATTTGGATCTGGGTCCCGTGAACTTGATGGGTTTCTCGCTGGGCGGTTGGCTGGCCGCCGAAATGGCATCGATGAGTCCCGACCAGTTTCGCAAATTGGTGTTGGTGGCTCCGGCCGGAATTCGCCCGCCCTCCGGAGAGATATTCGACATGTTCCTGGTGGTGCCGAGAGACTACATCGTCGCCGGTTTTCTCGACCCGGGGGCCGTGCCCGAATTCGACGACGTCTGTCCGGAGGAACCTTCGGACGAGTTGAACGAAGCCTGGGCCGTGGCCAGGGAGGAGGCGTGCCGCCTCAGTTGGCGCCCATACATGCACAATCTGGCCATGCCCAATCTGGTCCACAGGCTTAAGCGAGTGCCCACCCAGATAATCTGGGGCCGCGAGGACAACATCGTTCCGGTGTCCGCGGGGCAGGTTTACCACGACTCCATCCCCGGGTCGCAGCTGGAGATCCTGGACGGATGCGGCCATCGGCCCGAGTTGGAGAAGACCGACGAATTTCTGAACCTGGTCAAGGGGTTCCTGGCGAATTAGCGATTGTGTCGCTATGGTAAAATCCGGCCGTACCCGGAACCGCAAGGAGAAACGACATGTTTATCGGATACTTTACGGAAAGGCCGTACCAGGATCCCAAATCCGGGTACTTTGGCGCCACCGGCAAGTCCATCATGGACCTTAACGTCAGTAACGATATCTACGACCCCGAGCTGGGCGCAGGTCTCTACAACCGCTACCTGGACGAGAAGATCTACGCCGAGGAGATGGGTTTCGATGGACTGATGCTCAATGAGCACCACAGCACGCCCTTCTGCATGGGCGGCGCAATGAACGTGGAGGCGTCCATCCTGGCCCGCATCACCAACCGCGCCAAGATAGTGCTGCTGGGCAACATTCTCCCCCTCTGGGACGACCCGCTGTGGCTGGTCGAACAGCTGGCCATGATCGACATGATCTCCCACGGACGGCTGGTCTCCGGCTGGGTGCGCGGCACGGGCCGCGAGAGCGTGGCCCACAACATCGAGCCGCATTACAACTGGGAGCGGTTCAAGGAAGCCCACGAGCTGATCGTCAAGGCCTGGACGACCCCCGGTCCCTTCCGCTGGGAGGGCAAGCACTTCCACTTCCGCCACGTCAACCCCTGGGTGCGTCCCTATCAGAAGCCGCACCCGCCCATCTGGCTGCCCGGCGTGGTCTCCCGAGACTCACTCGTGTGGGCCGCAGAGCAGCGCATCCCGTACATCATGCTGGCAACCGAGATGGAACCCACCAAGCAGGCGTTCCAGATCTACCACGACACCGCAGCGGAACTCGGCTACGAGTCCGGCCCGCAGAACATCGGCTACCTGTGGAAGGTCCACGTCGACGAGACCGAAGAGTTGGCCGAGCAGACCGGACGCAAGTACGTGCAGGGGCCGAGCAACCCCTTCCTGGCCGGCAACGAAGGCACGACCAACCAGGCCCTGCTGCACCTCCCCGGGCTGACCTCGCGGCGTCGGGTGCTGCCCACCACCGGGGTTGCGACCGCTGCCCGCGGCGGCAGCGCCGGACCTGGCGGCGTCCTCTCCCGGCCCTACGAGCAGCAGGTCAACGACTACACCATCATCTCCGGCACGCCGGACACCGTCATCCCCAAGATCCGCCACGTGCTGGAGACCATCCGCCCCGGCAGCATCTTCTTCTGGGACGGCGACGGGGCGATGACCCACGATGACGCCATGCGCAGCCTGCGGCTCATGGGTCAGGAGGTACTGCCCGCGGTCCGCGAAATGGCCAAGGAACTGGATCTGCCCGGGCCCTTCGAGGTGGACCCGGCCACCAATAAGCCTTACGAGGCACAAACGTACTCAGCGCAACCGGCCGAGGCCACGGCCGACGATTAGGATCGAACCATACTCTCAGCATGCGCGCCTCTCCCAATCAGGGGGAGGCCGTTTGCTATATCCGACGCATCTTCCGATCACACCCCATACGGAGCGCAACCATGCCTTACGGAGACAACGACTGGCTGGCCCTGACCGCCGAACCCTCTCTTGAACCCGACCTGCCCATCTGCGACGCCCATCACCACTTCTGGGACTCTCGCATGGATCGCGTCCCCTACCACCGATACCTGTTGGACGAGCTGGCTGCGGACGTGAACAGCGGCCACAACGTGCGCTCCACCGTATTCCTCGAAGCGCGGTCGATGTACCGACCCGACGGACCCGAGGAGTTGCGCTCGGTGGGCGAGGTCGAATTCGTGCAGGGGATTGCCGCCGCCAGCGCCACCGGCCTCTACGGCCCGACCAAGGCCGCTGCCGCCATCATCGGCGCCGCTGACCTCGCATTGGGCAGCGATGTGGCGCGCGTGCTGGACGCCCTCCAGGCCGCCAGCCCGAACCGTTTTCGCGGCATCCGATACAACACCGGCTGGGATCCCCATCCTGAGTTGGAAAGCCGCTCCACTGAGCACAAGCTGGCCGACCCGCAGGTCCGGGCCGGCGCTCAGGTACTCGCCGATCGCGGGTTGGTGTACGAAAACGTCGTGTTTTTCCCGCAGCTTTCTGACTTGGTTGATTTCGCCAACGCCCTTCCAGACCTGACGATCGTCTCGAATCACATCGGCGGCCTGATCCGTGTCGGCCCCTATGGCAACCGCGACGACGAGGTAATGCCGGCCTGGCGAGAGGGCGTGGCTGCGCTGGCGCAATGTTCCAACGTAGTGATGAAGCTCGGCGGCGTGGGCCAGCCCCGATATGGGTTCGATTGGCACACGCGGGCGACGCCGATAGGCTCCGAGCGGCTGGCGGAAGAGATGGGTCCGCTGATCACCTACTGCATCGACCAGTTTGGACCCGACCGCTGCCTGTTCGAGAGCAACTTCCCGCCCGACAAGGTGTCCTTCTCGTACAACGTCATGTACAACGCCTTCAAGCGCATGACGTCCGGCTACTCGGCCAGCGAGCGCGCCGCCATGTTCCACGACAACGCGGCACGGATTTACAGCATTGACTACTAGCCGCTACCTGTCGACAGCAGAGCGGTCAGCTCGCCTACATCCGACAGATGGTCCAGGCGGCTGACCGTTTCGACAACCTGCCGCACTCCAGCGGAGCCGAGCGAATCCCGCGAAAGCAGGTCGAACTTGCCCAGCAATTCCTCCCTGCCGGCGGGATTGGAGAAGTCCCCGCGCTGAGAGGTAACTTCCGCGCGGCGGACCCGGCCGTCGGCCAGCTGCACGGCGACCCGCGCCGCCGGATAGTCGTACCGGCGCAGGTTCATCTCGGGGTCGGCTTCCAGCGAGACGCGCTCGGCCAGTTGTCGGACGTCCGCGCTCTCCACCCGATCGGGCAGAAATGCGGTGACGTCGGTCCTCCCGTAGCAGATGGCGGCAGCCACCGCGTAGGGGATCGAGAATTTGGCGGCCAGCATATTGTCCGGATGCGGGTCGACCATGATGCCGGCGATGGGCGGGGCGGTCACGGCGATGCTCTGCACGTCCGCCGGGACAAAGGGTTCTTCGCGGAGCAGGTCCTGCACCGCGTCCAGCACCGGGTGGTTGTACAGGCAGCAGGCGTGCAGCTTGAAATAGTTCTGCTGGATGCGCAGACTGCCGCCGGTTCCCAGGCCATCGACCACCGCTGCGGGGTCGAAGCCCTCACCCAGAAAAGTCCGATACAGGTCCGCTGGACCGTCGGCGATGGCCGTGTACCCGCATTGGCTGAGGTGGGCTGCGAGGATCCCCTGGAAACCGGACCGGCCGGGGTACAGGTTGCGTACGGTGGCCCCTTCGATGCAGGGAGTCCATGTGTTGGCCGGGCTCATGGACATGGCGAGGTTCATCGTCACGCGGGTTTGCTCCGCGTCGAAACCCATCAGGCGCGCGGTCGCGGCCGCCGTGCCGATGGTTCCCCAAGTGCCGTGGGAATGCACCTCGGCTTTGACCTGCGTCGCCGTGCCGATGCGGGAGATAACCTCGTAGCCAACTATGATGCTCGCCAGCACCTCGCTGCCGGCGCTTCCCAGATCCTCGCCGACGGCAATTGCCCCGGGCGTGACGTGGATGGACGGGTGTCCGCCGCCCAGGCGATTGCCCTCATCCATTTCCAGCGAAACACCCGCGGTGGCGTTCACCATGGTCGCCCATAACGGCTGCGCTCGATGAGCATGACCCAAGACGGTCGCCTTGCCGGGCCCGCTCATCGTCGCGGCGAGAACGGCGAAGTTGGCGTTTTCCGGCAGTCGGCTTCCGGCCAGGATCGCTCCGACGGTGTCCAACACCACATCCTTGGCGGCAGCGACGGTGGACGGATGGAAGTCTTCCCAGCGCGTATCGGCGACAAATTCGGCCAGAAGGTCAAGGTAATCCTGGGCCATAGTCACACCTACCGGGTGAAGAATTCGTGGAGGAGACGGTACGCGTCGTCGGGCAGTTCCTCGGCGATGTAGTGACCGCTTGGCAACGATTGCCCCTCCACGTTGTTGGAATAGTTGCGCCAGACGCCGAGCACGTCCTGGGTGCGGCCCACGTACCCCCGATCGCTCCACAGCGCGAGGTGGGGACAGTTCACCTTGTTATCGAAGTCGGCCTCGTCGTGCTCCAGGTCGATGCTGGCGCCGGCGCGATAGTCCTCGCAGGCGCCGTGAATGGCGTCAGGGTTGCTGAAGCAGCGTACGTATTCGTCCACCGCCTCTGGAGGGAATACCTCCTCGGCGTTGCGCTCGCGCATAAACCGAGAGCGTATGTAGTAGTCGGGGTCGGCGCCGATGACGCGCTCGGGAAAATCGTAGGGCTGGATCAGAAAGAACCAGTGGTAGGTGTTGGTCGCGAATTCCTTGTTCACTATGCTGAACATGTGGCGGGTGGGTACGATATCCAGCGTCGCCAGGCGCAAGACGCGCTGAGGATGGTCCTTGGTCAAGCGATGGGCCACGCGGGCGCCCCGGTCGTGGCTGCCCAGAAAGAAACTGTCGAACCCGAGGTGCGTCATCGCGTCCACGAGGTCCTGCGCCTGCGCCCGCTTGCAGTGGTTGAAGTGATCGGGGCTGCCCTGTGGCTTGCCGCTGTCGCCGTATCCGCGCAGGTCGGC
The DNA here is from genome assembly GCA_965116785.1 of Dehalococcoidia bacterium. GTDB lineage: Bacteria > Chloroflexota > Dehalococcoidia > Lucifugimonadales > UBA3495 > Bin87. The sequence continues at coordinate 1,685,762 of OZ220731.1, forward strand.
GGCGACCACTGTGAAATCCTCCGCGAGTCGCGGCGCGATCTTGTGCCACATGGTGTGGGTCTGCGGGTAACCGTGCAACAGCAGGAGCGGGGGTCCGCTACCGCCCTTCACCAGGTTCACCGGCTGTCCGCTGGTCTCCACCAGCATGCGATCAAATCCCTCGAACAAAGCCATCTTCCGCTCCTTGGCATATCTCAACAATTGCGAATTACGCGCCCGCAGGCGGATACATAATGCGTCGGCGTGCCGATGATGTAAATACTTTGCGCCGCGCCCTTTGACACCATATTCCCGCCCGTGTAACGTAGGCACGAAACCGCTGGACCGGCCCATTGAGAGCGCAGATGACCACCACCTCGGCACCCACCGATATCGCCCACTACCTGAACGCGGCCGCGCCATTTGTGGCCCGCGTCGACGAGTCCGCCGACTGGATCGACGCCGAACGTCAGATGCCTCCCGAACTGGCGGCGGACATGGCGGACGCCGGCTTCTTCCGGCTGCTGTTGCCCCGGGAGTTGGGCGGCGCCGAGTTGCCCCATCCTGATTTTCTAAACATTCTGGAGATGTTTGCGGGAGCCGATGCCAGCGTTGCCTGGTGCCTGAACCAGAACAATGTCTTCTCGACCCGGTCGACGCGCATGTCGATGGCCACGGCCGAAGAGATTTGGGGCGAGCAGCGGGCGGTGGTGACCAACGGGCCACCGGCCGGCGGGTCCAAGTCGGTTCCAACGCCGGGCGGTTTCCAGTTGAGCGGGCATTGGAACTTCAGCAGCGGAAGTGACCATGCCACCTGGATCGCCGCGCTGGCGCCCGTCATCCCCGGGAACGGAGCGGGAGTCGATGGTCAACCTCCTCAAACCCGCCTGCACCTGATGCCCATTGACCAAGTGCGAATGGTGGACCTGTGGCAGGTCGCAGGACTTCGAGGCACCGGAAGTTTCAGCTTCCAGGTAGACGACCTGTTCATTCCCGAGGAACGCAGTTTCGTGCAGGAAGGGCCCTCCTGGTACGATGGTCCTCTCTACGGCATCCCCACCACGCTGCTCTTCGCCACCGGGTTTGCCACCGTCGCCCTGGGCGTCGCGCGCAAGAGCCTGGACATCGCCATCGATGTGGGACGGAACCGGACGCCCTATCGCTCCGGCGTGCTGCTTCGTGACCACCAAACCACCCAGCGCACCATCGGCGAGGCCCACGCGCAACAAAGTTCAGCCAGGGCCTTCCTCAGGGAAGCCCACGGCCGGCTCTGGGAGTCGGCGTGCAGCCGGGGCGAGCTCACCACCGACGAGCGCATCCAGCTTCGGGTGGCTGCCACCCATGCAATCCGCACGTCGGCCCAGGTGGTGGACGCCGCTTATACCCTGTGCGGCGCCAGCGGCATCTTCCAGTCAAATCCGATCCAGCGGCGGTTCCAGGACATGCACGTCATCACACAGCATGTACAGGGCCACCACGTGCATTACGAAACGGCGGGCCAGTTCCTGCTGGGGTTGGAACCGCAGGGCGTTTTCTAGCGGAAGGAGGCTCGACATGGCCGCCAATCATGTGGACACCGTCATAGTCGGCGGGCAGATCGTAACCTCGTCACAGGTCTACGAGAGTTCCATTGCCATCTCCGGTGAAAAGATCGTTGCCATTGGCCCGGAAAACTACCTGCCTCCGGCCGACCGGTATATCGACGCTTCCGGCAAATTCGTGCTTCCTGGACTGATCGACAGTCACGTTCACCTGGATGGCCACGACGACTACGCACTGGGGTCGTTGGCCGCCGCTCACGCCGGCCTGACCACCCTGGTCCCCTTCGGCACCTACCAATTGGAGGGTGACGAGACCTTGCCGCAGGCGACGCATCGCACCCGCGAAACCGTCGAGCAAGTCGCTTTGACGGATTTCGCCTTCCACTTCATCCTGCAGAACCGGCCGAGCATCCTGTCGGGGCTGCCCCAGGCCATCGACCTGGGCGTGAAGTCCTTCAAGATGTTCATGACCTACAAGAAGCGTCCCGGCCGAATGTGCGACGACGACTACATCTGCGAGGCCATGGACATGGTTGGCCGGGGCGGAGGCGTCCTCCAGCTCCATTGCGAGAGCGGCAACATCATCGAGTATCTCGAGAACAAGCTCATTGGTGAGGGACATACGCACCCCACTGATTTCCCCACGGCGTGCCCGGACTGGGCGGAAGAGGAGGCGATCAACCGCGCGGTGAAGATGTCTGCCGCAACCCGGTGCCCAACCTACGTCGTGCACCTCAGCACCCAGCTCGGCCTGGAACGGATCAAGCAGGCGCAGAGCCTCGGCCAGCGCGTCTGGACGGAAACCTGCCCGCAGTACCTCCTGCTCTCCGACGCCCAGATGGCCGAACGCGGCCCCCTGGCGAAAATCGGCCCGCCGCTGCGGCCCGACGACGGGCCCGACCGCGACGCGCTCTGGGATGGCCTGCGGCAAGGCCAGGTGTCCATCGTGGCCAGCGACCACTCGCCCCACCCCCAGGAACTCAAGCAGCCGGGCTGGGACAATATCTTCGTCGACGCCAACGGCATGTCGGTTCCCTTCGGCTCGCCCGGCATCGAGACCATCGTCCCGTTGATGTACAGCGAGGGCGTGGTCAAGCGGGGCCTGCCCATCTGGTGGCTGGCCCGGGTCATGGCTGAAAACCCGGCCCGCATCTTTGGCATCTATCCGCGCAAGGGTGTGATCCAGGTGGGCTCCGACGCCGACTTCCTCATCCTTGACCCCAACGGCGACCGCATCGTCACCGCCAGCGACCACCACAGCAACGCGGGATACACGCTGTTCGAAGGCTGGCAGGTCAACGGTCGCCCCTGGATTACCATGCTGCGGGGACAGGTGCTGTTGCAGGACGGCGAGATCCAGCAGAACCCGGGATACGGTGCCTTCCTGGAGAGCGGCTCACCGGTCGCGCCGCTGGGCGGGCCCGTCGAATAGATGAAGATCACCGAGATTCGCGCGGTATACCCCAACTACCGCTACGTCGTTCCGTCCTGGCGCACCCACTTCTGGCAGATCGTCGTCCGCGTGGAGACAGACGTCGGGGTCGTCGGCCTCGGATACGGCGGTGGCGGCGTTGCCGGCGTGGAAATCGTCAACCGCCACTTCCGCGAGTTGCTGCTGGGCCGGGAGATCAACAGCCTGGCCGACATCTCGAAGACGTGGGGCCATCTCTACGAACAGTCCCTGCCCTACGGTCGCAAGGGCCTGGCGATGATGGCGCTCAGCGGAGTGGACCTCGCGCTGCACGACCTGCTGGCCAAAGCCGAAGGCCAACCCGTGTACGAGCTGCTGGGCGGCGCCCGTAAGTCGAGCATCCTCGCCTATGCCACAGGGCCGGATTCGGAGGCGTACCGCGACCTGGGCTTCCGCGCCCACAAGTTCCCCCACCGTTGGGTCGGCGACGCCGACTATGAAACGGCCGCGGCCGCGGCGGCAAACGCCCGCCGCCTGTACGGCCCCGATGCCCGCATCATGGTCGACTGCTACATGTCGTGGGATGCGGCAGTCACCACACGCATGGCGGACATCCTGGCCGAATACAACCTCTACTGGTACGAGGACGTGCTCACGCCGGACGACCTCTCCGGCCAGGCCGACCTGCGCGCCGTGGCCGCTCCGACGCTCATCGCCGGCGGCGAGCACGAGTTCACGCACTTCGGTTTCGCCGACATCGCCCGCGCCGACGCCCTGGGCTTGTGGCAACCCGACATCACCTGGTGCGGCGGGATCACCGCGGGACTTCGCATTATCGACCTTGCGCGGAACGCCGGTATACCGGTATCACCCCATCGGGGCGCCGAAGTCTGGGGACTGCATCTCATCGCCGCCTCCGACTGGGCCGACTTCGCCGAGTGTCACTCCGACCACATACGTGCGCCCCGGGACGTCCTCTGGCTTGGCGAGCCCGAGCCGGAAGACGGCTATATCGCCCCGTCCGATGCACCGGGCTTCGGTGTAACCCTGAATGAGGAAATGTTGTAACCATGGCTGGTCCCCTGAACGCCTTTGTCCCCGATAGCACCGCCCATATTGCCGGCTCGGGCGGCGGACCTCTCTCCGGCCTCACCTTCGCGGCCAAGGACATCTTCGACATCGCGGGATACGTCACCGGTTGCGGCAATCCCCACTGGCTCGCCACCCACGGGCCTGCCGAAGCCAACGCCTGGGTGGTGCAACAATTGGTCGACGCCGGCGCTGCAATGGTGGGCAAGACCATCACTGACGAGCTGACGCGCGGGATATTCGGCGAGAACATGCACTACGGAACGCCGGTAAACCCCAGAGCGCCCGGGCGGGTTCCGGGCGGTTCGTCCAGCGGCTCGGCTTCGGCAGTGGCCGGCCTGTTGGTGGACTTCGCCCTGGGCTCCGACACCGGTGGTTCGGTGCGGGTGCCGTCCAGCTTCTGCGGGCTGTTCGGATTGCGGCCCACCCACGGGCGAATTCCGCTGGATGGCATGCTGCTGCAGGCCCCGTCGTTCGACACCATCGGCTGGTTTACCCGGGACGCCGAGACCTTCGCCCGCGTGGGATCGGTTATACTGCCCTCGGGCTCAGAGACAATGCGTCCCCAACGCCTGGTCGTCGCCGAGGACGCCTGGGACCTCGCCGAGCCGGGCACACGCCGAGCTTTGGAAACGGCCCTGGAAAAGATTGGCGCGTCGTTCGCCTCGTCATCCACGGTGCGACTTTCGCCAACCAGCCTGGAGGAGTGGTCCGGTCACCAGCAGGTATTGCAGAGCCGGGAGGCATGGGAGTCGGCCCGAGACTGGATCGATCAGATCAATCCGACCTTCAGCTTCGAGGTTTCCGACCGCTACGCCATGGCACGCTCGGTGACGGACGAGCAGATCGTCGTCGCCCAGGCCGGTCGCGATGCCGTCATCGCCCGCATGAACGAGGTGTTTGACGGCGGTGACGTTGTCGTGTGCCTGCCGACCACGGTCTCCCCGGCGCCTTTGCTCGGCCAGCGGGTTTCCGAGCGACACACATTGCGGCTGCGCAACAGCGCCCTCACCTCCATCGCCGGAAATACCGGCCGGCCGCAGATCAACTTGCCCCTGGCCGAAGTCGACGGCCTGCCGGTGGGCCTGTCGCTGCTGGGAGACCACGGGGCTGACGAGCAGCTGATCGAGTTGGCGCGGGAGGTTGGCAGTTTGGCCGACTGAGGAACTACCGCTATGAAGATTGAGTACAGCGCAGACGTTGACGCTCTTTACGTCTATTTGCAAGAGGTTGAGATTGCCCGAAGCGAGGAGCCGGCCGACGGCATAGTCGCGGACTTGGACCGGAACGGCGCGGTCGTAGGAATTGAAATCCTCGACGCCAGCGACCGTTTCGATGCTGACGACGCGACCTTGATGTTGGCGGACAGCGGTCCGAACTATACCAAGTCCGAATCAGACGAAATCCGGTCCATTCTGTCCGCCCACGCCCATATTGCGTCACTTATTGAGGACGACGTCGATTAAGGCAATGCGGCCTTCGTTCACGGCGTCCAGGCCGTTGCGCAAAGCGCGGGCCAGGTCGGCCGGGTCATCGACTCGTTCGCCGTACCCGCCGAAGGGCTCCACCAGCTTGGCGTAATCCGGCCCGGGGATATGCACGCCGTGCCAGATGTCAGACCGAGCCGCCACGCCGTCGGGATAGTAGGCCAGGTGATTGCCCCGCATGGCCTCGTAGCACTCGTTGTTGAACAGCACGGTCATGAAGGGCAGGTTGGCCTCGCTGGCCACGCCGAAGCACTGGGTGACCGGGTTGTACAGGAACCCGCCGTCGCCCATGAGCGCAACCACCGGCTGGTCGGGCTTCGCCAGCTTGACGCCCAGGGCGAGTCCCAGCCCCTGGCCCAACCCACCGTTGGTCTTGTAGTAACTCTGGGGCCGGTCCCAGACTACATGACGACCGATGGCGCCCCGGTGGGTGGTGACCTCCTCGGAGTACACCACGTTTTCGGGCATCACCTCGCTGAGCACAGCGCATAGCCACGCCGGGTCGATGGGCCGACTGCCGCTGGCAGCGGCCTCGGCCGCGTAGGTCGCTTCGGCCAACCGCTCGTGTTCCTCGGCCCAATGCTGACGCCGAGCCTCGATTGCGTCCCGATGACTGGCCGCCATCGGTTGCAAAGCCTCGACCAGCAATCCCAGCCCGATTGCGATATCGCCTTCCACATAGCGGTCGGCGAAGAGGTTCTGGTACACCATATATTCCTTGACTGTGGTCTCACCCATGGCCACTACCTTGGCATGCTGCGGGCCCGCCTGAGGCGGATACCAGGGAGCGCGGCTGGCGGCCAGAATCACCAGGTCGGCCTGCTGTAGATAGCGTTCCGGCTGGCCTCCCAGGTACAAAGGATGGCCCTTGGGGAAGTTGGAATACAGCGCCGCGCTCTCCACCACCGGGATGGCGAACAGCTCGGCCAGCGCCACAAGGTTGTTGAAGCCCGCTACCTCGCGCCCGGCGCTGTCCGTGATGATCAGAGGCGACCTGCTCCCGGCGATCAGATCCGCCAGCTCGGCGATGTCGTTGTCCGCAGGCCGGATCTTGGGCGCAGACGGGACGGTTCGGAGTTTTTCCGGCGGCGTCCAGGAGTGGACCATGGTCTCGATCGGGATGTTCATGAAGGACGGCCCCTGGGGAACCCGCTGCGCCACTTCGCCGGCGCGCACCACCTGCTCGTACACGGTGTGGGGACTGGTGGCCCGGCCGCTCCACTTGGTGAACGCGTCGGCGAAGCGATCCGGGCCGCCCACCACGCTGAGGTTGCGGTACCACTGCCCCTGTGGATCGATCTCCGGGTCCTCACCGTAGCTGGTCGCTTCACCGGAGCACACCAGCATGGGCACCTCGCCGATCATGGCGCCGTGCACGCCCATGCTGCCCTGCAGCAGACCGACGCCGGCGTGCAGCAGGACCGCCTGCATTCGGCCGGTGACCCGGGTGTATCCGCTGGCCATGTTCACCGCAAGGGTCTCGTGCCAGCAGTTGATGTACTGCGGGCCCGGCGTCTCGTTGACTTTCTGGCGGGCCAACGCCTCCCATACCGGCGCCCATTCGGACCCGGGTGACGAGATTATGTAATCAACGCCGAGGTTGCGAAACGCCTCGAGGATGGCTTCGCCGCAGTCGTTCGTGGTGGTGGTCATGGTTCAGTCCTCCTGTGCCGGGCCCGTTGCTGGGCGGAGCGACGGTTCGGGTTGCGGACGGGCGGGCACGGCCTGCCCCTCACGGTGCGTTGGCAAAGCCGACAGGAACAACGCCACGAGCAGCGAGCCCATCATCGTAAGGTAGGCGTATTTCAGGCCCACGGTAAAAGCGGCGCCGACGCCGACCGCCGTTCCGTGACGCACTGCGTCAAGACTGGGTTCGTAGCCCATGGACCCCATGGTGACCGTGACGATGGCAGTCGCTACCGCCACGCTGATCACGTTGCCGGCGTTGCGGATCAGGTTGACCAAGCCGGAGATCACGCCATGATTTTCCCTTTCCACCGCGCTCAGGATCGAGCTGGAGTTGGGTGAATAGAAGGTGCCCATGCCGCTGCTGGTCAGGATCAGAGCCGGGATGACGTGGAGCAGAGACGACTCGGCGGTTACCTGCGACAGGATCGCGACGCCGGTAGTGGACATGACCAGGCCAGCCACCGTGAACTTGCGCCATCCGAACCGATCAGACAGCCTTCCGCTCAACGGGCCCAGGATTGCCATGCACATTGCCCCGGGCACCACGGCCAAGCCGGCCATCGACGGCCGGTAGCCCAGCACGTTCTGCAGATAGAAAGGCATCAGGAACAGCACTGCCGAACTGCCGGTGAAGGTGATGAAGTTGGCGGTCACTCCCAGGAAGAAGTTGCGCCGACGGAACAGCCGCAGCTCCAGCATGGGCCTGGCGCAACGCAGCTCCCACCAGATGAAGGTCGACAGCAGCGCGACGAACGCCGCGGCAGCAGCCAGGATTGGCGGCGAAGTCCAGCCCGAACGGTGGGCGTTGGTTATTCCCAGCAGCAGCGCCAGCAGAGCGCTGGATGACAGAAATGCCCCCAGCCAGTCGAAGCCGGTCCGGTTGGCCCCACGCACCTGACGCATCGGGTCGGCGCCAGTCAGGACGGCGACGCACAGGGCGATGCTTACCGCAATCATGGGTACGGTAGCAAAAAACACGGAACGCCATCCGAAGGCGTCCACCAGGAAGCCGCCCAGGGCCGGACCCGCGACCGCCCCGGTTCCCACCATCGTCATGATCAGGCCAATGGACTTGCCACGCTCGTTGGCGGGGAAAGCGCCAATCATGATGGCCATGCCGGTGCCCTGGGTCATTGCCGCGCCGGTGCCCTGCACGATCCGAGCCAGGACCAGCACCTCCAACTGAGTGGCCGTTCCCGCCGCGATCGCGCCGGCGACGGTGACAAAGGACCCGATGATGTACACCCGCTTCGAGGTGATGAGATCCGCCAGCCGGCCCATGGGCAACAGCAGCGCGATGATCGTCATGGCGTATCCGATCACCAGCCACTGGACGCTGGGGATATCGGTACGAAAATGCGTGGCAATGGTGGGCAGAGCCACGCCCACGCTGCCGTGGTCGACCACCGAGGCAAAGGTGCCCACCGCCATGGTGGCGAAGGCGTACCACTTGTAATTGGGGCTACGCGCCAGCGACGAAATCACGCCTGAGCTACCGGGCTAAAAACTGGTGACCGCTACTCGCCGGCGAAAAAGCGTCGGGGATTTTCCACGGTGATCTGGTGGATGTCGGCGTCCGACGCTCCCATTTCCTTCAGGCGGGGCAGGACGTAACGGGGAATGAAGTTGTAGCCGTCGGGGTTGGCCCGGCGCCGTTGCTCCTGCACCTCTGCGCCGTGGCGTGCCTTGGGCACCGAATAGTCGTGGGAGAGGAATATGCGGTGGGTGAACCCGGCGTCCATCAACGCCTTGGCGACCTCCGTCCGCTGCTCCCAGTCGGGGGTCCCGGGCCGAGTGCCGCCGGGATAGCGGTCCAGTCCCAGCCACACGCCCTTGTTCAGCAGCCCCATCAGGTACTCCAGGTCGGTGTCATCGTTGCTGTGTCCGATGTACACCCGGTCCAGGTCCACGCCCTCTTCCTCGAGGATGCTCACCTGAGCGTCGCCGATACGCTCGGGCGACCAGGTGTGTGTCGAGATGGGCACGCCGGTGGCCTTCTGCGCACGCGCCGCGGCGCGCAGCACATTCGCCTGCGGGCCGGTAATCCCGCCTTCGTCGCTGGCCACCTTGATGATCCCGGCCTTGATCCCCGTGCCCTCGATGCCCTCCTCGATTTCGCGAACGTAAAGCTCGGCGATGACGTCGGGAGAGATTTCGCCGAAGGGCCGGGGCACAGCCAAGTGGTTGCCGGTGGCGACCACCACCTGCATATCGCTGCCCAGGGCCACTTCGCGAATCAACTGGACGTCCCGCCCCAGGTCGAAGGTGCTGACGTCGATAATGGTACGGACGCCGTCCTCCCTGACGGCGCGCATGGCGGCGATGGACTGTTCGCGGATGCCGTCGCGGTCAATGATCTCCGGGTAGGTATGCCGGAGGCCGGCGGCATTGGTGCCAACGTGCTCATGGCTCAGGGTGAACCCCAGGTCGTCGGTATCGATAGGCCCCATCACGCTGTTCACGGTCGCCATTGCCTTCCCTCCTGGCCATGGGTGAGTCCGGGTATTCTATTATGAATTTCGCCGGAACGATACGAAACGGACGACCCCGAAGCGTCCGGGTGCGTCACGTCCGCGGCATCTCTCGCCCGCAGATGCGTTTGCTGGCCGCACTTGCTGGGCTATCATTGGCCCGACTATATTGTCGGAAAAGGATTGGGAGGCAAACATGCGAACGCCCATTTTGACCCGCGACCAGGTCCCCGAAGAATTGCGAGAGGCATTCGACCACGAGACCGCCGGCTCCGGCGGAGTGGTTTCCAGCGGCCCCGGTTCGGCTATGATCAACAGTCCCGAGATGCGCCGGCGGTCCAACCACCTCGTCAACTACCTGCGGGACGAGTCATCGCTGCCCAAGAAGATTCAGGAACTCGCCATGATCCTGACCGCCCGCAACATGGACTGCCAGTACATCTGGTTCGCTCACTCCGTCCGAGCCAAGGAACAGGGCATCAGTGCGGAGTTCGTTGACAACCTGCGGGACCGGAAGGCTTTGCCGCAACTTCCTGCGGACGAACAGACCGTGGTGAACTACGCCACCGAACTGTTCAACAACCACCGCGTCACCGATGCGACCTTCCAGGCCGCCATAGACCAGCTCGGCGCCCTCGGGTTGACGGAACTGACGACGCTGTTCGGGTACTACTCGCTCCTCGCCTTCAACGCCAACGCGTTCGACATCGACGTGCCCGAGGGCGACGAACCCAAGTTGCCGATCTAGGAGCGCTCCAGCCATTGTCGCCGTCGCGGGCCTGGGTCCGAATGCGACCGAGGCGAGCTCACCGCGGCAGACGGCTGAGCAGGCTGACGTACCACCGGGATAACTGCACGACGAAACCGCCCCGGTGATACAACCGGGCCGGGGCGGATCGAGCCGGAGTGCTCTCGGCAAGCATCGGATCCAACACCCGGTCCCGGAACTGTTCAACCAATGAGCGGTCGTCGCTGCACAGGACTACCTCCTGCTGCAGATCGTAGGCGACAAAATCGAAGTTGCAGCTGCCCAGAATGAGCTGCGCGCCGTCGATCAGCACGGCTTTGACGTGGCACATTTCCGGTTGATAGAGCAACACTTCGAGATTGGAACCGGCGGTCGCCCGGAATAAGGCTTGCTGCAGGATGGCCTTGTTGTTGCGCGCAGGACTTATCACCCGAACCCGAACCGACGCCGGGAGTTGCGCGAGGCGCCCCAGCAGAGGGTCGGAAACATAGGGCGTGATCACGTCGACCGATTTTTCGGCCCGTCCGATGGTTGCAAACAGTCCGTCGTACTCCGCGCGGCTGCGGCGGCCGTCCAGAAAGTAGAGCGTTCCCACGGGCGTTGGCACAATCCTCGACGAGTTGACCCCGCACAGTGTGTCGTGGAAATCCTGCGCCAGCGCATCGACCAGAGTTGGGCAGCCGGTTCGCATCATCAGGTCGTGCCACTGGAAATTGTGCTCACTGAGGTTGATACCACCCAGGTATGCTTCGTCATCCACGACCATCAGCTTCTTGTGGTTGCGGAAGGGGAACTTCCGCCACAGGAAGCCCATGGGGTTGGTGACCGCAATACGCACGCCGTCGAGCTCGGCCAGGCGGAGCAGCCTCCGCGTATCTCGCACCTCGCTCCGGAACCCTGGATCCAACAGGTACCTCGGGCTGAACACCAGGTCGTCGCTGATTTTCGCCGTGGAAAAGGCGTCGACGCACAGGACCTTTTCCTCGGCCTGAGAGCGGACCAGCAGGTTCCAAAAGTGCCGGCCCACCGAATCCATCTCGAAGGTCATCACCTGAATGAGCACGCGACGGCGCGCATGCAGGATGGTCGGCTCTACCTCCGCAACGAACTCCGGAGCGTCGACCAGCAGCGAGGGATCCTGCACTGGCTGGCGCGGCTCAGCGGGACGGGAACCGGGCAGCGAGGACGTCGGCGATCAATCGCGCCGCCACCTGCACAGTCAGGTCGGACACGTCGTACGGCGGCGCCACCTCCACCACGTCGAACGCGACCAGGTTGGATCGGCTGACGAGGGCAGTCAGGCAACGGCGGCACTCCTCGTAATACAGACCGCCAACCTCGGGCGTCCCGGTGCCCGGCGCTTGGGTCGGGTCGAGTACATCCACATCGAAGGTGATGTACAGATTGGACCCGACGGGAAGGTTCGCGGCCACCGCCTCCGGGCCCTGGTCCCGAAATTGGCGAGTCGTGACGACGGTGTTGCCGTGGGCCATGGCTTCCTCGTAGGGAGCCCGACGCACGCTGCGGATGCCCACCGAAGAAATGGATCCCACGTGCTCCAATTCATGGCAACGACGAATGGGGCTGCCATGGGTCAGCAGAGTTCCCTGATAGTCATGGGTATAGTCCAGGTGCGCGTCGAAATGCACTATGTCCAAAGGAGCGAAACGACCCAGGCCGGCCACGGCCGGGAAGGTGATCGCGTGGTCGCCGCCGAGGATCACGGGAAAGGCGCCGCGCTCGGCGATCCGCGCCACCACGCCGGCCAACCGCTCGAAATTGTGCACCACGTCGGAGGGATTCACCGTCACGTTCCCGCAGTCCGCCATGGTGACGCCTCGAAGCAGTTCATCTCCGGCGTCAGCGTCGAAAAAGCCCTCGGCGTCCTGGCCCCGCCCGTAGGGATCGAGGTACGAATAGGCCCGCGGAGCATCGCGCAGCGCATCGGGACCGTAGCGGGCGCCGGGGCGTCCGAACGTGCCCTGGTCAAAGGGCATCCCCACGAACGCGATGTCTGCCTCCAGTTGATCGATGTCGGAGCAACGGGGCGACCGGAACATCGTTCGGGGCCTGCGGTCCAACGGCGGGACATCATCCGAGGACGCATCGGGCAGGTATTGTGGTCCGATGTTGAAATTCGAAGCGGTCATCTCGATGCGATCACTGTGAGGCGAGACAATGGAGGTCGCTACGGGTACGCGGCGTTGTGCGCCGGATCGCCGACGCAGGAGTTTGTTGATTATACTTGACGGCAATCGACGATATAAAAAGAAAAGGAGATGGTCATGGCACGGTTAGAGGACTACCAGAACCGGTTCCAGTTTGCCAAGTTCGAGCGCGAGGACGGCATTCTCCAGATGACGCTGCACAGCGACGGCGACACCCTGCAGTGGGGAGCGGGCCCGCACACCGAGCTGCCGGAGGTGTTTCACACCATCGGGACCGACCCGGAGAACAAGGTGATCATCATGACCGGCGCCGGCTCCGGGTTCACCGGGCCGGCCGGCAGCAGCGACACTGTCCCCCGGCGCACGCCGGAGCAGTGGGACGCCACCTACTGGGAAGGAAAGCACCTGCTGGGCAACCTTCTGAACATCGAGGTGCCAATCATCGCCGCCATCAACGGGCCGGCTTTGCGGCACTCGGAACTGCCGCTGCTCAGCGACATAGTCCTCGCTGCCCCGCACACCACCTTCCAGGATTCAGGTCACTTCATGAGCGGGCTGACTCCAGGCGACGGGATGCACATCATCTATCCGCTGCTGCTGGGAATCAACCGGGGACGTTATTTCCTGCTGACCGGCCAATTGCTGGATGCCGAAAAAGCGCGCGAATTCGGGCTGGTTGCAGAGGTGCTGCCGACCGACGAACTGCTGCCCCGGGCCTGGGAATTGGCAAGGCAGTTGGCGCAGCAGCCGCGCCTGGTGTTGCGCTACTCGCGGGTGCTGCTGACGCATCAACTGAAGGGTGTCCTGCACGACATCCTGGGCTACGGCCTGGCGCTTGAGGGTCTGGGTTCGGCGCAGGACTACCTGGACCGGGGGCAGGGGCGGTAAGCTGCCGCCTTCACGACGCCGGCAGCTCGTCAATAGTTACGGTTCCGCCGGGAGTCATATCAATGCAGACGCGGTTCCCGGCGAGCAGGTCAGCGCTGGCCAGATAGGAGTTTTCCGATTCCAAAATCCTGACCCGCTTAAATCCGTCGTGCCAGATGACCTCACCACGGTAGGCAGCAATGCGCACAACTTGTTCGTTGCCTAATCTGACGCGCATCGTCCTTTCCCGTCGCAAGCCGAGTTGCCTGATCACGGCTCTGGGCAGCATCAAATGGCTCCCCTGAAACCCCGTATCAATGACTACCTCGAATTGGCGGTTGCTGCCGCGCATTTGAACCGGGACGATTGCCTCATGCCGTTCGTTAACCCTTCCGGCAATCATAGCTCGATTACATCGTACTTTCGCCCCAGGGTAACGACCGCTGGATAGCCGATGCGGAAAGTGTACTCAAAGGCGCCCGGACGCCGGACTTGCAGTCGGTCGGATGCTGTCAACAAATCCGCGTCAATTTCATAGTCGCCCGACTCGATGTCCAGCACCAGAATATTTCCTTTCTCCGTATCCAGAAATTTGGGCAGCAGTTCCGTTTCGTAGATCTCCTCGGCCCGGGCCCAGTTTTCTTCCTCTTTGGCGCGGTCAGCGTCCGTCATCGGGTTCACCTCCACGGTGCAATTATCCTAGCGCGCCCCGCCTCAACCGGCAACTTGGGTCAGGCGGCGCCCCCTTGCGCGGCGGCACCGCCGTGAGCATCAGCAAGGCAGTGCCGCCGTAGATGCCCAACAGGGTCCACCAGGCGAGCAGATACGACCCGGAATAGTCGTGCAGGTACCCGACCAGTGGAGCGCCGAGCCCAGCGGACAAGAGATTGATCGGCATCACGATGCCCCGGATCGTTCCCAGGAACGCGCGGCCGTAGTAGGCGGCGAAGATGTACGTGTGCACGATCATGCCGACTCCCACCGAACAGCCGAACACGATGGTGGAAAGGAACATCATCTCCACCGATGACACGTAGATCATCAGCAGGATGGCGATGATGAAACCGGAGAACGAGGCGGCAGCCAGGAACCGCGTGGGAATTCGGTCGGCCAGCCAGCCGGCCATCAGGGAGGTGGCGGCGGCTCCGCCGGCGTCGGCGGCGAAGGACCAGGAAACCGTCAACGGGTCGTATGCCTTCTCAACGAAATACGGGATCCGATGAAAGCTCGCGCCGCCCTGGGCCACTCCGGAAAGGGCAAATACGGCAATTAACTTCCACATGGTTCCGGTCCGAAAGGCTTCCCGAACCGTCCACATTACTTCCTGGTCGGCCTGGTGGACCGAAGACGCGTTCGCGCCCGGGCCCGAGGCGTCTTGCGGCGGGTCACCGTCCACCTGAAGTCCCATATCTTCGGGTTGGCGCCGCAGAAACAAAGCCGCCGCCGGCACGGAGATGACCAGGAAGAAAAGCGCCAGGATTCGCCAGGTGCCCCGCCAACCGTAGGCATCAATGAGCCATTGGGTCACTGGCAGCAGCACGATGCCTCCGATGCCCAACCCCGCTCCGGCCAGGGCCAGGGCCCGCCCCCGCCGACGGACGAACCACTTGGCCACCGGTACTGAGGTCACGATGCCGTTGGGCGCGGCCAAACCGGACGCTCCGATGAGTCCGAAAAACAGAATCAGCTGCCAGGCATGACTGCTGTAACTCACCAGCAGCAGACACGCGAATATCAGAACCGCCGACACCGGAATGTAAGCCCGTGGGCCGTAGCGATCGATCAGCCATCCCACCGCAAAACTGAAAAGCCCCGTGGCCAGGCGACGGGTGGTCTGCATCCAACCAAAGGTCGCCCGGGACAAGGCCAGATCCCGCTGCATGGGCAGGACGAAGAGCCCGTAATTCAGCGTGCCCGTCGCCATCGTCGAGAAGTTGATGGCGAACATGGCCGCGACGATGACCCACCCGTAAAAAATCCTCCCCGGTCGCGAGGAGTGGTCACCCTGGCCGATCATTTCAGACAAAAAAGCAGGGGCGAATGGCCATTCGCCCCGGTACGCAACGGTGGCTGTTGGACGCTGCTACCAAACCCGGTCAGATAGCCTGCCAGTAGCGTCGACCCTGGAGGCGTACGATCTTGCCGAACCCGGGCGCGGGCAGATGCACCGCTGCCACCGGTATGCCCTCGTTCTCCAACCGGTCCAGTACCGACTGCCGGGTCGCGACGGCCTGCTCCGGAATGATATCGGCGCGGGACGCCCAGTGGGTCTGCTGGATCTGGGACGTGTTGTGCAGCACATCACCCAGCACCAAAGCGCGCTCACCGCCTGAGTTAATCATGATGCTCATGTGGCCCGGTGTGTGGCCGGGGGTCGGCAACGTAGTCAGTTCGCCGGTGATGCTGAACTCGCCTTCCATCAACTCCACCAGGCCCATGTCGACCAGGGGCCACACGCAATCGGGGGCGTTGGGGTACCGGTCGGGTTGCAATGCCGGATCGTGGCTGGCATCGAGATCGACCTTGCTGAAGTAATAGCGGGCATTGGGGAAGGTAGGCTTAAGGTTGCCTCCGTCATCGCGGACGGTATTCCAGCCTACGTGGTCCCGGTGCAGGTGGGTCATAACCACCGCATCGATGTCTCCTGGGGAAAGACCATTGCGGGACATGTCGTCCAGCAGTTCGCCCCAGGGGGTTTCGGGAGTGTCCTTGGCGCCCAGGCCGGTGTCGATAGCGATATTCTTGCCCTCCGACCTCACGAGGAAACAGGCCAGGTTGAAGCTCACCTTGCGGTCGGGGGTCAGGTGGTCATGGAAGGGTTCCCAGTCCGAAGCCGGAATGTCGGGAAAAAAGTTGCAGATGTCG
Organism: Dehalococcoidia bacterium; assembly: GCA_965116785.1. Classification (GTDB taxonomy): domain Bacteria; phylum Chloroflexota; class Dehalococcoidia; order Lucifugimonadales; family UBA3495; genus Bin87. The sequence continues at coordinate 1,702,077 of OZ220731.1, forward strand.
AACTCCAACAGTCCGTCGGACAGCGAGGCGATCTCAACGTTGCCGATTGTAATCTTGCTGGCAGCCATAATCCCTCCAGATGCCGTGAATTGGCGCATTCTAACACCGGCGGTCCGGCTGGTACCGCCCTTAATTTCCTACGCCGGCGGTTGCTGACACCCAGCGATAGACGCGATTAATCCGCGGGTGATACACGGGAAGCAGGTGCTATCCATGAACATCAACGACCCACAGGGACCCGAGACCGGCCAAAACATGTCAAGAGTGGACCCGGGCGATCCACTGCCCCCCATCACGGAAAAACAGTTGGCGCGTCTGTGGCAGCGTCGGGCAGCGCGGAGCCGGGCGCTCCGAACCGAACGCGGCACCCGGATTCAAGTGCTCTACCCGGGCCGCCCGGGGGTGACGGCAGGCCCGGATTTTCGGGATGCACTGCTGCTGGTGGAGGATCAGGGGCTGGTTCAGGGTGATGTGGAGGTGCACCTGCGACAGCACGATTGGCGGTCCCACGGTCACCACGAAGACCACAACTACAACGGGGTGGCGCTCCACGTCGCTCTGGAAACGACCGGCCCGCCTTCAGGAACGGCAAGCGGTGGCGAACCCCCGCTGGTCGGCCTGCGCGGACTGCTCAATGACCCGCCGGTCGAAGACCCGCCCGACGAGGTGAGAGGTCGCCTCTGGCAGTTGTTGGAGGTGCAGGGCTACCGGCGCCCCGACACGGCGGAACGGATGACCGCCCTGCTCAACCGGGCCGGCGACGAACGGTTTCTCGCCAGGAGCCTCGTACTTCAACACTTAATGGCGGAGCAACCAGCCTCCCAGACTCTGTGGGAGTCGGTTTGCGAGGCGTTGGGTTATCGGCACAACCAGCACGCGTTCCTGCAATTGGCGATGGCTGCCCCGATCGGTTCGTTGGAGGACATGGCCCGCCATTCGCCTGAAAGCGAACGGACCACCGAATTGACCGCCGTCCTCCTGGGATTGGCCGGGTTCGCGGAACGCGGGTGGCCGGACCCCGCGGACCGAACCCGCATGACACTGGGACCACCGTTGGATGCTGCCCAGTGGAGGCTGTTTCGGGTACGCCCATCGAATCATCCGCGCCGCAGGGTGGCGGGCGCCGCCGGACTGTTGGCCCGATTCACGGGCGAGGGCCTGCTGGCCGGCCTGTCGAGCGTCGCCGGCCAAGGCAACCCGCCCGCGCTGACCCGGGCGTTGACCGTGGGTAGAGACATGGAACGCGAAGCGGCATTAATCGGGGCCGGCCGGGCCAGGGATATCGCGGTGAACGCGGTTCTGCCATTTCTGCACGGACTGGCGTCCTTGGCAGGTGAAGCCGGTAAATCGAGCGCGATGTTGGAACTCTACCGGCGGTACGGGAAACTGACAGAGAACGAAATTACCCGTGAACTGGCATCGGCGTTGCAGCCAGCGGAATGGGGACGGGTTGCCCGCACCGCCCGTCAGCAACAGGGGCTGATTCACCTACAACGGCTGCTGGCAGGGGCGTCCAACGCGCGACGCTAACGGGAGCGACGTTGCCGTCGCCCCCAAAGTTGTTGCTGCGGTTTCCGGTCAGCTCGCGTCATTTCAGGGGCACGGCCAGCGAAACGCGGGGTTCCTCGCCGATATTGCGAATGATGTGCCCATGACCGGTGAGGTCCTCCGCCACCAACACATCGCCGGGGCCGAACCGGCGTTTGGCCCCGCTGGCGACCTCGATCTCCGCGCCCCCAGACATGAACACCACGTACTGATGGCGGGGAGCGGTGTGATAGTCCTGCCACCAGCCCGCCGGTCGCTGGCCGACGGTGATGTCACCGGGCCCGACATCGTTGGCAATATCGGCGAACTGGTCGGCGGTCAGGTCCTCGAAATGGGATTCGCCGTCGTTGCCGGCGTAGATACGGACAATCATGGCGCCATTCCTCCTCGCTTACCGTTTAGCCCTCGGCGAGGGGAACGGCCAGTGAGACGCGGAAATCGTCCCCGATGCTGCGGGCGATGTGTCCGTGACCGGTCAGGTCCTCGGCAACCAGAACGTCCCCGGGAAACATGCGCACCTTCGTACCGTCCGCTACCTCGAACTCGGCGATGCCGCTCATGTTGACCACGTACTGGCGGCGCGGGGCGTTGTGATAGTCGGAGAAGCTGGGCGACTCCCGGCGGTTGACGTTGATGTCTCCCGGGCCCACGTTGTTGGCAATCTCAGCAAATTCGTCCGGCGTCAACTCTTGAAAATGGCTCTCGCCATCGTCGCCGGTGTAAACGCGCACTATCTGTCCCATGGGTGTAGCCTCCTGTGTGCTGGGTTGAACTGGCAGTGGATTAGTCGGCCAGGGGGATCACGGCGGTGAGACTGGGAACATCGCCGACAACGCGGGTGGTGTGGCCCTGGCCGGTGGTGTCTTCCACCAGGCGCGCATCTCCCGGGCCGTAGCGGAACGTGGTCCCATCGCCGAGACCAATCTCAATCTCGCCACGAAGGGAGATGATGTACTGCCGGCGCGGAGCCGGATGCCAATCGATGAAGTGTCCCGGCGGCCATTCGCGAAAGTTGATCGACTGGGCAGCCTGCGGATCGCCCAATTCCGGATGGGCGGCGAGACTGGTTTCCTCAATGTGCGACTGGCCGTCGTCGCCGGCGAAAAGCCGATAGATGGCCATGGTTTCACCTGCCGTAGCGGGCCCAGGAGCCCGGAGTGGGGTCATCTTACCCGCCAGCCAGGGTAGGGGCAACCGGCGGTACGGGCCATCTATACCCGCACGCCGCTCTCCCAGCGAAAAGCAAGGGGTTCCGTCGAGTGCACAACTGTAGATTGCGCCGGGATTCACCGGCGCTCAACAACGCGGTTAGCCGGGAGGTGTCTTTCTCGCGCTAACCGTGTTTGAAAACTCCTGTTGATCTTGTATCCATGAAATGTGGTCTGATAGCCTCAAGCGTATAGTCACAACGGACACCCCGACCGCGACCCGAGGATGAGCAATGCCAGACCCAGCTGCGCCGGGCCCTGAATACACCATGGGGTATAGCCCCGAATTCCTACAATTGCTGGACCGACGCAACGCGGGCACCCACGCAGCGTATCTTTTGCCGCACCTGCGCTCCGGGCTACGATTGCTGGATTTTGGCTGTGGGCCCGGCAACATCACCGTCGGGCTGGCGGCGGCAGTGTATCCGGGTGAGGTCCATGGGATTGACATGGAGGAGAGCCAGATCGAAACGGCTCGCTCCGCTGCCTCAGCCGGTGGACACGCGAATGCTACCTTCCACGTCGGCAACGTGTACGAACTCCCTTTCGAGGATAATTATTTCGACGCAGCACACTGCCATGCCGTCCTGATGCACGTCCCCGACACTGAGGCGGCGCTGCGCGAGGTGAAAAGAGTGTTGAAACCGGGCGGCCTCATCGGGGCCAGGGAGTTGATCGGCGGATCTTCCTTCTCAGAGCCAGCCGGAGAACACATCCCGGAAGCCTGGACCACGTTCTGCAGATTGTTGTCGGCCAACGGCGGTCACCCTGAAATGGGCAAGGAGTTGAAACGTCGGCTGCTGGATGCCGGTTTTGTCGACGTTAGTGCGACCGGATCGTTCGACTACTTCAGCTCCGCCGCCGACGTCGCTTTCCTTTACGATTTCATCATGGATTGGTTCTTCATGCCCCGGGTGATAGCCGCAGCCACTCAATACGGGCTGGCCACCCACGAACAGTTCGACCAATGGCGCACTGAGATGGGCGAATGGAGAGACACGGCGGGCGCGGTTGGGGGTCTGGCCTTCGGTGAAGCCATAGGCGTAAATCCCTGAACGGAGTTTTCCTGGAGGACAAACGCCCCGGACCGGACGCGCCGTTTGCTGGCCCATCAGCGTGGGTGGTATCATAGATCTGGGCGTCGCGACTCGTGCGCGACGCGTTTGAGAATGGGGACGCGTAGGTTCGACAGGAGCGGTTTCTGACGGATTGCAGGCCGAGGTTGCTGCTGCCCTCGTAAAAACAGTGGCGAAAAAATAACTGGCGAACGTGAATTCGCTCTAGCCGCCTAGTCGCGGCTACGTCTGCCCCCGGTAGGTCCGGAAGCCGGGAAGCGGACGTACAATTATTCCGGAATGCTACCCCAGGGACGCCGATACTCGGGGCCACAGACTTCATCGGCTGGCGGCTAAGGAATCCCGTCGGCGGGAGCCCTCAGCAGCGAGACTAAATCGCCGAACACGCTTGTAGCATATCCGGTCAGGGAAGTTTCTGGACGGGGAGTGCGACTCTCCCCCGTCTCCACCACTCCTAGTTAAATGTCCCGTTTTGGGCGCGCGCAACGGAATATCGTTACGTTCCGCCACAGCCAGCATGGCTTGGCAGTAGTCCGGTTTTGGTAGAACTCCGACGATTTGTCGTCGATCAAGGTCCAGGCACACGGCTTCGAGAACGGTCCGCAACATTCGGTTCCGGCCGACGACGAACGCCATTCCCCGACAAAGTTTGCCAGATGACCCCCGGCCCGGGTCGCAGTTTCGATCTCGGGGACGTGCACGCCAACCCGCTCGGCTTCTGTCTGGTTTTTCGTTACCGTATAGCTTTTCCAATCAATTTCCCGCGCCGAATATAGATGCCGGGCTCTCTCAACCCGGTTCTGAATAGCTTGTCGTTTTTGTAAGGCGGCGGTGTAGTCCTGGCCCTTGATGTGGTGCTCGATGATCCAGTCGATCCAGTCCTTCCTCAGCTGGAAACCCTCGATCCACCGCTCCACCTGCTCCACGATCTGCCATCCCACAAACGACCTCCCCTGGTGCCGACAGACCACGCGCATCCCCCGATCCGGGCTCGTGTAGTAGGTCTTCCCTCCTGAACTCTGGGTCTGGGACCACAACTCGGTCCCACACTCGTGGCACCGCGGCAGCTTGGTGAGCGGGTGGGGGTTCTCACTCTTCACGTTGCCCGACACCGGACGCCGAGAACGGTTCTTCGCCATCCGCTCCTGCACCGTCGCAAACGACTCCTCCCTGATCAACCCACGGTGCCTGCCCGGAAAATACTCGTCCTTGTGCCTCACCTCACCCAGGTAAAACCGGTTCTTCAGCATGTCCCGCACGCTGTAGTTGGTGAAGCGTCTCCCCTCTCCTTCGACCACCTCACCCCATGATCACCTGGGGCTTCTTGCTCTTGGTCCGGAACCCCTGCTCGTTCAACCACCCCGCCAGCCTGCTCATGGACTCCACCCCGTTGGCGTACCTCTGGTTCATCTCCCACCCAGCCTTGGCCTTCTCCCAGTCCAAGTGGCAGCCGGTGTGGTTCTCGTCCATGCCAATGCAATTCGCGTCACAACGCTCGTACCCGAAGGGCGGCTCGCCGTTGAACAGGCCCTGCATGGCCCGTTCTCTCATGCCTTTCCTGGTGTGGCCGGAGAGGGCATTCGAGAAGTACTGGGCAAAGCCACCCAGCAGGGTCATGAAGAGCTTGCCCTCTGACGTGGACCAGTCGATGTTCTCTGTGATGGAGACGTAGGTGACGTTGTGCTGGGAGAAGACATGGCAGGCGTTCAGCATGACGCGGAGGTTTCTGGAAAAGCGGTCCAGGGTGTGGGTGACCACCACGTCGAATTTCCCAGCCTGGGCGTCCTCCAACAGTTGGAGGAACGCCGGTCGCTTGGCGATCGACTCCACCCACGCCGAACGCCCTTCCTCGTCGTACACGCCCACCACCTCCCAGCCCTTCTGGGAGCAGAAGTCGTGAAACGCCCGACGCTGGGCATCCAGGGAGAACCCCTCCACCTGATCTAATCACTCACCCGAAAGTATCCCACCGCTCTCATCTCGTCCTCCGGTTCCCCATGAGAGGTGCCCTTCATTCTTGTCCGTGACCCTCTCACTTGCAGGGGGTTTGCGGCAAGCGGCGATTGTCGGGAGCCGGCCATAGATAGAAAAGGGGAAATAACAGATTGAAGCTGCTTTTTACGGCTCGCGTCTCCAGAGCGCAAGTCGAGGTGGTTTCTTCGGCTCGTTAGTCAAGTTGGGACCCTCTGCCTCGAGACTCGCCATGCGCGTCTTACGATTGACGATTTCGGTTTGCACCTTGATACCTGATACAGCCGCGCTCCCGCCCGATTCAGGCCGTACAAGTGGGCAGTAGGAGATACCTTGGAGCCAGACCGCCACCTGGGAGCCAGACCTCCACCTGCCCACTCTGACCAACCCACGTAATGATCCCGAGGTAGCGCCGAACCGGTCATTGGTCTCGAGCGGTAGTGCCAGGCCGAACGCCAAGCCCATCCGGATGGGCACGGCAGCCGCTATGCTCATTTACGCCCGGTCACACGTCATATAGCGGTCATCAAGAATTGCCGATTTCGGGTGGATTACAACCTCCGCCGAGATGGCGAATACCAGTGCGCCCACCGCCAGATGTCTGGCGTGCGTAAGTTATGATTTTTGCCGAGAAATCGGAATATCATTGTGAGCGCAAATCACTTCAGGCGACCTGTTCCCATCATGGGTGGCCGGAGCATCCTGACCCGGAGGAATCGACATGACGCGCGCTGCTGACCACGAGATGGCACGAGACCGGCTGTCGCGGCTCAGCGCGGCCACGCTGCAAATCAACGAGAGCCTGGACTTCGACCATGTCCTCCAGCAGGTCGTGGACAACGCGCGCGCCCTGACCGAAGCCCGCTACGGCGTCATCATCACCGTGGGGCAAGTCGGCGAGCTGGAGGTCCTGTTCACGTCGGGCATCAGCGCGGAGGACCACGACCTGCTGCAGCGGATGCCGGGGAGATGGGACCTGTTCGCCCACTTCAGGCAGATGCCCGGGTCGCTGCGGCTGAGGGATTTCCCGAGCTACGCCGTCGAGATGGGCCTGCCGGCTTTCGACCTGCTGCCGGTGGGCGCCTTCCTTGCCGCACCGGTGCGGCATGGCGGAGAGAACATCGGTTACATCCACCTGGCGAGAGACCGGGGCGAGGAGGAGTTCACCGCCGAGGACGAGGAAACGCTGTCGATGTTCGCCGCCCATGCCGCGCTGGTCATCGCCAATGCCCGGCAACACCGGGAAGAGCGGCGCGCCCGGGCGGATATGGAAGCGCTGGCCGACATCTCCCCGGTGGGAGTGCTGGTCTTCGACCCCATCACCGGACTGCTGCGTACCGCCAACGGCGAGGCGTGTCGGATCGGCGGGGCCGGCGCCCGGTCCACGGTCCAGGCGCTCCATGTGCTGAGCAACCTGTCAGTGCGCCGACCCAACGGCACCGAAATATCGCTCAGCGCCCTGGCCCTGGCCCTGGTGATGAGCGGCGGGCAGAAGCTGCAGGCCGAGGAAATGACGGTGGTCCCGGTGGAAGGACCGCCGGTGGCCGTCCTGGTCAACGCGACGCCCCTGTACTCCGAGGAAGGCGACGCGGTGTCCATCGTGGTCACGATGCAGGACATGACGGCGTTCCAGGAACTGGAGAGGGCGCGGACCGACTTCCTCGGCATGGTGAGCCACGAACTGCGCGCGCCCCTGGCGGCGATCCGGGGATCGGCCAGCACGGTACTGGACGACGTTGCGCCTCCCGACCCGGCGGAAGTCCGCCAGTTTTTCCTGATCGTGCGGGAGCAGGCGGACCGGATGCGCAAGCTGATCAGCGACCTGCTGGACGTGGCGCGGATCCAGGCGGGCGCGCTGCCGGTGACACCCGCTCCGTCGGACGTGGCCAACCTGGTGGACCAGGCGCGCAACATCTTCCTCGGCGGCGGCGGTCGCAACAACCTGGTCTTTGATATCCCGCCGGGCCTGCCGCCGGTTTCGGCCGACCGCCTGCGCGTCGTGCAGGTGCTGGGCAACCTGCTGAACAACGCGGCCCAGAACTCCCCGGAAGGCTCCGGCATCACCGTCAGGGCTCGGTCCGAGCATTACCAGGTGGTGATTTCAGTTACGGACGAGGGGCGGGGGATACCGGCGGAGCGCCTTTCCCAACTGTTCCACAAGTACACGCGGAGCGACCGGGACGAGGCAGGCGCGCGGACGGCGGACACCGGGCTGGGCCTGGCCATCTGCAAGGGGATCGTGGAGGCCCACGGCGGCCGGATCTGGGCCGAAAGCCACGGAGCGGGCCTGGGATCGCGCTTCACCTTCACCCTGCCGGTGGCGGGCGAGATGACGTCGGCGGGCGAGGCGACTGCCGTAGCGCCGGCCGCGTCACCTCCGCAGGTCGAAGCGCAGCCGCTCAGCATCCTCGCCGTGGACGACGATCCGCATACGCTGCGCCACCTCCGGGAAGCCCTGACCACGGCGGGCTACCGTCCCATCGTCACGGCCGACCCCGGGGAGGTGCACCGGCTGATCGCCGACGAACGGCCCCGGCTGGTGCTCCTGGACCTGGTGCTGCCGGGCAGAGACGGCATCGAGTTGATGCGGGACATCCATGAGGCTTTCGACGTCCCGGTGATCTTCCTGTCGGCCTACGGACGGGAGGAGACCATCGCCAAAGTCCTGGAAATGGGAGCCGTCGACTACGTGGTGAAACCCTTTGCCGGCACCGAACTGGCGGCCCGGATCGGGTCCGCCCTGAGGCGACAGGCCCAGTCGGTCAACGCGGAGCCCTACGTCGTCGGCGACCTGGTGGTCGATCACGCCCGGCGGAGCGCTACCGTGGCGGGACGCTGGATCCCCCTCACGCCCACGGAGTACCGGCTATTGGCGGAACTCGCGTCCAACGGAGGCCGCGCGGTAACCTACGCGGAGCTGCTGTACCGGGTGTGGGGAGCGGAGCCCACCGCCGACCTGCGGCCGGTGCGCACCGTGGTCAAGAACCTGCGCCGCAAGCTGGGCGAGGCTCCCGGCGGGCCGCGGTATATCTTCACCGAGCCCCGGGTCGGCTACCGCATGGCCGGTCCGGAGCCGCCGGACTGCTGAGCGAGTATGGGACGCGCCTGCTGCCACCGGGCAAACGGCGCCATCGGCGATTTCGGCGCCTCATTGGGCCCGGCAGCAGGCAATATTGCCGGAAACCATCATAAGCCGGACAGAATCCTCACAATAATATATCTTTTCTGGGGAAATACTCACCCCTTACTCATAACTAATAGTTTAGGATACTCTCGCACTGGATTGCGACGTTGCCCGTGCATCAGTTGTGGAAAACGCGGTACGACGTTCCAGCATGACGAACGGGCCCGAGTCCGTTGGGCTCGTAAGTCAGGCAAATCCGCCGCTGAAAAATCTAGCGGTATTCGGTACCGGGCCTGTCGATAACGGCCAGGCCCGAACCGAGCGGTTTTCTCACAGTAATCTCCCACAAATTCGATAATGTCGAAACAGTTCGTCCGCTTATGAGAGGTTTGCATCTGGATTTCGACCCGAGACGGAGGGTGGAGTACCTACCCGCGAGGCATGGACCGGAGCCCGTGCCGTCTGATCAGTCAGCGTTCCGTTTTTGTTGGACGACAGCAAATCGTTGGGGTGGCGCTCTGAACGGCAGGTCTTCCGAGAACGATGGCATGTTAGACGTGCCCGTCAACGGGGCGGTTATCGCGGTGCTATCGGTGACCATCGACTGCGACGCCAAACGCGCCATCTGTACGGAAGACGGAAGGCCCCTGTCCGAATGGCTGGAGCTAACCGTATCTGGGCGGTTAAGTAAGAGCGATGGCGCGGCGGTGGGCGAGAAGAGAAAGCGGGTAAGGATAACTTGTAATTACCGGTTTGGCAGGTGGAGTTGGAGTCCTGGGCAGAAGGCTCGGTCTCAAGATCCCTTCCAACAGCGCGGCACTTTGGAACGAACCAGCATTCGACCATATTATCCGGGAACAGCACCCTTAAACCCCATTACACCACTGCCTGCTCTTTGAGCAGGCAAAGATTAAGAATCTAGTCATACATTTATCAAACTACCAATCGCTCGTTACAGGAGTGAAACTTCTCAATTCGGGTATCCGAAAGGCCACGCGGACCCGGTGACCAAAACAGGACATTCAGGAGTTGTTCCTCATGATGATGTGTCACCGATTTTCGGCGCGTTGCCACTGGATAGCCCGGCGAATGCCCCGCTCGAGTGGACGATTGCGTCCTGCAATCCTGTCAATTGCGGTCTTCGCAATTCTGCTGGCCGCCAACCCGCCCCCGCCGGCGACCGCGTCCCACGCTGCGACCGGCTCATCCCGCTCCACAGGTGCCAAAAGCCCGAACGATCCAGCGGGAACGGCATCTTTGATCAACACCACCGCAAATCGAAGCGGCGACAGCGCCAACCCGGTTGTCACCCGCACCGACGGACCCGCCTTCGGACAATCCAGCTACTCCCGGTCGGTATTCGAAAACGCATCGGCCGGCACGCCCGTCGGAGAACCGATTCCCGCCACTTTCGACGGCGACGTTACCTACTCCCTGGGCGGCCAGGACGGAGGCAAGTTCAACATCGATGCCTCGGGCCAACTTAAGATAAAGGGAGCCGTCGGGGACTACGAGAACTCCGAAACCCAGAAAAGCTACGCCCTGACCCTAACCGCCACCGCCGATTCGGATGCCAGCCTCCAGGCACAGGCCTCAGTCAGCGTAACGGTCGTAAACCTCATCGAGGATGGTGAGTCCGCAACCATCGGCGACGTTACCTGGACCCGCATTTCCAAGACCAGGTTCCTCGTTGCCCATGAAGGCGCGGACAACAACCGGACCCGTCGGCCGGCCCTGGAGATCAATTATCAGCCGCACTGCGCGTCCAGCGGACGACAGTTTTACCAAGCCGACTTGTGGGTCGACGGGCAACAGCTCAAAGCCCGCTGGCGGCTTGACGATGAAGATCCCTGGAGTCCGGTCAACTCACACGACCCGGATAACACGGGTTGGGACGCCTACGATCTGACCACCGCAAACGCGGACGCCACCGCACCCAGGAAGGGTATACCTAACGGCTGCTCCGCCGTATACAGCGACGTCTGGAATGATTCCGCCCACCTGTACGCAGCAGACACCAAACTCCACATCCTCGCTGCGTACGAGCTGTCCAACGAAGGCACCACCATCACAAGGGCCCCAAAACTGGACATACCCCTGATCGACGACCACTACACGTCCACCTTTCGGGTGCAGGGGATATGGGGAAACTCACAGCACGTCTGGGCAACCCAGGCCCGAGACACAAACGCCGTGCCCCGGAGCGTAGCCTACGACAGGTCCACGTTTGCTAACGAAGCTGATAAAGACATGGCCTTCCACCGCGTGGAAAACGTACTGGACGCGCACCTCGCGGAAAACGTCATCTGGGTGCTCAACCTGAACGATCTGGAGGAAATCGCCCCATTCGAGACCACACCCACTGCTGGCGCATTCCACCACGGCACGCCCCGACACGCCCGGAAGGCCGCAACCGACTACGGACACATTGAAGACACCACGACTCATACCCCCTCACGGGTCGCCGGAAGAGATCACCTCGTCTACGTAATGCACCTGCTACACCATAGTGTCACGACCTTCGACGTGTCCGGTCCACAGGAGCCACGACTGAGCGCGAGCGAATTCGACGCCCAGGACATAAAGAACTACAACGTAAATGATTGCCTTACGACCACCGTACCGTCCTGTCCAACCGGCATATCAACGGAAAACCCGCTCGTCATGTACTTCAGCTTCGCCGACGGCAAAATCCGGTACATCCAAAAGATCACGCCCAACATCGGAGAGACCGTAGCCCTCAGCGTCGCCGAGAACACCCCTGGAGGTCTCGACATTGGCCTGCCGATACGAGCCGCCGAACAGCCCGGAACCTATACCTGGACAATCAGCGGGGACGACGCACAGTTCTTCGACGCCACTGCCAGCGGAACCGGGGATCGCTTTCTCCAAATTCGCACCAAGGACGGCGCGAGCTACGACCACGAGACCAAGTCCGAATACTCTTTCAACCTCACTGCCACCGACGTCGACCTTGATCAGGAGACCAGCACGGTCACCGTCAACGTTACCGACGTGGACGAGCCGCCGGCCACACCCGCTGCTCCAACGGTCTCAGCCGGCGCCAACGCAACCTCCCTGAACGTCGCGTGGGAAGAGCCAGCCAACACCGGACCGGCAATCAGCGACTACGACGTCCAATACTCCACGGCGGAAGACGGCCCATGGGAAACCCATGACCACGACGGCTCTGATATGCAGACCAGCATAGAAAATCTTGAGCGGGCCACCGACTACTGGGTGCGCGTCAGAGCGACCAATGACGAGGGCACCAGCGATTGGTCGGAACCGGCCAGCGGCCAGACCAGCGGCAACAGCATGCCCATCTTCACGGACGGCGAAACGACCGATCGTGAACTGCCCGAAAACTCTCCAGAGGGAACCGACGTTGGAGACCCCATCGCCGCCACCGACAGCGATTCCGACCCCATCGCGTTCACGATCACCGGCTCCAACCCCACCGGATTCACCATCGACGAAACCTCCGGTCAGATCAAGGCGGGCGATCACGACTACGACCACGAGACCAGGAACACATACACCCTGATGGTGCAGGCGACGGACACCCACGGCGGCAGCGACACGATCACCGTCTCCATCGCCATCACCGATGTGGACGAACCTCCAACGGCACCGTCCGCTCCCAAGGTCTCAGCCGGCGGGAACGCCGTGTCCCTGGATGTTGAGTGGGAAGAACCGGACAACACGGGTCCCGCCATCGACGACTACGACGTCCAATACTCCACCAGCCAGACCGGTCCATGGAACCCCCATAGCCACGACGGCACAGACCTGGAAAGCACCATCACCGGGCTTCGACCCGCAACCCCATACTGGGTGCAGGTGGCGGCATCCAACGATGAGGGAACAAGCCCCTGGTCTCAACCGGCCAGCGCCCAGACCGGCGCCAACAACGCTCCCATGTTTACGGACGGGGAAACGACAACGCGCACGCTGCCGGAGAACTCTCCCGGAGGCACGGACGTTGGCGAACCCCTCGCCGCAACGGACGGCGATGACGACACCGTCGAGTTCGCCGTCACGGGCGACAACACCGGAAACTTCACCGTCGGACAGACGTCGGGACAGATCACGGCCGGCCAGCACGATTACAACCATGAGGCCACGCCCCGATATACCCTAGAGGTACAAGCATCAGACCCTCACGGAGGCAACACCACCATCACCGTTACCGTCGATATCACCGACGTGGCAGAACCACCAGGGAAGCCCGCCGCTCCGGATGTCACTACGGCGACCACGACCACGCTGGCGGTAGCATGGTCCGCCCCTTCCAATCAAGGGCCTCCAATCACGCAGTACAACCTGCGTTACCAAGCACAGAATCCGGACGCAACTTGGCCGGATGCCTGGACCGTGCAGACCCACGGGGCCACCGTTTCCAACACCATCATCAGCGGGTTGCAGCGCGGCGTCTCGCATCGGGTGGAAGTTGCCGCGGTCAACGACGAGGGGACCAGCGAATGGTCCGATCCGGCCAACGCCCGAACCGTGGCTAACAACGCGCCCGAGTTTAGGGATGAAGCCCCGACCAGCCGCTCACTGCCGGAAAACTCAGCGGAGGGAACCAACGTCGGAGACCCCATCGAAGCCACGGACGCCGACACCGACGCAATCGGATACGAAATCACCGGCTCCAATCCTGGGGGATTCACCATCGACGAAACCTCCGGTCAGATCAAGGCTGGCGATCACGACTACGACCACGAAACCGCCGATGCATATACCCTGACCGTCAAGGCCTCCGACCCCCACGGCGCCAGCGCCACCATCACAGTGACCGTCGCGATCACCGACGTGGCAGAACCTCCCGGGAAGCCCGCCGCTCCGCATGTCACTGCGGCGACCACGACCACGCTGGGGGTAGCATGGTCCGCCCCCTCCAATCAAGGGCCCCCTATCACGCAGTACAACCTGCGTTATCAGACACAGAACACAGACCAAACCTGGCCCGAAGCGTGGACCCTTCAAACCCACGGTGGGAACGCCTCCAGCGCCAACATCGCCGGTCTGGGACGAGGGAGCACCCACCAGATACAGGTAGCGGCAATGAACGCCGAAGGAACCGGCGCATGGTCGGACGCCACCACCCATGACACCGTAGCCAACAACGCTCCTGTGTTCACCGAAGGAGCCACGGCCAACCGTGCGCTCCCCGAAAACTCTCCCGTGGGCACCAACGTGGGCGCCCAACTGGTCGCAACGGACAGCGACGCCGACACGGTCCAGTACCAAATCGCCGGCGCCAATGCGGGTAGTTTCACCATCGACGACACCTCCGGTCAGATCACGGCCGGCCAGCAGGATTACAACCATGAGGCCACGCCCCAATACACCCTGACCGTCAAGGCCTCCGACACCCACGGCGGCAGCGCCACCATCAACGTCTCCATCGCCATCACCGACGTGGACGAACCACCAGCGACCCCTGAAGCCCCAACGGTCTCCGCCGGCGAGGTTTCGACTTCCCTTGACGTGGAATGGCAAGCGCCGGCCAACACCGGGCCACCCATCACCGACTACGACGTCCAGCACTCCGCCTCCGAAACTGGCCCATGGGATACCCACGACCACGACGGCACAGATACACAGGCCATAGTAGAGGGGCTTCAGTCCGGCACCACGTATTGGGTGCGCGTCAGGGCATCCAACGACGAGGGAACGAGCGGCTGGTCGAACCCTGCCAACGGAACCACCGACCAGATCGTCGTAATTCCCTCTCCTACCACGACACCCACCACTACGCCTACCACCACGCCGGAGCCACCATTGACACCGCGGGCAACGGCTACCCATACCCCAACACCAACGGCAACGACTGCTGCGACGTCAACACCCACACCGACGCCCACACCGACGCCCACGCCGACGCCGACGCCCACACCAACGCCCACTCCCACACCAACGGCAACGACCACACCAACGCCCACTCCCACACCGACGCCCACACCAACGCCCACTCCCACACCAACGGCAACGACCACGCCCATGTCCACCCCGACGCCTACAGCAACGCCGACGCCCGTCCCCTCTACCTCCGGAGGCAGCCCACCCAGCGGCCGCGCTCGGCCCACTCCCGCCCACACCGCAACCCCGACCGTACGACTTGTGGCGCCTCCCGCGCCGACACGTTCCGGCACGCTCGAACCAGCCCCGAAACCTTCCGTCCCAATCACCGGTCGCGCAGAAATCCCCCGGACCAGCACGCCCACACCGCCTAAAACACCCACACGCACGCCCACGCCCACACCGACCAACACACCCACGCCCACACCCACGCCCACACCCACGTCTACTCCAAACCCTATCCCCGTGAACCCGGGAGCATTCCTGGCCAACACCCCTACGCCCCCAGCGCCAGCCGTCACCCAGGGACCTCCGGCTCCCACGGCCGCGGCATGGGCGCCAACGCCCACTCCGCAACCGGTCATCGGGCCCTTGATTTCGTGGCGGGACACGCTGGAAAATGTGCCTGACTGGCTGTGGTGGATTATGCTCGCCTTGATTATCCTGATGGCACTGGTAATATTCCTCACACGGCGGCTACGAAATCGGTCCCAAATACCCGTTCGAGGGTATCGATGATGAGAAAGAATGGGTCGGCTCCATAAAGTTGTCCCGAAGACAGCAGTAATCCTGGCGGCGGCCCTGGCGGTAACAGGGGCCGCTGTCGGCTGTGGGAACGCTGTGACCCGCAATGTTTCGGCAGATATTCACTTAACTCAACCCACCCCAGCTGTTGAGAAACCCACTACCCCGCCACCGGCGGTGCAAACTGAGTTCCTGCCAACCTCCGAAGCCTCGGCGATCGCTCATTTCACGGAATCCCCGGGGTTCGATAGTTCGCCGGATCCGGAGAGAACCGAGCCAACCCCGCCCCCGCTGCCGTTGCCGGCCCTGACCCCGCTGCCAACCCCCACGCCGGTGCAGCTGACAACGTGGATAGAAGAACGGGATGATCTGCAACCAAGTCTGGCCGAATCGCTCCAGGAGATCCCATGGGCGCGAGACGGTGTCGACCGGCACGAACAACAGGCGATCATCGCCCTGGTGTCGTTAACTGGCCTAGATCATTCCCTGTCCCTGTCCCAGTGGCTCGCCATGCCATTCCTTCAGACCGTGGAACCGGCTGACAATGCGGCCTTGCGAGCTTTGCGATCGGTCTATCTGAACGACCCGTCTGCGTACCAGCGCATCATGAGCCACGGCTCGATAGATGGTTGGATCACCGACAAATGGTCACCCATAATCGCCGCCCTGCCGGGGCCTCGCCATCCGGCCCGAGGTCGATATTCGGTCCCAAAGCAATTCATTGACCGACTCCTCGACCCCCAAACCGTAACCGTTCAAACACGCGCCATCATGCTTCCTCTGGCCGGTGAGGTCAGCATCGCCATCGTGCGCACCGGACCTGGTTCTGAAAAGAGCATCGACCGACTGGCCCACGCCATAGAATTCACGGAAAAATTCATGGGCGAACCCTTCCCGGTAAGCCACGTGTCATTGGCCTTCGTGGACTGGCCCGATGACTCGGCAGTCATTGCAATCAACAACCACCACGGCCTGGCGGTGGGAACGGTTCTCGACGTGGGCGAAGGCGACCCCAACGCGTCGCGAGCCGACTACATCATCGCCCATGAAACTGCACATTTCTATTGGGTGGGACACCACGATTGGCTGAACGAAGGCGCCGCGGAACTCATCGCTCGAAACGCGTCACAGGCCTCGGCAACACCGTTTGTCCCGGAATGGACATGCGAGTATCCGGAAGCCGACACAATAGCCGAATTGGAGGCGCTGCAGGTTCAACCTGATCAACCCCATTACTCGTGCAATTACGCGGTGGGATTGCGCTATCTCGCGGATATGCAAGACACCATGGGAACTGCACAGTTTTTGGACTGGCTGAGAAGTCAATACCGGGCTCGCTCCATGGCGCCCGTCCCCTGAGGCGCGACGTTGAGCGGCAGAATGGTGCGAGATTTTACAACGGTTCACGGTCCGTCCACTGTTGGCTGCTGTCCCGCAGCAGGGTGAGCCCGGCGCCGCGCAAGATGCTCATCACCGGGCCGCTAAGGTGGTGTTGTATGGCCTGCCGGTCTTCACCGAACCCGTTGTCCGCATTGCCTCGCCCAAAAGGTTACCGACGCTGAGTGGTTGCCTCAAACAGAACGTTGCCGAAAAGTCGGGAGGCGGGTAGGTGAGTGGAGGTATGAGCAGGATGACAAAGGGCGAATCGCTGGCAACAATACGAGACCCCTACCCGGCGGCGTCCAGGGAGGACAAGAGCCGTATCCTTCCGCAGACCTGCGGCCGGTGCGCACTGTGATCAAGAGCCTGCGCCGCAAGCTGGGCGAGGCTCCCGGCGGGCCGCGGTATATCTTCACCGAGCCCCGGGTCGGCTACCGCATGGCCGGTCCGGAGCCGCCGGACTGCTGAACGGGCGCGGGAGGCACGACGGGGCCCTGGGGAATCGTCAGAATCAGGATTTGCGGGATTTTGGGATTGGACAGGATTGGGAGATGTCCATCGCAGAATGGTTGCAATCCGGATGATCCCGGCATCTGGAAAATCTGGATTCCGACGACCTGCCGCTGTCCGTGGTCTTTCGGCGATCAGGGGGCGGCCACAGTACGTCGTCCCGAAATACTCATAAATATATATCTTTTGTGGGGTGCAAACTCACCCCTTACTCATAACTGATGGTTTAGTATATCTTCGCACTGAACCGCGACGTCGCCCGTGCTTCACAACTGATGCACGGGCGCCACGTTCCGGCATTACGGAGGGACCGGATTTCGTTGGGTTCGCAGGTCAGGCAAATCCACTGCTGAAAAATCCAGCGGTCATCGGGACCGGGCCCGCCGACCACAGCGGGGCCTGAGCCGAGACGACATATCATGGCGAGCTTTTGGCTCCCACCCTCCGTCTCGACGGGCAACACCCGTCTGCACGCTCAAGCATCAATCCGCTCACGACTTCAGCGCAGGCGCGGCCTGTCCAGGCCGAAGGCCGTGTGGCGGCTGGCGGTCCTGGCGCTGCTGCTCTGTGCCGCCGTCGCCACGGTGATGGCTTGGGGAGCCGTCCCAATCCATGCCCAGGGCGAGGATAACGGCCACGTGGACGTTGGTTTGATCCTGGAAGTTCCCGACACGATATCAGTAACACACTTCCATAACCTAAACATCATCGTTGTGAATCAAGGGTCCAAGACCGCTTATGACGTGGAAGTCGTGGTCTCGGTGACGTACCCCGTGGACACGAGCGGTTTTCGAGAGTCGCCAGCAGTTCCCGTCGGGAGCGCGTCTCTGGATACCGATGGATGTACCCTCAGTTGGTCCATACCTGAACTCGGAGGGCTGCAACGAGAGGAGGTTGCCGCAGAGGTTCGTCATGCCAGGTCTATTGGCGGAACGCCTTTTGATAATACCGTACACCCACATAAATTCGTTGGAAGGGTGACCACGACATCCTTTGAGAGTGACCTCCACCGAGAAAACAACGAAACTCAGGCCTGGTCATACAGTTACACTACTCAGGGTAATTCGCGCATACAAGCGGAAGGGAATTATTTAGTTACCGTGTCGGTGGACAACCCGGTCCCGGCACAGGGGGGCACCGTCAACTTCACCATCACCGCACTTAGAGAAAATCCAATCATTACCAGTGATGGCCTGAGGGCCTCACTCACCGCACCGCCGATGGACTTGAATGTTGCCATCGAATTGACTGACGGTCTGACAGTTTCCGGCACGCCAAGTTACGGCTACCCGGGGCCGCCAAACCGGGATCGGTGAGCTACAGCAGCGGCGTGTTCAATATCGGGACCCTGAAAAGGGGTGACGGCGAAACACCGAGGTATTCCGTGACTCTGCCGGTCACCGTGGCAAGCGATGCCGTGGTAAACGAACAGTGCCTGACGGCGACGCTGACCGGGAACCCCCCGCCGGGCACCGGCCCCCGGGACGACGACATATCGGACAACGTTGCGAAGGTATGCCTGGGTGACCAGCCGGCCGAACCGATCCTCGCGGGCGAAGTTGAAACATTCACCGTGTACGATTGCTTTGCCATACAACCCCCCCCTGCGACGGCACGGACGGCGTCCGCGTCCGGGCAGTAAATAAAAACGTAGGCTCCGGAATCATCATGTCTCCCGGAACGACGATAGTGCAGGTTCAGGACTCTGTTGCGAGAACCTACGACAATTACCTGAAAAACACCGTTCAGCAGAGCGTCACCGACGCAAATACGGCTTCCTGGCAAACCGCGACCAATGCTCATGCCAATTTCACTGGCGTCCGCAATGGAGTCAAAATTTTCTATTCAAGAATTCCCTTCAACGGTCAGTTGAACAATTGGGTCAAAGTGGCGGGTGAATACGTAACGGTCGCGGGTCTTGACGGAGGCAATCCCCCAGGGGATATGTACATCAGAACCAGCACGGGCTCCGCAATTACCAGGATGAATTCAGGCAATAGCTGGACCGCCACCTACAGCGGCACCAGTTCGAAAAGAGACTCAACCGGTCCAGGTTCATGGTTTGCCGAGTTTTCTAAATTGGGTACCTATGTGGTGGATTACACCACCATCGGTAATCGTGATGGCACGAACGGCGACTGCGCGTCCGAATACCTGCCCTCCGGCGTGACCGCCGCATACTGCGACACGGAAACCTACACCTTCCACGTCGGGCCAATGGCGGACCTGACCGTGGAAGATGGCGGCGCCAGTTCCCACGTCGCTACCAACCAACATGCGCTGAAGATAGTCGCCGACAACAACGGGCCGGCCGAATCGCTTGGCGCGCAGGTCACCGGGCTGCCAACCGGGGCAGAGGTGATCCGCGTCAGCCAGGGCACCTACGACGGCACCACCGGCGAGTGGGACGTCGGCGAACTGAAGGTCAGAGGCTACTATCATTCTGCGGGGATACCCGAGCCAACGCTGGTACTGAGCGCGTCTGCCAGCGACACCGCCAGCGTAAGCATCGCCAGCACGAAAAACTACGAGGTCTGCATTGGCGGCAAGGACAATCCCGGGGATCTGGCCCACATCACCAAAGAGGCTTGCGAAGCGGATACCGTTACCGGAGTCAGCTGGCACAGCACGCCGGTGTATGATTGGAAGCAGGACAACAACACGGCCACCATCGCAGCAGTCCAAGGCACGGCCGGTGCGGCGCAGGTGGACAACACCACGCTGAGCATCACCGTAGAGTGGGATCCGGTGGAATACGTCAACGGGATTCCGGTGGCGCACTACGAGGTGGAGTGGTCCGCGGACGGGAGCACGAACTGGACCTCCCTGAACAACAACGTCAGTGGAACCAGCATCGTGGATACCGCGCCGACGGCCGGGACCACGCGGCACTACCGGGCGCGGGCGGTGAACGCAACCGGGCTGAAGAGCCCGGATTCTAATACCGACTCAGCCACCGCGGCGACGGCGGTGCTGGACTCCGCAGGGCAAGCCAACCGGCCTCACGGCCACGGTGTCCAACGCGTCGTCCATCCTGCTGACCTGAACTGCGCCCACCGGCACGCCCGCCACGATATCGACTACTCGGCGAACGGCAACGATCCCTGGACGCCGTTGGTCAACAACGTGACGGCCACCAGCCACACCCACAGCAACGTGGGCTACGACACTGCCGCCTACTACACTAACCAGCGCGTCCGAGCCCGGGTCCGCACGGTGCGGATCGGCCGTGGAGCACCCAGACACACGCTGCTTGCCGTATCCCAAGTGCCGAGCCAAGGGAACGTGTAGGGACTGCAACTACTGAAAGAATGCGGCGTCTGCCAGGACTGCAAGAATTTCGCAGTCACTGACAAAACTCGCTGCCCGAATTGCGCCGAGAGACACAGCAAGCGTCAACAGAGAAACTCGCGACGACAGGTCCGCCGGTCCCAAGAACGAGCCCAGCAGGACAGGAAAGCATCGCCGACCTGAACGCCAAGGCTTCTGCACAGCCAACCGCACCCACAACCGCCGCATCCGCAATCCCAACAGATGGCACAACCCATCCGACGACGCCGGATCCCGTCATTTCACCCGATTCACCACCGACGCGTGCCAGCCAATGCCATCACACCCGGAACCACCGTCAAACTGCCGTCCGAAGGGCACCCCACCGCCGACCGAGACCTCATCGTCTACCCGAGCCAAAAGCCGCCCATCACCGTCCACCACCTCCAACACGCCATGAACTGACGCCAACTGCGCATCAGCCGGCCAGATCACCACTGGCCCCTCATACGAACCTTCTCTCTCCACCCGGAGACACCCGTCGCGCACCGACAGCACACCTACCAACAACGCCGTCAGAGACACGTTGCTCTCGACCTGGTCCAAAGACCGCGGGAACAACACCCCGCCAAGGCCAGGACCTCCATCACCCGGCACCAGCAGGACTGCCTCCTCCACCAGCAGGAACATACCCCCACATTCGGCGACCTCGCCCCCAGACCACATAATCCCCGTATCACCAACCCCGGCGCCGGCAGACAGGCGACCCCTCACCTGCACCCGCTCACCCGCCCTAGCCACCACGAACCCGTCAGGATGAGCCAGTCCCAAACCGGCATCCGAAACCAACACCCGGTACCCGTCCGACCAAACCGGCAGCACCGACCCAACACCGTCCACAACCTCTCCAGTCAAGTCACCCATTATCAGGCACCCCCCGTCGCGCACCAGAATGCCGCTGAAGACACTCGTCATCCCAACCCCTAGACCGACGCCGCCATGCGTAGGCAAGCTCAACCCCGGGCTTGCACAGCCCGCCACCGAGACGACCAGCAACGCTAGAAGTACGAAGGTCGGAATCTTCGCCAGCATAGACAATTCAACACCGGGGCCTTCGCCAGGGATGCGAAGGCCCCGACTGACATCGGTCAGTCCACCAGGAACTCCAAGTCCAAGTCATGCATGTAGTTCACCGCCATGTAGACGGCGTCATAAGGTGCCTGGTTCCCAACGCGGAAAGCGGTTGTGCCATACGCCGTGTTTCCAACGAACCACGGACCACCACAGGAAATCCCAAATGTATTCCCGCGGGATGACCAGACTGATCAGTGCCGCCATCGCCATCGCCATCACCATCGGCAGACCCAATCCGACCCCCAGCAAAGGTTTGCGAAAGACCAAGCGACCGATGATAAGCAAGACTGGCGATGAGAAGAGCAGGATCCCAAGGTTCAAACCCAATGAGGACCAGCCCTGCCGATAGCTGATTGCCGTCAGCAGGGCCGTAAGCAGCAGCAAGATTGTCCCGAGAAGTCCCCAGTCCACGCCTCAGCGTTCTGATCGGCCTCGCTCCGGACCAACCAGCAGAATAATGGGAAGGACCCCGCAGGCCGCGGTCAAAACCACGCGGCGGAAATCGCCCTGAATGAAGTCGAAGGAACACAGCAACGCAGCAGCGATACCCATTGCCAAGAGACCCAAGGCAAAATTGACGCTGACACGACTCCAGAACCACTGCCAGCCATCGGTCAAGTTTCGCCAAACTCTGGTACGCATAGAGGTCATCCTCAGCCAAACATCGCGGGACAACCACGAGGTTAGCACCCCCCGGCTGAGCACCGCCAGCACTGACCCAGGAACGTCCAGTGCTTTCTCTCCCACGGCCGACACGGACAAAAGCAGGATCCCGAGCGACACACGTCCTGTTTTCGCCGCCCATGCTCAGCGCTCAAACGAGCCACGGTGCCGTCCCGACATGAACAAAGGCCGTCCACAGCAGGCAACAATTCCAAGCCGGCGAACGTCCTGAAAGCAGTCTGGCCGGAGGGCATTTCGCTACTCGGGATTTGACCAACCAGTGACCGAAAACAGTCAGTGGAACGACGAATTCCGTCTGCAAGTTTTGAGAGTGCGTATAGTAGTTGCCACTGGCTTCCATCCTCACGAGGTTCGTGTGGTAAACATGATTACCCCAGTCAGTGGAGACGATTGAGGACCCTCGAGCTAAGGCTGCCCTTGAACCTGATGGGTTGATTAGAGAGTAGATGCTCGCACCCTATCTAGCCCCGCACCGCTTCCCGCACCATTCCAGAAACGCCTGGAATATCCCAAACCAACCCCACCAAACCCAGGAGAATCGCAACATCGGCAACGTTGAAGACGAACCAAGGCACCACATCTATGAAATCCGTGACATGGCCCAGCACCAGACGATCCAACAGATTGCCCCCCACTCCCGCCAGCATCAGACCAAACGTCACCTGCGCACTTGCTCCAGTCCTCACCCGAGACCAGTAGAGGGCAAACAGCAAGGCAATACCTGCCGTCGATATGGCGATAAGTAAAGTGGTATGCCCGCTAAACAGATCCAAGGTATTCCCCATGTTCACGACGTGAGTCAACCGAAAAGGACCGACAACCTCCCACGAGTCTCCAATCGCCAACGCCCGAACCACCATCGACTTGGCAACCTGATCTACAGCAAGCACCACCAGAGACGTGGACATACCAACGCGATGACGCAAAATAAAGGTCCCCAAGCCAGTCAGGGACGCGATTTGCTCATACATGACTCACCCACATCAAGGGCGTGGACAAGGCCAAACCATCCCCGACCTCGACCACGCCTCAAACGTCAGCCCCTGCAGAAACTACTGGTAGGGCAGCACGTACCCAGCAGGGTACGCATCGGTGCCGATCAAAGCCCCCGTCCTAGCACCGCGACCGAGAAGTTGGTGATGACCAATATGACCGAATAGACCACTCCCAACGGCGGCATGGTTACTGAAGCGGCGCCCGTCACGGTCCCGCCAACCGTGGTGCCGCCCCGGTACCTCCATTTCCACAACAGAAAGAACATCAGCCCGGACAGCCACGCCAGCCCAAGATTGACCAGGAGAGCCAGCATGTACGGCATCATCGTCCCACCGAAACCTCCAATCGGGTGGAAGTTGTAGTGGTCCATGCGCAGCGGGGCGAACTGGAGCAGCGGCGTGGTGAGAACGAAAAACACCGAGATCCAATAGAACTCCCTCAGCTCTGCCGATTCGTCCGGTCGGACCACACCCTGGCCCATCACCACCAGATTGGCGAACGCCACGGAGATCACGGGCATCCAGGTGTTGTTCCACCCCAGCGCAGACAGCAAATAGTGGAAGCCGACGATAAGGGAGGCCGGGATCAGCAACCGGAAAACGCAGAAAACCACCACCTGCCGGAACAACCCGGGCATGGGCTCCCCGTCGACGGCTGCCGGCTGCCTACCGGTTCTCGCCTCCGATACCCCGTCAACGGAGGAGGCAACACCGGGATCGTCCTCACCAACTGACCCATCGGTGTCAGGCTGGTCGTCGCCAACCAGCCCGGCCAGCAGGATCGTCCCTGCGATCTCGTCTTCGGTGAGGTTCAGCGCCCTGCCGAAGACCCGGAGCCGGTCAACGCGGGGACGGGTAACGCCGGACTCTCAGCGGGAGACGGTGGTGTGGCTGACGCCGCCGTGCATAGCTCGGGTCCACATCCGCCATACCGAGCAACAGCTCCTCTTGGGACAGCCCTTTGCGGCCACGAGCCGGCACGAAGGACTCCCGATAGGCTTTCATCAGGAACCCGACATGAGCGGACCTGGACCTCTGTGTTTGTCTTTCCAACCGCTCTCACGCGGCCACGGCTTCGGCGCCCGCCGGATAATCCTACATTAGCGCCGTGGGCCAACCACGAGCCGCCATGTGGAATCGTCTCCGTCGGACGGTGCAACAGCATGAGTCCGCTCGAAACCAACCAGGCCTGAGCCCGCGGTCCGACGCCCCACGCCACCGTACCCAGACCTGGTGGTTAGTCGTACTTGCAGGCGGCGCTGAAAGTCGTTGCCTGACTGGAATTTGTCCGGTCATTAGGACGGGCAACAGAAGTGTGCATATGTGCATTTTCGTTAACGCACACACATTTGAAGCGCCAGGCCATATGACGGGAACAAGTGAGTGACCCGGTGATGGCAAATTTCCCGTTACGGAATCCGTCCTATATTTTGAAACCTGTCGCATAGGCAGGCCCAACGATAAGGCAAGCTCCAGCATAAACATCAATCAAGTGACGATACATCGCAAATCCCGGTAATTACCGGACCGCCCGGTTGGTGCCCCCGCAGATTTGGGCAGCGCCAACTGCACCCGGAACCCGAGCGCACTCACCTGCGCCGGCAGCGCCCATTTTTGATTTGAGGTCGACTGGGCCGTTGACGCGGCGCCCGATTCCCCGCCGGATACCACGGGTCGTGCTTCTGCCCCACCTGGAGGCCCAGTTCCACGCTTGAGGCACCAACGGCGTGCCGGAGGAACGCCAACGATACATCCCACCGGACGCTTGATAACTGCACAGCAGGACTTTAATGAGTCTGATTACCAACAGGTTGCGACCGACAAAACGTGGGGTCTGGCTGGCTCTCGCCGCTCTGGCCGCCGCCGCCATGGCGGTACAAGACCCTCCGGCGACGCTTCTTCTGCCTGGCCGGACGCGTCACCCGCAAAGCACGCCTTCTCACCCTGCACTTCCCCCAGGGCTGGCCCTGGCAAAACCGGTTCAGCTCTGCCCTGGCGAGACTGCGAGCCCCTGCCCTTCCCTTCCTGGCGCCGTCCTCGGCGTTTGACCTGTCCACCATGCCGCCACACGCCTGGCCGATCAGCGCCCAGGCTGGTCACCTGACCGCTTCCGCCAGCGATTTGCGCTGATGATCGCTCCCAACGCCGCTACCACGGGCCGTCAACATCCCCCTGGCGTGGCGTCCACATCCCGCATCGTCCATTTCATCCGCATCAGGTCCTCGCCAGCCCGTTCCCTGGCCCTTCATCCCTCGTCCGACTACCGCCGACGTTTCCCTTCGGTGGATTGGAGCTTGGGCGCCAGTGTTTTTCAGCGGGACCGTGGACCCGGCAAGTTCGCCTCATCAACTCTGAACCGTTCCCTGTTTCGGCTTTTTGTTGACATTCGATTTGGCCAAACCTAATATGCTGCGTATCGGCGCCTGGCTTAGTGTTCTGGGCTCGATAAACGGAGAGAAGGTAATGTCACACCAAGAAGACATTCGATTGATGGCCCATTTAATGAGACGGGCCGGCTTCGGTGATACCCGTGAGGAACTGGAGGAGCGTGTCTCCAAAGGCTACGAAGCCGTGGTCGAGGAGCTTCTGTGTCCAGAGCAACAGCCGGCCATAGACGACGAACTGCTGTACCGGATCTTCCCGGGTTATGAGGGGGCCGGGGCACTGCCAATAAATCAGGCCAATTGGGTGTTCCGGATGATCAACACCGAACGTCCTCTGGAAGAGAAGATGGCCCTCTTCTGGCATCAGTTGTTCGCCACCAGCAACTCCAAGGTGGACAATCCACTGGAGTTGACTCGCCAGATTGCCATCTTCCGTGAATACGGATTGGGTACTTACCGCGACCTCCTGGTAGAGGTTGCAAAGTCGCCGGCCATGATCTTCTGGTTGGACAACCAGGGAAATCGTGACGGTGCCATAAATGAAAACTGGGGGCGGGAGCTGTTGGAGCTTTTCTCGCTCGGAGTCGGAAACTACTCAGAGGACGATATCAGGGAAGCAGCCAGGGCCTTTACCGGATGGACGATTGCCCCAAAGATTCCCCGTAATCCTTACGGTCGTTTCCACTGGCTATTCGACTACAAACCTGAGGACCACGACGATCGGGAGAAGACCTTCCTGGGGTATACCGGGAACTTCAATGGCGAAGACATCGTGGACATTATTGCGGATCAGCCGGCTACGGCCCGGTTCCTAGCCCGTCACCTCTACAGATTCTTCGTCGCCGACGAGCCCCATGTCGCCAGTTGGAACGTTACGCCACCGGTTGACCCTGAAGCCATCGAATTGTTGGCGGATGCCTACAATGAATCCCGTGGCGACATCCGGTCTATTTTACGAGCGTTGTTCAACTCAGAGTTCTTCAAGAATGCCCGCTTCGCCCGGGTGAAAAGCCCGGCTGAATTGATCGTTGGCACTGTGCGTATGGCGGGCAACCATAACGGCTTCAAGCCAGGACTCAACAATCTGGCGTTGGAGTGCGGTTGGCAGGGACAGGCGCTGCTCAATCCTCCCAGCGTGGAGGGTTGGCACACAGGCTCAGAATGGATCGACCCCGGCGTTTTGATGCGCCGGGTGAACTTTGCAGCGAGGATATTTGGGGACGTCTCACTACCCGGTGTGCAGGCTATCGTCAAACGGGTGTTGGTGAATGTGCATGTGCATGGGGATCATTCCCCCCAGGCGATAGTGGAAGCTTGTCTCGATGCGATGGGACCGTTGGAAGTCAGCAGGGCGACCCACTCTGAATTGATTGCCCATGCCGAAAAATGTGGCGATCTAGCCTGGAGCACCCACGAAGAATTCAGGGCTACAATGCAAAATGTGAGCAAGATCTTGACCCTGATTGCCGCCTCGCGAGAATATCAGTTTGCCTAGGCAAGGGCATACAAGGGATATAGAAGGATATTAACATGACATCAACCCATAAAGACCCCGTGCTGGTCGTGCTGGAGCTAACTGGGGCCAACGACTATCTCAATACGATTGTTCCCTATAGCAATCCCCTGTATTGGGATAACCGGCCCAAGGTCCATATCCCTGAAGACCAATTACTGCCCATAAATGACCAACTGGCATTCCGGGGCGGTATGGAGCCGTTGAAAGAAATCTACGACCAGGGCAACATGGCGATCATTCACGGGATCGGATTTGAAAATTCACCCCGTTCGCACTTTCGTGCCATGGACATCTGGCATACCTGCGAACCGGATTCCATCGGGATTGACGGCTGGCTCGCCAAGGTCGTCCGGGACTTGGATGCTGACGGCGAGAACGTGCTGAAGGGAGTTAACTTGGGCCAGGGCCTGCCTCGGGCACTGGCCATGAAGGGGGTTCCTGTTACTTCTGTCAACCACCTTCCTTCATACGGTGTACTCTCATCAAATCCGGGAATCGCCTCCGAGCAAGATCGGATCCAGTTGTTGGAGACCTTTGCCCGCATGTACGCTCCCACCATCGGCACCGGACCGACCATGGATTATCTGGGACAGGCCGGACGGGATGCGTTGCGAGGAGCCGACATCATCCGGGTTGCTCCCGAATCCTATTCTTCAAACGTAGAGTACGCCAATAATGCCATCGCGAGGCGCTTCAGAGACGTGGCCCAGGTGCATCTGGCCGGGCTGGGCACCCAGGTCTTTTACACCTCCCACGGGCCCTTCGACACCCACTATGACCAGCTGGGACCACATGAAAAACTTTGGACGGAAATCTCCGTTGCCATACGCGACTTCTTCGACGACCTGCGTGAGCACGACGCCGCAGACGAGGTGGTTGTTATGTTGTTCAGCGAGTTTGGGCGCCGGGTCCGCGATAATGGCACCGGTACCGACCACGGAGCGGCTGGGGTGGCGTTCGCCATCGGCGACCGGGTGAATGGTGGAATGTACGGGACCTATCCCTCGCTGAAACCGGGGGATCTCACTCAGGGAGACCTGGAGCCCAACTATGATTTCCGTGGCTTCTACTCCACTTTGGCGGAAAAGTGGCTGGGACTCGACCCTGTACCTATCGTCGGTGGACACTTCGAGCAAATGTCCTTCGTGTAGCTTTCGGACCCCAAAATAGTTCGCGGGAGAGGGGATATGCTGACCACCGTCGCCGCCGGCCGGGTGTATGACTACAGCTACTGCATAGGCATGTACAGTCAGGACGGCCGGGGATTCTGGGCTCCCCAGGATTTCGTCCTGGGATCGAACGATCGAATTTATGTGTTGAGCCGCGGTGTGGAACAATTGGGTCAGCGTGTCACCAAGATCAACTTTGACCACGATTTTCAAGGACAGTTCGGCTCCGTCGGCGAGGGAGACGGGGGCTTCGTTTGGCCCCGGTCAATTGATTTGGACCGTCACGGCCGAGTGTTCCTTTCGGACGAGTATCTCAACCGGGTAACCATTTACAGTGAAGAGGGTAGTTATCGATATCACTGGGGCAGGTCCGGCAGCGGAGATGGGCAGCTAAACGGACCGTCAGGAATTGCTTTCGACTCCCGGGGAACCATTTGGGTGGTGGACAGCTTGAATCACCGGGTGCAGAGTTTCAGCCAGATCGGTGAGTTTCAGTCCAAATTCGGGAAGCGAGGTGGCGGTGACGGAGATCTGGAGATGCCATGGGGCATCTGCATCGACCGTCAGGACAACATTTACGTCGCGGATTGGGGAAATAACCGGGTGCAAAAATTCGCCCCCACCGGAGAGTTGCTCGTTAAGTTCGAAGGCTCCAGCACCGGGGTGGGTTCGCTCAAAGGGCCATCCGGTGTAGCTGTGGACTCCGATGGAGATGTATACGTAACTGACTGGGGGAACCACCGAGTCCAGATCTACGCCGCCGACGGCCAATATATTACGGCGCTGGTCGGTGACGCCCAAGAGCCTTCGCCATGGGCCCAGACCTACATCGATGCCAATCCGGATATCATCAAAGCCAGGCGGCGGACAGATCTGGAGCCTGAATGGCGGTTCCGGCGGCCGGTGGCCGTCAACGTTGACGCAGACGACCGGATCATAATTTTGGAGTCCTACCATCACCGGCTTCAAATCTACAACAAGCTAAAGGATTACGAGGAACCCTCAACAAACTTGTAGGCGCCTGCCCGTCTCCAAGTATTTGCCCGTCGCCGGTCACTTTCCCAATCCGCCCCGCCTAACGGGTCAAAATCAAGAACCTTTTTGATCTGATTCACGTTGGCAGCGTAGTCGGTTGTTTTCCCGACAAACCCCAAGGGATGAAGTCGCCAAGCCCCCGCCACAGTAGCGGGGGCTTGGTATTTGTGCGCCCTGGTACCCAGGTGAGCTAACGAACCTGACGCAGGGCTTCCGGTACTGCCTACTCTAAAGAGTGGCCGGAATAAGCAGACCTATTTTGACGATAGACAGAACCGTCTTTGAGTTTTGGCCCGGCGAGCTGTGAGCCTCGGGACCACCACCATCACCGAGAGTCCGAGCCTCTCTTCGGATGGGCCAACGGGCCTGTATCGCAAACTTTTGGCCGGGAGTTCGCTATATGCACTCCTGCAATTGGCTGTGGATGTGGCTCCTGCAAGCCTGGGGAATCGTCCCTTGACATGCAACTCTGGAGTTGCGAATGGTATGCGGGTATGCATAAAGACCTGGACTTCAAGGCACTCGCGGACCCAACACGGAGGTTGATGCTCGACGAGCTTTCTGAGCGTAAGGAGCAGACGCTCTACGAGCTCACGGCGCGCTTGATCATCCGAAACGAAGCTGTCATCTCGGGACAGGCATTAGCCCAGCACATTAATGTCTTGGAAAAAGCAGGGGTCGTAAGATCAGAGAAGCGCGGCAAATATCGGATGCTTGTCTTCAACGATGAACCCCTCAGGACTGCCATGGATCGATGGCTCGAGTGACGCTATGAAGAGAAAAGGAGGCCAGATGTGCGCATTACACTCACCAGCGTGTTCGTAAGTGACCAGGACGACGCTCTGAAGTTCTACACGGAAACCCTCGGTTTGGTGAAGAAGCATGACGTCCCTCCGGGGGAATTCAAGCGGCTTACTGTCGTCTCGCCCGATGAGCAAGATGGGACCTAGCGTCTGCTTGAACCAAATGGCAATCCGGTAGCACAAGAATATCAGAAAGGGATATTTGACCAAGGCATCCCAGCGGCGTCCTTTGGCGTTACGGACATCCGCGCAGAATATGAGAAACTGAAGTCACTGGGTGTGGCGTTTACGATGGGGCCAACATAGTTGGACAACGTCACTATTGCGGTTTTGACGACACCTGCGGCAACCTGATCCAGATAATGCGGACGGAACTATGATCGACCTTACTGCCTGGGTTGGGGCGCGGGTGCAGTCCAGCCCATCCAGGCACTTGGTGGGCCTATTTTTGCGATAGGCCGGACCGTTTTTGGGATGTGGTTGGGGGGTCTGGTATTCGCAGCATGTGTTGGTATTGCAGGCACGCCCTCGCTTTCGTGGGAATCTATGGGCCTCCGCAGCGGGAGCATCGTATCTGCCCAGGCTCCCGGATTGCCGCGACAGAGGGAACGACGAGGGCTGATTGGCGTATAACCAACACACATTGAGAATACCGAGGACGATGTTGCGTTCCTTGGCGGGTGGTCTGGCAAGCCGACGCCAGGGCAGGGGGTTCCTTCCGACGCTGGGATATTAGTTGGAGCAGGGAATGGGGGCCCTATATCTTGCAGTGCTACCGGAGGACTAACTTCCCTTCGCGTTGAAGTGGGGGATGACGTACTTGCCGAAGAGACGCAGCGTGTCCATCACTTCCTCATGGGATATGCCTCCCACCTGAAACAGGGGCATGACCTCGTCCGCGCCCGCCTCGGCATAGGCTTCCAGGTAGCGGATGCAGTCGTCGGGGTCGCCGATGCAGTAGCGTCCACTCCTTATCTGGTCGAGGGATGATGCTTCGTCGCGCTTTGGAGAGTCGGTCGCGGTGGAGCGGGTGTAATGCCACTGGTAGTCTTCGGGAACGCGGGACGCGTCCTGTTCGCTCCACACGCGGACGTCCCGGAGGGCCTGCTGATGGCGGTACCAGTCGATGTATTCGGCGGACCGCTCCTGCACGTTCTTGCGCGACTCCCCGCAGATGGCCACAGTGCTGACAGAGACGCGGTTGTGGACAACCCCGGTGGTCGGACTGGCGTTCCGGATGCCGCCCCGGTAGGCTTGCACGAGAGGAGCCAATCCTGTGGCCCCGCCGCCGGCCATTGCCAGGCAGCCCAAGCCCATGAGTCCCGCCTTCCTGAACGTGTCTTCCTGGCTGCAACCGAGCCAGATGGGCGGGTGGGGCTGCTGGACCGGCTTGGGGTGGACCTCGCGCAGGGGAATCTTATAGTGGTTGCCCTGGTAGGTGAACTCTCCCTCAGTCCATGCCTGCGGGATGATTTCCAGGGCCTCTTCCACCATTCCGGTGGCGTCTTTCAGGTCTGTACCGAAAGCGGCCATCTGGTAGGGGTAGCCGGAGCGGCCCACGCCCAGGTCAACCCTTCCCTTGCTGAGAATGTCCAGGGTGGCGGTGCGGGCCGCGATGTGGAGAGGGTGCTGCACCGGGGGCACCACCACGGCGATGCCCAGACGCATCTGGCTGGTGCGCTGGCTCAATGCGCCAAGGGTTACGTCGGGGGCGCTGGAGTGGGACCACTCGGTACGGAACTGGTGGTCGGCCATCCAGACGCTGCTCAGGCCCATCTCTTCAGCATAGGCCACCTGGTCAAGCATCTCCAGGAACCGGTCTGCCTCGTAGGGACGGGACGACGGCCGGGGGACCTGCATCTGATAGAACATGCCGATTTGCATGGACAAGCTTCTCGCTCCTGATTCCTTGCCGGGCATCCCGGCAAAATTTGATAATGGGATTGCCCGGCAAGGGTTGCCCCTATCGTAAGGCCATAGAAAATGACCCAGTATGCAACCCGGCCCGTATTTTATCCCACCTTGACCCTCCGGCCCTCGTCCGACGACTGTTGCAGGAGGTCGAGGAAGCGGTGGCGGGCAACGGCGGTTTCGAAATCGGGTTGCGCGTCCGAACCGTCGCGGATGGCGTCGCCGATGAAGCGGTAAAGCTGGGCCACATTATACGGCTCGCCCGCCGGTACACCCTCCGGGGCCAGCGACAAGCGGGACGGCACTTCCAGCGGCTGCAAGGGTTGTCCGGCGCCTTGGGCGCCATGGAGCTGGACGTTGCCGTACTGCACCATCTCCTGGGAGCGGGCCGACAGAGTGCCCTCGGTGCCGTAGACCTCCATGCGCCAGCCGCTGCCGTTCCATGGGATGGTGGCGATGTGGGCCGAGGCCGCCGCGCCGTTTTCCAGCGTGCCGCTCACCATCACGTTGTCGGGCGCGCTCACTTCCACGGTGTTGCCGTCGCCGGTGCTCCACTGGCCCAGTTGCACGCTTACCTGGGCGGACAACTCGCTGAACTCGCCGACGCAGTGGCAGAAGATGTCGAGGGCGTGGCCGGAGGCGATGCTGAGGCTGTTGGCGCCCTTGGCCCGGTCGGCCATCCAGGCGCGGTCTGCGCCGCGTCCCATCAGGCCGGGGAGGAACATGGTCATGTTGCAAGACAGCATATCGCCCACGTAGCCCTCGGCCACCAGTTGCCGAAGGCGCAGCAGCGCGGGGCCGCCGCGGGCCTGCAACCCGATGACGGTGCGTACTCCCTTGTCGTGGGCCAGGCTGGCCAGCTCGACGGCCTCGACGGTGTTGGCTCCTAGCGGCCACTCGCAGAAGACGTGCTTGCCGGCCTGCAACCCGGCTGTCACCATGCCGTAATGGGCCGGGACGCTGACCGATACCACCACCAGGTCAACGTCGGGGTGGTTGGCCATCTCGGTGTAGTCGTGGAAGGCCAGATTTGCGCCGTAGAACGCCTTGGATTCCTCCGCGGTTTCGGGGCGGGAGGTGCAGACCGCCGTCAGCTCGAAGTCGGGCATTCCCAGCAGGGCGGGCAGGTGGGCCCGCTTGCTCCAGCCGTAGTTGGCGTTTGCCCCGATGATTCCCACGCGAATTGTGTCGGTCATGGCGTCAGCTCCTGTCGGTTTATGCTTGGGCTGCCGGTGCGATTGGGGTATGCCAGCCGGTCGCCTGCTCGCAGGCTTGGGCGGCGCGGAACAGCGTCTCCTGGGCGAAGGGCCTCGCGCCGAGTTTCAGGCCGATCAGCATTCCGTCGCTGGTGAAGCCGCCGGGTATGGACATGGCAGGCAGTGCGGTCGGCGAGTAGCAGCCGGTGTATGCCCGGCGCAAGAGGAAGCGCGTCCGCACGTCCTCTGCGCTCTCGAACCGCGCCGTCAGCGCTGTGTGCAGGGACGCCGAGTAGGGCGACGTGGGAGATACCAGGACATCCAAGTCGTTGAGCGCGGCCATGGACTGCATTCTCAGGAGCACCCTTGCCTTTGTGGCGAGATTGTAGACCTTGAAGGGCACCGGCGACCCTGACAGCAGACGGGTCCGGCTGGCCTGGTCCAGTTCATCGGCGCAAGTTCTTCATCATGGGATCAGTATAGAAAAGTTGGAGGGTCTCATCAACGCCGCGAGCCGGCCAAGCCAACGTCCGCAACGCGTCCGGTCTCTGGTACGTGGACACCCGCTGCGTGAGGTGCGACGCCGCTCTGTCGTGGAACGATGGAGACGCGACCTTCCTGGTCGGCCACCTGCCCGAGAAGGCCACCCTGCTGGCATACTTCGGGCATCAACCGCAGCCGGGCGCCTGCAGCCACCTGCGAACAAAGAAAGCCATGAAAGCAATCTCGCCGCGGACCTTCCACCAAATTGGTCGCGTTGCCCCCACGCCACAGCCGACGGACTCGTCCTGCTGATCGTCGAACAGGGCGTGGGAGGTTGCGTCGTAACCGCGACTCAAGCCGCCACCGACGACAAGACCACCGGTTTCGTTTCCGTCATACCGCCCATACGCCAACGACGCTGCAGGGCGCCTGTTTCCCGTCCACGGCGAAGTTCTCTCCCGTAGGAGGCCGCACCCATTCCGGCGTCATGTATCGTATTCACGGTTCGAGACTGCGTTGGGGAGGATTATGATGGCCTCCGGCCTCAGTTCCCTGGCCATTCGCACGGCGCTGCTCGTCTCCCTGGCGGGAGCCCTGTTTCTCGCGTACCCTGAGCCGGCCTACGCCTGCAAATGCGTCGTTCCAGGGTCGCCTTCCGAAGAGATGGCGAAGTTCGCCGTGGTGTTTCAGGGTCGGGTTGTCTCGGTGCATGAACTCGACCGTGGCGACGCCACCAAGGCTGACGGCGGCGAGTCGAGCGTCGAGTTTGAAGTCGAGACCGTCTGGAAGGGCAACGTCGGTCGGTCGATCAACCTGACGACGCAACGAGACGCCGCAGCCTGTGGCATCGCCTTCGTCGAAGATGACACATACGTCGTTTATGCCGGGGACGAATCTGACGTCCACCGGTGCAGCCGGACTCGTCCATTATCGGAGGCCGCTGAAGACCTGGCCGAGTTGGGTGACGGACATTCCCCCGCTCCGGGCGTGACCGGCTCTGAGGCGAACCAAACCGAGCGCCCAGCGGAAAACACTGCAAACGGCGGCGGCTGCGGAGCGTCGTCTCACCCCGCTGACCTCGCAGCGGTCGGGTTGATGCTGGGCGCCGTAGCGTTCGGCCTGCGCAGACGACGCGCCGACTCGCCGTAGTCGCCAAATTACCGCGGCCGCCTCTTTGAAGCAGAGCCGTTGCCGGTGGGTAGAGGCGATTTGGCTGCCTGGGATTTCCGGAGCGGCGGCGGTAAACGGTCAGCTTTGTGACGGATCACGCAAACACGGCGCCCGTCGGACACTTTGGCCAGGCCGGCGTTGCAGGGGGCCAGGTGCGGGGAAAATGGCCGGACCAACACATCGCCCCCGATTTCCTCGCCGACCTGACGGACGATATAGCCGCCGCTGCTGGAAGTCGCAGAACCCTCGTGCCGCCTGACTTGATTGCTCGCCCATCTTCACCGACAACCGTCTACGGACGGCTGGACGCCATATACCCGCAGTCCACCGCCTCAGACGAGTTCGACGGTGACGTTGAATTGGCCGCGGCAGCCTGAAGCACGCCAACAAGGATGAAGCTTATCCCACTACTTGACGGGACGTAACGGACAATGGCCTAAAGCCGGGTACGTTTTGTCGAGGCCCATGACACAGGAACGAAAGCCGATTGACAAGCACCGAAGACCGGAAATATGCTCCAAGTGCCCGGTTGGGATTCTGCCGGTCGGCCGATATGCAGAATGCCGGTCTATAATCGGAGAAATCCCGGAGCGTCCGATCCTCAGCGGGACCAGTTAAATCCGGGAAATCCTGTGTTAGAAGACGAAGCATTCAAGGGGGACCCATGAAATATGACGTTGTTATCGTCGGTGGGGGAGCGGCTGGATCGGTATTGGCCAGCAGATTGGCTGAAAACCCGAATACCTCCGTTCTGTTGCTGGAAGCCGGGCCAGATTATCCCGATCCAGACTATCTTCCGGACGAGATAAAGTTCGGCTACACCAGTTACGCAGAATCCCCAGAGTCGGAGCACAACTGGGCCCTGCGGGGAACGATCACCGACGAGCAAGGGGAGATCCACGTAGCGCAGGGCAAGGTGATTGGAGGAGGGTCGTCCATCAACGGTCAGGCAATGCAAAGGGGCTTGCCTGAGGATTTCGACTCCTGGTCCGCCATGGGCAACGATCAATGGTCGTATGACAAGGTGTTGCCCTTCTTTAGAAAATCCGAGCACGATCTCGACATTCGGGATGATTTTCATGGAACCGACGGACCGATGCCAGTAAGGCGTCGTCAAGACGGCCCCTGGGCAGACATCCAAAAGGCCTTCCACGCGGCCTGCTTGGAGGCGGGTTACGGGACAGTCGACGATACCAATGGCCCTAACCCCGCGGGGGTCGGCGTGTGGCCCTCGAACAACCTGGACGGCTGGAGGATGAGCGCCGCCATCACTCACCTGAATCCCATGCGCCACCGTCTCAACCTGACCGTGCGGGGAGGGGTTTTCGCCAGGAAGGTGTTGATCGAGGATCGAAGGGCCGTCGGTGTGGAAGTGGAAAGCGGCGGCGAGATTTTCAACGTTGAAGCAGACCGGGTGGTGTTGAGCGCCGGGGCTCTCAAGTCGCCGCACCTGCTGATGCTGTCGGGTATCGGCCCCAGAGACCAACTTGAGAAATTTGGGATACCGGTAGTTCAAGAGCTGCCCGGAGTGGGAGAGAACCTGTTCAACCACCTGAGCGCCCAGATCACCTTCAAAGTCAAAGACGGAATGACCCTGACTTCCGATGCGGATGCGGCCCGCTTTTGTTTGCACTACACCGCCCCCGGGTCCAGCGAAGTCAACGATATGTTGTTGAGGACCACCCCAATGGTTGACGAACGGCCGGAGCGCGTCCCCGGTCTCCGGACCAAGTTCCTGAACGATGATGTTCCCGCGGATAGGGTGGCGCGAATCTCGTGCACGCTCGGACTACCCGACGGCGCAGGATACGTCAGGCTTGCGTCTGCCGATCCCTCAGTGCAGCCAGAGTTCAACTACCGCTATCTTCAGCATCCAAACGACAAGCGTCGGGTGAGGGAAGGCATCCGAATGGCGATCAGTTTCCTTGAATCCGACGCGTATAGAGACGTGGCCGATTACCGGCTCCACCCGACGGATGAAATTGTGGCCGACGACGACGCTTTGGACGTCTATATCCGCCAAACCGTGGGAACCGCCAGGCACGTGTCCGGCACCTGCAAGATGGGCCCGGATTCGGACCCAATGGCGGTGGTTGATCAATACTGCAACGTCAAGGGAGTAACGGGGTTGTCGGTGGTCGATGCGTCGGTGATGCCTCGGGTCACACGGTCGGGTGGCAGCCATGCAACGGTTGTCATGATAGGGGAACGTGCCGCCGACCTGATTGCGTCGGCTTGACACCGACTTACCGCGGTCTGAAATCTGTGGTCGGAGAGGGCGTCCAAAAACGTTGCTATATCCGCGGTAGTGCGGAAGAGGCTTAGGCAATCAAGCAGGAAGCCGGGTTCAAGGCCAGACGCTGGGTAGTTGTACGTACTCATAGCTGGCTGAACCCCTTCCTGCGGTTCTTGACATGCTGGGACAAGTCTCTAGACCACTACCTAGCCGTTTCGCGTTTCGCCTGCGCCCTCATCACCCAGGGTGACGGTTATGGTGGGCGGAGGCCGGCGCTGTTCCTGCACGGTGGGTATAAGTAGCCGTTGGACGTTGGTGTCGCAGAACTTCTCCGGGTGATCGGCCGTGTCCAGCCGGGTCTGGTAGGCGCCATTTTGCCGAGATCTTTGGCCACATCGACTGATTGCAGCTCGGCGGTGACGGTTACCTCGCCCTCCTGGTATTCGAAATGAGGTGTGGACAAGGCGATCGGGGACTGAACATCAACAGTGGCTACGCCGCGCGGCTAATGCACAAACCAAATCCCCGCCGCTTCGGGAAGAGTGGCTTCGGAAAGATCGAACTGGCGGGAGGCAAGGAGCACTCAACCGATGCCACCGTTTCAGTCAGTTGACACCATTCACGTCCACATCGCCTTCGAAGACTACCACCACCTGGTGGCCAATGCTGGATGGCCCCTGCGGATCAGCCTGGCGCAGCCACTTGAGCCTGGAGGATCCGGTAGATTGCCACATTGATGTGGGAGCCGCGCAGGCCTCGATGAATCGCCAAGACCTTTGCAGCACGGTTTCCAAGAACGGAGGACACTGGGCATGCGGATCGCTCCGGCGCCGATTTGTGGCGACTGCGGCCGAGAAGGCTTTCATGGAACCGTGTACTGCGTAAGATGCGGCGGCACCATGGTGCCGATCGATACCCAGCAATATCTCGCTGCGTTGCTCCTCTCAGGGCTGCCTCTAGCCATTGGCCCCGCCGCCGTGTTGCTGATCGAGTTCAGCAGCGACCAACATGGCGGATACGAGGGTCTCTTGGTAATCGCCGCGATTGTCACCATGGGAGTTATCGCGTCAGCTTACGCCGCGACCGGCGCCATCATCGGATTGGTCTTGATGCGATTGCTCAACAATCGCTCCCTCGGGCTCGGCGTGTTATACGGGCTTGGCATGGGAGCAGGGGTGGGCGCAACCCTGGGCCTGGCATCTCTGGCCGCAATCTAAACCCAATCCTTCAAAGAGACAGCTGCGGCGGCGTGTTGACTGTATGAAAACGTGCTCACGGCTTCGGGAATAATGGCTTGTGGAAAGAGCAAACCAACCCGAGATCAGGAGCACCCGATAGATGCTGCCACTGGAGCAGCCCGACCGCATCAATGTCTCCTTTGACGACCACCGTGTGGTGGCCAATGCCGGATAGATCCCGCTGGTCACGCTGGCCCATCATTTGGGCTCGGGCGAGCTGGTGGACCGCCATCTTGACCTGGGCGATGCGCCGGGTGGGGCGAATTGGGGGAAATAAGATGCTGACGTTGGTGGCGTCGGCCCTGCCGGGCGGTGATTGCATCGACGACGCCGACGTGTTGCGCACCGGCAGGACCGGCGACGCGCTAATGGCCAGACGGCGCAAGGGTAGAGCCAACACGGCGCGGGGCGCCGCCCACTTCCTGCGGGAGACGGTGAGCCACGTGCGCCATGCCGGCGCCAACCGACCACTCACCGTGCGCGCCGACAGCGGCTTCTACAACCACCCCATCGTCACTGCCTGCCTCGACAAGGGTATGCGCTTTTCCATCACCGTCCGCCAGCAAGCCCGGTTACGCAACCTCATCGAGGCCATACCCGAAGCGGACTGGACGCCCATTCCATACTGGATGGACGGCGCCGTCGACGTGGTGGAAACAATCTACACACGCTTCGAGAGCAAACCCGATGCCGTGCCGGTCCGTCTCAACATCCGGAGGGTCAAGCCCACGCCCGGTTCCCAACTGGCGTTGTTTGCCACCTACCGCTATCACGCCTTCATCACCGATCGTGAGATTGACACCCTGAACCCGGAGGCTAACCATCGCCGCCATGCCGAGATCGAGAACGCCACCCGCAACCTCAAGTACGGTGTGGGGCTGAATCATCTACCCTCGAAGCGCTTCCCTGCCAACGCCGCATGGCTGGCCGTGCAGGCGATCGCTCATAACCTGGCTTGCTGGACGAGGCGCACCGGTCCGGGCGAGCCGATGGCAACCACCAAGACACTGCGCCGACGCTTCCTCTCCCTCGCCGGACGCCTCACCCGCAAGGCCCGCCGCCGCCCCCTGCATCTTCCTCAGGACTGGCCTTGGCAAAACCCCTTCGGTAACGCCCTGGAGCGACTGCGCGCCCTGCCACTCCCATCCTGACCGCGCCCACGACGTCCGCCCGTCTGCCGATCTACCCAAATGCCTCGCGGCTCTGCGCCGGGCCGGTTCCCGCGTGTCTCTTACGGCAACGGACATGCCGCTCTCGCCCGTCACCAACGCCGCAGCAGATCAAAATTCCCTTCACGCCACCGACACACTCAGCGCCGGTACCAATCCGTCCGAGTCAACGCCCTGATACGTGTCGCCCTCGCTTCCCAACTTCACGTCGACAGCCCGCGCTCCCCCCTTCGGGGGATTGGGGGTTAATCAGGGCCATTTCGCTGCACGTACACACCCCAGCGGCATGATATGTCGAAACCGTTGACAGATGGTGAAGTGGAATTCCGGTCGATGACGCCCATCACCCGGTGGAACAGGCTGTAGGCCATACGGAAGCTGAAGGCGGCCAGAGTGGTCCTGGCTGCGAGCGTCATCGCTTTCAGTCGTTCAAACGTGGGCGGCAAATACGAGACACGGTATACGTTCAGTATTTCCGCGGATCCGGCGCGTCCGAGCCGACCAACTCACGACGCGCCACTGACCACGCATAAGTTGCCGCGGCTTGAACGGCCGAACGATCAGCGCCGACGATTTTGACGCCCACTCCGTTCCCGTCGGGCAGGATGGACGCTCCCGCCTGTACCATCAAGCACGCCGGCAAAGCATCGCGAAGCAGGCTGAGAACACATCCTGCCGGGTCGGCA
The DNA here is from genome assembly GCA_965116785.1 of Dehalococcoidia bacterium. Lineage (GTDB taxonomy): Bacteria > Chloroflexota > Dehalococcoidia > Lucifugimonadales > UBA3495 > Bin87. The sequence goes on from OZ220731.1 coordinate 1,742,585, forward strand.
TCGCACAACACAAGCACGGATGCCAACGTGTGCCCGTTTGGAGAGCCTGCTTCGGAAGCGGCCGGTAGGCCGAGAACCGCCATGCTTATCGGATCGCAGTTCGTCGGCGCAATGTCGAAGGCCTCCACATACGCCGGATGCTCGTGCTGCCGGTGGACCGCCAAGCGGTTGCTTATCCTGCGGTACCGGAAGGCCTCTCCGCTGGCCACCCGCCCGGGTGTTATCACGTCGCCGTATATCAGGGCGGCCCCCGGCTCCAGGGTGATGCTCACCTGCTGCTTCAGGCTGGCGTTGCGGAACGGGATCAGCGGGTCGGGCAGATACTCCAGGTAGCCGCCCGCAGCGATGTTGAGGGCGACGGATTGTTCGGCCAGGCCCGACGGCATCGTGTGTATTTTGGTCGCGCTCTGGGTGGTGACGTGGGCTCTGGCTCCGGGACCGACGCTGATGCAGATTTCCTGGCGATCGTTCTCCAACAGCCCGCCGGTGGGATTGGCCAGGAACACGTAGGCCATGTCGGGCATGGCATCGTCGGGGTACAGGGCTTGCTGGATTATGAGAGGCGGCCTGGTGCGAACCCGGGTCAGCCTGGTGAAACCGGCCCGGTATTCCAGCGTCAGGTCCGCAAGTCCGTTCTGCCCCGTGGCCACAGAGTCAGCAGATTGCCCAAGCGTTGACAGCATTGATAATCCGCTCCAGCACGTCGTCCAGGCCTTCGCCGGTGCGGCAGTTGGTGAAAGCGTAGGGGCGGTCGCCCCGGACCAGGTTGAGGTCCCGACGCATCACGTCCAGGTCTGCGCCAACGTAGGGGGCCAGGTCGGTTTTGTTCACCACCAGCAGGTCGGTTTGTGTGATGCCCTGCCCACGTTTGCGCGGGATCTTGTCCCCGGCGGCCACGTCGATGACGTATATCTGGAAATCGGCCAGGGCCGGGCTGAAGGTCAGGGTAAGGTTGTCGCCGCCGCTCTCGATAAGCACGATGTCCGAATCGGGGTAGGCCTCGGTCAGCTCCTCCGCCGCCAGCAGGTTGAGGCTGGGGTCCTCCCGCACCGCCGCGTGGGGGCAGGCACCGGTTGCAACGCCGCGGATGCGGCCGGTGTCGAATACACCGTCCAGGGTCCGCGTGACGTGATCGGCGTCTTCACGGGTGAAGATGTCGTTGGTGATGACCACCGGATGGCGACCCCGCTCCAGCAGCATTGGCACCAGCCGTTCCACCAGCGTGGTCTTGCCGGAACCCACCGGCCCGCCGACGCCTACTTTAGCAACATTTCTCATTTGTCTCTCCCGGGTTTACGCTACGCCCCTCAACTGGCGAACATCCTCACCTCGTCGCCACCATGCAGCATGGATGCGATGTCGGCCTGCGGCGTGAACGAAGTCATTTCGCTCCAATGGCGATCTTTGAGACCAGCGGCCTGATCTGCAACCGGCCCGTGCAGCGAATGCAGGATCCGCTGGGCTTGGGTGTGGGTCAGCGGAAGCAGCCGTTGCGCCGCGCCCAGCACGCCCACTGCTAAGCTGTGGCAGAACATCAGCAGGGCAGATTCGGCCTCAATACTCGCGGCGCAGGACGCCACACCCAGCGCGACGGCTCCCGTTCCCGGTGTGCTGCGTTCTATCACCAGTTGTCGCAATTCGCCGTGGACGGCAGACCCACCCCGCCCGCACACCAGCGGAGCCGTTTCGTCCAAAATGCGCCGACCGGCGTGGCAGGATGCCACCCGCAGTTCCTCGGGCAGTTTCATCGCGTGCAGATGCCAGTCGATATCGACCAGCGTCGCCGGGTCGCCGGCCCTCGCGGCGCGATGGGCATTCAGCAACGCCACGCCATCGCCGGGTAAGGTCGACCAGGTCAGCAGGTTGTGCAGGTACTCCTTCAGGTCGTCGGCGTTACTGACCCAGCCTCTGGTCACCATTCCTTCAAGCCCCTGAGATTGGGCGAATGTCCCCGACGGGAAGAACGAGTCCGCGAGTTGCAGGGCGGCGAGGAAGGTCGCGCTGCTGTCGGTGGCCGTCATGGTTCGCGTCCCCTGTACTTCGCGTCCGCTAGACCAGGAAGTGCAGTTGCGCCAGGCTGAGACGTTCCGCCGGCGGAACCGTGGCGATCTCGCCGTCCACGCGCACCGTGTAGGTGTCCGGGTCGACTTCGATTACCGGCATCCCGTCGTTGCGCACCATCTGCCGCTTGGTGATGGTCCGGCAATCGCGGACCGGCTCCACCCGACGGGATAGCCCCAGGTCGCGGTGGACGCCCGCCTCGTGGGCCGCTTGCGACACGAAGGTCAGCGCGGTGTTGGCCACCGCCTTGCCCATACTGCCGAACATCGGCCGGTAGAAGGACGGCTCGGCGGTGGGTATGGACCCGTTGGGATCGCCCATGACGGCCCAGCAGATCATCCCGCCCTTGATGATCATCTTGGGCTTGGCGCCGAAGCTTCCCAGCGGCCACAGCACGATGTCCGCCAGCTTGCCCGGCTCCAGCGACCCCACCAGGTGTGATATTCCGTGGGTGATGGCCGGGTTGATGGTCAGCTTGGCCAGGTAGCGCAGGACTCGGAAGTTGTCGTGGTCCGGCGAGTCCTCGGGCAGCTTGCCCTTGAACTGGCGCATCTTGTCGGCGGTCTGGAACAGGCGGGTAAAATTCTCGCCCACCCGTCCCATGGCCTGCGAGTCCGACGCGTACATGCTGATCACGCCCAGGTCGTGGAGGACGTCCTCCGCCGCCATGGTCTCCGGCCGAATGCGGCTCTCGGCAAATGCCACATCTTCCGGAACCCGCGGGCTGAGGTGGTGGCACACCATGAGCATGTCCATGTGCTCGGTGAGCGTGTTGACGGTGTACGGCCGCGTCGGGTTGGTGGACGAGGGCAGCACGTTGGGTTCCGAGGCGATGCGGATGATGTCCGGCGCGTGGCCGCCGCCGGCCCCCTCGGTGTGGTAGGTGTGGATCGCCCGCCCGCCGATGGCGGCGATGGTGTCCTCGACGAAGCCGGCCTCGTTCAGCGTGTCGGTGTGGATGGCCACGGGCACGTCGAACCGGTCGGCTACGGCCAGGCAGCAGTCGATTGCCGCCGGCGTGGTTCCCCAGTCCTCGTGGAGCTTGAGGCCGCTGGCGCCGGCGGCGATCTGCTCCTCCAGCGGCGCGGGGTCGCTGGCATTGCCCTTGCCCAGCAGACCCCAGTTGACGGGCAACGGCTCGGAGGCCTCCAGCATCCGCGCGATGTTCCACGGGCCGGGTGTGCAGGTGGTCGCGTTGGTGCCGTCGGCCGGCCCGGTGCCACCACCGAGCATCGTGGTGATGCCGTTGGACAGCGCGTGGTACACCTGCTGCGGCGCGATCATGTGGATGTGCGCGTCGACCCCGCCCGGCGTCGCGATCAGATGCTCGCCGGCGATGACCTCGGTGCCCGGCCCCACCACCATGTCGGGATGCACGCCGTCCATCACCTCCGGGTTGCCCGACTTGCCCACCGCCACGATGTGGCCGTGGCGCACCCCAATGTCGGCCTTGATGACGCCGAGAACGGGGTCCATGATGATGGCGTTGGTGATTACCAAGTCCAGTGCGCCGTCGCGGTTGGTCGCCTCCGACGCCTGCCCCATGCCGTCCCGTGCCGACTTGCCCCCACCGAACACCAACTCGTCGCCGTACGTGAGCAGGTCCCGTTCGATCTGGCATACCAGGGAGGTGTCGGCCAGTCGGAACCGGTCTCCCACGGTTGGCCCGTAGAGGTCGACGTACTGCCGGCGGCTGATTCGGGCCATGTCGCTATGCCTCGCTGGTTTCGGTTGGGTTCGACGGCTGGTCCAGGAAGCCGCGTTTCGAGATTGAGTCGATGGCCCGGGCGCGCACGATTGGCGAGTCCAGGCTGCCGTCGGTGAGGCCGTTGAGTCCGCCCACCCGTCGCGCGCCGCCGATGTCCACCAGCGTCACGTCCTTGCGGTCCCCCGGCTCGAACCGCACCGCGGTCCCGGCCGGCACGTCCAGCCGCATCCCGAAGGCCGCCTCCCGGTCGAACCGCAACGCCCGGTTCACCTCGAAAAAGTGGAAGTGCGAGCCCACCTGTATGGCCCGGTCGCCGGTGTTCCACACCGAGATGGCGCGCGTGGGCCGATCCGCGTTTATCTCAACCGGCTCTTCGGCGATGATGTAGTGTGCATTGGGGTTGCTCATGCTAATCCTGGTTGTGGCTAAACGATGGGGTCGTGCACCGACACCAGCTTGGTGCCGTCGGGGAACGTTGCTTCCACCTGCACCATGTCCACCAACTCCGGCACACCCTCCATCACGTCCTCCCGCCGCAGCACCTGGCGACCCTGCTCCATCACCTCGGCGACGGTCCGCCCGTCCCGCGCGCCCTCCAGGATCGACTCGGTGATCAGGGCCACCGATTCGGGCACGTTGAGCTTCAGCCCGCGTCCCTGCCGTTTGCGCGCGAGGTCGGCCGCGACGTAGATCAGCAGCTTTTCCGATTCCCGTGGGGTCAGCATCATGATGGATCGCCTCCGGCCCTACAGCGTGGACAGGTAGCGGGAGACCTCGTAGTCGGTGACCTCCGAGCGGTACTCGTCCCACTCCAGCTTCTTGTTCTCGATCAGGCTGTTGAACACGTGGTCCCCCAGCGCCTCGTAGAGCAACTCGCTCGTCTCGGCCAGGTTGATCGCCTCCCCCAGGCTCGACGGCAGGGTGCGGATGCCCAGCGACTGGCGACGCTGGGGCGACATCTCCTGCACGTTGCCCACCACCGGAGCTGGCACCTGGTACTGCTCCTCGATGCCCTTGAGCCCGGCGGCCAGCATCGCGCTGAAGGCCAGGTACGGGTTGCACGATGGGTCGGGCGCGCGGTACTCGATGCGGATGGACGTTTCCTCGCCCCGCTCGTAGCTGGGCACGCGGATCAGATCCGAACGGTTCACGTGGGTCCACGACACGTACACCGGCGCCTCGTAGCCGGGGATCAGACGCTTGTAGGAGTTGACCCACTGGTTGGTCACCAGTGTGATCTCCGGCGCGTGGGCGATCAGCCCCGCGATGAACTGCTTGCCCAGCATCGACAGGTACTGCTCGTCGTCGGCGTCGTAGAACCGGTTGTCGCTGCCCGAAAAGAGCGACTGGTGCAGGTGCAGTCCCGACCCGTTAATACGGGAAATCGGCTTCGGCATGAACGTGGCGTACACGCTCTGCAACTGGGCCAGTTCCTTGATCACCAGCTTGGCCGTCATGAGGTTGTCGGCCATGGTCAGGGCGTCGGTGTACTCCAGGTCTATCTCGTGCTGGCTGGGCGCGCCCTCGTGGTGGGAGTACTTCACCGGTATGCCCATCTCCGCCAGGTTGAGCACGGTGTCGCGGCGCAGGTCGGAGGCCGGGTAGCTGGATAGCTGGTCAAAGTACCCGTCATGGTCCAGCAGTTCCGGCGCGCCGGCGTTCTTCAGGTAGAAGAACTCCAGCTCCGCGCCCACGTTGTAGGTGAAGCCCATCTCCGCCGCCTTGTCCAGGTTGCGCCTGAGCACCTGGCGCGGGTCGCCGGGAAAGGTCTGGCCCCGGGGCTGGCGGATGTCGCAGAACATCCGCGCCACGGCGTTCTGCCGCGGCCGCCACGGCAGCAGGTTGAAGGTGTCCGGGTCGGGATGAGCCCGCATGTCGCTCTCGTGGTGCCGCGCGAACCCGTCGATGGCCGAGCCGTCGAACCCCACGCCCCGCTCCAGTGCGTCCTCCAGGTCGTCGGCCGTCACCGCGAATCCCTTCAGCTTGCCCAGGATGTCGGTGAACCACAGGCGGATGAACTTCACGTCGTTTTCCCGCGCGGTCCGCAGTACCTGGTCCCGGGCGGAGGCTGTCTCAGTTGTCATGTCTCTTCCTCATGTATCGCGTTTCGCGTCGGTATCTACACCGCCACGTATTCCCGCACCAGGTTGTGGTCCAGGTCCCGGGCGGCGCCCTCCAGCACTATTGCTCCCTTTTCCATCACGTAGCAGTAGTCGGCTATGCCCAGGGCGAAATCCAGGAACTGCTCCACCAATAAAATCGTCGTCTCGTTCTGCTCTCGCAGCCGGTGCAACAACTCCTCGATCTCCTGCACTATTGACGGTTGTATGCCCTCGGTCGGCTCGTCCAGCAGCAGCAGCGACGGCCGACGCACGAGTGCCCGGGCCAGCGCCAGTTGCTGCTGCTGCCCGCCGCTCAGCGTGCCAGCGACCTTCTTCGTGTAGGTCTTCAGGGCCGGGAACAGGCCGTACATCTTGTCCACGGCCTCGGTGCGCCCCTTCTTTCCGGCGAAAGCCTCCAGCCCCATCAGCAGGTTCTCGTGGACCGTCAGGTACGGGAAGATGTGCCGTCCCTGGGGTACATAGCCGAACCCCGCCTTGGCCCGCTTGTGCGGCGCCCATCGGGTCAGGTCCGACTGCCCGAACCGGATCTGGCCGGCCCGCGGGTTCAGCAGGCCCATGATCGCCTTGAGCAGCGTGGTCTTGCCCACGCCGTTCCGGCCCATGAGGCAGACCACCTGGCCCTCCGGCACGTCCAGCGCGACGTCAGTCAGCACCAGGCTCTGCCCGTAGCCCACGGACAGGTCCTTGATGGTTAGAAATGGCTCGACTTGACGAAACATTGTCATGATGATCAGTCCGCGGCGACGGGCACAGTGTGCTCCGCCTCGTGCCGCCCGTTGAGCCGGCCGGCCTGTGGCCGCTGCGACCTGCTGTTGCCCAGGTATGCCCGGACCACTTCCGGATCCTGCTGTACGTCTTCCATCGTCCCTTCGCTGAGCACCTTGCCCAGGTGCAGCACGGTAACCGTCTGCGCGAACTGCCGCACGAAGTCCATGTCGTGCTCCACCACCAGCACCGACCGGTCGCCGCCGATTGACTGCAGCAACTCGCCGGTGCGGTCGCGTTCCCGGCGGGTCATGCCGGCCACCGGTTCGTCCAGCAGCAGCAGTTTCGGCTCCTGCACCAGCAGCATCCCGATTTCCAGCCACTGCTTCTCGCCGTGGGACAACCCGCCCGCAACGTCCTGCGCCCGGTGGTGCAGGCCGACTTGCTCCAGGGCGTTCATGATCCGGTCGCCCTCCTCCCGTCGCAGCTTGCCCAGCAGTCGCGTGATGCGGCTGCGGAAGCCCAGGGTGACCTCCAGGTTCTGGTACACGGTCAGGCTGGCGAATATCGACGGGGTCTGGAACTTGCGGCCCACCCCCAGCCGCACCAGTTGGTACTCCTGCCGCCGGCTCAGGTCGGTCGTCCCGTCGAAGATGATGCGCCCTTTGCTGGGCCTGGTCTTGCCCGTGATGACGTCGATCAGCGTCGTCTTGCCCGCCCCGTTGGGGCCGATCAGGAACCGCATCTCCCCGTAGCCGATGGAGAAGTCCAGTTCGTTCAGCACGGTGAAACCGTCGAAGCTCACCGTCAGGCTCTCCACGGAGAGGATGGGCCGGCTCGGGTCCGGCGTCGGGCGCGAGCCGTTCCGCGAGGCCGGGTTGTTTGTACTGCCAATCATCGTGTCGCTCCGGGAACCAGGCGGCTGATCGCCCCGCGAACCTGCTCGCGCGACAGCCACCACGGACGCCGCCAGCCCTCGCCGCGCAGCAACCCCATGATGCCGCCTGGGAACAGCAGCACCGCGCCGATGAACAGCAGGCCCAGGAAGTACTGCCACACCGCCGGGAAGGTCTCGCTTAGGCCGCTCTTGGCGCCGTTGACCACCACCGCGCCCAGGATCGCCCCCAGCAGCATACCGCGTCCGCCCACGGCCACCCAGATGGCGATCTCGATAGATGGCACGATGCCCATCATGGTGGGCGAGATGATGCCCACCTGCGGAGTGAACAGCGCGCCGGCCACGCCGGCGATGCCGGCCGACAGCGAGAACACCAGCGTCTTCAGCAGCGCGGGGTCGTATCCGGAGAACCGCACCCGGTTCTCGTCGTCGCGCATGGCCACCAACAGCCGGCCCAGCCGCGACGAGATCAGCCACCAGCACAGCAGGTAGGCCACGGTCAGCGCGGCCACGCTGGCGTAGTACAGGATCAGCTGCATGGACGGCGCGTTCAACGGGTAACCGAAGATGGTGGTGTAGTTGGTGATGCCGTTGGTTCCACCGGTGTACGCCTGCTGCCCGATGAACAGGATGCTGACGATCAGCGCCAACGCCTGGGTGATCAGCGCGAAGTAGACGCCCGTGATGCGGCTGCGGAACACCAGGTACCCGAGGGCTCCGGCCAGAACCGCCGGCACGACGAAAGTCATGGGGATGGCGAACCAGGCGTACTTGAAGGGCGCCCAGAAGAAGGGCAGCTCCGTCAGGCCGCTCCAGAACATGAAGTCGGGCAGTTTGCCGCCGGCCGATTCCAGCTTCAGGTACATGGCCATGGCGTACCCGCCCAGGCCGAAGAACACGCCGTGGCCCAGGCTCAGCATTCCCGCGTAGCCCCAGATCAGGTTCAGGGACAGCGCCAGCATGGCAAAGGTCAGGAACTTGCCCAGCAGCGCGATGCGGAAGTCGGACAGGATGGTGGGCGCCAGCAGCAGCACCGCCAGCATGACCGCCGGCGCCACCCACGAGCCGATGCGGTCGTGGACCCGTACCGGCGCCGAGGCGTTGCGCACCACGGTCATGATGGATGACATGGTCGTCATGGCCCGCTACCGTCCCTTGGCCCGCATCAGGCCGGCCGGTCGCCACTGCAGGAACAGGATCACCATGGCGAACACCAGCACCTTGCCCACCACCGCGGTGGTCCCGAACTCCAGCATGGTGTTCAGCATCCCGATGATCAGCGCGGCAAGGATGGTGCCGGGCACCTGTCCCAGTCCGCCCAGGATCACCACGATGAACGCGTCCACCACGTAGAACGTGCCCAGCGACGGCCCGATGGGGCCGATGAGCGTCAGCGCGCAACCGGCGATACCGGCCAGGCCCGATCCCAGCGCGAAGGTGAAGCTGTCCACCCGCCGGGTCGAAACGCCCAGGCTGGCGGCCATCTCCCGGTTCTGCATCACGCCGCGCATCCGGCGCCCTTCGCTGGAACGGTACATGTACCAGTAGAGCCCGCCGATGCACGCGATCACCACACCCAGGATGAAGACCCGCTTCACGGGCAATACCAGGTCGGAAGTGACCGTGAGCGCGCTGCCCAGCCACGGCGGGGACACCACCTGCACGTTGGGCGCGCCGAAAATCGACCGTGCCAACTGTTGCAGGAACAGGCCCACGCCCCACGTCGCCAGCAGCGTGTCCAGGGGGCGGCGGTAGAGGAAACGGATCAGCGCGTTCTCCACCACGTACCCCGCCGCTCCGGCAACCACGAAGGATGCGGGAATGGCGATCAGGAAGGTTATTCCTGATTGCGGGTCACCGGTGAAGCTGAGAGCGGCCTGCTGCAGCGCGTACGTGGTGTACGCGCCGATCATGATGAACTCGCCGTGGGCCAGGTTGATGACGTTCATCAACCCGAAGGACAGCGCCAGCCCCAGTGCGATCAGCAGCAGGATTGAGCTCAGGCTGAGCCCGTTGAACAGTTGTAGAGCCCAAACTTCCATTTCGTGGCCATAAAGGAGTTTGAGGTGGCGGGGGAGCGGGTCACGGCCCATAAGACCGACCGGACCCGCAATCAATTTTCGCGTGCTGTCATTGCGAGAATACCTTCAGGCATTCGTGGCAATCTCGTCGCAGTGGGGGTGCTCGCCGGCGAGATTGCCGCGCTTCGCTCGCAATGACAGAGTCAGTGAGATGGTGATTACTGGGCCAGCTCCCGGAGGCCGGCGGCCCATTCGTAGGTGTCCAGGTAGGGGTCGGGAACCACCGGCGAGCCGGAGTTCCAGATCTCGTCGATCTGTCCGTCGTCGCGCACCGTGCCGATGCGGACGGTCTTGGACACGTGCTGGTTTTCGTTGTGGATGGTCACCATTCCGCCCGGAGCGGCGAACTGGATGCCCTTGGCGGCTTCCTTGACGGCGGCGACGTCGGTGGTGCCGGCCTTCTCAACGGCGGCCTTCCACAGGTACACCCCGAAGTAACCAGCTTCGATGGGGTCGTCGGTGACTCGGTTCTCGCCGTACTTGGTCTTGAACGCCTCCACGAACTTCACGTTCTCGGGCGTGTCGGTGGTCTGGAAGTAGTTCCACGCCACCAGGTGGCCGGCGATGTTCTCGGCGCCTATTCCGGTGATCTCCTCTTCGGCAACGCTGACCGAGATGGTCGGCAGTTCCTCGGCGGTGATGCCGGCGTCCTTGAGCTGCTTGAAGAAGGCCACGTTGGAGTCGCCGTTCAGCGTGTTGAAGACGACGTCGGGATCGGCGGCCTTGATCTTGGTGATGACGGTGCTGTACTCGGTGTGACCCAACGGGGTGTATTCCTCGCCCACGGCCTCGATCCCGGCGGCGGCAAGCTGCTTGTTGATGATCAGGTTGGACGTGCGCGGGAACACGTAGTCCGAACCCAGCAGGTAGAACTTGGTCTTGCCCTCGCTGAGCAGGTACTCAATAGCGGGGACAATCTGCTGGTTGGTGGTCGCGCCCGTGTAGAAGATGTTGGGCGACGTCTCCAGGCCCTCGTACTGGACGGGGTAAAACAGCAGCCCGTTGTTGGCCTCGAAAACCGGCAGCATCGCCTTGCGGCTGGCGCTGGTCCATCCGCCGAACACCACCGATACCTCGTCCTCCTGGAGCAGCTTGCGCGCCTTCTCGGCGAAGGTCGGCCAGTCCGACGCGCCGTCCTCGATAACGACCTCAAGCTGCTTGCCCATCACGCCGCCGGAGGCGTTGATCTCCTCGATGGCCAGCAGTTCAGCGTCGTGGACCGCGGTCTCGCTGATCGACATCGTGCCGGACAGGGAGTGCAGGATGCCCACCTTGATGGTGTCGGACTCGGCAGCGGGGGGCGCGCTGGCCGGCTGGGATGCCGCAGCGGGAGCGGATGTGGCGGCCGGCGCCGGGGGCGGCTCGGAGCCGCAGGCGGCCAGCATCAGGGGCATGAGAACGGCGGCCACGCCAATGAGCGCGAACCGCATCAGTGCAGGCAGTTTGGCTAAACCGGTTAGAGACATCGTGGGTGTTTCCTCCTCTGGGGTGAATCAGTCAACCGCAAATCGCCGTCAACTGTGGGGAAACGACTGCGTCGGGCGCTGGGCGCCAGTGTCGTTGCCAAATACGCTAGTCCCACGGTGTTGCCGCCAAATTGCAACTTTGTGACCGTGAGGTTGCGCCGGCGTAAACGTCTCGTAACGGCGGTCAACGGCGTGTCGGGTACCTGCCCTGATCACACGCCCACGAGTCTCATCATTCGTTCCCTCTGATTCGGACGATTTCGGTTCATCGGAAAGGTCCTGAAATCAGCCGCAATCCCGGCGTGGAAAATCAACGCGGTCGACGGTATTTCGCTTGGAGACCTACCACTGCGCCGCTCTTGGCCTGCGCGGCACACGCGGCAAACATCCGGAAGCGTCGCGATCCACTTGGCGTCAAACAATTTAGGTGGCTCAGCATTGGTAATAGTGGTCCAGACTTTCAAGAGTAGTCGGCTAACTACCTTGCCGCAGTGAGACCTCCTGCGTGGCTTATAAACGGCGGGAGTAAATTGGACCGCTTTGGCGGCTCGATAGTCGGCTTGCGGTGTCGAAGGTCAAGGAGAATGTCCGGTTAGGTGTCCCGCGAAAATGTCACATGTACGGGATGCTGTGGAACCAATGGATGCTGAACTGGAGGACGGAGCGTAACGGGCACGGATGTCGCCGGCTGCTGGATGAGTACCTGGAGGTGGAGATTGCAGAGCGCCACGCGGTGGTCAATCTCAACAACCCCGCCGGTCCACGGCGGCGATCCGGCCGGTGCGGACCCACAAGACGTTGCGCCGCGCGCCGGAGTTGGGCGACGGGACCACGGTGAACCCGGTGCCGCTTTGTCAGTTCGGCCTGGCACCGGACCCCCTCGTTGGCCTAACCCCGGGCAAATCAACTAGCCTGCGGATCTTTTCCGAATGATCCGGCAATTGACCTTCCCGGTTTTTCGGGAATCTCCATCGTCCACATTGGGTTAGAATGGCGTGAATTAACCTCAAGAAAGCCATAGCCGGGAGGTGATCCAATGGTGCAGGGCGGAGCAGAAGCGCCAACTACACCGGGAGCTTTGTCAGGAATCCGAGTGTTGGACTTCACCTGGGTCCGGGCGGGCCCCTGGTGCACCCGATGGCTGGGGGCGCTGGGAGCCGAGGTTATCAAGGTTGAATGGCCGCAGAGCCCCAATACTCGGGGCGCGAACATCGCGACCGGAGCGGGTACCCCCGAGGGGCTGCCTGCCAATCTCAACACCAACGGCCATTTCAGCGACACCAACGCCAACAAGCTGAGCGTCACCCTGAACACGCGCACAGCCCGAGGCATTGACCTCACCCGGCGCCTGGTGGCCATGTCCGACATCGTCATCGAGAACTTCGCCTACGGTGTATTGGAGAGGTGGGGTCTGGGCTATGAGGATATGAAAAAGCTCCGGCCTGACATCATTTACCTCTCCATGTCCGGCTTCGGTCACACTGGTCGGGACAGAGACTATCAAACCATGGGAGCCATCGCACAAGCCCTGTCCGGTTTGACCTACACGTCGGGCCTGCCGGACCAGCCACCCGCCGGTTGGGGGTGGTCCTACCTGGACGACACCGGCGGCTTATACGGCGCCATGTATGCTCTGAGCGCGATTTACCATCGCAACATGACCGGTCAGGGGCAGCATGTCGACAGTTCCCAGTGGATCCTCGGCGTCCCCCTCAATGGCTCTGCCTTCCTGGACATCCAGGCCAACGGACGTTCCACCATGCGAGAGGGCTACCCGCCGGGCAACCGCGCTTACTGGCCGGGCACGCCCCTGCTGGACAACTACCGGGGGCGGACCGCGGCGCCGCACAACGCTTACAAGACCAATCCGGCCGAGCACAATGATTGGTGTGCGCTGGCCTGTTTCTCCGACGATGAGTGGCGGAAGTTAGTCGAGGTAATGGGTTCTCCCAGTTGGGCCACCGGCGAGAAGTTGGCCACCCTTGAGGGTCGCCTGGAGCACCAGGAAGAGATGGACCAGGGGATAGAGGCGTGGACCAGGACTCTCGGCAAGTACGAAATCATGGAACGGTGCCAGGCGGCGGGAGTGCCCGCGATGCCCGTTCAAAGCAGCCAGGACCGGGTAGAAAGCGATCCCCAGCTCAGGCATCGAGAGATGTACCGGGATGTGAAACATCCCGCGCTGGGGACTTGGCCCCTTCAGAACGCCCCCTTCAGGATGTCGGAGACACCTGTAATCAACAGCCGGTCAGGTCCGCTGATCGGCGGGCACAACAAAGAGGTGTTTCAGGGGTTGCTGGGCATCAGTCACGAAGAGCTGGTGAGCGGCTTCGCCGAAGGCGTCTTCTGGCCCAAAGACCTCAGTATGGAAGATTATCCCTACTTCAAGGAGATGATGGACGATGCCTCGCCCGTGCAGTGGAGTGGGAATGAGCCGATCGCGAATCCCGCGCCGGCCCCGGCGCGGGCGCCGGACCCGAACTCTGCGGGGGCCTTTGGGGGACTGCGGGTGCTGGAGCTCGCCGATGAGATGGGCCAGTGGTGCGGCAAGCAGATGGCTGACATGGGAGCAGACGTCATCAAGATCGAGCCGCCCGGTGGCGAGGCAGCCCGGAGCGTGGGTCCCTTCTACCAGGATACGCCGAATCGGGAGAGGAGCCTTTACTTCTGGCATTACAACACCTCCAAGCGAGGGGTTACCCTGAACCTGGAGACGGAGGACGGGCGCCGGCTGTTCCGGCTAATGGCGGAGAACGCGGACGTCATACTGGAGACATGCCGGCCCGGTTATCTGGCCTCCCTGGGGCTGGGGTACGAAGATCTGGCAACCCGCAACCCTGGGTTGATCATGTGCTCACTGACCCCCTTTGGGCAGACCGGGCCGTGGCAGGACTTCCAGACCAGCGACCTGCTGCATCTGGCGGCGGGCGGACAGATGGCCAGGTGTGGCTACGACGACGTGGTGCCAGGTGCACCGCCCATCGCTCCCGGGGGCGGGCAGGCTTGGCACATCGGAAGTCACTACGCCTACATCGCCATAACCGCGGCGCTGGTTAACCGGTCGGTGACGGCCAGGGGGCAGTACATAGATGCCTCGGTGCACGATGCCTGCGCACTCACTACCGAGGGCCATGTGAACCAGTATATTTACAAAGGAGATGTGGTTCCGCGTAGAACAGGAGGTGGCAACACCAACATTGGGCCCAACGCCCAGGTCCTCTGCAAGGATGGAAAATACGTGAATATCGGTCAGGTTACCCCGGAACGGGTGCTGACGCTTGCGCCGTGGATGGATGAGCACGGCCTGGCGGGCGACCTGCTGGATGAAAAGTACCGGGACCCAGCGGTCATCGCGGAGAGCCAGTCACATATTCGCGGAATTTTCGAAAACTTCCTCGCCAACATGCCTCGGGACGAGGCCTACCACGGCCTGCAGAAGCGTGGCTCCAACACGGGAGCGATCCGTTCCCCGGACGAAGTCATGCAGGACCCTCACCTGGAGGACCGGGGTTTCTGGACAGATGTGGAATACCCGGAACTTGGCGAGACGTTTCGACACCCGGGCCCAGGGGCTATCTTCAACGGCTCACCCTGGAGCATATCCCGACGTGCGCCTCTCATTGGGGAGCACAATGAAGAGGTACTGTGCGGTGAGTTGGGACTGTCCAAGGCGGAGTTGGCCGCCCTGGCTGAAGGAGGCTCGGTGTAGCCCTGGTTTTACCGCCGCAGGTAGAACCCGGTTCCGTCTCGACTAACCGCACAGCCCCTGACACGCTGCTGAAGACCAGCATTCACGTCCGGAACCGAAGGGTCCAGTCGTTGATGCCCGAGTCCTGTTGAAAAAAATCGTGCCGCTCACGCGTGACTTTCCATCCCCGCGGCCTCGCGAACCGGTCCTCTTGGGAGGCGTTCCTGAAGCCGCGGCGGGTGGGACCCGAGCATCATGACGAACTGAAAGGGCTGGACCGGAGTTGGGTGAGCATGGACGGCGCCATGACCAAATCGCCCCTGGCCGGGGCAAAACCGGCGCAAACCCCACCGACTGAGGTAAGCGGCGCATCAAGCGCAGCCACATGAAGCTGGTACGGGCCACGTTGGATAGCCTGCCAGTGGGGCGGCCAGCATCTGGCGCGGAGTATCCCCAGGGGATGTGCCTGGACAAAGGCTACGACTTCGCCGAAGTGCGCCGCACCGGCGTTTACATCGAAATTGTCGGCGCTGGGAGTGACCGCACGAAATGCGGCTCCGCAGCCGATCCCCGCCAGAATATCGCGAAAGAACTTGCTGCCCGCCTGCGCCTGACGTCGCCGGTCAAACCACGTCGTCCGATGCTCTGAGCGTCAACGGGCGCGGTTGGTCGCGTGGAGGCGCTCGCCGTTAGATTCCCAGCGCGGCCACCCCGGCTTTGGCGATGGCCTCGTCGTCCAACCCGCTGGGCAGACCGCCCACGCCGATGGCGCCGACCACCGCCCCGTCGTGGAACACGGCGACACCGCCCGGTATCGCTATCAACTGGGGATCCCCGAAAGATTCAAGCGTCCTGCCGGTGCTGCTGAGTTGCTCGGCGAAAGCCGCGGTGTCCATGGAGCGCACCGCCGACGTGTAGGCCTTGCGGATGGCGAAGGTCGGACGCAAGCAGCGATCCATGCGACCGTAGGCCAGCAGGTTGCCGGCATCGTCCACCACGGCCATGTCGACCTTGCGGCGATCAGGATCGCGGTTGAAATCCGCGATCATGGCTGTGATGGCATTCTGGGCCTGTTCCAGGCTGATCATGGGCTTGTTGTACATGGTAAGTCCTCCGTGAAATGGGTGTTCAAAAAATGCGCGGTTCAACATGGCAACCGGGAAACGGTCAAGTCACTCCAGTCGTGTTCCCGGCGTCGCCGGCAGCGGGTTGGATTTACCCTTTCCCGTACAGCCGGTTGAGATTGCCGTACCGGTCCGGATCCAGGTCCCTGCCCTGCAACGCGGGATGATCAGGGCCGTAGCGATGGGCGCGGAACACGGCGTTGGCCATGCCGAACTGAGACGGAACGACAAACGGGCTGACGTATTCCCACACTGTCTCACCACCGGGCATCACCTCGAACAGCCGCCCCCGCTGACCTTCGGTGATGAGCGTGTTGCCGTTGGGCAGGCGTTGGGCTCCGCCGGTGAAGTGGGTGAAGAAGGAAACCAGCGGAAGTCCCTGGTACTGCCATACGATCTCGCTGGTGGAGGGGTCCACCTCGACGACCCTGGAATAGCTGAGTCCGCGACGATGGGAACCGTTGTCCAGCAGCAGCACGTTGCCGTTGTCCAGGTAGGTGGGATGATGCTGGTGGGAAATGACGCCGGATCCCCACTTCCAGGTGATCTCGCCCGTTGACCGGTCCACCATCGCCACGGTATCGAGGATGCGAAAGCTGATGAGGAAGGTGCGGCCATCGGGCGAAGCCGTCAGGTCATTTGCGCTCCCCCAGGCATCGCGCCGTTCCAATGGACAAATCATATCCGTGGCGGGATCCAAATGGTCGTCGGACCGCCATACGTTGACCTCCGTCCCGTCGGGAGTGACTTCGACCACCTGGTCGCCGAGAATCCGATCCGGATCGTTGTCGGTGGAATAGCCGCCGTTGACCCTGCGGGTCAGATCGGCGGAGATCCGGTCCCGCTGCAAAAGCAGCAGGTTGTTGCCATTGGGCAGGCGGTTGTGGCGCCGCAGGCTGGGGTCGTTATGCTCCCAGACCAGCCGGCCATCCCAATCCAGTTCCCGAATGTGGTCGGCGCCCGGCGGGTTCGACCCCAGATCCCGGAAGAGCAGGTTGCCATTGTCCAGCAGGAAGCCGTACGCAATGCCCCCGGGATGATGCCAACGGTGAACGAAGTTGCCTTCCATGTCGATCAGGTAGGCGTCGTCGCCGCCGTTGGGCGAGAAAAGGGTGTACCCCCGGTATGCGCCGTACGAGTAGTAGCGGGTCAATCCGGTGGCGGGGTAGGGCATGTTCATGGGGCGCTCCTGCTTGGGTGCCCGGGCTGAAACCGAAGACTGCTCCCCATCCTGGTTCAATCCAAGGCTCCCTTCCAGAGCATACCGGGTGACAGACCGATGGTAAACTCGGCACGGCCCCGCGCCTCAAATCGCTTTACGGCGGCAGGAGACAACTCAAATGCGCATCGCGGTACCCGACCTCGTGTCCAACTCCTACTTCCCGGCGGTCGCCGCGGTGGAACTCGGGTTTTTCAAAGAGCAGGGAATGGACGTGGATCTGGAGATGGTGTTCCCGGTAGGCAGGGCCATGCAGGCGTTGCGGAACGGCGACATTGACTTCGTGGCCGGTCCTGCCCACGCGACCCCATCGGCTTTCCCTGGCTGGCGAGGGGCCAAATTGCTGGCCGCCCTCTCCCAGCACACCTTCTGGTTGCTGGTGTTGCGTGCTGACCTGGGAGTTCAACCCGGCGACGTGGAAGCGATCAAAGGCCGGCGCATCGGCGCGGCTCCCGGACCCGACGTGGCCCTGCGCCGGCTGCTGGCGGAGGCGGACGTGGATCCTGAGCGGGACGGCGTGGACATTGCCCCGGTTCCAGGCAGCGGAGAGGCCGGCGTGTCCTTCGGCGTCCACGCGGCCCGAGCCCTGGAAGAGGGGACGATAGACGGGTTTTGGGCCAACGCAATGGGCGCCGAAGTAGCTATACGCAGTGGCGTGGGCGCCGTGGTGCTGGATCCAAGACAGCGTCTCGGTCCTCCGGCCGCCCGTGACTACACTTTTGCAGCACTGGTTGCCACGGACAGGTTGATTGAACAATCTCCCGCCGCGGGTCAGGGCGCGGTGCTTGCGGTCGTGGCGACTCAAAAGGCACTGCGGGCCGACCCGTCGCTGGCCGCCGATGTTGGTCAGAGGCTGTTCCCGCCCGATGAGGCCCGGTTGATCGAGGACCTCGTGCGGCGGGACGCTCCCTATTACACGGCCGGCATTGCTCCGGACTCTGTAGCCAGACTCAATGAGTTCTGCCGGAATATTGGCTCGCTGCCCGACGATGTCCCATACGAGCAGGTGGTGGCGAGCGAATTCACCCATCTTTGGACCGAACGTTAGGTGGGCTCCATGAAAGTGGATATCAGGGTCCCGGTCGGCCTGCCGATCCACGAGACCGCCGATTTCATCGCGGGATGCGAGGATGCCGGGTTTTCCGGAGTCGGGGTCCACGACCATCAGCACAGTGGGAGGGACGTGTTTCTTACCTTGGCCCTGGCCGCCGAACGGACTTCCCGGCTAACCCTGTATCCCGCGACCTCCAACCCGGTCACCCGGCATTCGATGGTGCTGGCCTCATTGGCACACTCCCTGGAGGAGATTGCTCCCGAGCGGGTGCGCCTGACCGTGGCGCCCGGCTACTTGGCGGTAGGCAACATTGGCCGGCCTCGGGCCACGGTAGCGGCCATGCGTCGGGCCGTGCTGACCATACGCCGCCTGCTGCGCGGGGAGCAGGTGGAATTCAACGGTGTCGAAACCCGGCTGCGCAACGTCAGCGAGCCGTCAACGCCGGTGTTCATGACCGCCGCCGGCCCCCGGATGGTGGAGCTGGCCGGGGAGGTCGCCGACGGCGCGCTGTTACTGGTCGGACTCCATCCCAAAGCAGTCGACGCGGCCCGCCGCCGATTGGAAATCGGAGCGGCGCGGGCAGGACGCACGCTTGACGGGTTCCAAACTATCTTCATCACGCCGACGACGGTGTCCGATGATGGACAGGCCGCCCGACGCTTCCCGCAACAGTGGTTTCGGCCGGACCAGCCGTACCTGAAATACCCCAGCGCTTCCAACCTGGTCTGGCTGCGAGAAGCCGGCATCGACCTGCCTGACGATTTCGTCCCGGAACGCATCGGCGACCGTGACGCTGCCGAAATCTGCGACGCCTTCGGCCTGTTCGGCACCCCCGAGGGATGCCTGGCGAGGCTGAACCGAGCCCAGCAGGAATCGGGCATCGACCATGTCTTCATCTTTCCCACGCACACCCAGGAAGGAGGTTACGACATGCCGCGCGCCGAGGTGGACGCTTTCCGCGACACGATAATCCCGGGTTTGCGTGCCTCATCGTGAAGGCTTCCCACGGTCGTTCGGCTGACCGTCCATGCAAGAGCCCAGACCTCAGGGATTTGCCGCGAGACGCCAAGCCTGGGTGCTCGCCCGCCCTGCTGTGTTAAAATTCGGGCCATGCCATTAACCTCGTTCCATCCAGTGATCCAACGCTGGTTCGCCAGCCGGTTCGCCGCTCCGACGGAGGCCCAAACCGCGGGTTGGCCGGCAATCGCGCAGGGACGGCATACGCTGATCGCCGCTCCCACCGGGTCGGGCAAAACCCTCACGGCCTTCCTGACCTGCATCGATCAACTGGTACGCCAGGGAATGGACGCCGGGTTACCCGACACGACGCAGGTGGTTTACGTCTCGCCCCTGAAAGCCCTGTCCAACGACATCCAGAAAAACCTCGCGACGCCTCTGGAAGAGATAGCAGCGTTGGCTGAGGAAACGGGGACGCCCATCCCGCAGATAACTACGGCGGTCCGCACCGGCGACACGCCGTCATCGGAACGGCAGAAGCTGGCCAAGCGGCCGCCGCATATCCTCATCACCACCCCCGAATCGCTGTACATCCTGTTGACCTCGGAGAGCGGCCGGCGGGGACTGAAGCACGTCAGGACGCTGATCCTGGACGAGATCCACGCCGTCGCCGACGACAAGCGCGGCGCGCATCTGGCCCTCTCGGTGGAGCGGCTTTGCCAGCTTTCCGACGAGCCCATCACCCGCATCGGTTTGTCCGCAACCCAGCGGCCCTTGTCGGAAATGGCGCGGTTCCTCGTCGGCAACCGCCACATCGACGCCGCGGACAATCCGGACTGCGTGGTGGTCGATACGGGCAGCCAGCGGAAAATCGACCTGTCCGTTGAGCTGCCGAAGCAGGAACTAGGTCCCATCGCGACGCACGAAATCTGGGGCGAGACCCTGGACTCCATCGCCGGCGTCACCGAGACCCACGCCATAACTCTGGTCTTCGTCAACACCCGTCGGCTGGTGGAACGGGTGGCCCACCAGCTTACCTCCCGCCTCGGCGAGGAAGCAGTCGTCGCCCACCACGGCAGCCTGTCCCGGGCGACCCGATGGGACGCCGAACAGAAGCTGAAAAACGGACAGGTGAAAGTTTGCGTCGCTACGGCCTCGCTGGAACTGGGCATCGACATCGGCGAGATTGACCTCGTCTGTCAGATTGGCTCTCCCCGCTCCATCGGGTTGTTGGTGCAGCGGGTCGGCCGGTCGGGACACACGGTCGGCGGCGTGCCGAAAGGCAAGCTGTTCCCCCTGACCCGTGATGAAATGCTTGAGTGCGCGGCGCTTTCGCGTGCCGTGCTCCAGGGCAACCTGGACACCTTCGCCATTCCGTCGTGGCCGCTGGACGTGATGGCCCAGCAGACGGTGGCTGCGTGCGCCTCTGAGGACTGGGATGAGGATGATCTGTTCGAGCTGTGCCGGCGGGCCTACCCTTACCGGGAACTGCCCCGCGACAAATTCGACCAAGTGGTGGAGTCCCTTTCCCAGGGGTTCGCCCCGCGCTTGGGGCGGAATGGGGCGCATCTACACCGGGATGGTATCAATCACCAGTTGAAGGGACGCCGCGGAGCGCGCCTCGCCGCCCTGACCAGCGGCGGAGCCATTCCCGACAACGCCGACTACGACGTGGTGGCCGATCCGGACGGCACTTTCGTGGGAACCGTCAACGAGGATTTCGCCATCGAGAGCATGGCCGGCGACATTTTCCTGCTGGGCAACACACCCTGGAAAGTTCGCCGGGTGGAAAGTGGACGGGTGCGGGTCGAAGACGCCCAGGGCAATCTACCGACCATCCCATTCTGGCTTGGCGAAGCTCCGGGACGCACCTGGGAACTTTCCGATGAGATCACCGCGCTTCGGGCCGGCATCGACCGGCTCCTGGACAATCCTCAAGACGCCGAAGCGTGGCTCATGGCAGAGGCTGACGTGACTGCGGAGGTCGCACGGCAGTTGGTGGCCTACCTGATAGAAGGCAAGAGGGTGCTGGGCGTGGTCCCCACCGCCAACCGGGTGGTGGCGGAGAGGTTCTTTGACGAGAGTGGCGGCATGCAGTTGGTGATCCACGCTCCCTTCGGCGCGGCCATCAACCGGGCGTGGGGCATGGCGCTGCGCAAGCGCATCTGCCGTACCTTCGATTTCGAGTTACAGGCCACGGCCACCGACGACGGGTTGAACTTTTCCCTGGGACCCAGCATGGCCTTCCCCCTGGGCGATGTGTTCAACTACCTCTCGCCCAACACGGTGGAGGAGGTGCTGACCCAGGCAGTGTTCCAGGCGCCGTTGTTCGGGACCCGTTGGCGCTGGAACGCTTCCCGGTTCCTGGCCCTGCTTCGACACTCTGGCGGCAAGAAGGTGCCGGCTCCACTGCAGAGGATGCGCTCCGACGACCTGCTCGCCGCCGTGTTCCCCGCCCAGGTGCAGTGCCAGGACAACGCCGGCCCCGGCGACATCGAGCCGCCGGACCATCCCCTGGTGTTCGAAACCACCCGCGACTGTCTCACCGAGGCCATGGACCTGGCGGGACTGAAGAGTGTGCTGGAGTCCATGCGGTCCGGCGCAATCGAGGTGTTCGCCAAGGACACGGTTCAGCCGTCGGTATTCGCCCACCAGATCCTCAACGCCATGCCCTATGCGTTCCTGGACGACGCGCCGCTGGAGGAAAGGCGAGCTCGCGCCGTCTCCCTGCGCCGCGCCCTGCCCGAGGACGCACGCGACCTGTCGGCACTCGACCCGGACGCCATCAAGAACGAGACGGCTCACGCCTGGCCGGCCATCCGCGACGCCGACGAACTTCACGACGCCCTGCTGACGCTTCGCGTCGCTCCGCTGGACGAGCTGGCGTCGCGCACCGAGACGGCTACCCGTGAGATGTTGCGCGCATGGCTGGAGGAACTGGCTCAGGCGGGACGGGCGCTGCGTATCGTCCAACCGGAAGGCATGACCCTCTGGTTGGCCGCCGAACACCCTGGTCTCGCAGTGTCCGCCTATCCGGATAGCACATTGGAAGGGAAGGTCGCCCTGAAGCCCCCGACCGCAATACGCGGCAGCGATGAAATCGACCGCGAAAAAGCCGTGCTGCATGTGATGCGGGGTTGGGCCGAGTGCTCCGGTCCATTCACGATTCGCGAAATGACCGGACTGCTTGGCCTATCTCGTTCCTGCGTCGAAACCGCTGTGGCCGGACTGGAAAACGAGGGCTTGGTGCTGCGCGGCAGTTTCCGACCCGGAGTTGACGCGGAAGAATTCTGCGACCGGCGTATTCTCGCCCGCATCCACCGCGCCACGGTGGGCCGATTGCGACGGGAGATCGAACCGGTTTCGCAGGCGTCGTTCATGCGCTTCCTGTTCCGGTGGCAGCACGCGGCCGCCGGTTGGGAGGCCACCGGCGAAGGCGGGCTGCTGGACGTGATCGACATGCTTCAGGGGTTCGAGACGCCGGCTGCCGCATGGGAGTCGGAGTTGCTGGTGCGCCGGG
Source organism: Dehalococcoidia bacterium (assembly GCA_965116785.1). Lineage (GTDB taxonomy): Bacteria > Chloroflexota > Dehalococcoidia > Lucifugimonadales > UBA3495 > Bin87. The sequence continues at coordinate 1,765,189 of OZ220731.1, forward strand.
TGTCTGACTACGGTCCGGAGCTGCTGGATCGCCTGTGCACCGGCGGAGAAGTCGCATGGGGCCGTTTTTCCCGCAGCAGCAACACCGCATCAGCCATCAGCGCCGTTCCAAGAGCCGCTCCCCTGACGCGCGCTTCCGGTATCACAGTTTGCCTGCGCGAGTCCCTGGACTGGCTGTTGGACCCCGCCCCCGAGAGCGTCACCAAACTGCAAGGAGCGGGGGCGGAAATACTCGAAGTCCTGCGCACCCGGGGCGCATGCTTCCAGGCTGACCTGATCGCCCGCACCCGGCGCCTGCCGTCGGATGTGGAGGAAGCACTGTGGATGTTGGCAACCAACGGGTTGGTGACTTGCGACAGCGTCGTTCCCCTGCGCGCTCGCATCATGGGCAACAAACACCGGGGTCGGGCGGACCGCAATCGTACCCGGCGCGGCGGCAACGCTGCTTCGGGTTCCGCGAGTTCGCGCCTCGGCAACAGCCAGCCGCAGGCGTCTCTCCGTCCTGCATCGCAACGGCGAGTCAGCGCCGGCCGGTGGTCTCTGTTGGAGTCGCTTGACCCGGTCGAAGACCCCTTGACGGCCAAAGCCATGCAACTTCTCCGCCGGTACGGCGTGGTGTTTCCCGAATTGATGGCCCGGGAACGAATGGCTCCCCGCTGGCGGGACTTGACGCGGATCTACCGCACGCTGGAACTCAAGGGAGAGATCAGGGGCGGGCGGTTCGTGTCCGGGTTTGTTGGCGAACAGTTCGCGCTGCCCGATGCCGTCTCAGCCCTTCGGGAGGCGCACCGCGCCCCGGCCACCGGAGGATTGGAAGTCGTTTCCGCCTGCGATCCACTTAACCTGGTCGGCATCGTCACACCCGGTGAGCGGGTGCAATCTCAACCGGGGAACCGGATTGTATTCCGTGACGGCGTCCCCATGGTGTCGCTGGAAAAAGGCGCCGTCGTCACTCGATCCGGCGCCGACGCGGACACAGTAGCCGCCGCTACGGATCTTCTCTACGGGCCTATCCGGACTCCCCGCCCTAAATCGCACGCACGCTACGACGCTGTCCAGGGCTCGTCCCAGAACTCTGGGCCGCTGCCCGACCACGCGGAGTTGAATCCCGTACCCGCCTCCCTTTTCAACCTCAACTGAGCTTCCTGCAAATCCCGTTTCAGGGTCGGCGCCGGCAACCGCCCCGGCCCGCCCAACGACCTGCAGACCGGCCGGTGTAGGGGCGGAAGGGTGGACCCTGAGCCTGACACTAGCCGAAACATCAACCCGGAGCGGAGGCCTCGGCCGGGTCGCACGCGTCGGAGCGGCGACACAGGGTCGCGACCCGGATGGCCCCGCATGAATTGAAACCGCCTGGCCGCCGTGCTACCGTTCGACATCCACTGGACTATGCGGATCTGTCGTTGGCAAGGCGCGTCTTGCCGTCACGACGAGCCGCCTGTTCCATCGAAGTTTCTGGGAGCCCTGCGATGCGAATGGAACCAATCAGCCTCTACGATTATGAGGCACGAGCCCGGCACATTCTGCCCCATAACAATTGGGTGTTCGTAGAAGCCGGCGCGATGGACGAGAGGACCACGGCCCGCAACCGTTCCGCGTTCGAAGCGCTGACGCTGCGGCCGCGATTCCTGCGCGATACCACCGAGCGCAAGACCGCGACCACCGTGCTGGGAACCGACATCAGCTTCCCGGTGATGATCGCGCCCACCGACGCGCACCTGAACGCGCACCCGGAGGCGGAGCGGGCCACCGCACGCGGTGCGGGCATGTCCGGAACGCTGATGATGTGCAGCACGTCTTCCAACTGCAGCATGGAAGAAATCGCCGAGGCCGCGACCGGACCGCTCTGGTTCCAGCTTTCCCATCGCGGCTACGACCTGACGGAGAACCTGGTGAAGCGGGCCGAGGCCGCCGGTTTCAGGGCCATTGTACTCACGATCGACGCGCCCTTTCCCACCCCCAAAGAGCGTGATACACGCAACCGCTACGAGCGGCCCGGCGAACACGGCAACTTCCGAGAACAGCAGGCCCGAGTCGTCGCGGCGGGCGGATCGCGAGACTGGGAGATGCCACAATCTCCGCCAATCACCTGGCGCGACGTGGAATGGCTGCGCAGCCTGACGGACCTGCCGCTGGTTTTGAAGGGTCTCCGCGTCGCTGAAGACGCGCGGTTGGCCGTGGAACACGGCGTGGAGGCGATCCAGGTGTCAACCCACGGCGGACGCCGGTTTGACGACACCATGTCCAGTATCGAAATGGTGCCGGAGATCGTCGCTGCCACGCAGGGAAAGGTGGAGATATACGTCGATTCGGGCGTGAGACGCGGCAGCGACGTGCTCAAGGCTCTGGCCCTGGGCGCCACCGCCGTCGCCGTTGGGCGACCGCTTTACTGGGGTCTCGCGGTGAACGGCGCCGATGGCGTCCATCACATGCTTGAAATCCTGCGCGAGGAGTTCGACCGCGCCATGGCCTACTGCGGCCAGAGCAGCGTGGATAACCTGGAGGATCGGTTGCTCAACATCCCCCGCGATTGGGGCCCGTTCCGGACGGAAAACGACCTCGGGGACCACTTGCCAACTCCCCAGGGAGAAGGGAAAGCCTGAGGCGCGACGCCCCGCGGCGGATTGCGTCCACTATCGGGTGTCGCCTGAAGAATCAGAGGTTCCTTGCCCGCAAAGCGTGGGGGTTCCGCGACCGGTCCTGCACGCGGCCCGCCGACGTCTTACGGAGACGGGTTGAAGGCGCGCCATCATAACAGTGCGTCGGGGTTCTGCGATTCCCGGGACCGCGCAAGAGGTGAGCCGCCTCGTCTGCCGCTCCGAATCCGGTTCAATCCCAGTGCGACCCTGCCTCATCGGGTATGTAGCAATTCCGACAGGGATGACGCTGTAGCCTTCTTCATACCACCCGTATGCGGTTTCTCCGAGTACGACGATTTCGCTCTGGATAGTTCCTTGACCCCTTGGTGACGGGCGGTTCACCGCGCGGCGCAGTGGCGCATTTCCATCGCATCGCAGCTGGTTCCCGTACGGTCAAACCCAATTGCTTCAGCGGCTGCCTGCCGTGTTGACCCTAACTGGCACTGGTCTCACCGCGTGGCGGAAGCGGCTAGGCTGCCTGGACACCACCTACCGTTCCGGTTGCGCGATGCTGGGCCATACTCCCAGCGCCCTGGCGGTGGCCAGTGGTTAGTGATGGCAGATGCGCATGGCGGGCCAACGTCCGTGCTCTCGACGGGGACCGCGACGACACGGATCAACGAGGTTGGCGCGTTCTCGTTCACCCAACACTGCTCTTGGCAAATGTAGCGCCTGAGCAGACCAACCCCAGGATAACCGTTTCGATGGCAACGACAGGGTTCGCCGGTGTCCGAATCCGCGTCTGCGGCGGGTTCCGACACATTGACGGGTTGGCACCAACAACGTTCGAATATTCACTAAATGCCGTCCCAACTTTCATATGTGGCCATAAATCAAGAAAAGTACAATTGAAGTGACAGTGCCGGCACCTGCCGTTACGCGATGTGTGTGACGGATGATGGCACTGCGCTTATGAAATGCAGAGTCAATGACTTCGTTCGTGACACGAAAGCAGACCCGTGGGGATGCTGAAGTGGCTCTCATCAAACGTATCGGGTACAAGCTTCCGCTGATCATCGCGGTGGCCTTGGCCTGCGCGCTGGTCCTGCTCGCTCCTGCCGATTCCGGCCACGGCGCCAACCTTCCGGCGTGCCCCTCCGATTGGCCGGTGGTCGAGACCGACGACACCTTCCTGGAAACCGACTACGGCGGAGGCTCGTTCGAGGGGTTCCATACCGATTCCAACGGCACCGAGTGGTACATCTTCCGCAGCGTGGACGACAACGGCTACTCCCTGGTCCGCGCCTATCCGGCATCCGATCAGCACGATGCTGGCTACGTGACCGACCAACCCAGCAAGGTCTGCTACCTGATCGTGCGAGGGCCCGACGAAACCGAGGACAGGGACCCTCCCACCCAGATTGACTTCCCCAACGAGAACGAGCCGGACACGTCCAACACAGGCAGCTCGAGTTCATCTCAAACCGGCACCCGCGGCACAGGTGGAACGGGCGGTTCCGATGGAGGAACGGGCGGCAAGGGATCCGGCGGTGGGAATGGGGGAAGCGGCGGCGACAACTGGCACGGCTCAGGGGATTACCCGGGGTGCGGAAACGCAGACATGGGCAGCTCCGGAACGCCGGCCGCCCCCACTGCTCCCACTCTCACCGGGACCTCGGTCTCGACATCAATCGCCGTCGCGTGGACCGCTCCCGCGAACAATGGCAACCCGATCCTGCACTACGCCATCATGTACACCGTGCAAGGCGGCGAGAGCGCAAAAGTGTCCGCCGGCGGAGACAGCGAGGTCGTGACCGGTCTGAGCCTCGGAACCACATACGAGGTCCGTGTGGCGGCGTGCAACTCGGTGGGATTCGGGCAATGGTCTCCGGGCAGTACGATCACGACCTCGAACACTTCCGGCAGCGGGGGCAGCGGCGCAACCGTCGGCACTACCACCAACGAGGGATGCGGCATTGCCGGACGGGGCACCGAGGGGACTCCGGATGCTCCCGATCAGCCCACTGTGGAGAGGCGAACGGACGCCCAAGCCTTCGTCGGATGGGTCGCTCCTGACAACGGGGGTTCGCCTATTCTCGACTATTCCATCATGTACACCCCGTCGGGAGGATCCGGTACAGAGGTTTCCGGGAACGGCTTAAGTGAGATTGTGACCGGGTTAACGGCGGGCACGGAGTATCTGGTCCAAGTGTCCGCATGCAACGCCGCAGGTTGGGGCGACTGGTCCCCGGGGACCATCCTGTCCGGCACGGTCAGCTCATCCAACAACGGGAACAATGGGAATAACGGGGGCACCACCACTTGCGGCGACGCGGCGCCGGGCAGCACCGGCACCCCGAGGGCTCCTGATGAGCCAACGCTCGGCGCACTGACAACTTCGCTGGGAGTGACTTGGACCGCGCCCAACCAGGGAGACTCAGCAATCCTCCGCTACGCCGTACACTACTTGCCGGATGGCGGCTCCAGCACCTGGACCACTTCCGACACGACCAGCGCAACTCTAACGGGCCTGACCGCAAATACTCAATACCACGTGCGCGTTGCCGCCTGTAACGCGACCGGGTACAGCGACTGGTCACCTGCCGCATCGACCCCGTCGACCACCAACGGTAATGGCAACAACGGCGGCAACAACGGTAACGGCAACAACGTAGGTTACAGCATCACGGACTGCGGCAGTGCCGACCGGGGCAGCGACGGTACGCCAGACCGACCTACAGCGCCCACGCTGATCGTTACACAAGACAACACCCGCGTCGGCGTCGAATGGAGTGCGCCCCACGATAACGGTTCGCCCATCCTGGGCTACACCCTCATGTATGTGCCGGAAGCCGGAGTCCGAACCGTAATCGAAGCTGGAGGTTCGAGCGAGATCGTCAGCGGACTGGCTGCCGACAAGAAATATGAGATACGGGTGTCAGCCTGCAACTCGGTGGGGTTCAGCAATTGGTCGGCAGGAGCGACCATAGAAACCGCCAGCACGTCAGACGCGTCGGGCAGTAACACCCTGGGCGACACCAACAATAACTGGTGCGGCGTAGCTCTGGCAGGAAGCAACGGAACGCCCGGCACAGCCAACCCTCCGACCGAAACCAGTAAAACCGCAAATTCGATATCCGTGTCATGGACCGCCCCGTCGAGCGACGGAGGGTCAGAGATCAAGATGTACGCAGTCCAGTGGACGCCATCCGGCGGCACGAGCCAAATGGAAAAGGTGATGACCGGGATGAGCTACACCATCACGGGTCTGGACGCGAACACCTCTCATACCGTGAATGTGGCTGCGTACAATGCGGTCGGAATGAGCAGCTGGTCCGCCGGGCTCGTCATCACGACCGAGCCTGATTCGTCGCAGTCCAACATAGTGCCCCAGTCTGACCAAACACCGGGCGATGGTGATGGCAACGACGGCGACAGCGACGATACTGTGGATTGCACTGATGACGCGAGTGAACGAGACTGCTACGAAATCGTCGTATACGGGACGTGCGGAACCGGGGAGTGGGAAGGGCATACACATGACCGAGGAGGCGGCTACTGGGGCGGCACCGTCGGTTGCCTAGCGGAAAGCCTCATCAACTCCATAGACCCTGCAGACGCTAACGGCCGGGAGCGAATGTGGACTAAATCGATGATGGAGGACCATAAACATCCCGGTTTTACAGACGCGGATCACAATGACAGTAGCTGTCACTCGCTACATTCTCAGGCCCACGCTGGCCACACACCGCTGTCGTGTTCCAATTGACATAGACTCTCCCAAGAGTGGCCGGAACAGGAAGCAATATGGCACTTTACCGATCACACATCGGGCACACGGGCGCGCTTGGTTTCAAATTCGTTCGCGCTCGTGGACACGCCAAGACATCCTAACAACTTGATGATCTCACAGGCCGATCCAACAACCTCTCCCTGCCGCTCGAATCCGAAACGACAAAAGGCTGGCGACCGGCACCTCGGCCGCATCCCAAGGGGGCCGAAAACCTTAGGAGACGCTTATCTTTCAAGCCCGATCTGCATGGTGCCGGTAGACCGCAGTCAGGCTCAGCAGTAACAGGTCATGAGTGGGGCATGCCCTCGTGCGTATGCGACCTCAGATGGGGCAGTCGGCCTTTTCGAGGTCTTTTTCAAAATCGTCGAGGCCTTTGCCCAACCTTTCCAACTTGGACATCTGCCCCTTGGGGTCCTCGTCCTCAAAGGGCATCGCGCTGACCTCATACTCCTCGGCGAATTGGGCAGCCATCTCACGGCACTGCGCCTCCGAAGAGAAACTCGCTTCCAGCACCAACGCTTGAGCCCGCGGCACGACTTCGTCGGCTTTGCGCGCAATCTCGAACCTCGAGGGCTCGCCGCCACAACCCAGAAGGGGCATCAGCCACAGGCCGACGATCAGAGTTAGCAGCAGCGCCTTCACAATTGCCCTTCCGCTTCAAGATGACGGGCTCATAACATTCTTGTCGACCCCATCTGCACGTGTGACAAACAAAGTTCGCGGCGGCGCGGTTGTCCTGCGAGAACGCCGGTATTTGCAGTAATCCAGAGCAGTTCCAGCGCCATGATTAAAATGCGATAAATGGCGTGGAACCGGCTGCGATGGTATAAACTCACCGAACCAAATACATTTCAGGGGTCGCATATGACCAAATCCACCCACATGCTCCTTTACCGGGCCACAGCGCTGTGCGGGCTCGCCTGTTTGTGCTGGTTCGCCCTGGCGTGTGCCGGAGACAAGCCGGAAGTTTCGGACGCGCCGAACTATGAAGCCACGGTCGCGGCGGCCCTTGAAAAGGCGAACGTCTCCGAACCCACAACCGAGCCGACGGCCACCCCGGAGCCGACACCGGCGCCGACGCCCACGGAGGTTCCGCCGAGCCCCACCCCCACCGTGTCGTCCGTCGTCCCGCCGCCACCGATTGCCGGTGACGCGGAACCTCTGGCTCCGTTGCCCATCGACGACCCGAACGCCTTTCTGGCGGACATGTCCGAAGCGGAGTTGGCCTGTCTGTCCGGAGCGATCAGCCCGGATCGACTGGCGGCGCTGCTCCAGAATCCCGAACTGGCTGACGAGGCAGAACGTTCGGCGCTGTTGGGTTGCCTGGAGCACGACACCCGGTTGAGGCTGTTGCTGACTCCCGTTCTCAGCGCGACCGGACCGCTGAGTCCCGAGTCATCGGCATGCCTGCGTGACAGCTACGCGGACACCGACCTGCAGGCGCTGATGTCAAACGTGATGTCGCCGAGTGATCCCGGCACCCCGGGGGAAACCGCCCAGGTGGCCGGCATGGTTACCTTTATGGTGTCGCTGTCCTGCTTGAGCGAAGAGGAATTCCAGGTGGCGGCGCCCGCCATGGGCATCGCGCCGGGAGAGTACGAAGGGTTCCAGTGCGTCCTGGAACGGGTGGGCGGCCAGGATGCGATGACCGCGCTCCTGACACCCGCGGCGGAATTTCCCGCCGCCCTTTTCGAAGCCGCCATGGAATGCCAGTTGCAGTTGGGCGGCCCGCCGCCGGGTTAGATCCCCGGGGCGCGCCGGATTGTGAAACGAGGAGATTGAAGATGGCACGTCTGGATGGAAAAGTAGCGCTGATCACGGGAGCCACCGGCGGAATCGGCCGTGCCGCCGCCCGGATATTCGCGGACGAGGGGGCACGGCTCGCGCTGGTCGATCTGGACGAGTCGGCGCTCCGGGAAGTTGTGCAATCCATCGGCGAGGATCGGGCCAGCTACGCCGTCGCGGACGTTACCTCACCCGACCAAACCCAGGCCTACGTGCAGGCGGCGGTGGACCGCTGGGGCGGCGTGGACATCCTGCTGGCTAACGCCGGCATCGAGGGAGAGATTTCGCCCATCCCCAACTATCCCCTGGAGGTTTTCGACCGCGTCATGGCGGTCAACGTGCGCGGCGTGTGGCTTGGCATCAAGTACGTCGTGCCGGTGATGCGGGAGCGCGGTGGGGGCAGCATTGTCATCACGTCGTCCACAGCCGGCATCGGCGGGGGACCCGACATGTCGGCGTACACGACGAGCAAGCACGCGGTAATCGGGCTCATGCGCACCGCTGCCATGGAAGGCGCAGCTTCAGGCATCCGCGTCAACACCGTCAATCCGGCCCCCATCGAGACGCGGATGATGCGTTCCATTGAGGAGATGCGCGTGGCCGCGCTGGACGACGCCGACATCACAGTCGAGCAGACTTACCGGGCGACGTCGGCGCGCATCCCGTTGGGTCGTTATGGAAACCCCGAGGAAGTGGCCCGGATGATGCTGTTCCTGTCCAGCGACGACAGCAGTTTCTGCACCGGCGGCGTTTACATGGTGGACGGAGGGCGCTCGGCGGGCGCCAGGTGATCGAGGCCAAGGAACGACGAGACTCCCGGGCGCCAAACAAGGCAAAGAATACCGACATGTGGCAGGCCACCGAGCACGTATTGGAATCCATCGCCATCGGCGCCGGGATCCTGGGTACCGGCGGGGGAGGCAACCCGTATATCGGCCAACTCCGGGCGCGGCAGGCGATCCGGCAGTGGGGACCGGTAGACGTCCTGGCGCCCGACGAGCTGCCGGAGGAGGCCCAGGTGGTTTGCGTGGGCGGCATCGGTGCGCCGACGGTCGGGATCGAAAAGATGCGGGACCTGCAGTCCTACCACGCTTTGCGGGCCATCGAGGACTTCACCGGCGAGAAGGCCACGGCTCTCATCTCCAACGAGATCGGCGGCAGCAACTCGGTCGAACCGCTGATTGCGGCGGCCATGGCCGGCCTGCCGGTGGTGGACGCCGACGGCATGGGCCGGGCATTCCCCGAATTCCAGATGAAGACCTTCTTCGTGTACGGGGTGCCCTGCTGTCCCATGGCGGTGGCGGACGAGAAGGGCAACAGCGTGGTGATTCGGGAGACGATAGATCCCCGCTGGGCGGAGCGACTGGCCCGGTCGGTCACCATACAAATGGGCTGCGTTGCCTGCTATGCTGTGGCTCCCATGTCATCCGAGCAGGTGCGGCGCACGGCAGTGCCGCTGACCCTTTCGTTGGCACGCGACCTGGGAGACGCGGTCAAAACGGCCCGAGCCAATGGCGACAACCCTCTGGAAGCCATCCTCAGCGTCTGCCCGGGCCGGGTGCTGTTCAGCGGGAAGGTGGTGGACCTGGAACGCCGCACCACTGCGGGATTTGCCCGGGGAGCGCTGGCCATCGACGGGCTGGACGGGTACGCCGGCGAGCGCATGGTCATCGAATTCCAGAACGAAAACCTCGTGGCCCGCCGGGATGGCGTCGTGACCTGCGTCGTGCCGGATTTGATCTGCGCGGTGGCCACCGACCTGGGCGAACCGGTCACCACCGAGTTGATGCGGTACGGCCTGCGGGTCACGATCCTGGGTTTTCCCGCCCCCGAATTGTGGACAAGTCCGGAGGGTTTGGCCGTCGCCGGACCGCAAGCCTTCGGGTACGACGTAGACTACGTGCCGCTGGCGGTCTAGGAAGCGGACGTTATGTTAGTCGGGGTCGACGTCGGCGGCACCAACACGGACGCCGTGCTCATGGACGGGCCGGCGCTCATTCACGCCGTCAAGCTACCCACAACTGCCGACGTGACCACGGGCATCGTCGACGCCCTGAGGGAATTGCTCGCAGAGTTGCCCGCTGCCTCCCGGGTCGACGCGGTCATGGTGGGCACCACCCACTTCACCAACGCCCTGCTCGAACGTCGGGAACTGGCTCCCACTGCGGTTCTGCGCTTGTGTCTCCCGGCCACCCAACTGCTCCCGCCGTTGGTGGACTGGCCGGGTGATCTGAGAGATGCAATGGGCGGGTTCACGTACCTGGTGGGCGGCGGTCACGAATTTGACGGGCGCGAGATCAGCCCGCTGGACCGGTCTGAAATACGCCGCGCCGTGGCTGACATGCGAGGCCAGGGAGTGCGCGCGGTCGCCCTCTCCGGCGTGTTCTCGCCGGTCAACGGCGAGCATGAATCGGCGGCCGCTGCAGTGGTGCGGGAAGAGGCGCCCGATCTGCGCGTCTGCCTGTCGCACGAAAACGGGCGAACCGGACTGCTGGAGCGGGAGAATGCGGCGACGCTGAACGCCGCCCTGGGCGAACTCGCCGGTCGCACCATCCGGGGCATCGAGCAGGCCATCGAGGCCATGGGAGTACAGGCTCCGCTCTACCTGAGTCAGAACGACGGCACCCTGATGGACGCCGATTTCGCCGCCAGTTTTCCGGTTCTCACCATTGCTTCGGGACCGACCAACAGCATGCGCGGGGCGGCCTGGCTTTCGGGAATCCGCGACGGCATCGTGGTCGACGTTGGCGGCACGTCCACCGACGTGGGAGCTCTGGTGAACGGGTTCCCTCGGGAAGCGGCGGTTGCCGTCGAACTCGCGGGGGTGCGGACCAATTTCCGCATGCCGGATACCGTTTCGATCCCCCTGGGCGGCGGCACGGTGGTGGACCCGGAGCCCCTGCGCGTCGGTCCGGAAAGCGTGGGGTACCGGCTGACTCAGGCCGGCCGCGTGTTCGGCGGAGACACCCTCACCACTACCGACGTGGCCGTCGCCAGCGGGAAGGTGCAGATAGGAAACCCGCAACTTGTGGCGGGCATCAATGCATCTCTGGTCGACCGGATAATGACCGATATCCGGGATCGCGTTGAAACGGCGATCGACCGAGTCAAGCTGAGCCGGGAAGACGTCCCGGTGGCGCTGGTGGGCGGCGGCAGCATCCTGCTGGGGGACCAACTGGCCGGCGCATCCGAAGTGCTGCGGCCCGAGAACTCCGGAGTGGCCAATGCCATCGGCGCGGCGATCGCGCAGGTGGGCGGTCAGGTGGAACGGGTTTATTCGCTGGAAGGCATGGGCCGCGACGAGGCGGTCGCAGATTGCTCCGCCGCCGCGATTGCCCGGGCAGCATCAGCAGGAGCGGACCCGTCCACCATCGAGGTGGTGGAGATCGACGAGGTGCCGCTGACCTACGTGCCCAGCAACGCCACCCGGGTACGGGTTAAGGCGGTGGGCGACCTGGCCGGGCTCGGGCGGGCGCGGTGAGTTAAGTAATCTGGCGGCCAGCCTGTTCTGCGCCCGGGTCGACCGGGGTCTACCACTCGAAACCGAGCTGGGCGTAGCGCACGAACACGGTGCCGAACGGGTCGCCCAACGGACCATTGACGGCCAGGACGGCGATGGTGTGCTTGTCGCCGGGTTGGGCGCTGGTGGTTACGGGAACTCGCTGCGACACGTTGAAGCCCTGGACCGTGCCCCGCTCGCGGTTGCACTCGCCGTCGATCCATATTTCGCCGTAGTCGTCCACGCAGGTCTCAAACTGCACCCGCATCCCGGCGGTGGGGTGGCCGTTGATGGTCTCGGGGATCGTGATGGTGGCACGGTACCACGCGAAGGTGAACCCAGCCGACACCCGGCCCGGCAGGTCGTTGCAAATCTCCCAACCGGAGTCGTCGTAATCGGCCAGCCGCGCCGGGCTGCCGCCCTGGGCCTCACCCACTAGACCAAGGTTGGGCTCGCCGGGGATATAGCCGACGGCATAGCGCCAAGTGGTATCCGTGATCGCCTGTCCGGAGGGTTCCGCGATGTTGATTGTCGCTCGGGGCATCGGTGCACCTGCCTTTCATAGATTCGACTGTAAGTTGACGTGCCAATGGTACCGCAAAAGCAGCGCCGATAGGCCGAAACGATGGCGTTCTGTGCCGGTTGATCTCTCACCGGGCGTAATGGGCATACAGTCGGAGCGATCGCCTACTTCAGGCTTGACATACAAGAACATGCGCTCTAATATAGCACGTACGTTCCGAATATCAATCTGCGGAGGCTCGAACGATGGTTGCCGCCGAAGTGACCGAAATCCGATGCAAGTCCCTCATCAACCGCGTCAACGCGCCGGACTATCCCTTTCGTTGGACGATCAACCCATACCGGGGTTGCCGACACGCCTGTCGCTATTGCTACGCCCGATCGACGCACGAGTACTGGGGCATGGACGCCGGCGCTGATTTCGAACGCCAGATTTTCGCCAAGGTCAACGCCCCGGAAGTCCTGCGTCAGGAGCTTTCGCGCCCCAAGTGGTGCGGAGAGCCCATTGCCATCGGTACAGCGTCCGACCCATACGAGCCGGCAGAAGCCCAGTACCAGCTCACTAGAAACATCCTCGCGGCGCTGGCGGAGTTCCGCAACCCGGCTTCCGTGACCACCAAGGGTACGCTGGTGCGCCGCGACGTTGACGTGTTGCGCAGGCTGAACGAAACGGCCGGCGCCCAGGTCGTGTTCAGCATCGGCACCATCGACGAGACCGTCTGGCGGCAAACGGAGCCGGGGGCCCCGCATCCCATGGCCCGTCTGGAGGCCATGCAATACCTGGTCGAGCATGGCGTGCCGGCCGGTGTGTTGGCCGCGCCGCTACTGCCGGGACTGTCGGATAGCGCGGCAAGCATCGATGCCCTGGTATCGGCGGCGGCCGAACACCGGGCCCAGTTCCTGTCCAGTAATTTGCTATTCCTGCGACCCGGCAGCCGTGAATGGTTCATGCCGTTTATCCGCGAGTCGTACCCACACCTGGCGCCGGGCTACGCGCGGCTGTACCGCAGCGAACACGCACCCAAGGATTACACCAACGCGGTGCTCGCGTTGGTTGACGACGCCAGGCTGCGCTGGGAACTACCCCGCATGCCTTCGATTAAGAACCTGCAACCGTCGACGCTGCCCGGATTCGCGGAAGCCGCCAACTCCGAGAACTGCCCGCGCCAGACCGGCGGCGAGCCAGACGCGCCGACCCAGCTATCGCTTCCCCTGGCAGCGTAGTTAACCGGCGTCGGTCCAGACCTGCCCGCGCTGACTCACCGGTTCGAGCAGCGCTTCGTCGAACGGCAGAGGGTCGTAATCTTCCCGGTTGGGCGGCCGGTAACCCAGGGCGCCGCACACCGTCTCGTCGGTGTAATAGCCACGATAGGTCTGCGTGACCAGCTCCTGGAAAAACGCCGGGTTCGACCCTTCGACCGCCCGCAGGGCGTCAATCTGAGCTTCCCCGGCCAGGGTCGTGAACGACCCACCGCGTTCACTGGCGGCGAGCTCGATCTGGATCAGGCCATCCATCAGCGTGCGACGCTTCCCAGTGGAGCCGGCCGCGACCGATTCCACGAACCCCGCGACTCCCAGATCGCCAGCGGCGGGCATGCCACCGGCCGCGGGGACGATTTGGTTCAGCACGGCAGCCAGCATGGCGCGTTGATCATCGCTCAGAATTGAGTTGTTGGAGGTCATGATCACACTAGTCCTGGGCACGAAAATACGGCGACGATGATAGCACAGCGTTGATCCACGCGAGCACGACCCTGCCGGGTGGTTTGCTGGTCAGAAAATGATGCTGAGCGCCCCGTGGTCCGACAGTTCCTCCAGATCGAGGATGGCCCGCTTCCGGCAGATCCGGAGGCTGTCATCGACGCGGCGCAGGCGAAGGTCGTAGCGTCCCACGTAAGGCGACGCCTCTCCCGCCCGGTATCGCCACACTGCGACGGAGCAGGTGGCATCCAATTCGTTCCCATCCAGCGCCGTCACCATCACATTGGAGATGAACCGGCGCGTGCGCGACCACGGGTACTCCCGGTGAGCATGGCGGCTCTGCAGGCGCACGACCCGGCCCTGCATGCGCCGGTAGTCGTCGTCGATGAACACCAGGTCCGACGCGGGGTCGCCCTCGGGCAGGTCGGTCGTGGGCACGACGTAGCGCGCGTCCGGGGTGTACAGCGTCAGCCAAGCGTCCAGATTCCAATCGTCGAGCAGCCGGGCCTCCAGGTACAGCAACTGTTCCACCTCGTGCTGGACAAGCAGGGAATCGGGAGTCGCCGGCAAGCCCACCGAGTACGGCGCGACCGGGATTTGTTGGATAGCCATGGAGGTCGGGCTCCTGCACCTAATCGTCGGCGGCCACGGTCAGTTCGGGCGATGGTTGCACTTCAGGTATCTCACCCGGCGTAAGACCGCGCTCGTATTGCTCTACGTGGGGACGCCCGGCAACCAGAGACTGCCAGCGGCGCCAGAAGGAACGTATCTGGAGTTCGTCGTTGCCTCGTGGGTCCCGGTAAAACCCGCGGGACAGATCGGACCATTCCACGCCTCCCGACCGGAAACCCTGCTGGCAGGATTCCAGCGCCTCGGTGTCGTCCGGAGTGGCAAATCCGCCGGGCCCGAGGAAGGTGAGGAAGGAGTCCAGGCGGCGGTTCAACCGGGAGCCGGTCTCGCCGGCAGGCACCATTTGCCATGCGGTGACGTCCATGCTATCCGGCCCTGTGGGCTGGAACACGCGGATGGTAACCGCCATGATGTCGTTGATGACCAGGTTGGGGAAGATCACCATGTTACGGCTCTTCTCACACATCCGCAGCGCCTTGGTGCGGCCGTGGCGCGCGATCAGCTCTTCCTTGATGCCGTTGATCTCTTCGCGTGCCTCCTCACCGAAATAGGGATGCCACATGGCGATCGGGCGGCCGTAGATGGCATCGTTCTCCATCACGCCGTGGCCGTTGCCCAACGCCCGGCCGAAACCCTGGCGGCGGTTGATGGCCGGTATGTCGCTGCCGGCCTCGCTGGCCATGTAATCGAAATAGGTCTGGTGCGTGGGCAGCGCGTGATATCCGTCAATGCTGTTTTCGGCGAGCAATTTCCAGTTGGCCTTGATGGTGTACCGGTTCGAGCCTGGGATGACCTTCATGCCTTCCGGTGCCTGATCGGCCACTAGGTCCAGGTAATCCGCCGCGCCAGCCAGGTAATCGACCAGCGAGCCAGCCTCGGGGTCGAAGCAAACAAATATGAAGCCCTTGTAACTGTCGTACCGAGGGGAACGCAGGCTGAAATCGGCGCGGTCAAAATCGGGACCGTACCCCTCGATGTCGGGCATCCCGATCAACTCGCCGGAGGTGTTGAAACTCCACGCGTGGTAGAAGCATTGCAGCACCTGGGCGTTGCCGTGATCCGTGCGGCAGATCAAGGCGCCACGATGGGGACAGGTGTTGTGGAACACCCGCAACTCGCCGTGGCGGTCACGGGCGAAGAACAGGGCGCGCTCGGCAACCACGCGACGGGCGTAGTCTCCCGGGTTCGGAACTTCGGACTCGTGGCCCAGGTAGAGCCAGCAACTGTCGAAGATGCGCTGCCGCTCCAGTTCGTAGATGTCGGAAGACATCATGCTGGAGCGGTGCACCTGGAACTTGCCCAGATCCGGCCGGTCGTACACGAGGTTGCCGATTTCCATTGAAAGCCTCCTGGTTTATCTCGATAACACACCCGCGACCTACCGCCATAGACGGTGAACTGAACGTCCGATCACCGCGGAATCACGGGAAGCGTGATGTGCGACGGGTAACGTGCCGAATGATGGACGGTCTGGCGAGCCGTTTCGAGGCGGGTGTCCACGCCAAGGGCTGCGCCGGTGTTCGGGTTGCGATCAAAGCGCGGGAAGTTGCTGCTGGAGATGTCCACCCGGATGCGATGGCCGGGCTTGATCACGTGGCTGGTGGCCCACAGATCGATGGTATAGCGGTACACCTCGCTCGGAGTTACAAAAGAGGGCTCGCGTACCGAAGTTCGATAGCGGGCGCGGATGATTCCGTCCTGAAGGTTGTGGGCAAAGCCGTCGGGCCTTACGTCGACCAATTTGGCGGTGAAATCGGTGTCTACCGCGGTGGTAGCCGCGTAGAGCGTGACGGAGATGGGCCCGGTGAGTTCCAGGTCGGACTCGGCTGGGTCGGAAGTAAAGGACAGTACGTCCGGCCGATCTTCGGCGGGGCCCTGATCAAAGACGCCGTATTCGATGATGAGCGTGTTCCCGCCAAGGGTCGGAACCGGATCGTTAGGGTCGTAAGTGAACTGGTCTGCGGATTCGTCGGGTTCCGGCGGGACCGTTGACAGCGTACCGTCGCCGCCGCGGGTGTTGGCGCTGCCTCCGGAATGCAAATACCAACGCGTGTATTGGGTGCGCGCCAGGGGCCATTCGTTCTCGTCGCGCCACTTGTTGTCGCCCATGACGAACAGGCGGACGGGCGGATCGTCCATGATCCCGGTCTCCTCGCCCTTGAGCCAGTACCCGTACCAGCGCAGCAGGTGATCGTGTAGCTCTATGGCCGCCTCGGACCCGAAATCGATATTTCCGGCGCCGCCCGTGGTGGGCTCCGTAAAGGGCCGCAGGTGGGCCCATGGGCCAATCAGCAATTTTTGGTTCCGCCGGGCGGTTTCGCTGCCACCGTGTTTGCCGATGGCCTGGTAGGCGTTTAGCGCGCCCTCCAGAAAGATGTCGTACCACGAGCTGACGTGGAACATGGGAATGGTCACGTTGCGGGCCTGCCGCTGCAGGTTGATTCCCCACCAGTATGGATCGTCCAATTCCTGGTCGAAGTACTCGTGGAAGTAGGGAGCGGCTTCCTTGAGACGGTCAATCCAATCGCGCAGAGGGAGGTGTCGATACCATTGGTCGGACAGAGGTTGCCCGAAGTTGCCAGGCTTGATGACGTACTCGTCCATCTTGGCCAGCAGCGCTTCGTGTCCGCCACGGGCCAGTGTGTTCCGGCCCTTGAGGATGGCATACGGGACCGTCCAGCCCCACTCCATCGCGCCGCCGGTGTGGTAGACCCAGGACTGATGGAAGTCGGACGACGCAGAAACAACGGCCATCGTCTGCAGGTGCGGCGGCAGCGGATGCTTGCCAGCCAGCGTGTACTGCGTCGCGCCGAGGTAGCTCTGGCCGGTGGTGGCCACGCGGCCGTTGGACCACGGTTGGCGTGCCGCCCATTCAACGGTGTCGTAGCCGTCCAGGGCCTCCTGAAACAGCGGATCGTATTCGCCTTCAGACTCGAAGCGTCCGCGCACGTCCTGGCTCAGGAGCACGTACCCGTGGCGCGGGAAGAACCAGATGGAATGGTCAGGGTTGCCGAGGTAGCTGTCCTTGCTATACGGCCCCCGGTTGATCAGCACCGGGAAACGCCCCGGCGCGTCGGGCCGCACCACGTCGGTTGCCAGATGAGTACCGTCGCGCATGGGCACCATGACGTTGGGCTCGCGTGTGACCTGGTACTGGGTTCGCTGGGCAGTCATCGGTGGCACCTCCGGAGGCAGGCCGGCGTTGGATTGCGACGCCGACTGACGGTCACGATACCCACCGGCGTACCCGACGTCAACAACTGTTTGGGGCTCAGGTAAGACGATCCTGACGCTCAGTATTCCGCGCGCAATTGACACCCTGAACATCGGCTGATAGCATTTTCACGCTTTCCGACACCATATTGGAGCAGTTGCAGCAGTGCCGTCACGTAACGAAAAAAGCCAGTCAGGACCCTCCCGCCGCCGCTTCCTGGGAGTGCTTGGCGTCGGGATCGCGGGGGCCGCGGTGGTAACTTCCATGTTGCCGTTCGGGCGACGGAATAACACGGCCGAGGCCGCGAATGAATTCCCCGGCCCCGGATCAATGTTCCATCCGGCTCAGGACCCCAGGTCCGACCCGCGTCGCTAGGCACACGCCAACCAACGACTACCGCGATGGGGCAGCCGAGTGGTTGCCCCATTCTTTTGCGCGGATTCAGCGGCGGCCAAACTCGCGCTCCAGTTGGTACTCGGAGAAATGGACCACCGTGGGACGCCCGTGGGGGCAGTTATGCGGGTTTTCGGTGGTTTGCAGTTGCCGGAGCAGCGCATCCATTTCTTCCCCAGCCAACGTCATTCCCGCGCGCACCGCTCCGTGACACGCGACCGTGGCGGCCAGAGCGTCTTCGCGCTCCATCACCACCTGCTCCACGGCCACGGCATCCAGCAAGTCGGACAAAGCAGCAGAAGGGTCAGGGTTGGCGCGGGCAGCCAGGCTGGCGGGCAGCGCGCGGACCAGCCAGGCTCGATCCCCGAAGGGTTCCAGCGCAAACCCGTAGCCTGCAAGCAGGTCGGCATAGCTTTCCAGGGTAACCGCCTGGGCTGCGGACAAATCGGCGGGCACAGGCGCCAGCAAGGGTTGCGACGGCCGCTCGCCTTCCTGCATGCGCTGACGGATCTGGTCGAAAACCACGCGCTCGTGAGCCGCGTGCTGGTCGATAAGGTACATTCCGGATGGGCCTTCGGCGACGATGTAGGTCTGGCGGATTTGACCCACAACTCGAAGGTCCGCCAAAACATCGCGCAGTGAGCCTTCAGCCGGCGCCAGGGCAGTGGTGGGCAGCGCGAGGCCGTCACGGCGCGGCTCCGGTGCACCCGTGGATGGCAGACGCGGAGTTTCCAAAGGCGCCGGAAATGTGCTTGGCTGCGGTGCCTTATCGACAGGCGCGAACGTTCGCGTCGCCGTCCGCACCGGAGCGTGAGCGATCAACGCGTCCCGGACGGCGCGCTGAACCAGTGAAAACAACCGGTCGCCGTCGCGGAACCGCACCTCCCGTTTGGTGGGATGGGAGTTTACGTCCACCTGTTCGGGCGGCAGTGAAATGTTGATGACGGCGAACGGGAATCGCCGGTCAGGGAGGGTCCCCTGATATGCCCGCTCGACGGCGTAGTAGATGGACCGGTCGTAAACCCATCGGCGGTTGACGAGCAGGGTGGTATACGAGCGGTTGCGCCGGTTGAGTTCCACCGAGCCAGTGTAACCGTCGACCGACACCTCACCATCCGCAAGGGAAACGGGCAGCATCCGCCCGGCCACTTCGGCGCCGTACATGGACAGGATAGCGTCCTGCAGCCGTCCCGACCCCGGGGTGTTGATCGCCTCGCGCCCGTCCACGGAGAGGGTGAACTTGACCTCAGGATGGGCCAGGGCGTACCGGGTTACCACCTCCTGAATCCGGGCGGCCTCGGCCGGCGCAGAGCGCAGGAAGTTGCGACGAGCAGGCAGTTCGCCGAACAGATCGACTACCTGTACCGATGTGCCTGGCGGGCATCCCTCGGGCCGCTTGTCCACGCAGGCGCCGTGGCGAAACTCGATCCGGGCTCCCGCCTGCGAATCAGGCAGGCGAGTGGTGCAGACCACGCGAGCCACGGCCGCGACGCTGGGCAAAGCTTCGCCGCGGAACCCCAGGGTGGAAACCGTGTGGAGGTCTTCGACCGTGGTGAGCTTGCTGGTGGCATGGTGGCGGAAGGCCAGGTCCAACTCGTCGGCAGCGATGCCGCAGCCGTCGTCGGTGACGCGAATTTCGGAGACGCCGCCCTCACGAATGGAGACGGCGATCCGGGTGGCGCCGGCGTCTAGCGAGTTTTCCACCAGCTCCTTGACCACCGACGCGGGGCGCTCGATGACCTCTCCGGCCGCGATCTGCGCGGCGACGTGAGGCGGGAGCTGTTGAATGGGCATTTGTCAGGGCGCGTTGCTAGAACAGGGGGATCTTGGTGCCCTTGGCGCGGTACTGGCGGTCTTCGGAGTCGCCGGTTTCCAGAAAATCGCAGATGATGCGGTAGATCCGATCCATCTCGTGGTCCACGCTGCGTGAGAAGAAGTAAGGAGGCACCCACACGCCGCCGAAAGCCGCCACGATCTCAGGATAATCGTCGATCACAAACTCCGGCTCCACCGGGATTTTCAACTCCGGGAGGCGCTCGTGGAAGTGGTGGGTGGGCTTCTCGTACACGCCGGAGACGAACCGATGCAGGTCGTGCTTCTCGATCACCTCCCACCGCTCGCCCATGCCGGACCAGATGTATATCTCGTGCCCGTCATCGAGGATTTTCTGGAAGGTTTCCACCGTGCCGGGGCGGAGCGTGTCATCCAGTCCCAGAATCGTGTAGTCGACGTCGAAGAATATTTTCATAATGGGTTCGATGTCCTGGCGGCGTTGCTGGTTCGGCGTTGATCCGATCAGGAACCGAGCGCTTCGGTCATGGCCTTGACGCTGGCTCCTACGATCAATCGGTCACCCAGCCGCACGATGGGGCGGCGGACCAAACGCGGCTCCTCGAGCATCAACTCCAGCTTTCGTTCATCCGTAAGATCGGCTGCGTTCAGCCCCATCTTTTTCAAGGATGGGCTGCGCGCGGCGAACATGCCGGTAACGCCCGGCTCACCCAACTCGGCGACGAGCTCACGCAACTCTGATTCGGAGAACGGTTCTTTGAAATAGTCGCGTTCTTCGACTGCGTATCCATTTTGCACGAGCAACTCTCGCACCTTACGACAGCTGCTTCAACGCGGCCACCAGTACATTGTAGCTGTAGCGCCCATACGACCCTCCCGACGAATCCGGCAAAAAACTGCTGCGGCGCTTGCTATTTTATAACGATCCGGCGGCCGGGCATAAGTGGGGCACAGGTAAATTCCATGTAATGTGCCGGACGACCCGAGCCGCGAAGGGCGCCCCGACGTCCGCTATGCTATAATCGGCGTCACCAACCGAGCAGGGAAAGTATCATGCAGTGCCAGATTTGCAACAAGTCAGGAATGACCGGAAACAACGTAAGCCACTCCAACCGCAAGACCAAGACGCGGTGGAAGGCCAACGTTCACAAGCAGACGCTAGCCATTGACGGCAAGCCGACGCGGGTAAAAATTTGCTCGAGGTGCTTGCGGACCATGTACAAACCGCCGCGGGGCAAGAAAGCTCGGGCGCGAGCGGTCGCGTAGCGGCACCTCACCGGACCAGCCGTAGTAGGGGCGAAAGATCTTTCGCCCTTAATTATTTCCCGGAGACATGCCGGAAACCGTATCGCGCAGAGCGGCCATTGCTTCCGCCACCGATTGGTCGCGGTTGAATATGGCCGTGCCGGCAACCAGGATGCGAGCGCCGGCGGCAACGGAATCGCGTGCGGTGTCGTCGGCTTTCACCCCGCCGTCGACCTCCAATTGGACGGAGTAGTCGTTTTCAGCGATCGTTCGATACAGACGGCGCAATTTGCCAAGGGCCGAGGGTATGAAGGACTGGCCGCCGAACCCCGGGTTGACGGTCATAACCAGCGCGATATCGAGATCGGGCAGCACCTCTTCAACCGCCGCTATCGGCGTGGCCGGATTGATCGCCACCCCGACCTGGCAACCCTGCTCTTTGATGTAACCGACCGTGCGGTGCAGGTGGGCGCACGCCTCGGCATGCACCAGGACCTGATCGCTGATGTTCTTGACCAGGCCCGGAAGCAATCGGTCCGGCTCATGGACCATGAGGTGGATGTTCAGCGGCAGGGACGTCGCGCCGCGAATGGCGTCCACGACGACCTCCCCGAAGGAGATGTTGGGTACAAACCGACCGTCCATCACGTCGACGTGGATCAGGTCGGCGCCGGCCGCCTCAGCGTCCGCCACCTGCTGGGCCAGGCGGCCGAAGTCGGCGGCAAGGACCGAAGGTGCGATCTGGACGTGTGCGGCGGTGGAGGTCATGGCGTCTCGGCTGCACGGAGGATTTGTTTGGCACGGGCCAGGCCATCGGCCACGCGATTGGGAGCAGTGCCGCCCGGGTTGTCGCGCGCAGCCACCGACGCCGCAGCGGTGATGGCGTACACGTCCTCGCCGAATTCGGGCGCGAAACTCCGGTACTCGGCAAGTGGCAAGTCCGAGAGGGACAAACCCTCGGCCTCGCAGTGCTGGCACAGGCGACGCATGACGCCGTGGGCATCGCGGAACGGCACTCCCTTACCCACCAAGTAGTCGGCCAAGTCCGTGGCCAGCATGTAGCTCTCCCCAGCCAGGGATTCAACGCGCTCGGTGTTGAGTGTTAACCCCGGCAGCATGTCGGCGAAGACGGATAGCGTGGACAGCAGAGTATCCACCGTATCGAAGAACCCTTCCTTGTCCTCCTGAAGGTCCCGATTGTAGGTCAGTGGCAAACCCTTGAGAACGGTCAGAATACCCATCAAACTGCCGTAAACCCGACCCGTCTTGCCCCGGGCAATTTCGGCGAAATCAGGGTTGCGCTTCTGGGGCATGATGCTGCTGCCGGTGGTGAACTCATCCGCCAACCGCACGAAGTCGAACTCGCGGCTGGACCAAATAACTATCTCCTCGGACAGCCGGGAAATGTGCATCATGGCGATGGCGGCAGCCGCGTGGAATTCGGCCAAAAAATCCCGGTCGGCCACCGCGTCCATGCTGTTCGGGCTGATTTCCGAGAACTCCAGCGCCGTGGCGACGGCATTGCGGTCCGTCGGGTAAGGGACGCCGGCCAGCGCGCCGCTACCCAGGGGGAGCACGTCCATGCGGGCAGCGCAGTCGGTGAACCGGCCGACGTCGCGCTGCAGCATCTCGAAGTAGGCGAGCATGTGGTGGGCGAAAAGCACCGGCTGGGCGCGCTGCAGGTGAGTGTAGCCGGGCATCACGACGCCCACGTACCGCTCCGCCAAGGCGACGAGGGCGCGCTGGACAGAGCGTAGACCCCCCACGGTGTCATCGATAGCCGCTCGGGTGTACAGACGCATGTCCAGTGCAATCTGGTCGTTGCGCGAACGCCCGGTGTGCAGCCGCGCACCGGCGGGGCCGATCAAGTCGGTCAGCCGCCGCTCGATGTTCATGTGCAGGTCTTCCAGGGCGGGATCCCACGGAAAATCGCCCCGCTCGATTTCCTCCTGCACTGCGGAAAGGCCATTGATTATCGCGTCGGCATCGCCTGTGCCGATGATCCCTTGCCTGGCCAGCATGGCAGCGTGGGCCTTGGAGCCGGCGATATCCTGCCGGTAAAGCCTGCGGTCGTAGTGGATGGAGACGGTGTAGTCGCTGTGATCCTGCATCTGCATACCAACCGTCTACGCAACGACGGTCAGGCGATCGCGCTAAGCGTCCAGATAAGCGAAGCTTGCGGCGAGATTCTCAAAAACCTCGTCATGCGGTGGGATTTCCATGATGGCGGGCCCATCATACGTTTTGCCCTGCAGGATACGACGCATTGCCCGACAGTCCAGGTCGCCGTCGTCCACGCTTCCGATGGCCACGCCTTCGCGCGCCTGCTTGAAGTGCACGATCTTGATGAAGTCGGGGGGCAGATTCGCCAATTCGTCCAGCGGATTGCTGTCCGGGTGGCGGCGCAGTTGGTTGGTCGGGTCGGGACACAGACCCAGGTACTGCCCTTCCGCTGCAGTCAACTGGGCCCGAGCTTCGCTCACTAGGAGGGCCATGGAGCGCAGCGGCTGGCCCGAGTTTTCCATGGAGAAGATGACCCCCTGGCGAGCCGCCTCCCGCACCAGGGGCACGATTCGCCCTGCCGCCTCGGCGACGTCATCAGCAGTCTCCCAGGCGGTATCGGACGTCCCCGGATCCACGGTGCGCAGGTGCGGCGAACCGCCGCCAACCAGCCGCGCCGCTTCCAGCTGGGACTGGTACAAGCCGCCTTGGGGGTCGATATCGGTGGTGATGCACGGCAGCGCGACGGCCAGGTCGAAGGTGAGTTCGGGGAAGCGCACCACGACATCAGCGAGGGCAGTGAGGTTCGGCCTCCAGTCCTGGCCCTCGCCGGATTCAGCGAGGCCGAGACAGGTCTGCCGCAGTTCGACGTGCCGCGCACCGTGGTCCTGCGCGGTCGCGATGAGATCCCCGAGGTCCATATCGTCGAGCTGGTTGCGCCAAGAATTGGTAATTGCGCCGTAGATCATGGTGCTCTTCTCCGTGGCAATCTGAGTTTATAACCGTGGCACGAATATCCCTGCCATCTGGCTATCAGCACATCGTCAGCCGAAACTATACCGCAGCGGCCGACTGCGCTCAACAGCGAGCCTGGCGACACATCCGTCCCGGGTCGCAAATGGCCCTATGCTAGAATTACGAAACGAACAAATGCCCCGCGAAACATTCAGGAGGCCAACAAGAATGGCCGAGTTGTACAGCGAACGATGCACCGCTTGCCGCCGCGATTCTCCGCACGTCACCGAAGCGGAAATCGCAGAGTTGCACCCGGCGGTGAACGACTGGGCGTTAATCGACGAGTCGGGTATTCCCAAACTGGACCGTCATTTCAGGTTCCAGAATTTCCTGCAAGCCCTGGAATTTACCAACGCCCTGGGCGAGTTGGCGGAGTCCGAAGGCCATCACCCCCGGCTGACCACCGAATGGGGCCGGGTCAGCGTGACCTGGTGGACGCACAAAATCCGCAACCTCCATCGCAACGACTTCATCATGGCCGCGAAAACGGACCAGCTGTACGCCGAGCATGCACCGGCGGAGGGATAGGACGGACAGCGCGGCACAACGACGATGAACTCTGAGGAAATCCGCTGGCATTATCGGTTCCGCAATTTTTCACGCGCCTACGCCTTGCTCAGCGAGGCATTAGATCGGGGAGTCGAGGAACTGAATGAACTGGAGCGCGAGGGCGCCATCCAGCGTTTTGAGTACACTTTCCAACTGGCCTGGCTGACACTCAAGGACCGGCTGGAGTACGGCGGTATCGTATTCACCGAAGTAACGCCACGCCATGTTATCCAGCAGGCGTTCGCCGCCAGGCTGATTGACGACGCCGAAATCTGGATCGATATGCTCGTCGACCGCAACCTGATGTCGCACACCTACGATTTCGCCAGATTTGAAGAGACATTGGGAAACGTCCGCAACCGTTATTTGGCAGCTCTAGGCGGCCTTTACGAGCGATTCGGTTTGGAGACGCTGGGATGACGCGAGCTCCCGACATACCCAACACAACACGGGAGAAGATGAACCGCGTATTCGCGGCCTACCCGGAGCTGACGACAGTGACTCTGTTCGGCTCCCGGGCCACCGGCAAGTCAACGCCCCGTTCCGATTTCGACCTGGCCACCCACGGCATCACCGACCACTACCGGCTCGGTCGATTGGCCCTGGACCTGGAAGACCTGAATATCCCGCAGAAGTGTGACGTGCAGGCTTACGAGGAAATCAACTACGCGCCGTTGAAACGGCATATTATTGCATTCGGGATTTTGATTTACCGGAAAGGGGAATACAACAATGACTAACGTTTGGTGCGTGCGGTCTGAATTTGGCAAATATACCGACGATTTTGTGTCCGGAGGCTACGCGGCGGTAGGCTGGATACGAGGTTCCGACTTAACAGGGATCACAGACCGGGAAGAGTTCCGCCGGATCTACAGAGAGGACCAACCTCAAGACACCGATGCCCGGGTTGGGGCCAATGTGGGACAGATCTACCGGTTTATGGTGGACGTCAACCTGGGTGATTACATCATTACTCCTACGACAGATAGTGCCTTGCTACGATATGGGCAGGTCAAATCCGCACCATCTTATGAGCCTAAACACGACGACAACTGCCCTTTCCCGCACCGTCGTCGAGTCGATTGGGAAAAACAACCACTCAACCGAAAAGAACTTTCTATCCCACTGCAATACTCGATGCGTGCTCAGAAGACAGTGTTCGCTGTCAAGCACCGTGAAGACTTCTTGCTGGCCGTGGGACGTCCAGATTTAGTGGACACGCCTGTCGCAGCACACTACGATGCGTATGACATCGTACTGAAACGCCTCCTCTACATGGACGCACAGCAGTTCGAGATACTGGTCGGCCATTTGCTCACTGCGATCGGGTTCGATGATCCGCAAGTGATCGGCAAGCCCGGCGACGGTGGAGTGGACGTGACAGGGGATCTTAACGTCTCCGGTCTGGCAACGATAAAATTCTTTGTGCAAGTCAAACGCTACACCCCCGTTCGAAGCGTCACCGCTAACGAGGTCAAGCATCTTCGCTCATCGATCCCACAAGCCGGTCAAGGCGCATTCATTACCACGTCCAAGTTCAAGCAATCAGCATTTGACGTGGCATCAGAGCCTGGCTTCCCTCCTATCGGTCTTATCAACGGGCATCAATTGATAGACCTACTCATTGAGCATTGGGCTGCTTTCGATCCGGAATTCCAAGATCAGTTGGGTTTGAAGCCAGGGCTCGTGCCAGCATAGCCGCGAAAATTCCCCTGAAGGAGCCACCCCACATGCGAGTAGTTTATTCCCTGCGGTCGCGAGACCTGAATGCCGTGGCCGCCGAGGCGGCGTGGGCGGAATCAATGGGATACGACGGCGTCTCCACCAACGAGACTGCTCACGATCCGTTCCTGCCGCTGGCCGTAGCGGCAACCTCCACCAACCGCGTAACCCTGGAAACGCACGTGGCCATCGCCTTCCCGCGGTCTCCCATGGTGGTCGCCTACACCGCCCGCGACCTGCAGGACAACAGCGGCGGCCGGTTCCGCCTCGGGTTGGGGACACAGGTAAAGGGCCACATCGAGCGCAGGTTCTCCACTCGGTGGACCGGGTCGGCCGGGCCTCGTCTGCGGGAGTACGTGCAGTCATTGCACGCCATCTGGAACTGCTGGGACACGGGCAGCAACCTGGAATACGCCGGGGATGTCTACCAATTCTCGTTGATGACGCCGTTTTTCAGCCCGGGTCCCGGCGAGTATGCCCATCCCGAGGTGTACACCGCGGCCGTCAACGGATACAACTGCCTCGTGGCCGGGGAGTGCAGCGACGGCCTGATGCTGCACAGCCTGGTGTCGCCGGAATACGTGAGACAGGTTGTGCAGCCCAACGTTGCTGAGGGGGCGCGCCGCGCCGGTCGCGATGCAGCGGACGTATCCGTGGTTGGCGGAGGGTTCATCGTCACCGGGCCCAACCGGGCCGCCATTTCCGAAGCCGCTGAGGAAACCAAGCGCCGTATCGCCTTCTATTCGTCCACGCGAACCTACTTCCCGGTGCTGGAATGCCACGGATTTGAGGACATCGGCAAGCAGCTGCACGTCATGTCGCGCGAGGGTAAGTGGAACGAAATGGGCGACCTGGTTACCGACGAGATGCTGAACGCCTTCGCCATCATCGGCGAGTATGACGAAATCCCCGGCATGTTCAAAGAGCGGTACGGCGGGCTGGTCGACGAGATGCACTTTTCGATTCAGACTGCCAGCGACGCGGAGCAGGGGCAACTGCGGCGCATCGTCCGGGAGCTGCAGGAGCAATAGGCGTTTTCTATGAATGGGACGCCGCCGGTTTCGTCCCTGGATTCGGAGCGATTCAAACTGGGCAGCGAGTCGGACCTGGCCTATGCGCTGAAGTGGGAAGCCTGGGAATGGCTTTACTGCGAGGCGAGATGCCGGTGCATCGGTCTCGAAGTGCGGTTGCAGGGCCCTTGGGGTAAGGTTGTCGACCTCGTCGGTGTCGGGCCAGGCAACGCCATATACGTGGTGGAAGTGAAGGCATCCCGGGCCGACTTCGCCCGCGATAACCACACCGAAGCCGACATAGATCGCCTGCGACGCCGCCAGGACGCCCTCAACCGACGCATCGAATTGGCCATAGCGCCCGCTTACAGGTCCTGGAACGGCGAAAGCGCTCGACTGAAACAGGAGGCCGAGCGGTTGCGTGACCGGTTGGCCACGGTCTCCACCAAGTTTCACAACCCGGGTTTTTTGGGCATCGCCGACTACCATTACATCATGGCGCCTCGAACGGTGGTGCTGCCGGAGATGGTGCCGACCGGCTGGGGTCTCCTGGAAACGGGCCCCAGTGAAATCGTGCCCGCGCCGGCGAAAGCGATCCGCAAAAACACCGGCATCATTTCAAACGTGCTTCGCGCCATCGCCAGGGCAAACACCACCGCCATGATGCGGGCGCATGGCGTCGTCTACGATTCAGACGGCGCAACGTTTCCCCGGTCAGACGAAACAGGGATGAGCATCAACGCACCATACACGTCGATGGATAGCGCGGCTGCCGGGAGGCCAAGGGAGGAAGAACATGCCAGACACAGCTATTGATCCCAAACGCACCGCACTGCTGATTCAGGACATGCAGAACGAGTTGATCAAGGGCGGCGCCATGCCCGTACAACCGCTGTCGGGCGCAGAAATCATTGGCAACAGCATCCGCCTGCTGGCAAAGGCCAGGGCGTCGGGCATGGAAGTGATTTACGTGGTCGTCAACCGCCGACCGGACCGTCGCGACGCTCCGCGCCCGCCGTTCGGCGCGCCGGCCAGTGCCGCCGATGCCGGTCCCCGCCTGACCGCAGGGACGCCCGATGCCGAGGTCGTTGAAGAACTTGCCCCGCGACCGGAAGACCCGTTCGTGATCAAGCACACCACGAGCCCGTTCAACACCACCGACATCGAGGTCTATCTCCGTCGCTTCGGGATAACCACGCTCATTCTGACGGGATACTCGACCACCGGCGTGGTGGAAGGGTCTCTGCGAGACGCCCGGGACAAGGACTACGACTGCATCGTGGTGCGGGACTGTTGCGCGGCGGGCACCGTCGCGGAGCACGACGTGTGCATGGACATCATCTTCCCGCGCATGGCCTGGGTCGCCACGGCGGACGAGGTGATAGCGGCGATAGCCGGCTAAACGCCCGGCGCTGGGCGCACGGCTTATTCCGGGTAGGGATCGCGGTCTTCCAACCGGCGGCAGCCGACCTGACCACTGCCGGTCACGCCCGGCACGTTCTGGCCATCGCAAGTGCCGGTGATGGTGGATCAATAGCCGTCATGCTTTCTCAGGTAGCGCAAGTCGGCCATCGCTCTTTCCAAATGGCGCTCGTTCAGTTGGTACAAGTAAACCGATTCGCAGCCCAGGCCATCCAACACGATGGGATATTCACCGTTCAGAACAGATTGCGGCAAGCCGCGATAGTCTCTGCCAACGGCGATTGCGGCGTTAGCGGGCCAACCGGAGAAGCGCTCCAACAATCGAGCGTTGTCCAGCGCCCGGTCTATGCCGGTCTGCTCGGCATAGAAGGCGATTTCCACGGCGACATACCGCGTACCGCCATCCGAGTCGGCGACCTCAAGTGCCAAATCCATACGCCAGAACCGTCGCAAATCCTCACGGGATAAGCCACCTGGATCACCCGAACGGACCATTTCAATGAGATCACTTGGACAAAGACTGCGCCCTCTACCGTAACCAAGGTCAAAGGCGACGCCGGCAGCGTGAGTGCGCAACTCCTCCTGGGCGCAACCGTAGCGGAAATAACTCACCGCATGCCGCCCGCCCTCGAGTATGTCATCGTCAGGGACCATGTCCACGTCAAACAGCACCCGCAATGCGCTCCCGGCACGGGTCAACGGTTCAGCAGCCACCACTCGTCCGTGCCGAGGTTGAAGTCAATGCGCCGGAACCCTTCTGCGAAGGGGACACCGCAGCGCACTCCCTGGAGACGGCTCCCTTCGGTCATGCGGTCCAGGCGCTGGGAGCGGGTGCGGGCGCTGATCTGTGACGCATGTTGGCTCAGGGCTTCGGCTTTGCGGTGAATGTGCTCCTCAGTAATCGAAATGAAGGTGTCCGGTCGCTCCGACCCCCAGAGCAAAGCCTCTCGGACACGGTGCGGCTCCAAACCTTCTTCGATCTGCTCCGGAAAATCCTGCCAGCTCCACGCATACGAGAAAGCTGCGTCCAATGCTGCCTGCCCGCTATGCCGATGGTCCCGGTGGGTATGGGAAGTAACCCGGTAGGGGTCGATGCCGAAAATCACCTCGGGCTTGTGCCGCCGGATCTCGCGAACGACCTGCCCGCGATAGGTGCGGGTGTCCTCAAGTTCACCGTCGCCGTAGCGGAGGAACACCACCTCGGAAACTCCGAGCACGTTGGCGGCATTCTGCTGCTCGATCTCTCGGGTCGCGGCAAGCGACTCGGGCGTGAAAGAGCGGTCGCCGGTTCCCTTGTTGCCATTCGTGCACATCAGTATGACAACCTTGGTGCCCGATTCGGCGATCCATTTGGCCATGGTTGCGCCGCAGCCGCCTTCAGCGTCGTCGGGATGCGGCGTGACCACCAGTGCGCTGCGTGGCGCCTCGGTAATCACCCGAGGCTCAGGAGCGTATTCCTGGTTCGGGTATCCCCAACCGTCGATGCCATGCGGTCTGCTCGTCATATCTCGCTCCGTCGTCTTGGAATGGATAGGGGCGAATGATCGTTCGCCCCTGGATGGTCTGGTTTGGGTTTCGCGGCGCGGATGCGCCCAGCCTAACCGCCGAGGTGGAACACGACCATCTTGAGTTCGGTCATCTCCTCAATGGCGTAGGCCGGACCTTCCTTGCCCATGCCGCTGTCCTTGAGGCCGCCGTAGGGCATGACATCGGCGCGCCACTGCGGCGAGGAATTGATGTGCAGGTTGCCGGAGTGGACTTCCTGGGCGAATTTCATGGCCCAGTCCACGTTCTGGGTGAAGATGCCCGCTGAAAGACCGAAGCGCGTGTCGTTCGCCTTGGCGATGGCATCGTCGATATCTTCGAAGGCGCTGACGGCGACGGCGGGCCCGAAGAGTTCCTCGCGGGATATGAGCATCTCCGGACGGGCATCCGCCACCACGGTGGCAGTGTGCAGGGTCCCTTCACGGTCGCCGCCCGCGATGACACGGGCGCCCTGGCCTACCGCCTCGGCGATCCAACTCTCGACCCGCACTGCGTCGGTCTCCCGGATCATCGGCCCCATCTTGACGTCCTCGTCGAAGGGGTTGCCGACGCTGAACTCCTGGGTGGGCCTGACCAAGGCGTCGAGCAGGTCAGCGTAAATGGCGCGGGCGGCAAAGACGCGCTGCGTGGATATGCAAACCTGGCCGGCGTTGGCGAAACCGCTGGAGACGGTGGCGGCCGCGACTTTTTCGATGTCGGCGTCGGACATGATGATCAGGGGACTGTTGGACCCCAACTCCATCGTGACCTTCTTGATGCCGGCGTTGCGGCAGATCTGGTCACCCACCTCCATGCTGCCGGTGAAGGTGATCTTGCGGACGTCGGACGAGCCGGTGATTGCGTCGCCAATCTCAGCGCCCGAGCCGGTGATGGTCTGGATCGCTTCTCCGGGAAGACCCGCTTCCAACAGGATCTCCGTGAGTTTCAAGGCGGAAAGCGGCGTGTCCCCGGCCGGCTTGAGTATGACGGCGTTGCCGCCGGCCAGTGCCGGTCCCACCTTGTGGCAAACCAGGTTGAGCGGGAAGTTGAACGGCGCGATGGCGGCGACAACGCCCACTGGCACGCGGATGGTAAAGCCAAACTGGCTGACCACGCCGGGCGCAGAATCCAGCGGGACGGTTTCCCCGTGAAGGCGCTTGGCTTCCTCAGCGGACAGGGTGATGGTCTGGACGGCGCGTTGGACCTCGGCGCGGCCTTCGGCGATGACCTTTCCCTCTTCGCGGGTTATGGTCTCAGCCAGGTCGTCGGCGCGCTCTTCCATAAGGTCGGCGGCGCGCTTGAGGATCGAATAACGACGGTGGGCCGGCAATTTGGCCATCACCGCAGCGCCGCGAACCGCGCTGGCAATGGCAGCCTGCACGTCGGCGGCAGAGCCGCGCGGGACGGTGTCAAACGCGGACTGGTCGAACGGATTAATGACGGGCATCTTTTCATCACGGTCGACCCACTCGCCGCAGATGTACATGCGCATGGCGAAACTCCTAATAAGGGACCCGGAATAAGCGCGCCCACGCACGTCGCGTGGCAGCGGCGACCATTGTACTACACGACCCCGGCGTGATTATTCGGCTTCGGTCTTGGTCTCGCCCTCGCCGAGGACGATGCTGCGCCCGGTGCTGGTCACCTTGTAGTGGCCGGACAGACCGGCTATTCGTTCCAACCACCGGAATTTGGTGCGCGCGGCGTTGCGCAGCGTCTGCACGAAGCTGTGCGGGATCGGCCAGCCGGCCAGGGTGAACAGACGCTCCAGGCTGTCGGGGTCGACGCTGGTGATGTTCAGGTAACGGTGCGCTGCTTCGGCGGCAACCACCACCCTCCGCATGTCTCCCAGTGGGTTGACGCGCTGGCAAAAGGCGATGTACTCGTGCTCCGAAGGCGTCATGGTTTCAGCGGACAGCGCCGGAGCCGGCGCGGGTTCGCTGATCGCGGGAGCAGCGGGCGCCGCCAGAGGCGAGGCAATCTGCATGACGGTCGGCGCAGGGGTCACCGGAAGGCCTCCGTTGTTTTCGGCGGTCACCACTGCGGCGCGTTGCGGCTCGGCCACATGCTGGGTCGAGCCATTCGTCGCGGCATGCCCGTTGGAGTGCGCCGGCGGGTCCACCGACTTCGTGATGGGCGCATCCGCCGCGGTCCCGTTGGCTCCCGTCAGCTGAGGCATGAACGAATAGAGGACTTCGCGCACAAGCCCCGCATCGTCAGACTCAATACAGATCTGACCGCCCGCTGGCAATGTAATGCTGAGCTTATTCATACCACCCACCCGTCGACGCCCTTGGAACAAACCCAATAGTAAAGTAACTCCCGGATTGATGGCAAGGCAGCCTGTCGCCGAGGTTCGACTGATACTTTACGCCAGCGCGCGCGCCAGGAAGCCACCAGCAGCCAGGAAAATCAGGAACCTGAAAACATCGGTGAAAGTGGTAACGAATACGGCTGAGGATACGGCGCGATCGATGCCCAACCGTAGGAGAAGCAAAAGCACGCCGGCCCTGGCCGGGGGACGATGCCAGACAGAACGGGGCGATGATTTCGGGGTCGGTCCGGCAGTTCATGGGAGTCCTTCGGCCACCGACACCGGATGCGTCGGCCCGGTGGTCAGATGGTCTGTTTCAGGCGCACGGCGAGTGACCTGGTCAGGCCGGGCACCGCGGCGATTTCCTCGACGCTGGCCTCCTTGATGCCCTGCAGCGAGCCAAACCGGCGCATCAGCATGCGCTTCCGCTTGGGGCCGATGCCGGTGACCATATCGATGGGCGATTTCAGCGTGCTCTTGGAACGAAGGTTGCGGTGGAAGCTGATGGCGAACCGGTGGGCTTCGTCACGGATGCGCTGCATGAGGTAAAGCGCCTGCGAATCCCGGGGCAGAACGATGGGTTCAGGTGTATGGGGAACGAATATTTCCTCGTTTTCCTTGGCCAGCGAACACAACGGGATCTGCTCCAGGCCCAGGTGGAGCATCACCTCGCGGGCTGCGGAAAGGTGACCCTTGCCTCCGTCGATGACCACCAGGTCGGGAACCACTCCCCAATTGTCGACCTTGCCATCCGGATCGGGGTTGGCGATGGCCTGGCTCAGCCGCTTGAAGCGACGGGTCAGCATCTCCTTCATGCTGGCATAGTCGTCCACGCCGTCCACCGCCTTGATCTTGAACCGGCGGTAATCACGAGTGCGGGCCTTGCCTTCGTCGAAGACAACCATGCTGCCCACCAGGTTGCTCCCCTGGATATGGGAGATGTCGTAGCACTCCATGCGTCGCGGAGCCGTGGGCAGGCTGAGTTCCTCCTCCAGCTCCGCCAGCGCGCCCTGGATGGCGTCCGAACGGTTCAGCCACTTGACCCGATGCTGGGCCAGGCCCTCCGAGGCGTTGGCGGCGACCACGTCCATCAGCTTGCGGTTCTCGCCACGCTGGGGACGATACAGGCGAACCGCGCCGCCACGGCGGCCGCGCAGAAAGTCCTGCAGGAGCTGGGCATCCTCGTCCGGGGCATCGTGCTGCACCAGGATGATGGGAGGCACTTCCAGCGCGGTGGCGTAGAACTGCTGGACGAACTGGGCGATGATCTCGCCGGGTTCGCCGTCCTGGGGGCCCTCCATGAAGAAATGATCCCGACCGATCAGCTTGCCGCGGCGGATGAAGAACACCTCGACCCAGGTTTCGTTCGCGGCAACGGAAACCGCGATGGCGTCGAGGTCCGTAGAACGCCCGGAGTCTACCTTGACGGTCCGTTCCTCCTCGAACTTCTGAATGGCAGCCATCTGATCCCGAAGAGCGGCGGCGCGCTCGAATTCCAATTCCTCCGCGGCCGCCTCCATCTTGTCGCGAAGTTGACCCGTGACCAGTTCGGTGTTCCCTTCAAGGAACAGGATCACCTGCTTGACGACCTCGGCATACTCGTCCTGGCTGGCAAGGCCAGCGCAGGGTCCGACGCAGCGGTGAATGTAGTATTCCAGGCAGGGCCGCGGGTCGGTTCCCGTGATCCGCTTGGTGCAGGAACGGTACGGGAACAGCTTCTTGACCAGGTCCATGGACTGGCGGACGCTGCCCGCGCTGGCGAAAGGGCCGAAGTAGCGGGCGCCGTCCTTGTGGACCCCGCGAGTGATGTACACGCGGGGGAAGTCCTCGGCGAGGTCTACCTTCAGGTAGGGGTAGGTTTTGTCATCCTTGAGCCGGACGTTGAAATAGGGCCGGTGGCGCTTGATGAGCGTGTTCTCAAGGATCAGAGCCTCGGCCTCGGTGTCGGTGACGATGTATTCGAAGTCGGACAGCTCGCTGACCATGCGCCGGGTCTTGCGATCCAGACCCGCAGGCGATCCGAAATAGGAACGCAGCCTGTTGCGCAGGACCGCTGCCTTACCGACGTAGATGACCGCCCCGGCGGCATTCTTCATCAGGTAAACGCCAGGGCGCTCTGGCGCAACCAATACGCGGTGGTCGAATTCCTGCCGAACCACGATCCGCTCCCAGTCCCATGCGCAGACCCTAGAGCACGAAGGAAACGGCGACCAGCACCACCACCAGCACACCGGAAAAGATGCCGATGCGGGTAAGTTCCGACCCGACGTGGTTGTACGCAGCCGGTCTATCGAACCTGCGCCCGCGGCCGGCGGCAGTCGGCCGGCCAACTGCGGCCGTGGCTCGGGATTGGGTCGAGGCCGTGGCGACGGCGGTTGCGGCTGAGGCGGGACCATCCGGTGCTGCGTCGCTCACCGCCGACGCCACCGGCGATGCGGCTGCGGGATTGTGTACGGGAGCCGCGCGGTTGGCGCCGCCACGACGACGGCGCAGGTTGTTCTGTCGGGCCGCCACCCGTTTACCCTTGCTCGGCATCACCCACCTCCTGGCGCCGCGACCCATCCAGCGGCGTCGCCGGCGCAGCGTTTGCATTGCTATTGTATGACCCAACCGCAAGCGGTCGGTTCAAACCCGAATCCATGATACCAGTATGGACGCGTCGCACGGTCCGTGAAGGACCGCAGCTTATGTCAATTATGTGTTGGAGGACTGCGCCGTTGCCGGACCATCACTAAACGGAAATACCCAGCTCCGCCTGCATGTCCGCGACCGCCTGGTTGCGGGTCTTCCGCTGCCATTGCGGACGGGCATTGATCGGCTCGTTGATGATTTCCGGATCGATTTTCAGTGCGACGAAAACCGGCCCCGGCAAGCTGAGGATCTCTTCGATCTGGCTGGCGAAGTCCTCCAGGTTGTCGATGGCATAGGTGGACGGATAGCCGCACCCCTGGGCCACCACGTCATATTCCATCTGCTCGGCGTTGGGCACCGGCTGGCCGCCGGTGGTGGCGTACACGCCGTTGTCCAGCATGAAGTGGTAGAGGTTGGTCGGCGCCTTCTCGGCGATGGTGGGGAGCGCGCCCATTCCCATCAACACGTCGCCCTCGGAGTCGAACAGCACCACGCGCTGATCCGGGATGGCCAGAGCGAGCCCCAGGGCGAATGACGCGTGGCCGCCCATGGCGGGGTCGCCGAGTGGAAGGTCGCGATCAGGCTGGTCGCTCAACTCGACCCAGAACCGGCCGCCGCGGCCGGGTATCACCACCGCGTCGCCGCGGTGTTTGTTGAAGATTTCCAGCATTTCCGCTGTTTTCATCATGATGGTCACTTCCGTTATTGGCGTTGATCAGCGGCTGACGTTGAAGCCGTGGTATTCGTCGCCGACGAGAACGGCGACGGGACGCTTGTTCCTTTGCGCCTCGTCAAAGGCGATCGATATGCGGTCAGCATCCTCATCAGATTCAACCAGGTAATAGTTGATGTTGAACGCATGGAGGAACCGTTCGGTATAGAAGGCGGCGGTGTCGTTGATAATGCCGTGGCGGGTCCAACCCCGGTATCCGACCATCATCACCACTGGCACGTTCATGCCCAGGCCCCAACCGCGCAGCGAGTCGCCCGACTCCATCATCCCGGTATTCTGGATCAGGATGACGGGCTTCTTGCCGCCGGCGGCGAGCCCGGCTGCGGTGGAGAAAGCGTGCCCCTCGCGGCTGACGGTCACCAGGTCCAGGCTGGGTTCCTCACTCATCAGCACGTAGAGGAAGTTGGTCTCGCTATCGGGAAGCCAGACCACGTGGGTAGCGCCGTTCTTCTTCAACTCAGTCAGGATGCGGGCGGGACTTAATTCGGCCATGGGTGATACCTGCCTCGAGAGGTTTGGGCAAACGGGAGCGCCGGGTTGCCGCCAACAGGTATACCCGGCGCGCTTTTTGGCGTCAACCGGGCGCGCTGGTTACGCTTACCCGGTTTCGCCCGGAGTGTCATTGCGAGCGGAGCGCGGCAATCTCGTTGCTGTGGGCCATTGTCCAGGTAACGAGATCGCCACTTCGCCCCGCTCCTCGTGATGACGAAACGGGTAGGCGCGACGTAGCGCCAGAGACGCCGGAGGTTGGGATGTTCAGGGCGTGGCTACTGGGTTTCGGCAGACGCGGGCGCAGCGCTAATCGGCGGCTGCGACGGCCGGTTCCGCCAGACGATTGTCGACAAGATCCGTGCTGCATGCGGCGCCGTCAAGCAGACCCCAGCGCACCATCCAGTGGTAGGTGTCCTCGACTATCTCGTCGGTGTACGGGGTGTTGTAGGAATAGCGCAGACGCGGCAGGTGGAAGTCCTCGGGCGTGACGCCGCCGAATCGGGCTGCCACCGCGGCGAACCGTGGCTCGTCGATGAGATACCGGAGGTACCGGCGCTTGTCGGCGTTGATCCGGTCCACTGCCCTGGCGACGGCGCGGTTGATAGCGGCGAAGGTGTCCCCGTCCATGTTGTCGCTGGCGTTCTCGGCGCCGAGGTAGTGGCCCTCGCACACCGGACGGCAGCCGAGTTTTTCGGCCAGGGTGATCCAGGGTTCCATGAGGGCGGCGGCCGCAACCTCGCCATTCATCAAAGCCTCGAACCGAAACTGCGGGGAACCGTAATGGACCAGCTTCAACTTGTCCTCAGGCAGATAGCCCGACAACAACCGCAGCGCGACGTAGTGAGACCCGGCATGGAACTGCACCGCCACCGGCTTGTTGCCCAACGTGCCGGGATAGTAGTGGGGAGAGTCTGGATGCACCAGGATGGCCTGAGTGGCCACCGCGGAACGAAGGGCGATGATGCGGGCGCCCTGCTTGCTTTCATAGGCCCGACGGACCTGACCTTCCTCTCAAGCGCGGTAGATCGAAACTTGGGCATCCTCGAAAGCCACATGGCCGAGAATCGGGTTCACATCGTCGGGATTTTCGGTGGGCGTCACCTTGCCACTGTTCACAGCAGTGACAAATTCCATATCGATGCCCTCAGCCTCAAACAGCCCCTCATCCCTGGCAACCAGCCACGGCAGGCTGAACACAACGCCGCTGATTTCGCTGACGACTTTCTTCATCGAGACCGCTCCTGGGAGTAAATCAAGTGGTGCCGGGCAGTTTAGCAAAGTGATGCCGCAGCGTCTATTTCACACCGCGCAACGGGACCTTGGCGCAACCTGGAGATCACCGGCAACACGGCCACAGGGTGGGCTGTTCTCGGGTTCACCACCCATGGTGGGTCCCAGGGGCTTTGATTACCCCAAACGTCATTGCGAGCCCAGCATGGCAATCCCGTTGGCGTAGCTCGGGGTCTTGCCGCAAGCGGCCGCATCGCGCTGTGACGGGCATGTCGCTTCATCCCCGACGGCGACAATCGCATGACACTGCTCTCCACCGCGGAACGGTTCCAATCCTGGTAATCCAAGAATTCTGAAAATCTTGATTCTGACCGCTCCCCGGCCCCAACCGAGCGCGCCTTTGCGCCGGGGCCAATCCGCCGATACCCCGCCACCGGACAACAATTTCGAGGTCCATTCCACCAAAATCGACACCCTCAAAACCAGGAGTTGAGACCCCTGAAATGGGGGGTCGAGATGCCAAAAACACGCCATCGAGAAGCCAGCGTGACCGCGCATTTACACCCCACGACCATCCCGGCCGGATCGGGTCCAACCCTTCGGCCGCTCGTCTCCCTGCCCACCCCAAGGCCGCTCGATTCTCCCAATTGTCATGGCGAGGGCAGCGCGGCAATCTCGTTGCCGTAGCTCGGATTCTTGCCGCAAGCGGCCGCGTCGCGCTGTGACTGGCGCGTCGCTTCATCCCTGACGGCGACAATCGAATGACCCTTTCGTCGGTCCCGGTGCCCGAGGCTTGTTCCGCGCGCCCTATGCTATACTCGCGCAAACTCCAAAACCTGCTTATTTGGGCCCGCTAGCGGCCCTGTAGAGGTGTTTGTTATGCAGTGGGCCTCTGCGCTATCCCAACAGAACAGCCTGCGCGCCGCCCTTTCCGAATGCGCAGCCTCCATCCGCGCCAATATTGGAGACACGGCGGCGGACCTGGCGGTGGTCTTCGCATCCTCCGAGTACGCCTCGGATTACGCCAACCTTCCCGAACTGGTGGCTGAGTTGCTGGGGCCTCAGGCCCTGGTGCTCGGTTGCTCCGGCGGCGGGATCATTGGCGGTGGCACCGAGGTTGAGCAGGAAGCCGCCGTTTCCATGACCGCAGCCTGCCTGCCCGGGGTGAATATCCACCCGATCCGGCTGGACGGCGACAACCTGCCCAGCCTGGACGCTGCGCCGGACGATTGGCACAGCGCGTTGGGCGTGGATCCGGCGGACCAGCCCCAGTTCGTGCTCCTGGCCGATCCAATGTCGTTCCCCGCGCAGAACCTCCTGCTGGGAATGGACTACGCCTACCCCGCCGCCGCGAAGATTGGCGGGTTGGCCAGCGCGGGGCAGGGTGCGCGGCAGAATGGCCTGTTCCTGGGGCGCGACTACCACGATTCCGGCGCCGTCGGCGTGGCTCTTTCGGGCAACATCCTGGTGGAGACGGTGGTCGCCCAGGGGTGCCGTCCCATCGGATCGCCGATGCACATCACCCGCAGCGACCGCAACTTCCTCGTCGAGCTGGATGGGCAGCCGCCGATCAACGTGCTGCGCCACCTGTTCCAGGGCGCGGGCGAGCGCGACCGTGACCTGATGCAGCACTCGCTGTTCCTGGGCGTGGTGATGGATGCGCTGATCGACGAACCGCAGCAGGGAGATTTCCTGATCCGCAACGTGATGGGAATGGACCAGCGGAGCGGCGTGCTCGCCATCGGCGAAATGTTGAAGGAAGGCCAGCTGGTGCAGTTTCACCTGCGGGACGCCGAGACTTCGGCAGACGACCTGTCGGCCGTGCTCGAACGCTACGCGGTGGACAATCGGGAAAATCCGGCTCACGGCGCGCTGCTCTTTTCGTGCCTGGGCCGAGGCAAGTACCTGTACGGCCGGTCCAACCATGACACGGAGGTGTTCCACGACAAGGTCGGAACGGCCGTGCCTTTGGGCGGTTTCTTCTGCAACGGAGAAATCGGGCCGGTGAGCGGAACCACCTTCCTCCACGGCTACACCAGCAGTTTCGGCATTTTCCGCCCGCGCGCGTAGGAGATTCGAGACTATGGCGGCAACCGTTAAGGCCGGTATCTCGGCGTCGCTGACCGGCCAGTTCGCCACGCAAGGCCAGCAGGCATTGGCCGGCCTGTCTGCGTGGGTTGATTATGTCAACGGCCGGGGCGGCCTCGCCGTGGGTGCAGAACAGCGCCAGGTTACGCTGGTCAGCTACGACGACGGCAGCACGGCGGACACGACCCGCCAGGTGATGGAGCGGCTCATTGCCGACGACAAGGTCGACCTGCTGTTCGGGCCGTATTCCGCCGGCTTGACCACGGCGGCCGCCGAAGTCGCGGAAGCCCACGGCAGGGTGGTGTGGAACCACGGGGGCGCCGGCGACGCGCACTACGCTCGAGGGTTCCGCAAGGTTATCAGCGTACTGACCCCTGCCGACCAGTACCTGGTAGGGGTGTCGTCATTGGTCCGACGGGCGAACCCCGACGCCAGTAAGCTGGTGATACTGCGGATCGACACCGGCGCGTTCGCCAGGCTGGTGGCGCGCGGAGCCGAAACGGCGGCGCACGAAATGGGGTTCACCACGGTGCTGGACCTGCGCTACCGGCCGACGCAGGTGAACTTTACGGAGATCGCCCGGCATGTGGCCGAACAGGAACCGGATCTGGTGGTAACCGTGGGGCGCATTCGCCACGACATCGGCACGGCCCGGGCGCTGGCCAGGCTCCCTAACCGCAGCAACATCGGACTCGCCGCGGTTATCGCAACCCCCATCGCCGGGTTTGAAGAGCTGTTGGGCGAAGCGGCCGACGGATTCGTGGGCCCGAGCCAATGGGAACCGGCCTTCAGCGTACCCGAGCCCGATGTCGGGCCGCCGGCGGCTGATGCGCTCCGGATGCTCAACGACGCGGCCGAAGCTTCAAGCATAGCCATCGATTATCCGATGGCGCAGGCCATGGCGGCCGGCCTGGTCGCCGAGCGATGCGTCGCCCTGGCGGGCGATCTGGACGACGATGCTCTTCTGGACGCAGCGGTGGAGGCGGACTTTACGACGTTCTACGGCCGCTTCAAGATCGACGAGGCGGGCCGGCAAATCGGCAGGTCCGTCGCGCTGATCCAGCGCCAGAACGGCCGCAAGGTGGTGGTATGGCCACCGGAGTTGGCCGAAGGCGAGTTGCAATACCCGTTCTGAGTCTGCGATACCCACTCTGAGCCAATGAAGACGCCGGGACAAGATCGTCCCGGCGTCTGTTTGCGTCAAGGGTGAGGGCGGGTTAGTCGGGACGCTGGATGATTTCCAGGCTGACCTTGTCGGGCGCCTCAACAAACATCACCTGGGACCCGGACGGCATGGTCCACGGATCGCAGATGATGTTGGCCCCATTGGACTTGAACCGCTCGAATGCCTCCTGAATGTTGTCGGTCTGGAAACCGAAGTGGTCCAGGCCAAAGCGCGGGTGGGTGGACCCGGCCACGGCGTTTTCGCCCTCGGCCTCGCCCGAAACGGTGAGCAGGGGCTGCCCGTTCAACTCCAGGGTGTGGGAGATCGTGTTGGACAACGGCCTCGTGGAAACTATCTCCGCGCCGAAGTTGTCGACATAGAACTTGGCGGCGTTGTCAGGGTCTTCGCTCCGCAGGTGCAGGTGGTTACAAACAAAAGCCATGGTTGCTTTCCTCCGTGATGTGTAGATCGGGGCCGGGGTGATTACCCCAGGTAGTCGGCAATCTGCTGGTCGTAGTCGCCCTTTCGCGTAACCTGGGCGATCAGATCGGCGGACGCGCACTGGTCACGCAGGTCGCCCGGGGCCACACCGTCGCGCAGGGCCTTCATGACGTCGTACACCGCCTTGATGGACGCCTGGAACGAAAGGTGGCCCTGAAGCGCCACGCGCACTCCGTTTTGGCCGAGCCACGCCTTGTCGGACAGTTCGCCGCCGGCTCCGCCAAGGAGCAGCGGGATGTTCAACTCGGCATTGACGGCTTCCACCTGCGCTTTGGTGCTGGCTCCAGCCAGGAAAATGGCGTCGACTCCCGCGGCCTCATAGGCCTTGACCCGGCGCAGGCACTCATCCATGCCCTCGCTCAGGCTGCTGGTGCGGCCGGCGACCACCGTGTTGGAGTCATTGCGACCGGAGAGCGCGGCTTTCATCTTGCCAACGCCCTCTTCCAGGGAGATGTAGCGCGGGCCGTCGCCGAACTGCATGGGCAGCACGGTATCCTCAATGGTGAGGGCCGCCACTCCGGACGCCTCCAGTTCTTCGACGGTGCGCTTCACGCTCAGGGCGTTCCCGTAGCCATGGTCGGCGTCGACCATCAGCGGCAGCGTTCCGGCGCGGCAGATGCGGTAGATCTGCTGGGCAAACTCGCTGAGGGTCAGCACAACGTAGTCGGGTGCGCCGAGCACCGTGCCGCTGGCGATGGAGCCGGCGAACATACCGACTTCGAAGCCCAAATCTTCCGCGACACGGGCGGATATCGGGTCAAACACGGAGCCGGGATGCACGCAAACATCGCCGGCCAGAACGGCGCGATACCGCTCCCGTCGCTTGGTGTAATCCATACGCTCTTGGCTCCTTTGATAGGGCGATTGAGGGTGACCGGTGACGGTGTGCTAACATCCGCCGCGTGTATTCTAACCAATTCGTGCGGGGGCGCAACATGCGGAAGCGGCTCCGCGCAACCGCCAACAATGGCCGGCCATAGCACGGCGCCCGCAATACGGTGAGCGCGATAATCGGCGTCGACTTCAGCGGCCACCGCGACGACCGCAACACGTGGATGGCATCAGGTCATCTCAGCGGCGGCGGAGTCTTGCTGCTGGACAGCGTCCAGCCAGTGCGGCGCGAGGACCTTTACGACTTCCTGACGGAGATACCGGCTCCGGCGGTGGC
Organism: Dehalococcoidia bacterium; assembly: GCA_965116785.1. Classification (GTDB taxonomy): domain Bacteria; phylum Chloroflexota; class Dehalococcoidia; order Lucifugimonadales; family UBA3495; genus Bin87. The sequence continues at coordinate 1,807,904 of OZ220731.1, forward strand.
GGCGCTGGACTTCCCGTTTGGCGTGCCCCGAGCGTTTGCCGACTTCCTGTCGGCCAAGGCGCGCCCTGAGGACATGGCCGATGTCTGGCAGGTGGTTTCCAGCCTGACGTCAGCAGAGTTCGTCACCCGACGCGACCAATTCGTGGGACAACGGCCTGACCTGCCGCTTTCCCAACGAGAACCCAAGCGAGCCGGCGACCTGGCCTATCACCGCGAAAGCTACTCACCCCTGCACACCGTCAACCCGAACATGCTCCCCATGACCTATGAAGGGATAAGAATGCTGCAGCGGTGGCACGTAGAACGCCCCGACCGCTGGCACGTGCCTCCGTTGGAGCCTACGGGTTCCGCAGCGGAGAGGGTGACGCTCCTGGAAATGATGCCGGGAGCGCTGCTCAAATCCATCGGGTTGCCTTACAAGGGTTACAAGAAGGGACGCAACGCGCTGGAACGACGCGAGCTAATCCTGGGCCGTCTGGCGGAGGCATCCGGCGTTGATCTGCCTAACTTGGAACGTGTTCGCATGGCGTGCCGCGCTAGCGACGACTGTCTTGATGCGGTCGTTGCGGCGGTTGGCGCGGCGGCGTGGACCATGGACCCGTCGCGATTTCACCACCCCAACCGGGATGAATTGGCGGACGCCGCGTTGGAGGGGTGGATTTACGTACCGCGAAGCCACGAGTCGGCGGGCTCAACCTGACTGCCGCCCGCGCAGGAACATCACCAACCCGATGGCGAGGCCGGCGCCGACCAACTGCATCACGATGAAGATCGGGGCGGACGACGGGTGGATCCCGGCGAAGGTGTCTGAAAACATACGGGCTATCGTCACCGCGGGGTTGGCGAAGCTGGTGGATGAAGTGAAGAAGTACGCCGCGCCGATATACGCTCCAACCGCCACCGGGATGACCGCCGCGCGATGCCTGGGGATGAGGAAGATCACGAAGAGCAGTCCCAGGGTGGCGATTACTTCTGCGAGCCACAGGTCGGGGCCGCTGCGCACCTTTGTCGACCAGGTCACTGAGGGCAGCGCGAACATCAGGTTGGCCAGAACGGCGCCGACGATCCCGCCGATCACCTGGGCTGCCACGTAGGCGATCCCTTCGCGAACCGGCCGGCGATGCAGCACTACATCGGCCAGGGTCACCGCCGGGTTGAAGTGGGCTCCGGAAACCGGTCCGAATGCCCAGATGAGCGCCATCAACACGAAGGCCGTGGCAACGGCGTTTTCAAACAGCTGCAGCCCGACATCGTTGGGACTGAGTCGTTGCGCCGCGATGCCGCTGCCGATCACGGACATCAACAAAAAGGCGGTACCCACCGCCTCTCCGAGGAGCTTTCGGGCTAGCGCGGACAAGGACGAATCCCTGGCAAGAGGTTGGCCGACGGCCATACAAAAAGGGCGGATTGTCCGCCCTTTCGATTGGCTCGACGCTTCGACGTGTGGCCATAGTAAATCATGGTGTTGAGAGTCTACCCACGGGCACAGCGACGGTCAATGGCGAGCGCGTTGACGCTCCGGGCCGGCGCTTACTATAATCCGGAGCATCAACAGTCAACTGAAGGGGTACCGGCACCAATGAATCTGAAGACTGGACAACGTTACGTGGGCCCGGGCGGCGCTGAGATGATAGTCAGCAAGGCCAGCGGAGAGGGCGACCTGACTGACGGGGACATTCCCCTGCAGGTCAAGGGGGCCAGCGTCGATTTCGGCGGCGCGAGCACGGCCGAGGACGCACCGGAGGTCACAATGGGCAAGCGGCTGACGTCGCCCGACGGAAGCGTGTCCGTGTTGATTACCAAGGCGGGCAAATGCGACCTGCGGTTGAACGGCGAGGCGATGGAGTTGCAGGAGGCGAAGCAACTGCCTTCGTCTGACTGACTTGCGCCCACGGGCCGCAATGAAAAAGGGCGGGTGTGCGACCCGCCCTTTCGCTTTCGTGAGCCGCAAACCACGTCTGCGGGATCCCTTCGCCGTTATGGGACGGCGGCCGGGCAACTGCTTCTACAGGAAGTGAGGGATGACGTACTTCCCGAACATGCGGATGCTGTTCATGATCTTGCTGTGGGGCAGGTTGCCCATCTGCATGAAGCAGAGGATCTGGTCGACGCCAGCCTCCTGGTACTTCTCCAGGGTCTTGATGACCGTTTCAGGCGAGCCCATGGCGAAAGCGCCCGAAGCGATATGGTCGTCGGCGGTCTTGTCGACGCGCTCCTCCTGAACGGCGTTAACAGCGAAGCGGTAGCTGTCGGGCACGGCACGACCGGCCCACGGGGCATAGAGCTCCTCGGCCTTGCCGACAAACCACTCGCCCTCGCGGGCGGCGGATTCGTAAGCCTCCTCGTCGGTCTCCGCGACGTGGACCATGCAGAGCGCCGCGATGTTGTCGTTGACCATCCGGCCGATGGGGTTGGCGTTCTTAACGGCGTCGCGGTAAATCTCAACCCGTTCAACCAGTTGCTCGTGTCCACCGAGGTTGAAGCACAGCACCCCGACGCCCAGGTGGCCGGCTTCGCCAAAGGACGTGGGCTGGCTGCACGCCATCCACATGGGCGGGTGAGGCTCCTGAACCGGCTTGGGAATGACGGACCGGGGCGGAACGTTGTAAAACTCGCCGGAGTGGGAGAACGGGTCTTCGGTCCACATGCGCGGGATCATCTCGATGGCCTCGCGCCACTGGGCCTTGGTGGTCTCCGGGTCGACCTCGAAGCCGTCCATTTCGATGAGCGTGGTGGAGCGACCGGTTCCCAGGTCCATGCGGCCATCGCTGACAATGTCGAGCACGGCAGCGCGCTCGGCGACCCGAACCGGGTGATTGTACGCGCCGGGCAACAGGGCGACGGCGTGACCGATGCGGATGCGCTTGGTGCGCTGGGAAATCGCGCCGTACAGCACCTCGGGGGCGGAGCAGTGGGAGAACTCCCGCAGGAAGTGGTGCTCCACCGTCCAGAAGTAGTCGAAACCAACGTCATCGGCCAGCTCGACCTGGGCCATGACCTGCTTGTACCGGTCGGCCTCGACACCGGGATAATGAGGCTCTGGGATTTGGATTTCGTACATCAATCCGAATTTCATTGAAGATCTCCTTTCAACCCGAGAGCATTGTCAGATCTGGGTTTGACTTGTTTGGCGATAGCAGCGCCAGATTTTTCCTCTGCGATTTTCAGATCGTATGAGGATTGAAGGTCCATCCAGAGACGCTCTCCAGCTCCGAAGTAACGGGCCAACCGAAGCGCGAGTTCGGCGTCGATGCGCCGTTTTTCGTCCAGGATTGCGGACACTGTTCCGGCAGGAACTGAGAGACATTCATCGAGTTCCTCGGGACGGATGCCGATTTCCTCCAGTTCGTCAGCCAAAATCTCTCCAGGATGGATAGGCGGCAGTCCATCCTTACCGACCGGAAATAGGTCCAGGGCCCTCATGTTCTGCTCCTGATCAATGGTAATCAACAATCTCTACATCATGCGGCCCATCGTCCAACCACCGAAAACAGACGCGCCACTGTCGGTTCACTCTACTGCTGTGTTGGCCGGAGCGATCACCGGTGAGCGATTCTAATCGATTACTGGGATACGCCAGCAAATCATTCAATGACCTGGCCTCGTTCAGAATTAGCAGCCTGCGCTGGGCTTGCCTGGCAAATCCCTGAAACGCGAGCACGTTTTGCCCTTCGAAAAATCTCTGGGTGTTTCGATCTCCAAAACTCCTGATCATTATCCGGTTAAGGCACCAGCATCGCCCGCGTGATCTCTGTCTGGCGCTGGCTCCACTCGGCGGCGGCGAAGGCTTCGTTGACGTCGGCGAGAGGGAACGTGTGCGACACCAGCTTGTAGAACGGCAGCCGGTCCTGGTTGCGCACCAGGAAGTCCAGCAACTCGGGCAGCAGTGACGGACGATACATCAGGCTGCCCACGATGTTCTTGCCCTGCAGCAGTTTCGACGGGTCGATGGAAGTTTCCTGCCCGCGAACGATGTCGCCGATCTCCACAAAGGTGCCGCCATTGGACAGCATGTCGATGCCTTCCCGGAGCAGGTCGGCGCGGCCCACCAGCTCCATCACCACGTCGGCGCCGCGGCCCCGCGTCAATTCGCGGACCCGGCGCACGCGGGTTTCAGGCGTGTTGAATTCCTCGATGTTGATGGTGTGGTCGGCGCCGAATTCTTCTGCCAGTTCCAGACGGTTGTCCAGCCGGTCGAGCACAATGACGCGGTCAGCGCCGCGCTCCTTGGCCATGGCGGTGGCGTGGATGCCCAAGCCGCCAGCGCCCATGATGACCACAGACTGGCCGTGGCTCATGCCGGCCCGTTCCAGCCCGGTGGTCACGGTGCCCATGGCGCAGTTGACCGGTCCGAGGAGGCCATCGGGCAGTTCGTCCGGCACTCGGAAGAAAGGATGGCGCGGGGGCAGATACAGGAAGTCCCCATAGGTGCCGGTGAAGTAGGGCCAGGTGCCGGCGGCGGGGTACTGGCGGTTGGCGCACCAGTTAGTGTTGCCTCGCAGGCACATGTGGCAGTGGTAGCAGGGGAACACGGCGGCATACACCACCCGGTCGCCCTCCTTCACGTCGGTTCCCCAATAGTCAGTAGCGACACCGTCGCCCAGGTGTTCGATGACGCCGGTGCCTTCGTGGCCCATCACGCGTCCGGTGGCGGGAAGCGGGTTGTGCTCCTGGGTCTGGTCGCCGCGCCAGGTGTGCAAGTCGGAGCCGCAGATGCCAGCCTGGGTCATGCGGAGGAGGACGGCTCCGGGTTCGGGTTCGGGTACGTCGTACTCTTCGATCTCAAAGGGCTTGCCGTAATCCTTGACGACAACGATGCGTCCTTTCATGGTGGTCCCTCCGTGTGGTGTGGTGCATTTGGCCGGTATCCTAGCACACCGTCCATCGGCGGGTAAGGCGGTATCACGAGAGGCGGCGCACCTGTGGCCGGCCGCTGTGATACACTGCGCGCCATCGGATTGGCAACGAATAACGCATGTGCACGCGGGCTGAACGATGAAAATTGCTATTGGTTCCGATCACGCCGGATTTGAATACAAAGGCAAGCTGCTGGCGCTCTTGGCGTACCTTGGCCACGAGGCGATCGACTACGGGGCGTATTCAGAAGAGTCCAGCGACTACCCGAAATGGATCCGGCCGGTCGCGGAGGCCGTGGCCCGAGGGGAAGCGGACCGCGGGATAGTCCTGGGCGGCTCCGGCAACGGCGAGGCTATCGTCGCCAACCGGGTGCCCGGCGTGCGCTGCACGCTATGTTGGAATGCTGAGTCGGCGCGTTACGGCCGTGAACACAACGACTCCAACGTGCTGTCCATGGGACAAAGAATGGTGTCGTGGGAAACCGCTCGCGAGATCGTCGACGTGTGGCTGACCACCGATTTCGAAGGCGGACGGCACCTGCGGCGGATCAACCAGATCGACAATCCTGAAGCCGATTAGGTAATCGACAAGACCGGATCAAAACGGGGGCGGCCTTACGGTCGCCCCTGTTCTTGTGCATATGGCCCGTTCCTACGGAGTCAACGCGCCGGTAACGCCGATCATGCTGTCACGACTGACCAGGCTGGCCAGCTCCTCCTCACTCATGCCGTCGGTTCCGGAAGGCCGGCGCGGCAGCACCAGATAGCGCATGTCGGCCGTGCTATCCAGCACGGTGACCTGGACGCCATCGGCCAACTCAGTTCCGAACTCGGCCATTACGCCCCGCGGGTCGCTGACTGCGCGGGCACGGTAGGCAAGGCTTTTGTACCAGTCCGGCGGGCGGCCCAGCAGCATCCGGGGATAGCAGGAACACAAAGTGCAGACGACCAGGTTGTGGACATCCTCGGTGTTTTCGACGACCACCAGGTGAGGGGTCTCGGCTGGGATCTCGATCCCCATTTCCGCGAGGGCGGAACGTGAGTCGGCCAGGAGTCGAGCCTTGAATTCGGAATCAGTCCACGCGCGGGCGACGACGCGAGCGCCATCGGCCGGAGTGCGCCCGTCCATCAGGTTTACCTGACGGCGCACCTCATCCGCCGTGAGCAGGCCCTTGTCCTGCAGCAGGGCTTCGATGGCGACGGAGCGCAGGGCCACCTCGCTCATCGGCTCGTCATGGATGTGGTCGACAACATGTGTGGCGGTCATAATTTTCTCTCCAATGTTCTACGGGAACGGTTGTGGATGAGAACCGACTTCGCCGGCGGCGGTCACCTTTCGAATCGAGCCTCTAGTTGTGACAGCCCCGTGCCTCGATATCCCAGACCGCTTCCACCATTCCGTCGCGTATGCCGATGAAACGATCCCAGCGGCTGACCATGGCGTCCTGCTGTCCCGGGAGCAGCACGACCTGGTCGCCAACCGCCAGTTCGGCTCCGTCCGCCACCTGGAACACGGTCCGGTCGGTGTCCATATCAACGGCTTCAACGCCGGGCCGACCTTCCACTCGCGGCAACCCTTTCATGCCCCCGACGGCCCGGGCCCCAGCGTCGCCGATCGCCGTTCCCGGACGCGGCACGCTGATGATGGAGGTCAACACCTTGCCAGCCAACTGGAAATCCTCCATGTACTCGTACGAGGTTTCCATCACCAGGTAGGAACCGCCCTGGATTTCGGTAACCTCGGGCATGTCCCCGGCGATATCGTAGCTCCAGGTTTCGCCCGTCGATACGATTTCAACCGGCAATCCGTCGGCGATCATGGCGTCCCGAAGATCCAGAACCGGTTGGATGAGGCGGTGTGCTTCGGTGGCCCGGTCCTCGCGGTCGGAAGAGGGCTCAGACATCATCTGGTGGCTCATCACGCCTTTCAGGGAGAGTCCGGGCAGCGAATCAATCAGCCGGGCGAGAGCTACGCCGGACTCCACTCCCTGCTCTCCTTCCTGAACGCCGCACCGAAGCAATCCTGTTTCCTGCTCGATCACAACACCGACGTTAACGCCCTGGGAGGACGCGGCCTGAGAAAGGTCGCGGGCGTTGGTTTCGTTTTCGCAGGCGACCAGGATCTCGGCCTGGTCCGCCAGCGCGCAGAGCCGGGCGATCTTCGGTGGTGCGACCACCTCGCTGGTAACGAATACGCTGGGTACGCCACCCTGCACCATCACCTCAGCTTCGGCGACCTTGGCGGCGCACACACCGCCGATGGTGCCGCCGCGCTGGATCTGCCGCAGGGCGATGGCCGGGCTCTTGTGGTTCTTGCTATGCCCACGCAGTTTGCTGTGGCGATCTTCGTAGAAGTCGGCGATCACGTCCATGTTGTGATCCAGCGCATCCATGTCCAGGATCAGGCATGGAGTATCCAGGTGCGCGACGGGCGTGCCGGGTTGGGGGTCATGTGTTTGCGGCATGGACGTACCTCCGAGGTTCCTGCATATCTGATTGAAATACGGGGTGATTACCCACCGGGCGGCTGCAACAGCCCGAAACTATCCCAGTTGTCCCCGGCCGGCAACGCGCCAGTACCCCACCAGCCTGCCGTCCCGCACGGCGCGGATGTAGTCATACTGGTTGACACAGAGGGCGAGGTTGTATGGAACCAGATTGACCTTGTCATTGGGCATCAACTGCTCGGTGGCCGGGCCCTCCAGGTCCAGGATACCGTGCTCCGCGCTGAACCGGGTAGCGACGGCGCCCTCGAACTCCTCCAGAACGGGCACACCGAAATCGGGCCCGGTGGTCTTGTGCCCGGCGTCCACAACTGCCCGACCCGCCACGGGGTGGCCGATAACCGTAGCCAGGATCCTGGCCGCCGGCTGCAACTCCGGGCGAATTCGCAACGTCTCCATGTCCATCAGAGGGTACACGCCGGCCTGAACCTCGGTGATACCGGACAATTGGGAGACCGCATCGTAGTTGTAGGTGCTGCCGGCGCTTACCGTCGCAACCTCAATGCCGGCTTGTTCCAGTTCGCTCCGCGCGTCCAGGACCGGCTGCAACCGACGACGGGTCTCAGCCTCCAGTTCAGCGCGGTCCGCTATGGGCAACGGGCCCTCGTAGGTCATTATCCCCTGTAGGGATAATCCGGGCGCGTCGGTTACCGTTCGCGCCAGTCCAACCGCGGCCTGCACGGACGCGACACCGCCAAACCCGTATCCGGCATCCATGTCCACCAACACGCCCAGGTTGACGCCGGCGGCCTGCGCAGCCTCGGCCAAGTCCTGGACGTTGCGTGGGTTGTCCACGGCTACGCCCATCGTGACACGGCCGGCCAGGGCGGCCAGTCGGTTGATCTTGGCGGGGGTGATCACGCGGCCCGCTATCAGTATGTCGCCGATTGGGCGGTAGGACGACGCGGCTGCACCATCGGCGGAGGCATCGGCAAATGCCTCGGCTTCCGAAAGGGAGCCAACGGCTATCCCGCCGGCGTTGCCCGCGGCTGACAGCTGGAACTGAGCGATTTCAGGGCAACCGTGACAGGAAACGTGAGGGCGAACTGCAAGCCGTCCGGCCCCAGAACCAACAGCGTTGTGCAGGACCGCGATGTTCTGCTCCATTATTCCCAGGTCAACCACCAGGGCCGGCGTATCCAGTTCCTCTGCGGGGGAGCCAATCGGCTGAAATATCGGTCGCTCCACTGTTCATGTACCTCTCAATTGCGGCGGTGCCAGGGAAGATAGCACAAATGGCGGCGCGGGCTTTTGAAGCATTTCCCTACGCCGCAACTGGTGCATAGCCGGGTTGCTCCAGGCGGGCTTTTCGAGGAAAGAACTCTGAGGATGCCAGGTCCACTCGTGCGCCAATCAGGCGGGTTCCAGCCAGTGCTGGTAAACGTCGACAAGCAAGGTGTCTGCAGGATCGCCCGCGTAGTCCGGCCAGAGGTCCGTCTGCTGCAGACGCACGCGGTAGAGGGGTTGGCGGGGCAGGCCATCACCACCGTGGGCCAGGGATTCCGGATTAGCATAGACACCACAAAGCGCGTCGACGGTGCCGGTATGTCCCTGTATGTAGGCAGGCGTGCGGAAGTGGTGCGCCGGATAACCGACACGCACGCGGACCGGAGTACCGTCAGGATAGATCACGGGTTCGGCGGCGGTTGTCATCAGAGTCCCCGCGCGCGCAGCTCGGCGGCTTTGGCGTCGATTTCCTCTGCGGTGAGGATGCCTTTTTCGATCAGCAGAATCTCCAACGCGGCCGTCCACTTTTCGTAATATGAGAGCGATTCGTAGCGTTCAGAGGGAAGGCTTTCGATGGCGCGGCGCATTTCGTCTGTGGTTCTTATGCCCTGCTGGCCGAGCACCTGGTGCACCGCGTCAACCCGCCGTTCCCAATCGCTGTATTCGTGCTCGGAGCGATCGATGGGCGTCTCGTCGGGCCAACCGCCGCGGTCGTGGGCCGAGGGCCCGGGGTTGCTGCTGGCCATGGCTATGCTCCCTTTTCCCACATCGTGGCCACGTCCACCGAGCGCATGAAGCGAACGCCGGGGAAGGTCTTGATGTACTCAATCAAGCGCTCCAGCATGAGCAGCCGGCCGGGGCGCCCGATGTACTGCGGATGCATGGTGAGGTTGAAGCACCGACCATAGCGATAGATGCCGCGGAATTCCGCTGCCCAGCTATCGAAAACCTCGTCGGGATTCCGCATCGGCCCCAAACGGTTTGCGGAAGGCGCGTAGGCGAAGTGCGGGGCATCGTCGAGCAGCCAATGGATCGGCAACTCCACCAGATTGCGCGGCGGGTCTCCACCCTGAACGAAGTACGGCGCGTCGTCGCCCATCAGGCTGCTGTCGTACTGGAAGTTATGCTTGGCAAGCAGGTCCAGCGAGACCGGACTCAGTTCCCAGCTTGGCGAACGGTAGCCGACCGGCGCCTCGCCGGTGAGTTCGCCCAGGATGCTGATGCCCTTGACCAGCACCTCTTCTTCTTTGTCCGGCGTCATTGTCGCCGGGGGTTCGTGGATGTAGCCGTGGTGCGCCACTTCGTGCCCGCGACCGGCGATTTCGCGCACCAGGTCGGGATGCGTTTCGGCGACGTAGCCAGGGATGTAGAAACTGCCCGCGATGCTTTGAGCGTCCAGCATGTCGAGGATACGCGGTGTGGCCACGCTCGGGCCGTATTCCGCCATGGACAGCAGGCTGGGGTAATTGATGAAATCGGGGTTTCGATTGAGCCAGGAGGTGATGCCGTCCACGTCGAAGGTGATGAGGGCAACACAGCTGATGTCGTCGGGCCAGATACCGGACATTGCTTTCCTCCTGTGAACCTGGTGTGCCTTCGCGACCGCCCGTCAGGGACGGCGGCGGACAACAGTTGGGCTACTGGGACGGGATGACGTCGAAACCGGTGTAGGGGCGAATAACCTCGGGGATCACCACCGACCCGTCGGGCTGCTGGTTGTTTTCCAGGATGGCGATGATTACCCGCGGCAGCGCAAGGCCCGATCCGTTCAGCGTGTGAACGAATCTCGGCCGTTCTCCGACGCCGGGCCGGTAACGCACGTTGGCGCGCCGGGCCTGGAAGTCCGTGCAGTTGGAGCAGGAGGAAACTTCCAGCCACTCCTGCGATCCGGCGGCCCACACCTCGATGTCATAGGACTTGGCTGACGGGAACGAGATGTCTCCGGCGCACAGCTGGAGGATACGGTAGGGCAGGTTGAGACGCTGGCACACGGCCTCGGCATTTGCCAGCAGGGCTTCCAACTCGTCGAACGAGGTTTCCGGTTCGACGAACTTGTACATCTCCACCTTGTTGAACTGGTGAACGCGCTTGATGCCGCGGGTGTCGCGTCCCGCTGCCGCCTTTTCGCGGCGGAAGCACGGGGTGTGCGCCACGTAATACAGGGGCAGATCATCGGAGGTGAGGATTTCATCCCGATGCAGGTTGGTGACGGGCACCTCCGCGGTGGGGATGAGCCAGAGGTCGTCCTCGTCGTCGTGGTAGAGGTTGTCGGCGAATAGCGGCAGGTTGCCTGAGCCTTCCATGATTTCGCGGCGCACCAGGATGGGCAGCGCGACTTCCGTGTAGCCGTGCTCGCCGCTGTGCAGGTCCAGCATCCAGGATATGATGGCCCGCTCCAGGCGCGCGCCGTAGCCGTTCAGCGTGTAGAACCGACTCCCCGAGAGCTTGACGCCGCGCTGGAAATCGATGATGCCCAGGTTTTCCGCAAGGTCCCAGTGGGGCTGGGCCTCGAAGTCCAGGTTGGCCGGTTCTCCCCAGTGGCGCAGCACCAGGTTGGCAGTCTCGTCGATACCCTCGGGCGTGCTGCCGTGCGGGAGATTGGGCAACGCCAGCATGGCGTCGTTGATACGGCCGTCCAGATCGCGGACGAGGTCTTCGAGTTCGCTGATGCGGCGGCCGACGTCGCGCATCTCCGCCACGATGCTCTCGTCAGGCTGGCCGCCCTGCGAGCGAGCCTGTCCGATTTCACGGGACACCGTATTGCGGCGCGAACGAAGTTCGTCGCCGTCGGTAATCGCGCTCCGCCTCTGGGCGTCCATGGCCAGGATCTCGTCGAGGCAGTCCTCGTCCTCCGCGCGCCTGATGAGGGCGGCACGGACCGCGTCAGTATCGCTACGAATTTGTTCGAGGGAGAGCATACGTGGTCCAACTACGCCAACTCGAAGATCAGTTCCCGAACGGCAAACGTGAATCCGGGCAAAACGTCCTCGCCGTCGAGCGTTTCAGGATCATCCAGAAGCTCAGGTTCAGCCACGCCGGCGCGGTAAATGCGGACGGTACGTTCGAGAGGATCAATGAGCCAGCCCAGCTGCGCCCCATTGTCCATGTACTCCTGCATCTTGGCGAGCAGGTCGGTCAGATCTGAAGGGCGCGATTGTGAAGTGGAGCGGATTTCTACCACAAAGTCGGGGCAATAGGGCCGGGCGCGTGGTGATTCGGCGGGCCGGGGACGAACATTGGCCGCCGCGGTCCAGGCGGCATCGGGGCTGCGGATGGCTCCATTAGCGAGGCGGTAAGCGCTGGTAGGCCCGGTCGCCATGCCTGGACGCCCTGCTGCGGTGTTCCAGGCGTACAACACCCCGAAGGATTCTCCCTCGTGTTCATCAGATGGCGGGTAAGTGGGCGGCATCAGTTCCAGCTCCCCCTTGGCGTTGAGTTCGATCCGATAGGGCGAAGCGTGGTTTGCCAGCGTCAAATCCACAAACCACTCTTCGCAGGTATCGGCGCCGGCGGCTATCACAGCATCAGGCAGCCGCAGTTTGATGGGAAACAGTTCGAGCAAATCGGAGGCATCAGAAGCGGGCTTCGGCAATCGTTGCGTGTCCGTTCTGATTTCGCGGGCTGCCGTAGTCATACTGATCACTGAGCCTCAAACTCGGGGGTGCCTGATTCTGGGCGCCAGCTCATTGCAACGAAAGCAGTGGCGGGTGGCGCGACGGTCATTGCTGCGACTGGGATCCTGCGCATCTGCGGAAATAGTAGCACATCGCGTATTGTGGACTGCCCGGTGAGCAGCATAACCAGCCGGTCGATGCCGATGCCCAGGCCACCGGTAGGCGGCATGCCGTACTCCAGCGCAGTGAGGAAATCGTCGTCGGTACGGTCGGCTTCCTCGTCGTCGTAGGCGTCGCGCTGATGTTCCTGAGCGGCGAACCGGGCGCGTTGTACTTCGGGGTCGTTCAGCTCCGTATACGAGTTGGCAATCTCCATGCCCGCCGCAAAGGCCTCGAACCGCTCGACGTACCCGGGTTTATCCGGGTGGCCCTTGGCCAGGGGAGACATGTCCTCCGGGTAGTCGATCAGGAACGACGGCTGTATCAGGTGCGGCTCGACGTACACCGAAAGCATCTTGTCGATAAGGCGGCCGCGGGCCTCGCGTGGGCCGGGTTCCAGCCCCAATTCTCGGCACTTTCCGGTCAGCGATTCAGCGTCGGGGTAATCTTCGATGTCTACTCCACTGCGCCGCTGGAGTTCCTCGCGCAGTGACAGACGAGGCCAGGGCGGGGTGAAGTCGATGACATGGTCACCGACGGTGACTTGCATACCTTCTCGCACATCCTGTGCCAAGGAGGAAACGAGCGACTCCACCATCTCCATCACGGAGTTGTAATCGGCGTAGGCCTCGTACGACTCTAACAGCGTGAATTCAGGGTTGTGGTCCTGGTCTATTCCCTCGTTGCGGAAGACGCGGCCTATTTCGTAGACCTTGTCCAGTCCGCCAACGATCAGGCGCTTCAGGTACAACTCGGTGGCGATGCGCAGGTATAGCTGTTCGTCCAACGCGTTGTGGTGGGTGATAAACGGTCGGGCGTGGGCGCCCGCCGGAATAGGCACCAGTATCGGCGTGTCCACCTCAACGAACCCGCGACCGTCCAGGAAACGACGGATGCCGCCGATGATACGGCTGCGCTGCACAAAGGTGTCGGCGACCTCGGGGTTTGCAATCAGGTCCAGGTAGCGTTGGCGGTAGCGGGTTTCGACATCCCTCAGGCCGTGCCACTTTTCGGGCAGGGGGCGCATGCCCTTGGCCAGGATGGTCAACGCGTGCGCCTCGATGGTGGGCTGGCCGGTGCGGGTCCGCATCATGTCACCGTCCACGCCGAGGAAATCGCCGAGGTCAAGATCCTGGAGAACTGCATACTCGTCGCCCAGCACGTTCTGCCGCAGCATCGCCTGTACCACGCCCGACGAGTCACGCAGATCGAGGAATGCCGCCCGACCCATCACACGCATCGACACTATGCGTCCGGCGACGCTGATTCCAGCCGCGCGTTCGAGCGCTTCATCTTCCTCGGCGTCCTTGAAAAGGACGATGGCTTCTTCAGCGGTGCGGCTGCGTCGGAACCGCGGGGGATATGGATCGACGCCACGCTGCCGGATGCGCTGCAACTTGGCCCGGCGGCTGTCCAGATTGGCCTGCAGGCTTCCGGGATTATCCGGCGACTCGTCCTGGATTGTTTCGGGCGACTGGCTCATGGCGCTTTGACGAGGAATATCACGGCGGGGATCAGGTTATAGAGCTGTTGGTGGACCCTTTGGGTGTTCGCGAGTATGGGAGCCTCAAACCCGGATCCTTGGAATGCACCGCATTTGCGTCGCCGTTTGGAGTGTTGCTGAACGCTCGGGACCGACCCCAACAAGGGCCAAGGCGGCGTTTACATCAAACCGGGGAGAGGCTTGTCCAGCCTGCTCCCACGCCCTGAATTGTATGTCGGGCGTCTACTCTTGTAAAGCGAAACCGGGACAACTTTGCGGTTGCGCGCGATGACAACAACGAAGAGGAACGTCTAAAATCCTAGGGAAATCGTTCCGCCATAGACGGCCACTATCGCCATACAGTCAGGGAACCATTCAAGTGAGGTGAATTCATGATCCAGAGAATGATCGGAGCGGCGTTGTTCAACGCTGAAACATACGAGGAAATTGAAGCCGACCCGAGTGCCATAGGGCAGGCTGTACTGGTAGTCCTCCTGGTCACCCTTTGTGGCGCCGTGGGCGGCATCATCGGAGGTCTGTTGGGTGACGCCTCTGCCCTAAAGATTGTGCTGGGCGTGGTCGCCGGCCTGGTGTTTGGAATCGTGCGCTGGGCAATCTGGGTGTCCGTGCTGAGCCTGGTGGGCGGGATGATGCTCCGCACCGGAAGCACCCATACCAGCTGGGCGGAGATCGGCCGTGTGGTCGGATTTGCCTATACGCCGGGTGTTCTGTCGATCTTCAGCTTCGTGCCTTTCATCGGCTGGCTGTTCCCGTTGGTAGCCTGGCTGTGGACGTTGGCAGCGGTGACCGTGGCGGTGCGGCAGGCGCTGGACTTCGAATCTACGGGTCGCGCAATCGCCGTTGTGCTACTCGCCGCCGTCATCGGATTCATCCCGTGGATCATTATCGTGATCGTGCAGGCAACGCTGCTGTAACAAGACGGTAGACAGACCCACCTCTTGCGGGAACTTGTCGAGCCGGCCATCCAATGGCCGGCTCGTTGCATTAACCAGAGACGGTCCAACGGTCGCGATGAGTCGCTGAGGCCGGGTTGCGCGATTGGCCGCCATGTAGTAGGCGCAGCAAACCCCATGCGCAACGCTTTATAGTTCGCGCCAGTTTGATGTAATCTTGGGCCCAAACGTGGACCCAAACAAGTGGTGGGATACACATGCGTGACAAATGGGCAATTCGCGAATCGGTGTGGACCGCGCTGGAAACGGCCCGCGTAGTCCGGGGAAAGTCGGTACACGACAGGATACCGAACTTCATCGGCAGCGAAGCGGCGGCGACCCTGGCATCCGAGTTGCCGGAATGGGAAGCCGCCCGCGCCATCAAAAGCAACCCCGACCAAGCGCAACGGCCGCTGCGTCAACTTGCCCTTGAACAGGGCAAGCTGCTCTACATGGCCGTCCCGAGGCTCAAGGACGAGAGGGTTTTCATCGAGCTGGACCCGGCCTGCGCCGAGGTGGTACCGGCCAAGGCGGCCACCATCTCGGGGGCTTTCAAGGCCGGCCGACCGGTTTACGTGCACGAGATGCAGCCCATTGACCTGGTGGTGTCCGGTTCGGTAGCGGTCAACGGTCAGGGCGTCCGCATCGGCAAAGGCGGAGGGTTTGCTGACCTGGAGTACGGGCTGGCGGCGGCGGCCGGCGTAGTGCGACCGGGCACGCCCGTGATCAGCACGGTCCACCCGATGCAGCTGCTGGACGAGGACCTGCCGTGGACGCAGCACGACGTGCCGCTGGACATCGTGGTCACAACCGACAATGTCATTCGATGCGGCGGGGCCAACGAAGAATTACCGCGTCCGAAGGGCATTTACTGGGAAGACCTCGATGAGCGCAAGATCCGGTCCATTCCGCTGCTGGTGAAGCTGCGGCAAGAAAACGCACCGGGCAATTGAGCCGGCATTAACCGGTTGCAATCGCAAACTGAAGGGGCGGCCGATTGGCCGCCCCCAAGCTTTGGCAGTTTTCTTGTCAGCGGTACGCGACTAGGACTCCAGCTTGACCGGATTGCGCAACACACCGATGCCGCTGATGTCGATCTCGCAGACGGCGCCGTCCGCCATGTCGGACGTGGTGCCCGGCGTGCCGGTGAAGATGCAGTCGCCGGCCTCCAGGGTCACGTACTTGGTGATGAACTCGATCATCGTGGGCACATCGAAGATCAGATGCGCGGTGGTCTCGTTCTGCTCCTCGTTGCCGTTGACGCGGGTCCGCAGGTGCTGGGCGTGGGGGTCGGCGTCGGTCTCGATCCACGGACCCATGGGAGAGAAGGTGTCGGCGGACTTGGCGCGCCACCAGTCGGAGTTGTTCTCCCGGCGGTCCTTTTGCTGCCAGTCGCGAGCCGAGACGTCATTGCCGCAGGTGTAGCCCAGCACGTGGCTCAGCGCGTCGGCCTTCGAGACGTTGCGGCACTTGTCCTTGATGACCACGACCATTTCGCCCTCGGCGTCGAAACGCTGCACTTCCTTCGGGCGGACGATGGCGTCCTCGGGGCCGATGACGCTGGTGGGGGTCTTGTGGAAGATCATGGGGTATTCGGGGGCCGGCCGGTCGCCGATATGGCTGGTGTAATTGAGACCCATGGCGAGGATCTTGCCCGGCATCACCGGCGACAACAGCTTCACGTCGGACAGGGAATGCGTATGGTCGGTCAGTTTGATGTCGGCATCAAAGATGCTTCCGTCGATGGCGGTTACATTGTCACCGTCAACGACGCCGAAATGCTCGGATCCGTGGGCGATGTAACGAGCGATTTTCATGGTGGGAGTGCCTCCATTGGGATGTGGTGAGCTATTTGGCGTGCGATATTGTACCAAAAGCCACCGGCTGCTCAGTGTTCGATAACCAGCTTGCCGTAGAAGTCCCGGTCGTGCATCACGTGGTGCGCTTCGCCGACCCCGTCCAGAGGGAAGGTCCGGCCCACGATGCCCCGCAGCGCTCCCTGGTTCACCATCTTCATGGCGTCGGCCATGGTCCGGCGACTACGCCCGCCGCTGCCCATCAGGTGCAGGGGACGACCGTGGAGGATGGACAGGTCCATGGGCGTCTGGCTGCCGGAGGTGACGCCGGTGATGACCAGCCGGCCCTCGTGCTTGAGGCACAGCATGTTCTCGTGCCAGACGTCTGCGCCGACACAATCGTACACCACGTCCACCCCCTGCCCGTCGGTGAGTTCTTTCACCCGCTCGCTGACGCTGTCGACCTCGCGGTAGTTGATGACCTCGTCGGCGCCCCATTTCTTCGCCTCTTCCAACTTCCAGTCGCTGCCGGCGGTGGTGATCACCCGGCAACCCATCATCTTGGCGATTTGGATGCCCATGCTGCCCACGCCGGAGCCGGCGGCCTGGACCAGCACGTCGTCCCAGGGCTGCAGCTTCGCCTGGGTAATGAGGCAGTGCCAGGAGGTGTGCAGGGCAATGGGCAACGCCGAGGCCTCGGCAAAGGACATCTCATCCGGGATGGTGTACGCGTTGACGGCCGGCGCGACCACATACTCGGCGTGTCCACCATCCAGGTCGACGCCGATGCGCTGCTGTCGCGCGCACCACTGGTCGTGTCCGGCGGAGCAGTGCTCGCACAAGTTATGCCCGCCGCACTTGACCCGGTTGTCGATCAGGATACGATCGCCGATCTGAAGATCCGTGCCGGAGTCGGGGCTGATCTGCACCACTTCACCGGCCAGGTCGCAGCCCAGGATGTGCGGAAACCGGCGGCAGTTGCCGGCCCGCAGGTTCAGGTCCAGGTGATTGAGCGCACTTGCGCCGACGCGGATCAATATCTCGCCCGGGCTGATCTCAGGATCAGGCCGGTCGCCGTGCACCAGCACGTCGGTGCCGCCGGTTTCGTTGATGTAAACGGCTTTCATGGTGGGTTCCCTCCGATCGCCATGGTAACGACGGCAGTGTAAAGCGGGCACGGCAGGCCGGCAAATCAGTGCTAAAGTTGCCGCCCCACACCGCAGAACAGGAGCGGCAGACACGATGGAATTCATCGCCAACCCCACCAAACAGCAGTTAGCAGTGATCGAGCACGGCCTGGACGAATACAACGCCGGCGTTGCCTCGGCCCGCTCCGTCACTCGAGTGCGCGCGGTCTGCGTCGAATCCGGCGACGTCGTGGCTGGGTTGGAAGGTGCGGCGTACTGGGGGAAGCTCCACATCAGGCTCTTGTGGGTACATCCGGATCACCAATCCAAAGGTCTCGGCAGCCGCCTGATGAGGTGGGCCGAGTCCCGCGCCAAAGAACTGAACTGTGCTTCGATCATGGTCGATACGATGTCGTTCCAAGCCCCCGAGTTTTACGCCAAGCTGGGATACCACCAATTCGGACTATCCGAGGGGTACCAAGGGGGAGCGAGCAGGCATTACTTCGAGAAGCAGTTCTAGCGGGAACCGTCGTCTGACGTGCGGTTCCGCAGGGAGTTCACGCCATCTGCATTCGTAAAGTTGTGCCGCGGGCCTCGGTGCGCAACCCAAGGCACAATTCCTGCTACAATCCCAGCCATCCCGATTATCCATGCCAGCGTAGCCCCACGGAGGCACTCCCATGCCCGTCTTCACCCCCGAATACCTGGAAAAGGCCGCCTACCACATCTACGTAGCCAAGGGCACGCCGCCCGACGAGGCCAAGATCGTTGCCACGCACCAGGTGAAGGCCAACCTCGTCGGCCACGATTCCCACGGCGTCATCCATATTCCCGAGTACTGTGAGCGCATTGACCGGGGCCATATTGTGCCCGGCGCGCCATTCGAGGTACTCAGCGAGACGCCCACCACCGCAGTGGTCGACGGCCACTGGGGTTTCGGCTTCGTCGTGACCGAAAGGGCCACCCGCATGGCCTTGGCCAAGGCCAAGGAGAACGGCGTCGCCGCCTTCACCATCCGGCGCCAGAGCCACATCGGGCGACTGGGTGACTACCCCACCATCTGCGCCCAGGAGGGCATGATCGCCCTGCTCACCGCGGACTCCGGCGCCGGCCCCAAGGCCGTGGCTCCCTTCGGCGGCCGCGCCCGCCGGCTGGGCACAAACCCCATCTGCATTGGCGTGCCCAGCAACCTGCCCGGTCAGGTGCTGCTGGACATGGCGACCTCCGCCGTCGCCGCCGGCAAGATCGGCCTGGCCCGCAACCGCGGCGAGCAAATTCCCACCGGCTGGATCGTGGACAAGGACGGCAACCCGACCAACGACCCCAACGACTATTCGGCCGGCGGGGCGATCCTGCCCGTGGGCGCGGACCAGGGACACAAGGGCTTTGGGCTGTCTTTCATGGTGGAGATGTTCTCCGGCCTGTTGACCGGGCTCGGTTTCGGTATCGACCCTCAAGCGCGCCACAACGACGGCTGCTTCCTGGCGGTCTTCGACGTGTCGAAGTTCCGTCCCCTGGAGGACTTCAAGCAGGAGATGACCGAGTTCGCCGAGTTCGTGAAGACGTCGCCGCCGGCCCCCGGTTTCAGCGAGGTTTTGTACCCCGGTGAGATTGAGTACCGGACCGAGTTGCAGCGTCGCGAAAACGGCGTTTTCATCGAGGACGAGACCTGGCGGCAGATCACCGAACTCATGGAAGAGGTGGGCGTGACCGAGGCCGTAGGCCAGCCGTAACCTCCGTCGCTATTTCCCGACCAGATATCACCGTGTTTTCGCACGGAGATTGGCGTATCGCCTACCCTTGGTCGCCGGCGCTGCTGGCGTAACATCGTCGCGCCATGACCCTGGTTGACATCGGGCTGCCGTCGGACGTGTTGATCTGGCACGCCGCGCTGCTGGCGGTGATCTCGTTCCTGGTGGGCATCCTCGGCGGGTTTGTGGGATTGGCCCTGGGTACCATGCGCCTGCCGGCTATGCTGCTGTTGGGAATGCCGGCGCCGGCCGCCGGCGGCACCAACATTCTGGTAAGCAGCCTGGCGTCCCTCGCCGGTACGATCCGCCACCTTCGGGCCGGCCGGGTGAACCTGCGCATCGTGCTGACGATGGGCGTGCCCGCCTTCATCGGCGCGTTCATCGGCGGCTGGTTCAGCGACGTGACGCCGGAGCACCTGCTCATCGCGCTGGCCGGCGCGCTGGTCTTCTGGCAAGGCGTGGAGTTCCTCATCATCGCCCGGGACCGGATCCGCTCCGGCCAGTCCAGCGGCGCGCTGTTCGGCCAGGGACTGGAGGGTTCGCCGGGCCTGTTCACCCCCACCCGCATGGCCGCGGAGGGCGGCATCGGTTTTGCGGTGGGAATGCTGGGAGGCGCGGTCGGACTGATCCTGGGGAGCATCCGCCTGCCCGCGTTGGTGCGCATCCTGAGAGTTGACCCGCGGATCGCCGCCGGCACCAACCTGTTCATCGGCTTCGTGATGGGCGCGGCCGGCTGGATCGGCCACGTGATCCACGGTCAGGTCGATTGGGTGATCCTCGCCTTGATGGGGCCGATGGCGATGATCGGCAGCTATCTGGGAGCCAATCTGACCGGCAGGGTCAACCTGAACCTGCTGATCCTGGCCATGGGGCTGACGCTGCTGGTGGTGGGTGTCCTGCTGGTCTGGCAGGGAGTCGCGGGCCTGCTCTGATTCAGCCCGCTATCGGGCCTCAGCCCGAAGCAATTGCCTGACTTTGGCGGGCCGGCCGATCAGAGACCGGCGAAGAAGTCCGCGGGGACCACCTCGCCTTCGGCCACCGGAGGCTCGGCGCGGATGAAGTGCTCCACCCCGATCACGCAGGCGGTCACTTCCCGGGGTATGTGCTCGTAGGGCCAATCGGGCTGCAACTGCGTGAAGTGTCGCTTGATGCAGGCCATCTTGGCGTCCAGCCCGTCGGACGCATCCACGGTGAGGTTGATGGTTTCGGGATCCGCCCCGTCGTTTACGCGATCAGGAGAGGGCATGGGGAAGTCCACGCCGGCGGCCTGCAAGGATTCGGCCATGTGCACGCGAAACCCACGCGGGCGCACGCTGTAAAACAGGCGATCCGTCTGGTGGGGCTGGATGCCGATAGCCATGTGGTGCGGAAAAGACGATGGGTCGGCGGCGAGCCGGAAGGCGGTCGTCGCGTGCTGGCAGATGGCGATGTGGTCGGGATGCCCGTAGAGGCCATCCATCCCGAAGGTCAGGATCACCTGGGGGCGGAAACGGCGGATTTCGAACACCAGGCGAGCCACTACCTCGTGCTCGTCGGCCTGCACGAAGGCCTTGGGATGGAAGTTGTCGTCCCAACCGGCCATCCCCGAGTCCCGGTACTGGAGTACCTCGTGGGACTCGATGCCAAGTTCCTTGATCGCCTCGGCCAGTTCCCCGCGTCGCACCTCGCCGATGGTCTCGCGGGTGGCCGAACCGGGCTGGCGTATTTCGCCCAGTTCGCCGGACGTGGTGGTGATGAGCCGCGCAGTCACTCCCCGCGCGGTGTGCATGGCAATGGTCCCGCCGACGGGAAACGCCTCGTCGTCGGGATGGGCGAACAGGATGAGGAGACGGTGGTCGGGCATTATGGTCCGGCTGACGGAGCGGCCTTGGGTTACGGGCCAGGGGCGAATGACCATTCGCCCCTGCGTCGGTACGGAGTTGCGACGACGGCGCTTAGGCGTCGATTACCTCAAGGACTTCCAGGATGATACCCTGGGGGCCCTCGAAGAACATGACCCGGCGCCCGCCGCCCACCGTGGTCTCTTCCAGCACGGTCGCGCCACCGTTCTTCAGGTCGGCGACTGTGCCCTCAATGTCGGTGGTATCGATGGCGATGTGCTCGAAGCCGTAGTTCTGCGGATGGGTTTGCGTGGCAACGTGGTCGGTCACGTTCAGGGGCAAGCCATGCAGGTCCAGCCGGAACCCGCCGTTGGGGGTCTCGGCGGTGACCGTGGCGCCCAGGTTCTGGATGTACCAGTCGGCCGTGGCCTTGGGGTCCGGAGTCTTGAGGTGAACGTGGTTTAGTGAAAACGCCATGACGATAAACCCTCCTGCGGAGTGTGGTCGGACCAATTACATGGGCGATCCCGGCCGATTGTATCACACGGGCCGGCCCATTCCGCCGGTGATATACTTGCGCCGCAATTGAGCACGGAGGCGAAATAGATGCTGGCGTTTTTGGGAGGCACGGGTCCGGAAGGCAAGGGATTGGCACTGCGTCTGGCGATGGCGGGCGAAGCGGTCGTCATCGGGTCACGGGACGCCGGCCGCGCGCAGGAGGCGGCGGACGAGCTGCTGGCTCTGGCGCCAGGCGCGGCCATCTCCGGCGCGGTGAATGCGGAAGCCGCAGCGCAATCTGACGTCGTTTTCCTGACCATGCCCTACAACGGCATGTCGCCCACCATCGCCGGCGTCGGGGACACCCTCGACGGCAAGGTGTTGGTGACGGTGATCGCCCCCATGCGGTTCGAGCGCGGCGTGGGAGCGATCGCCGAAGAGGTGGAGGCCGGCTCCGCAGCCGAGGAGGCCCAGGCCGCCGCCGCCGGTTCGAAGGTCGTCGCAGCCTTCCAGAACGTGTCCGCCGAGGAACTGCTGAAACCCGGCGTAACGCTGGACGAGGACGTCGTCATCTGCGGCGACGATGCAGACGCCAAACAGACCGTGGTCGACCTGACGCGGAAGATACCCAATCTGCGCCCCGTGGATGCCGGCGCCCTCTACAACGCCAAGTACGTGGAGCAGATCACGCCCTTGCTGGTCAACATCAACCGCCGATACCGCGCGCATTCAGGGGTGCGGATCACCGGCGTGTAATTTGCAACCACGGGTTCCCACGAAACCGGACTGGAGGAAACACCATGCCACGAGCTACGTTAGATTTGCAGAACGCCGGCGACCTCGGCGCCGTCGGGGGCCAATGGAAAGTCGCGCACGGTTTCGTGCCTGACCAACCCAACGAAGGCATCGTACCGGAAGCCGAGGGTTCGCCATGCCGCCTGCCGGACTATGACGACTCGGGCTGGGAGGATTGCGGCGACCTGGGCGCATGGCGCCGTCGCGGTGTCTCGTTTATCTGGTACCGCATCAAGGCGACTCTGCCGGAAACCGTGGGCGGTCGTCCTCTGGAAGGAGCGCGGTGCCTCTTCGAGTCCTGCATCGACGACTACGGCGAGATCTGGATCAACGGCGAGTGCGACCGGGAACGCGCCACGGTCCAGGGGTTCAACGTTCCCCAGCGGGTTGTGGTCTCCACGGAACCCAAGCCCGGCGACGAGGTCACCATCGCGATCCTGGCGATGAACGGCCCGCTGGCCGCCCCGGGCGGCGCGGTGTTCGTGCGCTACGCCAACTTGGCCTTCGAGTGGCGCGAAGCCGGATATTAGGACCCGGGTCACATCACCGTAAACAACAGGGGCGAGTGGTCACTCGCCCCTGATTTCGTGACGTCGCGCGGTCAGGCCAACCAGTCGTCTTGCTCTGCGTCGTCGCCACCATCCCCGTCGTTGGTGACCACCTGGCCGGGGTTATGTGAATAACCTCGCGACTCCAGTTCGCTGCGAATGGTGGACGCGAAGTCCGCAGGCGTTTGGCTGGCTGGCAATGTAATCTCCACTTTGCCGCCGTCCACGCTGACTTCGCCAGGGTCTTCGCGAGCCAAGTCCACGCTTACCGACTCGCGGTGGATGCCGAAATCGTCGGTCACCGAGAAGACAACCGCCATGTCCTCCATGGTGATGATGGTAACGCTGTCGTCAGACATTGGCTGAGCTACTCCTGTGGCGGCCACTCGGTGCCGCCCTCGGCCGGCCGTTCGGCGGCGGGCAGCGCCATGCCGTCAGCCACCACCTGCTGAAATTCGTTCAGGATGACGGAGCCCCACTCGGCGGCTTTGTCGACGCGATGAGCGGTGCGGCGCCCCCGGGTCTGCTGGCGGCGCTCGCCCTCGTCGACCACGGAGGCGGCGGCCTGGGCGATCATGTCGTCCATGGCGTCGATGTCGGGAACCAGCGACCGGGCCGTCTCGATGAACCGCGCGATCTCGCCCATCCCGTCGTCAAAAACCACGAACACGGGCACGGTTCCGGCGCGGTGCTCCGGCAGGAAGCTGTTGGTCAGCTCCAACTCGTCGTCCCGGTTGAAGACGCTGAGCCGAATCTTGTCGCTGGCATCGGCCAGGCGCAGGATGGCCGGCGTGGTCGACATGGCGTCGCCGCACCAGTCCGAGGTGAAAACGGCCAGGTTGACCGGCTGTTCCAGCGCGTTGAAGTAGTCGAGGACGTTTTCCGGTATCGCGACGCCGGCATGGATCTGGCAGAACGGGTCCTTGTTGACCTTGATGCTGTCGATGTACTGTTCCGTGTTCATTCCCTGCCCGAATTTCTCTGCTGACAGTGTCATTTGGCGCCTCCTGATTTTCCGAAGGAGTTTTTGCCGTGGTCTGTGCCCGGTGCTAAAATCCTGACCATATATTACCAGCCCCCAGTGGGCGAAACGGAGCCGCTGTTGACTACCGAACGAGGCGGAGTGTACCTGAAATATGCCCTGTTCTGCCGGGAAACCGAAGAAGGAGAAGAGGACGACCTGAGCTTCAAAGGCGTTATCGACCTGGTTGACATCCCGATGCCGGACGAGCCGCCCAGCGGGGACGGCCCCAGGGTGCTGGCCGAAGTCGACGCTCAGTTGGCGTTCTGCATCGCCGGTGCCACCGCCGGATCGCACACGCTGGAGGTCACCATCAGGGCTCCGGGCGCGAGCCTGTCGAGCCCACCGCCACAGGAAGTGACCTGGGATGAAGGCATATTCTTCCAACGTTGGATCAAGCCGTTCCGCATACCGGTCACGCGGTTGGGCCGGCACGTAGCGGCAATCGCGTTCGACGGCATGCCGCTGGGCGAGGCAAGTTTCCTGGTGCGGTTGAAGCCCTGAGCGCCATCCTTACCGCAATCGCAAAACAACCAGGGGCGAGTGGTTACTCGCCCCCAATTTTTTGTCCGTGATTGGCTGGGCGGGTTATCCGCCGTTCTGGTGCCATAAGGCTTCGAGGACGGCTCCCGGGTTCATGGGCAGGCTCTCCAGCCTGGCGCCGGTCGCCCTGGCGATCGCGTTGCCGATGGCGGCCATGGGCGGCACCAGGGACACCTCGCCGACGCCGCGAACGCCCAGGGGATGTCCCGGGTTGGGCACTTCGACGATGACCGTGTCGATCATAGGCAGGTCCAGCGCGGTGGGCATGCGGTAGTCCAGGAACGATGAATTGAGCATCTCCCCGCTGTCGTTGAAGAAGTACTCTTCGTTCAGCGCCCAGCCAATGCCCTGAACGGCTCCACCCTGGATCTGGCCCTCCACGTAGCTGGGGTGGATCGCCTTGCCGCAGTCCTGGATGGCGGTAAAACGCAGCAGTTCCACCTTGCCGGTGTCGGGGTCAACCTCAACGTCCGCGACGTTGATCGCGAAGGCGTTGCCAACGCCAGCCGGGTTGGCCGCGCCATGTCCGACGATGGGACCGCCGGTACCGTTGAGGCGGCGCGCCAACTGGTCGAAGGTCATGCGCAGCGCGTCGTCGGAGCGGTGGGCCAGAGTGCCATCCTCCTGGTACTCCACGTCCTCGACCGGAACGTCCCAGATGCGAGCGGCGCGCTCGATCATCTGGCGGCGCACTTCCTCACCGGCCTGGTAGACGGCGGTACCCATCTTGAAGGTGACCCCGCTGCCGCCGGCTCCACTGCTGTAGCCGATGCTGTCGGTGTCCACGATGGACGGCTTGATGCGCTCGGCCGGCAGGCCGAGGACTTCGGCCACGTGCATGGCCATGGCCGCACGGGAACCGCCGATGTCCGGCGAACCCTCGATGAGGCTCACCGTGCCGTCGGGCATGACGCTGGCGACGGCGGTGGCCGGGCCGGTGCCGTTGAACCAGGCGCCGGCGGCGATGCCGCGACCGGTGACCCGTCCCGGGGCGGACGGTTCAGGAACGGGTGACGACAGGTGCGCGTGTTCCTGCGTGGCCTGGAGGATCTCCACCATTCCGATCTTCCGGAAGGCGGGACCGCCAATCTGCCGGCTGCCTTCCTTGGACGCGTTATTGAGGCGGAACTCCACCGGATCCACGCCCAGCTTTTCACACAGCTCGTCGATGGCCTGCTCGGCGGCGAAGGAGGCGGCTGGCGAACCGGGTGCGCGGTATGCGGCAGCCTTGGGGACGTTCGTGACCACGTCATAGCCCTCGACGAACCCGTTGGCTATCTCGTAGGGAGCGAACATGGTGCGGCAGCCGCTGGGCACCGGTGAACCGGGGAATGCGCCGGCCTCGTAAACCAGGCTCGCCTGGGCTGCGGTGAAACGGCCGTCGCGGGTGCCGCCGACCTTCACCTTGATATGACTGCTGGAGGTCGGGCCCGTGCTGGTGAATACCTCGGTGCGGGTCATCGCGATCTTTACCGGGCGACCGGTCTTGCGGGCCAGGGCCGCGACCACGGGCTCCAGGTAGCAGCCGCCCTGGCCCTTTCCGCCGAAGCCGCCGCCGATCTCCATGGGAACGACGTTGACCTGGCCCACGGAAACGCCAATGATGCGGCTGGTATGGTCGCGCAGGGCGAAATGTCCCTGGCTGCTGGCCCAGATGGTCACGGTGTCGTCGGTGTTCCAGCGCGCGGTGGCCGAGTGCGGCTCGATGTATCCCTGGTGGACCTGGCGCGTGTGGTACTCGCGCTCCACGATGACATCGGCTTCGGCGAAGCCGGCCTCCAGGTCCCCCGAGGTGAACTGGAAGTGGTTCGAGACGTTCGAACCGCCGGTGGCTCCTTCCTCAACCCAGCCGCCGGAGCGCTGGGCCGGGTTGGCGAGGGTCATGAGACGCTCGTGGACTGCGGGCGCGCCATCAGCCATGGCCTCCTGCGCGGTCAACACCGGCGGCAGCACCTCCCAGTCCACTTCGATCAGCGCCATCGCCTCCTCGGCCAGGTGGGGCGAGTCGGCGGCAATGGCGGCGACGGCGTGCCCACGGTAAAGGGCCTTCTCCCGTGCCATCACATTGCGGCTGTAGAATCCGTAGTTGACCGCCGCTCCTTCCTCCTGGTCCTTGATCTCGGCGGACACCTCGGGGAAATCGGCGGAGGTCACCACCGCGTGGACGCCGGGCAGGGCCAGGGCTTTGCTGGCATCAATACCGCGGATGCGGGCATGGGCGTGGGGGCTGCGCAGGATCTTGCCGTGCAGCATGCCCGGCAGGTGGATGTCGGCGGCGTAGCGGGCGCGGCCCATGACCTTGTCCGGACCGTCATGGCGGACCGGGCGAGTTCCGACGACGCGGTAATTCTCCTCGGGATCAGCGAGGACGATGTTGGGTTTGTAGTCAAGCATGAGTTGGCGACCTCCCGGGCGGCATTGTTTGAGCAGGCAGTGGCAGTAATTTACCACAAAGGGGTGAGGCCAAAGCGATGGCGGCGGGAGGAGCAACAAAGCGGGCTGATCCGTGTCGGATCGGCCCGAAGCAGTCAGGTCCACCTGACGCCGTGTCAGTTGTCCCTAGCTGTCGCTGCCTCCGTCGCCGTGGTGTCCGTGCCGTCCGTTTCTGTGCTCGCGAGTCACCGTGGGGAGGGCATCAGGGCGATCGTCGTGCCAGTCGCTCAGCGTGTCGGCCTCGTCCTGCGTGATACGCTCCCCATCCACCAGTTTTTCCAGGAAAGTGTCGACCTTGTCAGAGTCTGAAGTTCGTGCCAACCGGAGCGCCAGCGGTCCGGAATTCGACGGCCGCTCATCGAACCAGTCATTGGCGGACGTGGCCTGGTCCGAGGTCAGGGTTTCATCGTCCTCAAGCCCCTGCACGTACTCCTCGAATTTGGTGTTGGCCTGTTCGTCCAGGGCGGTGGCGAAAGCGCTATCCACCTCAGTACGAGTCTTCCCGAGCAGTTCGGCAACCCGGTTCAGCACCGTATCGCTGCCGCCGTGGTGTCTCCCGCCACGCAGGTCGAAATCACCGCCGCGCTGCAACACCCCGCCAGGCCCACTTCCGGCCGCGAAGACACTGCCGCCCACCAACCCGATAGACAGCAACGCGATCGACGCCGCCACGACAAACCAACGCTTTTTGATACCGCGAATTTTGTTGAACATTTCGAACTCCTGCACCGCCGTTGTGGTTTGGTTTTTGCTCCGGCGGTTTTGTTATGTGCAGGGTAGTTGCCCAATATTTAGAAATTGTTAACGTCCTGCCAGGGGCAAATCAAACCCGAACCGGCTGCCCGATCCATCTTCGCTTTCCGCCCAGATCGTCCCGCCGTGCGCCTCAACCAGCTGACGGGCGATGGTCAGACCCAGACCCGAACCGCCGGTGCCCCGCTCCCGGGAAGGGTCCGCGCGGTAAAGGCGGTCGAAAACATGGGGCAAAGCGTCGGCCGGTATGCCGGGTCCAGTGTCCGTCACGTCCACCCGAACCGAGCCGACTTCCTGCCTGGCGGCCACGACTACTTTGCCCCCAGGCGGGGTATGCCTGATGGCGTTGTCAACCAGATTTCCCAGCACCTGTTGGATTCGCACCCGATCCAGCTCCAGGCTGGGCAGGGCCTCCTCGATCTCCGCATCCAGTCGCACCGATTGAGCTTCGGCTCTGGGTTTGAAGGAGGTCACGACCCGGTCGACAATTTCTCCCGCCAGCGTCGGCTCCCGTTGCAATCGCAACTCCCGCGCTTCGGCCGCAGCCAGCAACCCCAGGTCGTCCACCAGGCGGTTCAGATGCAGAGCCTGCCGGTGCACCGAGTCCAGTGTGGCGGGGTCAGCCTCCAGCAGCCCGTCCTGCATGGCCTCAATATGTCCCTGGATATTGGACAGCGGCGTCCGCAGTTCGTGGGCCACATCGGACACCATGGTCCGCCGTTGTCGCTCCGATTGTTCCAGCGCGTCGGCCATCGAGTTGAATGTCCTGCCTAACTCGGCGATTTCGTCGTTGCCTTTGACGGCGGCCCGGCTGGTCAAGTCTCCGCTTCCCAGTCCTCGTGCTGCGGCGGTCAGGCTGCTGATCGACGACAACATCCTCCGCGACAGCAATACCACCATGAGTATTCCCGCAGCGCCGGCCACCAATCCGACGATGGTCAGCGACCTTCTCACGGCGTCGGCAAAGCGAGACAGCGGAGGCTCGGCATCTGGTGGCGGCGTATCCTCATCCGCAAGCAGCAGGGGTCCAAAACCACCGCGACCGCGCGGCGCCACCGCCACGGATCCAACCTGCGACCCACTGGCAACTATGGGCGCGAAATGCCCCGGTACGAGATGGTCGGACTGTTCGCCATGGTCGAAGAACCTCCGACCGCGGCTATCGCCGACTCGTCGCCTGCCGTTTGGCGGCCTGCTTTCGGCGATCAGTCGGCCCCCGGAGTCCAGGACGATGATGTCGCGTTCAGTTTGGAAACTTGTGCTGCGGACGAATTCCTCCACGCCATCCCAGTTGTCGTGGGTCTCGTAGTATTCCGCCAGGGCAATCACGACCCGGCCGGCGCGTACCCGATCCTGCTCCGCCTGGACCTGAACCACTTCCTGCTCCGCCACCTTTCCGGTGAAGACCGCCACCGAACCCAGGGCCAATGCCAGGATGACGGCGAACCCCAGCGCCAGGCGCCACCGCAGCCCGAAGCGCCATCTAGGCATTGCCAAACCGGTAGCCGACGCCGTGGACGGTCTGGACGTAGCGGGGTCGACGCACGTCGAGCTCAATCTTGCGCCGCAGATTCGCGATGTGCACGTCCACGGTACGGTCATACCCGTCGAAATCGTACCCGAAAACTCTCTCGATGATCTGGTCACGGGAGAAGGGGCGACCCGGCTGCAATGCCAACATGGACAGAAGACGGAACTCGGTCGGGGTGAGCGACGGTTGTTCATCTCCCCGAACCACCGTTTGGGTCGCGAAATCGATGACGATGCCCTCAAATTCGACCCGGGACGGCTCAGAAGAAGACTGACGGGATGTGCGACGCAATACCGCACGGACGCGCGCCGCCAGCTCTCGCGGACTGAAGGGTTTCACGATGTAATCGTCCGCGCCCAGATCCAGGCCGGCCAAGCGATCATCCTCGTCGACGCGGGCGGTGGCCATGATGATGGGCACGTCAGATTCCTCACGCAGAGCCCGGCAGACGCTCATGCCGTCCAGGCGGGGCAGCATGAGGTCTAGAACGATCAGGTCGGGGTGATCGGCGCGTGCCGCGTTCAAGCCGGACACGCCGTCGCTTGCCGTGGTGACGCTGTGGCCATCGCGCTCAAGGTACAGTTGGACGATCCGAGCGATGCCTGGGTCATCCTCGATCACCAATATTTCGCTTGCCATGTCGGACCCGGGTTCCATCAGCAGGATCGGCTGATTCACAGCATAAGGAGGGAACGCCGCTTCAGGCAAACTGCATCGTGGAGCCCTCGTTCGCCTGAAGCAGGGGCATCGGAAACCGATCGACGCTCCTCGGCCGGCCCCGTCCTACTCCTCGCCGGTTTCCCCCTGCAGTGTGTCTCCGTAAAAATGCAGCAGGCTGGTCACGGGGTTGCCGGCCATCTGCCCCAGGCCGCACAGCGAGGCAGCGCCGACGATCTCCGCCAGGTCTTGCAGGTCTCGCAGGTCCGAGTCCCTGGGCGCTCCAGCGGCCAGTCGCTCCAAAGCCTCAGCGATGCGGGGAGTGCCCTCGCGGCATGGCGTGCACTTGCCGCAGGACTCGGCGGCGTTGTACCGGCTCAGGCGAGCCGCCACCTGTACCGGTGACGTCCGGTCGTCAAAGACGGTTATGCCTCCTGCTCCCATGACCACACCACTGGAGTGCAGCATTCCCGGACGCAACGGCACGTCCAGCTCGCTGGCCGGGAGCAGTCCGCTGGATGGACCGCCCACCACAGCAAACCCCAACGTGTGTCCCTCGGGCACACCTCCACCCACGTGATCAATGATCTCGCGCACGGTGGTTCCCATGGGCACCTCAGCCAGACCGGGTCGCCTAACCGCACCGCTCAGCGAGACCAGCCGCGTACCTCGGGCATCGTCGAGACCAATGGACGCGAACCGGCGCACTCCGCCCCGCAGGATCGCGGGGAGATTGGCGAGGGTCTCCGCGTTGTTGATAACCGTAGGCTCTCCGTAGAGTCCGGCGTCGGTGGGGAACGGCGGACGCAGGCGCGGCTCTCGACGGCGACCTTCCACCGTGTTCAGCAGCGTGGTTTCCTCTCCGCACACGTAACCCCCGGCGCCGCGACGGATGGTGACCGAGCAGGAAAAACCGCTGGCCAACACGTCGCTGCCGACCAGGCCAGCCGTTTCCGCCGCGGCAAGGGCTGCCGCCATGCGGTCCGCGGAAAGGTCCGCCTCCGCATTGATGTAGATCACCACGTTGCCGGCTCCGGCGGCGTAGGCGGCGATGAGGGCCCCTTCGATGATGCGATGCGGATTGCCCTCCATCAGGTGCCGGTCCTTGAAGACGCCCGGCTCGCCCTCCTCCGCGTTGACCACCAGATGCCGTCGAGACGCGTTCACGCGGCGCGCTGCCTGCCATTTTCGGGCCGCCGGAAAATAAGCGCCGCCGCGACCCAGGAGACCGGCGTCCAGGACCAGGTGTATAACTGCATCGGGGCCCATGGACAGGGCATCGGCCAGGCCCAGATAGCCCGAACTCGCCACGTACTCGTCCAGTGACGCGGGATCAACGCTGCCGATGCCCTCCATCAGCGCGACATGCTGAGCCGAGAAGAATACCTCCAACTCCGCCACCGGGCGCGCCCGTTCCCGTGCGCCCCCGTCTACCACAGCGGTGATCTCCGAGAGATCCCCGTCGCCCGCCACTCGG
Organism: Dehalococcoidia bacterium; assembly: GCA_965116785.1. Classification (GTDB taxonomy): domain Bacteria; phylum Chloroflexota; class Dehalococcoidia; order Lucifugimonadales; family UBA3495; genus Bin87. The sequence continues at coordinate 1,839,450 of OZ220731.1, forward strand.
TCGAAAAATCTTGCCGTGCCGTCCGGCAGTTCCGCCACAACCTGCGTCGCCGCGAAGCAGGCCCCGTCGCAGCCGGCGGCTACCACGACCACATCGTCGCGGCCTCGGAACAGCTGGGTCAACCGCCCGTGCACATCGCCCGCGCCCACCGCCTGGCTGCAGTGGGCCCATTGAACGGCCACTCGCGTAACCCCGGGCGACCCGGCCTGGCGCTCCGACACAACGTCGCGCATCGCTTGCCAGGCAAGCCGGCAGTCAGGGGCGGTCATGCGGAGACGTTCTCGATGAGGGCGGCCAGCCGCCGCGCGTCCATGCGGCCGCGCCAAGTCCCGTCGATGCGTGCGGAAGGAGCCAACCCGCACATGAAGGCGCAGGCGGTGGTGGTCACGCCGGTTGTGCCCTCAGGGTCCGAGCACAGCATCGCCATTTCCAGCAGCTCTTCCCCGCCGGACTGCCAGCAGGCCAGTCCGGTGCATACGACGATGTTACGCCGCTTCGGAGGGTCGAGATGCAATTCCGAGTAGGAGGTGGCCGCCCCATAGACTTCGGATGCCGGCACCCGCAGATGCCAGCCCACAACCTGCAACGCCCACTCCGGCAGGTAACCGTGCTCGTGCTGCAACAGGTGCAACACGGGTAGCAGGTTGTCCCTGCTGCGATCGGGGAACTGGTCTCGCAGGGCGCGCCGCAGGCCGGATTGGCGTCCCCGGCGTTCGGCGTCCGCGGTTCCGTCGCTGGCGGGGTCGACTTCATCGTCGCGCCGCCGGCGTCGCATTTCTGAGCCGTCTACCATTGCGGGATTATATCAGCCTTAATCGTTGAAACACCCATGAATAACATGTAGGTTTTGCAATGTGTTTGATTTATACAGTAGACAGGTGATAGGTCCAGGAAGAAAGTGGTTAGCACCGGATAACTCTCCGTCCCAGCCAGGAGGGCCGGTACTCATGCCCGCCTCAGACGCGGCACACAAGTTTGACCCTCCACCAGAGCGTTGCTAACATCCCGTCAACCGACCCGTGACCCGGAGGATCGCCATGCCAGTCGTCTCAGTTGACATCAAAAGCCGAGAAGCGTACGCCGACGGCGTAGCGTTCGGCGATGCCGGCGACTACGAACGCATCGAAGGCGTGCTCGAGTTTGCAGTCGATCCCGGCAACGCTGCCAATGCATCCATCGTTGACCTGGAATACGCGCCGGTGGATGAAGCCGGATGCGTACGGTTCCGCTCAGACTTCACCCTGGTGGCGCCTCGAGATTCGGCCAAGGGCAACGGCCGTGCGATAGTTGAGGTGGTCAACCGCGGGCGTCGCCGCACCATCGCGTTCTTCAATCGCGCGCCGACGCCACCTATCGACTCGGCCTCCATACCGGAAGGTGACGGCTTCCTGCTCCGCCATGGGTACTCCGTGCTGTCCATTGGATGGCAGTGGGACGTGTACCGCAGCGACGCCCTGCTGGGCCTGGATGCCCCCGGGATCAGCATCGACGGCCAGCCGGTCACCGGCCAGGCGTGCGTGGAGATGCGGCCCAACGTGGAGGAGCGCACCCGCTTGTTGGCCAATCGGGATCACCAACCCTATCCCGTGGCCGACCTGCATGACCCCAACGCGACGATGCTGGTACGGGACTGGGAAGATGGTCTCGACACCGTCATTCCCAAGTCCCAATGGCGGTTCCCTGATCCCGAACACGTCACCCTGGACTCCGGGTTCCAACCGGGGAAAATTTACTATGCCATCTACACCGCCGCGGACCCGGTGGTGGTCGGGTGCGGAATGCTGGCCGTCCGGGAAGCCGCCACCTGGTTACGTGCCTCATCGCACGACAACCCGGTGCACAGCGGATATCAGCGCGTTTACGGCCACGGCGTCTCGCAATGCGGCCGTCTGCTGCGACACTTGCTGTACCTGGGCCTGAACGTCGACCAGAATGGCCACCCGGCGTTCGACGGCTTGCTGCCCCATGTGGCCGGCGGGCGCATGGGCGAATTCAACCACCGTTTCGCCCAACCATCCTGCCAGTCCAACCCGGGGTTCGGGCACCAGTTCCCGTTCGCAGACGACACGCTCACCGACCCGTTGACCGAGCAAACCGACGGACTGCTCCAACGACTTCGCGGGCTCGACGCTGTGCCGAAGATTATCTTTACCGACTCCGCGGCCGAGTACTGGCGCGGGGACGCGGCCCTCACGCACGTTGACGGCACCGGGCTCGAGGACCTGGGACCGGCGCCGGAGACCCGGCGGTATCTGTTTGCGGGAACCCAGCATCTGCCGGGCTCTCCGGAGCTGACGGCCGGCCAGGGTCCGGACGGCTCCACCGGCATGCATCCCTACAACGCGGTGGACTATATCCCCCTGCTGCGGGCAGCCCTGTTCAACCTCGATCGATGGGTGTCCGAGGGGGTCGAGCCGCCACCGAGCATGCACCCGAGGCTGGACGACGGCACGGCAACAACGGAGACCGAGTATCTGTCCAGCTCCGTCAGGGTCCCGGACCGCAGCCTGCCCGACCCTTCTCGCCTGTGGCGAATTCGCGAAATCGATGTGGGACCCGGCGCCAAACGCGGCATCGCGTCCTATCCGGTCACAGAAGGCCGGGAATACGCACAACTGGTTCCCACCGCAGATGTTGACGGAAACGACCTGGGAGGTGTTCGCTTGCCGGACCTCACGGTTCCAGTAGGCACGCACACGGGATGGAACCTGCGACATCCGGACACCGGCGCGCCCGAGCAGTTGATTTCCATGCAGGGCTCCACGCATTGGTTCCCGGCCACCGAAGCGCAACGGAAGGCCCATTCGGATCCCCGCCCATCCCTGGAATCGCGATACACCAGTCGGGAACAATACGCGTCCATGGTCAGGGACGCGGCAAGCCAACTGGCAGAGGACAGGTACCTCCTTCCCGAAGATGTGGACCTGGTGGTCAACTCGTGTCTGGAGCGGTACGACTGCGCCATTCAGGCCGCGGGATAGTGGATGTTCAGGTCGGCAGCCAGCCTTCGACACGGATACACTCTCCGCCTGGTCAATACTGTTAGCAGTCAGTCAAATACCATCCATAGCGACCAGTGACCAGACTTCCCAAACCGACGGCGAGGTAGAAATATGACGGTTCCAGCCAACAACGGCGTGATTTCAGTGGTCGTGCACGGAGCCACGGGCAGGATGGGAGCGGAAACCGTCCGCGCGGTGGCTGCAGCGGACGATGTAGCGCTGGTGGGCGCCACCTGCCACACACCCAGGGGCGACGTCCTGCCCACCTCCGGCGGCGAGGTGCCGCTGTCCACCGACCTGGCGTCGATGCTGGATGCCACGCAGCCGCAGGTGATGGTTGAGTTCACCCACGCCGAGGCTTGCATGGAAGCCGCACCGCTGGCCGCCAGCCGGGGCATCCACATGGTGTTGGGCGCCAGCGGGCTCAACGCCGAGCAGTTGCAGACTTTGGACACCATGAGCCGGGAACACGGCATCGGCGTGATTGTTGCCCCGAACTTTGCCCTGGGGGCGGTTGTGCTGAAGAAACTGGCAGAGCAGGCAGCAGCATTCTTCGATTACGTGGACGTGGTTGAAGCCCACCACGAGATGAAGATCGATGCCCCTTCCGGGTTTTCCATTGCCATTGCCCGCGGTGTGCGCGATTCGCGCGGCAGCGATTTCCAGCGCAACGAGACCACCGTTCATCACCTGCCCGAAACCCGCGGCGGCGACGTGGGAGGAGTCGGTATCCACAGCCTGCGGTTACCGGGTCGCAGCGCTCACCACGAGGTGATTTTCGGGGCTGCCGGACAGACCCTCAGCATCCGGCATGACACGCTGGGCAGAGACTGCTACATGCCGGGAGTGCTGCGCTGCGTACGCGAGGTCGTGCGCCGGCCAGGCCTGACGGTGGGCCTGGAGGCCGTGTTGGGACTGTAATCCTCCGTCTGGTGCCCACGCTTGGTTCGCTGCCACGCCATCAAGCCAAGCGGGTACGCGCGAAACGTGTCAAACTCGTCGCCGTTGATGTCGTGGCTCGCGTAGCGAGATGGTCTCGGCCAGTCGAGTCTCGCGATGACAAACCGGGTACCGGCGTGCGCACGCTGTTGTGGACGGAAACGGCGGCTGGTTGTAACCTGATTAAACAGAACAACCGGAGCGCTCCGCTCCACCGCAACAATCCGTAATCTGGCTACGTAGACACGGCAGGAACGAAATGGACCTTCAGGGCATGAAACTGGCGATAGTTGGAGCCACCGGCGCAGTGGGTCAGGAAACCCTGCGCCTGATCGAGGCGCGTTATCCGAAACACGATAACCTGAAGCTTCTGGCGTCCAAGCGTTCGGCGGGCCGCAAGCTGGAGGTCAACGGCAAAACTTTCACGGTGGAAGAAACCACCGATGACAGCTTCGCCGACGTTGACATCGCGTTCATCTCCGCGCGCACCGAGGATTCGCGACGATTCGGACCGGTGGCGTCGAACGCAGGGGCGATGGTGATCGACGACTCCAGCGCGTTTCGCATGGACCCTGCAGTGCCCCTGGTGGTACCGGAAGTCAACGGCGAAGACTTGGACTGGCACGACGGCATCGTGTCGATTCCCAACTGCTCCACCACTCCGCTGGTCATGGTGGTGCACCCCCTCCGCCAGGCCAGCGCCATCCGCCGCATCGTTGCCGACACCTACCAGTCGGTTTCCGGCGCCGGCGGCGCCGCCATGAACGAACTGCGTGACCAGACCCGCACCGTCATGCACGGCGGGCCAGCGGAGCCGGATGCGCAGCCCCAGCAGATAGCGTTCAACGTCATCCCGCAAATAGACAGTTTCACCGAATCGGGATACACCCGCGAAGAACAGAAGATGATCGACGAGAGCCGCAAAATCCTGCACTCGCCGGACATCGCGGTGTCTGCAACCTGCGTACGCGTTCCCGTCTTCGTGTCCCATTGCGTGGCCACACATCTGGAGTTTGACCAACCCGTATCTCCCGGCGAGGCTCGGGAGATGCTGAGCGTCATGCCCGGCGTGACGGTCGTCGATGATCCTGGTTTGTCGCTCTATCCGATGCCAGTCGACGCTGCGGGAGCGGACGACGTTTTCGTGGGTCGGATTCGTCAGGATGCCTCTCACCCCAATGGTTTGGCAATGTGGGTAGTCACTGACAACCTGGTTAAGGGAGCGGCCCTCAACGCCCTGCAAATCGCCGAGGAAGCCGTCGCCCGCGGAGCGGTGCACGGAAAGAAAACCTAACGCACATCCACTTTACAGTGTACATTTGCCATAGCACACTAGGTGTGTATAATGTGCGGAATATGCGAAAGGCTTACCATCTTGGATGGTGGGACATTGTGCAAACTGCCTAGCAATAGCCACTGAGGAGGGACAAATTATGCCGACTGAGATTGGCCGGCTGATTACCGCCATGGTAACGCCGTTTGACGCGGATGGGCAGGTTGACTACGAACAAGCCAAGCGCCTCGCAATGGCGTTGTTGGACTCCGGCTCTGATGGCTTGGTGGTTACCGGCACCACAGGCGAAGGCCCGGCGTTGTCGATGGAGGAAAAGGCTCGCCTCTACGGCGAAGTCAAGGACGCCATCGGATCGCGGGGAGCGGTCATCGCCGGCACCAGCGACAACAACACCGCGGCGTCCATCGAACTCAGCCGGGAAGCGGAACAGGTCGGCGCAGATGCCCTGCTTTTGACCGTACCGGCGTACAACAAGCCTCCGCAGGAAGGACTGTTCCAGCATTTCCGCGCCCTGGCTGACTGCACGAACCTCCCCGGCATGTTGTACAACGTTCCCAGCCGTACCAGTCTGAACATGACCAACGACACCACGGTACGGCTTTCCCAGATCGAAAACATTATCGGCATTAAAGAAGCCAGCAGCGACCCGGTCCAGATCGCGAAGGTCATTCGGGACACGCCCGACGATTTCCGAGTATGGTCCGGCAATGACGACGAAACCTTCCCCATAATGTCCATGGGCGGGTACGGTGTGGTCAGCGTCGCCGCGCACCTCGTAGGCACCCAAATCAAGCAGATGATGGGGCTGGTCCTGGAAGGCGACGTGGAAACGGCCGGCGCTGAGCACTTGCGACTATTGGATATGTTCAAAGGCCTGTTCATCGTCTCCAATCCAATCCCGGTCAAATACGGACTGAACAAGGCTGGCTTTGACGTCGGTGATCCCCGTTTGCCACTGGTCCCACCAGACCATCGCACAGCAGAGCAATTGGACGAACTGCTGGACCGATACGAGATCGACATTACCGCGCCGGCCGACTGAACAGGCCGGCGCACTAAATTAGGACCCGACGAAGACCCGCGTCTCGTGGATCGCTCGCCGCCGGCCTCGCATAAACTTCATTGGCCATAGGCCTTCATTTCCCTGATTGATCTCTAACCTTGTAATGACAAGGAGTACCGAAATGGCTTTGAAGACGGTTATTTTTGTGGACGGACAGAACTTCCGGCACAACCTGAGGGATTTCCATTTCCGGTCTGACCCGCCACATCCCAACAACCCCGAATACCGCCTTGATGAGAAGCACTTTCGTTGGCAGGAATTTTTCCAGGACGCTCTGGCGAAGTTCGATTATGTCACGGGCTGGCAGCATCAATTGGCCAGGGTTTATTGGTACTACGCGGAAAACATCACGCCATGGTCGCCGAACCTGTGGCGCGCCCAACGCATCGTCGACGACTACGGCATGCGGATACCCGAACTCACCACTGACCTGGTGATCCAGAAAGCGCAGGACTGGTACGAGCACGAATTCCGACGCTTCCACCAACTCCGCAAGTCGGTGTTCGAGGAGATCCAGCAAAACACCAACTTCCTGGAATTCAGGTACGTTGGGCAATACGTTGTCCAGCCGTTCCGCCCGTACCGTCTGGAATACGATTATGACGGCAACATCAACTTCCAGGGCACCCAGGTGGGCGAAAAAGGGGTCGACATCGGCATAGCCGTGGACATGATCTCCAAGATGGAGAGCTTTGACGCGGCGATACTGGTATCCGGAGACAGTGATTTCTTCCCGGTGGTGAAATTCCTCAAAGACAACCTCAAGTATGTTTATCACTTCTCGGTAGGTCGCGGCGTGGGCCACGACACACAGTACTTCTCGTCTTCACTGCGTGGCGTAGTCGATTGTTTCCAGGGTTTTGACGAGCTTGAGCTGCTGACCAATTACGTGAACGAGCACGCCGGGATTCCGCCTGCAATCATGGACACCATCAACATGCGAGCCGCCGAGTTGGAGCGCATCCTCGACGAAGAATCGATGGAGTACGACCATCCTCGGGAGCGTGACGCCACGACGTTGCAGCGCCGCTAAACGCGGATGTCAGGTCGCCCGCGAGCCCTCGTGCAGGGTATCAATCTGGCGAGGCCGTAAGCGATCGGCGTAGACTCCGCGATACGATTCCGGTACCAGCGCGGCTATACGCTCCATCACCATGTCCGTTACCGATTGCAGCAGCGCATCGGTGATCGGGCCCTCAACGTGAGGCGGCGTGAACGGGGTTCCGATATTCACCTGCCAGCTTGCCAGGGGCACCGGCATGTGCCAGGACGCAAACTTCTCCGAACCGGCGATTCCCACCGGCAGGATAGGGGCCTGGGTCTTCAGCGCCAGCCATGCCAAGCCGGTCTTGGCCCGCTGCAACTGACCCGTGGGGCTGATGCCGCCTTCCGGGAACATGAGGATGGCTTTGTCCTCCTGGAGCGCGCCCAACGCATAGCGCAGAGCCCCTCCGCCTCCCCTCTGCCGGTCCAATGGGACCGCTCCCACCGCGTCGCAATAAAAACGCCCGATGGGCTTTTCCCACAGTTCCTTCTTGGCGAGAAAGATGATCTGGCGTGGCAACGCGACCACGAGTGTCCCCGCGTCGTTCAGCGAGAGATGGTTGCTGGCGACCAGCAGTGGCCCGTATGGAGGCATCGCTTCCTGGCCGGTGATCGTCAACCGGCCGGTGATGCTCCAAATGATTTGCCCGAAGCGCCTGCTCGGCTGGTAAAGCCATGCCATGGGGCTACCCTTTCGGATCTGTGTGGTGATTGTCGCGACCGACCGACTTGATGATATCGACGACAGCGGACACCGTCTGCTCAAAATCCATTTCGTCCGTGCTTATGATTACTGCATCGGCAGCCGCGATCAATGGGGAGTCGGCGCGTTCCATGTCCATACGATCCCTCCGCAACGTATCGTCCAACACCTGGTTAAATTGGGACTCGGGATCTGTCAGAATGATCTGAGCGTGGCGACGGCGCGCTCGTTCCTGGGGCGCGGCATCGATGTAGAGTTTCAGGTCGGCACGGGGCAAAACGACCGACCCGATATCGCGACCGGCCATCACGATTCCCCCGGATCTGGCGATGTTCCGTTGCTGTTCGACCAATTCGACCCTAACCGCGGGAATCGCCGAAACCGCCGACACGTTTCTATCCACTTCTGCGGTGACCAACTCCTCGCCAAGCGGTTGACCGTCGACCACAATGATTGTGTTGTTGTCTTCGTCCTCAGCCGGTTCCATGCGGCAACTCGCCGCCAGTTCGGCGACCGCGCCGGCGTCAGCAGCAGCGATCCCGCGATGCAGGGCAAGCCAAGTTACAGCGCGGTACATGATCCCCGTGTCCAGAAATCGCAAACCAACGATTCGTGCTGCGGCTCTGCCAACCGAACTTTTTCCGGAAGCCACTGGTCCATCGATAGCCACCACCGTCAAGGCTGCTCCTGAGGATGACGCGGCGACCGGCTTCATAGAAGGAATTATAGCATCGGGCTTGAATCAACATGGCGGAGACAACGAGACGGGTTGTCACCGCGCGCCGGCCGAATGTGTCTGCACCCAAAGCCCGGCGCCGTCCGTAACGAATTCGACCGAACCGTCGCGTGAGGTAATGAACACGCTTTCGTCGCCGACAACCGCACCGAGGCGCTCGATCACGTCCGGGTGCGGGTGTCCATATCGATTGTCGGCTCCGGCGGAAATGACGGCGGTTTCGGGACTGACTGCCTGCAGGAACGACTGGGAGGTTGACGAATGGCTGCCATGATGGGCCACTTTGAGCACGTGAGAGCGTAGCGCCTGACCCTGGGTGTCCACCAGATATCTCTCGACATCCTCTTCGATGTCGCCGGTCAGCAAGAAAGAAACCTCACCGTAGACCACACGGACGACGACGCTCAGGTTGTTCGTATTACCATCGATGCGGGACGGTATCTTTCCCGGCGGCGGATAAAGGACCTCCATCACGACGCCTGAATCCAACTGGATGCGATGTCCGGCGCGGATGTCGACGACAGGATGGCCACGCTGATCGAGCACTGAACCCCACTGGTGGAACAGCGCCGACTTCGATGATGTTGGTCCCTGCATCACCACGTCGGCGTCGTAGCGGTCGAGAACTCCAACCAAGCCACCGGCGTGGTCGCTGTCCAGATGCGTCACGACCACCATGTCCAGACCTCGATCCCCAGCAGGCAGACGCTGGCCCAACGCGCCCAGCGCCGTTCGAGGATCGGGTCCACCGTCAATTAGCGCCTGTCGACCTCGCGGGGTCACCACCAATATGGCGTCACCCTGTCCCACGTCCAGCACATGCACGTGAAGGAGGCCGTCCGCCCGTGTCGCCGACAATTGGCCGAACAGCACGATGGCCGCCAAAACGACAACCGGCGCCAACCCGAAAACGACCCCAGCAACTCCGCTGGGACGCCACCTCGGTCCACGCCGCCATCCGGAAGCCAGACGTCGAACTCGCCGTGACGACATCAGCACAGCCAATATGCCCAGACCCACGTACCACGCCAACGCGGCGGCCGGCGTTACCCAGCCGGCCGGCGCCATGATCGGCGGCATCGCCTCTGCCACCTTGATGATCCACGCAACCGACGCCCAGGCTAAAACGCCCAAAGCCTGCCCCAACCAGGGGGCGACCGCGCCTGCGACGGCGGTAGCGGCGGAGGCAACCAATGCCAGGGGCATGGCCGGCATGGCCAAAATCGTCGCCGGAACGCTCATTAGCGGGAGGTCGCCGAAATGCATGGCGATGAGCGGAACGGTCGCCAGAGTGGTGGTAGTGGAAATGACCACGGAGCCAATCAACAATGCCAGAACGTGTTGCACCCATTTGAAGAGGCCGGTGCTGGGGTCGCCCGAAGCCGCCGCAACCGCTCCAGTCATTAGCGTGATCAAAGGCAATCCAACAATCACACCCGCCATCGCCGTGAAACTGAGCTGAAACGAAAGGCTCCCAAGCAGCGCCGGGTCGGCGCATACCATTACGCAGCCTGCCAGCGCCAGTGCAGTCAGCCCGCGCATCCCGCGACCGGCAAGCCCTTGAGCCAGGGCCAGGCTGCCCATAATCGCCGCCCGCACCACCGGCGGATCCAGACCGGACACGACCGCGTAGACCCAAACCAGCGCCATAGCGCCGAAGATGACCAGCGGGTTGCCACTCCCCAGCATTGACGTGCCGATCCCCAGCGCCAACGCCAGGACGATGCCGACGTGCAAACCCGATATGGCCAGCAGGTGGGACATGCCGGCCGTGCGAAACGAATCTTTCACCGCCGTCGGCAGTTCGGTTCGAATTCCGAGCAGCAGGGCCTGCGCGAATCCGGACTCGGGAACCGGCATGGCCCGCTGCAGGGCCGACGCCAAGGCTCCCCGTGAACGATGCAGCGTCCTCATAGCCCAATGCCCGCCATCCGTAGCCACGGTTTCCGCCTCTCGCGTCCACAACACTCCGGCGATACCCTGAGCCTCCAACCACGCCGCGTAGTCGAAATCCCCGATGGGCTCGGGCCGCTCCAGGCTGCCGGCAAGGCGCAGAGTGTCCCCATACTGCACATGAGGCGGGCCGCGTTGTGCCGCAAGATCGGGCGGAGGCAGGGCATATACGAGCAGGCTGGTTCCGATGGGAACGATACCAAGCGAATTCGCCTGGTCGGCAACTACCTCACCGCGGAAACGCACCCGGCTTCCGGATACAGTCGGCGAGTCGGAAACCAACACGGTGACCCGGGTTGGGCCCTCCGACACCAAAGGCACTGACGCATCTGAGATCAACTCACCTCGCCAGGTTCCCAGAACCAGGGCGGCGCCCAGCACTACCGGAGCCGCCGGCAGTCCGATCATCCTGATCCCAACCGCCAATGCCAGCGCCCCCAGTCCCAGCATGAGTAGCGGCCACGGCGAGCCGAGGGCGATGTCGAACCAGAGTGCGATACCCACTCCGGCGATCACTGCTACAGCAGCAAGCTCAGGAAATACCCGCATCGTTAGTCGGACCGGGCGCTTATCCGGTGCTCACTCCCGCGAACCGGCGGCGACAAGGGCGCAGCGCCGACGCCCCAGCGGACTCGCCCTCAGGGAGTGGCAACCGTGATCATATCGGCGATACGCCGGTATATCCCATCCCCGATGCCGGGCACCTCGGTGATCGCCTCGGGGCTGGCGAATGATCCTTCCTGCTCGCGGTAATCGACGATCGCCTCTGCCCGCACTGCGCCAATGCCCGGCAGGGTTTCCAGGCACTGGGCGCTGGCGGTGGTTATGTTCACCGGCATCCCACAAGCCTCGGTCGCGTCTTCGTCATCAGCGTTAGATGCCAATCCGAACGTCGCTGATTCTCCAGGCACCGCATCATCACCGGTGCCGGGGATGTTGTAATGGGTGGCGTCGGTCACGTAAGCCGCCAGGTTGATCCGGCTCAGGTTGGCGCTTGCGGAGGCTCCGCCGGCAAGTCGCAATACTCCGTCCAGCCGTTCCCCGTTGGCGACCGTGTACACCCCGGGGTTGACTACCTCACCAGTGATGTACACTGCGATTTGCTTCGGCGGTGCTGTCTCGCCCGGAGGCGGGACCGGCGTCGAGGCAGCGGGAGAACCATCAACGCTCAGACCAGAGTATTCTGACGGCGCGATTATTTGAACTCCGTCGGGCTCGCGTTGATCCGAGTTGCCGCTGAAAACCATCCACGCCGCGACGCACAGCAACGACAGGGCCACCGCTCCGGACATCCCGACCGCGATCAGCCTCTTCGTTCCTGATGGTCCCAAGTGGGTGTTCCTCCCGGCAACGCACGCAAAAAGCCGACCGCGAAGCGCTGCACCAACCCCACCTCACTACCTCAACGCCTCGCTGCCGGCCATGGCCCATTTAACTACGTTACGTCAACAAAATACACGCATCTAGATTACCATATTTTGCTCTTTTTTGTCATTTGCTTCTCCTTTGCTCTGTAGTGCATACCTACACATGGCTTGATTATTTTCCTGATCCATCTGAAGCGGCGTGTCGTGACCTAGAATTGGCAGTGGTATGGCGTTGACCATGCACCGAGCATGACTTTTCTTCCACCACGACATCGGCTGTGGCAGCGCTTCTCCTTACCCGCAGGAGCTGCTACTCGTTGGACGACTTCCCGTCCGATATCCCAGCGCGCAATGCGTCCGCGGCCAAGGATCCGTACCTGCCTGCGACTATGGATGCTCCTTCGTCGGCAATTCGCCAGTCCCGGGACTGGATCTCCTCGACCGATTGGCGCGCCAGGCGCCGGCCATAGTCGTCAACGAACCTGCCAAATGCGTCCGAATCGGCATCCGATGCCATCTGACGAAACAGGCGAAACATGGGGTCCGTGCGGGCGGCGTTGTAGGCGTCATGGAAGGTCAGGTTCGCCGGGTGATCTTGCAGCGGCAGCGCCACGCCGAAGTCAATAAGGCGGATCCCACCGTCCGACCGCAGGATGGTATGGGACCTGCCGTCCGGATCTGACACCGTGGCGTCGTTGTAGCAAACACCGGCGGCGTGCAATCGCGACAGGGTCATTCCCAGTGCAAAGCCGATGCTGTGCATCCGCTCAGCCGAAGCCTCCTGCGATCTCAGGTCGGTGAGGAATGGACCCTGTACAAACTCTTCCGTGAGGAACCCACCGATGCTCGGCAACTGTCGCGGAGCCACCTCAAGATCGCCGGCAATCCGGGCAATCTCAGCCTCCCCAGGACTCTGACACGGCTTGATCACTATTCCGATGGTTTGCCCGCGGAGCCGCCCGGTGATTATGGCCACGCGACCACGGGTGCGTCCATCGTAACGAACGTCCACATCGACCGCCTCGTCGCCGTACACCAGGTCGTAAGCGGTGGGGAAGAAGCCGTAAACTGAAAACCGGGCAATTCGTGGGTCCCCGACCAGCAGTTCCCACAACTCGTTGTCTTGGTTTGCCAACGGCCACAGCGGCCACAACCGTTCGGGACACCGGCCATCGCGAACTGCGGCGTCCCTCTCCGCGATGTTTCCCTCGGCCATACCGACCAGGCCGGCGATGACCTGGCGGATGGACGCAAGCTGATCCTCAGAATACCGAATGCCGGGCTCCGGTCATCCCTGCCCACCCAGCGCAAACCCGCTCGGTTGCTCCGCGTCCGGCGCCATGGCCCGGATGCGGACCACCGCATGCAGGTTGATTGGTCCATAAACGTGCGGATAGACCTCGCCGGAACGGGCCGGCTCCCACACCAACGGCGAGCTTTCGGGCAGTTGCTCGGTGTCCACATCCAACGCCAGCAGGTCGCTTCGGCCCGCAAACAGCCGGGCCGCGACCCCCAGCATCTGCTCTTCGTCGCGGCTGGCGTGGATGAAGCCCTCTTCCGCCAGCGATGGCGCCCGGTATTCGCCCTCGGTGACTGCGGCTTCCCAATCGGCCCGGAAAGCCAGGTGGTAGATGATGGACGCCATGCTGCGTATATCCGGTTACCGGCAGGCCGCCCGCACCGCCCGCGAAATCGCCGACAGGCGCGGATTGTTGGTGGCGCTGGCGCGGAACCCGTTGGTGATGTACGCCATCGCCAGACCCAGGCCGGGATCGGCCCAGCCCACCGAGGTGCCGGCGCCGCCGTGCCCGAAGGTGCCCAGGCCGTCGCCGGCATTGATCGTGGCTCCCATGCGGCTGTCGTCCAGCACCAGGCCCAGGGAACGGCGCATCCGCATGCCCAGTGAAAAGTCGTTGGCTTCCGCGTGGAGGCGCGTGACCTCGGCCACCGTCTCCGGCTTGAGGATGCGGACGCCGTCCAACTCCCCGCCGTTGCCCATCATGGCGTAGAAGCGGGCCAGGTCTCGGGCGGTGAAGATGCCGCCGCCCGCGGGATGCACCGCCTGATGCACCTCCGGCCGGTTGTAAGGACGTATCATGCCCGGGCGATCACAGTCTTCCATGGCATGGATGCGGGACACCCGGTGTTCGAGTTCCGGCGGCAGTCCAACGTAACCGTCGTGCAACCCCAGCGGGTCCAGGATCTCCTCCCGCAGAAACACGCCGATGTGTCGTCCGTCGATCCGGCGCACGAGTTCGCCGATCACCCAACCGAAATTGCGGGGATGATACGCCATGATCTGACCGGCGGGATAATCGGGGATGATGTCCTCCATGCACTCGACCACGTAGTCCCAGTCCTGCCAACGGTCCCAGGACAATTCCGGCGGGGTCTCCGGGAAACCGCCCCGATGCGTCAGAACGTGGCTGATCGTCACCGCGTCCTTGCCGTGCTTGGCGAATTCCGGCCAGTGCTGCGCCACCGTGTCGTCCCAGTCCAACTGCCCACGCTCCCAAAGCACGTGCAGGCAGGCCGCCGCCAAAGGTTTGGTGGAAGAGTAGAGGATGAACATCGTGTCGGCCGCAACTGGCGTTCCGCCGGCGTCGTCGGCCAAGCCGCCCCAGAGGTCGACCGCAAGGCGACCGTGCCGGTAGACGGCCAGGCAAGCTCCAGGGTGCAATCCTCGGTCAATTTGATGGCGGAACAGGTTTTCCAAATCCTGCACCGCCGCCAGATCCATTCCTACTTCTTCCAAAACAGCGGTGGTGGTCATCAATAATCCTCTATGGTCGGCGTTGAAACGAGGGGTTCCGGACCGAACGGTCAGTCGGCGAAAACCGTGTTCAGGTTAGCGGACAGGTCAAAAAAATGCTGTAGGCTCTGGTTGTACCGGAAGAACATGTCCGCCCGTAGCTGGTCTCCGGTGGCGTTGGTGGAAATCTCATTCAGCATGTCCAGGCTGACCAAAGTTTGGCCGGCCTCAGCGCCCCCGTTGGTTTTGATACTTTCGAGCATCGACTTCCATGCGCCAGGGTCCATTTCTATGAAGAAGTCGACGTTGATCAGGTCGTACTCGTTCCCGGCCCGCACCGAGCTGCACTCAAACGCCTCAAAGGCAACCACGTAAACTTCATCCGCTATCTTGACGCCCATGGACGCGTCAACGGTGCCGATCTGACGGTAAGCGGCGTCATCGTTCACCAGTCGTCGCAGTTCTTCAAACCAGGCGATCGACGGGAATACTATAGGTTCAGCAGTCATTCAGGGATTGCCTCCGGGCGCTGGGAACCACCGGTCACCGGAGTCCGGACCGGTGATCGTACTATTCGTGGAAGTAGGGATCTCCGGTCTTTTCCGCCGATGAAAAGGGTGCCATCTTGCGCAGATAATGGTCCGGCTCGGTGGTGGACGGCGCCTTGCCCAACGCGTCATCGACCATCTTGTAGTACCGGGGATCGAGGTCCCGGTAGGTGTCGGCCTCAGTCCTGCCGCGCGAGAAGGATGACATGATGCGCTCCATCCCGTAGTCGCCACAGTGTTCGCAATTGACGTCGGTCGCAGCGGAAGCAACCTTGAAAAAGTAACTGCTCACCTGAGAGCAGGACTGGCAGCGATACTCGTAGATCGGCATGTGCGGGCCACCTCACGGACCCCGGTCGGTCCCGTCCGGCATCAGAGATGCACAGGCATCCGACTTCCGGGGATTCCGCAGGCGATGGTATAGGAACGCGCCGGCGGTGTCAAAACGACCCCACTACCCGACGGCGCCGTCGAACCCGGCGCTGTGGCGTTTGATATCGATTACCGGTGAGCCGTCCTGCGCGTCGAGTTCCGTCACCGAAATGACCGCCTCACCGGTACCCACGTCGACCACAACATCCTGGATCAAGGCGATCGTCGCGCCGATAAAGTTGGGCCGGTACTGGCTCCGGGTCGCGAACACCCCCCGGATCGGGTTGGCCGGGTTATGCCCGGGATGCAGTCGCAGTTCGTAGCCCCGATCCTTCGCACGGTGCAGGACGAAGAGAGTCAGGATCCGATCACCCGGCTCCAGGCCCATCACGCCGTCAGCGAAGTCGGAATGCACCACAATCACCGACGGGCGTTCTCTCATTTCGTCGGAGGTCGCGTACTCGGTGAACTGGCTCCGGACGTACCCGATGGGGGTGACCTGGAAGATACTGGGATCTATGTACATGGATCAGCGGTATCGACGCTCAGTTGGCTGCGGCCGCAGCAGCGCCGACCTCCGCCGACAGCGACGCCAGCCAGTTGGTCACCGCCTTTCCCGCCGCCGGCATCATGTTGGTCAGGGAGTGGTTGCCGCCCTCCAGCACCAGGTATTCGGCCCGAGGGCTGTTCACCGCGGCGGCGACCATGTCCTGCGGAACGTCCAGCAACCGGGTGTGCGTCTCCGTCGAACCGGACAGCACGAACAGCGGCGTCGTGATCTTTGGAGCGTGCATGACGATGTTGTACCGCTCCAGCGGCCCGTGCTTGTCGATGTATGCCATCGCCGAGAACATTTCTTTTATCGGAAAATCGACGTAAAACAGGTCCAGTGCCCGCCCTTCGGCCTCCATGCGGTCCGCCGTCTCCAGGTTGGCGCGAAACTCTTCGGCGTCCGGGGACTCCATGTAGTAGGAACAGGACAGCCGCACCGGCGAAATCGGCACCACGGCGGCGACACGCGGGTCGTTTTCCACCGCGCCGTAGTAGGCCACCTTCACCGCCCCCATGCTCTGGCCTAGGATGGCGATGCGGTGGTAGCCCCGGGCTTCGAGGTAATCCAGACCCGCCCGCAGATCTTGCCGGCTGTTGTCGAGGATCTCGTACGCGTTGCCCTCGGCCACCCCGGTTTGCCGGTCGACCCAGACGGTATCGTGCCCCCGCGTGTTCAGCGTCAACGCCGCGTAGCCCTCGTTTCGCAAATCGTTGGCCATGTTGGCCGTCGCCGGAGTGTAAAAGTTGCGGCCCGATCCGTGGATAACCATGGCGGCATCAATGGGGCCGGCCGGAGTCGCGCTGCCTTCGGGAGCGAAAAACGCTCCGTCCAATTCCATGCCGTCCGCGGCGGTGATGCGAATCAGGTCAACCAGCATGGCTGCTTCCTCCTGCGTGCGCCGGCCAGGTCAGCGCGGCGGTGTCCGATGGTGGGCACAGTTTACACGCAATCGGTGCCGGGTTCATCCCAGGGGATCGCTGTGAAACGCGTGGGGCAGCCGTCACGGCTGCCCCCAATAAAAGCCAATTGCCGGCCTGCATTACCGCTGCTGCAACAGGAACTCGACCAATGCTTCCACATCTTCGTCAGTCAACACGATGCCAGCCATGGTCGCGGTCATCAGGCCTTCCTGGTAGTCCTGGGACAGGCCATCCGCGGTGCCCGCAGTGTAGGCGTCGGGCTCTACTATCGACTCACGGATGTACTCCTCCGCCGAGTATCCCGGGATGCGGCCCCCGGCGGCCGATGCTATCCCGTCCAGCGGTGGCCCGAGCACGCCCTGCGCCACGCCCTGGATGGTGTGACACGACGCGCAAGCCGCAGTCCCCACGAACAGCGCCTGCCCCGGGGAAGCGCTCGCTCCTGCCCCATTTATCGGCGTAGGCGGCGCCAGATCGGCGGGGTCTGCCGGTGGAGGCAATTCATCCGGCAACGGACGCTCCACCATGGCATGTCCATCCTCAACGTGATGCTCGAAGGTCTCAATCCGCGGTTCCGAGAAAGCGCGCGGCGTCGGCCGGAACACTCCGAACAACAGCACCAGGGACAGGGCGACCACCAAACCCAGGGCCAGGCCAGCCACAAATATCTGCCACAGCAACGGGTTCTCGAACTTCAGGTGCATGAAGAACGCGACCACGCAGAAGAACTTGATGACCGAAAGGATCACCAGCGGAGCGATGACGACACCGCTGCCCTGCAATCCTTCCGGAACGATAATCAGGAATTCAACCAGCGTGATGATGGCCAGGAAAATCGCCAGCAGCCCGTATTGCTTCAGACCACCGTGCAAGCCCTCCGGCACGCGCCCGAAGAAAAACCGCGAGATGCCGGCGTCTTCGTGAGCCGCGGGTTCATCGTGGGCCGCGTGCTCCTGTTGGGCCAATGCAGCCTCCTGACCGGGGTTGGTGCTCATCTGGTGGTTGCCTCCTCGAAACCTAGCTGATCAGTCCGGTGACCCAGTTCCATCCCTGTACTGCGGCGTGGCCGGCTTCGGGAGGCCCGTCAAATCCGCCGATCAGGTACAGCAGCGTGAAAATCACGATCCAGACGATGTCGACGAAGTGCCAGTAGAGGCCGGCGATGTCAACGTCGAGGTGGGAGGGACGGCCGGCCGGGTTGCGCGCTGCAATGATGGCCAGGCAGATCAACCAGAAGATTCCCAGCGTAACGTGGGCTCCGTGGAACCCGGTCAGCGTGAAGAAGGTGCTGCTGAACAGGTTGGTTTCGTAGCGCAGGCCTTCGACGCGGAACAGGTTGAATTCATACACCTGGAAGCCGATGAAGATGCTCCCCAGTATGATGGTCAGCCACAGCCATTGGACCAGGCGCTTCTGGTTCCCGCTACGGGCCGCAGCCACGCCCATCACCATGGCGAACGAACTCATCAGAAGCACGAACGTGCTGACGGTCGTTATGGGGACATCGATGATGTCCTGGGGATACGGGCCGACGATGCTCTGGCCGCGGTACACCATGTAGGTGGCGATCAGCGAGCCGAAGAAGAGGCAGTCCGAGCCGAGAAACACCCACATGAGGAGTTTCCGGTGATTTATCCCGGTGGTGGTCTCTTCCTCGTGAGCCGGTGGATGTTCGGCCGGCGTATGCGCCGGCGGGGCATGGGTCGTGTCTGCGTGAGCCAACGCGCTCCTCCTGCCTGGTCCTGGTCTGAGTTAGCCGGGTTCGTGCGGAGACGCCTAGTGATGGCCGGCCGCTTCGTGGTGCTCTTCAGCGGCCGGTTCGTTGGACCAGCCGATGACACCGATGATCGTTATTATCCCGCCGATGAAACTGATCGGGAACCGGATGTAGTCCCAACCAAAGTCGATCAACAGCCCACCGGCGATCCAAACCACGCCAAAGGACGTGATCAGAGGCCAGTAGGACGGGCTCGGCATGTGAATGGTGCTGGCGTCAACGTGCGGCTCGGCCGGCACGGTCTCGCCACGAGCGGCCGCCTCCCGCTTGGTGATCCAGTAGGCGTCCTGCCCGCGGACCACCGGAACCTCGGCGAAGTTGTAAACCGGCGGAGGCGACGAGATGCTCCACTCCAGGGTCGGAGCGTCCCAGGGGTCGTGCCCGGCCTCCTCTCCCTTCTTGATGCTGCGGAAGAAGTTGTGGATGAAGACCAGCAGCGAGATGACGATGACGAAGTATCCGATGGTCGCCAGCAGGTTCATCCCTTCCCAGCCGAACCCTTCGGCGTAAGTGTAGATGCGCCGCGGCATCCCGTTCAGACCGGCGTAGTGCATCGGGAAGAACGTCAGGTTCATGCCCACGAACATGAGCCAGAAGTGCACCTTGCCCAGCATCTCGTTGTACATCTTGCCGGTGATCTTCGGGTACCAGTAGTAGATGCCGGCGAAAATCCCGAAGATGGCGCCGCCAAACAGCACATAGTGAATGTGGGCGACGATGTAGTAGGTGTCCTGCTGCTGGAAGTCGGAAGGAGACACGGCGTGCGACACGCCGGAGAGTCCGCCCACAATGAACAGCGCCACGAACCCGATGGCCATCAGCATCGGCGTCCTCAGGTCAATTGAACCGCCCCACATGGTCCCTATCCAGTTGAAAATCTTCACGCCGGTGGGCACCGCGATCAACATTGTGGTGATGGTGAACACCGAGTTGGCGATCGCGCCCAGGCCAACCGTGAACATGTGGTGGCTCCAGACCGCCCAGCTCATGATGGCGATGACGATGCCGGAGAACACTACCACGGGGTAACCGAACAGCGGCTTGCGGCTGAAGGTCGGGATAATCTCCGACACCACACCCATGGCCGGCAGGATCAGAATGTACACCTCGGGGTGGCCGAACAGCCAGAACAGGTGCTGCCAGAGGATCGGGTCGCCGCCGGCGGCGGTGTTGAAGAAGTTGGCGCCGAACTGCCGGTCCGCCGTCAACTCGATCAACGCGACCGTAATGATCGGGAACGCCAACACCAGGAGAATGCTGGTCACCAGCGTCATCCATACGAACACGGGCATGCGCATCAGGGACATTCCCGGCGCCCGCATGTTGATGATGGTCACCACGAAGTTGAAACCGGCGGCCAACGAGGCAACGCCCAGCACCTGCAGGCTCAGCGCCCAGAAGTCCAGACCCTTGCCCTCGCTGAACGGAGCAGCGGTGAGGTTGGCGTAGGAGAACCAGCCGGCGTCGGGAACCTGCCCGATAAGGAAGCCGGCGTGCATGAGCAACGCCCCGAAGAGGAAGGTCCAGTAGGAGAAGGCATTGAGGCGCGGGAACGCCACGTCCCGGGCGCCGATCATGAGTGGTATCAGGATATTGAAGAAGGTCGCACCGAACGGCATGATTACCATGAAGATCATGGTGGTGCCGTGCATGGTGAACATGGCGTTGAACCAGTCCGCCGATACCAGCGTGCTGTCGGAGTTGACCAGCTGCAGGCGCATGATGCCGGCTTCTATGCCGCCGACGATAAAGAAAAAGAACGCGGAGACGCCGTACAGCGCGCCGATACGCTTGTGGTCCACAGTGGTTAGCCAGCTCCACAAGCCGGTATAGGTGGTGGGGCGGGGTATGACGCCGGTTATGGTTACCATGGCTCAGGTCCTCCGCTTCGGCTCGGTCAACAATTGCTTCGTCGATGCTTTAGCGGTGATGAATTGCGGGTCTTCAGATATGATAACGCGGAATCCGTCGGCTACGACTCACGACGGCAGATGTCTGCGTCGATTTGCGTTCCTTGAGCCAACAGATATTGGGCTAAATCTCCCAACTGAGCTTCCGTAAGGTCCGCCCGATGGTCCAGACGGGTCTGGTAAATCGCAGCCAGCTCTGACATGCGATTTCCAGGCTTGATGCTGTCCGGATTTCGAATCCAGTCCCGCAGGCTCTCTAGGTTCAAATCCACCAGACCTGCACCCAACGTCTTGCGGCAGCTGAGGTCGGTGAGGTTGGGCGCGGCAAAGGCCGTCGGCGGCTCGTTTCCGGTGCGGACGTCTTCCAGTCGCTCATCGGCGCGCTTGGCCAGCCACTTGGTGTATTCGATGTAGGTCTGCATGCGTGCGTGCTGTACGCCCTCACCGGTTTCCGGATCCACCGTGTCGGAGGTCCCAACGGTGTGACAGGTCACGCACTGGCCGTCACCCAGGAAGACCAACTGGCCCCGGGCAGCCTCGGGGGACATTTCCACCGGTTCAGCGAAGCCGGCAACCCATGCCTTGTACTCCGCGTCTTCCATGACGTGGACGCGGAACTTCATCTGGGCGTGGGCGGTGCCGCAGAACTCGGCGCACTGGCCATAATACATGCCGGTTTCCTCGGCCAGGAACCACATTGAGTTCGTCTTGGTGGGCACCACGTCCTGCTTGCCGGCGAGTTTCGGGATCCAGAAGCTGTGGATCACGTCGTCGCTCTTGAGCTCCATGATGATGGGCGTATTGACCGGCACTCTCATCTCGTTTGCCGTGGTAACGAGCTTCGTGGCTTCGTCATCGGGGAGCGGATCTTCGTAGCGGAACTCCCACCACCACTGGTGGCCGACCGCTTCGACTCGCAGCGGCTCCTTGCCCTCGGCCCGCGCCAGGGCAATCGCCTCGCCCGGCTCAAGCTTGAACAGCACAATCACCGACCATACGCCCAATCCGAGGATCAGGATGGTCGGTATGATGGTCCACGCAATCTCCAGCGGGGTGTGACCGTGAGTCTGCGGGGGCAGCGGATCCCCGGGTTTGCGGCGGAACCGTATTGCCGCGTAAAGCAGTGCACCCTCGACCAGGACGAACACGATCACCATGGTCCACAGCAGCACGTTGAACAGCAACAACTGCTCGCGTGCCACGGGACCGCCGACCCCGTCGAGGGTCCATGGCGTGGAACTCAGAATGGACTGGTGTGCGTCAGCGTCACAGCCCAGGGCCGCCAGGATCAGGACGCCGCCCAGAAGCGCCAGCGTTATCAACGAACGCCGACTAAAACGGCGCCTCGAGGTGTCGGAAACTGGGTTCACTGGAATATCACTTAGTGCTCTGGGCCTGGATTCGGCGCGGCGCTCGTTGGGTGAATCTTCCTCTGCAAAGGGCAACTGCCCCATCGTGAACCCCCGGATACTGCGGCAGCGGCCGGCCCCAGTATGTGCAAAATTTCACTAGCGGCGGCTACGATAGCATACGCGTTTATCACTGTCAATTTGACCGACACCTACAGGGAACGGCGCTGGGGTTCAACGGCTACGCAATCCCGACCGCGCTGTCCACCATGATGGCAACGAAGAGCAGCGCCAGATACGCCAGGGAGTAGAGGTACGTCGCCTTCGCCCGGCCCCGGTCGTCACGGCGCCAAAGCCTCCAGGCCAGCCAGATAAAAGGCGCTCCCAGGGCGGCGGCCGTACCTGCATAAATCAAACCCACCTGCGGCAACAGCCCGAACATCAGGGTCAGCCCGGTCAGCGCGATGGAATAGAGGAAGATGTGCAGCGCGGTTTGCTGTCGCGACGACACTACCGGCAACATCGGCACGCCCGCTCGTTCGTAGTCGCTTTGGATGAGGAGGGACAGCGCCCAGAAGTGGGGCGGAGTCCAGAAAAAGACGATGGCGAACAGGTAGACTGCCGGGAGGTCCAGGCCTCCGGTGACCGCCGCCCAACCGACCATGGGAGGGATTGCTCCAGCGGCTCCACCAATGACGATATTGTTGGGTGTGGTGCGCTTCAGCCACAGCGTGTATACGAACACGTAGAAAAGGCTGGCGCACAGGGTCAGGACCGCCGCCAGCAGGTTGACCTGCGTAGCCAGCAATGCAAACGCAGCGACATTCAGCACGATGCCGAAAGCCAGCGCGTAGCGGGGCGCCACTCGCAACCCCGCCACCGGACGCCCCTGCGTTCGTCGCATGTCGCGGTCGATGTCCCGGTCCAGGAAATGGTTCACCGCGTTGGCGCCCCCGGACGCCAGCGCGCCTCCCGCCCAGACCAGGCCCAGCAGCGCCAGGGAAGGTACCCCCTGCTCCGCGAGGAACATCCCTCCCGCCGCGGTCACCAGCAGCAGCGAAATGATTTTGGGCTTGGTCAGCGCCAGGAAATCGCGCGCGACGGCCATGATCGATGTATTCGCGGGCGCATCCACTGCCAGCGTCGTTACGTTTGGCTCGGTTGCCTCGCTTTCAGGACGGAAGCCGGGCGCGCTACTGGCCATCTTGCCCCGCTTCACGGTTCGGCTCGGGTCCCCCGTGTGTGGTGCGAACATCCATGTATGCGACAATCGCCATACCAGCCGCCGCGGTCCATACCGCCGTCGCTGCCGTCAGATGCAGAGCCCTCCAGTGCGCCTGAAAGTCTAGCCATATGGTGGCCGCTCCGACTATGACCTGCACCACAAATGCTGCGACGGTCAGCACAGCCAGCCACTTGAGGGTCACGCCGCGCTCCATCGGACCATGCCAGCAACGCCAGGCCGCGAAGAGTAGCAGCACGCCCAGAACCAGGACCACATAACGGTGGAACATGTGGACCGCCGTCAGGTGGTTCATCGGGAAGGCCTGCCCCTGGCACAGCGGCCAG
This sequence comes from Dehalococcoidia bacterium, assembly GCA_965116785.1. GTDB lineage: Bacteria > Chloroflexota > Dehalococcoidia > Lucifugimonadales > UBA3495 > Bin87. The sequence continues at coordinate 1,863,301 of OZ220731.1, forward strand.
GTGACGCATGCGCCGGTGGCTCCCATGGCGGTCACCAGCGCCCCGCTCACGATCACCGCATAGACGCTCAGCGCCCCAGCGATTGCCCATCGATAATAACCATCGGCGGCGGGTCGGGTCACAGCCATTCGAGTGGGAGTACGATACGAAGCCACCATGATCAGCACACACGTCGCCAACAACGCTTCCGCCGTCGCCAGGTGCAGCGCGACCACACCGCCCGGTAGGTGGGTCAGCACGGTGATTCCCCCCAGCAGACCCTGTACGATCAGCAGCGGCACTGACACGGCGGCCGGGATCCATACCCAGCGGTCGGAACGATAGCGCGCCAGCGCAATCCCTGCCGTAACCAGGATAAGCGGTCCCACTATCACCGAAGCCACAAATCGATGGGTGTATTCGATGATCGCCGTGTACTCGAGCGGCGGCAGCACCTTTCCGTAGCACAAGGGCCAGTCTGGGCATCCCAGTCCGGAACCGGTGACCCTGACAACTCCGCCAATGATAACCAGCACGAACACCGAGATCACGGTGGCTGTGGCCAATCCCTGCAACCAGGTTGGTCCCCGCCGGCGTTCGGCATCCGATGGTGTGCTGATGCTGATGGAAGCCATTGAAACACGCGACGAGCGTCGGACGGCGGGCAACCCATCCAGCATTCAACCGCGCTATTAATGATAAAGCACGACCCACCGATTTGCTACAATCGGCGTCGCACCGCAGTTTGCGGGTCAGTCCACCGATTGGTCCACGCCGGTCTACCGATGACGAGGCGAATTCCTGGTCGTTTATAATCACCCAGTCGCACCGTTTGCATTGGCCATAACGTTGGCTTTGCTACTGGCCAGCGTGGTTGCGTGCGCGAGCGAGCAGCCGACCGGCGTTGGGGGCCACGGCGACGGCGATTCCCTGTTCCCCAGGTTGCCCAAGGTCACCGGTCACATCGACTTTGTGAGCGCCGACCCCGAAAATCCTCGCCACTTTCAGGCTCTGCACCTCACCGACGGCGACGGACACGAATGGCGGTTCCGGTCCGAGGGCTGGGTTGGAGTATCCGTAGGTCATCTCAAAGATCACCAAATCCAGGGAACCACAGTCACGGTGTGGTACGAAAAGCGAACGGGCGAACTCCAGTTGGCGCGCTTTGTGGGAGATTGAACTGCCCTCCTAGGAGGCTCCGCCGTCGCGCCGGCGCGTCTCGCGCACGAACAGCATCACTCCGATCCCGGCCGCCGCGAAAAGTATGGCGTCCACCCACAGCGCCCACGGGAACCCCCACAGGTCCGCTATGGCCCCGAAAACCATGGCTCCGGACACGGTGCCGATGCCGGCAAGACTGCGGAAGGTACCCAGGGTGACTCCCTCCATGCCGGGCGGCGCGATGTCCGCGTAAAACACCGTGCCCGCCGGGCTGCCCAGTCCTTCGCCCATTCCCATGAGGACGCCGGACAGCAACAGCTGCCACAGGCCGTCCGCCCAGACGAAAGCGGCGATGCCCACGCACATCAGGACCACCGAAGGGATTATGGGCGATTTTCTACCGAAGCGATCGGAAAGGTAACCCGAAGTCACCGTTGTGAAGAACTGCGGCAGATGGGTGACGCTCAACCACCATCCAAGTTGCTGCGGTCCAAAGCCTTTGACCTTTCCGAACAGCGGCATCACGCTGAACCGCGCGCCCTGCCGGTTCGCGACGATCATGATGGCAAACAATCCGACAAAGATGAACGCCGGACTGAGCACCAGGCTGCGAAATGATCCCCGGCGCGCGGTCCGCGGTTGTGCGCCCTGGATCCGGGAATCAGGTTGCTGGGCCTGGACCTCGCGCCACCGCGATTCCGGTAGCGCTAACAGGATCAGGACGAAGGAAAGCGCCATCAGCACCGCCTGAGCAACCAGGGGCATGCGCAGCCCAAACGCAGATCCCAGGTAGCCTCCGACCAACGGCCCCAGTATCTGGCCGGACAGGATGCTCAGTTCCTGCGTGCTGAGGATCCGTCCGCGTGTCCCGGGGTCCGACTCGTCCCGCAGGTACACGGTTATCACGGTGGAAAAGGCATTCGACCCGAGGCCGGAAACAAACCGCCAACCCGTGAGCCACCAGAAGTGGAAGGACATCGACACCATCGTCGCCCCGAACAGGTTGATTGCGGCGCCCACGGCAAGAATCGGTTTCCGCCCGTAGCGTTGAGCGAGGTAGCCCGCCGGTACGCCGGTAAACAATCGCCCCGCCCCGAACAGGCCGATGGCGATGCCGACCTGGGTCGCGTTGACGTGATATTCCTGCTGCGTGAACAGGGGGAGAACCGGCCCAATCGTCCCCATGCCGAAGCTGTTCAACGCTCCGCACACGCTCACGATGACGACGCTGCGGTACCGGCCACCAAGGGCGGACAAAACGCCCCGCATCATCAAGGGCACTGGCGACCTGCCCTGCGGTTGTTGCTTGAATGCATTACGCCTGTTTCAGAGGTGTGCACCGGTAAGGCCGTCGCGGCAGAAGAGAAGCAATTTCAGATACCGCTCACAGTACCTGTCTCAATGGCGGGAACCGATTGCCGGCATCATAGGCGGGGGCGTATGGGTCGTCAACGCGAACTCCCATCGACCAATACGCCCGGGGCGCAATCGCGTCAAGGTTGCCCGCTTGCCCCGTGTTGCCCTAAACTTGCGCCCAATTGACGACTCTCCGCATCTACCCTCAACACGGGAGGCTCGAATATGCCCCTGCCGACCCCCTTGCAAGGCATTCGCGTGGTCGATTTCACCTGGGTGCGTGCCGGCCCCTGGGCAGCCCGATGGATGGGCACCCTGGGCGCCGAGGTCATCAAGGTGGAATGGCCGCTCAACCTGGACACGTTGCGCCAGAACCGTTTCACCGTCCCGCCCGGCGTCGAGCCCGGTCCCAACTCCACCGGTCAATTCGCTGACACCAACGCCAACAAGCGTGGCATCAGCGTCAACACTCGCACGGAAGAGGGACTGGAACTGGTCAAACGCCTGATCTCGGTCTCGGACATCGTCATCGAGAACTTCAGCAGCCGCATCATGCAGCGCTGGGGCCTGGGTTACGAGCAACTGAAGAAGATCCGGCCGGACATCATCTACGTGTCCATGGCCGGTTTCGGACACACCGGTCGCCACCACTGGTACGGCACCATGGGACCGGCGGCCCAAGCCTTGAGCGGCCTCACTCACCTGTCCGGGCTTCCCGACGCTCCGCCCGCAGGATGGGGATGGTCCTACCTGGATGACACCGGTGGAATGTACGGCGCCATCAGCGCGCTGACCGCCCTGCGCCACCGCTCCGCCACCGGCAAGGGTCAGCATGTCGACCTCTCCCAAATGATCACCGGCATCACGCTGACGGGCCCGGCTTTCCTGGACAAGACGGTCAACGGGCGCAAGGCTCGCCGCGAGGGGTTCCCGCCTGGCAATCGCACCGTGTGGCCCGGCGCGGAAGTGGTCAACAACTACCGAGGCCCCATCGCCGCTCCCCACAATGCCTACCGCACGGCACCCGGCGGCTACAACGACTGGGCGACCATCGCCTGCCTGTCCGACGAGGAATGGCAGAAGCTGGTCAAGCTGATGGGCAGTCCCGACTGGGCCGATGACCGCTTCGACACCATCGAGGGCCGTCTGGAGCACCAGGAGGAGATGGACGACCTCATCGAAAAGTGGACCGAGACCATGGGCAAGTACGAGCTCACCGAAAAGTGCCAGGGCGCCGGTGTCCGCGCCATGGCGGTGCAGAGCAGCCAGGATCGGGTCGACAATGACCCGCAGCTGCGGCACCGGGACATGTACGTTCCCATGGACCACCCGATGCTCGGCCCGTGGAAGTTCCAGAACGCCCCCTTCAAGATGTCAAAGTCACCGGCCCGCATCGCCAATCCCCCGCCGATGATCGGGCAGCACAACCGCGACGTGCTGGAAGACCTGCTCGGCGTGGCCCACGATGACCTGCTGGACGGGTACGAAAACGGCGTCTTCTGGCCCACCACGATGGACCGGTATCCCTACATTGAGGAGGCCCTGCGATGACATCCGCCAACGGAAATCCACAGGACGGAGCGGACATCGGCGGGGCCCGTCCCGCCGACCTGAACCTGCCGGGATCCCTGGACGGCCTTCGAGTTCTGGAAATCTGCGACGAAAAAGGCCAGTTTTGCGGCAAGCTGATGGCGGACAACGGCGCCGATCTCATCAAGATCGAACCGCCTGGCGGCGAAGCGTGTCGCAGCTTCGGCCCGTTCCTCAATGATGTCCCCCACCGAGAGCGCAGCCTTTCCTTCTGGCACTACAACACCTCGAAGCGCGGCATCACCCTGAACCTGGAATCGAAACAGGGCCAGGAACTCTTGAAGCAGTTGGCGGCCGCCGCCGACATCGTGCTGGAAAGCCGCAAGCCCGGCTACTTGGAGTCACTGGGACTGGGTTACGACGTGTTGTCCGCCGACAACCCGGGGCTGATCATGTGCTCGCTTACGCCCTACGGCCAGACCGGCCCGTGGCGAGATTACGTCAGCAGCGACATTACGCAGATGGCCGGCGGCGGACAGATGGCCTCATCAGGGTACGACGAGATCGACGTACCCAATGCGCCACCCATCGCCCCCGGCGGCGGGAACTCCTGGCACATTGGCGCCCACTACGCCTACATCGGCCTCATGGCCGCCCTGTACTATCGCTTCCTCACGGGCGAGGGGCAGTACATTGACGCCTCCATTCACGAGGCCTGCGCCCTCACCACCGAGGGAGCGATTGCCATCTATCTGTCCACCGGAGAGGTGGTGCAACGTCACACCGGCCGCCACGCCGCGCCTGATATGTCGCCCGCCATCCAGTTTCCCACCGGCGACGGCGGTTGGCTGAACACCACGCGCTCGGGCACCAACCTGACCCCAGCCCGGCTCAAGTTGCTGGCGGACTGGTTCGATCAGACGGGCATGGCTGAAGATCTGACCGATGAACGGTACCAGGACCCCGAGACAATTGCGGCGGAGAACGACCACATCGTCCAGGTGATGAAGAACTTCTTCATGAACTCCACGCTGATGGACTCTTTCCACGGGGGGCAGCAGCGGGACTTCCCGTGGGGCGCGATCCGCAGCATGGATGAACTCGTCGGCGACGACCACCTCACCGACCGCGAGTTTTTCAAAGAGGTGGAACATCCGGAGCTGGGCCGCACCTTCACCTACCCCGGGCCGGCCATGCTGTACAACGGCTCTCCGTGGCGCATCAGCCGGCGCGCGCCGCTGATCGGCGAGCACAACTCGGAGATCCTCCAGGGCGAGCTGGGCGTCACCAACTCGCGGATGCTGCTGTTGGCGGAAGGCGGAGTGATCTAGTGGACGACCCCCGCCAAGTCCCACTGTACTCGATACCGGAATGTGCCCGGTATTTGGGGTTGCCCGCTTCCACGGTGCGCAGTTGGCTCGGCAAACCCGGGTCTGACCGGAAAGCGGACGGCAAACCGCTGATCATCCCCGCCGGCTCAGACCCGACGGCCTTGTCCTTCGCCAATCTGGTCGAGGTCTTCGTCGTATCCTCGCTGAACCGGAACCGTCGACGACCTACCAGAGAGTTGCTTCAAAGCTTCCTGTCGAAGCAGTCACACGGAAGGCTTCCTTCGTCAACCTGTTCTGCAAAGTCGGATTTCATCATCGACCGCATCGGCTACGACGATGCCGGTGTGCCGATCAAGTTTTACCCGTTCACCCGCGGCTACGGGCGCGAAGATCCGAAACTGGTGGTAATCGATCCTGCCGTTTCCTTCGGGAGTCCCGTCGTTGCTGGCTCCGGCGTTCGCACCTTGGTAGTGGCGCGACGCATCAAAGGCGGAGAACCGTTCGCGGACGTTGCAGACGACTACCTGTTGGACCAGTCCCAGATAGAAGAGGCCGTACGTTACGAGTTGGCCGTCTGACATCACCTTCTTTGCGGATGAAAACCTGGGAAGGCGAGTGTTCCCAGGCCCGCTCATCGCTGCGGGCGTCAACGTGAAGATATTCCTCGACCACTTCCCGCCAGGGACGCCGGATGCAGACTGGATACCGCCTGTGGCGCAAAACGGATGGATCACACTGACTAACGATGTGCGACTGCGCTACAATTCAAATGAAAGAGAGGCCATTGCAGAGTCGAACGCTGCGATAATTATTCTAGCTAGTGACTACACACACCATCGGCTAGCCGAGAATTTCCTGGCCGCCCGTGAGTTGATCGTCCACTTTTTGCTCTCCAACGAGCCCCCATTCATCGCACGCCTCTACCGCGATCGCATCGAAATGTGGTTGAGCCGCGACGACCTGACCCCCTGACCCAATCCGAACCTCCGGGCGGCCAGATACCTAACCCACAAACAAATCTTCCGGCAAGAACGCCGACACCACGAAGTTGGGCACGTCCACCACGTTGCTCACCTTCAGGTCGACCGCCACGCTGCAGATCACGTAGGCCTGGTTGCGGGAGAAGCCGCGCTCCTGCAGCAGGTCGATCATGTTCAGGATGGCGTTGCGGCAGGCCAGGGTCAGGTTTTCGCCCTCGTTCACTCCGTCGTCCCTGACCGGCATGCCCATGGTGGCGATGAACCGGCGCGGCGCCGCCCATTCCGGCGCGATGTAGTAGTCCTCTCGGCTGAACCGGGGCCAGCGGATGTTGTGACGCTCCGCCTCGCCCTTCAGGACTCGGAACCGGACCGTGCACGTAGCGCCCATCTCCACAGCCGTCACGCATACTTCCCCGTCGCCCTGCGCGAAGTGGCCGTCCCCGGTAGAGAACAACGCGCCGTCGACGGCCACCGGCAACAACAACTTCGATCCGGTGGACAGCTGCTTCACGTCGAAGTTGCCCCCATTTTCCCGCGGCGGCAGCGTGCGGATCCCATGGGTTGCGCCGGCGCCGTTGATCGGCACCGAGCCTGCCACGTCGGGCGGCAGGGCCACGCCACCCCGAGTCGCCAACTCCGCCTCCCGGCGGGTCCATTCCTCGAGTTGAGCGTGCGACGGCGCGACACCGGACACGCCCATGAATGACGCCCCGGGCACGCGAATCCCCGGTATCTGATCCGACGTGGCGTAGCCGTCAGCGACGTTCCAGTGCACCATAAACGGGTCGGTGAACACGTCCCGCAGGAAACCGAAGCCGGGGAAGATCACGCTGAATGCGTACGGTTGCGGCTGGATGTCCACGAACTCCACTTCGAGCAGGTCGCCCGGCGCCGCTCCTTTGACCGCCACGGGGCCAGTGAGCGGATGGATAACGCCGGCGTCCATGCTACCGAAATCGACCTCGGTGACGCCGGGCCGCATCTGGCCGTCGAAGGCGTCCCGTGTTTCGATCACCACCTCCTCGCCCTCATCGACCTCGATGACGGGCGGGATGTCCGGGTGCCAGCGGTTATGGCCCGTGTTAGACTCCTCGCGCAGCGGCCTGCTGCGATCGATCGTGATGCTCTGCATGAAACTGTCCCTCCGCGGCCGCGCCTTCTGCCCGCAGCCGCCTGCCGGGATGCTATCGGCAGCCCCCGAGGGTGTCAAGAAATCAACTAGAGGAGGAGCCGCCATGTCCTCGTCCAACCAGAACCCCGACCTTATCGCCGCGAACCTGGCCGCCGTCGAGGCCCACTTCCATTCGGAAGCCACCAACGAGGTGGAGGCTGCCCTGGATCTCTACACCGACGACGTTGTCTGGGAGGCGCCCGCCCGCGGCCTCCGGTTCGAGGGGAAGCGCGCCGTGGCCGACAACTACACCACGATGTTCGCCAAGATGGAAGATGTGGAGTTCGAGAACCTCCAGCGCTTTGCCACCGAGGATCGGGTGGTGGACGACAGTGTAGTCCGGTTCCGTCTCACCGGCGAAGGTTACCTGCCCCTGTCACCGGGCACGCAGGTACAGATGAGACTCGTGCACATCTTCGAGATGCGCGACGGCCTCATCAGCAAGGAGATCGGGTACGAGATGTGGAGCGCGGCGGGCTGACTCCAGCCTGACGGTTCTGTGATTTAGCGGTCAGTCCTTCCCCGGTTGCAGCAACGATGAGGCTGACGTACTTCGGCCATTGCGCCTTCCGATGGGAAACACCGGGTGGTGTCACGGCCTTAGCCGACCCGTATCGCAACCAGGCCGACCGCTACTGGTTCACCCGGCTGTTCCCAACGGTCCACTGTGACCTTGGACTGATCACCCACGCCCACTTCGACCATGACGCCGTGGACCGCCTGCCCGAGGCTGCGTCGGTCCTCAGGATGCCCGGCGAGTTCGCCACCGGAGATCTGCAGATTCGCGGCGTCCAGGACTTGCATTCCGGCGCATCACGCCTGCGCGATTTTCCCAACGTGATGTTCCGGTTGGACGCGGGCGGCGTCAGCTTCCTGCACATCGGCGATAACCGGGTCGAATGGCCGCCGGAAGTCGTCTCAGCGATCGGCGATGTCGACGTGCTGCTGGTCACCGTGGACGACTCGAACCACCTGCTCACCTACGAACAGGTGGACGCGTTGGTCCAGCAGCTACAGCCCCGCGTTGTTATCCCCATGCACTACGCCATTCCCGGCCTGACCGCCGCCGAATGCGAACTGCTGCCACCGGACGGATGGCTCGCCCGTCAATCCAGGGTCCGCTGCCTTGAAATCGACCGGGTCGAGTTCAGCGCAGACCAACTGCCCGCCCATACGGAAGTTTGGATGTTTCAGCCGGCATCTGCGTCGCTGAATGCTCCGGAGGCTGGGCGGTGAGCACGGCTTCGGTGTGAACCGAAAACGGGGCGACGCCTTCGTCGCCCCGGCATCGCTGGAGATACGCTCCAGTGATCAGGCTTCGGGGACCTGGTGGGCCCAGGTGAACCCCTGATCCGGCTCGTCGATCAGTTTCCACTGCGGCAGCATGAAGCCATCTTCCACCGGCTGGAAGACCACTTCCACCCGTTTGCCGATGCCGACGTTCTCTTCCTTCTCCATGTTGAAGTCGGCGTCGACCAGGTTGCCGGTGATACGCAGTCCGTCGAACTCGGTCGGCTGTCCGCGTTGCTCGTCAAGCTCCACCAGCACGATGGAAAAGGGCGTTGACTCGCGAAAAGCGGGAATTACGGTGTGCGCCACCACCTGATAGGAGTATATGGTGCCCTTGCCCGACACCTGCTGCCACTCCCAGTTCAGCGACGTGCACCACGGGCAACCCGGCCCGGGCTCCCCGCGCAGCAACCCGCAGTCAGCGCACTTCTTGACCACGAGGCGTCCCTCGGCGGCGGCTGCAAAATAGCCCTTGTACTCAGAATCGTTTTCGGGGATGCTCAGCGTGATGCCCCGGTAGGTGTAGTTTGGCATGGTATCCCTCCCTGTTCGGCGTCTAGCTGAGCACGTTGCCCATGATCAGGGAACTGCCGACCGCCGGCGTTCCCCAACCCATGTTCATGCTGATCTTGGCGTCCTTCACCTGGCGGCAACCTCCTTCGGCGTAGTCGTAGGTGTGGTCGCCTTCCAAAGCGCCCGGGCAGTAGTCATCGACAGTGCCCCGTAACTGCCGCACGTTCTCGATGACCATGTTCATGCCGTGGGTGTAGCCCTCGCAGAGGTGGCCGCCGCTGAGGTTGTTGGGCCGCTTGCCGCCGAGGTTGATGATGCCGCTGGTCACGTAGTCCTTGCCCTCGCCCTTCTCGCACCAGCCGTAGTCCTCAAACTGCAGCAGCACGGTATAGGTGAAGGCGTCGTAGCAACCGGTGATGTCGACATCCTCGTGCTTGACGCCGGCGAGGTCGAAAACGCGCGGGGCGATGTAGTGGCCGGCAACGCGCGAGATGGGTCCGTGCTGGTAGTGGAAATCTCCACCGGGCTTGGTGCCGCGACCCTGCACGCCCTTGATGTAGATCGGCTCGTGCTTCAGGTCCCTGGCCCGCTCGGCGGACGTGACGATGATGCATGTGGCGTTATCGGTTTCCAGGCAGCAGTCCAGCAGGTGCGCCACCGGCCGGATGATCCAGCGGGAGTTCATCACGTCGTCCACGGTTACCCGGTGCTTCATCAGCGCCTTGGGATTGTTGGAGGCGTGGTTCGAATGGGCCGCCTTGATGGCCGCCAGGTCCTCGCTTTTGACCCCGTACTCGGCCATGTGGCGAGTGAAGGTGTAGGCGAACTGCTGCACCGCGCTGATCAGGCCGTAGGGCCGCTTCATCAAATCGAGACCGCCGATTGGAGCCGACGCCCGCGCGCCGGTTCCGCCGATACGCACGTTGGAGTAGCCATTCATCGAGCGGAAAATGGCGACCACGTCGCACATGCCGGCCTCGATGGCTCCGACGGCCAAACCCACCAGCGCCTCCGTTGAAGACCCGCCACCCGAGCAGTCCATGTAAAAGTTTGGCCGGATGCCCAGGTCGTACTGTATCGACGTTGACGGCGTGGAATCGCCCCCGTGGTAGCTGAGCATCCCGTCCACCTGGTCGGGCGTCAGGCCGGCGTCGTTCATCGCGTTGCGGATAGCCTCGGCGCCCAGCGCGCGGGTGGTGCGGCCCGAGGCCCGGCTGTACTCGGTTTCGCCCACCCCGACGATGCAATATTTGTCTCGTGGATTGCCTGCCATATCGTCCCTCCGGTTGGCAATGGGTAAGAAAACGCTGCGCGGAGTTGCCCGGCGCAGTCGGGCTACGCTAACACGGTGACAAAACAAGGGGCAACCCTGCGGTTGCCCCGTTTTAGACCGGTAGGCGTTTCAAGTCCGGGTTGGCCGATGGCCTTTGCTCAGGTGTAAACCACCTGCATCGCCTGACGAACGTCCTCGATGGTCTGCTGCGCGATAGCGCGTTCGCGTTCCGTGCCGGTCTGGAGTACGTCGCGCACGAAATCGGGATGTTCCTCGTACCACGAACGGCGTTCCCGTATCGGTTCCAGGAAACGGTTGATGGCACTGGTGAGGAGTTCCTTCACCTCGCGGTCGCTTACCGCGCCCGCGGTGTAGCGTGCCTTCAGATCGGCCACCTCTTCGACGTTGTCGTTGAAGGCGTCGTGGTACAGAAACGCCGGGTTGTATTCCACGACACCCGGATCCGTAGCCCGCAATCGGGGATTCTGGCCGGTTATGTCGGTGACCATCCGGCGCACCCGGTCCTCCACCGCCTCCGGGTCGTCGGCCAGGTAGATGGCGTTGTTCAGGCTCTTGCTCATCTTGGCCTGGCCGTCGGTCCCGACCAGGCGGGGTACGCGGCCCACCCTGGCGCGCGGCACGGGGAACACCTCCCCGTACAGACGGTTGAAGCGTCGCGCCACGTCCCGCGTGTATTCGATGTGCGCCACCTGGTCCTCGCCCACCGGAACCAGGTGCGCCTTGGGCAGCAGTATGTCCGCGGCCTGGCTGATGGGATAGTTGAAAAACCCCAGGGTGATGGACTGGTTTTCTGCTTCGAGCTGCGCCGTCTCGGCCCGCAGCGTCGGGTTGCGCTGGTGCTGGTTCAACGGCATGAGCATGGAGAAGAACATGGTCAGCTCGGCGTGCTCCGGCACGTAGCTCTGGATCACGAATGACGACTTCTCCGGGTCCAACCCCACGGCTAGCCAGTCCGTGGCAACCTCGACCACGGAGCGTTGGATGAGACCGATGTCATCCAAATGATCGCCCATCGCCTGGTAGTCGGCGATGAGGAAAAAGCACTCGTACTCGTGCTGCATCTGGATCCAGTTTTCCAGGGCTCCAAGGTAGTGCCCCAGGTGCAACTGCCCGGTGGGGCGCATGCCGGTCAAAATTCGTTGCTGGTTAGCCATATCGGAGACAGCCTCCCGAGTCGTTTATGCTCCGGCAAGAAATCCGGCGCGGGCATTGATCTCCGCGGACAGTTCTTTACGTGCAGCCCGATGCCGGCCCAAATATTCTAGCAGGCGGTCTGCCGCAAGCGATTTACACTCGCCGCATAACAACTCACCGGCGCGGCACCGAGACTGCAGTTGCGCGTATTCTTGCGGGTTTGGCGTGGCGTAAAAAGCGTGGAGGCTGGACACAGAGCAGACGCGCGGGTCCGGATTGCCGCCCTTTTCACGCTGCTCCTCCAATGTCCCACGACCGCCCGTATACGCCCTGCTGATACGCCGACGGATATCAGACGGGTCGTCTTCATAAGTGATGCGGCCTGGTGGCACGCGATTGGTCATTACCTCCACCGCGCCACCGGTCTGGGGGTCTTGGTAGGTGGTGAGGTTCCGTAGCGGGCGGAGGTACAGCGCCGACGGTTTTAGAAATCCGAACCGTTCGGCCACGTTCCGCGCCATCCGCACGTACACGTCGCCCCCGATGCCGTCGACCACAAGGGTACGACAGGGACCGCCAGCGTCAGGTTGCTGCACGTGCAGAATGTCGGCCAGCCTGAGCAGCGGCCGGAAGGTGTCGGTGGCGCTGTCCCGCAAACGCAGCCCCAACGCTGAGTTCAACACGCTCAACGGGATGGCCTCCCCGAGTTCAAACGCGGTCCGGACAATCGCTGGGCTATCCTGCTGCAGGTAGGCGTCGACGCGCTCAAGGTCCAGACCGCCGCCCTCCATGGACGACAGATATTCGCGCATCAATCGCCGAGACTGTTCGAGGTCGCCGAGTTCATCGCGAAAACCGATGCTCACCTCCGCGCCCATCGCCTGAAAGTGCGCCAGTAGGCCGGCGCAAGTCCCATGGCCCAGGTGCGGCGACCCGTCGATAGGCACGGCAAGCAAAACCTTGCAACTCTGGCCGTCGGTCAGCGACTGCATGAAGATGTCGGCATCGCGGCTGCCGACGGTCATCCCGGTCTCCATGTAGGGATGCGGGGCTTCGAACCACTCCATGAACCTGCGGCGTTGCTCCGGGTAAGCCTCGTTCAGCCCGGTGACCCGCAGCTCCTTGATGAGTTCGTTCTCGCGGGCCAACGGCTGATCGCCGGTGCGCACCACCAGGGAAGGGATCGCTATGTCGGCCTCGTCGGTGCGAGATTCCGGCGATTCCGCATCCAGTATCTGGCCGTGCAACCGGCTCAATCGCTGGGCGATGTCATTGAGGGTCCGCTCCTGCGCCTCGCGGGCGTTGGAAAGCAACAGCCTGGCAATGTCCTCCGCCGTCTCCGCGGACAGGCCCAGCTGCCGCGCCCGACGCCGCGCGCCGACGAACAGGTTTTCCTCCACCGCCGGCTTGTGGATCGTGTCGCTTTCCAGGTATTTTTCGGCGGCCACGTTGCGCGACGCTTCGATACGAGCGTGGGTTAGTTCCAGGATGCGGTCGTGGCTTCCAGAGATTATTGCGCGTTGCCGTCCCCGGTACTCCGCGTAGGGCAGTCCCCCGGCGGGCATTTCGGCGCGAACGGCGACCGGGTCCTCGCCGGTTAATAGCCTTCCCACGCCGCTTTCGATTTCCGCCACTTCGACCAATCGTCGCCAATCCGGCGGCACCAGATTGGCGGGCTGTTCGTCCAGCCACGTTGACAGCTTGGGCATGCGCTGGAAGTACATCTCCAACGCCGCTGGGATCGTCAGATGGTCGCGGAGTTGCAGCGCGGGAGCGAGGCAATCGCGACGATAATGCGCCAGATATGTTTCGCGGAAGCGGCTGACAGGCGGCGCCTCTTTCAAGTAATCGGAGTGCCTTTCAACACTCACCAGGTCCAGCAGCGCCGCATTCCGCAAAAACGTCGCGCTCATTTGGTCGTTCACGTCGCCCCATGCGCCGCTGATGGCATTCACCACGGCCGCCACGTACGACTCGGGCGCGCCCGACCCTCGCAACCACGCCGAGGCCAGCGCAGCTGATGCCTCCACCCGGTTCTCGTCCTGCGGACGACCGGACAAATGGAGCAGTGCGGCGGTGTTTACCACCGTCGGATCCACCGCCAGGTCACATGAATCGATCAACTCGGCGGCGGTGGCCGCAATACGACGGGCTGCCGGTAGTCCTTCCGTGTCAGGGTGACCAGCGTAGATTGCCGGCAGGGATGCGGCCAGTCGGTGCCCATCAGGGATGTAGGTTTGCGGAGAGGCCATTGTCACGGCAGGGGAAACCGGTGCAGATGGCCTAATAATACCAGCAACACCGAATGGCCAAATCCCCCGGAACGCAAAAGCCCGGCCGATGGCCGGGCTGTGACGCGCTTGTCGAGTGAACTCCGCAACTAAACCCTGTGATCGCCCAGCCGCTCCAGGAAACGCCCGACGGCCGCGTTGACCGCTTCCGGCTGTTCCAGGGTAACGAAGTGCCCCGAGTTGGGCACTACCGCAACCTCGGCGTCCTGCATCTCCCGGCCCAGATATTCCGCGTAGCGGACGGGGGTCATTATGTCATCCGCACCGACGATCACCAGGGACGGCAAGGCAATATCCTTGATGCGTTCCATGACGTCGAATCTGTCGCAAGCCGACAGGTCGTTGTGCTCGACCATCGGGCCGGATTGCAGCGCGCGGGCGGCAAGCTGTGGCGCGAGATCCCGGTTGATGGCCTCGTAGTAGGCCGGCACCTCCGAGCGCCACTGGGCATCGTCCAAACAGCGGTTCAGGTAGTCGGGATGGACCCGCAGCCGCGCGCCGGTTCCGATCAGGACCAGGCCGGCCAGGTCCTCGGGGAACCGCAGGGCATAGTCCAGGGCGATCGCTCCGCCCATGGAGTGACCAAACAGGACGAAGGGCGGATATCCCTTGCCGCGGGCGTAATCCCGCAGCCAGTCCACGTACCCGCCGATACTGTCCCGTGGTTCCCCTTCCGGGTGGCCGGGCAGGTTGACGGCGTCGGCGTTTTCGAACCGCGCCGTCTGATAGTGGTAGGTCAATTCGTTCTGGCCGGAGCCATGAACCATCACCAGTTGCATCGCACCGATTCCTTACAACAACGGAGCCTGACCGTTTACGTGAGTGTCCGGATCGTCGTCACCGTCATCATCGTCGATGTCGTCTTCCAGCGCGTCTTCAGCGGTCATTTCGCCTTCGCTGTCTTCGCCTTCGTACTGGCTGTCCGCCTGGGCGGCGACCTCCTCCGCTTGCTCAAGTGCCGTATTCGCCGCGCCGTCCTGCACCGCCGGGTCATCCTGGCTATAGTCCGTGGCCCGGAAGCAGTAAATGGATACGACGCTGTCATCGCCGCCGCGCTCACGCCACACGATGACTCCCTTGGTCTGCCTGGTGTTCACGACCTTTATCTCGGCCAGGTCGATGCGCACCACCTGGCCGCGGGCCGAGATAATGAAGACCTCGTGCCCCTCTTCGTCGTTCATTTCGGCAGAGGTCACTATCTTGGCATCCACCACCGGGCCGGTGGGCTTGTCGCTCTGGTCCACGGCAAAGGTTTTGACCCCCATGCCGCCGCGGTTGGTCTCGCGATACACCGGTTCGCCCTTGCTGTTGCACAGAGGCGTGGCCTTGCCGTAACCCTTTTCGCTGACCACCAGCAGATATTCGTCCTCCGGGTCGTTGACCACTTCCAGCGCCACTACGTGGTCCTTGCCCGCAAACTCATCCTTGAACTTGATGCCGATGACGCCGGTAGCGTTGCGGTTACGTTCCGGTATGCTGGTGACCGGGCACAGCAGGGCCTGGCCCTGCTCGGTGACCAAGACCACCGACGCATCGCTCTGCGCCGGGCGGACCGCGACCAATTCGTCGCCGTCCAGCACCTTCATCGCGATGAGGCCCGATTTCCTCAGGTTCAACAACTGTCCCGGGCGCAGCGCGTTTACGCGGCCGTTGCGCGTGGCGAAGACGTACAACCGGTTGTACTCATCGCGGCTGGCCGGCAGCATGGTTTGCACATGCTCGCCGGGTTGCAGGGGAATGAGGTTCACCAGCAAAGTGCCCCGGGCCGTGCGGCCGGAGTCGTTTGGCGTCTCGTAGACGCTCAAGGGGTACACTCGACCTTTGTTGGTGAAGAACAGCAACTGCTCGTGAGTATTCACGACCGCGATCTGCATGATCGCGTCGTCGTCCCGGTTGTTGGCGCCGCGCACGCCTTTTCCGCCCCGCCGCTGGTTGCGGTAGGTGCTGATGGGCACGCGCTTGATGTAACCGCGCTGGCTCAACGTGACGACCACGTCCTCCTGCACGATGAACTGTTCGATGGACTGCTCCTGCAGTTCCTCGCGAATTATCACCGTGCGGCGCGGATCGGCGTGTTTGCGCTTGACCTCACGGGTTTCCCGCTTGATCTCTGCACGGATCTTCTGCGGGTTCTGCAGCAGGTCTTCCAGCCGGGATATCGTGGCCAGCAGGTCGTTATATTCCTCGTCCAGGCGCTGGCGCTCAAGGGCGGCCAACCGGCGCAACTGCATGTCGAGGATGGCCTGGGCCTGGATCTCCGACAGGTCGAATTGCTGGACCAAGTTGTTGCGCGCGGTCTCGACGTCCTGGCTGTTGCGGATGGTTTCGATGATCGCGTCGATGGCGTCCAGGGCTTTGAGCAGACCCTCCACGATGTGCGCACGGTCACGGGCGCGCCCAAGCTGGTACTCCGTACGCCGCCGGATGACGTCTTCGCGGTGGGCGATGAAATGGTTGATCAGGTCCTTGAGCGGCAACTCCTGCGGCTGCCCGTCCACCAGCGCCAGCATTATGGCGTTGAAAGACGACCGCAGCGCTGTTCGCTTGTACAGGTTGTTCAGGATCACGGTGGGCTGCGCGCTGCGCGCCAGCTCAATCACTACCCGGATGCCGCGCCGGTCCGACTCGTCACGGATCTCGGTGATGCCTACCAGGGTTTTGTCACGCACCAGGCTGGCGATTTTTTCGACCAGGGTCGCCTTGTTCACCTGGTAGGGCAACTCGCTGATGATGATCCGCTGCCGGTTGGAATTGCGGCCCGGCATGTCCTCGATCTCGGTCACCGCCTCCATGACAACGCGACCGCGACCGGTGGCGTACATATCGCGCACGCCGGCCACGCCACGAATCCTGCCGGAGGTGGGGAAGTCCGGGGCGGGAACGATCTCCATCAACTGGTCGACGTTGCAAGTCGGATGGTCGATGACATAGTTGATGGCATCGCAGATCTCGCCCAGGTTGTGCGGCGGCATGTTCGTCGCCATGCCCACCGCGATTCCCGACGACCCGTTGACCAGCAGGTTGGGCATCCGGCCGGGCAACACCTGCGGCTCTTTCAGGGAATCGTCGAAGTTGTCGGAGTAATCCACGGTCTGCTGGTCGATATCAGCCAGCATTTCATCCGCAATGGCCGCGAGCCTGGCCTCGGTGTAACGCATCGCCGCCGGGGGATCGCCGTCGATGCTGCCGAAGTTGCCCTGCCCATCAATTAATGGAGCCCGCATGGAGAACAGCTGCGCCATGCGCACCAGCGCGTCGTACACCGACCCGTCCCCGTGGGGGTGGAACTTGCCCAGCACCTCGCCGACGATGCGCGCGCTCTTCCGGTACTGGCTTCCCGGGCGGATGCCCATGTCGTGCATGGCATACAGGATCCGGCGCTGCACCGGCTTCAACCCGTCCCGCACGTCTGGCAATGCCCTGGCCACAATGACCGACATCGCGTAGGACAGATACGACTCGCGCATCTCGTCCTCGATGGGTCGAAGCGTAAATTCTCCGCCGGGTTGCTGTGGAGGCGCCGTGGTCATCTGGAAGTTCTCCTCGTGTCGTTATGCTCTATGAATTCCTGGGCGCGTTCCACCAAGCCGAGGAACAGGTTGTTGAAACTGGCCGGCACTTCTTCGCTTCGCTCCGGCTGGAACTGCACGCCGATCACCCAACTATGTTCCTTGCTTTCCAGGCCCTCTATGACGCCGTCGTCCAATTGATATGCGATGGTCATCAACCGCTCGGCTCGCTGCGGCTCCCGTATACCGTGGCGATGCCGGCTGTTTACGCGGAACATCCCCGCGCTGCCGATGATCGCGGCCATCTTCGACCCGGGCGAAAGGTAGATCTGATGCCGCTGTCCCTCCGCCTCATCATCCAGATGATGCGCCGCGGCCGGCAGGGGTTCACCGCCACCAAAGTGCAGGTTCAGCGCGTGCATCCCGCCGCCCGTTGCCAGCACGGGCATATCCAACTCCAACGCGGCTTCGAGCAGGTTGCCGGCCGTTCCCGAATGCGAGTTCGCCAGCAGCAAACCTCCCACGCCATCCAGCGCCTCGGTTGCGGATACCGCCGGCCCAATTGCGCGAACGCTGCCGCCGGCCTCTTCGATCGCTCGGATTGAGGGGTTTGGATTATGGCCGTTGCGGTCGTCGGCCAGGACGGTGATGAGGGGCAAAATAAGCAATCTTGAATGGGCCAGCGGGTCCTTATTATTATACTAAAAATCAGGCCGACGCCGCCCGCTGCGCCGTCATCGTATTTCGCCGAAAACCGCCGGCGTGCTACCCTGTCGCTAGAGCATGGAGGATGATTGGCGATGACAACTGCAGATGCTCAAACACCGGAACCGGCAGCCGACATTGAGGACACGGGTACCTTTCAGGTTCTTGTCTCCTACTACGACGGGGAAGATTTTAACGGTGACTGGCGCTGGTGCGCGGATGCCCCGGAGATAGGCGTCGCCTCCGACGGGCGCACTTACGAAGAGGCCCTCGAAATGGTGAAAGACGCCATTCAATGTTTCATGTCCGGTTACCAGCCCGGGCAGTTCCCGGTCTGCCCGCCCGATGCAATGGCAATAGCCTGTGCGGAATATGCCGACGAAGGGCTGGCGTACACGCTCGATAAAGTTACCGTGTCAGGACCCAATCCATACCGCTGAACATGGCAGCGCAGCCAGTATCTCTCAATGCCCAGGCAAGCCAACCGCAATGACGTCGCGCGCGCGTAGCGTGCGGCTGGGTTCGTGTTCACTCCCGGCAGTGGACGCGGCGGTCACGATAAATGGACATTAGAAACGCACACGGTCTCGGTGCCCCGTCATAACGGCGATATTCGCGCTAAAACTTTTGCTGGAATCCGACGTCAAGCCGGACGTTGGTCAACCGCCAAGTTCTGGTGGTACGCCGACGGGATGCGGGGGCCGGAGCCGGACTAGCCGGCGACTCATAGATCCTCAGGAATTGGCATACAGTAGCTTACAGGTGTGTTGAATGGTCGGACAGGACCGCCTCCCTGTTCAAGATCTCGTCTGCTGCGCTTTACTCTGCGGGCTCGGACACATCCACATCCTCATTCAGCAATCTCGTAGGCGACCCTCAACTCGACGGCAGCGTTATGCAGCCGGCGGTCAACAGTCCACAGTTTCGTAGAGTCGTCTAACATAGCCGAAGCCAGAAGGTGTACGTCAATGTAACCGATCCCTCGTCCCATAAGACGACGCGCCTCAATAAAGTCGATTACCTCCGAGTGTCTGGCCAGGGAAGCCTGCGGCAATCTGTTCAAAATTCGAATGGTTTGTTGACGATCCCGTATATTTCCGCACGCCAACTCGCCAATTACCATGGGGTGAGTCAGTATCTCCCCGTCGCTGAGGAGTTCTATCAGGTGGAATAGAGGCGAACGCCAATGATCTATCCACACCGGCGTGTCGACCAATATCATGACAATTCGCTGCGCCTACGAGGGATTGGCTGCAGGTCGGGCATGGTGCCACCCATTTTCGCCAATCTCCTGGCGGCCTCCCGCTCGACCAACGCTTTGAGAGCTGCATTGACGAGTTGCGTCGTGCCATCTATGCCAGTGAGCCATTTGGCATCTTCCAGCAATTCGTCATCCAGGTTCACAGTCGTTCTCATGACGCCTCCCTTTCGCACACATTATATTGTACATCAAAAGATGCCGTCTTATGATGCACCCTTATCCCGATCCTCCAGCACCATACGCGCCACTCGACGGCCCATCCGCACGGAATAGTTCGTCCCACGATCCTCGGGATAAATCTGCGTCGTGTTCGCTAAGTACAGCGATTCGATCGGCGTGCGGTGATCAGGGATGTTCCGCTCGCTGTAGTGGACGCCGTTTATCGGCTGGGCCCCGTCCACCCGGTGGTGGTGATATTCCAAAATCCAGTCGCGCGAAAAGTCCGGATTCAACCTGCGGAGGTGTGGAACATATTCTTCCAACAGCTCTTCCGGTTCTTTGCGATATAGCTCGCTGTTTCGGTCGGGATAATTGGTCAGATACACGATGTGATTGCCGCCATATAAATCGCGGTCAATCATGTTGGTGTGTTCAATCACGCCGACAAAGGGCAGCGACCGGTCCGCCACGTTGAGCCAATACTTCGAGGTCAGTGGGCGATCCAACACCAGGATCACCAACACCGCGGACAGGTAGCGGGCGGACTCCAGCACCGAGCGGTAATCGTCCGGCAGGTCAGGCGCAAGGCGCGTGAATATGTACGAAGGCGTGGTAGCGATGACCGCGTCGTAATCGTAGCTATCGTCCGGCTGCCCATCTACCGACGCGACAAAACCTCGCGCCCGGTTGTCCACCACATTGAGTTGCTTCACCGGGGCGGTAATGTGCACGCGACCTCCCTGTTGCTCGACCCGCTCGCCGCAAGCATCGAAAACCCGGCCAAAGCTGCACATGGGATAGCCTAGTCGCTCCCTCTGCATGCGTTTGCGGGACGCCACGCGCAGGTAAATCTTCCCCCACAGCCACGTCATGCTCACGTGGTCATAATAGTCGCCGAACTTTCCCCGCAGCATGGGCTCCCAGATGACCCGGTACGCATCTTCCCCCATGTGGTCGCGGGTCCATTCCGCAGCCGTTACGCCTTCGAACTTGCGCCAGTCTCGCGTTTTCTGCAGCAGGAACGTCCAGAACCCCAATCTGATGCGCTGGGTGAAGGGCAGCGGTGAAAACCTGAGCAGGTCCATCGGTGTGGCGAAGTCCCATATGCGGCCGCCGTGGAACAGCCCCACTTTCGACTCCAGCCAGTGTAGCGAATCGTCCAGCCCCAGTTCATTGATCAGGTCCACCATGTCGGTGTCGCTGACGAACAAGTGGTGGTATCCGCGTTCCAGCTGGCCGCCGCCGACCTCGAAGGTCGACGCCTGGCCCCCGAGAAAGGGCGCCGCCTCGAACACCTCGGCAAAGTGCCCCCTTGAAGTCAGTTCCAGCGCCGCGGCGAGGCCGGCCGCGCCGCCGCCGATGATGCCTACTTTCATGTGCTAATCGTCCTGAACCGCGCCGGCTCGAGGCTGGCCGGTCACGGGCGATGGCGCATCATCCGGTTTGAGTTCGGCTTCAGTCTCCGGTAAAGCGGTCAGCCGACGCAACGAAAGGTTGTGCCACAACAGCAAGATCACGCCGGCGATGTTGACCGGCAACCACAGCGCGACCAGGTGCACTGCCACTGTATAGGCCGCAGCCGCAGCCGCCCCAATCCCCAACGCCACCAGGGTTTGCTGCGCCACGACTTCAAATGGGCCAATTCCCCCAATGGACGCCGGCACGGCCGTGATCAGATTGGAAGTCACCGTCACCAACAGTACGGCGGCCGCAAGCAGCCAGAACGAATCGAACCACGCGTCCAGGTTGAACGAGTATGCGACTATCAGGTAGACGCCGGCTTCAGCCAGCCAAACCGGCAGCGAACCCAGGAACAGGACGGCATGCTTTCGGGGCGAATTCAGCGTCGCCAGCCCCTCGACGAAACCGTGTATCACCTCCGCCGCCATGAAACGAAATCGCGCAGGCAGGATCACCGTGACCGCGATCAGCCAGTCCACAGCCCGACGGCTGGTCGCCAAAGCGGTCAGCGCAGCCAGGGCCACCGCAAAGCTGGCCATCACCCCAACCATCAAGATGACGGCGGTGGACTGGTAAACCAGGCTGGCCTCGCTGAACAAGCCCGCGGCCAGCAGGATGGGCGCCGCCACCGCGCCCATGGCCAGCAGGGTCAAACCGTCGTACAGCCTTTCGACGCTGAGCGTCGCAATAGAGGCCGGGACGCTCACCTCTTTCTCCCGCTGCGACAGGTAGACCGCACGCACTATCTCGCCCAGGCGCGCCGGCAGCACGTTGTTCGCCATGTATCCGATGATGATCACCGGGTACAGCCGTCGGGCCGATATGCGGGACACTGGCGCCAGCAGGTATTGCCAGCGGAGCGCCCGGAACCATTGCCCGACAAAGTACAGAACGATGGCCGGAGCGAGGTACCAGTAATTCGCACTCAACAGCGCGTGGGCCAATTCTTTCCGGTCCACCAGCAGAACCAGCAGGCCCAGCGCCACCACGCTGACCAGCACGCCCGCCCAGAACCGCCAATTGCCGAAAAAATATCCCACTACAGAGGCGGCGAGTGTGCGTTCGAGAAGCCCGTCGGCGACGCATCGCCAACCTGCAGGTCCTGCTTCCCGGTGAGGGTCCGCACCCGCCATCGCTGATCCACGTCGTTGATTACGAAAGGTCGCGGCGGTTCCCGCAGGGCAATCTCGAGATCCGACAATACGCTTGACACGATTGTGATAATGCCCTCGATTTCTGGAGGGCTCAGTTCGTTGTCGTAGAAATTGCGATGACCGTTGTCTGCCGCAATATAAGCTCGGGCCACGGGAATTTCATCGTATTCTATGTCCATGTGGTGTGCGATATGCCCTATGGTCCGGTGGCTTCCCAGATTCATCCAACCCCGCTGGTGCCCGTAGGCCTTGAGCATCTGTGCCAGCGCGCCCCAAACCTTTTCGGTGGCTTGCAGACGGTCTCCTCGCTCCAATTCCGCGGGCGCCTGCTGGATCAGTCGCCGGCTGATCTGCACGCGATCTTCCACCGTAGCCGATCCGGGGTCCGGCAATGCCGGCGCGGTGGTCATGCGTCGGCCTCTGTCATCAGGGTGTTATTCCTTTCCGTACTGGTAATAGCTGGCAGAATACCAGTCACTTTCCTGGCGACGGGCCACGATGTATTCCAAGGCTTGCCGAAGTTTTTCGGGTTGGACGTCACGTTTCGGAAAAATTTCGCGTCCGCTCCCAGTTGCGTCCACAAGCCGGTGTTGGTGCGTGCCTCTCCGGGTCGGCGGTAGGTTTCAGGATACCATAGGAGATTCTTCATGGGCCCTTCGCGCCGGTAACCCGGCGCTTCCTCCTCCTCCACCGCGTGGCCGTGCTCGGCCAGGTAGATTTGGGGGTTGGTGTCCTCGCCCACCGAATTGCAGTCCTTCTTCTCGTCCTGCTCCTCGTCGTCTTCTTCGTCAATGGAGGCGGCGCAAAATCGGTTGAAATGCAGGCTGCCCGCCTCAGTCTCGTGGCGCACGTACCACTGGAAGGGATACCACATGTCGTAGTCGACCTTGACTGACGCGTCGCCCGCGCCTGTGTGCAGGGCGGTCTCGCGCAGTTCAGCGTAGGTGTTAACCAGGTCTGCGGAACCCTGGGCGTAGGCCAGTATCTCGATATTGGAATCGTCGTGGGTGTACGCCGCTCTCACGGCTCCCGTTGCCCCGAACAACAGGAGCAAGGCCGCTATTCCCAACACCAACGCTGATCCGGGCTGGCTGTGGCCGCGTATCAGCCACGCGATCACGATTGCCATCGGCAACAGGATCAACGCCGCCAGCCAGATCGAAAGACTGTTGACGTCGCCGCTGGTCGCCAACCAGGCGAACCACACCGCCAGCGCGAGCCAGATCGGACCGAGGATCAGAGCCGCCGCCGTTCGGAGCGTCAGGATGCCCCAATCTATCCGGTCCATCACATGACCCAGGAACATCCCCGCAACCAACGCCAACGGCGCCGTTATGTTGACCAGGAGCCACGGCATTTTTTCGGCCGCGACGGTGTACAGCGCCAGCGTCGCGATCACCCACGCCGCCATCACGAGGCCCATTCCGCCGTAGGTGTCGCGATTCCGCACAAGCCATACTACGCCGACCGCACCAAAAGCGAACGCCACCAATTCATAAACGCTCAACCCGACGAAGTAGTAGTACCACGGCTGGTTACCACGAGCGACGTCCTGCTGCATCAACCAGTAGCCCAGGCTCTGCCACGAGCCGGTGAAGACGCCGGCCCAATTGGTGAACATGGTGGTGTAAAGCACGGTCCAGATCGCGTAGAAGACCGCGGCGCACCCCAACCAGAGCCCGCCACCCCAAACGATACCGACCGTCGCTCCTGCAACCAGCAACGCCAAAAGCGCGAGCACCGGGACCATATAGTTCACCGCCACTCGCCCAGATGCCAGATCCTCCGCGGGCACAGCCGACGGCAGCATCTGGCCGATGAAGTCGGCGCCGCCCCACAAGAACATGAGCCAGGCCCACGTCAGCAGCACGGCCGGCCCCAACAACAGCATGACGCCGCGCCATCCGACGGTCGATGCGAGGTTCAGCCTCAAAGCTACAATCCCCAGGAGCAGAATGACCGCGCCGGCGCCGCAGTCCACCATTGGTCCGGCTGACCCTTCGCCAACCACCTGCGACGCGGCGAGCAGGTTGTGGAATGGTCCCACAACCACCACGGATACCGCAGTAACGGTCGCCAGCACGGCCACGGCGACGGAGATCAGGTCAATGGGTCCCTTGATCCGCCACAGCCATATCGCCACGGCCAACCCCAGACCGACCAATGCGGCGGCGGCCACGATGTGCAGCCAGACCGGCGCCGCCCACAACGGCAATGTGACGAACGGCGCCTCCCATACGGGGGCGCCGGTGTCCCCGGTTGATCCGGTATCGCGGGACGCGATCGTTAGCCCCAGCGGCGACTGAACCAGCGCAATGAGAGCGGCCGCCTGTGGCAACGTCAGAGTGGCCAGCAGAATCAAAAACCCTCCCCAGCCGCTCATGCCCGCCAATCCACGCCGGGTTCTCACGAACCCCCACAACTCCCGCCAACCCAACGCCAGCGCCGCCAGCCCCATGAACAGGATGACGAAGTACGCCGTCTCCTTGGTCGCCAGCATCAACGCGGTCACGATTGCCGCACCGAACAGGTAACGTTTGCGGCCGTTGATCCCGTACTGCCATAGCGTGATCAGCAACAACACCGCCCACACCGCCATCAGGATGTCGTTGCGGCCGAATCTGCTGAAGTACAGCAGCGATGGGGAAAACGCCAGGATAACCGCCGCGCAAACGGCTCCCGTGTCGCCGATGAGACGTCGCATGAAATATGGCAAGACCGTCAGGGTCACGCCAAAGAGAGCATAGGGCAGCCGGGCCAGGTAATCCGTGTCACCCAGGTACTTGAGCACCACCGCCACCAACTCGATCTGAAACGGTCCGTGCATCCATGGCGAATGGATGTATTCGACCCCCCTCGCCAGTTTCCAGGAGAAGTGCAGGTGGATGGCCTCGTCGTAGTGCATCGTCCGCCCGTCGAGATCCCACAGTCGCATGGCGGCCGCCACGAAAGCGACGAGCAGAAAAGCCCACTCTACAGGGCCCATTCGGACCGCGGGCAGACGTGCATTGAGCCGCGGCGACCCCACACGCGCCCGCGCCATCTTCAGTGCGCTGGAAACCATGAACCGGTCTACGCCCGGCTACCCCTGGCCAGATTGGTGGGTAGCTCGTCCGCGCGCCAGCGGCATCATCTTGGACAGCAACTCAGCGGTAGTCATCGTCCCACGACATCCGTCACCACAGACACCCGTGGGACGCGCGTCAGCAAACTGACGGGCGGTGGTGCGCCCACGGCCGCGCCTCTTCGAAAGCCGCCATGGCCCGCAGCACGCGAGCTTCCGCTCCGGCTGGTCCGACGATATGCAGCCCCACGGGCAGACCCGCTGCCGAAAATCCACAAGGCACGCTGGAGGCGGTTTGCCCGCTCATGTTGATCGGGAAGGTGAACGGCAGGTATCCCCACCACGGTTCCACGGATCGACCGCCGATGCTCGTCGGATGCTGGCCGATGGGGAACGCGGTCACCGCCATTGCCGGGGTGAGCAGCAGGTCGTAGGTGTTGAAGAAGTCGGCGAATCGGCGCTTGTGCCGGTCCACATACGCCAACGCCCTCGACAGGTCTGCCGCTGTGTGCCGCGACGCGCCGTCGAAGGTGTTTTGCACGTAGTGGGTCAACTCTTCCCGCCGTTCCGGGTAAAGATCGGCATAGGAAGTGTATGAGGCTGTGCCGAAGACGGTGGAAAACGCCGGGAACGGGTCGCCCTCGATTTCGGGGGCTGCTTCCTCGACGACCGCTCCCAACTCCTGGAAAACCTGTGCGGCTCCCCGCGTGATCTGGACCACCTCCGGATCCACCGCGGCGAAACCCAGGTCATCGCTCCACGCGACGCGCCAACCTTCAACGCCGCCCTCAAGCGCGGCCATGTAATCCGGGGGCGTATCTGTCATGGTGTTGGCGTCCCGCGAATCCGGCCCTGCCAGCACCTGCAACAGCATCGCAGTGTCTCGTACATTCCGGCTCATGGGTCCGCTTTGCGAGAAATGGTTCACGGCCGGACCGCCGTAACCTCCATACCGGGGCACCCGGCCGTGCGATGGCTTGATCCCGGTGACCCCGCTGAAGCTGGAGGGAATGCGGATACTGCCGCCGCCATCGCTGCCGGTGGCCAGGCTGCACAGCCCCGCGATCAGCGCTGCCGCCGCGCCCCCGCTGCTGCCTCCGGGGGTATATTCCGTGTTCCAGGGATTGCGGCAGGGTTCACTTACCAGGTTCTCGGTGGTTCCCGATTGGCCGAACTCGGGGGTGTTCGTCTTGCCCAAGATGATCCCACCGGCGGCTTTGACCCGTTCCACCACTATCGAGTCAATCTCGGGAACCCGGTCACGAAAGATCGCGGACCCCATGGTTGTCCGGACTCCCTTGGTCAGCTCAAGGTCTTTCACTGAAATGGGAACGCCGTGAAGCGGGCCCAATTCATCGCCCCGCTGCACCGCTTCGTCCGCCGCCCTTGCATCCGCCAAAGCCTGCTCGGGGCACACGGTCAAATAAGCGCTGAGCTGCGGGTTCAGGTCTTCAATGCGTTGGAAGAAAAACTCGGCGAGCTCCACTGCGGAGATTTCTTTGGCGCCGATCATGCGCCGCACTTCCGTGGCGGGAGTGAAAGCCATTTCAGAATCCATAACGCTCTCCTGCTCGAGTTTTCCTGCGTTGAATTAGCCGGTCCGCCGGGCCTTTTGCGTGAATCAGAGCGGTACGGGGTGGGAGCCGTACACTCGTGAACCGCGACCTCTGGCCTCGTCCCGCGGCAGAGGTCACACCAAGGTTCAGTGGGCAGAATTGTATCACCCTGACCCGGCGTTGTTGCCGGCGGTTGGCCTCTCACGGTCCAAAGATCTCCGGATCGGGTGAAGCCATGGTGTATAGTGGGCCGTCATCGCCGACCCACGCCCGCCCGCCGCCTTGCGCTCACATGACCACCGTCGGAATCATAGCCAATCCCGCCGCCAGCAAGGACATTCGCCGCCTGGTGGCTCAGGGCCGCGTGGTGCCCGATTGGGAAAAGGTGAACACGATCCGACGCGTTCTCATCGGCCTGCAATCGACGGATGTGACCCGGGTGTTGGCCATGCCCGACAGCGGCAACCTGTGCCGACGGGCCGCAGACGATTCCAGCATCTCCATACCCCTGGAAATGCTTCCCATGTCGCCCCTCTATACCGAGGGCGACACCACCCGCGCCGCGGCCATGATGGCCGAAATGGGCGTCGGCTGCCTCATCACCCTGGGCGGCGACGGCACCAACCGGGCCGTGGCCGTGGGTACGAATCAGATCCCGCTGGTTGCTATCTCCACCGGCACCAACAACATCTTTCCGGTGATGGTGGAGGGCACACTCGCCGGCATCGCCGCCGGCATTGTGGCCTCGGGTCGCTTGGAACCTGCCGACACGTCGGTTGTCAGCAAAACCCTGCAAATCCACGTCAACGGCGAGTTCCGCGATCTCGCACTGGTCGACGTCGCCATTTCCCGGGAACGCTACGTCGCCACCCGGGCGATCTGGGACCTGGATACCGTTCACGAGGTCTTTCTCACCCGCGCCGAACCCGGAGGCATCGGATTGTCTTCCGTTGGCGGACGTCTCCATCCCCTGTCCATCGGCGACGTCGGCGGGCTGCGCTACGTGCTGGCGCGGGGCGGCGCGGACACGAACCCTCCACCGAAGGATACCGTCATCGCGCCGGTGGCGCCGGGCATTGTGGAGCCAGCGTCCATAGCGTCCTGGGAACTGCTCCAGGAGGGAATTCCCGTCGCTGTCGAACCCCGCTATTGCACGGTGGCCCTGGACGGCGAGCGTTCGCTGACGCTGACGCCCGAGGACTCGACGGAGATCGTGCTGGCCCGCAACGGGCCGCCGGTGGTGTTGGTCCAGCGCACCCTGCGCCGCGCCGCCCAACTCGGATTATTCAACCTGACCTGATGCTCTTCGGTTGGGAGCTGGCCGTGATCCTGGCGGCGTTGCTGCTGGGATCGTTCGTTTTCAGCGCCGTCGGTTTCGGAATGGCGCTCGCGATGGCGCCGATCCTGCTGCTCATCCTGGCGCCGCGCCAGGTGGTGGTGCTGTCCAACGCGATGATTGTCGTGGCGACGGTGCTGATTCTGTTCCAGACGTGGCGGGCCTTTCGCTGGCGGCAGTCGTGGCTGTTCATCGTCTCCGGCTTGCCGCCGGTTCCCCTGGGGGTGCTGCTGCTCAGCGTCGCCGCGCCCACCGCCCTGCGGCTATCCATTGTGAGCCTGATCCTGGTGGTCGCTTTGCTCACGCTCTGCAACGTCCGGCTGCCCGCAGCCCGCACCAGGTGGGCCGCTGTCGGGTTCGGTTCCACCACCACGCTGCTGACCACGACGCTAAGCATCGGGGGGCCCGTGGCCGCCATTTACGCCATCGAACAGGACTGGCCGCGAGAGACCATGCGCGCGACACTGGCCGTGTATTTCCTGCTGGCCGGCGTGTTGGGGTTGGTCCTGTATTACGTGGTCGGGC
This sequence comes from Dehalococcoidia bacterium, assembly GCA_965116785.1. Taxonomy (GTDB): domain Bacteria; phylum Chloroflexota; class Dehalococcoidia; order Lucifugimonadales; family UBA3495; genus Bin87. The sequence goes on from OZ220731.1 coordinate 1,892,061, forward strand.
TGATCCCCCAGGAAGTGGAATTGGAAATGGCGGTCGGCGTCCCGGTGGTGGTGATCGGTTCGACGCTGGGCGGATGGGCGGCTCGCCGCATGAGCCTGCGGATTTTCCGTTACGCCGTGCTATTCGTCATCATTGGTGGCAGCGCATCGTTGTTGATTCGGGAAACGGTGAGATTGATTTAGGGGCGGGTTGCGCACCCGCCCCTAAAATTCCGATTCCCCGTTGGCGCCGCCTTCAGTCTACGACGACAGGTCGTGGAAAGCTGCCAACGCCGCGGTGATCCCGTCGCCCACCGCAGCGCCGAGTTGCCTGGTTGATTCCGCCCGTGCATCGCCGCACACGTAGACCCGGGGGATGTTGGTCCTCATGTGCAGATCGCCGTGGATGTGGCCCAGTTCATCCATATCCAACTGGTCCTTGAAGGCCTCCGTATTGGGATGAAAGCCAACGTAGACAAAGGCGGCAGCGGTGGGATAGTCGTACACCTCGTCCGTCTTGAGGTTTTTGACCCGGGCCGCTTCCAGCACGTCGTTGCCCACAAACTCCTCGACGACGTGGCTCCACAGCCATTTGTGCTTGGGGTTGGAGAAGGCCCGGTCCTGGAGAACTTTGGTGGCGCGAAGCTCATCCCGCCGGTGGATGACGGTAACCGAGTTGCAGATGCCGGCGAGGTAATAGCTTTCGTCCATGGCGGAGTCGCCCCCACCAATAACCACCACGTCCTGCCCGCGGAAGAAGTTGCCGTCGCACACCGCGCAATACGAAACGCCGCGTCCGCTGAACTCGTCCTCTCCCGCCACCCCCAGCTTGTTGTGGGAGCCTCCGGTGGCAATGATCAGCGCCCGCGCCGTGAAGTCCCCCTCGGAAGTCCGAATGAGCTTCCGGTCCTCATACAGGTTTTCGACTCCCTCGACCTCGGCGAATTCCATCTTGGCCCCGAAGCGCTCGGCCTGGTTGTGCATCTCATCCGCCAGCGCCTGGCCTTTCACGCCCTCCCGGAACCCGGGGTAGTTCTCGATCTCGTCCGTAATCAGCAACTGCCCGCCCGGGCCGATGCTTTCGATCATCAGCGTGCTGAGCATCGCGCGCGTCGAATAGAGCGCCGCCGACATGCCGGCGGCGCCGGCCCCAAGGATCACAACGTCGTAGTCGTTGGACATCTGTTGGATACCTCCCTTACCTGCCGGATCCGTTGGCGACCGTCTGCGCCGGGTTGGCGTGGTGGCGTCTGCGTTCTGACGTGGAGCCCACACGGTTGGCACGCTGCGAAAGCGAAGCGCGGACGTATTCTACCGAACGCCGCAGCCCTTCCTCCAGCGACACCTCCGGCGTCCACTTTAGCTCTTTCTCGGCGCGCGCCGAGTCCAGAGCGATGTTGAGCACCTCGCCGGTTCGCCGGGGTCGGTAGTCTGGCTCCTGATCAAATTCCGTGATTTCCTGCAGCATCTCGTAGATCCGCGCTACGCTCACCTGCTGGCCGGTGCCGATGTTGTACGTTCTGCCGTGGCCCTTGTTGACGGCGGCGAGGTTCGCCTGCACCACGTCGGACACGTAGATAAAATCGCGTTCCTGGAGACCATCCCCGAAAATTTGCGGCCTGCGTTCGCTGAGCATCATCCCGGCAAAGATCGCGATGACGCCGGCCTCGCCGTCGGGATTCTGACCGGGACCGTAAACGTTGGCGTAGCGGAGGATCGTATAGTCCAACCCGTACGTTGCGTTGAAAAGCTCCAGGTATTGCTCCCCGACATATTTCGACAAGGCGTAGGGAGTCAGCGGGTTGATTGGCGTATCTTCGTCGCAGGGTATCGTTTCGGGATCACCGTAGATCGCGCCCCCGGTGGACGAAAAGATAAACTTCTCCACACCTTCGGAAGCGGCCGCAGCGATCAATCGGATCGTGCCCATCACGTTGGCGTCGGCGTCGGCCACCGGATCAATCGCCGATCGGCGGACGCTGCTCTGCGCCGCCAAGTGAAACACGATTTCCGGTCGCTCCCGCTGGATGATCTGGTTCAGCCGGACGTCGTTTAACTCCGCGTGGTAAAAGGTCGCCTGGTGGTTCACGTTGCGCAACTGACCGCTGGTCAAGTTGTCTACCACCGCCACGTCGTATCCGCTGTCCAGCAGCCCATCCACCAGGTGGGAACCGATAAATCCGGCCCCGCCGGTCACTAGCGCTTTGGTCCGTTGTGTCAAGTTACTGCGTCCGTTGCGTTCGATCTCGGTGATCGCAAATCTTCGTCTATCGTAATTCAAACTAAAGCCACCGGCAACCGACACCGCGACAGTGGCCTGCCAAGGCTCGAATGCGTCAGCCGACGGAGCGCCGTACGGCGAACGTCTCCGTAAAACTCTCGGCCCAGTGCCCCGGTGTCGCCACCACAACTGTGGTTTAATGCGCGGTGAAGAGAGGTGCGTTATGGTCAAGAAAAAGGGTTCAGCCCTGCTGATCGTCTTCACTGACGTGGACATCGAGAACGACGCGGAGTTCAATGCCTGGTACAACCAGGAGCATGTCCCGGAACGCCTCAGCGCTCCCGGGTTCCTGGACGCCGCGCGTTACGAAGCGCTGCGCGGCGGACCGCGTTACCTGGCGGTCTACGAGTTGGAGTCCGTCGACGCTCTGCATACCGACGAATACCTGCGCATGAGCCAAAACCCAACGGAGTGGACCAAGCGCATGTCGCCCAATGTGGTTGGACGGGGAACCGTGCGCAACGTCTGCACGCAGATCTATCCCGAAGAAAGCGATCCGAACACCCTCGGGCGCGGCATGGCTCCCGCTTTGCAGATCGGCAGGATGGATGTTCCCGCCGACATCGAGGCAAAGTACAACGAGTACTACGACACGGTACGCACGCCGGCCAACCTGCAGATTCCCGGCTGCCTTCACGTTCGCCGGTATCACGCGGTGGAAGGCGGCCCCAAGTATCTGACGATGTACGAGTTCGAGCACGAAAAAGTGCCGGAAACCCTGGCGTGGGAGAACCAGCGTCGCCAGGACACGATGCATGAGTACATCGGCGGAACGTACGGCCACGCTCCAGGCTCGCCGGGAGTGTACCGGCGTGTTCAGCCGCCCCGCGCTTTCTGAGCACAAGGCGATAGCCACCCAGCATGTTAGAATGGCGCATCCGGTGACCCCTGATTTTCCCAAAGCCAATCGAGGAGGCAATCGATGACCGCTCCGGCCCGAATGAAATTTGGCGTGTTTATGGCTCCCTTCCACCGGGTCGGCGAGAACCCTACGCTGGCCCTCGAACGCGACCTCGAACTCCTCCAGTGGCTGGACCACCTGGGCTACGACGAAGCCTGGATCGGCGAGCACCACAGCGCCGGTTGGGAGACCATCGCCTCGCCGGAAGTTTTCATGGCCACGGCCGCCGAGCGCACCCGTAACTTGCGCCTGGGCACCGGCGTGGTCAGCCTTCCGTATCACCATCCCTACATGGTGGCCAACCGTATGGTCCTCCTGGATCACCTCACCCGCGGGCGCGTGATGCTGGGGGTTGGGCCTGGCGCCCTGGCCTCCGATGCCTACATGTTCGGCATCGACCCGGCCCGTCAGCGGGAGATGATGGACGAGTCCCTGGGCGCGATCAAGCGGCTGATGGACAGCGACGAACCCTACACCTATACGAGCGACTGGTTCGAACTGCACGACGCTCATTTGCAGTTGCGGCCCTATCAGCAGCCCTTCCCTCTGGTCGTTGCGTCGGTCCAATCGCCGGCCGGAGTGACCACCGCTGGCAAATACGGCGCTGGCGTAATCTCTCTGAGCGTGCCCCGGGACATGGTGCGTTCCACCAGCCTGAAAGACCAGTGGGCCATAGCGGAGGAGACGGCGGCCGAGCACGGCCAGACCGTCAAGCGCGAGGAATGGCGCCTTTCCGTCGGTGTGCACCTGGCCGAGTCGAAAAAGCAGGCCCAGGAGGACATTCGCGAAGGCTCTGCCCGTGTCGTCACCGAGTACTTCGGCAATACCCTGGGGCACGAGGTTCCGGACGTTCCCCGCGACCAGATCGTTGATTTCATGACCGATAACAAGCAGTGGATCGTCGGAACGCCGGACGACTGCATCCAGCGCATCAACGAGCTTCAGGAGCTGTCCGGAGGCTTCGGCGGAATGTTGGTTCGGGTGGAGGACTGGGCTCCCCGCGACAAGCTCCACCGTTCGTACGAGCTGCTGGCTCGGTACGTCATGCCCCAGTTCCAGGGAAGTCTCTCCGGAATCCAGACCTCGCAGCAGTGGGCCTCCGACCTTCGGGACACCCTTCAGGTCAACCGCCGCGCCGGCCTCGACCGCGCCGCCCAGGCGTACGAGGAGAGCCGCCAGCGCAGTTGATCATGCGCTTACCGCGTTGAGCGACCGTGCAGGGGCGGCCAGTTGGGTCGCCCCTGTTGTTTTCGGAAGTCGCCAGTGACCGTGCGCCCGATACGGACCGTCAGGAGCGCGCTTGTAGGTACGCTGCTACCCAATCAAAAAGGGACGCTACCGCGGCACGTATCAATATGACGACCTTAACCGGGGCCGGGTTATAATGGGCCAAAGAGAGAGGACCCTGGAGCAGAGGTAGATGTCATGCGCAAGACCAAGATTATCGCCACCATAGGCCCAGCATCCCGGTCCCCAGAAATCCTGGACCGCCTCGTCAGCGCCGGCATGGATGTCGCCCGGCTCAACTTCTCCCACGGCACGCTGGAAGAGCATGCCGAAGTGATTGCGAATGTGCGGGCGGCGTCCGACCGACACAACCGGCCCGTGGCGGTGCTGCAGGACCTGGGCGGCAATAAGTTCCGCTTGGGCACCATGGCTGAGCCGGCACAGTTGAACTTTGGCGATGAGGTTTCCATCGTCAACGAGCCAACCTCCGTTTCTCCCTTCCTCCTGCCTTTTCCGGAACCTGACATCCTTCGCAGCATGCGCCCCGGCAATCTGGTTTACATTTCCGACGGGACGGTCTGCCTGGAAGTCCAGGAAGTAACCCAAGAGCTGGAAGTCAAGACCCACGTCCGCAACGGAGGAAATCTCTCGTCGTACAAGGGCGTCAACCTCCCCGACGTTCCCATCGACATGCCGGTCATCACGGAAAGCGACAAGATAGCCCTGCAGTTCGGAGTCGACCAGGATGTAGACTGGGTCGCGCTCTCTTTCGTGCGCACCGGAGAAGACGTCCGCTACGCTCGCGCCCATCTCAACCAGCTCGGCAGCCGCGCACCGGTCATGGCCAAGCTCGAACGCCGGGAGTGTATCGCCAACCTGGACGAGATTCTCGGAGAAGTGGACGGCATCATGGTCGCGCGCGGTGACCTGGGCGTGGAAATGCCCATGGAGGAGGTTCCCGTTATCCAGAAGGATATGGTGACCAGGGCCAACCGTGCCGGCCGCATCTCCTCGGTCGCCACCCAGATGCTGCGGTCGATGGTCAACTCGCCCACGCCTACGCGAGCCGAGGTGTCCGACATCGCCAACGCCGTGCTGGACGGTTGCGACTCCATCCTGCTGTCTGACGAAATCGCGGTCGGTTCATATCCGGTGGAAGCGGTGCGCATCGCCGACGCCGCGATCGTCCAGGCCGAAAAGATGTACCACTACTACTCCGAGTTCCCGCAGCGCGACCAGACCCAGTCCGTGACGTGGGGCGCGACCCAATTGGCCAAGTCGCTCAACGCCAAACCCATCGTGATCACGAGCACCGGGCGCGCCGCCTACGAGATGTCGCGCTTTCGGCCCGAGAACGACATCATCGTGTTCTCCCACGACGTTGCCGTGCAGCGCCGCGTTTGCATGGCCTGGGGCCTCAATCCCAAGGGGGTCATCGCGGCCGAACCGGACGTGGCCAAGCTGGTAACCATGTTGGTCGACGCGGCCATGGCCACGGGGATGGTTTCCGAGCGAGACGTGGTCACCCTGGTCCACGGTTTCATGACCGGCGTCACGGGCACCACCAACACCATCCAGGTGCTGAACATCCAGGAATACCTGGACCACATCGGCCGGAACGCCGTGGCTTCTGCTGCACCGGACGCGATCTAACTCACCCGGGAGCCGTTGGCATGAGAAAACAGGAATACGCGGAGTGCGCCCGCGAGTTCCTGGTCGATTCCGACCGGCAATTTGAGGCCGGCGAGCGGCAGCGGGCTTCGGAAAAGCTCTACGGCGCAGCTAACGAAGCGTTGACCGCAGTCGCCGTCCGGCGGGGTTGGAAACACCGCACCCACCGGGATATGAAAAACGCCAGCCAGAATCTGGCGGAAGAGCACAATGAACCTCTCTTTGTCGGTGGCTTCGCCGTCGCGGAGAAGTTCCACAAGAACTTCTTCCACGACGAAATGGAAGATTACGAAATCGTGGTTGACCGCCCTTACGTCCACCTGTTCGTCAACCGAGTGTTGAGCATCATCGGGCAATAACGCGAAAGGGCAGGTACGAACCTGCCCTTTCGCATGCCAGGCAATCGATGCCGTTGGTTTTACTCGATTGGCGTCGACCGGGGCAGGTGGCTGCTACCCGACGAAAGGTATTGGTCCACGCCACGCGCCACGTCTCGTCCTTCGGCAATAGCCCATACCACCAGTGACTGGCCACGCACCATGTCCCCGCCGGCGAATATGCCCGGCACTGAGGTCATCTTGTTGTCATCGACATTCACGTTGCCCCTGCCGTCAAGCTCGACACCGAGTTGGTCCAGCATTCCGCCGTGTTCCGGATGGAGGAAGCCCATTGCCAGCAGCACCAGGTCTGCGTCCACGCTGAACTCGCTGCCCGGCACCTCCGCCATCTGGAAGCGGCCGTTCTCGCCCCGGGTCCAGTCGACCCGAACGGCGTGCAACCGGTTGACCTGCCCGTTCTCGCCGGAAAGTGACTTCGTCAGGATGTTGTAGTCGCGCACCCCGCCTTCCTCGTGGGCCCCGGAGGTCCTGAGGATCATCGGCCAGCGCGGCCACGGGTTGTCGTCGGGGCGAGTTTCAGGGGGTTCCGGCAGCAACTCGAACTGGTGGACGATTTCAGCTCCCTGCCGGTGCGCGGTGCCTAGGCAGTCGGCGCCGGTGTCGCCCCCGCCAAGGATGATGACGCGCTTGCCCTCCGCCGTGATCTGTCCGTCTATGGTTTCCCCGGCCAACACCCGGTTTTGCTGGGGCAGATAATCCATGGCGTAGTGCACGCCGTCCAGTTCCCGCCCGGGAACGTCCAGATCCCTGGCGTGCGTGGAACCCCCGGTCAGACACACAGCGTCGTACTCCTCCAGGAGCCGTTGGGCCGGATAGTTCACTCCGACATTCATCCCGGTTCGGAACTCGATGCCCTCGGCTTCCATCAGCTCGATACGACGCTGGACCACTGACTTCTCCAGCTTGAAGTCCGGGATGCCCAGCATCAGCAATCCGCCAACGTAGTCGGCCCTCTCCAGCACCGTCACCTTGTGTCCAGCGCGATTCAACTGCTGAGCGGCGGCCAGGCCGGAAGGTCCACTGCCCACCACGGCCACGGTTTTGCCCGTGCGCGTCTCGGGCGGCGCCGCCTTGATCCAACCCTGTTCGTAACCCCGGTCGCTGATTTCTTTCTCGATGTACTCGATGGTGACCGGATCGGAATTGATGCTGAGAACGCAGGAGGCTTCGCAAGGGGCAGGACAGATCCGACCCGTGAACTCCGGGAAATTATTTGTGCTGAGGAGGACCTCCAGAGCTCGTTCCCAATTTCCCAGGTACACCTGGTGGTTGAACTCGGGTATGACGTTCCCCAGCGGGCACCCCATGTGGCAGAAGGGCACCGCGCAGTCCATGCAACGCCCGCCCTGCTCGGTCGCCTGTTGGTCCGACCAACGGTGGTAATACTCGCGATAATCGCCGACCCTTGCCGCCGCCGGCCGTCGCTCCGGCGGTGTCCGCCCGAACTCGACAAATCCGGTGATTTTACCCATTGGGCACCGCCGCCAACTCAGCCTCTGCCCGCTGGGCGCGTTCCAGAAGCACGCGCCGGTAATCCCGGGGCATGACCTTGCGGAACTCACCGATACTGGCCTGCCATTTGTCCAGGATACGCTGCGCCGGTCCGCTGCCGGTTCGGTCCAGGTGCTCGACCAGCATATCGTGCAGCAGGTCGATGTCTTCCACTTCTGCCAGATTTTCGAGGTCGGCCATTCCGTCGTTGAACCGGATGTGGAAATCCCCGTCAGGATCGTGGACGAAAGCGATGCCCCCGCTCATGCCGGCGCCAAAGTTACGACCGGTGCTGCCGATGACCGCGACCACGCCGCCGGTCATGTACTCGCACCCGTGGTCGCCCACGCCCTCAACGACGGCCCGGGCTCCACTGTTCCGGACGGCAAAACGCTCTCCCGCCCGCCCGCGGATGAACACGTCACCGCCCGTGGCCCCGTAGAGCGCCACGTTGCCGATGATTATGTTGTCCTCCGGGACGAACCCGGACCCGCTCGGCGGCACGATGACGAGCCGTCCACCCCCGATGCCCTTGCCCATGTAGTCGTTGGTATCGCCCGCCAGTCGGATCGCCACCCCGGGAGCCAGAAACGCGCCGAAACTCTGCCCGCCGGATCCTTCCAGCTCGATATCGATGGCGCCGTCGGGCAGCCCCTCTTCACCGTATTTACGGGCAACACGTCCGCTGAGCATGGCGCCGACGGTCCGGTTCGAATTGCTGACGGGCAGGCTGATTTGCACCGGCGCGCCGTTATCGATAGCTGGTTGAGCCTGCGCGATCAATTGGTGATCCAAGGCCCGTTCCAGCCCATGGTCCTGGTCGATACAGCAGTAGGTCTGGACGCGCTGGGCCCGCGCCGGAACCGTCAGCAACTTGGCCAGGTCGATGCCGGAGGCTTTCCAGTGATCCACTGCCTTGCGCGTCTCCAACTTGTCGACGCGGCCCACCATTTCGGCCACGGTGCGGAAGCCAAGTTCGGACATGATCTCGCGCAATTCTTCGGCCACAAAGTAGAAATAGTTGACCAGGTGCCCGGGCTGCCCCGCGAAACGCTTGCGCAGTTCCGGGTCCTGCGTGGCAATTCCCACGGAGCAGGTGTTGAGGTGACACTTGCGCAACATGATGCAGCCGTTGACGATCAGCGCGGCCGTAGCCATGCCGAACTCTTCGGCGCCCAGCAGGGCGGCGATTGCCACGTCGCGGCCGGTTTTCAGCTGCCCGTCGGTCTGGACCACGATACGGCTGCGCAGGTCGTTGGCCACCAGCACCTGCTGGGTTTCGGCCACCCCCAATTCCCAGGGTAGGCCGGCGTGCTTGATGGACGACTCCGGAGAGGCCCCGGTTCCGCCATCGTGGCCGCTGATGAGCACCACGTCGCCGTGACCTTTCGACACTCCCGCGGCGATGGTCCCAACGCCCACTTCGGACACCAGCTTCACATGGATGCGCGCCTCGGGGTTGATGTTCTTCAAGTCGTGGATCAGTTGGGCCAGGTCCTCGATGGAATAGATGTCGTGATGGGGAGGAGGCGAGATCAGTTCGACGCCCGGCGTCGTGTGCCGGACCCAACCGATGTATTCGTCCACCTTGTGGCCCGGCAGCTGGCCGCCCTCACCCGGCTTGGAGCCCTGCGCCATTTTGATCTGCAGGTCCGTGGCGTTGACCAGGTAATTGGGCGTAACGCCGAAGCGGCCCGACGCCACCTGCTTGATGGCGCTGGAACGATTATCACCGTTCGGGTCGAGGTCATAGCGATGGTAATCCTCGCCACCCTCGCCGGTATTGCTGCGTGCCCCCAGCTGGTTCATGGCAATCGCCATGGTTTCATGCGCTTCCCGGCTGATGGAACCCAGCGAGATGGCCCCGGTGGCAAACCGCTTGACTATGTCCACCGCGGGTTCGACCTCGTCCAGCTCAATCGACTCAAGGTTTGTGAACTCAAACAGACCCCGCAGCGTGGCCATGCGGCGGCTCTGATCGTTCACTTCCTGGGCGAATTCACGGTAGGCCCGCGGGTCGTTGGCGCGCGTGGCGTACTGCAGCTTGGCGATGGCTTCCGGGTTCCACTGGTGGAACTCGCCGTGCCGCCGCCACTGGTACTGGCCGCCCATGTCCAGTTCCTGCATACCCGGCACGAACGGGTCGTCGAACGCGGACCGGTGGCGTTGCAGTGTTTCCTCCTCAACGATATCAAGGCCGATTCCCTGGATACGCGAGGGGGTGCGAGTGAAGTACTGGTCCACCAACTCATCGTTCAGGCCGATGGCCTCAAAGATCTGCGCTCCCCGGTACGACTGTACGGTGGAGATGCCCATCTTGGACATCACTTTGAGGATGCCTTTCTCGTTGGCCTTGATGAAGTTGTAGACCGCGTAGTCCGGCTTGGTTCCGTTCAACTCGCCACGCTCGGCCAGATCGCGCACGGACTCCAAGGCCAGGTACGGATTGATGCCCCCGGCGCCGTAGCCGATCAGCAGGCAGAAATGCTGGACTTCCCTGGGCTCCCCTGACTCCACGATCAATCCGACCCGAGTACGGGTCCCGGTACGGGTCAAGTGATGGTGAACCGCGCTGGTCGCCAACAGGCTGGGTATCGGGGCTTGGGTCGAGTCCACGCCGCGGTCGGACAGAATGATGATGTTATTGCCTTCCGCGATGGCCTCGGACGCGGCATCGCAAAGGTTGTCGAGGGCGCCCCGCAGCGATCCGGTGCGGGCGTCAAACAGCGTGGACAGCGTGGCCGAAGTCAACCCCGGCATGTCCAGCGCCCTGATCTGCGCCAGTTGTTCGTCAGTCAGCAGCGGCGACTTGAGCCTCAACTGCCGGCAGTGTTGCGGCGATTCATCGAACAGGTTCTGCTCGCTGCCAACGAACGCTTCCAGGGAAGTGACCAACTCCTCCCGGATGGCATCCAGGGGCGGGTTGGAGACCTGGGCGAACAGCTGCTTGAAGTAATCAAACAGCGAGCGGTTTTGATCGGACAAAACCGCCAGCGACGCATCATTGCCCATGGAGCCGATGGCTTCGTAGCCCGCGGCCGCCATCGGCGTGGTCAGCATCCTCAGTTCTTCGATGGTGTACCCGAAGGAGCGCTGCTGCTGGCGGAGGTCGCTGCCTCCGGCCGGCGGCGATGGTTGCTCGTCGGGCAGGTCTTCCAGTTCAATCTTGCTTTCTTCCAGCCATTGGCCGTAGGGCTGGCGATTGGCGAGGGTGTGCTTCAGTTCCTCGTCGCCGATGATCCTGCCCTCGTCGAAGCTGACCAGGAACATGCGGCCCGGCTGGAGGCGCCCTTTTTCCTTGACGCTTTCAGGTGGCAGGTTCAGCACGCCGGTTTCAGACGCCATGACCAGCTTGTCGTCGTGGGTCACCGTGTAGCGGAAAGGCCGCAGACCGTTGCGATCCAGGACGGCGCAAACGTCCTTGCCGTCGGTGGCCAGCATCATGGCCGGGCCATCCCACGGCTCCATCATGCATGAATGGAACTCGTAGAAGTCCTTTTTCTCCTGGGGCATGGTTTCATGCTGGTCCCAGGCTTCCGGGATCATCATCAGCATGGAGTGCGCCAACTCGCGGCCCGTCATGACCAGGAGTTCCAGCGCGTTGTCGAAACTGGCGGTGTCGCTCGCCATGGGGTCGCAGATCGGCGCCAGTTTGTGGATGTCATCGCCATACAACGGCGAACTGAACTGGTACTCTCTGGCGTGCATCCAGTTGATGTTGCCGCGCAACGTATTGATCTCACCGTTGTGCGCCAGATAACGATAGGGATGCGCCAGCTTCCAGTGTCCCAGCGTATTGGTGCTGAAGCGGGAGTGGACCAACGCGAACGCCGAAACCATCGATTCGTCGTTCAGGTCGGCATAAAAATTGGGCAGCTGGTACGAAACCAGCAAGCCCTTGTACACCACGGTGTTGGCGCTCAGGCTACAGATGTAGTAAAAATCGGCGTCGTCCTCACTGATGCCGGTGGCATGCAGATTGTTTGTGATGGACTTGCGGACGACGTAGAGTTTGCGTTCCAAAGCCGCGCGGTCCGGAGTGTGGGCACTGCCTTTACCGACAAAGAACTGCCGGATGGTCGGACAAACCGCCCGGGCATCGCGCCCGATTGCAGTGGGATCGACCGGTACGTCCCGCCAGCCGAGCAGGGTCAGCCCTTCGTCAGACACAACCTTTTCGATATGGGCCACGCAGGCCGCCAGGGGAGCGGCTTCCTGGGGAAGGAAGACCATTCCCACACCGTATTCCCCCTCTGCGGGAAGGGAAAGCCCGATTTCAGCAGTAACCTTGCGGAAAAAAGCGTCGGGCATCTGGAGGAGGATTCCAGCTCCGTCCCCGGTGTCCGGGTCGGAACCAGAAGCGCCCCGGTGACCCAGGTTGTTCAGCACTTCCAGCGATTCGGTGACAATGGCGTGGGTCTTTTCACCCTTAATGTTGGCAACCATGCCGACGCCGCAGGCGTCGTGCTCCTGCTCTGGAGCGTATAATCCGGACTGGGCCAGTTCTTTGAGCGAATTCATGGCTGCACCGTGCGGTCGCTGGGACAATGAAAAAGCCGCCAGCAATGACGAAAGCCACACCCAATCAGCCGGGGCCGGGACATTCTCGCTGCTGGCACAATCAGTTTGTGTAATATATCACAATTGGCAGGGATTGCAAGGCAAACCGCCCCCGGCCTATACTCCCGCCACCTCCTCTCGGAAGGTCAGGTCAACTTCGCAAAGCTACGTGTGACAACAGTCAAATGACCAGCGCTACCGATACCTTAACCCCGGCCGAAGTCGCCCGCATGGCCGTCGATGTGGCCGCTGACAAGCTCGCCTCCGACATCGTCATGATGGACCTCCGCGAGTTGACGGTGTTCGCCGACTACTTCGTCGTGATGACCGCCGATTCGGTACGCCAGATCGAGGCCCTCGAGGAAGACCTCTCCGAGGCGATGAAGGACGCCGGTGTCCTCAGGCACCATCGTGAAGGCACCCCGGCCTCGGGATGGGTTCTCCTGGACTTCGCCGACGTGGTGATCCACATCTTCGGCCCGGAAGAGCGGCAATTCTTCGGGTTGGAACGACTCTGGAGCCGTGCCCCTCAGGTGGTCAGGATTCTATAATCCACTTATCCGTGCTGCGGCTGTACTCCAGGGCGTCGCCGGGCCCAAAGAACAGACCGATTTCACGTTCCGCAGATTCCGGCCCATCGGAACCGTGGACGATGTTCCGGCCGATGTCGATCCCGAAATCGCCCCGTATCGTGCCGGGGCCCGCCTCCCCGGGGTTGGTTGACCCCATGGTCTGTCGCGCCAGAGCTACGGCGTTGTTTGCCTCCCAGATCATGGCTACGATGGGTCCGGAGGTGATGAACGACACCAGCGACGAGAAGAAAGGCCGATCAACATGCTCAGCGTAGTGCCGCCCTGCCAGATCCTCATCCACCTGCATCAGGCGAATTGCGACCAGTTTCAGGCCACGTCGTTCCAGCCGGGAAATCACTTCTCCGACGAGACCGCGCTGTACTCCGTCCGGCTTGATGGCGACGAAAGTCCGTTCCATTTCGTTTGCTCGCTCCTTGTGACTGATGATGTTTAAGGGTGTCGCTATTAGGAGGGAGTCCGCCCCTGACGCACCAGGTCGCGTCGGCGCGGCGCACCGATGGTGGGCATCCTTAGGTAGTAAGGCTGCAGGGTAGATAGATCGTCTGCGTTGCTTGACGCCAGCCGTCGTGATGCTTCTGCTGCCAGATGCCATAGGCGGTCGGCCGGCGTCCATGGAGCGACGACGGTGGGACGCAACGGGTCGTGGTCGTTATCGGGATGGCGGATCGTATCCCTCCTGGCGTGGGCAGCTTCGCCGCAGTAGATCAACGCACCCCGGGGTAACGCCGGCTCCCGTTCCAAGAGGGCGGCCGGCTCTCCGATGGTATCCTCCTGCAATCTCTGGCCGTCGCCCCGGAACCAGCCGGCAGCGACCTCGTTGCGGCCGGCGTCCAACCAGGCGGCGACGATGCCGTCCGGGGTCAGATGCGGCCCCGCTTCCAACAGCAGGGTATCCACTCCGACGACGGGAAATCCGCCAGCCATGGCCAGACCCTTGGCGGCGCTCACGCCCACCCGCAACGCGCTGAAGGGCCCTGGCCCCAATGCTACGGCCACCCCGGCCAGTTCCGCCGCCCTGATGCCCCGCGCGGACAGTAGTTCCGTTACCGCGGGCATCAGTTGCGCGGTGTGGTTGGCGGTGGATCGCCACATCCTGGCCTCGACCACCTGTCCTTCGCCGTCGGAAAGCGCAGCTCCGCCAAAGCGCGTTGAAGTGTCGATGGACAGCAACATCAGCGCAGGTGGCCCGGTTCGTGGGAAACGGAGTAGCGGGTCAATTGCGCCAGCAGCGGCGCGTACCGATCCGGCGCGTCAACGATCGAAATTCGATGCCTCGACGGTACCGAACCGTCCGCGTCTGGGATCATCTCGCATGCCGCCGGGTTCCCGTCTGCGGCGTAGTCCAATCGGATCCACAAAGCGTCAGGCGGAAATATCTCGGCGGCCCGGTCCGCCCACTCCACGATCAGCACGTCCTCCCCGGCCGCGACGATGTCTTCCAAACCCAGGTCCCATGCCTCCGCAGCATGATCGATCCGGTACAAATCGGCATGATGGATGGTAAGCCGTCCCTGATACCGGGTCACGAGGACGAAGGTGGGGCTGCGAGCGTAGCCCGGCGCGCCCAGACCGCTGGCTATCCCCTGGGTGAGGCAGGTCTTGCCCGCCCCCAGGGGTCCGGTCAGCAGGTAGACGTCTCCCGGCGCGGCCGTCTCACCGATAGTCTTGCCCACCGCCCGCGTTTCGTCGGCGGTTTCCGTATCGATGGTGATGCTGGCGGGCATGGTCATGTTGCCAATCTGCGGCCCGGATCAGCCGAAATGATCCCAGCCCGCGCCGCTGCGATGACGCGGGTTGCCGTCGGCGTCCAGCACATTGACCGTCCCGGCTGGTCCGTCGGTAATCTCGCCGATTATGGCGGCAGAATCGGGCAGCTGGTCAATCACAGATCTCATGACTTGGGGCGGCGCGGTGAACAACAGGACATAGTCTTCGCCGCCATACAGCGCCAAATCCAGCCAGTCGGCGGCGAACACAGATTTCAGGGCGGGATCCACCGGCACCCTGTCGGCCCACAGCACCGCTGCCCCACCGCTGGCGGCGCACAATTTCGCCAGATCGTCCGCCAATCCGTCGCTGACGTCCATGGCCGAACTTACGCCATTAGCAACCAGGATTTGCCCTTCCTCTACGTGCGGGCGCGGTCGGCGGTGGGTGATCGTCAGTTGGTCCGTCACAGGACTGGTGGCCGCCGACCCTTCCAGCACCACCCGTAACCCCCCGGCTGACCCGCCCACCGTCCCGGTAACTCCCACCAGGTGACCCGGCCTGGCGGCAGACCGCACCATGGGGTTGCCGGCAGCAATGCCTGTCAGGGCAACCGTAACAAACCCCACGGGCGATCGCACCATGTCGCCACCGATGACCCGGGCACCGAACTCCCGGCAAATCTCGGCCATTCCGCCGTATAGCTCTTTGATGTCGTCGACCAGGGTGTCCGACGGCAGGCCCAGCGTAACTAACGCCAACGCCGGGGTTCCTCCCATCGCCGCCACGTCGCTGATTGGACGCAATGGCTTTCCAGCCAAGGTCCCGCCAGGGTGTGGTTTCACGCGTGAAATGAACCCCGTCCACCATGGTATCGGTGGTGTACAACTCGGTGACCCTGTCGGCGATGAAGGTTACCGCGGCGGCGTCATCGCCATTCTCGACCACGGCCCGATAAACCGTTGAGGGACCGGCTTCCGCAGGAGACCCGGGGTCCCGTGTCCATTCCTGCACTAGCTCGATGAGGCCGAATTCACCCAGATCCGCGATGCGCATGGTGTCAATATACAAGCAAAACGGGCCTTTGAACAAAGGCCCGGATACATTCGACGCTCGTTAGCGGCTGATTAGTGAAAGGAAGCAAGAAGTTTGCGAATTGTTCCGGCTATTTTGCCGGGGTCAGCGGATTTCTCAGGGAACCTGCTCTCTGGGTACGGGAGTCTGAGGACTCGACCAGAAGACCCGAGTGACAGGAACGTCCGCTGATTGACCTGGGAGTGGGCCGGCTCCCGCCCATAGGGCGTTTACCGACTAAGGTCTCCCTTTAAAGGAGGTGATCCAGCCGCACCTTCCGGTACAGCTACCTTGTTACGACTTCGTCCCAGTTACCGAACCCGACCTCGGCACCTGCCTCCCTTGCGGGTTAGCTCAGCGACTTCAATCGTTCTCGGCTTCCATGACGTGACGGGCGGTGTGTACAAGGCCCGGGAACGTATTCACCGCAGTATGCTGACCTGCGGTTACTAGCGATTCCGCGTTCATGCAGGCGGGTTTCAGCCTGCAATTCCAACTGGGGCCGGCTTTGGTGGGATTGGCTCCATCTCGCGATTTGGCAACCCATTGTACCGGCCATTGTAGCGTGTGTGTAGCCCTGGACATAAGGGCCATGATGACTTGACGTCGTCCCCACCTTCCTCCTCCTTGCGGGAGGCTGTCTCGCTAGAGAGAATAACTAGCGACGAGGGTTGCGCTCGTTGCGGGACTTAACCCAACACCTCACGGCACGAGCTGACGACAGCCATGCAGCACCTGTGAAGGCTCCCCGAGTTACCCCGAGGTCGTCACCCTTTCGGGTTCCTACTACCAACATGTCAAGCCCAGGTAAGGTTCTTCGCTTAGCATCGAATTAAACCACACGCTCCACCGCTTGTGCGGGCCCCCGTCAATTCCTTTGAGTTTTAGCCTTGCGGCCGTAGTCCCCAGGCGGGATACTTAACGCGTTAGCTACGGCACGGAGGGGGTCAATACCCCCCATACCTAGTATCCATCGTTTAGGGCGTGGACTACCTGGGTATCTAATCCAGTTTGCTCCCCACGCTCTCGCGCCTCAGCGTCAGATACAGCCCAGTAAGCCGCTTTCGCCACTGGTGTTCCTCCCGATATCTACGCATTCCACCGCTACACCGGGAATTCTGCTTACCTCTGCTGTCCTCTAGTCGAATAGTATCCCTTGACCTCTCCCAGTTGAGCCGGGAGCTTTCACAAGAGACTTATCCAACCGCCTACGCGCACTTTACGCCCAGTGATTCCGGGTAACGCTTGCCCCCTACGTATTACCGCGGCTGCTGGCACGTAGTTAGCCGGGGCTTATTCCCGAGGTACCGTCCTTTCTCTTCCCTCGGAAAAGGGGTTTACAACCCGAAGGCCTTCGTCCCCCACGCGACGTCGCTGGGTCAGGCTTTCGCCCATTGCCCAAGATTCCCTGCTGCTGCCTCCCGTAGGAGTGGGGGCCGTTCTCAGTCCCCCTCTGGCTGGTCATCCTCTCAGACCAGCTACCCGTCATCGGCTTGGTGAGCCATTACCTCACCAACCACCTGATAGGACGCGAGCTCCTCCTCCGGCGACCGAAGCCTTTCATCTACACCCCAAGGGATGCAGGTCGTATGCGGGATTATCCTCAGTTTCCCGAGGTTATACCCCACCGGAGGGCAGATTACTCACGCGTTACTCAGCCGTCTGCCGCTTTATCATTGTGGCCGAAGCCACGATCACGCTCGACTTGCATGCATTAAGCGCGCCGCCAGCGTTCACCCTGAGCCAGGATCAAACTCTCTTAATGAGAACCTTACTTCCTTCCACTATTCAGCTGTTAAGGAGCCCTCACCGCCGGTGGCCGGACGCCTCTACGGCGGGTGAGTTCCGCAACTTTATCGGTTTTAGTCCGCATTGTCAATACCCGCAGACGCTTCACAATCCCCCTTTCTGCGCCGACGGGACCACGCCACACCGTCGAACCGCCCCAAACCTCCCCACACGCCGAGGACGCCTCACTCCCGGTCCAATCGGAATCCCCGCTCGGAGTTCGACCGACTCCGGACCAAAACCCCTCAGAGCCCGCTCCTCACGCGCGTTGACCGGTGGCCTCGCCGCTGAATACACTGCGCAATGGCCCCTACCCGACGAATTCTATCCATTTATCCGATGCGCAACGAATGAGCACCATCGCCTCCGAAGACTCGCCGCAGGACTTCCCCTCCTACCGGTGGGTGGTCATGGGCATCTGGCTCACCTCGAGCGTGATCGGCTTCATGATCATTTCGACGGTCGGGATATTGATGCCGGCAATCAGCGATGAGCTGGGGTTGTCTCCGTTCCAACAGGGAATGCTGGGCTCGGCTGCGTATTGGGGGAACCTGGTGCTGGCCATACCCATCGGTTGGTGGGCATCCCGGTTCGCTCCGAAAATCCTCACCACCGTAACCATGGTGCTGGGTACCCTGTTCCTGCTGTCCCAGGCTTTCGCTCCCGGGTTCGCTGTACTGTTGCTGGGTCGCGTCGCCTTCGGGATCAGCGTGATAGCCCGGCAACCGGCCCGAGCGTTGCTGACCCAACAATGGGTGCCGCCGGGCCAGATAGTTCTGATCAACAGCATTTCCAACGCCATGTTCGGTCTCGTGGTCGGTGGCGGCGTCGCAGCTTCGCCGTTCATATTGGCTGCGCTCGGCGATGACTGGCGCGACACGCTGCTCTGGTTCGGAGCCCTGTTCGGCGTTATGACGTTGCTCTGGATCCTGTTCGGCAAAGAGCGGGTGACATCCGATTACCGCCGCCGTCTCGGTTCCCAGGACGTGAACGTCCTGAGTGGTGCGCTGAGACATCGCGATCTCTGGATCGGCGGTCTGGGGTTCGTCGGGGCGACGGCTTCCTGGTCTGGATTCCTCAGTTTCTACCCCACGTTCATGCTGGACAAATACGAGATCTCGCTGATCTGGTCTGGCGGCATCCTGGCGTTGGGGATTTTCATGGGCGGTGTGTGCGGTCTGGGATTTGGGTGGCTGGTGATGATCTCCAACCCGGGCCGCGCCATCCTGCTGGGCACCGGAGCAACCATGGCGGTCACGTTCGCAGGGATGACCATGACGGGATCTCTTCCGGCCCTCCTGGTTTTGACCTTCGTGAACGGCATCGCGTGGGGATTCTGGCCTGTCCTCTATTCGGTACCTTTCAATCTGCCGGGCATTCGGCCGAGAGAAATCGCCGTCAGCCTCGCGTTCATTCAGATGATGAGCTCCGCCGGGATCGCGCTGGGACCGCTGGCCACCGGATTGCTTCAGGAATTCACCGGCGACCTCAGGCTCGGCCTGACGGTGATCAGTTTCGCGTCGCTTTCGTTGTGCGTCGCCGGACTGACCATGAGGCACGGCTTGTCCAGCCGGGCGGCCGACTGACCGAGGGAACGGGGTGCCAGTCGCCCCCTTTGGCACCGGCCAATGCGACATGTGGACCTCCCCGGCGTTCGCAGGGGCAAATGATTCGACGCCAAGCAGCGCTGTGTATAATCGCCCGATGCTTCACGCCGCCTCGCGGTTTCGACACGTGAAACCCCTCCGTCACCCGGCAGACCCGGGCCGCCAGCGTCCCGGGCAGTCACGAACCCGCGCATGCTGAGGTCCGCCCGCGCCCGCCTGCATTACGGTTGGGTGATATTCGTTTTGGGCCTGGGCAATCTCACCGTTGAGGGCGGCACTAAAAACAGCGAGGCGGTGTACTTCAACGCGCTGAAGGACGCCTTTGGTCGTAGCGCAACGTACACCGCGGCGGTATTTTCGGTGGCCGGGTTGATCGGCGCCGTGTGCGCGCCACTGCTGGGCATCTTGCTGGACCGTTGGGGGGCGCGGGTCCTCCTCCCGTTGGCGGGCCTGTTCATTCTCGTCGGCTGGATTTCTGCCAGTTACACCACCGAACTGTGGCAGATGTTCGTCTTCTACAGCGTGTTCGCCGGGATCGGCCATACGACCATCTCATCGTTCTCCATGACCGCAACCGTCGCCCCGTGGTTCCCGCAAACGCGCGGTCGCATGTTGGGACTGGCGGATAGCGGCAACCCCATCGGCCAGGCGGTTTTTGCGCCGCTTGCCGGAGTCCTGACCACCGCGTTGGGATGGCGGTGGGCCTATCGCATTTTCGGCGTGATCTTCGCCGTGTTGATCGCGGTTCCCAACGGTTTGCTGCAGCGACGCCCTCCGGAAACCGTGCGGGTTCCACAGGCGACCGTAGCCGCGCCCCAACCACAACCCGGCGCGTTTACTTCGGAAGCCCATCCCGGCAATAACGCGCCGGCGTCAACGCCTGCTTTGGGGAATGCGGTCCGCGACGCGGCCATGTGGTTGCTGGTCCTGACCCGAGTGTTCGGCTCCGTCGGCACGCAGATGATACGGGTCCACCTGGTCACCTTCTTCGTTTTGGCGGGCTATAGCGTTCAAACCGCGGCGAACACCCTGGGCGCAGTGGGGCTGGTGAGCGTGTTCGCTCGACCCCTGGTGGGGTTGGCTACGGACCGCTGGGGTCGGGAATCGGTGTACACCGTCGGAATGAGCGTTGCCGCCGGAGCCGTACTCCTGGTGCTATGGCTGGGCGACGGGGAGAGCTTCTGGCCGCTGGCCATCTATGTTGCCCTGGCGGGTCTCACCGACGGCATCAGCGGCCTGATCATTGGCGCCAAGGCCGCGGACATCTTCCCCACCGAGTCCCTGGGCACCGTGATGGGGTTCGTCGAAATGGGCCGGGGAGCGGCGATTTTCCTTGGGCCGATCATCGCCGGTGTGATGTTCGACCTGCAGGGGGACTATGTGCAGGCGTTTGTGCTGTCCGCAATCCTGACCCTAGCGTCGGTTTGCGCCATGTGGATCGCCGACCTGATCGGCCGCCGGCGCCGGGCTGCATTGGCGATCCAGTAGACCGTCAGCCGGCGTCTCCATCCCGAAAATGTCTCCGCCAGGTGGGCCATCCAGCCCAATCTGGACCGGCCTGACCCGGCCGGCGTCGGAACCGTGCGAGATAGTCCGCGTTCGTCGCGAAACCGTGCGGCGCCCAGGTAGTCGAAACGTGCTTGTTTGGACCGCCATCCTTTGTTACAATTCCGGCGCACGAAAGATACCTCTGGCGGGTGAGCGTGTTCTGCCACCGCCGAGCCGCCGTATCACTGGAGTTCGCGCAACCAATGGAGGAGGAGATACTATGCCGTCGTTCTGGGAACACATTCGAATGCCTGAACCCACGGATGAACGTGAATCGGGCGCCAACATCGCTGAAGCCGGCGATATGGCCGCCTACGTCAGCTTCCCGCCGCCCAGCGCCGGTACGAGCTTGCCGTCCATCATCGTCGTGCAAGAAGCGTTTGGCGTCAACCAACACGTCCAGAGGGTAGCCGATGGCTTCGCAGCTGCTGGCTATGTCGCGGTGGCCCCGGCGCTGTTCCATCGCAACGAGCGAAACCCCAACCCGATGCTGGGCTATACTCCTGACGACTTCGACGCGGCTATCAACACCTACATGCCGGAGTTGAGCGGTCAGGGCATCATTGCCGACATCAACGCGACCGTCGATTACCTGCAGCGCACCTATCCGCGCACCCGTGGCCAGAAGATCGGAATCGTTGGCTACTGCATGGGGGGACGCGTGGTTTATCTGGCTGCCAGCTCCTGTGACGGCCTGTCCGCTGGCGTGTGCTACTACGGTGGCGCGATCCTCGCCCCTTACAGCGACGGGGTCACGCCCATCGACGGCACCGGCAACATCAGCATCCCGCTGATGGGCAACTTCGGGGAGACTGACGGTAATCCGACCCCCGCAGACGTCTCACAGATCGAGGCTGCGCTGGACGCCGCCGGCAAGTCCTACGACTTCAAGATGTACCCTGGCGCCGGTCACGGCTTCAACTGCGACGACCGCGACAGCTACAACCAGGCTGCCGCCGAAGACGCGCAGGCCCGCACCCTCGCCTTCTTCAACGAGCACTTGAAGTAAGCATTGCCGATCTCACGCGCTGTTTCGACCCCCGTGTCAATGACACGGGGGTCATTTGTTTCCTGGGCGCCACCTGAGAGCTTGGGACCGGGGCGGCTCGCGCCAGGCAGGGCAATCCATCGAGTGCGGTATTTCAGACGGCCGCCGGATTGGAGTCACTCCCGCGATGCGGGGGGCGGCGCCCAAGACGTGCGGGCGCTTCCTCGCCGGAAAATACCGCCGTCCCACGATGGACGTACGCAGTACCTACGGGTTCGGCTACGCTGACCGTGACCCTGATGGGACTAAGGGTAAGCGCCCAACCGCGCTACCGGATATCACCCCAGCGGTGATATTCCACGCACCAGGCGCATTATGTCATTCGCGGAGATCGCAACCACCAGGGCTAACAGGGCCACGAACCCGATCAGGTGGACCAACCCCTCTTTCTCCGACGGAACCCGTTTGCCTCCGCGGATCCACTCGATGAACACGAACAGGAGCCGGCCGCCGTCCAGCATGGGGACCGGGAGTATGTTCAAAATCGCCAGGTTGATGCTCAACAGGATTGCCACCAATACCCACCCCTGGAGCCCGCCCTGACGGGTCACTTCGCCAGTGATCTGGGCGATTCCGATAGGGCCGCTCAGCTCCGGCCCGCGTCCGCCGCCGAACCAGCCGCGGATCTCCCTACCCATCAGCGTGAGCATGTCCCAGGTACTGGTGACCCCCAGGCGGGCGGCGGTCCAGGGAGGTTCAATCTTCCGGACCTCCTGCTGGTCCACTATCGAAAAGGTGATCCCGACCGCCCCTTGACCCGGCGGCGGGTCGACCCGAGGCGTCACCTGGGCCACCCGCTGCTGCCCGTCCCGTTCGACGACCCAGATCATCTCGGTGCCAGCCGCGAGCCGGACCTCCCGGGGCAGCTCTTGTGGCGTGCCCGGCGACCGGTCGCCGACCTGCACCACACGGTCACCGGGCATAAGGCCCGCGTCCGCCGCGGGCGAATTTGGCGCCACCGACGTGATTTCCGCCGACCCGCCGACCATTTCCGTGTGCGGCACCATGAACATGATGGCGAAGGCCACGATCGGGAAAAGAGCGTTCATTGCCGACCCCGCCGCCAGCACGATTGCCCTTTGACCCAGACCTCGTCGTGCGAGGCTGCCCGGTGCGGCGGGATTATTCTCGCCCGACAGTCTGACGAACCCACCCAGCGGAAGCCAGTTCACCGAGTAGATCATGTCCGCAAGAACAACGCGGTCGGGCAAAACCTCACGAACGCGACCCTCGTGACGGAGGAACTCATCCGTCTGCACGTCATCCAGTCGTCGACGCGCCGGCTGACCGCCGAGTTCCGTTTGCCGGGACGTGCCGCCGAACCCCGCCAAACCGGCCAGGGACGCCAGGGTCCCTCCGGCTCTACCCGTTTCGCGAAGCTCGACGTAGCGCGCTACCAGTTGCCCCTCTTCGTTCTCGCCGGACAGCACCCGAATCACCTGTCCTGGGCGAACGGCGCCCATGACGCCATTGAGACAGACCGTTGTTGGGGTTAACAGCGTTTCGGTGCGACCGGTATAGATGCTCAGCGCCCGAGGCGGATAACCTACTCCGAACTCGAGCACCTTGATTCCGAAAGCCTTGGCCGACCAGAAGTGGCCCAGCTCGTGCACCACCACCAGGAGCAGCAGCATCGGCACGAACGACGCCACCGCGATAATCCACGTGTCCATAGCCCCGGCCCGCGTGGCCGGTTAATTCATTCCGCTGCTCACGATCTCGGCAGCGCGCAGGTTGGCCCAGCGGTCTGCATCTACTATAGCATCCAGGTCCGGCGAGGGTTGGGAGACATGCTCGCCGAGGACCTGCTCCACCAGCCGATAAATGTCGGTATACCGAATGCTGCCGGCGAGGAAGGCCTGAACCGCCACTTCATCGGCGGCGCTGAGCACGGCGGGCATGGTCCCGCCCGTTTTGCCGGCAGAGACCGCCAGACCAAAGCAGGGAAAGCGCTTCGGCTCCAGCGGTTCGAAGTCCAGCGACCACGCAGCGCCAATATCGAGGCGCGGTATCTCGTCGTTGGCAAAACGCCTGGGGTGAAACAGCGCATACTGTATGGGCAGGCGCATGCTGGGAGGACCCAACTGGGCCTTCACCGATCCGTCGTCGAACTCGACCATGGAATGTATCGTGCTCTGAGGGTGCACCACCACGGCGATGTCTTCCCAGGGCACGGAGAACAGCCAATGGGATTCGATCACCTCAAAGGCCTTGTTCATCAGCGTGGCCGAGTCGATGGTGATCTTGTCGCCCATGCGCCAGGTCGGGTGCCTCAGCGCCTGGTCGGGGGTCACCGTTTCCAGTTCTTCCAGCGGCGTGCGGCGAAACGGGCCGCCGCTGGCGGTTATCATCAGCCGTCGGATGTGGTTGTCTTCCCCTTGCAAGCATTGCCAAATGGCGCTGGGCTCGCTGTCTACCGGCAGGATCACCCCACCGTGAGCGGCTTCCGCCTCTTTGAGGACCTGGCCCGCCATCACGATGGGTTCCTTGTTGGACAGAGCGACCTGTTTACCTGCGCGCAGAGCGCTCATTGTGGGTGTCAGGCCAACCGCGCCCATCAACGCGACCATGACCTGGTCCACCTCAGGAAGCGATGCCATCTCCGCCATGGGCAACATTTTCGTGCCGGCAGGCAAATCCGCGGGCGGATTGGAGCACCAGATGTAATCGGGAGCGAACTCGGCGACTTGTTCCAGGAGCAAAGCGGTGTTGTTCCCCGCGGCCAGGCCAACTACCTGAAACTCATCGGGGAACGCCCGCACGATGTCCAGCGTTTGACGCCCGATGGATCCAGTAGAACCGAGTATGACTATGCGCCGCATGTGATCGCGTCCCGGTCGTTTTAGGGAGTGCTGAGGGCCGCCAGGATGTATACCACGATCAGTGAGGGCAGCAGGCTGTCCAAACGATCCAACATCCCGCCGTGGCCGGGAAACAGGTTGCCCGAGTCCTTGGCATCAGCCAGGCGTTTGAGTTTTGATTCCAGTAAATCGCCGATGGGCGATACGGCGCCTAAAATAACACCGATTATCGCCAGGTGCCAAATCTCTAGTCGCAAGGGGAAAATCACTCCGAGAACCACCGCGCCGATCACTGCGAACAGCATTCCGCCGGCCGTTCCTTCCCACGTTTTTCCCGGGCTTATGGTGGGAGCCATGCGATGCCTGCCCAACAGACGTCCCGCTGCGTACGCCCCGGTGTCGGCCGCATACACGGTGAGGATCGCCAGGAGCAGCCACCAACAGCCGGTCTCAGTGAGAACGGTCAATTCCCGCGAGAGGACGGGGCCGACTATGTCCGGTAACAGCCAGACCCCGCCTTCATTGCCCGCCAGGTCGTAAACCGTCTCGAAGGCTTCACCCAGCCCGTCATCTTCGATGTGCGGCGGGACCGATAAAGCGGGCGCAGACTCTTCGACTTTCTTCCACAGTAGTCTGGGCAGTCCGTCAATGCCCCGGAGCGCCGTTGCGGTCGCCAGCGCTCCCCCGATGTACACCGGAGACAATACCAGGTAACTCGCCGCCGCAAGTGGTCGCCGTCCGTGCCAAGCGGCAATCATCCACAGTCCGGCCGCAATTGCGCCGGCGACGCATATACTCAGCGCCGCCCACCCGAAATCCTCGGGCCGCACCGCCAGTTCGCCGGCCAGCACCAGCGCCACTGCCCACGCACCGCCCAACAGCAAGGGCAGAGGGGTGTCGCCGCTGTCATCGTCGCCGGATACCGGCTGGACAGCGGGATACAGTCGGTACGCTTCTCTAACGCCAATGACCGCAGCGACCGCGGCCAGGAGGGTAATCCAGGGCGGGCCGAACCAAATACATGCCAACACCACGGGCACGCCCACCAGGGCAGTCAGAACCCGGTGGAACAACACCCGCGTTACGCTCCGGAGAGAGGGTCCTGGATGTCCAGGGAACCGAACCGCCTCTGTCGTTGCCCGTAAGCGCTCAGCGCGCGATCCAGTTCCTCCGCATCCAGGTCCGGCCAAAGAACGGGCGTATGGTAGTACTCGCTGTAGGCCGCCTGCCAGATCAGGAAGTTACTGAGCCTCTGCTCTCCGCCGGTCCGAATGATCAGGTCCGGGTCGGGGCAACCGTCCGTGTACAGGTATCGGCTGAAAAGCGATTCATCCACCGACTCTGGGTCCACTCCGTCCGCCAGCATCCGACGCACCGCCTGCAGTATCTCGTCCCGGCCGCCGTAATTGAAAGCAACGTTGACGGTGATCCCGACATTGTGCTTGGTGATGGCCTGCGCTTGCAGTATCCCTTCCTGGAGCGCGGGAGCCAACGGGCTCATGTCGCCCAGGTGCACCAACTTTACTCCCGCTTTGTGGAGTTCCCGGGTCTGGGGCTCTATCTGGTCCGCCAGGATCGCCATCAGGCTGTCCACTTCATCAGTGGGTCGCCGCCAGTTTTCCGTAGAAAAGGCGTAGAGCGTGACCACCTGGACGCCCCGTTGCGCCAGCAACTCGACGACCCGTCGGATGTTGCTCACCCCCCGCTGGTGTCCCGCCTGCCGCGGGAGACCCCGGCGTTCTGCCCAGCGTCCGTTGCCATCCATGATGATGGCCACGTGCCCGGGAATCGGGTCAACGCCCGCGCCGGGATCCGATTGCCGGCGGCCTGAGTTCCGAGAGTTAGACTGGTTCAGCATGGCAAGAGTATTGGACAGATCAGGTATAGCGAATCGCTCGGAGACGGTGGCGCGGCGCTGCCGTGGCTAATGAGTACTGACGTGGATGTTAGATATCGATGCCCCTGCTACAGGGGCAAACTTTTGCCCGCCTATCGGTTCTCTTCAGGACGAGGCCCGATACGGCGGGCGTCCAACAGTGGCGCGTGGACACGATAACGCGTGCGCCTGGAATCTGGGATGGAAGCTACACCTCCATGATTTCTGCTTCCTTCGTCGCCGCGACGTCGTCAATAGACTTGATGTGGGCGTCGGTGGTTTTTTGCAGGGAATCCTGGCTGCGCCGATTCTCATCCTGTGAAATCGACTTGTCCCGTTCCATTTTGCGCAGGGAGTCGACGCCTTCGCGTCGCACGTTGCGGACGGCCACCTTGCTGTCTTCCGCCTTGCGCTTCAGCAGGCGGACCATCTCCCGGCGCCGTTCCTGGGTCAGCGGCGGGATGGGCACGGTGATCACGTTCCCGTCATTGGACGGGTTGAACCCCATCTCGGACTGGGTCAGGCTTCGCTCGATGTCGCGCAAGGCTTGCCGATCCCATGGCTGCACCATAATCGCGCGGGCGTCGGGAGCCGATATGGAAGCGATCTGTTTCAGAGGAGTGGGTGAGCCGTAGTAATCGACCGACAGATCTTCGATTAGCGCCGGCGTGGCCCGTCCCGTCCGGAGGGTGCTGATATCGCGGCGCATGGCTTCGATCGATTGCCCCATTTTGCGCTCCGCTTCTGCCAGCACGGCCTCCATGGTCGGCCCATCCTGATCGCTGGTGTTGCCCCTGTTGTTGCGATCCGGCATTTGGTCCCTCCTTTTCGGCTGACCGTCGTTACTCGGCGGGTTTTCGTCTTAGGAGCCGTTACGCCGCGAACCGTCGTCGATTGTGGTACCCACCACGTCCCCTTGCAGAATGCGGCCCATGGCGCCCCGCTCAAATATATCAAATACGATGATCGGCATCTCGTTATCCATGCACAGCGTCATCGCCGTGGAGTCCATCACTTCCAACCTGCGATTGACGGCGTCAAGGTATTCCAGGTTGCCGAACCGCACAGCGGCAGGATTGGTTTTCGGATCGGAATCGTACACCCCATCGACTCCATTCTTGGCCATCAGCAGTACTTCCGCTCCCACTTCGAGGGCTCGCAGCGCCGAGGCGGTGTCCGTGGACATGTAGGGGTTGCCGGCGCCGGCGCAGAACAACACCACGCGTCCCTTTTCCAGGTGGCGGATGGCACGGCGCCGAATGTAAGGCTCTGCCACGGCCTGAATGGGCAACGCTGACTGTGTCCTGGTGATGATCCCCCGGCGCTCCAACGCGTCCTGCAGGGCCAACCCGTTGATGATGGTGGCAACCATGCCCGCGTAGTCTGCGGTGGACCGTTCCATGCCCCGGCGTTCCGCAGCCGAGCCGCGCCAGATGTTGCCCCCGCCCACCACGGCCGCCACTTCCACGCCCCTGGAATGGGCATCGATTATCTGATCAGCGATATAGGCGACCGCCTCCGGATCGATGGTGTCCGGACCCGACCCCTGTAAAGATTCGCCGCTGACCTTCAACAGGACGCGGCGATATACCGTTTCACCCGTGACGCTGGCGGAAACCATTTGTCATTACCGGCGCAGCATCAACCTGGCAGGGATGCCGTTTTCGCTAGTCGTTTTATTCCCCCAGAGCCAGCCTGCGGAAACCGACCACGCGGACGTTTTCGCCGGTTTGCGCCGCGGTTTCTCGGACCAGTTCAGCCAGCGTCCTCGATCCGTCCTTGATGAAAGGTTGCTGCAACAGGCAAACCTGGGCGGCGGGGCGGTCGTCCCCTTCGTCCTTGTCCTCTTCGTCCAGGTATACCGGAGACATTGCCGCAACCTGCATGGCGATGTCGTGGGCCAGCACGCGGAACTGCTCGGTGCGCGCCACGAAGTCAGTCTCGCACCCCAACTGCACCAGGGCTCCGACCCGACCGCCGGTGTGGATGTAGGACTCAACCAGACCCTGCGAAGTCTCACGGTCGGCTCGCTTGGCAGCCTGTTCAAATCCCTTCTGCCGAAGGGCCGCCATGGCCTGCTCCAGGTTCCCGCCGTTGTCCTCCAGAGCTTGTTTGCAATCACTGATGCCGGCGCCGGTCTGTTCGCGCAGGCTTTTTATCAGTTCAACAGTTACTGCAGGCAACTTTTGGGCCTCCTGTGGTTGGTGCCGTCTGGCGGTTGGTCAGGTTCGGGGACCTACGGCTCGAGAGGGCGCGAGGACATCATCTGACCAAGCTCTTCCAGCGTCACGGTGTTGCTGAAAGGCCGGACATCCTCGTCACCTTCTTCTCCGTCGGTTTCCGTCGCTTCAGTCTGCGCAATCTGCAATGCTTCCCGCTGCGCCTGACCCTCTTCAATGGCTGAGGCCATTCGCCCCGTGATCAATCGGATGGATCGCACGGCGTCATCGTTGCCGGGCACTGCATGGGTAACCTGACCGGGATCGCAGTCCGTGTCAACGATCGCGAAGATCGGGATGTTGAGCCGACGTGCTTCGGCGATGCAGATATCCTCTTTACCGATGTCGATGACGAAGAGAGCGGACGGCAACCGGTCCATGTTGCGCAAGCCGGTAAAGTACTTCTCGAGCTTGTCCAGGGTATGCGTTAGCCGCACCGTTTCTTTCTTCGGCAACCGCGCCAGGTAGCCGGTATCCCGCTGTTCCTGCAGACGCTTCATGTGGTCGATACGACCCTTGATGGTCTGGAAGTTGGTCAGCGTGCCGCCCAGCCATCGCTGGTTCACGTACCACTGATCGGTGCGCTCGGCTTCGGAGGCAATGACGTCCTGGGCCTGCTTCTTGGTGCCGACGAACAGCACTTTGCCACCGCTGGCGGACAGTTCCACCATCGCCCGATACGCGTCGTTGATCAGCCCCATCGTCTGCTGCAGATCGATGATGTGGATGCCATTGCGCTGCGTGAAAATGTAGCGGCGCATTCGCGGGTTCCACCGCCTGGTCTGGTGACCGAAATGGACGCCGGCCTCCAGCAGGGACTTCATCGTGATCGGTTCAAGAGCGGGAGCCGTATTGATCGCACTCTCCGCCGGGCGTTCCGGGGCTTGTACCATAAGCTATGTGCCTCTCTCTTGGTCTGACGCGGGATGGTGCGTGAGTATAGCACACGCAAAATCGGAGCGGCAATCAGAAACTTGCCCGCCCGGGGCCATGCTCCAGCTACTGGGAGTCGCGGCGCGATCCCGGATTGCCTTCCTTGCCTCGGCACGACGCGCTATGTACACTCGCGCCTAATCGCGACCATCCGGGAGGTGTGGCGAATGCCGATTTCCGACGAAACCATGAGGCGAATAATCGCAGAATACGGAGGGTTTGAGTTGTCCGACGCCGAGTTGGAGCTGGTCAAACCCGAACTGGAAAACTATCTGACCGAGTTGCAGAACCTGCGTGACCTTGACCTGTCCGACGTGATGTCGGCGCGTCTGCTGAGGCCGGCGGATGGAGGAGAAACCGATGCCTGATTCCGAACTGCTCAAGTTGACCATCTCCGAAGTCGCCCCGCTGATCCAGGCACGGGAGGTTTCTCCTGTCGAACTTACCCAGGCTGCCCTGGACGAGGCGGAGCGACGCCAACCCACGCTGAACTCCTTCATCACCATCATGCGGGAGCAGGCTCTGGCCCAGGCCGAGGAGGCCGAGGAAGCCTTGTCCCGGGGCGAGTACCTGGGCCCTCTCCACGGTATACCCATCGGCATCAAGGACAACATCGCCACGGGCGGCATCAACACCACGCTGGGCACCAAGGTGTTGCGGGATCATGTGCCCGACGAAGACGCAGAAGTCGTCCGCCGCTGCAAGGCCGCCGGCGCCATCATCATCGGCAAGGAGAACCTGGAGGAGTTCGCTGCCGGCGCAACCTCCAACAACCCCCACTACGGCGCGGTGCACAATCCGTGGAACGTCGACCACATCCCGGGCGGCTCCAGCGGAGGCGGCGGGGCCAACGTGGCCGCCGGCGTCACCTTCGCCTCCCTGGGAACCGACCTGGGCGGGTCGGTGCGCCTGCCCGGGGCCTTCTGCGGCGTGGTCGGGCTCAAGCAGACTTTCGGCCGGGTCAGCCAGCGCGGCCTCATGGTCACGAGCTTCAACGGCGACCACATCGGCCCGATGACCCGCTCGGTCCGGGACAGCGCCCTGGTCCTGCAGGCCATCGCCGGCTACGACCCTCTGGACCCCAGCACGGTTCCCGTCCCGGTTGACGACTACGCGCTGATAATGGAGCGGGGGCTCAGCGGCCTGACCATGGGCATCCCCTCCAACTACTACTTCGACCATCTCGATCCGGAGGTGGAAGCCGCCGTTCGCCGCGCCATCGCCGCCCTGGAAGAACTGGGAGTCGCCACCCGCGAGGTCAGCGTACCCAGCATGCAGTACGCTGGCGCGCTGCGATTCTCCAGCATGGCGGATAGCGTCGTGACCCACGAGCCATACATCACCTCCAACCGCGAGGACTACGGACCTGACACCCTCTACCGCACCCTGGCCGGCCAGTTCGTGCTGGGCCGCGATTACTCCAAGGCCATGAAGGTCCAGCGCATCATCAAGGAGGAACACGCGCGCGTCCTCCAGGATGTGGATTTCCTCATCACTCCCACCACGCCGCTGCCGGCGCCGCGCATCGACGCCGAAACCCTCGAGGCGGAGGGTCGTCGCCAGAAGGTGCGCGGTCCCGGTTCCGGCCACGTTTCGCGCAACACCAGCCCGATGAACGCCACGGGGTTCCCGGCCATCACGGTTCCCTGCGGGTTCAGCGAGCTCGGCCTTCCCATCGGTCTCCAGTTCATCGGACGACCGTGGGAAGAGGGCAACCTGTTCCGCATCGCCAATGGTTACGAAGGAGTCTCGCCCAGCCAGGGCGTCTGGCCCGATCTGGGGTAGGTTCCAGTCCAGACTGTCCGCGTTGGGAGCGCCGCGGTGGCGCGGCGCTCCCGCTTTCCTCGTGCGGGGAACGATGTCTACGCTATCAATGGACAAATCCCGTTCATCCTGTATATCCCTGTGAATTAAGCCTTACTTCAAACGACGCCGACCATCACAGGAGCATCCCCATGGAATACCGTCGCTTTGGCCCGACCGACATGACCGTTTCTGCCCTGGGTTTCGGCTGCTGGGAGATGGGTGGAACCTACGGCGACGTATCCGGCGGTGAGCTCGACGCTGCCGTCAACCGCGCCATCGACCTCGGCATCAACTGCTTCGACACGGCGCCGGCCTACGGACGCGGCGAATCGGAGGTCGTCCTGGGCAAGGCTCTCGGCAACCGTCGTAAGGACGTGGTCGTCGTTACCAAGTGCGGCGTGGGGTACGCAGACCGGCCCAAGGGACGGGACAGCCGCATGGTGTCGATATTCGCCTCAGTGGAGCAGAGCCTGCAGAACCTGGGCAGCGACTACATCGATGTGTTGCTCATCCACTGGCCCGATGTCAACACGCCGTTCGACGAGACCATGCACGCGCTGGACAGCCTCGTGCACCAGGGCAAGGTCCGCGCCGTCGGCGTATCGAATTTCACGCTCGACCAGATCCGCGAATGTGAAGCCGTTCGCAGCGTGGACGTCGTGCAGTACGGCCTCAACATGTTCGACCGGCGCATGGAACAGGAAATCTTCCCCTACTGCCTGGAGCAGGGCACCGGCGTCATGGTGTACGGGCCGCTGGCGTTTGGCCTGTTGACGGGCACGATGTCGGCCGACACCACCTTCGGCAACAACGACTGGCGCGCCACCGGCGGTCGACCGGGATGGAACGTGGGCGTCTTCGCCGAGGAGCATTTCCAGCGGAACCTGCAGGTGGTCGAGGACCTCAAGCCCATCGCCGAGGCCCGGGGCAAGAAGATGCCCCAACTGGCCCTGCGCTGGGTGCTGTCGAACCCGGCGGTCAGCGTCGCGCTGGTGGGCACCCGTACGGTGCAGGAAGTGGAGGACAACGTCGCCGGCCTGGAATGGGCCCTCTCCGGCGCCGACATGGCGCAGATCGACGACGTTTTCAGCCGGTACGGAGTCGACACCCACCCCGAGATAGTGATCGACCCGGACGAATAGGTCCGGGTCGATTGTTTCCCCTGGGGATTGCAGCGCCGCGCGATGAACTAACCGGCGGCGACCCAATCGGCCACGCGCTCGCCGACCATGACCACAGTAGGATGAATGCCGCCGGAGCGGGGCACCCGTGGCATCACCGACGCGTCGACGACCCACAGGCCCTCAACGCCGCGCACGCGGCAATACTGGTCGGTCACGGCCATGCCGTCGCCGTCGGGCCCCATCCGGCAGGTGCCGGACACGTGGCGGGCCGTGCCCACGGTCTGACGCGCCCACAGGTCCAGCGCGTCGTCGTCGTTCAAGATGTTGTCCGGCGGGTTGATGCGGAAGTCGTACACGTCCCTGAAAGCGTCCGACTCCAGCATCCGTGCTCCCTTGCGAATGCCCTCCCTGATGCGACGGGCGTCGCTGGGATGCCGCAGGTACTGATAGTTGAACTCGGGCTGCACGTCAGGGTTTGAAGACTGCAACTGCACGAACCCGGAACCATCGGGCAGTCCCAGCGTGCAGGAAATCCGCGCTGCCCTTTCCGGCGGCACGTCCCCCGTGTTGTAACGGGTGCGAACGCCGGCCACCTTCTCCTCCCGCTCGTCCACCACCGTGCTGGAACGCAGCACCATATCGTTGGTGTAGCCGGAACCCTCGGAAGAATAGTGCAGGCCGAAGTGCGGCGCGTCCAGGTCGCCGGTCAGCGTCTTGCCATCCTTCACCTTGTAGGTGATGTGTACGCTCAGGTGGTTCCACAGCCCCTGGCCAACCCCGGGGCTGTCGTGGATGACCGGAATGCCGAATTGCTGCAAGTGCTCCCGGGGACCGACGCCGGACAGCATCAGCAGTTGGGGCGACCGTATGGCCCCGCTGCTCAGCACGACCCGGTCAGCCTCGACCGTGAAAATCTCGCCGCCGCTTTCGGCTTCCACACCAACGGCCTTCATGCCCTCGAACAGAACCCGGCGGACGTACACGTTACCGCGCACCGTCAGGTTCAGCCGGTGTCTCATGGGGTTCAGGTGCGTCATGGCCGCGCTCATGCGGATGCCGCCCAGGTTGTTGGTCGGCGACACGCCCACGCCGGTGGGGTTCGGCCCGTTGGTGTCCTCCACCGCAGGGAAGCCTTCAGCAAGGCAGGCATCGTGGAACGC
Organism: Dehalococcoidia bacterium; assembly: GCA_965116785.1. GTDB lineage: Bacteria > Chloroflexota > Dehalococcoidia > Lucifugimonadales > UBA3495 > Bin87. The sequence continues at coordinate 1,925,852 of OZ220731.1, forward strand.
CTTCTGGATGTCCGCCCAGGTGCCGGTCACACGGCGGCGCACCGGCATTGGGCCGTCGGAGCCGTGGTAGTCGTCCTGGATGTCCATGTCGTTTTCCATCTTGCGATAGAAGGGCAGGACCTTGTCGTAGGACCATTCATCGTTGCCCCGGGCGGCCCAGTCGTCGAAGTCTTCGGGGAAGCCGCGCTGCATCGCCTGGCCGTTGATGGACGAGCCGCCACCGATGACCTTGCCCTGGGCGACGTGGATTTCGCCCTGCTCCTCGGTGATGGTGCCGCGCAGCGCCCAGTTGTGGATGGAGTCCTGGGCCTCGGCATACCGCGTGCCGCCGAACTTCACGTCGTCGGGCAGCGTGACCACATCGGGATAGTCGTTGCCGGCCTCCAGCAGCAGCACCGAGGTGTTGGCGTCCTCAGCCAGCCGGCTCGCCAGTGTCGAACCCGCCGCGCCGCCGCCTACCACGATAACGTCGTACTTCATGCGTCCTCCCGGGGCTATCATTTCCCCGCGTTGAATTGATAGTTTAGACTGGGATTATATCGGAAAACCGCACCCGCCAATCACGGCCGCCGCCGAGCATCCGTCCGGGGAGCATCATGTCAGATCAGACACCAGACCAAAACCTCCACCTCCCCAGCCTGGCCATCAAGAACTTCCGCGGCATCGACGAACTGACCATCCCCCGCCTGGGCCGCGTCACGTTGCTGACGGGCAAAAACGGCGTGGGAAAGACGACGGTGCTTGATGCGGTGCGGATTTGGGCGGCGCGGGCGAATCCTTACACTGTGGATTCGGTTCTAAAAGAACGCGGAGATGTGAACATCGAAGAATTTGACCCGGAAAATCCTAACAGCGTTCCCGACCGAATCGCGCTATTCACTGACCGCCGTGAATCCTGCGAAGTGGTGATCGGGCAGATAAGTGCCGACGACGCCAGAACCCTGAGGATGACGCGGACACCTGCGCACGAGATCACCCCCCTTCGGACTCTTCATCAAACAGTAAACACCCTTGAACCCGTGGAATTGAACAGGAAATTTGGCAGCGCGAGATACGAGCGTTTCGCTCATGATCTGCAGTTAGAAGGTGTCGCATCCTGGGTGCCGTGTTATGTGTTCGGCCCCGATGGTCCGTCCGACGAAACCATTGAGCGGCATTGGAGCGACTTGGCTCTCACCTCGCACGAAGACCGCGCACTGGACGCATTGAATTTGCTGATCGGTGACAACGTTGAGCGGGTTGCAGCAGTACCCACCACGGATCGAATCGGCCGGTTCAGGCGGCGCCGGTTCATGGCGAAGATTAAGGGCAAAGACTTCCCTATGCCGGTTCGGAGTTTGGGTGCAGGTGCTCTGCGCGCACTAGCCCTTGCCCTTGCCCTAGCCAAGAGCACCGATGGATTCCTCCTCATCGACGAAGCCGAAAACGGAATCCATCACTCCATACAGGCCAAGTTCTGGAACATGGTGTTGCAGACTGCCGAGCGCAACAACGTGCAGGTCATAGCCACCACCCACAGCTGGGACTGTGTAGTCGGCTTCGCTAAGGCGGCCAACGAGCTGGAGGACGTGGAAGGAGTGCTGTACCGCATCCAGCGGAATGGCGATCGGTTACGGGCCGTCGAGTACCCTGAAACTGAACTCGCGAATGCGGCCAAGCATAGCATTGAAGTCCGGTAGCCCGTGACCACATCGTATGCGGGCTCGGCAACTGGACTGCTCGTCGTCGAAGGACAGAACGACGAGCACCTGGTGTTGCATCTATGCAGGCAGGCAAACCCGGGACTGGGCGACCAGTTTGATTTTCACAACGCCCAAGGTCGCATGGGCGTGATCAACTCAGTTCGGAACTTGGTCAACCAGCCGGACTTGACCGGGGTGGGGTTCGTGCTGGACGGCGACGAAACTCCGCAAGAGCATTGGCAGCAGGTGATCGAACGAATTGAAGTCGCCTACCCGGACATGCAACTGCCGGCAACACCCGAGCTCAGTGGGACTATCATCCCCGCAGATTCCGCGATCGACAGCCCCCGCATCGGCGTCTGGATAATGCCCGACAATTTGAACACGGGCGAGCTTGAAGACTTCGTTGAGCGGATGATTCCCGCCAGCGATCCAGTCTGGCCCCTCGCCCAGCAATATATAGCCGGCATCCCGTCAACAGAGCGAACATTTGCACAAGGCAAGACATTGCGCGCCCAAATTCACGCTTGGCTTGCCGCGCGAGAAGACCCTCGCCAAATGGGCTTGGCCATCCTGGCGCACGACCTCGAAATCAACGGCCCCCTCTGCCAACGGTTCCTCGCCTGGCTCACCCGCCTTTTCGGCTGAACCCCTCGCCCGCGGGTGCAGCGGCGGGCGCCATCGCACGGTGTGTTATCATCCCGCAATTGCCCGCCCTTTTCCCGCCGGCGCGTCCGGAGGTCGTCCATGTTCTATCAGCGCTACCGCTATTCCCAGTGGGATGGCACCCAGCAGATTTTCGATGTCGACGCCAGCGAGGTGATGGACGCCCTCTCGGATGACCTGCTGCAGCACGGCGACCTGGCGCGAGCCCTGCGCGACCTGTTCCGCAACGGCATGCAGAACCGTGACGGTTCCGAGATGCCCAATCTGCGTCAACTCATGGAGCAACTTAAGCAGCAGCGCCGCCAGCAGTTGCAGCAGAGCAACCTGGACTCGGTGGTGGACGACCTCAAGGAGCGCATGGACGAAATCCTCCGCACCGAGCGGGAGGGCATCCAGCGCCGGCTTGACGAGGCCGCCGACCAGCCGGAACCGGCCGACATGGAAGGCAAGGAGCAGCAGCGAGCCCTGAACCGGATGCTGCAGGAGCGCGCTCAACGCAACCTCGACAAGCTGGACGACCTCCCCGACGGCCTCGGCGGGCAGATCCAGGAGTTGATGGAGTATGACTTCATGGACCCTGACGCCCAGCAGATGTTCCAGGAACTGCTGGACATGCTCAAAGGGCAGATGGCCCAGAACGTATCCCAGCAGATGCAGGACCAGATGCAGAACATGACGCCGGAGCAGATGGAAGCCATGCGTCAGATGATGCAGGACCTCAACCAGATGCTCCGCGACCGCATGGAAGGCCGCGACCCCAACTTCGAAGGGTTCATGCAAAAGTGGGGCCCGATGTTCGGTGACGACCCGCCCCAGAGTCTCGACGAGCTCATGGAGCGCATCCAGCAGCAGATGGCCCAGATGCAATCCCTAATGGACAGCCTGTCGCCCGACATGCGCCGCGAACTCGAAGACGCCATGCAGTCCGCCATGGACCCGCGCCTCATGGACGAGATGTCAGAGTTCGCGAGCCTGATGCAGACGCTGATGCCGCCGGACGATCTGGCCCGCCAGTACCCTTTCCTGGGCGACGACAGCATGACCCTGGAACAGGCCATGGAAGCCATGCGCCAGATGCAGGATCTGGACCAGCTGGAACAGTCACTGCAGCAGGCCATGCGCACCGGCAACCTGGACGACGTCGACCCGGAGCAACTGGCCGAGTTGCTGGGCGAAGAAGCTCGGCGCGCGTGGGAGGAACTGGATCGTCTGCGTCAGCTGCTCAAGGACGCCGGATACATCACCGATGACGACCAGCTCAACCTGACCGCCCGTGGCATCCGGCGCATCGGCCAGAAAGCCATGCGCGAGGTGTTCCAGCAACTCAAGAAGGACCGCATCGGCAACCACGACCTCGACGCCCGCGGCGCCGGCGGCGATCTTCTCGGCGACACCAAGACCTACGAATTCGGCGACCCCCTACAGTTGGACCTGCAGACCACGGTGAAAAACGCGATCGTACGGGGCGGGCCGCAAGTACCGGTGAAACTGCGCCCGGACGATTTCGAGATCTACCGCACCGAGCACATGACCCGTGCCGCCACCATCGTCCTGTTGGACCAGAGCCGTTCAATGGGCCTGTTCAACAACTGGGCGGCGGCGAAAAAAGTCACCCTCGCGTTGTTTGCCCTCATCCGACAGCAGTATCCCCGGGACACGCTGCATGTCGTCGGCTTCTCGGACTACGCGCGCGAGCTGGAGGAAGAAGACTTGGCCGGCCTAACCTGGAACAACTGGGTATCTGGGACCAACTTGCACCACGCCCTCATGCTGTCACGAAAGCTCCTGTCACGCGAAAAGGGAGGCACCCGCCAGATCCTGGTCATCACCGACGGAGAGCCCACCGCGCACCTGGAAGGCGAGCAGGCTTACTTCTCCTACCCGCCCAGCTACCGCACCGAACTGGAAACGCTGAAAGAAGTACGCCGCTGCACCCAGGAAGGCATCGTCATCAATACGTTCATGCTGGAGAACAGCTACCAGCTGGTCAACTTCGTAGACCGGATGACCAAGATCAATCGTGGCAGGGCCTTCTACAGCAGCAGCGAAAACTTGGGCGAATACGTGCTGGTGGACTACATCAACAACCGGCGCAAGCGGGTTTCGGGGTAGTCGCCCCAGTTTCGGACAGGTCGCGGCGGTTGCGGCTTCCGAGGCGGGTTTGCTAAACTGTACGCCCGCTCGCGCAGACACGTTAGCGGTCCAGTGGGGCTGTAGCTCATTTGGGAGAGCGCTTCAATGGCATTGAAGAGGTAGCGGGTTCGATTCCCGCCAGCTCCACCAGTTCCCCCTAAGCCCTCGAAAACGGCGTTTCCTACTTGAATTGAGTAGGAAACGCTGTTTTTGTGGTCTCCACGGTCCGCCTTAATTCGCAGCCATCCGCGGAAAGTTGGTAAACGAGTGGTATACCCCGGCCATCGAAGACGGCTACTCTGACCTGCCCCAGCGGTTGTACCATTTGCTATGTTAGGCCGACCCGCGCTGGTCTTGCCCCATTTCCTGTACCAGCCACAATGATAGTTTGGCGGGTCAGGATTCGGGGAGCAGACCATCGACAGCGCCGGTACGGTATTCTTGAGCCGGATGGTCTCCGGAGCGGGAGGTCGATAATCCAGTGCGCTGTGCGGTCTGATGCGATTGTAGGTCCGCCGCCGGTACTGCTCCGTCAGCGCCTGCGCCTCCACCAGCGTGTAGAACACCTCCCGGTTCAACGGTTCAAAAGTTCATCCCGCAGCTTCCCGTTGAAACTTTCCGTGTACCCGTTCTCCCACGGAGACCCGGGCTCGATGTAAAGGGTCCTGGCGCCAACTCCGCCGAGCCATTACCGGACCGTCCGGCGGTGAACTACAACCCGTTATCGGAGCGGATGTGCTCGGGCACGCCTCTGGCCCTCATCAACTGGGCCAGGGTTTCGACCACGTCCATAGACCGGATGCTGCGGCGAACTCAAAAATCAGACACTCCCGGGTGTGCTCGTCGACGATGGTCAACAGCCGCAGCGGACGACCCTTATGCAGCTTGACCTGGACGAAGTCGTAGGCCCAAACATGGTTTCTCCTTTCCGGTCTAAAGGGGTGTCTAAAAAGGCCTGCCTCGTGCCAGTCGTTTCAGGGTGAGTCCGGTCATGGCGATGTACAGCCAAGTTTCGGTGGTTTCGCACAGTGCTTCGTAATCCTTGCTCAGCCGGCGCTGCAGGTTCAGCCACCCGAAGGTCCGTTCCACTAGCCACCGGCCGGGCAGAATCCGGAAGGTATGCAGGCGAGCGGGGCGGCGCACCAGTGCCAGGGTCCAGCCGCCCACCGTCTTGGCCCATCCTGCCAGCTTGCCGCCGTAGCCACCATCGGGCCAGATCATCTGCAAACGGTCATAGCGACCTATCAGGCGTTGCAGTGCCAACCAAACGCCGTCTCGGTCTTGAATGCTGGCGGGATGTACCGCCACGGCCAGCGGCAGTCCCAGGGTATCCACCACGATATGACGTTTCCGTCCCTTCACCTCTTTGCCCGCGTCATAGCCTCTGGGGCCCCTTTTCGGTGGTCTTCACCGACTGGCTGTCAATGACGGCAGCGCTGGGACTGGAGGGACGACCTTGGGCTTGTCGCAACTCGGAATGGAGCACTTCGTTGGCCCGTTGCCGGGTTCCATCCCTACGCCAGGTGTGGAAATAGTGGAAGACGATGGGCCAGGGCGGCAGGTCGTGGGGCAACATTCGCCAAGAGCAACTGGTGCGCAGCACGTATCGGATGGCGTTTACAATCTCGCGACGGGGATACTTGACTGGCCGACCGCCGGGTTTGGGAGGCGGTAGGAGGGGTTCCAACAGGTACCATTCTCGGTTGTCCAGATCGGTGGGGTAAGCAGGTCTCTCCATGCCATCACGCTGACCCTAACTCCCATTCTCCCGCCTCTATTTTCCCATCCAAGTGAGAACCTTTTAAACACCCTCTTAGCCGACGAGTGCGCCTATATCCCTTCGGTAGATTCGGCTTTGATATGTAAACGCCGGCGCGTTTCGTGCGCCGGCGCGGGAAAGCCGTGATGCGGCGACCGACTACTCCTCGTGGATCTGCTGGTTGAGCCAGAGGTCGATGCCGATGATCTTGACCGTCTCCAACTGGGTTTCCAACCAGTCCACATGCTCCTCCTCGGAGCGGATCATCTCCTGCAGGATGCCACGGGTGGTGTAGTCCTGCACCTGCTCGCAGTGGCTAATCGCGTCGACCAGCGCGCTCACGGCGTTCATCTCGGACTGCAAATCCAGTTCCAAGTCCTCCATTACGCTCTCGCCGACCATGATCTGGTTAAGACGCTGCAGATTGGGCACGCCCTCGAGGTAGAGGATGTGCTGGATTAGGTGTTGGGCGTCTTCCATCTCCTCCAGGCTGACATCGCGGAACCGCTTGTAGAGGCGGTCGAAGCCCCAGTTCTTGCACATTTCCGCCTGGACGAAATACTGGTTGATGGCGGTCAGTTCGATGGTGAGCAGGTTATTGAGATGGTCGACCACCCCGTCTTTGGCTTTCAATGGGTATCCCTCCATGTCAATTCAGCGGCGAATCGATTGTAGCATTCCGCCGACTGGGGTCAGGCAAAAAGCTGGGCCGCCTGAATTCCGGGCGGCCCAATGCGCGCTGTGCCAGATGTCGCGGACGATTGGCGGAATGCCCGCCTCCTACCTCAGCGCCGGGGCGACTGCCGACGCAACGGCCCCGTCAACCTGGCGGAGTTTGATCTGCACCAAGTGCGCCACCGAGTCAATGTGCTTGGCGCACCGCCCGCAGCATTCGTCGTCGTCGAACCCGAAATGCTGCCGTATTCGCGTGGGCGTGTCGACACCGGCGCGCGCCGCGTCGACCGCTTCCGAAACCCTTATCGCTTTGCACACGCACAGAAACATAGGCTCTCCCAAATCTGTAATGTGCTTCCAGAATCCGTGGGCCTCAATCTACTCTCACCAAAGCGTTGTGTCAACACATAACCAGGGGTGCCGACAGGATTATTTGCTCTGCGTCGATACGCTCTGCGAAGCTTGCAGGTTTGGGGTGATATCGCGTCGAACAGCGTGTAACGTCGGGATGAGTGGCGCGGAAAGCGGCGGAGATGGCATCCGTTTTAGTTGCTCGCCTCGGTCGTTTTCGGTGCCCGGAGCGTGCCGCTGAAGCATTGATGACCGCGCCCCCGCGCTGTCGGAAACGGCGTGTGCCATTTGACAAAAATATTAAGTTGGGCATAATATCAAGCCACTGTGCAAGCGTAGACATGCTTATCGCTTGAATGACCTGCGATCTGTATAGCACCTTCGGCTACGAGTTGGTCTGCAACTCGATCCCGGTAGTGGGTATGGCCGGAGTCGACGGGAGCGTGGGTCGAGCAGCCCTGCCGCTGATCAAAACACCAACGGGAGCGCCGGGTGGAAGCCCCAGCCTGGCGTATCCTCGATTTTGAAAGGAGTGGCAATGGCTGACGACAGAGAGACCATCGACACAGATTCCGCAACGTCGGGCTCCGTTGTTCCATCGGACAGCGTTGCCGACCGGGCTGCCCGTTGGGGCGGCGTCTTCCTGATCCTGACCGCGTTGGTTACTGCGGTCATGGTTTACGCACGCGTGGCCTCCGAGGCGGACCAGGGAACACTGGTTGAATCGCTGCACGCGATTGCCGAGAACCGGGGAATGTACACCCTGTTCGGCGCGAGTAGAGTGGCGTCGGGCCTGATTCTGCTTCTGGCCGGTTGGTTCCTGCTGCGGACCTGGATCATCCGCGACCGGTGGGCCACGCCCTGGGTGCCTTACCTGTTCATCATTTCGGGCGTGTGCACCTCCGTATCGGGGGTGTGCGCGCTGGTCATCGCCGCGCAGGCGGACGTTGGCGCCGCATCCGCGACGGGCGCTATGAGCATGGTTGTTGTGGACAACCTGCGCTGGATTGTTGGCAAGGTCGGGTTCACTGCCGCCGGCCTGGCCCTGATGGTTGCGGCGTGGTTCCAGTGGCAGGTGGGCGGGACGCTGAGAAAGGTATCGCCCGCTTCCGCGATCCTGGGCGTCGCGATGCAATTCATCTGGCTTAACGCGGCGACGATGGCGCACCCAATCATCGGCGGCCTGTTCTTCGTCTGGCTGCTGTTGATCGGCGCTATGTTGGCGACCGGAAGGGTGGAAAAGCATTTCGTGAGTCGGTACGGCGACCCGACACTGGACGACGCCGCCGATCCGCGCGACGGGGAGTGACGCGATGCCGGGTACGAAAAGGCAAACGTGTCCCCGATGCCTGGACGCCAACAACATCGTCAGCCGACACCGCAGGCGGGGAACGACGATAGTGAGAGAGCGCTACTGCCGGGGGTGCCGCCAACGGTTCTACACTGCTTCGCGCGACGATGGAATTGAACTTCATTGCGGCAATCCATTCAAACCCAGGTCGGCGGACCGCTCCCGAAGCCCGTTCAACGCGGTGTGATTCAAAGCATGCAACGGATCGACCATGATTTCCGGAAACGCGCCGTCAGAGCCGGCGCTCCGGCATCGCGGAGGTAATCGAATTGAGAGTGACCGTAATCGGGTTGGGGCACGTGGGAACAGTGGCGGCGGCCTGCCTCGCCCATGCGGGTCACGATGTGACCGGCGTGGACACAGACCCGGACCGCGTCCGACGTCTTGGGTTGGGCGAAGTTCCCTTCTGCGAACCCGGCCTACAGGAGATGGCGGCGTCGGCAGTCGCATCGGAACGCCTCAGATTCAGTCAGCCCTCGGAATTTACCGAGCATCTCGGCGAGGTGGCGATGGTTGCCACGGGCACCCCTCCGGGCCCTGGTGGAGCGGCAGACCTGCGGCAGGTGGAGTCCGCATTGGCATGGGTCAAGGAAAGATGGCGCCGACGGAGCTCAGTAGTGATGAAGAGCACGGTCCCGCCCGGCGCCGGCCAGCAGTTTCTGTCCGGCGACCTGCGGATGCTGAGATCGAGTTACGTTTCCAACCCGGAATTCCTGCGTGAGGGCAGGTCGATTGAGGACTGGCAGCATCCTGACCGGATTGTGGTCGGGACCGAGGGCGGGAACACTGCGGCCATCGATGCGATCCGGGGGATGTACGAATCCATCGACGCTCCCTGGATGATCACCGACATCACCAGCGCGGAGATGGTGAAGTACGCCAGCAATGCTTTGTTGGCCACTCGGATATCCTTCATGAACGAAATCGCCGCCTTATGCGAGCAGGTTGGAGCATCAATCGACGACGTCAGCGCAGGCGTGGCCATGGACCCGCGAACGGGGAGCAAAATCCACGCCGGCGTCGGCTACGGTGGCTCATGTTTCCGCAAGGATGTGGGCGCGTTGGACCACCTGGCGATGGCCACGGGCGTGGACGCCGAGATCCTGCGCGCGGTGATCGCGGTGAACCAACGGCAGAGGCTAATGCCGCGCCGCGCGATCCGCGAAAGGTTCGGCACGGCGATGTCGGGCCTTCGCGTGGCCGTGCTCGGTCTGGCTTTCAAACCGGGCACCGACGATGTTCGGGAGGCTCCGGCGTTGGAGTTGATCCGCGCGCTCTCCGGTGATGGCGCGTCGGTAGTCGCCTACGATCCGGAGGCGGTGATGAACGCACAACCCCATCTGCCGCCCTCGGTCGAGCTGGCCGGGGACCCGGTTACAGCGGCCAGCGGCGCGCAGGCGACCGTCCTGATGACCGAATGGGACCAGATTGTTGGCGCGGACTGGGCGGACATCGCCGGCAGGATGCGTCCGCCTCGGTTCCTGTTCGACGGCAGGAACGCACTGGACCAAGCCCGGATGGCGCGTTTGGGTTTTGAATATGTTGGCGTGGGTCGGCGGCGGCGCCCCGTTTTGGATCGTCCGACGAACACAGCTCCGAAGGCGAGGATTTGACCGCGTCATGAAATGCGTCGTGACAGGGGGGTGCGGATTCATCGGCACGCACCTGGTTGACCGCCTGGTAAACGATGGGCATCAGGTCGTCGTGCTGGACGATCTGTCCACCGGCAAGCTGGACGGGCTCAATCCGTCGGCGGAACCTCTCTATTGTTCCGTAACGGACGCGGACGCGCTGGTAATCGCAACCGAGGGCGCTGAGGCGGTGTTCCACACGGCGGCGTGGGCTCGCGTAGAGCGATCCGTAGTCGACCCGGTCGGCACTCACGCGGTCAACGTGACAGGAACGTTGAACGTGCTGCGCGCCGCGCAGATCAACGGCGTGAGCCGAGTGGTCAACTCGTCGTCATCCAGCGTGTACGGCGACCATCCGACTCACCTCATGCGCGAGGATATGACGCCCAACCCCAAGTCGCCCTACGCGCTGCAGAAACTGATGGGAGAACAGTACGTCGGCCTGTTCGCGCGCCTATTCAGCATGAGCGTCGTGTCGCTGCGCTATTTCAACGTGTATGGTCCGGGTCAGCCATCAGAGGGACAGTATGCGCTGGTGATTCCCCGGTTCCTGCGCATGCGGCGGGAAGGCAGTCCCCTGACCGTGTACGGAGACGGAGAGCAGACGCGCTCCTACACCCATGTGTCCGATGTGGTGGAAGCGAACATTCTGGCTGCCTCGGCAGACGTGCCGGCCGGTGAACACATCGCGCTGAACATCGGGACTGGCCAGGAAACCTCGGTCAACCAGATAGCCGCAGCCATCGGCGGCCCGGTTCAGCACATCGTTCCCAATCCCAGGCAGCAGTTTGAAGAGGCCCGCAAGGCCGCGGATTGCTCACTGGCGCGGTCCCTCATCGGTTGGGAGCCCCGGGTCTCTTTTGCCGACGGCATCAAGGAACTGCTGGGATAGCCGCCGCCTGGCGCCGGAGATTTCCGGCCACAGCACGGCCGCGGTTGAGATCACAAACGCCGCCCACCACGCATAGGTGAGTTGCCAGGTTTCGGCGGTCCACCAGGTGTAGAGCGGGAACAGTCCGGCGACCGCCTGGAAGGGCACAAAGGTCATGTCAAAGGGGTCCACCGCGATGGTGATTTCCCCGGCGTGTCCCGCGTGGGCCAGGCCGCCGGTGAACACCAGGGTGCAGACGCCCAGCAGCGCAATGACCACTCGCATGGCCGTTGAAGATCGCCCTATCAACAACGCCAGCGGCGCGACGAACAGCGGGACCACGGTCAGCATGGTACGGCCGGGGAACCACCAACCCATCATGGTGATAGCGACGAAGGTGGCAATCAGCAGTTGTATGACGGTCAGGACGAGCATCAAGCGTTGCTCCCATGATCGAGTGGCGAGCAACACCAGGGCGGGAAGCGCCGCCAGCAGCAGCGGAGCCCAGCGTCCGATGCCGAAGCTGCGGTCAATGAACAGCCCCCAGATCCGGTAGTAGCGGTCAGAAAACTCGACGTGGCCGCCGAGGATTTGGGCGGTGTTCCACTCTGAATAGACGACATTGACTCCATAGGGGGTCAGGCCGCCGTAGATGTGCAGGTGGGCCCATGCGAACAGCGCCGCGGAAATACCACCGGTTGCCACCAGGGCGATCTGCCCACGCCGGTCCGCCCTGAACAGGAAATATATGGCCACCGGTACAACCAATGCCGCGTACTTGGCGCCCAGCCAACACATTGCGGTCAGCGCGGCGGCCAGGCAAAGGGCATCGTACCAAGCCGGCTTTTTTCGGCGCGTGGCGATGAACAGGGCGGTCACCAACGCCAACGCGGCCGGAAACTCCGGGTAAATCTCCGTGGAGTAGATGAACGCCGTCGCGGTCAGGCCTATCCCGAGCGTTGCTGCCCAGCATATGAACCGGCGACCCGTGAGCCGGTCGGCGAGGACGAAAGCCAGCGACATGGCCGCGGCCGCCATCAGCATCAACTGGATTTGGGTTCCTAGTAGTCCACCCAAAGCGAAACCGGGAATCACCAGAACCGAGAGCCCCGGGTTGTGCGGGCTGAGCAAGCGACCGTCGGGGGTCGGCGCCGACTGGAGCCACAGGTCGTCGGCGTGGTCGAAGAAAGATTTGTAGGATTTGGCGTCGAATTGATTCTGCACATCCAGGTCGCCGTCGCTCAGGAGACTCTGGGTGGTCAGCAGATAAAAGGGCTCGTCACCGGTGATGGATGCGCCACGGCTGGCGCGGATGTCGATCGAGAACGCGTAAGCGGCCGCCAGCAATAAGAAAAGAGCCGCCGCCCACAGCAGCAGCTCCCTTCCGGTGATGAATCGATGAACGTGGCGCGATGCGTCGCGAACCATCACGGCAGAACGTCGGTCTCACGCAGCAGTTTGAGCGTGCCCTCGAGGTCGCTGAGGTTGCCCAGGTCCACGTCCGGTGGGTCCAGGGACTCCATGGGAGGCAGATCGCCGACCGGTTCAACTCCGGCGGACACCGGGTACTCCTTGATTTCCTGGGCGAAGTAAGTTTGGGCCGGCGCCCCTAGCAGGAAGTCCACAAACTCGACGGCGATGTCCTTGTTTTCGGATGCGTCCAGGATGCCCACGCCGGCCACCAGTACCAGCGCGCCCGGATCGCCGTTGCCGATGTAGTGGTTGCGCGCACCGAAGCCTTGGCCGTGTTCCTCCAGGAACCGTTCAAGGTAGTAGTGGTTCACGAAGCCCACGTCGACCTCGCCGGCTGCCGCGGCCGTCACGGTGGTCACGTTATTGGGATAGTCCACCGCGTCGTTGTCCCGCATACCGAGCAGCCAGTCACGGGCCGCATCCTCGCCCAACTGCAAGCGCAGGGAGGTCACGAAAGCCTGGAATGAACCGTTGCGGGGCGCCCAGCCTACCCGACCGCGCCACTCCGGGGCGGTGAAGTCCAGGATGGACGGCGGCAGGTCGGTTTCGGGGTTGATCGCGTCTGTGTTGTAGATGATGGTGCGGGCCCGGCCCGACGTGCCGATCCAGAGGCCGGCGGGAGAACGGAACCGGGGGTCCACTTTGTCCAGGGTTGCCTGCGGTATCGGCGCCAATATACCGTTGTCCGCCAGGATGCCCAGCGAGCCGGGCTCCTGCATGAACACCACGTCCGCGGGCGTGTTGTCGCCCTCTTCCAGCAGAGTAGCCGCCGTCGACGCGCTGCCCGCGTACTTCACGCGAATATCGATGCCAGTCTGCTCGCCGAAGGCCAGGAGCAGCGGGTGTACCAGCGTCTGCGACCGGCCGGAATACACGGTGAGCGTGCGATCCCGGTCCTCCACGGGAGCGAGGGTCGCCGGGACCGGCGTATTGGTCGGGGTCTGAACTGCGGTTGCTCCGGCAGTTGAACCGGCGGCTGCCGGAGGCGGCGAGGTGGGGACGGGCGGAGGTGGCGAACCACCCCCGCCGCATGCTACCAGCGCCATCGCCGACAGCAACAACCCGGCTGTCCACCACAAAGCCCAATTGCCTCGACGCGACAGACTCTTCATGCTTAGGTTCTCCTGTTGTGGGCTGACGAGTCTATCATCAGTAGCTGGTGACGAGGTCATCGTCGGTCAACAAGAGCGCCGACGCGACGCTGTTGAGAGCAGCCAACGCTTCATCGCGAGACGAGATGGTGAGGTCACTCGCGTCGGCAGTCACGTAGGCCATGATGGTCTCGTCGACCTCCGGGTCCGCCTTCGCGACCTCGGGCTGGATGGACTGGTAGAACGCCAGGGCTTCCACCTGGTGGGTGCCGGGGTCCTTGCCTTCCGCCACGTCAGCCTGCGAGACGCCGATGTACCTGACGGTGGCCAGATAGAAGATGGCGTTGAAGCGCGAGAACACTTCCTGGGCCGCGGCATCGCACGCGGCGGCGTCGCCGTTTTCGGCGGCCTGACGCACGCGTTCGAACGCTTCCCTCAGGGGGATGTCGAGGGTGCCTTCCCGGCCGAAGTTGCCCTCGCGACTCCGCGCCAGTTTGGACAGCGAGTAGGGATAACTCCCATCGTCGCCGGGCAAACCGACGTAGATGCCCCAGCCCTCGTCGACGTCACCCGAGTCCAGGTCAGCACAGCCGCCGATGACATAGTGCTTGGACCAGTGATAGAGGATCCTGAGGATGCCCTTGTTGATGGCCTGGCGCTTCTGCGCATCGGTCCAATTTTCGGCCTCGTTGCGGCCGCGTACGGCGTTGTTGATGGGAGAGTCCAGGAAGTTGCCGGACCCGTAGAACTCAGCCGCGAGAGGATATTCTTCGGCTCTTTCGGGGTCCCGGGCAAAGCCCCGCAGGGTCTTGCTGCGGACGCCGATGCGGGTGTGATATCCAACCTCATAGAGCAGGAAGATATCTGCCACGGGCAGGGGCTCCCCTTCCTTGATCACGTTGGTCAGCGCCGCGATCTCCTGGTAGTCGGAGGGGATCTTCTGATAATGCTCGCGGTTGGTTGTGGCGTGGTAGTAGCCGTCGGACGGGCTGGGGACGCTCCGGTCCGTCTCGTGCGGCAGATTCACCGGGATGAACACGCTGGAGGAACGATCCAGATCGCCGGTGTAAGCCGACGCCGCACCGCCGGGCCCGTCGCCGGTATCGGCGGTGTACCTGGTTACCAGGTCGCTCCGCTCGAGCACGAGCCCCGAGGCAGTCCCGTTCAGGGCTGCGAGCGCGCGGTCCCGGGACGCAGGTGTAATCTGGCTCCCTTCGGCCGTGAGGTAGGCCATGATCGTCTCGTCGGCAGACGGATCGGCCTTGGCAACGTCAGGCTGAATCGACTGGTAAAACGCCAGCGCTTCGACCTGGTGGGTTCCCAAAGCATCCCGGTCGCCGGCCGCCGCGTCGTCCGCCACCCGGCCGATGTACCTGACGGTGGCCAGGTAGAACATAGCGTTGAAACGCGAGTAGACCTCGTTGGTGGCCGTTTCAAGGGCGGCGGCGTCACCGTCGTCGGCGGCCTGCCGAGCCCGGTCCATGGCCTCACGCAGCGGGATGTCGATAGTGCCTTCCCGGCCAAAGTTGCCTTCCCGGGACTGCGCCAGGGCCGCCAGGGAGTTCGGATAGCGCCCGTCGACTTCCTCGCCGACGTAGACGGCCCAGGCTTCGTCGATGAGGCGGGAGCTCATCCGGTCCTGGCCGATGATCATGTAGAACTTCGACCAGTGGTAGAGGATGCGCAGCATGCCCTTGTTGACCGCCTGGCGCTTCTGGGCATCGGTGTAGTTCTCGGCCTCCCGGCGCCCACGTATGACGTTCTCAATCGGATCGTCGAGGAAGGTGTCCGACCCGTAGAACTCCGCGGAGTCGGGGAAATACGTGGACGGCGACGAACCGGAGGCGAAGCTCTTAAGAGTACGACTCTGCGGACCAATCCGGGTGTGCGAGCCGGCTTCGTACAGTAACCAGATCTCAGCCGCAGGGAAGGGCTTGCCTTCCTTGATGACGTTGGTCAACTTGGCTATCTCCTGGTAGTCCGTGGAGATCTTTGCGTAGATCTCACGGTTGGTCGTTGGAGTGTAGTAGCCGTCCGACGCTGTGGGCCCTTCCGTCTCATAGCTGAGGTTGGTCGGGATGAACAAGCCGCCTTCCTTGCCGCTCATCATCGCGGCGGTTGCAGTACCGGATGCCGAACCTGTGCCGGTGCCCGTGCCTGATGCCGATCCGGTATGGGTTCCGGTACCTGTGCCGGACGCAGAGCCGGTGCCGGTACCGGTGCCTGACCCGGTGTGGGTGCCAGTGCCGGTGCCCGTACCAGAGGCCGAGCCGGTACCAGTCCCAGTACCTGTGCCGGTGCCGCCGGACGCCTGTCCGATGACCTCGATGGTGGGGCGGTCCTCGCCGCGGCGAGCCGCCTCTTCGGCGGCCTGGGCCGCTCGCATCGCAGCAACCTGAGCCTCCTGGGCTGCAGACGCGGCCGATCGCGCCTCGGAAGCCGCAGAGTCCGCGGCCTGGGCCGCCTGGGCTGCCGCTGCTTCCACTGCACTGGTATCCGGGGCCGGCGCGGGCGCCGGTGGTTCCTGCTGGCAACCCGCAGCCAGGGCGAGCAATACCGCCAACGCGAGGCCCGCAATCCAATACTGTCGGCGGGGCAGTACACCCCACTTCCCGATGTGGTAACGCACTTTCGTCATCCTCCTTGATGGGTTTCCTGAGCGTTTATCTACTCAGCATCTCGCGCAGCATCCCGGTGGGGACGCGCCAGAGATACCTGGGGCCAATGAATGAACTGCCCCTGGTGCGCCGCTGGTACGAGACGGGAACTTCCCGCATCCGCATACCCTTCTTCAGCAGGTCGAGGGTCAGCACCTGGGCATAGTTGTAGTCGTGAATGATCTCGGCGCACTCCAGCGCGCGGCGGGAGAAGGCCCGGAACCCGGTCTGGCCGTCGGTGATGCGCCGGCCGGCAGCGAGGTTGAGCGCTGCAGTGAACGCCATGTTCCCGATGCGCCGGAACGCCCGCTGGTCGGGACTGTTTTCCAGGTAGCGCGAGCCCAGCACGTAGTCGGCGTCGCCCGCTTCGATGGGGGCCAGCAGGTCGGGTATCTGTTCCGGGGGATATTCACCGTCGGCGTCCAGGTACACGGCGGCGCGGGCGTCCAGCTCGTTGGCGGTGGCCAGTCCGGTGCGCAGGGCCGCGCCCAGCCCCCGGTTATGCTTGTGGGACACCACCACGTCCGCGCCGTGCTGGTGCGCGATCTCCGCCGTACCGTCGGTGGAACCGTCGTCCACCACGATCACCTTGAGGTCAGGCCGGTCGTTCCGGGGTATGCGGGCCAGCGTGGCCGACAGGTTCTCCGACTCGTTGTAGGCGGGAACGATCACGGCGACGGGACGGGTCGATTCGTCGGCATCGGGAACCCCGAGAACCTGGCCCACCGACTGGCCCGGCGGTTCGATGCCGAGGTAGTAGGCGATGGTGGCGGTCACGTCCATGACCGATTTGGGGTCTTCGACAGGCCCCTGCAGTTCGACGCCCTCGCCCCACATGATGCAGGGCACGTACCGCTCCGTCGGGCCCATGTGGCCGTGCCCGCCGATGCCGATGCCCTGCCCGTGGTCGGCGGTGATGATGACCGTAGCTCCTTCCAGGTAGCCGACGGAGTCGCACCAACCCAGGAAATCCTCGATGTGGCGGTCGCTGTCCTCGATCTTGGCAAGGTACTCGGCGTTATAGCTGCCCCGGGCGTGGCCGGTCTGGTCCACGCTGAGGAGCTGCAGGACGAGCAGGTCAGGGTCGTCCCGCTCGACGACAGCCTTGCCCCTTGCCTTGAGCGCGTCGTCGATCTCGTCGTTGTTGGTTACGGCGGTGACGGTTTCGACGTCCGTCTCACCGAAGGCATCCACCAGGTGGGCAATGCCCACCAGCTTGCCGGTCAAGCCGCCAGCACGCAGCGCGTCGAAGATGGTCTCGCACTTGACACCCAGGCTGGGCACGAAGTTGCTGGACATCCCGTGGACGCGGGGCGGCGCGCCGGTGAACATGGAGCTGAAGCCGGTGACGGTACGGGCCGGGTACACGGTTGACGTATCGATGTAGTCGACGCCCTCGCGCCTGAGCTTGTCGATGAACGGGGTGTCGGCTTCCTCAAGCCGGTCGAACCGGCAGCCGTCGATAACGATGGTGATGAAACGGCGGGAGATGCGCTTGCCATCGGTTGCCCGAAGTCGGGTGGGCACGAGAGAAGGCGCCGGCGGCCAGGTGAAGAACCACTGGTGCAGCAGCAGGACGGTAATCGCCAGTCCCAGCGTGAAACCCTCCACCGCCGCGAAAGTCCAAACCGTGGGTTCGGCCACCAGCATCTGGAAGGCGAGCACCAAGATCGCCAGCTTGGGGATCTGCTCCAGGAAATTGCCGCTGGTGGGATCCGGGTTCTCCAGCACCAGCCGCCAGAAGCGGGTGAAGTTGAACCACGAGGTGCCGATGCGCAGGTGGTAGTAAATTGTGCCCCACAGGACGATGGTGAAAGTGAGATACACCCCCAGGATTAGGCCCACCGCGATGACGTCAAAGAACCGGAACGCGGCCAGGAACAGGCCCAGGTATACCCACAGGGCGATCCGCAGCCTCAGGGGGAAATCGAAGCGGTAGAAGACGACGAACATCGGCGCCAGCGCCAGCAGGGCCAAACCGGCCCGGAGCCAGTAGCCGCCGTCGGCGAGGTGGGGGATGCTCACCAGCCCCAGGATCCCCAGGGTGAACACGGGAGTGAAGGGCTTGCCCTCGTTGAGAACGTTCCAGGCGCGGGCCGCGAATATCTCGAATCGGGAGGCGTGCTTGTCTCCCTCCGAAGAACCCCGCAGCGCGCCCAGGCCCTTGAGGGGAATTGCATCCCGAACCGCGAACAGCGTGAACGCCGCCGCCACGGTGTACGAGTACGCGAACTTGAGCCCGTGGGTGAGGACCGCCAGGGCCAGCCCCTCCTGCCAAGGTATCCCCATCGCGTACAGCGCGCCGGTCATGCTGGCCTCGTAGACGCCGATGCCCCCCGGCGTCACGTGGAACACCTGGAACAGGATGGTGAAAGCGGTGACCGCGATGGCCGCAGGCACGGTAATTTCTGCGCCCAGGGCCTGCGCGGCCACCAACAGGACGCCGGCCTCGAGGATCCAGCTGGGCAGGGTCCACAACGTGGCTTTGGCAACACGTCCCACTGAAATCTGGGCCAACTGCGTGCGCAGGCTGACCAGCCGGTCCCGCAGCAGTTCGGGCACGAAGCGGTCGAAGATGCGATAGCGCAGCAGGGTCAGGGCTGCGCCGGCGCCCAAAACGACGACTATCGGGATCGCCAGGCTCCGCAACCAATCTGCACGGCCGTCCAGCGATGTGACCAACGCGCCGCACACTGCGGCAATCAGGATCAAGCAGCTGAAGTCCAGCAGCCGGGCCACCGCCGTGGTGGCAGCCGCCTCGCTGAGTGGAACGCCCCGCCGGGACGCGAGCAACGGGCGCGCCGCCTCGCCGAGCTTGAACGGAAGCAGGTGGTTGGCCAGGAGCGCGGCCTGGATGCAGGTGAACAGTCCGAATGCCCCGGCCGGGCTGGTCATCAGTTGGCGCCATGCCACCGCTCGGAGCGCGAATGCTGCGGTGTAGCTGACCAGAAGCGCCGCGAGCAGCTCCGGACCCTGGCCCAGCGTTACCACGGCATCAGCCAACTGCGCCCAGTCGGCGAGCCACCACACCAACAGGCCGAGCGCAACGGTCAGCGCCAGTCCGATGACGATACGGGCGTCCTTTCCCGAGACGAGGGATGCCCCCTGGTAAGACCGCTCCGGGAAGTCGAGCGAACCTTCGATGGTTGGATTCTTCGTTTCCTTAGCTCGTCTCATGATTTCCCGCCGGTCTCTGGGACTCTTTCACCTCTGGTGGTGGACCGTAGCCTTCGTTGAAAAGATGAGGCCTTGCCGGGAGGAGGGATCCGACAAGGCCGATTGCCCGGGAGGGGCAGACTACCGGAGGGTCACCGCCGCTATAGCAACCCACCGATGTTTTTCTAATCAGCCCGACACGAGTTTTTTCACTGTGCACATGGCATCAATAAATTAGTGCATACGAACCTCTTTGTCAATACCTACTCATCACTGATTTTGTCGCTACTTTGGCCGTGCTGGTCTGCGGACTTTCGAGCTATCTCACCGTAGACGGTTTGCTGCGAGAACACAATCGCGGTTGCAGGCCCAAAACCCACGAGGCGACGGTGACACCGATGGCCGTCCGGTCGTATCGGCACGTGCACTACCGATTGGCTTCCGGCCTGCGACGTATCCCCGCATCGTGCCGGGAAATGTACGGTCCGGCACTGACACCATCAGAAATCATGCCAAATCAGCATACTGGCTACATAAGGCCAATTAACTGAATGTTCCAGTCCGCAATGATGCGCCATTTGCGTGGGAGGGCAAATCGCGCGATGGGGTACTTGACACAATATATGAGTATATACAAAATACGGGGCGTCGGCTCCATTACGCTAATTTTGCAGGGCCACAATCTCATTATGAAACGGTCAACAAATCGGCCGTGTCGGAGGTACATCCAGATGCAACTGAATTTGCGACGTGCTTGGATCACGATACCTGGTCTGGCGCTATGCCTGGCCGTGGGAGCGATAGCGTGCGCCAGTGAGCCTGCTCCCGCTCCGGCCGCCGAGCCGCAGGTCGTCATGATGGAGGAACCCAAGGTAGACGTGGACGCCCTCAAGGTGGAAGTGGTCGCGCATTACGCGAATGGCGTGCACGGCCTCTATGCTCAGAGCCTGGCTTCGGCCAAGGTGATGGATACCGCCATCGACGCCTTCATCGCCGATCCCAATCCCGCCAGCCTGGAAGCAGCCAAGCGCGCGTGGCTTCGCGCCCGTGACGACTACGGGCCCACCGAGGTGTTCCGGTTCTACGGCGGGCCCATCGACAACGAAGAGAATGGGCCGGAGGGTCTGATCAACGCCTGGCCCATGGACGAGTCGTACATCGACTACGTTGACGGGAACGCCACGGCCGGCATCATCAACATGCCCGACGAGTACCCGACCATTGATGCTGAGCTGATCATTTCACTGAATGAGGAAGGCGGCGAGGCGAACGTCTCCACCGGGTGGCACGCCATCGAGTTCCTGCTCTGGGGTCAAGACCTGAACGATGGCGGCCCCGGCGACCGCCCCGTCGAGGATTTCACGACCAACGACAACGCCGACCGGCGCGCCCAGTACCTGGCTGTAGCGTCCGACACGTTGATCGGCCATCTGCAGGACATGGTGGACGCCTGGGCTCCCGGCGGTGGCAACTACCGGGCCGAGTTTCTGGCCAAGCCGGCCGACGACGCCCTGGTGGACATCATCACCGGCGCCGGCGCCCTCAGCAAGGGCGAACTGGCGGGTGAGCGGATGTTCGTGGCGTACTCGGAGCGATCCCAGGAGGATGAACATTCCTGCTTCTCGGACAACACCGTGGCGGACATCGTGGGCAACGCCATCGGCGTGCGCATGGTGCTGACCGGCGATTACGGCGTGGTCGTCGGGCCCGGCATCATCGACCTGTTCGCCGCCGACAACGAGGCGCTGGCTGATCGCCTGACCAGCGAGACCGCGCTGGCGGTGACGATGGCCCGCAACATCCCCGACCCCTTTGACCAGCATCTGACCGACACCGCGCCAGACAGCGCGTTCGGCCGGTCCCAGGTGCTGAGCACCATCGAGGCGCTGGAGAAGCAGGCCGACACCATAGTTGAAGGGGCAGCCGCGTTCGGGTTCACGATCAACACCTCGGTTTAGCTGCGGCCCATACGCATGCTCACAGGCCGTACCGCCGGTTTTCGCAAGGCCGAACTACTGCGGTACGGCCTTGCTGTCATCGTTGGCATGGCAGCGATGGCTACACTGGCGTGGTTCCTGGTAAGGGACGCCCGGTCCGGGCCCAGCGAAGCGGAGATAACCGCGCTGCTGCAGGCGCGACCGGGCGGCGACACGACCATCACCACAACCAACCGAAACTCGTTCGGTCTGGCCGCGCCCAACCTGACGAACCTGGAACGGCGAGTCTTCGAGGTGGGCGACAGTTTCTTCACCCAGAACTGGGTGACCGCGCCGGCGTCCACCGAGGCCAGGGACGGTTTGGGGCCCACTTTCAATGCCCAGTCCTGTTCCTCATGCCATACGCTGGACGGACGCGCCAAGCCGCCGGACCACGCCGATGACCCCGAGCGGGGTCTGTTGTTCAGGCTCAGCATCCCGGGCGTTGACCCGACTACGAACGGGCCCGTCGCCGACCCGGTATACGGCGGTCAGTTGCAGGACCGGGCGATACTCACCGTGCCTCCAGAGGGGCGGTTCCTGATCGCCTACCGGGAAGTTCCGGGGACCTATGTGGACGGCACACACTACACCCTGCTGCAGCCTGAGTATTCCTTCTCCGACCTCGCCTTTGGTCCGATGCACCCGGAGATCATGATCTCGCCGCGCATCGCTCCGTCGGTGTTCGGCATGGGGCTGCTGGAGGCGATACCGGAGTCGGACCTCCTCGCCGCGTCAGATCCGGACGATGCTGACGGCGATGGTGTCTCCGGGCGCGCCAACCTGGTGTGGAGCGTCCGCGACGGGGAAACGCGGCTAGGAAGATTCGGCTGGAAGGCCAACGTGCCCACGGTGGAGCAGCAGATCGCCGGCGCCTTCCACGGCGACATCGGGATCACCTCGCCCCTGTTCATGGATGAGAACTGCCCCACCGACCAGGTGGATTGCCGGTCGGTTCCAAATGGCGGCTCACCGGAGATCGGCGAGGAGCGACTGGGCAAGGTGGTGTTCTACCAGCAGACGCTGGCCGTTCCCGCCATGCGGAACGCGGATGACCCGCAGGTGCGAAAGGGAGCCGAGCTGTTCCTGAAAGCCGGGTGCGCTGCCTGCCACACTCCCAGCCACACCACGGGCGATCATCCGGTGCCGGCGATCTTCAACCAGGTTATATTTCCCTACACCGATCTGCTGCTGCACGATATGGGGGAAGGTCTGGCGGACGGCAGGCCCGATTTCCTGGCAAGTGGGCGGGAATGGCGCACGCCGCCCCTCTGGGGCATCGGTTTGATCCAGAACGTGAACAACCACACCCGGCTGCTTCACGACGGCCGCGCCCGCGGCATCGCCGAGGCCATCCTGTGGCACGCCGGCGAGGGGCTGGCGGCGCGCGAGGAGTTCCGAAAGATGTCCTACGAGGAACGGGAGGCGCTGCTGCGTTTCCTGGAGTCGTTGTGACCCAGCCTCGGATCTTGGTTCTGCTGTCGATGCTCGTGCTGGCGCTGCTGGCGATGGGCTGCGCGAGCGCAACTCCGCCGTCCCGGCAAGATGTCCTCGCCAGCCTGACCGATGACCTCATCGTGCCGCGCTTCCAGGCAGTTGCGGGCGAGATGGGCGAACTGCGCGATGCGCTGGATTCACTGTGCGCCAATCCCACCACGGACACGCTGGGTGAGGCGCGTACGGCATGGCGCGAAGCCCGCGCACCTTGGATGCGGTCACAATCAGTGTGGTTCGGACCGGTGATGGACCGGCGCTCCCGAACGCTGGTGGATTGGTCTCCCGTCGACCCGGAGCGCATCGAGGCCACCTTGGCCAAGCGGGAATCCGTTTCGGCCAACGATGTGCGCGAGTTTTTCGGGTCCACCCAGCGCGGGCTGGGCGCCATCGAGTACGTCATCTTCGGGGAAGATGCCCGGGTTCTGGCGGCTCTTGAAAACCCGGAGGGCATACGTTGCCAGTACGTGACCGCCCTGGGCGATGTGGTGGCGGATGAGACGGCTGGCGTTCTGTCCGATTGGACGGGCGACGGGTCATCCGGCGGAGGATACGCCGGCTATTTCAAAGGCACGGCCGGGGTCGCTCTCATTGAACAGCAGGCGGTTGACGAGGTGGTGCGAACCTCGGTGTTCATCACCCGCAGCATCAACGACATGAGGCTGGGCAAGGCGCTGGGAGCGGATGGAGTCCAGCCCGACCCATCGGCCATTCCCGGCGGTGACGGGCACAACGCCGTCGCCGACCTGCGAGACCAGACGCTGGGGATGCAGGACACGTACCTGGGAGCCGGCAATGAAGGGTCCCTGGGCATCAGCGCGCTGGTGCAGGGCGTTTCCAAAGACGCCGACGAGCGCATGCGGGGGCATTTCACCGCCGCGCTGGAGGCAATCGACGGGTTGCGGGAACCCCTGCAGACGACCGTTGTGTCTGACCCAGAGTCTGCGAGGCTGGCGCACCAGCGGATGCAGGAATTGCAGCGCGCCCTGAACACCGAGGTGGTCAGCCTGCTGGGCGTGACCGTCGGGTTCGCCGACACCGACGGAGACGGCGGTTAGGGTTTCGCCGGCCCCGCCGTGTTGTTGGCGGATGCCAAACCCGGCTCCTGGGGAAGCACCCACGCTTTCGGGCTCAATGTCGGTTGGACGGACGCAAGATCGACCTCAGGAACGATAAGCCGTGTGTTAGCTCGGCCATTGAAGGCGACAAAGGCATCGGCGTTGACGACAACGCCGGGGTATCCGCGCTGAGCGAAATCCGCGGCGATTATGCTGGCGGTTTGCTGAATCATGTCGGGCTGGAACGACATTCGTTCCGTCTGTAGCGGTGTCAGATACTCGGCCGGTTCAACAAGCCAGGACTGGCCCGTTTCGGGGTCGCGCACCCGGTATTGCACGAAGCCCACCTTTTCGGTGAGCATCACCCGCCACGCGAAGCGGTAGCCTTCCTCGTTCCAACGAACGTTGCCGAGGTAGGCGAAATGGCGCAGGGGCAACGCCAGCTGGACCGCCGCGAACAGCGCCAACACCGCGACAACCGCCGCGGTTCGCCAAGAGTGGACTGTTAGTGGGCGCATCGCGCCGGGGACACGGCGGAGGGGCACCCGAGTCAGCAGCAGTCGACGCGACCAGTCGGGGTCGAAGAAAATCAGGGACAAACCGATCATCAGCCAGGGGAAAATGCCAAGCTGCGGGAACAGCGCCCACGTCGCCAGGTGAAAGATGATCAGGGTGGTGTAAGCGAACGGCCTGGTGCGCCGCCACAACAGGGCCGGGATGATTGCCAGGTCGAACAGGGCGCCGCTCCAACTCATGGCATACGCCACCCACGTTTCCCGCAGCACTGGGCCGATCAGCGGCAAATCACCGTGCTGGTAGAGCCAGATGCGCATGGGCAGCGCATGGAACAACCAGTCGGGATTCAGCTTGGCGATACCGGCGAAAATATAGACGACGCCCACCTGCGCCCGCAGTGTCCATACCGCCCACAAAGGCACGCTCCCGCGATGCACTGGAAGCAGCGCCAGCAACAGGCTGACCAGGCTCATCAGGTAGTAGTGGTTCAGGTACGTGGTGCGGTCGATCAACTCCACATAGGTGAACCCGATGCAGAAAAGCGCGGCGCACAGCCGTGGGCGACAGTCCGCCGCGATCCCCAGGCTCAGCACGCCCAGCCCTATGAAGTGCGCGTACATCCCCCAACTGGGCCACGGCCGCACCCAACCGAAACCCAGGTAGGTGAAGTGGTGGTCCGGCTCCACGTACAGCGGGCCGATCCAACCGTGGACGAAAAAACGGAGAACGACCAGAACGCCGAGCAACCCGAAGATAACCCGAAACGCCGCTACTGATGCGCCATCAACCTGCGCACCTGCCAACCAATCGAGGGATCTCAGCCAGCCCGCCGGATCGATTTTCATCACCTGGCTGAACTGGAACGGGACGTTACCGGTCTATGACTCAGGCTGGTGGGGGCGGACCACTATCTGACGCGCCACGTCGTAGCCGATGGATACCCGGTCCACCTCCGTCTCCGCCTGCATCACGCCCAGGTACGGCATTGCCTCCAACAGGGTGACGCGGTGATACGGTACCAAACGCGCTCCCGCCAGAAACCTCAACAATTCGGCGTTTTCCTCGGGTATCCGGTCAATCACGTAGGCCATGCCGGCGGCGGCACTGTCCAGCGTCACGGCGCCCGGCGTTGCTTCAGGGCCGCCGCTGCCGGGAATGGGCCGCCCAAAGGGCGAGTGGGTGGGATTGCCCAGCCGCTCCTTAAGCCGGGTCACCAGGGTTTCCGACATACCGTGCTCCAGTTGGTGGGCCTCGACGTGGGCCTCGTGAAGCTCCATTCTCAGGAGGCTGACCACCATCCACTCGGCCAGCCGGTGACGTTGCGCGATGTTCTCGCCCTCGGCTATGCCTCGCTGGGTCAGGCGGATCTCGCCGCGCAACAGACCGAGGCTTACGTCTGCCACGGCCGTCACATCCCCGAGCGATTTCCACAAGCCTGACAACCGGAGCGCGGGTTGACCAACTACCGGCCCGTTTCTCATCGGGTGCATATTGCTGTCAGGCGAGACGAATGCCATTGCTCGCGTGCATTCTGATCGCATATTAAGGCAACAATAAATGCCGCACGAACCGACCGATAGATGTTCATGTTGTCAACAAACGCACGGCACGCGAATGGGAATCCCCGACAGCCGCCGGCTTTCGTCGCACGATTATCCCGCCGACCTGAGCGCCCGCGCCGGCATGAGCGGACTGGAAGTGGACGGCGGGTTCAAGTGTCTGATCCGCCGTCTCCACGACGTCTGGGTACCTTGGTATAGGACCTTTGGAAGCAGCTACGCCAACCAGGCCGTAACCCCGTCGGCCGGCGTGCGCACCGAGGCGGACGGGCGGGACGGCTGCCCGATGAACAATGCGCCCACCATGGTCCAGTCGGGTTCAGCACCCAGGGTTTCCGCCAGTTGCGGGTGACGGGTGACGTTGCCGGTGCTCCAGTCGCCGGCCAGGCCCTCGGCGACAGCGGCCAGCAGCAAGTTCTGCACGGCGCAACAGGCGGCGGCGTAGTTCTCTTGGGTCATCTCCTCGCTGTCGCCTGAGACGCTGTAAACATAGATCAGCGCCGGAGCGTCCAGGACGCGCTGGCGGCTGCCTCCGGCGTTTTCCTCGTTCCCGGTCCGGGCAAACTGGTTATCATAGGCCAGCTGCGCCACGTGGGCCCGTTTTTCGCCTCCTTTCTCCAGCACGTAGAACCGCCACGGGTTCGTGAGCCGGTGGTTCGGCGCCCACACCGCGGCGTCGAGCATCCGCTGTAAGGCGTCCCGATCTGGAACGTAGTCCGAGAAATCGTTGTTCATGCGGCGATCGTGGATCGCCTGGTAGACGGATACGTCGCTCTCCGGCGCGGTCACGTTTGCGCTGCGCAATCGGTTGTTGGTTGTCATGCCACAAACTCCACATGCAGGCCGATTTATTTATAGATTAAGTGCCCACAATATACCGTTATATGGCGCCGGAAACAAGCCGGATTTCTCATGTCCCGTACCCGGTTCGCGGCAGGGAATCGTCAGAATCGGGATTGTGAGGATTCAAGGATTGCCGCGATTGGAACCGTTCGGCGATGGCGATCTTCCAATCCTGCCGTATCTTGCAATCCCGAAGTGCCGATTCTGATGATTTGCCAAAGTGCGTACGCATGAGGCCCGGCGCGGACGGTCGGGCCGTGCTGAAACCAAACGGACGCTGTTGCCACGGCGGGGCAGGTGACGACAATCGTAATCGGGTTGTCCGAGGGCGCGGGCTGAAATACGGAAAACGTAACGCACTGGCCCGACGACCCAGGGGGCGCCGGAACCGCGCGATGATGCCGATAGTCTTCAGCAGGGTTTGCAGTCAATCCATGCGCTCGTCCGGGGAGCGCATCGTCGACTGCGGGATGCCTCGTGGGGCGCAACTCCGTGCCGTCCGGCAGCGGCCGGTAGCGTCTGCCGGCGCACCCACGGCATTCATCCCAGCGCGCGGGTCAAAGTCCCCCACCAGGGTCTCGACGGCCGGTTTTTGGGGTGGAAATCTTTGCAACCGACCGATCTCGACGGAGAGTTTTCGGGGGCTCACCGGGCTTTTCGGAGGGCTCGACAGGTGGCTTTTGGGGTGTCGATTTTTGCTGGACCGGCCGATTTCGACCGCGTTATTCCGGGCGCTCAGCCGGCCATTTTCGGGCCGCAATGAATCTATTTCACCGGCTCGATTTTGGCGGACGTTGCCACGTCGGGCCAGGGGTCGGACAGATCCGCGGCGAGGCGGGCAGTGACAGGTACGCGCTTGGTCATCGCGTGGAACGCGACCACGCGGCGACCTCGATGGATTGAGCGACGGTCCGCCGGGCAACGAGATTGCCGCGCTTCGCTCGCGATGACATTCCTTATCGCTGTCGATGACATTTTTCAGAAGGTGGGTACGCGTGAGAGATTTCTCATGTCGCGATTTTAAGGAGAGCCGGAACCCACCAGCGCCCCTAAACGGCAATGCGCTGCGCCGGGCTAACCGAAAGAGATGCTGGTCCACTGGCTAAACCTGAGATTGCCCTCCAATCGCCACCCAGGCAAAATTGCTGAGGTTAATCAAGTGTTTTTGGGATTGCACTCTGCGAATCGGTGTCCGGCCATCGGTGTCCGTCCAACATATCCACCTGCCCAAGGACGCCAACCGCTATTATGCGAACCGACCGGTACGGTCCCTCAACGAGTGAGTGCACCTATCGTGCGTGTAATCCCGCGCTCGCGCGGACAATCTCCGGAAGCGACCTCGTGGAGGCGAGCTCGTACACGGGTTTCCCGGCGCGTAGCGGGCGATCCTTGGCGATATCGTGCCGAGCCAGAATGGAGGCAAACGAAGGGACCCGCCCGATTGTTATGTCATCCCCAAAACTTCGGTCCGGTAGGGAACCGATGGCGGCGTCACCATTGCATGAGAGAATTGGTCTTAACGATGATCGCCGTAGCGCACTGTCATTGCTACGTACCTGATGGAGGGTCGGAGCAGCAAGACGTAGGCGCGTCAGGACAGACCGCATGGCATCGCGACCGGAGATTGTTGATACCCGAAATGGTACACAAACGGATTTTATGGCTGCCAAACTAGCGGATGTGAGCACCAAATGGTTTCCATTTCGAGGGACGCCAGGTCCACCACCTCCCCCTCAACTAACCTCTCGAAAACGGCGTTTCGTGCTCAAAACAGGAACGAAACGCTATTTTTATGTCCGCTGAAATTCGCCGCCAGCCGCGATAAGTACGTTAGCCGGCCGTGTAAGGGAAAATCAGACCGTCGCGCCAGATTGCGGTCCCCAGGTCACGCCGAACTCAGCCCTTGATACCAGCTCGCCGCTTAGTGTTTCGGCGGTCTGCCCCGCCAGCCACACTCCCGGCGGCGCCAGAGCTTCAGGCTGGACCATGGGTATATGGGCGGTTCCCGGCCAGTCACCGCGACGGTTCATCCAGGTATCCACACGGCCGGGCTCGAAGACGTTTACCGCGATGTTGTGCGGACGCACCTCTTCGGCCAGGCTCAAAAACATCCGCTCCAGCGCAGCTTTGCTCATGGAGTAGCCGACCCGCCCTTCGCGGTAATTCCTGGCCGAGCCGGAGGTGACACAATAGATGGAACCACCCTCGCCGCGGGCTATCATCGACGGCAGGGCATACTTGCAAAGTAGCAACGGGCCGCGCACGTTGACCGCCAGGCACTGATCAAGCAAATCGACGTCGAGGTCTACCACCGGAGATTCGCAGTCCATGCCCGCGTTGCACACGAGAATGTCGATGCGGCCGAAATGGTCCAGCGTGGCATTCATCAGATTCTGAATGTCCTCGACCCGCGCCACGTCGCAGCGGACTGCCAACGCCGCGCCGCCACGAGCGGTGATCTGCGCCGCCGTATCGCGGATGTCCCCCGACCCGTACTTCTCGTACTCGGTGCCGGCGGACCGGTCCTCCTCAGTCCGCGAGGCTACCACGACCGACGCGCCGGCCTCGCCCAGTCCCAGGCAGATGGCGCGCCCGATCCCGCGGCTGCCGCCGGTCACAATCGCTACTTTTCCGTCAAGTCTCATTTCATCCCGCCTGTCACTTATCCGCGTAAGTTCAAATCGCACCGAGCATATATTGCCAAATTGGCGCCCGCAAGCCGCGTTCAGCGTGCAGCAGGTCGTATCAAAAGCACATCACTATCATCAGATTCCGCTCATCCTGAGATTGTGGAAAGATGCCCATTTGGCGGTTTGTGGTTCGACAGGCTCACCATGAGCGGGCAAAAAGGTGACTTTGGAAAGGCCCTGCGAGCGAGCGCTCACCTGCCCGTACGGATAAAGTCCGCCACCCGTTCCGCGACCATTATCACCGCAGGATTGATGGGTGCGCGGACCAGGTCGGGCATGATCGACGCGTCGACGACGCGCAACCCTTCCATGCCGCGAACTTTCGCGAACTGGTCGACCACCGCCAACGGGTCGTCGGAAGGCCCCATCCGGCAGGTACAGGAGATGTGCGAATAGGTTGTCGCTTCCCGCAGCAGCCATCGGTCCAACGCGTCGTCGTTGGCCAGGTCGCCGTCCCCGGGCTCGACGCGTGTCCCGAGCAGCGGGGCAAGTTCGTGTCGTTCCGCCAATTCCAGGGCCAGACGAATTCCGGCCCGCAGTCGCTCCCGGTCGAAGGGTTCGGACAGGTAGTTATAGTGCATGGCCGGCTGCACCCGATAGTCCGACGAGGTTAGCGTCAACTGGCCCTGGCTCTCGGGCAGCAGCAGCGCAACCATCATCTCGAAGTGGCGGCCACCACCGCCCTCACCGGGACGTGACGCCTGCGCCGCAGCCCCGAGCGCGCCTCCCTTGATGCGGGGCACGGCTGGTCCCGAAAGGCTGACCCCCAGATCGTTCCGCAAATGCGAGCCCGGAGCGGTCAGCCTCAACGCTGCCCCGCCGGCGCCTCGGTTGGACGAAGCGCGAAAACCGTCGCCAACTGCCCAGGTGACGTACACCTTGGGGTGGTCTTTCAAGTTCCGCCCCACGCCCGGGATGTCCTGCACCACCGGGATTTCGAACCCCTCCAACTGCGCGGCCGGACCCGCGCCGGAGAGCAGCAACAGGTGGGGCGAACCCACCGCGCCGGCGCTGAGGATAATCTGCTCGGCTTCTACGGCAAATGTCTCGCCGCCGCTCTCCACCATCAGTCCGGTGGCGCGGTTGCCTTGAAAAAGAATCCGCTGGACCTGGCAATTGGGCCGCACCGTCAGGTTCAGCCGATGACGGGCCTGGCCCAGGTACCCCAAGGCAGTGCTGAACCGCACCCCGTTGTGGTTGTTGGTCACTCCCGGCCCGACCCCGTTGGAATCGGGATGATTGTGGTCTGCGGCCTCCTCGTAACCGCTGGCGCGGCAGGCGTTGAAGAAGGCTTGTTGCGCGGCATCCCAGGCGTTTGGATTGGAATGGTGGACGAAGATGGGCCCGTCGGAGCCGTGATAGTCTCCGTGTTGGTCAACGTCGGTTTCCGATTTACGGAAGAACGGCAGGACCCTGTCGTAACTCCATTCATCGTTGCCCCAGGATGCCCAGGCGTCAAAATCCTCCGGCACGCCACGGTAGAAGGCGGAAGAGTTGATGGCGCTGGAGCCACCGGTCACCCGGCCCCTGGGCACCAGCATCGGTGGCGCCAGGTCGGTCGCGGTTGCCGTGAACTGCCAGTTGTGCGGGTTGGTGGTCAACCATGTCGGATGGCCGGCGGCAGTCCGAGCCGCAGGCGGAACCGGAGCGGCGGCAAAGCCGTACTTCAACTCATCGGGCAGTTGTTCAAAGTCCGGATAGTCGGGCCCCGCTTCCAATAGCAGCACCGAGCACTCCGGGTCTTCAGACAGCCGGGCCGCCAGCACCGAACCGGCCGAACCGGCTCCCACAATCGCCACATCGTATTTCATGGTTTCCCTCAGGTCGTAGGCGGCGGGTTGCGCACGGGAGAGCACAGTTTGGTGGAGGATACGGGAGTCGCACAGCTGAGTACTCTGCTATAGCGACTGTCACCGGTAGTCGCAGTCGTTCCGTTCGTAAACGTTGTCCGCAAACACCACGTCGTGGTCATCGGTGACGACAATACCGGACTCTCTCGAGCCCGCGATCCGATTGCCTGAGATGCTGTAATGACGTCTGGGACTGCCAGCGGCATCGCGCGGTTGCCGTGCCGGGTCGCTCCAGAGGCGGATGCCGTTGCGGTTCCCGTCGATGCGGTTCCCCTCGATGACATTGCCCTGTCCGTGCTCGATAGCGATCCCATCAAAGCGGTTGGACCGGATTTCGTTGCCGCGCACCGTCGAGTTGGTCGAATAACCCAGCCAGAACCCGTAGTTCGAATAGTTGGCGATGTTGTCTTCGAAGGTGTTGCCTGAACAAAACACCGCCTCGAACGCGTTGTTGGGCGAATGGCTGGCGTCATTGCGGGCTATGAAATTATCGTGCGAAGGTTCGCCGTGGTGCCCGCGGATGAAGAAGCCGTCCCCGCTGTAGCGCAGGCTGTTGCCGGTTATCCGGTTGTGGTTCGAGCCGTCCTCCAACAGTATCCCCGCCGAGTCCGCAGTGTCACACCAGAAGCGGTCGGTGTAGCGGATGCAGTGCTCGGCCCGGTTGTCCGAAACCTCGTTATGGCTGGACTTCAGCAGGTAGATGCCCACGTTGCCGCAGTATGATGCCTGATTCCCTGAAATCACGTTGTGGTCCGAGCGCACCAGGCTGACCCCGTTGAAGTTGTTGCCGGTGTGGTTATTCTCGATGACACTGTGCCGAACCCGTCGGAGATATATGCCGCCGCCGAACCCCTCCTCCGAAGGCGCCTCGATATCGGGCAGCCAGCCGGCGTCCAAAGGATTGGTGTTGTCCGACACCACGCAGCCCCGAATGTTGAGATTGCTCACATGATCGGCGTGTATCCCGTAGTGGAAGCCTATCACCGTCCCGCTGACGATGCTGACGTCCTTGCAATCGTGAACCCAAATCCCCACTCCGCCGTTCCGCTCACCGTCCAGCACCACACCGGATAGGTCCAGCGCCACCCCGTCGGTGCGGATTTCGATGACGGCGCCGGGCGAGGACTGAGCCTCCAGCCCCGGATATTGGGACGGCGCGAACGTGCGCTCGGTGTACCTGTCCGGGGTCACGCGGACGTCGATCATCGGAGTGCACCGGGGCACCTGCCCGAGACAGCGATCACCCACCGAATGCGAGCATCCACCACCTTATCGAGGAGAAACCACCGTCGGCCGGGTCAGTTGAGGCTGGGCCGGCCTGCCGACCCGGGCCCACCGGAGCTGAACCCAGGGTGGTCGTCCAGGTCCGAAGCATCATCCTGGTGCTGGCCGCGCAGAACGCAGTGCCCGCAAACCTTGCACACCGGATGCCGGTTGGCGAATTTCGGGTGGGGGATATTGCACGTGGGGCTATCGGGCTGCTCGCACCGGGGGCACCCGTCACACTTTCGATGGCCAGTCCCCTGGCCGGTCTGGGTTCTTGGCTCCAGTACTGTGACCATGATCGATGCCTTCCCCTCGGGTTATGACCCACGTGTCCGCTGCACCGGACCAAACCGCCAGCGCAGCGCACTTTGGCCGTTGGGCTGCCGGAACCCGACCTGTCAGTTCCAGATGGCGGCCACGCGGTACGCCAACTGGGTGTTTGACTCTCGCACGTCGACGATCTCCGCCGGAACGTCGCCCAGGATCCCCAACGCAATGATCCAGTTCAGGATCTCGTGGTCTCCAGAGTCCTGGATCTCCTCGGGGGTGAGTTCCGCCAGCTTGCTCCCTTTGCCGGAGCGCACCATTTCCAGGTAGCGGCGGTCGGTTTCAACGTCGATCTCCCGGCACTGGAACTTGTGGGCCAGGAAGCTGTGCGACCAGCTGGAGGATGCCACCACCGCAACCCGCTCGTCCCGGGTGTCCAGGAACCGTCGGATTCCCTGCCCCAATTGGTAGCACCGCTTGGGCGTAGGACGCGGTGGGTAGTCGGGTCCGGCCTCTTCGCCGTAGCAGTTGACGAACAGGGGCAGCAGCGGGAACCTCCCGTCGGGGTCCAGGAAAACCAGCGGGTTGATGATGGCATGGGCCAATCCCCAGTCCCAGCCCTTGAGGGCGCTGGAGGACGCCATGTCGAACCCGTCCCGGATCAGGAAGTTTCGCAGGTTTTGGGAGAACTCCTTGGGACACTGGAAGGTGAACTTCGTCTCCGGTTCGGCGTCCCACAGGTTGGTGCGGGCCGCGCCACGCTGGAAGGGGTAGCCGTCGACTTCGGCGCCGGTGTAAAGGCAGAAGGGGGGCAGGTTGTCCTGCAGGAAGTTCTCCGCCTGGTCGTCGCCGATCACTATCACAACGTCCGGTTCCCACTCGTGGAGACGGTCGCGCATGACCTTGAACGAATCGATGACCTTCTGCTGGTCGCTGATGTCCCGGCTCAGCCCGTTGTCGTCTCCCAACTCTGCAAGCAGTTGTGCGGGAGCCTCGTAGCCCGGCACTCGGGCAAATATCCGCTCCCTACCCTTGGCCCATACTTCGGGCGGCGTCAGGATGATCGGGCCGTGAGAACAGCCCAGACCCAGCAGTTCAGCCATTTTGTCCTCCTAATGAGCCGGATTTCTCGCATGATTCGGGTGAATATCCGCGATTGTAGGGACACCCACGAAGGACTGTCAATTTGGAATGACCTGTCTTGGGTTGAGGAAGCTCGCCTGAGCATAGCCGCACCCTCGGTACGGCTGGAACGGGCACGGCACAGCGCGATGATCAGTACGTATGCCGGACCCGTTATTCCGCAGGGATCAGTCCGGCCGCGAGCAGCGCATCGCGCAGGGCATCGCCCGAGATGGCGTGCCTGGCGGTCCATCCGGCGCCCGGTTGGCCCGCCGTTCCGCGGGCCCACACGATGAGAACGCCGGCCTCCTCGTCCATGTCCTCCGGGACCGTGGAACGCTCGATTTGAGATCTGGAAACCATGGCCCATTCCTCGGTGGAGAACATGAGCTGATTGTTGCTGGTGGGCGCCGGTTCGGGCATTGAGTGTCTCCTGGTTGGACGTCGGGGTCAGGCCAGCTTCAGGCTTGGTTTCCACCGTCCCCGCACGCCGGCACGTGCCGCGCCAGTTGCTCAATGGTCTCGGTGAAAGTGCGGTCACGGTCCCGCGACTCGGGGAATTCTTCGCCCAAGGGAGTGCTGCCGATGAAACGGTACATTTCCGCCACGCCTTCAAACAGGTGCGGCGTCATACCCAGTTCCGCGAACGTGTCGCGGATTTCCTCCATCTCGCTGACCCAGCGGCGCGAGCGCGGCGGCACGGTGGGTATGGTGCGCTCCATGCGCTGCAGTACCGCCTGTTGGCCGGAACCGAACTCCGCCAACAGGGGTTCCGTAAGTCCCATGAGCTCTGCCGCCATCAGCAGCTGGGTGTACAGCGCCCACGAGCCCTTGGTCATGGCCGCATAGCACATCTTGATGCCCGAAGCCTGCCCCACCGCGCCGTCCAGCTTCAACACCGTGAGGCCCAAGTCGTTCAGCTGCTCAAACTCCGCCGCGTGCTGACCGGAGGCGTAGAAGTGGGGACTGTAGCCGGGCCGCGGCGGACCGCCGATTATGGACACGTCAACGAACCGTCCGCCGGCGTCGGTGATCGTCGGCTCCAGATCCCGCGCCAACTGAGGCGAAATGGCGTTGCACTCTGCGAACAGGGCGTCGGAGCCCGTGGCGGCCAGTGCGCCGGCGACCTCCTGGCACACTCCAGTCACCGCCGCGGACACGGTCATGGACATTATCAGGTCCGACTGCTCGACCAACTCTTCCATCGTGGCAACATCGCGTATTCCGGCCTTGTGAGACAGGGCACGTGTCCTGTCGCTGCGGCCGGCCAGGCACGTGATCACGTCCAGTTCGTTTTCCTGGAGGCGCTGGCCGACGGCGTGTCCCATGTCGCCGGGACTCAGAACGGCCACGGTGTTGATATCCATGAATGCTTTCTCTCGCATGAAACTTTTCAGCCCGCAAACTATAGCATGATGGCATGGTCTCCCCGACCGGCACCGGTTGCGAACGACCCTTCATACGGGGATACTGGGGCCACAAACTACCAACTTGCAACTCGCCGGCTGCGGCTGGAGGTGAACATGGCGTTCGCGCATCCCGAGTACCTCGTATCCACGGAATGGCTGTCTGAGCACCTGGCCGACGACGACGTCCGGGTCTTCGAGACGACCGTCTTCCTTCACCGCGGCGACGGGACGGTTCGTGCCGAGTCTGGCCGGAGCGCCTACGAGACCGGGCACATCCCCGGCGCTGGGTTCCTCGACCTGCAGGCCGACTTCTCCGACAACGACCAGCCCTATCGCTTCATGATGCCTTCCGCAGCGGCGTTCGCCGAGGCCGCCGGGCGTCACGGCATATCGGAAAACTCGAAGCTGGTCCTGTACGACCGCCTCGGTTCGCAATGGGCCGCAAGGCTGTGGTGGATGTTCCGCTCGATGGGCTGCCACGGCGCGGTGGTGCTGGACGGCGGCCTGCGCCGCTGGGCGGCAGAGGGTCGGACGACCTCCACCGAGCCGGCGACCTACGCTCCCGCCGTTTTCAAGCCGACGCCCGACCCGGCGCGCTTTGCCGATCTGGCCGAGGTGAAGGCATTCATGGAGGACGGCGGCGGAAGTTGCCTGATCAATGCCCTGGGGCGGGACCAGCACTCGGGCGCCGACGGAGGCTCGGGCTACGGGCGGGCCGGACACATTCCCGGCGCGACCAACGTGCCGTCGGGCGAGTTGACCGATCCCGAGACCGGCCTGTTCCGGCCGGCCGAGGAACTGGCGGCGCTTTTCGAGGGCGCCGGCGCCGATCCGTCGCAACGCGTTGTCACCTATTGCGGTGGCGGCATAGCTGCATCCAACGATGCCTTCGTGCTCGCCATGCTGGGCTACGAGAATATCGCCGTGTACGACGCCTCCATGTCCGAGTACGCCGCCGATCCGTCGCTGCCACTGGTGGCGGATTAACCGCGGGCGGCAGATTCGTCCGCACACCGACGGCGGAGCCTCGTTACCGATCGCCTCGCGGAGTTGACCGCCAAAGGGGAGGTGAGCCATGACCCAGGCCACCATGCTGAATGACACCCTGGAATTCGGGCTGTTCGACTGGATCGAATGGGACCAGTCCGGCGCCAGCGACATCTTCGAAAACCGGCTGCGGATGCTGGAGTACGCCGACCGGAGCGGGTTCTACAGCTACCACCTGGCGGAGCACCACATCACGCCGTTGAGCGTATCGCCCTCGCCGGCGGTGTTCCTGGCGGCGGCGGCACAGCGCACCACCCGGCTGCGCCTGGGTCCGCTCGTGTTCCTGCTGCCCTTCTACAACCCGATCCGCCTCTACCACGAAATCTGCATGCTGGACAACCTGAGCAACGGGCGACTGGACCTCGGCGTCGGTCGGGGCGTTTCCCCCGTGGAGGCCGAAGAGTTCGGCGTCGACCTTGGCATCAGCTGGGAAATGTTCAACGAGCAGATGGACATGTTCACCGGCGGTTTCACCACGGGCATGCTCAATTACCAGGGCAAGCACTATCACTACGAGGACATCGAGCTTTGGATTGCGCCCCACCAGAAGCCCTACCCGCCGCTGTGGTACGCCAGCAACAACATCGAAACGGTTCCGTGGATGGCTCAGCACGGCTTCAACACCTGCACGGTTTTCGCAGACAATGCCGGCGTCAAGGCGCATTACGACCTGTACAAGCAGGTGTGGAACGCCGAGCGCATGTCCGACGGGTTGAACAGCCACGTACCGGTTCCCAAGCTGGGACTGGTGCGTCACATGTACATCGCGGACACTGAGGAAAAAGCCCGAGCGGAAGCCAGGGCGGCGTACGGCACGTGGTTCCACAACATCGACTACCTGTGGGCCAAGAATGGCCTCGACCGACTGGGCGCCATGCGCGATTTCGACGCGCTGGAAGCCAAGGACGTGATTATTGTCGGCACCGCGTCGACCGTGCGGGAACGCGTCCAGCGCGCCATCGACGAGACGGGCATCAACTACTTCTGCCCCATATTCGCGTGGGGAGACCTGACCCCAGACCAGGTGATGGGCTCCATGGAACTGTTCGTCGACCAGGTGATTCCCAACCTGCGCCCCGGCGGCTGATATCGCGGACACAAGCCTGATACCGACAGGAGCACCTCATGTCCTCCAACGCCACCTACTCCCCGGCCACCGCCCACTCGATCAGCCGGACCATCGCGGCCCTGGCTACACGGAACGTCGAAGCCGTGCTGGTGGAAAGCCGCGAGGCCGCCATGGCCAAACTCCTCGAATGGGTTCCGGAGGGATCAGAGGTCTACGTCAACACTTCCGAGACGCTGGACACCATCGGCTACACGGAGTACATGCACGGCAACGATCGTTACGCAAACCTGCACGACCAGATGATGGCCCATGCCGATCCGGCGGCCCAGCGCGAGTTCCGGCGCAAGACCACCATTGCCGACTATTTCGTCGGCAGCGTCCAGGCCATCGCCGAGACCGGCGAGATCGTCGTCGCCAGCGGTTCCGGCAGCCAGATCGGGGCCTACGCCTACGGCGCGAAGCGACTCATCCTCGTGGCCGGCACCCAGAAGATCTGTCCAAGCCTGGCCGAAGCCGAGGCCCGCACCCGGGGGTTCACCCTGGAGCGTCACGACCGCTGGCTGGAGGGTCGAGGCGCAACTCCCACGCCCATTGGGAAATACCTGGTCATGGAGCACGAGCCGATGGTTGGCCGCATCTCCATGATCCTCATTCCGGAAAGCCTGGGTTGGTAAACCGCCCACACACGAAACATCGCAAGGGGGAAGAGTGATGCCAGAGAAACAACGCATGACCACCAGGCTCAAGGAGCTGTTCGAGCGTCCGGAGATTTTCGTCCTGGCCGGCGGCATGAACGCCATGGGCGCGAAGATGGCCGAGGCGCTGGGGTTCGAAGCCTTCTACATGTCGGGCGGCAACACCTCGGCGCAGGTCATGGGCCTGACCGAGGGTGGCACCAGCATGCGCGACATGGTGGACAACGCCCGGAAAATCGTGAACACCATCGACATTCCGGCGTTTGTGGACATGGACACCGGCTACGGGGACGCCATCCAGGTCTACGAGACGGTGAAGGAGTACATCCGCGCCGGGATAGCCGGCACCCACCTGGAGGACCAGACCTACCCGCCCAAGTCCGGCCCCCGTCGCCGTTGCGTCTCCATTGAGGAGATGGTCGGCAAGCTGCGCGCCGCCATGGACGCCAAGATGGAGTACGACCCCGACTTCGTTATCGTCGCCCGCTGCGACTACGCCGGCGTCCCAGGTGCAACCTTCGAGGATGTGATGGAACGCTGCCTGGCTTACAAGGCTGAGACCAACGTGGACGTGGTATGCCCCGCCGTCTCGTCCTGGGAGGACAACCAGGAAGCCATCCGGCGTATCCCCGGGCCGGTGCTGCCGCTGTTCACCCACGGCAGTCAGACCCACCCTACCCTGGAGGAGTTACAGGAAGCCGGAGCCGCCGCGGCGTGGTATCCCGCCCTCACCACCATGGCAGGACTCCAGGCGCAATGGGATTTCCTCAGCGATTTCCAGGACCGCGGCACGGCCGCCATCGACGACTTCCTGGCGCAGGCGGCCCAGAGCAAATGGGGCCTCGCCAGCAACGGGGGAATCCTGGGAGCGGACCGCATCCGGGCGATGGAGGACAAGTACCTGCCTGATCGACCTCTGTAAGCTCACCATTGCCGGAAGCAGCACCAGCCAATATTGGAGACATTTCAATGCAATACGACCACATCGTTGTCGGCGGCGGCACCGCCGGGTGCATCGTAGCGACACGCCTTTCCGAGGACCCGTCGCGTTCAGTGCTGCTGCTGGAAGCCGGTCCTGACTTTCCGGACTTCGCCCAGTTGCCCGACATGCTCAAACTGGGCTGGGGCACGGTGAACCTGGAGGCCCGGGCCGCCGGCTCACCCTACAACTGGTCCTTCACGGGGAAGGCCACGGCGGAGCAGGCGGACCCGATGCCCGTGCCCCGGGGCAAGGTGCTGGGCGGTTCCAGCGCCATCAACGGCCAGACCTTCATCCGTGGAGCACCCGAGGACTACGATACCTGGGCCTCCTGGGGCAACGAAGGTTGGGGCTACCTGGAATGTCTGCCTTACTTCCGCAAGCTGGAGAATGACGCGGACTTTCACGACGATTTCCACGGCACCGACGGGCCCGTGCCGGTACGGCACCACCAGCGAGAGACCTGGCCTCCGTCCCAGGAAGCCTTTTTCCAGGCGGCCACGGCGGCGGGATATCCGTTCCATCCCGACGTGAACCACCCGGAGGCCACCGGCGTCAGCCTTCGCGCCGAAAACAACATCGACGGCGTGCGCATGAGCATGGCCCTCTCGTATATCAGCTCGGTGCGCCACCGGCTGAACCTCACCATCCGGCCCAACGTCCAGGTCAACCGGTTGGTGCTGGAAGACACGCCTGAGGGGAAACGCGCCGTAGGTGTCGAGGTGGAGAGCGGTGACGATACTTTCGTCGTCGAAGGCAGCGAAATCATCCTCTGCGCCGGCGCGGTGGCCTCTCCACAACTGCTGATGCTGTCGGGCCTCGGCCCGGCCGACCAGTTGGAAGCGCATGGCATCCCGGTGGCGGTGGAACTGCCGGGAGTGGGCCAGAACATGCGCGACCACCCCAACGTTTCAGTGCGTTACATGGTCAAAGAAGATGTTCCCCAAGACCCCAACGGCATGAGAGCCCTGCGACTGCGGTTCACTGCCTCCGGTTCGGATACGCCCAACGACATGATTCTCTCGCCGGCGTCACTGAACACCGTGGTTCGGGACGACAACCCGGCCCATACGGTCAACTGCGGCCTGTACCTCGCGGCCGGAAAGGGCGAATTGAGGCTGGAATCCGCTGACCCTCACACCCCTCCCAGCATGGACTATCGCTACCTAGAGGAGGACTGGGACCGGGAACGGTTGCGGGAAGCGGTTCGCCTCTGCGTGTCGTTCCTGCAACACCGCGCCTACGACGGCATCATCGACGAGATAACCGCTCCCACGCCGGCAGACCTGGAGAGCGACGAAACCCTGGACCTGTGGCTGCGCCGCAACATCAGCACCTCATATCACATCTCCGGCACCTGCAAGATGGGGCCGGCGGATGATCCGATGGCAGTGGTCGACACTCGGCTGCGGGTGCGCGGCGTATCCAATCTTAGGGTCGCCGACGCTTCGATCATGCCCGACGTGGTCCGGGCCAACACCAACGTCACCACGATGATGATCGCCGAGCGTGTGTCAGACTTCATCAAGGCGGGGGAGTAATCGCGGCAACCAAGTCTTCGTTGGACCCCTCGATGTAACCGTCCAAATAGGGGCCGAGCAGGCTGCGATACTCGTCCACCTGGGCGTCGATGTCGCAGCCTTCCTCATTTTGGACCTCAACCTCAAGGATGTGTCCGACGCCTTCGACGGTGTCCAGGTTGAAGATGACGTTATCCTTGAGCCAAAGCTCGCGCTGCTTGCGCACGATGGCCCTGACGCCCAGCGCAGCTTCCAGCACGTCCTTCACGCCCGGGTCGTCGGCCGATGACATCCGAACCTGGCTGGTCCGCGCTCCGCCTTCCTGGCGTTCGCGGTAGTAAATCAGCGTGCCGGTTCCTTTCTCGATACGGAGTTTGAGCCGGCGCGCTCCTTGCGAATCATCTCCCTCCGGCAGGCTGTAATAGTGGTCAACCTGCTCCTTGACCTCTACGAACGCGGCGCCGTACGCCCGGAGGATTTCGCGGACAGCATTTAGATCTGGACAGTAAGCCTTGAGTTCACGATTGAGCTTGCGTTGCATGTTTGTTCCGCTGGCGATCGCTGACTTGCTCCAACCTAAAGGGGCAGATGCACGGCCTGTCCCGTCATAACGCTGCGGCCGACGGCCTCGGTCCACTCCATGTAGTGCACGCCGGTCTCGAAGGCCACCATGTCAACTGTTTCGGTGCCGCGGATCGCGTTGGTGAACTGCTCCTCGACCCGATACCTGGCCTGCGTCTCCGGGGGATTCGGCACCTCGAACAGCTCCGAGTCGCCGCGCTTGCCGGCCCAAACCCGGCGCTGGGAGTCCACGTGGATGGTCCCGTCGGTGCCGAACATCCAGATCTGGCTGCCCCGGTTCAACCCGGAGGTCGCGCTCATCTGCATGTGAACCTGGGCTCCGTTGGCCAGCTCGTAGAGGATGTCGATGTGATCAGGAATTGACACGGACGTGAGATACCCGCTGTCGTCCCGCCGGTAAGGCACGTGAACCTTGCCCATCGCCATGACGCGGGTCCCTCGTCCCAGCCACCGCATCATGGACTCGTAGGACGCCCCGATGTTCAGGGTGTTGTAGCCGCTGAGGGCCCGGTCGTGCCGCCAGTGAACGGGACCGTCGAAGTCGGCGAAGTTGTTCTGCAGGGACGTGAAGTCCACCGATAACAACTCTCCCAGATGCCCTTCGTCGATCAGCCGCTTGATGACGTTGTCGATGGTGTAGCTGGTGGAGGTTGGCGTGAGCTGGCAAACCAGGTGCGGATGAGCGCGGGACGCGGCCAGCATGTCCCGAGCCTCCGCCGCGTCGTT
The DNA here is from genome assembly GCA_965116785.1 of Dehalococcoidia bacterium. GTDB lineage: Bacteria > Chloroflexota > Dehalococcoidia > Lucifugimonadales > UBA3495 > Bin87. The sequence continues at coordinate 1,968,016 of OZ220731.1, forward strand.
GGCCATGCGTGCCTCGGTGAGCACGTGCTTCCCGGCTTCCAGCGCGGCCAGCGTCATGGTGCGGTGCATGTACGGCCACGTGCCAATGCAGACGGCGTTGACCTCATCGTCCTCCAGCACTTCGCGCCAGTGGCCGTAGACCTTGGGAATGTTGAACTGGTCCGCCACCACCCGGCCGGACTGCACGGTCCGGTTGGCCACGGCAACGAGTTCGCAATCGTCCACCCCCTGGAAGCCGGGAATGTGGCGGTTGCGCACGTTGCCGCCCGCGCCGAGTAATCCAACTCGGATTGGTACATCAGCCATGGCTTGTCTCCTCGATCATCTCAATCACTAGTATTCTGATACGCCCGTATCACGAGGTGTACCGGTTCATTCGTTCAGTATGACAACTGTGACGTCACTGCTACGGGCCCGTTCCCGGTTGCCGTCGGAGATGGCAGTTCCGAACACGGCGGCGTGGGTGGTCGTGTCGCTGGCCGTTCGCAGGACGCGGGCTCGGGCGCTGGCCCGGTCAACGTCGTTGTCGTCGATGGTGATGGAGATTTCTCCCACAACATAGACGTCTTCCCCATCCGGTGAACTGCCTCGCAGAATGACGTCAGCCCGGTCGAGTTCGTCGGCATCATCTTCGGTAATGACCCCCCGTTCGGTTCCGTCGTTCAACAGGCTGGCGATGGTGTCGCCGTTGGGCCGGTTGATGGCCGCGAGCACTGCCGCATTCCTGACTCCCAGGTGTCGCCTGATCAGCCGGGACATGCGTCTGACTACCTTGCGCTCATAATCGGACCCGTTCAGGTTGTTGAGCTGACCTCGCATGATCCTCTGATCGATTTCGATGCGGTCGAACCGTTCGTCCATGCCGTCCAGCCGCTCGTTCGTCACCACTTGCTGGGCTTCCACGGCAGCGAGCCTCCGGTCCAACGTTTCGGCCATCCGGGCCACCATATCGGCCAGCTCGGCCAGTTTTTGGGGCAGTTCCAGGATCTCCCTGGTGAGGACGCGCTGCCGTAGCGCCTCCTCCAACTGTGGGTCATTGTCCATGGCCGCCAGAAGTTCGGTTATGGGGTTGGGAGTGGTCATGGTCTATACCTTCCGGTGAGGGCCGGTTAAGTGTAACGTAAACCGGGCTGTATAATACGCCTGAAACTGGCCTGGAGCAGCGAACCATGGCAAATCTGACCAACACACGACGGATCGGGGCACTGGTTCCCGCCACCAATCCGGTGGTCGAACCCGACTTCTACCGGGTGGTGCCGCCGGAAATCACGGTGCACTTCGAGCGCATGTGGAACGGCACCTGGGGCAGCCAGCCCGAGGTCTCAGGCGAAATGGGTCATCGTCTCAGTATGAGCAGCGCCGAAGCCAACGAGGTCGACTATGCACTTTTCGGGTTCGACGTCGGCAAGATGAACGAGGACGTGGCCCGCGGAGCCAGCGCGCTTTCCAACATCGGTCCGGACGTTCTCGTATACGCCTGCACCTCCGGCACCTGGCATAAGGGCTACATGGCCTATGACCAGGCTATGGCGAAACTCATGGAGGAAGCCAGCGGTATCCAATCGGTGACCGCCGTTACATCCTGCATCGCTGCCATGCGACACATGGGCAGCCGCAAGCTGAGCATCGCCGGCCCGTACCGCAACTACCACCTGCGCAACCGACTGAAGCCACTGATGGAAGAGGCCGGGTTTGAGGTGCTGAGCGCCGACGGCGAGCCCTGGATGCAGGACTCCATGAACCCTCGGGAAATCGACATGGACCCGCCCCACGCCATCATCGATTTCGCGCTCACGGTGGCTAAAGACGACGCCGACACCATCTTCCTGCCGGGCACTGCCTGGCGCGCCCTGGACACCGCGGAAGAGCTGGAGCAAAGGACGGGCAAGACCGTCGTCACCGTCAACCAGGCTTCCATCTGGATGGCCCTCCGTCAACTTGGCTGGACGAAGCCGATCGAAGGTTTCGGCAGCCTGCTACGCAACCTGGAGTGAACGAAACATCGGACTAATTGGCGACGACCCAAAGCGAGGTTCAACATGGTTACCAGCAAACAGGCGACGACATACGAAGTGGACATCGAAGATGTCGAATATCTGCGCCACGGCGATACTCCCCTCCTGGCGCGCCTGTTCCGGCCTCGCGGCGTCGGGCCCTTCCCCATCATGGTCGAGCTGCACGGCGGCGCCTGGGTGCGGGGAGACCGTCTGATCGGCAATTTGGCCAACGAGGCGCTGGCCAGGAGAGGCGTGATCGTCGCGGCGCTGGATTTCCGGGTCCCGCCGGTGGCCTCCTATCCCGCTTCCTTCGCTGACATCCATTACGGAATCCGCTGGTGCAAGAGCAAAGCCGAGGCGTGGAACGGCGTCCCGGGCAAGGTCGGCGCGATGGGCACCTCCAGCGGTGCGCACCAGGCCATGCTGCTGGGCATGCGCCCCAACGATCCGCGCTACGCCGCTCTCCCGTTCTCGAATGGAGCCTCCGCGACTGACGGCACGCTGGGCTGCGTCATCATGGTCTCTCCGGTGATCGACCCGCTGGGACGCTACCGGTACGCCAAGGGTCTTCGCGACGACGTCACGCCGCCTCCCGGCATGGCCGAGCGGGTAGGGCCCAATCACGACCAGTACTGGGTGACCGAGGATGCCATGGCCGAGGCCGCACCGGCCCGGGCCCTGGCCGCTGGCGAGAGCATGGAACTGCCGCCCACGCTGTGCCTGGCGCGCTCCTACGAGGAAGCCCACCCTCGGCCGGACCTGGACGAGTTCATCGCCCAGTACCGCAATGCCGGCGGGAACATCGACGTGAAGATTTTCGAAGGCGCGGGCGACCGGCTACTGGAGGACCCGACGACTGCGGACGCGCAGGAGACTCTGGAGCGGATGACGGCGTTCATCCGTCAGCATCTCGGCTGAGCCGGCGCTGCCTCGGACATCCGGTCAGCCGTTGAGGGGCTCGGGCATCGATCCGGGCCCTGGTTCGTTTCGCGGCTCGGCGTGCAACGGCCTGATGCTATACTTCCGGCCACAGCGAGAGTCACGTTGAAATCCTGCACTATTCGGCGGTTGATGCACGGAAAGGAGGTGGTTCATGTCTCGAGTTACGATGATTCAGCACATCAACATCCAGATCAGCGACAAAGACCGGAGCCGGGACTGGTACGAGAAGGTGTTTGGCGCTGAGTTCCTGGATCGCGGTCCCGAGCTGAACCAGCGCCAGCTGCAACTGCGCATCGGCAACGGCGAAATCCACAGCACATTCACTCCCAACCCCAACCCTTCGGGACACTTCGCGGTGGAAATCCACGACTGGGACGAGATGATCGCCAACCTGGACGCGTTGGGCGTGGAGTACACCCCGCCATCAGTTCGAGCGTATGCCGACGTCCATTCCACCTACATCAACGATCCTGACGGAAACATGATCGAGCTGGTGCAGCACCCGATGGGTCTGCGGGATTCCAAGGGGGATACGGTGGCAATCGCGCATGATCCTGACGGGATGGTGTGGGCACGGCACTCCGGCTTCGGTCCGGCCACCGGGTAACTCCGCCGCATTCCGTCACCTCGATATGTAATCCAGGAGGAAATAGCCATGGCTTACTACATGTATGTCGCCGTCCAGGGAGACAACAAGATCTCGGTCTTTACCATCGACCCCGATACCGGCGGTATGACCCTGCAAACTGACGTGGCCGTTGACGGCGGCCCGTTCACCATGGCCATCAGCCCCGACCGCCGGTTCCTCTACGTCGGCTGCCGGGAGATCACCCAGCTGGTGAGTTTTGAGATCGACCAGTCCAGCGGAGGCCTGACGCAGAACGGGTCGGTGCCTTTGGACGCCTGGCCGGTCTACGTGGCAACCGACCGGCGGGGCCGGTTCGTCCTGTCGTCCTATTATCAGGGGGCGCGCGTCGCGGTGCATCCCATTGGCGACGACGGCTCGGTGGGCGGCGATCCGGTCGTATCGCTGGAGACTGCCACCGGCGCCCATGCCATGCAGACCGATCCGACCAACGCCTACGCCTTCGTGCCGCACATCGCGGGCAACGGTCCCAACTCGATCTGGCAGTTCCGGTTTGACGAAAACACCGGCCACATCACGCCCAACTCGCCGGCCACCGTCGATCCAGAGGAGTTCCTGGGCCCTCGCCACTTCTGCTTCCATCCCTCCCTGGACGTGCTCTACTTCTCCAACGAGCAGGGTTGCAGCGTGAGCGCATACAACCTGGACACGTCGGCCGGCACGTTGTCGCTGTTCCAGACCGTAACCACCCTGCCACCCGAGGGGTTCAGCGAACGCAACACCTGCTCCCAGATCCAGATCACATCCTCGGGCAGGTTCCTGTACGCGCCCAACCGAGGCCACGACAGCATCGCCTGCTACACGGTCGACGCGGCTACCGGCGCGTTGTCGTCCAACGGCGTCGTGTCGTCGGAGGCGCGACCCAACGCCCTGTGCCTTGACCTATTGGACAAGTTCGTCTATTCAGCGGGCCAGGACTCCGGGCAAATGGCCATCTTCGGCGTCGACGGGAATTCGGGAGAACTGTCCAGGGTGGGCACACATCCGCTGGGCGAAGGGCCGGGCTGGATTTCCATCACCGAGCTGCCGGGATAGCGTACCAATGAAACTTCAGGTGTGAGGAGGTTATCGAGATGAGCAAGAATTACAGCATCTGCGTGGGCGCCACCGGTTTCGGCGGCGGCGTTTGGCACAGCCCTGACGGCGGAGAAAACTGGACCCGCATCCGCGACCCGTTCCCACTGGGCAGCCAGGTGCGGGCGATGGCGGTGTATCCGGACAACCCGGGCCGAATACTGGCGGGCGCGGATAACGGCATCTATCGGAGCGAAGACAGCGGGGCTTCGTGGGAAAAGCTCTGGTCTCCCATGGACGGCGTGCCCATCTGGTCCATCGCCATCGACCCGGAAGACACCGACACCATCTTTGTGGGCATCAAGCCGGCGGCGCTGTTCCGTTCGCGCGACGACGGCGCTAGCTGGTCCAAGTTGTCCGTGCAGATGGCACAGGAGTGCCACATCGGGCCGCCCATGGTGACCATGCTGATGGTGGACCCCAAGGATCACCGCACCGTCTGGGCCGGCGTCGAGGTGGACGGCGTGTACCGCAGCCTGGACAGTGGGGACACCTGGACCCATGTGGAAGGCGGCGTCCATCCCGACATCCACGGCATGGCGATCGGCCTGGGCGAGCCCAACCGGGTGCTGGCCAGCACTCCCCGGGAAATCTACGCCACCACCGACATGGGAGAAAGCTGGCAGTCGGTGGTGACCACCGACCAGTTCGTTCTGCCCTACAGCCGGGGCATCGCCGTCAAGCCCGACGACCCCAGCGTGATCTTCGCCGGCGTCGGCGACACGGCAATCGGCGGGGCCGGCGCCATCCAGCGGTCGACGGACGCCGGCCAGACCTGGGAACGGCGCCCGCTGCCGGTGGACCCCAATTCCAACATCTGGCAGTTCGCCACACATCCGGCGGATCCCGATTTTGTGGTGGCGTCCAGCCTCATGGGTGAGCTGTACTCCAGCGACGACGCCGGGGACTCCTGGGTCAAGGTCAACCGGGAGTTCACCGAGGTGGGCGCCGTCGTGTGGGTGCCCAACTAACGCATTCGCCACACTCAGCCGACCCGTCGCGGTCTCTCTCGCGACTGTCGAGGGGGCGAGGCCATGGCCTTGCCCCCTGCGCGTTTGGAGCCAACCTTGCGCACTATTTAAAGCCCACGCGCTATATCGTGTGGCTTAAGGTATCGATGCTTTGAATAATTGGAGTACAATGCGCGGATAATCGCAAGGTGAGCATCAGGTTTCGACGCCGTGCCGGCCCGTTGTTGCGCACGGCCGGAGACACTACATGTCAACAGCCCCGGTACCGCAACCCAACTTCTTCGCCCAGCGGGCGCATCGGTTCCTTGCGGCGCTGGTGTTTCGAGACTTTCGCTTCCTGGCCCTTTCCACACTGTGCAGCAGCAGCGGCGCCTGGGCCCTGATCGTGGCCCGGGGCGCGTGGGTCTACAGCATCCCCGAACTGCAGGGCACCCAGGGACTGTGGGTTGGCTTGATCACCTTCGCGGCCATGTCGCCGCGCTTCTTCGCCACCCCGTTCATCGGCTACCTGGCCGACAAGATGACCCGCAAAACGCTGCTGCAACGGGTGTACATCCTCCAGATCGTCCAGGCATCCGTGATGGCCCTGCTGGTGATGACCGGGGTCAGCAATCCGTGGTACGTGGTCATCCTGGCGGTGGTCAACGGGACGCTGCGCTCCACGCAGATGACCGCTTCCCAGTCGCTCACGCCCAACCTGGTGGACCGGGACCGTCTGCCCAACGCGGTGGCGCTGAACCAGGCCATGCAGCAGGGGTCCCGGGCGGTGGGCCCCGCCATACTGCTGGCGATTTCCGTCATGGTGGGAAGTAGCGCGATTTTCGGATCCGGAGGCCCCTCATTCTCCCTGCAGAACCTGGTGCTCACCCTCGGCACGTCTGCCATTGTGTTCTGGGCCTGCGCCGTTTTCTACATCGTCGCCCTGGCGTCCGCATTGAACATCCGGCTGGCGTCGTCGGGAGTTATTGACCGCCGCCGGGGTTTCTGGGCCAATGCGGCCGCCGGCTTCGCGTATATCTACAGCACGCCGCTGGTCTTCGGCATCCTCATGATTGCGTTGGCGCACTGCGTGTTGGTGATGTCTTTCGAGTCCATGCTGCCGCCCCTGGCGCTGGAAAAACTCTCGGCCGACGGCATCACGTTCAACCAGAACGACGTTTACGCCCTGATGGCCGCCCTCGGCGTCGGCGCACTGTTCTCCTCGCTGTTCGTCGGCGGCATCGTGAACCACATGACCCGAGGGAGGGTGTTCCTGCTGCTGGGCTTCACCAGCAGCCTGACGCCGATTGGAATGGGATTGTCTTCGCAGACCGGTATTTCCGTCATTGCCGCCGTCATGATGGGACTGGGCACCTCCGGGTTTATGACCATCACCCACACCATCATCCAGTCGGTGGTGCCGGACGAGATCCGGGGGCGGGTGTCGTCGGCATATTCGATGCACATTGGCGGGAGCATGGCCTTCGCCAACCTGCTGTACGGCAGGCTGGCCGACTTCTGGAACGCGGGCAACGTGATGGCGGTGGCGGGAGCGGCATTCACGCTGGTGGTGCTCGGCACCGTGATCGCCAGCGGTTTCTGGCGAGACATCTACTTCCGGGGTACGGCTCGCCCGGTGGCGGCTGCGGCCGGGGCCGGTGGAGGCAACGACTAGCCAACGTACTGACCCATCGGGTCGCCAGTCGCCCAATCCTTAGCGTCAGCGCTGCGGTCGACCGCCTAGACGGCTGGGGTGGAGGCCAGTTGGCGCCCCGTCGCCCGCCCGAGGCCGAACCACAACGTGACCAGCAGGCACAACCCGGCGGCCACGCCGATGGCCGTGGACCAGCCCACCCAACCGGCGGCGGCAGCCAGCGGCAGCGCACCCAGATTGTGGAACCCCGGCGTAAAGTGAAGCACGCCCATGACCCGGCCGCGAATCTCTCCCGGTGCGGAAAGCTGCAGGATGGTGGTGGCCAGGGGCCAGACGGTTCCCAGGCTCAAAACCCCCACCAACAGGAACAGCGACCACGACACCCAGAACCAGTTCGACCACGCGAACAGCGTCAGGCACGCGCAGAACGACACCAGGCAGACCAGCAGCCAGCGGTACAGCCACGCCCGGTGCATAAACGTGATGAGGAGGTTTCCCGCCAGCGAACCGAGCCCGGAAGCCAGCAGCAACAGGCCGGCTCCCGAAGCCTCCGTCCCTAGGTGCTCCTTGGCGAAAGCCGGAATTACCGCCAGGTGGCTCATGCCGAACCCACCCCACGCGCACGCCAGCACGAGAACGGTGAGCAGCACCGGCGCGCGCCAGATCTGGACCACTCCATCCGTGAAATTGCGCAGTATCGGTTGGGTTGCGGGCCTGGATTCCCGCGGTTCGGATCGGATCCTTGAAACGCACGCCACGCTGATCACGTAGCATGCCACGTTTGCCAGCAGCGCGGCGCTGATGCTCCAGTGGTCGATGACCGCCCCCACCAGCGGCGGCCCTACGATCCTCCCGATATGCACGGCGGCGTTGAAATGCGCCACGGCATCCAGCAGGGTCCTTTGGTCCACCAGGTCGGCGACCATCGCGACCCGCGCTGGCTGGTTCAACGCCTGCAAAGAGCCCAACAACGCGGCGGTCACGTAGACGTGCCAGACGGCAATCGCGCCGGTCAGCGACAATGCCGCCAGCGCCGAAATCGACACTCCCACCGCCACCTGGATGGTTATCAGCAGCCGCTTGCGGTCAACGCGGTCCGCGATCACCCCGCCGACCATGAGCAGGCCGACGTTGGGCAACCCGTAGAGGAACAGCGTCAATCCCACCTTGGTGCTCGATCCGCTGACTTCCAGCACCAGCCAGCTCAATACGAGCATTTGCGCTCCCTGGGAGAGCGCCTGAGTGGCGGAACCCGTCCAATACCACCGAAAGTTGTGCGAACGCCAGGGACTCAGTATCCGCACCGCATAGGACGCGGCGCGACCCCGGGTGGCCTGACCGTCTAGCACCGCACGGCCTCGACGGTCCGCGTCACCATCGCTACGGCCTTCGTCCGCTGTCCGACGCGCCACTCGGGCAACAGGATGCGCAATACTTTGACCACGCGGCGATTGTAATCCATCCTGGCTGACGATGCGCCGGATAGCGCCGCTGATTGGATAATCGGGTACGTGTTCTCCCAAACCATCTACTCGCGACGCCCTGTGCCGGAAATCGCATGTCCGGGCCGACATCTACCGCCCGACGTCGCTTTGCCAAATCGCTATTGATGGAACGCAGGGCGTGAGTTTTACATATGTGATTTCACAATAGAAAACATTGACGAATTGAGCCATTCGGGCTAGCATGGCACACAAATTAACGAATTGCTGCCAACCGCCGTCGAATGCCCAAAGAAACGGCAGTTTCCGCACGCACGGAAGCCCGCCTCGAAGGGATAACTCACCAGCGGGAAGATGGCAGTTAATCGTGTTAGCCACGCGCAGTCAGGAGGTAACAGGATGGCAGAAAAAGACATCGCTTTGATGGCGCACCTCATGCGCCGCGCCGGGTTTGGTGCAACGTATGAGGAGCTGGAGGCACGCGCCGAGAAGGGCTACGAGGCCACGGTCGAGGAGCTGCTCAACCCGGAGAGCCAGCCGGCTATCCAGGACGACATCCTGATGCGTTATCAGCCGCAGTGGGTCTCGAAGGCGGGCCTCGAGGGCCAGCAGGAAGAGTGGACCTACCGGATGATCAACACCAAGCGGCCGCTTGAAGAGAAGATCGCCCTGTTCTGGCACCACATCTTCTGCACGGGCCACGCCAAGTGCGAGTATCCCAAGCAGCAGAATATCGAACTCGACATGTTCCGCACCCTGGGGTTCGGCAACTTCGAGGAACTGCTCATGGGCCTGTCCATGGACCCGGCGATGGTGTTCTACCTGGACAACTGCATGAGCCACAAGGACGCCATCAACGAGAACTGGGGCCGCGAGCTGCTGGAACTGTTCTCCCTGGGCGTCGGTATGGACGGTGACGCCAACTACTCCGAGGACGACGTCAAGGAAGCGGCGCGCGCCTTCACCGGCTGGACCGTGACGAACTCCATACCGCGCTATCCGTACGGCAAGTACGAGGCCGCGTTCATCTACGACCCGTCCGACCACGACTACACGGAAAAGACATTCCTGGGTGAGACCGGCAACTTCAACGGCGAGGACATCGTCAAGATTGTCGCCCGCCAGCCCGCTGCTGCCCGGTTCGTCGCCCGGCACATGTACAACTTCTTCGTCGCTGACGAGCCGCAGGTTCCCGCCTGGCAGAACACCCCGCCGCGGGATCCAGAAGCGATCAAGATGCTCGAGGACGAGTACTTCCGCTCCGGCTACGACATCCGGTCGATGCTGCGCGTGCTGTTCAACTCCGACTTCTTCAAGAACGCCCGGTTCGAGAAGGTGAAGAGCCCCACCGAGACCGTGGTCAGCACCATGCGCCTGGTCGGCGATTTCGACATGCCCAGGCCCGGCCTGAACGCCATGACCCTGACCATCCGGTACATGGGCCAGGACCTGCTCAACCCGCCCACCGTGGAAGGTTGGCACACCGGCCGTGAGTGGATCGACAGCGGCACCCTGGTCGAGCGGATCAACTTCACCGCCGACGCCGTGGGCGACACCTCCCACCGGGGCGTGCAGGCCATCATCAACCGTCTGGGTTCCCAGGGCGACACCATTTCGTCCGAGCAGCTCGTGGACGGCTGCCTGCAGCTGCTTGGCCACTACGAGTTGGCCGACGTCACCCGCAATGAGCTGATCGCTTTGGCAGACGGCGAAGGCGAACTGCGCACCGGCACCGACGAGTTCGGACAGCGCGTCGGTCAGATGCTGCAGTCCATTGTGGCGACCACCGAGTACCTGTTCGAGTAACGAAAAAGGGGGAATGATATGACATCCACCAAGAAAGATCCGGTGCTGGTGGTCCTCCAGTTGTCGGGGGGTAACGACGGCCTGAACACCATCGTCCCTTACGGCGACCCGCTGTACCTGGACAACCGGCCCAACGTGCGGATACCTGTCGACCAGGTTCTGCCCATCACCGACCGCATCGGCTTCAACCCGGCCATGGCGCCGATGAAGCGGCTGTACGACGAGGGCAAGGTCGCCATCATCCAGGGCGTGGGATATCCCAACCCCAGCCGTTCCCACTTCCGCTCCATGGACATCTGGCACACCTGTGAGCCGGACAAGGTCGGAGACGAGGGCTGGCTGGGCCGCGCCGTGCGCGACCTGGACCCCGACAAGACAAACGTGCTGACCGGCGTGAACTTCGGCCGCGGCCTGCCGCGCTCGCTGGTAGCCCCGGGCGTACCGGTAGCCTCCGTGGGCAACCTGGAGACCTACGGCGTGCTCACCGGCATTGAGCTCGAAGAGCAGCGGACCAAGGCCCTGGACGTGTTCTCACGGGTCTATTCGCCCATGCTGGGGCAGGGCCCGGTACTGGACTACTTCGCCCAGACCGGCCTGGACGCCCTGGAAGGCGCCGACATCCTGAGCACCGCTCCGGAGATGTACTCGTCGTCCGTCGAGTACGGCAACGACACCGTCGCCCAGTACATGCGCAACATCGCGCAGACGCACCTGGCCGGCTTCGGCACCCGCGTGCTCTACACCACCGCTCCGTACAACAGCTTCGATACCCACGCTGGCGAGCTGGCCAACCACACCCGCCTGTGGACGGAGACGTCCCACGCGGTCGCCGACTTCTACGACGACCTCAAGGAGCACAACGCTGGCGACAACGTAGTCCTACTGGTCTTCACCGAGTTCGGCCGCCGTGTCCACGACAATGGCTCCGGCACCGACCACGGTTCCGGTGGCGTGGCGTTCGTGGTGGGCGAGCAGGTCAAGGGCGGTCTCTACGGCGAGTACCCCTCGCTGGAGGAGAACAAGCTCCTTGAGGGCGACCTCCACTTCAACAACGACTTCCGCGGCCTGTACTCCACGCTGCTGGAGAAGTGGATGGGCCTGGATGCACAGCCCATCGTGAACGGCTCCTTCGAACAGATGGACATCGTTTAGCCGGCACAGGGAGGCGATTATGGTTACAGCTCAAAGGTTTTCCCAGGTCCAGCTGCAATACAGCCACACCATCGGTCGTGGCGAGCAGTTCGGCCCGGGTTTCACGTATCCGATTCACATGGCTCGAGGCGAGGACGACCTGATGTACGTGCTCTGCCGGTCTTCCGAGTACCGGCCCGAGGGCACCCGCGTCACGGTCTGCACCGTCGATGAGGAGTACGTCAACGCCTTCGCGCGCGGCGTGCCTCAGCAAGGGCCCCACGAGTACAACTTCGAGGACGGCTCCCTGGTCTGGCCGGTCAACGTGGCCATCGCCAGCGACGGCACGGTCTACGTCTCCGACGAGTGGCTTCACCGCATCTCCAAGTTCACCCGCGATGGCGAGTACATCGGAAAGTGGCAGGAGAGCATCGGCAGCGGCGACGGTCAGCTTGACCGGCCCTCCGGGTTGGCCATCGACGCCGACGACAACGTCTGGGTCGTAGACGGCAACAACCACCGCGTCCAGAAGTTCACGCCCGACGGCCAGTTCCTGATGAAGTTCGGGAGTCAGGGCTCCGGCGACGGCGAACTCGACCAGCCTTGGGGCATCGACATCGACAGCCAGGGCAACATCTACATCGCCGACTGGCGCAACGACCGCATCCAGAAGTTCAGCCCCTCGGGCGACTTCCTGATGAAGATCGGCTCCTCGGGATCCGGCGACGGCGAGTTCAACCGACCCGCCGACGTGGCCGTTGACAAGGACGGCATCATCTATGTTGCCGACTGGCTGAACGACCGGCTGCAGTACTTCGACCCGGACGGCAACTTCTGCGGTTCGAAGACCGGCGAGGCCACCGTCTCCAAGTGGGGCAAGGACAAGCTGGACGCCAACCCCGAGATGTGGGGCGAGCGCGACCGGGCTCCCGGCCTCGAGCGCGAGCGGGACTTCTGGGCGCCCACCGGCGTCGCAGTGGACTCCGAAAACCGGGTATTCGTCTGCGAGGGTCCGCGCAACCGCATCCAGGTGTTCCAGAAGCAGGGCCTCATGTTCATGGGACCGCGTCTGTAAAGCCTGAGCGCACCGGAAAGCGCTGGGGCCTCCGCTCCGGCCGGACCACCACCGGGTCACCGGCGGTCCGGTTGTGGACGGAGGCCCCGTCACATGATAATAGGGTTTAGCCCAAGCTATTTGACCCCGGGAGGCAGCCAGAGCCATGCCCATCACCGTAGCCCACATACCGAACCTGGAGTGCGAGGCCTTTTACTTCGACATGGAGCGCCGGGGAATCATCCTGGTCGACATGGAACCCAACGAGGTTGTGGGCGCCATGGAACGCGGCGAAGTGGATGCCGGGCCGGTGTCCCTGCTGGACATCGAGCGGCTGTCCAGCCAGGCGTCAGCGATTTCCGGCTTCTGCGTGGCGTCGGTAACGCGGGCTCCGTCCTGCGTGCTGCTTTCCAGGTCACCCGTTGATGAACTGAGCGGTCGCCCCATCGCGGTGGACGCTCCCGACCCCACGGGGCTGAAACTGCTGCGCGTGCTGCTGACCCAGAAACATGGCGTCAACGGTACGACATTCGTGGGCCGAGACGACGAGCACGACGCGGTCTTCCTCACCGGCAACCTGGGCTTGCGTGGTCGCCGGGCAGTCCGAGGGTACTCGGAACGGTACGACCTGGGCGAGGAATGGGCCGAATGGACCGGGCTGCCCTTCGTGTTCAGCAAATGGCTGGCCCGCAGCGACATGGAAAGGCAGGACTTTGTTGTCGTGCAGGACGCGTTGTTCGTGGGACAGGAAGACTGGATGAACAACCTCTACAAGTCCACGGGTCCGCGCAACGACCTGCTGATGCTGCCCCGCGAGGTGCTGGAATACGTGCAGAACATGCGGTTCTTCATGGGCGTGCCCGAAGAGAAAGCCATCCAACTGTTCCAGGAAAAGCTGACGCTGCTCGACGATGCTGGCTAGGCGTCCACTCCCCACCGCCGAAGATAACCGCACGCCCCGGCGGACAACCGCGTCTCGCCGCCTGCGCTCCCAATCAGACCCACCCGCGGAGGTTGATGATGGTACTCGTTGGACAGGAACTTGAAACTGGCACGATCCAGTACACCAGCCGAGACGGCACGACAATCGACGCTTTCTATAGCCGACCGGCCGGCGCCGGCTCCTACCCGGGCGTCATCGTCACCATGGAAGGCATGGGCTTGATGGACCACCACAAGGACATCGCGGTGCGTTTCGCCGGCCAGGGCTACTTGGCCATAGCCCCGGACCTATACACCCGGGAGGGCACGCCGGAGCCGGAAAACGTGCTGGCCACGCTGTTCGCGTCTCCGGACGCCCGCGCCATGGACGACCTGGAAGGGGCGGCCCTGTTCCTCAAGTCGCAGTCGGATTCCAACGGCAAGGTGGGCATCATCGGCTTCTGCTCCGGCGGCCGCTACACCCTGATGATGGCCTGCACCAGCAGCAACATCGATGCGGCGGTGGATTCGGCCGGCGGTCACATCGTCCACGAACCCACCGACCTGCGGCCGGTGCAGCCCATGGACATGGTGCCCAACCTGGCCTGCCCCCTGCTGGCGCTATTCGGCGTGGAAGACGAGAACCCCACGGCGGAACAGGCCGAGCAAATGAAAGCCTTGCTGGACGACCACGGCAAGGTCTACGAGTGGGTGATGTACAACAACGCCGGCCACGCGTTTTTCGCCGACTACCGGCCCAGCTATCGTGCCGCGCCGGCCCAGGACATGTGGCACCGGGTGCTCCTGTTCTACGGCCGGCACCTGAAACAGTAACGTTCGAATCTCGGAGACCGCATCCGGGCTGCTGGCCGGGAGGTAAACGGATGGGCCAATCTCACGGCGCCGACGGCATCGCCTGGCGCGACTGGAGCGAGGACGCCTTCGTGGCTTCCCGATCCGAGAATAAACCGGTTCTGCTCACCCTTGGAGCCACCTGGTGCCACTGGTGCCACGTGATGGACGAGACCTCCTATTCTGATCCGCGGGTGATCGAGTTGGTCAACTCCGGGTTCATCCCGGTACGGGTCGACGTAGACCAGCGGCCGGACATCTCGTTGCGTTACAACCAGGGCACCTATCCCTCGGTGGCCTTTTTGACACCGGATGGCGAGCTGCTGGCCGGCCGCCCCTACACCCCGGCGGACGAGATGGCCGCCGTGCTGGAACAGATATCCAGCGGAGAGTTCGTCGACGAAGCATCCAGACCTCCCGCCACAGCCGGGTCGCCGACTGACGATGGGAGGGCTGCTTCCGTAGAGTTGGTTCACGATCGGCTGCGGGGTCTTTATGACGACGAGTTCGGCGGCTTCGGTCTGGAACCCAAACAGCCTCCGTGGGAAGCGGTCCGGTTCCTTCTGGCCCGCTACGAACTCACCGGCGACCGCACCCTGTTGGCCATGGTCGAGAGCACCCTCCAGGGCATGTGGCACGGCATCTACGACCGCAAGGATCAGGGTTTCTTCAGATATTCGGTCAGCCGGGACTGGAAGATACCGCATTACGAGAAGATGCTGGTCACCAACGCAAACCTGGCGATGGCCTATCTGGAAGCGTTCCAGGTCACCCGCAAGGCAATCTACAGAACCGCTGTCGACGGCATCCTCCGCTACCTCGTCACCACACTGTTCAGCGCTGGTGACGGCCTGTTCTTCGCGAGCCAGGACGCCGACGAACCCTTCTACCAAGGCTCCTGGAAAGACCGGGACGCGGGCGTCCCGCCCCCGGTAGACCATACCTTCTACGCCGGATGGAATGCTTTGGCCGCCCAGGCCCTGATCCAGGCTGGCGACGTGTTGAACCGCGCTTCCGACCGCCGGTTGGGAGTGGACATCCTGGACGAATTGTGGCAACGGAGTTGGACCTCCACAGGCGGGCTGAGCCGCCGCGTGGGTGAGACCAACGGCGCCGCTTCCACACTCATCGACCAGGTGTATTTCCTCAGGGCCTGGCTGGCCCGGTACCAGTCCACGGGCAGGACGGAGTATCTCAGCAGGGCACTGGAAGTCGCGGACACCACGCAACGGATTTTCGGCGCGCCAGATGGCGGCTGCTACGACACGCCGCCGCCCCAATCCTTTGAGGCCGGATTCCTACAGCGCGAACAGCCGGTGTTGGACAACAGCTGCTGGGCCGAGGCCCTGCTGGCCCTGGCGCGGCTGACCGGCGACGAAACATACGGCGACCGTTCCGCGGCCACGCTGAAGATCTTCGAGCCGGTGGTACCCGGGAAGAGCTACCTGGGCAACCACGCCTCGCGTCGCATGGAGGAGGACGAGGAAGCCCTGTTCCTGCCGGCCGGCGCGGCATGGGGACGGGCCAAAAGCCTGCTGACCCATGGCCCGGTCAGCATGGTGCTGGTGGGAGACGCGTCAGATCCGTCCTACTCGCCGCTTCACCAGGCAGCCCTGCGGATTCATGCGCCGCACAAGGTGGTGCTGCCGCTGGACATCGAGCGCGATGCTGAGCGCATATGCGAACTGGGGTTTCCGGCGCGCCGGGACGCCGCGCTCTATGCGTGCATGGGAGAACGGTGCCTCGCTCCGATCACAACGGCCTCCGGTGTTCGGGAAATGGCCCGCTCCCGACCCTGGTCCACGCAATAATAGGCCTCGGCGGGTTACCCGCCGGGGCGAAAAAACGCTGCCTGATTCTGCTGGATCGGTCCGCTACCAGGATTTCAAAACGGGCAGCACTTCCTTGGCGAACAGTTTGAGGCCGCGCTCGGCGACGTCCATGGGCGTACCGCCGAAACGGAAGGCCACGTTCAGCTCGAAATCTCCAAGCAAGGCGCGCCGGTCTTCCAGTCCGCGTAGGATCTTGTCGGGAGTGCCCCAACTGGCGGCCTTCATGAAGCCCTCGACGGCGCCTTCCAGACCGGCGGAACGGGCGATTTCGGCCTTCTGCTGGTAGGCGTCGTAACCCTTTACCGACGCGAAGTGGTCGCCCAGGAACTCGTAGTGGTAGAAATTGCTTTCCACGAATTTGCCCTGGTACTGGCGGGCTTCCTCTTCACACTGATCCAGATCGGTGCCGCAGATGACGAACTCGGAGAGCATCAGCGCGGGCGGCTCCGTCCCGTGGAACTCGCGGTGTAGCGCCCGCCCTCGCTCGATGCCCGGCATCCGCATTTCCCACGGGCGGTCGGCGAACATGATGATGTGCGCGCCCAGCTTGGCGGCGGACAGCACCGATTCGTCGCTGGCGGCCACGGCATAGATGCGCCCGTCGAACGAGTGCTGCGGGCGGGGACGGATTTCCGTTCGGGGCTGCGGGTAGAACTTCCCGTCGCCCTCAATGAAACCGGTCTTCAGGGCATCGACGATCATGGGCGCGGCCTCGTCGAAGCGCTCCCGGGACTCGTCCATGTTAACCCCGAAGGTCGCAAACTCCCGGCGCGCCAACCCGCGCCCGAATCCCAGCCGGAGCCGGCCGCCGCTCAGCAGGTCGAGGACGGCAGCGTTTTCAGCGACGCGCAGCGGGTTGTGCCAGGGGAGGATAACCGCCGCAGTCCCCACATCGATGTCGGGGTGCTTGGCCGCGATGTGGGTCATCAGCTGGATGTTGTCCGGCACGAAGGAGTAATCGTTGAAATGGTGCTCCGCCGACCAGAGGCACTCGAATCCCTCGTCCGCTGCGATCTCGGCCAGGCGCAACTCTTCCTTCCACATCTGGCCGTCTGAGCCTTCATCCCAGCCGTAGCTGGAGAAGATCATCATCATTCCGACATCCATCCGATTGCTCCTTGCAGTTGGTCCGGGGCTTTTGATGTCCTCGCTCAAACGGCTCTAGAAAGCCGGTTTGACGGGAAATGGAGTCAGCTGGAGTTCGTGAGTCCAGCAGGACTTGTCCTGGGTATACAGGTAGTAGAAGGCCTCCGCGATCTTGACGGGATTGATCAACAGATCCGGGTTCTGCTGAGCGCGCGGAGTGGCCCGCGTGCCCGGCGAATCGATGGTCCCGTCGATGATGACGTTGGCCACATGCACGCCGAACTCGGAGTATTCCTCGGTCAAGACCTGCGCCAACGTGCGCATCATGACCCGAGGGTAGTACAGGGACTGGCCGGTATAGCGCTTCCTTCCCCGCAGCGAGGACGGGTTGTTGGAGATCAGGATTGTGCCCTCCCCGCGCTCACGCATGGCGGGCAAAACCTCTTTGGCGACCAGGAACGGCCCGCTGCTGGAGATGTGCTGCGCGGTCTCGAAAACTTCGAGCGGCGTGTTTTCCAGCAGTTCCATTTCGGGCGGAAGGTCGCGCCCGTCAATGTACCCGGCGTTGTAAACCAGGACATCCGGGTCGCCAGCCTCCTCCCGGATTTGCGCGAACGCGTCCGAGATGGATTCGGGAATAGACAGGTCGAGTTCCACGATTGTGCTGTCGCCGCCTTGCTCGTTGATGGCCGCCTGCAACGGCGCCGCGTTGGCGGCGTTGCGCGTGGTCAGCACCGTGAGGAAACCTTCCTGGGCGAACTTCTGGGCGACGGCTCCGCCCACGCCCCAGCGGACGCCGACGGGCAGATCGCTGTCGTCGATTTCCCCGCCGTGGATCAATTGCGTGTTGCGGCCGTCAGACTGCCACTTCGATGTCGCGCCGATAACCACGGCGACCGGTTTTCGATTTGTGCTCATGTCGTATTCCTTTTTCAAGTGCGGACTGACCGCCTGCAGAGCGTGGTGCCCCGCATGAAACTGCCGCCCGATTAAACGCCCAACCGCTCGAACACATCGAAGCGGCAGGTGAGGGATTCTCTGTTGGGGTACTGTACTACAAACCTCCGGGAGACGGTAACTCTCGGGCGCGGTGGCGCGCGGACAGGTTCCAGCCAACGTTGCATCGCTCCAAGATTTGCCTAGAATGTCGCATCCGTACCTGACGCGAAGGAGCGCTGCGATGTCATTCAAGCTCGTTATCTGCCCGCCCAACTACCAGGAGCACTGGCAGCAGAGGCTCCAGGAAGAAATTCCGGACATCGACGTCCACCTGTGCCCGACGGTGGGCGAGGCCATGGAGGTCATCGGCGACGCCGACGCCGCCTTCGGCGACATCGTGCCCGAATTGCTGGAGCGGGCGGAAAATCTCAAGTGGATCGCGTGCCCCCAGGCCGGACCCCGCGCGGGCTACTACCACCCCTCGCTGATCGCCAGCGACATCGTGGTCACCAACACGCGGGAGATCTACAACGACCACATCAGCGCCCACATCATGTCCCTGCTCCTGGCCTTTGCCCGTGGGTTGCAGGTGTACATCCCCCAGCAGGTCGCAGGAGTCTGGCAGCAGGGATACCCGACCACCTACCTGCCCGAAGCCACGGTGGCGGTCGTGGGAGTCGGCGGCATCGGCGGCGAGACCGCCCGGCTGTGCTCGGAGTTCGGCATGACGGTGCTGGGAGTCGATCCCCGCCTACCGGCTCCCACCGCAGGCATTACCGAGTTGCACCGGCCGGACAACCTCCTGGACGTCCTGTCACGAGCTGACTTCGTTGTGGTAACCGTGCCGGAAACGCCGGAAACGCAGGGCATGTTCGGATGCGAGCAGTTTCGCGCCATGAAAAACAGCGGGTTCTTCATCAACATCGGCCGCGGGGCAACCGTGATCCTGGACGACCTCGTGGACGCGTTGCGCGCCGGGGAACTGGCCGGCGCCGGCCTGGACGTCTTTCAGATCGAGCCGCTACCGGCCGGCCATCCTCTCTGGTCCATGCCCGGAGTGCTCATCACTCCCCACGTGGCGGGCAACGGTCCCTACCTGGACGACCGCCGCACCGAACTGTTCATCGACAATTGCAAACGCTTCAATGATGGCCGAGAATTGCGCAACGTGGTGGACAAAGCCAACTGGTTCTGATGCCGGGCATCAGTCCTCTCGACGCTCCTCGCGCATCGTGATCAACGCCAGGGGGATCGACGAGACCGCTATCAGCAACAACGCCGGCGCCGCCGCCCGCGCGAAGAACGCCTCCTGCGATGCCGCCCAAATGGACGACGCCAGGGTCGTGAAACCGATGGGGCTGAGGATCAGCGTCGCCGGCAGTTCCTTCATGGTCAGGAGGAACACCAGGGCCGCTCCCGTCAGGATCCCGGGTCGCACCAGCGGCAGCGTGACGGTCAACAGCACCGACAGCGGACGCCGTCCCAGGCTGCGCGCAGCGTCCTCAAACTCGGGTCGCACTTGCAGCAGAGAGGTTCTCAGCGAACCCACGGCCGCCGGTAGGAACAACGTCACGTAGGCCACGGCCAGTATCGCCAGCGACTGATAGAGCCACGTAGCGTAATTTGCCCCGAAATATACCAACCCCAGCGCGATGACAATCCCGGGCAGGGCGAAACCAATGAATCCCAAACGCTCCAGCCACCGGCTGAACAGACCGGGATAACGCACCGCCAGCACCGCTATGGGCGCGGCGCACAACACTGTGAGCACTGCTGCCATCGCCGAGACTCCCACGGAGTTTGCCGCCGCCCGCCACAACAGCAGCAACGGCTCACCGGCCGCCACGCCGCGCACCGTCCAGTAAACCAGCACCACTATGGGCAGGCCGATGGACACCGCCAGCACCGCGCTGCAATATGCCAGGGCCGGCCACCGCCACCGCCCCAGGGGAATGGGTTCGGGCAATCGGGAGGCGCCTCCGCGACTGCGGTAGTACCGGCCGCCCATGGTATTGCGCGCGGTGTTTTCCCCCCAGACCACCGCCAGCGCCAGCACGATGAGCGCGAGCGACCACGCGGCGGCCAAGGTACGGTTCAGCGCCGCGCCGTATTGGATGAAGATGCTCCAGGTGAAGGTCTCGTAACGCATGATGGCGACCGCGCCGAAGTCGCTAAGGGCGTAGAGAGCCGTGAGCAGCCCGCCGGCCAATATCGCCGGCCGGAGCATGGGGAGGGTGACGCTGCGGAAGGTTTGCCAGCGGTCACGGCCCAGCACCCGCGCCGACTCCTCCAGGGAGACGTCCATGCTCCAAAGAGCGGCCCGCACCGGCAGCAGCACGTAGGGGAAACTGATGATTATCAGCGTGAAAGCCGCGCCCGGAAAGCCGTAGATGCTGGGGATGCGCTCCACGCCGAAGCCCGCTTCCAGCCAACTCTGCAGTATCCCGCGCGGTCCCAGGCCCACGGCGATGGCGAAGCCCACGATGTACGACGGCAACGCCAGCGGCAACATGGTCGCCACGCGCCAGAATCCTCGCCACGGCAGGTCGGTGCGCACGGTGAGCCACGCCAAAGGAGCCGCGATGATGATGCAACCCAGCATCACGGCCAGCATGAGCGCCACCGTACGGCCGACCACCCAGAGGGTCCGAGTCCGGAATATCAGGCCAAAGGCATCCTCGCCGGCGCCAACGGTGCGCAGCACGAGGTAGACCGGGGCGAGCAGCAACAACGCTGCGACAGCCAGGGCTGGCACCCAAACGACGGTCGGCGGGCGCGCGGCGCCCTCGAACAGGTAACCCCAGGTGAAACGCGGAAGGGATACAAACAATTTGGCAACGGCTGACATTGGTGGTTCCCATCAGCCCCATGAAGGGATCGTTTGCAACACGCCGGAACGTCGCTTCGATCTCGGCGGCCAGCGTGCGCGTGATTATACGCTTGCAACCCCGGCCCAAGCCCGTCTGACCCTGGCCGGGTTGTTGCGGGAGAGCAGGCCGAGGCGTGGACGCGATTGACAGGACATATCGTCCGGCGCAGAATGGCCCAAATTCGGGGCAGTCTGTCGCCCCTTGTGCTGTAATCCGTAACGGAATGCGCTTTCGCATTCGCCATTGGAGGAGGTTCCCACATGGCGTTTCCCGAACGAATGAAATTCGGCATCTTCCTCGGGCCCTTTCACCGCGTGGGGGAGAACCCCACGCTGGCCATGGAGCGCGATCTCGAACTCATAGAGTGGCTGGACAAGCTCGGGTTCGATGAGGCCTGGGTCGGCGAGCATCACAGCGCCGGCTGGGAGATCATTTCGTCGCCCGAGGTCTTCATCGCCGCCGCCGCCCAGCGGACCAACCGCATCAAGCTGGGCACGGGTGTAATCAGCCTGCCCTACCACCACCCGCTGATGGTCGCCAACCGCATGGTCCAACTGGACCACATGACCTACGGGCGAGTGCTCTTCGGCGTGGGTCCGGGCGCGCTGCCGGGCGACGCCTATATGATGGGCATCCCCCATGAACTGCAGCGCGAGCGCATGGACGAGTCCCTGGGCATCATTCTGCGGCTTTTCACCGAGACCGAGCCCATCAGCTACAGCAGCGACTGGTTCGAGTTGAAAGACGGCCTGCTCCAGCTTCGCCCCTACCAGCGGCCCTACATGCACACCGCCGTGGCGTCGGTGCAGTCCCCGGCCGGCGTGACCCTGGCCGGCAAGCACGGGTGCTCGGTCCTGACCATCACCGTGCCGCGGGACCCGTCCGCCGGACCATCCGACCTGCAGGGCCTGTGGAGCATCGCTGAGGAGTCAGCGGCCGAACACGGCAACACCATGAACCGCGACGACTGGCGTCTGGTCCTGCCCTGCCACCTGGCCGAATCCCGCGAGGAAGCCCTGAACGATGCTCGCATGGGCGCCGGTCGCTACTTGCGGGAATACAGCGAGGGAACCAACGGCCGCAAGCCGGTGTTCGATGGCCCGTTGGACAAGGTGATCGAGCACATGGCCGACACCGGAAGCTGGATCATCGGGACGCCCGACGACTGCATCGAAGCCATCGAGAGGCTGGGCGAGCAGAGCGGCGGCTTCGGCGCATTCCTGGTGCAGACCATCGACTGGGCCCCGCGCGAGAAGATGCTGCGCAGCTACGAACTCATGGCCCGTTACGTGATGCCCCACTTCCAGGGCAGCGTGCTCAGTACGCAGGCATCCAACCAGTGGGCGAAGGAGCGGCAGGATGACTTGGTGAGCGGTCGGGTCCGCGCCATCGACCGCGCCCGGCAGGCCTACGCCGAACGCGCGAGTTAGCGCCCAAACGCCCGGCCGAAACGGGCACGCACTATGCTCAAAAGTCGGGGTGCGCCGTTGCGGCGCACCCCCGATTCATTCCCCGCGCTGCCAGTTCAGCCTCCACGCTCGGCGAGAGAGCGGACACGAGCCCGGTCAGGCGGCGACTTTAGCGGCAGCCCAATCCACGCCGTTCAGCACCAGCTTCTGGAACTCCGGCGTCTCGAAGCTGCGGCCGTCGTGGCCCAGCAATAGCGTGAAGACGTTGCCTTCACCGTATTGGCGCGTCCATCCCAGGGGATAGGTACCGCCCGGCATGTGGGTGGGGCTGCGGTCCGGCCCCCACGGCCATGTCCCACCCTCTGCAGTACCGGTGATGAAGACGTTGTTCCCGTCCTTGATCGCCAGGTTCATGTAGAGCTCGTCGTTGGTCGAGAAATCGGCGATGCCCGAGGCGCCGGGATGGGCGGCCTGGCTGACGTTGACCGTGAATTCCCCGTATGGCGGGTGGTAGCTGGTGCCTGAGATCCAGCCGCCGCCCGTGATGTCGTGGTACTCGGGCCAGGCCGCCGCCACGCAGGTGGCGATGTGGATGCAGACGAACCCGCCGCCGCCGCTCACGTAGTCCTTCAGGCCCTGCATCTGTGACTCAGACAGGGTCCAATCGCCGAAATCCGGCACGTTTTCCCGCCGCGTGTTGAAAACCAGCGCGTCGTAGCCGCTCATGGCGGAGCGGTCGGACAACGGCGAGGCATCCTCGGTAACCGTGACGTCGTGGCCGGCGCCCTTGAGAAAGTTTTCCAATATGGGCGTTGACTCCTCGTAGGGATGACGTCCGCCCGAGATCACCAAAACCTTCATGATGCTTTCCCTCCTATCAGTAGGCACGAATTGTAGAGACAAGGGCCGCCGGTGGCAAATCTGATGGACCAGTAACTCGTGAACCCCTTGTCGCGGACCAGACTGCTCCGTTAGCTAAACCACACCCCCGTTGGATCATGGCGGGGGCGAACAGGACTTCTCGGCGGCGCAAGCGGTTTTTGTCTGCCTCATGGTGGCCCATCGGCTCCGATTCCTGAATTCGCGCTTGCAACCTATGTACATCATTTTGGCCAAATCCTTGATTGATTAACGAATCCACCCGTTCTGCGCACATTGAATACGAATTATGTGCGCTATGTTGGCAACATATTGATGATAATTTTACACAGTAAATGGAAATTATGCGTTGCGTGCAAAATCGCAGCACTTGATGTCGAAATCCGTTTCTGCACAGACTTAACTTTACTCATCGTCTATGATCGTTTGCCAATCGATCCGGCGAGACCCGCCCGCTCGGCTGTGGCTATGCGACGATTCCGGTAAACCGCGCCGTTACCCGCATCCGTCCGAGGTCCCTTCCGCCGATCGAAACAGCACTACCACAGGGAGGGAAGAATCATGTTGTTGAACCGGGATGTCCTGGCGCCGCCTGCGGCCTCGTTTGGTTAGCCGCTCCACTTCGCACGTATCCGATGAACCGATCCCATACCTTGCACACGAGTACCGCATCGGAACGGCGCGCGCCGACCTGTCAGTTGCGCGTCGGGTTGAATGGGAGTCTGAACCATGAATACGAAAAAACTGAAGATCAAGAACCGGATGGGCCGGTTTCGAGTCCGGAGAGTGTGGCCGCCGTTGCTGGTTGCTCTGGCTATTGTCATCATAGCCGGATTAGGCTCCAACAGTGCTTTCGCCGCTTCAACCGACCCGTCAGCACACAACACCGGAGAAAGCCAATACCGCGAAAGTATCGAGATCCAGAACAAGAGCGACAACCCGGGCGCCCAGCCCAACTCGCCACGGGTAGCGCAGCGGCCGTCCGTCACGCCCGGCATCGCCGCCAACGGCGTCCGGATGTACGACGTGTCGCCCAGCGAAGCGGGAGGATGGCCCGTGCGTCCGGGCAATGACGACACCTACGGGCGCGGGGAACTCCTGGCGGTTGAAGTCCGGTTCACCGAAAATGTCAGGGTGAACGGAAACGCCACCTTTCGCATCCACCTGGGTCCCAACAGCCCGCGGGAGCTGGTGCCCGTCTCCCACCGCGACGACAGCGTCGTCTTCGCGACCCTGATCCAATCCGGGGAACGGGACGCCGACGGGGTCTGGATAGGCGACCACAACGCGACCCTTGCCCACAACCCGGCCAACTACTTCCAGACCGATGAAGATGACGCGGATGATAGACGGAACGTCAGCCTGAACCACTCCAGGCTGGGCCGCCAGTCCGGCCACAAGGTCAACGGCAACGTCACGCGTCCGAAGGTCAACCGGGTGCGCATCACTTCCTCGCCGCGATTCGCCGACTATTACGTGCGCGGCGAGGCGGTGACGGTGGAGGTCCGGTTTGACCGGTCGGTGCGCGTCCGCGGCAACCCGTCCGCGCGGCTCCGCGTGGAAGCCCTCGGGGCCACCACCACCCGTCATGCCAACTACTTCAGCGGCAGCGGCTCGTCCACCCTCGTTTTCCAATACAACGTGGGCCTGCTGGACAACGACAGCAACGGTATTGCCATCCCCGGCAACGCGCTGGCCAAGAACGGTGACATCGGGCAGGGCACCAACAGCGGGGGCTCCATCAAGGACTCCTCGGGCAGTCTGCACGCCAACCTGTCCAGCGGTGGACGGGACAACGACCGGAACCAGAAAGTGGACGCCAGGTACGCCGCCGCGCCTGAAATCATGGCCAACGCCCAGTGGGCCTGGGGACATCAGGCTAGCGGGAGCGATTCCGTCTCCATGGACTTCACCGTTCGGCAAGACCCGGGCCATTTCTCCGAGGACCACTCCCTGGTCATGGCGTTTGGCTGGAGCAGCATCGGCTCCACTAAAGTCGGGTATGGGATCCGCACCGACCTCGACGACCCGGAAACCGACGGTTCCGAAGGCAAGGGCATAGTCTTCAACCGTTGGGGCACCCACGACAAGACACTGGCCCTGCCCACCAGCGATGGGTGGGTCGTGACCGGCAACATCCTGGGCAACTTCATCAGCATTCGGAAGCCCTACGACTGGGGCGTCGGCGACTACACCGTTCGCATCGCCCATGACGGGAGCGCAGACGACCCGGACGGGCGTTGGTTCGGCATGTGGATCCGCAATAAATCCACCAACGTCGAAACCCACATGGGTTCCCTCAAGTTCCCACTGGTCAACGGCGAGCCGCCGAAGTTCAACCCGCGCGGTGATTTGTACCAGTCAATGCTCGCGATCCTGGGTGGCGGCGCCATCAAACCCCATGAGATACCGGTGTTTGAAATCGCGCTCAGCCCACCCGATGAGGGCGACAACATTGAACCGCCCAAACGGGTTACCGCGGTCTACTCCCAGTTCCAGGGCGTGATGACCAACGCCAACATCAGCCACAACCGGGACACCAACCGAGTAATCATGCGCGCCGGCGGCACCACCAGCCGCACCACCGCGCCCGGTACGGTCATCATCATCCGCAACGATCCGGCGCAGGGCAGCCCCACCATCGCCGGGCCCGCCCAGGTGGGCGAAGATCTGCAAGCGCGCACGGATGGCATTTCCGACGCGGACGGACCGGACGAACCCTCCTTCTCTTACCAGTGGATCCGCAACAACGGAAGGTCGGACCGCGACATCCGGGGCGCCAACTCTCGATACTATACCCCGACCGATGTCGACCGGGGCCAGACCATCAAGGTGAGGGTCAGCTTCACCGACGATGCCGGCTACGCGGAGTCGCTGACCAGTGCACCGACCGAAATGGTTCCGCTCGCGCCCATAACCGCCGGGTACGTGGACCTGCCTTCGTCTCACAACGGCCGGAACTCATTCCTCTTTGAGCTGCGCTTCAGCGAGAGTGTCAGCGGCCTGAGCTACCTGACGCTCCGGGACGATGCCTTCACGGTGGAAGGCGGCGAGGTGGTCGAGGCCCGACGGCTGTTCCGTCCCAAGAACAGGCGCTGGGAGATCACCGTACAACCCAGCGGCAACGGCGCGGTGACCATCACCCTGCCCGCCACCACGGATTGCGCATCCACCGGTGCGATCTGTGCGGATGACGGGCGAATGCTGTCCAACGCAAGCACGGCGACCGTTAACGGCCCGTGAGGATAGTCAAATCCATTTCGGCGGCCGGTTTCGCCCAATAACTTCACTGCGGGCGGAGCCGGCCGCCAAAGCTTCGGCCAAACGGCCTGGGCCAGCCCCGGGCCGTTTCCGTATCTGCCCACCCCGACGTATGGGAACCCAAGCCGCTGCATCTTCGCGCCGTCCACGGCGTTGTCCACACTGCTCCGGAAATGCGTACACCGGCAGCAGCAGTTGCGAACAAACCGGTGGACCCCGCACGCGCTGACGCAGCCATGCCAAGGTAACCCGGTTCGCCGCCGCCCGGTTGAATTCCCGCGCGCCGGCCGGCATACTGGCGCCACCATTCAATCCGGCAACCGACCCGGCGTGTTGTGCGGGTCCTTGCCACGCGCGGGAGTTGGACCATGGCAACCCTGGTAACCGGTGGCGTCGGGTTCGTCGGTGCGAGCATCGTCAAGCAATTGGCCGCACGCGGGCACGATGTGGTCAGCTACGACGTGCTGGCCGCCGACGCGCTCACGTCGCACTTCCTGGGCGACCTGGCAGAACAGGTGACCTTTATCAATGGTGACATCCTGGACACGGCCGGCCTCGACGCTCTTCGCCGAGAGCACTCCATCGACAGGATCGTTCACGCCGCCGTGTTCACCGTCAACCGCACCGACCGGGAAACCGCGCGCAGCAAGGAAATTCTCGATATCAACCTCACCGGCACCGGCAACCTGCTGGAAATGGCCCGCGAGATAGGCGTGCAGCGGTTCGTGTACATCAGCTCCGGCGCCGCCTACGGCCTGTGTCGCGACCCAGACCAGAGCTACAACGAGGATGACCATCCCCAGCCGGCTAATCTCTACGGCATCACCAAGTTGGCCAGCGAGCAGTTGACCGAACGCTACGGGCAGCTCCACGGTTTCAGCACGGCCAGCCTGCGGGTCAGCACGCCCTATGGCCCCATGGAGCGCGTAACCGGACACCGAGACAACATGTCCACTCCCCAACAATGGACCGGCCAACTGCTGCGCGGCGAACCAATCACGCTGGACACCACCGACTACGGCCGCGACTACACCTACGTCCTGGATACGGGTTCGGCCATCGCAACCGTCGTCGACGCGCCCGAGCTGCCCCACCACCTCTACAACATCACCAACGGGGTGCCCGTGACTGGCGAGCAAATCCAGCGTACCCTGGCCGAACTGTTCCCCGAGACCCGCATCGTGGAGTCCGAAGCGACGGAACCCGCGGGCTCGTCTCTCGGTCCCACTCGTGGGCCGCTGTCCGGCTACCGCCTGTGGCACGATTTGGGCTGGGTCCCGGAGTATGACCTCGCCGCCGGCCTGACCGATTATGTCCGGTGGCGTCGCGATTCCGGTTTCCTCGACTAGCATTCTCACTTTCTCCGGTCCGTCGAACCAAGGAGCAAAAACATGGCCCTGCCTCCCGACCGCATCGACTACCTTCCCATCGTCGACCGGCCCATCATCAAGTGGCCGAACGACGCCCGGGTGGCCCTTTGGATCTCGCCCAATATTGAGCATTACGAGTACACGCCGATCAACGAGGGCGTGCGTGATCCCTGGCCCCGCGTGCCGTACCCCGACGTGCAGCAGTTCGCTTACCGGGATTACGGCAACCGCGTCGGCTTCTGGCGAATGCTGGAACCGCTGGACAAGCACAATATCCGCTGCTGCATCTCCCTTAACCTGGCGGTGCTGGAGCATTTCCCCGAGATCGCCGAGGCAATGGTCGAGCGCGATTATGACTTCATGAGCCACGGCATCTACAACACGCGGTATCTCTACACCAGCACCGAGGACGAGGAGCGGGAGTTCTACCAGGATTGCATCGACACCCTCAGACGGCACACGGGCAAGCAGTTGAAAGGAATGTTGGGACCGGCAATCTCGGGCACCGTCAGCACGCCGGACCTGATGGCCGAGGCGGGCCTGATCTACCACACCGACTGGTTCCACGACGACCAGCCGACACCGATCAAGGTGAACAACGGGGGCAAGCTGGTTTCCGTGCCCTACTCCATAGAGTTGAACGACTCGTCGGTGCTGCGGGACAACCACTACACGGCCGAATACTTCGCGGACATCTGCAAGCGACAGTTCGACCGGCTGTACGAGGAAGGCGCCGAGAGCGGCCAGGTCATGTGCATCGCGTTGCACCCCTTCCTGATCGGCCAGCCCCACCGCATCAAATATCTGGATGACGTGCTGACGCACATCATGGCTCACGACGGAGTCTGGCAGACCACCGCCGACGAGATCGCCGAGTACTACATCGCCAACTACTACGACCAGGCCATGGAACACGCCCAGAAGTTTGCGCAGTAGCCATCGCCTCACGCCATCGCCTTACCAGCAGGAGCAAACCCGACATGCCCGCCCAACGCACCTTTGGAATGGACCACCCGCACCACGAGTGGTCGCCCATCATCAGCCGGCCGGCCCTGCGCTGGCCCAACGACGCCCGGGTGGCGCTGTGCGTGGTACTGGTGCTCGAGCACATGGAGTGGCAGGCGCCGGAGGGCAGCTACCAGGTTACCAACCTGTCCGGCGGCTCCGCTCCGCGGGCCTTCCCCGACTACGCTCGGCTCTCGCACCGGGAATACGGCCACCGCATCGGCATCTTCCGCCTGCTGGACATGCTGGAGAAGCATGGCATCACCGCGACGATAGCCATGGACGCCATCACCGCCGAGAACTACCCATTCCTCGTGGAGCACTGCCTGGACCGCGGGTGCGAGATCATCGGCCACGGCGTGTCGGTCAGCCGCATGATCACCGGCAACATGCCCGAAGCCGAAGAAAGGGACTACATCCGAGCTTCCATCGACGCTGTGACGCGCACGACGGGCAAAGCGCCGCAGGGTTGGTTCGGCCCCGAATACGGCGAGTCGGACCGCACGCCTCAGTTGCTGGCCGAGGCTGGGTTGCGCTACGTGTGCGATTGGGCCAACGACGAGCAACCGTATCCGATGACCACTGGGGACAACCCCTTCTTCTCGCTGCCGCTGATGTACGAACTGGACGACGTCGCTTCGCTGGCCCAGCGCAAGGTCACCGTGGCCGACTACCAGCGCCGCCTCACCGAGAGTTTCGACGTGCTGCACGACGACGGAGCGACCCACGGCCGGCTGATGGCGCTGAACTGGCATCCGTGGCTGGTGGGACAGCCCTTCCGCATCGGCGCGGTGGACGACGCGCTGGCGCACATGATGGAACGCGGCGGCGTCTGGGCGGCCACCGGTTCCGAGATCATCGACTGGTATCAGTCCCAAACCGATTGACGGGGTGAACCATGGCCTCCTCACTGATACGCGGCAAGCACATTATCAGTCCACAGAGCTCCGGTGGCGTAACCACCATCGCCGACGGGGCCCTGTATCAGGAAGACGGCGTCATCAAGGACATCGGCTCCTACGCTGAACTGCGGGATCGGTATCAGCCCGACGCCGAGCTTGGCGGCCCAAATTTCGCAATCATTCCCGGCCTGGTGAACACCCACCACCATGGCCGCGGCGTGACCACCCTGCAGATGGGCACCTGTGACGACCTTTTGGAAGTTTGGATCCTGGCCGGCTGGGGTCGGCGTCCCTATGACCACTACCTGATGACCCTGTACACCGCTCTGAACATGCTGGAGTCCGGCCAGACCACGGTGATGTACAACCACCCTCAGACCGCGGCCGCCACCTTGAAAGAGGACGTGGACGCCGTCCTGCGGGGCTTCTTGGACGCGGGGATGCGGGTGGCCTTCTCCAGCTACCTGCGCAACCAGAACCGCGTGGTGTACACCGGCGACGACGACTTCCTGGGCGGGCTGCCGGCGGACTTGGCCGACGACGTGCGCCGCTACCTGTCCGTCGCCGACATGAGCGACGACGACTATTTCGCCTTCTGCGACACCATGATCGGCGAATACCACAACCATCCGTCGGGCAAGGTTCGGGTGCTGTTCAGCCCCGCCAACGCCCAGTGGAACTCCGACGAGTTCCTGGTGCGCTGCAAGGAGCAGGCGGCCCGGCACCAGACCGGCATCCACATGCACCTGGTGGAGAGCCCGTACCAGAAGGACTACGGCATCCGCACCTGGGGCAAGACGCCTGTGGAGCACCTGCAGGACCTGGAGTTCCTCGGCCCTGAGGTGTCCTTCGCCCACGCCGTCTGGCTCACCGAGCGGGACATCGACCTGCTGGCGGACTCCGGAGCCACCGTGGCCCACAACGCCAGCTCCAACCTGCGCCTGAAGAACGGCATCGCTCCGGTCAACCCCATGCTGGCGCGCGGGGTCAACGTCGCCATGGGCACCGACAGCACCGCCATCAACGACGATGATGACTTCCTCCAGGAGATGCGCTTGGTCAGCAAGCTGCACCGTCAGCCCGGACTCGAACAACCCGCCATCACCATGGAGCAGGTGCTGACCATGGCGAGCGCAAACGCCGCCGCGCCGACCGGGTTCGGCAACGAGATCGGTGCGCTGGAAGTGGGCCGTCGCGCCGACATGGTGCTGGTGCGCTTGGATGCCCTGGAAGACCCCTACCTCGATCCGAACACACCGCCGATAGAACTGGTGCTGGGGCGGGCCAAGTCCAAGGACATCGCGGCGGTCATTGTCGACGGCGAGGTGCTGCTGCAGGACGGCGCCCACACCCGCGCCAACAAGGCCGACGTCGCCCGCGAACTCCGCGAGCAGCTATCCCGCCCCCTGGATGCCCAGACGGTTGCTACTCGCCAGATGGCCGGCAGGTTGTCTCCTTATGTCGAGCAATTCTACCGCAGTCGGCCGCCGGCCATGGGCACGCCGCATTACGTGTACAACGGTCGGACGTAACGGCCGCAAAGGGAGAGCCCAATGGCGCTAAAAGTCGAAACCACCCCCGGCGCCATGACCGGCGCCCGCTTCATCGAGAGCCTGCGCGACGGCCGCGAGGTGTGGCTGGATGGGGAGAAAGTAGCCGACGTCACGACCCACCCGGCCACGACCGGCATGGTCCACGAGCTGGCGCGCATCTACGACCTGCAACACTCCGACGAGTACCGGGACGAAATGACCTTTGTCTCGCCAGAGACGGGCAACCGCTGCAGCGTGTCGTGGCTGCTTCCTCGTACGCAGGAGGACCTCAAGAAGCAGCGGCGGAACAGCGAAATCTGGAACGAAGAATCCTGGGGGCAACTGGGACGCAGCCCGGACATCCTCGCCCCCTTCATCACTGGCCTGGTGGCCATCAGCGACGCGTTGGAACAGGTGACGCACCCCAGGTGCAACTTCGCCGAGAACGTCGTCAACTACCATCGCCACTGCATGGAGAACGACCTGTTTCTCACCCACGCGCTCGGCGACCCGCAGGTGGACCGCAGCGCGCAACCCCAGAACGAGAACCGCGCCGAGAGCGAAACCGAGGTCGCGCTGCACGTTGTCGAGGAGACCGACGAGGGCGTCATCGTCCACGGCGCCAAGCAACTCGCCACCGCTGCGCCCATCAGCAACGAGACCTACGTGTCGCTTTCAGCTACCTTCATGCGCCGGTCCGATCCCAGGTTCATCCTCTCGTTCTCCATTCCTACCGACTCGCCGGGAATGAAGATGCTGTGCCGAGAACCGGTATCCCAGTGGGCCGGCAGCTACGGCCATCCCCTGGGCGCCGCGTACGACGAGCAGGACGCCATGTTATTTTTCGACCACGTCCTGGTGCCGTGGGACCGCATCTTCATGCTCTACGACTCGACTCCGCTGTTGCAACGGCTGGGCTCGGAGGCTAACTTCCGCGGCTGGGGCAACCTGTGCCGCATCCACCAGCGCATGAAACTGATGACCGCCGTCGCCACCCTGATCGCCGAGGCCATCGGCGTGATCGAGTACCGCGAGGTCTCAGCCAAGCTGGGCGAGATGGCGATGCACACCGAGATGTGGCGACACGCCATGGATGGGGTGGAACACAATGCATATCCTGCTGACAATGGCCTGATGTCCCTGGGCTCCACGTCCGGCATGAACATCTACTTCGCCCAGACGTCCCAGCGGATGGTCGAGCTGCTGCGGGAGATCTGCGGCTCCGGCATGATCATGCAGCCCAGCGAGGCCGATCTGGCCAACCCGGAGTTTCGGCCCTACCTTGACCGGTACATGCCGGGCAAGGGTGTTGGCGTGGAGTACAAGTCCCGACTGTTCCGCCTGGCCCATGACCTGGCCGCGTCGTCCTTCGGCATGCGTCAGGAGGTCTACGAGTATTGGCACGGCGGCGACCCCAACCGCAACCGCATCAACCTGCTCCGCAACTATGATCAGACCGGCATCACCGACCGCATCAAGGCGTTGATTGCTGAGCCGCTTCGTTCGTGAAGCCGACGACGTCTCCAAAATGACGCAGGGGCGCAAAATTATGCGCCCCTGCACTTTTGGACAGGCCGGTCTGCCGCGTCTACACGGAACTACCCCCAGGTGGCAAACCCCATGGCGCACCCGGTGCCCGCCGGCGAGCGGTAGCACGGGACATAGTCCACCACGTCCATATCCAGGTGCTCGGTGGCGCCGGTGACGACGATCCAGTTGCGGATCTCGGAACTCCCTGAATTGATCTTCTCGCGGGGCAGGGCCATCAGCTTGTCGACGCTCTTGGCCTGCATACCCGCCAGCGCCTGCTGGTCCAGTTCTTCGTCGACCACGAAGTGGCTCAGCCCGCCAGACGCGAGGATGCCAACGCGGATGTCCTTGGGCCACGACTCGATGGCGGAGCGCAGGGCCTGGCCCAGGTTGAAGCACCGCTTGGGCGTGGGCTGGTTGGGCGGGTAGTAGGTGTTGAGCATGACGGGCACCGTCGGCAGGATGCCGTCGGTCATCAGGCGGTTGTACACGTAGCCAAAGGCGTGGCCGATCCCGCCCCGCTCTCCCCGACCACGGGTGGGGTCGAGGAATTTCGAGGATCCCACGTCGAACTCGTCGTCCATCAGGCTGTCGATGATGTGCAGACCCAGTGCTGAATCGGTGGGCACCTGGACGTCCTCAGTGTTGTAGCCGATGAGATTCAGTCCGCCCGTCGACGGCCCGGCCTCGTGGCCGGACACCTTCACCTCGTCGCCCCAGTAGACGCAGAAGGCCGGCATGTTGTCGTCCAGCAGGTACTCGTGCTGGTCGTCGCCGACCATCACCAGCACGTCCAGGTTCGCGTCATACAGCTTCCTGGACAGGTGGGCGATGGCCTTCTGGTTCTGGTCGTGCCGCTTCGCGAACTTCTCCGGCGTGATCTCTTTGGCGATGCGTTCGGTGTCGGTGCGGGCCAGCAGGTCCTCGAAATTGGAGGTGATGCCGTCGGTTCCGATCAGCTCGAGATGTCCCTTGTCCCTCTCACCCCGGCCCGCCCAGCCTTCCGGCGGGGTGCTCAGTTGCGGACTGTGGGAGGAGGCCAGACCCAATACCAGTTCTGCCATTTTGAGGCTCCTTGATTTCGTCGTTGAAGATGACCATAGGGCCGGGTATCTAGGCCAACGGGACGCCGGCCGCTACCCGAATTTTGGCCTATTCTACCGCATGGGCGCGACCCCCTGTGGGTCCGCCAAAACGGTGGCCAACGCGTGACGTTTGCTTGCGCCTCTCGTAACCCGTGTATATCATTGCGGCAGTACGGAATCCACCACCGCGTCGCCGCCGTCGCGGACGTACGTCCGCACGAAGGTGAGGCAACCACCGTGACGAAAGGAGCGAGACCGGTATGAAGTACGACTACATCGTGATTGGCGCGGGCTCCGCTGGCTCGATTATCGCCAGTCGCCTTACCGAAGACCACAGCAAGCACGTGCTGCTAATTGAAGCAGGCCCCGACTACCCCGAGTTTGAGCACCTGCCGGAAGAGGTCAAGTTCGGCTACAACACCGAGATTGACATCATGGTCAGCGACCACAACTGGCAGTTCGTGGGCAAGGGCACCGACACCTCTCCGGAGATGATGGTACCGCGCGGAAAGGTTACCGGCGGGTCCAGCGCCATCAACGGCCAGGTGTTCCTGCGCGGCGTGCCGGAGGACTACGACGGCTGGGCCTCCGAGGGCAACGACGAGTGGGCCTACACCAAGCTGCTGCCCATTTTCCGGCGCATCGAGACCGACACCGACTACGGCAACGACGACTTCCATGGCGGCGACGGCCCCATCGTCATGCACCGTTTCGCCCGTGAGTCGTGGCTGCCGGCGCAGAACGCCTTCAGCGCCGCGTGCGTGGCCGCCGGCTACCCCGAGACCTGGGACCACAACCATCCCGATTCCTATGGTGTCGGCCCCACCCCGTTCAACAACCCCAACGGAATTCGGATGAGCACCAACCTGGGGTACCTTTCCGAGTCCCGGCACCGGCTCAACCTCACGATCAAGGCCAACTGCCACGTCCAGCGGATCCTGTTCGACGGCAACAAGGCCACGGGGGTCCAGCTGGAATCGGGCGGCGAGGCATTCGTCGCCGAGGCCGAGCAGATCGTACTCAGCAGCGGCGCCATCGGTTCGCCCCACATCCTGATGCTGTCGGGGATCGGCCCCGCCGAACACCTGCGCGAGATGGGCATCCCGGTCGTACACGACTCCCCCGGCGTCGGCCAGAACCTGCGCGACCACCCCACCGTCTGGTGCACCTGGCGCACCAAGCCCGAGGTCGAACTTGATGGCTTGGCTCCGCGCTCGCAGCTTTGCCTGCGCTACACCGCGCCCGGATCGGACCTGCGCAACGACATGAAGATCAGCATGCAATCCTTCGCAACCGAACGCATCAATCGCGGCGGCGACCGCATGGTGCCCCTGGGCGTTCGCATGAGCACCGGCATCCAACTGGCCGCCGGCGCCGGACACATGCGGCTCCAGTCCACCGACCCAGCCGAGCAGCCCTTCCTGGACTACAACTACCTTCAGGAAGAGTCGGACCGGGTCAGGCTGCGCGATTCCGTTCGCCTGTGCCTGCAGCTGGCGGAGCATCCCGAATTCGATGCTCTGATCCAGGAGCGCATCGAGCCACCGGCCGATTCGGAGACCAACGACGCCGTCCTGGACGCCTGGATCGCCCGCGAGGTCACCACGTCCCAGCACATCTCCGGCACCTGCAAGATGGGCCCGGACAGCGACCCCATGGCTGTGGTCGACCAGTTCGGCAAGGTCAAGGGCGTGACCAACCTGCGCGTCGCCGACGCCAGCGTGATGCCCGACTGCATCCGCGCCAACACCAACGTCACTTCGATGACCATCGGCGAGCGCGTCGCCGAGTTCATCAAGGAAGGGCGCTAGTTCAAAGGATTGCAGGGGCGAATGATCATTCGCCCCTGCCCCGAGACGAAATCATGCCTCCGGCACGCAAATGGGCTCGAATCGAGGACCTCGCGGTTCTGCATCTGTATCGGGGCAAGGTTGCCCTCGACAGTCGCGAGGTGGCCGCTCTGGCGGCGGCGCTGGAACGCAGCCCCAAATCCATCGGCACCCGTATACAGGCCTTTGCCGGCCTGGATCCGGCCAACCCCTACTCCCCTTCCAGCAAGGCCACGGCCCTCACCCAATCGGTCTGGGCC
Source organism: Dehalococcoidia bacterium (assembly GCA_965116785.1). Classification (GTDB taxonomy): domain Bacteria; phylum Chloroflexota; class Dehalococcoidia; order Lucifugimonadales; family UBA3495; genus Bin87. The sequence continues at coordinate 2,004,274 of OZ220731.1, forward strand.
GAATACCTCGCCGACCGCACCGCCATCGCCGTGGAGGGTCAGCGGGCCTACTTGGGGATACTAAACCGGTATGCCATGGGCCGGCCGTGACGCGACCGGCCGCGTCAGGAAAAAAACGTAGGGGCGCATGATTATGCGCCCCTAAACCATTCTGCGTTGTCTACAGGTTAAACCAGCACCCCAAACCCCGACTTGGTGCAGATCTCCAGCCGGTTGTGGTCCGGGTCGTGAAAGTAGAAGGCCTGCTGCCCATCGTGACGGGTTTGGATATCGGTGCATTCCACGCCGATGTTCTGCAACTCGTCGCGGGCGGCCGAAATGTCGTCCACCTCGAATGCGGTGTGGTGCGACGGCGCGGACGGCGCGTCCGGGTTTTCGATGATGTGGACCATGGCCCCGCTGGGCAACTGCAACCAGTACAGGTTGTCGCTGTCGACCATCTTCGGAATCTGCTTGACGCCCAGGACATCCTCGTACCACTTCAGGGCGATGTCCTTGTCCCTAACGTTATAAGTGATGTGGTTGATCGCCTTGAGGCGGATGTTATCAGCGATGAGTCCCATTTAGTTTCCCTCCCGATGGTCAGGGTATTGCGGTTTGGTTCCGTCAGATTTCCAACAGCCTCTCCAGGTTGCCGAAGAGGATGGCGTCTTTTTCATCCCGGGTCAGGCTGTCCAGGCCAAGCAACCAGGACACCGGCCAGTCGGCGCACATGTCGAAAGGCCAGTCGGTCCCGAACACAACCTGCTCGATGCCGACCATGTCGATAAGCATGCGCAGCCCGTCTTCGCTGTGGGTCAGGCAGTCGTAATAGAACCGGCCGAGGTAGGCGCTTGGCGGCTGGTCGATGTTTGCCCGCGCCTCCGGCCGCACCTGCCAGCCCCGATCCATGCGTCCGATGCCGTAGCAGGCGTATCCGCCACCGTGGCACAGGCACACACGCAGCCCGGGGTAACGGTCCATCACCCCGCCGAAAACGAAAGACGCGTAGGTGATGGCGCGGTCCGCCAGGTTACCGATGGTGTTGGGCAGGTGGTATCGGTTGAGCCTGTCGGATACCACCGTATCGCCCCCCTGGTGGACCAGGAACATCGCGCCGAGCCTTTCGGCGGTCGCCCACAAGGGTTGGAAGACCGGATCGTCGAAGGTCCGTCCGTTCACATGGTCCCCGATCATGGCGCCCTTGAGCCCAAGCTCTTCTACCGAGCGGGTGAGTTCCTCAATGGCTGCGCCCACATCCTGCATCGGCAAATGCGCCAGGCCGGCGAAGCGGTCTGGGTATTCCTCGGTCAGTTGGGCCACGTAGTCGTTGCACTCCCGGTGCATGGCGATGGTCTGATCCACGCTCATGTCGTAGAAGTACATGTTGGCGTTGGTGGAAAGCACATGAACGTCCACGCCCAACGAGTTCATGTCGGCAATACGCTGCTCCGGCGTCCAGAAGGTTCGCGGGTTATAACGATGCTGGTTGTACAGCTGCGGCGCGGTTACTCCGAACCAATTTTCGCCGCTTTGCATTGCGCGCAGCGCGCTGGCTGGCGTTATGTGCGCGTGGACATCGAGGACGCGTACTGCCATTATCGGTATGCTCCTGCATGGTCGCGGTCGTCTCAGCCGTAGCGGCTTCCAGGCAACGGACGTTGCCGTGAATTATAGCCGCTTTGGTTTCATTCGTCAGGACGCGGCCCCGGCCCGCCATTGGGACACCAAAACCAACCCCTGTTATCATATTTTCGCAGCCAATACTGCACCAACGCGTTGCCGATCAGGATCTCACTCTCATGACCACACTGACCCCACGCGAACAGCACCCGTACTTCATGCACGACGCCATCGTCGGCCAACCCGACGCCATACGCTCGGTGATCGCATCCCAACGCGAACGTTGTGGAGAAGTCGCCGCAGAGCTATCGCGAAAGCGCCGCATATACGTCGTCGGCATCGGCACTTCGTGGCACGCGGCGCTGGTGGGCGCGTCCATAATGGACGCCGGACCAGAGGCCTTCGCGTGCAATTCCTTCGAGTTCTGCGTGTCACCACCCCGGGTCACTTCCGACGACGCCGTCATAGTGATCAGTCACCGGGGAACCAAGCGTTCTTCATACGATGCGCTGGACGTCGCTAACAGCCTGGGGGCCTATACGGTGGCGATAACCTCCACCGACCCGGGCCCGCGCATCCTGGCCGCCGATGCCGGCATTCGCACCGTGGAGCAGGAGAAGTCCGCGGCGTTCACCGTCAGCTACACCACCGCGCTCACAGTGCTTGCCCTGCTCCATCTGGGCATGGCCGGTCGCCTCGATGACCCCAGCAACGGGTTGGACGCGTTTCCGGAACAAATCGCCGATATCCTGGCCAAAGAACAGGACGTGGGCGCGCTGATCGCCGAACATTACTCTCGGCGCAGGTTCATCTCCGCGGGCTGGGGAGCCAACCGGGCCAACGCCTACGAGGTCGCGCTGAAGATCAAGGAGACCAGCCGCGCTGATTGCGAGGGTTTCCAGACCGAACAGTTGCTGCACGGGCCATTCTGCTCCCTGGATTCCGATTGCTTGCTGACACTCCTGGCTCCCGCCGGAGAAGACCGCGGTCGCTCCGTCGACCTGGCCCAGGCCGCCCGGGAGTTGGGCACGCCCGTGTGGGCGCTGACCAACCGGCGCGACCACGGCCTGACGGACGCCGGAGCGGTCACCTTCCCTTTGCCGGATTGTCCCGGATACCTCATGCCCATCGCCAGCGTCGTTCCATTGCAGCTCTTCACCTACCACCTCGCCCTGGCGCGCGGGACGCATCCCGACCTGTTCCAGCAGGACGACCCGCTTCAGGCCGCTGCCCGCACCCACTACGATCTCTAAACATCATCCCGCCCAGGAGGCCACCATGCCGGATAATACAGACGCCCAGCGCTTGATCGAGGAAGCCGCCCAGACCCGGGGTTACACTCTCGAGATGCACCGCATCAACGCCCTGGCCGACCCGGAATGGACACAGAAATACGGCGAGTTCATCGAGGCCACCTACACCGGCCAGCGCCTGCTTGACCGCAAGACCAAGGAACTCCTGCAGATCTGCGTGGAGACCGCCCTGCGAGCCGACCAGGAGCAGATCCAGGCCCACATCCGCGTCGCCCTCAACGAAGGCGCAACGCCCCGCGAAATCCTCGAGGCCATGCAGGCCGTCATCGCCCCCATGGGCGCGCTGGCCTTCCGCCGTGGCGTCCAGGCTTGGGCGGCGGAGACGGGGTTTGAGTACTGATGCACAACCACCGTTATCCTGCCCCTTGACGGACCCGAACAACGCGGATTGGATCGGGCTCGTACTGTTTGTCGTTGACGCTCGGCAAAGGCCTGGCCTAAAATCGCCAACGGAGCCCATGGCCGCATTTCGTAACCAAACCTACGGGAGTCGTAACCTGGTATGAACACGGACGGCGACAGCATCCGCAGATCCTTCGCGGAATTTTTCGAAGAACGCGGGCACCAGTACATGCCCTCCGCCTCTCTCATTCCCGCCGGAGACCCCACGCTGCTTTTCACCTCGGCAGGCATGGTGCCCTTCAAGCCATTCTTCATGGGGGAGCAGACTCCACCGCGTCGCCGCCTCACAAGCTGTCAGAAGTCGTTCCGCACCACCGATATCGACGAGGTTGGTGACCACAAACACCTCACCTTCTTCGAGATGCTGGGCAATTTCAGCATCGGTGACTACTTCAAGAAGGATGCCGTCGCCTTCGCCTGGGACCTGTGCACCGGCCTGTTCGGGCTGGAACCGGAGCGGATGTACGTGACCGTCCACCTGGACGACGATGAGGCCTACGATCTGTGGCTGAATGACATCGGCGTGCCTCCGGAACGTATCTACCGTTACGGCAACAGCGACAACTGGTGGGGTCCCGCCGGTTTGGAAGGACCCACCGGACCCTGCTCCGAACTGCATTACGACGGCGGCGCCGAAAAGGGCCGCGGCCAACATCGCGTCACCGACGAAATGATGACCCCCGAAGAGCTCACCGCCATGCTTCGGGTCGAAGCCGAAGGAGGCCCCGCCGCCGACCCGGGCGGCTGCCACCCCAACTGTGACTGTGAGCGGTTCGTCGAGCTGTGGAACCTGGTCTTCATGCAGTATTACCAGGACCTCGAGGGGACCCGCACTCCCCTGCCCGCCCCCAGCGTCGACACGGGCATGGGCCTCGAGCGCGCTGCCGCCGTCCTGCAGGGCAAGCCCAACGTCTATGAAACGGACCTGTTCCGCCCCATCATCGACGCAGTTTGCGGGCTGACCGGGCACAATTACGGTTCCGACCAGGAGACGGACTACGCCATCCGCGTGGTCGCCGAACACGCCCGTGCCGCATCGTTCCTCATCAGCGACGGCGTCGTCCCGTCCAACAGCGACCGCGGCTATGTCCTCCGCCGAATCATCCGGCGCGCCATCCGGTACGGGCGCCAGCTCGGCCTGGATCGTCCGTTCATGACCGAGGTAGCCGACGCCGTGATCACTCGTTTCGCCGACGCTTATCCCGCCCTCGGAGAAAACGAGGGTTTCATCCGCCGCGTTGTCGGCTTGGAGGAAACCCAGTTCCTCGAGAACATCCGCCAGGGCATGCCATTGCTGGAAGACGTACTGGCCTCGTCCAAGACCGACGGTGTCATCGCCGGCGCGGTGGTATTCGAACTCTACGACACCTACGGGTTCCCGCCCGAACTGGTTGATGAGATCGGCCGCCGCGAGTATAGCCTGGCTGTCGATATGGATGGGTTCAGCGCCGAGATGGAGGCCAAGCGCGAGCGCGACCGCGCCGGACACCAGGTCACCGGCAGCATGGAAATCGTCACCGCCTACGAAAACCTGGGCGCCGGCAGGACCCCTTTCGACGGCTATCAACGCACGACGATCGACACGCGCGTCCTTGGCATCCTGCGCGAAGGCGAGGCGGTTGGACACGCCACTCGTGGCCAGCAGGTCGAGATCGTCCTCGCCGAAACCTGCTTCTATGCTGAGGGCGGCGGCCAAGTGGGCGATCAGGGCACGATCATCGGAGCGAACGGTTGCGTCCATATCGAAGACACCCAGAGCCCGGTGGCCGGCCTTATTGTCCACCGGGGGCTGGTCTCCGAAGGCGATATCGCCCTGGGCGAAGCGGTAACCGCCCGCGTGGAAATCGAACGCCGCCTGGACGCTTCCCGCAACCACAGCGGCACCCACCTGCTCCATGCCGCGCTGCGATCCGTGCTCGGAACCCACGTCCGGCAGGCCGGCTCGTTGTGCGCACCCGGTCGGCTGCGCTTCGACTTCAACCACGTTGGAGCGATGACCCAAGACGAACAGCTTGACGTCCAAAGTCTGGCCAACCGCAAGATCAGGGAGAACCTGTCGGTCACCGCCCGCGAGACCACCTACACGGACGCGGTTCGCGACGGCGCGCTGGCGTTCTTCGGTGACCGCTACGGCGACGTAGTGCGCGTGGTGCGGATGGGCGACCACGACGATCACGACGAGCCCTTCAGCTTCGAGGTCTGCGGCGGGACCCACGTTCACGCTACCGGCGAGGTCGGCACCCTGGTAGTGCTGGGAGAATCCAGCATCGGCGGCGGCATGCGTCGCATCGAGGCCATGACCGGGCGGGCAGCCGAGGAATTGTTTGTGCATCAGTCCGCCACCCTGGAAGCCATCTCACGGAAGCTGCAGGCGCCCGTGGCGGAATTGGAGGCACGACTGGACGCCTATATGGCCGACACCGACGTTCTGCGGCGGCGTCTCGCCGACGCGGAACGGGCCGGACTGCGGTCGGAAGCTGAGTCCCTGCTCGGGCGGACCCGCGATGTGGAAGGAGTTCAACTGGTCGCCGGCGTAACATCTGCTCACAATGTCGAGGCCATGCGGGAGATGGGCGACTTCCTCAAGCAGAAACTGGAGAACGTCGTGATCGCCCTCGGGGCGGTGATCGACGGGTCCCCGATGATTGTCACCATGGTCACGCCGGATCTGGTGAGCCGGGGTCTCCACGCGGGCAATATCGCCCGCGATGCCGCCAAACTCATGGGCGGCGGCGGCGGCGGACGCCCGGAAACTGCCCAAGCCGGAGGTCGGCAGCCGGAACGCCTGGGCGCCGCGCTGGACAGCGTGGCCGGCCTGGTCAGGGCACAACTGGGCAATTAGCCGTACAGCCTCGCGGGAGATGGCGACTTGGTAACCCCGTCGCCTATCCCTGACCCCGCGGCTCTGGCGCGTGCCGGCCGTCTGTTGGGTCTGGACGTCGGCGACCGACGCATCGGGCTGGCGGTCAGCATACCCCCGGGCGATCTCATCCTGCCCGCCGGCTATCTGCAGCGCCGCAACCGTCGAGCCGACATCGCCTCGATTTTGGAACAGGCCCGTCAACGCGACACTGTGGCCATCGTTGTGGGAATGCCATACGACGCCAATGGCAGTTCCGGAGAGCAGGCCCGCAAAACCGCATCGCTGGTACGTGGGCTGCAGCGGGCCACCGACATACCCGTGCTGACCGTCGACGAATCCTTCAGCTCCAACGCCGCCGTCAACGATCTGCTGCAGTCCGGCCAGAGTCCGAGCCGGGACCCCGGCGCAGTTGACGCCGCCGCGGCCGCAGCGATCCTGCGCTATTTCCTGGTCTCGTAGGCGACAACACCATACAGACGGACGATCCTTTTCGGAAATGCTCCGAAAGTCCGTTGCCAACGCGCTTGACGTGCAGCGAACGGGTGTTCTATAATCCGGTGGTGTTTAGAACGTCCGTTTCGAGGTGGATTATGTTCGCCATGAACGCCCCGGCACCCAAGCAGCGTCAAATCGCCGAACCGAGATTCGACCACTACGAGGACACTGGATGTGAGGTCGCCTCAACCTGCTTCGACTGCCCGCTACCCCGCTGCAAGTTCGACGACATGGAATGGTTCTACAAATACCGTCGTCTGGGGAGATACCTGTACATGGCTTCCGTGATCCATAGTGAAGGCCTGTCCATCCCGGAGGCGGCGGAACGTTTCTCAGTCACTCAACGGACTGTGTTCCGGGTCTTGAGGCGCTGCCGCGATGCCATGAGGGAACTAACGCCCGCGGAAGCCGCCGTGTTCGCCAGCCTGTCAGCATAGGCGTCACCAACCGATCAAGGTAACCGATGACCGAAGATGTCCCCAACGCTTCCCTGTGGCGGTTCTTCGACGGCGCGGCGTCAGTCAGCGCCAGCATGCTGCTGTCGGTCGCCGTCAACATCTGCGCCTTCTGCAACGGCCTTCCCTGTTGGGATATCTCGTGTGTTGGGATATCTCGTGGCGCTGACCAATCGGGATGACGGGACATAATAACGGCAACGCTGTTGCTGTTTCCCATTACCGCAGCGCTCTATAGAGCTTTCAGAATGTTCTTCGCAGCCAAACAAGCCGCCGAACGAAAAGCTCGCGAACGTCAACGCCAAACCCACGAACGTGGCCGACAGGCAGGCATCAAAGCCGGACGCCAAATAGAGCGGGAGCGCATCAATGCAGCATTAGCTGAACAGGGCGTGGAACTCCCCCCGGAACTGGCCAAGATCCTGGCCGGCGACGACGAGTAGCGCCGTCTAACCCCGGGGCAACCCCAGTCCGCGCCCGGCAACAATGCCCCGCTGCACCTCGGAGGTGCCGCCGGCAATTTTGTGGGAGAAGCTGATCATCCAGTTTTCCGGCAGGCGACCTTTCAGCGGGGCTCTTTTCTCACCTCGCCCCAATGCGCCTTCAAGTCCGGCAACTTCCAGCACGCTGTTAGCAGACCGGTGCAGGGTTTCGCTCCCGAAAGCCTTGCTCATGGAAGCTTCCTTGTTCGGAACCAATCCTTCTCCCTGCATCCAGGCCACGTTGTACGCCATCAGGCGCGCCACCTCACATTCCACGTACCGGTCAGCCATCAGGTTTCGTACCCAGGGCTGCTGCGTGACCTTCACGCCGTTGCGTGAAATCTTGCCCGCATATTCCCGCGTGTCGTCCAGCAGCCGCCGCGCGATGGCCGAGTAGTCGATACCCGAACGTTCGAAGTCCAGCAGGGTCACCGCCACATACCAACCGCGATTTTCCTCACCGACCACGTTGCTGCTGGGCACGCGCACGTTGTCGAAGATCACCTGGTTGAACTCGTGCCCACCGGCCATGTTGACCACCGGCCGCACCTCTACCCCCGGCGTTTTCATGTCGACCAGTATGAAGCTGATCCCGCGGTGTCTGGGCGCGTCCGGATCGGTCCGGGCCAGGCACATGATCCAATCGGAGTGGTGCGCCAGGGTCGTCCAGATCTTCGAACCGTTGATTACGTACTCGTCACCGTCCCGCACGGCCCTGGTGCTCAGCGACGCGAGGTCTGATCCCGATTCGGGTTCGCTGTAGCCCTGGCACCACTGTATTTCGCCGCGAGCGATGGGAGGCAGGTGCGTCTGCTTCTGCTCCTCGCTGCCGTGGATCATCAGCGTGGGGCCCAGCATACGCACGCCGAAAATGTCTCGTCCCGGCGCCCGCAGATAGGCCAACTCCTCGTTGTAAATTGCTGAGCGCACTGGTGACGCGTCCTGGCCGCCGTACTCCTCAGGCCAGTGCATCGTCAGCCAGCCGCGCTCCGCCAGTCGCCCCCTGAGGTGCATGGTGAAGTCCCAATCGTATTCCTCGGGCCAGCGTCCACCGCCCTCCCAGTCAGCCGGCAATTCCGACTGAATGAACTGGCGCAATTCGCCTCGGAAATGATCGTCTCCCGGAGTGAAGCGGTACTCCAAACCATGCCTCCTGCGAAATCAGGGAACCTTCGTCATCAGGGCCGGCCGCACATCAAGCATCCACGGCCACGCACGTCACGGTTCGGACCACGCCCACCACCGTGTGGATCTTCTCCGTGACCAAACCACCGACCACGGACATGTCCTCGCCGGAGATCACCGCGATGATGTCGTACGGACCAGTAACCACATCCACCGACTCGATGCCGTCCAGGTCCCGCAATGTTGTGGCCACGTCCCTGGTTCGTCCAACGGCGGTTTCAACCAGCAAAAAGGCTTTCGTTGCCATGATTTGGCGTCTCCTGTTTCAAGGGTGAAGTGGAGAGAAATCGGCGGGCCATGGCCCTGCCGCGTGCGCCGGGCAATTCTACGGTGGCCCCATGGGAGTGTCAATTTAACCGGGGCGGGTTACAACTCGGCAGCCAACTGCCGTACCAGATCGGCCGCCGCTTCCCGGGTATCGTCGCGCTTCAGCGCATACCCCAGCGAGGCCCGCAGCAATCCCAGAGGATTACCGCCGTCGTAGCGTATCCCCTCAAACTCGCAGGCGTACACGGCCGCATCTTCCATCAGCAACGCCAATCCGTCGGTCAACTGGATCTCACCCCGGGCGCCGGGAGGAGTCCGTTCGAGGCAGTCGAACACCTGCGGCGGCAGAAGATAACGGCCCACGATGGACAAGTTCGACGGCGCCGTCCCCGGCGGCGGCTTTTCCACCAACCCGCGGACTCGGTGCCGCCCTTCGCCCGAAGGTTCCGAGTCCACCACGCCGTAATTCTGCACCAATTCCCACGGCACGCGCTCCACCGCCACAGCCGCGGCGCCGTCTTCGCCAGCGACGGCATCCATCATCTGGGACAACACTCCCGGCGAATTGTCCACGATATCGTCGGGCAAAATTACGGCGAAGGGTTCATTACCCACCGCCTCCCGCGCCGTGAGCACAGCGTGACCCAAGCCCAGCGGTTCTTCCTGGATCACAAATGACACGTCGGCAAGGTCCGCGCCGGATCGCACCTTGCCCAGAAGCTGTGCGTCGCCGGCCAGTCGTGATTCCAGGTCCGGTCGTGGCCGAAAGTACTCGGCTATACCCTCCTTTCCCGGGGAGGTCACGACTATGACATCGGTGATCCCCGCCTCGGCCGCCTCCTCAACCACATACTGCAGCATGGGCCGGTCCAGTATGGGCAGCAGTTCCTTGGGTACAGACCTGGTCACCGGCAAGAACCTCGTGCCCAGGCCGGCGGCCGGTATGACTGCTTTACGAATCAGGGCGCACATTTCCACCAATCATAGCACGGCACTGTGATGCTACCGGCGAGGCACCGGAACGGGGGGAGAGCCCGAACTTCCGGTCGCAGCAACCGGCTATTCGGGATGCGACAAGCGCTCGGCGCCGTCCACCGGCTGCGACGGCATCCGCCGGGTGCTGGCCAGATAGGCAATCACGATCATCGCCGGCATGGCCAGGATAATTATCCCGATGATGATGACCACGGTGAGCTCTGTAAAGCCCAGCTTGCCCAGCAGAATGTGGCTCAGGGCAGCCATTATCCACTGCAGGAGCGTCGGGTCCGCCTCTCCATGGTGGCGCCCCAGGGACGCCAGTATGGCAGCAAATGTCGTTGCGCCCATCACGTTCACCCCGGGCAGATCGTGCGAACGCTGGCCCTAGTACCTGCCGCCAGCGCCCGCCGTAGCCAACTGCGGGCCGGCCTCTGCCGGACGCGAATTGTACCGGCTTGAGTAGTGGTATTCCTTGATGCTGTAGGCCATTATCGCGGCCGGAATCAGGGTGAGACCCGCGATCAGGAACGGCCAGAAATAGCTGTTGCCAAACCACTCGTAGGCATAGCCGGCGAACTGGATGCTGAAGAACGAACCGATCTGGTGCGAGAAGAACACCCAGCCGCTGATCGTTCCCAGAGCGCGGAACCCATACACGTCCGCCGTCAGCGTCGACGTCAACGGGACGCTGGCCACCCAGGACATGCCGGAAAGCAGGGCGAACGCCACCAGTCCCAACATTCCATAACCCATCAATGGCAGGAACACCAGACACATAAAGGCCACCCCGCGCGTTGCATACACCAGCGCCAGCACGTTCTTGCGCCGCATCCGGTCGCCCATGAACCCGGTGATGATCACACCCGCGGCGTTGAGGCCGGTCATTATGCCGAACATCAGGGCGGCGAAAACCTTTTTGTCATCAAAGGTCATCCACAGGAAATTGACTGTGTCCGGCAGGATATCCTCCGCGTACGGAATGAAATGTATGCTCAACAGACCCGTGGTTATGCCGCAAACCACATAGGCGCCCGACAACTGCCACATGGGCGGCGTCTTGAAGCACTGACGCCAACTGTTGACTTCGTACAGGCCGGATTGACGCTGCGGCGGCGCGCTTCCTGCCGGTAAATCCTCCGGGTTGGGGTCACCGTCCGGGTTGAGGCCCAATTCCTGCGGATTCGGCCGCAGGAAAAACACCGCCAGCGGAGCGGAGAGGAACACGACCATGGCCCCCAACAGGAACCACACCGTGCGCCAGCCAACCAGTTCAATTCCGGCGATGTTCAGGCTGGTGTTGTCAATGATGCCCATCAGGTATGCGGCAAACGGGATCATCAGCAGGCCGCCGATGGAGGTCCCGGCCGCCGCCAAGCCGGTTGCCTTGCTCCGCTTGCGACGGAACCACCGCACCACCAGGGCCAACATGTTGGTAATCGACGCCGCGCTCAGGCAGGTGTTGATCACGATCGAGAACACGACGATGAACCACAGCAGATCCAGGGGGATGCTCACCACTCCGAGATTGAGCGAGTGGTCCAGGTCCTGCATGAAGGCCAGGCTCATGATGGCCAGTCCCATCACCGACAGCCCGATACCGAAGACCCGGCGTGGGCCGTACTTGTCGAACAACGCGCCCATGATTGGCTGCATGGCGCCGTTGATCAGGAAACCAACGGAGCCCACCCAGGAAATGTCGGAGCGGTCCCACCCGAAAGTGGGCTCCATTTCCGTGACGAACAGTCCGAACCCCTGCCGGCCCGGCATTGACAGGAAGGAAACGAAGAAGCAGGTGGCGACGATGTACCAGCCGAAATACATCGGCGCGGCGACCGGCGCGGCGGATTTGGTAGTCATACGACCCCTTGCTGAGCGCGTTCCATGGACTGATGCGCAGGCATCGTCACATACCTTGCCATCATAGCAGCCGCTCCCAACACAGGCTAGTACGCGTCACGGCGCGGCGCGCCAATCGATCAGGGCGCCAGCGATCGCCCCCAACGGCAAGCGGCCCGACGTGCCGACATGACGCCGGTTGGGCACCGCCGAGTTGTTCAGTCGGCGACGGCTCCCGCCGGCGTCGGGGCGACCTGGTAGCGCACCGAGTACTTGCGCTCCCGGATGGAGAAAGCGCTGATTGCCGCGGGGTACAACATCACCGCAGCGATGGTGAACGCCACCACGTAATCGCCGGTGATCTCACGCAGGTAACCGGCCATCAGCACGCTGGTGAACCCGCCCAACTGGTGGAACAGGAACGCCACCCCCGAGATGGTCGCCAGCGACTTCAGGCCGTACACCTCGGCCGTTAGCGAGGTCGTCAGCGGCGCCGTCGCTATCCAGGATAGTCCCGCGACCACCGCGAAAATGAGCAACCCCGCAATCACTGGTATCCCCGGCACCAGCAGCGACGCCACCAGGATCACGTACCCCGTTCCCCGGCAGAAGTACACTGCGGCCAGCCAGTTTTTGCGCCTGCCGATCCGGTCGGAGATCCACCCGGCTCCGGTGGCTCCCAGCGCGTTCAGGCCTGACATCAGCCCGAAGATCAACGCCGCAGTCTGGGGGTTGATCCCCTCCTCCACCGCCATGGGCACGAAGTGCACGGCCAGCATGAACGTGGTCGACCCGCAGATGAAGTACGAGAAGCTCATCTGCCAGATGGGGAACGACCGGAAAGCCTGTCGCCAGTTCTCGGCGAACAGTGGTTGCGGCGGCGGCGTGGCCGCTCCCGGCGACCCTCCCGGTCCGGTGTCGGGTACGGGATCACCATCGGGCGTCAACCCTTTCTTGGTCGGGTCGTCGTGCAGGAATATAAGCGCCAGAGGGATACCCAAAACGAGAATCATCACCCCCAGCACAATCCACGACAACCGCCAGTCAATCAGGCTGATCATGTACGCCGCGAAGGGAACCAGGATCAAGCCGCCCAGCGACATGCCGGACGCGTTCAGTCCAATCACCAACCCGCGCCGGCGTCGGAACCACTTGCTCAGCATCGCCCCGGTGTTGGTCAGCGAGGTGCCGCTCTGGCCCACCGCGGCTACCACGCCGAACATCCCGATCAGGTACCAGATGCTGCCCGTCGCCGCCATCAGCAGCGTGGACACACCCACCACCAGGATGCCGGCCATCACCACGATCCGCACACCCACCCGGTCGAACAGGTACCCCATGAACGGCTGCGACACGCCGTTCAGCAACGCGCCCAGCGCGGCCGCCCAGGACACCACGGTCCGGTTCCACTCGAACTCGGCTTCCATGGGCACGACGAAGGCGCCGAAGGCGTTCCGCGTCCCCATGGTCAGGAACGCGATGAACATGCAGGTGGCTACTACGAACCACCCGTAAAACACCCCCGAGCGCGCCGGATTAGTCGCCGCCATGAAGCCCCCAATGCCCGCCGCGTTTGGTCAAATCCCGATATGGCGGATTGTATGCCTGTGGCGGTGGGGGCGCAAGGAGACGCGCGTTGCGTTACGGGGCTTCCAAGAAGGAAACAATGCTCTCAGTAGCCGTCGGCAAATCGCGCAACTGGCACTCCCACACTGTCAACACATCCCAGCCCTGTTCCCGTAACGAAGTGATATTCCGGACGTCGCGGGCGTGGTTGCGCTCCAACTTCGCTACCCAGTATTCCCGGTTAGTGGCGGGAATGCGAACCCGAGGGCAACCGTCGTGGCGATGCCAGAAACAACCGTTGACGAACACCACCTTGCGTCGGGACGGAAAAACCAAATCGGGCCGACCTGGCAGGTCAGCCCGATGCAGACGGTAGCGATAACCGAGGCCGTGCAACAAACGCCGCACCTGCATCTCCGGCTTCATGCCTTTCGATTTGACCCGCGCCATTATCTGGCTGCGGGCTTCGGGCGATACGGTGTCCGCCATTGCCTGCCCGCAACTATAGGAAGGTCACCCAGTCGTCAGCGTATCCGAGAGTAGTGAGCACCCGTCGGGGGTCTTGCGCACCAGGCTTCTTTACCTGAAATGAGCGGGCTGAGCCACTGACCTCTCGTACAATGGTGAACTGTGCCCCATGTGGCTGCCAAGTGAACATATGAAGCCCACTGTGCATGGTACGACCCTCGAAGTTATTCCTGTCGTTGAGCGTCCACACATAGTTTCCAGGATCAAACTGTGTGGTGTCCAATTCGAAAATTTTGAAACGAAAGCCAGCCATGTCACGAATCAAAACAACCGTCCGTAGATAGGGATATCGTTGCGTCGCTTCCTCCACACGAGCGTTCCAGATCTGGAGGACTTGCCGGCCAGTTTCTTGAATGTCTGCGAACGGATCGTCGTTACCGAACGAAAAGACTGGTGCGTTCCGTCCTGAAATCAGCCTAACTCGCTCCAGCGCGACCGGATTCCGTGAACTGACAGTTTTGGCTGACCAAGCCGTGTTGGTCAACGCTACGTCCGCGATGCCCAGCGGACTCCTGAAGTGTTCGCCGTTGACCGCAGCTGCGAAAATGTCACCCCAATCATCCCCGGACAAATCGTTCCGACCGACCGCGCTCGAATAGACGATATTGCTTGCGATTGACCGAATAATAGTGTCCGGTATCTGTCCCAATGGGTACGGTGTAGGGCTGTTCCAACCGCCGCGCAATCTCGGTCCTTGATAGGCCATCTTGCACCTTCTCCAAAACTGCCTGCACCATAGGAACGGGCACGGCGTTGCCGGTCTGCTTTCGGATTTGCTGATACGTTCCTGGCAATTCAAACCATTCGGGGAAGCCCTGCAACCTTAGCATTTCCCGAGGCGTCAAGCGCCTTTCACCGTTAACCAGTAGGTAGTTATACGACGCCCCTGCACGCAGGGCGCAGGAAAACGGATGGCTAGACACGTTGCCACCCTTGTTCTCGTGCCAGATCGACAGCTCGTAGGGGCTTTGGTGTTTGGCCCGTCGCTTTTTTCGTATCGGCTCACTGGCGAAGTAGGTCTGGGAAACTTCCCCCTCCAAGACTTCTGACAAGGGCATGGGTTCCCCGATTGGAGCCGGCCATTCAAACGGCGTGGAGTGGTCTTGGAACCCTACTATTATCGTCCGCTCCCGCTTTTGCGGCAGTCTAAAGTCTAGAGCGTTGAGGACCTTCCAATCGGCATGGTAGCCCAATTCTTTCAGCGCGGCGACTATGGATTGCATCGTCCGCCCTCGGTTATGGGTGGACAGTTGACGTACGTTCTCCAACACGAACGCCGCTGGTCGTTTGGCGTCGATAATCTCCGCCACGTTGAAAATGAGGTTGCCGCGGTCATCGTCAAAGCCACGCATGTCGCCGATGATGCTGAAGGGCTGGCAGGGGAAACCCGCCAGCAAAATGTCGTGGTCGGGAAGAGAGTCGGGCGGCATGTCGGTGATATCGCCCGCGGGCTCCATGCTGAAATTGCGCCTGTAAGCTCGGCGGGCCTCGACGTCAATGTCACAAGCGAACACGCACCGCATACCCAAGCTAGCAGCCGCTAAGTGAAAACCGCCGATCCCGCAAAACAAATCTGCGAAATCCAGAGGTCGTTGACAATCAATGGGCACCATAATCTACCAAATCCGTCCGGGCGAGATGAGGGGTCGTGATGGCGTCGCAGTCCTACCAGAAGGTCAGAGATGTTGCTTCGTGTGCCATGTCTTCGCGGAGAAATCTGTGGCATGATCGGCAAACGGCTAAATCGGTGGCGGTTGCCAGCATCCTAATTGTCATCGTCAAGCTGATACTAGAACAACGTCTCATTGTCGATGTCGCTTTGAATCTCTGCGGTAACGCGTACCGCCGCTATAACTGCCCGTGCATGCAGAGTCGTAAACCGGGTCAAAAAATCGGCATTGGTCATAGCTCGGAGGGCGTGCTTGGTGCTGGCGACGAAGGCTGCTTCCACTGTAAGGTATTGCATTGTGCCTTTATCATCCGTAGCTTCCAAGATCAAGTTGGCTCGTTGGAAATTACGTAGGTCTTCAGCAGGGATATCCGAATTATCCTGACGAAGCGACAGTTCAATGATTTCTCTCCGATGGAGTTGCCTCGGGCAGTTCAATGCCAGTTGATCTGCAATCAGTTCGACTTGATCGCGAGCGATATCTATAGCATCCAGATTGTTGATCCATCGGACATCGTTCTCCATCTGGTCTAACCGCTGGTTTATTTGGTCTTCAGATTGGGACATAGCATCGCGCATTTGTCGCAATCCTTCGCGCAACCCTAGCAAAGCTCGATACATTAGTGCGGCAGCGTCATCTGAAGACTCGGGTTCGTGCGAACTCCTGTGCTCATCCATACATTGAGTGCAAGAGCTGAAATCACAATCGTTTTGTTGGCACGATTCGTACCAACAACCGCAAAACAAGCCATTGCATTGATCACACCCATAATAGTCGTCTTCTTCTAGCAGTTCACCACATTGGTCGCAAACGGGCTGTTCCCAACCATACTCTTCCATGTCCATTTCCCCTAAGGTGGCTGCGCCATCCTCCTAAATGTGCCACGAGGAAACGATCACAGCCTTGACCCTACACGTCCTTCAGTGCCAGCGCGTCCTCACCCGCGCTGTTGCCGGCCAGACGACCGAACACCATGCCCGCGCTGAGGCCGCTGCCGCCGGGGTAGTTGTGGTAGAACAGCCCGCCGACCATTTCGCCGGCGGCGTAGAGGCCGGGAATCGGGTCCTGGGCGTTGGTCACCACCTGGCCGCGGTTATTAACCTTGACGCCACCGAAGGTGAAGGTGATGCCGGTGGTCACGGCCCAGCCCCGGTAGGGGGGCGTATCCAGCGTCTGCGCCCAGTTGGTCTTGTCGACCACCAGACCCTCCGTGCGGCGACCGTCCTTGACCGTGGGGTTGTACTCGATGTCCTGCCGGACGGCGGCGTTGTAGGCCTCTACCTCGCGCACCAACCCGTCCGGATCGATGTCCAGCATCCGCGCCAGCTCCTCGATGGAGTTGGCTTCCGCCGTGGTCGCCTGGGGAATCCAGTACTCGTCACGCAGCAGGTGCTTCACCTTCTCATCGAAGATCTGGAAGCAGAGGCCCTGGGGCTGCTCCATCAGCGCGCGTCCGTAGGTCACGTACGTGTAGTTGCGGAAGTCCGCGCCCTCGTCCAGGAACCGCTCGCCGTTGATGTTCACCATCAAGCCGAAAGGATATGAGTGCTTCTGGAACAGCTCGGTGACCGTCCGGTCGCCAAAGGTGGGAGCGTTCATGTCCCATGCCACCGCGTGGCAGGACGACCAGTGCCCGTAGGACTGCGCTCCGACGTCGAGAGCCATCTTGATGCCGTCGCCGGTGTTGTAGGGGATTCCGCGTACCTTCACGGTTTCCCAACCGGGGCCCAAATAACGGCAGCGCATCTCGGCGTTGGCCTCGAACCCGCCGGCGGCCAGGACCACGGCGCGGGCAGCGATGTCCTCGAATCCGTCCGGACCCTTTACCCGCAGGCCGGCCACATTGCCCTTCTGGTCCTGGATAAGCGACACACCCTCGGTCGAGTACCGTACCTCGACGCCCAACCGCTGGCAGACGTCGAATTGCTGGTCCGACAAGCCCTTGCCGGCGCCCACGGCTTCGACCACCAGGCCACCCCAGAACCGGAACTTGTCGCCGTCGCGGAACGCCTGGCGACCGAAGGACAAAACGAACCGTACTCCGTGTTCCTGCAGCCACTTCATCGTGGGATAGGAATGGCTCACCAGGATTTCGGCCAGCTCGGGGTCGGATAGCCCGTGGGTTACCCGCATCATGTCGTCGTAGAACTGGTTCTCGGTGTACTGACCGACCTCGATGGAGTTGGCTTCGGTTTCGGACATGTCGGGGATGAGACCCTTGATGTCGTCCAAACCGTTGTAGGCGAAACGGATGATGCCGCCGGTGAAATAGGTGTTGCCGCCGCGGAAATACTCCGGAGCCTTTTCAACCACCAGGACCGACTGGGTCTGCTCGCGGGCGGCGATGGCGGCGGACAGCGCGGCGTTCCCGGCTCCCACCACGATTACGTCATAAACAGTGTCATTAGCAGGCAAAACCGCACCTCAAAGGCCCGCCGGCTGCGTTCCGGCAGGCAAATTTCCGTACCCGATGATACCACAGGGCCTCCTTTCGTCCGGTCGACGCTTGGTGCCACGACCCCGGCTGATGTACCCTTGACACGCATCAGCCTGCCCCGAAATTTGGTTCGCACCAGGCGGCCAAAAGCCGAGGCGGAAACACACATTTGGTGACGACATGCAGTACGACGTGATAATCGTCGGCGGCGGCTCCGCCGGCTGCGCGCTGGCGGCCCGACTGTCCGAAGACCCGAGTCGGTCCGTTCTCCTGCTGGAGGCCGGCCCCGATTATGTCGACTTCGAGCAGTGGCCGGCCGAACTCCGCGACGGGACCAGTCAGGAGGCATCCACTCCCGGCGCGGCTTTCAACTGGTCCTATCAGGCCGTCGCCACCGACCAGCAGCCCGGGCCCATACAGATCGCTCGAGGACGCGTCATGGGCGGGTCCGGCGCCGTCAATGGGCAAGTGTTCCTGCGCGGCCTTCCCGAGGACTACGACGCCTGGGCGGCCCAGGGGAATGACCAGTGGGCCTACCGTCACGTCCTGCCTTTCTTCCGCAAGCTGGAATCCGACGCCGACGTTCACGACGACTTCCACGGCGGCGACGGACCCATTCCGGTTATTCGCGCCCCCCGCGACGCCTGGCATCCTTTCCAGCACGCTTTCTTGCAAGCCTGCACGGGTCTGGGATATCCCGAAGACCCGGACATGAACCATCCGTCCTCGGCAGGCGTCGGTCCCGCGCCCATGAACAACCCCGCGGGCATCCGCATGAGCAGCGCGCTCGCCTACCTGTCCGCAGCGCGCCATCGCCTCAACCTGACTGTGCGGGGAAGCGTGCTGGCGCGGCGCGTGCTGTTTGACGGACGAACTGCGGTTGGAGTTGAGGCCGAGAGCGGCGGAGAGATATTTGCGGCATACGGCCGCGAGATAGTCCTCTGCACCAGCGGGATCGCGTCGCCGCAACTGCTGATGCTATCAGGCATCGGCCCCGCCGATCAGCTGACCGAGTTAGGCATCGGAGTAGCACAGGACCTGCCCGGCGTCGGCCAGAACCTGCGCGATCACCCGCTGGTGTACGTCGACTCCGAGCTGCGTCGCGACTACGATCCAGCGGATTTCACCGGTTCTCGCATCCAGACCCTGCTGCGCTACACCACCGCCGGCTCCGGCTCGCGCAACGACATGCACGTTTATGTAAACAACGTTGCGTCGGGACCCAGCCCGCTTGGCAGTGGGCCGGGGGCGGATCGACCCACGCTGCGCATGACCTGCATTCTGCAATCCGCCGACAGCGCGGGGGAGCTGCGCCTGGCATCCGCCGATCCTCACGACAAGCCGTTGATCGACTACCGCTACCTGCGCAGCGACTGGGACCGGGAGCGCTTGCGCGAAGCGGTCCGCCTCTGCCGGCGCATCCTGAACCAACCTTCGTTCAGCTCCTTCGCTGGCGATCCGGTTTCACCAAGCGTTGACGAAATCGCTTCCGACGCCGCGCTGGACGACTGGCTCCTGCGCAACGTGTTCACCACGTTCCACACATCAGGGTCGTGCCGGATGGGGCCGGCCGGTGATCCCATGGCCGTGGTCGACCAGTACTGCCGCGTCCACGGAGTCGAAAACCTGCGGGTCGTCGACCTGTCAATCTGCCCCAACGTGGTGCGGGCCAACACCAACGCCACCGCGATCATGATCGCCGAGCGGGCCGCAGGATGGATCGGCAAAGATCACCCGTAGCCGCTCGTTATAATTGCATTTTAGCCAACATCGTCATCATGGAGTTTTCCCATGCCCATTTCTGAATACGTCAGCCGCTCTATGGAAGAGGGCGGTTGGATCCGCCGCATGTTCGAGGTGGGCATCGCGCTCAAGGCGCAGTACGGCGACGACAACGTCTTCGACCTGTCGCTCGGGAACCCGATCATGGAGCCGCCGGACGAGTTCCACGCCGAACTGCTCCGCATCGCGCAGTCTCCCTCTCCGGGCATGCACCGCTACATGCCCAACGCCGGCTATCCGGAGACTCGACAGGCGGTTGCCGACACCCTGGCCGCCGAAACCGGACTGCCCTTCAGCGTCGACGACATTCTGATGACCTGCGGCGCGGCTGGAGCCGCCAATGTGGTTCTCCGCGCCATCCTCAACCCCGGCGACGAGGTAGTCATCCTCTCGCCTTTCTTCGGCGAGTACGTCTATTACATTCAGAACCACAACGGCGTGCCCATCATCGTGCCCACCAACGCCGAATTCGGGCTCGATGTGGCCGCCATCGAAGCCGCAATGACTTCACGAACCCGCGCCGTGATGCTGAACTCCCCCAACAACCCATCAGGGGTGGTCTATCCCGCCGGTGACATCGCCGCTCTTGCAGATGCTATCACTCAGGCCGAGAACCGGTTTGGGTCGGAGATTTTCATCATCAGCGACGAACCCTACCGCCGCATCATCTACGACGGCCTGACCTACCCGCAGGTCTTTCCTCACTACGAGCGGACCATCGTCGTCAACTCCCACGCCAAGGACCTGGGCCTGCCCGGGGAGCGCATCGGCCACATCGCCATCCACCCCGATTACTCTGGAAAAGCGGAACTATTCGACGGCCTGGTCTTCTGCAACCGGGTTCTGGGTTTCGTCAACGCCCCGGCGTTGATGCAGCATGTGGTCCGCGCCGTGCAGGACGCCTCGGTGGACGTCGGCGAGTACCAGCGCAAGCGGGACTTCCTCTACGACCGGCTAACCGGAATGGGCTACTCGGTGGTCAAGCCGCAGGGTGCCTTCTACCTGTTCCCCCGTTCGCCTCTGGAGGACGACGAGGCGTTCGTCGCAGCCCTGCAGGAATACAACGTGCTGGTGGTGCCGGGCAAGGGCTTCGGCACGCCGGGCCACTTTCGCATCTCGTACTGCCTGGAAGACCGCGTGCTGGAAGGGTCCATGGATGGCTTCGCCCGCGCCGCCGAGCAGTACCTGCGCTAGGCGTCCGGTAGAACTGCACCCCTGATCCGAGAGAATATCGGCCCCAGCTCAATCGCCACTCCCGGCATCACGTCTGAAGTCAGTACGTCATCGGAGCCGTACACCGTCTCCAGCGTCATGGACTGCCCGTCCCCAACGTACTTGGAAACCGATTCGGCGCGCAGATCAGCGATCCACGTTTCTCGGACTCCGTTTCGCCCGTAAACGGGCAGCTTCACGTTCAAATCGCGCTGCCGCGTCGATTCCGATAGAACCTCCACGACCACATCCGGGGCCCCAAACACGCCGCGATGGCCGATAATATGGCGTCGGCTGTCAGCGACGAACAGCAGGTCGGGCTGGAAGGTGTTGTGCTCGTCAAGGTACACGTCGAAGGTGGGGAGCCTGATTTCGAACTCGCCCGGATCGTCGATTTGCAACCTCGCCGCAAAGTAAAGTTCCCCGATAAACACCTGGTGCGGGTCGTTAGCCCCGGCCATCTTGATCAGCTCTCCCTCAATCAACTGATAGCGCACGCCACGATGCGACGGCGGCGTCAGCTTCATATAGTCGGCCCCGGTCAACTTGGCCCGCAGTTTCGCTTTTGCCTGTGTCATGGCTTCGCCTCCGTGGCCGATTATGGCCAGCCCCCGTTGGCCTCCCGCGAGGGCAGCCGTACCGTCGCGTTGCCGCGGGTGGTCACCTGCTGGCGTTGGTTTTCTCCCCAGATGTCCATGTACACCAGGTATTCGCCATCTTCGATCCGCTTGCCCGTCACCGTTCCCTTGCACCACGTGGTATCGCCGACCACGTTAAAGCGTCGCAGCTCCACGTGCATCCGCTTCAGGAACCCGTCGTCACCCATCCAGTTGGTCAGCAGGTTACCCATCCAGCAGCAACGCTGGCAACCATAGTCGTACGCCCCGGGCAGTCCGGCCGACTCCGCGGCCTCCTGGATGTCGTGGACTCGGATGATGGCTTCCTGCGCTCCGGTGTTGGGGTCGGTGAACCCCCAAGAAGGATGCCGCAGCATCTCCCGCAACTGGATGCCGTGGCTGATGCCGCCGATGCAGCCGGCCACAAACGCCGTGATGTCGCCGTGGCTGAGTGGCCCCTTCACCACCGGTGTCAGTTCGTCGCCAATCTGTACGTCTTCGAACCAGCGCGGGTTGTTGCCCCGGATCTCCTCGTTGAGCACCGCGTTTTGGATGGTCTCCAGTTCTTCCCGCGAGTATTGGTAGGGTTCGAAGCTGTATTTCTGCCGCTCACGGGCGGCGCTTCTCTCGGCTCGGATCTGCCAACCCTTGGTTCTGGCGATGGCCTCACCACGCTGGTTGAAATAGTCGGTGACGCTGGACTGGATCACGATGCGCCCGGCGAACTCGCTTTCCTTCTCCTCCAGTCCGGTGAACTGCTCCTGGACGCTGATTTCGTCGCCCAGGTAGATCGGCCGGTACCACTCCCAGTCGTTGCCGGCATGGAACCCGTGCACCCCGGGCAGACCTCCCGTCCGGCCCGAGCACCAGTAGACGCTGTAAAGGAAGCAGGGCGGGGCGATTATCGTCCCATACTTGCTGGTCTGGGCGTAGGACCGGTCCCAGTACAGGGGGTTGGTGTCCCCGATGCCCTGGCAGAAGTGCCGGATCGCGCTGCGGGACGCGTCCTCGTTGAACAGCCCCACGCCGTATTGGCGCGGGCGGTTGAACGTGCCCAGCCGTCCCCGCAACCGTTCCAGTCCTTCTTCCGTGATCCTTCCCGATTCCAGAACCATGTGGGATGTCCTCCGAGTATTGCTTGCCGGTCCGTCGACTGGCTATTGATCTACGGCGCTTCCGGCACTGTGAGCACCGGCGTACGCTCGGCGAGGTACTGCTCAGTAACGAACGGCGACCCAAACCCGTATTGGTCAGCGCATTGGCGCACTATTTCCAGCGTCTCCGCCCGCAAAGTCTGAGGAGCCGGCTCCGTGCCACCCGAGATGATGCTGCGGATCAGCCGGCCGGCCAGGTCCTGCTTGGTGTCCGGATGCCCGCAGATGCCCTCGTAGGCGACGCCTCCACAGGTGGGGCAGTACCACCATTCCAGGGTCAGCACCGAGCGGATCCCCAGGTCGGGCAGTTCGTCGAAAATCTCGTGGGCGGCATACCTTCCGTAGTAATCACCCACTCCCGCGTGGTCCCGACCGAACATGTGATGCGTACAACCCAGGTTCTTGCGCACCAGGGCGTGGAACACCGCCTCGCGCGGCCCGGCATAGCGCATGTCCCACAGCAGCGCGGTGGTGCGGTGGATGTCGTCCCTGAAGAATCCATGGGCCCGCAGGTTCTCGTGGGCCAGCACGATGGCCTCATCAATGTAGTCGCCCTCTTTCTTCTCACCGATGACCGCGCTCACCAGCACGCCATCGGCCTGGGCTTCCATGAACGCGCCTTTCATCAGGTATTCGTGGCCCGAATGCGGGACGTTACGGGTCTGGTGGGCCACGGCGCGTTGCCATCCCACCGCTTCCAGTTCGCCGCGCAGTTGCGCCGGCGTCCTCCAGAATCGGTCGAACGGCGGATTGATCACCGGCTCGCACACCAGCGTAATGTCCCCGGCCACGAACCGGTCCGCGTAACCCAGCGTGCGCTGCACCCCGGGGTGCTCCGGGTCGGTGGTGGTATACACCTGTTGCGCCATCTCGGACAGGTCAACCGCGAATATCTCGGATACGTCCAGGGTAGCCAGCGGATTGCCGCCATGGGTCAGCAGAGCCGTATCACCCACGGACACGCCGCCGCGCTCCAACTCCGCCCGACTGACGTCCAGCACGATTGGAATGGGCCAGACGTACCCGCTGGTCAGCCGCATAGTTTCGGACACGGAAGCCACGTCCGCGCTGCCCATGAATCCGGTCAACGGCGAAAAGAATCCATGCGCGATGTTGACGCTTTCGTGAACAATCTGTTCACGCACTTCAATGGCGGGCAGGCCGGCGACCGATGCGGCGCCATCCAGCGGTTTGACCCGTTGCACCAGCGCGCCACCGTGAGGAGAGAGACTATTGTCAACGTTCGCAGTCATCACGTGCGCAATTCTACCATCGCCCCAGTCCCATAGAGTCTCCGACTGCACGACGATCGCCGTCCGTCCCGCCACATCGCCGGACGTGCCAGCAATCCAGCCTGCCGGCCCACACATGAACCGGGGCGTCGCTGCGGACGCCCCGGGTTAGCTGTCCCGATACTCGGCGGACCGCTTTTGTCTGAACGCAGCGACGCCTTCCACGTGGTCCTGAGATGTCAACGTGATGGTCTCTCCGGCCGCCGCCATCTTCATCGCGGTCTCCAGGTCGAACTCCAACCCCTTGTACAGCATGAGCTTGGACAGCCGGATCGCGATGGGCGGTCCGGCGGCGATCTTCCGGGCCAGCTCCATGGTGGTTTCTTCCAGATCATCTTCCTCAACCAGCCGGTTGAGGAACCCGAGGCGGTGCGCCTCTTCGGCCTCCAGGAAGTCCCCGGTGAACAGCATTTCGGCCGCCCGACCCAGGCTGCCCAGGGTCCGAGGGTAAAGCCAGGTCCCGCCAAATCCCGGGAATAACCCGATCCGGACGTACGCGGACATGAACCTTGATCGCGCCGTACCCGTGCGAATATCGCAGGCGCACGCCAGGTCCAACCCGGCTCCGGTGGCGACCCCGTTCACCATGGCAATCACCGGCTTTTCGCACCGCTGGACTCCCAGGACCATGTCCTGCGCGAGCTTGAAACTGCGGCGCACCTGGTCCGCGTTGCCCGAGGTCCATCCGCTGCCGTTTCCGTTGGCCGAACCGCCCAGTTGGTTCATGTCGCCGCCGGCGCAAAACGCACGCCCGGCGCCGGTAATGATTACCACGCGCGTGTCGGGATCAGCGTCCGCTTCCGCTACGGCTTCGGCAATCTCCACCTGCATCTGATCGTTGAGAGCATTCAATCGGTCCGGACGGTTCAGCGTGATCCGCGTGATGCTGCTGTCCTGATCCGCTTCGTAAAGGATGAGTTCGTAATCGGGCATTGAGTCCTTTCCTCCGGTGGCGTCGACCATCAATTTTAGCACGGGCCGTTGCCGATTCCGTCGGAGCGCGTTTCCGCTATAATGTGGACGATTCCGGAAGATCAAAATGCAGACCAGCAAGAAAATGACCGACCCCTTAGCCAAATCCGTCCCATCTTCACGTTGTGTAGCCGCTCGGGTATACCGCGTTCCATCTGGAGATCCCACCAGTTCCAATAGGCAATCCCGATCATTAGCTTGGGCCGAGTTAAACTATCGGATAGGCGTCCGTAGGATCCAAGCCATCGGACCGGGAGGCTGGTGAATGTAGAGGAATGCCGGTCAGTTCGACCAAATCTTCTCAACCATTGTCCGCCCGAGTCTGTTCCTACCTTCCAGCCAGATAGGCAAACCTACAGTCACTCGCACACATGCGAGTGATATGTATAATCCGACCAATGACTTCACATGGAGGTGCCCAGTTGGAAGACCCGTCTAATGGAGTATTAATCGCCATCGATTGGGAAAACATACGTCGCGGGGCTCAGCTCTATCAGAAAAGCATATCTCCCCAAGTGCTGTACGAAGCCATGACTAATGTGGGACAGGTATTTGGAGAAGTGTTGGGGGGCAAGGCATTCGGAGACTGGAGTCTCCGGCCTGATGACGGTACCGCGTTCACGCAAGCAGGCATAACTCTGTATCACGCCCCCCGTACCATGGCCGGCAAAGACCGCAGCGACCCCTCAATACTGCTCGAAGTTTACGATTGGCTCCGCGACCGCGAAGATTGTAACGTGGTCATCCTTGGTTCTGGGGATTCCGATTACCAGGTGCTGGTCGACCGCGCGCGCGGCATGGGCCGTCGCGTGATCCTGTGCGCCTTCAGCCAATCCGTCGCCCGTGATATGCTCGCCGTCGCCCCGCTGTTCCCGTTGGAAGCCGAGCTGGGGTTCCAGTTGGCCGAACACGGTGACGTCGATATCCAATTGCCCACTCCTGAAGAACAGGCGGAAGCGGCTCAGGATGTGCTCCAGATCTTCGTACGCGAGATGAGCAAGCTGGAATCCCGAATGAACTTCGTCGGATACAGTATGCTGTGCAACCAGTGGATGCTGGACTGGGGTATCGCCTGGAACGAATTCGAATGCCGCCGGCTGGTGGAAGATTGGCTGTATGAGGGTATGATTGAACGGCACGATGTCCCCAACCCTAACAACCCCCAGTACCCCACCTCAGCGGTGAGACTGGTGCGAACCAACGAAATGGTCCGAGAATCATTGGGATTGAACCGGCCGGCTATCTCCAACCCGGTGGTCTCATCAATGGATGACCAGCACTATCACAACCCGGAGTAAACGGATGCCCTCCTTCAGTTACATCGACCACCTCGAGTGCACCATCTGCGGCAAAGAGTACCCGTACGACGGCCTTGCCACCGTCAGCGAATGCTGCGGCAAAGTCCTGTTCGTTCGGTACGACCTGCCCCGACTGCGAAGCGAGGTGCAGCGCTCGGTGTTCGACAGCCGACCGGCCAACATGTGGCGATACAACGAGCTGCTCCCGGTTTCGGATCCCGGGGAGGTCATCACCCTGGGCGAGGGCGGCACGCCTCTGCTGGATGCGACCACCCTGGCTCGGCAGGTCGGCGTCAGGCGGCTGCTCATCAAAGAGGAGGGCCTCAATCCAACCGGCACCTTCAAGGCGCGTGGCATTGCCGCAGCGGTTTCCAAGGCCGTCGAGGTGGGAGCGCGTGGGTTCACCATGCCATCGGCGGGCAACGCGGCTGGAGCCGCCGCGGCCTACTGTGCCCGCGCCGGCACACCGGTGAAGGTCTTCATGCCCCAGGACGCGCCGTCATCCAACAAGAAGGAGTCCATCGTGGCCGGCTCCGAACTCAATCTCGTCGACGGCCTGATCAGCGACGCGGGTCGCATCGCCGTTTCGGTGGCCGCCGAGCAGGGTCTGTTTGACCTGTCGACCCTCAAGGAACCCTGCCGCGCCGAGGGCAAAAAGACCATGGGCCTGGAAATCGCCCACCAACTCGGCTGGCGGATGCCCGACGCCATCGTGTATCCCACCGGAGGCGGCACCGGCATCATCGGCATGCACAAGGGATTCCAGGAACTGCTGGAACTGGGTTGGATCGAAGGTAAACTGCCCCGGTTCTACGCGGTCCAGGCCGACGGCTGCCAACCCATCGTCAAGGCTTGGCACGACGGCACCGACACCGCCGACCCTTGGCCCAACGCCACCACCAAGGCCGATGGCCTGCGAGTGCCGGGTCCTTTCGCTGATTACCTGATTCTCCAGGCGCTGCGCGAAACCGGCGGCGGCGCATTGGCCGTCAGCGACGACGACATGATCGAGGCGATGTATACGCTGGCCGCCACCGAGGGCGTCATCGCCTGCCCCGAGGGCGCGGCAACGCTGGTGGGTCTCCAGCGGCTCCTGGCCGACGGCAGCATCGGCGCCGACGAGGAAGTGGTACTGCTGAATACCGGCTCGGGCTACAAGTACCTCGACCTGCTGCGCGGGCCGGGCGAATAAATTCGGCCGACACAGTCAGGCCGTCCACGTTTTCCCGGGCTACAACAACGGCATCTGAAACGCGCGGTCGGCCGACGTGGCGTTCTTTCCCAGGTGGATGGCCGAGTAGCCCTTCCGCCTCAGGTGTTCCGCCAGGTCCGGAAACCCGAACACGGTGTACACCTGTCTGGGGCGAACCGCGTCTACATAGGCAACCAGGTCGTTGAAATCGGCGTGGTCGCTGTACGGCAGGCTCGCATCGCCCGGCCGTCCTCGACCCCAGGGCTTGACCCCGGCTCCGGCCGCCCATCCGGTTAGTTCCAGGTACCGGACGGCACGGCGTTCCGGCGTGATCCGGTGGATAGTTTCCCGCGATTTTTTGCCCGGCGGAAACAAAAGCGCCTCGCCCTCGCGGAATTTCCCATCACAAGCGCAGTATTCGCCCGGGAATTCGACCCCGGCTGCTTCGTATTTCTGCGCGATTTCGTACACGCCCGCTTCACAAGCGACGCGGAAACCGCTCGACAGCAGGTGATACAGCGCTTCCTGAGCTTTGCCCAGTCTCCATCCCAGCACCACGGGCACGGCTCCCTGTTCGAGCCATTGGGCCACCACCCGCATCGCCGTGCCGACGGCTTCTTCCTGTGGCGGGAAAACGTAGTCAGGACGCCCGTAGGTGCTTTCGATCACCAGCACGTCGCAGGAAACTTGCTGGTGCGCCTCGTTGATGGGCGACGGCTGCACCCGCAGGTCGCCCGTGTACAGCAACCGCTCCCCGGTGGCCTTGCTTTCCACCAACGTCTGGGCGGACCCCAGGCAGTGACCCGCCGGATAGAAGGTGACTGCACAATCAGGAAAATCCAGGGTTTCACCGAAATGCAGCTCCACCGGCTCAGAGCGATTCAGATAGTCGCCCAACAGCAACCTGGTGCCATGAGTGAGCACGGGACGACGGTGTCGTGCCGTGTGATCGGAATGGGCGTGGGAGATGACCGAGGTGTCCTGTTTGCGCAGGGCGTCGAGCCACAGGCCCATTTCAGGGAGATGCACTCCCCTGTCAAATACCACTTCCAATCGAGCGCCCCGGCCGCCGGGTGCGGCGTGCCGGAGTATAGCATGAGGTCCGTGCGGACACGGGGCGAACCGGTCCAGGCATCGGCGACATCTGCTTGCGCCCGTGGTTACTGGCGTGCGGTATAATCCCCGCAACCCAGCCGGAGGGCCGTCCGAGGGAAACAGCCCGCCCGGCACAATCGAGGAGACGTTAGATGCCAGGACAAGTCGGCGACATCGCGCCGGAATTCACCCTGCCGTCGCCTAACGATGGCGACATCACCCTGAGCAACTACCGCGGCACCCACGCCGTGGTGTTGTCCTTCCACGTGTTCGACTTCACCAGTGGTTGAACGGATCAAGCCACCTCCTTCCGCCGCGTTAACCCGCGGTTCCAGGAGATGAATGCCCAGGTGCTGGGCATCAGCTGTGACTCAATCGCCGCTCACCGCGCTTGGACCACCACCATGGGCGGGCTCCCTTACCCCGAACTGTCCGACTGGCATCCCAAGGGCCAGGTGACCACCGCTTACGACCTCTGGAATGAGGAGCGTGGCGCGGGTACCCGGGCCGTAATCGTCGTGGACAAGCAAGGCGTCATTCGCTACCGCGAGACGTACGAGCCGGGACACCTTCCCAACCCGGATGACATCCTGCAGGCCGTGGCCGAAATCAACGGGTAAAACCAAAGGGGCGGGTTGCAAGACCCGCCCCAATCAGTTTCGAATGGTTCGCCTTCGGACGCTATCCGCCAATCCCCTCGATCCGGTATTCCACCGCGCCCCGGGGCGTCGCAATCGTCACTTCTTCGCCCGCGCTCCGACCCATCAACGCCTGCCCGATCGGCGACACCGTCGATATCTTTCCCGCCGAAACGTCTGCCTCGCGCACATCCACCAGCGTAAACACGCGCTGCTGCTGAGAAGCCATCTCGTGCAGCGTGACTCGCGAACCGATGCTCACCCGCTCCGTGTCGGCGTTCGCCGCGTCCACGATTTCCACGTTAACCAGATCGTTCTCCAGTTGCCGGATGCGTCGCTCCGTCATCTGCTGCTGTTCGCGGGCTGCATCCAATGGGGCGTTTTCCCGAACGTCGCCGTCGCTGCGGGCCAATCGGATCGCTTCGCGTATGTGTGGAACCTCTTCCCGCAAGCGCTGCAATTCGGCCTGCAGTTCGGTATGCCTCTCCTGGCTCAACCGCGCGCTCGGGGTGCCCGCCGCCCGCGATCCGGAGTCACCGCCCTCGAACCGGCGGCGGTTGCGGCGAGGGGCCGCGGCGTAGCGCGCCAGGCTGATCTCAGTCCAGCCGCGCTTGTTGGCGAATGTCAGGAACTTCTTTACGGGATCAAGCCTCGATGAGGGGTCTTCCACGTTCTCCGTGGTCCATTTGGCGTATTCGCCGACCTCTATCGCATGGAGCGTTGCGATCGCTTTTTCCTTACCGATTCTGGCCTGGAACCGCAACAATTCCTGCTGCCCCTGCAATGCCTGCTTGCTATCTTTTAGATGTTCTACAAACCTACTGATCGCTTCCGAAATCGAGAGGTGCTGGTCGTTGGTCAACTGTTTATCCCTCCGGTTTTGGCGCAGGCTCAGGCTGCAAACTCCATTCAATATAGCATTTGGCTGGCGGCAAGGGCAAACGACCCTGTCCCGGAGGACTATCCACCTCGTGTGCGTCGTTCTTGTTCCCGTTCACACGATTATAGAACGTGACGTGCTCCGGTTCGTCGGCAATACACAGCCGAGATCCCCACGACTTGCCCTGCTCCGAGCGTACATGGACGCCGGCAACGCCGTCGCGACCACAGGCGGTCACGATTGTCCGAGGGTCCATTCAGGCATATCATGAGGCAACTTTGGCCATGGTCTCCGCCTGCTCCGATTCCGCAGGCTGCGCATCGCAGGTGTCCCTTATGACGACAACCCCATCACCTGCCACCATTCCGGCCCGGCGCGGCAAGGCTGCCTTCCTGTCCCAGGGCCAGAGTGTCCGCGTCATCAACACGCACGGCCAGCAAGTGGTCGACACCTGGGCTTTCGCTCGCCATGAACCGACCGAGTTCATGTCCATGGAGCACTCCCGCACCGCCCTGGCCCGCATCATGCCGCAGGTCGGTCAGTCCATGGTGACCAATCGGCGCCGGCCAATCCTGACGCTGGTCGAAGACACCTCCGGAGGTATCCACGACACGTTGCTGGCGGCGTGTGACCGCTACCGCTACGAACTGCTGGGCTGCGTGGACTATCACGACAACTGTACCGACAACCTGGCCGCAGCCCTCGCGGAACTCGGATTGTCCCCACCCGAAACCCCCAGCCCGTGGAACCTTTTCATGAACATCCCGGTGGGCGCCGATGGCTCGGTCGGCTTCGAACCGCCGGTCTCCAGGCCGGGCGACCACCTCACCCTGCGGGCCGAAATGGATTGCGTCATCGCATTCTCGGCGTGTCCCCAGGACATGGTCCCCATCAACGGCGTCGATTGCGTCCCTACGGAGGCGCACTTTCAGATCTTTTGACCAGGACGGTTCACGTTTCCGGGGTCGTCGGCCGTCAGTCGCTGGCGGCGAACAATTGATGACAACACCTCGTTGCGGCCACCCGGAACCGCTATGCTATGCTACCGAAACCGAACTCCAGGACACACGGAGGCTGCTGCCATGAAAGCCATGCAGATTACCGAATACGGCGGACCCGAGGTAATGAAGTACGTCGACCTGCCGGATCCGAGCCCGGGTCCCGACCAGGCCGTGGTGGACATACAGGCTGTCGGCGTGAACTTCACCGACATCTACAGCCGCATGGGCGTCAATCCCCCCGGCCTCCCCTGGGTGGCTGGTGTCGAGGGCGCGGGCGTGGTTCGAGAGGTCGGCTCCGGGGTGAGCCATGTCGCCGCCGGGGACACCGTCGCCTACTGCAGCCATCCCGGATCCTACGCCGAGCAAGCGCTGGTTCCTGCCTGGCGGCTGATCAAGATGCCGGAGGGCCTGTCCGCCCGGGACGGCGCGGCGGCGATGCTCCAGGGAATGACCGCCCACTACCTGTGCTACGACACCTACCGCGTCCAGGCCGGAGACCAGGTATTGGTCCATTCCGGGGCCGGCGGGGTCGGCCTCCTGCTCATCCAGATGTGCAAGGCCCTCGGCGCCTACGTCTACTCCACCGTCTCCACCGAGGCCAAGGCCGAGCTGGCCCGGGGAGCCGGCGCCGACCAAGTCATCCTGTACACCCAGCAAGATTTCGCCGCTGAAATCGCGGATGCCACCAACGGCGCCGGCCTGCAGGTAGTGTACGACGCCGTGGGCAAGGACACCTTCGATCGCAGCATTGCCTGCCTCGCGCCGCGCGGTTACATGGTGCTTTACGGCCAGGCCAGCGGGCCCGTTGATGCCATGGACCCCCGCGTCCTGGGCAACGGTTCCAAGTTCCTCACCCGGCCCGGGTTGGGAGACTACACCCGTAACCGCCAAGAACTGGAAGAGCGGGCCGGCGCGGTGCTCGGATGGGTCAAATCCGGCGAGCTCAACCTGCGTGTGGAACACCTTTTCCCCCTCTCGGATGCCCCGGAAGCCCACCGCCAGTTGGCCGGCCGCGCCACCACCGGCAAGATCATCCTCACGCCGTAGCCCTTTCGCGCTCCGGCCGCCGGTGTAGCAGATCCAGCGATGCTCCCCACGCAGTCACCGTCGTCGTGGCCCGCTCCCAAGGGCGTTCTCCTGAGCGACCTGGAGTGGGTCCAGAACATCGCGGAGAAGTACCGACTGGACGGCTTGGCGATCCCTGCCGGCTCGGTCGTCCTGGAGCGCATTTCCGCCACCGGCGGCCGGTGCTTCTGCTACCCTGACGGCTCCTGGCTCATCGGCTTGTCCCATCCCCGGTTGCAACGTTCCGGACGCCGGGGCATCGAGGGCATATTGGCGCACGAGTTGCTCCACGCCTGGCTTTGGTCCCGGCACCGCTACCAGGGACACGGCTCGGTGTTTGAGGGCCATGCATCGGTTCGGGGCATCCCGCGGTGGTGCGCCGCGTTCGGAGAAGTGAGCCGCCAGGGACCCCAACAGTTGGCGCTGTTCGACACGTGGCCGCCCGCGCCGCTTCCTGGCTGAACTTACCGGTCCCGGTTTCCGACGCCTTACGACTGGCACACAGAGTCCCAATGCTAAATCAAGCGTTGCCAAGGCTCAAATCGTAACGGTTTGCGAGTTTTTACGAAATTTGCTCAAAATTGACCTCCGATTTGACATCGGCAATCGGTGCGGCTACACTGCGGGCAGTTAAACGCAGGTCTGCACGCTTATCAACCTGCCCTTAAGCAAGGAGGCCATATGAGTGCAGCCGCGCTTTCAGCGCACCGACAACCGTCGGAACCATATTCTACGCGGTTCTGTAACCAGCAGGACCAGCGCAGCCGCAGCCTCCCTTCTGGATGCCGCCGCCCAACCGGGGATGACATCATCCGCGGGCGCGCGAAGCACCAGCTACCCTGCGAGCCTTAGCTGCTCTCAGGCTGAAATGGGCGGCGGAAGTAGCGATCCGCCACTAGCCCTCCCATTCGGGTTTTCGCCGCAACGCCGACTAAGGGTTGGTGCATATTTAAGTGTGTCCGCCCACCAGAGAGGCTTGGTGCCTCCGAGCGGCCGCGACGGCAAACTAGGCCGGAACCTGGCCGAAAATCCAACTTTGCCAACGAGCTTGGCCATCAAAAACGAGGAGCAAATATGAGAGAAGTCCTTAGGTCCAAAATCCATCGCTGTTGGGTATCCAGTGCTAACCTGGGATACGTTGGCAGCATCCTCATCGACCGCGATCTCATGGAGCAGACCGACATCATCGCGTTCGAGAAGGTCCAGGTGCTGAACATCAACAACGGCGCCCGCTGGGAAACCTACGCCCTGCCAGCCGAACGCGGAAGCGGCACCATCGCCGTCCAGGGCGCCGCCGCCCGGCTGTGCCAGGAGCGCGACTGCCTCATCATTCTCGCATTTGAGGTCACCGACGAGCCTGTCGACCCCAAGATGGTCCTGGTCGACGAGAACAACAAGTTCCTGGAGTGGATCGAAGGTTCAATGTATGCCGAACCCCAGCCCGAGCCCGTCGCGCTTTTCTGAGCGCGAAACCGAAGAATACTACGACGCTGAGGATGCCCTCTACCGTTCCTTCTGGGACGCGGAGGGCAGCCTACACTGGGGCGTGTTCGACGCTCCCGAGGTGCCGGGCCGGGAGGTGCGGGAGAGTTTTCTGACCGCATGCTCCCGTCTCGACACGATCATGCTGGAGAACTCCGGCATCGACGACGCGGGCCGGGTGCTTGACCTCGGCTGCGGCAACGGGAACACCGCCGCATGGCTGTGCCGGACCACCGGTGCCCATGTGACCGGCATCGACCTGAGCGGTGTGCGCATCGCCAACGCCATCGAGTCGTTGAACGAAGTCCCGGAATTGGCCCCGCGCATGGAGTTTCACAAAGCTTCGGCCACCGAACTCCCCTTCGTGGATGGCGCCTTCTCCCATGTCTGGAGCCAGGCCACCATCTACCACATCCCGGATAAGGCGCAGACCCTCCGGGAGGCGTATCGGGTGCTGCAGCCCGGCGGAGTGATGGTCTTCGATGACCTCACCAAACCCAAACCCGATATCAGCGATGAGGCCCGCACCTTCGTGTACGACCGCCTGTTGTTCGACACGGACTTCAGCTTCTACTCGTACATGGACGCCCTTCGAGAGACCGGTTTCAAGGTGCTGGAAGCCCGGGACCTATCGAGCCATCTGGCCCGCAGCTATTCCTGCCTCTCGCAGATGGCTGCGGCGGGCACCGACCCGGAACGCAAGGACCGTTTCGCTGCGTTGTCCGACGCGTATCTGAAAATGGTGAGCGCAGTGCGCAACGAAGAGTTGGGTTGGGCCCAATATCTGTGCATGAAATAGCGGCGCACTATCCGATTAATCAAAGGAGTGACTAATGGTATCCACCCCCGGCCACCGGTTTTCAGAGCAGGAGACCGAGGAATACTACGACGCCGAAGACGTCATCTACCGTTCCGTGTGGGACTCTGACGGCACCGTCCACTGGGGCGTCTTCGACGATGAACCCACCGGGGATTCCAACATTCGGGAGGAGTTTCGGGCCGCCGGCATTCGCCTCAACGAGTTGATGGTGGAGTACGCAGACATCAACTCCGGTTCTCACGTCCTGGACGTCGGCTGCGGAAACGGCACCAACGTTGTCTGGGTGTCCCGGAACACCGGCGCCAACGCGACCGGCATCGACCTCAGCGGAGTCCGCATCGACAACGCCGTCGCCTCCCTGGAACAGGTACCCGACCTCGCCGGCAAGATTGCCTTCGAGAAGGCTTCCGCCACCGACCTGCCGTTCAAGGATGGGACGTTCACCCACGTCTGGAGCCAGGCTACCATTTACCATGTACCGGATAAGGTGAAGGTGCTGGAGGAAGCCTATCGCGTTCTCCAGCCGGGCGGACAGTTCATCTTCGACGATCTGATCAAGCCCCGCACCAACATCAGCGAGTCGGCCCGGAAGTTCGTTTACGACAGGTTGCTTTTCGACACCGATTTCAGCTTTTACTCCTACATCGACACGTTGCGAGACATCGGTTTCAAGGTGCTGCAGGCCCGTGATATCTCGACCCACCTCGCGCGCAGCTATACCTGCCTGTCCAAACTGGCATCCATTGCCGAGGGACCGGAGGGCTACCAGGACCGGTTCGATTACCTGACCGACGCGTACATGAAGACGGTGGACGCCATCAACAACGACGATCTCGGTTGGGCGCAGTACCTGTGCGTCAAGCCGGCCTAGTCGGATACCATCCGTGGAGCTGATACAAATGCCTGAATCGGGAAGCATCAATCCGGAAGAGCGAGTCCAATGGGTCTACTCGTCCACCACCAACGATGAGTTGGCGGAGCGTTACGACCAATGGGCACAGGAGTACGACGACGACCTGGAAAACACCTTCGTCTGGCTGGCTCCTCGCCGCGGCGCTGAAACTCTCGCAGAGCACGTCGCCAGGGACGCCAAGATACTCGACGCCGGAGCCGGCACCGGCCTGGTCGGCGTTGAACTCCAGCGTCTGGGATACGGCGATATCTGCGCCATGGACCTGTCCGAGGGTATGCTGGACGAGGCCCGCTCCAAAGGCTGCTACAACGACTTCCGCCGGATGGCCCTGGGCGATCACCTGGGTTTCGACTCAGATGCGTATGACGCGGTGATCAGCATCGGCGTCTTCACACCGGGTCACGCGCCACCCAACTCCTTCGTCGAGCTTTGCCGGGTCACGCGGCCCGGCGGCCACATCGTGTTCAGCATGCGCCCCGACACCCACGTTGAGTTGGGTTTCAAGGATCAGCAGGACGCCCTGGTCAACAGCGGCGCCTGGTCACTGGTAGGCGTAACCGAGCCGTTCCAACCCCTACCCAAGGGCGAGCCGGAAGTTAATCACCAGATCTGGGTGTACCAGGTGAACTGAACAACTCGGGCACGGTCGCAAACACGGTTCTGTGCAGGGGCGGTCAAGTAGCCGCCCCTCTTTTCTGTCCCGTCGACTGCCGCGCTTTGCGCCGCTGCGCCTCACGCATACCCAGTGCGTCGCGCGGGAAAGTCAGAATCAGGATTTGCAGGATTTCATGATTGGACAGGATTGGGAGATTTCCGTCATGGAATGGCTCCAAATCTTGATAATCCATGAATCTTGGAAATCCTGATTCTGACGAATTACAGACTGGGCATGCTTGAGTGAAAACCCCGGCTTGACCACCTGCCCCCTCCGTGATATTCTCGCGCCACAAAATCGAATAGATTTCTGGCGGGAGCTTGGTTATGCCAGGCTGAGAGGGCGGCCGAAGACAGCCGCCGACCGTAGCACCTGATCCGGGTAATGCCGGCGTAGGAATTGGAATTGGTCTTTATGTGCCGCCAGAGTTTAGAACTTGGCGGTTTTTTCTTTTGCGCCAACCGCCTCGGTTCAGCCATTCGAAGCTTTTCGGAGGTTGGTCATGCTGGATACCACCGTAGGTATCGTTACGCTGGTAATCGCGTGCGCGGTGTTCCTCGTGCTGGGTCTTACCTACGCCTGGCGTCGCCGTCGCCAGAGCGTCGAGGACTACACCATCTCCCGCAATCACGCGCCCTTCAACGTCGGCGTGGCCACGCTGGTCGCGTCAATGTTCGGCACCTGGGTGCTCCTGAGTCCCGGGGAGTCGGGAGCGAACTTCGGCATCATCTCCCTGGTCGGCTACGCGCTGGGCATGGCGGGCATCCCGGTCATGTTCATGTTCGTCGGCCCGCGCATACGTCAGCTGATGCCCAACGGCCACTCGGTTACCGAATATGTCCGCCATCGATTCGGACTGGTCCCCTTTGCGGCGATTTTCATCGTCATCATCTTTGTGATCGGCATCTTCATCACCGCGGAGATGACGGCTATCACCGCAGCGGTGAGCATCCTCACCGGTTCCCCGGCCTGGGCCACGGCAGTTGCCGTCGGCATTGTTGTCATTGCCTACACGGCCTACGGAGGCCTGCGCGTTTCCATCTACACCGACCGGATCCAGTTCTGGATACTGATACCGGTGCTGCTCCTCCTGGTTGTAGTCGCCGCAGTACTGGTCGGCGGGTCCGGAGCCTGGGGCGCGGCGAAGCAGGCCGGCCTGCTGTCGGTGACCTCGTCCGGCAGCTACTTCTTCGGAATCGTGCTCATCATCGGCATCGTGGCCTCCAATGCGTTTCACCCCGGAATGTGGCAGCGCGTTTACACCGTGGAAAGCCAGGCGGCCCTGAACCGCAGCCTCTGGGGCGCCACCGCCATCGCCATCCCGTTGACCTTCCTGATGGGCATGGCCGGTATTGCCGCCGTGGGCAACGGGTCCGTCGGGCCGTTCGAATATCCCGCCGTGGCCGCCGCACTGTTCGCCCTAGCCTCCGACGTGTTTCCCCTATGGATGCACTTCCTCATCCTCATCTGCGCTCTCATGCTGGCCATGAGCACCCTGGACACCCTGATGAACGGCTTGGCCAGCGGCATGGCCGCGGACCTGGCGGGCATCGGGCTGCAGCGGGGCACACTGATGACCCTGGCCCGCGCCGTCACCGTCATCGTCGCCATACCGGCCATCATCGTGGCCTCGCAGGGCCACAGCGTGCTCTACGTCTTCCTGATCGCGGACCTGCTCGGCGCGGCGATTGCCGTTCCCATGCTGGTGGGCCTGTATTCCAGCCGCATGCCCGGCTGGGGCGTGCTGCTGGCCGGAGCCGTCGGTATCGTCATCGGCGCCCTCTTCTATCCCAAGCCGGACCTTCTGTCGCCCTGGGCTCTGACGGCGCCGCCCGGCGGGCAGATGTTCTGGGCCTTCGCATCGGCCCTGGTCGTTTCATCCGTCATCTCGGCGGTCGTGGTCCTGGGCCAGCGCCTGGTGGCCCCCGGCAGCGAGTACGACTTCGCCATCCTCAACGCAGACGTCGCACTCATCGACGAACCTTCCGTAGCAGACGACTAGTGGCGCAATCAATCGTGGGGCGAATCACTGTTCGCCCCACATTCCAAAAACATCCCAACCAACCGGCAGGAGGACTCACAGCATGACCATCGTCAACAACGACTATCTCAGCCAGCAGGCCCAGGTGGACCCTGAATCCGTTCGGCCCTTCCCCAACTCCCGCAAGGTCTACGAGACCGGAAGCCGACCCGACATCCGGGTGCCCATGCGCGAGATCTCGCTGTCGGACACCCATTCCAGCGAAGGCGTCGAGAAGAACCACCCGATTTTCGTCTACGACACCTCGGGACCCTACACCGACCCCGACGTCGCCGTTGACGTACGTCAGGGCCTGCCTGCTCTCCGCCAGCAGTGGATCGAGGAGCGCGGCGACACCGATCAGCTACCCTACCTCACCTCGGAATATGGACGCGAGCGCCTGGCCGATTCCGCATTGGACCGCTACCGCTTCAGCCACATTCGCAACCCGCGCCGCGCCAAAGCCGGCAAGAACGTCACCCAGATGCACTACGCCCGGCAGGGGATAGTCACCCCGGAGATGGAATTTATCGCCATCCGCGAGAACATGCGCCGGGAGGAGTACATCGGTACTGGACTGATGGGTTCCAAGAAGGCCATGAATTTCGGCGCCAACCTGCCCGAAGTCGTCACTCCGGAGTTCGTCCGCGATGAGGTGGCCGCCGGACGCGCCATCATCCCCTCCAACATCAACCATCCTGAGTCGGAGCCCATGATCATCGGCCGCAACTTCCTGGTCAAGATCAACGCCAACATCGGCAACTCCGCCGTCACCTCCAGCATAGAAGAAGAGGTCGAAAAGATGACCTGGTCCACCCGCTGGGGCGGCGACACCATCATGGACCTCTCAACCGGCCGCAACATCCACGAGACCCGCGAGTGGATCATCCGCAACAGCCCGGTCCCGGTGGGCAGCGTGCCCATCTACCAGGCCCTGGAGAAGGTCGACGGCAAGGCCGAGGACCTAACCTGGGAGATTTTCCGCGACACCCTAATCGAGCAGGCCGAGCAAGGCGTCGACTACTTCACCATCCACGCCGGCGTTCGCCTCCAATACGTGCCCCTGACCGCCAACCGGGTCACCGGCATCGTTTCCCGGGGCGGGTCCATCATGGCCAAGTGGTGCCTCTCCCACCACCGGGAAAGTTTCCTGTACGAGCACTTCGCGGACATCTGCGAGATCATGAAGCAGTACGACGTCGCCTTCTCCTTGGGCGACGGCCTGCGCCCCGGCTCCATCGCCGACGCCAACGACGAAGCCCAGTTCGGCGAGCTGGAGACCTTGGGCGAGCTAACCAAGATCGCGTGGGAACACGACGTGCAGGTCATGATCGAAGGCCCCGGCCACGTTCCCATGCACCTCATCAAGGAGAACATGGACAAGCAGTTGCAGGACTGCTACGAGGCGCCCTTCTACACCCTGGGGCCGCTGGTCACCGACATCGCGCCGGGATACGACCACTTCACCTCCGGCATCGGGGCGGCCATGATCGGCTGGTTCGGCACCGCCATGCTCTGCTACGTGACTCCCAAGGAACACCTCGGACTGCCCAATCGCGACGACGTCAAGGAAGGCATCATCACCTACAAGATCGCCGCCCATGCCGCCGACATCGCCAAGGGCCACCCGGCCGCCGCCATCCGCGACAATGCCCTGTCCAAGGCGCGGTTCGAGTTCCGCTGGGAAGACCAGTTCAACCTCGGCCTGGATCCCGATACGGCCCGCGAATACCACGACGAGACCCTGCCCAAGGAGGCCCAGAAGGTCGCCCACTTCTGCTCCATGTGCGGCCCGCACTTCTGCTCGATGAAGATCACGCAGGATGTGCGCGACTACGCCAAGAGCAAGGGCATGGGCGACACCGC
Source organism: Dehalococcoidia bacterium (assembly GCA_965116785.1). Classification (GTDB taxonomy): domain Bacteria; phylum Chloroflexota; class Dehalococcoidia; order Lucifugimonadales; family UBA3495; genus Bin87. The sequence continues at coordinate 2,044,307 of OZ220731.1, forward strand.
CGCCGCGCTGCTGCTGGGTATGCAGGAGAAGTCCGAAGAGTTCAAAGCCTCCGGCAGCGAGGTTTACCGCAACGTCTGACGCCCGTCGGGCCTTCACCAAAACGCAGGGGCGGATGATGATCCGCCCCTGCTCATTGCTCGGCGCGTCGCTCGACCGCTATCTGAAAACCGCCAGGCACTTGGTGGAGTTGAAGATGTAGGTCTCGTACCAGTCGACGATCTCTGCTTTGTAGCCCAGTTCGTCCACCGCCCCCACCAGGCACGCCCAGTTGAGCAGTTCCTGCTGGCCGGCGTCTTCAATCTGCGCCGTCGAGACCCCGGCCCACGCCTGGTAGTCACCCAGCTTCATCTCCTCGAACCGCGCCCGGTCCGACTCGATGTCGGGGTAGAGCCACCAGTTCTTTTCCGTCAAGAAGGCGTGCGACCACGACGACGAGGCGATCAGCGCGACCCGGTACGGCGATTCCTTCAGCGCCTGGGCCGCCGCCGCACCAATCTGCATGCAGCGTTTGGGAGACGGCCCGGGCGGGTCCGGGTCCGGCGAGCGTTCCTCGCTGCCGCCCTGGTTGCGAATTACCCGGCTGCCGTAGCAGTTCACCAGCATCGGCACCACCGGATAGTCAAACCCCGTGCGATCGTAATCGAGGTACAGGATCGTGTTCAGGATGGCGTGGCCCAGACCTGGTTCGTGCAACGGCTGGTAGGCGTAGGACATATCCACGCCGCGGTCGATCATGCCCGACACCAGGGCTCGCGCGCCCTCCTTGTGTCCCTTGTAGTTGAACACGGTGTCCGCGCCTTCATCCCAGACGTTCCGGCGCGCCGACCCGCCACCGTTATCAAAGGGTTGGCAATTGAACTCATCGTACGCCAGCACGCAGAACGGCGGGATGATGTCCTCTTTGAAGTTCTCGTACTGGTCGTCGCCCCAGATCACCACGAAGTCGGGGTTGAACGCATCCAGTTCCTCGCGCAGTTCACGGAAACCGGCCACCATGCGCTCCCGCAGCCGCACCGCCGACGCGTAGCCCTCGTCTTCGCCGAATTCCACCCGCATGGGTTCCGGCCAATTCAACGGGTTCTTCATCTCCGCCGGTATGCGGTCATTGGTCCGCAGGGTCCGCTTCAGCGAAGACTCCCCGTCCTCATCGGGCCGGATGAACGACGGCGAGTGCGTCAACCCGAGCCCCAGTATTTCCGCCATGATTTCCCTCCTTCCCCTGGTCATAGGGGCGAATGATCATACGCCCCGGCATTGGAGTCGCGAGCCGTCGCCTTACTTGAAGATCGCCAGGCACTTGTTGGAGTTGAAGACGTACGTCTCCACGTAGTCCAGGATCTCCGGCTTGTAGTCCAGAGTGTCCATCGCGCCGGCCAGGCACATCCAGTTCAGCATCTCCTGTTGCCCCGCGTCTTCAACCTGATCCGTGGAGATGCGGCTCCAGGCCTGGTAATCCCCCGCCTTGAGCTCCTCGAACCGTGCCCGGTCTGACTCGATGTCCGGCCACAGCCAGTGGTTCTTCTCAACCAGAAAGGCATGGGACCAAGAGGACGAGGCGATCAGCGCCACGCGATAGGGCGAGTCCTTCAGAGTCTCCGCAGCGGCGGCCCCCACCTGCAGGCACCGCTTCGGCGAAGGTCCGGGCGGGTCAGGGTCCGGCAGATATTCCACCGCGCCGCCCCGGTTGCGGATCACCCGGCTCCCGTAGCAGTTCACCAGCATCGGCACCACGGGATAGTCGAACCCCTTGCGGTCATAGTCCAGGTAAAGCAGCGTGTTGAGGATGGCATGACCCAATCCGGACTCGTGCAGCCCCTGGTAGGCGTAGGCCATGTCCACGCCCCGGTCGATCATGCCGGACACCAAAGTCCGCGCGGCTTCCTTGTTCCCCTTGTACTTGAAGACCTTGTCCTGGGGTTCGCCCCAGAAGTTTCGCTGCCGGTGGGCGAAGGGCTGACACTCGAAATCGTCGTAGGCGAGCACGCAGAACGGCGGGATGATGTCCTCGCGGAAGTTTTCGTACTGGTCGTCGCCCCAGATCACCACGAAATCCGGGTTGAACGCGTCCAGTTCCTCGCGAATGCGCCGGAAGCCGGCCACCAGCCGCGCCCGATGCTCCAACGATGAGGCGTAGCCTTCGTCCTCGCCGTACTCGATCCGCATCGGTTCCGGCCAGCTGCTGGGGTTCTTCATCTCTTCCGGGATCTGCTTGTTCCCGCGCAGCGTCCTCTTAAGGGGGATCGCCTTGTCTTCATCGGGAGATATCAGGGGTGGGTAGTGCGTGAGGCCAAGCCCCAGGATCTCTGCCATTTCGTCACCTTCCGTACAGTGCGCGGCGTTTGGCGGTAATGATGGCGCCATTTTCTGTATCCCGCCGGGATGTGTCAACCGAGACCATCCGACGACGGAATTCGGTCACCCGGGATACGGGCACGCCGCCGGTGGCTACGAGGGCTATCGCAACGGCATCCGGCGCATCAAGCGGCCCCGACCGACCGCTCCTCTATGGTGAGTCGACCGGATGGTACAATCGAGTTTCACGCAGCAGTTTTTATGGTTGGGTGGAGAACAATCCTGCGCAACCCCTAAACCACTGCCCGATCATCCACATTAAAACCAGGCGCTCTCCACGTCCAATCCCTCCATCGCCATTCAATTTCAGAGAGGTAACCCCGTGCCCGACCAGAACTTCGACGTCATCATCATCGGCGGCGGCATGGCCGGCCTGACCGCCGGCATCTACGCCGCCCGCCACGGTCTCAGCACCGCCATCGTCGAGCAGATGATGGCCGGCGCCCAGATCATCAACCTGGAGCGCATCGAGAACTTTCCCGGGTTCCCCCAGGGCATCGCCGGCTACGAACTGGGCCCGGCCACCCAGGAGCAGGCGATGAATGCCGGCGTCGAGGTGCTGATGGACACCGTCGCCAGCGTGTCTACGGACGGCGACTACCTCCGCGTTTCCGGCGAGGGCGGCGACTCGTACCTTGGCAAGGCCGTGATCATGGCCGCCGGGTCGACGCTGCGCACCCTGGGCATCCCGGGCGAGGAGGAGTTCCTCGGGCGTGGCGTCTCTCACTGCGCCTCCTGCGACGGCCCGCTGTACATGGGGCAAACCGTTGCCGTGGTCGGCGGCGGCGACTCGGCGGCGGACGAAGCTCTGACGCTGACCGAGTACACCGAGCGGGTCATCCTTTTCCATCGGGGAGATGAACTGGACGCCCAGCAGGTGCTGCGGGACCGTATCGCGGGCGAGCCGAAGATAGAAGTTCGCTACAACTCTGAGGTCGTCGGGGTGGTCGGCGAGGACACCGTCACCGGGGTGCGCGTGAGCAGCGCCGACGGCGAGAACGTCGAACCCGTGGCCGGCCTGTTCGTCTACGTCGGCCTGGAACCCAACTCATCCCCGGTTTCCGACCTGGTTCCCCTGGACAATGCCGGACACATCCCGGTGGGACTCTCGATGGACACGCCACAGCCAGGTTTGTTCGCGGCCGGAGACATCCGACAGCAGTCCGCGGCCCAACTGGTCGCCTCCGCCGGCGACGGCGCCACCGCCGCCATCGCCGCGCACCGCTACATCCGCTCCCGCGAGTGGTGAGGTTCTCCCATGCAGATCACCGACCACGTTTACAGCACGCACATCCAGGAAGACCCCAGCACCTTCGGGGCGATGCACCCCGGAGGCACCCAGATCTACTTCGTGGGCGACCCTTCGGAAAGCATGGTTATGATCGACTCTGGCGAGCCCTATCGTTTCTGGACGCGGCAGATCCTGGACTATTGGGACGAACTGGGCAGCCCGCGCATCGACGCCATCCTGATCACCCACGGACACGGCGACCACACCGGCGGTCTCGATCGCCTGCAGGAGGTGTTCGACTGCCCGGTGCGCTGCCATCCGAAACTGGCGCCGCGTCTGCAGCATTCCCTGGGCGGTGACTCGGTACACGCCCTGCGCGCCAACGAGACCGTGGCTACGGGCGGCGGCGTCACGTTGCGTCCGCTCTTTACCCCCGGACATGAGGACGACCACGTCTGCTACTTCCTGCGCCCCGACCGCGTCCTCTTCAGCGGCGACAACCTCCTGGGCAACTCGTCGTCCAGCGTCCGTAACCTCAAGCAGTACATGAACTCCCTGGGACGCATGGCCCGCACCCGGCCGCTGGTGGTGTGCCCCGGGCACGGGAACACCATTATCCGGGGTCAGCAGCGCATCCAGCAGCAGATCGCGCATCGCCTCAGCCGCGAGGACCAGGTTCTCGCCGCGCTGGACTCCGGCGCTTCCACCGTTGATGAGATCGTAACCGCGGTGTATCCGCGCAATCTGCGCAGATCCCTGCGCGCCGCGGCGGGACGCAACGTGCGCACCCACCTGGAAAAGTTGCGCCAGGAAAACCGGGTGATCGAGCGCGAGGCCACCTACATATTGCCGGACTAGGCGTCTCGCGAGCTTCCGGTCATGATGCGGTTGCGGGCAACCGGCGCCGCCGGCGCGATCGGCTGCGGTCTGGCGTTTCTCTGCCTGGGCCTGTTCCTGCTCACGCCGCTTGCAGTGCTCCTGTTAAAAGGACTGGGATGGACCCTCGTTGTTGTGGGCATCCTGTTGGCGGCCATCGGAGCATGGACCTGGTGGAAGAGCCGCTAACCTCGATTCCGGGGGCTTTCCGTATGGCGCGACGAAATCCGGGCAACGGACCCGGCGGGGCGATTCCCAACGGCGCAAATCGGCATCGCAGACGGGTTGCACGGCGCGATTCGCAATCGCAGGCGAATTCCATGGGTAACTTGGGGTTGCTTGTTGACAAAGGGGTGACAAGGGTATAAATTGCCGGAAATGCCGCCGCAATTGTGCGGCCAAGCCAACCAGCGAGGAGGCTAATATGCTTAAGATTGGGCACGAGGTAGTCCGTCCCGGAAGGCACTGGGGGGACGCCGAAATCACGATTCCGGTTCCGGAAGAACTGGAAACCACCCCTGGTATCCCGATGACCGGCCGTGAAGTTGACTGGTACGCCCGCGAGTATCCGCTGGAAACCATGAACATCACCGAGCGCGCGTCCCGCGACTGGTCCAACACCCTGCGCGACCTTCACGCCGAAATGCGTGAGATCCGCAAGGAGCACGACAAGCTGAACAGCAACCTCGTCATGGCCGCCCGGTCGACCGCCGAGATGGACCCCACTGCTGAGGCCACCGGCGAGGACATTTCTGAGTTGGTGAAGACCAAGGCCCGCCAGCTCGGTTACCTCGAAGTCGGCATCACGTCCTATGACCCGCGCTATGACTACAAGAGCAAGCGCGGCTTCACCATTCTGCCCCACGCCATCTGTTTGGCCTATGAGCAGGACTTCGAGCCCACCCAGACCATCCCCAGCGTCGACGCCGAAATCGTGCACTCCAGCACGTACCGGACCCAGGCTGCTGCCGGTCTCGAACTGGGCAACTTCATCCGCTCCCTGGGCTACAAGGCGCACGTCATCCACTCCAGTGACGCCACCGGCCCGGTGATCCCCATGTTCGTCGCTGCCGGCCTCGGCCAGTTGGGCGCCTGCGGCTACCTGCTGTCCCCGCACACCGGCAACCGCATGCGGTTGATGATGGTCACCACCGACGCCAACGTCACCTATGACGAGCCCGTCGACTACGGCATCCACGCCTTCTGCCAGGTGTGCCAGGTCTGCGTGAACCGCTGCCCGGGCCGCGCCCTCATGCGCGACAAGATCTGGTGGCGCGGAATCGAGAAGAACAAGCTCTACTTCAAGCGCTGCCGTCCGGTCATGGCCCGCTACCTCGGCTGTGGCGTGTGCATGAAGGTATGCCCGATCCAGAAGTACGGCCTGAAGAACACCATGGAGCACTACGCTGCCACCGGCCAGGTCCTCGGCAAGGGCACCCACGACCTCGAAGGTTACAACATCGAGGGCAAGGGTTACTTCGGCCCCGGCGAGCTCCCGGTCTTCGAGCGCGGGTTCTTCGACATGCCGCACGGCAACTCCGACGAGTGGGCCTTCGAGTCCATGAAGGACGCTGCCCGTGACAACGACGGTCAGATCCCCGACGAGATGCTGGACGACCTCAAGGTCCAGATCCAGCGCGCCATCCACCTGCAGTCCGGCGACGTCCTGCAGATGATGGCTGAGGACCAGGACTACATCTAGTAGCCAGTCCCACATCTCGCCACATCGGCAATCGGCCGGCGGGTATCGCACCCGCCGGCCTTTTTCTGCCCATTTCACAAGACCCGCCGGCGACCGCACTAACGCCCGTCCGTCAATCCAACCCTGAGCAATGACTTCTACACTCCCATCTCTACTCATCTCCATCCCCGAGGGCGTTTTCGACCTTGGCTGGGGCCATCCGTCCCCTGAGCTACACCCGACCGAAGCCCTCCAGATCGCCAGCGAGCGTGTGCTCAGCCAGCAATCCGCCGTGCCGTTGCAATACGGCGCCGTCCAGGGATTTGGGCCGCTGCTGGAGGGGTTGGCAGATTTCCTCTCGTCCCAGGACGCCTATGGCAATCTGCCCGTCAATCCAGCGTCACTCTTCCTCACCGCCGGCGCATCCCAGGGTATCGATCTGGCCACCACCGTCTTCGCGCAATCGGGCGACACGGTGTTTGTGGAAGAGCCGACCTACTACCTGATCGGCCGCATCTTCCTGGACCACGGCCTCAAGGTGGTTGGCGTACCCACCGACCGCGACGGCCTGGACGTTGACTCGCTGGAACTGATGCTCCGGGACGGTCAACGGCCCCGGTTGCTCTACGTCATACCGACTTATCAGAACCCTACCGGAGCCACGTTGACCCCAGATCGTCGCGGAAAGCTGATCCGGCTGGCCCAGCAATATGGCTTCACCGTCCTGGCGGATGAGGTGTACCAGCTGCTTCACTACGGGCCCACGCCGCCGCCACCTTTGGCTGCCCTGGATGATACGAACGACGGCTGCGTTGTTTCCCTTGGTTCCTTTTCAAAGATCCTAGCGCCGGGCCTGCGCCTGGGGTGGGTTCACTCTTCCCCCGGAATCATCCAGCGCTTCGTGGATTCCGGGGTGGCGGCCAGCGGCGGCGGGCTCAGCCACTTCGCGGCGGCCGTGGCGCAGGCCACTTTGGACCTGGGGCTCCTACAGGAAAACCTCGCCAACCTGCGCCGTATCTACACCCAGCGCCGTGACACCGTCACGCAGATTTTGGCCACCGACCTGGCCGGCCTGGTGAACTGTGATCAGCCGGACGGCGGGTACTTCTTCTGGCTCACACTGCGGGATGGAGCAGATGCCGACGCCCTGCTGCCGATCGCCCAAAAAGCTGGGGTTTCTTACCGGCCCGGGACGGCGTTCTCCTCCGTCGGCGGGTTCCGGAACAGTCTGCGGATCAGTTTCTCACTGTACGACGTTGACGATCTCGCCGACGCGCTATGCAGGTTGGGTCAGGCCATTCGCTCCACCTGATCCGATACCCGTTCCTCACGCAGCAGTGAGAACGGGGTTCCCGGGGGTTCGATGCCTTGCGCTCTCCTTACCGGTTCCGCACCGCTGGCATCCCCAGTCTCCGCTCGGTCCCGTTGGCGATGCGTCGGATATTGTCCCGGTGTTGCCAGATGATAATCGCGCCGCCCACGCACGCGTAAAGCGTGTACAGTTGATTGTGTCCGATCAGCAGCATCAGGACAATGCTGAGGGTTGCCACCGTCAGCGTCCCGACGATGCTTCCCAGCGACAGTATCCGGCTGGACAAAGTGATAACCAGGAACAGCGCCCCGCCGGCCACGGCTACCCACGGAGCCATCACTGAGAGCGCGCCCAATCCGGGCAGGATGCCGCGCCCCCCGCGGAACCGCAGAAATATCGGCCAGTTATGCCCGAACAGCGCCAGCAGCGCCGCGGCCACCTCCGGTCCTCCCAGGCCGATAACGGCCCTGGCCAGCATCACACAGACCACGCCTTTGCCAGCATCCAGCAGGAACACCACCACCGCAGCTTTGCCGCCCGAGGTCCGCAGTATGTTGGACATGCCGGTCCGCCCGCTGCCGAAATCTCGGATGTCCTCGCCCATGGTCAGGTTGACGAAGATGTAACCCCACGAAATCGAGCCGGTCAGGTACGCGATCACGCCTACGGCCACATACACCAGCGGCCCCGGCGCCGCGTGGGCGCCGATGGTGGTGAGAGCGACGCCGGCTGCCAGCAGCAACGGCAGAGCGACCAGCATTGCGATGGTGGCGTACGATGCTCGGCGTAGCGAGGTCATGTTCAACCGGCTACCTGGGGCGGTTTCTGATACCGGAACGGGAAGTCCTCTCCGCCCGCTCCGGCCGGAAAATCAATCTCAAATGCGTCCGGTCAAAGCCGAACCGGTCGCGGATCTGGTTTTCCAGATACCGCTGATACGAAAAGTGCAGCAGTTTGGGATCATTGACCGAGAACACGAACGTCGGTGGATTGACGCCCACCTGCCGCACCCGCCGAATGCGCAGGCGGTTGCGGATGTTTCCGCGCTGCGAAGGCGGGTTGTGGGTCGACACCGCGTCCGCCAGCAGGTATTGCAAATCCCGGAAGGGTACCCGCTTCTGCCGTTCCTGCCAGAGCGACAGCGTCGTGTCCAGCAGTTCTTCGATTCCCTCACCCGTGAGCGCGGAGGTGAAGCACACCGGAACGTACCGCATGAAGTGGAGACGTTCCTGGACCCGGTGCAGGGACCGTTCCATGCGGAACCGGTTGCGGTTCACCAGGTCCCACTTGTTTACCACCACGATCAAACCGCGACTGGTGTCCCAGGCCAGGCCCGCGATGTGCGCGTCCTGCGCCGTTGCCAGCTCGGTGGCGTCTGTGATCAGCAAGGTGATGTCGCTGCGATGCACGGCGTTCACCGCCCGCAACACGCTGTACCTTTCGATCCCGCGTTCCACCTGCCCCGGACGCCGAATACCCGCCGTGTCCACCAGCGTGATCACATGGTCTCGATAGGACACCGGGGTGTCCAGAGCGTCCCGCGTGGTGCCGGCAACCGGACTGACGATGCTGCGTTCCTCTCCAAGGATAGCGTTGGTGAGCATCGACTTGCCCACGTTGGTGCGACCGACGATGGACAGGCTCAACTCAGTGGGCGGAGTCCACGCTTCTTCCTCTACGGTTGCTTCGTCGCCATCGTCGTCCCACCACTCGTCCTCGGCTGCCATCTCTCCGTCGGGCGTGTCCTCCCAGAGATCGGCCAGTTCGGTCCTGGGAAGCAGCTCGACAATGCGCTCCAGCAGATCGTACACGCCGTAATTGTGGTACGCGGAGATGAACGCCGTTTCGTTGATCCCCAGGCCATAGAACTCGGCCGACGCCATCTCGCGGTTGTCGTTGTCCACCTTGTTGACGGCCAGCAGAATGGGTTTGTCAGTGCGTCGCAGCCTCTGGGCCACGGCTTCGTCTGTAGCCGTAACGCCCTGGATCGCGTCGGTGAGGAACACAATCACGTCGGCTGCGCCCATCGCCATGTCCGCCTGCTGCTGCACCCGCTGGGGGATGTGCCCATCCGGATCGTCCTCGAGCCCGCCGGTGTCGATCAGCAGGAACGGCCGCCCCTTCCACGAAGCCCGAGCGATCAGGCGGTCGCGGGTGGTGCCGGCCACCTCGGAAACGATGGCGTGCCGGCGGGAAAGGATGCGGTTGAACAGCGACGATTTGCCCACGTTGGGGCGCCCGATGATGGCCACCATGGGGTCCACCGTCGGTACCGGGGCGCGCCGCACCGGCATTTCTGGCAACGTTTCGTCAACGGTTGCGATTTCGTGGTTATGTGCTGCGTCGCTCATTTAGTCAAGACCGCCAAGTCGGTTGCGCCGACCGCCTCCGCGTACACGGCTTCGGATTGATCTCGGGATAGCAATTGTTGCACGCCGCCCATGGCGCGATCGGGCCTTATACTATGCCAGCAGGAACTCCAGCACCGCCTTCTGAGCGTGCAACCGGTTGTGCGCCTGCTGGTACGCCGCCGACTGTGGGTGTTCCAGCATCCCCGGAGGCACCTCTTCGCCGTAGTGCGCGGGCATATCGTGCATGAAACAGGCTCCTGGGGCTGCCTGGGCCATCAGCGCGTCGTCCACGGTATAGCCCTGGAAAGCCCTGATGCGTTCCGCGGCCTCCGCTTCGTCCCCCATGCTGGTCCAGACGTCGGTGTACACCACGTTGGCGTCGATGACGGCGTCGGTCGGACGCACCAGCGGATGCACGGTTGGGCGCGGTCCGCCATCGGCGCGTTCGCCCCGTTCGCTGGCGGCGTCGAAAGTCTGCTCTTCCAGTTGGTAGCCATGCGGCGCGGCTATGGCGAAGTTCATGCCCACCGCCGGCGCGCCCAGACAGAGGCTGCGCGCCACGTTGTTCCCGTCGCCGATATAAGCCAGGTTCAACCCGTCGGTCTTGCCGTGGGTCTCCGCAATGGTCAGAAGATCGGCCATGGTCTGGCAGGGATGCTCCACGTCGGAAAGGGCGTTTATCACCGGCACGCTGCCGTACTCCGCCAGTCCAAGCAGCGAGTCGTGGGAGTTCACGCGTGCCACGATGCAGTCCACGTACCCGCTCAACACCCGCGCCACGTCGGAAACCGGCTCGCGCCGCCCCAGACCCACCTCGTCCTGACCCATGTACAGGCTGAACCCGCCCAGCTCGGCAATGCCGATCTGGAAACTGACACGCGTGCGCAGTGAGGGCTTTTCGAACAGCAACGCCACGCGCTTGCCGGCCAGGGGCTTGGCGCTTCCCGGCGCGGCCGCCTTCAACTCCTGCGCTCGGTCAATCAGACGGCGAGTTTCGCCAGGCGAAATATCGGTTACGGACAGGAAATCCCGCTTGGAGTTCATACTGTGAGTCCTGTGGAACCTGGAAAGCAGGGCCGGTTCGAAACCGTCCCGCCGGGCCGCAATCGGCCACTACCATCGCAAGCAAATCGGCGTCGCCAGTTTGGCGACGCCGATATGATAGCATACGGCCCGCCGAGACCAGAGAAGACGAACGCGGCACAGGAGTAACGATGACTGAACCAACTGGCAACCGGGAAATGGAACTGTCGCCGGGACTGGTCGGCCGGCGGGAAGTGCTGGTGTGCGAGCATAACGTCGCGCCTCACGTCGCCAAACTCAGCACGCCGTCAATGATCCGCGCCATGGAGCAGGCTTCCCAGCGGGCCATCCTGGAACACCTTCCGCCGGAGCAGTCTACCGTTGGATTCGAGGTCAACATCCGACACGTGGCCGGCGCGGATATCGGCGCCACGGTGGTAGCGGTAGCCGAGTTGGAGCGCGTGGATGGCCGCTGGCTCTATTTCAAGGTGGAAGCGCTGGACGGCGACCGCACCATCGGCGTCGGAACACACCGCCGAGCGATCATCACCCTGCCGCCCGAGGCCGCCAACCGGGGAGGCGGCGGCGACAGCCACACGCACGAACTGTGACCCGCCAAGCCGATCCAGAACGCACAAAGGGCGGGCTGTGGACCCGCCCCGATTGTTGTCCTTACGACAAAAAGGAACCGGCGCTGGGGGTGAGAAGCGCCGGTCCTTGGGGAGAAATGTCAGAGCACTTCCCTGATGTACCGCAAGGTTACAGGTTGAACTGCGGGTCCAGGTAGGTGTCGTCCTTCTCGTAAACCTGCAGCCGGGAGCGCAGGGTGTCGCACACCAGCAGCCGGTTGTTCGCCCGGTCGAAGCTGACGCCCATGGGCATCCGGAACGTGCGCTGCTGCTGCTCCAGGTCGGGGACCCGGCGGCGGGCCTTCACCATATCGGGGTTGGCGTTCAGGGACAGGTCGCCCCATTCCGAAACCTCCGTGGCATCCCCTTCCAGGTAGGCCAAAGGACGTGCGTCGGCGTCGTAAATCACGACGCGTTCGTTCATCCAGTCCGCCACGTAGACGTCGCCCTCATTGTCGATGGTGACGTCCAGCGGGTGTTTCAACTCGCCGGAGCGGGTACCCTGGCTGCCGAAGGTTCGCAGGTGGGTTCCACCCGGGGTGTACTTCTGCACCCGGTGGTTGCCCCAGTCGGCGATGTAAAGGTCGCCAGCGTCATCGATAGCGATGCCGGAGGGCATTTCCAGGTCCTCGGCGCCGTTGCCCTTGGTGCCGAAGCCTCCCAGGTACTCGCCGTCCTTGCTGAACTTCTGTACGCGGCTGCTCTTGGCCGAAACCACCCATAGGTTGTCGTCGGCGTCGAAGACCAATCCGGCGGCGCCGCTGAGCTGGCCTTCGCCTTCACCGGCCTCGCCCCAGTGCGTCACCAGGTTTCCGTCAGCGTCGAATACGGCGATCATGTTCTTCCACTCGTCGGAAGCGTACACGTTGCCGGCGGAGTCGAGGGCGATTCCGGTGATCCATTCGAACAGGCCCCGGGAACTGGCCTGGTAGGCGATGCCTTCCCGGCCAAATTCGCCCAGGAACTCCTCGCCACCCTTGCCCTCGGTGCTGCCGATGGTGCACTTGGTAATACGAGCGCTGGGGTTCTGCTCACCGCCACGGTTGGCGACGTACATCGTGCCGTCGTCGAGGGTAGCAACGCCCACGGGCTGGCTGAAGCCCATGCCCACCTGCCCCTGGCGGCCAACGTTCTTGATGTACAGCCATGCCCGACCGCTGGCTACGGTATTCTGAGGCATAGTTTTTCCTCCAATTGATTCGCGTTGGACTCGCGGCGACACAACCGGTGGGCTGTGTCGCCGCCTTTTGCTGGGACGATGGACCTACTTCTTGATGATGTCCATCTTCGGGAAGGCGCCGTTGACGATAGGGTTGGCATCCATGCCAAGCCAATCCTCGACGATGCTGGTGTACGCGCCGCGGAAATCGTAGTTGGGAACCAGGTCGCCCTGTTCCAGGTCCTCGTTCTTGCGGGACGGGTACTCGCCGTAGAAGCCACCCTGGACGGAATCGCCGATGGCGAAGGCAACGCCGGCTGCGCCGTGGTCGGTGCCGGAGCCGTTGTCACGGACGCGGCGGCCGAACTCGGAGAACAGGTACATGACGATATTCTCGCCGGTGTTGTGCTCCTTCATGTCTTCGAAGAAGGCGCTGATGCCCTCGGAAACTTCCTTCCACAGCACCGGGTGGGCCGCGGCCTCACCGGCGTGGGTGTCGAAGCTGCCGTGCTGGGTGTAGAAGATCTTCGTGCCGAGGTCAGCCATGTACACCTGGGCGATGTCACGCAGGTGGGAGGCGATGGGGCTGTTGGGATATTCCACGTTGCTGGAGTACCGCTCCGGCGCGACCTTCACGATGTCGGCGCCAACCATGGCGTCGGTGCCGGTGGAGCGCAGGTAGTCGTTGACGAAGCTGCCGCCGACGGTCGGGGAGTACATCTTGGAGAACAGGTCCAAAGCCTTGGACCGCTGGTCCGCATCGGCAATGCCGGTCAGCAGGCCATAGGTGCTCAGGTCGGCGATGGCGGCAACGGGGACGCCGGGAACCGCCAGGGCGCGGGGCAGGCCATGGCCGAAGTTGATGGCCGTCAGCACGTTTTCCTTGTTCGGGTCCATCTCGCGGGCCACGCGGCCGGCCCAGCCTTCCGTCCCGACCTTGTCCGGCTCACAGGTGTGCCAGATGTCCATGCTGCGGAAGTGCGAGCGGGGGCTGTCGGCGTAACCGATGCCATGGATAACCGCAACCTTGCCGGCGTCAAAGAGTTCTTTCATCGGGCCCATGGTGGGGGCGAAGCCGAGCTCGTCGTTGACGGGGATGATGCTGTCGCGCTCGTAACGAACCGCGGGCCGGTTGTCATAGTACGACGAGTCGTTGTAGGGGATCACCGTGTTGAAGTAGTCGTTGCCGCCAGTGAGCTGCAGGACCACGATGACCGGATCTTTCTTGGTGGAGGTCATTGCGTATGCTCCTTATCGATGTTTCCTGATGCAGCCGGAGCTGCGGTTGGCGACGAGCCGGGCCGAACCGGGTTCGGTCCGGCTCGCAACTTTTCGCGATTAGCCGAACTGGTACTCGGTCGTGGCGCTGATGAGAGACATGGTCTCGCCGATGCGCGTGGCGGTCGCGGTGCGATCGCTCCAGTCGACGTCACCACCGGCGCGGACGTGCTCAGCCAACTGACCGCGCGTCTCTTCGCTGAGCTCGACGAAGCCCATATAGTCGGTGCAAGCGTTCAGCAGGTGGTCGGGCGTAACAACGCCATCGTCCCGCATCCGGTCAATGATGTCTATCATGCCGGGCAAGTCGGCGTTGGACACGCGGTCGGCCACGAAGTTGATGCGAGCCAGCAGGGCGCCGGAGTTGATCCACTCCAGGCCGGTGTGCCAGCCTTCCACCGACGGCGGGTCCAGGATGGACTGGCCCATGTAGGTGGGCTCCTTGCCGATGTTCAGGACGCCGGGGTCCGGATTCTCGAACAGTCCGACCATCCGCAGCGTGCCGGCGACCACTTCGGCCGGGCTCTTGATCTTCTGGTAGCGGGCGTCCTTGAACCACTGGGAGTTGAGCATGTGGCGCAGAACCGCCTTCATCTCAAACCCGGAGTCCACGAACACATCGCACATCTCGTCCAGCGCGTCCTCATCGCGGGCCGGCTCAATGGTCCACGCGGGAACCTGCGGCTCGTCGGCGACGAAGAAGTTGTAGAGGTGGCGGCATATGAAGCGCGCGGTAGCGGGCTCTTGGAGGATGATGTCGATGATGTCCTCACCGTTGAAGTTACCGGTTTGGCCCAGGAAGGTCTTTTCGCCGTAGTCGTGGTCCTCGTCGCGATAGGCGAACTTCCAGGGATAGCGGCCGTACGGAGCGCGCGGCAGCTTGGCCTGGATGGTCCAGCCGGTGAAGGCCCGCGAGCACTCGCGAACGTCGACCTCGGTGTAGTTGGAAACGCCCATGGAGAACAGCTCGAGGAGCTCGCGGCCCCAGTTCTCGTTGACGGCGTCCCGGTGGTTTTCGTTATTGTCCAGCCAGAAAATCATGGCGGGGTTCTTGGACAGTTCAATCAGAATGTCCCGATAGTTGCCCATGCCACATTCCCGGAGCATGTCGATCTGCTCAAGCAGCTGGTCGCAGTTGTCAACCTTGGAGTTGCCGGTCGCGAACACGTGGTGCCAGAACAGCGTCATCTTTTCTTCCAGGGGCCGGTCGCTGGATACCATGTTGTACATCCAGTTCGCCTGGCCGGAGAAGGGAACGCCGCCGGGGAGCAAGAAACTGGGGTGGTAGCGGAGCAGCAGAGCCATCTTCCCACCTTCGCGCTCTGCGGGCGGATCGATCAGCTCTTCCACGGTGGCTTCGTAACCCTGGGCAACGCATCGCTCCAACTCTGCGCGGTTGGCGCCAAAACCGGCGCGCCGCATCAGGTGCGCCATCAATGCCAGGTCATCCTTGTGTGACATCCTGTGCCTCCTTCCTACGATTTGATGCCGTTTTTGCCGGGATTCCATGCTTCGTTCCCGGCTTTACGACGGTTGGCGGTAGTTTAATTTACTTGTAACACCCTGTCAACAGAAATCGGCGGTTCGATCTAAATTGATAATCATTATAATCTGGTAACGGGTTGCCCCGAAACGAGGCCGGGCGTATGTCCAGTCTCCCAGCGGACCGCCCCGCCAGCATGCAATCCGTTCCTCGACTCCCGCGGTTTTTGACGTCCTCGTTGTGCAATCGTGCCGCCAGTGGTGTCCGATAAGAAAGTCGGTGACGCCCAAGTGAAAGCCGAACAATGCAATTGGGTTTCGGCCAATTGAACCCTACTCAGTTGCCTTCCTGTCGGTCCAAAGATTCCCCGCGGTCAAGTCGTGCGGATTTGAAGGGTGCAGGGTCGAACACCCAGCGACATCAGAATGTCGGCACAGTTGCGCACAACGCTATCTGTCTTCTACCGACGTGCCCGCCTTAATGTCCAGGGCATCATCGGCGTCGATGCTCTCTTCGGTGCTCTCTGAAGTATTCCCGGCGCCCGGCGATGTGGAACCGAACGTTGTCAGGGTCTGCGCGCCTAAATCAGTGATGCTGCTCGTCGTAGATGGAATGGGCGCACAGACCATCAGGTCCAGTTCGTCCAGGTCATTCTGGTCCACTGCCAGCAACGCCGGCGGTATGCAGCCGGTTAACTGGTTCCGGAACACGTAGAGGACCCTCAGTTCAGTCAGATTGGTCAGCTCATGCGGTATCACGCCGGTCAGTTCGTTGGTGTCCAGGTGCAGTTCCTTCAGCTTGGCGAGATTCCCCAGCTCGGGTGGTATCGAGCCGCTGAACTGGTTGTTGTCCAGGTGCAGTCCCTCCAAATTCTCCAGGTCACCCAATTCGGACGGTATCTGCCCGCTCAAATCGTTCCGGTTGAAGTCCAGCACCTTCAACTCGCCCAACTGGCCCAGTTCGATTGGAAGGGTACCCTCCAGTTCATTCTCCAGTAGGCGCAGTTCCTCCAGCTTCGAGAGATTACCCAGTTCTGCTGGTATCTGGCCGGTTAGCTGGTTGCCGTTCAGGCGCAGTCTTTCCAACGCGGCCAGATTACCCAGCTCGACGGGGATCGCCCCCTCCAACCGATTGTCGGAAAGGTACAGCACCTCCAGTTTGGACAGGCTGCCCAACTCGTTCGGGATCACCCCGGACAACTGGTTATTCCGGATGGTGATAATTTCCAGTTCGGACAGGTTGCCCAACTCTTTCGGAATCTCTCCGGTGAGTCGGTTGTTGCGCAGGAACAACTTGCTCAGGTCTGTGAGGTTGCCCAACTCGGCAGGTATCTCACCGGTCAACTGGTTCTCAAAGAGATACAGCTCCCGTAAGTTGGAGAGGTTGCCCAACTCGGCAGGTATTTCACCGGTCAGCTCGTTGTCGTACAGTCCCAGGTCGGTCAGCTTGGACAACTTTCCCAACTCGGGCGGTATGCTGCCGGTTATCTCATTTTCGCCGATCCACAGCGCCCCGAGGTTTTCAAGATCGCCCAGCGCAGCCGGAAGTGTTCCGGTCAGCTTGTTGTCGTCCAGGTCTAGTGTCCTGAGCTCGGTGAGGCCAATTATCTCGTCCGGAATCTCGCCCGTCAGTTCGTTGTTCCAAAGCTCGAGATCGGTAAGGTTACTTAGCTGCCCCAGCTCCGGCGGGATCGGGCCGCTCAACTTGTTGTGATCCAGCGACAGCACGGTCAGATTGCTGAGATTGCCCAGCTCAGCGGGTATCTCCCCGCGGAGGAAGTTGCCGTCAAGGTCCAGCGTGTCCAGCCTGGCCAGACGGCCCAGTTCCGGCGGGATGCTGCCAACCAGGCGGTTGTTGTCCAGGTAGAGGACCACCACGCAACCGTCGCCGTCGGTGGATACGCCGAACCATTCGCCTATCGGCACGCTATGACTGAGCCAGTTGAGGTCGTTCCTCCAACCCCAACGACTCGTGGAGTTGTACAGCTCCACCAGCACGTCCCGGTCCGGGGCGCAGGCCGCGCCGGGCCCGCTGGGCCGCACCAGGCTCGCCCATGGCGACCATCGTGGCCTGCTGAATCGACCGGAGCTGGCGCCCAGGGTAAACCAGTATTGCGCGGTCTGGTCCAACCGCTCCACGGTATGCGAGGTCTGGCCGTCGTTGGGAAACGACTCGTACACGATGGAGTCCCGCCAGTCCCGGCCAGCCTCAATAGCTGCGTGGTAATCCGCGTAAGCCAGCCACGCGATGACATAGTAATTCGCCGGCTCAACGGCTTCCCACGAAACGGTGACCTGGCCATCGTCCTGCCCAGGCATCGCCTGCGGTTTCCCCGGTGTGGACGAGCCGCCTTGCGCGGCGGCCGGCGAAGCGTTGCCGATACTTGCGGCCAGGAGGAACGCAAAAATCAACGCCGCAATCAATGAGGTAGTTTTCGCTCTTCTACTGGTCAATTTCCGTCATCCGGTCCGGTCATGGTTGAAGATTGAATTGTCCATGTTGCCAGTACGATCTACTGGAACGGTTCAGCTCGATGGGGTCAGCGTAGCCGCGCACACCGCCAACCCCCGCCTTTCCATCAACTCATCCAGGTCGTTCTCATCCACATTCAGCAATGCCGGCGGGATGCACCCGGTCAACTGGTTCCGGATCACGTACAGGACCCTCAGTTCAGCCAGATTGGTCAGCTCTTGGGGTATCTCGCCGGTCAGCCGGTTGGTGTCCAGGTGCAGCTCTTCCAGCTTGGCCAGGTTCCCCAACTCGCGCGGTATCGAGCCGCTGAGCTCGTTGTTGTCCAGGTGCAGTCCCTCCAGATTGGCAAGGTCGCCCAGCTCAGGGGGGATCGGCCCGCTCAGGTCGTTCCGGTTCAGGTCCAGGACCTTCAACTCGCCCAACTGGGCTAACTCCGGGGGGATGGGTCCCTCGAGTTCATTCTCGAGGAGGTACAAATATTCCAGTTTGGCCAGGCTGGCCAACTCCGTCGGTATCCCGCCGGTCAGGCGGTTGCCGTTCAAGAACAAAAACTCCAACTCGGCCAAATCCCCTAGCTCCGGAGGGATTTGCCCGGTCAGCATATTGTCGGAAAGGACCAACCCTGCGATATCGGTGATGTCGCCAAGCTCCGCCGGTATCGTCCCGGTCAGCTCGTTGTTGTTAAGGCCCAGATAAACCATGTCGACCAGATTGCCCAGCTCCGGCGGTATCGTGCCGCTCAGCTTATTGTTGCGCAGCGAGATCCACCTCATGTGCTCCGGGTTGCCCAACTCCTTCGGTATCGGTCCAGTCAGCTGGTTGTCGCGGAGGGTCAGGCCCCGCAGGTTACGGAGGTTGCCCAACGTGGACGGTATCTCACCGGTCAGCTCGTTGCTATGCATACCAAGGTAGCCCAGCCTGTCCAGCTTGCCCAACTCGGGGGGTATGCTGCCGGTGAACTCGTTATCGCTGAGCCATAACGCCCCGAGATTTTTAAGACCGGCCAGCTCTACGGGAATCGTACCGGTCAGCTCGTTGCCGTCCAGATCCAGCGTCCTGAGGTTGGTGAGGCCATTAATCTCGTCCGGTATCTCACCCGTCAGTTCGTTGTTCCACAACTCGAGATCGGTGAGGTTTGCGAGGCGGCCCAACTCGGGGGGAATCGGCCCGCTCAACTCGTTGTGGTCCATTGACAGGACGGTCAGATTGCTGAGGTTGCCCAGTTCTGAGGGTATCTCCCCGGAAAGCTCGTTGCCGTCAAGGTCCAGGGTGTCCAGCTTGGCCAAACGGCCCAACTCCGGCGGGATGCTGCCAACCAGGTTATTGTTGTCCAGGTAGAGAACCACCACGCAGCCGTCGCCGTCGATGGATACGCCGGACCAGTCTTTGATCGGCGCAGTATCGCTGAGCCAGTTGAATTTGTTTCTCCAATTTTCGCCGTCGGTGGAGTCGTACAGTGCCACCAGCGCGGCCCGGTCTTCGGTGCAGGCTACGTCGTCGACGCTGGGCGTCACCAGGTCTGCCCATGGCGACCACCGCGGCCGGCTGTATCGCTCGGACCTCGCGCCCAGGGTGAACCAATATTGTGCCGTCGGATCCAACCGTGTGACGGTATGCGAAGTCTGGCCACGGTTGGCAATGTTCAAATATGAGATGGAGTTGCGCCAATCCCGGTCGGCCGCTATGTCTGCGGTGTAATCTGCGTGAGCCAACCACGCGATGGCATAGTAACTCGCGTTCTCAACTGATTCCCATGAGATAACCACCCGGCCATCCCTCTGCCCCGGAATTACAACCGGTTTCCCTGGAGTGGACACGCCGCCCTGAGCAGATACAGTAGAGACGTCTCCGATGCTGGCAGCCAGGATGACGGCAAGCAATAAGGTCGCGATTAATGCCGGAGTCTTAACTTTCCTGTTCATCAATTCCTGTAATACCGCTTGTCATGTGTTGCCGCTGGTTTATCTTCAGTCAATGTATTGTACTGCCCCGTTTACTTCGGCACGGCCCAGGTCGGCGGGGGGGCGTGTGTCACCGATGGATCATCGTCTGCCGGTATCTGCGCGATCAGGCGGCCATTTTCCACGTTCACGTTGTGGTAGAAGAGCTGCGCCCGCGGCCCATTCACACAGACACCCTGCCCTTCCTCGAAGCGCCAACCGTGGTCGGGGCACAGGAAGCTCTTGTCCCACTTGACCACCCGGCCGAAAGCGTGCGGGCACACCATCGACAGGAGCCGGTATTGCCCGTCCCGGGCCTTGGCCAGCCAGTGCTCTTCGCCATTTTCCAGCCGCACTCGCGCTGGCAACTCCTTGAAGTCTCCAACCGCCCCCAGGTCAACCCGCCGCGCCGGAGCCATCTTGTTCCCGGCTATATCCACAGGATCCGTGTACATGCGCCGGCGGCGGTGGTAGATGTTTTCACTCATGGCCGTTCTCCTGTCGCACTTCGCCCGATGACCCGTTGGCCTTCAGGCGAAGGTTTGCGGTTGATTGGCAGCGATCAATCCGTGGGCAGCCCTCCAAAGGCTTCTTCCATGGTGATGATCGGGAATATCTCGGTGCGGTTCCACGTGGCCAGTCCCATGTCGATCACCGCGTCGTCCACCGCATGGGCGTCCGGGCCGTCCAGTACCAGCCAGGTCTGGTGGGACGACTTCCCGACCCAGCCGCCACGGTACGCGCAGCCCCGGCTCGCCAGCGTCTCGGTCAACTCCGCCGACATCCGCACGACCCGATCGCGCACGCCCAGGTCAACCCCCGGGCACCTCTCTGGAGCGTGTTCCAGCGAAATCATGTACAGGGCCATACGCGCTTCCTTAATACTCTGGGCCGATAGTGCACCGGGGCGATTGGGCGCAACAACCTAGGCCACGGCTATCGGATGCTGTTTCGGGGCCGGCCGGAATATACCCGGCCGTGCCAGTCCATCGAAACGGTCCGGGCGCATCGCCTCGGCCAATCCTTCCAGCACGTCGATCACCCGAGGCCCGTGCCGGCTGGGTATCTGGCCGTCGAACAGGTACACCCGGCCTTCCCGCACCGCATTCAGCGAATTCCACTCATCGCGCTCCGCCAGTCGCGCCGCTTCGAGGATGGTCCGGTCCATGTTGAAGGCACACGGCATCACCATCACGTAGTCAGGTTGGTAATCGAGCACTTCGTCCCATCCAACTTCCCGCGACTTGCCCCACTTCTCGGCCAGTCCTTCCTCGCCGCCCGCCAGTTCCACCAGTTCCGGCGTCCACTGCCCCGTGTTGCGCAGCGGTTCGAGCCAGTCGATGCAGAACACCCTGGGCCGGAGGCCGCCGGCAGCGCGCTCCGCAACGTAGGAGGCGCGGTCCTGCAAATCGCCAACCACACGCTTCGCCTTCTCGGCGACGCCAGCAGCATCGCCGATGCGCTGGATATTTCCGTATATGTCGTCCAGGCTGGCCGGCCGAATGCTCAAAATCTCGGGTTCATAATCCAGTACCTTCCCGGCCGTTTCAAACACCGACCCGGCCCCAACCGCGCACACTTCGCACAGTTCCTGTGTCAGGATCAGGTCGGGTTGCAGGCGGCGCAAAAGGTCGCCGTCGATGATGTACACCGGGTTGCCCGCCGCCCGAGCCTGCTGGATAATCGCGTCGATTTCCGCGCTGGAGAGATGGGACTTGCTGCGTACACTCCGGCTCACAATGGGCAGTCCACGAGCCTCCGCCGGATAATCGCACATGTGCGAAACGCCGACCAGTGAATCACCCAGCCCCAAGGCATATACAATCTCCGTGGCGCTGGGCAGCAAAGAAACGATACGCATGGCGGGCATTGTAGGCCCACCGTACACGCTTGGCAAACCGCCGACGTCGCAGTTGTTCGCACATCCGAATGGTATGATTGCAAAGGCCGCGACCTGTTATTGAAGGCGTGGCTGCCTTTGGCGCCCACTTTCGTCCCGCGACACCGATAGCGCAATGTCCGCCCGCATCCTGAACGGCAACGAAATCGCCGCCGGCCTCCGCGAAGAGGTCGCGGCCGGCGTGGCGGACCTGGTCTCGACTGGCGGGACCACCCCGGGTCTGGCCGCTGTCCTCGTGGGCAATGACCCAGCTTCCGGCGTGTACGTACGGAACAAAGGCCGGGCGTGTGAGGAAGCCGGCATATTTTCCGAGATCTTCTACATGCCCGCGGACGTGTCCCAGGACAACCTCCTGAGCCTGATCGACCAGTTAAACACCGACCCCAGGTTCCACGGCATCCTGGTCCAACTCCCGCTGCCTGACGGCCTGGACGAACACGCGGTCATCGAGCGCGTTGACCCCGGCAAGGATGTGGACGGCCTGCATCCCACGAGCCAGGGTCGCATGCTCCAGGGCGAGCCGGCCTACCTGCCCTGCACTCCGTCGGGCGTGCAGCAGGTCCTGCTGCGCTCGGGCTACGACCCCGCTGGCCAGCACGTGGTAATCGTCGGCCGCAGCAACATCGTAGGCAAACCCCTGGCCGCCCTGCTGATGCAACGCGCGCCGGGCGGCAACGCCACCGTCACCGTCTGCCACACTCGCACCAAGGACCTGCCCCATATCACCCGCCAGGCCGACATCCTGGTAGCTGCAATGGGCGTCCCCGGAGCCATCGGCGCAGATATGGTACGCGAAGGCGCGGTCGTCATTGACGTGGGCATCAACCGGGTGGACGACGCCACCCGTCGCCGCGGCTACCGCCTGGTGGGAGACGTTGACTACGACGCCGTCGCCGCCAAGGCTGAGGCCATCACTCCCGTCCCCGGCGGCATCGGCCCGATGACGGTCGCCGTGCTCCTCAGCAACACGTTGGAGGCTGCCCGCCGCGGCCCGGCTTGATTATGGAGCCAGGGCGAACCGGTGATTTCGATTACTTCCTGCCTGAGGAGCGCATCGCGCAGACTCCGGCGGAGCCCAGGGATGCCTCTCGCCTGCTGGTCCTGGACCGCGGCTGGCCCGACGGCCAGCTCGAGCATCGCAAATTCCGGGACCTGACCGATTACCTGCGTCCCGGCGACTTAATGGTCTTCAACCGGAGTCGGGTGATACCGGCCCGCCTCTACGGCACGGAGACCAGGTCCGGCGCGCGGGTTGAGGTGCTGCTGGTTCGCCGCCAGGAACCGGGAATCTGGCAGGCTTTGGGTCGGCCCGGACGACGGCTTCGGGTGGGCTCGCGCGTCACCGTCGAAGCGCATGACGGGTCAGCCAGCGCCGAGGTCGAGATATTGGCCGCCCGGGAAAACGGCCTGCGCCTGGTGCGCGTCAGCGACGACTCTGCTCTGGACGGCCTGGGCGAGCTGCCCTTACCTCCTTATATCAAGGAGACACCCGACGATCCCAACCGCTATCAGACCGTCTACGCGGACACCCCCGGAAGCGTGGCGGCTCCCACCGCAGGGCTGCACTTTACCGGTCCGCTCCTCGACCTCATTCGCTCGAAAGGGGTGTCCACCGCATGGGTGACGCTTCACGTCGGCCTGGATACCTTCCGCCCGGTTCATGGTGAAAACATCGCCGAGCACAAGATCCACACGGAGTGGTTCGAACTGCCACAGGATACGGCGGCTGCAATCAACGCCGCCCGGCGGCGCGGCGACCGCATCATCGCCGTGGGGACCACCACCGTCCGTACTCTGGAGCATGTCGCGCGAGACGCCCATGCGAACGGAGCGCCAGAAATTCAGGCGTCAGCGGGCGATGCTGACCTGTTCATCCTTCCCGGCCACCGGTTCCGGTTGGTGGACGCCATGGTCACCAACTTCCACCTGCCCCGTTCCACCCTGCTGATGCTGGTGTCGGCCTTTGCCGGCCGAGAGCGCATCCTGGCCGCATACGCAGAAGCGGTTCGCCGCGAATACCGCTTCTATTCGTTCGGCGACGCCATGCTGCTGTTGTAACGTTGGCGCGTCCGTTCGCGCATTTGGGTCGGCGATGGGGTTGGGAGGGCAATTCTCGGGCGATAGTCACGCGGATTGTCGGCGCGATGGTTGCTCAGTTGGTGCCGCTCTTGTCGAACCGCATTCCGTTACTGCGCCCTGGGTCGGCATTCATCCGTTCGACATCAGCAAATCTTCCTGATCGATTAATCGTTGGTCAACCGGATCAACGACCAAAGCCAGGTCTTCGAGAGTGGTTGCACCCACCAAGTACTGACCCTCTGGCCCAAATGCAACCCGAGCCACCGCGTTGCGCCCCTGCACGGAAAAGCGCGCCCAAGCCGTTTGCAGTTCGACACGCCGCCCGTCGGCCGCCCGTGCGAACCTCCTTTCTACCGGCTCGATACCTATCCCCCGCAACAAGCTCGCCGGCAGCATGGTGTTGGTGGCGCCCGTGTCCACCAACGCGGAAACGGTGGTTCCTGCATCCGCAAAAAGGCTGCGAACCCATAAATCTACGCTGAACGTTCCCATGCCACATACCTTCTTTCAATGTTCCGCAAACTGGACCCTGCCCTAATAAACCTTGTACTCTTCCAGCACCGCCGCATCCAGGTGCAGGCCCATGCCCGGCTCGGTGGGCGCGATGATCTCCCCGTTGTCCCACTCCGGGAGAACGCTGTTCAGCCGGTAGTACACCGGGTCACGCTCTTCCTCGAATACCTCGACGAACAGGCCGTGGGCATGGGCCGGCAGCAGTTGCACCGCCAGCTGCGGCTCCTCGTGGTGCGCCATCCGGATGCCGCGCATCTGCGCCGCGCCAGCCACCCGCTTCCACTCCGAGATGCCGCCGCAAATGGCCGCGTCAATGTTCAGGATGTCCACCGCCTCGGTGTCCATCAGCCGCTGCCCGCCCCAGGAACTGCTCTCGCCCTGGCCGGCGGCCACCGGAATCCCGGTGCGCAGACGCACCTGCCGCATGTCGTTGTCGGCATTCTGCCACCGGCAAGGCTCTTCAAGCCACGCCAGCCCCATCTCTTTCGCCGGCCCGGCGAACTCCAGCGCCTCCTCCAGCGTCCACGCCTGGTTCGAATCGCACACGATGATGAAGTCATCCCCCAACGTGTCTCGTATCGCCCGGACGCGCAGCAGGTCGTCTGCGACCGCCACGCCGCCGGTCTTCAGCTTCACGCCGCCGATGCCGCGCTCTCGCTGGTGCAGCAGGTCTTCCACCATGTATGCGGTGTCTCTACCCTGCACGTAGTACGCGAACCGCACCACCGGAGACCGATCGGCATACCCGCCCAGGAGCGTCCGCACCGGAACGCCCAGCGCCTTGCCGGAAATGTCCCACAAAGCCACGTCGATGGCCGCGATGGCGCGCATTGCGATGGCCTTATTTCCGATGTGCGGCGTGAGCGCGAACATTTTCTGCCAGCACCGTTCGATGGCCATGGGGTCCTCACCCTTCACCGCTTCCGCCATCGGCCCCACCACCAGGTCCTTCAGCAGTTCATAGCCCGTCCGCTCGTCCCCGGAGTAGATCTCGCTCACCAACCCCTCGTCGGTGTGTACGCGGACCACGATGGTGCACCGGGATTCGATCTGGTACACACTTCCGCTGAACCGCGTGCTCAGTGGGATCCGAACTATGTCCGCCTCTACGTTGGTGATACGCATGAACGCGCTGCCTCCAATCCTTCCAATCTGTCGGGCAATTATACCCGCCTCCCATTCGGCCACGGTCGCGACCAACGGGAGCCGGACCATGACCGGGAATGCCAGTCGGAACCCCTTCCTTGACCCTCGCAGCGGCCCGCCCTAAAATCCTACCGTCCTGCGGGCAGGCTCCTTGGAACGTTCCGAGGCCGGCCATCGCGGATCATCTCCGACATTCATGGTGGCAAGAAAATGCCCATTAGAGTCGGCCGCGTGCCGTACCTGGAAACCGAACCCTTCTACTTCGACATGGCGCGCCGCGGCATGGAACTGCGCGAAACCACCCCGCGTCAACTGGGCGACGCCCTGGCCAACGGCGAACTCGACGCCGGCCCGGCCCACCTTTCCGACGTGTTTCGCCTCGAAGACCAATTCGAGCCTGTGGGCGGGTTTTGCTTCTCCGCCCTGAGCCGCGCGGTCAGCGCCTGCCTCTACTCCCAATATCCGATGGAAGAGCTGGGCGGCGTCACCATAGGCGTGTCCGATGAGGACGTTACCGCCGTCAAATTGCTTGAGATACTCCTCCGCCATAAGTTCAACCTGGAACCGGGCGAGTTTGCCGTGCGATCGGGCGACGTGAACCGCCCGGACGAGACCTTCGATGCTTTCGTGCTCATCGGAAACCGCGCCCTCCGCCGTCGTCGGGGCGTGCGCGGCTTCGCTCACCGCTTCGACCTGGGTTCGGAGTGGACCCAATGGACCAACCTGCCCTTCGTTTTCAGCCAATGGGTGATGCGCAAGGACATGGAGGACCGCGAAAAAGCCACCCTGGAAGACACCCTGTACGTCGGGCTCGAAGAAGGAGTTGATGGCCTGTATCACCTCAACGAGCCTCGCGACGACCTGCTGATGCTGCCCCGCGACGTCGTTGAATATGTCCAGGGCATCCGCTACTACGTGGGGCGATCCGAGCAGCAGGCCATTGCCCGCTTCCGCGAACTGCTCGAAGGCTTGCCCGGCTAACTGACGCACCCGCCCTCCGACCCGTAAAAACGGCTTACGCTTCGTCCTATGGCCAAAGTCGTCGACCGCATCCACGGGCTCACCGGGCGGCCCGCGTTCATCTGCGACTACTCACCCCCGCGTTCCGGCCGGCCCGAGGACGTGCCGGCGCCGCCCGAGGCGGCGGATTTTGTTTCAGCGGCATACAACCCGGGGCGCGCGGTGCGCATGAACGCGGTGGCCGCGGCGACAGTCCTGCGTGACCGCCACGGCGCAGACCCGATCTTCACGCTGGGCACGCGGGACATGAACCGCCTCGCGTTGGAATCCCTCTTGTTGGGCGCGCAGGCCCTGGGACTGGAAAACGTGATCGTCGTAGCGGGAGACCCCTTCGGCCCACGCGACACTGCGGCCGCCGTAAACGATTACCGGCCCACCAAGCTCATCGCCGCCATCGCCAACCTGAACTCGGGAACGGACCACCGCGGCAGCAACCTCCGCGCACCCACGGAATTCTGCATCGGCGCAACCGTCGACCTCGGTCGCGGCATCGAACCGGAGGCTTCCCTGGCGGCCCGCAAGGTCGCCGCTGGGGCCAATTTCCTGATCACGCAGCCCGTTTTCGACCCTGCGGACATCGTCCGATTTGTTGACGCCTACGCCCGCTCTTATGGGGATGCGCTATCGGTGCCCGTGTTCTACGGCGTGGGGCTGATGGAACCGGACGGCGTGTCCTTCGCCAACGTCCCCAGATGGGTCACGGACGACCTGTTCGCCGGACGCTCCGGCGTGGACATCGCGCTCCAGGTCTGGGAGTCGCTGCGCAGCGCCGGGGCCACCGACTGCTATCTGGTGCCGCCCATACGGCGCAGCGGCGCTCGGGATTATGCCGCTGCCGGCCGGTTCCTGGAAGGGGCGGTTGGACCCGACCCGGTCGGATCAGTTCGTCCCTGAGTCGCCGTTCAATTTGCGGAGGAGCTCCGGCGGGAGCGGCACGTTATGCTCTTCTAGCAGCGCGACGACTTCCTTGCGGCCTTCCATGCGGCCTTGGTCTCGCGCTTTCGCGTCCTTGGCTGCAGCCCAGCGCTCGACCGTTTCTCTGGCAGCGAAGAACATCGTGATACCTCCGTACAAAACCACCGCAACGGGGAACAAAAGGGCGGTAGCGACTATTATAACGCCGGTTGGATTGTCGGCCAGGCGGGACAGAAAGCCCAGCACCGGCCACCCCACGCAAGTTGAACATTGGTTGTGCGCAATCGCTACCCACATACTGGCGCTGACTGACAGTGCCCCATCGACGAACCGCCAGTACGCCCGCCGCCGCCTTTGAACCGCCACGCTGACTGATCTGACCTGATGACGCTACGGCCCCCACGGCGGAGCGGCCGCCACTTCACCGTCGCTGACGATGTCCACCACCGCCGGCCGGTTGGCGCTCACCGCCTGATCCAGCGCCGAATTGATCTGGTTGGGATCCGTCACCCTGATGCCCAGGGCGCCCATGGACTCGGCGATCTGCGCGAAGTCAGTGTCGTTGAACCGCCACAGCTCGCCGGAATTGCCGCCCTCACGACCCTCGTAGGCCGCCTCGTCGCCTCGCCGGTCCTGGTTCAACCCGCCGTTGTTGTGCACCACGATCACCGCGTTGATGCCGTAGCGAACCGCGGTTTCCAGTTCGCCGATGTGGTACCACATGCCGCCGTCGCCGGTCCAGCAGACCACCGGTCGGTCCGGCGCTCCGCACTTGGCTCCCAGCGCCGCCGGCAGTCCCCAACCGAGTGAACCGGCCGCGCGCAGGTACGACTGCCCCTCATGGTTCAGGTCAACCATGCTGCCAGTCCAGATGCCGGCATGCCCGGTGTCCGCCAACAGCACCGCGTCCGACGGGAGGAAGTCCGTCAGTTCCTGGCACAGCCGCTCCGGACGGATGGGGACGGCGTCGGAAGTGAGCACGGGTTCGTGCTCGTCCCGCCAGTTCTGCACGTGCTCCTGGGCGCGAGACACCCAACCGGCGTTGCCGCCCGTCGGCTCCAGCACGTCCAGCATCGCTTCCAGCGTCCGCTTGGCGTCGCCCTGCAGCCCGTAAGCCGCGGGGTACGAACGCCCCAGCTCGCTGGCGTCAATGTCGATCTGGATCACCGGCGTTCCTTCGGCCGGTATGCGCCAGTCCAGCGTGATCTGGCTGCCCGTGTGGCTGCCGACGAACAGCACCAGGTCCGCTTCCGACACCACGCGGTTCGCCGACCAGCGGGAATAGCTGCCGACCACACCCACGGACAGCGGGTGGTTTTCCGGTATGCAGCCCTTGGCGTTCAGCCCGGTGGCCACCGGGATGTTCAGCATCTCCGCCAAGCGGACCAGCTCGGCCTCGGCTCCCGACGCCGTGACTCCACCGCCAGCCACTATCACCGGCCGCTCCGCCTGCGACAGTATCCGTGCCGCCTCGCGCACCCGCTCGGGCTCCGGCGCCGGCCGGAACGCCGGCCGCTGGGTGAAGGGCTCCTCCACGATCACGTCGGTGTCCATGATGCCGTCGGTGATCACGTCGCCGGAGATGCCGGAGAAGTCCAGGTGCGCCGGCAGCGTCTGCCCGGTCGTGACTTCCCGGAACGCCTGACGCAGCAGGTGGGGCAGCTGCTCCACGGTTTCCACTTCCGCGCTGTACTTGGTAACTGAAGCGAAGGGCTTGGAGTGCTCGACCTCCTGGTACGAGTTCCGGTGCCGGTGCATTGGCGGGCGGTGGCCCGTGATGGCGATCACCGGCGACACCCCCAGGTAGGCGTCCTGCAGGCCGGCGGCCAGGTTCACGGCGCCCACCGACTGGGCGAAGCACAGACCCGGCTTGCCGGTGACCCGGGCGTAGGCGTCCGCCATGTACGCCGCCGACTTCTCGCCGTGGCTGATAATCCGCTTGATGCCCACGTCCTCCATCTCGACGAGGGCGCGGCGGATGATCGCGGGAACGAAAAACACGTGGGTTACGCCGTAATCGCGGAGGGTCTCAGCGAGAAAGCGGGCGCCGGTCATGCTGGGCATCTGGTGGCCTCCTGTTAACAGTTGCCGCCATTCCGGCTTGCGCTGGAATGACGGCTTCGGGAATTGCGCTGATGTCGTCGGCTAGACGCCGCGTTCTTCAAAGACTTCCTTGGCGATGCGGACCGCGTTGGCCGCCACCGGCCAGCCGGCGTAGAACGCCATGTGCGTGATCACCTCGGAGACTTCGTCCCGGGTCACGCCGTTGTCCAGCGCGCGGCCGATGTGGCCACGCAACTGGTCCGTCCGGTAAAGCGCGGTCAGGGTGGCCACCGTGATCAGGCTGCGGTCCCTCTTGGACAGTTCCGGACGCTCCCAAACGTCCCCGAACAGGACATCGGCGGAGAGCTCGGCCAGCTTGGGCGATACTTCTTGCATTACGGTTCGGGCTGCGGGCTGCGTCATGAGGCCTCCTGTGTCTGCAATCGCGGTTTCAAGCAACGGGTGTCGAAGGCTCGCGCCGGGTGGGCGCTAGGCCGGCCGGAACATAGGCAGGCTGATATCCTCGGTGATCTCCTCGAACAACACCTCTACCGCCATGCCGCATTGGATCGCATCCGGTCGGATCTCTCCTTCTCCGAACTCGATACCCACCAGCCACGTCGGTATCATCGGTCCCTCTTCCAGCTCCACCACCGCCGCGATGTACGGCACCTTGTCGCGGAACGCAGGGATCGGCGCCCGGTGCACGATAGCGAAGGTGTGCAGCGTGCCTCGCCCGCTGGCTTGGATCCAGTCGGTGTCGCGGGAGAAAGATTCGGGGAAGGGAGAAATGTCGCGGGGATAGAAGTAGGCCCGGCCGCTCTCGACACAACGGCGCAGCCAGAGTTCGCCTTCTTTGCACTTTTCCCAATAGAAGTCCGATTCCGGCTGCGGCACTGGCAGCGGTATCTGAGGGGCAGCTTGTGTCATCTGATCAATCTCCGATGCGGAAAATTAGCCGTGCCGGCTCACTGAGCCAACCGAGGGTAAGCATAGCGACGGAACGAGCCTGACGCAACCGATGAGTATTCCTTCCGGACCGTCAATTCAGCACCAGCACCGCTCCTGCCACCACCATCCACGCCGCGATAGCCATCAGCAACGGCGCGTCGCGCAGCATCAGCAACTCCGGCGATTCGGCGTCCCTGCTGTTGTTCAGCAGGTACAGGTAGCGGAACAGGCCGAATATCACCAGCGGCACGGTCAGCAGCATCGTGTTGTTCGCCGGCAGGTTATCCGCTTCCACCGCGTATAGCGTGTAGCTCACCAGCGCCGCCGTCGCCGACAGTATCAGCAACTGGCCTCCCAGCGGCGGAGCATAGTGGGAAAGTGTCGCCCGCTGCGCCTCGGGTTCCGCTCCGGCCAGCCTCGCCTCGGCGTAACGCCGGCCGATGACGATGAACAACGCCCCCGCCGCAGTCACCGCGTAGAGCCAGGGCGATGGCGCGGCTCCCACCGCCACCGCTCCGGCCACCGCCCGCAGCACGTAGCCGCCGGCCACGATCATTACGTCAACCAGGGCCACCCGCTTCAACCGCAGCGAGTAGCCCACGTTGGCGACGAGGTATATCCCGCCGATCTGGAGCAGTCCCCACGAGTGCGCCGATATGCCGTACAGTCCCGCCATCCCCGCAACTGCCAGCCCGACCAGCGCCGTGCCGGCCAGCCATGCTGGTACCTGCCCCGACGCGATGGGCCGCGCCCGCTTGGTGGGGTGCTGTCGGTCCGCATCCCGGTCCGCCAGGTCGTTGAGCATGTAAACCGCCGACGACAGGGCGCAGAACGCGGCGAACAGCGCCACCAATCTCGGAACGTACGGCAGGAGCGTCCCAATGTCTCCCGGGTCCCACACCAGGTCCACCGCGAACAGGAGCGGCAGGAACACCAGCAAGTTCTTCACCCACTGGAGCGGACGGGCCGTCTTGAACAGCCCTGCCAAACGGCTCATGATTCCGGAGTTGCCCCGGGTCCACCCGCCAGCGCCGTCGCACGGCGCCGCCCGGTCCGGATCAGCCACAGCCAGGCCAGCCCGCCTACAACCACCGCCAGCCAGAGTGTGGCCAGCCGGGTCAGCAGGGTGGCCAACGCGGCGGTAGCAGCCGGAAGTCCGGCCTGTCCCAGCAGGGCGACCATGCTGCCCTCGAAGCCGACCAGCCCACCCGGCAGCGCCGTCACCGCTCCCAGCAACGCGGCGGCCGCCGAGATCGGGAGGGCGATGCCAACCGCCACCTCGTCGCCCAGACCCCGTATGATCACCCAAAGCGCCAATCCTTCGGCCGCCCACGCCAGGAAGCCCAGCGCCACCGCCGGCGCCAGCATCCGGGGAGCCATCAGGCGACGCAGCCCGTCCTGCGACTGCGCCAAAGGTTCGCGCCAGCGCCGCAAAACCGGCAAGTCCAACGCCCTCACCCCGTACCGTGACGCGGACAGCGCTCCCACCGCCACGCCGACCAGCAGCAACCCCCCAACGGCTAGCGCGATGGCCCCGGGCAGCAACAGCACGCCGGTCAGTCCCAGCAGGGCTACGGAAATTACGTCCGTCAGCCGCTCCATCACCACGGCCGGCGCGGACGCCGCAACCGGCGTTCCCGTCCGCTGGTGCAGCCACACGCTCTTCAGCAGTTCGCCAACCTTGCCCGGGGTTATGGATAGGGCCAATCCCGCCACGAACACTGGCACGCTCACCGATGCCGGCGCGTTGATCCCGAGCGCTCGCAGGTACATGGACCAACGCAGGTATCGCAGCGCGTAGTTGACCACCGCCAGGCCCGCCCCGGCCGCGAACCCGGTGTGCGCGGCCGGCGAATCGAAGAGCGTCCGGCCCACCTGGGTGAAATCACCGTACGCCAGCAGCGCGCCGAAGACCGCCACCGTCAGCAGACCGAGCAGCAACCATCTCCGCCCGTTCAACGCTCTCCCTCGCGTGTCGTTGACCCGGAGTCCGGCTCCGGTCCGGGCATCCGGCATATCTGGGCCGCCAGGTAACCGGCGCCGAACCCGTTGTCGATGTTGACCACGCCAATTCCCGGAGCGCAGGAATTCAGCATCCCCAGCAGTGCCGCCATCCCGCCGAAACTGGCTCCGTAGCCGACGCTGGTGGGCACCGCGATGACCGGCGCGGACACCAGGCCCGACACCACGCTGGCGAGGGCTGCTTCCATGCCGGCAACCACAATGATGACCCGGGCTTCCTGCAGGCGTTCCCGATGGGCCAGCAGCCGGTGCAATCCTGCGACGCCGACGTCGTTCAGCCGGCCGGGGTCGCATCCCATCAACTCCGCGGTAAGCGCGGCTTCTTCGGCTACCGGCAGGTCTGCGGTGCCGCCCGTGACGATCAGCAGCCCAACGTACTCTGGTGGCGTCGCGCCTTCATGAGGAACCACGATGCAGCGCGCCAACTCATAGTAGCGCGCGGTCACCACCTTGGCAGCTACGGCCTCGTGCACATCCGGGCCGGCGCGCGTGACCAGAACGGGATGGCCACGCCCGGACATCGCGGACACGATCTCCGCGACCTGATCCCGGGTTTTCCCCTCGGCCAGCACCACCTCCGGCCAACCGGTGCGCAGGGGCCGGTGGTGGTCCAGACGGGCGAACCCCAGGTCCTGGTAGGGCAGGTCCCGCAGAGCGTCCATCGCCCGGGACACCGCCACGCTTCCGTCCCGAACGCCCTCCAGCAGTGTTTGGAGCGCCTCGGCGTCCAACGCTAGCTCACCTCTGCGGGCGCGGAGACCGGGGCCGATCTCGTTTTCATCAGCCGATACAGGCCGCCCAACGTGCTCATACCGGCCACGTACGTCGCAAAAACGGCCACCGCTATCCAGGTCAACACGACGAATTTTCCCGGCAGGGGCAGCGCCGCCGTCAGGATCACCGCGATCACCACCAGTATGATTCCCGATGCGGTCCCCACCACCGCGCCGAACTTGGCGGCGGCGACAAGAGGCGCCGACCCGGAAGTGTCCACCGACCGGATCCCAAAATAGGCACCGAGAAACGGGCCGAAAGGAGCCAGCAGGAACTGGGCCACCGGGATCACCGTGCATACCAGCATGACTCCCAGGGCGGTCAACAGCCCTTTAGCCATCGCCGCCACACATGCCGGTTCTATACCCCCGTTCAAATGCCATCGGACGCCCAGTATATCCGGTGGCCCCGGCGACTGCATCGTCGGCGTCGTTATAATTGCTGCCGCCAACCACAACCTACTCTTGGGATTGGAGACGATTGCGATGAGCAATCCCGAACCGCAGACGGGCCAGGACGGGCCCTTCGCAGAACTCCTGGGCATCCGCCCCGGCATATCCGATGACGGCGTGGGCACTGCGTTCATGACTGTGGCGGACAAGCACCGTCAACGCGCCGGCGTCGTCCAGGGCGGCCTCCTCGTGACGCTGGCCGACTACGCATTCTTTCGCGCCTGCCGGTCCGTCCTTCGCGATGGCGAACACGCCGTGACCATCGAGCTCAAGCTGAACTTCATCGCCCCCGCCCGTGACGGCGAGCTCACCGCCCGAAGTTCGATAAAAAGCCGCGGCGGGCGCATAATTGTCGGCGACATGGAAATCCACGGCGAGGACGGCCAACTGATTGCCACGGGAATCGGCACTTATATGACGGTTTACGACCGTCGCCAGCAGCCCGCAGAGGCGAATACCTGACCCGGTTGGCATTTGCCGCAGCGTTTGGATATAATTGCCGCAGGACGGAGGTGTCGTTTTGCGCATCCCGATGAAAGTAGACTACGGCGTGCGCGCTCTGGTGGAGTTGGCCATGCGTTACGGCGACGGGCCGGTACAGACTGCCGCCATCGCCTACCGCCAGGGCATACCCGAACCTTACCTCGAGCGCTTGATGTCCACCCTCAACAAGCGCGGCTTCGTGCACAGCCGACGCGGACCGCAGGGTGGTCATCTGTTGGCCCGAGCGCCCCAGGATGTCAACCTGTATGACATCATGCAGGAACTTGACGGCAACGCATCCCCCCTGGACTGCCTGACGCTGCCCACTGACTGCATGTTCGCCGACTGCTGCGCCCAGAAGGAAATCTGGCAGACCGTCGAGGAGTCTATCCAGCAGGTTCTCCAGGCCACTACCCTGGCGCACCTGGCCGACCGGCAAAGCGCGCTCATCGCCGCCGGCGACCGCGGGTGCGGCGCAACGGAGCCTGTGCCGGCGGTTTCGGTTTGAACGAACCCTGCTTCGCTTGACAAGTTTCCCGGCGCAACCATACACTCCCCGAACGATGTCATCTGCCCCAATCGCGCCGGTAGCCTGCGCTTGTCCCCGCACATAGGGGGCAGGCCGATGAACATCCAGTTCGACCCTGCGTCCGCCGAATTCACCGTCAGACGGTTCGGGGCGCAGGTTTTCGCTTAAATCCGCCAAACAGTCAATCGGAGGAACACGAAATGGTCCAGCCCCTACGCTTGACCCCCGATCAGGTCAAACGCTACAGCCGCCACATCATCATGCAGGACGTGGGTAGCGCCGGACAACGCAAGATGATGGAAGCCAGCGCGCTGATCATTGGGGCCGGCGGCCTCGGTTCTCCGTCCGCGGTGTACCTGTCCCTGGCTGGCGTGGGCAAGATCGGCATCGTCGACTTCGATGTGGTTGAACTGTCCAACCTGCAGCGGCAGATCCTGCACCACACGCCCGACGTCGGCCGGCCCAAGGTGCAGTCCGCCAAGGACAACATCCTGTCCTACAACCCTGAAGTGGACGTGGTCCTCCATGAAGCGTGGCTGACTTCGGAAAACGCCTTCGACATCATCGGGCAGTACGACATCGTCATCAACGGCGCTGACAACTTCGCCACCCGCTACCTGGTGAACGACGCCTGCTACCTGCTGAACAAGCCCCTCATCGATGGCAGCATCCTGATCTTCGACGGCCAGGCCACCGTTTTTCTGCCCGGCCAGGGCTGCTACCGCTGCCTCTTCCCGGCTCCGCCTCCTCCGGGCATGGTTCCCAACTGCGCCGAGGCCGGGGTTCTGGGCGCCCTCACCGGTTTGGTGGGTTCGATCCAGGCTACCGAAGCGCTCAAGCACATTCTGGGCATCGGGGAGAGCCTGGCCTCCCGGCTAATGGTCATCGACGCGCTGAGCATGCAGTTCCGCGAGGTGCGTCTGCGCCGCAACCCCAACTGCCCGCTTTGCGGCGACAACCCCACCGTCACCGAGCTTATCGACTACGAAGTGTTCTGTGGCGTGGCCGAAGCGCCGGAACCATTGGCGGTCGGCGCCGGCGCCATCTAGTCACCGCAACCGGCTTTCCAGAGGCCATCGGAGCCCCGCGCCAATGACGCACACCTCGTCCCCGTACAAAGGACTCATTGCCACCATCGGCAATACCCCTCTGGTGGAGTTGGAAAACCTCAGCCCCAATCCTGAGGTTCGCATCTATGCCAAGCTGGAGGGACAAAATCCCACCGGCAGCGTCAAAGACCGCATCGGCCTCAAGATGATCGAAAGGGCAGAAGCCGACGGTGAGATTTCGTCCAGCCGCACCATCCTGGAGCCCACCTCCGGCAACACCGGCATCTCCCTGGCCATGATCGGCCGCCTCAAGGGCTACAAGGTCAAGGTGGTGATGCCGGAGAACGTCTCCGTGGAGCGCACTCAGCTCCTGGAAGCCTACGGCGCGGAGATTGTCTACTCTGATGGCACGCTGGGCACCAATGGCAGCGTCGTTATGGCGCAGGAAATG
Organism: Dehalococcoidia bacterium; assembly: GCA_965116785.1. Taxonomy (GTDB): domain Bacteria; phylum Chloroflexota; class Dehalococcoidia; order Lucifugimonadales; family UBA3495; genus Bin87. The sequence continues at coordinate 2,080,422 of OZ220731.1, forward strand.
GTGGAGAAAAATCCCCACGATTACCTGATGCTTTACCAGTACGGCAACGACGGCAACCCGGACGCCCACTACGAGGGCACCGGCCAGGAGATCGTTGAGACGCTGCCCGAAGTCGACGTGTTCGTCGCCGGCCTCGGTACCGGCGGCACGCTCATGGGCAACGCTCGACGGCTCAAGGAACATCGGAGCGACATCAAGATCATCGCCGTCGCCCCGGAGCCGGACGACTTCATCTCCGGCCTCCGGCGTCTCGAAGACGGGTTCATCCCGCCGATCCTTGACATCAATCTGCTGGACAACCGGCTGCTGGTCAACAGCTTCGATTCTTTCTACATGACCAAAGCGTTGATGGACAAGGAAGGAATCTTCGCGGGCATCTCCTCCGGGTCCGTCATCGCCGGCGCCCTGAAACACGCCGAGCGCATGGAGAGCGGAAACGTGGTATGTCTCCTCGCCGACGGCGGTTGGAAGTACCTGAGCAGCCAGCTATGGACCCGCGATTACGAGACCCTCGCCCAGGAGGCCCAGGGCAAGATCTGGTGGTAATCCCGGTTCGCGCGGGATTGCCCGGACGCGCGCATCGCCGGCATCGCCCTTGCCCCGACCCGATACCGATGCTATAATGCGCGCACATCACGCCCCGCTACCGGGGCAAAGTGAGAAAACCTCACCAACTCGGTAGCGAGCGGTTCACGGGATCTAAAAGCGGGGCGGATACCCGCTTTATTGTTGTGAACGCGATGCACATCAGATGAAGGTCGGCGGCGCGGCCGGCGGAGGACAACATGAAAAGCGATTTCATGATGGCGTTAAATCAACTATCCGCCGAGCGGGGCCTGCGCAAGGAACTGGTCCTCGACAAGGTGGAGGTTGCGTTGGCCACCGCTTTCCGTCGCGACCGAGTGGCCGGATCCCAGAATTTGACCGTAAAGCTGAACCCCAACACCGGCGATATCAGTATCTTTCCGCTCCGCAGCGTCGTCGAAGAGATCGAGGACCCGGAGACCGAAATAGCTCTTGTCGACGCCTTGCGGATCCAACCCCAGGCTGAGATTGGGAGCGAGATATCCGAGGACGAGGAAGTCTCCTACGACACCAGTCGCATCTCGGCCCAGACCGCGCGACAGGTTCTGATGCAAGGTTTGCGCGAGGCGGAACGGGAAAAGATCTTTGAGGAATATTCCGCGTACCAGGGCGAGATCATCAGCGGCAGCGTCGAGAGCATCGAGAAGGGCCCCACCGTATTCATCAACCTCAACCCCCACCAGGCCCAGAGCCAGAACCGCGCCCGCGGCGTTATGCGCCCGGATAACCAGGTCGGAAGTGAACGGTATCGCAAGAACCAATCGCTGAAAGTCCTCCTGGTTGAAGTGCAGCAAACCACCCGCGGCCCGGAAGTTGTGGTCAGCCGCGCTCATCGCGACCTGCTCCGCCGCCTGATGGAAGCCGAAGTTCCCGAAATTTCCAATGGCACCGTAGAAATCAGGGCCATAGCCCGCGACCCCGGTGTCCGCAGCAAGGTGGCGGTGTCTTCACACCAGGATGGCGTCGATCCCGTCGGTTCATGCATCGGCCTTCGGGGTAATCGCATCCAGAGCGTGGTCAACGAACTCCAGGGCGAAAAGATCGACGTGATCGAGTGGGACCCCAACCCGCGGGTCCTGATCGGTCGGGCCCTCAGCCCTGCCGATGTCGGCGGAGTCGACCTCGACCCCGATGAGAACACCGCCTACGTGGTCGTACCGGAGAGCCAGATGTCCTTGGCCATCGGCCGCGACGGCCAAAACGCGCGCTTGGCCGCCCGCCTGTCCGGTTGGCGACTGGACATCAAGAACGTCGAGCAGTGGGAAACCCTGCGGTCGGCGCGGGCCGCCGAGGCTGCCCGTATCGCCGCCGCCCAGGCTGAAGCCGCCGAGGCTGCCGCTCGCGTCGCGGCCGCGGAAGCCGAGGCCGCCGCAATTGTTGCGGCCGATGTCGTCGCGCCTGTGGAGCCGGAAACGGTGGAATTGGCGCCGGCGGCAGAGGTCCTCGCCGAAGCCGAAGCCCTACTGGACGTGGCGCCGGTCTCCGAAACCGTCCCGGCGGAAATCGAAAGTCCTGCCACCGAGGATGTCGTCGCTCCCGCGGAAGCCGAACCGGAACCCGCGCCGGAGCCTCTGGTGGCCGAAGTCGAGGAAGCCGTCATCGAAATCCCGTCCGAGCCGGCCGAAGTTGCAGATCCCGAATACGATGAAGACGCCTTGATCGACGCTCTCATCGCCGAAGAGGAGGCTGCGGCTACTCTCGAGGCCGCTGCGGACGACTCCGTCGGCCTCAGCATTGATACTCTGGACAGCCTGACCATCGACGACGTCGTGGAAGAGTTGGACGAAGACGAGGAAGAATTCGAGGACGAGGACGAGGAGGAGGCAGATCCCGAAATGGCCGACCTCTTGGCGGGTCTCCCCAACCTCGCTCCGGACGCCGGCAAAATCCGGTTCGCGGAAGACATTGTCGGCGACTTCCGGGGAGGCGATCGGCGGCGGCGGCGTGGCGGCGGCAACCGTCGAGGCGGCAACGTGCCGGGCGCCCGCGGACCCGGACCGCGCCGCAGGTAGTCACGGTCGTCATTCCGCTCCGTCCCGGCCCAGCGCCGTGACCTATCCAGGTAACCGCAATTCCAAAACAGCGCCATATCCCAGAACGCAGTTGCATCGCCTGCGGTCGCAAGCGACCGAAAGGCGATCTGATTCGGTTGGTGCGCGCGCCCGAGGGCGAGGTGCGGCCTGACGCAACCGGTCGCGCCAACGGCAGGGGCGTCTACCTGTGCCACAAGGCGACGTGCTGGGAAAAGGGTCTCGTCCGCCGCTCTCTGGAGCGGGGACTCCGCAATCCGGTTTCCAATGCGGACCTGGACGCCCTGAAAGATTATTTCATCGAAACTGTCGCGCCCGGCGTCTACCACACCGGGTCCGGGACCGCGCGTGGTGCGGTTCGGGAAGCGGAAGATTAATCCCGCGCGGGGCCCGACCCCGCGGCAACGGCAATTCCGCTGGAGGAGGTGCTACCCATGACTACATCGACCGAACAACGCTCCGGAGCCCGTCGCGGACGCCGCAGCGAACCGCGTCGCAGCACATCGCGCGCATTGGTCCTGCCCGATTCCCTGACTGTCAAGGACCTGGCCGAACTGCTGGATCAATCGCCCATCGACGTCATCAAGCAGTTGATGCGTCACGGGATCATGGTCAATGTTAACCAAGTGATCGATCACCAGGTAGCCGCCGTTGCTGCGGCGGCTTACGGGGTTCGCACGCGGCTGGCGGAGCAGAAGGCGGACACCGCGTCCATTAACGCAGCGTCCCAGGAAGTCGACGAGTCTCTCCAGGGCCGCCCGCCGGTGATCACCATCCTGGGCCATGTTGACCACGGCAAGACCAGCCTCCTCGACTATATACGCCAGTCGGCGGTGGTTGAAAAGGAAGCCGGAGGCATCACCCAGCACATCGGTGCGTACCAAGTCGTCCACGAAGGGCGTCCCATCACTTTCCTCGACACGCCGGGGCACGCTGCGTTCACCGCGATCCGTTCCCGGGGCGCGCGGGTGACCGACATCGCCGTGCTGGTGGTCGCCGCCGACGACGGGATCATGCCGCAGACCGACGAGGCCATCGATCACGCCCGCGCCGCCGATGTCCCCATCGTCATCGCCATCAACAAGATGGACCTACCCACCGCGCAGCCGGATGTGGTCAAGCGGCAGCTAAGCGAACGCAACCTGTTGGTGGAAGAATGGGGTGGCGACGTGATCGCCGTGCCAGTTTCCGCGCAGACGGGCGACGGCGTCGACGAACTCCTGGAAAACCTGTCGGTGCTGTCGGAAATCCTCGAACTCAAGGCCAACTCCGACCGGCCCGCTGCCGGCGTCGTCGTCGAGGCCACCCTGGACCGCCGCCGCGGCCCTTCCGCCACCGTCCTGATCCAGGCCGGCACCCTTCGAGTCGGAGACTATATGGTCGCCGGCACGGCATGGGGCCGGGTCCGCGCCATTGCCAACGAACAGGGACAGACTATCGACTCCATCACCCCAGGATCACCCGGCGTGGTGATGGGACTGAACGCGGTGCCCGAAGCCGGCGACATCCTCACGGTGGTCACCAGCGAGCGCGCCGCCCGCCAGTTGGCCGGTCGCCGTGACCAGAGATCCAGCACCGGCAACCTGGAAACGGTGCTCACGCTGGACAGCGTGGTGAAGCAGATCGACGCCGGCGATGTCAAGGAATTGGTGCTGGTCCTAAAGGCCGACGTTCAGGGAAGCGTGGAAGCCGCCGTACATTCTATCGAGCAATTGTCCGAAGGCGACGTCAAAGCCCGCGTCATCCATTCCGGCTCCGGATCGGTCTCCGATTCCGACGTTCAGCTGGCCGCCGCCTCAGGCGGCATCGTGCTGGCATTCAACGTTGGGTTCGAGGTGGGCGCCGAACGTACCGCCGAACGCCTTGGTGTGGAAGTCCGCGAATACCGGATCATTTACCGCCTGCTGGAAGACGTGGAAGCCGCCCTCCAGGGATTGCTGGAACCCGAATACGCAGAGGTGGTCGTGGGCCGCGCCGAAATCAGGGAAATCTTCCCCGGTCGTCGAGGTGTCCGCATCGCCGGTTGTCGCGTGCTCGACGGCCGCATCGTCAGGCAGGGCAATATCCGGGTCACGCGCGATAATGAGGTCGTGACGGAGACCCAGATCGGCAGCCTCCGCCACTTCCGCGACGAGGTAAACCAGGCCACCGCCGGAACCGACTGCGGCATCGTCCTGGACGGCTTCAATGAGTTCGAGGAAGGCGACCTGATCGTGGCCTACCGCATGGAGCGAGCCAACTAGCCCGGCAGCAGACACTGCGAGGTTTACCATGGCGGACCGCAGACGAATGGAACGGGTGAATGGCCTGCTCCGCGAGGAGATCGCCGGCCTGCTCGCTTCACAGGTCAACGACCCCCGACTGAGGGGCATCATCACCGTCACCCAGGTGCGCGCCGCATCGGACTTGCGCAGCGCCCGGGTCTACGTCAGCGTGATGGGTACGGAAGCGGTGCGCCAGGAAGCGCTGGCCGGGATCCAGTCCTCCGCATCCTACCTGCGCCGGGAGTTGCGGAGCCGCGTTACCCTGCGCCACGTGCCCTTCCTCACCTTCCAGCTGGACGACGCCATGCTTGAAGCCGATCGGCTGATGCAGATCATCGAGGAATTGGAGATGCCGGACGAATCGGAGAATAGCGCCCAGGCGCAAACGGGGCGGACGTGAGCCTATGCCTGCTGCTGAGCGCGGCCGGCCGGCGGTAAACGGATTCCTCAACCTCCACAAGCCCGTCGGCATCACCTCGATGGACGCCGTCCGACGCGTGAAGCGCATCACCGGGCAGCGTCGTAAGGTCGGCCACGCCGGCACGCTGGACCCTCTGGCGGAAGGTGTCCTACCCATCTGCTTCGGACAGGCCACCCGGCTGATGGAGCTGGTCGTCTCGGGTTGGAAGCAGTACCGCATGACGGCCCGCTTGGGCGCGGTCAGCAACACCTACGATGCGGAGGGCGACGTCGAGGAAACCGCCGATCCATCCTCGTTGACCCGCGGGGACATCGCCGCGGCCCTCCATGATTTCGTCGGCGAAATCTACCAGTTGCCTCCAATGTACAGCGCGGTCAAGGTCGACGGCCGCCGGCTTTACGACCTGGCCCGCGCCGGCCGTCAGATCGAACGATCCCCGCGCCGGGTGTCCGTCCGCTCGATTTCCATCGACGACATCCACCTGCCCTTTGTCACGCTCACCGTTGCGTGCGGCAAGGGCACCTATCTCCGTTCCATCGCCCACGACCTTGGTCAAACCCTGGGCTGCGGGGCCTACGTCACCGAGTTGATTCGTCTGTCCTGCGGCCAGTTCAAATGCGCCGCCGGAATCACACCCGATGCACTGGAGCGGTCCGCAGTGTGCGGCGACTGGACGAGCCATCTGCATCCCGTCGATTGGGCGCTGCAGGAACTTCCCGCCGTGCAGGTCGACGCGGATCACGCTCGGGCCGTGCGCCACGGCCAGGCAGTCGCGGTCGAAACGACGCCGACCGGTCCACCGGACGCGCAATTGTGGCGCATCTACGGCCCGAAGGGCGTGTTTCTCGCCCTGGCTCGCCCCGAAACCGATGGACGCGTGGCCCCGACCCGGGTATTCGACCTTCTCGACCCCTCGCCCTACGCGCCCGCCGCCACGGCCTGAGCGGAGTTGGACCATGACTACCGCCGCATTTCCGTGCCAACAGTGCCGACGACCCACGGCCAAAAACGCCAGTTTCACTTTCCGCCCTCGGGGCGCGGCCCTGGGCATCACCAAGTGTCTCCGCTGCGCCCTGCGTCACTGGCCCATGCTGCGCCGGTCGTTAATCGCCAGCGCCGTGGTGGGCACGGCCCTCACGGCGCTGAATCAAGGTGACGCCATTTTCACCGGCAATCTGGCCAGTGCCTTGGCATGGAAGATTCCGCTGACCTATTGCGTCCCCTTCCTGGTAGCCACCTACGGAGCCCTGTCCAACAGCCGGAACTGAAGGCGCTTCCCGGCCTAGAATTGCCGGAGCACTTCCACCACGCGGCCCTTGACTTCGACATTGTCCGCGGCGACGTATATTGGATCCATGGTGCTGTTTGCCGGCTGCAGTCGGACCTGGTCGCCCTCACGGAAAAACTTCTTGAGAGTGGCCTCCTCTTCTTCCCTCAGCCACGCCACCACCATCTCGCCGTTGCGGGCCGTGTTGGTCGGTTTGATGACCACCACGTCCCCGTCGTCGATCAGGGCGTCGATCATCGAGGTGCCCTTGACCGACAGCGCGTACAACGTTCCGTGCCGTTTCTTGAGGTCCGGCCGGACCTCCACGATGTCGAACTCCGCAGCCGAGTCGACTCCTTCCGAGGAGAAAGCCGGGATCGGTTCCCCCGCGGCGATGCTGCCCACGATCTGCACCCGGGCGGCGCCGTTGGCCACCGGCAGGCCAGTTTCATCCAGCAACTCGATCCCCCGGGCCACTTCCGAGCGACGCTTCAGATACCCGTCCCGCTCCATCAATCGCAGGTTGTAATCGACAACCGACGTGCTGCTGATGCTGCATCCCCGCTGAATGTCCCGCACGGTCGGTGGGATGCCGTTCTCGTCCAGGAATTGCTCAATGAAATCCAGGATTTGCTGCTGTCGGGGCCTCAGGTTCTTTTTCGGTGGCATACCGGCTACCTCCACACCTTGTGTATTCTCCGCATCAGAAACTAATGTTCGGCACCGATATGCTAATAAAATGCAATCCCGTTGTCAACACGCCCAAGTCACGAAAACCCGAGTTGGCGGGAACGATGCGTCGCCATCCCGTAGCGCCTTGCTCCGGCGCGGGCAGCCGCCATTCGATCGAGATGCCGATGCGGCTGAACACAGCCCCCAAAGGACACGAAACTCCCGGGCGGGCCGCTGCGCTGTCGGCCGGAGAACTAGCCGGCGCGGGAACGATTGAGCGCAGCCGCCAGGCGTCCCTTGCGCCTCGATGCGTTGTTCTTATGCAGTATGCCCTTCCGGACCGCCACGTCGAGCATGCTCATGGCTTTACGCACCGCTTCCTCGGAATCGGGCTCGGCTGCCGCCACCGATCGACGGGCACGATTGATGGCGGTGCGGGTGGCGCGACGCGCGCTCATGTTGCGCGTATTGCGCTTGATTGACTGGCGGTGGGCTTTCTGAGCCGGCAACTTCCTACTCCTCAAGACTGTTTTTCGGGTACAAGATATTACCAAACCCCTTCACCCTTTGTCATCACGCCGACGGCCGGGGTTCCGGAACGCCGGGGATCGGCTGCCGGTTCAGGTTGACAATTTCGGCCTTGTTGCCCGAAAATTGTTGTGCTGAAAGCTGCACCCGGAAACGGATGCATGGCGCGTTATTCAGTACCGTTATTCCCGTTTGCAACTACATTAACCCAATTAGCGGAGGATCCCCGCCATGCCCGAAAAGCAGTTGATTTTCGATGAGAACGCTCGACAGAGCCTGATGAGCGGTGTTGACCAACTCGGGCGCGCGGTCGCCCTGACCCTTGGCCCCAGCGGCCGCAACGTGATCCTGGGGCGCGTCTGGACCCTCCCCGTGGTGTGCAGCGACGGCGTCACCATCGCCAAGGAAATCGAACTGCCCGACCCCTACGAGAACATGGGCGCCCAGGTGGTTAAGGAAGCCGCGTCCAAGACCAACGACGTGGTCGGCGACGGCACCACGACCTCCATCGTGCTGGCCCGTTCCATCATCCAGGGCGGCTTCATGAACGTCGCCGCCGGCGCCAACCCGCTGGCCCTGAAGTCCGGCATCGACCGCGCCGTATCCGCCGTATGCAATGTGATCAGCGACCAGGCCGCTGCCGTGGAAAGCCGCGAGCAGGTGGCCCGCGTCGCCGCTCTGTCCGCCCATGAAGAGGCCATTGCCGAGTTGATCGCCGACGCCATGGACAAGGTCGGGCGAGAAGGGATCATCACCGTGGAGGAGAGCCGGAGCCTCGTTGACGAACTCGACGTCGTCGAGGGCATGCGACTGGACCGCGGCTACCTTTCGCCCCACTTCGTCACCGACACCGACCGCATGGAGTGCTCCATCGAAGAACCCCTGTTCCTGCTGACCGACCAGAAGCTGTCCTCCGCCGCCGACGTCGTGCCCACTCTCGAGGCTGTCGCCCAGGGCGGCCGCCGTCCGTTGGTCATCATCGCCGAGGACGTGGAGGGCGAAGCCCTGGCCACGCTGGTGGTGAACCGCCTGCGCGGCACCATCATCAGCCTTGCCGTCAAGGCCCCCGGCTTCGGAGAGCGCCGCAAGGCCCTGCTGGAAGACCTGGCGATCATGACCGGCGGCACCGTGGTTTCCACCGACACCGGCATGCGCCTGGACTCCGTGTCCATGGAACAACTCGGATCCGCCCGGCGCGTAGTGGCCACCAAGGACGAGACCACCATTGTCGAGGGTCGCGGCCACGAGGATGACATCGCCGGCCGTGTCTCTGAACTCCGCGTCCAGATCGAGGAAACCACTTCGGACTACGACCGGGAAAAGCTCCAGGAACGCCTGGCCAACCTCGCCGGCGGCGTCGCCGTCATCAAGGTCGGCGCGGCCACCGAGCCCGAGCTCAACGAGCGCAAGAGCCGAACCGAGGACGCGCTGGCTGCCACCCGTGCCGCCGTGGAAGAGGGCATCATCCCCGGCGGCGGCGTTACTCTGCTCCGCGCCCAACCCGCCCTGGACGGCATCCTGGACGCGGCGTCCGGCGACGTAGCCGTGGGTATCCGCCTGGTGCGCGAGGCCCTTGAGGCTCCGCTGAACACCATCGCCGACAACGCCGGCTACAAGGGCGCTGTTATCGTGGAGAACGTGCGCAACGGCGAGGGCGACTACGGCTTCGATGCCGACCGCGGCGATTACACCGGCATGGTGGCCCGCGGCATTATCGACCCCGCCAAGGTGGCGCGTTCGGCCCTCCAGAACGCGGGGTCCGTCGCCGGCATGCTCCTGACCACTCAGGCGGTGGTCACCGAGATACCCAAGTACGAGCCCCTGCCCGCTGACATCCAGGACTTCATGCACGACTAATTCCGATTGGCTGCTGAAATTCACCCGCCGAGCGTGCTTCGCAGCGACGCCGGCGGGTGAATTGTTTTCTGTGCCATGACCCAAGCCGAAACAAACATGCCTGGTGCGCTCAATCGCGATGCCATCGCGTCGTTGATGGGCGGCCACCCCCCGCTGCTGGAAGAGTGTCCCGACCTGCACGGCCAACTCCAGCCCAACGGCATCGACGCAACGGTTCGCTCGGTGGCGTTGTTTTCACTCGAGTCCGGACCCGGCTCCATCGGTGTCTCCGACGCCGACCGGGTGCTGCCAGAACCCACCGAAGTGGACTTCGGACACGACGGCTGGTTGGCTCTGTCGCCCGGCCATTACCTGGTCACTTTCAACGAGGTGGTCAACCTGCCCCGGTGGCTGATGGCCCTGGGCCGCCCGAGGTCCAGCCTGCTGCGCATGGGCGTGTCGCTGCACACCGCCGTGTGGGACGCCGGCTACAGCGGCCGCTCCCAGGCGCTGCTGGTCGTCCACAATGCCGAAGGCTTCCGGCTCCAGCGGGACGCCCGCATTGCGCAGTTGGTCTTCTTCCCCTTGAGCGCGCCGGATCATCGTGGCTACGATGGGCGCTACCAGCGCGAGAACCTGTGACCCCCTACTCTGACATCTCCATGGATCCGGCCCAGTTGCGCCGATGGGTTGATGAGGCAGCTACCGACGCCGGTTTCGACCTGGTCGCTGTCGCCTCCGCCGAAGAGTTCGCCTCCGATCGTGAGGAGGCCCTCCGCCGGATCGACGCCGGCCTCATGGACGGCCTGCCCTGGTTCAACCCGCAGCGTGTCCGGCGCGGCGCCGATCCGGCAACCCTGCTGCCGCGCGCCCGCTCGATCATTTCGCTCGGCTGGAACTACTATCCACCGGACGATCCTCCCGCTGTTGATGGTCGGGGCCTCATTGCCCGATACGCCCGCGGCCGCGACTACCATCGCGTCATGAAGCGCCGCATGCGTCGGGTGGTGCTGGAATTGACGGAGCGGATTGGCGACCGGTTCGCCGCCCGCTGGTACGTCGACGACGGGCCGATGCTCGATCGTGCCGCGGCGGCGCGCGCCGGCCTGGGCTGGTTCGGCAAGAACGGCAATATACTCAGTCCCACCCACGGCTCGTGGCTCCTGTTGGGGCAGATCATCACCGACCTGCCGCTGGCCGCCGACCCTCCACTCGCCAAGACCTGCGGGCAGTGCACGCGCTGCATGCCGGCATGCCCCACCGACGCCATCGTCGCACCCTACGTCGTCGACAATCGCCGCTGCATCAGCTACCTCACCATCGAGCACAATGGCGCGATACCAACCGAGTTGCGTGCGTCGATGGGCAACTGGGTGTTTGGGTGCGACATCTGCCAGGAAGTCTGCCCGGTCAACCGCAAGGCGAAGGCCACCGGGGACACCAATTTCGGGCGCTCCGACCTGTCTGCCGTTGACCTGGTTGATCTGCTTGAAATGACTGACGAACAGTTCCGTGAGCGTTTCGCCGGAACCCCGATCATGCGCGCCAAGCGGGTTGGCATGCAGCGCAACGCCTGCGTAGCCCTGGGCAACGCCGGCGACCCGTCCGCCATCCCGGCGTTGGCCCGGGCCCTACGGTCCGCACCGCCTTTGGTACGAGGCCACGCCGCCTGGGCCCTGGGACGTATCGGCGGCCCGGTCGCCCGCGCTTCGCTGGCCGACGCCATGACACAGGAAACCGACGCCGAGGTGATCGAGGAAATCAGGCAGGCCCTGGGCGCTGGAGACCCCGCCTATTCGCTGTCGTAACGCGGCGATTGCCTCGGAGCCGACCTGCGGTTATTGCCGCGGTTCCGCTGATTCCTGCGCCCGCGGCCGTTGCTGCCGCCCTTGTCAGCGGGTGTCGCTGCTTCCGTTGACTCCACCTTCTCATCCGAGGTCTGCGGGGGAGTTGCGACCGTAACCGGCGGATCTTCCGGCGCCTCCGCAGCCTGAGGCGGCTGCGTTCTGGCATTGTTCCGGTTCGCGTTCCGACGCCGCCGCTCCCGCTGCGTGTTGACCCTCTCCTCTTCGGCAGCCAACGCGGCGTCGATCAGCTCCAGCGCCTTGTCCCGGCCGTCCCGCAGCTTCAGCATCTCTCCTTCCAGCAGGAAGAAGTCGCTCTTGGACAGCAGGTGCAGGTTCCCCTGGAACGCCATGTACCAGTCCTCCGGCGCCCACTTGCGCACGTACTCCAGCCGGTAGGCGATCAGCCCGGCGCTGATGAATTGGTCGTCTCGCAGGATGACATCCGGTTTGATCCCGATGCGGTAGGGCCACGCGGCCTTGCCCTCCCTGATCCATGGGCTGGCATCGACCTCTTCGTACCCCTGCGTGACGGTGGCCGTCGCCGTGAAAACGCGCGTACCCGTCACGTAATAGATGACCCGGTCTCCCGGCTCGACCCGCTGCACCTTCCGCCGGTATTCCGACTTGAGCCCCTGTCGGGTGAACCCCATCCGCCGCGTAACGTTATAGTTCTCCTCGTTGCAGTTGATCATCCAGAAATTGTGCGGCATAACCCCAACCTGCTCTATTCATCCAAATATGCTGCCTGTTGCGCCTATTTTAGCGCACTCCGACCATAGTATCGCCCCAGGCGCGAAGCCGCGCCGGACGGGCCGCAGGCATCGCCTATTCCGGCCGCCTGGTCGTCGTCGATGCTCGCGAGGGCGCAATCGTCGGGCAGATCGAACCATCCTCCGGGCCTTTCAGTCCGGTTTTCGGGCCACGAAGAGCGCCCAGCCGATGTTGCCGGCGTTGGCCGAGTCCACCCAGAAGGACAGCGCTTCCACGGTTCGGTCGATGGTTTCAGCGCCGATCCGGAGCATCAGGGCGTTCCGGTTCTCCTGGAGCCGATCTCGTACCCATCCGTAGGACCGGGCGACGTGCTGCGACCAATCCTCTTCTCTGAGGACCGGAAGGTCCAAATTGCTCAATGCCTGCCGGTAATCGTCCAAGTCCCACATATCCGGCGACTTGACCCGGTCATAGATCCTCTCTCGGTCCGTTTCCGGCGTATCCCGTCGGACCAGGATGTCCGTGAATATCAGGGATCCGCCGGGTTTCAGGACGCGCCGACATTCTGACAGCACCACATTTTTGTCCACGGCGTGCAGGAAGGCTTCCTGACTCCACACCACGTCGTATGAACCTTCGGCATATCTCAGCTCGTGAAAATCCTCATACTCGAAGGACAGCAGGTGGTCCAGCCCGGCCTCGGTCGCGCGCGATCGCGCCGTATCCAGCTCTCTTTCGCTGATGTTGGTGCCCGTCACGGCACAGCCGAAGTTCCCTGCCAGGTAGCGCGCCGTGGAGCCGTATCCGCATCCCAGGTCCAGGACGCGAGCCTCAGGCCCCAGCGAAATGGCCTCGGCCATCATTTCGTTGGTGTGCTCCATGGCTTCCGGATGGGGGCATTCGGCGCTGCAGGGGACGCCCAGATGCACGTTGTCCCCCCATATAGTGCGGTAGATTTCGTCTGCGGGGCCATCGTAATACGCCTGCGTGCTGGAAACGATCGCGCCGATGTCTCTCTCGCTCATTTCAGTCTCCCCGATGCTGTTGGGTGCTTCTCCGCCTCGCAAAACGCGGGCTTGGTGGAGCCTCGCCAAGGGTAAGGCGCATTTATCGCCGCCGCAACCATCGTTTTTCGGAGTTCCCGGTTCGAGTGGCGCGTGGTTCCACATCCGCGCCCTGGCCCGCGCGCCAATCAGGGCAATCGCATATGGGCAGCTTTAGTGTCGTCATTCCGGCGAACGCCGGAATCCAGCGCCCGAACCAGGCAGTCTTGTTCCAAAAATCAAGCATCCCGCAGGTCCTGGACTCCGACTTTCGTCGGAGTGACAGGGTTGTAATTTCAACTGCGATAGCCCTGGCGCGCGAATTATGCCCATGCAAAATGCGGGCCACGGTACAGACCGTCATCGCGAGGAGCGTAGCCCGCTCATGGTGAGCTTGTCGAACCACGCGGCAATCTCGTTGCCGGACGGGCACGGCCTGTGCAAAGTCACTCCTCAAACATTTTCCGCTCATCCTGAGCTTGTCGAAGGATGCACTTTGCAATTGGCAGATGGTTCGACAAGCTCACCATGAGCGGGCTGCGCTCCTCGCGATGACAAACTGGGTACGTGTGAGGAATGTCCCGGCCTTGACAAGCCCAAGCCCGGCCCTTATGGTGACGGCAACGCTTTGCTATTTCTCAGCGCCGGCGTATTTGAGCTGACACGTTCAAAAATCAGCAGAGTAGCGTCTTCGACGCGCGCGGTTCACCAATGTCCGGGATGGAATCAACCACCAGCATCCGGTAGCCGCAACTCAAGCGCCTGGCCGCTTATTGCCACAACTTAATAGGCCCGTTTGGCCATCGTCGGGCGATTTGCGTCCGCCCGCCTTTTGCAGCCGCATCAATGGCTGCGCCCTCCGTCTTTCCAGCGACCTGAACGGTCAGCAGGATGACTTCCCTACCTTCCACTCCTGGCACCCTGGGGTGGAGTGTGTCGTTTTCCTCGTCAACCAGTGGCGCTGGCGTCTGCCGTTTTCGCGAAACGAGCCCCGAAATCCGGCCGGCGGGAGAACGTCGTGGGGCTCATCTTCACCCCCAAGGAGTCAAGGCATGTTACGAGCCGAGAAAGTCATCGTCCCGAAGGACCTCTACAAGGAGCAGTATTCGGAGGATTTCGCCGGACGCTGGGACGAATTGATCGACTGGCAGCGCCGGGCGCAGGCGGAAAACAACTTTTTCCAGGACGTCCTGAAGGAACACGGAGCCGAAACTGTGCTGGACATCGCCTGCGGCACCGGGTTCCACTCCGTGACCTTGAGCGCCGACGGCTTTGACGTGACGGCCGCGGACGGCGCGCCGAACATGCTGGTTCAAACCAGGGAGAACGCAAAACGCTTCGGCCTGGACGACCTGCGGGTCGTGGAAGCCGAGTGGACCCATCTCGCGTCGTCTTTCGCGGGAGAGCGGTTCGACGCCATAATTTGCCTGGGCAACGCCTTCACCCACCTGTTCGACGAAGCCGACCGCGTCAAGGCCCTGGACGAGATTTACCGGCTCCTCAACCGGGACGGGGTTGCCATCATCGACCAGCGCAACTATGACGCCATCCTCGACAACGGTTTCAGCAGCAAGCACCAGTCCTACTACATGGGCGAGACAGTGACCGTCAGGCCGGAAGAGTTGACCGAAGACATCCTGAAGATGCGCTACGAGTACGACGACGGCGCGGTCCACTTTCTGACCCTGTGCCCCATCCGCCAGAAATACGTGACCGGCCTTTTGCTTGACGCCGGCTTCAGCAGTGTTGAGCGGTACGGCGACTTTGAAGCCGATTACGAATTTTACGATCCGGACTTCGTGATCCAGGTCGCCCGGAAGTAGCCCCTGCCACCACCGGGAACGTGGGAGCCAGCGCGGCGGATGGGTCGAAGGGTGACGCTTGTCACAGCGATGGCGGGACTGTTATCTGCTGTCAAAAGCAAATCGGCCGTTGCCCATTCAAAATCAAGACAGCCGATGGGCGGGAAATTTCCCGCCCATCTCTCCAGGTTATCCCAGTTCGGCGCTCATGTTGTAAATCTCTCCTGGCCTCCCGCCTTCCGGCAGGCCCAGCGGCATGTGGACGTTCAACAGGAACGGCCGCTTTTCCCGCTCGACGACGCCCAGACCATGCTCGATGGCGTCGCTGATGTTGGCCTCGTCGGTCGCGTCCATCGCCTCCACGCCAAACCCCTCGGCCAGCTTCACCGGGTCGATGCCGTCCAGCACCACGCCTCGGTATTCGCCGGTCTCGCGCATGTCGGCGTTGGCATTGGCGAAAGAACTGGCGACGATGCCGTAGGCGCCGTTGTTGGAGATTACGTAGAGCACCGGCACCCCGTGGCTCGCCGCCGTCCACAGCGCGTGGTCCGAGTAGTACAGCGACCCGTCGCCGACCAGGCCGACCACCGGCGTATCCGGCGCTCCCAGCTTGGCGCCGATCGCCATGCCCACGCCGTATCCCTCCGATCCTCCGGCCGGCCGGATGTACTGGTTGCGACCCGCGTCGTCATTGTTGGCCAGGATGTCCTGCGCCACCGCGAACTGCTCGATGGTAACCAGACCGCCGCCGCGACTTTCCAACGCCCGGTCCAGGGCGTCGCCAACGGCCACCGCGCGCACCTTGCCATCTTCGGCGGGGACACGCCAGGCAGCGTCCCGACGCTGCGCCCGCAGCGCCGCAACCTCTTCCCTGGCCCGGCTCCGGCGGTCGGACAAATCATCGGACGAACCGTCGGTGGCGTCCAGCAATCCCTGCGCCGCCCGCTTCTCGTCCGCCAGCACCGCCAGGTCCAAACCGGGAATGTTCTCCAGGTTCTCGGCGTCCGCGCCGATGGCGATGGTCCGCTCCGCATTGAAGAACGCGGTGTAGTCGCTCGCGTTGCCGGCTCCGTTGTGGGTCACGCCGATGCAGAGGATCAGGTCGGGATCGATATCGGGGGCCTGCTCCAGCCGCCGGCCGCCGGCGTGCAGCGGGTGCTTGATCGAAACCGCACGCGGGTCTCCCACCACCGGCACGCCGAACCGCTCGGCCAGCGCGGTCACCTCGGCGATGGCTCCACTCTTCCACACACCGTCGCCCACGTACATCAGCGGACGCTTGGCGTCCCGCAGGGCCCGCGCCACCGCGTCAATGTCGGCATCCGACGGGTAACCGGCGTGGATTTCGGGTAGCTGGCCGTCAATGATGTTCGCCGTGAACTCGGTCGGCCCCAGCAACCGGTCGTACACCGCCAGGTGCACCGGACCCACCGGCGGTGTCATCGCCACTCTCAGCGCCCGTTCCAGGGCGGCCGGCAGCCCCTCCGGCTCGATGACCGTCCAGTTCGCCTTCATCATGGGCGCGGCAATAGCGGTCGGGCCGGCGTTGTGGCTTACGTCCAGCGTGATCTTTCCCGCGAAGCTCCCGGTGTCTCCGGCGAAGGTGATCACCACCACCGGCAGGCTGCCAGTCCAAATGTTGATCAACTGGCCCATCGCCTGCGCCAGGCCCGCGCCCAGGTGAACCACCATCACGCCTGGAGCCAGGTTCGCCTGCGTGTACCCGCCGGCCATTGCCGTCACCGCGCCCTCGTGCAGGCCAAGGATGCCGTGGATGTCCGAACGCGCGTGCAGCTCGTTGAAGAACAACGCCTCCCGTGATCCCGAGTTGTTGAATACATACTTGACGCCTGACGCCACCATCTGTTCGACCATCAAACGCGACGCGCTGGCGGTCATCTCTCTGGTCTCCATGATGCCTCTCCTGGGTTGCAAAATATCTGGCTGGACGCGAAATCAGTAGAAGACGGGACTTGCGAGGCCGTTACCAACCGATTCAGGACATCCCACGCGTCCCGCCGCTTATCAGCCAAGTTCACTCTCGTTTTGGCGACAGTATAGCCTTGCCCGGTACCCGGTCAAGCAAAGGACGATCCCACGGGCATTTGGCTGCGTCGCGATGACCAACTGTTTACAGGTTGATCGTTCCGCGTTGACAACCCCGATGCGGCCCCCTAACATCGCGCCATTCGACCACCCGCCCGCTACTTCAGGAACGACGTGAAAGCTTCGTATTTCGGCTGCATGGGCTACGCGGACCGGGACCGGTTCCCCGCCGGTTGGCCGGTTGCGCCCGCCTATCACGACCCGGAGGTATCGCTCAGGTCCTACCGGGAAGGCATGGAAGAGTGTGAGATCGCAGAAGACCTCGGTTTCGACTGGATCAGCCTGTCCGAGCACCATTACTCGGGAAACCGCACCACGCCCAATCCCGCGGTGATGGCGGCCGCCGTCGCCGAGCGCTGCCGGACGGCAAAGATCGCGCTGCTGGGCCAGCTGCTGCCCATCAACAACCCGGTCCGGGTCGCCGAGGAAATCGGCATGCTGGACAATCTCACCGGCGGCCGGCTGGTGGCCGCGTTCATGCGCGGCACCCCCAGCGAGGACCAGGTTTACGATCTCAACCCTTCCGAAGGCAGAGAGCGGTTGCTCGAGGCCATGGACCTCGTCCTCAGGGCCCTCACCGAACCCGAGCCCTTCTCCTGGGAGGGCCGCTACTACCAATATCGGACCGTGTCGGTGTGGCCGTGGCCCGTGCAGCGACCGTTGCCGCCGCTCCTCGTGGCGACCCGCAGCGCCGATACCGTCCAGTTCGCCGCGTCCCGCCGCCTCGGATTGGGCATTTCCTACGAGCATCCTGACGATATGGCCGGCATCGTCGAAGATTACCGGCGGTGGTCCGACGAGGCCGGCTGGCAACCTGGAGCGGACGACATTGTCTATCGCGGCGGCATCTGCGTGGCCGAAACCGACGAGAAGGCCCACGCCATGCGCGACCGCGTGCACGCCGCCGGCGGTGGCCGGGGAATGAACATCGGCCGCTCCCTCGCCCAGGCGGTGCAGGCCGCCCGATCCGGCCAGCCGCTCCCGTTGCCCGACCCTCCGGCGTCCAACCCACCGTCCGGCGGCGCGGCGCGCACGCAGCTAAACTTCGTCGGCAGCCCCGATACAGTGGTGGAGCAGTTCCGCGCATACCACGAACGGTGCGGCGTGGGCGTCGTCGATTTGGCCTTCCAGCAACCCGGTCTGAACCACAAGGACGTCATGGCCGAAGTTGAACTCTTCGGCCGCGAGGTACTTCCGCGCATCCATGAATTCTGACGCCCTTGGCCTGCCGCATAGGACTATAATGGTAAGCAGGAGCGCACGGTCGTCTGGGTCATCTGATGGCGGAAATAAACACATTTCAGGATTTGCTGGACCTTCTGGACCGCAACCCTGAATACCTTGAAGCACTCCGGGTGCGATTGCTTACCCCGGAGCTTGTCGCGCTGCCCGCAAAATTCGCGGAGTTGGTTGCCACCGTGGCGCATATCAGCGCCAAACTGGACGAATTCATCGCCGCCACCGATCGCCGGTTCGAATCTCTGGAAACGGACGTAAAAACCCTCAAGGACGACGTGAAAATCCTCAAGGACGACGTGAAAACCCTCAAGGACGATGTGGCGACCCTCAAGGGCAGCGATACCGAACGCCGAGCTCGCGAAAATATCCTCAACATTGCCAAGGATGAGCTGGGCTTGACTCGGGGAAGGGTTCTCCTGGACGGTTCCCGCGATATGGATCCGCAATTGCGAGCGGCTGCAGAGCAAGCCGAAGTCCGGGGACTGGTTGACGGGGACGCGGTCGACAACCTGCATGTTGCGGACATCATAATCCGCGCCCGTCGCAGCGTGGACGCGCGTCAGGTTTATGCCGTGTTCGAGGTGTCGCGCACCATCAATGACCGGGATATCGACCGTGCGTACGATCGGGCTCGCAGCTTGGCCGTGATTACCAATAACGAGGCCATCGCCGCTGTGATCGGCGAAAGCGCTCGGCCGCAACAACGAGAGCGGGCTGCGGAAAGAGACGTTAGGGTCGTTATCCCCGCAATGTTCAGGACCCAATAACCCGGAGACCATCATGGCTGATTTCAACACCGGCAGCGTTCGCGCCAATGGCATTAACTTCCATTACCTCGAGATGGGCGACGGCCCCTTGGCCATCTGCCTCCACGGGTTCCCCGACCACGCCTGGTCCTTCCGCCACCTGCTGCCAGACCTGGCGGCCGCCGGCTTCCGCGCCGTCGCCCCTTTCATGCGCGGCTACGCACCGACCGAAGCCCCTGCGGACGGGCGTTACCACTCCGCACTGATGGCCCGCGACGCGGTTGAACTCATCAGCGCACTGGGAGCCGACCGCGCCTACCTGATCGGCAACGACTGGGGAGCCGGCGCCGTCGTGGGAGCCACTGCCCTGGCGCCCGAGAAGGTCGTCAAGCTGGTGACCATCGCCTCCGGCCGCGTAGACCGCGAGCTCAGCCTGGACTTCCAGTACCTCCAGGGCACCTGGCACGGGTTCTTCTTCCAACGCCCGGACGCCGAGGAGGCGGTGGCCCACAACGACTACGCCTTTGTGGAAGAATGGTGGCGCTGGGCATCGCCGGAGTGGGACATTCCCGACGAGTATCTGGAGAGCATCCGGTCCACCTTCCGAAAGTCCGGCGTGGTTCAGGCCGCCCTTGGTTACTACCGCGCTCGCTACGACGCCTCCCAGGTGGACGACCAGGTGCGCGCCGACCAGGCCGTCATCCAGGCCGGCCCCATCAAGGTACCCACGCTGGCTCTCCACGGTACCCGCGACCGGCCCAGGCGGCTGGAGTCGTTCCTGAGCTCAGGGATGTATACCTACTTCTCCGGCGGCCTGGAGAAGGTCATCATCCCCGGCACCGGCCACTTCATGCACCAGGAACGACCCGAAGAGGTCAACCCCAAGATACTGAAGTTCCTGAACCGCTGACCTCCGCAAACTGAACAGGGGCGAATGGTTATTCGCCCCTGTTCTTTGACTTGGTGAGACCCGCCCGGCTAGCTGCGGAATGGTTTGAAGAACTCCCGCACCTCGTGGGCCAGCAACTCCGGTTCCTCCAGCGCGGCAAAGTGGCCGCCCCGGGGCATCTGCGTCCACCGGAGGACATCCCAAGACCGCTCGGCCCATTCCCGTGGCGGCTTGGCGATCTCCTGCGGGAACATCGCCATCCCAGCCGGCGTCGGCACCCTTTCGTCCTGCTCCATCTCCCACACTGAACTCTGGTTCTCCTTGTACATCCGCACCGACGAGCCGATGGTCTGCGTCACCCAGTAGATGGTCACCGTGGTCAGCAACTCGTCTTTCGTGTACGTGCTCTCCACGTCGCCGTTGCAGTCGCTCCAGGTGCGGTACTTCTCCACGATCCACGCCGCCAGTCCGACCGGCGAGTCGTTCAGACCGTAGGAAAGCGTCTGCGGCTTGGTGCCCTGGATGTGGCTGTACCCGCCCTCGCTCTGCTGCCACCGCTCGCGCTGGTCCGAGTGCGCCTGCTCCGCGTCGGTCAGGGGCCGCGA
This sequence comes from Dehalococcoidia bacterium, assembly GCA_965116785.1. GTDB lineage: Bacteria > Chloroflexota > Dehalococcoidia > Lucifugimonadales > UBA3495 > Bin87. Next base: position 2,101,013 of record OZ220731.1, read on the forward strand.
CCCCGGCCCGAGGTAGGGCGTCGGCCGCGTGATCGAGGTCAGGTGCACGCCGATCATCTTGTCGGAGTGGGCATATCCCAGCCGAGAGGTGACCCCCGCGCCGATGTCTCCGCCCTGGGCCGCGAACTTGGGATACCCCAGATTCTCGGTCATCATCTTGGCCCAGAGGTCGGCCACTTTCTGCACCTGCATCCCCGGTTCCTGCGACGCCTGCGAGAAACCGAAGCCGGGCAGTGACGGCGCGACCACGTCGAAGGAGTCTGCCGGATCCCCGCCGTGGCTCCCCGGGTCCGCCAGCAGCGGGATGATCTTGGTCATTTCGAAGAAGGTGCTGGGCCAGCCGTGGGTGATCACCAGCGGCATGGGGTTCGGACCCGTGCCGTTCTCCTTGATAAAGTGAATGCTCAGCCCGTCCACGTCGGTCTTGAAATGGTTGAACGCGTTGAGCTTTTTCTCCTGCGCGCGCCAGTCGAAATCGGTACGCCAGTACTCGACCAATTCCTTGACGTAATCGAGGTTGGAGCCGTACTCCCAACCCGTCCCTGGCATCTCGTCGGGCCACCTGGCGTGCTGCAGACGCCGGCGCAGATCCTCCAGCACCTCGTCGCTTATGGCAATCTCAAAGGGCTCCATGGCAAGCCTCCTTATGGTCTTGAGTGGGGGCGCCCATTGTGACGCCCCTGATTGTCAATAGTGGAGCGTGATCGCCGCCGTCATGACTGTATCCGGTATACACGCACCGCGGTGTCGTGAAACGCCGCCGCACGCTCCGATTCCGAGTACCCCTGCGACAGCCGCTTGAAGCCGTTGTACATCACATGGTACGAGAAGGACACCTTGTCCACCGGGAAGTTGCTTTCGAACATGCATCGGTCCGGCCCAAACTGGTCGAGGCAGTGTCGCATCCAGTCGCCGACGGAATCGGCGATTTCCTCGGATCCCACGGGCGTCTCCCGGGTGTGCCAGTCGAACCCGATCCGCGGCATGCCGATGCCGCCCAGCTTCATGATGATGTTCGGCTCGGCGCCCACCGCGTCGATGCCGCTGCGCCACTGCGGGATGACTTCGTCGTCCCGGTTGGCAAAGGGGCCGGTGCGCATCATTCCACCAATGTGGTTGAGTACGATGGTCAGGTCAGGAACCTGACGGGCAAACTCGGCCAGTTCCGGCAACTGCGGGAAGTAGACCGACGTCTCCAGGATCAGGCCCATATCCTGCAGGACCCGCGCGCCGGCAAGGTAGTCGTCACGCTGCAGCAGGCCTTCAACCTCCCGGTTTTCCACATCCGGATGGGGATCCCATCCCACCGAGTGCCTGATCCCGCGGAAGCGATTGGGGCTCGCCGCCTGCAGAGCTTCCAGCACCGGCCGGACGCCGTCGCCCATCTTCAGGTCGGCCCGTCCGATGATCGCCGCGGCTGCCCTCCCTTCGCCATACGTTCCCGTCGCGCTCTCGTCAGCAATGCCCTGGACGAATTCGACCTCACCCACGGGGCGATACTCTTCAGGCCCGTCGGTTCGGTATTCGGAGCGCGCCTCCACAAACACGGTTGATCGCACGTTGTGACCGCTGTTGATGTCTGCCACCAGGTCGGGCAGCAGGTATTGCTGGTAGTCCGCCGGCTCCGGCCGCTGCACCCAGAAGTGGTGGTGCGGGTCACAGATCGGGAGCCCGGGTTCCAGTATTGGTTCCGTCGTCAGGGCCAGCCATTCGTTGCCACTTGGCGGCATGATCGCACCTCCTGCTGCAGGGTTTTTCAGTTTTCAGGCCGATGATACCACGGCCGGTTGACGCGGACGGCTCAGTCGTTCGCCACCGCCAGCGCACCCACGGCCACGGTACCCACGTCCACGGGCAGCGCATCCCAGGTGACGCCGCGGTCGCCACTGCGGTACAGCTTGCCGCCGTCGGTCCCGCCGTAAACCGTATTCGGATCCTGTGGGTCCCACTCGAAAGCCACCATCATGTCGGTCGGGTTTTCTCCCTCACCCACGCCCTGCACCAAAACCCAGCTGCGGCCGGCGTCGGTGGAACGATAGAACTGGGGATTGCCGCGCCGCGCGTTTTCGGAAACCGTCACCAGCACCAGATCCGCGTCGTCGGGCGCCGCAGAGATATGCAGGGTGTAGCGTCGATCCAGACCGTCGTTGATCATGTCCCAGGTCTCTCCCCCGTCGTCGGAGCGATAGGGCGCCACTGCCGTCGCTACGTAAACCCGGTCGGCCTGGTTCGCGCTCAGATTGACGCAGTGGATGTCGTCGTTCAGCCCGTTCAGTTGCTTCCAGCTCGACCCGCTATCACCGGAGCGCACCATTCCGCCAACCTCGATGCCGGCGTACAGTTGGCTCGCCGAGCCTGGCGCCGCCCTCAGGTCGCGCACATGCGAGTCTCGAGTCGGCGCGTGGAACCCCCACTGCGTCGCTTCCGGAACCGCGCGGAACGAGTCGAACTCGTCCCATGTCGTCCCGCAGTCTGCCGAGCGCCAGATTTCCGCCGGCTCGCTGCCCACGTACACCGAGTCAGCCTCGTCGGGGTGGGCCAGCACGCTATGCGCGTAATCGGTTGGGTATGAGCCCAGGTGTTGCCAGGTCACACCTCCGTCGTCCGTCCGGTATACCCCCGCTTCGTACGCGGCCAGGTACGCCCGAGAGGGGGCCACCGCACTCGCGCTGAGGCGGGCCGCCGCGTGGGCCAATGGTGTGACCGGGCCCTGCTTCCAGGTCTTGCCGCCGTCCTCGCTGGTGACAACGCATACCCCGTCGTGCATTCCCACGTAAATTCGCTTGGTTCCAGCCATGTCAGTCCTCCTTGCGCGGGAAAGAGCTCCGTTCTGTGAGCACGAATATACCAGACGCGCCGCGCCGTCAGTCTGGGATCTGTCCGCGTCGGTTCACGCTGCCGTCCTTCCGGTTGACCCGGCGTCGCAACCGGAAATATCATCAAACCCGACACTGCTCCCGGAGGTTGGTAGCATGACTACCACTGCGAAATCGCTCGAAACAGTCATCGGCCTGGTCCGGGCCGAGCTGCCCGAGCATTTTTCCCCGGATTTCATCGTTAACGACGTGCAAGCCGAGCACCGGCCCGGCACAGAGGAGGAAGGCTACATCCACGTCCTGGTAATCCTGGAAGACGGCCATCCCAATCTGGACATGGGAGAAAGGACGGCTTTCAGAGGCGCGATGTACCAACTCTTAGAAGAGGCTAGGATCATCCCGCATGTGGTCATTTCCTTCGCCAACGGGAGCGAGTTCCTCGCATGACAGCGCCCGGAAGCCCGTCGGCAACTGCGGTTGACTGGCGGAACCTCATCCAAGCAGGACGCGACCTCATCAACCCGCAGCAACCGGGAAGTTCGGCAACGGATGAGCATGTCCGCAGAGCGGCGAGCAACGCCTACTACGCCCTGTTCCACGCGCTGGCCGAGAGCAACGCCAGCGCGTTGATCGGCGCGCCAAGCGACCCACTGACCGCCTCCGCATGGTCCCGGGTTTACCGTGGCCTCGACCATGTCACCGCCCGCAGGGAACTACAGCGCCACCGCCAGGAGTTCTCGGCGCCGGCCCGGAGTTTGCAGGGTGGTTCGCCGATATGCAGGAGATCCGCCACTCGGCCGATTATGACCACGATGCCGTCATGACTATCAACCAGCCCCGCGAATGGCTTTACCGCGCGGAAAGCACGATCCTCGATTTCTTGCAAACCTCCGTGAACGAGAGGATATTTGTCGCCGCCTTGACCCTCATCAGGCCGCGGTAACAGCAGCCCATCCCAGGAGCGTTTATCATGCCTCGCCCGCTAACTACCCAGGAAGCCCACGAGTTTCTGGACAGCAAGCCCGGCTGGATCGTACTGACCACCCTGGGGCCGGACGGGTTCCCGCACACGGTGCCCTTGGGTTATTTCCGGCTCGGCGACGAAATCCTCATGGGCGTGCGGGCCCACACGCTCAAACTGCGCAACATCGGCCACAACCCAAACGTCAGCGTGCTGCTGGAATCCGGAAGCACGATGGCCGACATCAAGGGGCTGATGGTTCAAGGCACCGCGACCGTTCACACCGAACCCGACCAGATCTTGCACTACTCCCGGGAAGCGGCCAGGCTTCGCGGTGTAGCCGAGGACGACCTGCCCACCGAGCCTCGCCCCGGCGCCGCCTACATCAGGGTAACTCCGGTGCGCATCCGTTCGTGGGACTACTCGGAGGACCCGCCTCGCGCTGCCCGGCGGTAGATCACGCAGGGCGCAGTCATCACGACCGGGTCAGCGCGGAATGTTCCGGTTGACCCATTCCAGTTCCTCGGCTTCCGAGTCGAAGTAACCGAAGCGGTGGAACAGTCCGGTGTTGCCTCGGGCATTGCGTATCGCTTCCCGCTTGGCGGCGGTAGCCGCCGTGTCAACGGTCAAGGCATCCCCATCGATCACCACGCCGTAATCGTCCAGCGCGGCCTGCGGCGATACGAAACCGTCTTTCACGTCGTCCAGCACCAGCCCGGCATCCCGCTCCAGGGGGTCCCCCCAGCCACCGCCGCCGGCCGTGCAGATGCGTACCAGGTCGCCGCGTTTCCAATGGTTGTCGTCGGAGAACGCGCGTATATCGCGTTCCTCCGGCGTCCCAGGGTTCAGTATCACCCGCGAAAGCCCACCACCCTTGCCGCCGGCCACTCCCCAGGCCGGGAACCGGTTGTTCTCCACACGGAGCCCGAAGGTGCCCTCGTCTGCGAGCAAGCGCACGTCCCGGATGACGCCGCACCCGCCCCGGTACTTGCCAGGGCCTCCTGAATCGATGGCGATGGCGTACCGTTCCAATCGCAGCGGGTACTCCATCTCCATGAACTCGCCGGGATAGTTCTCGTTGTGTCGCTGGTAAATCGCGTCCAGCCCGTCGCCGAAGGGCCGCGCCCCGTGTCCCACCGCGATGCCATCGGTGCACAGCAGCCAATTCCCCGTGCCGCTCTCCTTCATCCGCCAGTAGGCGATCACGTAAACCGCCGCTGCCGCCATGACATTGCCTTCTGTGGCCTGCGCGACCACCGCACGCACCGCGCTCTTCAGCTTGGTGAAGGTGTGGGCCCGGCACCCCAGCGCCGCCGGCCATTCCGGCCGCAGGATGCTGCCTTCCCGCAACTGCACGTCGTCAATCGCCGCCAGCAGCCCGTGGTTGGCCATCAGAGACGTGTCAAACTGGTGAAAGTACTGCCCGAAATAGGCTTTGAGCGCGCCGTCGCTCGCGATGAAATTAATGGAGCCGTCGGCCTGATCATCGCTGTCGGTGGCGTCCAGCAGGATTTCGTCGCCTCGGCGGATCAGCTTGAGGTGGAAGGAGTGCCAATGCTCGCTGACGCCGGCGTGGTCCATGTAGTCGCGCACGGAATACTCGCCCTCAGGGATCATCTCCAGCGTTTTGTCCCGCACCAGCCGCCCGGTGTCGGCCTGGTCCTCGGCGATGGCAGCCAGCATGGTGTCCCGTCCGAAGCGCTCGAACATCTCAAGCAGTCGCTCCTGCGCGCGACCGGCAGCCGACATCAGCGCCCTCGAGTCGCCCTCCAGCAGGTCGGGATACCTGGAGTTCCGCAGGATGATGCGGTAGGCCTCGTCGTTCAGGTTTCCGGCGTCGATGATCTTGATCGGCGGCACCAGCGTCCCGTCGTGGAAGATCTCGGTGTTCGCCGGTCCGATGCTGCCGGGCCGCGATCCACCCAGATCCCAGAAATGGGCGAAGGAATGACAATAGGCCACCACCTCGTCATGGAAGAACACCGGGGCGATGAACACCATGTCCGGCGTGTGGGTGATGCTCCCCTGGGACAGGTACGGGTCGTTGTACCAGTAAAGGTCGCCGGGCCGCATCGCATCGACCGGATAGTAGTCCCAGACACAGCCCAGGATGTCGCTGCCCATGGTGTCACCGTAGATCTCCCGGCCGCCGGCATCCAGGAAGCTCACGGTGTAGTCCTTCTTCTCACGGATGAACGCTGACATGGCCGTGCGCTCGATGATCAGCTCGCATTCCAATCGTGCCGCCCGCAGCGAGCCGCGGATCAGTTGCCGCGTAACGGGATCGACCGGCTGGCCGGGCGTGCCCTGTGGCGAAGGGGTTTCGTTGCGGCGTTTGCTGATTGTCATCTCACTCTCCGGTGGCGCGCATGATGCAGTTGCCGTATAAATCAATGCGGGATTCCCAGCCCGGGTTGATCACCACCGTCGAGTCCATGCCCTCCAGAATGGCCGGTCCCGCGATGCTGGCCTCCGGGCCCAGCCGCTCCCTCCGGTAGATGGGGCACTCAACGAAATCCCGCGTCTCTTCGAAGTACACCTGGCGCCGCTCAACCACTGCATCGGCCGGATCGGCAGTTCCTCCGGTCAGAAGGGGCATGGCCACGTCGCCGAGGTGTCCCGAAGCCGTCACCCGCAGCGTCACGATTTCCACCGACTGGTCCAGCGAAAACCCGTACAGCTGGGAGTGTCGGCGGTGGAACTCCTCGATCATCGCCTCCAGGCCATGGTGATCGACCCGAGCCCCATCGTACGGAATAGTCAGTTCCGAACCCTGGTGCTCGTAGCGCAGATCGGCCGACCAGACCAGCAGCCGGTCCGAGTCGGCGACTCCCTCCGTTTCCAGCCACTCCAGTGCATCTCTTTCCAGCCCGTCGAAAATGGCGGCCATGCCCTGCAGATCGTAGTCCGGCGGTTGTTGCAACGACGTTCGGGCGTAGTCGTTCTTAAACTCCGCCACCAGCAACCCGTACGCCGACGCGATCCCCGGGTGTGGCGGCACCACCACCGTCATTACCCCCAGCAGATTCGCAACCTCGATGGCGTGCATCGGACCGGCTCCGCCATACGCCACCAGCGCAAATTCTCTCGGATCGTAGCCGCGCTCCACGCTGATGTTGCGGATCGCGCCGACCATCGCGTTGTTGGCGATCTGCAGGATTCCGCTGGCGGCCGTGGCGAGGTCCATGCCCAAAGGCGACGCCACCGTCTCACGGATCGCATTGGCCGCAGCGTCTGCGTCCAGCGTCAGCTGCCCGCCAGCAATGCTGGAACTGACCCGACCCAACGCCAGATTGGCGTCGGTAACGGTGGGAACTTCCGAACCCCGGCCGTAACACACGGGGCCCGGGTCTGCGCCCGCGCTGGCCGGTCCCACCGTCAGGCTGCCGTACGGAGAAACCTCGGCGATGCTGCCCCCGCCGCAGCCGATGGTAGCGATATCCAGCATGGGCAACTGGACGGGCCAGTCGCCCAGCCGGCCGTTCAGCGTCAGGCCCGGCTGCCGGCCCTGCACCAGCGAGACATCGGTGCTGGTGCCGCCCATGTCGAACGAAATACAGTTCTCCACTCCCGTGGCTTCGGCAATCTGCAGGGTAGCCATCACCCCTGCCGCCGGCCCGGACAACGCCGTGTAAACCGGCTGCTGCACCGCGGTGTCCGCGCCGATGATGCCGCCGTTGGATTTCATGATGGACAGCGATGCGGAGCTGCCGAACGCCCGCAGCGAGTTCTGCAGGTTTTCGATGTAGGTGCTCACCCGCGGTGTCACGTAGGCGTTCAGCACGGTGGTGATGGCCCGTTCGTACTCCCGGTACACCGGCAGTACTTCGGAAGACAGTGAGACGGCCACGTCCGGCAGCTCTTCCCGGAGGATCTCCCGAGCCTGTCGCTCGTGGGCCGGGTTGGCATACGAATGCAGGAAGGCCACGGCGATTGCCGCCACGCCCTCGCGACGGAAATGCCGCGCCGCGTCTCGCACACCCGCCTCATCCAACGGTGCGAGAATCTCGCCATTGAACGCAGTGCGCTCGTTCACCTCAAGGCAATCCCGAGGGCGCACTGGACGCTGGGGTTTCACCCAGGAGTTTGGATTGGCCAGGCGAGGTGTCCCATGCCGCGCTATCTCCAGGACGTAGCGGAACCCCTCGGTAACCAGCAGTCCAACCGGGGCTCCCCGGTTCTCCAGCACCGAGTTGGTGGCGATGGTGGTGCCATGCAAGATGCGGCTTACATCGCCGGCGTAGATCCCGTTGGTTACCAGTATCTCGCTCAGGCCCGTCATGAATCCGACGGACGGATCGCTCGGAGTGGAAGGGGTCTTGTGGACCCACTGCGCGTTGGACGCGGTGTCACACAGCACGATGTCGGTGAACGTGCCACCGACATCAACCGCTACGGAATAGGAGGGCATGGGTCTCTCGTCGTGCGCTTACTTGCGGAACAGGGTCGCGATCCGCTCTCCGACGATTTGATCCTCACCCGGGTTGAGGCCGAACATGTGGATGGTGATGCAGTCCTCGCCGTCGCGCACCCGCGTCCAGATCGGCGGGTCGCCTTCCTTGAGCCGGTCCCGCAGTTCATAGATATCGAAGCCGGCGACCGCCGAATCCACCCGTATGTTGAGTCCGTAGGGCTGGTGGCCGATGACGTTATCCATCATCTCGGCGTTCAGGCCGGCCATGCCTTCAATGGCGCTGAATATGGTCCGGGTTCGTCGCTCCGCGTCGGCCAGCCGGTCCTCGTGGTTCATCGTCATCCACACCTGAACCGCAGCCACAGCGCCCATCATCTCCTGGCGGTCGACCTTCTGGGGTCGACCCACCCCGCGCACCCGCCGGCCTTCGTAGCTGGCGAAAGCCTGCAACCCGAGTTTCCGGATCATTTCCTCGGAGCCCAGCGCCAGCCCGGTGGACTGCGGCGCGCCCATGTACTTGGCGGCGATGCACTGGAAGTCGGCGCCCATGCGGACGTACTTGCCGAAATTCTCCAGGGGATAGATCTGGCCCGCCGCGTCCACCGTGACCAGCACGTCGTGGGCGTGGGCGATGGCGATGGTGTCCTCCAGGGAGAGCGCGTCGGGGTCGTGTTCCTGCTCCACGGCGTAGTAGTGCACCGCCGCCGTGTTCGGCCCGATGGCGTTTTCCAGGTCCTGGGCCGTGGTCCGCTCTTCCGACCCGAACATGACCAGCCTGGCTCCGGCAAGCTCCAGGCAACGGTCGTACCAGTAACGCTGCCGCGTCTGGATCAGGATCTCGTTCTTCATGCCTTCGGTGTTGGGAAGTTGCTGGATCCGGTCGTCATCGTCGCCGGCCATTGCCGCTGCCGTCGCGAGCATCAACGCCGAACCCGCGCCCGACGTTATGTAAGCCGCCGGCACGTTCGTCATGCGGGCGATGGCCGCGCCCGCCGCTTCCTGCAACTCCATCAGCGGAATGTACGCGCCGTCGGCCGCCGCCATCGCCTCTCGCACTTCCGGAAGCGGAGTGGAACCGCCCAGCATGGTGACACTGCCGGTGGCGTTGATGACCGGCACCGCTCCCAGTTCCTTGTAGATGTTTCCCCAGTCTCCTGCCGCCATGTTGCGTCTCCTTGGCTGGTGGTCTGTTGCCTATTCCCCGGTGAAAACCGGCGGTCGCCGTTCGCGAAAGGACGCCGCCGCCTCCGCCACGTCGTGCGGCGCACGCCGGGCGAACACTATGCTGTGGGTCTCGTATTCGAGTTGGTCTTCCAGCGTGGTGTCCAGGCTCCGCTGCATCGCCCGTTTCGACATCTGCATGGCCACCGGCGGCCACATGGCGATCTGTCTTGCCAGATCCATCGCCTCGCCCAGCAGGTTCTCGGACGTGGTCAACCGGTCCAGCAACCCGAGCCGAAACGCCTCCTCGGCGTCAACAGTCCTGCTGGTGAACACAAGGTCGAAGGCCCGGCTCACGCCAACGATGCGGGGCAGGAAGTAGGACAGCCCCGAGTCGGGGCTCAGGCTGCGCTCGATGAACACCGTCTTGAAGCGGGTGTTCTCGCATCCGACCCGCATGTCGCAGGCCAGTGCCAGACCCATGCCGGCGCCGGCGGCGACGCCGTTCACCGCCGCGATGGTCGGCTTGTTCAGGTCCCGGTAAACCATCAGGGCCTGCCGACCTACCCAGTTGTACTCGTCCAGCCGCTCGCCACGGCTGGCGTGCTCGTCGTTGGGACGAGCCCCGGTCAGATCCGCACCCGATGAGAACCCGCGACCCTCGCCGGTGAATATGACCACCCGCACGCCGTCGTCGTCCCGCAACTCGGCGCACGCTGCCATCATCTCCTCGTGCAGGCGGCGGTCAATGGCATTGAGCTTCTCCGGGCGGTTCAGCGTAACCAGCGCGATCTGGTCGTCGCGGTCGACGCGGAGGTTGTCGTACGCCATGCTATTTCACCGCCAGCATGTCGCACGCCAGGCCCAGCATGATCTTGGTGCCGCTGACCAGGCTCTTGATGCCCGCCGACTCGTTGGTGCCGTGGGTGTAGTTGAGCATCGGGTCGTCATCCGGATGGGAGCCCGAAAAGCCGTAAGTCACCGTGCCCAGAGGCCGCGTAAAGCGCGAATCGGTGAACCCGTTACTTATCGCCGGCACCCACTGGATGTTGTCCCGCTGCAGGGCCCGACTGGTGACGCGCCGGATGCTGTCGGACAGCGGCGACTCGAACGGCGAAGAGTTCGGCCTCGCCATGTAGTCGATCTCGTAGGACACGCCGGGCACATCGGCCAACACCTCGTCCAGTTGCTGCCGCACGTAGTCATCGTCCTGGTGGGGCAGCGTCCGCACGTCGCAGGTCAGGCGGATCGATTCCGGCACGCTGTTGGACTTGATGCCGCCCCGAACCATGGTGGGGGTCAGCGTCATGCGGGACAGGGCGCGCAGCATGGACGCAAAGCGCGGATTGTCCGGCTCAATCTCGGCGATGATGTCGTCCACGTTCTCCGCCGACGGCGCGTGCTCGATGGCAAAGGTCGAGAGGTGGTCGAAGATGGCGCCGGAAGTGTCCCGATCGGCTTCAAATCCCTCAATGGAGGACAGCGCGCGGCTCAGCCGGTACAGGGCGTTGGTCCCCTGCCAGGGCACCGAGGCATGGGAGCTTGTTCCCTTCACGTCGATCTCGACCTGCAGACGGCCCTTTTCGCCCACGCCCAGCACGTAGGTCAGCGCGCCCGCAGCTTCGATGGGCGTACCGCCGCCCTCGTTGACCGCAAATGGAGCGGCCAGCTTTTCCGGATAGTTATCGGCCAGCCAGCCGAACCCGTACCTGCCGCCGTGTTCCTCGTCCGCGCCGGCGGCCAGGATCAACCCGTCCTCCAGTTCGATGCCGTTGCGTTTCAGGATGCGAACCGCCATCAACTGCGCGGTGAGCAGCCCCTTGCAGTCCGTGGCGCCCCGTCCGAACACGCGCCCGTCCGCGATGGTCGCGCTGAAAGGCGGGAACCGCCACTTCGACTCATCCTCCACCGGAACGACATCGGTATGGGACATGAACATCAGGCCGGCGTTTCCGGACCGCCCCTCCAGGCGCGCTATCAGGTTGCCCCGGTTGGGCGCGGACTCCAGAATCTCGGAATCAATGCCGTCTTCAGCCAGAAAGTCCCGCGCCAGTTCACACACGGGCGTCTCGTCACCCGTGGGCATGAACCCCGTGTTCACCGACGGGATGCGCACCAGCGCCTGTTCCAGGGCGACGATGTCGTTTTCGGCTTGGTCAACCTGGCGGAAAAGGTCATTTAGGTCGGGCATCGCCGGTTCCTCCTCGCCGCGCCCCCTCTATGGCTGCTGGCGCGTCGCCGTGAGTCTAAGCAGGGGGCCGGCGGGTGTCAATGCGGGTCGGTTGCTCACCCGTACCCACTTCCCATCCAACTGTCATTTGTATGTTGAAGGGGCCCTGCAGATCGGCCAATCTGTGGGGAGAGGGAGGGGCGCGTCGTCTGTCATTGGGTGAGCCTGGGCCCTGAGGCCTGGCTGCGCCGTCTCGCAGTAGGACACCCCTCCCGGAAGGCGCCAGGCCGCTCCGAACGGATAGACGGGAACAAGACCCGCATGACAAGTGTGGAGAGCCGGGGCGCCGGCATTATCGCACGGGGTCAGACGGAGGTGACAGATGAGCCGAGCCATGGCCGGGATCGACGTGGGCAAAGGTCAACTGGACGTGTCGGTGGACGGGTGCAAAGCGCGACGTTTTGCCAACACTCCGGCTGGGGTGGCAGGGTTGGCGCAGTGGTTGTGTAGCTGGGAGGGGCCGCTGGCGATCTGCGAAGCCACGGGCGGGTATGAACTGCTGCTGGTGGAGACCTTGCGCCAGGCCGGGATAGCGGTGCATATCGCCCATCCCAACCAGGTGCGGGATTTTGCCCGGGCCTCCGGTTACCAGGCCAAGACCGACCGGCTGGACGCGGTGGTGTTGTCCCAGTATGGCAAGGTCTTCCAACCACCAGCCACGCTGGCCCAGAGCGCAGACCGCAGCCGGTTGCAGGAGTTGGTGGGGCGACGGGATCAGCTGGTGGAGCAGCGGACCCAGGAGAAGAACCGGTTGTCCCAGGTCGGCAGAGCGGGGGCTCGGGGGTCCATAGAGCGGCACATCCAGTGGCTGGATCAGGAGATTGGGGCCTTGGAGGGTGAATACCGGAAACTGCTGGGCGAGAACCTGGAGTTTCGCCGGCAGTTTGAACTCTACTGCAGCGTGCCCGGAGTGGGGATACAGACGGCGGCAACGCTGATTGCCTGGCTGCCCGAGTTGGGTCAGTGGGACCCGAAGGCGTTGGCGTCGTTGTGCGGAGTGGCGCCCTGGTCTCGGGACAGTGGTCAGAAACGGGGCTATCGGGCCACCCGTGGGGGACGCGCCAGGATCAAGCGGGTCTTGTATCTGGCCAGCTTGGCGGTGTCCCGCAGCAAGGTGGGACTGGGAGCCTGCTACGACCGATTGCGCCAGCGGGGCAAGCCCGGCAAGGTGGCCCTGGTGGCCATCATGCGCAAACTGCTCCTGCAACTCAACGCCGTAGCCCGCCGAGGCACCCCGTGGCAGCCCGATCCCCATCCCGTTATCTGAAACACCCTTGACACCCAACACAGATACTGCGAGCGCAGCGCGGCAATCTCGCTCCCGGTGTAGGGTCGCTGTGGCAACGAGATCGCCACGTGGTTCGACAAGCTCACCATGAGCGGGCTACGCTCCTAGCGATGACAAACTGGGTACGCGGAGGGGCCGGTTGGCGTCGCCTCACCCGCGTGTTTTAACTATACAATTGGACTATGACCGTATCTTTGGAGGGCAGATATGTCCAAGGAGCTTAAACCCATCCCTCATTTCGAAACCGAAGCAGAAGAGCGCCATTTCTGGGAAACCCATGACTCTATGGACTACGTGGACTGGAGCAAAGCCCGCCGCGTCCAATTCCCCAACCTCAAGCTGACGCCGCCTAACGAGTTGGCTCAAGCCGCCGAGTCGGAGACTGCCGCCGATTAGGTCAACCGGCCGGCGCACCCAAGCCATGTAGTTCCTGACGGCCTCGCTATGGCATCGGCGGGGCCGTTGACGTTATAGTGGCCGGCATCAATCAACGCGCATTTGTGGCACGATCATGACCACCTCGTCCCAGGTTTATTACCGCAAGTGGCGGCCAGGCACCTTCTCCGACCTGGCCGGTCAGGAACATGTGGGCAACACGCTCCGGCAGGCTGTCATGCAGGGCCGGGTCAGCCACAGCTACCTGTTCTGCGGCACCCGCGGCAGCGGCAAGACCACCACCGCCCGGGTGCTTTCGAAGGCCGTCAACTGCCTTGATCCGCGGGACGGCGATCCGTGCGATCAGTGCGTCATCTGCGTGTCCATCAACGAGGGCCGCAACCTGGACATCATCGAGCTGGACGCGGCCAGCAATCGCGGCGTGGAAGAGATTCGCGAGATTCGCGACAAGGTGCACTTCCAGCCGGCCCAGAACCGGCGCAAGGTCTACATCATCGACGAAGCGCACATGCTCACACGGGAGGCTTCCAACGCTTTCCTGAAGACCCTGGAAGAACCGCCGGCGCACGTCATCTTCATCCTGTGCACCACTGAAGCCGACCGCATCCTGCCCACAATCCTGTCGCGGTGCCAGCGCTACGATTTCCGACGCCTGCCCGGCCAGACTATCTATGACCGCCTCGCCTACATCACCGACCAGGAGGGTGTGGTGATCCAGCCCGACGCCCTGCGCATGGTGGCGCGCAACGCCGGCGGTTCCATGCGTGACGCGCTGAACATGCTGGAGCAGTTGGCGGTTTCCGCCGATCAGGAAATCACCCTCCGCGACGTCGAAGAAGCGCTGGGCCTGGTTCGCAGCGACGCCTACCTGATCCTGGCTCAGAAAATGCTGGCCGGCGACACCTCCGGCTCGTTGGAGACCATCAACGACGTGGTCTGGGAAGGCGGTGAGCCGCGCCAGTTGCACCGACAGACGCTGGAAATCCTGCGCTCCATACTCCTGCTCTCGTGGGACGCCGGTGACACTCTCGACCTCCCGCCGGACATGCTTGCCAGCCTCAGTGCAGAGGCCCAGAAGCACGACGCATCGAGCATTCTGCGCGCGGTCCGGGTCTGGGGCGAGGCCAACCTGCGCTACGACGCTCCGTCCACGCTGCCCCTGGAAATCGCGGCGGCGGAGATCTGCCGTAAGGAGGTCATCGCCGATCCCCCACAGCCCGCTGCTCCGCCCCCAGCGTCGCCTCCCGAGGCATCCCGCACGACCGGCGCGCCCTCTCGGGAACCCGCCCGACGCGATCCGCCACCCCGGGCCTCGCAGCCGCCGCCGGCCGCCGCTCCTCCTCGGCGGACGCCCGCAGAGCCGATGGCCAACCCCCCGCAAACCGGCCCCCGCAATACCGCCGCGCCGGACAGTCTGCAGGGTCGCTGGGAACAAGCGGTGCGGCAACTGGCCCGCGAGAAGGGCAGCAAGTACAACCTTGGCGCCCTGCTGCGCGATTGCCGGCCCAATAGTGTCCACGTGTCAGATGACTCCGCCACTCTGGTTTTGCCCTTCACCAACGCCGCCAACCTGGACCGCATGCAGGAAGAACTCAACGATCCACGGGTTCGTGATACCATTGAGCAGGCTATAGAACAGTGCTTCGGCGAACGCCACCCGTTCACGGTCACCCTGGCCGGCGGCAACGGTGAAGGCGACCGCCCGGCGCGTAATTCAGTGCAGGACAGCCCTCTATACCGCACCGCCATCGGCCTGGGAGCGCGTCCAATCGAGGAAAACTAGCAGGAGGCTCCGTACATATCATGATGAACCGCAAGATGATGCGCCAGGCCCAGCAGCTGCAGAACCGGTTGGCCAAGGCTCAACAGGAACTCGAAGAAATGAGCGTGGAGGGTTCCGCTGGTGGTGGCGTGGTACGAGTGACCATGTCCGGCAAGCAGGAAGTCACCGAGGTCATCATCGAGCCGGAAGCGGCGGAAGACATTGATCTCCTGCAGGACCTGGTCGCCGCCGCGGTCAACGACGCTTTCAGCCGGACCCAGGAGCTCGCCGCCCAGAAGATGGGAGCGGTAACCGGCGGCCTGAATATCCCCGGACTTTTCTAGCGGCAACACTCATTGCGACGGGCGAGCGTGGTGGTGGCCCCGGTCCGGTAGCGGACACCGTCGCCCGACGGGGTTCGTTCCCACGTCGGGCTCTCACTGACATTGCACGAGCATTCTCTTTAGCAATTCGCAGGCGACGGCGTCAATCGCCCTGATCATGGTCAGCGAATATAACCCCGGCACCGCGCGGTCCCTGAGTCGGCTAATCGAAGAACTCAACCGCCTGCCCGGCATCGGCCCCAAGAGCGCCCAGCGCATCGCCGACCACGTAATACGCCTGCCGGGGGATGAGGCGAGATCACTGGCTGACGCCATCCTGGAGGCCCGCGACAGCCTCGTATTTTGCGACCCGTGCCGCAACCTCACCGACGCCTCTCCGTGCGAGATCTGCTCCAATCCCCAGCGCAATCAGGACCAGATCTGCGTAGTGGAAGAGCGGCGCGACCTCGTGGCCCTGGAACGAACCCGAGCCTACCGTGGGTTGTACCACGTGCTCCACGGCGTCCTGTCGCCGCTCAACGGCGTCGGCCCGGAGGACATCCACCTGCCGCAACTGTTCGACCGCCTGCGCGAATCGGGCAGCCCGTTCCAGGAGCTCATAGTGGCTACCAACCCAACCCTGGAAGGGGACGCGACCGCCGACTTCATCAATCGGCGTTTGGTCGACTCCGGCATCCGGATCACCCGCCTCGCCCGAGGACTGCCCGTCGGAGGCTCCCTTGAGTTCGCCGACGAAACTACGCTGAGCCGCGCGTTGGCCGGCCGCAGCGTACTGGAATAACGTCGCGGATCTCGAATGACCTCACCCCGAACCTATCGCGCCCTGGGCCTGACCCTGCGCCGGTCCCCGGTGCGGGAGGCCGACCTGCTCACCGTGATGTACACCCGCGAGCACGGCAAGCTGGAATTGCTGGCGCGCGGGGCGCAACGGCTCACCAGCAAGTTGATGGGCCACCTCGAGCCGCTGACCCTGGTGCGTGTTTCCATCGCCCGGGGCCGCACCATGGATCAGGTCACCGAAGCCGAGGTGGTCAACGCATTCCCTGCTGTCAGGAACGGTTACGAGAACTCCGCTCGCGGGTTGTACGTGGCCGAACTCGTCGATGGATTCAGCGCCCTGTCCGCCGCCAACGCCGAACTGTTCAACCTCACCGTGCAGACCCTGGAAGGGTTGGATGCCGCAAGGGACGCCGATCTCGCCCTGCGCTATTTCGACCTGCAGCTCCTCCGGCTGTCCGGGTTTTTGCCCGAACTCTACAATTGCGTCGAATGCGGCGCCGAGCTGGAACCCGACCGGCACCGGTTCGCCGTCGGAGCCGGGGGCGCGCTATGCACCGATTGTGGCCCGCCCGACGTGATGGTGCGGCCCCTGTCGTTGCCGGCGTTGAAACTGCTGCGCCTGCTGCACCGCACCGAATCGGTCGGAGCGTTGCCGGTGCTCTCCGTTCCGCCCCCGCTGGAGCGCGAAGTTCGCGAAACGCTGGCCGCAACCCTGCAATATTGGTTGGACCGCAGGGTCAGGTCTCAGGATTTTTTAGAAATTGCAAAATTGGCCTGAATTTGGCTCAGCCGGCTATTGACTGGTAAATTACCGATAGCGTAAAAGGCCGTCAGATACAGGGTATGTAAACTGGATACAATTCGATCGGGCGTATAAACCGGCAGCCGCTGATATTTGGGTGGCGTTTGTTTGCACGTGTTTTCCTGGTCATGAGCCCAAAATTGGGCGGACCACAAATAACCATCAGTGCTCGCGATGACGGGCTGACTGCGCCGGCAAGGCGCATTGGGAGTGTTTCAGGGGTGCATATATGTTTGACAAGGTATTGGTAGCAAACCGGGGCGAGATAGCCACACGAATCATCCGCACGTGCCAGCGCATGGGAATCGCGACCGTGGCCGTATATTCCGAGGCGGACTCCGGTGCGATGCATACCAGGATGGCCGACCAATCGGTGTGCATCGGCGGCGCCCCGGCGAAGGATTCCTACCTCAGCGTCGACGCGGTTCTGGAAGCGTGCCATGCCACCGGCGCCAAGGCGATCCACCCGGGCTACGGTTTCCTCTCCGAAAACAGCGAGCTGTCTCGACGCTGCAAAACCGAAGGCGTGATCTTCATCGGGCCGGGCGAAGAGGTGCTCAACCAGATGGGAGACAAGCTCTCCGCCCGGCGCGTCGCTCGAAAATCGGGGCTGCCGGTTATGCCCGGCACGGAGGAACCCGTCAGCGACGACGAAGCAATCTCCAAGGCGTGGGAATTGGGCTTCCCCATGATGGTAAAGGCCACCGCTGGCGGCGGCGGCATCGGCATCCACGTGGTCCACTCCATGGAAGAACTGGAGCCGATCATCGAGCGCACCCGAAAGACCGCCCAGGCCGCCTTCGCCGACTCCAGCCTGTTTTACGAGCGTTACCTGCAAGGCGCGTCGCACATCGAGGTGCAGTTGATCGCCGACCAGTACGGCAACGTGCTCCACCTGCACGAGCGGGACTGCTCCATCCAGCGCCGCAACCAGAAGCTGATCGAGGAAACCCCGGCATCCGCCAAGCTGCCGGGCGAGGTCCGGGGGCAGATCGGCCGGTTGTCCCGCCAACTGGGACGGGAAGTGGGCTACACCAACGCCGGAACCGTGGAGTTCCTGGTCACCCCGGATGGACACTTTTACTTCCTGGAAATGAACCCCAGGTTGCAGGTCGAGCATGGCGTAACCGAGCTCCTGACCGGCAGGGACATCGTCGAACTCCAGTTGCAGTCCGCCGCCGGCGTGCCGTTCACTCTCCGGCAGAGTGACATTCGCGCCAACGGCCACGCCATCGAGGCGCGCGTGTATCCGGAGGACCCGGACACCTGCCTGCCCAACGTCGGAGTGGTCACCGACGTGCATCTTCCGCAAGGTGACAACGTGCGCGTGGATACGGCGCTTTACGTCGGATACGAGGTTTCGCTACACTACGAACCGCTGCTTGCCAAGGTGATGGCCTGGGGCTCCGATCGGGAAACGGCGATCGCCACGCTGGACTCCGCGTTGGCGGATTTCCGGTTGGAAGGCGTCAAAACCAACATCCCGTTGTTGCGAGACGTGCTGTCCAGCCCGGAGTTCGAATCCGGCAGTTACCATACCGGCACCCTGCCCACCATCCTGGAGCGACGGCTGCAACACCAACAGTCCAAATCCAACGGGCACCGCAACGTGAGCACAGGAACCAATGGCGCAAAGCCTGAACCGTCCGCATCCGGAATGGATCCCCGCGCTTTGGCGGCAGCCATCGGCGTCGCCGCAGTGTACGCGTCTCAAGGTCAGGGCGCCACGGGGGTATCGGCCGCCGACAAAGGTTCGCGTTGGCGCACGCAGGGCCGCCGCGAGTTGTTCCGGTCCCGGCTTGGCAGTGGGTCCTGGTAGGTAGTTTGACCACCATCAGAGTACGCGTCGGCGACCAGTGGTACACCGTCGAGGTCGGCGACCTGACCCAATCCCCCGTTCAAGTCACCGTTGACGGAGAGACTTTCGACGTCGACATCGATGCCGTGGCCGCTCCGTCGCCGCCGCGCCGGGGAAGACCGGCCGGTGGGCTCACGGTGCCCGAAGCTCCCACTGGCGCCGCCGCGGGATCCGGCGCCCCGGTCGACGACGACATACTGCGCTCTCCCATGCCCGGCCGGGTGATGTCGGTCATGGTGCGCCCGGGCGATGCGGTCAGCGCCGGGGACGAGGTGTGCGTCGTGGAAGCGATGAAGATGGAGCAGAGCATCCTCGCCCACCGCGACGGCGTGGTGAAGACCGTTTTCGTTCAGCCCCTCGATTCCGTCAACGCAAACGACCCTTTGGTAGAATTGGAGTGAGCCAGCGCCCCTCAAAGGGCGGTTTGCCATGACCGAGAAAAACGGCCGCCATCCCGTCGAAGTAGTCGCCGAGGTCAAGTCCATGGAATTGGACGTGGACCATAACGGCGCCTACAAGTTGCTGTTGAAAGACGGGTCCACTATCTCAGCCGATTTCACCGCCTCCCAGTGGGGTATCCTCGAGGGGATGCACAACCATGGGAAGTACAGCGTAAAGATCGTCGGCGAGGGCGATTACGCTTACGGATGCTTGCAACGAATAGTCAGCATTGACCTGAAAAAAACGGAGCGAGTACCGCCGCCCGAAGATCCTGAGATGCCTACGCTGCTGCACATCATCAAAGAGATTCACAAAAAATACCCTGCGGATATTTGGGATAACGTACCCACCGATGGCGCCAAAAATATGCATCATTACCTCTACGGCCGGCCAAAGGTTGACGATTGACGCCGATGCTTGCTTTTGGATTGCTTTGCTAAACCCCAGAGACGCTTGGCATGAGACGGCTCAACTCTTGTACGAAGAGTATTTTGACCGGCCAATATTGACCAGCGAAATGGTTCTTGCGGAAGTGTTGAACTTCATGGCCAAGTATGGCGCCCAAAACCGTCTGGCAACGGTTGATCTCATCCGGCGTTTCGGGCGCGGTCTCAACGTTGACGTAGAGCCGCAGACCTCGTTGCAATTCTGGAACGCGGTCGATTTCTACAACGCCCGACCCGATCAGGAATGGGGTCTCGTTGATTGCGCCACCTTCCTACTTATGGCGGAAAAAGGCATACGGGAAGCGCTGACCAACGACCACCACTTCACCCAGGCCAGTTTCACCATTCTCATGCAGTAGGGCCGATTTATGCCGCAGGAAGTCATCTTCATCAAGGGTGCCCGCGAGCACAACCTGAAGAATGTGGACGTGACGATCCCTCGAGACCGGCTCGTTGTGATCACCGGCGTGTCCGGGTCAGGCAAGAGCAGCCTGGCTTTCGACACCGTCTACGCCGAGGGTCAGCGCCGCTACGTGGAGTCGCTTTCCGCCTACGCCCGCCAGTTCCTGGGGCGCATGGACAAGCCCGATGTCGACTACATCGAGGGCCTCTCGCCGGCCATTTCCATCGACCAGAAGGGCGTCTCCCACAACCCCCGCTCCACCGTGGGCACCGTTACGGAGATCTACGACTACCTGCGTCTGCTGTTCGCCCGGGTGGGCAAGCCACACTGCCCCAAGTGCGGCAACCCGGTGGCCCGGCAAACGGTCCAGCAGATCGTTGACGCCATCCTGAACCTGCCCGAGTCGTCCCGGATCACGCTGCTGGCGCCCAAGGTGCGCCGCAAGAAGGGTGAACATCGGGAGGTGTTCGAGGCCGCTCAGCGGGGCGGATTCGTCCGCGTCCGCGTCAACGGCGAGGTCATGCTGGTGGAGGATACCGACACCCTCGCTCTGGACAAGCAGAAGTGGCACTACATCGACATCGTGGTTGACCGCCTCATCATCCGGAGCGACACCGAGCCCAGCCGAGTCACCGAATCGGTGGAAACCGCCCTGCGCGAGGGCGAGGGCGTGCTCACGGTTGGCCGCGAGGACGCGGAAGACCTGGTATTCAGCGAGCAGTTCGCCTGCGTCGCCTGCGGCGTCAGTCTGCCCGAAATCGAACCCCGCACTTTCAGCTTCAACAGTCCCCACGGAGCGTGCTCGACCTGCACCGGCCTGGGCTACCAGCTTGAGGTTGATCCGTCGTTGGTCATCCAGAACCGGTCGCTTTCCTTGCTGGAAGGCGCCATCGTGCCGTGGGCGCGCTCCGGAGCCGCCAATGCCTGGTACGCCAGCATGATGGAGGCGGTGGCCCGCGAGTTCGATTTCTCTCCCAACGCACCGGTACGCGAATTGACCGAGGAGCAACTGAACATCGTGCTCTACGGCGCCGGCAAGAAGCAGGTACAGGTGCGACACCGCACGGGCCGGGGCCGGACCTACTCCTGGAATACCACCTACGAAGGGGTGATCCCCAACCTGCAACGCCGCTACCGGGATACTGAGTCCGACCACACCCGGGGTGAAATCGAACGGTACATGGCCCAACGGGCCTGCCGTTCCTGCGCCGGGGCGCGGCTCCGTCCGGAGGCCCTGGGCGTGCTGATCTGCGGCCGGAATATCATCGAGGTCACTGGCCTCACCATCGGGGAGGGCCTGACCTGGGTGCGCAGCATCAAGCCGGTGGCAGACTCACCGGATCAGATCCCTGCCAACGGCAGCAACGGGCATCATGCCCCGGAAGCATCGATTGATGTTGAGCCCGAGCCATCCGCCAACGGCTCCAATGGAAAGGGTCGGCGCACCCGTCGCAATGGACGCCGTTCCCCGGCCGCCGCGGCTCCGAGCCACCTGACCCCGCGCGAAATGGTAATCGCCGACCAGATCCTCAAGGAAATCGAGGGTCGTCTGCACTTCCTCGACAGCATCGGCCTCGACTACGTGACGATGGGCCGCACCGCGCGCACCCTGTCCGGCGGGGAAGCCCAGCGCGTCCGGTTGGCCACCCAGATCGGCAGCGGGCTCACCGGCGTGCTGTACGTGTGTGACGAACCCACGGTCGGGCTGCACCCCCACGACGACCATCGCCTCATCGGGACCTTGACCCGACTGCGCGATATGGGCAACACGGTGATCGTGGTCGAACACGACGACGCCATGATGCGCGCCGCCGACCACATCGTCGACCTGGGGCCCGGCGCCGGCGAGCACGGCGGCAAGATCGTGGCCACGGGCGATGTCGCCGAGGTGATGGCCAACGAGGCGTCGCTTACCGGCGCCTATCTCAGCGGCCGTAAGCGCATTCCCGTTCCAGAGGAGCGACGGGAGGGCAACGGGAAATCCATCGCCGTCGTGGGAGCGCGGGAGAACAACCTCAAGGGCATCGACGTTGAGTTTCCGCTGGGTCTGCTGGGGTGTGTCACCGGCGTGTCCGGCAGCGGCAAGAGCACCCTGGTTTACGACATCCTCTACAAGCGTTTGGCGCAGGCCGTCGCCCAGGGTCGCGACCGCCCCGGTGACCACGACGATGTCACGGGCATCGAGAACATCGACAAGGTCGTGAACATCGACCAGTCGCCCATCGGGCGCACCCCTCGCAGCAATCCGGCCACCTACACCGGCGCCTTCACGCCCATCCGGGAACTGTTCGCCACGTTGCCGGAGGCTCGCATCCGGGGCTACAAGCCGGGCCGTTTCTCCTTCAACGTCAAGGGCGGCCGCTGCGAGGCCTGCCAGGGCGAGGGATACATCCAGATCGAAATGCAGTTCCTGCCCGACGTTACCGTACCCTGCGAAATCTGCCAGGGTCGACGTTACAACCGGGAGGCCTTGGAGGTCACCCTGCGCGACCAGTCCATCGCCGATGTGCTGGCGATGACCGTGGAAACGGCACTGGACTTTTTCTGGAACTACAACCGGATCCGCAGCAAGCTGGAAACGCTGCGGGACGTGGGCCTGGGTTACATTCGACTGGGCCAGCCGGCTACCACTCTGTCCGGAGGCGAAGCGCAACGGGTCAAGCTGGCGACGGAGCTGTCCCGCCGCGCCACCGGCCGCACCCTGTACCTCCTGGACGAGCCCACCACCGGCCTCTCCTTCGAGGACTGCGCCGCCCTGTTGCGTGTCCTGCACCGCCTGGTCGACCAGGGGAACTCGGTGCTGCTCATCGAGCACAACCTGGACCTCATCAAGAACGCCGACTGGATCATCGACCTGGGGCCCGGCGCTGGCCACCTCGGCGGCAACCTTCTGGCCTGCGGCACTCCCGAAACCCTGGCGCAGGTTGAGCAGAGCCACACCGGCCGCTACTTGCGGGACGTTCTGGGCGTCGAGGCGCAGGTCGGCGTAGCGGATTAGTCCCGGTTCGTTGACCGGCCCGCAGGTCACGGTGATGCGCCCCAGGTCGCGGCTGTTCACCGTCGCCAACTGCCGGTGATGCACCTCGCGAAAACCCGTTTCGGAACCCTCAATCAAGTAGTCTTGGTCAACTTTTTTGACAAGACCGCGAGCGGCCAGAATAACAATAATCATGCAACGGAATACGATGATTTTAGTGGTGGAGTATTGACATTATTGAACCGGGGAAGTACCCTTCCCGGCAAATTAGGCGTATCTACGCAGTCCAACCAAGGAGGAGGATATGCTACAGATCGGTCACGAGGTTCGCCGACCCGGTAAGTACCTGGGCGACGCCCCTGTCACAATCCCGGTGCCCGAGGAGTTGGAAACCACTCCCGGTATCCCCATGAACCAGCGCGAGGTTGACTGGTACTCCCGGGAATATCCCGTCGAGACCATGAACATCACCGAGCGCGCCTCCCGCGACTGGGCCAACACCCTGCGCGACCAGCACGCCGAGATGCGTGAGATCCGCAAGGAACACGACAAGCTCAATCGCAACCTCGTCATGGCCGCCCGCCTGACCGGCGAGCTCGAGCCCACGTCCGGCGCCACTGGCGACGACGTCACCGAAGCCATCAAGCAGAAGTCCCGCGAGCTCGGTTTCGTCGAAGTCGGCATCACCGCCTTTGACATCCGCTACGTGTACCAGAGCAAGAAGGCTTGGGTCCAGTTCCCGCACGTCATCTGCCTGGCCTACGAGCAGGACTTCGAGCCCACCCAGACCATCCCCAGCATCGACGCCGAAATCGTGCACTCCAGCACGTACCGGACCGAAGGCGCCGCCGGTCTGGAACTGGGCAACTTCATCCGCGGCCTCGGCTATCGTGCCCAGGTCCACAGCCCCAACGACAACACCGGCCCCTACATCCCGATGTTCGTCGCCGCCGGCCTCGGCCAGTTGGGCGCTTGCGGCTACCTGCTGACGCCCCATGTCGGCTCCCGCTGCCGCATCATGATGATCACCACCGACGCCAACGTCACCTATGACGAACCCGTCGACTACGGCATCCACGCCTTCTGCCAGGTGTGCCAGGTCTGCGTGAACCGCTGCCCGGGCCGCGCCCTCATGCGCGACAAGATCTGGTGGCGCGGAATCGAGAAGAACAAGCTCTACTTCAAGCGCTGCCGCCCGGTCATGGCCCGCTACCTCGGCTGTGGCGTGTGCATGAAGGTCTGCCCGATCCAGAAGTACGGCATGAAGGCCACCATGGAGCACTACGCTGCCACCGGTCAGGTCCTCGGCAAGGGCACCCACGACCTCGAAGGTTACAACATCGAGGGCAAGGGTTACTTCGGGCCCGGCGAACTCCCGGTCTTCGAGCCCGGCTTCTTCGACATGCCCCATGGCGATACCGGCGAGTGGGCCTTCGATTCGTTGAAGGACGCCGCGCGCGCCAACGGCAACGAGATCACCGATGCGATGCTCGACGAGTTCCGGACCCAGGTGGTCCGCGGCCTCAACCAGAGCACCGACAACGTCGACATGATGTACGAGGAGGAAGACTACATCTAAAGCGATGTAGCCTGCCAAATCGGTCGGTTCTTCGGAACGGTCCAACCAGGGGGAGGGCAATTGCCCTCCCCCTGTTGCAATTAAAGGCGATCTGCCGAAACGGATCTTGAGGAACATACGAGAAACAGAGGGCAGCATGTTGCGATACGGATTGAGTAAATTGACCATGACGATTGCCGCGACCCTGATGATGGTGGTTGCGCTGGCATGCGCCACGCCCACCGAGCCGGAGGCGGCGGCGGGAACCCAAAACGGCGAGAGCGTTGCAATTCGGGGAACTCACTTCGAGAACACGGCGAATCCGGCCCAGACCGGCGGCCGGCTGGACCAAATCAGGGATCGCGGCCACGTGGTGTGCGGCACGACCAATGACGTGGCGGGATACGGCAGCCTGGACAACTCCGGCGCTAACGATGGGTTCGAGATAGACCTGTGCCGGGCAGTGGCGGTTGCCGTGTTCGGTGATGCCACGGCGGTTGAGTTCCGCATCATCGGATCGGCAGCAGAGCGCGGCCCTTCCCTTGCATCTGGCGAACTCGACATCCTGGCCTGGGTGAACACCTGGAGCACCAGTCGCGACGCAACCTGGGGCGGTAACTTCGTCCATACCACCCTGTATGACGGCCAGGGGTTCGCGGTGCCGGAGGCGTTGGGCATCACCAGCGCGTACGAACTGGGAGGAGCGTCGGTGTGCGTAGCGCAGGGAACAACTACCGAGCTCAACTTGGGGGACTTCAATCGCGAGTATCAGCTCGGCATGAACGTGGTAACTTTTGAGACCTTTGAAGCGTCCATCGCCGCCTACGTTGCCGGTCAGTGCGACGCCTACACCACCGACCGCACCTTCCTTTTGGGCGAGATTGTCGCCGCCGGCGGAGCGGAAGACGAGCACGTCGTCCTGCCGGAAACCATATCCGAGGAGCCGATCAGCCTGGCAGTGCCCCACGGCGACGACCAATGGTTCGACATCGTCAAATCGGTGATCGGCATCCTGATCTACGCAGAGGCCTACGACGTCAATTCCGGCAACGTCCCCTCAGCGAGTACCGGCAACACCCAAGTTGACCGGTTGTTCGGACTGGAAGGCTCCTGGGGCCAGGAAAGCATGGGCCTGAGCCAGACCGTGGCCCAGGACGTGGTGCGCGAACTGGGCAACTACGGCGAGGTCTACGAGCGGCATTTCGGATCTGGAGGACTTGGCGTCCCGCGGCCGCCGGGGAGCCGGAACGCCCTGTGGGCGGATGCGCCGTGCCAGAACTGCCCCAAGGGCGGCCAGATCTACGCCCCGCCGTTCCGGTAGGCATCGACGAGCCGGAAACCCGCCGGCACGACAGCCGACTCAACTGGAGACCCATCCCTACGATCGCGCGAGGAGCGGGCAATAAAATAAGAGGGGCAACCGGTCCGTCGCCCCTCTTCATTCGTCGACGTGTCCCCGCGCTTAGAGCTGAAGACTACGGGGATCTACTTCCCGCCGAGGCGGGGCGGCCGCGCTGGCCGGCTGTTCCTCGCGCAGGTTGTTGACCAGTTCCTCCATCGCAGCCTGGTATTCGGCGGAATTTTCCGATTGGCCGGTGAGGTCGAAGAAGCGATATTCCTCGGTCATCAGGCGGGCTGCGCGGTTGCGACCTCCGCCCATAATGCCGTCGGCGTCCACGAGGAACATCGTCCACCTGTCGGCGGTTCGCTGCCTCTCGTGAGCTGCGGTCACATCGTTGCGGACGGTCTCGCTGTCCAAACCCGCGGCGGTGCATACCACGACGAGGCGGTCGTAATGGCGGACCCAGCGCTCGATCTCCTCCTCGCCGGAGGTGGCGCGGCGGTCCACCAGCGGGTTGCCCCGGAAACCTTCGGCAAAGACCCAACTGCGCACTCCCTGAGCCCGCAGGTTGGCTTCCAGCTGGCGGGCGAAGGGCACGTCGGTGTCGGCACAGGATATGTGGACTTCAAGGGTGGTCACCGGCGCGTCGGCAACGCTGTCCTGAAGCCCGGCGACGGCTATCGGCACCCCGGAGCCGAGGATGAAAGACTGAGGAAGCGCCCCTCGAGAACGGAGCAGGGTGTCCAGGCCGATGGTGCTGGGCGCATCGTGGCGAACCTCTCCGAGGCCAACTGCGGAATCCATGGCGCAGTTCTGGAACACGGTGTAGCCGATGATGCAGTTGCTGAAGTCGGCCTCGACCGCGACCACGTCGTTCAGTACCGCCTCATAGAAGTCGGCCTCGGTCAGGTTGCAGGAAGACAGGTTGGTTCGGGAAAGGTTGGCGCCGTTGAAGCTGGCTCCAGTGAGATCGGCCCCGGTGAAGTTGGCCCGGTCCAGGTTCGCCCGGTCCAGGTTCACGTTGGTCAGGTTCGCGCCCGAAAGATTGGCCTCGGACAGAGTGGCGCGGTCGAAGTTGGCGCCGGACAGATCCGCGCTGCGCAGGTCGGCGCCCCGCAGGTTTGCGCCGGGCGCGATGGCCCGGCTGAGATTGGTCTCGCGCAGGTCGGCGCGATAGAAGTGCGCGTCGTTGAGGTAACTGTTGGACAGGTCAGCGCGGCGGACCATCGCGCCCATGAAGTCGCCGCCACGCATGTCGGCGCCCCGCAGGTTGACCATGGGGATGCGGGCGTGGCTCATGTAGCAGGCGTTGAGGTCCATGGTCTGGTTGGAGTGCTCTTCGCGCCAGGCGGCGACGGCGTCGCGCCCCTGCTTGACGATCTGCACCAGTGCGATGTCGGCCATTTTTACACGTCTCCGTGGGGGATTCAGCGGCGATTTTAGCATAAAATTGCGCCCGACAAGGCTCCGGATCAGGGCGTAACGAGCGATGGAGAAGAGTCAAACTGCGAGTTTTTTGCGCGCTGGCGATAGCAGCAATGGTAACGGTCCTGGCGGCAGGGTGCGCGTTCGCAGAGCCGGCCGGGCCCGGTGACTTGAACGAAACGGCGCACTTGGTCGCGCAGGCCAAGCTGACCGCCCACTACATCGCGGCTGCGCTGGAAGCGGGGAAGTCAGCCGGCGAAATCAATGCCACTCTGATGAACATCGCTGACACCAGTATCATCACCGAATTCTGGGTCAGCGACGAAACCGGACGTGTCGTGTTCACCACCAACCCCGGGTTGGACTTCGCCTTCCCCACCGACCCCAACGCGGGCACGCAGGCGGCGCCCTTTGCCGACCTGCTGCTGGGCAACAAGCAGGTGGTGACCCAGGGCATGCAACCCCGCGAAGCCGACGGGAAGCTGTTCCAGTACGTGGGAACAGCCGGGGTTGACCAACCGCGGATCGTGCAGGTGGGCATCGCCGAACGCGCGGAGTAGCCGAGGATACCCCGCTTGAATGACTTCGGCGCGCGGACGATCCCGAATGGCTGTGCCAGCGCGGTGCGGACAAACCGCGGGAACCGGTGGCCGCCGCGCATGGCGGACTGCATGAGAAGGGCTCGCCCGCAGAGGGGGTATCATCGTCGAATGTTTGGCAGACGCCCATAAATGTGACATTTTGTTACGTCAGATTTACTCGGGAGTAGGAATCGGAGCTGAAATTAGTTTGCGGGGAATGGTGTTGACATTTATAATGCCGCCGATGAGATGGCTTATTAAAGCTCATCGGATAACTGGATTTACATGCTGCTGACCATCGACATTGGCAACACGGCCGTGACCATTGGGGTGTTCCGAGAAGGAGGCGCCACCGATGGTAGCGGTAACGGGGCCAGTCCGGTGGAGCGGCTGGTGACCACTCTGCGGGTGGCCACCGACTCCCGGCGGCTCGCTGACGAGTACGGGATTCTCCTCAAGAATCTGCTCGAGTTCCGGGGAATCACCACGACTGATATCACGGCGGCATGCATCTGCTCCGTGGTGCCGCCGCTGACCGGGATGTTCGAAGACCTGTGCCGACGGTTCTTCGGGGTCACACCTCTTCAGGTCACGTCGCAGATCGACCTGGGTATGCCAGTTCGTTACGACAACCCCCGCGACGTCGGCGCAGATCGCATCGTGGACGCGGTAGCGGCGGTCGAGCTCTACGGCGCTCCCATGATAGTCGTGGACCTGGGAACCGCGACGGTGTTTGACGCCGTGTCCCGCGACCGGGAATACCTGGGCGGGGCCATCGCCCCGGGGATCAACCTGTCTGCGGACGCGCTGTACTACAACACCTCCCAGCTGCGACGGGTGGAACTGGTGGCGCCGGCGGAGGCGGTGGGCCGGAACACGACGACGTCGCTCCAGTCGGGGATCGTGCTGGGGTATGCCGGGCTGGTGATGGCGATGGTGGAGCGGTTCCGGGCAGAAATTGGACAGGACGCCAAGGTCGTGGGCACCGGTGGGCTGGTGACGGTGATAGCGGACCACGTGCCGGTGTTCGACGACATCAACCAGGAACTTACGCTGGTCGGTTTGGACATCATCTTCCGAAAGAACGTGACGGGTTTCCCCGGCTCAGGCGCGCTCGGAAGCGTGAGCAAGGCGGGCTGACATGGAATCCGCTCTGGCCGGCAAAAACATCGTCCTGGGGGTTACCGGGAGCATCGCGTGCTACAAGGCTCTCGACCTCGCCAGCAAGCTGGTGCAGGCCGGGGCAAACGTCGAAACCATCCTCAGCTACGGCGCGACCCAGTTCGTGACGCCTCTGGCCTTCCGGAGCCTGACCCACCGGGCGGTCATCACCGATACCTTCGACGCCGATTCCGAGCACAGCGTGGAACATGTGGCGCTGGCCCGATGGGCCGACATCGTGGTCATCGCGCCGGCAACGGTGCATTGCATCGCCAAGCTGGCCAGTGGGCTGGCCGACGATCCGTTGACGACCACCGTAATCGCCACCGAGGCGCCCCTGCTGGTGGCGCCGGCGATGGACGCCAACATGTTCGATCACCCGGCCACCCAGGAGAACATCGGCCGGCTGCGTGCCCGGGGCGTCTTCCTGGCGGGACCGGCGCCAGGCCGATTGGCCTCCGGGCTTATGGGCATGGGAAGGCTGGTGGAGCCGGCGGATCTGCTGGGACACATCGCGGCGGCGTTGGGCAAGGAAGGCGATTTTGCCGGGCGAAAGGTTGTGGTGAGCGCCGGGGGCACGCAGGAGGCCCTCGATCCGGTGCGCGTGATCACCAACCACTCCTCGGGTCGGATGGGTTACGCCGTGGCCGAGGCAGCGCGGGACCGGGGGGCGGAGGTGGTGCTGGTAACAGCGCCCACGGCGTTAGCAGATCCGGCGTTGGTGCGCACGGTGCAGGTGAAATCGGCCCAGGACATGTGCGACGCCGTACTGACGGAAACTGGGACGGCGGACGCCCTGATCATGGCGGCGGCGGTTGCGGACTACCGGCCGGCGGTCATGGCCGAGCAGAAAATAAAAAAGACGGCAGCGGACGAGATGTCCATTGACCTCGAAAAGACCACCGACATACTAGCCACGGCGAGAGGAAATTTCGTGCGGGTCGGGTTCTCCGCGGAGAGCGAGAACCTGGAGGCCAACGCCGCAGATAAAGTGCGGCGCAAAGAGCTGGACCTGATAGTAGCAAACGACATTACCGAAGAAGGCAGCGGGTTTGGCGTGGACACGAACCGGGTGGTGCTGATTGACCGTGAAATGGAGGTCGAAAGGCTGCCATTGCTCACCAAATACGAGGTGGGCCACAGGATCCTGGACCGGGTTGCGACACTGCTAATACCGTGAAATTCGACTACAGCCTAGACAGACTCCGCGGCGATATCTTCGGCGGCCTCACCTGCTCGGTGGTGGGCCTGCCGGTGGCGTTGGCATTCGGCGTAGCCTCGGGATTGGGGCCCACCGCCGGAATGTACGGCGCAATCGCCGTGGGCTTCTTCGCCGCAGTGTTCGGCGGCACACGATCGCAGATATCAGGGCCGACGGGTCCGATGTCCATCGCCATGGCGGTCATCGTAACCAGCCACGCGAACACCCTGGCCGAAGCGTTCACCATTGTGGTGCTGGCCGGATTCATCCAGGCAGCGCTGGGACTGGCGCGTATTGGCCGATTCGTGGCGTACACCCCGTACTCGGTGATTTCAGGATTCATGACCGGGATCGGCGTGATCATCATGATCGTGCAGATCGCGCCGTTCCTGGGCTCCCCGGTGGCCGTTGGAGGAGTAATCGGGGCGGTCAACGCCCTCGGAGACGTGGTAACCAGCGTGAACTTCCACGCCCTGGCGGTGGCCGCCGTGACGCTGGTGGTGGGCATCCTTTGGCCACGACCCTTCCGAAGGGTCCTGCCGGCGCCGCTGGCGGCGATGATCGTGGGTTGCGCGCTGGGCATCCTGTGGCTGAACGACCTGCCGATCATCGGTGACGTACCCACCGGTTTGCCGGACCTGCAGTTCCCGGTGTTCTCAGTCGGGTTCATCCTGGGCTCGCTGGAGCCGGCCCTGGTGCTGGCCCTGCTGGGTTCCATCGACAGCCTGCTCACCTCGCTGATCGCCGACTCGTTGACCCGGACCCGGCACAATCCCAACCGGGAACTGATCGGCCAGGGCATCGGGAACATGATCGCCGGATTCATCGGCGGCCTGCCGGGGGCGGGAGCGACGCTGGGTACGGTGGTGAACATCCGGTCCGGCGGGAACACCCAGCTCTCGGGTGCGATCCGCGCGGGAGTGCTCCTGGCGCTGGTGCTGGGCCTGGGCAGGTACGTGGAGGCGATCCCCCACGCGGTGCTGGCCGGCATCCTGGTGAAGGTTGGCTGGGACATCATGGACTGGCGGTTCGTGACGCGGTTGCACCAGATGCCACGCGAACATCTCGTGGTCATGCTGATGACCTTCGTGTTGACCGTGTTCCTCGACCTGGTGACGGCCATCGCCATTGGATTGATCGCTGCGGGCATGGCCAGCGCGCGTCTCCTGGAACGGCAGGAGTTGGACAGCGTGGTGTCCGTGCCGCTGCTGGACCAGAGCTTCCTCTCGCCGGAATTGGACGCCGACAAAGACGACGCGTTCTCCGCCCGGGTGGGCCTGGTTTCAATGCGCGGCCGGTTCTCGGTGGCGTCGTCCAGCAACCTAGTGAGCGCCATCGGCCAGGACATCCAGGAGCACGAGGTGGTGATATTCGACTTCACCGAGACCGCGTACATGGACGACAGTGCGGCCATGGTGGTCGAGCAGATGATCGACGTGGCGATGGACGAGGACACGGAACCCATTGTCATGGGGCTGTCAGGCCCCGTGGAGCGGAACCTGCGGGCACTGAACACGTTGCACCGGGTGCCGGCGGACCGGTTTGTCAGCAATCGCGACGAGGCGCGGGAAGTGGCAGAGAGGATACTGTCCGCGTAAATGATGCAAACAGGGTTGGCTTGCCTCGCCGACCGGTACATGGAGGAAGACTATGCGTATCGGAGTATTCGTCGGGGCGTCGACAGCCGACCTGATGAGCCTCGACGAACTGATCGGGCGGATCAAGCAGGCGGAAGAGGACGGGTTTGACAGCTTCTGGGTGCCGCACATCTCAGCCCGGGGCTACGACGCACTGACCGTTCTGGCGCTGGCGGGCACGCAGACCAGTCGGATCGAGTTGGGCGTCGGCGTGGTGCCCACGTACCCCAGGCACCCCGTGGCCATGGCCCAGCAGGCCCTGACCACGGCGGCGGCCACCAACGAACGGTTTCTGCTGGGTCTCGGGCCGTCGCACCGGCCCGGCATCGAGGGCAGCTTCGGCTTGTCCTACGACCGTCCGGCGCTGCACGTGCGCGAGTACCTTTCGGTGTTGCGTCCGTTGATGGAAGAGGGCCGGGTTCAGTTTTCCGGCGAGTTCTACAACGTGAACGCGGAATTGGACGTGCTCGACCGGCCGAAATGCCCCGTGCTGATTTCGGCGCTGGCGCCGCGGATGCTGCGTCTTGCGGGTGAACGGGCTGACGGCACTATCACCTGGATGGCGGGGCCAAAAACGATACGCGAACACATCACGCCACGCATCAGCCAGTCGGCCGATGCCAGCGGCCGCGATGCCCCCCGGGTCTGCGTCGGCCTGCCGACCACGGTGTGCGACGATGAGGCCGTGGGTCGAAGGCAGGCGGCGGAGGCGTACGAGCGTTACGGGACGCTGGTGAACTACCGCCGGGTCCTGGACATAGAGGGCGTGGAAGGCCCCTCGGAGGTAGCGGTCATTGGCAACGAGGACTCGCTGCGCCGCCAACTGGAGCAGTTCGCCGCCGGCGGAGCAACCGATTTCATGGCCAACATCTTTGCGGGCGAGGGTGACGGCGAGACCGGCCCGCGCACCTACGCCGCGCTCAAGGAGTTGGTGGGGAAGGTCTGATCTCCAGCATCCCTTACAACGAGCCGGCGCCGGGTTTTGGATTGTAAACCGCGCTCAACGGCGTGACCGTTGACCGGCGGCCGGACGGGTTGATCCCTATCAGGCGCGTTATCTCCGTTTCGGAATAGGCCTGGTCGACCCACTCAACCTTGATGGTGTGACGGTCATTCGGGTTTTTCAGCCGAAATTCGTAGCCGCCCACAACCTGCCCTATCGACCATCTCCGGTCGCGCCGGCTGACGCCCGTGGCGGCGCCGGCCACCACGAACGAACCAATGGGTATGCCGTAGACGAGGCGCTTGAATTGGGCGGTTACCTGCGGGCTGCGATCAAACTCCTGAACTGCTGATGCTATCTCGTCCTCGGACAAACCGGTCAGATCCGTCATGACATCGAAATCGATGCCGGCGATCTCCTGGCGCAGGAAAGCCGCGTGCCGCACCAGGTCTTGGGCCCAGATCAGAGTGACGTTGGATGCTCGGTCGGTCATAATTCGTGTCCTCGATGTGGAACCTGCGCTAGGTTGCATTTGACTTTCTTCCGTCAATTATGTCCATCCACGTGTTCGGATAGCGTCGGCGAATGCAAGCGTTAACGCGTT
Source organism: Dehalococcoidia bacterium (assembly GCA_965116785.1). GTDB lineage: Bacteria > Chloroflexota > Dehalococcoidia > Lucifugimonadales > UBA3495 > Bin87. Next base: position 2,134,544 of record OZ220731.1, read on the forward strand.
TCGCGACGCATTCAGGTTTCAAGATGCCCAGTATACGCACGGTTAGGCGTTATCGGTTTCTCGCCAGTTGAGGATATATTCGCGTTGCGCGGAGGTTTCCGGCGATTTCCTGTACCGGGACTTGGGACACTCTTGCCAGAGTTCTTCGAGACGGTGCAGAGCAGCCTCTCCGGAAAAGCCGTGGCGCGACAGCCAGCAACCGATGATCGTGCCAGTGCGTCCGATCCCGCCCCAGCAGTGGACGTAAACGGTGCGACCTTCGGCGATATGGTGGTCAATAGTGTCAAGGATTTCGACGGTCAGCGCCGATGAGCGTGGCGTGGACACGTCGCGTATCGGAAACCGCTGATAGGCAACGCCATCCAGCCACTGTGAGTACGGGGCCAACTCACCTGACTCGGTGAGGTCAATGAACGCTCCAACGCCGGCCTCGGTGAGGCGGGCCAGTTTCTGCGGAGAGGTAGCTTCGTCGAAGTTCCGGGGGTATTCGCCAGCAAGCAGTGTGCCGGGCGCCACCCAATAGCAGTTGTCGATAGGGTGAGGCGTCTGCATCGGAAAACTCCATTCGTTCTGTGGTGACGGACGAGCACCAAAGTAGGGGCGAATGATCATTCGCCCCTGTTGATCGAACGAGCGTCGATTGTTCCCTAGCTCATCGCTTCCTTGAACCGCCGAATCGCCTCAATGTGCTGGTCAGGGCCCTTCAGGCCGGCGCGCATGGTGTTCACCGAGAAGTGGGTCGCCCCGGCGTCGCTCCAGTCGGATGCCAACCGGTTCCAGTCGTCGGGGTTGTTGCTGTCGGCCAGGGATGCGCGGCCCTCTACTCCGATGGAGGCCGGATCCCGCCCGTAGCCACGGGCCAGTTCGCGCATCTCCTCCAGTCGCTCGCGACCGGCGCCGTCGGGCTGAAACTGGGGAAACCAGCCATCGCCCGTGCGCGCAATGCGCCGCACCACCTGCGGAGCGCCGCCCCCGAACCATACCGGGATGGGTCGCTGCACCGGCAGCGGGTTGATGCCGGCGTGGGTGATCTTGTGGTACCGCCCTTCGTAGTTCACCACTTCCTGGGTCCAGAGCATGCGCATTACTTCGACCTGCTCGGCGGAGCGGCGGCCGCGATTCTCCCAGTTTTCGCCCAGGGCTTCGAACTCGACCTCATTCCAGCCAACGCCGATGCCCAGTCGCAGGCGACCGTTGGTAAGCACGTCTACCTCGGCGGTTTGCTTGGCGACCAGTGCCGTCTGCCGCTGCGGCAGGATGATGATGCCGGTGCAGAATTCGATCTTCTCGGTCAGGGCGGCGAGGTAGCCGAACATCACGAAGGGCTCGTGGAACATGTCGTCCTTGTTGTACGGCCGATTCCACTCGGCGCGCTGGGTATGGTCGGCTCCCAGGACGTGGTCGAACACCAGCAGGTGCTCGTATCCCAGCGCCTCGGCGGCCTGGGCAAAGTCCTTGACGGCGATGGGGTCGGCGCCGATTTCAGTCTGGGGGAAGATGGCTCCGAGTTGCATGGTGGTCTGGCTCCTTGGTAAGGCTGTGCGCGCGAACGCGGGGCTATTGTATCGGTCAGGTGGGCCGGACGCTATCGCCAAGCCACCAACTCAAACGAGGGCAGTCCCTTCCGAGAACCTGCCCTCGTCGTCGCGTTCCCTGCGATGACAGTTTGTAGTCGATCCCTACACCTGCCGTTGCTTGGGGTCCAGGCGGTCGCGCAGCCAGTCTCCCAGCAGGTTCATGCTCAGCACAACCAGCATGATGGCCAGGCCAGGGAAGAGCGAAACCCACCATCCCTGCGCCGACGCGATCAGTACCCGTCCGTCGGCAACCATCAGCCCCCACGCCGGCTGGGGCGGCGGGATGCCGGCCCCGAGGAAGCTCAGGGTGGCCTCAAGAATAATGACGAAGCCGACGTTCAGCGTTGCCAGGACGATGATGCTGTTGAACACGTTGGGAAAGACGTGGCGGATCATAATCCGCCGGTGGGAGGCGCCGGAAACGCGGGCGCGGGCGATGAAGTCCTGAACGCGCACTGCCAGGGTTTCACCGCGAACCAGGCGAGCGTAGCGGGACCACATGAGCAGCACGAGCACAGTGATCACCGTGGCCATGCTGGGTTTCGTGGCGGCTACTATAACGAGGGCCAGCAGGATGATGGGGATGGACAGTGATATGTCCACCAGGCGCATCACCACAGCGTCCACCCAACCGCCCCAGTATCCGGCGGCAATGCCCAGCGACGTCCCCACCACGCCGGCAATGCAGATCGCGATGGCGGCGATGACGACGGAGACCCGGGCGCCGTGCATGATGCGGGACAGAATATCGCGGCCAACGCGGTCAGTGCCGAGCAAATGCTCCGCAGAGCCGCCTTCCATCCATACGGGCGGTTGCAGCTTGGATGACAGGCTGCCCAACTTCGCGTCGTGGGGAGCTATCCAGTCGGCGCCGATGGCCGGGATGACCATGACGATAAGCAACAACGCGATGGGGAACAGAGGATAGCGACGGGCTTCGCGCCAAAAACGGCCCAGGCGACCGGGTTGGGCAACGGCGCCATCAGCCAGAGCGTCGGCGACCGTTGGGCTGGCGGCGGGGGTTTGGGCAGCCATACGGAAATTCTCCTAGCTGAATCGGATCCGGGGGTCGACGTAGGCGTAGGCGATGTCCACCAGCAGGTTTGCGACGATGTAGACCATACAGAAAGTGATCACGACCGCCTGCACCACCGGGAAGTCCTTGGTCACTGCGGCGTCAACGGCCAGACGGCCCACGCCGGGCCAGGCGAAGACGAACTCGATGGACACGGAGCCGACCATCAGGGACCCGATGATCAGGGCGAAATAGGTGAACGGAGCAATTGCGGCGTTGCGCAGGCAGTGCTTCCAGATCACCTTCCACTCGACAACGCCCTTGATGCGGGCCAGTTTCACATACTCGGTGTCCAGCACGTCCAGCATCGACGAGCGCACCAGGCGCATGAGCGCCGCCACCTGGAACCAGCCGATGGCCACGGCGGGCAGGATGTAGGACAGGGCTCCCTGATCCTTCCCGGAAACCGGGAACCAGCCCAATTGGGCGGCGAAAACCCACATCAGCATGAGGCCCAGCCAGAATGCCGGCAGCGATTGGCCGAACAGCGCGATCACCTTTCCCACGTAGTCGAAGGGCGTGTCCTTCTTAACGGCCGATAATACGCCGATGGGTACGGCGATCACGATGGCCACGATGATGGCGACGCCGGCCAGCGCCGCGGTGTTGGGGAGCCGCTCCAACACCAGGCTCATTGCGCTGCGACCGCGAACCCGCAGGGAATCGCCGAAGTCACCGGTAAGGGCGTTGCCCAGGAAGGTGAAGTACTGGATGTGCACGGGCCGGTCGAGACCCCAGGCGGCGCGCAGCCGCTCGGCGTCTTCGTTGGTGGCTTCCAGGGGAAGCAGCACGTCAAGCGGGTCGCCGGAGAGGCGGGCCAGCGAGAACACGATGACGGTCAGCACCAGCAGGGTGAGGACCGACTGTCCAATGCGAAATAGAATGTAACGCTGCACGGTGGGATACCTTGTTACAGGGCGTAGGGGCTACCGGTGAGCAGCCCCTACGAATTGTACCAGCAGTTGCCAGCGGCCTAGTTGGAGGCCGGAGTGATGTACTCGGTATGCGTGAAGCTGGCGTTGATGTTGCCGGGCCAGACCATCTCGCCGATCTCGGCTGGGTCGACCACGATCTGTGCGGGCAGCCACACGATGGGCACCTCAGAGTAGAGGTCAAACTTGAGGTCGCCGAGGTCGCGGAGGGCTTGGGCTTTTACCTCAGGGTCAACACTTTGGGTGGCCGTATCGTAGAGGACGTCGGTCATGGGATCCACGGAGGTGCGCCAGAAGCCGGCATTGCCGCTGCGGTTGTAGAACCGCAGGGTGATGTCAGCGGGGCGGTAGGTGCCGCGAGTGGCGGCGATGGTGCCGTGGGTCTTGCCGGGACGATAGTACTTGGCGCGGTAGTCGGACCACTCGATGGCCTCGGTTTCCACGTCAATGCCGATCTGCGTCAGGTAGGTGAAGGCAGCCTCGCCCATCGGGATCATTTCCGGAACGCCGGCAAGCTCGGTGAGCAGCAGCGTGAGCTTGTAACCCTTGTGGCCGGACTCCTCCAGGAGCTGGGCGGCCAATTCGGGGTCAAAACCGTACTTGTCATCGAATTCATCCGTCCAGCGCTGGTTGTAGCCAGGCAGTGCGGGATGGTATCCCCACACGGTGTGCTGGCGACCGATGCCACCGAACAGCTCGCGGTTGATCTCCTCGCGGTTGATGGCGCGGTTGATGGCTTCGCGCACCTTCGGGTCGAGGTGCGGCTCGTCAGCCTGATAGAAGCAGTTCTCGAACCCCTCGGCGAGGCATGGGCCAGCTTCCTCGGGGTTATAGACGCCGCCGATGATGAAGGCGACCTGGATGGAAGGCAGCTCGCTCTGCAGGACGGTCAGGCCGGAGCCCTGCGCGTCCAGATGCAGCTCCCGGCTGATCTCGCCGATCTGCACCTGTCCGGTCTGGAGCTGAGCCAGGCGGGTCGTCTCCTCCGGGATCAGGACGTACTCCATTTCCTCAAAGAAAGGCGACCGGCGATAGTGGTCGGGATTGCGCGAGTACAGGATATTGACGTCTACGGTACGCCCCTCGAACACCCACGGCCCGACGCCGGCAGGCTTGAGCTGCAGTTGCTCGATGCCCTCGTCTTCGTACTGGGCCTTGGAGTAGATGAAGAGGTTCCCCTGCTGGGCTCCGGCGAAGAAGTCCATCAGGGAGTTGGGGGTCTTGAGGTTGAACTGGATGGTGTTGTCATCCAGGGCGACGATGTTGGTCGCCAGCTCCTCTTCGTTATCGCCGAAAAGGCCGCGGAAGAGGCCGGTGTCGGTGGCGATGGCATCCTCGCGAACGATGAACCCGGCGCTGACCGGCACGTCGTGGGCGGTGAACGCTCCCCAATCACCGTGGAAGTTCACGTCGTCGCGCAGCTGGAAGGTCCACTGGGTGCCGTCTTCGCTGGTCTCCCAGCTGGTGGCCAGCCCGGGCACCAGGGAGCCGTCAAAACGGTCGGTATGGACCAGCGGGTCGGTGAACGGACGGACCTGGGTGTTGGCCGAGGTCGTGGTCCCCAGCCAGCTACCGGTCAGCTGCTGCACCGGCGGGATGGTGGCGATGCGCAGGCGGCTGCCGAGGGCCGTGGTCTCCTGGGCCGCCGTGGGCGTGTTGGTGGGGCTGGGTGTCGCGGTCGCCACCACCGTGGGAATGGCCGTCGGCGGTTCCGAGGCGGTGGGTTGCTCAGCGGCCGGAGCCTGCTGTTGCTGACCCTGTGGCGGTTGTTGCTGCTCGGATGACGGCTGCGCAGCCGGAGCCGCAGGGGCGGCCGGCGTTTCGCTGGCGCCGCCGCACGCAATGCCGATCACCAGCAGCATGGCTGCCGTGAGGGCGAAAACGATCGTAGGTTTAACCAATTTGATCCCTCCCAGAAACGATAACAATATGGCCGATGCGGTCATGGCGGCAACGACGAGAGCGCAGTATAAGTATCGAATACCGACCGGTCAAAAGTATGACAAGCGATAATATAGTCATGCTGTGATACGCAATGCGTAAATGACAAAGCCACGAGATTGCGGGAATCGACTCACTTACGGATGGCGCTATACGATCCGTTGTCACGAAATCGATGACTCCAGCGCCGGGAATTAGCGCTTTAACCGACCTTGCCGCCGGAAACCGAGAACTTCACGGAACGGATTGGCAGCATAAGGCAACGGCATCGCAGTGGTGCAAGGATCGCGCACTTACCGTGGCAACATGAAAAAAACCCGGACGTTTTGCAACGTCCGGGCGTTGACGGTTCGTCCGGCGGGACAGGCTGGAGACTAGACCTGGCGCTGTTTGGGGTCGAGGCGATCGCGCAGCCAGTCACCCAGCAGGTTCATGCTGAGCACGACGAGCATGATTGCGAGACCGGGCAGCAGCGAGACCCACCAGCCGTTCTGGGAGGCGACCAGTTCGCGGCCATCGGCGACCATCAAGCCCCATGCCGGATTGGGGCGCGGCACGCCGGCGCCAAGGAAACTGAGGGTGCTCTCCAGGATGATCACAAAGCCAACCTGCAGAGTGGCCAGCACCACCAGGCTGTTGAACACGTTGGGGAGGATGTGTTTGGACATGATGCGCACGTGGCTGGAGCCGGCGACCTGGGCCCGGGATACGAAATCCTGCACCCGCACCGCCAAGGTCTCACCCCGGGCGAGGCGGGCGTAGCGGGACCAAAGGAGCACGACGATAACGCCGATCACCGTACTGGTGCGCGGGCCGAGGGCGGCAACCAGCACCAGACCCAACAGGATAATCGGAATGGATAACGAGATATCGACCAGGCGCATGATGAGCGCGTCGACCCAACCGCCCCAGTATCCCGCAGTGATGCCCAGGGCGGTGCCGATTATCCCGCTGACCACGATGGCGATCAGTGCAATGATCACCGAGATGCGGCTACCGTACATGATCCGGCTGAGGATGTCCCGGCCCACCTTGTCAGTGCCGAGGATGTGGTCGCTGGTGCCGCCTTCCTGCCAGACCGGAGGAGCCAGCCGGTTGCCCAGGCTACCGCGAGTAGGATCGTGGGGAGCGATCTGGTTGGCGAATATGGCGGGGATCACCAGGACCAACAGGAGGAGGACCACGGGCAGCGCCGGGAGCCGGCGTAGTTCCGAGACGACCTGGCGCGGCCGAGTTTGCTCGGCGACAGCGTCGGCGCCAGATTCGGGAGCGGCTGGACTCAGGCTGGTGCGGTCTTCAGCGGCCATATCGGAACGGTCTCCTCATTGTATGCCTGCGGTTGGCGAGCGCACACGCGCTATACAGCCGCCCTAACTGAAGCGGATGCGGGGGTCAACGTATGCGTAGGCAATGTCGACCAGCAGGTTCGCTGTGATATAGACCAGGCAGAAGACGATGACCACCGCCTGGATCACCGGAAAATCGCGTGCGATGGTACTGTCCACCGCCAGCAGGCCGACTCCCGGCCAGGCAAATACGAACTCGATGCTGACGCTCCCCACCATCAGGGATCCCAGGATCAGCGCGAAGTATGTGAACGGCGCGATGGCGGCGTTGCGCAGGCAATGCTTCCACACCACCTTGCGCTCAGACACCCCTTTGATGCGGGCCAGTTTGACATACTCGGTGTCCAAGACGTCCAGCATCGACGACCGCACCAGGCGCATCAAGGCGGCAACCTGGAACCAGCCGATGGCGATGGCGGGCAGAATGAAAGACCTAATGCCGGACTTGCCGGACGTGGGCACAAGTTCCAGATTGACGGCGAAAATCCACATCAGGACCAATCCCAACCAGAAAGCCGGTAGAGATTGGCCGGTGAGGGCCAGAACTTTTCCCGCGTAGTCGAAGACCGTATCCTTTTTGACCGCTGACAACACACCAACGGGAACTGCGATAAGCGTGGCGACCAGCAACGCCAATCCGGCCAACTGGGCCGTGGCCGGCAACCGGTCGAACACGAGGCTGATCGCCTGCTGGTCACGGTGCTTGATGGACTCGCCAAAGTCGCCGGTCAACGCGTTTCCCAGGAATTTGAAGTACTGGATGTAGACCGGCTTGTCCAGGCCCCAGGCAGCCCGCACGCGCTCGGCGTCCTCCACCGTGGCTTCCAGCGGGAGGAGCACATCCAGCGGATCTCCGGCGATACGGGCCAGGCTGAACACGATCACCGTCAGGACCAGCAGAGCCAGGATGGACTGGACAATCCGTATCAGGATGTAGCGTTGCACGATCGGTCGCCTTATTGGTGGTCAGGGGCGAACTTGCATTCGCCCCCTTCGATTCGGCCGGGAAGATGCCTCAATGCTATTGGGCGGTGGTGATGTACTCCATGTGCGTGATCGCGGTGTTGATGTTGCCCGGCCAGATGAATTCTCCGACCTCATTGGGATTGATGGCGATCTGGCTGGGGATCCAAACGATGGGCACTTCGGCGTACAGGTCGAACTTGATGTCGCCGGCCGAACGCAGGGCATTGGCCTTCACCTCGGGATTGACTGCGGTGATGGCTTCCGCGTACAGCTCGTCAAGCTGGGGGTCCGGTACGATGCGCTGGAACCCCTCGGGTCCGCTCACGTTGTAGAAGCGCAGGGTCACCTCGGCGGGCCGCATGGTGCCCCGGATGGGCGCGATGGTGCCGTGGGTCTTGCCGGGACGGTAGAAGTCGGCACGGAAGCGGGCCCACTCCATCTCCTCAGCCTCCACCTCAATGCCGATGTCGCTGAGGTAGGTGAAGGCGGCCTCGGCCATGGGGATCATTTCAGGCACGCCGGAGAGCTGGGTGATGATGAGCTTCAGAGGGTAACCCTCGTGGCCGGATTCCTTGATAAGCTCGCGCGCGCGGTCGGGATCGTAGCCGTACCTTTCGTCGAATTCCCGGGACCAGCGGTCGTTCCAGCCGGGCAGGCTGGGGTGGAATCCCCAAACCGGATGCGGGGAACCAAACCCGCTGAACAGCGTTTCGTTGATCTCCTCCCGGTTGATGGCCCGGTTGATGGCCTCGCGGACCCGAATGTCCAGGTGGGGATCAGACGGATCGTGATAAGGGCTGTGCGGGGAGTAGATGCCGCCCATCACGAAGGCAACCTGGATGGAAGGCAATTCGCTTTCCACGATGATCATGCCGCCGTCCTTGGCCTGGGAATGCAGGTCACGGTTGACCTCGGCGATCTGCACCTGAGCTGTAAGCAGGTTGGCGAGACGGGTTGCCGGCTCCGGCGTGTTGATCTGCTCCATTTCGGCCCAGTGCGGGGTCTGGCGCCAGTGGTCTTCCACGCGGGAATAGAGAAGATTGCCGCCGACGCCAAGTTGCCGGCTCTCGTACCGCCAGGGTCCGGTGCCAATCGCGCCGTCGATGTAGCCTTGCTCACCTCCCGCGTCCCATTGGTCCTTGCTGTAGATGAAGTAGTTGCCCTGTTGAGCAGAGACGACGAAGTCCATTGCGGCTTCGGGGCGGAGCAGGTTGAACTCCACGGTGTAGTCATCGATGACCTTGATGTTCTCGAAGAGCTCGTCGGCAGTTTGCCCGAACAGTCCCCGGAAAAGGCCGGTGTCGGTGGCAATGGCTTCTTCGCCAATAATCAAAGCGGCCGAGTGGGGAACGTCGATGGCGGTGAACTCGCCCCCATCACGATGGAAAGGAATCCCCTCGCGGAGACGGAATACCCACTGGGTGCCGTCTGCTTTGGAGATTTCCCATTCCGTGGCTAGGCCGGGCTGCAGGGAACCGTCGAAGCGATCCGTGTGGACCAGCGGTTCGGCGAAGTGGCGCACCTGGGCGTTGGCGGACGTAGTGGTGCCCAACCACCCGCGGACCAGCTCCTGGACCGGCGGGGTCACGGCGATCTTCAGACGCCCGCCGACTGCCGTTGATTCCTGGGCGGCCGAGGGGGTGTTGGTCGGCCGCGGGGTTGCGGTGGCCACGATCGTGGGAACCGCGGTGGCATCCTGGGCGGCTGGCGCAGCCGGCGCGGTGGTAGCAGCCGGCGCTGCTGGCGCCGACGACTGCTGCGAGGCCGGAGCCGCGGTGGGCTGTTCGGCCGGAGCGGCCGGGGCGACTTCCTCCGCGCCTCCGCAGGCAATGCCCACGAGCAGGAGAAGCGAAGCAGCGATAGTGAGCACAATCGTTGGTTTCAGCACCATATTTCCTCCTGAAGAATGCCACGCGCCGTTGAGTGCATCATCAATGGCGGTTTCCGAAAATCCGTTGCGGCCGGACACGGAACCGCATTATATGCGAAAGAAATCACAAATGCACTGTAGATGATGTCAATTTCAGCTGAATGAAACATAGCGACCAATTGATAATTATTGCTGAATATTATCACGAATTACGTCATGCATAATTCCGTATTGCCGACTGCAACACGGAGCGGACAGGCATATCTCAACGCCCGAAAGCGTCACCCAAAAGGGAAAACCCAACAGGAAAGAGTCGCCGGAGCGGGGATAGACTAGCCGCGTTCCAGGCGGGCCAGTCCTACCAGCAGCCGTTTCATGCCGGCGCCGGGGAAGTTGACGGTTGCCTGTTCCGTCTCGCCGCTGCCCTCGACCTCCTGCACCACTCCCTCGCCGAAGGTGGGATGGCGGACGATCTCGCCCACCGCCAGGGGAACGCGCTCGGGTTCCGGCTCGGATGCAGGACGACGGCCCGAAGTCCATTCGGTGAGGCGCTCGTCGATGTTGCCGCGCAGCCGGCCCCGCGTGGCCTCACCGCCGGTTCCGGTCCCGTCGCCGAGGCGGGTACGGGAAGCGCGGCGCTCCTGGGCGTAGGAACCGCCGATGACCACGTCGGCGTTGCCGGAAGACCGGGATGGGCTCAGCCCGTAGGAGTCGGCGCGGGACCCTGGAGGCCGGTCCAGGGCCGGAGAAGCCAGCAATTCCTCGGGAAGCTCTTCAAGAAAGCGGGAGGGCAGCGAAACGCCACCCGACGATGGATAACGGCGTCGGAAGGCGCGCAGCAGATACAGGCGTTCCTTGGCGCGGGTCATGCCGACGTAGCACAGGCGACGCTCCTCCTCGATCTCGGCCAGCGTGTCCATGGAGCGGCTGTGCGGCAACAGACCCTCCTCCATACCGGCCATCATGACCACGGGGAATTCGAGGCCCTTGGCCTGGTGGAGGGTGATCAGGGTGAGAGCGTCGTCGGACTGCTCGTAGGAATCGACGTCCGACACCAGCGACACCCGTTCCAGGAACGCGCTCAGGCCGTCGGCGGTTCCGTTGCCGGAGGGACCGTAGTCTTCGGCGAGGCCGCGCAGCTCGAGGATGTTCTCCCAACGGTCGTCGCCGTCGTCCTGCGCATTGATGTGCTTGGCCAATCCCGACATGTCCAGTGTGCGGTCCAGCAGGTCGGCAACACCCAGTTCGCGGGATGCCTCGGTGAGTCGGTCCAGGGTGACGGAAAGATCGGCCATGGAACGCGCAGCCCGGGCGGTGACATCTAGGGGGCACGGCAGCTTTTCCGCCCGAGCGGCGGCGACTTCCCGCATGGCCTGCCGGCTGGTGAGTCCCCGTTGCGCGGCGAATGCGATGAGTTGCTGGACCGACTTCGCGCCGAGTCCCCGTGGCGGCTGGTTGATGACGCGCTGCAGGCTGACCTCGTCGTCGGGATTGAAGATGACGCGCAGGTAGCAGACCGTGTCCTTGATCTCCTTGCGGTGGTAGAACCGCACGCCACCCACGAGCCGGTAGGGCACTCCCTGGCGCATGCACTGGTCCTCGAAGGCACGGCTCTGGGCATTGATGCGATACATGATGGCGCAGTCGCCGTTACGGAACCGTCCGGCGCGGGTCAGGCGTGACACCTCGTCCACGGCCCAAAGGGCCTCGTCCTCCTCACTGAACGCTTCGTGGAGGGTCACCGGATCGCCGGTCGGGTTGCTGGTGTACAGTTCGCGCTCGATCCGCTCAGTGTTGTTGGCTATGACGCCATCTGCAGCCCGCAGGATGTTCTTGGTGGATCGATAGTTCTCGCCCAGGCTGATCACCGTGGCGTCGGGAAAATCGCTCTGGAAGCTGAGGATGTTGCCGATGTCGGCGTTGCGCCAGGCGTAGATGCTCTGGTCGGGGTCGCCGACCACGCAGAGGTTCTGGTGCGGCCCGGTGAGGAGTTGCGCCAGTCGATATTGAGCGACGTTAGTGTCCTGGAATTCGTCGATGAGCAGGTACCGGTAGCGCCGGTGATACTGACCCTGGACCTCAGGATCCTGCTCCAGCAGATGCGTGGTGCGCACCAGCAGATCGTCGAAGTCCAGGGCGTTCTGGCGGGTCAACGCCTCTTCGTAATAACGATAAACCCTGGCGCAGGTGTCGACCCAGTGCGCGCCGTACTCGTCGTCGCTGTCGTAAGCGGCCCGCGCCATGGCGTGGGAGTCCTGGAGGACGCTTTTGGCTGCCGATATGCGGGACAGCAGGGCGCGCGGGTTGTAGCGCTTGGCGTCCACGTCGGCCAGTTGCATGGCCGATTTCAGGGCGTCGATCTGGTCGTCCTGGTCGTAGATGGTGAAGCGGCGACTGAGGCCGACTCTCTCACCGTAACGCCGCAGGATTCGAGCGCAGACCGCGTGGAAGGTTCCCATGGTCACATCATCGCTGCGACTCAGGAGCAACCGGTCGAGCCGTTCGCGCATCTCGCGGGCGGCCTTGTTGGTGAACGTGACAGCGAGGATCTGCCACGGATTGACGCCGCACTCCCCGACCAGATAGGCGATGCGGTGGGTGATGACCCGGGTCTTGCCGGAGCCCGGGCCGGCGACGATTAGCAGCGGTCCATCGGTGGTGATGACCGCCTGCTGCTGGGGCTCATTGAGCCCCTGGAGGATTGCCGGAGCGCCTCCCGGTGTGGGCTCGGGTTCATGTATTCCAACGTCCAACTCGGCCAGTTCGGGCGCGTCCCAATAGGGAGACGACGCTGGTTCCTCCCAGTAAGGCGAAGACGCCGGCCCGTCGTTACGGGCCGGCGCGGTTTCCTGGGAAGGCGTTTGGGGGAAGCTAGACTGCAGTGACATGGCCGATCAGTAATGGCGCAGCTCGACAACGTTGTCGTCCGGATCGTAGATGTACAGCGAGATGCCATCTCCATGGGAGCCCCAGCGCTTGCCGGGTCCGGCCTGGATGTCGATGCCGGCGTCCTCGAAACGGGCCTTGAGGGCATCCATATCGGTCTCGTCAATGACCATGCAGAAGTGGTCCTGGTTCCGCACATCGTCGCGGCCGCCGGGAATCTCGTCGGACGCGAAGAAATCGATGATGGTATCGGCGTTGATCCGTGCCGACGGGAAGCGTACTTCACCCGCGCGCCACTGTTCAACGCGCTCGGCCTGGAGCCCCAGGACCTCGGTGTAAAAACGGAGCGATTCTTCCACATCGTTGGTGCGCAGGACGATGTGATCCATTTCGGTGATCTTGACCAGGGGCTGGGTGATTCGTTCGAACCTGGTTGCGGTTGCCATGATGGGCCTCCTGAGGGTTGGTGGCGGTTTCGCTAGGGACGTGGCTGCATTATATGGGCCGCCCGGAAGAAAGTCATCCGACGATCAACCAAGCGCCCGCGCGAAGCGCAGGCCAACCCGGGAGCGATGTCTGATACAATTAAAGGGCGTCAACCAACGCTGCTTTTCGGGCATCACCAACGGTGTTCGACCGCGGGTGTTTCAGCAGGGCCCACGCGATTCGGAGAGGTGGCCGAGTGGTTGAAGGCGCCGGTCTCGAAAACCGGTATACCCCTCTGGGGTATCGCGGGTTCGAATCCCGCCCTCTCCGCCATTTTTGCATCGTAAACCAACCCTATAAACGGCCGTTTCCTCCTCGCATCGTTTTCGTACCATCAGTATAGGTGTAATCGGCGTCATCCTTGTTGATGTTGATTAGACCGCGGTATCCAGGATGTTGTCTGCGGGCTAGACTTCGGCGTCGACAGCGTTGGTCCAGGTAATGCAGCGACGGCCTTCGGCCCACTCGTCATGCTGCTCGGCCAGCACGGCGCTCACTAAACGCCGGTTTGCCCCACAGTAGGGGAAGATGCCCACGACGCGGGTACGCCGGCGGATCTCCTTGTTCAGTCGTTCCAGCGGGTGTTGGATCACAGCTTCTACCAGTGGACCACTGGGCAGGCGGTGAAGGCCAAGATGTCGGGAATGGCGTCCTCCAGCATCTCGGCTACTTGGGCGAAGTGTTCTCGCAGCTGAGCGGTCACCCGGTCGGCCTGGGCCTGAACTTGCTCCCATGAAAGTTGCTTGTAGGTGGTGGGTATCAAGGTGACCACACCGGGCAGGGAACGCCTGGGCACGCAGGCGAGCAGCTTGGCCATGAAACGGTGGGTAATCCGTTCCTGCTTGCGTTCGCGGTGCTGGTCCCCGATCTGCGCCGAAACCTCGGCGTCCTTGAGCCCTTCCACCAGCACCTGCAGGGCTTCCCTCAGGTAGTACACGTCGCCCTCCATGTCACGCTTGCGTAGTAGTTACAAAAGGATGCTCCTATAGATGTCAAGCCGGGTTGCGGGCCAGTCCTGCGGGCATCTGTAGGTGTGAGAAGATCTCGCGGGCGACGTACCGTTTGAGGCAACGCATGACTTCGGGTTTGCTCATTCCCTCTCCAGTTCGCCGCTGCATGTATTCTTTCGTTCGAAGGTCGCATCGAAGTCTGACTACGACGATGCGGTGTAGCGCCGCATTGGCCTGGCGGTCGCCACCCCGGTTGAGCCGATGCCGGTTGGTCCTGCCTGAGGAAGCCGGTATTGGACACACACCACACAGCGCGGCGAACGCAGCCTCGGAGCGGAGACGCTCCGGGTTGCTGCCAGCGGCAATCAGCAGGGTCGCCGCGGTGTCGGGTCCTACGCCGACGATATTGACCAGGGTCGGCGAGGCGGTCCCGATCAGTTGCGCCAGTTCGGCTTTCAGGTTGCGGATCTCCTCGCTGAGCTGATGGTGGCGGCAGGCCAGGGAACGCAGAGCGTACTTCGCCGCCGTCGTTGGATCGCTCAAGCGACGGACGCGGAAGCTCCGGCACCGCGTGACGAGGGCGCTGGCGGAGAGACCATCAAGGGTTTCGCGTAGACTGGCTGGTGCCGTGACGACCAGAGCTTTCATCTGGTTGATGGCCTGCGTGCGGGCCTTGACGGCCGAGTCCTTGGCGCTTTTGAGCATGCGGATCATCTCGACTTCGCCCTGGCCCGACTTGGGAATAGCATCGGCCCACTCCGGCCAGAACCGCCCGGGCCGCCATCTCCGCATCGGTGGGATCGCTCTTCCCCTTCCGATAGCGGGTTGACCGGTCGGGACGGTTGACCTCGACGACGCAATAGCCAAGACCGGTCAAGAACCGAGCGATGCCAGCGCCGTATGAACCCGTTCCTTCGATACCAAAGGCGTGAATCGTTCCCAAGTTGCTGGACCATCGCTCGAGCTCGCGATAGCCGGATGTAGTCGCTACCGCACGCCGCTCCCCCAGGCGGACACCTTGCCGGTCGATGGCCACTGCCACATGCTGTTCCTGGTGAGTATCGATCCCGATAACCACCCGCATACCAGCCCTGGTTTCATGATCGGTGACTTCCAGCATACCTGCCTCCCGGAGAGCGGTGCGCCGGCGGGTCGAGCGGACAAGACTGCGATGGGGCTTTGAGCCACGCTCCTATCAGGTCACTGCTCACCGAGGCGGTCGGCGCGGTCTGGGCCACCTCGGATCGGGTCGACAGATCCTTTTGAAGGCATCTCCGCCAATCCATGCTGGGGTCAAACCCGGTACGAGATGGCCCAGACACATCATCGCAGTCCATGCCGTTCTTGGCCATCGCGTTCCTCCGTCATCGGGTTGGTAGTTGTTCCGATAAGGACGACGCGGTGGCCTCCTTCTTGCCACCCAGTTCCTCTTACACCACCTCCGGGTACTTTACTGGATCCAGTTTCGACCCTCGCCGAGCGCGCGCCTTGGGCCGCATCGCCTCAGGTGACTTCAGATACCGTCGTGCCGTGTTCCGCGCCAGACCCAGCTCCCGGGCAATCTCCCGCGCCGAATCACCGGCACCCTTCATCTCGTAAATCTGTTTCACTTCTCCACCTCTTAGCAACCTTTCGGGCACCTCCGCCAAAGGTCTGGCGATGATGCCTTCGCTATCGAGGTGGCTCAATTCCAACCTGCAATTTTTGGCTCAGTTTACCCGAAAATGACAGATGGCACGGTTGTGCAGCAGCATAGCCGCGGGAGCGAACGGCCCCAACGATTTGAGGCCACTGCAAAGGCGAGGATAACGACTATTCCACCCATCGACGGGACCCAACCCCGGGCAATTCTGGCCTGATGCGGGTTCCGATCCGGCGATGGAATAGTAACCATCGCCGGGCCAACGATAGCTTGGAGCGTGCCGGCGCGGCTGTGTTCGCTCACGCGCGGGATGTTGTCAGTCTAGCGAAGCGCTTGATACGCCGTTCAAGCCTCAATTCGCCAGTGTGCAGCCAGTTTGAGCTTGCTTGGATGCGGCGGCGTCAAAGATTACAGCACCCATCAAAACGCTCAATTCGAAGCGGTTATGTACATATGAAGACCAATTGATGCACAGATCCTGAAAAAATAATGAACTCCGCGTCCGTTTTCTGTTTCGCGTGGCATTTTCAAGCATATTTACGTATTCTCAGCATCAATACGCCAACTGTTGCGAGCGACTTGCTCGCATTATTACGGATAGTTACCGAATTAGTTACCGCCCATCGCGCGGTTTCCTCTGATGAAGACTGTACGTTTGGTAAAAGTCGTCGCGGTTGGCGCCACTGTTGTGGCGTCAGCAGGCTTGCTTGCAGGTCTCTCCGCATCCGAAGTTCCTGACCCGAGCATCAATAAGCTCGCGCCAGTAAGCGTGCAGGCCAAGCCGACCCTTACACCGTCGCTGCCTAAGCCCCGAGTGAATACGTCTGCGGGTTTGACGCTCCATTGGGCGCCACGCCACCGGAATCCCCCTATCGGCTCCGGCAAACCGGCATGGCAGGGTGATGGCGAGGGTCCCATATACACCTGGCAGGATGGCGACCGCACGATGCGGGTCGTTCTACAACCGGACCTCACGGTACGAAGCGCGGCCGACCACGGGCCAGCCAATAGGGTGCTGGAGACCCGGGCCGGCGAAAGCATAGTCCGCAAAAGGAATAGGTCCGTCGTCAGCGGATTACCGGTATTCCGGTCGGAGACCGGGAACACGCTCATGACCTTGCCCGGCGGCGTGCTCCTGGTTCTGGACGCTGAATGGGACCAGCACGACATCGATCGGTTCTTTTCCGACAACCAGGTGGATCACCATTCGGTTACCGAGTTCGACTTCCTGGACAATGCCTTTCTGGTTCCAACTGAGCCTGGTTTCCCATCTCTGGAATTGGCCAACCGGTTGGTCGGGCTGCCTGGGGTGGTTTCTTCCAGCCCAAACTGGTGGCGAGACCGGGGTCGGAACTGAGGTGCGCCATGTCATTCCCTTGAACTTTCCCGCCAGGCTGAACTTCGCCCGCGTGTCCGCACCCGCGCTGGGGCGGTGCGTGCTGCAAGCCGGCGTCGTCGGGCTCATTGGGATCCTTGCAGTATCTGGCAACGTGGCGTCGGCGCCGCTCCCCGACGATCACGATGGTCTGCTGGGACCAGGCGCCACGCCACTCACCCTCGGATCGTCCCACTCCGGACGGTTGGACTTCCCGGGTGACCGCGACGTCTTCCGTTTCGACTTGCCGGCCGGACCGGTTGCCCGGGACGTTTGGTTCCACACCTCAGGGCCGGTAAACGACACGGTGGGTGCGCTGTTCGATTCCCAGGGCAATGAGGTCGCCAGCAACGACGATAGCGTTTTGTCCGGTCCAGGTACTCACTTCCACTTGGGCAAAACGCTGGGCCCGGGTGCCTACTATATCGTGGTGTCGGGCCGTGGCGACGCCACCGGACAATATACGTTGCACTCCCGGTATGCGGCTGACCATCGAAACTACTTCGCCAACGCCATTCCGTTACCCCTGGACAGTCCCGTCGACGGCAACATCGACAACGCCCAGGACCGTGACCTGTTCAGGCTCGATCTGTCGGCGGTAAATGGACCGGTCCGTCTGGCGACATACAGCACCGGGGACGTGGACACGGTTGGCACGCTCTACACCCCGGCCGGCGACCCAATAGTCAGCAATGACGACAGTCAGCTATCAAACAACCGCATCAACTTCTTCGCCGCTGCAGTCCTGGATCCTGGCGTGTATTACCTCGCGGTTTCCGGATACGGTGACGCATCAGGTCCATATCGTGTTCACGCCACCAACGTTCCCGATCAGGAAGGCGGATCGAACCAGATCGTGAGTTTACCTCTGGACGGCTCAGCCCTGGCGTGGCTCTCGTCGTTTAACGACGGGGACCGCTTTGAAATCGATCTCGCCGCCGAAACCGGCAACACCGACCTCTGGTTGTACTCCGCAGGCAGCGCCGAAACTTATGCCGAACTGTACCGCGGCGACCAGATGCTGGCATCCAATGACAACAGCGTCTTTTCGCCCAATCGTCGCAATTTTCTAATTGCGGAGAGCCTTCCTCCGGCAACATACCAACTGCACGTCTCGGCTGCATGGACGGACTTCGGTCCCTATCGCGTGTTTGCCAGCCATCGGCAGGACCCGGGGAACGATGTCGCCACGGCCGGCCAGCTTTCGCCGGATGCTCCCGAACTGGGGCTGCTGGTACCCGGCGATGGCGACCTGTACCAGGTAGACCTGTCCGCTGCGGCCGGCGCCACCGACCTTCTGATCTATTCCACCGGCGATGTGGATACCTCCGCAGTGCTGTTGGACAGCGACGGGACCACGGTCCTCGCCCAGGACGCCGACAGCGGCGACGGCAGCAACTTTCGCATCCGGAGCGCATTGGCGGCCGGGGTCTACTACATTCGCGTTGTCGGGCAGGACAACGCCCAACGCGGTCCCTATGTCTTGCACGCCAATACTTTCGGTGCTCTGCCGCTCGGAGGGGCGTCCCCCGGAGATCTGCAATCCGTTTACGACGAGCAACTATTCCGCCTGGATATTTCCACCGCCCAGGATGTTTGGATATACGCCGATACAGATCCGCAAACCGGGAGTGCGCCGGACACCGCGGCCAAATTGTACGACGCCGCCCTGAACCAGATCGCTAACAACGATGACGGTTCACTGGTCGGTCGCGGTGGGGGGTTCAGCATCCTGACCGCCCTGTCGCCCGGTACCTACTACCTGCGGGTGAGCGGTAAGGGCGAAGCCGGACCCTATGTGGTCCGCGCCGCAGCCGTCACCGAGCCCGGCAGCAGCGTGGCTACCGCGTCAGCGCTGCCTGTTGGCGTCCCCGTCGCCGGCAGGATCCCGGCCCTCGGGGACGCGAGTTACTTCCGGCTGAGCGTTGACCGGGACATGTTCCTGCTCCTTTACTCCAGAACCAGCCACATGACCGGTCAACTGCTGGACGCAAACGGCGCACTCATAGAGCAGGGAACCCCCGAATACTGGGGAGACGGATTCGTGATCCGGGAACGTGTCGCCGCGGGCACCTTTTATCTCAAGGTGAGTCCGCCCGGTTGGTGGTCAGCGTCCCGTTACCCCGCACGCTTCGTTGCGCACGCAGTAGAAGACCCGGAGTACGCCCGGTTCGCGGACCGGTGCGCAGGCCAGGTTGGCGAAGCCAGCAATCCGGCGGTGACCGACGACCTGTACGGCTGTCAGTGGCACCTGAACAACCGCGCCGACGTCGATGAGGACATTAATGTGGAGCCGGCCTGGGCGCAGGGCATCGACGGCTCCGGAGTCAATGTAGTGGTGGTCGACGACGGCATGGACTATCTCCATGACGATCTGATCGCCAATGTTGACGTTAGCCGAAACCACAACTACGCCGACAGCGGCGACATCGGAGACACTAACCGCGACCACGGAACCGGGGTGGCCGGCATCATCGCCGCCAGCGCCAACCGCGTCGGCATCCGCGGCGTGGCTCCCGGGGCTACGATGTACGGTTACAACTTTCTCGCCTACGCCACTGACTCCAACATGCTCGATGCCATGACCCGCAACCGCCAGGTGACCGCCGTTTCCAACAACAGCTGGGGTGGCCGTTTTGACGCCCGCCTGAGTGATGCCCCTTCACTGTGGGAGCAGGCGGTGGAAAGCGGCATCACCGAGGGGTATGACGGCAAGGGCACGTTCTACGCGTTCGCGGCGGGTAACGGCGCGTTGTCAGGAGGTTTGGCGAACCTGAGCGAATTCACGAGTTTCTACGCAGTCACCGCCGTTTGCGCCGTCAACGACCATGGCGTAAGGAGCCGATACTCGCACACCGGCGCCCCATTATGGGTGTGCGCCCCTTCCAGTGACGGCTCAACGGAGCGCGGGATCTGGACGACCGCCAACCGAGACCGCTACCGGGATGATTTTGGTGGCACCAGCGCGGCTACGCCAATGGTGTCGGGGGTGGCGGCACTGCTCCGGCAAGCCAATTCCCAACTGAGCTGGCGCGACCTGAAGTTGATTCTGGCTGCGTCAGCCCGCAAAAACGACCCCGACCATCCCGGTTGGTTGGACGGGGCCCCACGCTATCTGGCCGGTTCATCCCAAGAGCGATATGCCTTCAACCACGAGTACGGTTTCGGAGTTGTCGATGCCGGCGCTGCGTTCAATCTGGCTGACAATTGGGTATCCGCCCCGCCTCTGCTGGAGATTGCGGCCGATGCGGATGATCATGATATCGAAATTCCCGATTTCTGGTCCGAAGAGCAGCCGGTCCAAAGCGCCGTGCAACTCGGCACCGACGTCACCTTCACCGAGTTCGTCGAGGTGAACGTATCGCTCCGGCATCGATCATTCCGGGATCTGCGCATCGACCTGGTGTCGCCATCCGGAACCGTATCGAATTTGCTCGAGCCGTTTGATACCAGCTACCCCATAAGACTTGAAACTTCCATGCGTCTGGGATCTGCGAGACATTTGGGAGAGAACCCCAATGGCTGGTGGGTTTTGCGGGTATCCGATGGTATGCGCAGTTATAGTGGCACCCTGGAATCATGGTCAATCAAGGTGTACGGTCATCAGTCAGTCCCGGGACCCGTCGCCATTGAGTCCGTGATCCCAGGTGACTCGGCGCTGAACGTCAATTGGAGGGCTCCCGTCGCCAACCACCGCCCCGATTCCACCTGGTATGACGTGCGCTACATCCAGGCTTCCGAGGATGCTTCGCTGGACGCCAACTGGCGCCTTCTCGAAAATGCGTGGCAGCCCGGAGATGGCGATCTGACCCGACCTGTTGACGGCCTCTCCAACAACGTCCGCTACGTTGTACAGGTCCGCGCGGTCAACCAATCTGGCTCTGGCCCGTGGTCAACCCGAGCGGCCACTACCCCTGTCGTCGCCGCGCCAGCGTGCGTCCCGACCGGCGACGCGGAAGTCACCATGGTCAGCAATCAGGCCCAAAATCGTAATGGCAACAGAGAGTTGAAGGAAAGCGTGCCCGTGATCGGGCAGATTTTCCGGACCGGTTGCGATCGCGCCCGTTACGAACTGACTGAGATAACCAGCAGATTCGACAACACCAGCCGCACGCACAAATTCAACCTGAAGGTTTCTCTACACGAGGTTACCAGTGATAGCAAACCGGGCGCGAAAATCGTGGATTTGGTGGGTGATGTTCAGGCACGCAAGACCAATCTTTGGAGTCCAACACATACGACCATCCTGAAGCCCAACACCCGCTACATGATTGTGTTCCGGTGCAACGCCGGCGACAACAACGACCAGAACTGCAATGGCAGCGGGGAAGAGATCGAAATTAAGCTGACCGACAGCGACGCCGAGGACAACGGTAAATCGGACGGGTGGTCCATTGCCAACAACCTGTACATGGAGGACGCGGATGGTAACTCCTCCACCCACTTGATGTCGGCCCGTATCGAAGTCAAGGGCCACAGCGCCGGTATTCCCTACATTGTCTCCAACGGCATCCGGATGTACGACGTGAAGCGGTCCGAAGCCGGCGGATGGGACATCCGGACGCCCGGCGACGATACCTACGGCGGGAACGAACTCATCGTGGTCGCGGTCGAATTCAGCGAGCCGGTCCGTGCCGACCGCGATTCGTCATTTCGCATCAAGTTGAACTCGGGGTTCCGGGACCTGTCGCCCGTCCGCACTCGGGGAAACACGGTCCTATTCGGGACATTGGTCCGTCCCCAGGACGACGACCCCAACGGCATCTGGATCGGCAATGGCGCCAAGACCCTGGCCCACAATACCGAGAATGCCATTCGCAGCGTGGCCGACCCGTCGCGGAACGCTGATTTGACCCATCCCAGGGTCGGAACCCAGTCGGACCACAGGGTCAAGGGTAATGCGACTCGGGCCCGCCTCCGGAACATCGCCGTCACATCCTCACCTCAACACTCCCGCGTGTACGCGCAGGGTGAAACCATCACGTTTGAAGCAAGATTCGACCGGCCGGTCGACGTCACCGGCGCCGTGCAATTGAGGCTCAACGTGGACGCGCTCCATGGATCTTGGCCGGGCCACGCGCGGTACACCGGCGGCAGCGGCACATCGATCCTTTCCTTTGAACACGTCGTAACTCCCCTTGAAAACGACACCGATGGCATCGAAATTCCCACCAACGCCCTCGCCCAGGATGGAAAACTCGCCTGGGGCGCAAACGGTGGAGGTTCCATCGTCGGCCGGCAGGACGGTTTGATCGCAGACCTGGCCAACCGAAAACGGGGACCGATGGCAGCCCACCAAATCGACGGCACCCTCGCCACCGTGCCCTGAAACGATCAGCAGACGGATTCACGTTTACGGACGTGTCGTGCCCTCTACCGGCTGTCGGCGACCTCCTGCGGCAGCCCCAGTGCCCCGGGAACGGGCCCAACTCGGCGGGACCGGTGTCACCGCCTTCGCTGCCTCCACGGCGACCGTCTCCACAAGGACGTATCTGCACACCGCGAACCGGTCATTTCACAAAAATTTCACGATTTTTCCGTATGGCGATTGACCTGTCACACCCTGCTCACCAGCGTTGGTAGCCATAGCCGGCACAAGCGCCAATCCCGAACCGTGAATACACCGATTCGAATGCCAATGCATGGAAGCAGATACATGGAACGCAACCGATATGTTCGCCTGCCGCCTTCTCCCCACGTCCACGTTCTAGGCCACCACCCACGCCAATAGCCGCCCGCATAGCCAATGGGCGGGTCTGATCGCGGTGGATGACACCCGGCTCGATCTGCCCGGCCGCCGGACCTGCAAACCCACCTCGCTCAAATCAACGGCGAGCGGCGACATGGCGCCGGATGTGGCGCTCAAACCCCTCGCCAATCCCCGTCCCGACGCATACGTCGGAATGGACTCAGGGTGCACAACCGAAATCACGGGACGCATCAGCGCCCCGGCTTCCAGCGATAACGATTATCTGGAGACGGCGCATGGCTGTAACTGCCATCGCGACAGAGAAAATACGTCGCACCCTGTTCAACCGTTTCACCTTGCCTGGGCTTTACGTAATTCAAGCGGCGTAAGCGAGGGAATCCACCATTCGGTGGTACAGAGTGGCGGGGAGTTCTCGTACATCAGGGTTGCCGGCTGACAGTTCGAAACCCTCCGAAGCCAGCCACAGATGTCGACGCACCAGGGCGATGGCATCCACGAAGGTCGGCGATGGTTTGCCTTACCAGGCCGCGGTACGTTGGGCGATGGGATGATTTTTCTGCAAAGCGTGGGCGGCCAGGATGGTCCAGGAGAAGAGGCCCAGCAGGATGGGCGTGGTACGGGCGATGGCCAGGTCGGACCACTGACGCTGGGTTTCCAAGCCCGGGTGGGCACGGGCTTCCTGAAAGGTAACCTCCAATTGCCAGCGCAGGACAAACCACTCCAGTATCTGGGTAGGGTCCGCCGCTGGGTCGGTGCAGAGCAGGACCTGGGGATCGAAGGCACTTTGGGGATCTCGGATGAGCACCCAACGGATGGTGACGGCTGGCTTGCCCGAGCGGTGCCAGACGGCGGTTTGGGAGGTGAGTTCCACGGTACGGGTAGTGCCGTCATACCAGGAAACCGCGGCGACGGTCCACGTCAGGTCGCTCTGGTCAAGGATAGTTTTCGGGGATGGTCGCCGCGCGCCTTTCAGCGGCGGCCGGCTATTCTGACCCGGCTGCCGTGGTGGCGCTGGCTCGTACAGGGCAGCGTCCAGGCGCAATCTGGCAATGAGAGTGTCCAGTTCGCGCAGGGACTGGCAGCAATGGAGGAGGTCGAGGACGGCGTAGCCATTGTCCTCCACCAGCACCAGCGGGCGATGGGGCAGCCAGCGACTCAGCAGCATGACCATCTGCCGCGCCCAGTCGGTGATCTTCTTGTGCCGACGGCCCTGCCGCTGGTGGTAGCGAGAGGAGGGCGCCAGCACGGTGAGCACAGGCAGGGCCCAATACCCTCCGGCCCAGGGGACACCGCACAACCACATCAGGGAGATCCAGCGCAGACCACTGGCCTTGACCAGTTGATGGCGACTGGAGCGCACCGCGTCCCGGTAGATGCCTCGGGCGCTGATCTCGGCGCCACGCCCCCGCTCCAGGGTTTCGTCAATGCCGAAGACCAAAGGGCCGTCGCCGCGATCCAGGTGCTGAAGTAGGAGCATCAGCAGGATACGGGCCGCCCCACGGGGCGACCACACCGCTGGTTTGAGCACCTCATGGTAGCGGGCCTAGTCGTCCTGGTCGCTGCGTCCCATGACCCGGAGCGCTGCCGCCACGGTGCCCTGACCCGTGGACAAGATCGCGCCCACCAGCAGGAGTTGGGCCTTCTGCCAAGTCGGGTTGGTGGACAACATGGCGAAGGGCGCGAGTATCGGTACAATGACATCGGTCAGGGTGAGCATGGTCGGGCCTTTCCCTGGAAAGTGGGGTTAGGCCAGCTTACCCTATCCTTTTACTTGTCTAGAAATGCGCAAAGTCCAGTGAAGAGAAAGGATTCCAACACGGAAACTTCCTACGCCCCTGGACCGTTGCAGCAGCGAGATGATGTTCTCGTGCGGCGGGAGGCCAACGGCGGAGCCGTCGAGATCTATTGCGTGAAGTGCAAGGCCAAGACCGCTTCCCGCGACATCGAGGCCGTCACGATGAAGAACGGCCGGCCCGCCACCCGCTCCGTCTGCGTGGAGCGCGGCACCAGGAAGTTCCGCGTCGGTGTACTCCCCCGACCGGTTTCGGCGCTCGGTTTGGTAGAGTTGGGCCACGGCCACTGCGTTCTTACCGGAGCCCAAGGCGACGTCCGGTTCCGTCTTTCAACCGCCCACACCGGATGGCGCCGGTCAGTCCGTCAGGTTGGTGACCGTCACCGTCACCTCGAGCTGACGGGTGTTGTTGGTGTCGTCCGTGGCCTCCACGATCACCTCGTAGATGTTGTCGCGGCCTGAATCCGCCGGCTGCTCGTAGTCCGGCACGGTGGCGAAGGTCAGTTCGCCGTCCTCGCTGATCTCGAAAGCGTTGGCGTCCGTACCGGACAGTCCCCAGGAGACGTCGCTGCCCTCCGGGTCGGTGGCCCGGTAGGTGTGGAGGGCCGCGATGCCGTTCTCCTTGTAGGTGAAGGTGTCCTGGCTGCTGCTGTGGAACTCCGGCGCCTCGTCCACTGCCTCCACGGTCACGACCACGTCGAACGAGCCGTAGTACCGTCCGTCGGATGCGCGCACGGTCACCTCGTAGATGCTGTCCCGGCCGTAGTCGGCGGGCCGCTCGGAGTCGGGCGGGTAGCGGAAGCTGAGTTCGCCTTTTTCGGTGATGGTGAAGTCGCCGCTGTCGTAGCCGGACAGCGACCAGCGGGTGATTTCCAGGTCGGGAATCTCGGGGTCCCGGGCGGAATAGGTGTACAGTGGCTCGTCGTGGTTCTCAGAAACGGTTATTTCGTCGCAGTCATCAAAGTCGATGTCCAGCACCGTGTCGAATACGGTGTCGGTGCAGCCAGTGATATCCGGCCCCTCGTTCACGTCGGTCACGGTAACCGTGATCCCCAGGCGGGCGGTGTTGAAGTTGTCGTCCGTGGCCTGCACCGTCACCTCGTACTCGTTGTCGTAGCCGTCTCCGTCGACGCGGTTCGGGTTCTCAAAGTTGGGCGGTTCAGCGAATGAGAGGACGCCGGTGTCGCTGATGGCAAAGTAGCTGGCATCGAGGCCGCCGACTGACCACGCGACCTCGGCGCCCTCGGGGTCGGTGGCCTGGTAGGTGTAGAGGTTGTATGTACCGTTCTCCCGGTAGGTGAAGGAGTCGCGGCTGCCCGTGCGGAACTCGGGCGCCTCGTCCACCGGCGTCACCGTAACGACCACCTCGTAATAGGCGTAAACACGGCCGTCGGAGGCGCGGACGGACACCTCGTAGACGTTGTCGCGGTTGTAGTCGGCGGGCCGCTCGTGGTCCGGCGGGTAGAGGAAGGTGAGTTGGCCGTCGGAGTTGATGGTGAAGTCCCCGGCGTCCCGGCCCGACGTGCCCCAGAGGGTGATGTTGGCGGCGGTGTTTTCGGGGTCGGTGGCTGAGTAGGTCGCCAGGATCAGGTCAGTGGCCGTGTTCTCGTCGAAGGTCAGGGTCGGAGCCCCCGAAATTTCCGGCCCCTCGTTGACCTCGGTTACGGTGATGGTCACGGCCAGGACACCCTCGTTGGACCCGTCGGAGGCCACGACGGTGATCTCATAGATGTTGTCCAAGTTGGAGTCGGCGGGCCGCTCGTGGTTCGGCGGGTTGCGGAAGGTGAGCTGGCCGTCGGAGTTGATGTCGAAATCGTCGCCGTCGGTGCCCCGGACCGACCAGTTGAACACCGTGTTCCGGTCATCGTCGGTGGCCCGGTAGGTGTAGAGGATGGAGGAGGTGTTCTCGCGGAAGCTCAGGGTCCGGCTCCCCGACACCACCGGGCTGGACTCGTTCTGGTCGGTGACGGTGACGGTGACCTCCAGCGAGCCGTAGTAGCGGCCGTCCGAGACCTGCACCGTCACCTGGTACACGTTGTCCCGGTTGGAGTCATCTGGGCGGTCGTAGTCGGGCGTGCTGCTGAAGGAGAGGACCCCGTCCTGGGTGATGGTGAAATCGCCGCGGTCGGTTCCCGAGGTGCGCCAGTTGGACACCACGATGGTCGGGTCCTCGGGGTCGGTGGCGGTAAAGAATGCGCCGGTGAGTTCCTGGCCCTCGATCACGGTGTAGTTGGTCGTGCCGAAGATCTCGGGTCCCTCGTCCACCGGGGTTACGGTTACGGTGACGTCCAGGCTGGTGGAGCGGCGGCCGCCGTCCGTGGCCACCACGGCGAGGTCGTAAACGTTGTCGCCTCCGGAGTCGCCAGGATTCTCGTAGTCCGGCGGCTCCCGGAACACCAGGCCGTTGCGTTCGTTGAACTCAAAGAGATGGCCGTCCGTACCGCCAGTGCTCCAGGTGATGACGTCGTCCCTGTCCTGGTCGGTGGCGCTGTAGGTGTATAGGACGGACGTTGTCTCCTCCCGGTAGTTGAAGGTGGTGGCGCTGCCGCTGCGGATGGCCGGATCGTGCTCGTTCACGTTGTTGACGGTGATGACCACGTCCAGGTTACCGTAGGTGCGCCCGTCGTAGGCGCGCACGGTGATGCGGTACTCGTTGTCGCGGTTGGAGTCGGCGGGTCGGTCGTAGTCGGGCGTGCTTAGGAAGGTTAGCTCGCCGTCCGAGTTGATCAGGAAATCGCCGCTGTCGCTGCCGGAGAGGGACCAGTGGGCGATGGGCTGGTTCTCCGGATCAGTGGCCGAGTAGGTGGCGAGGATGAGGGTCGGGTCCCGGTTTTCCGTTACCGAGATGACCTGCTGTCCCGCCACCACCGCGCCCTCGTTCTGGTCGGTTACGGTTACGACGACCGGCAGTTCGCCGACGTTGCCCTGGTCGTCCCGGGCCTGGACCGTCACCAGGTACTCGTTGCCGTGGGTTCCCGATCCGGCGGGGACGTCGAAGTTGGGCGGCGCGGCGAAGGTGAAGACGCCCCGGCCGCTGCTGTCGGCGATGATCACAAAGTCATTGGCGTCCGGGCCGCCCAGGTTCCAGGTGAATGCGTTGCCCTCGGGGTCGGTGGCGCGGTAGGTGTAGAGGGTTGTGGTGGCCGGCGTATTCTCCCGGAAACTCAGGCTGTCCCGGCCGGTGATCTCCGGCCCCTCGTTGACCGGCAGCACGGTCACGGCGACCTCGAAGGTGCCGTAGTTCCGGCCGTCGTAGGCTCGGACGGTGAGTTCGTAGATGTTGTCCCGGTCGTAGTCGGCCGGCCGCTCATAGTTGGGCGGGTAGCGGAAGGTGAGGGTACCCGTCACCAGGTCAATGTTGAAATCGCCGCTGTCGCGTCCGGAGACGCTCCAGGTGATGGTGGTGGTGACTCCGCCGATGGCCTCGGGGTCCCGGGCGGTGTAGGTCGTGCTGTACCCACCTTGATTGTCGGTCAGCGCCTGGTTCTCGTTGATGGTGAAGGCGGCGGCGCCCGACACCACCGGCCCCTCGTTCAGCGCGGTGACGGTCACGGCGACGGCCAGCGTGCCCCGAAGGCCCGCGCCGTCGGTGGCGACCACCTCCAGGTTGTAGACGTTGTCCTGATCCGAGTCGGCCGGGTTTTCGAAGTCGGGCGGGCCGGCGAAGGCCAGCAGCCCGCGGCCGTACCTGTCCTCAGTGATCACGAAGTGTCGTCCGTCGTCCCCGCCGGTGGACCAGGCGATGGTGTCGTTCAGGTCGGGGTCGGCGGCCCGGTAGGTGTAGATGGTGGAGGTGGTGTTCTCCCGGACGGTGCGGGCCGTGCTGCCGGTGACCACCGGCGCGCCCTCGTTGATGTTGGTGACGGTGACGACCACGTTCAGGTATCCGTAGGCACGGCTGTCGTGGCCCCGGATCGTCACCTCGTAGACGTTGTCCCGGTTGGAGTCGGCGGGCCGGTCATAGTCCGGCGTGTTGCGGAAGGACAGCACGCCGCTGTAGCGGCCTATGACGAAATCGCCGCCGTCCCGGCCGGAGAGCGACCACTGGGGATAGACGCGGCGCCCGTCCTTGGCGTCGGTGGCGGTGTAGGTCCCCAGGGCCTGGGTGATGTCGTAGTTCTCGGCGAAGGTGAAGGAGGTCTGGCCGGCAATGACCGGCCCCTCGGACTGATCGGTTACGGTGATGGTGGCGTTGATGGTGTCGCGCAGGCCTCCGCCATCGGCGGCCACCACCGTGATTTCGTAGACGTTGTCCTCGTCGTCATCCACCGGCTGTTCCAGGTCGGGCAGGCGGCGGAAGGTGAGTATGCCCTTGTAGATGGCGAAGTCGCCGCCGTCCGCGCCCTCCACCGACCAGTGGATCCGGTCGTCCTGGTCATGGTCGGTGGCATGGTAGGTGTAGACGACGGCGGTGGAGTTCTCGCGTACGGTGAACTCGGTGCGGCGCCTGGTGGTGATGACGGGGGGCTCGTTCACGTTGGTCACGGTGACGAGCAGGGTGTTGGCCAGCATGCCGTAGGAACGACCGTCGGACGCTTGCACGATGACCTCGTACACGTTGTCGCGGTCGGCATCGGCGGGGCGCTCGTAGTCGGGCGAGACGCGGAACCGCAGCTCGCCCAGGGCGTTGGTCACGAAATCGCCGGCGTCCCGGCCAGTGGTACTCCACTGGTAGATCGCCGCGCCGGGGTTCTCGGGGTCACGGGCAGTGTACCTGGCCAGCACCGCGGTGTCGGCGTAGTTCTCGGGCACGGTGGTGGTAACCGTGCCCGCCACCGTGATGGTGGGAACCTCGTTGACGTCGGTTACAGTGATGGTGAAGTCCACCCGGTCCGGGTTGCCGTCGGTGTCGGCGGCGATCACGGCCAACTCGTAGTCGTTCTGCCGGTCCAGGTCCGAGGGGTTTTCAAAGTCCGGCGGCGTGGCAAAGGCCAGAACGCCCCGGCCGCTGCTGTCGGTGGTGATGGTGAACGCGCCGCGGTCCGTGCCGTCGAGCGACCAGGCGATGGCCTGCCGCTGGGGGTCGGACGCGCTGAATGTGTAGACCGTGGTGGTGCGGTTTTCCGGGTAGGTTGTGGGCGGGCGGCGGGTGCTGATGGTGGGCTCCACGCCCTCGTTGTGGTTGGTGACCGTGATCGTGAAGGACACGCGGTCGGTGTAGCTCTCCTCGTCGGTTGCCACCACCGTGAGTTCGTAGGTGTTGTCCCGATCGGCGTCGGCGGGATTCTCGAAGTCGGGCGGGCTGTTGAAGGCCAGCGCGCCGCCCTCGCTGATGGCGAAATCGCCCGCGTCAGTGCCGGTCAGCGACCACGTGATCGCTCCCCGCTGCGGGTCGGAGGCGCGGAAGGTGTAGACCGTGATGGTGCGGTTTTCTTGGTAGGTTGCGGGCGGACGGCGCGTGCTGATGGTGGGCTGGACTCCCTCGTTGTGGTTGGTGACCGTTACCGTGACGTCCAGGGTTGCCGTTCTGAATGCCTCGTCCCGCGCCTGAATGGTCACGTTGTACACGTTGTCCCGGCCGGCGTCGGTTGGGCTTTCGAAATCCGGCGGGTTGGTGAACGAGAGCCGGCCCTGCTCGTCGATGGTGAACGCGTGGCCATCGATGCCGGCCGGATTCCAGGTGATGGCGCCGCGCTCCGGATCGGTGGCGCGGAAAGTGTAGAGGGCGGTGTTGCGGTTCTCGGTCTGCGCGAACGCGGTGCGGCCGGTGGTGGTGATGACGGGCGGCTCGTTGACGTCGGTGACCGTGATCACCTGCACTTCCTCCAGCGTGCCCGTGTTGCGGCCGTCCGACGCCCGGATTGTCACCTGGTACACGTTGTCGCGGTTGGAGTCGGCGGGCCGCTCGTAGTCGGGCGAGAGCTTGAATCTCAGCTCGCCCAGGGCGTTCATGACGAAGTCGCCGGCGTCCGGGCCGGACGTGCTCCACTGGGTGATGCTCACCGTGGGCCGCTCCGGGTCGCGAGCCGTGTACCGGGCCAGCGCCTGTGTCGTGGGGTGGTTCTCCGAGACGGTGCCGGCCGGACTGCCGAACAGGTCGCCCTGGCGAGTGATCACCGGCCCCTCGTTGACCTCGGTAACGATGACGATCACCGGCAGGCGGGCGGTGTTGGCCTCGGGGTCGGTGGCCTCGATGTTCACGTTGTAGATGTTGTTGCTGCCAAAATCCCCGGGAGCGTCGAAGTCCGGCGGACTCTCCTCCCGGAAGGAGAACTGCCCGCGCTCGTCGATGGCGAAGTGGCCGCCGTCGGTTCCGCCCACCGACCACGTTACCGCGCCTCGCTCCGGGTCGGTCGCGCTGTAGGTGTAGAGGCGGGTGTTGCGGTTCTCGGACTGGGTGAAGGAGGTCCGGCTGCCCGACCTGAATTCCGGCGGCTCGTTCACGTCGGTAACGGTGATGGTGACGGCGTAAGAGCCGGTGTTGCGCCCGTCGTAGGGCTGGATGATTACCTCGTAGACGTTGTCCCGGTTGGAGTCGGCCGGCCGCTCGAAGTCCGGCGGAGTTCGGAAGTACAGCGTTCCGCCCTGGGTGATGAAGAAATCGCCGGAGTCCCGGCCGCCCACGCTCCAGCGGGTAACGTACTCACCCTCCGGGTCCCGGGCGGAGTACACCGCGCCCGACAGGATCTGGTTTTCGCGGATTGTAAAGCTGGCCGTGCCAGAAACCACCGGCCCCTCGTTCACATCGGTCACGGTTACGGCAATCGGCAGGGATGCAGTATGGACGCCGTCGCCGGCCTGTACCGTTGCGTTGTAGACGTGAGCCTGCCCCGACACGGTCCGCGCTTCAAAGTCCGGCGGGTTCGACGTGCTGAAGTAGAGTTGGCCCCGCTCGTCGATGGTGAAGAAGCGCGCGTCCACACCTCCCAGCGTCCAGGCGATAGGTGCCCCCTCCGGATCGGTGGCCCGGTAGGTGTACAGTCGAGAGGTGCGGTTCTCCGGATGGGTCATCGTCGTGGCCGAGGCGCTGGTGGTGGTGATGGTGGGCGGTTCGTTTACCGGCGTGACCGTGACCGTGACGTCAAAGGACCCGTAGTATCTCCCGTCGTAGGGTCGCACCTGCAGCTGGTAGACGTTGTCCCGGTTGGCGTCCGCCGGACGCTCGTAGTCAGGCAGATTGAGGAAGGTGAGCACGCCCCGACCGCTGCCATCGGCAGTGATGGTGAAATCCCCGGCGTCCGTCCCGCCCACCGTCCACCGCGTCACCGTTCCCCCCTCTGGGTCGAAACCGGAGTAGAGCGCGCCCGGCAGGTCCTGGTTTTCCAGGACGGTGAAGGACGACCGTCCGCTGGTTACCTCCGGCCCTTCATTCACCTCTCGAACCGTCACCGAGACTGGCAGCGACGCAGTGTTCAAGCCGTCGTCGCGCACCTGGATCTCCACGTTGTAGACGTTGTCGCCTCCCGAATCACCGGGAATCTCAAAGTCCGGCGCGCTGTCCTCTCGGAACGAGAACTCACCGCGTTCGTTGATGGTGAAGAACCGTCCATCCACGCCGCCCACCGACCAGGTGATGGTCGCACCCCCCTCCGGGTCCGTGGCCCGGTAGGTGTAGAGCCGGGAGGTCGCGTTCTCGTTCTGGCGCAGCGCCGTGGCCGAACTGCTGGTGGTCGTGATCGTCGGCGGTTCGTTCACCGGCGTAACCGTGACCGCCACGTCATGGGAATCGTAGTACCGGCCGTCGGTGACCTGCACCGCGAAAAGGTACTCGTTGTCGCGGTTCGAGTCCGCCGGCCGCTCGTGATCGGGAGTGTTCCGGAACGACACCACGCCCTCTGCGCTGATGGTGAAATCCCCGGCGTCGGCGCCGGTGAGCCGCCACGTGGGGTCCACGGCCAGGTCGCCGCCACCGGTGGCCGCATAGGTCGCCAGCGTCCCGACGAAGTTCTCATCCCGGTTGAGGGCGGACGGGCCCGTGATCTCGGCGACATCCCCGACGGTTATCTCGACGTGATGCGAGCCGTAGTACCGGCCGTCGTAGGGCTGGATCTCCACCTGGTACACGTTGTCGCGGTCTGCGTCGTCGGGCCGTTCGTGGTCGGGAGTGTTGCGGAAAGCGACCCTGGCCTCGCTCGAAACGGTGTCATGGGTGATGGTGAAATCGCCGCTGTCGCTACCGCCCAGGTTCCAGTGGGTGACGTTGCCGCCCTCCGGGTCAGAGGCGGTGAAGGTGGCCCCCGGCCAGTTCCGGTTCTCCTGGGTGGTAAAGGTGTCGCCGCCGCCGGTCACCTCCGGCCCCTCGTTCACGTCGGTCACGGTGATGGTGAACGAGAGCCGGTCGGCGTGGAAGTCAGGATCGGTGGCGATCACCGTCAGGTTGTAGTCGTTCTGCCCATCAGAGTCTACGGGAGCCTCGAAGTTGGGCGGCGAGACAAATGCCAACACGCCCCGGCCGCTGCTGTCCCGGGTGAGGGTGAAATCGCCCCGGTCGTCGCCCTCCAGCGTCCAGGTCAGGGTCTGGTGCTGAGGGTCGGAGGCGCTGAAGGTGTAGACCGTCGAGGTCCGGTTCTCGGGGTAGGTGGACGGCGGGCTCCGGCTACTGATGGTGGGCTCGACCCCTTCGGCGTCGTTGGTTACGGTGACCGTAACGGCCACGCTGTCGGTGAGGCCCTGGTCGTCGGTCACCACCACCGTGATCTGGTACACGTTGTCCCGGTTGAAGTCGGCGGGGCTCTCGAAGTCGGGCGGGCTGACGAAGGTGAGCACGCCGCTGGAGCTGATCTCGAAGGCGTGGCTGTCGGCGCCGGTTAGCGACCATGCTACGGCGCGGCCCTGTGGGTCTCGTGCTCGGAAGGTGTACACCGCGCCGGTCCCGTTTTCCCGGTAGGGCGCCGGGTTGCTGGTGGTGGTGATGGTGGGCTCCTCCGCGCCCGTAGAATTGGTTACGGTGACGGTGACGTCGAGCCTGGCATAGTTGAATGCTGTGTCCCGGGCCTCCACCGTCACCAGGTATTCGTTGTCCTCGTCGGCGTCGTCCGGCATCTCGAAGTCGGGTATTTCAGCGAAGGTCAGCACGCCCGTCTGGCTTATGGCGAAGTCGTCGTCATCGGTACCGGAGACCGACCAGGTGATGGCTGCCTGCTCGGGGTCGGTGGCCCGGTAGGTGTACAGCGCGGCCGTTCCGTTCTCCGCATAGCTGAACGATGTTTTGCCCAGGCTGCTGGAGTTGAACTCCGGCGGTTCGTTCACGTCGGTCACCGTGATCGTCACGTCCAGCGTGCCGGTGTACTGCCCGTCGGATGCCCGGACCTGCACCAGGTACTCGTTGTTGCCGTTGTAGTCGGCGGGTCGCTCGTAATCGGGGGTGTTGCGGAAGGTCAGCACGCCGGTGTTCTGGTCGATGTTGAAATCTCCATAATCCGTTCCCGACACGCTCCAGGTGAACGCGGTGCTGCTGCCCTCGGGATCGGTGGCAAGGTAGGTCTCGTCAAACGTGTCGTCGTTCTCGCTGAGGGCGAGTTCGGTTCTCCCCTCCACCGTCGGCGGCTCGTTCACGTTGGTGACGGTTAGAGTGATATCCAGTTCTGCGCGATTACCGTTGGCGTCGGTGGCAACCACCGTCAGTTCGTACGTGCTGCCGCGGCTGGCCTCGAAATCGGGTGGGTCATTGAAGGTCAGGTAGCCCTGGCTGTTTATGGAGAAAAAGCCGGCGTCCGTACCTGTCACTGTCCATTCGACCGAGTCCCGTTCGGGGTCAGAGGCGGTGTAGCGGGCGACGTTGCCCGTGCGATTCTCCTGCCACTCGGGGGTCGCGTTCCCGCTGATCACGGGAGGCTCGTTGACGTTGGCAATATCGATCTGAACCGGAATGGTGTCGGATAGCCCATCCGGGTCCTCCACCCGTAGGTTCACCCGCTGCGTCGTTCTGCGCTCGTAGTCGAGGGCGGCGCCGGCGCCCAGTCGGAGTTGGCCCGTCGTGTCGTCAACGGTGTAGGGGCCGCCCTGCTGGGAATCAATGGAATAGGTCAGCGGGTCGTCGTTCAGGTCGGTGGCGGCCACCGGCGCACCCACTGCCGTTCCCGGGCCGGAGTTTTCGTGAATCGACCGCGTGGTACTCGTACCGTCGTCAAAAACGGGAGCCACGTTGTCGTCAACAACGGCGATGGTGACGGTTACGGTGGCGCTGCCGCCCTGCAGATGCGACGGCAACGGATCCGAGCCGACGTAGGCCAGGGTCGCCGTGAACGTCTCGTCGTCCTCGCTGCCGTCGCCCGTGGCGATGTTGACAGTGAATTCCTCGGTCGCCCGGTAGGTTTGCCCGCGGCGGATGAAATCGGACTGTCTGAAGGTTTGTCGTTGGGTTTGAGCCGAGTAGTCGCCAGAATCCGCGGTGCCGTCGGCGAACGTCACCTCCGCCAGGAAAGAGAAGCCGCTCTCCGGCTGCTTGTCCTTGGTGGTGGTGACCACGCCGCGCAGCGTCACCGTGCCCGCCCCATCAGCCACGGTGACGGCGTCGGGGTCCCAACTGAGCGTCACCGGGACGTGATCGTCGTCAACCGCCGTAGCGGTGGCGGAGGAATCCGTACCGACGACGTACCCCGACCCTGACCTCACCATGGCCGTAACTACGCTGTTGTCCTCGTCCTCGGTGTCATCGTCCAGCGCCACGACCAGCGTGGTCGTACTCGCGCCGGCGCTGAACGTCGCAGTGGTGGGTTGTCCGGACGCCAGCATCCGCATGGTCTCAGACACGCGCACGTTGACCGTCAGGGCATCGTCCGGGACGCCCTCCCGCGTGAGCCGGAACTGCAGGGTGCCATCTTCCGCAGCGCTGGCGCCGATGGCCGCGATGGATACCGCGGGCAGGTCGTTGTCCACGATGGTCACCGTGGCCGCAGCGGAGCCGCCCTGCAGGTGCAGCGGGTCGGGGTCCACATAGTCCACCGTCACCGTGAACGTCTCATCCCGCTCGTCGTCGGTGTCGTTCACGATGGGCACCGACATCGAATTGGTGGCGCGGTAACGCCGGTTGCCGTCAACGGTCGCGGACCGGAAATCGGCCTGACTGAACGTGAGCGTGCTGGACACGTGAGTGTAGTCGTCCGTGGCGTCTGCGGTGACAGGGGAGGTGGCGACCGTTGCGTCGAAGGAGAAGCCGGCCTCGGGACGCTTGTCGCTGGTGGTGGTGGCCGTGACGTTCAGCCTCACGGCGCTCGAACCCTCGTTGACGGACACCGTTGCGGGATTCCAGCCCAGCGTGACGGGCACCTGCTCGTCGTCCTTGATCGTCACCGTCGCGACGGAGTTTCCGCCCAGCAGGTTCGTTGCGCCGGTTTCGGAATAATCCAGCGTCGCGGTGAACTTCTCGTCGGTTTCGTCAACCGCATCGCTGACGATGGTTATGTTGAAGTCCTTGGTGGCCCGATACCGATAACTGCTGCCGATCAGCACCCGTTCGAAGTCGCTTTGCTCGAACGTCAACGTCGCGCCGGTGGGCGGTATATAGTCGGCGGGATCGGTGGCGGTGTCGTCGTCGGTGGTCACGGTCGCGTCGAATGAGAAATCAGACGGCAACGCTTCATCACGATCAGTGGTCGCGACGGCTGTGAGGGTGACGTGCCCACCGTCTTCGTTCACGTCCACCGAGGTTTCGTCCCACTGCAGCGTCACGCGCGCGCTGGTGTTGGACGGGGTTCCAGTTTCGGTTTCGGACCACGGCCCGGGGCCGCCGGCGTTCCAGCCCCGCACCTGCACGTCGTACTGTACCCAGTTGGTCAGGCCGACTATGGTGTATCCCTGCCGGTTGGACGGTACATCGATTTCAACCGTCCAGTTTGCGTCAACGGTCTCGTCTTCGCTGCTCTCAATATAACGCAGGTCGTGCGAAGTGACCGGATGCTGGCGAGCGCTTATCGCGGTGGCCCACTGGACGGTCATCTTGCCGCCGCTGGGGTCGGTGGAAATGCTGGTGATGACAGGGGGGGCCGGTACGGTGATCACCGCGTGCGAGGCTGACCAGGGGTGTTCGGTGGAACCAACCACCGCTCGCAATTGAACGTCGTGCGACCGCCCACTCCCCAGGTACACGGTCGGAATGAGGGTATGTTCCAGCGGGCCTCCAGACGTGGACGTCCAGATGGAATCGACCTCGGTCCAGTCGCCGAAGGTGGTGAATTTGTGCCGGAGATCGTAGGACGTGACGGTCCCCAGGCTGGGATTGGTTGGCGCCGTCCATGTCACGACCAGCGTCTGCTCCCCGAGCGAGGTGACCGATGTGATGGTCGGCGCGTCCGGTGAGGCCGTGGTCACCTGCACCGTTTCCGACCACTCGCCGCCGCCTTCCGCGCTTACGGCCCGCACTCGTACGTCATACTCAATCTCGCCGTCCAGCCCGCTGGTCGTGTACTGGCGCGCGCTCGACCCGGTTGTGACGGATGTCCATTCACCGTCGGATTTGTCGGCAGCGTCGTTGCGTATGTATTGCACCTGGTATTGTGTTATTGGAGATTTGCCGGGGTCGGGCGGCGTTGCCCAGGCCACCGTGAATCCGCCCGAGGCCGGTTGCGCCTCGTCGATACCCGGCGCCGCCGGCTTCGTGCCGTGGCCGAACACCTCGATATTCCAGGATTCCAACGAGCCCGCAACTCCCGATATGTGGTCGGTCACGCGCAGCGTCCACTTCCCTGCCGGGGACTCCCCGAGGTGCCTGGCCGAACCAAGCCGCAAACGGTGGCCCACTACGGCAAACGGGATCTCCTCGCCGAACTCTGATTGATCGAAGTAGGGCGACAACTTGGATACCCTGCCGGTCGGAGATTCGAGTTCCACGTCCAGGTCCCGAAACGAATGGTGACGGATCTCCGCGTTAACATGGACGTACTCGATGAATTCAACGTTACCGTCCATGGTCAACTCGCTGGACACCGTGGTTCCCGGATCTGTGGCGGTCGCGTCAGGGATGGTCAGGTCAATGTCGTGCGACTCGGCCACGATTTTTCGAAGGGACGGTACGTTGGTCCAGCCGCTGGCAAGGTTCACCGCGGCCTGGGCGTCCACCACGCCAAAGCCGTACTCGTGGTTGAAATTGTATGTTCCGGCGCCTCCGTATTTCGTTGCTCCGGTCTCCCAACCGGAGTTGGAGGCGTCATTCTTGCGGGCAGAGGCGGCCAGAATGAGCTTCACGTCGCGCCAGGTGAGGGCATCGTTGGCTTTCCGGATCAGCGCCACCACGCCGGATACGATGGGCGCCGCCGCGCTGGTACCGCCGAAACCCTTGGTGTACCGGTTGCTGTTGGTGGTGGTGGTGATGCCCGGGGTCCCGCTGTCGTCGGAAGGCGCGCACACCCACAGGTTCGCGCCCATTTCCGAGTAATATGTGCGCACGCCGTCACTGCTCACCGCGCACACGGCCGTAACGGCGTGGAAGTTGTTGCGCTCGTCCAGGTTGGAATAGTCTCCCATTCGCGCGCCGTTGCCGGCCGACCATACGAAGACGACGCCCTTCCCTCCGTAGCCGGATGTGACGGCGTTTTCGATTGCCTCGTCCCAGAGGGCGCTTGCGGACTCCGGCGTCCCGACATCGCCCTGACCCCAGCTGTTGTTGGACACCGCCGTGGTGGCCGCGTGCAGGGACATGGCCTCAACTTCGTCGTTGAGGTTGCCTGTGGCGAGCAGGTTGTAGCCATAGATCGTCGCCTGCGGGGCAACGCCGCGCACACCGATGCTGTTGTTTTCAGCAGCGATGATGCCGGCAACCGCGGTCCCGTGCGTTCGGAATGGATGGTATATGCCGCCCTGGCCGACGAAGTCGCGATTCTTCGATGTGTCAACGTTGTTGGTCAGGTCCTCGTGCTGGTGGTCCATCCCGTCGTCGACCACCGCCACCGTGATTCCTGCTCCCAGGTTGCCGCCGTTCCAGACCCGCTCGACGTTGATGTCCTCGGTGGAGCCGGATCCAAACAGCCCGTCATCCTGCAGGTGCCATTGGCAGCCGTACCAGGTATCGGCGATTCCGCCCCCGGAGACATCCTCGCAGGCTTCGACCAGATTGGAGAACCCGAAATCCTCAATGGCCAGGACGGTGTATTTCCCGGTGCTGCCGTCGCCGGTCACTTTCAGGTAGTAAGTGCCGGCATCGAGTTTGTGAGCGATGCCGAAACTGATAATCCGCTTGAAATGGCCGGCGAAATCGACGTCGAAGTCGGGGTCAAGGGCGGTTTCGTTGCTGTCCAGAAGCTCGGCATCGAAATCGGCGCCGGAGGTGTTGGGTGCGGCCCAGATCTGTACGTAGGTCGTATCGTCCACGGTGATGCTGAAGTAGTCGGCGTCGCCGGTGGAGGTAATGTTCCCGCCGACCGCGTCATCCGGTGTGATCGCCTGCGCATCTCCGGCCGTGCTGCCTGGGTTGCCGGCATCGGTGGCGTAAACCCGGTACCAGCCCGAGGTTATCCCCCGATCGCTGCTGACCTGGAGTTCGTAGGCGCCCGCGTCAAGCGTATGGTGGATCACGAAGCCCTCGGCTTTGGGCGGGAGGTTGCCATCGTTGTTTTGAGCGAGAACGGACCCGCGTTCGTTCAACAGCCGGGCGGTCAGGTCCGGTGCGCCGAAGCCCCGTATGATCACGTTCGTGCGTTCCGTCAACTCCAGATCGTAGGAGTCCGTTTCGTTGGGCGGATTAATTGATCCGCCGACATTGCCGCCCAGCGTCAGCTCGTTGGGGTCAACGGGATCGGTGGTTTCGGTCGCGGCCTTGATTCGCAGGACATACTCCCCGATTGCCGAGCCTTGCCCGGTGACCCTTATGTAGTAGGTTCCCGCTTCGAGAGTGCGGCGGATGAGGAAGTTGTCCGGGTTGGTCAACTCGGCGCTGCTGCCGACGGAGATGATGGTATTGCCGTCGCCATCGAACAGCGTGCCCATGGTGTCCAGATCGCCCTCGGTGAAGATCTCGAACTCCATTGGGTCGGGAGCCTGCTCGTCGGTGATCACCATTTCGAAGTAGTCCCAGTCGGACGAATAGCTATAACCATCAAAAATCGCGCCGTCATCTATTCTGCCCCAGAAATAGTTGCTGCCCATGGGATCGAGTTCGCCTGATGACGTGGTTGCCAGGGTGATTGCCCTGGCGTGGTCCCGGTCCTGACCGGGATCCACCGGCGTCGCGCTCATCGTCGCCGACCATGGCCCCTCGATGCCCAATTCCATGGCTCGCACCTGCACGTCGTACTCGGTGTCGTTGTCCAGCCCGGTGATTCCGTCCAGCAGCAGGCCATCGGCGCTCGCATCCGTCACCTCCGTCCATTGGTCGTCGGATTTGTCGGTGGCGTCGGTCGCAATGTGCCGCAGGTCATAGGTGGTGTCGGTATCCACCAGCGTCGTCGGGGCATTCCAGGTTGCCGCCAGGGCTTTGTCGTCTCCGCGCAACGCGGACAGGGTCGCCCTGGTTACCTCCGATAGCTCAGGCGTACCCCTAACCGTTGCCGACCACGCGCCGTCGCCCTCCGCGTTGACGGCTCGCACCTGCACGTCGTACTCCGTGGCGTCGGTGAGGTTGTCCAGCCCGTACCGCAGTTCACCGTCGCCGGTGGTCCATACGTCTTGTGTTGCCGTCCATCGACTGTCCGCTTTGTCCGTGGCGTCAGTCTCGATGTACCGCGCGTCGTAGGCGGTGATGGTCGAGCCGCCGCTGCCGGATGGGGCGGACCATTTCACCAGCAACCAGCCGGCCCGGGCCGTAACCGTGTCGATGGTCGGCGCGCCCGGCACCGTCGCCTGCGCCCGGGCATTCATCGGGACCAGCAGGCTCAGGAGACCCAGCAGGGCCAACCCCGCTGCCAGCAACCGCGCCGCAGAGAGTCCTAGCCCTGTCATACGGGAAGTGCGCGCCTGCGACACATCGTCGGCGAGAGGAAACGGTTTCCCGAGAAACTGTGTGGCACTACTCGGCCACCAGTTCGCGCCGCCAGTTTGGAGTGGATACGCGCACGCCGTACTGCGTCGCCAGGGCATTCGCCAGATCCAGGGACGGGAAGCCGGGCTGGGTATCCACGAAGAACCCGTTGGCGATGTAGTCCAGTTCCGACACACGATCCGGGCGGATTCCGTTCCGGTCGAAGAACGCGTCCGTCTCCGCGCCGCTCCAGGATTTGTCCAGGGCCAGCAGCACTCCGCCCGGCAGCGTCATCAGCGTCCCCGATTGCGACTGGAATACCGGCATGGTGGCGGAGGGGGCCGCGTCGGACTTGTCGACCGAGCCGGCCTTGTCGGCCGCGTCGCTCCGCGTTGTTTTGGCGGCGGTTTCGCTCCGGGGCTCAATATCACCACCCTGCGTCGCCGTCAAATCCGGTTGCAGCAGCGCGGTCATCGTGCGGTCGCCATCGCGCCAGGTGTAGGGACGCTGTTGCGCGGGTTGTTCTCCCACCGCGCCGCCGGCTGCGTCGGACACGCTCTCCTCGCTGGACGCTTGCTCACCCGCAGGTTCGCCCACGGGCCGGGCGGCGAGTTCAGAAAGCGCCCCGCGTGGAGCGAACGGTTCGACCTCGGGCACAACAAGTCGGGGCGGCGAAGCCGGGATTTCTGCGAGCCGCTCGTCCAACCTGAACGGCGACTCGGTGGGCTTGACCGGCCGTTCCGGATCGCCGCCCCGGATGGCTGCGGCCGGCGGGGCATGAGTGGGCGCGGGTTCGCTTATCGTGGCCGCCGCCGGACCGCAACCCAGCAGCATGATCGGCAAAATCACCGGCAGGCAGACGACCAGTCCCGCTCGGAATGGCTGGATCATCGCGAATCCGCTGGGCAAACATTTGGCGCGTATTGGACCATATATCCAATGATTTATTGTTTATGCCGCGTTTTCCATGCGAAATGTTGTGCATCCTGTTGTCCATTACGGATCGGCATCTCATGCAAGGCTTGCAGGCAATGTGCATGATGCACGTGAAGCGGTATCACATGTGCATAACATGCTTTGGAACTGCGACAGCGCCGCAAACGCGAAAGCGGCGCCAGGACTTCGCCGCTCGCGCGTTCATACCATGGGACACCGGAGGATAGCCCGCCGCCATTCGCGTCCTGCCCCAATCCGTCCTGATCGGACCTCAGCCGACCCATCCCAAGCGACCGCGTCGGGCAACCCGCCCTTACTACTCAATCCCGCGCAATAGACGTGTAGAACGGGAGGCAGTCACGCGCCCCACCTCTCGTGGAACGCATCCCCATTGACTCAGCCGCGTCCTGCCGTCGGAACCAAAATATCCAACTTGGCCAGCAGGAAAATTGGGGCAACGGTCGCCGCAGCGATTGCCCGTTCCGAGTCTTCGAGGTGGACCACATCATCCCCTGCGGCACCGGCGGCCAGGACAGCATCGAGGACCGGCAGCTACTCTGCGCCCACTCCAACCGGATGAAGGGCGACCGCCCGCAGGAGTATCTGGTGGCCAGGTCGAGGGAGTTGGGGATTGTGGCGTGATCAGATTTCTTCTCGGGAAACTGTCACTGTGTCGGCCCTGAGTGGAGCGCCAACTGCCGGTGCTAGCAGTCCGTCCGAGGATTGGCGATGGCTGCTGATGGGAACGTGTAGTCGGGCCGGTTTACACGGTTAGCGAGCTTGGCGGTGCGGGGCTGACCGACACGCGACAGTTGCGAAAGAGCTTGAGCAGGTTGTGGCCGGTGCAGATCAGCGACCACTCGCCCTGAACCTTGGCCAATCCCCGCAGTAGGAACTGCCGGAACCCTCTGCCCTGCTTGATCTGGCCGAAGACCGGCTCCACGGTGGACATGCGTAACGCGTAGCGTTGGCGCCCCCGCCTGGTCTGCAACTTGCGCCGCATCCGGTCCCTGGGGGAGAGGTGCCTGGGGATGCGCCCTCGGGGCGCTGGCGGAGGTTGGTGTCCATGTCGGGTCTTCTCCGGCGCGACGAAGGGGTCCACTCCCAGAGCCTGCAGATCTGCCACCGTCTGGGCCGAGTAGTACCCCGCATCGCCCGACACCTCTTTGGGCACTGCCCCCAGATTGGCGATGGCTTGCTCGATCATCACAACCGCCTGCTGCTTGTCCGATGCCTGGTTGGTGGCCTGGGCCGCGATGATCAGCTGATGCTTGTGGTCCACCTCCGCCTGGCAGTTGTAGGCTTGCAGGAAGTTCCGTCCACCGGGCCCGGGCATGATGCGAGGCTCGGCATCAGTGAAGTTGCGCTGGGCCTTGTCCTCGGGCACACCTAAATGCTCCCTGCCTGCTGCGTCAGCTTCCTCAGCAGCAGCCTGGGCCTCGGCCTCCAATGCCGCCATGGCCTCCCGGATCCTCTCCAACCGACCTTCTCCAACCGACCTTCTCGAAAAGCCAACTCCTGCGGCAACTCGTCACCGCGCCGGTCCTTCCCGTACCGGCGGTCTTCCTCCTCGTCCACCTCCCGAGCCCGCCGCAGCAACTCATCCGCCTCCCCCTGCAACTGCTCTTCCTTCTCTTTCATCCGCTGGTAGCTCATGGCCTGGTGCTTCGACGCATTCGCCCTGACCTTGGTGCCGTCCAGCGCCACGTGGCCCAACTTCACCAGTCCCTCACGCTGGCACAGCAATAGCATCTGTAGAAACAGCCCCGACAGCGCCGTCAGATGGTCCTTGCGAAAGTCCGAGATGGTGCGGAAATCGGGCGTGTTATTCACCGCCAGCACCCGGAAGGCGATGTCCTCGTGCAGCCTTTGGGCGATCCTCCGCTACGAAGGCACCCCGATGCAGTAAGCGTAGAGCAGCACCTTCACCATCATCTGGGGATGGTAGGGCGGGCCAGCGCGCCTTTCGCCCTCGTAGCGGGCCGTGATCTCCGACAGGTCCAACTGGTCCACCACGTCAGAGATGAAGCAGGCCAGATGATCCTCTGGCAGCTACTCCTGCAGCGCCGCCGGCAGCAG
The DNA here is from genome assembly GCA_965116785.1 of Dehalococcoidia bacterium. Taxonomy (GTDB): domain Bacteria; phylum Chloroflexota; class Dehalococcoidia; order Lucifugimonadales; family UBA3495; genus Bin87. Next base: position 2,177,936 of record OZ220731.1, read on the forward strand.
CAACTGCTGGTCGGGATCATATGGCAGATAGGTCTTGCTCATCACCGGCTCCCACCGACTGGACTGCGCCCATCATTACCCCTGCAACCGCCCCCACGTTCGCTTTTCTCGCACGGGCTGCTAGTATTACAACGACGGTTTATGGAGGGATGCCGGTGGGTCGTTGGCGGGTAGCGCGCCGTTTCTGGTGAGAGCGCCTGGCCCGGTCGTTGCGCTGCTGGACGTCCGCCAGCCATTGCAGCAGTTCATCCGGCCCGAATTGCTCCCGTGGCAGCAGTTCACGCACCACACGGTACACCTGGGGTCTGGTGATCAGGGGCATCTTTTTCCCCCCAATCCTGCTGTAAGGTCAACAGGAAAGCCCCAGCGAGCAGGCACATGGCAATGTGATGGTGCCAGCCGGCCCAAGTGCGGGTCTCGTACTCGTCGAGACCCACGTCGCTCTTCTCGGTCTCGAACTCAGTTTCGATGCGCCAGCGGGAGCCGCCCACGTAAGCCAGGGTTTCCAACGGCGTGTCCTCGGGAGCGTTGGAGAGGTAGTAGCGGGGCTCGCTGCCATCGCGGTTCCGTCGATAGACTGCCCAATGGACCTCGCCGGGCCGGCGCCTGGCGGTGGGCCGCACCCGCTGGGCGCTGAACAGGTAAGTCCGGGGACCCTGGCTCCCCTGAGACACCGTTATCTCCTGCCAGGCGGCTGCCGGCACGGCAGCGGCCCGCTCCTGCATGGTCTGCCGCTGCCCCCTCTGCAGCCTGGGTTTGATGGGACGCCCGCGACCCTGATACGGCGGACTGGTCCACGCCGGCGCTTCCGGCCACACCGTGAAACTTGCCGGTACGTCCAGGACGTAACGCATCCCCAAGGCCGACAGCCCTTCACGGAAGGACGGCGACACCCCGAAAGCGTCATCCCCAGCCACCCAGCGGGCTTCGAGATGCCCCCGGGTCAACGCCCGCTCCACCATCTCCAACGCCAACTCCGTCTTGCTCCGGTACTCCCGCCGCTCCTCGGGCACCCCAGCCGCCTGGCACCGGGCATCGTCCCCAGTCCAACTCTCCGGCAGGTACAGTCGCTTGTCCACCAGAGCGCGACCCAACGGGCTCACCTGGGCCAGGAACATGCCCGCCTGGCAGTTCGCCACCTTCCCCAATCGACCACAGTACTGCCGTGCCACCCCTACTGACTTCATCCCCTGCTTGGGAAAGTCACTGCCGTCCGCCACCCACACCGCCAACGGATGCTCCAGCCGGGCCGCCAGATACTCTTGCAGCCGGCCCATCACCGCGTCGTCGTCCCACGGCGCCTCAGTCAGAAAACGTTGCATCGACCGCGCTGATACGCCCACCGACTCCGACCGGTTCTCCGCGTTGCGCCGATCCTGGGACTGCACCAACAGGGCTCGCACATAGTGGCTGCCGTGCTCCTGCGACTCCCGCCGGCCAAATAGCGGACTGAAGTAAGCATGGAAATCCCGAAAGACGCCGTCCACCCGATCCAACGCCGCCGCATCCATCACCCTGCTCCACCTCCCAGGACCTTCGTTTACTCGCCCATGCTCCCACCAGATGAACCGTCGTTGTAATACTAGCCATCTGGTCAATTACGTCGAGCCGTGCACCGCTGAAGCGGGCTTGAGCGTCGTGGTCTAGGTAGCGCCTAGCCATCCCCAATTGCCAATCAGCGGTGTGGAGAAATTTGACCATGCTGATAAGGATAACGTTCCTTCGTCATCGCTCTTGATAGGGGCACAAAATATGCCCTTGGATTTCGGCCAACACAAGATGAACAGGAGCGTGACGTACTCTCGAGGGGCGATGTATGTTTCATTATAGGTGTCGCGCAAAAATTTGATAACAGCGGCCACTACAACTCGGGTGTCCCTGATCTTCACGCTGGCAGAGCCGCAGTGCCAACATTATGCAGCGGCTGCGTTGCTACTGCCGCTACTCGAACCAAATTCTCCACAGTAGTCATAGCCAAGCGTTGGGCACGTTGACCAATACGCAATATACACAGGCATCGACCGTCCGCCTACAGGTACCGCAGCGCCGACCCTGCGCTTTCACCTCGGGTGTGGCGGCCGACAATGCCGCCACCCTGCTTCCAGCGGCCCTGGCGCCTGGTCTCGTGGGTGGGGGCGCCGTTCTGGGCCATGCGCCGGGCCATGCCGACGCGGCCGCTGTGCCCGCTGAAGAATTCCCAGTCGGCCAGCCCCGCGGCCCGGGCGATGGCCTTCACCCGCCGGGCGATCTGGGACTCCGACAGCCCGAACACCCTCACCTCGCCACCGGCCCTCGCCGGCCGGATGGCGAAAAGGGCCTGCATAGCGGCGGGGGTGACGGCCACCACGGCGCCCTGGGCCTCCGCGTCGGTCTTGGAGCGGATGACGGTGATGCGGCCGGAGCCGTCCTCCCAGCGCTGCACGTCGCCCCAGGTGAGCGCCGCCGCCTCGTTGCGCCTCAGCCCCGCGTCGGACAATACCGCCACGAGAGCCACGTCGAACTTCCCCCTTTCCGCCGCCTGCTCGGGCGTCTCCATCCCCCGACCTCTCTTGCGAGGTTGCACTGCGGTGAGGCAGATCACGGCTAGCACGTCGGCGGTGAGGGCGCCGGACTAGCGTTGGGGCTTAGCGAGGCGCCATCCCCATCCCCTTAAAGAGGCACGCACGCCCGGGTCCCGGCAGGGGGACTCCAGCTTCGCCCACTCGTGGGCCTTGGCGATGGCCGAGGTGGCCAGGCGCAGGGTGACGATGAAGGCGGCGGCGTTCGCCCGGGCGGCCAGGTAGCGGGCCACGGTGAGGGGCTCGGCCGGCAGAGCAGAGAGGCTCACCTCGTCGCACCAGCTGGTGAACAGTCGCCACTGGGCGTCGTAGGTCCGGCGGGTGTTGTCGGAGAGGACAGATCCCAGTGACTGGGCCACGCCTTGGTCGGCGGCCCTGAGTTCGTGCAGGGACGGGGGTTCAATGGGAACGACGGGGGCGCCGGCGCTGGTGGTCATGAGGAGCTCCGAAACGGCTGATTCCAGGACATTAAAGATGCGCGATAGATAACTGTAATTAGTACGCATAGAATGGACGTTCGCAAGACGGGCGCAAACCCCTGTTTTCACCGTCTCTTGCCTGCCCGCGGCGACGGATGGCCCCAGCCGCCGCCACGACACACCCATGATGAGCGCTTGGCCCGGTTCGTTCGGCAGCTCCCCGGTCGCCCTGAAACCTTGCGGAAAAAAGCCGCCGGTCGTATTTTCAACCAGCGGAAAACCAGGGATGCTGATTAGCTTTCATTTGGAATATCCAAGCGAATAATGAACACTGCGTGACGGCATGGCATCGGAACGGAATGTGCAACGGTCTCGGGCGGCCCAGGTCGGGTTCCTGATGAAGTCCTACCGGGAGTCTTTTGTTCCCGGTCCGGGCAGGAGGGGACTGTCGCAGGAAGAACTGCTGCGCCGGATGGCCGACGTGGACGCCGAATATGCCCAGAGATTCAGCCATACCACCGTCTCTCGTTGGGAGTCGGGCACCACGCGGCCAACAGTTGATCGTCTGAGGGTATTTGGCAAGGCGCTGAACCTGGCCGAAGACGAGATCGCGGGGATGATATACCTGGCCGGGCTGGCGGAGGACTATCAGCAGGCCTCCGATCAATCGGCTGGCCGGCACGACTCGTCGGCTGCCGCTGCTCCGAACGGCCAGGCGTCTGAGTTCGATGTCGCCGGAGCGGTGGCTCGAACCCGTGCGCGCCGAGAAACGGACCTGTTACGGGAAGTCATGCGGTTTTTCGTGTTCAGGCTCCTGGTGTCGGGAGCGCTGATCGCGGGGTTTCATTTCATGCTGTCGGCGCTGGGGTGGAACAACACCTGGATGCCGGTGATCTGCGTGGTGTTTGCGTGCCTGGTGGTGTTGGGCCCAGGGTTTGTCTTGCCCGACGCGTCAGCAGGACTGAGGGAGTTCTACTGGATTTCGGTGTTCTTCGTCCTGACCACGCCTTTGCTGCAGTTCGCTCCACTGGGGTTGGACCACTACAACTTCCATCAGATCGCTGGCTTCGGCGGCACGATGATGCCCTACATGCTCGCGCTGCTGACAAATCTGGTCTTGGCGTGGACTGCCGGGCTCATGTTCCACCTGCTGCGCCGTTGGCGGTACCGGGACGGCACCACCGTCGGAGGCACGGTAACGGGAGCAGCGTCCGTCTGCATACCGCCGGTGGGCGTGGTGTACACCGTGGTGCTGATCACCAGCAACTTTTCGGTGGCGGTGCAGCTTTCGGTGGTGTTTGCCGTGCTGCCGATGGCTTTCGCTCTCTTGCTGGTTTTCCGGGACGCGGGAGTAACCTTCACTGAACGTGACCAGAGGGCGCTGTTCTCCGCGATGGTGGCCGCGGCTTGCGTATCCGTGCCGGTTGGTTTCGCCGTGATCATGGCAATATTTCTCTCGCCCGATTTCCCATCGGTGCTGCCCGACCACAACCTGATCCGGTCGTGGCAACTGGATTTCGGCGCCCTGGGATACACCAGAGAAGAGGCCCTGGACCGATTGAACCTGGGTTACGTCTGGCACGCGACGTCACTGATGATCTACATGGCGTGCGTGGTCGGAGGCCGGCTGTTTATGGAAGTCCACCGGTTGGGCACCAGGCACGAACTGGCGTAACGGCATCAACACCCCGGGGATGTAATGCGCGCCAGGGAGCCCCCCGGCTCGCGGGAGTGAGGAAGAGCGCGGCGAAGGGCGTGTCTCACCAAGCCACGCCCCCTGGCGGGCGCCGTTGGCTTGTGCCGCATTGTCGCACCGCCAATCGTAGCCGCCGCCCACCACGCCGGGATGGGCTGTTCCGCTTACCGGCGCTGCCGAATGGGGCACTCGGCGGCGTTGGCAGGCCGGTGCGGGAAGGAGGACACGGGCAACAAAAGCATGCACATGTGCATTTTTGCCCGGCGCACACACTATTTTCGCATGGGGCCATATGGTGGTTCCATGCGGATATACCATTGAGGCGTCCGCACTATTTTGGAGGGTCCCCGCATAGGGGGCCGAAATCGCCCGACATCGCCAATATTGCAAATGAAGAGCGTGATAGTACATCGATAGCCCCGGTAATTCCGGGACGGGCCAGTTGCTGACCGCCGTAATCGGCAGGCAGCGTTAACCACGCCATCCAGCCTGCCTGATACTCGCGCGCCGGCGCAGCCACCCGATTTTTCCCAGCGTGCCCTACCCGGGCGCTCGGCCGGCTTAAGCGGCCAGCGCATTCCTGCGTTTCCGCCCGTGGTCGAGGGATACAAGGCAAGAGGCGTTGGTGGAGGGACGCCGGCGACGCATCGCACCCAAACGCTCAATAATTTCACAGGAGGACTCCAATGAGTCTGATTACCGACAGGTTGCGACAGGCGAAACGTGCGCTCTGGATGGTTCTCGCGGCCCTGGCCGTCGCCGCTGCCATGGCGGTACAGGGGCCGGCACCGGCATTGGCTTACGCCGACGATCTTGAAATCAAATGCAACGAAAACCCGGTCAGCGAGGGCGACTCATTCCGGCTGCATATCGAAAAACCCGGGAACATGAGCGGGCAGCCGTTGTCGATACGAAATGAGACGATGAAGGTTTACTGGACCACGGAGAGCGACACCGCCGACGCATCCGACTACAGCGCGCTGTATCACGAAGGACAGGCCAGCAACCACTTCCAGAGCTGGAACGGGCGGATGGGGCGCACCTTCTACACCACCGAGGATGATCTGTCGGAACTTACGGAGCATTTCACGGTCTCGGCTGAAAACGCCGAAAACGACGAGGCGGTTGGCGAATGCGGCATCGAGATCACCGACGACGACGGGCCGGGTTCGTACGACACCCAGATCATTGGGGAGCCCAACAGCGGCACGTACCAACCAGGCGATGTCATCTATTTCAGAGTGCCTTTCACCCACGACGTGCTCGTTACCGGCGGAACGCCAACCCTGGGCTTGCACGTGGGCGAGGGGACCGGGGACGAACCGAACCGCCACGCTGCCTACGTGAACGGGTCCGGATACTCACTGCTGTTTTTCCGGTACCAGGTCGGACCCGGGGACCGTGATCCCGACGGTATCTCAGTGCCGCCCGGCGAGTTCGGAGGAACCGGAGAGATCAAGGGGCGGTGGATCCAGGCCGACTTGAACCAGACATACCACGGTCTGGTCGGCGGCTCCCAACAAAAGGTGATGGGCCAAACGCAGGTCACGAACGTGTCCATGGCATCCACCCCGGAGCGCGGCGATACCTACCGGCGCGAGGAGAACATCGAGGTCGCGGTTAGATTCAGCAGGAAGGTCCAGGTCAACGGGTCCGTGTATCTGCGACTGAAGGTTGGCGACGGCCCCGGTTTCTTAAAGCAGGCCCCGTACCATCGCGGGTCCGGCACCGACACGCTGGTTTTCAGGTACACGGTGAACGCGTTCGATATTGATCCCACCGGTATCACGGTGGCCCCCGGGGTCAGCGATCCCGACGAGCGGAATGGCATCCTGGGTACCGGTTCGGTGGTGTACGTACGAGGCGGTAACGAGCATCCGGTGTACATCTCCTACGACGCGTTGATCGACCGACCGCACCACAAGGTGGACGGCAGGGCCTACGTCAAGAGCGTCGCCATAACTTCGGATCCGGATGACGGCGACCACTACGTGGCTGGCGAGGATATCCTGATCGCCCTGACTTTCGACCAACCGGTTTCCGTAGAACCGGAACCTGGCATCACCATCGAAGTTGGGGACAACAAGAAACGCGCGCGCTATCACAGCGGTTCATCCACCGAAACGCTGGTGTTCCGATACGAGGTCGCCGATGACGACGTGGACCACGATGGCATATCGGTGCCGTGGCAGAACGGTTTCAAGGGCAGCGGACGCGTCCGGGAAGCCGACACCAATTCCAAGGTGAATGAGCGCATTCCGAGAGTGGGCCACTTGTCCGCGCACCGGGTCAACGGCGTCCTGCCCACCGTCGTTGCCAGCGAGATCGTTTCGGACCCAGCCAGCGGCGACGTGTACGGCTTTGGGGAAACCATCGAGATCGCGCTGGAGTTCGACGGAGCGGTGGACGTTGCGGGCCAGCCGTCGATCAGCATACTGCTGGATGACAGCGATGACCCCGAGCGAAGCGCCGTCTACGACCGGGGTTCCGGCACAGACACCCTGGTCTTCGCCTACACGGTGCAGTCTGAGGACCTGGATTTTGACGGTGTCGCGCTGCCCGAGCGGAACAGAGACGGATTTGGGCCGGCCACGGCTCACGTCTATCAGGCGGGCACCGAAAACGCTGTGACCGGGCACATTGTCGGCTTTGAAGACGCGAGCGGTCACCAAATCGACGGGCGCCCTCGGGTAACCGCCACCGCAGTGACTTCCGCCCCGGCGCAAGCCGGGGTTTACCGCGCCGGGGAGACGGTCTCGGTCTCGCTGACCTACGACCGCCCGGTGGTTGTTGAGGGCACACCGTCCGTGGCGCTGGAGATCGGCGATCACCACGCTGAGGCGACCTATCGCGGCGGTTCCGGCACGAACACCATCGGGTTCGGTTACGACGTGCAGGTCCACGACCGGGACCTCGACGGCTTCGCCCTGCCAGCCGGAGAAGGCCAAAGCTTCCACGACGGAGCGGTCTACTCGGCGGGACGCGAAATCGAACTGGTTGCGACGTACCCCGGATTTGCCAGCCAGGAAGCACACAGGATTGCCGGGCAGGTGTACGTGAACAGCATCACCATAGGCACCGACCCCGGAGACGACGACACCTACGAGTCCGGGGACGTCATCGGGGTATTGGTCAGGTTTGATGACGAAGTCACCGTGACCGGGACGCCCCGAATTTCTTTGAACTTGGGCCGTTCCACCGTGGCGGCGGACTTCCAGGGTATTCACAACCCGGGCGACGATGCCTCGCCTTCCACCGGCGACGTGCTGACCTTCGCGTACACGGTGCAGGATGGCGACGAAGACGACAACGGCATCACCGTCGAGGCGAACTCGCTGGACCTGCACGGCGGTTCCATCCTCGATGCCGCGGGCCAAGATGTCCTCCTGCGCCACGGCGCCGAAACCTTCGACAGCCATCTGGTCGGCGTCGTGCCGCCCGTCCTGATAGGCGCCTGGACCTCCGAGGACGGCCAAGAGGTGATCCTCACCTTCAGCGAAAACGTTCACGTGCGCCCCGACGTGCGCACGTTGAGCGCTTTCACCGGCGTTGCCCTGAGTTCCTACCCGCGCGTGCTGATCGACGTATTTGTTGACGGACACCGGGCCTACACCCACGGGCCGACGATTTCCGGCGCAGAAATTGCCATCAAGATGGACACGTTCATCAGGCCAGGTCAGGAGGTCACCGTCAGCCACGATGACGTGTTCGCCAGGGACCTGCCCGGGATACTGGTCGATGACGATGGCAACGCACTCCTGCACTTCGACGAGCATGTGGTCGCCAACCTCTCAACTCTCAGTGCAGACGCACAGGAATTGCTGCCGATGCTCAGCGCATACAGCCTCACCATAGCAGAGGGCGGGACCGGTTCCTACAGCGTCGTGCTGGATTCCCAGCCCGATGAGGACGTTGAAGTGACGCTTTCGATCTCGCCGTCCGGCCATCTGACCGCCAGCGCGGAGAAACTCACCTTTACGCCGGAAAACTGGGACAGCCCGCAGACGGTCACACTGACCGCCGGGACGGACGACGATGCGCTCAACTCCTGGCAGGAGATACTCCACACTTCCGATGTGGAAGGTTTCGTGGTCGGGCACTTGAAGGTGCTGATCGAGGACGAGTAGGGACCCGCAACGCCAACACCTCAAGGCTCCAGACGCCGGGCGACGGGTATTCAAGCCCTGCCCGGCGTCGCAACGCATGGTGTCGGTGGCGAGTGTCACGAATGACAAACCATTGAGGTCAACCGGTACGTCGGGTTGGGTCGCTCATAAACAGGCCCAGCCCGAAGCTGTAACCGCCGGTGAAGACGAAACGCCGCGCGAAGCGTGAGGCAGCTTGCTGGATCACGCGCCTCAAGACGTTTCGGATCAACATAAACAAAAGGAGGTGATGACAGGACCACCGCCCGCATGCCATGCGGCCATAACGAATCTCGCAGCGATAACGAGAAGACTGTTGGGTCGAGAATAATCGCCCTGAAGGAAATAACTGTGATCACCGATATCAAGGAACAAGTCAATCATTCCAAACGTACCATTGCCATTTCACTGACCGCGCTCATAGCGGTCCTGGTCCTCACGATAGCTATCCATGACACGGTTAGCGCGTCGGTCATGCAGCCTGATGGAGGCATAGACCTCTCCGGGCAATTCGGCTCCGGCACGCCTGAAGGTGTATGGTCCGATGGTTCCACCATCTGGGTGGTGGACAATGACAATCGCAAACTCGTCGCCTACAACCGGTTCACGGGCGACTATCTTGCCGACAAAACGATACAGTTGGACAGCTCCAATGGCGAACCCAGGGGCATCTGGTCCACCGCCAGCACCATATGGGTATCGGACTGGGACGACACCAAGCTGTACGCCTACGGCCTCGGAACCGGGATCCGCCAGGCGAATCTGGACATTGATCTGGCGAGCAGGAATGACGCGCCGCGGGGGATCACCGGACTGTACAACACCATCTGGGTTGTCGATAAGGACGATACCTGGGTTTACGCGTACAGCGTAAACGGGGGCGGTCGCCTGGAGGATTCAGAGTTCGACCTCAACAGTTCCAACGACCATCCCTGGGGGATCTGGGCAAGCGACTCCCAAATCTGGGTCAGCGACCTGGACGACGACAGCCTGTACGCCTATGACTTCAGCTCGGGCGCGCACGAACCAACCCGGGACCTGCGTCTGCCACTGGACAACCGCGACCCAAGGGGAATCTGGGCCGACGGCGAGACCATGTGGATCGTTGATGACGACGACAAGCGCATCTACGCCATCTACTATCGGCACTTCAGGCACACCGACGACGAAATCGACATCAGCGCGGTGAACGACCCGGCCGGCATCTGGACCGACGGAGACACCATGTGGGTCGTGGATGCCGGAGCAACCCCCGCTCGGAAGCTTCTCGCGTACAGCCTGTCGGACGGCGCCCGGGATGCCACGAAGGACACGGTGCTCAGTTCGGACAATCAACATCCGGGCGACATCTGGTCGGACGGTGATCACGTTTGGGTCCTCGACACCCAGGATGACTTCGTTTATGCGTACGTCCTGGGCAGTGACGACGGCGTGAAATTGGACGACAAGTCGTTCGAGTTTCCGCACTTCATGGACGGCGCCGAGGGCATTTGCGTCGACGATTCCGTGATGTTTGTGGCCGAACCGAGCATAACCCTCCTGTACGCCTATTCCGTCTCACTCGGAAACCACCAACTCGCATGGACCATCAAAATGGACTCGGAAAACACGGATGCGCGCGGCGTTTGGTGCGACGGCGAGACCATCTGGGTGCTGGACACTGCCGACGCCCACGTCTACGCCTACGAGCTCAACTACCAGGACTCCGACTTCAGTACGGGCACGGTGTACCGTAAAAAGAGCCTGGAGTTCCGTCCTTCCCCTCATAATCGAGGACACGGCGCCGGCTTCACCGGACACGGTGCGAGATTCTGGGTTGCCGACGCGGATGACGACTTGCTGTACGCCTACGGCGGGCTGAACACCCCTCCGGCTTTTCCGCACCCAACCGTTGAATTCCCGATTCATGAGACCACCGACGCGGGTAGCATGGTGGGCACGGTGCCCTCCGCCACCGACGAGGACGGCGACCGATTGACCTACTGGGCCCAAGGCCCAACTGCGGATCATTTCACCGTCCGCGAGAAGACCGGCAGGATACTCGTTGGGGATTCGCCGCCCAACTTTCAAAACGGCAACGAATACTCGTTCACCGTGTACGTGAGCGACGGCAAGAGCCGCTTGGACGGTGAAGATGACCGGGCCGACGACGCCATCCGCGTCACCATCAGGGTGATGGAGAACGCCAACCCCAAGTTCAACATCGATGACGGCAAAATTTTCACCGTCGACGAGGACCACAAATCGGGACGCAAAATCAATAAGGTCCTGGTGAACGACCGTGACGGCGACGATCTCACCTATGATGTGAATTACCAGGGTCCCGGCCATGGCACGCCGCCGTTCTTCATGGGCGGCAAGCTGCTCAAGCTCAAATCGGATGAGACTCTGGACTACGAGCGCCGCAGCTCGTACGACCTTGTCATCCGGGTGAAGGACAACAAGGACGACCAGGGAGAACCTGACGATGCGTGGGATGATTCCGTGAAGGTAACGGTGCAGGTGAACAACGTCGACGAGCCCGGCGAAATTGCACTGAGCATCGCCCAGCCCGTGGTCGGGGTAACGATTGTGGTGACCCCCACTGACCCGGACCACGTCATCGCCGACGTGGACACTCATATCGATTGGACGGTGGAGAGAGGAACGGACCCTGGATCAGGGCCCTGGACGGAGGTACTCGCTCAACAGGAGTTTGACTACTCGTTGGAGTACACGCCCGCGGAGGCCGATGTGGGGCACTACCTGCGATTTACCGCCAGCTACCTGGACTACCACGCCACCGGCAGTCGGAAGACTGCCCAAGTGGTAACGGCCCACGCAGTCGTCGCTACCCAATCGACGAACCACCCGCCAACTTTCTACGACGGCTCGGTGACCTCGCGGGATGTTCCCGAAGACGCGGCGATGCTTACGGCAGTAGGAGATCCGGTAACTGCAACCGACCAAGATGATGCCACCCTCGACTACGAGCTCGCATCCGCAACCACCAATCGCTTCGGCGTAAGCTCCGGGCCGTCCACCATGTGGGACCCTGGACAAATCGTGCTCGTCAACAACTTCCGTCTCGACCACGAACTGGTCGACACCCACCAACTCCGGATCAGAGTCCGCGACAAAAGGGATGCAGACGGGAACCCCGACACAGCGTGGGATGCAACCATTATCGTCAACACAAACATCACCAACGTGGAAGAAGCCGGCGTGGTGTCGTTTTCCAGCGACTCTCCTGAGGAAAATGTCCCGCTCTCGGCATCGCTGACCGACCCCGACGGCGAGGTTGCCAACGTCTCCTGGCAGTGGCAAAGGGCGGACAGCAAAACAGCAGACACCTGGGCCGCCATCACTGACGCGACCTCCGACGGCTACGTTCCCTCCCTGAGCGACGTGGGCAAGTTCCTGCGAGCCGAGGCGAGCTACGACGACGGTGAAGGCACCGGCAAAACCGCGGGCGCCGTCACCGCCAGCGCGGTGGTCACCGCGAGCAACGATCCGCCGGAGTTCGACGAGGGTGTGACCGCCAGCCGCTCGGTAGCGGAGGGCGCGTCCGTCGGCACGCCGGTGGGCGCGGCGGTAACGGCCACCGATCCGGACGGCGATGAGCTGAGCTATTCCCTGGCCGCCGGTGGTGGATCCGGCTTGTTCGCAATCGATCCACTTACCGGAAAGATCACGGTTGCAGCCGGTCAGTCGCTGGACTACGAGACCAGTCCCTCCTACGCGCTCACAGTGCAGGTATCCGACGGCAAGGACTCCAGCCACATCGCGGAGGACACATTCACCATCGACGACACCATCACCGTGACCATTAACCTGATCAACGTCGATGAACCCGGCCGCGTGACGCTCGACACCGCCGAACCCGAGGTCGGAACTGCGATTGTCGCCACGCTGAAGGACCCGGACGGCAGTTTGGGGTCCCAGCAGTGGCAATGGTCGCGGTCGTCGGACGGCTCCACGAACTGGGCGGACATTGCCGGCGCGACGGCGGACAGCCATACGCCGACCACCGACGATGGCGGCATGTATCTTCGCGCCTCCGTGGGATACACCGACGGTGAAGGTTCGGGCAAGTCCGCCAACGCCGCGACCGCCCGGTCGGTGCCCGCCAGTGCACCTGGCCGTAGCGGACCGCCGGGTGGCGGCAGTGGCCAACAGACTCTGCCGAATCCCGAACTGGACTTCTACGAGCGGTGTGTGCGCGATGAGCGGGCCGGCACGGTGGCCAACTGCGGCATGAATGACTTGGCGTCGTACCGGGTTGAACTGGACGGAAGCTACACAATCAACTGGGAAGAGTGGGACGCGGCTAACCCCGATGTCACGGGCTACACCATCCTCATCAACGAGTTCGTGTACAAGCAATACTACGTGGGCAGTGCGGAGGTGAGCGACGAGGATCTGGCCCACGTATACGAGAGTTGCGCCTTCGTCGACGACCGGTGGAGTTGCCAGGGGAGATTGAAGAGCAACTACTTCCAGGACATGAACGGGAATCCCACTCAGGTCCGCATTGTAGCGCTGAACGTTGACCAGACCGAGTTAACCTACGCTCTCGACAAGCCCGGCAGGTGGATGTCCGACCAGACCTACCACCGCTGGAGCGGCGACGCAACCGACCCGAACAACGAACCCACGGAGGTCGCCTACCGGCGGATGAAATTCGAAATGGACCTGTATCACTTCCAGGCCCATGGAGGATCCGGTGGGAGGGGAACCGTGCTGGTCGAGGGCGCCAATGGCTTCGACGAGCAATCCGAATAGCGCGGAACGCTTCAGCCGATGACAGACACCCCGGTCGCCGCCGTGTCACCCTCGGGCGGGGCACGGCGGCGGCGGTAACGACTCCTCGACAACGACGCGGCGCGTCTGGCTCGCATTGAAGGCATGATGGATTACAGGTGTCGTAGTACGCCCGATCTTGTTATCGCGCGGCGAACAGATATACGCAAGGCGGGCGAAAGCAGGCGTTTTCGCCGTCGTCCGCCTGACCACGGCGGGCCGAAAAATTGCCCTCGGCGGCGGGTGGCTACCGCCTCCACCTCGACACCCCCCCACGATGAGCGCCCGGTCGCGCGCGTCCAGCGGATCCCCAACCGCGTCGGAGGCGCCGGCGACCAATGAATTGGTATCCATTCCAATGGTATCCATGCCTATCCTATGGAATGCATTCGCGATGGATTGGATTGGTATCCAATGCAATGGAGAGCCTGTCTCAAAAGTCGAGCAAGTTGTTGGGGTGTAGACTGAGGCCAAGAGTTGGATCTGGAGGTTGGCAATGCCGCTTCGTGACATGGACCGGGAACAGATGTGGCTGTTGCCGCCGTCGCTGGATGACCTGCTGCCGTTGGACCATCCGGCGCGATTCGTGGCCGAGTTCGTTGACGCTCTGGACAAGGAAGGCTGGGCGGAATTAGGCGTGGAGATAGCAGGCGACCCGTTGGGAGCGCCGGCCTACCATCCCAGAGCACTGTTGAGCGTGTGGCTGTATGGCTTCATGACCGGAGTGCGGTCATGCCGCAAGCTGGAGGCGGCCTGCCGGGACCAGATACCGTGCCTGTGGCTGACGGGGTGGCAGCACCCCGATCACAATACCCTGTGGCGGTTCTACAAGGGACATCGACAGGCGATGCGGAAGCTGTTCGAGTGTACGGTACGCACGGCGGTGACCATGAAGTTGGTTGACCTGGCGGTGCAGGCGGTGGATGGGACGAAGGTGGGTGCGAACGCAGCGGGAGATCGAACCTACGATGCCGAGGGACTGGGACGGTTACTGGACCGGGTGGAGAAGGCCATCGCAGACCTGGAGGCCCAGAACGAAGCAGGGGAGGATGCCACTGTCGCCAATCTGCCGGGGGAGTTGGCGGACAAGGAGACCCTGCGGGAACAGGTGCGTCGGGCAATGGGCGAACTCGCGAGTCGAGAAGGCTACAAGCGAATTAACCTGACTGACCATGACGCTCGGAAAATGAAAACCCGTGAGGGTTTCGCGCTTAGCTACAATGCCCAGGCGATGGTCTCCCCAATAGCTTCGGACGGGGCAATGACCGGTATGTTGGTGACGGCGGTTGATGTCGTGGACGAACCGGTTGACTACCGCCGGCTGACTCCGATGGTGGAACGGGCGGAGGAAACCACGGACACGAGAGTGCCGATGACGTTGGCCGATGCAGGCTATTACGGCGGTAGCCACCTGGATGAATGCGTCCGGAGAGGCCAGCGGGTCGCGATGCCAGAGCCATCGCGACGACCAGTGGGACATCCGTATCACAAGGACCGCTTCGCGTACGATCCGGAGGGCGACAGCTACAGTTGCCCTCACGGGAAGTCTCTGCCCTTCGTGGGTATCAGCCGCACAAATGGAAAGCCCTTGCGGATCTATCGGGCAGCGGGGACTGTATGCCGGGCATGTCCAGCCTTTGGAGAATGTACGAAGGCCGGTCGCCTTGGACGCAGCCTGGCGATAGGGCCTTATGACGCGGTGCTGCGCGATCATCGTGCATGGATGGAGACCGAGGAAGCGAAACGGATCTATGACCTGAGGAAGCAGTTGGTGGAACCAGTCTTCGGCATCATCAAGGAGCAACAGGGAGCTCGGAGATTCCTGCTGCGCGGCATTGTCAATGTGGCGGCTGAATGGACCATTTTGGCCACAGCCTTCAACCTGCGCACTCTCTGGCGGGTGTGGCGGTCCTCAGTTTCCATTCCTCTACCTCAGGGGTTCTCGCCTCATCCCGCTGCCTGAACCGGGGTTGAAGACAACGACACACTGCCCGTTGCAGACCATCGTCTGCTCTACCCCGTTCAGGAGGGCTCCTCCTGCGAATCCCGCCATCTTCGCTAACTCCCCATATCCGAACTCCCCTTCTGGGACAGGCTCGATAGCCCATTCAGCATGATGCTGAACGTCATATATTCTGAAACATCACGCCTGGGTAAGGTCGCCGATGAACTGGGTCGCCGACTGCCTCCGGACCAGTCCCTGGAATGGTTGGGTCAGGAGCGTCCTGCGAATCGGGCGGATCTCGCCTTGATGCTGCCCTTGCGCTCACAGATCCGCAGAGGCGAATCGGCAACCCTCACGCCTGTTTCCACTCTCTGTCGTCAGCCGGATCCAGCCTGATGATGCCAGGAACCCTGTCGAAGTCGGCGTCAGCCGTAACGATACGGACCACGTCCACGCGGTGCATCACCACCAGGTGCAGGAGGTCCCGCGTACTCAGGCCATGGTGGGTCCTGGCCAACTGTCCGGCCGCGAGGACGTCATCGACGGTCACCGAAGCCACCCTGCCGCGCATCATCGCGGCGAAGCTCTCCAGCACCGTTTGTCCCCCGTCCCACCTATCCATGCTGCGATAGTGGTGCATGATCTCCTGGAACACCTCGGCGTTGGTAACAAACCCTTCAGGGTTGTCGGTGACGGCGGCCAGGACCCCAATGCAGGGCGCACGGTAGGGATGCTCCCTTTCCGCCGCGTAGATGGGGACGTTGGCGTCAATAAATATGGCCGGGGGCATGGGCTTCCTCCAGCTCCCGGGACAGCTCGGCGGGATCGGGCGGCGTCTCGATATTCAGGGAGATGAGCCGCTTGAAGGCGTTCTGGCGTTCCTTCTTGAGCACGTCCTCATACGCCTGGTCGATCAGGTTCCTGATGATTTCGGAGGCTCATAATCCAGAGTCCTTGACCACAGCTTCGAGCCGGGCCCGACAATCGTGATCGAGCCGGATATCCAACCTGGGCATGCGCGAGACCTCCGGAAATAGTGTACAGCTCTGGTTGTACTTACGGGGTTGTCTGTTAGTCAAAACCATATTCGGGGAGGGCAAATCGTTGCACAAATCGGCCGCTGCGTTTCGGTTGCGTTGCTCAATGGCGGGGCAGAAAAGGCTGGTTCGCGCAACGTCCATTGTGTCAGGCGGCACGTTTGCGAACCTGCATCGACTGTGGGACGTAACTGGAACCGCCGGCCCGGGCGCTCCCAACCGTCTACATGAAGACCCTCTACCGCGTCGCCGGCCAGGACTACTACCGCCACCACGTCATCAAGGCCGCGGTGGCCGCCGGCATCATCGCCGAAGTCAAGCCTGGTGCCGGACCGGTGGCGGCGACTCATCGGGGAGTGCCCTCGTCCAAATATGGCCAGTCCCACCAGCGCTGAGCCGGCGTACGCCATCACGCTGCACCAGCCCGGGGCGTCGCTGACCGCGCTAGCAGCCCGTGCGAGAAAAGCGAGCGTGGGGGCGGTTGCAGGGGTAATGATGGGCGCAGTCCAGTCGGTGGGAGCCGGTGATGAGCAAGACCTATCTGCCATATGATCCCGACCAGCAGTTGCTGCTGCCGGCGGCGCTGCAGGAGTAGCTGCCAGAGGATCATCTGGCCTGCTTCATCTCTGACGTGGTGGACCAGTTGGACCTGTCGGAGATCACCGCCCGCTACGAGGGCGAAAGGCGCGGTGGCCCGCCCTACCATCCCAGGATGATGGTGAAGGTGCTGCTCTACGCTTACTGCATCGGGGTGCCTTCGTAGCGGAGGATCGCCCAAAGGCTGCACGAGGACATCGCCTTCCGGGTGCTGGCAGCCAACAACACGCCCGCCCCGTATCAAGCACGGGGTGACGTTATTTCCGCACCATCTCGGACTTTCGCAAAGACCACCTGACGGCGTTGTCGGGGCTGTTTCTACAGGTGCTATTGCTGTGCCAGCGTGAGGGACCGGTGAAGCTGGGGCATGTGGCGCTGGACGGCACCAAGGTCAGGGGGCCAACGCATCGAAACACCAGGCCATGAGCTATCAGCGGATGAAAGAGATGGAAGAGCAGTTGCAGGGTGAGGTGGATGAGTTGCTGCGGCGCGCTCAGGAGGTGGACGAGGAGGAAGACCGCCGGTACGGCAAGGACCGGCGCGGTGATGAGTTGCCGCAGGAGTTGGCTTTTCGAGAAGGTCGGTTGGAGAAGGTTGGTTGGAGAAGGTTGGTTGGAGAAGATCCGTGAGGCTATGGCGGCGTTGGAGGCCGAGGCACAGGCTCCTGCCCAGGAAGCTGACGCAGCAGGCAGGGAGCATTCAGGTGTGCCCGAGGACAAGGCCCAGCGCAACTTCACTGATGCCGAGCCTCGCATCATGCCCGGACCGGGCGGCCGGGACTTCCTGCAAGCCTACAACTGCCAGGCGGTGGTGGACCACAAGCATCAGGTGATCATCGCGGCACGTGCCACCAACCAGGCGTCGGACAAGCAGCAGGCCGTGGTGATGATCGAGGAAGCCATCGCCAATCTGGGGGCAGTGCCCAAAGAAGTGTCGGCCGATGCGGGGTACTACTCGGCCCAGGTGATCGACGACCTGCATGCCCTGGGCACGGACCCCTTCGTCGCGCCGGAGGAGACCCGACACGGCCAGCAACCTCCGCCAGCACCCCGAGGGCGCATCCCCAGCATCTCTCCCCCAGGGACCGGATGCGGCGCAAGTTGCGGACCAAGCGGGGGCGCCAACGCTATGCGTTACGCATGTCCACCGTGGAGCCGGTCTTCGGCCAGATCAAGCAGGGCAGAGGGTTCCGGCAGTTCCTGCTGCGGGGATTGGCCAAGGTGCAGGGCGAGTGGTCGCTGATCTGCACCGGCCACAACCTGCTCAAGCTCTTTCGCAACTGTCGCGTGTCGGTCAGCCCCGCACCGCCAAGCTCGCTAACCGTGTAAACCGGCCCGACTACACGTTCCCATCAGCAGCCATCGCCAATCCTCGGACGGACTGCCAGCACCAGGAGCACGCGGTCACGCGCATCAGGATCAAGACCCAGGAGCGCTACGAGGAGATCATCGAGCAGAACCTGATCCCGGAACTCGGCGATATCCCGCTGCAGGCTCTTTCGCCCCGCCACATCGAGGACGCCTACCGGAGCCTCCCGGCCCACGGCTACGACGCCCGAACCATCCGGCTGATCAACTGCGTCATGTCAGGGGCGTGCAAGTACGCGGTGCGAAGGGAGAAAGTGGACCGCAACGCGGCCGCCCTGGTGGCGCTGCCCACGGTCACCAAGCGCGAAATCATCCCGCTGGAGATCGAAACGGTCCAGCAGCTGCTCTCCATGGCCGAGGCCGAGGACCATCGCCTGTTCGCCTTCCTGTTCGTCCTGACCTACACCGGAATGCGCAAGGGAAAACTCTGGGGATTGCCTTGGCGTCGCGTGGATCTGGTAGCCGAGCTGATCCGTGTGGTCGAGGGCACGGTCAGAACGAAAAAAACAGCGCGACGTGAAGTACCGCCCCAAGACCGACAAGGGCGTGCGCAGCATCGACCTGCCCGATGTGGCGGTGGATTTCCTGCGCGATCATCGGGCGCGCGGGGGCGAAGCGGTCAAACCCGACGACTGGTCTTCCCCGGTTGCGACGGGAACATGATGCCCGAGACCACCATGATGCGACAGCTCAAGGAGCTGGGAGCCCGCGTCGGCGCTCCCGACATCACCTTCCAAGCCTTCCGCCACTTCCACGCCAGCGTCTGCCTCGAGGACGACGAGAACGCGTCGGCGGCGTCGCGTCGGCTGGGACACGGCAGCGTCACGACCACCACGGACGTGTATGGTCATCTCATGAAAGGTCGCCAAAAGTCGTTGGCGCAGTCTTTCGCCAAGGCCCTGGAACGACCGGACGAATCCCGGCCCTGATTCCCGCCCCGCGTTGATCACACTCGATCCCGTAGGAACCTATTCGTTCCTGCGGGATCGCCTTTGGTCTACCACGGGACCCAATGAAATCCTACTCAATCGGTGGTGAGTTCGAATCCCGCCATCTCCGCCATCAAATTCGGTTTGTGAGTATAAAACTACGGACATTCGCTGTCAGTTATCACTTCGAATATCACAAGCGAAAACGGGTAATCGCCCGAGATTGGTACAGGAACGGCCCACGCGGGATCGCGTTTGTTGTTCAGCGATTGCGTCCCCTCTTTTGAAAAGCGAATATGTCACCCGGGTTAGTCTGCGGCCATCTGTGATTCGGGCACGAGCAGGGCCTCGGCCTTGGCCCGCTCCTTGGCGCTGAGCAGTTTGGTCGGTGGGCTCCCGGCCAGGGCATATTTGCTGGTGGCCACCCGGGACATGCCCAGTTCTCGGGCAATGGCCCTCAGGGACAGTCCCCGGCTTTTGGCTTGCTGCACCGGCCTCGCCTCGTCAGCAGCCTTTTTGGCCTTGGCCCGCCCCTCCACCGAGGACTCCAGGTCGGCCAGGAGCTTCCGCTGAGTTACATCCAGGCGGCCGGCAGCTTGGTCGTCAGCTACCACCGACTGTTCCAGACCGGGGAAGAGCCCGGTGCCCTCTCCCCACCGGGCTGAGGCAGGCGGTTCTCCCTCCTGGAATTCAACGGTTTCCCCTTGGTATCTGATTATCAGCTCCCCGTCGGCCCTTGCCAGCACCTCCACCCGGAGCCCGGCATAGCTGGGGCGCTCGGCCCCGGGCAGCAGTTGCAGCACCCGCCACTGGTAGTGGACGGTGTTGTCCCTAGCCACCTTGCGGGTGTGCCGGATGCTGAGCTTCTCGGTAAGGCACAGGTACTTCGGTACCGGCCGGCCATCTCCGGCTGCTCCGGCGTCACGGCGTAGCGCCGGTTGAACCGGGGCAGGAATTCCTGCAGCACGGCGTTGGCCGCTTCCATCGTAGCGGCGCCTGCCAGGCGGAGTTCCGTGACCAGCCGGTCCTGGAATGGGGACGCCATCCGCTCTACCCTCCCTTTCGCCTGTGGCGACATGGCGACGATCCGCTGGATGCCCAGCTCCCGCATCACCCGGGCGAACTGGGTGGACTCGTAAAGCACGGTCCCCTGGCGGGCGTCGTACGTGAAGGCCGCGTGCCGGTCACTGTAGAGAGCCAGGGGGATCCCCCACCGGCGGACCAGCTCCTCCAGCAAAACGAGATAGCCTCGGGTGTCCCCGCTGGGGTGGAAGACGGCCTGGCTACAACGCCGGTGGCGTCGTCCACGGCCAGCAGCAGAACGAACCTGTCTCCCCGTTCCTCCAGCCAGGCGTGGGGACTGCCGTCCTCCTGGATCAGCATCCCCTCCTGGGGCATCCGTTTCCTGCGGAACCGGTGTTGCCGGGAGCGACGGCTGCGGGGGCTGCCCATGCCAGCCTTGACCAGGATGCGGCGCACCGTGGCCGGCTCAGGTCGATACCCTCCCGCTCCTTGAGCAACTCGGTGAAGTGGCTGTGGTTAGCCCCCGAATAACGATCCCTGGCCAGCTTGACCACCGCGGCCGCGGCCGCTGCGGGAACGGCATTGTGAGGGCTCCGTCCCCGGTTGCCGTGGGCGACTGCCGCGGGGCCGTCCTTGCGGTAAGCGGCCAGCAGACGCTTGGCGTGGCGTTCACTTACTCCCATGATCTCCGCTGCCTCAGCGTTGGGAAGGTGGTATTCCAGTACGCTGTTGCGCACTTTGATCCTTGCCTGTTCCTGCTGATTCAACTTTACATCCCTCATAGGGATGACATTTTCCCTGAACAGTTGGCAGGTGACCCAATCGTAGAACAGCAACAAGCGTTATTAGGGTTTTTGGGCCATGCGGCCGGCAGCCTTTCCTCCACCCGGACGACTTTACGGGCAGGTTACGGGGCCAATCCGCTGCAGTCGTGCAGTAGATTGACTAGTACCGCATCAATCTAGGAATTGCAGGGATAGAGGCGATGGAGTTTGGTTCGGGCATCCTGGGTGTTGAAGCGCCAGGCGATGGTGGCCTTGACGGTGTTGCGCCGGATCTCATAGGCGTCGATGGCTCGGGCCAGGGCCACGTCGTCGCCGTGGCGTCCCCGCAGGCAGTCTCAGGTCAGTACGCTGAACTCGATTTCGGCCATGCTGAGCCAACTGGCGTGCGTGGGTGTGTGATGAAACTCCAGGCGTTTCATGATGCGTCTGGCCTCGGCAGCAGTGAAGGTCTCGTACAGGAAAGCCATGCGGTGAGTGTTCAGGTTGTCGAGAACGACGCGGACCACGGTGGCGTCGGGATAGGCTGTGTCCACCAGCCACGGCATCTGGTGGGCAAAGTCCGCCATGGTGCGCCGCTCCATGATGGGCAGATTGGTCAAGGGCCGCACGCGCCAACCGGCCAGGGGTTCGCAGGTCAAGAAGATGCTGCGGGTGCCGGCGCGGCGATATTCGTAGTCCTGGCGTCTGGGTCGTCCCGGCTGCGGGGGCAGCGGCTCTCTTAAGTCGGCCAGCAATTGGGTGGAGGTCTCGTCGAAGCACACCACCGGACGGTCGGCGTCGTAGGGCTCGGCGTAGAGGTCGAGCACATCCTCCATGGCCGCCACGAATTCACCGCCTACCTTGGGGATGCACCACTGCTGCTTGCGCCACGGCTTGAGGACGTTTTTTCAGCTTGAGGCGCACCGTCTCATACGACAAACTCTCCACCAGGCCCAACTCCACCATCCGGTCGGCCAGCAACTGCAACGTCCAATGGTCGTGGCCCTCCGGGGCATCGCTGCACGCCAGGGCAATCAGATGGGCCTCTCCCTTGTCGTCCAGCTTGCGGAAGCGGTTGGCCTGGACCCGGTCTCGCAATACGCCGTCCAAACCCTCCTCGGCATATCGCCGCTTGACACCGTACACCGTGCCATCGGACACGTCCAAGGCGGCCGCGATCTGTGGCACGGTCCAACCCTCATCTATCTTGATCAGGATGCGGGCTCGGGTGACGATGCGCGCTGAGTGTTTGCCGCCCCGGACTAACCGGTTCAGTTGTTCTCGTTCCTCCGTGCTCAACCGTATGGTGTATCGCTTTCCGGACATGGCTGCCGCACCTCCCCGCAACCCGAAATTGCAGCCAGCATAGGAACTTCCGGCACGAACCTCCGAGACATTCAATCACTGACTTGAACCGATGCTAGGCGTCCTACAAGATCTTCATGCAGATACGTTTGGGGACGCCGGACGCTGGATTGGTGGTAAAATTGCCGCCGGTCTGTTTGGTACCCGTCTTTTCGCTACCGCAATATCCATGCACGCACTGGTCGCAAATCCGGCGAGACGCCTCGTCAGGTTGAGGAACTTCGTACAGGAGTTTTCGTTGCCTCTGATTCTCGGTGTGGTCTTGGCGCTGATCGCTGCCAACGTCAACCACCATTGGTACGAGACGGTGGTGGACTTCCACCCGTTGGGCGATCATGCCTACGTGTTCGGGCACGCGTTGACCGTCCACTTCATCATCAACGGGATGTTCATGTGCCTGTTCTTCGGCATAGCGGCCAAAGAAATCACTGAATCTGCCCTCCCGGGCGGGGTGCTCAATCCCCTGCGTCGCGCGATCAATCCGTTGGCCGGAACGCTGGGCGGTATTTTCGGCCCCGTCGGCCTGTATTTTGTGCTCACCTGGGTCATTTACGGAGGCACCAACGACTTCGCGGCGGTAGCCAACGGATGGGCCATCCCCACGGCTACCGACATCGCGTTGGCGTGGCTGGTGGCGCGGGTGGTGTTCGGGCCGATGCATGCGGCGGTAAACTTCCTCCTGCTGCTGGCGGTGGCCGACGATGCCATCGGGCTGGTCATCATCGCCGTTTTCTATCCGGACCCGCACCATCCGGTCGAGCCGGTTTGGCTTGCCCTAGTGGTGGGCGGGATGGTCGCCGTGTACATCCTGCGGCGCTTTCGGGTGCCGTGGTGGCCGGTTTACATCCTGGTAGGCGGGACGCTGTCCTGGGTAGGACTGGCCAAGGCAGGGGTGGAGCCAGCACTTGCATTGGTGCCGATTGTTCCCTTTTTGCCCCATGGCGGACACGAGGCAGGCGCCAGTGAAGAAGGGGACCACACCCACGAGACGGGTAGCGCGCCACATCCGCACGCTACCGAGGACGAGCATCACTCCCACAGCGTCCTGGAGCGGTTCGAGCACCAGTTGAAAATGTTCGTGGACTTCGGCCTGTTCTTCTTCGCGTTCGCCAATGCGGGAGTGCCGTTCACCAGCATCGGGTGGGTCACGATGATGGTGTTGGCGGCGCTGATAGTGGGCAAGGCAATCGGTGTGACGCTGCTATCGTGGCTGGCGTCTCTGGTCGGTTTCCCGCTGCCGCCGGGCATGGGCGTGCGTCATCTGGTGGTGACGGGAGTTATCGCGGGTCTCGGTCTGACGGTGGCGCTTTTCGTAGCCGGCAAGGCGTTTCCCGGCGACTCGCCATTCCAGGAACCGGGCAAGATGGGCGCGGTGTTCAGCATCGGCGCGGCGCTGGTTGCCTACGTATTGGGCAAGGTGTTGCATGTCCGCGAGGGGGGCCTTCGGTCGAGGATAGTTTTCCCGTGGACTCGCAACTGACGCCCGCCGGGCTATCGGCTTGACTGTTCGCCGTCGCCCGGCAACCGATCGAACCTGACAGGAGGACACCCCGATGGCATTCATAGGTGTACTGACCCATCACTGGGCCAAGGAAGACAAGGTGGAGGAAGCGAAGGCGCTCCTGGATCGCAACGGGGAGGCCCAGAGCCACGCTCCCGGCTTCGGGGCTCGTCAAACCTTCATATCACTGGCCGATACCACCAAGATATCAACCCTGGTTACGTGGGAGACCAACGAGATCTACGACGCGTGGCGGGCGAGTCCGGAACGCGCGGTTGCCATGGCCGGCGCCGAGGAGTTGTGGTCCCGTCCTCCGGAGTCCGAGCGCTTCGAGATGCAGGACTGATCCGGGAAAGGGTGCTCGCCCTCAGGACAGCAGGGCGTCCAGGTCTACGAGCCCATCCAGCAGGTCCGCCATCCGCTCGGCCTTGTGCCGAGCGTGGGGCACAATGGCGCTCATCAGGCCGCCCACCGCTTCGGCGGTGGCCACGGTTCCCTGTTCAACCAGGAGCATGGGCACATTTCTCTTGGCCGCTTCCACCCGGATGTATTCCGTAGGCCGGGTCCCGCCGGTCAGAACCAGGCAGCGGGTGTCCGGCATCAGTGACGCCATTTGGATGTCGGGCCGCTCCGCGCGGGTTATGACCGCCTGATGCCCGTATCTGCCGAAATAGCCGGCGCCGGAATCCATGATGTTCCCGCCGATGAGGAACCGGTCGACCCAGATATCGCCATCCTCAGGTTCCCGTTCCCAGCGGCCGCCCAGGCTGGACTCCAGTTGGGTCAGGCTCAGGGACAGCATGGTGCGATCTTCCGCCAGTGCGCCGATAACCGGCACGCCAGCGGTAGCCAGATCCGATAACAGGGCTGCCGCGCGCTGGGCTCGGTACTTGGGCGTTTGATTAATAAGCACGCCTCCGAGGCGCGAGCCGAGGGTGGCCACCGCGCCGGAAACATTGACCGCCGTCGTATCCGCTTCGTAACCGAAAACCGCCAGCACCCGAGCGGAAAGCCGTTCCGCCAAACCGGATGCGATGGGGGATGCCGCGCCGGAACCGCTGGCCGGATTGGCAACCTCGACGATGATGTGTTCACTGATGCCCGCCAGCGAGCGCACTGCGCTGGCAGCGGCGTCCAACCCGGGGTCATCCTCAGAAGACGCCACAGCGACCCCGCCGCGGAAATGTTGAGCGAAGTAGACGGCGTCAGGGTCGGTGCGTCCGGCCGGCGACACCGGCTTGCAGACGGACACACGAGCACCTGACCGTGCGACCAGGGTAGCCAGACCGGCGGCAACGGACGTCTTGCCCGCGCCGGGCTGGTGGGACGCTACGAGGAGAACCGACATAATACGACCGGTCGTGTCAGCGACTATTAGTAGTCGTCAACCCGGTTTTCAATGAAGTTGGGATCAAAGCCGGGCGGGAAGTTGGTGGTGTCGTCCCACTTGCTCATGGTCATGTCGCAGCGGTGCAAGCTGGCACGGTTGAAGTTCGCGCCGCGCATGTCGGTCATGATCCACATGGAGTCGCGGATTTTGGCAGCGGTGAAGTCGGCGCCTTGCATGATGGCCCGGCTGATGTCGGCTCCATTCAGGTTTGCGCCCTGCCAGTTGGAGTTGGTCAGGTTGGCGGAGCGCAGGTCGACCTCGATGGCGGTGACCTGGCTGCAGTCGGCGTCGGTCAAGTCGGTGTTGAGGAACGAAGCCCGATTGAGGCGGGACCACTGCAGGATGGCTTCCTGCATGTTGGACTGCTTGAGGTCGGCCCAGAAGAGGTTGACGTTGCGCAGAATGGTCATCGCCAACTGCGCTGACGCCAGGGTCGCGCCGTACAGGTCGGCTCCAGTGAAATCGGCGGAACGCATGTCGCTGCGGGAAAAGTTGGCCCGGGTCAGCCGGCTGTCAGACAGTGTGGCGCCTCGCAGGTCGGAGTCGCGCAAATCCACGCCGGCCAGGTCAAGGCCCGACAGGTCGGCGACACGCAAGTCCAGGGGCTCGTCTGGATGCGCAGAACGCCACGCGTCCAGGGATGCCTTGCCGGAGCGAACCAGTGCTACATGATCTGAATTGGCCATCTAAGCGTTTCTCGCCGCGGCGATTTCGTCCTCAACGTCGAAGACGCGTTCAGCGACGACCATCTTGAGCTCGTTGACCTTGCTGTAGCCCGGGTACTCGTCGCCCTCTTCGTCGAAGCGATCGAAGATTTTGTCGCCGTCGAGGTAGATCTCAAGCCGGCCCTTGTCGGAAGGCGTGAGCTTGATAGCGATATCGCCGGCGTTTTGGGAGCGCCAGAATTCGGTCGCCAGCCACGTGGCGAGGCCGTGGTAGCCTCAAGGGACGCAGTAGACGATGTCTACTTCAACCTTGCCGAACTCGGACCTGGTCATTGTCATGTTGTTTGCTCCAAATTACGGATGTTGGCGCCACATGATGGCTGGCCGCCTAACTGACGCGGGCGCTGGCCTGGCCGACGGCGGTCTTGTCGCCGTTCTGGTTCTCGCAGTAGACGTCGACGGTAACCAGCGTGGTGCCGTCGTCCTGGGGCTCGCGGCTGTTGACCTGCCCGTGGATGCTCACGGTGTCTCCATGCTTCACGGGGCGCAGGAACTTGAGGTTCACGTTGCCGGAACGGTGGAAGTGGTCGGCGCCGATAAACTTGCGCATGGCCTCGGTGCAGAAAGCGATGCTCATGCGGCCGGAAGCGATGGCGTAGGTGGTGCCGAGGCGCTTGGAAGCCAGTTCAGGGTCGTTGTGGATGTTGGACCGGTTGAGGATCCCGCAGGCCTCGAACTGGTTGATGACGTCCTGCGTGATGTGCTTGGTGACGACGGGGAGCGTTTCGCTGTCTAGCCTTGGGGATGCCATTTTTTGCCCAACTCCTCGGGTTTCTTGATCTGGTAGGTGCGCATCTTCTCGATCAGCCGGCCGTCCTCATCGGTGGCCGTGGCCTCGATGACGAGGTAGGGCTTTTCGCGGCGAACGAACTTGTCGTGGATTCGGCCGGTGACGCGGATCGTCTTGCCTGGGACCGGCGGATTGAACAGGTCGACCTCGTTGCCGGCGTTGATGCTGCCGGTCTGGTCGTCATAGGCGAGGGCGAGGGAAGTGGCGTCGTGCTTGACGGCGATGGTGGGGAATACGGCGTCGGGGTCGCCCACGGCGCGGCGGTACAGGTCCACCATCTCCTGGGTCAGAACGTACTCGTAGGAGCCCAACTCCTCGCCCACCTGAACTTCGTCGTAAGCGAAGAGGGGCAGTTCTTGTTCGGCCATAATGGGGCGCTCCCAATATCGTTTGCGTAGACGTGACTAACGATACCGCAGGGGGCGATTGGCGTCAATCGGCCGGAGTCGGCGCGCCGGGGTGGGCCATCCGGCGCGGGCGCGACGGCCCCCTTCGTTTGAACCTGGAGTACGGTGCGGTACACGAACCGTTCCTGCTCACGGATGGCCCCAGACAGCGGCGCTCACCACACGCATGCAGGGCCCAGCGACCTTGATCGCCCGCTGGCCCTGCATGCCGCGGCTCTACCGGTTCGGCCTTCTACACGCCTCCGGTGGGCGCGATGATCGCATCACTCCGCGGAACCCGGTTCGGCCGATGCCGCCAGGCATTCCACTACCGGTTGGACCTGATGCGTCCGGGGCTCGAACAAGGCAGCATAGGTGGTCCGCCCGGCCGCCCACCCCAGGTCTCGGGTAATGGTCCACACGTTCGTGTTTGTTTCCGACCCCAGAACCACAAACTCGCACCCGAAGAATTGGTCCGAGCCGATGTGCAAGATCAGTTGGGCCGGCAGGGGCCGGTCCGCCTCCAAGACCAGCCGGTGAACACCCTCCGGGGTCTGCTGGTAGTACAGCGCTTGCACGGTGTAGTCTTCCCCGTCATACGTAAACTGAGAAGGTTGCAGGCTCCCAACCTCATCCCGGTCGTCCGCGCCCGAAACGTAGCCCAAACGTGTGCCCGTCGTATCGGAGATATTCTCGGACGTGAGACTGGCTGCCCACACGTAATCTATGTCCAGCGTCGCGTCCTCAAGCGACGCCCCGGCAAATTCATCGCGTTGTTCAGTCCGGTAAATGCTGTTCTGCGGGTCATCGTTGGCGCTGACGTGCTGCATCTGGACCATCGCGGCCGCAAGGATCCCCAGGACCGCTGCCAGCGCCAGGATCGCGATCATCGACAGTATGCGTTTGGTGCAGCATGTCCGGGCGCCATCATCTCCGGTTCGCTTGTGGGTCGATACCATGATCTCCTCCTGTAGTTATTGATGGCCGGATGGCCGCGAATCTGGTGTGTATATTGTGTATACGCATAATCATTATCTTTGTATCTAATAAGATGTTCTTTAGCACGCCACCGCGCGACCAGCGGCTCTACCGATACGACAATCACATTCATGACACCGCAAGGCGGACCGCCGCGTCGCTGGCGCGCCGTTTGCCCTGATGTCACCACCGGGGAATGGCCGCGGCGGATTGTTGTAGAATTGGCCGGCACCCAATCACCTGTCCGCTCCAACGTGGGCGGCCCGCACGGAGGAGCGCATGTCCCAATTGATGACCGGCAAACAGGCGTTGCTGGAGATGCTCAAGGCCGAAGGCGTCGAGTACATATTCGGCAATCCCGGAACCAGCGAGGGGCCGATCATCGACCTGCTGGGCGATTACCCGGAGTTGCGCTACATCCTGACGCTGCAGGAGAGCGTGGCCGTGGGCATGGGCGAGGCATATGCACGGGCGACCGGCACGGCGTCGTTCGTAAGTCTTCACGTGGACAGCGGGTTGGCCAACGGTATTGCCCTGATGCTGGACGCCCTGAACACCGGCACGCCCATGGTAGTGACGTCCGCCAACTACGACGTGCGCAAGGTGAACGAGACCATGACCGACCTTGCGGAACTGGTGCGACCGGTAACGAAATGGTCGGTGGAGCTAACCCACGCGGACCAGATCCCCAGCACAATCCGGCGTGCCTTCAACGAGGCCAACAGCCATCCCAAAGGGCCGGTGTACGTGGGCTTCACCTCCAACGCGCTGGAGGGTATGGCGGAGATGAACATCGAACCGTCGCGGCCGGTATACGACGCGCCGCGACCCAGTGCGGAAGGCATCGCCAAGGCCGCGTCCCTGTTGATCGACGCCAGCCGGCCGATGCTGCTGGTGGGCGACCGCCTGTCCGACGACGGCGCCGTCGATCAAGCGGTGGAACTGGCCGAGCTCATGGGCCTGCCGGTGTACCAGGCGCGCGGGGCCGAGGTGGCCTTCCCGACAACCCACGAGCAGTTCCTGGGGGCATTGTCGCTGCGGGTCAACGAGCAGCGGGCCGTATTGCAGGCCGTGGACCTGGTCCTGGCCGTGGGGTCGGATCCCTTTGAGGAACTCTTCTACTGGGGTGACGTGATCCTGCCGGCCGATGCCAAGCTGGTCCATATCGATCCCGACCGGAGCCGCATCGGCCGGTCCGAGCCGACGGACGTTGGCATAGTGGGTGACTGTGCGCTGGCGCTGGAGGACCTGATCGCGGAGGTGGAGCAACGCCTTTCGGCCGGCAAGCGGACGGAAATCGGGTTGCGCAAGCAGGCGGTTGCCGCCGAGCAGCAGAGCAACCGAGCCGCGTTCGAGGAATCTGTGGCCGAGAAGTGGGACCACAAGCCGATGACGCCGGCACGCATGATGGCGGAACTGGCGGCAGCAATCCCCGACAACGCCGTCGTGGTGGACGATTCGATCAGCAACCGGGGAGCGATGCGGCACTACTTCCAGGCGGAACGCCGGGGCGACCTGCGCGGGTACCGGGGGCAGTCCATCGGGGGCGGCATGGGCACCACCATGGGAACGCAGTGCGCCAACCCCGACCGGCCTGTTTTCGGAATCATCGGCGACGGCAGCGCGATGATGACAATTCAAGGTCTGTGGACCGCGGCCAACGACAACATCCCGTGCGTTTTTGTCATCTGCAACAACGGGGCCTACCGGGTGCTCAAGGTCAACTTCAACGTGTACCAGCGGGACGTGCTCGAACTGCCGGAGACCTCCGGCGGTCGGCTGCTGTACTCGGACTTCGGCACGCCCTTCGACATGGCCGCCATCGCCAACAGCATGGGCGTCCACGGGGAGCGCATCACGGATCCGGCTGAGATCAAGCCGGCGGTCGACCGGGCGGTGGCGTCCGGCAAGCCGGCCCTGCTGGACATGGTGATCGACGGTTCATTGTAGGGAACGCACGCGGGTACCAGTTACCGCAAAAAGGGGAAACGCTCATGCGAACCAACACCACCAAGGCAAAGCTGAACGAAGGCCAGGTCGTCTTCGGCGCCATAATCACCCGTTACGCGCCGGACATGGTTGAGATCTTCGGGGCCCTGGGCTACGACTTCGTCATGATCGACTGCGAGCACGGGCCGGCCAATCTGGACCAGGTGGAGCACATGGTGCGCGCCGCCGAGTCCTTCGGCATCACGCCCATCGCCCGCATACCGGACCACTCGGACCAGACCATCCTGCGGTTCCTGGACCGGGGGTTGCAGGGGATCATCGTCCCGCACGTGAACACCGGCGAGCAGGCAGCGGCCATCGCCCGCGCGGCCCGGTACTATCCCGACGGTTATCGCGGCATGGGCGGCGGCCGCGCGCAGGACTACGGCATCGGCGTGGGCCGGGATGAAGCCACGGCGTGGGTCAACTCTCAGGTGCTGGTGATTCCGATGGTCGAAGACGTCGAAGCGGTGGGCAACCTGGACGACATCCTCGCGGTCTCCGGCGCGGACGTGCTGCACGTCGCGGCGTCGGACCTGGGGCAGAGCATGGGCAACCCGGGTGTCGCCGAGGTGCGCAAGCTGATGAGCGAGGTGGTCCCCAGGGTGAGGGCCGGAGGGAAGAGCGTCGGCGTTGGCGGCAACAATCCGGCCGATACCGCCGGCGTCGCCGAGTTCATCAAGCTGGGAGCGAACTTCGTGACGGTGTCGGGTTGGGGATTGCTTCGCATCGGCGCCGAGGACTTCCTGAAAAACGTGAACGCCGCCCTGTGACGGGGCGGCGTCATTGCCAGGTGACTGCTAACCCCGGGCCTCCCGGGGTTCTTTCTTGTAGCGGCGGATCAGTAGAGGTGGCAGGACACCACATGGCCGGGCGCCAGTTCCGTAATTTGCGGAATGTCCCGGGAACACTGGTCCATGACGAAGGGGCACCGCGGATGGAACCGGCAACCTTCCGGCGGGTTGAGCGGTGACGGCACTTCACCGGTGAGGATCATCTCCTCCTGCTCGATGTCGGGGTGCGAGGGCAGCGCAGCGTTCATCAGCGCCTTGGTGTAGGGGTGCGACGCGTTATCGAACAGTTCCTTGGTGGGGCCGTACTCAACAATCTGCCCGAGGTACATCACCGCGACCCAATCGCACATGTATCGCACGGTGGCCAGGTGGTGGGCAATGAGTAGGTAGCTAACGTTGTACTCGTTCTGAAGGTCCATCAGCAGGTTCATAATCTGGGCGCGAATGGACACGTCCAGCGCTGAAACCGGCTCGTCGAGCACGATTACCCGAGGCTCCACGGACAGCGCCCGAGCGATGGCCAATCGCTGCCGTTGCCCGCCGCTGAACTCGTGCGGGTACAGGTTGGCGTGGTAACTGCTGAGCCCAACGTCGTTCAGGAGCTTGGAGACACGGTCCTGCATCTCCCGGCGGCTCAGGTTCAGGTTGATGACCATGGGTTCGGCGATCAGGTCCCGTACGCGCATTCGCGGATTGAGCGAGCTCCAGGGGTCCTGGAAAACTGCCTGAACCGAGCTGCGATACGCGCGCCGCTGCTCGGCGTTGGCGCCATAGATCTCCTGCCCCTGATAGCGAATAGTGCCCTCGGTGGGTTCTTCCAATTGCAGGAGCATCTTGGCGGTGGTGCTTTTGCCGCAGCCGGACTCTCCCACGATACCCAGCGTTTCGCCGGCGCGGATCTGGAAGGAAACACCGTCGACGGCTTTGATCCAGCCGGTGACTTTGGAGATCAGGAGGCCCTTGGTCACGGGGAAGTGTTTCTTGAGGCCCGAGGCCTCGAGCAACACCTCGTTCGTGGTTTGGGTCACAGGGTTGGCTTCCAGGGTGGTCATTCCAGCCTCCAGCAGGCGGCGTAGTGACTATCGGACACGTCGAATTGCGCCGGGTAAGTTTCCAGGCATTTGTCCATTACGTATTGGCAGCGGGGCGCGAAGGGGCAGCCCTGCGGCAGGTCGTGAAGCGTCGGCGGCTGTCCTTCGATGGAGTACAGGCGATCAACGTCTTCTTCCAGCTTGGGAACCGAGGACAACAGAGCCTCGGTGTAAGGATGCGAGGGATGGTTGAAAATATCCCGCACGTCGCCCATTTCGACGATCCTGCCGGCGTACATCACGGCGACCCGGTCGCACATCTTGGCCACGATGCCGAAGTCGTGGGTGATGAAGATGAGCCCGATGTTCGACGCTTCCTGCAATTCCTTCAGGAGCTTGAGGTACTGCGCCTGGATGGTAACGTCCAGCGAGGTTGTCGGTTCGTCGGCGATCAACACGATGGGTTCGCACGAAATGCCGATGGCGCCGACCACGCGCTGGCGCATGCCGCCGCTCATCTGGTGGGGGTAGTCCCGCACGCGGGTCTCGGCCGCGGGGATGTTCACCTTGCGGAGCACGTCCAGCACCTGCTGCACGACGGTGCGCTTGGGAATGTCCTGGTGGATTTTGATGGCCTCGCCCACCTGGTTTCCGATGGAAAACACCGGGTTGAGCGAGGTCATGGGGTCCTGAATGATCAGCGCGATCTGGCTGCCTCGAATCTCACTCATCTCCCGGTCGGACAGTTGAACCAGGTCCTGGCCTTCCAGGAGGATCTGACCATCCACAATGCGACCCGGTGGCTCCGGAACGAGCCGCATCAAAGACAACATGGTCACCGATTTGCCGGAACCGGATTCGCCGACGATGCCCAGGGTTTCGCCGCGCCGCAGGTCGAAGCTGACGCCGTCGACCGCCCGCACGGTACCCCAACGGGTCTCGAAATATGTCTTCAGTCCGTCAACTTTCAGCACCACTGGGGAGGTGTTTTCGGTTGTGCTAGTAGTCATGCTTCAGCCTGCCTGCGTTTGGCCAACGTTCATAGTTGGCGGTCATGAGTTCAGTTGACGGAGCCTGGGGTCCAGCCGGTCGCGGAGCCAGTCACCGAAAAGGTTCATGGACAGCACGACGAGCATGATGGCCAGGCCGGGCATCGTGGAGATCCACCAGGCCACCGCGAGCCGATCACGACCGTCAGCCACCATCGACCCCCAGGCCGGCGTGGGCGGCGGAACTCCGGCGCCGAGGAAGCTGAGAGTGGACTCCAGCAGGATGACGATGCCGACCTCCAGGGTAGCCAGCACGATCAGTGTGTTGATGACTCCCGGGAAGATGTGAATGAAAAGGATGCGCGGGGTGGAGGCCCCGGCCACCTTGGCCAGTGCCACGAAGTCCATCGTCTTGAGTTGCAGCACCTCGCCGCGCACGTTGCGCGCGAATCGCGGCCACACCGCGATGGCCAGGATGGCCACAATGATCAGGAATGACTGCCCCAGGGCCAACACCAGCACCAGGGCCAGCAATATGGTTGGAATCGCGAGCTTGATGTCTACGATTCGCATCAGGAACTCGTCGAGCCATCCGCCATACCATCCGGCGATGAGGCCGCTGGCCACACCGATAACCATGCCCACGCCCAGGGTAACGCCCGCCACTGCGAGCGAGATGCGGGCGCCGAATACCACCCGGCTGAGCACGTCGCGACCGAGGTGGTCGGTACCCAGCAGGAACTCAGAACTTCCGCCTGCTTCCCATGCCGGCGGCAGGTTGCGGTCCCTCAGACCACCCCGCTCGGGGTCGTGAGGTGCGATGAGCGGGGCAAAAACGCCGGTGAACACGAACAGCGCAAGGAAGAACATGGGGATCAGGGGCCACCGGCGCAATCGCCAGACTTGCTTGGCGATGCGTACCGGCGCCGGAGCCGGCTGTACGACCAGAGTTGCGTCTGCTGCCAAGATGTCCTCCTCTAGGCGTACCGGATCCTGGGATCGATGTATGCGTACATAATATCAACCAGCAGGGCCGCGGTCACGTACATCAACGTGAACACGATCACTACGGCCTGCAGCAGCGGGTAGTCGTTGCCCGCCAGGGCCTGGATCGCCAACTGACCCAACCCCGGCCATGCGAATACGGTCTCAACGACCAGCGAACCCGTTACCAGGCTGCCCAGGGTGATGCCGGCGAAGGTCAGCACCGGAATGAGCGCGTTGCGCAGTGAATGCTTCCAGATGACGATGTTGTTGGAAACGCCTTTGGCTCGCGCCAATTTCACGTATTCCGAGTCCAGCACGTTGAGCATCGCCGACCGAAGCAGACGCAGGTTGGCGGCGGCATAGAACCATCCCAGCGTCACGGCCGGCAAGATTATGCTGGTGATCTCCTGGCGACCGTAAGGCGGCACCAAACTGTCCCCGAACCAATCATTCCAGCGCACCGAGAACAGGAACACCAGCATGAGGCCCAGCCAGAACACCGGGGCCGATTGTCCCACAAGGGCGACCACTTTCCCGGTCATGTCAAGGAAGCTTCCTCGTTTCACCGCCGACAGGATCCCCAGGGGCACGCCGACGATTACTGAGAAAGCGAAGGCTGCCAGGCCCAGCTGCAACGTGGCCGGTATTCGCTCAACGATGACCTCCATCGACGGTCGACCTTCCTTGATCGATTTGCCGAAGTCACCGCGCAGGGCGCTTCCCAGGAATATGCCGTACTGCTGATAGTACGGTTTGTCCAACCCGAGAGTTGCCGTGAGCCGGTCCCAGTCCTCCTGGGTGGAATAGTCATCCAGGTACACATGTCTGGGATCACCGGCCGCCCGGCTCATCACGAAGATGATCAATGAGACCGCCAGCAGGGTCACCAGGGCCAGCAGAATGCGCCGCACCAGGTATCGCTGCATGTTTCACTACCTCACAAACTGTTTCTCTGCGCGTTGCGGGTGGTCGGTGGTTTTTGCCGATCTTTAGTTGAGCCTGCTGGTCGCAGGGTACATCGCTGATGGGTCTGCTCACGACCTGCCGGCGACATGGGCAGACCCATCGTTGCCGGAGCCGTTGGAGCGTCCCACGGTGCCGCCGCGCCGCGGCTGGCGCGCGCGAGCAAATCTACCGAACATGCCTTCGTAACCAATGTTGAACAGCAGCGTGATGACGTTTGGCACCAGCGCCGCTCCCAGAGCAATATAGGTCCTCGGCTTGAACAGGTAAGGGCAAACGCCCACGCATCTGGCGTCCTCGATGGCGGATATGTAGCCGCCGATTTGGAACCCGGCCCAGGCTCCGGCAAAGCTCGCTGCGGACAAAGCAAGCCCCGCGCCCAGCAGAATGGGCCAGGCCGGGATGGAGTCCACCCGCAGGAGGGTTAAACCCGCCCCGATCCCGGCGCCTACGCCGGCGCCTACCATGAGCAACGTAAGGATTTTGGGCAGGGCCGCGACCCCGAAGAACACCCCCAACGCGGAGGCTATGGCCATTCCGATTGCCGCCAGGACTCCAGCAAGGGGAAACCCGAGCAGAGCTCTCGCGATTACCGATATCCAGGGTTTCTGCGGCCCCATGCTGGCGTTACCTGCCCAATGTTGGTTCGTTGTGACTAGGTTTGCGGACGCGGGCGGATGTACTCGTACCCGTTGATATTCCGCAGATCACGATAACGCACGCCCTCGATCCAAGGCTGGATGTTCGGACCCACCGGCCACAGGCTGTCGAAGTTGTACAGCCCCACACCGGTGATTGCATTCTCGAACATGAAAGTGGCGATTTCGATGGCCAGCTCCCGGCGCGCCACGGAGTCGACCTCGGCCATGTGCTCCGAGACCTTCTCGTCGAGCCAGGGGTGCTCAACGCCGCGGTTCCAGACGGCCTGGTGGTGTAATTTCGACAGCATTCCGGAGAAGCCCTGGCCGGGCTCCAGGCGGATGCCGCCGGCGTGGCAGGTGGAACCCTGGTAATTGCGAGCGATCAGGCTGGGACGCAGCGTGGTGTAGGGAAGGTTCTGGAACTTGACGTCGACGCCGATGTCGCCCCACATGGTGGCGATGGCCTCACAGGCTTCCACTTCCACCGGCGCGCCTCGCAGCGAGGGCGTCAGCGTGATGCTGAAACCGTCAGGGTAACCGGCCTCTGCAATCAACTGCTGGGCCCGTTCCGGATTGTATTCCCACCGCAATTCCTGCGGCAGCCAGCTCTCTTCGTATTGGCCGAAGTCCCAGAGGACGGCAGGAGAGCCGTAACCGTGCAGCAACGTGTCGACGATGCCCTGCCGGTCAATGGCGATGGACAGCGCGGTTCGAACCTTGGCCGCGTTTTTCCACTCTTCGGAATTGATGTCGGGGTCAGCGGACACCCAGGGCAGTTCCGGATCATAGCCCGGCTGCTGGTCTTCCGTGCCTATGCCCACGTAGTACTGGCCGTAGAAGGTCAGCGCCGCTTCGCCGCCGCCGGGGACGCGCATGATTTCGGCGCCGTCCACTTCCTCTACCAGCGACAGCGAGTCGAAGGCCAGCAGGCTGGTGTCCAGGTTGCCGGTCTGGAACCCGGCGACGCGAGACGATTCCTCCGGAATTTCCCGGAAGATCAGTTCGGCGAAGTGAGGCGTCTTCCTCCAGTGATCTGGCACGGCTTCCATGCGCCAGAACTCGCCGGTGCGGTATTCCACCAGGTCCCAGGGGCCAGTGCCGGCGATCTGGTCGTTGGCTTCTTCCACGCCCAGTTCTTCGGTCTGTTTCTTGCTGACGATCCAGGTGCCGCCGCCGCCGGCGCTGGTCAGGATTTCGTTGACGGGAACCTCGGACCACGGCGCGCCGGTGTCAACCTCAACCGTGTAATCGTCAATGGCTGTGGCGTGGCCTTCCGGGTTCTCCCAGATGCCGCGAATGTTGGACGCCCGGGGATGCTTCGAGCCGTCGGCTCCGAATTGCCGCATGGCCCAGATGACGTCCTCGGCGGTCATCTCGCCGTAACCCTTGTGGAACTGAACGCCTTCGTTGAGATTGAAAGTCCAGGTGGTTCCGTCCGGGGAAACTGACCATTCCCGGGCCAGCATTCCCACCGGCTTCAGCTCGCTGGACACGGTCAACAACGATTCACCGATGGGAGCGGTCTGCAGGACGAAAATCTGGGGGTTTCCGGTGAGGGCCGGATGGCCCATGAAGGGACCGAGTTCCTTCTGGCCGACTGTCAACTCGCCGACGGGCACATCGTCAACTACCACCGCGGCGGTCTCCGGTGTCGCCGTAGGAGCGGTCACCGCGGCCGCAACGGGAACCTCCGTTGCTTCGGGGGCGGATGATCGGGATTCGGCCTGTGGAGCCTGCGTTGCCGCCGGCGCGGCCGGGGCCGCGCTCTGCCCAGCGGAGGTCTGGCCGGCCGAGGTTTGGCCGGCCGAGGTTTGGCCGGTTGCCGGGGCGGGAGTCTCCGCCGCGCCGCCGCACGCAGCCACAAGGGCCAGCATCAGGGACAACGCACACAGACCCGCAACGGCGGTCAGGGACTTTCCTGGAAATCGCAGCATGTTTACCTCGTTATCTGATCATCAGGGATCGACTGTTCAGGTAGTTGCACTACCGGTGCTTGATGTACTCGTAGCCGTTGATCTGCCGGACGTCGCTGCGGCGGACATGCTCGCCCCACGGCTGGATGCGTGGCCCAACTGGCCAGATGGCGTCGATGTTGTAGTAAGTCAGGTCGGTGAGGGCGTGGTCGAACAGGAACTGCCCGAGTTCGCGCTCCATCTGCTCGCGCGCGGCGGGATCCACTTCGCCCATAGCGCGGCGCATCAGGTCATCGGACCATTGGTGCTCCAGCCCGCGGTTGAAGGGGTTTTCGGTCAGGTAGCTACCGAAGCCGCTTGCCGGCGTGGGCAGGGGGCCACCGGCGTGGCAGGTCGCGCCCTGGTAGGTCCGGCCCACCAGCGTGGGGCGCAGGGTGCCGTAGGGAATGCGTTGGAAGTCCACGTCCAGGCCGATGTCATTCCACATCTGGGCGATGGCTTCGCAGCTTTCCACTTCCTGGGGCGCGCCGCGCAGGGCCGGTGTAAGGGTGATGTTGAATCCATCAGGGTATCCGGCCTCTTCCAGCAACTGCATGGCGCGTTCGGGGCTGTACTCCCAGTCCCGGCCGTCCAGGTAGTGTTCGAAGCCGCTGTACGAGTGGATAGGCGTGGCAGTGCTGCCGTTGCCGGACAGGATTTCGTCAACCAGGGCCTGGCGGTCAATAGCGGTCATCAGGGCCAGGCGCACCTTGCGGGCCCGGTCCCACTCCGGCGAGGTTATATCGGCGGTAGGAGACACCCACGGGTTTTCAGGGTCGTAGCCTGGCCGGGTTTCGACGCCCTCAACCGGGTACCAGTTTCCGTAAATCCGCAGGCTCTGAACGATGGCGTTTGGAACCTTCATCAATTCAGCGCCTTCCACGTCCAGCACGCTGGGGATGGAGTCGTAGCCCATCAGGAAGGTATCCAGGGCGCCGGTCTTGAATCCGGCGACGCGGGAGGACTCTTCAGGGATTTCCCACATGACGAACTGATCGAACTCAGGCGTGTGCCGCCAGTGATCGCGGACCGCCTGCATCCTCCAGAACTCGCCGGTGCGGTGGTCGATGATTTCCCAGGGACCGGTGGCGGCCATATTCGCGCTGGCCTCTTCGACGCCCAGCTCCTCGGTCTGCCTCTTGCTGGCGATGAAGGTGGAAGCGCCGCCGGGGGTCATGTGCCAGCGCTGGGCGATCACGTGCACCAACGGTTGACCGGTGTGCACCTGCAGGGTGTGGCTGTCGATGACCATCGAGCCGTCCCGGTCCGCCCAGAACGTCTCCAACTGGCCGGCGCGAGGGTGCTTGCTCAAGCCCCACTGCTGCATGGACCAGACGACGTCTTCCGCCGTCATCTCGCCGTAGCCCTTGTGGAACTGCACGCCCTTGTTCAGATGGAACGTCCAGACGAGGAAGTCGTCGGAGATCTCCCAGGATTCGGCAAGCAGGCCCTTGACCTCGCGGTTCACGTCTTCCTGAAGCAGGCCTTCGCCGATGGGCGCGGTGCCATGAACGAAGATCTGCGGGTTGCCCAGGGTGCTGGGGTGCAGGAAGAAGGGCCCCATTTCCTTCAGCCCGGTGCTGAGGATGCCTTTGGGTTCGGCCATCATCATGCTCTCGCCCGAACCGGCGGCCTGGGGCACTGCGGTGGGGGCTGCCTGGGCTGCCTGGCCCGCCGCTGCCTGTGTGGGCGCGGCCGGCGCGGCAGACTGCTGGCTGCCGGAGGCTGGCTGCTGGGGCGCTGCCTGCTGCGCTGCAGCGGCGGTGGGAGCCGCGGCCGGAGCTTGGGACTCTCCGGCACTGCCGCACGCGACGATGGGGGTCAGAACTAAACCCCCGATCACCAGGACGAGCAAACTCTTGCGGCTGATTCCGAACCAATTCATCGAACTTCCTCCAGACGGAGTTTCCGTAGTGGCCGAACCGTAGGAAACGGGCTCCAGGAGCCCGTCATGGTAAGGCCGGGATGTAGTAAAGCTACGCCTGTACTACATTGCGAAATTCACGCTTGTGAACGCCGTCGCAGTCTATATGACGGATTTTGCAATGTCAAATATCCTAAATATCAATTATCATTCTACTATATTATCTTGAAATGTAATGATAAGGCTGCACCGCGCTGCGCGCCCGTTCCGGAAGACCAGGCTCCGTGACCAGCCAATAGGACCGAGCAGGTAAATTCCATGAGCGTCCAGATGGTGGCAGCCGTGCCATTGCCACCAATTTGGGAGCGGGCTACCGCATTGTGGCCGCCACGAGGCGGTCGCGAACCTGCCGCCTGTAACTGCACGCGCTGACGTAGCCGCAGGTTCAGTCGGATCACCCAAAATGCCGCCAACGGATCAATGGCAACACCGTGTGCAGCGAGTCCAAAGGGCGTCTCTCCGGGCTCAGCGAAAGCGCCGGGATAGAGGCTCCTACGCTGCTGCCGCAGCTCGCGGATTGCAATCGCCGGACTCGTTCAATAGGGCCCGAGGCTGCCTCTGCTCCGACTATCCGGCAATAAAGGTTGCAGACGTATTGTTGTTGACGGTAACGGTGTATTCCGCTCCCGGCTCGAACTCGGAACCCAGGGGCACGTCGGTTTCCAATATGGGGAAATCCGCCGTGCAAACTACCGTCGGGTCGGCGACCTCGTGGTGGGTAATGACGACGTCCCATCGATGTGTATCGGATCGTCGGATTTCGTAGCCATTCAACTGGGAACAGCCGCTTCCCCTGGGCAGGCCCGATACGACGCGCAGGGTGTATTCGTGAGGCAGTTCCTCGGATGTCGTCACGTCCGCCGATTGGACCGGCGACTGGGCGATCGCGGTATGACCCAGGTGGCCTTCCGGGACAGTGAACGTGGTGGTCGTAACGTCATTGACGACGACGCGGTACGGACGGCCCGGCGTGAGCGGCGCCCCGACGTGCAACACGGTTTCCAGCTGGACCATCTCATCCTGGCAGGGCGCCGCCCAGGGGGTCTCCGGAGGCTGCGTCAGGGTAAGCCGCACGATGATGTCGCGACCGTCCAGTTCGAGGCTTTGGCTGCCGGGTCGGGCACAGTTTTCCAGTGTCGATTGAAAATAGGCTACTCGAAGCAGGGGCACCGGCTCGTTGGGGATGAGATTAGCCCAAATCACCTGCGCCGGCGCTTCCTGCCAGGCGCGCCAGTCGACCCCCGGGTCCAGGTTCGCGACCATATCCGGCGGAGGCTCCACCAGCACCAGGTGCATGTCCACGCGGTTCGGGTTCCCGCGGGTCAGCACCTCGTACGCCGTTTCATTGATGAAAGCCAGGCGGCCGTCAGACTCCACGATGCGCGCCGATACGGAGTAGCGGTTCTGCCGATCAATGAGATCAGGGTTGTATGCCACGTCGAATTTGATCGGGACCGGGCCAGGACTGGCGATGGCCTGGCTCGCTATCAGTTGCGACGGGGCATCGGCGTAGCTGGTGTCACGCAATTCGACGATCAGGGTGGCTCCGGTGGTTAGCTCCAACTTTTCGTTGTAAGACACAGATCCGTGCACGGACGCTCCCTGATGGCCACCCGGCAGTATTCCTCCGCTGCTGGAGCCGGGCTCCGAATCTCCAGCGCAGGCGGTAGCGACGACTGCAGCGCACGTCATGAGCGCCACTAATGCGGACAAGTGAATCCTGGGCTTCGTCAACTGTTTCCGGGTGGCGACAATGTCCCCCATAAATCCATTTATAGCCATGTACTTGGACCATCACTCTCTTCGATTTCCGAAATTCCGGTCGCCTGCTTTCGAATCATGTAGTGCTGCATGTAGATGAGCTGTAGTAACCATGATGATACGAGGTGGTATGAAAAACGGATTTCACTGCCTGTCGGTCAGTGAGACAACGCCAGGCTCATGTTGCTATGGGCGGCACATGAGGGACTGCTTGCCACGATTATTAATGCGCTTGATAATACTTGATCGGAGCGATACCCGGTTTAGACGCTTGTACAGGAAGCATCGTGACAGCAGAGCGCGACACCAGATGGTCCAGAGCAGCACAAGTGGGCATGCTGATGCGTGCCTACCGCGGAGCGTTTCCGTTGGAGGACGGTAAACGCGGGCTGACGCAAGCCAACCTCCTGCAGCGCATGTCCGAGGTAAACAGCCGATACGGCGAGAGGTACAGCCACGTGACGGTGTCCCGATGGGAGTCCGGCACTACTCTGCCCACGGAGGAGCGGCTACGGGATTTCGGCACAGCCCTCAACCTGGATCCCGTCGAAGTGGAGGGACTGATAAGCCTTGCAGGGTTTGGCGAGGGCGCCGGCTCGGATCAGGATCACTCCTATAATGGATGGCCCGATGGGGACGTTGGGACGGCTGACGTCTTGTGGCAACGGCCGCGGGAAGAAACGCCTGCGGAGCCGGCTGCGTTTTTTCACAGCGATCGCCGGAACTGCGGAACCGGCCCGGGGTCCCGGGTTCCCGACATGGGAAGCATAATCCGGTATCTCGCCTACAAGTGTGTCCTGATGGGCGTTGGCATCGCCGTTATGGGGTACGCGCTGGCCGCGTTCGGCTGGGACAACTCCTGGATGCCGGTGGTTTACGTCGCCGCGATCATGGGCTTGGTGGCGGCGCAAGGACTGCTTTACCGTCGCCGCCCGCACGACCTGGGCGAGTTTTACAGCACAACCGTGTTCTTCCTGCTCAGTGCGTTTCTGCTGCAATCCGCCTTTATCCTCATGGATCCCTACGGGTTCTACATGCTGGGCGATCACGCCGGGACGCATGTCCCGTACCTCCTGGCGATGGAGGTCAATTTGGCGCTGGCATCAATCGCCGGGCTGGCGTTTCACCTGCTCCGGCAGTGGCAGTACTCCGGCGATCAAGGCCGTAGCAACGCGTTGCGCCGGGCGGTGGCCGTTGTCTTGCCGCCGACGCTGTTTGCGTATTCGTCGATAGTAGTTATCTCCAATATTTCGCTGTGGATCCAGTTGGTCATCATGCTTCCATTGATGGCCGGGGTATTTATGGTCCTCCTGGTTCTTCGGGACCCTACGGTGCGGCCCGATGGGCGCGACCGTCGGTTCGCATTAGGCACCACCGTGGCGCTGACAGCGGTGATGGGTACGTTGGGGGCTGCGGTGGTAGCGGCAGTGTACCTCTCGCCAAACATACCTTCGGTCCTCCCGGACCACAACTGGTGGACATCGTGGGAGATCGACTTCACCCGTCTGGGGTATTCGCAGGAAGAGGCGCTGGAGAGGCTGAACCGCGGATACCTCTGGTATGGGTTGGCCACATTCTTCTACGTGGTGGCCGTGGTCGGCGGAGTGCTGATTTCTTCCCTGTACGGGATCGGAAAGGGCGACGCATCAAGCCCGGCTGCACGAAAGGCCGAGTCAGGAAGCCGGATTTACAACAGCGCTTCGGCACGCGTGCGACGGTTCGCGTCCGCGATGGCGCCTGGTCGCCGTTCTGGCGAGATGGACGCCGGTAGGTTGTTGAAAACGGTCCTGGGTCTAAGCAGGACATTGCCGCTGATCCCGCGGATGCCACGGCAGAAGCAGGGCCGGAGCCGACTGGCCGCCGGCGAATAACGCCCGGGGTAGCGCGCGGCTGTGGCGGTAGAGGCAGGACCCTTGCCGCGATGCGCGATGGGCCTCACGCGCGGCGCAACTGCGGAGCGACCACAGCCAGCAGCGCGACCAGCACGATGCCGGTGAGACCCACCACCTGGGCCGCTCCGGGAGCGCTCCAAGCCCCCGCGATGCCTCCGGCCGCCACGCTGCCGAAGCTGTAGGCCAGGATCGCGAACGACCTCAAGCTCATCACGCGCCCCCGAAATTGCTGGTCGGTGGTACGGAGCAACAGGGTCAGAATCAGGACCTGGGTCGATGCGAAGGACATTCCCACCAGCGCGAAGATCGCCATCGACAGGTAGAAGGATGTTGAAAGCGAAAACAGGAGAATTGTCCCGTGCCATGAAAACACCGCGAGAATGAGCAGCAAGCCGGGACTGCGCAGGTTCGGCAGCATGGTGAAACCCAGGGACCCGCTGAGGGCTCCGATGCCAAAGGCGAACAGAAGCAGTCCCAATCCAGCGGAGTCACTGCCCAACACATCCCGCGCGAAAATCGGCGCCAGGCCGGTGTGCACGGTCCAACCCGCCAGGTTGATGATGACGGCAACCGCCAGTACCGCCCAGAGAATTTGGTTGCCAGCTACATACCGAAGGCCACCGACCACAGTGCTCATGACGCGCTCCGGCGCGCGCACCACGGTCGTGGGGGGTCTCCGTACGTTCAACGC
Organism: Dehalococcoidia bacterium; assembly: GCA_965116785.1. Lineage (GTDB taxonomy): Bacteria > Chloroflexota > Dehalococcoidia > Lucifugimonadales > UBA3495 > Bin87. The sequence goes on from OZ220731.1 coordinate 2,221,947, forward strand.
GACGACCCCGCTGGCGAGATACAGGCAGGCGATCGCCGTGTAGGCGCCCTGGGGACCCAGCCCTTTAAAAAGAAAGCCGCCGATCACCGGGCCGCAGAGCATCGCGATGTTCATGGCCACTGTGTTGAAGGCTGCGCCGTGGCTCAGTTGGTCGGTGCGCAGCGTATCCGCCACCAGTGATTGCGCCACCGGCATCTGGCAGAGTCGGACGACCCCCATCACCAGCGTGATGGCAAAAATGTGCCAGACCTCAAGTGCGCCGGTAAGAATCAAGGCCAGCATCAGAACGCCCATGGCGCCCATGATGAATTCGACGGACGCCAGCAGGCGATTGCGTGGCAACCGGTCCGCGATAGCGCCGGTGAACAGGGCCAGGAAGTTCAGCGCCATGCGGGCGGCGGCAATAGCGCCGACCAGGAACGGGGAGTCGGTCAGGGTGAGGACGAACCACCCCAGCACCGCGGACTCCATCTGGGTGCCCACGCCGACCAGGGCGGTGGAGCCCCAGACGAAGGCGAAATCGCGGTTCCGGAATATGCTCAGCGGGGAGGAGGCGCGACTTAGGGTGGCTGTTACTCTCATCGCGGATCCGAGCCAAGGCTACGAGACTCCGTCGTGAGGATCGCGGCTAGCCACCATAAATCGCCTGGGCTTGTTGTCACGCGACTGCTCCCTGCCCTCCGACATATTGAGTGCCGGATGATAACATGCGGCAGGATGTGGCGTTGCTCGTGCGAGTTGGCGGTGTGCAGCAGGTACGTGATAGTCTGCTGACCGCCGCCCATACGGCGCCACCTGCTATCGGATCAGTGACTACGAAGCAACGAAACGCGCCCGCGACCCCGACCGCCGCCGATCTGATGCGGCAAGCGTCGGCAATGTTGCCGGCTCTGAAGGAACGCGCCGCCCGCACCGAGGAGCTGCGTCAGCTGCCTGAAGAAACCGTCGCTGACCTGCTGGCGTCTGGCTTGTATCGCATCGGCGTTCCGGCACGATATGGCGGGTTGGATGTGGATTACGCGCTGCTGCTGGACGTTGCGGCCGAGTTGGGCAGAGCGTGTCCGGCGACGGCGTGGTGCTATGGATTGTGGGCGGCCCATGCCTGGCTGGTGGGTTACTGGCCGGAGCCGGCTCAGGAGGAGGTGTTCGGGTCGGACCCTGACGCCCTGTGCTCCAGTTCGCTGAACGTGGGCCGGTCCACCTGCGCGCCCGTGGACGGCGGCTACCGACTTTCAGGGCGATGGGAGTTTTCCAGCGGGTGCGATGCGGCCAGTTGGTTGATGCTGGGTGTGCCGGGAATAGGCGAGCGAAACTGGGCGCTGGTGCCACGGGGCGATTACCAGATTGTGGACACGTGGTTCGTGTCGGGACTGCGGGGAAGCGGCAGCAAGGACATCGTGGTGGATGACATCTTCATCCCGTCCCACCGCGTCCTGAACGTGTCCACCGCCGGCGACGGTGACTGGACCGGCTGGGAAATGCACGGCCAGAGCAGGTACCGTTTGCCCATACCGGTGCTGCTGGGCTGGGACTTGGTGGCGCCGATGCTGGGCATCGCTCAAGGGATGCTGGACGAGTTCATCGCCAAGACGTCTGGAACCTTTGGCGCGGCCAAGTCGGCGGACTCGACGGCGGTGCAAATCCGCGTGTCCCAGGCCGCAGCGGAGATCGACGCCGGAAGAGCCCTGATGGATCGGGACGTGCGCGAGGCGCTGGACCGTGCGGATGCCGGCGGAGGCTTCACCACGCTGGAACGGGCGAGGTACCGCCGGGACAAGGCCTACGTGACCCAGAGTTGCCTGCAGGCCGTGAACCGGATTTTCGACATCAGCGGCGGGCATGGCCTTTTCGAGTCTGACCCGTTGCAACGATTTCACCGGGACGCTCACGCCGTCGCCCACCGCGACACGCTGATCATGGACCTGGGAGGGCAGGAGTACGGACGGGTGGTACTGGGCCTGGACTCCGAGGGTAGAATTTAGCACCTGATGACGACGCGGACCCACCGGAATTCAATGTAGGAGTTGATATGGCGATCCAGCAGACGATACACAATTTGGAACAGGGCGACGTGAACCTGCCCGAATCGGGACGACCGGTGATTCGCTCCAACGAGGGCGTGATCTCGTCGGGACATTACCTGACATCGATGTCAGGCATGCGGATCCTGTTGGCCGGCGGCAACGCCTTCGACGCCATGGTCGCCGCTAGCCTTGCGGCGGCGGTGGTGGAACCCATCGCGTCCTATTCACTGGCCGCCGAGGGCGTCTTCATGCTGTATGACTCGGCCAGCGGAGACCTGACGTCGCTGTCCGGACAGGGCGGCGCCCCCGGTGCGGCGACCGCTGAGTTCTACCGGTCTCGCGGGCACGAACGCATCCCAACCGGACCGGGCAAGGACGCGCCGCTTTCGTTCACCCAGCCGGGCATCGTGGACGCTTTCATCAACATGCTGGACCGGTACGGCACGATGTCGTTTGCGGAGGTGGTCGAGCCGGCGATCCGCTACGCTGAGGACGGCATCCCGCACTACGAGTACATGCTGGAGCGACTGCGTTCGGAGACGGGCCAAGAACAGTTCGACAACTTCCCGCCCGGCGGCTGGGAGGTCTTCTACGAAGACCGCGAGGTTCCGGCCCCCGGCGCTTTGATGCGGCAGCCGGGCCTGGCTAACACGTTGAAAGCCATGAGCGACGCATCGGCGACGGCGTCCGGGTCCCGCTCGAATAGCCTGCAGGCGGCGAGGAAGGCATTTTACGAAGGGCCCACTGCGGAACTGATCGTCGAAGAATCGCGAAAGGTGGGCGGTATCCTTGCCATGGAGGACCTCTCCGGATACCACGCGCAATTCTGCGAACCGGTGAGCACCACCTTCCACGGCTACGAGGTCTGGGGTCAGGACTCCTGGACGCAGGGGCCCATGCTGATGCAGGCCCTGAACATTCTGGAGAACTTCGACCTCAAGGCCATGGGGCACAACAGCCCGGCGTACATCCACACGGTGGCCGAGGCGCTGAAGCTGTGCTTCGGCGACCGGGAAGCGTTCTACGGAGACCCCGATTTCGCCACGGTGCCCATGGACGGCCTGCTGTCCAAGGACTACGCCGCCATCCGCGCTGGAGAGATCGATCCAGAGGGCGCCTACCCCGAGCAGCGACCGGCGGGCGATCCCTGGCGCTTCTCCCGGAAGACCGGGCGCACCGCGCCGCAGGTCATGGCCGCGGCCATCGGGCCGGACACCTCAGCGGATGACGGGACGACTCACGTGTCAGTGCTGGACCGCCACGGCAACCTGGTGTGCGGCACCATCAGCGGCGGGTCGTTCTCCAAATCGGTGTTCTTCCCCGAACTTGGCGCCTGCCTGAGCACGCGTATCGAGATGTTCAACTGCGAACCGGGCCATCCCAACGTGGTGGAGCCGGGCAAGCGGCCGCGCACCACGCTGGTGAACTACATCGTGGCTAAGGACGGCAAGCCGGTGATGACCGTGGGCTGCCCCGGCGGAGACAACCAGGTTCAGGGCAACCTGCAACTGATCCTGAACTCGCTGGTGTTCGGGATGGACCCGCAGCAGGCCGTGGAAGCTCCGCGGTTCGCCACGTCCAGCAACGTGAACTCCTTCTATCCCCACGTCTACTACCCGGGCCAGTTGGACCTGGAGGACGGATTCGCCGACTCAGCCGTGGGCACGCTGAGGGCGCTGGGGCACAAGATCCACCGCACCGCCAACTGCGGCCTCGGCGCAACCGTGTCGGTCCGCGACCCGGAGACCGGTTCCATGAGCACCGGAGCCGACCCCCGGCGAGCGTGCTACGCGCTGGCGCTGTAGGAACCGACCGGATCCGACGATAAACCTTCCGGGACTGGCGGTCAGTCCCGGAAGTCGTTTTCGTAGAGTTGCTGCAACCGGGCCAGATGCGCCTCCGGTATCGGCGGCAGGTCGACGCAGGCAGCGGTCTCCTCCGCCTCGGCCGGGTTCTTGACGCCGGGGACGGTGGAGTGGATATCGTGGTTCATCAGGCAGAACACCATGGCCGCCTGGGACATGGTCCGGATGGGACCGTCCAACAGGAACCCGAGCATCCGAACGCTGTCCAGGTCCTTCTGCATCAACGCATCGCCAGGCCGTGGCGGCCGGTCGAGGGCGTCGGTCAGCGCGCCGGCGGCGTGTGAGCGAATGCCGATGACACCCATATTGTGGCGGTGGGCCATCGGGATGATCTGGCCGTTGTCGTGCTGGCTGAAGCCTGGAGGCGGCGGCTCCATGGCCGTCCGGTTGAGCAGGTTGTAGTAGGCGAGAACGGTGTCGTACTCGCCGCTCTCCAGGATGCGGTGCATCGTCGGCACATGGTGGTCCATGGCGGACAGGCCGATGAAACGGGTCTTGCCCGCCTGCTGTACGGCGCGGTAGGCGTTGAGCACCGGACCGAGCACGTCGTCTGCCGACAGGGAGTCGGCAACCTCACCGCGATGCTCGGTGAACCGATTGTGCACGTGCAACACATCAACCGAGTCGCGGCGAAGGCGACGGAGGCTGATGTCCACCGAGCGTTGGACTGCTCCGGCCACGTCGTCCATCTCATCGGCGCGGAGACGGACCTTGGTGGCGACCACCACCGCCTCGGTCCGACCCTCCAGCGCCTTGCCCAATGCCTCCTCCGCCTTGCCGTTTCCGTAGGATGGTGCAACGTCGAAGAACGTGATGCCCAATTCCAGGGCACGGTGGACGGAGGCGATGGCCTCCGCCTCCGTGGTCGGTCCCCAGACCTGCCCGATGCCGCCGCCGCCGAAACCGGCCCGGGATACGGTGAGGCCGGTGCGGCCGAGCTGCGTGTATTCCATGACAGTCTCCCGGCCTAGTGGTGCTCTCCCTCGGCCAGCTGGAAGTAGATGCCGTGGGAGCTGGCCGGCTCGATGCTGGCGGTGAGGTAACCGAAGGGGCTGGCGGACGGCCCGTCGCCGCGCATATCGTTGCCGTTGGCCTGCAGGTCGTTGAACAGCTGGCCGATGCCGTCCACGCCCCAGGCCACGTGCATGACGCCGGGTCCGGACTCGCGCAGCTGGCGAGCCGTGGGTGTGTCGTCGTGCAGCGGCTCGAAGAAGTCCACCAGGGTCTCGCCGATCTGGTAGAGGATGGACTTGAACCCGCGCTCGGTGAATTCGTCACGGCGAATGGGGGTCAGGGAGAAGTTGCGTTCGATATAGGCGGCCATGTCGTCCACGTTTTCCACGACATAGGTTACGTGATGCACTTTGTTCAGCATGATCGACCTCCGCGCTTTTGGATTGGGGGCTGTTAGACTTGAGCGCAGCGTATTGGTTTTCGGGCCGGCATTCAACCCTAAGGGGCAATTACATGAGCGACCACAAGATTTTTGAACTTGGCGACGTTGACCTGCAGTGCGGCCTGCGCCTGCGGGGAGCCCAACTGGCGTATCAGACCTACGGCGAACTGAATGCCCGCAAGGACAACGTGATCGTGTTCCCGACGTTCTTCGGGTCGCAGCACCCGTCCAACGAGCCGATGATCGGGGAGGGGATGGCGCTGGACCCGGCGCGTTACTTCATCATCATTCCCAACCTGTTCGGGAACGGGCTGTCGTCGTCGCCCAGCAACACGCCGGCGCCTTACGACCGGGCCCGGTTTCCCAGGGTCACCTACTACGACAACATCGGGTTCCAGCGCCGGCTGGTCACCGAACAGTTCGGCATCGAGCGGATCGCGCTGGTTTGCGGATTCTCTATGGGTGCACAGCAGACGTTCCACTGGGGTGCTCTGTATCCCGACATGGTAGAGCGGATCGCACCGTGGTGCGGGTCGGCGAAGACTGCCCGGCACAACTTCGTTTTCCTGGAGGGCGTGAAAGCCGCCCTGTGCGCCGACGACGCGTGGAACAACGGCTGGTATGACACGCCGCCGGCCAAGGGATTGCGCGCCATGTCCCGGGTGTACGCCGGTTGGGCGCCGTCTCAGGCGTTCTACCGTGAGAAGGTGTACCTGGACATCGGGCACTCGTCGCTCGAGGACTACCTGATCACTTCATGGGAAGGGCGCTACCTGCAGCAGGACGCCAACAACATCCTGGCGATGGTTGCAACCTGGCAGGCCGGCGACATCAGCGACAATCCGCTCTACGGCGGCGACTTCGCCAAGGCCCTGGGGTCGATCAAGGCCAAGGCCTTCGTGATGCCCTCGCGCACGGACCAGTACTTCCCGCCGGAGGACAACGAGATCGAGGTCTCCATGATGCCCAACGCGGAACTGCGCGTCATCGAAACCATCTGGGGCCACACCGGAGGCGGCCCGGGCCGCAACCCGGCGGACACCGGGTTCATCGACGCCCAGCTGAAGGAACTGCTGGCGAGCTGACGCCGCACCGCATGCGGTCTAAAGATCGCCGATGCATGTGGAGGATTTGCGGAGAGCGCTTATGGTACGACTGAGGATGCCCGGCACCAGGATCAGGTTCGACAGAAACACGACAGCATATGAAGTGGAAAGAGTGTACCTGGACTTGGAGACCCCGAGGCTGTATGGACAATCTGCGCAGTGTCTAGCGGAAGCCGCTCAATATTGGGGGATAATCGCTGGTAATGAGGAGCACGATTTCGATCAAGAGGCGCATAGCAAGAACGCTGCCGAGGCCTGGGATAAAGCAACCGAAGGGATGACATACATGGCAATGGCAAGACAATGCCACCGATACTGGCGCGAACACCGCGAGGATGTCTCAGTTCCTCCGGGCATGCGCGTATACACGCGTGCCCTCTTTCAAAAAATGGTCGCATCGATGGTAAGAAGACGTGTGCCGGTCCCTACACGACAAGACGCGTCCGTTTTGTGCGGAATGGCACGAAATCTCGCCGAGCAAGCTCATGCCGTTGCCCTCTTGTTACCGGGCGGAAGAAACGTCGTGCAACCACTGCCCGCTGCGGAGTAACTTGACCCTATGCTTTAATCAATTGGCCCAAATAGCTCTAGTCGAGAACTAAATCGTGAAGAGCGAGCGCGACGGATGGTGGGAGGAGTTCTACTCGGGGCTGTGCCTTGAATATGTCCGGCATGCCCGCGACGAGGAGCAAACCCGCGCGGAATTGGGGTTCATCCAGGAAGCCATGGGTATGCCGATGCGGGGTAGAGTGCTGGACGTACCCTGCGGGGCGGGCCGTCTCGCGTTGGAATTGGCCGAATGGAATTACCGCGTCACGGCCATCGATCAGAGCCAACGGCTCATCGAATGGGCGAGCGCGGATGCTGCTTCCCGGGGCTTGGATGTCGAATGGCTGGTCGGCGACATGCGCGAGTTGCCACAGGGAGGGACCTTCGATGGCGCGGTCTGCTTCTGGAACAGCTTCGGCTACTTCGACGACGCCGGAAACCTTGAGTTTCTGAAAGCGGTTTCACGTAGCCTGAAGCCGGGCGGCCGGCTGGCGTTGGACGCGCCGCTGCTGGAGACGCTACTGCTGGACGCGGTTCAGGAACCCAGGGTTTGGGAAAGGGCAGGTGACCTGCTCGCGCTGGAAGAGCGTGCCTACGACCACGAAACAGGTCGGTTGGAATCGACGTGGACCTTCATCCGTGGCGGGCAGCGCGAAGTCCGCGAGATGTCGATGCGGCTGTACGCGTATCGCGAGTTGGTCGGGATGCTGGAGCAGGCCGGGTTCGCGCAGCACGAAGCGTACGGAGACCTGGACCTGACGCCGTTCGAGTTAGGCGCACCGTGGCTGTACCTGGTGACAACAAAAGTGGGCGAACCTGACTCACGGGCAAGCGCCAAACTAACTTAGGGGCGACGCGTGCGTCACCCCTACTGTCACTCACCGTTAGCCGTTGATTTAGGCTAGCGACCCCATCGGATCCCACGGCGGCAGCACGATGGGTTCCAGGTCCAGGGCGTCCTGGAGTTCCTGGGGCAGATAGCTCTTCGGCGCGGCGATCTCGAACATGTACTCGGCGAACCAGGAATCGTTCATCATGAAGAAGCCCTTTTCGCCGACCTTGTCGTCCCAGCTGTTCTCCACGCGCCAGCGACGGGGCTTGCCGTCGACCACATCCACGCCGGTAAAGAGCATGGCGTGGGTCATCGCCGTTTGGTGGTACTCCAGCCGGTCCGCCTTGTTCATCTCGAAGTCGGCGCTGTACACGCTGCCGTAGTCGAAGAGCTCCGCGTCCCAAAGACCCTTGTCCCGGTGCATCTGCTTGCCGGTGTCGCAGCCCATCCAGACGGGCGTGCCGTCCTGGAGCATGCGCATGGCGATGTCCTTCATCATATCGATGTCGACGTTGAGATAGGTGATGCGGGTGCCGTCCACCACGTTGCCCAGGTACTGGACGGTGTAGGTGCGGCCGGGCGGGCTGGAACCGCGGGGGTCGTGCACGAGGCAGACGTAATCATCCATGGGAGTGGTGATGTACTTCTCGGCGAACTCCGCCGGCGTCATCTCGCCATCCCGGTGGAACTCCCCGTCCTTGTCCTTCCACTGCCAGTCGAACTGTGCGGGCGGAGTGCCCAGGTGAATGCACAGTATCTGGTAGATGGCTCCGAGGGCTTCCTGCTTGGCCTCGCGCATTTTGTGCAGGCCGGCCTCGTCGGCATAGAGGCGGCGGATGTTGCGCGCGCCCTGTCGCACCTGGTAGTTGAGGCCGGCGTTCATACGCATGGAGTTGCCGGAGCTTTCGGTCTCGGGCATCACGGTCTTGGGCACCACTCCGTGCTTGCGGACCAGGCTGACGAACATGTCCCACTGGCCGCCGTCGCCCAGGGGTTGCTGCAGCAGCCAGGCCACCACGCGGTCGTCGATGGGCTGGTCGGCGGTCTCGATCACAGCCTCCAGGATGTAGTTGGCGCGCTCCATCTTGTCCCAGAACATGACGTAGCTCTGGCTGAACTCAAACTCCTTGACGTTGAGCACGTTCCGGGTCTCGGCGCGGAACAGGTTGAGGCCGGCGAACATCCAGCAGCGGCCGGAGCGGGCCTGGTTGGTCACGCTCCAATCGTCCAGGACGGTGGAGAAGCTGTGGGTGGCCTCGGCGACGATGTTGCGGTTGAGGGCGACGTCGTTCACATCGTGCTGCGTCACGACGTTCTGCATCAGCTGGTGATTCGGCTGGGAGGTGAAGGCATCCTGGAAGTCGGCCATGGTGGCGGCGTCAAGGGCGCCTGGGTTGGTCTGGGTGGTCATTGGTTTTCACTCCGGTGCAGTGTGGGTCAGTTTGCCGCGATATTGACTGGCGAGAGTTGGGCTACCACGCCCGTGATTTCGGCTATCGCCCGGTCTATCTCGTCCTCGGTGGTGTAACGGCCCACGGTGAGGCGCAGGGTACCCATGGCGTACTCCGTGGGCACGCGCATGGCCTCCAGCACATGGGACAGCTCCACCCGGTCGCTGTGGCAGGCAGCGCCCGCCGAGGCGGCCACCGTGGGCAGACCCTCCAGTATACTATCGGCTTCTCGCCCGCAAAAGCCGATGCTGCAGGTATTCTAGGCGATTTCGCTACTCGAAAATTTGATAACGCACGGCGATTTTCGTAACAGGGACGACGGAAGTCGTTTTCGAAAGGTGACTGGCGGGGCTCCCGCTGGTCTGTTCGCGAGGGATGTGGCTTTGGCCGGGCAGTTGGTAGTGGCCTGCAAGCACTGACACGGCGTGGGCTATCCATCGGTGACGACACCAAACTGACTGTCGGATCGCGCTGTAGCACCAATCAGATGCTGGCAGCGTCGCTGTCATCCACCGACCTTTAGGGGATTTCGCTACGCCGATACTGTGTCGCTGGACAAGGCGCGGTTATATGGTAGATTGGCCCTCGCACGCTGGAGGACAAATGCTAAACGCTTATCAAATCATCGGAATGAACGAAGCGGAAAAGGACGCGTTCCTGAAATCGTTACTCGTCTCGTACGTGCAAAAGGAGCAGGGTATGTACAGCCTGGATCTCCTCAATGCTCTGCTGAACTTCGCGCTGGCTGAAGGGATAATCGCGGACCCAGACGAGGATCAAAAAAACCTGATCTTGAACCACGTCCGAACAGCGTTGACGAAGGGTTTTGATTTCGGCGGCTAGACCTGATGCGCAGACCTCTGAGACCCTCCGGTGACGGAAATCTACGGCTTCCGCGCCAGAAACCAGTGTGGAAATTTGGAAAGCACCTGGACGCCTTGGATCATTGGCAAAGCGCTAGCAAAAAATGGTTGAGCAAGTTGATCGCCACACGGTTCAGACGCGCAACTTGTGGGTCGGGTTGGTGCAGCGGCACGGCTGGCTGGAAGATGACGACCTGCGAAATTGACGGCCATCCCAACATTCAGGCATAAACTAGGGGGCGCGCGTCAACCGCGTCTCCCTTTTTGATGGACGCGAAAATGCGCAGATACACCCGCTGGTACCATTGGCTCATCTACATCGCTGGTGGCATCCTCGCGACCTGGGGGATTTTGGTGGCCTTCTGGTTTTTGGCCGATGAAATGGCCTACCGGGCCGAAGTGAAGGATGCTTGGGTGGGCGCATGCTTGGCATTTCAAACTCAGGTAGTTCACACTACGGAGCGGCACTGCCAGTGTACCTACGATGAGGTCCGTCGCCTTTACTCCATCAATGAAATTTACGATTTGACATACCGCGCCGCCGGGAATGATGAGCAAGCCTATAATCTGCTTTCATCAGCATTCCAATTCGCGCATGAAACGTGTCGTTAGGGGTGAATGTCAACAGACCCTACCGCATTTTCAAAATCGTTTCAAACTAATACCAAAGGTTGATACGCTCGTCACTCCGGCAAAAGCCGGAGTCCAGAACGGATTGAGGCATGTCGTGCCCCTCTCAGAAACGCTGCCAACCACATTAGTGGAGTTTTTATGAGTACCTACAACATCACGGTCAACAATCCCACCCCGCATGGCTACAAAATCGCGTTGGGAAATTGCGAAGTACGGCTCAACCCCGTCGACGAGCCGCCACAACAGTTGAATGTCGGCGACACTACTCACCCGCTCCCTACCTACCCCCAGTACAGTGTTATCCAAGAGAACCTCGGTCAAGACGAAACGACTATCTACACAGCACGAAACGAAGCCGAAGCTATCGGCGTCGCGGTTCGCTGGCTGATTGATCATGCCGAAGAAACTACTTTGTAAAGTTACGCAATCCCAATTTGGTTCGATCATTGGCACCGTCGCAGTCGCCATTTTCTTGGTTCTTGTTTCATTGTCTTGCAAGACCAATGCGGATGAGGTTGTTGACTGGTATGAGGAACAGGACGAAGCCATGAGGGGAAGATTTCCCACGATGGCAATCTGCGACCGTAACGAGCGCAAGTACTGGCGATTCGCCGCCGAGGTCGAAGAAATATCGGGCAACTACACCCGGGCTATGACGGGCGTGGCCCAAACAGGTAACCAAGCCGGGGTTCAGTCTCTCGGCAGGGAACTGCAACAGTATGTCCGGCTACGGGAGTCGGCGTTCCTTGTCGCTTCAGGCTGGTCTGAGGAAGACTACGGCATTTGCACTTTCTGGTTGGCGGCGAAGCGCGACCCAAGGGCAGTATGCACCGATGAGGCGGAGTTCCCCGCTCATTTGTTGGGTTATGGGCATTACGGTTCGCTTCGCTATTGCATCGAAAACTCGATCCCGCCGTTCTGAAACCGGATCGTCCGCGACCACTACGCAGTTATCGTCCCGAAAGCGGCTGGAGCATTATGGATGAGCCCCAGCCGGGACGCTGTTAACCTTTGGCGCTAGTAGTGTCTCAGTTTGAAATTGACGACTTTTGGCGTGGCTTGTAGGGACCGCGCTTGCTGGGCTTCGGCTGGGCCGCGTTGACGAGCTCCACCAGCCAGTCCATCCCGTACACCTGCTCCGCCAATCCCGCCGCCATCGCTGGCGTCGTCTTGTACCTGTTGGTCCCTTTCGTCAGCGTTGTGTGGGGCCGACAGAAGTTGTAATGGACGAAGTACAGAGCCAGCATGTGGCAGTGGTTCTCCAGTTTCTTGGAGAAGGCGTTGGTGAGCCTGGTGAACCGGCGCATCCCCATCCGCATGGTCAGGTTGTGACGCTCCACGTATGACGTGCTGATGTGGTCCCAATCGGGGTCGCCGGTTATGGTCTCCCGGCGGGAACCCACCCACTCCACCGGCGAGTACCGGCGCTGATCCTCGGTGGGCGACGGCCCGTACAGTTTCACCAATTGGGCGTAGTCCACGTCGCCGCCGAATGCGCCCTCCACAGCCTCAACGTACGACTTCAGCCCGTCGGTGGTGACTTGGACGCGGTTCGCCAGCCTTGCCCGCATATCGTCCATAATCTCAATGGCGGCGCCGGAGTCACGGTTGGGGCTGACGTTCCAGGAAAGGATCAACTTGGTGTCGGCGTCGATGCCCGTCCAGGTCCACACGTCGCCAGCCTCGGCGGGCGCAGACTTGGCGTGTTCCACGTTCTTCCGCTTGGCGTAGCAGAAACTCCAAACCTCGTCGCACTGTATCTTGCGCATCGGAACGTCGCGCACGGTCTGGTCGTGAAACGTGGCGCAGGCTTCGCCGGCGGCGACCAACAGTTTCGTCACGGTGTTGATGGAAACGTCGGTCACGCGGCTGATTGACCGCATGGACGAGCCTTCCACCAGCAGGTTGAGGATGGCTTTTTGCTTGTCCTGTGAGAGCCGATTTACCATGCCCGCAGTATAATACTGGATGCCTTGTCAGTCAAGCATAGTTGCATTATGAAATATCAATGCTATGGTCGGCCGCTCACGAGGGCCACGCCATTTCTCGCCTCACGGTGGTGGCCCAATTCGCTGCCCTGTGAGGCTTTGTGCCCAAAGGAAGCCCGGTGTGCTCGCGTTGCCACGTGGTATCATCCGCCCTAACACCGCGGCAAGCTGGTCATGACCGCGTCGAGACCAGCGCATTGCGGGAGGAACGCGACCAATGACCAATCAAGAGGCCGCCCGTACATTACGAGAGATGTACTCTGGAGCCCGCAAAGGGGATGTGGCGTTACAATTCCTGTTGTTTGGGATCCAGTATGCGGACGCCTTGGATAGCCTCAACGTCAGCCAAATCTTGCAGATGGCCCAACTGCCTGCGAGCTACAGCACGGAAATAAGCAAAGGCCGCAAGTTGGCGCGGTACGTGGTGTTGAAGGTTTCGGACGATTGATGGCCGACTGACGGCCGCGCGGCCTTAAGGTCTGTTGACATTCACGGTTTGGCCTGCTGACCCCATGCTATGGCCTCTGTTATGTCACCAGTCACGTGCAACCCTTGGGCTCTCCAAAATTTGGCGACGTGATCTACAAATCCGTCAGGAGGCTCTAGCGGCACGCAGAGCTCAGCTATCTGCTCTCCAGCCGGGGTGAATTTGTAGTGCCCCATCCCGAGGTCCTTGCCGCGAGCAATATACAGGAATTGTCCATTACCAAAGCTGCGAATCCAGAATTCGGGACCCCCTTCGTCACTCGAGCCTAACTGGATGCCGGTTACGTAATTCGTTATCAACCCCAACCATTCCAATCGCGATAGGAGGACGAAATTTATGCCCGCACGGGCGTAAAGCGGGTCATCGTCGTCCGTTACCATCAAGTGAGGCACCCGATGTATCTTGGCTTCAACTACGCCGCCACTGGACTTGCTATATACCACATCAACAGGATGAACCCGGAACATGCTCAGGTTCCGAAAGAGGCGAGCGTCATCGGGTTCCAGATCCGCTAGCACATTGACCGTCTTCCGTGAATATGAGCCCGGCGCGTTCGCCTCATCGGCGATCAACTGCGCCCACAGTTCGGCCATGTCAGGATCGGAGCATGTTTTGGCCTTGTCCCTAGCATTGGCGGCCCAATCGTCCGAGATGAGTTCCGGTCTCGCATCGTTGTTGAGTTGCAGAGCCGCCATCCGCAAAATACGGGCGAGATTTTCGAGATTGAACTTGCCGCCTGCGTTGATGATTGCGTCCAGCACCAATGGGTCGTTTGGGTATTGTTCTACGAGGGCTACGACTTGATCCGTCAGAGCCGCTTGCACGGTCGCGAGCGATTGATCGTTAGCCTCCGTTACCGCAGCAGACTGAACACCAAGACGACGATTTGCAGACCACGGCCACAGGCCCAGTATTTTCCCCACCAGCGTTGCATGGGACTTGCTTGCTTCGAGTGCTTCGATTGCGCTTTTTATCTCTTCCATTTTAGCCCTGACGCACCTCGTATTGACGTTCACTCATAACGCCAGTCCCTCGGCGTCGTTGATGTAGTCAGCAGTCTGGCCGGTACGTCGATGAACCTCGTCTACGGATTCACAGTCGCCCAAAAGCATCGTACACGGCTTGCCGCGCAAACGCATATATAATGCCTTCGGAGATGGCATTGATGTGGCCGTCGCTAATCTCATCAATCAATCTTGACATGATTCATCCTCGCTCGCTCTCTATCTGCTCCTGCTGTGCTGCCTGATAGGATTTTGAATGTCAACAGGTCTTAGTTGTGTGTGCACCTGGGGGCTTGGGACCATGAAGGTCGCATCGCGGCGCCGGGTCAGATTCCAGCCAATCAACCAATGCTGTGCGACTACGACTATGTCCCGAATACCGACGAGGCTATTGCCTTTGCGATCTGTGCTGCCAAGATCGGCGGAACGGCGTTGCCGACCTGAGTGAACTGTCTGCCGATGGACCCGACGAAAACGAAATCATCTGGGAAAGTCTGAAGTCTCGCGCACTCCCTGACCGTGAGGGTGCGCGGGATTTCTGGGTGCAGGTGAGAACGTCCGCCACCTTTCATGCCGCCGGCTATCACTGTTTTGGATGGGACGCACGGGTCGAGCCTATCCACACGGCCCAGGTGGTCGCGCTGACCGTAGCCCAAGTCACGATAACGCCGGATGGACGACACCTTATGCGCTCGGGTCTCGTGATTGTCCGCGCGTTCCACCTCAGCGCACAGCACCGATCCACACCCAATCTGCGTATCGGTCTCGCAGGGAAATTGGACGACACTTCCGTTGCGGGAACCGGCAATAAACAATCGTTCCCTGATTTGCGGCACACCGAAATTCGCTGCGTTGACGACCAGCGGGTCATGCACGTCATACCCACACTCCGAAAGACGGTCAACGACCATCTCCACTTGCTCCCCATCGTCCAGGTCGCGTAGGCCGGGTACGTTTTCAATAACAAAGCAAGTCGGCAGAAAGCGTTCTATCAGTTCAACGTAATTGAACAGCAAGCACCCGACCTCAGCATGGTCAAATCCTATTCGTTTGAAATGGTCCCCTGATTTGGAAAACCTCTGATTGGCGGCGATGGAGAACGGCTGGCAGGGCGGGCCGCCAGTGAACACGCCGTTGAAGGGCTGGTCAATCAGCTGCGCCAGATGGTCGGTGATTTGCTCAACATCCGACACATCCCCTTCGTTGGTTGGTGGCCCCAAAACGTTCCACATCGGACGGTTTCTACGAAGGGTTTTGCAAAACAGTTCGTTGATCTCGAACGCGGCTGCATGCTTGAACCCAGCAGCCTCAAAACCCAAGTCCATCCCGCCACATCCGGCAAAAAAACTCACAAAGGGAATGCCGTTGGGCTCCGATGCCAGGTCTGATAGATGTAACGGACTTCGGCCAGCCCAAGCCCTTGACCTGCTATCGGCATACACGAGGTCATCATAGACAGCACCGAACCGATTTAGAGCATCCGACAAATCCAAGTCCTCAGATTCGGCGAAATCCAAGATCTGAGACTGCGCGCTGTACAGGTCATGGCACATTTTGAGCTGACCTAATTCTGGCTTTCGCAAGCTCATAGACCCTCGTTGCTTCGGCTTTGTCAGCAAAGTCGTGCCTGTTGGCGTTCCTGAGATGCTTATCGTAGTACCGATGGACTGCCCTGTGGCAGGTCGGGCAGATTGCGACCAAGTCTTCCAACATCGTACCACTATTCGATGCTACTCGTGTGCCAGACGACAACGGCAGCGCGTGATGCAGGTCCAAAACCCGGTCGGTCCAAGGGTATCGTTGTCTCGTATCCAGCCTGCACGCATCACAGATGGCTGATGGCCTAGATTGAAAGAAGCGGCGCCTCAGTCCCGAATTGCGTTCTATGACAATGTGCGACCGCCGGACTTTGTTCGCCTCAGCGAAACCGCTGTCCAGTTCATTCGAGATTGTCGTTGCCTGGTAGTCAAAGAAGTCGTGAGTGCTCCCGTCCCGGAAAAACGCCGCCAACCTCGCAATCTCTTGGTCGCGGTCTGGTTCCCGCGAACCTGCAATCGGGCTTAGGGCGGCAAAGATGTCCCGCGCATCATCCGTCCCCAGCGATACCGATACGTTGCTCCGGTTGCACTCCAAATACGAGATTTGGCACAGAAACGTGATGCTCTCCCTTGCCTGGCGAAGGCGGTCAGCAGACAGGGTGCGAGCGACTTGAGCATAGTTCTGATTCTGTGTGAACAATCTAATAAACTCGGTATCGCTCTCGTCTCCAACGAAATTGCTTTGCATGTAAGCGCCAACAATTTCGGTGATCGGCGTAACCGTGTTGTTCAGGCAACTGACTTTGGCAAGCACGTAGCGCAATGCGAAACAAAGCGGGTATCGCATTACTTCCAGGGAGTTCCATCCTTGAAACGCTGGTGAAGGTGACGTGGTTGCCTCCGCCATGAAATGCATGTATTCGTCGCAGGTAACTATACCGTCCCGTGCCAATAGCCTCGCCACGTCCGTCGGAACGGCAACCCCGTTTTGCTCTCGCCCGATCAGCGCGGACCTGAACACCCGTGCATAGTTCCTCCACGGGCCATGACTGGGCGGCGCGGCGAATTCAAGACCTGTTGATTGACGCAGGTCGGATGGCGACGAGTTTCGCAAGTCGTTCTGCATCGCAAATTTGGCGATAGACCGCAGGGCATCGTATTGGTAATACTCCAAATGGCCCTGATCCCATTTCCACATAAGCGCGGTCCTATAACTGGACGACACCGTACGCAGCGATGTCGTCGTTGTTTTCGCTCCACCGAGCCACTGCTCATTGCTTGGCGGGGTCCACTCTCTGTCCCGACGTGAGGGACTGTGCCCGAGCCTTGCGGCCATCCCGTACCGCTTAACGCTTGACCTCGGTATCCCGCTCCGCCTATAGCCAAGGCAACCGGTCGATTCAACCTGCACACTGCTGTTGTTGATAGTCCCTTAAACGTTTCAGTTCCGCCAGCAACCGCTCTGTGCCGCTTTCCAAATCACACTCCCAAAGCGTCGCCACCGTCCAGCCCAGTTCTTCCAAGCGACCGCGGTGAAGTGCGTCACGGGCCACGTTTCGGTCCAGCTTAAGGTCCCAATATTCCGTGTTTGAAGTTGGGCGCTTGACTCCAGAGCAGCCATGTTGGTGCCAGAAGCAGCCGTGCACGAATACAGCGAGCCCATACTTGCGCAACACCACGTCCGGAGTTCCAGGGAGATTGCGAGCGTGAAGCCTGAAGCGGAACCCCTCAGTCCAAAGCCGTTTCCTCACGTACAGCTCTGGTTGGGTGTCCTTGCTTCGGATTGCCGACATGACCCGCGAACGGGCCTTGGCAGATAGTGTGTCAGCCACACCGCACCGCCCCTGATGGCCGGCAACCGACACTTTCGAGACATGCGTCACATGCAGACGGAGCATTCACGCCGCTGCCGTGTCTTCGTCATCCTCCGCCCACCGCGCCGCCGCGCCTTGGGCCGCGATCTCTGTCCGTCGCTCCGGCGTCAGCGCATTCGCCCTCGCCTTGCCACCCTTCCTGCCCGCCTCCCGCTTAGCATCCCTGTGCATCGGCTCTGGTTCCAGTTCTTCTTCGATCTCACCGGTGGCGATCTTCGCCACCATGACGGCCGCACCGATCACGTCAGCCGGCCGCTTCTCGCCTCGCGGTCCTGTTGGCACGTTCAGGCCCCCTTGTAGGGAAATGGCCCCTATGTTAAGTGTGCGAAGAGGAATGTGTCCATGCAACGGATGTTCCGATGCGCACCGAAGGCAATTTCAAACTGAGACACTACGTTGGCGCTAGTTTGCAACGATTTTGAAAATGCCGCGAGGTTCCCATATGCTACGAGTTGACAATCCTCCACAGCAGGGAACCTCGTGAACATCGCTGATTTTATCACCGAACTCTACTGCCGGATAGACGACGCTCTCCCGCTGATGGCACCTCATCCCCAGGCCCGGCTCTCCATCAGCGAATTGGTCACCATCGGCGTGCTCCACGCCACCAAGAACGTCAAGCAGCGTCCCTTCTACCACTGGCTCAAGGGTCGCAAGGTCTGGGACCGTCATTCAGAACGCCACACCCTTGAAGCACTATTGGTCAAATCTGAATGTACACAGTCCCTAATAACCCAGCGGCTCTGAGGGTGATGAGTGCGCAGGCGAAATGCAGAAATGCGATGTAGTTCTCCGGGGACTTGTCCCAGCGGACCAAAATGCGCCGGAAGCGGTTGAGCCAACTGTGAGTGCGTTCCACCACCCAGCGTCTGGCTTTGAAACCGGCCTCCACTTTGATGGCTTGAGCCTCTTCGCCTCGGCTGCGGATGTGGGCGGTGAAACCGAACTCGTCCAGGGTGCGGCGCACCTCCGCGAAGTCGTACCCTTTGTCCAGGCACATACCTTGGGGTTGAGCCAGGCTGGGCGCAGGTCGATCCACTGCCACGCTGTCCACCGTGAACCGCACCAGCTTCATGTCGTGGCGGTTGGCCCCGTCCACCGCCAGCCCCACCGGAACGCCTTGGGCTTCAGTCAGCAGGCTGCGCTTGACGCCCCTCTTGCCGCGGTCGGTGGGGTTGGCACCGGTTTTTCCCCCCGTCCAGGGGCGATTTGGTCATGGTGCCGTCCATGCTCAACCAACTCCAGTCCAGACCCTTCAGTTCGTCATAGCGTTCCAGTCCCACCCGCCACAAATCCAGGAACACCCCAGCGGCGACCCACTGCTGAAAGCGGAGATGGGCAGTGGACCCGGAGCAGATGCCCGTGGCATCCAAGGCTTTCCACTGGCAACCGGTGCGTAGCACGTAGAAGATGCCGTTGGCGCAGGTGCGGTCGGGAACTCGGGGCCGGCCACCGCCGAAGCGATGGGTGTTCACACGCTCGGGGATCAACGGCTCCAGCACTTCCCAGAGCTCGTCGGAGATCTGGAAACCGCCGGTGGTGGGATTGGTCCTGGCGGCCGGACCAGCCCGCTTCGGACGTGGCAGCTTGGGGTCTTTCGCTTTGGTCATTGCCCAAGTCTAGACGCAACCCTGGCTCGGCTTCACACAACCCCACTACCAGTTTTCACCAGTTATTAGGATAGGCACTTAGTCGAAAATCTTGTTTGGCGCGATCATGTTCAACAACGTTCCGCCGACCGTGCATCCGGCAGGATGATGGCGATACCGGCTCGGATACTGATCGGCTTACCCATTGACGCCCTCATTCGGTGGATGAACTCCTGGTAGCGGGAGTACGTCCGCTGCGGGTTCTCCGCATTCGCGTAACCTATGGCGCGCTGGCCGGGGTTGTTGCAAGGCTCGATCATCTTCCAAGCAATTGGATGGTTAAATTAAGCCGAGCGATATGCGGACGGGCAAGTTTCAAGACATAACCGTCGTTTTCGGACGGAATGAGGCATCAGCAATGGAGGTTGCTATGGACGCACTGACGACTTTCCTGCCGTTCCTCGAAGGGACCAATTTCACCTTAGAGGAACTGAACATCGTGGTGGTCGGCCTGTTCTTGATGGTCGTCCTATCTCTCTTCGGGGTGGCCACCCTCATATGGGGAATATGCAATCATGAAAAGACATACCACCGATCAGAGCGACAAGCACTGCAAAAAAGGCTAAACCAGCCGCCCAATTCTCGAAATTGCAGCCTCTCATCAGGCGACACCGAGCACGATTCCGGCACTTAAACAATACGAAACTGACGATCCCGGAAACGAATACGACCGAGACGAACACCATGATAAGCCAGCCCCTATTCGCATCCCACCACCGCACCTCGGTCATCGCTGTGCACATAGGTGATGGAGCGTCCTTCAAAATTGCGACCAGAACTTGTCCAGCCGCCGCAAGCAGGGACCAAGAGACTACTCTCCACAGGAAGCGTGCATGGTTCAATGACCGAACATAGTGGCCGTAACGTTTAAGCCCTTGCAAACATGGTGGCGGCGCCTCCTTGCCCACCATATCTACCATTTCTGCCGCGATGGCTCCCAACATCGCTAAACCGAACAGACGCCAGATGAGGTCATTCGGAGGCAAGATACATACCGCTGCCATCAACATCGCCAGTCCCAATGTCGTACCCACGACGATTGTGCCGGCAATTTCCGCGGTGAGCCAGAGGGATGACGTGGTTTCAGTGTCTGTAGGGGTGGTCATAAAGGGTCTCCTGTTACGTGCTCGATCCCCGCTGGCGGGATGCGGATGGAGTCAGGGGCAGCGGATGCCGGGTTACTGGGCCGTGGCTTCGCACTGCCGCTTGTTATTCGTCGGTCAAGCCGTGTACCAGTGTTCTGATGTATTCCACGTCGTTAGGCGCGCCCCGTATGGCGTCAGCTATGCGCCCCGCCTTGTCCAAGAAAAAGCAGGTGGGGACGCCGGTCACCCCATATGCTGTTGTCAACTCGCCATAGGGATCGTACGTCATCGGGAAAGTGAGAGCGGCCTGGTCGATGAAAGCTTGGATATCGCTTTCGGGGGCGCTGATGGCTATTCCCAAGACGAGAATGCCCGCGTCTTGAAACTCCTCTGAGTAAAAATCCTGAACAGCTGGCAACTGCCGCTGGCAGTGTGGTCACCAGGGGGCCCAAAAGACCAACAACGCAGGCTTACCGACTGCGTCGTTCAAGTCGAAGCTAGTACCGTCCATCAATGTGCCGGCGAACGTGATGGGGGGTGGCCTTCCATCTCCCGCGTTGGGAGCGGGTTGTGCCGTGGCCGTAGGCACCGCGGGAGACGGGGGAGGAACTGTGGCCGTCATGGTTGGCGCTACCGAGGCGGAGACATCACTGGAAGGCTTGGGCTGCGATGTGGGGGTGGGATAGGCGGTCTGATCTGGGGCGGCGTTAGGGGACGGGGTAGCAGTTGCAGCAGGCGAGGACGAAGATTGCTCCCTGCCTATGGGCCCCATGGCTGTGGGCGGAGCAGTCGCCGAGCCTGCGGGTTGGGAGGGAGTTGCCGCAAGTTCGGAGCCGCCGCCGCCGGATTTGTCGGCAGCTGAACCGCTCTCGTCTTCGGCAGACTGCAATGCTGCTGCCACAGTGGCCTGGAAATCGGGTCCATCGGAAGGTCCTGCGCCGAACGACAGGCACCCGATGCCGGCCATCACCAAACTCGATAGGACGAATCCTATCGCCGCGGTTCGCGCCCAATGTCTAAACATTCAAACCATCTCCTTCACCGCGAGGGGATAACTTGGGGATTTCCTCCCCAGCAGATCAGGCTTCCATCCATTCGGATCCCGCAAGCATGGCGACCATCTACAGCGATAGCCCGGAACTTGTCGGGCGGGGGGTTGCCCTCCCCCATCAGGTTTCCCCCCAACAACCGACTGTCATGTCCGTTCGTATCCCGCACATGCGGCTACTGCCTCCAGCGATTGCCTCGAACTCACCTTCGATTTCCGAACCCCGGACCGAGAAACTACCGCCCCAGCCAATTACTTTACCCTGTAGGCTCAGGCCGCACGGCCATCCGCCTTCGGCAGTTACAGCCTTGAATGGTCCGTCCTGGACCGCTCCCGTCCCAAACTCTATGCCCCAGCAGACCGCGTCACTGTCCCGTCTCAATGCACAGGAATAACGGTGGCCGGCGCTCACCGCTTGATATTGCTCTGCCGGAGGCCTTGCCCGAAAAATAGATCAAAAAAGATTTTTCGGGCAATTGTCCCATTTTTCGGGCAACTCCCGGACTTTTCGGGTAGTGTATCCGTTTGAATTTTGACCCGCCAAATTCGCGTCAGGTAGCATTGCCCCGCCAAAGGAGGTGGGGCAATGCCTGTCGGACCAAAGGGCGAGAAACGCCCATCGGACCCCTACGCCGCCGGCATCATGGCGGCGAAGGTGCTTCTGCGTGAAATCCCGGAGGAGTACGTCACGACGCCCGAGCCGGCGCCGAACCGGGCGAAAGGGGCCTTGCCCGTAAAATCGTTTCTGCCCGAAAAATCCAGCGTCTGCCCGAAAAATGGCTCAAAATCGTACTTTTAGGGCAAGGCTAGTGCCTGCCGTCGTAAATCAACTGCGCCATCAGTAAATCCTCGCCTACCTCATTTCGCAATTTCGGCTGTCAAGGGGTACTACCGTCGGAGGCAGGAATACGGTAAATTACCTGGCAGGTTGAGACGATTCCTAAACTCGCCGCCCACCGGGTGAGGATGGTCGCTCGAATCATCGCCGTCTGATTGCTCCGGCAGAGGCCGGCGCGTACAAATCCAACCCTCTAACTCCATTGCGAGGTGATGGCGACCTTGATCTCAGGGAAGAACTATCGCGTTTCCGTCATCAGCGTCATGGACGGCGATACGGTTGATGTCATTCATGGCAGATACTCGTATCGCGTCCGCCTCCGAGGAATAGATGCTCCAGAGATGGACCAGCCCGGGGGAGGGGAAAGCCGAGAGGGGCTTATCGCACTGATTAAGGACTGCCAGACTTGGGTGGAGGTAGTTACACGATCTGACGGTTACGGTCGGGTAGTCGGATGGCTGTACGCTGACCCTCCACGAGGCACATTGTACTGCGTCAATGTGGAGATGGTGCGTGCCGGCTTGGCCAAGGCATATCCCGACTACGGTGGAGACGACAGGCGGATTGTTCTTGCCGAGGAAGAAGCAAGGGCAAACGGTTTGGGGCTGTGGCGCCAAGGCCCCTCTGGAGGGGAATAAAGCGCCCGAAGTCCAGTCGGAAGAACTGGCGCTCAACGTTGATGACAGAGGGTGACCACCGTGACGCCGACAGTCTTTCGATTTGCAGTCTTGGGGATTTTGTCGCTCCTGGTGCTCATTGTCGTGGGTCTCGGTGCATTCATCACTGCCAACAATGCCGGCATGGTTTGTCGGTGGCTATACGAAGCGGCCGGTCCCACTCCCTGGTGGTCACCGCACGCTTTCGATGCGCAGGGGAACCCAACCCGGCGTATCCGTTCCAGCGTTACTGAAGGGGATGGCAATTGGCCAAATTGTCGATGCTGGGTGACAGAAAGGGTCGAAGACAGGGACAGGGGGCATTGGCGATACAACAGCCTGTATTCATCGTCGTCGGAAGTTGCCTGTTCTTCGGTATCTTACGAAATCTTTGACACGCCCGCCGTAAGCCCCTGACTTTCGGACGGGGTTGTTCGTGCCCCCAGAGGTGAATGCCATGAAAGGCCTGGTCGAGCCATTCGCATCAGGCGTTCCTCGACGAGCTCCACGCCGTCAGAGATCTCATCCAGTAGCCGGTCGCCCCCGCCCTCCGCCGTCCTTATCGGCGGGTGGCGCATACAGCCGCTGCCATGACGATGGCTCCGCCTGCCAGCATCAGCCCCCAACCGCAATCCGCCAGTGCCCGGCTACGATGACGGCGCATGAAAGACAAAGATTTTGCTAATCGATTGATCGCCTGGCTGTGCATCATGCTGCTGGTCGTTGCCGTGATTTGGATCTCCGTAGCGTCCATAGCGCGATGCCAACCGCAAAACGAATGGACCTCGAAACCTGCGGCGTACACAAAGTCTAGTTCCCCAATCACGGCGTAGGGCGGCCTTGTCCCAAAATGCGGTATCCTGTCCCAAAACACAGCCGCTTGTCCCAAAACTCGGCCCGAAATGGCAGTTTTGGGACAAAGCCCCGCCAACGGTTAAATTTGCAATCAATCCCTCTTTCGTAAGGTTGCTGAAACTGCAACGCGAATGAGATCAGCCGACCCTGTCGCAATCGACTCGAACCGCCGTGCCGTCCCGACTTCCATCGCCGTAGAGTGGTGTCAGGACGAAACTCAACGTCCTGCCGGGTGGCAAGGCTTTGTCAAATAGCGAAGTGCCCTGATGGTCGGCCGACAAATCTTGTTCGACTTTTTCCACTCCGCCGCCATTGTCAGGTATCAGCCAGGCGTACCTGTAGCCAGACAGCGCCTGGCCGTCATCCTGGACTGGAAAGGTGCTCCAATGTGCGCTCGCCAGCATGGTGTCTCCCGACATCCGCACGTCGCATGCTACCGTCGAGCTGTTCTCCGCTGAAGAGCGGACCGTGTTTGCGGCCTGCGAATCGTATAACGGAAAGACCGGCGTGGCATCGCCCGGGCTGGCTGCGGCTTCGTCCGTGCCCGAACCCCTGCCTGCAGACGGATCGCCATCGACATTAGCCTGCTGTTTGACAGGCACGCAATCCAGCAATTCCTGCGTCATCCCGCCTGACCACAGGCACAGTTGCAGACCTGGATGCAGAGCCGCTACCGGGTCGATTAGCAGGCGTACAGTCAGCAAGTCGCCGATGTACTGATAAGTTTCTGCGGTTCTGTCGCCGGGAAAAGAGCCGCAAGCGTTCGCCATACCGTGCGGGATGATGGCACCGTAAAAGTCGCCGTTGTCGTCGGTCAGTGTCAAATTTTCAAAACCGCAGTCCGCGCCGGCAACAACGAAGTTGGCGCGTTTGTCGATTCGGGCCCGGAAGGCCATTACTCCAGATTCCGACACTTTGGGTTCGCGTATCCATTCGACATAGCCAGAGCCCGGCTGGTCGGGCGTGATGCAGCTTGGGCATTCTACCGTAGGAAGGCGGTCAGACGGTAGACCGGGAGGTGAGGGACCGACCCCCAACGGAATGGGAAGTTGCGATGTACTGGTGGGCGCTGCGGCGGTCGGGGCAGCGCCGGACGGATTGTTCAACGGGAGCTCAGCAACCGGCGAGGGTGTGAGAAGCGCGGGTATCATTGCTACCGCGGCCGCTATGGTGGCCTCCAGGTCGGGAGTGGGTTCAATGGATGCCGCAGCTGGCGCTTCACGAGGCGCATTGAACGCTACGAAAGCCACCAGCGTGCCGATTCCACCGACGATGACCAGCATAAGAACCGAGATGACCAGCGTGACGAGGAAGGCCTTTCGAGACCTGCCCCTGGCTGTCGTGCCAGGCACCAGCGCGGCAGGCTGCGCCGGCTCAGCGGATATTGGCACGCTGGTATCACCGGACGGCGGAGCGATGGTTCCGTCCGTCTGGCCCGCGGCGATGAGAGGTGCATTCGCCGCCTGTTCAGCGCGGAGTTGATCACGGCGCTGTTCCCAGTCTCGCTGGCGCTCCTCCTGTTGCCGGCGGAATTCTTGCAGCTGCCGTTTCTGCTCCTGCTCCATGTCATCTCGCTGATAATGAACGCGACTGCCCAACTGTTCTTCTGCCCTTTGTTGGTATGGCTCGAGATCATCGTTGATGATGGCCATAGCACGTGGAGGGGTTGAGGGACTTTCGGACTTTCGAAAGAACTCGAAGACTTTTGGTAACAACCAAGTCGGAACGAACAGAACGACCATGCCGCCGACTACGGCCAGTACCCATGCCCAAAACCCCCACACGAACATCGCGACCCAGCGGATGGCCATCCATACGCCATACAAAAGCCAATACCCAATACCGCGGCGCCGGTCGTCGGGATTCGGTGCTGTACAGCCGCGAGTGAACGGTACGCACTCAGCCAGGTTTTCTGACGGTTCAGCGGTCCCATGGAGACTTTGGATTTCAGTGGGACGATGAAAATCAGCGGAGACAGACCTATCTGTGTCAACGAAAGGCAGAAGCCAGAAGGCCACGGAGGTCAAGGTGATAAGCGCAATGGTGGCGTTTATTCTCATCCCAGATCCCACCTTTACGGAGACATGAGTAGAATGCTGGCCGCGGGCATGGACCGCCCTTTTGGACGGAGACGATAAGCAAGTCTTTCGAGACTTGCCCCAGGTTGTTTTTCCTGACACGCTGTGCCCGCCTGACGGCGACGCTGTGACCCTGCCAACCCGATATGCAGCGATGAGGCGCGCATTCCCTGCCCGTTCCGCTCGATCAATATGGGTTGTACTCGGCTTTCTCATCACGGACTGCGCCCAAGTACCAGAGCGGCATCCATCCTAAAACCGGTACCAAGGTCAACAACGCCAAGCAGTAGCTGGGGTCTCCCATGTCCCGGCCCCGGGCCACTCCGGCCACGACCCAGAACCACGCAGTGATAACCCAGAGTGCTATGAACGCCAGCGTCTCGATCCAGCGCTCGCTGAAGAACATCATGGAGCCGAGCTGGTAGCAGAAGCCATGAATTGCTGACAGCGCGATGATGGCGATCCAGTACGCCGAGCGGCGGATCCTGACTCCCTGACCGGTGCAAGCGTTGCGGAAGGACATATCCGCCCACCAGGATTGTATGGGCAATGGTTCCGATGCCGGTGTCGCCAGGTTGCTGCCGGGCAGAGCAGCGGCCCCGTCCGTCTGGCCCGCGGCGATGAGGCGAGTATTCACTTCCTGTTCAGCGCGGAGTTGCTCCCGGCGCTGTTCCCAGTCCCGCTGTCGTTCCTCCTGTTGCCGGCGGAACGCTTGCAGCTGCTGTTCCCGTTCCTGCTCCATATCATCCCGCTGATAACTGATGATTGACTCCGCACTGGCGGACCCTTGTGTCGACACCGCAGCAGGCTCAATATTGCCTTTGTTCCCATCGACTGGGATTGCGTCACCAGGCGGTAGCGTTGCGTCGGTGGGGCCGCTAAAGGAATTGGCAAATGCTGCCCAATCTTCTTCAGTTGGTTGAGACGGTAAACTGGACAGTGGAGGAAGCCCTCTCCGCCTTCGGTCACAATCTACGCAGGTACAAGCTGGCGGATGAATCCCGAACAGGTTCCGTCGTCGTTGCTCCGAGCGTCGATCGAACATTCAAGACCTCCTGTCCTCCAAGCGGAACCGCTCAGGGCTGTTGAACCGGCACGCAGTCCAGCAATTGATTTTGTTCGCGGGTGCCGCCACTCCAAAGGCATAGTTCCAACCCTGGGTGTTTGGCTGCTGCGGGGTCGATTTGGGCTGAGATATACAGAAGCCTGCCGGAGTACCGATACTCGTGTGCAATCCACAAGCCGGGTCTGGGAGTCCAATTCCATCCTGGGGGTACGATATTGCCGTACAGTCGGTTATCGCGATCCATTCCCGTGGCGTCGGTCAAACTGATGTTGTTATAACCGCCATTACCGCCCGGCGTAATGAAGACTATCCGCTCGTCTATCCGGGCGGATAGCGTCAACATCCCAGATGCCGATACGCTCGGCTCCCGTATCCATTCCACATAGCCCCAAGGTGGTCGATAGTCGGTATCACAATCGGGTCCGCAAGTCACCTCTTCTAAGCGGTCAGGCACAGGCGTCTGTGTAGGAGCAGGTGTATAAGTCGCGCGCAGCGTTGGAGTAGGCATAGGTGTATAGGTCGGCCGCGGCGTTGGCTCAACAGTCGGAGTCGGCGCGGGTGGCACCGTTCTGTCCAGGGCAGTGGCGATAGCAGCCCGGACCATCGCTCCAACGTCCAGCGTTGCGGTGGGCGGTGGTGTCGGCTCGGCGGCCGCGAAGCAGCTGATAGCCGGGAATGCTACGACCATAGCCATCGTTATGATCTTTAAGAGACTGCTCATCGCGTTCAACCCGCTGGGTGAATCTGTCCTGAAATTACTGTCTGTAGACACGGAATTGGCGGTCAACGGCGTTGTCCATCGGTAATGTCTCAGTCCGACTTTTGCGCCTCATATTCGGTCATTTATCGAGGCAGAAAAAGGAGCTCAAGAAGAGCGGTACAGCAACTACGAAGTGCCCTGCTGCCATCTTCAAATGCCAGGCCGCAGAAGGATCCGCAAAAAGGTAAAACAAGCCTCGAATCAGGCACACGGCTCCGCATATGCCGAGAGCCATGCCAAAACTGACGCGACCCGTGGATGGAAGTTTCTGGTTCATATAGGCAGGGCCTCAAAATGATTTTGCAATCTGCCGGAGGCAGTAATCTACGTTCAGCATCGACGTTCAATGGGCCTCCACAAACTTACCGCCGGTGGCGTCGGAGATGTTCCGAAGCCCGGTACGGTCCGCGTCGTCACCGAAGGCTACGCTGTCCACAGGAATGCCCGATAGCACCAGCGCCCTCATGGCATCTGCGGCTAGGTGCGGGTCGCTGGCCTGCCCATCCGACATCAGGACGATACGTCGTTCCCGGCAAATTGTTTCCTTGAACACCAGCCAACGGCGATATTCCAGGCAGGTGGGCTGAGACGGCATCGCGTCCAGGGCAACTGTCAGCGCTTGGTATAGATTCGTCGTCTGACCGGTCGCGGTGAAAGACGGAATGGCATCGTCCCAATCCGCGCCGGCTGGCTCCGTGAAGTCGAACAGCATCTCTACTACATCGCCAAACCGCATCACCGCCAGCTCGCTGTTCTCGGTGTGCTTGTGCGCCACGTCATGGAGAGCCTGGTGGAGAGGAAGTAATTTCTCCGTCATGCTGCCCGAATCGTCGACGACATACATCGCCGTGACGTTGTCGACAAGCAGCGCAGGAAGAGCTTCCTGGATGGTCACCGGCTGCGCCAGATCAATGCTGGCCGCATCGCGGCTGGCAAAGGCGAACGCGGTTATCAGGGCGGCCAGCAACAGGACCGCGGCGAGAAGGACCCACGGCCACTTGCGTCGGGGCTGGCGTCGGTCATACCTGTCATCGTAGGACAACCAGTACGAATTGGTGGACATGGCACTCGTTCCTTGTTCCTAGCACACTGCAATAGGCAGGAGTTTTAGGTTCGTGCGGGTTATCCACGATCTGGCATTTCGGGAGCCAGCGTCACGTGGAAGAGGGTGTGGGTGACCTCACGCTGCATCTGGCGGGCCAACACGGCGAAGGCGCGCTGACCCTCGGAACGGTAGACCGTGAGCGGGTCTCGCTGGCCCACGGCCTGGAGCCCCACTCCCGTCCGCAGGTTTTCCATGTGGGTCAGGTGATTGACCCAGTGCGTGTCGATGGCCTTGAGCAGCAGCAGGCGAGCCAGGATCTGCATGTTTTCGGAACCCAGGGCACGTTCCTTGGCCTCGTAGAGGGTCGCCGTGTAGGCGTCCAGGATGGCCGCGATGCGACTTCGACGCAGGGCCAGCACCTTCTCCGCGGTGTCAAGCACAGGCGGCGGGCAGATCTGGCGCAGCGCGGCCACAAAACCGTCGGCGTCCCAGTCGTCCGCGTGACGGGCCTGAAGGTGGTCGGAAACCAGGCGGTCGAACTCGTCTCCCAGCATGTCCAGGATGCGTTCCCGGAGACCCTCGCTGGCGAGGATCTGGGAACGCTGCTCGTAGATGACGAAGCGCTGCTGGTTGAGCACATCGTCGAAGTTGAGCATGCGCTTGCGGATGTCGAAATGGTGGCCCTCGGCCTTCATCTGCGCGCTGGTGATGAACTCGGTGATAAGATTGTTCTCCAGTGGCTCGTCGTTTAAATTGGACCAGTCCATCAAATCCCTGATGCGGTCGTCGCCGAAGCGCTGTATCAGTTCGTCATCAAGGGCGACGAAAAATTGGCTGCTTCCGGGAGCACCGTGGCGACCGGCGCGATCCCGCAACTGCTGGTCCACCCGGCGGGTATGGCGCTCAGTACCTATAACGTGCAAGCCGCCCAAGGCGATGACGCGGTTGTGTTCGTCCTGCCAGTTCTTACGTTCGGTGTCGGCGCCACCCAGCACGATGTCAGTGCCGCGGCCGGTCATGTTGGTAACCACTGTGACGGCGCCTGCCCTACCGGCCTGAGCGACAACCGACGCATCCTGCTGGTGATTGCGGGCATTCAGCACACGATGCTGCACTCTGCGGTCCCAGAGAAGGTCGCTGAGGACCTGGGAAATTTCAATAGAGGTCGTGCCCACCAGGACCGGCTGCCCTGAATGCGACCGCTGCACGATGTCTTCAACCACGGCGTGCCACTTGCCTTCCTCGGTGGGTAAGACCAGGTCGCTGGCGTCGTCCCGGACCATGGGCAGGTTGGTGGGAACGGCAGCCACCTTGAGACTGTAGAACTTGTCGAACTGGTCGGCCTCGGTGGCGGCAGTACCGGTCATGCCAGCCAGCTTGCGATACATCCGGAAGTAGTTCTGCAGGGTGATGGTGGCGTACGTAATGCTTTCGTCCTGGATCTGAGCGCTCTCCCTTTGTGGGGCGGGGCCGTTGATAATCAGCGGCGTCCATGCCTCATCGAGCAGGATATTGTCGGCCTCGTCCACGATGGCGAAGTGATGCGTCGGCCTGACGAGGTCGCGGGCCTGTACTTGCAGTTCGGCCTCAACCGCCATCCAGTAGATCGCCCGGGTCTGGACCTGCATTTCGGCGTCCACCACCATGTTGTCGCGCAAGTAGTCAAAGCCAAACTCCTTGCTGGCGCCGTAGAGAATATCGGCAAGATAGGCTTCAGCCCGGGACACCGGGGTCATGTACGGGAAACCGTCGCGGCTGACATCGGACAGTTCGGGATCATAGAGGTACGCCGCATCGTGCTGGAGGCAACCGACGGAAAGCCCAAGCAGGTGATAGATGGGGCCCATCCACACCGGGTCGCGCCGGGCCAGGTAATCGTTGGCGGTTACGATGTGGACGCCGCCGCCGGTGATCGCGTTGAGATACGCCGGCAACGTCGCCACCAGGGTTTTGCCCTCGCCGTCTTTAATCTCGGCGATCTTTCCCTGGTGCAGGACGGCGCCGCCAATGAGCTGGACGTCGTGGTGTCTCAGGCCCAACGTGCGGCGCGCCGCCTCACGAACCACGGCGAATGCCTCGGGAAGCAGATTATCCAGCGATGCGCCATTATCCAGATGGTGACAGAACTCGTCGGTCTTGGCGCCGAGCTGTTCGTCGGTCAAGGCACGAACGGAGTCTTCCAGGCGGTTGACCCGTGGCACCAACTGGCCGCGCAATTTCTCGGCGGCCCGTTCCGGCGTGTCGCCCATGATCTTTTTCAGTACCGAAACCACCTTTCCTGTCGACATGCGGTCTCCTCCTGCGGGTGCGAAGGCTCCACATCATGCCGAGAGAACGCGCATCCCAGCAAATAGCGGCTGCCTTCGAGGGGTGTCCCGCCTGAGACGAGAGGACGGATGGGTTGGCACGACCAAATCCATATCCGTTTGACCCCACGGCAGCCACTAAATAGAATTCTTAGCGGCCTGCTGGCCGTGGGCTCCCCCGTCACGGCGGCGGATGCCCCAAATCGCCTCCGCTTGTGCAAGAAGCGGAGGCGATACTATTTTCGGCTATGTTGGACTGGCCCTCCCGTAGTTCATAGGGCACCCCCGGTCCGGGATGACGTTGCGGGATTGACCCCAATCGCCCGCTCCATGCGGAGATAGGCCAAGAATGGAGAGTGGCCCCGTGCGAAACGCTTCGTCCGCTGCGATGGCTGGGGACGGGGCAAGAACTGGCGCCGCGAATGCTCGACACGCGCAGTTGACCTGATGGGTCACCTTGGCACCTCCCCTGCGACCGGAACGGTCAGGTACTTGCCACAGTAACCGAGGCCCCATACTGTGCCGCAGAGAAGGCAAAGCTTCCCTGCCGTTCGTATGACGATGCAGTATG
The DNA here is from genome assembly GCA_965116785.1 of Dehalococcoidia bacterium. Classification (GTDB taxonomy): domain Bacteria; phylum Chloroflexota; class Dehalococcoidia; order Lucifugimonadales; family UBA3495; genus Bin87. The sequence goes on from OZ220731.1 coordinate 2,253,514, forward strand.
GGTACGCTCATGGAGCGTGTGGCATAACGCGATTACTGTGGCAGGGCCGACGTTATCACAGGCCATGCCCTTGCGCAACGTCTCGCGCGGGTCGAACGACCGCCCTGTATATCGCGACCGAACGCGGACGTTTCCGGGTAATCGGCCCTCTTTTTCATAACCTGCCGCCTACTGGTACGTATGTTCTAACAACACCAAAACCTAAATGCACGATAATGCTCGGGGGTGAGCATTATCGTGCATTTAGAAAACAGCACATCAGTTCGTATGCGGCAGAGCTTGCTGTGTCGTGCATTGTTGCGTTACATAAATGACGTTGCATGAAACAGGCGACCACAATCGCCAACCGGTTCACACCGGCAATCCGTCACCCGGACCCCGACGTCCGGTTTGCCGAGGTAAGAAAAGTATAATACGTTAGTTCTGACACGCTGAATAATAGTTGAGGCCGAAGGAGTTGCCGCTCCCACAGCCTCAGTTTCGCACTCCCGGATTTGAGGCTCCAAAGTGCGTACATCGGATAGTATACCCGAGCCAGCGGCGGCGCAACCCGGGGTCTCCGACCTGCTGGCCGCCATCTATGGCGACCTTCCTCCACAAGACCGGCACCGTTGGCAGGCCACGACGGCGCATAAGCCGTCGCCTAAAAGCGGGTATGGCTTCGTAGAATGCCTGCTCCAGAGCGTGGCCGCTCACGTACCCATCTCTTTGATCGAGGCCCTGGAAGCCCCACACCGGCATGGCGGAAATCGTGGATATCCGGTGCTGTCGATGTTCCGCGCGTATGTTCTTCACTTCGCGCTCAACGAACCATACGCCAACGGTTTCCTAAACCGCCTGGGCGCCGACGGTCACCTGCTGGCGATGTGCGGACTGGACCGAGGTCCCAGCGAAAGAGCCTACTCTGAGTTCAAGAAGAAGCTCGTGCCCCACATTGACCTCATCAAACGTATCATCGCCGATGTTTTCCTCGAATGCGCGGACGAGATTGAGCGATTGCGTGAGGCAGGCATTGTGCCCAAGGAAATACCGCCGTTGGGCTACTCCCTGGTTATGGACAGCACTGACATTGAAGCCTGGGCACGACCGGCCCGTAAGGAGCGGAAAACGGGTGAAACGAAACCGTCGAAGGATGCGGATGCCCAGTGGGGCCACCGGACCGCCAAAAACCACCGCTCAACGACGTCAAGCGAGGGTACGGGCAGCCGGAACATCCAGTCCCAAGACCAGAAGAATGACGATGCGAAAGGTAAGGACGGCAAGAATAAGCGTAAGGAAGCGGAAGACGAGCTGTTTTTCGGCTACTCGTCCAACATCATCGTCGACGCCAACTATGGGCTACCTTTGTACAGCACAGTCAGGCCCGCCAACGCCAGCGACACGACCGTCCTGGTCCGGGACCTGGACGACTGCATGGCGCTATACAGCTGGTTGCGCCCCATGTACTTCCTTGCCGACAAGGGCTACGATAGTTTGGAGAACTTGATGCATCTGGTTAGCCTGGGCATGATCCCGGTCGTCGCCGTTCGTTTGCCGCCAAAGGACAAAGAGACCGGCAGGAGGTTGTACGATGGCATCTATGATGGGAAAGGCCGGCCTACCTGCATTGGTGGACTGGCTATGGAATACGTTGCCACCGACCCAGGGGAGGGCCACCTGTTCCGGTGCCCGCCGGGAGGATGTCATCTGAAAGACAAGGTAGCCTTCTCGGGTTACTGCGACTCCCAGCATTACGAGATGCCCGAAGGCAAACTGCTCCGCATCGTCGGCTTGCTGCCCCGCTGCTCGGAAGAATGGAAGACGCTATACAAGCAAAGACCGATCATTGAGCGTTACAACAGCAGCAGCAAGCACTCTCGACTGCTGGACACCCACCGATACTTCAACATTGAGAAGGTCGCCCTGCACGATGCCATGTCGATGCTCAGCTACTTGGCAACGGCGTTGGCGCACCTCAAGGCCGACGACTATGACCATATGCGGCACATGAGGATCAATCTGCCCAAAGCACCGAAGTCCAAGCCTCCGGAGCAGCCCCTCGACCCCTGCATCGCGGCTGCGGTTTTGCTCCATGAATATAAGCAGGTGCTGCAGGCGGCATAGCGAAGACAGATGATTGCGGCAGACCTCTTACGGCTGCCGCGTCAGGCAACGCTCAGCACCTGCTATAGACGCACGGCCAGCACTAACGTAACATGGCACTTGCTCCGCGCTACCACGTGGAGCAAGTGCCTGTGTGCGGGTTGCCCCACAGGTGTGGGGATGCTCCTTGGTACTATAAAGCGCGTTTTTCAGCCAGTTAGTACATCCCCGCACACAGGCATTATCCCTCGAGACCCGAGGTCTGCAAAGCGGACGTAAGTCCGTGTAATGATGACGCCAGATTTCCTGGAAACGGTTTCCGTCACGCTGATGACGAAATCATTCGCGCACTAGCCCTTTCTCGAGTAGCGAAATCGCCTAGCAGGTATTCGGCAGGCGCTGGGTCAGATGTCCGTTGACGCGCGCGTCGTGGCCCGATGCCAGGAGGCCCTGCTCGAGCCGGTGGCGCATGGCGGCCATGTGCTCGGCGTAGTCGGGCAGGTTGCGCTCGATGAGTTCGCAGGCCTGGCCCAGCCCGGCCATCAGGATGATATTCTCGGTGCCGGCGCGACGGTTGCTCTCGTGGCTGGCGCCGTGCATGAGCTTTTCGAGTTGCACGCCGGACCGGATGTACAGCGCGCCGATGCCCTTGGGGGCGTAGAGCTTGTGGCCGGCCACGGAGAGCAGGTCGACGCCCAGGTCGTCCACCTTCACAGGAATCTTGCCGATGGACTGGGCGCAGTCACTATGCACCAGGACGCCGCGACGGTGGGCGATCTCCGCAATCTCGGCGATGGGCTGGACGGTGCCCACCTCGTTGTTGGCGTGCATGATGGTGACGAGGACGGTTTCGGGAGTGATGGCCTCCTCAACCTGCCGCGCGTCGACCATTCCGTACTGGTCGACCGGCAGGTATGTGGTGCGAAACCCGCGCCCTTCCAAGTAGCGGCAGACCTCGGTCACCGCCGGATGCTCGACCGCTGAGGTGATGATGTGGTTGCCCCGATGGCGATGGGCTCCGGCGACGCCTTTGATGGCGTGGTTGTTGGCCTCGGTGCCGCCGCTGGTGAAGATCAGGTCATTTTCCGAGCAGCCCAGCAGACCGGCCACCTGCTGGCGGGCCAGTTCGACACCGGCGCGGGCAGCTAGGCCAAACGCGTGTCCGCTTGAGGGGTTGCCGAAGAGCCCATGCACATAGGGCAGCATGGCCTCGGCCACTGCAGGGTCGATGGGAGTGGTTGCGTTGTAGTCCAGGTAGATGCCGTCCATGCGCAACTCCAACGCGCCGACGCACAGCGCGGGTTGCGCCGCATTATAGACCACCGCGGATGCGTACCCGGTTTGCGGCGGAGAAACGTCAGAAGCAGGATTTTCAAGATTCAGTGATTATCAGGATTGGAACCGGTCCGTGATGGAGATCTGCCAATCCTGCCACATCGCAAAATCCCGCAAATCTCGCCTCTGAAGATTTGCGAACGTGAGTACGCATGAGGCCCGGCCTACGGCCCCGTCGGGGCGGACCAGCTGGTATTCCCCTCCTGCATCGCGAAAGGCGGGGAAGTGGCGGAGACGTAGATGAGTTTTTCCTCGCCGACGTTGCGGATCGAGTGGTCCGTGCCCGGCGGCACCAGAATGGCGGTGCCCGCCCCGACCTCTTCTACCTCTTCGCCTACTCGCATGGCGCCCCGGCCCTGGACGATCACGTAAACCTGCTCCCTTCCGTCGTGGGAGTGTACGGCCTGTTCGCTGCCCGGTTCCCCCTCGACCCAGGTGACCGCCAGGTTTTCGGATCCGAACTGGCCCGAAGCCAAAAGGAGGTGCGATACCTGACCGCCACGATGATTCTGGGGGCACCGGTCCAAAGTTTGTATATTCATCGGCAAGACCTCACATGGGTTAGTTGCGTGCGTCGATTGTACTCCGTCGGGCACCATGTCCAGGCTACTCTATGGAGGGCGATGCCGGAGCGGGATGTTAGCGGGCCTCATCCTACCATCACTCTTCAGGGCGTAGATGCTGGAGTAGGGATTTTCAATCAATAGACTTTCTTGCGATACGCGGCAACGACGTGTTAGATTTCGTCTCACAGTTTGAGGTGATTTGAATGCTGCATACCAATAAATTCTTGCTCATAATGAGCCTGATAATGGCAGTCCTTGTGCTGGCGGGATGTACCACGGAAGTAGTCACTGAAGTAGTCGTCACGGCCACGCCCGACCCTTCTGCCGCAAGCGCGCCGGTCGCGCCTCCGCCCACCACGGCGGCCCGTCCCGCAGCGACGGAAGCGACGTCCACGCCGGCGGCTCCAGCGGCGCCGGCCATGCCTGCTGCCACCACCATTCCCGCCAGTGTCGCCCCCACGCCGGACGCTGCAGTAGACGTGGAGCACGTGTACCAGATCGGCATCTCGGCCGACCTGACCACCACCAACTACTGGGCCTACCTGGGACCGGACGGGACAATCTGGAACCTGTACGTGCTGGGCGGCTCCAAGCCTTCTCTCTACAGCTACTCCGCGCAGCGATTTGACTGGGTTCCCTCGCTGGCGTCAGACTTCCCCACAGCTCTGGCGGAGGAGCAGGTCAACGGCCAGACCTTCTGGACCACTGAAGTTCCGCTCAAGGAAGGGGTCATGTGGAGTGATGGTACGGCAGTTACGGCCGAGGACTTCGCATTCACCGCCCAAACCGTCACCGAGATGCAGCTTTCCGGCAACTGGCCGTCGATCGTGGACCCGGAGTACTTCGATCACGCTGAAGCACTCGACCCGCACCGGTTGAAAATCTACTTCAAGCAGAAGCCGGGCCTGGCGCGCTGGCAGTTTGGGCTGGCGTTCATGCCCATCTTCCCCAAGGCGTACTGGGAGCCGGTGGTGGCCGAGGCCATGCAGGCCGGAGACATCACCGAGCAGCAGAAGGTCCTGTATGCCCACGATTCGGGCGACGAGCCCACCGCCGGCGGTTACGGGTTTGAAAAATGGGAGCGCGGCGCTTTCGCCGAGAAGGTCCGCAACCCCGGCTACTATTTCGCCGACACGATGGTCACCCAATACGCCAGCGGAGCCTATTTTGAGACCAAACCCGGCGGCCACGAGTTCGGCGCGTTCGGCGAAACCGGCGGCGACAAGGCGCTGGAATACACCGTGGGCCCCTACGCGGACAGCACCATCTACTCGATATACGGCAGCCAGGACGCCACGGTGCTGGCGCTCAAAAAGGGCGACATCGATTTCATGCTGAACCCGCTGGGGCTCTCCCGCGGCTTGCAGGAACAGCTTCAGGGCGAGGATGGGCTGACGGTGATCGAAAACCCCAATGACGGGGTCCGTTACCTGGGTTTCAACTTCCGTAAGGAGCCCATGAGCAACCGGGAGTTCCGGCAGGCCGTGGCCACGCTCATCGACAAGGAATTCCTGACCAGCACGGTGCTGCAGGGCGTGGCCTTCCCCATGTACGCGATGGTGCCGCCCGGAAACCAGGCGTGGTTCAACGCGGATGTTCCCGAGATCGGGAAGGGCTTGAGCCGAGCCGAACGCGTGGCGCAGGCGGTGGAACTGCTGAAGTCGGCGGGCTTCACCTGGGAAACGGAGCCGCGGGTCAGCGAAGACGGGAGGTTCGTGGAGCAGCGGGGTGAGGGTCTGAAAATGCCCAACGGCGAGCCGATCCCCACCATCGACATCCTGGCTCCCAGCCCCGGCTACGACCCGCTGCGATCAACCTTCGCCATCTGGATCGAGCGGTGGCTGAACGAGGTGGGCATCCCCGTCCACGCCGACCTGACCGGCTTCAACCTGATCGTCGAGAAGGTGTTCGACCAGCAGGACTTCGACATGTGGATCCTGGGCTGGGGGCTGAGCCTGTATCCGGACTACCTGGAGTCCTTCTTCCACAGCCGCCATTCGGGTCTGGAGGGACACAACGCCGGCGGCTACAACAACCCGGAGTTCGACAAGTTGGCCGACGAGTTGCTGGCCGAAACCGACGTCGAGGCGGCACGTCATCTCGTGTTCAAGATGCAGGAATTCCTGGCGGATGACCTGCCTTACGTCCCGCTGTTCGACACGCCGCTGGTGGAAGCCTACCGCAGCGACCGCATCGACTTCCCCTACACCTACGCCCTGGGCGGACTGCAAAACGCTTCCGGCCTCACCGAGCTAGTCCAGTTCAAGTAAGGGCAACAACACCTATCGTGCTGACCTGGGATGTCGCGCCCAACAGGCAAGAAACCCCATCAGTGCGCCCACCGCACCCTTCATTAGCCAATCGAGAGCCTCAAGGAGTTGACGCTGGGCTGGGGACAGGTCAGGGGACGCCACCCAGGCTTGCCATACTAGACCGCAGGCGCACATCAGGATTAAACCGACCAGAACGCCAACAATCACGTAGTTATTCACCCTTCAGCCTCGGCGGCCGTGGAACCTGTTTGTTCCGCTGGTGATTGCGAGCGACGCACCGAGCGATACGCGTCGAACCCGAGCCAGGCCAATCCCCCAAAGAATAGCAACATCCCTGCGGTCATCATGACCACCAACAGGATGATAACCAAAATATCTTCCATCGGATTCCTCCATGCACCAAGCGTGTACATTGTACCGGCTCGCGTTCTGCTACCGCAAAGATAAAGCGGTAAGGAAGCAAATCCCACGATGATCGGGTATTTGGCCAAACGCGCCAGCCAGATGGTGCTGACCCTGTTCCTGATCGTCACCCTGACTTTCTTCCTGGTGCAGGCTCAGCCGGGTGACTATGCCACCTTCTACGCGCTGAACCCCGACCTCCCGGCGGAGGTGCGGGCCCAGATCAAGGCGTCCTTCGGCCTGGACAAGCCGCTGTGGCAGCAGTACCTGGTCCATATGAAGAACACCTTCACCGGCAACTTCGGGGTCTCCTTCGGACACTTCCCGCGTCCGGTGCTTGAGGTGCTGGCGGAACGGTTGCCGCGGACGGCGGTGCTGTTTCTGACGGCTACGGCGGTGTCCTTCTATGTAGGATTTTTCCTCGGCAAGGCCATCGCGTGGCGCCGGGGCGGTGTGCTGGAGTATGCCGCGACCATCTCCGGAGCCACCCTGTTCACCGCGTTCACGCCGGCCTTCGGGCTCATGATGATCTGGATCTTCGCGTTCAAGCTGGGCTGGTTGCCGGTGGGCAAATTCCTGGACCCGCTGGTGTGGCGCGGCGCTGATGTCAGCGCCAACCACGTTTTCAGCTACATGCTGCTGACGGGCGCCGCTTTCCTGTTTTTCGTGTTTCTCGTGCTGCTTCTGTTCCGGAGAAGGGGACGGATTGGTCGCACGCGCCTGGCGCTGCCCTTGATCGCGGCTGGCGTCGGGGCAATCCCGCTGGCATGGGCATTCTCCGGCATCGGATTCCTGGCGTTGGACATCCTCAGGCACATGCTGTTGCCGATCGTTACGCTCACGCTCATATCCTTCGCGGGCACCATGCTGCTGACGCGAAACAGCATGCTGGAAACGATGCGGGAGGACTACGTGATGGCCGCCCGGGCCAAGGGTCTGCCCGAAAAGGTCGTGCGCGACCGGCACGCCGCCCGCAACGCTCTGCTCCCCGTGGTGACCAGCCTGGTGTACAGCCTGATCTTCGCCATCGACGGCAGCGTCATCATCGAGGGCGTGTTCTCCTGGCCAGGGATGGGCATGACTCTGCTTGAGGCGGTGCGCTCCGAGGACCTGCCACTGGTCATGGGATCCATGGTCTTCATCGGGCTGTTCTCGCTGCTGGCTCACGTCATCGTCGATGTGCTCTACGTTTATCTAGACCCGCGGATACGATACCAGTGATCAGCCCGCAACCGGACCAGCACATCTTCTCCGGCGAACCGTCCGGTGTCCCCGAGCCGCCGCAGGTAGATCTGCATCCGGGCCGTTCGCAGATAGCGATGGCCCGGACGAGATTGGCCCTTCGCTCATTCCGCGGCGGCTGGGCCATCTTCGTGGAAAGCCGCATCGGGTTGCTGTCGTTGGCTACCATCGTCGTGTTCGCCCTGATGGCGATTTCGCATCCCATCCTGATGGCGACCGTGTGGGATGCGGAAGTGTACGACCCGGTGACGGGGTACGCGTTCGACCGGCTGGAACATCCGTCGCCGCCGAACTGGAGGCATCCCCTGGGCACCGACCCGCTGGGGCGGGACGTGCTCAGCCAGTTGCTGTCCAGCACCAGGTCCGAGTTCGTGTTGGGGATCACCGCCGCGCTGGTGACGGTGGGCATTGCGACCACGGTGGGCGCGGTGGCGGCCTACTACGGCGGATTGGTGGACGCCTTGTTCATGCGACTGGCCGACCTGATCATCGCGCTGCCGGGCATTTCGCTGTTGATCGTGCTCAGCGCCCTGTTCAAGCTGAACCTGTTTTACCTGGCGCTGATCATCGGAGTGCTGGGCGGGTTCGGCGGCACCGCGATAATCCTCAAATCGCAGGCCCTGAGCATCCGCGTTAAACCCTACATCGAGGCGGCCCGTGTGGCCGGCGGCGGGCATTTCCACATCATCTTCGTCCATATCATCCCCAACCTGCTCCCCCTCTCGCTGCTGTACATGATGTTCACGGTCACGGGCGCGATCTTCGCGGAGGCGGTGCTCTCCTTCCTGGGACTGCTGGATCTCCGGATGAGTTGGGGGATCATGATCCACACCGCCAACACCGGAGGCTACCTGCTGGGCGGCACCCGCTACTGGTGGCTCATCGTACCGGCCGGAGCGTCGATCACCTTCCTGTGCAGCGCGTTCTACCTTGTGGGCCGCGCCCTGGACGAGGTGGTCAATCCCAGGCTGCGCCGGCATACCGGCTGACGCGCGGACGACGGAATGTCAACAGAGCGCAGCACACCGGTCCTGGAGGTCGAAGACCTCTCCCTGCGTTACCAGACGCGGCAGGGCGAGGTTCAGGCCGTGGAGGGCGTCAGTTTCGATCTGGCACAGGGGCAGTCACTGGGACTGGTGGGCGAGTCGGGCTGCGGCAAGACCTCGGTCGCCACCAGCCTGATTAGGCTGTTGCCGGAAAACGCCCGCCTGTCCGGTGGGCAGGTGCGGCTGGGGGGCACGGACCTGCTGCAACTGGGGGAAGAGGAGATGCGCGGGTACCGCTGGCGTCGCATCGCCATGGTGTTCCAGGCGGCGATGAACTCCCTGGACCCGGTGCACCGGGTCGGCCAGCAGATCATAGAGGCCATCGAGGCCCACGGCATGGAAACCACCGTGGCGGACGCCCGCGATCGGGTGGCGCGCCTGTTCCGCATGGTCGGCCTGGATCCGCAACTGATGGACCGGTATCCCCACGAGTTCAGCGGGGGCATGCGCCAGCGGGCGGTGATCGCCATGGCACTCTCCTGTGATCCGGACCTGATCATCGCCGACGAGCCGACCACCGCCCTGGACGTCATCGTGCAGGACCGCATCCTGCGGGAACTCAATCTGGTTCAGCAGGAACTGCGGATGGCAATGATTTATATCAGCCACGACATCGGCGTCGTGGCGGAGGTGACAGACCGGATCGGCGTGATGTACGCGGGTCGCCTGGTGGAACTGGGCGGCACCGGCGAGGTGTTCAAATCGCCTATGCACCCCTACACGGCGGCGCTGATGTCCTCGTTCCCCAGCGTTCACGGGGACAGGCTGCCGCTGGTGGGTCTGGCGGGTGAGCCGCCCAACCTGATCGACCCGCCCACGGGATGCCCGTTCCATCCCCGATGCCAGTACGCCGACGAAATCTGCCGCACGGAGTTCCCTGCCCAGGCGGTTCGCGGAGATCATTGGGCGGCCTGCTGGCATCCTCTGGCACCGACGGATGTCGATGATGGGGGCAGTCATGGTTGCTGAACGGGTGAACCTGTCTGCGGGCAACCTTACGACCGACTCAGGGCAGGTATTGGTATCCGTGGCAGGGTTGACCAAGCGGTTCCCGGTGTCGAAAAGCCTGTTCCGCCAACCCTCCAGTTTCATCCATGCCGTGGACGACGTTTCGTTTGCCCTGGCTACCGGTGAGAGCCTGGGGCTGGTGGGAGAGTCGGGCTGCGGCAAGACCACGGTGGGCAAGTTGCTGGTGAAGCTTCTGGAACCGACGTCCGGCCAGATACGTTTCCGCTTCCCGTCCCTGGATGGCGCCGATGGGGGATCAGGCGATTCGGTCGACGCCAGCGCGATACGGGCCGCAGACCTGCGCGCCTTCCGACGGCAGGCCCAGATGATCTTCCAGGACCCGTACGAGTCGATGAACCCCCGGCGAACCATTTACGACACCATCGCCGAGCCGCTCGCGGTGCAGGGGATCGGCAGCCTGGTGGACCGGGTGGATCGAGTGACGGAGATACTGTCCCAGGTGGGCCTGACGCCCCCGTCGTCGTTCCTCTTCCGGCACCCGCATGAGCTTTCCGGAGGGCAACGGCAGCGGGTGGCCATCGCGCGGGCACTGGTGATCGGGCCGTCCTTCGTGGTGGCCGACGAGCCCACGTCCATGCTGGACGTTTCCAGCCGCACCGGGATCATGTCGCTGATGCAGGGACTGGCGCAGCAGTTGGGGATCGCCTACTTGTACATCACCCATGACCTGGCGGTGGCCCGCTACATGTGCCACCGCATCGCCGTCATGTACCTGGGCAAAATCGTCGAGCTGGCCGAAACCGAGGAGCTGTTGCGGAACCCACTGCATCCGTACACCAGGGCGTTGCTGTCAGCGGTGCCCGTACCGGATCCCACGTACCGCCGTGACCACCCTGACATACTCGGCGATTTGACCCTGCCCATAGACCCGCCGGCGCGGTGTCGCTTCTACGATCGCTGTCCGGCTGCAACGGACTTCTGCCGGGACAACGCCCACCCCCCAATGGAAGAACATGCTCCCGGTCACTGGGTTGCCTGTTACGAGGCGTGAGGCGCAGCGTGCTCATTGGGATCACCGGTTCCTATTCGCAGGTCGAAACATTCACCGGGATGTACAGGATGCACGGGATGGACCGGATATTTTGAGGTGGGTATGCCAGATGCTGAGGTGATCATCATCGGAGGCGGTATTGCAGGGGCGTCCACCGCCTTTCACCTGGCGGGGCACGGTCGGGACGTGATCGTGCTGGAGCGAGGGGAGATCGCATCGGAGGCCTCTGGCGTCAACGCCGGCGGTATCGGCGCGCTGGGATGGGGCCATGTGCCCGACCTGGAATCGTACCTGACCATGGGCAGCCTGCAGATTTTCCGGAGCATGCAACTGGAGCTGGGCTGCGATATCGAGTTCCGCGCTTCTGGCGGCCTGCAAGCGATTCAGACCGAGGAGCAGTACGTCTACGCGCGGGACCGGGTGTTGGCGTTGAAGTCGCGGGGGTATACGCTGGACCTGCTGACCACCAACGAAGCGCGGAGTATCGAGCCGGAGCTGAACCCCGAGCTGTACGGCGCCATGCACTTCCCGCTGCGCGGCCAGGCCGATCCAAAGAAGGCCACCCGCGCCTTTGCCGCCGCGGCGGCGGAACGAGGCGCTAGCATCCTCACCGGGCAGGAAGTTACGGGGATGAGCCGCACGAACGCAGGAACTTTCCGGGTCATCTGCGGTGGCGAGACGTACGCAGCGAAACACCTGGTGCTGGCAGCGGGCGCGTGGTGCGGGTCGCTGGGCGAGCTGCTGGGAGTTCGCATACCGATAGCGCCGGTGCGCGGGCAGATGTGGGCGACGCAGCCGCTACCGCCGCGGGTTTTCTACTCGCTGTCCTCGGCCGAATCCTATGCGCACTGGAGCCGCGACCCGGGCGGCTCTGGGGACACTCCACCGGAGCTCACTCACGTCGGCGGGCGTCGGGCGACGCGGCACCTGTACGGCCGGCAGAACCGGGACGGCGAGATCATATTCGGTGGCGACCGCGAGTTGGTAGGCTACGACTACACGGTGGACGCCGGCGGGGTGGAGGTGAACTTCGGCCATGCCAGCGAGATCCTGCCGATGCTGGGCGAGTTATCCATCAGCCGCACCTGGTCGGGGATGATGCCCTTCTCGCTGGACGGTCGGCCAATCATCGGGAGGATACCGCAACTGGAGAACGCGTACATCGTCAGCGGCCTAGCCTCGTCTGGCTTCGGGCGCGGGCCGATGGCGGGCAAGCTCATCGCCGATTACGTCCACACCGGTCATCGACCCCATGTGCTGGTAGAATCCGACCCCGCCCGCTGCGTCACCGCCCTGAACTGATTGGAGGCGAGCCCGCTTCGGTCTAGGCCCGGTGTGGCTCGATCGGCCGCTTGATCAACGGGGTGAGCAGCATCACCGGGGCGATCAGCAGCAGACCAATGCCGGCATTCAGACCGATGGCGAGGGAGATGGTGAAAGCCTGGGCTATGGCTGCGATCTCGAACCCTCCGACCAGATGGCCAAGCCCGTTGACCAGGCCCTGGGAGCCCATGATCCTGCCCCTCATGTCGGGGGCGGTCGAGAGCATCAGGATCGTGCTCTGCATGGTGCTGAAGCCCGCCTGACCCATGCCGGCGGTGAACAGCACCAGGAAAGAGACCAGGAACCACGGCGACCACGCAACGATCACCACGCCGACGGCGACGATCGCCGCCCCGAAGACGTAGTAGCGACCGTGGAAGCTGTAGTTTCGTTTCGTGGCGATGACGATGGCCCCGACGAACGCACCGATGCCGTCGGCGGCGCCCAGAAGCCCGCCCAGGGCCGGCCCAACCTTGAGCACGTCGGTGGCAATCACCGGAATGAAGTACTGCAACGGCAGGACCATGCCGTTCATCACCAGGGAAATGGTCAGAACTCCCAGCGCAAATTTGTTGGAGAACGAGTGCCGGACGACCGACCCGATGCCCGTCCAGAAAGCGGTGCCCCGCACCAACCGAGTGGAGCGCTCCGGCAACCGCATCCGCCACACCAGCACCGCGGAGACCAGGTCCAATGCCACCAGGACCATGAACGCGGCGGTGAACCCGTAGAACTGTAGCAACAGTCCTCCCAACACTGGCCCCAGCATCTTGCCGCCATTGTTGGTCATGGTCTCCAACGACATGGCGTGGGCGATGCGATCCTGTCCGGCCAGGTCGAACAGCGAGGCGCGGCGGGTGGGGTCGTCCAGCACCTTGGCCGTGCCCTGGGCCAGTACCACCACATACACGTGCCACGGCTCGATCATTTCCAGGATCAGCAGGACGAGCAGGCATGAGGCAAGCAGCAGGTAAATGGTGTGAATGGTGGTCAGGATACGCCAGCGGTCCAGGCGGTCGGCCAGCATGCCGGCCACCAGCGCGAAGGGAGGCCGCGGCCCGTTGAGGAACACCGAGATCAGGCCAACCTGGAAAGCCGAGTCCGTCAACTCGAGGATGAGGTAGCCCAGCACGATCAGTTCCATGCGCCGGGAGACCTCGTGGATCCACCGGGCCGCCCACAGGTACTGGAAGTTCCGATCCTGGAGAACCACCAGAACCGGAGCGCCGGTGATACGTGCCAACCGCCTGCTCCCGGGCCGGTCGTGAAATATCAGGGCTACCCCATTGCGTGGGGATGCCCGCCGCACGCCCGAACTCGATAAAGGCCGCACGATACGCGGGATGATGATGCCGCGTCAAACCGGGCGCGGGCGATCCGCGCTGGAATTGGCGCCGTTTCTGGTCTACTCTTGCGGCGATTCGTACCGATGTCTACGGCGTCCGGTGCAACCCCCTATCAGGCGGTGTCAATTGGGTCTGGGTCTGTGCGTTCTGGGCTGCGGCTCCTTTGCGGCGGTGTTCGCCCGCTCCGTGGCGACGCTGAGTGATGAGGTTGACCTGTACTTCGCCAGCCGGGATTTGCGGAAAGCGCAGGAATACGCCTCGCGGTTCGGCGGGTTGGACGCATTCGGGCGCTACGTGGATGCGGTTGCCGACGCCAGGGTGGATGCGGTGTACGTCTGCACGCCGCACCACCTGCACCGGGAACACGCCTCGCTGGCCTCTCGCGCCGGCAAGCACGTGCTTGTCGAAAAGCCCATCGCAGGGACGCTGGAGGACGCAGAGGCGATGGTGCGGGAAGCAACATCGGCGGGCGTCACTTTCATGGTGGCGGAGAACTTCCGGTTTCTCCCGCCGGTGCAGGAAGCCGGTCGGTTGATCGAGCAGGGCAGAGTGGGCCGGGTCCGCCTGATACAGCTACATGAGCAGTACCCATTCCTGCCTGTTGGGTGGCGCGAGCGGAAAGACCTCAACGGAGGTGGCGTCCTCATCGATGGGGGCATCCACAAGTTGAGCGCCATTGCCTACCTGACGGGTGCGCCAACCGAGGTCTACGCTCGTGAGGTGCCACCGGCGCAACCGGGGCTGGACGCGGAGGACGGAATCGTAGTGGTCACGCGAGACGCTGACGGGGTGGTCGGCCTGATCAATCACTCGTGGAGCGTCGTACCGCCGCAACCACACTCGTGGGTGTCCATCTCGGGAACCGACGCGACGCTGTACTTCGAGCCGGGGCGACGTTGGCTCAGGGTCACCGATGCCGGCTCCGAGACCGTTGTTGACCTCGAAGACTACGGCAACGGCCTGGTCGCCATGGTCAGGGAGTTCCGCCAGAGCATCGTCGAGAGCCGGGAGCCGGCGATGACCGGACGGGACGGGCTGGCCGACCTCGCGCTGGTTCTCGCTGCGTACGAGTCGATGGAAAGCGGATTGCCGGTCAGCCTGCCCTGACCACCCACGCCACACTACACCGACGTCTGCGTGATCACGCGCGGCGCGACTTTGCGTGAGAGCCAGCGGCCGTCGGCGGAGTTGCCCAGAAGCTGACCGTCGCGGACGATCACCTTGCCCCGCAGCATGGTCATGATCGGGTAGCCCTCGCACTCGAAGCCGTCCCAGATGGAGTAGTCGGACTCGGCGTGGAGCTCGTCCACGGTGATGGTCTTCTTCAGGTTGGGGTCGAAGAGCACGATGTCGGCGTCGCTGCCCACTGCGATGGCGCCCTTCTGGGGGTACATGCCGAGGATCTTGGCGGCGTTGGTGGATGTGATTGCCGCGAACCGCTCCAGGTCGATGCGCCCGTTGGCCGCCAGCTTGGTGTAGGTCACGGGCATGCGCGTCTCAATGCCGTTGTGGCCCCCGCACAGCGTGCGTATGGTTTCGCCGGCCAGCTTGATGTTCTTGTAGGTGGTCCACTCGTCGGTGGCCGTGGTGCAGATGGGACCGTCCACCAGCCCCTGCTGCAGTGCGTCCCGGTCATCCGAGAACTTGATGGCCGGATAGGTGTGGATGGCCAGCCCGTCGGGCTTCAGGTAGTCGTCGCAGGTGAACTCCAGGTAGTTATGCAGGGCCTCGCCGTACACGGGAAGCTGCGCGGCGCGGGCCTCGGCGATGGCGGCGACCCCCTCCTTGGCCGTGGTGTGGACGAAGTAGATGCCGGTCTCCGTCTTCTGGGCCAGGCGCACCACCTTGCGGAAGGAGATGTCTTCCGAAATGTTGTTGTGGGCCAGGTGCAGGTTGGATCCGTGGTCGCGGCCCTCGCGCTCCAGCTTCTCCTCCATGTAGGTGACGATGTCGTCTTCCTCGGCGTGGACGGCCATGATGCCGCCGTGCTTGCCGACCTCCTGGAAGATCTCCCACAGGTGCCCCATGGGAACCCGGGCATGGAAGGTGGTGAAGATCTTGAAGCTGGCGACGCCGGATTGAATTGCCTCGCCGATCTCGCCCATGGTGCTGGGCGGGATGGCGCCGGCCAGGATGTAGTGGAAGGTGTGGTCGATGTAGGAATGACCGCGGAAGATGTCCCGGCGGGTCTCGATCTGGGCCATAATGGGATCGGACGGCGGAACGGCTCCGGGCGTCAGCGGGAGCGCTCCGGCGAAGTCAACGAAGGTGGTCACGCCGCCGAAAGCGGCGGCGCGGCTGGCGGCTTCCGGCGGTTGCGTGAACACGCCGTCGTCTCCGCCGGCCCAGTAGTCGGGCACGGGCACGTTGATGTGCGCATGGGGCTCGATGCCACCCGGCAGCACGATCATGCCGGTGGCGTCGATGGTTTCGCCGGCGCCGATGTCGTCAAGGACACCTGGGGCGGCCACCGCCGCGATCTGCTCGCCCTGGACACCAACGTCCCTGAGTCCCACGCCGTCCGGCGTGACCACGGTACCGCCCTTGATGATCAAGTCCAGCATGATTCCCTCCCCGAAGTGCGCGTTTCAATCGTTCGCAACCGCGGCTATTGCGCAAGCCGCCCGGCGTGGGCGCGATTATAACGCCAACGCTCCGGCATGGGCGGCGCAGGCTATGGCAAATCGATTGCCGCTTTCCTCGTGTGGCATCAACCTCGGCTCGCCGCAGCCTGGCCCAACACAGCCATCAACTGCCCGACGTCGTCAAGGTTCTCCAGGTTCTGCAACATCTCCAGCACGCGCTCGGTGTCCGCCTCGGACAAGCCGCGATGGAAGCAGTCGCGCGCCTTCGCCAGCAGCTGCTCCCGGGACATGGGATTGCCCGCCGACCCGGTGAAGGCGGAGCACTCGGCGCTGACGGTGCTCCCATCCTTGAGCACAGCCGTGGCTAGAGTTGCTCCTGATTCCGGGCCCTCCGGTTCGACCCGCATACGACCCAGCATGGCGTCCATGTCGGGGGAGAAGCGGCGGGCGTCAGTGAAGGTGTCTATGCCCACGTGCCCGTCGAGCAGGGCGGCGGCGGCGCAGTATTCCACGCTGAACTTGCCGTCCAGTCCGCTGCGCGGCACCGGCCCGGAATGGCCGCGCCCACGACGCCGTATGGTCACCCGCTCGATGTCGTTGGGGTCGACGCCGTTCTGCTCGCGCAGGTTCAGCGCCGCCTCGATGGCGTTCTGCATGTAGACCTGGGCCGGGAACCGCTTGATGTCAAAGCCCGGGTCGGTCAGCCGCCACGAGGCGCCCAGGTTACCAGTGGCGACGTCCCAGTTGAACTCTCCACGAAATATGGCGGCGGCGTAACCCACGGGAGACTCCAGGACCTCGTCGCTGGCGGTGTAGCCCATGCCGGCAAGGATGGCCGCCTCCGCGCCCATGCGGGCGGCATTGCCCGGATGGGTGGACTTGACCATGGTGCCGGTGTTGGCGGTCAGCCCGCCGGTGCGCGAGGCGGCGATGCCCAGGGCCATCAGGGTCTGGTCCGCGTCCAGCCCCAGTGTCTTGGCTGAGGCCGCTGCGCCGCCCAGCGGACCCACTAGGCCCGGCGGGTGATAACCCGGAGCGGTGGCCGGCGCGGATGCAGCCCGCAAACGACCCTGGATTTCCCAGCCCAGGACGTAGGCCGTGATGACGCGGCTGCCGGGAACGCGGTGCAGTTCCGCCAGGGCCAGGGCTGCGGGCAGACAGGACGAGGTTCCGTGGGTGGGCGGGAACCCCTGAATCTCAAAGTCCAGGCAGTGTCCGAAAACCCCGTTGGCGAAGGCCGCGGCCGGCGGGTTGGTCTTGTAGCCCCAACCCACCACTGAGGCCTGGGGTGAACCGCCGGCATCCCGCACGTAGCGGCCGATGATGTCGGCCAGTTCCTGAACCGAACCGGCGACCACGTTGGCCACCCCGTCCAGGATGGCGGTTTTGGCCGCTTCCACCACCGGAGACGGCAGGCTGTCAAATCCGGTGTCGGCGATGAACTGCGCCAGGGTTCGCGTTTCGCTCATGGTTGCATACCTCACAAGTGAAAATTGTCAGAATCAGGATTTGCGGGATTTGAAGATTAGCAGGATTGGGACCGTCTTACAGGGCAATCGCGCCTAAATCGGTGATGCTGGCGGTGTTGGAGCCATGGCACATGGCACATGGCAACGGCTGAGGGTGATTTTACCGGGATAAACAGGATGAACGGGATGGACAGGATACGGCTGCGCTGATCCGGTGAATCAATTTTGGGCCGTCGCAGGTTGCGGGCTATAATGCGCCGATACCATCTTTGGGGGTGCACCTGTGGCCAAGATCAAGCACATTGCCATCACCTGCGAGGACCCGGACGCGGTGGCGAAGTTCTACAAGGAAGGCTTCGACCTCTTTGAAGTCGCCCGGAATCCGCGCCAGATCCAGCTTTCCGACGGCGACATCAACCTGACCATCCTCAAGTGGAAGACCAACGAGGACGCCGACGTTGGCCCCAACGGAGAGAACTACGACGGCATCCACCACATCGGGTTCCAGGTTGACAGCCTGGAAGACACCGGAGCGAAGCTGCGGGGAATTGACGGGCAGGAGATCGTGCGGCGTGAGGTGGCGGGTGACGGCGAGCCGCGCCTGCCCCGGGCGGAGGAGAAGTGGTCCGGTCCCAACGGGCAAGTCCTGGACATATCGGAGCCGGGTTGGCTCCACTCGATTCCCATGGACTGAGCGCCGAACATCTCAAGCCGATTGCGACAGTCCGGCGGGGCGGCGTCGGTCCGGTTTCGAGCTGCCTTTTCATCAACCTGCGGGAGGGGAAAGCAATGGAAGCAACCTGCGTCACCCACATCGGAATCTGCGTGACGGACATGGACAGATCCCTGGCGTTCTACCGGGACATACTGGGTATGACGGTCCTGGGAGACCGCATGACCGACCCCACGGAAAGTGGCCGGTCGCACAACTATCTGCGCGAGCGACAGGCCCGCCGCTGGGTCAGTCTCGCCTATGGGGATGGAGCAACGCCCACGCTGACGCTCACCAGCCATCCGGGCGACGACTCCGACGGGGAACCGATCAAGCTGGACATGGTCGGCATCAGCCACATCTCCTTCGGAGTGGCCGACGTGAAGGGGCTGACCGAGGAGCTGCTGAGCAAGGGCGTCGAGCTGGCCGGCCCCATCGAGTCCTTCACCGACGCCGACGGGGGCATCCGCAGCATCTACGTGCAGGACCCGGACGGCATCCTGGTGCAGTTCAATACGCCGCACTAGCCGGCGCAGCTCAAAATTTATCCGTCATTCCTGCGCAAGCAGGAATCCAGGGTTCGTCCCGATGAGGACTTCTGGATTCCCGCTTTCGCGGGAATGACGGGAAGTGTGAGAATGACGGGAAGTGCGAGTACGCGCTAAACCCGGATCACGCCCACCAGGTCACCCTCGGACTCCTCGATGGAGATCTCGGTGCCGAACGGGCGGGAGACTTCCTGCAGCCACTGCAGCGTTTCGCGGGCGATGGGCTCATCGGCCAGCACCGGGCGGCCACGCTGGGGAATGGGACGGCCAAACCCCATGTCAATGGGGTGCAGGATCACCTCTTTCAGGTCGCCGCCGGCGTAGTTGCACACCGCCACCACGCTCTGCCAGAACACCGGGTCGGCGGCGAAAGCACGGGTGCCGCCGCCGGAGCGGGTGTCCAGGTAATCGCCGGGCGTGCTGTTGAAGTCGAGGCCGAAGCGACGGTAGGACTCGTGGGGGAGCCACAGGACGCTTTCGTTCTGGAAGACGAAGTTGCCCAGGCTGTAGAAGATGGGCCGGTTCTTGTAGATCTCGATGCCGCGCAGGAAGTGGGGACCGTGGCCGACGAAGGCCGCGCAGCCCTGGTCGATGGTCCAGCGTGCGAAGTCCACCAGGAAGTGAGGCGGCGAAACACGGGAATGTCCGTGGAAGTCGCCGTCGGGCCCGCTCTCGTGGCAGTGGACGCCGTAGACCTGCCAGTCCGACTGCTTCTGCGCGCCGCGGATCCAGTTGCCGATGCCCAGCCGGTCCTCCTCGTTGAGGGCGGTGCGGACGGCGAACGTCTCGTCCAGGATGAACTTGTTGTCCAGGAACTCCAGCTCGCTGCCCTGGTCCGGGGCGCTGGCGTCGCCGCGGAAGCCGAAGTGCTGCATGAAGGCGTGCTCTTCCTCGTATCCCAGCTCCAGGTTGGCCTTGTGCAGGGCGTCGAAAACGTCCTGCTGCACGTGGTGGGTGATGTCATGGCGCAGGGCGTTGACGCCCGGGCGTCCGGAGAAGTCGGGGCGGCCGGCGCCGGCCCGGGAGGTCTCGCTGAAGGTGCTGGTGGCGCTCATGACCGCCACGCGGCCGCGGGCCGAGTCGACGTAGGCGGGGGCGCGGGCCTCGTCGAGGTTGCGGCCGCCGCCGGCGTGGGGCAGGTCGACATCGCGGCAGTGCTCCAGGGTGGTCAGGAACCCGCCCTCGGAAAAGTCGAATGAGTGGTTGTTGGCGGTGGTTACGGCGTTGATGCCCATCCACTTGAGCTCGTCAAGGTTCTTGGGGTCCGAGCGGGTGTAGGTGGCGCTGCTCCACTGCCAACTGCTCTCGTAGTCGTGGAACAGCATCTCCAGGTTGACCAGGGACACGTCGGCCTGGCGCATGATATCGACCAGCCTGAGGAAACGGGGCTCCTGGAAGGCCTGCATCCGGCGGGTAATCATGGCGTCGCCGCCCACGGCGATGGAGATATCGCGGCGCTCGGCATCGTAGATCGTTGTGGTCATGTCGGCTCCTTGTCAGTTGTGTTGCTGGGAAAGACGCGCCGCACGTTTTACCATGGGAAATTTGCGTCCAGTAAAACGCCTTCTCCCAACACGGGACGGGTCTCGTCAGAAGAGTACCATCTGCTCACTTGGTGTACTTCACGTTCTTCGCCGGCCGGAAATGCGGTGAACCGCAATGAGCTATACTCACCAGGCTCCGGCTGCATACGGACAAGCACGTCAACAAAGTTTTGCTTGAAGGGCGCTCGAATGGTGCGCGCGATGAAGAATTTGTCCAACGATGGGTTGGGATCGCGGTTCACTTCATCCAGAAATAGCCGGTAGGTTTGATACCAGAAACGTTCATTGAAGCCGGCTTCTTGTGCGGTGGGATTGCTGAAAAAGTGGTTTGGGGTTATCGCCGAACGTTGAACCATGGCGCAATATCCTTTTCGGATGCGGAGTCCGGTTCAGGAGTTTTGGCGATTGAGCCGCGCTTCCAGTTCACGAATGCGGGCTTCGGCTCTGTCGGCGCGGGCGCGCTCAGTGTCAAAGGTTGCAATGTGCTGCCCCGTGGCCGGGTCATACCAGCCCAATTCTCCGCGTTCCCACCGCAGGTACAAGCCCAGTACATTGCTGTATCCCTGCAATACGTCCTCCGACAACTCCTCAATGTCGATGGGAACGTATACCCCGTTCACCAGCCGCTCCCCGGCCAACCTCGTCCCGTGATACTGGCCCGTCTTGTCAAACCGCCAGTACTCCGGTATCAGCATCCTCGCGTAGTCATCACGCTTCGCGCCGATATCCGTGTCCGCCGTACTTGCCGACGCCACCTCCAGCACGAAGTCTGGCGGCTTGCCCTGCTCCGAGATTATGTAGCCGTTGCTGGCTTCGTAAGCCGCCGGGTCCGCGTCGAAAGCCACCAGCAGGTCGGGGTAGCGCGCCAGATCCCGGAAAGTGCCCGGTTCCGCGATGATCCACCGGTCGGCCTCCACCAGGGTGGTCTCGGGATTGCCCAGATGAACCGCCAGGGCGTGGGAACGTCCGGTCTTGAACAGATGGTCGAACTGGGTCACTTCGTCGGGCTCGCGCTCGGGGATGTCGGGCAGGCGGAAGCGGCCCGGGGACGGGGGAGTAAGAGTGGCGGGTTTCCTATTATGTGAAGTCATGGCGCACCTGGCGGAGTGGCAGGCTGTGGGCCGCATTATACCAGCCGGCTACTCCCGGCCGATGCTACAATGCCCCGGATGACCGTCCCTGCCGAGCTAACCAATTCCGCGCCGGCTTTGCCGCTGAGCGGTTACCGCGTCCTGGACCTGGCCGGTCCCATGGGCGTTTACTGCGGCAAGCTGATGGCTGACATGGGCGCGGACGTCATAAAGATCGAGCCGCCGGGCGGAGACCCGATGCGGGAGATTGGCCCTTTCATCGACGGCCAACCGGGACCCGGCCGCAGCCTGTACTGGCTCCACTTCAACACCAACAAGCGCAGCGTGACCCTGGACATAAGCACGCCCGAAGGCGCGGCGTTGGTGCGCCGGCTTGCTCTCGCCTCCGACGTGCTGCTGGAAACCGGCCCGCCCGGGTACATGGAGTCGCTGGGCCTGGGGTACGAAAGTCTCGCGGCCGAGTCGCCCGGTCTCGTGTACGCTTCCATAACGCCCTTCGGGCAGACGGGTCCCTATCGCGACTACAAAGCGTCAGACCTGGTGGGGTTTGCCATGGGCGGGTACATGTACGTCACCGGATGGCCGCATACGCCGCCCACCAAGTTGTGGGGCTCACAGGCATACCATACCGCCTCGAACCGGGCCTACATCGCCGTCCTGCTGGCCATCTACCACCGCACGATGACCGGACAGGGGCAGCACATTGACGTTTCCATGCAGGAGGCGGTGGCCGCCACCACCGAGCACGTCAACACCACCTACAACTACACGGGCGAATCGGCGGTGCGCTGCGGTTTCCGACACGGCGGCCAGTTCGTTGCGACGTGGCGATGCAAGGACGGCTACGCCAGCATCACGACCAACACGCGAGCGGCCTGGGACGACCTGCGGGCGTGGATGGACCGGGACGGCATGGCTGGCGACCTGATGGACGAACAATACAACGACCACTTCGTCCTGCGGGGAGAGCACTCGGCGCACATCGAGGAACTGGTTCAGGCGTGGGCGATGCTACACACCCGGCAGGAGATAACCGAGTTCGGCCAGTCCAATCACCACCCATGGGGCCCTGCCGCCACGGCCGACGAAATCTTGGAAAACGACCAGCTTTGGGGCAGAGGATACCTGACGACGGTAGAGTCGGCGGACGGCAGGCCGTCATTGGTGTACCCGGGCGATCCCTACCGGCTCGCCGAGTTCCAACAGCCGGTACGCCGTGCCGCACCGGCCCCGGGCGAGCATAACGCTGAGATCCTTGGCGGATCCCTGGGTATTGCGCCGGAGGAAGAGGATTAATGCTGGAAGAAACACAAACCATGCGCGAAGAACTCCTCAAAGCCGCCAAGAGCAGGAACGTTGTCAACTATTCTGACGTGGCTCCTTCGGTTGGCCTCAACATGGAGTTAGCCCATGACCGGAATCAAATCGCCCGCATCTTAGACGGCATAAGCCAGGCTGAACACGAAGCAGGGAGACCTCTGTTGTCCGCCGTCGTAATCCGAATAGACAAGAATATGCCCGGAAACGGCTTCTTCGCTCTGGCGAGGAGGCTGGGGCTACACCGGGCGGGAGACAAATTCGACTATTGGTCGGAAGAGTTGAAACGGGTTTACGATCATTGGGCACCGGACGCCTGAAGTGCGACGGCAAAGGGACCTGACTTGAGCGGCGACACGAAACAGACCGGTTTGGCACTCCAGGGTATCCGCGTGCTGGATTTCACCTGGATCCACGCCGGGCCGTCGGCCACGCGGATCCTCTCCGACCAGGGCGCGGAGGTCATCAAGGTCGAGTCCAACAACGCGCTGTCGGTGGTGGGCGGGCCGGCATCCGCCACGGCCCGGGGACTGGGCCAACGCCACAACTGGAACGCCGGCAAACTGTCCATCTCTCTGAACATGAAGACGCCGCAGGGCATCGGCATCGCCCAGCGGCTCGTCGCGGTGTCCGATGTGGTGGCGGAAAACTTCAGCGGGCGCGTGATGCCCTCCTGGGGTCTCGACTACGATTCGATTCGACCAATCAATCCCAGCATCATCATGCTCAGCATGTCCGGTTTTGGCCGCACCGGGCCGTGGAAGGACCGGGTCAGCTATGGGCAGACCCTGCAGGCCTGGTCGGGGTTCACCCAGTTGACCGGATTTACCGATGCTGACCCCAGCGGCCCGGCCAGCGCGTACAGCGACGCCGTGGGAGGCATGGCCGGCGCCCAGGCGGTGCTGCTGGCCCTGATCCACCGCTCCAGGACCGGGCGGGGGCAGTGGCTGGACGTTTCCCAGTTCGAGTCGCTGTCGTCCCTGCTGGACACGCTCGTACTGGACATGAGCGTCAACGGCTCCGCGGCCGTCACGACCCGCACCGGCAACCGTCAAGCGCACGGTGGCGGCGCTCCCCACGGCGCGTACCGGTGCCTCGGGGAGGACCGGTGGGTGGCGATCACAGTCTTCACCGACGATGAATGGCGCGCGTTCGTAAAGGCATTGGGAGATCCCCCATGGGCTGCCGACCAACGGTTCGCCACCGGTGAGGCCAGAGAGGATAACGCCGACGCGCTGGACCGCCTGGTGGAATCGTGGACCGTCCAACACACCGCGGAAGAGGTGATGGCCCGTTTGCAGGCCGCGGGCGTCGCAGCCGGCGTGGTGCAGACCGGGGAGGACCTGTCACGGGACCCGCAGCTGAAGGAACGCGGGTTCTTCCGACGTGTGCCGGACCACCAGGGAGAGATTCGGACCATCGAGAGCGCGCCCTACAAGCTGTCCCGCACTCCGGGCGCGGTCACCAGGGGCGCGCCGGCCTTCGCAGCGGACATGACCTACGTGCTGCGCGAGCTTCTCGGGATGTCGGACGACGAGGTGGACGACTGCGCCATTGCCGGCGCGTTTGACTGAGCCGGGTGGCAACCGGTGGCGGCGAGTTGGGGGAAGACGGTCAAACGGCGCCTGCCGAGAGTATCGACTGAGCGGCCTCTTGTGCATCAGCCATAGCGCCGGAAAGATCCGGGAGGGCGCTTTCAAGTTTCGGCTGGAGGTAGAGGAAAACCACCTCCCTGACTCGTTTGCCGGTGATCTGGCCGACGGCGTGGGCGTAGGCTCCGCCCTGGAGACGGTAGCGGCCCACAACCTCCGGCAACTGTGCCTCGGTAACCGCGTCGGTTTTGTAGTCGACCACCACCAAACCGTTTTCCTCTTCGAACAGCAGGTCGATGAAACCGTGCAGCGAGCCGTCGCCCACCGGCGCTGCTACCGGGACCTCGCGCCAGATTCGTTGGGACGCCACGGCGCGCCGGACAATATCGCTTTCCACCGCGACTCTGACGAGGCGGGCGATCTCCTCTTCCCGGTCGGGGACACCCTCCGCCACGGCCTGGGCCCGGGCCCGGTGTTCGACGCCGGCGCCGGTGGCGAGATCGATGGACTGCAATACTGCGTGGACCGCCCGTCCCACCGAGGTGCCCGCCCGGCCACGACGCCAGGGTTCGGGACTTTCCGGCTCTTCTTCCTCATCTTTGTATGCTCGTGACAGGCCGGTGGCGGCCACGAACTGAGGGCGACTGAATTCGTCAATGGTGCGTTTCCGATCTTTTGCCCATTGCTCCAGATGTTCGGTGGAATGAACGGACTCATCGATCGTCCGGGATTCAGCCGGGCCAGCGGAGGGCTGGATTTGTGCCAACGCGGCCAATTCGTTGATTTCGACGGCTTGCCACAGGTCGTCACAGCTCTCCATGTATTCGGCGATTGATGCGGCGGTTGTTTTTGCGCCCTTGGCCGGGCGGCGCATGCTCAGCACTAGGTGGTCCCGTGCTCTGGTCGTCGCCACGTACATCAGGCGAATGTGCTCTTCGGCGGACATGCGGTTGTCCAATTCAGTCAACTCCTCGAAACCGGGTGTGGCGAACCGCGCGGCTGCGGGACCGATGCCAACTTCGACCCTGCCGCTCTGCCGGTCGACTATGACGGAATTGCCGCCCCTGACCGGCGCCGAATTGATCCCGGTGAGGATTACCACGGGGAATTCCAGCCCCTTCGAGCCGTGGATGGTCATCACCCGCACGGCATCCTCGTCCGACTCCGGAACCGGCGCCTCAGTGATCCGGGCGCCCTCGCGGATCTGATCGTCCACCCACTGGAGGAAGGCGCCCAGCGTGCCGCCGCCGGCGCGGCTGAAAAGCCCTGCCCGTTCCACCAGGAACCGGTAACGACGCCACTGCTCGCGCATCCTCGGGTAACCCACCGCCGCCTCCATCAGGCCGCGTTCGCGAACGAACCGGTCGATCAGGGCGCTGGTGGCCTCGGCCAGGCGGGCGCGGTGGAAAGACCGCAACACGTCAAATGCGCCGAGCACGACTTCGTCGCCCCGGTTGGATGGGGCGTTGTCCAGGTAGTCGAAGCTCCCGCCCTTCGCGCGATGCCGCAGCAGGTCAACGTCGCTGCATCCGAATGCGGAGGAGCGGAGCGCGGCCACCGTGGCCACTTGGTCGGCGGGATCGTCGATGGATTTCAGGCAGTTCAGCAGGTCGCGGATCTCCTGGGTCTCAAACACCAGCGACGCGCTTTCCAGTCGGAAGGGTATGTCCGCGTTTTCCAGCCCGCGTTCCAACGCCGCCAGGCCGGTGCGGCGCGGCATGAGGATGCACACGTCGGAGTGACGCACGGGGCGGTAGGTTTCGTATCCGTTGCTGGTGGTGGCCTCCTGGTCCAGGGTTTCCCACTGCTCGGCGACCATCTGCTGGAGCAGAAGGCCGATCTCCCGTGCCTCTGCCTGCCGGATTTCGCCGATGGGTGCCTCGATAGCTTCGTTGCCCAGCGTCCACGCCTGCGGACTATTGGGGTTTCCGGTGTCACCGACCCAGAGGGCAGACATCGCGTCGTAGCCGGCTTGGGAGTTGCCGTCATCCTCATCGTCGCCGAGAGGTTCTTCCATCCACTGTTCAAACAGATGGTTGACCCAGCCGATGACGGGCTTTTGGGACCGGAAATTCTGCACCAGCTTGAGGGTTCGGCCGCCGGATTGTTCCATGCTCGATTGCAGACGACGCATCTGCCCGACGTCGGCGCGGCGGAACCGGTAAATCGATTGCTTGGGGTCGCCGACCACGAAGAGCTTTCCGGGTTCGGGACTGCCCTGATCCCAAGGAATGGGGTGATCGGGGCCGGGGTTTTCGGCGCCCGCAGGCTCGGCTAACAGCATGGCGATTTCAGCCTGGATCGGATCGGTGTCCTGGGCCTCGTCGATCAGCAGGTGGGTGTACCGGTTGCGGAAGTAATCGCGGACGCGCTGGTCGTCCCGCAGCAAATCACGGGCCCACACCAGCAGATCGTGGAATTCAGCACGACCCTCCGCGCGGCGCTTTCCGGCGTATTCCAGGACCAACTGCCTCAGGTCCTCGAGAATGGGCATCAAGGACCTATAGCGGGCGTTTTGGATCTGATCGTCTGCCTGCTGATCCAGATCACCGAGGAGATCCTTCAGGGCGGCGCACGCGTTCCTGCCAGTGTCCGGGTCTGTGTTCCAGTCGCCTTGGCGGCCACGACTCTGACGCAGCGGTATTACGCGCAGCAGGCAACGGTAACCGTCTTCCAGACTGGTAGCCTCTGCGGGCAGACTGCGTATCAAAGCGATCCGGTCTATCGCATGGTCGTACAACACATCGCCGGAGCCGGTTTTGGAAAATGCGCAAAGCCTCTCCACCGCGGGAACGGCCTCAGTGATCGCCGCCAACGCAGCGAGCGGGGTGGGGTCAGTAGCGTGGAAGCTCACGTTGGTCAGGTCGCTGTAGTTTTGGTGGAACGCCCGGGCGATGGTCCTGAGATGGTTCAGGGTCAAGCCCAGGGTGAGAGCCAACGCCAGGTGTGGCGCCAGGTCGGTTTCGCCATCGAGATGGCGGTCCAGCCATGCGCTCCACTCGTCCTCGAATTTGATGCCGGCCAGGATCTCGTCGCTGGTTTCAAAAGACGGAGGCAGGCCTGCCTCCAGCGGACGTTCCCGCAGCAGGTTGCCGGCGAAAGCGTGCAGGGTGCTGATGGCCGCCTGGTCCAAATCGGCGATACCCTGGTAGCAACGGTCGCGCTCTGCCGGGTCACGCTGGTCGTCGGCAGCAGCCTTCTCCAACTCGGCGCGGATGCGGTCTCGCAGTTCGGCGGCGGCCGCCTCGGTGAAGGTGATGGCGGCGATACGATCCAGGGTGGTCGTCCCGGTGGCAACCAGGTTGGTCACTCGCTGAACGAGGCTGGTGGTTTTTCCGGTGCCGGCGCTGGCCTCCACGAACAGCGTCGCGCCCAGGTCCTCGCCGATGGTTTGTCGGGCATCGGAATCGACCGGGATGAAGCTTGAAAGCGGGCTGGCTGAAGCTGCCCCTAGCGTTGAAGTCATCAGTCAGTCTCTCCATCGGGTTCCGCCGTGTCGGGTTCCGCCAGCTGCAGATAGCCCGATAGCGTCGCATCGGATTTCTTGCGCTCCCAGAGGTCGGCGCGCCGCGCGGGGCAGACCGCATCGAAGTCGCAATACTGGCAGTTGGATGGTCCGTACCGTCCGGGGGGGCCGGGATTGGCGGGGAAGAGTCCCGCGTTTATGCCGTCCACGATGCTGGTTACGCCCTCGCGGAACCTTTCTGCGACGGAATCGTCCGTGATGCTGAAATGTGCAGCGGGGACCAATTGAAACCTGCCCCGGTTGGTGCTGAACCAATAGGCGGCAGATACGTCGGTAGCGTCGGGGAACAACGTGCGGGCAGCCAGCGAATAGACGCCCAATTGCAGGTGCCGCCCCTGATCGATCGGGTCGTCGTCCAGGCCCTTATACGGGTCCGCGCTGCCGGTCTTGTAGTCGACCACCAGGACCCTTTTGCCATCACCGCTGATGTCGATACGGTCGATCATTCCCCGGAAATTGATCCCCGTTTCGGGTTCGATTATTTCGGTAGTAGCGTCGCCAAATCCGAACCTGGTCTCGACCCGGACATCCGCCGTTTGGTTGGCCTCCCGCAGCGTGGAGTCCGCTTCGAGGAAAGTCTCTAAGTCGGAAAGCATCTGCGTTTTGGCCATTTCCCACAGCAGCCGTTTGCCGGTCACGCCGCGGGTTTCCGCATCCTGGAAGCTCTGAGACGCGATGTGCAACAGGCGTTCCCGGTCGCTGTCCCGCCAGGGTTCACCGGGCGGGGGAAGATTGCCGCGTTGGGCACTCTCGTCGATGAACCGCTCGAGTATTTCGTGCATCAGTGTGCCCCGGTCCAGCGCGCTGATGGAGAAGATTTCCTCCGGAGTGTCCAGCGAGCCGAGCCGGAGCACGTGACCCAGGAAGTACCGGTACGGGCAGGTTGCCCACGATTCCAGGGCGGTCGGGGAAATGGGCGAGCCGCCCGGTCCGATGTGGAACCGGTGGCTGGCTTCGATACCCGAAAGGTTGCCGTCGAACTCGGTCAGTTGGCGCAGGGACCTTCGCCGGACCAACCGGAAGGCCCGCTCCAGGGGTTCCTTGCAAGCGAAGGGATGCTCGTGGAGGTTCCGCCCGCCGTGTCGCCACTGCAGCAATCGCTGGAGCCGGTAATCCCGCTCGTCCGCGGCAGACCTTGCATTCGCGTTGACCAGGGCTCGCTCGGACGAGACGTCCACAGTGAACCAATCGTGGTCGCCCAGGCTGGACACATCACCGCTTCTTACAGGCCGGCCGGCAAGCGCCGACGCCTGCTCAAGGAACCACCGCGAGGGGTAGGCCTGTCGTTGCGACGCAGCGTCTGCTACCGGGTACGAAAGGGTGCGGCGGGAAGCGGACGCGATGGCAGCGAGATACTCGTAGCGCTCTTCCGCCATGCGCATCTGCATACGATCCTGACCGCCGGCAGCCAGCCACTCGGGCTCGGTCAGCAACGGGTCGCGGCGGGGCGCCGGCGGAACCGCTCCCTCGATCATGCCCACCAGCCACACGGCGTCGAAGGTCATGCCGGCGGCTCCGGCGAAAGAAGACACGAACACGCCCTGCCCGGTTGGGCCCAAATGGCCGAATGGAGCCTGCATCAACTCGGATACCATCTGGCGAAATGCGGCCAGGGTAGCGCCGTCGTTCACGCTGTCCGCGGCCGCAAACCCGTCAAGGAGCCTGTCGATGCGTTCCTGGGCATTGTCGTCGGTTCCGTCGGTGTGGAACGTCAGGTAGCGATGTAAAAGGCCCGTCGCCCATTCCGAGAACTCCTTCCAGGAAGCTCCGTCATTCGGCGGGTCAAGGTCCTCGGCGAGTTGGTCGATAAAGGTTCGGATATGTTGCGCGACGGCCGCCTCGAATCTCATGCCGCGAGCCCGAGACTCGCTGATTTCCCCGTCGGTTTCGCGCCGGTCGGCGTCCGCAATCAGCCGCTGGGCGTGGGCGTCGAGCCGGTCGCGCCACTGCTGCATACCGCTCACTATGCCCGCCTTCCGTGTAACCACGTCCCATTGGCTGGGGCTGAAACTCGCGGTCCCACCGACCGGGCTCCGCACGGGGCAACTGCTCAGCCATGCCATCACCTCCGATCTCGGGAGCGGGCCGCCGCACAAATCCAGCAGGCCAATCAGGGCACGGCCGGCGCCGGTATTTGCCAGCGGTTCACGGTCCGGGCCTGCCATCGGGATGCCGGCCATGCGCAGCTCGTCGCGGATCAGTGACGCGTAGGGATCGGCCATGCGATAGAGAATGGCAATCCGGTGCAGCGGGGTTTGGTTCTCCTCGACTTCCTGCATCACCTGCCGAATCACCCAGCGCAGTTCGTCGTGTGCCGTGGGCGCGACGTGCAATAGCGCAGAGCCGGCGCCCGCCGGCTCGTCGACAGCGGTGGTTGGGACGGGGTTTGGCGGGCCAATATGTCCCCGCAGCCTCGCCGCCAGATCCTCGGTTGACGCGTCGGCGACACTGTCGCCGGTGGCCCCCAATATGATCGCGCAACGGTGATGTTCAACCAGGGACTGCATCAAGCCGACTTCGTCCACGGAAAGCCCGTGGGGCAAGAAGAAAATAATCAACCCCAGATCGGCCAATCCCGGAGCCGCGCCGGTGTGCACCATGGCTGCCGCCGCTTCTGCCAGGTCCTCCGCGTCGTACCATTCATCGGCGGTGAGAGCGCGAAAATCTTCGTACAGGCGGGCCATCTCGCCGGAGATCCCGCCACGGGAGATCAGGGCTGAGCGCAAGGCCTCATCGACGTTGCGGAGCTGGCGGAAGGCGGAGCGCGCACTGGACTGCGTGCTGGGATGCTCGGATACGTCATGCAAAGGGCCATCGGTTTGCGCCAGCACCCGCCGCACCGTCAAGTTCTCCAGCACGCCGGTCAGCGGCTTGCGCCCCTGTTGCTCCAGCGCAGCCGCACCCAGCAGCTCGGACAGCACGGGGGCTGGCATGAACCGGACGTTGGCAAACCCCGCGCGCCCGAGTTCCTGACGCAGGGCCAGGCCGGCGTACCGGGTGGGGGTGACCACGGTCACGGGCGCGAGGACATCGTGCCGTTTCTCTTCCTTGATGAGCCGCCGGAGCTCGCGAGGCAAATCCGACGACAGTCGTTTCACGGTGAGAGAGGATTGCTTGGCGTTTCCGGATTGGTTCATGAAAGCGTCCGTGGCGGCTAGCGATGCGGGAGCGCATCACAAGATACAGCATCGGCCGACGCTGGTGAACGCGTCATCGCCCGCGATCAGTGACATCATCCCCTTGCGTTATTCAGAACGTATGCTCTATCATCAACTTGCAGGCGATCCATACGTTTCCCTTCGACCAGGTTCCACGCGTTCACGGCCACCCCCATCAGCATACAAGTCGCTAACGGCCTGTGTGGCGGACTGTCTTCGGTCATCTTACCCGGGGTAGTCTGCTCGGCCACCGCGCCCGCCACAGCGCGCCATGCCGTGGGCATGGACAATGAGAGCAAAAAACCCCAGCGCAAATCCTCCGGCCGTAGGGCTGATAACCGCTCGGAACCTGGTCGCCACTCCCCAAATCGCCTGCATACCCTCAACCTTCGGAGGCTGCCCATCCCAACACGAACCTGAACCCTCTCCGGCGGCAGCGGTCCATCGCCTGTGCCCTGCCGCCGTCACATCTGCAACCCAAGCGACGCCCTTGCTCCCAACTTCGCAACCCCTATGACCAACCGGGTACGAACTGGCGCTTGCGTCAAATTGCCACCCCACCCAGGTGTGGTTACAATGCCCCAACTCCGGATGCTTGGTTTTGCGCGCCACCCGTCCGACGATTTCGTCGCAGCGCGCACTTGCTCGTGTTGATTCCCGGTGATGGAGCGTGGCCCAGTTTGAATACCGGCTTTTCTGACCTGGTGAACTACACGCGCGAGCGGTACCACTACGCCTGGCTCGTGGTCGGGATAGGCACGATGCTCCGGGTTACCGCCAATTTCGTCAGCCAGGCCTTCGCCGTCATCCTGGTCGTCCTCCAGACCGACTTCGCCTGGGGCGTCACCGCCATCGTCCTCGCTCAGGTATTCCGTAGCCTCGCCAGCGCCATCCTGTCGCCTGCCTCCGGATGGGTCGGCGATCGCTACGGGGCGCGCCCGTCCCTGTTTGTTGCGGCTGCCCTTTACGTGGCCGGGATGCTGCTTCTCAGCACCGTCAACGAACTCTGGCAACTCTACATTTACTACAGCCTTTTGCTGGGGCTGGCCCAGGCCCTCTTCACTGTCAACATCCCCACCACGGTCGCCGCCTGGTTCAAGAGGAGGCTCGGTGTCGCCGTGGGGATCCAGCAGTCCATCGGAGGCATGGGAGCATCGGTCACCGCCCCGGGCCTGGCGCTGCTGGTTTCCCTGACCGGCTGGCAGGTTGGGTTCTGGATAATCGCCGCCGTGGGCGGAGTAATCCTGTTCGGGCTGCTGTTCTTCTTCCACAGCGAACCCGCCGACCGTGGCATGAAACCCCTTGGAGCCACTGACGACGATCCGCCGCCGGCGCCGGTCAATAGCGAAACCGCAAAGCTGCGCAGCAAGGTCTTCCTGCAGCATGCCCGCCGGACCCGCGCCTTCTGGAACCTGCCCTTCATTCACTTCCTGGGTTGCATGGGCCACGCCATCGTGATCTGGCACGTCGTGTTCTTTGCCACTGAGCAGGGACTGTCCCTGGCGGCGGCGGCCTGGATCGTCACGATCTACACCATAGCGAGCGTCAGCAGCCGCCTGTTCATCCCCATCCTGGCCGACCGATTCGGCGCCAAGATGACGATGATCCTGCCTTACGCCCTGCAGGGCATCACCGTGATCATGCTCTTCTGGGCCCAGAGCGCGTGGGAGTTCTACCTCTTCGCCGTCCTCTTCGGCATCGGGTTCGGCGGGGAGATGTCCGCGTTTCTCATCGCCAACCGCCAGTACTATGGAATGGGTCCGGTGCGATCGATTTTCGGCTTCCAGCACCTCGGTTCCGGTTTCGGCATGGCCCTCGGAGGTCTCGTCGGCGGCGTAGTCTACGATTTCCGCAACGCCGCAACGCCGACGCGATACCTCGGCTTCATCGACGTCGGAGGGGGCTCCTACGACCTCGCCTGGGTCGTTTCCATCGCCGCCAGTCTCGCCGGAGTCGTCTTCATCCTGTTGCTGGAATCATCGTCCCGCGTCCTCATTCCCGACTGGGAAGATTCCCTGCCGAGGGAGGGACAAACCTCGCCCGCAGCTTCGTGACCTTTGGCTTGGAGACCGGAGGGGACGCAGGTAGCCAGGGCTTCCGCGGGATAGCGGCGCGATAACCGCGAGTCTGATCAGGCCTCCGTAACCGGAGTTCGCCGGTCGGTTTGATCCGCAACGCCCCCCGGTTCCTCCGGAGGGGTTATGGCCGGAGCCCGAGGCGGTTTGGCCGCCAGCGCCATTATGCCCGCCAGGAACACCGCCACGGCGAAAAACGCGAACGGGATGCGGTAGCTGTCGAAATAGTCGAACATGAACCCGGCGATAACCGGCCCCAGCGCTTGTCCGCCCACCTGGACCGACATCGTCAGGCCGCGGATCGTCCCCAGGTTCTGCCGTCCGTAGTAGTCCGCCCAGACCAGCCGGATCAGCAGGTGCAGACCGCCGACGCCGAACCCGACCCCCGCTGCCGAAACCAATTCTGGCAACACCCAGTTGCTCAGCACCGTGCCCGCCGTTGCCAGGGCCACGACGAACGCCGCGCACATCATCAGATAGCGGATGGGCATGCGACGCGCCAGGGCCGCCCAGAAGACGCTCGCCGGCATCTGGGCCAGGGCGAACGTGCTCGCGCTCATCGCGGCGAAGTGCGGTTCCAGGCCCTGGTTGATGTAGTGGGAGACCTGGTGCAGGCTGACCCCCGCCTGGACCATCATCCCCGCGCCGGAGAATATCGCCAGGATCCAGAACGCCTGCGTTCGCAGCGCCTGCCCCACCGTGAAATTGGTCTCGGCGAAACCACCGGAGTCGCCGGAACCCTTTGCAGCTTCGGAGCCCGGGTTGGCTGAATCCTCCTGCGCCGGCGCAGGGTCGGGTTCCAGCCCCATATCCTCCGGCCGCCTCGCCACCAGCAGCAGGGACGGAACCACTCCCAGCGCAAAGGTCAGGATCCCCAGCGTGACCCATGCCGTTCGCCAGTCAAATCCGGTGATGACCAGTTGCATCGCCCAGGGGATGATGGCCAAGCCGGCGCCCTTGCCCACGGCGTCCACGGCCAGCCCCAGGGGCCGCCGCCGGATGAACCAGTTGCTGACGGCTGTGGGCAGCCCGATCTCCATGGGCCCGGAGAAGATCATCCGCCCCGGGACGTACAGACAGTAGAAGGCCAGCGGATGGGCGACGAAGGCCAGCCCAATGGCCAGCGCGCCGGTGGCGACTGAGCCCGCGCTCAGTATGACGCCCGCGCCGTACCTGTCCAGCCATCTCCCCACGATGGGCGAGATGAAAACCGCGACCAGCCCTCCCAGGCTGACCGCCCCGGAGAACATCCCCACCGACCAACCGAGGGACTGGGTCATCGGAACCACGAACACGGAAAGGGTCGCCACCGCCATCACGGTCCGGGTGGACAGGCTCACCGCCACCCCGTTCGCTACGATTACCCAGCCGTAGTAGAAGGGCAGGGTGTGGGCAAGCCTCGCCCGCCAGGTGGTAGCGTTGGTCATTGGTTCGCTCAGAAAGCAGGCTCATGCGCACCCGCTTTCGCAATTTGTCAGAATCAGGATTTACGGGATTTTATGATTTGGTGGGATTGGGATATCTCCATCACAGAACGGCGCCAATCCTGATAATCCCTAAATCTTGAAATCCTGATTCTGACGATTCTCCGCGGCCAACTGGCTACGCAAGACGCTTGGCATCGGTTCGTGTCCGCTGTCCGTTAGTCTGTCGCCAGCACGTAATCGTCCACCGACCCGTTCAGGTTCACCTGCTTGCCGTCTTTGATGACGGCGGAGAGGTGCTCGCCCTTCTGCAGCACGCTGATGTCGGCGATGGGGTCCTTGTCCAGGATCAGGAGGTCGGCCAGCATTCCCGGCTCAATGGTGCCAAGCTCGCCCTCCAGCCCCACGGCGAAAGCGTTGTCCCTGGTGTTGGCCATGATGGCTTCCATGGGCGTGTATCCGCCGTACTTGACCATGATCTCCATTTCGTTGGCGTGCAGCTCACCGTAGGGCATCAGCGGTGAGTTGCCGCTGTCGGTGCCGCACATCACCTTCACCCCTATGGAGCGGGCCTGTTGCAACATGTTGGCCCCGCCTTCCAGGTTGTACTTGATCTGGTCGACTTCCTTATCGCTCCTGCCGAACTCGCGTCCGACCTCGACGGCGTGCTTCAGGAAGGTGATGGTAGGCATGATGCGCACCCCGTTTTCGGCCACGACCTCCAGGTCGGCCTCGGTGGCCAGGTCGGCGTGCATGATCCAGTCCACGCCGGCCTCCGCGGCGGCGCGGGTCGAATCGGACCCACGGGAGTGGATGGCGATGCGTGCGTTGCGCCGGTGAGCCTCTCCCACGACGGCCTGGAGTTCCTCCTTGGAAATGGTCTGGAAATCGCCCCAGGTGCTGTCGGCCATCTTGATGAAGTCCACGCCGTGCTTGCACTGGCGGCGCACTTCGGTGATCATCTCGGCGACGGAGTTGGCCAGCACGCCGTTGACGTGCTCGGGCGTGCCCATCCATGACGGCTCGTTGTCGGCGATGCTGCCGTAGGTGACGATGAAGCGCCCGGCGCAGTAGATGCGCGGCCCCTCGACCAGGCCGGCGTTGATCGCCTCCCGCAACGCTACGTCGATGAACCACGTGCCGCCCGGGATGGAGAGGCTGGTCACGCCGGACCGTAACACCTCACGTGCGTTCTTGGCGGCCCGGATGGTGGAGAACTCGGCGCTGGTGGTGCCCCGGGCGATGTTCAGCCCGGGCATGGCCGGCTGGCCGAAGGACAGGTGGCAGTGGCCTTCGATGAGGCCCGGCATGATCCACTTGCCCGTGGCGTCGATGGTCTCCACGTGCTCACGGTCCTCAACATTGACCTGAGGAGGGACCGCCCCGACGCTGAGGATGCGGTTGCCCTGAATAACCACCGCGTCGTTCTGGGACGCTGGTTGACCCGTTGCGTCGATGAGTGTGCCGTTGCGGATAATTGTGGTCATTGCGCCGTTGCTGCTCATATCATCCTCCCCAGTGATCGGTTTGCTTTCGCGTTGGCGGCGTGGGTTGTGCAGATACCATTTGCCTATCCGGATGCAAGCTCAGGCGTGCAGCCGGTCGTAGGCCGACAGCCGTTCGATACCGTGCTCTGCATCGTACTCGGCGGCGGAAACCAGCTGCCCGGTCATGGTTTCTGGGGTCTGGAGGGCCATGTAGACGGCAACTTCGGAGATGTCGTCGGGCAGCCGCATGCGCTTGTGCACTTCGTCATCGTAGTCGTCGTTGGGCCGGGTGAGGTTCCAGCCGGGGTCGAGTATGTTCACGGCGATGCCGAAGTCCTTAACCTCGTCGGCCAGGGCCTCGCTGAGACGTTCTACTGCCGCCTTGGCGGCTCCGTAGGATGCCTGTCCGGCTCGGCCGCGGCGGGCCACGTTCATGGACGTCAGGTTGATGATGACGCCGGCGACGCGTTCGATCATGTGAGGCAGCACGGCCTTGCAGGTCATGAGGGTGGTGGTCAGGTTCGACTCCATCACGCGCCGCCACTCATCCTCGGTGATGTCCAGGACCGTTACCGCGTGGGTCAGGTCGTTGGTGAAGAGACGGTATCCGCCCACGTTGTTGACCAGGATATCGATCTTGCCCAGTTCGCTGATGGTTTCCTGGGCGGCCCGGCTCGCGCCTTCCTTGGTGGTCAGCTCCGCGTTGACCGTGTGGGCGCGGCGGCCCAGGCCGCGAATTTCGGAACCGACGGCGTCCAGCTCCGAGGGAGTGCGGGCCACAATGGCAACGTCCGCTCCCTCGCGAGCGTAGGCCAACGCCATGGAGCGGCCCAATCCGCGGGCCCCTCCGGTTACCA
Organism: Dehalococcoidia bacterium; assembly: GCA_965116785.1. Classification (GTDB taxonomy): domain Bacteria; phylum Chloroflexota; class Dehalococcoidia; order Lucifugimonadales; family UBA3495; genus Bin87. Next base: position 2,290,534 of record OZ220731.1, read on the forward strand.
GCGCGACTTTGCCTTCCAGTTGCATTTTCGGTTCACCTTTCCGGCGCGTTTCACTCGTCCTGGGGGAGAAAGGCGTTTGGCACCACCGCGCTGCCCTGACCCACGCCGGTGGTATCGCCGCGCTGGTTCTCGACTTTGATATCCACCGATACCCGGCTGCCGTTCACCTCGCGGCTCACGCCGGTGACCGTGCCGGTGAAGGTGATGGTGTCGCCCGGTCGAACCGGCCGCAGGAACCTGACGTCAACCGTGCCGGTGTGGTTGAACACGTCGCTGCCGAAGTACCGGCGCAGCAGTTCCAGGCCGAACGACAGCGACATCCTGCCCGAGGCCACCGTGCCCTCGGTTCCCAGGGTCTCGCGGGCGGTCTCTTCGTCGGTGAACTGGGAGGTTTCCAATTCCCCGGAACTGCCCTCGAAGAGATTGATCGCCTCCTGGGTCATTGCCTTGACCAGCGGAGGCAGTTCATCCCCCACCTCGTATGCGCGTACTAGCCTCCCCATTTCTTGCCGACCTCCGTGGGCTGCTTGAGCTCGTGGGTGATCACTCGGTCGATGAGCCGCCCGTCTTCGTCAACCGAAACCGCCTCGGTGACGATGTAGTTCTTGCCTCGACGCAGGTACTTGTCGGCGATCCACGCCCGCACCGTGATCGTCTTGCCGGCCTCAGGTGGGCTGTAGCAGAAGAACGCGCACCGGGCGTTGACCGAACCGGCGTCCCGATACCTGGCGTTGTATTGCTTGACGTCCACCTTGTGGGAGATGGTCGGGAAACTGGCCTCCGGGTCCATCACCCCCTGGCGGTAGGTGTCAATCATCTCCTGGGTGAGGAGGTATTGGTACGTCTCGAAGGTCTCGCCGACCTCCAGAGCGTCCCAGTCCAGGAGTATTCGCGCATCCGCTTCTACCATAGCTGCACTTCCTTTCAGGTTTAAGCGTAATCGGGATGCCTGCGGGCTAGATGCCTCGCCAGGATCGCCGTCCCGCGACCCGGACGAAATGGCCGAAGCCCGGATCAGGAAAGTGTCCTGCAGAGACCAGAATCTGCTCGCTCTCCAGCATGTCCAGGACGGAATGCCTGGTGCTCCGGGACACGTCAGGCTGGATATCGAATATGGGGCACCAGTCGGTGTAGTGCGCCTGGGCCGGGTTGTGTGCCACGTCGCCCAGGATGTAACCGCGCTCGCCGCCGGAGGCGATCATGATGGAGACGTGGCCCGGTGTGTGACCCGGCGTAGACACCGTGGTTAACTCGTCCGTGATCTGGTGGTCGTCGTCAATCAGGTCGATAAACCCCAGAGCGTCCAGGGGCGCCACCTGGTCGCGGACGTGGGTGGCGCCGGCCAGGACGTCGGGCTGGGTCCAGTAGTCCCAGTCCTTCCTCGGTACCAGGTAACGGGCATTGGGGAAGTTGGGCTTGCCATCGGTGAGGTTCCAGCCCACGTGGTCGGGGTGCAGGTGGGTGTGAACCACCAGGTCGACGGCTTCCGGGTCGACGCCCTTGGCGCGCATGTCGGACATGAGCGTGCCGTCGGGGGCCTGCAGGCCGGTGTCGACGACAATCAGTTTCCCCTGCGAGCGGACACCGGTCGTCCCGTATCGGCTCCTGACCTGGTCGTGTTCGTCCAGCAGCTCGGGAAACTCACGCCACTGTTCGATGGTCGTATCCGGGAACGGGATCAACGGGGACCGGACGGGCCCTCCGTCGTTTAAAGCCAGCAATTCAACGTTGCCGACGCTGGTGGTGTAACTGGGCATAGTGGCATTGCCTCTCGACAGGTTGGACTTCTAGCGTTGAAGCGTTCTGATCGCCATATTACCCGAAAAAGCGGTGTTGGTGAGACAGACCCATGTTGGCTCCGCCCTTATCAAACCGGATCGGGTCGAGAGGCCGCCGGCCGGCAGTCCAGGGAGCAATCCGCTCGGATGTGATGGCGGGTCTGCCGGCCCCGACGACGCTTGCTGCCGCTCTACGCGAGCGCTGCCACTGCCTTGATTTCGACCAGGAACTCCTCGCGCACCAGACCGTCAACCACCAGCAGGGTGTTGGGTGGATACTCTCCGTCGGGGAAAATGTCCGGGAAGACCTGGTTTCTTCCGTCGATGAAGGCCTGCACCGATTCGCGGCCCACCACGTAGGTCGTGAATTCGACCACGTTGCTGAACCCGGCGCCGGCCGATTGCAGCACAGCGCCAATGTTTTGAAAAACCTGACGGGTCTGTGCCGCGGCATCGCCGGGCCCAACGAGCGTTCCCGAGAGGTCCACGCCCACCTGTCCCGCCACATATATCAGTCTCCCGGCGTTGACCGACATTCCCACCGAGTATGCGCCCAGGGGTTGGGGCGCCTGATCGCTGGTTATCGCTGTCCGCTGCAAATCCGCCATCGTGTTCACCTCGCTTGCATCTGCCGGCGTCATTATATGGCACGGCGCGCTCCTGTTATTCCCTGCCAAGCGGATCGGGATCAGCACGTATCGGCAATGCCTGCGCGGCGATTGCCACGCAGGTGAGCCGCGTCAGGCGGGCTCGTATCGTCGCGTCCGCCGTCTTCGCCGGTAGTTAGACCGGAAGGCAGCGAAACCGGGAGTTACCGCCGGGTTTCTAGTCGCCCGGGGTAATGGGGTAAGCTCGAAGCGCGTTGTCCCACATGATCTTGTGCTTGCTCTCGGTGGAAACGCCGGGGAGCTCCATCAGGTCCTGCTTCGCCTTGAAGTACTTTCTCCCCTCGGGGTGGCCGAAGTCGGTCGCTCCGACGATGACGTGGTCGCCGATCGCCTGGATCAGCGGCTCGATGCCGGGATCATCCTGGTCGGCGGCGACAAAGCACTGCCGCTGGAAGTACTCTACTGGGTTGTGGTTCAGGCCCTGTATCCTGAGCCGGCGGGTGCCGCCCTGGATGCCCGCTTCGAGACGGTCCAGCCAGAAAGCCGCCCACCCACAGCCCGATTCCAGGAACACCAGCTTCAGTCCCGGATGCCGTTCCAAGACGCCGCCCATGACGAAACCGGTACAGGCCAGCATGCTGCCCATGACGAAGGACACGGTGGCGCGACAATTCCTCAACCCCGGAAGATAGTCGAGGAGCCCCTGGTCGAAGGGGTGATTGGCGCTGGGGTGCAACCCCACCGGCACGCCCAGCTCGGCGCAGGTATCCCAGAGGACATCGCATTCCTCGTCGAAAAGCCGCAGGTTGGGCACGGGCGCCGGGTTCAGGTGAACCGCCTTGAAATCGTACTCCGTGACGCACCTGCGCACCTCTGCGGCCGCGGCTACCGGGTCGCGCAGGTCTATGGACGCTGCGCCGCACGCACCCTTCCCGATCTCCTGGCAGAAATCGCCCAGCCACCGGTTGTACGCCCGGCGGATGGCCATGGCGGTCTCGCCATCCATCTCGGCGACGCCGGTGGTCCAGAAGCCGGCAGTGGGGTAGAGGATCATGTGGTCCACGCCGTGGGTGTCCATCACCTCGCGGTAGGCGCTGGCCGGAAAGTCCTGGTCCGCCCACTTGCCATAGGCGAAATCCAACTCGTCCAGGTCGCGGTCCTGGAAGTTCCTGGTGGCGGCCGTTGGGTCCCGTTCGCCCAACGGCCTCTGGCCCATCACCTCCACCTCCAGCTCAAAAGCGAGGGCATTGTTGTCCGAGGCTGCTCCGTTGGAGCCGTTACCAGCAGATGTTCTCACCCAGCGCACGTGGCCGCTGATGAGGTGCTGGTACTTCTTTTCCAGGTAATCCGTCCAAATACTTTCCGGTTCCAGAACGTGGGAATCACCGTCGATAAACCGTAGCCGCTCCATAATCACCCTCCTGGTCCACGCTGGCCCTTGTCCGAGTTCGTTTGTCTGCGGAGTTCCGGTGGTCGATGCGGCGACGCTATCACCGCGCCAAATGGCTGTCAAACGGGCCTGTTGCCTCACGCGTACCCAGCTCCGCAAATCGCCAGAATCAGGATTGACGGGATTTTGTGATTGGGCAGGATTGGGAGATTTCCATCTCAGAACGGCTCGAATCCTGATTCTGACGTTCCTCGCAGCAAACCGGGTACGCGAGAGGGTTTGCAACTTGAAAGCCAGAGTAGCGGCGAGGAGTGAATCTTCACAAAGGCCGCACAGAATCGGGGCTGGAATTCACGCTCTTTTCACATCGCAGGACTATGATGGCCATCGATAACTTTTCGCGCTGATACAAACACAGGAGGCTGATATGTCCTATCTACTTCGCGCCGCGGCGGCCTACGTCGTGCTGGCCGGCGTTGCCATTGCCGTCCATTTCATCGTCACTCCGTTCTATCACGCTGGGGATGCGCCGATCATGGCCTGGCATTACATGAACTGGTTCATCGCGCCGGCCGTACTTGTCACGCTGGCGGCAAGCTACCTCAGCAAGCGGAGGTTCGACAGCGGAGGTTCAACGGATATCAGGCGGTACCTGGAGACCAACGCGGTCTTCTATGGGTCGGTGGCCGCGTCGATCATCTACTTCTGGAACTGGTTCCTTGTTCTTTCGCCCGGAAATGTTGCCGACGGCCAGTTCTGGTCCGTGCTGGGCGCGGCTCTGCCCATCCTGATGGTGGTGGCCGGTCTGCGTGTTTGGGTTATGACGCGGCAGGGCGTTACCGCGTGATCGAAGTGATGGTCAGTCGCTGACGGGGCCGAGTACTGCTGGCGCAACTGCGCGGTTGCGCCAGCCACCGGGTTTACAGGAGCCGGCCCTTCAGCGTCTCGAACTCCTCGCGGGTGATGTAGCCCTGGTCCAGCAAACGGGCCAGGCGCTCCAGTTCGCCGACCACGCCGCCGGCGTCGTCCGGGTCCTGAGCAACGGAGCGATCCACCCGCTTCACGTCGGTCACGCCGCAGAGGCCCATGGTAACGCTGAGCTCGTTACGGAGGATCTCCAGGCAGTGGCGGAGGCCATCTTGGCCATTGACCGACAGCCCCCAGAAGATGGGCCGGCCCACGAAGACCGCCCGGGCGCCCAGGGCCAGCGCCTTCAGCACGTCCGCGCCCTTGCGGACGCCGCCGTCGAAATAGACCTCCAGCCGGTCGCCCACGGCGTCTGAGATCTTGGGCAGCATGTCGATGGTGCCTTCCGTGCCCTGCAACGCGTGGCCGCCGTGGTTGGAGACCACCAGCGCTTCGCAGCCGGACTCGGCGCAGAGCCGGGCGTCCTCGGCCGTTTGCACACCCTTGATCACCAGCGGCATTGAGGTGATGGAGCGCAGCCACTCCAGGTCGGACCAGTTGAGGCCATGCTCGAAGCTCTCGGAGAAGTTCTCCCGCGTGGGCAGGTCCGGCAGCTCGATACCCTGGAAGTTCTTCAGGGTGCGTTCCTGTTCCAGGGTGTAGGCGTAGCGGTACTCGCGCTCCCGGGAGTTGGCGCCCAGGTTGTCCACCGTGAGCATCATGGCCTTGTAGCCCGCGTTTTCCGCCCGGCGCACCAGGATCTCGGTCAGTTCCCGGTTCTGGAAGAAGTAGAGCTGGAACCAGAGTGAATTGGTGGCGACCTCGGCCACTTCCTCGATGCTGTAGCTGGAGGCGGTGCTGAGTCCCATGATGGTTCCCGCGTCGCCGGCGGCCCGGGCGGAAGCCAGCTCGCCCATGGGGTGGGCGCGCTGGTGGGTGCCGGTGGGGGCCAGCATCACCGGCATGCTGATCTCTTCGCCCAGGACCGTGGTGGTCATGTCCCGCTCGGTGACATCAACCAGGATCCGGGGACGCAGCTTGACCTCGCTCATGGCCTGGACGTTGCTGGTGTTGGTTATCCAATCGGGCGCGCCCAGGTCGCCGAACAGCCGGTCGAACAGGGCCTGGGGCATGGTCTGCCTGGCGCGGGCTTCGTAGTCTCCAATGGTCAGCAGGGTCGGCTGGGTGGTCATGCGTCCTCCATAGTGGCGGCAGAACGATTGCAAAGTCGATAAGTCGTCCTTATCCGCTCATCCTGAGCTTGTCGAAGGATGGTTCGGCCGGAGCGGGACATGGTTCGACAGGCTTACCATGAGCGGAAATTGGACTGGCTCCACATCAGCGGAAACCAAAAGACTTTGCAATCGTCCTGATAGTGGCGAGGGACCCGAGGGGAACTACAGCGCGTGCAGCGCCGGTATCACCTCGCGGCCCACCAGGTCGATATGCTCCAGCACCTCGCCCTGGGACATCTCGGGATAGAACAACCGGATCGCCACGTCGGTGAACCCCATTTCGTGGTACGCGGCGATCTGCTCGACGCATTCCTCGGGGCTGCCCACCAGGAAGGTGTCGTCCATCAGCGTTTCCAGGTCGCCGGTCACCTTTCGGGTCAGCTCGTCGTCAGAGCCGTGGAGGCCGTGGTAGGCGTAGACCTCGTACTTCTTGGCGAAGTTGGCCCGGGCCCGTTCCAGAGCTTCCTCGTGGGTCGGGGCGCAGAAGAACTCGCGAACGATGACCATGTCTTCGGGAACCTCGTGGCTGTTCTCCTCCAGGGTCTGATGATACAGCGATATCTGGTGCCGGATGGTGGCGTTGGACTGGGCGGGCCCGACGTAGAGAATATCGCCGCCCCGGCCGACCCGTTGCACCGCCGGATCGCTCATGGCGGCCTGCCAGATCGTGGGGTGCGGTTTCTGGTAGGGCCGTGCGGTGGGCCGCGCCCCGGTCACGTTGTAGTAGCGGCCGTGGTGGGTCACCTCGTCGTCGGTCCACAGCCGGCGCATCAGGCCGAGGGCTTCGGTGCAGCGGGCGCCGCGCTGGGACATCCGCGTTCCGAAGGCTTCACACTCCTCCGGACGGTAACCCAACCCGATACCGAGGATGAAGCGCCCTTCCGCGATGTGGTCCAAGGTCGCCACCTGCTCGGCGACTTCCACCGGGTTCAGCAATGGCAGCAGCAGGACCGAGGTGGCCAGCTTCATATCGCCCGGCTCGGCGGCCAGACGCGCCAGCACCGGCCAGGGCTGGAAGTGCTGGAAGGGGTCGATCAGGTAGTGGTGGGCCCAGCCATAGATGTCGAACCCGGCGTCGCGTGAGGCCCGAAACTGCTCCAGGTGGTTCTGCCACTGCTGTTGATGGTCGATGCTGTCCCGCTGCACCACCTGCCCGACCTGGTAACCAACGCGCATATCTTCACCATGATTCGCCCCGACCGGGCGGCCTGTTCATCTCGAAAGTGGTCTTTCAGCTCTTGCCTGTGTCATTGCGAGCGCAGCGTGGCAATCTCGTCGAGGCAACGAACGTCTTTCCGGGCACGAGATCGCCGCGTCGCTCCTCGCGATGACAGACTGGTGACGCGGGCGGCCTAGCCGCCGACGTGGCGGTACTTGATCAGCCGCTGGCCGGCGAGGTTCTGGTTTACGTAGATGTCGCCGTGGGAGTCGACCCAGACGGCGTGGGCGCCGTTGCCCCATCCCGCGACCGAGGGGCTGCCCCAGCGGGCCAGGACGTTGCCCTCGATGTCCAGGATGGACATGAAGCCGTCCAACTCCGGAACGTACACCGCCAGGTCGTCATCGATGTAGATGTCGCAGGGCCGCGCCAGGTCCGGCCACTGCTCCAGGAAGTTGCCTTCGGGGTCGAAGATCTGCATGCGATTGTTCTCGCGGTCGGCCACGAAAACCCGCCCGTCGGTGTGCACCCAGACCCCGTGGGGCACGTGGAACTCGCCGGGAGCGGTTTTCCCCGGCGCGCCCCAGGAGTCCACCAGCTCGCCCTCGGGGGTGAAGCGGTGCACCCGGGCGTTGCCGTAGCCGTCGGAGATGTACAGCAGGCCGTCCGGGGAAATGGCGATGTCGCTGGGGCTGTTGAATGGCCCGGCCGCCCGGACCACCGGGTCGCTGTAGTTGCCCGACCAGCCGGTGTCCGAGGGCTGGTCCCACTCGCCCATGGTCATCAGCAGGTTGCCCCTGGGGTCGTACTTGAGGACCACGTGGCTGTTCTTGACGGGCAGGTAGAGGTTCTCCTCGTCGTCGATGAACATGCCGTGGGCGTCGGTGAGAACGCCCTCACCCCAGGAAGCCAGATAATTGCCGTCCCGATCAAGAACGATCAGCGGGTGCTCACCGCGATTGAAGAGATACACCCGGTCCTCGGAGTCGGTGACGATGGCCGTCTGCCCCAACTCCCAGCCCTCGGGCAGTTTCTCCCAATTCTCGACCTGCTCGTAGGTGTACTTGCCACTGCCGACGGTAACCATGTCGTAGCCTCCTGTGTCGCACCCGGTGACCCCGGGGAGCAGGTTGTGGGTCGCCCTAGTAGGTTGTCAGCGTATCGATAACCGCCTGCTCCAGCTCGCCGGCGCGGACAGACACCTGGTCTGGCGTGAGGCCGCCCAGGGGATGGGGTATGCCCAGCGGATGGAAGTCGCCGCGGCCGAAGGTACGGGCGTGGCGGAAGGCCGAGTTCAGGAACGGGTCGGTGCAGAGCACCACCGTGGGGATGCCGAGGTTTTCCAGGGTCATTGCGTCGTGCACACTGCACGCGGTGCAGGACCCTCAATCCGCAATCGCCGTCACCACGAAGTCGCACCGGTCGGAGAGCTGGTCGATGATCTCATCGGCGGCCGGCCGGGAATAAACGAACTTGTCCACGGCGACGATGTCGCCCAGTTCCAGGTCCTTCGCCATCCGCTCGCCGATGTTCCGCAACAGGAGATCGGCATTGGCCTTGCGGTTGCCCAGAAACCCGCCCACCTTGTCGTGCAGCGTGTCCAGCCGGGGCGCGGCTCGCCAGCGGGATGATGCCTCCGGGTCGATGGGCAGGGCCAGACCCAGTTCGTGCATCCGGTCTTGGTAGTTCGTTAAAGTCATCGTTACCTCTGCTATTCGTTTGATCCGTCATCTCGAGCGCAGCGTGGCAATCTCGTCACCGATAGGGATCGACGCTCAGCCGCCGGGATTGCCACGTCGCTACGCTCCTCGCAATGACAAAGTGGGTATGCAGGAGAATCCAATCAGCGTTCGATCTTTCGCGTGACCCTCTGGGAGCCCCAGCCGGGCAGGTAGGCGGAGTGGGGGCCGCCGGCGCCGCCGGCGACGAAAATGTTGATCCGGTCCGGTGCGCGGACCACCGGGACCATCTGGTCGTCGTCTTCGGCGTCGATGTACCTGGGCCAGAAGTGGCCGCGGCGAGAGTCACCCTGGGGCGGGCCACCCTGCTTGATTTTTCGTACCGGCTTACGGGCGTGTTCATAAAGAAACTGGCGGATGTCCCGCTTGTTCCAGCCGTCACGGTGGAGGAACTTGGCGTGCTCGGGGCCGATGACCACCATGGTGTCGCCCATGACGTACATCTGGACGTTGCCCAGGGTGCACATGGAGTCAGCGAGTACGGTCAGAAAGTTCCGCGAGTGGGTGGCGTGGTACATGATGTTGTGCGGCGCCTCCGCCGGGAACACCGACACCGTGCTGTCGGTGGGAGCGAAGCCGAGCTCGACGTGCATCGGCTCCCAGGGGTTGGCATCCTCGTCCTCGGCGACGCAGTAGGTGTAGGCGCCGGGGTGCCCGAAGGTGGCCTTGTTGGTCTCGCCGGGAATGGCGCCGCCCAGGTTCAGCAGGACCAGCTTGACCGCGCGGCCGATGGTCGCGTTCGCCCGCCAACCGGAGCCGAAGCAGTTGTAGCCGCCGTTGATGTCCAGCTCCTTGACGATGGGCCCGTTGACGATCAACAGCGGAGTGTGGATGCCGGTGGAGCACATCACGCCCCGCAGGTTGAACCGGTCGTCCATCATCGCTTCAAGGGCGGTGATGATCACCGGCATATGCTCCGGCAGGCAGCCGGCCATGACCGCGTTCACTGCAATGCGCTCGACGGTCGCCCGCCCGCCCAAGGGTGGCAGCTCCGCGATGAGTTCGTCGCCGCCGCGGCCGGTACTCTCGACGAATTGGCGTACCAGGGATTCGGACGGCGGCACGACCGGCAGACCATCGGTCCACCCGGTTTCGAACATCAACTCGATGGCATCAGATACGTCGGTGGAAAGCATTATCGGCCCATAAAGGAGTATTCAAGGTGGCGCGGTTCGGCGGGGGCGAGTGTAATTCTCGTACATACCGCTGTCAACGCGGCTGCCGCTCGCAATCCCCTGATAACCCGTTGGTTCCCGGGGACGTTGTGATCCGCGGTCGCCTTCTCTCAACTCCCGAGGCTCTGGACCAAAGCGTGCGCCCTGTGACCGGCAAGCGACTCGTGGGCTGCGCACCTGCGCAATTGACGCACGTTGCAACCGGGTCGCGTTGCGGGGGAAAGAAGGTCGTTTCGTTACCCGCATATTGCCCCGGTTCCGACTCGTGCCGGGCCGCGACTATTCTGAGGTAAAGATGAGGGCGCTACTGACCTGCTGGCATTGCGATATGGCGTCCTCGGAATCTTTTTGAGCCAAGCCGAATGATGATAATAAGGCCCGTTCAAGGGTCAATGAAAAAGGCCGGAGCTGTTGGGTCGGTTTAGGACCTTCCAACAACCCTCGGCCCTTTCCGGTTGCAAGGGGAGTGAACGTGGGACTACGACTACTCCAGTTGCCGCAGCCTCGGGTCCAGGGCATCCCTCAGCCAGTCACCGAACAGGTTCAGGGACAGAACCGTCAGGAATATCGCCAGCCCCGGCAGAGATGAGATCCACCACGCGATGGCGATCCGGTCCCGGCCCTCGGAGAGCATGGATCCCCAGGCTGGCGTCGGAGGCGGCACGCCTGCTCCCAGGAAGCTCAGGGCAGCTTCCAGCAGGATGACCACACCCACCAGCAGGGTTGCTACCACAATCACGCTGTTGGCTATCCCGGGCAGAATGTGGACGAACATGATACGAAGCGTCCCGGCCCCGGCCACTCGGGCCAATGCGACGTAGTCCGCGGTCTTGACCCGCAGCACCTCGCCCCGCGTCACGCGGGTGAAGAGTGGCCAGATAGCTATCGCCATTATCACGATGATCAACTGGAAGGATGGTCCGAGGGCCACAACCAATACCAGGGCGACCAGGATCAGAGGGAGCGCAAGGATGATGTCCACCATGCGCATCACGACCTCGTCGATCCACCCGCCGTGCCATCCGGCGGTCAGGCCGAGCACCGTGCCCATGGTGCCGCCGACCAGCAACGTCAGCCCGGCCATTACCAGGGAAACGCGGGCGCCATAGATAATCCGGGTGAACAGATCCCGGCCCAGATGGTCGGTTCCCAGAATATAGAGGGTATCGATGCCTTCCCGAACTACCACGTCCAGTTTGTCGCCGATGACCGCGTTGGGGTCTATCTGCCTCGCGTTGTATTCGGTGATCTGTGTTTTCTGTAGTTCGATGTCGCTGGGGCTGATTACCGCCACCACCTCTTTGGTTACTATCACGGCTGGAACCGGCTCGTACGCCCAGAACCCCGGTTGAAGCCGGTGGTTCGGGTCCCCCACATTCGGATCGTACGGGGATATCCAGTCGGCGGTGATTCCGGCCACCACCACCAATGTGAGGATAAAGACTGGAATGATCAGCACCGGGCGGCGCCAGCGCGAGATTGCCCGGAACGCCCGCACGATGACGGGCTGGGTGGGAGTCAAAACTGTAGCTTGGGCCATTTGGCTTCTCCAGGCCTGCTCTGGAAACGCTGATCCTCAGCGCGGCGGACGGACCACTGCACTCGCTGAGGATCCGTATTTCCTACAAGTATCGGATTCTGGGGTCGATGTAAGCGTAGAGGATGTCAACCGCCAACGCGACGAATACATACCCCAACGTGAACATGATGGTCAGCCCCTGGATCAGCGGGTAGTCCGACGACCAGAGAGCCTGAACGGCCAATTGGCCCATTCCTGGCCATGCAAATACCAGTTCGGTGGTGATGGAACCCGTGAGGATGGCTGGCATGGATACGCCCGCCAGGGTCAATGGCGGTATCAGGGCATTGCGAAATGCGTGTTTCCAGATAATCAACCGGCCGGGCAAGCCTTTTGCCCTGGCCAGTTTGATGTATTCCGTGTCCAGCGTGTCCAGCATCGCCGAGCGCATCAACCGCAGGCTCCCCGCCAGGAACCCGCCCCAGGCCAGGGTGACTGTTGGAAGTATGAAGCTGTTCCAGTCCTGCCTTCCGGAAGGAGGCACCCAACCCAGGTACACCGCAAAGAAGAAAATGAACATGATGCCAAGCCAGAAAGACGGCGCGGCCTGTCCGATCAAGGCCACTGCCCTCCCGATTTGGTCCAGAACGCTGCCCCGCAAGACCGCCGACAGCACACCGAGAGGGATCCCGACGATGAGCGCGAGCAGGAAGGCAGCCCCGCCAAGCTGCAGCGTCGCCGGGATTTTTTCTGCGACTACTTCCAGCACCGGCCGACGCTGGCTGATTGACTCGCCGAAGTCGCCGCGCAGCACGCCACCCATGAAAATCGCGTACTGGTGATAGAGCGGCTTGTCCAGCCCCAGTTCCTCACCGAGCAACTCCCATTGCTCCTGGGTGGCATGATCGTCCAGGAGCAGTGATCTTGGGTCCCCGCCCACTCGCGCCATGACGAAGATGATCATCGACACTGCGAGCAGCGTGATTACCATCAGGAAAAATCGGCGTACCAAAAACCGTTGCATGTCAAGGTCCCAGCATCAGATGTTCAGAGCATTCGATCCGATCTTATCGCCTGAAATTGACGATTTCTCTCACCACGCCGAGCAGAAAGGTTCCCAGGTTAGCTGCCACGGTTGCGCCCAACGCGGCGGAGGAGAACGCATTGATGGGCGGTTCGGAGCAGCACTTGATTTCTCGGTTCAACGCGAATTCGTACCCCATCCAGGACCCGATAATCCCGCCCGCGAGACCCGTGGTTCCAATCAGCAAGAGCACCGGCAACGAATTGCCGTCCAGGCGCAACCACGTCAGCGAACCGCCCAGGCCGGCACCAATTGCCGCGCCGGCCAGGAACATCACATCCCGAAGCAGCTTGGATGAGGTGTCGGTAAAGAAATAGTAAAGGCCCCAGGCGACCCACACACCAATGTAGCTGAGCACGAGGGCTATGAGAAATCCAAGCCCTGCGCGCCCAGCGATTGTGAAGATGCTTGCCGTCAAGCTAACTTACGGCCGGAGCCGCAGCCATCCGGATGTTCTCTGATTGCCCCTTCTCCTACTGGGTGAGGTTGGGAGCGTACTCGAACCCGGTCAGGTCTCGCGTTTCGGCGTAGTTCAGGTGGTCGTTCCAGGGGGTCGTGTCCCCGTTTACGGCAAAGACCTGGTTCTGCGCATACAGGCCGACCGACAGGGCGTTGTCGTACACGAACTTCGCAGCCTCAACCATGATCTCGTATCGCGCCGCGTCGTCAACGGTGCCCTGGGCCTCATTCATGTAATCCGAAAGGATCGGGTGGTCCATGCCGAAGTTCCAGGCGCTCTCGTGGTTGAAAGCCGTGGACCAGCGGTCCAGGGGATCAACCGCCACATGGGTGTGCTGGTACGCCTGGTTGTAGGTGCGGGTCACGATGCCCGGGCGGAAGGTCTTGTAGGGAAGGTTCTGCTGGTTGGCCTTGACGCCGATCTGGTCCCACATCTGGGCGATGGCGGAGGTCACTTCCAGGTAGTTCGAGCCGCCCAGGGGCGTCAGGGTGATCTCGAACCCGTCGGGATAACCTGCCTCGGCGAGCAACTGCTTGGATTTTTCCGGATTGAATTCCCATTGCCGGTACTCCGCCGGCAGCTTGTCCAGGTGGAAAGCCCACGCCGGCAGGGAGTCCGGAATGGCCTCGCTGCTCAACAGGGTGTCCGAGATCAACTGGCGGTCAATGGCGATGGACAGAGCCGTTCGCACCTTGGCGGCGTTCTGCCATTCCTCGGATGCGGGGTCCGGGTTGCCGGAAATCCAGGGCAGAGAAGGATCGAAACCAGGGACTCTTTCTTCGTGTTCCGGCGTGCGTGAGCCGTCAGGGTTCACTCCCACGTAGTAGTTGCCATAGAAAGCCATGCTCACGCCGCTGCCGCCGGCTATCCTGACAAAGTCGGTGCCGGGGTGGTCCGCCACTGCGGCGATGGAGTCCAGGTTCATTTCCATCGCGGTGAGTCCGTCGGTGAGGAAGTTGGCCACGCGGGTGGACTCCTCGGGAATGTGCAACCACCTCAGTTCGGCGAACTCGGGTGTCTTGCGCCAGTGGTCTTCCACCGCAGACCAGCGGGTGAACTGGTCGCTCTGGTGCTCCGCGAATTCCCAGGGGCTGGTTCCGGCGATGTTCCGGCTCGCCTCGTCGACACCGACGTCTTCCAGTTGCGCCTTGCTGATGATGTTGACATGGGGGCGAGCCAGCAGACCCAGGGTGTCGTACTGCGGCGTCCCGGTGTTCACTTCAATGGTGTACTTGTCGATGGCTTTGGCCCGCCCTTCGTCAATGACGCCGGTGACGGTCGTGCCTTCCTTGACGTCGCCGCCAAGCCCCCAGATCCGGCGGATATGGGTGTTGAACGCCACCCGGGAGCTTTCGCCGCCGCTGATCATCAGGCTCCAGAGGACGCCTTCCGCGTCCAGTTCCCCATAGCCCTTGTGGAATTGGGCGCCTTCTGCCAGCTTGAACGTCCAGGTGACGCCGTCATCGGCAACGCTCCATTCCTGGAACAGCCAGGGAACAATCTCCTTGTCTTCGTTCATGTAAAGGAGCGTCTCGGCGGTGGTGTAGCCGTTATGGTGATACCCGGCTCCTTCCGTCACCGTGGGGAAAACGTGGAACGGGGCGACGAGAGGCAGTCCGAAGGTCAGAGTCCCTCGGGGCGCCGCCACGTCCTGGGCTTCCGGCATGGCCGTGGCCGCAGGGACGGCAGTAGCCGCGACGCTTGCTCCTCCTGAACTCGGGGCCGCGACGGGAGTGCTTTCCGCCATGGCCGCAGCGGGCGCCGCAGTTGCCGGCGCCGCGGGCGCGGCGGCGGGCGCTTCCTCTGCCGTTCCGCAAGCTACCGCCACTATCAGGGCAATAGCCAATGGAGTGAAAGCGAGTAGTCGGGGTGATGGGAGCCATTTGTGCCGCATGTCATATCCTCCGCATTTTGAAAAAATAGGGCAGGTCACTTTGCTATGACGCAATTCGCCCCGCCTCGTCCAATGCCAGTGCTGTCGCATGCCCGCCGGCGCTTATAGGAATGAAGTCTATGCCAAGGGTTGTTCCGCGCAGCATATGAATTGCCCTGAACAGGCCAACGTAAAATAGACTGACATCCGCTACGAGTCAATAGGGAATGTCCGGCAAGCAGGATCGGTCAGTTTCGCGACAAAGTGGACGGTTTGCTGTCGCGTACGCCAACGGATTGGCGAGTAGCCGGACCCCAACTCTGGGTACGGCTTGACCGGCTCCCAGTTGTTGTATCGCTTCCCAGGTTAGTCCGGCCATCACCCGGTCTTTCCCCATTCTCCGCACCAGGCATAGCGCCAGTTTTGCGGATCAATCTCCGGTTTGCGTTCGCTCGGTGAGCCCCGGACCGTCGTCCAAGCGGATGTGTTCGGGCACTCCCCGACCTGTCATCGATCCGGCCAGGATTTCGATCACGGTCCGAAGACCGACGGCTGCGTTGAGCAAGGATCGCCAAACACTCCAGGGTGTATTCATCGATTTGCGGGAGTCAGGTCAGTGGGGGCCGATCGTTGCCCGTCTGCAAGTGCTGGATTAGTATCGGGGATACCTCAAGAATTCCGCCGTATACGATGTCCACCAGCATCAATAATGCAATGGCAGACATGTGCCCCTCAGACGGGGGCGTATCTGACCTTTCCGCAGCGCAACTCGGCGCGACCTCAGACCGCCAATGATGGGCGACAACACCCCCACTGTCCGGCATCAATAAAAACTCGGCGCCTCGAGGGCCATGCCCTCAATACGAACGATGGCCTATCGTGTTCCCATGAATAACCCAATGCGAGGGAAAATCTGTCTCATAACCGGCGGCAGCGACGGGATTGGCTACGCGGCCTCCCGCGAACTGGCCCGCATGGGCGCCAGGGTCATCATCGTAGGCCGCAACTCCGCCAAAACCGGAGCCGCGGTGCAGCAGATCACCGCCGATACGGGCAACCCTGAGGTTGAGTACCTGTTGGCGGACCTTTCGTCCCAGCGCGAGGTGCGTCGCGTCGCCGCCGAGGCAATGGAATTGGCGCCCCATCTGGACGTGCTGCTGAACAATGCGGGGGCCATCTTCCTGTCCGGTGGGCGCAGCGTCGAAGGTATCGAGATGACCTTCGCTCTGAACCACCTGAGCTACTTCCTGCTCACCGACCTGCTGCTCGAACACCTGCGGAAAGCACCGGCGGCCCGGATTATCAACGTATCCTCCTGCGCCCACGAATCGCCGGGCAGGTTCCGGCCGGACGACCTGCCCGATCTTTCAAGCAATCGAGGATATGCAGCCTACAAACGCTCGAAGCTCTGCAACATCCTGTTCACCTACGAGCTCGCGCGACGTCTGGAAGGCGAGAACATCACGGTGAATGCCCTGCATCCCGGTTTGGTGCGGACCAACATCGCCCGCAACAATGGGTTGCTGGGCCGCGTGGTCAATTTCTTCATCGGAGTTCGCGGCATTGGACCGGACAAGGGAGCGGAGACGCCGGTGTACCTGGCCGCATCCCCCGCAGTGGAAGGTGTGACCGGCAACTATTTTGTCGACTGCCGCCCGGTGCCGTCTTCCCGGATCAGCTACGATGCGGAACTGGCTGCCCGGCTGTGGTATCTGAGCGTGTCCCTGACTGCCGCCGGCGATCCACCGGCTCACTGACCCGACGCCCTGGCTCGACCCGTCCACGCCCTGTCGATGATGAGGAAGGTCAGGTAATTTCGATGCCTACGGGGCAGTGATCGGACCCCATTACGTCGGGCAGTATGAAGGCATCGGTCAGGTTGGAGGCGAAATCGCTGTCGGTGAAGAAGTAGTCGATGCGCCAGCCCACGTTCCGTGTCCGGGCGCGAGTCATCTGGTCCCACCAACTGTAGTTGCCCGGCTCCTGGTTGAACCGGCGGAAGGTGTCGATGTGGCCGTGATCAAGGAAGGTATCCATCCAGGCCCGTTCCTCCGGGAGGAAACCGGAAATCTTCTCGTTTGCCTTGGGCCGGGCCAGGTCGATTTCCTTGTGGGCGGTATTTACGTCGCCGCACACAACCACGCTACGGCCGTCCCCTCGCAGCCTGTCCACGTAGTCAAGGAAAGCGCCGTAGAACTCCATCTTGTAACGCAGACGTTCCGCGGACTGCTTGCCGTTGGGGAAATAGATGCCCAGGAACACGAAATCATCGAAGTCGGCGACGATGGTGCGTCCCTCGCTGTCGAACCGTTCAACGCCCAGGCCGTAGCTCACGCTGCGGGGTTCATATCCTTCGCGGGTGTAAAGGCCCACGCCGCTGTAACCCTTTCGCTCGGGAGTGGTGAACCAGCAGGAATAACCCTCCACCTGCTTCAGAGCGGCGGGCAACTGTGACTCGTGGGCCTTGGTCTCCTGGAGGCACAGCACGTCGGGCTGCTCTTCCTGAAACCACTCGAGGAATCCCTTCTTGTGGGCTGCCCGAATGCCGTTCACGTTCCACGAAATCAGCTTCATGCTCTGTGCTCCCAGCTTTGCCCTACCCGCAGGGAGGGGGCAAACCACCAGTGATGCGCGATTCTAGCACAGGCGGCAGGCTGTGTTTGAAGCTCGCCAAGAGTTGGGTGTTGCTGTTTCAGGTTGCCCAGGCGTCGGTCGATGGAGGCGCACCTCAGAATCGACTTGAAGGGCCCGCAGGTTGGTGCCTGAGCGGCCGGGAACGCGGAGCCTGTCGTGCGGTCAGCTCGTCCTGAAGTTACTGCGGCTGCAGATCCTGCGTCTGGAACTGGAACCAATGGACTTGTCCGTCGTCCACCAGTTGTCGTACGGCGTGGTCGTTCTCGAGGCTGGCGACCACAGGCACGGCGGTCAGGCCCGTGAAACGGCTGATGAGCTCGGCGTTCCGGACGGCCCGCCGGGTATCGCGCTCGTCGGCGGTGTAGGACGCCTCGACAGCCATGAACAGTTGGTTCCCGTCCGAGTCTTGAACCTTCGCAACCAGGTCCGCCACGTAGAAGCTGCGCCGGACGCTCGAAGGGATGTCATAGGCCGTAGACCCGCGCAGCATGGCTCGCAGGTCGTTGCCGTTGAGCTGCTGCGTGATTTCGTAGCCCAGATGCTCGGCGATGTCGTCGGACATCTCGCGGGCGATGCGGCCGGCCGCGTGGCCCTTGAGGACACCCAGGTCGTCGGTGATCCGCTGCAGGCGTTCCTCCACCCGAGCGTTGATCGCCTCCTGCCGGGCGTTGAACTCTTCCTGCCGCTGGATGAAGCCCCGGAAATCGGCGTTGAACTCTTCCTGCCGTTCTATGAACGCCGTCACATGGGCGGCGAATTGGGCGAAGCGTTCCGGCAGCTGCACCAGCTCTGCGGAGAGGACCAGGTTGCGAACCTGGGCGAGGAATTCGGGGTCGTCCTGCAGCGCCTGGAGCAGGCGTTCTTTGTCCTGTTGGCTCATTGTCATGGTTCTGCTCCGCGCCTGCCCTTGATTTTATCACTCTCTCCTGTCCGGCACAGAGAGCGACGGTGCGGCGTCATGCTATGTGAGGCGACACAGATGATGTTCCAAGGTGCTAAACTGCCGGTGTCACGGCCTTTGCCTAACCCGTTTCGCGGTATGCAAACTGAAAGGAGTGAGCAGTGCCTTACGCCAACATAGACGGAGTCAACCTGTATTACGAGGAGTATGGCGCCGGCCCCGCGGTCATGCTGACGCCGGGCGGACGGGTGGACCACAACGGCCTGCGTCCCATGGCTGCCCTGCTGTCGGCCCACTGCCGCGTCATCATCCACGACCGCCGCAACTGCGGAAAGTCCGACGTGGTGATCGGCGGTGAGCTTTCCGAGCAGCACCTTTGGGCTGAAGAAATGGCGGCTCTGCTGAAACACCTGGGGGCGGCCCCGGCCTACCTGGCCGGAGGGTCCGCCGGTTCGCGCACTTCCCTGACCGTGGCGGTCCGGCATCCGGAGGTGGTCAAGGGTGTATTCGTCTGGGAGGTCTCCGGCGGGCCGAGGAGCGCCGAGCTGATGTCCCCCGGCTACTACGGACAGTACATCGAGGCCGCCGAGCGAGGCGGGATGGCCGCCGTGGCCGCTACCGAGTTTTTCGAGCAGCGCATCCGGGACAACCCAGACAACCGGCAACGGATCCTTTCCATGGATCCCGAGGAGTTCTGTTCGGTCATGCGCCGCTGGCGCGACCAGTTTTCCCGACCCAACCCGGTGGGAGACCTGACCGAGGAGCAGTTAGCGTCCATCACGCGCCCGGTGCTGGCCTTCGAGGGCAACACGCCGGACGACGTTCACCACAAGTCTGCGGCCGAGAACGTGAGGCGGCTGGTGCCCAACGCTGAGCTGCGCCCGTCGGCGTGGACCCACGACGAGTGGGCGGTCATCGGGCAGCACGACAACACCTTCCCGGGCATCGCCGCCACCAACCGCTACCACATGAAGTCCACTTTCTACGCCGCACAACTGCTGGAGTTCATCGCCAGCGTCGAGGCCCAGCAGCCTGCGGCCGTGGCCTGACCCGTATCCCCTACGAACCAAAACGGAGGAGAGGAACAGATGGGAACCTACAGACTTTACTCTGGCGACGACGGCCAGTCCCACATTGAGGCCATTGACCTGGACCAGACGCCCGATTGGAAGAGCGCCCGGGACGTCACGACCATCAGCTTCAGCGAGGCCCCGGCCGGCCGCTTCTCCGACTGGCACACGGCCCCGCGCCGCCAGTTTGTCATCGTCCTGTCCGGCCAACTGGAGATCGGCCTGGGCGACGGCTCAAAGCACGTCTTCGGCCCCGGCGACGCCCGCCTGGTGGAGGACATCACCGGCCAGGGCCACACAACCGCCACCCACGGTGACCAGGCCTGCGTCACCTGCACCATCCCCTTGGCCAACCAGTAACCGGAACTGCTGGAGCAGCAGCCCTCTGGCGGCAGGCCTGTCCCACGCGGTATTGGCCGCCGCCCGACCTCGTTACCCCCGGTCACCGGAATGGCGGGAAGGCCGGCCGACGGAACCGCTCTTTGCTACTGTTCAAAGAGGGTTTGCAGCGGCTCACCCGCTCCGGTCCAGGAACTCCTGCACCCGGGCCTTGGATGGCTCCTTGTCGTAGTTGACGTACAGCATCATCGCGTTGCGCACCGGGTCGCCTCCGAAGAAACGCTCGTACAGAATTTGGCGCCCGCCGAATGCGCTGCACGCCACGTCCCAGGCCAGGTGGAACAGCTTGGCCCGGTCCCTCGCGCTGGCGGAGTCCGTGGACATGTAGCGTTCGATCTCCGCCGCGATGGGTGTGTCAAAGTCCGCTTCGGCCGGCAGCGCCATCAGGCTGCTCGAACCCATCTGCTGCACGATCTCGGACAACCTGGGGTAAATGGTCGTGGGAAACAGGCCGCGGCTGGCATTGAACGGCGCCATGGCCGGGCACATCACTCCCCACCGGTCGATTTCGGCGTCGGCCTCGGCGGCGCGCAGCAAAGCCTTCATCGTTTCCAGGTAAACAATCACCTCGCCCATGCGCTCCTGCACCTGGGCTATCTCGGTCGACCCCAGAGTCTCAATCATCATTGACAGCAGGCCCAGGACGAACTCGGTTTTCACCACCCGGCGAGTGGTGACCTGGTGTCCGGTGTGGGCCAGGGCGTGAGTGCTGGCCGAATAGGCATTGCACAACTCGGGGTCGCCCAAAAGGAACACCCGCTCCCAAGGCACCAGGACGTCGTCGAAAAACACCACCGCGTCCATCTCTTCGAACCTGGACCCCAGGGGATGGTCGAAGTGGGAACGGTCGTAGTCGAAACTCTCCCGGCACAGGAACTTCAGGCCAGGGGTATCGCAGGGAATTGAGAAGGAGAACGCCTGGCGCCAGGCATCCTCTCCGATCAGGTGGGTCCGGGTTGGGTACACCGCGATTTCATCGGATATTGGGCCCAGAGTGGCGAGAATCCGGCTGCCCCGGACCACGATGCCCGCGTCGGTCTCTTTGGTCACGGTCAACGCGACCTGCTCGGTCAGGTTGTCCACCGTGGACGGACTGCGGCTCCGCTGCAGGTTGACCAGCGTGTGAGTGAGAGTGACGTCGTTCTCACGGATGAACTCGTGGTAACGCAGCACGTTTTCCTGGAACTCGGGACGGTTCTGCGCAAAATAGTCCGAGGCGGCGGCCCAGGCCGTGAGCGCCACGTTCAGGAAGTCCGGCGTGCGGGCCATCATCCCGCAGCTGGTCCATGCCCAGCGGGCCATCATGTTGCGCCGCCGCTTCAGGTCCTCATGGGTCCTGGGAATCATGAAAGACAGGCCGACCTGGTCTCCGGTGCTGGGGGAGGTGAAGGTCATTTCATGCCCCACCTCCGGGTCGTGCTGCAGGTCGTACAGCGCGGCCACCGATTGGACGCCGTTGCGAAAGTAAGGGTGGCTGGTCACGTCTCTAACCAGCTCGCCCCGTATCCACACTTCCCTGGGGCGGTCCCTGAGACCGGCGATGTATTCTTTTCCTGTCTTGGCGGGCATCAATCCTCCCATGCTGGCGGCACAAATCGTCACACGCAAAGACATGCGGCAAGGGGTTCGAGTGTAGCAGCGGCCCCATTTTTGCGTCAAAAACCCCCACTCCGGGGCCGGTCTGAAAATGGCATGACACCGTAGATCTATTAGTTCGGCGCGACGGCCCACGTGGACTTGGTCCCTGGTCTGGACTATCATTGGGCCGGTCAAACGCTTCGGCGCGGCAGCGGCAGATGGAGGTCCAGCGGTAATGGCGGAGAAGGGAATTCTCGACGGGGTTAGAATCCTTACGCTGGAGCAGGTGCACGCGCTGCCGTGGGGCACGGGATTCCTCGCGGATCTGGGCGCCGATGTCATCCGCGTCGAAAGCCCTGACCACCTGCAGGACCGCAAGTCCGGCCCCTTTCCCGAAGGAACTCCGGGTGAAGAGTGGTGGAACGAAGCCGGCAACATGGTCTATTACGGTGCCCGAAACAAGCGCAGCCTGTGCATGGTCGTGACCCACCCGCGGGGCAAGGAAGTCTTTCTCAGGCTGGTGGAGAAGGCCGACATCGTGACCGACAACTTCCGTCCCGGCACCATGCAGCGGTTCGGATTCGACCATGACAGCCTCTCCGCCATCAACCCGCGCATCATTACCCTCAGCAGCACCGCTTACGGCTACACCGGACCCTGGCGACGGGCCGGCTCCCGGGCCCGCACCGTTGATGCCGCCTGTGGTTTGTCCTACCTGACCGGCTACGAGGACGGCCCTTCCCAGCGGGCCAGCCCCAACTACATGGATCATTCCGTGGGCAACAACGTGGCCTATGCCCTGCTGCTGGCCCTGTACCAGCGCAACAAGACAGGCAAGGGCATGCGTGTTGACCTCACCATGCTGGAAACCGGTGTCTCGTCAGTGGGGCCGGCCATCCTGGAGGCGCAGCGGGGCATAACCCGCGATCGTTTGGGCTGCGCCCACTGGTGGAAGGCGCCGCACAATGTGTATCCGGCCAAAGGCGACGACCGTTGGATAGTTATTGTCGTGTCGTCCGACGCGGAATGGGAATCGCTGAAGGGAGCAATGGGCAGCCCCCAGTGGGCCGAGGGAGGCAAATTCGGCACCGCTTTAGCCCGCTGGCACAACCGCCACGAATTGGACGAGCTAATCGGTGACTGGACATCCCAGCACGACGACCTGGAGTTGGCGCGGAAATTGCAGAGACTGGGCATCGCCGCCGGCTCGGCGATGACCGCCCAGGACCTGGCAAACGACTCTCATCTGCGCGAGCGGGGCTATATGTGGGAGTTCTCGAACCCTCAGGCCCCCGCCGTTGGGTCCCGTGTTTTTGCCGGGCGCCCCTTCAGAGATCCCGGCAATCCCACGTCAATCGAAAGGGTCGCGCAATTGGGACAGGACAACGAGGCGATATTGGCAGACCTGGCCGGATTGTCGCCGGCGGAAATAGGGGAACTGGAATCCGAAGGCGTGGTTCTTGGCGCACCCCGGCCCGACGAACCCAGGCCGTAATTCATGCGCCAGGGCAGACGAACGAACGCCAATATCAGTGATATTAGCGTTCGTAGGTAAGCAATTGCTGGAGAGATCATGCCCGGAATACTTTCAGAATTGCGCGTACTGGAACTGACCCACCGGCCCTCCGGCGCCTATTGCGCCAAGCTGCTGGCCGACCAGGGCGCGGACACCATCAAGGTTGAGCCGCCCGGCTGGGGGGACCAGGCCCGCCACGAGCCGCCCTTTATCGACGAGGTTCCCCATCACGACCGGGGAACCTCCTTCCTTGCCTTCAATACCAACAAGCGGGGCATCACGCTGGACGTGGAGCAGGCAGAAGGTCGGGAGCTTTTCGAGCGATTGGCCGCCACTGCGGACATCATTCTTGAGAGCTATCCGCCGGGAAGGCTGGCGGAATTGGGACTGGGCTATGAACAGCTGTCCCAATCCAATCCCGGCCTGATCCTGGTATCCATCACCTATTTTGGTCAGGACGGCCCCTATGCCAGCTATGAGGGCGATGATCTGGTGGCCCAGGCCATGGGGGGCTACCTTTACGCCGTAACCGGCTCGGCCCGCCAACCGCCCATGGGCACGGCGTTGGAGCAGATGGAGATTACCGCTGCCCGCAACGGGGTGGTGGCGATAATGGCAGCGCTGTTGCGGCGGGATCAGTCAGGAAGAGGCACCCACATCGATGTCTCGACCATGGAGGCCGCTGTCAGCACTCCTTCCGGGCTGATCCACCCGTACACCTACACTGGACGCAGCCCCCATCGCGGCGGCAGTGACGGCAACGTGATGGATGGGATGCACCTGCCCACCCTGGATGGCGAAGTAACACTCACCACGGCTGGCACCGGCGGACGTCCCATGGAAGCGTGGGCCGAGTTCCTGGATGAACCGGGACTGCTGGACTCCAAGTTCGCGTCCCGCTCCGGCCGGATGGAACACTCGGAGGAGCTTCATGGACTGGTGGCTCCCAAGCTCGCGCAGTGGAACAACCTGGATTTGATGCGAGAGACCATGGCGCGAGGCTTGGTAGTAGGGCTGGTTCAGACGCCGCAGCAGGTGGTGGAATCGCCGCACCTGGAAGAGAGAGGGTTCTTCGTCGAGATGGACCATGCCAGCGCCGGCCCATTGAAATACCCGGGTTCGGGATTCTTTATCGACGGAGAAAACGCCATGGCATCGGCCCGACCGGCACCCCGCCTCGGCGAACACAACGTCGAAATTCTGTGCGGCGAGTTGGGCCTCACGGCCCGGGACCTGGGGTTGCTGCGGGCGGCAAGGGTTATCTGATCCGCTGTTGCGAAACGCCGCGGACATTGAGCCGGTGGTGGTCAGGGACTATGTACCACCTTGGGGGCTTGGCGATTATGATCAGTATCCGTTGGTGGTTTCCCGGCCAATCATGTCCTGTCGCGCCCGTTTCGCGCGGATACCGCATTGCGAAGGGCGGATTTGGTTCTGCCTCGGCATCGAGACGGTTTCCTATTCGTCGTCCTCTTTCCAGGAGATGAAACGGCCGGGTGAAATGACGATCAGGGTCAACCGTTCGTCTGCCAGAAGTTCCGCGGCGAACTCGGCGCCTCGCTCTTCCGCCTCGTAGAGGACGCATGTCCTGCGCACCATGTCATCCAGTCCGCTGTCGGTGATGCTGGCCGTACCCTCAATGGTCACAAAGGAATAAGGGTGATCCGGGGTGCAGACGCACAGGGCCACGGCGGAATTGCGGCGAATGTTCCGCACCTTGACCGCCGATTTGTCGGCCATCACCAAAGCCCGTCCCTTATCCCAAAGGAACCAGACCGGAGCCACATGGGGAGTGCCGTCGGCCCGCATGGTGACCAACTGCGCCGTTCGGGGTTGGGACAGAAATTCATCCACCTCTGCTGTGTTCAGTGTTCCCAACGTGTTTCCTCCTGCATCCTCTGGACTCTGAGATGCTATTGATCTGGATACCGAACCCATGATAGCGGAAATGTAGCTGGCGGCGGGTTTCGGTGAACCGGTCCACTCCCGCGGGGTAACCCACGCCTCGAAACGGGAATCGATAGCGGTTCCCACATTGCTGAAACGGTGGCCGCTGGCGCCGGTGTCCTTGGCTCGGGATACGGTTGTAGTGCATGAAAATTAGGGGACTGGCGCCAGTCCCTGATTGCAAAGCGGATCATCACGACGTGTCGCCGGATCAGGCTGCCGCAGAAATCGGGTCAATTGATCCGCGTTGGACCGCATCATGCCTGCATAGTCGGGATAGTCGGTGTCCGGCAACGAACGGATGATGCCGACACGGATGCCGGCGTCTCGGGCAACCTGTCCCCGCCTCCAAGACAAACCCTGCGTCATCCTCCCCCGCAAAACCGGGCACGCGTCAGGCCATTCGCCTGGTTGACAGCGACGGCGCAGGCAATGTACAGTCTCCTCTTCACTAATCGAGACGTTATCTCAATATTATCCAAGGAGGAGACCATATGACCACGCAGAACAAAGTACCCGTTACCATCCTCACCGGATTCCTGGGCTCTGGCAAGACGACCCTGCTCAACCGGATCTTGACCGAGGAGCACGGCAAGCGCATTGCGGTGATCGAGAACGAGTACGGGGAGATTGGCATCGATCAGGGGCTCGTCATCAACGCTGATGAAGAGGTCTTCGAGATGTCGAACGGCTGCATCTGCTGCACGGTTCGCGGAGACCTGATTCGGGTCCTCAACAACCTCAACAAGCGCCGGGACAAGTTCGACTACGTGTTGGTGGAGACTACAGGGCTGGCCGATCCCGGACCGGTCGCCCAGACGTTCTTCATGGATGACGAGCTTCGCGCGGAGTACGCGCTTGACGGGATCGTCACGCTCGTCGACGCGGCCCACATCGAGCAGCAACTCGGCAGAAGCGCCGAAAGCACGGAGCAAATCGCGTTTGCAGACGTCCTCGTCCTCAACAAGACGGACCTGGTCAACGGCGAGTCGATCGACAGGCTCGAAGCTCGGCTGCGAGACATGAACCGAATGGCGCGGGTCGTGCGCACCGAGCGGGCGAACCTCCCCGTGGATACTGTGCTCAACCTCAGCGCCTTCGATCTGGACCAGGTTCTCGAGCGTCGCCCCACCTTCCTCGAGCCGGAGTATCCGTTCGAATGGACCGGAGTCTATTCGCTTGACGTTGGCCGCTACGAACTCAGCCTCGCCGACGGGCCTGATCCGTCGATGTCCCTCGTGGTCTTATCCGACCAAAGCACGGATGACGCTGCCCTCCGTGAGGGGGCGGAGTGGTGTGTCCGACAGTACGCCGAACCCGCGGAAAACATTCACCCGGGCGAAGAGTTTTCGGTCGGCAAGCATGTGAGCCTCCGGCTGGATTCGCCGGGGCGCAAGTCGTTCTTCCTGGAGGTCAGTGCGCCGGTTCGGGCTGGCTTCTACACCCAGCACCTCCCGGAGGAGTTCGATCTCCAACTGAGGAACGCGGATGGAGAGTCTTTCAAACTGGGGGGCAACTTTTGCTCCGAGCCTGCCTGCATAGAGGAAGAGGCAGACGCACCACGCATCAAGGGAGCGGCGGTTCACGCCGAAGCCGAGCGCACGTGGGTCGCCCAACACGAGCACGACGACGAGGTGGGCTCGATCGCGATCGAGATTGACGGCGACTGCGATCCCAGCAAGCTCAACGGCTGGCTCAGCCGGTTGCTCGCTGAGCGCGGGGTGGACATCTTCCGCATGAAGGGCTTCATCAGCGTCGCGGGCGAGTCGCAGCGCTTCGTCTTCCAGGGGGTCCACATGCTCTTTGACGGCCAGCCGGATCGCGAATGGGGGGACGATCCCCGTCGCAATCAGCTCGTCTTCATCGGGCGCAACCTCGATGAGCAGGCCATGCGGGAGGAGTTCGCAGCATGTCTGATCTAGAAGTCGGCAACTCGAGGGGCGTTCTTCGCCGGGGCTGGTCTGCGGCGGTGGACGACTACCCCATCGCCGGGGGGTGGAGCCGGGGAGGCGAGGCGCTGATGGTCGGCGATGCCGAGGGCAGCGTGTACGCTCTCGACGGCAAGTCCGGCTCGACCGCCTGGGAGCAGCGCGGGGTTCACGAAGGTGGTGTGCTCGCCATGGCGATCCACCCGAACGGAACCGAGTTCGCCACGGCCGGCCAGGATGGGCGAGTCTTGATCTGGAATGCCGCCGACGGTCAGGTAAGTCAGGCTATCGACGTCGGAAGCGGTTGGGTGGAAAACGTGGCGTGGTCTTCGGACGGCCAATGGTTGGCGGCTTCCTGCTCCCGCCAGGTTCGCGCGTATTGCGCGGACGGCGCGGAGCTTTGGCGGTCTGACGATCATCCCAGCACCGTCAGCGCCATCGCGTGGTCGGACGCAGGGGAGCTGGCGACCGCCTGTTACGGTCGAGTGACATTCTTCGACCCTTCTAGTGGGACCCTTCGCCAGATGATGGAGTGGCAGGGATCCCTGGTGTCGATGGTGCTGAGCTCGGATGGGAGCATCGTGGCCTGCGGAAGCCAGGACAACACGGTGCACTTCTGGCGTCGCTCCACGGAGCAGGACTCCATGATGTCGGGATATCCCGGCAAGCCGTCGGCCCTCGCTTTCGATGATACCGGCACCCTGTTGGCCACCGGTGGCGGTGAGAGCGTGACGGTCTGGAGCTTCCACAGAGGAGGGCCTGAAGGCACGGAGCCCGGCGTTCTGGAGTTTCATGTGCAACCCGTCACGACGCTTGCCTTCGCTCCCGGCGCGATGCGCCTGGCATCGGGAGGTCGGGATGGCGCCGTGGTCGTGTGGTCGCTTCAGAAAAATGGGAAAGGCGGTCCTATCGGGGCCGCAGTTGTGCCGGGCGCAGTAGCTCAATCGTACTGGCGGCCTGACGGGGGCGCGCTTGCCGCGCTCGACGCGCACGGTGGCGTGACGGTTTGGCGCATTGGACGAACCAAAGGCCGCATACACCGCGTACGCGCACCGCAGCGCTAAAGTGCAGGCAGCGGCTGAGTGTTGGCCCGCCCATCGAGCAGTCGCACCTGTTGCTCCTGAAACCCAGTCGTGGGTATTCATCCATCGAAATCGAGTTAGGAATCGCCATGTCTATGATATTGAGACCAAGTTTCAGGATGTTCATTCCGGGTGTGCTGTGTGCCCTGTTGGCCCTCGCGGTGGCGTGCGGAGGAGTCGCCGCCCCCACGGAAGACGCCCCGCCGCCGGGCGCCACGCAGCCGCCGTCTCAAGCGACCGGAGTATTAGAACGGCCGACGGCGCCGGCTGCTGCGGTTGAGAAACCTGCAACCGCCACTGTTGCCGGAGTTGAGCGTCCCATCCTGAACGCCGGCTACATCTGGCTGGACAGCCCGCTGGACCCGGTGGAGGGATCATGGGTCGCCATTCAAGGGGGCATGGCGGAGAGCCTGTTTCGCCTGTCTGCCATCGATCTCAGCCCGGAGCCGTGGCTGGCCACGAGCGCTGAGCGGTTGGATCCGTTGAGTTGGGAGATTGAGCTACGCTCCGGTGTCAGGTTTCACAACGGTGCGGTGATGGACGCTGAAGCGGTCAAAGCGTCATTGGACAGGACCGTCCGGTTATCGCCGGGGGATGCGGAAAGGCTGGCGATTGAAAGCGTGGAAGTCAAAGATGACCAGACGGTCATCGTCACTACTTCGAAGCCGCGTCCGACACTGCCGGGGCTGTTGACCAATTCCAACACGGCCATCGTCAACGCGGCCGCGGCTGACGCTGCCGGTGAGGACAACTTCGTGACCGCGGAAGCGCTGACCGGCCCCTACATCCCCACCGAGTACATTCGCAAAGAACGCCTGAGCAGCATGGCCAACGACGATTACTGGGGCGGAGTTCCCCTGCTGGCCGGCATCGAGTACATTGCCATCCCGGACACCAACAGCCGGGAACTGGCCCTGCAAGCCGGCGACATTGACTTTGCCATCAACATATCTCCGGAAGGGGTGGAACACTTCAATTCCCTCCCCGGTCTGCACAGCCGGACGGCCGGAGAGGGCGCCTCGGTGGTGATGTGGTGGGTCAATTTCGAGCGGGGCCCGCTATCCGACCCGCTGGTACGCCAAGCCGTGAGCCATGCCATTGACCGGGAAAGCATCGCTGGAGTCGTTGCACCGGCGGGGACGGGTTCATTCGCCGACCTTTTGCTTCCGGAGGCGATGGCGTCCTGCCCCGGAGTGGCCGGGCCGAGTTACGACCCGCAGCGCGCCCGGGAGCTGCTGGCGGAAGCCGGTTACGCCGACAGCGACGGCGACGGTTACATGGACAAGGACGGGCAGGCTCTGGAGATAATTATCGGCGGCTACCCGCAGCGGTTCCAGCTGCCCATCATGGCGGAGGCCGCCCAAGCGATGCTTGCTGACGTCGGCATCAAGGTCGACGTGCTCATCACCGAATGGTCGGTGGTAAAGGAGCCGGCCTGGGACCTCTTTGGATGGTTTAACAACGTGGTCGATGCCGGAGACCCGGTTTTGAACGTCAGCAAGTTCGTGGGACTGCACGCCGACGGCACCGACGGCGGAGCCAACAACTACGGACACTACTCCAATCCGGGGCTGGTGGACATCATAGCGCAGGCGGGGCCGGTGTCGGACATTCAGGAGCGGAAGGAAATCGCCTGCGAGGCATTGGCCGTGGTTGCCGCCGAAACCGCGGTTTTGCCGGTGGCGCACGTATACATGATGTATGGTGTCAACGAGCACGTTGCCGGGTTCGAGCCACACCCGTATCGGCTCTATATGTTCGACCACCGCATCGGCCTCTCCGAGTGAAGGACGGGTGAGGGACGCTCCGATTGCAGCCGATGGCGTTGATAAAACGGCACGAGCGCATACATGGCCCGACGTCTGGCCACGCTGCCGGTGATGCTCGTAGGCATCTCGGGCGTCAGCTTCGCGCTGCTGAACCTGGCGCCGTGAGAAACGGCTGAGATCGTGTTTCGCCAGCGCAGCCCTGGCCAATTGCCCACGTGGCACGGCCGACGCTTGGAGCGGGCGTCATATGGCTGGACAGCCCCGTAAACCCGGTCGGGAGCGGTCGGGCAGCCAACCGATCGGGAAGGTCGGGAACCAACCTCAGTCCCGAGCCGTGGGTGACCTCTCCGCAGAGCAACCCGTGGTAGGCCCGCCGATGATTTATGACACTCCCCGCTGTCCGCCATCAACCAGATTTGCCGAATTGCGCCCCGTGCGCACAACACAAATGATGGCCAAGGTTGTTCCTATGAACAACCAGATGCGAGGCCGAATCGGTCTCATGACCGGTGTCAGCGACGGAACCGGCTGCGCCGCCTCCCAGGAACTGGCCCGTAATGGGCCTCAGGGTCATCATCATAGCCCGCAACTCCGCCAAGGCCGGAACCGCAGTGCAGCAGATCATCGTCGATACGGGCTACCCTGCAGCTGCGTACCCGTTGGCGACCTTTCGTCCCAACGCAGGTGTGTCGCGTCGCCGCCGAGGCGATGGAACTGGTGCCCCATCTGGACTTGCTGCTGAACAATGCCGGAGCGATCTTCCCGTCAGATAGGCGTAGCGCTGACGGTATCGAGATGACCTGCGCGCTGAACTACCTGAGCTACTTCCTGTTGACCAGCCTGGTGCTTGAACGTCTGTGGAAAACGGCACAGGCCCGGATTATCAATGTATCCTCTTGCGCGCATGAATCGCCGGGCAGGTTCCGGCTGGAAGACCTGCGCGAGCCTTCAAGCAATCGGGGATATCCAGGCTACAAACGCTCCAAGTTTTGCAACTACCCAAATCCCAGACTCGCGGAGGTCGATTCCGCGTACACCAAGGCAATGCTTAGCCTGGAACAGTCCCAGAACGCCATTGCGGCCATGACTGCTGGTTTCAACCGGAATCCAGACCGGCGCAAGGTAGATATGACCGCGGTGGACGACGACGCAAATCCGCTGGCTCACGCTCGCTATGCGGAAGGCTTTTAGCTCTAACGGCCTGCTGGTCGATGCCGGAGCCGATCTGGGGGCCCAGAACGAATGGGGCATGACCCCTCTGCTGTCAACGGTGGTCTCCGGTCACCCTGATCTCCGGCAGGCTCTTGTGGACATGGACGGCGACGCGAACTTTGTGGTTCCTGACGGCAACCCAGTACTGTCCCACGCGATAAACGCTAACCGCACGGAGAACCTGCAAATCTGTTGGATGCAACCCCCCACGTACCCCAACGCAGACGGGCGCTCGAAAAAGGCCTTAGCCAGTCGGCTGGACTCGGGTGACCCGACGATGCGCATTCTGGAGAGCACCGGCGGCCGGTATTGGCAACCCTGGTGTCCAGGCGCTGCCTCACCAGGGCTGGTGTACAGTGCCATCAGCACCGCTCCGGTTCTCCCGACGGCCCACGCTATCGCCGCCGTTTACAAACAGTGACCGTGCCCAGAAAACGGTCACTCTCCGCGTGTTTTGTACATTACGCATCCGTTGGGGAAGCGCGTCGGGTGCCGTCACGGACATAGCCAATAGCGCTACGACCGCAGGGATTTGGTGTTTGGCCGGCGCATGCCGTCGACCAACCGGCCTGAAACTGCGATCTTGGGAGCCCAGAAGCCATTTCAGGGTCTCGTTCGGGTAGGATGCGCACCGCCGAGCTGACTGCCGCGCCGATTGTGCTGCCTGGATCGTTCGCTTGAATAAATGCGGGGATGATCGTTGATGGCTCGACCGCCAAATGGCGAGCTGTACGTTTTGAACCGAGCTGAATGGTTCGGTCATGGCATCAGATAGTGAAGCGCGGCTGGCGCGGGCTGCGCAGGTCGGATTTGTCATGCGCTCTTACCGGGAGGTTTTCTCAGAGCCCGGTAGACGGCGCGGTCTTTCCCAGGATGAGTTGCTGCGGCGGATGGCGGAGGTCGACGAGTCTTATGGTCGACGGTTCAGCCATGCCACCGTGACCCGTTGGGAGGCCGGCACAACTCGACCCAACGTGCAGCGGCTCCGCATTTTCGGCAAGGCATTGAACCTTTCCGAAACCGAGGTGGAGGGCCTCATTGTGTTGGCGGGACTGGCTCCGGATTTCGAGACTGCCCGCGAACATATGGGTGGTTCCGTCTCTTTCCCGGACCCCGTCGAAGAAGCCGGTCCCAGTCGCGACCCATCGACGGTTTCGAGGATGGCAGGAGCGGGCGGAGGCGAACCCGCAATCCCGGCATTTTTGCGTGCCGCGCTCCGTCGTCTGGCGTTTCGGCTCCTTCTGCCAGCCCTCTACGTGGTAGTGGGAGGCTACGCTCTGAGCGCAATGGGCTGGAATGATGACTGGATGCCACTGGCGTACTTGATGGTCACGTCGCTGCTGGTAATGACGCAGACGTTCGTCTGGCCGGACCGGCGGGAAGACTTGGGTGATCTTTACTGGGCTTCGATGTTTATTCTGCTGGCATGCCCGCCTTCCGGTTCGCTCCGTTGGGGTTGGACCAGTACGGCTTCTACCGAATCGGCGATTTGGCCGGAACCCATCTGCCTCACATGCTGATGCTGCCGGTAGCGGTGGCGCTGGCCGGATGTTCCGCTGTGACGTTCCAGTCGCTCTGGACGTGGCAGACCTCCGGTGCCAGGGCGGCACGCGGCGTTCTCGTCAGGGCGACATGGGCGATGATGCCCGCCACGTTGCTGTCTTATGGCCCGGTAATTGTCCTGTCCGGGACGGCAGTATGGCTCCAATCGACTGTGGCCATGCCGCTATTGGCGGGCACCATGGTCGCAATGCTGGTTATCAGGGACCCGGGAACCCGTCCTAATCGGGCCCAATGCCGTTTCCTGCTGTATGCGGCATTCACGATAGCCATCGTGGCATCCACCCTGGGTGCAGTGACTATTGCGATGGTCTATTGGACCCCGGACCTGCGGATGGTCCTGCCAGACCACAATCTGATGGGTTCGTGGGAGATTGACTTCCACCAGTTGGGGTACACGCAGTTGGGGTACACGCCGGAACAGGTGGTGAAGCGCCTGGACGTCGGCTATATGTGGTACAGCATGTGTGTCTTCGCATACATGGTGGCTGTCGCGGGCGGGAGTATGCTGATTGCGGTGTATCGCCTGGACGGCAAAGCCGGCACCGGACCGGACGCGTTCCATTCGGAAACGCCCGAGGAGTCCCTGTCAGTGCGTCATGATGCCGGCGCCGGAATGCTGCGGTCGCTCCTGCCTCGCCCTGCGTTGCCTATGATTAGCAGGAGGTAAACGCTGCGGGGCCCGGAGGTCGGGCCGCGGGAGGAGTGTGCCCTGGTTGGGTGTCCAGCGTCTTCCTCGGCTGTCGATGGAACTGCCCGGGCGCTTCAGTGGAGGCATCCGGCCCGCATTCGCATCAGGACATGGCCAGAGGCTGCGACAGCGGCGCTGGCTCCGAGCGTCGAATTTTCGTCAATACTCAGCGGTGGAATTCGCCTGCGCCTGCATCGGCCTCAGGTCCTCCGGCTGATTGGGTCAGCCGCAAATTTGACCCGGCATGCGGGTTGCAGCGGATACATCAGGCCGGTCGGGGATCCGTATTATTCCCGCCGTCGTTTGCGCTGAAACGTCCCAAAGCCAGGCATTTGGGTGTTCCACCAACGCGGACGAAGCAACTTTGCCGCGGTGACACCGCATCGGCTGGTGACCTCGGACATAGCTCGTGTCACTTTTGGCTGAATCAAGCTGACAACATCCTGTGCGCGGTGACCGTTTTCGCGAAGCGCGTGATTCTGACTTCGCGGGCTAGTACGATCGTTGCGGGGCCCATAGCCTCCAGCAATTTTTGAAAGGGAGGATATATCTCCGCATTTTGGAGACCCGTCCAGGTAGGCGCGACCATCCTGGGAAATCGGTTCGATCATTTCACGAAACGGGCGCATAGCTAGAGACCCCAAATGAACGGGGCTACGGACGGGTAGCCGCCCCAGACGTGGGTGGCCCCGCCTGCAGACCGGCCCTCCGACGCGTTCGGCACTCCGGTGGCGAACCGTTGGTTAGCGAACCCCAACACGGGAAACCTCAATATCCTTCGGGGATATTTTCAGTCTGTTGCTCATAGTCTGCAACAGCAACCCAGGGCTTGTTTCTGCGGTCCGATTCGCCAAGAGGCTGGTGGCGGCGGCATCCAAAAGATGCCTAAATGTGCCACGGATTCCTGCGGTCACCGGGTGGCGATGTACCTCAGAACCCCGGACATTTGGCAGATGCTCGATAACAACCATTGGTGCTAGTTAGTGTCAGAGGACGAATTGAGCAATGGAGCGGTGGATGCGTCCAGTTGCGTCGGGTTCCAGTCCGTCCCACTGCACCAGAATGTTGAAGGCCATCATCAGGTAGGCCAGATGCGCCTCAAACCCGCGCCAGGTCAGATGTCGCATCACCTTGCAGCCCCATACGGTAGTCATCATGGAGAAGGTGGTTTCCACCGCCATACGTACGTTCCACTCTCCCCGTCGGCAAATCTTGACGTTGGCCGGGTCGCCTTTGGCGCGGTGAAAGCCGGTGTCGGCCAGGATGATCATCCGTCCGTCGTAGTGTTCCAGCAGGTGTCGGAAGGTCTGGTCATGCAGACTGGTCAAAAATCGGGGCCGTTCGACAGTCCCAATCAGTGATCAATCCCAGTTGGTTGATCACGATGCCGAGCTTGCCCCCAACGATCCAGCGGTGATTGGACTTGCCCTTCTTGCCCGCCTGGTGGAAATCGCGCCCGGAGCGCACCGGATGGCACAGTTCAACGCCATAGCTGTCAGCGATGCCCAGAATGGTCGGCTGGGCCAGGAAGTAGCCGGTCCAGCAGGATTGGGTTTCCAGTCGGCGGAAGAGGCGGGTACGCTCCGGCAGTTTGGGGAAGAGATCGCCATAGTTGTCCTTGAGCCAATGGTAGAAGGGACGCTGCTTGACGTTCTTGATGGCGTGGAGTACGCCGATAGTGACCAGTTCGCTGAGGGAGAGCCGGGCCTGGGGATGGGGCGCCACCGGCGGGAGGGTATCGTCTATCTTGCAGTAAAGTTCGGTGATAAAATCGGCAATGTTCACGAGGTTCCCTGCTGTGGAGAGTGTCAACTCACAGCATATGGGAGCCTCGTGGCATTCTCAAAATCGTTTCAAACTAGCACCAAAGGTTAACACGCCCGGGAGTTTTGGATAACCGCTAAGGAGGTATAAACAAACCGCAGACAGACATTCTCCATAACAGGTGAATACCCCCACCATAACTCGACGAACAGCCGGGCTAACCATAAATCGCCCGGAGACGGAGCATAACCGTGTTCACAATCATCAAAGGCAATGCAAAGATAATCAAATACGCAATAACCGTTTCCACCACGATTTTCATCGCAACCATACTGCTCTTCGTTTCCAGTCACGACACGGTCAACGCCGGCGTCAACGCGCACCATCGCGGTTTCGACGTCGGATCCCAGCACGACAAGCCCGAAGGGGTGTGGTCCGACGGGGAGACCATGTGGATCCTGGACGACCGGGGAGACAGAAGCGAACTGATCGCTTACCGGTTGGCAACGGGCGCCCGTCTGCCAGACAAAGACATCGACCTGTCCAGTAACAACGATAAACCGCAGGGGATAACGTCAGACGGCACCATCATGTGGGTCGCGGACTGGGACGATAGAAAGATCTACGCGTACGACATCGATTCGCAATCCCGCGTGCCCAACCGGGATATCGACCTGACGGGCAGCAACGACGCTCCGCGGGGCATTGCCACCGACACTCACTATATGTTTGTCGTCGACAAAGAGGACAAAAAGGTGTACGTGTACCTACTGTCCAACGGGCAATACCTGTCGACAATAACGTTCGCTCTGCACGGCAACAACGATCATCCCTGGGGAATCTGGTCAACACCACGCTCCCCTTCCAGTGAGTTATGGGTCACAGACCACTCAGACGATATCGTGTACCGGTACGACTACGTTCGGGACACGAGCGACCCGGCGTTTCGACTTCCCGTCGGCAGCGGGGACCCCAAGGGCATCTGGTCTGATGAAAAACACTTCTGGATCGTGGACGATGATGACGATCACGTCTACGCGGTGACCTACGAGGGTTTCAGGCAGCAGGGCGCCGACATCTCCATCTCCGGAACCACTGAACCCACCGGCGCCTGGACCGACGGAACGACAATCTGGGTCGGGAACAAAGGGGTAACTCACGACACTCTGCTCGCCTACGATCTGAGCGACGGGACTCCCACGAACCCGAATTTCTTCCTGACGGACAACAACGAAGACCCGGTGGCCATGTGGTCGGACGACGCTCACATCTGGGTCTGCGACGCGGATGACGGTCTGCTGTACGCCTATGAGAAAGACCAGATCGGGGCTTACAGCCCGTCGAATCTGAAAGCGCTGGCCTCCGGGAATGCGAACCCCACCGGCATCTGGTCAGACGGAGATGTGATGTGGGTAGCGGACAAGTCCGACGACAAGCTCTACGCCTACGAGTGGCCCCAGATGACGCGCCACGAAACCCGGGACATTACCCTGGATTCCGGCAATGACAATCCGGGCAACATCTGGTCCGACGGCGTGCACATCTGGGTATTCGACAGGACCCGCAAGAACGCCTACGCCTACAGCCTGGACGACGGTGTCCGTCAACGGTCCCAGGAATTCCGTCCGGCCCCGCAAAATGACCGCTTCAGCGGGGGCATGACCGGCCACCGCCAACGCGTGTGGATCCTGGACACCCGGGACGAAAAACTGTACGCCTACCTGAAGCTCAACACCGAGCCTTCGTTCACCGCCGATTCGGTCCGGTTCGAAATACATCACAGCCTGCCCGTGACCGGCCTGGTTGGCGCACTGCCCGAGGCCACTGACGCGGACGGCGATTCGCTGACCTATCGACTCCGGGGCGCGGACTCCAGTCGATTTTACATCGACCAAAATCTCCGCATCCGCAGCGGCGTTGGCGCGACATTCACGGGGGGCGAAAGCCTTTCGTTTGAAGCCACAGTCCACGACGGCAAGAGTCAGATAAACAGGACCAATCAAAACGCCGACGACTACGCGACGATATACGTGGACGTGCTCCATAACGCCGACCCGGAATTCGTCATCCCCAACGTCGAATCGTTCATGGTTGCTGAAAACGCCTCGGAGACCGATGTGATCGCCGATCTGGACGTTACCGATCCGGATGGCGATACCCTGATATACGGGATAGACGCCTCGCCGACGCATCCTTTCCAGGTGACCGACGGGCAGATCAAGCTGAAAGCGGGCGAGACCCTCGATTACGAAGGCACGACTTCTTACGACCTGACCGTCCGGGTGAGGGACAACAAGGACGACAACGGCGGCGAAGACACCGGTTGGGACGACGATATCTCCATCACCATCGAGGTGACCAACGTCGATGAAGCCGGAACCGTCACGCTGGGATCCAACAACCCCGAGGTCAATGTCTCGCTGTCCGCATCCCTCACCGATCCTGACGGCTCCATCTCCGACCTCGCCTGGCAATGGCAGAGGGCGGATACCGCCGATGCCACAACGTGGACCGATATCAGCGGAGCCACGGCGAGCAGTTACACGCCGGCCTCGGGTGATGCCGGGAAGTTCATCAGGGCTCGGGCGTCCTATGACGACGGCGAAGGAACGGACAAGACGGCGGTGGGCACGGCGAGCAACGCGGTATTGGCCGACACCCCCACCAACCAGTCGCCGTCCTTCACGGAGGGCACGACGGCCACACGGTCAGTCGGCGAGGACGGGACGGACGGCGATTTCGTCGGCGAGCCGATTACCGCCACCGACCCGGACATGGACGACACCTTGGCCTATCGCCTGATCGGCGAGCACGCCAATCGATTCGGCATAGATTTCAATACGGGCCAGATTTTCCTCAAGGTGCAGGCTTTTTTGAATTACGAGCGTCGGTCCTCCTACACCGTCAACGTGCGGGTCCGCGACAGCAAGGACGCCGACGGCGAAGACGACGTCCTGTGGGATGCCTTTATCGACGTTACGATCAACATCATCGACGTGGACGAACCGGGCGAGATCGAGTTCGACAGCGACCACCCACAGGTGGGCACGGAGTTTGCCGCGGACCTGGACGACGAGGACCTCCCGATCAGCAACCTCTCATGGCAGTGGCAGACCGCCGACACGGCTGATGCCGCCAACTGGGTGGACGTTGACGGCGCCACCACCGCGGATTACACACCCGTGTTTGCCGATCACGGGAAGTTCCTGCGCGCTCAGGCAACCTACGACGACAAACACGGCACAGGCAAAACCGTTCACGGGACATCGCCCAACGCGGTCCCGCAGCGGCCGGCGAATCGGCCTCCTGAATTCGACGAAGGGTCGACGACCACCAGGTCCGTAAGCGAAGCTGGAGTCACCGGCACGCGGTTGGGCGCCGCTGTGGTCGCGTCGGATGCCGACGGCGATGCGTTGACCTACTCGCTGGCCACTGGCAACGACTCCGCCAAATTCACCGTTGACCCAGCCACCGGAGACCTGGAGGTCGCGGCCGGCGCGTTGCTGGATTTCGAGACCGGGTCGTCTTTGTCCGTGGTTGTGCAGGTGACGGACGGCCTGGACTCAGGCCACAATTCCGATACGACAATAGACGACACCATCACCGTGACGGTCAGCTTGATCAACGCCGATGAGCTGGGCAAGGTGAGTTTGTCAACATCGCGGCCTCAGTTCGACGAAGCCATCACAGCCACGCTCAAGGACCCGGACGGCGGGGAAACCTCCATCACCTGGCAATGGGCCAAGTCACACGACTCGGGCAACACCTGGACTGACCTGGCTGGCGAAACCGCCGACACCTACACGCCGGTTGCGGAGGATGAAGGCGCACTGCTGCGCGCCACGGCGAGCTACGCCGATGCCGAGGGGTCGGGCAAGAGCGCAAATGCCGTGAGCCTCGAAAAGGTGACAGGCAGCGGCAATGGAGAGGCTCAACAAAACAAGTCAACTCCTGAACCAAACTTCTATGACCGTTGCCTCCGCGACATGCTCGCCGGCTCCGTTGCCAATTGCGGCAGGGACAGCTTCGCGTCGTTCCGAGTTGAACTGGACGGACGCTACATCATCAACTGGAGCGAATGGAACGCCGCTCACCCTGATGTTACGGGTTACACCATCTTCATCAACGAGTTCGTGTACATGAAATACTACGTCGGCAATACAGAGGTGATCTATGATGATCTGGCTGACGTTTACGAAAGCTGCCAGTTCGCTGACAACCGCTGGCATTGCCAGGGCCCCCTGAAATCCAACTACTATCAGGACATGAGCGGAAATCCCACTCGGATGCGCGTGGTGGCGTTGGGTGTCGACCACACCGAACTCAGTGCCAACCTTGAAGCCCCGGGACGTTGGATGTCAGACCAGAGTTTCCATCGCTGGAGCGGCGACGAAACCGACCCCAACAACGAACCCACAGCGGTCACCTACCGTAGGCTCAAATTGGAAATGGACCTCTATCACTTCCGGGCCCACGGTGGAAGCGCAGGAGGGGGAACCGTGCTGATCGACGGGGCCAACGGTTTCGATGAGCTACCCGAATAAAGCGAAACGCCCCTCCCATCAACGACCTGTGGTCCAGGCGTGGCTGGGTTGGTCGCTGGACGCAACAGGTGTGACCACCGCCCAGGAGACCTTCTACCGTTGGAGCGGCGATGCCGCTGACCCGAACAACGTGCCCACTGAAGTGACCTATCGGACGAAGACGTCCGAAGTAGATCACTACCACTTCGTCCCTCGCGCCGGCAACGGGGAGTTGAGAGAGAAGAAAATCATCATCCACGGTATGGTTTTCGACAATCCATTCGCTCCGTGATCCGGGACGGGACATCGCCCATGGGGCAACCTGTTTCATATCTATCGGACCAGGAACGGGCGCACTGTCGCAACGTCAAGCGCGAAGGCGCTTCGTGCAAAGCAGCGGCATGCACCGTGAATAACCAAAACGACCACGTACCCCCGCCAAATAGCGCCAGGGGGATCAACATCAGGAGACGTTGCTTGCCCAATTCAGGTTTTTCCGGTCGCGGAACTGACGTCCGAAGGCAGCCATATCGGATTTTCACGATCGTTCGGCGTCGCTCAACTGGCGAACCAGTTGTCGACGCCGGCAATCGAAAGGATCAAGGCTGAGGAAATCATCAACAAAGTCAGGGAGGCCGAGGTGATCATCGCCGCGGGCAGCACTGTTGTGGAAGCTGCTCGCCGCATCGCGGTGTCGGGGCCTACTTTCTACCGCTGGCGTGCCGAGTACGGCGGTCTACGGTTGGACCAGTCCCGACGGCTGATGCGATTGGAGGCCGAGGACAGCCGACTCAAGCGGGCGATGTCGGAGCTCACCCTGGAAACCAGATGCTCCAGGTGGCCGCGTGGGGGCAGGTCAGAGTAGCCTGGCACTTTAGCTTCTACCGCTCAGTGAGACCTCCCGCCGGAATGTTCGCAAAACGTTACCTGTAGGCTCACCACCTTCCCCGTGAAACAACCCCTTGAGAACGGCGTTTCTTGCTTGGATTGAGTAGGAAACGTCGTTTTTGTGTTCGCCACGGTCCGGCTTGATTCGCCGCCATCCGAAAAATCGGTACACGGATTGGGCAATGATCGCGTGTCCCCGATTTCGGTCGAGATCATCCTGCGCAATCCCCTGACAGCAGGCGGCGTCCGTTCAAATACTCCATGACCATGTCCGCGCACTCGGAAGGCGAGCGACGGCTGGTATCTACCGTCAGTTCGGCATGATTGGGTCGCTCGAATGGTGAGCCGATGCCGGTGAAAGCGCAGATCTGGCCGGCTCTTGCCCTCCGATAAAAACCCTTGGCGTCCCGGTCCTCGCACACCTCCAGCGGGGTGGCCACAAAGACCTCGATGAATTTGCCCGGCGGAATGAGGCTGCGGGCGAAATCCCGGTCTGATTCGAAGGGCGAAATGCACGCAGCCAGGGTGACCAGGCCGGCGTCGTACATCAACTTTGCCACTTCCGCCGTGCGCCGTACGTTTTCGCGACGGTCCGCCTCACGGAAGCCCAGATCACGGTTCAACCCGTGCCTCAGGTTGTCGCCGTCGAGCACGTAGACAAAGCAACCATCGTCATGAAGCCGCCGGGCCAGCGAATTCGCCAGGGTCGTCTTGCCGGCCCCTGACAGTCCCGTGAGCCACACCACCAGCCGGGCGCTGTGGTACCGCGGCGGCTTCCCGTCGGTCCAGATCCGCTGGGTCGTGGTCCGACACCTGGAGGAATCCCTGGTGCCCCAGGCTTTGCTATGCACCGACATCGACGCCGACCCGCTACAGATCGTGCAGTGGTACATGCTGCGCTGGCAGGTCGAGGTGACCTTCGAGGAACTGCGGGACCACCTGGGCATGGAAACCCGACGCCAGTGGTCCGAGCGGGCCATCGCCAGAACCACCCCCGCACTTTTTGGCTTGTTCAGCCTGGTGACCATGGCCGCGGATGTCTTGATTGAACAACAGGGCGGCATCACGCCGCGAACCACGGCATGGTATGTCAAAACCAACCCCACTTTCGCCGACGCCATTGCCTTGGTCAGACGACACATCTGGGCACAGCAGGAGACTTTTGCCACGTCCGAGCCCAGCCCTGAACTGATAAAACTCCCACGCGGGATATACCGCAGGATGATCGAGACCCTCGCTTACGCCGCCTAATTGTACAAAGTCGAGACCGGGGAAACAGATCCGCTACCGACGCGACGCAGTTGGCCATCAATATCCCGCCGCCAATGCCCTGCACGCTGCGAGCGAAAATCAACTGCGTCATGGAGGGACTTAACCCGGCCAGCGTAGCGCCCATGATGGAGACGGCCAACCCAAGGATGAAAAATGTCCTGCGGCCGTAGATATCGCTCAGTCTCCCGGATATCGCTGCCGCTACCGCCGCCGCGGCCAGGTAGGCGGTCGCGGCCCACGCGTACCGGTCAAACCCGCCGAGGTCAGCGACTATGCGGGCATGGCCGTGGAGATACTCGTCTGGCTCATCACCGACAGCAACGTCGCCGACAACACGCCGGCGAGGGCGAAAGCGACTCGCCCTTTGCAAACCTCCCCGCGTAGCTGCGCTCGGGCGCCACGATTCCCGAATCCGGTACCGGTTTCGCGTTCAAGGGTATGCGGTTCCCGTTACGCGATGATCGCGGCGCTTGTTCACGGGATGATTCCCCACCCACGCCAACGTCAGGCCTGCGCCCGAATCGCGGGGCGCTGCACTCAACTGGCACGGCTCGGTTCGCAGTTCCGGCGCACCCGTATTCCGAACCAAATCACGAGGAAAACTTGCAGCCGAGTCGCCCGCCAAGTCGCCGGAACCGCAAACTGTGGAGACGGGCGCGGCGCGGAACGATATACCGCGATACATCCGAAAAGTCTATGAATTTGATTTTGGTTATAGCCTCAAACAAAAAACTTGAGGCAGCGTTTTGTACGGGCACGCATCTGAATCGGTCAACCCACGGGTCGACCAGGGCGATTACGTCTTACCCGAGGGGAGCTTTGAGCACATAGTCCTCATTCCATGCGGAGTTGAGGCGTTTGCCCTTGATGCCCGCTTTCAGGGTTTTCTCGTTTTTCAGCAGGTTGCGTCCGATCTGCCGCAGCGTGTTGATGTTCTGTGGGCCATTGTCCGTGCGCACTTGGCACTGGTCTTCTCGAAAGGTCACATCCAGGATCCAATGCAACGAGTTTGCGATGCTCCAGTGGCTTCTGACCACGGCCGGGAGTAGTTCCGCTGAGCCGGCCAGGCTGCCGATGTAGTAGCGGGGCTGGGTGGCGTCACCTTCAGCAGTATGCCGATGGCCCACCACCGTGACGGCGGTTTTCGGTTGCGGCCATTGCGCCTGTAGGTCCGGACAGTCCAGGAGATCCCGATCGGTGACGTCCCAGCGTTCCCGCCGTTTCACCCGTCCGTGCCCTTTGTCCACCGTGTCAGTGTGGACGCCGGGCACGCCGTCAAAGCCCAATGCCTCGGCCGATTCGAACAGGTCTCGAATGCCCTCATGCAGTGGCCCCGGTTCTCCTTCACCGCCAGCGCGCAATCGGCGCCACCCTCTTGGTCTGTTGGGCGATCTCCCGCTGGCAGCCCATGACATCGATGGTGACGATACAGCCCTGCAGGTCCGGCAGCTCCAGTCCGCCAAAGGTGGAGGGAATGGCGGTGACCTCATTGGATTTCTCGTCAGTCTTGACCGTGCCCAAGGTCATGGTCTGCTGGGTGGCCCAAGCACCGACCATGTGGATGGCGCTCTTCTTGCCAGCCCGGTTTTGGGATAGTCGGGCGGTCTTACCGTCAATGGCAACCACCGCGGCAG
This sequence comes from Dehalococcoidia bacterium, assembly GCA_965116785.1. Classification (GTDB taxonomy): domain Bacteria; phylum Chloroflexota; class Dehalococcoidia; order Lucifugimonadales; family UBA3495; genus Bin87. Next base: position 2,333,828 of record OZ220731.1, read on the forward strand.
GCAACAACTCGGCGATCGCGTGATTCCAGGATACGAAGCAGTTCTGCAACCGCACTGGGTCGAGGCTAACGAAGACATCCCCGAAGGTGTCATCGGATGGAATGCCGTGGAGCAGTTCCAGGAAGCTCTGAAACCAGGCCAGCTTGCTCCTGCGGGACATTCCTATGTGGATCCAAGAACCGGCTCCGCAGATTGTGGCGCCGATGATCATGGCCGAAATGTGGGCCGATTTGTGACGTCGGGTGCGTTCCGCTCGCGAATCGTCCCACTCAGCGAACTGATCGAAAATAGTTGCCTTCGGTCATTGTGCCAGGCCCTCCTTCCTCCACGACCGTCAACTGGCCCCCGGACGTTAGCGCATTTTTAAACAATCATATGCAGATGCGATTGCCCTGCGTGGGTGGATCGAGGCATGTACGGTGAGCTGCCGCCAATGCGATCATTTTCGAACAATCAAAATCGGGTGGTTGCCGCTGTAGCCGCAGAATTGCCCGCGTTCTCACCAGGAGGGATCACGCCCCAATGTAAGACATTGCGGAGGATGGTCTATCCTGCATGGTCGTTTGGTTGCAGGCCGGGAAATTGGCCGGAAAGTTGACCAATTCTTTGGGCCGGCAGCTTTCATTGCTCGTTGTGAGTTGTCTTGGGGGTGGCGTTCTTCACCAGCGCTGAGGCGGCGCTGGTCGCGGTCAACTAGATACGCATCCAGTTTCTGGACGATGAGGGGAACGCCGCCGCTGGCGTGGTGAAACAGGTGCAGGCGCAGCGCGCAAAGTTCTTCGCCACCATGCTGTTGAGTCAGAGCGCTTTCACTATCTCCGCGACCGCCATCAGTACGGCCCTCGCGGCGCTCCTGCTGCAAAACGCCGCATACGCCGCCTAATTGGCCACCGTTTGTAACGCCATGTTCGAGGAGGGTTGGGCAAAGCAGCACTTCATTTGATAGGTTACGTTTCGTTGTCAACCGATCGGCGGCGCCTGGTTCAACCCGGCAATGCGCTCACACCACTGCGCCGCGCCCAGGACCCTGCCCTCCTGCGCCCACGGGCCGCCAAACTGCACCGCCATGGGCATCCCCAGCTCGCTCAGGCCCGTCGAAACCACCACCGTGGGCAGACCGGAGGCCGACCACGGCACCTGGAAAGCCGCATCGCCCGTGGTGTTCAGGTCCCGGGGAGCCGGAGCCGGCATCGCCGGCGTCATCACCACGTCGACCTTGGCAACCATCTCGCTGAAGTCGGTGCGGAACTGACGTCGCAGCCGCTGGGCTTTCAGGTACGCCGACGTAGGCATGATCATGCCCATCTCCATGCCGGCGCGAATGCGCGGGCCGTAGTCAGCGGCGCGAGCGCGGTGATTGCCCTGGTGGATTGCCGCGCACTCCACGTTCGAAACAATGCGCTGGAACTTGTGCACCACGGCGAAGCTGTCGGGCAGCGGAATCTCCTCGACATCCGCCCCAGCCTCCGCCAGTTGATTGGCCACGGCCTCGGTGTGCGCCCACATCTCCGGCGTGGCGTAGTCCTGGTAGTACTGCCGCACCAGCCCGATGCGCGGCGGCCGGTCATGCTCCGCCATCTGCGCCACGAAGTCGGGCACGGGCTCGCGCAGAGTGCCGGGGTCATTGTCGTCCGCACCGCTCAGCACGGTCAGCATCAGCGCGGCGTCGGCCACCGTGCGGGTCAGGATACCCACGTGGTCCAGCGACCAGCTTAACGGGGCCACCCCGTACCGTGAGATGCGCCCGTAGGTGGGCTTCACGCCGACGATGCCGTTGTACGCCGCCGGCCGGCAGGTGGACCCGCCGGTCTGCGAGCCCAGCGCCGCCGGAACCATGCGCGCCGCCACCGCCGCGGACGACCCGCTACTGGAGCCACCCGGAGTGTGCTCCAGGTTCCAGGGGTTCCGCGTCGGCGAGGGATCGGAGGAGGCGAATTCGGTGGTGACTGCCTTGCCGAGGATGATCCCGCCCGCACCCTTGATCTTGGCCACCGATGTCGCGTCGAATTCCGGCACAAAATCGGCGTTCACCTTCGACCCGCAGGCGGTGAGCATGCCTTCGGTGTAGAAGATGTCCTTCAGGCCCACCGGCACGCCGTGGATCAGACCCAGCGGATCACCCCGCTGCACCTCGGCTTCGCGTTGCTGCGCCGCCGACAACACTGCATCACGGTCGATGGTGACCCAAGCCTGCAGGTCGCCGTCCAGCGCGTCGATGCGCGCCAGCAGCGACTCCGCCAACGCCACCGGGGACAGGGTTCCTTCGCGAATCTGCGCGGCGGCCTCTGCCACCGAAAGCTCGTGGAGTTCAGGCATCATTCAACCTCGTGGGCGGCGGCGCTGGTACCGCGATTGGTTCGCCGTTGGCTGCCGCGACGCTGTGGTAGCGCTCCGGCTACTCCTGGTTCAATAGCTACGGGTTCGGTGCGGGCCTCGGCATTAGCAACGTCGGATATCTGCTCGGTCGCGGCTTGTAGGTACAATTCCAGATCCACGGCGCGGTGCTCGCCGAACTGGGCAACCGCTCGCCGGCGCGGCTCCTGGTCATGTTGCAGAAACCTCAGCGGGGGTGGGGATACCAAGCCGAAAGATACTCCGCTGGGGCGTGGCCGTCCAGAGCCGGTCGCCTCGCACGTGTACTCGCGTTCTGTCAAACTGTGATTGCCGACGAAGCGCGGCAATCTCTTCGTTGGTTAGGGGCCGTGTTTCAGCCAACGAGATCGCCAGGTCGCTAAGCTCCATGCGAAAACCAGACGGGTACGTGTGAGCATGCCATTTTCACGACTGATTCAACTTGAGCGGCACCGAAGGAGCTACCCAAAGCGCCGCAAGCACCTGGTGTTTTAGATGTCCGACTGACCGCGCAGCATCGGGCACAAAGTCTCCGAACCGCTGGAATTTTCAAAGCTCACCGCCGCACAGAAGGTGCGGACCCCGCATCGCGTGGGACAGGTCCCGCTGCAAGGGGCTATTTCGAAGCTGACTCATGATTGAGCACGATGGAATCTCCCGCCTCGGCGCCGTGATCAAAGTCCTGGCCATTCTGATATGCCTGTACCTGTTCCTGGTGGGCATCGCCGGGATCGGCCACTCGTTCAAACTCTTCGGCGGGGAGTTCTCCGAAGCGGTACTCACCGCGACCCAGTCACCGGTGGCGGCCCTGTTCATCGGGATCCTGGCGACCTCGCTGGTGCAGAGTTCATCCACAACCTCATCGGTGATCGTCGGCATGGTGGCCGGGGGCACCATCTCCACCCGGGCGGCCGTGTTCATGATCATGGGCGCCAACGTCGGCACCACGGTCACCAACACCATTGTTTCAGTGGGTCACGTCGCCCAGGGAGCCGAGTTCCGCCGTGCCTTCGCCGCGGCGACCGTGCACGACTTCTTCAACCTGATGGCCGTCGCCGTATTGTTTCCGGTGGAGTGGGCGACCGGTTTCCTGTCTCACGCTTCCGTGTTCCTGGCCACGGCCTTCGCGGGACTGGGCGGGTTGCAGCTGGGAAACCCGGTCAAGGCGGCAACCGGGCCGACGGTGGCAGCCCTGGCATCAGGGGTGGGCAATCATGGATTGCTGCTCCTCCTGATAGCCGCGGCGCTCACGGTAGCAGCGCTGTTCTCCATCGTGCGTCTGCTGAGAAGCCTGGCCCTCCGTCGGGTTGAGGCCGCTCTCGACGAGCGGTTGTTCCGCAACGCGTGGCGCTCCATGCTGGTCGGCGTGGCGGTCACCATGGCGGTGCAGAGCAGCTCGATCTCCACGTCCCTGGTGGTGCCAATGGTCGCCATCGAGATATTGACCCTGCGTCAGGTGTTTCCCTACACGCTGGGCGCGAACGTGGGCACGACCTTCACCGCGAACCTGGCGGCGCTTTCCACCGGTAACGTCGCCGCCGTGACGGTCTCTCTGGCGCACCTGCTGTTCAACGTCTGCGGCATCGTCCTGCTGTGGCCCATCTCTCGGGTTCGCCACATGCCCATCTACCTGGCGGGAAAGATGGCCGACGCAACGATGCGCAGCCGCCTGGTCCCGCTCATCTACGTGGCGGCGGTTTTCTTTGGGCTGCCATTCCTGACAATCCTCGCGTTCCGGTGAATTCGCCCGGCGTCAAGACCATTACCCGCACAGTCAGCGTCGGCATGAGGCCAGACCGCCACCGACAGCAGGCGCCTAACCAGGCATTAGACACTCCGATCAAAACTGGCCATTGCCCATCTCCAAACTGCGGTCCGCAGGCAGACAGACAAACGGCCATTCTCCTCAGATAGGAACGCTAAACTGAGGCCGAGATGGGGATTACTTGGAGGGTAGAGGAAATCAGTGTGGCCGTTCCCGGTCAGTTTCTGCCGTACGCACCGGAACGACGGTCCGATAGCGCCGCTTGGCTTCCTCCCGATGGCTCGTCAGGTTGGTGAAACCGCTCCCGACTCCTAGGCGTGTATGAAGACACCATACGCCACACATCTCGAGAGATCGCAACGGACCTCGTCGGCTCCGTGATGCAGACATCCGACATCATGACCAAGATCGTCGGATCCCCCATCGGGGAATCCGCCGCGCCACAGGCAAGTCGAGAACGAGGAACTCCAACACTGAAAACTCACGCCAACCCGACGCCCCTGCACCGTAGCCGACATACTCGGCCTCAACCCTCAATGGGCCATCCAACGACCAGCGCCGTCCCAGGGCAAGCCCACCTTGACGCCAACGCATCCGGTTCATCCCTGCTGCAGTTCCGCATGCAAGCCGCCGTCCTCTTCCAATGCGTCCACCAACCCGTTCCGCACCGCCCAGACGACGAGCTCCTGCTTGTTGTCCAAGGCCAGCTTGTCCTGTAAGCGCGCGATGGTATTTCTCACCGTAATCGGGCTGATTCCCTTTACGTCCGCGATGCGGACGTACGGCTCGCCTTTGGCGAAAAGGGCCAGCAGTTCCCGCTCCCGCGGCGTCAAGACACCGGACCCGCGACGCACCTGTTCCCAAAGTCCATCCCTGACCAACGCCAGGGTCCTTTTCATAGCCTCGTCCGTTATTCTCAAACCGCCCCCGGCGACGGCCCGGATGGCCTCCCCCACGTCCTCTGTACCCGAATACTTCTGCAAGTAGCCCGTTGCACCCGCCGCGACCGCCTCGATCACAGCGTCCTTCTCGTTCGAGGCCGTCAGCATCAGCACCCGAGTTTCGGGCAGATTTTCCATGATGGTCCGGCACGCCTCGATGCCGTCCAGCCGGGGCATCATCACATCCATCACGATGACGTCAAGCTTCAGAAGTTCCGACTTTTCCACCGCATCCAACCCGTCCACAGCCACCCCCACTATTTCCATGTCCGTTGCGCTCCCCAGCAACATCCTCAGACCCATCGTAACGATCGGATGATCGTCCACCAACATCACCCTGACCGGTCTCTCCGACGCATTCATCGCGCCTAACCTGCCGCCCGTGAAACCGTGCACGTGACAGTCGCGCCGCCATACACGCCGCTCCGTTCCACGACGAGAGTACCCCCAACCGCCCCCGCGTCCACTCGCATTCCGGCAAAGCCGTAGCCCCGGCGGGCGTAGTCTTCGGGAAGACCCGCACCATCGTCAGACACCGATAACCGAACAGAATCGGCGCCAAAGTCCAACGCGACCTCAACCATCTCAGCACGCGAGTGCCTGAACGCGTTGGTCAACGCGTTGTGGGCGATGGAAAATAGCCGGTTTCGAACCACCGTCGCAAGCTCAGGCTCCACGCCACGCACCACCACCTCTGCACGAACCGACGTCACCGCCGTGAACGTCGTGGCGCGCGAACTCACCATCCCGCACAGGCCCATGCCCTCGTAAACCTGGGTACCGTCCAGCGGACGCCTTGTAAAAGGCAGCGATAAAGTGGACCACGTGGGCGGTTCTCTCGTCGGCTTGTGGCGGAGGAAAACCGTACCGTCCGCCGTCATCCGTAGGGTTGATCACCAGCCTATGGAGGGTGAAATGGATGTACAAAGTGGAGCTGTATGCGCGTGTTCGACGGGCCTGCCTGGCGGAGGGGATGAGCGTTCGGGAAGCCGCTCGAGTGTTCGGTCTGCACCGGGACATGGTGCGCAAGATGCTGGCCTACTCGGCGCCGCCTGTTGGAGGGTCGGATGGGCAAGGTCGGCAAGCGCGAATTCGTGCAGGTGCTGCGCCTCCTTGAGCACTTCTCTAATCAGGAGGTCCACCACGCCGTCAAAGACGCCCTGAGATTGGGAGCAATCAGTTTCGATGCCGTGAAGCACCTGCTGCTGTGTCGCATTGATGGCCGGCCGCCCCGCCTCGATCTGGACCTCTATCCCTACCCGCCTCGGGTCAGCGTGAAGACCACTCGCGCCCAGGACTACATGACCCTTTTGTCGGGGAGGGCGGCATGAGCAACCAGTCCACGCTGCTCCTTGAGCACCACCTCAAGGAGCTGAAACTGCCCACTTTCCTCAGGGAGTACCGCAAGCTGGCTGCCCAGTGCGCTGCCGAAGGCACTGACCATCCCGACTACCTGCTCCGTCTCGCCGAGCTGGGACTCATCGATCGCCACCAGCGCATGGTCCAACGTAGGATCAGGGCCGCCCGCTTCCCCGCAGTCAAGAGCCTGGGCACCTTCGACTTCCTGACCATCCCCTCGGTGAACAAGCCCCTGGTCACGCAGCTGGCCCGGTGCGAGTACATCGAACGTCGTGAAAACGTCATCGCCATCGGCAACAGCGACACCGGGAAGACCCACGTCGGCCTGGGCTTGGGTCTGGCCGCCTGCCAGAAGGGCATGTCCGTGGGCTTCACCACAGCAGCGGCACTGGTCCACGAACTCATGGAGGCCAGAGACGAAAGACGGCTGCTCAACCTGCAGCGCCAACTGGCCCGCCTCAGGCTGCTCATCATCGACGAGTTGGGCTTCGTTCCCCTGTCCACCACCGGAGCGGAACTCCTCTTCGAGGTCTTCAGCCAGCGCTACGAAAGAGGCTCCATCCTCGTTACCACCAACCTGCCCTTCGACGAGTGGACCGAAGTCTTCGGCTCGGAACGGCTCACCGGTGCCCTGCTGGATCGCCTCACCCACCACGTCCACATCATCGAGATGAACGGCGACAGCTACCGCCTCAAAGGCAACCGACAGAGCGCAGCCTCGTCGCCCTCTCTGGAAGCACCGGTCGGCGTCTAGACCAACCCCGGCGTTGGTATCGTTCGGTCTCCCACCGCACCACCCAAGCCCACATGCGCTCGTCGCTCACTCTCCCAGTGGTACAACATTCCGCCGCCACAGTGGTACGTTTTGCCGACGCCATTGACACATGGGCATCCGTCCGGTGGCGGACCGGCACCACGTCACGCGCACTCATCCTGACCTGCGCGCGAATCCGGCGGCTTCCGAATAGACGGCACGTCAGGCAGTCGTAGTACACATCGTGTCCCCCGAGAACGCAACATATTTCCGCACACCGCTTCCGGAGGTACCCGTCGGGATCACATCTATCGAGAACAACGGGTATTCCTACCGATGGCGCATACCCGCCCTGACAGGCCTGCAGCGTGAAATCATAAAACCGTTGCCCATGTATTCCTTTGACGCTTCACCAACCGACCGCGATCCTTTTGACAAGAGACTTTACCCACACCAATTCTTCGCCGAGGTAGCCACGTCATCCTTTGAACGCGACCTCCACAAGGAGAATAATACAGACCGCATCTGGTTCGACGTCACCAGCCAGTCCGGACGCTCGCTGCAAACGAAGGGCCGTTACTCAATCAAAAGCGTGTCCGTGGACGAAGCGAACCCCTCTCCCGGCGACCTGGTGAACTTCAGCATCGCCGCGCGGATGCCCGTCAACATCGACATCCAGATCGCCGTTGAACTCACTGACGGCCTGACCGTCGACGTGGATTCAACCGCCGAACCCCCACGCGAGATCAGTTACACGCATAGCGCATCCACCGGACCTCAGCCAACCTACAAAGAAGGCGTGATCACCATTGGGACGCGGAACTACGATGACAGGATGATCGAACTCCAATACGCGACTATTCCCGTCCGGGTGGCCAGCACCGCGGTGGTGAACCAACAGTGCCTTACGGCGACCATAAGCGGGACCCCACCACCAGGCGCCGGTCCCTTCAACGACGATGTGAAGGACAACGAGCAGACGCTTTGCCTGCGAGAGCCTGTGGAACCGTTCTCGACGGGCCAAGTCGACGCCTTCACCATTTATCCTTGCGTCGGCATCAGCGACCCTCCATGCGACAACACCGATGACATCAAAGTCCGCGCTGCGACTACTTCGCATAGCACTCCACTGAGCTCCAACTCTGCGGTATTCCGGATCGATCCTTTAACATCTAGGACATACGATGGCCATACCAACCCCTCCAATCTTTTACAAAGCGTCAACGACGGTAACATCGTTTCGTGGCAGCCCGCGGTCGATCCAAGCAGCAACTACACGGGCGGGGTAGATTCCGGCGTAGAACTCTATTACTCAAGAACTCCATATATCGGAACAACTGGCTGGGCAGGTCTTACCTTTGGGATAGCAGCCCGGGATGAACACGGTAACACTCCTCCCCCAGGAAAGGTGTTCGTGCGCAGCGCCGGCAGCGGGAATGAGATCAGGTAAGCCGAGAGCCCGAACTACCAAGATTTGAGAACCGCGTCCACCAGCCCTTCCACCCCAACTACCAGGTTAAATTGCTTCCTGGAGTTTGAGAAACTTGGCACTTACAGGTTTACATGGCACGCGTACGCTAATCGCTCAACCCGGCACGGTTCCGAAAACTGCAACCCCGACACCAACGACGTCAACCAAACATTCTGCGCCTCAGAGACCTACACCTTCCACGTCCGGCCCGTGACGGACCTGACCGTGGAAGACGGCGGAACCAGTCCTTACGTCGCAACCGACGAACACGCGCTGACCATCGTCGCCGTGAACAACGGGCCCAACCGATCACCCGGCGCAACAGCGACCGGAATTCCCACCGAAGTCGACATCAGCCACGGCGCCTACGACCCCATATCCGGCCAGTGGGACATCAGCCCGCTCAGCACCGAAGAATACTACCGGTCTGCCGGCACTTCCCTACCCACACTAACTCTCGCTGCGTTTCCCAACGACACCGCCGACGTGAGCATCACCCACTCGCAACCCTACGAGGTCTGCGTCGGCTCCAAAGACAACCCCGGGGACCTGCCTCACACCACGCGGGCCGCCTGTGAGGCCGTAACCAACGCCAGCTGGAACTCCACGCCGGTGTACGACTACAACCCTGACAACAACACGGCCACCATCACCGCAGTCCAAGGCACCGCTGGAATCGGAAAAAGCATTCCGACTCTGCACACCCCCCGGGTACATACCCCGGTGGCGGACATCACCTGGTCCGAGGTGGAATTCATCCACGGGGTGCCCGTCAGAGACTACCAAGTCCAGTGGTCTGCCAACGGCGTCAACGGATGGACCCAGCTGCAAACCGACCTAACCTTCCTCGTAGACTGGCAGGAGAACGGCACGGTGAACGTGAAGCTGATCAGGTAGAGGCTGGGCCCGCCGATGGGGCGTCGGGTTCCGATGGTCGGCAGGGAGACCGAAGCCTACCGGCAGCAGTGCAAGCAGGATCGGGAAGACGCCTGGGCGAAGTCGCCCTACCGGTACCTGACCGGCGCCAGCGTGAAGGTGGTGGTGCGGGACGACGATTCGACTCGTCAGGTGCGCCTGCGGTTCGCGGATGAACGGAAAACCGCGGTGACCACCATGCAGTCGCTGGATGCCATGCCTGACCGTATGGCCGGCTGTTGCGGGGTCACTCAGTTGACCACGACGATGATGGCGTACCGGCGTAAAAATGGTCGACTATATTAGCGCAACCACCGTCAACCTTTCCTGAAGATCCGCCATAGGTGGACCACCGCCCCAGCTGTCCAAGGCGGCTCCGCCCCGGAATCTCACCAGGGAACACCGAACGGGTACCCACTCAAGCCACCCCACGGGTAGGCTGAACCGGATTGGCTGTGCGTCTCCGCTTCCCCAGCCGATGACCGGGGAGGGGCATGTGGCCCGAAGGACATTTCAATGGGAGCGCCGGACATCACTGCGCAACTACGAGGAGGATGAAGACATCCAGCAACGTGTACGACGCGGACCGGTCACGCTTCACTGCGGAGAAATCCGATCCAACCGGCAGTCATGTCCAACCGGCAGTCATGAGTTTCTCATCGGCTTCCCATCAGCGGCCTCTCTCCAGCATCTCTTTGAAATGACGGGTCTGTTCTTCCCTGGGCCGGAGGATGCAGTTGGAGCAATACGCGTTGTTCCCTCTGGTACGCCAGACCAGGCAACATCCGGCCCGCCTGGCGAAGAACCCGGCCTTTCCTTCATGCTCAATGACTTCCATACTGACCTGGCGGTAGATCAGGGATGACGGGTCTTCGAAGAAGGTCTCGGCATCTCTGACTACCAGGCTTTTCTCTTCCACGTGGTTATAGAGCCTGTGCAGGGCCTGGCTGCAGGAAGCGGCTACCGCGTTTTGGGAGACCTTGACGCTGGCGGGGACGGAGCGACGCAGGGCCTCAATCACTATTTCCACGTTGGACTTGAAGGCCCAGTCCTTGAGCCGTTCGTACAAGTCGGTCTCGCTGTCCAGGACTTCGGCGTCCGGGTGGCCGGCCGCTGGGTCATCGGGAAGAACGGCGAACCGCGGTTGCCTCAGTCCGGTAGCGTCGATACGGCCACCAATACGATGAAATGCAAGGTTTTCCAAGGTCACCCTGGGGACCCTCCTTCTCAGCACATACTGGCCGACCATTGGGTAGATAAATCGTGTGAGGTAGGCGATGATGAAGGCCGACGCCGCAACATGGTTGTTGGTAGCCCCCCATCTCGCGTACCCATAGCCCATCACCAGCTCACGCAGACTGGTATCCCCAGCCCCGAACAGGGCCGTAGCTGGGCTCCATCCGGTCTCGTCAACGTTGGATACCGGCATGTCGAAGTAGGGGTCCAGCTCTCCAGCTTCCTGAAGACTGCGGACCAAAGGATGTTCAGCCGTGGCCATTACTTTTCACCTCGCAACAGAAAAGCCCGACCTCTGCAGTCGGGCTTTTATCAGGCTTGGCTACCTACGCCCTTCCGCGAAGCGTATTCAAGGTACATCCGAAGGCAGGTCTCCTGGCTCCTGGCTGTTTATCATCCGCTCCGACCTTCCCAGTCCGCAAAGGACCAGTGGCTCCGCAATGGTGCGGAAGGAGCGGCCTTACCAGTTACAGTGGCGCGACCGCGCCGGATTCTCACCGGCTTCCCTCTTTGGCCCGCCTGGGGCGGGCCACCTTCGGGCAATATTGAGTTGTTAATTTGTGCCGCCCATAGTTTCGTTGCGGCAATGGGAATATATACAGGCCATTGGGCGCCGTCAACTGGTCGTACCCTTTGGTAGAGCATCGGTTTGAACAGGGGGTCAGGTCACTGCCGGCCACGTGTGCCATCGCTGCCACTCTCTGGGTGTCGGCGCTCGGTACATTCGCCGCAGCACCTCAGCATGGTCCAGGCGGCACTGCTCCACCAACCTGCCCATCTCCGTCATACCCGACTACCCCTCAGATGTCCAAAACGACTGTCCCTTTGCCGCCTAATTCTGCCCAACACTAATGCGGGTTGCACCTTGGATTTGGTTTAGCGTCGAGACGATGGCATATGGATTTGAGGTAATATTCCCCGGCGCCAACCGCGGCTGGAACCGGTGCGTTCCAGTGCCCGCACCGTATGAACCAAGCGACCGCTGCACATGGACTGAACCGGTACCGCTGGGTAATGGCCGCCTTGACGCTGGCGGCGCACCTGGTGTTGGGGTTCGGTCTTTTCGGCATCGCGCCGGTGCTGCCGCTGGCCGTTGCGGAGTATGGACTCAGCAGCACCGCGGCCGGCCTGCTGGTTTCCCTGCCCATGCTGCTGGCAGCAGCCTTTGGCATTCCCGGCGGTATGCTGGTGGCCCGCATCGGGGTCAAGCGCTCGCAGTTGATCGGCTGGATTGCCATGGCAGTCCTGGCGCTGTCGTTCCTCGCTCCGAACTTTGCCATCATGCTCTCGTTGCGTCTGGCCTACGGGCTGGGACTGGCATTGATTGTGACCTCCACCGGCCCTTTGCTCATGGCGTGGTTCTCCCAGAGAGAAGTGCTGGTGATGAACTCCCTGAATACGGCTACGGTCAGCTTGGGAGTGGCCCTGGCCGTGGCCGCCGCTGCCCCGCTGGCCGAGCTCACGGACTGGAAAACCGCCATGTCCCTGTTCGGGGCGGGCGGGCTGATCGGCGCCGTCCTGTGGCTGGTGGCGGGTCGGGATGCTCCGCTGCCCGACGCCCGGCCGGCACGCATCTCCCTGCGAGAGACCGGGCGCGTGCTTCGTGCCCGCACCGTAATCCTCCTGGTGCTCACCGACGCCGGCGTGCTGGTCCAATACACGGCGCTGACCGGCTGGCTGCCCACCTTTTACAACGAGCATCGGGATATGTCGCTGGCGGCGGCGGGTTTGGTCACCGGGATGCTGCCCTTCATCGGCGTTTTCGCCGTGCTGGCCGGCGGCGTTCTCCCGTTGCGTTTCGGCTCGGTCCGGTGGGTGTTCGTCGTCTCCGGCGTGGCCGCGGGCCTGGGCGGGTTGGGCGCCTATCTGGCGCCGGGTTTGACCGGCATCTACGTCGCCACGGCGGTGCTGGGTTTTGGCTCCTGGTTCTACGTGCCGATGCTGCTCACCCTCCCTCTGCGGTTGGCCGGCATCACCCCCCAGGGGCTGGCGGTCATCTACGGGTTGATGATTACCACATCCGGCATCGCGATGTTCGCCGCGCCAATCCTGGTGGGCGCGGCGAGAGACGCCACCGGGTCGCTTCTGCCGGGGTTCCTGGTTTGCACGGCGATGAGCGCAACGGCGCTGCTGGCTGGATTCTTTCTGCCGGCCGAGGTTTCGCGCAACGGTGGGGCCGGCTGAATCCCTGAACCCAAGCCAGGGTGAAATCTACTATGGCTCCAGCAACTCGTCATAGGTGTCGGGGCGGCGGTCCCGGTAAAACTGCCAGGTGGTGCGGACTTGGCGTATCTCATCCAGGTCCAGGTCGGCGACGATGACTTCATCCCGGTCGCGGGACCCCTGGGCGATGATTTGACCCCTGGGGTCGCAGAAATAGCTCTTGCCGTAGAACTCCCCTATCTCCCAGGGCTGTTCCCAGCCCACCCGGTTGATGGCGCCGACGAAGTACCCGTTGGCTACGGCATGCGCGGGCTGCTCCAACTCCCAGAGGTACTCGGACAGTCCCGCCACGGTGGCGGAAGGGTTGAACACCAGCTCTGCCCCGTTGAGTCCCAGCGCCCTCGCGCCTTCGGGGAAGTGGCGGTCGTAGCAGATGTACACGCCCACTTTGCCGACGCTGGTGTCGAAGACCGGGTAACCGGTGTTGCCGGGCTTGAAGTAGAACTTCTCCCAGAAACCCGGTTCCAGGTGGGGTATGTGGGTCTTGCGGTACTTGCCCAGGTAGGTTCCGTCCCGGTCCAGCACGGCCGCCGTGTTGTAGTAGAGCCCTGGCATCTCCTCCTCATAGACGGGAACGACCAGCGCCATGCCGTGCGTTTTGGCGAGCTCCTGCATCAACCGGACTGTCGGCCCCTCGGGTACCTTTTCCACCATCGCGTACCAACGGGCGTTCTGCTCGGCGGGAAAGTATGGGCCATAGAACAACTCCTGGAGGCACAGGACCTGCACCTGCTGCGCCGCCGCCTGCTCGATCAGCGAGACATGCTTGTCGATCATGTACTGTTTCAGACGGCCCAGGTCCTGGAGCGCTGGGCCGTCGACGCTGGCCTGAATCAACCCGGCGCGGATGGTCCGTGGCATTGCAACCTCCTTCGAATGCTATGGTTTCACCCCGTCTATTGCGGGCTGCGCTTGAGGAAGCGGCCGCCGGCTGAAATGCCGGTGTACTCCCCACCCTCCACCAGCACACGCCCATTGGCGATTACAGCTTCGGGCACACCTTTGACCGTCATGCCCTCGTAAAGATTGTAGTCTATGTTCATGTGGTGGGTCTGGGCGCTGATCACGGTCTCGGCATCCGGGTCGAACACGACAATGTCGGCGTCGCTTCCCACGGCGATGGTCCCCTTGCGAGGGAAAAGGCCGAACAGCTTGGCGGGCGTGGTGGCGAATACTTCCACAAGACGGTTCATGTCCATCAGGCCGGATACGACGCCGTTGGTGTAAATGAGGCTCAAGCGGTTTTCGATACCGGGCCCGCCGTTGGGAATCTTGGAAAAGTCATTTGCGCCCAGGGTCTTCTGGTCGCTGAACCGGAAAGCGCAGTGGTCTGTGGAGACCACTTGGAGGTCGTTGCGGCGCAATCCCTTCCACAGCTCTTCCTGGTGCCATTTGTCACGCAAGGGCGGCGTCAGCACATACTTGGCTCCCTCGAAACCTTCCTGGTCGTACATGCTGTTGTCCAAAGTCAGGTAGTGGGGACAGGTCTCAGCGTAGACGTAATTTCGACGGGAGCGGGCCGCCTGCACCTCTTCCAACGCCTCGGTGCAACTGAGGTGGACGAAGTAAACCGGCGCGCCGGCGACCTCGGCCATGCGGATCGCCCGGTGGGTGGCTTCGGCCTCGGTTATCGGCGGACGGGTGCTGGCGTGGAACCTGGGTGCGATGTCACCCTTGGCCAGGGCCTCCTGCACCAGCACGTCGATCATGTGGCCGTGCTCGGCGTGCAGGCAGATCATCGCTCCGTTGTCCGCCGCCCTGACCATGGCTTTGAAGATTGTGTCGTCGTCCACCATCACCGCGCCGCGGTAGGCCATGAACATCTTGAAGCTGGTGACGCCCTGCCGCACCATCTCGTCCATCTCGGGCAAGCGAGAGTCGGGCAGGTCACGGATGATCATGTGGAAGCCGTAGTCGACCGCGGCTTGGCCTCCGGCTTTCCGGTGCCATATTTCCAGTGCTTCCGTCAGCGACTGGCCCGGCTGTTGCACCACGAAGTCCACAATGGTGGTGGTGCCGCCGACCGCTGCGGCGATGGTGCCGGTGCTGAAGTCGTCGGATGAGACGGTACCTCCGAAAGGAAAGTCCAGGTGGGTATGCGGGTCGATGCCGCCGGGAATAACGTACTTGCCGGTCGCGTCTATGGTCTTGGCGTCGTCCGCAGACAAGTCAATACCTATCGTGCGGATTTTCCCGTCGTCCACCAGGATGTCCGCCACGTAGTTGTCCACTGCGGTGAAGATGTGCCCGTTCTTGATCAATACACTCATGACGTCCTCCATGCGGCTGACTGAGGAAACCCAATTTTAGGACGAATCGACAATTACTGACCCCAAGCGCGCTGAAGCCACCGGGGAAAGGCGCCCAGCAACGGGCTTTCCAGATGGGATAGGAGGCTACGGATCTCGCCATGTTGGTTGTCATCGGAATGCTCGCGCTCGCGTTGCTGTTCCTGATTCCGGTTAGTGTCACCTTCCGCACCGATGGTGGGTCCCGTCGACGCTCCGACAGCTTGCTGGTCGGTCTGTTTTCGGGTGCGTCCACCGTCGGCCTGATCAGCGTCTGGATTGCCGTAGTTACGTTTTTCATCCCCGAAATCCTGACGACCGGCGTTGGGCTCTTGGCTGCGTTCGTCGTCGCCATCGCCGCACCGGCAGCCATGATTTGGCTCACTCGTGGTTGGCTGCGCAATGACCATCAATAACGCTACCATAGCGACTACTCAATTTGAGCGACGCGCAGCGCGAAGTTTTCGGTTTCAGGCGCTATACGCACGCTATGTCCACGACGGTTGCCAAGGCCCGTCCCGCCGCACCAGCAATCCGCTCCGGCAACACGACCGACACCCCGAGACCTGGAGGTTCAGGGGAGATGTCGGGGCGGAGCGTATCCGCCGGCACCCTGACCCTATGACGTTCGTCCATGTACACGACTTCATGGACGACGGGTGTCAATAGTTGAGGAAAATTCGCTACTCTGATTTGGGAGCAGGCAAGGTGCAAATCGGCCGCCAAGCCGACGGATTTCGCAATCAGACCGATCTCACTGACCGGCCCCCGCCGGCCGGCTTGGTGTCGACCTTCTGGCGCGAGATCCCCTGGATCACCCTCAGCCGTCCCGCCGCCACCCACGGGATGGGCTTCCGCAGGTTTCAGGTCCTGCCCATTCGCCGTTGCTCCGCAGACCAACCGTTCCTGTACCCCAACACTCAAGGAGTCAGGGGAACATCAGGATTACATGTTGCCCCTACAGCAGTGGGCTCCCCAAGCTGCGGTTTACGGAACTGAAGCAACACCGAAGCCCGGTACTTCAAAACTGAACCATCACCGACGGGAAGCAAGGGGCGGCATTAAGCAACTGATGGATGACCAACACGAGCAAAGGCTAGCCCGCGAAGACCACCGCCAGAAGGCACAACAGTTTTTCTCAACCCGTAGGATTGTTCAAGTAGGATAGAGCGCGACGATTTTCGTAATTGGCATGCCCAACCGAGTGGGAGTCCCGCGCTTGTCTTTCTACTTCTGGAAGGCTCGCATGGTTCGCACAGCGGGGAAGCACAGCGGGGAATCACCGTGAGGCGGGTTCGCCTTGGTTATTCTCCTCTTTGAACTGGACCCCGACGGCGTACCGCTGGGGCAAGCTCCGTTCAAAGGTGCCGTCGGAGTTCATGCACCACAAACCGCCGATGTCCGGGCCTCCGTCTCGGGCCAGGCACGGCCTGTTGCGGCAGACCCCCCATCCCGTAAGCATTAGTCATCTCCGGCGTGGCCGTGAACCGCTCTTGGCGAGTCTCCAGGTCCAGTCGGGTGATGCCGGTCGAGTACCGGACCCCGTTGATCCTGGCGCCCGGGGCGATGTGGTATATGAACATGACGCCCTCATCACCGTATTCAGCCCATTTGGGAAAGGGATGCTCGAGGTTGAACTGGTCCACGATCTCCACAGACCGGGGATCCATCACGTAGACGTCGGTGCGGGGAGGCCGCTCTCTTAGGTGACTGAATATGTTGAAGAGCCACGCCATGCCGTCTACCTCCAGCACGTTCAGGACCCGCAGACCGGGTTCCAAACCCGTCAGGTACCCCCGTATGGTCAGCGTCTCGGGGTCTATCATCCCCACCCTGGTATATGCCGCGGCATGATTGGTCAAACGCTGATAATCTTTCGGCGGCCCTCCATATCCGATAACCAGAATCTGGCCCGCGACTTCCTTCACGGCGGTGATATAGAAGGACGTTTCGTAGATGTCCTCGCCAGGAGGATAAACCTCGTCGAAAACCTTCACCACCTCCAGGGTTGCCGCGTCCATGACCACGACCATCCCGTAGAAACCCGAGGCCGCGCATCCGATGAAGGCATACCCTCCGGCGAAAGCGACGCCCGTGTCCGGATGGGGAACAGCCGATGTCCAGCTCGTGCTCCAACTCACCTTCCGGGGAAAACACCAGCACGCGGCCTTTCCCGCCTTCCCCATGCCGCCGGCGGACTCCAGCACGCACGCGGCGAAGTTTACCGCAGGCGAATTCACGTATTGAGCGGTCTCCTATTGCGTGGCGTAGACTGATTGCCTTTCACGGATTATTAGTCAAAGGCCCCTGCAGAACAGGAGCCTTGTGTTGCCTCGGTTCGTATGTCGAGAAACTACTCTTCGAACACGGGCAGCGGGTCCCCGGGCTCGACGATCATGTACAGCACCGCGCCCTCAAGGTCGGCAATTGTCACCTCTTCGGTGGCCTCGTCGCAGACCCAGCGGGTCACGTTCCCGTCATCGTCCTCGTCGTAGCAGATAACGGCCGCTTCGTCGCTCTCCGTCTTTTCGACCGTGCCGTCCTCCGACATGGCGTAGATCACCCACGTCCCCTCTGGGGCCGTCTCCAGGTGCTCGGCAGGTATCAGCAGGGTCTCCCGCCCCGCGTCCCGAACGTCGGAAAGGTAATCGCGCACGTCGTCCAAGGTGGTCGAATGGTGCGTGCTCTCCGACAGCGCAACGTCGGCCTCGGCCATCACAGTCTCGGTGTAGTTCAACCACAGGGTTTTTGCGTCGCGGTGAACCACTGCCTCGCCCTCTTCCGCGACATGGGCGCGCAACTTGCTGATGGACAGCGACAGCTTGGCCTTGCGGGGATAGACATCCTTCCAGTAGGCGTCCTCCCCAACGGATTCGACGTAACCCTTGTTGTAGTCGTCGTACTCCCCGTTGTCGTAGGCTTTCTTGGCGCGTTTCTGGTTCTCTGCAATCTCATCGTCCGTTGCGGTGAGCTCCAGTTCCTCCGCCTTCTCGAACAGCGCGAGGTCCATGATCAGCCCGGCCAGAGAGGCGGTCTCCACGCCCCACTTGGTCACCACGCCGTGCATGGCTTCCAGGTGCTTGGTCGGCAACCCCGTCTCGGGGACCGACCCGTCCAGTTCCCGTTGCGCGAGGTTCTGCATGTGAGTTGTATGGAGTTTCTCTTCCTTCAGGTCCGCCAGTGAGATGGACGACTCCCCGACCTTGGCGATCAGGGTGTCCGAGTCCGATGCGTCCGACGTGCTGGTTGCCATCCGGCCGGCTTGGAAGTCGCCGTCCTGGAAGTCTCCCGCCCGCACGAGCAAGCCTTGAGCAACGAAAACGGCGGCCCCAATCGTTGCGGCTGCGAGAATTGCCAGGGTGACCACCTTCGGCTTCAGTCTGATAGTTGTCATTTGATTCCAACCTACAAGACAACTACAGAATCGGAGTAGCGAAATTTCCTGGTCAATAGTTGGGCGGCGCCTCCCTCAACCCAGCGATCCGCTCGCACCACTGCGCCGCGCCCAGCACCCGGCCTTCCTGGGCCCACGGCCCGCCGAACTGCACCGCCATGGGCATGCCCAACTCGCTCAGGCCCGTCGATACCACCACCGTGGGCAACCCGGAGACCGACCACGGCGTCTGGAATGCAGCATCTCCGGTGGTGTTCAGGTCTCGCGGAGCCGGAGCCGGCATCGCCGGCGTCATCACCACGTCGACCTTGCCGACCATCTCGCTGAAGTCGGCGCGGAACTGCCGCCGCAGCCGCTGGGCCTTCAGGTACGCCGACGTCGGCATGATCATGCCCATCTCCATTCTGGCTCGGACGCGCGGGCCGTAGTCGGCGGCGCGGGTGCGGTGATTGACCTCGTGCACTGTTGCGCACTCGGCGCCCGACACGATACCATGGTAGCTGTGTGCCAAGGCGAAGCTGTCGGGCAGCGGAATCTCCTCGACCTCGGCTCCCGCCTCCGCCAGTTGATTGGCAACGGACTCGGTGTGCGCCCACATCTCCTGCGTGGCGTAGTCCTGGTAGTACTGCCTCACCAAGCCTATGCGCGGCGGCCGGTCATGCTCCGCCATCTGCGCCACGAAGTCGGGCACCGGTTCGCGCAGAGTGCCGGGGTCATTGTCGTCCGCGCCGCTCAGCACCGTCAGCATCAGCGCGCCATCGGCCACCGTGCGGGTCAGGATGCCCACGTGGTCCAGCGACCAGCTCACCGGAGCCACCCCGTACCGTGAGATGCGCCCGTAGGTGGGCTTCACGCCCACGATGCCGTTGTAGGCTGCTGGCCGGCAGGTGGACCCGCCGGTCTGCGAGCCCAGCGCCGCCGGAACCATGCGCGCCGCCACCGCTGCAGACGACCCGCTGCTGGAGCCGCCGGGAGTGTGCTCCAGGTTCCAGGGGTTCCGCGTCGGCGACGGGTCGGAGGAGGCGAATTCGGTGGTGACCGCTTTGCCGAGGATGATCCCGCCCGCACCCTTGATCTTGGCCACCGATGTCGCGTCGAATTCCGGCACAAAATCGGCATTCACCTTCGACCCGCAGGCGGTGAGCATGCCTTCGGTGTAGAAGATGTCCTTCAGGCCCACGGGCACGCCGTGGATCAATCCCAGCCGGTCGCCCCGCTGCACCTCGGCTTCCCGTTGCTGCGCCGCCGACAACACTGCATCACGGTCGATAGTGACCCAAGCCTGCAGGTCGCCGTCCAGCGCGTCGATGCGCGCCAGCAGCGACTCCGCCAACGCCACCGGGGACAGGGTTCCTTCGCGAATCTGCGCGGCGGCCTCTGCCACCGAAAGCTCGTGGAGTTCAGGCATCATTCAACCTCCAACCTCTCGGGCAGCGACGCGAGCGACGCGGTTGGTTCGCCAGTCACCGATTGGAGGCCTCGGTTCGTTCCGCTGCTTTTTCATCGATGCGTCGACCTCGAATCACGCGTGACTAGCTGGCTCGCCCACTCGGTGAACCCAGCAACGTGTTGATCCGCTAAGTACTCGTCTCGTTTGATGAAGGTACTCCCTTGTTCAACGGCAGCGTAAGACAACGCGAGTCCCCAATGGCGTCAAGGTGATTGTGCCCACGAAGGTCCGCAAGCGCAAGGTTCTCCCGCGCCCTTTCCACCGGTATGTCCTCCGTAGTAAAACCGATAGAGAGAAAGCCGCCATGATCATCATCCACGCCGCAGAACTGGCCGCACAACTGACCCTCTGGGCAGAGGACTCCGAGCAACCCTCGCAGTCCGACCACGCGCTCGACGGACGCCATCCCCGTAGCGTCGACGTCAGGAATTTGACGGATGCCGTCGGCGTCTCGCTCGATGAGCCCACCGGCGCCGAGATGGAAGCCACCATCTGGCTGCCCAGCCGAGGCAACAGCCCACTGCCGTCGGAAGCATTGGCCGGGCCCGCGCCCAGGTCGAGGGCCAAACCCCGCATCAAACCTTGGCGCGTGCCCGTGATCAGCCTTTCCAGCACTCAAGCCATCGACCTGCTACAACGTTGTCAGAACGGACGCGTACTGACGCCAGGCACGGCGCTGGGCCCCGACGTGGCCTACTGGCGACACGTCATGCTCTTCGCCGCCGGACTTACCGTTCGGCAGCAGTTCCTGCCCAACGTTATCCCACACAGCGACAGTACCAAGGCCGTGTGGACGCCGCTCTGCGGCGGTGACGACGCCCACCGGTTGGCTGAACTCGCCAGAGCGATGCCGCCGTCGGCCCGAGCCATGACCGTCGCCTCGGCGGACCGGCCGCCAAGTACTCCGCAGCAGGCCGTACTCAAGGAGTTCATCTCCAGCCTCGTGAACCACATCGTTCGTCAGGACGCCCAGGAAGGCACTCGGGAGTTCGACTCGGCGCACGACGCCTGGCTTCACGCCTGAACGACGACGGACGGCGCGATACACGCCGCCAACGCCCAACTGCAACAACTGCGTCGGCAGGTGGCGGAATGGCATCGGCCCATCAACGTAGCGGCTAACTCCCCCTACCGGCTGTGCCTCAGGCTGGAAGAGCCGCCGGAACCTGACGAGGACGACCCACCAGCCGCTCTGCGCGAACAGGACTGGTACCTGCGCTACCTGCTCCAGCCCCACGACGACCATAGCCTCCTCCTGCCCGTCAACGACGCACACGAGTGGCTGTCGCCGGATTTCAACCCGACTGAGTTCCTGACCGCCTCCCTGGCCCAAGCCGGATCCGTATGCCCGCCCATCTCCGACACCCTGAACAAGCGAAGCCCGTCCGGCGCGCCGCTCGATGCTGAACAGGCTCACCAGTTCCTGACCCAACAAGCGGCTGCGTTACAGCAGGCCGGCTTCGGCGTGATGCTGCCCTCGTGGTGGACCCGCCGGGGCACGAAGAACCGTCCCACCATCCGGGCCCAAGTCCGCACCCCGTCGATGCAGGGCGGCGCCAACATGACAATGGCGTCGCTCATCGACCTCGACGTTCAGGTCGCCATGGGCGACGAGGTAATCGAAGCCGAGGAACTGTTCGAACTGGCTGACCTGAAGGTGCCGCTGGTCCGCTTCCGCGGCCGGTGGGTCGAAATCGACGCCGACGAGATCCGAGCCGCCGCCGACTTCTGGCGCAACCGCGACCAGCTCACCCTGCGTGAAGCGGTCCGCATCGGCCTGGGTGCCGACCAGCAGGCGGAAGCCGGCAACGTCTCCCTGGCGACCACGGGCTGGCTCAGCGAACTGTTGGAGTCCCTCCAGCAGAAGAGCCGGATACGGCTGCTGGACACGCCCGCCGCATTCCACGGCGAACTCCGCCCCTACCAGCAGATGGGTTACTCGTGGCTCGATTTTCTCCGCTGGTGGGGACTGGGCGCCTGCCTGGCCGACGACATGGGCCTCGGCAAGACCATACAGACCCTGGCCGCCATCCTGCGGGACCACCAGGAGGGCAACGAGAAGCCCAATCTGCTGGTCTGCCCCACCTCGGTGATCAACAACTGGCAGCGCGAAACGCAGAAGTTTACGCCCAGCCTGACGGTGATGCCGCACCACGGACCTGGCCGCGAGCGTGGCGAAAGGTTTACCCAGCAGGCCGCCGAGCACCAGATCGTCATCACCAGCTACGGCAACATGACGCGGGACCGGGAACTGCTGGCTTCCGTCGATTGGCGGTCCGTCACCGTCGATGAGGCGCAAAACATCAAGAACCCCGTCACCCGACAGGCCCAGGCGGCACCCTCCCTGCCCGCAGACTACCGCATCGCCCTCACGGGCACGCCGGTCGAAAACCACGTCGGCGACCTGTGGGCCATCATGCAGTTCCTGAACCCCGGCCTGCTTGGCTCCCAGGCGGAGTTCAAGCGCCGGTACTTCACCCCCATCCAGGCCAAGCGGGATGACGAAGCAACCGCGCGGTTGCAGAAGGCGACCGGCCCGTTCATCCTGCGCCGCCTGAAGACGGATCCCACCATCATCGACGATCTGCCCGACAAGCGCTAGACCAAGCAGTACTGCAACCTCACCCGCGAGCAGGTCACCCTGTACGAAGCCGTGCTGCGCGACGTTGAAACACGGCTGGAGGGCGCCGAAGGCATGGCGCGACGTGGCTCCATCCTCGACACGCT
Source organism: Dehalococcoidia bacterium (assembly GCA_965116785.1). Taxonomy (GTDB): domain Bacteria; phylum Chloroflexota; class Dehalococcoidia; order Lucifugimonadales; family UBA3495; genus Bin87. Next base: position 2,356,703 of record OZ220731.1, read on the forward strand.
GGTCAGGCTGAAGCAGGTCTGCAACCACCCCCGCCAGCTTTTGGGCGACAACTCCGCCATCGCCGGCCGCTCCGGCAAGCTGGCCCGCCTGGAAGAACTGCTGGACGAGATCATCCCCGCCGGCGACCGGGTGCTGATTTTCAGCCAGTTCGCCGAGATGGGAGCCATACTACAGAAGCACGTCCAGGAAACCTACGGCATCGAAACGCCAATGCTCCACGGCGGCGTGTCACGGAAGAACCGGGACCTCATGGTGGACCGGTTCCAGAACGACCCCAACGGCTCGCAGGTGTTCGTCTTGTCGCTGAAGGCGAGGGGTTCCGGCCTGAACCTCCCTCGGGCCAACCACGTCATCCACTATGACCGCTGGTGGAACCCGGCCGTCGAAAACCAGGCCACCGACCGGGCCTTCCGCATCGGTCAGACGAAGGACGTACACGTGCATAAGATGATATGCGCCGGCACCCTCGAAGACCGCATCGACCTGATGATCGAAACCAAGCAGCAGACCGCCGACCAGGTGGTCGGCGCGACCTCGGAGCGCTGGCTCACCGAGTTCTCGAACACCGAACTGCGGGATGTGCTGGCACTCAGCACCACGCCGGAAGACTGAAGACGCTGTCCGCTCAACCCACTGAGCCAGGAAAGGTTTCCTCGATGAACTACTACGACCACGAATACACTCGCCCCATTGAGGCAAGGGGCGGCATCAGGGCCGCGTCCCGCCGTGGCGAGTTCGGCTCCAACTGGTGGGCCAAACGCTGGATGCAGACCCTCGAGCAGTTCCGCATCGGCGCCCGGCTCAGCCGGGGCCGTTCCTACGCCCGTCGGGGACAGGTCCTTTCGATTGACATCCGGAACGGTGCCGTGGAAGCCCAGGTGCAGGGCAGCCGCAAACGCCCCTACGACGTAGAGATTAGCGTCAGAACCATCGGCCCCAATGACTGGGGGCGGCTGCGTCAGGCGTTGGTCGAACAACCGGTGATTGCCGCCAGCCTGCTCTCCGGCCGGATGCCGGAAAACGTCGAGGACGCGTTCGAAGCTGTCGGCCTTTCGATGTTTCCCGAAAGGAGGGACGACCTCGAAACCGATTGCTCGTGTCCCGACTGGTCGAACCCGCGCAAGCACATCGCCGCCGTGCACCTGCTCCTGGGCGAGGAGTTCGACCGCGACCCGTTCCTCATCTTTCGTATGCGGGGCATGGACCGCGAGGACCTGCTGGGCGAGGAGTTCCGCCAGTCGGCCCAGACCATCGAAGGGCAGCCGTTGGCGCCCGAGCCATTGCCGGAAGACCCAGAGGCTTTCTGGGCCAACCCGTTGCCGGCGTTGGCCGCTGCGGACCTCGGCGCGGCCACGGTGCCCGAGATGCACGCCGCTCTGCCCCGGCAGTTGGGTCGATTCCCTTTCTGGCAGGGAGAACAAGACCTGGTGGCTACCCTGGAGAAAATCTACGCAGCCGCGTCCCAGCAGGCCGCAGGCGTGTACCTCAACCAGGCCGAACCGTAGCCTGACGGAAGGGAAAGAATTGCCAAGCAAAGGAGGCGCATAGACCTTCCACGAGGCGCCGCGTCAGGAACTCTGAAACTTGAACGGTTGCCCTACCCACTACGACCTGATGGCCTGCAACCTGGTGTTGGCTACCATCGCAGCCCTGTTGATGGCCGCCCTGCTGTCCGTTATCCGCGGTGCGGTCGCATTCTGCGCTGGATTCATCGGTAAAGGAACTTGGCCCGAAACCGTTCCCGGTTGTCTTCCGTTGCGCGTTCGCCGGTTGGTGAGCAATGCGCAGTACGTGTCGGTCACGGTCGCACATTCACCGGAGGTAGACCGGCGTCGAAAGAGGGTCGGTTGTGTCCGGACGGTGAGCTACCGTACCATTGAGAGCATGCTGCTCACCATTACGACGACCCACCGCCCCGCAACTGACCTCGGTTTTCTGCTGCACAAGAACCCCGCCAGGCTCCAATCATTCGAACTCCCCTTTGGGCGAGCCGAGGTGTTTTACCCTGAAGCGGAGCCGGATCGCTGTACCGCGGCACTGCTCCTGGACGTGGACCCGGTGGGCCTGGCACGGCCCGTGGCCAGCCGGTCCAGTGCGGACGCCTGGCTGGGGCAATACGTCAACGACCGACCCTACGTCGCGTCGTCGCACCTGAGCGTCGCCATCGCCTCAGTGTACGGCAGCGCACTGGCCGGCAGGAGCCGCGAGCGGCCGCAACTGGCGGACCAGCCCATCCCGCTGGAGGCGAGTCTGCCCACCCTGCCCAGCCGAGAAGGGCCGGACGTCATCAGGCAGCTGTTCGAGCCCCTGGGCTATACCGTGAAGCTGCAGGACCACCCCCTGGACACGCACTTTCCGGATTGGGGCCCAGCGCCGTACTTCAGTGTCGGGCTCGAGGGATGTGTTCGACTGCAGGATTTGCTGTCCCATCTCTACGTGCTGCTGCCCGTGTTGGACGACACCAAGCACTACTGGGTGGGAGACGATGAAGTGGACAAGTTGCTGCGGTTCGGCGCCGGCTGGCTGGGCGGGCATCCGCATCAGGCGATGATCTCCAACCGCTACCTGAAACACCAACGGGGACTGGTGCGCCAAGCGTTGACCCAACTGAACGACGACAACCACGCTGACCCCGACGAACTGACCGCCAGACGCCAGGAGGACGAAGAGCACCTGGAAGCTCCGATCCGGTTGGGCGAGCAGCGAATGCACGCGGTACTGGCCGCGCTGCGGGACCTCGGTGCGACCTCCGTACTGGACCTGGGTTGCGGAGAGGGCAACCTGCTGGGCTCGCTGAGCAGCGAGCCCGCCTTTCGGACCATAACGGGTGTGGACGTTTCGCATCGAGCGTTAGAGATGGCTCGTCAGCGACTGCGGCTGGACACGATGCCTACCGCGCAGCGAGAGCGCATCACTCTCCTCCAGGGCTCGTTGACCTACCGCGACCGCAGGTTATCCGGTTTCGACGCCGCCGTCGCCATGGAGGTCATCGAGCACTTGGACCCATCCCGGCTGGAGGCGTTTGAAGAGGCAGTACTTGGCCAAGCTCGACCCAAGGCGGTGATCATCACCACTCCCAACATTGAGTACAACTGCCTGTTCGAGAATCTGCCCGTGGGTGAGTTTCGGCACCGGGACCATCGTTTCGAGTGGTCGCGGGCCGAGTTCCGTTCGTGGGCCCACCAGACGGCCGGACGCAGGGGGTACGAAGTGCGTTTCCGCGATATCGGCACTGAGCACGCCGACCACGGCTCGCCAACCCAGATGGGAGTCTTCACCCGATGAGATTGACCATACCCGAACTGTGCCTGGTAGCGCTGGTGGGGCCGTCGGGATCGGGCAAGTCCACCTTCGCGGCTCGGCACTTCAAATCCACCGAGGTGGTCTCCTCGGACGCCTGCCGTGCCATGGTGGCCGACGATCCCAACGACCAGTCTGCCACGCAGGATGCCTTCAGCCTGCTGAACTTCATTGCGTCCACCCGGCTGCGCGCCGGGCGGCTCACGGTGGTCGACGCCACCAGCGTGCAGCCCCAGGCCCGCAGGTCCCTGGTGCAACTGGCGAGGGACCACGACTGCCTGCCGGCGGCCATCGTGCTGAACCTGCCGGTGGCGGTCTGCCAGGAGCGTAACCAGACTCGCACCGACCGGCAATTCGGATCCCACGTCGTGCGCCGGCAGGCGGAGCAACTGCGCCGCTCCATACGAGGCCTCAAGCGGGAAGGGTTTCGCTACGTGTATGTCCTCAACTCCGCCGAGGAGGTGGACGCGGCTGTCATCGAGCGGACACCGTCCTGGACCGACCGCAAGGATGAAACCGGCCCGTTCGACATCATCGGAGACGTACACGGTTGTTACGATGAGTTGGCCGCGCTGCTGGAACGCTTGGGATACCAGGTGTCGTCCACGGGAAACGCTCCCGCCGGCGAACCGGACATTCGCGTCACCCATCCGCAGGGGCGTAAGGCGGTGTTCGTAGGCGACCTGGTGGACCGCGGACCGGGCGTTGTAAACGTGCTCAAGCTGGTGATGTCCATGGTGGGAGACGGCAACGCGCTGTGCGTCGCTGGGAACCACGAGTCCAAGCTGGTGCGCAAGCTGAAAGGCCGCAATGTGCAGGTGTCCCACGGGCTGGCGGAATCGCTGGAGCAGTTGGCGCAGGAACCTGATGCGTTTCAGCGTCAAGCCACCGACTTTCTGGACGGCCTGATCAGCCACTACGTCCTCGACGGCGGGAACTTGGTGGTGGCCCACGCGGGCATGAAGGAAGAGTACCAGGGGAGAGCCTCGTCCCGAGTTCGCGACTTCTGCCTGTACGGCGAGACCACTGGCGAGACGGACGAGTGGGGCCTGCCGGTTCGGGCCGACTGGGCCGCCAACTACCGCGGAAAGGCCACCGTGGTCTACGGGCACACGCCAGTGACGGAACCCGCCTGGCTCAACCGGACCATCAACGTGGACACGGGCTGCGTGTTCGGTGGTCGGCTCACCGCCCTGCGTTATCCGGAAAATGAGCTGGTGTCGGTGCCGGCCGACCGCGTTCATTACGAGCCGGAAAGGCCCCTGGACTCTGCTTCCGGAGGTGATGCCCGAGTACAGGCGGCGAGCGACAGGGTCGCCAACCTGCTAGACATCGACGACGTGCTGGGGAAGCGTGTGGTGGAGACCCGACTGCGGGGCAACGTTACCGTGGGTGAGGAGCACTCGGCAGCGGCCCTTGAAGTGATGAGCCGCTTTGCGCTGGACCCGCGCTGGCTGGTTTACCTGCCGCCCACGATTTCCCCGTGCGAAACCTCAAAACTCCCCGGCATGCTGGAGCACCCGACTGACGTTTTCCGCTATTACCGCAACAGCGGCATCGCTAGCGTGATCTGCGAAGAGAAGCACATGGGGTCGCGAGCGGTGGTGGTCGTGGGTCGGGACGAGGCGGCCTTACGGCAGCGTTTCGGCATCACCAACGAGTGGGCCGGCACCTGCTACACCCGTACGGGACGACGGTTCTTCGAGGACGACGCCCACGAAGCGCAGTTCATCGCGCGCGTCCGCGGAGCGCTGTCGACCGCCGGCATCTGGGATGAGCTCGAGACTGACTGGGCGGTTTTGGACTGCGAGCTGATGCCGTGGTCGATTAAGGCACAAGAGTTGGTGCAAGAGCAGTACGCTGCTGTGGGAGCAGCAGCGACAATCGGGCTATCAGCAGCGGAAAACCTGCTGCATCAGGCAACCGGTCGTGGCATTGACGTCGGTGACGCCCTGGAGAGAGCGCAAGAGCGGATGAGGTCGGCCCGCCTCTATCGTGATGCCTATGCCGGCTACTGCTGGCCGGTAACGTCGCTCGACGACATCAGGCTCGCTCCTTTCCACCTGCTGGCAAGCGAAGGCGCGGTCCACGCGGACCGAGATCACGGGTGGCACATGGCCATGGCCGACCGCCTGCGTCAGGCCGACGCCCAGCTGTTCAAGGAAACTCAGCACAGGATAGTGACCCTGGACTCCCGCGAAGAGGACGAAGCCACCCAATGGTGGGAAGAGCTCACTGGCGTCGGGGGAGAGGGCATGGTGGTAAAGCCAATGGATTTCGTCGCCACCGGCAGGCGTGGCCTGGTTCAGCCCGCGATGAAGTGCCGGGGCCGGGAGTACCTGCGCATCATCTACGGCCCCAACTACACCCTATCCAGCAACCTGGAACGGTTGCGCAGTCGTGGCCTGTCCGCCAAGCGATCCCTGGCTTTTCGGGAGTTCGCGCTGGGACTGGAAGGACTGCGCCGTTTCGTCGACCGTGAGCCGCTGTTTCGCGTCCACGAGTGCGTATTCGCGGTTCTGGCCCTCGAGAGTGAGCCGGTTGACCCGCGGTTGTGAACCCCGCTTTTTTCAGTCGGTTCAATCCGAACGTGGCGGTCCCATCGCTGGCAACCCCAACTACGACTACCGGGGCCAGGCCGAAACGGTGGCCCTGATGTTCGGCCTCGGTTACACCGTGCCGGAATTCGCCACCAACTTTTCTGTATGTCCGACAGGATCATCCAACGTGACCTGGCGGATGTCAGGAAAGGTCGTTGAACGACCCCGAAGATGGACCCCAACACCCGCAGTACGGTAGGGGTGACACCCCGCAATGGGATAAATGCGCCCGGAAATCCGGAATCAGTAGGGCCAGCCCAGGGCAATCGCGTTTCATTGTGATAGGACCTTGGTCAGGTAATCGAAGTCCCAGCCGGCCTTTTTGCGTTTGGCTTTGATGCCTACTTTGGCGGTGCGTTCTTGTTTGTGTTAAACGCCGCGGACATTGCGCCAGTGCTCGCCAAGGAGTATGTACCACCCTGGGCGCGTGGCGATTCTGATTTCTATCAGGTTGAGTTAGGTCGGTCAATCACCTCCTGTCGCGCCCAGCAAGGTGCGGTGTGGGGACAGCCGTTCCCGGTAGCTGGCGCCTTCGATGACGATCTGGCAGCTGGCGTTGGCCAGGCGGTCCAAAGCGCTGTTGCCGAGGATGGGGTCGTCGAAGAGGCTGAGCCATTCGTCCACGGCCCGGTTGCTGGTGATGATGAAACTGGACGCCCGATGGCGGTTGAGGATGAGCTCGTAGAGATCGGCGGACTATTGGGCGGTGAGCCGATGCAGGCCGAGGTCATCGAGGATGAGCAGGTCGGGAGACAGAAAGGACCGGAAGGTACGATCCACCGAGTTGTCGACCCGGGCCTGGGCCATGGCCTTAAAGAATCGTCGGAGTGGATGAAGCGGACGGTGTGTCCGGCGCGGATGGCGGAGTAGCTCAGGGCCTGAGCGAGAAAGCTCAGGCCCACGCCGGCGGGTCCGACCAGCAGCACGTGCTCGTGCTTGTCCAGAAACTCCAACGAGAAGACAGCGTCCAGCAGCCGGCGGTCCAGGGTGACCGACGCCGACCAGTCGAAGTCCTCCGGCCGACAGGTCTCCTCGAAACCTGCGCCACTGAGCCGGAGTTAGATGCGGCGTTGAGCACGACGGTTCACCTCGTCGCTGAGGATGATCTCCAGGAATGAGGCATAGTCCAACTGTTCACGTCGGGCCAGGGCGATGCGCTCGGGCAGGGTGGCAGCCATTGGCCCCAACTGCAGGCGCTTGAGCAAAGGCGTGAGTTCGGTGATACGGGTCATGATCGACCTCCGGCAGCCAGGGCGAAGACGGAGCCGGGACGGGCGAAACGGCCGGCTGGCATTGGCTATGGAAGCTGTGGCATGGCCTCCTGTTCCAAAGCCTGCACCAGGATGCGTTCCACCAGGTTCACGTCGATGAGGTCTACAGCCAGGGCACGCTGGCAAGCGGCATCGAGACGCTGGGGTGTGTAGCGTTCGCCCAGCCTGACCAGCTTGTGCCCCTGCCTGATCTTCGACCTCGGACCGATTATCTCGGTCGTCGTTGACAATTGTGGAACCGGTTCTGTTAACCTTTGGTGCTAGTTTGAAACGATTTTGAGAATGCCACGAGGCTCCCATATGCTGTGAGTTGACACTCTCCACAGCAGGGAACCTCGTGAACATTGCCGATTTTATCACCGAACTTTACTGCAAGATAGACGATACCCTCCCGCCGGTGGCGCCCCATCCCCAGGCCCGGCTCTCCCTCAGCGAACTGGTCACTATCGGCGTACTCCACGCCATCAAGAACGTCAAGCAGCGTCCCTTCTACCATTGGCTCAAGGACAACTATGGCGATCTCTTCCCCAAACTGCCGGAGCGTACCCGCCTCTTCCGCCGACTGGAAACCCAATCCTGCTGGACCGGCTACTTCCTGGCCCAGCCGACCATTCTGGGCATCGCTGACAGCTATGGCGTTGAACTGTGCCATCCGGTGCGCTCCGGGCGCGATTTCCACCAGGCGGGCAAGAAGGGCAAGTCCAATCACCGCTGGATCGTTGGGGGCAAGCTCGGCATCGTGATCAACCAACTGGGATTGATCACTGATTGGGACTGTCGAACGGCCCCGATTTTTGACCAGTCTGCATGACCAGACCTTCCGACACCTGCTGGAACACTACGACGGACGGATGATCATCCTGGCCGACACCGGCTTTCACCGCGCCAAAGGCGACCCGGCCAACGTCAAGATTTGCCGACGGGGAGAGTGGAACGTACGTATGGCGGTGGAAACCACCTTCTCCATGATGACTACCGTTTGGGGCTGCAAGGTGATGCGACATCTGACCTGGCGCGGGTTTGAGGCGCATCTGGCCTACCTGATGATGGCCTTCAACATTCTGGTGCAGTGGGACGGACTGGAACCCGACGCAACTGGACGCATCCACCGCTCCATTGCTCAATTCGTCCTCTGACACTAACTAGCACCAATGGTTGTTAGATAGACTGGCAGTCGAACATCATTGAAATGGCGGTTAGTCGAGGTTAGCCTGATTGCACCGGAATATTCGGGAATCGCTGCTCTCCCGTCAGCCTGCCAATTACTCAACCATCAATTCAAAGCTGTTGGTTTACTGGCCCGGGACTACCAGGGAGAGGCCACAGCCCAATTCATGCTCCGCCCACCGCCGATGACCACCACCATTCCTTGCGGCGGCGGGTGTTTGGCCAGGACAGGAGGGCCGTACATGAGCGCCTTGAAGGACAAATGCGCCATCGTTGGCGTGGGAGAGACCGTCTACAACCGCGACTCCGGCAGGACCGAGTTGAACATGGCCGTGGAGGCGGCCAACCGCGCCATCGCCGACGCGGGTCTTGTTCCCCAGGATATTGACGGCATCGTGAAGTTTACCGCCGACTCCACACCACAGGGGGAATTGGCCGCCTGCCTGGGTATTCCCTACCTGCGGTACTACGGCGAATTGGGGCCGTTGGGCGGGGCCGCCTGCGGACTGGTCATACAGTCGGCGATGGCCGTTGCCCAGGGCTTGGTCAACAACGTGCTGGTGTATCGTTCAGTCAATGGCCGCTCCGGGCAACGCTACGGCTCGGGTACCGTCACCACCCGCCGCGGCCTGGGCAGCTCGGCATTCACCGAGCCTTACGGCCTGTTGGTGCCGGGGCAATCCAGCGCACTGCGGGCGCGTCGCCACATGCACGAGTTCGGCACCAGGATGGAGCATTTTGGCGCGGTGGCGGTGGCCTTCCGCAATAACGCCTGTCTCAATCCCAGGGCCATCATGCACGGGCGGCCCATCACCATGGAGGACTACCTGACCTCCAGAATGTTCTTCGACCCCCTGCACATACTGGACTGCGCGCTCGAGGCCGACGGGGCCAACGCTTTCGTCATCACCTCGGCGGAAAGGGCGGCCAACCTGAAACAGCCGCCGGTGTACATCACCAGCGCTGCCCAAACGCTGCTGGCCGGCATGGACGGGCACGGCCGTTCCTGGGACGAAAGCGGCGGAGCCCTGCTGGCCCCCGAGTTGTTCGGTGAGGCCGGGGTCACCCCGCAGGACATCGACGTGGTGGGCTTCTACGACCACTTCAGCCCGGTGGTTATCACCAAGCTGGAGGACTACGGTTTCTGCCCGCGCGGCGAGGGCGGGCCCTTCGTCGAAGGGGGCAGGATTGAAGTGGGCGGAGAACTGCCGGTCAACACTTCCGGCGGGCATCTGTCCGAGGCCTACCTTCAGGGCATGAACCAGATCATCGAGGTGGTGCGTCAGTTGCGGGGACAGTCGCCGGCCCAGGTGGAGGACGCGGAGTTGGGTCTGGTTGACAGTGGCGACGGCTCGGGCGCCCTGATACTGAGGAGGTGAGACAGCTGTGACTACCGCTAATTTTCCCCTGCCGGTGCCCAACCTGGACAACCAGGAATTCTGGGACCAATGCCGCCAGCGCCGGCTGGTGCTGCGGCGTTGCCTGGACTGCCGTTCCTTCCACCATCCGCCGAGACCCAACTGCCCGGAGTGCGCTTCGTCCAACCTGGAGTGGGTGGAGTCGCCGGGAAAGGGCAGGGTCTACACCTACGTCATAACCCGCCAGCCGGTGAACCCGGCCTTCCGGGAGCGTCTCCCCTGGGGCGTGGTGGAAGTTGAGCTGGAGGAGGGGGTCCACCTTATCAGCAATCTGGTGGACTGTGACGCGGACGACATCGAGATCGGCATGGAGGTGGAGGTGGTCTTTGAGCCGGTCAACGACGAGATAACCCTGCCCAAGTTCAGGAGAGTCGGACAGTAACCATATCCCCGTAACGAACGCGTTTCCAGTGCAAAAAGCCGAGAACCCGACGGCAGGACCACCCAGCGTCAGATGTCCTGACATCAAGACCGATGTCGGAGCGACTTCTTCACCCGGACTACCCGTCCGTACCCTCGATCACTACCGTAAGTTTCCCATCCACTCTTTGCCTGCTTGCGTGCATACGGCGCCATCCTGATCGCATGGACGGTCACCTATGATGGTTACCGCGAGGTCCCTGCGTGGCCTCGGTTTGATGGCTATACCCCCAAGGCCGTTTCTCCCGTCAACGCGCTTGGCGCCGGTGACCGCGTCGCCTGACACCCTGAAAGAATGGTCCCCGAATGTCTTGTAGCTGATGCTGATCGGTTCGCTGAGGCTGATCCGCATTTTGAAGGGAGAGGCGCTGCCAGTGTGGGTCCGTGGCGGATCAATGAATTTGACGTTGAGCGGCGCTTCAGCGATGGGCGTTGCCGTCGGCTCCCGTCCGCTGTCCCCCGGTGTGGATGGCGACAAAGGTACCGGCGCGGTGGACGGGAGTTAGTTCCGGCTCGGGAGTTAGTTCCGGCTCGGGAGTTAGTTCCGGCTCGGGAGTTAGTTCCGGCTCGGGAGTTGGCGCCGCCTCTCGAGCGGTATAGCTGTTTTCCGATGCCGGTTCAGAGGTCTGCCCAATTTCACTGGGCACTTTGGGTTGAACCGGGCTTGATGTTGTACGAGCATCCCCGCCTGTGCGGGGATCCCCGGGCACGCTTCGTATTGAACGCTGCCAAAAACCATCCTATCTGCCATCAGGGCAGATCAATGGCCATCAGCGGACGACCGCCGGCGGATCACACCCTGTGGTATGGTGCATTTCACTATCGTCTGCCGGCATACTTTGAGGAAAGTGAGGATGCCTTCCCCGTCGCCATGGCGCCGTCCCTGATCCTGAGAATTACGGATGCCGTCTCTGGTCGCAATGCGGCCCTGCGGCTGGACGACGCGGACGCCCGGTCAGCCCCGTTGGGCCGCCTGCTGGACCGCTACCTGAGGAACGCGCCGAACGACGACCGCCTGATTCGGACCCGCGCCATTACAGCCGACGGCCTGCTGGCACTGCGAAGCATCCAGGATTTGGTATACCGTTCCGACGACTCGGGCCGGCTGACCGGCACTTTCGCTGGGGTGAGGTTTCTCCAGCAAGGCCGGCCGGCCGGTCTGGACCTGCCGGTTTCAGTTCAATCGGCGACGGCCTGCGAGATCCCACTGGAATTGATTGATGTGACGGTGGACCGCACCGACGCCGGTTACGATCGCAACTGGACCGGCTTTCACCTGCGCCGCTGGCGCCACGCCCCCCATTGCTATGAAGCTTTCGTCCGAACCGCCGTGGACGTGGCCTATGGTCCCAATGAAACCGATAAAGTGTTGCGAGGGGATACGCCTTGCCGGCAGCGAAAGCTGGTCCGCGCGCTGGCGGCGCGCATCTGGCGCAGCGATTTCGAGAACTACTCACGTTTCGCGAACGACGGTCTGCGGTTCAAGACCGGCGACGAGACGGTGCGCAACATCGCCGCGGGAGCCGGCGGCATCTGCACCGAGAAGGTGCAAGCCTTGAAGTTTCTTACCGACCACTACGGGCTGGAGTCGGAATACCTGCTGGGCGGTCCGAGTGCGCCCGGCCCACTTCCTGCTGATCGGCTGCGGGAAATGCTGAACACCTTTGATTTCCGCTTCGCCCGGCGTCATATGCGCTACTGGCAGCACGCCGCCCTGCTGTATTGGGTGGATGGCGAACCCCTGTTGGTGGACGCCACCAACGGCAACATCCCTTTCCTTTTTCTCAGGGGCGCAGCCGGCCGCCGGCTGTTGAGCAACGACGCCGACGGCGACCGCCCCAGCGTGCGGGTGCGCATGGTGGCCGAGGCAGAGAACTACCACTATCACCGGGTGGATCAGGACATTCCCCAAAACTTGTTCTTCGCCCTGGAGGGCTGGTTGGATGACACCGACCTGGTGCAGGTTTTCGAGAACGAACTTGGTCTGTACCTGTCTGATCAGCACTACGTCGTGCCGTTGCCCTACCGCGGGGAGTCGGAATACCGGCGTGTGAAATCACAGTACCAAGGTCTATGCCATCGTGCCGGATTTCGGGCGGACTTGAGCCCTGAGTGGACCCTGGACGGACCGGTGGGGTTGGAATTGGACGCCGGCAATCCGGCCGCCGCGGCGGGGGTGCTGGCAGCCCAGGACAAACTAATTGCGCGTTACAACTGGTGGGATGGTCCCGATCACCGGGCTGGCCTGGCCGTAATTGCGCTAAAACCGCCCTCCAAAGCTGCGGACCGAGGTCCAACGTCGTGAGCGCCGGGGCAGATGAGCCCAGGCGCGGGCTGCTGGGGAAGTGGCGCGTGCGCTCGCCGGAGGGCCGGATCCTGCGCCGCATCCGGGTAGCACGGCGCGAATGGGACCTGTCCAACTGGTCAGATCGGGACCTGCGAGAGGCGGTCGGTGGCTTGAACGATGGGTCTGTCGCCTCCGATTTCATACCGGAGGATACGCTCGTTTGTGTGTTTGCTGTGGTTGACGAGACCATCCGGCGCCGCCTGGGGTTGTGGAAAGTTTTTGACCTGCCGGATACGGACGACGAGCCGAGCATCGCAGCCGCCCGCCGGGAGCTAACCGCCACCGGCCGAGGTCGCTATCCGGGTAGCGACCTGCTTCTGCCGGCGGAGTTTTACCGGGCGGCCCGCCGCCGGCTGGACCAAGAACGCGAGGGACTCCACTTTCGTCCCACCGATCAGCAGCTGCTGGCAGGATTGCATCTGTGCAACCGGCGGATCGTCGAGGTGGCCGCCGGAGAGGGTAAGACCGTGGCCGCCGCGTTCCCGTCGGCATTGCATGGTCTGCTGGGTCGCACTGTCCACGTGGTCACCGCCAATGACTACCTGGCCGCCAGGGACTGCGAGCGGCTGGCGCCGGTGTACCGAGCGCTGGGGGTGAGCGTGGGCGCAGTGCTGGACCACATGGAAGGTCCGGAGCGGCGGGACTCCTACGCCAACCGGGTAATTTACGGCACGCTGCGCGAGTTTGCCTTCGATTACCTGAGGGACCAGCTGGTGATGTCCCCGAACGACCAAATCCAAGGGCCGCTGGACGTCGCCATTATCGACGAGGCAGACCAGACGCTGCTGGACGAAGCGGTCACCCCGCTGGTCATCGCCGGCGCTCCCATCGTCAGCAGACGGGCCATCATTCGGGCTGACCGGGCGGTGCGGGACCTCGTCGCAGAGCAGAGTCAGTTGGCGGCGGAATGCCGGCGCCGACTGAAACAGTCTGCCCGGGACGGTCAGGCGAACGACCAATCGGCAATCCTGTTGGCCCGAGCCATGCTGGCCCAGCCGGACCACGAATCGACGCGCCAGCTGGCTGCTTCCCAACCTCGCCTGCGGCGCCGGGCGCTGTCTCTGACCGATGCGGACGGCTCCGGCAGACCCCACCCGGAGGTTGAGGAAGGTTTGCACTGCCTGGTGGATGCGGAGAGACATAGTTTGGGGCTGTCGCCCCAGGGAGTCGCCTTCCTTGAGGCTCGTCTGGGAAATCTCTACTCTGCCGACGCCACCCACGGCGGCGGCGACCGAGGCTCCCGACGGGCGGTCCAGCGGGCCAACCTGGTCAACCAGGTGCATCAGTTGCTGCGAGCCCACATGCTGCTGCGCCGGGGCGTCGACTACGTCGTGGGGAATGACCAGGTAGTGCTGGTGGACCGCGACACCGGCCGGCCTCGGCCCGACACTCACTATCAGGACGGTTTACACCCGGCGGTGGAAGCCAAAGAGGGTGTGACCATTCATCCTGACCGCCGCAGCCTCGGTGAAATCAGCGTGCCGGGTTTCGCGCGTCGTTACCGCAGCCTCGCCGGCCTCACCGGCACGGCCCAAGTAGCGACCGACGAGTTCCGTCGCCTGTACGGTTTGGATGTCGAAGTGGTTCCCGAAACGCGACACACGTGGCGCCGGGACCTGCCCAGTCGGGTGTATGCTCACGCTGATGACCAGCTTAGCGCCGTTGTGGACGAGGTCCGCCACTGTCAGAGGTCGGGCCGGCCGACTCTCGTGGCCACGCGGACGGTGGCACAGTCGGAGGCCGTGAGCCGGAGACTGACGGAAGCCGGTATTCCCCACTCGCTGCTCAACGCCGTCACCAGCCACGAGGAAGTGGACATCGTTCGCGTTGCCGGACAGCCCGTTTCCGTAACGGTAGCAACCAACATGGCCGGTCGCGGCACCGACGTGATTCTGCATCCTGACCTCGATGGGCTCATCCTGGGGCGCTTCGCCACGCTGCTGCAGGAATTGCTGGTGACTGACCCGGACGGCCGGGCGGTGGGTGTGCGGGCCAACACCTCAGCCGAGGCCGACCTGCTCGCCCAGGCATTGGCGGCGAACCCGCGGATGTCAGTCGGGCGGGCCAGCCGGGACGACCATCTCACGGTGCGCCTCCGGGGGACGGACCCGGCGCCGCCTTTGGCCGTCACGCTGGAGTTCGGATTGGGCCTCCACGTGGTGAGCACGGAATTCAACGATTCTCCTCGGGTGGCGCTACAACTGCAGGGCCGGAGCGGACGTCAGGGCGCTTTCGGCTCCACTCGCAGCCTGCTGGTCAGGTCAGACCGGTGGTTGACCGGCATGGACTTCGGAGCGCCGGCAGCGGATTCGGTCGGCCGGCTTTGCTGGGAAGGGCGGGAACTGGATCGACGGTTGCGGCAAAGGAGAGAGGCCGCCCAGCGGGAGTCATCCAGTGCACGGGCGCTGTTGCTGGAGTACGCTGCGGTGTTGGACCGCCAGGCCGACGACTACTATCGGGCTCGCCAGGAAACCCTGGTTGCCGAGCCCGCCCGACTGAAACAGTGGACCGATGACGCGGCCCGTTTCGCCGCGGCGCGCCTCGCCGGCCGACATTTTCCCGGTCTCGTTGCCGACGATTACGCACGACGCTTCTCCGCTTTGGCGGCAGAGCTGTGGGTTCGGTACGGTGTGGACGCTGAGCCCGCCTGGGGCTATCCCCTGGATGCACTGGCAGGAGCGCTGGCCGAATTGCTGCAACAGCGTTTGGCGGAACGACAGGACCAACTGGGCGCGGCTCGATTCGCCGAGTTGTCCCGATTGCTGCTTTTGCACGCCGGCGATGAACTGTGGGAAAATCACCGGGCCAACTTGAGGGGGATGGGCGCCGTTTCTCGAATGGAAACGCATTTGCCAAAGACCGTAATTGCCGAATATATGATCTCCGCTGACGCCAAATGGCAACGCTTTTGGGAAGAAGTATCAGATAGCTTCCTGTCCCAAATATGTCATTTTCCCACCGCAGGGTTACCCATCCCTCCGGAGATTGGTCCCGCACATTCGTCGCCGTTGGCCGTGGACCCGCGGCTGGCCCAGCTCGCATTGTGAGATCCGCTGCCTCGTCCGCCAGTTGCCCGCGAAGGAGTTGACCGTTATGTCGCCACGAATCAGCCGAATGGCCCTGGCGATGTCCGCCAGCAGTTTGTTGGCGGGTGCACCTCTGTTGGTTGCCTGTGGAGATTCTTCCAGCGGGCCCAGCTACAGCCAGTGGGCGGCCACCGACGGCGCTGCCGGCCGAATTAACCTGGACGACGTGCAGCAGGCGTTCCAGGAGTCAAGCAGCGCCACCGAGTTCGAAAGCCGGGTCAACCAAATTTACGAAGGCGACGGCATCATCCTGATCCGCGCCCGGCAGGACGGCGACCGGCTGACGCTGGAGGGCTGGGAGGACCTGGACGGCAGCAGCAGTATCGACGAAGCCGCTGATGACCAGCTCTTCGCGATTATCAAGGAGGACGAACAGCACCGATTGCAAGGCTATCACGCCAATTCGTACTACAATAGCCATTTCGGCGCGGGCGACTTCCTCTTCACCTATCTCCTGATAAGTAGCATCGGCCGGGGCGGCTACTACTACCAGACGATTCCCGACCGGGCGACGACCATCCGTCAAGATCGAGCCTCGTACCGTGGCTCCAATAGCTACGACACTCAACTGGACCGCAACCGGCAGTACACCTCCCGTCAGCAGACGTTTGCCGGTTCCCGTTACCAGGAAGCGGGACGGGGCGTCAGTTCGGGCCGGCAGACCTACCAACAGACCCAGAAGTCTTCCGGCGCCTTCCGCAACAGCAGCTCGCTGACCCGCAGCAGCAGTTCGTCCATCTCCCGCAGTTCAAGCCTTGGCGGCGGGACCGGGTCCACCATATCCAGAAGCAGCATCGGCTTCAGCGGGGGTGGCGGCCGCGTTCACTTCCGCAACCCTCCGGACAGCGACGGCTGGACACGACCCGCCTGGCTGGCCTGAGCGTATGGGCGCCGGTGACGACGCCGGCATCACGGTGTCGGTATGGACGGACCAACTGCCGCCGGACACGGCCTTGCACGTTAGCCTGCCGGCCGAAAACGGTCGCCTAACGCTGCGCCAGTTGCTGGACCGGCTTTTGCCGCCGGATGCCGCTGGGCAGGGCGAGGTCGCAGCCCGGTTGGATTGGCGGGACGATCCCGACCTTCCAGCCTGTTACGCCGTGCTGCTGACGCTGATGGAACAGTGGCGAGCCGGCCTCTGCCGGCTGTCGCTGGCCACCGGACGCAGGTGGGGCCGGCCGGCCCACCCTGACGACCCGGTGTCGGTCCACTTGCGGCCAATGCCTATATGCCGCCGGGTCAGAGGCCGGAGCGACGCTGACCTGATGTTGACGATGTTGCCGGCTTATCGACCGCTGGATTGGGCGGTGGCGCAGGGGTACGGTGCGGACCGGCATGAACTGCTGGACTGGATGCAGTCGTGCGCGTTGCTCTATTTCGTGGACAAGCATGGCTGTGTGGTGCCGCCGGCCTCCGACCTGTCGGCCTCCGACCCCTGCCGGCCGGTGGTGTCGGGGCTGTACCGCCGTCGCTGCCTGCGGCCGGCCGCAGACGGGAACGGAGCGGAGGTGGCGCCGGCCGGCCGCCAGCTGATCGGCTCCCTGCTGGCGGAAACGGAAGCGTTGATCGACAGCTTCGACCTGTTCAGGGACACTCGCTGGAACCAGGATGAACAGGCTGCGGAGTTCGACACCGGACGCGGCGCCGACTTGCGGGTTGAAGCCATCATGGCCGAGGGTCTGGACCCGGTCCGCGCCGTTTTCCTGTTGCGGCTCTACGACGGAACTCTCGACCCTTATGCCGACCAATGGCAGCGGTTGGTGGGCGACCCCGCGTGTTTTGACCGACTGCTGGAGCCGGTGGTCAACCGCGCCATGCCGCCACCGCCCGACGCGGTACTCACGGCTATCCTGGAGGATGGTTTCGCGCTGCTGGAAGCTCGGGACGAGGCGGCCGCCGACCGTCTGGTCCAAGCTGAAATGCAGCGTCACCTGCTGGAGCAGCAGTCCGCTGGCGCCTCCGATACGCTGGCGGAAGTTTGACACTCCGAACGGTCCACCGCCGCCACATCGGCAACCCCGGCCTTCAGACTGCCAGCAGCAATATCAAGGCGGAGCTGACTACCACCGCAGTCTCGACGAAGGCCACCCCCACGTTGCGTCCCGCTGCCACCTGCCGGGAAACCCGGGTGTGAGGCAACATCACCAGGTCCACCGCCAGCCGCAGGACATACAGGAGAGCGAATCCCACCACTGAGTAGACGACGAATTCCAAAATACCTTCCTGCCAGCCCACGAAGTCGCCGAAAGTGGCCTTAAAGATGACCAGGCCGATGGCCACCAGGTTGCCGCCCAGGGCGATGCCCACTGCCGGGTTGTCGCGTTCAATCTCGTCGTGGATGTTGAAAGGCGTGGTCCATTCGTAGAACAAGGCGAAGAGGATAAGAACGCCGAGGCCAAGGGCGAAGAACCCCAGGGCGTTGAGCGGGCCGCCCTGGCCGGCGATTGCGCCGGCGATGACGAGACCGCAAGCGACGTTCACGCCGAACTCTGCTGCCGCCGCTCCCACGTTCTGATCCTGGATAATCTCGCGCTCCAGCTCAAACCTGTACAACACCAACCGGTCGGTGACCAGCCGCATCAGGTTCAGCGCGATGATACCGGCAAGCGAGTACACGAAAACCAACAGCACTTCAAACCCGAAAGCACGGTCGAAACCCAGCCCGATATAGCCGGCGGTGCCCAGCGGCTGGTACACGGCCCCAAGGAAAACAAGGATGATGCCCACCAAATAGCCCGACAGCCGCAGCGCCACCGCGACATTGCCCTTGTCTACGATCTCCTCCTCAATGCGGTGACGAGTGACAATATCGCGGGCCAGTTTCGCCAGGGTCAATACCACCAGCCCCAATGCAACATAGACCAGCCCACGGGGAAGATACGTCAATATGTCAATCAGTATGTCCACTTGGCACGCTCTCCAATCAGTCGTATCGTCGTTGGGTCTCTGATCGCTCTCCCGGGTACAGCGCCACAGTATCCGGATCGATGATGTCGCTGAAGTGGGCTTCAAAGGGAATGCCCTCGAACTTGGTGATGGCCAGCATGTCCTGCCCGTCGTCCGCCACGAACTCCCACATGTAGAAGCCTTCACCCTCGTCCGCTTGGTCGTCCCGGTAATAAATAGCTTCGAAGCTGTTGCGGTACGAATAACGCCGTTCTTCAATGATTACGCCGTTGTCGATTGAGTGAGCTTCGTCCAGCGCGATCAGGTCATCCTCGGTCAAACCGATGGAGTCCAGCCCCACCGGCCGCGGGTCTGCGGCCGCGGTGACGAAAAGGTTATCGCCGTCACCGGACCACTCCAGCCGCACCTGCCGGCGGGCGTCGGCGGCCACTATCTCGCGCCACTCGATGCCGCTGCCGGCGTAGCGATGCACGTGTTCCACCACCAGATAGGCGTCGTTGTAGTCCAGGCTGAGGCCTTGGACCATCACCACGTCTCCGACCCGGGCGGCTCGGATGTTGTTGTCGGCGGCCAGTCGGTCGGTGAGTCCGGTCGGCCGGTTGTTTCCGCGGCCCATGATTCGGCCCAATAGCCGGCCCAACGATGATTGCTTGCTCATGATGGCTTCACCTGCCGGAGGAAGATTGGGAACCAAAGCGATCGGGCAACGCCACGGATGCCGGACGCCGCATTATAGCCCAGGGCGGCGGCGCTCAGAGGAAGGCCCGGCTTGACCGCCGCCGGCGACGCCCATTATCCTCTGCCTATATCAACCACCCACGGAGGAAGCCCAATGCAAGGATTGAGTAAAACAGCCGGCATATTGCTGGGACTGGCCCTGCTGGCGCTGGGCATACTCATGGTGATTGGCGTTTTGGATTTCCTGCTCCGCATCGCCGGCGTGCTGTGCATCCTGGCGGCGGTGGTGATGTTGGGCTGGGCCTTCTTCGGATCGAGACGCGGCTATTGAACAGTCGGCCGACCGGCCGAACCCGGGGCACGACGTACCCGACCATCAACAGGAGGAATTTAAGATTATGGGAATGTTTTCCCGAATGTCCACCATCGTTAAATCCAAGATGAACCGCATGCTCGACTCTGCTGAGGACCCCCGGGAGACGCTGGACTACTCGTATGAGAAACAGCTGGAGATGCTACAGAACGTCAAGCGCGGAGTGGTCGAGATGGTGACTGCCAAGCGACGCATCCAGCAGCAGGCCGACCGGGTTGGGGAGAACATCACCCGGCTCGACCGTCAGGCTCGCCAGGCGCTGGATGCCGACCGGGAGGACCTCGCCCGGCTGGCCCTGCAGCGCAAGCAGACCGCCCTGGCGGAGCTGGAGGGACTGGACGAGCAGATCGCCGGCATGGAACGGGAGCAGGAGAAATTGACCCAGGCCGAGCAACGCTTGCAGGCCAAGGTGGACGCCTTCCGCAACCAGAAGGAAATCATCAAGGCACAGTATACGACGGCGCAGGCTCAGGTGCGCATCGGCGCCGCGCTGGGCGGAATCTCCGAAGAGATGGGCGACGTTTCGATGGCGGTGCAGCGCGCCGAAAACAAGACCGACCAGATGCGGGCCAAGGCCGGCGCCATCGACGAACTTGTTGCCTCCGGCGTGCTGGACGATATCACCGGCCCACGGGACGACATCGACCGGGAACTGGCGCAGATTTCGGCTTCCAGCAGCGTGGAGGCTGAACTCGCCGCGCTGAAAAACAACAGCGCGGCGGCTCCGCCCAGCGGAGGGAGCGCCTGACCACTGATACGGCGAGGCTGATCCGCCGCCGCCTGCGGTTGCCACCCCACTCGGTCGCACAATACTGGAGCGCTGAATTTGATAGTACGGATACTTGGCGAAGGGCAATTCAACCTGCCGGGGTCGGTCATCGATGACCTCAACGACATTGACAACCGCATGGTGGAGGCGGTGGCCACAGAAGACGAGGCCCAATTCCAATCGCTGCTGAACGAAATGTTCCATCTGGTGCGAGACCGGGGCGAGCCGTTGCCCCTTGACCAATTGGTGGAATCGGACCTTATTCTGCCGGAAACGGACCTTACGCTGGACGAAGCGGAGCACATTTTCATCGGCGACGGCCTGCTGCCCGGTTGACGGGCCCGACGAGCCAGCAGACAGGTCTCGCACAATCCGCCCATCGCCGCCCCATCAAATGCTGGCGGTCTGTTCTCTCGACCCCGTAACTAGCGCCCCTGCCAGCGGCCGGCGCACCGTGGTCGGGTCCACGCCCGCCCGTAGCGCCGCCATTACCCCGGCGGCCTCCCAATAGTTCTCCACGATGTGCAGCTGTCCCGGGGCCCAGGGCAGTTCCGTCAGGTCATTGCTCATCAGGTTGCGGTTCTCCCGCACGGCAATGGTGGAGATGCCCTGCTCCAGCGCCGCCAGGGTGGGTAACCCCACACATCCGTCAGGGATCACCAGGCACGATACGTCGGCTGCGTTGAGCACACTATGGTGCCGTCGGGCTTCCGGGTCGGTAACCAGTCGGGGACTGCGCTGTAGACCTTTCAGAATGCACTGGATCATGGCCAGCGACACGGCCTCGGCTGCCATACGGGGATCGACCACCCCGGGGTCGGCGTTGGCAATCTCCCGGCTTTCCAGCATCGGGGCATGGGCCGACGGCACGTCATAGAGGGCGGAGACCGCGTGGGTCAGCATCGCTTCCACCCCGCCCCATGGGTTGACCATGTCGCCCATCCGGTCAAAGTACTCGAAGTGGTAACCGGACGGCACGCCAATCAGGGATGTGATGGCCACCGCGTCATATTCGTTTCGCCGCCGGTCCAGTTCCGCAAACAGCGTCTCCAGCCCCCGCACCCTGCCGGCGGCCCGTCCCGACCGCGCGTACCGCGAGTCCATTTGAAGGCCATGCTCCAGCCGGAGAACCTGCGGCTGGAGCATGCCATAGGACGTTCGGGCGGCGTTGATTGAGTTGATGGCCGCATGGACGAAGAGTTCGTCGTCATGAGGGCCGAGCACGACCAGCAAACGATTGTTGCGGACCCGCTGTAAACCCACCTGGCCCTGCAGCAGCCGGGCGATGACGCTGCCTTCAACGTAAAGGGAGTTGGCCGGCATCTCAATGACGTCCGATGCGTTCACCACGTTGGGATGGGTGATCAAAGTGTCGCAGACCGAGGCCAGCAGGGCCGCCACTGGCATGGCATCCCCAGCGTGGCCGCCGATCTCCGCACCTACTCCGGTCGGCACCAGAAGAACCGCGTTGAACTGCTGGGCATTTTCCACGGGCCGGCGGTCCAGGCGGAAAATGGACGCCAAACGGTGATTGCTGTCCAACGAGCGCAGCAGGCCTATTTCGCAGCGGTGCCCCTCCCGATTGGAACCCGGGATCCGCACCCGGCCCGTCACGGCCAGCCGGATGGGCACCTCACCCGGTTGCAGCTGCTGCGTTACGGCTTGACACAAGCGCCGGCGCAGGCTCGTTTTCGCCGCGGTTGCGGGGACAATCAGCTCGCGTTCGTACAGTTCGGCAGCCGCCATGGCGTGGCTCATACTCCCCATCGTGCTGCGAAATCGGCGTAGGTGTATCTTCGCTTCAGAAGCAGATCGCCTTTCGAGGTGAGGGCGTAAATGGTCGGTAGGGCGACGCCGTTAAACATGTGGGCCTTGACGAGGGTGTAGGCGCCCATGTTGTGAAACGCCACCCGGTCCCCCACCGCCAGGGGACGGTCAAAGCGGTACTCCCCAAAGACGTCTCCGGCGAGGCAGGTGCATCCTGCCAGCGTGCAGGCCCATTGGGCATCGTCCCGGTGTCCCAGGACGTCCGGTTCATACTGATACTCGAAAACTTCCGGCATGTGGTTCACCGTGGTGTCCAGGATCGCCGTCGGGTGGCCGTCGCGCATCTGGAGTTCCAACACCGTGGCTACGAGATAGCCGGCCGTGCGTATCAGGGCCGCCCCCGGTTCTATGATCGTCTCCAGGCTGCATTTCCGTTGCAGAAACTCCATGGTGCGGTACAACGGTGTCAGGTCAGGCGTCTCGCCGTCGGGTTCATCTTCAAACAGGTAACCGCCTCCCAGGTTGATCCAGCGCAGCCGGCCGTCCACCAACCGGTGCCCCAGCCGGCGGTGCATTTGGTCGACCGTTGCTTCCAGCTGGCGGAAGTCGGTAGCATCGCAGTTGGAGTGGAGCAACAGGCCTGAGACGGAATCCGGCTGGTCAAGGACCTCAGCCACCGTCGCCAGCGGTTCGCCCAGCCGGGAACCGGGCCGGCACGGGTCATAACGGGGATCACCGATGAAAGACAGTTCAGGGTTCACCCGCAGGCCGCAACTGACTTGCGTCCCCAGGGTGTCCCGAAACGTGAGCCACTGGTTGACAGAGTTAAAGGCAACGTGTTCGCACAGCCGACCAAGGTCCGCCGCATCCTGAGGCCGCAGCCCGGGCGCGGTGAAATGCACTGTGCCGCCGTCGCCCAGAACCGACCGCGCCAGCATCGCCTCAAAGAGAGAGCTGACCGCGAATCCATCCAGATGCGGGGCCATCAACTCCAGTACGTCGCGGAAGCAGAAGGACTTTACGGCGAAGAGCAGCCGGCAACCGCTGTCTCCCTGGATTTCCGTCGCCTTCCCCAGCAACCGGGCAATGCCCGCCTCGTCGTAGATGAATGCGGGAGTTTCCAACGGCACGTTGCCGGAGACGACGGCTCCCAGTCGTTCTGACCATGCTGTGGCAGGGTTCATTTGTCGTCAGCTCAACTGATCGCCCTGGTTACCGGCGTTGAATTTGATCGCCCATGCACCGACACAGTTTGTTGACAGTGTTTAATTTGCGGCGGAATTGTCGCGTTGGGGGTGCAAAATTGTACGGTGGCCCCGCCGACCCGCACCGACTCAAAAACCGGGCTCGCCGGTAAAGGATAGTAACAGATGGATACGGGAACGAATGTTGACAGTCGCACGGCCGGTCCGACCAGTCTACGCGGCAGAGTGTACGCCATGCTGGAAGCCCCGGACCTCCTTCGGCAGGGTGGCGCCGGCGATGGTCCGCATCTGCGCGGTTCCGTCATACCGGAGATATTTCTGGTAGTCGTAATCCTGGTCAACACCATGTCGTTGATCCTCTGGACCGTACCCAGTCTGAATAATTCCTATTCGTTCTGGTTCCACCTTGTGGAATATGCCACTGTGGCAGTGTTCTTGGTGGAATACGGGCTGCGCTTCTGGGCGTTTCCCGAGGGTCACGGAGCCGGGAACCCCTGGCGACAGCGCTTGCGCTTCGTGTTGTCGCCGACCGGACTGGTCGACGCTGCCGCCATTCTCCCGTCGGTGGTATCGATCTTCGTGCTGTTGATCTCTGGCGATAGCCTGAGCCTTTCCTTCTTGCTGGCAGTGCGCCTGCTGACCCGCTCCGCCAAGCTGGCGCGTTACTTTCCGGGAGGGCGTCGGTTGGGGATGGCTCTGCGACTAAAAGCCGGCCAGTTGCTCACGGCGGTGGCCGGGTTGCTGGTGGTGTTGGTCATCGCCGCCGCCCTGATGTACTTCGCCGAGTCGGCGGCCCAGCCGGAGGTTTTCAGCAGCATTCCGGCAGCCATGTGGTGGAGCGTAGTCACCCTCACCACGGTGGGATACGGCGACTACGTGCCGGTGACCGGCATAGGACGTCTGCTGGCGGCGGTGATTGCAGTGTTGGGCATCGGTCTTTTCGCTCTGCCGGCAGGAATTCTGAGCGCCGCGATGATGGAAGCTAACGCGGCAGATGAAGCACGCAACGACGCCGACAAGCCACCCTCGGTTTGTCCCCACTGCGGCGGAGATCTGGTGACTGATGAGTCGGCCACCGGCACCCACGGTTAACGTATCAGTCTACCGGGACCTCAGTACAGCAACCGAGATTTACAGTGTCATCAGGCCGGCCAGGGACAATCGACTGTTTGTGGACGCGGTGTTTTGCATACTGCGTACTGGGGCGCCATGGCGTGACCTGCCGGCGGATTCCGGGGATCGGAAGAACACCCATAGCCGCTTTTGTCGGTGGCGGGATCGGGGCGTCTGGGAGCAATTGTGGGATACGGTGGTCGAAGATCCCGGCTTTGAGTGGTTGCTGATAGACGCCAGCTACGTCAAGGTTCATCCCCATGGGAGTGGAGCCCGCAGGTGCAATCAAGCGGTGGGACGTACCCAAGGGGGCTGAATAGCAAACTGCACCTGGCGGTGGATTCCCCTGGCATGCCAGTACGTCTGAACCGCATCCGGGCACTGGCAATTTGGACCAGGTTATTTTGGCGACACACCCTAAAACACACTGCATCTTGGAGGCCTTTGGAATTCGTCCCTCGGCACCAATTTCTCCGACAGACCCTGGTCGCAGATTGATTGCGGTTCAACAAACCTGGCGGCACGAGAAGTGGCGCCGGCATCGGGGTCGGTCCACTTGGTAGCCTGGCCGCTGCCGGGAATCGGCCCGTGCTCCGGGTTCGCCTATCCCGATGCCACGACGACCCGATATTCCTAAAATCGGGGCGGATCCGGTCGCCAGTAGGACATCCCGACGGTTGACTCACCGCAGCGCTCGCTCGCGATGCCGCTTCTGGTGAAGTCGGGCATGGGTGTCCACATCCTGAGAACGACAGCGCGCCTCCACATGTCGGATCGTGGGGAGTTTGCTACCTGTGGTAGTCAACTGCTTTCTGGCGAAGTAGTGCTCCAACCGAAACTGAACGCGATTCCGGCGTTACAATAGCGGCGTCAACCATGTGATCCCAACCGACCAAAAGGAGGCCAACAGCATGACGACCGTAGGAAGCGGCAAGTACACCTACGAAGTGGTGGAAAACTGGGCCAGGCTGCCCGAAGGCGATACCTTCGCCATGGTCAGCGCCATCGCCACCGACTCCCAGGACCGGGTCTTTGCCTTTCAGCGCAAGGACCCGCCGATCCTCATCTTCGACCGTGACGGCAACCTGCTGGACAGCTGGGGCAACGGCGCCTTCGTCTTCGCCCATGGTATCTACATCGAGGACGACACGGTCTACCTGACTGACCGGGACAGCTCCGTCTGCCTGGTCTACACCATCGATGGCAAGCCCATCCAGATGCTGGGCCGCCACGGCGTCCACTCGGACACCGGGTGTGAGAACCCCGGCGACCTCTGCCCCCGGTCCGCCGGTCCGTTCAACTACCCGGCCGAACTGGTCCCCTCACCTTCGGGCGACCTGTACGTGGCAGACGGATACCGCAATGCCCGCGTCCACCGGTTCAGCTGGGACGGCCAGCTCAAGCAGTCCTGGGGCGAACCGGGCAAGACCGATGCCGGCCACTTCCACCTTCCCCACAGCCTGCTGATCCACAACGACACCATCTTCCTATGCGACCGGGAAAACCACCGGATGCAGCTCTTCAGCCTGGACGGCGAGTTCATCACCATCTGGGACGACATCCAGCGGCCCATGGACATCTCCGCGGACAGCGAGGGTAACCTGGTGGTCAGCGAGGGCAGCGTCAACGACTCTTCGGCCCGGGTCAGCGTGCTGGACACCTCCGGGAACGTGCTTTCCCGCTTCGACTGTCGCGGACCAGGCCACGGCAGTTGGGTCGACTCGCGCGGCGACATCTACGTCGGCCTCAGCGACGGCACAGGCATCGACAAGTTCGTTCGCCAAGGCTAGGCCAGCACGGCCGGCACAGCCACCCGGCAAATCAGGACGGCGGGGAGCAGTCCCCGCCGTCTTTTCTCAGTCTGCGTCGGCGGCCATTGCGTCTACCGTCGTTCAGTCAGCGGCGACTGGGGACGACTTTGCGGCCTGCTTCTCCATGAAGTCCCGGATGGCGTCGGCGTACTCGGCGCGGGGGAACTGCTCGCCGTTGGGAACCTTCATGCCGTCGCAGAATATCTCGAGGCGGTTGCCGTCCGGGTCCAGGAAATAGAAGGACCGGCTGCCGCTTCCCTCCAGGTTCCCTCCGGCTTCGATGCCGTGGGTGAGCGGGCCGCTGACAATCTCCGCGCCGTGGGTGTGGATGTGGGCCAGGGCTCGCATGAACTCGTCGCGGTTTTCCACCTCGAAGGCCACCTGCTGCACCAGCCGGGCCCGACCCGGAACGTTTTCGGAAACGTCCACGCCCTCAGGAGCGCTGGCAATGACGAAGTCATGGTGGGTCTCATCGAACCGTAGGAAAGCCGTCTCAGCGCCATCGGGTCGGCGGCGGCGGGAAGTTACCTTGCAACCCAGCACCCTGGTGTAAAACTCGAAAGACCGTTCAAAATCGGAAACCAGAATCCCAACGTGTCCCACGCGCTTGATCTGAATGCCCATGACGAATTCCTCCTACCGAGAGCTTGTGCAGGTCCGTGACCGGTGAGAATTTCTCCTCTGGCCATCGGAAATTGAGTGATTTGATCCCGATTATATGCTCTCCAAAGGAAATCGTCCGCACGCTGCGCCCGGTCGTGGACTGCGGCAGGAGGATTCCCAAATCGCCCTCCCTGCATCGGCAAACGGTTTCAGTTACAATGCCACCCTCTCCTGACCTGCGGTATCAATGCGCCTGAGCAACCGAATTCATTACGCGTGGATCATCGTGGCAATTGCCGCGATGATGGGGTTCATCACCTCTTCGGTGCGGTTTGCGGCGGCCGCCCTGGTGCCTCACCTCAGCGACCCGGCGGCGGGTTTCGGCTGGAGCTACGGCGCAATCAGCCTCGCCTTCAGCCTCCAGTGGATAATCTTCGGGCTGGCAAGCCCCTATGTGGGCTGGCTCGGTGACCGTTATGGCGTGCGCTGGTTCCTGCTCGTCGGCTCCGTGTTGTTCATCATCGGGATGCTGCTGACCGGCATCATGAACAGCCTCTGGCAGTTCTACCTCTTCTTCGGCGTGATCCTGGGCGTCGCATCGACCATTTTCACCGTATTGCCCGTGTCCGGCATCACCCTGTGGTTCCGGCGGCGCTTGGGAATCGCGATGGGCATCGTCTGGTCGTTCCAGGGGGTCGGCGTAGTCGCGTTCCTGTTCCTGATCGGGGCGGCCTTCAACCAGCTGGGCATTCAGTGGATTTTCTGGCTTCCGGGGATAATCGGCGGAGCGCTGCTGCTGCTGCTGGTCAAGTTCTTCCACAATGGACCAGCGGACATCGGCATACGTCCCTTCGGCGACCTTGGAGACGAACCCATTCAAAGACCCAGGCGGGACGAGACCTCCAAGATAAGGGCCCGGGTATTCATCCAGCAGGCCAGGCGCACCACCACCTTCTGGAACCTCATCGGCATCCACTACTGGGGATGCATGGGCCACCAAATCATCAACGTGCTGGTGGTGGCCATTGCCGTGGACCGCGGCCTGTCCCTGGAAGCGGCCGTCGGCGTGCTGGCCGCCCAGCAGACCGTCGGCGTGGTCGCCCGGGGCGCCGTGCCCATAGTGGCGGAACACTGGGGATGCAGGGTGGTCTGGGTCGTGGGTATGGCCCTTCAGGTCTTCCCGCTGCTGCTCATTCTCTTTTTCAACGACCTTTGGGCCTATTACCTGTTCGGCATACTCTTTGGCATCGGCCAGAGCACCGAAGTCCCCACGTTCCCGATCGCCAATCGCCAGTATTACGGGAACGTCCCCCAGGGCAGCCTCTACGGATGGCAAAGCCTGGGCAGCGGCCTCGGCATGGGGTTGGCCCCCGTGTGCGCCGGTCTTTTGTGGGACCTGACTGGAACCTACTTGGCGCCGCTGTTCATGTCCCTGGGGTTCAGCTCTTTGGCCCTTGTCCAGTCCTGGTTCCTGCCGTCGCCGCGCGTCAGGCAAATTCCCGACTGGGAAACCCACCTGCCGGCAAACCTCAGACCGGCCGCCTAGACCAAAGCGTTACCCACATCGACACCGACGGACGCCGGCGTCTGGCCCGGGCTCGCTCCGGCCCGCCTATCGGTGCCGTTCTTCGGGCCTGCCAACCCAACACCGCGTCGTGCCCGGCAGCGTCTGCCGGCTTGGTACAACCGGATTCACGGAGCATCCGGGTAGTTATAAGAGTTTTGTGAATGCAGCGCATACATTTGTGAAAACATTGTGAACATCACGCCTGAAGCGTGCATGGGCCGTTTATTTCTGGTGCTCGCCCTTGGTAGGATAACGCGGCCCCCGACTCCAGCCCAACGGGCGCCGGTGCCCAGTGCACAGAAGGAATGACAGACATTTCGCCCCGTGCCGTTGGGGAGTGTGTCTAGGCAAGGCAGTTGGGTCGGGTGTTCCGCAGCACATACCGATTCGCGAGGATGACCATGACTCTGTTGCAAGCTGATACGGCAATCATTGAGGCGGACGCGCTCAGGCGAGAAAACGAGGCCCTAAAGGAACGATTTGCCGGGTTGAGCGAGGCCAGCATCAGCATTTCCGAAGCGCTCGACACCGGGGACATCCTCAAGGAAATCATCAGAAACGCTTGATACCTCACCGGCGTCCGGTGCGGTGCGCTTGTGGCCTTCGACAGCCAGGGAGAGATCAGCGACCACTACATCTCAGCTACAACCGACCGGGAGCGCGAACTCCTGACGCGGTTGGCCCAGACACCGGGCTTACCGGTTTACCTCAAACAGCTAATGGGTCCGGCCAGGTGGGCGAATCTGGCGGGGCACTCCGATTTCGCGGACTTTGCGACCGCTCACCCTGCCGCCAAGACCATTCTGGCAACGCCAGTCCGCGTCCGCGATGAACTCGTGGGCGGCCTTTACCTCGTGGAACAGGATGGCGAGTCGGAATTTACCGACGAAGACCAGGCCATCGCCGCGATGTTTGCCGCCCGGGCGGGATCGACGATCGCCAGTGCGCGCAGGTACGAGGAAGCGCGGCAGGCGAGTACCGATTTCAAGACCCTGTTGGAGACTTGTCCCGTCGCAATCTCAGTGTACGACACGCGATTGGGCGAGATAACCTTCTCGAACCGGGAGAGCCGAAGAATGGTCGGCATCCTGGGGCTTCCGGATGACGAGCTCGGCAACATGTTTCTGGTTTTGAAGTTCACCAGGCCGGATGGGAGAGAGCTCACGTTCGAGGACTTTCCCGGTACCAGGGTGCTTCAAACCGGCGAGTCCGTGATCGCCGACGAGATAATAGTCCACCGGGCCGACGGCACCACGTTGCCGATATTGGTCAATTGCTCCCCCGTGTTCTCGGCAACGGGAGAAATGGTGGCGGTCCTGACCGTGATGCAGGACATGACGCTCCTGCAAGACCCGGAACCAAACCGCGCTGAATTCCTGGAGATGGTAAGCGAGGAGCTGAGGACTCCGTTAATCAGCATCAAGGGTTCTGCCGCAGCCCTCAGAAGCATCAGCGAGCCGAGGGTACCGACCGAGGAAATTCAGCTGCTCCACATCATCGACGAGCAAGCGGACCTGATGCGCAGCCAAATCAACAGCCTGATAGAGCTGGCCCAAATTGAGACCGGAACGCTGCCCCTGGTTACCGAGCCGACCGACGTGGCAAAACTGATGGAGCGGTCCTGCGAAGAATACCTGGGAGAGCATGCCGCAGTCGCGATCCGGCTGGACATCCCGGATGGCCTGCCCGCGGCGTTGGCGGACACACAGCGCATCGGCAAGGTATTGCATAATTTCATCCGCCACGCGGCCAGGCATCCGGTCGAGTCATCTCCCGTTGTACTGTCTGCCGCCATGGAAAACATCCACGTCGCCATATCGGTCACCGCGCAGGGCTCATCCGCTTCGGTCGACCGAGTTTCCTTGCCAGTCAACGCCCATGAGAATCCGCAGATCCACAAAATGCTCACGCAGGCTCACTCCAGGGCCGCTACGCTGGCGTCCGGGGGCGACGGTTTGGCGATGGGATATTGCCGTGGCGTCGTCGAGGCCCACGGAGGACGCATCCGGACCGAAGTTGACGATCTGAGCGGCAGGCTGACCCTCACATTCACCCTGCCAACCGTAGACGACACGGAAGGGTTGGAAGCGCCTGGTGCCGGAGAGATTGCTGACGACCAGCGTTCGGATCCCGACAATAAAACCCAAATCCTGGTGTCAATCCAGGAACCAAGGTCCCAGCGAACAGTGCGGCAGGTTCTGCTTGACTCCGGTTACGCCGCAGTTGAGGCCGCAGATCTGGGCGAAGTTGAGGAGATTGCCTCATCTCAAGGTCCCGCGCTGATAGTGCTGGACATCGCCGGAAGAGAAGACGAGGCGTTCCGCGCCTTGCACGGAGCCGGCAATCCCCTGAATTTGCCCGCCATCGTGCTCTGCAATCGCAGTGATGAGGAATACGTCATCCAGGCTTTCGAGATGGGAGCGGACGGCTATATGGTCAAGCCGTTCTCACCCACCGAGTTGATCGCTCGCATAAGGGCGACCCTGCGCAGGCTGGGCGCCGGTGGGGACGCTGCTGCCGGCTGCACGTTCGAAACGGGCGACATGCGGATCAATTTCGAAGACCGAACCGTCAGCGTATCGGGGCAAACGATAAACTTCACGGCTACGGAGTACAAACTGCTCGAAGAGCTTGCCAACGGCGCCGGCCGGGTTTTCACTCAGGATATGCTGCTGCACCGGGTGTGGGGACCGGAATATTCCGGGGAGTCCCAACTTTTGCGTTCCTACATAAAATCCCTCCGCCAGAAGCTTGGCGACAACGCGCGCAAGCCCACATACATTTTCACCGAGCACGGCATCGGTTACCGCATGGCACGCGCCGGTGCGGCAAGCGAACGCCATGGACCGGTGAGTTCGACAATTTAGACCCCGCCCACTTACCCCGGTAGCAATCCGCCCGGGACGACACTCACACGGCGGTCGGCGATGTGGCGTCGACCGCCTCAGATTTTTGATCGAGGCGAGGCCGTTTCGTCCTGCCGGTCCCGACCAGGTGGGAGAACGTTGGGGATGCGGACCCCTGGATAGCTCCCGGCGCGAGCCGTGATATATTCCCGTATGCCCGAGCGTAGGTTGACGCGGGCTCAAGGAGGTCAAGCGGATGGTCGACAAGGAACAGGACTGGGAATACGGCCTGCGCACCGAGGGACATAGCGACGACAGCAGCAGCGGCCCGGTAGTCATCGGCGAGAACGGCTTCCACTACCGCGTGTCGGGCGAGAACTGGGGCCGGCTCCCGGACGGGTGCGTATACAAAGAGGGAACGTCCGTAGCCGTCGACTCCAGGGACCAGGTCTACGTGTTCAATCGCGGCACCATCCCGATGATCGTGTTCGACACCGAGGGCAACGTGCTGCGCACCTGGGGCGAAGGGGTGTTCGCCAACCCCCACGGCGTGACCATTGCCCCCGACGATTCCGTCTTTTGCGTGGACAATGGGGACAGCACGGTCCGGCAGTTCACTCCCGACGGCAAACTGCTGATGACCCTGGGCACCCCGCACCGACCGAGCCCCAAAATGAGCGGCGAGCCATTCAGCGTTCCGGCTCACGTGGCCTTCGACCGGCGCACCGGGGAGTTCTACGTAGCCGACGGCTACTCCAACGCCCGGGTGCACAAGTACTCGCCGGACGGCAGGCTCCTCTTTTCGTGGGGCGAGTCGGGAACCGGTGACGGCCAGTTCAACATCGTCCACAACGTCATCGTGGACAAAGACGGCTGGGTGTACGTGGCCGACCGCGAGAATCACCGCATCCAGGTTTTCAGCTCAGATGGCAAATACGAGACCCAATGGGGCAACCTGTCCCGCGCCGCCGCCATCTGCATCGACGACCGCTCCGGCGAGGAGTTGATATACATCGGCGAGTACTTCTGTGGTATCGGCACCAACGACATCGGCACCGATCTTGGTCCGCGCGTGACGGTGATGAACACCCGGGGCAAGGTCCTGGCCAGGGTCGGACGGGAGAGCTACGGCGACCAGTCGGGCAGGTTCTATTCGCCTCACGGCATAGCCATTGACTCCCGCGGAGACCTGTACGTG
Organism: Dehalococcoidia bacterium; assembly: GCA_965116785.1. Classification (GTDB taxonomy): domain Bacteria; phylum Chloroflexota; class Dehalococcoidia; order Lucifugimonadales; family UBA3495; genus Bin87. The sequence continues at coordinate 2,389,150 of OZ220731.1, forward strand.
GCGGAGGTGTCCTGGACCGACTACGGCCGGCACATGGACCCGCCCCGCGAACTTCGTTCGATGCAGAAACTGGTCCGGATCCACGACTAGCCGGCAGCCCCGGAGAATACTGACGAGTGCGCGGGGTTCACATCTGCCTCTCGGATCGACATCGCAGCCAGGAAAAGAGCATAATGCCCGGACACGGAAGGACCTGAAGGAGACGAAGATGTCGGCGAAAGTTACGGGGCTGGGTCATATCGGGTTCTACGTTCATGACCTCGAACTCATGATGGATTTCTACGAGAATTTCATGGGAATGCAGCGGACCAAGGTCGGCCCGCTGGGCGCCTTTTTCAGCGCGGACCCCGAAAGTTGCGATCATGAGATCGCCCTGATCAACGGTCGGCCTTCGCTGGATGACCCCCATTGGATCCAGCAAATCTCGATGCGGGTTGAATCCCTCGATGACCTGCGCGATTTCAAACGACGTATCCACGAACGCGGGTACCAGCTGGACCGCATCGTCAGCCACGCCAGCGCCATCGGCTGCTACTTCCGCGACCCGGAGAACAACCCGACCGAGGTGTTCTGGCTGACCGGTTACACATCATGGGCCCAGGTCGGCATTCCCATCGACATTGACCAAGCCGACGAAGCGGTCATGGCGGATGTGCTGCGGTCCTGGGAAGCAGTCCGGGACGTGGAAATGGGCCAGCCGGCCAGTCCGGAAACGGCGGCCGTCATTCGCGAACTGAGCGCGGCCGCGGTGGCTGTCCGGTAGGCTTCATTGCAATATTGCTTGCCCGTGGAGGCGAATATGCTGAAGGCAGAGCGTGACAACGCAATCAGCCGATTGAGCGATGCACACCGCCAGGAACTGCGGCGGATTGTCGCCTTAATCAAGGGGGCGCGAGCAACGACCGCGAGCTCTTCCAACAGCGAAGGCCGGCTTTCGGCCCGCGAACTGCTGGCGGGACGGCATGAGGCCCTGCCCGCGGAAGTTCGCGCCGCCGTGGAAGCCATCCTGGTACGGGATGAAACCGGTCCCAAGGTCGGCGAGGAGGCCCCGGACTTCCACCTGAAGCGATTGGGTTCCGAGCAACGGGTGCGCCTGTCGGATTTTCGCGGCCGGCGGCCGGTGGCCCTGGCCTTTGGCAGCTACACTTGACCCCCCTTCCGCGCTCAGTCTGAGCGCATGACCGAAATTTACCTCCGCTACAAGGACTCTGTGGAATTCTTTGTGGTCTACGTCCAGGAAGCCCACCCCACCGACGGCTGGCAGACGGATAGCAACGTTGAGGAAGGCGTGCTGTTTCGCCAACACCAGAACTACGACGAGCGGGAGTCAGTCGCCCAATCGTGCAGCATCGACTTGCATATCGGCTTGCCCATCATCATCGAGGAAATGGACAACATCGTCGATGAGGCCTACGGCGCGGCTCCAGAGCGTCTGTATCTGGTGGACGCCGATGGCAAAGTGGCCTACCACGGTGGGGCCGGACCCCATTTCTTCGACCTGGACGAATGGGAGCAGGCGATCCAGGCCTGCGCCGCTATGCCGGCCGGTAGCCGCTAGACCGCAGGGTCGGGTCGCCGTCGGCAGGCAGAACCTCGTACCGACTCAGTTATCGCAGATTACTCGTTGGCCGAACCGCGATTCGCGGGCTGGGCCATCCGGTAGCCGACACGGGGCTCCGTGAGGATGTAGGTAGGGTTCTCTCCGTCGTCTCCCAGCTTGCGGCGGAGTCGACCTATGTGGGTGCGCACCACCCGCGGATCATAGGAATGGGAGTTCCGCCAGATCCGGCGCAGCAACTGCTGGTACGTCAGGGCCCGCCCTTCGGCAGCAGAGAGTTCCCTGATCAAACCGTACTCAGTTGCCGTGAGGTCCAATGGCCGGCCGGCCAGACGGACGTTACGGTTGTCGTAGTCTATCTCCAAATCGCCCACGGCAATCGTCCCGGTGGGATTTGCCGGCGGCCCGGCAACGCGACGTAGTTCCGCTCGTATCCGGGCCACCAGCTCCGTGGAAGAAAACGGCTTGGTCACGTAATCTGCGGCTCCAGCCTCGAAGGCCTGAGCAATCACCTGGTCCTGACCGTAGGCGGAAAGAAAGATCACCGGAATATCCGCAACGGCTTTCATTTCCTGCATCAACTCTATGCCGTCGCCGTCCGGCAACACCAGATCCAGTATCGCCAGATCAGGCCGGGAGGCTCGAGTTAGGTTAAGGGCCTCCACCGAGTCTCCGGTCACCATCACAGAATACCCAGTCCCGGATAGCCCCTCCCTCACATGTCGCAAGGTCTGAGGATCATCGTCGACCACCAGGATTGAAACTTCAGCACGCTCAAATGACTGGATTCCCGAACCAAGAGGGGCAGCGCCTACCCGAGCGAGGTCTGTCGGCTCGACGATGGGGAGGGTGAAGGTAAACCGGGATCCAAACCCCAGCCCTTCGCTTTCCACCCAGATCCGACCCCCGTGGGCCTCCACGACACCTCTGCAAATGGCTAGTCCCAACCCGGCCCCATGGTGGACGTCTCCGCTTTCGTCGCCATTGACGTGGAAAAATTTGCGGAACAAGTGCTGGACTTGTTCTGCGGAAACTCCGTGCCCGTTATCCGTCACGGAAACCGCGACGTGGAACTCTTCTCGCTCAGCCGACACAACGATGGCGGAGGTTTCTCGGGAGGACTCGGCCGCGTTGGTGAGGAGGTTGTTCAGTACCTGGACGATCCGACGTTGGTCGGCCATCACGAGGGGCAGGTCGGGCGGCAGACTGATCTGCAGGTTGTTTTGCGCTCCTGCGGTCGCGAACCGTCTTTTGGCCTCGTCGACCATCTCCACCAGTTGCAGGGGCTCCAGGGTCACACTGAGAGTGCCGGTCTCAATACGCGCCGCGTCCAAGAGGTCGACGATCATGTGGCGCATGCGATCGGACTGGTCCCGAATGATGCGGCTGAACTGTCGAACCTCCGCCGGATCCAGGTCGGATCCCAGTTCCAGCAAAGTGTCTGCCGAGCCCTTGATCGACATCAGCGGCATTCTCAGCTCGTGGCTGACCATGCCCAGGAACTCGGCGCGCTGCCGTTCCAGATCTTCAATGGGCGTCATGTCCTGCATCGTCACCACGAAAGACCGCATGACGCCGTCGTCCGACCTGATCGGGGTAGCGTTCACCATGATGGTGATGCTGCGCCCGCTGGCACTCTGAAAAACCATCTGCTCCAGGCGAACCGCATCACCGGTGCGCAACGCTTCAGCGATGGGAAAGTCGGCCATCGTGAGTTCCTTGCCGTCTCCCCTCCTAATGGTCAGCGCACTGAGTACTTCTTCAAAAGTGGCTTCCGGGCTGTGAAGAACGTTGGCGATCCTCCGTACTTCCCGGTTGTGTGAAATGATCTTTCCATCCACCCCGTCGAACACCATAACTCCCACAGGCGAAGTGTCGACGAGGGCCTCCAAATCGGCCCGCGCTTGCTGTTCCTCCTGGTAGCGCCGGGCATTGGCGATGACGAGTGCCGCTTGCGACGCAAACATCATCAGGGTCTCTTCGTCTTCAGGAGTGAACTTCAGCCCCGGTTCCGCGCCGGCCAGGAAGATCCCGCCACCGGTACGACCATGGTGAACAATGGGCGCCGCCAGGAACGGCGTGTTGGGTCGCGCAGGGACGGGCACGCGGGAACCGTCAATGCCCAGTGACTGTAGATGGCCCTGGAAATCGTCCACTCGCAGCGGGCCTTGCAGAGTCGAAACATACTCGCAAAGTGGACTCCCACGGTTAATGTCGCGCAGTTGACGACTTTGCTCATCACTGATCCCGGACCATAGCAACTGCTGCATCCGGCGCTCGTCGTCGATCAGCGCGATGATCCCGTAGGCGGCCGCGGTGAGCGACCGAGCGCAGTCCAGCACCTCTTGCAGCACCGTATCCAGATCCAGGCTTTCGTTGATGCGCAACCCGGCCTGGGCCAGGGCGGTCAGCCGCTCACGAAACGCCTTGATCTCCGTACCTGTTTCGGCTTGGCTGCTCAATGGTCCTCCTATCGCAACTGTCGCGTCCGTGTCCTATTGATCCCTCGACAACTCCTTCGAGTTGAGCCACGCCGATTTTACTCCTCGCGTAGCAGATTGTCACATTTAATGCTCCATATTGCCCATTGCCGTTACATATTTGGCATATCATCCGGTTCGACAATACAACGTCGCCAAGCTAAAGGGTTGACCGTCGACCTCAACCAGCATCGCAAACATGACGGCCAGTCGGGTTTTGGGGCGTGCAGCGCGCATTCTGGTGGGCTGTTGCACACTTTGAGCATCAACTGCACCCACATCAACGCGTCCTTTACATGCATGTGCGCGGCGTATTCCCATTCTCACCCAACCATGCTTGATCAACCTGTACGGAGGTCCTGCTACGGTCCGCCCTACTGCGCTGAAGCGACGATTCGTGCCCGTGGGTTCCATGATGATCCGCATCAAGCAATTTTGTTACTTAACGTTATATAATTTGTGACCAAACGAAATATCAATGACATCTGTATTTCGATAGTATCAATAACTGATGCCGAAAATCTGAGCCCGGCGATGAGGCCGAGGGCTGTTGTGAATTGAACGGCGCACGCGTAGTGCGCGAAGTCAGGACCTCGGGCAGATGGTCCACGTGCGCTTGAGCGCTGATTTGCTGACACCGCGGATCAGGCCCCGGTCGTTGCATCGGTTACAACGGATACTGTTATGGAGCATGAACAAAACGCGAGGAACATCGACGGTATCGAGAATACAGTCCGGCAGGTGATGGAATCCACGCACGAAATCACGCGCCTCCCTTCCCGGTCCGCACCCGCGATGAGATACGCGATGATCGACCCCATCCTTTGGTCTTTGGGCTGGCGCACCTGGTTGCCCTGGGAGTGCGGGCCCGAATTCACTCTTGGAAGGAGAGGGCGTGTTGATTACGCGCTATTTGACGACCAAGGAGAAATCGCGGTCTACATCAACGTTCAATCTTCCTATACGCGGCGAAGGTTCGGAAGAAACAGGCTGCGGGAATGCATTCGGGGAGCGACGTACGGCGTCGGCATCCTGATCTATGGATCATCGTGGGAACTTTATGACCTAAGCCGTAGAGCTCGGCTATTCGACGATAAGTGCGTCGCGACTTTGGTCGTCGACCTCGAGAGTGGTCATGAACCGGGGCACATCGCCAGCGTCCTATCCCAGTGGATCGACAAGACCCGATGGTGGCGAGGGGATGATGAGGTTTCCACCGGACGGTTCGGCTAGCCGCATCCGGCTAATGCTTTCGCGAGTCATGCTGCCACCCGTGGAAAGCCCCGGGGCGATGGCGACCGCCTTGTGTAATCGAACCTTGCTGCCCCTCGGCTGGACTCCCACACCGGTAGTGACACAGTCCGGTGTCGAACCCGCCGTCAGCGCCGACCGGCCTGTCTGTGGAGCAACAAGCGCGCGGGCCCGGGGGTGATGCGGCGCTGGCAACGGATTGTAGTAGCAGTTTTCGCAGCCAGCATCCTGTGGGTGGGTACCGCATGTGCCGGCGAGTCCGATGACGAGTTTTTGCGGAGCTACGCCGAGTGCCTGGCCGACGTCAACGGCGTATTGCATCGGACACAGTTCGCAAATCGCGTCGGTACGGTGCCGCTGGATTTGCCGGGTATCGAACGATGGCTGCGTGTCAGCCTGGAACGTGGCACGATATCAATGGACGAAATGCGCGCCAATCACAACCGCGATTGCAAATGAGTTCCGCGCCAAGTCCGCGAGCCATGGGCTCGGACCCCCAGGCGGCGACCGAGTTGGCCCGCGGAGAATATGTTCGATCTGGAAGCGGCGGCCCGGCGTAGGCCTCCGGTGTTTGCTGCGACGCTAGAAACCCACGGCGTAGGCCTCACATCTTGGGTCCGCGCCGCCCTGCAGCACCCCGGTTTCCGGGTTGCGGGTGATGACGCAGTAAAGCGACGATCCTTCCCACCAGTCGGGATACTGCTCTATCGTGTGGCCTTTGCGACGCAGTCCCTCAAGTGCTTCATCACCAATGCGGCCTTCCAGCCGCAGCATCCCGGGATCGTATCTGGACGCCCAGTTGGAGCTGGGGAAGTTGTAACTGTAGAAGCGGGGCTCCTCCACCGCCTCCTGCGGATCACGGCCAAACTCGAGGACGTTCAGCAACAGTTGCAGGGTGCCCTGCGGGATGTGGTCGCCGCCGTGGGCCCCCAAAGCCATGACCGACTCGCCGTCGCGCAGCACCAGCGCCGGCGCCGGTGTGAGCCTGGGCCGTTTGCCGCCTTGAACTGAGGCGGGATGGCCTTCGACGAGCTTGGACTGCGTTCCGCGCAAGGAGAAAGCCAGGCCGGTTCCGGGGATGATTGGGCCGCCATTCTTGGTGCCCTCGCTGGGAGTGCTGGAGAAGATGTTCCCATCCCGGTCGATCACCGCAAAGTAGGACGTGCCGCCACCGCTCACGCCCGCGGTGGCAACCGGCGTGCCCGCCTCTTTCGGGGACTGCGGCGCCCCGGCAATGGTGGCTTTCCCCTTCTTCGGATCGCCAGCTGGAGGCGTACCCGGCCAGGCCAGATCCGGGTCGATCAGGGTGCGACGCTTGGCCAGGTACTCCTCAGCCATCAATTCGTTGATGGGCACGTCCACAAAATCGGGGTCGCCCACGTACTGTTCGCGATCGGCGAAGGCCAGGTTCAGGGCCTGGCTCACCGTGTGGATGTACTGGGCGGAGTTGTGCCCCATAGAGGCCAAGTCGAACCCCTCCAGGATCTTGAGGGCTTGGGGGAAGGTCGGTCCCTGTCCCCACGGCCCGGTGCTGTACACATCGTAGCCCTTGTAGTTCACGGTCGACGGCGGGGCCACCTGCACATGGTACGCGGCCAAATCCTCCTCGGTGAGCAGACCACCCATCTCCTGGTTGAACGCGACAATCTTGTGCGCCAACTCACCGGTGTAGATGTATTCTCGTCCGGCCTTGAGCGCCGCTTCGCGACCATTGCCGGCGTTGGAAGCCTCAATGTCCGCGATCTTGGACAGGGTGGCGGCCAGGTCCTTCTGGTAGAACATCTCGCCCTGCTGGGGCGCGCGGCCTCCCGGAAGGTAAATTTCGGCGGTTGACGGGTAGGTGTTGTACTGGTCGTAGGCGGTTATGAACCGGCCGGCCAGATAGCGGTACATGGGGAACCCGTTTCCCGCCAGGTCGATAGCCGCGTTAGCCACCTGCCCGAAGGTCATGGTGCCAAACTTCGAAAGGGAGGTGATCCAGGAATCGGCGGCGGCCGGTGTCAGGGACGACAGCACGCCGGCCGGCATCTTGCCCCCGTGGTGTTTGTGGAAGTATTCGACCGAGGCGGCTTTGGGCCAGACCCCGAGGCCATCAACCGTGACAACCTCCTTCTGGTCGGCCAGGTAGATGACCGTGGGCGCCACTCCCAGGAAACTGCAATCGTCGACGTGCACGACGTTCAGCGCCAGGCCAACGGCGACGCCGGCGTCGATGGCGTTGCCGCCCTTCTTCAGGATTTCCAGGCCGGCCATGGCGGCAGCGGGATGGCTGGCGGCGACCATTCCGTTGACGCCTTGCATCAGTGGACGATAACTGGTCATTGTTGTGCCGCTTACTGGCATTTCAGGCCTCCGATATGGGGATTGCTCTCGCTCCGACTTCGCGCGGGACGAGTCAGGTATGTTTGAGCCGTAGTATAGTCCCTAATCGCGGAGAAACAGCAACCGGAGGTCATCACCATGGCTGTAAAACGACCCACCGTCGAAGAGATTTTCCGAATAGCCGACGCCTACAACCTGAACCCCTCGCCGGCCGATGTCGATTCGTACATCGAGCTGAGCCAACCCATCCTGGACTCGTACGCGCGCCTGGACCAGCTTACGGCGCCGAGCCTGCCGGTGAAATACCCGCGGTCTCCCGGCGCGAGGCCGCAGCCGGAAGACAACCCGCTGGGAGCCTGGTACTGGCGCACCGACATCAACGGGCCGCAAGGCGGATTGCTATCAGGCAAAACCGTGGCCATCAAGGACAACGTCTGCGTGGCCGGCGTTCCCATGATGAACGGCACCAGCGTCCTGGAGGGCTACGTCCCCGACGTCGACGCCACCATCGTCACCCGTATCCTGGACGCCGGCGGCGCCATCAAGGGCAAGGCGGTCTGCGAGAGCCTGTGCTTCTCCGGCGGCAGCCACACGTCGGACACCGGACCGGTCCACAACCCACATGACCCAACGCGCACAGCTGGCGGCTCCTCCAGCGGCAGCGCGGCGTTGGTCGCGGCCGGGGAAGTGGACATGGCCATCGGCGGCGACCAGGGCGGTTCGATTCGCATACCCGCAAGTTGGTGCGGCATCTACGGGCTCAAGCCAACCTACGGATTAGTGCCTTACACCGGGGTATTTCCCATCGAGTTGACCCTGGACCACACGGGGCCCATGGCCCGAACCGCTGCCGACGTGGCCCTCATGCTCGAGGCCATCGCCGGCCCCGACGGACTGGACCCCAGGCAGCAGGCCGGATTGTCGGGACAAGCCTATACGCAGGCCTTGACGGGCGACGTGTCGGGTCTCCGCATAGGCATCGTGCAGGAGGGATTCGGTCTGCCAGAGTCCGAAGCCGACGTGGACGAGGCGGTAGAGAGGGCTGCCCGTTCCTTCGAAGGCATGGGAGCGCGGGTAGGAACGGCTTCCATACCCTGGCACCAGGACGGAATCCACGTCTGGCGGGCCATCGCGGTGGAGGGGGCAACCATGTTGATGGTGGCCGGCAACAGCATGGGCACCAACTGGAAGGGCCACTACACCACCGGCCTGCTGGACGTGTACGCCCACGGCTGGCAGACCCGGGCCGACGACCTTTCGGAAACCACCAAGCTGGTGGTGCTCATGGGGCAGTACATGCAGGATAGGTATCACGGCCGCTACTACGCCAAGGCCCAGAACCTGGCCCGAACGCTGACCGCAGCCTACAACCAGGCGTTCAGCGAGTACGACCTGCTGGTGATGCCCACCCTGCCGATGAAGGCAACGGTAATCCCGCCGGCCGACTGCGATCGCCAGGAATACACCGACCGAGCGCTGGAAATGATCCCCAACACCTGCCCCTTCGACGTGACCGGCCATCCGGCCATCTCGGTGCCGTGCGGAACATCCGACGGCCTCCCCATCGGCATGATGCTGGTGGGCCGCACGGGTGATGACGCCACGGTGCTGCGCGCCGCAGACGCCTACGACCGCAACAATTAGGACCCAGGGTTATAGTTCTCGACGCCATCACTGACGAAGCGCCGAAGGATGACCGATGCGTTTATGGAGAATTACAGTCATTGCCGCAGCAACCGTCCTTGCGTCGGTCTTCCTTGGTTGCGGAAATGAACCGACAGAGGGACTGTCCAGGCCCGCAACCGCAGGCGGCGTGACACCACCTGTTGCCGTTGAGCCAACCCCGACATCCACATCTGCTGCTAGCCCAACGGATACGCTACCGCCAGCGCTACCAACGGCAACCGTTCCGCTTCTGACCGCAACGCCTTTGTTCACGCCACCACCCACCTCTACCACTGCGTCTACGCCAACCCCCGCGGCGACGCCGACGCCCGAACCCACACACGTGCCCACACCGACACCGGCACCCACTGTCACCCTCGTGCCGACGGCTACGTCTCTGCCGGCACCTACCCACACCCCCGCCCCGGTTCCGGCAAGAGCTTATCTTTACGATCCCATATCGCCTCCGATGGCACCGACCTACATGGTGTGGCGTTGGGAAGAAGATCAAGAAGGTTTTCGGGAACTCATAACCGATTTCACCATCCACAACGACGTGGGCGACTGGTCCGATGACCATGGGTATTACCTGATCCTGCTTTCAAACGACATCTCGGGGGTAGGGTTCTATTTTGGAGTGCAGACTGATGCCAACGGGCGCGGCAAAGGACTCATCTACTCTCGATGGGAGACCCGCGATCTGGCCAATGCGAGGTATTCTGAAAGTGACGGCTGGACTCAATCTTCGGGACATGAAGGCGACTTTATAGGGGTGCGCAGGAACTATGATTGGGGAACAGGAGATTACCGGGTCCGGATAGCGCCCGATGATTTGGAAGAAGACGGCGAATGGTTCGGCCTGTGGATTACCGACCTGGCTACCGATGAAACCACCTGGATAGGTTCCTTGAAATTTCCGCTGACGGATGGAAACGCCAGGATGCAACCACATTCCATTGCCACTATCGAACTCTATGGAATCCCTGAAGTAAGGCCAATTGACATCCCACGCTGGCACGTGAGCGTCAGCAGACCGTTGGGGGACGGCAAGCGGTCGGAATGGGGATTTACGAGGTATCCGTTCGATGACAGCGAGAACGCGCTCTTCAATTCCGACGTCCGGTACGACCAGTCGGAAGGGCGTGCACACTTGATAATAGGCGAATTGACCGAACGAGATACTCCGGAGGAAGTGATCGATTTCCCGTAGATTTCGACCGGAAAGTCCAATCGGAGGCAAAGATGATAGTGGTAACCGGAGCGGCCGGTAGACTGGGACGCCGGGTCCTGCAATTGCTGGTGGACCGTGGCAAGGAAGTGCTGGCCACCGACCGACTGGACGCGGATGACCTGCCGGCCAGGTTCGTGCGCTGCGAACTGGGCGATGCCCAAGCGGTGCACGACATCCTCAAGGATGCGGAAGCTGTGATCCACATGGGCGCCATTCCCGGGCCGCAGCGAGCGGAGCCCAGGGTCATTTTCGAGAACAACGTGGCTGGCGATTTCAACGTCATGATGTCGGCGGCGGAATTGGGGCTGCAGCGCGTGGTGTTCTCGTCCAGCGCCTTCGGGATGGGCTGGGCCCACGACGGCAACGCCTTCGTGCCGCAATACCTGCCGCTGGACGAGGAGCATCCCATGATGCCCTTCGAACCCTACGGCCTGACCAAGCAGGGACGCCAAAGAGCGCGCTTTTGAAACCAACTTCGTGATGCCCATCGGCAGACCACGGACAAAACGAAAGGCCAGTACGGTCCAGTCGACCAAAACCACCTCTCCAGCTCACGTCGCCAACATGGACAAACGGACCAACGCAAAAATGTTGACCAGTGCCGTTGCCACCATGTCCGATGCGGGCAACCCCCAAGAAGGTGCCTGCCAACTCGTATCCCAAGTTCCAGGCCAGGTCAAGAAATCCAAGGCTCCGCGCAATCGCAAAGCTCGCCGACAACGCAGCGAAGTGGAACAACTGTCTCTGCCGGGCCTCATGCCCATTTGTTTCCTCAGTCGTCCCGTCCCTGCTTCGAGTTCCGATTGGCCGGGCTGCGTCTGAACTGGCGCCCGTGGTGCCTGCCTGCCGCCGGCGATTGTGCCATATCGCCTTTTGTTCTGATTTTGGGCCGCCTGAACAGCGCTGATGCTCAGAGAATGTCGCCGAGCGCGAGGGGTTTTCCGGCAACGTTCGCGTTCTATGACTGCAACAGTGCCGGCCTGGGCCGTTTCCAGAGAACTGGCCGGTTGTGACTGGCCGACGTGCTATCCTTGCCGATGGAGAACGCCATGACCGCGCAGAAGTACCGCGAGTCCAATCGCCACCTCCTGTCCCAGGCAAGGAGCGGACTCGCCGCCGGCGATGTGCGCCAGGCTTCGGAGAAGGGATGGGGAGCCGCGGCCCAGATGGTAAAGGCCATTGCCGAGGGGCGAGGCTGGCAACACCGTGGCCATGCGCAGCTATTTGACGCGGTGGCCACCATTACTGCCGAAACCGGCGACGATGATATTGACCGGCTCTTTGAGTTGGCCAGCGCGATGCATATCAACTTCTACGAGGACTGGTACGGCGCCAGCCGCGTGGAGGGGGACTGCGCGACGTCGAATCCTTACTGGACAAGCTTGAGCCGCTCTTTCGCTGATCACTCCCCGGCGTTTCCACGTAACCCGCCGGACATTGGCCCGATTGGCCAGGACCTGCCGTTCCGTCTTTTTCGAGACGTTCGCAGTCGGCGACTGGAACCGTTCGGTCGTACAGTTCGGCACTTCACCATCGCCGCCGGGAACGCACACGCAGATATCTATCCGATCTTCTTGCTCCGATTCGCCGTGCGCCTGATCGTTCGGATGACCGGCCCTCTCCCGACGCGGCGTTGCCAGCGGTCCGGCCGCGGTAGGGCGCCGTGAACGTGCATGAGGGTGTGTTCCAGTACCCGGTGCAGGCCCAGAAATGGGAGGGCCCCGTGCGCAGCACCACTATGCCGGCTCGGCACTGCGGACAAAGCGGGGGCGGCGACTGGCAGTCGGGATTTGTGCACGCGACGTCCGCACCGTCCGGTTGGGCGATGGCGTAGCCGGCCTGGCATCCCGGACACCGGGGAGCCAGATGTCGGCAAGTCGGGTGGTTGGAGCACCTGAGGTTGTCTCCGCTCTGCGACGGCAGCAACGTCCCCCGCGGGCATACCGGGCAGCCGGGCCGCAGCCCGTCCAGTTGCCTGATTTCCGGCGAGTGTTTCAGAAGCTCCCTCACAAGGGGAGACGGCCGGTTTGGATCGGCCACCAGGTAGCTTCCCCCGCGGGCGCGGGTCAGCGCCACGTAGAACAGCCGGCGCTCCTCGGCGTAGGGATAGCCGCTTCCGTGCACCGGCGGCAGCACTATCTCCAGCAGGAGATCATCCTGGACCCGGCAGGGAAAGCCGTATCTGCCGTCCCGCAGGTCCAGGACGACGACGCAATCCGCCTCGCGGCCCTTGGCGTTGCGGGGTTGGTGGAGCAGTTGCAAGCCTTGGGACCGACTGCCGTGTTGCTGGAGGCTACGGGAGGCTTGGAAGTGCCGCTGGCGTCGGTCTCGGAAACAACTCAGTGGTTGGCATTCTGAACCATACCGATGTCAACACGCCTTTTTTCGTAACTCCCGACACGTCCAAGATGTGAGTGGTGGCGAACACCCGCCAGTCCTTGCGGTCACGCATGAACCGGTAGCAATACAATCACCAGGGGGCGGCTCAATCGGAGCCTTCAGCATTCAGCGCGTCGGGGTCAACCCCTTCGCCCACGGGACATGTGCCGGGCTGCCAATCGATTAGCCGCAGGGAGACCTGCTGGCCGTCCTTCCAGGAAAGACCGCTTTCTTCCCACACGACCAGGGTTTCGTTTTCCTCGTATCCAAAGCCCACTCCGGCGTCAGCAACGGCGAACTCCCGCCCGTCAACCAGAAGTATCCATGACGAGGTGTCCAACGCGTCGAGGTCCGGGCTGATCCGGATGCCCAGAGCGTTTCCAATGGGGGAAAGGGCCAGGACGTTTATGGTGTAGGTGTGTCCATCGGCGACAAAGACGGCGTCATCCAACGCTCCCACCGCATGTTGTGAGGAGTAGCCGGTGAAGGTGAGGGTTTCCGGGAAGGTGCGCGGGGTGAGAGTTGCGGACCACAGCGTTACGTCGTCGAGGAAGTCGCCGGGCGGCAGGGGAGTTTCAGTGTTGCCGGTATCCGGAGAAACTGAAGGATGCGTGGTCCCGACGCTGGACCAGCCGGGAGTGTCCATCGGGGTTTCGTAATTAGCCGAGACCGGGCCTGCTGTCGCGGACAAGGCGATGATCAGCAGGAGCGCCGCCAAAAGCACCATGATTAACGAAAATCCCAGCCGCTTCCGGGAACTTGGGTTGGGCAAGGGATCGCGGGGATTGAGAGTCGGGCGGGCCGGTTTGAGATCGGATAGCAGCATGATGCCAGCCTCCTTGCAGGATATCCTGCTCGTTTGAGTTATGCGTGCCCAGTGTCGCACACGCCGGGGTGATATTTGGTTGGCGACTACGATGTCGCCACCGGCAACGGGCGCCAGCGGCACTCTCGCAGGGTCCACGGAACTGGTCCGCTTGACGCCGGTTTATCAGTTTAGTATATTCTAGTTATTGATAATCAATATACCGTATGGCCATAACAACATCAATCACACCCTCGGAATAACACAGAATGAGACTAACCGATGTTCTTGCAGCCGCGTCGGATACGACAGTACCGGGCAATGCCCGTTTCTACTCTCCAGGCTTCTCAGCTGGCCCGCATGAGCGCGCCGTTTTCAAGCATCGCGAAGGCCAGACTGACGCAAGCCGCGTCAGGCCGCGGAACTGACCATTAGCCATCGGGTCCGACAGCCGGCGCGGCCGGCGCACGCCGGCTGGGCGAGACGCTCTGCGAGGGCGACCAGGGCCCGTAACCACCCGTCCCGTTTTTGGGACACCGGCCCTTCGACTGGACCATCCGGAAAACCCCTGGTGCGGCGATGCCCATCCCGTTTGATGCGTCGTCCGCATCCGCGCCGACCAACCTCGCGATAACCCGCAAGCCCCATATATGCAAATCAGGCCACGATAAACAAAGTGTCGCCGGATAAGGTGACCAGGAGGACGAGCATGGAACTCATCAAGACACAGGCCAGAATGTTCGCTCTCACGGTGACGGTACTTGCCGCGCTAGTTGGTGCGGGGTTGGCCGGTCCGCACGGGCCACCTCCACTCTCAGCGCAAGGTATGGAGCAATCCGCTTCCAAGTTCTACTTGGAATGTCCCACCCAGGTCACAGAAGGCGAGTCCTTTGAGGCCGTCCTGGTGAGAGAGCCCGCCGATGGCTACGAGAAGGTCAATTTCGGCGCCTGGTGGCACACGGCATCCCGCTACGCGGATGAGAACGACTATATCTCGCTGCCCGGCGAAACCGAAGAAATGCGGTGGACCACCGACGCCGAGCGCGCGTCCAACCGCCAACCGCGCACCGTCGTAACCCTGGATGATGACGACATAGAGGGCGACAATTTCCTCTGGGTCAGCTTCACCCCCACCGAGCAGGTAGTTAACCCGGACCATCCCAGCCGGGACAATAAGTGCATGGTCATCATCCGCGACAACGACCCCGGCGTGAAGAGCATCGACATGGTGTCCAGCACGGCCAGGAGAGATACCTACCGGTTGGGCGAGACCATCGAGTTCGCCGCGACCTTCAACCACCCGGTGGACGTCCACGGTCATCCGCTCATGGGCTTCTTCATGGGCGACCAATGGAAAGGCGCCAAATACCAACGCGGCTCCGGCACTGACACGCTGGTGTTCGGCTACGGGGTCCAGCCCGAGGACCGGGATGAAAACGGCATCAGCATCCACGACGGTTATATCGATACGGACGGCCGGCGGCACGGCTTCGGCGGCGGCGGCGACATCTTCATCCAGAACATGCCCCAGGTACCGGGGGTGGACGGATTCCCGGTGTACAAGCTTTACGAGGGCATCCCCGACCAGTCCGACCACAAGGTCGACGGGAGTGAACCGCCAAGGACCAACGGATTATCCGTGGCTCATCCCGCTGACGGAGACACGTTCAAACTTGGAGAGGATATCGTGTTGGATATCACCTTCACCGCCCCCGTCCGGGTATTGGGGACTCCCCTAGCCAGCTTCTGGTTCGATGGCACCGGCGAAAGGGTGTGGCGCGGCGCGAAGTACGAAAGCGGGAGCGGCACCGACACGCTGCGGTTCGTTTACCAGGTGCAACCGGGCGATACAGACACGGACGGACTGCTCGTAGGCTACAAGGGACCACAGGGCCTGGGTGAAGGCACGATCAAGGCGCTGGATCACGATATAGACGCGAAGCACACCTACCACGAGTTTCACCCCGGGTTCAAAGTCAACGGTGAGCCTCCGTTCGTGACCGATGTGAGCATGGCCTCCACACCGGCGGAGGGCGACACCTACCGCGCCGGAGAGATCATCGAAATCGACATGAATTTCAGCAGCCCGGTGGAGGTGTCCGGAGAGCCTGCCCTGACTCTCTGGACCGATACCGGCGATCACGCGAGGGCCGCACACGCTGCACGGTACCAGAGCGGCAGTGGGACCCGGACCCTGAGGTTCGCCATCGAGGTCCCGACCACCATGAACGACGCCAATGGCCTGGCCATCGGGGAAAGGGGCGAGGACGGCCTGGGTTTGGGCACGATCACAGCCGCAGGAACAAACGTCAAGGCTGACCAGAGTTACCCGGAACAGCGGAACCTGTCGGGACACAGGGTGGCCGGGCGGCCCGCGGTCGATACCGAGAAGATTGCCCCTGCTCCGGTTGTGGGTGAACCGCCCTCACCCGAGCTATTGCTGAGCCATACGAGGCTGGAAATGGTCGGAGGCGAGAGTGCGACGTACACCGTAGCCCTGTCGACGCAGCCTTCCGAGGACGTGTTGGTCATCATCACACGGGTCCCTGACGACCTCGGCGACCACGCGCCTCTGGCCCTGCCCTTCCTCACCATGACCTTCACGCCGGACAATTGGAATGTCCCGTACGAGGTCGCCATCGTGGCCGAGCACGACGATGACGACCTCGACCACCTGATCTACCTGAGTCACACCGCGCACGGAGGTGAGTATCGCCATAAGAGCAACGAACTGAGCGTGGCGATCTCGGACAGCAACGGATAGCGGAACGGTACCGACCGACCAATCCTGCCGGACAACGGTGTTGGCGCCGCAGAGCGCCGGCACCGAATTTCCGCGGGAAGACAAACACATCCTATGCCAGCGCGTTCGCGCGCTCGCGCCGTGGCCTTCAGGCCCGTGATCCAAAGACCTCCACGATGGTTTTGTCTGAGAATCCTATGACGTCAGAAACGGCGACTTCGTGCCTCTCCGGAGGCAAGGGGAATCATATGTGCCGGAGTGTTCCACCGGCCCATTCCACAATATCGGATTCGCGGTCTTTGAGTTCGCCTTCGCATCTACCGGGGCGTATATGTCCAATTTGACAGTGACGGTGCCGCCATCGGTGACGTTTGGCAGGTACTGGCCCAGCCTCACGGACCTAGCATTGTTGACCTGTTCTGGTTGGATAGCATTGGTCCACCGTGAGCGCAGATGACGCCGTCGGGGTCACAATCGGTTATCTCCAGCAACTCGACGACAATGTCGCCGTTACCGGAGGGCTGGACAGTGATGTTCCAGAACTGGTTACTGTGCGACTGTGACCTGACCCCCGAAAACCGATCCAGGATCAATCTTAGGATACTGGACAGTGACCTGCCCCATTTCCTGTACCAGCCATAATGCTAGTCTGGCGGGTCAATCTCCGATTTGGGCCAGCACGGCGAACTCCCTGGGGGTCTGGTTTCCCAGGGCGCTGTGGGGCCTGTCACCATTGTAGTGTTTCCGCCAGGAGCCCACCTTTTCCTCGGCATCCTCCAGGGACAGGAACCAGTTCTCGTTCCGGCACTCCTGCCGGAATCTTCCATTGAACGCCTCGATGAAATGAATGCCTCGATGAAAGCGTTGTCCGTGGGTTTGCCTGGACGGCTGAAGTCGAGAGCCACCCCGTCCAGGCAGGCCCACTGATCCAGCCGCTTTGACGTGAACTCCGGTCCGCTGTCTACCCGTATGGTCCGGGGTAGCCGGCGCTGCTGCATCAGCCGCTGCCGGACATCCACGACCTCCGGCCGGCGGATGCTGTTCTCGACCCAGCCATTGCAGTCGGGATGGCCAGGCTTTCACGGGAAAAGTTATCCACTATCGTGAGCAGCCGGAGCCGGCGCCCGTCGAAGAGATCATCGCTCATGAAGTCCATGGACCAACTCTCATCAACTTCTGCGGCGACCGGCCGCTCCATGCGCTTCCGACATGTTACGTGCCGCTTGGGTTTCTTCGTCCTGAGCATCAGGGCCTCCTGGCTGTAGAGCCGGTAGACCCGCTTGTGGTTCACCGACCAGCCCTCCCGCTGCAACAGGACGCAGAGGCGTCGGTAGCCGTAGCTCACCCGGCTCTGGGCCAGGTCCCTGATGCGCATTCTCAATGCATCCTGCTCTTCTGCCACGCTCTTGTAGCGGTGGCTGCCCCGGGGCAGGGTCAGCACCTGGCAGGCCCGGCGCTCGCTTATGCCGTAAGCTACCTGCAGGTACTCATCTCAGGAAACTCCACCCGGGCCGGAACTGAGCAGGCTTCAGGCCTTTTTTCGCAGCACGTCCTGCAGCATCTGCTCGTCCAGCGACAGATCGGCCACCAGCTGCCGTAGCTTGCGGTTCTCTTCTTCCAGCACCCTGAGCCTCCGCACCTCGACCAGGCGCAACGTGTGGTGGGTGCCGGAAGGGTTTTCGCTGTCCGCATTTACCGCGGATATGTAAGAACTCCCGGGCGCCCCTATCATGCGAGACCGGGAAGCACTGGCCTGAGGATGCCGGGGCGCGCCACGCGCGGCGGGCGACGCGAGGGGCGCCAGGGATAAGCACGCCAATAGTTCGCAGCATTGCCAATCTCCCGCCCGGAACGGATGAGCCGACGGCCTGGCGGCAAAACCCCGCGCGACCGTATTTCAGACTGCTGCCAGGGCTGCGGAAGCGGGCGTTGTTACCAATGTCCGGTTGATGAACACATTGCACGTTCCCACGGTGCATGTCGGTTTGTACGTTGCACAACGGGATGCGGTCGGTTTTGCGATTTTGCACACGATACACAATTGCCGGTTCGCCCTCGTCTGCCGCGTGCCGCCACCAAGAAAAGTGACATCGCATTCACTAACGGTCAGAACTCGTTGCGGTCATCGAATCCAAAGATCACCAGTTCAACGGCTGATGACACTTCCCTTTGTATGCACAGACATGCCGACGCCTTCCACACGAAAATTTGCGGATCGTCGATGGGTGAGTTGCTCCGTTGCTCATGCGCGGCGCCGAGATGAAGTCTGGTCCCGAAGACGGGACGCCGTCACCCCAGGCGCTCCCTGGAATCCGCCCGTGCGCGAGGAAAGCGAAAGCCGCATGCGCATCATCGGCGGTGGGATCCCCAATTGTGGGAAACCCAATTACTGGATCACAAGGACTGCTGCATGTTGCGCGCATTATCAAGGCATCGCATTGGAAAGGTACGGAAGGGCCGGTTGCCGGTCGGCATCCTGACCCGCCTGCGGCCCTTTGGTCTCGGACACTCCCCGGGCGGACCGGCGCGGGCGTTGGCCCCGCTGCTGGTCCTTGCCGCGCTGATCGCAGTCGCCGCGTTGTCCGCCGACCCCTCCCGGGCACAGACTCCGGAAGTCCTGATCTCGAACCTGGACAAGTCGGATCATATAGCAACCGGTTCCATGGCGTCACAGGCCTTCACCACCGGAAGCGTCGGCCCGGAGTACGTCATCACCGACGTGTCCATCAAACTCGGCAACTCCGGGTCTTTCAGGACAATTCGTCTCTGGATATTCACCGTGGACAAAGACGGCCTGCCGGAAACCAAGCTTTACAAGCTGACACTTCCGCAGTTTCTCCGGCCCGATCAGGTCAACACGTTCAAGGCGCCGGAAGGGGCCAGACTGAAAAAGGATACGACCTACGCGGTCGTCATCGCGGGCAACACCCTTAAGAGTATGCCTGACCGAAATTATTATCACACGAGCGCCACCGGCGAGGACGACGGCGGGGCAACCGGCTGGAGCATCGCTGACAACCAATACATCAGGTCCATACTGTCAGAGGACTGGCGAAGACCGCTCAACCCAAGCGTCGTCAAAATGAGGATCGAGGGTTATGCCTACACCCCGTCCGACGACGCCAGCCTGGAGTCGCTCAAGCTCGAAGACGCCTCGGACGACTCGCCGATCTCCCTGGATCCGGGTTACACGTCGTTCACGTACAGCGCGTTGGCGACCGACGACGTGGACACCGTCACGATCTGGGCGACGCCCAACCACAGCGGGGCCAGCGTCGCCTACTACGATCCGTCTGCCTACGATGAGGAAAACTGGCTGGGCACGCTGATCCCCGACGCGGACAGCGCAAAGGACGGCCACCAGGTGGCGATCTCGCCGGGTTCCAACGAGTTCAGGGTCGTGGTGACCGCCGAGGACGGGAACCGGGCAGCGCCCCACTACGTGCAGGTGTGGCGCGAATTGTACGCACCGACCTCGGGCCTGGTCAGCAACACCGGGCAGAAGCGACAGGGGGGCACGAGAGTCGGCAGCAACCACGAGGGCGCCGTATCTCCGGCGGAAGTCTGGTCCGTGGCCCAGCAATTCCGGACCGGCGACAATCCGGGCGGCTACGCGCTCACCAACGTCGTCGCCGGCTTGATGAACGTGGGCGCCGATTCCACCCCTAAAGTGAGTATCTACACGCACGCCTCGGGGGGTCCCGGCACAAGCCTCTACGTCCTGACCAACCCGGCGACGTTCGCTTCGCTGGCAACCAACACGTTCACGGCGCCGGCCAGCGCGACGCTGGACGCCAACACCCGCTACTGGATCGTGTTCGAGAACGAGAATGAGGCCGTGGGCTACGACAATCAGTATTATCTCGGGTCCACGGTTTTCGACCGGGAGGACCCGGGCGCCGCGAGTGGCTGGACGATTGGCAACGGCTACATGAGGTCCGCCGACGGCGGGAGCTGGTCTTCCGAATATACGTATCCCTGGTCCCTGCTGGTCGCCGTCGAGGGCGCGGCGCAACGGCAGATGCGGGGTCTGCCAGGGCGGGGACAGCCCAAGCAGGCGCCGCTGACCGCCGAGTTCCTCAATCCACCTGCCAGCCACGACGGTGTGAACGCCTACACCCTGCGGTTAGAGTTCACCCAGGACGTGGAGATTTCGCCGGATGACCTGCGCGACCACGCCCTGGCCGCTCGGGGGGGCACGGTGCGGTGCGTGAAACGGGTGGACGACAGTAAGGACCTGTTCGACGTGGACGTGTCGCCCGATGGCGACGGACCGGTCACGGTGTCGCTCGGTCCCACGCCGACCGACTGTACCGCCAGGGGCGCGGTATGCACGGCCAACGGCGTCAGCCTCGCGATACCGGTCGCGGCGAACGTGCCCGGCCCCAGTACCAGGCGCAGCCGCAGCGTCAATTCCGCCGCCACCGGAGCGCCGTCGATCAGCGGCGTCGCCCGGGTGGGCGAGACGCTGACTGCGGACACGTCGAACATCGCGGACGCCGACGGCCTGGCCAACGTGTCCTACGACTACCAGTGGATCAGCAACGACGGCAGCGCCGACTCGGAAATCAGCGGCGCGACATCTTCGACCTACACCCTGCAGGATGCTGACCAGGGCAAGACGATCAAGGTCGAGGTCAGCTTCACCGACGACGGCGGGAACGCCGAGACGCTGACCAGCGCAGCCACCGGCGCGGTGGCAGCCGCCGCCAATTCCGCCGCCACCGGAGCGCCTTCGATCAGCGGCGTCGCCCGGGTGGGTGAGACGCTGACTGCGGACACGTCGAACATCGCGGACGCCGACGGCCTCACCAACGTGTCCTACGCCTACCAGTGGATCAGCAACGACGGCAGCGCCGACTCGGAAATCACGGATGCCAACGGCAGCGCCTACACCCTGGTCGCTGCCGACCAGGGCAAGACGATCAAGGTCCAGGTCAGTTTCACCGACGACCGGGGGAACGCGGAGACGCTGACCAGCGCGGCGACGGCGACCGTGGCTTTGCCCCTGCTGACGGTTAAGCTCGAAAAACCCGCCGCGTCCCACGACGGTTCAACCCAATTCACCTTCCACATCCGATTCAGCGAGAATTTCCCACTGGGCTTCAAGAAGCTCCGGAACCATGCCTTTGAGGTTACGAACGGCGCCGTATTGAAAGCGCGACGCCAGGAACAAGGCAGCAGCATCCTCTGGAAAATGGTGTTGGAACCGCACTCCAGCAGCGACGTGACCATCGTCCTGCCCGCCACCACGGACTGCACAGCCGAGGGCGCGATCTGCACGGCGGACGGCAGGAAACTGTCCAACTCCCTGGATTTCACCGTGCCCGGCCCCTAGCAACGCGGCACGGCGCAAGCCGCCGGCTGCGGATCGGCAATATCTCCGTGGCCGATCAAGGCCATTGCCCGGGCCAACACGCCCGGGCAGCGCCTACCTGGTGCGTAGCAAATCGCTGCTACGCTTCGACAGCGGTCAGTGCGCCGGGCGCGGGTAAAGGCGCTGGAACGGCCCGGCGGCCAGCTCATCGTCAGGAGTGAATGGCAAGAACTCGCTCGTGGCGATGACCACACTCCCTGTGGCAACGCCGGCACATGCGTCAAGTTTGATCACGTGATATCCGGCGGACGCGGTACGGCCAACACAGTTCAATTCCGGATGCGGCAGGGTGACGCAGTCTTGAAAACGTCAACGCGGCTTGAATCCCACAGTCCCAACCTGGACACTGCGGAGTTGCGCGCACGGCTCAGTGGGGTCTTCCCACTCCACAGTTTCGATGGATACCCCAATAGGGTTGCAACCGGCGCTTTCCGCACCGACCTGCTGTTCACCGACCCCGTGGCGCGATCTACGACCGTTGAACTGGTCAGTGGTTTGACAGCCTCCGACTTCCAGGTAACCAATGGGACCGTGGTCAACATAGTCCCCGACCGGGGAGCAAGCTACGTGATAACCGTTGTGCCAACCACCCTGGGCCAACCGGTTACCATCACCCTGCCGCAGGGTGTGGTCCATGGCGTGGGGGAGCAGATCACCCCCGGTGGCAAGAACGCTTTCACGCGTCCCAACAATGTTTCCAACACCCTGACGGTGAAAACCGCAACGCCGTAGTCGGCATCCGGTTCGGCGGCGCTCCGGTTCCGGTCGCCGTCAGTGACCGTGGTTACCTTCACCGCTCGTGTGCCGGGTGCGTCATGGTGCGGCTTTCGGAAACGATGGTGTGGTCGGACCACTGCTCAAAGCCCGGCCGCCGAGACCGAGAGTCGCGCCTCAGCGTGAGCGCCGGCAGCGGGCCGAGCGGCTCATCGTCCACCTGTCGCGGTGCTGGCGTTTCCGGCATCCGGTGACCAACGGGGTTCCGAATTTGCGCGTCCACTGGATACCGCAGGGCTGGCGCGCCGATGCGAGCGGGCTGCGTTCTCTCCCTCGCCCGCCCCGCCGGCCAGCCGATAGACGGCTACCAGCAGGCTTCCGGCCACAACGGCGACCATGTAAGCGAACAGTGCCATGCTGTGCCACAGGTAACCTATGTCCAGGTATTCTCTCAACTGTTCCTGTGTGTAACCCAACCGTGCGGGATCTATTTCCCAGCTGCCGAGCAAATTGTGATCCGGCAGCGCCATCGGCAAATCGGGTGATCCGTATACCAGGACTATGGTTACCGCTCCCAGTGTGGACGCCAGGATCACGATCAGGAAAGTCGCCTGGAGCAGGAAGCGGCACTGGTTCTGATCGGGTCGGGTACCCGGGTCATTGATCACCTGCATTGCGATGATCGTAAGGACTAGTATCGGCATCGCAACCGTGGATTGGATCCAGACGGTAGTTCCGGATAACACCACCACCACGACGTACGACAACAACGTGGACGGGATCGTTACCCACACGGCCCGAACCAACGGGCTGCGTTCCGCCCTGGAGGCGGAGGACTGCCAGGCGGACAGCAACTGGAAAGCAAGGGCAGACAGGCCAGCCAGTCCCACGCCCACGAGGAGCGTCAGCATATACGGCAGGTGCGTTCCCGAAAGGTCGCCGACTCGGTAGAAACCGTAATGGTCCAACCCCAGCGGCGCGAAACGCAACGCCGGGAACACCAGCAGGATGAACATCGACGCCCAGTAAAGATTGTGCAGGCCTTGCCTCCGGTTTGACCCTACGAACGCCTGGATCAGAACCAACAGAGACGTGATCATCACGTATGCCAGTGGCATCCAGTCGTCATCCCAGCCGAGGGCGCTCAGGCCGTACCCCAGGACAACCGTGTACAGCGCGGGCAAAAGGGTCCGGAGCGCCTGGAAACGCAGCACGTCACTCCACAGCGCCGGCGCGGGTTCCGTACCGCCCGTCGCGCTGCTGGATTCGGGGGGGTCCGCCATCTGCGGGTCCGCTCCCGGAACGGCCACTGGTTCAGAGTCTGACACTGAGAATTGCGCTTCGGGATCAGCAGCCTGGAGATCCGGAGCAAGTCCGGCCAGCAACATCAGGCCGGACACCTCGGACTCGGAAAGATTCAATGCCTTTCCGAAAACTCGGAGTCGCTCCACGTTGGGTCGAGTGGTGCCAGCCTCCCAACGTGTAACGGTGGCATGGCTGAATCGCCGGCTATACGAATCGTCCACCGCCGCCATTCGCCGCAGCAACTCGTCCTGAGACAATCCCCTGCGTCTGCCCGGCTCAGAGAACGATTCCCGGTAGGCCCGCATTAAAAATCCGACTTGCGCGTGCCGCTCCCTCTGTTCATCTTGATCTATCGCCATCACCGCAGGACTCGCATCAGATCGCAACTGATCTGCATGTTCCGCGCCGTTCGGCATGAACAGCGCCCCAATTTATCACCGCCCCGACTCTCATATGTCCCATGAGGCCATTCCCGGTGAGGAAAATGCATGGACCCAATATTATGCACGAACGCCAAAGCGGTCAATTCCCGCACCGCAGAAGCGCTCGGCAATCTGCACACGCCCGGATATGGGCCATTCGTTTCTCCCGTCAACCGGATGCGCAACAGCGCGCCCCGCTCGACGGGAAAAGACCCGCACGTGCAGCCCCGTGGACGCGGCGAGGCCCGCGACGAACCCTGCTCAAGCGGGTCGGCGAGGACATCGGCCGCATGATCGCCCGCAACTCGGACACCACAGTGGTCAGCCTCCGATTCACCAACGTGGCGCTCCCTGAAGTCCAGGCGGAGTTCCCCTGGCCCGCGCCCACGCCCGAGAACCCCCTGACGCTGGTGATGTGGGCCTACGCCGATGCCAGAGTCGTGGCCGAGGCCCATGTCCTGGCGGTGGATGCCGAGATCGCAGAGTACGAGGCATTCATGCTCGCCCAGCCCTCCAGCCGGTTCGCGGAGCCCACAATTGACCTCGTCAAGCGCAACTTCGGCGACCGGGTGGAGATACGGGACGGGTTGGAAGGAACCGCCAGCGTCATCAGCACCGCAAAGGCGCAGCGGATGCTGGGCTGGAAGCCGCGCCACGACTGGCGGAATTAGGCGGGCTGATCGCCAGTTCTGCTTACGGGGGCGGCAGCCGTCCGTTCCTGCTGAGACCGGAATCCACCATTGTCGTGGCGCTGAAAATCTCCCGGCAATCTACTCGTTGATGCCGAGAGCCTTGCGCACGGCCACGCCAATCGGCGTCAATGGGCTCTCTTCCGGAGGGCCGTGGGGAACCATTCGGTTATGGTGGATCGCAACCGCGAGTCTATGTCGGGGATCCGCCCAGCCCAAGGACCCGCCGGCGCCATTGTGGCCGAAAGCCAGGGGATTGCCGCCCATTGCGCCCATGCCCGGGCTCCCGGCAAAGTGAAAGCCGCCAATGGTTCCATGATGGGGTCGCCCATGCACCGGATCGTAGTCGCTGCGGGGACGGGGTATGTGGAAAGTGCGCACCCTGTCCTCGGATAAAAGCCGGACGCCGTCCAGTTCCCCGCCGTTGGCCAGCATGGCGTAGAACCGGGCCTGGCTTCGCGCAGTCATGATCCCCTGGGCCCCGGGAATGCAAGCCTGGCGCACGTCGGAGCGACCGAACACCTCCTGGGTGGTCCCCACTTCCGGTGGAGTGGCTCGGAACCGCAGGGAGTCCGGGGGCAGCCCCGGTGCCCCGGGACCGAGCGGCGGCATGTTGGTGAGTTTGGCTACCCGTGACTCGACATCGGGCGGAATGCCGGCCCACAGATCGGTGATGCCCAGCGGTTCGCAGATCTCGTCCTGAATGAACCGTCCGAAGGGCCGGCTCTTCGGGTCGGTGCGCCGCACAATCTCGCCCACCACCCAGCCGAAGGTGTAGGCCATGTACCCACTGCGCGTGCCCGGCTCAAAGAGGGGATGCATCTCGGCTAGTTGCCCAACCATCCAATCCCAATCACACATCAACTCCGGAGTTACCCCCACGGGCATCAGGGGAACCCCGATGCGGTGCGTAAGCGCATCGAACACCGTGCCCTTGTCCTTGCCGTATTTGCCGAACTCGGGCCAGTACTTTGCGACCGGCTGGTAGTAATCCACCAACCCTCGCTCGGCCTGAATGTGGAGTGCGGTCGCCGTCACGGCCTTGATATTGGAGAACACCGGGAAGAGGGTGTCGCCGTCGACCTCCTGGCTCGTGGTTTCGTCAGCCAGGCCGCCCCACTGGTCGATCACCAGCTCGCTATCGAGGTAGGCGGCAACCTGGACGCCGATTTCCCCGCGTTCTCCGATGGCCACGTCGATGGCGTCTTGTACGATGCTTTGCGTATTCTCGGCCATAACGACACCTCTAGTTGTTGATTCTGGAACGGGCCAGCACCTTGCCGTTGAAGAGCGGTCCGAGGGTTGTGGTTGCCCCTTCGGTGATGACCTGGGATCCGGCTGACCCCTCCCAGTGGTTGTAGCACTCCCCGTGACATGGCGGCAAGTGCCTGCTGCTGCGCGATGGTTCGGTGTATCACCCAGCCGACTCTGGCTCCAGCGATATATCGCACCCCGCATCGACGTGTTGACCGCCCCAGCGTTCGTGGCATAGATTCGGCGGCAGGAATGCCAGAGAACCAGCATCACCGGACGAGACGCTGGCACTGGATAGTGGAACCAATTCTCGGCCGGCCGGTCCGTCAGTTATCGGATCGGACCTACGACACCGCGATGGAGGAAAATCATCATGCCGTTTTACGAAAGAGGCGACACACGCATTTACTACGAAGAGGTCGGTTCAGGCTTCCCCCTGCTAATCATCCCGGGCGGTGGGCTCAACTCCACTGTTGAGGGCCTGCGTACTTCGCATCCCTTCAATCCAATGGAAGCCTACGGCAACGACTTCCGTGTCATCGCCGCCGACCTGCGCAATTCCCCGCCGGGGCAATCCACCGGCCCGCTGGAAATCGACCGTCCCTGGGATGCTTACTCCGAAGACCAGCTTGGCCTGATGGACTTTCTCGGCATCGGCGAGTTCATGGTCATGGGGTTCTGCATCGGCGGGCCGATGATGCACAACCTGCTCCGATTGGCATCGGATCGCATCGTCGCGGCCTGCTTCATGCAGCCCAGCGGTTTCCGGCCGGAATTGCCGGACCTGTTCTACCAGAACAACATCGCGGGCTGGGGACCGCCGCTGTGCGAGAAGCGTTCCGATATAAACATGGACATGGTGCACGACTTCTTAACGAACATGTACACCAACCGCGCCGACTTCGTGTTCACCGTTGACCGCGATTTCGTGCGCAACCTGCAGACCCCGATCCTGGTCGCCCCCGAAGACGTGCCGGCGCACCCGTATGCGGTCGCCAAGGAAGTCGCCGACCTCGCCCCGAACTCCGAGATGACCATCTATCCCTGGAAGGACAGCCAGGAGCACATCGACGAGGCCGTGAACCACGCCCGGCGGTTCATGAAGGCCCACGCGCCGGCAACCGCGCGCGCCTGATTGCGTCGCCCTGCTGATCCCATAACATCCCCGCCGTTGTTGTTCCTCTCCACGTCGGTGAACAAAAACGGCGGGGTGTTTTAATCCGCTCTAATCCGCTCTAATCCGCCTGTCTCGGGCGCGGTTCGCACGTTCAACGCGCGTGCGTAACCGGCACCGATATGTGCTCGGGCAATTGACTATTCAAACCAAAAACACCGCCATTGGGGGACCAGGGTTTGCCTGAAACTGCGGACGCAATCGTCATCGGCGCCGGCGTGGTCGGCTGCTCCGTTGCCTACTACCTCGCCCGGGAAGGCGTCAGGGTGACCCTCCTGGAGCGCGAAGCCATAGGCAGCGGAGCCTCCGCTCACGCCACCGGCTCCCTCAGCCTGCTGGGCGCGGAGTTCTCACCCGGGGCGTCATTCGAACTGGCGCGGGCCTCCTACGCTGAATTCCCGCAGATCGTCCTCGAGCTGGAAGCCGCCACCGGCATGGACTTGCTGTACCAGCGTCGTCCGTCTCTCCGGCTGGCGCTGGACGACGACGAGGCCGGCCTGATCCAGGAGCTGATGGTCTGGCAGGAACCGCACGTCAAAATGCGATGGATTGAAGCCGACGAGGTTCAATCCATCGAACCACGCCTCTCCCGCTCCATCATCGGCGCAGTGTACGAGGACGAGTCCGCCCAACTGGACAGCTACCGGTTCAACCTCGCCCTGGCCCGTGGCGCCGAACTCAAGAGCGCCGAAATCCTAAGCCGGCAGGTGACCGGCATCATCGCCAGCGGCTCGACCGTCACCGGCGTCAAAACCGTCTCCGGCGACATGCACTGCGGCGCCGTGGTGGTGGCCGCCGGGAGTTGGAGCCAAGCCTTCACTCCGTGGCTGGCCTTCCCGGTTCCGGTACGGCCGATGAAGGGCGAACGCCTCCTGCTCAACTACCCCGGCGAACCCCTGCCGGTGCTGATCAGCTCTCCGAAGCGTGGGCACATGATCAGCCGGCTGGACGGCCTCACCAGCGTGGGCAGCACTGGCGGTCGCGACTACGACCAGCGGCGTCTCTTTGCGGGCGAGGAGTTCGACCGCCAGCCCACTGAAACCGCCCGGCTGGAGCTGCTTCAGCGTGCCATTGACGTCTTTCCCGATCTGGAGCGCGCCGAGCTGGTGCAGCAGCTTGCGGGTTCCCGGCCGCTGAGTCCCGACAGCAAACCGATCATTGGCCCGGTCCCGGGCTGGGATGGCGTCCTGCTGGCCACCGGCCACACTACCAAGGGCATCCACCTGGCACCGATAACGGGCCGAATCATCGCCGACTATATCCTCAGCAACTCAACCGAGGTCGTTTCGGACATGAGCGAGTTCCTGCCCGACCGCTTCGCCGATTTTGACGACGCCGATTTCCTGGTCGCCGCCCAGACCATAGATGAATAGCCTCTACTGCGCTGGATACTTGTCCAGCCACCACCGGGCGATGTCGATGCGGCGGGCCATCCACACGCCAGGCTTGCTCTTCACGTACTCGATGAACCGGCGCAGCGCCGCCGCCCGCGCCGGCTTGCCGATGATGCGGCAGTGGAGCCCCACCGACATCATCTTGGGATGGGTCTCTCCCTCGCGGTAGAGCGTGTCGAAGCAGTGGCGGGCCGACTCGAAGAAGTCCATGGGCGTTGACAACTGGCCGCGCCAGAACCCGTAGTCGTTGACCTCCAGCGAGTAGGGCACCACCAGCCACGGGTTGCCGTGCACCTGCGTGTAGTAGGGCAGGTCGTCGTTGTACGCGTTGCAGTCGTAGACGAACCCACCTTCCTCCACCACCAACTCCCGGGTGTTGACGCTGGGGCCATAGCGGGTGTACCAGCCCAGCGGACGCTCCCCGCAGGAGCGCTCGATGGATGCCACGGCCTCGTGGATGGCCCGCCGTTCCTCGTCCCGGTCCATCTTGTAGTACTCTTCCCAGCGGTTGCCGTGGCCCATGACCTCGTGTCCCCGGCGCACGATCTCCCGCCCGACCTCCGGGTTGCGTTCCAGGGCCAGGGCGCAGGCGAAGATGGTGGCGTCGACCCCGTACTCGTCGAACATGTCCAGGATGCG
The DNA here is from genome assembly GCA_965116785.1 of Dehalococcoidia bacterium. Classification (GTDB taxonomy): domain Bacteria; phylum Chloroflexota; class Dehalococcoidia; order Lucifugimonadales; family UBA3495; genus Bin87. The sequence continues at coordinate 2,418,552 of OZ220731.1, forward strand.
CCAGACGCCAACCCGGCTGCCGTACTCGAAGAAGGACTCGTTGGCCAGGTCACGCTCGCCCCGCGCCACCGGCGACGGCGACTCGCCCACCGTCTCTCCGTGCGGGTCCCCATCCAGGATGGAATTCTCCGATCCTTCCTCGTAGTTGACGACAAAGGAAACGGCGATGCGGGCGCCGTTGGGCCATTCCACCGCCGGAGGTTTGGCGCCGTAGCCGATCAGGTCGCGCTGTTGCATGAGTTTGCTCCTCAGGTGACGGTCAGCCCGCCCGCCAGGGGTTGATTCCGGTAGTCTTCATCCGCATCCGGTAGACCGAACTGCGCGCCGTGAAGTACATGGTTCGATAGTCGGCGTCACCCCAGGCGCAGTTGGCCGGTATCTCTGGCAACCGGATGATCCCGATCAGGGACCCATCCGGTTCGAACACCCACACGCCTTCCGCGCCCGTGCAGTAAATCCGGCCCTCGGTATCGACCTTCATACCGTCGGGCACGCCATCCTCCGCGGAGTGCATTTCGGCGAGCATCCGGCTGTTGCTCACCGAGCCGTCGGGGGCAACGTCGTAGGCCCGGATGTACTGGTGGGTGCAGACCTCGCCGCGTTCCTTCTCCGCCGCGCACTCGTCGCCCCGCCGGGTGTTGTCCGCGTACAGGATGCTTTCGTCCGGCGAGAACGCCAGACCATTGGGCGATTCCAGGTCGGTTATCACGGCGGACACGGTGCCATCTGGCGCAATGCGATGGATGCCGTGGAAGTCGATCTCCCGCTCCTCGGGCGGCAGGCGCAGCCCGGGGTTGGTGAAGTAGATGCTCCCGTCGGAGCGGCACACCACGTCGTTGGGGCGGTGCAGCCGCTTGCCCTCCCACCGGTCGGCGATGACGGTGATCGACCCGTCATGCTCCCACCGGGTCATCTGCCGGTCGTCCCCGTCGCACATGATCACCCTGCCCTCCAGGTCGAAGGTCAGGCCGTTGGCGCCCCCGCTGTTTTCCCGAACGACCTCGGGTTCGCCGCCGGGCACCAGGCGATAGATCTCGTTGACCCGGTTGTTTACGAACAGCAGGTAGCCGTCCGGGTGCCACAAGGGCCCTTCAGTGAATGAGAAGCCCGTGGCCAGGCGTTCCGCCTCGTAGGATTCCACGATCTGATCCAAGCTCTCGGCCATGATGTCCCTCCTGGTGCCGGCCGGTCCGATTGAAAGCACCCCTCCGGCTTGACCGGGGCTTGCTGCTTCGCCGGCAGGCGCCTGCGGCCGACTATATCACGGCCTACCGGCAGGAAGAATTGTGGGCCTGTGCCACCCGGTCGGATTGCGCCTCCTGACGGGCGGCGGTCTCTTCGGGTTTGCCGTCATCCGCGCACCCCTCCACCGGCGCCCGGCGCGACCAGTCCCTGCCCTCCATGTCGGAACCGTCGGAGTTGATGGCCCGGACGCGGTAGGTGTAGTCCACGTCGAGATCGGCGCTGGCGTCCACCCAGTCCCAGTACCGATCGCTGTGCGTCTGCAGAGCGCCGGCATCGGCGCCGATGAACGTGAACGTCCGCACTACCCAGCCGCGTGTGTCCCAGTACCTCCGCTCCACCTTCCACCCTTCGGGTGCCTCGGCCTGGCCGCGGTAGTGGGTATGCCAGAACATGGCGACCCCGTTCGCGTGGCGACGAGGGATCGATATGCCGGGTTGGTCGAGGATACCTCCTCTGCAGATCGCCGAGGCATGCCTTGACCAGTTTCTGCCGGCCGTATCTGTGCCATCGGTGTTGATGGCCCGGACCCGGTAGTTGTAGTCCACGTACGGTTCGGCGCTCGTGTCCACCCAGTCCCAGTGTCCGTCGCTGACGACCTGGAGGGCGTCGGCTTCATCCCCGATGAACGTGAAGGTCTGGACCACCCAGTTTCCATCTGAGTCCTGATGGCTTCGCTCCACCTTCCATCCGTCGGGCGCGGTGGCTTGGCCGCCGTTTTGCGTATGCCAGAACATCGAAACGCCGTCGTCCTGGCAGCCGGGCTGCGTAATGCCGGGTTCATCAGTGGCGCCCGAAATACACTCTACGGGTGCGTTCCGCGACCAGGCCCTGCCGTCCATGTCCAGCCCGCCGGCGTCAATGGCACGGACGCGGTAGACGTATCGAATGTCCCGATCAGCGCTTGTGTCCACCCACTCCCAATCTTCCTGGTCGGACGACAGGAGAGCGTCGGAGTTGTCGCCGATGAACGTAAAGGTTTGCACCACCGGGTTTCCTTCTGAATCCTGATGGCTGCGCTCGACCTTCCAACCGTCCGGCGCTGCGGCCTGCCCGTCGTTCTCGGTGCGCCAGGACATGGACACCCCATCGCTGTCACAAAGCACTATTCCCAGCTCGGCGCGGTTTAGAAGAACGTTGGCAGACACGACCGGCGCCGCTACCACCGCCCCGGCCATGGTGATCAGTGTGGCGGCTGCGATGCCGGCCAATGCCACGTACACGGACGCGGGCTTTCCGCGCTTCGAATGAGCGTTCCACATTGGGATCCTCCTCCTGAGTTATCGCTTCGGTCATTGCTCTGGCTTATTCCTGATCGTCGGTTCGTATCGCTATTCATAACCATGTACGTTCGGACGACGGCGGCGGTTCATTCGTGGGTCGGGCACAGTCGGCTTGCCTGCACTGAGCGTCCATACGCTCACGCGTACCCGCTTTCCACGAACTGTCAGCGCGGCAATCTCGTCGCCGAAGGCAACATCGTTCAACCAACGGGATCGCCACGTCGCTTCGCTCCTCGCGATGACAAACTGGGTAGGCGTGAGGTCCACACGCACTTGCGTGTTCGCACCCGGTCGGAAGCACGGCAAAGCCGGCGCCCATTCATCGATGGCGCCAAGTTGGGATGCCGGCAATTGGCCGCCCCGACCGCGGCTTGTGACGTTCTCGGGGCGGCAACGAGGATCAGGTGGCGCAGAGCCGAACCCGGAGGTCTATTCCCGGAACTTCGGCATCACTTCCTTCGCGAACAGCTCCATGGAACGCATTACCTTCGTGTGCTCCATGTGGCCGAAGGACATGCTGGCGCCGAAGTAGCCGATGCCGTGCTCGTCGCGCAGCCGCTGGATCCGCCGCACGCAATCGTCCGGCGTGCCGAAGTAGACGGTGCCCTCCAGTTCCGACTCATAGCTGGCCGGCTCGGTGGTGCGGATGCGCCGCCAGTGGTCCAGGTCCACGTTGATCTCGTCGCCGCGGGTCAGGGTGCGCCGGTAGGTGGCCAGGTCCCGCACCCAGGTCAGCGACTGGCGCGGATACTCCCGGGCCACCCGCTCGTCCTCGTCCAGGTACACGAACCGGAAATAGGGCATCGCCGCCACGGACAGGTCCTTGCCGGCGGCGGCGCAGCGCTCCTCGTACAGGGAGAACAGCCCCAGGTTGTCGGCCTCCGGCGTGGAGAAGCTGGTCAGGATGGGCAGGTCCCGCTCCACGGCGACGTCCACGCTGGCCGGCGTCCGCGATACCGCCATGTACACCGGCGGATGCGGCTTTTGCACCGGCCAGGGAGCGATGGTCAGGTCCTTGACCTGGTAGAACTCGCCCTGGTAGGAGAAATCCGACTGCGTCCACAGGCCCAGGATGATGTCCAACACCTCCTGGGTGCGCACGTCCCGCGTGTCCATATCTATGTTGAAGTTGCCGTACTCGTAATCCGCCGAGCCACGACCGACGCCGAAGTCCAGCCGGCCGTTGCTGAGCACGTCCAGCATGGCGCTCTCCTCGGCCAGGAAAATGGGGTTGTAGAAGGGCAGCACGCTGACGCCGGCGCCGATGCGTATCTTCTTCGTGCGGCCGGCGATGTGGGTCAGCAGGGGCATCAGCGACGGACAGATGCCGTACCGGCTGGAGTGGTGCTCCGCGATCCAGATCGAATCGAAGCCGAGCTCCTCGGCGTACTCGACCTGCTCCAGCATCTCGCCAAAGATCCGGCTCTGGGCGTCGGCCTCCGGTTCCGTCCAGGAACCCAGCAAAAACAGGGCAAACTTCATGATCGACGCGCGCCTCCTCCAAGCTGACTGGCTCCTCATCCGTACCCACTTTGCCCAATCTGTCATTGCGAGCGCAGCGCGGCAATCTCGTTGCCGTAGGAGTCATTTCTCAAGCAACGAGATCGCCACGTCGCTGCGCTCCTCGCGATGACCAACTGAGTACGCGTGAGGACTGGCTGGGATTGTACAGGTCTGGCAGGGGATGTGCCGCGCCGGACCTTAACCGCGCCGCCAGGAAACGCCCCCAGTTTGCGCACACCCAAAACCGTCCCGGGTCCCTACACCCGCAGCCGGACACCCTGGTTACGCCACCTTCTTCAACCACGGCATCCCCGTCTTCCACACCACCAACCCTTTCCAGCCACAGGAGGTCGCCTACTACATCCCCCGGATACTCGAAGGCGCCGACGCCAACGGCATCAACGACGCCCAAGTCGACGAAAACGGCACAATGTACGTGGTGGACCGCCTGCAGGGCGGGCTGTATATTCTGGAACTGAATCTGTGAGTTCGTTATGGTCCTTCCAAACTTCCGTGGTCCGTTGACAATCGTCAGTATGGTACCGTGGCATTCACCGCGGCAATCGCGTTTCGCGGTAAACGGTATAATCGGCTCATTCGGACATTCTGTGCGCCGATACTGCGCGTTAGCGGAGGCTTTCAAGATACTGTAATCGAATCTGATAGGGTTACAAGTCGGTGAACGCAAACTTCGCAGGCCTGTGCTTTAGCCGTCGCAAGTGTCTATAGCACGGGGTTTGGTCCGGTATCACCGCAAGCGTAATTTAGACGCGATTGCCCTGTTCTAAAGGCCTCTCCGCGACATTGACCCCAGAATTTCCTGCTACAATAGCGATCCCAATTGGCACAATTCATGGTCTGTGGGCGTGCGCGGCCCACTACCCCACATCAGCGGAGCGACACGCGGGTTAGATATGGACACACTAGGCGAAGCCCAAGCGAATTACCTACGAGCAAAGTTACAAGCGTTTCTTTCCCGCAACCCCGAGGCCGAGGTTAAGATCGGGGAACCGGATCCCTCAGTTGTCCGACCATGGGGTGAAGATTCCATCGAAATACCGCTTAGCAGCGACGATGATGTCTTGTGCGAAGCCTTGAATGCCGTACGGTTACCTCCTCGGTTCACTGCGATATGGCATGAGGACACGAGTGACTTTGAGGTTATCTTTACGGTGCTTGAGAAAGAGAACCGACTCCTGCGCAGGAGCTTTGAATTCCGATACAAAGGTGCCCACTATCAATGTAGCTTCGGGCCCTCTAGCACTAGACTCAGGGCAATAGCCAGAAGGGCAAGGCTTGCGGGTAGGCCATCAACTTCCGACTACCGAAATCTACTGCCGTTTTTTCGTTATGAACCATTGGTGCTAGTTAGTGTCAGAGGACGAATTGAGCAATGGAGCGGTGGATGCGTCCAGTTGCGTCGGGTTCCAGTCCGTCCCACTGCACCAGAATGTTGAAGGCCATCATCAGGTAGGCCAGATGCGCCTCAAACCCGCGCCAGGTCAGATGTCGCATCACCTTGCAGCCCCAAACGGTAGTCATCATGGAGAAGGTGGTTTCCACCGCCATACGTACGTTCCACTCTCCCCGTCGGCAAATCTTGACGTTGGCCGGGTCGCCTTTGGCGCGGTGAAAGCCGGTGTCGGCCAGGATGATCATCCGTCCGTCGTAGTGTTCCAGCAGGTGTCGGAAGGTCTGGTCATGCAGACTGGTCAAAAATCGGGGCCGTTCGACAGTCCCAATCAGTGATCAATCCCAGTTGGTTGATCACGATGCCGAGCTTGCCCCCAACGATCCAGCGGTGATTGGACTTGCCCTTCTTGCCCGCCTGGTGGAAATCGCGCCCGGAGCGCACCGGATGGCACAGTTCAACGCCATAGCTGTCAGCGATGCCCAGAATGGTCGGCTGGGCCAGGAAGTAGCCGGTCCAGCAGGATTGGGTTTCCAGTCGGCGGAAGAGGCGGGTACGCTCCGGCAGTTTGGGGAAGAGATCGCCATAGTTGTCCTTGAGCCAATGGTAGAAGGGACGCTGCTTGACGTTCTTGATGGCGTGGAGTACGCCGATAGTGACCAGTTCGCTGAGGGAGAGCCGGGCCTGGGGATGGGGCGCCACCGGCGGGAGGGTATCGTCTATCTTGCAGTAAAGTTCGGTGATAAAATCGGCAATGTTCACGAGGTTCCCTGCTGTGGAGAGTGTCAACTCACAGCATATGGGAGCCTCGTGGCATTCTCAAAATCGTTTCAAACTAGCACCAAAGGTTATGAACTCTCACTAGAAGTTGACCCTGATGCGGGCTATGCCGCGAATGGAGAACCTATTTCGTTCTGGATACGTGGCCTAGACAAATACGACGACGACTATGTAAGGGATCTTGCTCGTAACCTCAATTTTTATATGTCGTATTTTGATCGGCGGACCCCGAACATCATCATACATGAAGATCCGCCTGCATCCGATGCGGTTAGTAATCCGTATCCCCCTCCCACCGATGATTTTCCAGTCACTCTATCCGGGAAAGACATAGATCAACATCTTCTCATCCTTTGGGAGAGCGCCCGTAGGGGGGACCCATTCCTTAGGTTCATCCACTATTACCAGATATTGGAATACGCTGGGTTCTATCATTTTCGCGACAAGGTCCGGAGCGACATAGAACGCGCCATCATAGCCCCTGATGCTGTGTCCCGCCCTGATAGGGTCGCGCAACAGATACTCGAAATCATGTCCACAGACAGACGGCAAGACGAACAAAAGATAAACGAAATGATAGCCGAGTGCGTAGACCTTCCAGAGATGTGGGAACTATTAGACGGTTCACTGTCTACTTTTTCCGAGAGTATTGAGTTAGATGGAGGCTTTGTCTTGCCTGCAGTGGTAAGTGCCTCCATAAGTTATGAGGAATTTGAAGGCTCTTGGAACGAGCGTTTCCCTACGGCCTTGCATCGGGTTAGGAACGCACTCGTTCATGCTCGTGAGGCTCGGCAGTCAACGATGATAGCACCGACTACCGCCAACTACGCGCGATTGACCCCGTGGCTCATACCGTTGTCTCAAACGGCAGCGCGCGTCATCCTATTCAGCAGGCTGTAACTGCCCGACCCACCCTAGAATTCTAGTCTAGCCACAATGTTGTTTCGTTGGGCAACGGCAGCAGACGCGCTGGGAGTACTCGGCGGCTCGATCGTATAGAGTTGAGGCAATTATGCAGTATGCCGCAAAGGAATTTGAGCGCCGGGTGGCTGACGCGATAAAACTACTGGACTATAAGGTTACGCTGGAGCCTTGGGGTCGGCCGGATCAGACTACGTGGCTGGACCGAATATCCTCCTGGTTCTCAAAGCCCTCGGGCTCTCCGTTTGTCCCGGATATGATGGTCGCACACGGATGCAGATTTGCCGTCGTGGAGGCAAAAGCGTACCCGGTTCTCTTGGGACCCGTAATCCAGGCCAGACACTACGCTGACTATTTCGAAGCGCCGGCGATCATCTGCGTCCCTGACGATGCATTTCCCAAAATCCCGGAAAGCGTTTGTGAGTTGGCGCAATTGAATGATGTGGTGCTAACTCCCATTGCGGAGATCGGCGAGAAGCTCCAAACGCTGCTGCACTGACCCGGAGTCAATTCTCCATAGCGCAGACGCCCAACGTCACCCCATCACCCGCCGGAACAGCGCCAGCGCGTTCCCGCCCGCGATTTTCCTCACGTCCTCATCCGAATAGCCGCGCGCTATCAGGCCGCGGATGATGTTCTTGCCGTCGGCGGGGGACTCCAGGCCGTCCGTGTAGCGCGCCGGCGTGGGGCCGGGGCGGCCCATCACCACCTCGCCGACGCCCACCGAGTCGCCGATGCTGGTGTCGGTGCCGATGGCCACGTGGTCGACGCCCACCAGGTTGACCATGTAGTCGTAGTGGTCCAGCACGCACTCGATGCTCTGCTCCGGGTCGTTGCTGAACCGGTTGGGCACGGCGGTGATTCCGATGACGCCGCCCTTGCGTGCGCAGGCCAGCAGTTCCTCGTCCCGGCGCAGGCGGCGTGCCTGGAAGCTGTGGCTGGCCAGGGTGTAGGAACCGTCGTGGCTGAAGGTGACCGGGGTTTCCGACGCCTCGATGGCATCCAGGGCGGTGCGGACGGAGGCGTGGGACACGTCGACCACCATGCCCAGCTCGTTCATGCGCTGGACCACCTCCAGCCCGAAGTCGCTGAGGCCGCCGTCGTTGCGCTCGAAGATGCCGTCGCCGATGTAGGCCTTGCGGCTGTAGGTCAGGCCGGCCAGGCGCACCCCCGCGTTGTAGAGCACGTCCACCAGGTTCAGCTCATTGCCGATGGCCAGGTGCTCCACCGTGGGCAGGAACCCCACCTTGCCCTGCGCCTTGGCCGCCTCGATCTCGTCGGCGTTGCTCACCTGCAGCACGTCGTCGTTCTGCGCGATGTCCGAGATCATCATGCTCACCTCCTCCAGCAGGTCGGAGAAGCGGATGAAGGACATCTCGTTGGTGTGCAGCATCCCGCGGAACACGTTGGCGGTGCCCACCGCGGTGAACCCGCCGGCGCGCACCGCCTCGTAGCCCCAGACGTAGCGGTCGCTGCGCAGGTACTCCCAGTACTGGCTGAAGTCCTCGGGCAGCACCATGGGATGCTGGTGGAGGTCGATCATGATCGACTCCTCCATCAGCCGCTGGAACCGGAGTTCCTGCTGCCGGTCAAGGGGCACGGTCATGGAGGGCACGCGTCCCACCTGGCTGACGAAATGGAACCGTCCTGGCGTCATGATGCAACTCCGTTCGGTGCGTTAGACGTGCGTACTTGCGATATTCGTCAGAATCAGGATTTTCAAGATTCAAGGATTATCAGGATTGGAACCGTTCCGTGATGGAGATCTCCCAATCCTGTCCAATCCCAAAATCCGTAAATCCTGATTCTGACAATTCCCTGCCACTAATCCGACGGCCGCTTGCCCTCAAAGTACCGCCGGGGATTCTCGATCATCATGCGGTCAACAACCGTTTGCGGAACCCCCGCGTCCGTCAGCCTGGGGATGATGGCGCGGCTGAGCCACAGGTAGCCGTCGGGGTTCTGGTCGCGGGTGGGGAACCCCTCCGAGCTGAGGCGGGACAGCACCACGTTCCAGTCGTGGGACAGCATCATGTTGGGCGCTATGCCCTCGTCCAGCCGGTCCTTCAGGTAGTCGCTACGCTCCTGCCATCCCGGCAGGTTGGGGCGGCCGCCGGGGTTGTTGATGTCCCAGCCCAGCCACACGCCCAGGCGCGCCAGCTCGCGGTGGTAGTCGGGGTCGATGGTGTTGTTGATGTGGCCCACGTAGATGTTGTGCGGCGCGACCCCCTCCTCCTTGAGGATGCGCACCTGCTCCTCGCCGATGCGCGACCGGGCCGGCGTGTGCGTCGTGATGGGGACGCCGGTGCGCAGGTGCGTCCGCGCCGAGGCCCGCAGCATCAGCTCCTCGTGCGCGGTGATCGGGTCGCTGGTGGCCACCTTGATGATGCCCGCGCGGATGCCCGTGCCCTCGATGCCCTGCTCGATCTCCCGCACCCACAGGTCGGCGATGAAGTCCTTGTCCCGACCCCAGAAGCTGCGCGGTACGTCCAGCCAGCAGCCGGTGCAGCAGATGAAATTGACGCCGGTCGCTTCCGAGACCTGCTTCATCAGCGCTACGTCCCGCCCCAGGTCCATGGGCGATACCTCGACCACGGTGTCGACCCCGCCGGCCTTGGCCTCTCCAAAGGACTCGACGGCCATGTCCAAAGCCCGGTCGCGCAACTCCAGTTCGGGGTACGTGTTGCGGATGCCGGCGGTCGAGTCGATCAGGTGCTCATGGGGCAGCGTGAACCCCAGGTCCGCCGTGTCCATTGGCCCCAGCACTGAGTTAATGGTTGCCATGTTCCACCTCCGTTTTTTCCGTGCGGTCTTGACGGCGGGGATCCCTCTTGCCGGATTATACAAGTGCCGGTTCCGTCCCGCGTGATAGGATCGACGGATCAGCCGCACACCGTCCACGCGTTACACTCCGTCGTCGCCGGGAGGTACCGACATGCCATTGCACTTCACCGAGCAGGAACTGGCCGGCCGCAGGGAGAAGGTCGTGGCGGAACTGCGGCAGATGGGCCTGGCCGCCCTGCTGATCTTCCGGCAGGAGAGCATGTACTACCTGACCGGCTACGACACCACTGGCTACTCCCAGTTCCAGTGCCTCTACCTGGGAGCCGACGGCGCGCTGATCCTCCTCACCCGATCCGCCGACCTGCGCCAGGCGCGCCTGACCTCGGTGATCGACGACATCCGCATCTGGGTGGACAGCGCCGACAGCAATCCCGGCGAGGACCTGTGGCAGATCCTGAATGAGCAGGGGTGTAGCGGACAGCGCCTGGGCATCGAGCTGGAGGCCTGGTGCCTCACCGGCGCCCGCTGGGACTACGTCCGGGCCGCCATCGCGGGTCACTGCGACTACGAGGACTGCAGCGAACTGGTCAGCCGGTTCCGGATGGTCAAGAGCGACGCCGAGATCGAGTACGTCCGCCGGGCCGCGGCGCTGGCCGACGACGCGCTGGCGGCGGCCCAACGGCTGGCCACAGCCGGCACCCCGGAGCAGGACGTGCTGGCCGGGATGCAGTCGGCCGTCTTCCAGGGCGGCGGTGACTACGCGGCCTCCCGCTTCATCATAGGTTCCGGAGAGAACGCGCTGATGGTGCGGAACTTCACCGGCTACCGCACGCTGGAGGCCAACGACCAGCTTCAGCTGGAGTTCGGCGGGGCCTATCGCCACTACCATTCCTGCCTGATGCGCACGATTCTCACCGGCGAACCCAGCCACCAGCAGATCGCCATGCATGCCGCCTGCTGCGACGCGCTACAGGCGTGCAAGGATGCCGCGCGACCCGGTTCCACCTTCGGCGATATCTTCGCCGCCCACGCCGATTCGCTGGACCGGTCCGGTTTCGGCGACCACCGGCTCAACGCCTGCGGCTACAGCCTGGGCGCGCTCTATCCGCCCACCTGGATGGACTGGCCCATGATCTACCGGGACAACCCGGTGGAAGTGCAGCCCAACATGGTCATCTTCATGCACATGGTCCTGCTGGACTGGGAGCGCAAGCTGGCCATGGCCGTGGGCGACACCGTGCTGGTCACCGCCGACGGCTGCGAGACGCTGACGAAGATGGGCACAGATCTCACCGTGAACTGACTGGGTCGGCAACAAGCCGCCTATGAAATTGAGAGGACGACAATGGCTGACATCTACACCCTGGGCGCCGGAACGCCCACGCCGACGCCCACCCGTTTCGGCAGTTCCCACGTGCTCAAACTGGGCGACCAACACCTGATGTTCGACTGCGGGCCGGCCACCACGCACAAGCTGGTCAAGGCGGGCCTGTTCCCCACTCAGGTGGACTACCTCTTCTTCACCCACCACCACTTCGATCACGACATCGACTACCCGTGCTTCCTGCTGTGCCGCTGGGACCAGAGCATCGGCCGGGAGAACCAGCTGCAGGTGTTCGGCCCCGACCTCACGGAGAAGATCACCGAGGGCATCATCGGAGAAAACGGCCTGTTCGCTCACGACTGGAAGGCCCGGGTGAACCACCCCCTGAGCCAGGCCGTATTCGTCAACCGCGGCGGCACCCTGCCCCGGCCCGCTCCCTCGGTGTCGGCTACGGATGTGGGGCCAGGCAAGGTTTTCAGCGGGCCGGACTGGGAGGTCACGGCCGCTCCCGCCGAGCACGTGCAGCCCTACCTCGACTCCCTGGCCTACCGGGTGGACACGCCCGACGGCAGCGTGATCTTCACCGGCGACACCCAGCCCTGCGACACGGTGACCGAGTTGGCCCGGGGCGCGGACATGATGCTCTGCATGTGCTGGGACGACCAGGCCGTGATGGACAGCAACGGCGAGGCCGGCGGACAGTGCGGCACCACCGGCGCGGCGCGCATGGCCCAAGCGGCCGGCGTGAAGAAGCTGGTGCTGGTGCACATCGGCCCGCACCTGTCAGGCCACGGCCCCATGGAGCAAGGCATCGGCGACATCAGCCGCATCTACGACGGAGAGATAGTCTTCTCCGAGGAGCTGATGCGGATCACGCTTTAGGCTTCGGCGGCGCGTTCAGTCGCTGATGTTGTACACCCGCATGGCCGTGTCGTGGAACAGGGCGGCGCGCTCGGTGGCTGAGTAGCCGGCCGAGAGACGCTTGAAGGCGTTGAACAGCACGTTGTACGAGTAGGACGGCTTGTCCACCGGGAAGTTGCTCTCGAACATGCAGCGGTCCGGACCGAATTGCTCGATGCAGTAGTTCATCAGCGGGCCCAGCGTCCCGGCCAGTTCCTCGGAGCCGATGGGGGTATCCCGCTCGTCCCAGTTGTAGCCGTACCGGACCTGCCCCACGCCGCCCAGCTTGATGACCACGTTGGGGCACTGCGCGACCTCGGCCACGCCCTGCCGCCACGCGGGCAGCACCTCGTCGTCGCGGTTGGCGTAGGGACCGACCCGAACCAGCCCGCCGATGTGGTTCAACACGATGGTCAGGTCGGGGACGGCACGGGCGAACTCGGCCAGCTCGGCTAGCTGGGGGTGATACTGGGAGTTCTCCAGCACCAAGCCCATTTCGGCCATGACCCGCGCGCCGGCGCGGTAGCCGTCCGTAGACAGGGCGCCTCGAATATCGCGCTGCACCAACTCCGGGCTGGCATCCCATCCCGTGGAGTGACGGACCCCGCGGAAACGTCCCGGACTGGCGGCCACCATCGCTTCCAGAACCGGACGGACGGCATCGCCCAGCTTCAGGTCGGCGTGCCCGATGATTGCGGCGGCGGCCTTGGTGGGACCGTGGCTGCCGGTGGCACTCTCCGCGGCGATGGTCTCGATGTACTCCACCTCACCCACGGGCCGCATCTCCTCCGGCCCGTACTGGCGGTACTCGCACCGCACCTCGATGAACACCGTCGAGCGGACGTTGTGCCCGCTGCCCACGTCGGCGGACAGCTCGGGCAGGAGGTAGCGCTGGTACGCCGGCGGCTCAGGTCGGGAAACCCAGAAATGGTGGTGGGTGTCGCAGACCGGCAGGCCCGGCTCCAGCGTCTCCTCGACGGTTTGCGCCAGCCAATCCTCGCCTTTCAGTACCATGTCGTCCACCTCGGTGATGTTGCGTCGTCCGATACTAACACGGGCGATTTCGCGTTTGGACGCCTGATGGGAATGTTCCGGCATGTCTGCCTTCCTCCACGCAAAAGGGGTACCACCCGTTCCTGTTACCCCTATAATGGCCCCAACGACGAACCGGACGGCAAGCCACGCGCGAAGCGTGCCATTGGAGGAGACATGGCAATCTTGAAAATTGAAGGCGTGACCCACTGGTCGATCCCGGTGAACGACCTGAACGAAGCCGAGGAGTTTTACGGTGAACTGCTGGGTCTCGAGCCCAAGGGCCGGCTGGGCAACAGCGTCATGTCGTGCTTCAACGTCGGCGACCACAACATCCTGCTGTGCGAGCGCTCCAGCGCAACGGACGGATCGCTGGCCGATAACGGCGGCGCGCACCACTCGTTCACCGTGTCGCCCGAGACTTTCGAGACGGCGTGCAAGGAGTTCCACCAACGGGGCATCAGGATCGACCACCTGACCTACCGGGCCCAGGGCTTCTTCACCGGCCGCGAGTTGTATTTCTTCGACCCCAGCGGGAACCGGCTGGAACTGCGCGATCCCACATGGACGGCAGGGATGCCCGAGCCGTCCTTTGAGGAACTCGCCCGCGACTAGGCGCAAGGAACTCGCATGGATGGACCGGATGATCGGGATTTGGTTAATTGATTGTGGTCGCCGCGCCGCATATCGCTCCATCCCGTCGATTTTGTGTATCCGTGCAAATTGCTTGATTTAGGTGTACCGGTGGGTACACGTGAGGCCGATGTGTACATTGACGGAGGAGCTTGAGCCATGAGCCTAGAGGACATCGAACGCCGGCTGCGCGTCCTGGAAGACGTGGATGAAATCAAGCGCCTCAAGGCCCGCTACTGCGCCTTCTGCGACGATAGCTACGACGCCGACGGCATCGCCAGCCTGTTCGTTGAGGACGCGGTCTGGGACGGCGGCATTCGGGGTCGGGCCGAGGGACGCGACGGCATCCGGAACTTTTTCATCAACGCGCCGAACCGGCTTCCCTTCGCCGTACATATGGTGATGAACCCCATCATCGAGGTGGACGGGGATACCGCCACCGGCGTCTGGTACCTGTTCCAGCCGTGTACCTACGCGGACGGGAACCGGGCGGTTTGGGGCTCGGCCAGATACGACGAGGAGTACGTCCGGGTGGACGGCGTCTGGATGTTCAAGAACCTGAAGTTGACGTCAAACTTCTGGACCCCCTTTGACCAGGGATGGGTCGAGGCGCAGTTCGTGTAGGCAGGTCTGTGTCAGACGACAAATATGGCGCGGCCGCAAGCAGCAACGGCGAGAATCACTTACTGGATGCGGGCAATTGGGAGATGGCGAGAAATGCGGACAGGGGCTGATTACAAGGAAAGCCTGCGCGACGGTCGCGACGTCTGGGTGCTGGGTGAAGGCCGCGTCGAGGACGTCACCACCCACCCGGCCACGGCGGGCATGGTCGACGAGTACGTGGCCTGGTACGACCGCCACTTCGACCCCGACTGGCAGGACATCCTGCTGACGCCGGCCGACGGCAGCGGCCAGCGCCGTTCGGTCGCGATGACCCCGCCGCAGACGCCCGACGACCTGAAACGCCTGGGACGGGAGATCAGCGCCGTCCATTTCGTCACCGGCGGGAACATGACCCACACCCCGGGCTACGGCGAGTTGATCTCCCTGGGTTTGCAAAACGTCATGAAGCGCCTGGATAACTCCTCCGAGGACATAGCCAAGGCCGAGGAGTACCTGGAGTACGTGTCCGACAGCGGCCGGTTTGTCACCTACGCCGGCGGCGGCCCGCTGATCGGCACCCGGCTCCGGCCGGACGAAAGCGACCGCGCCGCGCTCAAACTGGTCAGCGAAACCGCCGACGGCATCGTGGTCAGCGGCAAGATCCAGATGCACACCAGCACGCCCTTCGCGGAGGACCTGCTGATCTCCACCCGCAACGACATGCCGGCCGGCAGCGGCCGGCATCTGTGGTTCATCGTGCCGGTGAACGCGCCCGGCCTGCGGGTGGTGTCGCGCCGTTCGGCCGCCCGCCACAAGAACCTGTTCCTGTCTCCGCTCAGCGGCCGGTTTGACGAGTTGGACTCCATGGTCTGGATGGAGGATGTGTTCATCCCCCGCAACCGCGTGTTCACCGGCGAGGCGCCGGACCGCAACCGCAAGGAATCGCTGGTGTGCTGGATGCTCTGGCACCACAGCTACGGCTGGCTGGCCAAGGCGGAACTGAGCTTGGGCCTCGGCTTGGCCCTGGCTGAGATCATGGGGCTGAAGGACAATGCCCAGACCATCGAGCAGCTGGTCGAGATGACCGTCAACGTCCAGACCTCGCGCACCTGCATGAGGGCGGCCGAACTGGACCAGGAAACGTCGGTCAGCGGGCATCCCCTGGCGAACCAGATCCACGTGGCCGCCGCCGGAGTCAACACGCTCAAGGTCCGCCAGCGCATGGGTGAAATCCTGCGGGGCCTCCCCGGCTCCTCGCTGATCAACGCGCCGGCCGACACCGACTTCGCGGATCCGGTGATGGCCGCCGAGCTTGAGGACGCCTTTGGCGGCGGCGGTTACACCGCCATGCAGCGGGCCGCGTTGCTGCAACTGGCCTGGGACCAGGTGTCCTCTGGCCTGGACGGACGGGAAGCAGCCTTCGAGCTACACGCCAGCGGCGGCCTGGAGTCATGGCGTCGCCAGCTGGCGGCCTGGTTCGACGGCTACAACGAGCTGGCCAACGGCGTGCACGACCTGGTCGCCGTGGACCTGCCGCCCATGGATCTGACCAGCCTCCAGGGGGTGCCGGCCGTGCCGCGCCGCATGCCCCAGGTTAACACCTGATCGTTGCGTTCCCGATCGACAGCAGAGCGAATTGTTCCAAGCTGCACCGATGGCGTGTTTACCGAACGAGGTGGTACGGAGACACCATTTGGTTTCGTTGAAAACACTCGACTGGTAACATGGGTCTGCACTAACACAGGAGCCGCATGTGACCACCGCTACAACCCGTGACCGCATCGTAGAACTCTTCGCCGACGCCCGACACGTCCACTCCCAGTCCATGGAGCGTCTTGACGCCGGCGACATCCGGGACGCCGCGGAGAAGGCGTGGTGCGCCACCAAGCGCGCCACAGACGCGCTCATCCTCGCCCTGACGGGAGAAGAGCCTGTAACCACGGCGAGGATTACTGACGAATTGGATGCCTTGGCAGACCGCAACGAGGAAGCCCGTACTTTTCTCGGCCGTTACTTTAGCCGTTTGGGGCAACTCCACGGCGCCTGCTTCTACGATGCGCGGTGCAATCCTCAGACCGAGCGCCGCATAAGGGAAACCGCGGCGTACATCGACGACGCTCAGCACCTGGCTGGAACATAGGACGAGCAGGACGCAGGTTAATCATGGGTCAGATGCACGGAATGGTCGCGATTGTCACCGGCGCCAGCCGGGGCCTGGGGCGAGCCATAGCCAAAGCGTACGCGGAGGAAGGGGCCAGCGTGGTCATCTCGGCCCGCAGCCAATCCCCGACGGGTCTGGCTGGCACGCTGGAAGAAACGGCGAACGACATCACGCAAGCCGGCGGCGACGTCCTGGCTGTGGACTGCGACGTCACCGACGAGGCCCAGGTCAACGAGATGGTCCGCCAGGCAACTGAGCGCTACGGCAGGATCGACGTGCTGTTCAACAACGCCGGAGCGATGGTGCTGGGCGAAACGATCATGGACATCGATGCCCCACGCTGGGAACAACTCATGCGGGTCAATGTCAACGGCCCCTACCTGTGCAGCCGCGCCGTGCTCCCGACCATGATGGAGCAGCGGCGGGGCAGCATCATCAACATCGGTTCCCGGATGGCCACCGACCCCAACCAGGGCGGCGGCGTCCTCTACAGCGCCAGCAAGGCGGCGGTCCACATGTTCAGCTACTGCCTGGCCGACGAGGTGCGCGACCACAACATCGCGGTCAACATCCTGAGCCCCGGCGGTCTGCGCAGCGAAGGCTCGGCTGCCATCCCGTGGACCCAGCGAGACTGGCACGAACGGGTCGACCCCAGCGCGATAGGCCCGCTGGCCGTGTACCTTGCCCTGCAGGACGCAAGCACCTTCACCGGACAGTTGGCATCTCGCTTCGATTTCGGCACAACCTGGGGGCCCGGGGTTTAGAAGCGTTTCACTTTCCCATGGGCGGCGTGGTTCCCCGAACACTGACGGATTTTCCGTCGGGTTCAGCGGTCGTTATGCGACGGGACACGTGTTGACAGCCCCGGCCAGGGAATCTAGGCTTGCCACACCTTCGACGCAACGCTGAGGATATGGGTGAACTTATGGAGATCAAAGACCTGATTATCGACGACCGGCAGCGCGGCATTTTCAGGGTCCACCGGTCATCCATGACCTCCGATGATCTGTTCCAGCGGGAACGGGAGCTTATTTTCAGCCGTTGCTGGATCTATCTCGGGCACGAGTCCGAGGTGGAAAATCCCGGAGACTACCGGCGCCGCACGGTTGCCGGCCGGCCCCTTTTCTTCGCCCGCGGGCGGGACGGTCAGGTGCGCGTGTTCCTCAATTCCTGTCCGCACCGGGGCGCCCTGATCTGCCGGCGCGACTCGGGCAACACCGACGTGCTACAGTGCTTCTATCATGCCTGGTCCTTCAACACCAACGGCGAACTCATCGGCGTCCCTGACCAAGAAGCCTACGGGCCCAACTTCGACCGGGATGAACTTGGCCTGAAGGAACCGCCACGCGTTGACAGCTATCGCGGCTTCTACTTCGTGAGCTTCAATCCCTACGGGGAAGATTTAGTCACCTATCTGGCAGGAGCCCGAGAGTACCTCGACCTGATCATGGACCAGTCCGAGGAAGGGATGCGGATGGTCGCCGGCTCCAACAAGTACACCATGAAGGCCAACTGGAAGCTCCTGGTGGAAAACAGCCTCGACGGCTACCACCTCGTACCCACGCACCAGACCTACCTGGACTACATCAGCGGCCTGGGCTCCGACGACAGCGGCCAGACCGCGTCCTCCCGCATCGTCGGCAAGGCGAGAGCCCTGGGCAACGGCCACTGCGTCATCGAGTCGCCGGTGCGCAACGGCCGACCCATCGCCCACTGGCACCCGCTGTTTGGCGAGGAGGCCCGGGAACCCATCGCACAGGTCCGCCAGCGCCTGGTGGAAAAGTACGGCGAAGAGCGCACCTTCCGAATGGCCGATACCTCGCGCAATCTGATCATCTATCCCAACCTGGTGATCAACGACATCATGGCGATCACCGTCCGGTACTTCGAGCCCCTGGCCCCCGACAACATGGAGGTCACCGCCTGGCACCTCGTGCCGAGGGAGGAGTCAGAGTCGATGCTGGCCACCCGGCTGGACAGCTTCCTGACCTTCCTGGGCCCCGGCGGCTTCGCCACCCCCGACGACGTGGAGGCCCTGGAGTCCTGCCAGATCGGGTTCCGCGCCACCGAAACCGAGTGGTCCGACATCTCCCGCGGCATGCTCCGACCCGCCAAGTCCACCGACGAACTCCAGATGCGCGGGTTCTGGCGACAGTGGCACGCCAACATGCAGGGCCTGACCCACACCAACGTGCAGGACGCGCCGGTCGAGGAAGCGGAGGCCGCCCTGGCCCTGGCCGACGACTGACCATCGCCCATCAGGTGAACCATGACCACCGTGAACCAACCCACTCTGCGCGAACAGGTGGAGGACTTTCTGTTCCGGGAAGCCGCGCTCCTGGATGATTGGCGACTGGACGACTGGGTCGACCTGTTCACCGAGGATGCCCGCTACATCGTTCCCACCACCGACCTGCCGGACGGCGACCCCAAGCGCGACCTGGTCTTCATCGACGATGACATCACCCGCCTGCGCGCCCGGGCGGTGCGGTTGAACAGCCGCCATGCCCACCGCGAGTATCCGTGGTCGCGCACTCGCCGGTTCATTTCCAACGTGCGCGTCAAAGAAACCGACGACGGCGAACTCTTGGTCAACTCCAATGTCCTGGTTTACCGGTTCCGTGCTGGCGAGGGCGCGCCCTATGTCGGCAGCGTCGACTATACCCTGCGACGCGAGGGCGGGGATTTGAAGATAGCCTACCGCCGGGCCGTCCTGGATCTTGAAGCCCTATCCTGGCACGGCGCGGTCAGCATAATTTTCTGAATGGCCAAGGCTTGTTGACTACGCGAAATGTCTCGTCGTTCCTGCGAAAGCAGGAACCCACAGCGCGCCATTCGCAGCAACGTTGGCCGAAGTTCGGGGTCTCTGGATTCCCGCTTTCGCGGGAATGACGAGGGTCAGGACTTTCAAATGCGATTGCCCTGGTAGAGGTTGACGTTTGAAGCTTGAAGGCAAAACGGCGCTGGTGACCGGCACCAGCCCCAACATCATGGGCGGCATCGCCGAGGAGTTGGCCCGGGAGGGCGCGAACCTGGTCTGCGTCGACATCCGCGAGGAGATGGCCCGGAAATGCGCCGCGGCCATAGCTGCCGAGGGCCACGATGCCATCGGCGTAGCCTGCGACGTCACCGACGAGGAGCAGGCGCTCGGCGCCATCGCCCAAGCCACGGAGCGGTTCGGCGGAGTGGATATCCTGGTGAACGGCGCAGCCCAGTTCAACTTCAAGGGCGTGCTGAACATGCCGCTGGACGAGTGGCGACGCCAGACCGACATCATCCTGACCGGCGCGTTCCTCTTCACCAAGCATGTGGCCCATCAGATGATTGAACAGGAACGGAAGGGCAACATCATCAACATCATCTCGACCGCCGGACACCAGGGCGAGCCGGGCAACGTGGGCTACGGGACCGCCAAGGGCGGCATGCTCAACTTCACCCGGTCGGTGGCCATGGAGTTGTCGGCGTACGGCATCCGGGTAAACAGCCTGACGCCTACCGCGACGGACCAGTCCGAGGGACGCGAGCGAGCCGCAAGATGGGGTGTGGACTGGCCCGGGCCGCGTATGGGACAGCGCGCGGCCGGGTTGTTGCCGGACGCCAGCAGAGGGGCGCCTTTGCTCAAACTCCCCGGCCCGTCCCACTACGGCAAGGCGGCGGTGTTCCTGGCGTCCGACGACGCTGAAATGATCACCGGGTTCGACCTGCGCGTCGACGCCGGGGCAGTCTCCCGCTACTGGATCTGGTCGCCGGGGGACGCCTAGTCTCGATACGCCCATCACGCCGGGCGGGCGTTGCGGGCAGAATCGACCGCCCATCGTCTGGCGCGTTCTCGCTGATTGCCTTTGCGTCAGGTGGCTTTGAGAGCCACCAGCGTCCGGTCCACATCCTCAGCTTCTAGGGACAGGCGCTCCCACTCATCCCACAGCGACTGCTCCTCCTCCTTGAGGATCTGATACCGCTGACCCGTGCTTTCCATCTGGGTCCGGTCCGCAAATTGCTCGGGGTCGGCGAACATGGCCTCCAACTCTGAGGTGACGGCCTCGCGCTCGGTGATCGCGGCGCCGATCTCGTCGATTCGGCTGGCCAGCTGGCGGGCTTTCCTGCTCAGCGCTCGTTCCTCTTCTTCCCTGGCGCTCAGGGGCCGGCGCGACCTTCCCCGGGTTGCAGCCTTTTCCGTGGCGGCATGTGCCGTGTCGTCGGCCACCGGGGAGGCGGGCTTCGCTTCGGCTTCCTGCTGCTTGCGGTACAGATAGCCGTCGTAGTCACCGGGAAAAACCCGGGGCAACCCGCCGTCGATCTCGATTATCTTGTTGGCGACCTGCCGGATCAGGGTGCGGTCGTGGGTCACCAGGCAGATGGAACCCTGGTAGTCGCCCAGAGCGTCGGCCAGGATCTCGCGGGACGCGATGTCCAGGTGGTTGGTCGGCTCGTCCATCAGCAGGAAGTTGCTCGGTTGCAGGAGCAGCTTGGCCAGTGCGACCCTGGCTTTTTCGCCGCCGGAAAGCACGGAGATCGGTTTCAGGATGTCGTCGCCGCTGAACAAAAAGCCGCCCAGGGTGGTGCGCAGGTTCTGCTCTGATTCGGACGGCGCGGCCTCCTGCAATTCCTCGAAGGCAGTATTGCCAGGGTGCAGCAGGTCGAGGACGTGCTGCGCGTAGTAAGCGGTGATCACGTTATGGCCGAGTCTGCGCTCCCCCTGGTCTATGGGCAGAACCCCGGCCAAAATCTTCAGCAACGTCGACTTGCCCGCCCCGTTTGGCCCGACCAGCGCAACGCGGTCCCCGCGCTCCAACGTCAGGTTCAAACCGCGATACACCACGTTGTCGCCGTAGGCCTTGCCCACTTCGCCCAGCCGGATGATGTCGGAGCCGCTGCGCGGAGGTTCCGGGAACGAATAGTTGACCTTGCGCGTCGCCCGAGGCAGCTCGATGATCTCTATCCGTTCCAGCTGTTTCAGGCGACTCTGCACCTGCCGCGCCTTGGTTGCCTTGTACCGGAACCGCTCGACGAACCGCATCTGCCTCTGGATCTCACGCTCCTGCCGGGCAGCGGCGGCCTGCTTGACTTCCAGAGCGCGCTCCCGGGCGACCAGGTAGTCATCGTAGTTGCCCCGATGGTGAACCACCTCGCCAGGCTCGATGGCAAGAATCCGGTTAGCAACCTGGTTCAAAAAGGCGCGGTCGTGGGACGTAATGACCACGCCGCCGGGGAAACCCGACAGGTATTTCTCGAACCACAGGTTGGCTTCGAGGTCCAAGTGGTTCGTCGGCTCGTCCAGCAGCAGGACATCCGGGTTTCGGAACAGCAGGCGAGCCAACTCAGCCCGCATGATCCAGCCGCCGCTGAACTCCCGCATGTCACGGGCGAAGTCTGTTTCCTTGAACCCAAGGCCGGACAGGATCGCCTTGGCCTCATGATCGCGGTCGGCTCCGCCGGCGGCTTCCAACTCCGCGTCGAGTTGTGAGAGCAGGTCCATCAAATCGCGCTGGTGCGCCGGATCGGCAGTGGACGACAGAGTTTCCCGTGCCGTTGCGATCCGTGCGGACAGCGCGACCACCTCCGAATTTGCGTTCAGCACCTCTTCAAGCAGCGACCGGCCGGCGAATGAGCCCGGCTCCTGCTTGAGGTAACCCACCGACGTGCTGCGGCGCCCGGAAATCGAGCCGGAGTCCGGCAGCGTGTCGCCGGAGAGGATGTCGAGGAGCGTCGTCTTGCCCGAACCGTTGGCCCCGATGAGCGCGATGCGGTCGCCGGCCGCCATCGAAACGTTGAGCCCGCGGAACAGGGTCCGTTCCGAATAGGCTTTGCTAATGTCGGATGCGACGAGCATAAGTAGATGACAACGGCAGCTCCGGTCCTGAACTGCCCACTGGAATCAGCAGGTACAGGCCGTGAGCGCCCGACACACCCAAAGCGCGCCCACCACCGGCGGTGGTGGGCGCTCTATCCAAAAAGGCAAGATCGGCCGATCTAGTCTTCGCGGATGTCTTCACCGCCGTCAACACGGAACCCAACGCCCACCTTGACCTGGTACCAGTTGGCCCGTCCATCAGCGATGGTGCCACGGATCTCCCGCACCTCGAACCAGTCCAGGTTGCGAATCGTCTGGGCCGCTCGCGCGATCGCGCCGTCCACGGCTTCCTGCAGATTTGCGCTGGAGGATCCCACCAGCTCGACTACCTTGTAAGTGCTGCCAACTGCCATTTCTCACTCCGTTATGTTTGGGGGTATCTTTTGCTTTCGCGCCTTCACTAACAGCGCCAAAGTATAATATTCCCCGCGACCTGATTGAGCAACCGCGAGCACGGTCAGTTTTCGCCCTGATTACCCCGGCTATCGCGCCCACACCGGCTGGATACCGGACTGTTTCCATCACCAAATCTGGCTTCGACCACCGATGCGCACGACGTTCACAAACAACGCCCAGACGCTCCAGACAAAGGTCAACCCGGCCATGCAACGCAGCGAAACTCGCATCCTCACCACCCACACGGGCAGCCTGCCCCGGCCCGAAGGCCTGGTGGAGATGCTCGGCTCCGTGTCCCGAGGCGAACCGGCGGACGAGGAGGCCCTGTACGCCGCTTCCCGCGACGCCACCAACGGAGTGGTCGCGGCGCAGATGGACGCCGGAGTCGACATCATCAACAACGGCGAGCAGTCCCGGGTCAGCTTCTCCAC
The DNA here is from genome assembly GCA_965116785.1 of Dehalococcoidia bacterium. Lineage (GTDB taxonomy): Bacteria > Chloroflexota > Dehalococcoidia > Lucifugimonadales > UBA3495 > Bin87. The sequence goes on from OZ220731.1 coordinate 2,441,807, forward strand.
CTACGTCACCCAGCGAATGTCCGGCTTCGGCGGCTCCTGGACCCGTCGCGGCCACCGGGACCAGAACGAGTTCCCCGGGTTGGCCCGACCTCGCGTGGTGCAGCTGATGCGCGACGTGCCCACCTGCGTGGGCCCGCTGTCCTATGAGCGATTGGACCTGGTCGAACGGGAATGCCGGGAGTTTCTCGATGCGGTGGATTCCGCCGACGGCCGGCCTGAAGGGTTGTTCATGACCGCCGCGTCGCCCGGCATCGTGGCCCTGACGCTGGCCAATCGCTATTACGACAGCCACGAGGATTACGTGTTCGCGCTGGCGGAAGAACTGCGCAAGGAATACGAGACAATCATCGCCAACGGCCTTGCCCTGCAGTTGGACTGTCCCGACCTGGCCATGGAGCGGCACATCTCCTACCAGGACGAACCTCTTTCGGCGTTCCGGGACGTGGTGGCCCTGCACATCCGCGCCATCAACCACGCCCTGGTCAACATCCCCCGGGACCGGGTGCGGCTGCACGTCTGCTGGGGCAACAGCGAGGGTCCGCACCAATACGATGTGCCGCTTGAGGACATCGTCGACCTGCTCTACGCGGCCAACGTCGGCGCGTTGGTGATGGAGATGGCCAACCCGCGCCACGCCCACGAGCATCGCGTGTACCGCGACCTCCCGCTCCCTGAAGGGATGCTGCTCGTCGCCGGCGTCATCGACACCAAGACCAACTACGTTGAGCATCCCCGCCTGGTGGCCGACCGGCTACACCAGGCCGTGGCCGCCGCGGGTGGCGACCCCACGCGGGTGCTCGCGGGAACCGACTGCGGTTTCGACACCTCCGCCGGCTCCAACCGCGTGGAGGCCGGTATCGTCTGGCTCAAGCTGCGCGCCATGCGTGAGGGCGCGGACATCGCCAGCCGGGAACTGTTCTGATGTGCCTCATCCCACTGCGCCCATGCCGTAGAATGGCCGCAACTCGCCTCGCCCCACCTCCTCAGGAGCAGCATCCATGATCATCGACACGCACACTCACGTGGTCAGCAGCGACAGGAACGCTCACCCCCTCCATCCCGACGCCACCGGCTGGTCCCTCGAGGTCAGCAACAACGTTGAGGACCTGATCCGGGAGATGGACTCCGCCGGCGTGGAATGCGCCACCCTGGTCCAGCCCAACGGCACCTACGGCCTGGACAATTCCTACCAATGCGACAGCGCCCTGCAGTACGCTCCGCGCACCGTTGCCGTCGGCATCCTCGACCCGGCCGCTGATGACGCCGCCGACAAGCTCTCATACTGGACCAACGAGCGCGGCATGTGGGGCGTCCGCCTCCAGAGCCAGGCCGAGCCCGACGACCCGCGTTGCGACGCCCTGTGGAACCGCGCCGAGTCCCTGGGCATCCCCATCTCCATCGGCGGCGGCGGAACGGCCGACCGGGTCAATCGGATGCGCAACATCGGCGCGCGGCACCCCAACGTCCGCTTCGCGCCCGACCACTTCGCCGGCTGGAGCAACTCCGCCGACAAGGCTGGCATGACCGTTGCGTTGGAGGAGTTAGCCCAATTGCCCAACGCCCACCTGCGTTATTCCAGCACCAGCCTCGGCCCCTACGCCGACCTGTCCGACGACGAAAAGGACCTGTTCCGCCGCGTCATCGAAGCGTTCACGCCGCGCCGCATGATGTGGGGTTCCAACTTCCCGTCATCCCGCGCCGGCGGCTTCATTGGTCAGGTTGAGCTGGGCAAGACCGCCCTGCCCTGGCTGTCCGCCGAAGACCTCGACTGGATGATGGGCGGGGCCGCTGCCACCTTCTGGCCCATGCTGCAGGCGCCGTAGGCAACTCCGGGTTCCATGCGGGCTCCGCATCGGGGGCCGGATATGAACGGCCGCGAGCACGAATTGCCCGTGACACCACCGGGCACACCTTCCCTGTGGGAGTTCGCCAAGGCCCAGGGGATGGACCGGCGCCATTTCCTGCGGCTGTTGCTGGCCGGCGGCGCCACAGCGGTGCTGGCCGCCTGCGCCGGCACGGGCTCGTCCGATGCACCGATGGCGTCGCAGGCTCCGGTTACCGAAACCGGTCCGGCACAGGTCGGCCCCTGGTTCAAAGACCCGGCGCCGTTCATCGTGCATGGAGACAAGGGGCTGGAGGCGCGGCTGGAAGACATGCAGGGCATGCTCACACCCAACCGCCTGTTCTTCGTCCGCAACAACTCCGTTAGCCTGGACCTGGACGCCAACGACTGGCGTCTGACGGTCGAAGGCGACGCAGTCTCCGAACCGCTGGAACTCACCTACCGGGAAATCCGCAACCTGCCCAGCCGCACCCTCACGTCATACCTCGAATGCGCGGGCAACCACCGCGCCATGTTCAACCTGATGAACGGGCAGGAGGCGTCCGGCACGCAGTGGATGACGGGAGCCGTGGGCAATGGCGAATGGGTGGGCGCGCAACTCCGCGACGTGCTGACGCTGGCGGGAATCCAGCCCGATGCCGCTTCCGTTTTGCTGGTAGGGCTCGACGTGGAGTCTCCCGAGGAGGGATTTCGCTACGTCCTGCCGGTGGAGAAAGCGATGGAACCGGACACCCTGCTGGCCTACACGCTCAACGGTGAGACGTTGCCCAAAGACCACGGCTTCCCCGTTCGAGTCCTGGCGCCCGGATGGGTGGGAAGCGCCAACGTCAAGTGGCTGGGTCGCATCGTCGTTTCATCGGAACCGATGTGGACGCGGAACAACACCACGTCCTATACGCTCATCGGCGACGACTACCCGCCACAGGGCGAATCGCTGGGCCAGCCGGTTACCGCGCAGGTGATTAAGAGCGCCCTGGCCCTCCCCTGGCCGGCGGAACTTCCGTCGGGACGCCACCGCATCCACGGGTACGCTCACTCCCCATCGGGCCCCATCTCACGCGTGGAATGGAGCATCGACGCGGGTCAAACCTGGAACGAGGCCACGCTCTCAGGTTCGCAGCCTGACCGCTCCTGGGCGCGTTTCGAGTTCCAGTGGGACGCCGAGCCGGGCGAACACGTCATGATGACACGGGCCACCGACACGGCAGGTAACACCCAGCCCGACCGTATCCCGTTCAACGAGAAGGGCTACCTCTTCAACCAGCCCGTCGCCCACCCGGTTCGGGTCGTATAAGGCCTCGCGCGTACCCAGTTTCGCCCGTGGAGTCATTGCGAGCGAAGCGCGGCAATCTCGTCAAGGCAACGGACGCCGCCACGGGAACGGGATCGCCACGTCGCTGCGCTCCTCGCGATGACAAACTGGGCACGCATGGGCCTCTAGGTGTGGCACGCCTCCTCGCAGTGGTCGCTGGGAGGCACGTCCAGCACCGGGTTGGTGTCGAAGAACGCGACGGGCTTGAGGCTGAACCCGCAGTAGGCCACTGGTGAAATCGGCCAGTCCTCCGGACGGGGCACGTGGTGGTAACCCAGCGTGTACCAGAGCACCACGTCGGTGTCCGCCACGCTCCGGTTGTTTTTCGTGTACTCGGGCAGGCCCGCGCCGCCCGGGTGCTGGTTGGGGTACGGGCCCGTGGCCGATATTTCGTCGCGGTCGTAGGGCGTCACCCACAGGTGCTTGGTCATGAAGCCGGCGCGCTTGATGATGCTGGCGTCCGGATGCGCAAAGGGCAGGATGTTCTCACCCGGCATCAGCTTGTAACTCACGGGCTGCCCCAGCGCGTTCTTCGCCGACGTGTTGGACACCACCCAGTACCGCCCACTCATCGGGTCAATCACCCGCTGCGCTTCGTGCTCCGTTCCCAGCAGGGTCTTCTCGGCGTAGAAGGCGTTGCCGTGGGGGTTGTCCGGCCCCGGCGGTGCGGCCACGGTGTTGACCTCGAATACCGAGTTCTCCTCGCCGTCCACGTTCATGTCCATGCGGAAGTTGAAGAAGTGCTGGTGAATGTGCGCGTTCAGTTGGGGCGCCACGATTGTGCCGTACTTGGGAGTTTCGCCCTCCGCGATGCCGGCCGTGTTGATGATTCCGGTCAGCTTGATCTCCATCTGGATCGTGCCGTCCTGGTAGAAATACCAGAAGAAGCCGTATTCGTAGTTGCCCACGGTGGCCATGCTGGATATCACCAGCCGCCGGGAACGCCGCACCTCGGTCTGCCCGCTGCGCCAGTCGGTATGCTTCCACAGGATGCCGTAGTCCTCCTCGTGCATGCACACCGCGTTGGGTATGGTGAACGCCTCCCCGCTGCCGGTGTTCAGCGCGGCATCGAAGTAGTAAATTTCTCCCAGACAGTCGCACCCCAGCGTGAGCGAATTGGTCAGCGAGCCGATGCCGTACTCGCCGGCGTCGAAGGCGTTTTTCCGGTAGTGGTCCTTGCCGGGCTCGCCGTAGGGCACCACCATGTCGGACAGGGCCGCGCGGTGCAGGATGGGACGTACCCGCCCTTGGTCCTCGTACCCCACGGTGTGGATCACTAACCCCTCCCGCGGCGTGAACCCGACTCGCAGGTGCCACTTCTGCCACGTCACCTTCCAGCCGTCGACCTGGAAGCTGGGCCCCTCCGGTTGGATGATGTCCAGAGGTTTCAGGTCCTCGCGGAATTTCGCCACGAACTCCGCGCCATAGTTTCCCGGCTCCGGCGCCAGCGGCACCAGTCCATAGTCGTCGACGCGCACCACCTTCATGCTGTTCAGATCCACCACGGCGGTGACACCTTCGATCGGTCGGGCGTAGCCGTTATCCGTGGGACTCGACCGGACGAAGTTGCGGCACAGCACCAGGCGCCTTCCTTCCTCGTCCTCGAAACCGTAGTTGCCGGCAGACCACGGATCCACCATCACCAGACTGGGGTCGGTGATGCCCCGCTTTTTGATGGCAGCCTGGAACCGCTCGTCCGCCTGCACCGCGGCCTCACACTCCATGAACTCGTCGAACATGACCCGGGGCTGCACGCCGGGAATATGCTCCCACGAAACGACACTCCGGTCGTCCAGCGACACCACCGCCTCGTAGGTGGCCGGCACATCGTTGTCCAGCACCACCAGGAACGCCTCTCGCCGTACCGGGTCACCCGGCTGATGCGCCAGCGCCACATCCTTGTCCGGCTCCCGCAGCACGACGGTCTCGAACCGGGTTCGCGGGCCCAGGCGGCGCTGGGATTTCAGGATGGATGACGCTTCGGCGATCTCCTCGGCCGTCAGCGGGTCCAGCGGGTGCGATACCACCGAGCGGGTTGCTTCCTGCGGCGTTACCTTGGTGGAAATGGCCATGATGTGCTCCTCTGTTATGGTTGCTCCAGCCAAACGTTTGCTATGACAGATACCGGACGCTATCAGCGTGTCGCATCGCGGTCAAGCAACCTGCCGGGCGGCATTACGTCGAATCCAGAAAGGCACACTGCTGGTTGGGTGCTAAAATCTCCGCAATCTGGAAACGACGGTCCACGGAGGCAATCAAATGGCCATCACCGTAGGCATGGGTGATTACGTGTACGAATACCAGCCGGAATGGGCTCGCCTCCCGGTGGGCCAGGGTTTCCAGGGTATCAGCGGGGTCGCCGTGGACAGTCGGGACTGGGTTTACGTGTTCCAGCGCCAGGGTCCTCGCGTGCTCGTGTTCGACCCTCACGGAAACCCGCTGGCAGCGTGGTACAGCAGCGGCGGTGTGCCTGCCGACGCCCACCACATCCACATCGGGCCAGACGACTCGGTGTACCTGGTTGACCGCGACGCGCACCAGATCCTGAAATACTCTCCGGACGGCGAGCTCCTGGCGTCCATCGGCACGCGGAACCGGGCTGCCCTCCAAGCCCCGTTCAACCATCCGGCTGACGTTTGCGTGGCGCCCTCGGGCGAGCTCTTCGTCGCGGATGGCTACGGGAATGCCTCCGTGCATCGTCTGACCCCCGACGGTGACCTTATACAGTCATTCGGCAGCTCCGGCCGTGGCCCCGGGGAGTTCATCGTGCCGCACAGTATCCGCGTATCCGCCGACGGACGAGTCTACGTAGCCGATCGCGAGAACAACCGGGTGCAGGTATTTACCACTGACGGCGAGTTCGTCGACCAGTGGACCGACTTCAAGTGCCCCATGGGCGTGCACATCGACGCCGAGCAGCGGGTCTACGTGACCGACCAGGTGCCACGCCTCAGCATCATGACCCTGGACGGAGAGCTATTGGCCCGGGGCAGGACCTTCGAGTACGCCCACCAGGTGTACACCGACTCGCAGGGCAACATTTACGGCGCGGACACCTCCAACCAGCGGGTGCAGAAACTGTCCCGGGTCCAGTAATCGAGGCCGTTGCATCCGGCACACCGGAAGGCGACGTAGGTACGGTATGCGATTCGCAGCTTTCACCACCGTGGCCGCCTCGGTTGGCGGCGCCACTGAAGCGGCAGGCTTTCTGGACAACCTGCGGCAGCAGGCAATGTTGGCGGAGGAACTCGGGTTCGAGGCCATCTGGCTGGGCGAGCATCACTTCACCCCGCTGGGCGTGGGCGATCTGCCCAATCCGATAATGCTGGGCGCGGACCTTGCCGCCCGCACCTCCAGGATCCGCATCGGCCAGATGGCAAACATCGCCACCTGGTGGCATCCCATCCGGCTGGCCGAGGACCTGGCCATGCTGGACAACATGAGCGCCGGCCGTCTCGAAGTGGGTTTCGGCCGCGGCATCTGGCCCTATGAGGGGCCGCAGTTCCACCCCAACGCCGACCCCCGCAAGGACGCCGAAAACCGGGAATTATTCCAGGAAACCGTCGAGATCGTCCGCAAGATCTGGGCCGACGAGTACTTCGACCACCACGGAACCAACTACACCTTCCCAGTTCCGGACACCGTCTTCTCCCATCCATCAGTCGCTCCAGATGCGGCGTGGCGGGATGGCGACCACGTGACCCGGCTGCGCGTGACCCCACGCCCCTACCAGCAACCACACCCGCCGCTGTGGATGACGGTGTCCACCGACCGCTCGGTGACCACCGCCGCCCGGATGGGGCTCAAGGCATGCTACTGGCAGCCCCCTCCGCTGCGGATCCGGCAGCGCATGGAAATCTACGCCGAGGCGCGTTCCGACGTGGAGGGCCGTCCCTATGAATTGGGCGAGGACCAGGCGGTCATGCGCTCCACCTACGTTGCCGCGTCCATGGAAGAAGCCAGACGGGACGCCGAGGCCGCCATCATGTCGGGCTTCATATTCAACGACCCCTTTCGCGGGCGGCAGGTGTTCACCAACCCCGGCGAAGAGCTCGACTCTGACGTCAAACTGGACTGGGACTTCCTGGAGTCCCGCACGCTGCTGGTCGGCTCGCCGGAAAACGTTGCCGAGAAAATCCACGAGCTTCAGGAGGTCTGCAACCTGGACTACCTGCTGGTGGAGTTCGCCCATTCCGGCCTGTCGCAGCGCCAGATCCTGGGCAACCTGGAGAACTTCGCAACCAAAGTCATGCCGCGCTTCGCTGATTAAGGATCGCGGGCAGCGGCGCGTCGTGGGCGCCTAAAGGCAGATCATCCCGTGCTGCGGTGCGCCCCTGGCCTCCTTGTCCCGGACCAGCAGGGTTCCCACCGTCGCGATAATCGACAGGGCCAGCATCAGCAGGAACGCCCGGTCGTAGCTGCCCCAGATGTCGAACGACAGGGCGCCGGCCAGGGCGCCAAGGCCGCCGCTGACCTGGTGCACGCCGGAGATGGTTCCGCTGACCCTGCCCAATCGGTTGGTCCCGAAAATGTTGCCGGAGAACATTACCGTCAGAGGGGCGGTCATGAGGAAGGTGAACCCGTACAGCAGCGCGAAGATTATTACCGACGGTTGATCCTGGTTCAGGATGACCAGCAGAAAAATCCCGATGCGCATCACGAAGCAGACCAGCGTCGGCCGGCCCGGGCCCAGCTTGTCGGCGAGATAGCCGGAGGCCATGACCCCCAGAAGGCCCATCACGCCCATGAGCGCCAGCAGGTACCCCGACACCACCGTGCCGATTCCCGTGTCCAGGGCGAACGCCACCACATGAGTTTGCACGAAGAAGTCCTGGAATCCGCAGATGGCATACACCACCAGGAGCAGCCAGAATTGGACCGACGTCAGAAGAGGACCCTCCCTCGCCTGTTCATCATCCGGTCCGGCTGACGCTCTCGCGGCCGGCGTTCCCGAGCTTGCCGGCGCCGATTGGGCGGACCTTACCGCCGCCATCACAATCGGCGCCAGCAGCACCAGGTTGGCCAGCCCCAGCGCCGCGTAGGAAAGACGCCAGCCGAACCGCACCAGCGACTGGGCCAGCAGTCCGACGATCACCAGTTGGCCGATGGCGTTGCCGGAGACGGCCACGCTGTTGGCAACGCCGCGCCGGTTCGGGAACCACCGGACAATCATGACGCTGACGATGGGATTGGACATGCCGGCGTTCCCCAGTGCGAAGACCACCCCGTACACCAGGAACAGCTGCCACGGCGAGGAGATGACGCTCATCAGGGCAAGGCCAACCGCGCCCACCACGGCTCCGACACCCATGATCCAGCGAAGGTCGTAGCGATCCGCAAGTCGGCCGACGAAGGGCATGGCCGCGGCGGAAACCAGCATGTACGCCGTGACGCCAAGCGACAGCACCGAGCGAGACCACAAGAGGTCCTCACCCATGGGCTTCAGCATGAGCCCCAGGGCAGAGCGCGACCCGCCGTTGAAAAAGAGGATCGCGAACCCCGCTGCCAGGATGATCCAGCGGTAGTCAATCCGGCGCATCTGGGCTCCGACCAATCAGGATGCGCCACCGTAGCATCGCGCTTTAACGGGAGTCAACGAAGCCCGGCTTCGGTGCGCGGCCCCGCCATTGACGGCTATTTGCCGCGCGCATAACATCCGCGCATCCTCGCGGAACCGAGAACTATCGCCCCGCGTCCTCCGACCTGCCAGACTACGCGGCCCTACCGTTGACGAAATATCACCGAAGAGCGACTGCTGATGTTTGATACGGCGCTGAAAAAGAAGCGGGTCATCGGCATTCTGCTGCTGGCCATCATTCTGGGCCTGTTCCTGGCCTTCAACCGTATCCCCAAGCTGGATACGGTGGAGGCGGACCTCGCCGGCCTCAACGCTCCCCAAGCCGAGTGCTTTCAGGGATTCTGCATCAACCGGGAACCGGAAACCGGGTTCTTCGAGCGGTGGTGGGACTTCTCTACGAGCTACCTGAAGCTGGTGACGGTGGGAATGATTTTCGCGTTCCTAGCCGCGGGCATAACGGAGGTCTTCCTCTTCCCCAATAACGGCAGTTCCCGGTTTACCGGTGGCGGCATCAAGGGGGTGCTGCGTGGGTTCGCTGTCGGTTCGTCGATGAACCTGTGTTCCGCGTGCATCGTCCCCATCGCCTCCGCCTTTCGAAACCGCGGAGCCCCGGTGGAAACCGCCATCGCCATAACCCAGGGGTCTTCCACGCTGAACCTGCCGGCGCTGGTGATGGCGGTGCTGGTCTTCACGCCCATGCTGGCCAGCACCCGGATTGCGGTGAGCGTGGCCGGCGTCCTGCTGCTGGGCCCGCTGGTGGCTCTCCTGATGCGGCGGCAACTCAGCTTCAGCGACGCCTTCAGGTTCGGTCGAGTGGACGGAGCACCTCCGGAGTTAGCCACGTGGCGGGAAACCATTGGCGTCGGCCTGAAGGACTGGGCAAAAGCCAGCCTGAACTACCTGTGGCGGTTGGGCCCGGCCATGATCCTGGCCGGGATCGCCGGCGGTCTGGTGATCCAATGGATAACGCCTGAGACGGTGGCGGCCTATCTGGGCGACGATGTGTCCGGTATCGCGGTGGCGGCCACCCTGGGCATTCTCATCAACGTGCCCCTGCTGTTCGAGATACCGCTGGTGGCGGTACTCATGCTGGTGGGTATGGGCGCGGCGCCGGCGGCGGCGCTTCTGTTCGGCGCGGCGGCGGCCGGCCCGTTTACCCTATGGGGACTGGCGCGCGTGATGCCCAAGAAAGCGGTGGCCGCCTTCGCCGCCGGCACCTGGAGCCTGAGCATGGTCGGGGGCGTGGGCCTGCTCTTCGTCGGCCCATTTTTCCTGGACAACTCCGATTCCCGCATCGTTTTCAGTTCGGACCGGGACGGCGACTTTGATATCTACTCGACGCTTTCGGATGGTTCCGACCTGAAGCGGCTCAGCAATAACTCCAGCTACGACGACATGCCCGCGTGGTCGCCCGACGGCAACAAGATCGCGTTCGTGTCAGACCGTCACGGCAGCCCCGAAATCTACGTGATGCACGCCGACGGCTCCCGCGTGCGTCGCCTCACCGACGACAACGGCCCCGACAACGCGCTGCCGGTCTGGTCCCCCGACGGCAGTCGGATCGCCTGGTCCTCCGAGCGCAACGGCAACCGCGAGATCCACATGATGGATGCCGACGGTTCCAACCGGATCAACCTGACCAACCACCCGGGTTACGACTCGTCCCCCGCCTGGTCTCCCGATGGGCAGCGCATCGTGTTCAACTCCCGCCGCGACGGGAACCTGGAAATCTACGTGATGGACGCCGACGGGTCCAACCAGACCCGTCTCACCCACAACGCCACCTCCGACGAATTTCCCGCCTGGTCGCCGGACGGCTCCAGGATCGCCTTTTCCTCCAGCCGGACCGGCCGCCGCGCCGTCTACGTGATGGACGCCGACGGTACGAACCCGGCGCAGCTCACCGGGGATGCCTTCAACGACTACTGGCCCGCGTGGTCCCCCGACGGCACCCGGATCGCGTTCACCAGCGACCGGTACGGCGCCCCGGAGATCATGGCGATGAACGCCGACGGCTCACACCAGGTCAACCTCAGCCGCGGCCCCGGCGCCGACAGTGCGCCCGCGTGGGGTCCGGGCGATCTGCCGCCGGTCGACACCAAGGGGCCTCGGATCGTGTCCCTGGAGCCTGCCGCCGCCGCCACGTCAGGCGGGAGCCTGGTGACCATTTCCGGGTCGGGCCTGGTGGAAGGCAGCCGCGTCACCATTGGCGGGCTGGATGCGCCGGTTATGGAATTCCTGGACTCCCACGCGATGACCATCGAGATACCCCCACGCCAGGCCGGTGTCGTCGACGCGGTGGTCACCAATCCCGATGGGCGCTCCGGAGTCTTGGGCGAGGGATTCGCCTACCGCCAACCGCTGTTCACCAACGTGGCGTCCGAAGCCGGCGTCGCGTTTCAGCACTTCCGGGACCCCGTGGACCGCATTCCTCTGGGAGCCGGCGTCGTCGTTTTTGATTTCAACAACGACGGCAGGCAGGACATCTACGTGGCGTCCAAACCCTCCTGGAGCGACTCTCCGGACCAGATCGACGGGGCCAACGCGTTGTACCGGAACGACGGCAACGGGTCGTTCACCGATGTCGCAGCGGACGCCGGTGTCGACGAGCTCATGGGCCTGTCCAACGGTGGGTGCGCCGCCGATTACGATAACGACGGCGACCAGGACCTCTACGTCACCAACTGGGGCTCCAGCAAGCTTTTCCGGAACAACGGGTCGGGACAGTTCGTGGACGCGACTGCTTACGCCGGATTGGGCGACCCCGATGCCAGCTACCGGTCCATGGGCTGCGCCTGGGGCGACTTTGACCGGGACGGACATCTGGACTTCGTTGTAGTCCGGCACATGGAAGAATCGGACATGGAGGCTTTCGACCTCAGGCTGTTTTACCTGGCGGTGCGACCGTTGGGCTTGTTCCACAACAACGGCGACGGCACCTTTACGGAGGTTTCGCATCTGCTGGGAGACGTCTCAGCGCCGCAGAAAATCCACGGAGAATACGGCAACCTGTGGGGAGCCGGGTTCCAGCCCAGCTGGGTCGACTTCGACAACGACGGCGACCCCGACCTGTACGTGGTCAACGACTTCGGCCGGGATACCCAGCCCAACGTCCTGTGGCGGAACGATGGCCCCGCTGACGGCGGAATCTGGCGATTTGAGGATATTTCCCGCGATTCCCGGGCGGATGTCGCCATGTTCGGGATGGGTCTCGCGGTGGGCGACTACGACCTCGACGGGAACTTCGACCTGTACGTCACCAACATCGAGGACAACGTCCTGCTGCGAAACAACGGTGACGGGCTCGCTTTCACCGAAACGGCCGCCGATGCCGACGCCGGGATGGGCGCGTTTCAGAGGCGGCAGCGCGTCAGCTGGGGCACAGTGTTTTTCGACTATGACAACGACGGTTGGGAGGACCTCTACGTCGCCAGCGGCCACCTGGACAGCGACCGGTTCACCAATCACCGACATCAGCCGAACCTGCTGCTCCGCAACACCGGCCGGGCCACCTTCGGGGACGTGTCTTCCATCAGCGGCGCGGACGACCGGGGCGTCGGCCGCGGCGTCGCCTATGCCGACTTCAACAACGACGGCTGCCTGGACCTGTACGTGGCGAACCTGGGCCTGGCCGGCGATGACGCCCAGAGCGCGCGTCTATTCGAGAACAGCTGCGGTTGGGACGCCAACTGGCTGCGTGTCCACACTGTGGGCACGATGAGCAACCGGGATGGCATCGGCGCCCGGGTCACGGTGGTCGCCGACGGCCGCACACAGATCAGGGAAATCGCCGCCGGTTCCAGCAACAAGAGCCAGAACATGCTGCCTGCCCACTTCGGTCTGGGCCCGGCTGCCAAAGCCGACTCCGTGGAGATTCGTTGGCCCAGCGGAATCGTCCAGACCCTGCACGACGTGTCGCCCAATCAACAATTGACGGTGGTCGAGCCCGCCCAATCCGGGTTGCCGCCGTAAAGGCTGGCGCCATGTCTTCAGGCCAGTGCGCCGGGAATGGGCGGTCGCGCGTGAGCCAATCCGGCCGCTATTGACACGAGTCACGTTGCTATTATACATTCCGCTTGCTTTACGGATGGCCGCTAGTTCGTTCAAACAACTTACGTCACACGACACTTCCAGGCCCCAGTTTAGCTGGTTTTCGTAACCGGATTGACGATTTCCAATGACCGTAGCTGTATTTGATATTTGATACCGCATGCCTCGTAACGAGGCGCGGCACTCCCGTCAGAAACACCTACTGAATCCGCAACCAGATGAACAAGCCAGCATGTTCAATGGCTTTGGCTTGAGGGAACCAGGGACGACAAGCGTCCTGACCGAGGGTCACGGGCGCGACAATTACAGTCTGGAGGTCTGGTAATGAACCGCTACGGAATCAAGATCAAATCGGCGCTGCTGCTTTTACCAGCACTGCTGCTCCTGACGTTCGTTGCAGCATGCGGAGGCGCCGAGGCTCCGGCGGAAACCGCTCAACCGGCTGCAGCCCAACCGGCATCCGGAGGCGCGCCGGCCGCAGCGGCCCAGCCCACCGCCATGCCCGAGACCCAGGACCAGCCCAGCGGCAATGTCGTCGACGAGAGCCAACTGCCGACGGACAAGGTCATACTGGGACTGATCACGCCCATCGACGACACCGTAGTGCCGTGGCTGGGCGGCGTTGACTTCGTGTACCAGCACAGCCCGTTCATGGAATACCTGGTGCAACTGGACCCCTACACCAGCGAATGGATCCCCATGCTGGCAAAGTCCTGGGAAATGAACGCCACCGGCGATGTCTGGACTTTCGAGCTGGAGCAGGGCATCCAGTTCCACCGGGACTTTGGCGAGTTCACCGCAGCCGACGTGGAGCACAGCTTCAAGCTCACCTGCCAGAAGGGCACCCGCGCCAGCTACAAGGGCGGCATCTGCAACGTCGACCACGTGGAGACTCTGGACCCCTATAACATTCGGGTCCACATGGTGAAGCCCTCCGCCGAGTATTTGTTCTACGCCGCCGAGTCCGCGGGCAACATGATTTACAGCAAGGCCCAGTGCGACCAGGCCGGCGGGTTCGACGACGCGGAGAACGTCGCCAGCGAGGGCTGCACCAACGCGTACTATGAGGCTTTGGCCGGTACCGGACCATATCAGTATGACGGCCGGGAAGAGGAAGTCCACGTGGACTACTCACTGGCCTTCCCGGACGGACACTGGCGTCATGACCCGGTCTACCCCGAAATGCGCAACACCTGGGTGCTGGAAGAGTCCACCCGTCTGGCTCAGTTCCGCGCCGAGGAGACCCACATGACCGAGGTCAACCGGGACCTGGGCGACAAGCTTGAGGCAGAGGAAGCCGGCAAGTTCAAGATCATACCCAGCAACGGCCCTGCCCAGCAGACGGCCTTCCGTTTCGGCGGCATGTTCTACGGCGATGCGGAGAACTACGACCCCGATTTCCCGGTGACTGCGCCGGGAGAAATCGGGATCAAGGTGCGCAAGGCCCTGAACAAGGCCGTGGACCGCGAGACCTTCAAGGAGGAACTCTACAAGGGTCGCGTTTGGGACTCCAAAGTGCACGCTTTCCATCCCACCCTGACCCCCTGGAACCCCAAGTGGGACGAGGACTTCGAGGAGGAATACGGCTACGACCTGGAGGCCTCCAAGCAGCTCCTGGCTGAGGCCGGCTACCCCGAAGGGTTCAAGATCACAGTTCCGATGTATCCCTTCCCCGGCGCGCCGGAACTTCCCCAGATCGCTCAGTTCATGCAGTTGGCTTGGGCGGAGATCGGAGTGGAATTGGAACTCCGCGACGAAGACCGCGCCGCTGTGGTTGCCCGCCGCCGGAACAAGTCCAACCACGAAACAGCCCTGGCGACCACCCCTTCATTCAAGGCGGTGGAAGCCCAGATCATGCTGTTCAACACCCCCAAGGAAGATGGCGGCGTGGTCTTCATGTACGAGACTGCCGAACTGCAAGAGTTGTACCACCAGTTGCAGGTAACCGTGGACCCGGCTGAACGTGAAAAGGTGTTGTTCCAGATTGGCGACATCAAGTTCTACCATCATGAGTGGATACCGCTCTTCTGGGTGCCCATCGAGACGATCGTCAACACCAACTACATCTGCGAATGGCCCTTCCCGGGTTGGGAGGGCGGCGACCTCGGCAGCAACGAGTTGATCGAGGGTCCGCCTTGCTGATCCCCCCGACCGGTCTGACCAACAACCGGTTTGAAAGCGCCGCGACTGCCGGGAAACCGACGGTCGCGGTGCGCGAATCTCAACTAGCCACGGCTGAACCCTGGGGCAGGAGTTAGGGATGCAAAGATACATCATTATGCGGATCCTCCAGGCTATCCTGGTCCTGGTGGTGGTCAGCGTGATTGCTTTCGCCCTGGGCCATGCCGGCGGCAACCCCCTGGACGCCATTCTGCCCGACGACGCCGACGCCACCGTCCGGGCTGACCTGGAAGAGTTCTGGGGAATCAATAAGCCGTTGCACGAACAGTACTTCACCTACGTCTGGAACGCGGTTCGGGGAGACTTCGGCCACTCGTTCAAATACCCCAGGTTCACCGTGTCCGAGCTCATCGCGGACCGCTTCATGGCAACCATCCAGCTTGCCGGAGCCGGCATCCTGGTGGCCGTGGTCATCGGGTTGCCCGTTGGGGTCTTGACGGCAACTTACCGGGATACCATCTTCGACTGGACGGGCAAGGTGGTGGCCCTGCTGGGCCAATCTCTGCCCGTGTTCTGGCTGGGCATCGTCCTCATGTGGATCTTTGCCGTGCAGCTGGACTGGTTCCCAACCTCGGGCAAGGGCGGCATCAGGAACCTGGTCCTGCCGGCCGTCGCCATCGGATGGTTCCAGGTGGCCGCCATGCTCCGCCTGGTCCGGTCCTCCATGCTGGACGTGCTGGACAGCGAGTACGTGAAGCTGGCCCGCATCAAGGGCCTGCCCGAGCGCAAGATCATCTGGAAGCACTGCCTGCGGAACGCCTCCATTGCCCCGCTGACCTACTTCGCCATCACGTTGGGGTCGCTGATGGTGGGCTCCGTTTCCATCGAAACGGTGTTCCAGTGGCCCGGCTTGGGCTTCCTGCTGTTCAACGCGGCGCGGTCCAGCGACTACGCCCTGTTGCAGGGCATAATGCTCACCTTCACCACCATCTACATCGTGGCCAACCTCTTGGTGGACATTGCCTACGCCTACCTCGACCCGCGCATTCGATACACCTAAAGCCGGTTGACAAACTGAAAATCACACCGTCGCTCCTGCGAAAACGGGAACCCGGAAAAGCCTCGACGATTAGGAAAGTTGGTCAGATTTTACACTCAACTGGATTCAGGCTTTCGCCGGAAAGACGAAGTTTGTCAACAGGCCCTAAAACCCACAGGACGTAAGCGAGGACAACAGCCATGGCCGTAGCACTGCCAGAACTTAGCAGCCCACGTCCGCCATCCCGAATAGGACATTACGCGAGGGAAGTTTTCCGCTACCCGGTTATCCCAGTGGCTGTCCTGGTGATAGTCCTGCTCATCCCGGCCCTCGGCGCCGATTGGATTGCTCCCTACGACCCACTGAAAGGCGACATGAAGAATCGCTTCGCGGAACCATCGGCGGAGCACTGGTTCGGCACGGACGACATCGGACGGGATGTGCTCAGTCGGGCCATGCATGGAGCCCGCGTGTCATTGCTGGTGGCCAGCGTGGCCATATTGATATCGGGATTGATTGGCACCTCTTTCGGTATTGTGTCCGCCTTTTACGGCGGCTGGGCGGACAACCTGATGATGCGCCTGGTGGACATCTCCCTGTCCCTGCCCATCATCGTGGTGGCAATTGTGATCGCCGCCATGGCGGGGCCCAGCATGAAGATATTGATTGCCGTGCTGGTGTTGAGCCAATGGTCTCGTTACGCTCGGCTGGTCCGCGGCGAAGCGCTGACCATCAGGGCGCAGGACTATATCTCCCGGGCCAGGGTTGCCGGAGCGTCGAACTTCCGGATTATGCTCCGCTACATCTTCCCGAACATCGTCAACACCATAGTGGTGCTGGCCACGCTACAGGTGGGCTTCGTCATCGTGCTGGAAGCGACTCTCAGCTTCCTGGGCGCCGGCATCTCCCGGCCCACACCGGCCTGGGGCGTGATGGTGGCCGACGGACGGTCGTTCGTGACCGACGCCTGGTGGCTATCCTTCTTCCCCGGCCTGGCCATCCTGCTCACCGTGCTGTCCATGAACCTGCTGGGCGACTGGCTGCGGGACAAGCTTGACCCGAAGCAGCGGAACCTTTAGCCATTCCGGCGCTGCCGTTAGTGAGACCACAATCTATCGAGGCAGTCAGACGATCGACCGGCGCGGGTGCGGTATGCGCATCCGCGCCGTCGTTTGCGTTGCCCGCCATGACGCCCGCCGAACCCGCAGGCCGTCCGGACACCACGCTGTTGCCGCAACGCCCCTTGACAAGTTAATCTGTCCCCGATGAACGAAGCTACTCGACCCAATACCGGGTCAAACAACGCCGCGGTTTGCGGCTGGTGCGGAGCCGAAGATCAGGAGCCGGGACAACAGTGCCAGGAGTGCGACCGCACGGTCGCCAACCTTCCCGATTGGGCGCAAGATGACCCCCGGAGACGGCGATGGCTCAACAGGCGACGCCTGATCCGGGTCGGATTGGCCGTGATTGTCCTATTCTTCCTGGCGTGGCTGTACTACCCGTTCTTCCCAAACCCGATCAAACTGCTTTTCAACTCTCCCGGAACCATGCTCAGCTCGGCTTCCCTGCCGGGTCAGTGGTCCATGGTGGGCCGTGACCTTCAACTTACTCGCCACATACCCACCGCAGCCGTCCAGCCGGCAGGCAGCCTCATCTGGTCGCACGACCTGGGCACTCCCACCCGAGCCGCACCTATTGTGCACGACGGCGTGGTGTACGTCGGGGCGTTTTTCAAAATCATCGCGCTGGATGCGTCGACGGGGGAACAACTCTGGGAAGTCACCGTCCCCAGCCCGCTGGATCATTCGTTGGCGCTGGCCGGTGACCGGATTTACGTTGGGTTGACTGACCACCGGGTCATCGCCCTGGACCGGAACACCCAGCAGTTCCTCTGGACGGTCAAAACGGGCGGACCCATCGCCTCGTCCCCCATCGTGTCCGACGGTATCGTCTACGTCGGATCGGGCGACAATGCGCTGAACGCCCTGGACGCGGCCACGGGCAAATTGTTGTGGCGGGAAGACATCGTGGGCGAAGTGCGCGCGGCGCCGGCCGTGAGCGACGGGCACGTCTACGCCGCGGACAATCTCGGCAACCTCTACGTATTCGACGCCAGGACGGGACAGAGCAAGCTGCGCTTCCGGACGGAGGGCAATACCAAGGCATCACCGGTGATAGCTAACGGAATGGCGTACTTCCCGTCCGGGGGGCAGGTGCACGCGGTGGATGCGGACGCCCGGGAGATCGCCGGTGAGTACCAGTTCAAGCTGGTCTGGAAACAGTTCTGGGACTGGAAGGTGCCGGGCGTGCCGCGGCCGCCGGCACAGAAGGGAAGGATGTGGCTGTTTGATCCCGATTTCGCATTCGATAGCACCACGGGGCGCTGGTCCACCACGGGGCTGTTGGCGACGCCCTCGGTCGCGGCGGATGGCATGTACGCCGGCAGTTTCAACGGCGGCTTCTACGGCGCCGACGCGATTTCCGGCATGGAGACGTGGCGGTTCGAGGCCGACGGCGCCATATTCGGGTCGCCCGTGGTGGTGGGAGACCGGGTTTACTTTGGGACCGACGCTGGCAGTCTTTACGCTCTGGGCAGATCGAATGGTGAGTTAGTCTGGAGACTCCCGTTGGGCGCTCCAGCCGAGATATCACCGGTGTTCGCCGATGGACGGATCTACGTCAGAACCAACGACAGCATGTTGCACGCCATCGAGTAACCGCAGCGCTACACCGCACCCAAAGGCCGCCGCAACTTTTATCACGGAGGCGGGCGGGTGCGTTGACCGCACCAAAACCGCGGGTCAGTCGCCCTCTTTGATGAAGTCGGCTGCCCGCTCGGCCATCATGATAATGGTAGCGTTGGTGTTGGCCCGGACTATGTCCGGCATGATGGAAGCGTCTACCACCCGTAGGTTCTGCAGGCCGTGCACGCTGCAATACTGATCGACCACGGCCGTAGGGTCCGCCGCCGGACCCATCTTGCAGGTGACCGACGTGTGACCGGCGATGCCCGCGTTCTGTTGCAGCCAGGTGTCCAGAGAAATGTCATCAGCCAGGTCGGCATCGGTTGGTGACAGGCGCTCCACCAAAAGGCCCTCGAAAGCCGAGTGTTCGAATACCGCTACGGCGCGCCGCACGGCGTCCCGGAACCGGGCCGTGTCCCTGGCATCGGAAAGGAACCGGAAGTCCAGGTCCGGCTGGACTGATACGTCAGCAGATGCCAGCGTGAGCAGGCCCTCGCTGTAGGGGTATTCCAACCGGCATCCCACACGGATGTTGGGTGCTTCCCGGCTCTCGGGATACGACGTCGTGGGCTGGACCTGGATGTCGTTGCGGTCCGAAGACCCCGCGGCCGTGAAACGCAGCCCCACCTGGTTGCGGGGTGCGTCGGGAGCCAGGTGATGGTCGGGATGAGAGCGGAACACGATGGACACGGACGGGTGGTTTTTCATGCTCCGCCCCACCCCGGGCAACTCGTGCATCGGCTCAATTCCCAAAGGTCGCAACTGTTCGGAAGCGCCGACCCCGGAGAGGAGCAGCAGTTGCGGCGAGGCAATCGCTCCCGCGCTGAGGATGACCTCGTCACCTTCGACGACGAAAACAGCGCCCCCGCTCTCCACCTCCACCCCAATCGCGCGCTTGCCTTCGAACACGATGCGCCGAACCGCAACGTTGGCCCGGACGGTCAGGTTCAGCCGGTGGCGGCAGGCGTCGAGATACGTGATGGCGGTGCTCATGCGCACTCCGCCCGGGTTGTTCAACGGCATCGCGCCGACCCCGGTGGCATCGGGGTGGTTCATGTCCTGGTCGTCCGGGAACCCGGCATCCCGGCACGCCCGATAGAACGCCGCCTGCAGGGGCAGCCAGGTTTCCCTGGCATGACGCCAGACGGGGATGGGGCCGTCCGAGCCGTGAAAGTCATCACGGATGTCGGCGTCGCTTTCCAACATGCGGAAATACGGCAACGTTTTCTGGTAGCTCCACTCGTCGTTGCCGGCCGCTGCCCAACCGTCGAAATCCTCCGGAGTTCCCCGCAGCAGGATCTGGTGGTTGATGGCGCTGCTCCCTCCGGTCACCTTGCCGCGGGCAACGTGCAACGTTCGCTCCTGTGCCGCGGTGGACCTGCCAACCAGCGACCAGTTGTGCGCCGCCCCCTCCTCGGACGCCGCCTGGTTCATGTCGTACTTCAATTCATCGGGCAGTTGGTCCGGAACGGGGTAGTCCGGGCCAGCTTCCAACAACAGCACGGACCGCGCCGGGTCCTCCGACAACCGGTTGGCGAGCACGCAGCCTGCCGACCCTGCACCTACGATGATCACGTCGTACTTCATGCGCCATCGACCTCGCGTTACCCCTCAATGCGGTAAACCCGAACCGCAGTGTCGTGGAGCAGGTTCGCCCGCTCGCTGGCGCTGTAACTTCGGGAAAGCCGCTTGAAGCCGTTGTACATCACGTTGTAGGAGAAGGAGACCTTGTCCGGAGGGAAGTTGCTCTCGAACATGCAGCGATCCGGACCGAACTGCTCAATGCAGTGTGTCATCCAAGGGGCCATCGCCTCGGCCAACTCCTCGGACCCGATGGGCTCGGCGCGAGCGGGCCAGTCGAATCCCCAACGCGGCATGCCCAATCCGCCCAGCTTGCAGGTGACGTTGGGGCACTCCGCCACCGCACGGATGCCATCACGCCAGGCCGGTATGACCTCGTCATCCTTGCCGGCATATATGCCGGTGCGGCTGACCCCGCCCACGTGGTTGAGGATGATGGACACCTCGGGCACTGCACGGGCGAACTCGGCGAGCTCGTTCAGCTGGGGGAAGGACAGCATGACGTCCAACGAAAGGCCCATGCCGGCCAGCGTCCGGGCACCGGTCCGGAAGGTCTCGTTGGACATGATGCCCTGAGTTTCCCGGTTTTCTATCAGCGGGTCCGGGCTCCAGGTCACGTTGTGCCGGATTCCCTTGAACCGGTTCGGGCTTGCCGCCTGCAGCGCCTCGAGCACCCTGCCCACACCCTCCCCGAGCTTGAGGTCGGCATGACCCACAATTGCCGCCGCTGCCCGGGGCTCGCCGTAGGTACCGCTGGCGCTGGCCGCCGCCAGACCCTGAACAAATTCAACCTCTCCCACCGGCTGCAGTTCTGCCGGCCCGTCCGCACGATACATGGACCTCGCCTCAACAAAAACCGTGGACCGGACGTTGTGCCCCGAATCGAGGTCGGCCATCAACTCGTGGAGCAGGTAACGCTGGTACGGGACGCTCTGCAGACGCCGGTCCCAGAAGTGGTGGTGCGGGTCGCACAGCGGGATTTCGGGTTCTATCGGTTCTTCCTGGGTAAGGGCCAGCCAATCATTGTCTCCAAAAGGCACGTCAATCCCTCCATTTACGAGTGATTTGGGCCAATGATACCACCCGCGCGGTGCGGCACGGGATGGCCGGTATGCGCCGATGCTAGCGACGGTGCTCGTCCTCGGCATCGGTAGCATTCAGCCGCTCTTCCAACCGCTCCAGAGTTTCCCGAGTTGCTCGCAGTTCCCGCATCAGATCCTGCCGCGAGACCGGTTCGAGCCCTTCTTGCAGTTGACTTCGCTTGGCGTCATCCAGACTGTTGATGATGATGGCGATGAACAGATTAATGACAACGAACGTTCCGACGACCACGAAGCTGACGAAATATACCCATGACCACGGGTGATGCACCATGGCGGCGTTCATGATCTGGGTCCAGTTGTCCAGGGTGGTGATGTTGAACAAGGTTAACAATGACCTGCCCAGGGTGCCCCAGTGTTCCGGATCATGCTGGTGGAACAACTGGTGTCCCATGATGGCGTAGATGTACGCCACGATGCTCATCAGCATCATGACGTGGCCCACGCTGGGGATGGAGCGCACCAGAGCCGCCACGATGAGGCGCAGGTCCCGGATGGCCGAAATCAAGCGCACCACCCGCAGCAGCCGCGCCAGCCGGGCGATCATCGCAAACTGGCCGGTGGCCGGCACCAGGGCGAAAACGATGATCAGGAAGTCAAAGACGTTCCACCCGTCGCGGAAGTACCGGTGCGGCCGGGGCCAAAAGGCCAGCATCTTGAGGGCGGCTTCGACGATGAACACGCCCAGTGCGATGTCGTTGCCCAGGTACAGCAGGTCGCCGTAAAGCCGGCTGACAGTGGATGAAGTCTCCAGCCCCAGTATGATGCCGTTGACGATGATGACGGCGATGATGAAATACTCGAACCATTGGGAGTTGACGAGGCCCGCCGAGATTTTGACCAGTTGATTCATGGGGTCGTGCCGCAGCGTTGAAAATCGCGCATATTTTACGTCAGTTCGCCCTCCACGCCCTGTCTACGGCAGGGGATGAAAATCCTGGAAACGCTCGCGCGCCACCGAAATCAGCCGGCGCGCGGGGCACCCCGACGACTCGCAGTCGCGCTCAGGACACCGGTCCGACGGAAAACCACACGTGCCCGCGCCGGGCTTGCCGCACTGGGGTAGGCGCGGAAAGAACCTCTGGGGTCAAAAACCCGACAGCCGCAAGCCCATCCCGAAAAGCCTCAATGGGTCAGCCAGGAGGCAATACGGGCTCGCCGTCCTCGATCCTCAGCACGAACCGGTAGTCGTAGCCGAGTTCGCGAATGCGTTCACCACCGTCGCCCCGATCGAACACGGCGACGACCTGCAGAACCACCGAGCCGGCTTCCTCCACGGCCTGGATGCACCGGATAAGCGAATCGCCCGTGTAGCAGGTGTCGTCCACAATGGCCACCCGGGGCTCGAGGTTGCCTTCTATCCGGTTCAGCATGCCGTAGCCTTTGGCATCGGCCCGCACGTAGAAACCCACGCGCGGGACGCCGGACTGATGCACCACCGCGGTCACCACCGGGATCGCCGCCGTAGCCGGCCCGCCGACGCAGCGCACATCATCCCCGAGCATGTCGCCAATGACGCGGCCGGCAATGATACTGCCCGCCGCGCTGAGCATAAATGCGCGACCGTTCACGTACCAGTGGGTGGTCTGGCCATCCTCCAGCGCGAAACTCCCGCGGTGAATGTGCGGCCGCACTAGCTCGGCGATGTCTTGCAGATTGCCCACATTCTATACCAAACGCATAATTCTGC
Organism: Dehalococcoidia bacterium; assembly: GCA_965116785.1. GTDB lineage: Bacteria > Chloroflexota > Dehalococcoidia > Lucifugimonadales > UBA3495 > Bin87. Next base: position 2,464,865 of record OZ220731.1, read on the forward strand.
CGCCCCATCCCCCACCGCAGTCCGGATCTGTTCCATCGGAGGGCCGACACCTCACTTGCCAGCGATTATTAGCCGGCGAGGCTCTTGCCCGACCATTGTAGCCGATCCCACACTCCGGCGGTGGAGTAGGCACGATCCAGGCCAACCATCGGAACCTCGCATAGTTATCATATTCATACCGAATATAGTTACATAACTGTATTTTAATGAGATACTCATCTCACATTCGCCGATCCTGGGGAACGACCTCTCCCGGCATCAAGTCAGTGGCAATCGCGCCTTGGGCCGCCCACCATGGCCGCCTTCCGAGCGATGCAACCGGGGACGGGAATATTCGTTACACCACCGTTACATTCACGCAATTTATTTGCAACATACGTTTGACGTCCGTGATTTATATGGTATGATGCGCAATTGCGGCCGGACACATTTGGAGTCACCTGTCTAGGCCTTTGGGGAGACACCCACTCCCAGATCAGTCGGACAGGTTGGCTTCAGTCTGGAACGACGCGTCGGCTGGGCCCGAACACACGACACTCCTAGGGATCGATAATGGCTTCACACATGTCGACAGAACCCTCAACTGGAAAAACCGGACTCAAGCGAGATGATCCGGATTCTTCCGGCAGACTGGCCAACTTGGTTGAAGCATGCCTGCGCGTCTCGGAAAGTTTGGAAACCGAGATTGTCCTGCAAAGGGTGATCGACAACGCGCGTTGGCTGACCAACGCTCGCTATGGAGTGCTGCTCTCGTACAACGCATCCGGAGAAGTCGAGAACATAATCACGTCCGGCGCAACTGAAGGGGAATTCCACGGCGTCCAGAACCCGCCGCAGGGCAAGGGGCTGCTGGGATACATGAACGAAGTCCAGGGCCCGTTGCGCGTAGCCGACATCGCGAGTCATCCCAAGTCGGCTGGTCTGCCCGACGGACACCCCCCGATGCGGTCTTTTCTGGGTATGCCCATCCGTCGCGACGGGGTCCACATCGGCAACATCTACCTGTCCGAAACCGACAACGGGGAAGAGTTCACTCCAGAGGACGAGGACATCATAGTGCGCTTCGCCGCGCACGCGGGAAACGCAATCTCGAACGCCCGCGAATTCGAGGCGGTGAGGCGAAGAAAGACCGACCTGCAGGCGCTCGTCAACATTGCCCCAATTGGCGTAATCGTTTTCGATGCCAAAACCGGGCGCCTGCTCGTCGCCAACCGTGAATGCCAGCGCATGGTAGACGATCTGCAACTGCCGGGCGGGTCCTTCGAGCGGCTACCGGAAGTGGCTTCGTTCCAGCGAGCCGACGGTCGGGAAATTTCCTTCGGCGAGCTGCCGACTTCCCGAGTCATGCAGAGTGGCGAGATAGTACGCGCCGAGGAAATTGTCGTCTGTTTGCCCAGCGGACGCTCCGTCACCACCCTGGTCAACGCCGCGCCCATCTATTCGGAGGGCGGCGATATCGTGTCGATAGTGGTGGCTATGCAGGACATGACGCCCTACCTGGACGACGAAAAGTTGCGCTCCGATTTCCTGGGAATGGTCAGCCAGGAACTGCGCACTCCGCTGAGCGCAATCAAAGGTTCCATCGTCGCCCTGGCTGATGCCGTCGAACCGATGCACTCAACGGAGCCACTACAGCTCCTGAAGATCATCGACCATCAGGCCGAGTTGATGCGCACGCAAATCAACAGCCTGATCGACCTGTCGCGCCTAAATGCGGGCACGCTCCAGCTTTCCCTCGAAAACACGGACGTATCTCAGCTGGTTGCCGGGGCGGTCAACGAATTTCGACGCAACCACGCCGGCCAGACCATTGACATGCGCATTCCGTCGGGCTTGCCCCACATCCTGGCCGACAGGCAGCGTATCGACCAAGTGCTGCGCGATTTGTTCGCTCACAGTTTCCGGTATTCCACCGAAGCTGCCACCATAACGGTCAGCGCCGAATTGCAGGACTCCCAAGTCGCCATCTCCGTGTCGACGGTCGGAGAGTGCGGCCACAGCACCCAACCTCCAGAGTTGTTTGAAAGGCTCAGGGCGGTGCGATTGGGAGAAGGCGAGGAGAGCGCGGAGGAAGGGGGACTGGCCCTTTCGATAGCCAAAGGTATCGTGGACGCCCACGCTGGCAGGTTCCGTGTGGTGCGAAGCGAGGACGAACACGGGGTGACTTTCACCTTGACCATCCCTGTCGCCGAGACTGAAAGCGAGACCTCGCCTGCTGACCTCAGCGATGGATCCGAACCCCATCGCCTTCCTGCCAGTGAAAAGCCGAGGGTCCTGGTGGTCGCAGAGGATCCCCACATCCTCAGCACCATGCGGCGCACCCTGTCGCGCGCAGACTTCACCCCCCTGGCAGTATTTGACCTCAACGACCTGGATCGTTTGGTGACGGAGCAGAAGCCGGAAGTCGCCGTCATCGACTTGTCGAAATCAAGGGCAGAAGAGTTTGACCTCGTGGAATGGCTCGTGACGTCACACCGAATCTCGGTAATCGGCATCCTGGATCCGGGCGACGAAGCCAGCGCGATCCTGGCCTTTGAAAAAGGCGCCGACGGCTACATCGTCAAGCCATTCTCGCCCACGGAACTGGTAGCCAGGATCAGGGCATCCCTCCGCAGGAAAGTTAGTTTCCACCCTGCGGAAATGGAAACGGGATATGCCATGGGCCGGGTGAGCATCGATTACACGTCTCACCGGGTCACGGTCGGGGGCCAACCGGTGCAGTTGACGGCGACTGAGTACAAACTGCTGCACGAGCTTTCCAGCAGCGCCGGCAGGGTCATGACACAGGACGAGTTGTTGCACCGGGTCTGGGGACCCGAATATGCCGGCGAATCTCAGCTGCTCCGGGCGTACGTGAAGAACCTGCGGCAAAAGCTGGGAGACAACGCGCGAAAGCCCTCGTACATCTTCACCGAGCACGGCATCGGTTACCGGATGGCGAAACCGTAGCCACAGCTCGAACCTGCCGATCGTCTCGATTGCGTCGGCCAGCCGCTCAGGACGAAAAGCGCGATCAAAAAGGCGGCGCCGGGAGGCCTCCCGGCGCCGCCAAATTGTCTGCGCGTTTGACCGGCGATTTACCGACCCATGGCGTAGCCGTCCCGCCGCAGGTCGGCCCCTCCAAAGAGGCTCCCCCGTTCCCGGTCAACCTCAATGGCGCACAGGGAGCCCATCCGCGGCGTCCACTCGTTCCACACGTCGACGTCGTGGCCGCGCTTGCGGAGGTCGTCCACCACTGACGGTTCGATGCGGGATTCAACACCGACCAGGCCGGGCCGGTAGGCATGCGGCCAGAAGGAGTTGGGGAAGCTCCACGTTGACGCGCGGGGAGCTTCAATGGCCTGCTGCACGTCCATCCCAAATTCGGCAACGTTCAGGAAGAGTTGCACCATGGATTGCGGTTGCACGTCTCCGCCCGGGGTTCCGAAGGGCATCCACGGCTTGCCATCCTTGAACGCCATCGCCGGATTCGGCGTGAGGCGCGGCCGCTTGCCGGGCGCAAGGCCGGCGGGATGGTCCTCGTCCAGCCAATTCTGCGCTCCGCGGGCCGAGACCATGAAGCCCAGACCGGGAACAATTGGCGCTCCGCCGAACCCGTCGCTGGGAGTGGCTGAGAAGGCATTGCCCCAGCGGTCCACCGCGCACACATAAGAGGTATCGGCCGACAGCGGACCGGCCACCGGCTCCGGCTTGCGGCCGGCGAGGCCGGTTCCGGCCTGGAACGCCCACGGATCTCCAGCATCTGGCATCTCCGGGTGAGCCCGGCGGGAGTCGATCTCCCGCCTCCGGATGTCCGCGTACTCTCGGGAGAGCAGGCCGTCCATTGGTACGTCCACGAAATCCGGGTCACCGTAATAGGCGTGACGGTCGGCAAAGGCCAGCTTGAGCGCCTCGAGCACGGTGTGGATGTACTCCGCAGAATTGTGGCCCATTCCCTGCAGGTCGCAGCCTTCCAGGATGCGCAGGGCGTGGAGGTTCATCGGCCCCTGGCACCACGGGCCGCAGGCGTACACGTCGATCCCCTTGTAGTCAATGACGGGGGGAGTGTCGACTCCCACGGAAAAGGATGCCAGGTCGGTCATGGAAAGCCAGCCGCCCTGGCTGCGGATGAACGCGACCATTTCCTCGGCGATGTCTCCCTTGTAGAACAGGTCGCGCGCGGCCTGAAGGCCAGTCTCACGACCGCGTCCGGCAACGGCACGTTCGGCATCTATCATGCGTCGGAAGGTGCGCGCCAGGTCGGACTGCACCAGCAGGTCACCAACCCCCAGAGCCTTGCCTCCGGGATAGAAGATCTCCATGGTGCTGGTCCACTGGCTGGTGTCACCCTCGTCGAGGATGATGTTGTCGCCGCTGCTGACCAAAGCACGGTTCAATGTGGCGGGGATGGGGAAGCCGTGGGATGCCAGTTCCAGCGCCGGCGTAACCACCTGTTCGAAGGTCATGGTGCCGTACTGGCTGAGGGCGGTGAGCCAGGCGTCCGGCGCCGCCGGCGTAACCGTGCGCATGACCCCATGGGGCATGTCTCCGCCGTGTTCGCTGCGGAAATAATCTATGGACGCCTCGGCGGGCCAGCGGCCCAGTCCGCTGATTTCCCTGGTGTCTCCAGTCTCGGCGTGGTGGATGATGATGGGCGCCACGCCGCCGAAGCTGGTGTACTGAGGAAGCGTCACGTTGATCACCATGCCGGCGGCGACGCCGGCGTCAATGGCGTTTCCCCCCTGCTCCAGGATCCGGTAGCCGGCCGCGGTCGCCAGGTAGTGACCGGTGCTTACCATGTGCGTGACGCCGCCCACCAGCGGACGATAGCTTCTCAATCCCAATGCCATAGTGACCTCCGTGCCGGGAGCCGTGTTCCAAATCAGCATCCATTTTGCCTGGCCGCAGTATATGGCATCGGCGTTAGGGCCGCCAGTTTGAACTCGACACGGCTTCTGACTGTGGAGAATCAGCGGCCGCGATTTTCACGATTTTTGTCACAAGTCGACACAAACGGGATAAAATGACGCCAGGTTGTTGATACCCGACGCCGTGACACCCGTGGAGTCACAAGATTCACACGTTCCCATTCCTTTAACTTGTGACAGTTTACCCTGATGCCAGACCGTGACGTACAACGTTCCCGCTCCATCCAGGTTGGCATCCTGATGAAGGCCTACCGGGAGGCCTTCTCCACGGAAAACGGAACCCGAGGTCTGACACAGGAGGAGTTGCTGCGGCGCATGGCGGCAGTCGACACCCAATACGTCGATCGGTCCAGCCATACCATGGTTTCCCGCTGGGAGTCAGGGGTAACTCGGCCAAACGAACAGCGCCTCCAGGTGTTTGGCAAAGCCCTCAACCTGTCGGATGCTGAGGTGGGCGGGTTGATGACGCTGGCAGGGTTCAAGACCGGTACTGCAGCGCCGGTTGACCACGCGGAAGAGGACCCCGCGTCAGAGACCGTGAAGAGTGCCGAGATAGACGATGCGCCGGTTGGCCCAGTCACCGAGGAGGACTCCTCCGCCGGTATTGTTTATACGCTGGGCATCTATGAGGTGCTTCGGTTCAGCGTTATGAGTAGTCTCCTCCCCGGATTGGTCATCTTGGCGAGCGGGTACATATTGATGGCGGCGGGACTGATGGACCCTTGGCTCCCCATCGTCTACGTCGTCTCAGTCATGAGTCTGATGCTGGCGTACAAGTTCATGCGGATGCGCGGCGCCTACGCCCTGCAGGAATTCCTCTCCATCTCGTTGTTCTTTCTCCTGAGCGTGCAACTGCTGCCGTCGGCCTTGACGCGCATGGATATCTATGGATTCTACAACTTGGGCGAATTCGCGGCGAAGCCGTTCCCGTACATGCTCGCGCTGTTGGTGAATTTGGTAATCTCCTCAGCCGCGGCGCTGGTATTCCGCCTGCTCTGGAACTGGCAATACGGCTCAGGCCGCGGCGCGATTGACCCCTTGCGACGGGCGATTACGGTGGTGGCGCCTCCGTTGGCGTTGGCATACCTCAGCATATTGGTGATCTCGAACATCGGGGTGTGGATAGAGTTCGGTGCCCAACTGGCCGCTCTTTCCGGGACTTTCATCATTTTGCTTTTGTTGCGAGACCCTGCTATCGATCCTCCGGAACGAGACCGCAGGTTCTTCCTCTACGTGACCGTGGCTGTGGCCGTGACGGTAGCGACAGTGGGCGGCGCGGCAGTGCTCGCGATTTACCTGGCCCCGGGATTGCCCGCAATCCTTCCCGACCATAACCTCTTGTACTCGTGGAGTATTGATTTTGACGCATTGGGCTATCCGGCTGAAGAAGCGATGGACAGACTCAACGTAGGGTATCTCTGGCAAAATGTGTGCATCTACGTCTACATGGTGCTCGTGGTGGGTGGAAGCCTGATTTCCTCAATGTATCGCTTCGCCAGCCGGGCGGCGGAGATCGCTGAACCGGAAGCTTCGGCATCTCCGGCCGAAACGGTGACAGATTAGACCTGGGCATCGATGATGCCGGCCGCGCCATGAGCCACCAGGCCAGTTGATTTCTGACGTGGACGATCCGACGGTCGATATGGGATGCGTCCCGGTTAGCTGCGGGTGCACCAATCCAACGGCGCCAACCTGAGCGCGCCTGCTGCCTGCAACGCAGTTCCGGAATCGGGCGATCATGTACCGCGGTGGCCGCTTGACTCCCTTGCCGGCGCTAACTACGCTGGCACCGGCATCCTCAGCCGAGGCGTCTCTCGGCATTTCCAACCAGTCGACCACGCGTCATGGAGGGAACCGCCCATGTACGATTTGCTTATCAAAGGCGGCACGGTAATCGATCCCACGCAGAACTTGAACGGCTCATACGATGTGGCGATAGCCGACGGTAAAATAGCGGCCGTCGCCGCCGACATCGCAGCCGAAGAAGCCTCACGCGTCGTGGAGGTGCGGGGCAAGTACGTCACCCCTGGCCTGATCGACCTGCATACCCACGTCTATGAAGGCGTCAACGGCAACGGCGTCAATGCCGACGTGGGCGGCGTCCGCGCCGGCGTCACCACCATGGTGGATGCCGGCAGCAGCGGCTGCGACACCTACGGCGGGTTTCCGGCGCACATCATCCCCAACAACGCCACCGAGGTGATTCCCTTCCTGCATATCTGCCGCACCGGCCTGGCCACCACGCCGGACATTTTTTCACCCAGCAGCATCGACCTGGAAAGGACTATACAGGTGGTCGAGGAAAGCAACGGCACGATCCGCGGGATCAAGGCCCGCATGGTCTCGCCGGCCCTAGAGATCATGGGCATGGAAATGCCCCGCATGGCCAAGCGAGCGGCGCGCGAGGCCGGCGTGCGGCTCATGGTCCACATCGGCGACACCGAAAAGCGCTACCCCGCCGAGGTGATCCGGGACCTGCTTCCTCTAATGGAGCCGGGCGACATCGTCACGCACTTCTTCACCGCCAACCCGGGCGGAGTGCTGGACAGCGACGGGAACCTGGTACCTGAGGCGCGGGAAGCCCACGAGCGCGGCGTGTGGCTGGACACCGCCCACGGGCGCGCCAATTTCAGCTTCGACATCGGCGAGCGGGTGCTGGACCAGGGCGTGGAACCCCACTGCATCAGCACCGACCTCACCGTGCCCGGCCGTATCCGCACCGTGCACAGCATGACCGAAATGATGACCCGTTTCCTGGCCATGGGCTTCACCCTGGACCGCGTGGTGGAAATGTGCACCATCAACCCAGCGCGGGCCATCGGCGAGGAGGAGCGCCTGGGCAGCCTGGAAGTCGGCAAGCAGGCGGATGTCTCGGTGCTGGATATCCAGGACGGCGACTGGGTCGTATACGACGTGCTGGGTAACGGCCGGCAATCGGAACGGGCCGTGACCCCGGTGTTGTCTGTGAAACGGGGCGAGGTTTTCGAAGCCGGATGGGGTCCTCGACCATGGGGTTGGGAACCGGACAACGCCTAGGGACGACATCCAGGGAATACGAGCGAGATAAGCAGGACTTACTGAATGAGCATGCAAGGGATCATGAGCCGCAGGGGCCAGGGTGCGCTGCGAGAGGATTACAAAATGGTTGAAGTGATATTGAGCTCGCCGAGGGGCTTTTGCGCCGGCGTGGTGCGGGCCATCGACGTCGTGGAGGAATGCCTGGAGCGATTCGGCCCGCCCGTTTACGTCAAGCACCAGATCGTGCACAACCCGTACGTGGTGGCCGAGCTGGAGCAGAAGGGCGCCATCACGGTGGAAGAGGTTGACGAGGTTCCCGACGGCTCCCTGGTGGTCTTCTCGGCGCACGGCTCGCCGCCTGAGGATTTCGAGAAAGCCGCCGAACGCAACCTTCGGGTCATCGACGCGGTATGCCCGTTGGTGACACGGGTGCACAACGAGGCCAAAAAGTACCACCGCGAAGGCAGGAAGGTGCTCCTGGTGGGGCACCAGGGCCACCAGGAAGTCCGCGGAACCATGGGCCAGGCTCCGATGACGCTGATCAACGACTCCGCGCCCCTGTCCGAGCAGGAAGTCAGCGCCGACATCGAGTGGCCAGCGGACACCGAGGTTGCCGTCATAACTCAGACCACGCTCTCCGTGGGCGACACGGCCAACGCCATCGGCGCCATCCAGGAACGATTCCCCGGCGCGGTGGTGCGGAACGACATCTGCTACGCGACCACCAACCGCCAGGACGCAGTCACGCAGATGGCCGGCCTGGTCGATGTAGTCCTGGTGATCGGCGCGCAGAACTCGTCGAACTGCAACCGGCTGCGGGAGGTGGCCGAGGCCAACGGCACACCGGCCTACCTGATCAACGGGCCGGATGAAATCGACCCGGAATGGCTGGTGGGCTGCCGGCGGGCGGGGATAACGTCAGGTGCCTCCACCCCCGAAGTCCTGGTCGAAGCGGTGATTGAATCGCTGGACCCCGAGAAGGTCGCCCTGTTGGAGGGCGCCGAAGAGGACATCACCTTCACATTGCCCCGGGAACTGCGTTAGCGCCGCCTCATCATATGGCGCATCACGCGGATTGGCCGCCGCGCTCTGAGAGTTTAACTCAGGGCCGGCGGCCAGTGTGATTGACGTCGTTGTATGTCGCTGCGCACCCAGCAGGTGCTCAGTTCAACCTGCCCTGCGGTCTCACGCTCCTGCTGATAGGCCTCCATGAAGTTGGATGTCAGGATGCCGGCGGGCAATGCGAACAACCCAATGCCCAGCAGGGCGATGAATCCCGCGAGCGCCCGCCCGGCCAGCGTTCCTGGCACCACCTCCAGGGACGGCAGCGTGGTCAGGATCACGACCGAGGCCCACAACGCATCGCCAATGGACCCGAACTGCTCGTGGTTGCCTCCAGGTAGCTTCGTTTCCGCAGCGTGCAGCATGTAACCGGCAGCCAGCCAGAACACCCCCAGGGCAACCAGCATGCTGACCAACTGCGACGCCGACCGCAGCATCACCCTGCCCATCAGCCGCATTGCCGGGAAGCGCCGGCCGGTCATGATCAGGCGGGAGACCAGGCGGAAGATGGGCAGCACTTCCACCTCACCGAACACGATCATCACCACCAGCGTGGGCCAGATGGCGATGAAATCGATAATTGCCGCCGCGTTGGTGGTGGCGTAGCGCAGGCGGCTGCGCCAGCCTCCCTGCCGGTAGTTGCGGTGCCAGACGATGCACCACAGGCGTACCACATACTCTGCGGCGAACACGCCGACGAAGAAGAACTCCAACTCCGTGTTGCCGATGGCCAGGTTCACCGCGCTGAATAGCACCAGCCCAAAGATGGTGAAGTCCACCACCCGTGCCGCACCACCGCTGTCCGCCTCCAGCACATGAAACACCGCGTGCTGGAGACGCACGTAGGGATGGGCTTCGGGCAGCCGGCACTGCAGCAGGGAGAACCTGCCGGAAAATATCCCCATGGACTAACTTGAAGCGAAACGGTTTGGAGCAGCTAAATCAGAGTAGACAAGATTCGCGCCGGTCTCTCTTGGAATCCCTTATCGGGATAATCTCCGCAATACGGCTGATCCCGCTTCTGACGACTTCGCTGCTCCGTTGATTGCTGCTACATAGCAGTACGGCCACCGTCGATGACCAGCTCGCTGCCGGTCATGAAGGACGCCTCGTCGGACGCCAGGAAGAGCACGCCGTAGGCGATATCCTCGGCCTGACCCAATCGTCCCAGCGGGGTCCGGTTCAGCCGGTCCTCACGGCCGCCGGCGGCCAACAGGTCAGCGGTCATATCGGTCTCGATGGTGCCGGGATGCACGCTGTTGCAGCGGATGCCGTCGCCGGCATGCTGGATGGCCGTGGACTTGGTAAACAGCCGCACCGCACCCTTGGACGCGGTGTAGGCCGAGGAGATGTGGTTGCCCACGAGTCCGGCCACGCTGGAGATGTTCACGATGGACCCGCCGCCGTTGCTTCGCATTTCGGGAATGGCCGCCTTGGTCCCCAGGAATACGCCCTTGGCGTTGACGCTCATGGTGACGTCCCAGTTCTCCATGGTGGTGTCCTCAACGCGCTCCGGCATATAAACGCCCGCGTTGTTAACCAGGATGTCCAGCTTGCCGAACCGCTCCACCGTCGCCGCGATGCCGTCCTTCCAGGACTGCTCGTCGGTAACGTCCAGGTGGACGAACAGGCACTCGCCGCCCAACTCGTTGATCTCGGCCTCAACCTGTCGCCCCAACTCGTCACGCAGGTCGCCGATGACCACCTTGCAACCCTCGCGGGAGAACATCCTTGCCTCGGTAGCGCCCATGCCCCGAGCGCCGCCGCTGATAAAAGCCACCTTGTTTTCCAGTCTCATTGTCTGAATACCTCGCCTTGAGTCCGTTTTCGTAGCATATACCGTGCCGCAGTGTGCCGAGCAGCCTCACACGGCGATATTATTATAGGCGAGTCTTGCGGCGGAAACCCAAGCCAATGACGCCAACCAGCAGAGCCAGCGCGGCAACGTCCGTGGGATTGTTACCCGAACTCGCGGACGCCAGGCATGCACCACCTCCGCTCGCGTCACCGGCGGGCGTGGCCTCCGGCCGCCAGCCTTCGCCCAGCGCAACCAAGTCCGCAAAGGCCCGCCAGGACGGCGCGGTGCGAGTGCACATGCCGGTTTTGCCTTCCTGGGCGTAGACGATGTAGTGCCGCCCTTTTTTGAACCGGTAGCCGCAGGAAATTCCGCTGGCCTCCGTTTCGATGGTCATGGTTTCTCGGCGTGGCCCCTTCCAGACTTGGCTAACCCGAAATTCCACCCCCACCGGGTCGGCGGACGACAGACGGTACGGGGGATGGCCCAGGGCTCTGATGGCGACGACTTCGCCGGCGAACACGGCATCAGCCTGCGCCAGTGCCTCTGCCGGCGACCCTGACGGCGCGCACGAGCAGGCGTGAACGGGTTTCGGGAGAGCGAACAGGGCCATCAAGCCGAGGGCGAAAACACCGGCCACCGCGGCGGCGACGAGATTGCCACGCTTCGCTCGCAATGACAAAACGAGTCGAGCCGCTCGCAGTGACAAAACAGGTCCAGCCGCTCGCAGTGACAAAACAGGTCCAGCCGCTCACGTTGATAGGGGGCAACGGACGGTTCCCGGGGACATCCCCGTGACCGGAGCTCAGGGATACTATTGCGCGAACAGACCGCCGTCGATCACCAGCTCGCTGCCCGTCATGAAGGACGACTCGTCCGATGCCAGGAACAGCACTCCCCAGGCCACGTCCTCGGCCTGCCCAACCCGGCCGATGGGCGTGCGGTCCAGCGATGCCTGTCTTGCCGCGTCGTCGCGCAGCAGGGTGGGCGTGGTCATCGGCGTCTCGATGATGCCAGGGTGCACCGAGTTGCAGCGGATGCCCTCGGCCGCGTACTGGATGGCCGTGGACTTGGTGAACAGTCGCACCGCGCCCTTGGTCGCGCCGTAAGCCGGCGCCCGCCAGCTTCCGATCAGTCCGGCCACACTGGAGATGTTGATGATGGAGCCGCCACCGGCCTTGCGCATCTCGGGTATCGCGGCCTTGGTGCCCAGGAACACGCCCTTGGCGTTGATGTCGAAGATGTTGTCCCACAGTTCTTCGCTGGTGTCCTCGATGCCCACCTGGCGGTAGATGCCAGCGTTGTTAACCAGGATGTCCAGCTTGCCGAACCGCTCCACGGCTGTGTTCACGGCCGCGTTCCATTCGTCTTCGCTGGTGACGTCCAGCTTCACAAAGACACACTCGCCACCGGTCTCGTTGATCTCGGCCTCCAGTTGCCGACCCTCGTCCTCGAGCACGTCGGCGATGACCACCTTGCACCCCTCGCCGGCAAACAGCCTGGCCTCGGCGGCGCCTTGTCCCCGGGATCCACCGCTGATCAGAGCAACCTTGTTTTCCAAACGCATGGCAATACCTCATCCCGCTTTCCTGTCTCTGTTTCGCAACGATTGTAACGTCAGCGGAAAGGCCGTCAAGCGTCGATCGACAGGACACTGCTTCTGGGGTGGCTTGGGCGGATAAGAACGGGACCGCTTTGGGAGCGGCTTTCGCGTTGGGCTATACTAATGCAGCGAGATTATCATCAAAACAGCGCTGCATGCGCACCATCCGTTTGCTCCACCGGTGTGCGCGGCATCAATTGTGGGCACCGCCGGTGTTGTCCTGCACATACTCGTCGGCCGCGATAGCGACGACCCACTGAGAAGGAATAGACCCCATCACAACGCCTACCGCAGCGACGGGCCGCAGAGAGGTAAACAAAGCATGGTTCATGGCCGTGCTGGCGCTTACCGTCTACGCCACCATAAGTGCGATCCTGATCGTTCCGCCGCTCCTGGTGGAAATTGCCACCGACCTGGACATATCGGTGGCCGTCGCCGGTCAGTTGGCCACGGCCACCTTCGCGGGCTGGGCGGTTATGGGGATCTCCGGCGGTCCGTTGTCCGACTCCTTCGGTCGACGCCCGGTGGCCCTGGTCTGCCTGGCGGTCCTTTCGATATCAGTGCTCGCGTCCGCCTTTGCGCCCAACCTGGAAACCCTGCTGGCCCTGCGGGTTTTGACCGGTCTGGGAGGCGGAGCGCTTCCTCCCAACATCATCGGGTCGGTGTCGGACGTGATCTCGCCGGGCCGGCGAGCTCGGGCCGTGGGTGCGCTCCTGGCGATTCAAGGGCTGGCCTCGGCCATCACCGTGCCCTTCGTTGCGATTCTTGCGGACCTGGGCGGCTGGCAACTCGCCTTTATCGTCTACGGCCTGACGCTGGCGGTGGGGTTGCTGGCGAACTGGCTCTGGCTTCCGGAGGCCCGAGGGGAGCGGGTTCGCAACTGGGTATTCTTCTCCAGGTACCGGTCGCTGGTGTCCTTGCGGTTCTTCCGCGTCGCCGTGGCGGTCAATATTTCCCAGCGCATCGCTTTCTGGGGCATGATCAGCTATTTCGCCGCCTACCTGATCCATACGTACGGGTTGAGCCTCGGCTTTGTGGCGTTGCCGTTGGCAATCTCCGCTGTGGGGCAGACGGTCGGAAGCTACTCAGCGTCGTTCGTTGCCAACCGACGGAGTCGGGCGGTTTTCATCGCTTCCTGCACGCTGTTGGGCGGAGTCTGCGGTTTCCTGTTGTTCGCCTTCAACCTCGGACTCTGGCCATCGGTGGCCGTAGCAGCGGTCGGGACGGGCCTGCTCAGCATAACGTTTCCAGTCCTGGTGGCAGCCAGCACCGAGTATTCTGGAGAATCCAAGGCCACCGGGGTCGGCCTCATGGGGTTCAGCAACCAGGGTGGCGGCATCCTCGGGGCCGGCATTGCCGGAGCGCTGTTGGCCAGCACCGGCTACTTGGGAGTGGGCTACCTGTGCCTCGCGGTGTGCATCGTCAGCGCGCTGTTGACGACCCTCTTCGGCCGCCAGTTCGGGGAGACGGCCGGCCAGAGCAAGGGATAAACGGGCAGCGACCGCCCCAACGCGGACGATCGGCCTCTATCCGCCCCACGTCGCGCGAGCCGGATTCGCCTACCTCGCCGTCCATCGGACGCGCTCCGGTAAAATATGGTCATGCTAGTGATGATTCGCCTTCCCAGCATGCCATCTCCATTGCTTCGATTGTCGCGATTCAATCCCATCCGTATGACGGGGTTACTCGCGGTGTCTATCGCCTTGGTCGCGTGCTCCGCGGGCCAACCCGCCACAGACTTCGATTTGACCACATTCAAGGGAGAAGAGTTCCGCCTCTCCGAGCAGCGTGGCAATGCGGTGGTCATCAACTTCTGGTACCCGTCATGCCCGCCCTGCCGGGATGAGATGCCCGCCTTCCAGGAGGTCTGGGAGGAGTACCAGGGCCGCAACGTGCGGTTCATCGGTCTTTTCGTGCCCCAGGGATTCGATACCGAGGTTGAGGCGCGGCAGTTCGTCGAAGAGTTCGGCCTGACCTTCGACTTCGCCACCGACGTGCGCGCACGGGTCGCCCAGGAATACGCGGTGCAGTTCTTTCCCACCACTTACTTCATCGATCAGGGCGGGCGGATCCATAAGATGGAGATCAGCCGCATGGACGTCGACACGCTGACCGAAATACTGGACGACCTGCTCTGATGGTCGATGTGCTGGGCATAATCCTGCTCATCATCCGGTGGGCCCACGCCCTGGCGGCCGTGGTTTGGATCGGCGGCAGCCTGTTCATGCTGCTGGCCGCGCGACCGGCGCTGCGTTCTACCGATACGGGCGGGCTGGTTGGTCGCGCGTTGGCCGCCGAGTTCCGTCCCATCGTCGTGACCGCCATCGCTGTGCTCATCGTCAGCGGCGTGATTCTGACGGTGGACCGCCTGACCTCCGACGCCGCCGGCATGGCCTACACGGTGGCGCTGGTCGCCAAAATCCTGCTGGCGGTGTACGCTTTTATCGTCGCGTGGCTCCTGCCGCGACGCAGGGATCGACCAACCGGCGGGATCGGCGGCGCAATGACCGGACCGGTAGCGCTGACCATCGTCGGCGTGCTGGTGATCGGCTTGGCTGACGTGCTCACCTGGTTATTCGAGAAAGGACTGACAGGCTGAATTCAGTCAAGGTGAACGAATTGAGAACCGACCTTCTGGACATATTGGCCTGCCCCGTCTGCAGGGGCCCACTCACTTTACAGGCGGACACCTTCGCACCGGACGACGCCCCGGACGCCGGCGAAGTCATGACCGGCTCCCTCAACTGCTCAGCCTGCAACGAGGTCTATCCCATCAGCGACGGCATCCCCAACCTGCTGCCGCCCGACCTGCGGGATGCCGAGGCGGCGGCGGGCCGCTAGGCGAAGGACGCAATCGATGGAATACAAGGGCCGAAAGTACCGAAAGCTTTACGCTCACCTGCTCAGCCTGACGTCTCAGGAATGGAAGGCGTCATTTGCTGATATTGAAACCATCATCGGTGACCATCTGCCTGCGTCCGCGCGACGCCACCGGGCTTCATGGGCCAACGACATTACGCAAGCCTGCGCCCGCGCTTGGCTCGCCGCCGGATGGGAAACGGCGCAGGTTGACATGGACGCCGAGACGTTGCTGTTCCGGCGCGAGAAAGTTTACGCGCCGGACAGGCAACCCGCGTCTGCCGACGACGCCTTGAACACGCTGGATCAACTGCAAGCGGCGCTAGGGTCTCGCGGGGTGGACCTTGCTGGGTGGGCTCAAAACCTGCGGGCGGAACGGCGGGCCAACGGGCCGTGACAATTCATCTGGACACCAGTTTTCTCATCCGGGCGCTGATACCGGATTCACCAGAGAACCGTAAACTGCGGGAATGGATCCGCGCCGGCGCAGTTGTGGTCGTCAGCACAGTTGCCTGGGCCGAATTCCTGTGCGGTCCATTAACCGCTGACGAGCTTCAATTGGCCGCCCGAATAGTTGGGCCGCCCCAGGATTTCACGTCCCGACAAGCCACCATCGCCGCTCGTCTTTTCAACGCGGCGGGCCGACGGCGGGGCACGATGATGGACTGCATGATAGCGGCGGCCGCACTGGGAGCAGGCTCCCAGTTTGCGACCGCCAATGAGGCCGACTTCAGCAGGTTTACGGAACAGGGCTTGCAACTGGTGTAGCGTTCGCCCCGCGTCAGCCGCTGGTCAGGATCGCCGCCACCTCCGTGGCCAGGCCCTCGGCCCGCTCCCGAAGGGCAGGGCGGTCCAGGTTTTCGATTGGATGCTGGGTGAAGATCGTCGGATAGTCTTCAGCCCCCCACATCTTGGCCATGGCGTTGGCCGTGGGAATGAACCGGTCGGTGCAAATGGTCGCGGAGGGGAGGCCGGCCTTCTCAACATGGATTCCGTCGTGCACACTGCACGCGCTGCAACTCCCTCAATCGCCGATGGCGACCACCACCGAGTCCACGTTGGCGACCAACTCTTCCATTTCCTGCGGGTCGGCGGGCCGCGAGGCGCTGGGCTTGCGGAGCCAGCGTACTTCGCGGATCTCATAACGATTGCGCAGCACCTCGGCCAACTCTTCGAGCAGCACGTCCGCGTTGCGCTTGCTGTCATCGATCAGACCAACGCGCGTGCCGGCCAGGGTGGGCAAGCGCGGCGCGCCGTCGAAAGGCGCGATGACCGGCTCGGTGACCGGGTTGACCAGTTGGTAGGTTTGGGTAGCCATGTCAGCCCTCCTGGGGATGGTTCCTGAAGCCGCTACGGTGTTTGTATTTTCCTGGTTACTGCGGTGGAGCCGACCTTGGGCCCCCAGCTCGGTATCACCGATGAGGAGTTGGACTCCTCTCCGCCGGCGAATACTAACAGAATATCGTCCGGTTCGGGAATAAGGGACACCATTGAGGCCTCGTCGCCCGGTTCCACGTCGCCGCGCAGCACCAGGCCGCGTTTCAGGTCGGCTACGGAGCGCTGAATATTGGCGTGCAGGTACTCCCGTACCTGTTGCTTCGTCCAGTCTCGCCACAGGTTGCTGTTACCCGCGATGGTAACTGCCACCTGTCCCTGGCGGATGCCCACCGACACGTCACCCACCGATCCCGAGGTGGACATTGACGTTCCCAATGAGGATGCCACGTCCGCGATTGCGTACAGGATGGGCTCGGGCCGTCCGATGGAGCGCACTTGTCGGGGCCCCTCGCTGGCGAACACCGTGACCGTGCTGTCGTTGGCGTGAAAGCCGCGCTCGACGTGCAGGGGCGTCCAGTGGGTCTCGCCCTCTGCCTCCGCGATGCAGTAGGTGTACTTGCCCGGATGGCCGATCACGCTGCGGTCGAACAGGCCGGGGATGGCGGCGCAGGCGTTCATCAGGATGAGCCGAATGGAGCGCCCGATGGTGCCGTTAGCGCGGTTCCCGGGGCCAAACAGGTTGTTGCGGCTGTTCAGTCCAATCTGTTCCCGTATCGGGCCGTTCACGATGCACAGGATCGCCGCGCCGCCCATGCTGGAAGAAGGGCCCACCAGGTTGAACACCGGATCCAGCATCGCCTCGGTGGCGGTCAGCACAACGGGAAAATATTCGGGTACGCAGCCGGCCATCACGGCATTGGCCGCGGCCTTCTCCACAGTGATCACCCGCCGCCGTTCCGGCAACTCTCCGATAACGTCCTCGGGGCCCCGGCCGGAGTAGCCGATGAACTCGGCCACGCGGGCCGTCGTGGGCGGCACCACTGGCAACCCGTCGCTCCAGCCTAAATCGTAGCCCTTTTCTATGGCGGAAAGGGCGTCATCCCAGGTGGTGGTGGTTATGTCGGTGAACGTGGTCAAGTCGATTGCCTCTGATAAATCCTGGTCGCTTGCCGTGCGGGGGCGAATGAACATTCGCCCCCGCACGGTTGTACTTCAGAAGTGTGCCTATGCCTTGGCGTACTTGGAGAAGCTGCGCAGCTCCCGCGGCGGGTCCATGTGGCTGCCGCGAATGGTGAAGGACACTTCCGATACGTACACCGCGCCGGTGCTGTCTACGGCAATCCCGTGGGGCGCGATGAACTGCCCGGGGCCCTCACCCTCGTCCGGCGAGCCGAACACGCAAACACGGTTGCCGTCCGTGTCGTAGATGGTCACCCGGTGGCCCAGGCCCGGCGCGTCGTCCACGCCGCCCATGCCGTTGAGCTCACCCACGTAGATGTGACCGCCCCAATACACCATGGCGTCCGGGCGGTGGATGTTGCTCCACATCTCCAGGAAGTTGCCGTCGGTGTCGAACAGCTGGATGCGGTGGCATTCCCGATCCACAACGTACACCCGCTCGTTCTCATCAAAGGCGATGTTGTGCGGGCGAATGAACTGGCCGGCGTCAATGCCCGGCTCACCCCAGGAGAACTTGTACTGGCCTTCGGCGGTGTACACGTGGATCCGGGAGTTGCCGTACCCGTCGGAGACGTAGATGTCGCCGTTGCTGGGACGAATGGCCGCCGAGGTGGGGCGGTTGAAGGGCTGCCCGCTCCAGCGAGGCGCCGGATGGTTCTTCTCGCCGATTTCCATCAGCTTCTCGCCGGTGACGCTGAACTTCTGGATGGTGTGGATGCCGTCGTCGGCGGCCAACAGGGTGTCATCGGCGGCGCTGTAATACAGGCCGTGGGTGCGGTTGTCGCTGAAGTGACCCTGGCCGAAGGAACGCTCGAAGTTGCCGTCCTTGTCAAAGACCATGATCGGATGCTCGCCGCGGGTTAGGATGAACACGCGGTCGTCGCCGTCCACAGCCACGCCGGGGCACTCCAGCAGACGCATGCCGTCGGGCAACTTCAGCCAGTCCTCGACGAAGGTGTACTGAAAATCTCCCTGGCCATAAGTTTCAGGCATAATCTTCTCCCTTGCAGTTGGTGTGTCGGATTGAACGGTTCGGGGCTATCTTACTTGCCGCCGCACTACTGGGCAATACACCCCCCGTCGATGACGAGTTCCGCCCCGGTCACGAAGGACGCTTCGTCCGAAGCCAGGTACAGCACGCCGTATGCGACTTCGATGGGATGCGCGCGCCGGCCCATGGGCACCAGGGCCAGCCGCTGCGCCGCCACCTCCGGGTCCGCATAGGTCGACGCGCTCATCGGCGTCATGATCGGCCCGGGGTGCACGGAATTCGCGCGGATACCCTCGCGGGCGTGCTGCACCGCCGTGGCCTTGGTGAACAGCCGCACCGCCCCCTTGGATGCGTTGTAAGGATGCGAGCGGGACCAGGCGCCGGTCATGCCGGCAATGGAAGAGATGTTGATGATCGACCCGCCGCCGGCGCGGCGCATGGCGGGTATTGCCGCTTTCGTGCCCAGGAAAACGCCCTTGGAGTTGATGTCCATCACGCGGTCCCACTGCTCGACGCTGGTGTCTTCCAACGAGATATTCCGTGCGCCACCCTCGACGGAGATGCTGATGCCGGCGTTGTTCACCAGCGCGTCCAGCTTGCCGTAGCGTTCTTCGGCCATGGCGACAATGGCCTGCCAATCCTCCTCGCTCGTGACGTCCAGATGCTGATAGGTCACGTCCAGGCCTTCAGCACGGCAGTCGGCTTCGACCTGCCGTCCGAGGTCGTCGAGGATGTCGCCAAAGACGACCTGCGCGCCTTCCCTGGCGAATAGCCTGACTTCCTCCTCGCCCATTCCGCGGGCGCCGCCGCTGATTATCGCTACCTTGCCGTCCATTCGGCCCATGATGTTCTCCCTTCCTAAGCCGGCGAGTCACTTCGCCGGAATGTTTTCGTCAATGATTGCTTGGAGTTGCTGGACGAGCGGCGGCAGATGCTCTTGAATGATCCGCCACAGTTCATCGAAATCCACTATGTCATAGCCGTGGATCAAAACGTTCCGCAGGTCCGTAGTGTCCTGCCACGGTACCTCCGGATAGCGCTGGTGAAACTCTTCCGGCACTCGTCGCGCGGCCTCACCGAGCACCTCCATCAATCGGGTCAGGGCCAGTTCAAGCATGCGATCCAAATCGAGGTCCGCCCGGCGGCGACCCCCGGCCAATTCCATGGCTTCGCGCCCGTGGTCCCGCATCTGCTGGACAGCTACCTACGGGTCACGACGCGACATAGATCTCCTCCGCCTCGTCCAGCACCTCCTGGCGGAAGTAGGGGCTCAGGGACGCTGCAGTGTGCATGTCCACCTCACGGCCAAGCATCGACGTCAACTCCCGCCGCATCTGGAAAAATACGAACCCTGCGGCGTAGCCCGACTCAAATTCGACCAGCACGTCCACGTCGCTCTCTACCGTGAAGTCATCGCGGATGACCGAGCCAAACAATGCCAACCGACGCACTCGGTTGCGCCGGCAGAAATCGGCGATCTCCTCGCGGGGTATGTCGATCCGGGCCGGCATCTTCACTACGCCGCAGTGTTGTCATCCTCAAACATTCCAACAACGTTGCCTTCGGTATCACGGAAGTTGACGAACCACCCCACGCCGGGCACCGCCGTCCGGGGCGTGACGATTTCGCATCCGGCCGCCCTGACACTTTCGGTGTAGGCGTCCAGGTCGGCCACGCCGATGATGACGAGGGCGCCGCCACCGTTCCACGCCGACCTTCGGGCGATGAGCGCGCCACCGATGCCGTAGGGCTCGTCTTCCCCGCCCGTCTGCTGCAGGTAGTATTCCTCGGGGCCGTCCCACTTGCTGGACTTCCAGCCGAACACATCAGCGTAGAACTTGTTGGCGCGCTCGGCGTCATCAAAAGGCAGTTCAAAGTGGACGATCTTGGGCATGGTTCCTCCGCAGGTGGAATTTCATCTTTCAACGCCGGCTGGATGCGAGCCAAGCCGCCACTCCTCCGCCAGCAATGCATACAATAGTGTATCCCACCATTGGCCCTTGAAAAATTCGTTGCGGCGCAACCTTCCTTCCTGCACGAACCCCAGCCGCTCCAGTACGCGGGCTGACGCGACGTTATCGGCAATACACCAGGATGAGATGCGATTCATGCTCAACTCGCGGAACCCGAAATCAACCATTGCCCGGGCTGCCTCCGTAGCATAGCCGTGTCCCCAATATTGCGGGGCCAGTTCGTACCCGATATCGGCCTCCCATTCGTTTTCCGGCTTGCGCCGCAGGCCACAGTTGCCGATGAGACAGCCATCTTCACGCAACGCGGTGGCAAGCTGGAACCGCCGCCTCGGCTGCTCGAATTCCCAATCCCGGAACATTTTGACGAAGTCCCGCGCGTCGGTTTCGGTGCGGTCGTCCCAAGGATAGTAACGAAGATAAAGCGGGTCGCGCTGGTAATCCAGCACGGCCCGCCAGTCGTCTTCGCCGAACTCCCGCAGGACCAGTCGCTCGGTGATGATTTGCATGCGCGTCGGGGCTAGGAGAGAGGCACGATCTAGTCAGGCATCAGGTCGCCACAATACTTCCAACTCAATGGGCAAGCAATTGCGTTTGGCTGCTTCGCGGCGTGCTACTTTGACGCGTTCCATGTGATCGTCGTGGCCATGCTCCTCCGGGAAAGTATTGCCTTTCAAAGACAACTCTTTCATCAGCGCTTGGTCAAATGGAGGAGAAATGGCCTCGACTAATCCCGGCCTACCGTATCCGCTCAGATAGCAAACGGTTTTCAGATAAACGGCGATGACCTTGGCTGCGTGGCCAGCATTGAATCGTTCATTGCCAGTTGCGTTGACGGACTGACACATGGCAGATACCGCGCTTTCGTGCCAACCATCGAATTCGTCTGGTGTAATGGCTCCGCCGTTGAAGAGAGGTGTGAAAGAGACTGCATCGAACGCAGGATATACGCGATCTCTGCTCTTGACATGCTTGCCTGACCGTATCGCAGAAAACGCGGTCCATCTCCCGAATTGGTGAGCGATTATTTCTCGCGGGCCGCCACCAAATGGCGTGGTCGGTTTTCGCCCTGCGGCCATTTCACTCTTCTCCATGACATTGATTAGGCGATCGCGGAAGAGCCTTCTCCCTTCAGGTAGTCGGCGGTGCGTAGCGCCAGGGCCTGTATCGTCGTGGTCGGATTGATGCATGCGCCGGTGGTGAAGATGCTGCCGTCGATGATGAACAGGTTGGGCACGTCGTGGGCGCGGCCCCAGCGGTCCACCACGGAGCGGTCGGGGTCTGATCCCATGCGCGCCGTGCCCAGCAGATGCCAGCCTGCGTTGCGACGCAACCTGGAGGATACAACCTTCTTCGCGCCGGCCGCCTCGAGCACCTCGCTGGCGCGGGCGATGCCGTGGTCCAGCATGGCCCACGTGTTGTCGCTGACCGTGTAGTCGATCTTGGGCGAGGGGATGCCGTGATTGTCCGTGAGCGTCGGGTCCAGCGTGACCGTGTTGTGCTCTTCGGGCAGATCCTCAGTCATGATGACGATGCCCATCTGGTGCCGGAACCGCTCGGCGAAGCCGCGGTGGTGTCCCTCGCCCCATTCCACCTGCTGGCCGACCAGACCGCCCAGCGCTAGCTGCAACGGAGCGCCGCCCACATTGGAAATCTGCATGTCGTAACCGCGCACGAACCCGCGCCGCACGTCGGTCTCGTAGAACTCCTGGCTCAGCATGGAGGAGCCCCGCGGCCCGTCGTCGCCGCCCAGGTCTTCGTCGAACAAGCCCAGCACGTAGCCGCACGGATGGTGCATCAGGTTGCGCCCCACCTGCCCGCTGCTGTTGGCCAGTCCGTCCGGGAACAGCGCGCTCCTGGAGTTGAGGAGCAACCTGGAGGTGCCGATACCGTTGCAGGCCAGCACCACGACTTTCGCGAACTGCGCCTGCAGATCGCCGTTGCGGTCGTAGTAGGCAGCGCCAGTGGCCCGACCGCCGGCGTCCACGAGTATCTCCCTCACCCGGGCATGGGTGATCAGGCGCGCACCCTGCTTGAGAGCGCTGGGCCAGAAGATGATGTCGCTGCTGGACGGAGACCGCAGGTACTCTCCCACGTCCGCCGGCCGGCCGTCGTAGGCAGTTGACGCCACGGCGTTGTCCGATGACCACCAGTGCCAGCCCAACTGGTTGAAGGCGCGGGCCAGTTTCTCGCCGCCCGGCCCGATGGGCAGCGGTGGCGTGGGGCGGGCCGGCTTGGGCGGATAGGCCGGGTCTCCCTGCAATCCGCTGACGCCGTGGGCGCGGTCGTTCTGGTCGTAGTACGGCTCCAGCTCGAAGTAGTCCATGGGCCAGTCGTCGGCCACGCCGTCCAGGGATTTCAGACGGAAGTCCGATGGATGGAAACGGGGGAAGTGGGAACCCCAGTGGATGGTGCTGCCGCCCACCGCGCTGTACATGTACGGCGCGATGGGGGTATCGTCCTCGTTGACCGGATAGTCCTCCGGCAACCCGCGGAAGTTGGGGTTGGGATGGAAATCGGTCTGCCAATGCAGTTGCGCCTGCGGTTCATTGACCGGAAAGGCGTTTAACGGCACCCAGCCGCCCTGCTCCAGGCACACCACCTTCACGCCGGCCTGGGTCAGGCTCCAGGTGAAAGCGCCGCCCGAAGCGCCGGCCCCGATGACCAAGACGTCCGCAATGTCGTGTTTGCTGCCCATTTGTTTGCTCCTGTTCCCTAAGTGGGAAGAGACACTCGCGTCTCTATTCCCGTTCAACTTCCGTTTGGCCTCCGTAGTCTCTCCAACTCTCGCCACCGCTCAATTTGGTCGTCAATTGAGGGTTCTACGTTCGGCTCTATACCTGCCTGGCGCAACAGATCCTCAAGGCGATTCACTCGGTCCTCGGCGACGAAGCGCCGATACTCGGCGTCCACACACCGATGTCTCGCGTCTGTCCACAGTTTCAGGGCGGCATCCAATCGTTCCGATTGTTCCTGCAAATTCGGCAGGATGCGACCGCCGGTGGTTTGATGCCAGCGCAATAAATCGCCATCCCAACGCAGTTCAAGATCCAACGCGGGACTGTATCCCCGCAACTCTCCTTCATCCGTGGCAGTGATCTCAAAAGGTTGATAGTCACCGTCCACTAACTTCCAGCCGGCCAGGGGAGTGTCCTGATGCTGATCTATAGGATCACAGAGACGCCAAAATTCGGCGACTCCGTAGCGCGCATATGCTGCCCGCTTGCGGTTGTAATCGTAGTCCAGTTTCACATCAACCGGGCGAAACTCTCCAAATGTATCCTCCGCAGACATTACCAATAGATCATTCAGGATCTCGGGGACGACTTCGAGCGTGAATTCCGGCGGCTTGCCAACTTCGTCGATGATGTACCCGTTGCGCCCGATGATCGCGTCGGGAATGACGTCGAAGGCCACCACGAAGTCCAATTTGACCCAGCCGTCCGAGTCGTCAGGCATTTGGCAGAGGAAACCATTACCTCCGACCAGAACTTCGGGTTGGTTTCGGAAATGTGACTCCAGGGGAAGGTACAGGTCACGCATCCGCCGCCCGCGCCGCATGTCACCAACTTTGGATGGGTCGGGCAGCAGAGTGGGCAACGGATATTCGTACCTCAGGCGATGCCTAGTCACCATGGGACATTCGGCCTCGCAACTACACACTTGGAACTAGTTAAACCTTGATCCGTCCGGGCCGCGTGTCCCTACTTGCGCTCGAAGACCGCCGCCACGCCCTGGCCGCCGCCCACGCACATGGTCTCGAGGCCCCACTGGGCATCCTGACGCTGCATCTCGTGGAGCATGGTGGTCAGGATGCGGGCGCCGGTGGCCGCGATGGGATGGCCCAGGGAGATGCCGGAGCCGTTCACGTTCAGGTTGTCCTCGTGGGGCAATTGCCACTCGCGCAGCACTGCCAGAACCTGGGCCGCGAAGGCCTCGTTGAGCTCGATGATGTCCATGTCGCCCAGGGTCATGCCGATCTTGTCCATGACCTTGTTCACCGCCGGCACCGGGCCGATGCCCATGGTGGCGGGATGGCAACCGGTGACGGCCCAACCGCGCAGGAAGGCCATGGGCTCCAGGCCCAGCTCATCCAGCTTGTCTTCGGCAACCACCAGGCAGACGGAAGCGGCGTCGTTCTGGCTGCTGGCGTTGCCGGCCGTGACCACGCCATCGCGCATCACCGGGCGCAGCCGTCCCAGCACCTCCATGGTGGTGTCGGCGCGGGGGCCCTCGTCGGCGTCAAAAATCTTGGGGTCGCCGCGGCGCTGGGGGATGCTCACCGGCACGATCTCGTCGGCGAACTTGCCAGAATCGCGAGCGGCGACGGCGCGCTGGTGGCTGCGCAGGGAATATTCATCCTGCTCCTCGCGCGGAATTTCGTACTCACGAGCCAGGTTCTCCGCCGTCTCCACCATGCCGCCGGGAATGGGGCCGAAGCGTTCGTCCGGCGCGATGGTGGTCCGAGCGCGCGCCAGCCGGTCATGGAAGGTCACCGAGCCGAACCGGGCGCCCCAGCGCGACTCGTTGCTGTAGAACTCCGCGCTGCTCATGCTCTCGGCGCCGCCGGCAATGACCACGTCGGCATTCTCCGTCTGGATCAGCATGGAGGCGTTGAGGATGGCCTGGAGGCCGGAGGAGCAGCGGCGGTCCAGCTGATAGCCCGGCACCTCGATGGGCAGGCCCGCCTTGAGGCTCGCCAGTCGGCCGATGGCTGGGTTCTCGCCGGACGGGTAGCCGTGGCCCAAGATCACGTCATCGACCTTGGCCGGGTCCACGCCGCTGCGTTCCAGCGCGGCCTGGATCACGGTGGACGCCAGTTCGGCGGCGGGCACGTCCCGCAGCGCCCCGCCGAAATTACCGACGGCGGTGCGGACCGGGGAAACGATGGCTACTCCTCTCATGACGGCCTCCTTGGGACGGGGAAAATGCCGGCCTCGTTGAGGCCGGCGGGATTGCTCAATGGTGCGGGCATGATACCCGCTAGGCGTCGGGGTGTAAAACTGCCGAGATCCCGCGCGGACGGGCCATTCTAAAGTTCCACATCACTCAACATTCCGCTCGTCCTGATCCTGTCGCAGGACCCGCTCGTGGTTCGACAGGCTCACCATGAGCGGGGCATGAAACGAACTCAGAATCCGCAGGCGTCCCACGCCCGGGCGAACACCGCGTCCAGCATGGGCTCGGTCAGCCGGCCGGTCTGGGTGTTCTGCTGGCTGGGGTGGTAGCAGGCGATCAGCAGCGGCCCGTCCTCCGGCAGCAGGGTCGCCACGTCGTGGCCGAAAGGAGGCTTCCGGTCCGGCGACGTCCGGCCTGCCGCAGCGTATGACCGCAGGAAAGCATCGAAGGCGATGCGACCCAGGCATACGACGGCGCGCAGGTCGGTGAGCAGCTCGATCTCACGGACGATGTACGGCTGACAGGCGGCCAACTCCTCGCGGGTTGGCTTATTGGCGGGCGGGGCGCAGCGGCCGGCGGCAGTGATCAGCGCTCCCTGCAGTTCCAGTCCGTCACCGGGTCGACGCGACTCGGGCTGGTTGGCGAAACCGGCTCGGTACAACGCGCCAAACAGCCAGTCGCCGCTGCGGTCACCCGTGAACATCCGTCCGGTGCGGTTGCCGCCGTGGGCCGCAGGAGCCAGTCCGACAATCAACAGGCGCGCATTCGGGTCCCCAAAGGCGGCGAGAGGACGGCCCCAGTAGTCCTCGTCGCGGTACATCCGGCGCTTTACCCGGGCGGTCTCCTCCCGCCATTCCACGAGTCTGGGGCAGGCACGGCAGGCGACCACCCGCTCCTGCACCTCGCCAATGGTGGCGGCAGCCTGGGCCGCCGAGTGGGTATCAGTGACGATGCCCGTGCCCATCGCTGCCGTCCGGCGCGCCCCAACCGCCGCCACCCGGCGTGCGAATGCTCAAGATGTCGCCGGCCTCAACGTCCAGCGTCTCCTTCCCGGCCAATCGCACTTCTTCGTAGCCGCCTTTAAGCAGCACGTTCTCGCCGTGCTCGCCATGGTGTCCGCCGTGGTAGCCGGGCGGTGCGTACCGGCGTCGCTCGGAAGGACGGTGACGCGGGCGGGACTGAGGAACTCGACGTCGCGGATCAGGCCGTCGCCTCCCTTGTGCAGCCCGTCGCCGCCGGATCCCCGGCGCAGGGCGTAGCGGCGCAGGCGCAGCGGGAAGGCGAACTCCAGCGCCTCCACCGGCGTGTTCATGGTGTTGGTCATGTGGGTGTGGATGCCGGACACGCCGTCCTTGTCGGGTCGGGCGCCCATGCCGCCGCCAATGGTTTCGTAGTAGACGTAGGGCTTGTCCCGGGAGATGTCGTGCCCGCCGATGATCATGTTGTTCATCGTGCCCTGGGACGACGCCGGAATACGATCCGGCATGGCCTGGCTCATGGCGGCCAGCAGCACGTCGGTGATGCGCTGCGAGGTCTCCACGTTGCCGCCAGCCACACCGCGCTGGGGCAGCGGGTCCACCAGGCTCCCACGCGGGGTGATGACCTCCACCGGCCTCAGGCAGCCCTGGTTGGCGGGAGCCTCGTCGCCTACCACGCAGCGCACCACGTACAGGCTGGCGGATACGGTGACCGCGCGGGGCGCGTTGATGCAACCGGGCCGCTGGTCGGCGGTGCCGGTGAAGTCGATTTTCATCCGGTCGCCGTCCACAGTCACCGCCACCGAGATGCGCACGGGCTCTTCGGTGAGACCGTCGTCGTCCATGTAGTCGGTCACGTTGTAGGTGCCGTCGGGTATTTCGGTGATGCGACGGCGGGTCAGACGCTCGGAATAGTCCAGCAGCGCATCCATGTGCTCCAGGGTTTCATCAAGGCCGTACCGTTCGGCGATTTCGGTCAAGCGCTTATCGCCCACCCGAATGGACGCAATCTGCGCGGCCAGGTCGCCCTGTCGATCGTCGGGGGTCCGCGAGTTGCGGCAGATCAGCGCGATGACCTCATGGTTGATGCGACCACCGCGCGAAAGTTTCAGGGGCGGAATGATCATCCCCTCCTGATAAAGCTCGGTGGACAGGGGCATCGAACCGGGCGCCATGCCGCCCACGTCGGAGTGGTGGCCCCGATTGCTCACGTACCCGATCAGTCGCTTCCCGTCCTCGCCGTCGATGTACGCCGGCGCCACCAGCGTTATGTCCGGCAGATGAGAACCGCCCAGGTAGGGGTCATTCAGGATGACGATGTCGCCCGGCCTCAGCCCACGCGGGAAGGTCTGCAACGCGGCTTGCACGGAAGCCGGCATCGCACCCAGATGCACCGGCTGGTGGGCGGCCTGCGCCACCATCTCGGCGGCGGGATTAAACAGCGCACAAGAGAAATCCTGCCGCTCCTTCATGTTGGTGGAGTAGCTGGTGCGCTGTAGAGCCACGCCCATCTCCTCGGAAACGGAGATGAACATGTTCTTGAAAACTTCCAGGCTGATGGCGTCAACGGGCATGGCGATTTACTTCCTCTCCTCAATCGCGAAAAACGGCATGATTGTAGCAGAGCCAATCGCGCCGAGCGGCCGGCTATACTTCGGCCCGCAATCATGCGAGACGGGACAGAGCATTGAATAGACGAAGGCCAACCGTGGCAACCATGCTGGCTACGGTAATTGTGGCGGCGGTTTTCCTGCTTGCCACCGCAGGACCGGCAGCAGCACAGGGTCCGGAGTTGGACGGCGCCGGCTCTCCTGCATCCGCGTTCGACGTCGTAACCGAAGCAATCAAAGACTGGCTGGCGATAGTCGGCGCAGCAGTGTCCATCGTCGTGGTGATCGGTGGCGTTATTCTGGCTCGGCGCAACGCGCAGATCTTTAGGGCCAAATCGCCCCACGTAGTCATATCCCACGAGATCTCGCACCGGTTTGTGGGCGACAGCTACGTGCACATCTTCGTGACGGCCCTGCTTCACAACAGTTCTCGCGTTCACATCGAGTTTCTGGATGGGTTCGCGGCCATCCAGCTAATCAGGCCAGTCTCGGATGACGACATTGAAGCGCTCTATGACCGGGTATTCGCCGAGCAAATGTCTGACAATCTTGAATGGCCGTATCTGGACGTGTTGCGCCATCGCTGGGATAGCGACGGTCTTCTGGCGGAACCCGGTGAAACGGAAACTGAAATATTCGACTTCATCGTGCAAAGGGACATCGAGTCGGTGGCCGTGACGACGTATTTCTTCAACTCACGAGTGGTTGGTAACTTACCCGACGACACCGAATTGGACGAGGTGCGCCGACGTAGAAGACGGTTGCGCCGGTGGCTGACAGTTCGAGGGCCCCTGGGCTGGGGACGTACGACCGTGCATGATATAGTGACGTAATACTGATCCAATCAGACGGACCGCCATCGCAAGTAGTGCCAAGAGGGGACACCAACATGCCGCCGAAATCCCGCGTGGTGTTGAAAAAGGGTCGAAACCCCGGCCGCGTACCAACCAATGTCAACAAAACCGGCAAGCCGCCCGGAGCGAAGAAGGTGGAGCGGAACCAATCCCGTCCATCCGGAGAAGGGAAGGATAGCTAAACGCGCACTGGCAATAGAGCACGCAGCAACTTCGCTTGACCGCTACAGCGATGCCAGCAGATCTACCGCGCCAGCCGGCGCCGCCAGCTGGTAGTACTCCGTACCCATCAGGCGACGCATCACCTCCTCCGGAAGTTGCTCGAAGGGGCCGTCGTTGCTGATCTGGGTGCGGTGGCAGGACAGGGACGCGATCTTGGTGTCCACCCAGGGTGAGATGTCCAGCGTGGTGGTCACTTCGTCGTCTGGGGTACCCAGCGTGTCCACCGCGTCAACGGCGAAGGGCGGCGTGATGCCCCGGTCGGTCATCTCCTGCCACATGCGCTGGAACACGCTCCGGGGGAAGCAGACGTAGTAGAGCAGGGGCGTGGCCCCGTCGGGGTCGGAGGCGCGTTCGGCCGCGGCGGTGGCGTGGGCGCACATGGTCTTGTGATCCGGATGGCCGTAGCCGCCGGTTGGGTCGTGAGTTATCACAACGTGCGCATTGACTTCGGCGATGATGCCGCGCAACCGCTCCACCACCGCTTCGGTATTGGCGTTGCAATAGGCGTTGGGGTGGTTGTTGTCATCCCAGCCTTCCATCCCGCTGTCGCGATAATCCAGGAACCGCACGTCGCTGATGCCGGTGATGTCCATGGCGTTGCGCAGTTCCTGCTTGCGCACCTGCCACAGGTTCTCCGGCGTCGCCAGCGCCGGGTCGCTGATTTCGCCGATATCGCCGTTGGTCGCGCAGAC
Source organism: Dehalococcoidia bacterium (assembly GCA_965116785.1). GTDB lineage: Bacteria > Chloroflexota > Dehalococcoidia > Lucifugimonadales > UBA3495 > Bin87. Next base: position 2,494,781 of record OZ220731.1, read on the forward strand.
CAGCGTCACCCTGGCGCCGCCGGCCGCCAGCATCGCCAGCAGCCCACCCGAGGCAAAACCTTCGTCGTCAGGATGGGCGTAGCACGCCAGTACGGAGAGGCGGGAGAGCGATAGAGCAGTCATGATTTCGGATACGTAAGGGATTTTACAGTCCGGCAGATACGGTGCTACATTGCAGCATCCCTGTCAACCGAGTATGCCCACAATGACCACGACTGTTGATTACCACGCCGAACGGAGCTGGCATTTCCTGGAACTGGTGGATGATGAGGTAGAACGCGGGGAGTTGGAAGAAGCCGGAAATAAGCTGTGGGGCGCGGCAGCCCATGCCATCAAAGCAGTTGCCTTAAGGCGAGGCTGGCCTCACGGGTCTCACCGCGACTTGGAGGAAATCGTGATGCGCTTGGTTGATGACGAGGACGCGCCACCAATTCTGTACACCTACTATGCGTTGGCAAACTGGTTTCACTCGCGCTTTTACGGTGGCCCGCCCGAAAAAAGCATGATTGACCACGGTAAAGGTCAGATAGCCGACTTCATCCGCTTGCTGGAGGAGTTTCAGGCCGGTTCCAGCAGCAGGTTGCCGTAGGGATCAACCTCGCCGGCCCAACCGGGTGGCACCACAATGGTGGTGTCCAGCTGGAGCAACAGCGCCGGTCCTGAGATCCGGTTGCCGGTTTGAAGGCGGTCCCGGTCGTACAGCATCGTGTTCATCGAACCTTCGGCAAAAACGACCTCTGCGTCGCCGATAGACGCGTGGGACGCATCGTTGCCGCTATCGGCCGCAGGTTCCAGCACCGGTTTGTCCACCGCCAGCTCCAGCTTGAGCCGCAGGTTGACGACCTCCACGGGCAGCGCGCGGTCGGCGTACCCGAACCGCTGCAGGTGGGACGCGTAGAACTCCGAGGCGATGCTGCGGGTCAGGTCGCCGCGCCCGGTCAGCGACGGACAGTCCACGGTCAGCTCGAAAGACTGCCCCACATAGCGCACGTCCAGGAACCGGCGCGGCACCATGGAGTCGGCTGGCAGCCCCTCCTCCACCAACTCGGTCCGGGCAAGTTGCTCCATGCCGTGGAATTCTTCCTCCAGGCGAGCTTTTTCCAGCCCCTCGCCGCGCAGCATGACGGTGCGCGAGTAGTCCTTGACCACGTCCGCAATCGCGACCCCCAGGGCTGAAAGAATGCCGGGGTGCCCGGGCACCAGCACGCGCGGAATGCCCAGCTCCGCAGCCAGCTCGCAGGCGTGCATCGGGCCCGCGCCGCCGAAGGGAACCAGCGTGAACTCGCGCGGATCATAGCCGCGTTCCAGCGAGATGGCCCGTATGGCGCGCTCCATGTTGGAGTTGACCACGCGAATGATGCCGAGCGCGGTGTCGGTAGGCGATGCGCCCACGCCGCCGGCAAGGTCGGTCATCAGGGTCTCGGAACGTGCCTGGTCCAACGTCATGCGTCCGCCCAGGAACCCATCCGAACGCAGGCGGCCCAAAGTCAGGTTGGCGTCGGTGACGGTGATCCGATCGCCCCGGCCGTAGCAGGCCGGACCCGGGTCCGCGCCGGCCGATTGCGGGCCGACGACCAGAGCGCCACCGGCGTCCACCCGGGCGATGGACCCGCCACCGGCTCCCACAGTATGGATCTCGATCATGGGCACGCTGACCGGATAGCCGCCCAGGTTCGCCGAGGTGGTCTCCTTGATGCGCCCGGGACACAGCGACACGTCGGTCGAGGTGCCGCCCATGTCCAGCGTGATGATGTCGGGATACCCCGCCTGCACGCCGGTGTAGAAAGCGCCCACCACGCCGCCGGCCGGCCCGCTCAGGATCGTGCGCACCGGCTGGTCGGAGGCCAGGCTGGCCGTGATGCTGCCGCCTGATGACTGCATGATGCGCAGCCCATGACCCAGCACGGATTCCAGCTGCGTCAGGTATCGCGCCATCACCGGCCCTACATACGAGTTGACCACGACGGTGCTGGTGCGTTCGTACTCCCGGAACTCCGGCAAGATCCGGGATGATATCGAGATGAACGGGCCGTTGGGTAGCTGGGCCAACCGTTCCGCCAGGATCTCCTCATGCACCGGGTTGAGGAAGGAGAACAGGAACGACACGGCCACTCCGTCCACATCGGCGTCGCCGAGCAGCCCCACCAGGGCGTCAATAGACTCGGGCGTCAGATCGTCCAGGATGGTTCCGGTGTAATCAATGCGTTCCGGCAACCCGAACCGCAGTTGCCATGGCGCCAGGGGCTCGGGTCGTTCCATGGACAGGTCATAAAGATCGGCGCGGTTCTGCCGGCCGATCTCGAGCACATCCTCGAAGCCCATGGTGGTGACCAGGGCGGTGCGCCCACCCTTGCCTTCCAGCAGGGCGTTGGTTGCCACGGTGCTCCCGTGGATGAAGTCGGCGTTGGCGATGTCGACGCCGGTATCGCGCACACCAGCCGTGATGCCTACCGACGGGTCGGCCGGTGTCGACGGCAGTTTATGGACGGAAAGAACGCCGTCCCGGAGGACGGCGATATCGGTGAAAGTACCGCCGACATCTATGCCGACTACGGTGGTTGACATCTGTTGCTAGTCCCTCTTCACGGGTTCCATGGGGGCGTCGGGTTCATGCCCACGTTCAATTCAGTCGGCCAACGCGATGCGCAGCCGCTTGTTTATCCGTCCTTTGCTCTCGTGACCAACGACCTCGATGCGGCCCACCTCGCTGGTGTTGCGCACATGGGTGCCTCCATCGGCCTGCAGATCCAGACCCTGTATGTCGATGGTGCGCACTTCGGTGATCGCCGCCGGGAGGAGATTGATCTTGGTGCGGATCAGATCGGGATGCGCGTCCGCTTCGTGTCGGCTCAGGGATCCCACTCCGATGTCGCGCCCTTCCGCCACCTCGGCATTGATGCGCGACTGGACCTCATCGGCAAATTCGGCGGACATGTTTTCCAGCTCGAAATCCATGCGCGCACGGCCGGGCTGCATGTCACCGCCCGTCACCAGCGCCCCATAGTCCCGCCAGACCACACCGCACAGGATGTGCAGGGCCGTATGCGTCCGCATCAGGAGATAACGACGTTCCCAGTCGATGGCGCCGTGCACCGCGGCGCCCACTGCCGGCCGGTCCGAGCCGTCTATCGCGTGCACAATGGAACCGCCGGCCCGGGAGGCTTTCGTAACGCGGAACTCGCCGCCCGACGCATCGGTGAGCGCGCCCACGTCGCAGGGCTGGCCTCCCCCGCCGATGTAAAAGGCGGTTCGGTCCAGTACCACGCCGCCGTCATCCGTAACCGCCGTCACGGTGGCGTCGAACTCGGATACGTAGGCGTCGGTCAGGAACAGCAGCTCGGTCATGGTAGCCTCATAGTGGGTCGCGGCGCGTTTTTCCGAAACGTCGCACATTATAGCAAGCAACCCCCATGCTATAATTCCGCCCAACCTAATAGTACGGATTAATGCGATATGCGCCTGTCATGTCTTCAGGAAAACCTGGCCCGCGGACTGGGTGTGGTCAGTCGGGCCGTGGCCAGCAGATCGACGCTTCCCATAACTCAAAACGTCTTGCTCCGCACCGATCAGGGCATGCTGATGCTGTCCGCCACCAACCTCGAGATCGCCATCACCACGTGGGTCGGCGCCATGATCGAGGAGGAAGGGGCGATAACGGTTCCCCACCGCCTGCTGGCCGACTGGGTCAACACCCGCCCCAGCGACCGGATCGACCTTGACCTGGGCGGACCAGAAGCGGACGGCCCGGGCGCGGGCGGCAGCGTTCTGCACCTGGCCTGTGGTCGCGCCGTGACCCACATCAACGGCGCCGATGCCGCGGACTTCCCGCCCGTGCCCCAGGTCGACACCGGGATGGCCATTGACATCGATCCCAGCGTCCTGCGCTCCGGGATTAGCCTGGTTGCGTTCTCCGCCGCCACCGACGAATCGCGACCGGTGCTGACCGGCGTGGAGCTCAAGCTGAGCGAGTCCAGCGTCGTGATGGCCGCCGCCGACGGCTTTCGCTTGGCAGTGTATTCCGGCCAGATTTCCCAGTCGGTGGACGAAGAAATAAAGGTGATTGTTCCAGCGCGCACCATGCAGGAAGTGCAACGCCTGGCTTCGGAACAGAGCAGTCCTGTCCAAATGACTCTGTCCCCAGATCGTGGCCAGGCAATGTTCAAGCTGGAACACGTTGAGATCGTTTCCCAACTGCTCCAGGGCAGCTTCCCGAACTACGAACAGCTCATCCCCGAGCGGTACGAGACCCGCGCGGTGATGGAACTGGACGACCTGAAACGCGCCACGCAGTCGGCGTCGGTATTTGCCCGGGACGGCAGCAACATCGTCCGATTGGAAATGATGCCACAGGAAGCCAGCGAAGGCGGCCACCTCAAGGTATCCGCGCGTTCGGAAGAGGTGGGCGACAGCCTGGACGAGCTGGACATCGACCAGTTGGACGGTGAAGACGCCAAGATCGCCTTCAATGTCCGCTACCTTCAGGACATCGTGAACGTGCTGGGCCGCGGCAAAGTCGCCATCGAGGTCACCAATTCCTCCAGCCCGGGCGTGTTCCGGCCCGCCGACTCCGACCGTTACGTACATGTGGTCATGCCAATGTATGTGCAATGGCAGTAAACTCCGGGTCCACTGCCACGTTCAGCACCACCGTCTCTCTTGAGACGGCGACCTGTAATCCCAGGGCGGCAAATGCCTCCCGCTTACCATGGAAGGTCTCAGCGTTGAGCCCTTCGCTCAGTCGCTGGCAATGGTGCGTAATTCGCTGCTCGATCGCCTCAGCATCCTCACGAACTGAAGCCTGGGCCCGCAACGCGGCCAATTCCTGCTCCATTTGGTCGAGCGCAAAGTTGATCGGGTTGATATGCTCATCCAATTCCTCTCGTTCGTACATGCCGTCTGCGTAAAGGGCAACGAGTCGACGTCTCCTGTCTTTTGACCTGCCAATCTTTTGCTCAAGCCTCTCGATTTGCAGTTTTATGTCTCCGCCGCCGTCTTCAGACAGATGCTCCCGGAGGTTCAGAGCAATCAAGGCCGGGTTCGAGATCAAGGCACTCACCTGATCCCAAACAAGAGATTCCAGAGGACCCGCCGGAACGAGTTTGGCATTGCAGGCAGCCGCTACGCCGGCGTCGGGCATGGATGATCGGCATCGGTAATATCTGTATTTGCCAGATCCACCAGACCCAGACACCGCGCAGCCACACAACTCGCACATGATGAATGTGGTCAAAAGGTACTGCGACGGCTTATCCTCACCGCTGCGACGTGTGCGCGCCGATGCGAGCCTGTCCTGCACCTGCTGGAATAGGCTGTCCGACACGATGCGTGGGGTGAAACCCGGGAGTGCGATCCACTCGGACTCAGGAAGGGGTGTGCTCTGTCTCCGGCCTCCTCTCATCAGTTGGTGACGGGCTTTGCCGTAGAAGGTCTCGCCTTTATAACTTGGATTGGTCAGCATCCTCCTAACGGTCTCCGTCCGCCATTGGAAACCCTTTTTGGTTTTAATCCCCGTGCCGTTGAGGAGCGACCCGATGTGGTAAGGGGTTTTGCCAGCGGCACATTCACGAAAACTCTCCAGGACAACCTCCGCTTCGGCATCGTTGATCCGACGAGTGTGTGTCTCCAGGTCGTAATCATAACCAAAAAGTCCCGACCCGGTTCCGTTGGGCATTCGTCCCTGCTGGGCAACCCGACGCTTTCCACGATTCGTGCGCTCCATGGTGTCGGAACGCTCTTTTTCCCCTTGCCAACCCATCAGATACAGGTACAGACGGTCCTCAGGGGAGTCTCCGTTGGGTCCATGGACAAAATGCAATCGCACGTTCAGCGAATCCAAGTATTCCATCAGGACCAGTAGATCAAACGGGGCTCTGCCGATACGGTCCGGAGAGTAAGCGACCACAACCTGCACCACCCCTTGTTCCAAGATGGCTTTCAGTTGCGTTATACCGGCCCGGTACCGGTCGGCTCCAGAGCCCCGGTCTCGCAGGATATTTTCGGCCGTCACTCGGTATCCTGATGCAACTGCCCACTCGCGGCAAGCATCGACCTGAGTATCAAGCGATGTCCCTTCCTCCTGTTGCGCCGTACTCACGCGTACGTAAATCAACGCGTCCGTGAACGCCTGTGACGTCATCATCGATTGTCTCCTTGAACTCGAATGAATTCTCCTCTGGCTCCGGCATCACTTGTCGATGGCAACTAGGACCTCGATGGTCCCGGAAACTTCGCCATTTTTTGGTTATACAACCTTGGCCACAATTTCCGGGGGCAGTGATATGTGCACGGTCACCTCATCATAGGAGGCGATTACCTGCGCGCCAATCGCAGTTAGCGCTTTCCTCTTCCCCTCAAAGGTTTCCACATCCAGGCCCTCCCGGACCTGACGGCAATGCTGGGCGATCCGCTCGCGTTGTAGCAGCAGGTCTTGGTGTGTGGCCAGCGCTCGTTGCGCATCCAGCAATTGGTCATCCAACGCGGTTCGCGTCAATCTAATAGGACCCACTTGCTCACGAAGCGTTTCCTCATCGATATGACCGTCGGCGTATCGCTCGACTAGCGCCTTCTCCCTGAATTTGGCCTTAGATATGTCCCGTTGCAGCAGGCTAATGGCCTGCTCCAGTTCACTCTCGTCAGTCTGCTGATACTCTTCGAGGCTTTGACTGATCAGGTCCGGGTGCGAAAGGATTTGCGCAACCCGGTCCCAAACGGTCGATTCGAGGCGGTCCGCTGGAATCTGCCGTGCAGTGCAGGTCGCCGGTTTCGCCGCAGTGGCAAACGTGGCATTGCAGCGGTAGTTCCTACGGCCACCGCGTCTGCTCGCACCCTTCACCCGCGCTGAACAAGTGGCGCACCTAACAAATCTAGTGAGGAGGTAGTCGAAAAATCGTTTCCCATGTAGGCCCTTCGGCGACGCTTTTCGGTCCTGGACCTCCTGGTATAGCCGTGGTGACACAATACCAGGAGTAAAATCCCACACCCTGACCCACTCGGACTCGGGGAGAGGAGTTCTTTGGACTTTCCCGCCCCCCATCTGCTTATGGCGCACTTTGCCGTACCACGTTTCGCCTATGTAAGAGGAGTTTGTCAGGATTCTTTTGACGCTGATGGCTTGCCACTGAGCCCCCCGTCTTGTCCTAATCCCTTCCGCGTTCAGGTCGGCCGCAATAGTATGCTCGTTGTTGCCGGCTACATATTGCTGATACATCCACCTCACGACCATCGCCTCAAACGTATTGATGCAGCGAGTCTTAGCCCGCTTGTCGTAATCGTACCCGTACAGCGGGCTGGTCCCGATCGGCAGTCTGCCGCTCTCAGCGATCGCCCTTTTTGCCCGACGTGTCCGCTCGATGGTCTCTTGGCGCTCGCGTTGACCCTTATACCCGGCCACGTACAACATGAGCCGCCCATCGCTTGTTTCGCTCTCCGGTCCACGGACGAAGTGCAAAGTGACATCGAGCGTGTCGAGGAAATCCTTGAAAATCATCAGGCGCGTCGCGTTTCTGGAAATCCGGTCTGGCGTATGCACGATCAAATCTGTGATCGGACGCAGTTCCAAGAGATCTCGCAGATCGTCTAACCCGGATCGAGCCGGATCAGAGCCAGAGCCCTGTTTTCTCAAAATGTCCTTGGGATCAACGGTTTTTGCCAGGGACTCGGCCAACTCGAGGCACTCGTCCACCTGAGTGTCCAAAGACGTTCCCCGCAACTGGCGTTCAGTGCTAACCCGCGCAAAAATTGCTGTCGTCATTTCACACTCCTACTAGGTGCGAGCATGATATTCCTATCGATAATCTGCGGGGCTTCTGCATGGAGAAACCCCGCAGGGACCTGAGACCATCCCTATGGCCAGAATAATATCCGGTGGCCTGGATCCTCGGTCCGGAATTAACGTTCAGGTCCCCGTGTAACTGGACCATCTCCCATGGCGATGATTTGCCGGAAAAACCTCCTCCGTTCTGGCGAGTCCTCGCCATGATGTAGCACCAACTGCACCCGGAACCCGTTAATTTGCTGCCATTCGGTGGTCACCGGCTCAGATTTTGGCGGCACACTGTCATTGTCCGGTGGAGCACGCCGGGGCGGATACGGGTTCACCCCCGGTGCAGCAGCGGTCGGTTGCCGAGAGTCGTGAATCCTAGTATATTTGTCTTGGTCCTTCATGTTGCTCTCCAAGCCTCATCGGGGCCACCGAGCCGGCGGTGCGTCTACACCGCCGCTCACTTTTAAGCCCCGTCGGTTACGAAATTTTGACGTACTTCCCGGAGACAGCACTCCCATCCCGAGATGGTGCCGCCGTTCTTACTGTGGGTTTTCTTTTTCACCTCCAATCTCTATGTCGTTGGTAGAGAAAGACTCCTCCCCGGTGCCGACAGGCGGCGCGATGCGACGCCACACCCCCGGAGCGACGTGCAGCCATTCGTCACCCCGCTTACGCAGATACCCGTGGAGCGTGGAGGATACGGCAGCGGTGCTGTGAGCCCGGCTCAGTCCTACTCGCAGGATTTCACGCGCTACCGGGGTCAACCGGACAAGTCCACCGTGCATATCCGCCCACCGGTGAACCGCCTCCATCATTGAGAGACACCCTGTCAGGGGACTCGTCTGACCGGGGTGGTGCACCGCATCCCCTTCACCCCAATCGGGACCGTCCGACATAAGCGGTCGGTCCATCGCCTCGACGGCCCGCTCCAGGATGTCGATATCCTGGTCAATGACGCGGATTCTCCCAACAAGATTCACTCTCAAAGCCTTTAACGTTTTAATGCGCCTTAGCAGGTCATCACGGGACATCGCACCATCTCATCCTTGCCGTGATAGAATTCACCAGGCGAGGATGGGTACTTGCTACCCCTCTCTCTACGTGGGCCGCAGGGCAGTTGCTAGACGGACCCTGCGGCTTTTCCATATAAGACTGTCGTTGTGACCGTTCTTTTTGGTTTCCCTAGCGGGCCATCCATAAGCGGGTTCCCGCTATGTATGTCGTCACGGCAGTGGCATCGCAATGCGGGCACCGTCCGGGAAGACCGACGCCGAGATCTTTCCTGCCTTCGAGGTGCACCGGTTCCGATGACCTCGGCTCTCGATGCCTCTCCGGCCCGGTGCAAGCCAGGCCTGAGGTGTTTCGGTACCCGATTCAATTGCCCGTGCCAGGTTCTGGTGCGTGTCCCGCAGGTGTACCCGGTCTTTCTGTAGGTCGGGCGTACTGACCCGTAGGCATATTCTTGCTGTCATCTGTGCCTCCTAGCGAACCCGTTTGGTGACCAACGGGTTTACTACGTCCCACTGTAACAGAATTATGCTGGGACATCAACGTGCCAAATTCTGTTGGACTATGGTGGTTTCTGTTTAGCCTGGGCGTATTTCTGTCGTCGGCCGGACCCAACTTCAGGTGTGATACGCGCCCGGTTGTCCTTATCGCCCGCCGAGGGGCGACTGTAGGATGGCCTCTCCGGTATCGAGGGCATCCCCGGAGACCGACGCCGTGATGTGCAACCGCCCGCGAGTGGCCAGGACGTCGACCTGAAACGCGGACAAAGTGGCCCGCTTCCCGTCAAAATTGAGGTGCGGTAGCCTGGAGACAATCATTTCCAGTTGGGCCTGCACCTGAATGAAGTGTGCGGACTCCTGCTCCTGTTGAGAATCGACGTCAAGCATTTCAAGGAGCCGGATGGCATCCTCTTTTTCATCACATAACACCTTGATCGGCGCGATCTGCTGTGCCAGCAGATCCTGGTCGATATGGTCATGCTGGAGCAGGCCCATCAGCCGCCGCTGCTGCCCTTTCAGATCAGAGACCTCGCCCCGCAAAACCGCAATCTTTGTTTTAGGCTCCTCTTCATCGTGGTGCGACCGCTCCGGGAGATCAGGGCTAAGCAATCCCGGAGTGCTGAGGAGAGAGACCAGGCTCTCCCACACCACCCGCTCCAACTGTTGGGCAGGGATATACCGCTCGCGACAGATCTGCGGCCGCTGCTCGGTCGGCCAAGTACCCCGGCATCGATAGTAGCGATAGCGCCTGCTGAGGGACGTGCCGATGACGCCCGTCCCACACACCGGGCATGTGACGAAGCCGGTAAGCACGTATTGGTGACGACTTCGGTTCCGAGGAACCTCCGCCCGCTTGGCCAACTGGCAGAGCGCGGCTCGCTGTCCCTCTGGCGTGATGATCGCGGGAGTGAAATTTGTTATCTCGATCCACTGGTCCTCGGGCTGTGCGAGCAGTCTCCGCTTGCCGTCTGGTCCCCGGAGACGCCGATTCTGGCCGAAATACTGAACGCCGGTGTAAGCGGCGTTGTGCAACAGGCGCTTCACGGTCATCGTGTGCCAGCGTCGCCCGCTCTTGCTGGGAATCCCTTCGCGATTCAGCCTCGTCGCGATCTGGTAGTGACTGAGCCCCTGCGATGCCCACCGAAAAATCCTCCGAACTTGAGCGGCCTCAGCCTCGTTGATTACTCGGGTCCTTAGGTGCGGGTCGTAGTCATAGCCGTATAGTCCGAGACCGGTACCGTTGGGCATCCGGCCGGACCGCGCAACCGCCCGTTTGCCACGCATGGTCTTTTCATGAATCTGGGCGCGTTCACGTTGGCCCATGTATCCAAAAAAATACCTGAGCAACTTGTAATCGGGCGATTCTTCGCTCGGTCCGTGCACAAAAATCAACCGCACCCCGTGCTCCTGCAGTTCATGGGCGATCACGATCATATGATCGGGGTCCCGCGACAGGCGGTCCGGGCTGTGCACTATGAGCATTTTGAGTTTTCCGGCGCGAACCGACTCACGCACATTTGTGAGCATGGGTCGCTGCAGATAAGCACCGGAATAACGTTCGTGCCAGACGATAATCTCCTCGTCCAAAATTCCCATTTCCTTCACCAGAGCCCGGGATTCCTGCTCCTGTGTGGCTAGAGACGTCCCAGTCCCCTGCGCCGCTGTGCTGACCCTTGCATAGATTCCGATCATGATGGTCTCCTTGCATTTTTGAGAAAAAAGGGTGCCGCGGCCTCTCCCGCGACACCCAAAGAATCCGTTCAGTAGACCGTGCCAGACTCTTCGGCCCAGCGGCCCAGCAGCATCTCTTCGACCCACCGTTCTCTATCGAGAGGACTTCCCCCTTTGAGCACGGTTAAACGGATCTCGCCACTCTCACGCGCCACCCATCCCGTGTCATGCATCGGCGGCAGGTCAAGTATTTCGGGAGCCACATCCGCTTGCCTCCCGAGGCTTTTTGCCCTACGATGACAGTGAGCCTGTTCCTGGTCCTCTCCAGGTGGGTTTCGTGCCCCGATGAGATTAGTGGTCTGACGGGGCACCTTTTTTTGTGCCGGCCCGTCGCGGGCCAGATCGTCTTCCAATATCCTACCTCCTGGTGTTAGTCCGGTGATCCCTGCGGGATGCCCATGCTCAAATTCTGGTTGGCATTTAGTGATCCGGGAACCCGCCTCCTGATTGGGCCAGGTCCGCACAGCATGGCTGATCGCACCTGATGACAAAGCCACGTTCATCAAGCGTTGCTTGTAGTCCGACCCCCCCGTTTTGGACCCAGGGACCGGACAGATGGTAAGCACCCTTGCCCATAGGGACCCAGTCAGAGCCTCTCCGCAGCAGCCGAGTAATGGTGGCGCGTATCGAGTCCTCCGACCCCGACCACCTGCCAGACTCATGGAGCAGGCGCTTTGCCTCTCTCACCCTCACGACGCCGCCGTTGCGGTACGCGATTTGCCTGAGTGCGTCAGCCTGCGTGAAGCACTCCCGGACCTCCTCGACAAGACTTTGCGCATAAGGCCTCCCTTCAACCGAGTGAGACTGCCGCGACGTCTTACGGTCGGCGACAATTTTTTGCGCAGCCTCGAATATTTGGAAATCCGTCAATAACTTTTTTTTGTACTCCTCCAAGAGGCCGATCAGCACATCGCCGTCATGGTCTTGGAGAGCCGCTTCCATAGCGGCTGCCACATCACAACCTGACATCATAGATACCTCACAATCTGTACGGCCAGCCCCGCGAAGAGCGCTGCATCAGACATGGTCATCAAGTATGCAGAGTAGCGCTACCAGGACCCCCTGTCAACACAAATCGTGGGCGGTTAACATCACATAAACCATACATATTGACCTCTCAATCCCGACAATAGTAGGTCAAACACAGCGAATGGCGCGGCACAACGAGCCGATCAAAGTCTGACCCCGGCAAGGACGGCAACTCCGTGATTTGTCATCGAGCGAGGTCCGGGTCGAAAACCGTGAAGGTCGTCCCATTGCAAAAAGTTCACTGTACCGAGCGTTCGGCGGGATACGCGTCCGTCTACGATGTCGTAGAGAAGGTCCGGGAATATTCCCCGGATTGTCAGATTGGTGGGTGCATTGACCGTGCCGCTAATCCTGTGGGCCGGGTCCCACCACCATGATGCTCAGCAAGGTGGACAGTCTGCATCCGTCGAGTGAGAATGGCAGCAATATCACGCTCCATTGCTCGGCCACTTTGTGACGTGCGTCAAAATATTGTCGGATCTGGCCCCAACGCCGGCCACCGGCTTTATATGACGATACGGGAATCTTCTCGCTTAACCCACCGGGTGCGCACTCAGCATCACGGGGTGGAGTCCGAACGCTTTGTGGACGACATGGAGGTTGGCGTGTACCGTCGGCCGGCACCGAGATGTGGCACGTCCGGCAGACGACAAGGCAGCGAGGCGGAGCATGAAGATCGTTTTTATATTCGGGGGTATGGCGGCAGTTTTACTCGTCGGCTGCGTCGCACGACCGGATAAGCCTCGGCCCATGCCCTTGGTGGTGCTCACTCAGCCTCCTCCGCCCACGCATCAAGCAAACCCGTTGGTTGTCAACACCACCAATGTCGGGCCACGAACGGCTGACACCAATGCGAGGGCTGTGGCAGTCCCCACCCCGACTGAGGCTACGCTGGTGGGTGGGGGGAACGGTCAGCCGATTCAAGCGGCGCCCACGACTGCTGATCCGCCTGCACTGCCAAAAGTATCGGACCCCTTTGCCGTTCCAACGCCATTTCTGACTGACCGGCCCTGGGTCCCACGGGTCCCGTCCGATGTCGTCGTTTCGTGCTGGAACAGAATCAGAGGCGACTCGGCGGCCGCCATAGGTGCCTGGGCAACACCGAAAGAAATTCCCGATTCAGTCCGTTTGGTCGCGTACGAGTCTCGATGGCGTATCAATGGTCTACCAATACCGGGTTACAAACGTGTAGATCTCATCGATTCCACAGCAAATATCGTGCCCAACTTAGGCGGCAGGCCGTCTCTTCGCCCTCAGAACGGGGGGAGCGGATGGTTTGACGTGCGTCCAGTGTATGAATGGCGTAAAACTCACGGGGGTGACGGCGGGGAATATCGCCCTGCTACGGTGTCACGACCCTACATCTGTATGGGCACCACGCGCCGGCAACGGGCCGGCTCTCGAATCGACGATCAAACATGGAGCAGTTTCCGGTAACCGTCTGCCCAACGCCGGAACCCTTGTGTCCGAGTCCTACAGGAAGGACTTATCGTGCGCGTGTCAGGGTGATGGATGCGGCGAGAATATGGCATCAGAAAGGAGCACGCCATGGACGAAATGAGTTTCTCAGAAAATCTCGACCGCCTCCTGGACGATCCCGACCTGAGTATCGATCTGCGACTAAGCGAACTGGTCCAGTCGCTGAATGACTTGGACCCTAGTTTACTAGAAAGAGTCAGCGCGCAGTCCGATGAGGCCATCGGGAAGGCATTATTCGATTTCGCGAACGCCGCCTATCGGCCTGAGCAGGAGAGAGAACACCTGCATATGGGCGCTCTGCTTGCCGCAGCCGCGTTGAAGAACAGGGCAGACCGAGCCGGAGTGACCGTGCTGGAATACTTTCGACTCATCAAAGTCCGGCGGGAGATGGACGACGTCTGAGTCCTCGGTCGCCAGGCATCGAACCCCTTTTGCCGCTAGCGGCCGGCCACCTCCACCCAGTGCTGGAACAGGACCGTGATCTGGTCCTCCGGCCACAGGGCGACGATCTCAACATGCCGGGAGCCGTCCGTGGGAGCGCAGCCCAGGAAGAAGATCACCTCGCCGTTGTTCACCTCACGGCTGTTGCTCCGCTGGGCGCAGGGCTCGTTCACCGACACGTACCCTCCGGGAGAGGTCATGACGATCACGATGTGATGGGAGTTCACCTGAGAGGAGAAGGGCTCCTTGTCCCAGAGCACCGGAGGCAGCGTGGGGTCGAAATACACCGGCTGCGGCTCGATCAGCGGCAGGTAGAGCCCGTCCCCGGGAGTACAGGGCGTCAGCACGTACTCCGTCCATGGCCCGGTGTGCAGCACCACCTCCGGCATCGCCGGGTCCCCGTACCGCGCCCGGATGCGGAGACGGGCGATGGTCTCCTCCTCCACCCGCAGCGTGATCTGGTACCCGTCAGCCGTCGGGGTGAACAGGACGTCCTCATCTCCAATGGTGCCCTCCAGTTCGTATCCCAACCGGCTCAGTACAGGATGATCCGCGCTCTCCTGGAACGTCGCCGGGGAGTGCACCCACGAGATGGCGAACGTCACCCGTTTCTTGGTCGGCTCACAACCGACTTCCAGGCCGGCCACCGGACACAGGGCCATCCGGGATACCCAAACGCTGTTGGACTGCACCTGCGGGGAGGCGTTGGAGTCCCGGTACACGGCCCGCACGGCAAAACTCGCCACGTCACCGTACCGGAACTCTTCCGGCAGGCTTCCAGCCGTGGTTTCCTCCGGGAGAGTGTTCTGCCCGCTCCGGGAACCACCTTGGGAGGAGACGAACATCCACTCGTAGTGCAGGAACACCATCCCGGGCACGTCCGTGGGCAACTCCCACATGGCGGCCGCGGCCGCCTCTCCCAGCACCCCGGTCGATAGACACTCCAGCAGCAGGTTCCGGGGAGCGGCCGGCAGTCCGCAGGACGCTGAAACCGTGCTGGAATCCCCGGATGAGTACAGCGCGGTCAGCACAAAGGTTATGACCTCTTCCGAGCCCTGTATCTCCACCATCCGGGCAGGAGCCTGCAGGGTTCCGGTCTCATCCTCGCGCCCGCCACTGAACATCGCACGGTACTCCCACCCGATCAGCGACAGCGTGGTGTTGGACAGGTCAATCGTCCAGGATGCGGTCAGGTCCTCCGGGCTGCACGCCACGGAGAGCACGGGATCGGGCACCACCGCCTGACAGACGGCACTGGCACTCACGAGCGCCGTCTCTATCAACGTATCCGGGTCTTGGTTGGTATCCAGGTACACCGCCCTCACCTCGAACTGAGCCGTCTCACCCTGGGTGTATTCACCGGGATGGCTCTCCGCCCCGGTGTCGTCCTCGGATGTGGTGATCTGCCCATCCCGGCTCGTTGCCCCGTCGGCGAACGTCCAACTGTACTCGTAACGCTGGAAAACCAATCCGGAAACCGGCATTGGAGCCACCCACGAGGCGGCTGCCGTCGCCCCCATTCCCTCCTGGTCAGCGGAGCAGACCAGCGCGAGGTTGGTTATCGGATGGGGAATGCCGCAGGAGGCCGTCTCCGGCCCGATGGGACGTTCCGACGTGTCCCCGGGGGCCTGAACGTAGGCCAGGATGGTGACTGTGACGACCTCCCCGAAGGTCGGTATCTGCAGTGAGGTCTGTTCTGGCGGCACGTCGTCGCTGAGGACCTCCTCGTCCCCGCTGAAATGGACCTCGTAACTGTACCCGGTCACCACCACGTTTCCGGTGACTGAGACCTCCCATGAAGCCTCAGCCCCGGCGTGGTCACATATCAGGGTCAGGGCGAGTTCCGGCAATTCAGCGAGGCAGAAGGAGTTGGCCGTCACGGAGGCGGTTTCAATAAATACCGCTGGGTCCCGATTGGTGTCCAGATACACCGCACGCACCTCGAATCGGGCTGTCTCCCCTTGCTGGTAATCCCCTGGAAGGCTGGACACATCGGGGTCGCCTTCTTGGGTGACCTCGCCGTCCCGGGTGCTGCCCTCATCGGTGAAGTACCAGGTGTACTCGTACCGCTGGAACACCAGCCCGGGCACAGGCAGGGGTGAAGTCCAGGTGGCAGTGGCCGTCGCTCCGGTCCCGGTCTCGTCGGGCGAGCACACCAGCAGCAGGTCCGTGATCGGATGGGGAATGCCGCAGGAGGCGGTATCCGCCGCGGTTACCCGTTCGGTGGGGTCCCCTGCCACCGTATAGGTGGCAACGACCGTGACAGTGACAACCTCGCCGAAGGACGGGATGCGCAGCGAGGTCTGTTCCGGCGGCACGTCATCACTCAGTTCCTCCTCGTCGCCGCTGAACATCACGACGTACCGGTATCCCGTAATGGTGATGTTCTCCGGTACCTGGATGGTCCAGGAGGCGTCCGCCCCGGCGTGGTCGCACATCAGAGCAAGCACCGGCGCCATGGGGGTCATGGGACAGGGGGCGGACCCGGAAACGAACTCGCTCTCCCGGACAGCCTGCGGGTTCGAGTTGGTATCGTTGAACACCGCCCGAATCCGGAAACGGGCCGTCTCACCCTGCTGGTACTCGCCAGGAGCCGAGGACACAGAGTTCGTCCCCGGATCGTCGTCCGCTCCGCTCCGGACCGAGTCATCCTCCAGGATCCACTCGAACTCGTACCGCAGGAAATTCACTCCGGGCACCCCTGCGGGACGCACCCAGGTGGCGGTCGCGACTGCCTCCGTTCCAGTCTCCTCGGGGAGACAGAGGACCACCAGGTTGACCGGCGGCGTGGGCTGACCGCAGGTGGCGGATACCGGATCGGTCATCCGCTCCTCCGTCTCGCCGTCCTGCACGTACTTCGCCACCAGCGAGTAGGTGACCACCTCGGCCTCCGCCTGTATGGCGGCGGTGCGCTCGTCAGGATCCAGCGAACCCGTCTGAGAGGAGCCGCTCACTAGGAGGGATACCGAGTAGTCGAACCCCGTTACAGTCAGGTCCGGCGGAACCGTTACAGTCCAGGTGGCGACCGCTCCCGTCTGGTCGCAGTCGATCTGAAGGATCGGGAGCGGCAGTCTCGCCTGACAGAGCGTGGCACCCGCCAGGACCTTGCTCTCCACAGGAGCGGAGGGGTCCTGATGCGTGTCCGTGAATACCGCAAACACCTCAAAACGGGCGGTCTCCGCCTGCCGGTATTCGTCCGGCATCGTTTCCGCACTCGTGGCTTCCCTGTCCGTCTCCGTTCCCCTCCGGGATGTTCCGTCCCCATCAAAGAACCAGGTGTATTCGTACCGGACGAACGTCACCCCCGGAACCTCTACAGGAGCGGACCATGAGGCGGTGGCCGTGGCTCCCATGCCCTCCTCGTCCGGGAGACACTCCAGGACGAGGTTGGTGGGCGGGTTCGGCATCCCGCAGGCCGCCGTTGCAGTAGCCGTGCTCCGGGAGGTGCTTTCTCCCGTGTACATGAAGGTCGCCACCAGGTCCAGCGTAACGACCTCGCCCATTGCGGTCACGCTCGCCATCCGGGCCTCCGGCCCCAGTGTGCCGGGCAGGTCATTCTCGTCGCCGGTGAACGAGAACGTGTAGGCGAAACCCGTCAACGTGACGCCCAGCGGAATATCCACCTCCCACTCCGCGGTAACCAGGTCCTGGGTCGGATCGCAGTCCAACGTCAGGAAGGGCGGCAGCATCGGCATCGGGCAGTGGGCGTTCCGGGTCAGAACCGCACTGTACACCGTTTGGGACGGGGTGGAGGAGGTGTCCGTGTACCGGGCCCGGAGGTGGAACCGGGCAGTTTCCCCCTGCTGGTAGTCCCCCGGCTCTGAAGTCAACTCCGTGGTGTCGATGTCCTCGATTATCCCGGAACGGGTGCTTCCCGTCTCATCGTCAAAGAACCACGTCCATTCGTAATCCCGGAAGGTCAGCCCCGGAACCTCTTCCGGCGCCGTCCATGAGGCGGTCGCCGTCGATTCAGTCCCGTCCCCGGGCAGACAGATCAGCATCAACCCCGTGGGTGAGTTCGGCAGTCCGCAGGACGCGGAGTCCGTTGGCCCGAGCAGTTCCGTCTGGGAGACTCCCACCGTGTAGATGGCGCCCACCGCGATGGTTAACACCTCGCCCTCGCCCGGTACCGCCACCGCAAACGTCGTGGGAGGCAGCCTTCCCTCCACTGTGCCGGCCTCCGGGAACTCCACCCGGTAGTAGAACCCCACCAGCGTCAGACCCGAGGGCAACTCCAGGGTCCAGGAGGCGTTCAGGAACCCACCTGTGCAGAGTACCGTCAATACTGGCGGCGGCACGTCCTTGATGATCAGAATGACGATCACCGTCCGGTCCCATTCCATGTCCTCTTCCGCCTCCCACGTGACGGAGAGCGCGTCCGTTACCACGTCCCCGTCCGTGTTGGACGCCAGCAGTTCGTAGTCGTATACCACGGTGGTCTGGCTGTTCTGGGACAAGCCAACCAGATTGTTCAACGCCGTGCTGATGGTGTCGTTCCCGTCCCGGACGACTTCTACGCCATCGTTCGCTCCCGTGGTCCGCCATTTGAGCAGCACTTCCGTGCCGGCCGGAACGGTCACGCTGACGTCGCTGCGCATCCCGGAGAACTCGATCCACAGGTCCGCGGTGGGCTCGTCCAGCGCCGGCACGGTGCAGTCCTCTACTGTGATTGATGAACTGGGGAATAGTGTCTGGTCCTGCTCTATCGCTCCCACCCGGTAGACGGCCCACACCGTGAGGGTCACGACATCGCCGGCCTCGTAGATGTCGGTCATGGCTGAATACTGGATCAGAGGCCCGGGCAACGCCGCCACCGTCCCTGTTGCCGTCCTGGAGCCGCCCCAGATGTACTCGAAGTGGTCCAGCGGGCGGCTGTCCGGGTGCGCCACCGGGGCGTCCCAGCGGGCAACCACCCGGTCGTTCTCACACTCCGTGAATACCCCGTTGCCGGGCGGCGGCAACTGCACAGGATCCGGGGCCGTGTAGGCCGACATGCACTGGTAGTTGGTCCCCAGCAGGTCGTCGATGCGGAACGTCCGCACGCAGAACTGGTAGAGCGAGGCCGGCTCCAATCCGCCAATGTAGAGGTTCGTCGGTGGGTCGGAAGCGTTGGGCTGAAGGGCTCCCGGGCGGTAGGCAATGACATTCTGGATGGTCTGACGCTGGGCATCTTCCACGTAGTAGTCGTAGCCGTCCCAGATGTAGTCCTCCGGCGGTTCCTCCCACTCAACGAGCAGGGAGTTGGTGGAGATGAGGGCGATCATCACGGCGAGGTCCGGCTGCGGGGCCGCGACCGGTGAGGCGGCCGGCAGGGTTACGGAGGCGGAACCCACCAGGAAATCGTACTGGCAGTCCCCGCCCGAATCCTCGCAGCCGCGGACCTCCACTTCCACGCTGGTGCCAAATATCTCCGGAACGGCCACCAGAGCGGCGTAGGGCGTCCACGGCCCCTCGATGCCGGCGCCGACGAATCGGAACACGAACTGGTCCAAGTCTCCGGGAGTCAGGCTCAATTCGAGCCTCCGGTTGGGCAGTACGGTGGCCTCCACGCCGGTAACGCCCTGTCGGGCACTTTTTTCATCTTCTTTGATCGGAGCGTCCCTTCCGCGTTCCATTCCGGGGCCGTCGGCTTGGTTGACGATGACGTCGTATTCGCCGACAGGGCAGGAATCGCGGATGTGTCCGGTTTCCACCACGTCTGCGCCGGAGGCGGTAAAGGAGCGAACGGCGAGCATACCTGAGCCGTAGCAGGCGGAGGCGTCCACAACGGAGCCGTCGGTGGGTTCCATTTCCATATTGAAGCGGTGTGGACCGTGGAAATACTTGAATGTGGCCTGGACGGTGACGGGGTGCCCGCGGACGACCATCCTAGGGGCGGGCAGCACGGTCCCGTCGGAGAGGATGAGTTCGACGATGATCATGGGGGTGGGGGTTGGGGAGGGAGTGGGAGTGGCGGTGGGGGTGATGCCCTGTATGTCGCAGATGATTTCCACGTCTCGTACGCGGCTGTCCATATCCTCCAGGCCGTCTCCCGTGTAGATGATCACGATGGTGATTTCAACGAGGATTTCCTCGCCCTCCATGGCATCCACAGGGGGGTCCAGGAGGCTGAAGGTATGGGTTTGGGGGTAGGATTCGATTGGGTATGTTGCCGTAACGGAACCGCGTTCCTGGAGGACGTTGCCGAGAACGCTGACGAGGCCGAACGTGTAGGTAACGCGGTAGGCGGTAGGCGTGCGGTCGAGGTATTCCTGTGGGTTTTGGCTGGCGTCGAGGGTAAGGGAGAAGAGGCCTGCGGGGTGGCATTCCAGGCCGGGGGTGATGACGATGGGAGGTGGCGGGCCGATGGGGGTGGGGGTGGGGGTGGGGGTGGGGGTGGGCGGCTCCCGTGTGCAGGAGACCAGCGAGGGGGGACCCAACTGTGCGGGTTCTCCGAGGTCCCAGGCGCCGTTTCCGTTCAAATCGACGAAATATCGTGCTCGGATGGACATTGTGACCGTAAAGCCGTCGTCGCCGGGGATTACGGTCACGTACCGGTCGCTGCCTGCGGGGAGGGGGCTGGGGGCATCCAGCGGGGGCCCGCTGCTATCGAACTCGTACTGCACGGTGCCGACGTTGGGGTCCGGGACTTCCGTCCATGTGAAGATGATCTCGGTGCTTCCCGCGTTGATGCGGCACTCGATGGTGAAATCGGGGACTGCCGGGCCGGGGAGGAGGGTTGAGGTGGGGGCCATCCTGGTGCAGGAGAGGGTGATGAAGGGTCCGAGGCTGGTGGGCTCGAAGATTCCGGGGTCGTAGGCGCCGTTGCCGTTCAGATCGATGAAATAGCGGGCGCGTACCCGTACGGTGGCCGTGAAGCCGGCGTCGCCGGGGTGTACGACGGTGATGGATGTGTGGCTCTGGAAGCCGTCGCCTTCCGTGATGGGCGCATCGAACTCGTACTCGTAGCGCACGGAGACCCCGGTGGGGGGCGCGAGGGGGTCCCAGGAAATGGTGATGATCGTCTGGGTATCCTGAACCGTGCAGGTGATGCTGCCCGTCAGGGCCGGGGGAACTGGAGGCGGCGCGATGGTCGGCGTGGGCGTGTGGGTATGGGTGGGACGGGAGCAGGAGCCCGTGGCGGGGGATCCCAACGAGTTGGGATCGCCGGCGTCATAGACCCCGTTCCCGTTGAGGTCGTAGTAGAAACGGGCGCGGATGCTAACCTGCACAAGGAAGCCGTCCTGTGCGGTGTGGACGAAGAGCAGGGAGCGGGAGTTCTGGCTGCCGGACTCGTTATAGGGCGGCCCCACCGTGTAGACATACTCGATGGAGGCGGAAGGCGGCGGCGAGGTTGCCCCCCAGGAGATGGTGAGAGTGGTCTGGTTCCCTACCGTGTTGCAGGTCACCAGGAGGCCGATCACCCGGGGGTTGGGCACCAACGTCGGCGTCCCCACCGGCGTGAACGTGGGCGTCGGCGTGGAGGTCGGAGGGTCCCGCGAACAGGACCGGGAAACGGATTGACTGAAATGGTGGTTCGGGGCATTGCCATACCGGGCCCGAACACTGAGAGTTATCTGAAATCCAGCGAAACCATCGATGGTAACCTGGTAATCCGAGAAGAAAACCGGCCCTTCAAGCGTTTCAAAGTAGGAGTTGCCGAGAGTATCGCTACCCGACACGATGTAGCCGGTCAGGTCTCGGCCTGCCCACGAAGAGGGAAATGGATCATTCCAATCGAGGAAAACCACAGTTCGGTCGTCATAAATCGTGCACTGTATGGTTAGACCTGTTATGACCGGCGGTAGAGGAGTGCGAGAGGGAGTATGGGTTGGGGTGTCATCCGTAGTAGGTGTAGGTGAGGGAGTCCTGGTGGGCAGGGTTCGTGGGTCGGAGTACGCCCATTCACTGACTATACGGATCGGCGAAGTGTCGCATACCGTCCTGACCCTGAACTCCAGAGTATCGCCCCAATCTATGACATCCCCCAAGTCAGCGCTGGTGCTAGTGGTGAAAACAGGCGAGGTCCACGCACCAAAGTTCACTCTGTAACTGTAATCATATCCAGCCGGCGGGACCCGAGGTCCCATCTGGTCATACTTGCCTCTGGTGGATGCTCTCACGTCACCGCTTGGGCCAAGTTTCAATGAAGCAAAGACAGGAAGGCTGACAGTGTTCTCGCATAGATTGGAGACCGACACCCCGTAATCGTCGCCCGTCTGCACTGAATGACGGACGGAGACTGAGTGAACTTTCACCGTGCTTCCCAAGGTCGGCTCGCCGTTGACAGTGAGGCCCCATTTATAACCTACACTCTCTTTCTCAACTTTGGACCAACGCATAGACAGCAAATTGGGTCCTTCAATCTTTACCTGAAGGTTGTCAGGCGCAGGACAATCACCTTTGGACCTGGCGGCGGGTATAACTCGGTACGTTACCTGTACCGTGGCTTGGCCACCCGCATTGAACGCCACCAGCCGGTACACGTGACTGCCAATCGATGCCGCTGACGGAAGTCGGGTCAATGTTTCGTCCGCATCCCCAAATCCACTCCAAGCGACAAACCCATCTTCGCTCAATTCCCATCGGTCAGCGTCGGTTGTTTCTGCCGTGATTGTTGTTAATTGCCCCACACGGGCCGGATTGGGCGAGATAATCAGTCTTGCGGTGGGAGGGTTGCCAATAACTACATAGGTCACCGATATCTCTGATTCCCCGGCGGCATTGCGTGCCACAAGCCGATAAACATGACTACCTATGGAGGCAGACGAGGGAAGTCGCGTAAATCGGTCGTTCAAATCTCCAATTCCGCTCATGAACGGCCCGCCATCCTCCGTCATTTCCCAAGTGTCAGCACCTACGGTCCGCGCGATGATGTTGGTCAACTGTCCTACGCGGGCAGGATTGGGCGTGATGGTCAGGAATACTTCAGGCGGTTCGGTAACCATTGGAGTATTGGTCGGGGTGCGCGTGCTCGTACGGGTAGGAGAGGGCGTACGTGTCGGGGTGCTCGTGGGGCCGATAACTCGGTAGGTCACCCGCACCACGGCTTCACCATAGTCGTTTTGCGCCACCAGGCGGTATAGGTGACTGCCGACCGATGCCTGCGATGGGAGCCGAGTGAAGGATTCGTTCACGTCTCCGAATCCGCTCATGAACAGTCCACCGTCTTCGGTTATTTCCCACCGGTCCGCACCGGACGTTTGTGCCGTGATCGTCGTCAACTGACCCACGTTCGCCGGGTTGGGGAAAATCGTCAGACTTGCGGTGGGCGGGTTGCCCAGCACTATGTACGTGACTGATATTTCGGATTCACCAGCGGCGTTGACTGCGACCAGCCTGTACACGTGACTGCCAACCGACGCCTCTGATGGTAGACGGGTATAGGATTGGTTTACGTCGCCAAGGCCACTCATGAAGTGGCCCCCGTCTTCGGTTATGATCCAACTGTCGGCGCCCGTAGTGCGCGCCGTGATCGTTGTCAACTGACCCACACGCGCTGGATTGGGTGAAATCGTCAGAAATACCGTGGGAGGGTCTGTGGGCAAAGGCGTAAAAGTAGGAGTGCGAGTGGGGGTGCGCGTGGGAGTGTTGGTGGGACCTATGACGACGTACGTTACCGAAATTTCGGCCTCACCGGCGGCATTGCGCGCCACTAACCGGTACACGTGGCTGCCAATTGACGCCGACGACGGGAGACGAGTGAAGGACTGGTCCAAGTCTCCATCGCCGCTCATAAACGGTGCACCATCTTCCGTTATTTCCCAACTGTCAGCCCCGGAGGTTCGCGCCGTGATCGTTGTCAACTCACCTACGTTCGCTGGATTGGGTGAAATCGTCAGGAACACCTCTGGCGGATCAATGTCAGGGATGACTTCATACGTTACCGAGGTCTCGACTTCACCAAAGTCGTTACGCGCTACCAGTCGATACACATGAGTGCCGATTGACTGCTCGGCAGGGAGGCGTGTAAAAGTCCTGTTCAACTGGCTATCGACACCGGCAAAAAATGGACTTCCGTCCTCGTACAATTCCCAACTCGTCGCACCTATGGTCTGTGCGGTGATGATAGTCACCTCGCCGACGCGGGCCGGGTTGGGTTCTATCGTTAGGAAAACCTCCGGCAGGTCGATATCCACCGTGTTCCATGCGATGGTTTGCCCGCCGTTATCGAAACGTGGGAACCTCAGATTGGAGGGAACCGGACATCCTTGCGGCGTGGCCGTTGGAGTTGGTGTTCCGACCGGAGTCACGCTGGGTGTGGGAGTTGGGGTTGCCACCTCGCACGGTGATGGAGCCTGCACCCAAACCGACGCATGTTCCTCTCCGTCAACGATGGCGACGGCACGGACGCGTCCGTACAAAACTTGTCCAGCCGGGGCAATGACGTTTTGACGGTCCCACCAGAAAGGTGACGTTGGTATATCGTCTGCCGCTCTCGGGTCCGAACTTGTGGCGAGCACCAGATTGTTAAAGTCTGGGTCACTGTAGTATTCGATTTCGTAACGGATGAGGGTGTACCCTGACTGCAAAATTGGCCTCGTCCAGTACAGCCGCACAATGTGGACAAAACATTCATCAAAATGCGGGTCGCGAGGTGGGTTCACCACAATGGTCACAGGACTTGGGCTGGGAGTGACAGTGTTTGTGGGCGTTCCGGGCCTGGGCGTGTGAGTGTTTGTGGGCGTTCCGGGCCTGGGCGTGTGAGTGTTTGTGGGAGACCCTGGCACGGGTGTTTGCGTCGGCGTCGAGGTATCGGTAGAGGTATGCGTGGATGTTGGAGTGGGGGTTATGGTCGGAGAGCCATCGGAGATGCCGGTGGCCGTGCAGAAGTCGGAAACCCATGGATGGAGTTGGGACGAGCCTGCACCCACAGGAGCAGCCCAAACGAGTATCCTGTCTCCGGTCATGAACCCGAGGCTGTCCAGGGAGCCGATGGTTCCAGACGTTCCGCTAACGGTGTAGAAGACAAAAGCATCCTCGGAGGCCGGCGGGTTCGCGACGGCGAGGCGGTACTCGATTGCCCCGGGGTATGCGGTCATTACGAATGAAAAGTTGTTGGGACCGCAGGTGATCTCCAACGAGAAAGTGATTTCCTCCTGCACCTCCACGCTGACGCTGTCCGAGGATTGCGAACCATTGGTGCAGGTCACAGACGCGGTGAAGGTGTATGTTCCGGCTGCTACCGCGGTCGCTTCCCACACGATTGTGTAAACGGTTCCATTGGTACCCGAGGTCGTCGGGTCAGAAAACTCAAACAATTCACTACCCGTCGACGTTTGAGTGTACGAACCTTCCTGAAACGGTCCCGTGATTACCACCCTGAGTTCACCTGTTTCGCCAACGGTGATGGGATTGGGCGAGAAGGACACAACCAGATTGCAGGGCGCCTGTATTGGCGTAATCGTGGGGGTATCCGTCGGGTCATCAGGACGGGGCGTGGGGGTATCCGTCGCCACTCCGGGGATAGGCGTATTGGAGGGGGTGGGTGTATTCGTCGGGCTCGCCGGCGTCAACGGGATGTTGGTATTCGTCGGGCTGGGCGGCGTGATGGGAGTCGGAGAGCCGGGCAGGTTGGGGCAGTCGTCGCTGCTTTCCACGGTGTCGCTGTACAGGAGATTGTTGCTGAGCGTCCACGAGTAGATGGTCTGAACGGTTACGGACGCCGTTTCGCCGGGGTCGTAGGCGTTGAGCGTAGCCGAAGTAATATCCTCATCCACGTCCACGGAGGAGTCAGGACGACCGGGGAGGTCCCAGATCACCCTGTAGCCTTCGATGGTCAGGTTGGAAGAGAAACTCAGCGGGGCCGCCCAGGTGACCGAGGCCTCCACGTCGTCCTCGTCCTCGTTCAGAGAGCAGGCGACATTCACGCTGCGGGGCTGCGGGAGGTCCGGTTGGGACGGCAGTTGCCAAATCACTGTCACACTGTCGGTAGCCACAGGCTGAGCGCCGTCGGAGTCGTCCCCCTCGGCAAAAGCCTCAAAGGTGACGTCCATCACGGTTCCGCCGTCCCGACCGCTCACGGTGCGATTGCCAGATGAGGAACTGCTGGAAAACACAGTGACGTTCTGGATGGCCGCCCGGACCGAGAAGTCGTAGTCGTCGGGGTCGCCGCTGTCGACTTCCCACGAGATGGTGACGCTCGCCTGGTGGGTGGGTCTGGTTTTGCTGGCCGAGACGCTGATGCGGAGCGGTTCGTTGCCCCACGTAACGGCGATAGGGCCATCCTCGACAGTTTCCCCGTTGCCGGTGGCCTCGATGCGGTAGTACCAGGTCTCGCCGGGGTCAATTACGCTGGTCTGGTTGGGACCGTCCAGCACCGACCCATCCCGCTGGGACGAAATCTCCGAGCAGGAACTGAAAGAAGTTGTCGACGTTCCGCACCGCCTGACACTCACGAAGTCGGCATCGCTGGTCGACCACGATACCCGGATATCCTCATTGTGCGCTGGAGTCCTGTCGCTGACCGAGAAGGAATCGATAACAGGCGGGGCCCTTGGCGCATTCACCCTCACGGAGACCGAGTCGGATGCCGAAGGGAAATTCCCGTTGACGGTGATGGAGATGAAGACGGTCCGGCCACATTCGTTGTTGGTGATGGTGTTCTCCGGGGTGAACGTCACGCTGTCGTTGCTCACCGTGTCGACCAGGTGGCTGAACAGGTTGCGCCCGTTGGCGGACACGTAGACCCGGACGCTGGTGGCGTTGGTCACGTTCCACCGGACGGTGGTGGATTCGTCGCAGTCGATCTCCGAGTCGTCGACGGTGAACGAGAAGATGTGCGGATCGAATTCTACGGTAGTGGAGGTGGGGGACCCCACCGGAAAGTAACTGAAGCACTCATCAAATGGGTCTGGGGCACATTGCAGACCCTGCACGCTTACAGTCACGTCGATGCCGTAGGAGGTGGCGATACTGAGGACCATATCGCCGGACGCTCGGCCCAGGTCTCTGCATCTTTCGGTTCTGTTGTCCGAAGATGAGTAGCAAACCTCATAATCGTCGAACGCCGATTGGCCGATAATGGTCACCTGCACGGTTCGGCTGGCGTGGCTGGTGATCAGAGTGAAAAAATTGGGGCTCTGAACGCTGGGAGCCGCCTCGACGGGCGGCGGCTCGTTCTTGGAGTGGTTGACGATATAGGTAAGCCCCGCTCCCAGCACGCCCATCAGCACCAGCAGCCATACACGGGACTGGAGTACTCTGGCCAAACAGGATGACTCGTCCCCTTGAAGCGGACTTGACGACAGAAGCCGACGTTGCATTTGGAACCAACTCGGTCGCGAAATGCGGGAGCGCAAAGCAGCCGGCACCGAAAGGCCGGTCTGTAATTCTGCAAGTTGGGCGGCACTGGGCCTGACCTCGAAAATTCAGTTTGCGACTCACCGCGGCCGATCTCCATGACCGCATTCGCATCCAGTCCTGTTCTAGTTCCTATTACTGCCCGCGATGCCACTAGAACCGGACGCTATTCGCTCATCAAGATTCCATCGGCTTGACCTCCCACGAATTTCGTAACGGCCTGCGACTTGGCGGTGCGGGCCTCGAGGGACGTTACGGTCCGAGTCACGGAATGTCAAATGCACAAGCCAAGAGCGATGACGTTTGTACCGGCGGAACTAACCAAAATGCCGAACGACCACGACCTGCCGCTATCGAGAAGATCGGGTATGCGGAATGTGGGCGGTCCGGTGCTCTGGTCCGGTCTGGCGACAGAGTAATCGAAGAGTGGGATCGGACCTGGACGCTCATTCGTTCACGCATTGACAATCGGTAAGCGGCAACATACCTTGCCACCTGCCACGGTAATTCCATTTCTTGCCTCTCGCTGCAAATGCGGGCCTCATCAAATTACAACCCGTTGGTTGAGCCATTCGTGCCTTTCTCGGGGCATTGGATGAGGCATGGGCTTACCGTGGCAAGTATGCTCGACCTTGACGGTCTCGAGGAAGGTATCACATGGGATTGTGGATTGATCGTCATCCCAACCCCGTCCGCACGACGGCAGATTTTGCGGCATCGGGGTTTCCTCTTCTGTTGATCAAGATAGCGGCCTTATGGTGGTTGGCTACAGAGGCAGTCCCCGCCAGGGTGCGTATTGGCCCATCCGCCGCAGTTCACCGCCGCCTGAGGCACTCCATTTGGCCCATTTTGTTGGCAGCGACGGTTACGACTGGTCCAACCATCGGTTGCACCTCGGAACCCGATATCGGGTCGACCCAAGCAGACGCCCCAACCCGTGCGCCGGCAGACACGCCTTTATCCACAACGGGTCGCTCACTCGCTCCCACTCCGGTTGTCACCGGTATTACCCCAACCGCAGCCCCGTTGGCGCCGGCGACCACCCCTACCCACACTACAAAACCAGATTGCGGACGGTTGTGCCATGAAGAATTTTGGGGCTCCGCGAGTGTGGTCGACCTGCAGGCGGAACTGGATGCTGGAGCGGATATTGCTGGACGGTCTAAGGAGCACCAAAACGCTACCCCGCTCCATTTGGCGGTATCTAATGGCGCGGACGCTGAAATGGTAGCGTTATTGCTGGATCGGGGCGCGAAACTCTCAGCAAGATACAATCAGGGAATGACGGTCTTGCATGCGGCGGTCGCCAACTCCGCCGATCCAGAAGTCGTGGAGTTGTTGCTGGACCACGGGGCAAATGTGAATGCCAAGGACGTTAAACTCCGCACGCCGCTCGCCCTGGCCGTGGCCAAGGATGCCAGCGTCAACACGGTCAGGATCCTCCTCCATAATGGTTCAGACGTGCTCCACGAGGATTTATTCGTTTCACCCCTGATCGCAGCGGCCCGCCATCATTCCGACCCAACCGTACTTGAACTGCTTTTTTCGAGGTTGCCGGACAAACAAACCGGTTCACGAGACCGAGACTTTTATCTGACGCACGCCCTCAGCAACGCGGAGGAATCCAATCCGCACCCTGCGGTAACCGAGTGGCTACGGGATCAAGGAGCAAATAGCGGCAGTTTGGATGATCCAGATAGTCCGTCTCCTTTGGCTATGGCGGTGGCAAATAATCCAAATTCAGCGGTTATTGAGTCGATTCTGGACCGTGGCAGCCCAGTGGAACTGGCGAGGGTTGATGGCGCGGGGTTGACGCCTCTGCACTGGGCTATCGGCCTGGAGCGGTTGGACGTGGTTAAAATGTTCATGGACCGAGGCGCGGATGTCGAAGCCAAGACCTCGTATGGCGCGACGCCTTTGTTTTTTGCCGCCGACGTGGCCAGTGGGACTGCAGGGCTGGGCTCCGGCTATTCTGCTCCACCTGGACACGTGCCCGGTTCGCTATTTCCCGCAATCATGACATTGTTGGTGGAGTACGGAGCAGACCTGGATGCCACGGACAATGACGGAAACACGCCACTGCACCGGGTGGTGATTTTGGCGGCGGGAGTTCCCGAATACATTCCGGTCGCCGAGGCAATGCTGGCCCGGGGAGCGAGTAAGGATGCCAAAAACCATGGTGGAAAAACCGCCTGCCAATTCGCGCTACAGGACGGCCTTGAATCTACAGTGGTACCGGATTTGGTGTGCCCACCCGCAGGCACGAAATCTCCTTAAGTGGTGTCGCGAGGTTGACATCACTCCGCTGCCCGAGCATGGTGTGTTCACAAGTGCCCGTCTCGGGAAGGCGGTGTGCAAAAGGGGCACATTTGCGTACCCCTTGGATTGGCGCATTGGGTCATCACGACGTTAGCGGAATGTGGTTCGCCCCCGCCGTAGCCACCAAATCGCCAACCACTTGAGCATCCAGCGAGCGAAGTGAGCCGGAATCAGTCGAGTGACGCCCGGCCGGTATTGCCGATTGACATGCCCCTCTTGTTTCTGCGTGTTGCCAAGGAACGAGAAGTCAGGGAGCCTCGCTTCTGAGCCGTTGGCCGCCTTCGGTCGCGGTGTTTGTCGGGGCACGCCAGCGCGGGTTTCGGAGAGCGCCATTGGTTTCGGGGCTTGCCGAATCAAGGCTGCTGTCATGGACCTCGTGCCGGGTGAAGGTATGTTCGCTGTCTGTTTCCTTCGTACCGTGCGACTTGCTTTACGGGGATGTCGATGCTAACTTCGCGCAAGTTTCTGCGGGCGCCGCACCCCTACCCAATATCCGCTGAAAAAGGCACGCCGGGTGGAAACAGGATCGTCATTGGCTCCTTATTCCTTGTTTGCGCGGTGGCCGTGGTCTGTAAATCGTCAACGTAAAACGCCCGTGTAGCCTGCAAGACGATACAGACTGGGGCCGGCAAGATGAACAAAATCATCCTGATCTTGCCGCTCCGGGCCAAGGTTTGCATCGAATTGGCGGACGCCCAGGCGGCAACCCGACTTTGGGTGGTGCAGCGCTGACCGAGCAACACTACGAGTGGGCCGAAGGCCGACGTTACCTCGCCATCAGCAACGACACCAACTCCCAGGATCTGCCAGCCCCCAAGACGTTGGGTCCTGCTGCCTAAACAACATCACCAAGGGTGACGCCAATTGCACCTATTGACGGGACGTAACCGGTGAGAACCGCTGCAGGAGGTCGGAGCACCAAATGTGAACTGGTTCAGCGGCTATGACTTGACGCACGTCAACTGTCCAACGACGGCTAGTGTTCAATGCGTGGCGACACAATCAAATCGGGAGGCAGCGAATGAACAAAGTGATTGTGACCTCGTCGCTGGGGGTCCAGGTCTACATCGAAGTCGAAGACCCTGAGCCGTTACGTGGAGTGCTTCGAGACCTAATTCCTCAACTTTCAGAGGTCCCTGCCGCTCCACAGACTGGATCGCAACCTGGTCCCGCCTCCGTAGTTCCACGCACGCCAACTGAAGCGGTGCCGGCCCCAGTGCCCACAGCATCAACGCAACAACCACCGGAACCGACCGAAGAAAGCGGTACATCGATCGGTACCACCGCAAGTGAAACCCCCATCCGAGACGCCAGTGCCAGCGAACAGGATTTCATCGCGTTTTGTCACCGGTTCAATCCTCTCGGCGACATGCGGAAGGCGGTGGTGGCAGCCGAAGCCGCCCGCCTCTACCTCCACATTTGTAGCGTTAACCAATACCAGTTATCCATGCTATTTCGCATGGCCGGTTGGAGCATCCCGGCACATTTTCGGTCAACCTTGCGCAACGCTTCCCGAACCCGTTTTCGGTGGCTGGAACGGGTGCCGGATCGGGACGGATACTACAGAGTAAGCAGCAACGGACGGAGTTTCGTGCTCGGCGAAAACCTCCCCTCACTCGCGCAGATACGGACGCAATCGGGCGGACATCAAATTTGACGCAGCCACTCGACGGCGATGGCCTGTTTCGTTCCCATATGGCAACGATTGCGGCGTGGCAGGATCGACTTACTGAAACTCCAGACATCGCTCAACAATTGGCGACCGGTCTGGTGCTCCCATCCCGTTTGCAGATAGTCAGCAACTCGCACCGCCGACAAATTTTACAGGGCGGAATATCCGCCACCGTGAAGTCGTGTTTCCTGATCCGCTCCACCGTGCCCAACAGCATGTTCCCCGCATCATTGACCGCACAGGTCGGGTCCGCCACCGCCATTAGCATATCCTGGCCGGAGTTCGGCCCCAACCAGTACACCCCCAAGCCCTCGACCTTACGACCAAGCGATTGCTGCGCCATAAACCCGTATAGGGCCAACTGCTTACGGTAACGGTCCGAAATCTCTGGGTTTGCACCAAACCCTTCACCGCTCTTGAAGTCCAGCACCGCTAGCCCGCTTCCTGCCTCAACAAGCAGGTCGGCCCGGCCCTTCACCTCCCAGCCATGGCCTCGGAAGGCCATCTCGGCCTCGGTGTCCAACACCACCATCCGCGCCATCCTTACGTGATCGAGGAACCCATCCACCTGCCGTTGCACTTCCAGAATGGATTGGTCGTCCAACAGCGCCCCCTCATCAACCACCCGCTGGAACTCCCGGATGACTTCGCCCGGGTCTGCCCCGTCAGCCAACATCTGGGCGACCTGTTCCATGCAACCGTGGACAAAAAGGCCGAACCGTACCCCGTCCGTCTGTCGTCTAGCGAACCCGTAATGCCCGAAATACTCGTAGCGACGTGGGCACTCATCGTAAATGAGAATGTCCCCGGTTACGCTGTAAGTCTCCGTCGCCGGCCGCTCATCTGCCGCGGGGAACCTCTGGACGGCCATCAGGTTCTTGCTTTCATCGTTCCAATCTGCGGCATCCGTCCAGATGGAAGGAGCATCCGGCGCCGGCGGTGTGCTCGACGCCATGACCAACAAGTTCTTTGCCCTGGTGAACGCCACATAGTGGTGACGGGCACCGTCGAGGCGTGCGTACGAACTATCGCGCCCCGGGTCCCAATCTGGCGCGTATCGAGCCATTTCGTTGCACCGCTGATGGTCCCGTGCACCGAAGGTCAAGCCACCGGCGATCACCACCGGAAACTCCAGTCCTTTCGACCCGTGCACCGTCATAATCTGTACGCCGTCCTCTGTTGAGACCGCGTCCGACGCCACACCGTCGTTAAACGCCAACGGCAGGAACCCAGTCATGAAGTCCCTCCTCATGGCGTCCACCTGTCCGGCGCAGATCTGCTCATAGCCGTAGATGGTCTGGAACGTGGCAAGCAACCGCGACCAGGTGGCCAGGTTGACCATCGAACGGGCCTTGCCTGCGAGCCCCAAAAAAGGTTCCAGAGCAAGCAGGACGTAGAGATAGTCCAGCAAAGTTCGGTTCAGGTCCTCCTCTCTAGAGGACAGGTCCGCCAGTTCCCTCCCCCACCGACGGAGCGCACGGCGCAACTCCGAGTCAACAGGGGTCCGGTCCAAGAGATCGTCGATGGCATCAACCACGTAACGGTCCATCTTCGGGGAGCCTGTCATGCCGCCCGACGACCAGCCCAGGATGAGCGCAAAACACGCTACCAGGTCCTTGACCTCCCGGTACCGGAAGAACGTGCGCTCCCCTCGCAACTGCACGGGGATTTCGCTCTCTTGCAGGGCGGAAACGTAGGGAGCGCTAACCCTTTCCTGTACACTATTGAGCAGCACGGCCACTTGATCGTACCTCTCTATCACACCCGAATTCTTGAGACAAGCGACCATCCGGGCCACCTTACGGGCTTCATCATTCGGGTCATTGCCCTGGATCCGAAGTATGCTCGGAAAAGCGACTTTCTTTTCGGGCACCCCGGAAGAAAGCGGCTTTTCGCGACGCAGCCCGTCAGAGGCTTTGCCGGCCTCCTCTCTCATCCAGAGGTCGCACGCCGATACGATCTGTGATTCAGACCTGTAGTTGGCGGTCAATAACCGGACCTCGCAATCGGGAAAGCGATTCGGGAACTCCAACAGGTTCCGAACCGTCGCGCCGCGGAACCCGTAGATCGCCTGATCGTCGTCTCCCACCACCGCCACGTTCCCGGTTGGGCGGGCCAACTCCAAAACCAGTTGTTCCTGCACGGGGTTGGTGTCCTGGTACTCGTCCACCATCAAGTATTTCAGGTCGCGAGACAGCGGTAGGTCTTCGCCCTCGCGCCGGAGCCTATCCATGGCCCATCGTTGCAGGTAACTAAAGTCCACCATCCGCTCGCGGTGGAGCGATTCCGTGTAATGGATGTAGCACTCGCCAATTGCTTCGTGCAGCGCGTTTTCCGACGCAACCAGCGACTCCGGGTCTATGATCCCCTCGGAGACCGTGTTGAAACTGTTGGCTAGTCCGTTGGCCACGCCACCCGGACCCCAGCGGCGGGAAAACCTATGCACCTGCCGGGGACTGGCGATCTCGTTGAGCCGGCTCTGGATGAAGGCCGTTTGCTGGAGACTGTCCAGGATCAGTAGGTCCGGCCCGGGGGGTAACTGACGATTACCTTCCTTCAATATGCGGGCGCAAATGCTGTGGATGGTGCCGATTACGACCTCGGATAGGTCTTCACGGCATCCGATCTCAGCCCGCAGGCGATCAAACCGCTCTTTCAACTCGGCGGCCGCTTTCTGCGTGAAGGTACATAGGATCACCTCACACGGCTTGGCGTGCCCGCCCACGACCAGGTTGGCTGCTCTGAGCACCAACGTCGTGGTTTTGCCGGCCCCGGGCCCTGCGAGCACGAGCAAGGGTCCGTGTACGTGGCCCACTACGTGGGCCTGTTCCTCGCTCAGAAGTGGGTATTTGCTTGCTATTTGATTGGTTAACATCATCCCTCCTTTGAGGCGATGTTGACCGGTGTTCACTCCCAACTCATTGGCATTGCGTCAATCAAGGTGGTGGAAAAATGCCTGTTAGTTTTACTGCACAGTAATGCCATATACGTATAAGGGAAATACATTTAGGGCTCCGCCTCACCACATCTTGACACAGGTTGTGCATCGACCAGTCAACATCACACGTTCATGCTACTTGAACGTCGAGTGTGGACGATTTGACGTGCGTCCGAGAGCGATCGAACGCTGGGAACGTTACGAGTAGACGCCGCAACTTGGTCTGGCGCGGTGCCCTGGTAGGATCCCAATATCGGGATAGGACACGCGAGTGCCTGCGACTGATCGATTAGCACCGCGTAAGGAGCAATACCAGATATGACCACGACAAAACCGAAGCCTAAAAGCGAAGTTCAATCCATCGACATCATCGTCACAGGCTCTCCGATGACGCCCGGCGAGGCGACCGCACGCCAACTGGCAGAAGAAGCGGGTTCGCATGGGAAGAATGGCACCCGGCGAACGGAGGACTGTTTCGGTGGGCTCAGGAAGCCGTCATGAGCACCCCCGAAGGCATCACCATGGTGGCGTTCCACGAGGCGTGCCAAAATGTGGAGTGAACGTCTTGGCCATGGGCACCGCCGGCCCGTTAAGGAAGAGAGAAGAACGGCGAGGTCACGCCGTTCTTCTCTCTTCCTCACCTTGGTGTAGGTAGGACGCGGGTCTTTTGCTTGGATAGCAATATCGTTGATGGTTGATTGTTTGGCCTACAAGGGTAGGCCCCTCGCCCGTATGGATGCGCCCCGGCTGTCGGAAATACCGAAGTGCGGCAGGTAAGCCCCACGCCCACAGGGATGTGCCCGCTTTGTCCCAAATTCGTCCCCAAGACAGGCTTTGCCCTAAAACTCGTTCCTGTCCTAAAATTTGGCCCGTTGTCCCAAAATGTCCCTTATGGGGCGTCTGCTAACTGCGACCATCAGGCCCTTTGCCGTGCATCGATGGGCGGTGAAAGCACATATTTGGGCCGGAGCGAAAAAAGGACCGGTCCCCGACGGGCCTGGGATTGGTCGGGGCCGGTCCGTTATGGTAATGCAGAGTGGGTCGTTCTATGGCCTACGTCTCTAGGATAGACAAAGATTAGACTATCGCGGTCCGGTCACGCAGCGAGCGTGCCGGGCTCAACGTGCCGCCAATATTTGTGGCCGCTCACGGCGCATCCCGCCACGGCGCAGGCCGCACCAGACAGGAACTCGAAGTACACGGGCTTATTTAGTACCCGGTCGCCGTCGCGATAGATCAGTTTTTCTTCAGCCCACAACCGGTCGCGGGTATCCCTCGCCGAACGTGGACAGGAGGGTTTTTCCTCGGCGGCGAACTTCGACCCCTGAAGAACCCAGATACCTCCCGACGGGTCCGTGCGTCCGTATGCCTCGATGACGACATCGCTGCCCCGGGGGTGGTACACCATGTACAGGTCGTGAGGCGGCGGGAACTCCTGGTCAAAGTGATTGTGTTCGTTAGCCATTCCGTCTCCTTTTTATAATGATTTGAACATGCCCAAGCGTAGGTACAGTCTATCAACGGCCTCGGTGGTTCCGCCACCACTTAAGATTCCATCCTAAACGCGGTGGGACCTTGCTGGCGTTTTTGCTGACGGACATTCGCAGGGTCGGGTGCCTTCCGAAGGGGAAGGACGGTTCGGACTGGCATCACACGGTGCAAACATTGGTGGCAGGGGTCCGCTCATATCAAACACCGCCAGACCTTCCGCCCACCCGGTGGCCACTCACGATGAGATCGTTCATTGAATCACCGCACACGAGGTCCATACCGTCTCTGTACGGCCCAACTCGTGCCAAAAATGGTTTCGGCTCCCCTGTTCTACAAATTTGCCCGGTTCCGGCGCCCCGGTCTTCCCTGCTACAATCGCTCGGAGGTCAATGATGGACGACACGCTCGGACCAGCATCAAGCGCAGGCCCTGAAATGAGCGACGATGCCTTGTGGCGATGCTTGTCGTTCGATCTGGAGATAGACAAGGATGACAAACGGATAAAGTCATTTGCTGGTGTAAGGGCCGACACCGGTCGAAGCCGGATCAGGAAGGAACCATTTGCCAACTTACCGGATGCGCTGCGGGAATTGGACGAACTGGCGGTGGGAGCGGATTTCCTGCTGGGTCACAACATCATCCGTTTTGACCTCAAGCATCTGCAAAAGGTCAATCCGAAACTCAACCTCCTGACCATGCCGGCGGTGGATACGCTCATGCTCAACCCGCTGGCGTTTCCCCGTCAGCCCTATCACCATCTGGTCAAGCACTATAAGGAAGGACAGATCCAACGGCAGAGACGCAACGATCCCGAACTCGATTCACGCCTGGTGTTGAGCCTCTTCGCCGACCAGCAGGATGCGTTTCGAAGGACTGCGCCGGAATTGTTGACGGCGTGGCACTGGCTGACCACTGTGGACGGCGGTCCGGGTTTCGACCGGGTTTTCTCCCAACTGAGACGGTCCCCGCGACCTTCCGACCACGAAGCATTGCAGGCGATTGAAACGCGACTCGACGGTGCGTCGTGCAGCATCCAGGCCCAAGACTTGCTCCAAAATGCCGCGTCCCACGGGTGGGAAATGGCGTACATCCTCGCCTGGCTCTCGGTGGCCGGCGGAACGTCCGTCATGGCGCCGTGGGTGTCGCATCAGTTCGAAGGAACCTACCCGCTGCTCCGCAGGTTGCGCGATGTTTCGTGCGGCGAACCGGACTGCGGATGGTGTGGCACGTACCACGATGCTCGACAGGAACTCCGGCGGTGGTTCGGATTTGAAGATTTCCGTCCCCAGCCCAAGGGAGTGGACGGTCGGCCACTACAGCGGTCAATAGTGGAGGCGGTCCTGGACGGAGGGCACGTCATGGGCGTGCTCCCGACGGGAACGGGAAAGTCCATCTGCTATCAACTGCCGGCCCTGTCCCGCTACCGCAACACGGGGGCGCTCACGGTTGTGATCTCGCCGTTGGTCGCGCTGATGACCGACCAGGTGGCAGGCTTGGAAGCGCACGACATAGACTCCTGCGTCACCGTCAACGGTCTGCTCTCGATGCCCGAGCGGGCGGATGCTCTGGAGGAGGTCCGGCTGGGAGAAGCGGCGATACTGCTCATATCGCCCGAACAACTGCGCAGCACTTCGGTGACCAGGGCAATAGAACAGCGCGAGATCGGTCTGTGGGTCATGGATGAAGCCCACTGCCTCTCCAGGTGGGGGCACGATTTCCGGCCCGACTACCGCTACATCGCCAGGTACATGAAGCAGAGGCACGGGTCCGTACCTCCCACGGTGCTCTGCCTGACCGCCACCGCCAAACCCAGCGTCAAGGACGAAATCACCGAGTATTTCAAGAAAGAACTCGGGATAGAGTTGCGGGTCATGGACGGCGGCGCCCGGCGCACCAACCTGTCGTTCGTGGTGGCTCCGACCACGGAGGCGACCAAACTGGACGACATTCTCCGGATACTCGATGCCGACCTCCCGGAAAACGTGGAAGGCGGCGCCATCATCTACTGCGCCACTCGACGGCACGCCGAACAGGTCGCCGATTTTCTGGGCCAACAAGGGATACGGTCTGGCTTTTTCCACGCCGGTCTCAAGCCGGAGCAAAAGAAGGACACCCAACAGAAGTTCATCGACGGCGAACTGAGGGCCATTGCCGCCACCAACGCGTTCGGCATGGGCATCGACAAGTCCAATGTGCGGCTGGTGGTGCACGCCGACATTCCCGGTTCCTTGGAGAACTATCTGCAGGAGGCCGGGCGAGCCGGGCGAGACCAGTCGCGGGCCAAGTGCGTGCTGCTCTATTCGGAGGAGGATGTGGAGCGGCAGTTCGGCTTCGCGACGCGTGCTCAACTCAAAAGAGATGAAATCAACGGCGTGCTGAAGGCGCTCCGGCGGTTGAACGAAAAGAACCACTTCGGCGGGGAGGTAGTGGCCACGGTGGGCGAGATCCTGCGTGCCGATGAGGACGACGATTTCGAGCGGGACTCGTCGACCGACAACACGCGGGTGCGCTCTGCCGTGGGCTGGCTGGAAGAGACAAATTTGCTGGATAGGGTGCAGAACAAGGTCCAGGTATTCCCCTCATCCCTGAGAGCGGAGACCTTGCAAGAAGTCCACCAGCGGTTGGACCGGTATCGTCTGCCCCCGGACCGTAAGCGAAGGATCCTGACCATCTGCCGGCGACTCATGGAGGCGGATCCCGACGAAGGGATATTCACCGACGAGTTGATGGCGGCATCCGACCTGACCTCCGAGGACGTGACCGACACGCTGGAACAGTTGGTGCAATTGGGCATTGTGAGCAACGACACCAGGCTGACCGCATTCGTCCACCGTGGCGTCGAAAACGATTCGCGACAGCGCCTCGGTCAAGCGGTGGAACTGGAAGAAGCGCTCGTGGCCCTGATGAGCGTGAAAGCGCCGGACATGCAGGAGAACGAAACCCACAGTCTGCAACTTCGGCATGCCGCCAAGGAATTGAGTAAGGAAGGTTGCGATCACGCAACACCGGAGGGGCTCCGCCGCATCGTGCGGAGCATTGCTGCGGACGGTCGCGGTCAGGGTGGTGGCGAGGGCAGCCTGAATGTGAGAGCCGGGGACCGGGAAACATTGAGAATGACCCTGCAGCGGTCGTGGAGTGATCTGGTCTTGCTTGCGCAACTCCGCCGGAAGGGCGCCGGCGCGATACTGAGCCACCTGCTCTCCACCGTACCCAAGGAGCAGAGTGGCACCGACCTGTTGGCCGAGACCACGATGGGGGATTTGGTTGATCTCGTCAGGTCGGTTCCCGAACTGGGGGGACCTGGCAGGAACCCGGCTCGACTGACGCAGCGAGCCCTGCTGTGGATGCACGAGCAGGAGATTATCCGGTTGCATCGCGGCCTGTCAGTGCTACGCCCGGCAATGACCATCCGCCTGGCTCCAGGCCGTAGAAATTTCACTCACCAGAACTTCTCCCAACTGAAGTTGCATTACGACGAACAGGTATGCCAGGTGCACGTCATGGCCGAGTACGCGGAGCAGGGGCTGCGCTCCACCGCTGCCGCCCTGCAACTTGCCATGGACTACTTCAGCATGTCCGCCGACGATTTCCTGCGCCGTTGGATGCCCGGTAAAAACCGGGAACTGTCAGTACCCACCACGTCCGAATCTTGGGATTCCATTGTCGGAAGCCTGAATAATCGGGAACAACGGGAGATCGTGACCGACGACCGGGAAAAGACCAATGTCCTCATACTTGCCGGTCCCGGTTCGGGCAAGACACGGGTTCTGGTCCACCGCATTGCCTACCTGGTGCGAGTCAGGAGGGAGAACCCGAAGGGGATACTGGCGCTGGCCTACAACCGGCACGCGGCGGTGGAGATACGCCGCCGGCTGGCTGAATTGATTGGCGATGACGCCCGTGGCGTGACGGTAATGACCTGCCACGCGATGGCGATGCGCCTCACGGGAGACAGTTTCGCGGGGCGTGCCAACCAGTTGGAACAAGCGGATTTCAAGAAGGTGCTCAAGGATGCCACGGCTCAATTGAACGGATCGGGTCTGCCTTCCGGCGAAGTCGACGAAAACCGGGAGCGACTGCTGGCCGGCTTTCGGTGGATCCTGGTGGACGAGTACCAGGATATTGGCGTGGACGAATACGGTCTGATCTCGGCATTGGCCGGCCGGACCCTGAATGACGATGACGACAAACTCAGTCTGTTCGCGGTGGGCGACGACGACCAGAACATATACGCCTGGAACGGGTCTTCCACGGAGTTCATTCGAAGTTTCGAGGAGGGTTACCAGGCTAGAGCCCTTTACCTCACCGACAACTACCGCTCCACTGCCCATATCATTACGGCGGCGAACGCCGTTATCGAACCGGCCCGGGACCGGATGAAGCGGGAGCATCCCATAGTCGTCGACCGTGCTCGCCGGCGAGACCCGCCGGGCGGCGATTGGACCCTCCTGGACCCAACGGCTCAAGGTCGGGTGCAGACCCTACCGGTCGGCCGGAATCCCATCACGCAGGCCCAGGCAGTGGTGGCAGAACTTCGGCGTCTATCCGGTTGCGACGCGAACTGGGATTGGTCCAGGTGCGCGGTTATCGCCCGGGCCTGGAGGTATTTGGAGCCGGTTCGTGCCCTATGCGAGTTGGAACGAATACCCGTTCAGTGGGCTGGCGAGGAGTTCACCGGCTTCTGGTTTTTGCGGGAGACCCACCGACTGCGTGGTTGGCTGGACGGTCGCGAGAATGGACGGGTGCATGGAAATGAATTGACGGGTTGGATCAATGACCAACCCGCGGGCCCCTGGATCGACCTGCTCCGGGAAGCAGTCGCCGAGTACATGGAAGAAACCGGCGGACGCGAGACCTCGGTCGACCATTTGGTCGAATGGCTGGCAGAATGGGGGCAGAGCGTTCGTAAGCAGCAAAGGGGTCTGTTGCTGGTGACTGCCCACGGCGCCAAGGGCCTGGAGTTCGACCATGTGGTGGTGTTGGATGGTTCTTGGAACGGCCCGGGCGGCGCTGAGAAAGCCGACGAGGAGCGCCGGCTCTACTACGTGGCGATGACCCGAGCCAAGCGTACGCTGACCCTGGCCCGCATGTCGGGAACCTGTCCGCCTCAGGACCCTTTGAGAAGATTGCCGGCGGTGCTGCAACGCCGTGCGACTGAGGCAGTCCTCGCTCACCGACCGGAACTCCGGCGGCAATATCGCAGTCTCAGTTTGAGAGACGTGTTCTTGGGTTTCGCTGGCATCAGGGAGCCAACCGATCCGGTGCACCGGTCCATCGGCAATCTCAACGCCGGGGATCCGTTGCTGGTACGGATGGAAAACAGTCGTTGGGACCTGTTGGATGATCACGGGACGGTCGTGGGACAACTCTCCAACGCGGGTATGAACAGACTACCCAATGGAGTGCGCGAGGCCTCCGCAACCGTTCGAGCCATCGTCTCTTGGGATAAAGAACGCTCCGATCCGGGTTTCCAACGAAACCTCCTCAGCGAGAACTGGGAGGTCGTGATTCCCGATCTGGTTTTGGAGTAAGCCGGTCCAATTCCTGTTCTATTCGCACACTATTCCATCCCCGTCGGCGTCGCGCATGTACGGGTAAGCCGGATGCCCTCGTCTAACCGGCGCTATGCCGTGAGCCCTCGCCTCGGCGCAGGTGATGCGACCATTCCCGTTGTCGTCGTACAAGGCTAGTGCGTCCGCACCTGCGGGTGCATTGGTCGGTGTCGGAGCCACGACGCGCTGTTCCGGTGCCAATACGACCATCTCCGTCGAGCCGCAGTTGGCCAGGACCTTATCGATCGCATCCGCCTCGGCTCGGTCAATAGTCAGGTCGTATGCCTGCCGGACCTGGATGGTGCGAGCCACATACCAGCACCGATTGAGGTCGGGGAGCCACTCGGAGGCGTCGTTGGCTACCTTCTGGTGGCGGTTCACGCTGGGGGACGCCAGCGTGAGGTTCAGGAGATCGGATGCGAACCGTGCTTTGGTTGCGGGACTGGCCGCGCAAAGTCCTGAGTCATGGGCCTCGGACCGAGCGACGATATGCTCGATGTCCGTCTCCTTGATGTTTTCGAACCACGTGCCGGTGTACGGGCCGTAGATGCCGCCCTGGGCGGCGACGATCTTCGGTTCAACTGACGCCGGATAGGGATAGTCGTCCGAGTCGTAGGGAGAGCATCTGTGTTCGGATGCGACGGCGACCCCGCGCCAGGTTGGTCCGGCTTGCACCATGGTCTCGGTAGGGGTCGGCGCCAGCACGGTAGTGGGAGCAATTGTCGGCTGTTCCGTCGGTTCTTCGGTTGGCGAACCAACCGTGGGCATCGCTACTTCCACCGTAGAGGTGGGAGCCATGGTGGGCTGTTCTGTGGGTTCCGATGTGGGTTCTTCGGTCGAGGCAACGGCGTTGGGCGCCGCTACTGCCGCGTCGGCCGTGGGAGCAATGGTCGGCTGTTCCGTCGGTTCTGATATGGGTTCGCCGATTGGTACCCGAAGCGTAGGAGCAGTGATTTCCGGCGCCGGGGCTGAGCAGGCCAGTAGCGTCGCGAAGATGATCAACGAGGAAACTATCAGGAAGTTGCGCATTTATGGTGCCTTTTCTCCTACGATTCTGAGTGCGGGCAATTATACAGAGACGGCAAAGCAGTCCAATCCGGGCATCCTGCAGACAATTCACCATCTCGCCTCTTGCTCCCGATTAAGTCGGATCAGCCATTGCCCAAGGTTCGGACGGATTCCATGAGCCGCTTTGCATAGGCGTCGGCTGCATCCTTGACCCACGACGGATTTATCCAAAACAGCCACAGGGCGGCATAGCCAACGGCCGCGACCGCAACCCCAGCCGGATTACAGCGACGCTGTCGGAACTGACCAGGACGTCCCACCATGGCTCGGGCCAAGGTCGTCCCCACGCGGTTAGCAGAAACATCGTCCACGAGGCCAACCGAACACTACTGCGACGGGCCACCCCAATGGGCTTCAGGCCCCGCACGTTGCGCCGGAAGCCGTAGTTGACGTTCTCGGC
The DNA here is from genome assembly GCA_965116785.1 of Dehalococcoidia bacterium. Lineage (GTDB taxonomy): Bacteria > Chloroflexota > Dehalococcoidia > Lucifugimonadales > UBA3495 > Bin87. Next base: position 2,537,452 of record OZ220731.1, read on the forward strand.
GAAGACCAGAGGAAACTTGGTATGGTCCCGAGTGGCTCCTCGCAGAACCTCAACAGTGAATCGGAGCGATGCCTATATGACCGATAACGTCAGATTCATCGGCAGGCCAGACAACCGAGGGCTGTACCGGCGGATGCGGTTCAATTAAATGGTTCGCTCGCAAGCGACATCGGCTCCAAGCGACCATAAGATACCTCTAAGGGGAAGTGACTGGGTAATTCCGTAACCACTAGCCCCCGGGTGTCCAACCCCGCCGACTGTCGCCGCCTCGCGGCTATTTCGTTTATTCCTTGGACCACGTCGCCGATGGCTTCACCGGATGATCTTGCCACCACGTAGAAGGTCCGGGGCCTCCTGTCCGAGGAAGTTGCGTCGACCCTGTACAAAGACAACCTCGGCCCTCCAGCCCTGTCTTGGACAACTTGGATGGCGACATCCTCTTGGGACGATTTGAAACCGATTTCCGATTCACCCGGCGGGCTGGACCACCGAGTTCCGCCCCATGGGTCGTTGTCCACGACCCGACCGACGTGGCCACCGACGCTGACAACATCGCCCATCGCCGATTTGCCGTCCGTGCTGGGCTTGCCGATTACGATGTTGCCGCCGCCGATCCGGTGGGTGTGGTCTCGCTCCAAGTGGTATCTCCGCTCATGTAGTTAGATAAGGCCAGCCGCCCTGAATTCCTGCAATAGTCGCATTGACCACTGGCCTTCCAATTGGATGTATGCCAATCCCTGGAGGTTGCTGGGTATCTCGACCCGGTCCTCCCGCAGGATCGCCAAACGGCCCGGCCAATTCTGGTTAGCGATGAGCGTTTCGGCGATTGCGTTCTGCCGAGCCCGTTGCTGTCCGTCGGTAGTGGTTTCGTCGTGTGTCAGGACTGCAACGTAGTAGTCGGAGCCACCCATGTTCTCCCGGAGTTTGTCGGGCAAGCCCATGCCGCGGTTGGGTTGCTCCATCATCCTGATGGGGTCGAGACTGAACTTACGACACACGTCCTCCACCTGGGGGACGTAACCGTTCGGGTCAGTACCGTGGATGATGAATACTCTCGTCGCAGTTGTGCGTTCGATTGGGTCCGGGTTTTCCTCGCCACTAAGCAAGTCCCGGTTGGCGACGGATACGCTTGTCGCAGTAGGGCGTTCGATTGGGCCGGGGTTTTCCTCTCCGCTAAGCAGGTGCTGATTGGTTTGAAGATACTCCAAGCCGTCGTCGGTAATCTCGTATGCGTAGATGCCTTCGGAAGACCAACTGTTGACCGGGTTGCCACCCATGAAATGGGGGCTGGCAATGTACCCTGAGTTGTATAGGACGACGATATCTCGGTGCTCCGGCCCGTCGAACCCTGAAAAGTCGAAACTTGTTCGTCGCTCGTTGCGCTCTTGCGCAACCGTTGGGTCGCCGTGTTTTAACCGGGCCAGTCGATCGAGCAAACCCAGCAAACGCCGCTGTTGGTTTGGGCTAGGGGTCATGTTCAAGCCCTCCGGGATCGACCTCCTTTTCCGTCATGCTTCCGTGGTCGGCCATGGCCCCCGACGTGTTTAGCCTTGGTTAGTGTGCTCACAATGGCGGGGCTGTCTCGTAAACATTCGAGTTGGCATTATAGCCGTGAGGCGGTGAAAGCGCCATTCCAGAGGCCCGAACGAGAGCGATTCCTAAACTCAACGACCCGGATAGAGGTACAGGGGGAACCGTGGTCAACGGAACATCTGGCCAGGCTTGGGCCGCCACCTCTGATTTAGGTCAGCCAATGCCTTGTGCATTGCTGCCGACTCATAACCGCATTTGCACAGCAGGCTGGTGATATCGCACGGCAGGTACTTCCCCGTTTCCAACTCTCTGTTTAATGGGTAGATGCCGATGGTTCCCGCCAACTGCACGTCGCCGATGCCGGCCGACCACCAGTAGGGATTATGCCGTCGCGTCTCCATTTCCCACAAAAGGTTCTGCCCTATCTCCCGTGCTGTGTCGGCCCGTGCATCACGATAATGGTCAGCCCATCCCAATCCGTCCTCTTGGTCCTGAAACCAGGTGGCTCCTTCGCAGGTCAAATTGGAGGCATTGGCCCACGCTATCCGCCCCATGATGACTTGCCCAGGCTGGTTTCCTGCCACCGAAATCGGACGCGAATAAACGGTATGGCCGTCGTCTCTCACTTCACCCTCCCAAGAGGCGTGAAAACTCCCTGCCTCCACGAACCACGGCATTTCTTCTTGACGCACCCACAACTCATGCGCTGTGGCATCCGGCGGCGCGGCGTCAAAGCGAAAATACGGGATGCCCAGCAAACGCGCGGCACTACTGACCTTGTTTGCTCGGTTCGTGTGTTTTGCCTCCAGCACCGCGATCGGGTTCCCGCTGTAATCGAGCAACACCACGTCCGGCTGAAAATAACCGCCCTCTGGATGAGGCATCCTACGTTCCGCGTCCGCGAACGCTGTCCACGGGGGTACGTGCCAGAAGTGGATGTGATCGTTGCACTGGAACACCACCTCGTTTAGACGATGCCCCAATTGGGGTTGTGTGTCTTCTTGCAACCATTTGAGCAGGTCGTTTTTCAAATTCTGATGGCGTTCTTTTTCCGGCATTATGGCGCTCCCGTGGTAGGCCTATGTCTTCCGTTCCTGCTACTCGCAAACGAGACCGTCTCCATCCGCGTCGCGCACGTACTGTTAGGCCGGGTGGCCCCGTCTTACCGACGCTATGCCGTGAGCCCGGGCCTCGGCATAGAGGATGCGGCCATTCCCGTTGTCGTCATTTGAGGCCAGTGGGTCTGCAGCGGCAGCGGAGGTCGAAACTGTGTAACCGCGTCAGCGATATTCGTCCTGCGCCATCCGACGCTCTGTGACCATCTCCACACTCGGCGCACCGGGCCACCATATGGATGAGAGACGGCTCCAAGGCTCGTTTAGAGCAGTTCAGATGATCCCCCTAACCGCCAGAGCGGTGCGTCGACTGAGTGAAGCCGGCGGATTTATGCCAGTACCACCGCGATTTCTTCCAATTCGTCGGCTATCAAGGCGCAAACACTTTCAAAGTGCGCTCTGTAAGAACCGTGTTGCAGTAGTGCAGAGCGCGAAAACTCGGCCGCTTCGCTACCACTGCTGTGCGCATGTACTTTGGTTCGAATGCTCTGCGCTTCCCTGAGCCCGGCGAGCCGCATCGGTTTCCCGTTCGCTCGCCGGGCTGGTGCCAGCAGTTTTTCCAGCAACCCCAAACTGCGGTCTTGCTGATCGTAGTGGATCCCCCGCTCGTCCAACACCGAACGAAGCGCAGTTAATCGGAACGGTTCAACCGCCACTTTGGTCAACTCGAGAAACGCTTCCGCCCATTCGTCTCGGTTGGCCGCGATTGGGGTATTGACGCGTAGCAAGGCGTCCTCGGATGGGTTGTTCCACCAATCGCGGTCGGACTGGTTCCAATCTTCAATCCTGAATATCAATCTCTCCAATGGCGTTTCCTCGGACGCCCACTCACCCAGGATGTCGTTTTCGTGCGCCCGCTTGGAGATGGTACCTTTGGGCGGCTCGTTGTGGCTTTGCCAGTGCAGTTGTTCCTGGTACGGCAATCCCCGCAGGTCGCAGATGTAGGCATGAACTTGGCCCGCTTCGTTCACGCCGTAAGATTTGAGGCTCCAAGTGCCGCGACAGAAGATGGTTCTACCCGGCTCGTCTACGGTGTATTTGTCGCGATCTGATTTGTACTTGGACAGGACCTCTGGACGGAAAAACGCGGCCGACACCTCGTAGGGAAGGTCGTTGTCGCGAGCCTGAAAATAGTTGGTGGTGTCGCGAGGGTCGGTGGAAACCGTGGCGGTTACTCCGTTGCGGCGGTCTTCGATGATGAAATTGGCGTATTGCCTCTTAGTACGGTCGGGAAAGGGGTCGATCACCGTCTTGAACAGGTTACCCTTCGGGGTCAGGCACCGCAGGATTTGCGCACCTCTGGTGCGCCCATGTCCATCCGGGTGAACCTGCTGCTTGTAACACAGGTCCGGTGACTGGATCATCCGATCGGGGGCGGCTTCATCCCATGAGGTGCAAACGTTGCTCCTGACTATCATCAACTCAAAAAACCGCACGAGTGCTTTCCCCTGCACGGCCAAGAACAGTTCCAGCGGTTCTCGCTGGCAGGTGATCAGCGTAGTGCGGCCTCCGCCGGCGGCATTGGTGATCGACAGGACATGCTCAACGTTTCCGTTCTCGTCGATTCGGCAGAAGGCCCGTTGGTCCTGTCGCCAGTGGATGTTCGCCGCGTGGATGAACTCCTGGAGAATTTCGTAGTAGATCGGTTCATCGTCGTCGATGCCGTGTTTTTCCCTGCCAAAGACCAGGCGTTGGGCATCGAGGGAAATGGTAGGTCGCCTATCGTCGAAGATATACTTCACCTGTGGGCCGCTATTGCCATGCGCATACGCATAATCGGCACGGCTGGCCATGGGTTGGAATCGCCAGTGCAGCAGATCACCGTGGTCCGGAGGCGAGACGTCGTTCTCGTCGACCAGAACGCAGTTCGCATATGCAGAGTAGACCCGGGTGTTCGAAACCACGTCGGTGGTCGATAACAACAATATAACCTCGCCCGCTACGGCGTTTTGAGATAGGAGTTCCAGGTACTCGCGTGCCTCAATCCACCTGCGGTATTCGTCGTCCGTATCGGGTGGCTGGCTCAGTCTATTCAGCGCCTGACGGATTTGGTCATGCTCGTATGATGGCATCGTTGAGGTCTCCGTTTGGTATCGACAATGTGGGCCGATTCTTGAACTCAAAGCGAGTTTGAGCGAATCGAGACCAGGAAGATTGGGGTTGATGAAGCAGTGGACGCCACCGATACCGACACGGCATCTGACAATTCGTTGCCGTGGCTGTGGCGCCTTAGATCGGCTCTGTTGGACACCGTTTCTTGGCTCAATCTCGAGGTAGTTGCTCCTTGCAGGGCATTTTGTGGATCAAGCCGTTGGGCTGAGTGACGGCATCGTAGAACGAAAAATTCCCGAGGGGAGAGTGCCGGTGCTTGATGAGCATGATCAAGCGCACGGCATTTTTGATTTCATCGCTGGTTTCCTCTCCGAAGATTATCCCGGTGAGGGCGTTGCTCGGGTACCTGACTATCTCTGGCCCTCCGTCTAACCCATGCACCTTAAGCATCCTGACTTCCTGTTCGTATGCCCAGCCGCTGGTCTTGGAGAGGGCCGCTTGCCTGGTGCGGTTGTCGAAACCCTCAATCCATCTTGTCCATTGGTCAGAGGATTTGAAATCGGACGGCAATGCGTTCAGGGGCTTGGTCTCACTTTCGACAAGCATGGCCCCAGCGTATGGGAAGAGTTCAACCTCGGGGAGATGGTCCGCATACACGACATCCAACAACTGACAGTGCTCAATTTCGAGGTGGTCGGTTTCAAATTCCAGGCAAACGCCCTTGCCCGTTTCGGCGTAATGCGTCCACATCGACTGATCTTGGTAGGTCTTCGAGAAGCATGCCGCGTACCAAGGCCGAGTGCTCAGTTCGGACATACGAGCAGCGTAAATTTCCGGCAAGTCCGTGTGTGGAGGGTTTGGGTCGAGCCGAGCCGACAGCGGCGGTGTTTTGGGGAATTGGAACCGCGGAGTGGTCCGTCCGGTGCGCTCGTCGGTCTGGTCAACTATCGGTATGATGGTGGGCCCGTTGAATGGGTAACTGGATACCGCCTGCTTGATTTGTTCGTTCAGCGGTGCGAGAGCCCTCGCCATTCCGTTGGTATTGAAACGGTTGCCGTACAGGTTTTCGGCAGCAGTCCTCACCGCGTCCCGGATTTCTGGCAAACCCCGGATGTCCTTGCCGTACCCTTCCGCCTGGTTGGTCAAGATGTGGTAGCCCGGAATTATTATCCCGCCTGCGCCGATTTGCTCGTTCGGCGTGCTGCTCTGTGTTATCGCGCTGGAACGGACGAAATGATCGAGGAGGCCATCCCACGCTATGTCATCCGCTTGCCATAAAGCATTGAGGCGGACCTCGTTACGGTCGTTCATTTCACCGGGGCTAGCCAAGTAGATTTCTTGCTTGGCGACCTCGGCGAAGCCCGTTACTGCCGCACTCACGGACCTGAACCTGTAAATCTTGACCACCAGCACTACCTACCTTCGTTTGTCGGACGCATTTCACCTTCGTTCCGTGGGGCTCTGTAGTCACCACGTCAGCCCTATTGTTGAAAGTCGGAACCATAGAGACGGTCCAATTCTCGATTGCGGCGCGCGTTCGTCTGGTTGTCCTCAATCCGGCGCCGCACCCGTTCCTCGCTGACCTCGACCAGTCGTTCCGGTAAGATCCCCTCGCGCTGCAAAAGATGCACGGCGTCCAGCAGCCTCTGGTCTCCGGTTACATCTTCCGGAGCGCATTTCAACTGGTGATGGATTGGTGGTGCGCCGGCAGACAGGCGCAACTGCTCCACGAGTTGTGACACCGGGTCATCGGCCGCTTCGTTTGCTGGCGGTCCCAGGATGTTGCCGAGCAAGTCTTCCGGATCCCGGTAGTAGGTCCAGAAATCGGTCTCCCCGATGTTGAGCAGCGCCAGCAGTTCTGCCCGCGAGAACTCCATGCTCTGCTCGAAATACTGCACCAGGGCGAACAGCAGGGTGGGCTGCTCCACGGGCGGGTCCAGATTGACCGGCTCTCGGGTGCGGTAACCGTTTTTCGACAACTGCACCATCAGGGACTTGTGCTGCCTGGCGTCGATGGCGCCCAGGTCCCGAGCCCGCATCACCAACGCCTGCATGGAGATTTTCCATTCCATCTTGAGCGGGCCGAGCCTGGTCATGCTCAGACGCCGGAGTTGCGGCTCGATTTCGTGGGCCGGAGCAAGGAACTCGCCGGCGAACCGGTTAGCCTGGTTCTCGGCCTCCTTGTCGGGGTTGCTGACTTCGCTGTGCATCACCATGTGGCCGATCTCGTGGGCGAGTGTCCACCGCCAGCGGTCGGGGGGCAGGTCCCGGTTGAGGTGGAACACCGGTGGCAAACCGGGGGTCCGGCACCCGAAGCCGTCGATCCGGTTATCGAACCGATGCCCGACGATGATCCCGCCGTTTTCCTCGATGGTTTTGGTGACGCTGAACACCGGACCGGGGGGCATTTGCCAGGCCGCCCGGACGGTGCGGGCGATTTTCTCAGGGTCGTAGTCGAATTCTTCAACGGGATAGAAGGGGAATGCCGGGAAGTGAAACACACCCTCAAGGGCCTCTCGCAAGGCTTCGATTTCCATGCGCCTCACGGTGGCATCGGCGTAGACGCGGTCCAGCACGCCGGCCGGGATCCGAGCCCGCTTGCGATGGAAAATCTCACTGCCCGACCCCGCCCTCCGCACGGGTTGGTGGAAAAACCGGGCGGGGTAATCCAGGGTTTCGGACAGGACGCCGAGATGGCCCGGTGACACCGCCTTTACGCCGGCCTCGTATTTGGCAATCATGGACTGGCTCACACCGGAGGCCGATGCGAGCGCGGTTTGAGTCAGCCCGCGGGACTGGCGGGCCAATCTCACCATTTCGGGGTTAATCTCTCTGGCCGTCATAAACGCCCCTTGGACAGCGGAACGGGACGATACTGATACACGGTGCGGCCCGGACCCATGCCGTTCAAACTCGGCTGTTGAATATCGTAAACGTCCGTGCGGGCGCCGTAAATCTGAACCCGCCACTCCACCTCGTCTTCATTCCGCAGGAGAACGTGGATGCTGTCGTATCCGTTCATCAGCGGATCAAGGCGGTAACCCAATTCCAGCCGGGGAGCCCGGTCCATGCCCGGCAGGGTCGCCTGCCGGTTCCATAACACCGCGTGCGGAGTGTTCAAATTCCACGAGAGATGCCTCCGGTCCAACTGCTTGATCCGGATGTTCAGTCTATCCCCGAAAGAGATGTAGTGCTGGCCCCGGTCCGACCGCCGCTCAAACAAGGAGCCGTGCTGTTGCGATTGTTCCATTCGGGAGTAGAAATAATCGGCGAGGGTGGAGCAGAAGGATCGTTTGCTCATCGGGCCCCGAATGGCAGTTACTCCAGGGCCGTTAACCGCGTCCATGTAGTCCAACATAATATCGACGCAGAAGGGTAGCGTCGCCTCCAAGATGTCCCAGGCTTCTTCCGATTCCATATGCTGCCGGATCATTTATCAACCTCTTCATTTTTGGTATAGCCCAGCGATGATAGCAGGATAGTTTCATAAATGCAAGAAATATGACCAATATTATGACTTTGGGTTAGCCGCGGGCGCAAGTCGGCACCAACGGCGCAACATCAGGAGTACCTCTGATGCCAGGGCGCACGTCTACATTTTGATGGATTCCTGGCGTTCCGGAACGAACGTGGCGACTGCATCGCCGACGACCGACGAGCGGAGTGCAATGTGAGTGCCATGACCCTAGCGGTCAGGGCTTTGCTACGCTGGACCCGGCATCTCCATTGACCGTCAGATGATCACCTCACCTACGCGAACGAAGCGGTGTAAGCGCCGGTAGAAAAGTATGCCGGGAGGAAGCGGGTGGCGGGCCAGCGGAGAGCGTGGCGGGGGGCCGGCCCCTGCAGCGCGCTCAGTCGGGACGGCGGGCACAGGGGAGGGGGCCCACCAGGTGGCTCACCTTTGCTCCGGCGCAGCGATGCACGATTCCACCGGCGCTGACCCCCTGCATCGGCCGGCATCTCATGGGGCCGCTCAAGTTAGCCCCACGTCCGCAGGGGTGCGCCGAACTTCGAGAGTGATTCTGTCATTTCGGATCGTTCGCTCCGGCCCACGCAGGGATGAACCTCAGACGATCCACCAACCACCACTTCGCCCCGGTCTTGCCTGTAAAACCCCGTATTGTCCCAAAAGTGGCTTCATCCCGAAATAGTAGTTTCTGGGGTTGCCTCAAACGCGTCCCGAAATGTTCATTCCGGGACAAGGCCGCGCAAAAGGGCGATATGCGCAGATAGGCACAGATTGTGATGTTTTCAGGGTATCTGTGCCGGGGCCGTGGCGGGTCCTTGGCGGGTCTTTGGCGCACTTAGCGCAGTCTGATGGCGGCGTTTCCGGTTCTTATATTGGGCGGACCGCTTTGGACACTCGACCGCTATACGAGGCCTTGGACGGGCTCCCGCCCGGGGCCTCCCTTCGGCATGACTTTGGATTGGACGATCGTGTATCGAGGCACGGAAGCCCGTGATCTGTTGGGCTGCGCGCCCGGAACGGTGCTGGGCAAGAGATGCGCTGACTGACCCAGCAGCCTTGACTGGTAAAGGCTTACCGCGGACGCCGCCGAGGGCTGCGCATGTCTCCGTTCTGCACGGGTCGGGCTGGTACCCTCTCCTATAACTGTGGGAATACGCTGTCGGTCGGGCGAACTCAAGCAGGTTGAGGTCATGCCGGTGGTGCTGGCGCCGGTCGGCTCATTGGGTCGTCTGCTGGTCTACCTGCTGGGCGGGCGTCAAGGCCCTGACGCTAATCTCGGGCCCGGCTGGGTCCCGTCGTCAGCGGCGGCCGGTACAGGTGCTGAGGCCGGGGAAGAGGTGCTGACGCCTCGTGAAATGGGCGTGCTGCGTCTAGTCGCTCTGGGCTGGCAACACGAGCATATCGCCGAGGAGTTGGGAGGGACTCTCGCTACGGTGCGTAGCCGCGTAGGCGACCTGCGCGGCAAACGCGATGCGGATTCTCGTCTGGAAGGGTTCCGGCGGCGGTCAGGCTCGGGGTTCTCGAGTGGCGCTGACGGATGGCCCAATGCTTTCAGTGACCGCTTACGAACTTCGCTCAACAAGACCGCTTGCCAACTGCGGGAGTGCTCGGAGGTCGACCAGACTGCTGCACACATCCTCATAGAGGAGGTCGGCACTCAGGTAACGGTGAAATTTCTCCGACATGACCTTTTCGAGTCCCGTCAGCGGTTCGCTAGCCATCTCATCCGGCGTCCGTTGGGCGATGTCTTCCAAGACCTGCTCTAAGTATCTACCCGAACACGGGGCCTCCACCTCTAGGAAGCCAACGTGATCCACCACCTTGAACCCCAGGCTCTTAAGTTTCAGCGAAAGCGTGGTCGTCTTGACGGTTCCCGCCCGGGTGGATACCAACCTCTCCCGTTCTCCGGTCTCGCATATGGAACGTCTGTCGAGTCCCAGGCGACGATATTCGGATCGGGCGTCTTCCAGCAGACGGGCAGCCGTGCGGTCAAGATAGACCGGCACGGCCTGACCGCAGAACACGGCCCCCATCTCCTCCACAACGCGGTCGTGCACCAAACCGTGGCTCCCGCCAAAGGGGGGAGGGGTGCCGGTCGGATCGGGAGTGACTTCTATCACCTTATCGTGGCTATGCACCGCGGTGATTCGCCAACGCCTGCCGGAGAGGATGATCGTCATCTCCGGCAGGAAAATGTTGCTGGCCGGCAGCACACCTACTTGATTACTTCCCGACAGCACCCGGTATTCCTCGGTGGTCTGGAACACGGCGTAGAAACTGTAGTGCTCCACCAATTTCTCGCCCTGCGGCCCCAATAGCAGGGTCTCGTCCGGTGCCTGCTCGATCAGCGTAACTTCCTGCGAACCCATTTGCCTCAGCAGGCGGACAAACTGTTCAGTGGTCACCTTCCGGAACGGGCCCCGACGGCAGAGGGTCTCGTAAATCTGTTGCGCATTGGCCCCGCCGCGCTCAGCGATAACCGAGAGAACCTGGTGGGTTAGGGTCGACAGGTGAAGTGCCTGCGGAGCGGGCGGCTCGTACCATCGCTCCACCAATAGTTCCACCATGGCGATTGACCGGATCAGGTCCAGGTGCAGGCGGTCTACGGGATGAGAATCGGCATTGGTGGCCCTTTCGATGGCATACATTCGCAGCACCGCAGGCTGGCCTCGGCGTCCCGAACGTCCCAGTCTTTGGCGCAGGGACGATACGGAGAATGGCGGCCCGATCTGCGCCACACAGTCGATATCTCCTATATCTATACCGAGTTCCAGCGTGGAGGTGCAGATCGCGGTGGCGGTCCTGCTATCTTTGAGACGGCGTTCCACATCCAGCCGGTGGGCTCGCGAAAGGCTGGCGTGATGCGGGAAAAAGTCCAGCGGCACATTCACTCGCTCCGACATTTCCCGCAGGGCATCGGCGTACCACTCCACATTCACTCGCGAACCGGCGAACACGAGATTGGGCGTGCCTCGCAACCGGGAGAACAGGTGCTTGGCGACCTCTCGTTTTGAACTGTCCGCGGCTACGGTTTCGATACCGCCGGTGCGATAGCCGCGGATTTGGACCCTCAAATCCTGCCCATCGCCTGTGCTCTCCAGCAGATCGACAGATTGGGGATCCTCCGGCCGGAGATACTCTTTCACCGTATCCATCTCGGCGAGGGTCGCGGACAATCCCACTCTCCGGATGCGGCGTCGGACGGCCTGTTCCAACCGGGTCAGGAGGGAACGCAGGTGGATGCCTCGCTCGTTGTCGAGGAAGGCATGTAACTCGTCAACTATGATTGTGCGCGTGCCCGCGAACAGTGTGGGGATTTCCAAACCCCTGAGCACGAAAAGCGCTTCGAGAGACTCCGGGGTGATGAGCAGCAGGCCCTTCGGGTTTCGGCGGGCCCGGGCCTTCACGCCTTGGTCGATGTCTCCGTGCCAGGGATAGACCGGCAACTCGGCCCGCTCACAGAGGTCTTCCATGCGGCGGGTTTGATCGTTGATCAGTGCTCTGAGGGGAGCCACGTACACCAGGTCGAATCCCCCGCCGCCGGGATCGGTCAGCACGGACGATACCAGGGGGAGGAACGCCGCTTCCGTTTTGCCCCCTGCGGTGGGGGCAGCGATGATCAGGTCCCGCTCTCCCTCCAGAAGCCCAAGGATTGCGCGCTCTTGGATGTCCCGCAGTTCAGTCCATCGCTTATCCCAAATCCACCGTCGGATGGGTTCGGCCAGCAGGTCGAACGCGGAAGAGGGGCTAGAGTTTGAATGTGGCGAGGTCATCATCCTCTCCATCTTCGGTAACCTGGCCAGCCTCAGGGTCGACGTCGTCCTCGGGTTCGATAGACCCTATCAACGACTGCCATTCCGTGTCCGGATTCTGCTCCAAGACCGACAACAGATTGACGAATTCCTTCACCGTGTTCCGCGGAGTTCTGAAGTAGGCGTCGCCGATCCGCTCGGAGCAATGTGCCATGAAAGCGGTCAGAGCCTCGTCTGGCACGGCATTCTCGTCGTCCTGCATGACCCGGCGGATGTTGGCCAAGAGCACGAACATGTCCTCAGGCACCAGGTTCGCCAGCCGTATCACGGGACCCGACAGGTCGACCATCCCGTCGCGGGCAAAGGAGTTCTCGGCCAAACGGGTCTGAAGAGCCTGGTAACTGTAGAGGCCACGGCGCGTGTCCATCAGAAAATCGGGCGTCCCGCCCATGATGAACCCTATGTTCTGGGCCGTGCCCTGCAGGACATCGTTAAGGATCCGAAGCAACTGCTCGTAGTTGGCCTGGCGCGCCCGCGAATTGATGATCTTGTACAGGTTCACCATCTCGTCGAGAGAAACCAACAGGCCCTTATAGCCGGCCCCCTGCACGAACAGCGAGAGCAGTTTCAACTGGTCGTAGATTCCGGCATCATCCACGATAGTGCGCACACCGAGGTCCCGGCGGGCGTCGGTCCTGGTGGCATACTCGCCGCGAAGCCACCTCAGGGCGGCGGTCTTGAGGTCCTCGTCGGCTTCGTCAAACCCTTCCCAATATCGGGCAATAACGGTGGCGAAGTCGTACCCGCCCGTCAGTTCCTGCAAGTGAGCCAACTTGTCCCGAATGACGTCCCCGGTATGCCTGCCATTCCTTTCCGCTTCGCTGATCGCCTGGGTGGCGAACCGCTCCACCACCGATGCCAGGGCGCCACCATCCGGCCTGCTCCGCGTTGAGGTATTTCGAGCCAACTCGGCATAGAGGGAAAGCGCCCGCCTGTTTGTTGCGTGGAGCCTGCGGTCGGGCGTGATGTCCGCGGACAGCACCACCAGGCCCTTTTCCATGGCCACCAGCCGGACCAGGTTCAAGAAAAACGTCTTGCCGGATCCGTATTCGCCGATGATGAAACGGATGGCCGACCCCCCATCGCCGATGCGCTCGATATCGCGCACCAGTTCCTCAGTTTCTCTGGCGCGACCGACCTGTATGTGCTGGAGGCCAACCTTGGGTACCACACCAGCCCGCAAGGCTTGGATGATGGTGTCCCGATCTCGGTTTCTGATCCGTGAAGTCGTCAATCGTTGTCACCTCGCGACAGTAGTGATCTCGGCGCTGACGTCCTGGTTGATCGTATAGCCCAACCCCTCTTCAATCAGCAGGTCGTCGAAATTGTCCAATGACCATTCATTCAGCGCCTCAATGGCACCGACGGGCATGAGCCCATATTGGCTGGCCAGAGTTTGGTATTCAGCCTCTTCCCAATGGGAGCGCAGGATGAGTTCTTCCATGAACGCTATGTGCTTAGCGTCCAACCCATCGAAGCCGGCGACGGGCGCACCATCATCTTCGTCCGGCACGTCTTCCGGTTCATTCCCTTGGAAGACCTCGCCCAGAATGGCGCTGACACGCTCCGTGTTGACCATCACGGCAGCCACCCGCTCAGCATCCAACGCTACCGAACGGTCGTCCGGGCGGGGAGGTATCCCAAACCCCGGCTCAGACTGGTTGGCGCGCAGAACGGTCACAGGATCGTGATTGGCTGAGAGGGCGTGCAATGCGACATAGATCCCATCGCGCTCCAGGCCCAGCGCCTGGTACAGCCTCTCAAGGGCGGCAATCTCTTTCGTGCTCACCACACCGTCCGAAGCCACTTGAGCCAGGGCGAATTCGCCCAGTTGGTGAACGGTCTCATCCGAAAGATCTTTCCGATGCCGGCGAAACAGCGATACGTCCGGCGGGACGCTCATCATCCAATCCATATTCGCTCGCAGTCGGGCAACTTCTGAACTCGAGAGGTCCCCTGCTCCTTCAATCATCGTCAACAGCCCACCGCGTTCGGCCCCCGCAAAAGCCCCATCGGCGTGGGCGATGAAACTTCCTATCGCAATCGCAATCAGGATGTTACGGTATTGGTCGCTCACCGTTTCCAATTCGGTCACTCCGCTGGGCAACTGAAAGAGCACGACGGGTTCGCCCCGTTTGGGGTTCCTGAGGGCGTAGCGTGGGTCGGGCGCCATCCCAACCGATAGGTGTGCCAGAGCGTCAGCGGCATCGGTCAACCTCCGCTTGGTTACCTTTTCAGGAGGCGAGTCTTCCATCAGTGCGATGACCTCTTCAACCGGTACCAGACCGCCGCGACCGATGACCTCTTCGGTCCAGAGACGCAGATCATCGAGAGCCTCGCAGGGAAACACTGGTCTGAGTCGCGCCGGCAACAGCCCGTGTGCTTCTATAGTTCCCCTCCCGTTGGGGTTGCGACCCAAGAATCGGCTGTATTTTTCCAGTGCTGCGGTAACCTCGGCAGCAATGTCATTTGCTACATCCATCGGACCGGTTACGCGCGAAACGTCAGGCCAGACCCCCAAGCGTTCGCTAAGGTCGACCGAAAACTCCGAAGACGCCGCCTGGTAGCGGGCGCGAAATTTTCCCCTAGTTGCGGGTATCGGGAGACCTTCCGGGAAACGTTCGTCGAACAGTTGAGTGAACAGTGCCCGGAATTCAGGGAACGCGCGGCTGGCAGGTGCGGATAACCGGAAGAATCCTCTGTTGATGTACCAACTCAGAAGCCAATCTGCGGTCAGCGGCCGACCTTCCTGGCACATGCGTCCGATTGCAATGCGCAGGTTCAAGGGCAAGTCGTAGCCAAGCCTTTCAAAATACGGACGGGTCTCCTGTATCCCGTTCAGGATCGCCTCAGCGGCCTCAATGAAATTGCCCAGGTAGTTGCTGATCGACCGGTGTTCGCCATAGACGAGCAGGAGCCTCTCAACCTCGGCGAGCAGCAATCTCTTTTCTGCGTCATCGGGTCGGTCGACGAAGAACCGGCGTTCCAGACCGTAGAAGTAGAGAAACACGTACCCGACGCTGTATCGGCTATCTGCCCGTCCGCTGGTCAACCAATCCAGATAGGTTGCCCGGGCTTGGAGGCCGATCTCGGAATATCCTGGCCAATAGGGCATGCTCGCGCCCGAAAAATCCTCGCCCACACGAGCGACGCGCAGGCTCGGGTCGATCACCGGTTTCGTGATCCGACGTCGGCCACGGTGCCCATCCTTTGGAGCCAGATACACCATCCCCTCAATCGTTCGGCCTTTCACCACGACCGTACTTCCCGGAGGGAGCCATCCGCCGGAATTGGGGTTGAACGTTTTGGTGCGTCCACCTACCTCGATCGGAGTCTGAAAAGGTGCGAGGACCGACGCGTTACGGATTCCCTCTCCGAACCCCCCCGACGATTGCGGGAATACCATAGTCGCCTCAGACGGATCATCCGACCCATGGATCGTGCGATCCGCATCTATCGCTTTTCGTCGGAGGAATAACTGCGAGATTTTCAAAACGTCCTCCGCGATCCCAGGCGAGCCGTAGTCAATTCCTGCGTCGGGTGTTTAGAGGCCGGTGTGGCGAATCGGCTCAACCTGGACCGAAGCCTATCACGACGGGATGGTCGCATCCACGATTTCGATGTCGTTGAAATGCCCAATCAACGCCATGTCCGTGGACGCTGGCTGAAACACTGGCCGCTTGCCAGAAGTGGTGAACACGCGTGCACAAACTTGCACACCGACTTTGGAAGATTATGCGAGACCCTCATCAGGGGAGTTGAGAACGGGGATCGCGATGGCAGGCCGGGCGCTCGGGAATATAACTCTACGATCCAGCGTCGCCAAGTCCTCGATGGACGCGAATCGTATCGTTCCAATCGGCCCCCAATTGATGACAGTTGCCGGGGCCCGGTTGTATCACGAGGTAGTACAATTATTCCACGCAATTAGTGGTGGATGTGCAAGCGGGTTTCAATCACAACGGACAATCGGCAACGAGAAGCGAGAACATCACCAAGACTGGCTTTGTCCTAAAATGGGCATTTTGGGACGCATTTCAGGACAGGACAAGCCATTTTGGGTCAGTCGCTAAACCCTGTGCGAGTTCCAACGAAGCGATCATCGTCGTCGCGGCCGGCGAGTGGGCCCTGCGGCACGTCCCATGCGTAAGTTGTTCTCGTTTTTCATCCATCCTGCCGCTCGGTTGGCCTGCTGCAAGCCGATGAGCGTGTAGCGGTCGCGCTTTTCCTTGTCGCAGGGTGGACACAGCAGGGTCAGGTTTTCTTAGGCGTCCGTTCCGCCCTGCGAACGCGGGTTGATGTGGTCAACCTCCAGCACCCGCGGGTCAAACGTGTAATCCGCGCCGCAACCCTCTTGAAGTTCGGCGCATCCCTGCGGGCGTGGGGCTAACTTGAGCGGCCCCATGAGATGGCGGTCGATGCAGGGGGCAGGGGTCCGCGCCGGTGGAACCGTGCACCGCTGCTCCGGAACAAAAGTTAGCCACCTGGTGGGGTGCTCCCCTGTGCCCGCCGTCCCGACTGAGCACGCCGCAGGGGCCGGACTGCCCCCACCGCCACGCTCCCTGCTGGCCCGCCACCCGCTTGCTCTAGACCTGCTTTTCTACCGGCGAATACTCCCGCTTTTCGGGGAAGATCACCACCCCGGCGGCTTCCATGAAATGCCTAGAAACAGACGGAGGTCCTGTGGGCCGTGGGGCGGGTTCACTCTGGTTACGATCTTTTTCGGAGCCGGCGTAGTAGTTTGCTCCAAGCCAGCAACTCTCCGATTTCATGCACAATCGACAACGAATGTGCGACGTTTCTCACTCTGGCAGTCGCCGATACCTCTCCTACCGGAGTGTCGGAAATAGTTACCGTGCAACCCCAAACCTCCACCTTTCGGAAGGCTTCTAACCGACGCTGGAACCCATCTGGATCCGTCCACGGCGGCCATTCAACGGTGGGGCATTCGGGCTCTTCAAACGTGAAATACCCGTGAGGATAGGAGAATGCCCCTGTGATGGAATGAACTTGGGTCATCACCTCGCACTTCTTGCGAAAGATCTTGCTATGCTCGGCATCGCAATCCACTTCAAAGCCCGTGAGCAGGTCTTGGATGAACTCCGATTGGTACGACTTCGGTTGGCGTTCAATTTCTTCGGCGTGTTCTTCCAAGAACGATGGCGCGCGTTCCAGAAAATATTTACTGGCAACGACTGAACCAATGATGCCATCCACAACCGTCAATTCGATTCCTGCCCCCGCGTGTCTGAACTCCTGGGACGAAACGATGTGGTACGGGAAGCCATATTTCTGAGCCGACCGGAGTTTCAAATTAAATTTCCATTCCCGGTTTCGGTCTGGCGGCCCTTGGCCTTGGACGTATTCTCCATCTCGATCGAATCCCTTTCTCATGCCGTCAAAGTCAATGGCTACAATCGGGCGCCCTTCTTTCGAACAGAGCACGTAGTCCACGCTGGTCTTATAGAAAACGTCCCTTTCTTTTTTGTCAAATTCGGGATCTGCATCGAGTATCCCCGACAGGGGAACCTGTGGGTAGACTGCATAGTCGTCGCCCCACGTATGTTCAATGGAACGAAAGCCTCTTTCTTCTCTCCTGCTGCCGAATATGGAGTCCTTTACAGCCATTTCCTCACCTGTTCGTATTGGAAGTTTTTTGTGGATACGCGTTTCCCCGCGACGAGTTGAGTAAGGGTGGCGTTACGACGCACACCAAAGGTGGCCTGTGAGACCCCGTGGGTCGAGCGTGAGATGTGGCCGTATAACCGTCGGCATCGCTCATCCGGCAACCCAAGGTGGCGAGACAGGGTCGCTCCGGCCTCACCTGCGTCTCCCGTACCGAGTGCGCTGGCTGGCGGTTGCTCGGAAGTGTTGCTCCGCTTGGCGCGTGCCTGCTCCACGGCTGCCTTTGATAGAGCGTCCCATAGCCGCTGGGCGTTCTCGCCGGTCTTCTCGTAGTGCAGTCCCAGAGGGTATCTGGACTCTGCTTTCCAACCGTTGCCCTCCCGCTTGGCGATGTCCCAATACTGGCCGTTGGTTACGACGGCTACCCTGGCGGTTGGAATGTCCTGCAAGTAGCGGTCCATTTGGTCCAGTGCCCGCTCGTCATCCGACACTACGTCAATGCGCTTGGCTTCAATCACGATGGCTGGTTCGCCGGTCGCGTCTTTCAGCACGTAGTCCACACGGGTGGCCATGTAGTGGGCCCGACGGGCCACAGCGTATTCCACAATGCACTCGGCTGGGTCGGATAGGTCCCAGCCCAACGCCCGCAAGATGGGGTCGATAACGATGTAGCGGGTGCTGGTTTCGTGGTTGTTCACGGGGGCCTTCGGTTGAACCCTGCCTCCGGGTGGGTTGGGTTGAAACTCGGCTACGTGTTTCTGTGCCGCGATGATGGCGAGTTCGACTTCCGCTTTGCTCAACGTGCATCTCCTGCTGGTGCGGGGCTACGTTCGGCACCTCCCGGTTGCCGGATAAGCGTTGCTCCGACGACTCCGCGCGAGTGCATTGTAACGTTATTCGTCGTTCCGCCAAAAAATCGGCCTTGCCCGAGGCTTTGTGGATAGCGATGGTGCGACACTGTTTGATTGTTTCGGTGGTGAGGGCAGTGTCGATTTACCGTTTTGGCGGTGAGCCAGTAGTCCGGTCTGGGCTACAGGAATACGGCGGCTACGGTGCGGATCAAATCGAGTATGTCAATTTCAGCCGCGGTTAAAGCAATGCCGGTGCCTGCCAACAACACTGAACATATGGCGAGCCACTTCATGGTTCGTTGCAAGCGGATACTGGCCGAAATGGAGATGGTTTCTCTAAGGTGGAGGATCTCCTGACGAACTTGCTGGAGGGTAGTTTTGACGCGTTGGGACCTCTCTTTAACCATCATGTTGAGGTCGCTGGAGAGATGGGATGGTGCGGCATCATTGCGCCAGGCGGGTTTTCCGATCAGATCGTAACCTGGTTCGCGTTGCCAGATTTCGCAGATATCGTCAACAACGCCTTCAAGGTCAGCGGTCCAGGTAAGGGTCCGTCCTAACGCTTCGAGGTCAGCAACTGGACGACGCGACCCTGTGTTGGAGTGGATCTGCTCATTGCGTATGGTATTCAACCGTTCTTCGTATTGTTCGAGCATAGCCAGGGCTGCCCAGTTGGGCAAGACGTTTTCCATAGTCTTGTCCACTATGTAGTCTGGTCCTGTCCAAGGGTCTTCTGGTTCCGCCGGCTTTTGTTGCCCTTGCCCAGGGGATTGGGTAAATGTAACTGTGCAATGATGATGCGGAAGGTCAGTGGAGATGCGATTCGTGGCGAACTTGATACGTGGATCAGAAGGAGACCGCCACGCTATGAATGCATGTTCTAGCCCCATGGTGCGTAGGTATCGGGGCGGAGGTGGAGTCTGTGGATCCCGTTCCGGGAAGGGTTCCGCTGTATTGAATTTGATGTATTCGCAAATGGGGATTGGGTTGGTGCCCAGGCGATCGGTGAAGAGGCCCGGCAGGTGTTGGCTGAACCAAACGGTGGCGTTTCTCGATAACCGAATACGGGTCTGGTCTATCCGCTCTCTCTTCACCAAATCCGGGCTTTTGATGCTGGCTCCATATGGCGTGTAAGTTATCTCGGTCGAACGATATGTGCTCAACTCGGTGTGAAACGTAGCGGAAAAACCCGGGTCTAGCACGAAGCGGATGACCACGTATTTGATACGCGGCGATACGGAACATATTGACCCTTCCGCGTAGGCCACGCCCGACGGTAATTCGACCGTTCTATCGCGCCCTGCGGTTGGAAATCGGACGCCCGGGGGTTTTAGGAGTCCTAGATCTGTCCATTCTTGGCTGAAAGGGTGTCGTTGCGATCGTTCAAGCCATTGATTTAGGGTTGGCTCGCGTCGTTGCGATGGCGCCAGGGCCTCATCGAGTTTGGACAGATTCTTTTGGAGGTCGTCGAAGTGTCGGGGCGTGTAAAACTCGACCGCCCAGACGCAGTGTAGGTTTATCTGCTCGTCTGGAGGTGGCTTCGTTTCTTCGTTGTCCCTTGGGTCGCGTTTGTAATAGCGGTGCTCGTCGCTTCGGAGTTCGCGACGGATACGCCTCCTGAGTTTAAAATCGCGGATGGCACGGCGGGGGTGCCACAGCCTTTTCGCGAATCGGATAAATGCCAGCCAGGATGTGGTCATCGGTCTGCCGGGATGTGTCGTAAGAGCACTATTTGCGACGAACACCAGAGACGATTCCTAAATTCGCTTCTTGGCCGCGACTGGGCCGGATCAGCCACTACCCCAAAGTTCGGACCGATTCCAGGAGCCGCTTTGCGTATGTGTCGGCTGCATCCTTGACCCACGGTGGATTTATCAAAAACAACCACAAGGCGGCATAACCCAAGGCGGCTACCGCTACCGCAAGCCGGATTACAGCGACGCTGTCGGGGCTGACCAGAACGCCCCACCACGGCTCCGGCCAAGGTCGTCCCCACACAGTTAGCAGGAACATGCCCCAAGAGGTGAAAACGAGCGCCACTGCGAAGGGCATCCCAATGGGCTTCAGTCCCCACACGTTGCGCCGGAAGCCGTAGTTGACGTTCTCGGCGAAGACCAAAGGGAAATTGGTATTGTCCCGAGTGGCGTCGCGCAGGATCGCAACCACCTCGCGGTATTTCGTGTCCGCCCACTCGGGGCAGGCGCCTTCCTGTTGCTCGGTCGGAAGCGGATTGCCGGCCCAATGCTCGATTCGCTGGCGTAGTCCCGGCGCAAGCGTAATGTCACCCGGTAGGCGACGGTGCCGGAGTAACCGGGTTGTGGGCGCACCGCCCCAACTTTTCCAGAGTTTTGATTGCTTCCCGTGCCCCAAGGCCCGCCCGGCCTCGGCCGCAAAGGGACCGACGACGGCGCTCACGAGCGTGAAAAACACAGTGACGAAGAGCGGGTCCTTGGGGAGAAACAAGAGCATCAACAGACCCAACGGCGCGACTGCAATCATAGCGGACTTGATCCGCGCCAGGAACACGTAGGAATCGGAGGACTGCATGGGGAAACGGCTCGGTGCAGACCGTTGCCTTCGTCAGTCGATTTGCCAACCGCCTGCGGATTTTAGGGTCAACCTCAACGTGCCGGCCCTGTCAGTCCTAAGCACCTTATTGCCCTGCCTCGACCCTCTTGAGTGCTTCTCATACAGCCGAAGTGCGGTGGGGTCGGGATGGCCGTAGTTATTCGGTCCCACCGAGACGATGGTCATGGCAGGCGACAGGGCTTTCATATGTGACTCGTACCGGTTGCCGTTGGGGTCATCAAAGAAATTCAAGGAGCCGTGGTGCGCGGCCATCAGTATATCGCTGAACAACTCTCTGGAGGCATAGTCCTTCATGATGCCGTCCCGCCATACCGCGTAACTGCCATCACCCGTCAACATCGTGCTGCTCAGGAATCTCGACGTGCCGGCATCCAGTTCCGTTACCTTGAGAACAAGGCCCTGGTCGTTGGCGTTATCCGGCAACCTGCTGTCCTTCCCACTCAGGATGACAACGTGCGTCGTTCCCCAATTCTTGCAGTTACCTTTGCCAACAACGTACGACGGCAGTTCACGGCGCAGTTGCATATAGGTCCTGTACTCGTCCGTGTCTGGCGACGTGCCAGGGTGGCCGCTATCCCAAATGGTTCCAATCGGGAACTGGTTGTGAAGGGCATGGACCCCTCTCATATGGTCAGCGTCGCGGTGCGTGCAGACGAAAACGCTTATCCGGCCTCGCTGACCGATTTGGCTGGCTACGTAGCCGAGTACGCGGGTCGAGTTCTCCTGGGTGACGTTGCAGTCCACCACGCAGTTGGTGCCATCTCCGCATTGGAGCAGCACCATGTTTCCCTGTCCAACGTCTATGAAATGAACGGTCGTAGTCATGCTCTCGCTTCTCGATGTCGATTTGATCGTTATGGTTGAAACGCGCTCTCAGAACCGGCAATCCTGCCGTGGAATCATTGTACTACTCGGTGATCCGACCACGGCATAGTCGCTGTCATCAATCGAGGGGCTGATGGGATCGACCCGATCCGCGCGCGTCATTCACAGCATCTGAATGTTCCGCCCCGCTGGCTTGGGAGGGCGGGGCGAACCCTCGCTGCAAGGGGTCTGCATCACTATTTACGGTTCTTATGAGGAGAATCGCCTTGGGCTGGCAAACTACTCCCATCGCCCAAACGTCAGTTCGGCGGTGAGGCTTGGCCAAAGCGGTTTCGTCCCCAGCACTGGACACCGCCATCCGTTCTGACCCCGCAGGTGTGCCACCCCCCGGCACTGACGGATTGAAATTCCCCGGGCGGGGCACTCGATTGTCCGTGGTCGTCTCTTCCCCAGCAGACGACGTTGTTATCGGTCTTCACGCCGCACGTGTGCTCAGATCCCGCGCTAACTGCCCGGAAATTCCCCTGCGGCGCGGTTGCCTGTCCATATTCGTCGCTGCCCCAACAGCCTACTGTCCCATCTCCAGTAATGCCGCAGTGCAACGCTAGATCGGTCCAGCAAACTACCTCACCTCCCTCCCGCACCCCGCACGCATGGTAAAGGCCCGTACTGACCTGCTCAAACTTGCCAGTCGGTAACGGCGCGAGCCAGTCCCTACCTGTAAACCAGCAAGAAATCCTGCCGTCGCTCTTGATACCGCAACTGTATTCCCCACCGCTGCTAACCTGCAAGAACGCGCCATCCGGTGCCGACTGTTGTAGCGACTGGTCGTTGCTCCAACAATGGACCGCACCGTCAATTCTGACGCCGCAGTTGACATCATATCCGGCATCGACCTGTTGGAACTGCCCCGCTAACGGGGACGCCAGTGGGCGGTTGGACGCACCCCAGCAGATGACCTTGCCATCTTCGCGTAGTCCGCATGTGTTCGTCTTCCCGATGGTGATTTGTTGAAAATGTTCAGTGGGCTGCCAGCCGACACTCCCCCAACACAGGACCCTGCCGTCGTTTTTCAGCCCGCACGAATGAACAAACCCTACGCTGACCTGGCTGAAACGAAGAACAGGCTCCCGGGTTGGCTCTGGCTCCGAAGTCGGAGCCGGCACGCTGGTCGGCGAGGGCCGTGGTGCGGCTGTTGGGATGGGTCTCTGCGTAGGCGTCTGCCTGGGTTGGGGCGTATCAGATGGTGTCTTGGCTATCAAGGACTCAAGCCTGACGCCGATCTCTCTCGCTGATAACGCGAAGCCCACTCCCTCGGCATTAGGGAATTTCGACGTGTTCATCCCTATCACCGAGCCATTAAGGTCGGCCAAGGGACCGCCGCTGCTGCCTGGGTTGATCGATGCATCGTGCTGGAAATATTCATAGCCATCGAATTGACGACGAGCGGAAACAATCCCCTTAGTGGCGGTCAGGTTGTTGCCCAAATCTAATGGAAAACCCAACGCGATAGCCTCATCTCCCACGGCAACCCGATGGGCATTTGCAAACGTGGCGGGTTGGAATTGTTGGCGGGAGTTTATCTGCACCACCGCCAGATCCGCGTGGTGGTCTGTACCTAAGACAGTCGCTCGGTATGAGCGACCGTCCACCATCACTCTGACCTGCGCACAGCAATCGACAACGTGGGCGTTGGTGGCAACTAACCCATCGGGATCGAAAACGAACCCAGACCCGGAACCGGTCGTGGTGGTGATGCTCGCCACACTTGGACGCAACATTTCTACCAATTGGGCTATCGTCAGGCCCGAATGAAGTTTGGACGGTGTGCTCCTGACTTCGTTCGGCGGAGTTGGTCCGGTACCCTCATTGCGTTCCGAACGTTGGGGTTGCGCATCAATCGGGGTAGGTTGAAGCAGGGCTGTAGTCGCGATGCGCGTCAACCGGATCGCCACCATCGCCGCGATATCCGGCGTTGGTTCGGGATTCCCCCGCGTCGGATCAGTGTCGGAATCATCAAAAGGATTGTGCAGCGTGATGCACGCTGTCGCGAACAGCGCTATCGCTACAACTAGCAGTCCGGATTTTTGCACCGATTGCCCGAACACTGTATTCTCGTCGACGGACGAGTTCTTCATACCTTCGCTCTGCCGCTATTTTCGACCGGTCGACCTCACTGGACATAGCGGCAGTTCCTCAATGTTTGCATCGAGGCTCTACTCAGGATACCACTGGGCATTTTCCAAAACCCAATGCTTATGGGTAACAATGTCAGAACTCACGAACAACGCTTTGCCGAACGGCGTGTAGAATCCTTTGCCTTCCCCGTTTTCAGACCAGCCCGGCCCGGGCGCCGATCCTCGGACCATGCCAGGTGTCGCATCGGATTTCAAAACGGCGCAATGCCACATTTGCGGCAAGCCTTCCAGTCGAATCCATTCATAGGGCACCAGCGCGTAAAAATTCCCATCGCCATCGTGCACTTCCTTGAAAGGCACACCTTCCGACCAGCACCTGCCCGGATGATGGAATGCGGACCCCAGCACTGGTGTCGCAGTAGGCCTGGGTAGCAACGTTGGAGTTGCGGCCAGGTCTCTCCAACCCGCAGATGCGAACCAATCTATGGTCGGAGTGGCTTGTTGTCCCGCGGCAGGTTGGGACGGTGAAGTAGTGGGCGGCGAGGCCGCATTTGGCTGTGGCACCGCGGCTCCTGTCGGTGATGCCTCCGACGGTTGCCGAACCGGGGTGCAATCGAGGAGGCGGTTTTCCGCGTCGTTGTTTCCGCTGGTCCACAAGCACACCGACAATCTCGGATGCGTCGCGGCGGCAGGATCGATTTGAGCGGAGACACTCAACTTGCTTGTCTGGTAAGCAAATTGTCTCGACCGCCATTGACCAGGGCGCAGACCACACTCAAACGCCATACTGGTTGAAACGATGAAGCCATACAATCCATTGGTGTCGTCGGTCAACGAGATATTTGGATAATCGCACTGCCCAGAGCCTGCTTGCTTGAAGCCGGCCTTGTGGTCTATGGCCGCGAGGAAAGAAAGTACCCCATGCGACGTTACCTCCGGTTTCCTCAACCATTCCACATGGCCCAGATTCAAATTAGCCTCATCAGGACAGTGCAACCCACAGTCAATCTCCGGCAGACTACCGGTAGCGGCAGCGGGTTCCGCAGCGGGCGGTACCGGGGTTTCATCCTCTCGTTCCTCCGGCGGAACGGCAGGTGTGGTCATCGCCTGAGCGACCGCCATTGCCACCACCGCCTCAACGGTCGCTCCCACATCGGGAGTAGGTGCAGTGACCTGTTGGCGCGATGCTCGATTCGGCGATGCCACGAGTGCCAACGCCAGTATGGCCCCGCCGGTCGCCAAGACCAGAGCGCCGACAATGATCGCCGCAATCAGTAGGGGTCTCCGCAGACGTCTTCCCTTCCGAACCTCTACTTGCGTCGGTGCTGGCGAGGGTCGGGGTTCGGCGCCCGGTTCCTCTTCGCCCTGATCGGCCTCTGCTGGTGTCGGGGCCGCCGATAGTGGGGGTTCGGTGCCCGGGTTCCCTTCGCTGTGCTCGGCCTCTGCTGGTGTCGGGGCCGCCGATAGTGGGGGTTCGGTGCCCGGGTTCCCTTCGCTGTGCTCGGCCTCCGCTGGTGTCAGGGCCGCCGATAATGGGGGTTCGGTGCCCGGGTTCCCTTCGCTGCGCTCGGCCTCCGCTGGCGTCAGGGCCGCCGATAATGGGGGTTCGGTGCCCGGATCCCCCTCGCTCGGCTCGGCCTCTGCTGGTGTCGGGGCCGCCGATAGTGGGGGTTCGGTGCTCGGGTTCCCTTCGCTGTGCTCGGCCTCCGCAGGTGTCAGGGCCGCCGATAATGGGGGTTCGGTGCCCGGATCCCCCTCGCTCGGCTCGGCCTCTGCTGGTGTCGGGGCCGCCGATAGTGGGGGTTCGGTGCCCGAGTCCTCCTCGCTCTGCTCAGCCTCCGCTGCCAGTTCGTCGAACAAAGCAGCCACCCAGTCGCTGTGCTCGTCCGTATCATCCGGGTGTTGTTGACTTCCCGGATCCTCTCCAGTGACCAGGCCTTCCAGCCATTCCCAGGCCGTCAATTCGCGCGGCGGATCTGGACTGGTTAGTGGCTCGTCGGAGATGGGCGGGGGGTCGCCTTCGTACCTGACTGGGCGGTCGGCTTCCACCTCATACCATTCCGCGCCGGATGGCAAAGGATTGCCTTCCCGGGCGTATTGCTCTGCGGCACGGCGTCGGCGCGCATTCCTCTGCCGAACGCACCGGTTGCACCGGCAAGCGTAGTGATGTCGTCTGGCCACCACGCTTTCTACCCCACTGTATTGCCATGCCCACGACAGCAGACCAAGCCGCGAACGCTTGGTTTGCTGATCTTTCACAATTTGTAGCACATGATTGGCAGGAATTGAAGTTGTCTTTGACAGCAAGTGGTCATGGCGATGGGAATTACAATCGCTTCCCTAACTTTTCCAACATGGACGATGCTCCTGTTATTTCTATGGTGCGCTGGGCTCGCAGTCCAGTTTAGACTGCCCGTCGTACAGGACGCTGGAGATAGCGCCCTAATCGGCGGGTGGGCCAGCGCACCCCTCCGATTAGTGGGGTTGCGGTCGCTACGGGGTGATCGCCACGCAGTTGAACCATCCGCTGAGCCCGCCGGAGTTCCGGGCCTTGACCCGGTAGGTGTGCTTGACCCCTTCCGTGACGTTGGTATCCGTCCAGGTGGTGGCCGTGCTGCGGTGTTGTCCACATAGACCTCCAGCCTGGTCTCGCCCATATGAGGCCGACGGCGCAGGACCTGGTATCCCGTCACCGTGCTGCCTTCCGGAGCGTTCCAACTGAGGACGATGTGGCCGGACGCGTTGACGCTGCCGGTCAGCCCGGTGGGGTTGCCCGGCGGGTCCGGGGTGGATGGTTCCTCCAATTCTTCCGGACCCGGCGGGGTTCGGGAGATGCTGCTGGTCAGGAGACTCCCGCCTGCCGAGCAGATGTCGCCCTGGTCGCAGGGCTGGCCAGCCAGCAGGCTGAACACAACGTCATTGTTTCCTGTCGGATCCAGGAAGAACAGATAGGCGTTGCTAACCTCGTCCTCGGTGATGGAAGTAACGCCAGTGACGGCGACGTTGCTGGCTGAGGCCGATGGGGTGTCCTTGCCGAAGGACTGGACCGGGGTGGAGAAGGAGACGACTACCTGCGGACGGTCGTCGTCTCCCGTGTGTTTGGCGGACTGGTATGCGCCGTTCGGGACGGTGGTATGGGGTTAGTAATTCCGTTTATCGGATCTCTCCGCCAGGATTGTATTCACCGTGCAAGGCCTGTTGGAAAGGTTCGCGTCGTTCGCCAAGCAGGCTTGGGGTTGAATAGTAATATAATTCGGCTATGACTTTATCAATTAAGCGGGAACATCTATCGCTGGTGGCCAGTCTGCTCCGCAAAACAGGACGAGCCGATTTATCGCGGCTCCTAATGGACGCCACTGTCTTTTTTGAGGTGTACGACGAGGCATACCCGTTCGATGGAGACCCTGAAATTTCCATGCTGTCGGCAGTGGTCCACGCTCCTTTCAGCCAATACCAGGACCTGTGCGGTCTGTCCCGTGAGGACACCGATGCGGTCCTCAGCGCTATGCAAACGGTATGGCCTTTCACCGAGACCGACAGAGAGGCAATTAGCCAGATCGCATTTCAATTGGATGTGGCATCCCTCGACGAAGGACCCCTCGTGCTTATCCAAGAAACGAGCGGGTGGAGCCAGATCGACAAGTCGCTTGAACATATCCGTGCACGGTTGGCCGACGCGTCCGACGGGGAAGCCTACGCCGAAGTGGGAGTATTGTGCAGGCGGGTACTGGTCGAATTGGGGAGAACGATTTCCGACCCTGATAAATACCCGCCATTGGATGCTGACGATGCAAATGCAAGCCCCGACGACGTTAAACGCGTTGTACGCCGATTTCTCGCGGTTGAGGCAGCCGGCCCTTCACAGCAATCGGTTCGCCAATGCGTGAGGAGCGCTGTCGACTTAGCCGGTCAACTGGTTCACGGCACCAACGCAACTCATCGTGATGCTTTGCTGTGTGCGCAAGCCACCTTCAACGCGGTCGGGCTCATGTCCATATTGTCGCACCATAATTAGAGACGGTCCCCAAATTTTGGTGGTCGGCGGGTTCCGTTCGATTTGGTTGATGGCAGTTTTGTAGTCGCCGGCGGTTGGGACAGGCCACATGGCCGGGAGTGCCGCTAACAAAGCGGCACTGAGTGACTGGGATACAAAGGAGAAAGATTTATGACAGTCAGCACTCATGGGATGTCCGATGCTGCTCGCGAATTGTTAATGACCTCCCTGCAACCGTCTGACCAAAGCAAGGGGCTTATTACATTGACGGAGGCGATTGGAGGGTTTCTCCATATCACGGCAGGGTCGGAGCATTGGACTTTTGCACGAGGCGAGGGGAATGAGTATGCCCGCGGGGTCCATGAACTTTTGGATGCAGGCTTGATCCGAGAGACGGTAATTGACGGCGCCCCGGCGGGATACATGGTTACTCCGATGGGAGTTGAAACGGCGCGATTGATTCAATGGCCACCGGTGTAAAGAGCGTCCCACGCTGACAAAATTCGCGCGCATTGAAATCAAACGGAACCGTCGGATCAAAACTGCGCCATCTGGGAGCGTCCGGCATTGGGGCCCGGCCAAAAAAGTCCTTCCTGCCGCGACGGGGGCAAAAACACCGACAGCAGGTAGGGGCCTCACGGACCGGCCCGATCGTAGGTTTAGCGGTATGCTCGGTCAAACATAGAGGACAGAAGTCGACGACGGGGTTGCTCCAGCGACAGGCGTCGCCGGACTCCACCGCTCTGGACATCCGTACAGGTCCAGGCCGAGGCCCTACTTACCCGTGCTACAATGCCTACATCCAGAGCAGTCCACGCCCGAACAGCGGAGGCGGAATGATGCCAGGTACCGGAAATGTTCGTCGTCGGGTTTACTCCTAGTTCGCGTTGATGCCAATGTACGTGCAATGGTAATCACGTCCCGCCATGTGCGGCCGGTTTGGCCTGTTCGCTGAACTGGGGGATCTGGCCGGCCATTTCGATTTCGGGGCCGAGCCGCTGCAGGGCTCGTACCTGCCGCGCTGGAACATCCCTCCCACCGCGTCTATCCTGACGGTCCTCAGCGACGGCGCCGTCCGCACCGCTGGAATGATGCGCTGGGGGCTGACCCCCTCCCGCAGCCGGAACAGCAGGTCGGCTCCGAGGCTCCTGTTCAACGCGCGGGCGGAAACCGTCGACCAGCGTCCGATCTTCCGCAACGCGTTCGCCGGCCGTCGGTGCCTGGTGCCGGCCAACGGGTTCTACGAATGGAAGGCCGGAACGGGGCGGACCAAAACGCCCCAGTGGGTTTCGCATCGAGACGGCAACCCGGTCGCCTTCGCGGGCATCTGGTACGGTGCGCAACCCGAGGAAGCAGACCGGGGAACCTGCATCGTCATCACCACCGCCGCGAATGCCCTGGTAGGCCCGATTCACGATCGCATGCCGGTCATCCTGCTGCCCGAGCAATTCAGCGCATGGCTCTCCGACCGAACCGAGCCCGACGCGCTCCTGGCCATGTTGGGCAGCCGCGACTGGCCGGAAATGTCGCTCCGCGAGGTTTCGACGGCGGTAAACCGGGTGGGCAACGATGGGCCGCACCTCATCGCCGACGATGAGCCGGATGGGCCGGAGCGACGCCTGTTTCCGTAAATCAATCCACGGGGAGCTGGTCAGCGCCGGTCAGTCGTTCCCGACCTCCGCGGCCTCAGCAACCAGTTCCAGTTCGTCTTCGTCTTCGGGCTCGTCCGAGACGGGTTCGGGCGGATGCAACGGCAGGTCGATGGTCATCTCGGTGAACTCGCCGGGCTCCGAAACCACCAGGATCTCGCCCCCGTGGCGGCGAACGATGTCGTTGCAGATTGACAGCCCCAGACCCGTCCCCTTGTCCGTGGGTTTGGTGGTGAAGAACGGGTTGAACATCTTCTCGATGACCTCCGGCGGCATGCCGGTGCCGTTATCCCTGATCCGGACGTGGACCCGATCTTCCTCGAGCTGGGTGGACAGCCACAGCGTTGGCGAGTAGTCGGGCTCGCCTCCGTTTTCCGCCAGCGTCATGCGCTTCTCGTTGGTTGCGTAGCAGCCGTTGTTCACTATGTTCAGGAAAACGCGGCCCAGATCCTGGGGGTTGACGTCAAGTTCGCCCATGGATTCGTCAAAGTCGTACTGCAAGTCCAGTTGGAAGTTGGGGTCCACCGCACGGACGCTGTGGTAGGCCAGACGGGCGTGTTCGTCCAGGAGGTTGTTGATGTTGGTCAGTTGATGCCCCACCGATTCCCGGCTCATCATCAGCATGTCGTTAACGATGCGGTCAGCGCGGTCCCCGTGGGTGCGGATGCGCTCCAGGTTCTCCGTCAGGTCGCTGAAGATATCCTCCAGCACGTCGCGCTGTTCCTCGTTGAGTGGGGCGTCTTCGTTTTCTTCCAGGGTCTCCTTCATTTCTTCAAGCAGATCTTCGGAAGCCTCGGAGAAGTTCTTGACGAAGTTCAGCGGGTTCCGGATTTCGTGCGCCACTCCGGCGGTGAGCTCACCCAGCGCAGCCAGTTTTTCGCGCATCACGATCTGGCCCTGGGCGGTGTTGAGATCCGTAAGCGCCTGCTCCAGTTCTCCGTTCTTGCCCTGGAGTTCTTCGGCCAACTCCTCCACAAGGTTCAGCCGCTGGATTTCAATGGCGTGCTGACGGAACACTTCCAGCGCCGCCGCCATTTCGGCCACCTCGTCGCGACCCCTGATCTCCGCCCGGGCTTCCAGGTCTCCGCCGGCCATCTGCCGCATCCACTGCGACAGCATCTCGATGCGATGCAGGAGGACCCGCCCCACAAACAGCCACGCGATCAGTATCGCGCCGACGACGCTGAACCCTGTGATGGCCAGCAGCAGCGTGCGACCGGTGAAAATCGCCTGATCCGAGGCCGCGGTAGCCACCTCCGCGCTGTTCCGGGCGGTCTGCACGAGGAACTCCATCTCACCCAGCAGGAGCACCGCGATGTCGTGGTTGTTGCCCAGCAACACCACCTGGAGGTCCGCCAGTTCCAACTGACGCGAGCGCAGTTCGAAACTGCTGTCATCGCTCTGCCCCAATTCCAGCAGGCGCGCGAACAGCGGCGTCAACTCCGAGTGGATTTCGGTGCCCGCCAATCGGCTCAGGTTGCGATTGATGTGGAACACCGAGGACTCAAACCGTTCCCGCAGGGGCTCGATCAACGACGGATCGGACACGGTACCCGCGCTGGCCAGAATTTGCGTGGCAATGTTCACGTTACTCTGAAGTTCAGACAGGAAATGGAACCGGGTGAGTTCGTCTTCGGCCCGGTATGCCACCTCCTCCGTCGGCGGTTCGCCCAGGTTCCGGTAGCCGGTAACCGTATAAAACAGTTGGTCGTCCCGTGCCGGGGCGACGATGTGGTCCAGCTGGAATCGGAGATCAGTCAGTTCGGTCTGCCGTTCGTCCGACTGGTCCTCCAGGGCAAACCTCTCGGAAATACCGCTTTTCATGTCATCGATGTTGAGCACCAGCGTATCGGAGTAAGCCCGAATGCGATCAAACCGCTCTTTCTCCGACTCACCGGCTCGATCTTCCAGGATTGACAGCTGCTCCTGGAAGGCCCGGTGCGCCTCGTTGATGCGCTCGCTGACCACCGCGACCTCTTCCGTAGTGGTGGCGGTGGGCAACGCCGCGGCGTCCGCCACCAACGCGCTGCTGAACTGCGCCACGTCAAAAGCGGCGGCCAGGTCCGGCACGCTCCGCTCATTGACCCGGTTCTGGGCGTCGCCCACCTGATCGAAGGAAAACCATCCCACCAGCGCGGCGGCGAAGGTCAGACAAACCGCGCCGCCAAGCGCCAGGTACAACTGCGAAGATATCCGATAGCGGAGTTCGAGAAATTTGGTCAATGCTGCCATCATTTTTCTTCGCTCCCCAAAACGTCCTGTGGCAGGACATCCAACGGAATGTACTGACCGTCTTCACCAATCATTGTCAGGAAGACCTCATCCGACCACTGGTTTCCCTCTTCCTGGCTGAAACGCAACTCCCAACCGCTCATGTCGATGGGCTCGGCGTTCCGGAGCACGCTCAAAAAACAGGCCCGGGTTACATCGTCGCCGCACCGCTCGAGGCCGGCGATGGCGAGGCGCCCGGCCATGTATCCCTCCAGGGACACGAACCCCGGCTCCACCTGGGGATCGTACTCTGTCAACGCTTCCTGGTAGGCGGCAACCACCGGGTTCGACGTATCTGTGGGAAACGGCACCACCTGGGTGACAATAACACCCTTCCCGCCGGAGCCCAGCTCTTCAGCCAGGGCGTTGCTGCCCACGAACGAAACGGTCATGAACACCGGGTTCATTCCGATTTCCCGCGCCCAGGCGATGACCGCAGCCACCGGCTGGTAGGCGCCGATGACGATGACCGCTTCGGGTCGCCCTCTCCGCAAGTCGAGCAGTCCGGTCTTCACCGCAGTCGTATTGCGCTGGTACAGCCCTACGGCCACCGGTTCCCGGTGACGCCGGTGGAGCGCCGCGCTGGCGCCGTTGAACCCCGCCCTTCCGAAGGAGTCATCCTGGTACATGACCGCGATACGCTCGATGCCCAGGTCTTCGGTCAGGCGCTCTACCATCTCCTCAGTCTCCTGGTTGTAGGAAGACCTGAGGTTGATCACGCTTCGTAGATCGGGATCCCGCAGGAACGCGGCCCCAGTGAAGGGCGCGATATAGGGCACCCCAGCGGCTTCGGCTACCGGCACGGCGGAGCGAGACGTCGGGGTGCCGACCGCTCCGATCAACGCAAAAATCTCTTCTTCTTCGATTAGCTCCGTCGTGTTGGTAATGGCGAGTTCGGGCTCGTAGGTGTCGTCGCGGGTGACCAGCTCCAATCGACGTCCGTTCACCCCGCCGGCTCGGTTGACTTCGTCGAACGCGGCTTGGATGCCGTGGTTCATGCCGGTGCCCAGTTGCCCTGCAGGGCCGGTGAACGCGGCCGACTGCCCGAAAACTATGCGGTCGTCAAATACGCCCGGGTCCTCGAGGCTAGCCGTGGATGAGAGGCTCAGGTGCTGCCGCGTCGGAGTGGGCGTGGCGGCAACCGGAGTTCCACCGTCCGCCGCATCCGCGTCCGGGCCACACGCCGCCAGCCCGAGCAGACACACGACCGTAATGGCCGAGAGTATTTTCGAGATTGGTCTGGCCCGGTACACCGACTGGCCTCTGATCTCACTGGACGACGGCGTTGCGGAGTGGAGCGTTGACACGGCAGTCTGGAAACTACTCGCGAATCGATGCGCTCACAGTTGGGGCCGGAATCGCCAGGGTCACTCCGACTTGCGCTTGGTCATCGCCAGCTTGTTCTTGCCGTCCTCGCGACTGTACCGCATGTCGTCCATCATGGTCCGCACCAGGTGAATGCCGAGCCCTCCGATGGGCCGATCACCCAGAGGAGCGGAAACATCCGGCGTCTCCTGGTCCAGCAAGGGGTTGAACGGCCGCCCGTCGTCCGAAATTTCCACCGTGACTATTTCGGCGTCAGAAGCCAGAGATATTTCGATGTCCCCGGTTGCGCCGCTGTAATTGACGATATTGACGCCCAATTCTTCCAGTACGAGGTTCAGCTTGAAAACCAGGTCCGGCGGCCAGTTGTCGCGCTCGGCGAATTCCTCGACCGCCGCCGGGATTAGTTCGAGCTGTTCATGGTTGGGCGCAATCTTCAAAAACACGGGGGCGGTCATGGTCACGTCTCGCTGCGACGGAAAGTCAGGCACGTGATATCGTCAAACTGCGCAGTATTGCCGGCGAATTGGTTCACGGCGTCAAACACGGCCTGCGTTGATGCCTCTGCTTCCCGGACCGGCTGCGCCGTAAACACGTCCTGCAGCCGCTCCATCCCGAACTCCTCTCCATCCTCATTCACCGCCTCGGTGACCCCGTCCGTGTAAAACACCACGGTATCGCCGGCCGAGATGGAAATCGTCCGCTCGTCGTAGTCCATGCCTGGCATCACTCCCAACGCGATCCCATTGGTGCCGGGCAATACCGTGGAAGTGCCGTCAACATGGGCAATGAGAGGAGCGTTGTGGCCGCCATTGGCGTAGGTCATTTCCCCGGTCGCCGGATCGTACACCGCGTAGAACAGGGTGACGAACATCATGGCGTCATTGTCCTCATACAGCAGGTTGTTGACCTCGGAAAGGACATCGCGCGGGGATTTTAGCCCCATGGCCGCGCTTTTGAGCAGCGTTCGACTGGCCATCATGAACAGCGCCGCGGGCACTCCCTTGTCGGATACGTCCGCCACGGCCAGCCCGATTCGACCGTTGTTCAAATAGATGACATCGAAGAAGTCCCCTCCCACGACCCGGGCCGGGATCATGCTGCCGTATATCTGGAAACCGGGTTGACGAGGGAACTCCGTGGGCAGGATCGACTGTTGCATTTTGTTCGCAACGTCAAGCTCGTTTTCCAGCGCGACGAGCCGCTCGCGTGACGCCGTCGCCTCCCTCCACGCTTCGAGGTTGGTCAACGCCCGCTCGATGGTGATGCGCAAGTCTTCGAAATCGACCGGTTTGGTGACGAAATCGAACGCTCCGAGGTTCATTGCGGAGCGGATATTTTTCATATCCCCGTAGGCGGAGATGATTACAGCGTGTATATCGGGAGCGACGTCCGGTATGTGCGACAACAACGCCAGACCATCCATCTGAGGCATATTGATGTCGGACAACACCATATCGATTTCGTCGTCTTGATTGAGAGTTTCGAGTGCTTCCACCCCATTCTGAGCGAACACGAACTGGTAGCGCCCCGAGCGAATGGCCCGCCGCATGCGCTGCAATACCAGCGGTTCAAGGTCGGGTTCGTCGTCGACCACGAGTATGCGGTATGGTCCTGACGTTTCTGCCATGATTCCATCCCTGCCGGGCGCCCGGCGCCCGATTGCCATGAGTTTGCCCTCACGAAGCCGGTTGCCCGCAGAGGACCGACTACCCCTTCAGGGCGGCGATAGCCTCGTCCTGCGACGGATGGATGGCGATGACCTGGTCGAATCCGCTGATTTCGAAAACTTCCCGTACGGTCCCCGACAACGCGCACAGCGCGAAGCCGGAATTTTGCCGCTGCAGGGTCTTCGCGGTCTGCAGAACCACCCGGAGACCCGCACTACTAATGTAAGTGAGCTTTTCCATGTCGAGGATGACCACCTGGTCGGTGGGTTCGATGGCTGCATCCAGATCTTCGAGGAAACGCTGCGCGTTGGTGCTGTCGACGCGTTCGGCAGCCTCAATGATCAAAGTGCCCTCATTCCTCTGGAATTCGATTGCCATGATGCTGTCTCCTGAATTGCGCTGGAAATTATTATGACTTGGCGGCCGCGCCCGTGCGAAAGCCGCCGTCTCAAGCCTGTTTCCGGTGAATTGTATCACCGAATCGCCCCTTGTGTACCCCGCGGATTGCCAGCTTAGCGCACACATGTCTGGTTGAGATCCCCATGTTCGCGACATTGTCTCTTTGCTCCACACGGTTTGCATGCGCGCCCTCACAGGCTTGGCGTGCGCCCCGGCGTTTGCACTTCGCGCGTTGGCGATGTGCGTTGACGGAACCGGAATCGGCCAATAGACTGCGTGCAATTCGAACGTCTTCAAGGCTCCGATTCGGAGGAGAACCAAGATGAAGCTGCAGATCATGTCCCCGGCCGCGGCGCGCGTTGATTTCAAGGTGGCGCCGGCCGCCCGCCTGGATACCCTGGAAGGCAAAACCATCGGCCTGTACAACAACATGACCGGCGGAGCCGACGTGGCCGTCAACCGTGTCGCCGAGCATATCGGCCGGCGTTTCTCCAACGTGCGTTTCGAGAGCTACGGAGGAAACCTGCGCGACGGACGTCCGGCGTTGAGCCGCGGCGTGCACATCGACGACGCAGAAGCGGGACGCATCGCCAACGAGGTGGATGCCATGGTGGGCGCCGCGGCGCATTGAGGGGGCTGCACGTCGTGGCTTGCCCACGACATGGTTGCCATGGAAAAGGCCGGCGTGCCCTCCGTTGGTATCGCCGCGCGCAGTTTCGCCCGGGCCTGGCAGTCCTGCGTTGATGGCTGGGGCCAGCCCGCCACCGCTTTCGTCACCATCCCCCACGCCTGCACCGGGCAGCAGCCGGACTACATCCACAGGATGGTGGACGAGCAGATCGACAACATCATCCTCGGCCTCACCAGGATGTCCGCGTCCGCCGACCTGTCCGGTGGCGCCAACGGCCACAGCGAGACCGACGTTTTCACCGTGGAACTGGACGACACACCCCTGGGTCTGGACGCGGTCAATCGGTTCATGGAAGAACGCGACTGGAGCGACGGCATGCCCATCGTTCCGCCCACTCCGGCCGCCGTCGAGGCCATGCTCAAGGGGACGCGCCGCGACCCGCAGGACGTGGTCATAGTCATGGAGCCGGGCTTTGGTCTGGCCACCGTGGAAAAGATCGCCATCAACGCGGTTATGGCGGGTTGCCAGCCGGCGCAGTTCCCCATCCTGCTGGCCGCGCTCGAGTGCATCGCCCAGCCGGAGATGAACCACCGGGATATGCAGGTGTCCGGCCACACCGAGGCGCCGCTGATCCTGGTCAACGGCCCCATCGCGGCCATGGCCGGCATCAACTACGGCACGTCGGCCATGGGACCGGGCGTGGTCAACAAGGCCAACACCGCCATCGGCCGCGCGCTGCGCCTCTGCCTGATCAACATTGGGTACTGCAAGGCCGGGGCCGGCGACCCCAACTTCATCGGGCTGCCCACCAAGTTCGGCATGTGCATCGCCGAGAACGAGGAAGTCAGTCCCTGGCAGCCCTACCATGTGGACAAGGGTTTCCGCCCCGACGAAAGCGCGGTGACCGTGATCACCGTAACCGGCCCCACGGACATCCTCGATGCCGGCTCCCGAAATCACGAGGACACGCTGAACAACATCGCCTCCATGATGTTCTACCGCCACGCCGGCGGTGGCAGCTGGATCAAGGGCCGCCAGTCCGCCCAGGTGGGACACACCAACCAGCGGGTCGAGTACCAGAGCCCCTATCATCCCATCATGCTCAGCCCTTCCCGGGCGGTGATCCTGGCTGAGGCCGGTTTCAGCAAGCGCGCCACCCAGGAGTGGCTGCACGAGCACTGCCGCGCATCGTTGCGCGACGCCATCGGCCCGGCCGGAATGCCCACCGACGCCAACGGCAAGTGGCTGCGGTATCCGGAACTTCAGCATCTCGCTGACGATCCCGACGC
This sequence comes from Dehalococcoidia bacterium, assembly GCA_965116785.1. Taxonomy (GTDB): domain Bacteria; phylum Chloroflexota; class Dehalococcoidia; order Lucifugimonadales; family UBA3495; genus Bin87. The sequence goes on from OZ220731.1 coordinate 2,574,690, forward strand.
CACCATTCCCGCATTGGAAGATCCGGAACAGTACCTGCTGTTCGTCACGGGCGGCTCCACCCACTACGCCAACTTCTTCTACGGCACCTACGGCATCGCCACCATGCCCGTGGAGGACGTGTAGCATGCCCCGTACACCCGCCGACCAGTACGTCACCAAGGTCCGCATGCCGGCGGACATCGACCGGTTCTGGGACGAGGTGCTGGCGGAAACCGCTCAAATCCCGTTGGAACCGGAGGTCGTTTATGACACCCTTCGGTCCACCGCGCGCATCGACGTGTATGAGGTGTTCTTCACCAGCCTCGACCAAGTTCGGATTGCGGGTTGGTACGCTGTGCCTCGCCAGCGCGAGGGTCCCTTGCCGGGCCTGATCCAGGTCCCCGGGTACAACATGGAGCCGCCGGTGCCCAAGAACTGGGCGGCCAAGGGATATGCCGCCTTCAGCGTCGCCCCTCGCGGCAAGCTGCGCAGCAACCGACAGTTCAATCCCGGCTATCCCGGCCTGCTCACCTACGGCATGGTCGACCGGAACACCTATTCGTACCGGGGCTTCTACATGGATGCCTGCCGGGCTGTGGATTTTCTGTTGGGGCGAGATGAAGTCAACGGCGATCGCATCGGCGTCACCGGGCACAGCCAGGGCGGCGGCCTCACCGTGTCAACGGCGGCGCTGCGTCCTGAGATCAAGGCGGCGGCGGCCGGCGCGCCGTACCTCTGCGGCTACATGGACTCCATCGATCTGACCGACGCCTACCCGTACCAGGAAATCGCCGACTACCTGCGGATATACCCCGACAGTCGGGAGCAGGTGGAGAATACGCTGGCCTACTTCGACGGAATCAACCTGGCCCACCGCATCACCTGTCCCATCATCGTCAGCGCGGGCCTGCAGGACAGCACCTGCCCGCCGGAGAGCGGCTTTGCGATGTTTGACGCCATCGCCAGCGAAGACAAGCAGATGTACGCCTATGACGGCCACGGCCACGACGCCAACAACCACGAGCACGGTGCGGTGGTGGACGCCTTCATGGCCCGCCACCTGCAGGGCTGATGGGTCCCACTGCATGACTACTCAAACCGCCGCCAAGCCCCACGATTTCGACACCTACTGGCACGACGTGCTGGTGGAGTTGGCACGGTTTCCCGCCGCGCCGGAGGTGCAGGAACTACCGCTGCGCTCGACCGATTTCGCAACTGCCTACGGGGTGCGCCTGACCTCTCTGGGACCCTACCGCATTTACGGCTACCTGAGTGTCCCCAATCATGACGGGCCATTCCCGGCGCGCTACCACCTGCCCCGCTACGGCAGCGTCCAGGATCTTGTCCCCCAGGGGCAGGCCAATGCCCAACGCCGGGAACACGTGACCTTTGCCATCTGCGTGCGCGGGCAGCGGCTGGCGGATCAGCCCTATGCCGCAGCCTTCCCCGGCCAACTCACCGACGGCATTGATGACCCGGCTACCTATATATACCGGGGCATCGTCGCCGACTGCGTTCGCGGTCTCCAGTACCTGGCAGGCCGGCCCGATGTGGACGCCACGCGCATCGCCGCCATCGGCAACGACCTGGCCCTGACCACGGCGGCGTTGTGTCCGCAGGTCACCCACCTGGTGACCACGCCGACCCTGCTCTACGCCACCGCCGAGCTTGCTGCGCGCACCAGCGCCTATCCCCTGGAGGAGATCAACGACTACCTGCGATTGCACCCGACCCGCCGGGAAGCCGTGCATCGAACGTTGTCCTACTTCGACCTGCGCTGGTTCGGCTCAAGGGTCAGCGCGGCGACGCTGCTAATGGCCGGCGCCGACGGATCCGCGCTGGACTCGGCCGCGCAGGAGCCGCTGATCCGAGACATCCGCGGGGAGACCACCATCCACGCGGCGGAACATTCCGGCTACCGGGACGGCCGTTACAGCGAGGAATGGTTATCACGCCAGTTCGGCATGGCGGAGCCCAGCCTCCCGCCCCACTGGCAGGACTAGCCGGATGCCCTACGCGAGCCTGCCCGGCGTCGATCTCTGGTACGAAGACACCGGCGGGGACGGGGTCCCGGTGGTCTTCTGCCACGCGGCCTCCGGCACCTGCGACTGCTGGATCCACCAGTTGCCTGCGTTCACCCTGGCCGGCTACCGCTGCATCACCTACGACCGGCGCACCTGGGGAAAGTCCCGCAACACCGACGAAGCCCAGCAGCCGGGCTACCAGGACGAGGACCTGCACGGCCTGGTCGAGTTCCTGGGACTGGACCGGTTCCACATAATCGGCACTGCCGCCGGCGGCATAACCGCCATCGGGTACGCGCTGGCCCATCCCGAGCGAGTGCGGAGCCTGGTGTTCGCCAACACCATCGCCGGCATCCAGGACCCGGAGTACCTGGAGGTGCAGGACCGCATCCGCCCGCCAGAGATCCGCAACCTTCCCGTGGAGCTGTACGAGCTGGGGCCTTCCTACCGAGGGACGGACCCCGAGGGCACGGCCCGCTGGCTGGAGATCGAGCACGCCAGCCGGCCTTACGGTCGGCTTCCGGCCCAACCGCTGCGGGAGCCCACCACCTACGCCCGGCTGGCCACCATGAGCGTGCCGGCAATGGCGCTGGCCGGCGAGTCCGACCTGGTGTCCCCGCCGGCGCTGATGCGGCTACAGGCCGAGCGCATCCCCGGGAGCCGCTTCGTCTCACTGCCGGAGGCGGGCCACGCCGGTTTCTGGGAACGTCCGCAGGTGTGGAACGGCCTGGTGCTGGAGTTCATTGGTCAGCACTAGGCGAGGGCAGTTCCAGCGGCTCGTTGAAATGCGAGAAACGCACTTCGATTGAGTATTGGTACGCGAATGCCTCTCCCACCGCGGGGAACGAGCCTTCCATCGTGTAAGCGCGCAGTAGCCCGTCTTCGACGCCCACCCGCACGGTAACCGTCACGGTTCCGGACAGCATCTGGGCGCGCAGGTCTCCCCCACCGCCGGCTGGAACATCATCGCCCCAGGCTTCCCGCACCTGCCGGGCCGTATCCATCTTGCCGGTAATCTTGTTGACGCGCACACCCTGAAAAACCTCCTCGCCTTCTTGCGAAACGTCGGTCAGGCTGTCCAAAATCTGAAAATGATCCTTGGGGTTGGGGAAGTTTGTGGTTTCCGGCCCGGGGAGTGGGTTCGCCCATTCTTCCCACGGGCCGGCGTCGCTTTCCCGGTGATACTCCCCGCCACCCAGCAGCAGCGTCTCACTGTATCTCCCGTTTTCCGTTGCCTTGACGTACATTCCCTCATTGACTACCACGACCACCTCGATGTTCATCTCCTGGTGCTCCGGCCCGCCCTCGACATGAACCGTGAATCGGGCGTCAGTCGTGAATTTGTACGTTGACACGACCGCGGTTTTAGTCCGTACCTGATGCAGTATTTCCTCTGCCGAGAAGGGGTTGGGCGACGGCGCGAACAGCAACCACCCGGCCACTGCAACAGCCGCAAGGCCAATCACAGCGACGGCCGATACCAATACCTTCCAGCGGGTCAACATGGTCCGTTCCCGCTCAAGCCTATCGCACATCGTCAGAATCAGGATTTACGGGATTTTATGATTGGGCACGACTGGGAGATCTCTATCTCGGAACGGTTCCAATTCCGGTAATCCCTAAATCTTGAAAATCCTGATTCTGACGATCCCCCGCCGCAAACCGGGTACACATGAGGCTACGGCAGTTTAATTTGTCCGTTGCGCGGTTTGTAGTGTAGATTGTCTGGCGGCGGTACGTAGCAGCGCCGCTAAAATCGCCGTCGAGCACATCGAATAATTGCAGTCGTGGAGGGACACCCATGGCGGACGCACCCCTGTTCCCCGTTACCGTGGTTGGAAGCTGGCCCCGGTCCACCGAGTTGATCCGCGCCCTGCGCCGCAAGGAAGCGGGCGAGATCACCTATGATGAATTCAGTGCGTTGGCCGACGACGAGGTCCTGGCCTGCATTCGCGCCCAGGAAGAGGCCGGCGTCGACATCATCAGCGACGGCGAGCAGCGGCGGGACAACTTCTACTCCTTCGCCGTGGACAAGCTCACCGGCATGCAGCTGATGAAGGTGTCGGAACTGCTGGACTATTCCAGTGACCGCGCCCGCATGGAGGAGGTGCTCCGCGCTCTCGACGTCCCCTCCTTCGCCATCAAGAGCCCTATCGTGATCGACAAAATCGGCAAGCGCCACGGGCTGGCGCTGGACGAATTGGCCTACATGCGCGAACACACCGACCGGCAGATCATGGTTCCAATCCCAGGACCCTACATGCTCACTCGTTCCGGCTGGTTCGAGGGCCTGTCCGACAAGGCGTATCCCACTCCCGACGACCTGGCCCGGGACGTGGTCGAGATCCTGCGCGAGGAGATCATCGCCCTGCGCGACCACGGCTGCGACTTCGTGCAGATGGACGAACCCACGCTCTCCCAGGTGGTGTTCGGCGAAGAGACCACCGAGACTTTCATGTGCGCCGCCCTGCCCAACCGCCGCGACCCCACCGACGAGCTGGAGATGGCGGTGCGGCTGATGAACGAGACCCTGGAGGGCATCGACGGCATCAAGACGGGTGTCCACGTCTGTCGGGGCAACTGGAGCCGCAAGGAAGAGGTGCTGCTCCAGGGGAACTACGGCCCCATGCTGCCCTACCTGACTCAGATGAACATCGACCGGCTGGTGCTGGAATGCGCCACACCCCGCGCCGGCGAGATGGCAGTGTTCCAGGAATACGCCAACGAGAAGGAAATCGGCTTCGGCGTGGTCAACCCGCGCACCGACGAAATCGAGCCGCCCGACCAGATTATCAGCCGGGTCAAGGAGCTCCTGCAGTACTTCGACCCCGACAAGATCTACCTGAACCCCGACTGCGGCTTCGGCACCTTCGCCGAGCGCAACGTCAACACCCACGAGATGGCCGCCAGGAAGATGCAGGCGATCACCGACGCCGCAGAGATCCTGCGCGCGGAGTATGCATAGCCGGGCGTCGCCGCGTGAGGCTGCATCAGGGATGTCGGTTTAGGTTCACGATGCGCGTCAAATGCCCTACTTGCGGCAACCACCTGAAACGGCGGAACTCCACCCGTCATCTTTTCGACTGTGCAGAGCGAAATCGTTGCCGTGTGTGCCCCCCGGATGATGAGGACTGTCCACGAAGTTGGTACACCCGTGTGAGCAACATGTACCGTGCCCACCCGGAGTTTGCAGACTGTGGGTGACGAGGCTGCGGCATTGGATAAAATTGCACGCGACGCCCAAAACAAACAGGAGTAGATCATGACGCAAGCACAGGAAGGAAATCTCAACGGTCTGCCCCGGGAGAAACTGGCTGAGGTACTGGACTCGTTCAAGGATCCGGAAGTTTTCAACGCGGTAACCGGTCCGTGGAAGTCCCGCGTGGTCTGGCAGGACGGCATGCGCGCCCGGGCTTACATGCGCAACCACCAGGTGGACATGGACGAGCCCGGTGACCTCACCGCCACCGACGTTGCCGCCAGCGCTCACGAGCAACTACTCTCCGCCATCGGAAGCTGCATGACCGTCGGTTTCGTGGTCAACGCCACCAAGCAGGGCGTTCGCGTTCACGACCTGGAAGTCGCGGTGGAGGGTTACTTCGACAACATCCGCAAGTGGGCGGGGGTCGAAGACGAGGGCAATCCCGGCTACGGTCAGATTTCGGCCAAGTGCTTCGTGCGCGCCGACGCCGACGAGGACACGCTGCGGGAGATCTGGCGACTGGCCGTAGAGGGCTCGCCTGTTACCCAGTCGGTGGCCAACCGGACATCGGTGGAAACCGACTTCGAAGCGGTGGGTTGATGGCGACATTCGTATCGCCCGATTGGGTCGCCGAGCGCATCGGTCAGCCGGGATACCTGATAATTGATCCCCGGTCGGCGATGCGCTACCTCATGGGTCACCTGCGCGGCGCCGTCAGCGTCCCCTACAAGAAGCTGCAGGCGCCCGACGGACGCCTCGGCGCGCCCGAGCAACTGGCCGCCGCCTTTGGCGACGTCGGCCTCGGAGACGACGTCACGCCCATCCTCTACGATCATCAGGACGGGCGCAACGCGGCCATGGCGGCCTGGGTGCTGGAGTACCTGGGCCGGACCGACGTCCACATCATGAACCTGCGCTACGAGGTGTGGAAAGATGAAGGACGGGAGGTCCTGTACCGACCCGTACCCGCCAGCGGGGCCAACTTCATAGTCAGGCTAAATCCTGACATACGAGCGACAACGGATGACGTGGCGAACTCCGGGTCCACAACGCTGCTGGACGCCCGCTCTCCCGAGGAATACCGGGGCGAGTTCGAGATGGACCACCGCCCCGGGCGCATTCCCGGTGCCGTCAGCCTGCCCCACAGCGAGATGGTCGGGTCGGACAGCAGGTTGCTGGCTGACCACGACGCGCTGCGCGCGCGCCTGGAGACGGCCGGCATCACCGAGGACGAACCGGTGATCGCGTATTGCCGCAGCGGAATTCGCGCCTCGATCACCTGGTTGGCATTGACGCAGCTGGGATATCATGTAACATTGTATGACGGTTCTTACGCCGAATGGATGGATAGCGACCAGCCGGTAGAAGTCTGACATCACGCATGCTGCGTGGCCGATAAGTTGCCATGCGGCCAAGCGCGTCACGCATTGTTATGTGACGCAGGTAACCACTCTTCCGGGGGATAACCGGACCCACTTCATAAAGCGGCATTTGCACGTGCCCCGCTCGCTGAGCGCCGTCTGGCCGGGACACACCGGGCAGACAGGCCCATTCGCGAGCAACTGCGCGTTGAGTGTCTAACCAGGTCGACATAACAGAAACGTTCGCTCGTTTAGTTTCTCGCACCATCCCCTACAATCGCTTCGGCGCGGCCTGTCGTGTCGTGCGGTCCGGACACGCCTCGCTGGCATGTTGTATCCGAGCCCGTCCCTTTCGTCTGTACGTTCTCCATCCACCCCGCAGACAATCCGTTTTGACAGTCGCCTTCACTCAGGGCACACCGCAGAACCCTGGACACCGACTTTGAGCAGGCTCTCTGATGTTCGCGTGTGCTGACAAATGCCCGGGCGGTGGAGGCAAACCATTTCCAAAGTTGCCTCCAATAAGGTTATGTCCACCAGGGCTTGCGCGTTACAATTGCCGTCGCGCCCGCATAACTGGGCGTCAAACACGCTTGCATTACGGAAACCCGCCGCAAATGTCGTACACGACTGACTTCGCACGATCAGTGGAGGTGCACTGATGGGTAGTCGGTCTCATTTGGCTGTTCGCGTGGCGGTGCTGGTGGCCGCCATCGGCGCGGTGTCGTTGGTTTTTGGATCGATTGTGGGGATGGCGCCTAACGCGGCTCTCGCTCAGTTGTACACAGATCACGGCGGACAAAAATGTCCGGTAGGGTACTGGGCGGGGCATTCCCACGAAAACAAGAGACAATTCTGGGGCAGAACCGATTGCCTCGATCGCGAAACGATTCTTGGTTTGGAGGATAGAGACGACCGCCTGTGGACCGACGAAATAACGCATCCGCATCATCATGGCACTGACCTCAATGGCGACAAACATGACGATCTTAAAGACGAAGAGTACCTGAAATCCGACGGTTGCCACCCCGCGCACCGCAGAGTGCACGCAGGCAGTTACAGCGTCCTCATTTGCCCCATCACTGAAACTAGCGGAACTGAAGGTGGTGGTCACCGTGGCAACGGCGGCGATCAGCCCGATCAACCCACCCAGGAGCCTACTCCGGAACCCACCCAGGAGCCTACTCCGGAACCCACCCAGGAGCCTACTCCGGAACCCACCCAGGAGCCTACTCCGGAACCCACCCAGGAGCCTACTCCGGAACCCATCCAGGAACCCACTCCGGAGCCCATCCAGGAACCCACTCCGGAGCCCATCCAGGAACCCACTCCGGAGCCCATCCAGGAACCCACTCCGGAGCCCATCCAGGAACCCACTCCGGAGCCCATCCAGGAACCCACTCCGGAGCCCATCCAGCCTCCACCACCTGTGATCGTCCCGCCGACACCGGAAGACGACGATGATGACGACCCGCCGCCGGTGGTGAGGGATCCGACGGAGCCACCCAAGCCCACCGCGATTCCGACCGTGGCGCCGACACTCGTACCAACCCCGGTACCTACCGCAGTGCCAACCGTGGCGCCGACGGTCGCGCCGGTCCCTACACAGGAGCCTACCTCCAAGCCAGAGCCCACCGCCATTCCGGAACCGGAGCCCACGGCCACACCTGAGTCTGAGCCCACTGCAACCCCCACACCTACCCCGACCCCGACCCCGACGCACACGCCCACACCGGTACCCACCAACACGCCCACCCCGACTCCGGAGCCCACGGAAACTCCAACACCGACCCCGTTGCCGACCCCCACGCCGGTGCCGACGCCCACGCTGGTGATCGAGTCGGGCGTCGCAATGCCACCCACACCGGAGGCGGAAACCGTGCCGGAGCGCGTCCGAAGCACGCTGGTGGGCGCCGCCAACACCCTGCGGGACCGCAACACGCTGATCATCCTGCTGATCATCATCGGCATCCTGATCCTGGGCATCTTCATCTACCTGATCCTGCGCAGAAGGCAGTAGTCCCTGGTTTCGACAGGAGTTCCCTGGCTCATTGCGTCCCGGTGCTGGGTCGCATAGCGGGTTGAGGGCCGCGATCCGGCCGAAGCTGACGTGGGGCCACATTGCGCCGGCGCTCGCGGCGTGGCAATCTCATCCCATCCAATCCATACCGCTGTGAACTACCAAGGAGATAGACATGCCACCGAACCTGGTGCCCTACCTGCTTTACGAACCCGAGGAATCGGGGATCCTCTGGATCAAGTTCAACCGTCCGGAGCGAATGAACGCGCTCATCGGCTCATCCGAGGAAAACGGCACCGTCGCCAAGGTGGGCGAGTACATGCGCGCCGGCGACGACGACCCCAACGTGCGGGTGATGGTCCTCACCGGAGTGGGTCGCGGCTTCTGCTCCGGCGCGGACATGCGGCGGGACAACACGCCGGACGTTACCGGCGAAAACTTCGTGGGCAACCGGGGAACCTTCGAGGGGCCCGACGCCGCGCGGGAGCACTTCTACCACGGCTTTACCAAGCTGCACCGCGATATATCCCAGGTGCGCAAGCCCACCATCGCCATGATCAACGGGCCGGCCGTCGGGTCCGGCATGGACATGGCGCTGCACTGCGACATCCGTCTGGGCTGCGAGAACACGCGCTTCATCGGCTACCAGCAATTGGGCCAGATCATCGAGAACGGGGGCAGCTACTACCTGCCCAGGATGGTAGGCCTGGGCCGCGCGCTGGAGTTCGCCTACACCGGGCACCTGGACGCCCAACGCGCCTACGAGTGGGGCATGCTGAACTACCTGGTACCCTCCGAAGACCTGGAGCAGACCACCCGCGACCTGTGCGACCGCATCATCCGCACGCCGCCCATGGTGCAGTGGATCAGCAAGCGCATCATGCGCGCGGCCCTGGACAGCACGCTGGAAACCACGATGACGCTGACGTCGAACGCCGGCGGCATCCTCAGCGGCTCCGAGGACGCGCGGGAAGCCCGGCAGGCGTTCCTCGAAAAGCGCGCTCCAGAGTTTAAGGGGCGGTAGTAGGCGTTCTTGAACCGCGTCTCAAAGTCGGTGCGGCCCTCAGTCCGGGCCCTCCGGGCGATGCGTTACCGTACTTTCCGGTCCGCGGTAGCGTATTTGAAAATGGCGAACAACTCCAATATGGCTTCCCACCCGTCCCGGGACAGCCAGTACGTTAGCGTTACCCCGCTCAAGGTCAGACAAACAATTGGGGCCGGGTCCAGCGGCGATACATCTTCGGCGGCGTCGGCAGCCTTTTGCAGTCAACCCGGTGGGGTTATGGTCAGACGGCTACAGACACAGCGGCGGCGCTGACGGCCGTCACCGGCGCAATCCACTTCGAGCCGTGCCCGATTTTGTAGATTACGCTGTCGTTGTGGTCGTCGTCACGCTCCTGGTTTGAGCGTAGCGGCTCGTCGTCCATGGCATCAGGATACATCCTGATTGCCGGCACAGGTCAATTGCATCGCGCTCATTGCGTCAGCAAATCAGTCGGCGAAGTTGAGCGGTTGGCCGAACTTCTCGCCGTGGGCGATTTCGGACATGGGCTTGCGCGGCGTGCCCGTGCCCGGCTCACGCATGATGCGGTAGCCGAAGGGCAGCACGGTGACCAGTTCCATCTCCTCCGGTATGCCCAGAAGGGACTTGACCTGGTCCTGGGCCTCGCCGCGTACGCCCACGAAGCAGGTGCCCAGCCCCTCCGACCAGGCCACCAGCTCCATCTGCTGCAGGGCACGGCCGGCGTCCAGCTGGGCGCGGCGGGCTTCATCCATCACGATGGCGATGGCAACCTGGGACTTGCCGATGAAGGAGCCCTGGGTGCAGATTTCGCCGAGCTGCCGGATGATGTCGCGGTCGCGCACGACGATGAAGTGCCAGGGCTGGGTGTTACTGGAGCTGGGCGCCCAGCGGGCGGCCTGCAGTATCTTGTGCAGCACCGCATCGGACACCGGGGCGTCGGTGAAGTCGCGGATGGTGCGGCGCGTCCTGATTGCATTGAAAACGTCCATAGCAAATCCTCCTGGGAGGCGGTGTAGCCTCTGATTACCTAACTTGACCGGCCCGCGTCCGGCCTCCTCCGACGGCCTCCATCGCGGCCCCGCACAGCAGTGCAACCACCGCCGGCAGGTATATAGCGCCAATGGACAGCATAGAAACCACACAGAACCCCAGCAGGACAATCGTAGGCAACCACAACAGACACCTGCGGAGGACCGCCCGCTGGCCGGCAAAGTGCATTGCCAGCACTGCTAAGCCCGTCAGCAGCACGGGAATCAGCAGTAGCAGGATGGCGTGCGCGCCGTTGACTTCAATCAACGTAGCACTGCGCATGATGGTTTCGGCTTGCGGCTCGCCGGGGGCCGAAGCCCTGGTGGTCGTACTCCGATACACCGGCACGACTGACAGCCCAATTCCGGCGGCCCAAGCTAGCGCGTGAGCGACCCAAACCGCGATTATCGCGCCGGCGGCCACATTATCCAGCCCCGGCGGCCGGTGTTGCGCAGGCGCAGCAGGTGGCCGCCCAGCGTCGTGACGTACAGGCTGCTCTGGTCGGCATCGCCGAAGCAGCAGTTGGTGGGCATGTCGACCCCCACCGGCATGGGGTACGTCTCCAGCACGCGCCCTTCGGGCGTCCACACGTAGAGCATGGGGCCGGGACCACTGGCCCAGTTGCCGGCCGTGCCGACGATGTTGCCCTCGGAGTCGAGGCACATGCCGTCGATGCCGCGCTGGGGGCCGCGATGGTCGACACCGAACTGGTGCAGCACGATGTACTGGCCCAGCGAGCCATCCGCGTTGATCGGATACGACCGCAACTCGCGGACGGCGCCGGGCTCGTTGTCGGTCTGGATGATGTAGAGGGTTTGGTCGTCGGGTGAGACCAACAGGCCGTTCGTTCCGGTAGTGTCGAAGGTCACCTGCTGGCAGGTGTAGGAGCCATCGGATTGAGGGTCGGCGCGGAGGATGTCGCGGCCAACTATCTCCGGCTGCTCGTTGGGGTCGATGTTCCCGGCGTTCCAGGGGTTGCTGAACCAGATGCGACCCTGCCGGTCGATGGCCAGGTCGTTGGGGGTGTTCAGCCTTTGCCCGTTCAGCCGGTCGACGATAGTCGTGGTCGTCCCGTTGGAATCAAAGCGGACGATGGCCCGCCCGCCGGAGCAGCACCCGTACAGCCTGCCCTCGGCGTCGAAGGCCAGCCCGTTGGTGTGGTTGGTGTTCTCCCGATACACCGTGCACTCGCCGGTGTCGGGGTGGTAGGCCATGATTCGGCTTTCAGGGATGTGGGTGAACAGAAGGCGGCGGCCGTCCCACGCAGGCCCCTCGGTCAGACGGCTGAAAGGTCCGGCGACGTGCTCCCATTGCAATGCCATTTTGTCCTCCTGGATCAGGTACGGGGATGTGGCTTCATTAGGCCGGACCGGCTTGTCTCCGTTGCGCGGAAAATCCTCGCTGCCGCTCGGCGTGGCGCCATTGTATGCCACCCCACCGGCAAAGTCATAGGAGCGATATCCTCTGGAAGCGATGACGACGGTTTGCCGTCTGTTAGTAACCTTCGGTTCCCGCTATAGTATGGACACTTTTCACAATTTCGGATCTCCCCGAAAAGGAGCGTTGAGATGACGCAGAACAGCCGATTGCGCAGCGGGAACGTCGCGGCGCCGGAGACCGGCACCACCGTCTACGAAGCCATTCACAACCGTCGCATGAACAACGAGTTCACCGATGCGGCGCCCAGCCGCGAGGCGTTGCAGAGGATGCTGGACGCGGCGGTTTGGGCTCCCAACCACCGGCTCACCAATCCGTGGCGGTTCTTCGTGCTGGAGAAGGGCGGCGAGAAGCGCGCGGAGGTTGCACAACTGGCTTACGACAACCTGTTCGCTCGCAGCGGCAACCACGAACACGCCGACGGCAGCCGCCAGCGCGTGCTCGACGCACCAGCCCTAGTCTACGTATACAGCGTCCCCGCCGACAGCGAGGAGATGACCCAGGAGAACTACGCCGCAGCGTGCTGCGCGGTGCAGAACCTGCTGCTCGCCGCCGTGGCCGAGGGCCTGGCCGGCGACTGGAGCACGGGCAACACCACGCGTCACCCGGCCCTGGCGGAAACTCTGGGCGGAGAGGCCGACTGGACCATGGTCGGGGCACTGTTCATTGGACAACCGGCCCGCCCGTCGGCGTCCGTACGCGCGCCGGCGGACGAAGTGACCGCCTGGCTGTAACCACGATGCGGCGGCTCTGCCGCGCATCGTATCTGCGGGCGGTGGGTCCCGACTTACGCTATACTGGCCGCCGATTCGCAATCCAAGGAGTTCCCCATGCCCTGGGCCGAGACCATAGTTGACACCCTGAAGAAGTGGGACACGTCGCTCATCGCCTACGTGCCCGATATCTCCATCGACCGGGTGACCAGCATCATCAACGAGGACCCGTTCTTCCACCTGGTGTCCTGCACCCGCGAGGAGGAGGCCGTCGGCGTGGCGGTGGGCAGCTACGCCGTGGGCCGGAACGCCGCCGTGTTCATGCAGTCCAGCGGGTTCGGCAACAGCATCAACGGCATCGCCAGCCTGTGCCTGCCGGCGCGGACGCCCATCCCCATCTTCATGAACCTGCGCGGCCAGGTCGGCGAATTCAACATCGCGCAGGTCGCCATGGGCCGCAACACCACGTCCATCCTGGACCTGTTCGGCATCGCCCACTACACCATCGAAAGCGAGGACCGGATGGACACGCTGCTGGACGGCGTGATGAAGCTGTGCCACGCCCACCGCAACCCGGTCGCCATCTGCATGACGCCCATGCTCCACGGAGGCAAAATTGCTTAGGTTCGACGCCACTCAACTGGTCCTGCGCCACGCCGGGGATTCGCCCATCGTGGGCAACCTGGGTCCCACCAGCGATGAGCTGTACCACGCCGGCCATCGAGACCGGAACTTCTACACCTACGGCAGCATGGGCCTGTGCTCCTCCATCGCCCTGGGCATGGCCCTGTCCACCGAAGACAAGGTGATCTCGCTGGACGGTGACGGCTCGCTGCTGATGAACCTGGGCGCCATCGCCACCATCGGGCGGGAGAACCCGTCGAACCTGGTGGTGGTGGTTTGGGACAATGAGATGTGGGGCCAGACCGGCGGCCAGGCCAGCCACACCGCCACGGGCACCAATCTGGAAGAGGTCGCCAACTCCTGCGGCATCACCAGGACCGTCACCGTGAACGACCTGGAAACGCTGGAAGAGGCGTTCGGCCGAGCAATGCGCGAACCCGGCCCCTGGTTCATCGTCGCCAAGATCGAAGAGGCGGAGCAGTACATGCCGGTCGCCCCGGTGGAGCCGGAGTTCACCCTGTATCGGTTCCGGAATACGTACATAGAGTGACTTGATCTACTTCGTATCAGGAGTTCAGGGAATGAGCTACAGCAACCGCATCATATTTGTCGATGAAAGTGGCGATCCTAATTTGAGGTCTACAGACCCAAATTACCCGGTCTTCGTCCTGAATTTTTGCGTCTTTGAGAAAGACCACTACGCCGGGTCTGTGTTGCCGGCAGTGGCATCGTTCAAGTTTACTCATTTCGGGCATGATTTGGCAGTTTTGCACGAAAATGACATCCGACTAAGCAAACCGCCTTTCGTCTTCTTACATGACAAGGATAAGCGGCAATTGTTTATGGACGGGGTTACTCAGTTGATTGATCATATGGATGTCACCATCATCGCCGCCGTAGTCGACAAGCGCCAGTTGAGACGTCCTTACACATTTGGTGAGAACCCTTCACAGCGTAGTTTGTTGGCCTGCTTAGAGCGGGCACACACCTTGTTGGATAGCCCACTAGAGGATGGAGGCGTCACACATGTGGTGGTGGAGAGTAGAGGACAAAGGGAGAATGAGCGGCTGAGGCAAGATTTCCTAGACATCATAAACGGTAACAATTCGTCAGGTCAAAAGATGTCTGGTTTCGAGATCACGTTCGCGGACAAGAAAACCAACTCTACTGGGCTACAAATAGCGGACCTAACCGCCCGGCCTATTGGCCGACACTATATCGATCCGGAGCAGCCTAATCGTGCATGGACTTCACTCTCCCCTAAGCTTCTGCGTTCTCCAGAAGGCGAAATCGATGGGTGGGGGATAACCAAGATACCTTGACACCGAAAGAGCCCCAGACCATTGCTGGGGCTCTTCCAATGGACTGAGGACTACCCTGGCCCTTAACGGTAAGACCGTATTGCTACGGAGGTACCGCCGGTAGATCACCTGCTACCGTACGCTGACATGCTTATGCGGTTTGACCGCTACCAAGTCGCCGGCCGTAACCACCCTCAGCCGCACCCTCACGATATTACAGATTTTTAACGTTGTCAACGGTTGATAAAAGTGGACAACGCCCATCCCTAAGCTAACTTGTGTGCGCGGTCAACGTTTGCCACCCCCGCCCCGGTTGGTCTATGATTGAGCCGGCGGCCGAGGCCGCTCACTTGCGCTTACGGCGCCGAGGAGATGACCAGCCCGATGACGCAGGCCGCGAGCTCTTTACCCAGCCAGACCGACGCTAATGGGGCAGTAGCCGTCGCCCAGAGGAGAGCCGACTCGGACGCATTGCCCGACGGCCTCACCGCCGACGACCTCGTAGAAGTGTGCCGGCAGATGGTCCTGGTGCGCACCATGGACGAGCGCATCTGGACGATGAACCGGCAGGGCAAGGTCCCCATCGCGGCGTCATGCCAGGGACACGAGGCGGCGGAGTTGGGTTCGCTGCTGGCGGCCCAGAAGGACGGCGATTGCTTCCTTTTCCCCTATTACCGTGACCTGGCTCTGAAGATGGCCGCCGGCCTCACGCCGCGCCAAGTCATGCTCTCCTTTATGGGCAAGGACGGCGAACCATACTCGGGCGCGCGCCAGTTCCCGTTGCAGGGCGCCGACCTGCCGCGAAACATCATCCAGATATCCAACGTCGTCGCCGCCGGCCTCACCCAGGCCGTGGGATACGCCCTGGCTTGCAAGATGATGGGCGAAGACACGGTAACCATCAGCTATTTCGGTGACGGGGCGACCAGCCAGGGCGAGACCCACGAGGCCATGAACTTTGCTGCCATCCACCGGCTGCCCGTCATCTTTATCTGCGAAAACAACAAGTACGCCATTTCGACGCCGCAGGACGCGCAAATGGTCATCAGCGACGTTGCGGCCCGGGCCGAGGGCTACGGGTTCCCCGGGTTTGTGATCGACGGCCTGGACCTCGTCGCCTGCTACGAGGCGACCCGCCAGGGCATCGCCCACGCCCGCAGCTCTGGACCAGTGTTGATCGAGATGAAACTGGAGCGCTTCATGCCCCACACCACGGACGACGACGACCGGCGCTACCGCGACCGGGACGCCTTGGACGCCGCCCGCCAGTACGATCCGGTGGCCGTGTTCCCGGCCCAGATGGTGTCCCGAGGAATCCTGACCCAGGAGCAGTTGGACGCCTTCCGCTCCGACTCCGTACAGCAGGTCAACGACGCCACCGACTTCGCCGACGCGGCGCAGCCTCCCGACGCGGCGACCATCGGCGACCATCTTTACGTCTAGGGAAGGCCCTGTTATGCCAGAGATGACGGTAATCGAAGCAGTGCGCTCCGCGCTCCGCGAAGAGATGGTGCGGGACAAGCGCGTTTTCGTGATGGGCGAGGACGTGGGCCAGCGCGGCGGCGTGTTCCTGGCCACCCAGGGATTCATCGAAGATTTCGGCCCGCAGCGAGTCATCGATTCCCCGCTGGCCGAGGCATCCATCATGGGCATCGCCCTGGGCGCCGCGTTCCGCGGGATGCGGCCGATACCCGAAGTACAGTTCTCCGATTTCGTGTGGCCCAGCGTCAACCAGCTCATCGGCGAAGCGGCGCGCGTCCACTATGGCACCAACGGGGCACTGAAGGTACCCATGACCGTGCGCATACCCTACGGCGGCGGGATCCGCGGCGGGCTCTACCACTCCCAGAACGTGGAGGCCCTGTTCTTCCACACCCCCGGCCTGCTGGTGGTCACGCCCGCCACCCCCTACGAGGCCAAGGGACTGCTCAAGTCCGCCATCCGCGACGACAATCCGGTCATCTTCCTGGAGCACAAGAAGACCTACCGCCTCGTCCGAGGTGAGGTGCCCGACGAGGAGTACACGCTGCCCATCGGACCAGCCGACATCAAGCGGGCCGGCTCTGACGTCACGGTGGTCAGCTACGGCCTGGCGATGCACTACTGCCTGGCTGCGGCGGAGGCGGTGTCCGCCGATGGCATCAGCGCCGAGGTCGTCGACCTGAGGACACTGAAGCCGCTGGACACGGAGACCATCCTGGATTCGGTGAAGAAGACCGGCAAGCTCCTGGTGGTCCATGAAGACAACATCAGCGGCGGCATCGGCGCGGAGATCGCGGCGCTGGCCGCCGATGAGGCCTTCGAGTACCTGGACGCGCCCATCGCCCGCCTCTGCGGACCTGATGTTCCCACCATGCCCTTCGCCCAGACCCTCGAAGACGCCTACATGCCCAGCCCGGACGCCATCGCCGCCGAACTGCGCCGCCTGGTCGCCTACTAGTATCCCTGCTGCGCTGTCGTTGCGAGCGTAACGCGGTAATCCCGTTCTCATGAGGACTGTCCCGTGGCCCAACTGATCGAACTCCCCCACGTCGGCGAAAGCGTCGTCGAAGGCACCATCGGCAAGTGGCTCAAGCAGCCGGGCGACCATGTCGAACGGTACGACCCGCTGGTGGAGGTTGTGACCGACAAGGTAACCATGGAAGTCCCGTCCCCGGTGGCCGGCGAGCTGCTGCGCATCATCGCCCAGGAGGGTGAGACGGTCCCCATGGGCGCGCCAATTGCCGAAGTGGAAGACGGCAGCGGGCCGGCAACCGGCGAACCGCCAGCAGCGGCGATGGCGCCAGCCACAGCGACCACTACTGCCCCAACTCCGGCTCCGACCGCTGCGCCTGCATCACCGACCCCAACCTCCTATCTCATCACCGACGCCCGGCCGGTGGGTCCCACCGGCGGATCAGCAGTGGAGGCGCAGAGTCAGGAAGACGAACCGGCTCCGGCCGAACCCGCGCCGGCCGCATCAGTGCCGCCAACCGTCATCCGGGCGGTTGATCAGGATCGGGAGTCGGCCGTTGAGCGAGCGCCCAACCGCCTCTCGCCCGCGGTGCGCCGGCTGGCCGCCGAGCACAACCTGGACGTGGACCGTATCGCCGGCACCGGCATGGGCGGGCGCGTTACCAGGAACGACGTGCTGCGCTATCTGGAGACTCAGTCGGCAACCGTCGCGACAGTTGCTCCCGAAACCGCGCCCAGAGTTGCCGCGCCTGCGGCAGCACCGACCACTCCATCTGCCGACGAGGAACGCGTCGCGCTCACTCCCGTGCGCCGCATGATCGCCGACGCCATGGTGCGTTCGGTGACGCAGATCCCCCACGCCTGGAGCATGGTGGAGGTGGACATCACCGAGCTGGTCGGCCTGCGCAACCGTGAACGGGACCAGTTCCGCGCGCGCGAGGGCGTGAACCTCACCTACCTGCCCTTTGCGCTCAAGGCGGTGGCGACTGCATTGAAAGACAATCCCACGATGAACGCGTCCTGGGGCGACGACTGCATCATCCTCAAGCGGCGCATCAACCTGGGCATCGCTGTGGCCGCGCCCACGGGCCTGGTGGTTCCGGTGATCCACGACGCGGACCGGCTGAGCATTTCAGGGCTCGCCCATGCCGTCGCCGATCTCTCGGAACGGGCTCGCGGCGGAACCCTGCGCCTGGAGCACGTGCAGGGCGGCACGTTCACGGTCAACAACACCGGCGCCCTGGGCAGCGTCCTCGGCGGACCGATCATCAACCATCCCCAGGCCGGCATCCTGACCACCGAAGCCGTGCAGCAACGCCCCGTGGTGATCAACAACGCCATCGCCATCCGCTGGATGATGAACCTGTGCCTGTCCTTCGACCACCGGATCAACGACGGCGCCGAATCGGGCGCGTTCATGCAGTCGGTGAAAGATCGCCTCGAGGCGATGGATGGCAACACGCCCATCTACTGACCGCGCCGACATCGCGGCGGGCCAGGGAACCTGCCGCATCATACGTGCCGGCGTGGTCGATTACCGGGAGGCGTGGGACTGGCAGATCCGCGTCGCTAACGGCGTCCGCGACGGGTCCCAGCCCGAAACGCTGCTCCTGTTGGAGCATCCCCACACCTACACCCGGGGCCGGCTGGCGCAAGACAGCGACCTGTTGCTGGATGAGCCAACGCTGGCCGAGCGCGGCATAGCAGTCGTCGAAACTGATCGCGGCGGCCTGATCACCTACCACGGTCCGGGTCAGTTGATCGCCTACCCCATCATTCGGCTGCGCGGCCGCGGCGGCCCCCACTGGTACGTACGCACCCTGGAGCGGGTCATCATCAGCGCGCTGGCCGAGTTCGGCCTGGCCGCCACCACGGTCGAAGGACGCACCGGCGTCTGGACGGCGGACGGCCAGCGCAAGATCGCGGCCATCGGCGTCAAGATAGCCGGCGGCATCGCCTACCACGGCTTCGCCATCAACGTCGACCCCGACCTGGCAATGTTCGAAGGCATCATCCCCTGCGGCATCACCGACCGCGCGGTGACGAGCATGGCTGCCGAGTTAGGGCGGGTGGTTGATTTGGATGCGGTGGCTGATCATGTGGTTAGAATATTTTGTGGGGAGTTAGGGTTGGCTCGTCACTAAAATCGACTTTGGAGTAATGACCATGACTTTAGCAACAGGGCGAACCGATGCAAGGCCCGCGTGGTTCGTGGGCGCAGCGTGGGGTAGCACCGACGATCAAACGGAGCGGTTCCTCAGGACGGATAGTTGGGAGAACGGGTGGGGCGGCGACCATCACTCGGCCGACCTGGTGAGGCTAATACAGGCTGGCGACCGCATCGCCATCAAGTCGACTTATAGGCGAAAGTATGGGTTACCGTTTGACAGCCGAGGCGAATATATATCTACGATGAGGATTAAGGCTATAGGCATCGTAAAGCGCAATCTCGGCGATGGCCGACATCTGCTTGTAGACTGGACGCCGATAAACGAGAAAAAGGAGTGGTATTTTTACACCTACCGCGGAACCGTTTGGGAAGTGAGACCGGGAACGTGGGTCACCGATCAATTGATAGGTTTCACGTTTGATGCTTTGAACCAAGACATTGAAGCATTTCGAAACGATGAGAACTCGAAGACACGGACTACAGATCGTGATATCTCTGGTCAAATAAATACGGTCGACCCTCAGTCGGACCTGGACTCCCAAACTAGCCCGCCTTACACCACTAACGATATCGTAGAGGAAGGGTGTTTCCTCGACCGTCCCGCGCTAGACGGAATGTTGCAGCGTCTCGAAACCAAGAAGAATCTTATATTGCAAGGCCCACCTGGGACCGGCAAGACGTGGCTCGCCAAAAAGCTGGCCTACGCACTCATCGGCCAGAGGAACGAGCAACGCGTCCGGCCGATGCAATTTCACCCCAACCTCTCTTACGAGGATTTCGTCCGCGGCTGGAGACCCCAAGGTGACGGATCACTAACCTTGGTAGATGGACCGTTTCTCCAAGTCGTTGAGGAAGCGCGCAACGACACCGATAGCGATTACGTGATGGTCATCGAGGAAATCAACCGCGGCAATCCGGCCTCGATTTTCGGCGAGATGCTCACGCTGCTTGAGGCCGACAAGCGTAACGAGGACGAGGCCCTAGCGTTGGCCTATCCCCGCCAAATTGGCGAGCGCGTATACATTCCGCCGAACGTGTACGTCATCGGGACGATGAACCTGGCCGACCGCTCGCTGGCGATGGTCGACCTGGCCTTGCGTCGCCGCTTCGCGTTCTTCGACCTGGAACCGATGCTCAACGATACCTGGCGAGAATGGGTACAAGAGCAATGCGGCATCGATGGCACATTCCTCGACCGTATCGCCCAGCGCATCAATTCGTTGAACGAGGAGATCGCCGCTGACCGCAACCTGGGCCGCCAGTTTCGCATCGGGCACAGTTTCGTGACGCCTGCGCCCGGCGCGGCTATCGAGGATCCCGACGAATGGTTTGAGCAGGTCGTGGAAACAGAGATTGTGCCGTTGCTGCACGAATATTGGTTCGACAACCCCGACAAGGTTTCCCAAGCCCGATTGCAACTGCTCGGCGCCGCATGACAACCGTGGCTGAAACCGCCGCTGCCGGCCTCATCGGTCGGATCCCGGTTCGCAACATCTGGCTGCTCCTCCTGTACGCCTCCCAGCTGTACCGGGAACTTCCGGAGGCGCAACGCGTCGAACTTGAGGACGCGCCGGACGACATACCAGAGTTGGTGGCCGAGCTGCTCGCCAACGCCGTGGAACGTCGTATGCGGCGTAACCTGTCCGTAGGCTACCGCCGGCGGGCCGACGTGCTCAACCGGGTACGAGGACGCATAGACTCGCTGCGAACCGAACGGGGGCAATTGCTGCAGCGTGGGCAGGTGGCGTGCGCGTTTGACGAGCTCACCATCGACACGCCCCGCAACCGGTGTGTCAGGGAAGCGTTGCTGCTCCTGGCCAAAACGCTTGGCCCGATGCCGCAGGTGCCTGGCAAGAGGGATCGGGTGGAAGGGCTGGAGCGTAGGTGCCGTGAACTGGCCGCAAGGATGGCGCTATCCGGCGTCCGCGACGAACCTGATGCCAGACGTATCAGCGGCCAAATTCTCAGCAGCGGTACTGGGTGGACGGATGCGGGGGAGAGACGCATGCTGGCGGCGGCGCGGCTGGCATTTGACCTGGCTATCCCCACCGAACAGTCGGGCAACGCTTTGCTGACGATGGCTGATCGCGACGCAAACCCAGGCTGGAAACTGTATGAGTATGCGGTGGCCGGCTTCTACGAAGCGGTTTTGCGAGATCGCGGTTGGGATGTAAACCACGGGCGCCACATGAGTTGGCACATGGAAGAGGCCGAACCACGTGTGCGCGATATGATGCCCCGGATGATCGCGGACATCACGTTGGAGAGACGTCCCGCAGCCAATACCGCGAACGGTCGCCGGATTGTCATTGACACCAAGTTCATGTCACCGGTGACCTCCGGGCAGCAGGGTAAGGAGACTTTCAGATCCGGCAATATCTACCAGATATACGCCTACCTGCGGTCGCAGGAGGACACCGGCGACCCGCTGTGGCGCAGCGCAGCCGGTGTCCTGCTCTACCCGTCGCTCGGCGTGGACTACGACGAGGCGGCGACTATACAGGGCCACCGGATCCGCTTCGCTACGGTCGACCTCGCCGCCGAAACGAAAACGATCCGCGAGCAACTGCTGCGGATCGTGAACGAGGAACCGTAGGAGTTGCGCTAGCTGATCCGCGGCCGGCCTTCGCCGCCGTCGCCCTCCGACGCCGTATCGTCGCGCAGACTGCGACGCCGGGAGCGTGGGCTTCGCTCGGGCGGCGGGTCGGGTTCGGGTGGCGGGTCGGGTTCGGCCGGCGCGGGCGTGTCTGGCTCTGCACTCTCGGCGGGAGCGGGTTCCGCCGCAACATCACCAGTGGGTTGAGCGCCGTTAGTGGACGTGGACTCCACCACGTCGGGTGCGGCTTCGCCCGGTTCGGATTCTTCCGGCGGGGGCGCATACTGTGGGTAGGCGCGGCGGAAGTCGGCCAAGGCCGAGTCCAGGTACCGGTGCATCTCCTCGGGTTCGCGGACCTGCAGGGGAATGCGACGGCGGTTCATGGTGTACACCCGCAGCGGGTCGCCCATGAAACCCCGGTCGCTCACCACCTCGCGGATGTCGCTGAAGTGGATAGTGCGTCGTCTCGGCGTGCCGAACATGATGATGAGGGCGTCGGAATAGACCCGGTACTGCCGAGGTGAAGTCAGCCACGAATACGCGCCAACGCCCAGGCCAACCACTATCAGCAGCCAGGCGCCGCTGCCGCCGCTGCGGCTGGGAGCCTGCGTTTCTCCCTCGCCGCCCGACTGTTCGGTCTGCGCGGCAGGCTCGGCAGGTACATCATCCCCTCGGCGGGCGTCGGTGAACAGCTGGTACAGTCCAAACAGGATGACGGCGGCGGCGAGGATCAGCGTCAGGTTGAATCTCACCCGACTGGGCGCCCAGTAAATCAGTGTCGTTTCGGGCTGCTGCATACTATATTCGCACCTGCCTGCCGTGATCGGTTATCGCTGCGCACGCCGGCATCGTCTGCCCGTGCGACGCCGGATATGTTACCACACGGCTCCTGCGCATTTCCGTGGCGCGTCTTTAGAAGCCCCGGCCCGGATAACCGCAAGACCGGTCTTGCTTGACCCGGTGGGGCGTTGATGCCAGAATTGACGCCGACAACACGGAAATCGTCACTCACCGCACTACAGGAGGCGACGGCCATGCTGATTTGCAGGTTTCGCACGGGAGATCGGGTAGCCCACGGCATCGTTGACGGCGACACCGTCGTGGAAGTCCAGGGGGGCCTGTTCGACGGCCTCAAGGAATCGGGCAGCAAGTACGCGCTGAGTTCCGTCAAACTGCTCGCGCCGGTCATTCCGCCCACCTTCTACGCCGCCGGCATCAACTTCCCCGAGCACGTGACCTGGGCGGCCCACATGCGCGGCGAGGAGCCCAACCTGCCCAAGAAGGCCGACGTGGGATACCGCGCGGTCAACGCCCTCACCGGCCAGGGCGACCCAATCATGGTCCCCGCTGACGCAACCGAGGAGTTGCAGTACGAGGGCGAGGTCGTGGTGATCATCGGCAAGGAGTGCCGCAACGTCAGCCAGGATGAGGCCCTGGACTATGTCCTCGGCTACACCATCGGCAACGACGTCAGCGAGCGGTACTGGCAGCGCAACGACCGCACCATGTGGCGCGCCAAGAACACCGACACCTTCAAGCCCATGGGGCCCTGGATTGCCACCGGCCTTGACCCCGACGAGCTTCACGTCACCATCCAGGTCAACGAGCGCGTGGTTGGCGAATACGACCTCAACACCGCGATTTTCGGGGTGCGCGAGTACATCAGCGACATGAGCAAGTACCTCACGCTGGTTCCCGGTGACGTGCTCTGGATGGGCACCGACGGCGCCACCGAGAACATGAAGGACGGCGACGTCTGCGACATCACTGTCAACGGCATCGGCACGCTGACCAACCCGGTGGTGTGGGGCAAGGCCTGATTGAATCACCCACCGCTCGGTACGGGGGCGGACACATGTCCGCCCTCGATTATCTACCCGGTCGCCGGTAGATAATGACCACCTCCGGCGACTCTTTGGTATGCACCCGGTGCGGCGCCAGTTACGCTGCGGACCACCGTTTCTGCGGCGCATGCGGAGCCGAGCTTCATCCCCCGGCAGCAGCACCGGCCGCGGCCGCCGAGATTGACCGGCTGGCCGGCGCTCCGTACGCGCCGGAAAGCGGCGCCGCCACACCCGACCGCGCGCCGATGGCGGCGGACGCCGCCTACTCCGGGCCGCGAGACGACGCCTTTCCGTACTACATTCCTCCCGGACGCATCGTAGCGCTCACGGTTCTCAGTTCGGGCCTGTACATCTTCTACTGGATGTTTGCCACGTGGCGGCAGTATCGGGAACACACGGGCGAAATCGCCTTCCCGGTGATGCACGCGCTGGCTCTGCTGGTTCCGATTTACCAGTTCTTCCGGCTCCACGCCCACATGCGGGTGTATCAGGAGTTGATGGAGCAGCGGGGCGTCCCGACGACGCTCAGCCCGGCCCGCATCGTGCTGATATATTTCGGTGTGGTCCTCCTGGGGATGGTGTCCTTCATCATGCCGGCCGAGGAGCCCCTGACGACGTCCCAGCAGGCGGCATACATCGCCATCAACGTCGGTCAGGTCACGTTGCTGTCCTGGATACTCTGGCACGCGCAAACCAACATCAACCGGTTCTGGCAGCACCGGCTGGGTGTCAGGCTGGGCTGGATGCCCCTGAGCGTCGCCGAAATTGCGGTGGTCGCCGTGGGGCTGATACTCGGTTGGGGAATGCTGGTAATCATCCTGATCGACCCTTCATTGTTGAACGTCGGCGTCGAGGTGCCCGCCGGAACGGGTGCCGCGCCATAGCCATCATCTGCTCTAGCCGGGCTCATTGACCGCCTGGCTCGGCCCGATACACCGATAATTACCGTCCAGATTTTGCGATTGGCCGGCGCCGCTGTTCCGCCGCCAGACTACAGCCCAAGGGTGGCGCAAACGGGATCCCATACATAGCCGGGGGAATAATGCCCTTTATCTGGTTGATCGCGGTGTTCGCCGCGTACTTCGTAATGCTCATCGCCATCGCGGTGGCGGGAGCCCGCCGAATGCGCGACATGTCCGAATACGTGCTGGGTGGCCGGCGGCTCAGCAGCATCACTGCGGCCCTGAGCGCCGGGTCGTCGACGACCAGCGCGTGGACCATGCTGGCGCTGCCCGCGCTGGCCTTCACCTTCGGCGCAGTGGAAATCTGGGTCCCGGTCGCCATCGTGTGCGGTGTCTGGCTGAGCTGGACGTTCATCGCCAGTCGGCTGCGTCGCTATACCATCGCGGCCGGAGGCGTGCTCACCATCCCCGAGTTTTATGAGGTACGGTTCGGCGAGCGCACTGGCACACTGCGTACTATCGCCGGCCTCACCACCATGCTGTTCGTGATCTTTTACGTCAGTTCCGGCCTGGTCGGTGGCGCCAAGCTGCTGGAAACCGTGTTCGGGCTGGAGTATGTCACCGGAGTAACGGTGACGCTGATAGCCATCGCTTCCTACACCCTCATCGGCGGGTTCATGGCCGTGTCCCGCACGGACGTCATCCAGGCCCTGCTGATGGTGGTAAGCCTGCTGATCATGGTGATCGCGCTGGCCGGTTGGACCGAGAACCCTTTCCTCGAAATCGGAAACTACTCGTCGGACTGGCTGAACCCCTTCAACAACGGGGACGGATCGAAAATCACGCTGGCCGCCGCCGCATCCATGGCCGGGTGGGCCGTCGGAGGCCTGGGCGCACAGCGCATACTGCAGCGTTTCATGGCGCTGGAGCGCGAGGATCAGGTCAAACGCAGCCGGCGTATCTCAATAGCCTGGTTGATCTCGGTGTTCGTGCTGGCGGTGATGCTGGGCCTCATCGCCCGCCCCGCCCTCGCGGAAATCGGCATGCTGGACCTGGCCGCAGATCCGGAGAGGGTCTACCTGGTAATGGCCGAGGTCTTCTTCCACCCGGTGGTCACCGGCCTGCTGCTGACGGCAGTGATCGCGGCGGTGATGAGCACGGCGGACTCGCAACTGCTGCTGGCCTCGGCGGTCGCCACGGACGACCTGCCGTTCATCCGTACGTTCGCCTACCGAGTCACCGGCAACGCCCGCGTCTGGCTGGGTCGGCTGCTCCTGCTGATCATCGGCATTGGAGCCGCGGCAATTTCCGTGTATTACCCCGGGTCCATTTCCCACCTGGTCGCCTACGCCTGGGGCGGCATGGGCGCCGCCTTTGGGCCGGCCACTCTGCTTGCGCTGTACTGGCGACGTTTCAACTCCTGGGGTGCCCTGGCGTCAATACTCGCAGGAACGGTTGCCGCCTCGGCATGGGCGCTCCTGGACGGCGGGCCGTCGGGCGTGTGGGACATTCAGCCGGCGACCCCGGGCTTCATCATAGCGACGCTGGCGGCAATCGCGGTCACGTGGATGACGCCTCAGCCATCGGCCGAGGTGGCGGATCTGTTCGACCAAGTAAACGGCCCCGGGACATCCGGGGCCGTGACGGCGGCTGAAACCTGAGCGACGTAGCCGCGGTCAAACGCCGAGGGCGACCTGCACCATGCGCTTCTCCAGCGCCAGGGCCATCTCCGTAGCCAATGGTGTCCGGTCGTGCTCGCCGATGGAACCCACGAAGGCCACGCCCAGCAGGCGGCCGACTCGGAAGTCGATCACCGTGGACGACAGCAACCCCGCGGGCCCCCCCTGCAACACGTACAGCCCAACGGACTCGTCGTAGAACCCGTCCGTTTCCACTTTCTGCACCGACACGATCTGCTGACCCGAGCCGACGCTCTCACCGACGTTTTCCTCGAAATCCTTCACGAAGATGTCGGACATCCAGCCCGACACCTGGTCCGGGTTCTCGAACAGGTGGACCACCGTGGCTCCCACGAAGTCCACGCCGCTGGCCGGGGACACGTCAGAGGTGGGAACAAACTCCCGCATGAACCCGCCGATCCGGCCGGCGCTGCGAAAACGGTCGGCCGTGCTGCCCTTGAAGCCGTTCTCGGCCATCTCCTGATTGTCCAGCGGGCCGCTTCTGGCCAGTTGGTATCCGAGCAGAGATTCGGGTAAATCTGCAGCTTCCAACGCCATGTACTCCAGGTCGGCCTCGCCGACGCGGAAAGTGGCGTTCCACAACGGGTTGGTTGACACGTGGCAGTCCCTCCGGTGAACTCTTTTACGGGCAGAAATGTAGGGGCGAATGAACATTCGCCCCTACGGCGGACAAGTGCTGTTACGCGGCGATCATGGGATACACGTGGCGGCCGCGGGACATCTCCACCGGCACGTCGGTTCGGGTCCATTCGTTGCCGCCGTCGTTGCTGCAGTAGACGTGTCCGTCACGGTCGCAGCAGTAGACGTTGCGCGGCGCGTTCCGGTCGATGGCGATCTGGAACATGCGGGCCGGGGCCACCTCGCCGATGTCCACCCGCTCCCAGGTCTCGCCGGCATCGGTGGACCGGACCAGCACGCCGGCGTCAACGGTGCCGGCCGGAGCGCTGCCGCCGCCGGCTCCCGCCGCCAGGTACATGCGATTGGGGTCGGTCGGGTCGACGACCAGGTCGCGGCAGTAGCTGCCCCCCTCGAACATCTCCTCGATGGGCACGAACTCCCAGGACTCCCCGCGCTCGCGACTGCGGAACATGGCCAGCTGGGTGATGATGTAAACCAGGCCCGGCTTGCTCGGGTTGACCTGCACGCCGTGGAGGTCAACCGGCCCCAGGCGGGTGTAGTGGCCGTCGGTGATGCAGGACCAGTTGTCCCCACCGTCGCGGGATGCGATCAAGCCACCGACCTCGATTGCCCCGTACACGTCGTCGGGGTAGGCTGGGTCGATGCTGATGCCGATCACGCGCTTGCAAATCTCGTGGGGATTCATGGTGATGTGGGGATGCACCATGCCTTCGGTGTTCATCTGCTGCCAGGTGTGGCCGCCGTCGTTGGACCGGCACACGCGGCCCGCGTCGTAGCCGGCGAACATGATCGACGAGTCGTTGGGGTGGACCGCCATGGACCACACGTCGCCGCTGAGGGTGTCGGTGCGGCTCCAGTTCTGGCCCCGGTCGTCGCTGCGGTACACGCCGTCCTGGGTCCCGGCGAAAATGGTGGCCGGCTCGTCGGGGTGGGCCAGCAGGGCGCGGACCTGTGGATTTTCGGGCAGGCCGTTCTCAATGCAGGCCCACTCGGACTGGCCTTCGGTGAGCCGGTACATGCCACCCTCGCCCAGAGGCGTGCCTTCCGCGCCGATGATCAGCGCGCTCTCGCCGGCCAGGCCGACGTATACATTGGTGTTATGCGAGGTCACGGTTGTCATTGCCAAATCTCCTGGGGTGTGTGCCAATTGCGGTTTTGCAGATTGTTGGGGGAACGGTGCGGCTTGTCAAGGGCAAACCAATGCTACGGCCACATGATCCAGCCGGTGCGGTCGGTGCGGGCGCGGAAGAGATGGCCTCCGCCGGTGGTGACGTAGAGGGTGCGCATATCGGCGTCGCCGAAGCAGCAGTTGGTGGGCCGGTCCACTCGCATCGGATGGGTTTCCAGAACCCGACCTTCAGGCGAAAACACGTAGATGATCGGCCCCGGGCCGGCGGCTTCCCACCCGGCGCAGACGATGATGTTGCCGTCCACGTCCAGCGTCATGCCGTCCACGCCCCGCTGCACGCCCTCGCTGCCCTGCCCGCGCATATCGCCGTCGGCCGCGCCGCCGTCGATGCCGAAGGTGTGCAGCGTCCGGTATTCGCCGAGTGAGCCGTCATCGTTGATGGGATAGGCGCGCAGCTCGCGGCGCCGGTCGGCTCCGTAGTCGCTCTGGGCAATGTACAGCGTGCGCTGGTCGCGGCTGATCAGGATGCCGTTGGGCCGGCTGATGTCGGTGGTGGCCCTCACCAGGTCCCACTGGTCGTTTCCCTTGGGATCCAGCCGCAGCACCGACATGTGGTCCAGCTCCTGTGGACCGCTGTCGCCGATGCCGGAATACGGGTCGGTGAACCAGATGCGGCCCGACTTGTCGACCACCAGGTCGTTGGGATTGTTGTGCCGCATGCCATCCAGCAGGTGCGACATCGAAACCGCGGTGTTGCTGGCGGCGTCGAAGCGGGCGATGCGACGCCGGCCCTGCTGGCAGCCGTAGAGATTGCCGCTGGCGTCGAAGCACAGGCCGTTGGTGTTGAAGGTCTCGTCGAAGTGCTCGGAAACTTCGCCGGTCTTGGGGTCGTAGCGCAGAATCTTCGAGGCCGGTATCAGGGTGAACAGCAACGCCTCGCCATCCCAAACCGGCCCTTCGGTGGTGCCGCCGTAGGGTCCGGCGACCAGTTCAAAGCTCCAGGACATGGGGAACCTCCTGTGGTTTGTCGCCGCAGTTTAGCATGGGTAGCTAAAGACGGACGCAAAATTGACCGTATCGGTTCCATAGCGTTATCATCCGCTGGCAAATTTTTGGGGTAGGACAACGAAACGTCAATGGGCACTTTCTACGTCGACATCGGCATCGGCCATCCGCTGGGGGGAGATTTCCTGCCGGTATCCGCGCTGGTGGACAACGGCTCGACCCATTCGGTTTTACCGGAATCCCTGCTTGCGTCCTTGAGCATTGCGCCGTTGGAACGCCGAACTTACCGGATTGCAGATGGCAGCTTCGTTCAACGCGATGTGGGAGAAGCGCGCTTTCGCATTGAAAACACAGAGCGCACCTGTCCGGTTATTTTCGGATCCGAAGGACAATACCTGCTGGGAGCCACCACGCTGGAAAATTTCGACCTGATGGTTGACCCTACCCAGCCCAATCCTAGCCTGGTTTCCATCGACGATTTTCGTATCTAACCCACTCTTGGCGCATCCAAAAGGGGCGGGTTTCGATCCCGCCCCTACACTTTTGTGCGCTTTCCTGAAAACGGCTATCGTCCCCGCAGCCTGGGGTCCAGCGCGTCCCGCAGGGCGTCACCCAGGAAGTTGATGGCGAAGACCACGACCGAAATCGCGATGCCGGGGAACACCGCCAGCCACCAGGCAATCCGGATCTCCTCGGTGCCGCGGGTGAGCATCCCGCCCCATGTCGGAATGTCCGGCGGGACGCCCACGCCCAGGAAGGACAGCGACGCCTCGATGATGATGGCGAAGCCCAAGGTGATGGTGCCGAGCACGATGTAGCTGGCGATCACGTTGGGCAGAATGTGCCGCAGCATGATGCGTATCGAGCCGGCGCCAATGGCGGTGGCTGCCAGGGTGTAGTCCAGTTCCTTGATGCTCAACACCTGGGACCGGATCACCCGGATGGTGCCTGGCAAGAGAATGACCAGCAGGGCCATGATGACGTTGTTGGCCGAGCCGCCCAGAACGGCCACCAGGCCCAGCGCCAGAATGATGGGCGGAAACGCCATCATGGCGTCCACGATGCGCTGGATGGCCAGGTCAACCACTCCCCCGATATACGCGCTGAGAATGCCGATGAGAGCGCCCAGGGTTACGCCGATACCGACGCTGAGCAGGCCCACGTATATGGAAATCTGAGAGCCGGCGATGATCCGGCTGAGCTCGTCGCGGCCCAGGTGGTCGCTACCCAGCCAAGCGCCGGGCTGCGGCGGCAGGTATTTCTCCTCGTGGGCACGGACATCCAGCGGATCGTGGGGAAGTATGCCCGGGATAACGTAGGAAACCGCGGCCGCCAGGATGGTGATCAGAATTATGACCGCGCTCACGGCTCCAAGAGGCTTGGAGCGGGAAAAATCGACTATCTTCTGCACCCGGGTCTGGCGCGGGCGCATGCCCTGCAGCTGAAATTCGGCCTCGCCATCGGCCGCAATTCGAGCGGTGTTGGTTGTAGTCATTCTGTTAATGCTCCTCAATCCGACCCAGCAGCAGCAAGGCTAGGCGTACCGGATCCGTGGGTCCAGCAAACCGTACAGCAGGTCAACCAGGAGGTTGATGATTACGATGGACACCGCGATAACGATGATGATGGCTTGGATGGTGGGAAAGTCCCGCTGGAAAACCGTCTCGATGAGCAGGGTGCCAATGCCGGGCACCTTGAAGATGCTCTCGATGATGACGGTGCCGCCGAAGAGGCGACCGAACTGCCAGCCGGAGATGGTCAGGATGGGCAGAACGGCGTTCTTCAGTCCATGCCGGACCAGTACGATGCGCTCCCCGAGCCCCTTGGCCCGGGCCGTGCGCATGTAGTCCTCCCGGATAATCTCCATCATGGAGGAGCGGGTTACCCTGGCGATGAAGGCCATGTCGTAGAAGCCCAGCGCCAGGGCCGGCAGGAACATCTGCTGCAGATTCTTCCATGGGTTGTCCCACAGGTCTTCGTAGCCCAGCGGGGGCAGCCATCCGAAGCCGCGAGACAACACCAACACCACCAGCAAGCCGGCGAAAAAGGTGGGAATCGATATGCCCACCAGCGCGATGACTCTCGAGAAGTAATCGATCACGCTGTCCGGTTTGATGGCGGATATAACGCCCAGGGGAACGGCGAAGATCACGGCGATCAGGATGGCCAGCACGGCCAGTTCCAATGTCCGGAAGACGCGGTCTCCAACCAACTTGGTGACCGGCTGTCCCGACCGCCAGATGGAAGTTCCCAGGTCGCCCTGAACCAGACCGCCAATCCAGTCCACGTACTGGACCACGATGGGGCGATCGGTGCCCAATTGGCGGCGCAGATCCTCCAGTTCCTCCTGGGTGAATGAGGCGTCGCCTTCGCTCAGGATTACCAGCGCCGGGTCGCCGGGCAACAGTCGCATCACCGTGAATACAATGATGGTTACCAGCAGCACCGTGGGGACAATGAGCGCGATGCGCTTCAACGCGTACTGTCGCATGGAATATGCCCTTTACACAGTAGGGGCGAATGATCATTCGCCCCTACAAATAGGTTCGCCGAGTCTCTATGCCGGAAATTTAATCCCGGTATGACCGATTAGCGGTCCAGCCACAGGTCTTCGTGCTTGAACTGGTACTGCACGGTCGACGGAGCGGTGAACCCCTTCACGTCCTGGTGCACCAGCCAGAAGAGCTGACCCAGCTGCAGGGTCACCCAGTGGTTGTCTTCGAAGGTGTGGAGCCAGAGCTCCGCTTCCTTGTTGATCTCGCGGCGGGCGTCAGCGTCCAGTTCCACCTTCTGCCGCTCGAACCAGTCCACGACCTGGTCATTGGACCAGTCGGTGTAGTTCCGGGTGCCGCCCTTCAGGTAAACGCCACCGTAAACGGCGTCGGCGTCAAACACCACCATGCCCTCGCCCTGGCAGCTGATTTCCCAGTCGCCTGAGGAGTCAGCGGCGCGGGAGGTGCCGTACTTGGCGTAGCCGGCCGCGCTGGGCAGGGTCTCAATATCGCCGGTGATGCCCAGGGCATCCTGCAACTGCTGCTTCACAACCTGG
The DNA here is from genome assembly GCA_965116785.1 of Dehalococcoidia bacterium. Classification (GTDB taxonomy): domain Bacteria; phylum Chloroflexota; class Dehalococcoidia; order Lucifugimonadales; family UBA3495; genus Bin87. The sequence goes on from OZ220731.1 coordinate 2,606,893, forward strand.
CACTGGTCGGGGTAGTTGCCGACCTGGCGCACGGTGTACTCGACCTCGAAGCCGTCGGCAACGCCCGCTTCGGCCATGAGGCGCTTGGCCTCGGCCAGGTCTTCCTGTCCGCCGGCGCTGTCCTTCGGCCGGATGCCGGGCCAGTCCATGCACACCTCGTTGGCGTGGGCCAGACCCATCAGCGGGCAGTAGCTGCCGCCGGAGTTGTCGAATACACGCTCGTCGATCTCCTGACGGTCAACGGCCAGGTTGATGGCCTGACGCACCAGGTGGCTGTGGAACTGGGGCTTCTTCACGTTGAGCATCAGGCCCCAGTTGGTGCCAGCGGCGATGGGATGCGCCACGTACTCGCCGTTGGTGCTCCTCTCCAGGTCGAAGTACTGGGTCGGCGAGAGGTTGGTGAAGCCGCCGTTGGCCATGTCCAGCCGGCCCGCCTCAAAGTTGGCGATCAGCGTGTCCTTGGCCTGTCCGGTGAAGATGGTGTGCTCGATGCGGTCAACAAAGGGACGTCCTTCCTTGAAGTAGTCCGGGTTCTTGTTGACGTAGTAGAAGTCGCCAACCTGGTACTCTTCGAGAATGTAGGGGCCAGAGGTGGTCCCCATGTCGATGATGTTCTCGCCGAGGTTCAGGGAGCAGGGATTGGCGGCGTCGCGCACGGCGCAATTGGGATCGGCGTCAAGCAGGTGGCCCGGCAGCACTTTGGCGTAGTCGATGGCCAGGAACTTGATGAATGCCCCGGAGGCGAACTGGAGGTTGAACTCAACGGTCTTGTCGTCAATCGCGCGCAGCACCGCGTCCTGGTTGGTGGGCGTGCAGTTGCCGCCGTCCTTGTCAACCACTTCCATCTTGACGGTGTAGTTGCGCCAGAGACCGGAACGTCCCGTGCTGTTGCACGGGCTGGCGTAGCGGGAGTGGGTGCTGATGACGTCCGCCGAGGTGATCTCGGTGCCGTCGGTCCACTGCATGTCTTCGCGCAGGTGGAAGGTATAGGTCAGGCCGTCAGGGCTTACGTCCCAAGAATCGGCCAGGTCGCCGGTGATGGCGTTGGTATCAACCGTGTCATACTGCACGATCTGGTTGTACAGCTGCGAGTAGGAAATCACGCTGGACAGGGAAGAGGAACCCAGCGGGTCCCAGTCCTTGGTGTCGGCATAGGCGGACATCCGCAGCGTCCCGCCGTACGTGGCGCCGGCGCTAGGGGTCGGCGTGGCCACCGTGCGAGGAGTGGCCGTGGGCGCCGGGGTGTTGGTCGGGCGCGCAGTGGCGGCCATGGCTTCGGGGATCGGCGTATTGGTGGGTTGCGCCACCGCGGGAGCCTGAGTTGCTGCCGGCTGCGCCGGCGCCGCGGGTGCGGCCGGCGCTTCGGCTCCGCCACAAGCAATGCCGACCATCAAAGCAGCGGCGCCCGCGAGCAGCGGCAACGTCCGCAAGAATGGTCGGCCGAGGATAGATGGTTTCATAGTTGGTTCATTCCTCCGTCTCGATATTGCGCTTCCGTTGTCGCGGACGGGCGAACAAGGGCTATTATCCGCAACTCAAAAATATAATCCCCGGCCGCGGCCAATTGTGAAATTAGCCACAAGCTGCGAGATACGAGCGGGAATGGTAGACCAACCAATCCATGCTGTCAATAGCCGATGCGTGAGAACAGTCACCACAATTACGAATTACGGACAAACGAAGGCCCCTCCCGAATGGAAGGGGCCATGGAGCGCGTTGTTTTTCGACCCTACCGGCCGCGCAACCTCGGATCCAGCGTGTCCCGCAACGCGTCGCCCAGGAAGTTCACCGAAAACACCACCACCGATATCGCTACCCCAGGAAACACCGCCAACCACCACGCCGTCCGGATGTACTTCTGCGCCCCCTCCGTCAGCATCCCTCCCCACGTCGGTATGTCCGGCGATACCCCCACTCCCAAAAACGTCAGCGACGCTTCTATGATGATCGCCAGTCCCAAGGTGATCGTGCTCAAAACGATGTAACTCGCAATCACGTTCGGCATGATGTGCCTCAGCATGATCCGCCACGGCCTCGCCCCTATCGCCTGCGCCGCCAGCGTGTAGTCCAACTCCTTGATGCTCAATACCTGCGACCGGATCACCCGGATCGCTCCCGGCGCCAGTATCACCACCAGCGCCGCCACTATGTTGTTGATCGACGGACCCAGCGCTGCCGTCAACCCCAGCGCCATGATGATCGCCGGAAACGCCATCAGCGCATCCACTATCCGTTGTATCGTCAGGTCCAGCACACCACCCACGTACGCGCTCAGTATCCCGATCACCGTCCCTATCGTGATCCCGATGATCACGCTCATCAGCCCCACGTACATCGATACCCGCGCTCCGTAGATGAGCCGGCTCAGCACGTCCCGGCCCAACTCGTCCGCGCCCAGCAGCGCCCCGGCCTGCGGCGCCGCAAAGGGCTCATGCTCCAGGTCCAGCGGATCATAGGGCGATATCACCCCGGAAAGCACCGCCGTCAGTATCGTCAGTATGATGATCGCCGCACTCACCGCCCCCAGCGGCTTCGTCCGGACGAACACCCTCACCTTCTGCAGCGTCGTCTGCTTCGGACGCATGTCCAGCAACTGGTCTGGCGCCGCCGGCTCTGCCGTCTGTCCCGCGTTGTATATCGCCATGGGTCCTGCTCCGTCCCTTTCCGATGATCGTCCGTGGTCTCTGCTTACCTACGCGTACCTGATCCGGGGATCCAGCCACCCGTACAGCAGGTCCACCAGCAGGTTCACCACCACTATCGACAGCGCCACTATCACTATCACCGCCTGGATCGTCGGAAAGTCCCGCTGGTAGATCGCGTCTATCAGCAGCTGCCCCACACCCGGTATCAGGAATATCTTCTCGATGATCACCGTCCCACCAAACAGCCGCCCGAACTGCCATCCCGATATCGTCAGCACCGGCAGCACCGCGTTCTTCAACCCGTGCCGCGACAGCACGATCAACTCCCGCAGCCCCTTCGCCCGCGCCGTCCTCATGTAGTCCTCACGCAGGATCTCCATCATCGACGACCGCGTCACCCGCGCTATGAACGCCATGTCGTAAAACCCCAGCGCCAGCGCCGGCAGCACCAGCTGCTTGATGTTCGTCCACGGATCCTCCCAGATGTCCTCGTATCCCAGCGGCGGCAGCCAACCAAACGCCCGTATCAACACCAGCGTCAGCAGTATCCCGCTGAAAAACGTCGGGATCGATATCCCCACCAGCGTGAATATCCGCGACGCATAGTCCAGCGGACTGTCCGGCTTGATCGCCGATATCACCCCCAACGGCACCGCGCATACCACCGCCAGCAGTATGCCCAGGATCGCCAACTCGATCGTCACCGGGATACGCTCACCCAGCCGCTCCATCACCGGTCCGCCCCACCAGTACGACGTCCCGAAGTCGCCCCGCAGAAATCCGGAAATCCATTCGAAATACTGGATCGGGATCGGACGATCCGTTCCCAGCTCCGCACGCAGCTGCGCCAGCTCCTCCTGCGTGTACACCGCGTCGTCCGCGCTCAGAATAGCCAACGCCGGATCCCCGGGGATCAAGCGCATCACCACGAACACGATGATCGTCACCAGCAGCACCGTCGGTATGAAGAGCCCTATTCGCTTCAGCGCGTACTGTCGCATTTCTTATGCCTCATTGGAGAGTGCACGACGGGCGGGACGAACTGAAGCTCGCCCCGCCCGTCTCGGCGCTAACCCAGTGATCGACCGTTGGATGATGGCACGATCGCTACGGTTGTGGAAATCCTACCGGTCCCACCACAGGTGTTCGTGCTTGAACCCGTACTGCAAGGTTTGCGGAGCGCTGAACCCCTTGATGTCCCGGTTTATCACCCAGAAGTTCCGGCTGAGCGTCACGGTGACCCAGTGGTTGTTGTGGAACTCGTTCAGCCAGATCTCGGCTTCCTTGTTGATCTGCACCCGCTTCTCCGGGTCCAGTTCCACCTTCTGCTGCTCGAACCAGTTGTTCAACTCGGGGGCTTGCCAGTCGGTGTAGTTGCGGGTGCCGCCCTTCAGGAAAATGCCGCCGTACACCGCGTCCACGTCGAACACGGTCATGCCATCGGCCTGGCAGCCCACGTACCAGTCGCCGGTGTCGCCGGCCGGCCGGGACGTGCCGTATTTGGCGTAGCCCGCCGCGCTGGGATAAGTTTGGAGATCGCCAGTGATGCCCAGGGCTTCTTCCAGGTCCTGCTTGATGACCGAGCATTGGGGTATGTACGTACCCACCTGCCGCGCCGTGTACTCGATCTCGAACCCGTCGGGGTAGCCCGCTTCCGCCATCAATTCCTTAGCACGGGCCAGGTCTTCCTGGCCGCCCGGCGTATCCTTGGGGCGCAGACCGGGCCAGGTGGCGCACTCTTCGTAGTCATGGGCCAGGCCCACCAGCGGGCAGTGGCCGCGACCCGCTCCGTGCAAGGCCCGCTCGTTAACCTTCTGACGGTCCACCGCCAGGTTGATCGCCTGCCGCACCCGGTGGTCCGTGAACGGCTCCCGCTTCACGTTCAGCATGAAGCCTATGGTGGCACCCAGCACTTCGTGAGCCACGTACTTGCTCTCCGTCACCGTCTCTATGGCGAAGTTTTCCGGCGCCGTCAGGTTGTTGGCGGCTGCATTCGCCATATCAATCTGTCCGCCCTCCACCTGCGCGATGAACGTGGCCGGCGTGGTGATAATGAAGTGCTCAATCCGGTCGAAGTACGGGAGACCCTCCTTGAAGTAATCCGGGTTCCGGTTCACATGGTAGTTGTTGCCCGACTGGTATTCCTCCAGGATAAAGGGACCCGACGTCGCCTCGTGCCGCAGAACGTTCTCCGCCAGGTTCAGGTCAATGTCCTGCTCCAGCAGGTGCTTCGGCAATATCTTCGCGTAGTCAATCGCCAGGAACTTGATGAACGCTCCTGACGCGAACGCCAGGTTGTACTCCACTGTGTGTTGGTCAACCTTCCGCACCACCTCGTCCGCGTTCAGCGCCGTGCAGTCCGCCTTGTCCGCCAGCTCCACCACCTCAATCGGAATGGTGTACTGCCGCCACAGACCCGAACGGCCCCGGCCGTTGCACGGGTTCCCGTAGCGCTGCATGCTGTACACCACGTCGTCGGCGTCCAGCGTCTCGCCGTCCGTCCACGTCATGCCCTCCCGCAGGTGGAAGGTGAAGGAAGTGCCGTCCTCGTTGGTCTCCCAGCTCTCCGCCAGGTCGCCCACCACCACGGTGGGATCCTCGGTATCGAACTGCACCACCTGGTTGTACAGCTGCGAGTACGAAATCACGCTGGACAGCGACGACGAACCCAGCGGGTCCCAGTCCTTCGTGTCCGCGTACGCCGCCATCCGCACCAACCCGCCGTGCTGCGGCGGCCCGCTGGGCACCGGCGTGGGCAGCGTCCTCGCCACCGCCGTCGGCGCCGGCGTGCTCGTCGGCCGGATCGTCGCCAATGGCGGCGGGGTGGCCGTCGGCGGCGCGGTGGTGGCCGTCGCCGCCTGCTGGCCGGCCGGTTGCTGCTGCCCGGAGGTTGCCGGCTGTTGCTGGCCGGCGGCCGGCGCAGCCGGCTGTTGCTCCTGGGCCGCCGGCGCCGCAGCGGGGACCGCCGGCGCCTCCGCGCCTCCGCACGCGATCCCGACCACCAAAGCGGCGGAAACCGCAATCACGGGCAGCGTTCTCAGGAATGCTCGGCCAATGGTAGATGACTTCATGGCTGTTTCGAACCTCCAGTCTAGTTGCTACGTTCGCGTACTTTTGTGGGCGGGCAGACGGAGATATTGTCCGCAATTCGAAAGAACGATCCCCGGCTATTGCCGATTGTGAAATTAGCCACAATCAATGTGCTCCGGGCGCGAATGTTAGTCGAGCGAAATCTCGATGTCAATAGTCGGTTTGCCTGGATAACGAATAGAGACATGGAGTGCAAAATTAAGCCCCTTCCGAATGGAAGGGGCCATGGAGCGCGTTGTTTTTCGACCCTACCGGCCGCGCAGCCGCGGATCCAGCGTGTCCCGCAACGCGTCGCCCAGGAAGTTCACCGCAAATACCACCACCGATATCGCTACCCCAGGAAACACCGCCAACCACCACGCCGTCCGAATGTACTTCTGCGCTCCCTCCGTCAGCATCCCTCCCCACGTCGGTATGTCCGGCGATACACCCACTCCCAAAAACGTCAGCGACGCTTCTATGATGATCGCCAATCCCAAAGTGATCGTGCTCAGCACGATGTAACTCGCAATCACGTTCGGCATGATGTGCCTCAGCATGATCCGCCACGGCCTCGCCCCTATCGCCTGCGCCGCCAGCGTGTAGTCCAACTCCTTGATGCTCAATACCTGCGACCGGATCACCCGGATCGCACCAGGCGCCAATATCACCACCAGCGCCGCCACGATGTTGTTGATCGACGGACCCAGCGCTGCCGTCAACCCCAACGCCATGATTATCGCCGGAAACGCCATCAGCGCGTCCACTATCCGCTGTATCGTCAGGTCCAGCACACCACCCACATACGCGCTCAGTATCCCAATCACCGTCCCTATCGTGATCCCGATGATCACGCTCATCAGCCCCACGTACATCGATACCCGCGCTCCGTAGATGAGCCGGCTCAGCACGTCCCGGCCCAACTCGTCCGCGCCCAGCAGCGCCCCGGCCTGCGGCGCCGCAAAGGGCTCGTGCTCCAGGTCCAGCGGATCATACGGCGATATCACCCCCGAAAGCACCGCCGTCAGTATCGTCAGGATGATGATCGCCGCGCTCACCGCTCCCAGCGGCTTCGTCCGGACGAACACCCTCACCTTCTGCAGCGTCGTCTGCTTCGGTCGCATGTCCAGCAACTGGTCTGGCGCCGCCGGCTCCGCCGTCTGTCCCGCGTTGTATATCGCCATGCGATGTGCTCCCTCGCTGCTTGATGAACGTCTGTAGCCCTGCCGCCCTTTGCGTCCTAGGCGTACCTGATCCGGGGATCCAGCCACCCGTACAGCAGGTCCACCAGCAGGTTCACCACCACTATCGACAACGCCACTATCACTATCACCGCCTGGATCGTCGGAAAGTCCCGCTGGTAGATCGCATCGATCAGCAGCTGCCCCACGCCCGGTATCAGGAATATCTTCTCGATGATCACCGTCCCGCCGAACAGCCGCCCGAACTGCCACCCCGATATCGTCAGCACCGGCAGCACCGCGTTCTTCAACCCGTGCCGCGACAGCACGATCAACTCCCGCAGTCCCTTCGCACGCGCCGTCCGCATGTAGTCCTCACGCAATATCTCCATCATCGACGACCGCGTCACCCGCGCTATGAACGCCATGTCGTAAAACCCCAGCGCCAGCGCCGGCAGCACCAGCTGCTTGATGTTCGTCCACGGATCCTCCCAGATGTCCTCGTATCCCAGCGGCGGCAACCACCCGAACGCCCGTATCAACACCAGCGTCAGCAGTATCCCGCTGAAAAACGTCGGGATCGATATCCCCACCAGCGTGAATATCCGCGACGCATAGTCCAGCGGACTGTCCGGCCGGATCGCCGATATCACACCCAACGGCACCGCGCACACCACCGCCAGCAGTATCCCCAGGATCGCCAACTCGATGGTCACCGGGATACGCTCACCCAGCCGCTCCATCACCGGACCACCCCACCAGTACGACGTCCCAAAGTCGCCCCGCAGAAACCCGGAAATCCATTCGAAATACTGGATCGGGATCGGACGATCCGTTCCCAGCTCCGCACGCAGCTGCGCCAACTCCTCCTGCGTGTACACCGCATCGTCCGCGCTCAGAATCGCCAGCGCCGGATCCCCGGGGATCAAGCGCATCACCACGAACACGATGATCGTCACCAGCAGCACCGTCGGTATGAAGAGCCCTATTCGCTTCAGCGCGTACTGTCGCATTTCTTATGCCTCATTGGAGAATGCACGACAGGCGGGACGTATCGTTATCGCCCCGCCCTGGTGGATACCGGTTCAGCGTCCATGCGCCGTAATCTTTTCCGGCGCCGTCCGCACTGAACCGCCTACCGATCCCACCACAGGTGCTCGTGCTTGAACCCGTACTGCACCGTTTGCGGCGCGTTGAACCCCTTGATGTCCCGGTTCACCACCCAGAAGTTGCGGCCCAGCGTCAGGCTCACCCAGTGGTTGTCGTGGAACTCATGGAGCCAGATCTCGGCTTCCTTGTTGATCGCCCGCCGCTTCTCCGGGTCGAGTTGCACCTTCTGCTCTTCGAACCACGCATTCATTTCGGGGGTTTCCCAGTCGGTGTAGTTGCGGGTGCCGCCTTTCAGGAAAATGCCGCCGTACACCGCATCAATGTCGAAGACGGTCATGCCGTCGGCCTGGCAGCCCACGTCCCAGTCGCCGTTGGCGTTGGCCGGGCGCGACGTGCCGTACTTGGCGTAGCCCGCCGCGCTGGGGTAGGTTGAAATTTCTCCGGTGATGCCCAGGAACTCTTCCAGGTCCTGCTTGATCACCGAACACTCGGCTACGTAGGTACCCACCTGCCGCGCCGTGTATTCGATCTCAAACCCGTCGGGGTAGCCCGCTTCCGCCATCAGTTCCCGGGCGCGGGCGATGTCCTCCTGACCACCCGGGCTGTCCTTGGGGCGCATGCCGGGCCAGGTGGCGCACTCCTCGTAGTCATGGGCCAGGCCCACCAGCGGGCAGTGGCCGCGACCCGCTCCGTGCAAGGCCCGCTCGTTAACCGTCTGACGGTCCACCGCCAGGTTGATCGCCTGTCGCACCCGGTGGTCCGTGAACGGCTCCCGCTTCACGTTCAGCATGAAGCCGCGGGTGCCGCCCAGAACCTCGTGGGCCACGTATTCACTGTTGGTCGACGTCTCGATGGCGTAGTTCTCCGGCGCCGTCAGGTTGTTGGCGGCGGCGTTGGAAGCGTCAATTTGCCCCCCTTCAACCTGCGCGATGAACGTGGCCGGCACCGTGATGATGAAGTGCTCAATCCGGTCGAAATACGGGAGACCCTCCTTGAAATAGTCGGGATTCCGGTTCACCTTGTAGTGGTTCCCCGATTGGTAGTCCTCAAGAATGAACGGTCCTGACGTGGCTCCGTGCCGCAGGATATTCTCCGCCAGGTTCAGGTCAATGTCCTGCTCCAGCAGGTGCTTCGGCAGTATCTTCGCGTAGTCAATCGCCAGGAACTTGATGAACGCCCCCGACGCAAAGGCCAGGTTGTACTCCACCGTGTGTTGGTCAACCTTCCGCACCACCTCGTCCGCGTTCAGCGCCGTGCAATCCGCCTTGTCCGCCAGCTCCACCACCTCGATCGGAATCGTGTACTGCCGCCACAGGCCCGAACGGCCCCGACCGTTGCACGGGTTACCGTAACGCTGCATGCTGTACACCACGTCGTCGGCGTCCAGCGTCTCGCCGTCCGTCCACTTGATGCCTTCCCGAAGGTGGAAAGTGAAGGTCGTCCCGTCCTCGTTGGTCTCCCAGCTCTCCGCCAGGTCACCCACCACCACGGTGGGATCCTCGGTGTCGAACTGCACCACCTGGTTGTACAGCTGCGAATAGGAGATCACGCTGGACAGCGATGACGAACCCAGCGGGTCCCAGTCCTTGGTGTCCGCGTACGCCGACATCCGCACCAGTCCTCCGTGCTGCGGCGCCCCGCTGGGCACCGGCGTGGGCAGCGTCCGGGCCACCGCCGTCGGCGCCGGCGTGCTCGTCGGCCGGATCGTCGCCAATGGCGGCGGGGTGGCCGTCGGCGGCGCGGTGGTGGCCGTCGCCGCCTGCTGGCCGGCCGGTTGCTGCTGGCCGGAGGTTGCCGGCTGTTGCTGGCCGGCGGCCGGCGCAGCCGCCTGTTCCTGCGCTGCCGGGGCCGCCGGCGCAGCGGGCGCCTCGGCTCCGCCGCAGGCAATACCCACGACCAGCGTGGCAATGACAGCGACCATCGGGGTCAGTTTCAGGTACTTCAACATCGGAGCCCCTCCATATAGCAGGCAATCGGCGACTGGCGAGATGCCCAGAGGCAACTTGTGAGACCAATCCCGTCGCGGCCGTGAAACGCTCTGCAGATTGTAATCGGACGCCCGCCTCGGGTCAATAATATGTATCTATTATCATAATATTATGTTTAATGATTTACCCGCCGTATATTATTACGCTATTCAATATCTATTTCTGCATTATTCATCGTTTTTCGTCGGAAATATTGGCTCATCAAAAGGTTTTGCCATATGCATCAACGAGCCAAACACACCAGGGCCACATTCCGCAACCGCGATAACATCCAACGCGGAAGTTTGCGCCGGTTGACTGTCAGCCGTAGCCCCGATAGGCTTTTTGCCTGTTGAACCCTCACCATACTCATCCAGGAGCGCCCACCGATGACCGACACCGCCGCCGTACAAACTCCAGCCGAAGATGCGCCGGTTGACGCCAACGGACATATCCTCGTGCGGCGGGAGCCGTCGGTGGCCACCGTGACCATCAACCGGCCGGCCCAGCGCAACGCCATTTCGCTGGATATGTGGGTGCAACTGACTACGCTGCTGCGCGACCTGGACGACGATCGTGACGTCCGTTGCGTCGTCATCAAGGGTTCCGGCGACGAGGCCTTCTCCGCCGGCGCGGACATCAGCGACTTCGAGCAGCACCGCAGCGACTCCACCAAGGGGCGGGTTTACAACGCCGCCGTGGACGGTCTGCTGGAAACCGTTGCGGAGATCGGCACGCCAGTTATATCGATGATCCGCGGGTTTGCCGCCGGCGGCGGTTGCGAGCTTGCCGTTGCCACCGACCTGCGCATCGCCGCCGAGGGCAGCCGCCTGGGCATACCGGTGGCGCGCCTGGGCATCACCATCGGCCACCGCGAGATGTACGGGCTGGTGAACCTCGTCGGCAAGGGCAACGCCCTGTACATCCTGCTGTCGGGACGGTTGCTGGAAGCCGACGAAGCCCTGCGCATCGGCCTGGTCAACCAGGTCGTGCCCGTGGACCGGTTGGAAGAGGTCACCTACAAGCTGGCCGCCGACATCGCGGGCCTGGCTCCCCTGTCCCACGCCGTCAACAAGAAGACCATGAACCAGGTGCTGGCCAAGCCCTCCCTGGACCTGACCCCCGAAGAGGCGGAACTTCCCCTGGGGCAGTTCGACACCCGCGATTACCACGAGGGCTTTCGCGCCTTCCTCGAAAAACGCCGTCCCCAATTCATCGGCGAGTAGCGGTCGATACGATGCCAGGGGCCCCGCAGCGGCAACCGCGCAAGCAGTCCCGTCAACGCGCCGACGTGCTGCTGGTCGAGCGGGGCCTGGTCGAGAGCCGGGAGCAGGCGCAGGCGCTGATCATGGCCGGAGCGGTGCTCTCGCCGGCGGGCCCCGTCCAGAAGGCCGGCGCGTTTCTGGACCCTGACACGCCCCTGGAGCTGCGCGAGCGTCTGCCCTACGTCAGCCGCGGCGGCGTCAAGCTGGCCCACGCCCTAGACACCTGGGCGCAGCCCCACGGCATACTCCTGGAGGGCATCACCGCCCTGGACGTGGGAGCGTCCACCGGCGGGTTCACCGACTGTCTGCTCCAGCGCGGCGCGGCCCGTGTCTACGCCGTCGACGTCGGACACGGCCAACTGCACTACCGGCTGCGGCAGGATCCGCGGGTAACATGCATGGAAAAGGTGAACGCCCGGTACCCATTCGAGCTTCCGGAACCGGTTGACCTGCTGGTGATGGACGTCTCCTTTATATCGCTCACCATGGCGTTGCCCGAACCGTTGGCGCATCTCAAGCCCGGCGGGTACGCCATCGCGCTGGTCAAGCCCCAGTTCGAGGCCCGGCGCGGCGAGGTCGGCAGGGGCGGCATCATCCGAAGCGACGCTCTCCGCTCCGAGATCCTCGCCAGGGTCCAGGGATGGTTGAACTCACGCGAGGACGTCACCCTTCTGGATACAATCCCTTCGCCCATCACGGGTGACGCCGGGAACCGGGAGTTCCTCGCCCTGTTACGCAAGCGCTGACACCGGGGCAATCCGGCACGAACATAATTGCCCTGAACCGAAATCGTTGATTTATACGTTTTCTCGACCGCAAACCGTTTATTTGCACTTGACGCCTGCCAAGCGGAGCCGAAGATGATACTTCTGACCAGGCTGGCCCTGCATAGCCGGACCGTCACCATCATGATCCTGATACTGGTGCTGGCTGGTGGTATCTACGCCTACCGGCAGTTGCAGCAGGAGCTTTACCCCGATGTCACCCTGAGATTGATCAACGTCTCCACGTCCTACCAGCAGGGCACGCCATACCAGGTTTCTCAGGACGTTACCAAGCCCATCGAGGACCTGATCCTTGGTATGGAAGGACTGAAGGAACTGACGACAACGTCGCGGTCCAGCAACTCGCGGGTACAGGCCAGTTTCGAAAACAACGTTGATATCGAAGATGCGGAGGCGGAAATCGTCAGTCGCGTCTCCGGTCTCCGGCTCCCGGACGCCGCTGGCGACCCGCGCGTGTTTGAGCTGACCCCCAACCTGCGCCCGGTGATGGAGCTGAGCGTATCGGGCCAACGCGACGTTCCCGATCTCCTCCGGATAGTGGAACGGGAGATTGTGCCGCCGCTCCAGGCGGTGCCCGGCGTCCTGGACGTGGAAGTTGAAGGCGGCGTCAACGAGCAGGTCTTCGTGACCGTGGACCCAGCCCTGCTGAATACCTACGGACTGACCATCCAGGACGTCATCCGCGCCCTCCAGAGCAACGCGGTGGACGTGAACGCCGGCAGCGTCGACGCGGGTGACGGCACGGTGACAGTCCGCGCGTTCCACGGCTACACCGATCTGGATGCCATCCGGAACCTGCCCGTCGGATTTTCCCGTTCCGCCGGAACGCCCGGCTCCGCTCGCCCCGGCGGGGGCGGCGCCACCCCGATCAGCATGTCGGAAATCGCCGACGTGCGCATCGCCACCCCTGAGGCCCGAACCATATCCCGCACCGACGGCCAGCCCAGCGTCAGCCTCAACGTTCACCGGACTGGCGACGGAAACACCATCGAAATCTCCCACGCCATTGATGAGTTGATGGCGGAACTGGATGGGCAGTTGCCGCCGGACCTGGAAATCGCAGTGATCGAGAGCCAGGCTCCCCGGCTGGAAGCACAGCTGGGCCAGGCCCTTGGGCAGGGTGCCCAGGGCTTTTGCATCGCCGTGATCGCGGTGTTCCTTTTCCTGCTGCAACTGCGGCCGCGGCCCTATGCCGGCATCGCCAATGCCATCCGCCCCACTGTCATCATCGCCCTGTCCATACCCCTCAGCGTGATGGTGACCATGCTGGTCATGGCGCTGTTCGATTGGACCATGAACCTCATGAGCCTGGCCGGCCTGGCCATCGCCGTGGGGCGCATTGTGGACGACAGCATCGTCGTGTTGGAGAACATCTACCGTCACTTGCAGGAGGGCAGTCCCCGTGCCGTGGCCGTGATCGCCGCCACCCAGGAGGTCGGCTCGCCCGTCGTCGCGTCCACCCTGACCACGGTGGCGGTATTCGTTCCCCTGGCGTTTCTGCCCGGAGTGGTGGGGCAATTCTTCTCTCCCTTTGCCCAGACCGTCTGCGTATCTCTGCTGGCGTCCACTCTGGTGGCGCTGACCGCCGTTCCCGTGTTGGCGTTCTGGTTCCTGCGTTCGGGCGACATAGTCGATGACCCTGAGAATCCTCGGGGCGACACCTACTTGCAGAAAGCGTACACTCCCGTGCTCCGCGTTGCTCTGCGCCACCGCTTGCTCACCGCCATCGCCAGCATTGTTGTGGTGTCGGCCAGCCTGCTGCTCATCCGAACGCTGCCCATAGAGCTCTTCTCCCAGGGACCTGTCGAGGGCATCCGCATCGACCTCACCCTCAGTGGCAACCCCTCCACCATCCAGCTTGTGCAGGAAGTCACCGCGGTCGAGCGCGTGCTGGATGAGTTCGTGTCCCAGGGAGCGGTGGAAAGATACCAGGTGACCCTGGGCGCCGGCAGCCGAAACTTCGGCTCCGGCGCGGAGGCCGCCTTCGACCGGGCCGGATTCAACATCCTGCTGGGAGACGATGCGCCGGACGACGTTGACGAAAGAATCCGGAACGCCCTGCCCGAAAAGCCGGGCGTTACCACCCGCGTCTTTTCCGACACCGGGGGCCCAGGCGGGGGCGGCCGGCTCCAGCTTACCCTCACCGGGACCAACTACGAGGATGTTCGCATCGCCACCGACCGGCTGCAGACCGCCGTCGAACGCGACCCCGGCGTGCGCAACGTGCAAACCAATATTGAGGACGGCCGGGAGGAGCTTACCATCGCCATCGACCCCAACGCGTCGGGACGCTATGGCTTGTCGTCAATGAACGTTGCCAGCCAGATCCGTACCTGGATGCGCGGCAGCGAAATCGGCGAGATCAGCCTCAGCGGAGAGACCCTCGAGGTGGTGGTCCGCGGCGTTCCCGAAGCCGTGGACGATCCGATGGACCTCCCCACGCTGCCCATTGCCGGCAACGGCGGGGCCATCCCGCTGGGCAGCATCGCCGACACCCGTCACACCGTGGGCCCCAGCGTGGTCACCCACTACGACGGCCACCGTTCCGCCACGATCTCCGGTCGCCTGGTGGGACGCGACGCCGGCGCCATCGGTGATCGCGTCGACGCAATCGTCGCCTCCACACCCTTACCTCCGGGCGTAAGCGTACGCTCGGGCGGAACCCGGAGCGACATTCGGGATGAGTTCAACAACGTCTATGTCGCCATGATCATCGGCGTTTCCCTGGTGTACCTGGTGATGGTGGCCACCCTGGGTTCGCTGAAGATACCTTTCATCGTGGTGCTCAGCATGCCCCTCGCCGTGGTGGGCGCGTTGGTGGCTCTGGTCATCACCGACCGGTCGTTGAGCCTGCCGGCCCTGATGGGTTTCCTGCTCCTGGTGGGCATCGTGGTGACCAACGCCATTGTGCTGCTGACCTTCGTACACCAGCAGCGCCGGGCCGGCCTGGAACCCCTGGACGCAGTGATGTCCGCCGGACGCACCCGCGTGCGGCCGATCTTGATGACCGCGTTCACCACCATCCTGGCGCTGATCCCGTTGTCGCTCAGCGATTCCGCAGGGCTGGTCGGCGCGGAGTTGGCCACGGTGGTCATCGGTGGGCTGATCAGTTCCACCTTCCTCACCCTGGTGGCGGTCCCGGTGGTCTACATGCTGTTCGAGGAATCAGTGCCCAACCTCTACCGACGCGTGCTGCGGCTGCTGGGAGTGTCACACGCGCGCCCGCAAGCCGAGCCGGAACAGGCCCGCGCGTTCGCCCCGAGCGACGTTGATGCCAATCCAGAACCGGGCGGCTCCCCAGCCTCTGATTAACGGCCTGGCGTCTGCGACCCGATGGCTCGGCGCTTCCCGCACGCGCGTCGACGCGAAATTCGGGTATCATAATCGTGCTCGTACGCCAACGATCAATTTCACAAGGAGGCGGTGATGGCTACCGCCGGACAGGACACCGTCGCCCAATGCGTGGAACAGGCCGTTGCCTTCCTGGCGCAGTCGGATCGCGAATTCGACGCGGGAGACCGTCGACAAGGCTCGGAAAAGCTCTACGGCGCAGCCACGCAGGCCGTCATCGCCGCCGCCAAGCAGCGTGGCTGGCAATACCGGAGCCACCGCGCCACCAAGAACGCGACCATCCGACTTGCCGACGAATACGGTGATCCGTTCCTGTCAGCCGGATTCGTCGCCGCGGAAAAGTTCCACAAAAACTTCTTTCACGATGAGATGGAGGACTACGAAATCGTAGCCGACCGGCCCATCGTTCACCGCTTTGTGAACCGCCTGGTGACACTGGTCAACGACTATGCACCGGACGCCTGATTCTACGCGACAAGCTCAATGCAAATTGAAAACTGTCAAAAGGAGAAGAACATGTACGTACTGCGAAGGATTTTCAAGACCAAGCCCGGCGAGGCCCGCCGCGTGGCCAGCCTGCTCCAGAAGCAGGCGCAGATCTACCGCGACGCCGGCCAGCGCAGCGAGTTCCGGGTCTATTTCAACGGCGCCACCACTCCGGCGGAACAGGACGTGGTCATTCTCGAGTGGACCGACGAATCCCTGATGTCGCCCATGCGCGGCGACAATCAGCTGCCTGCGGCGGCGCTGGAAGTGGGCGGACAGATCAGGCCGCTGGTGGAAAGCAACCGCATCGAATTCTGGGAGATGATGTCCCCAGACAAGATGATGGACGTCTAGCCACCGGCACATTCAGGAGGCAATATCGTGGAAGTAGCACAGGTGGCAGAAATACTCCTGGAGCGCGGGCAGACCGTGTCCGTGGCCGAGGCCTGCACCAATGGCCTGCTCGGTTATACGCTGGGCACAATCCCAGGCGCGTCTCGGTTCTTCCCGGGCGGCGTCGTGGCCTACACCGGGGGACTCAAGGAGAAGATCCTCGGCGTTCCCGACGAGCTTTATGAGACTGCGGGAAGCGTGAGCCGGGAGATGGCCATCGCCATGGCTCGTGGCGCGCTGGAGCTCACCGGCACCGACTTCGCCCTGTCGACCACCGGAGTTACCGGCCCGGCCGCTGGCCGCAGCGGCCTACCCATCGGCACCTTCTGGATCGGCCTGGCAGTCAAGGAAGGGGAAGACGCTGCCATCGAGATCCGCGTCGGCGGCGACCGCGACGCCACCAAACACGGAGCAGTGCAGGCCGCCATCGACCTGCTGGGTAGGGAACTGAGCGCCTGACGATGACCAAGCGCATCGCCTAGAGCTCGCGCGAAACTCATCGGCAGCTCTAGGCGATGCAATCGTCAGTCCGCCGGAGCGGCATTCAGCGCGCTGGTGGATTTCGCGTCTGGTTCCTCCAACCGCAACGACGGCGGAATTTATAATGGCGGTAGCTACATTGCTCCGCCACACTGAGCTTGGACAATTCAGTCACCTTCTAGCCGCCACCCATTTTCTGGATCGTGCCGTCAGCGCAACCCACGTAGATCCGGCGGTCACTCTCGCGGTTCTGGCGATCTTGCACATGGGAGGCAATCGCACCATGGCGTTATTGGAAAATTTGATGCGGCCGCTGCTGAACGCCCAACGGGCAGCCGGTCGCGAGGAAGGCGAGGCAGCTGGTCGCGAAGAAGGCACGGCAGCCGCCACGGCACAGTTTGAAGCGTGGAAAAAGCGACAGCGCGCCGCAGGTGTACAGTTCGTCGACGACGATGAACAGTCCGAAGACCCACAAAAGCGTCTGAACCACAACCAAATAGCGCGGCAGCTTGCAGCGAACCCACTCGCGCTCGCTGGGTCTCCACCTGAACCGCCGCCACGCGCCCAAATGCCGACCCTCCTCCACCAGGAGCAACCATGAAGTTTGGAGTATCCCTTTCCGCCATCGCTCAGCAGCCGGCCGGCGCCGATATGCAGCAGGCCTTCGCCGACATCTGCTCCTACGTCGGAGCGGCGCGCGATCTCGGGTTCGACATGGTCTACCAGGGCCAGCACTACCTGACCGACCCCTACCAGCAGCTGCAAACGATGCCGCTTCTCGCGCGGATCTCAGCGGAGGCACGCGGCATGGGCCTGGTCGCCACCATGCTGGTGCCCCTCCACCATCCGGTGGACCTGGCGGAACGTGTGGCCACCATGGACGTGATCACCGGCGGGAATTTCACCCTGAGCGCCGCCCTGGGCTACCGCGACGAGGAGTACGACAACTTTGGCGTGCCGCGCCGCACGCGGGTGAGCCGCTACCTCGAATGCCTGGAGGCCATGCGCCTGCTGTGGTCGGGTGAGAAGGTGAACTACGAGGGGCAGTACTTCAGGCTCCAGGACGCCCAGTTGATGTTGAGGCCGGTACAACAGCCGCACCCGCCGGTATGGGTCGCGGCCAACAGCGACGCCGCCATCACCCGGGCCGCTCGCATGGGCTACACCTGGTACGTTAACCCCCACGCCAAGTTCGAGACCATCAGCCAGCAGGTGGAGATGTACCACGAGGCCGCCGGCGCCGCCGATTCGGGCGCGCCGGATCGCCTGCCTTTGGGCCGCGAGGTCTTCGTCGGCCGCACTCACGAAGAGGCCTTCGCCAACGCCGCGCCCTACCTGGGCGGCAAATACGAGGCCTACGCCCAGTGGGGCCAGGACAAGGCCCTGCCCGGCGATGAGAACTTCCGCGAGCCCTTCGAGGACCTGGCACGCGACCGCTTCGTCATCGGCAGCCCCGACGAGGTGGTCGAAGAGCTATCCCGCTACCGTTCGCTGGGCATGTCCCACGGCTGCTTCCGCATGATGTGGCCCGGCATGCCCCTGGACGACGGCATCGCCAACCTGGAACTCTTCGCCGACCGCGTGGCGCCGCACCTCCGGGAGGGCTAGATTAGGGCCTCATGCTTCGGATCCGAGACCACACGATTGTCATAAACTGCCGTAGCCAAGGCCATAGGCTATGTCTTACCCAAACGAGCCCTACCGGCGCGAAAGCCGCACCGTAGGTGATTAGGCGCCAGAGCAATCGTAATATCAACAGCGGTACATGCAGAATGATCAGTGAAGCGAACCCTAGACCAATCATCAGTAGCAGTAGGTATAAACTCAAAAATAACAATATAAAGAGAGTGTTGTTGGGCTCATTCGCCCACGTGTAGGTAAATCCGATAATGACTAAGATAGGTGCTATAAATTTAGCGAGTTCAATTGATAACTGTCCATTTCTCACATGACGCCATGCAATAAATCGTGACCTGAATGGACAAGATGATAGAAGCCAAAAACCTCCGGCAAAAAACCCTAACACGATTTCCAAGTTTACCTCGATGTCGCACCGGTCCATTTCAACATTGCAAAGAGTTTGGCCATGTTGCGCATAACATACGTCAACGAACTCACCGATACTAGAAAACCATTTATCCACTATGCCGGGTAGAAAAGCGAGCACTAATACATGTGCAGACATCGTAAAGAAAAAGAGCCAAGTCCAGAATCCTTTAGTACCTAGGAGAGCTATTCCTAGACCTAATATGTACATAAAACCTCCACAGAAATACCTGATAAATCTAGCATATGTAGCGATTGGGATCGCTACATATGTGCCCGCAGCGTCTGCTCCGTCTCCGCGGCGATCTTGATCCGCTCCCAGTCGTACAGCATGGGCGCCATCCGCACCTTGCTCCACATATCGGACTGATCTGAGTAGTGCGGGCTGGCCGGGTGCCCCGAGGCTCCCAGCGGCACCGCCCACAGCGAGCGATCCCAGTCGGCCGGGTCGTAGGCATACCGGAATACCGAGAGCCCGCCCACGGTTGCCAAATCACCGGGCGCGTAGGAGCCCGCCCATGGCGTGTCGCCGTCGCCGCCGGTGGGTATTTCCGGCGGGTCCAGCAGCTCACCTAACTCTGGCATCGCCATGGATAGCGGATGCTGCGGCCGCGCCCGGTGTACGCGGTCCCACCGCCAGCCATCAATGTCAGCACCCAGCTTTGCCGTCAGAGTGCGGACAGCCTCGCCTAACGCCGCGCTCAGCGCCCCGGACCAGTCCTCCCCGGCGGGCAGCAGGTCGGTGTCGTCAGAGGCGATGGCGTCGGTCATCAGGTTCTTGAACCGGTTGAGAAAGACACCACGCCCCCGGTCGGCCGGCTGCCAGCCCATGGCGGCCAGGTCTTCCCCGATGTTGTGCTTCAGCAGACGCCACAGCAGGGCGTCGCGCATCGCGCTGTAGATGGTCGGCTCTACCGCGTCGGGATCGATGCTGCCCGACCAGTTCTGGAGCCTTGCCAGCGCATCAGCTGCAATGGAGTCGTCGGGCGTAGGCACGCCGGAAAGAGCAGCCACGTAGGTTTTTGCGGGTATGGATACGCGCTGGGCGTGGATGCGCCCCATATCGTTGGCGGCCGCTCCGGATATGCTCTCCACGCCATGGGTCACGCGCAATGCGCGATATCCGGGCGCAAAGTCCATCGATATATAGTACGGATAGTCCGCGCCCACCGGCCGGTTATTGGCGGTCACAATGTAACCCTGGGACGGGTTGATGTAGCGCGGCATGTCCTTGAAGGGAATGCTGCCCTGCCACTCGTGCTCGCCGTCCCAGCCCGGTACCGGCAGGGGAGCCGGCACATCGCCCGGCCGACGGGGAATCTCGCCCCGGCACTGGTACCCGATGTTGCCGTGCACGTCCGCCATCACAAAATTGTTCACCGGGTCGACCCAGCCCTCCATGGCGTCGGCCAGTTCGTTCACGCTCGTCGCCTCAAGCATGGCCGGCAAGATGCCGGTCCATGGGTCGCCACCGTCGCCGGACGTGTAGCGTAGGGCCAGTCCATATCCCGACATTGGGTCGCCACCCACCACCGGCCCATGATGTGTCGCCCAGGTGCGCAGGTGCACGTCCTCGCCGCCGCGAACCTTGATGACCTCGTCGCGCACGTCGGCGTTGTACCAATCCTCCTGGTGCTGGTAGAGGGACGGATCAGCGTCGTTGAACCGCTCAATGTACAGGTCCTGGTAGTCAGCGGCGGTATGCGTCACGCACCAGGCAACCCACTCATTGTGCCCGAAATGCGGGAATCCCGGCATGCCGGCGAAGGAGTTGCCCACCACGTCGAAGGTGTCGCAGGCCAGGTGGTTCTGGTAGTAGACGCTGGGCGTATCCAAACCCCGGTGGCTGTCCCCGGCCAGCAATCCTTTTCCGGTGGCAGTACGGTCTGGTCCGATGGCCCACGAGTTGGAGCCGCTGTCCATCTCACCGATGAGGTTCAGGTTGGCGGCGTGTTCCAGCAACTGCTCCAGGCCCACATCCACCGCGCCGTCATAATCGGCGCCGGTGGGGATGATGACCGGCTGACCCGGCGGGTAGGACGGGAAAAGCGCGGCCGCCCGTTCCGCGCCCAACGCCTTGACCAGCCTGGCCCGCCACGCCTTGGTCTCGAACACGCCCATGAAGATGTGCCGCACCTTGAAGACAGCCAGGCTGTGCCACGGTTCCCACGGCTCCGGCTCGATGCCGGCGATGGGGTACTCCGCCGGCAGAGGCGCGCCGCTGTTGATGAACGCGTTGACACCGGCGGCGTAGGCTTCCAGCATGGCCTTGGCCCGAGCGCCAGTCGCCTCGCAATCGGCCCGGGCCGCATCCTCCAGCCGGTGCCGACGCATCTGCATATCCTGCCCGACGGCGGATTCGCCGGCCGCCTCGGCCCAGCGGCCAACGGCCCGCAGACGATCAAACTCCATGGCCCAAAGCCGGTCCTGCGCGGTGACGAAGCCCTGCGCGAACCAGGCGTCGTGCTCGTTGGCCGCGCGCACGTGGGGAATGCCCCACTCATCGCGCCAGACCCGCACATCGGCCTTGAGGCCCGGCACGTCGAGCACGCCGTCCAGGATGGGGATCGCGTTTTTCAGATCATGGGCGGTTATGGAGGCGGGGTTGGCGGCGGTGATCGTCATGGCGGTCAACTCCAGAATCGGATGCCGCCATCTTACCGCACGATGGCGCGACAAGGGAGTTGCTGCGACCCAATCCCTGCCGGTGTACTCCGGGAACGGACGCCTAGCGTTGCGCCGATTCCCGCTCGGCCGGCGTCCCCTGCAGAATCTCTCGCACTTCAAGAGCCGATGGCGGGGAGGATTGTTCGGTTCCGGGTTCGCCTTCAGGCTCCGCCAGCTCCGCTGCTGCGGCCGCGATGCGTTCGCGGGCCAGGCGACAGTATTCGTCGGACAGATCGATTCCCACGTACTGGCGCTCTTCCATTAGCGCAGCAATCGCCGTGGTCCCACTGCCGATGAACGGATCCAGCACCACCTCGGCGGTGGTTGCAGCTATGGCCTTCCTGGCGAGTTCCACCGGGAACGACGCGGGATGCGGGTTGCCTCGGTCCTGTCGGATCTGCCACACGTCACCGATGCCGCCGGCCTTGGGCGCCAGGCGGAACTCCGGGTTGGCCACCAGGTAGATCACTTCGTATGTAGGCAGGAAGTACCCGGGGTTATGGTTGAACCCACCGGATCGCTGCCAGATGATGATCTGCCGCACGGGAAAACCGTCCATGATGTCGGCCCGGTCCTGCAGCAGTCCCCGCTGAACGCGCCACTTGTGGTTGTAGAAGATCGCCCCGTCGGGAGTGAGTACCCGCAGCATCTCCCGCAGGCATTCCCGCTGCCATTCCACGTAGTCCTCGTGGGCCATGCTGTCGCCATGCTGGGCGTACCCCTGCTGCAGCATGAGGGTGGCGCGCGACCATTTGCCGCCGTTGCCGTTTTTCATCCCATTGCCGCTGCTGTTGAGCAGGTTGTACGGCGGCGAGGTGACCACAAGATTCACCGACGCCGACGGCATCCGGCCCATGGCCGAAAGACAGTCGTCGCAGTGGATCTGATTGAGCCAGGGTTCTATATTGGTCGTATTCATAGAAAGCTTATGAATACGCTTATTGAACCGCAACCAGCCGATTTGGCGCATAGAAAGACCCCGGCGGGTTTCGGCGTATCTGGCCGTCGGGCAGCGAGGCGCTCAGCGACAACCCACGAACCACTCTTATTGGTCGGGCAAGCAAAAGGGCGGCGATGACGCCGCCCCGCAGTATCGGATGCCCACAGCCGGCTCAACGCCGGCCGTGTCCGCAGTATCAGCCGGTGCGTCGGGCCACCAGCAGCCCATCCTCGCGGGTCACCCGCATGGCGAAGGGATAGCGGTCCACCTCCAGCGCCAGGCCGACGTCCCGGGGATGGAATTGGGGCTGGGCATCGTCGAAGAACTTCTGGGTGGCGCCGCCGGACATGATCAGCTTGCGCAACGCCTCCGGGTCCGGATTGCGTCCCTCCAAACGGTTGCGCAGGTACATCGCGCAATGCTCGTCCTCGTCGGCCCGGTTCACACCCTGGTCCCCCATGGCCAGGATGGTCACCAACTCGGGCTGCGGATCCTCCGCCAGGACCGCCTGCGCCGTTGCGCCGGCAACCACGAAAGAGGTTACGTAAATCGGATCGCAGCCGGCGGCTCCCGCCGCCGCCGTTCCCACCGTCCCGGCCCGTGTGGATTGCACAACGCTCTTACCGTTGAAGTCGACGGAGGACGCCTCATACGGCGAGTTGCCGTAGTCAAATCCCTCGGGGCGGCGGCCGCCCACCTCGCCCATCAGAATGTCGGCGATGGCCGGATTGTTTCGCCGGATCTCCAGCGCCTCCTCCACCTCGGCCACCAGGGTGATCCGTTCCGCGCCCCGGTCGAACGCGATGGCCGCTGTGGTGAAAGCGCGGAACACGTCGATCACCAGCGCTGCGCCGGTGGCCTCGCTGGCGTCGCGGGAAAGGCTGCCAATGCGAATTTCCATAGGGTAATTCTCTTTTACATCGACGAACCGGACGAACCGGATTGTCGATCTTTATTGATACATCCTGATTATCCTGTAAATCGATGTCGATTGATTCAGGAGGTTTTGACCAGTTTCTGGAGGGAACGAACCTCGCGCGGTGGGTCCAGGTGCTGCCCCGTGTGGGTCCATGAGACCTCGCCCACGTATATGTTCCCCACGGAGTCCAGGCACACCCCGTGGGGCGCGATGAACCGGCCGGGTTCTTCACCTTCTGGGCCATCACCCACCCGGGCTTGCTGCCGCCCCTCGGTATCGTAGACGCTGACCCTGGGGCCGAGGCCGGTGGCCTGGGAATTGGGGCCGATGGCCGAGCCCAGTTCGCCGATGTACACCAGACCAGCCTCCTGATCAATGTACAGGCCGCAGGGCCGGGACATGTCATTCCACTGCCCCATGAACCTGCCGTCCGGATTGAACACCTGCACCCGGTGGTTCTCCCGGTCGGCCAGGTACACCAGTCCATCGCGGTCGGTGCCGATGTTGTGGGCGATGTTGAACTCGCCCGGGCCGTTGCCGGACTGGCCCCACGAGAAGATCAGCCGCCCGTCCGGGCTGTATTTGTGGATGCGGGCGTTGCCGTAGCCATCCGACACGTAAAAATCGCCGTTGCGGGGATCAATTGCCACGTGCGTGCAGCGATTGAACGGGTCGCCGGACATGAATTCTGCGGGATGGCCGCTGGTGCCCAGGGTCAGCAGGATCTCGCCGTTGCGCGTGCACTTGCGCACGGTGTGGTCGCCATCGTCGGTCAGGAACACGGTGCCGTCCGGAGCCATGGTTACCCCGTGCGCTCGCGGGAACACGCCCTCGCCCCAGGACTCGATGAAGTTGCCGTCCTTGTCGAACACGATCATCGGATGCTCGCCGCGATTGAAGGCGTACACGTTGTCATCCGCGTCGCAGCCCACGGCGGCCACCTCTCTGAAAGCGTAGCCGTCCGGCAGCGTACCCCACCCCTCCTGCACCTCATAGGTAAACTGGCCCTCTCCGATAGTTACCATCGGTGTCCCTCCTGTGGTGGTGACGCTCGCCGGCGTCGCGCACGGCGGTGATTGTAACCCATCGGTGCGGGCTCAACCCAACCTTTGGGGGCCGATGCTACAATGGCCCATCACGATCCCAGTCCCGCCCAAGGAGACCCCCAATGGCCGACCCGCGACGCGATTTCGTCAAGTACACGTTCTTTAAGGTGCAGCCCGAGTGGCGCCGCCTGCCCGTCGCCGAGCGTGAGGCCGGCAAGGATGAGTTCGCCGCCGTGGCCGCCGAGCACTCCGACCGGGTCGCCCTGAACACCTACACCCTGGTGGGCGCCCGCGGCGACACCGATTTCATGCTGTGGGGCGTGTGTCCCGAGCTGGAACCAATCAACGAGATGGCCGCGCGGCTCAACGGAACTCGCCTCGGCGGCTACCTGGAAACGCCTCACTCGTATCTCGGCATGACCCGTCGCTCGCCCTACATCGACGACCACCAGCACGAGGGGCAGGAGGGAACCGGCGGCTCTGCTTCCATGCGCATCGTGGGCCGTCGTTACCTATTCATGTACCCCTTCTGGAAGACCCACGACTGGTACCAGCTGCCCAAGGACACGCGCCAGGAGATGATGAACGAGCACTTCGTCATCGGCCACAAGTATCCCCAGGTGAAGATATCCACCGCATATTCCTTCGGGCTCGACGACCCCGAGTTCATCCTCGGCTTTGAGACCGACGAGCCTGGCACATTCCTGGACCTGGTGATGGATCTCCGCGAGTCCAAGGCCCGCCCCTATACCCTGAAGGACACCCCCATCTTCTCCTGCATCAACCGCCCTCTGCGCGATTGCCTGGACGACGCGGCGTAAGGAGATGTCAATATGACCATCCAGACCGCCGCTGTGCCCCGGCCCGATGTCGCCGATTCAGCCGGCGACAATACACCGGTGCCCTTTTCGCTGGACATTAGTTCCATACTCGCCCTGCTGCCCGACGATGACTCGTTGGATGACTGGTTCCTGCGGTTCGCAGCGGACAACGAAGACCTGGGCTACCAGTTTGAGATTGACCGGCAGGGGAGATTATGGGCAATAGCATCGGAAGGCATGGACGGATTACAACGGTCAGGCAATTTGTACTTGGCTCTCCGGGTTTGGTCTGACGAGGGGCCGGGCGGATTGGTGATGCCTGGGAACGGGTTGGTGCGGGTGCCTTGGCCGGGCCACCCCGGTCCTGACGCCGGCTGGGTTAGCCCGGAGCAATTGTCGCCCCTGGCGCCGGCAGGCCAACGACCGCATGGCGTTCCCTTCGCACCTCATTTTGTTGTGGAGATTCGCTCCCTTTCCAACTCGGTAGAAGAGCAACAGGCCAAAATGGAGGAGTGGATCGCCTATGGCGTAGCCCTGGGATGGCTCATCGATCCATTCCTGCGCCAAGTGCACATTTACCGCCCCGGCGCCGCGCCCGCAGTGCTGGATGAACCCGAGACCTTGAGCGGCGATCCAGAACTCCCGGGGTTCGTGTTCGACGTTCGCAGTCGCGTGTTTGACCTGCAATGACCTCCTGCGACGAGGACGATTAAATTGAAGCGCTCCGGCGGCAATCGCCGGAGCGCTGGTTTTTTGCGAAGCCCGACCCGTCGCTACCGCAGCGCCAGCATCCGTTCCAGCGCCACGATCGACTCCTTCCGCTCCTGGTCGGGCACCAGGATCCGGTTGACCACTTCGCCGGCCACCAGGCTCTCCAGAGTCCATAGCAGGTAGGCAGGATGGATGCGGTACATGGTGGAGCAGGGGCAACTCACCGGGTCGAGGCAGAACACCGTCTTGTCGGGGTTGTGCATCGCCAGGCGGTTCACCAGGCTGATCTCGGTTCCCACTGCCCATACGGATCCGGCGGGAGCTTCGTTGATGGTCTTGCGGATGAACTCGGTCGAGCCGTTCAGATCGGCGGCCTCAACCGTCTCCATGGGGCACTCGGGGTGCACCAGCACCGTGACGTCGGGGTAGCGCTGGCGGGCCGAGTCGATCTGCTTGGTGGTGAAGCGCGTGTGGACGGAGCAGTGGCCCTGCCACAGGACCATCTTGGCCTTCCGCAATTGCTCCGGCGTGTTGCCGCCCATGGCCTTGAAGGGGTTCCAGACCACCATCTCGTCCAGGGGGATGCCCAGTTTCAGCGCCGTGTTTCGGCCCAGGTGCTGGTCGGGCAGGAACAGGACCCGGTCGGCGTCGCCGAAGGCCCATTCCAGCACCGCGGTGGCGTTGGACGAGGTGCAAACCGCGCCGCCGTTGCGCCCGCACAGGGCCTTGATGGCGGCCACGGAGTTCATGTAGGTGACGGGCAGGATACCGCCGTGGTCGCCAAGCACGTCCTGCAGGTCTTCCCAGCCGTCCTCAACGTCCTGGATGGGCGCCATGTCCGCCATGGAGCAGCCGGCCGTGATGTTGGGCAGGATCACCTGCTGGTGGTCGCCAGCCAGGATGCAGGCCGTCTCGGCCATGAAGTGGACGCCGCAGAAGATGATGTAGTCGGCCTCAGGGCGCGAGGCGGCCTCCTGGCTGAGCAGGAAAGAGTCGCCCTGGAAGTCGGCGTACTTGATGACCTCCTCGCGCTGGTAGTGGTGTCCCAGGATGGTCACGCGGTCGCCCAGGGCGCGGCGGGCCACGCCGATGCGCTCGTCCAGCTCGGCAGGCGAGCAGGCCAGGAACTCACCGGGAATCTTCTGCCAGCGGACGTTGATGGCCAACTCTTCGGCCAACGACTTGGCGGGCAGTTCGTCCTCCGGTTTGCAGAAGGCGGCGTGCTCGATTTCGGTGAGGGGAATCGTCGGTTGCCTGGTTTGAGTAACCATAAAAGCCGCCTCCTTAAACTAAAAAAGCGGTACTACGCCAGCACGCCGGCCAAAGACCATGGCCCGGTGCGGGTGATCCGAACGTCCACCAATTGGCCGGTCAGGTCCGGCTCGGCGACGCAATCGGAAGTTTCGGAATGGTCGAAATAGACGAGCTTGTTGCCGCGAGTTCGCCCGGTCCAACTGCCTCGCTTGCGGTTCTCGGCCAACACCTGAACGTCATGGTGAAGATACGCGCAGTTGATGCCGGTGAGAATACTCTCCTGAAGCGATTCAAGGTCTTTCAGGCGGCGTTGCTTTTCCTCTTGCGGGACGTTGTCTTCCATGGTCCGCGCGGCGATGGTGCCCGGACGCGTGGAATAGGCCGCCCCGTGGACTTTATCGAACCGCAGGTCATCAACCAGTTGCAGCGTGTTCTCGAACTGCTCTTCGGTTTCGCCCGGGAAACCGACGATGATGTCGGTGCTGATGGTGACGTCGGGTATGGTGTCGCGGATTTCGCTGACAATGTCCCGGTATTCCGCGGTGGTGTAGGGCCGGCGCATGCGCTGCAGCACTTCGTCATCACCAGCCTGCACCGGCAGGTTGATGTGCTCGCACACTTTGGGCAGGTCCGCCACGGACCGGATAATCCGGCTGCTCATGTAGGACGGGTGAGAAGTCAGGAACCGTATCCGGTCCAGCCCTTCCACATCGTTCAGCCTGGTGAACAGGTCGGCCAGGTCGTCGCCCTCGTCACGGTCGTGTCCGTAGGCGTCAACGGTCTGTCCCAGCACCGTGACTTCACGCACGCCGCGAGTCGTCAGCAACTCCACTTCGTGGGCGACGTCATCCACCGAGCGGCTGGCCTGGCGACCCCGACGATACGGGATGATACAGAAGGTGCACATCAGGTCGCAGCCGTGGATGATGGGCACATACGTTGCCACGTCGGGCCGCTGCGGCGCGAGGGTTCCAACGCAGCCTTCCCAGTCCAGGCCCAGACGTTCGCCCACCACCTCCAGCAGCGGTTCGAACTCCTGAGGACGCAGGAAAAGGTCAACGTGGGGGAAGCGCTTTGCCAACTCTTCGGTGCGAGGGCCGACCATGCATCCGGTCAGCGCCAGCACCGCGTCGGGCCGCTTCTTGCGCAGGGGCTGGGTCAGGTTCAGGGTGCCGGTCACCTTGTCCTCGGCGGACTGGCGAACCACGCACGAGTTCAGCACGACCACGTCGGCGTCGCCCGGTCGCGCGACCGGCGTGAGGCCCAGTTGCTGCAACGCCGACCCCAAGCGTTCGGAGTCGGCGGTGTTCATCTGGCAGCCTATGGTCCAGATGTGATAGGTCTGCATTCGAGTTTGTTCCCGTGTAGAAGGGGGGCGTCCGGGATGGAGATGGCGGAGGGAGTGGGATTCGAACCCACGATCCCAGTTTCCCAGGATAAGCGCTTAGCAGGCGCCCGCACTAGACCACTATGCGATCCCTCCCTGCCCTTCTGGGTAACCGCATTATAGCCTATTGTGAAGCGCGTTACAAACTTCGGTGATGGATCAGACACCGCCGCAGCCGGATTTCGTAGGCATCCGGCGCAACCAAAAAAGACGAATGGCCGTACACTGGAATACTGTGCAGCTCGATCCGGGGCTCGGCAACAAAAGCATGGAACTGAGGAGGGCGGTGATGAGGCAGTGGCGCATGGTGATTTCGCTTGGGGCAGCGTTGGCAATCGCAACCGTTCTCACGGCGATAGCGTGCGGCCAGGACGAACCTGGTACCGAACCCAGCTCAGCATCCCGCGCCGAGGCGACGGCGCCCGCTGCTCCCCCGGCTGCCCCGCCAACGTCCGCGGCGGCGATCCCAGCCACAGCAGTCTCAACCCCTGCCCCTCCACCACTCGATCCAACGCCGGAACCGACAATGCCAGCGGCCTCCCCGGCACAACCCGCCGCCTCTCCCACCACGCCCGCCACTGCGCCCACTGCAGCCGCTCCGACCGTCGTTCCCACGGAACCCGCCCCCACGCAGCCGGCGCCAACTCCCACGCTACCGCCCGAACTCGACGTGAGCCCCGGGCTGCAGGCCTACGCCGACGAGCATGCCCACGGTCCCGGCGCGATCTACGTGGGCGACGCCACCCAGTTGCTCGGCCCGCCGCCTCACCAAGGCCTGATGTTCGGCGTGCCCGAAGCCATCTACCGGCAGGCCTCCGCGGCCGCAGTTCTGGGCTTCGAGCCGGCCGGAATCCCCGACCACCTGTTCATCTATGACAGCGACTACTACCGCGATCTCATCGACAAGGCCAACCTCACCACCCCTACCGAACTCACCTCTTCCGGCGAGAGCATCAAGATCCAGCACGTGTGCATCGACCGCAACCTGCCCACCTGCGTTCTTATCCAGACCTACTGGACGCCCAACCTGTGGGAACGCACCAACGGACAGGTGGAGCTATCGGTGACGTCCTTCGTCGAACTGGGACTCGCCGGGCCCGACACCCTCAGCCAGGTCGCCGACGGGTCGCTGGACATGGTCAACATCTTCACCGGCTACGTGGCCGGAGCGCACCCATCCCTGGAGGTGCAGTCCCTTTGGGGAACCGCCAACGACTGGGAGACTTCGTACTCAGCGCTGGCGGACATGGCGCCCGACATTGACCGGATGCTCCTGGACATCACCGGCGGCAGCCCGGTGCTCAACCGCAACTGGTTCGCCGGGTCAGATCAGTGGTTTTTCAGCAACCAGCCCATGCGCTCGATTGGAGATTTCGAAGGCCAGCAGATCCGCACCCATTCGGCGTCCATGTCCGACTTCATCCGGGGCATGGGCGGCCAGCCTGTCGAGCTCAGCGTCGGCGAACTGTACACCGGCCTGCAGATCGGCACTGTGGACGCAGCGGTGACGACCCTCCTGCTGGGCGTGACCGGAAGCCTGTACGAGGTCGCCGACCACATCGCCGGCCCGGTGATCGGTTTCGGATACACCAATAACGTGATCAACCAGGACGTTTGGGATGGCATACCCACAGACTTGCAGCAGATCATCATCGAGGAAGGCGCGAAGGCCGAGCTGGAAGCCCTGCGCCTGGCCCCCTTCCAGAATTTCATCGCCCTGGAAGCCGCAGAGGATTTGGGATTGGAGGCTGCTCCGTTCTCCGATCAGGTGCAGGAGCACATCCGGACGGTGGTCCTGCCGGAGCACGTTATCCCCGGCTGGCTGCGTCGCCTGGGTTATCCGGGGAGCGGCGCGGACGCCGTCGCCCTCTACAACGAAGTATCCGCCCCGTACACGGGATTGATGATCGCGCCCGACGGCTCCGTGGAGCGGGTGCCAATCACCAAGGGGCCGCAGGCTCAATAGCCCTGACCGCGCCGGCACTCGAGCGGGCAGCGCGAGATCATCGGCCAACGATATTACGATAATAGAACTGCGTTTACATCGTCCAGGATTATGTGTATAATGCACATATGGTTGGTCTTGACCCCTTCGGCAGTCGTCGCCTACCCAAAAACTTTCTCACCCCGTGGGTCTTGCTGGTGCTCAAGCAATGGAGCCTGCACGGCTACCTGATCATGCAGCAGCTCAACAGCATGGGCTTCGCCGAGGTCGATCACCCCACCCTCTACCGTGAACTGCGCCGACTGGAAAAGGAAGGACACGTCGTCTCCGAATGGCAGACCGACGGCAGCGGCCCGGCCAAGCGCGTGTACAGCATCACCGAGGCCGGCGAGCAGATGCTGCTGGGATGGTCCGAGGTGGTGTCCGGCTACCAGCGCATGATTGCCGGTTTCTTCGACCTGTACGCCCAGGCATTCGGGATGGCTCCGCCCTCAACAAAATCCGACGCAGCTCCCGAGCCGGAATTCAACGACAACGTAACCTGACCGAAACCAATCCGTAATCAATCGGCCCTACCCTTTGGGCCAGAACCTTCAGGAGGATCACAACGTGGCAGCCACCGTAACCGAATCCGCGCAAGAAATGGTCAAAGCCTACAACCAGATGGTGTCCCAGGGCTTTGCCGCCGCCCGGGTGGGCTGGGAACAATCCGCCGCAACCACCAAGCTGATGACCGAGGCCTTCCAGGCCGAACAGACCGCTTCCGGCAAGATCTGGGAAGAGTCCATCGGCCGCGCCCGAGATCGCAGCGAGAAGATGGCGGAACTCACCAGGACCTTCGTCGCCAGCCCCACCGCCGGCGTCAACCCTGAGGCCAAGGAACTGATGGACGCAATCGCCGCGGGCGACCAGGAGTACTTCCGGGCCTGCGCCGAGTACGGCCAGGGCGTGGAGAGGCGCCGCGCCGAGCTGACCGCCACCATGCTGAAGGCCAACACCGACCTCGCGTCCGCCGGCCAGGAAATGGTCGAGAGCGCCATGGAATACGGACGGGCCTTCATGGACTGGTCCTTCGCCGTGAACCGGGGCGCGGCTCCCACCGCACCCTTCTAAACACCCCTTCTTGAGCGGCAACCGACAGGAGACACAGCCGTGGTCAACTCGACCGAATTCGCATCCCAATTTCAACAGGACGCCCAGCTGCAGTGGCAGCGCTTCCAGGCCATGTTCGACGCCTTTGTCGTCAACCCGGCCGACCCGCCCGCCGAGGTTACGCCTTACGAGGTCATCTGGAAGCGCGGCAACACCCGGCTGCTCCGCTATGGATCCCGGGAACGGGAGACCCTGGGCCTGCCCTACCTGATCGTTCCCTGGCTCGGGATCAGCAGGACCTACGTCCTGGACCTGCTGCCCGGCAACAGCATGATCGAGTACCTGGTCAACCACGGACACGACGTGTTCCTGCTGGACTGGGGCGTGGTCGGCGAAGAGGACCGGGAACTCGGCTTCGAGGAAGGCGTGTACAAGATCATTCCCCGGGCCATCGAACGGGCTTTGGAAGCCTCCGGCGCGACCGAGATCACGCTGAACGGCATATGCCTGGGCGGCACCCTCAGCGCGGCCTACCTGGCCCTGCACCCGGACGCTCCGGTGCGCAATTTTGTCGCCGTGGTGGCGCCCATAGACTTCGAGCACGGCGGCATGTTCCGCACCTGGCTTGACGAGCGTTACTTCCCCGCCGACCTCATCGTCGAGCACTACGGCAGCCTGCCGTCGGTCCTGATGAACACCGGGTTCAAGATGCTCCGGCCCACCCTTGAGGCCCAGGCCATGGCCGGCCTGTGGTCCAACGCCACCCGTCCGGGCTACATCGAAAGCTACAAGGCCATGAGCCGATGGGCCAACGACTTCGTCGCCATGCCCGGCCGGTTCTTCCGCCAGCTGTCCAAGAACCTGTACGGCAAAAATCAGATGATCAAGGGAGAGTTCCTTATCAACGGCCGCGCCGTCAACCTGTCGCGGATCAACCAACCCCTGCTGGTGGCCGCCGCCAACCAGGACTACATCGTTCCCGCGCCGGCGGCCCGCAGCCTCATGGAGGTGGCATCCAGCGAGGACAAGGAGTTCGTGGAACTTCCCGGCGGGCACATCTCCGTCTTCTCCGGCCGCCAGGCCCACCAGACCCTCTGGCCCAAGATCGACGAGTGGGTCTCGGCCCGGTCCAACTGATCGCACCAATCCTCGACGTAACCTGCACTCCGGGAGCACCCACCGATGACCACCGCCGACAACGGTAACAACCAAAACAGCGCCACCGCTTTCTTTGAAGCGTGGCAGGACATGATCCGCAAGTCCACCGAAGCCTGGTCGCAGGCCGCCTCCGGCTTCGGCGGGTTTACACCGCCGAGCCCGGGCGCGACGCCCTTTGGCCAGTTCCCCTTTGGCGGATTCCCCTTCGGGTTCCCGCCCGGCGCCGGCGCTCCGGGATCCGCTCCCTTCTCGCCGCCGTTCAACCCGGCAGACTTCATGCAGACGTGGCAGCGGATGTTCGAAACCTGGCAGTCGCAATGGTTGAACAGCCAGTCCGGCGAAACCCAGCCACCCTCCATCGAAGAAGCGCAACGCCAGTGGGCCCGCTACCTGGAGTCCATGGCCGCCACCTTCTCCGAGGTGATGAACTCGGAGGAGTTCTCCAAGTCGCTGGGCCAATTCATGGAGCAGGGGCTGGCGATGCAGGAGCGGACGGCCAAGCAGGTCAACCCGCAGATCAACGCCATGCTGCGCGCGTACAACCTGCCCTCCCGCAGCCAGATTGACCGGATGTTTGCCCGGATCATCGGCATGGAGGAAAAGCTGGACGACCTGGAAGACGAAATCCGCAAGCTGCGCAGCGAGTTGAGCGCGTCTCGCCGTCCCCAGTCATCCCGTTCCCGCTCCGCCCGGGCCGCAGCACCCAGCGCGGCCAGCGACGAAGGAGATCAGTCCTGACCTGAACCACCAACGACATATCCGACCGAAGCACAAGGAGGCACACATGAAACTGGAAGGACGTACTGCCCTCGTCACCGGCGCCTCCCGCGGTATCGGCCGCGCCATCGCCCTGGCCATGGCGGAAGAAGGCGCCGACGTGGCCATCAACTATGTCTCCAACGAGGCGGCTGCGGCCGCAGTCGTGGAGGAGATCCAGGCCATCGGCCGCAACGGCATGCTGGCCCGCGCCGACGTCGGAGACTTCCCCGACACCTACGCCATGGCTCACTCCGTACTCAGGGAGTTCGGCCACATCGACATCCTGGTCAACAACGCCGGCGTCACCTCCGACAAAACCTTCGTCAACATGGACCATTCCACCTGGCGCAAGGTGCTGGCCATCAACCTCGACGGCGTCTTCAACTGCACCAAGGTCTGCATCGACCAGATGGTGGAGCAGAACTACGGCCGCGTGGTGAACATCACCTCGGTCATCGGGCAGATCGGCAACTTCGGCCAGGCCAACTACGCCGCGTCCAAGGCCGGTGTCGCCGCCATGACCAAGACCCTGGCCAAAGAACTGGCCAGCAAGGGCATCACCGTCAACGCCGTGGCCCCCGGTTTCATTGAGACCGAAATGGTGTCGTCCATACCCGAAAACATCCAGGACCGCCTGCTCAGCCAGATACCCCTGCGCCGCTTCGGCAAGGCCGAAGAGGTCGCCCAGATGGTGGTCTTCCTCTGCTCCCCCGAGGGCGACTACGTCACCGGCGCGGAATTGGAAGTGAACGGCGGGCTGTTCATGTAGCCATCGTTTGTGGCGTGGTTGCGGGACATATCGGCGCGGTCTGCTACCGGTCACGCACCCGACATCTGGGCATTTGCCCTTCTTGTCGCGGCGCTGGTAACCTGACCAATCACAGGAGCAGTCCCGTGACCACACAGCGATATCAACAATCCAGCGAGCACTTCCTGGCCCAGGCCAGACGTGAGTTGGCCGCCGGCGACCTGCCCCAAGCTTCCGAAAAGGGCTGGGGCGCCACCACGCAGATGTTCAAGGCCATCGCTGAGCAGCGCGGGTGGGAGCACAATCGGCATCGCCACTACCACCAAGCAGCCAACAGGCTGCGCGCCGAGACCGGTGATGGCGACATACGCCGCTTTTTCAACTCGGCAAGCGAACTCCACGAGAATTTCTACGAAAACGACATGGACGCCACCATAGTGGCCGAAAGTCTGGATGACGTGGAGGCCCTCTTGGACAAGCTCCGACCCCTATTGGTCCAGACGTAGCGCTCCCCCGAGGGCGACTTCGGGAACGGCGGGTGGTTCATGTAGTCAGCAGCGGTCGGCCACCGGGTTGTCGGGAAGACATGAGGGGATACTGGCGCGCCGTTTCGCTCCCAGTTGAGTGCCGCTCCTCACGCGTGCCCAGTTTCGACCGAATCGTCATTGCGAGCGCAGCGCGGCAATCTCGTTACCGGAGAGGCCATTTTTCACGTAACCAGATTGCCACGTCGCCAAGCTCCTCGCGATGACAAACTGGGTACGCATGAGCAGCGCAGCGTGGCAATCCCGGCCGCGTTTGAAATGTCATTACGAGCAAAGCGCGGCAGTCTCGGCAGGGTCAGAGCGCCTCTCCCGACACTGGGACCGCCGCTCCTCGAACATTCTGCAACCTGCACCCACTGCCTCGCTAATCGGCATCGCCCTCGCGTTGTCGCAGCCGGCCCATGCCGGAGCGCGATCTCCGCAAACAACTCGACAGTATTCGCCCGTCAACCGCGACCAGGCCGGCCGCCAACAATGCGCATCCCACGAAGTGTCGGAGGTCCAACCGTTCGCCCAGCACCGCCGTTCCCAGGATCATCGCGGTGACCGGCATCAGCAACGAGACCAGCAGCGAATTGGTCGCCCCTGCCGTTGAGAGTATTCGGAAATACAGAATGCTGGCCAACGCCGTGGACAACAAGGACATCCCCGCGACGGCGGCGGCGGTTTCCCAGCTCGGTAACGGTCCGGTCCACGGATGTTCGATCACCAGGGCGAACGGCGCGATTATCAAGGTGGCTCCGGTCATCTGACCGGCAGCCGTCACCAGCGGGCTAACGCCGAGACGGCGCAAATCGCGCCCGGAAAATCGGCGCCCGAAAATTGCGGCGAACGCATAGGACCAGGTTGCTCCCCACACGGCGAACTCACCACTCAGACGAATCCCCAGCCCATGGAGCGCGTCCACTCCAACGATCAACAGCACACCGGCGAATGCGATGCTCACGCCGGCCAGGCGATTGGGGCGCAGCCGTTCATCCTGAGTGAGGAAATGTGCCGCGATGGCGCCGGAAAACGGCGTCGCTGCGTTGAAAATAGAGGCCAATCCACTGTCAATGCGAGTCTGGCCCCACGCGATGAGGGCGAACGGGATGGCGAGGTTCAGCAACCCCATCACCAGGAAATCGCGCCATAACCCCAGGTCGTAGGGGATTTTCATCCCAATTCCCCGCACAAGCAGGTTCAGAGCCAGCGCCGCAAATCCGATTCGCAGCAGCGCGGTGGTGATCGGCGGCAAGTCCCGCAGCACAATCGCCACAAAGAAAAATGACCCGCCCCAGAGGGCGGACAGCGCGATCAGCATGGCCCATTCCGCCGGGCTCATGGTTCGGTTGACCGAATTCAACTGATTTGGCTACCCCATTGGTGTGACGCCTCCGCAACAACGCCGCATCCTTCCCTCCCTGCCCGCGTCAGGTTCCCGCGTACGATCCGGATACTCCCGGACTCCCAGTAGGCACCGGCGCGCCATACTATCTTGGCCCCTCGACCGGGTCAACATGCTCGGTGACCTCGCGCGCGCCCACTTGCGTTCAACTTGTCATTGTGAGCACAGCGCGGCAAACTCATCGCCACAGGACGCAACGTCCAGACAACGGGATCGCCACGTCGCTACGCTCCTCGCGGTGACAAACTGGGTACGCATGAGAGCAGGGCCTTTTGAAAGTCCTGGATGGTGGCCTTCCATCCGGAACCGTCATTCCGGCTTTCGCCGGAATCCAGAACATTCCGAACACAGCGACCTCCTAGATTCCCGCTTTCGCAGGAATGACGGATTAACTTTGAAAAGGCCCTGGCATGAGAGTGTTTTCGGTTGACACAATCCGGCGACTGGCAGTAACATCTTCTACCGTCACGCCGGAAATCCAACCGGCGACGAAGGAACTCTTATGCCTACAGTAAATCAACTGGTCCGCAAGGGTCGCAAGCCGATGCGCAAGAAGACCAAGGCGCCGGCTCTTCACTGGGTGCAGAACTCCCTGCGGAACCGCACGAAATGGGGCCCCGGGTGTCCGCAGCGCCGCGGCGTGTGCATCCAAGTGCGCACCATGACCCCCAAGAAGCCCAACTCCGCTCTCCGCAAGATCTGCCGGGTGCGCCTGACCAACGGCGTGGAAGTTACCGCCTACATCGGTGGCGAAGGGCACAACCTGCAGGAGCACTCGGTGGTGCTGATCCGCGGCGGCCGCGTCAAGGACCTCCCGGGCGTGCGGTACCATGTGGTACGCAGCAACCTGGACACCGAGGGCGTCGACGGACGCCAACAGGGCCGCAGCAAGTACGGAACTCGTAAAGGCTGACCGAGATCCGAACTGAGAAATAAAGCCACCGTCACCCCCATCGTCGGGGGTGGCTCATTTTGGAACACAAGGTGGATTCGCCATGTCACGCAGACGCCGAGCCGAACCCAGAATAGTAAAACCCGACCCGCGCTACAACAACGCGGAGTTAGCCAAGTTCATCAATCGGGTCATGCTCAAGGGCAAGAAGTCCACCGCCCAGCGGGTCGTTTACGACGCCCTGGAACTGGTGCGCACCGACATGAACCAGGACCCGATGGGTGTGTTCACCACGGCCCTGCGCAACGCTACCCCTCTTGTCGAGGTTCGGCCCCGGCGCGTCGGCGGCGCAACCTACCAGGTTCCGGTGGAACTGCGCACCAGCCGCAGCGAAGCTCTGGCCATGCGCTGGATCATTCGCGGCGCCCGCGCCCGCAACGGGATGCGCATGGCCCGCGGGCTCGCCAACGAGTTCATGGACGCCGCCCGGGGCGAAGGTTCCGCCGTGCGACGTAAGGACGAACTCCACCGCATGGCGGAGGCCAACCGCGCCTTCGTACATTACCGCCGCTAACCTCGTCTACCGTCGTAGGGGCGAATGAACATTCGCCCCTACACTTCTGTCACTCCTTCCCCCAACTCTCCCCAGGTACAGGTATGACTGCCGTAACCACCCCCGCCGATTTGATTCGCAACATCGGTTTCATCGCGCACATCGACGCCGGCAAGACCACGGTCACCGAGCGGGTGCTCTACCTCACCGGTCGCATCCGCAAGGTTGGCGGCGTGGATGAGGGCACAACGGCCATGGACTGGATGCCGCAGGAGAAAGAACGGGGCATCACCATCACCGCGGCCGCCACCACCGCCTACTGGCGCGACCACCAGGTCAACATTATCGACACCCCGGGCCACGTCGACTTCACCGCCGAGGTGGAGCGGAGCCTCCGCGTCCTCGACGGCGGCATCGTGGTCCTGGACGCCGTCGCCGGCGTGCAGCCCCAATCGGAAACCGTCTGGCGCCAGGCCGACACCTACGACGTTCCCCGCATCTGCTTCGTGAACAAGATGGACCGGGTCGGCGCGTCCTACGAGCGCACCATCGAATCCATTCGACGACGGCTGAAAGGAAACCCCGTTGCGGTGCAGGTGCCGATCGGGGCTGAGGACGAATTTCGCGGCGTGGTCGATCTGATTGAAGGCCAGGCCGTTATGTATTCCGACGGGCGCGACGACGTGGCCGACCCTCCCGAACTGATGCCGGTGCCGCCCGAATACGAACGGGCCTACAACGACTATCGCCAGGAGATGATCGAGAAGATCGTCGAGACGGATGAGGCCCTGCTCATCAAGTACCTGGAGGGCGAGGACATCTGCGCCGACGACCTGCGCTCCGCCCTGCGGGCCGCAACCATCAACCGCCAGTTGGTGCCGGTGTTGTGCGGCAGCGCCATGCGCGGCAAGGGCGTCCACCCCCTCCTTGACGCCATCATCTGCTACCTCCCGTCTCCCCTGGACGTGCCGGCGGTAGAGGGAACCGTTCCCGACACCGACACCGTCGAGATCCGGGAGCCGTTGGACAGCGAACCCCTGTCAGCTCTGGCCTTCAAGGTCGTGGTTGACCCCTACGTCGGCCGGCTGGTGTTCCTGCGCATATATTCCGGGACTGTCGAGTCCGGCGCTGCCGTGCGCAACGTGACCCGGGGCAACCGGGAGCGCATGGGCCGCCTGCTGCGCATGCACGCCAACCACCGCGAGGAACTGCCGGAGATCACCGCCGGCAACATCTGCGCCGCGGTGGGACTGAAGGACACCTTCACCGGCGACACCATCTGCACCGACCACAAGCCGGTGATCCTCGAGCCGCCTCACTTCCCTGAGCCCGTGGTCTCGGTGGCCATCGAACCCGCCACCCGCGCCGACCAGGACAAGCTCGGCGAGGCCATGCGGAAGCTGTCCGAAGAGGACCCCACCTTCGTGGTGCGATTCAACGATGAGACCGGCCAGACCGTGATATCCGGCATGGGCGAACTGCACCTGGAAGTGTTGGTGGACCGCATGCGACGCGAGTTCGACGTGGAGGCCCGCGTCGGCCAACCCCGCGTCGCCTACCGCGAGGCCATCACCAAGCCGGTACGGATTGAGGGACGCTTCGTGCGCCAGACCGGAGGCCACGGCCAGTATGGCCATGTGTGGCTGGAACTGGAGCCCCAGGAGCGCGGCGCCGGCACCGAGTTCGTCGACGGCATCACCGGAGGCGTCATCCCGCGAAACTACATCCCGGCCGTGGGCGCCGGCGTCAAGCAGGCTCTGGACAACGGCCCGCTGGCTGGCTATCCTCTGGTCGACTTGAAGGTCACGCTGGTGGACGGCAGCTACCACACGGTGGACTCGTCCGAAATGGCCTTCCGTTCCGCCGCCATGATGGCCATGCGGGACGGGACGCGCCGGGCGGCTCCGGTGTTGCAGGAACCCTTCTTCGAGATGGAGATCGTGACGCCGGGCGAGTTTCTCAGCGAGGTGCTGAGCGACTTGGGAGGGCGCCGCGCCCAGATCCGCAGCATCGAAGGGCAGGACGACCTGCAGACCGTGAGCGCAATGATTCCTCTCGGAGAGACGTTCGCGTACACCACGGCCCTGCGGTCTCTCACTCGTGGGCGCGCCTCGTACACCATGGAGTTCCGCCACTACGAGCCGGTGCCTGAGAGCGTTGCCCGGACCCTGGCCGTCAACCGTTAGCCCAAATGCCCCATCGGACAGAACACACAATCGGAGCGTTATCGGATTAGATTATGGTCGCAAGACAACAGATGCGCATCATCCTCAAGGCGTTTGACCACAAGATGCTGGACCAGTCCAGCACGCAGATCGTGGAAACTGCCGAACTGACCGGCGCTCGGGTCGCGGGCCCGGTGCCTCTGCCCACGCAGATCCGCCGGTTCTGCGTCATCAGGGGTCCCCACGTCGACAAGGATTCCCGCGAGCACTTCGAGATCCGAACGCACAAGCGGCTCCTGGACATCATGGAGCCCACCAGCAAGACCATCGACGCGCTGACCCGGCTCAACATGCCGGCGGGAGTGGACATTTCCATCAAGCTCTAGATGCGCCGATCCCGCGGACCGCAAGGTCCGAAACTACGGGTGAGGCGGGCAAAACGGAGTGAGGACGGGACAATCAGGCTTGAAAGAATAGTTATCCCGTCGTAAAATTGCAGTTCCGGCTGGCGGCTGGCATGAAAGCCACCGCCGCCATTTCATCTAACGAACTCCATCCATCAACCAACTCGATCCATCGGCCACCACTCACAGGCAAAGAAAATGCTCAAGGCGTTCCTCGGCAAGAAGATCGGCATGACCCAGGTGTTCAACGACGCCGGGCAGGTCGTGCCCGTAACCGTCATCGAAGCCGGCCCCTGCGCCGTTACGCAGATCCGCACCGCGGAGAAGGACGGCTACCAATCGGTCCAGCTGGGGTTCGGCCGCGTCCGCAAGCCCACCAAACCGGAGGCGGGCCACCTGCGCGGCAGCCAGATCGGCCGCCGCCTTGAGGAAGTGCGCGCCGACGACACCGGCGAGTATGAAGTCGGCCAACTGGTCTCGGTGGAGATCTTTGAACCCGGCGAAATCGTCGACATCGTGGGCAAGTCCAAGGGACGCGGGTTCGCCGGCACCATGAAACGCCACGGCTTTCATGGCGGTCCCCGCACCCACGGTCAATCGGACCGGCAGCGGGCTCCGGGTTCCATCGGCGGCGGCACCACGCCGGGCAAGGTCTTCAAGGGACTGAAAATGGCCGGTCACATGGGCAACCGCCGGGTGACCGCCAAGGGGTTGGAAGTGATTCGCGTGGACACCGAGCGGAACCTGCTCATGGTCAAGGGCGGCATCCCCGGCGCTCCCAACAGCCCGGTAACGATCCGGAAAACAGGCAAGAGCCGGGCCTAGGCGAGCCGAGCGGCCCGTAACCTCCGCTGCAAGCAGTCCATAACGCCAAGGAACAGATCCGAAATGGAACTCCCCGTACTGAATACCGGCGGCAACGCCGTCGACACCATCGAGGTGGACGAGGCCGTATTTGACGTGCCCATGAACCAGACCCTGGTCCACCAGGCGATGGTCATTTACCAGCTGAACCAGCGGCAGGGCACCCATTCCACCCGCACCCGCGCCGAAGTGTCGGGCGGCGGCCGCAAGCCCTGGATACAGAAGCACACGGGCCGGGCCCGCCAGGGCAGCATCCGCTCCCCGCAATGGCGACACGGCGGTATCGCCTTCGGACCGAAGCCCCGAGACTATCGAAAAGCCTTGCCTCGCGCGATGCGTCGCAAGGCTTTGCAGTGTGTCCTTTCCGAGAAAATCCGTGGCGGTTGCCTTATCTGCGTCGACACTCTCGACAGCATCGACGGGAAGACCAGGTCCATGAAGCAGGTGCTGGAGAACCTCAATATCTCCGGTTCGGTGCTCGTGGTCACGGAAGAAGCCCAGCAGAGCGTGGCACGGGCTGGCGGCAACCTGAAACAGGTGTGGACCCTGCCCTCTGACCTGGTGAACGCCAACGACGTCCTGAAGCGGCAGACCCTCCTGATCACCGTGGGAGCCATTCGCCGCATCGCGGAACTGTGCCAGTCTCCCCGGCACCGGGCCCGCCGAGCGGCCAGCGAGGTGGCGGAATAATGCACATCAGCGAAGTCCTCCTGCGCCCCACCATCACCGAGAAGAGCACACTGTTGCAGGAAGAGGGGCAGTACACCTTCGAAATCGCCCCTCGAGCCAACAAGACTCTGGTCAAGCAGGCGGTGGAAGAAAACTTCAACGTCACGGTGGTCAGCGTCAACATCACGCGCAATCACGGCAAGCGCAAGCGATACGGCCCCCGTTTCAAGAAACAACCCGATACCAAAAAGGCCGTGGTCACGCTGCAGGTCGGCGATCGTATCGACCTCATCGAGGGCCTGTAGGCACACCGCCGCCCGTCGACATCGGGAGCTGAAACCATGCCTCTGAAAAACCTACGCCCCATAACCCCCGGCACGCGGAACGCGGTGCGCCCCTCCTTCGAGGAGATCACCACCAAGAAGCCGGAGAAGTCCCTGCTGGAACCGTTGCAGAAGCGCGGCGGACGCAACAACAAGGGCCGCATCACCGCCTACCACCGCGGGGGCGGCTCCCGGCGCATGTACCGGCGCGTTGACTTCAAGCGACGCAAGGACGGCGTGCCGGCCACCGTCAAGACCATCGAGTACGATCCCAACCGGACCACCCGGATCGCCCTGCTGCACTACGCCGACGGCGAAAAGTCGTACATCCTGGCGCCGGTAAACCTGTCCGTAGGTGACAAGGTACAGTCCGGCCCCGACGCCGAAATCAGCCCCGGCAACACGCTGCCGCTGCGCAACATCCCCACCGGTACCGTGGTGCACAACCTCGAGTTGACCCCCGGCCGCGGCGGCCAGCTGGTGCGCGGCGCCGGCACCGGAGCGCAGGTGCTGTCCCGTGAGGGCGACTACGTGCTCATCCGGCTCCCCTCGGGCGAGATGCGCCGGATCCTGCTCAACTGCCGGGCCAGCGTGGGCCAGCTCTCCAACCCCGACCACAAGAACGAAAGCCTGGGCAAGGCGGGCGCCAAGCGTCACCTGGGCCGCCGGCCTCACGTGCGCGGCGTGGCCAAGAACCCGGTGGACCATCCACACGGCGGTGGCGAGGGGCGCTCCCCTATCGGCATGCCCGGACCCAAGTCTCCCACCGGCAAGCCCACCCTGGGCCACAAGACTCGCAACAAGAAGAAGACCTCCAGCCGCTTCATCGTCCGCGGACGCCGCTGGCGGAGGTAAGAACCCAACCCTCGAGACGCCCAGCGGCTCGACAGGCGGCGTTTGTCACCATGTCAAGGTCAATCAAAAAGGGACCGTATGTCCACCCCAAACTGCTCAAGAAGGTCAACCGGGTTCGCGAATCCGGCGAGGCCACCGTTATCCGCACCTGGTCGCGGGATTCGATGATCATGCCCGAAATGGTCGGGCTGAACTTCGGCGTCCACGACGGCCGGCGCCACGTCCCGGTGTTCGTCACCGAGAACATGGTGGGGCACCGCCTGGGCGAGTTTGCGCCGACGCGCACCTATCGCGGCCACGTCGCCCGGTCGGAACGCTCCAGCAGGGTGAGGTGACGTTATGCCACCCGTGAGAGCAATGGCCAAACAGATTGGGGCCTCCCCCAAACGCCTGAAGCCCATCATGGACGCGGTTCGTGGCATGGCCGTCAATGACGCCCTCGACCACCTGAGCCTGATGCAGTCGCCGTGGGCGAAGTCGGTGGCCAAGGTCGTCCAGTCGGCGGCATCCAACGCCGAGAACAACGATTTCATGAACCGTAACGAACTGCGCATCACGCGCATTTCGGCAGACCAGGCGCGGCCGCTCAAGCGTTTCCGCCCCCGCGCCAGAGGCCGGATTGGACGGGTCACCCGCCGGTCCAGCCACATCATCATCGAAGTGGACGAGATACAGGAGGGCTAACTCATGGGACACAAGACCCATCCCTTCGGCTTCCGGCTGGGCATCATCAAGGACTGGCGAACCCACTGGTACGCCAACAACGGCGCGCAATACCGGACCGGCGTGCAGCAGGACCTTTCCCTGCGTCGCACCATCCATGACGAGTACGCTGCTTTCTCCGACGCCGGCATCGCCAAGATCGAGATCGATCGCACGGCCCAGGAAACCATCGTCAATATCCACTCGGCCAGGCCGGGCATCCTGATCGGCCGCGACGGCGACCGCGTCAAGGGCCTGCGCGCCCGCTTGGAAAACATGACCTCCGGCATGCTCCGCCTGAACATCATCGAGATCGAGCAGCCGGAACTGGACCCGTTCCTCGTCGGCCGCAACATCGCTGACC
Organism: Dehalococcoidia bacterium; assembly: GCA_965116785.1. GTDB lineage: Bacteria > Chloroflexota > Dehalococcoidia > Lucifugimonadales > UBA3495 > Bin87. The sequence continues at coordinate 2,650,841 of OZ220731.1, forward strand.
AGCTGAGCCGCCGCGTAGCCTACCGCCGCGCGATGCGTCAGGCCGCCCTCCGCACCATGCAGGCCGGCGCCGAGGGCATCAAGATCATCACCAAGGGCCGGATCTCCGGCGCGGAAATCGCCCGCACCGAGAAGTTGATGATGGGCCAGGTGCCGCTGCACACGCTGCGCGCCGACATCGATTACGCGCTGGCCGAAGCGGGCACCGCCATGGGACGCATCGGCATCAAGGTGTGGATCTACAAGGGCCAGATCATGCCGCCCGCCGCCGAGGAAGACGGCGAGCTGGACAGCATCGAGTTCCGGGTCACCAGCCAGGACACCGAAGCCGAGCTGCAGGCCGCCGAGTTCGAGAACTAACCTCGATCGCGGATACGCAGTTACCTTGTGACGAACAGATTGGGAGATTGGCGCCATGCTGCAGCCTAAGAGGACGAAATACCGCAAGATGGGTCGCGGCAAACGGCGCGGCATGGCTACCACCGGCAGCACCGTGGAGTTCGGGGAGATCGGCCTGAAGGCCATGCGCCCCGACTGGATCACCGCCCGGCAGATCGAGTCCGCCCGTATCGCGATCACCCGCCACCTGCAGCGCGGCGGCCGCACCTACATCCGCATCTTCCCGGACAAGCCGGTATCCAAGAAGCCGGCCGAAGTCCGGATGGGCGGCGGCAAGGCGGCCAACGACCACTGGGTAGCCGTGGTCAAGCCGGGCCGCATCATGTTCGAGGTCGGCGGTGTGCCCCTGAACCAGGCCGCGGAAGCCCTCGAGAGAGCCGCGCACAAGCTGCCCATTCCCACCAAGGTCGTTTACCGCGACCGCGTGAACACGTTGCTCGCCGGTTAAGCCTGAGGAAAACTCTATGAAGATGTACGAAATTCGGGCGCTGACCGACCAGCAAATCGAGGAAGAGCTGGAGAAGTCCTACCGGGAGCTGATGAACCTGCGCTTTCGGGACGCAGTCAACCAGCTCACCGACACCAACCAACCCCGCAAGACCCGCAAGGATATCGCGCGCATGCTCACCTGCCTGCGCGAGCGTCAACCGCAGTAGGCATTCCCCGGCCGATTGCGGCCGTGACCGTATCAGACCACTGACAGAACCTTCAGGACAATCCTAAATGGCCAAGACAATGCGAAAGGTCCGGGTGGGCTCCGTGGTGAGCACCCGGATGGACAAGACCGCCGTCGTGGAATTGGTGTGGAAGCAACGCCACCGCGTCTACCGCAAGCAGATGCGCCGGGTCACCCGCTTCTACGTCCATGATCCGGAGCAGCAGTGCCGGATCGGCGACACGGTTCGCATCCAGGAAACCCGTCCGATCTCACGCACCAAGCACTGGCGGCTCCTGGACATCCTGTCCCGCCGCCAGGTCGCCGAGGTCCGCGCCATTGAACTGGAAGGCGATGCGGTGATCGAACCGGACGCGGACGCCGAAAACGATGACGCGATGTCCGTGGACGACATTGCGGGCGAAGATACCGATGACGACGAGGATGCGTAAATGATCCAGAGTTACACCAGGCTGCACGTAGCCGATAACAGCGGCGCGCGACGCATCCGGCTCATCAACATCCCCGGCTCCAGCCGGCGCAAGTACGCCTCCGTGGGCGACATCATCGTCTGCACCGTGCGTGAGGCCATCCCCAATTCTCCGGTGCGGAAAGGCTCAGTGGTCAAAGCGGTCATCGTGCGACAGGCCGCTCCGCTGCTTCGTCCCGACGGCACCTACATCAAGTTCGACGACAACGCCGCCGTGCTGATCAACGACAACCAGCTGCCCCGTGGCACCCGCATCTTCGGCCCCGTCGCCCGTGAACTGCGCGACAAGGGGTTCATGCGGATCGTGTCGCTGGCGCCGGAGGTGGTGTGATGGCCAGGACCAAAATCCGCCGCGGCGACGACGTGCTGGTCATCGCCGGCAAGGACAAGGGCAAGACCGGCCGCGTCCTGAACATGGTGCCCGAAAAGAACCGGGTAATTGTCGAAGGCGTGAACATGGTCACCAAGCACTACAAGCCTCGACCCGGCATCCGCCAGGGCGGGCGCGTCCAACAGGAAGCCTCGATCCACATCTCCAACATCAAGCTCATCCAGAGCAACTACACCGAACCGAGCACTCAGTTCCGCAACCGGGACGAGTGACTCTCTCGGGAGTGATCCCAATGGCTACTGACCAGCAGGAAAGAACTGAACAGGGCGGGGGCCGCCGCCAGCGGCGGCGGCAGGAAGAAGCTGAATCCAACGGCGCCGAGCCGGCCGAGCTGCCGCCTCCCGCTTTCAAGATCCGCTTCCGGGACGATATCGTGCCCGCCATGGTGTCCGAGTTTGGGTACACCAGCCCCATGCAGGTGCCCCGGGTCACCAAGATCAACCTGAACATCGGCCTCGGCGAGGCTCTTACGAATGGCCGAGCCATGGAGAGCGCCGTACGGGACCTGACCACCATTTCGGGCCAGAAGCCGATCATCACCCGCGCTCGCCGGTCCATCGCCGGGTTCAAGGTGCGCCAGGGAAACCCCATCGGCACCACCGTCACCCTGCGCGGTGACCGGATGTATTACTTCCTGGAGCGCCTGATCATCACGGCCTTGCCGCGCATCCGGGACTTCCGCGGGATTTCGCGCAACGGTTTCGACGGCCGGGGCAACTTCTCCCTGGGTCTTCGTGAACAGATCGTGTTCCCGGAAATCGACTACAACAGCATCGACCGGCTGCGTGGCCTCCAGGTGACCATCACCACCAGCGCGAACAACGACGCCGAGGCAGCGCGCCTGCTCGAACACTTCGAGATGCCATTCGTTCGGCAGTAGGCTCACCCGCCAATCGTCGCCGTACCGCAGCCAAGCACAGGGAGAAAGAAACCTTGGCCAAGAAATCTTCCATCGTCAAGAACGAACGTCGCAAGCAGACCGTAGCCAGGTACGCGGCGCAACGTGCCGAATTGCTCGCCGAGGCGCGGGACCTGTCCCGGTCCGCCCGTGAACGCTTCGAGGCCCGTCAGAAGCTGGCCATGTTGCCCCACGACGCTAACCCCAACCGCATTCGGAACCGGGATGGCGCCACCGGGCGGCCCCGCGGCTACATCCGTCACTTCGGCCTGTCGCGCATCTCCTTCCGGGAAATGGCGTTGGACGGCCTCCTCCCCGGCGTGCGGAAGGCCAGCCTCTAATAATCGCAGGCGCCCCCACACAGGTCCGGCAAAAGAACTGAAGAACAAGGAGCCACTCCGCGATGCCCATTAACGACCCGGTTGCCGATATGCTGACGCGTATTCGCAACGCCATCCAGGCCAGGCACCAGACGGTGCTGGTCCCCCAGTCCAAGATGAAAGTCGCCATCGCCGACATCCTGAAGGCGCAGGGCTACATCCGCGACTGGGACCTGGCGCGCAACCAGAAATTCCCCACCATGCGGATCCATCTCACCTACAAGGACGACGACACCAACGCCATCCGCGGCCTGCGCAGGATCAGCAAGCCGGGACTGCGTGTGCACGTCGGCCGCGGCGAGATCCCCCGGGTCTACGGCGGGTTGGGCATCGCCATTGTTTCTACCTCCCAGGGAATGATGACCGGATACGAGGCCTGGCGCAAAGGCATCGGAGGAGAGTTGGTCTGCTATGTCTGGTAACGAAATTCCGGTCAGCGCCGGTGTGGCCGAGCGGATCCCGCCCAGCGAAAAGCCCTTGTCCCGCATTGGGCGTCAGCCCATACCGATACCCGACGGCGTCCAGGTGGAGGTGCTCTACGGCGGCGTCAAGGTCACCGGCCCCCGCGGCGAGGTGATCCAGCGCTACCACCCGGAGGTCACCGTCAAGGTCGAGGACGGCCAGATCATCGTCGAAAGGCTGACCGAGCGCAAGTTCCATCACTCGCTTCACGGCCTGACCCGATCCCTGATCACCAACGCCGTTGTCGGTGTAACCGAAGGCTACAGCCGGACCCTCGAACTCATGGGAGTCGGGTACCGGGTGCAGCAGAACGGCGACGGCATCACCCTCAGCGTCGGTTACAGCCACACCGTCGACGTGTTTCCCGAAGAGGGCCTGACCATGGAGGTCGAAGGCAACAACCGGGTCCACGTCAGCGGGGTCGACAAGCAGAAGGTGGGCCAGCTGGCCGCAAAGGTCCGCAGGGTCAGGCCCCCGAACCGCTACAAGGAAAAGGGCATCCGGTACCAGGGCGAAGTTCTCCGCCTCAAGCCCGGCAAGGCCGCAGCTCGCCGCGCCGTGTAGGCAGCCTTTCATCACAATACCCAACTTCATGCAATTTTGATCCAACCCGGACGCGGTGAACTCCCGCCAGGGCGGAGCCTCACACCCGGCACACAGCAACCGAGAGCAATCTGGAAATGCCACGCGACAAAGAGTCCCGAAAATTGCGCATCGTCCGGCACCGACGGGTTCGGAACAAGGTCCATGGAACTCCCGAACGGCCGCGCCTTTGTGTCTTCCGCAGCCTGAAGGGCATTTACGCCCAGGTGATTGACGACGTCGAGGGTCACACCCTGGCCTACGCGTCCAGCCACGAGGTTGGTGGCGAAGAGGCCGCGCCCAAAACGGCCGCGTCGGCTGCCGTCGGCAAGTTGGTCGCCGAGCGAGCCCAGGCCGCCGGCGTCACCTCCGTGGTGTTCGACCGGGGCGGCTACCAGTTCCACGGCAGGGTCAAGGCCCTGGCCGATGCAGCCCGCGAAGGAGGGCTTGTTTTCTGATGGTTTCTCCAGCAACACGTAGAGGACCCAGAACCGGTCCCCCAGGCAGGGGTGGCCCACCCGGCAGAGGTGGTGAAGGTGGCCCGGATCGCCGCGGAGGCCGCGGCGGCCGTGGTCGTGACCGCGACCAGCGTCAACGCGACGACGACAGCGGAGGCATGAACGAGCGGGTGGTTCACACCCGACGCATCGCCAAGGTGGTCAAGGGTGGCCGCCGGCTCCGGTTCAACGCTTTGGTGGTGGTCGGCGACGGCCAGGGACGCGTGGGCGCCGGCATGGGAAAGGCGCTTGCCATTCCTGACGCGGTCCGCAAGGGAACCGCAGTGGCCCGGCGGAGCACCATCACCATCCCCATCAAGGGAAGCACCATCCCCCACGAAATCTCCGTCCGCAAGGGCGCGTCCATCGTCATCATCAAGCCGGCCCCGCTGGGGACCGGCGTCATTGCCGCCGGCGCGATGCGCGCCATGCTCGAGTTGGGCGGCGTTCAGGACGTGGTGGGCAAGTCGCTGGGATCGCGCAATCCCATCAACATCGTCCAGGCGACGCTGGAAGCCCTCAGCCTACTGCGTGACCCCGAGACCGAGCGCGCCAACCGGCTGGGACTGACCTCGCCGGGCGCGAACGGAGCCACCGAAACCGCGGCTCCGGAGGCATCGGCTCCTGCCAGCGCTGCAACTCCGGCTCCCGCTGCCGAGGCTCCTGCTGCCGAGGCTCCCGCTGCCGAGGCCGCACCGGTCCCCGCCGCCGAGGCGACCCCCGAAACCCCAGCGGCCGTTGTGGACGCTCCATCACCGGAGGCCACCACCACCGCCGACGAGCCGCCGGCCGCTGAGGAACCAGCACCCGAGGCTCCATCCGCGGAAGCCACCGACCCACAATCATAACCACTCAAGCATTCACCATCTGCCGTTCGCGGCAGGCGGCAGGTAACACTCAAATGGCGCAGATCAAAATCACCTGGAAGAAAAGCTGCATCGGGCGTCCGTCCTACCAACGGCGGATCGTGCAATCGCTCGGGCTCAAGCGGCTCAACCATTCGGTGGTCCATGAAGACAGCCCCACCATTCGGGGTATGGTCAACAAGGTCCAACACCTGATAGCCGTCGAGCCGGTCGAATAACGCCCGAACCGGACAGATTAGGGAGCGATTGCCATCATGATGGAACACGAGATCACGCCGCCCAAGGGCGCGCGGCGAGCCCGCAAGCGCGTGGGCCGCGGCGATGCCGCCGGCGGCGGCAGCTACGCCGGCCGCGGCTTGAAGGGACAGAAATCCCGCTCCGGTCCCGGCCTCAGACCCGGCTTCGAAGGCGGTCAGATGCCCTTGATCAAGGGTCTGCCGATGAAGCGCGGTTTCAACAACCGCTACAAGACGTACTACGCTCTGGTCGACCTGGACACGCTCCAGGAACGGTTTGAAGCCAACACCCAGGTCACTCCCGAGTTGCTGCATCAGCTGGGCATAGTTCGCCGTACCAGGCTGCCGGTCAAGGTCGTGGGCGACGGCGAACTGCAGCAGCCGCTGACGGTGGCCGCGCACAAGTTCACCGCCTCGGCCCGTGCCAAGATCGAAGCGGCCGGCGGTACCGTTACCGAGATCTAGTCTCGGCGAGCGGTTGGGACTGACGGGGCAACGCGCGCCATGATTCAGACTGAGGCCCAGGCAGGAGGTCGTTGGCCACGCCTGATGCAGGCGGCCATAGACGCGTTCAGCCTGCCCGACCTCCGGGCCAAGATCCTTTTCACCCTGGCGATGCTGGGCCTGTACCGGCTGGTCGCTCATATCCCGATACCCGGCCTCGACACCGCCGCGCTGGAGCAGTTGTTCACCAACAACCAGCTCCTGGGGTTCCTGGACCTGTTCTCCGGCGGGGCGCTGAGCCGCATGAGCATCGTGGCGCTGGGCGTGTTCCCGTACATCACGGCGTCCATCATCATGCAGTTGCTGACGCCCGTGATCCCCCAGCTGCAGAACCTGTCGCGTGAGGGCGAAGCCGGGCGCATCAAGATGAACCGCATCACCCACTGGGGAACGGTGCCTATTGCCATTGCCCAGGCCTTCGCCCAGATGGTGCTGCTGCAACAGGCCGGCGTTCTCACCAACGTCGGTTTCGGCCCCGACTCCTTCCTGCCCACGTTGGCCGCGGTGCTGTCCCTGACTGCAGGCACAATGTTCCTGGTCTGGCTGGGTGAGCTGATCACCGAGCGCGGCATCGGAAACGGCATCTCGTTGATCATCTTCGCCGGCATCGTGGTGGGCTTCCCCGGTCTCCTGGCCACGGGCTTCCTGGACCGCGACAACATCATCGGCGTCTTTTTCTTCGCGCTCATCGGCCTGTTGATCATCGCCCTGATCGTCGTGTTCAACGAGGCCCACCGCCGCATTCCGGTGCAATACGGCCGCAGCATCTTCAGAGGGGGCCAGATGTACCGCCAATCGGGCTCCACGTACATCCCGCTGCGGATCAACTCGGCCGGCATGATCCCGCTGATCTTCGCCTTCTCCATCGTCATCCTGCCCGGAACCGTGGCGCAATACCTCAGCGCCACCGGCGGCTTCGTCGGCAATCTCGCCGGCGATCTCCAGGTGGCCCTCAGCCCAAGCGGCCCCATCTACTGGGTGCTGGCGTTCTTCCTGGTGGTGGCGTTCACTTTCTTCTACACGCTGGTCGTGTTCCAGCAGCAGAACATCGCGGAAAACCTGCAGCGCAACGGCGGTTTCGTTTTGGGCATCCGGCCGGGCCGGCCCACCCAGGACTACCTGAACCGGGTGATCCTCCGCCTCACCATGGGCGGCGCGCTGTTCCTGGGCTTCATCGCCATCGTGCCCTACATCGCATCCCTGATCACCAACGTGGAAGCCATCGCCCTCAGCAGCACCAGCCTCCTGATCATGGTCGGCGTGGGTCTGGATACGCTGCGTCAGCTGGAAGCCCAGCTCATGATGCGCAACTACGAAGGGTTCCTGCGATGACCACTGCCAACGGCATCAGGCTGGTCCTGTTCGGCCCTCCGGGCGCGGGCAAGGGCACGCAGGCTCAACTGCTCAAGGATAGCCTGGGCATCGAGCACGTCAGCTCCGGCGACCTCTTCCGGCACCACCTGTCCCACGGCACCGAACTGGGCGAGCTGGCGCGCGGATACATGAACCGTGGCGAACTGGTGCCCGACGAGGTCACCATCAGCATGGTGATCGACCGAATCGGCGGCATCGGAGCCGCCGGCGGATTTATGCTGGACGGCTTCCCCCGCAACACGGCCCAGGCCGAGGCGCTCGAAGCCGCGCTGGCGAACCAGGGGCAACGCCTGGACCGGGTGGTCCACATCCAGGTGGAAGACGGTGAGCTGATCCGCCGACTCAGCAACCGATACATCTGCCGGGCTTGCCAGCGACCCTATGCGCGCGACGCCGACACCGGTGCGCCGCCCGAGAAGTGCGCCGACTGTCCCGACGGCGGCGACATCTACCAGAGAGAAGACGACACCGAGGGAGCGGTGGCCAACCGCTTGTCTGTCTACCACCAGGAGACCGCCCCGGTCCTCAAGTTCTACCGCCAGCGCGGTCTGCTCGCCGATGTTTCCGGAGAGCAGTCAATCGATGCAGTGCATCACTCCGTGTTGCGGATTCTGAACGCCAGCGATGTGGGTGCGGTTTCAAAATCGTAGCGGCTGAGGTATAATCATAATGGTGAACAGCAAGCCCAAGCGTAAAACCGCCTCCAATTCCCCCTCCTCGTATTCCGGCGGAATAACCATCAAGTCCCGTCGAGAGATGGAGGCCATGGAGCGAGCCGGCGCCATTGTAGGCGCCACCCTGACGCTCCTCAAGAAATCGGTTGAGCCGGGTATGACCACCGGCGATCTCAACCGCATCGCGGACAAGAACATCCGCAGCATGGGCGCAGTGCCCACGTTCCTCGGCTACCACGGCTTCCCCGGTGCCATCTGTGCCTCGGTCAACGAGGAAATCGTCCACGGCATCCCCGGCAAGCGGGTGCTCAAAGAGGGCGACATCATCAAGATGGACTGCGGTGCGACCATCGACGGTTTCATCGGTGACGCCGCCATTTCGGTGGCCGTGGGCGAAATCGACCCTGACGTTCAAACGCTGATGGACGATACCGAGGCCAGCCTGTACGCCGGGATTGCAGCCGCCCAGCCGGGCAACCGTATCGGCGACATCGGCGCTGCGGTTTCGGGATACGCCATGCCCCGTGGCTACGGGGTGGTTCGCCAGTTTGTCGGCCACGGCGTGGGCCGCTACCTCCACGAGGACCCGCAGGTTCCCAATTACGGCGAGGCCGGAAAGGGCGTCCTGCTGCGGCCGGGAATGTGCATCTGCATCGAGCCGATGCTGAATATGGGCACAGAAGACACCACCATTCTGGACGACGACTGGACAGTCGTCACCGCCGACGGTGCGATGTCCGCTCACTTCGAGCACACCCTGGCGATCACCGCCGACGGTCCGAAAATCCTGACCATGCACGACTGAAGAAAAAACACACGCGCCTCCAGGCGGCCGACCACAGGATCGCCGGGGCAAAGCAGGAAGGTTTATGGCAAAGAAAGAAGCGATTGAAGTTGAGGCGCAGGTAACCGAAGCCCTGCCCAACGGCATGTTCCGGGTGGAACTGCCCAACGAGCACCAGGTCCTCGCCCACATATCGGGCAAGATCCGCATGCACTTCATCCGGGTGCTGCCGGGCGACCGCGTGCTGGTGGAATTGTCTCCATACGACCTGACTCGAGGCCGTATCACCTATCGCTTCAAGTAGCCAGAGCCGCGGAGAATTCCCATGAAAGTGTCCGCATCGGTGAAGCCACGCTGCGACCGTTGCCGGGTGATCCGGCGCAAGGGCGTGGTGCGCATCATCTGCGTAAACAGCAAGCACGCGCAACGGCAGGGATAGCCCGACCTGGCGTAAGCTGGTCAGCCCGTCCCACGACCACACCCCAAGTTCAGGAGCGTAACCATGGTCCGAATAGCCGGAGTCGACGTACCCGACCGCAAGCGCGCCCACATCGCGCTGCGCAGCATCTACGGCATTGGCCCCGCCAAGGCTATCGAAATCGTGGGCAAGGCCAACCTCGATACCGACATGCCGCCCCGCATGAACGAACTCTCCGAACTGGAGGTCGACCGCATCCGCGTCATCGTCGACCAGGACTACATCACCGAGGGTGACCTGCGCCGGGAACACAACGAGAACATCCGCCGGCTGATCGACATCGGCAGCTACCGGGGTCTGCGCCACCGCCGGAACCTTCCGGTTCACGGCCAGCGCACCCGCACCAACGCCCGCTCCCGCAAGGGCGCCCGGCGTACCGTGGCCGGCCGCGGTCGGCGCACCGGCGGCAAGAAGTAGCCCAGGCCGTCGGCGTCTCAACCCGCCAAGTCACACCCGCAATTCTGACGAGGTAACAACCAATGCCCCGACCCCGCGCACGTCGTCGCGAGCGACGCTCCATTCCCCAGGGGCGCGCTTACATCTACTCCACCTTCAACAACACGCTGGTCAGCCTGACTGATCCGGACGGTAACGTCGTCGCCTCCACCAGCTCCGGCACCGCCGGTTTCCGCGGCTCACGCAAGGGCACGGCTTTCGCCGCCCAGCGTGCCGCCGAGCAGGCCGCCCGCCGTGGAGTGGACATGGGCATGCGTAATATCGACGTCTACATCAAGGGTCCCGGGTCGGGCCGAGAACCAGCGATCCGGGCTTTGCAGGCCGCGGGCCTCAATGTCAACAGCATTCGCGACGTGACTCCCATCCCCCACAACGGTGTCCGCCCTCCCAAGCGCCGCCGCGTCTAATTCAAGGCCCTACTCCCACACCAACAACGGAAAGACCAACATGGGCAGATATACCGGACCATCTTGCCGCCTTTGCCGCCGCGCCGGCGAAAAGCTCTTCCTGAAAGGCGACCGCTGCTTTTCACCGCGCTGCGCGATTGAGCGCCGTCACATCCCGCCCGGAGGCGGAGGACAGCGCCGGCGGCGAGTCTCCGACTACGGCGTGCATCTGCGCGAGAAACAGAAGGCCCGTCAGATGTACGGAATCATGGAAAGCCAGTTCCGGAAGTACATGACCGACGCGTTCAACTCGCCCGGCATCTCCGGCAACAACCTGCTCCGCACCCTGGAGCGACGACTGGACAACGTGGTCTATCTGCTGGGGTTCGCCGATTCCCGCAAGCAGGCCCGCCAGATGGTCCAGCACGGCCACTTCAACGTCAACGGTCGCAAGACCGACATCCCTTCCTTCCTGGTCAAGCCGGGACAGACCATCGCGTGGACGGAAACCTCGCGTAAGCGCGAGTTCTTTGCCGACCGCACCGACGGCCTGCCCAAGCGCACCCTCCCCAGTTGGCTTACCCTGGACCTGACCCAAATGGAAGGTCAGGTGATCTCAATGCCGCCGGACAACGAACTGCCCGAAACCATCAACTCCCGCCTGATCGTCGAGTACTACTCAAGGTAACCTGCGGCATGTTAGATCCTCAGATTCTCCCGCCATTGCGGGATCCCGAACCCGAAATACCCTCCCCGTCCATCCGGGTCATCGACAGCAACGATACCTACGCTTGCGTCGCCCTGGAACCGCTGGAACGGGGATATGCCACCACCGTGGGCAACCCGCTGCGGCGTCTGCTGCTCAGCTCCATTCAGGGCACCGCCGTGACCTGGGTGAAGATCGAGGGCGTGCCTCACGAATACTCCGTCATACCGGGCGTCAAGGAAGAGGTCATGGACCTTCTCCTCAGCGTCAAGCGTATCCGGATCAATGCCCTGTCCAAGCGCACCGGCAAGATGCGTCTCGACGTGACCGGAGAGGGCCGCGTCTGCGCCGGCGATATCGCTACCGCCAGCGATTACCAGATCGTGAACCCCGAGCTGCACCTGGCCACCCTGGACAATCCGGACGTGTCCCTGTCCATCGAGTTCAACGTGGAATCCGGCAAGGGCTACCAGCAGGTGGCCCAGGGCGACAGCATGGCCGGCCTCCCCGTGGGAGTTTTGCCGGTGGACGCCATCTACAACCCAGTCCGCAAGGTGGACTACTCCGTGGAGCGGATGATGGTCGGCCAGCAGACCGACTGGGAACGGCTGATCATGCAGGTATGGACCGACGGCGCGGTGAGCCCCCTGGCCGCCATCCAGGAGGCCTCCGAGAACCTCGTCCAGCACTTCTTCATGTTCAACCAGCTGAGCCGTCCCGCTGACGCGCCGCTGGATGCGGGCAACCTCAACGTTGCCTCGGAAGTCTATCTGATGCCCATCGAGCGGCTGGACCTGTCCTCGAGGACCCTCAACTGCCTGAAGCGCGCGAAGCTCGACCGCGTTGGGCAGGTGCTGGACCTCAGCTCGGACGAACTGCTGAACATCCGCAACTTCGGACAGAAGTCCCTCGAAGAGTTGCAGGGCAAGCTCGCCGAGTTGGGCGTGAGTTCCGCCCGGGTCAGTCAGGCCGCCAGCGAAGCCGGCCCCGACCTGGACGACGGGCTGGACGATCCAGACATCCCACTGGTGTTCGACCCCGAAGACGACGAATACGACTACGACGACGGTGATTAGTCATGCCTTCCCATCGCGTCGCCGGCCGCAAACTCAGCCGGTACAAGGACCAGCGCAAGGCGCTCCTGCGGGGCCTCACCGCGGACCTGATACGGCACGAACGTATCACGACCACCCTGGCCAAGGCCAAGGAAACCCGGGTAATGGCCGAAAAGCTCATAACCCACGGCAAAAAGGGCTCTCTCCACAACCGGCGGACCGCCCTGAGCCATCTGCCCCAAAAGGACGTGGTGTCCAAGATATTTGACGAACTCGGCCCCCGTTACGCCGAGCGGCCCGGCGGTTACACCCGCATCATCAAGCTGGGACCCCGCCAGGGCGACGGTGCCTCGATGGCCGTTATCGAGCTCGTGTAAACGCCAGCGCGACAACACTGATCGAGGAATTGCCATAGTCCCAACAGCCCCATGACATCGCAACGCACCGTCGAGGCAGCGCAACGCCGCATCGCACTGGTCGTGGCATACGAAGGCACCCAATACGCCGGCTTTCAGCTTCAGGCGAACGTCCCGACAATCCAGGGCGAGTTGGAAAAAGCCTTCTTTCGTCTCACCGGTGAACACATCAGGGTACGTGGAGCCAGTCGCACCGATTCCGGAGCGCACGCCATTTGCCAGGTGGTCGACCTCGCTACCGACTCTGACCACGGAACCGATGTGATCGCCGCGGCCATGAACCACTACCTGCCGGATGACATCCGGGTGATCACTGCAAGCGAAGCGCCCCGCGAGTTCCACGCCAGACGCAGCGCCACCAGAAGAGACTACCGGTACAGCATCGTCAACCGGCCCGTGGCATCCCCTCTCCTTCGGCGCACTCACCACGCGGAGTCGGCCCCGTTGAACCTCGACGCGATGCGAACCGCGACCCACAGCCTGATGGGCATCCGGGATTTCCGGCAAATCGCCACGGCGCATCCGGCAGAGCAGAGCGCGGTCCGGCAGGTGTTCCGGTGGGATGTGAAAAGCCATAGCGCCGACCAGGATGTCATCGTCATCGATTGTGCGGCCAATGGGTTCTTGAGGCATCAAATCAGGCGAGCCAACGCGGTGCTGGTGGAGATAGGCAAAGGTAGACTTCCGGTCCACGCCATCGCCGATGCCCTGGCCGGACGAACCCAAAAACTGCACAACATTCCGACACTCCCGGCAAGGGGACTGTGTCTACAGCATGTACACTACCCCGAATTCAACCATCTGCTGAAGGTAGCCAGTTACCATGAAACGAACTAGCACTTACTTCGCCAAGGCCGGCGACGTGCCGGATACCTGGCGCGTCATTGACGCCACCGGCATCAGCTTGGGCCGTCTGGCCCGCCAGGTAGCCGTGGCGCTACAGGGCAAGGACCAGCCCACCTACACCCCCCACGTCATCACCGGATGCCATGTGGTGGTTATCAATGCCGACAAGGTTCGCATCACCGGACGCAAGCTGATGCAGAAAATGTACTATCGGCACAGCGGCTACGTGGGAAACCTCAAGTCGTTCCTGATGCGCGACATGATGGAGGAACGCCCGGAGCGGGTGGTTCGCCTCGCCGTGAAGGGCATGCTGCCCTCCAACAAGCAGGGCCGCCAGATGCTCCGCCGCCTGCGCGTCTACGCCGGCGACCAGCATCCGCACGAAGCCCAGGTCGGTGTCGGCGAGTAACTTCGCCATCCCTTTGCAACTATCGCCAACGAAAGGCAGGTAACCAACCAACATGGTGACGCAAGCAGAACCGCAAGCGCAGTACTTCTACGGGACCGGCCGGCGCAAGAGCGCCATCGCCAAGGTGCGCATCTATCCCGACGACGGCACCGCCATCATCGTCAACGACAAGCCCATGGAGGAGTACTTCAACTGGCTGCCCTGGCAGTCCACCGTGCGGGAACCCTTCGCCACATCGGGGACCGTTGGCCGGTTTCGCGTCATGGCAAAAGTGTCCGGCGGCGGTGTCAACGCCCAGGCCGAGGCCATCCGCCATGGCATTGCCCGCGCCCTCGTTGTCTTCGATGCCAATCTGAAACCCAGCTTGCGCCGCGCCGGATTCATCACCCGCGACGCCCGGGTCAAGGAAAGCAAGAAGTACGGCCTGAAGCGCGCCCGCCGCGCCCCGCAGTACACCAAGCGGTAAACGGTCTGCCTGTCCTATTGTAAGGAGGCATATCTTGAGTGTTGCCGTTGTCGTAGCCATTATCGCCGGGATCAGCCTGGGCGTCACTGTGGTCCTACTGCTGATCAGAGGCAGCTACCAGTTGGGCAAACTGGTCAACAAGGTTGACACCCAAGAGGCCAAGATCGACGCGCTGGAGGCCAAGTTCGACGCCAGGTTTGATGCTTTGACCGCAGCCATCAATGAACTGCGCGACGACATGCAGCAGACCAACCGGATTCTGGTGGGGCTGGCCAATCACACCCACGATGCCGACGGCAGGACCATGTTCACCATACCGTCCTGACCAGACGAGCACCCCCCGACACCAAAACCCCTCGGTTGTCTGCCGAGGGGTTTGGCGTTTCAGAACAGATCGCGGCCGATGGTCAGCCAGTAGAACATGATGTACACGCCGGCCACCACCATCAGCCAGGCCCCCACGATGCCCACGTAGGGCAGGACCGCCCGCATCCACTTCACCATGACCGAGCGCGCCAGGGCCATCCCCAGCGTCAGCGCCATGATGACGCTGCCCATACCGGCCGCGTACAGCACAAACTGACCCAGCGTGTCCAGCCATCCCGAGGACAACCCGGCCCCCACACCCAGCACCGCCAGGAACAGCGGCAGCGTGCAGCTCAGCGACGCCAGCCCGTAGCTGACGCCGAACAGCAGGTAGCCGGGCAGGTTCGTTTGTCCCGGATCGCCGATGCGCGCCGCTGCCCGTTGGGCCAGGCTGGTGTAGATCTTCCCGCCGCCCGCCATGAATGCCCCGGCTCCGATGAGCAGCACGCCGATTGCCAGTCCGACGTAGGGCAGCGCGGCGACTACGATGGCCTGCGAACCAAACCCCAGGATCAGACCCACCAGGCCGAACAACAGCACAAACCCGGCCGACACCGTGAGACCCACCATGATCGCCCGCAGCACCAGCACAACCGGACGGCGGCCCTCCTGTGCCCCACTGCCTCCGCTCACGTACAGACCCAGGTATGCGGGCAGCATGGCGAAACCACAGGGGTTCACGGCGGACGCGGCGCCCACCGCATAGGCGAACCCCAGCTTCAAACCCACGTTGCTGAGGCCAGTGCCCGACGAACCGGACAGGAGCTCGACGAACCGGTTCACACCGTCGATTCCCTCCGTGCTCCGTAACAGCAGGGCGCCCACCACGGCTATGGCGTAGGCAACGGCGGCAATGAGCGCCGCCAGCGCCACGCTACGGCTGATGGGCAGCCGGTCCCAAAGAGTGGTTGCAGTGGTCTGAGTTTCGGCTGGAGTTGTCATGGCGTTCACCCGATGAGCGTTGTGTTCATTTATTTCTGGCGACTGGCGGGCGAGCAAGTTCATCCTGCCGCGTGATCGCCTATTCGTTCCTTATGATTACCGTATTGGCCACCCGGTCGGACAGCGAGCGATGCTCTTCATCATCTATGAGCATGAGTATCAGGTCGGCGAAGAGCCCGATGACGAACCAGTGCGCTACCGTCTTAACCACCTCGCGCACGAAGGTAATACCCCAACCGACGGGATTACCGTCGCGATAGACGGCGCGGATGCCCAGCAATTGCTTGCCGGGGGTCTGTCCACGCCCCAGGACAATAAGCCACCAAATCAAATATCCGATGATCAGCGTGAGAAAAAAGAGAATGCCGTCGAGCAGACTGGCGAGAATTCGCCGCAACGGAGTGGCATATTCCATTTCGTAGCCTCACTGTTAATACGTCGCTTCGTGCTGACCGGTTCAACCCGCGTGCGGGCTGCCCGGACGGAACGCCGACCGGACCTGCCGGTACGCGTTGGTCGATCACCTCCTCCAGTTCATCAGTAGTCGCTCCGCTTCCTGGCAAATGGCGTCAATCACTTCTGCGGCCGGGCGAATGGCGTTCACCGCGCCCGCCCCCTGTCCCAGGTAGACGGAAGAGACCTCCGGGTCGTGGCGCGCCCGGGCGGCGGCCACGTCGGATGCCAACTCCTCCCGGTGCACCAGCACGGCTTCATCCCGGCCGTCCCACTCCCGCACCAGACGGTTCCGGTAAACCCGCCCGGCGATGCCGGTGGGCCAGGGCGTATCGCCCAGCAGGTCGTACAACCGCGTAAACGCCGTATCCTGTCCGTCGGAGAGTACAACCCGCTCCTTGAACGCATCGGGCACCTCCACCGCCTCCGGTGTGGCCAGTACGGCCGTGCCCAGGGAGGCGCCCTCCGCGCCGGCGGCCAGGACCGCGGCAAGGGCACGTCCAGTGGTGATGCCTCCCGCCGCCAGCACTGGCAGCTGCGGATACGCTTCCACCACGGCCACCAATAGCGGCAGCAGGTTCATCCCGCCGGTGTGGCCGCCGGCCTCGTTGCCCTGGACCAGCAGCACGTCCGCTCCGGCGTCGGCGGCCAGACGGGCCAACTCCAGCGACTGTACCTGGCAGATGGTGATGGCCCCCGCGTCCCGAGCCCGGCCCAGCCAGGGCTGCGGATCCGTGAACGAGAAAATCACCACTGGGACGCTCTCATCCAGCGCGATCTCGAAGCCCTCGGGATCAGGCTCTATGAGCTGGGTGATGAACCCCACCCCAAACGGTCGGTCAGTGGTGCCGCGGACGTACGCGATCTGCTCCCGCAGCCAGTCCGGACCCAGGCCGTTGCTGGCCCCGAAGGTGCCCAGGCCGCCAGCCTGGGACACCGCTGCCGCAAGCGTGCCCCCGCTGTGGTTGCTCATCGGCGCGTTCATCACCGGCAGCGACAGCTCGAGCAGGTCGGTGAAGCGGGTGCGCAGCACGGCGGGTTCGTTCAGACGCCCAGGTGGGTCTGCATTGCGTCCAGCAGGCGGGTGACGTTGGCCGCCGTGACGGCCTCGCAGTAAATGCGCAGCAACGGCTCGGTTCCCGAGAAACGAGCCGCAACCCAGCCGGCGTCCAGCATCCACCGCCTCCCATCGATTTCATCCATGCTGCGCACTGCCATGCCCGCCAAGTCGGCGAGCGGTTCGCCGGACAGCCGACCCATGATCGCCGACCGCTGCGCCGGGTCAAAGCCCACGTCCCGCCGCTGGTAGTGATGCTCGCCAACCAGGTCAAACAGATGCCGCACCATGCCCGAGGAGGTCAACCCGGCGATGGCCATATACTCCAGCAGCAGCAGCCCGCTCAGGATGCCGTCGCGCTCCGGGATGTGTCCGCGGAATGCGTAACCGCCGCTTTCCTCGCCGCCCAGCAACGCGTCGTCCGCCTGGAAGCGTGGGCCGATGTTCTTGAAACCCACCGGCATCTCCGCGATGTCCACGCTGTACCGCTGCGCCAGTTTGTTCAGCATCACCGACGCGGTGACTCCCTTCACCAACGCCCCTCGATCCCCGCGCTCCAACAGGTACAACGCCAGCAGCGAGAACACTTCCAGGGTGCTGACGAACCTCCCGCTCTCATCCACCAGCCCTATCCGGTCCGCATCGCCGTCCAGCGCCAGGCCGGCCGACGCGCCATCCAGCGGCACCCGACGGCAAAGCTCGGTCAGGTTGTGCGCGATGGGTTCCGGCTGGGCCATGCCGGGAAACGATGGATTTATCTCGGCCCTCAACTCCGTAACGGCGGTTGCACCACCTTTCAGCATTGCCGGTATGAACCCCGCGCCGGCGCCGTGCATGGCGTCCACCAGCACCGTGAGGCCGGCGGCGCGAATCGCGTCCAGGTTGACCAGGCCCGCCACCGAGTCACGGTATGCCGGCGCCGGGTCGATATCCTCCACCAATCCGGCGTCGCGGGCGGCATCCAACGCCAGCGTGCGGGGTGGCCTCGCCGATTCGATGCACAGTTCCAGCACGTCCGTCATGGCCTGACTGGCGCTGCCTCCCTGGGCCGACTTGAACTTGAACCCGCTCCACGCCGCCGGGTTGTGGCTGGATGTGATCACCACCCCGCCGGCCGCGCCGCTATGAACCACCTGATGGCTGACCACCGGCGTCGGCGCCGGCTCCTTGCACAACCTGACCGCGATGCCGTTGCCCGCGATCACCGAGGCCACCGTCTCCGCGAACTCTCGCGACGCGAACCTGGTGTCATATCCCACCACCAGGCCATCGCCGGCGGTCCCTTCGACCCGCAGGTAGTCGGCCAGCCCCTGCGAACATCGCGCCACGTTGGCGAAGGTGAAATCGTCGGCGATGATCCCGCGCCAGCCGTCGGTGCCGAACTTGATCGGGGAGGTCATGCCCGGATTATAGCACCGGGATTCAGCGCCAGCGCCGGCGCGCGATCACGGTGCCGGCGACGCGGTCAGGAATGGATCTCCGCTCGTTGCGGTCCCGCAGTATGAAGACGGCGTCGATGAAAAAGCCGATCAGCGTCAGGTGCAGCAGGAACTTGACCGCTGCCCGGATCGATTTCATCCACCAGCTCGCGTTCCCGCCGCGCCGCCGCTTCACGTCCGTGCCGGTCAGGCGACGCCCGGGCGGGCCAAACTTGATGATCACCCCAAACCACAGGACGTAGGTGATCAGCAGGCCCAGCGGCACCTGTATCGCCAGGAAATCGTGAACGTCGAAATCAATGGCATCAGGACCGGGTGATCCCAGCTCTCTGACGATCATCACGACGCCGGAGCCCACGCCGAGGAACAGCAGGCGATCAATGAGCCAGGAGGCGAATCGCCGCAGTGGGACTATGCTTTCCATGCGTTATCTTCAAACGCCGCTCTGGGTGTCGCAGTAAATTTTACCGGGATGAACCGGATAAACGGGATAAACAGGATTACAGCATTAAGTGAATATGCGCTCCCCATCGGCCGATGGGGAGCGCATATCCGAATGCAAGCACTGAGATTGCGGTCAGTCGCCGGCGGTGGCGACGGCGGCCGCAGCCTGTTTCAGGGTCTCGGCCTTGTCGGTGCGTTCCCAGGGCAGGTCCAAATCGGTGCGACCGAAATGGCCGTAGGCAGCAGTCTTGCGGTAAATGGGCTGCCGCAGCCCCAGGTCTTCGATGATGGCGCCGGGGCGCAGGTCGAAGTGCTCGCGCACCAGTTCCTCGATCATCTCGTTGGGGATGTGGTTGGTGTCGAAGGTCTCAATGGCGACGGAGGTGGGTTCGGCGACGCCGATGGCATAGGAAACCAGCACCTCCAGGCGGTCCGCGAACCCGGCGGCGACCAGGTTCTTGGCCACGTAGCGGGCCGCGTAGGCGCCGGAGCGGTCAACCTTGGTCGGATCCTTGCCGGAGAAGGCGCCGCCGCCGTGGCGGGCGATGCCGCCGTAGGTGTCAACCAGGATCTTCCGGCCGGTGAGGCCGGTGTCACCCTGGGGGCCGCCGACCACGAACCAACCGCTGGGGTTGACAAAGATCTTGGTGTTTTCGTCCAGCAGATTCGCGGGTACGATGGGCCGAATGACGTGTTCCTCCACGTCGGCGCGGATCCTGGCGGTGAAAGCTTCGCGGTCGTCGGCGTCGTCGTGCTGGCTGCTGACCACCACGGCGTCCACGCGGTACGGTTTGCCGTAGCGGTATTCCACCGTGACCTGGGACTTGCCGTCGGGGCCGAGGTAGGGGATTGTGCCGTCCTTGCGGACGGCGGCCAGACGCTCGACGAGGCGGTGGGACAGATCAACGGTCAGGGGCATCAGGCCATCGGTTTCGTTGCACGCGAATCCTACCATCATGCCCTGGTCGCCGGCTCCGGTAGCGCGGCGGGCATCGGCAGCCGCGGCGCCGTTGGCGCGGGCCTCCAGGGCAGTGCTGACGCCGGCGTTGATGTCGGGGGACTGCTGGCTGGCGTTGGCGATGATGCCGCAGGAATGGCCGTCGATGCCGTATTTCAGGTCGGTGTAGCCGATCTCCAGCAGGGTCTTGCGGGTAATGGCGTCAAAGTCCAACTCCGCCTGGGTGGTGATTTCGCCGGTGACCATGACCAGGTTCTTGCCGGCGACGGTCTCGCAGGCGACGCGGCTCATGGGGTCAACTCTGAAAGCGGCGTCCAGCACGGCGTCGGAAATCTGGTCGCATACCTTGTCGGGGTGCCCTTCCGTAACCGACTCGGACGTGAGCAGGTACTTGGGCGAGGTCATAAACTGGATTGGCATTGTTCGTTTCCTCCGGTTGTGTTTTCTTGCACACCGTCATACCGGCCTACTCACCGTCATACCGGCGAAAGCCGGTATCCAGAGTCCGCTGCTGCAACGATGTTCTGGATTCCCGCTTTCGCGGGAATGACGGGTTGGGCGGGAATGACGGGTTTGGTGGGAGGGAAGAGACTACGTCCCCTCTTCCCAGCTTTCGTTGTACGCGGTCTGTTCCGCGGTCAGGGTGTCGATGCTGATGCCCATGGTCTCCAGCTTGAGACGGCCCACCTCGGCGTCGATTTCCCTCGGAACCACGTGCACGCCGTTGCCCAGGCTGGTGTAGTTCTTGACCAGGTACTCGGCGCTCAGGGCCTGGTTGGCAAAGCTCATGTCCATGACGGCGGACGGGTGACCCTCGGCGGCGGCCAGGTTGATCAACCGGCCCTCGCCCAGCAGGTAGATGCGCCGTCCGTCGGCAGTCTGGAACTCTTCCACAAAGGGCCGGACTTCCCGGTGGCTGACCGATATGGCTTCCAGGGCCGGAATGTCGATCTCCACGTTGAAGTGGCCGCTGTTGGCAACGATCGCGCCGTCGCCCATGACCTCGAAGTGTTCCTTGCCGATCACGTGCCAGCCGCCGGACACGGTGATGAACACCTCGCCCTGCTTGGCGGCCTCGATGCCGGTCATTACCTGGAAGCCGTCCATGACCGCCTCCAAGGCGCGCACGGGGTTGACTTCAGTCACGATGACCTGGGCGCCCATGCCGCGGGCCCGGGACGCCACGCCCCGACCGCACCAGCCGTAGCCGCCGACCACCACGCGGCGGCCAGCCCACAGGATGTTGGTGGCGCGGGTGATGCCGTCCAGCGTGCTCTGACCGGTTCCGTAGCGGTTGTCGAAGAAGTGCTTCGTCTCGGCCTCGTTCACGGCGATGATGGGGTACTTCAGCTGACCGTCGGCCGCCATTGCCGTGAGGCGCACCACGCCGGTGGTGGTCTCCTCGGTGCCGGCGATGACGTTGGACAGCAGGTCGTTGCGCTCCCGGTGCAGGACGCCCACCAGGTCGGCCCCGTCGTCCATGGTGACGTTGGGCGCGTGGTCCAGCACCGCGTTGATGTGCTGGTAGTACGTCTCGTTGTCCTCGCCCTTGATGGCGTAGGTCGGGATGCCGTACTCCTGCACCAGCGCGGCGGCGGTCTCGTCCTGGGTGCTCAGCGGGTTGCTGGCGCAGATCACCAGGTCGGCTCCGCCGGCCTGCAGCGCG
This sequence comes from Dehalococcoidia bacterium, assembly GCA_965116785.1. Classification (GTDB taxonomy): domain Bacteria; phylum Chloroflexota; class Dehalococcoidia; order Lucifugimonadales; family UBA3495; genus Bin87. The sequence goes on from OZ220731.1 coordinate 2,672,575, forward strand.
ATGGCCAGGTTGGCGGTCTCGGTGGTGACGTGGAGACACGCGGCCATCCGCACGCCGGCCAGGGGCTGTTCCTTCTGGAACCGCTCCGTGATCATATTGACGACGGGCATCTCCCTGCCAGCCCAGCGGATACGGTCAACACCGGCCGCGGCCAGGGAGAGATCTTTCACGTCGCCTTTGGTTTTCTGAACAGTCAAATCGTTTACCTCTCACTTGTTGGTTTCTCAGTGTGCCAGGCGGGCCATCGCAAGGACCTCAAGCACCCGCTCTATGAAAGAGCCCCGGTTGCCCCTGCCGTTGAAAACGGCGGCCTTGAAGTCCTGCGGGCTCCTGGTCAGTTACGGATCGTCTCCATAGGACGTGGGATTGCCGGCCGCGATCCACGCGGGTGTGCCGTCGTCCACGTTGTACAGATTGGCCGAGTCATAGCCCATGGCGGCGGCCAGTTCACAGGCCAGGCCGCTGCGGACGCCGGCGGCGCAGATGAACAGCAGCTTCTTGTCCTCGGGCACTTCGTCCATGCGCCCGGGCAGGTCATCCACGTTGATGTGGATCGCGCCGCTGGCATGGCCCGTGACCCACTCGTCGTCGCGGCGCACGTCGACAACGACGGTGCCTTCGGGGTCGGCCTGCAGGATCTGCAAAGCCTCTGGAGAATCAACCCTGGAATAGGGTTCGCCTGGGTTCTGTCGTGGCATATCAATTACCTCCTAATTTCTGAGCGCAATCTGTCGCGCTGACGTCATGGGATCGTCTCGTTTAGTTCCAACCATTTACGGGCTTGGTGCCCAACATAAGTAGTCATCCCGGCATTGACAGTGCCGCCGATAACAGCCCCCACGCCGAAGGGTATGGCCTTCTCAACCGCTTTTCGGGTGAACACTATCCCCACACGTTTGAAAGCCTGTTTGACTGCAATCAGAGCGGTTCCCTTCAGCTGCTGACGCAGTATTCTCACACCTGCGTCTGAAGCTAGTTTTGCTCCCCTCTGACCCAAAAAGGCGGCCCCCTTTCTTTCTAAGGATCCGTGGGCAGCCAGCAACATGGCTAGACGGTATGCATCCTCCTCAGGCATATCAGCATTAAAGACATAGACCATCGCGTGGCACATATCCACGTTGGCTTTCATGTAAAGCGCGATGTCAGTGAGTGCGCCACCCGTGATGGCCACTACCGTTCCCGGTCCGGGGATGATTCCGGCCATGCCGGTTACTCCTCCAGAGACGCCCGAACGCAAAGCATGTGTGCGAACGATAGCTTTGGCAGCTTTGATTTTGATGTCTAGTTCATTAGCCCGCGGGTTTTTGGACCTTGCCGCAGACACATGCCGTTGAGCAAGTTTTTTGGAACCGCTCGAGCCTCGAGCGATTTTGCCGACCGCTCTCTCCAAGAGATTAACATTTGGTTTGTCCACCGCTTCAGTGGTCATCAGAAAAATCCAAAATCCCGTTTATCTTGTTCATCCATGCAATCGAAACTGTGCGTCAGTTCGGTGGCAGGTCGAGATGGGTGCCGGCGATGGGGTGCAGCCGGCGGTAGGCCGCTTCGGAGATGCGGCGTCGGTCGGTGATGATGGCGTTGGTCAGCGCGGTCTGGCAGTCGCAGGGGCCCAGCGCGGCCAGTTCGGGCATGATGTGCCGCAGGATGATCCGGCTGTTGGCGACGTTGGCCACCAGGTTCTCCACCACCATCTCCACCGTCACGTCCTCGTGGTCGGGATGCCAGCAGTCGTAGTCGGTGACCCACGCCATCACGGCGTAGCAGATCTCAGCCTCCCGGGCCAGCTTGGCCTCGGGCAGCGTGGTCATGCCGATGATGTCGCCACCCCAGGCGCGGTACATGTTCGATTCGGCCCGGGTGGAAAATGCGGGGCCTTCCATTACCACCAGCGTACCGCCCTGGTGCGTGGGAATGCCCTGCCCCGCCGCGCCGTCTGCCAGCACGGTGCTCATCTCCGGGCAGAAGGGATCGGCGAAGGAGATGTGTGCCACCACGCCGTCCTCGAAGAACGTGCTGTCCCGACGGCGGGTGCGGTCGATCAACTGGTCGGGCACCACCATGTGCTGCGGCTCGTACTCGGCCTGCAGGCTGCCCACAGCGCTGACCGACACGATTTGCTTCACCCCCAGGGTTTTCAGCGCGTAGATGTTGGCCCGGAAGGGCAGCTCGGTTGGATTCACCCGGTGTCCGCGCCCGTGACGGGGCAGGAAGGCGACCGGCACATCCAGCAGCCGGCCCACCGTGATCAGGTCGCTGGGCTTGCCGTACGGCGTGTCGATGTCCACCACCGCAGTTTCGGCAAAGCCCTGTATCTCGTAGAGGCCGCTGCCGCCGATGATGGCTATTTCCGCTTGTGGTTGGTTAGGCATTGATGTGATGTTCCTGATTTGTTGAGGCCGGTAGGCAGGGATTGGGATGTCTATGACCAGATGATGTCGACAACCACGCCGACCCAAAAGAGGACGCCCAGAACGATGCACACGATCTCGCCCTTGCCGAAACGCGCCGAGTGCGCGAGACGGTCGTCCACGGCGATCCAGTATCGGTTGAGGTTCGACTGCATCACGCACAGGACCACGATGGTCACGATCACCACTACGATGCTGAGGACGATACCCGCCACGAGCACGCCGCCGCTGTACAAATCGGGACTCCGCATCGTTCCGCCGAGAAGCCCCACTATGCTGTTTATGACGACCACGGTGGTGAGCAGGCCGAGGTTCAAGGTGTCGGGGACTCCTCGCTCCACCATCAGTTCCTTGTACTGCCGGATGTGCGCGTGGTAACGGAAGAAGCCGTAAACCGGGACAAACTGGGTCAGGCCGTGCCAAACCGGATGATGGGTGTCACCCGTTTCCGCAGCCATATCGAGCGTATGGTCCCTGAACTGCTTCCAGGTGCGGTACATCCAGTAGATCCAGTAGAGTCCCATGCTGATGACGGACAGGAAGATGATGCGCCCCGCGGACATATACCCCCCGCCAGCCAGGTCTCCGGCCGGGAGACCGCTTTCCCCGTAAATGTCAGTGTTCCAGGTTGTCATTGGACTGTACGGTTTCGTGTCCCGAGGTCAGGCATTCAGTTGGTTAGGTAGTATTGGACGTAGTAACCGGCGATGGTGAACCACAGGATCAGTCCCAGGGCCGCCAGGACCATCGCTCCCCGTCCCAATCTGGCACGGTTGCCCAGCTCACCGTCGGCCGCAGCCCAGTACCGGTTGAAGTTCGCCTGGATCCGGCAGATCACCGCGGTGGCAACCAGCATCCCGATCAGGCTCACCGCGTCCAGGATCAGGTCGATCATCACGGCGATGCCGCTCTCGCCCAGATAGCTGTTCAGCCACACCGTGGGTATCGGGCTCCACACGGCGGTGCAAATGATCAGGACCACCAGGATGGGCGCCATGCGCAGGTTGTGCGGAACGCCGCTTTCTTCCATGAGGTCGCGGTAAGCCTTGCAGTGGGCGTAAAAACGGAACCACCCGTAGACCGGCACCAGCATGGCCAGCGCGTGCCACACCGGGTAGACGTTCGCCCCGGTGTGCTGACGGTATTGTTCCCAAGTCCGGTACACCCAGTAGAACAGGTACAGTCCGAAGCTGACGACCGACAGCGCAAAGATGCGCGGGGCGGAGATATTGTTTCCGTATGGCTGGGCGGCAAGAACCGCCATGCCACCCGCCGTGTCGTCGGATTGTCGCGCTGCCATCAGGTTTTCCTTTCAGCGCAAATGCGGCACCTGCTCCGGCAGGTAGTGGGTCGAACGGAACACGCTGTTCACCACGAAGCCCTGTTCATTCGGCGCGAAGTGCGGGTTGACGTACTCCCAGACCACCTGACCATCAGGTGTGACCTGGAAGATGCGCCCCGGCTGGCCCTCGGTGATCAGCGTATTACCGTTGGGGAGCCGTCGCGCTCCGGAGATATACGCGCTGAAAAAGTTGAAGGGCGGGTTGTCCTCGTAGTGCCAGACGATCTCGTTGGTCGCGGTATCCACCTCAATGACCCGGGAGCGGGGCAGCGGGTTGAACCGGTTGTGCGACCCGTTGTCGTAGATCAGAACGTTGCCGTTGTCCAGCATCGACGGGTCGTGCTGCTGCGAAAGTGTCTCGTCGCCGATCTGCCACACGATGTCGCCGCTGGCCTTGTCGATGATTCCCACGGTGGAGATGTTGCGGAAGCTGAACATGACCCGGTCGTCGCCCAGCGGCACTACCGTGTTGCCGTGGCTCCATTCGTCCCTGAGGTCGTTGAAGGTGACAACATGGCGCTCCGGGTCCAGGTGGTTGGCGGCGCGCCATTCCCAGACGCGGTTGCCGTTGGCGTCGACCTCCACCAGCACGTCGCACCACATCCCGGTGTATTCGGGCCGGTCTTCAGTGCCCGCCTGGCCGCCCTTGATGGTGGCCGCCTGTGCGTCGTCCATGCGCTGCACCGTCATGTAGAGGCAGCCGCCCGCAGAGGTCCGACGTGCGTCATGGTGGTGGTACGGGTCCCGGTGCTCCCACAGAATGTTGCCGTCCCAGTCGGCTTCCAGCATGATGCCGCCCTTGAACCGCTTCATCCCGTCGAAGGTGTCCCAGCCGCCGTCATCGGGAACCTTGCCGCCGTAGAACAGGTTGCCGTTGGGCAGCAGGTAGCCATACAGGCCCGGCGGGTAGGGCATCTGCCACCGGTGGGCCACCTCGCCGTGTATGTCCAGCAGGTAGACTTCTCCAGTGCCGGACATCGGAGCGTATAGCGTGTAACCGGGGCAGGCGCGCTCCGGATCACAGGCGGTGAGGCCGGTGCGGGCCATGCGGCGACGGGTTTGTTGGTCAATGCTCATTTTTCACCGGGATTCAAGGATTGGCGGGATGGGCAGGATTTCGGGATTGCCACGCTGCACTCGCAATGACAGACCGGAGGGTCAGCCTGCATCAACCGCTTGCCGCAAGGTCTCCGTGTAGGGCGGCCGGCACACCATCGTCTCGGTAACGATGCCGGCGATGTAGCGGTGCGGGGTCACGTCGAAGGCCGGGTTGTAAGCCGGCGTGTCCTCGGGCGCGGTCGGAGCGCCGGCGTAGCCGGTCACCTCGTGGTGCGGTCGTTCCTCGATGGCGATGTTGTCGCCGTGGGCTATGGCCAGATCCACCGTGCTGGTGGGCGCCGCGATGTAGAACGGTATGTTGTTTTCGTGAGCCAGCACCGCCAGCATGTACGTGCCCACCTTGTTGGCGGTGTCGCCGTTGGCGGCGACCCGGTCCGCGCCGGTGATGACGCACGACACCTCGCCCTTCTGCATCAGCACTCCCGCCGCCGAATCGGCGATGAGCGTGGCCGGTATGCCCAGCTGCTGGAACTCCCACGACGTGAGCCGCGCGCCCTGCAGCCAGGGCCGGGTCTCGGTGTTGTAGACGTTGAACCGTCCGCCGGCCTCCCAGCCGGCCCGTATCACGCCCAAAGCGGTGCCGAAGGCCGACGTTGCCAGCGCCCCGGTGTTGCAGTGGGTCAGGACCCCCTGGCCGTCGGCCGGCATCAGGGCGCGGCCGTGTTCACCGATGCGCCGGTTGATGGCCTCGTCCTCTTCCTGGATCCGGCGCGCCTCTGTTTCCAGCCGCGGGAGGATGCTGCCCGGATCGGGTTCCGCCTCCGCAACGCGCATCATGCGGCGCACCGCCCACCCCAGGTTGACGGCGGTGGGCCGGGCGGCGGCGATGTGGCCCCCGGCCTGCCGCAGCGCGCCGATGAAATGGTCCCGCTCCCGGGACTGCAACTCGGCGGCGGCCAGGACCATGGCGTAACCGGCCGTCACCCCGATGGCAGGAGCGCCTCGCACGCGCATTTCGGTGATGGCAGCAGCAGCGGCGCGATAATCGGTGATGCGAACCGTAACGTGCTCATGGGGCAGGAGCGTTTGATCCAGCAGTTCCAGCCGGCTGCCTGTCCAGTTGATGGGGCGAATTTCGTTCATAAATCGGTAAAAGACGTGGGGTGCGTCAGTAGCACTCTGTGCTACGCTGCGGTCACACTGGTCGAATCTGGATTCGAAACAGGCAAAAATAAAGGCCCACCCGCACTTGGGAGAGCCACCTTCACAGTCCGCCCCTCATCTTTCGTCCCGCCGCGGTATCCGCACGCATCGCGCGACACACCGGGGACGCCGGATTTAGCACCTCATCCCACGGGGTGAGCGGGACAGGTTGCCAGGCTTCACAGGGCCGTTCCCTCCGCCTGTCTGAATAAGGGTTCCAGCAGCGTATGCAGTTTTTAACTGCCCTCGATACTACCTGCCGGGACGGGAAATGTCAAGGTGACGGCGAATTTCGTCGGCCCGCCAGGCCTCCAATTACACCCTGTGCGGTGGCACACAGAGGCCGAATCCGTTATTCTGTGCGCCACATTAACGGAACCGAATGCCGGGAGGGTTTGCGACCATGACAACCACCGCTGCCACTACCACCACCGACGACCTCTGCACCATCGAACAGCAGGCCAGCCGTTTCAACGACCAGTTCGGCGAGATGAGTCCCCGGGCCAAGAATAAGGTCAAGGGCGAAATGTCCGACTTCGTCCAGAAGTTCATCGCCGCCTCGCCTTTCGTCGTCATGGCCTCGTCCGACCCGGACGGCAATTGCGACGCCTCTCCCAAGGGCGGCAAGCCCGGTTTCGTCAAGGTCATCGACGGCACCCGCCTGCTGTTCCCCGACGTCGCCGGCAACCGCCTGTTCCAGTCCTACCAGAACATGGACTCCAACCCCCACGTGGGCCTGTTGTTCATGATCCCCGGCGTCAACGACACCGTGCGCGTCAACGGCACCGTGACCATCGTCAGCAAGGAGGAACTGGAACGCCAGAAGGTCGAGTTGGAGCTCTATTGGACCGACGACAACTCCAAGCACCTCCAGGGCATCATTGTCAACGTCGAGGAATCCTACGGCCACTGCCCCCGGGCCTACAACTTCGCCAAGCTGTGGGACGCCGACCAGATCACCGAGAACCAGACCAACCGACCCATACCCCTGCGCCCGTAGCGCGGTACACACTCCAGCAAACGTTAGGGGCGGGTTTCAGACCCGCCCCTAACGTTTGCTCTGGTGTTGGACTGTCAGAATCAGGATTTATCGGATTTGAGGATTGACAGGATTGAGATGACTTTTCCGCTGAAACGCTTGAATCCTGCAAATCATGAAATCTTGGGAATCCTGATTCTGACAACTCAGCTCAAACCCGTGGCCAGCCGAAAGACGAACAGCGCCGGCTGGATCAGTATCCGCCCCAGGAAGTTGATGCCAAAGGCGTAGCTCAGGAACAGGTTAACGCCGATCAACCCCATCAACGGTATCCAACCGTAGCGCTCAAACTGCAGGTACGACCGGTAGAGCGAACTCGGTAGCAGGCCGCCCACCACCTTGCTGCCGTCCAACGGCGGCAGCGGGATCAGGTTGAATATCCCCAGGATCAGGTTGAAAAATATCGCCAGGAATGCAGCAAAGCCCAGGATCTCAACGATCCCGGATATGAACCGCGTGTCCGTGACTACCGGCAGCAGGTCCAGCCGGAACACCAGCCCCAACACGAACGCCAGCACGAAGTTGGACAGCGGGCCGGCCAAGGCGACCATTGACATCCCGAACCGACCGTGGCGCAGGTTGTACGGGTCCACCTGCACCGGCTTGGCCCAGCCGAACCCCACCACCAGCAGCAGGATGAACCCGAGCAGGTCGATGTGTTTGATGGGGTTGAAGGTCAGCCGCCCCATGCGCCGGGCGGTGTCATCCCCTTCGATGTGGGAGGTCAGCGCGTGGCTGAACTCATGAACGGTGAAACCGATTATCAGGCCGATCAACCCGATGCCGATCACCAGGACAAACGCGGCGGGGTTCTCCCGCAGCAGGTCGAGGCTCTGGAGGATCACGTAGCGGTGCTTTCCAGGCCGGTCCGGCCGCCGCGTCGCGACGCCGGCTGCGCGCGGGGCATGGCCATCAGGTCCGCCTTGATCGCGGCCAGGCCGTCGGCACCGTGGTCGTTGGCCTCGGCCACGATGGCCACGGCGCCGGCCTGGCGCAGCGCCAGCAGTTCGTTGGCGGTGGGCCGGCCACCTACCCGCACGAACTGGAACTTTTCAGTACGGCTTACGGCGTCAGCCACCTGCGCCAGGTCCGCGAAGGTCCACGGGTTGGTCATTGCCGACTTGTCCAGCACCAGGAAATCCACCGGCGCGGCGGCGAGCACCCGCCAGGTGCTGTCGTCGGGCTCGTCCGGGATGCGCATCCCGTGGGTCATGCCCGGATTGGCGATATCTATCGCATCCACCACGGCGCCGGGGGGAGGGGATACCATGAAATCGGCGCCGGCTGCCTGCCATTGGGCTACGCTTTCAGGCGTGAGTGGGGCGCCGCCCGCTCCCCAGATGCGGTCTCCTACCTCCGGAATGCCGTCCGGCGAGAGACCAGGAGCCGCGATGACCACCGCGTCGGCGGCCTCCGCTGCGGCAGCAAGCGCCGCCTCGATGTTTCCCGAGCAACGGGCGATCAACGCCATGCCGGGGAGACGTGCCGATTGGGTGGAGCCGAATCCCAGCGAGGGACCGCTCCCGGCCTCAATCCGTTCCAACAGGCTGCGCAGCTGGGTCAATGTGATGCCTCCCTTACGTAAAATAAGGGGCGAATAACCATTCGCCCCCTAACCGTTCCGCTATCGAGGGTCTAAAGCGGCTGCCAGACCCGCTTGCCGTCGACACGCGCAATCTTGCCGATCTGCTTGCCCGGCGGGAAGTGTCCCGCGCAGATGGTCCAGTCGCCTTCCTCGGCAGCGTCCAGCAGGCGACCGCGGGAAGCAGCGGACTGCTCCTTGTCGGTGTCCACTCCGGCGCACCAGGTCGGCTCGGATATCTGGGCGATGGTGTGCAGCACGTCGCCCATGACCACGCCCCGCTGTCCGTTGGAGTTGATCAGCACCACCTGGTGACCGGGGGTGTGGCCCGGAGCAGGCGCGATGGAGATCTCGTCGCTGATGGTGTGTTCCGGCTCCTCCAGGATCTGCTGGAGACGCAGCCGGCGCAGCGGCATCACCTGGCGGTCGATGTACGGATACATCTGGCGGCCCTGTTCCGACGTGAAGTAGTCGTAGTCCGGCCGCGACATGACGTAGCGCGCCCGCCGGAAGTTGGGCGCAGGCATCCCGCCGGAATAGCGCAGGTTCCAGCCCACGTGGTCGCCGTGCAGGTGCGTGTGGATGATGTAGTTGACCGAGTCACTGGGGCCGACGTTGGTGTTGTTCACGCCCACGTTAGACTCGAGGTGCGGTCGGAGCTCCTCGTAGAGGTTGCCCGTGACGTTGCCCCGGTCGGGGTGCGGGCCGGGCCCCATGCCGGTGTCCACCAGAATGACGTGCTCGGAGGTGTTGAGAAGGAAGACGCCGTAGTAAAGCTGGAGCTGGCCGTTCTCCAGAGTGTCCTGGTAGTCCGCCCAGGCGGAGTCGGGGACATCGGGGAACATCGCCGAGGGCTCGCGCGGCGGCGGCACCATGTCGATGACGGCGGTGACTTTAACGTTACCGATGGTTGCTTGGTCTGCCATTGGGAAATTCCTCCTGAGTACGCGGCAAACGGCCCTTCCGGCCTATTCGTCGACTTCGAATGTGACCAGCGAGAAGAGGTCATAGTCGGCCAGAGCGTCCCGGCCTCCCAGACCAATCAGTTCTATTACAACGCCAATGCCGGCGGTGGAGCCGCCGGCCTTTTCAATCAGCTTCGCCGCCGCCTGCAGGCTGCCGCCCGTGGCGACAAGGTCATCGATGATGAGCACACGGGCTCCCGGGGGCACATCTTCGGCATGCACTTCCAGCGCGGCCTGCCCGTATTCCAAGCTGTATTCGTAGGACAGCGTCGCGCCCGGGAGCTTGCCCGCTTTGCGCAGCAGTACCAGCGGCAGCTCCATCCGCGTCGCCATCGGAGCGGCGAATATGAAGCCACGTGAATCTACGGCGGCCAGGCAGTCGATGTCCGTTTGGCCCGCCAGCTTTACCATCCGGTCTATGGTTTCGTTGAAAGCGTCCGGAGACAGCAGCAGCGAGGTAATGTCCTTGAACTGGACCCCATGGATGGGGAAGTCGGGCACATTCCGGATATGTTCGGCGAGATCGATAGGCATGACGACGGCACTGTTAGTCTCCGCTGCGTTCACGCGGTCCGCAGCGAGGCGCAAATTAGTCTATTAGCAGCGGGTGGCACAGTCAACCGCCGCCGGGCCAGCCTAGTTTCCTGACCGACGGCGAGCCAGTTCCTCTTCCAGTTGACGGACGCGTTCCAGGGCCGCGTCCCGCTGAGAGACCGCGATGTCCCGTTCGGAAACGGCTACGTCCCGCTGAGCCTTGGCTTCGGTCAGGTCCGGCAGGTATTCACCGGTGTCCGGATTCCAAAAGCGCAGCCAGCCGTCGTACCAGTGGAGTTCCAGGCCCAGCGCGGCGCTGTATCCCCGAATCGTTCCATCGTCTCCGGTCGTCAGCGGCATGGCTTCGTATCGACCATCCACCAGGCGGTCACCGGCCAGCGCCGCATCATGATAGCGGCCACCGGTGTGGTCGAACCGCCAGTACTCCGCCACACCGTAGCCGGCGTAGATGTCGCGCTTGTCGGTATAGTCCCGTCGTCCCGTGCTCTTTGATGCCACTTCCAGCACGAAGTCAGGAGGTTTGCCGATCTCGCTGATGGCATAGCCGTTGCTCTCCGCGATTTCCTGCGCAGGTATGGGAAGATCCAGCGCCACGACGCAGTCCGGTTTGGGGGCGTTAGGGACGTCACTGGGAGAATAGCAAAGGTAGCCCTCGCCGCCCACGAAAACGTCAGGCCGGGCGCTGAAATGGTCCTCCAGGATCACGTAGGCACGGCTGATGTACGGGAATTGCTCGATCATGTCCGGCGAAACTGGCGGGTCCGGCAACGGCGTCAGGCGAGGATGCTGATCTGCGGGACCGATCTGTGAAGCGGGCTTGGTTGTCATGGCGTGCCTCGCGGCGCGGTTGATCACTGTGGAGACTTGAGAGATTGTAGCACCGCGAGGTCACTGTTCTGAAACCACGTTTGTCAGGTGTTGGATGCTGTGCACGCGTCGTCCCGGCCCCAACCTGATCGCCACCAGGTCAATCCTCCAATGCGCTTCTGCGGTCACGTCACCCATTTCTTGAAGGTAATGCTGGGCCGCCAACGCGAGATGCTGCTTCTTGGCTTCCGTCAGCGACTCTTCCGGGCCGCCGTAGGCGCCGCTCCGGCGCGTGCGCACCTCCACGAAAACCCACTCCGGCCCATCGCGGGCGACCAGGTCAACTTCGCCCCACCGGCAACGGTAGTTGGTTACGATCACCCGGTAGCCTTTCGCCTCAAGATGATGCCGCGCCAACTCCTCGCCGATCTCGCCGATGCGGCGTGACGAAAGCGCAGAAGTCTCCGAAGGATCCTCAGGTTGTGGCATCGTCTACCAATGTCGCTTGCCGCAGCGGGCTGAAGGAGCGGCGGTGTATGGGCGACGGCCCCAGCTCAGACAGGCAGCGAAGGTGCGCGCGTGTGGCGTAGCCCTTGTGCCTGGCGAACCCGTACCCCGGGTAGCAGCCCTCCGCCCGAACCATGAGTTCATCGCGGGTCACTTTCGCCAGGATGCTGGCTGCGGCTATGGACAGCGACCGCGCGTCGCCCTTGACCACCGTTTGATGCGGTAGCGGGCATTGCTTGATGGGCACCCAGTCCAGGAGAAGAGCATCCGGCGCCGGCCGTAAACGGTCCACGGCCGCCAGCATCGCTCTGATCACCGCCCGGCCAATTCCAATGCGATCAATGGTCTCGGGGGAGATCAGTTCCACCGCGCAGGCCAGGGCGTTCTCGCGTATAAGATCTGCGGCTTCCGTCCGGCGCCGCTCGGACAGCCGCTTGCTGTCGTCAATCGTCGCCAGCCAGGGTTCATCGCCGGTGAACTCCGGAGGCAGGATCACGGCGGCGGCGGCCACCGGCCCGGCCAGCGGTCCCCGCCCGGCTTCGTCTACGCCGGCGATCAGGCGATAGCCCTGGACGCGGAAGTCCGCTTCCAGGGACAGGTCAGGCATCGACCAGCGCGGCGGCCAGCTCGGCACGCGCCGCCGGTTGGTGGCCGGCGATGGGTCCGCCGCCGAGAACGGCATCGCCCTGGTAGAACACCGCCGCCTGCCCCGGGGTGATCGCCCGCTGGGGCTCCCGGAACCGCACCAGTGCGCCATCGCCCACGGCGGTTACCGTGGCCGGCGCCTCCGCGAACTTGTAGCGTATCTTGACGGTCACCTCCACCGGGCCGGTCGGGGCGACGCCGGACACCCACGACACCGGGTCGGCATAAAGCGTGTCCTGGTACAGGTCCGTTTCGGAGCCGACCACCACCTGGCGCGTGTCCGGTTCCAGCCGGATCACGAACCGAGGCGGCCCGCCGGAAAGCCCCAGGCCGCGTCGCTGGCCCACGGTGAAATACTGGATGCCCTCGTGCGCTCCCAGGACGTTGCCGTCGGCATCCACGATTTCGCCAGGACGTTCGTCGCTGCGCTCACGCAGGAACTCGCGATAGTCGCCGGTCGGGATGAAGCATATGTCCTGACTGTCCGGCTTGTCCGCGTTGGGGAACCCGGCCTCCTGCGCCAGCCGGCGGATTTCCGATTTCGGGTAATGACCCACGGGCATCAAGGTGGCGGCCAACTGCTCCTGGCGCATGCCGAACAGGACGTAGGACTGGTCCTTGTCGGCGTCGACCCCGCGGCACAGCGCCCACTGGTCCGGTCCGTCCGGTTCGAGGCGAGCGTAGTGGCCCGTGGCGACGTACGCCGCCTGCAGCATCCGGGCGCGCTGGGCCAGGAAACTGAACTTGATCTTGTCATTGCAGGCAATGCACGGGTGCGGCGTGCGCCCGTTTTCGTACTCGCGACGGAAATAGTCGATGACGAAGGCTCGAAACTCCCGCTGCACGTTCAGAACGTAGTGGGGCACGCCCAGGATGCGGCAGACCGCCCGCGCATCCTCCACGTCGTCCAGGGTGCAGCACCCCCGGTAGTAATCCGGCAGGTCAGCCTGGTCGATATCGTACAGCTTCATCGTCACGCCGATGACGTCGTAGCCGTCCCGGTGCAGGAGCAGGGCAGCCACCGAAGAGTCGACGCCGCCGCTCATGGCGACGACGACTCGGTTGGAAATGGTGCGGTTGGCGATGGGGGTCATGCTTCAGTGTGGGTTGTCAGAATCGGGGTTTGCCCGGTTGGTTCGGTTGCATTTGCGGAGTAGTTGTTCAACCTAATGAACTTTCTGAGGGGAACGTTCTCCCGATGTCAGGGGTCATTTCCCAGAGTAAGCGATACAGGTCTCCTTCGTGAACCGCCCAATGCGTGTGGTGCCATATCCACGGAGAGAGGCCCAATCGTCGGCATAGTTTTTGGCGCGAGTTTTCGTTGGGAGCCATGAACCGTTGACCCGAAAAGCGGAAGCGCATCGAGATACTGGCGGCGTCCCTGTTCAGGATTTCCCCGTCTGCGGCAATTGCCATATACGCTATTGGTTCGCGCGTGTGCCCTGTGTCGTAAGTCAACAGAAACGGGTATTGGCTGATGCGTTGGTAGTCCAGTTGCCCAGTCCAGACCTGTCTATCTCCAAGCGACCCAACCCGTGGCCCACTAACAGCAGCAAGTACATGGGATGATCGTCCTTTATTGCGGGGATCGTCGGGCATGCGAAGCGGCGGAAAGCCACGGTGCCATGTCAGTGGCATCGTAATGGGCTGGCCATCTTCGATTGGCCCCCATTCATTCGGAATGGACAAGTGATTCCAATACTGCGTCACAACGAAGTCTCCATTCGGGTCCGGTTATAGAGTGCGGTGTATTGTTGTACGGGATTATCCCCGCCTACCTACATCGCAAAACGCAACAAAACCGCTGGACTATACGATTAGAAGGATTGGGATCGTTGTACCGTCGAGTGCCTTCAATCCCGACAATTCTATAATCCTGTGGATCCCGATTCTGATGATATCCGGCTGCTGCTGCATTTGCTTGCGGCGGTAATGTCCGTAGTATAGCATCCGCCTCGTTAACCAAGCCTGTCCCGATCTTGACCAACAGTACGGAGGCAACCCGATGCCCGTTACCTTTGGATGCTCCCTCCCCAGCCGGGGGGCAATGGCCTCACCCGAGAACCTGCGCAGCCTGGCCCAGCGCGCTGAGGACCTGTCCTTCGACCACGTGTGGGTCAGCGACCACATCATCATCCCCAACGAGGTCTCGTCCTTCTATCCTTACGCCGCCGACGGGGTGGCGCCGTTCCAGCGCGACAACACCTACTTCGAGCCTCTGGCCGCGCTGAACTTCCTCGCCGGCTGCACCACCCGCGTCAAGCTGGGTACCCACGTGCTCATCCTCCCCTATCGCAACCCCGTGCTCACGGCCAAGATCCTGGCCACGCTGGACGTGCTCAGCGGCGGCCGCCTCATTCTGGGCGCCGGCGTCGGCTGGATGGAAGAGGAGTTCCAGGCCATGGGGCTGGACACCTATGCCCAGCGTGGCCAGGTCACCGACGAGTACATCCAGATCTTCAAGGAGCTTTGGACCTCTGACAACCCCGAGTTCCACGGCGAGCACTACGACATCGGCGGCGCCGGCTTCCTGCCCAAACCGGTGCAGCAACCCCATCCACCCATCTGGATCGGAGGCCACACCAACCCGGCCATCCGCCGCGCCGCCACCCTTGGCGACGGCTGGATGCCCATCGGCCTGCGCCCGCCGGCCATCCTGGAGCCCGAGGAACTGGCGGAAAAGATCGCCCGCCTGCGCCGGGTCAGCGCCTGCGCCGGCCGCGCCGAGGACGCCGTGGACCTGGTGTTCAGCACCGACTGCGTCTTCCAGGACGCTCCCACCGCTGACCGCCGCCTGGTATCGGGCATCCCCGAGCAGATCGCGGCTGACCTCCGCCTGTACCAGGATTTGGGCGTCCAGCACTTCATCTTCAGCTTCCCCGCAGACAGCGCTGCCCAGCAGCAGGAAGCCATGGAACGCTTCTCCCGCGAGGTGATGCCGCTGATTCCCAACGACTGATCGCGAGTGAGTGGTCAACGCATCGCGGATTCTGGGCGGTACGCGGTTGCCGCCCGCATATTTTTACTGTCCTCCGATAATCGGCATCTCGCTGTCCACTCCCGCCTCGTCGGTAGCCAAAGGCCAACCGTGACAGCATAACCCGCTATCGTATAATGCAGCCCAACCGAACTCCCGGAGCCCGACCTGCCATGGCCACCATCAAACCCTTCCGCGGTTGCCGCTACGACCCCGCTGCGGTGGGCAACCTTTCCTCCGTCATCTGTCCGCCGTACGACATGATCGGTCCGGAACTGAAGACCGACCTGCAGCAGCGCAGCCCTTACAACGCGGTCCACCTGGAAGGCGGCGAGCAGCCCGATCCGGTGGACCCGCAGGCCGGCTACCAACAGGCCGCGGGGTTGTTCCAACGCTGGCTGGCCAACGGTGTGCTGCGACAGGACGATACGGCCTCGTTCTACCTGATGCGGCATGCCTACGATTTCGGTGGCCGCCGCTACCAGCACCTGGGGTTGTTCGCCGACGTGCTGGTCGAGGACTACGACGCCGGGTCCGTACTGCCTCACGAGTTCACCCGCGAACCGTCGGTGCTGGACCGGGTCGCGCTGCTGGACGCCTGCCAGGCCCAGTTCAGCCCCATCATGTCCCTCTATCGCGACGCGGAAGGCGCGCTGCAGCGCGTATTCGACAGCATCATCGCCGAGGCGCCGGACGCCTCCGCAGCCACTCCCGCCGGGGGCACCGCCGAGTTCTGGCGCATCGACGACCCGGCGACCCAGTCGAGCATCGTCGAAACCTTTGCCGGCCGCGCTGTGTTCCTCGCCGATGGCCACCATCGCTACGAGGCGGCGCTCCGCTACCGGCGCAGCCGGCCCGATGCAGAGCAATCCGACGACGCGGCCGCCAGCAACTACGTGATGATGACCCTGGTCGAATTCGACGACCCGGGCCTGCTCCTGCTGCCCTACCACCGCGTCGCCGGCGGAATGTCGTCCGAGCAGCTGGACGCCATCCGCTCTAAAATGGGCGAGTTTTTCGACGCGCGGGACCTGAACACCGAGATCACGCCGGGGGCAGCGGTCGCCGACGTGGCCCGCATCGGCGACAACGCCCACTGCTTCGCCGTCTTCTGGTCCGACGCTCCGCCGACCATCCACACCCTGCGATCCGATATCGATTGGGCCTCATGGGGCCAGCTGGCGGTTTCCGAGGCGTGGGTGCTGCAGGAGCGGGTGCTGTCGCCCATACTGGGTGACGCCCTGGCCCAGCATGTCGACTACAGCCCTGACCACGAGGCCATCGTCCAGCAGGTCAACGTCGGTGAGCAGCAGGCGGCCATTCTGCTCAAGCCGTTCCCGCTTGAGCCCTTCCGTCAGATAGTCAGCGCCGGCAACCGCCTCCCGCCCAAGTCGACTTTCTTCTACCCCAAGCTCCCCACCGGTTTGGTGATCAACCAGCTCTCCGGCACCATCTAGCCCGCGAGGTGACGCCATGACGACTACTGCCGCGCCTCCACAGTCCGTGGCCGCAACTCGGCGCCGTTTCACCGTGGAAGAGTACTGCGCCATGGCCGATACGGGCATCCTGGCGGAAGCAGAGCGCGTCGAGTTGCTGGATGGAGAAATATTCGTAATGTCCCCCATCGGCCCTCCTCACGAAGACAGTACGACGCGCTTGAGCAGCGACCTGATCCACCGATTGCGGGGCCGTGCCTGGGTCAGGGTGCAAAACTCGGTCCGACTCGACGACCACGGTCTTCCCGAACCAGACATCGTAATCGTACGCCTCCGTGACGATTATCACCGAGCGCGCCCCACCCCAGAGGATGTGCTCCTGGTGATCGAGGTGTCAGACACCTCCCTGGAATACGACCGCGATGTGAAACTGCCCCGCTATGCGGCAGCCGGCATCCCCGAAGTGTGGATTGCCAACGTCACGGCCCGGCACGTGGAAGCCTTCCACGACCCCGTCGACGGGGTCTACCAGAGCAGCCGCATCGTCCCGACCAACGGCAGGATCAGCCCCCGGGCCTTCCCTGACGTCGTGCTGACAGTGGGAGATTTCCTGCTCGGCTGACGCGCTGGCTCCGGATGTCTGTGTGCGTTGGGCCGGAACGAATCCGTAAATCCTTGCTATAATATTTGCCGCGTGCGCACGAAACCGTGCCGTTATCCGCCGTCACATGACGAGCCAATGCGACGCTGAACGTCGCCCTACTCTTCATTCGCCATCCTTCGGTATTTCCCAGGAGCTTTCCCTATGACATTGACCAAGATTGAGCCTCAGAACCTGCGTACCCCCGGTCCCACTCCCATCCCCGACGACATCGTCGACGAGATGTCCCTGCCCATGATCAACCACCGGGGTCCCGAGTTCAAGGAGCTGATCGAGGCCACCACCGCCGGCCTGAAGCAGGTCTTCATGACCAACAACGACCTGTACATCCTCACCTCCAGCGGCACTGGCGCCCTGGAGGCCGCGGTGGTCAACACCCTGTCCCCCGGCGACAAGGTCATCGCCGCTACCGCCGGTTCTTTTGGCGACCGTTTCGTCCAGATCGCCGAGGGCTACGGCGCCGACGTGACCCGCATGGACTTCGAATGGGGCGATGCCATCGACCCCGAGGCCATCCGCGCCGAGCTGCAGAAGGACCCCGAAATCAAGGCGGTACTCGTCACCCACAACGAGACCTCCACCGGCGTGACCCACGACCTCGAATCCATCGCTCGCGTGGTGAAGGGCGAGTTCGACAAGCTGCTCCTGGTCGACGCCGTGAGCAGCCTCGGCTGCATTCCCCTTCCGGTGGACGGCTGGAACTGCGACCTGGTGGCCACCGGATCGCAGAAGGGCTTCATGATCCCGCCCGGGCTGGCCTTCATCAGCATCAGCGCCCGCGGCTGGGAAGCCTACCAGGACGCCAGCATGCCCCGTTTCTACTTCGACCTGATGGCCGCCGAGCGCTCCCTGTCCCGTGGTCAGACTCCGTGGACACCGAACGTCGCGCTGCTCTACGGCCTGCGCCTCGGTCTGGACCACATCCTCGACGAGGGCCTGGAGAACGTTTACGAGCGCCACGCCGAGGTTGCCGCGTACACCCGGGCCGGTGTCAAGGCGCTGGGCCTGGAACTCCTCGCCAATGACGAATCGCGCGCCTCCAACACCGTCACCGGCATCAAGATGCCTGAGGACATCGACGGTGGCCGGCTCATGTCCATGATGCGCGAGGACGAGGGCGTCGTCCTGGCCGGCGGGCAGGGCAAGCTCACCGGCCACTGCTTCCGCATCGGGCACCTGGGATGGGTAACCCGGGACGACATCACCGAGGTGCTGGAAGCTCTGGAGCGAGTGCTCCCCAAAGTCGGTTTCAAGAGCTAGCTCGATCGCAAAATCCGGACGGGGGCGAATGATCATTCGCCCTCACGTTTACCTACTGTCATGTCTTCCGTATCCCAACTGCAACAGGCAATGGCGGCCTTGCGTCTTTCCCTGGCGGAAATCCGCCACAAGGAGGAGCAGCTGGACGCGACCATCGCCCAGTTCCGCACCCAGTTGCGCCGGTTGCCCCGGCAAACCATCTACGGACGTGCCCCGCTGGAAATGGCTCTATCGGCGATGGGTGAGGTCGAAGAGCGGCTGCGGGACGCAGAGGAGAACCACCGCCGCCTGCTCACTATAAAGAAGGCGGCATTGGAAGAACTGGCCGCGCTGGAATCGGTGCAACAGGTCGACAAGGCTCGCAAGGAATTGGCCCAGCTGAAACAGCAGACGGGCCGCCAGGAGCCTTCGCCGGAAAGCGCGGCGGAGATCCGCCGCCTCGAGCAGTTCATCGCAGAGCACAGCAAGCGCGCCGAGCAGGCGATCACCGCCAGCTTTGAGGAGAGGCGCGGCCAGCGCTAGCATCGGTCAGACGACCGAACCATAAACCCGAATAGCAACGGGCCCGAATAGCAACGTTGGCGGCAACGCCAGGAAGGATCGCAGGAGCATCTCAGCATGAAAGCATCCTATCTCGGCGCCATGGGATACGCCCACCGGCGGGACTTCCCGCCGACCTGGCCCACTCCCCCGTCATACAGCGACCCCGCGACCTCGGTGCAGAGCTACCAGGACGGCATCGAGGAATGCGAGTTCGCCGAGGAAATGGGCTTCGAGTGGGTCAGCTTCTCCGAGCACCACTACTCGGGCCGCATCGCCACGGGCACGCCCGCCGTCATGGCCGCCGCAGTGGCGGAGCGGTGCAAGTCAGTCAAGATCGCCATGCTGGGTCCGCTGCTGCCCCTCAACAACCCCATCCGCGCCGCGGAAGAACTCACCCTGCTGGACAACATCACCAACGGCCGCCTGGTCATGGGTTTCCTGCGCGGCACTCCCAACGAGGACCAGGTGTACGGCGTCCACCCGTCGGAAGGGCGGGGACGCCTCCTCGAAGGCATGGACCTGATCCTGAAGGCCATGACCGAACCCGAACCCTTCTCCTGGGAGGGCCGCTATTACCAGTACCGCACCGTGGCCGTGTGGCCTCGCCCGGTGCAGCAACCCTTTCCGGCAGCACTCGTCGCCACCCGCAGCGATGATGCGGTGCAGTACGCCGCCGAGCACGGATTGGGACTCGGCGTATCATTCGTGCCCTGGGAACAGGTGGCGGGCATCACCGAGAAATATCTGCAATGGTGCGACGAGGCCGGCTGGCGGCCCGAACCGGACCAGTTGGTATTTCGCGGCAGCATCTACCTGGCCGAGACCGACCGCGAGGCCCAGGACTGGTTCGAAGCACAGACCGACCAGGGCCGTGCGCCCGGCATGGCTCTGCGCTCCTCGGTGTCCCAGGTCATCCAGGCCTCCCGGTCCGGTCAGGACGTCGACTACCGCAACGTGTTTGCCGGCAGCGCCAGTGGCGACATCGTGGGCGGCGCTCCCGGTCTCACCTTCGTCGGAGGGCCCGACACCGTGTTCGAGCAGATCAAGGCCTATCACGACCGGTGCGGCACCGGCGTCATCGACCTCTTCTTCCAGCAACCCAGCCTGACCCACCGCGACGTGATGGCCGAAATCGACCTGTTCGGGCGCGAGGTCCTGCCTCGCCTCAAGGAGTTGTAACCGGTGACTTCCGAACGCCTGCGTGAGACCGTCGTCATAGTTGACGAACCGGGGCGCGCTGCCGCTCTCCGGGACGGCCTGGCCCAACGGTGGGTGGTGCTGGAACCGCGCCTGGACGAATTGGGATCGCGGGCGGAAGATCAGGTCGCCGCCGCAGTTTCCTCGTTGGCCGCCGGACCATACGGTCTTATCGGCGTTTCGTCCGCCGCATCGGTAGCCATCCGCCACGCTGTGCGGTCGCCGGAAAGCATATCCTCACTAATCCTGATATCGCCCCTGGCGGTACGGCCCGCCGGGGCGGCAGTCGGCGACACCCAGGAATCAGAGGTGAGGCTCTCCGAAATCCAGTGCCCGACACTTGCCGTCTTCGGACAGGCGGATGACGCGATCGATCCGGTAGCGCCCAGCATTTACCGGAGCCGCATCCCCAACTGCAACGTGGCTTTCGTTTACGATGCCGGTCACGACATCGCCGCCGAGCGCCCGCAAGCCCTGCTGAACCTCGTCGCGGATTACCTCGAGAGGCGCGAAACTTTCATCGTGCAGAACCGCGCCGGCGCAATCAACCCCTGACCAAAATAGCTAGTCGCTCGACGCGCTGGCCTGCTGTCCTTCCTGCAACTCGTCGATCTGTTCCCGCGTGCGCCCGTAGATCTGCGGCACGTCCCAGCCCAGCATCCCGGCGTAGGTGTCGATCTGCGAGCGGTGGTGCACCTCGTGTTCCACCAGCATCATCAGGATACGCCAGCCGCTGAGCATCCCGTCGGTGTCGATCATCTTGATCCGGCGCGCCAGCCAATCCGCGGGGGTGTCCTCGATGCGGCTGCGAAATTCGGCTGCCGAGATCTCCAGCGCCGGTACCCAGTCATCGATTGACGCCGTGCTGGGAACCTCCCAGTCGTATAGCCACCCTTCGTTCCGGTAGGCCCGCGCGAAGTACATCCGCGACTCGCAGATGTGATGCACGATCTGCCGGATGCTCCACGCGTTCTCACCCTCACCCGCCGCTGGCGCCCACGACTCGGCCGGAGCCGGCAGTGCCTGGATGTCCCGCACGGTGCGGCGATGTATGCCGTCGAAATAACGCAGGAACGCCTGCGGGTCATTCAGCATGGCCCATCATCTCCTTGAGTTCCGTTGCCTTCCTCACCGTTCCTCCAGCGGAGCAGTTCCTGCAGACGTTCGATTTCTGCAAGGGCGGTGTCGCGCTCTTCGCGGGCCGCATCCCGCTGATCCCGGACCGCGATTGCATACGCTTGTTCCGCCCGCCAATTCCGGTCGTAGGTCTGGGTAACTGGGTCATACACCCGGGGCCAGCCATCATCCCAGCACAGGCTGATGCCCAGCAGCGGGCTGTGCACCTTCAGGATGCCGTCGGGTTCGCGAGTTTGCGGAAGCTCCCGATATCTGCCTTCAGTCAGTTCTGCACCCCACATGGGCTGTCCGTGATACTGCCCACCGCTGGGGTCGAAGCGCCAGAATTCAGGGATGCCGATGGCGGCGTAGATGGCAGGTTTACGGTCGATGTCCGCGCTGGCGGTACTTTCGGACGCAATTTCCATAGCCCAGTCGGGCGGCTTTCCCACCTCCCAGGGCAGGTAGATTTTGCGTGGTCGAATCGCCTCGGCGTCCACACCAAAGGCCAGATAGATGTCGGGCGCAGCCCGCACGTTCAGGTTGCTCGGGTCATAGCAGATGAAGGTTTCATTGTCCAGAAACACATCGGGGCGCTGGTTGAAATCGGTGAAACGGGCGCGGAAGAGGCCAAGGATTTCCGCCAGTTCGAGGTTTTGTTCCATGGCGTCGGGAGTCACATTCTTCTCATTGGGGTCGAATTCCAGGTTGGCGTAGTCAATCTCGCCCTGCCGCCGGTAGGGCAGCATCTTGGCGCCGCTGGGTGTTTTGGGGGATGTCATCGTCGAACTCCCGGCCAGGCCGATTGTGCCGATAGTGTAGAATCGGCGATCCGAAACCGCAAGCGAGGGCATTGTCATGAAGTACGATGTGATCGTCGTGGGCTCCGGCTCCGCCGGGTCCGTGGTTGCCAGCCGATTGTCCGAAGACCCAGACCGTTCCGTTCTCCTGCTGGAGGCCGGCCAGGACTATCCCAACGCCGACCATCTCCCGGAGGCTGTCCGCGACGGCTACTCCAACGAGGGCGAACAGCCCGGCTCGCCGGTCTCCTGGAACCTGCACGGGACCATCAACGACCAGCAGGGCGAGATCAACATCGCCCAGGGCAAGGTCATCGGCGGTTCCGGCTCCATCAACGGACAGGTCTACCTGCGCGGGCTGCCCGAGGATTTCGAGCGCTGGTCATCCTTCGGCAACGAGGAGTGGACCTACCTCAAGGTCCTACCCTTCTTCCGCAAGGCCGAGACCGACCTGGACATCCAGGACGACTTCCACGGCAGCAACGGGCCCATTCCCATCATCCGCCGGGAGAGCCAGCCCTGGCCCGACGTGCAGAAGGCCTTCCACGCTGCCGCCATGGAACGCGGCTACGCATACAACTCGGACCTGAACGGCCCCGACTCCGCCGGCATCGGCGCCATCCCCATGAACAACCAGGCGGGCGTCCGCATGAGCACCGCCATCACCCACCTCAATCCGGTGCGTCACCGCCTCAACCTTACCGTCAAGGGCAACGTCTTCGTGCGGCGCGTGCTGTTCAAGGACACCAAGGTTGCCGGGGTTGAGGTAGAGAGCGGCGGAGAGATCTTCACTGCGGAGGCTGACCAGGTCGTGCTCAGCGCCGGCGCGTTGAAATCGCCCCACATCCTGATGCTGTCCGGCGTCGGCCCGTGGGATCAACTCCGGCAGTTCGGTATCCCGGTCATTCACGAACTGCCCGGCGTCGGCCAGAACCTCTTCAACCATCCCATGGGCAACGTCTCGTTCCGCGTGAAGGACCACGTCGAGCTTCACGCCAACGCGGGCGCCCTGCGCTTCGGCCTCCGCGTGACCTCAGAAGAGCCGTCGTACCCCAACGACGTGATGCTGCACACCCTCGGCGTGTTCAACGTCATGACCGGCGAGCATCTGCCCGACCGCATCGCCCGCATCGCCTGTGCTCTCGAGCTTCCCGACGGTTCCGGCTGGGTGCGCCTGGCGTCGTCCGACCCCAATGATCAGCCGGAGATCAACTATCGCTATCTGCACAACGAAAACGACATGCGCCGGATGCGTGACGCCGTGCGTCTGGCCGCAGACATGCTGGAGTCCGAGGCTTACCGGGACGTAATCGACCACCGCACTGCCCCCGCCGACGACGTACTCGCCGACGACGATTCCCTGGACGCCTGGATCCGACAGACGGTTGGCACCTCACGCCACGTCTCGGGCACCTGCCGCATCGGTCCCGACGGCGACCCCATGGCCGTTACGGATCAGCAGTGCCGCGTTCGCGGCGTGCAGGGGCTTTGGGTTGCCGACTCGTCGATCATGCCCCAGGTCACCCGCGCCAACACCAACGCCACTGCCATCATGATCGGCGAGCGCGTCGCCGATTGGATGGCATCGCAATAAACGCCAACACGCGGGGGTGAACGATCCTTCACCACCGGATGCCCGCCGAGGTCGCATAGGCGCGGACCGATACCCAGTTGGGCGCTAAACCGGCGGCCTCATGTTGTGCTGCGTCGCCCGCTCGTAGGCGTCTCCGATCTGCACCAGCAACGGCTCGGCCAGATGCTTGCCGATGAATTGTATACTCAACGGCAGCCCTTCGCTGTTCAACCCCGCAGGGAGTGAGATTGTCGGCGCGCCGTTGAAATCGTACGGAATGGTGAACCTCCCCCACGTCCACTCGTCCTCGCCCATGGGCCCGTACAGTTCCTCCGGGGTGACCCGGCCCGGCGGAGTGGTCATCGATGGACACACCAGCACGTCGATATCTTCGAATATCCCCGCGAGGATTCCATTGCACTCCAGCCTCACCTGGTTTGCAGTAGCGAACTCGGCCGCGCTATACCCCGTTCCCTTCTCCAGCCAGCCCCGAAACCAGGGGCCGTACTCGTCGGCTCGCGAAGGGTAGGTGTCCCGGTGGGCCGCCGCCGCTTCCGCGGAGCACAGTACGCCCCAAGCGCGTGAGAACGGCAACGTATCCGGCATCTCGACCGACACCAGCTCCGCGCCCATGCTCTCCAGCAGGCGCGCGCCGGCCAGCGCCGCCTCGGCGACCTCTGAATCCACGTCGTCGCCGATGTATCTTTCGTCAATGCCGATGCGGATCCCGGCCACACCTCTGCCCAACCCCGACAGCATCGCCGAGACCTGGGCATGCAACGACGTGGGATCGTTGGGGTCGTGTCCGGCCAGCGCCTGCAGCATGATGCCGGCGTCGGCAGCGCCGCGTGTCATGGGCCCCACATGGTCCAGCGACTCCGCCAGCGCCAGCACTCCGTAGCGGCTCACCCGACCCCACGTCGGCTTGATGCCTACCGTGCCGCATGCCGCCGCGGGGAACCGGATCGATCCGCCGGTGTCGCTGCCCAGCGAGCCGTAGCACAGGCCCGCCGCGGTGGCCACACCGGAACCGCTGGACGACGCGCCGGCCCATCGGTCAGCGCCCCACGGGTTGATCGGGATGTCAAAGGCCGGGTTGTATCCGGCCATCGCCCCTTCGGTGAGGTTCAGCTTGCCCAGGATGACTGCGCCGGAGTCGTTCAACTTCTGTACGACCGTGCCGTCGAAATCCGGCACGAAATCGCGCAGGACCTGGGCTCCACCCATGGTGGGAACACCGGCGGTGAAGCACAGGTCCTTGACGGCAATGGGCACTCCGTGCAACGGCCCGCGGTATCGCCTTGAGACTATCTCCGCTTCCGCTGTCCGCGCTGCCGCTATCGCCGGCTCAGCCATGACAGTCGCATAGCTCTTCAGGTCCCCGTCCAGCGCGGCGATCCGGTTCAGTTGGGCCTCCGTCAGTTCAACGGGCGAAATCTCTCTTGACCGGATCCGTTCCGCGACTTCGGTGATGGTCTGGTAATGCAGCGGCGCGTCCGCCATGGCATGGCTCCTTCAGGCTAGGGGGCGGGCTGCACCAGCTCGATCAGCACGTCGTCCGGACCCTCGATGTACGACAGCTTGGACCCCGTGGGGGTCTCGGTGATGGGCAGCACCGTGCGGATCCCGGCGGCGGTGAGCCGTTCCATTTCGGCCTCCAGATCCTCAACATCGAAACCGAAGTGCTCCAGCCCCAACCGGTTCAGCTCCGCGACCGCGCGCTCGTCTGACGATCCAGGCGGCTTGGATGACACGTTGAGCCGGCACGCCCCGCCCATTTCCATGCCGATGGTGATGGTACGCGGCATCACCTCTCGCTCGGAAACGATGCGCGCGTTGAAGTGCTTCTCATACCACGCCGCCGTGGCGTGGGGGTCCGATGCGCGGATGTGTACGTGGTTGATGCGGTACTCCATGGCTGACCTCCAAATCGGTTGACAGGACACTAATAGGCGAAGATATCGGCCACCGGGTGGGTAAAACCCGGCAGTACAGGCTCGCAACCGAGAGTGTCGCCGACGCCGAAACGGTGGATTTCGCCGTTATCCCCGTGTGTGGCGATCTCCTGACTCTCGATGAAAGCAGTCAGAACCAGGCGGACCCCCGCGTCCAGCCACATCCGAGCCCTGGCATCGGCCTCTGTACCGCTCTGCCCGGGCGACACCACCTCGACCACCAGATCAGGCATCAGACCGACAACGTACCCTCGTTCGGGCAATGGTTCGCTGATGCGCTCGCGGGAGATGATGGCATAGTCCGAGGCTCGCACGGTGTCCGGTTCCTGCTCCACGTAGATACCCGTTTCGGACGCGCGCACGAACGGAAGGTTATGTTCCCTGATGAACGCGCCAATTGGCCAACCGATGTTGTCCACGACAATCCCGTGCGCGATCCCCGGGGGCTGCATTTCGATCAATACTCCCTGAACCAGTTCATAGCGCTTGCCGTCCTCCGGCCAGGCTAGCAGATCGTCGGCCGTAAGCAGATTTGAGGTGGTGGTCATTGCCGGCCTCCGGGGGTTGGCGCTATATGCACCGGGAGACTCGTCGAAAGTTCTGGCGGTCGGGTTCAGTATAGCGCACGCATCCCGACGTGTTCTGCGGTTGCCGCACCATATCGCGATTGCTACACTGGCCGCACTGGTAATGTCACCGGTCATCCCCCAACCCAACTCCGACCCAGGAGAAAGTCATGATCTACGAAGTCCGCACCTACGACCTGAAGCCCGGCGCCGTCCCCCAGGCTGAAGAAGCCTTCGCCGAGGCCCTGCCCCACCGCGAAAAGTACTCCCCCATCGCCGCGTTCTGGCACACGGAGATCGGCCCGCTGAATCAGATCATCCATGTATGGGGCTACGAAAGCATCGACGAGCGCAACCGCATCCGCGCCGAGGCCGGCAAGGATCCCAACTGGCCGCCCAAGATCACGCCCGGCAACATCCTCAACATGAACGCCGAGATCTGGAACCCCGCGCCCTTCATGCGACCCATGGGTGGCGACCAGGCGTTGGGCAACATCTACGAGATGCGCGTCTACACCTACGAGAACGGCTCCATGCCGGAACTGCTGCGCCGCTGGGAAGAGTCCCTGCCCTACCGCGAGGAGTTCTCCCCGCTGGCCGCCGGCATGTTCACCGAGTTCGGCGACCTGAACAAGTGGATGCACGTCTGGCCCTACAACGACCTCAACCACCGCGCCGAGGTCCGCGCCGCCGCCAGCAAGATCCCCCAGTGGCCCTCCGGCGCCCCCGGCCGCGTCAGCCAGGAAAACAAGATCATGGTCCCGGCCAGTTTCTCGCCGATGCACTGATCGCTCCACTGGTATCGTCATTCCCTCGCAAATGGGAATCCAGTGAAGAGGGCGCAACAGTGATCAACCGGCGCGCGTGCCATCTAAAGCGGTTTTACGAACTACTGGAGCAGTTGGAACATAACCTCGGCGGCGCGCGCCGGCTGTCGGAATGCGACGGACGCATGGGGTGGCCTCGAAGTGGCGTGTATTTCTTTCGTGAAAACGGGGAAATCCGCACAAATACTGGCAGTGGTCCCCGCATAGTGCGGGTGGGTACCCACGCCCTGAAAGCCGGTTCCGGTACCAAACTCTGGGATCGGCTTTCACAACATAGGGGCACAGTCAAAAACGGCGCCGGCAATCATCGTGGCTCGATTTTCCGATTAATTACCGGCGCTGCCCTGATGGAGCGGGACAGCTTGGCCTGTTCATCTTGGGGAAAAGGCAACAACGCGCCCAAGGAGGTTAAAGGGAGCGAGCATTTTTTGGAGCAGAAGGTCAGTAATGTCATCGGTGATATGCCCTTCCTGTGGCTGGCGGTGGACGACGAGCCGGGGCCGGACAGTTTGCGGGGCTATATCGAACGTAACGCCATCGCATTGCTCAGTAACTATGGGCGAGAACCTATTGATCCGCCATCGCCGGAGTGGTTAGGCCATTACTCCAACCGGGAGCGCGTCCGGTCGTCCGGCCTCTGGAATTCCAACCACGTTGACGACGGCTATGACCCGGCATTTCTGGATACTATGCGGCAATTGATCGAACGAATAGGAGCTTCCGCTCATGGCCGATAACATAGTCGTCATCCAATGCGCTGGCCGCAAGCAACCGAATGCCGGTCATCTCCAAAACAACGACGGGCGCAAAGTAATGTTCGTTGCCAGCCCCGATAACGCTCCAAATAACGAGCCGTATGCCTACGCCCACCCTGACGGCGCCGACGATACCGGGAAGCCGTGGCGCGAGAAACTGTTAAGGTATAACGACGTTCATCGGGGTAATGCAGATGGCAATCCCCTGGGATTGTTGCCGGCTTGGCAACTCTACCAGAATCCAGCCTACGAGTTGCTTTACTGGAAGTACGGGCCGGATGGCCTTTTTATCCTTTCGGCGGGGTGGGGGTTAATCCCAGCAGATTTTTTGACTCCACCCTATGACGTCACATTCCAAAGCGGCGCGGAACGATACCAGCGCCGGTACCAGCGGGAAGTCTATGAAGACTTTCGTATGCTGCCAGATGACACCGCTAATCCGTTGGTATTTCTGGGCGGTAAAGACTACGTGGGGTTGTTCTGCGAACTGACCAGCCGAGTGCAAGGGCCACGCTGTGTATTTTACAATTCAAACACCGCACCCAAAGCCCCGGGTTGCCAAACCAGAAAGTTCAACACCAATGTCAGAATCAACTGGCACTACGCCGCCGCCCGCGCAATTGCGAACGGGCACATAGAGTTGTAACGATCAATGGTAGCCACCGACCGCATATCCGCCATCTTCGCCGACGCCCGTGCCCTCCACGCTGACGCGCTGCAGCTAATGGAGGCTGGCGACATCCGCGACGCCGCCGAAAAAGCGTGGTGCGCCACCAAGCGGGCTACCGACGCGCTGATACTGGCGCGAACTGATGAAGCGCCTGAACTATCGTCGGACACTTCCAAAGGACTGCTCTTGCTGGTCGAAGAAGACAGCAGCATCAGCTCACTGGTCGGTCGCTATTATTCCCGGCAGGGTGTTTTGCATGGCACCTGCTTCTACCTCGGAATCTGCGGACCCGCCTCCGAAGTTGACCGGCGCATTATCCAGACCGCCGACTACATCAACGACGCCGAGCGGTTAGCCGGCTATTCCAACAGCGCTTGACCAAAAAGGAACTGCAACCATGAAACTTCTTACCTATGACAACGGCGCCGGCCCACGCTGCGGCGTCCTTCAGGATGACGCGGTGGTGGATGTAGCTGCTCTGATCGGCTCTGACCGACCTTTGGCTGACGTTCGAGCGCTTCTGGACACCGGCGATGGGGCAGTTGACCGCGTGGGCGACGCCCTGGCTGGCAACATCGCCGCGCCGACCGTGGCCCTGGCCGACGTGCGCCTGCGGGCCCCGATCCTCCAGCCGCCCACGGTGCGGGACTACATCGTCTACGAGGAGCACGCGACGTCCCAGGGCACCCGCCAGATCGATCCCGTCTGGTATCGCATGCCCGTGTTCTACTTCTCCAACCCGCTGGTCATCTACGGCCCCGACGAGGACGTTCCCTATCCCGCCGCCTCAGAACAATTGGACTACGAACTCGAGATCGGCTGCATCGTCGGCCGGTCGGGAACCAACGTCGCCGCCGCCGAAGCTCTGCAATATATCGCCGGCTTCTGCATCTTCAACGACTGGAGCGCGCGCGACTTGCAGTTCGACGAGATGACCTTCGGCCTCGGTCCCGCCAAGGGCAAGGACTCGGCGTCCTCCATCGGCCCGTGGATCGTCACCACCGACGAGATGATGCCCCACATCAAGGACGGCCGCCTGGACCTCAAGGCTCACGTTCGGGTGAACGGCGACGACTGGCTCCGCGACGGCGAGACCATCAACGCCTGGTACAGCTGGGGCGAGATCATCGAGCGCGCCGCCAAGGACAGTCGCATCGCTCCCGGCGACGTCATCGGCAGCGGCACCGTCGGCGGCGGGTCCGTGCGCGAGTCCATCCGCAAGGGGTATGAGACCTCCCGCTGGCTGGAACCAGGCGACACCGTGGAGTTGGAGGTTGAGAACATCGGCGTCCTCCGCAACACCCTGGCTCCCAAGGTCGGTGTCGACCCCAACTACCCGTACATGCCCAACAGCCCTACCGCCACACCGGAGCGCGGCACCGCCAGCGACTACCGTTACGAGCGAACGCGATAAATCGGCTACAATGGTTGCATGACGACAATCCGGGACATTGCCGACTTCGTTCGCATCATCAACGAGCAACCCGAATGGAATGACACTATTCGGGGAATATTGCTCGGGCGCGAACTGCTGGAACTGCCCCAGCGGTTCGCCGAGTTCGTGCGGGTCACGGAGGAGAACAATCGGCTGGTGGCTGAAAGGCTGGGCCGGTTGGGTTCTAACGTCGCCCAACTCCAGGCCGACATGTCGGACATGAAGGATTGGCGAGCAGAAACCACCCAGCGGCTGGACCGGATCGAAGGCCGGTTGGGAAACCTGGAAGGGGCGGAGGCCGAACGGCAGGTACACAGCGACATTGTGAATATAGCCAGTCGCCGCCTGGGGCTTACCCGCGCCCGTATCATTCAAAGCTGGATCGTCGCCCGGTCGCCGGAATTTCAGGACCTCATTAACGACGCCGAAGACCAGAACGTCATCACCGAGGAACAGGGAGACCATCTGGAACGGGCCGACGTTATCCTCGCAGCTCACCGCCGCAGCGACCGGCAGGCAGTTCACGCAGTGGCTGAAGTGTCGATAAACGTCGCTGACTACGACATCACGCGGGCCCGGGAACGGGCGGATACGCTGTCCTCCATCATGGGTACGCCGGCTCTTGCCTTAACGGTCGGCGGCAACATCGGGCCGGCGCAACAGGAGCTTGCCGCCAGCCTCGGCGTGGCTACCATCATCACGCCGAGGCTGGCAATCTAATCCGGCGGCGCCCCCCACCGGTCGTAGCTGCACACCTCGTTCAGCGGCAGCCGCGTTACAGGCCCGAAGTTGCCCCGGGGATACCCGAACGGCATGCAGTACACCACCTGCGCGGTGTCCGGGATCCCGAACAGCTCGTGCACCCGCTCCTCCACCACGGCGTGCAGGGTGGCGATGGTTCCGCCGATACCGAAGGCTCGCGCCGCCAGCAGCATGTTCTGGGCCGCGGGAATCACTGAGCCAGCCGCCTGCGCTCCCTTGGAGGTAGCGCACACCAGCACCATCGCCGGCGCGTCGCCGATTTCGTTGGCCAGCCGCATTGCCGAACGCATGGGGTGACGGCCCGGCGGGATGTCCTCCGGACCCATGATGCCCGCGTCGGCCCGCTTGGCCCACCAAGCCTCGTGATACAGGTCGCCCAGTTTGCGGCGCATCTCTTCATCCTGCACCACGATGAAATGCCACTGCTGGGTGTTGCCTCCGTTGGGCGCGCGGATGGCGGCCTGCATGATGTCCTGCATCACTTCGGCGGGGATCGGGTCACTCCTGAACCGGCGGATGGCCCGCTGGGTGAACATCGCTTCGCCCAAAGGCATCACGTTCAGTCGGTCGGCGGTGGTCATTTCGTTTCCTCCAGTTGGATCGTTGGGCGAATGGTACCACGACCGCACTCCAGCCCTTGCTATAATCGGTAACGCACATAGCCGAGCGGATCGAAGCAGTCTCGATCCGCGCTACTGGAATTCGGGAGGACACCTTGAACCAGCAGAGCATCACCGACGCGGAACAGGCCTACCGCAACCTGGGCGTCACTCCCATCATCAACGCCAGCGGATCCGTCACCCGCCTGGGCGGCTCCCGCACCCGGCCTGAGGTTCTGGAGCAGATGGCCGGCACCGCCCGCGTCATGGTCAACATCGACGAGCTGAACCGCAAGGCCGGCGAAGAGATCGCCCGCCTGGTCGGGTCCGAGGCGGCCATGGTGAGCAGCGGCGCAGCCGGCGGACTGCTGCTCCAAGCTGCGGCCTGCATCGCCGGCAACGACCCGGTCAAGATGCAGCGTCTGCCTGAAACCGAGGGCATGAAAAACGAGATCATCATGCAGACGACGCACCGCTTCCCCTACGACCACGCCTATCGTGCGGCTGGAGCAAAGATCGTCCAGATCGGCAACTACCTGTTCAACCATCCCTGGGAACTGGAAGGCGCCATCAACGAGCGCACCGCCGCCGTCGCCTACCTTTGCGCCCCATTCACCAGCAAGCGCGTGATGCCCCTGTCCCAGGTCTGCGAGATCGCCCACGCCCACGATGCCCCGGTCATCGTGGACGCAGCGTCCATGCTGCCGCCGCGGGCCAACCTCCAGCGCTACCTGCGCGACGGCGCCGACATGGTGATCTTCAGCGGTGGCAAGGGCGTGCGCGGGCCCCAGGGCACCGGCATTCTCTGCGGCCGCGCCGACCTGATCGACGCCGCCCTGGCCAACGCCAGCCCCGCACAGTTCATCGGCCGCTCCGCCAAGGTCGCCAAGGAGGAGATCGTCGGCCTGGTCACCGCGCTGTCCATGTTCGTGGAGGAGGACGAGTCGGCCGAAATGGCGTGGTACCGCAGCATGGCCCAGCGCGTGGTGGACAGCCTCATCGAGGTCCCCGGCCTCAACATCTCCCTGGAGCACGACGGCGTCGACTACCTGCTCCCGAACGCCGTGCTCCGGCTGGGCGGAGATTGGTCCGGCCCGTCTGCGCAACAGGTCGCCGCCGCACTGCAACAGGGCGACCCGCCCATCTACCTCCAGCAACTCCGCGCGCCAGATGAACTGATGGTGGATCCCCTCAACGTGACCGAGGACGAGATCGACACCATCATCCGCCGCCTGCGGGAGGCGCTGACCGGCACGAACTGATCCTTCGCGGGACGCTCCGTCTCTTTATCCTTGAGCTTGGCCGTTCTCGCGGAGTCGGCGCACCAGTTCGCGGTATTCTTCCAACTCACGTTCTGCCGCCAACCGAGCCTGCCGCTCTGCCTCTAACGCACGGCGTCCCGACTCCATCGCAAGACGCACGCCGCGTCGGTCCAGAAGGATCTCCGCGGTATCCGGATCCTGCAGCTCAATTTCGCCGTCATTCCAGCGCATGTTGAGCCGCAATAGGCGGCTGTAGCTCCATATCACACCGTCGGCGGTGGTGTGCACCGGAAACTCGCAGTACTCACCCTGTTCCAGGCATTCCCCTACCAACGGAGCGCCATACATCTCGCCTCCACTGGCGTCAAACCGCCAGTACTCGGCAACTCCCATTCTCGCGTACCGGTCACGCTTGTCGCCGGTGTCGTTGGACGCCGTCGTTTCCGACGCCACCTCCAGCACGAAATCGGGAGGCTTGCCGACTTCCCAGATCAGGTAGCCGTTGCGTCGCCGGATGGCGTCAGCGTCGACATCAAAGGCGACGTAAATGTCGGGCTGCAACCGGCGGTTTCGATCCGATGGGTCATAGTAGACGATGGTGTTGGTGTCGGCAAAGGTGTCCAGGCGGTCGGTGAGCAGGTCAACGAGTATCTGCATCACGTAGAGGATGTGCGGGTTCTGCTGCATGGCATCCGGCATTGGTTCCGGATCCGGCAGCGGCGGAGCATTCGGTCCGAAGAACGGGTCCAGGTTGGGAATTTTGACGCGGTCGGACGGCGCGTAGGGCGTCTTGATGGTCATTATGGTTTACCAGTAACACACCGGATGGGAGACAGCACACGCAAAAATCGTGCTGCCGTTCCCCATCCGGTGAACCGTACCAAATGGAATTTCGGCGGCTACACGGCTAGGCCACCGGCGCCTCCTGGAAGTGCGGCATCACCTCCGTGGCGAACAGCTCTATGGAGCGCATCACCTTGTGGTGCGGCAGGCCGGCGAAACCGAAGTTGCCGAAGACGTGGTTGATCCCCACGTCCTGCACTTCCTTCAACCGCTCGGCGACAACCTCCGGCGTCCCCCGCAGCGGCGGCAGGCCGGCGTGGCCCACATCGTCCCGGCGGTCCCGATCCGCCTGGCGGTTGGCCCAGTGCTCGTAGCCCTTGGCGATGTTGCCGTTCTTGTCCATGGGCATCCCGATGGGGGCGCCGTTGCTGCCGATTGAGCGCAGCACCCGTGACGAGAAGTCTTCCAGACCAATGGGATCCCGCTCCGCCTCTTCCATGGTGGGCGCCACGTAGATCGACTTGGACATCGGCGGGTCCAGGTGCGCGTGGGGATGCTCGTACTCGTCCATCTTCTCCCGCCATAGCTGGATCACCTGCGGCGCCTGGCCCAGGATGTCGGTGGGACCACCCGTGATCACCTGAATGTTCCGGCTGGCAGCGAAATCGATGCTGGCCGGGCTGGTGCTCACCGCCTGGAACAGCGGGGGATACGGCTTCTGCACCGGCTTGGGCAGCACCCACACGTCATCGACGTTGGTGTATTTGCCGTGGAAGGTCAGCGTCTCCTCCGTCCACGCCTTGATCATCACGTCGACGGCTTCCTGGAACCGCTCGCGGCTGGTGTCGATATCGACGCCCACGCCGTCGAACTCCTGCTGCTGGTAGCCGGCCCCGATGCCGAAGTTGATGCGGCCGCCGCTGATCACGTCCAGCATGGCCACTTCCTCGGCCACCAGCACCGGGTTGTGCAGCGGCAGCACAATCACCGCCGTGCCGATGCGGATCTGCTTGGTGCTGCCGGCGACCGCGCCCAAGAACGACCAGATGCCCGAAAGCAGCCCGTGCCGCGAGAAACGGTGCTCACCCAGCCAGGCCTCGTCCAGCCCGGCCTCGTCGGCGAACCGGATCTGCTCCAGCGCGTCGTTCAAAGCCTGCGGCGGCGTGAAGTCCTGGTGATAAGGAACGATGGTGAAGATTCCGAACTGCATAGCGCGCCTCCTTGTTCAGGCCTAACTGTTTTCCGATCGCGGGGGTTTCTGTGAACGGGTACTCTTAATGCAGTCGCTCACCCTCCCGTGCGCCGTGCGATCATCGCGTCGGCCAGCGGGCTGGCTCCCGATTTCACCGTTATGTTTACCAGAGACGGCCGTCCCGAGTTGATGGCCCGCTCCACCGCCGGCCCGACCTCATCCGGCTGCTCCACCAGCTCCGCGTAGCCGCCGATGCCCTCCACCACCTGGTCGTAGCGGACGCCCGGGCGCAGGGCGGTACCCACGTCCCGCCCGAAGTAGGCTAGCTGGAAGGTCCGGTCGATACCCCAGTTGCCGTCGTTCCCCATGATGCCGGTGATGTTCAGGTTGTGCCGGATGCAGGTGTCGTACTCCATGGAGTAGAACCCAAAGGAACCGTCGCCCATGAACGCCAGGACCTTGCTGTCGGGGTAGGCCAGCTTAGCCGCCATGGCGTAGGGGATCGCTCCGCCCAGGTGGCTCAACGGCCCCAGGCGCATGAAGTGCCCCGGCGACCGCGCCGGCAGGTAGCACCGGCCCCACTGCACGTAGTCGCCGCCGTCCAGGATGATGAAGGTGTCTTCGTCCACCAGGTGCTCGATGCGCGTGTACACGTCCAGCGGGTGCATCGGCGCCTCATTGGCGACATTGCTGCGGAGGCTGTCCAGCCAGGCCTCCTGCTCCTGCTTCAGCTCGCTGAGCCACGGGCCCAGGTTTCCGTTGTGCCTGGCCGCTCCCGTCAGCTGGTCCACGATGGCGCCCAGGTCGCCCAGCAATCCCACGGACACACCCCGGTTGCGCCCTATCTCCGCCTCGGACGGGTCGGCCTGGATCAGCTTGGCGTCAGCGTCGAAGATGCCGCCGTACCGGTAGCGATGGTCCAGCCGCTTGCCCAGCAGCAGCACCACGTCGGCCTCGCGGAACTTGCGGGCGGTTCGGTTCAGCGCGCCGTCGGCGTAGCCGAAGCACAGCGGATGCAGGTCATCGATCAGACCCCGCGCCTGCTCCACGGTGAAGATGGGCGCGCCCGTGGCCTCGGCCAGAGCCTCCAGCTGCGTAGGTTCAACGGAGTAACGTGCCGGATTGCCCACGATGATGACCGGCTTTTGGGCGTTCGCCAGCAGGTTGGCCGCCTGCTCGATCAGCTTCGGGTCGCCCTGGGATCGCCCCATGTTGCGGTACTCCTGGGGCAGGAATGGAGGCAGGTCCTCCTCGCTGATGGGCGCTTCCTGCAAATCGATGGGCAGGGTCAGGTGTACGGGCCCGGGTCGCCCGCTCATGGCGGTGCGGAAGGCTGTGGCCACGAACTCCGGAATGCGGTTCTTATCGTGGATCATCCACGATCCCTTCGAGACCGGAGCGGCCATGGCCACCTGGTCGATCTCCTGGAATGTGGCCTGTCCCTTCTCGGGCAATTCCGCGCAGCCGGCCACGAAGATCACGGGGCTCTCGGAGGTGTAGATGGCGGGCAGGCCGGAGATGGCGTTGGCGAAGCCGGGGCCGCCGGTGAACAGGGCCACCGCCGGCTGGCCGGTGATGCGCGCGTAGCCGTCGGCCATGTGCATCGCCGCGCCCTCGTGACGCGTGTCGATGAACTCGATGCCCTCATCCGCAGCCGCATCCACCAGGGGCAGTATCGTGTCCCCGACAATCGTAAAGACCTTCTGCACCCCTTCCTGTTTCAGGCAGCGAATGAACAGATGCCCACCATTCAACTCCGGCATAAAACGAAACTCCTGGACAAGCGTGAATTGCCCCATTCCGAGGCTCCACCATGCTATCACAGGAGCGAGACCTGCCCATGCTCAGATTCGGACCAGTAGCGTATGGCAGCCGGTCATGCGCCGGCGGTCAGGGCCGGACTTCTTCGACGATTACGTTGCCGCCGTCCCAGGCGTCCACGGCAACCCGGCTGCCCTCCAGCGATTCCATGCCCAGCAGCGGCTGGTCGGTAGACTGGAAAACCTCAATTTCGTGCAACTGACCGTGCCACAACACCGAAGTTTCGTAGTACTCGAACTCTTCCTCGTTGCCGCTGGCGATGATACTGTAACGAGACCCTGCTCTAACCAGCCCGAGCCGCCGGATTTCGGCTTCCGGAAGAGTAAGCCAGCCAGTGAACCCCGTGTCCACGATAACCTCGTACTGTTGCAGCTCGCCGTAAGCGTCCATTACGGACACGGTAATCCAAGCCTCCAGCCCACCGTCGGAGTTCCGTGCCACCTCGCCCCTAATCATAGGACTTGGTAGAGTAGGGTCGGGTCACGACGCTGGGATGTACCCGGTAAGTTACCGGCACATCCACCCATTCGTCCCAAGTGTATGCATCCGGACGCCGCTCACGCAACTTCCGAACGGCCTGTAGGTGCCCCTTTAGGGGCCCGTCGGCAATCTCGTAGTCGCCGCTTTTGACGTCGATGACCACTATCTTGCCCTTGTGTTCCGGCCCCAGGGTAGGGCGTATCTTTTCGCGGTAGATGGCGCGGCCGATGGCCGCCGCGTTCTCCTTGTCAAACTCCATTAAGGCTCCACCTCTGCCGCGATTCTAGCACGAAGACCCGCCCCCCATTGTCGTCTTGATTGATGTGGCAGACGCTTCGACGGTAACGGACGGTATGATTGTGCGGCGGATATCCACAGGGAACCGACTGCTTCGCGCCCGTGCAATGCCTCCACGCCGAACTGCAACGGTGGCATTGGCAACACTGACTCTATCGTCCTCACCCTGATACGGTAGCCAACGCTATACTCTCCCCGCATGGGCACCCTCTACGTAATCGGCACTCCCATCGGCAACCTGGAGGACCTGACCCTCCGCGCCAGCCGCATCCTGTCCTCAGTGCCGCTGGTGGCGGCCGAGGACACCCGCGTCACCCGCCGACTGCTGGCCCATATCGACGCCCATCCGCGCCTGCTCAGCTGCCATGAGCACAACTGGAAGCGGCAGTTGCCCCGCCTGTTGGAGGCACTTGCCGAGGGTGACGCCGCGCTGGTCACCGACGCCGGCTCTCCCGCGGTCAGCGACCCGGGAGCCGGCCTGGTCGCGGCCGTCGCCGAAGCCGGTTACGACGTGGTCACCATTCCCGGCGTGTCCGCCGTAACCGCCGCGCTTTCCGTGGCTGGATTCCCCGCCGACCGCTTCCTGTTCCTGGGCTTCCTGCCCCGACGCCGTGGTGATCGCTCTGCCACTCTGACCGACGCCGCCCGCCTGGGCCAGACCATTGCGCTGTTCGAATCTCCCCACCGGCTGCGCGCAACCCTGACCGACATCGCCGACGCTCTGGACGACCCCGCCATCGCGGTCTGTCGTGAGCTCACCAAGGTTCACGAGGAGGTCTGGCGCGGGACCGCCTCCGACGCCCTGGACTATTTCACCGAGCCGCGTGGCGAATTCACCATCGTAATCGGTCCGGTCAGTCTCGACGAACAGGCTGAGTCTGCGAGCGAGGACGAGCGGTTGGAGGCGGCGCGTCAAGCCCTCGCCGAGAACCGCGCCGCCGGAAAACGCGGGCGCGACGCGGTGGCCGAGGTCGTCGCCTCTACCGGCCTCCCGCGCCGCGCCGTCTATGCCCTGTGGGTGGAAACGGGCAGCTCAGGTTCGGACAACGCGGGCTAGCGCTAAGCGCACACCACCACCGCTTCGCCCAGACCCTCGATGGAAATCCGCCCTTCGGAGGCGAAGTCCAGCGCCGTCGGCGGGATCAGGCTCCCGGTGATCACCGTGTCGCCGGCCTTCAGCGGGTGGTTCCGCGCCGACAGCTCGTTGGCCAGCCACACCAGCGGTTCGAAGGGATGGCCCATCACGTCCCGGCCGTAACCCTCGCCCACCTGCTCGTGGTTGATGCTCATCACGCCCTTGCAGCCCTCCAGATCCAGGTCCCGCCAGTTGGTCACCGGATCGCCCAGAACCACGCCGGAGTTGAGAATGTTCACCGCCACGCTCATCAGCGTGCGCTCCTCGGTGGTCAGGTCGGCGGGGGTACGCATGTCCACGATCTCGAAGGCCGTGGCGATCTCGGCCACCGCATCCTCAATCTTCTCCCGCGTGTAGGGCGCGCCCGACGCCGGAAGGTCCTTGCCCAGCGTGACGCCGACCTCCAGCTCGATGCCCAGGTTGACGTACTCGGTGAAGTTCAGCACCACCGGCGAACGCAGGATGGTCTTCTCAAACACGCCGCCCAGCACCGGATGGTTCAGCCCGGCCCGTTCCTGCATCACCGGCGTGGTGTACGCCAGCTTGTACCCGGACAGCGGCCCCCACAGGCTGGACAGCATGCAATGGAGTTCCAGTTGTATGGCGTAGGCCTCGTCCAGCGTCTTGGGGAACAGGTCGGCCGGCAACCGCTCAAAAGGCTGCACCTTGCGGTAGCTCTCGAATATGAACTCGGCGGCCGCGCGGGCCGGGGTCGTGGTTACCATGGTGCGCCTCCTGGGACGGTAGTCTTGAATGACATTGTGCTGGCGGTGCCAGAGATCAACCTGCCTGAACTGGCATGCGTCGCCGCGTGCGATTGCCCGCCCATATTAGCAAAAGCCGCCGGCTGCCGGTTGGTCGTACCGGCGGCTGGCGGCGCAAAGGGCCGGAGTAAAGCGGGGCGTGACTTACCGCGCCTCGCTGGCGCCTTCGAACCCGCAGTCACGGTGCGTGCCGTCGCAGAACGGCTTGTTGTCCGACTGTCCGCAGCGGCAGAAGGAGACCCACTGCCCCTCGGGAATGGTGTAGTTGTTGCCGCTCTGGTCAACAATCTCAATCTCGCCGATGACCCGCAGCGGGCCGTTGCCCCGTACTTCTACCTTGACATCCGCCATTGTGGTTCCTCCTCGTGGTGGCTGACGATTTAGCGACCGAATATCGGTCCGCCGTGCGCCCAAGTTAGCGGCAAGGACAACCGGCGGCATGATTATTCACCAAATCGCAACCACGGTCAAATGCTTTGCCGTCGTGCGTATGCGCAAACATTGGGGGCGGATGGTCGTCCGCCCCTTGGTTGATTGCACCAGTGCAGCCCCTTACAGGTTCACCACCAGGTTGTCCGGCGCGCGGCAGAGGATGCCCTCCTGCTCTTCGTCGTAGGGGTTCTCCTCGATGTGGGGCGTGTTGGCCGGCACGAAGATGAAGTCGCCAGGCCCAGCCTCGATCCACTCCTCGAAGTTCTCGCCGAAATAGACCCGCACGTGACCCTTCAGCACGTAGGCGGCGGTCTCGGCCTCAAGATGCGTGTGCGGCGGCCCCTTTTCGCGGGGCGCGGCGGTGACCTTGCCCATCCAGATCTTGGTGGTGTCGCCCTTGCCCGGCACGACGGCCGGCTGCCGGACCATGCCCGGCGTCTGGATGGTCTCGGAGGCGTCGCCCACGGTGTGCACCACGTAGGGTTTCTGGCCGGTCTGCTGTTCAGTTGTCGTCATTGTCGTCGCTCCTTGTGCGTGTTACGGGAAATCCCCCGTATGCGGCGGATCTACGGGATAATCTTCCCGCCGCCCGGTATCACCATGTTGAATGATAAAGTCGCGACGGTCGCGATACAAGCGCGCACGATTGAGGACCTCCTCATCTTCCCAATCCACGTCATCATAGTGCGTCATCAGCCAGTACTTGTAATCGCCGATGAACAGGTACACGTTGTCCATGGCGAAGAACCGGGAGGGTACGCCCTCACCGTTGCGAAACCGCTCGCACACCGCCTCCAGCAACTCCCGCTGGTCGTCCTTCTGAAGCAGGACGTACTCGTGGGGCCACGTCTCTCGGTAGGTCACGGCCTCGCGCCAAGGTGCGGCGGCGATGAGTTCAGTGAGTTTCATTCGGATGTGTCGAAGTCTTCAGCAGACGAACGCGTCCACTACTCAGCGCTATCAAGTTAGCTCATTGCCGCTTCAAGGTGCGGTTGGATGGAGTTGCGGAGATTTACTAGAGCCTGAAGCATCCACTTTCGGGTAGACCAGTGATCTTCTTCAGTGTCGTTATATGAAGCTGCTCTTGAAACCCAAATCTCAGTCTCGCCCCAGTCCATTTCTACGTCGGGCATTGCTCCGGCTATCTCGTCCTGGTGCTCTCGCAACATTTCAATGATGGCTTCTCCATCGTCGTCCCAGGTCCGAAAGCCGACCCATACATATCCATCATCTGGAGCGGGCGGATCGTGCATCGATGCGTAGCTTGTACCGTGGAAGTCGGAGTGATATTGCCGATACCTTGCGACCCAACCTCCTTGCGCTGCGGAGATAGGGTAAATTCCCTCGTTGGCCAACTCACTGTTCAGCAGCCGGTAGAAGCGGCTGTAGAACTGCACCCGTGTCATCGGGTGGGCCGGAGGCTGTTCAGTACGATCAACTCGTACGCTCGGTGACACAACTTTGTTGAATACAGGTGCGGGCAACGAGCCACCGATCCGCACGACGGTTACTTCAACGCCATACACTTCGATCTCGTCGTCCGTCCATTGGTTGATCCATTCCAAGGCGGCGCGGTGTTCCGGCGAAAAGTTAGGAGCAACCCAAATCAGCCTGCGGACATCATGGTTTCCGGCATACGTGAGCAATTGGCCAAGATGGTTGTGGTTAGTCCATTCTAACTGATTTTCGATGGCAGCCATCACGCCAAAATCAGCATCCCGCGCCAGGATGTCCAACCTGAAACGACCGGCCGAGGCTTCCTGCTCGACGAGCTCCAAGTTCATCTCAAGCTCCGCTGCAAGTTGACCGAGGTTCTCCGCCAACCACGGCGTAAAATCCCGTGCCTCATCGGGCCAAATTTCCCGCACGTTCACCCGTTCCAGCTTGCCAAGTTCCGGTATCGGCATCTCGTACCCTCCTGTTAGGTCAGGCCAGCGCCATATCCAGTAACCGCTGGCACTGGCGGAAGTTTTTTCTGACCTGATGGTCAGGCAAATGGACACGGCAAAAGTATCGATGGATCACCTCGCCATGTCCGAAAAGTCGCTGTAGGTTGACTACGGGGACCCGTGCATCAATTGCCAGCAGTGCTTGTTTTATCTGACGGTGTGAATGCAACTTATCCCGGATGTCCGTCGGCGCGACGAATTTGATAGCGTGCACTACAGCTCCCCACATCATTTCGGCGGCGGTCAGCAGGTCATTTTGGGTAAGCTCTTGCTCTGCCTTGGTCCGGCAACGCAACGAAAGTTCATGGTGATCCGCCGGAAGCGTCATCAGGCGTCCAGCAAACGGACTATGAGTGAGCGTATCACCGGTTCGTAAAACACCACGTCCTCGAGGTCCAGCAGGTCGCCATCTCCGTTCCTCTCAAACTCCAGCGCGTTCAGGTATCCGGAGACTAATGGGGTACCGGTTCGCTGCTCCAAGCTATCGATAAAAGGTTCCACGTCGTCGTATTCCAGCGAACGCAACTTGTGCCCGCGCGCCGACGCCGCCTGCTTTATTGCCGCTTCCGTGGCTTTCCAGAAGAACGACGAAGCCTCGCCGTGTTTGCCCCGCAACAGGCTCAGATCGGCCCGGTCCAGTAGGGACTGGATGTTTTCCGGTATGAGATTTTCGTCTGGCATCACAGACCTCCGGCAATGGCAAGAAGCAGGGGCGAACTCGCGTCCGCCCCTACATTTTACCAACGGAGTGTTCCGGCGGTTTATCCCCCGTTTTGCTCCCACAACGCTTCCAGCACCGCGCCGGGGTTCATGGGCAGGTTGTTCATGCGCACGCCCGTCGCGTCGTGGATGGCGTTGGCGATGGCCGCCATGGGCGGCACAATGGGAACCTCGCCCACGCCGCGCACACCGTAGGGATGCCCGGGGTTGGGCACCTCCACCACCACAGTGTCGATCATCGGCAGGTCCAGCGCCGTGGGCATGCGGTAGTCCAGGAAGCTGGAGTTCTGCATCTGCGCGTCGCCGTTGAAGAAGTACTCCTCGTTGAGCGCCCAGCCGATGCCCTGCACGGCGCCGCCCTGGATCTGACCTTCCACGTAGGACGGGTGGATGGCGGTGCCCGCGTCCTGGAGGGCAGTGTAGCGCAGGATGTCCACCTTGCCGGTCTCCTCGTCCACCGCCACGTCGGCGATGTGCAGCGCGTAGGCGCCGCCCACGCCGGTGGGCGACACGTTGGCCCGCCCGACGATGGGTCCGCCGGTGCCGTTCAGCCGCGACGCCAGTTCCCGGAAGGTGAAGCGAAGCTCCGGCTCCGACTTGTGCTGGATCACACCGTTGTCGTATTCCACGTTCTCGGGATCGATGTCCCAGATGCGCGCCGCGCGGTTGATCATCTGCTGCTTCACGTCCTGGGCCGCTTCGTAGGAGGCCCAGCCCGTCTTGAAGGCCACGCCGCTGCCGCCGGTCATGGACGTCCACCCGATGGAGTTGGTATCGCCCACCGACGGCGCCACGTCCTCGGCCGCGAGTCCCAGCACCTCTGCCACGTGCATCGCCGCCACCGCACGGGTGCCGCCAATGTCGGGCGAACCCTCAACCAGACTCACCGTTCCGTCCCCGAGAACGCTGACGATGGCGCTGGCTGGCCCGGCGCCGTTAAACCAGAAACCACCAGCCACGCCCCGGCCCACCTTCTTGCCCTCGGCCTCCGGAGACCGGTCGATGGGAGAGTTCCAGTGGTCATGCTCGCGAAGCGCCTGCAACGTTTCCAGCCAGCCGATGCTGCCGAACTGAGGCCCGGTCACCCGGCGGTCGCCCTGCTTGGCGCCGTTCAGCGTGCGGAAGTCGAGCTTGTCCATCCCGATCTGTTCACAGATTTCGTCCACAACAGTCTCGACGGCGAAGCAGGCCGCCGGCGAACCGGGGGCGCGGTAGGCCGCCGTCTTGGGATGGTTCAGCACCACATCCGCAGCCTCGATGCGTCCGTTGGCGATGTTGTAGCAGGACAGGGCGCACTGCGCGCCCGGGTTCACCGGCGAGCCGGGATACGCGCCGGCTTCATAGAACAGCACCACGTCGGCGGCGGTGATCCTGCCGTCGTTGGTGACGCCCATCTTCACTCGCATGTAACCGCCGGAGGTCGGGCCGGTCCCCTCGAACACTTCGGTGCGGGACATCTGGATCTTCACCGGCCGCC
The DNA here is from genome assembly GCA_965116785.1 of Dehalococcoidia bacterium. Lineage (GTDB taxonomy): Bacteria > Chloroflexota > Dehalococcoidia > Lucifugimonadales > UBA3495 > Bin87. The sequence continues at coordinate 2,716,131 of OZ220731.1, forward strand.
CCGTCTTGCGCGACAGCACAGCGGCCACCGGCTCCAGGTATACCAGCGTCTTGCCGCCGAACCCGCCGCCGATCTCCAGCTGCGTCACCAGCACCTTGGATACCGGCATCCCCAGGATGGTGGAGGTCTGGTCGCGCACGTTGAAGTGCCCCTGGCTGCTGCACCAGATGTGCAGCGAGTCGTCGGCGTTCCACAGCGCCGTGGCGGCGTGGGGCTCGATGTAGCCCTGGTGAACCGCCTTGGTGCGGAACTCGCGCTCCACCACCAGGTCGGCGGCGGCGAAGCCGGCCTCGATGTCACCCAGTTCGTAGAAGTAACGGTTGGGCACGTTGCCAACCTTGCCGGCGTCATCTGCACCCAGCAGACCGCCGGGGCGGATATTAGGATCGTTCACGTTGGCCAAGCGCTCGTGAACCAGCGGCGCGTCGTCACGCATGGCCTCCAGCACGTCGGTCACCGGCTCCAACACCTCGTAGTCGACTTCAATCAGCGCCAGGGCCAGTTCGGCCTCGTGGGCGCTGTCCGCGGCCACCGCCGCGATGGCGTGACCCTTGTACAGGGCTTTCTCCGCCGCCAGGCAGTTGTTGCTCAGGAACTTGGGGTTGATCATCGCCCCCTCGCCCAGGTCGAGCAGTCGTCCACCCGCCTGCGGCAGGTCTGCGGCCGTCACCACCGCGTGGACGCCGGGCATGGCCTCGGCCTTGCTGGTGTCGATGCTCTTGATTCGTGCGTGGGCGTGCGGGCTCCGCAGCACCTTGCCGAAGAGCATCCCCGGCAGCGAGATATCCGCGCCGTATTGCGCCCGGCCCGTGACTTTGTCAGTGCCGTCATGCCGGATGGGTCGGCTTCCGATTACGCTGTAGCCGTTGGTAGCGGCGGATTGCTGAGTGGTGGTCATGGTTCACCTCGCAATGTGGAGTGAAAAGGTGGCATTAGCGTGTTGGCGCCATCTTACCATACGGACGTGCCGACGCCCGAAATTCATGCGGGGTTGACGCTGGCGCGCTGCTGGTTGTGTTAGAATCGCGTAAATGGACGCTTGACCAGCATGCGCGCAACCGCTGCCAATTTGCCACGCTCCCTGATTCATGTACGTACGCAGCCTGCGCAGCAATCCCGTTGCAACCCGGCTCGTTATATACCGAGACCGCGTTGCGGACCATGGCAGGATCCAACGCCTGCCGCACATACTTTTTCGCTGGGAACGGCACGGATAACATAACATTCGTGTATCTTTTATAAAAATATTGCGAAGTGTGCGCTATAATTGCCGAGCCTGAACGCCAACGACTGCGGTGACCGCCGGTTCACGCCCGGCCCGTTCGCCCTGGAGGAATAGCCGGAAATGCGACCCCTGGAAGGCATCAAGGTACTGGACCTGACCCGCGCGCTGGCCGGACCATTCTGCGCCACTATGCTCGGGGACTACGGGGCCGACGTCATCAAGATCGAACGACCCGGCGCCGGCGACGACACCCGCGGCTGGGGACCCCCGTTCATCGGCGAGGAATCCGCCTACTTCCTGTCGGTCAATCGCAACAAGCGCAGCCTCACCCTGAATCTGCGCGACGAGAAGGCCCAGCAGATCTTCCTGAAGCTGGCCGCCGACGCCGACGTGATCGTCGAAAACTTCACCCCCGACGTGATGACCAACTTCAACCTCAGTTACGAGGACGTGAAGAAGATCAATCCCGCAATCGTCTACTGCTCCATCTCCGGTTTCGGCGCCAGCGGGCCCTACCGCGACCGGCCGGCCTACGACCAGATCATGCAGGGCGTGAGCGGTCTGATGAGCATCACCGGCGACCTCGGCGGCGACCCCCAGAAGGTCGGCATCGCCGTGAGCGACATCGGCGCCGGAATGTGGGCCGCCTTCGCCGTCATGGCCGCCCTCTTCCATCGCAACTCTCCCAGCGGCACGGGCGAAGGCCAGTACATCGATCTCTCCATGCTCGACGCCCAGGTCGCGTGGATGACCTACCAGGCCGGCTACTATTTCGCCACGGGCAACGCTCCCCAAAGGCTGGGGGCGGCCCACCCGACACTCGTTCCCTACCAGGGCTTCAGGGGCGGGGACGGCAAGTTCTTCAACGTGGCGGTGGGTTCCGAGCGCCTCTGGGAGCGGTTCTGCCAGGGCATCGATCGCATGGACCTCAAGGACCGGGCCGACTACGCCACCAATGGAGACCGGGTCAACCACCGTTCTGAACTGATCCAGTTGCTGGAGAAGCATTTCCAGAACAAGGACGCCGACGATTGGGTTGCCGACCTGCAGGCGGTCAGCGTCCCCGCCGGTCCCATCAACGACCTGAAGGACGTCTTCAACGACCCACAGGTTCTGCACCGGGAAATGCTCCTGGAAATGCCCCACCCAACCCTTGGCACGATCCAACAGACCGGATTGCCCATCAAATTCTCCGAGACCCCTGGCGAACTGGAAAAGCATCCCCCGTTGCTGGGCGAACACAACCGCCAGATACTCAGCGACCTGGGATACTCAGAATCCGATATCGACCAGATGGGCACCGCCGGCGTCATTTAGATACCGGCGATTTGTGAGGGTAGGGAGGCAGTCTTATGGACTTCGGACTCCAGGATACGGTTGCCCTGGTGGTCGATTCGCATCTTGCGATCGCAACTGCAACCGCCACCGCGTTGGCTAAAGAAGGGGCCATCCTCTCGTTGACCGCGCCCGACAATTACCGTATGCGCCACGTCGAGATGGAAATCGCCCGAAAGCACGTCCCCCAGGACCGCTTCCGCGCCGTAATCGCCGACCTCGACCGGGAGCAGGACATCCACCGGCTGGTGCGCGAGACCCTGCACCGCCAGGGCAACATCGGCGTCATGGTCACCACCGTACAGGACCAGGGCAACCTGACGGCCAGCGAACTCGAGGACGAGCACATCGAGCCCGCCCTGGCCCGCAACTTCATGTCAGCCGTCCACCTGACCCGTGAGGTCCTGCCCCACATGAAGCGCTACGGTATGGGCCGCATCATCAATTTGGTCCCGTTCTCGGCCATGGAAGTGTCCCCTCACAACACGCTGTCGTCACTCAGCCTCGCCCCGGTGCTGGCATATTTCAAGGGCCTGGCGTCCGAACTGGCCCCGAACAACATCACCGTCAACAACGTGATCTACGCCGGCGTCCATAGCGAGGAGATCGAGGATCCCAAGGGTACTCAGGAACACGAAACGTCCGACGGCGAAGGAAATGGGCAGGAGTGCGCCGGCGCCAATCTCGAGGAGATCGTTGCCGAAGCCCCCATGAAACGCCTGGGCACACCCAAGGAGATCGGCGATATAGTCTGCATGATCGCCTCGTCCCAGGCATCCTACCTCACCGGCGCCAACATCATCGTAGACGGCGGCATTCACCACAATTACGCCTGACCCGTCCGGACCTTTCACTCCCTCATCCTGGCATCGTCCTGCATTCCGGCTCAAGGTCGGAATACGGGCGCCTCTCCAGGCAGACGGTATCGCCTCTCTGCTGTTCCTCTGATTCGTGACAACCGCGCAAAGTCGGGTTAGGATCAGGCAACGCCCAGACCCCAACCGCCGCGCACCCATATTCGCTTTCCAAGGAGACCCCGCATGGCCAACGCCAGGATGCTTGACGACGCCCGAGAGTACCTGCAAGCGGAAGACCTCCCGGGCTGGCTGATCTACGATTACCTCGGCTGCAACCCGGTCCTGGCCCAGGTAGCCCAGCCGTCCGGCCATGTCACCCGTCCCGTCTTCCTGTTCGTGCCCGCGAGCGGCTCCCCCCGCCTGCTGACCCATCATGTCGACGCCGGCAAGTTTACGGACACCGCTGCTGGAGCCGGCCTGGAGCAGGTGGTGTACAGCAGCCGGACGACCCTGGAAAGCGCCCTGCAGGACACCCTGTCCGGTTACGGACGCGTCGCCATGGAATACTCCCCCCGCAACGGTCTGCCTCGCGTCTCGCGCGTCGACGCTGGGACCGTAGAGCTGGTTCAGAGCATGGGCGCCGAAGTCGTTTCCTCCGCCGACCTGATGCAGTACGCCACCCAGCGCTGGTCACCAGACCAGCTGGCCGGACACCGGCGCGCCGCCGAGAAGTTGGCCCGTATCGTCAACGAGGCTTTCTCCCGCATCGGACAGCGCCTCGCCGACGGCCCCACCGAGTTCGAGATCGCCGAGTTCATCCGCGCCCGCTTCCGCGAGGAGGGCCTGGTGACCGCCGACGGCCCTATCGTCTCCACCAACGCCCACTGCTCCGACCCTCACTACGAGCCCGCGCCCGAGGGTAGCAGCGTCATCGCCCGCGGCGACTGGATACTCATCGACCTGTGGGCCCGCGAGGACACCCCCGGCAGCGTCTACGCCGACATCACCTGGACCGCCTACGTGGGAGACAACCCCGCCGACCACCACCGTCAGATCTTCGACATCGTCCTCGGCGCTCGCGACGCCGCCCTGTCCTTCCTGCAGGCTTCCTTTTCCCGCGGCGACTCAATACAGGGCTGGCAGGCCGACGACGTGGCCCGCAGCTACATTGCTGATAACGGCTTCGGCGACTACTTCACCCACCGCCTGGGCCACAGCATCTACCACACCGTCCATGGCGAGGGCGTCAACCTGGACAATTTCGAGACCCACGACACCCGCCGCATCATCCCCGGCATCGGGTTCTCCATCGAGCCGGGTATCTACCTGCCCGAGTTCGGCGTCCGCTCCGAAATCGACGCCTTCATGAGCGAAGACGGTCCCTACGCATCCTCGCCGGTGCAGCGGAACATTGTGTTGATTACGGCCCCGTGATCGTCCCGAAGAAGTCCAGTTCCAGCAGGATTTCGTCCTCCACGCTTACCACTATCGCCACCCTGGGCTTGTCCATTCCGAAGTCCTCGAAGGTGAACATCACGCTGGCGAACCCCGTGGCCGTCCCATCTCCGGCGAACTCAGCCATGGCATCCCACGTAACCTCGCGGGTCTGGTCGCGCACCGTCAGGTCCCCCGTGATGGTGAACTCCACGGAGCCGGTCGCATCCGATACAGGCGCCGGCAGACCATCCACCGCAGTAGGGACGAACACCACCTCCGGCCAGGTGTCCGTGAGCAGGGTTCGGTTGCGCACGTAGCCGTCCCGCCGGTTGCTGTCCGTGCGCAGCGTCGCTGCCTGCACTGCGATGCGGCTGCTGTCCGCGATCACCTTTCCATCAGCATCGAATGCAATGCTGCCTGCCACATCCAAGGTTTCGCCCGTGGCGATCTTGAAGCCGGTGTTGGCCAGTACCTCCTCCACCTTGTAGCGGGCGATCGTACCGTCGGCCAGCGTGAACACCGTGGCGCCGTCCGTTGCAACGGGTTCTGACATGGGGTGTGCCAGGGGCGCCACCGTAGCCGACTCCGGCTCGGTGGTTGCGGTTGACGGGCTCGCAATCGTCGGAGCGACGGTGGGTGCAATGGTTGGCGCGACCGTTTCCGCCGCCACCGGAGCCCTGGTCTCCGTGGGCAGGGCCGGCGCGGACGTGTCGGGCACGGCCGGCGGAGCCGGTGGAGCCGGCAGATCCGAGCTCGGCCCACCGCAAGCAACCGTAAACAGCGCTGCTGCCAGGACCAGCATAAGCAGGGAGGCGAAAGAGGGGAAAAAGCGCATCACGAAAATCTCCTGAAGTTATGGGAGCAACGGCAACCCAGTGATTCTAACATTGCCCACCCTACGGGGCGGCGGTACAATCTCGCCAACACTCGTCACCAAGGGAGCAACCCATCATGAAATTCGGCCTGGCCTACGAAATGCAGCGTCCGGAACTGGACGACCACGCCGTCATCGAGGAAACCATCGAGCAGGTCTGCCTGGCCGACGAGATGGGCTTCGATTATGTCTGGTTCGTGGAGCACCACTTCCTCACCACTTTCAGCATGTCGCCCTGCCCCGAGGTAATCTTCGGCGCCCTCAGCCGCCTGACCAAGCGCATCCGCCTCGGGTTCGGCGTCGTCATCCTGCCCTACCACCATCCGGTACGCGTCGCCGAGCGCGTCGCCATGGTCGACCACCTCACCAACGGGCGAGTCGACATGGGCACAGGCCGCAGCGCCGCCTACGAGCAGACCGGCATGGGCATCGATCCACGCGAAACCCGCGAGATGTGGGAGGAATCGCTCAGGATGATCCCCCAGATCTGGGATGCCGACTACTTCGAGTGGGAGGGCAAATACTGGAACGTGCCTCCGCGTCAGGTCCTGCCCAAGCCCTACCAGCAGCCCCATCCGCCCATCTGGGTCGCCGCCCTTCAGCCGGCCACCTACGAGTTGGCCGCCCAGCGCGGCATCGGCGTCATGGCCCTGGGCGTCAGCGCTCCTTCCGTCCTGGAGCCGCACATCGCCGCCTACAGGGAGAACATCAAGGATGCCCAGCCCGTGGGCCAGTTCGTCAACAACCAGTGGCTCAGCTCGGTCTTCGGCCTCTGCGGACCCGACAACTCCGGCACCCGCCAGCTCTGCGCCGACTCGTTGAAGACCTTCTTCGGACCCGGCCGTCCCTACGTCCAGGACCAGAAGGACGTCTACTCTCGCCTGCTCGACCAGTGGGGCGGCATCCCTGAGCACCTGCAGCAGAACTTCTCCCGCTACGTCGACGTGTCCGCCGATGGCGAATCTGCTGACGGTGGCGTTGACCTGTCCGGCGGCACTGCCCTCGCCCAAAAAATCTGGGAGGAGTTCGACGCCGATACCCTGGCCGAGCGCGGCGTCATCGTCGCCGGCGACCCTGACAGCTGCATCCAGGCCGCGAAACTCCACGAGGCCACGGGCGTCGACCAGCTCCAGTTCCTCATGGCCACCGAGACCGTCGCCCACGACAAGGTCATGGAATCCATCGAGATGTTCGGCAAGCACGTTTTCCCTGCGTTCAAGTAGGGAACCCGCGGATCCGGGCGATCAGCGAATTGTGTGCTAACCTGAATAAGCGCTCGACAGAGCCATTCTCCCATCAGGTAAGCTCAAGTGACGGCGCCAATCCTCGACCTCGACCTGCCACCCGAGCACCCGCTGCGGCAGATCCTCGATTTCATCTCCGCGCACCCCGAGGTGCGGCAACCGGTGTTGCGCGCTCTGCTCACTGAGGACTTCCTGTCCCTGCCGGTGCAGGTGCGGGAACTGACCGAGCGGGTGGATGGTGTCGCCGGGCAGGTCGACGAACTCCGCGAGGACCTCGGTAGTTTCAAGGAAGAAACGCGCGAGCAGTTTCGAGCAGTGAACGCCCGCATCGACGAGACCAACACTCGCATTGACGGGGTCAATACTCGCATCGACGAAAGCGCTGATTCTATTGTCCGAAGGATGGAGGGTTCTTTAGGGCGCTTCAGGGGAGAAACTTACGAAAAACGTTGCATCGAAAAGATAGACGAGCTCCTGTCGGACCACTTCGGTTACGCGCAACCTCTTGACCGAGAGCCAATAAATCGCCAACTGGCACAGGTCCGCCGGGACGGAGCGATCAGTCGCCAGGAATACCTCGACGGTCGAAATGTGGACATCATCGCCCACGACACATTTGCCTACGACGGCGAACGCCGATGGGCAGTGGTCGAAGTATCAATAACGTTCAACCGCAACGACCTGGAGAACGCGGCCCGCCGCTCAGCCATCATTGCGAGTGTGTTCGGCGTACAGACCCAAGCGTTTGTAGTCACCAACAGTCCATGGCCGGATGACGTAAACGCGGTTGCGGAGCGGATGGGGGTCACCATCGTCCGTAGCCATGATCCGGCATACCAAGATCAACCACTCTGATCGCAACAGCAGGGGCGACCATTCAGGTCGCCCCCATTCTTTCCCGGCGGTTGCCTCTCAGGCCGTTACGCCGGTTCTCCCGTCAGATCGCTCACTCGGGGCGCCACCTCCTCGGCGATTAGGCGCAGGCAGTCCATCTCCCACTGGTGATCGTCCGGGTCCTGGGTGATACACAACAGGTGCCCGAAGCCGCCCACGCCGTCGTAAAGCTGCCGGATCTTCTGGGCGCACTCGTCCGGATCGCCCACGATCCAGATGTTTTCCATCATGTAGTCGACGGTCAGTTCATCGTCACCCATGTTCGGGTCGATCTTGGTGGCCTGGATCAGGCCCGAACCCAGCCGGTTGGGCAACTGGTGCTGCAGGTAGTTTCGCCCCAGCACCGCGTGGGCGCGCTCGCGCGCCTCCTCGCCGGTCTCCGCCACGAACACGTCCCGCCCGATGCGCCAGTCGGAACGGTGCGCCTCACGACCCGCCTCTGCCGCGGCATCCTCCACCGTGGTCCAGTGATCCGCCAAATACTGCGGAGCCAGGTTGCTGCTGCTCATGGGGATGTAACCCTCGCGTCCGGCCACCCGGATGCTGCTGCTCCCAATGGACGTGGCGGCCACGCCGATGGGTGGGTGTGGCTGCTGCAGCGGCTTCATGTGCAGTCCGCGTTCCAACACCGGGTCCAGCTCCGGCGCTTCGATGTCGAAGAACTCGCCGTGGTACGAGAACTGCCCCTCTGACGCCCACAGGCTCAGCACGACATCCAGCACTTCGGCCGCACGGCGCCGCACGTCGTCGCCCTGGCTGGGGTCCATGCCGAACAGCTGCAGGTCGGTGGGGATCGCCCGGTGCCCGATGCCCCAGTACAGCCGCCCCCGCGTCAGGTGGTCCAGCATGGCGATCCGGTGCGCCAGCTCGATGGGGTTATGGATCGGCAGCAGCGTGACGCCTGTTGCCAGCCGGATGTTCTCCGTCAAAGCAGAAGCCTTGGCGATCAACAGGTCGGGGAACGGGGCGTTCTCCCACCGTTCGGTGAGGTGCTCCCCGATCCAGGCCTCGTGGAATCCCAGCCGGTCGGCCTCCTGCAGCAGGTCAAGGTCACGGTCGTAGGAATCGGCGTAGGAACGGTGCGGCGGATGCAGGGGCATCATGAACAGGCCGAATTGCATGTCTGAACTCCTTGGCGCGGTTGATGCGGCCAGAATAACCCAGCGCGCAACCGACGGCAAACAGCCGCTAGGCCAGCCGTTGTACCGGGTAGTCGGGAAAGGTGCGGTTCCAAGAGGCGATGTTGAAAACGCCGCAACTCCTCACCAGTAGACGAACCCAGGGTTGAGACCCTGGCCCGTGTAGCGGAAGGTTACGTTCCAGCATGTCGTTCGCGATAGACAATTCAGGCTCGGACAACAAGTCCAAGGCAACCAGCACTAGGTAGTCCACAGGCTTTTCCGCTCGCCCCGACGCCCACTCGTACAGAAATGAGTCCCTGTATTTGTACTTGAGATCATCGGCCAGGCCGCCGCTGAGAAGGGTTTGAGCATATTGGATATCGGTGCCGGTTGGAGCTCCAGGATTTTGCGGGTCTTTGATTTCTATGAATTGGTAGCAATCATCAAGTTCAACAACGAAATCCACCGCCCTCATGCAGTGGCTCAACCCATGACTTGGGTCATCGAATTTACGCGCGGTTATTTCGTGATTGATGGTGATTTCCAAGTTTCCTTCGGTGAAGACGATCATCCCAGCCTACTCCCAAAGCTGCGCTCGATCTGACGGTCATACAGGTCGGTGAACGCCTCATCAATCGCGTTTGGCCGGATGTCCAGATAGTGCCCGGTGGTGCGGCAGGCGATCTCGCCCGTCTCGTCCCTGTGCAGCGAGTGGAAGGCCACGGCGTCCTCCTCCGTCATCTGCAGGTCAAGCTCCTTCAGGATCACGTAGTCGTGCGTCGCGAAGAATATCTGCACTCCCGCCCGCTGCAATTCCAGCAGCACTTCGATCACCACGCGGAACATCTTGGGGTTCAGGTTGGCCTCGGGTTCGTCCCAGAACAGCACGGAGCCATCCCGCAAAGTGCCGTTCCGGATCAGCAGCCACAGCAACCCGAGTTTGCGAAATCCTTCGGCCACTAGGCTAAATACGGTATCACCTCGCTCGTCGCGGAGGAAGAACTCCTCACCGACAACTACGACTTTCCCGCCAAGCCTTTTTTCAAGTGAATCTTGCATCTGTTCGTGAACTTGGTCGACGGGCCGGCGTAGTACAGGGAGGTATGCACGTAGCAGGATGTCCCGGTATACCTCCTCAAAGTGGATTTCTCGTGTTTCGTACAAAGATTGAAAGCCGGGTGCGTTTGCCAACATATCCTTAGCCGGTATGTAGGCAGCGTGTATGGGAGGGGCAAACCGTTGATCCGTTTTGTCGGACCAAATGATTCCTCCGTCAGCGGAGAAGCCAGCGTGCAAACTCGACACGTCCGTAAAGACCTCTAACTTGCCCACTTGTGTTTCAGTCGCAGATCCTCGATGCACTAATCTGCCTCTAGCACGCCCGGTAGGAAGAAACACGTTAACCACTTTCAACGCAAAGTTTTCCGGCGTTTGAGCAGTGTCACACGCCGCGTAACAAGCCTTCATCAGGTGCGTCTTCCCCGTCCCGTTCGCACCGACCAGCGCATTGATCCCGGGCGAGAACTCCACCTCCAGGTCCTTGAAGGCGGTGAAATTCTCGAGTTTTATCTTCGTAACAGGCATGATATTTCCCCGTTGGGTTGAGCACCATTTCGATGCTAGCCCTCCGCTCCGGCAACTGTCAAACCGACCCGCAGCGCCTGCAACACCCCCGTGTATAATCGACTCATCTCCCGAATAAACACCGCAGGTTTACCATCATGCCCCTCTTCAAACGCCGCCCCGGCATCGCCGTCGTCGAAATGCACGGCGTTATCGGCGCCGCCATCAAGGAACCCGATTACTCCCGCATCCTGGAGCGCGTTGCCAACAACCGCAAGATCGGCGCACTGGTGCTGGACATCGACTCTCCCGGCGGGTCCGCAACCGCCAGCGATCTGCTCTACGAGAACGTCCGCCGCGTGGCCCAGCGCAAGCCCGTGGTGGCCTACATTCGCGGCCTGGGCGCGTCGGGCGGCTACTACATCGCCTGCGGCGCCGGAACCATCATGGCGTCCCGCGCCGCCCTGGTGGGCTCCATCGGAGTGATCTACATGCGGCCCATCGTGGAGCAACTGCTGCAAAAGGTCGGCGTCGAAATCTCCATCTTCAAGGGCGGGCATCTGAAGGACATGTCCGGTTTCTGGCGTCACCCCACCGATGAAGAGGCCGGAAAGTTCGAGGGACTGATTGACCAGATCTATTCCCTGTTCGTGTCCGTCGTATCCGACAGCCGCAACCTGACCACCGAAGAGACAACCGAGCTGGCCACCGGAGAACTCTTCACCGCCCCTTCCGCGCACGAGCGCCGCCTCATCGACCGCACGGGCAATTTCGAAGACGCCGTGGCCGAGGCCATGCGACAGAGCGGAGCCCGTCGCAGGATCCGCAGGTTCCGCCCCAAGCGTCCGTTCATGGAGCGATTGAGCCCCTTCCGCGGGTCCTCTGCCCAGTGGCGCGCACTGTCCGGCCTGGCCGCAATGGCTTCGGGCGGAATCTATATGCTGGAACCCGGGTTCCTGGGATACGGCCTGACCCACACCGGCGACGACTGACCCGCGGCCTCTACGCCTCCGCCGCCTTCGCTTCCTGCCAAAGCGATTCCTTGTCGTCCAGCGGCAGCGTGGCGAAGTCCAGATCGCGCGCCGAGGCCAGCCGTTCCATGGCCTGGTAGCGGCTCCGGAACTTGCCGTTGGCCTGGCGCAATGCATCCTCCGCATGGATGCTGGACCAGCGCGCCAGGTTCACCAGCGCGAACAGGATGTCCCCGAACTCGTCCATTTTCTCGTCCGGCGTCCCGGCCGCTCGGAACTCTCCAATCTCTTCGACCAGCTTGTCCAGCACACCGCCCACATCGTCCCAGTCGAACCCGAAGCGCGCCGCCCGGTCCTGCATCAGTTGGGCCGCGGTCAGCGCCGGCAGCGCCGCCGGCACGCTGTCCATCGCCGAGGGCTCCGGTTTGCCCGCTTCCCGCCTTTCTTCCGCCTTCAGTTGCTCCCAGTTGCGTTCCACCTGCCTCGCGTCGGACGCGCTGCCGTCGGCGAACACGTGGGGATGCCGCCGGATCAGCTTCCGGTTGATCGCCGTCAGCACGTCGGCGATGTCGAACTGTCCTGCCTGATGGGCGATATCGGCGTGAAACGCCACCTGCACCAGGATGTCTCCCAGCTCCTCAGCCAACTCCATAGGCTCGCCGGCGTCGATGGCCTCCAGGGTTTCGTAGCACTCTTCCAGCAGGTTCCGCTTCAGGGACTCGTGGGTCTGCTCAGCGTCCCACGGGCAACCTCCCGGCCCGCGCAGCCGCGCCACGACATCGACCAGGGACTGGAACTCCCCCATGCGCTCTTCGGGTATCGGCGAATTGGTTGCTGTCGTAACATCGTTCTGCATCATGCGGTCAGTATATCCCAGCCTCCTATCCGGCGTCCCTGACCATCCGTTTGATAACTCACCCAGCCTTCAGGTAACCTTTAATCGGTCGCAGCCCGCCACCGGAGGCTTGCCATGGCAACGAAACCCATCATTACCGGAACCCGCATGTCCGTCGCCGAGTTCCTGGACCTTCCCGACACGGAAGAACGGAACAAAATGGAACTGGACGACGGAGAACTTTACATCATGCCTCGACCCCGACCGCTACACCAATTTTTGCTCTATTGGCTGGGTTGGCATATCGCGAACTATATCCAAAGTTTTGGCGAACCACCCGCCGAAGTGTACCCGGACATGGTGGTCATTTTGTCCAGGGATCCGCGCCGCGTCCTGGCGCCCGACCTGGCCATCATCCTTGCCGGCAATCCGTACCGGATAAGTGGAGGTTATTTTGAGGGTGTGCCGGACATTGCGGTAGAAGTCCTATCTTCCGACCGCAGCCGCGACCTCGTCCGTAAACGGCAACTCTATGCTGAGGCCGGCGTCTCCGAGTACTGGATCTTCGATCCCGTAAACGACACGGCCCTGCTGCTCGAACTGCGCGATGGCGATTACGTCCAACACGACCTCTTGAACGCTACCGACACCCTGACTACTCCCCTGCTGCCCGGCCTGGCCATCCCGCTGGCAGAGCTATTCCACCATCGCCAGCGCCCGGCCGATGTGTAGTCGCCGGCCCGTCGACATCATCTCGACTGTTGCGCGGGCTCTTGCCATCCCCGCCGCGCTCCTCTTCTTCGTCGCCGGTTCGGTGACCTGGGCCGTCAACGATCCCGGTCTATACAGCAACGGCTTCCAGCGCTATCACACCGCACAGCGCTCCGGCATCTCCGATCCTGACCTGATAGCCATCGGCGCCGAGTTGCGCCGCTACTTCAACACGTCCACCGAACCCCTGGCGGTTCGCGCGCCCATCTACGGTATCGAGCAGGAGGTTTTCAACCAGCGCGAGGTGGCCCATATGTACGACGTCAAGCGCCTGGTGCGCGGCACCTACTGGGTGGCCCTGGGCTCGGCGCTGTGGATACTCGGTACCGTCGCCATCGCGATCGCCACGGAACGAGGAACGTGGCCCGTCCGCGCGGCCCGTCTGGCCGTCTGGGGAGGCTCCGTAACCCTGATCGCAGTTTTCCTGGTCGGCTTGGCGGCGGTCGCCAGCTTCGAGCAACTCTTCCTGCTCTTCCACCGCCTCAGCTTCGCCAACGACCTGTGGATGCTGGACCCGCGCACCGACTACCTGCTCATCCTCTTCCCCGCCGGTTTCTGGTTCGACGCCACCATGCGCGTCGCCCTGACCTCGGTGCTGGGCGCGGTGCTCCTTCTGTCCGCCGGCGTCGCGAGCGTCGGTTATCGCCGTTGGAGCGAAAATCGACGGCGCAAACCGGATACGACGCCAGTCGACCCTTCGGTCGGTTAGCGTTTCGGGATGGCTAGGCTGGGGGAGTTGGCAGTCGCTCCAGCAGGGATTCCAGCCCCAGCGACCCACACAATTCATCCAGGGCGGGACGACGCACGCCGGTCCACCTGACCTGCTCCGGCTCGGTTTCGTCCAGGGGAACGTCCAGCCTCAGGGTGGCCAGCGTGCGATACAGGAAGGCGTCGTCCCATTGCTCGGTCAGCGCCGCCATCAGGTTGCCGGCCCCGCGCACCTTGACGTCCCAATCAGCCATGTCCGCGGGGATGTCTTCGATGCGACCGTATCGGGACAGCACCGTGGCGGTGGATCGTGCGCCCCAGCGAGGTATGCCCGGTATTCCGTCAGCCGCGTCGCCCACCAACGCCAGGTAGTCCGCGATGGCCGACGGCGGCACGCCAAACTTGTCGACCACACCGGCCTCGTTGATGATTTCGCCCTTGCGCCGGTCCAGCATCACCACCCGATCACCCGACACCACCTGCGACATATCCTTATCCGGCGAGCACATGACCACCTGCTCCACCTCGGGGATTGCGGCGAAGCGCACCGCAGCGGCCGCGATGGCATCGTCCGCCTCAAACTCTTCCATGGGCCAGACCGTGATTCCCAACGCGGCGGTGATCTGCTCGGCCAGCGGGAATTGCGCTAGCAGATCCGGCTCCACGCCATCGCCGGTCTTGTAGCCGTCGAACATATCGTTGCGGAAGGACCGGATCACGCTATCGAAGGCAACCGCGATGTGCGTGACATCAGGCTGGCCCAGCAGAGCGATCAGGGACTGCGCCAACCCGTGCGTCGCCTTGATGTCCCTACCGTCGGGGGTGGTGCGCCCGGGCCGCGGAGAGTAGTGAGCGCGGAAAAGCTCGAAAGTACCGTCAACCAGGTGGATCTTCATCACCGGCCGACCGCATCACCCTTCCGCCGTTTCATACAACGCGAAGATCCGCTGCCGCACCTCGAAAACAAACCCGGCCATCACCGGTTCGCCGCTGACAGTCTCCGTATCTTCCAGAATCTCAACATCGACGCCCGGGCGATACACGTACACCCGCCGATGATACGGATCGATCAGCCAACCCAGCTGCGCCCCGTTGGCCATGTACCGCTCCATCTTGCGCTGCAGCGGCGGCAGCCGGTCGGTCTCGGACATTATTTCGCCCATGAAAGCCGGGCAGACGGTGACGGTGCGGGGCAACACGGGACCGAACCCCGCCACTTGCTCCGGTGACAGCCAGGACAGGTCCGGCTCGACGCGCGTGCCGTCAGGCAGTCGGACAATCGCGCGTGAACTGAGTGTGAGCCCACCGTGTTCACGCGACCATACCAACAGGCTCCCAATCCCCTCCGCTTCGGCTATACCGCCGTGCAAGTTCACCATAGGGTTGATCACCAGCTCTCCGTCAGCGGTTAGTTCCAGGTAAAACCCGCGCCCCTCGTTCGCGCGTGCGAAGCCTACGAACCATCGGTCAATCTCATCGTCCGTGAGCTTTCCGGCAACCGACTCCAGGAGCGGCTTGATGTTGACCAACAGCGGCCCGGCCAGCTCAAACTCCTCCGCGCTGGAGGGATCTACTGATTGGGTGGTCGTGGCGATAGTCGCCATTTTCTAACCGCCTGCTCCTAATCCAGGTAGCGGTAGCCGGGAAGCGTCAGGAACTCAACGAAGTCATCCGACAGCACGATTTCGTCCAGCAGCTCCACGGCTTTGTCCAGCGCGCCCGGATTTTCCTGCCCCCGCTGCTCCACCAGCGCGGCCGCTTCCTGTGCCCGCACCTGGCGATACAGTTCTGCGGTGATGGGACGGCCGTCGTCCAGTGCGGAACCGTGGTTCAGCCACTGCCATAGTTGCGAGCGGGAGATCTCAGCGGTGGCGGCATCCTCCATCAGCCCATAGATGGCGACGGCGCCGTTGCCCCGCGTCCAGGCATCGATGTATTGCAACGCAACGCTGACGTTGTTCCGCAGGCCGGCTTCGGTGATCTGTCCCTCAGGCACCGCCAGCAGGTCGTCCGGTGCGATCCGCACCTCTGGTATGACCGAGAGCTGATTGTCCGTTGCAAACGCGGACTGGAACACGTCCAGCACCGGCTCCACCAACCCGGGGTGGGCGATCCAGGCCCCATCGAAGCCCTGGTCGGCCTCCCGCTGCTTGTCGGATCGCACCTGCGCGAAGGCCGCCTCGTTGGCCGCGGCATCGTCCCGGCGCGGGATGAATGCCGACATCCCGCCCAGCGCGTGCGCGCCCCGCCGGTGGCAGGTGTTGACCAGCAATTGTGCCGCCGAGGTCAGGAAGTGCGTCGCCATCGTCACCTGGGCCCGGTCCGGGAACACCATGTCGCTGCGCCCGTTGAACACCTTGATGACGCTGAAGATGTAGTCCCAGCGGCCCAGGTTCAAACCCGCCGGCCGTTCCCGCAGCTCGTAAAGGATCTCCTCCATTTCGAACGCTGCGAGTATGTGCTCGATCAGTACGGTGGGGCTGATGGTTCCCTGGGGGATGCCCAGCCGTTCCTCCGCATACCTGAACGCATCGTTCCAGAGACGCGCCTCCAGGTGCGACTGCAACTTGGGCAGGTAATAGTAGGGCCCGGTGCCGTGGCTCTGCTGCGCTACGTGGTTATGGAACACCGTCAGCCCAAAGTCGAAGAAACTTCCCGCCACAGGCTCGCCGTCCACCAGCACATGGCGCTCCATCAGGTGCAACCCGCGCGGCCGCACGCACAGCGTGGCCAGGTCCTCGTTGAGACGGTACTGCCGTCCGTCCGCCGCCTCGTCGCTGATGGTGCGGCGGTAGGCGTCGCGCACGTTCACCTGGCCATCCAGTGTGGGCAGCCACGCCGGAGAATGCGCATCCTCGAAATCGGTCATGTAGACCTGCGCCCCGCAGTTCAGCGCGTTGATCACCATGCGTCGGTTGGACGAAGGCCCGGTGATCTCCACCCGCCGGTTGGTCAGGTCCGTCGGAGCCGGCTGCACACGCCAGTCCCCCTCACGAACGCTGCGCGTCTCCGTCAGGAAGTCCGGCGTCGCCCCCGCGTCGATCTCCGCCTGCCGACGGACGCGGGCCTGCATCAGTCGCCGCCGCGTGGTCTCAAAGTTCCGATGCAACTCGGCAACAAATTCCAGCGCGCCATCGCTCAGCACGTCAGCATATTGAGTGGGAACGGGTCCAAGTATCTGGATGTTGTTATCTGCCATTTCTATCGTCCCGGTTAACTGGAGTAAGTCTCTGACAATGTTGGGTGGTTTCACCTTCGTTGCGGTGAACAACGTTCAATACCGGCGTGCCGATCAAGCGATTCGCTCGAGCCGATGGGCGCTTTGATGCCCAAGGGCAGCAACCCGAGCGCCGGCGCGCACCCTACCCTGGTTGCAGCCCCAGCTCCGACAGGCTCCGCGCGGATGCGCCATCCAGCGACAGCCCACTCGCCAGCCCGTTCCCGAGCTTCCGTTGCAACTCGCGCAACTGGTACGCGACCGGTCGCATTCCTTCGGAGCGGTGCGCCGCCGTCTCCGGCAACGTCTCGTACGCCTGGTCCAGCGACCAGTAAAACGACAGCAACCACGACAATTCCCGCTCGTTGGCCGGAGCAGGCGCATCGGTGATGTCCAGGATGGTGTTCACCACCTTGGTGTAGCGGAGGATTCCAGCCTTGTCCTGCTGGTCCCGTCCGTAATAGCGCCGCCGCATCAGCTCCACCACCCGCGCTGCGTAGTCATCTTCGCCGTAGATGTTGACCGGCAACCATTCCTGGCGCAGGTCAACGACCTCGTTCCCCTCGCCATCAAGGATCGCGACCGCCACTTCCGAGCGCAGCATGCCGTCGTACTCGAACTTGACCGCGTTCCGCAGCAGCGCTTCCTGCAGCATCATCGTCAGTTCGCGCGGTATCTTGCGGTAGCGTGAACCCGACGCTTCCTCGTTGCTGTCAGCTCCCACTCCGCCGGTGTTGAAGGCGTAATATTCCTGCGGCATCCCGCCCCAGGCCAACTGCTGCAGCACGTGGTACAGCAGGTTGGCGTTCTCGTCTTCCAGACCGATGATGAACGGGTCGGAGAAATACTCCACGTACGGTCGCCCGATGGCGCCGATGGCCGCTCCCATCTGCACCGCCTCGCCGTACATCAGCACCCGGATGTACTGCTCCAGGCTCAGCCGGCGCAGGGGCGGGATCACCGTGTTCTGCCGCATCACCTCCTGCCAGAACACGCGGTCCGTGTTTTCCATGGGCACATGCACCGAGTCGCTCAGCCGCCCGCCGGTGATTTGCGATATCAGCCCCGCGGCTCCCTTGCGCTGCAACAACCCGCGCCGCGACAGGATCATCCGCATGTTGCGAACCGGGTTTTCCAGGTAGTTGGGCTCCTGGCTGTCCACGTGTACCGGAACGTTTTCCAGCGTCTCGTCGGGAGAGGTGACGCCCGGCGCTCCGCGCAGCGTGTCGTAGGTGATCGGGTCGTCATCCCGAGTCAGGCCGAAGGGCACGGCGTAGAAGTTGTTCTCCGTGCCGTCGATGGCGTGGGAAATCATGGCGCGCCGCCCGCTCCGATTGCTTGGAATGGGATCGTCCAGCGGTTGCAGCAGCACGATGTCGTCGTTCATCGGGTAGACCCCTTCCTCGGGGTCGGTGTTCAGATTAAGCACTCCGGCCAGCTCACTGTTGGCCAGCTCCACCATGATGGTCAGCGTACTCTTGCCGTGCAGCGACGGTCCCACGGTGACCAGCGCCGTGTTGGCGACGTCGCCGTCCAGTTTGCGCACCCGCGCCATGCTCAACGCCGCCTGCACCGCCAGGCCATTCTTCTGCTTGACCTGGTGCATCGCGATGGACAGCGGGCCCATCTTGTGCTCGCCCACGTAGTCAAAACCGAAATGCAGCGAGAGACCGCGCGTCGGCGCTTTGAACACCAGCTGCGTAATTCCAGCTTCCCGCAACCGCGCCTTCAGCCCTTCGTCCAGCTCCAGGTCATCCATCCAGTGTGGGACCGAAACTTCCAGGATGTCGGGCGGCTCCTGCCATTGGTCCTGGGGCAGGTCGAAAGTCAGTCGCCGCCACATGTAGGGCGCCTGCATGTAGCGGGTGCCGAAAAGCAGTTGCCGCGCATGAAACGACCGACCTGGCGCGTCGCAAATCTGCCGGTCGGTCTGCACGATGCCCTTTTCCATGTCAGGGTTCGGGCTGGCGAAGTGGGCCTCCATCTTCTCGCAAACTCGGTGAAATACCGCCGTGAACAGTCGCTGGTTTTCCTCGGAGAACGCCAGCGCGTCCCGGTTACGGGTGAACCCTTCCACGAAATACTGGGTCAGGTCGGGACGGCGCACCACGCCCAACTGGCTGAAAAAGGCCAACCCGCCGTTGTCCAGCCGGAACACAGTCTCCGGCCAGACTTTGCTGGACGCTCGCCCGGCCGCATTGGCCTCCGCCGCCTCGGCTTCTAAAGCCGCCGCCTCGGCGAGCAGTTCCGAGCGTTGCTGCTCCGGCAAGTCCTGAAAGATCGGCATCCGCGCGACAATCCACTCTTCCGAGGGATTGTACAGGGGACTGTCGACGCGCTGGCCCTGCCGCGCGGTCGCGCATAGCCGTGTCAGCGCCGCCTCAAAATCGGGGACGATTTCAGGTCCGGACAACGGCGACTTGGCATCGGGCCGGTTGGCGGTAGGGCTAGTCAAGGTATCTCCCCCCTGGAAACGAGGCAAAGGAACGCAGCGGTAAGGCCCGCCGACCGCCTTGCAGCGCGTCAGATCAACCAAATTCCGTCCGGCGGCGATCGGTCACAGCGAGGGCAATCGGGTTGCACGTTCACCAGCCGCCGGCTCTGCTTTATACACAGAAATCCTGAATGAATATGCTACCCCCTACCGCCCATAGTGTCAAAAACCTGCGACGCAAATTCCAGCACTTTCACTCAGGAATCCACCGCGCGTCGTCAGTGCGCCGATCAGCGCAAATCCGCCGCAGCTGTCACCCTTGCACAGTTCCCGAACCCTTTAATACGGAGGGCAACATGCACCAACAGCAATCGCGAACGCCGCCGTCATCCACGGCGTTCTTGCCGCAGTGTCAACGTGTAGAATGCTCCCATATTCCAACGCCGTTGAAAGTTAATCACACCCTGATGAGTTAAAAGTGAAGATAAACCTTCTTCAGGAGGTTCTCCCATGGCTCAAACCATCGACACCCGCCTCCCCATCGGCGACATCCTCGACCAGCAGACTGAGCGCTACCCCGACCGCGAAGCCCTCGTCCATACCGCCACCGGCGACCGGTTCACCTACCGCGAATTTCACGCCGAGGTCGAGCGCGTCTCCCGCGGTTTGATGTCCATCGGCATTGAGAAGGGCCAGCACGTGGGCATCTGGGCCACCAACTACACCGAGTGGGTCCTGACCCAGTTCGCCACCGCCAAGATCGGCGCCGTCCTGGTCAACGTCAACCCCGCCTACCGCACCCACGAACTGGCCTACCTCCTGGAGCAGTCCCAGCTCACCGCCCTGGTGCTCATCGGCCGCTTCCGCAGCTCCGACTACGTTGGCATGGTCAACGAACTCATCCCCGAGCTGCTCGAAGCGACTCCCGGCCAGTTGAACTCCGCCAACTTCCCCTACCTTCGTCATCTCATCTTCATCCCGCCCCACGATGAAGCGGACGCCCCGAAGCCTGACGGCATGTGGCGCTGGGCCGACGTCGCCAGCCGCGCCGAGCAGGTGAGCCCCGCCGACCTCCACGCACGCCAGTCCCAGTGCGGTCCCGACGACCCCATCAACATCCAGTACACCTCGGGCACCACCGGCAATCCCAAGGGTGCGACCCTCACCCACCACAACATCCTCTCCAACGCCCTCCACGTTGGAGACTGCATGGAGATGGACGAGCAGGACCGGCTCTGCATCCCGGTGCCCTTCTACCACTGCTTCGGCTGCGTCATGGGCACCCTCAACTGTGTCGTGCACGGCTCCACCATGGTCATTCCCGCCGAGCACTTCGACCCGCTCCAGACCCTCACCGCCATATCCGACGAGCGCTGCACCGCCGTCCACGGCGTGCCCACCATGTTCATCGCCCAATTGAGCCATCCCGACTTTGCCCAGTTCGACCTGAAGTCCCTGCGCACCGGCATCATGGCCGGCTCCCCCTGTCCCATCGAGGTCATGCGCGAGGTCATCGACCGCATGGGCGCCGAGCGCATCACCATCGCCTACGGCCTCACTGAGGCCTCGCCGGTCATCACCCAGACCCTCGCCGACGACAGCATCGAGCGTCGCGTCTCCACCGTGGGCAAGGCGCTGCCCAACGTGGAGGTCCGCCTGGTCGACGCTGACACCGGCATCGAGGTCAGCCCGGGCGAGCAGGGCGAGCTCCAGACCCGCAGCAGCATGGTGATGCAGGGCTACCACAACATGCCCGATGCCACCGCCGGCGCCATCGACGCCGACGGCTGGCTCCACACCGGCGACCTGGCCACCGTGGACGCGGACGGCTACTACAAGATCACCGGCCGCCTCAAGGACATGATCATCCGCGGCGGCGAGAACATCTACCCCCGCGAGATCGAGGAGTTCCTCTACACCCACCCGCAGATCGACGACGTGCAGGTCATCGGCGTGCCCGACCGGCGCTTCGGCGAGGAGGTCATGGCCTGGGTCCGCCTCAAGCCCGACGCCGACGCCACCGAGGACTCAATCCGGGACTTCTGCCGGGGCAGGATCGCCCACTACAAGGTGCCCCGCTACGTCAGGCTCACCGACGACTTCCCCATGACCGTCACCGGCAAGGTCCAAAAGTTCCTCATGCGCGAACAATCGGTTGAGGAGTTGGGCCTGCAGGCGGCGGCCGGCGTGCAGACCGCGTAATCCACAAGCACAACGCTGCCGGGGGTTCAGGAGATGATGGAGGCGTAAGGTTATGCTAGCCTACAATTGTCTCGTGACCGTGAGAACCGATGCGGCTTCAAACTGCGGTCTGAAGGAAAATCATGCCGGCTAACGACGAATTGCTTGCGCGTATCACCGCCAGACCGGATGTGTTCGGTGGAAAGCCGATTATCCGAGATATGCGGATATCGGTGGAAATGGTGCTGAGTCTACTCACCCAAGGAGTTTCGCCAGAGGCTATTCTGGACGACTACCCCGACCTTGAGTTGGACGATATCCGCGCCTGTACCGCCTACGCCCACGCGGTAATTTCGGGGGATACCCTGGCTGCGGTTTCCGTCGCTGAAAGTTAGGGCATGAAGTTCCTGGTAGACCGCTGTGCCGGACGACGTTTGGCTGAATGGCTCCGCGGAGAGGGGCACGACGTCCAGGAATCGCAAAGCCTTGGGCCCGACCCTGGCGACCGGGCCTTGCTGGAAATTGCCGCGTCGGAAGGACGTGTCCTGATAACGATAGACACTGACTTCGGTGAATTGATCTACCGCCACGATTTTCCCCACGCGGGGTTGATCAGATTGCCAGACGTACCGGCGGAACGGCGCATCGCCTTGATGGCCACTGTGATGGACGGCCATGGTCCGGCGTTAGAAAGCCGTGCTATCGTAACAGTAAGGGGTGAGAGGATTCGGATCTCGCTCCCGCCTGGACCCTGACACTGACTTGGGATATTCAGCCGGAATCGCGCTTGTGCATCGCGCTTTGCGCGCTGATTTCCCTCCGTCCTGAGCCTGTTGGGATTTTTGGGATCTAGAAAACCCGATTCGATAGGGTCGCCACCAACTGCTCCGCCTCCGCAGAACCCCGCAGCTCGATCACCCGCAGGTGAGGAAACTCCGCTCCGTTTAGTATCCGCCGGTACTCCCGCCTCACCCTTCGGTGGCTGGTGATCGCCCACAGGATGATCGAGTCCCGGCTGAGAAACGACATCCTGAAGCTCTCACGGTTCCCGGAGAACAGCTCTTCCCGGGTTATCGCCCGCGTGATGGTACGGCGCAGGCAGCGCCACAGCACCACTCGGAACGGGTAGTTGAGCCAGACCACGGCGGTCGCGCGTCCCCAGACGATGTCGCGCACGGCGCTGTAGTTGCCGTCCATCACCCACCGCTCTCCCGCCGCAGACTCGCCGGCCATCCGCCGGACCTCATCCATGGGTCGGAGTTGCCAGTCGGGCATCCAGTGGATGCCATCCAACTCGATGTGGGGCGTTCCCAGCACCCGTGCGAGTTTCCGCGAGAGAGTAGTCTTGCCCGAACAGCTTGTCCCGACCACGACAACCCGCTGCATAACCTGGCTCGTTTCTCTGTCTGCTGTCACCGTGTCAGCGTCCCGTTGCATAAAGCTTCCGCTTGCTGAGGTTCCCCTATCCCGTGGCAACGGGATCTTCCCCGCCATGATACCGTCCAACTCCCGACGGCTGGCCCATAAATCTCGCCCACCCTAGCCGTATCCCCCGCTGTAATCTACAATGGTGAGACTATCTGTACCCGGCGCCGCACAACCGCGACTATCCGCGCCGTCAATCCTCAGGAGGGACCCATTTTGAAGGTTAAAGCTGCCGTATTGTGGGAAGTTGGTCAGCCTCTCGATATCTGCGAGGTTGACCTCGATGAGCCGAAGGCCGGCGAGGTTCTGGTGAAGGTCGGTTCCGCCGGCATCTGCCGCAGCGACCGCCACTTCATGCACGGGGACGCTCCCATCGCCATCCCCGTCGTGCTCGGACACGAGGGCGCCGGAACCGTCGTCCAGACCGGCCCGGGCGTGACGCTCGCCTCCGAGGGCGACCAGGTCATCCTCTCCTTCGTCCCCGCCTGCGGACGCTGCCGCTCCTGCCTCGAGGGCCACAGCAACCTCTGCGACCTCCACGCGGCCACCGGCGCCAACCTGCTGGACGGCACCACCCGCCTCCACGCCGGCGACCAGGACATCCACCACATGGGCAAGGTGGCCTGTTTCGCCGAGTACGCCGTCCTGCCCGAGACCGGCGTCGTGCCCGTGTCCAGTCCGGTGCCCATGGACAAGGCCGCCATGATCGGCTGCTCCGTAACCACCGGTGTCGGCGCGGCTCTCTACAGCGCCGAGATCAAGGCTGGCAGCACCGTGGCCGTCATCGGCTGCGGCGGCGTGGGCCTCAACGTCATCATGGGTGCCGCACTGGCCAGCGCCGGCCAGATCATCGCCGTGGACATCCGCGAGGCGCAGCTCGAGTTCGCCATGCGCTTCGGCGCCACGCACACCGTCAACGCCGCCGACCAGGACCCCGTCCGCCAGGTCAGGGATCTCACCGGCGGCCGCGGCGCCGACTACACCTTCGAGGTCTTCGGCAGCGGCGACACCACCAAGGCCGCCTACGAGATGGCCGCCAAGCGGGGCATCGTCACCGTCGTCGGCATCGCCCCCTGGGGCCAGGAGGCCGGCATCAACGCCGTCGATCTGGTGCGCAACGAGAAGACCCTGCGCGGCTCCTACTATGGCTCCGCCCGATCCCGCACCGACATGCCGGTCATGGTCGACCTGTACCAGTCCGGCAAGCTCAACCTTGACGACCTGGTGGTCCGCCACTACACCCTCGACCAGATCAACGAGGCCTACGACGACCTCGACCGCGGCGAAATCGGCCGCGGCGCCATCATGTTCGACTAGCAGGCTTTTGGCAGGGGCGAACAGTCATCCGCCCCTGCATCTGACTCGGCCCATGGCTACGGAAGCAACCCCCATCACGGCATCGGATCACGCCGACAAAGCGTGGGACCTGCTGGCGGAATCTGACCGCCAGTTCGCCACGCGACAGCACTTGTCGGCCTCTGCGACACTCTGGAGAGCAACGACCCATGCGGTGATGGCGGTGGCCGCCCACCGTGGCTGGTCTTGCGACGGCGACCGCCTGTCCTTGCGCAACACGATCGAACGGTTGGCCGAGGATGCCGGAGACCACTTGATCTCCTTGAGGTACATCTACGCCGAAACCCTTCGCGAGAATGCAGAGTTGGACTTCATGGAGTACCGAGAATTGGCTTACGACGGGGCCAAAGCCCGCGACTTTGTCCGCTGCTTGCTGGCCATGGCATGCTGACGGGAGATCACGCTAGGACCGCTCTGGCTTTCCTTGAAGCGTCGGACCGGGAGTTCGCGTCCGGAGACAAACTGCAAGCATCGGAGAAACTTTGGGGAGCCGTAACGCACTCCTTGATGGCGGTAGCCATGCAACGTGGTCGTCGCCTTGGTAGTCACAACTCTTTCAGGGTCACTGCGGAACGACTATCAGATGAGCATGGAGACCCTTCAATAGAGTATGGGTTTGCTTTTGCCGAAAGGTTCCACCGTTGCTTCTATCACGACGATCTGTTGGACGCCGAGTTGGATATTCTGCGTCCCAAGGTCCATGACTTTGTCCACCGGGTGTTGTCATTGCTCGGGTAAGGAGATGTAGAAATGCCCCGCCTGTCCGTTCTGTCCGAAGTCCAGCGCCAGATGCTCCAGTTCTTCCCCTGCATGGAAGCCGAAGGCACGCCCTGGACGCCACTCTCGAAGCCCTTGTCGCAGAGCAGGGCGGCTATCGTCACCACCGCCGGCCTGCACCTGCGCGACGACAAGCCCTTCAACCGCGACCATCCCGGCGGCGAGTCCACCTACCGCGTCATCCCCAGTAACTCCGATGCAGCCGACATCGTCCAGAGCCACTTCAGCATCGGCTTTGACCGCACCGCCATCTACCGGGACATCAACATCACCTTCCCCATGGACCGGGTGCGCGAGTTGGCCGAGCGCGGCGTCATCGGTTCCGTCGCCCCCAACCACTACTCGTTCATGGGAGCCCTCCGTGACTGCACCGTCGTCGCTGAGCAGACCGGGCCCGAGGTCGCTCAGCGCCTCAAATCCGAAGGCGTCGACCTGGTGCTGCTGACCCCCACTTGACCCCTCTGCACTCACGCCGTGAGCGTGCTTGCCCGGGTCTTTGAGGAAGCCGGCCTCACCACCGTAGCCATCGCCCTCGTGCGTGAACACGCCGAACGCGTCCAGCCGCCCCGCGCCCTGTGGGTGCCCTTCTACTTCGGGTACACCATGGGCAAACCCGACGACCCCAAATTCCAGCACCAGGTCCTCGCCACGGCCCTGGCGACACTGGACGCCGAATCCGGCCCTGTGCTGGCCGATTATCCCGAGGACGCCGGACCCATCGGCATGCCCCAGGCATCCGAGGTGACTGCTTCAAGCAACGGTGACACCGTCAAGCCCCTGGACGCCGCCGATGAGATCACCGCCCTGCGCGGCTACTACGAGCGCTGGCAGGAACAGCGCGGCCGCACCGCCGTCGGCGTCACCGGCATCCCCCAGCGTCGTTTCCGCGGCATCATCCGCTTCCTCGAAGCCTACGCCGAGAGCGACGCCGCCGACATGGACGAACGCCCGGCTGATGTGTCCGTGCCCCAGTTTGTGCGCTACTGCGCCGACGACCTCAAGGCCTTCTGCTACGAGGCCCGCATGGCCCAGCGCCCCGGTGACAGCGAGGCGGACATCCACACCTGGTTCTGGGGCGAGACCGCCGTGGGCACCCTCATCGACAGCATCACCCAGCGCCTCAACTCCACCGGCGATGCGAAGCTACAGGCAACTGCCTACGGCCTATCCCGTTAGCCTGACGATTGCGACGTCCGGCTCCGCTGAACCGTGGGACCGGACACCCATTTAAACGTCCGGCCCGTCCCCGCCGCCCGGCGCATCCTCGGGTAGTCCTTGCCGTGCTCGCGCGACCGCCGGTGAGTGCGTTGCCGCGATCCTTGGTGGCGGCTGCGCTCCATCCTGCGGGTTCCAGCCGTCCGGGAAGTGCAGCGTCCGCACGGGATAGTTGATGGTGATCTCTTCCTCGGTCAGCCGTGCGTGCAGCTCTTTGATCAGTTCGCTGCGCACCTCGAAGCTGGCCAGCCGGTCCTTCGCCTGCACGAACAGCCAGAAGTCCACGTTGCTCTCGCCGAAGTTTTCGTATCCGAAATAAGCGCCATAGTCCACCACGGCCCCCGGGTGTTGGGCCACCACCCGCTCCATCACCTCCTGACCGACCTGCTCCACACGACCCAGGTCGCTTTCGTAGGCCACTCCGCAGGTCAGGTACACGTTCACGTGCTCGTCGGGCTTGCTGTAGTTGGTGATCACGGTCTCGGCGAACCGCGAGTTGGGGATGATCACCAGGTTGTTGCCCCAGGTGCGCAGGCGGGTGCTCCGCCAGTTCACGTCCACCACGTAACCGCTGACCCCGCCCTCCAGGTCAATGTAGTCCCCCGGGTTGACCACGCCCTCGGTGATGACGTAGGTCCCCGCGAACAGGTTGCTCAGCGTCGGCTGGATAGCCAGCGCCACCGCCAGCCCGCCGATGCCCAGTCCCGCGATCAGCGGCGTGATGTTGATACCCAGCACGTCCAGCGACACCATGACGGCCATCACGGCCACGACGATCAGCAGGCTGCGTCGCGCCAACGGCAGCGCCCAGCTGCTGGTGTTGGCGGCCGGCGTGTTGCCCAGGTACTCCTGCAGCCAGGTCAGGCCGCTGGTCCCCACCACGTTGATCATGTAGGCGCCGATCCATATCGCTGCCACGCCCGCCGCCCGGTCCACCACGGTGTCGATCGTATGCGGAAGCTCCAACGGGATCTTGATGGCCAGGTACGCGCCCAGCAGGATGATGTACGCCGTCACCGGCCCCTTGGCGTTGGACACCAGGTGGTCGTCCAGCTCCCCAGGAAAGACGCTGGCCATCCTCAGGACCAGCCGGAACAGGACGCGGCTGAACAGGAAGGCAAAGAGCACCGCGCCGGCGATGATCGCCAGGCTCACCAGCAGGTCATGCCACTCCAGCCCGATTGCTTCGGCCGCCGCAACCACCTCCAGCCACCAGTTGTACAATGTGTCCGCCATGACTTGCCTACGTTCCCACCGCCGCGATTAGTTTTTTCGGGAAAGCGCCAGCGCCGTGACGATACGCGGCAGCATTTCGCCGGCCGGACCCGTCACGACCACATCCGCCGCCGCGGTGAGCTGCGTGGATTCCGGATTGACCTCGATTATCTTCGCCCCGCGCTCTCGCGCCAGCAGCGGCAACTGCGCCGCCGGGTTTACCGCTCCGGAAGTCCCCACCAGCAGCATCGCGTCACAGCGCTGCGTCTGCTCGAAACAGGAATCCAGCACGGCTCGCGGGATGGGTTCGCCGAACATCACCGTGTCCAACTTGATGACGCCGCCACACTCGGCGCACAACGGGGGCACGTCGGTAATGGCGTGCGCCGCCCGCGGGCGCCGCCAGCCGCACCCGATGCAGCGCAGGTAGTTGCGATTGCCGTGGATCTCGAGCAGGTTACGGCTGCCCGCCCTTCCGTGCAGGTCATCCACGTTCTGCGTGATCACCGACCTGATGATGCCGGCAGACTCCAGCTCCGCGATGGCCACGTGACCCGGATTGGGTTGGGCGTTGTCCACCGCGTCCTTGAGATCGTAGGTTGGGTTCCCTGGCGTCACCTCGTCGCTGAGCCGTTTCTCCCACCAGTCCTGCGGGTCGCGAGAAAACACCCGGTACGACAGGTTGCTGGGCTGCCCGTACTTGGTCCACAGCCCGTCCGGCCCGCGAAAGGACGGAATGCCGCTCTCCACCGAGAGGCCGGCCCCGGTCAGGGCGATGGCATACTCCGCGGCGGTCAGGATGGCTGCTGCTTCGGCCACAGGATCAATGCTGGTCATTGGGAACTCGCCCCCAGGGGTCGCTCGTCAATTGTCACCGCGCCGTCTGCCACGCGGAAGTAAACTGCGCTGTCCCCCAGGGCAGCGCGAACCGACCCGACGTCGGTGGTGGTGATCAGAGTCTGGCGATACCGGGCGACCTTTTGCAAGACCCTCTCCCGTCGCCCGTCGTCCATTTCCGAAAACACGTCGTCCAGCAGGATGACCGGATCATCGCCCCGCGTTTCCGCCAGGTACTCGGCCTCCGCCAGGCGCAGGGCCAGCGCGATAGTGCGCGCTTCGCCACGGGATGCAAAGGACGCGGCGTCCAGACCATTGACGTACATCGCGAAATTGTCCCGGTGCGGCCCCACGGCCGTGATCGCGGTGGCCAGTTCTCGCGACGAGCTTTGCTGCAACTCTCTCTGGAACGCGGCGGCAGTATCCGCGACGCACCCGCCTGGTGACACACTGGGGAGATACTCCAGAGCCAGATCCTGACCCGGTTCGCCCAGTTCGCCGTGCTGCGAGCGAGCGATTACGGATAACCGCGCCAGGGCTTCGGAGCGCCCGAATGTCACAATCGCCCCCGACTGGACCAGTTGCTCGTCCCAATACTCCAGCTCCTCGGGATCAACGCGGCCTTCTCGCCGGCGCCGCAACAGGCCATTCCGGTTCCGGAGAGCGGCCTGGAACCGCTGCAGGGCCTGTAGATACGACCGGTCCGCCTGGCTGATCAGCACGTCAAGGTAGCGGCGGCGATGCGAAGGAGATCCCAGCACCAGGTCCAGGTCGTCCACGGAAAAGAGCGACGCTGCGATGCGACCTACCAGGCCGGCTGCAGTGGCCGGTTGGCGGTTGACCCGTATCTGCTTCGCAACCGTCGGCAGTGTCGCCGGTCCCGCGCCTTCCGGATCGGTGTCCCCACCTGTCACGGTCTCGCGGGACGTCGGTAGGTAGCCGACCACCACCGTCAGCGCTTGCCCGTCGACGCAGGCGGTTCCGGTGATGTAGGCCGCCGCGCTGTCGCGCGCCGCATCAAAGTTGAGGACCTGCCGTTCGCGTTCCGTGCGGAAGGAGCGGCCGACGGACAGCGTATAGGCTGCCTCAAGCAGGGACGTTTTGCCCTGGGCGTTGCCGCCGTGGAACACCGACACCCCGACCGGCGGCGCGATGTCGACTTCGCGGAAATTACGGTAGTTGACGAGGCTGAGCCGCGTGATTCGGGCCAAGGAGTGAACCCGGTCCGCCTAGCGGTCGGCGTAGACGTAGCGCCCTTCGTGCTTGCCCGATTTGGCCAGCAGCTTCAACAGCGTCTGGTCCGCTTCCTGGCCGAACCCGATGGTGTGCACGATCAGGGTGGAAACCTTATCCTCGGAACCCAGGAGCGAAATCAACTCCGTCTCCGTGGTTACGCTGGGCGAGTCCACGCACGCCCTTCCCGGCGCAACTGCCAGCTGGGACGGACACTCTTCCAGGTTGGCGGGATTGAACGGCACGTAAGCTTCGGCTCCGGTCGCGCTGTCGGACACGCGGCTGCACACCTGCCCAGCCGGGGCGCCCAATTCCGGAGGACACACCGTCGCGCTAGCGGGGTCGATGACGTTGAACCCCCCGTCGGAACCATCGGTCAACAGGACGATGGCGTTGGACCTTGTGGAGTCGTCGAGTTCCTCCAGCAGTCCGTGAGCGTCTTTCACCGCGTCGTGGATGTAGGCCGGCTTGTCATGGGTGCCCATGTCGTTCACTTCGCTCAACCACGCCGCCACCGCCTCGCCCGATTCGTCGAACGCGGCCATCTCCACCAGCGTATCGGTCTCGTCGGTGAAGGTCATCAGGGCCGCCCGGCTGTTCTCCGCCGCCGTGCCGCTGTTCGGGTCCACATAGGGCAGCACCACGTCCAGCAGGGCCTTTTTCACCACCGGTAGATTTCCGCCATCCTCGATGCTCCGGCTCACGTCAACGAGGAACACCGTGTTGGTATTGTCGAAATACAGGGAGGCCAGGACCTCGTTCAGCGGCGTTCCCGCTGGCGCCGCTTCCGACGCCGTGAAGTCCGGCACGTCAATCCCGTCGGTGTTGGTCACCAGCCAATACACGCCGTAGGCAATCGCGGCCAGGATGATGAGCGCCAGCAGAATGCCCAGCGCCGCCAGGAGCTTCTTGTAATCGAATCCCCTTCGCGGTTCGCCGTAGCTGATGTGGTAGGTCACCACCGCTGGTCACACCCAGATGAACACGAGGGTCGTTCAGTTGTCCCGGGCGCACCCTTCGCAGTAGCCGTAGAAGTCGACCCGTTGCGAGGAAATCTGGAAGTCGGTGTTCTGCCCTATCGCCCGCTCCAGGTCGGCGACGCCGTCGTGGCCCACCTCCGCATCCACCACCGCTCCGCAGCCCAGGCACACCAGGTTGGCGTGGGGCGACAGGTTGGCGTCATAGCGGGACTGCTTCTGGAAGGGCAGCTCCCTAACGATGCCCGCACGCTCCAGCAGCGCCAGCGTGGAATACACCGTTGCCAGGGTCACATACGGGAAGAAGTCACGCACCCTTTCGAATATATCGCGCACCGTGGGATGGTCCGCGGAATTGACCACCACCTCAGCAATGGCCAAGCGCTGGGGCGTCAGCCTGATCCCCAGTGGCTTCAAACGCGCGACGAGATGTTCTTGCGTAGTCACAATATCAAACTCGTAAATCGTATGGGTTACTCAGTATAACACCGCGCGCCAAATGGTGTCCGAAGGTGGTCCGGCAGCTATCCGCGAACCGGAGCTCCGGTTCGTCAACGCCTCGAACGGCGCGGGGAGACACGCTTGTGGGGGAGGCTGTGCAACCTCCCCCACCGGTAGCGTCGCGATGGTCCGGCTTACAGGCGTCCGCCGCCGCCGGCTACACGCTCATTGACTCCGTAGAAAAGCGCGTCCAGCTTTTGGAAAACCTGGATCCGGGACCGGGCGGTCTCCACCACGAAGATCCGGCCCTCGTCGTCGCATTCCACGGCGATGGGACCCCAGAACAGCTTCTCGCGATCCAGGCCCTGGGCGATCTTCCGCTCCTCCCACATCTCGGGATTGGCGTCAATCTTGCCCTTGCCCCAAGTGGAAATCGTCCCCTCGCCGTAGGTCATGCCGGCGTAGGAACCGTCCGGATGGAAGATCTGCAGGCGCTCGTTGTTCCAGTCGGCAACGTAGATCGTGCCCTCGTTGTCCACCGCCGCGTCGGTCGGGCGGTTGAACTGGCCGGGGCCGTCGCCCGTCTCGCCGAACTGCATCAGGAAGTTGCCGTCGGCGGTGAACTTCTGGATCCGGTCGTTGCGCCAATCGGCGACGTATACATTCCCGTCCTGGTCGACATCGATGCCGAAGGGCATGTTGAACTGGCCCGGGCCGTCACCGAACTCGCCCCACTGGCCGATGTACTCGCCGTCGGCGGTCAGCATCTGCACGCGGTGGTTGTTGCAGTCCACCAGGTACAGGGTGCCGTTGGGCGCGAACACCATGCCCGTGGGCTTGTCCCACTGGCCGTCGCCGTCGCCCGGGCGCTCCCACTTGCCGAGGTACTCGCCGTCGGCAGAATAGATGCTGATGCGGTCGAGGTACTCGTCGGCCAGGTAAACGTTGCCGTTGGGACCGACGGTTATCGCCGTCGGCCAGATGATGGCGCCGTCCGTGGATACGGACTCGCCGTCGCCCTGCTCGAACACGCCCTTGGCAAACTCGCCGATGAACTCCTCGCCTACGGTGCACATGGTGATGCGCTTGCCGTCCGGTCGGTAGTCGTAGGAGCGGTTGGCGACGTACATCACGTCTTCCTCGCCCCGGGCCATCGCCGTGGGGTTGCGGAACCCCGGACCGGAGAACTCCGCTCTGCCGATGGTGTGGCTGTACTGCAGGTCGATGCCTACGGCGGGCAGCGCCGTGGGATCAATGGTTGTGGTCATAAGATATTCCTCCGTTGGAACGGATGACGGGTTCTGCTGCGGTCAGGGGCGGATGGTTGTCCGCCCCGGTTCTCCGCCTAGATGAAGTTGAACTTCTCGAACGTCCCGTTCACCAGCGGCTGAGCATCCAGACCCATCCAGTTCTCCAGCAGGTCGGTGTAGATGCTGCGGAAGTCGTTGTTGAAATGCAGGTCGCCTTCCAGGAGCTTGTCCTCTTCCAGCGACGGATACTGGCCGTACATTCCGCCCTTCACGTTGTCGCCCACGACGAACGCGACGCCGCCGCTGCCATGGTCGGTGCCCGAGCCATTGTCATGCACCCGGCGCCCGAACTCGGTGAAGACCAGCAGGGTCACGTTGTCGCTGGCGTTGTTCTCGCGCAGGTCGTCCATGAAGTCGGCAATGGCGTTGGAGGTGTTGCCCCACAGGCTCGCGTGCGCCGCCAACTCGCCGGCGTGGGTGTCAAAGCTGTTGTACGGAGCCGTCGTGTAGAGGATCCGCGTGCCGAACCCGGCCAGGTGAACCTGGGCGATGTTCTTCATGTACTGGGCCACCACGTCCTGCCCGTACTCCACGCTGGAGCTGTACATCTCGGGAGCGGTGCTCAGGATGTCCGCGCCCTTCAGGGCGTCCGTTCCCGTCTGGGACAGGTATTCCACCACCGCGCTGCGGCCGATGGTCGGCGAGTACATCTTGGAGAAGATGTCCAGAGCCTCGGTGCGCTGGTCCTCGGCCTCGATGCCGGTCAGCACGCCGTAGGTGGCCAGGTTGCCCACGGAGGCAACGGGCACGCCCGGAGCCGCCAGCGCCCGCGGCAGCCCGCGGCCGAAGTTCACACCGGTCAGCACGTTTTCTTTGTTGGGGTCAATCTCGCGTATCGCGCGTCCCAGCCAACCCTCGGTGCCCTGCTTGTCGGGCTCGCAGGTGTGCCAGATGTCCATGCTGCGAAAGTGGCTGCGGTTGGGATTGGCATAGCCCACCCCCTGGATGACGGCTACCTTGCCCTCGTCAAACAGCCTCTTCAGCGGGCCCATGTTGGGGTTCAGGCCAACGTACCCATCGAGGTCCAGGGCCTGGCCCTCGGGCACCCGTACCGACGGGCGGTTGTCATAGTACAGCGGGTCCCCGTGGGGCACCACCGTATTGAGCGCATCGTTGCCGCCGGAGAGCTGGAGCACCACCAGCACCGGATCTTTCTTCGTAGCGGTCATGTTGTTTCTCCTTTCGGTGGAGGGGGTTGGTGTCGCATTGGAGGCGGCCGGTCAATCCGGCATTCCGTTGGCAGTTGCCGGTCTCCTCCTATTGTTTTTCCAATCTAGGTGAGGGCTCGTCAAAGGGCTTGCCTTCCGCCTCTGCCGCCAATCGTCGCTGGTTCCAGGCCTCCCATTGGGCCTGCATACGCTGCTGGCCTTGCAGATGACCTTCTTCGCGAGCTTTGCGCTCCCTGCGTTCGCTCCAAATCGCTGCGAGCACCATTCTCCCTGTCTCCACTATGACTGGCGACGCCACTAAAGCCGCTGCACCAGCTCGTATCAATTCGCTGGTGACAACGTACTGGAGCGCCATCCATCCGGTAGTGTTCTTTTCGCCTACTATTACCAATGTGTTGGTAACTGCTAGATAGATCGTGATCAATGCGAATACGGACAGGTACCACGGCATCGCCGCAGCGGGAATGTTGGGTATCCCAATCCGTACGTTTCGCTCCGGTCCATCCAATCGTCCAACCATGGTTTGTTCTTGTTGTTCCGGTGATTGGCTGCCCCGAGCGCCTGCCGGCGGTTCGGGGCAGCCGCAACCGAACGATGGCTACGCGAACTGGTACTCCTGGGTGCTCACGATCAACTGCAACGTCTGGGCGATGGTATCCGAGTACTCGGGCGTACCGGGCGCCGCGTTGCCTACGAACGCAACCAACTGGTCTCGCGTCTCGCGAGCCAACTCGTACCCGCCAACCATTTCCAGGCAGCGGTCGACGATGCCCTCAGCCGTGCTCACCTGCTCGCTGTCCAGGCGTGACACGATCTCGACAACGCCGGGCAGGCTGGTGTTGCCCACCTGGTCGGCGGCGAAGTTGATGCGCTCCACCAGAGTGCCGGAGTCGATCCACTCGGCGCCGGTGTGCCAGCCCTCCACGGTGGGCGGGTTCATCAGGTCCTGGCCCATGTACCGTATGGTGTTGGCCAGCGGCTGCAGGCCCAGTTTCGGCGACGTGAAGTCCCGCACCAGGCGCATCGTGCCGATCACCACCTCGGTCGGGCTCTTCACCTTCTCGAAGCGGGCGTTCTTGAAGAAGTCGGAGTTGAACATGACCCGCAGCATGGCGGTCAGGTCGTAACCGGAGTCAAAGTACGTCTGCTCCAGCAGCGCGATGGCTTCGGGGTCGCGCGGCGGCGTGTTCTGCCAGGCCGGCACCTGCACCTCGTCGGCCACGAAGAAGTTGTACAGGTGGCGCGACACGAACCGGGCCGCAGACTGCTGCCGAGCGATGATTTCGACGATGTCGTCGCCGTTGAAGTTCCCGGTCTCGCCCAGGAACGTCTTGTCTTCGTTGTCATGGTCGTACGGATTGTAGATGAAGTTCGACTCGTAGCGACCGTACGGGTACCGGGGCACCGCGTTGGTGATGGTCCAGCCGGTGAACGCCCGGGCCGCTTCCTTCACGTCGTCCTCGCTGTAGTTGGCCTGGCCGTCCATGCCGACTCCCAGGGAGAACAGTTCCAGCAGCTCGCGGCCCCAGTTCTCGTTGATCGCGCCCTTGTGGCTCATGCAGTTGTCCAGGTAGAACACCATGGCCGGGTCACGGGACAAGCCCTTGAGCAGGACATCGAAGCTGCCCATGCCCAGGTCACGGAACATGTCCAGCTGCAACTGGATCTGCCGACCGTGCTCGCACTTGGAGTTGCCGGTGCACAGGATGCCGTGCCAGAAGAGGGCCATCTTCTCCTGAAGCGGGCGCTTGGTGTTGATCATCCGGTAGGTTAGATACGCCTGGTTGACTTCCAGGGCGTTCATCTCCTTCCAGTCGACGAAGTGCCGCTCCAGGATGTCCATTTCCAGGTCAGGCTGAGCAACGGGGTTGAGCAGTTCTTCGACGGTGGCTTCATAGCCTGCGGCGGCGCGCTGTTCCAGCTCGGCGTAGGTGGCGCCGAAGCCGGCCCGACGCATCAGGTGCGCCATTTGGGCAATTTCCTGGTTGGTGGGCATGGCCTTTACCTCCTGGGGTGCTGTGGCGGTTACAGTCTCAACCGTAACGATTAACGACGGTTTCCGCACGCGTTGACCACGGTCAAAACGCATGCGCTACAACCATCTGGAGATGGCCGCATACTACTCGCCGGGCCGAATGAGTGTCAAGAAAAACGGGAGCGCAGCCGCGCCCCCCTTAATCGTCCTGATGGCAGGGTTCAGCGCCGATCCCGGCGCAGGCTCACCCGCCGCGCCGGCGCTTGTGCTGCCGCAGGATGCAGTCGTCCATCACCACGCCCAAGCCGGCATCCCGCGCTCGTTGCGCCGCCGCCTGGTCTACGACGCCGTCCTGCATCCAGACGTACCGCGCCCCGATGCTGACCGCGTCGTCCGTGACAGCCCCGGCAAACTCGCTGCGCCGGAACACGTCCACCAGGTCGATTACCCCTCCCTCCGCCTGAGCCGCCGCCAACGCCGCACCCAGGTCGTCATAGGACTGCTCGCCCAGCACCGCCGCGCCTTTCAGGGCCGGGTTCACCGGGATGATACGGTACCCTTGGGCCTGCATGTAGGCGGTGACGCCGTAGCTGGGTCGAGCCGGGTCGTCGGAGAGCCCTACCACGGCTATGGTCTTCACGTTGTCGAGAATCTCGTCAATCAGGTCCATAAACACTTCCTCGCAAAACACTTCCTCGCATGGATGAACAGGACGCACGAGTATTGGCACGTCTTGTTCAAGTCTCCATCCCGTTTATCCTGTGCATCCATGCCGACGACAGCCTACCGGCTGGCCGTGCTGTCGCTGCTGGTTATGGTGATGTGCCCCATGTAACCGTTCGCCGACGCGCCGTGCCAGTGGTTCTCGCCGGCCTTGATCTGGACCACGTCGCCCACGCCCACGTGGTGCTCCTCGGTCTCGTTGGCCACGATGCCGTTGCCGACCGTGATCACCAGGATCTGGTCGCTGCTGTGCACATGCCACCCGGTCTGGGCGCCCTTCTCGAAATTCACCACGCTGGCGTTGAAAAAGTCACTCTCCCCCTCGGGAATGATGGGCTGACGAGTGCGATGCACATCGCCGCCGGTCCACCCGGGCACTGCCTCCGCCGTTCCCAGCGGTACGTGCTCCACGTTCGCTATCCTTACTACACGCATCTTGTTGCCTCCTTGTGCTTGGTGTTGGTTGGATTTGGCGTCAGGGGGCTGATTTATTGAGTTCCGCTTTCGTTACTCAGCACATCTACATCCCTCTCCGTGATGAACCAGTTCATCGTCATCAGTGGCTTCAGTACACGGAACGGCCTGAAGGGTTCCGTCCACAACTCCCTCGAAGGCTTCCACAATAGCAGCCACGAAGTCGTCATCGATCTCGGCCACATCTGGCATGATTTTCTCCAGATCGCCTTTTGTCAGCGGAACCGCTCCACCTGTCTCCGGGTCAAAGACTCTGATTTCGTAATCACGATTCATCATACCTCTTAGGTAGGCTCAAGGATTTAGGGCATACGGCACACGGCACTGCACTCTATCAGCTCCGACAGTATTCCCTAAACCACTCTGCCTGCGTGCCTGTTTCTTACTTCGCCGGCACCGGAACCCCCGCGATCTTCACGGGCACGCTGCCCACTGTGTTCCGGCTGGTGAAGTACAGAGTCTTCCAGTCGGCGCCGCCGAAGCACAGGTTGGTCGTCGCCGGCTGCCCGTGCACCACGATGCCCAGCGTCTCGCCGCCGGCGTTCATGATGTGCAGGCCGCCGGAGCCGCCGCAGTACACGTTGCCCTCGACGTCCACCTTCATACCGTCCGGCACACCCTCGCGCTCGCCGCGCAGGTCCTTGAACAGCCGGTCCGACGCCAACGATATCGACCCGTCGTCCTGCACGTCGAAGGCGCGGATGATGCCCCGCCGCGAGTCGTTGATGTACAGCACGGTTTCATCCGGATTGAAAGCCAACCCGTTGGGCACCACGAAGTCGCTCACCAGCAGGGTCAGCGTTCCAAGGTCCGGCGAAATGCGATACACGCCGGAAATGGTCTGCTCCCACTGCTCCCGGGGGCGCCGGAAGGTCCACGGATCGGTGAAGTAGATGCTCCCGTCAGACTTGACCACCACGTCGTTGGGCCGGTTCAGCTGGCGACCCTGGAACTGGTTGGCCAGCACCGTGGTCGACCCGTCGTGCTCCAGACGGCTGACCCGCCGGCCGTCGTGCTCCGCGGCGATCAGGCGACCCTGCAGGTCGCGGGTCAGCCCGTTGTGACGGTTCACCGGCTCGGCCTCCACGGTCACGCCCGAGCCGGGGGTGTACCGCATCCGACGGTTGTTGTGGATGTCGCTGAACAGCAGGTAGCCGCCGTCGCTCCACCACAGCGGACCCTCTGCGGGTCCTTCTGCCCCGCCGTATCCGGAGCCATGCTCCTCAATCGGCGCGTCGGTGTCGATGATGGCGTCCAGGGCGGACGATAGCTTTTCGATGGGCATGGTTGCGCCTCCTGGTGTGTCGGGCGTCCGAACCGGCGGGCCGGCGACGCCTGATTGACTGGGGTAGTTGGCGCCGCCATTGTATGCCCGCCAACCGGGGCCCGTAAACCACGCTGGAACCGGCTCCGGCGCGTGTCGGACCATTGCCCTGCCCCACAAACCCGGGCGAAGGCATATTATCTGTGTCTCCATGATGTTGCGCAGTTGACTGCCGGGATAAGATACTTGCGTTCGCATAAGGTCGGATACCATTACATAACACTTGCCCAAATCGGGCCGATGATAAAACCACACATGTATCTGGAGCGTGAATCTTGTCTGCATCACCCGTGAACGAACACGTCCGTTACGAACCGGACGAACATCCTCCCCATCTGCTCACCCTCGGCGCCGGATTCCAGGCCGCCCTGCTCATCATCGGGGGGATTGTCCTGGGGGTCGTCATCGTCTTCCGCATCGCCGAACAGCCCGCAAACTACATAGCGTGGGGCGTCTTCGCGGCCCTGCTCATCAGCGGCATTACCACCGTGCTCCAGTCTGCCCGCCTCTGGCGCATCGGCGCCGGACACATACTTATGATGGGCACCTCCGGCGCGTTCTTCGCCGTCTGCGTCGCCGCGCTGATCCAGGGCGGTCCCGCGCTGATGGCCAGCCTCGTCGTCGTGTCGGCGCTGTTCCAGTTCGCTCTGGCTGCCCGCCTCTCCTTTTTGCGCGGCATCTTCACCCCGGTGGTCTCCGGCACCGTGATCATGCTCATCGCCGCCACCATCATGCCCATTGTGTACGACATGGTGAGCGACGCGCCCGAAGGCACCGAGTCCTTTGCCCCGCCACTGGTCGCCATCGTCACCATGCTCATCATCGTCGTGCTGGTTCTCCGCGCCCCGGCCTCCTGGCGACTGTGGTCCCCCGTCATCGGCATCGTCATCGGCTGCGCGGTTTCGGCCCCCTTCGGCATGTACGACGTCCAATACATCAAGGACGCCCCCTGGGTCGGCGTGCCCTTCGGCGCCTGGCCCGGCTTCGACTTCACGCCCGGCGTGGAGTTCTGGGCGCTGCTGCCCGCCTTCATCGTGGTCACCTTCGTAGGCGCCATCGAGACCATCGGCGACGGCGTGGCCATCCAGCGCGTTTCCCGCCGCCGTCCCGGAGCCACCGACTACCGCGTCGTCCAGGGAGCGCTCAACGCCGACGGCGTGGGCAACTTCCTGTCCGGCCTGGCGGGCACCCTGCCCAACACCACATATTCCACCAGCATCAGCCTGGCCGAGGTGACGGGTATCGCCGCACGTCGGGTTGGCATCGTGATCGGCGTCATCTTCATCGTACTGGCCTTCTTCCCAAAGGCTGCTGCTCTGCTCATCGCCATCCCGTCGCCCGTGGCCGCTGCCTACGTGGGCATCCTCATCGCCTTGCTGTTCGTGCAGGGTTTGCGGATCATCGTCCAGGACGGCCTGGACCATCGTAAGGCCACTGTCGCCGGCATCGCGTTCTGGGTCGGCGTCGGGTTCCAGAACGGCGTCATCTTCCCCGAACTGCTGGGGGAGGGCTTCATCGGCGTCCTGCTGGGCAACGGCATGACCTCCGGCGCCATCGTCGCCGTGGCGCTCATGGCATTCGTCGAGCTCAGCAAGCCCCGTCGGCGCCGTCTGCGCGTGCCGCTGGATGACGACGCGCCCCAGCAGGTTGACGACTTCCTCCGCGCCTTCGCCAGCCGCATCAACTGGAACCCGACCGCCTCGGACCGGCTGGCCGCAGCCGGCGAAGAGACCCTGGTCATTCTCTCCCAGGACGATGAGCCCACCGAGTCAGCTTCCCCGCGTCGCCTGACCGTCAGCGCCCGCCGCGAGGGCGGCAACGTGGAGTTGGAGTTCGTCTCCGCCCTGGAGGGCGAAAACGTCGAGGACCGCCTGACGTACCTCAGCGCCCTCCCCGCCGTGCCCGACGACGGCGAGGTATCCCTGCGCCTCCTGCGCCACTACGCCTCGTCGGTCCGCCACCAGAAGTACCATGGCCTCGACGTCGTGACCGTCAGCGTCGCCAGCGCGGCGTGACGTTCCTCCCGGAGATTCCTTCAGGCCGGCTGCTCGCAAAAGGCAGCCGGTCATCTTTTGTCCGCGACGCAAATCACCAACTTGCATACACCTGCGCTCGGTGGCAATAATGGAAGTAATACATGTGTGAACGTGATAACGTCACTGAATATATACGTGATGAACCCCATCCTGATCCATCGATTTCCGATAACCGCTTTGACAGGCATAACCCATGACTGAATCCTCCCTGAACGAGAACGTCCGCTACGAACCCAATGAAAACCCGCCAAACTCGCTGCTGATCGGCGCCGGATTCCAGGGCGCGCTGGTGATGCTCGGCAGCATCGTCCTTACGGTGGTGATCGTCTTCCGCATCGCCGACCAGCCGGCCGAGTACATATCCTGGGGCGTATTCGCCGCTCTTCTCATCAGCGGCGCCAACACCATCCTGCAGGCGGTCCGGTTCTGGAGGTTCGGCGCCGGCCACGTCCTGGTGATGGGCACCTCCGGCACCTTCATCGCGGTCTGCATCGCGGCGCTGGTGGAGGCCGGCCCGGCCCTGATGGCCAGCCTGATCGTCGTTTCTTCGCTGGTCCAGTTCCTGCTCGCCGCCTGGCTGCCGACGCTGCGCCGCATCTTCACTCCCGTGGTCACCGGCACGGTGATCATGCTCATTGCCGCCACGGTCATGCCCATCGTGTTCGACATGCTGACCGAGATCCCGCAGGGTACGCCCGGCATGGCCGCTCCCGCCGTCCTGCTCGCAACCCTGTTGACGATCCTCGCGCTGGTGCTCCGCGGACCCAGGCCGCTGCGGCTCTGGTCCCCGGTCATCGGCACCGCCGTCGGCTGCGTGGTCGCCGCTCCCCTGGGACTGTATGACTTCCAGTCGGTGCTGGACGCGCCCTGGTTTGGCGTTCCCGTGGGGTCCTGGCCCGGCGTGGACTTCACCCCGGGCCACCAGTTCTGGGCCCTCCTGCCCGCCTTCGTCGCCGTCACCATCGTCGGCGCGATTGAGACCATCGGCGACGGCGTGGCAATTCAGCGGGTGTCCCGACGTCGTCCCCGCGCCATCGATTACCGCGTCGTGCAGGGCGCGCTGAACGCCGACGGCCTCGGCAACCTCCTCTCCGGCATCGCCGGAACCCTTCCCAACACGACCTATTCCGGCACGATCCCGCTGGTCGAAGTCACCGGCATGGCGGCGCGTCGGGTCGGCATCACCATCGGCGTCGTTCTGCTGGTCCTCGCCTTCCTGCCCAAGGCCACCGCCCTGCTGATCGCCATCCCCAATCCGGTGGCCGCCGCCCACATCGCCGTTTTCTTCGCCCTGCTGTTCGTCCAGGGCATGCGCATCGTCTTCCGCGACGGTGTGGACCACCGCAAGGCCGTGGTCGTCGGCATCTCCTTCTGGGCCGGCGTGGGCTTCCAGAATGGGGTCATCTTCCCCGAATTGATCGGCGATGGTTTCTGGGC
The DNA here is from genome assembly GCA_965116785.1 of Dehalococcoidia bacterium. GTDB lineage: Bacteria > Chloroflexota > Dehalococcoidia > Lucifugimonadales > UBA3495 > Bin87. The sequence goes on from OZ220731.1 coordinate 2,757,662, forward strand.
GGTCCTGCTGGGCAATGCCATGACCGCCGGCGGCATCGTGGCGGTGCTCATGTCGGCCGCGCTTGAACTCACCTCGCGCCGGGGCCGCCGTCTCCAACTCATCCTGGACGAGGAGGCCCCACGGAAGCTGAACAACTTCCTGCGCGCCTTCACCGACCGCCTGGATTGCGACGTCACGGCCACCAACCGGGTGACCGCAGTCGCTGAGGAGATTTTGGCAATCGTGTCCCGGGCCGACGCGGGAGAAGCTGGATCGCCCGGCCGGCTCACGGTTCGCGCCCGCCATGACGCCGGCAAGGTGGAGTTGGAATTCGCCTCATCCCTGCCCTGCGCCAACGTGGAGGACCGTCTTGCCCGCCTCACCGAACTGCCTCCCGAACCCAACGATGGCGAGGTCCCCTACCGCCTGCTGGATCACTACGCCTCGGAGGTCCGCCACCAGAAGTACCACGGCCTGGACGTGGTAACCGTCAGCGTCGCTGCCGAAGGGTGAGCGGCTTGGGTTAGCCATGCCCCGCGTTTTGCCCAATTCCGGGCAGGGCGGTTGGTGGCATAATGAAACTGTCGTCACTCCACGACCGCCACAACGCGGGGATATCCCGATGATCACGTCACCGACAACACACCAAGTCGACCACCGCGCGTTGCCCGTGGCCCGAGCGGCCTTCGATACTTCGGAGGCAGAGTTGGTCATCCTGTTCGGATCCCGAGCCCGCGGCGACTACCACGACAAATTGTCTGACATCGACGTCATGCTCGTCCAGGAGCGGGAACCCGACGCCAGTCGCAAAAAAGCCGTTGCGGATGTAGTGGCCGCAGCCGCGATGCGGGCCTATGGGCGTCCGGTCCCTGTCGAGCTCGTTTGGCGCACGCTGGATGAGTTTCGCTTTAATCGACGCTACGTCAATAGTGTCGAAACCAACGCAGCACGAGATGGAATAGTCATGCCCCGCGACCCGGATAATTACTGTGCACGCGATTACGAGGATGAGCACACCGAATACGCCTACGACTGGTCGAATTACGACGAGCGACTGCGCCACGCCGAGACTCACCTGGACGAGTTCATTTTCCTTGTCGAGCACAACCGCAGCGACCTGGCAATTGGACAACACGCCCAGAACGCGCTGGAACACGGGATGAAGGCGCTATTGGCAGCCGCCGGCGGGCAATACGCCAACACTCACGACATCGGGGTCCTGCTCGGCAACGTCCGGCATTTCGATTCGGGCCTCCGTGACTTCCGCCTGGCCATACCACCGGATGTATACACTGAGTACGAAGGCCAGGCAGAATACCGAGCCAGGCGACAGCCGCAACTCACCCAATTCGCTGACTTTGCCGAAAAGACCGTTGAAGACATCACCCGGATTATCGACCGGGCCAAACTGCTTCGCACCCAAGCCGACGACCGCTCCAAGTGATTATCTTCATCCGGGTGAGCGGCAAATGACCGTTCACCACGCTCGCCGTTCACGATCTCGCACGCGCTTGCCTCGACCGCCCAACTCGGAACTCTCGACGCACGTCAATCCTTGACACCGCCGAAGCCCCAAACCTACAATGGTAGGCCGTTTGGGAGATTACCGAAATGGATTACGCAATCGTTAAAACCGGCGGCAAGCAATACCGCGTTTCGCCCGGCGACGTGCTCGACGTAGAGTTGCTGGAAGCCCAGGAAGGCAGCACCACCGCCCTAGATGAGGTTCTCGCCGTTTCCCGGGACGGCCAGATGCGCTTCGGCGTCCCCACCGTGGAAGGCGCTCGGGTCATCGCCGAGGTCCAGTCCCACTACAAAGACCGCAAGATCATCGTCTACAAGTACAAGGCCAAGACCCGGTACCGCCGCAAGAAGGGGCATCGGCAGAACTACACCCGTATCCGCATCCAGGATATCGACACCGGAAACCAGGCCGAAGCCAACGCCGAGGCCGAAACAGGAGAATAGCGCGATGGCCCACAAGAAGGCTGGCGGCAGCACCAACAACGGCCGCGACAGCAACGCAAAGCGATTGGGCGTCAAGAAGTACGGCGGCGAGCGGGTCACCGGCGGCTCCATCATCGTCCGCCAGCGCGGCACCCGCATACATCCCGGCACCAACGTCGGCGTGGGCAAGGACCACACCCTCTTCGCCAAGATCGACGGCCAGGTAACCTACGAGTGGAAGGCTCGGGGCAAGCGCCGCGTCAGCGTCTACCCGATCGCCGACGCCATCGCCGCTGCGGCATAGGGGCAACACCATGAAAGCAGAAATCCATCCCCGGTACTTCAAGGCCACCATCACCTGCTCCTGCGGGAACGTCTTCGAGACCGGCGCCACCAAGCCCGCCATGCGTGTCGAGATCTGCGGCAAGTGCCACCCCTTCTACACGGGCGAGCAGCGCATCGTCGACACCCAGGGCCGCATCGAGCGCTTCAGCCGCCGCTTCAACCTGGACGTCTAGCGCACGACCCCAACGCTGACCCTTTGGCGGGAGCCGGTACCGGCTCCCGTTTTGCTATAACCATTCCCCGAACTGACCCCTATCCGGTTCAATAAATGTCATTGCGAGCGAAGCGCGGCTATCTTGGCGCAACGCTCCGGTAATCCCGATCCATAACCCTGCGAGACATCCCCATGGCGCACTACGTGCCCAAAACCGTCCGCGAGTACGGACGCGTCCACCTGGCGGAACGCCTGGCAGAGCACGGCTGGCAGTGCTTCATCGCGCGCCGCAGCCCCAACGAGGACGAAGTCATCGCCGGCATCCCGGAGCAGACCAGAGAAGTCCGCCTCAAGTTCCACTCCCAGGAACACAGCCAGGCCGTGCGCTTCTACGACGCCGACGGGCTCGATTGGGACTGGGAGTACCTGGTCATCAGCACCGAGATTCTGGCCGACTTGCCGGTAACCTACCTCCTCTCCCGGGACGACGTCCGTGAAGACGGTCGGCTGGGCGAGGAGTTCGGCGGGGCCCTGTGGCTGCAGCCGGAAGCCTTCTCCGAAACGTTGTTCCGGGAAGCGTGGCACAAGCTGGATGGCTAATTCCGCAACAGACACCCAGCCCACCGGTTCCGGGTCCGCTCGACCGCTGTACGGCGGCCAGGCGGTGATCGAAGGGGTGATGATCCGCGGGGTGCGCCACTACAGCCTGGCCGTGCGCCAGCCCGACGGCCACATCTTCTGCGACACCGAGCCCGTCAGTTCCCGCTTTTCCGGACGGGTTCGGCGCGTCCCCCTCGTTCGCGGGGTCCTGATCCTTGGCGAAACGCTGTGGTACGGCATGAAGTCGCTGCAGCGTTCCGCCATCATCGCCGCCGGCGAAGCCGAAGGCAGCAATGGCGCCGATTCTTCTGCCAACAAGTGGGTCATGGGAATGACCATGGCCGTCGCGCTGGCCCTGGGCATTGGCATCTTCCTCGTCCTACCCCTGCTGGCAGTGCGTCTCCTCGAGCCTTTCGTATCGTCCCTGCTGGTGAGCAACCTGATTGAAGGCATCATCCGGTTGGTCATCCTGGTGGGATACGTGGCCGGGATTTCGATGATGCGGGACATCCGCCGCGTCTACGCCTATCACGGCGCCGAGCACATGGCCGTCCACGCCTATGAGGCCGGCCAGCCGCTCACCGTGGAAAACGTGCGCCGGCATCCCACACCGCATCCCCGTTGCGGCACCGCCTTTCTGATAACCGTGGCCATCGTGTCGGTGGCTGCTTTCGCCATTCTGGACGCGGTTCTAGGAACCGAACTGTACTGGCGTGTGCTTTCCCGCATCGTTCCCGTGCCTGTGGTGGCGGCGGTGAGCTACGAGATCATCCGCTTTGCCGGCGCCCACCGCACCGCCTGGTTCGGCAGGCTCTTGTCGGCGCCCGGCCTCTGGTTACAGCTGATCACCACCCGCCAACCCGACGAGGACCAGATCCAGGTCGCCATCGCCGCCATGGAAGCCGCCCTGGCCGCGGACGGACAAACGTCGCCGGTTCCGGTCGAAACTCAGCCGGTGGCGGACGCTCACTGCTGAACGCCAACCGCGTGGGTCGAACGAGCTTTCATCGTCATCCGGCGAGACCGAGTCCTGTGATACAGTGACCCGAACAGGCTGACCGTGCCACGCGCGCAGAGGCAGGTGCACCATGGCTGACGTCCCCGACATGCAGATGATCCCCTACCTGAAGGCCACGGAGCCTCGGAACTTCGTCGAGCAGGGCCTCCAGCGTTACAACGAACTGCTGGAGCGCCTGGCTGACCAGATGGACGTATTGCTGCTCCGCGCGCAGCAGGGCCAATCCATCGACGCGGACCTCGCCGAGCAATTGACCGGGCTGCGCGAAGCCCTGCGCCCCCGGCACGGCCTGTGCATCGACCGCGCCTGCTTTTCCTGTCGCGTCCACGAAGAGGCGATCAAGGAGCATGTCCTGCTGTACGTCGACTGGAAACTCCCCGGCACCGTCCAGCAACTCGAACGCCTGAAGAACCGGAACTGATCCGCTGCGTCACCCGTCCGGCTAACGCGCCAGCGCCGCGATGTGGAACATGTGGCGGAAGAGTTGCCAGGCCCCCCGCAGCAGCGACTTCAGGTCGCGGTCGGCATCCGGCCGCACGTGCCGGAAGATGTCGGTCTCCGTGTAGTACACCTCAACCTCCGGCCTCTGCTCCCCAAGGGCGCTGACCAGTCGCCTCGACTCCTCCACGGGTATCAGCGGATCGCCCACGTCGTGCATGACCCGCATCGCCGTGTTGCTCCCCCACTGACCGACGTGGTGTGACGGCGCGATGGAATCGACCTCGGCCCGGAAGTCCTCCGTGAGCTGCGCGTACCGCCATCTCGCCTCACCGATGTACCCCACGCCGGCCAGCAGGGCAAACGCCGCCTCGGTGGATAGTGGAACCCGTTGGTCGGGGTAATACGATGCGCGCTCGGCGATGGCCCGTGCTGCTTCCTGATTCATCGGCTCGTCGATGGAATCGACGAGCATGTTGTTGTACACCCGGCGCGTCAGCCGATCCACCTCCCACGGCCTCGTTTGGCCATCTTCAATAGCCTGCCCGGCGGCGATCTGCACCACCAAATCCGACGTGTCGTAGTATCCGCCGAAGGCGTTGACGAACGCGATGTCGTCGGCGATCCGCGGGTCGGCCGCCGCCACCAGGGCAAAGGACGCGCCCACCGAGAAACCGGCCAGCCCGACGCGCTCCGGGTCGACGTAGTCCTCGCCGCGCAGATGCTCAAAGGCCGCCACCAGGTTGGCTACCTCCCCGACGTCTATCTGGGCTCGCTCCCCCATGGTAGGCGACCAGTAATACATCACCGCGAAACCGGTCCGCGCCAGCGCCCGCCCCAGGTTGATCACGTCGGGGTCGTCAGCGCCGGCCGCGTTGGCCCCCAGGAACACCAGCACGGCGGCCCGCCGCTTGCCGTCGGCGATCACGTAGACGTCGGCTTCTCCGGCCGATCCGTCATCCCGCCGGAACGTTATTTCGCGATGCTCCGGTTCTCGCGCCAGCCAGGGCTGAAACTTCACCGGGGACGGCAGCACCTGGGCAGCGAACGCGGCGGTGTGGATCGCGGTGGTCGCCGGCTTGAACAGCGCCAGAAAGGCGACCATCACCACGCCGGCCACGATGGCCACCAGGTACCAACGGTAAGCGATCCGTGTCAGGGCCTGCAACATGCCATCCGCAGATTGCCACGCCGCGCCAATCGTGACAACAGCCGGAAATCTAAACCCGCACCCGGCTGATCATAGCCGCCGAGATCAGGCGCGTCGCCGCCATGGCCAGGAACACTATCGGCCAGGGGCTGCCCGTCATGTCCAGCAGCACACTGAAGATCAGGGCCTGCGCACCCGCGTACAGGTAGCCGTGGGCGTCCAGCACACCGGCCCCCGTGGCCGCCATCTTGCGACCCGACAGATCTACCGAGATGGTGGAGATCAGCGACACCCCCATGCTGATGCCTCCCCACAGCATCAGCGCCGCCCCGAGCCACGCGTTGGACGGTGGTGCGATGGCGATCACCACCAGGGCCGCCGCCGACAGGAAGCAGGACGCGATTACCAGCGGTCTTCGCCGGCTGCCCAGCAACCGGTCCGATATGAGGCCCGACAACGGCGGCGCGATCAGGTATCCCAACGGCAGCAGGAAGGTGATCAACACGGTCTGCGTGATGTCCAGTCCGCCGGCCTCGAAATAGTACAGGGGCACCCACGTGGTCAGCCCGTAGCGCGCCACGTTCTCCAGGCCCTTGACGTGACAGGCCAACTGGAAGCGCGAGTTCGTCAGCAGTACCTTGTAGGGCCCAAACCCTCTGAGCCTCGCGTCGTCCACCGCTTCCGGCGCTGCCGAAATCTCATCCTCCTCGATGTACTCGGGCAGTCCCACGTCGCGGGGCCGGTCACGGGTCAGGAAGTAGAACGCCACCCCCAGCACCATGATGATCAGCGGCGGATAGCGGAAGGCCGCCCGCCAACCCCACTCTGCCGCTACCCAACTGCTCAGCCACCACATCAGCAGCATTGCCCCGCCGCTCACCGTCCCCACGAAGCCCATGGCGATACCGCGCTCCCGGCGGGGCCACCACTGGCTGATCATGCTGATGGCCGGTGACCAGCAGGCGGCGTTCACGAACCCTGCCATGAACCACGGGATCGCCATGGTCGCCGCCGACGTGCCAAAGGACGTGGCCCAGTTGAACACCGTGGTGAACACGGCGCCCAGCGTCACCCACAGCCGCAGGCCGTAGGCCTCCGACATCCGCCCATGCACCAGGTCGCCCAGCATGAAGCCCCACAGCAGCATCGCGTTGATGATGCCGATCTCGATGTTGGTCAGCTGCAGGTCGTCCTTGATCAGGGGCGACGTGGGCCAGAAATTGAACCTCCCGGTGTAGACGAACAGGTAGAAGGCGCAGAACGACACCAGAACCTGCCACTTCCACCGGTGGTACCGGCCGGGCAGCTGGTCATACGCAACCGGGCCGGAGACCTCAGCGGCCACGGACGACGTAGTGCGATGGGGTGGTGCCATGGAGGAAAGCCGAAAACGCGAAACCGCCGCTGCCGATGTTCCAGCAGCGGCGGCGATGCCTCGACGCTATCTAATTAGCGCTTGGTGTGGAGCAGTTCCCGGGCCTCGTCCAGCAACTCTTCGTCGCTGCGGGTGAGGTCAAGCGGGTCTCCGTGGGGCTGCGGGACCGGGAAGCCGGTCTTGTAGTACAGCTCGATGCGGTTGCCTTCCGGATCGAAGAAGTACATACCGAAGGCGTTGCCGTGGCTTACGATGCGGTCGATGGTGCAGTTCTCGGCGTCGATACGGGCCTTGAACTCGCGCATGTCCTGGATGGACGGGACGGCAAAGGAAATCTGCTGAATGACCTTGGCGTCATCGGAGGTGACGCGGCCTTCCATCAGCACGAACTCGTGGTGCTCGGCCACGGGGTCGGAGCTCATGAAAACCATGCGCCGCTGCTCGAGGTCCTCATCTGCGATCTGCAAGCCAAGGACGCGGCTGTAAAAATCGCGCATTTTCATCAGGTCGGTCGCGTAGATGCCTACGTGTCCAAGTCCGCCAATCTGGGCCATATCCTTACCTCCTGGGGATGGTGGGTTGTGGCGCAACGGTATTCCAGCCCCCACGGGGATGTCAAGCGTGCGGGTCTCCTCTACCGCAGCTGCACCACCGTAACGCCGGCTGCGTTGCCGCCTTCACCCGGCTCGGTCGTTGCCACCAGGGGATGGCCGGACAGGTATTCCCTTATGGCGCGACGCAGGGCGCCCGTCCCCTTGCCGTGAACGATCTTCAGCGAAGACATCCCCTCCAGGGCAGCATCATCCAGCAGCGAATCGATGACGTTCAGCGCCTCATCGACACGATATCCGTGGAGGTTGACCTCGGGGCTCAGTGTCCGCTTGCTCTCGGGCCGCCGGTAGACCACGCCGGCCTGCTCCGCCACCGGGTGCAGCCGGTCGGCCGGACGATCCAACTGGTAAACCGGCAGACGGGCCTTCATGCTGCCGATGAGCACCTCGATTTCCTGCTGCTGGTCGGGCGCGGCAACCACTTCGACCGGACGGGACACCCCACGGATGTACACCCGGTCTCCCGCTCGCAGGTCGTGGTACCACGGCGGACGCTCCACAGGGATCGGGGCCCAGTCAGGGGAGACCACCTCGCGCTGCGCCTCCGCCAGCCGCTCCCGCTCCGCCCGCAAATCCACCTCGCGAGCCTGGGCGTCGGCAACCACGGAGGAACGCTCCAGCGACCGTTCGGCGCGGCGGATCCGCCCGGCCAGGTCAACGATCTGCTCGGCGAGTTCGCGGCGCGCGTCCTCCACCAGCTGGGCCTTGGTGTCCTCCACCGTTTCCAACTGACGGGCGATTTCCTCCTCCCGGGTGCGGGCACCGGTCAGGGCCTGCTCGGCCTGCACCCGAAGCTCGGATACGGTGAGCCGCTCCTCCTGTAGTTCCTGGAGCAGTTGGTCGGTGCGCACGTGGCTCGGCTCCAGGTGCGACTGCGCGCCGGAGATGACCGCATCGGGCAGGCCCAGCCGGGCGGCGATTGTCAACGCGTAACTGCGGCCCGGTATCCCGTGAGTGAGTCGGTAGGTGGGCTCCAGGGTACGCGGATTCAGGTCAACGCTGGCGTTGACCATTCCCTGCTCCTCCTGGGCCAGGCGCGCCACGTTCCGGTGGTGGGTGGTCGCGACAACCATCGCTCCCAGGTCGCGCAGGTGCGACAGCAGCGCGATCGCCAGCGCCGATCCTTCCTCCGGGTCGGTGGCCGAACCCAACTCGTCGATCAGTACCAGGGAGTCGGAAGTTGCCACGGACATGATCCGCCGGATGTTGCTGATATGGCTGCTGAAGGTGGAAAGGGATTCAAAGATGCTCTGCTGGTCGCCGATGTCGGCGTAGACGCCGTCCAGCAGCGGCATGACCGCGTCGTCCGCCGGCACCTGGAGGCCGGCGTGGGCCATCATGGCCAGGAGGCCCACGGTCTTCAGGGCCACGGTCTTGCCGCCGGCGTTGGGGCCGGTGATGACCATCACCGGGTGTCCCGCAGCGATGCTGATCGTGGTGGGCACGACGTCGCCCGTCAGCAGGGGGTGCCGGCCGCCGATGATCTCCATGCGCCGGGTCTCGCCCGCGTCCTGCAAGGTGGGAGGCACGGCCCGCAGCGACGCCGCGTAGCGCCCCTTGGCCGCGGCCAGGTCCAGCCTCGCCAGCAGGCTCAGCATCAAGTTTATGTCGTCCGAGTACCTGCCCACCATCTCCGACAACTGGCGCAGCACTCGTTCCTCTTCCCGCTGTTCCGCCAGGCGGGTCTCTCGCCAACGGTTGCCCAGGTCGATGGCCGGCATCGGTTCGATGAACACCGTAGCTCCGCTGTCGGACACGTCGTGAACGATCCCGGGAGCTTGCCCCTTGAACTCGGTCTTGATCAGCAGGACCATGCGACCGTTGCGCTCGGTGACGATATCCTCCTGGATGACTCCCGATCGCTCGTATCGGCGCAGCGCACGCTGCATCACGTCGTTGAGTGAAGACCAAGACGAGCGGGATTCCCGTCGGAGGCGAGCCAACTCCGGCGACGCTTCATCGAGCACCTCGCCGCCTGACCCTATGGCGCGGTTGACCGCGCTCTCCAGGTCGGGTAGGTCCGGCAGGTTCTGTGCTATCGCCGCCAGCACGGGCAGGTCGTCGCGTCGGGCCAGGGAGTTGCGGTTCCACCGGGCGGCGGCGGCCAATGCGCCCACGTGACGCAGCTCCTCGCCGCGCAGCACGCCACTCAGAAGAGCGCGCTGAATCGCCGGCCGCAGATCCTCAGCGGGGCCGAGTTCCAGCGCGCCGGTGGTGTCCAACAGGCGGCGGGCTTCGGCGGTCTCCTGCTGCCGCACGGCGATGTCGCGCGGGTCCGAAGAAGGCGTAAGTTCAGCGGCCAACTCGCCGCCGAGAATGGTACGGGTGGTCTCTGCCAGGCGGCGCCTGATTTGGTCGAATTCCAGAAGCCCGATGGCGCGCTGGAACCCCGCCTCGGGTGGAATTGATTGGTCCTCCGCCGATGTCATGGCGGAATTATATCACCGGCCGACGATTACCCTCATTATTCGTCCCAGCTCAGCGGGTACAGGCGGCACTGGTATAGCATGGCCCCAACCTCGTCCAGGGAGGCGCGGTTGGGCTCACGGATGTCCAGCCGGCGATCCAGTATCATCGGAGAAAGGCGGGTCAAGGTCTGGGACTCCCTGAGGAAGCCGTTGACCGTCGCGGCCTCACCGCCCAGCGCGACGTAGTCAAACTTGTGCATCCAGGGCCTCCACTGCTTGTCCAGGACGCCGGACGCCTCCGCGTACAGTCGGTGGATCTGGTTCTCACGAACGCGCTGGAACCTGCGCTGGGAGGTTCCTCCGGCGTGATGTTTGCCCTTCACGTAGCGGGTGTCGGTCTTGGATACGGCCAGGCGCTGGCCCTCGTACACCGCGATGGCGTAGCGTCCCAGGCGCACCAGGGCGACGCCGATGGTCAGTTCCGCCGACAGCATCGTGCGCAACGGCCAGTCGTAGATGATGTCCCCCATCCACATGTTGTTCAGGGGGAACGGGGGCAGAACGGCCAGGCCGGCATTGCCGATGCGGAACGCGATGACGCCGGTGGGAGAGCGCAGGACCCGACTGCCGGCCCGCTCCAGGGTTGTTATCCAGGACCCCGGGTTCCGGTCCTGCGACAGCGTGAACATGGCGGAGTCGTCCCGGGCCGCCTCGCCGGGAAAATAGAGCGTCGCCGATAGATCGGCGGTCTCCGATCGCGCTCGGAGTTCGGTCAGCAACGCATCCATGCGCTGCACCGACGCCGTCTGCCCGGCGCGAATGTTCAGGTCGGATAGCACACTCTCGCCCCGCATGGTTAATGATAACCGATCCCGCAACCTAAACGTCCCGATGTATGTGCAATAATGCTACGCCAGCAAATATGCACAGCAACGCGAAGAGGATTTGCAATGGTTTCCCACGACGCACCCGCCGATTCCGGTTCAGAAACGCTCTCCGCCCACCAGCGTCAGCAGCGGGCCCTGCAGCGGCTGGACGACGGACACGCCGCACTCCTGGATGCCCTGGACGGCCTGGGGGAGGCGGAAGCCTTCCTGGGATCTCGCTGGTCGGTCTGGGAGGTTATGCAGCACCTGCTCACCGAGAGCTTCGTGGAGGCGTTGGAGCAGATCGCGTCAGGAGAGCGGGAGATGCTGCCCGCTTTCGACGCCCGCGATGATCGCATCGCCGCCGACGTCGCCAAGCTGGAGGCCAACTACCAGCGGTTCCGCAAACTGATATCGGGGCTGACCGAAGAGCAACTGGACCTGCCCGCCACACCCTACAATCCAGAGAACAACTATCCCGCGTTATCCCTGCTTGACCTGCTCGAACGGGTGTCAGGCCACGAGGGCAATCACGCCCGGCAGGTGGTGGAGACGCGGAAGTACGTGTCCGCGTTCCGTTCCGCCGAGCGAGCCATCACAGTCGCGGGCCTGGGCGCCGGCGCCCGTCAAGCCGTGCCCACCGCAACGCGGGAACTGCTGTCCAACGCCGACTACGTCATCGGAACCCAGGCGGCGCTGGCGGTCGCCCGGCCGTGGATACGCTCGGTGGAACTGGAACTGCGGCCGGACAATCGCGACGAACTGGTCAACCGGCTGGTACGCGACATCCGGGCCGGCCTGTGGTCCATGGTGGTGACGTTGGGAGACCCGGCGGAGTCAGCCCCGGGCCTGATCCGCCAGCTTGAGGGGTCGGTTGGCCCCGTTTCCACGATCAGCGCGCCCGGTTTCTACCGGCTGGCCCTGGATCTGATCGGCGTCTCGCCCCTGGACGCCGTCTGCGCGTCGGTGGAAAAGACCGGCGAAGGCGTGGAGATGCTGAACGCCAACGGCCGGGCGGTGGTTGTGCTGGGCGCGGAGGACGCCGGATCGTGGCGCGACGGCGTCGCCTCGCTGGCGGCATCGGGTATCGAGGCGACCCGGACGGCCCGGTTTGTCGCCAACCTGTCGGGTCAGGCGGTCGTCACTCCAACCACCCTGCGCGATGTACTGGTCACCGAGATTGGCGACATGGCCGCGGCAGTGGACTCGGCGCTGGTGCTGGACCGGGCGTGACCACCCCGTCCGTGTAAATGCGGCGGGTATAATACCCGGGCAATACCCGATATCGACCGGGTCCGCCGCGCGGCGAACCCAGGACGGAGGAAGAGAAATGGCAGAGCGAATTGGATTCGTTGGGTTGGGGATCATGGGGAAGCCGATGGCGCGGAACCTGATGACGGCAGGCTATGAGTTGACGGTGTACGACATCGTTGGCGAGCCGGTGGAGGAATTGGCCACGGAAGGCGCCACCGCGGCATCGTCGCCGGCCGGCGCGGCCAAGGGCAGCGTCCGAACCATCACCATGCTCCCGGACTCCGCCGACTCCGAGCGGGCGATCCTGGGGCCGGAGGGCGTGCTGGAAGGAGCCGAGCCCGGTTCCGTGATCATCGACATGAGCAGCATCGCACCGTCCATGTCGCAGAAGATCGGGGCCGCCTGCGCTGACAGGGGCGTGGAGTTCCTCGACGCGCCGGTCAGCGGCGGCGAGCCCGGAGCCATCGCCGGCACGCTGGCGGTCATGGTCGGTGGCGACGAGGGCGTTTTCAACGCCTGCGAGCCGCTGCTGCAGGTGATGGGCGGCAACGTGGTCCTCACCGGTGACGTGGGCGCCGGCAACATCACCAAACTGGCGAACCAGATCATCGTGGCGGCCAACATCGAGGCCCTGAGCGAAGCCATGGTGCTGTCGCAGAAGGCGGGGGTGGATCCGGAGCGTGTGTTCAACGCCATTCGGGGCGGCCTGGCCGGCAGCGCGGTCATGGAGGCCAAGGGGCCGATGATGCTGGACCGGAACTTCCGCGCCGGCTTCCGCATCCGCCTGCACCAGAAGGACCTGCGCAACGTGCTGCAGACGGCCACCGAGTTGAACGTGCCGCTGCCGGTGACGGCGCTGGTGCAGCAGATGCTCGGTTCGCTGGTGAACGACGGCGAGCAGGACGCCGACCACTCGGCCATCCTGCACTTCATCGAGAAGATGGCCGACGTGGAGGTGAAGCGCGGCGGATAGACCGCCACCAAAGCGCGAGATTGCTGGGGCGGACGTTGGTCCGCCCCTTTCGCGTTACTCGAACCGCGCGCGGTTCCACGCCAGCGCAGCGCGCAGGCCCTGCTCGGCACGGATGCGGGCGAACTCGGCGTGCTCGGGCGTGTCCGCCGTGTCGAACTGCGTCATCAGCTCCAGGTTGTGGTTCAGAGCCGAGAGGAACCCGGCGGACTCCAGGGCGCGGTTGACCGAGATCTTCGTGGTCTTGATACCGATGGCGGGGATATTGCGGATCTTGTGGGCCACGCGTTCGCACTCGGCGATGAGGTCGTCGTGGGGCACGACGCGATTGACCATGCCCAGGCGCGCGGCCTCGTGGGCGTCGACGATGTCGCCGGTCAGCATCATCTCCTTGGCCATCGCCAGGTTGATCGAGTAGGGAGTGATCAGAAAAGGCGCGCCGTAGCCGAGGCGGATTTCGGGCTCGCCCAACATGGCCTGATCGGAGGCGATCTTGACGTCGCAGACCTGCACCAACTCGCAGGCGCCGCCCAGAGCGTAGCCGTTGACGGCGGCGATAACAGGCTTGCTGAGGTTCCACACCATCAGGAAGGTCTCGATGTTGTACTTGAGGCGGGAGCGCCGGCCGTCGACGGATAGAGGCCCGCCGTCTGGTCCGCCAACTTCGGACTCGATGTCGAAACCGGCGGAAAAGGCCCGCCCCGCGCCGGTCAGGATGACCACGCGGACATCGGGGTTGGCCTCAATGCCCTCCAGCGCCTCCCGGAACTCGGCCATGAGGGTCTGGCTCAGCGCGTTGAGCTTGTCCGGCCTGTTGAGGGTCAGGTAGCCGACGCCGTCCTGCTCGTCGTAAAGCAGGGTTTCAAATGCCATAGCACGTTCCTCGCTGGCGTTGGATCAGGGCGCCGCTCACACCAATCTCTTCGGCGCGACCACATATGGGAACCTAAGGGCCGACGATCTCCACCGACTGGATGGTCACCGCGTTCACCGGGGACGAGCCTTCGCCCCCTTCCCTGGTGGGCGCGGTCGCAATGGTGTCGATGGTCTCCTGACCGGCCACGGCTTGCCCGAAGATGGTGTAGTTGGGAGGCAACGGGTAGTCGGCGTGCATGAGGAAGAACTGGCTGCCGTTGGTGTTCGGGCCGGCGTTGGCCATTGCCATGACGCCGCGCGAATAGGGGCGATTGACCGGCTCGTCGGCAAAGCGATAACCGGGGCCGCCGCCGCCCGTCCCGGTGGGGTCGCCACCCTGGATCATGAATCCGGGTATGGTGCGGTGGAAGATGACGTTGTCGTAGAAGCCCTGTCTGGCCAGGAACACGAAATTATTGACGGTGTTCGGCGCGTCGGCAGCAAACAGCTCGACGGTGATAGGCCCTGCCGTGGTGTTCAGCACCGCGGTGTAGGACGCGCTCGGGTCGATGGACATGGCTGGCGGAGAGGACCATTGCTTGATGGAACGTCCGCCGGACACCACCACGGCCGGAGTGGGCGCGGCTGATGCGGTGGAACCCGAACCGGAGATGGCGGTTGCCGCTGGGACGGGAGTAGCAGCAGCGGAGCCCGTGTTAGCCGGAGCAGTCGTGGGAGACGGCAGCGCCTCGGGCTGGCCCAATGGAGGCGGAGTGATGAGGTTGCAGGCCGCGAAGCTCAGCACGGCGACACCGGCCAACAGCAGCGCGGACAGGATTTTGCTTGGAGTTATCATGGCACCAGGTCAGTAGGGACGTGTGATCTTGGCGACCTCTTTCAGGGCGTCCAGTGAAAAATCGGGCGACTGGCAGAGGCCGATGGTCTTCTGCTCGTAATCGGCTATTGTGCCGACCATATCGGGGATGCGATCGGCGAGCTCGAAGGGGATGTTGGTGACGCCGTGCTTGTCGCCGTGGAGCAGGTCGCCGGTTTGCACGGTCAGGCCGCCCACTTCGATGGGAATGCCCATGTCCACCATGTGGACGTACGCGTGGGATACGGAGACCTCCTTGGCGAAGAACTGGAACCCCAGCTCGCGGACTTCGTCCAGATCGCGGACCGTGCCGTCGGTCGCCACGGCCACGGCGCCCAGGGCCTTGTGGATGTTGGACTGCACCTCGCCCCAGTAGGCTCCGATGGGTGGATTATCGATGTCGTGCAATACGATGAACCTAGGCTCGGGCACCGAGACGATCAGGTCCCACCAGTCCTCGCGGGCAACGCTCCGGCCCTCGGGCCGGTTGGCGGAGATGACACCGGTAACGGCGTAACCCACCAGGGGCGGGAACTCCTGGAAAACGGTCTTGATCTCCGGCATCATGAAGCCGGCGTTCTTGGGCCGGAAGTTGAACCCTTCGATGGCGTTGCAGATGCTGGGGGAATCGATTTTGGACAAAGCCTGCAGGGTGGCATCGCTTACGGTCTGGTACAAAGCGGAACCTCCGGTGATGGCTGACAGAATGCGCGCCGGCCCTCCGCCGGCGCGGGCACAGGATACCACAAATGCCTGGGCAGCGATGACATCCGCACTGCTCCGTCACCGTGGGGTGGGCGAAGCCCGGTGTTATACTGGCAACATAAGCAACGGGTTTGGATATAGCGGGTTGGCCGGGGGAAGGTTATGACTGTTCTGGTAACCGGAGCCACGGGGCTGTTGGGACGACGGGTGGTCCAGCAATTGCTGGAGACCAACCACGAAGTGCGCGTCATGGTGCGCCGTCCGGGCAGCGAGAGCGTACTCGCCCCGCCGCCCACGGACGTTTGCTACGGCGATGTGAGCGACCCCGACGCCCTGGCCGAGGCCTGCCGCGACGCGACGGCGGTGGTCCACCTGGTGGCGGTGATCCGCGGCGGCCCGAGGCAGTTCGACGCCATCAACCGGCAGGGCGCCGCCAACGTGGTCGAGGCGGCCAAAGCCGCGGGCTCGGTGAAACGGTTCATCCACGTGAGCGCGCTGGGGGCCCACGACCGGCCACAGCTCCAGTACCTCTACTCCAAATGGCAGGGGGAACAGGCGGTGGTAGCCAGTGGGCTGCCCTACGTGATCCTGCGCCCGTCGCTGATATTCGGTCCGGGCGACGAGTTCACCACTGCGGTCGCGGCGCTGGTGCGCACCATGCCCATAGTTCCGGTTATCGGCTCCGGCAACAACCGCCTGCAACCCATCCACGTTGACGACGTGGCGCGATGCATCGCCCTTTCCGTCAGCGGCAACATCCGGGGCAACCATACCATCGAAATCGGTGGACCGGAGCAGCTGTCCTATAACGAGATCGTGGGCATCGTCGCGCGAACGCTGGGTCGTAAGGCGCGCCGTGTGAACGTGCCCGTGTGGAAGATGCGCCTGCCGATAACCATCATGGAGAAGATTACCCCTCGGGCCCCGATCAATCGCGCGATGCTGCAGCTGGTGACGCTGCGGAACGTCGCCGAGCCGGGCTCGGTGGAGCGGACATTTGGGTTCCGCCCCAGACCGCTCTACGGGAACATAGACCACATACGAAACATCACGGCCGGCCAGGCCATCCGCATCAACCTGGGCCTGGCCGCGGGCAGCTAGCAGCCATCGTGGCGGCGAGTTACGCGGATTCGGTCGCCCGTTTGCTGGGCCTGGTCGACCACGAGCGTTCGATCCCCGCACAGCCGAGGCAGAAGCGGATCTACGACCTCCGGAACGTGGAGCGACTGCTGGCGCGCATGGGCAACCCGCACCGGCGCCCCGGGACGGTGCATGTGGCGGGAACCAAGGGCAAGGGCAGCACGGCCGCCATGGTGGAATCCACCGCGCGGGCTGCGGGTTATTCCACCGGGTTCTATTCATCGCCGCACCTGCACTCGTTCTGCGAGCGCATCCGGCGAGACGGGAAGCCGGTCAGCAGGGACCGGTTCGCCGAGCTGACCGACAGTGTGTGGCCGCACCATCTGGCTAACGCAGCCGATCCCGAGGCCGGTCCGGCAACGCTGTTCGAGTACCTGACGGCCATGGGTTTCCAGTGCTTCGCGGAAGACACGGTCGACGTCAGTGTGATCGAGGTCGGCCTGGGCGGGCGCTTGGACGCCACCAACGTGGTAACCCCCGAGGTCAGCGTCATCACTCCCGTGAGCCTGGACCACATGGCGATTCTGGGCGACACCATCGGCGAGATCGCCGCTGACAAGGCCGGGATCATCAAGCCGGGCCTGCCGGTGGTGGTCGGGCCGCAGTTCCCCGAGGCCATGGCGGCAATCGGTCAAGCTGCCGGTGAGCACTCCGCACCGGTGATACGGGTGGGGGAGGGCATCACCTGGGATGTCGAGGATGCCTCGGCGGACGGGCAGTTGCTGGAAATATGCGGCCGGCGGGATACCTACCGGTTGCGGCTGCCCCTGCTGGGCGATTTCCAGGGAGCCAACGCGGCCACGGCAGTGGGGGCGGCGGAGGCCCTGGCCGATGCCGGATATGCCGTCGACCGCCACGCGATCATCCAGGGACTGGAGTCGGTGGAGTGGCCGGGGCGCATGGAGGTCCTGGGCCGAGAGCCGACGCTGGTGGTGGACGGAGCGCACAACGACCACTCGATGGCGACCCTGCTGGCAACGCTGAAGACATACGTACCACACCGTAACCTGGTAGTGGTGGCGGGATTTTCGCGGGACAAGCGGGTGGACGCGATGGTCGAGTTGCTGGCGCAGCGGGCGGACCGGGTGATCGCCACGCGCTCGCGGCACCCCCGCTCCATGCGCCCCGCGGAGATCGCCGAGCAGTTCCTGGACCAGGGCGTGCCGGCGGACTGCGTCGAGGTGACTGCGCGCACTGGAGACTCGGTGGCCGCAGCCGTGGCAAAGGCGGACGTTAACGATCTGGTGCTGGTCACCGGATCGCTCTTCGTCGTGGCCGAGGCGCGCGAGGCGATCCTGGGCATCGAACCGGAGACATACCCCGACCTGCTGCCCCCCGATTTACGCTGACCGGAACGCGACTGCTACAATTGCCGGCATGATGCAAACCGAAAACGGGCGGCGACGGGTGGTGGTCACCGGCCTGGGGGCAATCAGCCCGCTGGGCCTGAGCGCGGACAAGTTCTGGAGCAACCTGGTGGCCGGCGTGTCGGGCATCGGGCCGATGACCCTGTGCGACCCGACGGACTATCCCTGCCGGATCGCGGGCCAGGCCGACGATTTTGACCCCACCGACTACATCGACCGGCGCGAGGCCCGCCGCATGGCCCGGTTCTCGCAGATGGCAGTGGCGGCCGCGTTGCAGGCCGTGGCGGACGCCAACCTGGACATGGCGCAGGAGGATCCCTATCGCGTGGGCGTTCTCCTGGGCAACGGCAACGGCGGCTTCCCCACGCTGGAGGAGAACTGCCGCATCCTCGCCGACCGGGGCGGGATGCGCATGTCGCCCTTTTTCTTCCCCATGGTGCTGCCCAACATGGCGGCGGCCAACGTCAGCCAGTACGTGGGCGCACGGGGGTACAACTCCACCGCGACGACCGCCTGCGCGGCGTCCAACAACGCCATTGGAGAGGCGCTGCAGGCCATACGGCACGGCGTGGCGGACGCCATGGTCACCGGCGGCGCCGAGGCCGGCATCAGCCAGCTGGGGTTGGCCGGCTTCGCCGTCATGCGCGCTCTCAGCACGCGAAACGACGATCCGCAGCGGGCCAGCCGTCCCTTCGACGCCGAACGGGACGGGTTCGTCCCGGCCGAGGGTGCGGGCATCCTGGTGCTTGAAGAGCTGGAGCGGGCACGAGCCCGCGGAGCCAACATCCTTTGCGAACTGTCAGGGTTCGGCGCCACCTCGGACGCCGGACACCTGGTCCAGCCGCAGGAAACCGGGGAGAGCGCGGCGCGGGCCATGGCCGGAGCCCTGGCGGATGCAGGCCTGGACGTCGCAGACGTCGACTACATCAACGCCCACGGCACGTCCACGCCGCTGAACGACGCGGTGGAAACCGTTGCCATCAAGCGCCTGTTTGGCGAGAAGGCTTACCAGGTCCCTATCAGCAGCACGAAGGGGATGATCGGCCACGCCCTGGGCGCGTCCGGTGCGCTGGAGGCGGTGGCCTGCGTCAAGACCATCACCGACCGGCTGATCCACCCCACGGTGAACCAGGAGTCGCCGGACCCCGACTGCGACCTCGACTATGTGCCCAACAAATCGCGGGCGGCCGATGTCGGCGTCGTGCTGTCCAACGCCTTCGGGTTCGGCGGGCAGAACGCCTGCCTGGTGTTCCGGCGCTGGGAGGAGTGATCCCGCGCTCGATGCGGGATCAAAAATCCGCCGGCGTGTTCGCGTGACGCCGGCGGCTAAAGTTTTCGGGTATGGGGCGAGGCCGGCCGGTTAGTCGGCGGCGGCTTCGGCGGTTTGTCGCTCGAGCATCTCGTCGAGCATACGCTGCAAGGCCATTATGTGGCTGCACACCCGTCGGGTGGCGAAGAAGGCGCACTCGCAACTCCATTCCCCGTCGCGGTAGGCGACCCGGTAGGTATTGTGGTTGCCGATGAAGGATGCCTCGAAGGTGTGGATGTTCACCCGTTCCGGCTCCTCGGCGTACCTGCGTGCCTTGTCAACCTTGCCGATATAGCTCGAGCTCATTTCAACCCCCACAGTGTGATGGGACGGGGATGAACCCCGCCCGGTTTCCCATGGTACCGGCAACGGCCGGGACTGGTCAATAAGCGCCGGCCACGGGTTGGCGGCGCCAGGGCGCGTCCCCCTGCCATTGGTTCGCGTTGCCCAAGAACCATTGACAGCCCGGCGGACGTGATATATATTATCTATATAACTGATAATAATTATTGATTCATACGATGTGCCAAACGGGAGATTGGCCCCCGGAATAACTTACAGGCAAGGAGGATATGATGACTCCGCGGATAATGAGACGGGACGAACGGCGGGGAATCGCCCCGAGCAAAGGCCTGACGTTCGGAATGATAATCCTGTGGACGTGCGCGCTGGCGTTGGTCCTGGCAGTCGTGTCCCACGCGCAAATCGACGCCGTCGACGCTGCAACGGAACTCCGACCCGAATACGAGCCGATGCCGGCGCCAGCGGACGGCGGCGGCGAGTTGGGACCGGACAATTTCTGTGCGGCCCCCGGCATCTCCGGCGACCACGGCACGGCCGATATATGGGCCGCTGAAATGGGTAACGCTATCGGTCCGGGCTCCGTGATGCCCGTCGTCGCGAATGAAGCCGAGATGGAACCAGTTTGGTCTGCGGACATGACGGTGGCCGTAGCCGCTAAATCGGATTTCCCGGGACAGCTGCTTACGGGCTATTTCCCATTGGAGTCCGAATACCATGGTGACCTCGATGACACAACGTTCGCCGTCGACGGAATGGACTACACCGTCGACGCCATCTTCGAGGCGGACTTTGGCATCGATTCATGCGAGTTGGTGCTTGGAACAAACGAACCCTTGCCTGTAGGCCTCGTTTTAGAGATCGGCGATGACCGGTTCGACTTGTCCGAATCACTCAGGCACGGCAGATATCAAACCGTACACGCCTGGACATTGGAAGAAAGCCTGGGCTGGGAGGAAGGTGCAATCATGCCAGTTGCGCTGATTAAGCTGCCGGAACCTGATCCCGGCCCGGGCCCGATTGGCAACACGGACGCGGTGGAATAACCGCGACCGCGGCGCACTTATCGGGCCACGAAGGGGCCAGCGGACATCCGTCGTCCGTTGGCCCCTGGTCCGTTAACCCTCACTCCGCGGCCGGCGTCGCCTCCTGTCGCCGCAGGGGCAGCGCCAGGAACAATACCGCCGCCAGCGCGAACAGCGCCGCAATGTAGTAAATCGTCGCCTCGAAGCCGAGGGTTTCATAAATGGCTCCCGCGATGAGCGGCGACGCAACGGACATCAGGAACGCGAATGACGCCACCACGCCCAATCCGGTGGAGGCCACGTCCCTACCCACGACGTCGAAAACCGTGGCGACCAGGATGGGCTGGTCGGGATAGAGGAACAGCCCCAGCAGCGCGATGACGATGGTGAGCGAGACCCCGGTGTCGAACACCGTCAGGGCAAGAGCCGCCAGGCATGACCAAACGAGGCCAGGCACCAGCACCTGCTTGCGGCCAAATCGATCGGACAGGGCGCCCGCCGCCGGCTTGGCGACCAACCCCACCGCAATCAGCATTCCGATGTGGAACCCGCGCGACGCCGGACCCATGTCCAGGTCGTTCCCAAGGTACAGGGGCAGGATGGTGACCAGCGCCACCAGGGCCATGCCGCGCAAGCCGCGGACCACGGTCAGCGCCCATAGCGCCGGCGTCTTCAGCAGACTGCGTGTCGCATCCACCCGTTCCGACAGCGTTACGACGGGTTCATCACGGCCACGACCGATGTTGCGGAGGGACCAGATGGCGCACGCCGCCAGGAAGAACGGGATTATCGCGTAAACGCTGAGCAACTCGCGCCAGCTCAAAAACGCCAGCAGCGCCCCGGTGGCCACGGGGCCAGCCACGTCGCCCACGCTTCCGCCGACACCGTGGGCGGACAGCGCAACCCCGCGTCGCTCCGGGAAGTGGTGCGAAAGCGACGCCGAGGCCGGCAGGTGCCAGATGGAATGGGAGATCGCCACCACCGCCATGCCGACCAGCAGCAGCGGGTACACCGGCGATACGCCCATGGCCAGGCACCCCAGGGCGGAAACGCCAAGGCATGAAGCCAGGAGCGGCCCCCAGTATCGACGGAGGATGTCGACCACCACGCCGGCGGGCAGCGCCACCAGCCCCGACGCCAGTTCCCGGGCGGACAGGATCCCGCCGACCCCCACGCTGCTCAGCTGGAACGCCTGCTGGATCTCCGGCAACGCCACGACGAAGCTCTGCACGATCCAGTGGAACACCACGTGCCCGGTGGCCAGTCCGGGAATTATTATCCGGCCGCCGAACACTGGCGCCGGCCCCTGCGGCGGGGGGGCCATGTCGGGGTTCTGCGTGGTCATCGCGTTTTCTCCAGATACAGACCCTTCAGCGCTGCGGCCTGCCTCCCTTACGTATACCCATTACCCGAAGACTGTCAATGCGAGCGCGGAGCTAACCAGGGCCTTTTCAAAGTCGCTTTGGAGAGGAGCACTGCCCGCTCATGGTGAGCTTGTCGAACCACGTGGCGATCTCGTTGCCGGAAGAGACCCCGTTGCGATCACGAGATTGCCACGCTCCGCTCGCAATGACCGTCCGGCTGAAACTGGGTACGCAAGACAGCGCACGCAGGAGCCCGCCAGCGATGCATGGAGGACACCGGCCGAGCGTCTACCGAGGGCTGCGAGTCAATAATAACCACAAGTGAGACACCTGCATGAGCACGGTGTTTCTTGACTTTGACTGGGGCCAACACTACGATAAGGTTAGGGCAAAATATCCCGAGCTAACGCTCAGACGGATCGAGGAGGATCTATGCTAGAAATCGTCCTTGCCGTCCTGGCGGCAGCAGGGCTAGCAACAGCGACAGCAGCAGTGGTTTGGCTGCTGATGTCAACCAAGAAAGGTGGAAATCAACTCGAACGCAGCCGAGAGGAGGCTGCGAACACCCTGACCCAGGCCGAAGAGGAGAAGCGGACCATCCTCCTGCAAGCGCAGGAAGAGGCGCTCAAAATCCGAGAGGCCGGCGACAAGGAGATTACGGAGCAACGGCGCGAACTCAACCGCATGGAGCGCCGTTACATCCAGCGAGAAGAACAGCTCGACCGCAAAGTGGAGTCCCTGGAGGAGCAAGAATCGGAACTGGAACAGCGGGAAACGCACGCCAAGTCCGAATTGCAGAAAGCCGAGGACCTGAAACACCAGCACAACCGGGAGTTGGAACGGATCGCATCACTGTCCATCGACCAGGCGCGAGACATCGTGCTGAAGCGTGGCGAAGAGGAAGCATCTCACGAACTGGCTCGCCGCTACTATGAGTTGGAGAAGGAACACCAAACCCGGGCGGACGACAACGCCCGACGCATCCTCACCCTCGCCATAAACCGTCTTGCCACCGACGTGGTGTCGGAGAGCACGACAACTGTTGTTTCCCTGCCCAACGATGAGATGAAAGGTCGTCTCATCGGCCGCGAAGGACGTAACATACGGGCCCTCGAGGCCCATACCGGCGTGGACATCATCGTCGACGACACGCCCGGCATCGTAACGCTATCCTGCTTTGACCCGGTTCGCCGGGAGATAGCCAGGCTGGCGATGACCCAACTGGTCAAGGACGGGCGCATTCAGCCCACCCGCATCGAGGAAGCGGTCAACCGCGCCGAGCGCGACATCGAAGAGACGATGTGGCGCGCCGGCGAGGAGGCCACCTTCGAGGTGGGAGTGAGCGGGCTGGACCCCGAGCTCATCAAGCTGCTGGGGCGGCTCAAGTATCGCTACAGCTACGGCGAAAACGTGCTCACGCACTCCATCGAGGTGGGCCTGCTGGCCGGAATGCTGGCTTCCGAAGTCGGCGCCAACGTCCAGACGGCGCGGACCGGCGGCCTGCTCCACGACATCGGCAAGGCCCTGACCCACGAAATACCCGGCCCGCACGCGGAGATCGGCTTCGACCTGACGACCCGTAACGGCGTTGGATCGCTGGTCTGCAACTGCGTGCTGGAGCACCATGACGACGATCATTCCAGCATCGAGTCGTTCCTGGTGGCTGCTGCCGACGGGATCAGCGCCGCCCGCCCTGGCGCGCGCAAGGAATCCATCGAGCAGTACACCAGGCGGCTGCGGGAGCTGGAGGACACCGCGTACAGCTTCGATGGCGTGCAGCGGGCGTTCGCCATCCAGGCCGGCCGCGAGGTTCGGGTGATGGTGAGCCCCAACGACGTGGATGACGTGGCCTGCGCCAGCCTGGCGAGAGACATCGCCGGCAAGGTCTCCAAGGAGCTGCAGTTCCCCGGGCAGATCAAGGTCACCGTGATCCGCGAAACCCGGGAGGAAAGCGTCGCCAGGTAGCCACTGGTTGGAAACGCCGACGCGATTACAAGGGGCGACCGTGCGTCGCCCCTTACAGCGTGGCCCTTTACGGATCATGTTATGCGAGTCTTGATGATTGGGGACATAATCGGCAAGCCGGGCCGGAGCGCTCTTTCCCGATTGCTGCCCGACCTGCGTCGCGAGCTGAACATCAACTTGGTCACCGCCAACGCGGAGAACACGGCCGGCGGGTTCGGCCTCACTCCTAAAACGGCCAACGCCCTGTTGCAGGCCGGCGTTGACGTGATGACGTCGGGGAACCACATCTGGGACAAAAAAGAGATCCTGCCCCACATGGAGGAGTTGCCGCTGCTGCGGCCGGCCAACTACTACGGCGCGCCGGGCCGCGGCTGGATGATATTCGGCGACGTGATGGTGATGAACCTCCAGGGGCGGGTGTTCATGCCGCCCATCGACTGCCCGTTTCGCGAGGCGGACAAGCGGCTGGCCGAGGCGGAGACCGAGCTGGGCTTCGCGCCCAAAACGGTGGTGGTCGACTTCCACGCCGAAGCGACCTCCGAAAAGCAGGGATTGGCCTGGTACCTGGACGGCCGGGTCAGCGCCGTTGTGGGCACGCACACACACGTGGCGACGGCCGACACGCGCATCATGCCCGGCGGCACCGCCTACGTCAGCGACCTTGGGATGACGGGTCCCCAGGACTCGGTGATCGGCACCGAGGTTGCGCCGGTGCTGGAACGGTTCCGCACCGGCCTGCCCCAGCGGTTCGAGCCGGCAAAGGGCGCGTGCATACTCAACTCCGTCCTGATCGACATCGATGACGACACGGGCCACGCCACGGACATCGTGCGCATTGACCGCCGGATAGACGTATAACGAGCAGTAGAACCTTTGATATGACAAACCGCGCATACTGGGAGACCTGATGACGATTTCTGTTGACCTGCACCTGCACACCACCGCGTCCGACGGGCGGCTGACGCCTACGGAACTGGTGGAACTGACCGCGTCCAAAGGACTGCGGACAATTTCGGTGAGCGACCACGACACCACGGCCGGCCTGGAAGAAGCCCAGCGGGCAGTGAAACGTGTCCAGGGCATGCGGTTGATCCCCGGGATCGAGCTGAGTTGTGACGTGCCGGGTGGCGAAGTGCACATGCTGGGCTACTTCATGGACATCGAAGACGCCGGATTCCAGGATATGCTGGCCGAGTTCCGCCAGGGCCGCCTCGCCCGCGGTGAGGGAATGGTGAAAAAGCTGGCCGAGTTCGGAATGGAAATCGAGTGGGAGCGCGTGCTGGAGATCGCCGGGGACGCCTCGGTGGGGCGGCCACACATCGCGCAGGCGCTGGTCGAGAAGGGATATTTCCCTGAGCCGTCGGAAGCGTTCCGGGAATACCTGGGTCGCAACGGCAAGGCCTACGTGGAGCGGTCCAAGCTGACGCCGCCGGACGCGGTGAAACTGCTGAACGACGTGGGTGGCGTGGCGGTGTTTGCGCACCCATGGTTCGAGCGCCGGGGCAACGAGCCTGAGCCGGAACAATCGCTGATCGAGACGGTAGAAGAGTTGAAGGCCGCCGGTCTGCACGGCATGGAAGTCCATTACGCCATGTACGACGAGGCGACGGTGGACTGGCTGGCCGACGTGGCGCGGGCATACGACCTGATCCCGTGCGGCGGCAGCGACTATCACCACAGCGGAAACTCGCGAGAGCCGCTGCCCGGCATCAACGGGCCGCCGATGGAAACGGTGGAGCGGCTGGAGGAAGCCGCCCGGCTACTGGCGTCGCGCCGGTAGCGCGCGACCGCATCAGGGCCGGGCAACGGTGAGTTGCCGACATGTCAGGGGATGCGGCAACGCTGATCGGGCTGTGGGTGGTTGCCTATCTCATCGGCGCACTTCCGGTCTCCTATCTGCTGGGTCGGGCTCTGGGCGGGATCGACCTCCGCCAGCACGGCAGCGGCAACGTGGGTGCCAGCAATTTCGCCAGCCAGATGGGAAGGAAGTGGTGGCTGCCCATCGCCGTCATCGATATGGCCCGGGGCGCCGGACCGATCCTGGTTGGGCAGTACGCGCTGGGCCTGTCGCACATGGGTTGGTGGCTGATGCTGACCCCGCTATTCACGATTTTAGGCAACGGTTGGTCGCCATTCCTGCGCTTCACGGGAGGACGGAGCGTCGGCGCATGGGCCGGCGGAATATTGGGGATGTCGCCGATCTTCTTTGCTGCGGGCGTGGTTTTGTACGTGCTGGGATGGCGTGTGACGCGGAGGTCCGCCGAGTGGCTGCTGGTAGTCATGATAGCGCTGCCGGCGATGGCGATGGCGTGGCCGGAGCGGTTGCTGTTGGTCGGCGGGAACGGGCAACTGGCGGCATTCGCTGCGGCGGGAGCGGCCCTGATACTGGTGAAGCGCCTGGCGTCCAACGGGCAGCCGGCGCCGGAGGACCTGTCGCGGAGCAAGGTGTTGCTCAACCGGCTGCTCCGGGACCGGGACATCGCCGACCGGGAGGAGTGGCTCGCGCGCACCGCCGAGTGCCGCAACGACCCGAGGTAACGCCGACTGGCGACACGCTTGGCGTCGCCATGGGCGCCACTCCGGCAATTCAGCGGCCAATCACAGCGTCCTGCGCCATCAGCGCCGTATCTCGCATACGTTGACACACCGAAGATAATGGTTACGCACCAGGGGATAACAAGGGTATGGCGGAACAGCACACCGATTCTCAGGCGATGACCTGTCACTGGCATCCGGCGGTGCCCACGGGCCTGTCCTGCAGCCAGTGCCGGCGGCCGATATGCACCGACTGCCTGGTGCAGGCGCCGGTTGGGATACGATGCCGGGAGTGCGGCAGGCCCGTGCCGTTGCCGACCTTCGACGTGCGGCCGTCCAACTACGCCAAGGCGGTGGTTGCCGCCGCCGTGATCGGCGTCTTGGGCGTGATCCTGTGGCTGACGCTGATGTTCTTCACCGGCACGCGGTTCATAGCGTTCCTGGTCACGCCCGTGGCGGTGGGCTATGCGACGGGCGAGATCGTCAGCCGGGTGGTCAACCTGAAACGCAGCAAGGGACTGATGTACATTGCCGGCGGGACGGTGGTGATCAGCTCGCTAGTGGCCATGCTCCTGACCGGAGGCTTGGTGTTCAACCTATGGGGTATTCTCGCCCTCGTCGGCGGGGTCCTGATCGCCATCGGACGGGTCCGGCTTTAGGCGTTCGCGCGGGATGCGTTCAGCCAAGCCGGAGCCATCAATCGTTCTCTACAACGAATGGGGCCCACTCCAGTTCAGCCAGCGGCCGAGTTCTCCGCCCAGAGCCGGCGCACAGTGTCCCGGGTCACGCCTGACCGGAAACCGCGACGCTGCAGGTAGTCCCACATCTTGCGGTGGAAATCCGCGTAGGGGATTGCGCCTCGCGTGAATAATCGCTGGGCGCGCCGCTCCCCTGCGCGATAGGCAGCGTCAACCTCATCCAGGCCGGTCAGCGCATCGTCTATGATCGGTTCAGCGATCCCCTTGGCGCGCAGCTCCCGACGGATGAGCGAGGAACCGCGCGGTTTGCGCCGGTCGCGGCTCTTGCGCCATTGGCTGGCGTACTCGGCGTCATCCAGGTAGCCATACCGCTTGAGGGATGTCAGCGCCTGTTCAACGACGGGCTGCTGGAAATCGCGGCCCACGCGCCGCCGGACCTCGGCGACCGTCCTGGGCTTGAAGCTGACGTAGCGCAGGGCGACCCGCAGAGCGTCCGGATAGGAGTCTGATTTCTCCGGAGTCTCCAAGCCGCACCTCACTCGGCGCCGGTCGCCGGCCGGCCAGGCCACCCGCCCAGTCCCGCTAGTTCAGGCTGACGGAGTTGGGGTTGGCGATGTAGGCGGCGACATCAGATACCGCGCCGTCCAGGTGGCCATTGGCCTCGCCGTCCATGGGCTCTTCGTCGGCCAACTCGTCACCGCGGATCAGGGCCTCGATCTCGTCGGCGATTTCACCGTGCTCCAGGAGGAAGTTCTTGGAGTTTTCGCGTCCCTGGCCCAGGCGGGTTTCACCGTAGGAGTAGAAGGCCCCAGCCTTCTTGATGATGTTCTGGTTCACGCCGATGTCAAGCAGGTCGCCCATCTTGCTGATGCCCTGGTTGAACATGATATCGAACTCGGCGACGCGGAAAGGGGCTGCAACTTTGTTCTTGACGATGCGCGCGCGGACACGACTGCCGATGATTTCCGACCCTTGCTTCAGCGACTCGCTGCGGCGCAGGTCAATGCGCACGGAGCTGTAGAACTTGAGGGCCCGACCGCCGGGAGTGACCTCGGGGCTGCCGTAGCTGATGCCGATCTTCTCGCGGATCTGGTTGATGAAGACGACCGCGGTACGGGAGCGGTTGATGGTGGCCGTGAGCTTGCGCAGGGCCTGGGACATCAGGCGGGCCTGCATGCCGACGTGGACGTCGCCCATGTCGCCTTCGATCTCGGCCTGGGGAACCAGGGCGGCAACGCTGTCGATGACGACGGCGTCAACCGCGCCGCTGCTGACCAGCTTCTCGGTGATGTCCAGCGCCTGCTCGGCGGAGTCAGGCTGGGAGATGAGCAGGTCGTTCAGGTCGAGGCCGCAGTTGGTGGCATAGTGCGGATCCAGGGCGTGCTCAGCGTCGATGTAGGCGGCAAGGCCGCCCATGCGCTGGGTCTCGGTCATGATGTGGATGGCAAGGGTGGACTTGCCGGCCGACTCCCCGCCGTAGATCTCGGTGACGCGGCCTCGGGGCAGTCCACCGACGCCCAGGGCAAGGTCCAGGGACAGCGAGCCAGTGGGGATCACGTTGGTGATAAGGTGGGCGACCTGCTCGTCGCCGCGCATCACCGCGCCCTTGCCGTGGTCCTTTTCGATACGACCCAGGGCGACCTCAAGGGCGGCCAGCTTGTTCTTGTCGAGATTCAGGGTTTCGGGGTTGATTGCCATCGTTAGCCTCCCGCACGGCTGGTTTGCACTTACGGGAAGTTTAGCACGCGCGTTCCATTAATGCAATGGAGCAATGTCGTTATTTTGGCGGGATTTGCGGGGCCCACGGCCCCGGGGCTAGAAGTCTCAATACCCGCCGTCGAAGCCGATGGTCACAACGCCGTTCTCGACGATGATCGGGGTGATCCGCTCGCCGCCGGAGAGCTCGAGGAGGGCCGGCACCTGGTCGGGCTGCTTGGAGACGTCGATCTCGGTGTAGGCTACACGCTGGCGCCGGTAGTGCATCTTGGCCTGCGCGGAGAAGGGGCAGTCGGGATGGGTGTAAAGGATGATCTCGGTGTCGTTGGTGGTAGTCAATTTGCTCTCCTGCTGTTGCTGATGCAAAGTCTTGAGGCTGCGATGTACTTCCCGGTGGGAATTGTACGTAGGGGTTGGGGATAACGCAACGACAGACCTTCCCCGATGAGTCAATTTCGTTCCTCAGATTCGAACATCAACAAAGCCGGGCCGGCAATATTGCCGGCACACGTCGGAGACGCTACCCTGTAAAAACATCCGGAGAATCCATACATGACCACTCGGCAGTATCAACAGAGCAGCGCGCATTTCCTGGCGCAGGCCAGACGGGAACTGGCCGACGGGGATCTCCCACAGGCATCTGAGAAGGGCTGGGGCGCTGCCGTCCAGATCCTCAAGGCTGTCGCCGAACAGCGCGGCTGGGAACACAGCCGTCACCGACATCACCTCGTTACCGCCAGCCGGCTCCGGGCCGAGACCGGCGACGGCGACATCCGCCGCTGGTTCAACACCGCCAGCGCCCTCCACGAGAACTTCTACGAGAACACGATGCCAGCTTTCGAGGTCGCGGAAAGCCTGGATGATGTCGAGGCCCTGCTGGGCAAGCTCGTACCGCTGCTGGACCAGGCGTAGTCTCGGCCACTGCGCCCAGACAAGTAGCAAAATCGCCTGTCCGACCCTGCCGGACACACGGTCAGACCGGCACCGTCTGGGCTTCTAGGACTTCGTTGACCACCGATTCCTGGCTGCGCTCGCGGAGGCGGGCCATGCTCTTGAGGATGATGCGGTGGGCCAGGGCAGGAGTGGCCAGCGTCTTGATGTCGTCTGGGGTGACGAACTCCTGGCCTCGGATGCCGGCCAGGGCCTGGGCGCAGCGGTAGAGGCCGAGCGTCGCGCGGGGGCTGGCGCCAAGCTCGACGTCGGGATGCTCGCGGGTGGCGCGGATCACCTGCACCAGGTAGTCGCGCAACACCGGGTCGATATACACCTGCCGGACCAGCGCCTGGATGCGGAGCACATCGTCCGCAGATGCCACGGGCCCCAGGGTGCTCAACGGATCGGCGTCCTCGAAGCGCTCCAGCATGGCGGTCTCATCGTCCTCGGACGGGTAACCGAGCCGGAGGCGGAGGAGAAAGCGATCGATCTGCGCCTCGGGCAGCGGAAACGTGCCCTCGAGCTCAATGGGGTTCTGGGTGGCCAGCACCAGGAAAGGAGCCGGCAGGATCACGGTGTCCTGGTCAACGGTCACCTGACGTTCGGCCATGGCTTCGAGCAGCGCGGACTGAGTCCTCGGGGTGGCGCGGTTGATCTCGTCGGCCAGGACAACCTGGGAGATGACCGGACCGGGGCGGAACTCGAACTCGCCGTTGTGCTGGTTATAGTAGTGGATGCCGGTTATGTCCGAAGGCATCAGGTCGGGGGTGAACTGGATGCGGCGGAACTCGCAGTCCAGCGAGTAAGCCAGCGAACGCGCGAGGGTGGTCTTGCCGATCCCGGGGACATCCTCGACCAGAATGTGTCCGCCGCTGAAGAGGGCAGCCAGGGTGTACTCGATGACCTCGTCCTTGCCGACGATGGCCAGTTGGACATTTTCGCGGACCCTGGCGGCGGTGTCCGCGATCTGTTGCGCCTGGGCCGCCGTGATCAACGCGCCGCCTCGGACGTACCGGCAACCGGGGAGGACAGGTGCTCTTCCGCTTCGCGCAGATCCTTGGGGGAGTCGACGCTGCGCCAGAAGGCCTCGGTGGACACGGCGGACATGCGGCCCTCGGCGGCCAGGGCGGGGAAAGTTGTTGTCTCGTGGTCGCCCAACTCGGGCAGCAGGTCGCGGATGCCGGAGTGGAGGACGTAGACGCCTCCGTTGATGGCGAAGGGGAGCACCGCCTTCTCGCGGAACTGATCGACGATGCCATCTGCGCCGGTGTCCACGATGCCGTAGGGACTGGTCATGGGCACGGTGAGGATGGTGGCGCAGTGGGACGGGTTCCGGCGACGGCGGGAATGGTAATCGGCGATAAGCTCGTCCAACGAGGCGTCGGTGATCACGTCGCCGTTGGTGGCGATGACGGGGCTGTCGTTGCGGGGCAGAGAGGCCAGACCCTGCCGGAGAGCGCCGCCCCTGCCGAGGGGAGTGTCTTCCCGGCTGTAGTGGGCGCGGACCCCGTGCTTGCTGCCGTCGCCGAAATAGTCCCTCACAGCGTCGGCAAGGTGGCCCACCAGGAAGACAACATCGGTGACGCCGGCCTCGCGCAGCCAGCGGACCTGGTGCCAGAGGATGGGTCGACCGCACAAATTGATCATGGGCTTGGGCACGGTGTCCGTCAGTGGACGCAGCCTTTCGCCCTTGCCGCCGGCTAAAATCAGAGCGTACATTGCAGACGGTATGCTAATGCGACGAATGGGGCGGGTCAATGGGAATTGTGGTTGCGTGGATCACAGCAGTTCGCGAAACTCTTCAACAGTGAGCCCGGCCTGCACAATGATGCGGCCCATTGTCACGGGCTTTATCGGATTGTGGCGGGGGATAGATATCCTGATCTGTCCATTTCTCATCTTGATATGTTTGCCTTGATTGACGATTTCGAATCCAGCTTTCCGAAAGGCACGCACCGCGTTCAGGTGGTTGACGCCTGGAACTCGGGGCATGGTTATCCGTCCAACTGGTCTTCATCGTCAATCTCTACGACTTTTATCAACGGCGTGCCCAGCAACAGTAATTCCTGCAACATAATCAGCCACTCGCGAATAGCAATTTGGATGTTTTCCAGAGCTTCTTCGAAAGTCTCCCCCTCGGAAATGCAGCCGGGCAGCGTGGGACAGGAGACGGTATATCCTTCGGAACTTTTGAGCATCTCAATTTCGTACCGCTTCGCTGACCCTCCCCGCCCGGTGTCAAGTTGCCAGGCAACATTTACATCTACCTCGTGCAACTCCTCGTCGCCAACCACGTCCTCCCAGAACGCTCCTTCACGCTCGGTGATAGAACCGGAGATTTCGTACCGGATGTTTTCCAGTGCTTCTTCCGGGCTCGACCCGAGCGCTTTGCTGTCCCCCAAGCCGGGACAATAGGCCGTGTACCCCTCTTCCGATTTGTGCAGCAAAACCCGGTATTTCATAGCCGCTCCTTGCTAACCAATCTGCTACGGCACAGAACAGGAACTGGGATCGCAATCATAATCAAACAGCGCCCCTGCCCCCAACGGCGGCAGAGGCGCTCCCTGGCATTATACGGCAGGAGAGCCGACGCCCGTGCTACTGGTACGCCCGAGGTCTGAACTCCGACGAGCAGTAGCGAATATTCTCCCAGAACCCGGCGGCGTCTCGCTCAACGTTTATCGCCTGCAGGAAGTCTCTGCTTGGGTCGTCGTAGATGATACACGGCGCCCACAGCGCAATGTCCGGGAAGGCGAACAAAAGTGCTATCACCAGGGACATGCAGCCCATGAATGGTAAGACTCCTATATACACGTCGGTGATCGTGCTTTCTCGTAACGCCTCCTGTGCCGCGGCGGTCTGCTCCGCCATCTGCGCGTCAACGTCCTGTCTCACGCCGTGGAGAATGTACAGGTTGATGCCCTCGGGCGGGCTGATCAGCGCGGCCTCGACCAGGATCACCATGATGATGCCGAACCAGACGAGATCCACTCCCACCGCCTCCAGCGTGGGCGCCAGGATTGGAATGGTGGTCACCAGCATGGCGAAACTTTCCATGAAGGTGCCCAGCAGCAGGTAGAAGAACACCAGGATGATCACGAACTGGAGCGCGTTCAGGTTCAGGCCGGTGATCCACTCCGAGATGTCCTGGGAAATTCCCAGCCGGGCGAAGGCGAAGCTCAGCGTGAAGGCCGCCATCACGATGAGCATGATCATCGAGGACGTGCGCACCGTGGATATGATGGCGTCCAGGACCATGTTCTGCACCGCGCCGCGGGTCCGGTTCCAGTCCTGGTAGGAAGCGGGCGGCAACTCGCCACGCTTGCCGATGACGTAGATCGCCAGGTACCAGGCGGGGAAAAAGATAAAGCCCAGAAACACCAGCACGGCGGCAAGGCCGGACAAGCGGCCGCGTTGCTGTTGGACATAGTCGTCCAGCGCAAAGACCACCACCGGGAAGAGCACAATGCCAACCAGGATAACGGCCGCCGTGTTGTTGCTAATCTTCCGGTAGAGTTCGTTGGCTACGGCAACAACCAGAGCGCCCACCACTCCCAGGGCCGCGGCCTCGGTGGGGGTGGCCCAACCGGTATAGATGGAACCCAGCACGACGAGGATGATGGCGAGGACCGGGATGATGGACATCATTCCGATGAGAGCCTCAAAGAGCATCCGGCCCCATTCGGATACGGCCTCGCCGTAGGACAACACGGACCGCCCGCGACGATAGTCACGCCGGTCGTGCATGTCCGGAATGCCCGCCTCCACCGCCTGTTCCCGCTGCAATTGCGCCAGCTGTTCTTCGTTGTACCGCCGGATGCGGAGCCCGTGGAACCACGCGCGATAAAGACGCCGCACCTCCTCATCCATGGGCGCCGTGCGCGGGAGCACCACGGACGTGATGACCATCATCAGGATCATCGTGAAGGCCAGCAGAAAGCCGGGCAGGAAGCCGCCCATATACAGTCGGCCGATGGATTCCTCCACCAGCACGCCGTAGATAATGAGTCCGATGCTGGGCGGGATCAGGATGCCCAGGGTTCCGCCGGCGGCCAGTGAGCCGATGACCAGGCGCTCGCTGTAGCCGCGCTGGCGGAAGGACGGCAGGGAAACCCGGCTGATGGTGGCGGAGGTGGCCACGCTGGAGCCGGAGCACGCGGCGAAGACCGCGCAGGAAGCGATGTTGGTGTGCAGCAAGCCGCCCGGCAGAAAGACCAGCCAGCGAGACAGCGCGCCGTACATGCGCTCGCCCATGCCGGACCGCAGCATCAGCTCTCCCATGAGCAGGAACAGGGGCACCGCGACCAGTATGAAGTTGGTGTTACTCTCCCACGCCTTGTTCCCGAGGATGTTCCATAGCGGAGCGTCCGAGAACATCTGCATCATCACCAGGGACAGCACTCCAAGCGCCCCGGCGACGTACAGCCCGATAATGAAGAAAACCCCCATCATGCTGAAAGCAGCGATGATTGCCATAGCTCAGTTTCCTCGGTGTGGGGGCGGCGCCAGGATTGGAGCCACCGGTGAAGTCGGCAAAGTCAGCGAATTGGGATCGGCCCGTTACACGCCGGACGCGGCTTCCTGCATGACCTCGGCTTCGGGCGCCAGGTCGGCCACGTCGCCGCCGGAGTTCTTGTGCCAGATTTCGAGCAGACCGCGTACGATCATGCTGAGCATCCACTGGAAAGACGTGAAGGCGAGCATGCTGAAGCCCACGGCGACGATCATCTGGAACATCCAGAGTTCAGGCAGGAAGTTTCCAATGAGATAGGTGTTCGCCAGGGCCGGTTCGCACATGCCCTCGGAGTTAGTGCGGATGCACTTGGACTCGGCCACCTCCTCCCAGCTCTTGATGGCGGTGATGAGGCCGAAGAACCCCACCGAGCCCAGGGCCAGCCAGTCCGCCGCCGAACGCATGTAGGGATGGATGCGCGAGAACAGCGGCAGCAGCACGTCGATGCGCACGTGGGAGCCGGTCCGCAGGGAGTAGGAAAACGCCCAGGTGCCGGCGAAGGCCAGGATGTAGCCGCCCACCAGTTCCTGGTTGCCCAGCACCGGTCCGCCGAGCTTGCGGACTATCACCTGGTAGGTGATGTAGATGCCCAGCAGCAGCAGGAGAGACCCGCAAATGTATCCAAAAATGCGGTAGACCCAGTCCAGGCCGCCGTCAATCTTATGGATGAGCCGGGCCAGGAATACCGGTGTGGGGGTTGCCGCGGGTTGTGTAGTCAACTGGCGCCTCCGGTCAGCCGGCGAATGCGCATGCACCGGGCCGGCGGATTATCGGATACTGGAGATACAGAGGGACAAGGGGGCAAGAATCCCCTCATTTGACACGCAAGATGGGACTATATTGGCCGGTCTGATAAAAGTCAACCGGGACGGAATCCGCTGGAAACCGCTGGAGTTTTTATCAGGCCGGCCTGGACACGGGCGACCCCAAAATGGGATGCCGGCTACTGGATATCCTCGGCCTGCCCGTCGGCGCCAACGCGGACGCCGATGATGGGCGCGGCCTTCTCGTTGTAGATGCGCACGGCCTCGCTGTCGGGCCCGCCGGTGCGCTCCACCCACTTGGGCAGCACGTTGTTGCGTCCGGCCTGGAAGAGGGCGTCCCGCACTTCC
Source organism: Dehalococcoidia bacterium (assembly GCA_965116785.1). GTDB lineage: Bacteria > Chloroflexota > Dehalococcoidia > Lucifugimonadales > UBA3495 > Bin87. Next base: position 2,793,189 of record OZ220731.1, read on the forward strand.
TGGTTGAACTCGATGTACTCCATGCCGCCCTCGGTGTTCTCGCGGATTCCCTCGTCGGTCCAAACGGTCTCGACCCACTCCCGGGAGGTGCGCTGGTGCCGCTCGCCTTCCTCCTTGATGATGGCCTGGAGGTCCGGCGGAATGGAGTCCCACACGTCCTTGTTCATGGTGATCCAGGTCACCCCGATGGCGACGATGGGGCCAACCAGGTAGTCGGTCACCTCGTACCAGCGCACGCCGGAGCCGCAGGTGCCGCAGGACACGGCGGCGTCCAGAACGCCGCGTTCCAGCGCGGTATACACGTCCGCAAAGGCCATGAACTGCGGATCCGCGCCCATGCCGCCCAGCAGGTCGCTGAGCACCGTGCTGTGACTGCGGGTCTTCAGCCCTTCGAAGTCAGAAAGGGAGTTCAGCGGACGCGAGGAGAAGTAGTAGTTGCTCTCGTAATAATTCTCCATTATCACGATGCCGTTGGACTGCTCCTCGATGATGCCGTGGATGTCATCCCGGGTGACGTCGATCACCGCAAAGTTGGTCGCGGGATCAGGGTAGAGACCCCACAGGTTCGCCATGTCGATGATCGGCAGGTCCCCGCCGATGTAGCCGGAGTAGATCTCCGCCAGCTCCATGGTGCGGTCTTCGATGAGACGCAGCGAGTCGGGACCGGCCAGCCCCAGTTCGGGGAAGGAGCTGATCTGGAAGTCGACCTGCCCCTCGGTGCGGTCATAGACGCGCTTGATAAAGCCGTCGATGCCGTGCTCCGCTTCGGTGGAGTAGATGAGGGTGCAGGGGTTGCCGGTGCGGTTGATGCACACCAGCTGGATATCGATATCCTCGCCCTGGGACACCAGCTTGGCCTCTTCCATGCTGCCGCCCATCATGGCCCCATCCAGCTCCTTGGCAGTGCCGTCGGGACTGATCGCGACACCAAGGATGGGAGCAACCTTGTCGTTGTAGAGCCGCGCAGCATCACTGTCAGGGCCGCCGGTGCGCTCGACCCAGTTGGGGAGGATCACGTTCAAGGCCACTTCCCGCATCTTGGTCTGGACCTCGTCGCTGAAGGGCCGGTGAATCATGCCGGACTCCACGTTGGCCTCGACGCTATACACGTTCCATTCTTCAATGAGGGTTTTGCGGGCGAGTTTTTCGTGTTCTTCGCCCACGTCCAGGATGATTTGCTGAATATCGGGAGGCAGTTGGCTCCACGAATCACTGCCCATGGTGAAGTAGGCCACGGCGACGGAGCCGATGATGGGGCCGTACAGGTAATCCGTGACCTCGTACCAGCGCTGGCTGTGTCCGGGTTCGCCGCCGGTAACACCGGCGTCGAGGACGCCGCGCTCGAGGGCAGTGTAAACGTCGGCAAAGGCCACGAACTGGCCTTCGGCGCCCAGCCCGGCCAGCAGGTCGCCTAGGATGGTGCTGTGCTGGCGGATCTGCTTGCCCTCAAACTGCGACAGCGAGTCCAACTCGTCCCGACTGAAGATGAACTGGTTGGGATAGTAGTGGCGCATGATGGGCTGCCCGCCCGTGGTCTCCTTGAGCACCCGGACCAGGTCCTCGTGGATGGCGTCGGATAGCTCCAGGTGCGCCTCCTCGCTGGGGGACAAGCCCCACAGGTTTCCGATGTCCAGCAACGGGAGGTCTCCACCGACGTATCCGCTGTACACCTCCGCGACTTCCAGCGTATTGTCCTCGACCAGCCGAAGGGTATCGCCGCCCGCGATTCCCAGCTCCGGGAAGGAGGATATGACGAACTGTACCTGGCCGTCGGTGCGCTTGGCCACTTCGGGAACGAAGAAACTGTTGACCAGCTCGCATGCCGCCACGCTGCGGTTGATGCATACCAGCTGGAATTCGAAGCTCTCGCCCTGGGTTTCCAGCTGGGCTCCTCCGCTGCCGCCGCCCGCAGCCGGTGCGGCCGCAGTGGCTTCCGGCGCGGCGCTGGCGGCCGTTCCGGTGGTTCCTGTACCGCCACCGGTGGTCGATGCGGCGGGAGGTGGCTCACCGCCGCCACCGCAAGCCAGCAGGGCAGCTACCAGGGCCGATAGCAGGAAGGGTAAAAGAAACTTCGGCGCAATTGTCAGGAATCCGTGTTTGATGGTGTCCTTCATATTCCCTCCTTGCCAAATCTTGCCGTTGCAAGCAGTGAACCACCTGAAAATGCCTTGACCGTGCGGCAGTGTATGTCAGCGAAAAAGTGCTGTCAAAGCAAATAATGCAATAATAATTAGCCCTCATTATTTGTACTGTTGCGCTATATCACCACAACATTGATCCACTGAATCCGGAATGCGACAAACGAAAGCGGAGCGGGTGTGAAACCCGCTCCGCTGAAAGCGCGTGCGTCGTACGGTCGGCTATTCGGTTGACGACGCCGTACCGTCGGGGTTGATCTTCACCTTGACGATGGGGGCCACCACGTCGTTGAAGATTACGGCCGCTTCGGACGTGGGGCCACCGACGCGCTCGACCCAACCGGGCACCACGTTCTGGATGGCGGACTGCCGCTGGGCGGCCTTCATCTCGGGCGTGAACGTGACTTCCTGCATGCCCTGCTCCACGTTCTGCGCGATGGCGTTGGGAGCGAAGTGCTCGAAGAGCAGTTGGCGGTTCAGGTAGGCGTGGCGGGCGCCCTCCTCCAGGACGATGTTCCGCAGGTCCTGGGGCATCTGGTTCCAGCGGTCGGCGTTGACCGCGAACCAGCTGTGACCCACCGACACGATGGGTCCCACGAGATAGTCGGACACCTCGTACCAGCGCAGGCCGTGTCCGCAGGAACCGCACGAGATGGCGCCGTCGATGACGCCGCGCTCCAGGGCGGTGTAAACGTCGGCGAAGGCGATGAACTGCGGGTCCGCGCCCATGCCGGAAAGCAGGTCGCTGAGCACGGTGCTGTGGCTGCGCACCTTGAGACCCTGCAGGTCTTCGAGGCCGCTAACCTGGGGCTTGGCGAAGATGTAGTTGTGGGCCGTCATCATGTAGGCGATCTGGATGCCGCCGTTCTCGGCGGTAACCTCGGCCATCTTGGGCTGGATGGCGTCAATGACGTCCAGCTGGTCCTGCTGGGTGGCGAAGAGGCCCCAGAGGTTGCTCATGTCCATGATGGGGAAGTCGCCGCCCACGTAGCCGGAGTAGATCTGCGCGGAGTCCAGCGTGCCGTCCTCGATGAGGCGCAGCGAGTCGGGACCGGCGATGCCCAGCTCGGGGAAGGATGAGATTTCGAAGACAACCTGGCCATTGGTGCGGCGCTTGACGCGCTCGACGAAGCCGATGTCCTCGGTCTCGGCGTAGTTGCCGATGGCGAGACCGCAGTCGACCAGGGTGCGGTTGATGCAGGCCATCTGGAACTCGAAGCTTTCGCCGGACGAGGTCAGCGGGGTGAGGTTGAAGTTAATGCCGCTCTCCTCCCCGCACGACCATCCCGCCGGGCTGCCGCCACCGTGGGTGGCGGGCACCGAAGCGCCCGTTTCGCCGTCGCACTGGGTGGAGGCGATGGCTTCCTGACCGCCGCTGGGAGAATCCACTATGCTGATGCAGACCTCTCCGACGCTGCGGTCATCGCCGCAATCGGTCTTGTCCATCATCATCATGGCTTCGGTCTCGCTGCCAGTGCCGTCGGAGTTGATGACCACGCCGACGATGGGACCGACCTTGTCATTGAAAATCCGGACGCCCTCGGAGTCGGGGCCGCCGGCGCGCTCCACCCAGTTGGGGATGATGGCGTTCAGGGCGGTCTCACGCATCCGGGCCTTGACGTCGTCCGGGAAGTCGGAGTATTCCATTCCCTCTTCGACGTTGAGACTGATTCCGGCCGGATCCCAGTCTGCCTTGAGCAGACGGAGGTTTTCGGCCTCGTACTCCTTGCCCACTTCCTTGAGGATGGCCTGGTTTTCGGCGCTGATAGCGCCCCATTTCTCGCTGTTGACGGTGACGTAGGTCACGCCGATGGAACCCACGATGGGACCGTACAGGTAATCGGTAACCTCGTACCAGCGCTGGCCGTAGCCGGGGGTGCCGCCGGTGATGCCGGCGTCCAGAACGCCGCGCTCCAGGGCGGTGTAGACGTCGGCGAAGGCCACGAACTGGCCCTCGGCGTCGAGGCCGGCCAGCAGGTCACCCAGGATGGTGCTGTGCTGGCGGATGTTCTTGTCCTTGTAGGACGCGAGGTCCGGCAGAGGCTCGCGGCTGAAGACGTACTGGTTGGGATAGTAGGCGCGGAAGATGGGTTCTCCGCCGGTGGCATCCCGGAGGATGCGGACCATGTCGTCCTCAATGGCGTCGGTGAGGGCCAGGTGGGCATCGTTGCTGGGAGAAAGGCCCCAGAGGTTGCCGACGTCGATGATGGGAAGGTCGCCGCCCACGTAGCCGGAGTAGATCTCAGCGAACTCCAGCGTCTGGTCGTTGACCAGCCGGATGGTGTCGGGGCCGGCGAGACCGAGTTCGGGGTACGACGAAATTTCTATGGTGACCTCGCCGTTGGTCCGCTCACTGATGTTGGGAGCATAGAAATCGCGAATCAACTCGCAGGGGCGAAGCGTGCGGTTAATGCACACCACCTGCAGGGTGATCGCTTCCTGTGTCGGCGCAGCTGGAGCGGCGGCCATCGCGGTGGGCTGCTCGCCCCCGGTCGGAGCAGCGGCGGGAGCAGCAGGAGCTTCCGGCTCCCCGCCTCCGCAGGCGGCCACTACCGTCATCAGCAGGGCCATGGCAGCCGCGGCAAAGATCGCTCGCCACGGCATGGTAACCGTCCGAAACGGGCGCAATCTGCGTGAACTGTGCATAGGATCTCCCTCGTATTTGCGATTTGCGAAGCCGGCGGCAATAAGGTATGCGGCATGCGCCGGCCACGCCTCACAGTTTGCCGCAACAAACTACCAGCAGGCCGGCACAGTGTCAACGATGGGGACGAATTGGCATGGATGAACGGGATGGATGGGATTGTCTGAATCAGGATTTTCAAGATTTATAGATTGTCAGGATTGGAACCGTTTAGTTATCGCGAGGAGCATAGCGGCGCGGCGAGCTCGTTACCGGGAGAATGGCCCGGCCAGCAACGAGATTGCCGCGCTGCGCTCGCAATGACACGGCGGGTGCGGGCTCGCGTTGGCGGCTGAGGTTAGCGGTGGACGGGGATGGTGTCGGGGAATTTGACGTGGAAGGCGCGTTCCAGGGCGCGCTGCCACAGTGGGGACAGCTCGATGGCGGAAGGGTCGCCGCGTTGGGTCAAGTCGGCGGGATGACAGGGGCAGGGCCGGGGAGTGAGGCCGCGGGCGTAGAAATCGTGGGGGTCGGGGAGCCGGGCGAGCGGGGACTGAGCCAAGCCGTGGGCCTGGGCGATCTCCTGGTAGTCGGGCAGGGCGATGATCTCAGCCATGGACCGGGGAACGGGGCGCGACGGGGGTCGCGGCGGACGGCGGCCCCGGCCGGTGACCGGCCGGCCGGCGATGGCGCCCTCAATCGAGCGCAGGAGCGCGGAGACGCGGTTCCGAGCCTGTCGGCACAGACGGCGGGCCTCGTCGGGGTTGGAGCCGGCCAGGAGCCGGGGGATGTCGTAGATCCGGCGGAAGATGCGGACCCCTCCGTTGGAAATAAGGCCCTCGCCCGCCAGGATGAGCAGGAAGTTGGTCAACCTGCGCCGGGTGGGGCGCTTGATGAAGTCCCAGTGGACCACGGCGGCGGTGGCGGAGTGGGATGCGGCGCGGGCCAGCGCGTCGGCGGCGCGGGTGTAGTCACCGGCGTTGTGGTTGGACCGGGCCAGGGACAAAAAGCGCCGGGCCTGGGCCTGATGATGCTGGACGCTACCCATGATGGATCACTGCTCCCTGGGATGGGTGCGTCCCGAGGTTCGGGTTTTTACATGGATGAACAGGATAAACGGGATGAACAGGATAGGAGCTCCGATTGGGATTGCTTCTTCGTGATTGGGATTTTTGCAGGCGATTGGGGGTTGGTTTTTGCAGGCGATTGGGGATCGATTGCTTGATTTGACCAGGTTCCGGGAAATGATCAGCCCTACGGCCGGAGGATTTGCGCTGGGTTTTTGGCTCTCATTGCCCATGCCTATAGCATGGCGCGCTGTGGCGGGCGCGGTGGCAGAGGGGACTGCTCCGATTAGGATGATCGAGGACAGTCTCCTGCGGATGCCGGTAGCGACTGGGATGCTGATGGGGTTGGCCGTGCATTCTCGGAACCTGGTCGTAAAGGGACAATCACCTGCGGATCACATAATAGCACGGACGTTCGGATAAGGGCAAGGGGTCGATTGGCCTCAAACGATTCCTACGCCCCTTTACTGACGCCAATTTGGGTTCAGCCCATTCCATTGTCTATTTGTCAGTGAGCCCGGAAATACGGGATAATGGGAAGGTCTAAGGGAGCGGAGTATTGACTGGGGGACCACTCCGGGGCAACATACCGTGCCAACCAAGGCGAAGGTGCATACAGATGGTTACGACAGCGTTGAACAAGGAAACGGACACCTTTCAGGACAGGGTCATCAGCGCCATAAAGGCCAAGCTTGACGGACGCAAACTGGTGTGCCCAGTTTCACAGGATTCCACATGGGAGGTGCAGGAATATTGGGGCATTTTGCCTGCGTTCAACCAGCCCAGCGACATGTTGCCGGCCTGGTCTGCGACGAGGCGCTCATTCCCGCTGGCCGTTCTCGTATGCGGGACGTGCGGCTACAGCATGATGTTCAACCTGCTCTCACTCGGTTTGGGAGACGAACTGAAACCGCCGCAGGAGTAGATTTCGGTACCAGTCAACATGCAGAGAGACGACCAATCTAGTCCAGAACCTGCCGTGTTGGTCACTCCGCCGCCGCGCATACTAGTGCTCCCGGGGCAGGTGGTCATGTACCAAATAACGGAGCAGGAGTTGGACTTCTTCGCCTCAGGGTCGCGCACGATTTTTACCGGCCTTGCCAGTTGCTTTATCACGATTGCTGTCTCCATCCTGCTGTCACTCATCTTGAGTGATGGTATCAACAGGGGCCTGGAAACCGTGATGTGGATTGCGACGGGAGCCGTGGGTGCACTAGGACTGGGTTCTGGAGTGTTGGCCGGCAGGGAGTTCTGGGATCACGGGCGCAAATTGAAAGATTTCAAACGGAAGGCAGCGCAGGGGGCGACGTGAACGGTTCTAGGCGTTCGCCGCGTGATGAGTCTTGCCGCGGGATTTTGCCAGAGACTGGCTCGGGTAGTGCAGGGATCGTCTGGAATTACGTTTTTCGTTGACACTTTGGGGGCGCGGTGTTAGCATATCCGGTAGTTTAATCGCGGTGATGGGGAGTAGTAGGCGGGGAAGGCCGCATAGAGAACCGACGATTGGTGGAAGTCGGGGGCCGGAAATGCTGAACTCGCCCCGGAGCGTCTCGGCTGAAGCGCGTCAGCGTGAGTAGGGCGAGCGGGTCGGCTCCGATAACGGCTGTGTACAGAGAGTTTCGCGTCGAGCGCTCGCCAGGGTATTCCAGGCAATGAGCGGAGCGCGGAAAAGAAGGGTGGTACCGCGGGAATCACAACCCGTCCCTTCGGGGTCGGGATTTTTTATGTTTCGACCAGACTGGGAACAGGCCGAACCGGAAACTGCAGAGATCACAGGAGTAGCCTTACTATGGAAATGACCGGCGCGGAAATCATCTGCGAAAGCCTTCTGCGCGAAGGCGTGGACACGATTTTCGGACTGCCCGGCGGCGCTGTACTGCCGTTCTACGGCGCGCTGTCCGGCTATCCCAAGCTGCGCCACATCCTGGTACGGCACGAGCAGGCCGCCGCGATGGCCGCCGACGGCTACGCCCGGGCAACGGGCAAGGTCGGCGTGTGCTCCGCCACCTCCGGTCCGGGAGCAACCAACCTGGTCACCGGCCTGATGGCGGCGCAGATGGACTCCGTGCCCATCGTCTGCATCACCGGACAGGTGCCGCGCGCCGCCATCGGCCGCGACGCCTTCCAGGAAACCGACATCACCGGCATCACCCTGCCGGTGACCAAGCACAACTACCTGGTGATGGACGTGCGGGACATCGCGCCGGCCATCAAGGAAGCCTTTTACATCGCCCGCACGGGACGTCCCGGCCCCGTACTGATTGACGTGCCGAAGGACGTGCTGGCCGGCGAGAAGATCGAGTTTGAGTGGCCGGCCGAGGTGGACCTGCCCGGCTACGTTCCACCCGGCGAGCCCGACCCCAGGCAGGTCCACGTCGCCGCCGACCTGATCAATCGAGCGCAGCGGCCGGTGATCCTGGCCGGACACGGCGTGCTCATCTCCCGGGCGTGGGACGAGCTGCAGCAGTTGGCGGAGAAGGCGCAGATCCCGGTGATCACCACGCTCCTGGGCATCGGCGCGATGTCCACCGAGCACGTACTGAACATGGGAATGCCGGGAATGCACGGCATGGCCTACGCCAGCCTGGCCATAGACCGCTCGGACCTGGTGATTTCGCTGGGGGCGCGGTTCGACGACCGGGTGACGGGACGCCTCAGCGACTTTGCGCCCGGAGCCAAGATCGTCCACGTCGACGTCGACCCCACCGAGTTCAACAAGAACGTGGTGGCCGACGCCCCGGTGCTGGGCGACCTCAAGGCCAGCCTGCGGGCGCTGATACCCATGGTGGAATCGAACGTGCACCTGGACTGGATCAAGGAAACGGACACGCTGCGCAGCGAGCATCCATCGCTGTTCATCCGCAAGTCGGACGTGCTGCTGCCGCAGCAGGTGATGAAGCAGATTTCCGACGAGACCAACGGCGAGGCGATCATCGTGACCGGCGTCGGGCAGCACCAGATGTGGGCCGCGCAGCACTACGGCTACAAGGAGCCGAACTCGCTGATCACGTCGGGCGGCAGCGGAGCCATGGGCTTCGAGGTGCCGGCGGCGCTGGGGGCCAAGGTGGGCCGGCCGGAGAAGACGGTATGGTCCATCGCCGGCGACGGCGGGTTCCAGATGACCCTGTGCGACCTGGCCACGGCCGTTGAGAACAAGATCGACGTGAAGTACGCCATCCTGAACAATGGGTCGCTGGGCATGGTCCGGCAGTGGCAGGACTTCTTCTACGACAAGGACTTCTTCGCCACCATCTACAGCGGCAACCCCGATTTCGTGAAGTTGGCCGAGGCCTACGGCATCCGCGGCATCCGGGTCACCAAGCAGGAAGACGTAGCCGGAGCGATCCAGGAGGCCATGGAGACGCCGGGCCCGGTGGTCGTGGACTTCGTGGTGAAGGAAGACGAGTTCGTGTACCCGATGATCCCCGCCGGGGAGTCGGTGCACGAGATGCTGGAAGAGCCCGAGGCCGAGGGCATCGTTAGCTAGACGGGTCCGTGAGATCGAAGAGCTATGAGTAGCAGATCAACAGCCGCCAGAATTTGCGGCGAACAAGACTGCGATTGTCCTCGCAATCGCCCTAATCAGCCGTTGTGCCTGAAGCACTATCGGATGCTCCAAGCCGACGACATTGGAGAGTGCCCCAATTGCCCTGGTGTCTATAAACCGTCGGAGTATCCGGTATGCCGGGAGTGCTACCGCAGAGGTCAGCAGCAACCCACTGGTAGACAAGTACGGGAGCGGCGCGAAAAGTATGCGGACGACAGCAAGGGCTGGGACCTAAAGCCGGAACCCGTTCCCCAAGCCCCTGCCGTCGTTGTGGAAGCAATCAATCGCGTACGCGAAAACATCACCACCCACCGCCGGGCCTGTGAGAATCACGAAACCAACACGGTTCAATACCTGATTATGCCGTTGCTCAAGGGTTTGGGCTGGGACGACCATGATCCTGCTCAGGTGGTGATGGAATATAAACCAGCGGGGCGGCGCCACGGCAGAGCCATTGCTGTGGATGTGGCGCTCATGGGAAATGGCTCCCCGGTGGCTTTCATCGAGGCCAAGCGTCTCAACCGTGAATATACCCACGACTACATGGAGCAGCTGAGCAAATACGCAGCGCATTTGGAAAACGGAAAAACAGCGGTGCTGACCAACGGCCAGTTTTGGATTGTCTGTTCAGTGGCTAATGGCAAACCGGTCCATGAGGACACCGTAGACGTAGCCGCTGGCAAAGCCGATGACGTTGCGGCAAAACTCCACGCCATCATTGGCCGGTCTGTGGTAACGAATGGCGGCGCGCCTTCGTCAACAAAGGGGGCAACCACTCATCAGGCAACTCCCGACCGTGAAACGACTATCGAAAACTTGAAACGATACCGTCAGAGTCAACCTAGCTATGTGAGACGCACGTTGAATTTTGTATTGACCAACGAAGTCATCTCCCACATCGCAGACCGACGCCCCGCCGACCTTCACCAGTTGAGTGAAATCCCTGGCATCGGACCTACAACGGTGAAACAGCATGGCGACGCAATCGTCGCGATTGTTAGGGGACATCGGCCCTAAACTGGCACGTCCAGAGAAATCGACAGAGGAGGCAATCGTTGCAATCCCATAGCGAGCAACACACCATCATCGCGCTGGTGCACGACCGGCCCGGTGTCCTGACCCGGGTGGCCGGACTGTTCCGGCGGCGCGGGTTCAACATCGCCAGCCTGGCCGTAGGCGCCAGCGAGCAGAAGGGCCTGTCACGCCTGACCTTCGTTGTCACCGGCGACCAATATACCGTGGAGCAGGCCACCCGCCACCTGGAAAAGCTGATCGACGTGGTGAAGGTGTCCAACATCTCCGAAGAGGACGTGGTGGCGCGGGAACTGGCCCTGATCAAGGTCCGCACCACGCCCACCAACCGCAGCGAAATCCTGGAGATCATCAACCTGTTCCGGGCCAAGGTGGTGGACGTGGGGACCCTGTCGCTGGTGGTGGAGACCACGGGCGAGGAGGAAAAGATCGACGCGCTGTATGACCTGCTGCGGCCATTCGGCATCCTGGAGTTGATGCGCACGGGGCGCGTGGCCATGGTGCGGGGCAAGACCGGCGGCCGGGTCAGCGACGACGTGGGCGCCGACACCGTCATCATGGGAAGAAACGGAGCCGTGGCGGCCCAGGCAGTGGGTTCCACGCCGGGGCACTACGAGGGAGTCTAAGGCAAGCCCGTCATTCCGGCCTTGAGCCGGAATCCCAATGCGTAACAAGCGAAAAGTGTCCCTGGATTCCCGCTTTCGCGGGAATGACGAAAACGGGGACAGGAACTACGGGGAATCTGCGCAAACGAAGGATGAACTAGCATGGCAGTGAACATTTACACCGAGAAAGACGCCGATATGTCCTTCCTGGAGGGCAAGACCGTCGGCATGATTGGCTACGGCAGCCAGGGCCACGCCCACGCGCTGAACCTGCACGACAGCGGGATCAAGGTGATGGTAGGCCTGTACGAGGGCAGCGCGAGCCGCCAGGTGGCCCGGGACGCCGGCCTGGAGGTTGGCAGCGTGGCCGAGGTCGCCAGGGAAGCCGACGTGATGATGGTGGCCATCCCCGACCACGTGCAGAAGGACGTGTACCGGGACGAGATCGAGCCCAACCTGGGACCGGGCAAGGCCCTGATGTTCGCCCACGGGTTCACCATCCACTACCAGTTCGTGGTGCCGCCTCCGTCGGTGGACGTGTTGATGATCGCGCCGAAAGCGCCGGGCCACCGGATGCGGGAGCACTTCGTGGAGCAGGGCATCGGCGTGCCGTGCCTGCTGGCGATTCACCAGGACGCCACGGGCAACGCCAAGAACATCGGGCTGGCCTACGCCTCCGGCATCGGCTGCGCCCGCGCCGGCGTGCTGGAGACCACCTTCAAGGACGAGACCGAAAGCGACCTGTTCGGCGAGCAGTCGGTGCTGTGCGGCGGCGTTACCGCGCTGATCAACCTGGCGTTCGAGACGCTGGTGGAGCGCGGATATCCGCCGGAAATCGCGTACTTCGAGTGCCTGCACGAGCTGAAGATGATCGTTGACCTGATCCAGCAGGGCGGGTTCAACTACATGCGCTACTCCGTCAGCGACACCGCCGAGTACGGCGACCTGACCCGCGGCACCCGCGTGGTGGACGACCACGTCCGCGAGAACATGCACCGGGTGCTGGACGACATCCAGAGCGGGTCCTTCGCCCAGGAGTGGATGGCCGAGTGCGACGAGGGTCGGCACAACTTCCTGCGCCTGCGCCAGGAAGCGCGCACCAGCCGCATCCACGAGGTGGGCCGGGGCCTGCGCGAGATGATGCCGTGGATGAACCCGCGGGAGATCGAGTAACACCCATACCATAGTCATTGCGAGCGTAGCGCGGCAATCTCGTTTTCCGAGCGCTGCCTGACGACGCGACGAGATTGCCGCGTCGCTATGCTCCTCGCAATGACATTGCACATATATCAAAAGCAACCTTCGAGTAATCGAGGAGGTGACACATGGGCATGGAGGTACTGTGCAGAGCAGTTCACCATCGCAGTCTGGTCCTGGCAGGGCTGGCTGTGGTGGACTGCGTGTGCCTGCCCAGCCTTTCCCCATCTAGCACGACGTGACGATCAACGCTGACGCCCCCAATCCCTTGAATGAAAGAATACGAACTGCAGGGACGCGACGGGCGCCCAACCCCATGGAGGGAAAGGAACCAATGGCTGCACAAGTAAAGTTTTTGGATACGACGCTGCGCGATGGCGAGCAGTCGGCCGGCATCGGCATGACGGTCGACGAAAAGATCCAGATCGCACGGCAGCTGGCCCGGCTCAAGGTGGACATCATCGAGGCCGGCTTCGCCGCCAGTTCGCCCGGTGATTTCCAGGCCGTCCAGCGCATCGCCGAGGACGTGCACGGCCCCATCATCTGCTCGCTGTCCCGCGCCGTGCCGGGCGATGTCGACGCCGCCTGGGGCGCCATCAAGAGCTCGGAGAAGCCCCGCATCCACGTTTTCCTGTCGTCCTCGGAGATCCACCAGATGCACCAGCTGCGGAAGGACCGGGAAGACGTCATGACCATGGCCGTGGACATGGTGTCCCGAGCCCGCGGCTACTGTGAGGACGTCGAGTTCTCGCCCATGGACGCCACCCGCACCAACCCCGACTACCTGTACCGGATGCTGGAAGAAGTCATCCGGATGGGCGCGACCACGATCAACATCGCGGACACCGTCGGCTACGCCATTCCTTCGGACTTCCAGACCATGCTGCGGGACATCCAGCAGAACGTCCGGGGCATCGAGAACGTGACCCTGTCGGTGCACTGCCACAACGACCTGGGCCTGGCCGTGTCCAACAGCCTGGCCGCCATCGAAGTGGGCGCCCGCCAGGTGGAAGGCTGCATCAACGGCATCGGCGAGCGGGCCGGCAACGCCTCTCTGGAAGAGATCATCATGGCGCTGGACACCCGCAAGGACCTGTTCGGCGTTGAGCTGAACGTGGACACCACGCAGATCTACCCCAGCAGCCGCCTGGTCAGCCGCATCACCGGCATGAACGTGCAGGCCAACAAGGCCATCGTCGGCGAGAACGCCTTCCGCCACGCCTCCGGCATTCACCAGGACGGCGTGCTCAAGGACCGCTCGACCTACGAGGTCATGCAGCCGGAGCGGGTGGGCCTGCCGCCGGACGTGCAGCTGGTATTGGGCAAGCTGAGCGGCCGGGCCGGCCTGCAGGCCCGTCTGGAAGCGTTGGGCTACTCGCTGACCCGCGAAGAAGTCACCGGCGTGTACGAGCGGTTCGTCGAGCTGGCCGACAAGAAGAACGAGGTCACCGACCGCGACCTGGAAATCCTGATGGACGAGGAGAACCGGACGGCGTCGGAGCCCATCAGCTACTCCATCGAGACGGTGCACTTCACCAGCGGGGACAAGGACATCCCCACAGCGACGGTGCGGCTCATCGGCCCGGACGGCAACGCCAAGACCGACGCCTCCACGGGCAACGGGCCGGTGGACGCCGTGTGCCGCGCCATCGACCGGGTGATCGGCACCACCGCCAGGATCGCCGACTTCCAGGTTCAGGCCGTGTCGGAAGGCCGGGACTCGGTGGGCTCGGTGTCGATACGCATCGAGAACAGCGGCCGCGTCTTCTCGGGACGCGGCGCGAACACCGACATCATCGTCGCCAGCGCGCACGCGTACCTGAGCGCGATGAACCGGATGCTGGCCGCCGACGAGGAGGCCGAGCTGCCGGCGGTGGGAACTACGCCGGACTAGGCTGAAACGCACCCGAGCAAGAATGACGCCCCTCGCCGAATGGTGAGGGGCGTTTGTTTTGGTTGAGTTCATTCTCGCGGTATAATTTCGCAATACGGCTGATTTTGTTGCCAGCAACCCAGGCAAAGCACTGAGGAGCCTTGATGGTCCGTCCAACGAGCGTAAAAGCACTCTCGAAATACCGTATATGGCTCGAGTTCGACGACGGGGTCAGCGGGGAGGTTGACCTGTCCGACGTAGCCGGCAGCGGCGTTTTCAAGGTTTGGGACGAGCCGGGCTATTTTGAGAGGGTCCACATAGCGGCTCACCGGGCCATCGCCTGGGATGATGAGGTTGAGCTGTGCCCCGACTCTCTCCATTGGGAATTGACAAACAAAGCCGACGGAGCGACTGCGACGCCCGCGAGATTGGCGTCGCAAGATGCCTGAAGTCTGCCGTTTCGACGGCATCACGATCCGCTTATATTTCAGAGAGCATGGTCCGCCGCATTTCCACGCGGTATACGGCGAATCGGAAGCGCAAATCGACATCAGCGATCTTTCAGTTTTGCACGGGGATCTCCCGGCTCGTCGGCTGCGGGACGTGATCGATTGGGCGAGGGCTCGGCAAACCGAGTTGCAATTGGCGTGGGACAGAGCGCAAGCTAGAGAATTGCCCGGCAGGATAGACCCACTGACGTAAAGCTTTCTCGGGATGCTTGCTCGCCTGCTTCAGCAAAAACGGCGCCCCTCGCCGAATGGTGAGGGGTGTTTTCCTATTGTTACGGTACGAGGTCGGAGGGAGTTTCATCCCAAGTTTGGCCGTCGAGGGTGCGGCCGTGGCGCTTCTTGAAGACGCCGCCCCATTGTTTGAAGTGGAAAGCCACGCCGGCGTCCTGGCACTGGTCACGGATGTCGCGAGCCCAATCAGGCTGCATGGGACGGGCTCCCGGCCCCGACTCGCCGCCCACGATCACCCAGTCGATCCCAGACAAATCCAAGTTGGGCAAAGGACTGAGCAGCGGCTCCAGCGAGAGGAATTTGATGGTTGCGTCGGTCTCCCGCAACCGGTCGATGCGATGGACGTAATCCTGCGACTCTACGCTGGCGCCCATCCAGATCTGGTCGGGCCAGGGCAATTGCGAGTTCAGAGCGGCCACGCGCTCGGGCCGTTTGGTGAGCACTTGGTATCGATGCCAATCGGCGCGCGTCATCACGTCAAAAACCTGCTCGATGAATTCCTCGGGAACCTCATCATGAAAGAGGTCGCTCATGGAGTTGACGAAGATGGAACGGGGTTTGCGCCAGCGCAGCGGAATTTCCAGAGTGTCGGGATGTAGGGTCACGGCGAAACCGTTTCGGTATTTCTCCATTCCCGTAGCCTTGAGCCGCTTGGACAGGCGCTCGGCGTAGCAGTTCTGCAACCCGGGCTGATCTTGTTGCAGCCAGTGACCGGGTTCCAGGTGGCGTCGGTCCACTCGATTTTTGAGGCGGCCATGAGTTACCAGTTTCTCAACAAGTGATCTGCAATCCTCACCGCGATCGGCGTGCCGGCGGGGTTTGAAGCTGCGAGCATAAAGGCAAACTGTGGCGATTTCCGAGAATTCAAGAACCACCGGGGCTACCGTTTGCCCTGCGCGCTTTCAGCACGCTAAACAGCTCAGGACAAGCCATTTCGTCCAAAGTCCCCCCAGAGCCTTCGCTCCAAGCGATTTTCCTTGCATAGCGGCGCTCCTGCCGCTAGAATTAAAACACATCACAAGTTCGTAGCTGGGGCTGACTGCCTCGCCGTTGAGGCACAACCCAACGGTGGTATCTTTCTGCCTTTTCAGACTTGCCTGATTTAGCATTTTCGCCCGAGCTATGCCACTGAAAAGGGCCGCTTTCGAGTAGGGTTGCTACTTAGAGTATTAATGTTTGCATTATCACATTACTGATTCTCGCAATCTCTTCGTCGCCTTAAAGATCAATAGATTTGCCCGTACAATTTGCGAGACCGGGGCAGGGCTCGAACCCGCGTAACGCGATCTACAAAATCGCTTGATTGTCCACTAACCAACGCGATCATACCGCGCCCCAGTTTCACTTGGGGCGTGTTTATTATGTTCAGCCAAGACACGATTTGCGTGAAAGCTTCTTGCAATTTCTGCCTCCGACCTTAAAAATAACCACAACTACCCGTCGGCAAGTCGCTTACTGCAAATTCCGACACTCAAGGCTAATGTTCAATTCCGGAAATCTTCACCTAACCGAATGGAGCTACTTATGGTCACCCTCAACGGCGAAACCATCCAGTCAATCGGCGCCCTGCAAGCAAACTATGAACAAGTAGACCGTCGATTGGACCGCCTTGACACAAAAGTAGACCGGCTTATATACGCGGTCATTGCCTTGCTGGCTAGCATCGTCACCGCTCTCGTCCTTACCCTCACCAAAACAATCTGATAGAAAGGAGCGCACCATGAACTGGACGGTCAAAGCCCCAGCCATCGCCGAATGGCAGGCACCCTCTGGGGACCTCTATAAAATTCACACGCTCCCAACGATCAGCAAACTCGGATCCGGCATACAAGGACGAAACCTCTGGTCAGTACAGCTCATAGTCACAAAAAACGACCGAAACATAAACGATGCAACCTTTGAAACGTGGGAAGACGCCCTGGCTGCTATACAAAAAGTGGAACCCAGCGCCCCCAATATGGACACGCTCGACGTCATCCACTAACGTGAAATTAAAATTCCAGCAACGGCTAAACCATAAAATTGCATTTTTGCTTCGCCAGAACCATCGTCAGACCCCACGAATTGCACAAGTCCCTCAGAACGCTGGGGTTCAGGGTTTCAGACATTTTCCTGACCTTTTTGCAAAGCCCTGAACCACCGCGCTTGACGCTTTGCCACGCCATCGGGTACATTGCGGTCATAATTCCGTCGTCGCCGGCGAAGAAGGACTATCTATGGCTACCTTGCAAGACCGCACCACTGTCGAGATGGAACAGGCGCTGCAGAACGGCTTCAGCCTGTCGTGGCTCCAGCAGATCAAGGACCAGGTCCCCGGCGCCGATGAAGAACTGGCGCACGACCCCACCTTGGCGCAGTACACGCCCGACCTGCTGGACGAGTCGCCCAACCAGACCCAGCGCACGCGCGGGGCGATTCCCCGGGAAGGCGTCCCCCAGTTCTCCGCCTACACCTTCCGCGACAAGAAGGAAGTGTGGGGTTTCAACCTGACCAAGCTGTACCAGGAAGCGGTCTCACGCCAGTGGTCCTCCGCCACCGACATTCCGTGGGAGACGCTGCGCCCGCTGCCCGATGACATCGAGGCCGCGCAGTGCCAGCTGGCCACCTTCTTCGCGCAGGTCGAGTTCGTCGCCGCCGACGTGCCGGGCCGGTTCATCGCGCAGATGTCGCCGGACTATCACGAGGTGCGGATGTTCCTGCTGACCCAGGTGATGGACGAGTCGCGGCACATGGAAGTGTTCCGCAAGCGGGCGCTGGCCAACGGCGGCGGCCTGATGCGGATGATCGACTCCGTGAGCGACGTCACCGGCGGCAGCACCGACAATGCCCGCGAGTTCACCGAGCTTTCCAGCCGGCTGCACATCGTCGGCGAGGGCAACGTGCTGACGCTGTTCCGCCTGGGCGAGCTGATGGCGTACAACGACGCCGAGAAGGCCATCTACCGGCGGGCGGCCCAGGACGAGGCGCGTCACGTGGCCTTCGGCGTGCTGCACGCCCGCTACATGAACGAGTGCGTGCCGGAACGGCGGGAAGAGGTCCACGCCTACCTCGACGAGGCCGAGGACCGGCAGGCCACGGGCAACGGCGGCGAGAATCCCGCAGCCCGCAGCGCGAACCTGACCGCCGAGTCGCTGGCCATCCTGCTGGGCGGCGGCGCGGACAAGGCTGACGAAGGCCAGAAGATCCTGGCCGCCATTCGCCAGCGCCAAGTGAAGGAATACTTCCAGCGGCTGAAGTCCTGCGGCTTCGACGACCGCATCGAGAATGGCCGGGTGAACCCGGCGCTGCTGGAGGTCTACCAGGCAGCGGCGTAATTCGCCACACATCGGCACTGGAATGCCGACGGCCCGTCGTCCTGAGGTCGGCGGGCCGTTGCTTATGATCCCGGTCCTTACGATACGTTCAAACCGACGGTGAGCAATGCAGGTGATCTTCCGTACCAGACAGCTGCAGCGGAATTACGGAGATCCATCCCGAGCTGTCGTAGATTGGGGTCATGCAGTTGGCAGGCACTACATCGATCGCGTGGACTATCTCTATGAGGCGACGGATTTCAACCAACTGTACGACACCAGACGGTTGCGCTTACATCCCCTCCGCGGCTCACGAACCGGCCAATTGTCCATCTACTTAACGGGTCGGTGGCGTCTTATTGTGACGAGAGGCGACACGGCGCAAAGCATCGTCCTTGAGGAGGTCAGCAACCACTATGACGACTAGCAACGAGCCGCTCTATTCCAATCTGGCGATACCACCCGGCGAAGGTTTGCTGGAAGAGATTGAGTTCCGTGGCATATCCCCACAGGAACTTGCGGCGACGCTTGGCCTGTCGGTGGACGCGATGAACGAAGTTATCACCGGCGACCGGGCCATCACTCCCGACATCGCCGCCAGCTTGGAGAGCACTTTGGACATACCCGCCCAGCTGTGGCTCAATCTCGAGGCCAGATATCGGGCTACCATCGCCCGAAATTGGGAAAAGACGGGCGGCAAGAAAGAGGAATGGACAGATTGGTGCTTTGGCCGCCTGCTCCGCAAGTACCAGCAAGAGGATGCGGCCGACCGCGCGGCAGTATGATTGAGCCAGCCAGCCCATTACGCAAGTGAGGCATTATGACCACGCAGAATGATCCGCAGAACGGCAGCAACCCGGGAGAGCCGGTCGACGACAGCAACCCCACCGGGAACTACCGGTCGTCCGCCGCCGAACGCGTCCAGCAGGACGTTGCCGAAAACACTGCCGATGAGCCCGAGGTCGCGGAGGCCGCAGAGGCGCCCGCCGAGCCGGAGGCTCCCCCATCCCCCACCGAGCGGTTCCCCTGGATGAAGGACACCCGGCAATGGGGGACGCGTGCGCCCCTGACGGCCCACGGGTTGACGGTGGACGGTATCAACGTGGGTCTGTACGGCGAAATCCCCGAGGAGAGCCGGGAGATGACCCGCATGCCGCGCGGGTCCTTTGCCACGCCGGGGATGCCCCGCCTGGACAATTACTCGGTGAACCGCAAGGACGAGCTGTGGTCGGACAACGCGGCCTGGCTGTACGAGGAGGCCATCCAGCGCCGCTGGAACGCCATGCAGGACATTCCGTGGGACGACATCCCCGACCAGCCGGAGACCCTCGAACTCGCCTGGTGCCAGTTCTGCACCGAGCTGGGCCAGCACGCCACCGCCGAGATCGACACCATCGGCCTGTGGCTGCACCGGATGAACTACGCTTTCATCGAGCCCAAGATGTTCCTGGCCACCCAGGAGTTCGACTCGGCCCGGCATTTCGAGGCGATGCGGCACCGTGCCCTGTGCAACGGCGGCGCGCTGGGGCTGGAAACTCCCGGCATGATGAGCCGGCGCATGGTCGAAACCCGGGCCGGCTGGCCTGAGGTCTCCGTTTCGCTTTACATCGCCCGGGGCACGCTGACGATGCTGCTGTACCGGTTCGGGACGCATTTCGCCACCAACCCCGTTGACCGCCGGCTGTTCGGACTGTGCCTGCAGGACAAGGCTCGGCACATGGCCTACGGAATGGCGATGCTGAAGCTGACGGTCGCCGTGAAGGGCGTTGAATTCGGCGTGTCGTTGCGGCGCATCCTGGGCTCCATAGAAAAGGACATGGCCGGCGAGATGAAGGACCCGGTCCTGTGGGAAGCCATGGCGATCGTCGCGGGAGGCTCGGTAGCCGGGATGACCGAGGGCATGGCGGCGGTCAACCGCCTGCGCACCGACTATGTGCGTCAGTACCTGGCCCGGCTGCACTACGTGGGCATCCAGAAGCAGGAGAGCGGTCTGCATCCCGACTTGTTGGCCGTGCTGCAAGAGGGGTAGGGAGCCATGCCGCCACGAACCCGACGGCCGGAAATGCCGGCACGGGGCGATGCCCGCATTGCCAAGCATCTGGAGCAGGCGCGCGATTACTGGTCCAGGTGGCCCGCCCATCTGGCCGAGTGCGACTACTGCCAGGCCGGCGAAAAAGGCTGGGGTACGGTAGCGCAGTTGACCAAGGCCGTGGCAACCCTCCGCAGCTGGGAGCACTACGACCATGAGGCCATCCGGGACGCGATCACAGGGTTGATGGCAGAGCTGCCGGAGCAGGCCCTGACGATTGACCGGGGCCTTCGCGCCGCCGAGGGTTTGCATGGCAATTTCTACGCAGTCTATATGAACGTGGAACGCGCCCGGTATGCCCTGGAGGACGTGCGGCCGCTACTGGACATCCTGTGGGAACTGCTGCCTGACCAATACACTGGCGGCGCGTCGTTTGACCTGTGGGCCGAGCGGGTCTGATCCACGTCTGAATGATCCCATAACTCGCAGGCTGGTCTGCGGGCGTTGCGGCGGCTATGGCGTAAAATAGCCGCCGCTAATGCTGATATCGTCCGCGAACCTGCTGCCCGACGACATCGGGGCTTTCGTGCGTCTGGTGGTGCTCTGCGCTCTGTCCGGCGCCGTCGCCATCTGGGTCAACGGGTGGTTCCAGGCGCTGGTGGCGACGGTGTTGGGAGACCCGGCTCCTCGGGCACAGGGGCGGCTTTTCGGCAATCCCCTGCGTCACCTGGATATTGCCGGTGTGATCCTCGCGAGTGTCTCGGGATTCGGCTGGGGCCGCCAGTTGCCGGGCGCCCCCGGACGGCAGGGGCGATGGCCGTC
The DNA here is from genome assembly GCA_965116785.1 of Dehalococcoidia bacterium. Lineage (GTDB taxonomy): Bacteria > Chloroflexota > Dehalococcoidia > Lucifugimonadales > UBA3495 > Bin87. The sequence continues at coordinate 2,814,155 of OZ220731.1, forward strand.
GGTGGTGGTCGCGGCCGCCGGCCCGCTGGGGAATGTTACGGTGGCGTTCCTGCTGGCGTCGCCGGTCAAGGCGGGCCTGCTGGGATGGACCTATCCCTCGCCGGACAGCCTGACACTGGTGATGACGGGTGGCTTGCGCTCCGGCATATCCGACGTGGTCGGGTTGCTGATCATCTACAACCTGATGCAAGCCGCCTTCCAGGTGCTGCCCCTCGCGCCGCTGGCCGGCTACCGGGCGCTGGGCGCGCTGCTGCCCGCTTCTTCGGCGGAAGGACACCAGCGGTTCCAGCGGTTCGCGCCGCTGCTGCTGGTGGCCCTCATCGCGTCGGACTTCGTGCTGAGGCCCGGCATCCTTTGGTCCACCCTGCTCCCAATAGCCAACTGGCTGGCCGGATTGGCCACCGGCTACTGAGTGGGACCGAAACGCTCGGTTCGAATCGAGGACTCTACGACGCCGACGGATAACAGGGCGTCAGCAGCGGCCTCCACGAAACCGGTGGGGCCGCAAGCATAGGACAGGGGAACCGCCTCGCCGCCGTGCATTCCCATGAGCTCGTCGATGCATTCCCGCACCATGGCCGCGTCGACCCGGCGGTCGTATCCAATCCAGCCGGGCGGCTGCCGCCTGGTCAGCGAACATCGCACGGCCACGCCGGCGTCACGCCGGCCAACGTTGTCGAGGAACTTCCGGTAGATGATGTCCTCCGGCCCCCGCGCCGAATACAGCAGCAGAGCCGGCGTGTCCGGGGCGGTCAGGCTCCGGTGCATCAGGATGGATTTCAGCGGGACTATGCCGGACCCGCCAGCGAGCAGCAGGAGGGGACCGCCCATATCGGGCGCCCAGGTGAACGGGCCGCCGATGGGGCCGCGCACCTCCAGGACATCGCCGGGTTCCACCACCTCGTGGAAGTACGGGGAGACCTCGCCGTCGGGTATCAGCTCCACCGTCAGGTCGATGAGGGCACATTCATCGGGAGCGGAGGCCACCGAGTAGGACCGCTGCGCCTGGTATCCATCCGGGGCGGTGAGACGGACGTCGTAGTGCTGGCCGGCGCGAAAAGGACGCGGCTCAGAGAGCCGCAGGGTGAAGGTCCTGGCGCGGTAGGTCTCGACAGTTACCCGCTCCACGGTGGCCAGTTGCCACGATATGGCGGGCGCTGCCGCTGGGTCCTGCACTAATCACCCCAGTACCGCTGTTCCTTCCAGGGGTCGCCGTACATGTGGTAACCGTACTGTTCCCAGAAGCCGGGCTGATCCTGGGGCATGAACCGGATGCCGCGCAGCCACTTGGCGGATTTCCAGAAGTACAGGTGAGGCACCACCAGGCGCGCCGGTCCCCCATGCTCGGCGGCGATGGGTTGCCCGTCGAACTCAAAGGCGACCATGCCGCGACCCTCAAGCACGTCCCACGTCGGCAGGTTGGTGGTGTAGCCCCCGTAGGAAAAGGCCATGAGATACGGCGGCGGATCCGAAACGCCCGCGGCAGTCAGGAGGTCGTCGATGGTGACGCCCTTCCAGGTGGTGTCCAGCTTGCTCCACTTGGTGACGCAATGGATGTCGGTCTGGATTTCCGTTGCGGGCAACGAACGAAACTGTTCCCAGTTCCACTCACCCAGGGGCTCGCCCTCGGCGCCCACCAGGACAAAGCTCCACTGGTCCAGCGGCACGCGCTGGGTTGGCCCGGCGGTCAGCACCGGGAATCCCCTTTCCAAGTATTGACCGGGCGGGATGGGGCGAGGGGGCGTTTCGCGGCGTCGTCCGAAGAATCCACGGGTAACCATTTGCGCGCACTCCTGATGCCGACGTTATTTGTCGAGGGTATAAAATCCGCAGAATCCTGTCAAACGCCAGGCGACAGAACGGTATCCCCAGCGCGGCCGGCGACGTCAGCATTCGTAGTCGTATTCGTCGTACCTCTCGTCATAGTACAGATCCTCTTCGGGCCGGCGGCGGAGCTTCCCGTAGAGCCATTTGCCGACGACCACCACAACCGCCAGCATCACCAGGCCACCGATGATCCAAATGTCCAGATACGCCAGGAATGACAGGTCAGGGGGGTCATCGCCGGCCTGCAGGGCTACGGCAAGTACAATTAACGGCATCATGTTCAAGTCTTTGGTCAGCGCTATCAGCCGTTTGGGGTGTGAGGATGGCCGCCTCGTCAGCGGGCTTTGGAGGCCGCGGGTTTGTGGGCCAAGTATGTAGCGGTGGCGCTGACTGCGGCATCGCCCATTGGCGAGGAACTGGTCTCCATACCGTTGGGTGTGGGCCTGGGATTGGATCCGGCGCTGGTTGCCGTGGTGTCCGTGGTGTTCAACATGCTGCCGGCGCTGGTGATATCGGCGTTGTTTCGCAGGGCGGAGCAGGGAACGGGGCTGTTGAGAGCGATGCTGCGCATGGGTCCCGAGCCGGTTCGATTGGCGGTCCGGTGGATCCTGCGACGTCGGAGCCAACGGCTGTTACGGGCGCTGGACCGCTGGGGAGTATGGGGAGTATTGATCGTCACGCCGTGGGCCGGGGTGTATGGTACCACGCTGACTCTCGAGGTCGCCGGGATGCGCCGGAGCCGGTTGTTGGCGTCTATCGCCGCAAGCCTGATCATCCACGCGGCTATCGTCACCGTAGCATCGGTGGGAGTTTTCAGCCTCGTGTGACCGGAATTCGCCGAATCCCGCATCGTTCGCCGAATGACGTCTGCGGTTTGGATGTACAAAAATAATGTCAAACGCCCGCCACACCACCCGGCGAACGGGGAAGCAAGGCGGAGCGGGGCCGGACACCGGTACACTGGCGGAGATCATGAGGCAAACGGTAAATTCGTTCCTGCAACACCTGATTGTTGAGCGGGGCTTTTCCCAGAACACGCTGGACGCGTACAGCAACGACCTGAACCAGTTCCGCGAGTTCGTCGCGGACAGCCTCAACTCCGAGGACCAGGAAGTTTGGCGTCTGGTCGACATCAACCTGCTCAACGCCTACATCAGCGAGCTGAGGGACAACCGCAAGTACCGGGACACCACCACCGCCCGCAAGGTGGCGGCGGTCCGGTCGTTCTTCGGCTACCTCAGCGCCAACGGGTTGATAACCGAGGACCCGACCGAGAACCTGGGGTCGCCTCGGGTGGGACGGACGGTTCCCAAGTACATCTCGGAAGAAGACGTGCGGCGCCTGCTGACCACGGCGGCGGATACCGGGACGCCGGAAGGGCGGCGGGACGCCAGCATCCTGGAGTTGCTTTATGCCACCGGGCTGCGGGTGAGCGAACTCGTGGCGCTGAACGTGCAGGACATCGATTTCGAAGAGGGCTTCATCCGCACCTGGGGCAAAGGCTCCAAGGAACGGGTCGTCTACCTCTACCCGGACGCCCTGTCGAACCTGCGGGAATACATCGGCGGAGCCCGCGTTGAGCTACTTGGCGACAAGCGCGGCGAGACGGCGCTGTACCTGAACCAGCGCGGCGAGCGGCTCACCCGGCAATGGGTGTGGAACATCCTGAAGACGGCTGCCAAAGCCGCCGACGTGGACCCGAAGATAACCCCGCACACACTGCGGCACAGTTTCGCCACCCACCTGCTGCAGAACGGGGCGTCGCTGCGCCACGTGCAGGAGTTGCTGGGACACTCCAGCATCTCCACCACGCAGGTTTACACCCACCTGACCGACTCGCACGTACGCGCCGAATACGAGCGGAGCCACCCGCGAGCGTAACCGAAAGACGGGGCCGGCGCGGTCCGACATCCGCACAACCAATAGCGAACGGCGAGGGTCCGGTTACCCGCGCCGTTGCAGATTCTTGATGGCCTCGTCGATGCGGCGCACCTGTTCCGTGTCACCGGATGAGAGCCGGTAGCAGCGGTCGAGATACAACTGGGCCAACTGCACGCCGTTCGGGGTGGTGTCGTGGGCGGCGTTGACCAGCGAGCCGATGCCGAACTCATCGGGCAGGTGCCGGCCCAGGGCGGTCATCTCCGCGATGATCTCGGCAATGGCAGTGGAATCGTTGCCCTCCTGGGCAAAGCGCAAACGACCCAGCAGCCGGCCCATCTCGGCCAGCCGGTCTCCCTCGCTCATGAAGCTCCAGAGCACCTCGTTGACGCCCAGGCTGTCGCCTTCTTCGGCATCCACCGCTCCGGCAAGGGGCGAAGACCCGCCCAGGGGTATCGCGGCGTCCTCCGCGGGCAAGGTTGAGACACTCTCCTCGCCGCTGGTGCGGACCCAGGAGTCAGCGTATTCCTGCACCGCCTGCGCCACTGACTCCATCATGCGCGCCAGGTCGTAGGAGAACATGCTGCCGCCGTAGACCAGGTCGTCGTTCCGCACGTTGGCCAGTCGGACCAGTTGTTCGTAGCCGCCCTCCACCAACTCGGACATCGGCGGCATCGCGAAGGCCGAGAAGTTTGCCAGCGGGCCGGAGCCGGCACTGCCCAGATGCGCGGCCAGGAAGGGCGGGACGTATTTGGTCAGATCGGCGCTGATGGGCAGGGTGATGATGTAGGTGCCATACACATTGTCCGGCTCGGTGTCCACGCGGAAATACAGGATCGCGTGGCCACGCGGTCGCTGCGGGTCGCCGATTTCAAACTGGAGGTCCATTGGCGCAAGTATAGATTAGGCATGCGGTGATGGCAAAGGCGGAGACGCCCGCAAAAATCTGATGACAGCCACCTGTAGCGAACGGACGTTCGCTGATGATAGCGTGTCGCCGAACCGCCAACCAAGCGGCGACAATATCAACCACGGAGGACCAGGCATGTTGGCAACCGCACAGACGTGCGCCGTCATTGGATTGGACGGCCAGATAATTCAAGCGGAGACGGACATTTCGCCGGGACTGCCGGCCTTCCACATCGTCGGCCTTCCGGACACCGCGGTGCAGGAGGCCAAGGAACGGGTGCGGGCGGCGCTGCGCAACAGCGGTTGCGAATTCCCCATGCGACGCATCACCGTAAACCTGGCGCCGGCAGACCTGAAGAAAGCCGGGCCGGCCTACGACCTGCCCATCGCGGTGGGAATATTGTTCAGCACCGGGCAGGCGCCGCCGACCGCGGAGCCCGCGATATTCCTAGGCGAGCTGTCGCTGGACGGCGGGCTGCGTCACACGGCCGGGATCCTGCCGATGGTTTCCGTGGCGCGGGATCAGGGCATCAGCTCAGTGTACGTGCCGGCAGTCGACGCAGCCGAAGCGGCCCTGGTGGACGGAGTGCGCGTGTATCCCGTGGATACGTTGGCGCAACTGCTGTCCCACCTGCAGGGCGAGACGGCGATATCCGCGTTTCCGAAAAACGGCGTCCATCTCAACGGAAACCGCGAGCAGCCCGGCAGCACCGATCTATGCCACATCCGGGGGCAGGACCACGCCAAGCGAGCCCTGGAAGTGGCCGCCGCGGGTTTCCACAATATCCTGCTAAGTGGGCCGCCGGGTTCCGGCAAGACCCTGCTGGCTCGGGCGCTGCCCGGCGTCCTGCCCTACCTGACCGCCGACGAAGCGCTGGACGTCACCAAAATCTACAGCGTGAGCGGCAATCTGCCGCCGGACAGCCCGCTGGTAGCCCAGCGACCGTTCCGCGCCCCGCACTACACGATATCCAACGCCGGACTGGTGGGCGGCGGGCGGATGGTGCGACCCGGAGAGATCACGCTGAGCCACCGAGGGGTGCTTTTCCTGGACGAGCTGCCGGAATTCGGACACGCCGCGCTGGAATCGCTGCGACAACCCCTGGAGGACAAAACGGTCACCATCACGCGGGTCAGCGGCACGGTGACCTATCCGGCAAGTTTCATGCTGGTGGGGGCGATGAATCCGTGTCCGTGCGGTTACGCCTCGCATCCGCGCAAGGAGTGCGTGTGCAGCCCGTCGGCCCGTGCGCGGTATCAACGGCGCATCAGCGGGCCGTTGCTGGAACGTATCGATATCTTCGTAGAAGTTCCGCCGGTGGAATACGACAGCCTGCTGGGCAGATCGGAAGCAGAGAGTTCGTCAACGGTTCGAGAGCGCGTGGTGGCAGCCCGTGCCATCCAGGAGGCGCGTTTCGCAGAAGCGTCAGAGACGCGCGGGCTGTCCAACGCCGAAATGTCCGGAGCGACCATCTGGGAGCACTGCGACCTCCAGGATGACACACAGGCGCTGTTGCAGCGGGCTTCGCAACAGTTGGACCTCTCGGCGCGGGCGCTGCACCGGGTGGTCAAGGTCGCCCGCACGGTTGCCGACCTGGCGGGAGCCGAACGCATAGGACCCGCGCATCTTGCGGAGGCGCTGCAGTACCGCGCTCGGGAGTTACTCTGAAAGCCAGCGTCAATAATCCTGACCCTGATGGACAACGCTTGCAGGATTCAGGATGTGAGCGATAAAACCCGCTATATAAAACGGGCGACGGCAAGTAGCTATCTCAGCTCACGCGTACCCAGTTTGTCATCGCGAGGACCGAAGCGACATGGCAATCCCGGCAATTGAGCGCCGACTCCTCCGGCGACGAGATTGCCGCGCTTCGCTCGCAATGACAGGTTGGCGGAAAGAGGGTACGCGTGAGGCTATCTCAGAGGGGAAGCCGTTCGATGAGCCTACTCCAGACTTCGCTGATGGAACGGGTCCCTTGGCCTCTGACCGGTCAGCCGAGACGCCAGGCTGGCGGAAGGAGGTGACGCAGCACGAAGGAGATAGATTGGCGCAGCTTGGGGTGCTGGGCCACGCGAACGGTGATGTAAATATGCCCGCTGGCTCCGCCGTCCAGGCCGGCGTTGCCCTGCCCGCGAAGGCGGAGGCGGCGACCGTCAGCCACGCCAGCGGGTATGGTGGCGCTCAGCCACAACTCACGCCGCGACCGCTGTTCTCCGGCGCACCGCCAGCACTGGCTGGCCTCCAGGGTCTCCTCGGGTTCGAAGCCGGTTCCCCGGCAGCGCTGACAGGTTTCCGTGCGCGTGACCGGGAATACCTTACGCATTCCCTGCCTAGCCTCGCGGCGCGTGATAAGAAGGGCAGCTTCAATATCCTCGCCACGCTGCGGCGATGACGGAGAATAGGTGCGAGGACGCGAGGGGCGAGTTGCCGTTGGGCGGTGTCCGTTCTGCGGGCTGCGTCGGGTCGGCTCCGCGACGGGCGGTTCGCTTACGCCGTAGATATCGTAGTGACGGCGGCGCTGCGGGTCCGACAGGGTGGCGTACGCATGGTTGATTTCCTTCATGCGCGCTTCCGCTTCGGGCCCCGAGTTAAGGTCGGGATGATACTGCCGGGCCAGTCTCCGGTAGGCGGCGCGGATTTCATCCGTCGTGGCTGCCGCCGGGACGCCGAGGATACTGTAGCAATCGCCGTTCATAGTGTCGCCGCGATGTGCAGTAATCCTATCAGGTAATACTCTGAATAATCACTGCCGATACCAGCGAGTTTGCCAATTGTCAGCGCGGATGATACCCTGAATCTGTCGGGGCGGGGCGTAGCGCAGCCCGGTAGCGCACCTGCATGGGGTGCAGGGGGTCGCCAGTTCGAATCTGGCCGCCCCGACCATTTCAACCGAAACGCAACCGTTGGGGCGCCCTGAAGGGCGCCCCTTATGCGTTACATGGCGGTGCGCCCGCCGTCCACGACGACCTCGCTGCCGGTGACAAACGACGCTTCGTCGGATGCCAGATAGACCACGGCATAGGCAATGTCCTCAGGCCGGCCGATGCGGCCCAGGGGCACCCGCTGGCGCTGTTCCTCATCGCTGAGACCGCTGCCGCGATTGGCGCGGGACTCCTGCAGCATGGGAGTGTCGATCGGGCCGGGATGCACGGAGTTGCAGCGAATACCCTCGCTGGCGTGCTGGATGGCGGTGGACTTGGTGAACAGTCGCACGGCTCCCTTGGTGCTGCTGTAGCCCGCGAGGTTGTAATCGTTGCCGACCAAACCGGCGGTCGAAGATATGTTCACAATGCTGCCGCCGCCGGCCTCTCGCAAGGCGGGCAGGGATGTCTTGGTGCCCAGGAAAACGCCTTTGGCGTTGACGTCGAAGAGACGGTCCCATTCCTCAACGGTCATTTCCTCGATGCTGCGGCCGAGAACTATGCCAGCGTTATTCACCAGCACGTTGAGCTTGCCGTACTCGGAAACGGCGGCATCTACCGCAGACTGCCAGTCGGATTCGCTGGTTACGTCCAGGTGCACATAGGTGGCCTGACCGCCGAGTTCCCTGATCTCGGCCTCCACCCGGCGACCCTCGTCGTCGAGGATGTCACCGAACACCACGCACGCGCCCTCGGCCGCGAACATCCTGGCCTCCACCGCACCCTGACCGCGCGCTCCGCCGCTGATGAGAGCTACCTTGCCGTCGAGCCTGCCCATGTTTGTCTCTCCTTGTGGATTCCGTATGGCGTCAGATTAATGGGTTAGGGTGAGGGTTCTTCGTGCCCGAACATCAGTCGCCCCACCGCAAACGCGAAACCCGGCAGAACGTCCTCCCCGTCCAACAGTGCCGGGTTTTCCAATATTTCCATCTCACGCCCGGGCCTAAAGATATAGACGCGACGGTCAATGGCGTCCAGCATCCAACCCAGCCGGGCGCCGGCTTCCATCCACTCCGCCATTTTCGCCATGAGGGGTGGCAGCCGGTCGCTGCGGGAGCGGACTTCCACCACGAAATCGGGCGCACCGTTGATGGTGCCATACAGCTCTCGCTCAGTGAGGTTGTCGAACCGTTCCTGGGTAATCCAGGCCGCGTCGGGCATGTACTGCGCGTTACTGGGAAGCCGGAAGCAGATGGTCTGAGAAAAATGAGCGCCGGGGTTGGCGCGATCCCAGATGCCGATTTCAACGTTGATAGCAATTTCGTCGCGGTTGCTCAAAGCACCTGACGGGGCCATTACGATAAGCTCTCCCTGGGCGGAAAACTGGAAGTCGTAGGGTTCATTGTCCCGGGTGAGCTGGACGAGCCGCTCGCCGAAATCGGGGGCGCTTCCGTCCACACCCAGGGCCTTCAGGTTCAGGCGCAGTTCGCTGCCGAAGGCCATGGGCATATCAGGTTCATCATGCGGTGCCTCGGGAGCTTCGATGGTCGGCTCTTTTGGCGTGGTCGTGACCATTTCTCAAACCTCTGCGACAACAACACTCTGGATGCCGGCTTTCGTCGGAATGACGTAAGGGGTCGGGAATGACGGGTTTGGATGAACGCGGTCGTTAGCCGGTAATCACTTCCTTGAACTCGCGAATGGCGTTGATGTGCGCATCAGCCCCGTTCAGGTTGGCCGACATGGTGTTCACCGAAAAGTGCGATGCGCCCATGCCGCGCCACTCTTCAGCCCTGGCCTGCCAGAACTCGGGGTCGCCATCCGAGTAGTTGACCCGCGGCTCCATGCCGATGGCGTCGGGATCACGCCCGACGGAAACTGCGGCATCGCGCACCTTGGCGATGGCGGTGGCCGCCTGCGGATCATCGGACTGGAACTGGGGGAACCAGCCGTCGGCGCAACGTCCTACCCGGCTGAGCACGCGGTCCGTGGGGATCGGCCCACGGGCGCGGCTGCCGGCTCCCATCCACAATGGGATCGGCCGCTGAACCGGCAGGGGGTTGATTCCAGCGTTGGTGACGTTGTGATAACGGCCGTGGAAATCGACGACCTCTTCCGTCCAGAGACGGCGCAACAGTTCCATCTGCTCTTCGGCGCGACGGCCGCGGGTCGAGAAGTCCTCGCCCAGGGCTTCGTACTCCACAGGGTTCCAGCCGATGCCAACCCCCAGACGCAACCGCCCACCGCTCAGCACGTCCACTTCTGCGGCCTGCTTGGCGACCAACGCGGTTTGACGCTGCCCCAGAATGACGATTGCCGAGACCAACTCCACGGTGGTGGTCAGGGCCGCCATATAGCCGAACGCCACGAAGATTTCGTGAAACAGGCTGTCCTTGGTGTAGCTGCCCGTCCACGGCTGGTGGTACGTGGTGTCCGCGCCCAGGACATGGTCGTAAGCAATGATGTGGGCGTAGCCCAGTTCCTCGGCCGCCTGCACGTAATCACGCACGGCGACGGGGTCGGAACCGATCTCCGTCTGGGGGAAAACGACCCCTATCTGCATCTGTCGGTCAGGCATGGCTGCGCTCCTGTAAGCGAGGGACGGGGTTTGAGGCTGCGGCGATTTTATCGTGCGGGTCGGCGGATGGGCAATCGGAACACGACGTCAGTGTCGCACATCCCGGCTGTTGTACAACCCGCGCACAGCGTCACAACGTCAGGGCGTGGCCCACACCAGATTCCAAATCAGGAAGAACGCGATAACAGCCATCCACCCCGTGACGAAGGCGATCCGGTATATGCGCGTGAACCACGGGTGCTCCCAGAACGGCAGACGCCTTTCGCGAGCCCAATGGGTTTCATCACTGCCGCCGGCCCAGATCCAGCGTCCAAATTTCCTGGCCAGTTCCATTGTGGAAGCCTTCGTTCGCGTCGAGATTGCCGCGCTGCGCTCGCAATGACATCCAAACTGACCAGATTGCCGCGCTGCACTCGCAATGACAACCAAACTACAGGATCTGCGACAGGAAGTGCTTCACGCGTTCGTGGCGCGGGTTGTTGAAGAACTCGTCCGGCGGCTGGTCCTCCACAATCTGGCCTTCGTCGAACATCACGATGCGATCGGCCACCTCACGCGCGAAGCCAAGCTCGTGGGAGACGGCCAGGATCGTCATCTGGGACTCGGCGAGTTCGCGCATCACCTCCAGCACTTCCTTGATCATCTCAGGGTCGAGAGCCGAGGTGGGCTCGTCGAAGAGCATGATGTTGGGCTGCATGGCCAGGGCCCGGGCGATTGCGACGCGCTGCTGCTGGCCGCCGGACAGCTGAGCCGGATACTTGTCCGCCTGCTCGGGAATGCCCACCCGCTCCAGGAGCTCCATGGCGACGCCCTCGGCCTCGTGGGACGGCAGCTTGCGGACCTTGGTCGGCGCCAGGGTGATGTTGCGCAGCACCGTCAGGTGGGGGAACAGGTTGAAAGACTGGAAGACCATGCCCACGTCGCGGCGAATGGCGTCGACATTGCGGACGTCGTTGGTCATCTCGATGCCATCAACAATGATGTCGCCACGCTGGTGCTGCTCGAGGCGGTTGATGGTCCGTATGAAAGTGGACTTGCCGGAGCCGGACGGGCCAATTATCACCACCACTTCGCCTTTCTGGACGGTGGTGGAAACCCCCCGCAGGGCGTGGAAGTTGCCGTACCACTTGTGAACGTCGCGGCACACGATGATGTCTTCGACGGCATCCGCATTCCCGTTGCTGGTCATAGTCATGGTGCGCTCCGTTGCGATGAGTTTTATTGCCCGTTACTGCGAGGGTGGCGACGCGGGCGTCGGGTTGAGGGCCGGGATTGGCCGGCCATCTGCTGCTGCAACTCGGTGTTCAGAGTTCGGAGCTCCTCAAGTTCCCGGTCCCGCTGGCTAGTTTAGCTTCCGCGACTTCCCGCTCCTGCGCGGCAACGTCACGTTCCTGTGTGCGGTTTCAAGGCGTTCCTCGGCGGTGATGCGCCGACCCGATTCCCTCGCGAAAAGCGTTACGTCAAGCTCTCCCACGATGCCGTTGGACAGCATGCAAGATTGCGGTAACTGTCGGCCATTCTAGCAAACCTGGTCCAGCGAATGAACGGACTCTACCGTTCTCCAACTCCCAGGTGACGTTCAATGCGGCCGCTGACGTAGGACATGCCGAAGCAGAAAATCCAGAACACCACCGCCAGAAAGATGAACACCTCGTGCACGTCGTCCAGGTACGGGAGCATGCCGTTTTCGACGTAGGTGGTGGCGAACTTGCGGCTCAGTTCTACGATATCCAGCATCCCGATGATGTACACGAGGCTGGTGTCCTTGAACAGAGCGATGAACTGGCCCACGATGGCCGGTATGACGTTGCGGATGGCCTGGGGCAGCGAGATCAGCAGGGTGGTCTGCCAGCCGGGAAGGCCCAGGGCGCGGGCGGCCTCGGCCTGGCCGGGGTGCAGCGCCTGCAGACCGCCGCGGATGTTCTCCGCCATATAGGCCGCGCTGAACAGTGTGATGATGATGGCCGCGCGGAGCAGCGAGTTGAGCGGGAAGTTTTCCGGGAACGCCAGCGGCACCAGCACCTGTGACATGAACAGCAGGGTGATGAGCGGAACGCCCCTGAAAATCTCGATGAACAGGACGCACAGTGTTTTGACAACCACCAGTTGACTGCGTCGTCCCAGGGCCAGCGCGACTCCTATGGGAAAGCTGACGACGATGCCGGCCACCGCCAGCAGGAGGTTCAGCATCAGCCCGCCCCAGTGGAGTGTCGACACCGGCTGCAGCCAGGGAACTCCCGGAAGCCCGCGCAGGAGCAGCAGGGTGAACAGGAAAGCGACAACGGCAAGGATGGCCACCCACCGCCAGGTGCCGAGGGACGTAAACCTGCCCAGCGTCCACCCCAGCAGCAAGGACGGCACGTTGGCCAACAGGAGCAGACGAACATCCCATCCCATGCGTTCCAGGCTGAAGGGAAGGAACGCGAACAGGGCAACCACCACGGTCACGATGATGGCAATCCGCTTGGTCAGCCCACTCCCGACGATGGCCCAGGACATTCCCAGCAGCAGGGTCACCAGCATCAGGGCCAGCTGTGGCCGCCAGAAGCAGTTCTGCCCGGGGCAGGCCTGCTCGGTATTGTACTGGCCTATGACGAGCAGTCCGCCGAGGGTCTTGATCACGGTAAAATCGGCGTCGACGGCCAACCAGCGCAAGCCATACCAGAGCGCCCAGCCGGCCACCACGCCGACAACCACCGTGAGAATGGTGTTGAACCAAGAGCTGAACAGGTTGACGCGAAGCCACCCCACCAGGCCGGTCTCGGAACGCGGCGGCGGCAACTGGGTGGTCACGGGTTCGGTAACGGTGGTCACGGGTTGGGCTCACGCGATGCGGATGCGGCGGTTGTACAGGTTGCCGATCAGCGAGTACGTCAGGCTCATGGCGAGATACGCCACCATGATCAGAATGAAAATGCTGATAGCGGGAGCGGTCTGCGTCATCGTCTTGGCGACGTTGGTGAGATCGGCAAAACCGATGGCGCCCGCCAGGCTGCTGTTCTTGGTGAGGTTGAGAAACTGGCTGATCAGCGGAGGGATTATGACCCGCAGGGCCTGGGGGAACGTGACCTGGCGCAGGGTGTTCATGGGAGAGAGGCCCAGGGCGCGGGCCGCCTCTATTTGTCCCCGGCCCACGGACTGGATCCCGGCCCGCACGATTTCGGCGATGAATGACGAGGTGTACATCACCAGCCCGACCAGCAGCGCCATCAGGCCGCCCGACACGGTGAAGCCTCCCGCTATTCGCCCGAAGGTACCCTGGGGCGCCGGCTGAGACACGACCAGAGGAGCGCCGGCGACAAAGCTGATGACCAGCCACGCCACGGCTCCGATGGCGATGGCGGTGGCGAACCCGCCGATCAGCGGATAGGACGGCTGGCCGGTGGTGACCTCGCGCTGGGTCAGGCTGCGGTGTACCGCGGTCCCGGCGATTATGCCGGCCGCCGCAAGGGCGATCCAGATGAGGGCCGCAGCCGCTCCGTCAGCGAACGGAAAGGGGATCGAAATACCGGCGTTGTTGATGTACACCCGGTTGGCGATGACGTAGCCCTCACGAACCGGAGGCAGCGACAGCACAATGTAGAACCAGAAGTAAAGCTGGATGAGCAAGGGGACGTTGCGGAAGAACTCGATATAGACGAGGGCCACCTTGGCCACCAGCCAGTTGCCCGACAGCCGGCACACGCCGACGAATATCCCCAATAGCGTGGCCACGATGACGCCGACGATGGAGACCACGATGGTATTCACCGCGGCCACACAGAAGGCGTACAGGAAAGTGTCCGACGTCTCGTAGGGGATGAAGTGCTGCCCGATCGGGGTCTGGTAAGCCCGCTCCAGGAAGCTGAACCCGTAGGGTATTTCCCGCTCGTCGATGGCGCTGGCGATGTTGAAGAAGAACCAGGCGACCAGAAAGACCACCAGGAAGCCGGACACGATCTGTGCGGTCCACTGGATAATCTGGTCGTGGCGCCAGATCGGGACGCCCTGATAGGTGAGGTTTTGGAGTATCGCAGCCATTCGGCAGACTTTGGGGGTGTATCGTGTCGGGATTTCAGGTGGGGCCGATTTTAGCGCAAAACGCTGGGGAACGCCCGGCGCAGTTTACAGGCAAAGTAAAGGGGTGACCGGCTGAAGCCAGTCACCCCCAAAACTGCGTCGGGAACGCAGCAGTTCGCCTCTAGCGCAAGGGAGCCGCGTAGATTTGACCACCCTTGGGGCAGTCGCTACAGGCAGCGTCGGCCCACAGGGCGTTGCGCCCGTTTTCACGGGGCAGGTCGATCCCGCTGGGACCCAGATTGCGGTCATAGATTTCGCCGTAGTTCCCGACCGCGCGGATCACGTTCTGCGCAGCCATCTGGTCGAGGCCCAGGCTCTCCTGTCCCCAGGAGCCTTCGAAGCCCAGCAGCCGGTCCGTCTTGGTTTCGCCGGTGGCGGCGGAGGCCATGTTGGACATGCTGATGTCGTAGGCCTCGGCATAGATCAGGATGGACATCACGGTTTTGACGATGTCGAACCACTGGTCATCGCCGTGGGGGACCACCGGTCCCAGCGGTTCCTCGGAGATGGTTTCCGGCAGGATGACATGGTCGTCGCGATTGGCGAGGGAGGTGCCCAGAGCGGCCAACTGGGAGCGGTCGTTGGTGAAGGCGTCGCACTGACCGCTCTCGTAGGCGGCGACAACCGCGGCGGTGTCCTCAAAGGTCAACGCTTCGATGTTGAGACCGTTCTGGTTGGAGAAGTCGGCCAGGTTGAGCTCGGTGGTGGTGCCCTGAGTAACGCAGACGGAGGCGCCCTGCAGTTCCAGTGCGCTGTCGACGCCCAGGCTCCGGTTCACCATGAAGCCCTGGCCATCGTAGAACATGGTCTGGGCGTAGTTGCCCCACTGGGCGTCACGGGAGGTGGTCCAGGTGACGGTCCGCACCAGCATGTCCACTTCACCGGACTGAATTGTGGGACCGCGCTCGGCGGCGGTGATCAGCCGAATCTCGATGGCCGAAGGGTCGTTCAGCACGGCGGCGGCCAAAGCGCGGCACAGGTCGATGTCGAAACCGACGTTGGCGCCGGAGGCGTCGATGAAACCATAGCCGGGAACGTCGTTGCGGCTGGCGCAGATGACGTGGCCGCGGTCCATCACGGTCTGGAGACGGCTGCCGGCCTGCATCGCCATGGCTTCGGTGGGGGTGGGAGCAGCGTCGGTGGGCGGCTCGGGCATGGCCGTGGCGGCGGCCGGAGCAGTGGGCTCGGCGATCGGAGCCGGAGCGGTGGGTTCGTCTCCCGTGCAGGCCATCATGGCCACGATGCCGGCCATCACCATCGCGCCGGCGACGTATTTAACATATCGCTTCATTACCTCTTTCCTCCTGTGTTTCTATGGCACGCTTCGGTGGCGCAAAATTCGTTCCAATGATAAGACAGCCCACGCCGTTTTGACAATCACAATGGCAACCCAAATAAATGGATATGTGGGTCTGCTATGCAAAGGACCATAACGATAGAGCGGTCCCACCAAATATCTTCTCCAAATCATCTTTGGGACACCACTGTTCCATCTGTTCCCAAGTGTGACGCAGAGAGTTGCGGTACCCTTCGCGGTTGGTTACCCGAGGCCAGTCCGACCCCCAGATCATGCGATCCGGGCCGAAGGCATCGTAGGCCATGCGCACGTAGGGCGGCGTGTTCCGGTAGGGGAAGGGCGGATCGCTGATCTCGCCCATGCCGTGGATCTTCATCACGGTGTTGGGGAAGCGGGACAGAGTCAGCGACTGGCGGAACACGTCGTCGGGCGGCATCTGCGGCGCGCCGATGGCGTGGATGCCCATGCCGGCCAGGTGTTCGATGATGACGGTCAGGTCGGGCAACTCTTCCACCAGACTGGCGAATTCGTCGGACGCAAAACCCTCGGCCGGCCCGCCGACGCTGACGGACACCCCCAACCGGGCGGCGGCGCGCCAGATGGCCAGCGGGTCGTTTCCCTGAGACCGGTGGAAGTTGCGGATGCGCAGGGTCTCGGCGCCGGCGTCACGCAGGCCCTCCAGGGTGTCGGGCGCCTCCGGGTCGTCCACGTCCACGCGGCAGACCACGGCCAGGCGTCCGGGGAAACGCTGCCGGCACTCCAGGACATAGGAGTTGTCCAGGGTCGCCGTGGACTGCACCAGCACGGTCTTGGCGACGCCGTTCAGCTCCATCTGGGCCAGCAGCATTTCCACCGGCTCGTAGTGGTCGCGCCCGATGTGGACGTGGGTGTCAACGATGGTCATGGGAGGACGCCTCCGAGAGTTACTGAAGGAGCAGCACCATGATGCCAATGCCGATACCGAGAACAGCGACATTGACCCCTATGCCAGCTATAACCGTTCCGACCACCCACTTCATAGTGCGTCGCTCGCGTTCGTCCGCGGCGGCGTTCTGTTCGGCGAACTTGGCGTTCATCTCCGTGCGCATCTCGGCGAATTTGACGTACATCTCGGCGAACTTGGCATTCATGTCCGTGCGCATCTCGGCGAATTTGACGTCCATCTCGGCGAACTTGGTATTCATCTCCGTGCGTAGTTCAGCGAACTTCGTGTCCATCTCGGCGCGAAGTTCGGCAAACTGCGTGGCGGTGTCGATTTTGAACGCGGTGAATTCATCCCGTAGCGCCGCCAGATCATCTTTAGACGCCAGGGACCCTTCCAGTACCATCCGGCCGGCCAAGTCGAGCATGGCGTCAACTTGGTCGTCAGGAAAGCCCTGCGCTATCAGACTAGCGCGAACATCGTTCAGTGTTGTCATAGTGGTCATTTTTGCATCCGCGCCAGGCTATGTGCTGGCTCTCGACCGTATCGGCGACGCCAGCATAGCAAATCGACCCATTTGCTGCTACTCTGGCAACCATCCAGAGGAGGTATGCCCTATGATTTCGCAAGCAGAGAATGTGACGCTCACGCAAGTCGGGCCCGGCACGCCCATGGGCGAACTGATGCGCCGCTACTGGATGCCCGCCCTGCTGTCCTGGGAGCTGGCGGAGCCCGACGGAGAGCCGGTTCGGGTCAAGCTGCTGGGCGAGGAACTGGTCGCTTTCCGCGACACCGACGGGCGCATCGGCCTGCTTGACGAGTTCTGCCCGCACCGCCTGGTGTCGCTGTGGCTGGGCCGCAACGAAGACTGCGGCCTGCGCTGCGTGTACCACGGCTGGAAGTTCGACGTGAACGGCCAGTGCGTGGATATGATGAACGAACCGGAGGACAGCGACTTCCCGTCCAAGATGACGACCACTTCCTACCCTACCGTCGAGCTGGGCGGCGTCATCTGGGCCTACATGGGGCCGAAAGAGCACATGCCGCCGCCGCCCAAGTTCGAGTGGGCCGCCGTGCCGGAAACCCACCGGCACGTCACCAAGAACATCCAGGAGTGCAACTGGCTGCAGGCCCTGGAGGGCGGAATCGACTCGGCCCACGCCACCATCCTGCACCGCACGCTGCGGATTGACACCGCCCACGCCGGCCTGCGGGTCGACTCGCCCCACGTGCGGGGCAAGCCGCCGGAACTGGAGGTGGATATCACCGACTACGGCTATCGCTACGTCGGCATACGTTCGCTGGGCGACGAGGGCAACCACGTGCGCGCGTACCACTTCGTGATGCCATTCCACCAGATCCGCGCCAGCCAGCGCGGCTATCGCGGCAAGGCGGGTCCGGTTGGCTTCCTGGCGTCCGGTCACATGTGGGTGCCCATGGACGACAACAACGTCATGGTCTGGAACTGGGACCTGTCCTACGACGACCCCATCGACGAGGAGGAGCGTGTGGACATGGACCGCGGCTACGGGCGCGGGCCGGAGCACATGCTCACCGACTTCCGCACCCGGGTCAACCGCGACAACAACTGGATGATCGACCGGTCGGTGCAGAAGACTGAGACCTTCAGCGGCATCGACGGTGTGAACGCCCAGGACGTGGCCGTGCAGGAGAGCATGGGTCACGTCGTGGACCGCTCCAGGGAAAACCTCTCACGCACCGACATGGCCATCATCTACGCCCGGCGGCAGTTGCTGCAGGCGGCGCGTACTGTGGCCGAGGGCGGCATTCCGCCTGGCGTCGGCGACAACTACTACATGCTGCGGCCGTCGCAGGCGATCCTGCCGGTGGGGGTGGACTGGCGTGACGCGCTGTGGGACGAGCTATATCCGGACGGGTCGCAGTCGCGGAACGGGAAGTAAAACGTCGCGCGTTTTCGCCGGCGGCCATAAGTGTTGCCGCCGGCGAAAGTGATCTGGCCGCGAGCGTCAGCATTATACAGTTGCCCGTTTTGAGGAAACGAGCCGATGGCTGCCATCAACGATTTCAATGACATTCTGCTTGCAATGGAGCAGAACCCCGAGCTTCTCCAAGCGATGCGGGATCATGTGCTGGGGGAAGAACTTCAGCAACTGCCTGCCGTCGTTCACCAGCAAGGGGAGTTGCTTGTCCAGATTCGGGACCGGCTGATGGAGTTGGCGACGGTGCTCAGGGATACCACTGAGCAAATCGCCGGCTATGCGCTGGTCAGCAGCCGGGTAATTGTGACCACAGTTGAACGCCTGGACCGTGTTGAGTCAGATCTTGCTGAACTCAAAACTGCCCAAGTCCGGCTGGAAGCGAGCGTGCAAGCAATACGGGAAACTCAGGTTCGCATGGAGAACGACATTGCCGAACTGAAAACCGGTGTGGCCGAACTGAAAACTGAACAAGCCACCACTAACCGTCGCTTGAACCGCATTGAAGGCCAACTCGGCAACATCAACGGCCGGCAGCTGGAAGGCGACGTGCACAAGAACATTAGCAGCATCGTATATCGTTATCTGATGCTGGAGGGCACTTATGTCCTGAAAAGCAGCACTTTGCCACAGACCAACGAACTGGACAGCATCCTGCGGCAAGCTCGTGTTGACGGACGCATCACCCGCGAGCAAGTACAGGAGGTTTTGGACGCCGACATCGTCGTCACTGCGGAAGACGATGATGATCGGAAGCACGTTATCGTCGCTGAAGTGGCGCACACGCTGGAAGACAGCGACATCACCCGCGCTGCCCAACGCTCCCGCATCATGGCCGATGCCATGGCAATCGTCGGCATCGCCGTTGCCATTGCGCCGATGGTTGCCCCGCAGCAGCAGGAACTTGCCGCATCAGAAGGGGTCACCATAGTGCAAATACCCGACGCGGGCGCCACACCACAGCGCCCAAACAACCCGACGATGGCCGAATGAGCTTCACGCACACAAAAGAGGAAACAAGCGCGCCCCGGCGAGGTCATTCGCCGGGGCGTTGTTGTCAGAGCATTCAATCGTCCATACCAAGGTTCCGCCTCACCTCGGCGGATGAATCGACCCGTTCCTTGCCGGCGCGGATGCGTTCGAGAACCGCTATGGACAGATAGTAGTCCTCGATATCCTCCATCCCGCGTTCGACGATCTCGCGCAACAATAACGACTTGGACCGGCCGGTTTCGGATGCCAGGAAGTCCAGTCGCGCCTCGGTTTCGGGCGAAAGTACAATCGTGGTAGCCATGTCATGTTCCTGCGCTATCACCGAGAATTCTCTGATTCGCAACTTCAACTCGCCATCTGGTTCAGCAATTCCCTGGCTTTGGCAGCAATTCTCCCGTGGTTTGGAATACGGTCAGACTGGATCACGTTTCGCAGCGCGTCTTTCGCCCTGCTGGAGCGTATGATACGGCGTGCTTGGCTGACTCGGGTTCGGCTCCCAAAGCCATAAAAAAACCGAGGATCGCCGCAGCGATCCCCGGATCTTTCGCCTGCTATGGCAGTGAGGCTTAGCCTTCCTTCAGCGCCGGTATCACCTTGGTTCCGAGGAGCTCCACGGAGCGCATGACGTCCTCGTGGGCCATGTGGCCCTCGTTGCCGTAGATGAGGATGTAGCCGGGATCCAGGTCCCTGCGGATGTGGCGCAGCTTCTCGGTCACAGTCTCGGGGCTGCCGACGATGATGTTGTAGGCGTCCTGCAGGTCCTCGTAGGTCATGCGGCGACCCATGGTGCCGGTGCCGATGAGGGGGCGCGACATCTTGATGCGCAGGGCCTCGCGGGACTGGTAGCCGGGCGGGTCGTTGAATTCCATCGGCCCGCGGTTGCGGTGGTTCTCGGTCCACAGGAAGGTGCGGCCGATCTCCTGGGCCTTCTCGTCGGTGTCGGCGACGAGGCAGCGGATCAGGTAGCCGAAGTGCTCGGGGCCAGCTTCGTAGCCCTCCTCGGCGGCGGTCTCGTGGTAGATGCCCTTGAGCTGCTTGGTCAGGTCCAGCAGGGAGCCCAGGTTCATGTACGGATAGCGGTGCTTGGCCGCCCAGATCACGGACTCGGGGCTGCCGGTGCCCGGGAACCAGACCGGCGGATGAGGCTTCTGGATGGGCACCACCCAGGGATTGACCATGCGGTGGGGCCAGTACTCGCCCTCCCAGCGGAAGGGGCCGGGCTCGGTCCAGCACTTCACGATGAGGTCGTGGGCCTCCTCGAAGCGCGGGCGGTTCTCGGTGGGCGGATAGCCGGCGTGCAGGGTCTCCACGGCGGTGCCCCGCACGAAGCCGGAGATGATGCGACCGCCGCTGATGCAGTCAAGCATGGCGATTTCTTCGGCCATCTTCACCGGGTCGTTGACGGCGATGACATTGCCCAGCATGGCGATTTTCGCCTTCCTGGTGCGCTGGGTGATGACAGCGGCGTCAACGTTGACGGACGGCTTCATGCACCAGTAGGAGCTGTGGTGCTCGTTGGACATGATGCCGTCGAAGTTGACCTCATCGGCCAGCTGGTACTGGTCGTGGTAGTTGGAGTAGAGGACGTGGGCCTTTTCGGGGTCGAAATAGGTGTTGGGGAAGTGCATCCGCCCCGATTCCCACCCTTCGAGGTCATCCTCGGTGACGTGGCCGTAGGGCTGTTCGGAGAACCAGAATACTTCGAGCTCGTGAGCCATGATGTTTGCTCCTTCTGGGTGGCGCGCGGGTCCGCCAGCGGCGGAAGAGTTCCGATGTTAGAGCTACAGGCTGTTCAGGAATCCGGTGACGGCGCCGACGAATTCGCCGCGCTTTTCCACGGCCGGTGAGTGTCCGCAGTTGTCGATGATGCGCAGCTGGCTGCCCTGGATGGCCTGCTGGAACAAGTGGCCACACTCAACGGGGATGATCGCGTCCTCCCGGCCCCAGACGATCAGGGTGGGAGTACTCACCCGCGACAGGAAGTGCGGCAGGCTGGGGTTGTGCAGGTAAGGCCTCCAGCAGAGCTGGGACGCCGTGATGGCGTTGGAGTGGACCACCAACTGCTCCTCGGGCGTCAACTCGCGGGCGTAGTGCTCGTAGTTTTCCACCTGGCTGGGGTCGTGGAAGCGCTGCTTGAGGCGGGTGTCGGCGGACACCATGAAAATCTCGGCGATCTCGCCCTCCTGGGGCTTGATGCCGGCCGGATCCACCAGGATCAGCGCGTCGATGTTGTGGTCGTCCATGGAGGCCATCTCGGCGGAGACCCAGCCGCCCATGGAGGAGCCCATCAGGACGACGTCCTGCAGGCCCAGGGCGTCGATGAACATGTGGTTGAAGTGGGCCACATCGTTGATGGTCTTGACCCAACCTGGGGCCTCGGTGCCGTTGAAGCCGGGCTGGCTGGGCACATAGACGGTGTACTCGGCGGCCAGATCTTCGTGCCAGGCTTGCCATCCGTTGGAGCCGCCGGCGCCGTGGAAGAACACCAGCGGTGGACCACTGCCGCCGGAGTACATTTCGACGGCAGTGCCGTTGACATTTACGGTAGTGAGGGAACCACTCTGAACTGTTGTCATACTCTACTTCCTGCGCGTTGATGGGGTTGGCGACATTCTGTTACAGGGGTAGGCGGATGTCAAGAAAAGCCTCCCCGGGCCACCTGCATCGCGGCGATTCCCGGCGGTGGTTCCGCTGGCAACGCGCGATCGTTGACGACCGCGCGCTACGATTCGGAAAGCAGACTGGCGACGGCCCGCGCCATCAGGTTGGAGGCCATCGGAAGCTTGTAGGCGTTGTCGGGAAGGGGGCGCGGGTCGACGATGGCTGCGGCGCCAGCGTCGGCCGGCGATACATCGGCCACCGCTCTCCCGCGCAAATACTCCTCCGTTCCCTGCGAGCGGTACGGAGTGGGAGCCACGCCGCCCAACGCCACTGAAGCCTCGGCAATCACTCCGTCCTCGACAACCAGCGCAGCCGCTACGCTGACGAGGGCGAAGTCGCCGGACTCCCGTTCGCGCGCCTTGAGATAGATGCTGCGCTGGCCATCGGCCGGCGAGGGCAGGGTCAGCGCGGTCAGCAACTCGCCCGGTTGCAGGATGTTCTCCCGCATGAGGTCCACGTCGGGGCCGACGAAGTAGTCGGCGATGGCAACGGTGCGTTCGCCGCTCTGCGAGGCGATGGTGACCGACGCGCCCAGGGCCGCCAGAGCCACGGCGATATCGGACGGATGCACGATGAAGCAGCGGTCGCCACCGGTCACGCACAGGTATTTGCCCACACCCTGTATCGCATAACACCGGTCGCCGCCGCGCTTGAGGCATACGGTGAGGGGATGCCGGTAATACCAGCAGCGGGGCCGCTGGTTCAGGTTGCCGCCCAATGTGCCCAGGTTCCGCACCTGCGGCGTCGCCAGGCCGCCGGCGGCCTGGCCCAGCGCGGCGTAGCGATCGCGTATGCCGTCGTGGGCAGCAACGTCAGCGATGGTGGTCAGCGCGCCGATGCGGAGGCCGCCGCCGGGCGTGTCGGTGATCCCGACAAGGTTGGCGTCAGCGATGGCGTCCAGGGCGACGAGGGTTGACGGCGTTGCAGTACCGTCTCGTACCTCCGAGAGGAGGTCGGTACCGCCGGCCACTGGTACGGCATCGGCGGGCGCGGCGGCCAGCAGGGCACAGGCCTCCGCCAGGGAAGTGGGCTGGAGGAGTTGGAAGGTCATGGCGTTCATCGCATTGATACTGAATATGTTACAGTAACACGGAGCTAGAAGCGTCAAGGAGAACGATATGGGGTATTTCAGTGTTCTGGTTCACGTTGGGCATGCTTGGGGAGTCGGGGGCGATATGCGCCCGGTAGAGGCGGTGGTCGATACGGGAGCGTCGGATTCGGTGTTTCCCGCGTCTCTGCTGGAAGAACTTCACGTTGAACCTGAGGGAACATACCCCTGCCGGTACGCAAACGGGGAAACCGACACCCGCGCTTATGGTGAAGCCGCGGTCCGCATTGGCGAACGGACCAAAATCTGCCCCGTAATTTTCGGGCCGGACAATCATTTTCTGCTGGGAGCGACAACACTGGAAATCTTCAAACTCGCGGTGGACCCGGTGGGACAGGAGCTTGTTCCCGTGCGCGGATTGCGTTTGGGATGGGGAGGGCCTCTGTAGCCGGCAGGATTGGCGTTCGGCGGTGAGCAGGGAGAGGGTCAGCCCTGCCGCCGTGCCATTGCGTCAAGCACCCGGTCTGGGGTGATGGGCAGGCGGGTGAACCGCACGCCGATGGCATCGTACAGGGCGTTGGCGATGGCGGGAGCGACGCCCACTGAGGGAACCTCGCCCAGGGCCTTGGCCCCCATGGGCCCCACCGGGTCGACCACGTCCGCGAATATGGTGGTGATGTCGGGATAGTCCTGGATGGTTGGACTCTTGTGCTCCAGGTAACTGCCGTTGAGGGTGATGCCGGTGGGCACATCGGTGATGAGCTCTTCGCTGAGGGCGAAACCGAGCATCTGGGAGATGGCTCCCTCGACCTGGTTCAGCGCGGTTCGCGGGTTGATGATACGCCCGGAGTCGTGAGCGGCGACGTAGCGGGTGATGCGGACCCGACCGGTGGCGGTGTCCACCTCGATCTCGCAGAAGTGAGCGCCAAAGGAGTTGACGATGTAGTCAGGACTGCCCGGGGTGATAGAGGCCTCCGCAGTCAGGCTTTCCGTGCCCACGGCCTGGGCCAGATCGGCGTAGGAGACACGACGGTTGGGGTCGGCTGTCACGAAGACGGCGCCGTCGGCGATGGACAGGGCAGAGGCGTCGGCCTCCAACCGGCCGGCGGCGGCCTCCAGCAGCTGCTGGCGGAGACGGTCGGCGGCCTGGACCACCGCGGTCCCGGTGGAAAACGTGGCCGCCGAGCCCGCGGTGATCGGCGCGTCGGGAGTATCTTCGGTGTCGGCGAAACGCGGGACGACGTCCTCGTACGGTACGGCCAGGGCCTCGGCGGCCAACTGGCACAGCACGGTGACTGCGCCCTCCCCCACGTCAATGAGTCCGCTGACCAGATGCACCCTGCCGTCCGCTCCGATGGACAGGCGGGCCGCCGAGTCGAAACCGACGCCGCCCCGATAGATCATGATGCTGACGCCTCGGCCCCGACGTATGAACGGGTCTACTGAGTCGACACGCTCAAAGGGTTCATCCCACCCGAACTCCGCAGCGCCGCGGCGCAGGCACTCTTCCAATCCGTTGCTGGAGAAGGGTATGCCGCCTTCCACGGGCTGGCCGTCCACTATCTGGTCGAGGGGCGTCAGACGTGGGCCGGGCTGGCCCTCCGGGGGAACGTGGTTGCGCAGCCGGAAAGCCAGCGGGTCCATCCCTATGGCCTCGGCCGCGCGATCCATTAGGGTTTCCAGTGCGAAGTGGCCCTGCGGAGCGCCGAGGGCACGGTAGCTGCCGGCGACGGGCTTGTTGGTGGAGACCGTCCTGGCGTCAAAGCGCACGTTGGGGCACCGGTACAGGTACAGAATGCCCTGCCCGACGCGCCGGGTCATCTGGGGCGCAGTTGCCTGGTAGGCCCCCGAGTCCATCAGCGCGTCGCCGTGGATGGCGGTGACGTCACCCTCTCGAGTCACGCCGATGCGCAGGTTGATGCGGCCGCCGTGACGGGTGCGCCCGGCCACGAATTCCTCCTCGCGACTGTACTCGATGCGCAAGGGTCGCCCGGCCCGGATGGACAAGAGCGCAGCCAGGGCGGCCATGCGGGATTCGTCCTTGTTGCCGTAGCTGCCGCCCATGTTGGGGCCGATGACGCGGACGTCGGCCTGATCGAGCCCCAGCGCCTCAGCCAGCACGGCACGGTCCACATGCACCCCGCGGGTGGACTTCCACACGGTGAGCCGGCCGTCGTCCCATGACGCCAGGGCGGCCCGTGGTTCCAGCGGCGTCGCCGAGTGGGTGGGCAGGTGATAGGTCTCTTCAAGAACGATGTCGGCAGCGGCGAAACCGGCGTTACTTTGTAAAGAGTACGGGTCGCCGCGCTGCAACGCCAGGGGTTCCGGTATGGCCAGGTTGCCGTGGGGATGGATCTGCGGCGCGTCGGGCTCCAGGGCCGCGACGGGATCCGTTACAAACGGCAGCACGTTGTACTCGACCCGCACCAGCGCGGCGGCGCGGCGGGCCGTGTCGAGGTCATCGGCGGCAACCGCGGCAACCTCGTCGCCGGCAAAGCGGACGCGGGTGTCCAGC
This sequence comes from Dehalococcoidia bacterium, assembly GCA_965116785.1. Taxonomy (GTDB): domain Bacteria; phylum Chloroflexota; class Dehalococcoidia; order Lucifugimonadales; family UBA3495; genus Bin87. The sequence goes on from OZ220731.1 coordinate 2,839,662, forward strand.
ACGAGCATATCGGGAGCAAGGCGCGCAGCGGGCGCGTCGGCCGGCGTGACAACGGCGCGGACGCCGGGGAGGGCCAGGGCTTCGCTCGCATCCACGCTCAGCACGTCGGCGTGGGGATGCGGGCTGCGCACGATGGCGCCATGGAGCATCCCCGGCAGGGAGATGTCGGCAGAGTACTGCGCCGAACCGGTCAGTTTGTCGGCCAGCTCGTAGCGGGGCACGCTGCGGCCGACGGTGGTGAGAGGACGTGAGGGAGTGGCAGTCATGGCATCAGTTGGGGTTTTGGTTTTGGAATTGGGAATTCAATTCCCGCTCCGCCGGGGTTTTCAGTTCTTCTATGACCAGTTGACAAATCGGGATGCCTGGCCTGAGGCGGCACACGAAGGGACCCACATTGGATATCTCCAATCGCAACGGACCCTCCCAACCGGCTTGCACGGTTGGCGCCGTTTGATGGATGGAGAGCCCTAGCCTGGCCAGGGAACTCTTGCCTTCCACCCTCGCAGCTAAATCAAGAGGTATTTCGATAGTCTCCAAGGTGTACGCCAGTACAAACGCACGTGGTTTGATTTCAACAAATTGATTCGGTGAAATGGTAATTTCCGGCGCATACTGCCTGGCAATGGTTTCCACGTCAGCGTTGCCCACCATAACAGATATCTCGGCGCCGGCAGGCGGATCCTCGAAGACGTTGAAGCTATTGCCCAGACGTAAGTCTACTGACGAGTTTGAGATCAAGCTGCGGCTTGGCCTGGGTTCAATAACCAAATGACCGGCGTCCAAAGCCCTCAGGATGTCTTGCTCTCCATAAATCATCACCACCAACCTGACGTTACTACCGAGTTCTGGTCCTCGGTGGGTACGAAGATTCTCGACCCTGAGGTCAGTGTTTCATCCGGTATTTGGATCAACCATCTACCATCGTCGAAATCGGCAATTATAAAAGCTTTAAGCCATCTGCCGGTTTCGTTAACCGCGTAGTCAGGCATCCACCCTACGTACTCGTTCCCGCCAATTTTAAACTGGACGATCCTCTCCTGAGAGTGCATGCCCGGGCCCACGTAGGACAGGTTGATCTTGACGCCTTCTGGCTTCTCGCGATCATGGCCCCATTCAATGTTTGCTCCCGACATCAACAGCCTCCAAATAAAGTAGGTGCGCGCAATGTTAGCCACGGCGGTACCTGACGTCAACGAGATCCTGTCACCAACTGTTTGCTCAGTTCTCGGTGTGTGCGATACGATGCAGCAACCATGACCAACCTGCATGAGTCCAACATTATCCTCACCGTCAACGGCGCCGCGCACACCCTCAGCGTGCGGCATCACTGGTCGTTGCTGGACGTGCTGCGGGATGTGCTGGGGCTGACCGGAGCCAAGCGGGGATGCGACCGCGGCGAGTGCGGATCCTGCACCGTGCTGCTGGACGGTGCGCCGGTCAACGCCTGCCAGGCGCTGGCGATGCGGGCCCACGGATGCGACGTGCTGACGGTCGAGGGACTCGCGCCCGCGGGTGAGTTGTCCCCTTTGCAGCAGGCGTTCCTGGACGAGGACGGCGGACAGTGCGGGTTCTGCACGCCCGGGTTCGTCATGGCCACGCGGGCCCTGCTGGACCACAATCCAGCCCCCACGGACGCAGAGATCCGCGAGGCCCTTTCCGGCAACCTGTGCCGGTGCAACGCCTACGGTCGAATCCTGGCGTCGGTGCGGGCGGCGGCCGGGCGCTTCCCGTAGTTTGACTCGTTAATTCGTGCGCGCATAAACTGCAGCTATGCGGTCGCGATCACCCCGGCCGCGATGTTTCACCAAGGAGACACACCGATATGACCACTGCCCACACCCACGATCATGACCATCCCCACACGCACCCCCTTGCGGCATCAGAGATGCGTGGGGCGGCGTTGGCCCTGCTGAACAGCCTGGACGCCGCGCAGAAGACGGCCATCAGCTACAGCTACCACGATGGCGAGCGGATTTTCTGGTACTACCCGCCGATGAACCGTCACGGTCTGATGCTTCGCGACATGAGCGAGGATCAACGCGGGCTGGCCTACGCCCTCATGGCCACCGGCCTGACCGAGGAATCCAGCCGGCAAGCCCGGTTGATCATAGACCACGAGGACGTGCTCGGACCGCTGGAAAAAGAACGAGGGCAGGTGACGTTCCTTCGTGACCCGCTGTGGTACGCCTGGACGATCTTCGGCGACCCAGCCAGCGACGTGGAACCGTGGGGCTGGCGGGTGGAGGGACACCACGTGTCGCTGCACTACAGCATCTGGGGCGACCGGGTGCTATCGGTGACGCCTTTCTTCTTCGGAGCCAATCCGGCGGAGGTGCCCAAGGGACCGAAGCAGGGACTCCGTATCCTGGGCGCCAGCCAGGACATTGCCCTGGAGCTGATGGAAAGCCTCGACGCCGGCCAGAAGAGCCGCGCGACAATCTACGACGAGGCGCCGGCGGACATCATCACCTTCAACTCCTCCAAGGCGTCGCTGCCCAGGGAGGAGGGCCTGCCGGCCACCGCCATGTCGGGCACGCAGCGGGAGATGCTGATGGCCCTGGCCAGCGAGTACGTGGGTCGGGTCCGCGCCGACCTGGCCGAAGAGCGGCTGGACGCGCTACGCGAGGGCGGGCTGGAGAAGATCCACCTGGCGTGGGGCGGCCCCGTGGACCGCGGGCAGCCGCACTACTACCGGCTGCACGGGGGCGACTTCGTGGTGGAGTACGACAACCGGCAGGACGGCGCCAACCATATCCACTCGGTGCTGCGCGACGTGAACAACGACTTCGCCGCCGACGTGTTGCGCGACCACCTGCTGCTGTACCACGTGCTGTAGCATCGACGAATTGGATCGCGACGGGCGGAGGCTGCCATATCCGCGGCGATGTTGTCTGAAGACGTCATTCGCACGCTGAGAAATGCCTGCTGAAATGCGCTCGACATAGGACTGTCTACTTATGTGCATTCACTTACAGGGTGAATGATGGAGGTCATCTTCCGGACCAACGAACTGCGAAGATGCTATGAAGATTCGTCCCGGGCAATACGGCGGTGAGGGCCGGACGTCGGGCGAATGTACATTCGCCGTATCCAGATGCTCTATGCGGTCGTAGATTTTCGCGACGCTTATCAGCGCCCGGCGTTGCGTCTGCATCCGCTGCGAAGTTCACAGAGATGAGAATTGTCCATCTACCTAACCGGGCGCTGGCGTCTCATCGTGACGCCGGGCAGATCCGAGGACAGCGTAATGATTGAGTAGGTGAGCAACCATTATGACGGCTAAACCCCATGCAACTCCGCGCCTGTTTTCGGATTTGGCGATACCTCCAGGCGAAGTCCTGGAGGAAGAGCTTGAAGTTCGCGGCATGACGCAGGAGGAACTGGCGGCCAAGATGGGCTGCTCGCCTCAGATGATAGCCGAGGTTATCCGAGCAGAGAGGGCCATCACGTCCGAGATCGCAAGCGCGCTCGGCAAAGCGTTGGGCGGGGACCCGCAGTTCTGGACCAATTTTGAAGAGCACTACCGGATGACGCTGGAGCATATCCGCGCGAAGGCTGCGGCGGAGCAGTAATTTCAGTTAGCCTTTCACCGATTCCCGTCGCTGCCGTTCTTCGCGGATGGCCTCCGCCGCATCAAAGTCGATGTGGAGCACCGGGCGATTCTTGCGCCGCCCCTGCCATTCAGCCATGGTTAACTTGCGATGTTCGACCGCGGCATCCGGCTCGTGCTTTTCCTGACGTATCCCCGATTCCAGCCGTTCCACTTCCTGCCGGATGACGGCAAGCGCGAACTCGCTGACGGCGCCATCGTCCGCTCCGGCCACGCGGCGCAGACGTTCATGGAGGTCGTCGGGCATATTGACTTCAAGGTTGGCCATGGTTCCCCGGCGCGGTGTGAGCATAAGCTGCATAGATAGTACCGCAAAAAATACCGCCGGAGCGGACCGCCACGGGTGGCTGCCGTGCCTGCGGCGGCCTCCGCCCGTTGTCTTGGGTCGCGGTCCCGGCACGCTCGATCTCACGCCTGCCCAGTTTGTCATCGCGAGGAGCGTGGCCGCTCATGGTGAGCTTGTCGAACCACGCAACGAGATTGCCACGCTTCGCTCGCAATGACAGTTCAGGTGAAATTGGATACGCGTTAGTCCAACTCCCGGGCGATCATTACCCGCCGCCCAGCAGACGCCCCACCGCCGCCTCCACCGCCGCGCCCTCCGCCGAGGCGCGCAACCAGGCCCGCAGTTCCCGCCGCGCGATGGTCACCGTGAGACGCTCGCCGCGCTGGGAACGCAGATCCGCCAGTCGCGCCGCCGCTCCCCGGGCCGTTGCCGCGCCCGCCTCGGCTATCTCACGATGCAGCGGGTCGGCGGCGTCATACTCCGGTATCGGCAACTTCCAGAGGTGCTTGTGCAAATCCCGCGTATTGCCGGCCCAGTTCGGCGTCGTCAGCGGATTGACCGCCGTTGCCAGCGCATCGCTGTTGATGATTGCTAGCAAATAGTTGGCTTCTTGTATATCTTTGCAGGTAATCCAATACAAAAGATGGTCAATAATGCCATTATGGTCGTCAATGATTGCCGCCGTTGGTTCACCTGATTTAGTGTACGCCACCCGAACTGGCCTACTACCGTTGTGCTGTTGCCATGCTAGTTCCGCTGACAGTTTGCGCTGGTAATCAATCTGCCCTAACAGGTTCAGCCGCGTTGCCTGCTGTTTGTTGTCCTCCCATAGCTGGCTGATGGTTCGCCATCGCCCTCGCATCCGCCGCTCAAGACCGCCCAGCCGGATGCCGCCCGGCCCGTCAACATCCGTCGGTATTTCATACTCCCCATGCTGCACGGGCAGTATCGCTTTGAGCGGTTCCATAGTGGCGTAGGGAACCACCGTTTCGCCCAGATGCACGTCATAAAGATGGCGGCGTTCGATGGTCTGCTCGGTGATGGCGGTCAGGTCCAGGTCGCGCCAGGGAGCTTTGTCCTGAGAACCCCGACGCGCGTTGACCGTGATGGTCTGGCCGGCCTGGACGACAGCAGTGTTTTCGGTTTCGTTGACGAAGAACAGGCAACGCGGCACGATGGACGCGCCCTGCCGCGAGTAACCGGCGTAGGGCGAGTCTCCCACCACCGATGTATCGGTAATCCCGCTGGGCACCCGTCGCACGTCGTTCGAGCCGGCCGCTCCTTCCCATCGCTCCACCGACCCGGCCAGCGCCGTTCCCTCGGCGTTCTCGCCCACCCGCTGCGCAAACGCCACGCAGGACGCTATCGGAAAGAAGGTGTTGGGCTCCAGCTTTTCCAAATCCCAGGCCGGCTTGTGTCCGAAGTTGACCGCCAGCGTGCGACCGGCGACCCGGTTGCGGCCCCGTCCCGCGGCGGCAGCCTGCCATGACCCGCTGCGCCACTTGGCGTACTGGCCCGCCTGCAACGCGCTGTGGGGCAGCACCATGCCGATGACGCCGCCGTCACGCAGGTACAGGTCGACGCTGCGGGCGAAGAACAGCCCCGCCACGTCCTGGTGGGTGGCGTAGCGTCCGCCCTGCCAGATGCCGTACAGACTCCTGCTCTGGTTTTCCAACTCGTCCCGCAGGATGTCGGCGGTCTGGTTGTAGTTCAGCCACGGCGGGTTGCCGATGACCACGTCCACCCTGGTGCGGCTGAGGGCCACCGGACGCACCAGGTTGCGGGTGTAGTAGGCCCAGATGTGGTTGCGGCCCTCGTTGTGGAGGCGTTGCAGGGTGGCGATGGTGTCGGACAGTATCGCCCGCTCGTTGGGGTCGGCGATGCCGTGGTCGTCCAGGGCGATGAGGGGGTCGTAGCCGGCGCGGCTGCCCCCGAGTTCAATGTCGGCGGCGACCTGGCTCATCAGCGAGTCGAAGGTGTCGGCGCGGTCCACCAGGCTGACCGGAAAGGTCAGCTCCGAGTTGGCGTCGTCGTCCACCTGGATGGTCACCTGCTGCCCGGCGAACAGATCGCCGGCGCGGAAGCGCAGTTGCAGGGCGTCGCCGAGATAGACGGGCACCGAACCGGAGGCGTCGTAGCCGGCCCGCACCGCCGCCTCGATGGCCGGCCGGGCCGCCAGGGCCCACGCCGCCCGGGCCAGGTGCACCGCCACCGGATGCACGTCGATGCCCGTCACGGCGACGCGCAGGCGGTCCAGCAGTTCCTTGGGGTCGAGGCTTCGAGGATTGTCAGAAGCCGGATTTACCGGATTGACGGGATTATCAGGATTGTTTGGATGCAGATTGCCGGCGTCGGGATTGCCGCGTCGCTCCGCTCCTCGCAATGACAGAACCGGATTGGCCGCCTCCAGAAAATGCGCCACCGCTTCGGCGACGAAGGTTCCGGAGCCGCAGGCCGGGTCGAGGACGCGCTGGTTCAGCGGGTCGTCGATGAGTTCCCGCACCATGGTCCGGGCCAGCCAGGCGGGGGTGTAGTATTCGCCCAGGGTGCGGCGTTCCTCGGGCGGGATGACGGTTTCGTAGAGGATGGCGGCGATGTCCGGCGGGGCGTTTGCCCAATCAAAGCGGGCCACCCGCCGCGCCAGGGTCCGCATCAGGTCATGTCCACCGACCTCGTCGGGCCAGGCGAAGAAGTCCGACTCGATGATGCCGCTGAGCCCGGTGGCGTCGCGGAACCGCCGGCCCTGCAGCAGGTCGGAGGGGTCGGCCTCCGCCACCTGTAGCAGGTCGATGCCGAAGGAGGCCTGCACCGCCATGCCGATGACCAGGCTGAGGTAGGTGTGGCGGATGAACAGGTGGTCCAGTTCCTCCGGTTCTCGGGCGATTTCGCCCAGGGCGGCACGCAGCAGGTTCTCCCACAGCCGGCGCTTCACCTTGATGGTCTCGTATGCCCGCTCACCCTGGGCCTGTCGAAGGGCGGCATCGGAGTACAGCCGCGCCAGCACGTCAACGTCCCGCTGGTAGGCCGGACTGCCCGGCCCCAGATATTTCTCCAGGTTCTCACGGTCGGCGGCAATGCTGTCCAGCGACAGCAGCGCGCAGTCCCGGAGCCATTCGTACAGCGGCACCCATTGGTCATCGGCTTCCAGCACGAACCCGTAGGGCCGCGCCGTCCGCACCGGCCCGGCCTCCGGCCAGCGCAGCAGCCAATACTTGCCGTCGGTCAGGATGCCCGTGCGGACGCCCTTGCCCGCGGCTTTGGACAACTCGAGGTAGTCGTCCAGTTGCTTGACGTTGGCCGGGTCGGGGTTGAAACCGCCGGCGGTGCCGATGCGGCGTTTGAATTCGATGAAGGTATCCAGCGCGGTCAGGTCGACCGCCCGGCGGCTGGTGTCGGTGGGCGGGTTTTCCTCGATGATTTCGTCGCCGCGGGCCAGGTTGGTCAGGATGAGGAAATCGCGAACGGCGGTGGTGATGTTGGCCTCGGCCTCAAAGTTGTCATGCCGGGTCAGAATGGCCGTCGCCGCCGCCTCGTATCGCCCGTCGCTGATATCCAGATGATCAATCATGCGGCGATTTTATCACCGGGCCAGGCTCCGGCACCGCATCAAGCACGGGATGGCGCTCATGCGTAGCCAGTTTGTCATCGCGAGGAGCGCAGCCCGCTCATGGTGAGCCTGTCGAACCACGCGGCGACCTCGTTCCCGGAGCGACATCCGTTACATCAACGAGATTGCCACGCTGCGCTCGCAATGACGGTCGGGTGGCAAGTGGGTACGTGTGAGGTAACTGTTCAGGTTCAGGGTGTTGTCACTGCGAGGCGCAAAGCCCGCTCATGGTGAGCTTGTCGAACCACGTGGCAATCCCGATAGCGGTTCAGCATCGGCTGCCCAGAAGGACTCGCTTACGTCAACGAGATTGCCACGCTGCGCTCGCAATGACGGTCGGGTGGCAAGTGGGTACGTGTGAGACGGACTCCGGCTTTCGCAGGAGCGACGGGTAGGATCATTTGAAATGCAATCGTCCTGGCGGGCTTCCAGGGCTTGTGCAAAGTCATCTTGTATCCTTTTCCCCGCTCATCCTGAGCTTGTCGAAGGATGCCCATTGCAGTAGAGGGATGGTTCGACAGGCTCACCATGAGCGGATGAAAGGGACTTTGCACAGGCCCTGGCGGGCTTCCCCGGCTCCGGGTGTCCCGTAATCCGGTTTGTTATGATGTAAGTACGAATTTCGACGCAGATACGACGAACACGTCGCAGGAGCATCCCACGTATGACCACGTTGCTAGACCGTATAGACCCCGCCGTCGCCGCCGCCATTGACAGCGAAAACCACCGCCAGCGCGACTCCATTGTGCTGATCGCCTCGGAGAACTACGCGAGCAAGGCGGTGCTGGACGCGCAGGCGCAGCTGATGAACAACAAGTACGCGGAGGGGTACCCGGGCCGGCGATACTACGGCGGCTGCGAATTCGTCGACGTGGTCGAGACCCTGGCCATCGACCGGGCCAAAGAGTTGTTCGGCGCGGGTCACGCCAACGTGCAGGCCCACAGCGGGGCCCAGGCCAACATGGCCGCCTACTTCGCCGTCCTGGAGCCTGGGGATACCGTGCTGGGGATGCAGCTGGACATGGGCGGGCACCTGACCCACGGAGCCGGCGTCAACTTCTCCGGAAAGCTGTACAACTTCATACCCTACGGCGTGGACCGTGAGACCGAGACCGTCGATTACGACCAGGTGGAGCGGCTGGCGCGGGAGCACAATCCCAAGCTGATCGTTGCCGGGTGCAGCAGCTACTCGCGGGTGCTGGACTTCCCCCGGTTCCGCGCGATTGCGGACTCCGTGGGGGCGCTTCTGATGGTGGACATGGCGCACATCTCCGGCCTGATCGCCGGGGGCGCGCATCCATCGCCGTTCCCGCACGCGCAGATCGTCACGTCGACCACGCAGAAGACCCTGCGCGGCCCGCGCGGCGGCATGGTCCTGGCCGAAGAGGATCTGGCACGGAAGATCGACTTCGCCGTGTTTCCGTTCATGCAGGGCGGTCCCTTCATGCACGTGATCGCCGCCAAGGCGGTCTGCTTCGGCGAGGCGCTGCAGCCGGACTTCTCGCGCTACGCCCACCAGGTGGTGGCCAACGCGCAGGTGATGGCGCAGGAGCTATCCGAGGCCGGCGTCCGTTTGGTGGCCGGCGGAACCGACAATCACCTGATGCTCGTGGACCTGACGCCGCTGGGCATCACCGGTCGGCAGGCGGAGCGCGCCCTGGAATCGGTGAACATCGTGGCCAACAAGAACGCGATCCCCTACGACCAGCTGCCGCCGCGCACTGCGTCCGGCCTGCGCCTGGGAACTCCGGCCATCACCAGCCGGGGCATGGGCGAAGAGGACACGCGCCAGGTGGCCCGGCTCATCGTCCGGACGCTGGGCAGCATTGGCCCGGACTCTGCGGTGGATCACGCGGCGATGTCGGCCATCGGCGACGAGGTGCGACATCTGAGCCGGCAGTTTCCCGTACCCGGCCTCGACGACGAGTAAGGATCCCGTTGCCTCACCGCCAGGTGAGGCGTTTTCGTTGAACCAGGACCGCCACGCCGATGACGGCGATCAAGAACCCCACCAGAATAGTGAGGCCGGGCAGCACCGGCACGCCGCCGTAGGACCACGAGTTGACGTAGCTGCGCGGGGAGTGCGTGGGGGCCAGGCCCAGCTCTCCGGCGTCGGGCACCGTCAGGTCGGTGGTCCCCGTGCCCCGGCTGTCGCCTGATGTCGTGACGCCGCGCGAGGGCACGGGCAGCTTGTGGAAGCTCAGGTGCAGCTCGCGGGTGCGACCGTCTCCCGTGAACAGCCACGACTGGACGGCGGAAACGCGGTCGTCGTGGCCCACGAGCCAGAAGGTGATCACGTCGGCGTCGGGCAGGGCGCTGCGATCCGCGCCGCCGGGCTCGACGGTCAGCCCGCTGTAGCGCCCGTCCTGGCCGATGGCCACCGGCTCGCTGACGTAACCCCCGTCACAGCCGCCGAGGCAGGCCACCATGGAGACCCCGGTGGGAACGATCCGGCTGTCGGCAAAGGCGTGTCCCTCGAACACCTGCCATTGGCCCCCCGCGTTGGACGCCGTGGCGTTGGCGGTTTCGTCGGGGCCCGCGCCCAGAGCGGCCAGCATGGACGCCAGCAGCAGCGACGCCGTGGTCAGGGTCAGTATCGTCCGCCGCGCGAACCGGGGGCGGAGTCCTTGGTTGCGTTTCATGTCCGTGCTCCCGTTGGTCAGCATCAGTTATCAGCCGTTTATCAACTCGTAACCAGTCTTGTATACAGGCTGGTTAATGCTAGCCGGCGTGGCCTGTGTTCGCCATCGGGAAGGGCGCGCATTTTTGAACAATTTTTTGATAACAAAAAGCCCCCGCCGTTGCCGACGGGGGCTGGTTTCCGGATCGTGGGTCGCCGCGAGGGCGATCTCGACCCTGGGGTTGCTGGGTCAGGGGACTACGCGGTGGTGCGCCGTCCCATGACGATGGCCACGATCGCGATTATCACGGCCACGATGGCCACGATCAGCGCGATGATGCCCATGGAACCGGCGGAACCGGACGGGCCGATCGTGCCGGCGGGACCCTGCGGACCCGGAGGGCCCGGAGGGCCGGCGATGCCCTGCTCACCCTGGGGACCAGGGCCACCGGCGGCTCCGGCGGCTCCGTCACGGCCGTCACGGCCGGCAGCGCCGTCAGCGCCGGCGGGACCAGGGACGCCCGGAGGGCCGGCCGCGCCGGCAGGGCCGGGAGGACCCATGGCGCCGTCCTGGGCAGCCAGGTCGGCGGACAGGTCCATGATCATGCGGTCACCGCTCATCCAGGTGTACTCGTAGTCCACCATGCGCTCACCGACCATGAACGTGACCATGGAGTCCATGTCCATGGGCTGCATGAGCTCCAGCTCGTAGTGCCCTCCGGACATGGCCATGGCGGAACCGATCTTCTCGTCGCCGGCCATGGCGACGATCATGGTCCCTTCGGGCACGGGAAGGCCGTCGGCCATCGCGTAGCCAAAGAAGAAGGCGGGCGGCACATTGGCCCGCGGCGCATCACCCTGAGCCGCAACCAGGCCCACCGGCAATGCGATCAGCAGGGCAATCAACGCCACCGCCGCCATCGCTCCAATTCTCTTCATCTCATTTGCTCCTGCTTGGGGTGGTCCCCCCGCCCCCGCAGCGTGAGCCACGGGAGCGGGGGCGCTTTACTGGACACTCATTCAGTCGGTTGACTGTCGCTCCGTTATGGGGACGACGGTCTACCAGACCTCCAGGTTCCAGCAGTCGTCGCCACGGCAGGTGAGACTGCGGACCTTGTTGTTCAGGACCACGTCTTCCACGGTCTCGCTGACCAGGATCCAGTAGGCCTCACCGTTGACCATTTCGGTCAGGGTGTTGAGGTCGCTGAACTCGGGCCGCGGGTCGTAGAAGGACCAGACCTTGCCCACGTCGTCGAAGTGGAAGATGGCAACCAGGCTGTCACCCAGGTTCTCCACCGCTCCGGGGAGCTCGGCGGGGGCGCCACGGGCCGAGGACTCGGCCAGGACCTTGACCTCGCCGATGGCGATGGTGCCGTCAACGTTGATGACAACGCTGTAGACGCCGGGGTCCAGACCGGGGATCAGCACGTCCTCGACGGTGATGTTGCCATCGCGGTCGGTGTTGACGCCGGGGTCGTCGTAGGTGGTGCCGCCGATTTCGACGTAGTCGGCCTCGGTGTACACCGGCATGTTGGCGGCGGTCAGGGTGACCATGTCGCCAGGCTGGCCTTCACCCGGGGTCACGGTGATGGTGGAAGCCGGGACCGCGAAGGAACCGATCTTCACGACCTTGCCGTCGTCGTAGTTGGCCTTGACCTGAACGGTGTCAGGGATGGCCACGCGGCGGTGGACGCGGTGCTCCACGGTAAAGCGGCCGACGCTGTCGGCGTACACCGGGTAGGTCCGGCCGTTCTGGTAGTCCTCGACCACCACGGTGATGGGGTCGCTGAGGGAGTGGTCCAGATTGTCCACGGCCCAGTGTTCGCCGGTGATTGTGATGTAGTCGCGGGGACCGGCATGGTCGGGGGTCACGGAGATGGACGGCTCAGCGATGGTCAGGCTGATCTCCGCTTCGTAGTCGTCCGTGTCCACAACACTGAGATTGTGGGTACCGGGAATCAGCGCCGGGTTAGTGGGCGCGTTCTGCATCGCCGGCCACAGGATGAGCGTGGCAACGAATTGACCAGAGTTGGAGACCTCCACACCCTTACCACTACTGGTGCCGCACCGATCGGCAGCCGAATCATCGTGGACCATCACTGGGACGTTGTCCACCCTGAAGTTGTAGAAAGGTATGCAGGTCTGCGTTCCGAAACCGTTTCCGGTGATCGTGATGGTCTCGTTGGGCAGCACGGCCGTCTTGCTGGCGAGCAGTTCAGCGCCACCGAGTGTGATCGTGCTGTCCTCGTTAACGTCGCCCCACTTCGCGTCGATCCGGAGCGTGCCCCGGAGGCCACCGGGGACCTCGAAGGTGATCGAGCCGGAACCGTTGCTGATAGGCTCACGGTCGGTGATGAAACTGCTCAGTGGCTCATCGTTGGGAGCGTTGAGGGACCCACCGATCTTGAGTTCAGTGAAACCAGCGCCTTCATTCATGAAGTCCTGGGCAAACACGTTGACAGTGTCACCAGTGTTGGCGGTGCCGGGCACCACCGCGATCGAGGGCTGCAGGTTGAAGTCCTCGATATCGCCGTATGACGCCTTACCAGTACCGTCTACCATGCAGATGTGGTTGACGTTGCCGGGCGCGAAGGTCGGAACCGTGACCTCGAAGGTCACCGCAACCTTGTCGTCGCTGCCGACCAAACCGCCACCGGCATTGGTGCCGTTGTCGATGATGTCGCGGCAGTTGCCGATCTTCTGGACCGTGGCGAGAGCTTCGCCCATCAGGCCGTCGTACATCACGCAGTAGGCTGCGGCGTTCGGGCTGTCCATGGGATCGGTTTTGGGCATGCCTTCTACCGAATCCGGCTTGCCGTCGTACGTGAGCCCGACCGCAGCAACCATTTCGCGGCAGTTGAGGGCGTTCCACCAGGCAACGCGATCGGGGGCGCGGTTCAGCACGTAGACCGCAGCGCTGGTGCCGTTCTTGAAGCCGGAACCCGTGACGGTCAGCTCATAGCCACGGCTGTTGTCCACGTCGGACAGGCCGATCTTCCGTGCGGTCGTCAGGTCCTTTTCGATCTTGGTGAATTCCTTGACGCCCAGTTGCATAGCATCGCTGTCGCCGGCGTAGCCGTTGAAATCGCCGGGAACCGAGCCGGTGTGGGTCGCCGGCAGCACTGCGAAGCCAGTGCTGTGGTCACCTTCTTCCGACGGGTTCTTGATGCCGGCCGACTTGGTCACGACCACCGTGACCGTGTCTCCCGCGAGCAGACCGTTATCGCCTTCGCACTTATCGTCGGTGGCGTTGCGGCACATATCGGGGACGAAGATCTGGATGGAAATGTCCTTCTTGTCCGGGGTAAAGTAGTCGCTGGTGGCCATCACCGGGTCGACGGTGGCGAACACCCGGGCTGCCCTGCCCGTTTCCACCTTGGCCGGCTCGGACACGAAGAACACGTCGCTGGCCGATATGGAATCAGGCTCCTGGTAGTCATCCTCCAGGTACAGCACGATGGAGCCGCCAACGGCCACGTCTTGGGTCAAGTCCTCGATCTGCAGCTTGATCTCCACAGTGGCGCTGCCACTCGTGGAACTGGACGAGGTTGAGCCCGAGCCCGTGATGACACCCATTTCCACCGGTGAAGGGGGTTCCGGCGGCGGCGTCGCCGTCGGGTGCTCGTGGTTAGGGTCCGTGGAGTCGAGGCCCGCGTTCTCGTGCTCCGTGTCGCACGCTGCACGCTCCTGGATAGTACCTTCGTCACACGGGTGAGCCTGCGCCACGCCCGTTTGCGCAACGGAAAACGCGACTATTGCAGCCAGCACCCCGAACACGGCCAGCGACATCAAGGCCACCGGCCAGATGTGCTTTCTCGTTTTTTTAGCCATTTGTCGTAATCTCCTTTGAGATTGACTGTTTGCTCCGTCCCGGGCCGGTCATTCGGGCAACGCCAGCGCCCAGCCCGGGACAGTCATCTTTCCAGATGGCTCCGGTTATTCGACCGTGACCCTCTTCTTCTCCGCGAAGTTGATCTCGAACAATCCGCCTGGGGCCCAGGATCCGACGTAGATGTTGTACGTCTGACCCACGGTCAGGGTGATCTGGGTGACCACTGCGCCACCGCCGTCTACGACCTTGCTCGTGGGACTGAGGTCATCGACGTTGATCGCGACGACGGTGTACCCGTGAGCACTGGTCGCCGTATCCCACTCGACCTGCACCAGACCACTGCCCTGAGGGTTCACGCGCACGTTGCTCGGCGCAGTCAGCGATGCCGTCACCGTCACCGCGATCTCGTGCATGGCGGTTCCACCGTTGCCGTCGTCGGCGGTCACCGTTACGGTGGCCATGCCGCCCGATACGGCGGCGATGGTCAGCATGCTGACGGGCGCGCCTGGGTCGGTATCGTCAACGGTAACCATGGCGGTGGCGATGCTGCCGTCATCGGGCATTACCGCAGCCGTGTAATCCAGTGTGTCGCCGTCGGGATCGGTGAACGAACCGGTGAGGGTGATGACCTCGTCATCTCCGCCCACCATCAAGCTCACCGCGGCGGGGAGCTGATCGCCTGGCACGGGGGCCATGTTGTCTGGTTCCACCGTTACGGTGAACATCTGCGTGTCCGTTCCGCCGAACATGTCGGTGGCCGTTACCGTGATGTCGGACATGCCGGCCGCGACGGCGTTGATGGTCACCATGCCGGTGCTCGCATCCACCATGGCGGTGGCGTAGCTTGGCATGGATGACGTCACCGCGTAGCTCATGGCGCCGGTGAAGTACATCGAAGCGTCAACAGTTTCCGTATCGCCGACGGTCATCGTGTCCACGGTTATGGTTCCGGAGGCCATGACGTGATCATGCATGCCCTCCATGACCGGGTACGTAACCACGGCGGTGGAGGGTCCGGAGCCCGCGCCGCTCATGGCCTTGACCCGGTACTGGCGCATCTCGCCGTTGGCGATGTTGTCCGGCTCGTCGGTGTCGGTCTCATGGGTGCGCAGGAAGTCAGTATCACTTACAGGGATGGTTTTCCAATCCTCGTCCCACTCGCTCCAGGCCGCGTCAGCGCTGGCTTTGGTCCGCCGCGCGATCACGTAGTCCGTGACCGCATCCCCGGCGGGGTTGTCGGGAGCGTTCCACAGTATGTCGATGCCCAACTGCGCCGGGTCGCTGATGTTGGCGTCCCGCGCCGGCTGCACAGTCAGGTCCAGCGGCATACCGGGCGTGCCGGACTTCGCCGACGTGCCCTTCCTCACAACGGCATTCCGTATGTCATCGGCGTCGGGGAAGGCGTTCGCTGGAGTGCCATCGCCGTCATCGTCTTCAGCGACTTTGTTGATCGCGAAGACCCGGAACCACCGGTCAGTCCCCGCCTTCAGCTTGGTCACGGTGTACATGGTCGTGTCGGCGCCCATGACCATCCTGGCGCAGAAGCCATCATCAGTTGCAGTTGTGCCAAGGGGAGGGGTACAAGATTCCGAGTAGTGGGAGATAGTTACCCTGGGATCCCTCTCCTCAAAACCATTGTAAGCGGAGATTTCAACACGGTAGCCGGTGATGGGCTGACCGCCGTCCTCCGTCGGCTTATCCCATTCCAACGTGATCTTGGTAGGATCATCCGAGGACGTCTCCAAGCCCCTTACTGACGCCGGCTTTGTCGCTTGCGATGTACTGCCCACGCGAATGTCTTCAGTACGGCCGGTTACGGTTGCATCAGCCGGTGGAGGACCGTATGCCCCATCCTTGAACGAAAACACGCGGTACTCGTAGTCATCGGTGTTGGTGGCGTTGGTATCAGGATCCAGGCCCCGGTGGTTGTAAGTGGATCGGGTATAGCCCGTGTTCGACTGCAACGTCATCCAACGACCAGTCGCAACGTTCTTCCTGACGTCGATCAGGTAGCTGGTGTTCGACACGTCGGTCCACGTCAGGTCGATCTGTCGCATGGACGTATCGATTGACGCTCTCAGATTTGTTACTGCGGGGGGGCTCACGTTGGCAAGGAGCTGCGCAGAATTATCTGCGTTGGGTTTAGTCCGTACCGTGACTATGTTGGACCAATCGCTGTTTTTGGTGCCATTGGTAGCGCGAACTCGGAAAGACGTGGTGCCGGTGATAGTCCGACCGGCCTGTTGAGCGGCAACCCCATCTTGCGAAGCACCTGGGAGAGCACTGTCGGCATCTGCGACTGTCCATGAACCGGAGCCCACTTTGGTGGCCACAGCGAAGGTAGTGATGTCCGCACCGCCATTGTCAGCAGGCCAGGTCCAGTACAGGTTAACGGCGTTCAGAACCGCTTCGTCCTCACCAACCGTCACCCGCAGCGTTGGCGCCCCTGGCTTGCCCGGATCGTCCGTTTGAGGCACGGGCGCTACTGCGGTGGCGGCGGTCGAAACGCCCACGCTGTTGACGGCATAAACCTCGTACTTGCGCGCGGTACTGGCCGGCAAGTTTTTGTGCATGAATTCGACCTTGCCATCGCCCTCTGGAGCACGAATGACAATGGTCCCACCAGCACCAGTTTCGGTTATCGTGGTAATGCCAGCGGCATCATGTGGAGTAGTATCATCCTCACAGCCGGTCAGAGCCGGAAGAGCCGCGGTCCCAGCCACTGTGACGACGCAGTACCTGGTGATGCTCGCTCCGCCGTTACTGGCGGGCGGATACCAAGACAGGTCGATCTGATTCGGCCCTATCACTTTGCCGGTCAACATGCGCACCACACCGGGGCGTCCGGGGCCATCAGTAGTGGCCATGCTGCTGGCAGTCAGGTCGGAAGACGGGCCGGTTCCGGCCGTATTCACCGCAAAGACCCGATAGTGGTAGGGCATGCCAGGCTTCAGTCCCATCGTGTCGGTGTAACTGGTGCTCCCGGTGTGCATTTCCACCAGGCGCATCCAGACGTCGCCGGCAGTAGGGCCTGAGGACCGGTCGATTCGATAGTAGTCAGGAGCTCCGCCGTCGGCGGGCATCTTCCACGTTACATCGATCATATCCCGGCCATCAGCCGTCGCCGTCACTCCGGTGACGATGCCGGGCAGTTCCAAGTCGTGGGCTTGCGTCCCATTGGGCGCCAGCGCCACGAACAGGGCCAGCGCGCCGACGACGGCGAAGACCGCCACCAGGGGCGCTGACCATATCAGCTTTCTCGTTTTTCTACTCATTTGACAAGATCTCCCTTTCGAGATTGTCGTAAGGTAATCTGAGTTTCTCGGTGCGCCCTCGGCCCGTTGGTTTCCGGGGCCGGATCGAGATTGCCGCGCTGTGCTCGCAATGACAAAGGAGAAAAGCTCGCAATGACGGCTGTGTTGCCCGCGGGCGGGCTTGGGGCGGCTTTCTGCAGGTATTTGCGCTGGCACCTCCTTGCGCTGATGCCGTCTGCGGGGCCGGGCCTTCGACAGGCTCAGGATGATGGTTCGACAGGCTCACCAGGAGCGGGCGAGGTCACCATGAGCGGTTGGATCGGCCGGCCGTGGGCGACGGCTGGATAGATTTCCAGATTTGCCCTGCAATTGTAGCGGCGTCAATATTACGGGAGTATTACAGAAAGGGGCCGGTTTTGGCCGAATTTTTGAGAAACGTCCATTTGGGTTTTTACATGGTTTTACATGGATGGACAGGATGGACGGGATGGGGACTGTCAGAATCAGGATTTACGGATTGGGTGGATTGGAGCGGTTGCGGGATGGATGTCTCTCAATTCGGTCCATCCTGTGCATCGATGCGAGATTGCCGCGCTGCGCTCGCAATGACAAGGGGAAAGGGCTCGCAGTGACAGGAAAGGGGGTTGCAATGACGGGAAAGGGGGGCTCGCAATGACGGGAAAGGGGGGTTGCAATGACCAGGGGAAAGGGGTTGCAATGACCAGGGGAAAGGGCTCGCAATGACAGGAAAGGGGGGCTGGCAATGACGGGAAAGGGGGGTTGCAATGACCAGGGGAAAGGGCTGGCAATGACGGGAAGGGGGGTTGCAAGACAGGAAAGGGGGCTCGCAATGACGGGAAAGGGGGGTTGCAATGACAGTTTGGTGGAAAGGGGGCCGGCGCGGGTTGGGGCACTCACGCGTACCCAGGTTCGCCCGAGTTGTCATTGCGAGCGCAGCGCGGCAATCTCGTAGAAGCAACGCAGGTCGTCCTCGGGGCGAGATCGCCACGTCGCTGCGCTCCTCGCGATGACAAACTGGGTACGCTTGAGGGTTGGGGTCATGCTTGCCCCCGGCGTTGAATGGGAGTAATATACCCCGTGCTGCCACGAGCGCCGCAGATCGGCTCGGGTCAGGCACAGGGTAGCCTGTACCGGCGACGTGGCTCGGGGCGGCTCAACCGCAGGGCCGCCGACCAACTGGAGGAGGTACAAAACCGATATGTTCGACAAGGCTTCGCTGGACCAGCTTTTTGAAGAACTGCGGGACGAGTTCGAGCTGGAGACCGACTGGGAGGACATCCAACGGGACGCGCACCTGGCAGTGGCGTTCGCCGACGCCGGCACGCTGGACGACCAGAAGGCTTCGCTGGACGCCCGCATCGTCGAGTTCGTCGAGCGGCACAATCCGGGCTAGTCCGGTTCCGCCAACCCCCGCAATTGCGCCCCGCCGGGAAGCCGGCGGGGCTTTTTGGGTGTGTCCATTTGTCATTGCGAGGAGCGTAGCGACGCGGCAATCTCGGCGGTGCGATGCAGTCCCTCGCGAGATTGCCGCGCTGCGCTCGCAATGACAAGGGGTAGGGGCTCGCAATGACAATCTCAGTTACCCGTACCAATCCGCCGCCAGGTCATCATGCGTCGGGTTCATCGCGTCTATCAGGGCGACTTTGCGTGCCCGCGACCATGATTTCAGTTGCTTCTCTCTGGTGATCGCGGCCTCGACGTCGCTGGTTTCTTCGAAATAGACCAACTGGGTAAGGTTGTACCTGGCGGTGAAGGATCGAGGGTCTTTCCTGTGCCGGTGCTCGAACACCCTCCGCATGAGATCGTTGGTCACACCCACGTACAGTGTGGTGAACCGGGTATTGGCCATGATGTAAACGTGGTACGACTTGGGGTTGGGCATTGCATTTCGCCAGGGGCGTTCAGAGTGCGACGAGATTGCCACGCTTCGCTCGCAATGACAATGGGTAGCGGCTCGCAATGACAATGGGTAGCGGCTCGCAATGACAATGGGTAGCGGCTCGCAATGACAATGGGTAGCGGCTCGCAATGACAATGGGTAGCGGCTCGCAATGACAATGGGTAGCGGCTCGCAATGACAATGGGTAGCGGCTCGCAATGACAATGGGTAGCGGCTCGCAATGACAATGGGTAGGGGTTCGCGATGACAATGGGTAGGGGTTCGCAATGACAATGGGTAGGGGCTCGCAATGACAATGGGTAGGGGCTCGCAATGACAATGGGTAGGGGCTCGCAATGACAAGGGGTAGGGGGATGCGCGGCTTATTTTTGCTGACACGGCGCTGTTGACGTATGGAACGTGTGTTCTATAGAGTGTATTGGTGTGGCCTGCACAATCCGCAATTTCCGGCCACATGTGAGAGGTGAACAGTGTTGATCTGCCGTCGTTGCAACTCCGACCGACTGCTGGAACTGGCCCGACTGGACGGGGAAGACCATACGGTGTATCGCTGCCTGGAGTGCGGCTTCCTGTTCAGCCCGCCGGACGGGCACGGCGGGGGCGCGAACGTGCAGCCGGCCGCGACGCCGATCAACCCCGAGGAGGCGCGGCGCCGGCTGGCGTCGGTGGCCGCGGTGCGGCGTCGGCCGGGCGCGTCGCGGTAAGTGGGACGGGATGGGACGGACGTCGCAGCAACCGTCTCAGAATCGTCTGAATCAGGATTTACGGGATTACGGGATTTACCGGATTGGCAAAAATCCTGGCAATCCTCAAATCCTGGCAATCCTGATTCAGACAACGGTCCGGTGCGGTTCGCGTCGGACACCCTGGGCGTGACGCTGTGGGAGAAGCAGGAGGAGGTGCTGCGGGCGGTGGAACGCAAGCGTCGGGTGGCGGTGAAGTCGGGCAACGGCCTGGGCAAGGACTTCACTGCCGCCGTGGCCGTGCTGTGGTACGTGCACGCCCACGACCCGGCCATCGTGCTCAGCACCGCGCCGACGTTTCGGCAGGTGCGCCACGTGCTGTGGCGGCAGATCCACCGGCTGTACCGGAACGCTGCCGACACGCTGGGCGGCACGATGCTGGACACGCGGTGGGAGGTGGCGGACGACCGCTACGCCATGGGGCTGTCGGCCAACGACGCCGACCAGTTCCAGGGGTTCCACTGCGAGAACATGTTCGTGGTGGTGGACGAGGCCGAGGGGGTCGCCGAGCCGATCTACGAGGCGGTGGAGGCGGTGATGACCTCGGCGCACCCGACGCTGCTGCTCATCGGCAACCCCACGACCACGTCGGGCGGGTTCCACCGGGCCTTCCACCGGGAGAGCGGGATCTACGAGACCATCACCATGTCGGCGCTGGAGTCGCCCAACGTGGTGGAGGGCAAGATCGCCATCCCGGGGCTGACCACGCCGGCGTGGGTGGAGGAGCGGCGGGCGATGTGGGGCGAGAACAGCGAGATGTTCCGGGCGCGGGTGATGGGCGAGTTCCCCGACCGCGGCGAGGACAACCTGATCGCCATCTCGGACATCGACGACGCCACGTATCCGCTGGGTGAAATACCGGCGCCCACGGGCGGGTACGAGCCGGTGGTGCTGGGCGTGGACGTGGCGCGTTACGGCGTCGACCGCAGCGTGATCATGGTGCGGCGGGGCGACGTGGTGGTGGACGTGCGGGTGTTCCACGGGTTCCCCACCACGGCGACCAGCGGGCAGATCGTGGCGTCGGCGCGGGACCATCATCCGCAGCAGGTGAACGTGGACGAGACCGGCCTCGGCGCCGGCGTGGTGGACATCCTGAGGGAGCAGGGGTTCGCCGTGTACGGGTTCAACGGGGCCGGCGCGCCGGTGCGCGAGGAGACGGTCTGCGCCAACCTGCGGGCGGAGGGCTACTGGACGCTGGCGCGGCGGTTCCGCGACCATGCCATCCGCATTCCCCGGGACGCCGAGCTGATCGCCGAGCTGGCGTCGCTGCGGTACCGGTACAACAGCCGGGGCAAGGTGCTGATGGAGAGCAAGGACAGCATGAAGAGCCGCGGGCTGCCGTCGCCGGACAAGGCCGACGCCCTGATGCTGGCCTTCCTGGATACCGGCGCCCTGGTCGAACACCCGCGCTGGATGCGGGACCTGTTCCTTTAATGACCGTCTGAATCAGGATTCACCGGATTTGCGGATTTGCCGGATTGGGTGGTCCGGTGGCGGAGTTGCAACAATCCTGCGAATCCCAAAATCCCGAAAATCCTGATTCTGACAATATAAGGAGAGAGCAAACATGGTGAGACTGGGCAAGATGCTGCGCTCCGTGCGGGTCGGCCGGCGGAACGTAGCCGACACCAGGGTGGTGCAACGGGCCAATCGGGCGGCGCTGGCGGACCGGCTGCCGGCGGACGAACGGCTGGCCGGCCTGGCTCCGGATGCCGGCGGGGGCTGGGCGCGTCCGGAGTACGGGCGGTACATGGCGACGTCGCCGTCGGTGTACGCGGCCATCAAACTGCGCGCCGACGCCCTGACCCGGCCGCCGCTGCGGGTGTACCGCACCGGATCGACCGGCGGGCGCAGGACGGCCGTGGAGCCGTCGCATCCGGTGGCGCGACTGCTGGACCGGGTGAACCCGTGGCACACCCGCGCCGACCTGTGGCGCGCGACGGAGACCCACCTGTGCCTGTGGGGCGCGGCCTTCTGGGCCATCGAGCGGGGCGAGGACGGCCAGCCGGAGCTGTGGCCCCTGCGTCCCGACCGCGTCGCCGTGCTGCCGGACCGGCAACGCTACGTGCGCGGGTTCGTGTACCGCGGGGTCGCCGAGCCGGTGGCGTACACGCCCGACGAGATCGTGTGGCTGCGCTACTTCAACCCGCTGGAGGAGCTGGCCGGCCTGTCGCCGCTGGCGCCGGCGCGGCTGTCCGCCGACATGGGCCACGAAGGCCTGCGCTTCAACCGGCACCTGCTGCGCAACTCGGCGCGCCCCGACTTCCTGCTGCTGACCAACGAGGAGATGAACGAGACGGAGCTGGAGGAGTTCTACACCCGGTGGGAGATGCGCCACCAGGGTTCGGCCAACGCCAACCGGCCGGCGGTGGCCTCGGCGGTGCGCGACGTGAAGACGCTGGGCCTGTCCCACCGGGACATCGACTTCATCCAGGGACTCCGCTGGAGCCTGGAGGAGGTCAGTCGGACCTACGGCGTGCCCAAGCTGCTGCTGGGCGACTTCGAGCGGGCCACCTACGCCAACGTCCAGGCGTCGGAGCGCATGTTCTGGCGCAACACCGTGGTGCCGGAGGTGCGGTTCCTGGAGGAGCAGCTGAACCGGATGCTGCTGCCCCGCCTCGGCTACCCGCAGCTGTCGGTGGAGTTCGACCTGTCGGCCATCGAGGCGCTGCAGGAGGACGAGAACAACCGGGTGCAGCGGGAGTCGGCGCTGCTGGACCGAGGCGTGCTCACCATCAACGAGGTGCGCCGGGAGCGCAACCTGCCCGAGGTGCCGTGGGGCGACGGGCCGCGCAATCAATAGACAGCGCAAAATGGCTCGGTTATGCTAGGCCCGACTCGGGTACACGCCATGGCAATACAACAGGAACTGGATAAATTCTTCGACGACGCCGGCGGCACAGATCCGATGCGTGCATCGGATACTGACATCGATTCACCGGCCGATTCGGATCTGATAAACGCCGATGCCTTTGAGTGGCTCGAATCGGCCGATCCGTTATCAATGCATGCGGTGGTTACGGACCCACCGTACGGGCTGGTCGAGTATCGCTCTGACCAGTTGGCCAAGCGGGAAAATGGAGCCGGCGGGGTTTGGCGCATCCCGCCGAGTTTTGACGGCGCGCAGCGCAGCCCGCTGCCGAGGTTCACCGTATTGACTCCGGCGGAAGAAGCCGGCCTGCGCCATTTCTTTGAACGGCTGGCGCCGCTCCTGATGCGCGTTCTCGTGCCCGGCGCCCACGTTTTCATCGCCACCAACCCGCTGCTGTCCCACCATGTTTACCTGCCGATGATGGAGGCGGGTTTCGAAAAGCGCGGAGAGATCGTCCGCATCGTGAAGACGCTGCGCGGTGGCGACCGGCCCAAAAACGCCCACGAAGAGTTCCCGGAAGTGTCGGTGATGCCGCGCTCGGGTTGGGAACCGTGGGGCCTGTTTCGCAAGCCTTTGGAGGGCCGCGTTCAGGACAACCTCAAGCGTTGGGGCGTCGGAGGTTTGCGCCGCATATCAGACGAGCAGCCATTCTGGGACGTTATCACTTGCCCGCCAGCGTCCAAAGCAGAGCGACGGATTGCTCCGCATCCATCGCTGAAACCGCAACGTCTGATGCGTCAATTGACGCGAGCCGCGTTGCCGCTGGGCACCGGCGCCATTCTGGACCCCTTCATGGGTTCGGGGGCCACCGTTGCGGCGGCGCGGGCGAATGGGTTGCGCGCCATTGGTATTGAGGCATCGCCGGATTACCACAATATGGCGCAACAGGCCGTGCCGCTGCTGACACAACTCAGAGATGACTAACCCAAACCCCCGCGGCGGTTGGTTGGACAATCGTGTGGCCCTGCCGCCCGGCCTGACCATAGGCCAGATTGGGCGGGTTGTTGCGTCCGTGGAGAACGAAGTAGAGCAGTTTGTCGACGTCTATTTCGAGCAGGCCAATGTGTTCAGCGCGTTGGTGGGTATTTTCGCAGCAAGGGCGTTTTCCGCGCTCACGGTATACGAAAAGCCCCGGCACAGCGATCTTGCGCAACAACGCTGTCCCGATCTGAAACGCCGTGGATCCGCGGATCCGCCGCCGGCCAACGACTCGCTGGAGATAAAAGCGAGTCTGCGCCCTTGGGCGGTTCAGGCCCATTACGATCACCCTGGCTGGTACTGCATCATCCGCTATCTAGTTGATCCGACCGGCACGATAGAACCCGGCCGGCAGGTAGTAGTCTGGCGGATGCACATGGCATTCCTGAACGCGTCGGATTGGAAATATGAAGGGAGCGGCGCCGGGGCGGGCGGGGGTGGACGCACACACACTTTCGGGGTGGTCAGACCGGCCACCAAGTTCCGTGATGCAGCGGTTTTCAGCCGACCGGACATAGTGATCAGGAATGGTAAACCTGTTCCCCAAAACGGCGATTAGATAATTGCAAACCGGTCCGACAGTGGACGCCCGGCTCACGCGCATACTGGTTACAAATCAGTTGATTACCGGACAAATATAGCAAGATTAGGCAAATTATAAATTAGCGCTAACTTCGCTAATTCCCCTATATATCCCGGATGAGCCAGTAACGGACGCCGCGATGGGACCGGGCCCGGCTGTGGCCGCGAACGCAACCTGCCCGAGGTGCCCTGGTCCGACGGGCCAGTCAGTCGCGACGCGGTAACATCTGTGGCGGGTTGAATATCCGCAGTACGGGTATGATAATGCCACCGGGTCTCATACTTTGCTACACGGGGGCTCGATAACTCCATGATTGCAGTGTTCGGCGGCATCCTCGGCGGCGTTGGGCTGCTGTTCTTCGGGATGTGGCTTCTCTCCGAGAACCTCAAGACGGTGGTCGGGCCGCGCCTCCGGGTGCTGGCCAGCCGGCTGGCCGACAACCGCTTCGCCGCCTTCGGCTGGGGCACCCTGGCCGGCGCCATCACCCAGTCGTCACCGGCCGTCACGTTCATCACCATCAGCATGCTGCGGTCGGGTCTGATCTCGGCCAAGCAGGGCTATCCCATCGCCCTGGGCGCGCAGATGGGCGTCGGCCTGATACTGTTCATCGTGACGGTGGACATCCGCATCGCCGCGCTCTACGGCATCGGCGTGGGCGGCGTCATCATCACCCGCTTGAATCGGGGCAACTACCGGGAGGCCGGCGCCATGCTCTTCGGCGTGGCAGCGCTGCTTTTCGGGTTGGTCTTAATTAAGGAATCGGCCCAACCATTGTCCGATCAGACCTGGTTCCAGGCCGGCCTGGAGATTTCGGCGGAGTCGATCCTGCTGTCGTTCATCCTGGGAGCGCTGCTCACGTTCATCGTGCAGGCGCTGGTGCCGGTGGTGGCCTTCGGCATCGGGTTGGCCGCGGCCCAGCTGGTGGGCGTGGAACAGGTGCTGATGTACATCTACGGCTCCTACGTGGGGCTGGCCATCAGCGTGATCGTGGTCTCGTCGGGATTGACCGGGACCGCCCGGCAGCTGGGCATGTTCTGGGCATTCCAGGTGTTCTTCTCCGCGGTCATACTGGTGATACTCCTATATATAGAGGTGTACGCGCAGGTGCCGCTGGTGAAGGCCCTGGTGACCTGGCCGGACATCGGTCTGGGCCCGCAGATGGCGCTGGCGGTGATCGTCTTCGGCATGCCGTCGCGCATCGTGGTGCTGTCCGCGCCCGAGTGGACCATGCGGCTGTTCGCCCGCATCTGGCCGGCCAGCGCCGAGGAGGAACGGTCGCGGCCCCAGTTCATCCACGACCTGGCCATCAACGACGTGACCACAGCCCTGGACCTGGCCCACCTGGAGCAGAAGCGCGTGCTGGGCCGGTTCTCGGAGTACCTGGAGCAGGCTCGCATGGGGCTGCCACTGGGCGCCGTCCGCCAGTCCACGCTGGAGGTGAACTCCCGCATCGAAGAATTCCTGGCCGAGCTGGGTCAGCGCAACCCGGGGCAGGACAGCGAACGTCGCAACGCGGTCCTCAGCCGCCAGAAACTGATCACCTGGCTGGAGGAGCAGTTCTCCACATTGCCCGACCTGCTGCGGAACCTTCCCGAGGACGACATGCTGGAGATGTTCCAGATCAGCGTAGTGGAGGGCACCGACGCCGCATTGCTGATCTTCCTGGACGCCCTGGATGAGGACGACCCCGACTCCTGGGCTTTCGTCGAGCAGGTGATGGGCGACCGCCGCAGCCTGATGCAGGACGTGCGCGCCCGCTACCTGGCCATGGCCCCCGAGGAAGACGACGGCCGCCACCGCATCATCGTCGAGGCCACCAACGCCGTGGAGAACATCTTCTTCCTGCTGGCCCAGCTAACGCGGGACTTTCAGGGGGAGAGGCGGGAAGCGGCGGGGGTTGGGGCGTAAGGCCATAGTCAATCAGGTGCTACAATGACCTCGGTACTGTCCGCGACTGGATCAACCTGTACATCGTCAAGTCCTTGCAGAGTCACGTCAACTCACCGGAACGCCCGTCTCACGAGCGGGGTTCACCATGTTAATTGAACGGCTACAGGTTAGGGGACTGCTGTCTTTCGGACCAGATGGTGTCGACCTGCCGCTGGAACCGCTGAACGTCATTATCGGACCGAACGGGTCAGGGAAATCGAACCTGCTGAAAGTGCTGGCTCTTCTCCGTGCGGCGCCCCGCAACCTTTCGACCGTGTTCAAGACGAGCGGTGATATGGCAGGTTGGTTCTGGCAACCGAGCGAGTACATTCGGAAGGCAACAATAAATGCCACAGTGGCATCGGGGCTCAAGTCCGTCTCCATAAAGCATTCCCTCGGCTTGTCCTGTGACGAAGACCGTCTCAGCGTTCATCACGAGCGCATCGATCGCACCACGGATTCGTCA
This sequence comes from Dehalococcoidia bacterium, assembly GCA_965116785.1. GTDB lineage: Bacteria > Chloroflexota > Dehalococcoidia > Lucifugimonadales > UBA3495 > Bin87. The sequence continues at coordinate 2,866,363 of OZ220731.1, forward strand.
TCTTCATTGGTCGTTCAAACGAATGGATCAGGTCAAATATTTCTCGGATCATCACAAACGCCATTATATGGATTCCATATGCCGCCTGGCCGATCCATGCTCTCGCTGTATACCGATCTATTTGACTTGGACCACACGCCATTTGCGAACTACATCGAGGATGAGCTCGCATTTCAGCGATTGATCATTTGCTACCACCAAATGCATCTACACGCGGATTGGACGTTCGGAGATGACTCCCCGGTCCGCGAGACTCAAAGCACGGGGTCTTGGGGCCATTGGCTGTTCAAACACGGCGAGAATCTCGCCAATGTAATTTCGAATTTTTCTCCGAGCGACAGAGACAAACTTTCCTACTATATGACCAGGTTTTACGACGGCATCGCAGGAGTCAGCACTCCCGTGAATGCCGGAAGAGTGGCCCTGATGGTTGAAGAGAGTGGTGGGCGACTCATCCCTGCGGCACGCCTGTCCGATGGGACCCTGCGTTACCTCAGCCTTCTGACCGCCTTGCTGGATCCGGAACTGCCGTCACTCATTGCAATCGAGGAGCCTGAACTCGGCTTGCACCCCGACGTCATATACGACCTTGCCGAGCTTCTAGTCGAAGCCTCAACGCGAACGCAGGTGATTGTCACCACCCATTCGCCCACCCTGATCGATGCCCTCAGTGATCACCCATCCAGCGTAATCGCCTGTGAGAAATACGAAGGTCAAACACACTTTACAAGAGTTAACCCGGACGAACTGGCGTCATGGCAGGGCGACCGTGGGCTTGGGGAAGTATGGACCATGGGCAGCATCGGTGGCACGCGGTGGTGAGGGTCACCATCTATATCGAAGGTGGCGGAACGGGCAACAGGTTGGGGCAGCTCTTCAGGCGTTCTTGGCAGAGGTTTTTCGCAAGTGCGGGACTCGGAGGCAACCTGCCCAGAACTGTCCGCGGCGGCAGCCGCAACGAAACGTTCAACCAATTCAAAAACGCCGTCCGACGAGCAACCCGAGACGAGTTGCCCCTCATGTTGGTTGACAGCGAGAGTCCAGTCGCTGCCGGCGATACTCCCTGGCAACACCTCCAAGCCAATGACGGATGGACACGGCCGCCAGGCACTCGGGACCGACAGGCGTTTTTGATGGTGCAGGCCATGGAAGCCTGGCTGCTAGCGGATCGTGACGCTCTCCGAAGGTACTTCGGTCGTGCGTTCAACGAAAACAGCCTGCCCAACGTGGGCAATCTGGAGGACGTAACTGTAAGGTCACTGGAAACTTCACTGCGTACCTCCAGCTCCAACTGCAGTAAGCAATACTCGAAAGGGCCAACCTCTTTCGAAATACTGGCTGTGGTCAACGCCAACCACGTCGCTGCGAGATGCCAGCACGCGAAATCGCTTTTGGACTATATCGGCTTCCTCTGATTGAACCATAGGCACCCTGCCCGCCGGCTTTTCTTGCTGGGTTGGGTCATTGACCACCGCTGAGTTACCATCGTCTCACAGGCTTTCCGTACTGCCACCAGCACCAGCCATTCCCGCACACTCGCAACTGAAGATCCCCATGACCACCCAGAAGTACCAAAGAGATAGCCGGCGCCTGTTGGCTCAGGCCCGGGGAGAGTTGGCTCAGGGGGACCTGCGCCAGGCCTCAGAGAAGGGCTGGGGCGCCGCGGCGCTGATGATGAAGGCCATCGCGGAACAGCGCGGGTGGGAACACGAGCGGCACCGGCACCTGACGCGGGCGGCGAGCCATCTCAGGGCCCTCACCGGCGACGGCGAAGTCATGGACCACTTCGCACGAGCGAACCTGCTGCATGAGAACTACTACGAGGACACCTTTTCCCAGGCGGACGTCGCGGAAGGGCTGGACCGAGTTGAGTTCCTTCTGGACATATTGGAACCCCTGCTGGGTCCATAGGCCCGGTGGTTTCCCTCGTACGGGCGGCGATTGACCCCCCGCCTTTGGTGATTGAGCCGCCGCCTGCGGCTGTGCTATCATCCGGTCAGTCATCCCCTACCTGTACTCTTCGGGCGGGCGTAACTCAGTGGTAGAGTGTTTGCTTCCCAAGCAAAAAGTCGTGGGTTCGAATCCCATCGCCCGCTCCATGCCTTTATCTTTCTCGACCCAGTTGTAGCCATCGCGAGGGGCGTAACCGCGCCCAGAGGACTTGCCAGACCATGACCACAACCGCCCAACCCTGGACTTCCAGCATCACCGAGGTTTCCGGCTCCAGCGTGGAGGTCGTCACCGGCGGCTCCGGCAACCCGCTGGTCATTCTGCATGACGAGCTGGGACATCCCGGGTGGCTGCGCTACCACGAGGCCCTGGCCCAGAACCACACCCTGCACATCCCGTCGCATCCCGGCTACGGCCAGTCTGACCAGCTGGACTGGTCCATGAAGATGCACGACATGGCGATCTGGTACCTGGGCGCGCTGGACAGGCTGGGCCTGGAAGGCGCCGACCTGATGGGCTTCTCCCTGGGCGGCTGGCTGGCCGCTGAGCTGGCCACCATGTGTCCGCAGCAATTCCGCCGGCTGATCCTGGTGGGCGCCGGCGGCATCCGCCCGCCCGGAGGGCAGATCTACGACATCTTCGAGGTCACGCCGCCTCTGTACATCCGCGATTCGCTGCTGGACCCGGACGGCACCCCCGAGTACCGCACCATCTGTCCGGCGGAACCGGAGGAGGAGATCCTGGAGCGCTGGGAGAACGCCATGGAGGGGACCTGCCGTGTTTCGTGGCGTCCCTACATGCATGACCCGGGTCTGGTGCACCAGGTGTATCGCCTGGAGCGGGTGCCGACCCTTCTCATCTGGGGGAAGCAGGACGCCATCGTACCGGTGAGCGCCGGTGAGGAGTACCAGCGCCGCATCCCGGGCAGCCGCCTGGAGGTCATCGACAACTGCGGCCACCATCCTGAACTCGAGGCCACCGACCGTTTCGTCGAGTTGGTGGAGGGGTTCCTGGCGTAACCAGCAGCCTACAGTACCCGATAATTGAAGGGGCGCAGTTTTTACTGCGCCCCATTCCGTTTGCGTTTCCTGCGCCGCTCCCCGCACGCAAAATTGGCTATAGAAACACCTAAATCCACGCCAACTGATTAAAACGCGTTTATAAAAATATCGCGATGGCTACGGCCATCACTCTTGTTTGTCGGGAACCACACGAAACAGAAATGGCCGAACATCGGCAATGCGCCTCCGTTGCTTATTGTGGCGTGATGTGTTAGCCTATTTCGCGAAAGAATGACAGACCCAAAACGAGAAGGTACGAAACCCGTAATGTTGGACGCAGTCACGAAGCAAGGAATTATCGAGGAATATCGAGCACACGAGTCGGACACCGGCTCAACCGAACTCCAGGTCGCCATGCTCACGGAGCGTATCCGGCAGGTGACCGACCACCTCCGCACCCACCGGAAGGACGTGCATTCCCGGCGGGGCTTGGTAACGATGGTTTCCAAGCGGCGCCGTCTCCTCAATTACCTCAGCCGCGAAGATGTAGGCCGCTATCAGAGCCTCATCGGCCGGCTAGGTTTACGCAGGTAATCCGGCCTGAAGCGCCGGACTGCGGCCTACGCACGCTCTGTTCCAGCCGGCCGGAACGACACCCTGCCGGCGTCCCATCCATAGGCGGCTCCTCCGGTGGCCATCGCATAGGCCCGGATCAACCCGCATGGGTGTTCAACCCCACACTTCAACTTTCCCTGCCGCTAAACCAGTCCCGGTACACGCAACGTAACAATTATCACACCCTTCAAACAAATGCTGTCTATTCATTTGGCCACAGGACAGCGCGGTGGCGGGACGCATCGCAATTCGGCGACAGAATTTACAATCAAAACCCAGCATGAAAACCGGCCCCTATCTACACGTAGCAGGTTGGTAGCCACAACGATGGACGAAGAGGTAGAGAGAACTACTGTTATGACAACTATAGACGCCGCCCAAGAATTGATGAACCCCTTCTCCATTGACGGCGAGATCGGCGGGCATCCCATAACCCTCGAAACCGGTCGGCTGGCCCAGCAGGCGCACGGCGCGGTGACCATCACCTGCGGAGAGACCATCCTGCTGGCCACCGCCGTAATGTCCGAACAGGCCCGGGAGGGCATCGACTTTCTGCCCCTCACCGTTGAGTTCGAAGAGCGGCTGTACGCTGTGGGTAAGATCCCCGGCAGCTTCTTCCGACGCGAGGGACGTCCTGGAACCGAGGCCATCCTCTCCGCCCGCCTGACCGACCGCAGCATCCGTCCTCTGTTCCCCAAGGGGCTGCACAACGAGATCCAGGTGATCATCACCGTGCTCTCCGTGGACGAAGAGCATCCGCCCGAAACCTTGGGAATGGTTGCTGCTTCCGCCGCGCTGTCCATCAGCCAGATCCCCTTCGAAGGACCCATCGCCTCCTGCCGCATCACCTGGGACGGCAGCGACTACGCGATCAACGCCAGTTATCAGGCCAGCAACTCGGCGCAACTCAACATGGTCGTTGCCAGCAATCGCGGCGCCATCATGATGGTCGAGTCGGGCTCGGTGGACGTGTCCGAAGAGGTCATCCTGGAGGGCATCAGGCTGGCCCACGAAAGCAACGTACAGACCATCGAGCTAATCGACAAGCTCGTGGCCGAGCGCGGCGCGGACAAGATCGAGGTTCACTTCGACAACTCGGCGACCGACGATCGCCAGAAGAAAGTCGACGCTCTGGTCAACGGTCGCATCTCCGAAGTCCTGGAACGCAACTCGTTCAAGAGCGAACGCGACTCCAGCCTGGACGCTGTCGAGTCCGAAGTCGCCGCGCAGCTGGCCGACGACTACTCCAGCGGCGACATCGCCGAGGCATTCAAGAACCTGGTGAAGAAGGAAGTGCGCGGCCGCATCCTCAACCAGAACGTGCGACCCGACGGCCGCCAGACCACCGAGATCCGCCCCATCACCTGCAGCGTCGGCGAACTGCCCCGCGCCCACGGCAGCGGCCTGTTCACCCGGGGCCAGACCCAGGTGCTCTCCATCGCCACACTGGCCTCCCTGTCCATGAAGCAGACGCTGGACACGGTGGGTCCCGAGAACACCAAGCAGTTCATGCACCACTACAACTTCCCGCCCTACAGCGTCGGCGAGGCGCGGCGAGTGGGCTCCCCGGGCCGGCGTGAAATCGGCCACGGGGCTCTCGCCGAGCGGGCGATCCTGGCCGCCATGCCGTCCGAGGAGGACTTCCCCTACACCGTACGCGTGGTCAGCGAGGTGCTGGCATCCAACGGCTCCACCTCCATGGGCAGCGTGTGCGGCTCCTCCATGGCGCTCATGGACGCCGGCGTCCCTCTCCGGGCGCCCGTGGCCGGCATCGCCATGGGCCTGATAACCGACGCCGACAGCGACCGCTATGCCATCCTCAGTGACATCCAGGGTATCGAGGACTTCCTCGGCGACATGGACTTCAAGGTCGCCGGAACCGAGAAGGGCATCAACGCCCTGCAGATGGACGTCAAGATCGACGGCCTTACCCAGGAACTGCTGAGTGAGGCCCTGGAACAGGCTCGCGTCGGCCGCCTGCACATCCTTGATCGCATGTCCGAGGCCATCACCGAGCCGCGCGCCCAGATGAGCCGGTACGCTCCCAAGCTGGTCCGCATGCAGATCCCCGTCGAGAAGATCGGCGCGCTCATCGGCCCCGGCGGTCGCGTCATCCGCGCCATCCAGGAGGAGACCGGCTGTGGTATCGACGTTTCCGACGACGGCGGCGTCATCATCTCCTCCAACGATCAGACCATGATCGAACTGGCCCGCAGCCGGGTGGACGGCCTGACCCGAGACCCCGAGGTGGGCGACATCATCACGGGCAAGATAACTCGGACCACCAACTTCGGCGTCTTCGTCGAGCTCACCCCGGGCGGCAAGGACGGCCTGGTGCGCAACGAAGACCTGGGCGACCTCGCGTACGAAAACGTGGACATCGGCCAGGAAATCACCGTGATGATCCACGAGATCGACCACATGGGCCGCATCAACCTGTCGCGGCGCGCCCTGATGGGCGACACCGAGCCGCCGGCTCCCCGCCCTGAACGCGGAGGGTTCGACGACCGCGGAGATCGCGATCGCGGACCACGCGGCGGCTTTGGCGGCGGCGGCGACCGTGGTGGACGTGGCGGCTACGGCGGTGGCGGCGGCGACCGTGGCGGACGTGGCGGCTACGGCGGTGGCGGTGGAGACCGCGGCGGACGTGGCGGCGGCGGAGACCGCGGCGGACGCGGTGGCTACAGTGGCGGCGGACGTGGCGGAGATCGCTCCGGACCCGGACGCGGTGGTCCCGGTGGGGACCGCGACCGTGGCGGACGCGGTGGCTACGGTGGCGGAGACCGCGATCGCAGCGGCCCCGGCCGCGAACGCGGGTCGATGCTGGGCAGCGAACCCAACGACCGCGGGCAGGGACCGCGTCGCTATCCCAACCGTTCCACCGGAGGAGGCCGCAACCCGTCCGACCGCCGGTTCCTGGGCGGTGGAGGAGCGCGCCGCTAATCCGCAGGCGCGTGCAGAATCAAACATCAAGGGGCAGGTTTCATACCTGCCCCAACTCTTGCATCACGAGACCGTGCGCAAAAGATACACACGTCTGCCGGTGGCTCGGCGACCTGCAGAATGGCTATGTTATCCTGTAACCGGTGCAATATGATGCCGGCACAGTACGCCCTGCTGCCAAGAGGGATTGGGAGGCGATGTCATGCCCGTAATAACCATCAACGGCCCTATTGGGGCAGGCTCCATCGCCGTCGGTCAACAGGTTGCCCATGACCTGCATCTCAACTACGTGGACCGCATGGTCTTCGCCGAGGCCGCGCGCATTATCGGCTCCCCGGTCTCCAACCTGATCGCCAAGGAGCAGCGGGTGGAACGTTTCGGCGACCGGGTCACGGCCCTGCTGGGTCGGGTGCTGGAACGAGCCGCGGTATCGGGCGACTATGACCTCGGCGTCGGCATCGAGACCCTGCCCGAAACTTACCACGAGCTGGCCGGCGAACCCTCTTCACGGATGCAGCGCGTGAACGACCAGGTCTTCATCGACACCACCCGCGAAGTCGTGCGCAACCTGTCCCAGGCGGGTCACGTCGTGATCATCGGCCGCGGCGCCAACATCATTCTTGGCGACACGCCGGGCGTGCTCCACGTGGGTATGCTGGCTCCAATGTCGCGGCGCGTGGAAACCATCATGGAACGCGAGCACCTCAATGAAACGGAGGCCCGTTCCTACCTGGAAGGCCTGGAGGAAGCCCGGGTCAAGTTCTTCCAGAAGTTCTTCAAGGTATCGCCCCACGACCCAACCCTGTACCACATGATGCTGGACATGGGTCACATGAGCGATGCCACCGCCGCCAAGATCATTGCCCACGCCGCCGGCGACCTGGAGCACTGAACATCGTTCATACTGCCGGCCGCTGAAGGCCGGCCCAACACCAAGGAGGCTACACCGATATGTTCATCAGGATGGTCTGGGGCAAACTCCGCGCGGGTTCCTGGGAGGAATTCGAGCGACACTACCACGAGCGCGTCGCCATCGGAGCTACCCCCAAGGGATTGAAAGAGCGGCAATTGATCCGCAGCACCGAGGATCCGGACGAAGGGATCAGCGTCAGCGTCTGGGACACTCTGGGCGACCTGCGCGCCTACGAGACCAGCGAGTTCCGCGCCAACATCGCCCGCGAAGTCGAGCACCTCTACCGCGGCGAGTACTGGGTAAAGCACTTCGAGGTCGCGTCCACCGACTGACGCGGCATTCCGCGCGGTGAACCGCAGAAGGCCCCGCTCCGACCGGAGCGGGGCCTCGCTTTACTACGCCGCCCGGGAAATCCCTACCGGCTGGCGCTGGCTCCGGCCACGCGGGCAATGCCCGCCCGTGAGCAGTCCTCGTCCTCCTGGGCCGTGCCACCGCTGCCGCCAACCGCGCCGATCAGCTCGCCGCTCATGTAGATGGGCAGCGCGCCCTGTCCCGGCACGAACTCGCCGCGCTCCACTTCCATCACCGCCCGCATGATGGGCGTGGTGGACCGCTCGGTCAGGTCGCCGCTGGGCTCGCCGAAGCACGCCGACGCCCGTGCCTTGCCGCGCGATACGTACGGCGTCCGCCATGCGGAACCGTCCATCTTGCACATTGTAATCAGGTCGCCGCGGGCGTCAACCACCGAAAAACTGAACGCTTTGCCGAGTTCCAGGGCGGCGGCTTTCGCGCCAGCCAATACCGCTTCCGCCTGGTCGAGGGTGATGTTAGGCATGGTTGTGTTCTCCTTGTGAGTGAATTGTCTTGTGCTGAGCTGTACGGTCGCTAGCCGTTTTGCGTATCGCCATTTTCGAGCAGCGGATGGGGTTCGTCAAAGGGTTCGTTGCGTGCGGCGGCGGCCAGCCGGCGCTGGTCCCACTCGCCGACCAGCCGGCGGAACTCGGCCTCAGCTTCCGCCCGGCCCTGCGCCCGGCCTTCTTCCCGCTGCTTCTCCTGCAACGGCCGGACGTACTTGTTCATCAGGTAATCGTAGGTGACCATAAGACGTTGAATAACCTCCATCAGGGTGAATGTAGCGGGAATTCCCAATGCCGTGACGGCGGGAATATGCACCATCGCCGCCTCCGCTACCTCGCCCCTGCTGTAGTCCGGGTGAAGCCAACTGAGGAACTCCACAACCCCGTACATCGCCAGGAGCCATTGTACCCAATAGAGTGCGATGTAGGGCAACCTCCAGCGCGGCGGAATGGCCCAAATGGATTCTCTGCTTTGACCCGTCCTCTGTCCGTGTCCGGCACTGCGGTCAGGTTGTATGATGGTTTCGCTTCACACGGCTCCGGTTGAGTGAGTTCAACGGGCTGCGCTATTATAGCAGCGCAGCCGGCCCAACCACCGCACCAAGTGGGCACCCCGCCGGTTCACGGGATACGCTCCACCATGTTCGGTTTCTTCGACTCCTTCAAGAAGGGCTGCGGATGCGCCCTCGGCGTGATGACCGGCTTGATCATCGCCGCTATTGTCATCGCCCTGGTCTCCGGCAACTGCGAGATCAACGGCCTGTAACCAGCCCTCACGGCATATATTCGCCCAGGAGAGAGTATGCAGTTCGGATTCTACCTGCCCAATCACGGCCCCAACGCCCAGCCCGGTCCGCTGGCCCAGATCGCTCAGACCGGCGACCGTCTCGGCTTCTACTGCATGGTGGCCGGCGACCATGTGCTGGTGCCCAGCCGGATCGACTCGCCCTATCCGTATACCGTGGGCGGGGAGTTCCCCACGGGCGAAAGCGGGGAGTATTTTGAGCAGCTGACCCTGCTCACCTATCTGGCCGGCGTGACCGAGAACATCCGGATGGTTCCCAGCGTGATGATTGTCCCCTACCGCCCGCCGATCCTGGCCGCCAAGATCCTCGCCACGCTGGACGTGCTGTCCCGAGGACGCCTGATCCTGGGCGTCGGCGTGGGCTGGATGGAAGAGGAGTTCGAGGCTCTGGACACTCCGCCCTTCGCCGAGCGGGGCGCGGTAACCGACGAGTATCTGCACGCCTACAAGGAGCTGTGGACCAGCCCCAACCCCGAGTTCGACGGCAAGTACGTCCAGTTCTCGGACATCCAGTTCCTGCCCAAGCCGATCCAGAAGCCCCACCCGCCCATCTGGGTCGGCGGCCAGAGCCGACCCGCCATCCGCCGCGCCGCCACCATCGGCGACGGCTGGCACCCGGTCGGCACGATACCGGCGGCGACCCTGGAGCCGGAGGAACTGGCCGGAGACCTGGTGACCCTCAACCGGTTCGCGGAGCAGGCCGGTCGGGACCCCGCCGAAATACAGGTGTCAATGAAGGCCCCGCTATACGATCCTGCGACCATGCAGACGGGCCCGCGTCGGCGGTTCTCCGGTTCCACCGACGCCATCCTGGAGGATGTCCAGACCTACTCCGAAGTGGGAGTTTCCCACATCATTTTTGACATCCGCGGCAGCGACCTCAACCAGGCCCTGGAGCGGTTGGACTGGTTCGCCGGCGACGTGATGCGGCAAGTTGACTGACCCGTCGCCGGTGGGAGCGAGACGCCCCTATGCTATAATTCCAGCGCTTGACGGTCTGCGCCTGCCCCGCAGTTCCACCGTTGCCTCCATTTCAGGATAGCTGCTTTTCGCGAGGAGGAATACAGCCTTGACTTCCCTCAATGACCGTTTTCAGGCCGGCCAGGACATGCGCAGACAGATGGCCAGCGGTGATGTCACCCATTACGCTTTGCCCGGCGTCGATCAACTGGCTCCCGACCTCAAGCGCATCATCGATGAAGCCCTCTTCGGCACCATCTGGAGCCGCCCGGGGTTGGACCTGAAGCAGCGCTGCATCGCCACAATCTCCGCCCTGATGACCCAGGGAGAGATGAACCTGATGCGGCGCCACATTGTGCGCGCCCTGAACGTCGGCCTCACCCCGCAGCAGATAGTTGAGGTTTTCGTCCAGTCCACCTTCTACATCGGGGTTCCTGCCGTGGAATCGGCATTGCGACTGACCAAGGAGATCTACGAAGAACTGGGCATCGAATGTGAGCCGTGCCTGGAATACGACACCAGTCAGCATCCCGACCAGCTGTACGCCCTGGGCCAGGAATTGCACCGGCATCACATGGGCAATACTCCGACCGGTTTCGAAGCGGATTCGCCGGAAGGACAGCTGGAGCGGATCGTGGATGAGTACAACTGGGGCGCGATTTACAGCCGTTCGTTGCTGAACGATAAAGAACGGGCCATCGTCTCCCTGGCGGCGCTCACCAGCATGGGAGTATACGATGCCCAGATGCGACGCCGTATACGCGGCGCGATTGGCGTGGGCATGACCCCCACGGAACTGATGGAAATCTTCATCCACCTGTCCATGTACGGCGGGTACATCAACGCGCGCACGGCCATGCGCATCGCCCGCTCGGTTTTCAACGAACTGGAGATAGAGTAGCCTTCGGCCAATACACTCAGCGACAATGGTCATCGATAGCGCGAGGGGCGACCTCGCGCCCATCGGTTGGGACGGAACCGGTATCCGACGGCACGGAGGTCAGCAGGAACGCAATGAAACTGCGCTTGGACGACGGCTGCGAGCTGTTCTACACCATCGACGACTTCACGGACCCGTGGACGGAGCCCGCAACCGTGGTGATGCACCACGGCATGGCCAAGAACCACAAGCTCTGGTTCGGTTGGGTGCCCATCGTGGCGCGCCACTATCGTGTGATCCGGTTCGACATGCGGGGCATGGGGCAATCCGACGTGCCCGAGCCCGGCTACCCGTGGTCGGTGGACAACTTCGCCAAAGACCTGGCGGAGTTCGCCGACAAGCTTGGATTGGACAAGTTCCACCTCATCGGTGAAACCGTGGGCGGCAGCATCTCCATGCGCTACGCCACCATGCATCAGGAGCGTCTCCTCTCACTGACCGCCTGCACCTCTCCCACCAGCTTCAACGACGCCCACCATGCCGAATCGGCAGTCCAGATCGAAAACGAGGGCATCGGCTCCTGGGTCGAGGGCAGCATCGGACGCCGCCTGGATCCGCAGATAGTGGACCCCGCCTACACCCGCTGGTACGCCGAGCAAATGAAGGCGACCACGCCCCATGTGGTTGCGGGGTTCCAGGCCCAGGCATCGGGAGATCTGAGGCCGCTGCTGAAAGACGTGCAGACCCCGGTGCTGATCATCGCCGCAGCCGCGCTCCGCGAGGAAGTCCTTGGCGACTTCCGCGGCGCCGCCGACGTGTTCCCCAATGGGCGCGCCGTGGTATTCCCGGGCGTCTCCGGTTTCGTGCAACACATCCTGCCCGTACCCTGCGCCCGGGTCTGGCTGGACTTCGCCCGCAGCCTCGCGTAACGCCGCGGGCCCATGGCAAACCGCGCCAGATCGGATTCTGGTGACATCGCGGGCGGTGAGGCGTCACGGAGGAGAAGGAGAGCGCACGCTCAGGCACGTCGTCGCGCCCGAGTACGCCGGGCGCGTAATGCGACCGGGTTCGTGGACCGCCTCCTTACCCGTGGCGAGTTGCAGTTGATGCCCCGGCGCATCAGCCGGCGCTTCCATCTGCCACTGTTCATCGAGCTGTACAACGTACAGTTCTTCCGGCTCAAAACCCGCTACCTGTGGCAATCGGCCCTGGCGGCGGTAGTGATGCTCATCGTCATGCTGATGGTGGACTCCGTGGCCGACGCGGTCCTGGCCGCCGGTCTGGGCTCCAGCGCGGTCATCGTGTTCGTGCACCCCAACTCCAGCAGCGCGGCGCTGAGGCACCTGGTGGGAGGACACGTCCTCGGATTGATGGTGGGCGCGCTGACGTCCTTCGCGTTATTCCACGCCGGCTGGGTTCCGGTACCCGACCACGCGCATCACTGGGCCGCCCACGTTGCGGCAGCCATGACGCTGGGCGTGGTGATCCTGCTGATGTCGATAACGGACACGGAACACCCGCCGGCCGCGGCGACCGGCCTGGGTTTCGCCCTCCAGAGCCTGGAATTCACGCTGGTAATGCTGTTCATCGCCGCCGTCCTGACGCTGGCCGCCGGCAAGATCATCTTCCGAGCCTACATCCGCGACCTGGACTGACGCCGGTACCGGAACGCCGGTCCTGCGGGCCGCAAGGTGCGGCTGTGCTACCATGTCTGGCGTATACGAAGTGCAGCCATTCCCATCCTGGCTCGCGAGGCCGACCATGGACACGTTCAAGACCACCGCCAAGATTACCAAAGGCGGCGTCCTGATTCTGAACGATCTACCCTTCGAGGAGAATATTGAAGTGGAGGTCACTGTCCAACGTCAGCCTGAGGGTTTCGTCAGGATGGAAGTGGACCCTAACGACCTCAGCCGTCCCGCCCTGCACAACCCGCTCAAGGGCACTGTCATTTGGCATACAGACCCATTTGAACCGGCCATCCCGGAAGGGGAGTGGGAAATGCTGGCCAACGGGGCCAAGTTCTAATCAACGCTCATGTGTACCCATTTTCGCAAATCGTCAGAATCAGGATTTGCGGGATTTTATGATTTGACAGGATTGGGAGAGCTCTATCATGGGACGGTTCCAATCCTGGTGATCCCGAAATCTTGAAAATCCTGCTTCTGACGTTTGCCTGCCGCAAACTGGATACGCGTGAGCTAATCAACGTCCTCACCGGAATTGTCGGCAACGGCAGCACTCACGTGACAATCCTTGACACCCATATTGACGTTTAAGGAATTGAACTCATGCCCGACTCCCTGTCCCGCCAGCTTGCCCGCTGGGCCGTCAATCTGGACGCCGCCGACCTGCCGCCGTCCGTAGTCGACAAGATGCAGACCTCGCTGCTCCACGCCACGGTGGTGGCCATCATCGGCGCCGAAACCCACCACGGCAAGGCCGCAGTGGACCTGGCCCTTGCCGAAGAAGCCTCTGCCCACGGCGCCAGCATCCTGGCCTCCGGCGGACGCGCGACCCGCTGCGGGGCGGCCTTCGCCAACAGCAAGCTGATGCATGCCACCAACCAGGCGGATTCCTACCGGATGCTGACACACCCTGGCCCGTGCATCATTCCCGCCGCGTTGGCCTCCGCGCAGCTCGGTGGCGCCTCCGGAGCCCAGCTCATCACCGCCATGGCCGCCGGATACGAGGTGGAGTCACGCATCGCCGGGGATTTCATCGCTTCCACTCAGGCCCGAGGGTTTCGCTCCAGCCCCGTCTACGGGACGCTCGGGGCCGCCGTCGCCACCGGCAAGCTGCTTGGGCTGACCGAGGACCAGATGGTCACCGCCGTCGCCCTGGCCTGCACGTTCACGGCCGGAACCAACGAGGGCCCACGCTCCGGCGGTCGGGAGATGATGTTCCACGAGCCCCAGTCCACGCGCAGCGGCATCATGGCCGCCCTTTTGGCTCGCGAGGACGTTCGAGGATCCGAAGAGGCTCTGGAAGGACCGGCCGGTTTCTACAACGCCTTTACCGGCAACAACCGGGGTGAACTCTCCTACGTGTTCACGGGCCCACAGCAGGTGTCGTTCGAGCCGGTAACGGAAGGCTTGGGAACCCGCTGGGAACTGCTGCACACCGTGCTCAAAATGTACCCGACGGCCGGTTACAACTGCCCCGTGATCGACCTGATGACGGACATACGGCGGTCCCACCAGCTGGCCATCGACGAGATAGAGCGCATCACGATCGACATGAACTGGCTGGAGACCCTCTACCCTTCCCCTGCCTTCCCCAACCCGTCGCGCGGCCAGGCAATTGTGGGCAGCACCCACTACTTCGCCGCCTACGTGGCCGTGAATGGAAGCTATCCGCCGCTGCGCACTCGCATCGATCCCGGTGACGATTCCGACGCCGCCTCCGCTGAAAACCACGACGCAGTGGTCTCGCTGATGCGCAAGGTCCAGATCGTTGGACACAAGGACCGGCCGGCTTTTGCCCCGCACATCACCATCGACATGGCCGGAGGAAATGTGTACCGGGGCGAATACCAGGGCAACGAACTGGAATGGGGCCTGGACACCGAGGTAGAACGCCTTCAACCGCTGTTCTCGCAGATCAACTGGCCTGCCACAAAGCTGGAAGCCACGGTTGCCGCGGCGCGGGACATCCCAACTGCCTCTGACATCAGCGGTTTGATTGCCGCCGGCACACTCTGAAATTTCGCGCCCGGCTCGGGATAAAATACGAGGGAACTCTCTATTCACGCAGACGGTCGTACAGGCCGACTACCCCAACTGATCGCAGGAGTGAATCATGCTGCCAGGACTGGAAGGCAAGGCCGCTTTGGTTACCGGAGGGAGCAAGGGCATCGGCAAATCCATCGCGTACGCCCTGGCCCGGGACGGCTGCGCCGTTGCCATCTGCGCCCGAGGTGAGGATGACCTGCGGGCCGCTGCTGCCGAAATCGGTGACGCCACCGGAGCGCGCGTCATACCCATCCGCGCCGACATGACGGCGCCCGAGGACATCGTCCAACTCGTGCGTGAGACCGTGAACGGGCTGGGCCGGCTCGACATCCTGGTCAACAACGCGGTGAACAGCACCAGCGACCGCGCCAGCCAGATCCCGGACGACGTCATCCTGAACCACATCACCACCAAGGTGATGGGCTACATCCGCTGCGCCCGGGAGTGCGTGCCCCACATGATCGCGTCCGGCGGCGGCCGGATCATCAACATCGGAGGCATGGCAGCGCGGAACTCCAGCCCGACCAATCCGGGATCGGGCGTCACCAACTCAGCCATGTCCAACTACTCCAAGGCCCTGTCGGACGACGTGGCGGCGGACGGCATCCTGGTCAACTGCATCCACCCGGGCAGCACCCGCACGGAGCGTTACATGGGCCTGGTCGCCGAGCGCGCCTTGCGGAACAACACCTCATCCGAGGCGGAACTGGCAGGGTCAGTCGCCGAGATTCCCATCGGCCGCATGATCGAACCGGATGACATCGCGAACCTGGCCGCGTTCCTGTGCTCGGATTTGGCCTCCGCAATCACCGGCCAGACCATCGCGGTGGACGGGGGAGCCGGGCGGGGCGTTCACTTCTAATCCAACCGCGCGCGATCCCGAGCGTCCTCGAACTCTGTCACCAGGCCGCAACTGTATTGTCTGCGGCGACACGACTCAATGGGCAGTCAATTCATGCCCAATTCGCGCAGCGCGTCGGCGAAGTTGGAATCGAGAACGTAGGCGTCTTCGGTTCGGTCGTAAATGAGCGGGCGGGGCAGGTCCACGTTTCCCCGACGGCGCTTCAATCGGTTCAAGCTGTGCCCCTGGCTCGACAGCGAGCCCGACAGTTCCCGCTGCGTAAGCCGCAGGGTGTGCATCAGTTGCGCGCGTTTTTGCGTGTGACTAGGCGAGCGGGAAACCCGCAGCATGGCCTGCCGAGCCGTGTCTGACAGATTCCGCCAGAACGTTGTCACGTAACTGGCGTTCCAGGTAGCTCCCGCTGTTTCCGCTGTCGTTTCTGTCGGCTCTCCCTCTTCTGTCCCGGCTTCCGGCGCTATGTTAACGGCTGTCGCTTCACCGGCCGTTTCTCTCGCCGCTGCGGTCGGGGCGGCCGGGGTCGGGTCGATAGCCCGGCCTGCCATCCCTCTCAGCGTCGCCACCACCTCATCCACATCGCCCTCAATCGTTATTGTGACGTTGGCCAAAGTTTTGCTCCTGGTTGCCCGAATTTTACGCTGCGCTGCCGGTGTTCTATATAATCTAACATACGTATTGCTCAATACACCATACCACTCAATAACCAAAATTAATTTCACCGATTAATCGCGGCCAATAACGCGGCTTCCAATACTCGCGGCGGTACATATTGCTCAAATCGATCAGCGATCCGGCCTTCGCTTCCCACCAAGAACGTCCAGGGCTCAGAAACGAGGCCCCATTCGTCGACGGCAGGAACCAGCTCGCGGGCCGGATCCGCGGCGTCGATACGGTGTGGGTCCCGGTACACCTCAACGTGAACGAAATTGGCCTGGCCTTCATACCTGCCGGCCAAATCCGACAGGTCCGACACCTGAGGCCCGCAGGTCGCCGTGACGCAAAAGGCCGGCGTGGCGAAGGTGATCACCGCGGGCTTCCCCGCCCTCACCGCCTGGGCCACCGACAACCGGTACAGCGCCGGATCCGGTTCGGGACTGCTGCTGATGGTGCTAAGGTCCGTCACCGTCGTCACCGTCGGCGTGTCGGATAGAGGCGCAGGGTCGCCGATGAACGGCGCGCGGTGCGTCGGAGCCACCGACACCACCGACCCTATGGTCAGCGATTCCGCCACTTCCGAGGGCGGCTGGGCATAGTCGAAGGTGGCGTGCAACTCCCAAATTCCCAGCGTATCTCCGGTGGCGGTTCCGGCTTGACTGAAAGACACGTCGGCGACGAAAACTCCCCGACGGCCATCGGGAGGCCAGGGCAAAAATTCCGCCTCGGTTCGGTGTCGCACCTGTCCCTTCGCCGCTCCCGGCTCGTAATATACCGCCCGCACCGCCACGGTGTCGGGGCGGACCGGCATGTAGTCCCGATCCACCAATCCGAAGGAAATCCGGTTGTCGCCAACGGCGAGATCGCTGTTGCTCACCACCAGGCTCACCGGGGGGCCGCCCGGAGGCTGTGAAAACGGATCGTCCGGATTAGTGCCCGGCGTACACGCCAGCGCCGCCAACCAAACCAAAAAGATTGCTGCCGTCAAACTCCGCGGCGACGCCAAGCGACCGGTCTTCCAATCCCTGGCCACATCAATAAGGTTGGGGCAAGATGGGGTCAATGCGAACCTTCTGACTTCCGGTTTGCTGCCGAATTCCTAATGGATATAAACTATATACGTGTCCAAACATGAAACCGGACTGGTTCCAAAACGAGTGTGGGTTATATTGCTCATCACCCAGCCGTTTTCGGAACACGATGCAATGTCTCTGTCGGAATGTGCCGCCGCAGTAGCCGAGAATCAAAATGACCAGTCGAATCATGGTCTGTCGTCTCGACCTTCGCAGGACGCGGAATATCCAAGGTTTGGCCAGAACTCGCTTGAACGCCATCCTGGTCTTCCTGATACGGCCTTGCGCCCGGTCATCGACAACCGAGGGTGACCGCATCAACTGCCTGGAAATTATAGGGACTGCCGTACAGCGGCGCAATGCCGCCGGACTTCCCGGTTGGCGGGGGAGTCCCGTCGCGAGGGTGGTCGGCCCGCATGCCCGACTTGATGCGGCCAAACGCTGCGCAAGACATTATGGTCTATAATCTATCCATCCCATTTCGACACTCCACGAGAGGCAGATATGCGCTTCGGCTCCTTCGTATTCCCCGTCAGCCACCAACCCGAGAACGATTCAGCCGTCATCGACAGCACCCTGGACGAGATCGTGCTCGCCGAAAAGATCGGCATGCATTCGGTCTGGCTAACCGAGCACCATTTCGACGGCGCCGCCGCCCACGCGGACCCACTGGTTCTGGGCGCCGCCGTGGCCTCCCGGACCACCCACCTCAAGATCGGTTTCGCCGTTGTGGAACTGGCCTTCCATCATCCGGTTCGCCTTGCGGTGCAGACGTCACTGCTGGACAACCTGAGCCACGGACGACTCATCGTCGGCACCGGCCGCGGGTCCGCCTACAACCACTATGAGTACATCGGGTTTGGCATCACGATGGAAGACGGCCTGGCGCGGCTGGATGAAGCCGAAGAACTGCTGGTCAAAGCATGGACCGGCGACCCGCTGGACCACGAAGGCGCCCACTGGGACGTGGAGTTCCCGCTGCTGCGGCCCCGTCCCTATCAGCAGCCCCATCCGCCGCTGATCCGCGCCTGCATCAGTGAGGCTTCCACCATCCGGATGGCCGAGATTGGCCGCCCGGTGATGATCGGCATACAAACCCTGGAGAATCTGCAGTCACGGCTGGAACGCTACCGGGCCACCATGCTGGACTCGGGATTCACTGAAGAGCAGGCCGAAGCCACGCTGGACCAGTGCTGGGCATCCCGTGACCTCTTCATGGCCGACAGCTACGACGAGGCCCACGAGATCGCCGCCGCGGGCTTCGAACGGGAGCGCACCCACTTCCGCCGCGCCCGTGAGCTCTACAACCCCGGCGGGTTCCCTCCCCCCGATCCCAACCGCCCCATTCCCGCCGGCGAGAGCCTGGAGCACTCGTTCATCATGGGCACGCCTTCCCAGGTGGCGGAGCAGGTGGCCGCCATGCGCGACATCGGCGTGCGCAACCTGATGCTCAAGCTGAACGTGGGCGAAATGGACACCCACAAGGTGCAGAAATCCATGCGGATGTTGGGCGAGAAGGTCATGCCGCACTTCGCCTAGCTCTGGTCCTGCTCCACCGGAGCTTGCGCATCCCCAGCCTCCGCATCCGACGGCCCGGCCGGCATCACGGTAAACCGCCGGATCTGAAGATCGAGCGCCTTGGCCGTGAGACGGCTTGGCCTGCGTCATCATGGCCCCGTCCTCTCTCTATCCGGGCAGGATATCCTCCACTGACAGGGCGATATCGGGGAAGCAGCCGGGGGAGATGGTGTCGCCGGGGGCAAAGATACGTCGCGCCGCGTATCTGCCGTCGGCCGGTTCCGTGTGCGCTTCAATGACGCGATCAGGCAAGATGGTAAGCCAGACTTCGGGTATGCCGGCCCGGGCGTACCGGGGCAGCTTTTCGTTCCGGTCGTAGTCCGCAACCACTGCACTGTCACATACCTCAATTACCAACAGCGCGTCTGCCGGGCCGGGAGTCTTCGATGCGTAAAAATCCTCGCGCCCTTGCAGCAGAGACAAGTCGGATTCCGGGGCGTTATACTCGTCCAACGCCACCGTCGCGCGCACGCTGGAAATGGCGCGCCTTCCGAGCGCCAGTATCAGGAACGTATTCAGTTTAGTCACAGTGGAGTAAAAGCGACTGTTGAGGATGGGGGCCGAATCGACTATCACGCCTTCCAGCAAATCTACCCGTTCTTCTTTTTTCAGGATCCCCGCCTCCGCCATAGCGTAGTATTCGTCCACCGTGAACCGGCGCAGCGGGAGTTGAACGATACCGGCAGCCGGCGGTGGCTTGGTCTGCGTCGTCATGGCCCCGTCCTCTCCTGATCGGGCAGGATCTCGTCCACCGACAGGGCGATATCGGGGAAGCAAGCGGGGGAGATGGTGCCGCCTGGTGTGTAGATGCGCTTGCGCGTATACCTACCACCGGAGGGCTCGGTGTGCGCTTCGATTATGCCCTCGGGCAGGACAGTGATCCAAACCTCTGGAATGCCGGCCTGAGCATACCGGGGCAGCTTTTCGTTCCGGTCGTAGTCAACCGAACTGTCGGCCACTTCAATGAGCAGGAGAACATCCACGGGAGTGGGCGGTCTCGATCGATAATAGTCCGCTCGCCGGCGCAGCAGCATCAGATCGGGATAAAGCCTGGAATATTCGTCCAATGCCAGCGGTCCCTGCACCCGCAACAGCGTCCCCTGATCAACTCCCGATGGCAATATCTCGGTGTATATGTCAACCGTACCCGCATGAGGGTCGCCAATGGGGGCCATCTCAATTATCACCCCTTCCAGGAGTTCTACTCTGTCGCTTGAGGTGAGGATCCCCACTTCTACCAACGCCAGGAATTCTGCCGGCGTGAACCGCCGTACGCCGAGCTCCGTCGCGGGCCGGGGTTTGGCTTCTGTGGTCATGACACCCTCCGATCTGGCCGCAGCGGTCACAACGCCCTAACCATGGCGTCCAGGCTCTCCAGGGCCTTGCTGATATTCTCCTGGCTGTTGGCGTAGGACAGGCGAACGTAACCTTCGCCGAACTCGCCAAAGGCTGCTCCCGATAGCAGGGCGACGCCGGCCTCCTGCATGGCCCGTTCCTCGAACTCGGCGCTGGTCAGGCCGGTGTCCTTGATGCTCGGGAAAGCATAGAAGGCGCCTTCCGGCTCCGGGCAGTTGATGCCGGGTATGGACTGCAAACCGTCGGCGATGAGACGGCGACGGCGCGCGAACTCGGCAGCCATTTCCTGCACTGCGTCCTGCGGCCCGTCCAGCGCGGCCACGCCGGCCATCTGGCTGAACGACGCCGCGCAGGACACGCTGTTGGTGGCCAGCCGGGACACGTGAGGCACCAGTTCCTCCGGCATTATCCCGTAGCCCAACCGCCAGCCGGTCATGGCATAACTTTTGGAGAAGCCGTCCAGGATGATGGTTCGGTCGGCCATGCCCGGCAGCGCCGCGATGCTGTGGTGCTCGCCGGAGTACAGGATGTCCTTGTAGATCTCATCGGACATCACGTACATGTCGGGATGGCTGCGCACCACGTCGGCAATGGTCTCCAGTTCCTCCCGGGTGAACGCGGACCCGCAGGGGTTCTCCGGCGAGTTCACGATGAGCAGCCTTGTGCGCTCGTTCACCATGTCCGGCAAACGGCTCAGGTCCGGATGGTACGCCTTGTCCTCCAGCAACTGCATCGGGACGGCCCTGGCCCCGCTGAACTCGATCATCGACTCGTAGATGGGGAACCCGGGGTTCGGGTAGATCACCTCCGCGCCGGCCTCGGCGATGGCCAGCAGCACGTAGAACATGATGGGCTTGGCGCCCGGCGTGACCACCACCTGCTCCCAGTCGGTGTCGATGCCGCGCACCTCCCGGCTGTTGCGAGCCACGGCCTGGCGGAGTTCCGGCAGACCCGGCGTGGGGCCGTAGTGGGTGTATCCGTCCTGCAGCGCCTTGATGCCCGCCTGGACGATGTGCTCCGGCGTCTCGAAATCGGGCTCGCCGATCTCCAGGTGCACGATCTCGCGGCCCTGGGCTTCCAGCGCCCGCGCCCTGGCCAGCACCTCAAAGGCGGATTCGGTTCCCAGGCGGCTCATTCGGGTGGCAATAGTCATAACCAGGCATCCCTCAATTCAGTTTTTCGACAACGGCCATCGGCCTTCACGAAAGGTTATCACATCCCCACTGTCCTCACGCGATCCGTCACTTCGGTACGTCCGATCATTCCATCGAAATACAATGAACCGGACATAGTAATCCGCCACCACAAACGCCGTGCAACCTTAGCATCAGCGAACTACGTGATACTATATTGCCATGATAAAGATACTGGTATGGCCGTTCAAACTCTATATTCGCTTTTTGCGTTCTACAGGCGGAGTTGCTACCCATGTTAGGATATTGCCCTTCGGTTCCGCTCTGGGGACCTACCTCGTAGCTAAGTTTATTTGCGATGGCTCATGGTTGTTTTGGCGTAATTGGGATGCTATTCTACAAGCGCCGGGATTGGGCGTGATAGCCTATTCGTCCATCACGGCGTCGTTGGAGGGGTTCATAATGCTGGGCATAATGGCAGCCGAATACCTGAGGAACAAAGAGAAGCGGACGAACGAAAAATTCGTCCGGGAATTGGTCGAATTGGCGAACACCCCCGACCAGTGGCAAATGGCGGAACAGTGGGCCTATGAGCACGGCGTTGACATCGATGATCTGCGTGATGATTCTGGCCGCAGATACCGCAGGGTCTACCGCCGGCGTCCGCGCCGCCGATTGCGCACACAAACGACATGACCCAGCCAGACCTATCAAACGCCAAGGGCCGGGAGCGAATGCTCCCGGCCCTGCGCTTGGTCCCCCGATGCGCCCTCCGAACGGCTGACGCGCCGTTGCGAGGCAAACGTTACAGCTTCCAGAAGCTGCCCACCTGGCAGACGATGTCCACCTTGTTGATGGATTCGGCGGGCCAGCCGACCATGTTCAGCCAGTCCTCGAAGTGGGACTGCTCGACCGCCTCGCACTCGGAGATGAGCTTGCCATTCTCCAGGTCGCCGTAGACCTTGACGATGGTGGTGCGCCGGTCGGGCCGCCACTTGCGGACGGCGTCCAGCTTGTCCCGAAAGTCCGCCTCGGTGATGCCGGGGACATTGTGAACGGCAATGAAACGTGCCATTGTGTCAAACTCCAAATATTCGGCCCGTCATTCCCGCGAAAGCGGGAATCCAGGATGTCTTACTGGCGTGGAACGCTCCGGATTTCGGCTTGCGCCGGAATGACGGTAAGAGTGGGCGGAATGACGGGTGGGGTCAGTCGGCGGGCGGTACGAAGGGATACGGAATCGGCGGGCCGTCTCGCAGGGGCAGCACCACCGTCGCCGTTCCCGGCATGCTCTCGATCCCATCCTGGGTCTTCATGCCGATTTCCAGCTCGATAAAGCCCATCCGGCTCTTTTCGTACTTGCTGGTGATCCGGCCCCACATGATCAGCACGTCGCCGGGAACCAGCATCGCCCGATGCTCGAAGCGCGCCTTCCACGGCCAGCCGTTGGGCAGCGTCCAGTCCTTCAGGTACTGCGGCACCACGCTCTGCTTCCACGAGCCGTGCACCAGGATGCTGGGGTTGCGGTCGTGGTTCAGGCCGAAGTCCAGATCGTAGTGGATCCGGTGGAAGTTCTCGATGGCCGCGCTCCACCGGAACAGGTGGGTTGGCGTGGGCTTGTAGATGTACTTGGGCAGTTCGTCGCCCTCGTTCACGTCTTCGTAGTAGACCTGCGCCTTGTCACGCAGACCGTCGGCATCCGGCCGCTCGTTGAGCTTCCAGATCTCCTCGGCCTCCATGTTGAGCAGGTCGTCCAGCAGGGTGGTCATGTCGTTTCTCCAGCGGGTCCAGGGCCGGCGGAGTCTGCCGGCCGGCAAGGAACTAGCGACGGATAGTCGAAGCGCGCGTGATGCACAGCGTCACGTCGTCCTGGTTCCAGAAGCGCGTCTCGCGGGTGATGATGAGGAACGGCGTACCGTCCCGTCCCAGCCGTTCGCGGATGTCCGAGTAGCTATTTTGGAAGAAGATCGTATCGCCGATGCTGGGGTAGGCGTACAACTCGATCTCGTTGCCGGCGTTCAGGACCCGCACCAGGTTGGTGGGCACCGGCGGCAACTCGCCGGGACGTTCCACGGAGCCGATGCCGTCCGACTCGGAGTTTTCCTCGAAGGCTGCGGTGATGGGGTCGTCCTGGTCCGGCCGGATGCGGCTGGCCAGGTAGCTCACCATGATCGGCGGCGTGATGATCTCGCCGTAGCGGGTGGACTTGGCGAACTCGTCGTCCCAATAGCGCGGGTCGGGGTCCATCAGCGCTTGGGTGAACCGGCGCATGTACTCGGCGTCCACCACGCCCCAGGATTCTACGACGTCGCCGCTGACGCCCACCATGGCCTGCACTTCGGGCGTCAGCGCGGTGGGAGGGGCTTGTTGAGTCATAGGGAAATGCTCCGTAACAGAGGAGATTTAATGCACGGGCAAGCGTAGCGCAGGCCGCCGGGTTCGTCAATTGTCAGCGCGCCGGGCACGGTGATAGAGTATCCTTGCATGAACCGTCGCGAGGACTGCCATGACCACCAGGCCCAGCAAGCCCCTGTTCGACCCGCCGCAGATTCGCCAGCTTTCCATCGAGGAGGCGCCGAACCTCTACGAGGACGGCGTGTACTACCCGGGGGCGGCCATTCCCGGCTTTGAACCCGAAGTGCCCCCGGTCACCCAGCCTTCCATCGAAGAGGCGCCCCATCTCTACGAGGACGGCGTTTTCTATCCCGCAACGGACGGTGCGCCCTTGCCTGACGGATCTGAGCAATACCACGAGTTTCTGCACGTGAACACGCTGCTGCAGATCCATTACGCCGATCAGCCCCGCACCCTGGTCAGCGGCAACACCTTCATCTACTACGACCAGGGCCGCCCGGGCCGCAACATCGCCCCGGACTGCTACGTTGCCTTTGACGTGAACGCTGACGAAATCATCCGCCAGGAGCACTACCGCATTTGGATAGTGGGCAAGCCGCCCGAATTCGCCCTGGAAATTGCCTCCAAGCATACCGCCCACAACGATCTCGTGCCCAAGCGCGAGTTGTACGCCGCCATCGGCATCGGCGAATACTGGCGGTACGATCCCACCGAGGACAGCCGGTACTACGGGGAGAGGCTGGTCGGTGAGCTGCTGGTTGACGACGAATACCAACGCCTGCCCGTCGTCCCAGACGCCGAGGGTCGACCGCGCGGATACAGTCCTACCCTGGGGCTGGACCTAGTCTGGGAAAATCGCATCCTGCGATTCTTCAACCCGGCTACCGGCCTATGGCTCCGCGACTACGCCGAAACTAACGAGGAACTCGCTGCCGTCGAGTCAATCTTGGCCGGCGAGCAGGCCGCCCGCGCCGCCGCTGAGTCCATGCTGGCCGGCGAACGGGCCTCCCGAGAAACGGCGCGCGCCCAACTCGAATCAGAGCGCGCCGCCCGGGCTACAGCCGAGTCCATGCTGTCCGCCGCCGAAGCCCGCGCCGCAGAACTGGAAGCCGAACTGCGCCGTCTGCGAGGCGACGCCACCTAGAGCTTCGCCGTTTCCGCCCAGACCAGGCTGGCGGCGCCCACCATTCCCTGGCTGTCTCCGAAGGTGGCCGGGGCCAGCCGAAACGCACGGTGCCCCGAGCTCATCGCCCGCCGGCGCGTGCCCTCCTCGATCTCGCCCAGCAGGCCCAACTCCTGCAGGCCAAGCGTCACGCCGCCGCCCATCACCACCACATCGGGATTGAAGATGTTGAGCACGTTGCCCAACCCGACGATAATCGCGCCCACCGCCGCCTCGATGACCTCCACGGCCACATTGTCACCTCGCCCTGCGGCGGTGAACACTGCCTCGCCGGTCAGCGCGGCGTTGGCCTCATAGGCCTGTTGCAACGGGGACCCCGGCGTGGCGTCCCCCAGGCGGGCCTGGGCCGCGCGGGCGATGGCGGTGCCGGAGGCCAGGGCCTCCAGGCACCCGCTGTTGCCGCAGGCGCACGCCGGCGCGTCGGCCCGCAGGTCGATGGTCATGTGTCCGACCTCGCCGGCCGCCCCCACCGCTCCGGTGAACACCTCTCCCCGGTCGACGATTCCCGCTCCCACGCCGGTGCTGAAGGTTATGAAAACCAAGGTGCGGGAAGGAGTGTCCTGCAACCGTACCGGACGTCCGGCGCCGTAGTAGTACTCTCCCAGGGCCGCCAGGTTGGCGTCGTTGCCCACCCAGACCGGCGCGCCCAGCATCGGCTCCCATAGGGAGGGCAGGGTAACCCCGTTCAGGGCTGGCAGGTTGGGCGAGGACAGCAGCATGTTGCTGGCCGCGTCAATCGAGCCGGCCAGGGCGATTCCCGCGCCGGCGACAGTGCGTCCCTCGGCCCAATCTTTAGCCGTTTGCAGCAGCCCGCCGGCCGCGTGCACCAGTTGGTCCTGAAGCGCGCCAGGCTCATTGGCGACGCGGTCCTGCCACAGGATGGTCCCCTGCCGGTCGATGACGGCGGCGCGGGCCCACGTGCCGCCCCAGTCCATCGCCAGCGCTACCGGCGCGTACGCAGCGGCATTTGACTCGCTACTCATGCCCTGTATCGTCGTCAACTAGACACTCTGCCATAGCCATCGGTTGCATTGTACCACCGCTAAAATCCGACAAGTATTGATATAATTCGGAGGGCAAAAGGTAGTGCAAACACTTCGGGCCCTCCCAACCATAGTTGGGCGGTGAAACAAAATCGAGGTTGCAACAACGATGAAAATTTCGGAAATTCTTCACGATATCGAGATTGGCGGTATCGCTCTGCCGGTGTTCCAGCGAGGTTATGTGTGGAACCGCAATCAGGTAAAGAACCTGATGAACTCGTTGTACAAGAACTGGCCCACCGGGGGAATATTGATCTGGCACACTACCCGAGAGGACGTTCAGTTGCGCCCCGATGGAACGGCGTCTACGGCATCCTATGTCAGTGTTTTGCTGGACGGGCAGCAGCGGGTGACCAGCCTGTACGGGGTAATCCGGGGCGAACCACCCAAGTTCTTCGACGGCGATGCCAACTCATTCACCAACCTGCGCTTCAATTTGGAGAGCCAAGAGTTTGAATTTTACAAAGCCTCTACAATGGGCACGCATCCGGAATGGATTTCGGTCACCGACCTCTTTCGCAACGGAGCCGCAGCTACAGTGATGCCATTCGCCGCGACCATGTCGGATCCTGATAGCCCGTTTCAGACATACATGAACCGAGCGCAACGTCTGTACAACATTCAGGACATCGACTTTCCGGTCCAGCTCGTGACTGGCGAAGACAAGACTACCGAGGTGGTAGTCGAGATTTTCAACGTTGTCAACTCCGGAGGTCGCAAGTTGTCGCGGGGCGACCTGACTCTTTCGCGCATTGGAGTGCATTGGCCAGAGGCACGGGACACGATGCAGCAGTCATTAGCCAAGTGGGAACTATCCGGCTTTAGCCCCAACTTGGATTGGCTGCTGCGCTGCATTGCCGCGAGGCTTGGCTCTGCTGAGGTAAACAGCCTGGACGACAAAGTAAAACAAATTGACCACATCCAACGGGCTTTGACGGAAGTAGAACGCGCCGTTGACGTTCTGCTAAAAGCATCTGGCACGCATCTGGCGATGAATGGCAAGGCCCACGTCAACAAAAATGCCTTTCCGGCAATGGTGAAATACCTGGTCGACAACGGCGGCGACTTCCCCGATGATTCCACCAAAGCGCATCTCTTTCATTGGTATGTGAACGCTTCGCTGCGTGGGCGTCACTCTGGCCCGGTGGAAACCGTAGTCAACCAGGATTTGGTGGCCTTGCAGGAAGAAAATCCCCTTGAAGCCCTATGGGAAACCGAACGTCAGCGTCTCGGCGGCGACCGGCCAGTTGTAGCGGAAGACTTCGATGCCGTGCGTAAAAATGCACGGTCTGCCTTGCTGCTGAACATCATGCCGCGCGTTTTGGGAGCTCGGGACTGGCTGGCCCGGAAGGGACACTTTGATGTATTGTCTGATCTCGGATCAGAAACGACTTTGCAATGGCATCACATCTTCCCGAAGGCAGTATTGGACAAAGAACTGAATATCAAAGGTGAAGCCGCTAACAATTTCGGCCATATGGCTTTAATCAGCAAGGAAGCCAATCTGGCGCTTGGCGACCAAATGCCAGAGCAATACTTGGCCGCGCTCGGCAACACTGCCGGGGTCCTGGAATCCCAGTGGATACCTGCTGACCCCAAACTGTGGAAACTAAAAAACTACGAGGCTTTCTTGGAGGCACGCCGCGGGTTGATGGCAGACGCTGCAAACGAGTTTCTCGGTTCCTTGCGTGCTGGGAAACTGCCTCAACCTTTTGGCGGAGCACCGGAGGATTCATCCGACGACGAAGAACAAGCCATTCTCACCGAGGTCAACAGCTTCGTCACCGAACATGGCCTGCCGGCCGGTGAACTGGACTACGAACTCGTCGACGAAGCTGGCAATGTCTTGGCAACTCTCGATCTGGCCTGGCCCAACGGCTTGCAGGATGGGCTCAGCCGACCGGTCGCCTTGCTACTCAATGAACCACAGCGGGTGGTGAATGCCGCCAGTAGCCGGGATTTCATCACGTACACTGATCCAGACACCTTCCAACGCTATGTGGAAGAAGTCATCTTGGCCGAAGAAGAGACGGAAACCGCCGCTGCCGCTGACTAATCTTGCGCCATCATCCCCCCGACGCTGACGCCTCCGCCAGCAAATCGTCCAGCGCGTTGCGCAGCACGTCCTCCGGCATCGGGCCGACGTATTTGCGCCGGACCACGCCGTCGGCGTCGATGAAGAACTTCTCGGGTATGCCGCGCACGCCGTACTCCAGGGCAATCGCTCCGTCGGTGTCAACGCCGGTGGGATAGGCGACACCAAACTCCACCAGGAACACCTCCGCAGCATCCGGCGTGTCCCAGACGTTGACGCCCACGAACTCCACGGGTGCCTCGGAGTAGGCGGCATAGATGCGGTTCAGGGTCGCCGCCTCCTGTCGACACGGCCCGCACCATGAGGCCCAGAAGTCCACCATCACAACATTGCCCCGCAGGTCGGACAGGCGGAGCGTATCGCCGTCAGCCAATTCCAGCACGAAATCCGACGCGAGTGCATCCTCCACCCGAACCTCGCCGAACTGCGCGTTGATGCCGGCGCCGGCCGGCTGTCCCTTCTGTTGCATCGCCGCCCAGGCCAGCAGGGCGAACAGAGGAACCAACACCGCCGCCGTTCCCAGCATGATCCAACCGCGCCGGGACATCAGCCCGCGCTCGCCGTCGGCCGCCGCCAGACGCCCCAGCCCAGCAGTCCCGCCAGCGCCACGCCCACCATGATGGGCAGCGCGGCGAACCAGAACCGCGCCTCCGACAGCGGGTTGCCCACCCGGTCAATCCAGGTGGGCTCGGGCAACCCGGACAGCGTGATGCTGACCCCGTCTCCCGGCGCCAGGTTTGCCGCGCCCCAGGCCCGGTACGTGACCTCGCCCACCGAGAACCCGTCGCCGGGGGCCAGTCCCGCAACCCCGATGTCCCCGAACTCCGCAGGGATCAGCAGTTGCAGCGATTCCGCCCCCTGCAGGGTGTTGTCCCGCCACGCGACCTCGTTCCCGTCGTAAGGCACGGTGAACGTGAAACTCACCTGGTGTCGACCCGGCGGCACGGGCGCGGTGATGGCGAACCCGGTGCCCACCGGTATCACCTCGCCGCTCACCAGATTGGTGGAAACGTCCAGGTCGGTGGCCGCCGCCGGCAGGGAGAACCGCAGGAAGCTGAACTGCCCGATCATGGGCGGCGCGGAGAGATCCGGCACCAGCGTGGTGTCGCTGCGGTTCTCCAGCGTGAATAGCTGCACCGCCGCCATGCGCCGAGTCGCGGAGTCGATACCGGCGACGATGATCGACTGCTCCGTGGTGGCCACCACGCCCACGTCGCGGGTGAATTCATAGACCGTCAGCGCGACCGGCCCGGCGATATCGGAACGCGAGAGCACCTCGGTGTAACGTGTCTCCCCGTAATCGACGGCCAACGCGAGGCTGTCTCCGTCGGACACCGCCGGCACCCGGTCAAACCGAAAGGCTCCGTCGGCATCCGTGGTTTCCTCGTAAGTATCCACCGACCCCGAACCCGCGCCGAAGCGATGGAGCAGCACGGTGACGCCGGCAGGCGCTTCGCCGCCGCTGGTCCCATTGACCACCGTGCCGGACACATTGATTGTGTCCGGAGACTGCCCGTGCAGACCTGCGGGCCAGACTGCCAGCAACACTGCGGAAGTCATGGCCGCTGCAAACGCCACGATCAGGAAACGGCGACCGGCCGTCCAATGCCCGGCCATGCTAGCCCTGCCGGTCCAAATCACGCATGATCTCCGCCGCCTGCCTCCGGTACTGGGCCAGCTGCTCGCGGAAGTCGCCGTCGTCAACCCGCCCCAGGCTGTGCTCCATCTGCAGGGTGCGTATCGCCGCGTACACATCCTCCAGTGCGGCGGTACTCGCCGATGCTTGCCCATCCGCGTCCACCGGATCCGGCGCATTGCCCGCTGCCCGCCATCGTCCTGACAGAAAAGGCCACGCCACCGCGCCCACGATGAGCAACGCCACCGCTATCGCCAAACCCAGTTGCATCCGGCAACCCTTCCCCAGGCTGCCCGCTAGTCGGCCGCGCTGGTGGCCGGGGACGCGACCGTGACCGGACGTCGCGCCGGCGCTCGTGACGGCCACAACGCGATCACCGTGCCGAATATCATCACCGGGCCGGCCACCCACATCCACCAGACCAGCGGGTTGACCAGGATGCGGAAACCCACCGCTCCGTCTTCGCGGTTCTCGCTGGGCACCACGTAGAAGTCCTCCACCGGCGTGGAGCGTATCGCGGCTAGTGTCGACGCCATGTTGAAGGCCGGATGGAAGGTCCGCTGCGGGTGCATCGTGGCCAGCAGTTCGCCGTCACGGTACACCTCCACCGTGGTCCGGAACTCGGTGCGGTCGGCGAAGGCCAGCGCGGTGGTGTCCACGTACTCCAGCGTGTAGTCCTGCACGGTAACCGACTCGCCCGGCATCAGCGCCACGTCGCGCTGCACGCCGTAGAACGACTGGCCCACCACGCCCAGGGCCACCATCACCACCGCCAGGTGGACTATGTAGCCGCCGTATCGCGGGCGGTTGGCCAATATCAGACGCACGAATCCAACGGCGGGATTGTCGCCGACGCTGCGTCGCCGCGCGGAGGTCCCCCGCACCCACTCGACCACGATGCTGGCCGTCACCAGGGCGCACAGGCCGAAACCGACCACCGCGTAGGGCTGCCGGATGCCCACGACCAGCAGGACGGCCACTGTCGCCACCGCGACGGTTCCCGGCACCAGCAGCGCGCGTTGCAGCGATCTCAGGTTCGCTCGGCGCCACGGCAGCAGCGGGCCGACGCCCATCAGGAGGACCAACCCCAGCATCAGCGGGCCGTTGACCTGGTCGTAGAAGGGCCGGGCCACGGTAATCTCCTGCTCGGCGAACAGCCGGGACAGCAGCGGGTACACCGTTCCCCACAGCGTGGCGAAGGCGATGCCCAGCAGCAGCAGGTTGTTCACCAGGAACGCCGATTCGCGGGAGAGCATCGAGTCCAGGCTTTGCGCGCTCTTCATCCGGTCGTAGCGCCAGAAGAAGATCGCCAGCGGCACGATCACGCCAAAGGCCAGGAAGAGCAGGAACACCCACCCCAGGGTAGACGCGCCGAAGGAGTGCACCGAGGGCACGGGTCCGCCGCGGTTCATGAACATGCCGTACAGCGCCAAGCCGAAGGCAACGTCGATGAGCACGATGTTCCACATGCGGAACATGCCGCGCCGCTTCTGCACCATGATCGAGTGCACGAAGGCCGTCAGCGCGATCCACGGCATGAACGCGGCGTTCTCCACCGGGTCCCAGAACCAGAACCCGCCCCAGCCCAGGATGGTGTAGGCCCACCAGGAGCCCAGCAGCAGGCCCGCGGCCAGCAACGCCCAGATGCCCACGCCCCAGGCCCGGCCGGCGTCGATCCACTCGTCGCCGCCCTTGCCTCCGATGAGGCTGCCCAGGGAGAACGCCATGGGGATGCTGATGCCCACCAGGCCGGCCATCAGGGCCGGCGGGTGGAAGAACATCCCGAAGTGGGTCAGCAGCGGGTTGATGCCCTGCCCGTCGGGAACGGGAAAGGGCAGCTTGGCGAAGGGGTTCGCCATGAATCCCATCACCGCCAGGAAGAACACCTCGATCAGCATCAGGATGGCCGTGGTCCACGCCAGCGTGGGCCGTGTGGCCGCCGGAGCCAGCCAGATCGCCAGCGCCGCCATCACCGACAACGCGAAGGCGATGTACAGCAGAGACCCCTCGTTGCCCGCGTAGAAGGCCACCCAGGTGTAGATGTTGGGCATCGCCAGGTTGCTGTGCTCGGCCACGTACTGCAGCGAGAAGTCCCGCGCGATGAACGATTGCACCAGCGACAGGGTGGACACCAGCAGCACCACCACCAGCACGTAGGACGCCTTGCGTCCGCTGTCCACCAGCGCCGGCGAACCGCGCAGCTGACCGCCCACCGAGGCGAAGAAGGAGTACGCAGCCAGCGCGAGCCCCATCCAGAGGCAGGCTGCGCCCAGATCACCCATGCTCAGTCTTCTCCGGCGGAGTCCCGGCCGTCCAGGGCCAGGTCACGGTCCACGGCGGCCAGGTACGGCTGCAACCCGTCACCGTCGGCCGGTTCAACTGTCTCGCCGTCATCTGCGCGCCGCCCCCGCATCGCCCGCAGCGTGAGTAATCCGCCGGCCAGCGCCGCCAGGACGACAACGCCGGGGACGATCCACGCGATCAGGTAGAAGCCCGAACGCGGCGGTTCCGCCAGCACGCTGGGCCCGTACCGCTCGGGCGCGGAGAACCAGGCCAGCACCTCGTCCCGGGTCGCTCCCGACGCCAGCAGTTCTCTCACCTGCGCCCGCATCTGCTTCGCCAGCGGCACCTCGGTCTGGTCGATGGTCTGCGCCGGGCACACCGGGCACATCAGCATCCGATCAATCTCCTGCGCCTTGGCCTCGTCGTACGATGCGCCCGTCTCGCCGGATTGCGCCGCCGCGATGCCGGCGAACGCCATCCACAATGCCAACGTCAGCGCCGCAACGATGCAGACCCGGATGGGGGCACGGCGCCAGCGAGCCACTGGTGTCAGGATAATCGGGTACAAGCGGAGCCAGCGCCGGTCAGGGCTATTCCTGCTCTGCGCCCACGAATGCCAGAAATTCGGCCGGCCTGATGATCGATATCCCACGGAATGGGTCCATCACCAGCAGGTCGTCGTCGCCGGTCACGATGTAGTCGGCACGCCCGTTGACGGCCAGCTCCAGGATCTTATCGTCCTTGGGGTCTCGGCAGACACGCACCGTCTCGGTAATTGGCACCATCTCGACATCGATCATCAAATCGCGCAGAAACTCTTCACGCACCTCTAGGGTCGCATGGCGGTCGAAGCGTGGCCTGGTGAGCACGTCCCGAACCTCTTTGGCCGTGTCATCGGACATCAACAGTGACCCATGACGCAGAGAATGTGTCACCGCCCGTCTCGGCACGGAAGCGGGGAATATGGCCGCGCTGACGAAAACGTTCGTATCAAATACTAGCCGGAGCCAGGGTGTTATTCGTCGAGTATGGATTGCAGTATCTCCGGCGTCAGACCGCTTTCCTCAGCCTGGCGACCCAATTCATCCATCACCTCTTCCAACGACCTGCGGCGGTCTGGAACTTTGTCCAAGCCCAACCTGGCGATCATCTCCGCCTTGAGGCGCTGTTGGTCCGCCTCCCAGCATTCGCCACGCGCCGCCTCCGCCTCTTGCCGTCTTTCGGCGAGCGCCGCCATATCGCCCAGGAACCGGTTCACCATCATCTGGATCTTGCGGAGCTCCCAGTCCGACGCCGAGCGGTAGTACTCAGCCACTCCGGGATCGACCGGCACCGTTATGGTGATGGTGTCTTTCATCGGCGCGCTGCTCCTCAAAATAGATTGCTATCTCAAGGGTAGCACGGCGGGACACTGCCGCATAGGGAACTTGAGCGTGCCGGCGGCTACTGGCAGGCTGCGGCGTTGCCGTCCTGGATGCAACCTTCCACGTAGTCCAGAACCAGATCGATCTGATCCGGGGTCAGCAGCTTTCGGAACGGGGGCATGACGTTGACGCCGCCTTCGATCACGCCGCGCAGACCGGCACGGTCGAGGCTCCGGGCCGCCTCCGAAGTGAGGTTGGGGTTCTGCGTGGCCAGGTCCAGCGGCTGGTAGCCGTAATCAACGATCATCCGCGCCAGCACCGGCCCGTTGCCCAGGCCCTCGGCCCCGTGACACATCACGCAGTTGGTCTCAAAGATGTGCTTGCCCGAACCGGCGAACGAGGTGGAATCCGGCGACGTCGAGCCGTACCAGGGCACCGCCGACGCGGGCACGCTGAGCCGCGGCGGCTCGTGGACCTTGTAGGCCGGCTGGTAGTGCATTTCGTAGAAGATGTCCAGCGGGTAGGACCCCTGCGAGCAGCCGGCCGCCACGATCCCGACGGTTGCCAACGCCGCAAACAGCAGCGGCAGTCGGAACCTGCCGGGGATCGAGCTAATCCGTGTCATCAAGTTTCTCATTGCAACTTTCAGCTTAGGCTATCGCAGCGGTCGGGGTAGATCAGGCGCGGTTGGTCGTAACGTCCAATGCGCCCGCATCGTTCAATATTTCAGTGACCTGTGGCGCCTGTGCCGCGCCCGCGTTCACCAGGACGCCGATCAGTCCGGTGGCGATCCGGTCGTCGGTGTGCGGGGACCCGAGTCTCGCCCGCACCGACAGCGCAATGCCAATCACGGCGAACAGGATCGCGCCAAGCATCGCCCCGGCGTAGCAGATCACCGCCAACGGCGGCAGGGCGAGTATGGGCTTCGGCTCGATGGTCATGGGCACCGCCAGCGGGGTCATGCCGGCGACTACCAGGGCCAGGACAATTCCCAACGCGCCGCCGACCAGCGGCCACACGAACAGGCTGTGTCGCTCCATCGGCTCGCCGAAAGCCCCTTCGGGATAGGGAATGTCGGTGAGGAAGTGGTAGTCCGACTCGGCGATGCCCGAGGCTTTCAGCGCGTCTCCCGCGTCGGCGGCCGCTGCGGCGTCGTCGAACAAACCCAGTATTCCTTGCATTGCCATGGCGATGGTTCCGGTCCTTGCTACTGGTCCGTCTTGACGTCTACGGCGCCGGCGGCGTTCATTATCTGCACCACCTCCCGGCTCTGCTCCGGTTCCGCGTTGACGCGCAGGCCCAGGAATCCCTGGGTGATGCGGTTGTCGTAGAGGCCCAGGTCGAACTTGGGCAGGCGCGATTCGAAGACGATGCCGATCACCGTGAACAGGATTGCGCCCAGCATGGTTCCCTCGTAGCAGACGATGGCCATGGGCGGCAGGGACAGCACGGGCTTGCCGCCCGTGACCAGCGGGTATGCCACCTGCGTCATCGCCGTAATCATGATGCCCGAGGAGAGCCCCAGCAGCGCGCCGATGAACGGATACAGGTACAGGCGATGCGGCTCGTCACGCTCGCCCAGCGACCCTATGGGGTACGGGGCATCGGTCAGGAAGTCGTAGTCGGTTTCGGGGATCCCGGCGGACTTGAGCCCGTCGCCGGCGGTGGCTGCGGACTCGGCGTCCGAGAACAGGCCCAGTATGGCCTGCTTGCTACTGGCCGGAGACATTGTGTTTCGCAACTGCTGCAAGAATCCTGGCATGGCCATGGCTATAACCCTAGTCCTCTCTAAACGTCGCCGGTACGGTGCGGCGGCCCACCTGCATTTCCGTCTTCAGAATGTCCCCTTCCTTGATGTCGTACAGCGGCACCAGCGGGAACACCCGGCTAAACAGCAGCATCAGCATCGATACGAAGGCGAAGGTCGCGCCGACGATCAGGGCTTCCGGCCACTGCGGCAGGTAGTCGTTCCAGGTGAAGGTCTGGAACTGCTTGTTGGCCTGGCCGGGCACGAACAGCAGATAGCGCTCCAGCCACATGCCCACGTTCACCGAGATACACGCCGCCGACATGATCCACAGGTTGCGCCGCCACGCCTTGGGCAGCCACAGGATCACCGGCAGGAAGTAGGTGATGCCGACGAATATTATCATCCAGACGTTGTAGGCCACGCCGTGGTCGCCGGGCAGGAATTGCAGGGCGCGCACCGCCAGTTCGTCGCCTTCCAGGCCATAGATGCCGAAGATGATCTCCATCACCAGGAAGTAGAACCACCCGGTGGCGACGACGATCAACAGCCGGCCCAGCGCGTCGATATGCTCGTGGCGGATGTAGTCCTGCCAGCCGTAGGCCCAGCGCAGCAGGATCATGGCGAACACCACCGCGGACACGCCGGAGTGAACCGCGCCGACGACGAAGTAGGGCGCGAACACCGTGCTGTGCCACGACTTGATGGCCACCGCCATGCCGAAGTCCCAGGACACGATGGAGTGCACGGACACGAACACCGGCAGGATCAGCGCGGACAGCAGAACGCCGGCAATGATCTGCAGCTTCCATTGGCGGGGGTTGCCCTCCCAGCCCATGGCGAGCATGGTGTAGACGATCTTGGGCCAGCCGGTGGTCCGGTCACGCAGCACCGCGAAGTCCGGCACCAGGGCGATGAGCACGAACAGCGTTGAAGAGGTCAGGTAGGTCAGGATGGCGGAGGGGTCCCACACCAGCGGGGTCCGGATGTTCGGCCACACGCCACGGGCGAAGTCATAGGGGAACGCCCAGTAGAGGATGCGCCACGGCCGACCGGTGTGGATGATCGGCATGATCATCGCCGTCATCAGCGAGAAGATGGTCAGCACCTCGGCCGCGCGGGTCGCCGGGCGACGCCACTCGGCCTTGGCCAGGCGCAGGATGGCGGAGAGCATCACGCCGGCGTGGCTGATGCCGATCCAGAACACGAAGTTGGTGATGAAGAAGCCCCAGACCACCTTGTAGTTCAAGCCGGTGATGCCGAGACCCCGGTCGACCATGATGCCAATGGTCACGGCGGCCGCCAGCACGACCATACCGAGCAGCGACACGACCGGCCAGAACCAGCGTGGTGTCTCCAGTATGGACCGCAGCAGGTCCCGGTTCACTTGCGCTGCGGGTAGGACTTTGCCTTCCTGCATTTTGACTTACTCTTACCTGTGGCGTCTCTGTTGGTGTCTGGGTTTAGTTCTCGGTTGAAAGCCGGTTGTCTCTATTCGGGCTTGGCGAGCACGAGGTAGCGGCCGCGGATCAGGGTGTCAACCCGCTGGTACATCGACCCTTCCTTCATCTCCCACATCGCCAGCGGCGGCAGGATCATGAGGCCGACGCGAAGCAGGAAGAGCACTATGCCCACTCCGCCCAGGATCATGAAGATGTCCCAGAGGTCGGGGAACGTCGCGCCGGGCGGCGGCAACAGCAACGCCGGGAATGAGAAGGCGTCCGAAGGCAGGTAATACAGCCCGTGCAGGTCCGCCGGCGCAGCCGCGAAGGCCGCGGAGAATATACGGATGTGGAAGAGCAACAGACCGATCAGGATGAAGACGGCCGCCAGCGGCGCGCCCCAGCCCTCGCGGCGAGCGTGGTTGGACACCAGGATCGGGAACGGGATGAAGAAGGTGAAGAACAGCTGCGCCCAGAAGATGCCGATGTACGACTTGAACATCAGGTAGTTCAGGATCGCCTGCTCAACCTCCAGCCGCCCGTACCAGTAGGTGATGAAGAACGCGAACAGGTGGTAGGTGTGCAGCAGCGTCAGGCCGAGCAGCACCTTGCTGGCCGCCCAGAACGGGGCCTGACCGATGTAATCGCGGTAGCCGCCCCAGCGACGCAGGGCATAGGCCGTGAGCAGGATCGCCGCCAGGCCGCCCTGGAAGCTGATCACCGTGTAGAAGGGCGGCAGGATCGAGTCCTTCCAGCCCGGTATCATCGCCATGGCGAAGTCGCTGACGATCAGGAACTGGACGAACACCACCAGCATGAAGTAGAGACCGCCCAGGATGGCCAGGCCACCCTTCTGGATCTGCCACTGCCGCTTGGTGCCGTACCAGCCGCCGGCCAGCCTGGCGTACAGGGAGGCGCGGAAGCCCGTGACCATCGAGCGGGATTGCGCCATGTCCGGCATGGCCGAGAGCCACAGGATCGACAGCGAGCAGAACACCAGCCCGATCATCGAGGCCATGAGCCATCCTGACGGGTTGCTCAGCTCCTGGAACCAGATGGAACGGCGCACCATCTGCTCGCCGCTTTCCGTCATCACACCGATGTCGGGCAGAGCGATCAGCGCCGGTATGAACAGCAGGATGTTGACGATGCTCACCACCGAGAACACCTCGGCGATGCGTGTCAGCGGCCGCCGCCAGTGGCTCTTGGTGAACCGGAAGGCGCAGGCGGCCAGCGGAGCCGACGCGCTCAGCGTGAAAACGAACGCGAACGCCGCGGCGTAGAACCCCCAATCGCGGTGGTCGGAGAACCCAACCGTCGCCAGCTTGAGCACAAAGCCCACGATGCCGAGTATCGTCAGAATCCCTCCGACGATGAAGACCCAGCGCAGCAGGCCGGAACCCGCTTGCTGCCGCTCGACGACGCCCGAGACCAACCCCGACCGTTCGGGGATCACCCACATCTCCGGCCCGAAATGGCCGTGATCGTGGGCGCCGTGCCCCTGGGAACCAACCCCATGGGAACCAACGCCGTGGGCGTCGGGTCCCGGTTCGGGATGGGCCTGTGCTTCGCTAGCCATCAGTGTCCGCCCTTAAGGGGGTACTGGTCGATCTTCTTCAGGTAGATGACGCTGGGGCGAGTGTTCATCTCTTCCAGCAGCCGGTAGCCTCGGGTCTCGCGGTCGTGCTCGCCGTGGCCCGGGTGCGCATTTACGTCGTCGAAGTAGGGCTTGATGGCGGTGCCCTGATCCTCCAGGTCGCCGAACATGAGGGCGTTGGTGGGGCAGGCCTGCACGCACGCCGGGTCGTAGTTGCCTCCCATCATGCGCTCGTCGTTCAGGCGCTGACCACCCCGGGCCTCAACCTCGATCTCGCCCCGGCGCAGCCGCTGCACGCAGAAGGTGCACTTCTCGGTGATACCGCGCGTGCGCACCGTCACGTCAGGATTGAGCTGGTTTTCCATCCGGGCCGGCCAGTTGGGGTGCCAGTAGTTGAACATCCGCACCTGGTACGGGCAGTTGTTGATGCAATAGCGGGTCCCGACGCAGCGGTTGTACACCTGCACGTTCAGGCCCTCTTCGTTGTGGTAGGTGGCGAACACCGGGCAGACCGGCTCGCACGGCGCGTTCTCGCAGTGCTGGCACAGCACCGGCATGAACCGCGCCTTGATGTTCGGGTACTCGCCTTCCCAGTAGCGCTCGATGCGGATCCACTCGTAGGCGCGCCGCTGCAGGAAGTAGTCCTTGGTATTGATGGGGACGTTGTTCTCGGCCTGGCAGGCGATCACACAGGCCTGGCAGCCTGTGCACTTGTCGAGGTCGATGACCATTCCCCACTTGTGCGGAAACTCGGCGTTAGGCATTTTTCATTTATCCCCAGGTCACGGCGGGCGTGTCGGCCGGCTTAGTGACCAGGGCCTCCTTCCGCGCTGATGCTCTTGTAAACCTGCTCGGCAGGATGTTCGCCGACCTCGCGGCTGGTGTAGTCACCCTCCAACTTGGAAACGGCCATGCTGTCGCCCGTGGGCGTTATCGAGCAGCGGGTGGAACTCCAGGCGAGACCGCCGGAACCGTCCACCACGACGGGCTCCAATATGGATATCACGTTGCCGCTTTCCCGCGCATCCCGATCGGTGGCGTAGCTCGACCCCAGGGTGCGGCCGCCGCCCATGGGCACCGCCGCGATTCCCGGGGGGGTGCCGGGGTTCAGGTATACCAGCGCCTGGATGCTGCCGGCGCCGGTGACGATGTTGACCACGTCGCCCTCGCGGAGGCCCATCCGCTTCCCTTGCGCTTCGTTGATGTCCACCCAGGTTTGCCAGGTAACCGTGGTCAACGGGTCCGGCGTGCTCTGGGCCCAGGGCAGGTGAGCGTTGCGCCCGTCCCGCAGGGTATGGTGCTCGTAGGGCTGCAACTGGAAGTTGCCGCTGCCCACCAGGTTGGCCGGAGACGCGTTCCTGGCAATCCTCGCCAGAGTTCCCTCCGGCGGTGTCGCCGCCCGTCCGGTGGCGTTCTCATCCCACCAACCGCCGTACATCAGCGTGTCGGTGAAGTCCGCCCCCAGCGTTTCCTCAACGTTTGCGCGGATCATCGCCTCATAGCTCTCGGCCGGCATGCCGTCGCCCCGGCCCAGCGTTGCCGCCGCGTTCAGCAGCACGTCGGGGAAGCTCCGCGGGTCCAGGTCCGGCAGGGGGTTCACCACGGGTTGCTGCACAGCGTACACATGGTAACCGGGCATCGGGTCGGGCAGGTCGTCGCCCCAGTCTTCCAACGCAGCCCGGTCGGGTATCAGCAGATCGGCCATCGCCGATGTTTCGTCCAGGAACTGGCTGGCGCTGATGACCACCACGCCCTCGTTGCCCAACGCCGCCTCCAGACCCATGCTGGGCGGCAGGCCGTAAACGGGATTGGCGTTGTGGATGATCACCAGGGGAGCGGCGCCGCTGCTGATGTCGCCGGCGATCCGCTGCCAATCGGCCAGGGACGCCACCGGAGCCGCCGTCGGGGTGTCGGAGATGGGGCTCCCGGGGTCGGGCAAGAGGCCGCCTTTGTGCCCCACGTTGCCCAACAGATAGTTCAGGATCACGACCGCCGAGGCGTTGAACTGGCCGTTGCTGTACGCGCCGGCCTCGCCGCCGCCGCCGATGGCCAGTCCACCATGGGCCATGTAGTCGTGAGCCAACCCTTCGAAGAATTCCCTGAGCGAGTACCCGTCCAGCACTTCGTCCGGTATCCCCAGCACGCCGGCCAGAGCGTCGGGGTTGAAGTCACTCAACGCCCCTACTCCGGCCTCGCCGGTGATCTGTGCCACTGCCGGCGATTCCGGATGCGTCGAAGCGACCGCCCATCCCAGGGCCATGGCAGCGTAGCCTTCGGAGCCAGGATTGATGGGTATCCACTTGTCGGCGTTGGCCGCAGTCATCGAGTAACGGGAGCCGAAGTGGTAATGCCGGCCACGGTCGGCGGGGTTCGG
The DNA here is from genome assembly GCA_965116785.1 of Dehalococcoidia bacterium. GTDB lineage: Bacteria > Chloroflexota > Dehalococcoidia > Lucifugimonadales > UBA3495 > Bin87. The sequence continues at coordinate 2,906,793 of OZ220731.1, forward strand.
GCGGGAGCGGAACTTGCCGTACGCCACGGAGTAGGCGGTGGGGTTGCCCCAGGTCGAAAGGAAGTCGGAGCCGAAACTCGCCAGGGCATACGCGTTGGCGATGTCGTGGAAGGGCAGGCTATCGGTGTCCATTACGTCCTTGACCGCCGCCCGGTAGGCCGAGTCGTCCGCCGCGCCGCCGAAGGCCACATGCCGCCCGCCGAAGGCCTCGGCGAAAGCGCCGCAGATCTTCGCGAAGCTGCACTTGCGATCCTCGGTGATCAGCAGCATGCCCTGGCCGCGTTCGTCCACCGCCGCGTTGAACCGGTTCAGCGCTTCTTCCCAGCTGATGGCCCGGTAGCGCCCGGAGCCTCTGGGCCCGTTGCGCAACATCGGCCCGTCGATGCGGTCGGGGTGATACAGCGATTGCAGCATCGTATCGGCCGTGGCCGATTGCTTGCCCTGGTTCATCGGGAAGCGTGGGTTGCCGCGCACCTTCTTGGCGCGCCCTTCCATCACCCGCACCAGGACGCCCTCGCCGCCGGGCGCGGAGCCGTCGTAGGTGGCGTACCAGTTGTCCCGGCCCTTGACCAGGTCTTCGGGGATCAGCGCCGGGCTCTGCACCCGCAACTCGTCGTCGAAAAGGTCGCAGGCGATCGCTCCCGTTGCAGCGATGCCGGCCCAGGCGAGGAAGTTGCGGCGCGTTAGTTTCATTGCTCCAAGAGTCCGGTAGCGACGTGCGGCCTACTTATGGCAGATTGTACAGTCTGTGCTGACGTCATTTTCCCGGTGGCAGTCCAGGCACGTGCCCATCTTGAGCGACTGGCCGTCCTGCGGCTGCACCTCTTCCATGTGGGCCACGTCACCGTGGCACACCGAACAGGCTTCGGGCACCGTCACCGGCAGGTTCATCGGCTTTTCGTCGCCCACCGGCAGCGTGACCGTACGTTCTTCGCCCTGGGTCAGGAACCGGATGTGGGCCTCGTGGACGAACCGGACGTGGTCCGGCAGGCGGTGCACCCGCTCCCAGTCGATGGGCCGCTCTTCGGCGTGCTTGTCCAGCACCCGCTGGATGTTGATCAGCGTTTCCGGCTCCACGGCGTCGGTGGTCACGTTGCTGCCGTTGACCTGCTTGTGGCAGATCACGCAGACCTCCACCGCCGGCACCGTGGCCGCCGCTCCCGAGGTCACATTGCGGTGGCAGAACTCGCACTGGATGGCGTGACCGCCTTCTTCCACGGAACCTGCGTGCACGGTGTGCGGGAAGTCAATGGGCTGCGCCGGCGCGTCCCCCCAGCCGAAGGGCGGGTTCGAGAACCAAGATATGAACAGCACCACCAGGATGAACGCCACGATGGCGGTGACGGCCAGGCCGGCAATCGCCATCGGGATGAGCAGTCGAGTGGGTGGCAGGGGCGGCATGGATAATGGACTGTGGCGGCAGGGAACGTTGCGTCAGGCGGCAGGTGTCGCAGCGTGGCGGTTGGACGCCCCGCGCTATACGAAGAGGCGTTCCCAAACGTTCTGCAGCGTAAACGGCGACTGCATGACGGTCAAAATCATCATGACCACGGCTCCCGCGAGCGCGGCAACGCCGATCACGGTGAGCGGTAATCGCAAACGGGCGAAGAACGCGGGGTAGGTGCCGGTCTGCACACCCGAGGGGATCAGCGCGTGGGCGATGAGCATGCTGAACGCGAAGATGATGATCAGGGGGAAATAAATCCACAGGTATGTCAGCCATAGGCTGACATCGGCCCAGAGAGCCGCGTTCATCGCGTTGGGGTCGGTTTGCGGCATGTGGCTGGTGAACCTGCGCTCGAACGTATGATGCTGGGCTCTCTGCCCGGGAGCGACCACGCAAAGCGGCTGAAATTACGTAGGCCGTTTTTGGCTGGTGAAAATTATCACATTCAATTTGGCCTGTCAACAAGATTCGCGGGCGCCCAACGCCCCTTTCGCGGCCTGCCGGCAACGCGCCGCGACCCCAATTTTCGGGCCTTCCGCAGCCGCCGCGAGGGGAGACGGGCACGCCAACGGTGATGCCGGCGCGGTGGTGGCCACGCCGACCGCTCGGGTGCTACGACGGTTTTCGTTGACGCCCCAAATGCCACCCCATATAATGCCCTTTGGACTAAAACGCACTGCCATCACGCCTTTCCCGGCGCATCTCTCAAGGAGCCTCCAGAATGACCACCGAAGTCTACGATTCCGTCTTGCATCCGCAATCACTGGTTGCGGAGCTGAAGAAGAACAACATTTCCCACGTCGTCTGGCTCCCCGACAGCGAGACCAACTTCCTCTACAACATGATGATGGAGGAACCCACCCTGGACCTGATTCCGGTGTGCCGCGAAGGCGAGACGATGGCGGTGGCGGCCGGCCTGTGGGTCGGCGGCGCGAACCCCATCGTGCTGATCCAGAACACCGGCATCTTCGAGGCCGGCGACTCCATCCGCGGGCTGTGCCTGGACCTCAATCAGCCCCTGGTCATGCTGGTCGGCTATCGTGGCTGGACCCGGCGGGGACCGACGCCCGACTCGGCGGGCCGGTTCATCGAGCACATCCTCCACGCCTGGGGCATCAACTACTATCTCGTCGAAACGGACGACGATGCCGACCGCATCAGCGTCGCGTACGAAGAGTCCCAGCGGCTGAGCCGCCCGGTGGCCGTCCTGATCGGCACCGAGTTCGGCTCCTAGCCATTTGACATCTACCTGTTTGGCGCCTTCTACCGCGCCGCGGGTTCGCCCCGCGCCAACATCCCAGGAGCAAGTCCCATGATCAACAACACCGATGCCGTGCGCCTGATTGACACCAACCGCGAAGACGCCGTCGTCGTCCCCACCATGAACGCGGGCAACGTCCGGTTCGGCCTGCCCTCCGTCACGACCAACCAGAACCTGGACCTGCCGATATCCGGCGCCATGGGCAAGGCCAGCAACGTGGGCCTCGGCATCGCCCTGGCTCAGCCCGGGCGCAAGGTGATGGTGCTGGACGGCGACGGAAGCCTGCTGATGAACCTGGGCGCGCTGGTCACCACCTCCACCAAGGCGCCCAAGAACTTCTACCACTTCCTCTTCAACAACGGTGTCTACGCCGTCACCGGCGGACAGCCCATTCCCGGTTCCGAGGGCGTCACCAACTGGGAGGAACTCGCCCGGGGCGCCGGCTATGCGGCGGTCTTCTCCTTCGACAACCTGGAAGACTTCACCACCGGCATCAGCGAAGTGCTCGCCACGGAGGGCCCGGTCTTCATCCACCTGGCCGTGGAACCCGAGATCGAGAACACGCCGGTGCAGTTCCGCGTCCGCGGCTCCCGCACCGCGCAGCAGGCCTACGAGGAGGTTACCGCCGCCCTCACCGGCGACAACTAGGCCACCCGACAGCCCCGCCCGCCCATGGGTCCCGGCTGCGCTTTGGAATCCCAGCGCGAATTGCCGGAGACCATCACGGCGGGCGGCGTCACCAGATGGCTGACCCGGCATTTGCGCTATGAACCCAACCCGGGCGTTACTGTCCCCAGAATCCAACACACCCTGGAGAACTGGGTTGTTCGGGGAATTTGTGTGGACGGACGACTGCGCCGTGAAACGATAACCTATTGGGGATTCGTCCCAAGCCGAAACGAGATGTTCCGAGTTGTGGTCTCGCTGGATGACCAGGAGATCATAACGGCCCATTTTGACAACTCCGTAGCCAAGCGAATTGGAGAGGAAGGTCGTCCCTGGTTCAGGCGACGTTGCAGAGGCTTGGAGGTACGAGATGCGGGTTAAGTACTATGCCGAAGATGATGCTTTGGTAATAGAGGCGTTCCGGGGAGGATGCAGCGGAGGCACTCTACGGGACGATTTCGGCATTATCCTGAACTTCGCGGACGTAGGCAGCGAGGACGTTGCAAGGATAGACATACTGAACGTCAGCTGGTTCCTGCCCTTGAGTGCGGAGCGAGGCTACGACGCCGACACCGACACGCTGACCCTGGGCGACAAGCCGAACGCGGACGCCGACTACCGCGTGGTGGACAACGGCGACTTCGTGAGCTACCGGCAGTGGTTTGACGACGGGAGCGAATGGGACATCGTGGCGGTGGACCTGCGGCAGGCGTCCATACATCTGGCCCCGGCGCTGGCGCAGCCGGAGACCGTCGGCTCCTGACGAGCCAACCGGGCCAGCCATGCCCAAGTTCCGCCCCTTCAGCATTTTTGGCCGCCTGTTCGCGTCGGCGGTGGTGGTGGCCGGCTTCTACCTGCTGTGGCTGGGCTTCATGGAGGGGAACGCGCTCAAGGCCGTTCCCGGCGCCGTGCTCATCCCCGCCGGGCTGTACCTCATGGTTTCCTCCCGGCGCGCCGAAGCACAACGCGACTCCGAACGCGCCGTCGACCCGGATCCGCCCACGGAAGACGGGGAATGATCCCCTCTCGCGAAGTTGCCCGCGCCATCAACTACCACCGCCAGGATGCGCTGGTGGTGTCGACCTCCGCTGCCCTGCGCGACTGGCACAACGTTTCCGAGCGGCGCGACCTGGATATCGACCTCACCGATTGCATGGACCGCGCGCCCGCCGTCGGGCTCGGGCTGTCCATGGCCCAACCCAACCGCCGCATCCTCGTGCTGGACTGCGACGCCACCCTGCGCACCGACCTGGCCAGCCTGGCCACCATCGGCGAGGCCTCGCCGGCCAACTTCGTCCACTTCGTTCTCGAGGACGCCGACCACAGCTCCACCGACGGGATGCCCATTCGCGGGCTCGACCGGGTCGATTTCGAGGGCATGGCCCGCAGCGCCGGCTATGCGCACGCCTGCCGGTTCGACAACCTGGAAGAGTTCCTGATCGGTCTGGAGGACATCATGGCCCGTAAGGGACCCGTGCTCGTAGCCGTGAAGGTGCTGCCCGAGCCGGAACTGCCGGCCTTCCCCGAACGTTCCATGGCCGAGGGCTGGGCCGAGGTGCGACGCTCGCTCAGCGAGGACGCCTAGTCGTCCTCGTCTTCCCCCACGGGTCGTACCACGATCTGCCGCGCCACGTTGTAGCCGATGGAGATGCGGTCGACCTCCGTCTCCACCTGCATGACCCCGAGGTAGGGCATGCCTTCCACGAGGGTGATCCGGCGTTCCGGCACCAATCGCGCCGCGCCCAGGAACTTCAGCAACTCCGCATCCTCTTCCGGAACCCGGTCCACCACGTAGGCCGTCCCGTTGGCCGCGTTGTCCAGGGTGACGGCGCCCGGCGGCGGTGTTGTCGGCCCGCTGCCCGGTATCGGCCAGCCGAAGGGCGAATGGGTCGGGTTGCCCAACCGCTCCATGAGCTTGGCCTCCATCGCGTCGGACATGCCGTGCTCCAACTGGTGCGCCTCGATGTGGGCTTCGTGCAGCTCCATGCCCAGCAGGCTCACCACGAGCCACTCCGCCAAACGGTGCCGGCGCGCGATGTTCTCGCCTTCCTTCGTCCCTCGCGTCGTCATGCGAATGCGCTTGTCGCTGCCGATGTCCACCAAACCCTGCTTCTGCATTCGCCGCAGCATCCCGGCCACCGAGGGCACCGAGGTGCCCAGGCCTTCGGTGGGCGGCAACTGTCTCAGCGCCTCCGTGAGCTGGGTCAGCGTCGGGGTTTCCGAGTCCTCCCACATCTTGTACAGCGACAGCAGGTAGTTCTCGGTAACCGGCGACAGTCGGTCCGGGCCGTCATGTCCTTCAGTTTGCGCCTTGGGTTCGGTGGCGGTTCTACGCGATCGCGGCACTACCCCTCCCTCCGGGGACGGATCAAGATATGTCGGGATTATAACGCATGCCCGGTTTCCGGATGAGCGGCGGTTGTCGAGGCGGGATCAACAGCGAAGCCGCCGCGCGCGTGGCGCCGGAAAAGACGCGCCGGCTTTTCACCTGCAGCATTGACAGTACACACTTTCGCTCGTACACTTAACATCATATATAACGATATATATTATCCATTTTAGCGATGACGCGCGCGATCAGGGTCCCTTCTCTCGCATCGTGTAACGGCAACCAGCCGGGAATAACTGGAACCAAGGAGGATATACCGATGCTCAGGATAACGATACGACGGGCCTTCAGGATACTGGGGGTCAGAAACACACGGACGGCAAACATTTCCATGCTGGCAGCCCTGATCGGGGCCCTGGGGCTCGCCATCCTGGTTGGTTCACTCTATCCCCACAACCGGGTGGCGGTCGCGGCTCCCCACGCGGTGGGCAACGAGCCCTAGATCAAAATCGTCTGCCTGCAAAAATATGTGGAAGAGGGCGACGACTTCCGCCTCAGGGTGGATAAGAAGTACGATTCCGACTGGCCCCACGAGAGCATCAAGGTGTGGTGGTACACCCATCCCGTCACGGCGGATGAGACCGATTACGAGCGCCTGCACCAGGAGCGGCAGTACAGCAATGGGTACCAGTCCAGGGTGGGGCGCATGGGCCGCACCTTCCACACCCTGGAGGACAACTACCCCGAAATCGACGAGACTTTCATCGTCGAGTACCTGAACGGCGTCAGCAAGGGACCCGACGGCCGATGCAAAATGACCATCACCGACGACGACGGAGTGGGCATCCACAAGCTCGAGATCACCTCGGAGCCGCACGAGATCGCCAGGGTGAAGGATCGTGAAGGCCCACAGGTGGGCTACACCGCGGGAGACACCATCGAGATCACCGCGCACTTCACCGGCGACGTGACCACCGTCAATCCCGATACGCGCCAGCAGTCAGATTATGCCGGCATATACCTGCAGGTCGGCGAAAATCGCCGCTTCGCGCCCTTCCTGCGCAACTATGGCGCCGACGCCCTGGTCTTCGGCTACACCGTACGGTCCGACGATGTCGATACCGACGGCATCAGCGTCGAGGACGGAGGCATCATACTGGAAGGCCTGAACTTTGGGCGTGCCACCGGGTTCTACTATCATCGCCAGCATCGCGATATCGGCATCTGGCCAGTCTCGGAGGATTACGACACCATAACCCGTTTCTACCACGGCCTGGATGACGACCCGGCCCACCGGGTGTTCCAGGTTGAGGTCGAGGAGCCGACCATCATCGACCCTCCAACGCAGACGCCGGTCCCGCCCGCCCCGCAGCCGGATCCTGCCCCTCCGGTCTGGGTGGAGAGCTCCGTCGTCATAGACAACGATATCTTCTGGACCCAGCACGGCGAGCTCACCAAGGAGGACGGCGGCCGGGACTGGTTCAGCTTCGAGGCCAACGGCGGCCAGCAATACATCATCGAAGTGGAAAGCAGGATGGAAATCGCAGAAGACTACGGCACGCCCTACGTCGACAACCATCTGATCGACCCCAGCATCCTTGAGATCGTGAACGAGCAGGGGGAGCAGGTGATGGCGGAGAAAGACGGGGGCGGTTATATCTACAACTGGGCCCGGGGCTACTTCACGCCGGAGTTGGATGGAACCTACTACATCGCGGTCGGGTCCGGTGCGCAGGCTCGCGGGTACCTGGGCCACTACACCATCTCCGTGCGGCAGGACGACCACGCGGACGATGAGAAACCCCACCCCGACGTTGTAATGCGCCCCGGCGAGTCCATCACCGCTCGGATCAACTCGGACGTGCCCCCGGGTGATACCACGAACCCCAATGCCTGGTCCTGGGGAGAAACGACCGCCGACCACGCCGTGCCGAGGTGGGGTATCGAGTCAGCGGACGACAAGGACGTGTTCCGCTTCGAGATAACGGAGGCGGGCACCTATCGCCTCGAGATGGTGGATGGACCGACCAGCGTTGGTCTTTGGGCGATTTGGTACGCGAACGGAGGAGGCGATTATCTTTCCTACAAGGCCCCGGTGGAGGTTTTCGTGGATTACTTCACCCCCGACACGCACTTCTTCGCTGTCGGCACCCCGTACCAGAGCAGCGGCAACAACGGCGATTACACGGTGTCGCTGACCAGGGTGGAAGAAGCGGAGGAGATCGCGCAACCGTAGCCGGCATCCACGTTCTCCATGCGGCCTATGGTCGCGCTTCTCACGGGAGCCCTCTCCAACAGGGGGCTCCCAAATTCATGGCCGGCCGGGGCGTTACAGGATGTCCAGCAGCTCCCGCAGGTCGCCGATCTCGTGGTCCGGCACGATGCCGGTGTCGTTGGTCGCGCCATCCATGTTGAGCCACACGCTGCGAATGCCGCACCCGTTGGCGCCCTGCACGTCGCTCTGCAGCGAATCGCCCACGTGAATAACATGCTCCGGCCCGCGACCGCACTTGCTCAGGGCCAGATCGAAGATGCGCGGGTCGGGCTTGGTCAGGCCGCAATCCTGGGCCAGTACGGCAAAGCTGAAGATACCGCCGAGACCCACCCGATCCGGGTTGGTGTTCCCGTTGGACACCACGCCCAGCTGGTAACGACCCCTGAGGTCGATCAGGAGATCGCGCACGCCGGTAAACGGCCGGGTGGCCGCGAACCGGGCCGCGTTGTACACCTCGAACAGCCGCCGAGCGTCATCCTCGCTGGGGTGTCCGACTTCCGCCAGCGTGCGGGACAGGGACACGAGACGGATGGTTTCCACCGGGGTCGTGGTTTCGCTCATCTCGGCGGCGACGACCTCCCGTATGTCCATCATCCTCTCAACGGTGAGCGCGTCCGCCGCCTCGTTGTCCACGATACGACGGAGCACAAGCAGCGTCTCCCCCAGCGCGGCCCTCATGGCGTCGCGGAAGTCCCACAGGGTATCGTCCCCGTCGAAGAAGATGGCTCTTATGTGGTTCATATCTCGACTCGGCTCGCTGATGAACAACGTTGGTCGTCTCCGGTTCGTTCTTTATCGGATATTCGAGAGGCACAGGGTATACTGAATCCGGCATTTGCAACAGTTGGCAGGACCCCGGGACACAGATATGAACCCTGACGAAAATCTCCCCGACGTTAGTTTATGGCAACCGCAACTTGGTAGCCGCGATACACTGCGAAACGTTGAGATGTTGACTTGCCAAGTTGCCCAAGCAAGAATCGTGGCCCGGGCTATAGCAGAGACCAAATTCAACATCCAAAACTTCGATTCGGGCCCGGGTGTGGAGGATATCGTTCGGGAAGAAGTATCCAACCTGCTCCCAGAACGGTACTCAGTAGATGCTGGTGTGGTGAATGACCGGTTTGGCAACACGGCCGGGGATTGCGACATGATCATACGCAATCATCAATGGTTCTCGGTTATCAAACCTGGCGCAACTTCTCAATCACGCCGAGTTCATTTTCCGATAGAAGCGATATATGCCTGCGCCGAAATCAAGCAGACCTTGGGATTCAGGGAGATTGACGCGGCCATGCACAAATTGGTGACGATTTCTCGGCTAAATCGTCCGGTCAATCCCTATGGACACATAACAGAGAACCAGCACTTGGCTTCCCTCGACAGATCAGGAGCGGTTCTGAATCCGCTTCATACCACGGTATTCGCCACACGCTTGCCTGATGGATTGACGTTCGAAGATATAGCCAGACGATTCGGGGCGATCAACGCACAGTTGGACCGCAACCAAATGGTCTCCATGCTGTGCGTGTTGGGCCATGGAACTGCCTGGTACTCTGTGGCTAGTGGCAACCCCCTCGACGCCACTTTCATGACCGACCGCGGTGAGCCGCTGATATTGCAACTAAACGACAAAGAGCCCGATAACGCGTTCTACCGGTTTCGCCAACTTTTGATGGGGCACCTTACGCGGTCTGTTTTGGGACTTACGGACGTGTTCTCGGCGTATGGATCTCCCCCGCCTCCTCGAGAAATCCTCCTCTACCCTAACGCCATTTTCAACCGATACACCGATCAACCGGGATGACCAGACTCTAGTTCCAATATGAAGAAGACAGCACATTTCATCGGCGTCAAACCGGCTTCCTGCCTACCGGCTCGATCGCCGGACGGGATCCTGCAAGCCGCTGACGAACTCCGCCGGCGCATCGCCGAACGGTTGGGCGGCAATCTAGACTCCTCAGTCGGGTATATTCGAGAGGAACGGAGCCGCTAAACCCAAAACGCCGCCCGGTTGGGGCGGCGTTCCAAACCAACTGGGTGTGCCCGATCCTACGCGGGCGCGCCGTCCAGTTCCGCCGCGTATGCCGGCCCGTCGAAGAAGGCCTGGCCGTCCACGAAGGGCAGGAGCTTGTGGCCTTCGCGCAGGATGGTGCGGACGCGTGAGCCGGGCTCGACATTTTCCACGTGGGACTTCATCACCTGGACCTGCTGCCCCGACGCCAACGCCACGGCGTACATGTGGAACGCGCCCATGAACTCCCGTCCCGAGACGACGCTGTCGCCGGTGTCATCCGGGATGATGTCCATGCAGTCGGGACGCACCATGACCTGCAGGACCTTGTGCTCCGGCCAGGGAGAGGGCCAGAAGGTCGGCCAGGGCATGCTTCCCACCTCGCAGACCAGGAAATCGCCGTCCTGCCAGGCGGGCAGGAAGTCGGCCGTGCCAAAGAACTCAGCGGTGAAGCGATTGTCCGGGTTGTGGAATATCGATTCGGGCGACCCCAGCTGTTCGATCCTGCCCTCGTTCATCACCACCACGCGGTCGCCCAGCTGCATTGCCTCTTCCTGGTCGTGGGTCACGCAGACCACGGTGGCGCCGCGCTCCCGCAATATGGCTCGAACCTCGGCCCGCAACTGTTCGCGCAGACCACGGTCCAGGCTGGAGAACGGTTCGTCCATGAGTATCAGGTCGGGCTCCGGGGCCAGCGCTCGGGCCAGCGCGACCCGCTGCTGCTGGCCTCCCGAGAGCTGGTGCGGGTAGCGTGCCTCGTACCCCTCAAGGCCGACCAGCCGCAGGGCCGACGCCACCTGCTCCTTGCGGTGTCTCGCCCGGCCCAGTCCGAAGGCGATGTTCTGCGCCACGGTGAGGTGCGGGAAGAGAGCGCCCTCCTGGAACACCATGCCCACGCGGCGCTTCTCCGGGCTCTCGTTAACTCCCGGCCCGTATACAACGCGCCCGCCGATCTGTATCGTCCCGGCGTCGGGCGCGTCGAACCCGGCGATCAACCGCAGCGTGGTGGTCTTGCCGCAACCGCTGGGCCCCAGCAGGCAGAGGATCTCGCCAGATTGAACGTCAAGGTCAACGTTGGCGACGGCTTGCGTCTCCCGAAAGGATTTGCGCAAGCCCGACAGTCTCAGGGCCTTGTGCTCGGTAACCGTTTCGCTGACTGCTACCTGCGTTTGATGATCAGATTGAGCGAAGGTCATTTTCAGGCCGCATATGGACATGCAATGAATGCCAATTGAAAACGGCCGTCAGTCTATCTAACGACAATTCTCCTGTCAACGTTGGGTTTGCACGCGATTGGGCCCTTTTTGTCCGCCAAGTACCGCACATCCCGGTCTGTGCGGCCCGATACGCCATGCCGCGGCCCGTTGCTCACAATGGATTCGACCTGTCCGACGACGTCTGCCGACGGTCGGTCGAACCGGAATTCAGCGCCCGCGCCTCTTCCCGTGGCGGAATCCGGTCCAGTTATTTGCCCACAACATTCGTAGTCAGTATATCCTTGACAAAAGTTTTCGTATGCACTAATATGCGTAACCAGCAGCCACGCATCCACAACCGCACCAACGACGAAACGAATGCCCACGCCAACTGCACCATCGACCACATCGCCACCCGTCCAATCATGGACGTGGCTTGGTGAGACCGGGAAGATCCGCTCGTCGATGCGCTCCTGCCCTGACATGAAAAGCGGGGCGTTACTTTAGCGGCAGTAACGCCCCGTCTCCCGCCCATCACTTGGGCATCTGGCCCTGTCGGAACCCTCCTCCCGGCAGGGTCAGTGTACCACTGTTGATTGCTTCCAGGCAAAGAGCCGGGGCGTCGGATCACCGACGCCCCGTTCCGTTTCGGGCCTTGTGGATTTGGAGATTACCTACTTGGCCGCCTTGGCGTATTCCAGGTGGCCGAAGACGCCGGTGATGCTGCCGAAGATGTACTCGGACACTTCCTCGGGATCCGCGACCAGGGTGGACCGGATGTTGACGATGGGGATGGTGCGGTAGGTGTCATAGATGTCGTCGCCCATCGTCTGCGCCAGCTGTTCCCGTGTTGGTTGATCCGTTTCTTCCAGCAGGCGGTGGTAGGTATCGTCGTAGAGTTGGGCCTCGATGTAGGCCACACCGCCGGTGGGTATTCCGGTGTCGGGACTGGTCTCCCCGGTGTAATAGTAGATGCGGGCGTTGGCGGTGATGGGACGGAGGGTCTGGCGGACGGGCAGGATGAAGTGGGCGTCGTGCCGGTCGCGGAAGGCGTCAATGGCGCGGGCGAACTCCACTTCCACCAGCTTCACGTCGATGCCGATGTCCTCAAAGGACTGGGCCACCGTCTGGGAAACCTCGATGGTCTCGGGCAACCCGGGCAGGCTGGACTGCCAGACCTCCAGGCTGAAACGGTTGTTGCCGTTGTCGCCGGGATAGCCGGCCTGGTCGAGGAGCTGCCGGGCCAGCTCGGGGTCGTAGCCGTACTTGTCGTCAAATTCCTCCTCCCAGCGGGGATTCCAGCCCTCCAGCGAGTCGTGGAAGATGGTGTTGTACATCGGCTCGCCGCGGCCCTTGAACAGCTCGTTGATAATCTGTTCCCGGTCGATGGCGCGGTTCATGGCCTGCCGGACCAATTCTCCGGTTTCCCCTGGCGCGGCCCACGGTTCGGTGTCGGGATTCCAGTTGACCTCGCTGACATAGTACTGGCCAAAGGGGATGATGGTCAGGCCGACGGTGGGCAGGGGGCTTTCGAATATCTCCATGCCCTCGTCAAGGGCCTGCTGGTGCAACACCTTGGGCACGTCCACCATGTTGGCCTCGCCGGTGAGGAGCAGGGCCAGCCGCGTCAGGTCCTCGGGCGTGGTGGTGATGCGCATGTGCTTGAACTCGGGGTTCACCCGCCAGTGGTCGTAGGGCACGGCCTCGTACTGGGTGTACTCCTTCAGCTTGCGTTCGACGAACTGGTAGGCGCCGGTGCCGGCGGGGCCGCTCTCGAACATGGCGTCGCCTTCCGCGGCGTACTGCGCCGAGCTGCGCACTGCCATGCAGCCGATCTGCAGGATGTTGAAATACCAGGAGGCCACGTCCACCTGGGGACGGGCGAGGTTCATCTTGAAGGTGTAGTCGTCAATGACCTCCAGGTCGCCGTTTTCCATCATCCCGGTCATGGAGTCAGCGCCCATGAACCGGCTCAGGGTGGCCTTGCAGCCGGCCAGCGGGTCGGACATCTGCTGGTCCGCGGTGAATATGACGTCCTTCACCGTGAACTCGCCCTGCCCGAAGTGGAACTGCACGCCCTCCTGCAGGTAGAAGGTGTACTCGCTGGCGTCGGCGCTGATCTCCCAATCGCGAGCCAGCTGGGGATAGATCTCCGAGACGCCGGTTGTGGGAGACATGGTGGTGAGGTTCTCCCACATGGGGCGGAAAACCAGGTGGCCGCTGCTGGTGGCGAGCCAGGGATAGAAGGTGTCCTGGGGCAGTGGGGTCACGGCCAGGTGGAGCATGGTCTCGCTTTCGGCCATGGCCGGTACCGCGGTCGCTTCGGGGACCGCGGTGGCGGCAGCGCTGGCCGGCGCCGCGGTGGCCGGGGCGGGTGCGGCGCTCTGCTCGGGAGGGGCAGCCGATTCGCCGCACGCCCACACCGCAAGCAGGGCCAGGGACAACAGGAACAGTGGAATCGTACGCAACGGTTTAGCCATGCGATGAACGGACATCGTCACACCTCCATCGTTTGTCGTCGGATCGCGCGCAGCGCGATAATCATTATTACATAAAACGTACCAAAGCCGGCATTTGATGTCAATAATCGTTATCATCAATTAGGATTGTGAATTATTGCACAACAAAAAGGGGACGGAATTACGAATTCCGTCCCGAATAGGTCGGCGAATGTCGCGGCCGGCTTACTTGGCCCGCTTGGCATACTCCAGGTGGCCGAAGACGCCGGTGAGACTGCCGAACTTGTACTCCAGCACCTCCTCCGGGTTCGCCACCAGCGTCGCCCGGACGTTGACCACCGGTATGGTGCGATAGGTGTCGTAGATGTCATCGCCCATCCTCTGCACCAGGCGATGGCGTTCCTCGGGATCGGTCTCCTTCAGGAGCTTGTGGTAGGTCTCGTCGTACAGAGGGCTTTCGATGTAAGCGACGCCGCCCGTAGGCAGGCCGGCTGCGTTGGTTTTGCCCCCGCCGGCGTAGTAATAGATCCGCGCGTTGGCGTTGATCTGGCGTATGGTCTGGCGCACCGGCAGGATGAAGTGGGCATCGTGCTGATCGCGGAAGGCGTCCAGGGCCCGGGCGAACTCCACTTCGACTATCTTCACATCAATGCCGATGTCCTCGAAGGACTGGGCCACCGTCTGCGCCACCTCGATGGTTTCGGGCAGGCCCGGCAGGCTGCTCTGCCACACCTCCATATAGAACCTATTCTGGCCGTTGTCACCCGGGAAGCCCGCCTCGTCCAGCAACTGCCTGGCGCGTTCCGGATCATAGCCGTACTTCGCCTCAAACTCCTCTTCCCAGCGCGGATTCCAGCCTTCCAGCGACTGATGGAAGGTGGTGTTGTACATCGGCTCGCCCCGTCCCTTGAAAAGTTCGTTGATGATCTGCTCACGATCAATGGCCCGGTTGAGCGCCTCACGAACCTTGTTTCCCGTTTCCCCGGGCGCGGTCCACGGCTCGGTATCAGGATTCCAGTTCACCTGGGTAACGTAGTACTGGCCGAAGGGAAGGATGGTCAGGCCCACCGAAGGCAGGGGGCTTTCAAACACCTCCATGCCCTCGTCGATGGCCTGCTGGTGCAGCACCTTGGGCACGTCCACCATGTTGGCCTCGCCGGTGAGCAGCATCGCCAGGCGGGTCAGGTCCTCCGGGGATGAGGTGATCTTCAGGTGTTTGAACTCCGGGTTGACGCGCCAGTGGTCGTAGGGCACGGCCTCGAACTCTGCAGTTTCTTTGAGAGTACGGGTCGTGAATTGGTAGGCTCCGGTTCCGGCGGGCCCGGTCTCGAACATCGCGTCGCCCTCGGCGGCGTGCTGAGCCGAACTGCGTACCGCGGCGCACGGGATGACCAGGATGTTGAACCACCACGATGCCACGTCCACCTGCGGCTCCGCCAGGCGCATGGTGAAGGTGTAGTCGTCAATCACGTCCATGTCGCCGTTGGCGATCATCTCGGTCATCGAGTCGGCGCCCATGAACCGGGTTATCGCCGCCCGGCAGCCGGCCAACGGATCGGAGGTCTGCTGGTCAATGGTGAGGATCACGTCCTGCACCGTGAACTCGCCCCAGCCGAAATGAAAATCGACGCCTTCTTGGAGACGGAAGGTGTATTCCCTGGCGTCGGCGCTGATTTCCCACTCGCGCGCCAACTGGGGATAGATGTCGGTCACTCCGGTTTCAGGGTCGATCGTCGTCAGGTTTTCCCACATCGGACGCATTGGCAGTTGTCCGCCACTCGTGGCCAGCCAGGGCAGATACGTATCCTGGGGCAGTGGCGTGACCACCAGGTGCAGGGCGGTTTCGACCTCCGCGACCGCAGGCTCGGGTGTGGCAGCCGGCGCGGTGGTCGGGGCCGCGGCGGCCGGCGCCGCGGTGGCCGCGGGCTGTGCTGCTTCCTGGGCGGGCGCCTCCGAACCTCCACACGCCACAATCGCGGCCAATCCGAGCAGCAAGCCCAGAGGAATCAACAACTGTCGCACGCGCTGCATATCAATTGACGCCATACTCAAGCCTCCGAAGCGATGTTAATCGTTGCTTACGTACCATAGCGTCAACAATTGCGTCAAACGTATGAGGGTCTCACCCGTACCCAATTTGTCACCGCGAGGAGCGCAGCCGCTCATGGTGAGCTTGTCGAACCACGTGGCGATCCCGTCACCTGAAGAATACCTCCTTCACCGGCGAGATTGCCGCGCTGCGCTCGCAATGACAGGTTCAAGTGCGTAAGTCCTATGACAATTTGGGCGAAACTGGATACGCGTGAATATGGGGGCGGTTAGATACCGCCCCCATGAGTTGAGTCGCCGAATGTCGCGGTACGGCTAATTGGCCCGCTTGGCGTACTCCAGGTGTCCGAAAACGCCGGTGAGGCTGCCGAACTTGTACTCCAGAACCTCCTCCGGGTTCACCACCAGCGTCGAGCGGATGTTGACGATGGGGATGGTCCGGTACGTGTCGTAGATGTCGTCGCCCATTTTCATGATGATATCGTTGCGCACCTGCGGGTCGGTCTCGATCAGGAGCTGCTCGTAGGTGTCGTCATACAACTGGTCCTCCATGTACAGCACGCCGCCGTTGGGAAGGCCGGTCTCCGGGTTGGTCTCGCCCGTGTAGTAGTAGATCCGCGCGTTGGCGTTGATCTGCCGGATGGTCTGGCGGACCGGGAGGATGAAGTGGGCGTCGTGGCGGTCGCGGAAGGCGTCCAGCGCGCGGGCGAACTCCACCTCAACCAGCTTGGCGTCGATGCCGATGTCCTGGAAGGACTGGGCTACCGTCTGCGAAACCTCGATGGTCTCGGGCAGGCCGGGCAGGCTGGACTGGTAGACCTCCATGGAGAAGCGGTTCTGGCCGTTGTCGCCAGGGAAGCCGGCCTCGTCCAGCAGCTCCTTGGCCCGTTCCGGATCGTAGCCGTACTTCTCGTCAAACTCCTCGGCCCACCGCGGGCTCCAGCCCTCGAGGGTGTCGTGGAAGATGGTGTTGTACATCGGCTCGCCGCGACCCTTGAACAGCTCGTTGATGATCTGCTCGCGGTTGATGGCGCGGTTCAAGGCCTCGCGGACCAGGTTGCCGGTTTCGCCGGGGGCGTTCCAGGGCTCGGTGTCGGGGTTCCAGTTCACCTCGCTCTTGTAGTACTGGCCCAGGGGCAGGATGGTGAGTCCCACCGAGGGCAACGGGCTCTCGAAGACTTCCATGCCCTCGTCGATGGCCTGCTGGTGCAGCACCTTGGGGATGTCGACCATGTTGGCCTCGCCGGTGAGCAGCATGGCCAGGCGGGTCAGGTCCTCGGGCGCGGTGGTGATGCGCATGCGCTTGAACTCGGGGTTGACGCGCCAGTGGTCGTAGGGGACGGCCTCGTACTCGGTGTACTCCTTCAGTTCGCGATCGACGAACTGGTAGCCGCCGGTGCCGGAGGGTGCGGTCTCAAACATGGCGTCGCCCTCGGCCTCGTACTGGGCGGCGCTGCGGACGGCGGCGCAGGGGACGACCAGGATGTTGAACCACCAGTCGGCGACGTCCACCTGGGGCTGGGCCAGGGTCATCTTGAAGGTGTAGTCGTCGATGATCTCAGCGGCGCCGGAGTCGATCATCTCGGTCATGGAGTCAGTGCCCATGAACCGCTTGAGGGGAGACTTGCAGCCGGCCAGCGGGTCGGACATCTGCTGGTCAATGGTGAGAACCACGTCCTTGACCGTGAACTCGCCCCAGCCGTTGTGCATCTGGACGCCTTCCTGCAAGTAGAAGGTGTACTCGCCGGCGTCGGGGCTGACGTCCCAGGCTCTGGCCAGTTGAGGCAGGATGGTGGAGACGCCGGTCTCGGGCGAGATGGTGGTCAGGTTCTCCCACATGGGCCGGAAGGGAAGGTGTCCGCTGCTGGTGGCCAGCCAGGGGTAGAAGGTGTCCTGGGGCAGCGGCGTGACGGCCAGGTGGAGATAGCTATCCTCGTCGGCCATGGCCGGCATGGCAGTGGGCTCGGGGGCCGCGGTGGCTGCAGCCTGAGCGGGCGCTGCCGGCGCCGCGGTTGCAGCGGGAGCGGCCGCCTGTTGTGCCGGGGCCTCGGAACCTCCGCAGGCCCAGATGGCCGCCAGGGATAACAGCAGCACAAATGCACCAGCGATGCGCGGTAAGCGAGCCGTACGAATATTTGCCATATGGTGACCTCCTGCCATTCGGTTAGAAAAGGCCTCCCTTAAAATTGAGGCCGTTTCATTTCCCGGCAGACAGTATCACCGGTATATTGTGATGTCAATTATCAATTTATCAGATATATCTCTGGTCATAACATCCAATTACGTTTGCAAGATATAACACATAATATGGTATCTGAATTGACCGTTAAATCGTATTTTATATGCACATTTCGTAATCCATTGGGCGGTATGCAATCAGATCCGAAACATACGGGAGCGTCGCCTTGGCAACGCCCCCGTATGTCGCAGGGCCGGAGTGGATCGGGATCCGCTACTTGGCGCGCTTGGCGTACTCCAGGTGGCCGAAGACGCCGGTGAGGCTGCCGAACTTGTACTCGGCCACCTCTTCGGGGTTGGCCACCAGCGTTGAGCGGATGTTCACGACGGGGATGGTCCGGTAGGTGTCGTAAATGTCGTCGCCCATTTTCTGGACGAGCTCGTGGCGCACCTGGGGGTCGGTTTCCACCAGCAACTTTTCGTAGGTGTCGTCGTACAGTTGGCCCTCCATGTACAGGACGCCACCGGTGGGCCGCCCCAGCTCAGGATCAATGGGCCCGGTGTAGTAGTAGATGCGCGTGTTGGCGTTGATCTGCCGGATGGTCTGGCGCGCGGGGAGGATGAAGTGGGCGTCGTGCTGGTCGCGGAATGCGTCCAGGGCGCGGGCGAACTCGACCTCCACCAGCTTCACGTCGATGCCGATATCCTCGAAGGATTGGGCGACGGTCTGCGCCACCTCGATGGTCTCGGGCAGGCCGGGCAGGCTGGTCTGGTAGACCTCCATGTAGAAACGGTTCTGGCCGTTGTCGCCGGGGTAGCCGGCCTCGTCCAGGAGTTGCTTGGCCCGCTCCAGATCGTAGCCGTACCGCTCGTCGAACTCCTCCTCCCAGCGGGGGTTCCAACCCTCCAGGGACTGGTGGAAGATGGTGTTGTACATGGGCTCCCCACGGCCCTTGAACAGCTCGTTGATGATCTGCTCGCGGTTGATGGCGCGGTTCAGCGCCTCCCTGACCTTGTTGCCCGTTTCCCCGGGGGCGTTCCACGGCTCGGTGTCGGGGTTCCAGTTGACCTCGCTGACGTAGTACTGGCCCAGCGGGAAGAGCGAAAGGCCGACGGACGGGAGCGGGCTCTCGAAGACCTCCATGCCCTCGTCGACCGCCTGCTGGTGCAGCACCTTGGGCACGTCGACCATGTTGGCCTCGCCGGTGAGCAGCATGGCCAGGCGGGTCAGGTCCTCGGGCGTGGTGCTGATGCGCAGGCGCTTAAACTCGGGGTTCACCCGCCAGTGGTCGTAGGGCACCGCCTCGTACTCGGTGTACTCCTTGAGCTCGCGGTTCACGAACTGGAAGGCGCCGGTTCCCGCGGGCCCGGTCTCGAACATGGAGTCGCCTTCTTCAGCGTACTGGGCGGAACTGCGCACGGCGGCGCAGGGAATCACCAGGATGTTGAACCACCAGTCAGCCACGTCCACCTGGGGCTGCGCGAGGTCCATCCGGAAGGTGTAGTCGTCGATGATCTCCATCTTGCCGGCGTCGACCATCTCGGTCATGGAGTCGAAGCCCATGAACCGCGACAGGGGGCCCTTGCAACCGGCCAATGGGTCGGACATCTGCTGGTCGATGGTGAGAACCACGTCCTTGACGGTGAATTCGCCCCAGCCGTGATGCATCTCGACGCCTTCCTGGAGATGGAATGTGTACTGGCTGGCGTCGGGGCTCATCTCCCACTCCCGCGCCAGCTGGGGCAGGATGGTGGAGACGCCGGTATCTGGGGAGATGGTGGTGATGTTCTCCCACATGGGCCGGAAGACGAGCTGGCCGCTGCTGGTGGCGAGCCAGGGGAAGAAGGTGTCCTGGGGCAACGGGGTCACTGCCAAGTGGAGATAGCTGTCCTCCTCGGCCATGGCCGGCATGGCCGTGGGTTCGGGCGCGGCGGTGGCCGCTGCCTGGGCCGGCGCGGCCGGCGCTGCGGTGGCTGCGGGCGCAGCGGCCGGCTGCTGGGGCTCGGCGGCGCTACCGCCGCAGGCCCAGACGGCGACGAGCGCCAGAGCCAAGGGTACCAATATTGCGAAACGCGCCAATCGACCGTGTTTATGTTTTGACATGTGACTACTCCCGGCCATTAGTTTACGAATTACCGCGCAATATGGGTGCTGCAACTCGTTTCTGGGCCAGAAAGTACCATCGGCAAATTGCGATGTCAATTATCATGCTGGCTGATATTAGGCCGCGGTGAAAATTCCGACACTCGGCGGGCGAAGGGACGAATTGGCATGGACAGGCGGGATGCAGGGGATGGTCAGAATCAGGATTTCCGGGATTTTCAGGATTGGAAGATCTCCATCGCCAAGCGGCTGCAATCCCGATAACCCCCAGATACTGAAAATCCCGTTTCTGCCGTTCCCCGCCAAATGATCCCAATCCCATCCATCCTGTGCATCCATGCCAATTCGCACCTGCGAGCGCAGGAGGATCGCGCGTCAGAACTCGGCGTTGCGGGGGGTGCGAGGGAAGGCGATGATGTCGCGGATGTTCTGCATGCCGGTGGCGAACTGGACGGTGCGCTCGAAGCCCAGGCCGAAGCCGGCGTGGGGGGCGGTGCCGTAGCGGCGCAGGTCCAGGTACCACCAGTAGGGGGCATCGTCGAGGCCGGCCTCGGCCATGCGGCGCTGCAGCACGTCGAGCCGCTCCTCGCGCTGGCTGCCGCCGATGATCTCGCCGATGCGGGGGACCAGCACGTCCATGGCGCGGACGGTCTCACCCGGGTCGCCGGGGCCGGTGGTGTTGAGGCGCATGTAGAAGGCCTTGATGGCGCTGGGGTAGTCGGTGACGATGACGGGCCGGCCGACCTTCTTTTCAGTCAGGTAGCGCTCGTGCTCGGACTGCAGATCCGAACCCCACTCGACGGGATACTCGAAGGACTCGCCGGAGGACTGGAGGGCGGCGACGGCCTCGGTGTAGGTCATGCGCTCGAAGTCGGAGTTGGCGATGTCCTCCAGCGTCTGGATCAACTCCTTGTCGTAGAAGCGGTTGAAGAATGCCATGTCCTCCGGGCAGGTCTCCAGGACGTGGGCGAAGATGCTGCGCAGGAAGTCCTCGGCCAATTGGGCCAGCCCGTCGAGATCGCAGAAGGCGACCTCGGGCTCGACCATCCAGAACTCGGCCAGGTGGCGCGACGTGTTGGAGTTTTCGGCGCGGAAGGTGGGCCCGAAGGTGTAGACGTCGGACATGGCTTGGGCGAAGATTTCCGCCTCCAGCTGGCCGCTGACGGTGAGGAAGGCGGGGCGGCCGAAAAAGTCCGCGTCGTTGTCCACCCTGCCCTCGGCCAGGGGCAGGTGGTTCAGGTCCAACGTGGTCGCGCGGAACATGGCGCCGGCGCCCTCGGCGTCGCTGGCCGTGATGATGGGCGTCTGGATATAGAGGAAGCCGCGCTCCTGGAAGAACTTGTGGATGCCGAAAGCCATGGCGTTGCGGACGCGGGCCACGGCGCCGAAGGTGTTGGTGCGCGGACGCAGGTGCGCCAACTCGCGCAGGAACTCCAGGGTGTGCCGCTTCTTCTGGAGGGGATATTCCTCCGGGTCCGCGCCGCCCAGCAACTCGAGGCTGGCGGCGGCGATCTCATACTTCTGGCCGCGGCCGAGAGAGTCCTGGAGGTTGCCATCGGCGCTGACGCTGCAGCCGGTAGTCAGCGCGTTGACCAGGGAGTAGTCGGGGCAGTTGGCGTCGACGACGATCTGGAGGTCGGCCAGGGTGGAGCCGTCGTTGATCTGCACAAAAGCGACGCCACCGGAGGACCGCACTGTCTTCACCCAGCCCTTGACGTTGACCGGGCCGGTGATGTCGCCGGAGGTTTCGGCGGAGAGGAGGTCTTTGATGCGGGTGCGTTGGGCAGGCATGGCGGGCCTCCGGGGGGAGTGATTATGGGGCGGATTTTAGCATAGGGGAGGCGTTAGTCTTGCGTTGGGCGCCGGTGGGTATAATGATCACAGGCGAGCGAAGGAGCGTAGCCCTGATGATATCCGCCGAAATTGCCAACCTCGTCGCACAGGGAGAATCCGAAACGCTGGAGTTCAAAAAGACCACCGGCGAACGGGTCGAGGCCGCCAAAACTATCTGCGCCATGCTGAATCATCGCGGGGGCGTCGCGCTGATTGGCGTTGCCGAGGACGGAACCGTCGTCGGCCAGGATGTGGGCGACGGCACGATTGAGCGAGTGGCGGCGGAGTTGCAAAATATTGACCCGCCCGTTTTCCCCACCATAGACCCTGTTCCCCTGGGAGATGGAAAAACAGTGCTGATGATACGCGTCAGCCGTGGAGCAATGCGGCCTTACGCCCACAAAAACATCCCTTACCGCAGAGTCGGCAATACCACCCGGCGTATGACGCAGGAAGAGTATAGCCAAACTTTGCTTGAACGGATGCACAACGAGGAGCGTTGGGAAAACCAACCGGCCGTCGGCTGGTCAATTGACGATCTGGACCTTGACGAGCTCCGTCGTACAGTCGTCGAATCGATCAGGATGAGCAGAGGCGATCCCGGGACTACCGATCCTGAGGATTTACTGTTGGGCATGGGCCTAATCAAGGACGGCGCATTGCTGCGGGCTGCCGTCGCGTTGTTCGGAAACAACCGGCGCGTCGCAGCCGAGTGGACGCAGTGTCTATTGAGAGTTGCCCGTTTCCAAGGTATTGACCGTACGGAGTTTCTTGACAACCGGCAATTCCGCGGCAACGCCTTTACGCTGCTAACCCAAGCGGAACGTTTTATACAGGAGCATCTGCCCATAGCGGGGCGCATTGTGCAATCTTCTTTCGTGCGTCAGGACGAGCCTTTGTACCCACCGTTGGCGCTGCGCGAAGCTTTAGCCAACGCCTTTTGCCACCGCGATTACACGAGCGGCGGTGGATCGGTGGGCGTTGGCATTTACGACGACCGCCTAGAAATTACCTCAATCGGCACACTGCACTTCGGTCTGACGCCGGAATTGCTTTTCCTATCCCACGAATCGCGGCCTTGGAATCCGCTGATTGCCAATGCGTTCTACCGGCGTGGGATCATTGAACAGTGGGGACGGGGAACGATTAAGATGGCGCAGCTAACCACCGCCGCCGGCCTGCCCCACCCGGAAATTGAAGACGGCTTCGACTCCGTTACCGTCCGCTTCCGCCCCAGCCGCTATGTGCCACCACTTCGGGTGGAGCATGACCTTACCGAGCGGCAGAGAGGCATACTTGCGTTGCTGAACGAATCCAGCACAGGGTTGGCGTTGCGGGAGATACTCGCTTATCTTGCGGAGGACGCTACACGACGGCAAGTACAACGCGACCTGTCAACTTTAAAAGAGTTAAACCTTGTAACCACATCCGGCCAGGGCCGTGCTTTCAGATGGCAGCTGGCCTGAATCGCCATTTATGGTGCAATTGCGGTGCAATTGCGGTGCAATTAATGTCGCATTTGTCGCAATTACGGTGCAATTAACATTCCAAGCAGGGACCACCGGCCCCGGCGGGGGATGGCCGGCCGCGCGAGGTTAGACTTCTGGACGCGCCCGGTGCCACTCCGTTGCCTGCTGGTAGGTGTGGGCGATGTTCAGCAGGCGGCCCTCCGACAGGTGGGGGCCGATCAGTTGCAACCCCACCGGCAGACCCTCGCTGAATCCGCAGGGGACGGACATGGCGGGGAGGCCGGCCATGTTGACGGGGAGGGTGTAGACGTCGACGAGGTACATGCGGACGGGGTCGTCGGTGCGTTCGCCGATTGGGAATGCTACAACCGGGGAGACGGGAGCGGCCAGGGCGTCGACTTCCTCGAAGACGCGGGCGAAGTCCTGGCGGATGAGGGTGCGCACCTGCTGGGCCTTGTGGTAGTAGGCATCGTAGTAGCCGGAGGACAGGGCGAAGGCGCCCAGCATGATGCGGCGTTTGACCTCGGGGCCGAAGCCGTGCTGGCGGGTGCGCTCCATGGCCTCCCACATGTCGCCGTCGCCCTGGTGGGAGTAGCCGTATTTCACACCATCGTAGCGGGCGA
The DNA here is from genome assembly GCA_965116785.1 of Dehalococcoidia bacterium. GTDB lineage: Bacteria > Chloroflexota > Dehalococcoidia > Lucifugimonadales > UBA3495 > Bin87. Next base: position 2,930,696 of record OZ220731.1, read on the forward strand.
GATTGGCGGAGCACTCGGACGGAGCGATGATGTAGTAGCAGGCCAGGGCGTACTCGGTGGTGGGCAGGGAGACCTCGCGGACCTCGGCGCCCAGGGCGGCCAGCTGGTCGATGGCGGTAGTCACGGCGGCGCGGACGCCATCATCCATTCCATCGGACCCCGGGCCCTCGGCGAAGTACTCGCTGGGCACGCCGAGGCGCAGGCCGGCGATATCGCCGGTGAGCGCGGAGGAGTAGTCGGGCACCGGGTCAGGCAGCGAGGTGGCGTCCCGGGGGTCGTGGCCGGCGATGGCCTGCAGGATGAGGGCGCAGTCGGCGGCATCGCGGGCGATGGGACCGACCTGGTCCAGCGAGGAAGCGTAGGCCACCAGGCCGTAGCGGCTGACCCGCCCGTAGGTGGGCTTCAGGCCAGTGACGCCGCAGAAGGACGCCGGCTGGCGGATGCTGCCGCCGGTGTCGGTGCCCAGAGCGAAGGGGGCGGCGCCGGCTGCCACGGCCGCCGCCGAGCCGCCGCTGCTGCCGCCGGGAACGCGCCCGGTGTCCCAGGGGTTGCGGGTGGAAAAGAAGGCGGAGTTCTCGGTGGAGGAGCCCATGCCGAACTCATCCATGTTGCCCTTGCCCAGCAGGACTGCGCCCTGCTCACGCAGGCCGGCCACGGCGGTGGCGTCGTAGACGGGGACGTACTCGGCCAGCATCTCGGAGGCGCAGGTGGTGGGAATGCCGTTGGTGCAGAGCAGGTCCTTGATCTGCATGGGGATGCCGGTGAGGGGCGTAGCGTCTCCCGCTGCGATACGGCGGTCGGCGTCGGCGGCCTGCTGACGCGCGAGGTCGCCGGTGACGGTGATGTAGGCGGAGATACGATCGTCCACCGCCTCGATGCGTTGCAGGCAGGCGTCGGTGAGTTCGGCGCTGCTGATTTCGCGCCGGGCAAGGAGGCGGGATGCCGCGGCGACGGAAAGTTGCCAGAGCTCGCTGGCGGTCGGTGTACTCACGGCGTTATTCATCCAACACGGCGCGTACCTGGAAGAAATCGCCGCGCCGACGGGGGGCGTTGCGCAGCGTGTCCTCGGCGTCCAGGCTATCGCCGGCCTCATCGTCGCGGAGCACGGTGTCCAGGCCGGCGACGTGTGCGGTGGGTTCGACGCCGGCGGTGTCGAGTGACTGCAACGCCTCGAACTGGTCGAGGATGTCGGAAAGCTGGCGGGCGAAGGCTTCCTTCTCCGCGTCGGTGAGGGCGATGCGGGCCAGGGCGGCGATGTGTTCTACCTGTTCTCGGTCAATGGGCATACTGTGAATATTGCTCCATGTTGCTATGTAGATGCAAAAGCATTGCTGCTAATAACTGAAAGGACGATGTAGCCCGCGACGGCAAGGCTGAGCCACTCGAAAGTGCGGAAGAATACCCTTGCCAAGCTGAACTCTCGCTCAGTGTTCCAGGTATCTCGCCATTCACCGAAGAAACTCCCGGACAAGACGGCTATACAGAGCAAGAACATAACGATGCCGTCGAGCGAAAAGCCGACGGCCGCCAGAGGCACAATCACCAAAAGGATGAGGCCAAATGTGACGGCCGCCACCCATTCTCTCGCTCGGATCAGGGACAACATCAGGCTGCGCCTACTTCCCAGAGCCGGGAACCCCGAAAAACACCGCGGCAAAGCACCCAACACTGCAACCGAATATAGCTATCCCGAACATCACGTTCTGGTACCAGCTCCAGTCGGACGGCAACATGAACAACGACGCGATCCCCATTGCGAAAAATATGACGCCAAGAGCGATCCCGGCTACTTTGTCGGCTTTAGTGTTCATGTAGGCACCCTCGTCCACTATTATAGCGGGCGGGGGTCTCCGGCTAGCTCATCTCGGAGCCGCCGGAGACGCTGATGCTGAGGCCGGTCATGTAGTCGGACTCGGCGGAGGAGAGGAAGGCAGCCATGCGCGCGATGTCGTCGCCCTGGGCGATTCGACCCAACGGCACGCGCATCTCGCGCTCGCGGACCATCAGGGCGCGGTGCTCCTCGCCTGAGGTTCCCTCGGGAGCGAGGGCGGCGGCGATGAAGTCCACGCGCTCGGTGTCGACCAGGCCGGGGCAGATGGCGTTGACGTTGACGTGGTAGGGCGCCATCTCCTGGGCCAGGGACTGGGTGAACCCGATGACCGCGAACTTGCTGGCGCAGTAGGCCCCGTAGCGGGCGATGCCCCGCTTGCCGGCGCCGGAGGATATGTTGATGATCTTGCCCGGGCCGCCCCGGTCCACCATGTGCCGGCAGACGGCGCGGCTGACCAGGTAGGTGCCGCGGACGTTGACGCGCATGACCTCGTCGAAGGCGTCCTCCTCAAGCTCCACGATGAGCACCCGGTCCCGACCCGGTCGGGATCCGGCGTTGTTGACCAGGATGTCGATCTTGCCGAACTCGCCGAGGGTATCCGACACCATGGCGTCGACCTGCGCGCTGTCGGCAACGTCGTAATACAGGCCGGCGCTGCGGCGACCCATGGCCTGGATCTCCTGGACCACGCTGGGCAGACCCTGCCAGCCGTCCATGCGGTCCTCGGTGCGGATGGCATCCAGGGAGGCCTCGACGTCGGTTACCACGACGTCGGCGCCCTCAGATGCGAGGCGAGTGGCGATGGCGCGGCCAATGCCGTGGCGGCCGCCGGCGCCGGTGACGAGGGCTGTCTTGCCGTTGAGGTCGTACATGGTGTTTCTCCTGTTTCCCGGATGCTCAGGTTGGGTCGGATGCTCAGGGTGGATTTCGCAAAATGGCGCGTAACATCTTAACAGGTTCCGGTTGTGGTCGCAGGCGCAATGGCACCTGGCGCGCACCCGCTTTGGGTGGAACAGGAAACTTACATCGATGCACAGGATAGACAGGATTGGCCGGAAAGCCCCGTCGCGATCCACGTTTGCAGTTGCGATGGGTTCCTGGGTTCCTGCTTTCGCAGGAACGACGCGCTCCCGACAGGAAAACCTAATTGCTTCGTGCCATTGCCACGCCCCACCTGCGGCGGACGATGCGGAAGGCGACGACGGTGAGCGCGAGGTCAACTATCACTCCGCTGGCCATGGTCGCCGCTCCGAACCACACGGCAGACACGCGACCGATGCCCACGGCCTCCAACGCGGGGATAAGGGCATTTGCCCAGACCGGCGTCACCGCCGCGTTGGCAATGCCCAAGACCAGTCCGAATGCGACCCCAACGATGACGCACCGGCGCACGACGGGCACCAACCGCGCCTCCAACAGGCCAACTGCCAGTCCGGTAAAGGCTGCCGCCGCGACGCTGAGGAGAATACCGGCGCAGTATGCGGCCAGACGGTTGAGTGGAGCGGGCAACAGGGTAAGCAGGAGGAAAGTCACCGAGCCAACAAAGCTGGTCAGGGCGCCGATGATAATCCCGAACGCCGCTCCGACCAGCAGGCCGACCAGCGCGCGCTTCCAGTGGCTGGTTCGGTTGCCGGCCGCAGCACCGGCAACGATGGCTACCAGGACGCACAAGAACGCCCAGATGAGCGTGCTGACGTAGAAGACCGCAAGGGACATGGTCAGCCGGGCGGGGCGTCAGTAATCAGCCCGGGCCGGTCACCTCCGCACAGGCAGCAAGATTGCAGTTCGGAAACTACGCTACTGGCGGCCGGGCCAGTTGACCTGGTGGTCGTGGTGATGCAGGGCGTAGGCGCCGCCGGTGGAGTGGACGACCAGTTGGTGGCCGAATGCCTCGGCCAGAACCGACTCCAGGAGCACCTCCTCCGGAGGGCCGTAGGCGATCAGCCGGCGGTTGACCAGCGCCACGTCGCTGGCGCGGGCGGACACGCAGGTGAGGTCGTGAGTGCTCATGATCACGGTGACGTCCTGCTCGCGCAGCCGGTCGATGATATCGAGAAAGCGATGCTGGGAGGTGGGGTCAAGGCCGCTCATGGGCTCGTCGAGCAGGAGCACGGACGGTCTGGAGGCTATGGCCCGGGCGAGGAGGGCCCGGCGGCGTTGGCCTCCGGAGAGCTCGCCGATGTTGCGGCGGCGCAGGTCGATAAGGTCCACGGTGGACAGGGCCTCGGCGGCGGCCTCGCGGTTGGCGCGACTGTGCCCGCGGAACAGGCCGCGCTGGGAGGTCAGGCCCATCATGGCCACGTCCCAGACGGTTACGGGGAAGTCCCATTCCACCTGCTCCAACTGGGGCACGAACCCGATGTGCTTGCGCATGTCGGAACTGGGCCGGCCCTGGACGAGGACGTGGCCGGTGTCGAGGGGGACGAGACCGACCACGGCCTTGAGCAGGGAGGATTTCCCGCCGCCGTTGGGCCCCACCACGCCCGACAGGCTGCCGCACTCCACGGAGAAGGACACGTTGTCCAGGGCGCGGATCGGCCCGTAGCTCACGCTGACCTGCTCGAAGCACACCACCTGCGGAGTGGCGCCGGAGTGGGTGTGAGTCTGCCCGTCCCGCGAGTGGGTATGGCTGTGCTCGGCGTGGTTGTGGGTCTCTCCTGCCGGAGCATGAATGTGGTCGTGTTCGGCTGGGACAGGCCCCGCGTGGTCGTGTGTGGACGACTGTCGCATGATGCTAGGCGCGGAACCAGTCGTCGCCGGCGGGAGGCCAGGGGTTCTCGGCGTCCAGCACCTGGGACAGCTGCGTGAACGCGCCCTTGAAGGTGGCCGGGTGCAGCCAGATGCTGTTGAAGCCCAGGTTGACGTAGTTGTCGGTGCGGCGGGACGTGGTGAACCGGATGTCCTGGGTCTGCAGGTAGGCGTCGGTGGCCAGGGAGTCGGCAATCTCGTAGATGGTCAGGTAGAGGCCCTCGCCGTAGCGGGCCAGGAACCGGCCGGAGGGGGAATCGGCGCTGGTGGGTTGGGCCAGCTCGATGAAGGTATCGCCGCCGGTGAGCGGCAGGACAGCGATCTCGAGGTCGGTGAAGCTGATCTCGAACCGGCGGGTGGGCTGGATATCGAACATCCGGCTCCAGTGTGCGATGGCGGCGTCGAGGTCCTTGACGATGACGGCCATCTGGCGCAGCTGCACGGTGCCGGGCCGGTGATCCGAGGATTGCCAGTCGGGCCCGGCGGCGGGCCAGGGGTTGGCCGGGTCGGTGACCTCGATGATCTCCAGGAAGGCGCCGTTGCAGGACGCGGGGTGGACGAAAGCCGAGCGGCTGCCTTCATGTTCGGTCTCGCCGGTGATGCGGACGCCCAGGTCGCGCAGGTGGGGGATGAGCCGGTCGTACTGATCGGTCTCGAAGATCATCAGATACGGGGCCTCGCCGCGGCGCTGCAGGAAGCGGGCGCCGGCCGAGTTGTCGTCCGTCGGAGCGAGGAGTTCAACGAAGGTGCCGTTGCCGGCCGGCAGCACGGCGTTGTCCAGACCGAACTGCGGCAGCGCGCCGGTGCGACAGGGCTGCATGCCGAGGATGCGGCCGTACAGGTCGATGCCCTCGGGCAGGTCGTTGACCATCATGGCGATCTGGCGGAGCTTGGTGAGCATGGCGTTTGGCGTCCGTTAGCGGAGGGCGCGCCGGCGGCGGTTGCGGCGGCGTTGGTTTTTCAGGGCCAGCAGTTTGTATTCAGCTTCGTAGCGCAACCGCTTGGCGTCGTGCAACTGGCGTTCCGCGACGAGTCTTTGGATGGTGAGTTCTTCGAGGCTGCGCTGGGCTTCCCGCCGCTCACACTCGCGTTCCCGGCTTCGCTGCTCATCCTGCAGCGCCCACCTATGGAACATATAGGCGGTAAGCATGATTACTGGCCGCTCCGCGACGAGCCGTCGCGCAGCCGGCGGCGGTTGCGACGGCGGGGTGGGACTGCTTGCTCCAGCTGCGCTTTGAGGGTCTGCACCTGGGCCTCGGCTTCCCGACGCCCGCGAGCTTCCTCCTGGCGCTGCTGCTCGGCTTCTTGCCGTTCGCGTTCAGCGTCCTGGCGGAGACGAGCCTCCTCCTGGCGCTGCTGCTCTGCTTCCTGCTCGCGTCTCTCGGCTTCCTGAATCCGACGAGCGTAAAAGTAGGCGGATAGCACGGTTACGGCACCTCCAGGTACGGTTACGGTGGGGCCTACTATCTTGAATATCCCCAGCCAGTTCCAACTTGCGGCGCTTCGGCCGATGGCGTCGTCAAGTTGTGGAATGCCGAAGTAGATGGCGACGGTCAACCCGACCGCCACAGCATGGAACACTATGAAATCTACCACAGCCATCAAGGCAGTGGCAAAGTGTATCAGGGGAATCGACCGATGGCCGCCGCTGTGCCGGGCCACGTTCCCGCGACGAGATGCCATTCCCGCTTGCGGGTCAGTCGCGGGACGGCAGGTTCAGTCTTGCGGTGCCTATGACGTAGGGGCGGTCCGGCACGGGGCCGGTCATGGTGATGTCACACTGGACGTGGTTGCCGTCGTCGTCCTGCTCGGTGTCGCTGACCTGGATGCCAACGTACAGCGGCTGGTTGTGCGGGACGGTGCCGCGGAAGACCAGGTCCAGGTCGGCCATGGTTCCGGCGCCGGCCCAGTCGGTGACCACGCGGGAAACCAGGGCCATGGTCATGATGCCGGGGACGATGGGACCGTCGAGGCCGATCTTCTCGGCCTCGGCCTGGTCGGTGAAGCGGTTGGGCGCGGGGTTGCCCCACAGGGAGCAGAAGTCCACCACCTGGTCGTCACCGACGGAGATGATGGCCGGGCCGATCTCGTCGCCCAGCTCGATGTCCTCAAAGTAGAGTTTGGCGGATCCGGTCATGGCGCAATCACTCCCGGACCACCTGGGAGCGCTGCACATCGGCGACCACGACACCGTCCTGGTTGCTGAAGGTGGTCTCCCAGACGACGTGCACCATGGTGCCGGAGCGGCCGGTCTTGGTGTACACGTCCTTCAGGTGCGACGACGCGGTGAGCCGGTCGCCGACGACTATGGGCGCGCGAGGCTCGACGCGCTGCCCGCCGTGGAACTGGCGACGCCCGAACTGCAGCTTGATGTCGGGCAGCTCGCCGCGCTCGAAGAGGGCGCACAGGGTCGGCGGCGCAACCTGGTCGGCGTAGCCGGCGGCGCGGGCGGCAGAGGCGTCGGTGAAGATGGGGTTATCGTCGCCGATGCTGCGGGTGTAGACGTCGACAATCTCCCGGGTGACGTCGAAGGGGCCGGACTCGTGCTCCACGCCGTACAGGGAGTGGTCGTATGCGTAGTCGATCTGGGTGGGCATGTTTGGCGCTCCTGATGCGTGCTCCCGAAGCTCAGTTGTACCGGCTGACGCAACCTGTCATTGCGAGCGAAGCACGGCAATCTCGTCAGCGTAACCAGGTCGTTGCGGGCGGCGGGTCAATACTGCCACGAGATTGCCACGAATGCCTGACAGCAATTCTCGCAATGACAAATCGGGTACGCGTGATGCTCCTGAAGATTTGTATGGCGGGTCAGGCAACCGGCGCGGCGGCGGTTTCCTGGATGTAGACGGGTCGGAACTCGCCGGAGATGAGGGCCTCGACCAGCTCGGGCTCGGTGCGGACGTTAGCCTTGAACTCGGTGACGGCGCGGCCGATGTGGCTGGCCAGGTGGGCGTCGCTGCCGGCGATGCCCAGGTAGCCGGTACGCTGGCACAGCTCCTCGGCGCGCTCGTTCTCCTCGGGCTTGCTGCCGGCGTTGACCCGCTCGACGATGGACACGTCCTCGAAGACCTCGCCCTGCGCCATGTACTCGACGAGGCCGATGCCGAAGCGGCCCGGGTGGGCGGGGACGACGTAGCCGCCGTGGTGGCGGGCGGCCTTGATGAGCTCCCGGCCGTCCATCTTGACGTCGCCGAAGTCGATGTCCTTGGCCAGGCCGCGGGTTATGTTGTAGACCAGCATGTGCCCGAAGCAGGTGTCCAGCTCGGCGCCCTTGAGCACCAGGACGCCGTACTGGTCGGCCAGCTGGGAGTAGTCGATATCGAAGTCGAACTTTCGGTGCTCGGTGAGGACGATGCCGTCGATGGTGTAGCCCTTCTTGCGGTGCACCTGGATGAACTTGAGGTATTGTTCGACGGTGGCGCGGGAGTCGTCGGACGCGACGGAGTGGCAATGCAGGTCAAGATAGGTCAAGGAACAGCCTCCGGCGGTCCGATGCGATGATGTGCCCCTCCGCGACCGCCAACTGGCGATTATAGGGCGGTGGCGGTGGGGGATGCAACTGCGGGGATGCGCGGCGCGCGGTGGGCTGTCAGAAGCAGGATTTACGGGATTAGAGGATTTAGCAGGATTGGGTGACGGCCGTCGCGAGAGGGTTTCAATTCGGAATTTGTCAGAATCAGGATTTGCCGGATTTTGGGATTGGACAGGATTGGGGGATGGCCATCGCTAACGGTTTCCATCCTGGTAATCCGTAAATCATGAAAATCCTGATTCTGACGAATCCCACCGCCGTTAGCCACCGAAAATTCGGCGGTATTCCAGGCTCGTTCCGCCGAAGTTCAACAGGAGGCCCAATCTGAAACCGTAGGCGGCCACATAGTTTTTCACTTGCGCCAGGTGCACGGCTTCCAATGCGGTGAGGGCTTTCAGCTCCACCACGACGCGGTTGCCCACGATGAAGTCAGCCCTTCTGGAACCAACCTCCACTCCCTCGTAATAGACTGGCTGCTCGACCTCCCGACCGAAGTCGATGCCAGCGCGGCCCATCTCGATGGCCAGGGCACGCTGGTAAATGACCTCCTGGAAACCGCCGCCAAGCGTGCGATGCACTTTCATGGCGCATCCGATGACCCGGTAGGTGAGATCGTCATTGACCATGGTGTGCTATGGATACGGGTGGTTGTCTGAATCAGGATTTACGGGATTAGAGGATTTGTCAGGATTGAATTGTATCCATCGCAGAGCGGTGACAATCCAGAAAATCCGTAAATCATGGTAATCCTGATTCTGACGGTTTACGAGATGGGCGCCCGCCTGCGGAGATTGTCAGAATCAGGATTTACGGGATTAGCGGATTTGCCGGATTATGTCGGTCCGGCTGAACCATGCCAATCCCGAAAATCCGTAAATCATAGCAATCCTGATTCTGACGATTCCCTCAGCTGTCCGTCTTCCCAGTACGCCATGCTGTCCACCACGGCCATGGTCTTCACGCTTACCGTGCAGACGCGGCGCAGGAGGTCGATGACGCGCTCCTTGTGGTCGGCGAAGCGGTAGGTGTTGAAGCGCTCGCGGATGGTGGGGTCGCGGGGCTTGCGTTCCCTGTACTGGTCGAGGACCCACTCCAGGGCGGAGCGGGAGCCGAGTTGATAGCGCCAGGCGTCGGCGGGCACGCCGGTCAGGGTGGTGTGCTCGTCCAGCCGGATGATGCCGCGCTCCTTGTCGGCTCGCAGTATCACTCTCGGACTCCCCCTATCCTGTTCATCCCGTTTATCCCGTTCATCCATGTCGATTTCCACGCGCTCCAGGGGGTACGGCTCGGCGGATTCGAAACCGATGTGCAGGTCCAGCAACGCCTGCCCCATCCTGGCCCAGGCGTCAAACTCGTGGTACAGGGGCAGGCGGGGGAACTCGCGGAGGAGGTCGACGCGGTAGTCGTGGCGGTACACCGGGTCGTGGAGCACGGCGTAGGTGTAGGCGAAGATGTCCTCGGGGCCGATGCCGTCGGGATAGCGTTCGTCAAAGCCGGCGCCCCACTGCTGCCGGTAGTGGTCGTTGATCCGGCGCAGGCCCCACTGGGTGATGTTGCTGACCCGCTCGCCGTCGGGGGTGTAGCGGTAGAGGGGGAGGCATTGGGTACCGTCGATGAACATAGCCAATGAAGGTATTAGGCCACTGGCCAAGACAGCGAACGGTCTCCGGGCGCTGGGGCCAAGAAACGTAATTACCTGATTGCCTTGATGAGAGCCTAATGGAAATATCTGAGGCATTTGGTACAGCATCTCATTGAGCTGCTGACTATAGTACAAACACTTTGGTGTAAACGGACGGTATAACGTTTGCCGCACGCAACCACGGTCAAACACATTTGGTACATCCAATCGCAATTGTCGCTTGAGGTCACGCGTCCACTTGACTTCGGTGCCCAAAACGTCGTCGTCTACGTCCTCACCACCGTGCCTCGCACGCGCTTCTTCGTAAGCACCGATGAAGGCGCGAACCTTGCCACCAAGGGCTTCTGGGTCAAAGTCGTAGACCCATTCGTCGCGGTTAGTCACCACGCCCAACGAATACAACCCGAATACCGCCCGCTCGTCGGCAACTGTTTTCGCCAGTTTGGTCTCGCGATCAGCCAAAGGCATCAGCCGCTCAAAATCGCTGTTGGATTGGTTGAGCCAATCGTTACGCTTGTCGGGTGTGATGCTCCCAAACTCAATGCCGTCTAATGCGGTATCTCGCAAATAGGCCAGTTTGTCCGTCGCCAACTCTACGTCCTCACGTCTCACGTAGTGGATGCCACACTCCCCGAGTTTTGCCTGCTCACGCACAAAGAAACCGATTGCCACGCCGGTCTGTATGCCAAACACGTTGTGCGTCGTGCCGGATATTTTCGGGTTGCGTCGCACGTCCGAGCCAAGGTCGAGCACGTAGATATCGGTGAACTCCTGCGCCGCTAGTTGGCGAAAACCATCGTCCTGCCGCGTTTCCAGGTAGGCCCGATTGGTGATAAAGCCGATGATCCCGTCGTCTGCCAACCGGTCCGAGGCCCAGCGGATGAACCGCTTGTACATGTCGTACTGCTTGGTCTTCTGGGCGGTGCTGGCGGCGATGTAGGTCTCGCTGATGCGGCGGTCGATGGCGGGATACTCGCGGTTCTTGTTGTTGTCGTTCTCGTTCTGCTGGTTGGCGTTATACGGCGGGTTGCCGATGATGACGCTGATGCTCTTTTCGTTCTGCTCCTGGACGCGGATCCAGTTCTCCTCGGAGACGCCGCCCAGGATGAAGGCGCCCTGGCGGGTGACCGCGCCGCCGCTGGCCCCCTGCCAGTCCATGTTGTCCAGGGTGTCCACGAAGCAGAGGTTGGGGAACTCCAGGTAGCGGCCGGTGCGCTCCCGGTAGGTGTACTCGATGTTGAGGTTGGCGATGTAGTAGGGCAGGATCGCCACCTCGTTGGCGTGGATCTCGTTGCGGTACTTGTACTCCAGGCGGTCGGCCGGAAGGTGGTTGATCAGGCTGGTGATGAATGTGCCCGTGCCCGTGGCCGGGTCGAGGATCTGCACATTGTCATCGGCCAGCGTGCGCCCGAAGTGCTTCTGCAGCAGGTGGTCCGTGCCGCGGATGATGAAGTCCACCACCTCGTTGGGGGTGTAGACGACGCCGAGGCGGTCGGCGGCGGCGGGGTTGTAGGCCTGGTAGAAGTCCTCGTAGATGGCCTTGAGAAACTGCTGCTTTTCGGCGTGGTCGGCGATCTCGTCGGCGGCGCGGCCGATGGCGCCGTAGTAGGCGCGGAGGCGGTCGATGGCCTCGCGGCGGGCGTCGCCGGTGAAGAAGGTGCTTTCGAGGGCGTCCAGCTGGCGGGCGACGTTGTTCTCGCGGTGGAACTGGTCCTCGGCGAAGACGCGGAGGAAGATGTCGCGGGTGAGGATGTGCTGCAGCAGCATCTCGCGGACGTCGGCGTCGGACACGCCCGGGCTGATGGTCTGGCGGCAGAGGTTCAGGAAGAGGGCGGCGGCGTCCTGGTAGTCGGGGTTGCCGGCCTCGGCGTCGGCCACGGCCTCGCGGAGGCTCTCCAGCACGGCGGGCAGGTCGGCCTTGAACTGCTGGCGGGCCTGGCGGAACTCCTCGATCTCGGGCAGCTCGTAGTCCAGGAAGCGGCGGATCAGGCGGTGCAACTCGCCCGGGCGGGACATGTCCACGCGCATGGCGACGTCGCCGTTCTGGATGAGGACGGCGGTCCGGGAGTCCTCGAAGAGGATGTTATCGCGGGGGTAGCCGCGGTTGAACTTGGCCTGGATTTCGGCGTCGAGGTCGTCGTGGGTGTCCTTGGCCTCCCAGTAGCCGCGGGCCATGCGGAGGGAGTCCTTGACGGTGCCGTCGGGGCGTATCCCCGTTTCAGCCGGACCGGAGCCGACGGCGAGCTCCGGCACCAGCAGCAGGCGTTCGCGATGGTCGCGGCAGTAGGCGGTCAGGCAGTTCTGGAACGCCGGCCGGATGTTCAGCTCACTATCGGAACCGCCGAACTCAATAAGCTCGGTCAGCTCTTCGTGGTAGCGGTCGATGTGGGGGTAGGAGGGCATGGTACGGGGCATTTTACAACAGCGGGGCGCGGCCCCTTTCGCAAATCGTCAGAAGCAGGATTTACGGGATTTTATGATCTCACAGGATTGGGAGAGCGCTACACCAAATGGTCTCAATCCGGTCAATCCGTGAATCCTGATAGGACTTACGCACTTGAACCTGTCATTGCGAGCGCAGCGCGGCAATCTCGTTGGTAGTGAGGGCATCAATCAGGAGACGGTTCTGGTTCGAGTACGGGATTGCCACGGCGCAAGCGCCTCGCAATGACAACACCATGAACCTGAACAGTTACCGCCGTCCTTCCACCGGGGCCGGCGGCAGCAGGCATCCCGTATAATGGCCGGCAGGTGATGATGATGACACAGCCCAGCGCCAGCAGCTTGCGGGACATGATGAACGCCGTTGAGCAGAGCCCTGATTTGCAGGAGGAACTGCGCCAATGGGTGCTCCGGCTCATACGCGGCAGTGACGGTTTGCGCGAAGAGCTGCGCCGCGAGATCCTCACCGAGGAGCTGATGCAGCTTCCAGTCCGGTTCACCAAAATGGAGCAGGACGTGGGGGTTCTGAAAGATGACGTCGGGACCCTGAAAGAGGACGTGGCTGGATTGAAGGATGATGTGGCCGGTCTGAAGGAAGACGTGGGGACGTTGAAGGATGATGTGGCTGGATTGAAGGATGATGTGGCTGGATTGAAGGATGATGTGGTTGGATTGAAGGATGATGTGGTTGGATTGAAGGATGGGCAGGCCCGGATCGAGCAATATGTGGCCGATCTACGGACTGGGCTGGCCCAAGTGTCCGGCCAAATCGGCAGGCTCAGCGGCAATGAATACCAGGCATGGGCCATAGAACGTTCGCGGCGACTGATCCGACGGATGCATCGCATGGAAATGGGCACGGTACTCCACTCCGGCAGACCGCCGTCGCCGACCTTTGACGCCGAGATCCTGATCCCGGCGATAAGGAGTGGACGGATAACCCGCGATGAGGCCGACGATCTGGAAGACGCCGACTGCATCCTGCGCCTGGAAGACCCGGAAAAGGAAACCATCTACGCCGTCGTCGAGATCTCGATCACGGTGCAGGAGACCGACCGGGTGCGGGCGGCACGCCGCGCCGAAATATTCAGTCGAGTCGTGGGAGTTGAGGCGCTGCCCTACGTGGTGGGAGAGCAGGAGGAACCACCGGCCGAGGGTGGCCCCCGGGTGACCTTCGTTGAATATCCGGCCGAGTTTCCGCCTGTGTTGTAACGGTTCGCCCTTTGGCCGATGCGCAATCCGTCAAAGCACCGACAGCGGGTTGGTCCAGATCAGGCCGGGGAATCTGCTGAAATCAGTATCGGCGGTGTGGACCGTTGCATCGTGTTCGAACGCCAGGGCGGCGATGTGCGCGTCGGTGACGATGTTGGGCCCGCTGCCAGGTATTTGCAGGTATCGGGATAAGATCGCCAGGTGGTTATCGGTTGGGTTGAGCGGTGAGATGTGATTATGTCTCAACCAGTGGTGGATGTAGTCGGTGGCTGCCGAGGGTGACAATGGGGGTTCCAGGAGTGCGGAGCTGGACATCAATCTTATGAAACCAGTGGCTACCACCCAGGGTATGCCAACGGTTTCATTTCCCTGCAGTAGGTTTGCCCACCAGTGGTGGGCAGCGGAGTGACGTGTGGAGCCCTGGTTGTGGGCATATAACAGCAGGTTGAGGTCCGGAACGATCAACTGGAGCCGTCCTGTTGTGAAGATTTGGAGTAGTGTTCCAAGTCCTGGTCAGCGAGGAGTTGCTTGATCTTCTGGGGGTCTTCCATACCGGGCAGGAACTTGCCGTGGTGGGGCACGAACGGCTCCGTGGGTTCCGCCTCGATGCTGAGCGCGACGATTGCGCCCTCCGGGAAGGCGACGGGTTCGAGCGGCGTGAAGACTCCGTTGGCGTACCTGGCATTTACCGTCTTGCTCATGGCGGGTCTCCTGGGAACGGGATATCCGGGGAACGGGGCATCCGGTGACGCGGTATCCGGTGACGGCTTCAGTCTAGCATGGATGCGGTCGCGCCCATCGCGCGCGCCCATCGCTGTATAATGGCTCACGCGCCGGCGCGTATGGCGGCGCCCACCAACACACTCACAGGGAGCGGATTTGTCATGCCCAGCAACGCTGAATACATTGCCATCGAGCAGAAGTACTATGCCCAGACCGTGCGCCGACGGCCGGTGGTCATCGTGCGGGGCGAGGGCTCTCGAGTGTGGGACGCCGACGGCAAGGAGTACATCGACTTCGTGGCCGGCTGGGCCGTGGACAACCTGGGGCACTGCCCGCCGGTGGTGGTCGACGCCATCGCCCAGCAGGCGGCGACGCTGATCCAGACCTCCAACCAGTTCTACACCCTGCCCCAGCTGGACATCGCCGCGATGCTCATCGACAACTCGTGCATGGACCGGGTGTTCTTCTGCAACAGCGGCGCCGAGGCCGTGGAGGGCGCGCTCAAGCTGGCCCGCCGCTACGGCAAGCTGCACAAGAACGGCGCCTACGAGGTCATCACCGCGTTCAACTCCTTCCACGGCCGCACCATGAACGCCGTGGCCGCCACGGGCCAGCCCCACTACCACGAGCTCTTCGAGCCCATCCCCGAGGGCTTCACCTACGTGGACTTCAACGACGTTGAGGCGGTGATGAACGCCACCACCGAGAACACCGTGGCCGTGATGGTCGAGCCGGTGCAGGGCGAGGGCGGGGTGAACATCCCCGACGACGACTACTTCCAGCGCCTGCGCGCCTGGTGCGACCAGAACAACATCCTGCTGATCCTGGACGAGGTGCAGACGGGCATGGGTCGCCTGGGCAGCCTGTTTGGCCACCAGGAGTACGACGTCGAGCCGGACGTGATGATCCTGGCCAAGGGCCTGGGCTACGGCGTGCCCATCGGGGCCTTCCTGTCCAAGGAGAACGCCATGGCGCTGACCTACGGCGACCACGGCAGCACCTTCGGCGGCAACGCGCTGACCACCGCGGCGGCGGCGGCCGGCACGCGCTACCTGCTGGACAACGACGTGCTCGGCAACGTGAAGCGCATGGAGGTCGTGCTGAACGACCGGCTCAACGGCCTGAAGGCGCGGTACGGGTTCGTCGAGGAGATCCGCTGCAAGGGTCTGCTGGCGGCGGTGCAGTTCGACAGCGACATCATGCCGGCGGTGATGGACGCGGCGGAGGCGGCGGGCGTGCTGCTCAACGGCGTGCGCCCCAACGCGGTGCGGATCATGCCGGCCCTGAACATCACCGAGGACGAGATCGACGAGGGTGTGAACCGGCTGAGCGAGGCGCTGGGGAACGTGTAGCCTCCCCGGGGTTAGACGACGCGCCGGCGGTGTTCCTGCGGGGGATGCCGCCGGCGCTGCGATAGTATGCCCCTTACACGTCAGGACTTTGGATCATGGCTTTCCTTCCAACGACAACCGAGCCGGAAGCGCTCATTGAAGAATATGCCGTAGAGGTCGCCAGACGCCTGGGCTACACGGGCCCACAGGCCCGCAACCAGGCGGTACTGAAAGCCCTGCAAACCCTGATCGACGTGCTTCCGCCGCCCCCGCTGACCGAAGAGGAGCGGGCCGAGGCGAAGGCGCGGCGGGCGGCCGTTATGGAGTTCGGGCGCAAGTACCGTGAACAGCATCCTTACGACCCGGCTAACCCTGAGTCCCGAGTATGGCAAGAAGAACTCTATAACGAGCGCGGGTTGCCCAAATGATGGCAGCAGACACTTCGGCGCTGATCGCAGTGTTAACCCGTGAAGAGGGATACGAGATTTTCATAAATTCGATGCAGAGCAATGGACCGGTCCTGGTATCCGCTGCCACCGCGGTGGAGTTTCTGATTGTCGCTCTGGGCAGAGGGGAAGACGCTTACCGGGCTGCTATTAATATGCTGGCAGACCCGGATATTGAGGTTGTCCATCTGGATTATGACCAGGCGCTGGTCGCCGGCGAAGCCAACCGCCGCTATGGCAAGGGCCGTCATCCCGCCGCGCTGAACTTCGGCGATACGTTCGCCTACGCGCTGGCTTCGGTACGTGGGCTGCCGCTGCTGTTCAAGGGCAATGACTTTGCACGGACGGACCTATCGCCGGCGGTTTGAGGTCAGCAATGAAACACCAAGACGAACCTTTCGATCGGATCACAATCGACCCGGCGGTGTGCATGGGCAAGGCCAGAGTCCGCGGCACACGTATCACCGTGGAGTTCGTTCTGAAACTGATGGGCAACGGCTATGACGCGAAGGATATCGTCCATGATTATCCCGAATTGACGCCGGACGACGTATTCCAATGCGCATCCTACGGGGCGTGGCTGGCGGGCGACCGTCTGATCAGCATTGACTGATGCGCATTTTTGCGAGGTTATGACATGAAACTGGATGGTCGGGTTGCGGTTATTACGGGCGCGGGGCGCGGCATCGGGCGGGCGATTGCGCTGGCCTACGCGCGCGAGGGGGCGAAGGTGGCGCTGGCCGCGCGCAGCGAGGCGGAACTGCAGGATGCCGTCGACGCCGTCTCGGCCTTGGGCGCTGAGGCCATTGCCGTCCCGACCGACGTCACCCGCCAGGAGGACACGGAGCGACTGGCTCGTGAGGTGGCAGATCGCTTCGGGCGCATCGACGTGCTGGTCAACAACGCGGGGCTTTCCGGCCCGGTCGGTCCGCTGCAGGGCAACGACATCGCCGACTGGGTGAACACCATCAGCGTCAACGTCACCGGCACATTCCTGGTGTGCCGTGCCGTCATCCCCGTGATGCTGGAGCAGTCCTGCGGCAAGATCATCAACCTGTCGGGGGCAGGGGCGACCAATGCGTGGAGCAACATGTCGGCCTATTGCTCCAGCAAGGCGGCCGTGGTCCGCCTCACCGAGGTGCTGGCCCAGGAACTGGACGGCCAGGGAATTACGGTGAACGCCCTGGGACCGGGCTCAGTCCACACCAGCATGTGGGACCGGATGACCGAGCAGGCCGCCGAGGCCGGGGCGGACTTCATCCATCAGCTGGGGCTGCGGGTGACCTCCGGCGGCGGCGCGTCCATCGACGAATGCGCGGACCTGGCGGTGTGGCTGGCCTCGGAGGCCAGCGGGGCGCTGACCGGCCGGTTGATCTCGGCGACGGCCGATGATTTTCGCGGCCTGCCGCCCCGCATTCCGGAGATCATGGCCGGGGAGGCGTACACGCTGCGGCGGGTTGGGCTGGAGTAGCGCGCCCTGAGCAGACGCGGGTTCCCGCCGGCTAGTCTCCCTGCTGGCGGAGTTGCGTGCGGACGGGGAGGCCGTAGATGTCGATGAAGCCCTTGGCCGCGGTGTGGTCGAACTCGTCGGCGCGGTCGTAGGTGGCCAGGCCGTAGTTGTACAGCGGGCGGTCGGCGGTGCGGCCGACGACCACGCAGGACCCCTTGTGCAGGCGGACGCGCACGTCGCCCGTGACGTGACGCTGGGTGCTGTCCACGTAGGCGTCCAGGTCGCGGCGGTGGGCCGTGTACCACAGGCCGTTGTAGACCAGTTCAGAGTATTCCTGGGCGATGCGCTCCTTGAAGCGGCTCTGCTCCCGGGAAAGGGTCATGGTCTCCAGGGCGCGGTGAGCGTCGTGGAGCAGCACGGCGGCCGGCGACTCGTAGACCTCGCGGCTCTTGATGCCCACCAGCCGGTTCTCCACGTGGTCGATGCGGCCGATGCCATGAGCGCCGGCCAGGGTGTTGAGGTGGCTGATCATGGCCACGCCGGCCATTGACTCGCCGTCGACGGCGGTGGGTATGCCCTCCTCGAAGCGGATCTCGACGTAGGCCGGCTCGTCGGGCGCGGCGCCAGGGCTGACGGTCCACTCGTAGGCGTCCTCGGGCGGCTCGACCCAGGGGTCCTCAAGCTCGCCGGCCTCGGCGCTGCGGCCCCACAGGTTCTCGTCGGTGCTGTACTTGTTGTTGGAGGGCGCGATGGGCAGGTTGCGCTCGCGGGCGTAGAGCACCTCGTCCTCGCGGTTCATGCCCCATTCTCGAATGGGCGCGATGAGCTCCACGCCGGGAGCGAGGGCGGAGACGCCAACCTCGATGCGCACCTGGTCGTTGCCCTTGCCGGTGCAGCCGTGGGCCACGGCGTCGGCGTCGTGCTCGCGGGCCACGTCGGCCAGGTAGCGGGCGATGAGGGGGCGACCCAGAGCGGTGGCCAGGGGGTACTGTCCCTCGTAGATGGCGCCGGCGCGCAGGGCCGGCCAGAGGAACTCTTCCACCAGCGTCTCCCGCCCGTCGACGGTGACGGCCTCGGACGCGCCCACGGCGTAGGCGCGCTGGCGGATGGTCTCCAGGTCCACCATACCCAGGTCGATGGTGCAGGTGATTACGTCGGCGTCGTAGTTCTCCTTGAGCCAGGGCACGGCCACGGAGGTATCCAGGCCGCCGGAGTAGGCGAGAACGATTTTCTTGCTGGGCATTGGCGGGAGTCTCTCCTTACGTAAATGGATAGTTGTATCAGCAGGATATAGTGGCTAGCTCGGAGATGGTTACCAGGCCGCCGGGGGCAACATCAACGCTGAGGTTGTTGCCTCGCAGCAGCCTCATTCCAATCAGCGGGGCGATACCAAGACTATCAACTTCAACATTCCATAGCCGGTCGTTCCACAATATGCTGGCGACATACACTGTAACGGTCCTTATGGTGCCATCAGCCAGCACAACAGTAGGACCAACGTCCGATTCGTCGTAATTTGCCGCTTGCAGATTGAGCCGGTCAATGATCTCCTGAGGCAACGTTAACTCTCCGGTGTAGCCAGTGTCGATGATGAAATCGATGCTCTCGGTTGAGCCGTTGTCGCTCTGTATGGCAAGGGTCACATTGGATTCGAGGAAGCCATCGACCTCACTGACTACGCCGTAGTGCGTCATTGCGCTGTTTCCGGTTTGCGCACGATGATGCGAGGCTTGCGGAACCGCCGGACGTAGCTGCGGTGGTCGCTAATAGTGTGCATTATCGCGTCCGGCCGGCGGGCGCGCAGCGCTCGGCCGGTATCGACCGAACTCTCTCCGATTTCGTAATCGCCGCTGATAACGTCGATTCTCACGAACTTGCCATCGTCGGCGGGGCCCATCAGGGGGCGGATTTTGGATTCGTAAATCTCGAAGGCGCGACGTTCTCGCTCCTCGAAAGACATCTGCCCAGACGCGGTCATTGCATACACCTCCGAAGGGCCAATTCAACCTGGCAAACAGGGTAGCATACCGGGACTGCGGTTCGACTTCACGCCACCTGTTCCAGGCGTTCGCGGAGGTACTCGTTGCTGAAGCGGCCCTTAATTCTACAGATGCTAAGGCTTATCGGTCGGCGTCCTGGGTGCCCAGATTGGCCGCCGTCGAGTCATCCAAGCATTGGATGATGGCTTTGGTAGCGGTTTGATCCACGTCGAGGTACCGGTTGAACTCGGCCTCGGCGCATGCGGTTCGCCATTGTCACGCTATTCCGGTGGTTCGGTGCGCAGTTGGTTGACGTAGTTGACCAGGGCGAAGACGCCGGAGGCCTGCTTTACCAGAAACTCCGATCCCATGAGCCCGCCCAGGCGGCTGAACACGTCCAGGCGGATGCGGCGGCCGTTGCTGACAGCCGATCGGTCCCAGTGGGCCTTGACCCCGTCGATGGTGGACATGGGGACGCGGGCGGAATCGGCGGAAACGGACTTGCCCAGATACACAAAATCGCGGTCGGCCCACATCATTCCCCGGCGGCACGCAAAGGGCCCGACCATCTCGGGCGCTTCGTCAGAGGTTTCGCCGAGTTCGGTGGTCTGCTCTTCCGTGTAGACGTGGTGCAGGTGGGCGGTCAGGCCGATCATGCCCCAGTACTGCAGCGGCCCGAAACTGGCGCGGACGAGGCCAGTCGGGCCCTGGACCATGATCCTGGTTTCGGCGCGGGTCGGGTTCTCCTTGTAAAAGTCCCAGTCGGCGACGATATCCGACACGTCGGTCAGGGGCAGGCGGAAGGACTGGCTGGTGTCCATGCCCGACTTGTGCAGGCAACCGTCTTCGATCCACACCAGCCCGTCCAGGCAGGGTATCGGATTGAACACCCGGGGAGCGCGGATTTTTCCGTTGCGGCCATCCGCCAGGCCACCCGGCCCACGGCGCCGCCGGAAAATGCTAATCATGCCCACTCCTGCTCTCCATCGCCCTGGCGCCAGCGGAAACAATTCTACCAGCATATCCTGAGGGCACCTACCACCGGTTCCAGTGAACGATGTCATCCAGCGACTCTCGGTGTGCGGGCCGAAAGCGGTCGCCGATGGTGTAGGCCAAGGGGATCAGGCCGGCCTGCATGATCCGGCGGTAGGGGATGTCCAGCACGGCGGCAGCCTCTTCCTCGTGCATCAGGTGGATGCAGGTGAACACGGAGCCGATGCCCCGGGCGCGCGCGGCGAGCATCATGCTCCAGGCTGCGGGCATGATGGTTCCCCACTGGGCGCTCTGGGAAATAGTCGGCGCGCTGTCGGTGCGGCCAGTGATGCAGGGGATGACCATGACGGGCACGCGATGCAGGTTGTCGGCAAGGTACTGGGCAGAATCTCCGACGCGCTCCTGTACGGCAGCGCGCACAGGATCGTCGTAGGTCAGGTTGGTGGCCGCCGTTGAGGATTGGGTGTACTGCTCCCACCCCTGGCGGTAGAGATCGGCGATGGCCTGCCGCTTGTCGGGATCGGTTACCACCATGAAATGCCAGTTCTGGCGGTTGCTGGCGGTGGGGGCCTGCTGGGCCACGGCCAGGCACTCGCGGATGACCTCGTCGGGTACGGGCCGGTCGAAGTCGAGCCGCTTGCGGACGGCGCGGGTGGTGGTGAGCAGGGCATCGGGCGAGAGGTCGTGGATAACGGGCATGGGTTGGGCTCCTTGCGGTTTTGGGGACTATTATGTACGGTCGTCTGCCGCATACCAAAGCGGCGTGTCGCGTCGACCGGCGGCGGAGCGCCGCAACGTTCGCGACGAGACGACAGGTCGATACGGAGCAACCGCGGCCACTCTGACCGTGACCCGACGCGGCGCAGCTCAGCCCGAAAGAACGAACCGGACGCGACCGGGGTCCAGTTACGCGGTAGCGCCCGTGCGGGTCATGGCGTCGAGCTGGGCGGCCAGGACCGGGAGCAGCCTTTCCAACTGGGCGCGGTGCGTGTCGCCCATGAGGCAGATCTGCAGCCAGTTGCGGCGGCGCAGGTAACCGCTGGCGTAGGAGGTGTAGAAGCCGTGCGCTTCCAGGTTGCGGCCCATCTCCTGGGCCTCGAGCGCAGGCTCGGTCGAAGAAGAGAGCGGCGGGAGGGCGATGGTGGTCACTGCGCCCGCGCTCTCGTCCTCGGCGGCCACGAGGGTGAACCCCAGATCGCGCAACTGTCCGCGCAGCCAGCGGCCCTCATGGTCGATGCGGGACAGCAGGGCCTCGGACTGGCGGGCCAGGCCGGCGTCCAGCGCGGCCAGCAGGTTGGACGACAAAGTGAAGGGCACGGCGCCGCTATCCTCGCCGGCGCAGTGGAGGCCCAGGTCCAGATAGCGGGGCAGGGTTTCATCGGGCTCGGGCCGGTAGCCGGAGAAGACCATGCCGAGGCCGGGATAGGCCGCCAGGGCCTTGCCGCTGGCCCCGCTGGCCAGCCACACGTCGGCCAGGTCTACGGGCGTCGCGCCGATGCTGCTGATGCAGTCCAGGGCGAGGCGGATGTCGTGCTGCCGGCACATGGTTTTGAGGCGGGGCAGGTCGGCGAGGGCACCGGTGGAAGTCTCGCAGTGGGTCATCCAGAGCCAACCGGCGGGTTGCCCGTCCACTGCTTCGGACAATGCCTTCTGGATGCGGTCGTAGTCCAGGGGGGCGCCCCAATCGTGCTGCACTGCCGTGTAGCGGAGACCCAGGCGATTGGCGTGGTCCAGCAGTCGTTCGCCGAACTCGCCGGCCGTAACGACGACGCCCGGAGCGTCCAGGCGGGAAAGCTGGGCCGCCACCACGTCGTTGGCCATCGTGCCGGAGCCGACCATCACGGCGCAGTGGCTGGCGTTGGTGAGGGCGAGCAAACGCCGGCGTACGCTCTGCATCAGGGCGGCGAATTCCGGAGACCGGTGGGACAGCGGCGGACGGCTGAAGGCCCGCACCACCGAATCGGGCATGGCCACGGGGCCGGGTGTCAGGATCACCGGATCGCCGGGAGGCGCGTCCACGTCGTCGTGAAACAGGCCGGCGAATTCGGCGCCGACGTTGCCCACAGGCCGGTACATGGGCTGATAGGGGGCGTCGTCATCGCCCACCACGGGACCGAAGGGGATGAAGCCGATGTGACGGTACAGCGCCTGCTGCGAAACGCGACCGGACATCACCACGTAGTCGTATCCGCCTTCCTGGCAGTAGCGGGCCATCATGGTGAGGAGGCCGGTGAGCACCCGGGTGCGCCGCATGTCAGGACGCACCGCCAGCAGGCGGACCTCGCAGATGCGGGCGCCTTCCGCCTGGGGCAGATACTCCTCCAGGCTGCCCAGCTTCTCATCCAGGGAGAAGGGCCGGCGGTCACGGACGCAGATCATGCCAACGAGGTCGTGATCGCGGCGGCAGATGAAATAGGTGTTCTGGTCGTGGAAGCGGTCAACGAGGAGGCCGGCGTCGTTGGAGGGATGCTGGGGAACCTCCTCGACGAAGGCGGCGTAGTTCAGCTGGAAGATTTCCTCGAACTCCCAGGGCTCATCGGCTTGCTTGAATTCCAGATGGGGAGCATTGTCGTTACTGCCGTTCGCGGACATTTCGTCCACGGGCAGCGACCCCGAATCCGCGATGTTGCGTTGCGTCATATCCATCACAGGCGGGTGGGCCGAGAACCTGGCTGGCGACGTGACATTATACTAGGGACAATCAATCAGTTATCGGAGGATATCAAAGGTGGTTTTACCATAAAATGCCGCAATGCACACTATCGCCCCGGTGGGATATAATGCGATAAAAGGTGAAACTCCAACCGCCATCCAGGGAGGTATCAATATGGCCCATACCCCGAAGCAGCTAGGTCACCTGGTCATCAAGGTCCGCGACATTGATCGCAGCGTCGACTTTTACACCAACGTCCTTGGCCTCACGGTGATGACGGGCCGGCCCGGCGGGATGACGTTCCTGTCCGCCGACACCACCATGTCCCACGAGCTGGCGCTGATACCGCTGGGCATGGACGCGCCCGGCCCTGAGGACAAGCGGGTCGGCATGGCCCACATGGCGTGGCAGATGAACTCCTTCCGCGACCTGAAGGAGCTCTACCAGCGGTGCAAGGACCACGGCGTCCGCATCAAGAGGCTGGGCGACCACGGCATCTCCATGGGCGTGTACATCTTCGATCCCGACGACAACGAGATCGAGGTCTACTACGAGGCTCCCGAGGCCGAGTGGGGCAACAAGGAAGGGTTCCTGTTCGAGGGGAACTTCCCGTGGCAGCTGGACCCCATCGAGGAGCCGGCGGCGGTGGGCGACGACGACTAACCGTCACAATACTCACCAGGCCATCGTAGGGGCGACGGATGCGTCGCCCCTACGCGCATCTGTGCGCCGGCACGGATATAATCCAGCCCAACGCGCGCCGCGTCGCCAACCGGCCAATCACTCTAACGCCCGGCGAGGTTCGACATGACCACCGCCAAGACACCCAAAGCCCCACCCGGCTTCACCCTGCCGGACCCTCCCAAGTCTCAGGACGAAAAGATGACCGCCTCCAAGCACCTGTCCCTCACCGGAGGCGCGCACTTCCTGGCCCAGCACCTCGGCAACCCCGATACCACCATCGTCGGCGCCGACCTCTACCTCATCCCCATCCCGACTACCGAGCTGACCAGCATGGCCGGCGCGGTCTATCCCGACCTCCTGGTTGCCTTCGACGCCGACCCGGCCCTGTACTCCGCCCAAAACGGCTACGTGATCTCCGAGCAGGGGAAACCGCCCGACTTCGTGCTGGAGGTGGCGTCGCGCTCCACGGGACGGAGGGACACCGTCTACAAGCGGGTCCGCTATGCCGAGATAGGCATTACCGAATATTGGCGCTTTGACGAGACCGGAGAGTTTCACGGGGTCCGACTGGCCGGCGACAGGCTGGTGGACGGCCGGTACGAACCCATCCATATTGACGAGTTGCCCGACGGCAGCCGGCAGGGCCACAGCGCGATCCTGAACGTGGACCTGCGCTGGGCCGGCGGCCGGTTGCATTGGCACGACCCGGCAACGGGTCTGCACATTGCCACCTTTGACAGCGAACGCGAAGGGCGCATACGGGCCCAGGCTAGCGCCGCGGCTGAGCAACAGGCCCGCATCCGGGAAAGCGAAGCCCGCGCCGCGGCTGAGGCCAGGGTCCAGGAGCTGGAAGATCAACTCCACCAACTGCGCGGCGAATGATCGCCGGCTGGAACAGGCAGACCCGCAGTGCCCACGGTCTTCGCTCCACCGCGCGGCTTTCGTGGGTCTATGTCCCCTGTCGAGTGGCTACGCGTACTCGGTTTGCGGCGGGGGAACGTCAGAATCAGGATTTTCAAAATGTGGGGATTATGCGGATTGGAGCCATTCCGTGATGGGGAGCTCCCCGTCCTGCAAAATCATCAAATCCCGTAAATCCTGCTGCTGACGATTTACGAAAGCGGCTACGCGTAAGAGTCACGTGGGGTTGACATCCTTGCGCGAGCAGGGGCGGACCGCAGCACGTCCGTGGCGCTGGGTTACGATTGCGAACGGTGAGCCATGGCAAGTCCTGAGATGAACACGGCGCGGTACGACTACATCATCATCGGCAGCGGGATCGCCGGCCTGAACACCGCGCTGCTGGCCGCCGAGCGCGGCAGCGTGCTGGTGGTGACCAAGGGACGCATCGACGACTGCAACAGCCGCTACGCCCAGGGCGGCATCGCGGCGGCCATCGGGCCGGGGGATTCGGCGACGCTGCACGAGCGGGACACCCTGGACGCCGGCGCCGGCCTATGCGATCCCGAGGCGGTGGGCGTGCTCACCGGACAGGGCGCGGACAGCATCGCCGGCCTGATTCAATGGGGAGTGCCGTTTGACACCATCCACGGGCAGATCGCCCTGGGCAGGGAGGGCGCGCACAGCATGCCGCGCATCCTCCACGCCGGGGGTGACGCCACCGGCATGCACATCGAGGACACCCTGGCCGACCGCGTTCGGGCGTCGGAGCGCATCACGGTGCTGGAATACACCCACGCCATCCGCATCTGCGTCGATGAAGGCGCGGTCGCCGGCGTGGAGGTGATGGGAACCGGCGACGACACCGGAGCCCGGGTGTTCCCAAGCCCCGTGGTCGTCGTGAGCACCGGCGGCGCGGGGCAGTTGTATCGCTACACCACCAATCCGGAGGTGGCCACGGGGGACGGCGTGGCGCTGGCGTACCTGGCGGGCGCGGAGGTGATGGACATGGAGTTCTACCAGTTCCATCCCACCGCGCTGTGGCTACAGGGCGCGCCGACATTCCTGCTGTCGGAGGCCATGCGCGGCGAAGGCGCCATCCTGCGCAACCCCGACGGTGAACCATTCATGGCCGGCTACCACCCGATGGCCGACCTGGCCCCCCGGGACGTGGTGTCGCGCGCCATCGCGGCGGAGATGGAGCGGGCCGACGGGCGGCCGGCGATGCTGGACATATCGCACCTGCCGGCGGCCACGGTGACCAGCCGTTTCCCGACGATCTACGCCGAGTGTCGCCGCTACGGGCTGGACATCACCCGTAAGGCGATCCCCGTGGCTCCGGCAGCGCACTACATGATGGGCGGCGTGCGCATCGACACGTGGGGCCGCACCAACGTCGCCGGGCTCTACGCCTGCGGGGAGGCGGCGTGCGCGGCGGTCCACGGCGCGAACCGCCTGGCCAGCAACTCGCTGCTGGACACGCTGGTTTTCTCCCGGCGGCTGGTGGAGGCGACCCTGGGCAACGCTCCGGAGTACGTCCCGACGGATGATGACGACGGCAACCTGCGCGTCGGCCTCACGAACCGTGCGATGGTGTGCGCCACGGTGCCGGAGCGGGGCCGGGAGAACCTGCAGGACCTCATGTGGCGCAACGTCGGCATCGCGCGGAACGGCACCCGGCTGCTGCTGTCGGCGCGGATCCTGAACCTGTGGCAGCGCACCATGCCAGCGCCGGTGTCCGCGCAGGGCTTCGAGCTGCGCAACATGCTGGTGGTGGCGCGGCTCATCGTAGAGGCCGCATTGCAGCGGCGGGAGAGCCGGGGCGCGCACTACCGCGAGGACTTCCCCGATACGTCAGAGGAATGGCGGCGGCACATCGTGCTGAGGAGGTAGTGAAGCTGCTGATTATTGAGCGTCCAGCAGGGCCTGCAGGCCGGCTCTGCCGATGCCGGTCTGTTTCGGCCCCAGGATGGCGGCCAGGGTTCCGTTGGGCAGAGGCGCAGACTTGTCGGGAATGACGGTGAAGCGCGGCCGGCGTTCCCCGGGTAACTGTTTGGAGAAGAACACCCCGTGATTGGCGCGCCGCCCGCGGGTCCACCCGTCGCCTTCCAGGAGGCGCATCAGGTCACGTCCCGATATATTCAATGCGACTACCGGCGGCGACGGCAAATCCGGCCGATTCGCGTTGATCCACCGGGAACACGGTCACTTCGCACTCGGCCAGGTAATCGCGCACATCGGCAAGACGCTCAACCTCATTGAGTTGGAGCTGGACGGCTTCCTGCAGCTCATCGCGCGCCTGCTCAATGGTGTCGGCAAAGGCCGATGTGCCCAGCTCAGCACACACCCCGACCCATTGGTCCGCTTCGAGCGTGTAGGTGCACGTCAAAGCGATGGAGTAATCAGTGACACCCTGGGCGTCGATGTGGAACACATGGATGGATTCGCGAGCAGCGTCAGGCATGATCCGGCCTCGAAGCAGTCAGGTGCCATCATTGTAGCGCAGGCGGAGTTGAGGTGGCGCCGTGAGGCGTCGGCCTGAGCCACAGCGAGATTGCCGCACTTCGCTCGCAATGACATCAGCGCGGGCGGCGGGATTGCCACGGCGCTGGCAGCCCGCAGTGGCAGGGGTGGTTGCAGCGGCGCCGCGGGCAGGAAAATCTACCACAGCTCCCGCGTGGCCAGGCGGGCGCCCTCGGCCATGGCGGCCAGCTTGGCCCAGGCGATGTTGGTCTCGACCTTGCGGCCCCAGGTGGAGGTGCCGAACCCGCAGTCGCTGCCGGCGATGACGTTCTCGCGGCCGACCACATTGGCGCAGTTCAGGATACGCTGGGCGATGAGCTCGGGATGCCCGATGAAGTTGGTGGTGGTGTCCAGCACGCCGGGGATGAGGACTTTGCCCTCTGGCAGGAAAACTTCCCGCCAGACCCGCCACTCGTGGCCGTGCCTGGGGTTTGCGCCTTCGATGGAAAGACGCAGGAGAAATCTCGGTAGTCAATGCTTGGGGAAACCGCGCGCATGACCACTTTGCCTCCTGCATGGATGGACAAGGTGCTGCCGATGCAGGGCGTGCTATTCTGGGCGGCGGGATTGCCGCGCTGCGCTGGCAATGACAAGAGTATGACGCCGATGATGCCGACCATATCGCCACAGGAATTTGTGGCCAAGTGGGACCGGCCGGGTTTCACCGAGACCCAGGCCGCCCAGGAAATGTTCCTGGATGTCTGCGCCCTGGTGGGTCATGCCACGCCCGTGGCGTACGGCAATGAACAGGCGTTCACCTTCGAAAAGCAGGTCCCCGGAGGCGGCAAAGCCGACGCCTACTTCGAGGAGCGCTTCGTCTGGGAGTTCAAGACCAACGACAACCAACTTGACCAGGCCCTGACCCAGGCAGTGGGCTACGCGCGCCACCTGAAGAACCCGCCGCTGATTGTCGTGTCGTCATTCAATACGATACGGATTGAAACCAACTTCCAGGGAATGGAATTGGTCCGGCGCGATATTGCGGTGTCTGACCTGGGCCGGCCCGACAACATCGAACTGCTGCGCAAGGTTTTCCACGACCCGAACGCGCTGCGTCCGGACCGCAGCGTTGCCGACGTGACGAGGCAAACTGCCGATCTGTTCAGCAGGCTGGTTGCTGATATGGAGGACAATACCGAGGATCAGGAACGGCTGGCGCGCTACCTGAACCAACTGGTGTTCTGCCTGTATTCCGAGGACGCCGGCCTGCTGCCGGAGGGCCTGTTCACCCGCATCGTGGCGCAGAACTTCCGCGATCCGGAAACGTTCGACGGGGCAGTGCATACCCTCGCTTCCACTTTATGGTAAGTCGAATTGTGGTATAATTGCAACCGTACATTCGATAATCGCTTGACACCGGTAGCAGACCCGGTATCATAAGTGCAATGGATAGCGGATCCCCGTTATCGGCGCCTTGCCTCCCGAGTCAAGGCGCTTTCAGTTTATCGTCGCACCGCATCCTCGCCTGTGGGCGTCAATGCGGTCACGGATATCGTGGTCGGGGAAGACCTTGATGCCGAACTTCCCCATTTGCCCATCGCCGCGGCAATGTACCTTACCGCTCAACCGTTCCCATCGGGCCGGTATCGCCTCACAATCTGATCTGACCCATTCGTAGAGGTCGCGGGAAACCATATCTGCGAGCTCAGTGGGCTCTGAACCTCGCTTTGGCACAAAGCGCAACCCTGTCTCCAACCAACTGCGGAATGCAGCAGGCGCAAGCCATTGCGATCCGTCCATCAGCACCCGTGCGTATTCGAGCTGATGATACGCGTCCTCGCGTGGGCCTTGGCTTTCGAAAGTCACACGGCCTATCAGTCTAGGCTCTCTTGATGCAATGTAGTCCACGTATCGTTCCAAGAGGATGATGATCGCCACCGCATATGCGTCAGTTGGCAGGTACGGATCAACACCAGAATCTACAAATTGCTCTTGGAACGCGTTTTTGCGAATGCCAACGCCGAACACCGTAAAATCGGTGTCGTCGATGAGACATCCTATAGCAGCGTCAAACGCGTTTTGCTTACCCGTGTCGCCTTCGAAGTAGTACTCCCCATTGTGATTGCGCATCCTCGGCTCGTGGAACGTGTGGTTAGTAGTTCCAAAAAATTCTTGCTTGATGGTGTCCGCCCGATCACAATAGCGTTGCGCTTCATCTTCATCGATTGCAACCGCTCCCAGAGAAAAGAACCTTGGACCGGACAAAGGTTCCTTGCCAGATTTGCCAGCCTCATCAACGTACAAACAGTTCACGGGACGGTTTTCCAGTAAAGCATGAGGCTTTTGTCCCTTGAAACGCTTGCGCGGTGCAATAGGGCCGTGGGCGCGCTGCAACGCAATCAACTGCTGTTTTTCGATGTCTGCAATCAGCCGTTTGCTCAAACTGGCATCTATGCTAGTGTCGGCCAGTAGTATGTTTAGCGCACGCGCTACAGCATACGCCTCAGACAATTTCGTGGCCTCAGCTCGCCATAGCCGGCGGCCCTTTGGATCTCCAGGACGAGGAGTTTGGCTCATATCTATCCGCACTGCACAAAGTTAATGGATACTGCATCTTACATTTGGCCTGCGGTGCAATGCAACACCTAGTGTCGCTAGGGCATTCCCATTTTGGATTAGAGCTCCCGTACTCCCCGCAAAAGCGAGACACTGACAGGCAAACTTTAGTATTTTCGTCCGGGGCTGAGACTGTTTTCAGTCTTTGGACCCCAGCCTTTCCGGGAGCCGCATAGGCATAGATTTCAAGTGCACTCGCCCCGTTACAGTGTATCTAGATGATGGTTTGCTGGATCAATGGCGCGTCGCGATGTTTAAGCCTCGTTGCTGTCACACCGCAAGCACGTTCGCCTAGCGCCCACAGAGCGGCGGAGTTGAACCGGCTGCGGGAGGGCTGGCTGAATCCGGAGGGGGTCAGCGCGGCGGAGTTGAAGAGGCGGACGCTGACCAACCTGTACAACCAGCGGCCGCCGTGGCTGAACAACGTCCACGCCCGTCTCGACGCGGCGGTGGCCGACGCCTACGGGTGGCCGGCGGACCTGGCGGACGGTGAGATCCTCGAGCGTCTGCTGGCGCTGAACCTGGAGCGGGCGGGGGAGGGATAACTGAAGTTATCGGACTACTCTGGTGAGCGGTTGTCGGTGTTGCGCTGAGATTCTGCGCGCCGTACGCGAGTAGCATACACAAACAGGCCGGCCAGCCCGGTTAGTGGCGTAAAGAGGAATGCCAGTCCGCCGCCAGTTTTTCCGGTAGCTATAAGCCAGGCTCCAATGCCCATGCCACCCAGAGCCACGATGAAAGCAAATACCAAGCCCAGCTTGTTCAGGAAAGCGTCGGACGATGCAGCCCGATCCGCTAATCCCAGTGAATAATGCTCCAGCTCAATGATAGCTTTTTCCTGATCAATTTGATGTTGGTGCCGTCTCTCCGCCATCTCAAAAATGCGATTGGCCGCACCGGGGACTATCGCGTCATATCTCTGCAAGGCTTCCGGCGGTGGCAAAGGGCCACTCCATGAAGCTTCTATGCGCATTTCCGAGGGGCTCTCTTCATGATCGCCCGACTGCGACGCCGGCTGACTACGAGGAGGTTCGCTGTCCGGATTAGGCTCGTTCATTTCAAGCCGTCCGGGGGCAGCATCTCGCCACCCTCTGCGGTCTCAAATTGACCGATAGCGTCGCGCAGGCTTTGCCCTACGGCGAGCCAAGTTTCCCGCATGGCATCAACCTCAGCCTCCGGGCCGGACAGCATCGCGAGACGACGGGCGCGCAGTTCATGGGCGATATCCAGCAAGTCCGCTGGGCTGTAGTGGTTCAGCGCCCCCCCGATATCCATTATTCGGGCCATGCCATACAGAAAGGCGGGGCGGGCGCTTGGGGTAGGGATAATAGAACTCTTCAGCGTCATCGTATCGCGGCTCCGCCAAGGTGGCCCGGTCTTTGCCTTACATGCCCAGCGAAGTCACCCCGCTGGCATTACGGCGTCGGAAGCCACTTGTAAGCGCAGAAGCGCGGCTATGTCCGGCGCTTGTCCCTTGAGCGAGACGGCGTGCTCCGGCCACTCCGCGCTTACTTCATCATACCACCGTTCAGACCGGGGGATGTCAACGAGTCAACCATCCACGGCAGATGAAAATCGCAGGTATTTTGCTGACACCGTCCCGTTGACGGCGGGCGCGACGGGCCGTTAGCCTGTAGTAAATCAAGCGAGACGAGAGCCGGTGGACTGACCTGATGGCGGGTCAGGTCCACCGGCTTTTTGCGTGAGCGGGTGGGATTGCGGCCAGGCATCGGGCGGCGCCGGCGGGGAGGTCTGGATGACGATGGTGCGGACAATGATGGACGCGGGAGGCCGGCGGTCGGGTCGGACGGGACGACCGGATCCGACGTCCGGCTGGCGGGCGTCGCGAGGCGTGCCCGACGGACGGGCCGCGCTGCTGGCCGCCCTGGCGGACTACCGGCGGGGCGTTGCCGAGGCGCCGGTGGTGTGCAAGTGGGAGGCCGACCCGACAACGGTCCGTCCGACGCGCTACGCACGGCTCGACGCAAGCGAGCCCGACGGGAAGGCCATGGTCGGCCCGCTGGTTTTCGTGGCGTCCACGGGGGAGGTGGACCGGCACGGCGATACCGTCGCGCCGGAGGGGTGGCGGCTGGACGCCTACCGGGACAACCCGGTGGTGCTGTGGGCCCACGACTACGGCGAGCCGGCCATCGGACGGGCGGAGGCGGTGTGGAGCGACGGACGGGCTCTGCGGGCGCGGCTGGAGTTCGCGCCCACGGAGTTCGCGGGGCAGGTGGAACGGCTGTACCGCCAAGGCTACCAGAAGGGTGTCTCCGTCGGCTTCCGGCCGCTGCGCTTCGAGGAGCGGCGCGACCCGGTGAACGGGGCGTTCCTGGGCATCCGTTTCCTGGAGCAGGAGTTGCTCGAGATCTCTGCGGTGCCGGTGCCGGCCAACGGCGGCGCGCTGTTGGCGGAGGAGACCGCCGGCTCAGCCGAAGCGACGGCCGAGTCGGGCCGTTCGCTGGATGAGGTGGTCGGCCTGCTGCGGGGGCTGCGGAGCGTCAATTGACATGGATAAACAGGATGGACAGGATTTTAAGGAGTTTTCATAGCTGGGCTTTGCGCATTTCAAGCGGCGTAGGCGAGGGAATCCACCATTCGGTGGTACAGAGTGGCGGGGAGTTCCTGCATGTCGGTGTTGCCGGCGGACCGGGAAAAACCCTCGGACGCGAGCCATAGGTGACGTCGCACCAGAGCGATGGCATCCACGAAAGTCGGCGACGGTTTGTCATACCAGGCGGCGGTGCGCTGGGTGATGGGATGATGTTCCTGCAAGGAGTGGGCGGCCAGGGTAGTCCAGGAGAAAAGGCCCAGCAGGATGGGCGTGGTGCGAGCGATGGCCAGGTCGGACCATTGGCGCTGGGTTTCCATACCCAGGTGGGTGCGGACTTCCTGGAAGGTGACCTCCAATTGCCAACGCAGCACAAACCATTCCAGAATTTGGGTCGGG
The DNA here is from genome assembly GCA_965116785.1 of Dehalococcoidia bacterium. Taxonomy (GTDB): domain Bacteria; phylum Chloroflexota; class Dehalococcoidia; order Lucifugimonadales; family UBA3495; genus Bin87. Next base: position 2,963,291 of record OZ220731.1, read on the forward strand.
TCCGCCGCTGGGTCGGTGCAGAGCAGGGCTTGGGGGTCGAAGGTGCCCTGGGGATCGCGGATCAGCACCCAGCGAATGGTCACCGCTGGCTTCCCCGAGCGATACCAGACGGCGGTCTGGGAGGTGAGTTCCATGATGCGGGTGGTGCCGTCGTACCAGGACACCGCGGCGACGGTCCAAGCCGCTTGATCCTGATCCAGGAGGGTTTTGAGCGAGGGTCGCCGCTCGCCTTTCAGCGGCGGTCGGCCGTTTTGGTCCGGCTCGCGGGGCGGTGCTGGCGCATACAGAGCGGCGTCCAAGCGCAATCTGGCGATGAGGGTGACCGGTTCACGGAGAGACTGGCAGCAGTGGAGCAGGTCGAGCACGGCGTAGCCGTTGTCCCCCACCAGCACCAGGGGGCGGTGCGGGAGCCAGCGGCGCAACAGCATGATCATCTGGCGGGCCCAGTCGGTGATTTTCTTGTGCCGGCGTTCCTGCTGCTGGTGGTAGCGCGACGAAGGCGCCAGCACGGTGAGCACCGGCAATGCCCAGTACCGACCAGCCCAGGGCACCGGTCCCAGCCACATCAGGGAGATCCAGCGCAAACCGCTGGCCTTGACCGGCTGGTGGCGACTGGAACGCACTGCGTCCCGGTAGATTCCTCGGGCCTGGATCTTGGCGCCGCGACGGCGTTCCAGGGTTTCGTCGATGCCGAAGACCAGAGGCCCGTCGCCATGGTCCAGATGGCGGAGCAACAATAAGAGCAGAATGCGCGCCGCCGCACGGGGCGACCACACCGCCCGGTTCAGCACCTCATGGTAGCGGGCAAAATCGCCAGCACCGCTGCGCCCCATGACCCGCAGGGCCGCGGCCACGGTGCGTTGACCCGGCGCCAGTATGGCGCCTACCAGCAAGATTTGCGCCTTCTGCCAGGTTGGGTTGGTGAACAGCGTTGCGAAAGGGACGAGTACGGCTACAATGGCATCGGGCAGGGTGAGCATGGCTGGGCCTTCCATGAGAAGTCGGGTCAGCCTAGATTACCCTGTCTTTATACTTTTCTAATAACGCGCAAAGTCCAGCATAGGTATGACGCTTTCAACATGGGAACTGGAAACCATCAAGAACGAGGTCGCCGAGGTGCGGGAGTTCTACCGGCAGCGCATGGACGCGGACCTGCCGCCCCTGCGCGAGGAGATGGAAAGGCTCAGCCGCGCCGTGGGCGATATCACCGAGAAGCAGCGGTCCGGCGAGCGACAGGCCATGCTGGCGCGCTTCTCCGGCATGGACCGGGGCGGCGACCGGCCGCGGGTGCCCTTCGGCAAGTACCAGGGGATGGACGCGCTGGACCTGGCCTGCGTGCGCAGCGTGCTGGTGGCGCAGCAGCGCGAACCGGGCGACGTCAATCCCCGGGCCCTGGAGGACTGGCAGGCCAACCTGAAGGCGGCCATGGACAGCACCACCGCCGGCTCCGGCGATGAGCTGGTGGCCACCGGCGAGGCGGCGGCGCTGTGGGCCGACATCAACGTGGATACCCTCGTGGCCGGCCTGTTCACCCGGGTGGACATGCCGACCAACCCCTTTGAAATCCCGCTGCAACTCGGCGACGTGTCCTGGTATCCCGGCACCGAGAACACCGCCACCACCGAAACCGCGCTGACCACCGGCCGGCAGACGCTGACGGCCCACGAGCTGGTGGCCGAGGTGCCGTGGTCGCTCACGCTGGAGGAGGACGCGGTGATTGCGATGGCGGCGGAGGTCCGCAGCACGCTGGTGCGCAACGCCGTGGAGGTCATCGACGACGTGCTGATCAACGCGGACACCACCCTGCAGAACAACATCAACGCCGACGGCGCCACCATTGCGGCGTCCACCGCGGGCAAAGCCCATTGGCTGGTGGGCTTCGACGGCCTGCTGCACCTGCCGCTGGTGGACAACACCGACCAGGGCAACGACCACGGCGCCGCGCCCAGCGCGGACATGTTCAACGAGGCGCGGGGCCTGCTGGGCAAGTACGGGGTGCGCCCGTCGGAGCTGGCCTACATCGCCGACGTGGGCACCTACATCAAGTCGCTGAGCATCGGCGAGTTCCGCACGCTGGACAAGCTGGGGCCGCAGGCGACGCTGCTCAACGGGCAGCTGGCCCAGGTAGACGGCATCCCGGTCATCGTGTCCGAGCAGTTGGCGCAGTCGGACGCGGACGGCAAGGTGACCGATGCGGGGGCCAGCAACACCAAGGGCCGGCTGCTGGCGGTGAACCGGACGCAGTGGCGGCTGGGGTTCCGCCGTGAGCTGATGATCGAGACGACGCGGGACATCCAGAAGCGGCAGAACATCATGGTGGTGAGCATGCGCCTGGCCTTCATGGAGCGGACGGGCAAGCGGTCGTCGGCCGGCCACACCGCGCTGCAGTACAACATCACGGTGTGATGACCGTTGGCGTCTTGCGGTGACCGCTTTGTCATCGCGAGGAGCACAGCGACGTGGCGATCTCGTCGCCAGGAGGGGCGTGATTGCCCCGACGAGATTGCCGCGCTGCGCTCGCAATGACGGTTTCGTGGGGGTCGAGATTGCCACCCCCGCATCAAGTGCGGGGTCGGAATGACAGTTAGTTCATGGGAGGAAGGATGCCCAACGCTTACGGTGACCTGACCACGCTGAAATCGCCGGCGTTTCTGAACACGCCGGACGATACACAGGACGAACGGTTGCTGGGGATGCTGGAAACGGCGTCGCGGTGGATTGACGGGTACTGCGACCGCCACTTCTTCGTCAACGAGGCCAAGCGCCGGTTCGACGGTACGGGCCGCGTCACCCTGGCGGTGACGGACCTGGTGTCCGCAGCCGAGGTGCGGGTGCGCCAGGGGTCCACCGGCCGCTGGGTCGGCTGGAACTCCGGCGAGTGGCTGGCCTACCCGCTGAACGCCGCGCCCACGGAGCCGGACGGGCGACCGTACACCCGCATCGTGGCGACGGCCGGCGGCCGGCGGTTCCCCCTCAGCCGGGGCGGGGTGATCATCTCCGGCGCGTGGGGCTACGGCGACGTGCGCGAGGACACGGGGCTGCAGGTAGCGGGCGCCGGCGCCGCAGCGGAGGACACGGAGATCACGGTGGCCGCAGCCGGAGGCGGGCCGGTCGTGTCGCTGTCGGCCGGACATACGGTGCGGATCGGCGATGAGCAGATGTACGTGGTGAGCGTTGTCGACGACGGGCAGGGCGCGACCACCCTCACCGTGCAGCGGGGCGTCAACGGCACGACGCCGGCCGCGCACGCCGCAGGCTTGGGAGTGTCGGTGTATCGCTATCCGTCGGCGGTGAGCGAGGCGTGCCTGCAGCAGGCCGCCCTCTGGTGGCGGGAGAGGTTGGGCGCGCCGTTCCGGCCACCGGAGGGAGAGGTCGGGAGTGACGATAACGAGGTCTCCCCGCTGGTCCGGTCGCTGCTGGGGCCGTATCGCCGGCGCGTCGCCGTTTTCGGGGTTTAGCGATGACGGGGTATTCCAGCGCGGGGCGCAGCCACGTTGCCGTGGGGGACGCCGGAGGAACGATGCGGGACCTGTCGCCCTGGGTGGAACGGGTCGGGCCGTTGGGTCGGGAACTGGGCGCGCGGGACGCGGCCGGCGTCAACGACGGCGCGCCCCGCACGGCGGCGGGATCGGAGCTGGCCCAGGAGTTCACGCTATCGGGACGGTGGGACGACACTCCGGCCATCGGACCGGACGCGGTGCTTTCAGGGATCGTGGGGCGGACGGTTGCCGTGGATTACGGGCCGGCGGGCAACGGGCCGGGACAGCGTCGGGTGTCGGGTAGGTTCGTGTGCCTGTCCTACCGGATCAGCAGCGCGGCCGGCGAGCCGGTGCGGTTCGAAGCACGGTTCCGGCAGGACGGGCCGGCGTCGCTGGGGACGTGGTGACGTGCGGGCGGGATCAGTCGGCAGCGACTTCTTCGGGGGTGATCACAACGCGGCCGGAGTCATCATGACGGTGGCGCATCAGCAGGTCCACGCGCTCGTGCAGGGAAACCAGCAGTCCCCTGATCTCGGCGACCTGCTCGCGAAGGTTCGCCATCTGCTCTTCGAGACGCTCGAGCCTGGGGATCATGCTTTTCAACTCACCGATATCACGAGACTGTCGGTAGAGGGCGCCCAAGATTGCGACGAGCAGCAGGGAAATGAAGGCCAGAAAGCCGTAGAGGATGTAGAGCTCGGCGGTAATCATCATCCATGTTGCTCACAGGAAGCTCTTGAGATGTTACCACAGATGCACCCGGCTGAGGTAATGCTTGATTATATATCAGTCTTCCAGCAGGGCCAGAACGCGCTGCACGAAGTCCTGCACCAGTGGCAGGCCCCGGGCCATGTCGTCCGGCTCCATGAAGTTGTGCTTCGCGTTGGCGTGAAACTGCTGGGCGGCGAAGAAGCCGGCGGTGATGGCGGGATCCTCTGCGGCGAGGCGGTCGGCGGCGCTTGTCACCGCCTGATGGCCGTCGCTGGGCCAGCCGCGCTCGCGGGCCACGGCGGTCACCGCGTAGACGGCGGCCTGCCAGAGCCTGTCCGAGCCGGCGGCGTTGTCACCCGCCTCGAAGTGGGCTCCGGCAGACTGCAACGCGTCCGCCGCCGCCCGGGCGTGCTCGCGGGGCGTCTGGGGAACGACCTGCCCGTAGGCGTCCAGCATGGCCAGCATGCGGTCGACGAACTCGCGCATCAGGCGGCAGTAGTCGGCCAGCTGGTGCCGCTCCACGAAGCCTTCATTGAACCGGGCACGGAACTGCTGGGCCACGGCAAACTGGTGGCGCAGGTGGTGGTCACTGGCCTCGCTGGCCAGGCGTTCTGCGTTGGTCCTCAGGTCTTGCAGGTCGCCGGCGGGCCAGCCGCGCGCATCCGATACTGCGGTCAGGGCGTGGGCCGCGGCGTTCCACAGGTTGTCGTAGGCCAGCAGGGGCTCCTCGTCCTCAAAATGCTGGTCGGCAGCATCAAAGAAAGCCTGGGCAGCCTGGGCGGTATGTTGAGTGAGAATCACGAATGGTCACCGTCACATGCGTGGTTGGCATTTCAGCCGGGTCGAGAGGGTTTGTGAGGTCAGTAGTAGGCTTCGATGAACGTGCCGCCAGTGGCATTGGAGATGAGGCGCAGTCCTTCTTCGTCGGCATCGACGCCGAAAGCGATGGTATCAACCGGCGTGCCGGACCGCATCAGTCGTTCCATGACCGAGGCTTCAAGGGATGATTGTTCCTGCAACAGCTCCGCTTCCCGTTCTGCGCTCAGCGGGGCCGAAAACGGTGTGCCAGACATCGCAAAAGCGTCGTTCGCAAAACCATCCGACATAAGCACGATGCGGTTCTGCCTGCAGATAGTCGTGTCGAAAACGACGAATTGAGATTGCTCGACGCAGACCTGGCTTTCCGGAAATAAATCCAATGCCCTTTCCAGCGCCAAAAACATCGCGGTTCCTCCACTGCTGGCAGTAAAGGACGGAATGGCGGTATCCCAGGGCGCGGCGTCCGGCTCGGAGAAATCAAACAACATCTGATGGGACGAGCCAAACATCAGCACAGCGATTTGGCTGTTCTCCGTAGGTTTGGCGGCCACCTCGTGGAGGGCCTGATGCAGCGGCAACAGTTTGTCCTCCATGCTGCCAGAGTTATCAACCACGTAAACCACCATGGTGTCATCAGTCAGCAGAGCGGGTAAAGCCGTCTGAATTGCCACGGGTTGGGTTAGATCGGCGCCTTCGGAATTTTCAAACCAGAACCATCCCAAGGCCACGATCCCGGCGAGAAGCAAGAGCAGCAGCAGCAGCAGCCAAGGCCATTTGCGACGTCCTCCGCCGCGCCTGTCAACTGCGTCATAGCTCAACCAATGTTGCGAGTATGCCATGGCCAGGTCATTCCTCGTGAACCCAGTGTCCAACTGCCAGCAGAGAGTAAGCATCCTGCATCAACGGACGGCGATCAGTCACTCTTTCGCAACGAAAGCTGCCGGTTCAATCCATTTTGGTGAAGGTGCCACCGGTGCGCGAGGCAATCGTCTGGAGGGCGCTGGTATCGACGTTCGGGCTGAGGGCGACGGTATCGATCGGGACATCGGACTGGGCCAGCGCCTCCACCGTTGGCGGATCGAGTTCGTCTATGGGCACCGCCTTGCCGTCGGTCATCAACACGTAGCGCTCGTCGTGACAGGAGGCATCACCCAAATCCATGACCTTCGCGTCGTCGTCCAGGCGCAGCGTGGGCCGGTCCGGCAGGCTGACCATGGTGCTGCCGTCGTCGGCGCGGGTCAGGGCCAGGGCCGCGTCCACCGGCGGAACGATCCCTCCGGGAACCAGACCCGCAGCCTCTCCAGGCTCGGTCCCACCATTGCCCTGTTCGGCGCTGCCGGACGTCACCGAATCGTCAAACAGAAGCAGATAGAGGATCCCCAGGAACAGCAACAAAAGCAACAGGAGCAGCAACCACGGCCAGATGCTGCGCCGTTCGCCATCGTCGTCCCGGTATCGACCGCGCTGGCGGGTGGGTTGGATCCGCACGACATGGGGGCGCCCGTACCGAGGACCGCGGCCCCATTCCCACGGCCATCGCCACCGCCAGCCCCGGCGACGGCGTGGATCCTGGTCGACGCTATAGCTGATCCAATGCCTGGCCATGCTCTGCGCTCCTTCAGCTGCCCTGATGCTAATCGTTTTCGCCCGTTTACGCCAATCCCGCCGCGAGTTATCGCGCCGACCATGAATTCAACTGGACCGACCGCTCTTCTGGAGGTCCGGAACCGCACATGACTATGCACGCTGAAACCATGGAACCAGGATCGGCCGGTTTGCTGCCAATCCCTGCGCTGAGTTGGCAGGTATGGGTCAACTGGGCCGGGGACGGCATCTGGGGCGCTCAGGACGTGGACATATCGGACGATGTCCTCGGCCTGCGCTGGAGCTGGGGACGCCGCGGTTTGCCGGCGCCCGAGTTCGCCGCTCCGGCCACGCTGGAGTTGACCCTGAACAACGCCGATCACCGGTACACCCCGGGCAATGATGACGGGCCGCTGGGGTCCAACCTCAGCCCAGGGCGCGAAGCGAGGCTGCGGGTCAGCCGGTTACACGACGGTTTTACCACCACCGGAGTGGGTTCGGAGGACCTGCACCAGCGAAGGGCGACGTTCGGCGACGCGCGCTGGGAGGTGATCGCCACGGCGGGAAACGGCTTTGCGGTTCTGGACGGTGAGGCTCGGGGCACGGTGGGCTCGTTTCCGCCCTCCGATGCGTTGGCGTTGCTGGACACCGGGGACGCCACGGCAACGCTCACGGCGCGTTACCGGAGGGTTACCAACGGCCAGGGCGGCTTTGTGCTGCGATGTGTTGCCGCCAACAACTGCCTGCGGCTGCGGTTTGATCACGTGTCCACCGTGCTGGAACGTGTGGACGGCTCCACGGTGACGCCACTGGCGTCCGGGAGCGCGCTGGCGCCGGCGACGTGGCACGAGTTGGAGATCGAACAGACCTCGGACAGCGTACGCGTACACGCCATCAACCTGGAAGCCAGCGACCCCGTGGGGCGCACGGTGTTAGCGGCCAGCGGCATTCCCGACGCGCCGTCCTCCGGCCGGCACGGGCTGTGGCATAGCTTCCGCAACACGGCGGATCGCTGGGGCGGCTTCGGCGTGGGCCGAGGCTTGTTTCGTGGGCAGGTGACCGCCATCTCTCCCGACTTCTCGGCCGGAACCTGCCGGATCGAGGCCGCGGATGTGACGCAGCGGTTGCGATCAGTGAGGTTGCGGCGGACCCTGCCGGGAGGGCCGATGCGCTCCGGAGACGTGGCGGCATCCATCCTGGCATGGTCGGGCCTCTCGCCCGGAGAGTACCGCCTGGACTCGGGTCGGGTCCTGCTCACCGGCGGGGCGCGGTCGGTCTGGGAGGTATCGGCGGCGCGGGCGCTGCGCCGGCTGCAACGGGAGGAGCACGGGCTGGTCTACACCGACGGGCACGGCCGGGTTCGTCTCGAATCCGCGACGCAGCGGTCGGATATCCGGTCGCACGCCGACCCGGCATCGCTGGCCACTATCACCGTGACCGACACTGCGGGCGGCGTCAGCCCATACGCGTCGAACCTGCGGTGGGACGACGGAGCAGCCGCAATGGAGGAGGCAACGGTGTTCCGCTACCGGAGGTTGGTGGACGACGGCCCGCAGAAGGTCTGGAACCTCAACGAGCCCCTGGCCATCGACGCGGGTCAGGAACGCCTGATCCTGGCGGCCTCGGAGGCATGGGAAGCCATTGACGGAGTGCAAACGCCGGTGGCGCAAACCGATTACACGGCAACGGACGACGCGGCCGGAACGGGCGCCGATGTCACCGGTGACATCACGGTGGAATTGCTGACCGAAACGTCATCAGGCGTCGGCGGAAGGGGCCGGATGCTGCGGATCAGCAACGCAGGGACGGCTCGGGCCTACGTGCAGACGCTGAGCCTGTCGGCCGACCACTGCTGGCGGGCGGAATCGACCACCGCCCACCGGGCCGGCGCAGCGGACGCGTCGGCATCCGGGACGCTGGTGAGCTGCCGGTACGTCGACAACTACGCGGCGGCGCAGGCGGGCGCGGAGACACGGCTGGCGGAACGCTCGCGGCGGCGCGGGCATCTGGCAGCGACGTTGCCGCTATCCGCCCGATCCAACAGCCACGCCGTGGTTGAGGGCCGGCTGTCCGACGTGGTGGAAGTTCAAGCCGAGCAGCAGGGGTTCAGCGGCGCGTGGCTGCTGGAGGGGATGGAGACCGACGCGGGGCCCGGAGGAGAGGGAACGGCGCGGTGGTGGCTGACGGAGGTGTAGGGTTTGACGCGGGTGCGCCTTCACGCGTATCCGCTTCGCCTGAACTGTCATTGCGAGCGAAGCGCGGCAATCCAGTTGGGGTAGGGAATGCTGCTGCGGGAACGAGATCGCCACGTGGTTCGACAAGCTCACCATGAGCGGCTTTGATCCTCATGATGACAAAATGGGTACGCATGAGGGGCGCACCGCTAATCTTATTTGCGTTTGCGGCCTTAAAGTACAATAGGATCGTCGGTTATTTACCGAAAGTACAATAAGGATTGTCGGGCCATTTCGGCCCTGCAAGCGCACCAGGCGTTGATGGCGTATCCCATACTTTGTTACCGGGAGAAGCGGCGTGACCGAGAAAATCCAGTGGGGCGATCCCTTTGACGACGCGGGCATCGAGGAAATGGCCGACTGGATGGCTCCCCGGCTGGGTCAATCACCCATGTACCAGATGGCCATCGACGGGGCCGACCCGGATCTGCTGGCGGTGCTGCTGGAGCGGCTGATGAACGAGTACCTGGAATATCGGGAAATCCCGGCCCGTGTCAGCCGTGACCGTAACCTGGTGTACGTCTCCATGGGCGATGATGACGATGACGAGGAATCGGCGGCGAACATCAGCGTACCGCTGGTGCGTGCCCTGATGCGCCGCCTCCGCGGCTCCGGCTGGTGGCAATAACTTGTGACTGCCCGGGTCGCGCTACCACTCCGAGCGCGGCGGCCGTTCCATTAGCGCGGGGATGCACTCCGCAGCGGGCAGGCCCTCGAACAGCACCTGCGACATCAGGCGGGTGATGGGCATGTCGACGTCCAGGCGCTCGGCGATTTCCAGGGCCGCCACGGTGGTATTGACCCCCTCGGCCACGGCTCCCATGTCGGCCAGGATGTCGGGCAGCTGGCGACCACGGGCCAGTTCCTCGCCAACGCGACGGTTGCGGCTGAGCGGACTGCTGCACGTGGCCATCACGTCGCCCAGGCCGGCCAGGCCGGCAAAGGTCATCAGCTGGGCGCCGGCGGCGATGCCCAGGCGTCCGATCTCGTTCAGGCCGCGGGTCACCAGGGCGGCCTTGGCGTTATCACCCGCTTCCATGCCATCGGCGATGCCGGCAGCCAGGGCGATGATGTTCTTCAGCGCGCCCCCCATCTCCACGCCGACCACGTCGTCGCTGGTGTAAATGCGGAATGCCGGTGACATCAGAGCATCCTGGACGAGACTGCGCGAATCTTCTTCTGAAGCGGCCACCACGGTCACGGCGGGTTTGCCGGCTATGACTTCGCCGGCCAGATTGGGGCCGGACAGGACAGCGAACCGGCCGGGCGGATGCCCGGGCAGTTCCTGCGCCAACACCTCGCTCATGCGCAGACCGGCGGGCAGTTCCAGTCCCTTCGTGGCGCTGAGGACCACGGCGCCGGCGGGAAGGTACGGGGCAATGCGCCGCAGGTTCGGTCGGAAGCGGTCCGACGGCACGGCGACGATAACCAGGTTCGCGTCCCGCAGCGCCGACACCGGGTCATGCTCGATGGACAGGGTCGCGGGGAAAGGGACGTCGGGCAGCCGCCGGCTGTGTTGGCCGGCCCGACGCAATATCTCCGCCTCTTCGTCGGTGCGGCACAGCAGGCGAACGCGTGCGCCCCCGCGAGCCGCCAGCACGGCGAGGGTCGTACCCCAGGTGGTGGCGCCGACGACGGCGACTGGGGGCTGGCGATCAAGAGTCACGGACGTTTCCCGGATCCACCTACATTCGTAGAGGCGACGTGAACCGCCGCCCCCACGCGATACTCGCAGTTTATTGCGGGTCTAGTTGTCCGCGCCCTGCTTGGTGTTGAAGTGGGGCATGACGTCGCTGGCGAACCATTCCAGCTGTTCCATGGATGCGGAGGTCGGCATGCCCATGTTGGTGATGCCGATGTTGACCTCTTCCAGGCCGGGATACTTTTCCTGGATCTCCATCAACTGCTCGGTGATTCGCTCGGGCGGGCCGACGAGGTACTGGCCGGCGGCGACGGACTCTTCGATGGTGGGCATCTTGAGGCCCTGGGGAACCGGGCGGCCAAAGGCGTTGAGAGCATTCAACTGCTCCTGGGTCAGGCCGGCAATGAAGCCCAGGGGGCCGAACATCTTGACCCGCTCTTCCATCCACAAGCGAGCCTGGTCCATGGCTTCCTGCTCCGAGTTGGCGATCTGGACGGAGTAGCCGACGGCGAGGCCCTCACCCAGCTTGTAGTCCTTGCCGTGCTCGGCGTGGATGGCTTGCCAGCGGTGGATCACGTCGTCACTGGCGCCGCCGGTGGCCGCGCCGCCGCCGATGATGCCCTTGATGCCCCAGCGAGCCATGAAGTTGATGGCGCGGTCGCTGGCCGACACCACGGGCTGCCACCATTCGACATCGTACTTGGGCCGGGGAACCAGGGTGATTTCCTCCAGGTCGTAGCCGCGATAGGGCACGTTGGGCGGAATGTCGTAGTGCTTGCCGTGGTGGGAGAAGCTGCGCTGGTTGAACGCCTTCCACATCACCTCAACCTGTTCTTCGAAGAGCTCGCGGTTGGCGTTCTGGTCCATGATGGGAGAGCCAAAGACCTCAACCTCGCGGGTGTGATAGCCGCGGCCCACGCCGAAGCGCACGCGGCCGTCGGTGAGCCAGTCGGAGGTGGCGTAGTCTTCGGCCAGGCGCAGGGGGTTCCACATGGGGTTGATGTTGAAACCGCAGCCGAAGCGCAGGTTCTTGGTGAGGTGGGCCAGGTGCACGTACAGCATCAGCAGGTTGGGGATGCACTCGTAACCCTCGCGCTGGAAGTGGTGCTCGGCGATCCAGAAGGTGTCATAGCCGAGGCGATCCATGGCGATGGCGATCTGTTCGGACTTCTCGATGGCGCCGCCGGCAAGTTCTTCGTCCGAGAGCCAGCGGTCATTGGCGGGGGTGCCCTGATAGCCGGGGTTGTCCATATCGACGTTGCCGGCCCAAAGGCTGCCAAATCGGGTAATCATGTAACGGGTTCCTCCTTGGTGGCGGACCGGAGAACCGGCCTGGGTTCGAAATTCATTGGCGGATATGGTAGCGGGTTTTGGGAGGGATGTCAGCCGGACTGACGGAAATGGCGCTAGTCGCTGCCGTTATCGTTGTCCTGTGGGTCGTTGCCGTCCAGTGGCTCTAGGGCGTCGGTCAGCGGAGCCAGGGGCAAGCCGTCGTCACCGTGGCGATGCAGCGCGAAACGTCCCAGCATCCGACGGTTGGTAATGATTTCGGCACGGTTGGCCTGAAAATCGAGTTTGAGCTCATTCCGCAACTCAGCCATGTCGCCTTTCAGCTCCGCTCGCAGGTCGGCCATGTCGCTTTTCAACTCTGACCGCAGGTCGGCCATGTCGCCTTTCAGCTCCGCGCGCAACTCGACAATTTCCGTTCTGACGTCCACGATGTCGCCTTTCAGCTCCGCGCGCAACTCGACAATTTCCGTTCTGACTTCGGCGATCTCCGTCTTGACTCCATATATCTCCGTTCTGATTTCGGCGCTGCTTGCCTTCAGCGCGTTTTGGAGGGATGAATTTCCCACCCTGGCCAAAGAAACCAGAGCCAAAAGGAGGGCAACGCCGACGCCGATGATCGTCCATTCTGCAGGGCCCACAGCCAATCTCCACTCGCCAGGGAAATGTTTGTATCACTGCGCCGACGCTGTCAGCGCAGTCCCCTGAAGAACTCCCGCATGTCGTTCACCAGTTCAGCCGGCTTCTCCAGGGCGGCGAAGTGGCCGCCGCTGTCCATCTCGGTCCAGCGCTGCACGTTGTAGGTTCGTTCCGCCCACGAGCGCGGCGGTGTGGACAGCTCCTTGGGGAACACGGCGATGGCGCACGGAACGCCGATCTGGTCGTCGGGCCCGAAGTACCAGGGTGTGCGGCTGTTCTCGTAGTACAGGCGGGTGCTGGAGTTTATGGTCTGGGTGACCCAGTAGATCATCACGGTGGTCAGCAGGTCGTCCTTGGTGTAGACGCTCTCCACGTCGCCGTTGCAGTCGCTCCAGGTGCGGTACTTCTCGACGATCCACGCGCAGAGGCCAACAGGGGAGTCGTTGAGCCCGTAGGCCAGGGTCTGGGGCTTCGTGCCCTGGATGTGGCCGTAGCCACCTTCCGCAGCCGCCCAGGAAACCCGCTGGTCGATCATCGCCAGCTCGTCGTCGGACAGAGTGGCCGCGAAGTCGCGGCGGTATCCGCCCTGGGGCGTGCCGATGACCTGCTCCAGACGCTCGCGCGTGCTCAAACCTTCGAGGCTGGCGCCCTGGTAGGGAATGGCCTGGGTCACGGAGGTGGTGTGGATGCCGAGGACGTGGTTGGCGTGGTGATAACCCAGGCGGGCGGTGACGCCGGCGCCCCAGTCGCCGCCCTGCGCGGCGTAGCTCTGGTAGCCCAGTTCGTCGGCCATCAGGATGTCCCATAATTCGGCGATGCGACGGGTGTTGACGCCGCGCTCGCGGGTCTGGGCGCTGAAGCCGTAGCCGGGCATGGAGGGGACAACCACGTCGAAGGAATCGGCCGGGTCGTCGCCGTGGCTGGCCGGGTCGGTGAGCATCGGGATGATCTTGTGCATCTCGTAGATGGAACCAGGCCAGCCGTGTGTGACGATGATGGGCATTGGGTTGGGGCCCTTCCCCCTCTCGTGGATGAAGTGGATGCCCTGGCCTTCGACGGTGGTGTAGAAGTTGGCGAAGGCGTTGAGGCCGGCCTCGGCCTTGCGCCAGTCAAAGCCGTCCTGCCAGTAGGCCACCAGCTCCTTGATGTAATCCAGGTTGGAGCCGTAGTCCCACTCGGCGCCGGGGATCTCGTCGGGCCAGCGCACATGGTTCAGCCGGTGCCGGAGGTCTTCCAGCACGTCGTCGGGCACGTTGATGGTGTAGGGCTGTACCGCCATGGTTGAACCTCCAGGGGACAAATTGGGTTGATTGCAAACGAGAACGCCGCCAGCAGCGGCTGTTGGCGGCAGTTTAGCATAGGGCAGATAGCGGAGCCGACGGCGTTGTTTGTTGGCAGGTTTTGCCAAGTGGTAAGATAGGGTTGGAGAGTAGGCAAAATGTCAACGCCCGATGCGCAACGCGACTCGATTGAAGTTGGCGGTTTCCCGACGGAGGCCCGACCCGTCGACAGAGAGTCACGGCACTTGCCTGCCGGTTTGTACGTGCTCTCTCTGCTAATCGCGGGAGTGGCCATTCTGGCAGCTTTTTTGGCGATTATTGCAGCCGGGTCCGGTCTCTCCAAATTTGCCGTGACGTCTTCCTGGGTATTTATTGTGGCTGCGGGTCTCTGGGCCGGAGGAACAATCTACATTCTGTCGATGAATAGCAAGAGGTTGTGGGAGCGTCTTCGCTCGACGAGTAACGGCCAGCCAACAAGTTGAATACCAAGTACCCCATGACAGATAGAACCAAGAACACGAAGACGATCAGACCAACCTGCACGACATCCCTCATCCAGAGGCGCTGAACGTGAGAGGCGTCCATCGCGGATGACAACATGCGATGGGCAGCTGCGAAAACGGCCACCCCCACGGCTGCCATCGCAATAAGCACTGCAATGTGTTGGACTAGGTTTGCTCCCAATAGGGGAGCAAGTTCAGTTAATGTATCTAGCATAGTGATGCGTTCGCGCTATGCAACCGCGGCGCGTCCCGCGGAACTGTCCATGCGCTAATAATCTCAGGCCACGGTCCCTTCCTCACAAGAACCGCGTGAACACCTGGTTGGCCACCAGGTACGCCTCCTCCGCCAGCCGCAGCCGGCCGTCCCCTTCCCACACCAGCAGGCCGTCCTCCGTGAGCTCCGCCAGTTCCGTTCGGTAGCGGGCCATCAGGTCGATGCCCACGCGCTCCGACGCGGCGGCAACGTCCATGCCGTCCAGCAGGCGCAGGCCCAGGAACATAGTCTCGGCGGCGGTGGTCGCCTCGTCGGATACCTCGGAGCCGTCCACCGTCGGAACGTCCGCGACCCGGTCCGCCGTCACCGCCGGCCATTCACCCTCCCTGGCCGCGTCTTCAGCCCACTCCCTGGCCAGTCGCGCGTACTCGCGGGGAGAGCGCACGGTCCAGAACCGACAGGCCGAGCCGGCCTCGTTATCCTTCAGGGACGGGGGGACGCGCAGGGACGGGGGGACACGCAAGGACGGGGGGACACGCAAGGACGGGGGGACACGCAGGGACGGGGGGACATGCAAGGACGTGGGGACGCGCAGGGACGAGTGGGCGCCCGGGCCGACCCCCACCCACTGCAGGTTGCGCCAGTAGGCCAGGTTGTGCTCCGACTCCCGCCCGGGCCGCGTCCAGTTGCTGATTTCGTAATGATGGTAGCCAGCGTCAGCCAGGGCGGCGCGGGCGTGGTCGTACATGTCGGCGGCCAGGTCGGGATCCGGCTCGGGGAGGCGACCCCGCTGCACCCACCGGCGCAGCGGCGTGCCTTCCTCCAGCGTCAACGAGTAGAGGGACAGGTGCTCCGGCGCCAGCGTGACGACCCGCGTCACGGTGTCTCTCCACTGGTCCAGCGACTGATGCGGCAGGCCGTACATCAGGTCCAGGCTCACATTGTCGAAACCGGCGCTGCGGCAGCGACCCAGCGCCTCAGCAGCCTCGTCGGCGTCGTGGCGGCGGCCCAGCATGGCAAGCAGGTCGTTGTCCATGCTCTGCACGCCGATGCTGACCCGGTTGATGCCGGCGGCGCGGAGCTCGGCGCACTTCTGGGGAGTGAGGTCGTTGGGGTTGCACTCGGCGGTTATCTCGGGATCAGAACGCACCGAATAGTTGCGGGTGATGGCGTCCAGGATGCGCGCCACGTCGCCGTCGGGCAGGTACGACGGAGTGCCGCCGCCGAGGAAGACAGTGTTGACGGTTGGCCGGGCGAGTACGACTGACCACGCCGTAATCTCCTCTATGACGGCGGCCAGGAAGTCATCGAACTGGGACTCGATGCCTTGATAGGTATTGAAGTCGCAGTACGGGCACTTGCTCAGGCAGAAGGGCACGTGAACGTACAGGGAGATGCCTTCGTCGAGGGCAGAAGCAGCGGCGCCGTGGATTTGCGCGGGTTGGGACATAACGCATCCTGAACGAGGGGATGAAATGACTAACACGAAGGGGCGAATGATTATTCGCCCCTGCTATGGAGTCAACATTGGAGGAGCCTGAGGATGGTCAACTGCCGCGTTGGTCCTCACTGTCGTCGGTGGGGCGGGCCTCTCCGTCGACCACGCTGTCGGGGTCGCGGTCTTCCGGCCGTGGTGGCGGCGGTTCGCCCATGTGCTCGCGGACGACGGCGCGGGGACACAGGTTCCAGAACAGCCAGACCGCCAGCCCGAGGATGATTAGGTCATCGTACCGGCCCAGACCGTAGGGGATGCGGTCGCGCACCAGGTCGACGGGGAAAATGGCGTAGACCAACGCCAACGGAATCAGCAGCTTGATCAGCAGGTTGACGCGGGAATCGCGATGCAGACGCCACAGCGCACGCACGAACTTGACTATGCGCGGCCCCAACTGGGGGCCGAACATCATCAGGATGGGCCAGAGAAAGCGGAACATGACAACCTTGCCTGTGCCATACCATCCTAGCACAAGGCGCGGCGGCGTTGAGGCTACATGTCGCGAAACCGGCTTTTTGCGGCGATCATCGGGGCTCGGACTCACCATAGATGATGGATCGCAAATCCGACCACGAATACCGCTCCAACGGATCCGGGCGCCGGGAGTCGCCCACGCTCGGATCCGGCAGCTTATACTCCGCCTGCGGTGGCGACGCCAACACCAGGCGCAGTCCCCCATCGACTGCCTCCCACAGTTGACTACCAGTCTGCCTGGCGTGTTGTTTTGCCCGAGCCAGCAACTCGTCCTGGATATCGACCGTGGTCTTCATGATCCCGCACCAGCCGTATCACTGATTGTGCCCAATCCATACTACACTGTTTGATCGGTGGGTTTCGCCACCGGGTGAAGTGACCGGCACGGCTCCACTTTGCCGTCTCCGTCCTCAAATGGTGAGGAAAGGGCTGGGGAACCAAAGTGGGCTGCGGAGCCCGTCGCCGCAAGGTGGTAGCGCACGAAGTTCGGCCGCCGTTACGGGCCGCCCCGTTTGCTATACTGCCGCCAGACCCCTACCCTGACCAAAGGACGGACCGATTCCATGTCCACGAATGACGCTTTGCCCGCCACCATCGGCGAACTCCGCGATAGCGGCTACCAATCGGTTTCGGTGCGCGAGGAGATGCGCCGCAACCTGATCGCCAAGATACGCGCCGAGGAGCCGGTGTTTCCCGGCATCATCGGCTTCGACCAGACGGTAATTCCCCAGCTGGAAAACGCCATCCTGGCCGGCCAGGACATCATCCTGCTGGGCGAGCGCGGGCAGGCCAAGACCCGCCTGATCCGGGAGATGGTCAACCTGCTGGACGATCAGATCCCGGTCATCGCCGGCAGCGAACTCAACGACGACCCCTACAATCCCCTCAGCCCCGACGCCAGGCAGACGGTGGCCGACATGGGCGACGCAACCCCCGTGGCCTGGATCGGCCGGGACCTGCGCTATTCGGAAAAGCTGGCCACCCCTGACATCTCCATCGCCGACCTGATCGGCGAGATCGACCCCATCAAGGTGGCCGAGGGCCGGCATTTGTCGGACGAGACGGCGATCCACTACGGCCTGGTGCCGCGAACCAACCGGGGCATCTTCTGCATCAACGAGTTGCCCGACCTCGCCGAGCGCATCCAGGTGGGCCTGTTCAACCTGATGGAAGAGCGGGACGTGCAGATCAAGGGCTACCGCATCCGCATGCCGCTGGACGTGTTCGTGGTCGCCACGGCCAACCCCGAGGACTACACCAACCGCGGCCGCATCGTCACCCCGCTGAAGGACCGCTACGGCGCGCAGATCCACACCCACTATCCCCAGGCGCTCGAAGAAGAAATCGCCATCATGGAGCAGGAGCGAAACCGCTTCCCCGACGAGGACCGGGTGGTCGTCCCCGGGTTCATGACGGACATCGTCGCCGAGGTCACGGCCCGGGCGCGGTCCAGCAACGAGATCAACCAGCGTTCCGGCGTCAGCGTGCGCGTCTCCATCTCCAACTACGAGACCCTCATCAGCAACGCCCTGCGCCGCAGCATCCGGCACGGTGAGGATATTGCCTGCCCCCGCATCAGCGACCTCCCCTATCTCATCGCCTCCCTGGGCGGCAAGATCGAGATGGAGACCTTCGGCGAGGGCCGCGAGGACCGGCTGGTGGAAGACCTCACCAAGCGCGCGACGCTCGGCATCTTCGGCCGCTACTGCAACGTGGATGACCTCGATGATATTGTCACCGCGTTCGACCTGGGCAACGCGGTGGAGACCGGGAGCGACGTTCCAGCCACCGCCTACGCCTCGGCGCTGGGCAATATCGCTGGCCTGCCGGCCGCGGTGTCCGCGCTCATCGGCGACGACAAGCGGCCGGAGGTGGTGGCCTCGGCAGCGGAGTTCGTACTCGAAGGCTTGCACCTGAACCGCCGCCTCAACTGCGCCCGCACGCCCACCGGCGGCTACCGCTACGCGCGTTAGCATCCCGCCGCTTCCTCTGCGCGGAGGACATGCCATGACCACGCACAACACCGCCGTCGCACCACCGGTGACGCTGGAGGAATACGCTGCGCTGCCCAAGCACCCGCGGTATGAGCTGGTGAAAGGAGTCCTGGTTGAGCTGATGGTAGCATCGGAAGAGCATGAGCATACCGGATCTCTGGTCGTCATAAGGGTCGGCAATCATGTGCTGTTGAATCGGCTGGGCCGTGTGTACATCAGCAACCGCGGCTACGTCACCGGCCCAGACTCCCCGGCCACCTCCCGGATGCCGGACGTGTCTTTTGTTTCCAACGCCCGATTGGGTCAGCCCGAGTTGGCCGGAATGCTCTACGATGGCGCGCCTGACCTGGCCGTGGAGATCCTTTCCGACAGCAACACGCGCGCAGAAATAACGCAGAAGATTGAGGAATACCTCGGCGCCGGCGGCAAGGCCGTCTGGGTCATCGACATCGACGCCCGCACCCTGACCGTGTATACGGTAGAGGCCCCGCCGCTGGTGCTAACGGACGCCGACAGCGTGGACGGCGGGGATTACCTGCCCGGCTTCGCCTGCGCCGTGGCGGACATGCTGCCGTCGGAGTGAGAGGGGAGGCTTACCATGACCATCCATAACATTGCCGCCGCGCCGCCGGTTTCCCTGGAAGAGTTCGCCGCGCTGCCCAAGCACCCCCGCTATGAGCTGGTTAGAGGAGTCCTGGTTGAGCTGATGGCAGCATCCAGAGAACACGAAAGGACCGTAGTCCGAACCAGCCGGTATATGGACATTCACGTCGATGACCATGACCTGGGAGAAGTGTACGGCAGCAACCGCGGCTACATTACCGTCCCTGAGTCGCCGGCCACCTCTCGGATGCCCGACGTTTCTTTCATTTCAACCGAGCGGCTGCAGCCCGATGTTTTTGGCAAGCTCTACAACGGCGCGCCCGACCTGGCCGTGGAGATACTTTCCGAGAGCAACACGCCGGCGGAAATAGCGCAGAAGGTGTCCGAATACCTGAACGCCGGCGGCAAGGCCGTCTGGGTCATCGACATCGACGCCCGCACCCTGACCGTGTATACGGCAGGGGTGCCGGCGGTAACACTCACCGACGCCGATGCCGTAGACGGCGGGGACTACCTGCCCGGCTTCGCCTGCGCCGTGGCGGACATGCTGCCGGCCCAGGCCGGCTAAACGAGCGACGCGCGGCGGCCCAGCGTGACGCCGTGGGGCAGATCGATGGTGGCCTTCAAGTTCCGGAAGAGCAGGAACCGGCTAATGGACAGGTTGATCTGCTGGGCATATTCCGCGATGCCCGGCGCCAGGTAGAGGGTGATATCGTCCTGGCTGGTGGGGTCGTAAGATTCCAGGCTGCGACGGCGACGCACGTTGGTATCGACCGATACCTCGACGGACTCGCCGCTTCAACCCTTCCAGCAGATCAGGTCGACGACAGCCTGGCCGCCCTTGAGCCGGATGAACTGGGCGGCTTCCGGAGTTATCTCAAGCTGTGCGGGCATGTTGTTCACTAATCCAGGGGGGTGGCCGTCCCAGTGCGCGTCGGGGTCGAGATACCGGCGGGGAATATCGCCCCGCAAAGCGGCGCGGAACTCCTCAGCGCTGTTCATCTTTAGATCGTCTATAGCTATCTTGCCCATCACCGATGGGGCTATCTCTTTGTCTCCATGAGAAACATGCGTCGATATACCTAGCCATTCGTGGCGGAAATAGATGTGGTGGCTATTGCTACGCACAAATCGCATACGTCGGAGCAAACGCAGGAGTTCCCTGGCGCTGACATTGGCTATCCTGGGCATTATCGAACAGAGGTTTGGGCTGTAGATGGAGCAACCGAGCGAACCCAGGGAGCCACTCCTTCCGCCTCAACATCTGCGATCAGGCTAGCCAGATCGTCATCCGCTGCCTTGCCATGCTTGATCCTCTCGGGCTCCAATTCCAGAAAACAGGCCATCGCCTCGGCTATTTCGGCCAGAGCTTCGTCCTCCGTGTCGCCCTGTCCGTGTACACGGCGAACGGCAGGGCAAATCGCCGCATAGCAAATCGATCCGTCTGACAACGTGTCTCGCCAGACAACAACATCGTATTCCATGCTTATCCTTCCACCTAATCCAGCGGCTGGCCGTCCCAAGGCACGTTGGGATCGAGATACCGGCGGGGAATGTCGCCCCGCAACGCGGCGCGGAACTCCTCGACGCTGTTCATCTTCAACTGCACGATGGCGATTTCTCCCATCAAATCCGCGTCCACTTCTTTATCTCCATGCGACACCTTCGTCCGCAGGTTCAGCCAGGCGTGTATGAAGTATGCATGATCCCGGTTGCTTTGTGTAAATCCCATTCTCCGTAGCAATCGAAGCAACTGTCTGGTCTTGACGTTGGCTATCCTAACCATACCTTATGCAGGCACTTGATTGCGTGCCGGGGCCACCTGTTTCACCCAACAGGTGGTGCCATTCTCGGCCAAATCTTCCATCAATCTGGTGATCGCGTCCTGGGCCGCCTGTCCGGTTTTGAATCCCTCCGGCTTATGATCCAGATAGATCGCCATGGTATCCGCAACGTCAACCAATGCCTCATCTTCCGTGTCACCCTGGCCGTGAGCATGATCTACGGCAGGGCAAATCGCCGCGTAGCAGATCGACCCGTCGGACAGGGTCCCGCGCCAGACTACAACATCGTATTCCATGGTGTTCCTCCTGCGTTAGCAAGAGTATTATACCGTGCGCTACAATGTTTCGGCCAAGAGCAAGGTGTTGCGCGCTTCTATTGCTGCCGGATGAATCGTCGAGCCTTTGTCCAGCATCCGGATGACGTTGCGGGTGAGGAACATGGTCATGGCGGCGGGCAGGTCGTTCTCGGCAAGTTCCTTCAACTCGCCCTGCCACGGGTAGCGCTTGACCTTCACCGGGTCCAGCTTGTCGGCGAGGAACACGATGTGGGCGATGGCGTCGCCGCCGGCGGGGTCGCCGGTGGTGTGCCAGTAGACGGCGTTGTACAGCTGGGGGTGGCCGAGCCCGTCCTCGCGCTTCAGCAGCTCGGCGCCCACCATGCCGTGCAAAATGCCCGGGTTGCGCCGCTCGAACTCGGTGACCGGAGGCAGGTCATATTCCTCCATGCGGAGGAGGTTCTCCAGCCCTGAGAAGTGCTTGGTGGCGTCGTGGGCCAGGCCGGTCAGGCCGACGGCCTCCACATCCTGCCCGTGTCGCTCCGCCAGTTCGCGGGCGATCTGCTCCACCCGCTGGCAGTGTTCCTGGAGACCGGGCGGCAGGCGGCGGATCCGGCGGTGGATGCGGTCAACCACGCGGCCGGAGATTTCGATGGTGGTCATGGGCTGGTCACCCTCACTTTATGCAGAGCGCATTCATCGTTGCACCGGAATATCTCCGGCCCAGCCTCGTCTGAGAGCCGAAACGGGCGCCAGTTCCTCGGTGACGGTATCAACTGCCAGCGTCAGGACCCGCAGCGTGGTCGCGCCGATGCACTGACCACTCTCATCCGGCCAGAAGGCGACCGGACAGATGCTGCTGAAAGTTTCGCCGGACCGAACCGTAATGGAAATCCGGGCGAGCCCGCGGGGGCACTGCAGGACGGTTCCATCGGCCAGGACGTAGTCCATCGGCCGTTCCGTGGCCGGAATATGGAGCCACTCCAGCAGGTCCGCAGGGAAAGCGGACTCGGTGGCGCCGGTATCCACCAGAGCAGTCACCGGATGCGTATCGCCCCCGGTGATGTTCCCGATGTGGATTTCGGACATGAAATCGCCCATTGGGCTAGCCCATGTCTCCCAACCCTCGTCCGCCCAGCAGGTGCATATGCGGCCAGGCGATGGTCTGGCCGGCATCCTCGCCGTTGTTGACCACCAGGCGATAGCCGCTGATCGTGACGCCCTCGCGGCGGGCCATTTCGGCGGCAACGACGAACAGGTGCCCCATGGTGGCTTCCATGGCGGGGCTGATGTAATCCAGCCCGTTGATGGGCATGTTGGGGATGATCAGCAGGTGCACCGGCGCCTTGGGGTTGATATCGCGCACCACGAAGCAGCGCTCGTCCCGGTAGATCACGTCGGGATGCAGCGGGTCGCGGGCCATGGCGGCGAAGGGCGAACTGCGGGCGGGGGTCATGGTCATGGGTGACGACTCCTTACTCTTTGCATGGATGCACAGGATGGACGGGATACGGACCGATTTGAACCGTCAGAATCAGGATTGCCAAGATTCCCGGATTGGCAGGATTGGAATCGTTCAGTGGAGGCTAACACCCAATCCTGAAAATCCTGAAATCCGGCAAATCCTGATTCTGACAACGCCGCTACCCCGCCTCAATCTCCTGCAACGCCACCTCCTTGTGGTCGTGGACGCTGCCGTAGGAGAGTTCCTGGACCTTGGCGCGGCGGGTGTACAGCTGCAGGTTGTGCTCCTGGGTGAAGCCGATAGCGCCGTGGCACTGGTGACCCAGCGAGCAGACCCGCTGGTAGGCGCCGCTGCACCACGCCTTGGCGACGGCGACCTCGCGGCGGGCGGACTGGCCCTCGGCCAGCGCCCACGCCGCCTGGTAGGCCACGTGGCGCGCGCCCTCGACATCGGTGGCCATGTTGGAGCAGTGATGCTGCACGGCCTGGAAGCTGCCCACCGGCCGTCCGAACTGGGTGCGCTGCTTGACGTACTCCACGGTCATGTCGACCACGGCCTCGGCGCCGCCCACCATTTGCACGCAGTGGGCCGCGGTGGCTCGGGCCAGGGCCCGCTCAATGACCGGCCAACCATCGCCGACCGAGCCGAGCACGGCGTCGGAGCCCACTGAAACTCCGTTTAGCCGCACCTCGCAGAGACGCTCGTTGCCGATGGTGCCGACCTGCTCGATCTCCACGCCGGCCGCGTTGGACGGGACCAGGAACAGCGTGATGCCCTGCTCGGGGTCGTCGCCGGCGGGCATGGTGCGGGCAGCAACAATCAACGTGTCGGCGGCGTGGGCATCAGGGACAAAGAGCTTGGTGCCGCTGATGCTGTAGCCGTCGCCCGACGCGCTGGCCTGGGTCTCCACACCCCAGGCCTCGGTTGTCGCCGACGGCTCGGTGAGAGCCAGGGTGAGCCGGACGGTCCCGGCGCAGACGCCGGTCAGGATGTCGCGCTTCTGGTCGTCGTTGCCGGCGTCCAGCACGGTGAGGCCGCCCAGCACGACGGTGGCGAAGAAGGGAGCGGGCAACAGGGCACGTCCCATCTCCTCGACCAGCACCGCCAGGTCCAGGAAGGAGCCGCCGGTTCCGCCGTATTGCTCGGGGAAGGGGATGCCGGTCCAGCCCAGGTTGGAAACCTGTCGCCACAGGTCCTCGCTGAAGCCCTGCGGGTCGTTTTCGAGTTCGCGCACCAGCGTGAGCGGGCATTCCTGCGCCAGGAATTCGCGCGCCGAGTTCTTCAGCATCTGCTGAATCTCGCTGAGTCCCATGTCCATATGTAGGCCCTCCGGGGCGGTGTCGGGGAAATCGCGGGAAGTATAGCCTACCGGGCCGGCAGCGGCAATTACGGTTGTCTCCTCATGCGTACCCGTTCCTGGGGTTCACCAGAATCAGGATTGACCGGATTGAAGGATTTTCACGATTGGATGTTCTTTTCCATCGGGCGGCTCCAATCCTGAAAATCCCTGAATCATGAGAATCCCGTTCCCGACGACTCCGCGTCGCAACCTGGGCACGCGTTAGCGGTTTCTCTCGACACCTCCCTTTGCGAACTTGCCTGATGTTGCCACCGAACGACGCCGCATTCGGCTGGCGCCCAAGGACAGCGTAACGGAATGGCGCGAAGGCATGGGCGTCAGCCGGCAATCTACAGGCATATCACATTCGTATCTACTGGCAAGGCGACAAATGCATAAACAGTAGAGGCTTTAGGGCATACCCGAACCCAGATACAGACTCTTGATGCGGAATACATGCACGATCACCCCATAACTTCAGCCAACGCACGGGAGCAATACTATGAGGAGACACATAACCGATCAGAGAATTGCATACGCCATTACCGCGACAATTGTACTGCTCGCATTTTCGTTCTTTCTTGCCCTTCTGCTGTTCGGCGTCGGTCGGGCTTACGCCTACGGCTCTGGAGACATCCCGTTGACGCCGGCCGCTGGAGGCGTGGAGCAGCAGGCCACGCCGATTCAACTGCCCGTCCTCAGGTCATTGACCGTCGAAGCCGGCGGTACCACCGTCGCCCTTTTCCCCGCCTTCGCCGCCGATGTCACCGACTACGAGGCAGCCACATCGTCCGCAACAGGCGAGATCCACGCCAAAACCGGCGCCAGCGCACGGATCGTCGGTTATTCGGTAGCAGGGGTGGAGACAACCCCGGAAAAACCAATCGACGAGCTGGTGATCGCGTTCAACAATACGGGCCAAAGCGCGTCCACCGAAGTGATCCTGACGGTGAAGGCTGTGGACGGTCCGACCTCCACGGACTATCGCATCAACGTGTTCCGAGTCTCCGCCCAGGAGGCGAATCCCGCCATCGCCATAACCGCCGACCCTGCCGCATACGTGGCCGGCATCGGCGCGTTGACCTTCACCTTGTCGCGACAGGGTGATACCGCAGATAGCCTGGATGTAACCGTCAACCTCACCCAGGAACACGGATGGCTCGCCGATACAACCCACACAGCAACCTTCGCGGCCGGAGACTCAACAACCTCCCTGTCGTTCCCGGGCGGGGATTTTTCATCCAGCGTGACCCAGAGCGGCGACCTGACAGCGACGGTGGCGCCGGTCGACGGCTACGATGTGACCGGCGCGTCGGCCACAGTGCGGGTAATTTCCCAGCCAGGGATTTCGGTCGCAGTCATCATTGAACATCCCACCTACACCGTAGCCGAGGACGCTGGCGCGTTGGACATCGTCCTGGTGGCCCGCGCGCGCACAGGCATCACCAGCGTCGACGCCTTCAGCGTGGCCGTGACGTCCGAGGCCCGGACGGCTGTGAGCGATCCGGAGGCCCCCGACATTCAACCCGTATCAGAGGTGCCGCGCTTCACGCCCTCGGACTTTCAGGTGGAAAACGGCGCGCTGGTGGGCCGCAAAACCTTCTCCGTAACGATCCTCGAGGACGATTTGATCGAAGGCGATGAATATTTCCACCTTCACCCCGGGCCGACTCCGGGCTTGACGTCAGAGGTTGCAATTCTCGATCCCGAAGGCAACCTGTGTGGCATCACGTGCCCAAGTCCCTACGCGGTCACCATCAAAGACAACGACCCCGCCGTAACCGTGAGCTTCGGACAGGCCACCTACTCCGTCATCGAGGGCGGCAGCCAGGACATCACCGTCACCCTCAGCGACGACCCCCAGCGGACGGTGGTCATCCCCATCACCGTCGACGAGCAGGACGGGGCCACCGGCGACGACTATTCCGGCGTGCCGATGAGCGTTACGTTCAACACGGGTGAAACGTCCAGGACCATCCCCTTCGCCGCCACCTACGACACCATCGACGACGATGGCGAGAACGTGGCCCTGTGTTTCTGCACAACCCTGCCGCCCGGGGTTACCGAGGGCGCCAACAAGGAAGCCGTTGTCACCATCACTGAGCGTGAACTCACTGCCCATACAGAGCAACCGGGGATCTCCGTACCAAGGTGCGAGTCAAACGGGATTTCCATCTTCTGGCATGCCGGCATCGCCTTCGATGACCAGCCACCGCCATACGGATGGCGCGTCGAACGCAGGCACTTCAGCGACGGAGAATGGATCACCACCCGGTTCGATTTCCTGGGCGCGGCATCCGACGCGCTCCAGACCTACAGCGATGAGTACTGGGACTGGACCGACACCACTCGCCGGCGGGGCGGCGATTACACCTACCGCGTGCACGCCCTCGACAGCGACGGCCAACCCATGGAGGGTCGCAATTGGTCCAGAAGAGCCCCGGAGATCTGCTCGTAGCTGCGTCACCGACAGGCGCGCGCAAGCCACGCGCTATCCACACCAGGGCAATCCCGTTGCGTGAAGGTTGCCCCCATGGCAACGGGATTGCCCCGTCGCTTCACTCCTCGCGATGACAAACTGGGTGCGCGCGAGCCGGCGGGGCATTTGCCATACCGACAGTGTCAGCGGCATAATGTAGCCAACGGTACCCCCACGCCTCTCATCGGAACGGCGCACCAGGGCGGCAACTTTTAAGCGTCCCGCCTGACGCTCTCCCCACCATGACCGTCCTCGACCAGCTTAACCACCTGGCTCGCGTGGGTACGGCCATACCGCATCACGAGTGGGCTGCCCATTGCCTGGCACATCGGATAGCATCACTGACCGCTGAAGGGATGGCGTAACCGGAGGTGACCTGGCAATGACAACACACACTGACGGATCAGACCCTGGTCAGACGCTGCGGATACCGCATGATGTGTCCGACGTCTCCGAGCGAGTTCAGAACGCGGGCGAGCGCATTCCTGTTGAGAAGGATGGCCGCACGGTAGCCGTGCTGGTCCCAACCTCTGATCTAGCGGCGCTGGAAGCCCTGGAAGAACGCCTTGACTTGCTGGACGCACTGGACGCACTGGCCGACTACCGGGCGCACGGCGGCGTGGGATGGGACGAATTTAAAGCGGAATTGGGAATTTGACCTACCGAATTATCCTCTCCCGACCTGCGCAGAGAGACATCCGCAGCGTCCGGGATGCGCGCGTCCGCCGGCGGTTATCGGAGGCCATTGAGGCTCTCGCAGAATATCCATACTCGCCTCGGGCGCAAAAACTCCGTGCCGACGACGAAGTTTGACGCATTAGAGTAGGAGACTGGCGCATGTGCTACATCGTTGATGGTGACCGGCTGACAGTTCTGGTTCTGATGGTCGGACAGCGCGGCGACGTCTATGAACGATTGCGTCGTCGTCTGGGATGAAGTTTCGATTTATTCCCTGTATGTGGCGGGCACGAGCCCATTCGTTGCCGCCCTCCGCAGCCCCCGTGTAGAATGCCGGCGTTGATCGATCATCCCCCGCCGACGCACGCCACGGAGGCTTTCCATGTACAACCGACCCACCCTGAGCTTGAGCCAGGTCCGCGCCGCCATGAACGCCATGCTGGACAAGGCCGAGCAGGAACCCGACCGTCCGCTGGCCATCGCCATAGTCGACGCCGACGCCAAGATGCTCAGCTACGCCCGCATGGACAACTGCCGCGCCCTGCCCCAGCGCATGGCCGTCAGCAAGGCCTACACGTCCGCATTGTCCGGCTCCGACTCCAACGCTTACGCCGAGCGGCTGAAGAACGAAGGCCGTAACATCGCCGACTTCGGCGACCCGCAACTGGTGGCCGTGCAGGGCGCCGTCGTCGTGCGCGACCCGGAGACCGACCTGGTTCTGGGCGCCATCGGAGTCAGCGGTCTTTCCGCCCAGGAGGACGAGGACCTGGCCCGCCTGGGAGCGCAGGCCCTGGGGCTGTAGGGCGCGTTCCGTCCGCGCAACCACCCATCCGGGAAGCCGGGCCATGACCTCCATTGATCCCGCGGTTGGCGCCGCCGGCGAGACGGCCCGGCCGTCAAGCGCCGGCAACATGCTCATCCGCCGTCTGAAAATCAGCGGGATGCTGTCCTTCGGGCCGCAGGGCATCGACCTGCCCATGGAGCCGCTGAACGTGCTCATCGGCCCCAACGGGTCGGGCAAGTCCAACTTCATCGAGGCGCTAGCGTTGCTCCAAGCTGCGCCCCATGACCTTTCGGCTCCGGTGCGGCGCATGGGCGGCATTTCGGAGTGGCTCTGGAAGGGCGACGGGGCAATGGAACTGTCGGCCGTTGACGCAGTGGTCAACTATCCGAATGGCGCGATGCCATTGCGGCACATATTGAGAATCGCGCGGCGGGGTGAACGTTTCGAGGTCATAGGAGAGACTGTTGAAGATCAACAACCTAACGCCGGAGAGGCCGAACCTGATTTTTACTACTATATTGTGGGGAGTAGCACAGTAATTAGTGAAATGGGTGATGAACCTGGTCATCCTCGTAGAGAAAGGAGAATCGCCCGTAGTAGGTTAACTCCTGATGCATCCATCCTGTCTCAAAGGGAAGACCCCGACCTATACCCGGAACTAGGCTGGCTGCAGGATCAATATCGCCAAATCCGCCTATATCGCAATTGGGAGTTTGGACCGGACGCAGGACTGCGCCGGTCGCCCCGCGCGGACGAACCAAGTACCTTTTTGACCGAACGCGGCGAGAACCTGCCACTGGTGCTATCCAGAATGCGGGGTGACAGGCGGCAGGCGTTCGTCAAATCGCTGCAGCAACTCTACGACGGCATCGACGATATTCACGTCGAGGTTGGCGGCGGACGGGCTGAGCTTTTTTTAGTCGAGCGGGGCAGAGGTGAACGCTACATCCCGGCGTCGCGGCTGTCCGACGGAACGCTGCGCTACATGGCGCTGGCGGCCATTCTGCTGGACCCGGAGCCGCCGCCGCTGGTGGTGATCGAGGAGCCTGAGCTGGGCCTGCACCCGGATGTCGTGTTGAGCATCGGGGATATGCTGGTCAAGGCATCGGAGCGAACGCAACTGGTGGTAACCACGCATTCGCGGGTACTCATAAACTCGCTGGAGGACCATGCATCCAGCGTGGTGGTTTGCGAAAAGCGTGATGGCCAAACGCATATGAAACGGCTTGACCCCGATCGGTTGGAGGAATGGCTGGAAAAGTACAGCCTGGGCTACCTGTGGAGCATCGGCGAGTTGGGGGGCAACCGTTGGTGACATACCGGCTGTACATAGAAGGCGGCGGAAGAGCAGACACTGACCCCGGGCAAATGAGCCGCGCCGCGATAGTGGACGCCAACGCCGAGGCCTTCCGTAGGGCGTGGCAAATGTTCTTCAGCAAAGCCGGCGTGGACGGACAAATGCTGGAGATCGCCGTCGGTGGAGGGCAACACGAAGCTTTCGCGCTGTTCAACAGCCAGCTTGATCGCTACGTGGAAGACAATGAAATGGAGCCCAGGCCTTTGCTGCTCGTCGACAGCGAAGAACCGGTTGCGGCCGGGCATACCGTATGGGAGCACTTGAGAACGCGGGTTCAGCACAGATTCCAGCAGCCTGCGGAGGCCGATGACGATAGCGCGTATATGATGGTTCAGGCTATGGAAACCTGGTTTATGGCCGACCCTCCGGCGCTGCAACGCTTCTTCGATTCCTCGCTCGACACCAGTGTCTTTCAGAATTCATCACCTTTGGAAACAATCCTGAAAGACGATGCGTTGGACATGTTGAGGCAGGCTACCCTCCGCTGCCGTCGGCATTACACCAAAGGCAGAAGATCTTACGGTATCCTGGCTGAGATTGACCCGGAGCAAGTCGCCGCCGCCTGCCCCCACGCTGCCCGACTCCTGACCTACCTGCGTACCCTGTAGATGACAACCCTATTGCCACGTTGTCCCCGGAGGCCCCTCCCATGCCCAACCCGCGCGCCGAGTTCTCGCCCATCTTCGACCGGCCCAAGTTGACCCTGCCCGACGGGGCCAGGGTCGCAGTCTGGTTCATCATCAACGTCGAGGAGTGGGACATCGACCAGCCAATGGCGCGGACGGTGCTGCCCTCGCCCCAGGGCGCGGCCGTGTCGCCCGACATCCCCAACTATTCCTGGTACGACTACGGGATGCGCGTGGGGTTCTGGAGGATGCAGCGGGCGCTGGCGGCGCACAACCTGCCCTGCACCATCAGCCTGAACGCCGCCGTATGCGAGGCCTACCCCGAGATGGTGCGGTCCTGCCTCGATCTCGACTGGGAGCTGCTGGGCCACGGCTACATCCAGCAGGTGCTGCACAAGGAGCCCGATGAGCGGGCCACCATCCGCAAGACCATCGAGGTGATCCGCGAGTTCAGCGGCAGCGCCCCCCGGGGCTGGATGGGCCCCGGCCTGGCCGAGACCCACCACACGCCTGACATCCTGGCCGAGGAGGGCATCGAGTACGTCGCCGACTGGGTCAATGACGACCAGCCCTACGAGTTGAAGGTGAACTCGGGCCGGCTGGTGGCGTTGCCCTACACGGTGGAGCTGAACGACATCCCCATCTACCTGGTGCAGCACCATTCGGCGCCCGAGCTGTTCCGGCGGGCCAAGGATTCGCTGGAAATCATGCTGGCCGAGGGTGAGGAGAGCGCCCGGGTCATGGCCATATCGATGCACCCGTACATCACCGGCGCCGCTCACCGCATCGGGCATTTCCACCGGCTGGTGGAATACGTCACTCAGCTGGAGGGCGTATCATTCTGGACGGGCAGCGGCATCCTGGACTGGTACAACGCCCAAGTTGCCACGCGCTGATGGACGTCATCGTTCACAGACCGTTGATAACACGTTCATGATATTCAGCATAAGCGTGCACATCGTGCCGAGGGCCTGTTGGTATACGGATGTTCTCTGCCGATAATTCTCCGGACCATTTCGCTTGGAAACTCTTTCATCGTTTTATCCACGCCCCACCAAACGCCAATCCACTGTATGCAACCTGGTTATCCACAACCGCTTTACGATGACGATACGAAGGTTGTAGACCTTGTGAACGTCCTTATGGTCACTGCTGTTATCCTTAACTGCTAACCTCATGATTGACACAGTCAGAATCAACGTTAAAGCCGGGAACGGTGGCGACGGCTGCATCAGCTTTTTACGGCTCAAGTACCAGCCCCGCGGCGGACCCGATGGCGGTGACGGCGGCGATGGCGGTAGCGCCTACATCGTCGGGGACACGTCGATCAACACGCTGCTGCACCTGAAGTACAACAGCACCTTCTACCTGCAGCGCGGAACCCACGGCAAGGGCAAGAACCAGCGCGGAGCCAATGGCAAGGACACCGAGATACGCGTGCCCATGGGCACCGTGATCTGGCGGATGCACCGGGATGGCAGCAAGGACTTCCTGGCTGACATCACCACCGAGGAACCGGTCCTGGTGGCCAATGGCGGCAAGGGGGGCTGGGGCAACGCTCGCTTTGTGTCCTCGACCAACCAGGAACCGATGTTGTCGGAATCGGGCGACAAGGGTGAGTACTCCGTGCTCTGGCTGGAACTCAAGCTCCTGGCCGACGTCGGTCTGCTGGCCAAGCCCAACGCCGGCAAGTCGACGCTGATCTCCCGCTGCTCCGCGGCCAAACCCAAGGTTGCCGACTACCCCTTCACCACGGTGGAGCCGGTGCTGGGCGTGGTCACTCACGGCGGGCAGGATTTCGTGATGATGGAGATCCCCGGACTGCTGGAGGGCGCGCACCGCGGCATCGGCCTGGGACACCAGTTCCTGCGCCACGCCGAACGAGCCCGGGCCTACGTTCATCTGATTGACGGGCTATCCGATGACCCGGCCGGCGACTTCCTGATGCTAAACCGCGAGTTGCGCGAGTTCAGTCCGATGCTGGCAGCCAAGCCCCAGGTGGTGGCGGTGAGCAAGCTGGATACCACGGAGACCTATGAGCTGCGGGACGTGATCGAGGAAGAACTCCGCCGGGCCATGGCAATCGACGATGCTTTTGCCGGCGCAGATGAGGAAACTCCGATTCACTTCATATCCTCGGTCTCTGGCACCGGCGTGGACCGGTTGCTCGGGGATCTGGTCCGCATCCTGGCCGAGGCTCCACGCGATGGCATCGACGCATCGGAATGGGAGAGCGACGCGCCGGCTGCCCAAGCGCCGCGCGAACGGCCTCCGCTGGGTGTCTACCTGGATGGCGATGTGTACGTGGTGGAGTCGGAGAGGCTGGAGCGGCTCACCGGGCGCGCCGACATGCGGGACTACCGGGTGATGCTGCAGCTCTGGCGCGAGATGAGCCGCCTGGGTATCGCGCAGCGACTGGCGGAAGCTGGCATCGAGGCCGGCGACACCATCCGGATCGGCGACGCGGAACTGGAGTGGTTCTGATGCCCGCCGGTGGGTCTGACCGGCGACGAATCGGCATCCTGGGCGGGACCTTTGACCCGCCGCACCTGGGGCACCTGCTGATCGCCGAGACGGCTCGGGTCGCGCTGGACCTGGAAACGGTGATGTTCCTTCCCGCCGGCGAGCCCTGGCTCAAGTCGGGGCAGCGCATCACGCCGGCGGCGCATCGCCTGGAGATGGTCCGGCTGGCGGTGGCCGACAATGCCGGCTTCTGCGTCTCGGATTGCGAGGTCAGGCGCGCCGGCGCGACCTACACTGTGGACACGCTGCGGGAACTGGAGCGCGGCTTTCCTGCCGACACGGAGCTCTACTTCATCGTGGGCTCGGACGTCCTGGAACAGTTCCATCGTTGGAAGGAACCGGAAGCCATCCTGGAGCTGTGCCGCCTCGCGGTCATCGAACGACCGGGTGGTCCCGAGGAGGGCATCGCCGCGTTGCGGGATCGCTTCCCGGATGGACTGGATTCCGGCGCGGTGGTGCCGGTGGCCGGGCCGCGGGTCGATTTCAGCGCCTCGGAACTGCGCCGCGTGCTGGCAGCGGGACAGTCGACCCGATACCAGATCCCGGACGCGGTGGCGCAGTACATAGCCGAACATGGCTTGTATCGGGAATCGTCAGAATCAGGATTTGCAGGATTGGCGGATTGACAGGATTGGGTGTTGCTTGCCGCTGAACGGTTCCAATCCTGGTAATCATTAAAATCCGGTAAATCCTGATTCTGACGTTTTCCGTCAGCCGGAACGACCGACGGAGCAAGCATGACCATTTCTTACGGGAACATCGCGGAACGATTGCTGGAGCTGGCCGTAGAACGCGGCGCGCTCCAATACGGCGACTTCACCCTGTCGTCGGGCAAGAAGAGCGCCTACTACTTTGATGGTCGCTTGCTCAGCCTGGACCCGGAGGGGGCGCACCTCATCGGCAACGCGCTGCTGCCGCTGCTGGCCGACGCCGGCGTCGACGCCATCGGAGGGCCGACCCTGGGCGCGGATCCCATCGTGACCGCTGCGGCTATGGCATCGTGGCAGCAGGGTGCGCCGCTGCCGGCCTTCATCGTGCGCAAGGAGGCCAAGGGCTACGGCATGGGGCAGATGATCGAGGGCCCGTTGCCGGAGAGGTCAACCGTCGCCATCGTGGATGACGCCTGCACCACCGGCGGGTCGCTGTTCCACGCCATCGACGCGGCGGAGGAAGCCGGCTGCACCGTTGGTCTGGTGCTCGCGCTCCTGGACCGCAACGAGGGCGGCAGCGACGCCATCCGCCAGCGAGGCTATAAGTTCGAGGCGCTGCTCACGGCCGGCGAGGACGGGCGGATACGGCCGGCGTAGCTGGTCCGAAAGCAACGATGCCTACCGTACTGCGCTCTGGAGTCATGGCATGAGTATTTCGGCGACTAACTTGGGAACTCTTCGAGCAACGCACGTGGAAGTGACCGAAGACACTCTGACCGCCGAACTCGACGACGGCAGGGCAATTTCTGTCCCCGTAGCGTGGTATCCGCGTTTGCAAGAGGCCACAGCTGCCGAAAGAGAGAACTTTCGTTTGATTGGCAGCGGGGAAGGGATTCATTGGCCCGACGTGGACGAAGACGTCAGCATCGAGAACATGCTGCTGGGCCACCCTTCGGGTGAGAGTGCGAAGTCGTTGGGACGGTGGCTAGAATCCAGGCGCGGTCAGGATAGTCGCGCCTGATGTTTGGGCAAGGATCACCGGAGGCAGACGCCTACACAAGGCGGCGTTCGTGCTGGCCATCCTTGACCGCAACGAGGGCGGCAGCGACGCCATCCGCCAGCGAGGCTATAAGTTCGAGGCGCTGCTCACCGCCGGCGAGGACGGGCGGATACGGCCGGCGTAGGACTGGGCGATCATTCGCCGCGCAGTTGGCGTAGCTGGTTCTCCAGTTCAGCTATCCTCGCCTCAGCCTGGATACGGGCTTGGCGCTCGGACAAAAATGTGGCGATGTGTTCCCCGGTGGCCGGGTCGTGCCAATGCAGCTCGCCGCCGGTCCAGCGCAGGTCCACGTTCAAGACCGCGCTGTGGCCCTGCAGGCTCCCGTCGGGCAGTTCGTCAATCTCGATAGGCTCGTAACCACCACCCACCAGCCGGTCCCCGGCCAGCCGGGCGCCGTGAAACTCCCCGGTCTCGTCAAAGCGCCAGTACTCCAGGATGCCCCGCTCGGCGTATATCACCCGCTTCTCAACGGTGTCCCTCCGTCCCGTGGAGCGTGATGCTACCTCCAGCACGAAGTCGGGCGGCTTCCCCTGCTCGGAAATGACGTAGCCGTTTTGGGCGGAGTACAGGGCCGGGTCGGCGTTGAAGGCCACCAGGAGGTCGGGATAGACCGCGCCGGCCATGCTGGTCAGTTCGGTAGTCGGGATGGGGATGAGGTAGAGATCGGCGCCGACGATGGTGGTATCGGGGTCGCCGAGGTGCTGGGCCAGGAAGTGCGCGCCTCCGGTGAGGGACAGGTGCCTGGAGGCGGTCATCTTCTCGTCCTGAGACTTGGGCGGGTCCGGCAGGGTGAAGCCGGGTGGGGCTTTGGGTGTCTTGGCGGTGGTCATGTCGAACCTCGCCTGGGTCGGCGTATGCTGGCGGCAATTATACCCGCGCAGACAATCGGACGGGCGGTGCGTGCCTACACGCGGTAGAAGGCGCCGCCACCGGCCCAGAGGGCGCGCAGGGCCCGGTTGCCCACGACGGTGTCGAAGCTGATCCACTCGGCGGAGGGCTCGCCCACCGGTCCGAGGTAAAACCGTGGCGAGGCGTTGGAGTCGCCCGCCCGCGGCGTCAGCGGCTCCTCGCCGCCGTTCGGCCACGCGATGTACAGCCGGCCCCGCCGCAGGATGATGCGGAAGCTGGTCAGGTAGGGCGCGTGGCTGCGGTAGTGGCCGGCGAAGGCGTCCCACTCCGTGGAATAGGAGACCGACGCAGCCGGGGGCGCTGCGCCTTCACGGACGTACACGGCGGGGCCGTGGTGGACCTCGACCATCGCGGCGGCGTCTTGAGCGTCCTGTGGCGCACGGAAGCGCAAGGGGAACGGGTCGAAATGGTCGTCCGGAACGCAGAAGGTGTTCCCGTCGATGTGCTCCAGGGCGATGGCGGGTCGGTCCCGGTGGTGCAGTAGAAGCCGGCCATCCCGGGCGGTCAGGGTCAGGGCCGCGCTGGATGCCTGGTCAACGAACCGGCCGGCGTAGCGATCGGCAGATTCAACCCGTGTGGGGTCCGGCAAAGTCGGCGCTTCCGGAATCGGGCCGCCGTCGCGGATTGCCGCCGCCGACTGGAGGGCGTAGCGGGCCGCCGGGTACAGGTCTCCCCCGGCGCCGTTGCACAATATGACGACGCCCAGGCCGTCGGTCTGGTCGGTAATCATGATGGACCGGAAGCCGACGGTGCTGCCGCCGTGGCCGATGAAATCGTGACCGTCGGCCCGGTGGATTATCAGGCCGAAACCGTAGCCGTACTCGTGCTGGTCTCCCCAGCGCCCGGGCATCTCGATTACCGGGGTGGTCATCAGTCCGTACATGGCTGGCGACACTATGGGACCAGCGTCTCCTCGGCCACCGTTGAGGAAGAGCCGGGCGAAGCGCGCCATGTCGCCAGCGGTGGACACCTGGCTGCCGTCGCCGACCGCGTACTCCGACCAGTGGGCCGGTATGAGCGTGTCGTTCAGCCGCCGCGGGCGGTCGTCGTGGAGGTCCACGTAGCCGGTGGCCATGCCGTGCCAGGCGCGATGGCTGATGACGGGCTCGCTGGCGTTCATGCCGAGGGGTTCCAGGACACGCTGCCGGATTACGCCAGCGTAATCCAGACCGGTGACGTCCTCCAGGAGCCAACCGAGAAGCTTGTAGCCGGTGTTGGAGTAGTGGTAGCGCGAGCCGGGTTCCCAGGCTGCCTCCGTGTCCCGCAAGGCGTAGCCCTCGTAGCGTGCGGCGGGGGCGAAATCGGTGCCCGCCGGCAGGCCGGCGGTGTGGCTCAGCAGGTGACGGAGTGTGATCGGGCCGTAGCGGGAGGGCAGGGCCAGCCAGGGCAGATGCGTGCTGATGGGAGCGTTGATGTCGAGGCGGCCGGCCGGCACCAGTTGCAGCAACGCCAGGGCGGTCATGGACTTGCCGATGCTGCCGATCTGGAAGGTGGTTTCAGGGAGCGCCGGGCTCCGCGCCGCCAGGTCGGCGTACCCGACGCCGGCGGTAAAGAGGGTCTGCCGACGGTCGGTCACGGATATCGACAGGCCCGCTGCGGGAGCGCCCGCAAGCCAGCGCTCCAGGTATGCGGTCAGGGGCGCGAAGTGCTGCGAAATGTCGGGGTTCGTTGGGAAGGCCATGATCGCGGCTGGAAGCGTTCAAATGGATATGATGCGCAGGCCGGGCAGCCGTTCGAAGTGCCGCCGGTTGTTGCTCAGTAGCGTCAGGTCGTGGTGCAGGGCGGTGGCCCCGATGAGCAGGTCCATGTCCGGGATGAGTGTTCCGGTAGAGCGCAGTCTTGCGCGCTCGACGCCGAATATCCGGCAGATGGGAATGTTCAGGTCAATGACAGGAAATTGCCGTAGGAAATCCGTCAATATGCTCTCCTCATGCACTGGCTCGTTGCTGTTCAGCACTCCTTCATAAATCTCGGCTACGGCTACGGATACGATGCTAATGCTGATGCCTTCTGGGCGTAACTCATCTATGCGTCGCACCGTTCGCGGAACATGGTTGAGGTAGCTTATGGCCCAGTCGGTGTCCAGCAAGTTGCTCATACCGTCACGTCTTTGGCGCACAATAGATGCAATCGCAATCGGTGCCGCGGTGACGAGCTTGGTAGATGAACCGGTTCATCTCCTCCGCTGCGGCCTCAGCTTCCTTTATTTCGGCCTCGGTGGTCGGCGTCCAATCCGGTCTTAACCAGCCGCCGGCGGCCGCCTTTGACCGTTCGGTCATTTCCTCGGCAGACATTGCGGACACGGCGGTTTTGGTGTCCACGGTGACCAGGACTTCGTCTCCCTCCTTGAGGTCCAGGTTCTCGATGGGAACCAGAGCGCCATTGATAAATCTGGCTTTGACGGTCTTGAGCATTTCTGTCTCCTTATCCAGGCGACCGCACCTACCGTCCCGGCGCCGGCTTCTCACCGCCGAACAACAGCGGCTGCGCGGTGATGCGGGCCGTGATCCCCGTCTCCCCATCGTCGTCAGCCACCCGCAGCGCGCCGCCGATCTCCACCGCCGCCGTGCGCACGTAGCCCAGGCCGACGATGCGCGCGCCTTCCGGTGAGGGAACCACCGTCGCCGACGTCACCAGGCCCATCGCCGCGCCTTCGTCGTTGAGCAGGCGAGACCCGGGCAGCGCGCCGGCCTGGGCCGGGTCAGCGTCAAAGTCGAGGGACACCATGTACTTCTGAACCTTGTGGTAGGTGTCCAGGCGGGCGATGACCTCCTGGCCGATGTAGCAGCCCTTGTGGAAATCGATGGCGCCGATGAGGCCGGCCTCCAGCGGGTTGTAGGTGTCGCTCATTTCGGAGCCGTGGGACGGCCGGGCCCGGGCGATGCGCAGAGTCTCGGCGGTCTGTGCGCTGATGACCACCGCACCGGCCGCTGCCAGGTCGGCGGCGATGCGCGCAGCGTCTTCGGGATCATCGGCCAGCAGGTAGCGAGTGGGCGGGCTTTCTGAATCGTCGGGGTCGGTCGGAGGCTCGACCACGAGGATACCATCGTCGGAGACCCGGCCCAGAATATCGGCGGTGTTCGGACCGGTCAGGCACAGGAGAGAAGTCTTGTCCGTTATGTCCTCAACCTCCAGGTCCTCCATGATGGTGTACTTGTCCAGGAAGTCGATCACGTTCTGCTGCTGGCCAGGGCTGGTGAGCATGATCTGGTGGTCGCCGCAGTGGATCACGTACACCAGGTCCACGATGCGGCCCCGGTCGCTGGTCAGCACGGTGACGGCGACCTCGCCGGCCGGCGCGTCCGGGTCCACCAGGTTGGTGGACAGGCGATTGAGCAGGTCGCGGGCGTCCTCGCCGGTGAGGAGCAGGATGCCGGAGTCGTCGGGGTACACGGCGGCGCGCTCGGTGGCGGCGCGGAACTCCTCGGCGGTGTGGGCGTCAATCGTGGTGGTCATCGGGATCCTCCGAGATTGGTGCTGGCTGGTGACGAGATTGCGTCCCTTTGCTCGCGATGACAGGTTGAGTGCGGTCAGACACGAAACAGGGGCGGGTATGCAACCCGCCCCTGCGCCGCGTCGGTATGGTTTGGGCGTATTGGCTAGACGGCGAAGGAGGTGCCGCAGCCGCAGGCCTTCGTGGCGTTGGGGTTCTCGAAGACGAAGCCCTTGCCATTGAGGCCGTCGGAGAAGTCCAACTGGGTGCCGACCAGGTAGATGTAGGACTTCTTGTCCACCATCACCTTGACGCCGTATTGCTCGACGATCTTGTCGGACTCGCGCTCCTTGTCGGTGATGGTCAGGTCGTAGGTGAGGCCGGAGCAGCCGCCGCCCTTGACGGCGACGCGCAGGCCCACGTTGTCCTGTATGCCTTCTTTGTCGGCGAAATACTTGATCTTCTCGGCGGCCTTTTCCGAAATCTCAACGGTGAGTTCGACGCCGTTCTGTGTGATGGGCATGGTTTGTTAACCTCCGCTGTGGGAGTGGATGATGGGATGATTTTACGAAAAACGGCGGGGGCGCGTCAAATGCCCTCACGGGGAGCGGATTACGGCGCGGGCCGGGCCGGTCATGACGGTTCGTTGGTGAGCAGTTCCTGAAATCCTGCGGGGTTGACTATCCGGAATGTGAATTCGCCGTCAAGTTCCAGGAGGTCAGGGTCCGTGGTAATGATGGCATCGACGTGTTGCCAGATGGCGAGGTCGAGGACGGGAATGTCCTGTGGGTCCCGGCAATGTGCGCCTGATGGTGGAACCTGGTCGAAGGACTGGGCGTGGTGAAGATATTCGGTGATGATGGAGTCCTGCTGTTCCGTGGTCAGGCGGAACCGCGGCTCCGCCAATTGGGTGATGAGTTCGTTGACCAGGTAGTCCGAGACGACGATCTGGATCACGCCGGTCTCCATCCAGTGCCAAATAATTGACCCCCGGTTGGGAACGGGAGTCATTGAGGCCAGCAGGGCGCTGGTGTCGCAGATAACGCGTTTGGTCGTCACGTGTCGAGGATCTCTAGTATCTGCTCCTCGTCCATTCCGTTGGCCCGGAAGGCTTCGAGGGCTTCTTCGAAGGGAACGTAGTCGGTCGGCGTCAAGGTGACGCTTTCGTCCTCACGCCCTACGACCATAAAGCGTTCGCTCGGGAAGAGGTCCGCCATGGAGGCAGGGACGGTGAAGTGACGTGCGCCGTGTGGGTCGTAGGCTCTGGCGCCGGAGCAGACGAGTGCCCTTATCAGCTCATCAGGGCTTATCCCCAGGTCCCGGCTCCTGTCGGCGATGTGATCCGCCGTCCGGTCCGGGATGTCGATTTGGATCGATTTCATGAGGGTATGTCCGTGAATCCGTCGTGTGTGGCTAAGTACAGCCCCGCTGGGTAGTCAGGAAAGAAATCACCTTGCGATGGGACGTCTTATCACTGATCGCGCCATGAACTCTAACCGCCGCCCGCGGACCCATTTACCGCGTCGACCACGGCCTGCCAACCTGCTCCCCGCTCCCGCGCGGCGGCCGCTACGTCCTCGTACTCCGGCGACGCGCTGACCACTTCGCCGGCCAGCCACTTGCGTTTCACCCGCATGGGCCCGTACTCCGTGGACACCGTTACGATGTCCCGGTCCGCCACGTAGCGGCCCACCGGTCGGACCCGCACCCCCAGCGTCGGCGTGTCCCGCAGGAACGCCTCCGCCAGCCGGCTTTCCAAATGCGCCGGCCCGAGCGCCGAGAGCAGCACGCCCGGCCGGTTCTTCTTCATCTGGATGGGCGTGTGCCACGCGTCGAAAGCGCCGGCCTCGAAGAGGCGCTCCATGGCGAAGCCCAGCTGCTCGCCAGTGGCGTTGTCCAGGTTGGTTTCCAGCAGCACCACGTTGTCCTGCCAGCGGGCGAAGGACCGGTCCGCGTGAATGTCCGGAGATTGCCGCGCTTCGCTCGCAATGACAGGGGTGGTTTCGCCGAGCCACAGGCGCAGCACGTTGGGAAAGGCGGCCGGATCCTTGCCGCCGGCGCCCACCCCGACGCGGGCGATGGTCATGGCCGGCTGCCGGAATTCGTCGGCCAGGGTGGTAATCAGCGCCGCCCCGGTGGGTGTGGTCAGCTCGCCGACTCCGGCGTGGAACTGACGCTCCGGCGCGACCGGCGCTCCGGCTGCTGCGATGATCTCCAGCGTGGCCGGCGCCGGGTTGCTGTAGCCGCCGGGCCGGCGCGGGCCACCCGGTTCGCCCAGCACCAGCGGCGATGCGTAGACGCGCTCGATTCCCAGGCACTCCAACCCGTGTACGACGCCGACCACGTCCACGAGGGTGTCGGCGGTGCCCAGTTCGTGCAGGTGAATCTGGTCGGGTTCGTCGCCGTGGACGCGCGCCTCAGCGGCGAACAGGGTATTGAGCACGGCGATGGCTTGCGTCCGGGTGGCGTCGGACAGGGATGACGCGCCGGCCACCGCGTCCAGCATTTGTTGGGGTGTGTAGCGAGGGGCAGCCGAAACGTCCACCACGGCGCGGGTGCCACGCACTTCGCAGCGGGTCTCGGTGGCGGTCGCGATGTCAATGCCCGGGATCCCAAGGGCGTCAACGGATTCCCGCACGGCGTCGGGGGGGAGTCCGGCATCCAACAGCGCGCCGAGGAGCATATCGCCGCTGGCGCCGCCGACGGACTGGATGAATGCGGTTTTCATCCCCGGGAATTGGCCGTTCCAACGCGCAGCACGTCGTTGAGGCTGCCGGAGCGCAGGCCGCTGAGGTCCAGGGAGACCCAGAGGTAACCCAGGGCTTTCAGCTGTCGGGTGATCTGGTCGCGGTGGGCGAAGGCCAGATCCATCTCGTCGGCGCCCACCTCGATGCGGCACAGCTTGTCGTGGTGGCGAGCGCGGACTTCGCGGAGGCCCAGATCGCGCAGCATGTCCTCGGCGGCCTCGATGCGCTTCAGGGACTCCACGGTAACCGGCGTGCCGTAGGGTATGCGCGACGAGAGGCAGGGCTGGGCCGGCTTGTCCCACAGCGGCACTCCCAGCCAGAGTGCGGCGGCGCGCACCTGCGTCTTGTCCATGCCCGCTTCAACCATGGGACTGCGGATGTTGTGCTCGGCGGCGGCGGTCATGCCGGGCCGGTAGTCGCCCAGGTCGTCCGTGTTGGCGCCGTTGGCGATCCATTGGAAGCCTTCGGCGGCGGCCAGGGCGGCGAGTTGGTCGTACAACTCGGTCTTGCAGAAATAGCAGCGCTGGGGTGAGTTGGCCACGTAGCCTTCCCGCTGCAGTTCGTCGGTGCGTATCACCCGGTGGTTGAGTCCAAACTCAGTGGCCACCATCTCCGCGTCGCCCAGGTCTCGCGCCGCCAGAGCCGGCGAAATGGCGGTGACGGCCAGGGCGCGATCGCCCAAGGCGCGATTCGCGGCCACGGCCAGCAGGGCGCTGTCAACGCCGCCCGAGTAGGCAACGATGACCGATTCCATCTCCCGCAGAATCGATTCCAGCCTGGGCAGGCAGTCGGGGGGCGCCTCTATGCGTTGGTGGTCAATCTTTGACATAATTCTCGCCGGCAATGATTAGTCAGTCTGGCATCATTCTACTACAACGGGTGTGATACACCGCCGGGAGACCCACGATGACAGTTCAGAGCATCAGCGCGATAACGCTGGCGGTGCGCGACATGGCGCAGGCGGTGGCCTTCTACCACGAAGGAGCGGGCATCCCCATCCTCTACGGCGGCCCGGAGGCGTCATTCACCTCGCTCAGCGTCGGCGACGGCTACCTGAACCTGATCCTGTCCGCCGACGCCGACGTGCGCTGGTGGGGTCGCTGCATCCTCTACGTCGACGACGTGGACGCCCACCACCGACGGATGGTTGACGCTGGCTACACGCCCGACGATGAACCTGCCGACGCCCCGTGGCGGGAGCGCTACTACCACATCACCGACCCGGACGGCCACGAGATCAGCTTTGCGCGGCCGCTTGGATAGCCGGCGTAACGGATTCCATCGATCAGATCAGATAACGCCCATGTCCGGCCTGCTCCACCTGTTGCCGGCAGATTGAGGAGAATCGGGCGTGGGGAGATACAACGCTGGACACCACCACAGGTAATAAGTGCGGCGTTATCGCAGCCACATTGTCCAGAGTTTCTTCAACGCGTTTGGCGCGTTGCTGGCGATACGTCGGTAAATGGACCCGGCGCACTTTCGTGTCGCGCAAAATAGCCTCGCTTTGAGTCGTGAAGCGATTCAGGGCCAGATCGTCTATGGTTTTCTGCGCGTTAGCC
The DNA here is from genome assembly GCA_965116785.1 of Dehalococcoidia bacterium. Lineage (GTDB taxonomy): Bacteria > Chloroflexota > Dehalococcoidia > Lucifugimonadales > UBA3495 > Bin87. The sequence continues at coordinate 3,005,920 of OZ220731.1, forward strand.
TTGATAACGCCTGTTATGCCGGCGCGTGCCTCAATCTCTCCGGTTTCCAAGCGGTACTCGAAAACGGAGTTCGGATCAACCCCGCTTGATGGTTCTGCACATGGATCGATGTAAGAGTCCGCTTCGTCGGCGTCGCCGGGCCATTGCCCGCCTTTTACACTGTTACACGCCTGACAAGCATAAACCAGGTTGTTCCAGTCGTAGATTAGATCGGGGAACAGGTGTCTCGGTCGAAAATGGTCGCAGGTGAAAAGCACGCCTTCTTCGTCGGTCAAGTCGGAATCTTGCGCGCCCAAGCCGTCTTCCGGCGCCCTCCACAAAGGCTCACGCTCGCAGTAGGCGCAAACGCCACCAAACACGCGGTCCAAAGAGTGGTTCAACGAACCAAAATCGTCGGTTCTGTCCTGTCGCAGTCTCGCAAGTTCTTGAGGTTCGTTTCCGGGGCGTTCCACCGTGTGCATGTCAGCCGTTCTCTTGGTTCAAGTTTTGCGACTGACTGTAACGGTGCAATATGGATCTGAGATCGGCGAGAAACCGCGCGTCCTCCGCCGCCCGCGGCCCCGACAGCTCGGCACGGTCAACGATTTGGCGGAGCCGCCGTATTTCAGCTTGCCGCTCTTCCTCCCCCCGCTCGTCCGTCACCGGAGGTTGATCCCGCAACCGACGCAGCTCCCGCGCAGCTTGAGCAGTTAACTCGTCGGTGGGTTCGTGCACGCCCATATAGACGCGCAAGATCTCATCCGCCGTCCAGCCTTCGATGTTCTCGGTGTTGGCGCTGGCGGTGACGACGCCGTTTTCGTCGCGGTTGAGCAGATGCACCTGCCCCGCTTTCAGCCCGGCCACCACAAAGGGCGAGTGGGTGGTCGCAAAAATCTGCAACCCGGGGAAATGATCCAGCAAGGCGGGAATGACGCGCCGCTGCCAGGTGGGATGCAGGTGGTTCTCGATTTCGTCAATGAGGAGGATGGCGGGTTGCTTGTGCCAATCGTCCATAAATTCGTAGTGATGCAGCATCTCCAGTGCCAACCACCATATCCATAGAAGCGTTAATTGTGTCCCAGAACTAAGAAAACTAGCATCCAAAGGCTCAGTCCCGACGTCACCAGAATGTACCGGTCTATGTTCTGGTTTGATGTTTTTGAAATTGGGCACGTCTATCGTGCTTACTCCCAATGAGCGCCGGATCGAAACTTGTTCTAAGTTAGCCAAAGGCTGATGTTCTAGATTCTCTATGTCCAATCCAGTCACATAGTTGCGACTCCTATTTCTCGTGATGATTTCCCTACAAATCGCCTGTGAGCAGGAATAAGCCAAGTCGTCGACACTGAAGAATTTCGACGCACGGTAATCTATATTCTCCGCACCAGATTCCCGCAGCTCGCGTTCCTGATCAAACATGTGATCTGTTTCAATGCGAGATTTTTCGTATACCTTGCGTAGGTTTTCTCCCGAAAAACCTAAATCCAATAACTCTTTGGCCGACGGGGCGCCAGGATGGATACGTTCTCCAATGGCATCGACTGACAATCCGATACGGACAGGACCTAGATATACGCATGGCAGTTCAGGCCTAGGTTGATTCCAATGCTCGCCTACAGAATCCAAGCGTATTGATATGTAGTTTATACTCTCATCCCGCAGATATTCTGAATCTTGTGGGAGGTCAGCATAGTCCCAAAGACTAGGAGGGCTAGTGCCCTCGCGCCACCTATGGCCAATGGCCTCGTTCCAAAGGTGACGATTAAAAGCCAAGTTGATCTCGCTAAGCAATGTGCTCTTCCCGGACGCATTTGGTCCGATGAACACGTTCACGCGCTTATCGAACTCGAAATTCACCTGATCAGTGAACGGCGGGATACCACCGATCTTCATCCCCGTAATATGCATCGTCGCCACCTCTTTACCATTAGATATACCAAAACCGCCGCAAGCGTGCTGCCTCACAGATCCAGCGCGTACAGGTACAGCGTCAGGCTGGTGTGCGGGAAGGCGTGGTCTTCCAGTTCGTGGTAGCTGCGATGTTGAAGGAAGGCGATGGCCGCGGTCATGTGGTTGGCGGTCCAGACGATGGCACGAGCGTAGCCAGCGTCTCGGCAGAACTCCTCCGCCTGTTCCATCAACCTGGAGGCCACGCCCTGCCGGCGCGCGGACCGGTCCACTGCCAGGCGCCTTATCTCCGCTTCTTCATCGTCCCGCCGGTAGGCTCCGATGCAACCCACCGGCTCGCCGTCCAACTCGGCGATCCAGAAGTTGCTGCCCTGACGCAGCAGGTAGCTCTGCTCGACGTGGGCGAGGTCGTGGGTCAGCGCGCCCTCCAAGTACTCGCGGAAACCCTCGCGGTCGGCATCGTTGTGCAGGTAGCTGTCGGCGAAGTCGTCCTGCGCGTGCTCGAACAGGTTGCGAACGGCCTCGGCATCTTCGGCGCGGAACTGGCGAACGGTTAACATGATGGCTAGACGTTGACCAGGAAGTTGATTATGTCACCGTCCTTCACCGGATAGGTCTTGCCCTCGGAGCGCAGCAGCCCTTCCTTGCGTCCCTGCACCATCCCGCCGCAGGCAGAAAAGTCCGCGTAGGCAATAACCTCCGCCCGGATGAAGCCGCGGGTGAAGTCGGTATGGATGACGCCGGCCGCGTTGACGGCCGCCATGCCGCCGGGAACGCTCCATGCCCGTACCTCGTCGTCGCCCACGGTCAGGAAGGAGACAAGGCCCAGGGTGTCGTAGCTGGCCCGAATCACCTGGGACGTGGCCGATTCCCCCAGGCCGAAGTCCGACCGGAACTCCTCGGCCTCGTCGGGATCCATGGTGCTCAGTTCAGCCTCTACCCGCGCGCTGATGCTGACCTGGCCCACACCGGCGGTGAGGGCGGGATCTATGCCCAGGTCGGAGATTGATATCGCATCGGCGCCCTCATCGGTGTTGAACACGGCGATCACGTTCTTGTCGGTGAGCAACTGGTAGTTGACCAGGATGGATCGTTCGGAATCGCTGAAGGTTTGGAGCCGCACCGGCACGCCGTCCTCCAGGCCGGCTCGGGCCTTGTCCACGGTCTCCTTGTGGCGTACCACCGTGGGGCGTTCGGCGGGCTTGGTCTTGTTTACCTGGTCGGCGAGCCGTGTGGACGCCCGCTCCAGGACCTCCAGGTCGGCGAAGGTCAGCTCGCCGAGCATGGCTTCCAGGTCGCGGGCCGTATCCACTTCGCCGGTGGGATGGGGCACGGCGTCGTTGTGGAAGGCGCGCACCACTACCAGGAACGCGGTGGCGGACTGGAGGATGTTGCGGTAGCGCCCGCTGATCCCCTGGGACCGGGCCATGCCCTCGGGTCCGGGCAGGTCGGAATAGCGTATCTCAGCGGGGACGATCTTGCGCGGGTGGTAGATGTCTCCCAGATGGTCCAGGCGCGGGTCAGGGACTTTGACCGTGCCCAGGTGCATTTCGGTGGGGCTGCCCGATGCGCCGCTGGCGTCGGATTTGCCCAGAGTGAGCGCGTTGAAAAGGGTGGTTTTGCCTGATTGGGGGAGGCCGATAATTACGATGTCCATATTATAGATTGTCGTCGATTTCTCCCATGAGCAATTTCATTACTTCTGGGGTCAGCGTGATGTGTACGGAGCCGTCCTCGCGTTCGCCGGCTTGCCGAAGCGCCTCAGCGATCCGGCGACGCTCTTCTTGGCGGCCTTCCCTGCGACCTTCTTCTTTGATTTTCTTGATAGCGGCCGGAATTAGCAACACCATGCGACCTAGCGCCTCCAGAAAGATTGCGACCAGCAGAGCGGAACCGGCGGATGCGCCGAATATCGCCGCCAACCAGAGTATGCCATCATGGGCAGTCAACTGCGGCCAGTAACGTCCCAGTCCCAGCGCCACGCCGCCGACGTAGACGACGTAATAGACCAGCCAGTAATTTCTGAATACTCTCTTGACAAGCTCCATTCTAGCACGGAGGAAGCGAGCGTCAGCCGGTCGCCAGCACCACCGTGCCGGTTGAGGACAGGGAGCCCCCGGTGCCGTTGACCATGCTGGTGGCCGCCGGCTGGTCCGACGAGCCCTTGCGGTGAACCTGGCGGTCGCCGCACTCGCCCCGCAGCTGGCGGACGGCTTCCACCAGCAGGAAGCTGCCGTACATTCCGGGATGCGAGTAGGAGAGGCCGCCGCCGTTGGTGTTCAGGGCGAATTCGCCGCCCGGCGCGGTGCGCTGGTTGGCGACGAAGTCGGGACCCTCACCCGGGCCGCAGAAGCCGAGACTCTCGATGGTCACCAAAGTGGTGTAGGTGAAGGAGTCGTAGATCATCGTGTGGTCGATGTCGGCGTGGGTGAGGCCGGCGCGCTCCAGGGACAACGGCCCGGTCTCGCGGGCCCACGTCGAGGTGTGGTTCGGCATGAAGCTGATGAGGTTGTGGTCGTGGCCCTCGGCGGCGCCGAGCACCCAGACCGGCTCCTTCTTGCAGTTGGCCGCCTTCTCGGCGGTGGTCACGATGATCGCCGCGCCGGAGTCGGTTACCAGGCAGCAGTCGAACAGGTGGAAGGGCCAGGCCACCCAGCGGGAGTTGTGGTAGTCGTCGAAGGACATCGGCGAATCGTGCATGTAGGCCATCGGGTTCAGGTTGGCCCAACTGCGGGTGGAAACGGCGATCTCGGCCAGCGCCTGGCGCGTGCGTTCCTCGCCGTACTCGTGCATGTAGCGGGTGCAGGCCATGGCGTAGTTGATGGGCTGCCCGATCATGCCGTAGGGCGTCTCGTACTGGGCCACGGGCAGGTTCCGGTCCGGCGGAACCGGGGCGCGGGTGGAGCGCCCGGCCTGCCCGTGGGTGATCAGCACCGTGTCGCAGTAGCCGGCGCGGATGGCGGCAGCGGCGTGGGCGACGTGGATCACGAAGGATGATCCGCCAACGGAGGTGTTGTCGGTGAAGGACGGCTGGACGCCGAAGTACTCGGCGGTGGCCAGGGTGCTGAAGCCGGCGGTCATCAGCCCGTTGACGTCGGACATGGAGAGGCCAGCATCGTCCAGCGCGTTGTAGGCGGCCTCGGCATGGTGCTGGAGGGAAGACTTGCTGGGAACGTTGCCCATCTCGTCCGATTCGGCGACGCCCACGATGGCGATGTCGCGTTCACGTTGTGCGGTGCTGGCCATAAAGCTATCCTCCAGGTGCCGGCTATTGCGAATTTGAGGCCAAACGATGTTACAACATTCGCTACGGGCCGACAATCTGCGGGCAAGCCCGCTACTGCCGGCCTGACCATGACCACCTCACCAGACCAAAGGAAACGGCATGAACGCAATTGACGAGGCATCGAACGCTGCGGTTGGGGCTATCGAGCAGTTCATGGTGGCGCTGAACGCTCGGGAAGATGCCGCGCTCTACGACCTGCTGCACCTGCCCCATGTGCGCGTCTCCGGCGAGGGCGTTGCCATCTGGCACGACCGGGAAGAGTTGGAGGCAACCTACCTGCGCGACTTCTACGCCCGGGCCGGCCCGGATTGGCATCACACAACCCTGGACTCGACGGAGGTGATCCACAGTTCGGAGCACAAGGTCCATGTGCTGATACAGTTCACCAGGCGAGACGCGTCAGACGCTGCCATCGCCACGTACCGGTCCCTGTGGATCATGACCGACAACGACGGGCGCTGGGGAGCGCAGGCGCGCTCGAGTTTTGCGCCGTAGGAGCCCGACGAAGGGTGTTAGACTGTGCCCGAATCATCGAGAAAGACAGACAACCAGGGAGGACACCATGGCCCGTACTCCAACCGTAACCAGAGAATCAGTGCCCGAAAACGAGCGAGACGCTTTTGATGCCTTCGTCGCCGATCGTGGCGAGGTGCCGACCACGGGGCCGGGTTCCGTGATACTCAACGCGCCGGAGGTAGCGCAGCGCGCGCTGGGTCTGGCGCTGTACCTGCGCACCGACACCTCGCTGTCGCCGCGGATCCGCGAGTTGGCCATGCTGGTGGCGGCCCGCGAGAACAACTGCCAGTTCATCTGGAACGCCCACGCGCCGCCGGCCCGCGCCGCCGGCCTGCGCGACGAGATCGTCGACGCCCTCAGGGATCGTCAGGATCTGCCCGGTCCCGCAGCAGACGAAGCTGCCGTCGTGGACTATGGGCAGCAGTTCTTCCGCACCCGTACCGTCAGCCAGGATGCCTTCGATGCGGTGGTGCAGCACTTCGGCAGGAACGGCGCCACCGAGTTGACCACGCTGATGGGCTGCTATTCGATGCTGGCCTTCAACGTCAACGCCTTCGGCGTCGAGCTCCCGGACAACATCACCGAGAAGCCGCTTCCCGTGTAGAGAGGAACCCGCCATGTCCACCCAACGCGAGGCCTGGCTCAGCCAGATCGCTGAAGAGGCCATCGATCCCGCGCTGCCCATCTGCGATCCTCACCATCACTTCTGGGACCGCGAGGGCGACCGCTACCTGCTGGACCAACTGACCGAGGACCTGGGCGGCGGCCACAACGTCGCCCAGACGGTGTTCATCGAGTGCCACTCCATGTACCGGGCCAAAGGTCCGGAGGAGATGCGGGCGATCGGAGAGACCGAGTTCGTGCAGGGTCTGGCCGCCCAGAGCGCCAGCGGGGATTATGGGCCCACCGAGGTCGCCGCCGGCATAGTGTCCAACGCCGACCTGATGCTGGGCGACGCGGTGGCTCCGGTGCTGGAAGCGCACCTGGCCGCCAGCAACAACCGGTTCCGTGGCATACGGTTCTCGTGCTCTTGGGACGCCAGCCCCGAGGTATCGCTGGGACGGTCCACCACAGCCGGGATGCTGGCCGACGCCGGCTTCCGCGCCGGTTTCGACCGGCTGCAGCGCATGGGCCTGAGCTTCGACGCGCTGGTTTTTCATCCCCAGTTGCCCGAGCTGGCCGACCTGGCCGGAGCGTTCCCCAACGCCATCATCATCCTGAACCACATCGGTCGGCCTCTGGGCGTCGGCCCCTACGCCGGCCGTCGGGACGAGGTGTTCGCCGACTGGCAGCAGGGCATCGCGTCGGTGGCGGCTCATGAGAACGTGGTGGTCAAGCTGGGTGGGTTCGGCAACGTGATCAGCGGCTACGACTGGCACCAGCGCGAGGCGCCGCCGAACTCCGAGGAACTGGCCGAAACCATCCGGCCCTGGCTGGATTACTGCATCGAGCAATTCGGTCCGGAACGCTGCATGTTCGAGAGCAACTTCCCGGTGGACAAGGCCTCCTACTCCTACACCACGGCGTGGAACGCCTTCAAACGGGTAACCGCCGCGTATTCGGACGGGGAGAAGGCCGCGATGTTCCAGGGCACGGCGGTTCGAGCCTACCGGCTGTAAGTATCAGGGCGGCTATTCCGCTTCCAGAGCCTCCGTCGAGATCTCGTACCAGTACAGTTGATCAGACTCGATCTCGTATTGCAGTCCCCGGTCGTATCGGACGCCAGCAACTGCCGCCACCGACGGCCGGCCAGTGAACCGGGTCAGCAGCTCGGCGTTGCGCAGGGCGCGCCGCGAGTCCCGACCGTTCGCCGTGAAGGACGCTTCCACGGCAATATAGTGAAGGTTGCCTTCGCTATCGGCAACTTCCATTACCAAATCGGCGCGGTGGAAGCTCCGCACCTCCCCGAGTGGAAGATCGGATAAGTCCTGCCCTTCCGTCAGCCGCCGCAAGTCTGTCCGAACCAGGGTTCGCTCCAGGCTAAAGCCTATGTCACCGGCGATCAGCGCGGCTTCGTCACGCACAATGTCGTAGATGATGCGGCCTTTCAGCCAACCCACGTCATCCTGCAACCGGTCAAGGCGTCTGTTGGTGGCCCGGAGCTCATTGGCCAACTCGTTAACCGTGTTGGTCAACTCTTTGACCGCGGCTGAAGTGGTCTTGACTTCATTGGAAAGCTCGCTAACTGTGGCCGCCAATCCGGCGACGGTTTGCGGCAACTCCAGCAGTTCCCGCGTCAGCAGTCGGACCCGCACCGCCTCAAGCCACTCGGGATGCTCATCCAGAACGCGGATCAGGTCTTCCATGCTGTTGATGGTGGTCATCGCTCTTCCCAATCCGCGTCGATATGATAGCACGGGCCCAACGACCGCTGGGCCCGCGCCGGGCTACGCAAGGGATGGGCTCTGCGTCCGATGGTCCGTATGATTCGGCGCCGGCGGTCCGGCGCCGGCTCGCTCGTGAGATCTTCACGAGACTTTCACGGATATCCGCCCGATTTTCACGCCGATTTCACACCGGCCCGCTAAAGTGGACCGTCGATGGTCTAAATTTCAAAAACAAACCAAAATATTGATAGCCGCGTAGGAACATCCAGGCGGAGCGCACCATATCGCCCTTCGCCAATCCTGCGCGCATACAAGAGGACAACCGCTGTGACGATAATCAAGGCTTTGACGAAACCCGCCCGGCTGAGTTTCGCCATCTCACTGGTATCGGTGGTCGCGCTCGTGCTGCTGCTGGTGACCCAGGGAACGGCTCACGGGAATGTGCCGGAGTCTTCCGGCCGCGCAAACGAGGTCGATAGTCGCGACCATATCGCCCGGGGCATTTGGTAAAACGACGTCGCTGAGCATGTCAGCTCAGGGCACCACGAGCGGGACGGGCGCCGGCGGTGCGGCTGGTATAATCGGCCAGTCATTTCGCATGCCAAGGGAGGCCACCGTCCCGTGAAGAGCTACTACTTCTCCGAGTTCCCCTACCACGAGTACCCCGACGAGGAGGGCGACAAGTACCCGTCGCTGCGCCTGACCTTTCCCAACACGTGGTTCAACCCCAGCACGGCCAACGGCCTCTTCAAGCGCTACTTCGACGAGTGCGTGTACGCCGACGAGCTGGGCTTCGACGGCATCATGCTCAACGAGCACCACAACACGCCGTCGTGCATGAACGCCGCCACCAACCTGTCGGCGGCCGTGCTGGCCCGCATCACCCAGCAGGCCAGGATACTGCTGCTGGGCAACATCCTGCCCATCCACGACAACCCGGTACGGCTGGCCGAAGAGCTGGCCATGATCGACGTGATCTCGGGCGGCCGGCTGATCTCGGGCTTCGTGCGGGGCACGGGCGTGGAGACGGTGTCCACCAACAACAATCCGGTGGCCAACCGTGAGCGCTTTGAAGAGTGCCACGACCTGGTGATCAAGACGTGGACGACGCCCGGCCCCTTCCGCTGGGAGGGCAAGCACTACAACTTCCGCGTGGTCAATCCCTGGATGGTCCCCATCCAGCAGCCCCACCCGCCCATCTGGGTGCCCGGCACATCGTCGCCGGAAACCGCCCAGTGGTCGGGCGAGCACGGGTACACGTACGTGGCGTTCCTGACCGATCTGGACGTCACCGAGGAACTGTTCGGCATGTACACCCAGGCCGCCAACGCGGCCGGCCGCGAGGCCGTGCCCGACAACTTCGGCTACCTGCTCTGCTGCTACGTGGGCGACACCCAGGAGGAGGCCGACGAGCAGGCCAAGCACTTCATCTGGCGCATGGGGCCCACCCTGCGCGGTCCCCGGGAATACATGGCGCCGGTGGGATATCGCTCGGCGGCCAGCGCCGCCATCGCCGCCCGGCGCACCGGCCTGAAGCCGCTCAACGTGCAGACCTTCGAGGAACTGAAGGAGAACTACCATATCGTGTGCGGCACCCCCGACACCGTCCTGGAGAAGCTGGAACACATCCACAAGCGGCTGGGCATGGAGCACCTGGTGTTCTACGGGCAGGAATCCCGCATGGGCCACGAGGCCACCATGAAGAACATCGGCCTCTTCGGCAAGGAAGTCCTGCCGGTGATCCAGAAGTGGTAGGATAGCGGGTGTCCCGGTGCGCATACTGCTCATCGCAGTGGCAGCGGCCATCGTCGGCGGGGGCGTCGTGTACGGCGTGATGCCGTACCTGCGGCTGAATCCGGCGCAAGTGAGTGTCCGGCTGCTTCTTGCGACGCCGGCTCCGACCCCGCCAAAGCGGGTACGCACGAGATGCGGCGATGTCGCTTGGGATCGGAAACTTGGCTTATAGCATACGGACATGGCCCGGTTGATACGGTCTCGTATAATGTCTATCTAGATCTGACCCGACAAGAAAACCGCAGCATGACCACCAAAGAGATGACCGCGGCCGAACACGCGCAGACCGCCCGCGAATTTTTGGCCGCTTCAGACCGGGAGTTCGCTGCCGGCGACCACCTCCAAGGCTCCGAGAAGCTCTACGGCGCGGCAACGCAGGCTGTCATCGCCATCTGCCAGCGGCGGGGCTGGCGCTACCGCAGTCATCGGAATATGAAAAACGCCGTAACCAACCTGGCTCGGGAACTGGATGACGACGGCATAGCCGGAGGGTTTATCGCGGCGGAAAACTTCCATCGCAATTTCTTCCACGACCACATGGAAGATTACGAGATGGACGCTGACCGCCCTGCGGTGCATAATTTCGTCAACCGCTTGCTGACGCTTTTGCAGGATGCCAGTGATGCTGCCAAATAGGATACCAGCGCGCCTCTCTGAACGAGAATAAAGCATGACTATCAAAGAGACGCCCACTGCCGAACGCGCGCACTGACTGACGCCGGGACAGAATATTGGGGCGGGCAAATTTGCCCGCCCCATCGCGTTGGCGCCAGAACCTGGCCCGCGCTATGTGCGCACTGGCGGTGCGGAGGTTACACCGCAGCCAACTCGCGATTCCTGCCGGGCTCGTGGCCCGCGAAGGACCCTTCCGCGGCGTGCAGTGGTCCCCGCACCAGGAGCGTCGGCGTGGTCGAATGCCGCACCACGTGGTCGCCCACGCTGCCGAACAGCGCCCGTCCCACGGAGCGGCGGCCCCGGGTCGCCATCACCACCAGTCCGTTGTCCAGCCGGTTGGCCAGATTGACGATGGCGTTCTGGGGGCTTTCCTGCGAGAACACCACGTCCACGTCGAACAGCGGGAACCTGGCGCGCAGACCGTCGGCCTTCTTCCACAGGTACTCTTCCGAGGCGTGGGCCAGTTCCCGGGCCATCTGTTCGGGCTCGTTGAACGAAAACGCCGTCCCGCCGAAGTGTCCCGAGTCGGAGTGGGTGCGGAAATAGTCCGCGCCCGGCGTGGAGCGGAACAGGGTGATCCGCGTGCCAAAGGTCGTGGCCAGCTGGCCGGCGTAGTCCAGGGCGTGCTCGGCAAAGCCGGTCCCGTCCAGCGGGACGATGATGTTCTCGAAGAACTGCGGCACCACCGGGCAGTCGGTCTTGTTGCAGCGCACGATCAGCGTCGGGTTCCGTACCGCGTTCACCACCTTGGCGGTCACGCTGCCGGTCAGCATGCGGGAGAAACCGCCGCGCCCGTGGGTTGACATGACGACCAGCGCGCTGGGATCCCGGTTGGCCATGTTGATGATCGCCTGGTGGGCTGGCTCCTCGTGGGCCTCGACGAAAATCGGGGTCTCGACGCCCCAGTGTTCCATGCGGCGCTTGATGGACGTCAGATCGGCCACGGTGCGGTCGTGCTCGCCGGCGGCCATGGCGGCGCTGAAGCGTCCGTGATCGGCGTCGGCATACCAGTCCGGGAGCGAGTCGAAAGACCGCGTCAGCGTGATCGGCGCGCGGGTCGCATTGGCCATCAACCTGGCTGCGGGGAGCGCCTGGGCCGACAATTTGGACCCGTCCAGGGGAACGATTATGTTGTTGCACAGTGTCATCGGGTTACCTCCTTTTTGGCTACGTACCCGTAGCGCTTTTCCCTTATTTGTGAAACGCTGCACATTCATCAATCAGATATTCTTTATCGCTTACACAGATATGGTAGCACGCCAGCCCCAATCGCGCAACCCGTTGCGCGACCTCACCAGGGCCTTTTCAAAGCGGGTTTCCGTCCCGCTCATGGTGAGCCTGTCGAACCACGCGGCGATGGCAAACCGGTTGCGCGTGACCTACCGGACCAGCCGCACGTTGACCGTGCCGTTCTCCTGCCAGTCCACCTTCTTGGGTACCCAGCGATATTCGACGCAGGCCTGCCTGACGCCGTCAGTGGTGGCGTTGAACTTGCTGCTCCCGACCCCGTCGGAATCGAAAGTTCAGGCTGAGGTCGTCGTGATCCGCATCCTGATCGCCCAGGTAGCGGCAATCTCGCCCCGATCAGGCCGGCTCTCCCCGTCACCAAGTGTCAATTGACACGACCCCGCAAAATCGGGTTGCGCAGCGTGGATCACCCCAGCAGTTCCCATCTACTGAAATTTCGACCGTTTCACGAGTACACTCCCCACGCGCATCTCCAACCAAGAGACCAGATCTGCAACTGGGTATCTGAGATTGCAAGTAGCGCCGGCTGACTGTCCCGCAATCAGGGCACGATTTCGAACTCGACCTGCGCAACCTTCCGGTCCCCGTCGTAGATGTACACGCCGTACTGCCCAATCGCCCACCTGTCGGGGTCGGAGGAGCCAATTCCATCTGTCTCCCAATCGTCAGTATCTCCCACGCGAATATCCAGGTAATCTCTGCTGCGCTCGAAGATAAATCCGTCCTCGTGGTATGCGGCCGTGGTCATTGGGATGTCCATACGCTGGGCAGCCGGAGGGAACGTGACTTGCCAGTGCACGTAAATGCGCCTCTCCAGCTTTTTGAGTGTCGCCAGCGAGACCCGGTTTGTACGTGATCCCGGTTGATAACGCGCACTCGGGTCCAGAGATAAGAAAGCGTCGGTCACCTGCCCGTCGATGCTGGCCATGTTGGGGTCAACCGGCCTGTGGTCCAGCCGGGACAGGTCGTAGGGCTCTGTGCCGTCGTACCAGCGGGCGATAATCCCGTTCACCTTGTCAGCGGCTCCAGGGGACGCAACCGACCGGAAGGCGTGCCTGACGTGGCAGATGCCCAGCTCGTGACGATCGCAGCCGTCGTCAGGGGCACTGCGCAATCTTTTCAGGTAAAGGTTACGGAACCCTTCCCGGAAGGCTCCCTCCCCTAGGCTGTGATACAGGTCCAGGAATAGTCGTTGGCCCAATGAATAGAGGCAGAAGTTTGCGGGTGTTCCACTTTCGAATTTGGCAATTTCCAAGTCTCGGATATTGTCCAACTGGCACGGACTCCGCTTGGCGTCCATCGGGCGCCCGATCCGAACGTTCTCGGCGATTATGGTGAGGAATTCTGCAGCCCCTTCTTTCATCCACGGGGGTGTGCTTTTGTCAATCCAATGTGTGCCCCTGCTGGTCCAAAAAAGATGGCCCGTCTCGTGGGCAACGGTCCGGTATCCCGTACCGTAATCTTCGTCATCGACGGCCGGGCTAGAGGTGATATGGGTACCGTAGTGGTAGCCACTGGTCGATTGGCCGAAATATAGCGTCACACGGTTGGTATGCACCGGCCAGCCCATGAAATCGTCGATAGTGCGGATGGCGTGTTCGAAACCTTCCATGCTAGCGCTGGGCGTGGCGCGATCCAGGTGGCGGATGATGGCAAGTGTAATTTGACCCGAGTAGCGAAGGTTGACTGTGCGCTCCTCGACGTAAATTCCCTCGCCACTGACCAGCGTGTCGAGGAGTTGGAACGCTGACCAAGGCTGATGCTGGCTGGTGCCGGCCAGGAGCAGAACAACCTTTGCCTCATCATCCGTGATTTCGCCGAGGGCTGGATGGGCCATCAGCCTAAGAAACTCGGCTGAACGGTCTCCCCTGTATCTCTCTTGATACAGAGACCTTACCGCCAGAGCGTCGTGGCTTTGCACGCTTTCCAGGAAGGGCATGGACAGCATCTCGACAGCCTTCCGTATAACCTCTTGACGCAGGGACGTATCCGCGTCGCGGATGAGCGCGTGAAGTCGGTAGATTACCTCCGCTTCATCGTGCGTGATGTCGTCCTGCACCCACGGCGTTTGCATCAGTGCGTTGAACGCTGCGGGATACCGCAACGCCGCAGCGATCAGCGTTTCACCAGCCTCGAGTTCCGAATAGCCGTCTACTCCGTCAGCCACCCAGGGCAGATCCCTGATGCGGTGGGCCGACCCAGATTGTTCAGCCCCCAACCGGGCAGCATTTTTCAGATTGTCGAAGCCTATGGGCGGCCCGGACTGCCGTGTCGGGGGTGGGGGCAGAGAGGGCCAGAGTGCGGGCGAAGGCTCCGGTGTGCTGGAAGGTGTGGGTGTACTGGTGGGTTGCGGTGTGGGAGTGCGCGTCGGCGCGTGCGTTGGGGCAGCGGCTGGTGGAACCGGAGTGAAAGTGGGCGCAGGCGCGTGCGTCGGCCGTATTGGGGTTTCGATCGGAACCGGTGCCAGCGTCGGCGTGGGCGTCGCCGGCATGAAGGCAGGTATAGGCGGAGCAGTCGTCGCCGTCGGCAGAATGGTCGCCGTTGGCGGGGACGTTGCCGTGCAAGCCGCCACCCAAACCAGCAGGGACAATGAGACCGTGGCGGTCAGCAGCAAATCACGACGTTTCGGCTTCACGACTGACCTACAGTCCGGGTCGAATGGGGGTCTTCCCCATTCTACTATGGCAGACTTCGCGATGAAGTCCGCCGTCTTTCCGGACGATCCGGTGCATGTGCGGGCAGGTCTGCCATGTGCCGTTGATCAGCGGTGTCCCGCGTCAACCAGATTTGCCCGTTCACCTCGATTTGCCCGGTGAACCCTGGTGAATGGGGCGTGGGCATAGGGTGCACCTCGGGATCAACCGCCGACTCGGCTGCGCTTGTTCTCCATGTCAATCTCCCAGATGCGGCGGTGGGACTGCCAGACCGACCATGCCAGGGTGATGGTGAGGATTCCCAGGATCACAGGTAGCGCAAAGGGCAGCCAGGCGACGCCGAAGAATATCATCGCCGTATTGGACAAGATGAAGAACAACCGGATTTCGGTGGGGCCGATGCCCAACGTTGATATCTGAAACTCGTTGGTGGCGGCGAATGACAGGAACGAGTTCACCATCAACGCTCCACCCACCACCAGCAGAGCGAAAAACCAGTAGGCGGCGATGTCGGGCAGAGCCAGGGAATACCCGACGATTACCGACGCGAGAAACAGGAAGTCCAGGAAATGGTCCATGTAGAAGCCCCACTTGATCAGACCGGTGTCGCGATGGCGGCCCACTGCACCGTCGAGGACGTCGGTCAGGTACTGCAGGGCTATGAAGGCCGAAACCAACCACAACCAATGGAGACTCTCACGGGCCAACAGGCTGGCGGCCACTATGCCTATGCTCCAGACCAGGGTCAGCATCGTCAGGTGATAGGTCTCCAGCCAGGACGGCACCTTGGGAACCAGCCATGTGACCATGCGCCGTTCGAGATTGGCGAATGCCCATTTGCCGACCTTTTTGTCGCCGCCGAATTGAGCTTGGATCATAGGTTGGCTCCTCAGGCGTTGAACCTGCTTCATCTGGTAGCGTCGGTCCTCTATGCGTTGATGTTTCGGCTCAAACCTTCCCTATTGGCCGAACTGATCGCGACCACACCGCGTTTAGCCGATTATTTCCGGCCATGGCGGGATGGTCAGCATTTTTAGTCTGCCGCCACGACGACCGGAGAGAACGAGTCGCGGTAGTACTCCATGCCCAGGTGGGTGATCTGGTCCTCGCCCATCAGCCACCGGAGGGTGTTCTTGAGCTTGGTCTGCTGTATGAACAGGTCGTGCTCCGGATAGACGGACGGCGCGTGCTGCGGACTCTTGAAGTAGAAGGACAGCCACTCCTGTATTCCCGTCAGGCCGGCGCGTTGAGCCAGGTCCATGAACAGGACCAGGTCCAGCAACAACGGGGCGGCCAGGATGGAGTCGGAGCACAGGAAGTTGATCTTCAGTTGCATCGGGTGACGCAACCAGCCGAACAGGTCGATGTTGTCCCAGCCCTCCTTGGCGTCGCCCCGGGGCGGGTAGTAGTTGATGCGCACCTTGTGATAGGCATCGGCGTAGAGTTCGGGGTACATCTCCGGCTGCAGGATGTACTCCAGGACGCCGAGCTTGGACTCCTCCTTGGTTCGGAAGTTCTCGGGCTCGTCCAGCACCTCTCCGTCCCGGTTCCCCAGGATGTTGGTGGAAAACCACCCGTCCAGCCCTAGCATCCTCGCCTTGAGCATCGGTCCGATCACGGTCTTGACCAGCGTCTGGCCGGTCTTGAAGTCCTTGCCGCAGATCGGCACGCCGGCGTCCCTGGCCAGCGTCTCCAGCGCGGGCACGTCGGCCGAGAGGTTGGGCGCGCCGTTGATGAACGGGACGCCCTCCAGCAATGCGGCGTAGGCATAGAGCATTGAAGGTGGAATCCCGGGGTCGTTGTCGCGGAGACCGGCCACGAAGCTCTCGATGTCCTGATGAATCTCGCATTGCTCAATGAATATTTCGGTAGACGCGCACCATGCCATCACCAGCCGGTCACACCCGTTCTCGGTCTTGAACCGCCGAATGTCCTGACGAATGGCCTCGACGGCTTCCAGCTTGTTGCCGGACGACTTGACGTTGGTGCCCTGGATGCGGCTGACGTAGTCGTTGTCGAACACCGCTTCCATCGGTTCGATGGTGTTGAGGAAGTCGGCGACGGGTTCGATCTCCTCGTGCCGGCTCAGCACGCCGCATTTGATGGCGGCCTGATAGGCGTTGTCCGGGATGGGGTCCCATGCTCCGAACACCAATTGACCGGGGTCCGCCAGCGGAACGAAGTCCCGGATGTATGGTGTCCGTTTGTCGGTACGCTTGCCCAATCGTATGGTAGCCATCTGGCTAACCGAGCCTATGGGCTCGCCGGAGCCGCGTCGTATGTGCTCCACGCCGGCTATGAACGTTGACGATACCGCGCCAAGACCCACCAATAAAACACCCAGCTTGCCGTCGGGCGGCGCTATGCTCGGCGTGTCCGCCGAGACGAAGTCCTTTGGTTCCAGGGCCATGCCATGTTGGCGGGCCAATTCCAGCAGCTTTTCCTGCCACTGTGCGGGTATCCTGCCGATCCTGGCCCAGTGCTGCACCGTGCTCTGTCGCCGGCCCAGGAGACCCGCCAGCGCCGACTGGCCGCCGAAGCGGCTGATGATCTGTTTTGCGACGTTTTGTTCATCTCTCATGGCGGCGATGTTAACGTTTTTATCGTTAACAGTCAAGATCCGTTCCCTCGCCATTTCGAGTTAAGTCCGAATCCGGGGCATCGTGCACTTTGGGCGGCAGCAGTCCCGGTTTTCGCTTGCATTGACCGGAGACTAAGCACTCGGTGGGATTTACCTGTACCCCTGCCTCAAACGGGTTACGTCCCGTCAAGTATCCGTTTAGGTCACTGCTCACCGAGGCGGTCGGCGCGGTCTGGGCCACCTCGGATCGGGTCGACAGATCCTTTTGAAGGCATCTCCGCCAATCCATGCTGGGGTCAAACCCGGTACGAGATGGCCCAGACACATCATCGCAGTCCATGCTGTTCTTGGCCACCGTCTTACTCCTAGTTGGGTTTGTCACTTCCATCAAGGATGACGCGGTGGCCTCCTTCTTGCCACCCAGTTCCTCTCACACCACCTCCCGGGACTTTACTCCGGTCCGCCAAAATCGACATTGCCAAAACCCCTGGTCGAGCCCCGAAAAACGCCCGGTGAGCCCCCGAAATCACCCCATCGAGATCGGTCAATTTCGCCGATATCGACACCCCAAACCCGCCGTCGCGTCATCCGTGCCTTTCAGGCCGGCGCGATGCGTGCGTCGGCGTTCTTGTCGACTCCGGCGACGGCCTCGAGCGGGCAGAGCGCAGCTTTAGCGTTGTCCGCCCGGCGGCTGCGGTCTTCGCGACAAAATCCTCTGGTCCCGGCATCGCGACCTGGCCCATGTGTTGCCGGCGGTCCTGGGGCGACGGCATTTGGCCTGGTTTCGCGTGATGAACGGCGAGCCGGCGGACCTGGGGCAAGCGTTTTTCGCAGTTTACTGAAGAGTGTGGGCATCGGCGCGTCCGGCGGCGCGAGTCGACCGGTGCGGCGCGGGCGAACGGCCCGTGGCCCGCCCGCGTCGCAATAGCCAGGGCAGCGCGTATGGGCCGCCTGGTGGCGTCACCGGCACGAACTGGGTCGTCGCGCCCGCAGGTTGCGGTTTTCGTCTTCCCCCAAGCGCCGTCACACAACCCAACTACGAATTTCGTAATCGGCACCGGCTTGGCCCCGGTGCCGGTTTGGTTTCAGGGTGGTTTGGTTTCAGGCTGGTTTGGTTTTAGCTGGATTTGGTTTTGGCCGGATTTGGCTGTAGCACGGTGCAACCGTCGACGCGACGCCTCACGCGTACCTGGTCTGCGGCAGGGAAACGTCAGCATCAGCATTTTCAAGGTTCAGGGATCATCAGGATCGGGACCGTTCTGTGATGGAGACCTCCCAATCCTCCCCAATCATAAAATCCCGTAAATCCTGACCCTGACGATTTACGGAAGCGGGTACGCGTGAGGGTGGAAAAGCACTTAAACGAAATGAGGCCCGCAATTGCGGGCCTCGTTTCCGGGCTGGTTGACTGCCCTAGCGGATCACCAGCACCGGCGTGTTGGAGTGCCGGATGACCCGGTCGGTGACGCTGCCCAGGACCATGCGGCCCACCCCGCTGCGGCCGTGGGTGGTCATCACCACCAGGGACGGCTGCGCGGCGGCACGATCGATGATGCTCTGGGCGATGTTGTCGTCCACCGCGTGGGCCGTGTCGACGCCGTGGGCGTGGTCGATGGCCATGCGGTTGGTCACGTCCTCAAGATACGCCGCCACGCCCTCCGCGTCCTCGTCGGCCATCTCCTCCGGCGAAGCGGGGTTGAAGTCGGGAACTGCGCCCATCTCCGGCGTGACCACCGTGAGCTGGCGGCGGTAATAATCGGTGGTCGGGGTCACCTGCAGCGCGGTGATGCGGGCCGAAAGGGCGGCCGCCATGTTGACCGCGTGGGGTATCGCCAGCTCGGAAAGGGGCGACCCGTCCAGCGGCACCACTACAGACTTGAGCGACGAGCCGGGAGAGGCCGGGCCGGTAACCGTGGCGCGCACGATGAGCATCGGATTGGGCACGGTGTGCAGCACCTTGTCGGTGATGCTGCCCATGACCCACCGGGAGATGCCGCCGCGCCCGTGGGTGCACATGACCACCAGCGCGCCCGGATCGGTGCCGGCCTGGGCGACAATCACGTCGGCGGCCGGGCCGCGCTGGGTTGCGATGTTGACGGCGAACCCGGCGGCTTCGAGCCTCTGGCGGACCGGCTCCAGGGACGCCTCGGCCCGCTCCCGCGCCCCCATCTGCAGCTGGTCCGCAACGCGCGGCGAGCGCGAGCCCAGCACGTTGCCGGGAAGGATGTCATAAGCCTGGACGAGTTCAATGGGCACGGACAGGGTGGCGGCCACCAGCTCGGCGTAGGGCAGGGATTGTTCCGCCAGGTCCGATCCGTCCAGCGGAACGATTATTTTCGAGTACATACGATCTTCGTTCTCCAGGTTTGGGTTATCGCAATGACAGCCTCGTTCGCGGCGACCGTGTCACCGCGTTCAAGTGTACCACCGGCAGCGAGACCCCGAGCACGGCCAGCGCACGCGGAGCGTCCGTGCCACCGCAGTCATTCCGGCGCGGGAACGCCACCACGCTCTCGCGTACCCACTTTGCCTGGACTGTCATTGCGAGCGAAGCGCGGCAATCTCGTTGCGGCAAGGAACGCTGCTGCGGGCACGAGATCGCCACGTCGCTACGCTCCTCGCGATGACAAAATGGGTACGCATGGGCGTCACCACGCACTTGATGCGGGGCCGGCATCGAGATCCGCGCTGTCAACCTCCTCTTGGTAACAAACTTTTTACATGTGAACGGCTGCGACAGGGCGATTTAACCCGGCGAGTTCGGGTACAATATTTGGACAATCTGGACTTAGAGGTCTGTTTCATGAGTTACAAGGCGGAATATATCTGGATCGACGGGCAGCAGCCCACCGCCAAGCTCCGGTCGAAGGCAAAGATCGTTCCCGACGGCGAAGATCCTCCCATCTGGGGTTTCGACGGCTCCAGCACCAACCAGGCCCCGGGCGAAAACTCGGACTGCGTGCTGAGCCCGGTGCTGATGGTTCCTGACCCGATACGCGGCGGCAACCACAAGCTGGTGATGTGCGAAGTGCTGCTCACCGACATGACGCCGCACCCCTCCAACACCCGGGCTGGCTGCGCCGCCGCGGCGGAGCAATACGCTTCCCTGGACTTCTGGTTCGGCATCGAGCAGGAGTACACCTTCTTTGACGGCATCAAGCCGCTGGGTTGGCCGGACAACGGCTTCCCTGCGCCCCAGGGCGGATACTACTGCGGCGTGGGTTCCGACGAGGTCTTCGGCAGGCCCGTGGTGGAACAGCACATGGATGCGTGCCTGTACTCCGGCCTGGCCTTCTCCGGAATTAACGGCGAGGTGATGCCGGCCCAATGGGAGTTCCAGATCGGACCCATCGGAGCCCCGGCGGTGGGCGACCACCTGTGGCTGGCCCGCTGGCTGCTGTACCGCATCGGCGAGGATGTGTTGACCGTTGACGGTCGCCGTGGCATCAGCGCGACGCTCGACCCCAAGCCGGTCAAGGGCGACTGGAACGGCGCCGGCGCCCACACCAATTTCTCGACCAACACGATGCGGGAGAACCTCGACGCCTGCATCGCGGCGGCCGAAGCGCTACAGACGCGCCATGATCTGCACATCGCCAACTACGGCGACCGCATCGAAGAGCGCCTGACCGGCCTGCACGAGACCTGCTCCTACCGGGAGTTCCGCTACGGCATATCCGACCGGGGCGCCTCGGTTCGGATACCGTGGCAGGTTGCCCGGGACGGCATGGGCTACATCGAAGACCGGCGTCCCAACGCCAACTGCGACCCCTACACCGTGACGCGGTTGATCATCGAAACCGTGGGCGGTGCAGTCTCAGCCTAGAGCCTGCGCCAAAACCGGGACCGATCCCGGAGATCGACTTTGGCGGTCGCTACCGTACCCACGGAGCGACCGCCTTTCATTTCACACCACCGTTAAGGCGGACGTATCAGCTGCCATCATTTCGGCAGGCCCTGCTCGTTGTACAACTCTTCCTGCCAAGCTTTAGACGGTGGGTTGTCCTCATCGTACTGGTCAGAGTGCTCCTCACGCCAGCGGCGGCCGGCCGCGCTCAACGTCCTATACTCTTGGTCCGATTCCTCATCCGTCATCCGGCGGCGCGGCATTGGCGTTTTGGCGTCTAGATCATCCAATGCTGCTTTGAGCACCCGTTCTACCGCGTCCGGGCCGGCAATGCCCAGACGTCTTGCCAAGTCGACGATAAAGGCCTCGGTCTCGGGTTTCAGTTCCGTAGCCATCTGGTACTCCGGACACTTTCAGCGCCGTCACATTACACGTGCGGCGACGGCACAGAATTTATTGATCATCAGCAAGCCTTACTCCAGGCGCAAAAGCACATCCGCAGGGTTGATGCCGCAGTGAGTGAGCAATTTCTTCGCATTGCTAACGGCTGCGCGCGAACTGATGTTTCCTTCGTACACAAATGGCGTGCCGGCTACGAATTTGCTGGAGCTGAACGGTTTCCCAGTTGGATGTATCGGAACGCTGTTCACAATGAAACGTTTTGCGCTGGATGCGACAGGCACGCCGGTTTCCGTCAAGAGGCCACGCTGACACAGCCAATCAACGGTAACGTGCACCAACTGTCTCCAACTGGTAACCAAATGATCGGGTGCCCCGGGAAAACGTACTGCCGTGGGGTTGCTGTCGCCGGCGTCAGGCTTGAGACTAGACATTGCCTCCCATCCGTCCTCTATCGGAGCAGCAGGTGGTGGCGGTGCGGTCAGAATGTCTTGGGACGCACTAGGTGACGCTAGAGGTGCCACCGGGAGAATCGGATCAGCAGCCGGAATAGATTTTCCAGATCGGAGGTTGGGATGCCAAAGCAATAGGAACTGTAGCGCACACTCATGAGCCGGGGTGATGTCGACCCGAACGTCCAGGACTTTCTTTTGTTCGAGTGGAACTTGCTCAAAAGTCCGGTACAGTTGCCAATGACTCCCGTCGGTCACCCCAGCGTAGGCGATACCTTGCTGGATGCAGTAGTTCACGGCTTGGGTCAGATTGTTTTCGACTATAGTTCCCAAGCGTTTGGCTTCAATGACTGCTGCCGGTTGCGGCCCTGGACCATGGAGAGCGTAATCCGCCCACCCCACGTTGACGCGATATTCAGGCGTAACCAGATCTGGGTTAGATGTATCCCAACCGAGCACATCCAGCAGCGGGTCGATCAATGCCATACGGGTGCGGGTTTCGTTTTCGCGCAGGGACTGGCCGTGGTCGCGGATCCGCCGCTGCAGCGTCTCTATCACTTCAACCAGATCATCCAGCATGGCTCCTCCCGTCGCTCGTTGCGGTTCAGACTGCCTAGTCCGCGGCCACCAACTCGCATCCTAGAGCTTTGAGCGCTTTGAATACCCGGTCGATGGGGGTGGAATAGTCCAGACTCAGCAATTGGTCGGCGTCTTCGATGCTGATCCCCAGCCGTTCCGCCAGGTCCGACCGGCTGATGCCCTGCTCGCGCATGGCCGTGTACAGGTCCAGCTGGGCCGCGATGACAGGCTGGACGGTCAGCAATTCCTGCCCGTTCTGGTACGGGCTGGGGGTGGGGAGTTCTTCCTGCTGTTTGATGCATGCAGCCAACGCCACAACCAGGCAATCTTCAGCGTTGATAAGAGCCTCCCGGAAGGTAAAACCGCCGGTGATGGCCCCGTTGAGGTCCGGGAAAATCGCGGTGACGCCGTCACCATCCCATTCATTGCCGGTCATGTTGCATGGATAGACGTACTGCATAATCAAAACTCCCTCGGGTTAATACCCAGCTGGCGGAGCATTGCATAAAAGGTTCCTTGCGCGATTTCGCCATGCTGCACCGACGCTCTCCGGCTGCCCAGGAAAAACGTGCCATGGCTGCCCTTGCCATCCGCCGGGTCGAAACGCCATTCCAGATTATTGCGTCTGGCATAACGCCGGGCGCGCCTCACGAATTCCCTGCCGTTCATGCGCGGACTATCAAGCCGCCTGCTCCGCTACTGCCAGCTCGCATCCCACAGCGCGCAGGGCCTTGATAACCTCGGCGATGGGAGTGGAGTAATCCAGGCTCAACAGTTTATCCACGGCGTCGCTGCTGATCCCCAGCCGTTCCGCCAGATCCGCCCGGCTGATGCCCTGTTCCCGCATGGCAGCGTACAGGTCCAGCTGGGCCGCGATGACAGGCTGGACGGTCAGCAATTCCTGCCCGTCCTGATAAGGGCTGGGGGTAGGCAGTTTTCGCTCTGAAACAATATAGCCCTCCAGAGCAACCACCAGGCAATCTTCGGCCAATATGAGGGAATCCCGGAAGGTGAAACTGCCCGTAATGGCTTCAGCTATGTCTGTAAAAGTAACGACGAAGCCTTCCCCGTTTTCTTCAGTGCCTTTGATGTTGCAAGGATAAAGGTACTTCATCAGAACTCCCGGTTGTTGATGCCCAATTGCCGCAGCATCTCAAACAGCATTGGCCGCGAAATCTGGCCATGTTGGACGGTAGTATATCGTTCCTCAATCCAAAACCTGCCGTGGCTACCCTTGCCACGCGAGGGCTCGAAACGCCATTCCAGCCCGTTGCGTCTGGCGTAGCGCCGGGCGCGCCTCACGAATTCCCTGCCGTTCATGCGCGGACTATCAAGCCGCTTGCTCCGTCGCCGCCAGCTCGCAGCCCAGGGTGCGCAGAGCTTTGATAACCTCGGCAATGGGTGTGCGGTAGTCCAGGCTCAACAGTTTATACACGGCGTCGCTGGTGATGCCCAGCCGTTCCGCCAGGTCCGACCGGCTGATGCCCTGCTCGCGCATGGCCGTGTACAAATCAAGTTGAGCGGCGATGACGGGCTGGACGGTCAGCAGTTCCTGCCCGTCCTGGAAAGGACTGGGGGTGGGGAGTTCTTCCTGCTGTTTGATGCATGCAGCCAACGCCACAACCAGGCAATCTTCAGCGTTGATAAGAGCCTCCCGGAAGGTAAAACCGCCGGTGATGGCCCCGTTGAGGTCCGGGAAAATCGCGGTGACGCCGTCACCATCCCATTCATTGCCGGTCATGTTGCATGGATAGACGTACTGCATAATCAAAACTCCCTCGGGTTAATACCCAGCTGGCGGAGCATTGCATAAAAAGTTCCCTGCGCAATTTCGCCATGCTGCACCGACGCTCTCCGGCTGCCCAGGAAAAACGTGCCATGACTGCCTTTGCCATCCGCCGGGTCGAAACGCCATTCCAGCCCGTTGCGACGAGCGTAGCGCCGGGCGCGCCTCACGAATTCCCTGCCATTCATGATCTCTGTGAGACGCGCCGGCTAAACGTTCCTACTCCTCCAGCGTCGTGATATCCCCCGGGTCCAGGCCCAGCTCCTGGGCCTTGAGCAACCGGCGCATGATCTTGCCCGAGCGGGTCTTGGGCAGCGTCGGCGTGAACTCGATCTCCGACGGGACGGCGATGGGGCCCAGCTCGCGGCGCACGTGGAGCTGCAGGTCGTTGATCATGCGGTCGGAGCCCTCGCTGCCCATGCGCAGGGTGACGAAGCCCTTGATCACCTCGCCGCGCAGCTGGTCGGGCTTGCCGATGACCGCCGCCTCGGCGACCTCCGGATGCGAGACCAGCGCAGACTCCACCTCGGCGGAGCCGATGCGGTGGCCGGCCACGTTGAGCACGTCGTCGGCGCGACCCACCACCATGTAGTACCCGTCGGCGTCGCGCAGGGCCACGTCGCCGGAGGAGTACACGCCGGGAATCTGGCTCCAGGTATCGGCGTACCGGTCATGGTCGCCCCAGACGGTGCGGGAGAAATGGGGGAAGGGACGACGGATAACCAGGAAACCGCCCTTGTCCGGTTCCTCGATGGGCTGGCCCTCCCGGTCGACGATGTCCATGACGGCGCCCGGGAGGGGCTTGCCGACCCGGCCGGGACGGGATGTCATGGTGGCGGTGGTGCCCAGGCAGGGGCCTCCGGTCTCGGTCTGCCACCAGTTGTCGACCATGTGCGCCCACTCGCCGCCGCCGCAGATGTGCTCGTAGGCCCAGCGCAGGGCCTCCGGGTTCAGCGGCTCGCCGGCGCAGGTGAGGAACCGCAGCGAGCGCAGGTTGTACTGGCTGGCCGGCTCCTCGCCGTAACGCATGAGCATCCGCACCGCCGTGGGCGCGGTGAAGATGACGTTGACGCCGTACTTCTCGATGACCTCGTAGAACACGGCGCTGTGCGGGAAGTCCGGTGCCCCCTCGCGGAACACGGTGGTGGCGCCGGCCACCAGCGGCGCGTACACGATGTAGCTGTGACCCACGACCCAGCCGATGTCGGACATGCACCAGAACACGTCGTTGTCCTTGACGTCCCAGAAGTTTTTGAAGTGGTAGTGGGTGCCCACCATGTAGCCGCCGTGAACGTGCACGACGCCCTTGGGCTTGCCGGTGGTGCCGCTGGTGTAGAGGATGTACAGCGGGTCCTCGGCGTCCATGACTTCGGCGGGGCAGTCGATGCCGCTGCGGGCCATCAGGCCATCGAAGTCGGTTTCGCCGTCGCGCAGGTCTTCGAGGGCCAACTCGCGGCGGAAGACGATGACGTGTTCCAGGCTGTCGCAGCCCTCCACGGCCTCGTCGGCGATGCCCTTGAGGTCCACGCGGTTGCCGCGGCGGTAGCCGTAGTCGCCGGTGATGAGCGCCTTGGCGCTGGCGTCCTGGATGCGGTCGCGCAGGGACCCGACGCTGAAGCCGGCATAGACCACGCTGTGGATGGCGCCGATGCGGGCGCAGGCCAGCATGCTGATAGCCCCCTCGGGGGTCAATGGCATGTAGATGACGACGCGATCGCCCTTGCCCACACCCAGGGATTTCAGCCCGTTGGCGAAGCGGTTGACCTGCTGGGCCAGCCGCGCGTAGGTGTACACCTGCTCGGTTCCGTCTTCACCGAGCCAGATGAGGGCGGCCTTGTTGCGCCGGTCCGTGGCAAGGTGGCGGTCCAGGGCGTTGTAGGCGATGTTGGTCTGGCCGCCCACAAACCAGCGGAAGTTGGGGTAGTCCCACTGGAACACGTCGTCCCACCTGCGGAACCAGTGCAGTTCCTCGGCGGCCTCGGCCCAGAAACCCTCGGGGTCCTCCACGGAACGGGCGTAGACGCCGTCGTAGTCGGTCATGGTGGCCTGCTCGACCACGTGGGGCGGAGGCGGAATCTCGCCGGCCTCCTGCAAAAGATGGTCAATCTGTCCCTGCTGAACCATAAAAGCGCACCTCGCACCTGAAAGTGTTGAGTGCGCCTATTGTAGCGGGAACGGGGGGATGATGTATTTGGGCGAGTTTAGCCTCGACTTATCTCTGGAACGGCGTGTGGTCAACTCGTGGGTCAATGGCGCCGGTTGATGACTATGCCTCACCCAAACCGCGGAACGCCAAGGCGAGGCCTTGGTCAAAGGTCATCATCTCATCGATGCCACGTCGCTGGCAGGAGGCCAGGTGGCACAGGTCGCGGGCGGAGAGTGTCGGGTACTGCTCGTGGAGTTGGCGGGCGAGCAGGACGTCTTCTTGCTCGCGGGGCCACACTTCGACTCCATACAGCCGTACCAGTGCCACCGCACGGTCGAACGTGCCGGCGCGGCCCACGCGGAGATAGGCGTGGGCTAACTCCTGCAACACCTCCGC
Organism: Dehalococcoidia bacterium; assembly: GCA_965116785.1. GTDB lineage: Bacteria > Chloroflexota > Dehalococcoidia > Lucifugimonadales > UBA3495 > Bin87. Next base: position 3,032,493 of record OZ220731.1, read on the forward strand.
CGATGTGCACAATGGAGAGCCGCTATTGTATGAGCGGCGCAGGAAATCCCAGGCGGCGGGTTGTAGCGGATGAGGGCCGCCTACCGCGTACATGAACACATTGGTTTCGACGAATGTCATATTTCGGGTAGGCCCTGTCGACGAGACTCTTCAATGTTCCGCAGGTGCTCTTCCCAATCAGGCTCTCGTTCCAGGCCGGAGTTGGCGCTGCATTCATGAAGAAATGCCATCAGCTCCTCTACCGACTGAAATCGATCATCCGCTGGGGCCGTTGCTTGCGGACTGTGCTGCCGCGCCACCGAAATCAGCCATGCGTCCAACGCCATGCCTTCGCGTTCTGCCTGTTTGGCAAAACGCTCGCGGTCTTCCTCGGTGATTTCGAACTGGATAGTAGCCATGACGTCACCTTCCCACTTGGATAGGATAGCACTTCGCAGCGGTATGGAACTATCTCCGCCGTTGACCTGCCGGCCTGCCGCCGCCTACAATCCCGGCAACTCTCAACCGACCGCAGGAGCCGCTCCATGACGACTCATAACGACGATTACGCTCACCCCGAGTACCTGACCGACGCCGCCTGGGTCGCCGCACGCCTGGACGATCCCAACGTGGTGGTGCTGGATTGCGCCAACACCGCCGACGCCTGGCAGCGCGGGCATATCCCCGGCGCGGCTCACGTGGCCGACAACTGGGCCAAGAACCCCGACAGTTCGATTGAACCAGGGGCACGCGGGCAACACGTCATGGCGCCGGAGCAGTTCAAGGCCATGGCCGAGGGCCTGGGCATCGGCGACGAGACGATGGTCGTCACCTACGACCACGCCCAGGGGCTTACGGCGGCGCGCATCTGGTGGGTGTTCAACTACTACGGCCACACCAACGTGAAGGTGCTCAACGGCGGCTGGAGGGCGTGGGTCAACGCGGGGCAGCCCGTCGACTTCGGCCGTGCCAAGGCTCCGGCGGCGGTGACCTTCACCCCGCGAGCCGACGAGTCGTTCATCGCCACCGGCGACGAGCTCAAGGAGGCCTGTTCATTGGACGGGGGGCTCGCGGACAACGTGGTGGTGTGGGATGTGCGCAGCGACGGTGAGTGGGACGGCTCAGCCCCCAACTATCAGAACAAGCGGCAGGGGCATGTTCCCGGCGCGGTGCACCTGGAGTGGTTCAACCTGATGGACCGCAACACCCACGAGTTCAAGCCGGCGGCGGAGATCCGGCGCATTCTCACGGAGCACGGCATCACGCCGGACAAGACGGCGTACTCCTATTGACAGGCCGGCATCCGTGCGGCGCACGGAAACTTCGTACTCCGCCTGGTGGGCTTCGAAAACGCCAAGAACTACGACGCGTCCATGAGCGAGTGGGCCAACCGGGACGACACGCCGATGACCGTGTAGAAGTCGGAAAGGGGGCAGCCCATGAAGATACTGAGTCCGACTATGAACATCTCGGGCGGAGCCGCGATCATTTCAGGAGGCGCCGCCCTGCTGCTGATCGGGTACCTGCTTTACCGGCAAACACGACAGGCAGAGGACCGGGCCGCAGCCGCCGGGGCTACGGTCGAACAACTGCGGTCGGAATTGGGGGAACTGCGCGTGGAAACGGCGTCCCTGCGCAACGAGCGCCGGCGCAACCGGCGAAAGCGCTAGCGAACGACGATGGCCCGCAGGGTCCGGATACGGCGGGTCATCGACGGAGACTCGCTGGAGGTCAAATACGCGGGGCTGTTCAGCTTCCTGCGGAGCCCGTTTCCGGTGCGGCTCTACGGCATCGATGCGCCGGAACTGGCTCAACCCTACGGGCAGGAGTCGCGCAAGCAGCTCGAGAAGCTGGTGCGGCGGGGCGGGATCCGAATGGATGTCAGGGCCACCGACCGCTACGGGCGCACGGTGGGCCTGCTCTACCGACGACGACGCGGGCAGTCGCTCAACGCGGAGATGGTGCGCTCCGGCATGGCGTGGTGGTACCGTCGCTACGGCGGCCGGGACCTGGGGTTCCCGGAGGCAGAGGCCGAGGCCAAACGACGACGGCGCGGCGTCTGGAAGGATGGAGACCGTATCCGCCGCCCATGGGACTACCGGGCCGACCTCAGGCGGGGGCGGCAACGACGGCGACGGATCCGGCGCGTTCTCACCTGGATGATGATCGGGGCGTTTGCCATCGCGCTGGCAGGGTTGGCGCTGGCGATAGTGATCCTATTGTAGGCAGTCGCACTACGGAACCAGCGGGTGTCCCACCAGGCCCCAGTACGGCACCACCGCCAGCAGGAGAATGGCCGTGGCCATCACGGTCATTATGACGGCGAACCGGAAGATCTCCGGGTTGGCGATTTCGGCGCGCTGGAAGATGAAGACGCTCGCGGTTCCGCCCGCGCTGTAGTACACCACCGAGTCGCCGACCACCACCGCTGCCATGCCGCACACCAATGGATCAAGGCCCAGGGATTCGGCAGCGGCCATGGTCACCGGGATCACCAGCGCGAGATAGCCGGCGATGTTGGGCAGGATGAACCGCATCATGGCGAAACACGCGCACAGCAGCAGCAAAACCAGCATCGGTGACGTGGCAAGCTGGGACACGCCGCCGACCAGCGTCTCCGAGAACCATGCCGCAGCCCCGGTGGTCACCAGCGCGTGGGACAGCGACAGCGACGTGGCAATGATGAAGAAGTTTGACCAGCCCAGGTTCCTCTCGAATTCGCTCCAGGTGAGTATCCCGACCCGCGGCAGCAGGATCAGGCACATAGCGATCATGGCGGGAACCGCCGGATGCAGCCCGTGGGCAAAATCGGTGAACCACAGCAGGGCGGTGATCATCACGATGCCGGCCGCCCGCATTTCGATGGGCCTGATGCGGTCCAGCGCGACGGTAGTGGCTGTTGCATCGTCGCCCAGCCGGAACCCGGACCGGTAGAACAGGAACAGCACGGTCCCGCCGACGATCAGGTTGGCGTAGAAGGGCACGCTCATCAGCACGAACCACTGGGTCCACGAGAAGTCGCCCAGCAGGCCCGAGGCCACCACCGGGGTTATGCCGCCGGCCAGCAGCGCGGTGGAGCCGAGGCGATTGAGGCTGCCCATGGCCATCATCGTGGCCCGGTAAAGGGGGTGCTCCTTGGGTATGTTCCAGCGGTCCAGCACCTGCTCGTAGACGTGGACCATGATGGCGCCCCGGGTGCTGGCGGACGGCAACGCGAAGGTCAGCGCGGCGAAGGAAAACAGCATCTGGATGTAGAGCAGTCGGGGGCTCCCCTGTGCGCCGCGCATGAGCCAGGTGGCCAGGCGTTCGGCAAGCCCCGATTGCTGCACCGCCAGGCCCAGGGTCAGGATGCCGATCAGGAAGTAGGCGACCGGTTGGGAAAAGCCGTAGAGCGCGGGCCCGAGATCCGGCACCGCCCCCACCAGGACCAGGAGCAAAACTCCGCCGACGCCGGCCACGGGCACGGGAATGGCTTCGGTGGCCCACAGTATGACGGCGAGGAGCATGACCGCCAGCGCGCGCTGGCCGTGCTCGCTCAAGCCCGCCGGAGCGGGCATGAGCAGGATGACCAGGAACACCGCCGCGGCCAGGAATAGTTTGACCGCCGTTCCGCCGCGAATCGCGGGCGCCATGGTGGAAAGACTGAACAACAGACTCGCCGCTGACTGGCGAGCGCCTCAAACCCGCGCCAGGGCGATCAGCGCTCGGTCTGTCTCAGGGGGCTGCTGGTGACGCGACTTACCGAGATGACACCGCGGATGCCCTCGATGCGGGAAAACACGCGGTTCAGTTCCTCAAGGTCCTTCACATGGATGGTGAATTCCATGCTGACCGTGGCGTCGTCGTTCTCCCGGGTCACTGCCCAGGCGATGTTGATCTTGTCGTCCGAGACCTTGGTGGTCACGTCCCGCAGCAGGCCCACGCGGTCCATGGCCTCGATGCGGATTCGGACCGGATAAAGTTCCTGCTTCTGCCCCCAGGAAACGGGAACCAGCCGTTCCTGCTCGTCCTCGTTGAGCACGTTGATGCAACCCACCTTGTGCACGCTGACGCCGCGGGAGCGCGTGACGAAGCCGATGATCGGGTCCCCCTGGATTGGGTTGCAGCATCGGGCGATGCTGGTCAGCAGGTCTCCCACGCCCAGCACCGAAATCCCCGACGTCGGACTGGACAGGGACGTTGAGCCCCGCAGCTTTGGCATCCAGGAGGCCTCGGCCATCTCGTCGTTGCGGAACTGGGTCAGGCGCGCGGACAGGGCGGAGTCGCTCAGTTCGCCGGAGCCCAGGGCCGCCAGCAGGTCTTCCATGCTTTCGTAGCGGCACCCTTCGAGCACCTCGCGGTCAGACATCTTGACGCCCATGCGACGCAACTCGCGGCGCAGGAGTTCGCGTCCACGGGTGATGTTGGCGCTGCGGGCCTGCCGGTTGAACCAGGAGCGTATCTTCTGCCTCGTGCTGTTGGTGGCCACGTATCCGCGCGCCGGGTTCAGCCAGTCGGGCGACGGCCCCCGGCCGGTCTTGCCGGCCACCACCTCCACCGTGTCGCCGTTATGCAGGGGCGTGTCCAGCGACATCAGCTTGCCGTTGACCTTGGCGCCGGAGATGCGATGCCCCAGGTCGGTGTGGATCTTGTAGGCGAAGTCGATGGGCGTGGCCCCGGCGGCCAGTTCCACAATGTCGCCCTTGGGCGTGTAGACAAAAACCTGGTCGTGGAACAGGTCTTCCCGCACCCGTTCCAGGAACTCATTGGTGTCCGGCGTCTCGCGCTGCCACTCCAGCAGTTGGCGCAGGCCGGTCATCCGCTCTTCAAAAGTGGGGTTGCCGCCGGCCGAGCCGCGCTGTTCCTTGTACCGCCAGTGGGCCGCCACGCCGTATTCCGCCACCTGGTGCATCTCGCGGGTCTTGATCTGCACCTCCAGCGGATGCCCCCCGTCGCACAGCACCGTGGTGTGCAACGCCTGGTACATGTTCTTCTTGGGGGTGGCGATATAGTCGTCGAACTGGCCGGGTATCGGGCTCCACATGCGGTGGGTGACGCCCAGGGCGGAATAGCAGTCGGCTATCTCGTCGACGACCACGCGCAGGGCATACAGGTCGTAGATGTCGCTGAGTTCCTTGCCTTCGGCTGCGTACTTCTCAATCTTGTTGTGTATGGAGTAGATGCCCTTGGGCCGGCCGTTCACGTCCGCGCGCAGGCGGTTATCGGCCAACTCCGTCTTGAGCCGGTCCGCCACGTCGTCCACGTAGGCCTCCCGCTGCGACCGCCGCGCCGCCAGCATGCGGGAAATCTCACGGTACCTGCCTTCGTTGAGATGGCGGAAAGCCAGGTCGTCCAGCTGCCACTTGAGCTCCCAGATGCCCAGGCGATGGGCCAGGGGCGAGTAGACGTCCAGGGTCTCCTGGGCGATGCGCCGCCGCTTGTCTTCGGAGAGCGCGTCCAGCGTACGCATGTTGTGCAGCCGGTCCGCGAGCTTGATGAGCACCACGCGGATGTCTTCGGCCATGGCCACGAGCATCTTGCGCAGGCTTTCGGCGTACAGGTTTTCCGCGGGCGTGGCGCCGTTGGCCTCCGCGCCGGGCGGGCGGTAGTCCATGCGGGTCAGCTTGGTGACGCCGTCCACCAGCCGGGCCACGTCCGGGCCGAAGCGGGCTTCGAGTTCGGTTACTTCGACGCCGCAGTCCTCGAGAACATCGTGCAGCAGGGCCCCGATGATGGTGTCTGGGTCGAGGTACAGGCCGGCCAGGATGGTGGCCGCCGCCAGGGGATGAACGATATAAGGGTCGCCGGACCGCCGCATCTGCCCGTCGTGGCACTTTTCCGCGAAGTCGTAGGCCGACCTGATGCGCTCCAGTTGGTTCGCATCGTCCACGTATTCAGATACGCGAGCGATCAGATCGGTGGACTCGCTGGTGACCGCGACCATAGGCGCCCTCCTGACTGTCACGGGGTGCGAGCGCGGAAACTCCCACGCGATGGGCGACGTCGCGCTGCAGCCTGCCCGACGATGATAACCATCCGCCCCAGGTATGTCCAGCGCGGCGCGTGCGAGTGCAGGGCCTTTCGGTTTTTCAGTTTTGCCACCGGGAGAGCAGCGTAGCAATCCGGTTGGGGTGGCAAAATGCCCCACGGCGGACGAGGCCACCGCAACGAGATTGCCCGGTCGCTATGCTTCTCGCAAGGACAGCCGAAAGACCCCGCCCGGCGAACCGCGGCCCATGCCAGGCAAGTTTTGGTCAGCGGAGGTCAGGGAGCGCGATCAATTTGAGGAATGGCACCGACTTGGCAGTTCGCTTCCCTGCCGACCGAGCAAGAATTTCCAGCGGGGGTTGCTGGGCCAGAAGAATTCGCTGCGCACGCTTCCGCCGGCGCCGCTATCGACGAAGTTGTTGCTGGTCAGCACGGTGAAGGCGTGCCGAACTCCCGGGACGAGACGCCGGATGGTGTACTCAGCGCGGCCATTGTTGACCGGAATATTCTGCGCGTTCACGTCAACATAGATGAATGCTTCGATCCACTCTCCGGTGCAACTGGCCTTGGCCAGGTGGTAGTCCACCTCCATGTTGACGTAGCCGATGCGGTAGTAGGTGGCGTCCGACACCGCATCCCAGGACAGGGTAACTTCGCCAGCGCCCGGGCCCTCTTGCACGGAGAGGTTGGTTATTGGCTGGAGGTCGCCTGACGGGGAAGGACTGTCCGACGTGGGCAGGACGGCGAAACCGTGCCCCCACACGCTATCCGCGGCGGCAGCCCCGCGTTCGGTCGCGTTCTGCTTCAGGTAAGCGGTTACCTGCTCCGGGATGTAATCGGGGAACCGCTGCCTCACCAGGGCCGCCATGCCGGCCACGTGGGGAGAAGCTTGGCTGGTGCCGCCAAAGGGGCACGAAGAGCCGGGGCGTTGGAGGCCATACGTTGCTGAACGTCCACAGGCGATTCCGGTGATGTCGGGCTTGACCCGACCGTCCATGGTTGGGCCCCGTGAACTGTAGTCCGCGATATACTCGGTATCCCACCAGTGGGTTGCGGCCACCGCCAGCATCCCCCGGTTCCGGCTCTCTGCCGGGTTGCCGATGTGGTGTCCTGGCGAATAATATTCCAGATCATCGGTCATCCAAGTAGTCAACTGTATCCAGGCCGGGTCGCCCGGGCAGGAGTACTTGCGTATAAGCAAATAGTACCTTCCTTCGCCACCAACACCAGTGGCCTGCCACCATAACCATTCCAAAGGAATATCATTGACACCGCCATCTTGAATAGCATTGGAATTGAGAACCCTTATATCGTTATTCGGGCCTGGTATAGATCTCCACAACTCCAAATCCAAATCGCAATCGGCACCGCCCCAGCTATCATCCCATCTCATAAAGGCGGATACTCTGGATCTTCGAGGCGAGTCTGGATCATACGGCAGGAAGAAAGTGTTCCCTGCATCTCGTGGCGTAAAATTGTGCGAGCCGTTACCATCCGGATCGCTAAACCTGCCGTACCAAGTGTTTGTGGCTCCGTTCCCGCCAGAATTGACGAATACAATGCCACCTGTCACCGCCGCGTCAATGCTATTGATACGTCCATTGCTGTACCATGACGTGCCATCGCCAGGCCCTTCATATACGTTGCTTATCGAACGGTTGATGACGTCTACCCCATTCTGCACCATCCAATCAACGGCGTCCCGCAGATCACCGCCGCTCATGGGGTTCGCTATGTACAACTCGACTTCCGGGGCGACGTCAACCACCGTTTCAGCGACCGCCGTACCGTGGACGCAAGCGATTTCTGTGCAAGGCGCTTGTTCGCAATCCGCCAAGATTGAGCTCGGGGCACGGGCATCGGCGAAGTAGCACCGGGCCATCACGCTGCGGGGCAGTTCGCCGTCTTGCATTTGGCTGAATCCCTGATAGCCGGTGTCGATGACACCTACCTTGACACCCTGGCCCCGGTAGCCCATGCGGTGCCAGGCGTCGGCCTGGTGCAACTCCACGCCCTGGCTGACCACCCGGCCCAGGCTTTGCGGCTCAGGCGGTATGACGGTATCAACGCGCCGGACGCCGGGCAGTTCAGAGGCGGCGGGCAGCAGCGCCGGCGGGACGTGGGCTTCGATCCAGTCTTCCCCGACGTTGCGGATGAACACGTCGTTATCTTCTAGGAACTGACGCACGGCGGCGACCTGTTCCGTCTCGATGTAGAAAGTCACCAGCACAGGTTCGCTCGCCAATGCAGTTCCGCCACCGGCACTGTCCGTGGTGCTGGGCTGCTGCCCGGCGCCCGGCTGGGCATCGGTGCCCGCCTCTTCAACCAGGCTGTTCAGATTAGGGTCGAGGTTGGGATACTGGGGCGGCTGTTTGACAATCGGAGGCAGGTCAATCTCTTCCTCGTCAACGTCGTCCGGCTGGGCAGGGACGCGTTCCGGGGCGGGCGGGGCCGCCGGGAGGTCGGCGCCGCGAGCGGCGTCAGCGGCGGTGACCGACTGCTGTGGCAACGGCTGGGTTTCGGACTGCTGACGCTCGTTGGCGGCGAACAAGGTGCCGGCAGCCAGCGCCACGGCCATCAGAACTAGAATAGAGGCTAGGACGGGCCAACGCTTGCGCAGAGTTATAACGCCGGTATTCATGGGACAGTCCTCCAAACTGATAATCGTGCGAGTGGATGGGGAGAGTAAAAGTCGGACGTAGATACGATCCACTCCCCGCATTGGACCTCTGCAACTTTCAGCGTCAGGACGGTTTTCATCTGCCCGCTCGTCGCCCTCAGAGTTGCCGGGTCGTTAGGATAGGGCGCCTTACTGGAAAAGTTCGCCTACCGAGCGGCCTTCGTGGATGCGTTTCATCGCCTCGCCGATGAGCGGCGCGACCGACAGCACCGTGAGGTTGTTGACCTTTTGGTCCTGGGTAAGCGGTACCGAATCGGTTACCACCACCTCTTTGAACGCGCTCTCTTTGAGCAGCTTGGGGGCGACGGGAGAGAAGACCGGATGGGTGGCGCAGCAGAAAACCTCGGTCACACCGGCGTCCAGCAGCGCTTTGGCCGCGTTGACGATGGTCCCGCCGGTGAGGATTTCATCGTCGAACGTGAGGGCACGCTTCCCGCGCACGTCGCCGATGACGTTGAGGGTCTCGGAGCGGTCGTCGTTGGCGGTGCGCCGCTTCTCGATGACCGCCACAGGCACGCCCAGCCGTGAGGCCATGTCTCGCGCCCGCTTGCTGATGCCGAAGTCGACGGCAACCAGGACCAGGTCCTCCAGCCCCTTCTCAAAGAAATAGTTGGACAGGATCGGCTCCGCAGTCAGTTCGTCCACCGGGATGTTGAAGAAGCCCTGAATCTGGCCGGCGTGGAGGTCCAGGGTGAGCACCCGGTCGGCCCCGGCCGTGGTGATCAGGTCGGCCACCAGGCGGGCGGTGATGGGCACCCGAGGCTGGTCCTTCTTGTCAGTGCGCCCGTAGCCGTAGTAAGACACCACCGCGGTGATGCGTCCCGCCGATGCCCGCTTGCAGGCATCGATCATGATCAGCAGTTCCATCAGGTTGTCGTTGGTGGGCGCCACCGTGGGTTGCACGATGAACACGTCCCGCTCGCGGATATTCTCGCCGATGCGCACGAAGGTGTTGTCGTTGGCGAATTTGAAGGTCTCGCTCTGTCCCAGCGGTATCCCCAGGTAATCGCAGACATCCCGCGCCAGTTGGGGATGCGCGTTCCCGGTGAATACCTTGAGTTCTTCGAGCGTGGACATGGCAGCACCTTGCAGTAAATGGCGGTGGGGCATGGCAGCCGGCACGGAATCCGGCCAATGCAACGGGACAATCGGGGGGTAATGGTAATTGGGCGAACCGATTCCCGTCAACGGCAGGAACGTGCTCACGCGTGCCCAGTTTGCAGCGGGGGGATCGTCAGAATCAGGATTTTCAAGATTTAGGGATTATCAGGATTGGAGCCGCCCGATGGGGAAGAACGCTCAATCCGGTAAATCCTTCAATCCAGTCGATCCTAGACGACCCACAAAAATGGGTACGCATGAGCCGGTACGCCCTTTGCTAAAATAAACCCGGAACCCGGGGCAGATTCACCCGGGGCACACTCAGATGAACCAGAGCAATTGGCTGCGCGAACTTGTCGAGGCTGCCCTGATCGGCATAGTGGTTTTCGTTGCCATTCAGGTTGCGGTAGCCAACTTCAGGGTTGAGGGCTCCAGCATGCGACCCACGCTGCACCCCGGTCACTACCTGATGGTGAACAAGTTGGTGTACTTCCAGCTGGACACCGACCGGCTGGGCAAGATCACTCCCTTCTGGCAACCGGAAGAATCACGGATGGTGCACACGGTAAGGCCCCCGAGGCGGGGCGATGTCGTGGTCTTCAACTACCCGCTGGAGCCGGATCGCCAGTTCGTCAAGCGGATCATCGGGGAGCCGGGAGACCTGGTGGCCATCGACAACGGGCAGGTAACCGTCAACGGCCAAACCCTGGACGAGCCCTACCTGGACGTCCTGGGCCGCACCAGGATGCACGACGTGCAACTCACCGACGAGGAGTATTTCGTGCTGGGAGACAACCGCAACGGTAGCCGGGACTCCCGCCATTGGGGTCCGTTGCCGGCGGACCACATCATCGGCAAGGTCTGGGCGATCTACTGGCCGCGGTCAGCGTGGGGGTTCCCCCAATAGGTCAGCCGGCGGGATCACGATTACGGCCGGCGCACCGACGCCGGCCGATGGTCGTTCAGCATCCGGAAACGGCGGGCGCTACTCCGCTTCGATAACCGGGCCCACGAGGACATCATCGCCCTCAACGCGGACGGCGAATTTGCGCAGCGCCTCGGTGGCCGGAGGAGTGACTGGCTTGCCGGACGCCACGTCAAACACCGCTCCGTGCAGCGGGCAAACCACCTCGCCTTCCTCCAGGTCTCCCTCGGACAGGTTGGCGTAGGCGTGGGTGCAGATGTCGTCGCAGGCGTGCAGGTCGCCATCCAGGTTCACCAGCAGGATCTCTTCCGACCCCACGCGGACGGACATCATGTCACCCGGCGGTACGTCGCTGAGAGACGCTATCTTGACAAATTCGTCGGCCATTGGGCTGCTCCTTGGAATGTTCCTTCAGATCGATGCGGCTTGATCCACGACGGCAGCGGCTGCCCTCGCTGATCTCCAGTGGGCCAACATTATATATGACAAATGCCGAGCCGACGGCGAACGCAACCGGCCGCCGCGCTGAGGGTGAGCTCAGGCCGAGGCCAACTCAGGCGGGGCAGATAAACTTGTGGCACACCACCGCTGCCTCGTACATCTCATTGATGCTGGCGGTCTCGCGTGTGGTGTGGAAATCCCGCACGCCGATGCCCACGGGAAGAGCGACTATCCCATGCTCGAAGAAGACGTTGGCGTCGGAACCGCCGCCGGTGGTTTCCAGCGCCGGCGTCAATCCGGCAGCCGTGACCGCACGGGCGATGTCCACCAGGGCAGGGTCGCTCTCCGCGATTCGATAGGCCTGGTACTGGTTGCGTATTTCCAGGTCGATTTCGGCCTGCGGATACATGGCCGCCGCCTGGTCGAAGGCGCGGCGAAACTCCGCCGTGTAGTTTTCCAGCTTGGCCTGGTCGCGGGAGCGCAGCTCGCCGTCTATGTAGGCCCGCTCGGGGATAATGTTCCGCTTGAGGCCGCCCTCCAGCACGCCGATGTTGCTGGTGGTCTCGTGGTCGATGCGGCCCAGCGGCAGCCGGGTGAGGATGTTGGCGGCGACCAGCAGCGCCGACACGCCGTTTTCCGGTTCCAGGCCGGCATGGGCGGCGACGCCGGTTATATGGCACTGCACCACGTTCTGGGCCGGCGCGCCGACGCAGATGCGGCTCACCGAGCCTTCGCCGTCGAACACCATGCCGCTGGTGGCAGTGACCAGTGAGAAATCCAGGTTGCGGGCGCCGTTCAATCCGCCCTCTTCGGCTCGGGAGAACACCACCTGTACCGGGCGCCCCAAGCCGCCGTCCTCCATGGCTGAGGCGATCCCTTCCATAACGATGGCCAGGCCGGCCTTGCAATCGCCGCCCAGGATGGTGGTGCCGTCGGAACGGAGGGTGTCGCCGTCGGCGTCAAGCATCGGCTGGATGCCCCGTCCCGGTTCCACGGTGTCCATGTGGGCGGACAGCATGACCGGCGCTTCGCCGGAGCGGCCGTTGTTGCCGGGCAGGGTGGCAACCAGGTTGCCGTAATCATCGTGCTGCACCGACGCTCCGAGGTCGCTGAGCCTCCCGGTCAGGAGGGCATCGATGACGTCCTCCTCTCCAGTGGGGCTGTCAATCCGGATGAGTTCGGTTACGGTTCGGACGAGACGTTCGCGGTTGGGCATGATGTCGGTCTCCGCAAATCAGGCGAGGGCGATGAGGTTGTGGCGCGCGTCTGGAGTCATCTCATAGCGTCGCGGTTTTTCCTTGGCGATGGTGACGCCGTGCTGCTCCATGATTGGCCAGAGTTGCTTGGCGAACCAGGTGCCAAACTGGGTGGCCGTGTAAGACGCAGCCGGATGCTGGGGCCGGCGGCCTTTCAGAGCATCCTGAGCGTCGGACGCCTTGAAAATGTCATCGCCGATCCCGCCGGCGACGATGGCGGCGAGTTTCTCCGGTGTGGCCGTGTCCGCGTCCGTTTGGCCAGGTGGCACAGACGTTACGGACTGGTCTGCTTGGGAATGAGTTAAGGTGTCTTTCGCTGCCGGCGTGATCTCGTAAACGCGCGGCGAGCTCTTGCGCGGCATGGTCACGCCGCGCTTTTCCAATTGCGGCCACAGGTTTTTGCCCAGGAACTGACCGAACTTGGCCGTATCGCTGGCCGCTTCAGGGTGTTTGGGCCATCGATCTTTGACAACTTTCTGGGCATCGGATGCTCCGAAACGACCCACCGGCAATTCCCGCAGCAACTCTTCCGCGATGGCCTCGTCGCTGATGGCAACCTGGGCCGGCGCGGCCGGTAGAGCGGGTCGCGCCGCCTCGGGAAGGCTGCTTGGCGCGGGCTTCGCGCTCACTGCGGGCGCGGGAGCTACGGGAGCCGGCGCCGGCGCCAGGGCCTCCGACAGGTCCCAACGATATCGGCCGGGAATGAAATGCTCGATCTCGGCGGACAGCGCTCCGGCGTCGGGAGCGGTGATCCACAGGAACGGAATATCCGGAGTGTCCGCCTGCAAGGCCAGTTCACGCACCTTGACGAACAGGGCTCCGAAGTCACTGTCGTTGCTCACCACCCCGACCGCGCCGGCCTGGCCGGTGATGAGATCGGCGATGGCGTCGGCAACGATGGCGAGATCGGCGGAGTTCTTGGCCCGGTGGTTGCTGAAGTGCTGGACACCACGGACGCGGACTTTCAGCGCGGGAAACTCGGTTTCAGCCCAAAGCTGCCACAACTCGGCCTTGTCGGCCCGCACGTAAAGGGACAGACCACTAAGCGGCGGGCGGTCCGCCGGCCAGTTGGCGACCACCTGGGCCACCACGGTTTGCGCGTGGTCCGACTCCCGCAGGTTCTCCGTGTCGACGTAAATCGCCGAGCCGGCGGGCACAGCCAGATGGGAGCCGTTGGAGTTGGTGGTCATTATGATTATTTGATATTGACAGTCGAAAATTTTGCATATCAAGATTGGCCGCGAGAACGAATATACACGTTCTTGCCTTTTTCGATAACTTGCTGCCATCCATATTGGGCCAGAGCAGGGTAAATTTTCCCCGCCATACCTTATCAAATTGATTGCACGAGTAGTTTATTGCTGGGTGGTTAGGCCACTTCTCCTTTCTCTGATTACAGCGTGAACACTCCGGGGACAAGCCGCTTTTGGTCAGGGTCAGCGGCGAAAGCGAAATCGATTAGGGTCATCCGACCAATAACGGTTTCGTTGGGGTCATCTCCGAAGACGATCCTGGAATACGAAGTTTTGCTTTGCAATTCCATTGTTGCCCAACCTATTCCGAGTTGACGAACGAAACCGTCCTCTCTTCGAAATCGCACGTAATCCCTCCGCGTAACGCCCAACTCGTCAAGGATTCGGGCAGGGACTATGGAGTACAATTTTTGGGCGTTCACTATGCCGGTCAATGTGCGTGACTGTCCTTCGTTCTGGCCCCGAACAGTGAACTGCATATCGAAAGTTGGCTCGTCATCTCCGCAGATGACCTGGCCGGCATAAACGAGACGCCCCTTGCGGTCGGTTACTGAGGCGCGCCGGGCGGACGCTGCCGCGTAAGCTTCATACACCGGGCCCACCAATCCAGCATCAGCCTCCACAAAACGGCCAACCAGTTCGCGCAAAGTCCCGGCGTCCAGTTCTGCCAGCATATCGGCTAACGACTTTTCCGGCTTATCGAAGCCGAGAGCAGGCTCGTTGGTATGGGATGAGGTCTCCATAGTGCAGCCACTGGTTCCCTGACACACAGCCCTTTACACAAACGCCGGCTGCTCGAAGCTGCCGCCCACCACGGGCTGCGCGTCCAGGCCGAGCCACTGCTCGACCAGCGTGCCGTAGACGCCGCGGAAGTCGGTGTTGAAGGCCAGGTCGCCCTCCACCAGGTCGGCTTCGGCCAGCGACGGGTACTCGCTGTACATGCCGCCGCGCACCGGATCGCCGATGGCGAACGCCACGCCGCCGCTGCCGTGGTCGGTGCCGCTGCCGTTGTCCCGCACGCGCCGGCCGAACTCGGTAAAGACCAACATGACCACGTTGTCGGCCGTGTCGTGCTCGCGCAGGTCGGCATAGAAGTCGCTGACGGCGCGGCTAAACTCAGACAGCAGCTTGGGCTGGACGTCGGTCTCGCTGGCGTGGGTGTCGTAGCCGCCCTGCTGAGTGTAGAACACGCGGGTGCCCAGGTCGGCGGTCAGCACCTTGGCGATGCCCTGGAGGTTGCGGGCGATGCCCGTGTCCGCGTATTCCACGGTGGAGGTGTACATATCCGGCGCGGCCTTGAGGATGTCGGCGCCTTTCAGGGCGTCGAGGCCGGTCTGCCCGAGGTAGTCCATGGCGGCGCCGAGGCCCACCGTGGGCGAGTACATGCGGGCGAAGATGTCCAGCGCCTGGGACCGCTCCGGCTCGTTGACGATCCCGGTGAGCACGCCGTAGGTCTCCAATACCGCGACGGACGCGACCGGGACCCCGGTGAGGGCCATGGCGCGCGGTAGCCCGCGGCCGAAGTTGACGCCGGTGAGCACGTTTTCCGCCCTGGGATCGAGGTCGCGAATGACGCGGCCCAGCCAGCCCTCGGTGCCGACCTTTTCCGGCTCGCAGGTGTGCCAGATGTCCATGCTGCGGAAGTGCGAGCGGTTGGGCGTCGGATACCCGATGCCGTTGATGACGGCGACCTTGCCGGCGTCGTACAGGGATTTGATCTCGGGCAGGGCGGGGTTGAAGCCGAATTGGTCGTCGATATGCAGGACCTTGTCGGCGGGGATGCCTACCGTAGGCCGGTTGTCATGGTAACGGCCGTCGGCGTAGGGAATGACGGTGTTCATGTAGTCGTTCCCGCCGGTGAGCTGGATGACGACTAGGATGGGGTCTTTGGTGGTGGAGGTCATGGCAGCGTGGCTCCGCAAGGCGAAAGTATGCAAGGCAGGTTGATGGGCGTAGTTTAGCACAGGGCCAACGACAAGCAGGTGATAGAATGAGACTGCTCGATAATGTCATGAGGATCCCGAGGTCTGCGATGGCTACTGCGCGCACCAGCACAATTCGTCGCTTCACCGGCGCCGAAATGGACGCCATGATAGCGGCCGGCATCGTGCCAGCCAGCGAGATCGAGGCCGTGGGCGCCGGCCGTCGCTTCACCGTGGACGAGTATCTGGCCCTGGGCGCAGCCGGCATACTGGCCAAAGAAGAGCGCATTGAACTGCTGGACGGAGAGATTATCTGCATGGCGCCCATCGGCAACCGGCACATGAACAGCGTTGACTGGGTGTCTGATCTGATGCGCGAAAGCGTAGGAAGGCGGGCGATGGTGCGCGTACAGGGTTCCATTCAACTGGACGACGGCACCATGCCGGAGCCGGACATCGTGGTCATCCGGCGGCGCTCCGTCAACGACCTCGCGCCAGTGATTCCTTCCGACGTGTACCTGCTGGTTGAGGTCGCCGACAGCTCGCTGGAGTTCGACCTGGGTGAGAAGTTGGCGCTGTACGCCGCCGCCGGCATTCCCGAAGTATGGGTTGCCAATCTGCGCGCCGGGGAGTTGGTGGTCAACACCGAGCCGGAAGGGACGGTTTACACCAACGTCCGCATCATCCCGCTGGATGGCAGGGTGAGCCCGCAAGCGTTTCCGGACGTGGTTCTCGAGTTGGCCGACTTTATACCTGCCCTTTGACCGGCTTGGAAATCCGAGGAACGAGATGGCTACGACGCGCACCGGCGCAACTCGCCGCTTCACGGCCGCCGAAATGGAGGCCATGATAGCGGCCGGCATCGTGGCGGCCGGCGAACGCGACACCTTGTGCGCCGGTCGGCGCTTCACCGTGGACGAGTACCTGGCTCTGGGCGCGGCCGGCATACTGGCGAAGGAAGAGCGCGTTGAACTGCTTGACGGAGAGATTATCTGCATGGCGCCCATCGGCAACCGGCACATGAACAGCGTTGACTGGGTGGCTCGTCTGATGCATCCGGCCATCGGAAGCCGCGCCATGGTGCGAGTGCGGGGATCAATACAACTGGATGACGCCTCTATGCCGGAGCCGGACATCGCCGTGATCCGGCGGCGTTCCGTCAACGACCTCGCGCCGGTGCTGCCTTCCGACGTGTACCTGCTGGTTGAGGTGGCCGACAGCTCGCTGGAGTTCGACCTGGGAGAGAAGTTGGCGCTGTACGCCGCCGGCATTCCCGAAGTATGGGTTGCCAATCTGCGCGCCGGGGAGTTGGTGGTCAACACCGAGCCGGAAGGGGCCGATTACGCACACGTCCGCGTTATCCCATTGGATGGCAGGGTGAGCCCGCAGGCGTTTCCGGACGTTGTTCTCGAGTTGGCCGATTTCATTCCTGCCGTGGACTGATGGTGTGGGCGTTGGCAGATTAGCGCCGGTAGCCGCCATGGAGGAAACGCAACAACGCGCCGCGCCCCTTATCGTGGTCGGCCTGGGGAACCCCGGGCCGCGGTATCGTGACACGCGGCACAACGTGGGGTTCGGGTGCGTGGACCTGCTGGCGGAACGGTGGGGCATCGCCGTCAAGGACCGGCGGCGTACCACCGTGCTGGGGCAGGGCTACCGCGAGGGTAAGGCAGTGGTGCTGGCCAAGCCCCGCACCTTCATGAACCTGTCCGGGGAGTCGGTGGGGTACCTGCTGGCGCGGTTCGGTGGGAAGCCGGCCGACCTGGTTATCGTGTACGACGAGATGGCGCTGCCATTGGGTCGCATCCGCCTGCGGGCCCGCGGGTCCGACGCCGGACACAACGGCATCAAGGACATCATCCGGACGGTGCGCACCATCGACTTCCCCCGTCTGCGCATCGGCATCGGCGGGCCGGGAATGTCCGGCAGCGTGGACCACGTGCTGGGGCGGTTCTCCGATGACGAGCAGCCGACCATGAGGGCGTCGATCGAGCGGGCTTCCGAGGCCGTCGAGTGCCTGCTTGCCGATGGGATCAACATTGCGATGAACCGGTACAACACGGATCCGCCGGCCGAGCCGTCAGCGTAGATGCAGTGCAGGATAGTGGAGAAGTCGTTGTCGACGGGAATTGTCTGAATCAGGATTTACCGGATTATCAGATTTCCAGGATTGAGCGCGCTTTGCCCGCGAACGGCTCCAATCCGGATAATCCTCAAATCTTGGAAATCCTGATTCAGACGATAACTTTGCAATGGCCCTGATGTTGCGATGGGCATAACGCGATACATGATCGGCGCGGCGTTGGCCGCGTTTTTGCTGATCGGGCTGGCCTGTGATACGGGCTCTCCGGCATCGGAGGCCACGGTCCCGGAACCCACGGTTGACTCCCCTTCTCACCAGTCAACCATGGTGACCAGTCTGGTCGCTGATCCGACACCGACACGCTCGGCCGAACCTACCGTCGCGAGCGCCGTGGACACGCCGATGGCGACGAAAACGGCTGCAGTCACTGAGCCGACCATGCCGCACGATGTGATGGTCGCCGCCGACTTTCCGGTTCCACCGGATCGAGACCTGCTGGCGCTGGCGCGGCAACTGCGATGGAACGGGGCGGAACCCGACCCGCAGCCGGCGCGCTTCGCAGATGGGCTTCCCGAAGTCGGTCATACGACAGACTTCTGGATGCTGGACTACCCAAGCAGCAAGATGGTGAGCAAGGAGTTTGTGCTTGCCGCCGTATCCGACCACGCCTATTGGTGGATCGAGCAGGGATTGGAGGTGGACGACGCTGACCTGCAGCGGTCGGTGGCGGGCGTGGAGGAGCAGATCTACCCGCGAGTGACCGCAGCCTTCGGCGCGGCTCCCGGGTCGGCCGCAGACCCGCAACGGGGCCACATAATCAACGGGCGGATACCGGGCGTCGGCGGGTATGTGTCGGGGGCGGACCCGTATCCCCCATCGGTGCAACCGTACAGCAACGGCGTGCCGGCCATCTACATCAACGCGCGGGAAATTCCCCTGGGCAGCCCGGAGTACCTCACCGTGCTGGCCCATGAATTGCAACACGCCATCCACTGGTACGCAGACCCGGCGGAGGCAACGTGGCTCAACGAAGGGTTGTCCGAGCTGGCCGTCACCGAGGCGGGGTACTCGCCGGGCAGCATGGGGTACTACCTGCGGCGGCCCAACGCATCCCTGGTCAATTGGCCAAAAGACCTCGACAGCGACATCGGCCTCAACTATGGGGCTGCGTCCCTGTTTGCACACTACCTGCGGGAGCGGTATGTACCCGAGGGCGGGTTGCCTGACCTCCTGGCCGGGCCGGATAACGGCATCGCCGCCGTGGACGCTTTTCTGGCGGAGCGTGGCGCGGAGACCACCGCCGGCGGACCCGCAAGCTTCCGCTCCGTGTTCGCCGAATGGATGGTGGCAAACCTGCTGGACACGGACGCCGGCGAATTCGGTTATGCCGGCTTGGACGTGGAGGCTGACATCACCCGAACGCAGCGTGTGAGGGACGATGGCCCGACCGTGTCGCTACCCCAGTACGGCATCGACTACATCGAAGTGAAGGATGCCAACGGCTACGTCACAGTGGGGTTTGAAGGCGACGGGGTAACCCAATTGCTGCCGACGGACGTGCCGGAAGGCGGGTGCTGGTGGAGCAATCGGGGCGATGACACGTCATCAACGCTGACGCGCAGCGTGACGGTGCCCGCGGCTACAAACGGTGAAGAACCGGCGCTGACATTCGCCCTCTGGTACGACATTGAGGAAGACTGGGACTATCTTTACGTGGAGGCCTCCACCGATGGCGGGAAGACCTGGGACGTGCTACCCGCGGAAGGCACGACCGATGCCAACCCGCTGGGCAACAGCTACGGCCACGGCTACACGGGCGCCGCGGGTTGGAGTGAGGTGACGGTCCCGTTGACGGACTACGCCGGTCTGGAAGCGCAGGTGCGTTTCCATTACGTTACCGACGACGCCATTCACGGCATCGGGGCCTGCGTGCGCGACATGGCGTTTTCATGGGACACTGGCCAACCCGATGGAGAGGGCTGGCACGCGGACGGGTTTGTTATGGTCAACAACCGGGTCCGGCAGGACTGGATTGTGTGGGTTATCGAGGACGGGGCGGAACCGTCGGCGACGAGGATGGAATTGAACTGGGACGACTACAGCCAGCAGTATGCCGGTCACGTTGTCCATTCGCCGGTCGCTGACGGTGGGCGGTTGGTGGTGGCGGTGGCGCCGGTGGCGCCGGCCACCATGGAGCGGGCCAGGTACCGGGTCTGGGTCAGGGAAGGAGCCCTGGGGCCACCGAGCCGTCAAGGGGCTTGGGGGCCGCCGAGTGTCTCACCGCCCGGGTAAGCAGGCATTCGGCGAATTCGCGCAGGGCGCCGGATTTCTCGCATCCGAAGCAATGCCACGTCACCGTGGGCAGGGAAACCTGCAGGGACGCCGGTTCGTCGCAGAAGGGGCAAGCGCCCTGCATCTTCTGGCGTTGGCGGGTCGCGCCACTCGCTTGGGACAGGGATGTGAACGCGCCGACCAGTTTCAGCAGGCGTCCCCGGCGAACCGGTCCGGTCGGGTCGTCTCCCAGGGCCTGAGAGTCGCGGCGTTGCAATTCGGCGAGCAGGGCCGGCGTGGCGGCCGGCAGTTGATCGGCAATGCGCGCGTCAGCAGTCCACGAGCCGTGTCCAACGCCGGCCGTCCTGGCCAACACAACCGCGAGGGTATACAGCCCAGCAGTGCTCAGAACCGGCATTCCGGAGGCCAAGTCACCATTGGACATGGCCCAAAGACGATCCACGAACTGGGTCAGGTGTTCGTCCGTGTACTCCGGGAAACGCGTCGCCGGCCATTCCGTTTGCTCGGCGTCATCCCCGGTGAGGTACAGGTAGCTGTCCGTCGGAAGCCAACTGGTCACAATGAAGCGAACCTCCGTTGAGTGTGGATTCCACGTTAGGGAATCCCTCGACGGAGGCGCAACGAATTGCTGTCAGGAGATTTGGTCTCGACGATCGTTCTCTGATGGGCAGCGCGCGGGGACTACCCCGTGGATGTGCCGGTGGCCCAGGACTTGATCAGGTGGTGGGCGATGGCGATGGGACCCGGCACCGTGAGTTCCTCGCTGCGTCCTTCCAGGGCCAGCAGCACCTCGGAGCGGTCGAACCAGCGGACGTCGGTCATCTCCTCGTCGTCCATGTTGATGTCGGTGGTGTCGGCCTCGGCCAGGCAGCCGATCATCAGCGAGGACGGGAAAGGCCACGGCTGGGACGAGTGGTAGCGGACGTTCTTCACCCGGATGCCGGCCTCCTCCATTACCTCACGGGCCACGGCTTCCTCGATGGCCTCGCCCTGGTCCATGAAACCGGCCAGCGCGGAATAGGCGCGCATGCGCTGCAGACGGCCCCGGGACTGCCCCAGCAGGCAGCGGTCGCGTTCCACGTCGGCCACGACGGTGATCACCACCGGGTCGGTGCGCGGGAAGTGCTGGGCGTTGCATGCGGGGCACTGGCGGGCCTGGCCGCCGCGCTTCTTGTCGGTGGCATGTCCGCACACCGAGCAGAACCCGTGGCGCAGGTTCCAATCCAGCTGCGCCCGCGCGTGGGACAGCAGGCCGGTGTTCGGGCCCGACATGGTCTCCCCGGCGGTGCGGCAGTCCTCGAAGCGCCAGCCGGTCTCTTCCTCCACCCGCTCGGCCGCATTGGTGGATTTGGACAGGTCAATGGAAAAGTGGGCGATATCGTCCAGTAACCCCAGAAAGATCCACTCGGCTTCAGGAGGCAAGGACCGCAATATGGCGGGACTGAGCCAGCCCAGCTCGGGCGGCGTCTGATCGGTCAGGAGCACGTTGAGGTTGCGGAAGGGCAGGAACCTGCTGGCCGGATCCTCGGCCTGTTGGAGTATCCAGTCCTCGTCGCGACGCTCGGCCTCGCCGCGGTTGATGGGGTTGTCGGCAAAGATGTGGGGTGGGTAGGTCATCTGCAATCCCCTTGGCAATTGTGCTGATGGGCACTTTAGCACGATCCGCAACCAATGCCGCGATGTGTCGCTTACACGGTCCCTGGCGACAAGAGAGCTTCATTTATCGCGCAAACTCTGCCCTCGCGCGTACCGCAACGCGTGGGTTGGCGCCAGCCGCTGCCGCACTGGGTCAGCCACCAGCAACGCGCCTTCAAGGGTGTACGCGCCGAGCAGGGCCGGGGCGCCTTCTTCGGCGAAGATTACGATGGTTGATCGCTCGACCCCCTCTACCCTGACCCGCACTTCGCCGACTGCATCCTCGACAATACTACCGTCGGCCAGTTCCGATTTGATGCGCTCAACGGGGGTTATCCCCAGTTCCTGTAGGAGGGATGCAGGCAAGCAGGTGTACGTGGAGCCGGTGTCCACCGTTGCGTTCACCATCTGCGAGCGGCTCCCGTCCGCCGAGATTACTTCGATGGGATAAGTGAAGGTTCCCACGATCAGGCTTCCCGCGCCGAAGGATATTCGGGCCGGCGGCGTTCGCGGAGGGCGGCCAGGCCCTCCTTCACGTCGTCGCCGAAGAAGCCCAGGGCCTCGGCCAGGAGGGAGTAGTCGAAGGAGGTGTGGCCCGCCTGCCGGAGCCACTGGTTCAGGGCGCGCTTGGTGAAACGGATGGCGGGCTGCGGGCCGTCGGCCAGTCGGCGGGCGACCCGCATTGCGGTTTCCATCAACTCGTCCCGGGGGACCGCCATGCTCACTAAGCCGATGCGCTCGGCCTCCCTGCCGTCCAGGAAGTCGCACGTGAGCAGATAGTACTTGGCCTTGGCCATGCCGCAGAGCAGCGGCCAGATGATGGCGGCGTGATCCCCAGCGGCGACGCCGAGGCGGATGTGTCCGTCGGTGATGCGGGCGTCCTCGGCGGCGATGGAGATGTCAGCCATGAGCGCCACCGCGAGGCCTGCACCCACGGCGACCCCGTTGATGGCGGAGATGACCGGCTTGTCCAGGTTCAGGATGTTGTAGACGATGTCGCCGGCCTCTTTGGTGTTCTGGGCGACGATGGCGGGATTGTCGATGGCCTGCTCGATCATCTCGAAGTCGCCGCCGGCGGAGAACGCCTCGCCGGCGCCGGTGACCACGGCGACCCGCACCTCGGGGTCGGCGCCGATGTCCAGCCAGATACGGCTGAGCTCGTTGTGCAGCCGGAAATTGGTGGAGTTCAGCGTCTCCGGACGGTTCATCGTCAGGGTGATGATGCCGTCGGACTTTTCGATAAGCAGGTGTTGGTAGGAGGAATAGTCGGTCATTGCTGTGCACTCAGTGTGGGTGAGAGGGATTAGTTGTCGGCGGGCGTTGGATCAAAATCAGGAGGCAGGTCGAAAGTGGGCCGGCCGTCGGGCCGGTGGCTATGTGCCAGGATAGCGCGCATCAACTGGTTGTGGTTGCGTTCCATCTGCTCTTGCAGCTCACGATGGCGACGTTCCATCTCGTGGAAGCGGCGCTCCATCTGCTCTTGCAGCTCGTGGATGCGGTGTCCCGTCTGCACTTGCAGCTCGTGGATGCGATGTCCCGTCTGCTCTTGCGACTCGTGGAAGCGGCGCTCCATACGTCCTTCAACGGCGACAACCTCGCCACGCACGTCGGAAACTTGCTCCCGTACCGCGGCAACGCCTGCCTTCAGCTCGCCGAATTCCTGCTGGACGTTGCCCATGCGCAGCCAGAGGGCACTCAGTATTCCCAGTATGGCAGCCAGCAGGGCCGCGTACAGGCCCAGCACAACCGATACCAGAATAACTATCGAGTTGATGCTAATCGTATCGACCAATGGTCTCTCCGGAGGCGCTTGCTGCGATTCTTTGCGCCAATGCTACCAGACGATATGCGCCCCCTGCAGCGCCGTCAGTTCGGCCTCGTCCATGCCCAGCAGGCCGCAGAATACCTCGTGGTTGTGCTCGCCGAGGTCGGGCGTCCAGCGCAGGGGATCGGTGGGAGTTTCGGAGAAGCGCCAGGGCGGGGCGACGGCCCGCTGCTCGCCCTTCTCGGCGTGAACGGTGGTGGGGAAGGCGTCGCGTTCGGCCAGGTGAGGGTCAGCCATCAACTGGTCGGCGGAGAGCGACGGGAAGGCGGCGATGCCGGCGGATTGCAGCAGGTTCGTCACTTCTTCGGCGGTGCGCGAGGCAGTCCACTGCGACAGGCTTTGTTCCAGGCTGTCCTGGTTCCGCCAGCGCAGGAAGGCGTCGCCGTACTCGTCGGCGTCGGCCCAATCGGGATTGCCCATGGCCTGCTTGAGCGACCGCCATTGCGCATCATCCGCCACCGCGATGGTCACCCACTGGTCCTCGCCCACGCAGGGGAACACGCCGTGGGGAGCCATGGCGTCGTCGCGGTTGCCGATGCGAACGGCGTCGCGGTCATTCATTGCGGTGTCCATGAGGGCGTGGCCCATGAAGGCGGTGGCGATGTCACGCACCGCGACGTCCGCGCGCTGACCGACCTGGTGGTTGCGGTGGGCGCACAGGGCGGCCACGGCGGAGAAGGCCGCCATCATGCCGCCGGTGTGGTCCATGGCATGGCGCAGTTCCACGGGCGGGCCGTCGGGGTAGCCGGTCAGGTAGCCGAGCCCACCCAGGGCGGCGAACATGGGCGCGTAGCCGGCGTAGCGCGCCTCGGGGCCGGTCTGCCCGTTGGACGACAGGGACACCATGATGATGTCCGGCTTGATCTCGCGCAGTTGCGGGTAGCCCAGCCCCAGCCGGTCCATCACCCCGGGACGGAAGTTCTCCAGCACCACGTCGGAGATGCGCACCAGGTCGTGGGCCAGTTCCAGCGCCCGCGCCTCCTTGAGGTTGAGGGTGACGGAGCGCTTGCTCGCGTTGACCTGCTCGAAGGACGACGGGGGCTTGCCGTACATGGCGTGAGGACGGCGGGTGATGTCCAGCCGCGCCGCCGATTCGACCTTGATCACGTCGGCGCCCAGGGAGGCCAGGATCATGCCGGCGAAGGGGCCGGCGGCGTGCACGGAAAAGTCGGCGACGCGAACGCCGGAGAGGGGAGCGGATGCGTTGGTCATGGTCACCGCCTGTCGGCTACGCGGCCGCCGAGCCGTTCTGGTATTTCTCCTGGTACTCCTGCAGCAGCGAAGGCAGCAGGTCGGGGTTGGTTCGAGCCGTCGCGTTGAGGAGCATCAACATTTCCTGGGCTTCCCGCCTGGACTCTTTCTGTGCCTCTTGGCGCCCTTCTTCTCGTCCCTCTGCTTTGGCCTGCTCGATGCGCCTCCGGCGTTCTGCCAGAGCAATAAACATCTTGACCCCCAATTCAATGACAACAATCAGCGATAAGGAAACGAATAGCCCCCATTCCCAAAGTCCAACGATCGCTTCCGGTGTTGCGTCCCATGTTCACAGATGCCCTTTTGCCAGCAGCGTCAGCACGTTCACCGGCCAGATCGCGAGAACGATAAACGGAATGTGCTTTACGGCATCACTAAGTGGTATGTCCATCCTACCCCAACCCCGGCGACAGCAAAACGCGCCGCCGCCGGGTAGCTTTGCTGGTAATTAGTAGTACACCGCGTTGCCGGTGCCGCCGCCGGCCGCGATCAGCTCGCCGGTGATGGCCCACGCCTTGTCGGATGCCAGGAAGGCGGTCAGGTAGCCGATCTCCGAGGCGTCGACCATGCGGCAGATGTGGTTGCCGCGGCCCGAACCGGGAGCGAAGTCCTGCGCCTCGGCCTCTTCCGGCGAGACCCCCAGCTGCGCGGCGCGGGCGGCCAGCAGGCTGGGGGTGCGCTCGGTGCGCGTGGTGCCGGGATGGATGCAGTTGACGGTGATGCCGAACTGCCCCAGCTGCGCGGCCAGGGTCTTGGTCATGTGCACCAGCGAGGTGTTGCGCGCGCCGCCGCTGAGGTTGCCGGCGTTGCGAGCGTTGAGTCCGCTGATGTTGATGATGCGCCCGAATCCCTGGGCCTTGAGCAGGGGGATGGCGGCCCGGGAGCAGCGCAGCGCGCCGACGAACTTCACGTCGAAGTCGCTGATCAACTCCTCGTCGATGAGGTCCTCGATGGGGCCAGTTGCCGACGGCGACCCGCCGGGCAGGGACGCGCTGTTGACCAGGATGTGCAGCCCGCCCAGGGTGTCGGCGGCCTCGTTGATGACGCGGTCAACCTGCTCGCGATTGGTGGCGTCGAAGGACATGGGGATGGCGCGACGGCCGGTGGTCTCGGCGATCTCGGCGGCGGTCGCCTCCAGGTCGGGCATGGACCGCGAGCCGACCACCACGTCGGCGCCCTCGCGCGCCAGTTCCAGGGCGATAGCCTTGCCGATGCCGCGGCTGGCGCCGCCCACAAATGCCAGTTTGCCTTCAAGTCCAAAATCCATGGGAAATAGCCTCCGTTGGGATGCGAACGCCGCCGGAAGGAGCGGCTCCGCTGGGATGGGGGGATTATACAGCGGGTGGACTTGGCGGACGACGAGGTATCAGATCTTTTGCTGGCGTTGAACTTGGAGCGGCAGGGGCGCAGTGGATACCGGCCCGGTTGTGGTATAGTACGCCCGTACTATAATTGGACTCCCACCCTTGAACAGAGAGGCGGTATGCCGGGCTTTTCGTTGATTAACGCCAGTGGGCTTTCGCAGCCCGCAGATACCTTGGTGAACAAAATCTCCAACGCAATCGGCCGGCATTTCGACCCGCGTCAAGAAGTTCGCATGGCCGAAGCGAAAGCCCGTGCAGACAGCATCTTGCGGATATCTCAGGCGGAGACCGACATCGAAATCGCGCAGCTCAAGGAACGGGCTGCCTACCGCTTCGCCAATGAAGAAATGACCAAACAGCTCAATATGGAGAACGTTACAGAAAAGGCACTGCGGAGTCTTGACGACGATGCCAATCCGGAGGCGATGGAAAACGATTGGATTACAAACTTCTTTGACAAATGTCGGACAGTATCGGACAACGATATGCAGGATCTGTGGGCGCGCATCCTAGCCGGGGAAGCAAACAACCCAAGTTCATTCTCTCGCAAAACGGTAAATCTGGTTGCGGACTTGGACAAGCGACACGCAGAGTTGTTCACTCGCCTGTGCAGTTTCGTTTGGAGGATGGGAGATCGTATCCAGCCGCTCGTATTTGATACACAGGACGAAACTTATAACCGACATGGCATTAATTTCGAATCGCTAGGGGACCTTGAAGCCATTGGCCTCATTCACTTCAATGCTGTCGGAGGGTTTCAACTCCTTCATCTGCCCAAGAGATTTCCCTTATTTTATGGTAATCGCCGAGTAGATTTGACCATGCCAAATGATTCTGAAAACAAGCTGTCCACTGGTAGGGTCTTGCTTACGCGGGCCGGCGACGAGCTAGCACATATTCTTGGGGCCATAGCGATAGAGGGGTTCTTTGAGTACATTTATGACCGGTGGGCCGGCGAGTCACTGGTGCCTCCGCGCGAACCTGCCCAAGCGGAGACCGCCCCGGTCGTCGATGATGACACCGAGGCTAAAATCCAGCATATGTTGGAGTATCGGCGACTGGCGTCGCAAATGCGGCGGCAAGTGGCGTCGTTGACCGAACAGCATCCGGACCAATGGGCGGCCTTGGTACCCACCGGAGAACTGTTCCTTGCCGGCACCATGGACGAGCTCTTGGCGATTCTGGATGAAAAGGGCTTGCGGGACGGGAACGTCGTCATTGAATTCCTGGACCCCAATCCAGCGCCGTTGATATTATGATCCTCGGGGAATTTGGAGTAGCCGGGCGACCTTTCGTTGAAGGCTACCTGACGCTGCCTCGATTCGGCTTAACCAGAAGAATATCCTTCCTGGTTGACACTGGAGCGGATGCAACTTGCATCCACCCCCAAGACAGCCGGCTCGCCGCCATTCCACTTGAGCACTTGGAAAGGCCCATTGCGTCTAACGGCGTAGGCGGCGTGGCGACGTATTTCAGAGAGCCGGCAATTCTGGAATTCGTGGACGCTGAAGCACGGCAAGTCCATAGCCACGAGGTTGACGTGTTTATTGCAAGGCCGGACCCGGACCCGCGGCATAGCATAAACCGCCTCCATTCGCTGCTGGGCAGGGACATCATCGACCGCTGGCGAATGTTGTACGACCGAACGGACAACCTGCTGGAGTTCACGGTTAAGGGCTCTTAGCGAGCACGGGACGACGCCTTAAACCGCCCCCGCCCGCCCCAATCCCGACAAATCCCGCGCCGCGTACTCCAGCAGCCCGCAGTACACTTCCACGTTGTGCTCGCCCAGGAGCGGCGCGCGGGTCAGCGTGGTGGGGGTTTCGCCGAGCTGGAAGGGGGCGCCCGTGTATTCCAGGGGGCCGGTGGCGGGGTGGTCGACCTCCGAGTAGAAGGCGCGCTCGCGTTGCTGGGGGCTCTGGAACACCTCGGACGGCGTGTAGTAGGGCGCGATGGGGACGCCGTGGGCCTGACCCTCGGCGTAGAGCCACTCGCGGGTGTGCTGGGAGAACCACTCCCGCATGTGCCGGTTCAGCTCCGGGCCGTGGGTGGCCGGGTCGCTGAACATCTCCGGCGATGCCCAGTCGGGGTTGCCCATGAAGGCCAGCAATCCCTCAAACTGGCGCGGCTCCAGCGTCAGTAGCTCGACATAGCCGTCCGACGCCGGCAGCACGCCGCCGACGCGGAAGTAGCGGGAGAAGCGTGTCTCGGTGATGCCCTCCGACTCGTGCCTCTGGATGGGCATGTAGCCCACTGACAGTTGGGCTTCCTGCGCCGATGCGTCCACCACCTGGCCTCGGGCGTTCCCCGCAGTTCCCAGGCGGTTGTACACGGCGGCCAGCGCGCCCACGGCGGCGGTGAGGCCGGCCTGGTAGTCGCCCATGTTGGCGCCGGCGACGATGGGCGGCCGGTCCGGGAAGGTGTCCAGCGCAACCCCGTTGGGCAGCAGCCAACCCTCTCCGCCGGCGTGGAAAACCGCCAGGTGTCCGGCATGGTAGTCGGCGTAAGGGCCGCTGCTGCCGAAGGGCGTGACTGCGGTGACGATCACGTCGGGGTTGGCGGTGAGGAGGGAGTCGCTGTCCAGCCCAACGGCGGCGGCGTTGGCCGGGGCGTAGTCGTGCACCACCATGTCGACGCGGGCCACCAGTCGGCGCAGCAGGTCCCGGCCGGCGGGATTTCCCGGATCCAGGGTAATGCTCTTCTTGCCGGTGTTCAGGTAGAGGAACAGGCCGCTGCGCTCCGGATGGGGATCGTCACCGGGGAACGGTCCGCGACGGCGCGAAGGATCGCCCACGCCGGGCGGCTCCGCCTTGATGACCTCGGCTCCCAACGACGCCAGCAGCTTGCCGCAGTAGGGCCCGGGTATGAGGGAGGCAACCTCCAGCACGCGGAGGTTGGGGAGAGCGGCTAGTTTTGTCATGCTATTGCGTTTGCATGGTTGTACAGGATGGGCAGGATCAGGCTGGCGACGGTTCCGCTGTTTCGGTCCAGCCGGGAATGTACAGTTCGACGATTTCGGCGTCTGCCGGGAAGGTCAGCCACTCTGAGCCGGGCGGTGTGAGGCAGTGGAATTCTGCGGCCGCCGGCTCACCGCAGATGAGGCCGGGCGCAACGGGGATTTCCAGCCGGATCGGATCGCGGCTCAGGATAAGGTGGGAATAAGACAAAATCTCCAGGCTTTCGACTTCCCCGGTATCCGGGTTCATCCTGCCGACCACCGACAATCCGATTTCGTCCGAGTCCTGCTCAGCGTAAGATGGGCACTTCTCAATGTACATGACGTTGCCTATCACGTCGTACTCGAAGGTCAACTTCGTTGCCATAGCAATTCTCCTCTAGGCGCCCGGTCGGAAGGGAAAGCCGTGATTATCCAATTGCGGCCGGGGTCGTTAACCACGACCACCGCAATATATTTGTTCCAGTTGCCGTAATACCAGCGATAAAACTGGATGTCGTTGTCAGTTGGGCGTCGGCGCAGTATCAGGTCCGGGCTGGCGAGCGTCCCGGCAACGTACTCCAGAAGGTCGGGGAGCAAGTCAGCGTGTCGATTTGTGATGTGCCGAATCCTATCGTCGGAAAGTTCAACTGCGCCGCCCAGGTACGGGCATTGAAATGATTCCATGCTTGCCTCTGCGCTACCCATCCTATCACCCCGGCAGGGGCGGGCAAGTTGGCTTTTATGACGGTTGCGTCGGGGGCGCGGAGCTTGCCGCAGTAGGGGCCGGGGATGAGGGAGGCAACTTCCAGAACGCGGAGGTCGGGGAGAGCGGTGGCGGTTGAATAGGAGACAGCCATCGGCTCACTCAAGGTTGTTCGGGGATGCCTGCTGATTGGCGCCCGTGCCCAGGAACCAACCGGACCTCGGCCAGGGGCCGTCACCCCGGTAGATGCTCTGGCCGTAGGCGGTGAGGACCGCGCCTGAAACCAGCGTCAGCGCCGAGACGAACAGCCAGATCAGGATGATCAGCACCGAGGCCAGGGGGCCGTAGAACAGCCGCTGCGGCGCGACGTACGAGAAGAACAGGGCGAACACGTAGGCGGCGGCCTCAAAGATGATGCTGGCGCTGACCGCTCCGACAATCGCGAAACGCCAGAAGACCGGCCGCTCAGGCACGTAACGGTACACCAGGAGGAATACGATGATCGACAGCAGCCAGGCCAGGAGGCTCGGCCACCAGCGTTGTGACTCCACCGCGTTTGCCAGCCCTTCCAGCTCGACGGCGCGCAGGATGTAGACGGTGAAGTCGGGGAAGGTGACGTAGGTGAGCACCGTGGAGATCAAGAGCCCAAGAGCCATTGCACTGAGGAACAGGTACTGCCGCGTCTTGCCCAGGATGCCGACCTGGGCCGGTTCGATGCCCCAGGCGCGGTTGACCACCAGCCCCACGGCGCCGAACAGCTTGAAACTTCCCCAGAGCAGTCCGAGAAACGCGATCAGACCTGTTACTCCCGCCACCGCCGGCGGCTGGGCCGGCCACAACGTGGACACATCAATGTTGGGAGGGAGTACGCCGGATGAAATCGCGGAGAACCAGGTCCGGGCTCCTTCTTCGCCGAGCAGCAGCGGCAGTATCTGCAGCACCACCACCGAGAAGGGCAGCAGCGAGACCATGCCGTAGTAGGCCACTCCGGCCATGAGTTGCTGGTTGTCGTTCTGCATGACCGCAGCCACGGTTGCCAAAACCAGTCGCACGGAACTATGACGCTGCGCCATCCGCTGGATGTAGCGGCGGAGATACAGAGCCTGGAGCACCGGCCGGATCCGCAGCAACCGGCGGTTGCGGGTCGCCCAGCCGGCGGCCTGGTGCAATTTCGCTTCAAACGAGGCCATCTGCGATCAATCGGATCAGTCGATGCGACCTGGCGATCCTCGGCCCAGCAGGCCGTGGGTGGGCAGCCTGAGCCACATCCTGCCGACAATGCTGGAAGCCGGTACGGGACCAAAACGCCGGCTGTCCCCGCTGTCGGCGCGGTTGTCTCCCATCAGGAAGTACGCGTCGTCGTCGCACAACCACGACAGGCCCGGGCCCGGCGCCGCCCGCGCTTCCGGATCCAGGTACGGCTCCGCCAGTGATGTCCCCTCTATCGAGACGGCGCCGTCGCTCCCGACGCGAACCAGCTCTCCAGGCAGCCCGACTACTCGTTTCACATTGGTCAGCAGTCTCTTATCTCCTGATGGCGGAGGCATTTCCGCCGCTACAATCGACCCGCGCGCGCAACTTGCGCTCTTTCCTGAAACGCGGCGCACATGAATCAAGTCGCCGTCGCGCAAGGTCGGGCTCATGCTGTTGCCCCGAACCAGATACAGCGAGCCGAACAATGACCGAAGTACGTTGATGCCCGCGTTACGGATGCCTATTAGCGGCGCGCCAACCCTGCCGCACCTGTTCCGCGCCACCGTTATTCGGCGCGGGGTTCCCAGAAGGGATAAGACCCCAGTATTTTCAACATGTCCGTACGCCGGCGCAGTCCGTCCAGCGCGGCGGCGACTTCCGGTTGGTGCCGGTGGCCTTCGCAATCGATCAGGAAGATATACCTGCCCAACTCCTGCTTGGTCGGGCGGCTTTCAATCTTGACCAGGTTGATGTTCCGGCTGGCGAATTCGCCGATGGTGCTGTACAGGTTCCCGGGGCGGTCCACCGTGAACGAGAAGCAGATGGACGTGCGGTCGTGGCCGGTGGGAGCGTGGTCGGCATGTGCAAGGACGACGAACCGGGTCTGGTTTGCGGTGTTGTCCTGGATGCCCCGGTCCAGGATTTGCACGTCGTAGATCTCGGCCGCGCGCTGGGGGCAGATCGCCGCAGCCGCCACCCGGCTGCCCTGCATGTCGGCGACGGCGGCGGACGTGCTCAGGGACGCTTCGCGCGGAACCGCGGGAAAGTGCGCTTCCAGGTACTCCCGGCATTGGGCCAGCGCCTGCGGATGGGAGTAAATGACCTCGACCGACTCGGCGGACACGCCGGGCGCGGCGACCAGGTAGTGGTCGATGGGAATGACCACCTCGTTCTGAATGGACAGGCCCGACTGGGCGATGAGCAGGTCCAGCGTGAACGTGACCGATCCCTCGAGGCTGTTTTCAATGGGCACCACGCCCGAGCCAACCTCATTGTTGGAGACGGCGGCGCCCACCGCGCTGATTGAGGGATAAGGCGCCAGGGTGCCCTGCGGTGAGTAGAGCAGCGCGGCCTGCTCGGTGTAGGTTCCCGCCGGTCCCAGGTATCCTATTCGGTCGCTCATAAAATCACCCCGTCATCCGGGACGGGCCCGCGGTCACCGGGCAAATGCCCTCTCGACATCCTCGTGGCTCCCAACCACTACGAGGATGTCGCCATCATCGATCAATTCCTCTTCGGCCGGGTTGATAATGTACTCATTCCCGCGCCTGATGACCATCACGGATACGTGATGGCGTACGGATTCGGAGACCAGGCCCGCGTCCCGCAGGGACATTCCGCGCATCTTTTCCGGCGGACGCAACTTGTGCACCCCGGTGTCGTCGGTGAGGTGCATGAACTCGACGTAATTGGGGCTCAAATCCAGGCTGGCAGCGCGTTCGGCCGCCTCTTCTTCGGGGAAGATCACCTTGTCCGCGCCCACGCGGTGCAGTATCTCCGCGTGCTGCGTGTCGGTTGCCCGCGCAATGACGTAGGGAAGCCCCATGGACTTGAGCATCATGGTGACGATGATGCTGGACTGGATCTGGCTGCCCAGGGCCACGACGGCCACGTCCATGTCCCCCACGCCGAGGTCTCGCAGCGCCGTCTCGTTGGTCGCGTTGGCCTCCACGGCATAGGTGACCCGGCCGAGCATCCCCTGCACGCGCTGCTCATCCTGGTCAATGGCCAGCACCTCGTGTTCCCGCTGGAACAGGGTGCTGGCCAGCTTCGCTCCGAACCGGCCCAAACCGATCACGCATACTTGCTTCGCCATGATGATTATCCAATTCTAACGGGTTCTTCGGGGTAGTGGTAGGTGGCGTCTTCCCGGGGAGTGAGCAGCATCACCAGGGTCAGCGGGCCGACCCGCCCCACCAGCATGGTGAGCATGAATATGATCGAGCCGGCCAGGCTCAGTTCGCTGGACACTCCCGTGGACATTCCATTGGTGCCGAACGCCGATACCGTCTCGAACATCAACGGCAAGAACGGCAGGTGGGGGTCGGTGTAGGTCAGGATGGGCAGCACGATGGCGAGGAACGTCACGCCGAGCAGCGCCACCAGCAGCGCGCGGGACACCAGCACCGGGGCAATTTCCCGCCGGAATATTTCCGTGGTGGGGTTTCGGAGAGCCGAGGATCGGGCCGACGCCAGGAGAACCGCCACCGTGTTGACCTTGATCCCGCCGGCCACCGACGCGGTGGACCCGCCGATGAACATCAGCCCGGCGAACACCAGCTGGGTGAAGTCGCGGGTGGCGCTCCAGTCCAGCGCCGCGAACCCGGCGGTGCGCCCGCTGACGCCGTGGAAAATCGCCGACCCCACGACGCCGTGGCCGGAATGGTCCCACAGCACCCCGTTCCATTCCGCGAACAGGAACGCCAGCGCGCTGAACCCGTAGAGGAACGTGGTCAAAATCAACACCAGCTTGGTGTCAAGGCTGAACCGCTGGAAGTTGAACACGAACAGTCCGGGCCAGCGGCGCCGGTCCAGGCTGGGGCTCCAGTTCCGGCGCATGTCCATGATGAAGGGCCAACCCAGGGCGCCGGCGATGATCAGCGGCGTTATGACCCACATCAGGTACGGGTTCGCCCCCAGGGTTTCGGCGTTGCCGCCTCCCGGTGAATTGGGCAGGATCGAGAACCCGGCGTTGTTTAGCGCCGACACCGAGAGGAACAACGACTGCCAGACCGCCTCCAGGGTCGTGAAGTCCGCTACCGACCGCATGCGCACGAAAATAATGGCAGCGCCCGCCAGGTAGCCGATGAAGAACGCCACCACGATGTTGCGCGCCACCCGGGTCAGGTTCCGCGCGGAGACGTCGCCCACGGTGTCCTGGTACACGTCCTCTTCGATGGCGGTCGCCCGCCTCCCGATGAACGCGATCAACACGGTGGCCGCGGTGATGAACTCCAGGCCGCCCACCAGCATCAGCACGAAGATGACCGCCTTCCCAAACTGGGACCAGAATTCCGGCGTGTCCACCACCGTCAGGCCGGTGACGGTGGAGGCGGAGATCGCGGTGAAGAACGCCACCCGCAGGCTGGCCGCGACACCGTCGGCGGCGGCCATGGGCAAGGCCAGCACGGCCCCACCGATCACGTTCAGCAACAGGAACGTGAGCAGCAGCAGCAGCGGAGTGGACGACCAGCGGCGCGGCGGGGCGCGGTGGCGGCGGATGGGAATGCGAACCGGATCGACCCGCCGCACTCGCCACGACGAACCATTTCCGTCGGACGGGGCGAGAACGGCTCCCGCATCCGGGACGCTTGAGCCGGCGTTAGCACGAGACGGGTCGTTCACTGGGAAGCACCGGACGCTGTTGAGGGGCCAATTGGGGATGCCGGGTGCGGAAATTTTTCGTGTGCCCGACGCGGGCAGCGTCATTATCGCCCGGCGCGGGGATATGTCAATCGCGGAATATACCTCGCGTGTGCAGGGTCAATGGGCGGCGTGGAACACAAAACATGATTGGAATGTACAGGTCAAAAGCGCTGCCAGCCCATCAGAAATGGGGCGTGGGCGGCCAGCGCAACGCCGGGTCGAGCCGCGCCTCCCGGTTTGTGTTAATATCCCGCGTGAAACGACGTCACGAGAGGAGAGATCATGGGTTCCATTCGACTGTACACCGGCGACGACGGCCATTCCCACATCGAAGAGATCGACCCACCTTCCCATCCGGTGTGGAGCCAGGTGCAAAACGCCAAGGGGATCATATTCCGCGCCTCACCGCCGGGTTACTTCAGCGACTGGCACGTGGCGCCCCGCCGGCAGTACATCATCACCCTTTCCGGTGAGGCGGAAATTGGCCTGGCGGACGGCACCGTTCACCGGTTGGGCCCCGGCGACGTGAACCTCGCCGAGGACCTCACCGGACACGGCCACACGACGCGGGTGGTGGGCGACGTTCCCCGGGTAACCGCCACCATTCATCTGGACGACTGACGGAAGCGACCACTGGGCCCGTCTCCCAGTCTCACCGGAACTGGCCCGTCCGCCCCGCAGCCTGAGGATCGGCGCGGTGGCGCCCTGATCCGGCGTGACGACGCGCCGGTTCCGGATGCTTCGGTCCGACCCGGATGCCGGGTTGGAGCCGCATCAATGCAGCGGGCGCTGACCCGCGCTGCACGCCGACGGCCAGCCGTCTCAGCCGGCCGGGTGTTATACTGTCAGACGCCGCAGTGCCCCGATTAAGCCTGTGCTATATTGAGGCACTCCAGACGTACGTTTGCTGGGCGCCATCGCCGCCGCCGCCCGCGCCCAAGATGTTGAGGGTTGCCTTTTTATGACCACAGCCCAGCGTCAAGTTGAGCTCCGATTCGACGCGGTCGGGATTGACCGCAAGTGGCAGGAACGGTGGGAGCGCGACGGGATATATCGGGTGGACGACAACGATCCCCGCCCGAAGTGGTTCGAAATGACCATGTACCCGTACCCGTCCGGTGACCTGCACATCGGCCACTGGTACGCCATGGCTCCCTCGGACGCTCACGCCCGGTTCCGCCGCATGCAGGGCTACAACGTTCTGCACCCCATCGGGTTCGACGCCTTCGGCCTGCCTGCCGAAAACGCGGCCATCTCCCGTGGCATCCATCCCTACGAGTGGACCATGTCCAACGTGGAGAACATGCGCCGGCAGCTCCGCTCGATCGGCGCGATCTACGACTGGGACCGGGAGGTCGTTTGCTGCCTGCCGGAGTACTACCGCTGGAACCAGTGGTTCTTCGTCAAGCTCTACGAGCAGGGTCTCGCCTACCGCGCCAAGGCGCCCGTCGTGTGGTGTCCGTCGTGCCAGACCGTGCTCGCCAACGAACAGGTGCTCAACGGCGAATGCGAGCGTTGCGAAACGCCCATCACGCGCCGCGACTTCGAGCAGTGGTTCTTCCGCATCACCGACTACGCTGACCAACTGCTGGACTTCGACACGCTGGAGGAATGGCCGGAAAAGATCCTCACCATGCAGCGCAACTGGATCGGCCGCAGCGAGGGCGTGAACATCGGGTTCGACATCTCCGACTACAATATCGAGGAGCGGGAGATCCGCACCTTCACCACGCGCATCGATACCATTTTCGGCGTGACTTTCCTTGTGCTGGCGCCGGAGCATCCCCTGGTATCCAAGCTCACCTCGGAGAGCCGGCGGGCGGACGTAGAAGCCTACGTCGACCAGGCTCGCGCCGCATCCGAGATCGACCGGATGGCCGCTGACCGGGAGAAGACCGGCGTCTTCATCGGGGCCTACGCGCGCAACCGCCTGAACAACGAGAAGGTCCCGATCTACGTGGCCGACTATGTGCTCACCACCTACGGCACGGGCGCGGTGATGGGCGTGCCCGCCCACGACCACCGCGACTACGATTTCGCCCGGAAGTACCGGCTGCCCATTCGCACTGTGATCGCTCCCATAACCTGGGACGGCCGCGAACTCAGCGAAGCCTTCATCGGCGACGGTTTCATGACCAACTCCGGCGCCTACGAGGGCATGACCAACGAGGAGGGCATGGAGGCCATCGCCAACGACGTTGAGCGGAGAGGCTGGGGGCGCCGCGCCGTCACCTACCGCCTGCGCGACTGGCTGATCTCCCGCCAGCGCTACTGGGGCACGCCCATTCCCATGGTCTATTGCGACCGGTGCGGCGTCCAGCCGGTGCCGGAGGCGGACCTGCCCGTGCTCCTGCCCGAGGACGCGGAGTTCCGTCCCACGGGCGAATCGCCCCTGGCCATCAACGACTCCTTTGTGAACACGGTGTGCCCGAAGTGCGGGGGCCCCGGCCGTCGCGAAACCGACACCATGGACACCTTCATGGACTCGTCTTGGTACATGCTCCGCTACTGCACCCCGCAGTACGACGGCGGGCCCTACGAGCCCGGGCTGGCCGCCGACTGGATGCCCGTGCAGCAGTACACCGGCGGGGCGGAACACGCGGTGATGCACCTGCTCTACAGCCGGTTCTTCATCAAGTCGCTGCGCGACATGGGCATGCTCGACATCGACGAACCGTTCCTGCGGCTGTTCAACCAGGGCGTCATCCTCGGCAGCGACCATGAGAAGATGAGCAAGAGCCGCGGCAACGTGGTCAACCCCGACGACGTGGTCGGGCAGGTCGGCGCCGACGCGGTGCGCTGCTTCCTCATGTTCATCGGCCCCTGGGACCAGGGCGGCCCGTGGAGCGACGAAGGCATCAACGGCATCGTCCGTTGGCTCAACCGGGCCTGGACGCTGGTGGAGCACGACCCTTCCCAGTTGGACGGCATGGATACCGACGCCGATGCCGTGCGCGAAACCCAGCGCATCCTGCACCAGACCATCCGCAAGTGCTACGAGGACCTGGACAAGTTCAAGTTCAACACCACCATCGCCTCGCTGATGGAGCTGGTGAACCACCTGAGCCGGGTGTGGAACGACGGGTCCGTGGACGGTGCCACCTGGCGCGACTGCATCGAGAAGTTCCTGCTCATGCTCGCCCCCATGGCGCCCCACGTGGCGGAAGAATGGTGGGAGCGCACCGGCCACGGCTACAGCATCCACCGGCAGCCCTTCCCCAGCTGGGACGAAGAACTTGCCGCCGAGGACGAGCTGACCCTGGTGGTGCAGGTCAACGGCCGGCTGCGCGACCGCATCACGGTCCCGGCCAGCATCGGCGACGACGACGCCCGTGAGCGCGCGCTGGAAAGCCCCCGGGTCCAGTCTCACATCGACGGCAAGACCGTGCGCAACGTGGTGTACGTCCCCGGCCGGCTGGTCAACGTGGTGGTGGGGTGACGGGAGAGCGTTGTGGGCCGAGTCAACGTCTGGTTAGGGATTTGGTCCGCCGATGATTCCGCTATACTCAATGCCCCGGTAAAAGTGGATACCGGGGCGGACTATTGCCAAATGCCGGCGAATACATTGCGTGCTCTCGGATGGGAAGCGACTGAAGAGCCACGCGGCTATCAACTCGCCGACGGTTCGCGGGGTCTCGTTCAAGTTGGAATGGTCAAGGTACGGCTCGGAGATGTGGACAGCATGGAATGGTTCGTGTTTGGAGAATCGAACGACATCCATCTGCTGGGAGTAGAGACCTTGCAACGGCTCTCGCTAGGGGTTGATCCGGTTAATCACCGTCTAATCCGCGTCGCGCCTGACTAGTGACGTCATCACCGGAGGGACGATGATGAGCGAGTTTTACGTTAACGTCGGTGTTTGCGCCAAAGACGGCTCCAACGTGAAAACATTGCGGATGAAGGCCAACACTGGAGCCGAGTACACTAGATTACCAGGCGGCTTATTGCGTGAATTGGGTTGGGAGCCTGAACCTTCGGACCCCATGCCTTGGGGATGGCCCTTAGAGATGTTTTACGATGTGGATGTTGAGGCGCACAAGCTGACGCCACGCCCGGACATACACGTAGGCGAAGTCAAGCTCCGCATCGAAGGCCATGACTATCTCCACAGCGCCATTTACGGCGCAGACGACAGCGAGCCGGTGCTCGGCAACTGGACGGTGCGCGGATTTGTCCTCAACACTGACGAAGCCAACCAGCGCCTTGTGCCCATCGAACTAATCCATCGCTGACTCCGTGTCCCGGCGGGTAGAAACGTCATGACCCTCGTTGAAAAATACGCCCTGCTCCCCGAGGAGATTGACCGGCAGAGCCTGGTCATGGTGGCCGACAGCCTGCGCGGCGATGCTGACGCGGCCGGTCTGCCCGAAGCGGAGCGCTACGTGCTGCACCGCATCGTCCGCGCCGAGGGCGATCCGGAGATCGCCGCCGACGTTCGCTTCAGCGACGGCGCCGTGGACGTGGCGCTGGCCTCGCTGCGGGAAGCGCGGCGCGTGGTCACCGACGTGCGCATGGTGCAGGTGGGCATCTCCCGGGCCGCGCTGGCCCGACGCGGGGTGGAGACGGCGTGCCTCATCGACGCCCCCGAGGTCGCCGAACGCGCCCGCCGTGAAGGCACCACCCGCAGCGTAGCGGCCGTGCGCGAACTCGCGCCGCAGATGGACGGGGCGGTGCTGGCAATCGGCAACGCGCCGACCGCCCTGCTGGCCCTGCTGGACCTGATCGACGCCGGCCAGGTGTCTCCGGCTGCCGTCATCGGGATGCCCGTTGGTTTCGTGGCCTGCCCCGAATCGAAGGCCGAACTGGCCGCGCGAGACGTGCCGCATATCACCATCCTGGGACGACGCGGGGGGAGCTCAGCCGCTGCTGCCACCGTGAACGCCCTGCTTGACCTGCTGGAGGACTGAGCCGCCATGCCCGATGCCGACCATACCAACAACGGATCCGGAGGTTGGGGCGTGGTGCTGCTGTGCCACGGCAGCCAGCGCGGGGCGAGCCGTGACGAGTGCTCCTGCGCCTGGGCGGCTGACGGCCCCCGGTTCCCGGCGTGGTGCCTGGGCTGTCCCAACACGCCGGTCGGCCTGCGGGAGGCGGCCAGCCGCCTGGCCGATTCTCTGTCCGACGACGCGGAGCAGGTCATCGTCTCGTGCCTGGAGTTTCTCCCGCCGCATCCGCCGGAAGCCGTTTCCATCCTGGCCGACGCGGGTCTGAACCGAGTGGTCATCGCCCCCTACCTGCTGGGCAACGGCAAGCACGCCACCCTCGAAATGGATGAGGTCCTGGAAGACATCGCCGCCAAATCGCCCGGCGTGGAATTGCGGCTGGCCGACGGCCTGGGCGCGGACATCCGCATCGCAGAGTTGGTGCGCGAGCGCATCGCGGCCCTGCCCCGGGCGGTGCGAGAGCCGGCCGACAGTGGGTCGGTGGGTATATTACTGGTCAAGGCCGGCACCCAGACCCGGTACGATGATTGCCTCTGGCTGAAAGAACTAGGCGGCTGGGTCGAGCGCGACCTGGGCCGGGGGTACGCCGTGGAAGTGGCCCAGTCCCATTACGGTGATCCAACCATGGAACATGCCGCCGCCGCGCTGGTCAACGAGAGAGGGGTCGGCAGCATCATCTGCGTACCCTATGTGTTCTTTCCCGGAATGATTTTGCGCCGCAACGTGCTGGGAACCATGCACCGGCTCCAGGAAGCCTACCCTGATATCCCCATGTCGGTGGCGCCGCCGCTCGGAGTGGACGACCGGTTGGTTTCGGTGGCCCGCGACCGCGTACGCGAGGCGCAGGCTCGGGCGGCCTGAGATTCCGGTGTGATACCATCGAAGAGGCATCATCACGGGTTCGGGGAAGGTCTGCCATGACCACCACAGCGTCTACATTCACCATGTTGCCCTACGTCAGGAAGGGCGACATCGACTACGCCGCTCTGGAATACAACCCGGACGAACCGGAACCGATGCCGGAAGCCATGGAGCAGGAATTCATCGTAAATGAAATCCTCGGCATAATGCACAGCAGGTTCACCGACTTCATGTCTCGGCCGGATGTGTTCCTCAGCAGCAATACCATCCTCTGCTACGACCCGACCAACCTGAACGTGCGCCGTCAGCCGGACATCTACCTGGCCTTCGGAGTGGACCAGAGCGCCATCCGTCGCCGCCGGATCTACCTCCCCTGGGAGGCGGGCAAGCCGCCCGACCTGGCCCTGGAAGTGGGTTCGGAGAGCACCGGTTCCGAAGATACCATCGCCAAGCATCGGGTATATGCCACCGTCGGCATCCTCGAATATTGGCGGTTCGACCCCAGCGGCGGGGAGCATCACGGGGAACCGATGTCCGGGTGGGTTCTGCGCGAAGGCGCGTACCATCCGGTGGAACTGACCACTGAACCCGACGGCATCCTGAAGGGGTACAGCGAACTCATGGAGTTGTACCTGTGCTGGGACGAGGGCTGGCCCCGCTTCTATGACCCGGCCACCGGAACCTACCTGGAGAACTGGCGTCAGGAGCGCGCGACATACGAGGCCCAGCAGGCTGCTTACGAGGCCAGGAAAGCCGAATTGCTGGCGGAAAACGAACGACTGCGGGCACGGATGCGCCGGCTGGAATCAGAGAGCTGACCGGCAAAATCGCTCTTCTCTTCGGAAGCGGTAGAATACTACAGTGAACACTATGCCCGACGCAGCCCCGAACAACGACGCCGAACGGCCTGAAAGCGATTACTCGCGCCCCACCAAGCGCGACCCTCGCGGGATGCGGACCGGCTACACCACCGGCACCACCGCCGCGGCGGCAGCCAAGGCGGCGGTGATCCTGATGCTGTCCGGCAGGGCTCCCGAGGAGGTGTCCGTGCCGCTGCCCGGCGGAACCGGACGGGCCACCCTGACGGTGCACAACAGCTGGCCCATGGAACCCTCGGAGGGCGTCCGCTGCTCCGCCATCAAGGACGGCGGCGACGACCCCGACGTGACCCACGGCGCGGAAATCGTGGTGGGCGTGTGGCGGCTGCCCGACGGCAACAAGGGCCTCCAGATCACCGGCGGCCCGGGCGTGGGCACGGTCACCCGGCCCGGCACCGGCATCGAGGTCGGTGAGCCGGCCGTGACGCGGGTGCCCCGCCGCATGATGGCCGACGCCGTGGCCGAAGGTCTGGAGGAATGCGGCTGGCCGGCCGAAACCGGCGTCCGCGCCCGCGTCTCGGTACCCAACGGCGAGGAGATCGCCAAGCAGACCACCAACGCCCGGCTGGGCGTCCTGAACGGCATCAGCATCCTGGGCAGCACCGGCGTCGTGCAGCCCTTCAGCACGGCGGCGTGGCGGGCCAGCGTCCATTTGGCCATCGACGTGGCCTCCGCCAACGGGCTGGACCACCTGGTGCTATCCACCGGCACCCGCAGCGAGGAATACACGCGGCAATTGCTGGACCTGCCGGACATGGCCTACATCGAGGCCGGCATCTTCTCCGGCCCGTCCATGAAGCGGTGCGTCAACAAGGGCATCAAGCGGGTGGCCCACGTGGGCATGGTGGGCAAGTTCTCCAAGATGGCCATGGGCTATTTCGTTACCCACGTCGCGGGCAATCAGGTGGACACCGAGTTTCTCGCCGGCCTCGCCGGACAGTGCGGAGCCTCCGCCGAGCTGCAGGCCGAGATGGCCGACGCCGCCAGCGGCCGGCACTTCCAGGAACTGGCCCAGGAGCACGACGTCATGGGAGTGTTCCCCCTGATGTGCCGGATGGTGTGCTCGGAGGCTCAGAAATACCTGGGAGACGGCGGTGACGCGATCATCGTCGACGCCCTGTGCTTCGACTTTGAAGGCAACCTGCTGGGATCCGCGAGCACATCCCCGGACGGCATCCCCATGCGGCCCAGGTCGACAGTGGTGGTCGATGGTCAGGGCTGACTCTCGGGTGGAGTCCCCGCCGGGAGCCGGTCGGGCGTTGGGGCTGTCCGACGACGCGTTGGAGCAGCGCCGTCCGTTGCGCGGGCAGATCACCAAGTCCGAGGTGCGGGCGGTGAGCCTGTACGCCCTGCAACTGCGTCCCGACAGCCTGGTCTGGGACATCGGCGCGGGTACCGGTTCCGTCGCCGTGGAGGCCGCGCGCATCGCCCACCACGGCTGCGTCTACGCCATCGACAAGGACGCCGACAGCGCGGACCTGCTCCGTAACAACGTGGCCCGCTACGGCGATGGTCGCGTCTCGGTGGTTATCGGCGCGGCGCCTGATGCTCTGGGCGAACTGCCCGACCCCGACGCGGTGTTCATCGGAGGCGGCGGAACTGCCATGCCGGAGATACTGGACACGGTGCTCGCCCGTTTGAGACCCGCAGGGCGCGTGGTTGCCAATTTCGCCGTCATGGAGCGGGCCAACGCCACGTACGGCGCCTTGCGACACGCGGGGATGTCGCCTGAAATGACCGTTGTATCCGCGGCCCGCGGCCGGGAGTTGCCCGACGGCGCGCTGCGGCTCGAAGCCATGAACCCGGTGTTCATAGTATGGGGACAGAAGCAATGACCACCGCCTCCGCAACAGGACGCCTCTATGGCGTTGGCGTCGGCCCTGGAGATCCGGAACTGCTGACCGTGAAGGCGCAGCGGGTGCTGCAATCCGTCCCCGTCATCTGGGTGCCCCAGGCCGGGATCAGTTCCGAGAGCTACGCCTACACCATCATCAAGGGCATCATCGACGAGGAGCGGCAGGAAGTGGTGCGGGCCAAGTTCCCCACCAACGACGAGGACGCGGCCGGAGAGGTCTGGCGCGGCGCCGCCCGGGACCTCGCCGTTCACCTGGAAGCGGGACGGGACGTCGCCTTTATCACCGAAGGCGACCCGATGCTGTACAGCACCTTCGCCTACGTGCTCGAAACGATCCAGGAAGAGTACCCGCACCTTCAGGTCGAGGTGGTGCCGGGAGTGTCGTCGGTGATGGCGGCGGCCGCTTCGGCGGCGGCGCCGTTGGTCCACCACGGACAACGTCTGGCCATCCTGCCGGCGGTGTACGGTATCGACGATCTGCGAGAGGCCATCGCCCTCTACGACACCATCGTCCTGATGAAGGTCAACCGGACCCTGCTGGACGCGCTGGCTAACCTTGAGCGCCTGGGCCTGTCCGGCCGCACCATCTACGTGCGCCGGGCCACCACGGAAAGCGAGCGCGTGGTACGAAACATCCAGGAACTGTCCGCCGAGGACCTCGACTACTTCTCCCTGCTTATTATTCGGCGATAAATCTTTACCCGTGACCTTACATTTCATTCTTGCGAGGTAATATCAAAATGCTGAAGGATTGTT
Organism: Dehalococcoidia bacterium; assembly: GCA_965116785.1. Taxonomy (GTDB): domain Bacteria; phylum Chloroflexota; class Dehalococcoidia; order Lucifugimonadales; family UBA3495; genus Bin87. The sequence continues at coordinate 3,076,240 of OZ220731.1, forward strand.
TTATATGCGAAGAGAATTATGAATTGGGGGACGGCACCGGCGAGCAGTTTCACTTCGCATTCCGCCACGGCATGATCGTTCCGGTGCTGCACAACGGTCGCAACGTGACGGGCCAGTTCGTGCAGGTTGTAGATCAAGGGCCATCCCGTCACACCTGGAACATGCGATTTGGCGACTCCATAGAGCCTGCCATGGACGAGAGCAAGTGCGTCCAACCGGGATGCCGTGCGAAAGCGTCGCGCGGATACTATTGTGCCAGGCACGGTACGCCCTAACCGGCAGTCTAAAGAACACGCACGGAGGCTATCCACATGGCGAACGACGGCAAGGTCTACATCATCGGCGCCGGCCCGGGAGACCCCGAGCTGCTGACCCTCAAGGCCAAGCGGATCATCGACGACGCGGATGTGATCATCTACGCCGACTCGCTGGTGCCGGAAGAGATCGCCGGTTACGCCAAGCCCGGGGCCAAGGTGTACGGCAGCAAGGACATGGCGCTGCCGGAAATCATGCAGGTAACCCTGCAGGCCGTGGCCGAGGGCAAGACCGTGGCCCGCATCCAGAGCGGCGATCCGTCGCTGTACGGCGCGACCCTGGAGCAGATGCGGATCCTGGAACGCGAAGAGGTGGACTACGAGATAATCCCCGGGGTCAGCGCCGCGTTTGCCGCCGCCGCGGTGCTCAAGTCCGAACTGACCGTGCCCGAGGTCTCCCAGACGGTGATCATGACCCGCGCCGAGGGACGCGTACCCATGCCCGAGGGCGAGGACCTGGTCGGCCTGGCCCGCCACGGCAGCACCCTCGTGATTTTCCTCAGCGTCACCCGCATGTTCCGGATCGCCAACCAACTCCAGGAAGCGGGCTACCCCGCCGACACGCCGGTGGCCGTGGCGTACCGCGTTGGCTGGCCGGACCAGCAGATCATTCGCGGGACCCTCACCGACATCGCCCAGAAGGTGCGCGACGCCAAGATCACCCTGCAGGCCCTGATCATCGTCGGCAAGGCGGTGGACCCCAACCTGCTGGACCCCGAGTCCGACGAGCGGGTGGCCGTGTCCCACCTCTATTCCGACGAGTACACTCACCTCTATCGCCGCGCCGGACAGGGCGACCACGCGGCCGCGGATCGGACCGATCTCTACGAGGCCGGCGGGTACGAAGTGCAGCCGGAACGCGCGGTCCACACGTCCCCCGGAGACGACTAAACGGTCAGAGCCATGCCCGACCCGGACGTTGCCCCAACCCAGACCGCCATCGTCGCGGTTTCCCGTCCGGGGGCTGCCCTGGCGCGGCGTCTCGCATCGTCGCTGCCCAACGCCACCCTTTACCTGGAGCGGCGGAGCGCAGGTGACGATCCAGGCGACGGCGACGGCAACGGGAGGCAGATCTACGACTTTCCCCTGCGGCCGGTTATCCAGGGCGCTTTTGCCCGACATCGTGAACTGGTGGTTTTCCTGCCCGTGGGCGCGGCCGTGCGACTGCTGGCCCCGGTTCTGGGAAGCAAAACGCAGGACCCGGCGGTGGTATGTGTGGACGAGGCCGGGCGTTATGCCGTGAGCGTACTGTCCGGACACGTCGGCGGCGCGGACGCCCTGGCCCACCGGGTAGCGGATGCCATTGGAGGCCAGCCTATCGTCACCTCTGCGTCCGATACCCTGGCGGTGACGCCCATCGACCTGGTGGGACGGGACGCGGGATGGCGAGTTGAAGCAACCTCGACCAACTTGACCCGAACCGCCGCCGCCGTGGTTAACGGTGACCTCGTAGCACTGTGGATCGACCCCACTACCGGGGCCTCATGGCCCGATGACACCACGCTATCGGAAAACATTCGTACCGTGACGCACATGTCCGGCGTGCGGGATTCCAGGTACTCGGCTGCACTCATTGTCTCAGACCGGCTGTTTGCGCTGGATGTGGGCCGTCCTCTGGTTACCTACCGCCCACCCACGCTGGTGGCCGGAGTGGGCTGCCGGCGTGGAGTTCCGGAAGACCACCTGCGCGGATTGCTACTCCACACCCTGGAAGAGCACGGCCTTGCCGCGATGAGCCTCGCCAAGATCGCCACTGTGGACATCAAGGCCGACGAAGCCGGCATTATCGCCCTGTCAAAATCCCTTTCCGTGCCCATCGAAACGTTCGATGCCCCCCGGTTGAATGCGGTGGCGGACGCAGATTCCATTGGACACGGCGCACCAGGTCTCCATCAGCCGACGCCATCTGCAGCGCGGGACCTGCTGGGAGTGTTCGGCGTGGCCGAGCCGGCCGCAATGCTGGCCTCGGGAGCGCAGGGAGTCATCGTGCCCCGCGCCAAATCCGACCGTGCTACCATAGCAATAGCGCGTATCTCGCCGGATGGCGGGAAAGTCTAAGGGAAACGGCGATGAACCAATTGGTAACCGCGCTGCCCGGCAAGGCATTGCTGGCGGAGGCAGAGCGGCAAATATCCTTGGGTAATTTTCACAAGGGCTCCGGTCTGGTGTGGCAGGCCGCCATGGCAGCGCTGTCCGCCGTCGCGGTGCAGCATGGTTTGCCCTGCCGTAACCGGGAAGAAGCCCGGCAGGTTGCCAAACATCTGGACGGCGTAGCAGAACGACAGGACGGCGTGGCTCGCCATAGAAATTACCTGGCATTCGGAACAGCCGACTCGTTCCGTGAGCACAATGAAGACCTCCATGAGTTGGTGCACACCGAACTCCTGTGGGAGCCTGACGAGTACGCCGCATATCTCGACTCAGTGCAATGGTGGATCGACTCACTGCACCTCCAACTGAAGGAGGGTAAGTCGGTATGAACGGCGCCCGACACGCCGCCATATCGCAAATGCTTGTTGAGACTGCCGAGACGTTGGCGCAGCCTTCCCGAACTGCATTGGCCGCTAGTGAATTGATATGGGGCGCCGCTTGCCACGGATTGGCCGCCGCCGAACGGCATCCGGACGTCCCCCACCGACAGCCGCGCACGAGACGGGAACTGTTGCACGTTATTGACCAATTGCCCATCGGCCGGCAAGTGCAACACTATTTGCGCGACGGCTTGCGCTCAACACAGCGGAGATTGCACGACAACTTTTACACCGGTCGGCTGAGCGATGCCGAACTGGCGTATGAAATCCGCGTCGGTGTCGATTTTGTCAGAAATTTGCTGCACATCTCGAACCGTCCGTAGGCACCGGCCAATTGTCGCGCCGGTTGGCGATGTCATCGAATAATTACGACCGGGAGTGCTCGTGAACACTGGCAAACTCTACCTCGTAGGTCTCGGGCCCGGCGATGCCCTCCATTTGACGCCGGCCGCCGCTGCCGCTATTGACGACAGCGATGAACTGGTCGGCTACCGCTACTACATCGAGCAGGTGGCGGAGCCGGCATCCGGAAAAACGCTGCACGGCATGGAGTTGGGTCAGGAATTGGAGCGCGCCGCGCTGGCGGTGGACATCGCGTACTCGGGCAAAACCGTTGCCGTGGTCTCGTCGGGCGACGCCGGGATCTACGGCATGGCCGGCCCGGTGTACCGCGTGCTCACCGACCGCGATTGGGATGGCGCCAACCCCGCCGTGGAGTCGGTCCCCGGAGTGTCCGCCCTGCAATCGGCGGCCGCGCTGCTGGGTTCTCCCCTGATGCAGGACTTCTGCGCCATCAGCCTCAGCAACCTGCTCACTCCGTGGGAGCAGATTCAGCGCCGGCTGGAGGCTGCGGCCGCCGGCGACTTTGTGGCCGCGCTGTACAATCCCCGCAGCCGGCGGCGCACCAGCCAACTGGCCGAGGCGCGGGAGATTTTCCTGGAACACCGGGCTCCCGGCACCCCGGTGGGCATCGTCCGCCACGCCTACCGGCCGGAGCAGGCGGTGGGCCTTGCCGACCTGGGCGGCCTCGACGGAGAAACTCTGGGCGTGGATATGTTCACCACCGTCGTGATCGGGAATTCAAACACCTACGTCCACAACGGGCGCATGGTCACCCCGCGCGGATACGAGGTGAAACAGTAGCCGGTCCTGCCACGCTAAAGCGAACGCGAACCGAGGCCAACGCCGGGGGAGTACCTGATGACCATCCCTGCTATCACCATCGCCATTGCCGGAGCGGGCCTTGCGCTCACGGGAGCCGGCCTTGCCATCACCGTGATTGTGCTGTTGGTGCGTGGCGGCTTCTTGTTGGGAGGGCTCGTCAGACAAGTTGACAGCCAAGAGGCCAAGATTGACGCCCTGGACGCCAAGATCGACGCCCTGGACGCGAAGATTGACGTCAAGATCGACGCCCTGGACGCCAAAATTGACGCCAAGACTGACGCCCTGGACGCCAAAATTGACGCCAAGACTGACGCCCTGGACGCCAAAATTGACGCCCTGACCGCCGCTGTACATCAGACCAACGCAATACTGGTGGGACTGGCTAACCACACCCACGACGCCGACGGGCGCACCGTCTTTACCATCCCCACCGGAGACCGCAGCTGACCTGTCTTGATGCTGCTATACTGCCGCGAACCGACCTTTCAGGAGGATCTACCGTGGTAGCGATACGTGCGAACCGGGTCAAGGACAAGTTGCGGCAGGGACAGCCGGCCACCTGCATCTCCGGCCTGATGACCAGCGAGATCATCGACTTTCTGGGCCCCCTCGGGTTTGACTCCGCGTGGATGGAATGTGAGCACGGCCCGGTGGACTGGGAAGCCCTGGGCGACATGACCCGGGCCTGCGACCTGTGGGGCATGGCGTCCATCACGCGCTGCAACGCCAACGACGCCGCGCTGATCACCCGTACCCTGGACCGGGGTTCCATGGGGATAGTGCTTCCCCACGTCAACACCCGCGAGGAAGCGGAGGCCGCGGTGGGCGCGGCGAAATTCGCGCCGCTGGGCTACCGCGGCATGTTCGGCGGCCGGCAGTCCTTCGGCGTGCCCGACTACGTTCACCGCGCCAACGACCAGACCATGGTCGTGGTCCTGATTGAAGAGGTCACCGCGCTGGACAACCTGGACGACATCCTCAAAGTCGACGGTATCGACGTGTTCTTCGTCGCGCCCACCGACCTGTCCCAGACCATGGGCCACATCGGGAACGTCGGGCATCCGGAAGTCCAGTCGGCCATCGACGACGCCATCGCCCGCATCGTCAGCGCCGGGCGCACCGCCGGCACCCTGGTCAACGACGACAACGTGGCATCCTACGTGGAGAAAGGCGCACGCTTCCTGATGACTTCGTGGAACGCCTGGGCCGCCCGTGGCGGCGCCGAGTTCCTCAACCGGATACCGTAACCGGCAACAGTTGGGGCGGGCCTGTTGCCCGCCCCTCTTTTGACCCCGATTTCCTGCCGCCGGTTACTGCGTCGCGTTGGCGATGGCCTCACGCCTGGGCTCGCCGCCGTGGTCCACGTCCCAGTCCCACAGGTCGGCGTGGAAGCCCGACAGATTCTCCGCCAGGGTGTTGATGAAGTTGCGGACGCCGCGCCCGTGGAACTTGCCCCGCAGGGTGCACACCCCGATGTTGGCCGACGGGAAGATGTGGTCCAGGCGCACCACGGCCAGCCGGTCGTGGTCCTCCGGATGCAGGGTGAAGTCGCTGACGATGGCGATGCCCATGCCGATCGCCACGTAGCGCTTGATCATTTCCGTGTTGTCCATCTCCAGGACCACGTCGTAGCTGACGCTACCCTCCCGGAGTTTCTGCTCCACCCGGCGTCGGCTCAGGCTCTCAGGGCTGTTCAGGATGAGCGGGAACTTCGCCATGTCCTCAATTGACACCGGATCGCGGTGCAGCAGGTCGTGGCTCGGCTCGGTGATCAGCACCACGTTGTAGTCGAACAGTTGGGAGAACTCCAGGGACGGATCGTCCGTGGGCGGAGCGGAGCACAGGGCAAGGTCGACCTCGCCCGACTTCACCAGCTGAATCAGGTTGGCGTACGAGCGGGCCACCAGGCGCATCCTCACGTCGGGGTACCGGGCACGGAATTGGCGAATCGGCCTGGGCAGATGGTAGGAAACGATGTCCGGATACGCGCCGACCACGAACGAGCCGCGCCCTTCGGAGTAGTCCATCTGCGTTTTCAGGGTATCGATGGACTCGACGATGGGCGTCACCAGCTCGTAGAACAGCGTACCCTCGGAGGTGAGCTGTATGGGGCGCTTGATGCGGTCAAAGAGGGTTATGCCGAATTCGCCCTCGAGCTTCCTGAGGTGGGTGGTTACCGTGGGCTGCCCCAGTTCCAGCTTTCTTGCCGCCTTGGAGACGCTCCGCAGCCTGGCGACATGGTAAAAGCTGATGATCTCTCGCAGTTCCATTGACCCTACACCTTGCTGATGCGCGCGTTACGCCGAAGCGATTCCGTAATATGAGCGATATATTATATCAAAGAGGTAGATAATGCAATCCCATAACCGTTGTCAACTTGGCGCACGCCGGACGGGCGCAATGCCTGCCAGCGCGAGGAAGGGAGCGACGCGGCGGTCCCACTGAGCAAGCGAAGACCCCACCGGCAACGAGATTGCCCGGGGTCGCTCACAATGACGAATTGAGGGAAAGCGGGTACGCGTAGAGGCGCACGCCGGGACATCTTGACCAGAATCCGCCGGCGGTTCGACGCCCGGCGTGCCTGCCCCACCGAATGCTGACTGCCCCGGCCGGATGGGGGCATGAAACCGGGCCGACCGCGGCGCACGTGCGGGCTCGGATTCTCCCGAAACGTATCGCCGCCGGTGATAGCAATATGCCGCCCGTATGCCTTGACAAAATCTTGGGTGAAACCGCAGAATACGCCGCACTAGCGGGCAGTCGACGGATGATGCCGGCCGTCACCTGGACGGACATCGAAACGCGATTTCTCGCCCGTGGCCGAGGTAGTCTGATGGCATTCGTGATTACACAACCTTGCGAGGGAGTGAAGGACGCCTCCTGCGTCGATGTTTGTCCCGTGGATTGTATCCATTCCGATGACGACGCGCCGATGTACTACATCAACCCCGACGACTGCATTGACTGCGCCTATTGCGTGGCCGTCTGCCCGGTACAGGCCATTTTCGACGAGTTCACCGTTCCCGCAAATCAGCGGGAATACATCCGCAAGAACCGGCTCTACTTCACGTAGCCTCGTCCCTCCGCACTGTTATCGCTGACCATGGCACGCTTTCTCACCGACGCCGATGTGGACCGCTGCGTCGGTCTGACCGAAATGCTTCCGGCCATCGAGTCGATGATGGCCAACCACGGGCGTGGCGAGGCTGCCAACCTGACCCGGCGCAAGATAAACGTGCCCGGTGGTTATCTGGCGGTCATGGGAGGCGGCCTGTCCTATGACGGCGTGTTCGGCGTCAAGACGTTCACCTTCACCGGCAACGGTTACTCCTTCCAGGTGAGCCTCTACGACGCCACTTCCGGGGCGTTGCTCCTCTACACCCAGGCCAACCGGCTGGGACAACTCCGCACCGGAGCAACCACCGGAGCAGCCCTTGGCCTGCTCGCCAATGCCGACGTCCCCCGGCTCGGCATAGTTGGCACCGGCAACCAGGCGGGAGACCAACTGCGCGCCGCCTGCGCCGTGCGCGACGTTGGTGAGATCTACGCGTACAGCCGAAACCCGGAACGTCGTCAGGCATTCGCAGCGCGCATGTCCGAGGAACTGGGCCGTCCGGTGATCCCCGCCGAGAGCAACCGGGACGCCGTTGCTGACTGCGCGGTTGTCATCGGCATCGCCCCGGCAGTCACTCCGGTAATACAGGGCGAATGGTTGTCCGAAGGCGCCACCGTAATTGGAGCCGGTCCGACGCGTCCGACCAGCCTCGAGGTGGACGACGCCGTACTGACGAGAGCCGGTGGCCGGTTCGTCGACTCCCTGGATCAGGCCCCGCTGGAGTGCGGCGACATCAACGCGGCGGTTGATCGCGGACTGGTCCGCTGGAGCCAGTTCCACGAGGTGCGCCACGTGGCGGCCGGCATCGTCCCCGGCCGGACCGGCGCGGACGAGATCATCTACTGCAAGCTGATGGGCACCGGCCTGGCCGACGTCGCCGCCGCCAAGCTGGCCCTGGACCGCGCCAAAGAACTCGAAATCGGCGTGGACGTGGACTGGTAGCCGGCCAGTTCCGCCCGTTCGGCAGTCCCGCAGGCTAGCGGGACATCGCCAGGTATTCGTCCGTGGTCAGGATGCTGTAGTTGTCCAGCCCGGTGAGCATGCTCTCCATGGCGGCCCGCGCGGTATCCAGCGACGTGAAGCAGGGTATGCGCCGCTCCACCGCCGCCCGCCGGATGTAGAACCCGTCCCGCATCACCGAGGAGTCTCCCGACAGGGTGTTGACCACCGCGCCCACCGTGCCGTCGTTGATCACGTCCAGCACGTCCGGCGAACCCTGCCCGATGCGCTTGGTGATGGTCGTCACGGGCAGGTCCATTGCCGTGATCATCGCCGCGGTGCCCTCGGTGGCGTACAGCCGGCAACCGGCGTCGGCCAGCCCGCGAATCAGCGGCAGCGAGTCGGCCTTGGCGTTGTCGGAGATGCTCAGCAGCACCCCCATCCCGGGGGAAAGGTTGATGCTGGCCGCCTGCAGCGCCTTGGTCAGCGCCCCGGTGAAGTCCCGGTCGATGCCCATCACCTCGCCGGTGGACTTCATCTCCGGCCCCATGTACCAGTCCACGCCCACCAGCTTGGACATTGAGAACACCGGCGCCTTGATGCCCACCAGCTTCTGCCGGGGCCAGAGGCCGCCCTGGTAGCCCATGTCCTTGAGCTCGGCGTTGAGCATGACGCGGGTCGCCAGGTTGGCCACGGGCACCCCCGTGACCTTGGATATGAACGGTATGGTGCGGCTGCCCCTGGGATTAACCTCCAGCACGTACACGGTGGTGTCGTTCGCATCGTGCGCGGGGCTGACGCTGGGGCTGCGGTAGGCGTTGCCGCCCTGCAGCACGAACTGGATGTTCATCAACCCGCGCACGCCCAGGGCCAGGCCGATGCGAGTGGTGTAGTCCACCAGCGTGTCCACTTCCTCCTCGGTCAGGTTCAGGCCCGGGTAGATGGCCATGGAGTCCCCGCTGTGGACGCCGGCCCGCTCCACGTGCTCCATGATGCCGGGGATGAGCACCTGCTTGCCGTCGCAGATGGCGTCCACCTCGCACTCCCGGCCCTCCATGTAGTGGTCCACCAGCACCTCGCGCTCCGGGGTGACCTCCGTGGCAATGGTCAGGTAGCGGATCAGTTCCGTGGCGTTGCGCACGATTTCCATGGCGCGGCCGCCCAGCACGTAGCTGGGCCGCACCACCACCGGGTAACCGATGCGCTGGGCGACGCGCAGGGCCTGGTCCACCGACTGCACGGTGGCGCCGGGCGGTTGCGGGATGCCCAGGTCCACGAGGAACCGCTCGAACTTCTGCCGGTCGCTGGCGATGTCGATGGCCTCCGCGCTGGAGCCCAGGATGGGCAGCCCGGCGGCGGCCAGGGACTGGGACAGGTTGATGGCGGTCTGCCCGCCGAACTGCACCAGGCTGGGCGGCGGGTTGTCGTCCACCGTCTCGTTGTCGATGATGTCGCGGACGGCCTCCTCGTCCAGCGGTTCGAAGTAGAGGCGGTCGCTGGTATCGAAGTCGGTGGACACGGTCTCGGGGTTGGAGTTGACCATGATGCTGGCCACCCCCTCCTGCGAGAGCGCCCACGCCGCGTGCACGCTGCAGTAGTCGAACTCGATGCCCTGCCCGATGCGTATCGGGCCGCTGCCGATGACGATGGCCTTGGGCCCTTCCAATGGCGGCGCCTCGTTTTCGGTGTCGTAGGCGCTGTAGTAGTAGGGCGTGGCCGCCTCGAACTCGGCGGCGCAGGTGTCAACCATCTTGAAGACGGGCTTGATCCCGTGCTGCAGCCGCAGTTGCCGCGCCTGCTCGGGCAGCAATCCGGACAGCGTGGCAATCTCGGCATCCGAGAACCCCAGCCGCTTGGAGGCGAGCAGGCTGGCGGGCGTCAGCGGATTGCCCAGTAGCCGCCGTTCCTGGTCCACGATGCGCTCCAGCGCGGCGATGAACCACGGGTCGATGCTGGTGTGGGCCACCAACTGGTCGCGCGTGACCCCCCGGCGCAGGGCCGCCGTGAGCGCCCACAGCCGCAGATCGTTGGGTTCCAGGGGCAGCGCATCGAGGAGTTGCTGGTAGCCGTCGCGGATGTTGAGGCTCCGCCAGTCCTGGTGTTCCCACATCAGGGAGGTATTGGGCTGTTCCAGGGCGCGGGTGGCCTTCTGCAGGCCGGCCTCGAAGCTGCGGTCGATGGCCATGACCTCCCCGGTGGCTTTCATCTGCGTGGTAACCGTGCGATCTCCATCGGGGAACTTGTCGAAGGGCCAGCGGGGGATCTTGACCACGCAGTAGTCCAGGGCGGGCTCGAAGGCCGCCCCGGTGCTGCCGGTAACCGCGTTGGGGATATCGTCGAGACGGCGGCCCACGGCGATCTTCGCCGAAACCCGCGCGATGGGATACCCCGTCGCCTTGCTGGCCAGCGCAGAAGAGCGGCTGACCCGGGGGTTCACCTCGATGACGTAGTAGTCCGAATCGGCGTCCCAGTCGCCGGGGCGGTTGCGCAGGGCGTCGGGATGCGGCCGCAACGCCAGCTGGATGTTGCATCCGCCCTCGATGCCCAGGCCCCGGATAATCTTCAGGCTGGCCGTCCGGAGCATCTGGTACTCCTTGTCGGTCAGCGTCTGGCTGGGCGCCACGACGATGCTGTCGCCGGTGTGTGCGCCCATGGGGTCGAGGTTCTCCATGTTGCACACGGTGATGCAGTTGTCGGCCCCGTCGCGGATGACCTCGTATTCGACCTCTTTCCAGCCCACCAGGGAGCGTTCCAGCAGCACCTGGCTGATCGGGCTGGCCGCGAGTCCGCTCTCGACAATCGTCAGGAAATCCTCCTCGGTGTCGGCAATGCCCCCGCCCGTGCCGCCCAGGGTGTATGCCGGGCGGATCACCAGGGGCAGGCCGACTTCGTCGCGGTAGGCCATCGCCTCTTCCATGGTGGAGACCGTGCGGTTGGGCGGCATGGGTTCGCCGATGTCGGTCAGAAACTGGCGGAAGAAATCCCGGTCCTCGGCCTTGCGGATGGTGTCAAGCGGCGTACCCAGCAGCCGCACGTTGTACCGGTCCAGCACTCCGGCGTCGGCCAGGGAAACGGCCAGGTTCAGGCCGGTCTGGCCGCCCAGGGTGGGCAGCACGCCGTCCGGCCGTTCGTGGGCGATGATGCGCTCCAGCACCGGGACGGTGAGCGGTTCGATGTACACGCGGTCGGCAACGTCCTGGTCCGTCATGATGGTGGCCGGGTTCGAGTTGACCAGGACCACCTCCACGCCTTCCTCGCGGAGGGCCTTGCACGCCTGCGTGCCGGCGTAGTCAAACTCGGCGGCCTGCCCGATCACGATGGGGCCGGACCCGATAACCAGTACCTTGCGGGGTTGTTGGGGAGTTTCGCTCAATGCAGTGTCCTTACTGAGTCGTGGCGCGTGCGCAGCGGGTTCGGGGGAGATCATTCTGCCGATAAGTTCCGTATTCCAATCAGCCGGCGGCCCAAATTCTCGGTGCGCTCGAAACTGTTGCGCAGGAACTGGGGTCCGATCGCTGGTGAAGGGGAACAATCAGCTGCCCTGCTCTGCTGTGCCTGGCGGTCTATGGCTACAATACGGGTGTGCACAACGGCGAAGTAGGCGCACTGTGCGACGACCGTGCTGGCCAAGATGGCAACATGCACTCCAATCACAATTGGATAGTAGCCGTAGTTGAGGCCTTCAATCTGTGATCTCATCGCTGCCATCAAAACGCCAGTCAAGGCTGCCCCGATGGAGAAGGCCGTCACATAGAAACTGTACCCGACGGCACGAGCTATGAATCCCACTCGTGATGGGCTGCCATCCGCTGGTTCTTCGAGCGACTCGGTGCCCGGATACTTCGCCTGAATGGTCTGAACACGGTCAACGATTGCCCTGATCCAAACCGAATAGCCTTGTGCCAACAACCGGCAGAGGCCGATTGCTATCCAAGGTCCCACGGCCAGCGAAAGGAAATCGACGATGCCCACGGCAGTGGCCAAATCCGCGGATTCGTCCAGGTATGTCGAACCGTGAAGCAACCCGAACAAAGCCGCCACTAACAAAACCCACTTGGTGAGTGGGAACGACCTTGCCAGCCGATTCGATAATTGGGCTCGCATCGCGCTATTCCCTTGACCGGTTCAAAAACGATTTAGCGGATATCACGGCTTCCCAAGTTACTATCAGCGCTCCGGTGATAGCCCACACTACGGCGCATCCTACTAAAGTTACGTCCAACACGAATCCGACAACCAGATGCGTTTGCGTGCCTGTCTCTATCGAGAAGCTGATAATCCATTCTAGCAACAGGCCAGATAATACCAAGATCACGGCCATAAGGAGCGATGTCAAACATTTTTTTGACAGCCAACGCTACGCGTTGCAGAGCTATTCGAAGATCTTCCGCCATGTTCAGACCGTGCAGCGGCACCGGCTGAACCGGCGCCGCCACGCACCGACAATTTTCCGAAGCATGTGCAAGTTCAGGAAAAACGGGGCATGGAGCCGGGCAGCTCCATCAGGTTGCGCTCGGTGAGCGCGTTGATCATCTGGAAGATGAACGCGCCGAAGAAGGCTCCCTCGGCGTCGAAGTGGGCCAGGTCGATGCCGCCCTCCGGAGTGCGCGGCGGTATGACGAAGTCCGTGGCGTCAGGCCCGGCGTTAATGGCGTGGACGAAACCCACCGGCTCGTCGCTGATGGGTTGGCCGGTGGCCGCATCCGTCACCTTGACCGCCAACTCCCAGCGGGCCCCCAGTTGGCCGCGGGTCACTGCGGCCAGCAGGTAGCCGTGTCCGTCGTGGGCGAAGGTGGACACGGTTTCTTCCAGCAGGCCCAGCGTCTCGTTCAGGCTGATGGGAAGCTGGGTCTCGATGCCCTGCTCCAGCAGAAAGGCGGTAAATCCGGTCATTGGGTGGATGCTCCAGTCAATGTGGTTGAGTGCAATCGAAATCTAACGCTATACCAGCCGCCCCGCCGGCCTGGCGTCGTCCACCATCGCGAGGAAGCGGTCGAACAGGTACTCGTTGTCCTGGGGGCCGGGCGAGGCTTCGGAGTGGTACTGAATGGTGAACAGGGGCAGTTCCCGGTGGCGCAGGCCCTCGACGGTGTAGTCGTTCAGGTTGATGTGGGACACCTCGAGGCCGGGAGGCAGGTTGTCCGACGAGACGGCGTAGCCGTGGTTCTGCGCGGTGATGTGCACCCGTTCCGTGAGCAGGTCCTTCACGGGATGGTTGCCGCCCCGGTGGCCAAACTTGAGCTTGTAGGTGCCGGCGCCCAGCGCGCGGGCGGCCAACTGGTGGCCCAGGCAGATGCCCATGATCGGAACCTTGCCGATGAGCTGGCCAAGGTTGCTCACAATGTTGCCCAATAGCTCAGGGTCGCCCGGGCCGGGCGACAGCAGGATGCCGTTGGGCTGCATGGCCAGCAAATCGGCCGCCGGCGTGTAGGCGGGCACGGTGATCACCTCGCAGCCGCGGCTCTGCAGCAGGCGCAGGATGTTGTACTTGACCCCCGCGTCGGTGACCAGGATGCGTCGCACGCCGGCCGGCGGCGGCGACTTCGGGTAGCCCTCCTGCTCGCCGTGGTCCCAGGCGTACGCGCCCGGCGTGGTGACCGTGCTCACCAGGTCCAGGTCGTCGTAGCGCGGTATCTCGGCCAGCCGTTGCCGGGCGCGGTCCGGATCGTCGGCGGTGATCAGGCCGGTCATGACGCCCCGGGTCCGCAGGCGACGCGTGAGCGCCCGCGTGTCCACGCCGCTGATGCCGGGGATGTTGTACTCCCACAGGAAGGCGTCCAGGGTCATGTCGCTGGAGGCGTGGCTGGGCAGATCGCAGTGCTGCCGCACGATCAGGGCCGAAACCTGAATTCGCCGGGATTCAAAGTCCCGGCGATTGATGCCGTAGTTGCCCACCAACGGATAGGTGAGCGCGACCATCTGGCCCGCGTAGGACGGGTCGGTCAGCACCTCCTGGTAGCCGGTCATGGTGGTGTTGAAGACCACCTCGCCCCAACCGTCCCGCTCCGCGCCGAATGACTCGCCGGTGAAGACGGAGCCGTCTTCCAGCGCCAGGTGTACCGGACGGGTCATGCGTGTGCTCCTTGCTTCAACAGGGTTTCCTCCTCAAATACCATCCGGCCCGCGACCATTGTCGCCGCGACCTGTCCTTGCAGTTCCACGCCGTCCAGCGGGGTGTTGCGGCCCAGGGACGCGAACCGGCTCACGTCCACCGTCCAGCGCGCGTTGGGATCGAAAATCACCAGGTCAGCCGGCGTTCCCGGCGCCAGCGAGGCATACGGTGCGAAGGCGTCGCCCAGCACCCGGGCCGGCCCGACGGTCAGCCGATGGATCATGGTGGTCAGGTCGATCGAACCCCGGTGTACCGGCGCCATCAGGGTGCCCAGGGCCGTTTCCAGCACGCTGATGCCGAAGGCCGCGTCGTTGTAGGTGCACTCCTTGCTGGCCCGCTCGTGGGGCGCGTGGTCGGTGGCGACGCAATCGATGGTTCCGTCGGCCAGGCCGGCGAGGCAGGCCGCCACGTCCACGTGGCTGCGCAGCGGCGGATAGACCTTGGTGGCCGTGTCGTAGGCCATGGCGCCCGTCGCCTCCGCGTCGCCCTTGCCGCCCAACGCCCACTCGTCGGTCAGCCACAGGTGATGCGGGCAGACCTCGGCGGTCACGGCGATGCCCCGAGCCTTGGCCTCGCGCACCATGGAAACGCTGCCTGCCGAGCTCAGATGGGCCACGTGGAGCCGGCCGCCGGTGAGCTCGGCCAGCGCGATGTCCCGCGCCACCATGGCCTCCTCGGCCACCGCGGGGATGCCGGCCAGACCCAAACGGCTGCTGACCCAGCCCTCGGCCATGACGCCGCCGGAACACAACCCGTGGTCCTGGCAGTGGTTGCTGATGGGCGCGCCGAGGTCCCGGCTGTAGGTCAGGGCCAGGCGCATCAGGCCGGCGTCGTAAACCGGGTCGCCGTCGTCGCTGAAGGCCACCACGCCCGCCGAGGCCAGCTCTTCCATGTCGGCCAGCTCATGCCCGGCGCGGTTGCGGCTGACGCATCCGATGACCCGCACCCGTACCACCGCGTCGGCGGCGCGACGATTGACCAACTCCACCACCGCCTCGTTATCTACCGCCGGGTCGGTGTTGGGCATGGCACAGATGGTGGTGAACCCGCCGCGCGCGGCCGCGGCCGCTCCCGTCACGATGGTCTCCTTGTACTCGTAGCCGGGTTCGCGCAGGTGTGCGTGGATGTCGATGAACCCGGGCGAGACCACCATGCCCGTAGCGTCGATCACCCGGCCATGCTCGCCAATGGACTCGGCGGGAATGCGGTCGGCAACCTCGCGCACCACGCCATCGTTGATCAGCACATCGGCAACGGCGTTCCGGCCGTTGGCGGGATCGATGATCCGTCCGCCGGCGATCAGGATGGGTTCAGAATTATTTGCGCCTGCCATCGTCAGTCGCCGCCCGGCCCGGAGCCCACCAGTTGGTACAGCAGCGCCATGCGGATCGCCACACCGTTGGTGACCTGCTCTTCGATCAGGGAGCGTTCGCCGTGGGCCAGCGCGGTGCTGACCTCGATGCCCTCGTTCATCGGCCCCGGGTGCATCAGCAGGGCGTCGGGATTGGCCCGGGCCATGCGCGCGTCGTTCACCTGCCAGCGGCGAATGTACTCGCGCATGCTCGGGAAGAACCCGACCTTCTGCCGCTCCAGTTGCAGCCGCAACGCCATCACCAGGTCGGCCCCCTCGATGGCGGCGTCCAGGTCCGGCTGTATCCGCACGTTGGCCAGCGGATTGTGCGCCCCGTTGCCCCCGGGACCCCAGCCCGCCGGCGTGAAGGGATCGGGCAACAGCGTGGGCGGACCGCAGAGCACCACGTTGGCCCCCAGCCTGGCGAACCCCCAGACCGCCGAGCGGGCCACCCGGCTGTGCAGCACGTCGCCCACGATGACGACCTTGCGGCCGGCCAGATCGCCCAGGTGCTCCCGGGCGGTGTACAGGTCCAGCAGGCCCTGGGTCGGGTGGGCGTGCGCGCCGTCGCCGGCGTTGATCACGGCCACGTTGTCCAGGCTGCGGGCCAGGAAATGCGGCGCGCCGGAGTGGGGGTGCCGCACCACGATGGCGTCGACGCCCATGGCCTGCAGGGTCAGGCCGGTGTTCAGCAGGGATTCGCCCTTCTCCACGCTGCTGGCCGAGGCGGTCATGTTGATCACGTCGGCGCTGAGGATCTTGCCCGCTTCCTCGAAGGAGATGCGCGTGCGCGTGCTCGCCTCGTAGAACAGGGTGACGACGACCTTGCCGCGCAGGGTGGGCACCTTCTTGACGTCCCGGGACAGCACCTCGCGCATGGCCGCCGCGTCGTCAAGCACGGCGGTGATCTCCTCCGCCGTGAAATCGTCCAGGTCCAGCACGTGCCGGCGCTGACTGCCCACGGGCGCGTTCGGGCCGGAGGCCAGGGTCGTATCGACAGTTTGCGTCGTCGCCATCAGTCCACCCACCGGTCCAGGATGCACACGTCGTCGGTGCCGTCGGTTTCGGCCAGGCGCACGCGCACCAGTTCCGACTGCCGGGTGGGAATGTTCTTGCCCACGAAGTCGGCGCGTATGGGCAGCTCGCGGTGGCCCCGGTCCACCAGCGCGGCCAGCTGGATGCGCAGGGGCCGGCCCAGGTCGCTGATGGCCTCCATACCGGCGCGGACGGTGCGCCCGGTGTAGAGCACGTCGTCGCACAGCACCACGGTGCGCCCGGTCACGTCCACCGGCATGGTGGTGGGACGGACTCGCAATCGCGGTCGCTCGGACAGGTCGTCGCGATAGAGGTTGATGTCCAAATGCCCCACCGGAACAGCGACGCCCTCGGAGTCGCGGATGTGCCGGGCAAGACGCTCCGCGATGGGGACGCCGCGGGTGCGGATGCCGGCCAGCAGCAGGCCGTCGGCGCCGTGGTTGCGCTCCAGGATCTCGTGGAACATGCGCGTCAGCGCCCGCCGGATCTCGTCGGCGTCCATGATCTGCCGGCCTGAGGCGGCGGCCTCGTCGATGCCGGCCGGCGGCCGGATGTCACTGCGTGCGGTAATGAAAAACCCCTGCTGTGTGCCGTCGTCCGGCGGGCCAGCGGGGTTGCGTCAAAACCCGGAGCGTTACCCTGCGGTAAACCGACTCCGGTTCAGTGTGCGCTCACGCTTTGCCAGCCTCTCCGGACTGCCTTAAAAGCGGCGTTGTATGTGAACAAATTGTAACACACCTCCCGGCGGTCCTGAGGCGTGTCCCAATCCTGACGAATCGATGACACCGAGCGGTTGACCGGGCCGTCAGGCGTATGGGAACATCGGTTCGCCACATCGCCGGGCAACTGATGCCATGGCCCACAGGAGTTGCCTGACCATGCTTATCAAGTCCTCGCCCGACCGATACGACAAGCTGCGCACCCTGGGCGGCATGGTGGCCGCCGACGACATCCTGACCGGGGGCGCTGGTCGATCCGACAACGCCGGCTCAGGCAAGTTCGCCAGCGGCTACGCCACCAGCGGACCCAATCGCGTCGCCTACTCCGACCCGCGCAAGAACCCCACGCCGGGCATCTACAAGTCCAGCCTGCCCAACGGCAAGAAGATCAGTCTGCTGCGGGTGATGTTCACCGACTTCTGCAAGATGGACTGCGCCTATTGCCCCAACAGTATCTACGTGCCCCGCAAGCGCTACGCCTTCAAGCGGGAGGAACTGGCGGACACCTTCATGGAGCTGCACAACCGTCTGTCCGTGGACGGCCTGTTCCTCAGTTCCGGCATCGCCGGCGACGGCACGAAAACAACGCAGCGCATGGTGGAGACCGTGGAGATCATCCGCAGGAAGCACGGGTTCCGCGGCTACATCCACCTGAAGGTCATGCCCGGCGCCAGCCGCGAACTGGTGGAGCGCGCCCACCGGCTGGGCAGCCGGCTGTCGGTGAATATCGAGACGCCCGAGCCCGACATGATGCGCCGCATCAGCCCGCACAAGGACCTGCAGAAGGACATCCTCGACCCCATGGCCTGGATCAACGAGCTAACGGCATCTTCCAGCGGCGGCGCAGTCGGCCAGGCCACCCAGTTCGTCGTCGGAGCGGCCGACGAATCGGACCGGCAGATCTACCGTCGCGTCGACCAAATGTACACCGACTGGAACCTGAAGCGGGTGTACTACCCGCCCTTCCGTCCGGCGACACACACTCCTATGGAGGAGAAACCGCCGGTCCATGCCGGCCGGGAGCACCGCCTGTACCAGATGGACTGGCTGCGGCGCGTCTACCGGTTCTCCAGCGACGAGATCGGCTTGGCCTTCGACCACGCCGGGTTCCTGTCGCTGGAGCAGGACCCGAAGACGGTCATCGCCATGGAGAACCTGGACGCCTTTCCCATCGATCTCAACGCGGCGTCACGGGACCAGTTGCTGCGCATCCCCGGAATCGGGCCGGTGTCCGCCGACCGGATACTGCAGAACCGCCGCCAGCACACCATCGACACCTGGCGCGACCTGCAGGCCATGGGGGTGGTGCGCAAGCGGGCGTGGCCCTACGTGGTGTTCCCGGGGCAGCGTCCGCCGTCCGGCCGCCAGCTGCGCCTGGACCTGTTCGGCGAGGCCCAGGACCGCCGCGCCGCCGAGGCCGCCGGCGTCAGCCTGCCGCCGCCCAAATCGCCAACCCTCGCCTCCGTCATGGAAACGCCGGCGTCGTACACGCCCGACCACACTTGCGTTCCCGGCAGTCGCGGCGCGATGTGTTCGGGGTGCCCGGTCATGCGCCCGGAACCGGGCACAACCGCATGATAAACTGAACTGGAACTGCGGCCGGCGCGCTGGAAAGGGTTGACATCATGCCACCGTCTTACATCGACAGGATCACTATCGAACCGGGCAAGCGCAGCGGTCAAGCCTGCATCCGCAACATGCGCATCACCGTTGACGACGTGTTGGGCTACCTGGCCGGCGGGATGACGGAAGAAGAGGTTCTCGCCGATTTTCCGTATCTGACGCCGGAAGATATTCTGGCCTGCCACGAGTTCGATGCCCTCCGCAGGGAGCGCATCGTTTCTCTGTCCGACTACCAGTAAAGGTGCCGCAGTGCGGCTGCTCATTGACCACAATCTTTCGCCAAGCCTGGTTTCAATCCTGCAAGACATCTATCCAGATTCCATACACGTATATGAGATCGGACTGGAGGAATCTGACGATATTCTGGTGTGGGAATACGCTCGAACCAACGGAATACGCTCGAACCAACGGGTTTGTGATCGTTACCAAAGATGCCGATTACCTGACTATCGGCGCCCGGCTGGGTCACCCGCCCAAAGTAGTTCGCATCGGGCTGGGCAACTGCCCAACGGCGGTTGTCGCTGATCTGCTACGGGTTCGCCGCGACGAGTTGCTGCGCTTTTCCCAGGACGATCACGGGGCATTCATCGAACTGCGCTGACCAAAGTCGCCACGCCCGTCGGCCGGGGCGTGATGTGTTCGGGCTGCCCGGTTAATCCGAAGACCTCACCCCAGCCTCGAGTTTGTCATCGCGAGGAGCGCAGCGACGTATCGATCTCGCTGCTGGATTACACGTCGTCACCCACCGAGATTGCCACGCTGCGCTCGCAATGACCGTATCGCTGACGGATCACGTGATCACCCCTTCTTCGACCAGCGCTTCCATCTGCTTCCCGGACATGCCCAGCAGGTCGCCGTAGATCTGGCCGTTGTGCTCGCCGTACTTCGGGATCGGACCGGCGGACGTGGGCGTCTTGGAAAACTTGATGATGGTGGGACCTGGCACCAGCACCTTCTTGCCGGGCGGGTCATGGGCGTCGGCCTCCATCATGACCTCCCGCTCCCACATGTGGCTGTCGGCCAGCACCTCGGGAATGGACTTGACCGCGCCGAAGGGAATGTCGGCGGCGACCAACGCCTCCTCCACTTCCTGCACCGTCCGTTCCTCACACCACTCCCGCAGCAATTCCATGCGGATCTCCGCCATGTCGGTGGCAAACATCGGGGCCGCGAACTCCGGGTCCTCGGCCAGTTCGTCGAACTTCATCACCCTGAGCATGCGCTCCCACATGCCGGCCCGGGCCGCTCCGGTGGTGACCCAGCCGTCCTTGCAGCGCAGGAAGGTGCCCACCCTCACGAAGTCGTTGGTGCCAGTGTCGTAGCACATGGCCAGCGCGACCTCCTCCAGCGTGATGCCGCCGTCAAGCATGGCCACTTCCAGCCACTGGCCCTCGCCGGTGCGGTCGCGATGGCGCAGCGCGCCGAGGATGCCGATGACGGCGTGCAGCGCGGCGGTGCGGTCCATCACCGGCCCGTTGCCCATGATCGGCTCGCCGAAGCCCCGGCCGGTCTGGTCGCCGAACCCGCTCATGGCCTGGATGATGGGGTCGAAGCACTGGCGGTCGCGGTAGGGGCCGTACTGGCCGAAGCCGGACACCGAGGCCAGGATGATGCCGGGGTTCACCTTGCACATCTCCTCGTAGCTGAACCCCATCTGCTCCATGGTGCCCGGCCGGAAGTTCTCCAGCACCACGTCGGAGACCTCCAGCAGCCGGAAGAACAGCTCCTTGCCCTTGTCGTGCCGCATGTTCAGGGTGACGCTCTTCTTGCCCCGGTTGTACGCGGCGAACTGGACGCTCATGCCGCCCACGAAGGGGCCGGAGTTCCGCAGGTCCGCGCCCTTGCGCCACTCCAGCTTGAGCACCTCGGCGCCCATGTCCTGCAGGATCAACCCGCCCCGGGGCGCCGCCTGCCAGCGGGCCAGCTCCAGTATGCGCACTCCGTCCAGCACTTCGGTCGAACCGTTCACTGCCATTGCCAAGCTCCTGATCTTTCGAGAGTGGGGTTCCCGGCGCGGGATCTCTCGGATTTCCAAACCGTTGTAGGTTCCGCGAGTATATCGCGTTTCGCGCTGGCGCTCGCTGGGCGGCGGGTTTCGGCAGTCTGGAAATCCTGCTTTGACGCCATTTGTTCGCTTGACTACAATTGCTGTGCCGGAACGCGTACCCAGAATGCCATACTATGGATCACTACCTCCCGACTGCCCGCCAGACGACGCTGAAGAAATCACCGCGCCGACGAGACTCTACCGATTGGTCAAGACTCAGCCCCCGAGTCTCGAAGATTTCAGGTCATACCGAACACTCCGACCGTTAGATGATTTCGGACAGAATGAATGTAAAGCCAGCGGGTTATCCGTTTGTAACAGGCGCAGTAGTGCCGAAAATCGTCAGCGTACTCCGACCTTTCGAGGCTATCACGTTTGTGAACTTGATCTAAACCTGGGCGCAGGCAAGATGGAGAAAACCGGAGGTGCGCATCGTACCTGGTGGCCATTTGCGGGCTATCTGGTCAATACTGACTTGGGGACGGTCCAAATATGAAAACGGTTACCCCCATCGCCGTTCTGGATTATTACGACGGAATCCAGATTTTCGCCGCTGTCGACGAGATTGGCGGCAATTACTTGGGCACTATGGTCGGAACTGTAGGTGACCATGGTCGCTATTTGGTGACCGGAGTGTCACCGTCCAACTTGCGCCGGTTCCGGTGCGGTGAGATTGACTTGCGGACGTTATTACTGGCGTCCCCGCCACATGAGCGGTTCATTACGGTCGCCTCCGGCACATTTTCGGACGCGCTGAGCCTCACTGCTCTGGAAGAACCACTCGAGCGTGGTTCCCTGCTACCCGACGAAGGCTTTTTCCTGGAAGAAGAGCCCATCAGCGAGTTTATAGTTTCCAACAGTTGATTCTCCATGGGTGCCGTGCCGGGGCGAGGTTGTTGAAACAGTTCTGTCTCAGGATGCGCAGCGCACCGATTGCACATCACCAGCGGCGGAGACGGTCGAAATCTTTCACCGATAATCCCACGCCCTGGTGTAATTTCGTCAGGTATCCGCCCCATGCTGACCGGCTGGGAACTCGCCCTCGGCCTGGCCGCGATGTTCTTCGGCGCCATCGTGCTGGGCACCATCAGCTTCGGCCTGGGCACGGTGGCCATGCCCTTCATGCTGTTCATCCTGCCGCCCCAGGATGCGGTGGTGATCGTCAACGCCGTGGTCGTGCTCACCACCGGGCTCACGGTGATCCAGACGTGGCGGCACCTGGATCTGCGGGAGTCCTGGCCCTTCGTGGTCGCCGGCCTGCCGCCGGTCCCGCTGGGTGTGCTCCTGTTGCACGGAGCCGATGCGGTGGTTCTCAGGCTGACCATCGTGGTGGTCATCCTGGCGTTGGGCGTGATGAGCCTGTTCCAGATTCGTCTGCCCGGAGCGCGCAGTCGCTGGGCGGCGCCGGTATGCGGGTTCATCGCCACGCTGCTGGTCACGACGCTGGGCGTGGGCGCGCCGTTGGCGGGGCTTTACTCCATTGAACAGGACTGGTCGCGGGACACCATCCGGGCCACGCTGGGCCTCTACTTCTTCCTGGCGTCGGCGCTGGCATTGATCCTGTTCTTCGCGACTGGCCTGATCCCGCTGACTACGGCGCAGAACATCGGCGTGCTCAGCATCGCGGTGCTGTGTGGGACCGGAGTCGCGGCGGTCATCGCCAGCCGCATCAGCCTGCAAGTATTCCGATACGTGGTTGTCGGGGTAACCGTGGTGGGCAGCGTCTCGTTGCTGCTGCGGGAACTCCTGCGGGTGCTGTAGCGGGCCCGGAATTGAAACGACGCCGGATCGTCAGAATCAGGATTTACAGGATTTCACGATTATGCAGGATTGAGAGATCTGCATCACGGAACGGTTCCAATCCTGATAATCCCTAAATCTCGAAAATCCTGATTCTGACAATTCCCCATCGCGAGGTGGGTACGCGTGAGGTCGCCGCGCCGTTTGTACAATCCACTGTGTTTGGCTAGAATTCGCGCGACCATACGAGTTTGAGCCAACAAGGAGCAGCAGATGCCCGGCAGCCTGATCACCGACGAAATCAAAGCCCTGATCGGCGTGGAATCGGAGCCCGAGCGCAACCGGTTCCCCATCAGCGCCGAGATGGCCTACGACGTGGCCGACGCCATCGAGGACTACAACCCGCTGTACGTCGACCCCGATTACGCTGAGCGCAGCCGCTTCGGCAACCTGCTGTGCCCGCCGCTGGCCGCCTGGAAGGACATCGCGCCGCCCATTGGATACTTCGGCGCCGGCCAGGAGTGGCACTTCGAGGTTCCGCTGCCCTTCAACAGCTACGGCCTCAACGGCGGCAGCGACTGGCAGTTCCTGGCGCCGGTGCGCGTCGGCACGTGGATCACCCGCCGGTTCCGCATGCTGGACATCTTCGAGAAGCAGGGCCGCTCCGGCGCGCTGGTCTTCATCGTCCGCGAGGAGATCCAGACCGACCAGCACGATACGGAGATCAGCCGCGCCCGCCGCGTCAGCATCCACCGCGCCCTGCCGGCCGGCGAGCAGCCCACCGACGTCGCCCAGGTTGCCACCGACCTGACCACCGTGAACGTGGCACCGCCCAATCCCGAGGTGATCCTGCCCAAGCCCGAGTCAGCGGGCAACGAGCAGCGTTACTTCGAGGACGTGTCGGTTGGCGACAGCCTGCCGCCGGTGATCAAAGGCCCCATGACCACCACCCATCTGATCCGCTGGGCCGCCGCCAACGGCAACTACGCGCGCATCCACTGGGACCTGCCCTTCGCCCAGTTGCACCAGGGCCTGCCCAACGTGGTCGTGAACGGCTCGCTGAAGAACCAGTACCTGGGTCAGTTGCTGCTGGACTTCGCCGGCGACGAGGGCTGGTTCCGGCGGTTCTACGTGGAGCACCGGGGCATGGACTTCCCCGGCGATACCATCACCGCGGCCGGCATTATCACCGGCAAGCGCGAGGAGGGTGAGTTCGGCCTGGTGGACTGCGCCGTGAACCTGCAGAACGACCGGGGCAACCAGACCGCCTCCGGCACCGCCACCGTCGTCCTGCCCCGGCGGGGCCAGTCGCTGCCGGTGGAATGGGAAGCGGAGGCCTGGTGATGGCCGCCATGCCCCTGGGACTGCCGCTCCACGGCGTGCGCGCGCTGGAGGTGGGCGGATACGTGTCCGCTCCGTACTGCGGCCGGCTGCTGGCGGATTATGGCGCCGACGTCATAAAGATCGAGCCGCCCGGGGCCGGCGACGAGGCGCGACGGATGGGGCCGTTCGTTGGCGACGATCCCCATCCCGAGAAGAGCATCCCGTTCCTGTACCTGAACACCAACAAGCGCGGCGTCACCCTGGACGTGGACACGACCTCTGGCGCCGGCCTGCTGGACCGCCTGCTCGAATCGGCGGACGTGCTGGTGGAAAACCTCCCGCCCGACGCCAGGCCATCGTGTTTGGACCCTGAAGCTCTGGGCGAGCGGTATCCCCACCTGATCGTCACGTCCATCACGCCCTTCGGCCAGACCGGCCCGTACCGCGATTTTGCCGCCACCGACATCGTGACCACGGCGATCAGCGGCCTCATGTACCACTCCGGTGACTCCGACCAGGAGCCGCTGCGCAACGCCCTGAACCAGTCCTTCTACGTGGCCGGCATCAACGCCGCGGTGGCGACCTCGGCGGCCCTGTTCCAGCGCATGTTCAACGGATACGGCCAGGCCATCGACGTTTCCACCGTGGAATGCCTCGCGTCGCATCTCGTCCAGGCGCTGCCCTACTACAACTACATGGGCGCAATCAAGGGCCGCCGGCCGGTCCGCGGCTCCGGCTTCGAGGAGCTGATGCCCGCCCGTGACGGCTACGTGATCCCCTCGGTGCAGGGCTCGCAGCCGTGGTCCACAGTGGCCGAGCTGATCGGCGAACCCGCGCTGCAGGACGAGCGGTTCGCGTCGGGTTCGGGTCGTATCGAGTTCGGCGAGGAGATCCACGACCTGCTGCTCAAGGGGCTGGCCCAGTGGGACCGCAAGGCGCTGCACCAGGCCTCCGGCGAGCGTCGCCTGGTGTTCGGCATGGCCCAGGACGCCGGCGACCTCCACGATTGCCCGCACCTGCACGAGCGGGAGTTCTTCCGCACCGTGTCCCACCCCGCGGCCGGCGAGGCCGACTATCCCGGCATGGGCCCGCGCCTCTCGGGCGTGGACTACGAGGTGCGCCTGCCCGCGCCGCTGCTGGGCCAGCACAACTCCGAAATCTACGGCGACGAGCTGGGTTGCTCCTCTGCTGAACTGGCCCAGCTCAGAGCCCTGGGGGCGATATGACGATGCCGCAACGCACCCTGCCGCCGGGACGCACCCTGCCGCTGGAAGGCATCCGCGTGGTGGACCTCAGCCGCGTGTTCGCCATGCCCTACTGCGGCGCGTACCTGGCCGACCTGGGCGCCGAGGTCATCAAGGTGGACACCCACCACAACCAGTTCGTCGACACCACCCGCACCCTCAACGGCCCCTACCCCGACAACGACCCGGGCGAGCTCTACTGGGAACGCGGCGGAACCTTCCAGACCCTGAACCACGGCAAGCTCAGCGTGACCCTCGACCTGCGCTCCGACGACGCCCTGGAGGTCCTGCGCGAGCTGGTTTCGATTTCCGACGTGGTGCTCGAGAACTTCACGCCCCGGGTGATGCGCCGGTTTGGTCTCGACTATCCCAACCTGAAGTCCGTGCGCCCCGACCTGATCATGGTATCCAACACCGGCTACGGCCATTCCGGACCGTGGACCAACTTCGGCGCGATGGCAACCGCCCTGGAGCCGACCCACGGCACCGGCGCGTTCATGGGCTACCTGGACGTGGACGCCGCGGGCCGGACCTCGCCGGGCACCGTGCCCAACAAGATCGCCAATTCCTACACCGATTTCCTGGCCAGCTGGACAGCGCAACTGGCGGTGCTGGTCAGCCTGATCCACCGGGCGAAGACGGGTCGGGGCATGTGGATCGACCTCGCCATGTACCAGGTGGGCGCGTCCTTCCTGGGCGAGGGCATCCTGGACTACGCCTTCAACGGCCGCCGCACCCGCCGCCTGGGCAACCGCCACGAGTCGATGTCGCCCCACGGCTGCTATCCGTGCCAGGGCAACGACCAGTGGGCGGTGATCGCCGTGCGTGACGATACCGACTGGCGGGCTTTCTGCAACGCCATCGGCTCGCCCGAACTGGCATCCGATGTTCGCTTCGCCGATCCGCTGACGCGCCATGACAACCAGGACGAGCTGGACGCCATCATATCCCAGTGGACCTCAGCCCGCACCAAATACCAGGTGATGAACGTCCTGCAAAGCGCTGGCGTGCCTGCCGGGCCGGTCCTGGATGGCCGGGACATGCTGGGCGACCCGCACCTCCGGAACCGGGGATACTTCGAGTCTGCCGACCACCCTCCGGAGACCGGCCTGGGCCGCCGGGAATACCTGACCCGCGGCTGGCGAATGTCCGGCAACGACGTGAGCATCCGCAAACCGGCCCCGATGCTGGGCGAAGACAACGCTCACATCCTTTCCGATCTGCTGGGCCTGACGGACAACCGCATCACCGACCTGGAAGCGGCGGAGGCCATCGGCCAGACCCTGGCCGGCGCGCGCATCCCCGCCTCGGTTCCCCTGGACCGGCAGGTGGAACTGGGCTGGACGGTCGACTACGATACGGAGTACCGCAGCCGACCGCCCAGCGACGCCTGAAGCAACGGGACGAGGGCGCGTCCCGCTAGTCGTTGTCCTCGACCACCACCCGCAGTCCGCGGGTTTCGTCGTCGTAGCGGCCGCCGGCGGCGCTATGGTTCACCAGCGACCAGAACTTGCTGGTAGTCGCGTTTTCCGCCGCCGTCAGCGTCACGGGCTGGGGGGTGCTCCAATTTTCGGTGGTGAACACCAGGCTGGCTGCGCTGGCGGTCAGGTGACTGTCGGCCGGATCGATGCTGAGCGTGACGGTCACGTCGGCGTCGGGTTGCGTCGCCAGGGACACCGAGTAGTTGACGGCGCTGCCCTCGGCCATGTTCACCTCGGCGACGCTGAACACGATGCTGTCAGCGTCGGTGTCCGCGGTGGTTTCCGTGGCTGTGGACGCGTTGGTCACCGGCTGGTCCGTGAACAGGAGGACGGGGTTGCCCGTGGCATCGGCGAAGGCTTTTTGGCCATCCCGGGCGAAGTTGTTGTCGTAACTCACCTTCACATCCTGACCGACCGTGATTTCGTGTTGCAGGGGAATGGTGAAGGTGTTCGCCCCCACGCTGAGCCCGGTGACCTTGGCGGGGAACCCGTCCACGGTTACGTTGAAGAGTTCATCGTAGAAGTGCTGCAGTTCCACGTCCGGGTGGGCATCCAGCCACTGGATCCATTTGAATATGTCGGTGGTTTCGCTCAACGTTACTTGTATTCCCGGGCGCTCGGGCATGGCCGGCGTGAAATACGTGGCGTCCTGGGCGGGAATGGTGAGCGTGGTTGCGCTCACGAACTTCGGGCTCACCCCGTCCACCAGGTGGCCGGTATCCGCCGGTACGGCGTCGTGCGTGATGACCGCCGGGTTTCCGGCCAGGTCGGCGACGGTCCCGCCGTTCAGACCCAGCTTGTTCGCGGCAATCGAGATGCCGTCGGCGTCGGTGTCCCCCTCGGCTATGGTGTAGCCGAAGAAAACGACCTCATCGTCCACACGATCGAACGAGGCGTACCGCGTCGTGCCGCCCACGTCCAGTTCAATCTGAGGCGATCCGGTGACTGCCATACCCTCATCGAAGGTCACCGCCACCTCGACCTTGTCCCCAACCCCGTACGTGCCGTCGTCACCCGGGTCCGAGTCCAGGGCCACGGACGAGATGGTGGGAGGGATGGTGTCCCTGGCAAACACCTTGTGATTGGGGTCAGCGCCCAGGTACGGGTAGTAGACCGAGACCTCGTCGCCGGAGGACTGGAAATGCAGACTGCCGTCGCGCGTATACCCTGAGTTCCTGCCGCCCCGGTCAACGCTTATGCCAGTGTCATCCCGTTCGCCGGGCTTCACGGTGTAGGCGTACACGATCCGGTCGGTGCCGGAGCCCCGGACGTACCTCGCGGCGCGGTAGGTTGACCGTCCTGACCCCCGGTCACCGACCCGGATGGCGATGCCCTTCCGACCGGTCACGCTCACCGCCTCCTGGTACTCGATCTCGATCTCGATGTCCTCGCCAGCGTCGTAGGCGACCCCGTTCTCCGGCGTTGAAATGATCCGCACGCCAACGGCGTCCCGGCGGATCGAACCGTCCGCCCGGTGACGCGACTGGTTGCCGATGCCCCGGTATATGCGGCTGACCCCGATGTTCGTGTCTTTGACCTTGATCACGCTGGACAGCCCGAAGCCGTGCCAGCGCTTTCCGTCATGGTAGCCGTTGGGTACGCTGACGCCATTGCCGTCCCGGTCTCGTTCCTGGACGGTGTACCCGAACACCAGGGTGTCGGTCCCCGAGCCTCTGGCGTACCGGGCGGCCCTCCACCCGGGGGTGACCCAGATCCCCATGAGCGGCCGGCCCTCCACCTCCACCTCGCGGTTGAAGGTGACCGCGAACTCGATGGTCTCCTTCAGCCCGTAGGTATCCCCCGCGGCAGGTCGCGAAATTACGTCGATGCCGGTCACGCGCGCCTCGTCGTCCACGATGGTGATGTCGCATCGATCGTCACGCCGCGGATCGTCCAGGTCTTTAACTATGCTGGGCGGCGAAAACCGCACGGTGAACGTTTCTTCACCTTCCAGCCGGTTGTCTTCGTACGTGCGGATGGTGAGAGCCATGCGATTGGCGATGCGCTCCGCCTCGGTGCTGGTGTGCCAGACCCCATCCAGGCGAGCGTAATCGGATCTGTCGGCGCTCTTCGCGTGGGTATGCCACCACCCTCCGAATTGGTACTTCTCGTGGCCATTCAGGTCCGTCCGTACCAGGTACACCTTCACCGAATCGCCCTCTTCAACGTGCGTCTTGGGACAGTCAACGTAAACCTTGGGGCCGGGTCGGTCGTCGTGGTCCGCCGCAATTGGCGTCGCGTTGGGGATCACCGTCAGGATTGCCACAGCGGTGAGCGCCAGCATTAACGCCGCCAGCCTGGGGATGCGAGAGCCCGTTCTTGTTTGTTGCCTTTCCATTGTCTCCACCTCCGCGTGGGTCGCCCGCCGGCG
The DNA here is from genome assembly GCA_965116785.1 of Dehalococcoidia bacterium. GTDB lineage: Bacteria > Chloroflexota > Dehalococcoidia > Lucifugimonadales > UBA3495 > Bin87. The sequence goes on from OZ220731.1 coordinate 3,105,349, forward strand.
CGTGTCGTTCCCTCTGCGCGTGGGGGCGGCCAGAACCGCGACGATGGAGACCAGGATCAAAAACCCCGGCTCCAGCGACACGGGCTATAGCCCGAATAGTCCATCACGGACTGATGGCAGTCCGGTATGCGCAATAAACACGCGCAGAATTGCGTTATGCGTGCAATATTGGGTCGCCACCCAACGCAATGTCTGTGCAACTCGTGAAATGCACACGCGATGCAGCGGACTTACAACAAAAAACGGGCGGCGCCTTCGCACCGCCCGTCAGCCACCTGCGCGGGGTCGATTTACTTACATCTGATGAAGGACCTCAGTTCTCCTCAATGGACTGGAATACATGGGAAAGTTGGCTTCGGTGGCCAAATGATTCCATGATGGGATGCCCGCTGCAACAGAACCCGGAACCCCCGCAGCTACGCTGCCCCCACGGCCTTCCCCTCCACCAGCGCGTCTATCTCCGCCGCGCTGTAGCCGTGCTCGGCCAGGATCTCGCGGCTGTGCTGACCCAGGGCGGGGCCCCGGTGCCGAATGCTTCCCGGCGTCTCCGACAGCTTCACCGGTATCCCGATGTGGTTCAGTTCGCCCAGTTCCGGATCATCCAGCGTGACCTTCATCTCCCGGGCCACCACCTGTTCGTCGCTGTACACCTGCTCCATGTCGTAGATCGGGCCGGCGACCACTCCGGCGGCCTCCAGTTGCTCCATCCAGTGGGCGGTAGTGTGCTCCGCCAGGATGCCCTCCAGGAGCTCGGCCAGCTCCGCCTCCCGCGCCTTGCGGTCGTTGGGCTCCAGGTATCGCTCGTCCTCGATGAGGGCATCCTGCCCGATGGCCCGGCAGAACTGTTCCCAGGTGGGTTGCGACGCGGCGCCGATGTTGATGTAGCCGTCCTTGGTGCGCAGGGCCTGGTAAGGCGCGTTGACCCGGTGGGCCGATCCCAGCGGCCCGGGGATCTCCCCGTTGGCGAAGTACTCCGACGACTCCCACACCGTGAAGGCGATGCCGGCCTCCAGTAGCGATCCGTCAACCTGCTGGCCTTTGCCGGTCTTCTGCGCGTGAATGTACGCCGCCAGGATGCCGAAGGCGGTGAAGCTGCCCGCGCCGATGTCGGTGATGGGCACGCCCACCTTGGCCGGCGGCCCGCCTGGAAAGCCGGTGATCGACATCAGGCCGCTCATCCCCTGCGCCACCAGGTCGAAGCCGCCCCGGTTGCGGTACGGCCCCGTGCCGCCGAAGCCGGATATGCTCGCGTACACCAGCCGCGGGTTGATCTCCGCCAGCGCCTCGTAGCCCAGGCCCAGCCGGTCCATGACGCCGGGCCGGAAGTTCTCCACCACGATGTCTGCCGTTTCGGCCATGCGCCGGAACACCGCCTTGCCGTCGTCCGAGCGGAGGTCCAGGGCGATGCTGCGCTTGTTGCGGTTGAGCGCCAGGAAACCGCCGGCGATGTCGTGGGTCAGGCGCGAACCCATGCGCCGCGTGTCGTCGCCGGTGCCGGGACGCTCGACCTTGATGACGTCGGCGCCCATGTCGGCCAGCAGCATGGTGCACATGGGGCCGGCCATGATCTGCGTCAGGTCCAGCACCTTGACGCCGGCCAGGGGGCCGGCAGGATGACTGTTGCGGGTTCCATCGTTTTGAGTCATTGATCTCACCTGGCCAAGGGCGGTTTGACGCCGGTAACTGGCGCACGGGATAATGCGGCCTCGCACCGGAGGCGCGGGATGGGCGAGATTATACTCGGCGACAATTTGGATGTCCTGCGGACGCTTACCGACCGTGCGTTCCAGCTGATCTACGTCGATCCTCCCTTCAACACCGGCAAGTCCCAGTCCCGCACCCGCATCCGGGTTACGCCCGACCCCGACGGCGACCGCACCGGATTCCAGGGCCGCCGCTACCGCACGCAAGTCGTCGGTTCCAGCGAGTACGCCGACGTTTTCGACGACTACATCGGGTTCCTGCGCCCCCGCATGGAGGAGGCGTACCGTGTGCTGGACGACCACGGCAGCCTCTTCCTCCACGTCGACTACCGCGAGGTCCACTACTGCAAGGTGATGCTGGACGAGATCTTCGGCCGCGACTCCTTCATCAACGAGATCATCTGGGCCTACGACTACGGCGGCCGGCCCAAGACCCGCTGGCCGGCCAAGCACGACAACATCCTCTGGTACGCCAAGGATCCCAACAACTACACCTTCAACTACGACGCCATGGACCGCATCCCCTACATGGCGCCCGGCCTGGTGGGGCCGGAGAAGGCAGCCCGCGGCAAGACCCCCACCGACGTCTGGTGGCAGACCATTGTTAACGGAAAAGAGAAAACCGGCTACGCCACGCAGAAACCCCTGGCCATCCTCAGCCGCATCGTCCGCGTCCATTCCAACCCCGGCGACCGGGTGCTGGACTTCTTCGCCGGCAGCGGCACGCTGGGCGAGGCCGCATACCGGGAGGGAAGAGAGTTCACGCTGATTGACAACAACCCGGAGGCGGTGCAACTGATGAAAAAACGGTTGGCTTCTGCCCCGCTCATCTTGACGCAAGCGACGAACTGGTAACATGGGAAATAACTGCTGAACGGATAGCCGCCATGACTGCCCCGCACAATCCCGCCGAACAACCGGAGCCCATGACTCCCGCCGAACTCCGGGCGCTGCTGGAACGGGCCGTCACCCTCTCTGTAGAAAATACCCGCGCCATTGCCCAAATGCGCGCGGAGCAGCAGGAGCGCGCCGCTCGGCACGACCGCGAAATGGCCGAGATCCGTGCCGCTCAAGATCGCACTGAAAAGATAGTTTCTGAGAACTCGGCCGCCATAGCCGAAATGCGCGCTTCACAGGAACGCCTAGACCGCAGGTTCGAGCGGCTAATGGAAGCTCACCGGGAAACGAGAGGTAGAGTCTCAGAACTGCGTGCCGAGCATGATTACACTTCAAATGACGTTTCCACCTTGAAAGGCTGGGGAATGGAATTTCTCTGCGAACGCCGTCCCGGTCATTTTGCTAATGCGCTGAAATTGAACAGTATCGAGCTCTTCCCACGGGAGACAATGCTCACAATGGCCATCGATGCCGCCCAGCGCGGCATCATCTCCGGCAGTTCGGCCAACGACCTTCATTCCGGCGATGTTTATTTCTATGGCCGGCGAGCGGAAGACGATACACCCGTATATCTGATTGTTCAGGCATCGTTCGAGGTCTCGCGGGGAGACGTCAAGCGAGCTTCGGCACAGGCCGAGACACTGGAAACCATTCTCCGGCATGATGGCTCCCCGGAGGAAACCGGGGTCGCGTTGCCGGTGGTCGCCGGCACACGCCTGCGTACCGACCCCGACACCGGAGCCGTCATGGTGTCGCTTTGGGACGTCACCTACGTCGAAATCAATAACGGCAACGAACTTACCGTATGAAATCGAAACTCGGAATGAGGAGCAAACCGCATTGTCTTCCAATAGCCGCATAAAGCAGGACGCCGACTATATCTTTCACGAACTCACCCGTTCCATCTGCCCCGAATGCAAGGCGGTCATTGATGCCCAGGTAATCATCCGCGATAACAAGGTCTACATGCGGAAACGCTGCCCCGAGCACGGCTGGTTCGAGGGCATCATCAGCTCCGACGCCGAGATGTACGTCGGCAGCATCCGGTTCAACAAGCCGGGCACCATTCCCCTGGATTTCAGCACGGAGGTGGAGAACGGCTGCCCGCTGGATTGCGGGCTCTGCCCGGAGCACAAGCAGCACATCTGCCTGGCCCTCATCGAGGTCAACACCGCCTGCAACCTGGACTGCCCGGTGTGCTTCGCCAACGCCGGCGCCGGCTACAACCTGACCCTGGAGCAGGTGGAGTCCATGCTCGACCGCTTCGTGGAGATCGAGGGCGATCCCGAGGTGGTCCAGTTTAGCGGCGGCGAGCCAACCATCCACCCGCAGCTCCCCGAGATGATCCAGGCCGCCAGGGACCGGGGCATACGCCAGGTGATGATCAACACCAACGGCGTGCGCCTGGCCCGCGACGACCGGTTCCTGGCGCAGATGCAGGCCCTGGACCCGGTGGTCTACTTCCAGTTCGACGGTCTCCGCGAGGAGACATACCTGACCATCCGGGGCGAGCCGCTGCTGGACACCAAGATGCGCGCCCTCGACCGCCTGGCCGAGGCCGGCATGACCGCCGTGCTGGTGGCCGCCATCGAGCTGGACGTGAACACCGACGAGGTGGGCGCAATTCTCGAGTTCGGCCTCAAACATCCGGCGGTGCGTGGCGCCGTATTCCAGCCCGTCACCCACGTCGGCCGTCACATCGAGTTCGACCCCATGACTCGCGTCACCATTCCCGACATCATCCATGGCATCGTGGACCAGACCGACGGCCGCTTCGTGCTGGAGGACTTCGTTCCCGTACCCTGCTGCTTCCCCACCTGCCAGGTCAACTCCTACCTGTTCGTGGACGGCGATACGGTCACGCCCCTGCCCCGCCTGCTGGACATCGACCAGTACCTGGACTACATCACCAACCGCGCGCTGCCCAAGGCGCCCGACGCCGCCGACATCCAGGTCGCGCTGGAAGGGCTGTGGTCTGCATCTGCCGTCGCCGGCACCGAACAGACTGCCGGGCAATTCGAGTGCGCCTGTGGGCCCGGTCTGGACCTGCCCTACGAGATCAACCACCTCAAGGAGCACGTCTTCCAGATCGCCATCAAGGACTTTCTGGACGCCTGGACCTTCAACGTCAAGCAGGTGATGAAGTGCTGCGTGGGCATCCTCACGCCTGACGGCCGCGCCATCCCCTTCTGCTCCTACAACTCGGTGGGCTACCGCGAGCAGATCCGAGAGCAGCTGACCATGGAGCAGGGCCGGCAGAAGATCCTGTCCTTGACACAAGACTCCCATGACAAGGCGTAAGAGTCGGCTTCGATGCTGGACACCTACGCCGCCAAGATCTGCTGCGCCGACCTATATTCCTCGGAACTGGCCCGCCTGATCCTGGGCGACAGCCTGCATCCGGGCGGGCTGCGCGCCACCAACCGCCTGGGCCGCGCCATGGGTCTGCAAGCCGGCTGGCGGGTGCTGGACCTGGCGTGCGGTCTGGGCACCAGCGCCACCGCCATCTCCCGCGTGTTCCGCTGCCAGGTGGTGGGTCTGGAGCTGGGCGCGGAAGCCTCGGTTTCCTCCCGCCGACGCGCCCTGGAACAGCCGGTTCCTGCGGACGTTGCATTCGTGCGCGGCGATGCCGAGATGCCGCCCTTCCGCGAGGGAGCCTTTGACGCCGTCCTCATCGAGTGCGCCACCAGCCTGTTCGTGGACAAGGAAGCCGCAGTCTCGCGGGTGCGCCAATTCCTCCGGCCGGGCGGCGTGGTTGGCATCTCCGACGTGACGGTCGAGCCGGGCAGCCTGCCGCCCGAGCTGGACGGAACCGTGGGCATGATGCTCTGCCTAACCGACGCCCTGCCCGCCGACGGTTACCAACGTCTCCTGGAGCGTTCCGGCTTCATCACGGATGAACCGGAGGACCTCACCGGCGAGGTGGTGTCCCTGCTGGCCGACCTGAGGGGCAAGCTGGCCCTGGGTGCAGCGGTGGACATGCCTTCATCCGAGCTCACCGCGGATTTGGCCGAATCCGCTCCCGGCCTGCTGGATCGAGTGGAGCAATCGGTGTCTCGCGGTCAGATTGGTTACTGGTTATACGTGGGGCAGAAACCGGACTGACGGAAATCCGCTGTGCTATCATCTTCGCCGACCCGATTGGCCGACTCCACTTTCCATGTTTTTTGACGATCTGCTGCCTCTGATCCCCCGCGTATTGGCGGCGGCCCTAGTCGGGTACCTTCTCGGCAGTATTCCCTTCGCTTACCTGGTGGCCCGCCTCAAGGGCGTGGACATCTTTGCCACCGGCAGCGGGCGCGCCGGCACCGCCAACGTTTTCTGGCACGTGGGACGCCGGCGCGGCATGCTGGTGTTCGCATGCGACGTGATCAAAGGGAGTTTGGCGGTAATCGTGGCGTGGATGCTGGGCGCGCCCGAGTTGGCCGCCCTGGTCGCCGGAGCGGCCGCGATAGCCGGTCACTGGAAGAGCATCTTCACCGGTTTTAAGGGCGGCGACGGGATGGTCGTCCTGGTGGGCGTTTCGTTGGCCTACCTCAGCTGGTACATATTCGTCGGCATTCTTGTTGGAATCGTCGCGGTGCTGCTGTTCCGGCGCTCGGTGTTCCGCTCCTCCATAGGAATTTTCCTGGGGTTCGGAGCCATGCTGGCCCTCAACATGCTGCGCGGACATGATTGGGCCGTCATGTTTGGCCTGACCGCCCTGGCCATGGTGGTCATCACCCACAACATTCTGACCCATGCCGACCATCGTCCTGAAAAGGCCGCGATGATAGACCCCGACATTCTCATTGAAGACCGCCCCGAAGTCCTCGGTGAAGCCGCCCGTCTCAGCGAGGAAGCTATCCTGCTGGACGTTCTGCCGCCCGATGAGGAAGGCGAACCGGACCGTCCCTAGAGCTTTGGCCGCCGGATTGGATTGACCCTCGGGTTGTGACTCAGTTAGAACTTACGCACTTGAACTTGTAATTGCGAGCGCAGCGCGGCAATCTCGCAGCATAAGCACGCGCTCAACTGCGTAAGTCCTATGGCATTTGCAGCGTTGAGGGATTATTCCCAAGGCTTGCCGTCTGGGAAGATGTCATCTTCGGATGTTCCGCTTATCTGGTGGGTCATGTCAGCCAGGCGGTCGATGGCTTCGTTGACTAGGACCCTCAGCTCCAATTTTTGGTCTTGGTCCATGGGGCGAGGGGCACGGTTGTAGCGGTATTCGGTTGCGTAGTCGATGAGCCAGTTGCCGTAGCCGGATGGTGAGTTCGGGTCCGCGTATGTAGTGTATTGGAGGAGGTTGTCCACGGCTTGGCGTAGTTCCTGGGCTTGAGGGTCGGCGTGGTCATGGTGGTTTTCCAGGTAGTGGTTCCAGATGCGGTTGAGATCATGGCGGAAGATCGTCGGGTCGTTGTAAGCGGAGACGATGCCGCGCAGGGCGTTCTCGACAGCCTGCTGAGCTGAGAACCCCAGAAGCTTCTGGTTCCAGCTGTTTTCGTCAACCATGTCGTTGAACTGCTTGCTCCATTCGGCAGCGTTTTCCAGGCGTCGCTGGGTGGCCGGCCAGTGCATCGGGTATTCGCTCCGATAGTCGTCGTGGTAGCCGATTCTGTGATCACTCATGCAGGTTCCCCAGTGGTCGGCTTGTCCGGCGATATGCTGTTTGGCGCGGCGGAGCCTCTGAAAGTCTTCGAGCGGGATTGATACTACGTCGAGGTCGAGGGTCGGGGGATTGCTGCGCATATATGCTTCCGCCGCATGGCCGGCGGAAACGTTTTCGTCTGCTTCTGGCACCGAGACAATGAGGAGGTCCAGGTCGGAATCGGGCCTGTGGTCGCCGCGGGCTCGGGATCCGTGAAGGATGACCATGTTGGGGGCGACGGCCTCCTGGATAGCCTCCGCGATCTTGATCGCGTACGGGTCGGGAGTTAGAGGTCTTATGGGCATGAGTCCTGAGGTCTGCGCCGTAGTTCGGCTTTGCCTCGGTGTTGAGCTTGGTTCAACCATAGGATTCCCCCTGGTGGTTTCGGCGCAGAGCGTGCCCGACGAGTTGACCAAAGCTGGACGCTGAACGACGGCAACGTTGCATTTGCCGCGATTGTGGTTGTGGTTCTGCCGGCGAGTTGGCTGAGCAGAGGCTTGGCTGGGCGGCGTAACCCGGTAACTATCAGTTTTTCTGATACCCCATTTCAAACTGAGTCACCACCGACCCTCGACCGTATTTGACAGCGACCTACACCGTGCTTACACTCTGATTATGCACAAAGAGGATAGCATCATGTGGGATAAGATATTCACAGCCTCGCTGGCCGCATATTCCGTAGGTTTGGCGGTGTTCCTCTTGGGACATCATATCTTCGAGTTGTACGCGATGACTTTGACCGGAGCCGCTTTGCTGGGCGTAACCGGCGTGGCTACCGGCGTCTCCGGCTTTGCTCTCGTATTGACCACCAAAGCCAAGACATAGCGGGAGATGTTCTTCCGAAATGCTTGGAGAGCCATTGCCTTGACAATGGTATTGGTAGTTATCGTAGTTGGCGTAGTCGGCTGTCTGATTATAGTCCTGGCTTTGGTACCGTACTTTACGATAGACCGCCTCTTGGGAATCGTGGGCGCTCTGGGGGCCGTCGGGTGGGCCATGGCGGTTGTAGTAAGCAGGCTGAAGGATTTGTTCAGTTCGGACGATTGATGAACGTCAGCTCCGGCACTCCTCTTTAGAGGTTCCGCCGTTCGTCCCGCATCCGCGATAGATCCAGAACCCAGCCCAGCGTCTCGTCAGATTCCGCCTCGGCATACAGGCCCGGCTGGAGCCGCACCGCCTCGGATAGCTGCTCCGCGCACTTCGGGATGTCGCCCTGGTCGGCGTACAACCGTGCCGCGTTGTAATAGGCAGCGGCAAATTCCGGCACCACCGTCTGCGCCGCCAGGTAGTCGGCCAGCGCGGCCTCGGTATCGCCCAGGCTTTCCCTGGCGGCGCCCCGGTTGCTCAGCACCTCGGCAAAGTCGGGGCGCAGCACCAATGCCGCGTCGTAGTCTGCGATAGCATCGGCGTATTTCCCCTGGGCATCGTGGGCCAGCCCACGGTTGTTGATCGCCTCGACATCGTCGGGACGCAGTTCGATGGCGGCGGTGTAGTTGTCCACCGCGTCGCCGTATCGCCCCAGCCGGTAGCAGACCCGGGCCTTGTTGAACCGCGCGTCGGCGTTGTCAGGATTGTGCCGGAGCGCCGCGTCGTAGTCGGCCACCGCTCCCGGGCCGTCGCCGGTCTCATCCCGCGCCACTCCGCGATTCAGGTAGGCGTTGGATATGTTGGGCTGGAGCGCAACCACCGAGTCAAAGGCCCGTATGGCCTCGTCGTACCGGCCCAAATTGTTGAGTACGATGCCCTGGTTGTAGTAGGCCTGGAGATACAGCGGGTCCAGGTCAATCGCCGTCGCGTAATCGACCAACGCGCCCTCGGCATCGCCCACATCGTCCCGGGCGTTGCCCCGCTGGTAATACGCCGGCGCAGCCAGGGCGTCGAGTTCCACGGCCGCGCTCAGAGCCTCGACCGCCTCTTCCGGCTTTCTGCGGCGCAGGCAGGTCACGCCCAGGTTGAACCGGACCGCGAAGTCGCCCGGGCGCTGTGCGGCCATCCCGTGGTAGACGGCGTACGCTTCCGCGTACCTACCGACGGCGAAGCAGCCGTTCCCGAAAATCAGGCTCCGGGGGCTCTGCCCCCGCTGTAGCCCGGCGTCCGCCTCCGTCAATTGATCGAGCAGGGCAGCAACCTCGTTGGCGTCTTCCCCGGTCAGGCGTCCGCCACGGGGCCGTGGCGTGAGGGCAGCCGCGCCCAGCCCGTGCCATTCCAGCAGGCCGGCCAGGCGGCCCAACAACCTGTCCGCGGTCGCGCTGCTCATCGCCCCAACATCCAGCCCAACGCGTCGCCGACGTCCGGCGGAGCGCCGTGCAGGTTCCTACAGGGTCGACACTCTGTCGCCGCCCATTTCCGGACGCAGCGCGATCTGGGCCAGCGCCAGGGCGGAGTAGTAAGCAACCGTCATGGTCAGGTCGACCACGCCACGATCTCCCAGGAATGCCCGCACCGCCTCGAAGTTGTCGTCGGAGACGTCCTTCTCCCGGATCATCTGCTGCACGAAGCGGGCGATGGCAGCCTGCTGACCCTCCAGGCAGTCCGGCGCTTTCCACGTCCGGATGCCCTCGATGGCCTCGTCGCTCACGCCGGCGTTGGCAGCCGCCACGGCGTGGCCGGTCCACTCGATGCCGGAGTCCCACTCGCGGGCCACCAGGATGATCGCCAGTTCCTTGAGGTCGTCCGACATGGATGACTGGAACCGAAGTGTTGCTCCCATGGAAGTCAGGTAGCCGGCGGCCTGCGGGCTGTGCAGCAGGGCACGGAACTGGAGGCCCACGTCCGCCGCTCCCCGGTCCTCGCGGATCCGGTCGTAGATCACCTGGCCGTCCGCGTCCAGTTCTTCCCGTGCGACGTAAGGAACCCGTGCCATCTCGAAACCCTCCGGCTCAAACTGGACACCAGCATACCATAGGCCGAATCGCGGACGGCATCGTCATGGACGGCGCGGCGGTTGCGCACCGTCATCCATGCATCTACTATTGCGCCAGCCTTGCGTCCGGGCAGTGAGCAGGTGCGGCTCGTCCGTTGAGGTATGGTCGGCCACAGCGATGGTTTCGAAGTTCAAGAACACATTCTACGGCTGGTACGTCGTCTTCGGCTGCGCCATGGTGACGCTGGGCGTGTCGGGCGGCCAGTTCTCCTTCGGCGTGTTTCTGCACCCGATGACCGAGGAGTTCGGGTGGAGCCGGGGCACCCTGTCGCTGGCCTTTGGCATCACCTATATGATCTCCGGTCTGCTGCGGCCGCTGGCCGGATACCTGGCCGACCGGTACAACGCCAAGTGGGCCTCCCTGAGCGGCGTGGTCATCATGGGTTTCATGCTGGTGCTGCTGCCCATGGTCAACACCCTGTGGCAGCTGTACCTGGTGTTCGGCGTGATGAGCACCGGCATCACCCTGGGCACCGGCCCCATCCTCACCAAGATCGTCAGCCAGTGGTTCCTGACCCGGAGGGGGCTGACCCTGGGGATCACCGGCGGCGCGGGTTCCATGGGGGCGATGCTGCTGGTGCCGGCCACTTCCGTCTTCCTGGTCCTGCTGGACTGGCGTGAGGCGTACCTCTTCCTGGGACTGCTGTTGCTGGTGGTGGTCTTTCCCGTCGGGGCGCTCCTGATCCAGAACCAGCCCCAGGACAAGGGACTGCAGCCCTACGGGCAGGCACCCAACGGCGCAGGCGGACCGGGCGCCGGGGGCTCGCGGGGTTCGGCGGCGGCGCAGGAACACGTAACCTTCGGACAGGCCCTGCGGACCGGTTTCTTCTACCGGCTGACCTTCGGCTATTTCGTTTGAGGTTACTCGATGAGCTTCGTGAATGCTCATTTCGTGACCTACGCCCGCGACCTGGGATACTCGCCGCTGGTGGGTGCCGGGGCGTTCAGCCTGATCGGCGCCACGGCCATCGTGGGAGCGCTGTTGCTGGGGCATTTGTCGGACCGGTACGGGAGGCGACGATTGCTGGCCGCTTCGTACGAGTTGCGCATGGCGGGTTTCGTCGTCGTCCTGCTGTCGATGGGAGTGCCGTTCCTGGGAATACCCGCCCTGGGCGTCGTACCGTTGGTGATCGGCATGGTGCTGGTCGGCTTCTCCTGGAACGCGGTGGTCGGGATCACCGCGGCCTACGCTTCCGATGGGTTCGGCACGACCAACCTGGGGCGGATCTACGGAACGATGTTCGCCGTGATGCCCATCGGTTCGGGCATAGGTTCGGCGCTCAGCGGGTACCTGTTCGACCTGCGGGGCAACTACGAGATCGCCATTTGGACCAACATCATCCTGCTGGTGGTGTCTGCCGCGCTGGTGTGGACCATCGGGGACAACCGCCCCGGCGCCCGGATCGCCGAACTCGCCGGCCAGCGCGCCCCGGCATAGCTCCAGCCTCCGGCGCTCCGCGAATTGCTGACGGAGCATTCAAGCCGCCTTGGGGTCTGCCAAGCGCCGGTGAATCCAGCGCGGTCGGACTCCTCACGCGTTCCCAGTTTGCGGCGGAGAAATGTCAGAATCAGAATTTCCAAGATTCAGGGATTATCGGGATTGGAACCATTCCGCGATGGAGATCTCCCCATCCTGCCCAATCATAAAATCCCGTAAAGCCGGCTTCTGACGACTTACGACGGTGGGTGCGCATGAGGGTCGGGCTCAGGTGTCCTTGATGACCGGTACCCCCAAATCGGGTATCCTGCGTCCATGCTCAGCGACCTCTGGGTAATCGCCGCCGGAATACTGATACTGGCCGGACTCCTCGCCAGCCAGTTGCTGCTGATCGTGGTTGGCGTCCTCGTCGTGCTCATCTGGCTAACGGGCAAGCACTGGCCCCGTTACGCCTTCGGCCGCCTGACCTACCAGCGTCGTCTGGAGCGCCGCCGCGCTTTCATCGGCGACGTGGTCGACTATTACATCACGGTGGACAACGGCAAGATCCTGCCCATGATCTGGCTGGATATATCCGACGCCTTTCCCATCGGGCTGCAGACCGGAGGAACGCACCAGCGGGGCGTCGGCGCCGAGGCGGAACTGGACCATCGGATCACCACGTCGTTGCTGCCCTACCAGCGGGTGACCTGGCGTTACCAGGTGCGTTGCCGCGCCCGGGGCAATCACCGCATCGGCCCGGCCCGGCTGCGCAGCGGAGACATGTTCGGCATCACCGCCGCCGAAAAACACGTTCCCGACGTCGAATACCTCCTGGTGTATCCGCGCATCGTCGACCTCCGCCAGATGATGAACCTCTGGGAACGCCCCCTGGGCGCCAGCCGCGGACGCCGCCTCATCCAGGACGACCCCAGCCGTTTCGTCGGCCTGCGCGACTACCGGCCCACCGACCCGCTGAAGCGCATTGACTGGAAGGCCACGGCCCGCCACGGCAAGGTCGAGGCGCGCATCTTCGAGCCGGCGGCCACCCGGCACATGCTCATCGCACTCAACGCCCGCACGGGTGACGCCGCCTGGCAGGGCAGCAACCGCCGGCTCTTCGAGCGCGCGGTCACCGTCGCCGCCTCGGTGGCCGAATACGCCGAACGCGAGGGCTACACCTTCGGCCTGGTCAGCAACGCCGTCGCATCCTATTCCAGCAAGTGGATGTCGGTGCCCCCCGGCGGTGGGAGCCTGCAGCTCGAGGCCGTGCTGGAATCCCTGGCGATGGCCGGCCCCTTCTGGGTTGCCGAGTTGTCGGCCGTGCTGCGCACCGAGGCCGACGCCCTCACCTCTGACGCCACCGTGGTGGTTGTAACCGCCGTGCTGTCCCGGGCGGTGGTGAACGAGACCGAACAGATTCGCCGGCGGGGCCATCGCGTCGCGGTCTTCTACGCGGGAGACGGCCCGCCCGGTCCCGCGGCCGCCGAACTGCCGCCGGAGGTGCCGGTGTACCTGGTGGGTTCCAGTCTGTCCAACCTCGAGGACATCTGGCGCGACGACTGGTCGGGCGGCGGCGTCGGACAGTCGGCGGACCCGGCATAAAATAGTGGACAGGCAGCCTGTCCGACGCGTTGAGCCGAAACTGTTCGCAGCCGCCCGGCATGGCGTCAGACGTACCGGGCATTGCGACACGGCACTGTGCGTCAGCGCTGCCGAGGCATGAAGGCCGTACAGCCACAGTAACCTGTTGCCCCCTGAACTGCCGTCAGATACTCTGAAACCGACCTCAATCCTTCCCGGAGGAGCGAAATGGGAAACCACCCAACATCAGACTACGACGCCATTGAAGATGCCCGAGAAACCGTCGCCGGCATTCGAGAACTCGAACGAATCTCCAAAGCCTTCCAAGAAGCACTCCAGACCCTGGATAACCCACGCTCCGGCCTGTGGGCCGGCATGACCACCGACCTGGTGCTGAGGTTCGCCCCCGACCAGTACACCCTGGCCAGGGATCTCCGTGCGATCTCGCCCAAAGGGCCAGCCACAAGCAAGTTCCTGGACCCACACCCAAGGGTGATGGTCCTATGATCCAAGGCTGGTTTGCCAACGGACAACCCACCATCCTGGCGAGGGTCCTCATGCCCAGGCTCATGGTCAACGCCTACGCTAGATTTCTGGTCGACACTGGTTCGGACTCCACCGGAATTCATCCCGACCCCATCGCGTTTGCCAACTTCCCCTACGCGCAACTGGAAAACTCCTTCGTCATCACCGGCGCAACCGGCAGCTCGAGGCGCTTCACCGAACCCGCGACCATCGCCATTGCCAGTGCCGACGGCGCCTCCGTTTACCACTACGACGTGGACATCTGGATAGCGACGCCCCGGGACGCCCCCACCGGACTGCCCTGCATCCTCGGTCAGGACATTCTCAAAGACCTGCGGATGACTCACGACCCCACGGACGACATCCTCACTTTTCGGGTACGCAGAGCAGACCGCACCATCGGGCTGTCAGGCCGCTGACCAACCCGGTGCCAACCCCAGTCGCACTGGTCAGTTCGCGGTAGCGGCCCCACGTCTCGCCAACTACCGGGACGAGCACGCCAGTCGGAGTTGACACCTACCCGACTACTCTCGTGTTCTACGTCAACAGCGATCTCACAACCATGGTTTGGGGTCTAAACTGCACAAAAAATCATCTCAGGACCGATTTCTTGCGCAAAGCTCTCTAAACCCTTACTCCAATTACCTGGAAACCATATGGGCGCTTTCGCACGCTCCGCTCTCGTCGTCGGCATCGTCCTCTTCCTGGAGGGGTTCGCGGTGTATCTCGGCTGCCGCCTGTTCGCCCACGTCATCCGGCTGCCCGATGCTGCCATCCCCTTGGGCATCGCCATTCTGGCCGTGGGGTGGTCCTTCATCCTGTCCTGGTACGTGCAGACCATCCGCTTTTCGCTGAACCTCCGGGGTGTGATCGGCCTGGGGCTGAGCGCGGTTTCGGTCCTGGTTCTGGCCGGCCTCAGCATGGGAGCCGGCTGGTTCCCCCTTGGTCAGGTGCTTTCGGGCGATTTGCGATCCGCGGCGGCGCTGGGGCTGTCGGCCATCTTCATGCTGCTGCTGTGGTGGCGGGGAACCGCCATCGCCCGCGACGACGTCACGCTGGACGTGGTTCGCAACGCCTTCGTTCGGGGCGTGGTGGTGGTGATCGTCGCCGTGGCCGCGGACACCCTGCTGCCGGCGGCGATCATCCGCCTGCCGGCGCTGCTGGTGTTTTTCGCCACCGGTCTCGTCGGTCTGGCCATCAGCCGGTTTGCCGCCGAGGGCGGCGCAGGCCGCATGAACCGCGGCTGGATGCTCGCCATCCTGTTCAGCGTCGGCGGCGTGCTGCTGCTGGCGGTAATTCTGGGGGCGATCGGCGTCGGCGGCCTGGACGATGTAACCCGCGCCATCCTGAAGGGAGTGGCCTTCCTTGGACTGTGGACCCTCCGACCTGTCCTCCTCCTGCTGGGCCTGTTGGCGGCCGGCCTCGTCGCCGTGGGCAACTGGGTGTCCAGCCTGTTCGGTGGCGGTGACTTGAGCGGCCTGGAACTGGCCCGGCTGCAGATCCAGGAGTTTCACGAGAGCCTCCGCGAGGTTGAGGGCGATGGTCCGCCCAACCTGATCCTCACCATCATGAAGTGGCTGGCGTTTCTGGCCGCCCTGTCCCTGGCCGGCTGGGTGCTGTTCCGCATGTTTCGACGCCGGCGACTGGTCCCCGGGGACTACGCCGACGCGGAGGTCCGCGAGTCCATCTTCACCTGGGGAGGCGCTGGCCAGGACCTGGCCGACGCGCTGTCCGGATGGATGTCACGCGCCTCGGGATTACGTCGTCGCCGCCCACCGCCCACCACGCCCCGCGAGGTGTATCACCGCATGCTGGAGGTCGCCAACGCCGTCGGGTTCCCCCGTCGTGGGTCCCAAACCCCGGAGGAACACCATCGCGCTGTTCGGGAAACTCTGCCCGATCCGCCCGTTGCCCGCATCATCGGTGGTTTCCAGCACTATTACTACGGCGCCCGCTACGAAGCCGCGGACCCGGAAGCCATGTCATCCCTGCTGGAAGACCTTGACGAATTGCAGCCTCGCCAATAGAAGCATACCGCTCTAACCGAGTCTAGGTCCCGGGGCCGGCGGACGCCTGGCCGGAACGCTACGGTACCGGGCCGGCTCCGTACCTCGAAGGATTGGGGTTCTCCTGCTGTTGCAGGAAGCGCATCCGGGCCTGCTGCAGGTTCCCCTGGATCAGTTCGTCGCCGGGGTTCAACCGGTCGGCGCGTTCCAGATCTTCGACTGCGAGCCTGTATTCGCCCAGGCAGAAATGGGCGTACCCCCGGCAGTTGTAAGCCTCGGCGAACTGCTGGTCAAGGGCAATGGCGCGGTTGAAGTCGCCGATGGCCCGTACGTGGTCGCCCATCAGCCCCCAGGTCATGCCCCGGTGGAACCAGGCTTCGGCGCGCGCCGGGTTGATGCCAAGCGCCTGTTCGAATTCGCCCATGGCATGGCCGAAGTGCTCGCGTCGCCTGTAATCCACGCCCTGGAGGATGTGACCCTGGACCAACTGTTCCCGCGCGCTGTCGTGTGCGGCAGCGGGCTCCGCGGAGCGGTTCTCGCCATTGGCGCCTGGCGCAACCGTGGGGCGCGTTTCCGCATCGCCGGGTCGAGCAATCGGCTGCGTTCCAGCCGGCCCATCCGCCGGTTCCGGTTCCATCCCTACATCCGACACGGGAGCATCCGCAGCGGTTGGACCGGACGATGACGCGCCATACCGTCTGAGGCGCAGGCGGTGCTTGGCGCCGTCGATGCGCTTGGCTTCGTTGATGGCGCCGACGGCTGCCAGCAGCCGACCGATGGAATCGAGCGCGCGGTCCAGATCGTCATCGTCGAAGGCATCCTGGTGCGCCCAGCGGTTGCGGGTTTCGCGGATCTCGGACACGAGGCTGCGTTCGGCAGGGCCCATAGCATCGCGGAACACGTCGTTCCAGGCCATTATCATCACGCGCAGGGTGACCGAGATATCGCCGGCAATCTCGCCCAGCGCTTCAGAGTCGTCGGGGGCGTACCGCCCGGCGTCCACCGCCTCGCTCATCTTGTCGGAAACGTAGGGGCCAAGTCCGGCGGCCAGCAGCCGCAGAGCTTCACCCACCAGGCTGTGGTTGTTGTAGGGCGCGGGGGCAGTCATGCGATTTCGTCCAAATCAGCGCCGGAGAGCCGGCGAAGAATCAGCGTCCACGGAAATGCTCGATCTCATTTCCTCGAGGCCAACATAGCACGAAGAAACCGCGGCCCGTCTCGTAAAACCGGGGCGATTTTGGGGCATTGATAAGCCCCCCTCCAGAACGGAGAGAGGCTTTGTCAGCGTGTCGGGCGCCGGGATTGCTGCCAACGTTATTCTTCGTCGCCGTACTGTTCCCTGAGCATCTCCACTACCGCCAGGCCGGCCGGGGCGGTGGTGTCGTGTCGCGTCGCCCAGAACGCGGCCTTCAGCCATGTCGCGGAGGCGGCGGCGCATGACCTTGCCGCCGCGCTATACTGTGCCCGAGTGCCGCGACGAGCCAATCCCCCTGTTTTGCCGGAGGCCATAAATGACTACCGTCAGGAAACTGCTGACCGCCGATGACCTGCTGGCGATGCCCGATGACGGCAAAAAGTACGAACTGGTCCGGGGAGAACTGATTGAGATGCCGCCACCGGGTTTTATGCACGGACTCGTTGTCAGACGCATTGGGCAACGCTTTGGGAATTTTGTTGACGAGCATAGCTCGGGTTTCGTCGTAACGTCCGAAGTCGGCATCTACTCTGAACGTGATCCGGACACAGTTATATCCCCGGACTGCGCGGTTATTTCACTGGAGCGAATCCCCACGCCATTCCCCACGCGCGGTTACATTTTCGGCGTTGTGCCCGATCTGGTGGTGGAAGTAATCTCGCCCGGATACTCGACGACGGCGGCGGAAGCCCGGGCGCAGATGTGGCTGGACGCCGGCGTGCGGCTGACCCTGATAGCGTACATTGCCACGGAGGAGATAGTCGCCCACTCCGATGATGGCGCGGTGCGTCGTTTTGGCATCGGCGATACGCTGAATTGCGAGCCGGTACTGCCGGGGTTTGATTGCCAGGTGGCCGAGATTTTCGCCCGACATCAGGCAACGGCGGGGCAAAGCGAATAACGATACCAGGGCTTGGGGACAGCGCCGACGGTGGCAGGTTCGTGATAAAATCAGCACATACGGTTTATCAATGGGGGTAACGAACATGGATCTGTTTGAGCCTATTCTTGGAATGACCATGATTGTGGTTGGTCTTATCTTGCTGTTCGGAAGCATTGGCTTCCTGTTGTATGGCATCTGGACGAGCGGCAAGAACGAGCCGAATGCATCAACATCCGTATCGGCAAGTGCCAACGATAGCCAGGCTGAGGCGGGTCAGGCATGAACGGCGCGAGCACCGGAACGCCGTAACGGAAAACAGGGGCAGCCCTTGGCGGTTGCCCCTGTTGCTGTGTGAGAAGGAGACGATCAGCTAGTCCTCGTCGCCGTACTGCTCCTTCAGCATTTCCACCACCGCCGGGTCCGCCAGGGTGGTGGTGTCGCCAAGAGCGCGACCCTCGGCCACGTCGCGCAGCAGGCGACGCATGATCTTGCCACTCCGGGTCTTGGGAAGCTCGGCGGCGAAGTAGATGTCGTCCGGGCGAGCCATGGGCCCGATCTTGCCGGCGACGTGCTGCTTCAGCTCGGTGATCACGTCATCGGAGCCGGCCACCTGGTCCTTGAGGGTCACGAAAGCCACGATGGCCTGGCCCTTCACCTCGTGGCTGCGGCCGATGCACGCGGCCTCGGCCACCTTCAGGTTGTCCACCAGCGCGGACTCAACCTCCATGGTGCTGATCCGGTGGGCCGACACGTTGATGACGTCGTCCACCCGGCCCAGCAGCCAGAAGTAGGATTCCTCGTCCAGCTTCGCGCCGTCGCTGGTGAAGTAGACCCCGTCGTAGTTGGACCAGTACTGCTGCACGAACCGCTCGGGGTCGCCGTAGATGCCGCGCAGCATGCTGGGCCAGGGCTTGCGCACCACCAGGTAGCCGCCGCCGCCCGGGCCGATCTCGTTGCCCTGCTCGTCCAGGATGGCCGCGTCGATGCCGGGAAACGGCTGTGTCGCCGAGCCGGGCTTCAGCGTCGTGATGCCCGGCAGCGCGGAGATCATCACTGAACCCGTCTCGGTCTGCCACCAGGTGTCCACCACCGGGCAGCGGCCGCCGCCGATGTGCTGCCAGTACCACACCCACGCCTCCGGGTTGATCGGCTCGCCCACGCTACCCAGCAGGCGCAGCGACGACATGTCGTGCCGGTTGGGATACTCCTCGCCCCAGCGCATGAAGGTGCGGATCGCCGTGGGCGCGGTGTAGCAGATGGTGCAGGCGTACTTCTCGACGATGGCCCAGAACCGGTCCCGGTCGGGATAGTCCGGGGAACCCTCGTACATCACCGTGGTCGCGCCGTTGGCCAGCGGCCCGTAGATGATGTAGCTGTGACCGGTGACCCAACCGATGTCGGCCGTGCACCAGTACACGTCGTCTTCCTTCAGGTCAAAGATCCACTTGCTGGTGGCATAGGTGCCGGTCATGTAGCCGCCGGTGGTGTGGACGATGCCCTTGGGCTTGCCCGTGGTGCCGCTGGTGTACAGCATGAACAGCATGTCCTCGCTGTCCATCTGCTCCGGCTCGCAGGTCAGCGGCTGGTCGGCCACCAGGTCGTGCCACCAGACGTCGCGGCCCTCCACGAAGGGCACGTCGTGGCCGGTGCGCTTCACGACGACCACCTTCTCCACCGGAGTGTCCCCTTCGATGGACGCGTCGGCGTTGAGCTTCAGCGGGATGATGCCGCCGCGACGCCAGCCGCCGTCGGCCGTGATCATCACCTTGGACTGCGAGTCCTCGATGCGGTCCCGCAGCGACTCCGCGCTGAACCCGCCGAACACAATGCTGTGCGGCGCGCCGATGCGGGCGCACGCCAGCATGGCGATGGCCAGCTCCGGCACCATGGGCATGTACAGGGTGACGCGGTCGCCCTTCGTCACGCCCAGGCTCTTCAACCCGTTGGCGAACTTGCACACCTCGCGGTACAGGTCGCGGTAGGTGTAGACCTGCCAGTCGCCCGGCTCGCCCTCCCAGATGATGGCCGCCTTGTTCTTGCGCGGGCCTTCCAGGTGCCGGTCGATGCAGTTGTACGCTGCGTTCAGCTTGCCGCCCACGAACCACTTGGCGAAGGGGGCGTTGGACCAGTCCAGCACCGTTTCCCAGGGTTTGAACCAGTCCAGTTCGCCGGCGAACCGCGCCCAGAAGGCCTCCGGGTCCCGAGCGGCCTCTTCGTACACGCCCGGGTCGGACATGTTGGCGTTGGCGACGAACTCGGCCGGCGGCGGATACGTCCGGTCTTCCTGCAGCAGGGCCTCAAAAGCGCCGGTATTCTGAGTCATGGTAAAGGACCTCCGGAGCGGATAACGACAGTGTCAATCACCCGCAGATATTAGCACATCGCTGCCGGGCATCTCCCGCATGATAAGATTCGCTCATCATGGGCCCGCGGCTCGTGCGTACCCATGTTGTCATCGCGAGGAGCACAGCCCGCTCATGGTGAGCTTGTCGAACCACGTGTTGTCATCGCGAGGAGCACAGCCCGCTCATGGTGAGCTTGTCGAACCACGTGGCGATCTCCTGGCCGGAGCAGTATCCGTTGCTCCAACGAGATTGCCGCGCCGCGCTCGCAATGACCGGTAGGGGAAACTGGGTACGCGTGAGGGGCCACGGCGCAAAATCAGGCGGAGGAGACTCTGATGACTACATCGACGCTGACGACCACTGGAATGCCGCCGGCGCGGCCGTTCAGCCCCGAGGAATGCGCCGCCCTGGCCCGGGCCGGCATCATCGACGCCAGCGAACAGGCCGACGTGCTGGCCGGCCGCCGTCGTTTCACCGTGGACGAGTACCTGGCCATGGAAGCGGCTGGCATTCTGTACAAGTCCGACCGGGTCGAATTGATTGACGGAGTGATAATCATTATGCCGCCAATAGGCGACCGCCACGTGGGCGGCACTGGCTGGATAAACACGTTGCTGGTTCCTCCGCTGATCGGACGGGCGACGGTGCAGATGGCTGGCCCCATCTATTTGAACGACAACACTGCTCCCGAGCCCGACGCTGTTTTGAAGCGATGGAGCGCCCCCGGTTCCGGCGCAACCGGACGTGCAACGCCGGACAACGTGTACCTGGTCATTGAATTCGCCGACAGCTCCCTGCGGTATGATCAGGGCGCCAAGCTGGCCCGGTACGCGGCGGCCGGCATCCCGGAGGTGTGGGTGGCCAACCTGCGGGCACGGGAAGTGACGTCCTACGCCGAGCCATCGGGCGCGCAGTATGCCGCTGTGCACGTGTATCAGGCTGAGGGTAGCATCAGCCCCCGGGCCTTCCCCGACGTAGTCCTGTCAGTATCCGACTTCATGCCGCCGGCCGGACCGGACAGCGCCGATTCGCTCTAGACCGGCCTGGGTCCGCCGATTCTTCCAACCGTCCCTATTTCGGCGACAACTTGGACATCCTTCGCCCCGCACCGTCGCCGCAGCCGGGGCAGGCAGCGCAGTTTGGTCTGACCGCGGCCTTCCCCGCGTGCCGCGGCGATACTAACGGCGGCGATTGAGCAGATCCTGCAAATTGGCCATTCCAGGACGATTGGTCGAAGCCGCCGATGTTGCCCGCTCCAGCCGCTCTATCAGTTCCGATTCGGAAACTTTCTGGGGCCAGTCCAGGTTAACCCTGATACCGTCGTCGTTGATCTGCAACGCTCCCAGGTCAAACAGGTCGATAATATCCCGTATCTGCGCCCGCCCTGGAAATTTGAGCGTGCTGTAGTGCGATGCCGTTCGGTCCATTAACTCGACGGGGTCGGATGCCTCTGATTCTAACAGCGATTCCAGCATCGCCAACTGTCGCTCCACGAGCACGCGACGACGAGGGGTGCGCAGCCGCCCGAACAACGCCACCGCGAATTGACGAAACAGGGTCCGCTTGTGATTGTCGATTATTGTATTGGCCACTGCTCCGCACTGCTGGGCGACTGCGGACATGGCAAATACCAGGAACGGTGTGAGGTCGTGTCCGCTTCGCCTGGATTCAGATAGTGCCTCCAAGTACTCCTCTTTGTGCTCATAGTAGTAGTTGGACAGGCTGACCATAACCAGCTCGTTGACGCCGGCTTGACGCAGCATGAACGCCTCGATCGCGCGGGCAGTGCGTCCGTTCCCATCGCCAAATGGGTGCATTGCTCCTATGTGGTAATGGAGCGCCATCGCTTGGATGAGGCGGTCGTGCTGCCGGAACTCGCCGGCGACAGCGTTGCAGAGCGCATCAAAGGCAACACGGCAGTCATTGCCACCTTCCACGCCCCGACATTGGGGCGTCCCAAAAGTGACATTCCAGCCCGTGGGTCGCAACGCCCCTGGTTCGCAGTTGTCGTCATCACAACCAGTCACGAAGCGCCGGTGAACGTCAAATATGAACTCGTCGTCGACCGGGCGGTCCGCCGGTTGTGAACGCAGCCAACGATAGGTGGCCTCAGCCGCCCGGAGTTGCCGCTGCGAGTGGGTCAAGTCGTAGCGCGTTGCTGATTCGGGGGCCAGCGCTTCGTCCTGCTCTCTCTGTGTGAACTCCGCGCCCTCTATTCGCGACGTACCCACGGCCTCCAGGCGCAACTGCTCCTCGTGGACTTGCGCGATCCATTGCGGCAGATACGGCAGGCCGCGTAAAATGCCCGCCGCGGTTTTGGCGGCAATCAAAGAGTCCATAATGGCCGCCGCGTCGTAGCGTATCCACTGCTGGGGTCGTCGATAACGGCTTATGTTTGCAGAAGTCATTTCCGGCCCATTTCAATTTCGTTTCCTGTTCATTCCGCTATTTTATACTCAAATTGTAGAAAAACTTGGATTTCATTTCCGGTTCATTTCATTTTCATTTCCGCTTCGTTTCCATCTGGTTGCACTTACCGATGGCTCAGTATCGGATGGAGGTTGCCCTGCGTCCGCTAACCTTCCGGCCACGTGCCGTATAATGCCGCCCTGCCGGAGGTCCCAACATGTCGCTCATCCTGACCAACGCCAACCTCATCGACTGCCTGAACGAGGGCGTGACGCCCGACGCCACCGTGGTCATCGATGACGGCCGCATCTCTGAGGTCGGCACAGGCTCTGCTGCGTCCTCCGGCGCCACCGTAATTGACCTGCGCGGCGCGTTCCTCCTGCCCGGCCTGTGGGACGTCCACATCCACCCCGAGTATCCGGTACCGCCCGGGATGACCGTGGCCCAGGAGACGGCCAACTTCGGTCGTGCCCTGTCTCTTGCCCTCACCGAGGGCGGCGTGACTGCCGTGCGCTGCGGCGGCGCGGCCCACTTCATGGACGTGGCCTGGAAGCGCGCCTTCGACTCCGGCGACGTGGTTGGCCCCCGGGTGTTCGCGTCGGGCTACTTTCTGACCACCACCGGCGGGCACTTCCTCACCTCCGGCCAGGCCCGCGAATGCGACGGCCCCTACGGATTCGTCCAGGCCATTCGCGAGCAGATCAAGAACGGCGTCGACCACATCAAGCTCAACCTGACCGGCGGTATCATGGGCCCCGACTGGGACCGCCACTGGCACTCCTTCTTCCTCGAAGAGGAGTTGACTGCCGCCTTCGCCATCGCCCGCCAGCGCGAGTTTCCGGTGATGGCCCACGCCGCCAACCCCGACGCGGTCAAGTCGGCACTGCGCCTGGGTGCGCACACCGTGGAGCATGGGTACATCATGGACGAGGAGTGCATTGCCACCCTCGCCGAGTCGCCCACCTGGTACGTGCCCACCCTGGCCATCTCCCACCTCACCGAGGGCCAGGCGCAGAACGACTACGAGCGGCGGTGGCTGGCCCAGCGCAACATCGCCCAGGAATTGCAGTGCCGCGCCGACGCCGCCTCCGACGAGCACGCCTACTGGTTCCGCCGCGCCCTGGACTCCGGCGCGAAGATGGCCCTGGGCTCAGACATACGCCCGCTGCGCGAGGCCGCCCTGCTGGAGATGGGCCTGTGGGTCCGCGACGGCGCGACCACCTGGCAGACGCTGGTGGCTGCCACCCGCAATGCCGCCGAGCTATGCCGCGTCGGCGATCAGCTGGGCACGGTGGAGGCCGAAAAGCTCGCCGACCTCATCGTGGTCGCCGCCAACCCGCTGGACGACATCAACAACCTGCGCCGTCTCCAGCTTGTGATCAAAAACGGCCGCGTGGTGTCGGACAAGCGGCCGTAAAACGAATATCCCTGGCTATTGATCCGCGGATGCAGCCTCAAATTGGTGGCTGTTGGCTTCACGGTAGGCGTCCTTGATCGCGGATAAGACTGGCTCCAGCTCACCTATGCCGGATAACATCCGGTGGCGCCACCCACTTTTTGACGTAACCGGGCCAATCAATGCGTCAATTCTGAGGAACGAATTAGGGGCCAAGCCATCCTCTCGGGGCCAAAAGCTTATGTGGCCGCCACGCTCGCGGCCCTTGAGGGAAATAAAGTTGGCAAACGACACCAACTTTTGGCCAGAGCCCGGAACTGTTAAATCGATCGTATAAATTTCACCTTTGCCGTTGATACGTGTGAACAATACGGCGATTTTCTCGTCTTCCAGCGTTTTTGCGGTCTCATAAAGCCGCCTCACCCCCTCTTGGAACTTCTCTGAGGCGAGTTCGATGCTTGCCTGGAAAGCATCAGCACCTTGAAGGAACTGTACTTTCCCTGAACCTTCAGGCTTGGTTTCCTGTTCTCGTTTACCGAGTTGCGTTTGGTAATCCGAGGCGTCTGGCAGGGGGATTACCACGCTCGCTTCGATCAATATCTCATTAACATTCCGATGCGGCTGCAACCGGACGCATTTGATTTCGTGGCCCGCGTCTCTGAGCCAGGAATCGTTCAGCCACATAACACACGTGGTTAGTTCCTTACCAAAGTCCTCCGAAGCCAGAATGATGCGGGGTATCTCAGTGTGAATCACTGGCTCGTCTTGGTCATTGCTCGGCAGATGTTCCTGGAGAAGGTTATCGGCGTCGTCCGGTTGATCGCCGCTTTCTGGGTTGGCCCGTTCGTTCAAGTAGGCTTGGTACGTGTCCACGGCTTGCTCGTAGGTCATGTTGGCGACCATCGCTGCGTATCGAATCGCCTGCAAGTCCATGTGCTCGCCGGTGTAGCCTCGCTTTAACTCAATCACAACCAAGCGACCTGTGGCGTCCAAGCCCAGCAGGTCAATTCGACGATGGGCATCCTGCCAGTTGCTGAATTCCTCGGAGATGATCCGCAGCCCTTCTTCCAGCACTTCGGGTTGGTCACGCAGCATACGCTGCAAACGCCGCTCCCAAATGTCTTCTTCGCCTAACGACGTCGTATCAACCTTGACCAACTTCTCGTTATTCTCTTCAATTTTGTAGATAGCCATACCGATCTCCCTGTATCATCCTGTCGACACTGGCGGCACTGTTATCGTCCGCTGCCCGGCGCCTTTACGGGAAGGCTGCCAGGGTTCCACCACCGGAGTAACATCTACCGGCTCCAGGCGATAAACCTTGCCGTACTGTGCGGCGGTTTCCAGATCCTCCGCCTCCAGCGCCTTGCGGACTTCACCCATGCGCGCGCTGTCCTGGAGACTTACGCCGGCGGCCCATGGTGAGCCAATGCCGTTGAGTTCGGTCTGCATCTCTACGGCGTAACCGTTTGCCTCCTGCATCCGGGTGCGGTACCGATCATAGCGTGGGGCCATTTTGCCTTCTCTGGGCGTGATGTCCAGGGGGATCACTCGGTACAAGTCGCCGTGAGAAGCGGCCACGTCCAGGTAGCCGCGGTCGATTGCATCCCGAAAGTCCTCAATACGGTCCAAGTCGAATATCAGAATATACGGAAAAGGACATTCGTTAGGATCAGGGATGCGCATCTCCATATTCAAGGCATATCCCTTGTAGTAGATCACACGGGAAAAATACTCAAACTCGGTGAAGTTCATCTCCGCCTCCGGGTCATCAAGTCAGGCTCCCAGCGGTCCTGGCTGGGGTAGTATGCGGTAATCACCAGCGCGTCTCCAGTGACGGAGTGAAAGCCCCATATCACGTGAATCGGCGTTCCGCCGCGGTCATGCTGCAACAATAACACGGCTGGCCGCTGGCCGTTTTCATCGTACATTTCCACCGTCGTGGCCGCGGCGATATCGTGAATCAGATCGGCATCGTCAAGGCCCCGCTGGTCACCCCGTAAACTACCATGCCCGCTGGCATCCCACCGCCCGGCGGCGACCAACGCTTGAATTTGCTCCAGCAAGCTCGGCATCGGCCGCCGCTATGTGAACTCTACAGTATCGCCACCGGATTCACCGGGGAGCCCGTGCCGCCCACCACGCGCAACGGATTGATGGTCAGCATGAACTCCCAGCGGCCCTCCTCGGCGCACGCCTCGGCCAGGGGCTGCAGCAGCGCGTTGTCCAGCAGGCCGATGCCGTAGGCGAAGATGCTGCCGTGCACCGACCACGGCAGGTCGTACCCGTTGGGCGTGTGGTCCATCATGTCCCACACCAGGACGCAGCAGTCGCTCTCCCGGATGAACTTCAGGCACGAGGCATGGAGACCCGGCCGCTGCGTCGGGTCGCTGCCCCAGATGGCGTTGCCGTCGGCGTTCCACTTTTCCCGGCCGCCGTACACCACCAGCGCGTCGCCCGGCTCCATCTGCACTCCCTGAGCGTCGCAGATGTCCTGCAGTTCCCATCCGTGAATGGGCGTTTCCTGGGTTACGTAATCGGTGCCCCGGTGCCGCGGCACGTCCAGCAGGACGCCCCGGGTGATGATGCCCTCCTTCCAGTGCTCCACGGAACCGTACTTGGCGCCGTCGAACTGGATCATCTCGTTGGGGTCCTTGCCGTTCCACATCCCGTTGTGGTCCCACACGTGGCAGAGGGCGTCCAGGTGCGTCGTCGCGGTGCCGTGATAGGAGATGCCGTAGTAGTCCGTGGACATGCCGCCGCCCGGCTCGCGCGGACCCTTGCGCATGTAGTGAATGGCTGGCGTCGGGTTGTTGGGCGCCGGCGTAACCGGGAACTCACGGCTCAGCGACACGGCCTGGCCCGTCTTGATCAGACCGGCGGCCCGCAGGCGCTTGGCGTCGTCAACCATGTTGACCGCGCCCTTCTGGTCGTCAGGGCCCCAGCGACCCCAGTTCACGTCATCCTTCAGGTAGCCGAGCACTTCCTCTTTGCTGGGCGCTTGTCGGTTGGTGGTCATGTGCGTCCCTCCGTATCGGCGCGATCACTGCCGCGCCGGTTGCGTTCGACGCAAGGTTGCCACCAAGCATTGGGAATGGCAAGTTGCAGGATGGACTTACGCCCCGAACCGACGGCTCACTCTCCCTGCATCCTGCGTAGTTCCCGATCTTCCATACCACCGACCAGTCCCTGCCACTTCACGGCCACCAGTGCGACCACACCGTGAAAGAAGACGCCGATCCCCCAACCCAGCATGGGCCAATAGAACCAGAGATGCTCCGGCGTGGTCAGGAGGTTAATCGCAACCAGCAGCAAGTTGACCGCAACGTACACGGCCAGGTGCAGGAAAAACGAAAGTTTGGCGGCGACGCGGGCTCGAGCTTTTATCCTCAGATCGGATTCCGGATCGCGGGCTGAAACGTTCATGTTTCCTCCGTCAGGTTTGGTCGTGCCACTCCTGCCCGTGGTAGCACGCCTCCCAGAACTGGTACTCGTAGCGCAGGGTGGTGTGGAAGATGCGCTCCAGGTTCGCGCGCTTGGTCGCGTTGGCCCGATCGCCGGCGTCGTTGAGCCGCTCCGTGAACCAGGCGACCACGTCGCCCAGCACGGCGGGGCTGTGGATGTCGATCCAGCCCTGGTACACGGCGTTGTTGGGCTGCACACCGGAATTGATGAGGCGCTCCGCCCAGTCCAGGTAGGTGCCCTCGGTCACGTAGAACAGGGCGATGAGATCGTCGAAGTCGCCCTCCAGAGCCGTGCGCACCATGAAGTCGCCAAACCCCTGGGTGACCGGGTTGGCCTCGGTCTCCAGGTACTGCTCCGCGGTGACACCCAGGTCGTGGAACCCGTTGAGGAACAGGTCGTTCTCGGCGGACAGGAAGTTCGACAGGAATCCGTTGAGTATCTTGCCCGCGTCGTAGTCGGGCGCCGCCCGGGCGATGGCAATGGACGTGAGCTTCACCAAGTCCTTGCAGAAGACATAGTCCTGGCGGAAGTAGCTGCGGAACTTGGCGATGTCCAGGCTCCCGTCGCCCATCTCCAGCACGAAGGGGTGCGTGACCATCGCCTCCCACTGGTCGTGATATCTGGCGCGCAATTCATCAGTGAGGGGCATATCACTTGCTCCATTGAGATGTCATTGCGAGCGCAGCGTGGCAATCCCGTCAGCGTAACGGAGTTCGTTTACGCCGTGGGATTGCCGCGTCGCTCCGCTCCTCGCAATGACAACGGGGGCGACTCACGCCGATTCGGCCAGGCAGCCGAAGAACCGGTCCATCATCCCCTTGGCTACCGAACCCATCATGCGCTGGCCGACCCGGGCCACCGCGCCGCCCACCTGGCCGTCGGTGTCCACGTGCAGGTCGGTTCCGCCATCGGCGGCGGGGGTCAGCGTCACCGCGGACACGCCGCTGGCGAAGCCGAGGTTGCCGGAACCCTCGATGGCCATCTTGTAGGAATGCGGCGGATTGAGTTCCGAAAGCGCCACCGTCGCCACGAGATTCCCGGTGATCGGTCCCACGCGGATCGTCGCGTTGGCCCGGTAGCGGTCCGGCCCGTCGGGCTCGATGCTGCGGCAGCCGGGGATGCAGCCGGCCAGCACGTCGGGATTCATCAACGCGTCCCAGACGGCCTGCGGCTCCTTGTCGAAATGGTAATCGGCGGAAAGTTCCATGACGCGCCGATTATAGCAGGCCGTGGGTCGACACATTCGACCCCGTTTGCTCCCGGCGGCGCGTGGTGGCCAGCAGCAAGGCTTTGTGCCGCGGGCCTGCTGTCAGATTGCGATCCGACGGCAGCCGCTAATCGTCAGTGGTGGCGGCGGGCGTGTCGCCCGTGGCTACGACGGGTTTTTCGCGCTTCTCGGCAGGAACGAATGCCCGGAATATCCCGTAGATGATGCGCAAGGCAAGCTCCAGAGCGACCAGGAACATCCAATAGTAAAAGACGGTGTGCCAATGTTCGTTGATTTGTCGCAAAACGTCCACCGATGCCCGAACATCCAGGGACGCGGTGTCGATCAGGATGATGGCCAGCACGGCGAAAGGCAGGATCTTCGCCAGGTCGCGGGACAGGTCCTCGTCGTAATACGCGCACACGCGTATGGCGCTGACGGTGGCCAGGGCGAGGATGAGTATGGTGGATAGCGCCCGGTCCTCCGACAGGAACGCCAGCATCACGGTCAGGGCGGCAAACCACAGGAAGGCGAATGCCGGGAACAGCAGGATGTACTTGATGACGTAACCGATGAGGGAGAGCAAGTCCCGCAGCACCGGAACCCTGGAGGCATCGTTGCCGGACAGATCCAGACTGAATATATCCCGGCCGGCGATGAAGCGATAGAACTTGAAAATGATGATGGCATAAAGAGCCATGGCCAGAACGTACACTGCCACCGGCAGGATCACTCCGGGGGCATCAGCCAGGCCAAATACTTTGGAGAAGATAGAGTTAATGTTGAGTGTCTCCATGGCTCGTCCTCGCGGTCGGAGATGTGACGCAGGCGTGCGCCGGTCTACCGCTCGTCCGCCATCAGCACCGCGTTCAGCAGCACCTGCGCTCCGTTGGCGCAGTCCTCCGGCGTGCTGTACTCCGCCGGGGCGTGGCTGATGCCGCCGACGCTGGGCACGAACACCATGGCCGCCGGCGTTATGGCGGCGATGGCCTGCGCATCGTGGCCCGCTCCGCTGGGCAGGCTCACGTGCTCGAGGCCGGCCAGTCCCGCCGCGTCGGCGATCAGCTGCTGCATGTTGCCCGAAATGGGCACCGACGGAGTGTTGCGCTGGGCCGTCACGGTGATTGCCACCTGCTCGGCGTGCGCCACTTCCTCCGCGGTGCGGCGCAGTTCAACCTCCGCGCCGGCCAGGGATTCCATGCGCTCGTCACGGAACTCCACTCCCATCTGCACCCGGCCCGGGATGACGTTGCCCGCGTTGGGATGCACGTCCATCGAGCCCACCGTGCCGACCCGGCACACTTCCATCTCGCCGGCGATGCGCCGCACGGCCAGCGCGATCTGCGCCGCCGCCGACATGGCGTCCCGACGCAGCGCCATGGGGGTGGTGCCGGCATGGTTGGCCTCGCCGACGATGTCCACGTGGTACACGGAACGACCTGTTATCCCGGTGACCACCCCAATGGGGAAGCCGCCCCTATGGAGAGTGGGCCCCTGCTCAATGTGCAGTTCGAAGTAGCAGGCGAACTCCTCGGGCCGTCGGCGGGCGGCTTCGATCCGGGAAATATTGCCGCCGATGTTGGGCAGGGTATCGGTCAGGGTCGCACCGTCGTCGGCGACGGCGGCGAAGTCCTCCGGCTCCCACAGGCCGGCCACGGCACGGCTGCCCAGCAGCCAGCGGTGGAAGCTGGTGCCCTCCTCGTTGGTGAACACCATCACCTCGATGGGATGCCGAGGCGCAAGCCCCGCGTCCCGCAGCGCCTCCACCACCTCGATGGCCGCGATGACGCCCAGCGCGCCGTCGTAGGCGCCTCCGCTGGGCACCGTGTCGGTGTGGGATCCGAGCACGATGGCGGGCAGCGACGGGTCGGCGCCCTCCGTCCGGCCGATGATGTTGCCGGCCGGATCGATGCGCACGGACATGCCCGCCCCGCGCATCAGGGCGCTGACGTGGTCGCGGCCGGCCACGTCCTGGCGGGAGAACGCCACCCGCTGCATCCCGAATTCGTCGCGCCCGATTGCGCCCAACGCGTTCAGGTTGTCGTTCAGTCGTCCTGGGTTGATGGCGGCGGATGCCGGTGTTGCGGTCATGGTACCTACCGTAATTCAGGTGTTGCGGTCAGCTCACGCGTACCCAGGTTGTCATCGCGAGGAGTACAGTCCGCTCATGGTGAGCTTGTCGAACCACGTGGCGCTCTCGTTACTGAAAGAGACCCCGTTGCCATCACGAGATTGCCACGCTCCGCTCGCAATGACCGTCCGGCTGAAACCGGGTACGCATGAGGTTGCGGTCAACCGTTGGCAGTTGCTGACGTGGCGCAAGCTATTTTCCCCGCGGCCGGCGGTCCGGCCCTCGGAATGGGCTCTCGATAAACTCGCCCACCTTCAGAGTCCCAAGGATATCGTTCCAGGCCGCCTTGGCCCGGTCGGCATGATCGTCCCAGTAGTCCATGGCGATCATCGCCAGCAGCGCTGCCTGGGCCCTCATGGCGTAGCACAGGCGGGTGTGGGCCGGCCGCTTCTCCACCGGGTCAATGAAGTCCATCTCCGCCCAGACGATGGTGACGCCGTCCAGCCGCAGGGTGAGGGGATTGCCGACCCTGGTGGGAACGCGCTCGTCGGACTCGAGGTTCTTCTTCAGCCAGTCGGCGATGGGCGGTTCTTCCCACGGCTGCAGCTGTGACCACTCCACGTCGGGCCGGGCGGCAGCCAGGGGCATCACGCGCACGTCCAGCCGGATGTCGGCGTCCGCCTCCGGTTTCCGGTCCAAAAACACGAACGACCGTGAACCCTTGGGCATGTCCAGGATCCAGGTGTTGGGCACCTCAAAACGCACCGCTCCCTGGTTCCCCACGAAAATCCGGTTCCCCGGTTTCGCCTCCCAGCCGTGGTCCTCGGGCAGGTCGAACTCGCGCCGCTCCCATCTCATGCCCATTTCCGCTCACCTCGCCCTTGATAATGCGGCTCGACTAACCGGCGCTCTGCAGAATTCGCACCACCTCGTCACCCACCTGCTGGGTGCTGGCGCTGCCGCCCAGATCGCCCGTGACGACCCTGCGCTCGTTCAGCGTCTGCAGGGCCGCCGCGTTCACCCGGTCCGCCGCATCCGCTTCGCCCAGGTGGTCCAGCATCATGGCCACGGCGAAGATCGTCGCCAGCGGGTTGGCCAGGCTCTTGCCGGTGATGTCGAACGCCGCGCCGTGCACCGGCTCGAACATGGAGGGGAACGTCCCCTCCGGATTGATGTTGGCGCTGGGCGCGAGGCCCATGCTGCCCGTCACCACGGCGGCGATGTCGGACAGGATGTCGGCGAACAGGTTCGACGCCACGATCACGTCGAAGTCCTCCGGCCAGCGCACCAGGTCCATGGCCGCCCGGTCCACCAGCAGCGACTCCGTCTGCACCTGGGGATACTCCGCCGCCACATCGTCGAATACCTCGTCCCAGAACACCATGCTGAACGCCTGGGCGTTGGACTTGGTCACCGAGGTCACCTTGTTCTTGCCGCCGCGACGCACGCTGTGCTCAAAGGCGGCGCGGATGATTCGCTCCGTTCCCCGGCGGGTGAACACCCCGCTCTGGATGACCGTCTCGTGGGCCGTGCCCGCGTACAGCCGGCCGCCCACCGGCGCGTACTCGCCCTCGGTGTTCTCGCGGAAGATGACCATGTCGACGTCGCCGGCGGATTTGCCCGCGATGGGCGACTCCACGCCGGGAAACAGCACGGCCGGACGCACGCAGATGGCCTGGTCGAAGGCCCGTCGCATGGGCAGCAAGAGGCCCTGCAGCGTCACGTGGTCGGGGATGTTCGGGTCGCCCACCGCGCCGAAGAGCACGGCGTCGCTGGCGGAAAGTTGCTCCAGCCCGTCCTCGGGCATCATGCGCCCGGTTTCCCGGTAGTAGTCGCTGCCCCAGGGGTATTCGACGGCTCGGAAGGACAGGCCGTCGGTCTGGGCGGCCACGGCGTCCAGAACCTTGCGGCCCTCGGAGATCACCTCCGGCCCGATGCCGTCGCCGGCGATGACGGCCAGGTTGTATTCGGCCATTTTGGCTCCCGTTTTGAGATTGGATTCAAGGGTAGTAAGCAGTCTAGCCGGGCGGCGGCGGGATGTCTATTGCATCGGATACAATGAAGACAACCGCATCCGCTGCCGACGGAGGCAACCACCATGAGTGCTGCGCAACATGACGAAGGGACGGGTTGGCAAGACCGGATTGTGAGTGACCCGGCGGTGCTGAACGGCGCGCCGTTCATCAGGGGCACGGGCATATCCGCAGCTCTGGTGGACCAGATGCTCCGCAGAGGCTATACCGTTGAAGCAATCACCACCAAGTACCTGCACATCACGGAGGAGGACGTCGAGGCTTGCCGGCGCTACGGGGAGATGCTGGCACAGCAACGGCGCGAGGAAATGGCCCGTACAGTGGTGAAGCGGACGCCGGAAAAGGTCGCCGATTGGCGTGACCGCATCGAATGCGTTCCGGGGAGATTGGGCGGCAAGCCGGTGATCGTGAACACTCGCATTTCGGTGGAGTTGGTGACGGACCGGTTGAAGGGAGGATGGACGGTATCAGATATCCTTGATGATTATCCCCACATCAGGGCAGAGGACATTGACGCCTGCCTGAAGTACAAGGCAACGGGAGCCAAATTGTCCTACTTCACATGGGCGGATTTGAACGCCTTGATGGATGCCGACGAGTTGGCCAAATCGTGAGGATATTGGCCGACGAAAACATGATGAGTTCGGTGGTCGATGGGTTGCGATCAGCTCACCACGACGTGCGCTGGGTAAGCGATACCAACCCAAGCGACGCAGACCGCGACCTGTTGGAGTTGGCGACACAAGACAGGCGAACCCTGATTACCTACGACACCGACTATGGACAGATAGTGCGCGTCCAAGGGGTGCCAGCGCCTTATGGTGTCCTCTTGTTCCGAATTCACAGTGATATCCCGGGTGAAGTGGAAGCCCAATTCATCATCGACAGCGTGAAGGCTTGGGACGATTGGCCGCCCGGCGTATGGACGATACAGATACGGCATAGCAGGTAGGGGCGGGTTACAAACCCGCCCCTACGCACGTGTGGAATGCTGGAAAAGGCTACACGTCCCGCTCGATGGGTGCGCCGACTATGCTGCCCCACTCGGTCCACGAGCCGTCGTAGTTGCGCACGTTGTCGTAGCCCAGCAACTGGCTCAGCACGAACCAGGTGTGCGACGACCGCTCGCCGATGCGGCAGTAGGCGATGGTCTCGCGACTGCCGTCCACGCCCCGGCCGCCGTAGAGCGCGCTCAGCTCGTCGGCCGACTTGAAGGTGCCGTCCTCGTTGACCGCCTGGCCCCACGGGATGTTGGCCGCGCCGGGAATGTGCCCGTTGCGCTGGGAGCCTTCCTGGGGAAGGTTCGGCGGAGCGTTCAGCGCGCCGGAGAACTCGTCGGGGGAGCGCACGTCCACCAGCGCGTGGCTGCCGCTGTTGACGGCCTGCAGCACGTAATCGCGCAGGGCGCGCAGGTCGGTGTTCTCCGTGCTGATGCTGTAGCTGGTGGCAGCGTATGACGGCACGTCGGTGGTCGTGGGCCGATTCTCGGCCAGCCACAGGGCGCGCCCGCCGTTCATCAGCCGCACGTCCTGATGTCCGTAGTAGCGGAGCTGCCAGAAGGCCCAGGCGGCGAACCAGTTGTTGTTGTCGCCGTACAGGATGATGGTCGTGTCGGGGCCGATGCCGCTGCCGCTCAGCAGGGATTCCATCTCGTCCCGTGAGACGATGTCTCGCGCCACGTTCTGCTGCAGTTGGCTCTGCCAGTTCCAGGTGACGGCGCCGGCGATGTGGCCCTGTTCGTAGGCGGACGTGTCGACGTCGACCTCCACCAGACGTACGTTGGCGTCGCCGCCGTGCTCGGCCACCCAATCGGTGGTCACCAGCGCCTCAGGATGCGCGTATTCAGCCATGTTTACACCTCTCTTATGGGGATTGCGGTTGGGGTGGTGCTTCGTTGTCGCATGCGCGGCCTTCGCGGCCGGCAGGGCCATTATACACAGCGGGTCGCGCGCCCTCGGGAACAGCGTCATCCCAGAAGCAGGAAGTCCTTGCGGACGCGGGCCAGGAAGGCCGAGTCGACTTCCGCCATATCGCGCAGTTCGACGATGATAGGCAGGTCGGATTCGTCAAAGTCCTCATCGAGATTGCCCAGCACGGAGCCGGAAATCGTCTTCCCGCGGTCGTCCAGCATGAGGTCGAGATCCGAATAACGTCGCGCTCGCCCCTTGGCTCGCGAGCCGTACACCCACACCGTTGCCTCTGGCAAACGCGCCCGGATTATCTCAAGCACCTGTTTCCGGTGTGCGTCGGTCAAGTCGATGGTGCGAGTCACCTCATCCGCCATCTGCGATCACTCGCTCCATGGCGGACAGCAACTCCCGCGCATCTTGCGCGAATGCGGTGGCGCCATCTACAACCGTGATCGCCATCGATTCCAGGTAGGCATGGGACACGCGATTCCGATTTTCGACGTGGCGCAGCCACGCTTCGCAGTCCGTGATGAGTTCCAGCCGAGCCGCGTGACGGATCAACCGCCGCGGAGACATCACGCGGGCATCGTGCAGCAGGTACACCGAATCCAGGTAGCGCCGCAGAGCCGTAACCGCCGTCTCGAACGCCACGGTGAAACGCAAGATGACGGAGTCTCGGATGTAGCTACTGTCAGGTTGGGCTTCGCGTTCAACCAGAGCTTCGTCCAGGCGGACCAGGGCGCTGCGGCAGGTTGCGAGATCGAAATCGGTTTGCACGATATCAGGGAGCAGTCTACGAAAATCGTCGTTTCCACGTTGTGGACCAGAGTAGCACACCCGAAACGCACGGCATCGGCCTCATGCGTACCCATTTGGTCACCGCGAGGAGCGAACCGACGTGGTGATCTCTCTCCCGCAACAACGTTCATTGCCCCAACGATATTGCCGCGCTTTGCTCGCAATGACACTGAACGGTCACGTGTGAGCGGCATCGGCGGTGCTCCGGAAGGGGAGTGGAGCACGCGGATGCCCTCGAAACACAAAAGTAACGCATTCGCAACAGTCTTTTAATCGGGGCGCAACGGACGGTTAACACCCGGTGCCCAGGATATGGATTGTCACATTCTCATCGGGACGCCGATCCACAACGTCCAGGTCACACGTTGCGTGACGACGCCTCAAATCCGAAAGGAGGCACAAATGCTTTCGGCCACGAAATCAATATTAGGCAACGGGGTATTCAATCACAGCGTCGCGGCGGTCAGGGAGTACCCATTCTCGCTGCGGCGCACGCTGCTGGCGCTGGCGGTCGGCCTGTTCGCGATTGGCCTGCTGGCATCGTACAACGCGGTTTTCGCGCAGGACGACGGGCCCACCACCGAGTGGCTCAGCGGTTACGCCGACAACATCGTGACGGTGGTCGCCGCCGCGCTGGTGTTCTTCATGCAGGCCGGTTTCGCCTTCCTCGGCGCCGGTCTGATCCGCTCCAAGAACACCACCAACTACCTTACGAAATCCTTCATGGACTTCGCCATCGCGTCGCTGGGCTTCTGGGCCTTCGGCTTCGCGTTCATGCTGGGCGACACGGCCAGCGGCTTCATCGGCCTGACCGGCTGGTTCCTGACCAGCGGCGACTACGTGGGCTGGATCTTCCAGATGGTGTTTGCCGCCACCGCGGCGACCATCGTCGCGGGCGCCATGGCGGAGCGCACCAAGCTGCAGACCTACCTGGCGTACAGCTTCATCGTGTCCGCGCTGATCTACCCCATCTACGGGCACTGGGTCTGGGGCGGCGGCTGGCTGGCCGAGATGGGCGCCCTGGACTACGCCGGCTCCGGCGTGGTGCACGCGGTGGGCGGATTCGTCGCGCTGACCGGCGCGGTGGTGGTCGGACCCCGCATGGGCAAGTTCGTCAACGGCGTGGCGCAGGAACTGCCGGCGCACAGCACGCCCTTCGTGGTGGTGGGCACGTTCATCCTGTTCTTCGGCTGGTTCGGCTTCAACATCGGCTGGGGCGACGACATCGGGCTGAACGCGGTGAACACGCTGCTTTCGGGCGCGACCGGCGCGGTGGTCGCCATGTACATTACGCTCATCGTAAAGGGCAAGGCCGACATCCTGATGGCGTGCAACGGCGCGCTGGCCGGCCTGGTGGGCATCACGGCGCCGGTGAACTTCGTGGACCCGTGGGCCGCCGTGGTCATCGGCGCGATTGCCGCGCCGGTCATGTACGGCTCGGTGATGTTCATGGAGCGCGTGCTGAAGATCGACGACCCGGTGGGCGCGATCAGCGTGCACGGCGTGACCGGCCTGTGGGGTCTGCTGGCCATTGCGATTTTCGCCAAGGACGGCGGCCTGGTGGGCGGCAGCGCGTCGCTGCTGGTGCCGCAGATCGTGAGCATCGTGGCGGTGGTGGTGTGGTCGCTGGTGACCGGTTTCGCCCTGTTCTTCCTGCTGAAGTTCAGCATGGGCGTGCGGGTCAGCGAGGAGGAAGAGATGCAGGGCCTGGACATCTCCGAGCACGGCATCCAGACCTACCCCGAGTCGGCGGCCACCAGCTAGGGCTCAACGCACCAACAGAACATTCCTCTCCTCATTGCGAGGGCCGGGGGTTGTGGCCACCTCCGGCTCTCGTATTTTTGCCGCTGTACCTTGGCGGCGGCACGGTGCGATTAGGAACCTGGCAGCGCCACCATCGTCTCGGTGTCTCCGGAGTCCAGGGCGCTCATGTAGGCCAGGATCAGCTCTTTGGTCAGATAGCGACCATGCGCTCGCTCGTCATTGCGGCGAGTGATGGGGAAGGAGTCCATGACGTAGTCAGCGTCATCCCGGTCGAGGCCATAGAGGATGAAGTACAGGGCGTCCAAGCGTGCGCGGAGGTGGCGACGCTCCGCAACGTCCCAGCTGAAGGGTTCGCCGTCGTAGCCCTGGGATTGGGCGAAGGGTTGCAGGTCGTAAGCGGCGTAGCACAGGCGCAGCACGTGGTCGCGCACCAAATCGGCGGCGGTGGTGCCACCGACTTGCCGGTCGTAATCGGAGCGGGTGATGACGGGGATCTGCTGGAGGACGAACCAATTCATATTCGTGCCTTGCAGTTTGCGTTTTGCTACAAAGTCTATGGCGAAACTGCTGAAGTTTGCTGCCCATAACGGAGCGCAATCAATGAAGAGATCAATGATTCTTTGCGACAACGACTCATCATAAGTCTCCTCTACATCCGGCAGCAATATCGGGACGCCATTGCCGTAACCTGCCCATGGTGAGACAGTTGCTATCAACGTGCGCGCATCGGTGGTCCTTGTAATCAGCCTGAAACCGATGGCGTATTGTGGATGTCCGGGGAATTTTTGACGCACGAAGTCATCTCGAACCCAATATCTCGGACGCGGGTAAAACCCTGGGTCCGCATGTTCTGCAAGCGTTACCGGGTCGTTGACGTAAGGATTGTGCAAATTGTCCGGTTTGAAACCCACCGAGTTGTAGCGATGGTCAAAGTGATGGATTGTCCGTCCCTGATACAGCGGCAACATCTCTTCATCGCCCTTCCGCCAGCGGTTGAGCTCGATGGGATACCAGCCGTCTGCTTCCAGATTCTCCCGAGTCCAGAAATGCCCGCTGTCGTTCGTCATGTCGCTTTGGCGCACATGACGAACGACAGCGGGTTCGAATTTTTTGTTTTCGGTGTCAAAGACCGGGTGGTTGCGGTAGATGCCCAGCACGATGTCGGCATCACGGCGGGTGAGAAAGACGGGCGCGGTGCCAGTTTGGGGGTTGACTCGGGCGAAGTCGTCAGCCCGCAGAGTCAACAGCCGTTCCGGTTCTCGCTCGGCCACCTTGCCCGGCGGGTCGTGGAGGAGGAAAATGGCGGGCAATTCGTCAGAAACTCGCTCTGCGCCACCCATTACCATAGTGCAGAACTTGAACTGTGGATGCACATCAGGAAAGAAACGCCCCCGTTCTCTGCCATTCTCGTCCACTCCCCGGCGGTTCTCAAAATCGTATAATGCCAGCAGGCGGTTGTCGTCCGTTATCTTGCTGAAAAACCTGGCGGCATACCGGTCGGCGTAGATACCCGACGGAGTGAGCAAGGCAACGACACCGTCGGGCTCGATCATGCTTAAGGCTCGCTCGACAATCAGTCCGTACAAGTTGGTGTCGCCACCACCCAGCAGTGTGTAGTAACCGCAGGCCCGGGCGTAATAGAGCATCGTGTCAGCAGCGCTGAGGGCCTCCGAGTAGTCGGCATAAAGATCGTCACCATCAACCATCAGCTGGTCTATCAGTTCCCGGCGTCGGGAAGCGGGAGCGGCATAAGCGATGGCCGGCCGGCGAGTTTCCGGGGCGAACCACTCCACTTCCTGGAGCTTGACCCGCTCCCACGGGGGGTTACCGATTACGGCGTCAAAACCGCCGTGCCGGGGGTTCCAGCCGTTGAACACACCGGGGAATGCTAGCTCCCAATGCAGCATCCGCCGCTCTGCTGCCAGTTCATCTATGACTCGCCACAGGGCGATGAAGCGGGCGAACCCGGCGAAATCAAAGTCGGGAGTCGCCCGCTGGGTGTCGGAAATGGCGTCGGGACCCCGTTGCAGCAGGCTCAGCTGGGTATCATAGTCCTGCCGCAACCACCACTCGACGGCGGTGGCGTGGTCATCGCCGATTTGCCGGCGCAGTTGCCGGGGCTGGCGCAGGGCCAGCGGGCGGCTGCTGTTGCCGGCGGCCATCCAGCGCAGGCCGGTGAAGAAGTCCAGCATCCGGCGCACCGGGGCTACGGTTTCCTGCATACTGCGGAACAGCTCCTCCGACTCTTTGACCTCGGCAATGTCGGCGTCGTCCAGCTGCTCAATGGCGCGGATGCCCTCGGCGGCGGCGGTCATGCCGGCGAAGACGTGGCCGGCAAAAGCATCGGTGGACGTGCGTATGTCCTCCGCCGCCTGCGCCAGCCACCCGCCCACCAGCGAATCGCCGCAACGCAGGTGGTGATCCAGGAAGGTTAGCGGCGCGCCCACGGTGAAGCTGTGCAGCCACAGGGACATCTTGGCGAGCTCCACCGCCAACGGGTTGAGATCGACGCCATAGATGCAACGCTTCAGCGCCATCCTGCGGATGATGGCCCGGTCGGACAGGCTTTCCGCGCTGACTTCCCAGCCGTTGTCGGCGGCTTGGCGCTGGATCTCGTTCCGGATATTGGCGATGCGGACTTCGACGGGCGACTGGTAGGCGTTGTCATCGGGCAGCCAACCGGCGACCTCGGCGCCCAGGCCGGCCAGCCGGTCAACCTCCTCGGTCAGGTAGTTCAAGGCATCCACCAGGAAATGACCGCTGCCCATGGCCGGGTCGAGGGTTCTGAGTTGCAACACCGCCTCCGCCGGGTCGGCTGCCATCAACTCGCGGCGGCGGGTGTCGAAATCCCGCGTGTCCGACGCCAGCGACGCGGCCAACTCACGGAATCGTTTCTCGCGCTCCGCCACAAGCGGGCCCAGTACCTGCTCGACGATGAGCCGGACCAGTTCGGGCGGAGTGTAGTAGCTGCCGGTGTCCTTTCGAGCGTAGGGCTGGAGCTGCGGTTCGACCTTGCCGTTTCGGAAGACCGGCCGTCGTTCCAGCAGCTGCTCGTACAGGGTACCGAGTTGTTCCACGGACAGGTCTCGGAAGTTGACCAGCGCCCTTTCAACGGAGCCGTTGATTGGCGCAGAGCCCAGGCTGTTGATGATGTTGGCCAGGCTTTGGTCAGGCAGAGTCACACGCGCCAGCAATTCGGGCCGCTCAGGGTCGAAGAGACCTCCGTTGTAAGCGGGCAGGGCGGCAGCAGACTCGCCGGCGTCGATGCGGTCAAACAGGACCCGCAAGCGAGGCCAATACGTGGAGACGCCCGGTATGAACGATGGACCGGACGAAAGACGCTCCGCTATCTCTCGACGCAACGTCCGCAGGCTGATGCCTGAATAGGACGGGTGATCGACGGGGAGCAATCGCCGGTCCTCGGCGTACATCAGGAACAGGAACCGGTACATCAGCGTGAGAGACGTTTCCTGGATATCATCAGGGTTCGCGTCGGGATCGGCTTGGAAAAACGCGCTGAGCAATTGCGGATAAACTTCTTTGAAAACTGCGTCGGACAGCGTGTTCACCACCGTCTGGACGTAGCTGGCGGCGTCGGATAGGGCCCGGTCAAGGAAACAATAGCCGTCATCACCGATGCGGAAGGCATCGCGATGGAACAGGAGCAGGAACTGCCGCCGCTGCTCTTTGCCGGCGTCGCTGACGCACTCGCTGAGATTGAGTTCAAACCAGACGTCCTGGGTCCGGTAGAACTTCCCGTCCGGCCCGGTTCCGGTGGCCCGGTACAACCGCCAGATCTCGCCGTTGGTGAGGATGCCCCACTTCACTCGGCCGGCAGTGGACTGCCAGAACTGCCTCAGGTATTCCTGTATCTGCGCGCTGGGACTGAGCGGACGGCCAGCACGCTGGTCAAGATTAGTTCCCCAGGATTTGGCTTCGGCCGGCGCCAGCGGATAGTGCGAAATATCGCCCGCACCCGTGAATGCGGCGCGGTCGTCATCATCCGCAAACAGCATGTAATCGGGGGTTTGACCACTGACGGGAATGGGCGCCTGCGGCAGATAACTCCAGGCCAAGGCGTTCAGCACTGGCCGGATAAGGGCGTCCTCGACCTGAGCTTCGTTGGACGCTTGAAACGCATTAACGAAAGCGGTGTACGGTTCCCGCAAATCCTGGCCAAAATGAGAAAGGAGCTGGGGACTGATCTGCTGGTACTCTTGGGTTTCCCGCAGGCCGGCTTCCAGGAACGATTGGCTGAGCAACGTGTTTGACATCTGTAAACTTCCTGCGAATCCTAGTGAGATAGCTCCGTCACGGGCAGCCGACACGGAAGCCTTTTACAAAGCCTGATGTGTCAATTGTCAACGGCCGGCCCAACATGCAATCCCCAACCGACTCGGCTCGCAATTGTAGCACCAGTTTCACAGACGGTTGAATTCAAGAAATCAAATATCCGACCGTTGGATCACCTTGCCTCTCGGTAAAATCACGCAGGTCGCTAGTATTACAACGACGGGTTAGGGCGGGAGACCGGAGGCATCGTGGCCAAGGGTGGCGCGACGTTTCCGGTGGGAGCGTCGGGCCCGTTCGTTGCGCTCCGGGACATCTGCCAGTCAACGCAGCAGTTCCTCCAGTCCGAACTGCGCTTTGGGCAAAAGTCACGCACCACTGGGTACACCTGGGGCCGGGTGATCCGGGGCAGCTTTTCCCCCAATCCTGTTGCAGGGTGAGCAGGAAGGCCCCGGCCAGCAGGCACATGGCGATCTCGTGCCCGCAGCAGCGTTCCGTGCCTCAACGAGATTGCCGCGCTGGGCTCGCAATGACGTTCCGCAGGCTGGCGAGATTGCCGCCCCCGCATCAAGTGCGGGGTGACGTTATCAAGTGCGGGGTGACGTTGCTGGGCTCGCGATGAGGATGACGATGACGATGACGATGACGATTCTCCCAAACCGGGTACTACTGAGCCCAACCGAAGGTTGGCTTGGTGACCATCAGGTAGAGCGAGCAAAGGGGCAGGGCGATTGCTATCGCTCCCCAGACATACCACCTGCGGAGTGCCGAGGCGAATTGTGACGGCAGCGTGTCCGGGTGGGCCGACGGGTCTGAGAATACGACCATGCGATGCTGGGCCGGGATAAGAATTGCCACCCAAATTGCGCCGGACGCGGTGAAAATCCACAGGGCGGCGCTGATCCAGGACAACTGGTAGATCACTTCCCGACCGCCCCAGGCGTCGAACACCATGACCAAACCGTTCACCAGCACCAGGAGCACGCCGGGCAGGGTGAAGAGCAGGTCGGCGCGCATAACAGCCTTTGCCGAGAAGTGGATGACATTGATGTTCCGCGTGCGCTCCGCCATCATCATCCAGGCGCCGGTAACGATGATGTTCCCGAGGAAAACCACCGCGCCGGCGATATGCAGGAAGGTGTGCCATCGATACGGGAACAGGGGCAGGGATACAGCCAAAACAACAATTATAAGCAAAGCATAAGCTAACCATTCGATCCGGTGGATGTATTGCATAGTCAACCTCCTTGTTGAGCTCACGCGTAACCAGTTTCAAACACTGGGCGGATGTTTTTAACGGGATATACAGGATATATTTTGGTCAAGGCCGGCGTGGAGGACACTCATGGGCGGAGGCTTTGACGAAGGCTTAGGTTCGACAAGCTCACCATGAGCGGTATCGGTGGCATCGGCACGGGTCCCGGGAGGTCTGCAATGACCGCGGATGCAAAGTGGGTGCGCGTGAGCTGCCGCGCTGCCCTGCCTCGCATCGTGGACCCTCCCCACCGGAGATGGTCTGCATCCTGCCATCCGGTCACGACGCCGCGATTTTCAACACCCGCCCAGTGACTCTGCTCAATCGATTGTTCAAGGTCTCCCGGAGGAGAGCGCATAAAGATTGCCGTCATGGGACGCCACGTACAGCATGTCTCCCACCACCACCGGGGTGGCGGAGATCTTTCCGCCGGTCTGGAAAGTCCATTCCTCCTGGCCCGTAAAGGAGTCTAAAGCATAGAGAGTGCCATGCTCGGAGCCGACCAGCAACGTGTTTCCGGTGACGATTGGACCCGCCGTGATCTTCTCGTCGAGTTGGGTGGCCCACCGCTCCGAGCCGGTCTCGATGTCGAGGGAGACGACCTTGCCCCCGGCGCTGGCCACATAGACTGCGTTGTGGGCAGTGGCAGGACTGAGCGACACGCTGTCGCCGATGCCGGAGGCCCAGATCGCCCCCTGTTGGTTGGGCACACTGGGCAGCAGGCCCCACACAAAGAGATTGACCCGGGCGGCCCACCAGAGACGTTCCAGAGGCAAGGTGCTGCTGTTCCAATCCAGCGACCACACGGTCCCGCGATGAGATACGATCAAGATTTGGTCCTCGTGTATCGCAGGGGCTCCCATGATGGGCCAGCCGGCATCGTAGACGAAACGGGTGCGACCGGTTTTCGCCTCCACGATGTGGAGCAAGCCATCCTGAGAAGCCACGGCAACCCGATCATCACGGTAGGCCACCGGAGCGACAATCCATCCGCCAACGGTAATGGTCCAGCGTTCCTCGCCGGTGGCGACGTCGAGGGCATACAGGTGCCGATTGGTGGAGCCAATATAAACCGTCCCATCAGCCACGACAGGCGAGGCCAGCACCGGGTTGCCGAGGTCCTTTTCCCACAGCAGCTCGCCGGTTTCCCGGTTCAGAGCGACAAAGCGTTTATTGCGCAGACCGAAAAACAGCAGGTCACCGGCGATGGCCGGAGAAGTGTCGGAAGGGACGACGGTCGAGAATTCCCACACCGGCTGGCCGGTATCTCTTTCGAGAGCCAGGGCACGACCATCCCCGGTGGTGATATAGATGCGACCGGCCACGACCGCCGGTCCAGCAAGAATGGGGCCGGCCGTGTTGTAAGTCCACCGGACTTCCACCGGCGGCTGAGGACCCGGGTCCGGAGTAGATGCGTGGTTCTGGGCCGTCCGTCGCATCTGGGCCCAGGTCTCGGGGCCGGCATGAGCGCTAATGCTGGTGGTGGCCTCGGGAGGGGGGAAAAACAAGGCGGTCAAATTGAAGCTGACCGTAACCCACCAGAGAATCAGCCCCAGGAGCAGGGCAATGCCGACAGTCCAGGGACGACGGCGCACGAAACGCCAGACGCGGCGCCGTAGATGAGGACGCTCGTCGGCCGATGTTGGGAAGCGAGTCGTCATCTGGGCGCGCCGGTTGACGGGGCGACCGGTATCTTCAGGGTGAGGTGTCCGTAACTGGGAAGCACCAACTTTCGTTTCGCAGAACCTCTCGCCTGGTTGGGAGCGGCGGGGTCTTTG
The DNA here is from genome assembly GCA_965116785.1 of Dehalococcoidia bacterium. Classification (GTDB taxonomy): domain Bacteria; phylum Chloroflexota; class Dehalococcoidia; order Lucifugimonadales; family UBA3495; genus Bin87. The sequence goes on from OZ220731.1 coordinate 3,149,833, forward strand.
CCAAGCGACAATCGTCGAGTCGCCTGGCAAAGACTACCGAACTGAAGCCAAGATGGGATCTGCATTTGGGGACGATGCAGATCCATTTGCGCGACCCACCGAAGCCCCCTGGCGTACGAAGTCCTTCCGGCGTACCTGGAGGGCATTCCTGCCCCGGCGCTAAACCTCTCCCCAAATGCGCATTTCACCTCGGTATCAGTTTACGTGTTGCCACGCAGTTTGGGGTCCAGTGCGTCCCGGATCGAGTCACCGAACAGGTTGAAGGCCAACACGGTGATGGTAATGGCAACTCCAGGGAAGATGACCAGCCACCATTCCGGCTTGAGAGTGGCTGCCACGGCGCCACCGAGCATGTTGCCCCAGGTGGCGGTGGGAGCGGGGACTCCGACCCCCAAAAAGCCCAGGGACGCTTCCAGCACGATGACCCCACCCAGCTGGGCGGTCACCAACACCAACCAGGGGGCGAGGCACTGGGGCGCGATGTGCAACCCCATGACCCGCAGGTCGGAGGCCCCAATGGCCCGGGCGGCTTCGACGTACGAGTTCTCCTTGACGGCAAGGGACACCGAGCGGATCACCCTAACCGATAACGGAATGCGGGTGATGGAGATGGCCACGATAACGGTGAACACTCCTGCTCCCAATCCCAACAACAGCACCATAGCCAGGATGAGAGTGGGGAAGGACAGGAGCAGCTCAACGATGCGCTGGCTGTAAATATCGAACTTTCCGCCGAGGTAACCGCTGGCGATACCCCACATCGCGCCGAGCGTGTCCCCGACGATGACAGCAACGAAGGCTACCAACAGAGATATGCGCGCTCCATAAATGACGCGGCTGAGCACGTCTCTGCCGACGCGGTCGGTACCCAGGAGGTACTCCGAATCGGGAGGATCATTGATGTTTGTAAAGTGCCCCTCGATCGGGTTGTGCGGGGCTATCAAGGGCGAGGCGACCGCAAGCACAATTATGACCGCCAGGACCACGCCACTGGCAGCTCCCACCGGCTGCCTTTCAGCAAATCTGCGAAGTGCCCGCAGTACCCCTACGGTATGCTCCCGGACGGTAGTAGCAGTCTCAGGCGCGGTTACAAGAACACTCGGATTCTCTGCCATCAATCAACTCCCTGGGGCTCAAGCCGGGTGTGTCTGATTGCTCCGGTGGTCGGCTCGTTCAGCGGCCCTCGCCCACTTGAATTCCCGCCCTGCGGCAAATGGGAAGACCCGGCCTGGAGGGTTGGGAGGTCTTACGGTCCGCCACAAACAGCCAGGCCGAGTTCATTCTGAGTAGGGTCAGGTCCGGATCCATCGGGTAAGCGGGGCAGTTCGCATAGGTGGGCACAGTGAATCACTGAGTGCGAAGCCGATCCGCGGTCCCAACCGGAGTCACGTGGTCACGTTCTAGGAGTAACGGATCCTGGGGTCGAAGAAGGCATAGGAAATGTCCACCAAGAGGTTCAGGATCACGAAGATCAGGCCGTACAGCAGGACCAGGTTCTGGATCACGACGTAGTCCCGTTCCGTGAACGCGACCACGAGCGTAGATCCCAGCCCCGGCACGCCGAAGGCTTTTTCCACGACGACCGACCCACCAAGGAGAAATCCCAGGAGCACTCCCGACAAGGTGATCACCGGTAGGATGGCGTTACGCAGGGCGTGACGCAAGATCACCCAGCGCTCCGCCAGCCCCTTGGCCCGGGCAGTGCGGATATAGTCGTCTCGCAGCACCTCCAGGAGAGTCGAACGGGCCATGCGCGCCACGTAAGCTGCCTGACTGAGGGCCAACACCAGAGCTGGGCCCCACACGATTTGCAAGTTAGCCCACGGGTCTTCCCAAATGTGGACGACTCCAAAAGGCGCCTTATAGTGCCACCCCAGCAATAGCACGAGTACGATCAACGTCCCCAGCCAAAAATTGGGGATTGCCAGGAACAATATGCTGAAGAACCGAGCGACGTAATCGCCGAAGCTATTCTGTTTGACCGCAGCCAGGATTCCAACAGGCAGGCCGATAATCCAGGCAAAGACGATCGCCAGAAATGCGATCTCCGCGGTCAACGGGCCTCGGTGAGTAATGGTTTCCATGACCGTGTCACCCCGCCAGAAGGACTCTCCCAGCTTCAGGGTGAACACGTCTTTCATCCAATTGACATACTGTTTCCAGAGAGGATCGTTCAGGCCCAGGCTGTCAAGGAGCCTTTCCCGGTCCGCTTCACGGAGCATTCGAAACCCGTCTTCATCGCTGAACATGACCGCCAGGACGTCACCGGGCAAGATACGCATTGCGGCGAAGATGATGACCGTTATCACGAAGATGGCGGGCACCGAAAGCAGGAGCCTACGCAGGATATAGGTTTGCATCTTGCTACCTTTATTCGGGTGGGATGAGCCGGGCTGGGGCAAGCGTTAGCGCATCAGCATGGAGCATCGCAAGGCTCGGGGGTCCTCCTACCTGTCGAGCCACACCGTATCGTAGCGGTTGCAGTTGTAGATGCCGCAGCCGGACTTCTCCACCACGCCGCCGACGTAGTCGTACCAGGCGTTGAAGATTATGCGCCAGTGATGCGGAGCCATTGGCACTTCCCGGTCCAGGATTTCAGTTGCCTGCTGCCACAAAGCCACGCGCTTTTCCGGGTCCAACTCGGCGTCAATCTGGTCCATGATGGCGTCGAACTCGGGGTTAGACCAACGGGAGAGGTTTTGAGCGCCCCCGGTCTTGTAGAAGTTGGTGCCGTAGTCCGAAGGGTCCATGAGGTTGGTGCCGATGGAACCGAGGCCGATGTCGAAAATGCCGGTGCGCATGTCCTCCTGCCACTGTCCGCCTTGAGGCGCCCGCAAATTGGACTCGATGTTCAGATGGACCCTCAGCATCTCCTGGACTATCGGCGCCATCACATCCTCGCGGGGAGCCCATCCTCCGCGCACCGAGAAGTCCACGTCCTTGATGCCTTCGGCGTAGCCGGCTTCAGCCATCAGGGCCTTGGCCTCCGCGATGTCCGCACTCTTGTCGATCGTAAAGCCCGGTTTCGTCAGCAACAATTCGTCTGTGGGGGAGAAGGCCATATTCGGAGGGGACCAATCAACCACGACCTTGCCGAAGAGACCCTCCGTGGCTTCCATGATCGCCCACCGGTCCGTGATCAGGTGAATTGCCCGGCGCACTCTCGGGTCGTCCCACGGCGCTCCTTTCTCGATGTTGAACCACATGGCGTTGGCGGCGACACCCTGCCAAATATGGTTAGTTGTACCGGGGATATCGTTCATCTCGGCGACGGCTTCAGGGCTGATGTTCCAGCAGAAATCCACCTGGTTGGCGATACACAGGGCGTCCCGTTGAGCCGTTTGGACAGAAAAGATGGTCACACCATCGAGGTAGGGCAAACCTTCCACGAAGTAATCGGGATGCCGTTCGGTTTCCCACGTCTCTCCCTGGGTGAAGTCCACGAACATGAAGGCACCGGTGCCAGGGCCACCGCCTTTGAGCTGTCTGAGGTCAAACGTGTTCTCCTCCAGGGTTTTCTTCGGGTGTATTACATTCCACTCCACCGCGAATGCCCCCAGGAAGAAGCCGCTCGGTTGCTTGAGGATCACCTGAAATGTGGATGCGTCAGGGGCCTCAATTCTGTCTACGATTGGCGCCAACAGGTCCTGCCGCAAGCTGGTAACGCCTTCGGGAGGATCTATGATGCGACTCCAACTGGCCAGCACGTCCTCGGAGGTCATAACGGTCCCGTCATGAAACTTGACCCCTTCGCGGAGCGGGAAAGTCCAGGTCAGGTTGTCTTCCGAGACTGACCAGTCCACAGCCAGGTCCGGGATGATCGTGTTGCCTCCGTCCAGGGGGTTGTACCGCAGCACCCCGTTATATTGCTGGCTCATGGGTTCAGCGGTATAGGCTGTGGCCGATTGCATCATGTCGTAGTGCGCCGTATCCGCAACCGTAGCTACCTTGAGCGTCCCGCCCTGCTTCGCGGTGGGATCGAGGAGGGAAACCGATCTGGAGTCCCCAGCGGCGGCCACCGGTGTGGGTATCGCAGTAGGAATCTCCGTGGCTACGGCGATCTCTCGGATTCTAACTTCCGGGGTGGTCTGCTCTCCGGCAGAGGCAGGCGCCATGGCTTCAGGTGTTGGGGTGGCGGCAGTCCCGCAGGCGGTCGCGATTAGCAATATCGGAATCAGCGGGGCAACCACAATGTTCTTGAGTACCCTTAACAATTGGTGCGTCATCTTTCGACCTCCAGGCGTTCGGGATTGGAAACCGATAGTCGAGCCAGGGCGCCAGGTGTTCCGGGGATGCGATGCGACGAGATAGTCGTCACATCGAGGCATATGATAACGATTTAGTATGTTATAAGACAAACTGTATCATTTTACGTATCTATAACGAGCATATAGGTCATGAATTCGTCGAATTGCGGCGCAGAGTAAACTAACGAATACCGTCTGTCAACAGGACGATTGCAAAGTCGGCGGCCTGGGACCGTTGCCACGCGGTGGTTGGGCAAGGCTCGGCGGGACGCTGCTTACAGCCGTTTGCGATGATCGCCTGGACTTGGGCAGTTCAGCTATCGGAACAGGCGGACGTGAGAACCGCACAGTGAATGGCCCTGACTGCCACATTCCCTGCGACGACGCGGTCTCTGCGGATACGCGCGGTACACCCTGCAGGTTGCAGGGTGTCCGGTGTCTGACATGTGGCGGGCGAGGATGCCTGATTGCTGGCGAATTGACTCGTGGTGGATGGCCGTCTATGTTACGGTTACCTTTCCAGGTCAGCACACATGCGGCGTGGTTTCGTCTCAGTATGGTTCAAACCGGGACGAACTGCGAAATGGCACAGTGAGCTGCCCCATCTTTTCGGCATTCGGAGGATCTGATATGCGGCACAAATGGCTCCCATCGCCCCGACTACTCGCTTTCGCTCCATTGGCTATCGTCCTGATAGTTGCGGTGGCCTGCGGAACGGCGGAGGAAGCGCCCGCCGCTGCGCCAGCGGCGCCAGCAGCAACTGCGGCGCCCGCGGCGGCGATGGCGGAAAGCACTCCCGTGGCGAGCTCGGGGAGTTCCGGGAGTTCAGCAGGGTCAGCGGCCGCGGCTACCGCCGTCCCCGCAGCGACGGCCATGCCGGAAAGCCCGGCGATGATGGGACCGAGGGGGACGCTGACGTTCGGGCTTCCCCTGGTGCCGCCGTACCACGTCTTCCCGACGGTGACGGAGGGGGCCGGGTATCACCACAACGGCTTCACCACCTCCGAGACCCTGGTTCACATGAGCGAAGACCGGGAGATTGTTCCCCGGCTGTTCAAGGAATGGAGCGTTGCGCCGGACAACGTCACCTGGACGTTCAAGCTGCAGGAAGGCGCCATGTTCCACAAGGGCTACGGGGAACTGGACGCGGAAGGCGTCATCTGGAGCATGATGATCAGCGGCGGCAAAAGCTCCCGGGTGGGGTACAACGCCCATATCCGCAGGATCTGGGGGGTCGCCGGAGACGTGAAGGAAGGCAAGACCGTCACCGACATCATCGACGAGGGACGGGTCAAGGCGATTGACAAATACACCATCGAGCTCAACACGGGGACGCCTCAATACGACACCCTGAGCCTGCTGGCTTTCCCGCACGTCAATATCATCAGCAAGGCGCAACTGGAAGACGTGGGCGTCGACGAGGCGAGCCGGAACATGTCGGGAACCGCCCCCTGGGAGTTCCAGGAGCACCAGAGCGACCAGTTCACGCGGTGGTCCGCGGTGGAAGACCACTGGCGCAGGACCCCCGAGTTTGCCGAGATGGTATGGCAGCACATTCCGGAGGAGTCCACGCGGGTGGCCAACTTCAAGACTGGACAGCTGACGGCGCTGGAAATGAACCTGGATTCGATTGCGGCGGTCAAGGACGAGCCGGGCGCCAGCCTGTTCAAGATAGCCGGCGGCAGCGCGGCGAGCATGGCCTTCTACGGCAACTGGTACGTGGGGCTCAACGCCGACGGCTCACGCACACCGGAACACATCGAGCGGGCGCCGGGCTTCGATCCCACCCTGCCCTGGACTTCGGGCAACCCGGACCCGGCATCCGAGGAATGGCAGAACGCCGCCAAGGTGCGCACGGCCCTGTCCATCGCCATCGACCGCCAGACCATCGCGGACTCGCTGCTGAGCGGCGAGGCCATCCCTGACCCGCTGCCGGCGTGGTCGTTCCACCTGGACAAACTGCCGGCGGAGTACCGGCAGTGGGAGTTCAATCCGGAGAAGGCCAGGCAGCTGCTGGCCGAGGCGGGCTATTCCGACGGGTTCGAGATCACCCTGACGCCCCTGGGTGGATCAAATTACCTTGAAGTGACTTCCGCCATTGCCCAGATGTGGGACCAGATTGGCGTCAAGGCCAACCAGCAGAACCTGCCCTACAAGACCTTCCGTCCGAGCATAGTCGAGCGAACCTACAACCAGGCGTACCAGCACACCCACGTGGCGGTGGATCCGCTGGACCGGTGGTCGGGCGCCTTCAACCACGACACCGCCTGGAACTTCGGCGTAGATCATCCGGTCCTTCGGGACCTGATGGCGGAAGCGCAGGGCACGGTGGACAACACAGAGCGGTACGCGATCATGGCCGAAGCGGCGAAGTTCATGTACGACAACGCCCTGTCGGTCGGCCTCTATGCACAGAACCAGGTATTTGCGCTGAACGGGGACACGGAACCCTGGCCGGAGCATCTGAACTATGCCGAGACGCGGGACCTGACCGCGTTGGAATACGCTCCCAACCTCACTCAATAGGAGAAGGGGGCGCCAGAGAAAATGCGGCTGGCTTCGCATTGGGTCGCAAGTTAGCTTGGCGGCAACCGTCTTCGCCATCGCTGGGCGCGCAGGGCTGGGAATATTTTCGGCCGGCGCGCCCAGCGTCTTGGGTCGGTAGCACGCCTGGTACTATACTGTTGGGCAATAAACACCAAAGTAACGAAAAGGCCGGGGTTCTGATCCCGGCCTCCATTCTGGTACTTCCAGTCCGATTATTTTCTCGGCGGCGTGGTCAATGACGCCCTCGTCGCTTTTGGGGTTTTGGCAAACTGTGCCTTCTGGTTACTCCGCCGTCATATCCGTCTGAGCCGTCGTGAGTCTGGGTCCAGCCAATAGGCCGACTAAGCCCCCTACCAAAAGCGTCACACAGTGCCAGAGCATCCCGATTGAGTCCTTGATAGTTTCCTTGGAATTGTCTGCCGAATCCACGTACACAGACAAAACCACTGCCAGGATCGCAAACAGGACAGCGACGCCGAGAGCGCATAAACAATTCCGAAGTACGGCCCGCCGAGCGCAGACCTCCTAGGTTGATTTCTCACGATCGGGCCAAACGTCGCCAGTCTGATAGTCGACCAGTGCCGGTTTGAAACCGTGTTTTATCGGGAAGAGCAATATGCGCCCCGATGCCAGGCCGAACGCGATCAGTGGGTGTTTGACCGAACCCATCGGGTGATTCATGGTGCCGAGGTCGCTGTGTTCCATGCCTGGCGCCTCCTTTCCAGAAATGAATACGCGGTAGTTGACTATTGGGCAACCTCTTTTTAGCACTATATCACAACGGCTAAGAACGGTTGCTAATTTGCGAGCGATGGTCACAGCTTCGTTTGCGTTTCTATCTCACCAAATCCGCATGCCGCAACTGCTTGCCATACATACCCCGCACCATCGTAGTCATTTGGTCTATGGGTTCTGGATAGTGCCGCGACCTAGGAGTTTCTTGCCAGCGTGCATATTCCGAGTCTTCACGCGGGTGTCCGATTACGAGAAATAGTACTCAGCGAGTAGTCCGTGCCAGGACGACCGGGATAGGTTCTGCGTCACGTCGAGCGACGTGACGGCGACGACGGGCACGTTGTCCAGGATTACAGGCCTGAATGCCGCCGGATTGTACCGTGTCGACGCGCGCACGGTGGAAAACCGGGGGGTGAGAGCGGATGCCATCAGCGCGTCTTCGCTGGGCATACGGCGGGAGGTCACGGGAGCGTCCGACCGGGCGGTTCCAAGGAAGGCAGCTTTCGCTGGACGTGCTTATTCGTCTGGTTCGCCGGGAAAATGAACTTCCCGGTCACGACCGAGCCAATAGCCGAGCGCCAGAGCGGCGTCTTCCAGTTCCATGGGATCGCTGGTGTCCAGCGTGAATCTCTCGACCAGCTTGCCCTGGAAGCGTCGTTGCCGCAGCGCGAGGTCGTAGATTTCCCAATTCACGCCGTCGGTCAGCACGCCGACGCCGCGTATCATGCCGGTCATCAATGTGGCGGTGCGCTGACGTTCGCGTTCCCGTTGATGCACCGGCCGGCCGATCACGATGGCGACCGCGACCCGGCCCTCGGGATCGTACGTCACGTAGTCGAGGGTGCCGCCACGGCGGAGGTTCACGTTATGCCCGCACTGCGACGGATCCCAGGTCCTCCATCCGAGCGCCCACAGAATCGGGTCGATGAGGGCACAGCGGGCGCGGATCTTGTCCTCGGAAAGCCAGCGCGCGTGAGTGCGGTGGGTTTCCGCCACCTGTCGGATGGTGTCTTCCAAGCCGGACGCTCTCATGGGTTTCAAATCTCTATAGCCAATGTGGCCGGTGCAGTCGGCAACGGTTACCGTGCCCTCATGCGTATGCATTCTTAAAGTGAAGGCCGAACGTTTGCCGGGATAAACCGGATGAACGGGATGCACAGGATGTTTTGATTCAATCAGGGTCGGAGCAACCCTGATGCGTAGCCAATTTGCGGCGGGGAAACGTCGGAATCGGGATTGTCACTTATAAAGAATTACCGGAATCAGAACCGTTCCGTGATGGCGATCTCCCAATCCTGCAAATAACAAAATCATCCAAACACTGCTTGCGAGAATTTACGAACTCGGGCACGCATGAGGGCCGGCCCAAGGGCACTTCAAGCGCTACGGCGGTCTTCATCCCGAGAGCGGTTCGACCGTCATTCACCGAACTATCGCGGCGTCTTCAAGCGCCTCGAGACAGTTAGCGGCTCGAGAGCCAAGTGCAACTGCCGCAGACCGGACGCACGGTCTTGCCATGCTGTTGGTGGCCGCGGCGCAAGCCCAAGTGCCGCGATTTTGCCGCGTTCATTGGGCTCGGGTAAAGTGGCAACCGCCATATTTCTTGGAGGCGATTGCCCTGGCCGACGCGAGGGCAATCGCACTGCGGCCCGGATGGGGATGCTGCTCCCGTGCGCCTCAGCGTGGTCTCCGTTATCGCCTGTTCAGTGAGCATAGTTTGGGTACAGCTCGGTTTCAGGTTCCGCGACCTAGACGGCGAAGGGTGGCGAGCTCCGGACAGGTACAATCGCTACCACCGTACAGCGCATTTGCTTCTTGCTAGACTATTGGTCGTAGTGTTTACTTGGCGAAACGAAATCATTGGGAACGCCCGCGATGGGCAGAGGGCTTGAAATTCGCGGAGCTCTGATGTGGGGATGTCTCGAGTATTCTTAGGCAGCCCTGGTTTGAGGCGGCTGTCAACGGTAGCCAACGCGTTTCGGGTGACCGACTGGACGTTGAACCAGGTTGATCCGGACGGTCTGCGGTACGTGGCCACCGTTTCGGTCAGGCTGCACTGGTTCTACATTGCCGTGCTCGTGATTGCCGTGGTGTACCGGCCGTACTACGGGTTGGTTATATCCGTGGCCTACGCGGTGATGCTGCTGGTGCTGGCTGGATGCACCTGTTGTACTCACTACCGGCTGCGTTCCGGCCGGACCATCACCTGGCGTTGGCTCCTGACCTTCTGCGCCGTGGACGTGTTCATCGCTTCGATGGCGGTGGCAATGAGCGGCGGCTTCAGCCATCCTTTTCTGCACCTGTTCTACTACCAGGTGTTGGCCGGTTTCGCGGTGGTGTTCACGTCTTTTCGGCTCAACATGGCCTGGGTGACCATCGTATCGGCAGTCTATGTGGGGATCAGCCTGGGTACTGGAGATGGTCTGGACCTGGCGACCCGGGACGACAAAGCGCTAGTGGCTCGGATCGTGACGATGTACGGGCTGGTGGCTACGGTGAACATGATCTCCAGGTTTGAGCGGATGCGGTGGCGGGAGACGCTGGAAAGGGAGCAGGCGCTGGTGCGCGAACGGACCGAGCTGTCCCAGGCCATTCACGATACGACGGCCCAGTTCGCCTACATGGTTGGGCTGGGCCTCGAAACTGCCCGGGCCCAATCGGGCGACCAGAACCCCGAGCTGGCGGTGACGCTGGACGCGACTTCGGAGCTGACGAAGTCGATGATCTGGGAGCTCAGGCATCCCATCAACATGGGCGGCATCTACGAGGGACACGAACTGGGTCGGGTCCTGGGGTCCCACGCTACAAGCTTTACCAACATCACGTCAGTGCCGGCAGTGCTGACGGTGCGGGGTGACGAGCCGCCGCTCTCGGTGGAGACCAGGAGTCTGCTCTTCTCCATCGCGCATAACGCTCTCACCAACGCGTACCGGCACGCGCACGCGACCGGGGTTTGCATTGACCTCTGGAACGACGCTGAAGGTCTCCGGCTGGAGGTGTTGGACGACGGGATCGGGCTTCCCGACGATTACGCCGAGCGTGGCCATGGCTTTGCCAACATGAGCCGGGACGCCGAGAGGTTGGGCGGCAGCCTCAAGGTGGAGAAGAAAGGACGCATGGGTGGGGCCACCGTCGGCTGTTTGGTGCCCTCGGCTCGAATCGGCTGAAGAGGGAAAGTACGATGTCGTCCAGCGAACGCACCAGGGTGATGATCGTTGACGACCACCAGATCGTCAGGGTGGGTCTCACGCAGGTGCTGGAACAGACCGGCGAGTTCGAGGTGGTGGGACAGGCGGGCGACGGCGAGGAGGCGGTGCGGATTGCCGCCGAGGTGGCGCCGGACGTGGTGGTGATGGACGTGATGATGCCGGGAAAGGACGGCGTGGAAGCTTGCCGGGAGATTATGGAGAATGCTCCCGGGGCTCGGGTCGTCATGCTGACGGCGTCCACCGAGGAGAACGCGGTGGTGGAGGCGGTTGCCGCCGGAGCGACCGGATTCCTGCAGAAGGAAACGGGCCGGGACCGGCTGCTGTCGACGGTGCGGGACGTGGCGGCCGGCGAGCTCCGGGTGCCCGCGGAGGTGGTGACCCGAGTGTTCGCGGGCATTCGTCGGGGCGCGGTATCGGGAGACGCGGCCGGCATTGCCGGTCTGACTCTGAGAGAACGCGAGATATTGGTGTCGTTCACCACGGGCATGTCCTACGCGCAAATTGCGGAGGACCGGGGGGTGAAGTCGGTGACCGTCCGCAACGCCATCTACGGTATTCAGCGGAAGCTGGGGGTGGACACGATGCAGGGGCTGGTGCTCTGGGCAGTCCGGCACGGTCTGCTGGATGACCACGACCGGATGTGAGGGTACGTGTTCTCCAGCGAACAGGCGGCGAGCGCCCTTGATGCGCACCGCCCCGGCGCGCCGCAATTTGCCCATCGCCCGGGACACCGCGGGGCGGCTGGCACCAACGGCCTCTGCCTGCTGGTAGCAGGTCAACCGCGCGTCGATCAACATGGTCGCCCGCTTCGTCCTGATCTACCTGCTGACGTTCACCATGGGCGTGCGGGTCAGCGAAGAGGAAGAGAGGCAGGGCCTGGACATCGCTGAGCACGGCATCCAGACCTACCCCGAGTCGGCTGCCACCAGCTAGGCCTCAACCAACCGACGACATTCCTCTCGTCACTGCGGTGACTGGTGGTGACCGTCTTCGGTGCGCACGCGCAGGAATAACGAGGCGGCGAAGGACAGCGCGACGGCGATCCACAACACGGTGAACACGTCGCTCAACGCGTCCGTCAGGGCGAGGTTGAGCGAGTGCAGCAGGCGTTCGGCCACCACAACATCACCGATGCCCGTCTCGGCGATCGCTTCCTGCAACGCCCGGGCCGTGGCGGGATCCACCAGCGCCCGCGGGTCGTCCTTCACCGAGGCAAGCAGCCGCGTGGGAAGGACAGCTTCGACGTCGTCGGGAACCGCGGCCTCCACTCCCAAGCGGAACCTCTGCACCATCACGACGCCGGTTATGGCCAGGCCCATCATGCCGCCCAGGGAACGACAGAATTGCAGCGCGGCGGTCGCAACCCCCACGTCCCGGTACGGGACTGCGTTCTGCACCGCCACCGAGAGAGTGGCCACCACGCCGCCAAACCCGAGCGCCGTGATCATCAGATATAACTGGCTGGAGAGAATCGGGCTGTTACGGGCGAAATCGCCGCCGTCGCTCAGGGTGGAAAAGAGGTACATTCCCCCCGCCATCAATGCGGTACTCACCAGCGCCTGCATCCGATAGTGGCCCCCGGTCCGGGAGAGCATCTGGCCGGCCAAGATTGCCCCCACCACCATCCCCAGCAGCATCGGCGCCAGCAGCGATCCGGCCTGGGAAACCGAAGCTCCCAGCGCAACCTGGAAGTACAGCGGCAGGAACAGCACGAACCCGTGCAGGCTGGCGGCGGTCAGCAGCGTAACGACCATGGCGACAGCCACCGCCCGATCCCGGTAGATCCCCAGGGGCATGATCGGCGTCCTGGACCGGGACTCGATGACAACGAAGAGACCGGCCATAGCCAACCCGAAGGCCAGGAGACCGATACTCTGCGGGGCGTCCCAGGCATACAGCACGCCGACGGACGACAGCGCCAGCGCCACCGGCGCGACGGCCAACACCAACGCCGCCATGCCGGGATAATCCAGTCCTTCCGGCCGGGCGGGCAGAGGCGATCTCGGATAAATCCATGCCGTCAGGGCCAGCACCGGCGCCCCGGCCAGGGCGAGCAACAGGAACACCCAGTGCCAGGAGAACCATTCGGCCACGAAAGCGCCCATTACCGGTCCCACCACGGTGGCCACCGCATAGATAGCGCCCAGGATGCCGAGGAACTTGCCCCGGTCCTCGGGCCGAAACAGGTCCGCGATGGAAACGTAACTGCAGGTCATGACGATGCCGCCGCCGACGCCCTGCAACAGGCGGAAGCCGATGACCTGGTTCATTGACGCGCTGACGCCCACCAGCGCCGAGCCCACGATGAAGATCGCGATGCCGGCGATGAGGAACGCCCGACGGCCGTAGATGTCGCTGAGCCGTCCCACGATGGGATAGGCCACCGTGGCCGCCACCAGATACGACGTGGCCGGCCAGGTGTAGCGGTCGAAACCGCCCAGGTCGGAGACAATGGAGGTCATGATGCTGGCGACCACGGTCTGGCTGAGCGCGGCCAGGAACATGGCCAGCCCCACGCACACCAGCGACAGCGCGACCTGACGGCGCGGGGGAGGGGTGAAACCTCCCGCAGGCTCGCCGCCGCCGGCCTGGTTTCCATCCATCGCGGCCAAGCCATCACGCGATTCGTCGGCGCGCCCTTCGCCTCCGTTCATCAGCGGCGCTTCCGGAGGCGGCCCAGGCGAAGGGCCAGCCGGTAAGGCGGGTAGGCGCATCGCGACAGCATGGCAAAGCCCCATCCGTGCGCCAGAAACGCCTCACGGCGGGGCATGAACTCCCAGGAGTCCAGCTCCTCTATGGCCGTCAATACGCGGCTCAGGAGCTCCCGCGACTGGCTCACCACCCCGGGATCGCTGATGTCCATCGCACCGCAGCCGATGACCATGGGCATTAGCGTGCCCAGGATGTTCTGCCGATAGCTGCGCCAGCATTCCTCGCGGGTGTAGTTCTCCACGCCGCAACCGCTCACGATATCGTGGTACTCGTCCACGACGTCGCGCTCGATGCGGCGCCGGAGGTCGCTGGTGACGCTGGTTGCCAGGAAGAAGGCCACGTCGTACATGCCGCAGCCGATGCCGAAACCCTGCCAGTCGATGAGGGCCGCGGCGTCCTGCTCACCTTCGTCAAACAGCATGTTGTCCACCCGAAAATCGCCGTGGACCACCGTCCTGGGGCCAGCCGAAAGAGCCGCGAAATGCGCGGCGATGCGGAACCCGAAATCCAGCGCGAGCCGGCGCGTTTCGCTGGCGAACAGGTCGCCGAACCGGTCAAGCGTCGCGGGGAGGGTCAGCAGATAAACCGTCTGCATGATGCGGCTCTGCCTGGTGTTGAGGAAATCGCCGCAGGCGGACAGGGCCGGATTATCGGCGGCCTCCCAGAAGCGCCCCTGCAGCCCGGCGAGTTGTCGTATCGCGTGGCGAGCCCGTGTTGCGTCGACGCCAACGCTCTGCGGTATCCCCCGCAGGTGGCCGAGGTCTTCGAGCACCAGGACGAAGCGGTTGCTGTCCGCGTCGAAATCGCCGTAGAACACGGTGGGCGTCCGCACCAAGCCCAGCGGCGCGATGTCCCGGTAGAAAACGTGCTCGCGTCGGTGGAGCGACAGCCACCGGCTGAACCGGAAGGCCATAGCATCGGAACTGGGCAGCTTGACGATGACTGTAGCGGGATTGGCCGCCTGGCCGTCCTTGGCGAAGATGCGACAGCGATAGAGATTGCCCAGGGCGTTGACGACGTCCGCCAGTTGCTCGACCTCAACCGCGGCGATGTCGGCGGCGCCGGACGCCCCGCCGGCGGCAAGCGCCCGCCGGATCCACTCGGTGGTGATCTCGCCGGCATCCTGGATCAGCGGGACTGGGTTCGGGTCCATCGGGTCTTATCGAATGTGGTGGGCCGAGTCCGGCTGATGGCACGCTCTGTGGCCGGGCGTCAGCCGGTCCGGCGACGCACCAGGCGCATGCGGACCGAGGAGTCAGGGTGGGCCGCCGGCGAGCGCTTGATCTTCAGCGGGCGCTCCGGATGCTCCAGCTCCAGGTCGGCCTCGTGGACGATGGTCGCCAGGGTGAGGACGATCTGCAATTCCGCCAGGCTGCTGCCGATGCAGCGGTGCCGGTCCACGCCGAAGGGTGCGAATGCCCCCGGTTGCAGGTGCTCCGACCGGTCTGGCGAGTAGCGCTCAATGTCGAAGCGGTCGGGCTCCGGGAAGTATTCCCGCAGGTGGTGGCCCACCGTGGTGCCCAGCAGGACCTGGGCGCCGGCCGGAACCCGGTACCCCTCAAACTCGAACGAGTTGGCAACGGTGCGCGTGAGCGCGGGGACCACCGGATACATCCGCATGGTCTCCAGGGCGACCCGGCGGGTAACGTCCAGCTCGCGCAATCCTTCGGGTGTCGGCGGGCCGTTCTGATACATCTCGTCCACTTCGACCCGCATCTGCTCCAGTATCTCGGGATGCTGCAAAAGTGCGTACAGCATGAAGGCGCAGACGCTGGCGGATGTGTCCATGCCCACCAGGTAGGGCCCGAGAACGTTGGCGAACATGTCCGTCTCCGGCAGGAACTGGGGATCCGTCTGGCTCACCTCCAGCAGTTCATCAACAAAGTCCAGCGGCTGGTCCGGTCGCCTCTCGCGCTGATGGGCCTCCATGATCCGTTGGTATAGGTCGTTGACCCGTCGCCTGGCCCGGCGGTATTTCGGCAAGCGTTCCACCGCCTTGGGCAGACGCTTCGTGACGTTCACCTGGATCACCATGGCGAGGAAATAGATCAGGTCGTCGAAGTACTCTTGGGATGACAGGCCATTGCAGAACATGCCAATCTGCTCGATGATGACTTGCTGCATGGCGTGCTGTATCTCGATGGGCTGGCCCTGGGGCCACTGGTCTATGGCGCGCCGGGTGATGTCATGAACCAGGTCGAGGTTGGATTCCAACGTCCTGGGAGAATACCCCTTGACCAGCAGGCGGCGCATGCGCAGATGCTCCGGCCCGTCCATGGTCAGAAGGACGCGTTGGGCTCCCAGCGCGGCGCTGAACTCGTGGTATGGCTCCCAGGACCGGAAATGCGTGGGTGAGATCTGCGTGGCGAAAGTGTTGGCTTCAGGACCCACCAGGGCAACCCACTTGTGGTGCAGCGCCCTCACCCTGAAGATCGGCCCGTGCTGGCGGTATTCCCGCAGCAGGAACGCCCGGAGGTCTCCCGCCATGCCGAACGCGTTGCCCAACAGGGGCAACCCGGCCGCCTGCGGGATCTGGTCGGTGGGACGTCCGGCCGAAGGCGCCGGCTGGGGCAGGGTCTCGACCTCCCGGATGGCGGCGGCCACCTCCCGGCCAATGAGGTCCATGCGGCAGATCAGGTCGATCCTGCTTTGAACCTGCGCCATCTCGTCCCGCGACAAGATGCTCTCGAATACTCCGCAGGCTGAAGCAAGGCTTATGATGACGATGTCCCGCACATCGGGAATGTCGTCGCTGAAAAGGGTCCGCATGATGCGGAGCTGCACTTCCTCCGTCGTCCGGCCATCCTGGCTGGTGTAGCTGTGGATGCGGGAAATTCCCGGCGAAAGATAGACCTGGCCGCCGGTGTCGGCCTCCAGGTAACCCCGCTCGATCAACCGCGTGAGCGCCACCTCGCGGATCTGGTCGCTCTGCCTGGCCAGGTGCTCGATCCAAAAGGCGGCGCTACGGGGGTTGCCGCCGGATTGCGCTATCTCGACGAGGATGGGGTCGAGCAGTTCGTCGTCCAGCGGGGTCGGGTCCGAGACGATGAGTTCATTGACGTTGGTGTCAATGCGATTTGCCAGCGCCAGATCCGTCAGCGCCGCGCCGGCAAAGGCAACCGCGCGGGAGTGCAGCGGGAACCGGTTGCGGATCTCGCCGTTGTCGTTGTCGAGGATGAGCAGAAGTATCTCTTCAACCGCTCGCAGTTCGTCCGTCACTTGCAACATTTGTATGCGTTCCGCTGAGTAGTAGGTACTACTGGGCGTATTCCGACGTTTCTGACGACGCGGAAAGCCTGATCGGGCGTCGCACTTCCCATGGCCGCCGGGACGCGCCATTGGGTATGCGAATTATGACGGGATTGTACACTTTAGAATATAGGCTTCGCTCGGCTGCCCGTTTTCAGGTTCCGGTGCGCGGGGACACGCAGGGCCAGCGGTTTTCCCCCGGCCCACACAGGGACGGGTTGCAACACACCTTGCCCTGCCGGGACGGGGACGATAGGATACGCGGGCCGGCAGCGCGTGGCGTGGCGCCGGAGTTCGCCTGGTGATGGCGTGAGACGACGACGAAGGAGATTGGAGAGATGGCCCTCTGGAGACCCGACCCAACCTTTTACCCCTCGGCGCGCCTGGCCATGGAGGCTCCGCAGGAACGCCTGGCCTACGTCGCCGTGCTCAATCCCGGGACCGGTGAGCCGGACGCCATGACCGTGGTGGACTGCGACCCCAACTCGGCGTCGTACTCGCAGGTGGTCCACTCGCTGGAAATGCCCCACGTGGGCGACGAGCTGCACCACTTCAACTGGAACGCCTGCAGCGCGGCGCTGTGCCCGTCGTCGGCGCATCCCCACCTGGAGCGCCGCTACCTGGTGGTCCCCAGCCTGGCCAACAGCCGCATCTACATCATCGACACCCAACCCGACCCGGCGCGGCCGCGGATCGTCAAGACCATTGAGGCCGAGCAGGTGCAGCGGGCGGGCTACAGTCGCCCCCACACCGTGCACTGCGGGCCGGACGCGATCTACGTCAGCGCCCTGGGCTCCGCCGAGGGCGACCGGCCCGGCGGCATCATGATGCTGGACCACTACACCTTCGAGCCCATCGGGCCGTGGGAGCTGGACCGCGGGCCGCAGGAACTGGCCTACGATTTCTGGTGGCACATCGGCATCGACACCATGATGACCAGCGAGTGGGGCACTCCAGAGATGTTCGAGACCGGGGCCCGGCTGGAGGACGTGGTGGGTCAGAACTACGGCCACGTGCTGCACTTCTGGGACATGCGCCGCCGTTCGCACCGGCAGGCCGTTGACCTGGGGGCACAGCACCAGATGGCCCTGGAGCTGCGTCCGGCGCACAACCCGACGCGGCACTACGGGTTCTGCGGCGTGGTGGTGAGCACCGAGGACCTCTCCGGCTCCATTTTCCTCTGGTACCGGGACGGCGACGAATGGGCCGCGCGCAAGGTCATATCCGTGCCGGCCGAACCGGCGGACGCCGCGGACCTGCCGCCGGCCCTGCAGCCCCTGGGCGCGGTGCCGCCGCTGATCACCGACATCGACCTCTCGCTGGACGACCGGTTCCTCTACGTGTCCTGCTGGGGGACGGGCAAGCTGCTGCAGTACGACGTGTCCGACCCCTTCAACCCGGTGCAGACCGGCGAACTGGAGATGGGCGGCGTGGTGCGCAAGGCGGCGCATCCCACCGGCGCGGCCCTCACCGGCGGCCCGCAGATGGTGGAGATCAGCCGCGACGGCCGGCGGGTGTACCTGACCAACTCGCTGTATTCCTCGTGGGACGACCAGTTCTACCCCGACGGGCTCAATGGCTGGCTCAGCCGCATCGACGTTAATCCCGAGGGCGGAATGTCGGTGAACGAGGACTTCTTCGTCGATTACGGGAAGACGCGCACCCACCAGGTGCGGTTGCAGGGCGGCGACGCCTCGTCCGATACGTACTGCTTCCCCTAGCGACACATCGCCGCTCATAAAAGGCGACAAACGGCTCCAGGGCCGCCGGACCGGCAGCGTCGGCAGTGTTGCTGCACGCCCTCATTCCCGATCCGGCGGCCCTGGCATCGCTGGGCCCGTGGCTGGGGCTGGCCGCGCTGGGAGTATTCCACGGGCTCAATCCCGCGATGGGGTGGCTGTTCGCCGTCGCGCTGGCGTTGCAGCGGCAGCGGCCGGCGCAGCTTTACACGGCCACGGGATACATCGCCATCGGGCACCTGGCGTCGGTGGTGATCATCATGGTGGCGCTGGCCTTGGCCGGCGCGTTTCTGCCCCTGAGATGGGTGCGCATCGCCGCGGGCGCGATCCTGCTGGGCTTCGGCTGCTATCGCTTGTTCCGGTACTACCGGCACCCCCGATGGGTGGGCATGAACGTGGGCGGGCGGGACCTGATCGCCTGGTCCTTCCTGATGGCGTCGGCCCACGGCGCCGGGCTGATGCTGGCTCCGGTGGTGCTGTCCCTGACCCAACCGGACGCCGCGTCGGGCGTTATCGGCGATCTGGGCGAGCACGGCGGGTTCCTGTCCCTGACCGACGCCCCCGCATGGTGGCTGGTGGGACTGCTGATGCACACCGTCGTCATGCTGGCGGCGATGCTGGCAGCGGCGGCGGTGGTCTACTACCGGGTCGGCCTGGCGTTCCTGCGCCGGGGCTGGATCAACCTCGACCTGCTGTGGGCAGGATCGCTGGTGGCGGCAGGGGCGATCACGCTGGCATGGGCGGTGGTGGGGTAGGTTAGGATGGGATAGCGGAGACTTTCGTAAATCGTCAGAATCAGGATTTCCAGGATTGAGGGATTATCAGGATTGGAACCGTTCCGCAACGGAGAACCCCTCAATCCTGTCCAATCCTAAAATCCCATAAATCCTGATTCTGACAGTTCCCCTCCGCAAACCGCGTACGCGTGGATCGGCGCCGCCACAGCCTACCGGGCCGGCCGGACCCGCACCGCGCCGGCCTCGGCTCCCATTTCCGCCTCCGCCCTCCGGCGTCGCGTTGCGGACCGTTGCTCCCGCGTCCATGATTTGCGCGTGAACTGGCGGCCCAGGCCCCGCTCGATCTCGCGCCACTTGCGGTCTTCGTCCGGCGTGATGAACGTGATGGCCTCGCCGGCGCGACCCATGCGGCCGGTGCGGCCCACGCGGTGCGTGAACAGCTGCTCCGAGTCGGGGAGGTCGTAGTTGATGACTTGTCCGATGCCCTCGACGTCCAAGCCGCGCGCCGCCACGTTGGTGGCGACCAGGATCGGCGCGGCTCCCGAGCGGAAATCCGTCATCACCCGCTCGCGGGCGACCTGACTGAGGTTGCCCTGCAGGGCGCCCACCGGATAGCCCAGTTCATCCAGTTGTCGGGCCAGTCTCTTGACGCCGTGCTTGGTCTTCCCGAACACCAGGACCGGCGCCCCATCCCGGCGGTCCAGCAGCGTGCGCAGCGCCTCCATCTTGTCGGTCTTCTGGATGCTGTAAACCAGGTGTTCCACGGTGGGCAGGGTTTCCAAATCGGCGTCCACTGCAACCGTGACCGGATCGTGGAGGTGTTTCCTCGCGGTCTTCGCCACCCAGTCGGGCACGGTGGCCGAGAACAACGCGGTCTGCCGTTGCGTCGGAGTCTCGCTCAGAATGGCGTCGACGTCGCGGGCGAAGCCGCGGTCAAGCATCTCGTCAGCTTCGTCCAGCACCAGGAACCGCACTGATCGCAGTTTCAAACTGCCCTGGCGGACGTGATCCAACGTGCGGCCCGGCGTGCCGATGATGATCTGCGCGCCCCTTTGCAGCGCCCTGTGGTCCTTGCCCACCGATCGCCCGCCATAGAGCAGGGTGACGTGCAGACCCTGGGGTCCGGCGAGATCCTCCACGACGCCCCCCACCTGGATGGCCAGCTCGCGGGTGGGCACCAGGACCAGCGCCTGCACCTGCCGGGCGGTGGCGTCGCACTGCTCCACCAGCGGGATCGCAAAAGCCAGGGTTTTGCCGGAGCCGGTGCGCGCCTGGCCGATCAGATCCAGGCCTTCCAGGAGAGGAGGTATCGACTGTTCCTGGATCGGCGTGGGTTCGGAGATGTTCATGCGCGCCACGGCCGTTCGGGTCGCGCGATTGAGCACCATGCCGCGAAAGACGGCTTCATGTGCGGCGTCGTCGGACCGGCTTTCGCCGGCGGGGACCACCGCAGGCGCCGACTTGCGGACTTCTGCAGGACGGGAGGAAGCAACGCCGTTGCGCCGCAGGTACAGGCAGGACGAACAATAAACAGGCCGACCCTCTGTCGGCCTGAAGGGAACGGTGGTTTCGTCTTGGCAGTCCGCGCAAATGGCGGGGTGCCGCTGCGGTCGGTTGATCTGTGGGCTGTTGGTATGCTTGCGATTCCTGGAGCGTGTATCAGTCTGAGGGGGTTGAGATGACATAGAGAGAAAGAACTCCTTGGTCTAGAGAGGAAAAGAATGCGGCGCGTCCCGCGCCGAGCAATACCGTGCATTATGATGAGGTTCGTCGCTGCAAAAACCATCAATGCAATTTATTGACACCCGTACATTGTAACAGCCTCCCGCTCCGGTCGACGCCGCGCACCCGCTTTCCGCCTCAGGAAGGCCTGGGCCCCTCTCGCACCGGTCGATACCGGGCTTGCTCGCCATCCATGCGCAACGGCACCACGTCGATCGGCGGCATTTCCACGAACGCGCCCGGGACGCTTGCCCGCGAGATCGCTGCTGGCAGTCCGGGAACCGGGGCCGTATACTGGCCCCACATTTACATACTGCAGGTCCGGATGCGCGATATCGACCGCTCCCGAGCAGCAGATAAAGAAGGAACGGTTATCACCAACCAGACAGTGAGCCCGCAGAACCGCGAGCCGGCAGGCGACCGGGAACTCGCAGACCCCACGACGGGCATTTCAATAGAACGGCAGCGCAACGAAGAATATTTCAAACTACGGCGTTTGATACTGGAGCATGGGCTCCTGGATCGCCAGTACTCATCTTACGCAATCAAGCTAGCCAGCGCTTTCGCGCTTCTTCTCTCCAGCATAGCGATACTGGTCGTTTTCGACAGCCTGTGGGTGCAGATGGCGAACGCGGCGCTGATGGCCGTCGCGTTCGCCCAGTTCGCTTTCCTGGGGCACGACTCCGGACACCGGCAGGTCTTCCGGTCGGTGAAGCGGAACGACATGCTCATGATGCTGGCCGCGCTGTTCACGGGGCTGGCGCCCAGCTGGTGGCAGGAAAAGCACATCAAGCACCACGTCAGCCCCAACCAGATCGGGCATGACACCGATATCGACATTTCGGTTTTTGCTTTCACCCGCGGGCAGGCGCTGGAGTCGTGGGGCGTGGCGCGGTTTTTCGTCCGCCATCAGGCTTTCTGGTTCTATCCGATGCTCCTGCTCACGTCGTACAGCTTGCTGTTCGCCGGCGTCATCTTCCTGGCGCGTGGGAAAGAGGTGAAGTATCCGGTCCTGGAACCCATTATCGTGGCAACCGCGGTAGCAGCCTATCTCGCGCTGGTTTTCACGTTCCTGCCCTTTTGGCACGGGGTCCTTTTCATCGTGGTTCATCGGGCTCTGACCGGACTGCACCTGGGCTCGGTTTTTGCTCCCAATCACAAGGGAATGCCGATTCTGGCGCCTGGTACCAGGCTCGATCACCTGCGGCAGCAGGTGTTGACGTCCCGGAACGTCTTGCCCAATCCCGTCGTCGATTACATGTACGGCGGGTTGAACTATCAGATTGAGCACCACCTCTTTCCCAACATGCCCCGCAATCGGTTGAAGGATGCCAGGCCCTTGATCCGGGCTTTCTGCGCCGACCACGGGGTCCCCTATCATGAGACAGGTTTCTGGCGGTCCAACCAGGAGATACTGAGCTACCTGCACGCGGTGAGCGCTCCGCTGCGACAGAACCGACGCAAGCCAATGAGCAGCCTGGACCGCCTGGCGGGAGGTCCCCCGTTGCCGGAACAGCGCCCAAGATACGCCCTCTTCTGAACGCGCCTTCCAGCGGCACGCTACCCCAGCGAACCCAGCCGATTGGCTATGGCTTGACCGATTGCGGCTGGGTAGTCTCCCTGGGTGAAGTCGTATTCTTTGACCGTCACCTCGTGCTGGTTTGGCCGGGCATGGCAGAACTCGCGCTGGGCGCCGGTGAGGATGGCGCCCAGTTCGTCGCTGACGAACAGCTCGGGTAGGCCGGTGGCCGACAGCCATCGGTAGTAAGCAGCGACGATCTCCACCACGTCTGGCGGTTCGCCGTCCTAAGGAATCTGACGAGGCCAGGTCAGGGTTTGCCGGCCCCGACCGGCTCCAGGTAGGATGCGGCAGGAACACAACCGGGTCGCCCACGCCGGTGTCCACGGTGGAGAGATCCACGTCCTAGTAGCCGCCCCGAGAGGATGGAGGAGAGCGCGTGATGCTAACTTCGAGAAAATTGCGCTTGATGATATCGTTCTGCGCAGCAGCGTTCCTGGCCGTAGTGGCCAGCGTGGCGGGCGGCTCTATTGAGGTCGTCGCACAGGGCCAGGTCCCTCCAGCGACCAACATAGAGGTCAGGGAGGGCAGTCAGCCTGGGGAGATGATCATCTCCTGGGACGCGGTGCCACAGGCCACTTACTACCGCATCGGCTACGTCAACATGGAGGTCGATTACCACTTCGCCAAGGCCAGTTGCACGGGAGAATGGATTGAGGCCTTCGTCTATGTTGACGTGAACGCGCGGAACATCCCGGTAAACAACGGGCGCGCCGAATATACCGTCCGGAGGCTGGACACAGGCGCCCGCCACGCCTTCACGGTGCTGACCAGCAACGACTTCATGGATACCGGCGGCGGCGGAAGTGTGAGCGGCGAATTTTTCTGGCCGCCAATCGGGTCTCGCTGGACGTTTTTGCAGGGCCGGAACACACTACCGTCGGGAGTAACCCTCCCCACGCCTGACTGCTCGGCAGCAGTTGTGACACCGGGACAGGTCGCTCCAGTGGTCAACATCGAGGTCAGGGAGGGCAGTCAATCTGGAGAGATGATCATCTCCTGGGACGCGGTGCCACAGGCCACTTACTACCGCATCGGCTACGTCAACATGGAGGTCGATTACCACTTCGCCAAGGCCAGTTGCACGGGAGAATGGATTGAGGCGTTCGTCTACGTTGACGTGAACGCGCAGAACATCCCGGTGAGCAATGGGCGCGCTGAATATACAGTTCGAAGGCTGTCGGTGGGCGCCCGCCATGCCTTCACGGTGCTGACCAGCAACGACTTCATGGATACCGGCGGCGGCGGAAGTGTGAGCGGCGAATTTTTCTGGCCGCCAATCGGGTCTCGCTGGACGTTTTTGCAAGGCCGGAACACACTACCGCCGGGAGTAACCCTCCCCACGCCAGACTGCTCGGCGGCGCCCGGCACCCCCGACGCGGACAGAGCGGCGCTGGTGGCGTTGTACAACGCCACGGGTGGTGCCAACTGGGCACACAATACGAACTGGCTGAGCACGGGACCAATCGGTGAGTGGCACGGCGTGACCACCAATTCCGACGGGAGGGTCACGGAACTGAATCTCCTCGAAAATCAACTGTCGGGTCAGATCCCGTCGGGTTTGGGCAGTCTTACTCATCTAGAGCGTTTGATCTTAGGCGGTAACCAGCTTACCGGAACGTTGCCGTCCGACTTGGCAAATCTGTCTAACTTAACTTTCCTCACCGTACATAGGAATGAGCTAACTGGACCTATACCGGTTTGGCTGGGCAGTTTGTCGAGCTTAGAGGCGCTGAGTCTTGGCGGTAATGGTTTCACCGGGACGATACCTTCAGAACTGGCAGACCTATCCAGCCTAACCGGACTCTACCTCTGGGATAATGAGCTGACCGGTAACGTACCCGTTTGGCTGGGGAACATGGCTGGCCTGGAAGGGCTGAACCTGGACGACAATGATTTGAGAGGAGACATACCGTCCTCGTTGGGGGACCTCTCAAATCTGACCTTCCTGTCGCTTCGAGGCAACCAACTGAACGGGCCGATACCTATGGAACTAGGAAACTTGGCCAGCTTGGAACGGTTGCGGTTGCAAGGCAATAGGTTGAGCGGATCGATACCTGGGGAGCTGGGCGACCTTTCCAGCCTTACCCAGCTGTATCTGGAACGCAACCAATTGGAGGGCTCGATACCGCCCGGACTGGGCAACCTGATCAATCTGACACACCTGGATCTGGGAGGCAACGATCTGATCGGGCCTATCCCATCGCAGTTGCAGAACCTCAGCGACTTGGAGGGATTGTACCTTTGGGGTAACGAGCTGACCGGAACTGTCCCCTCATGGCTGGGTGACCTTACCAACCTGACGGGCTTATCACTCAGCAGTAATCAGCTTGATGGGACTATTCCATCAGAATTGGGAAACCTCACCGGCTTGACCAGGTTATGGCTTCACGACAATCAATTGAGTGGGTCGATACCTGAGGAGTTGGGCAACATCACCAACTTGGAACGTTTGGAACTCAACGACAACCAGCTAACTGGATCAGTTCCCTCTTCGCTGGGCGATCTCGTCAATTTGGAGCGGTTGAAGCTGGACGACAATCAACTAGCGGGGCCGTTGCCCTCGCAGCTTGGGAACCTCACTGGGCTGAAGCATCTGGACCTCAACGAGAATCCACTGGCCGGGAATATCCCTCTTTGGCTGGGCAACCTCACCAATCTGGAGTATCTGAACCTCGGCGGCGCCCAATTGACCGGAGGCGTACCTTCACAGTTGGGGAATCTCACCAATCTACAGGAGTTACATCTCTGGGGTAACGAGTTGAACGGGGGTATCCCGACCTGGATGGGCAATCTCACCAATCTGGTGTCCCTTTCCCTACATCGAAACCAGTTGACCGGACAGATACCCTCGTCACTGGGCAACCTATCCAACCTACAACGGCTGGTTCTTAATCGCAACGAGTTGACTGGAACGATACCGTCCCAGTTGGGCAGCCTTTCCAACCTGACCGAGCTTTACCTGGGCGGTAACGAGTTGACTGGGACAATACCGTCCCAGTTGGGCAGCCTCTCCAACCTGACCGACCTGAGTCTTTGGGGCAACGAGTTGACCGGACCGGTGCCGACTTGGCTAGGCAGCCTCACCAACTTGGAGTATTTGAACCTCGGCGACAACCCACTGGGTGGAACGATACCCTCTCAGCTGGGCAACCTGACCAATCTTAGGCGACTCAACTTCGACTTCACCCAGTTGACTGGTCCGATCCCGTCTCGACTGGGGAATTTGGTCAATCTGACCGAGCTTGATCTGGACGACAATCAGCTGACTGGTTCGATACCTGCCTCACTGGGCAATTTGGTCAACCTGACTAAGCTCGATATCAAGAATAACCAGTTGACTGGACAGATACCCTCGTCACTGGGCAACCTGACCAATCTCACCATTTTGCGGATTGCGGGCACCAACCAATTCACCGGTTGCATCCCTGCTGGGCTGAGCAATGTGGCGGAGAACGACCTGGCTGACCTGGGGCTGCCTGACTGCTAATGCTCGTAGACCGGAGTTCCAAAACCTCGCGGTGTGCGGTCCGTCGCCCTGGACTGTGCGGCTGCTAGCCCTAGCAAGTTTTGCGGGTCTTGGAGGTCTTGTTGTGTAGTCTGGCCTTCCGGCGGGATCGCTACCCCAGCGCGGCAAGCCACTCCGCGATGGCCTGGCCGATCTCGGCGGGGGAGTCCTCCTGGATGAAGTGGTAGCCCGGGACCGTCACCTCGCGCTGGTTGGGCCAGGCGCGGCAGAACTCGCGCTGCGGCCCGACCAGGATGGTGCCCGGGTCGGCGTTGATGAACAGCTTGGGGACTTCGCTGGTGGACAGCCAGCGGGAGTAGGCAGCGACGATCTCCACCACGTCGGTCGGCTCGCCGTCCAGGGGAATCTGCCGGGGCCAGGTCAGGGTGGGCCGACGGGACTCTCCCGGCTCCAGGTAGGGTCGGCGGTACACCGCCATCTCAGGCTCGCCGAGTCCGCGCATCACGCTGGCCGGCAGGATGCGCTCGACGAACACGTTCCGCTCCAGGATGATCTGCTCGCCGTCCGGTGAGCGCATGGACTGGAACAGCCCGCGGGAACGCTCGGGCCACTCCTCCCACGCCAGCGGCCGCACGATGGCCTCCATGTAGACGATCCCCTTGACCCGCTCCTGGTGCCGGTGGGCCCAGTGGAAGGCCAGGGCCGACCCCCAATCGTGAGCGACCAGGGTGACGTTCTCGGTCAACCCCAGCGCGTCGAACCAGGCATCCAGGTAGCGGGCGTGGTCGACAAAGCGGTAGGACCCGTCGGGCGCGCGGTCCGACTCGCCCATGCCCAGCAGGTCGGGAGCCAGGCAGCGGGCCATTCCCGACACGTGGGGGGTCACGTTGCGCCACAGGTAGGACGAGGTCGGGTTGCCGTGCAGAAACACCACCGGGTCGCCCTGGCCGGTGTCCACGGTGGCGAGTTCCACGTCCCGGGCCGGCACGCGGCGTCGCGGATGGGGGTCGGCGGCGGAAATCTGCTGGTCTGGCATGGGGGCGCTCCTGATTATTCTTTGGATTAACTCATGGTATCAGGCGCGCACGCGTACCCAGTTTGTCATCGCGAGGAGCGCAGCCCGCTCGTGGTGAGCCGGTCGAACCACGTGGCGATATCGTCACCCGAAGAATGGCCCCTCCAGCAACGAGATTGCCACGCTTCGCTCGCAATGACGGTTCGGGAGAAACCGGGTACGCATGAGGGCGCTCACGGTGGTTGAGTGAACCCACGTCCTCCGGGTGTTCGCCTGGAACGAAAACTGCGCGCTTTGCACACAACGATTGCGCATTCCGTCATGAAATTGACAGCAATATACAGCGCACTTACACTGCGGCCACTTCAATGCGCTCTTGTCGTCAGGCAGGGCACAGGATTCTGCACAACGCCGCTATTGGGAGGTGACGCTATGCCAGAGTTTGATTTGGTAATTCGCGGTGGAACCGTAATCGACGGCACCGGCCTGCCCCGTTTCCGCGCCGACGTGGGCATCAAGGACGGGCGGGTGGCCATGGTCAGCGGGCGCATCAGCTCGGCCGGCGCCAAAGAGCTGGACGCCAGCGGGTGCATCGTCGCGCCCGGCGCCGTGGACCTGCACACCCACTACGACGCGCAGCTGAACTGGGACCCCTACGCGTCGCTGTCGGGATGGTTCGGCGTGACCTCGCTGACCGTGGGGCAGTGCGGCTTCGGGTTCGCGCCCACGCGGCCCGAGGACCGCGACCTCAACATGCGCATGATGAACCGCATCGAAGCCATCCCACTGGAGTCCATGCGGCTGGGCATGCGCTGGGACTGGGAGACCTTCCCCGAATACATGGACAGCCTGGACCGCCAGGGCCTGGGGGTGAACGTCGGCGCGCTGGTGCCCTTCTCGCCGCTGCGGGGCTACGTGCTGGGCATGATTCCGGCGCGGGAGCGGACCTCCGTGACCGAGGCCGAGCTGAACCAGATGAAGCAGATCCTGTACGACTCCATGAAGGCGGGGGCGTTCGGGATCTCCGCCGACAAGAACCTGGAAGACCGGCCCGAGGACGGCAGCTGGCTGCCCAGCCACGTCGCGTCGCCCGAGGAGTTCTACGCCCTGTCCCAGGTGATGAGCCAGTTCGGCGTGGGCCACCTGGGCTGGACCATCGGCATCTCCGATGACCGCCCCGGCCAGCGGGAGATGCTGGCGGAGATGGTCCGCATGAGCGGACGCCCGCTGCACGTCGCGCTGGGCGACGAGGAAGGCTACGAATGGCTGGAGGAAGTGCGGCAGGAGGGGCTCCCCGTGCTGGCGCAGCAGGGCTCGGTGCCGACCATCGCCGAGTTCAAGCTCTCCGAGTACAACCTGTTCGACTACATGCCCAACTGGGTGCAGCCGCTGGTGGGCTCCAAGGAGGAGCGCATCGCCAAGCTGTCCGAGGACGGCATCCGCTCGGGCATGAAGCGCGACGTCATCGAGCGGCCCCACGCGCGCACCGACTGGACCCAGGTGCAGGTGGTCGAGGTGGCGCTGGAACGGAACCTCAAGTACGAGGGCCTGTCCATCGCCGACATCGCCGAGGCTGAGGGCAAGCACCCGCTGGACGTGTTCCTGGACATTGCGCTGGACGAGGACCTGGAGACCGAGTTCGCCCATCCGGCCGGCGGACAGGGTGACGACGCCCGCGCCGAGCGGCTGGTCAATCCGTACGTCCACATCTCGGTGTCGGACGGCGGCGCGCACACCCGGTTCCTGGTCAACAGCGTGTGGCCGGTGTACTTCCTGGGTCACTGGATCCGCGACAACGAGCTGATGAGCCTGGAGCAGGCCCACCAGAAGATGAGCGCGCTGCCGGCGGCGTTCTCGGACATGAAGGGTCGTGGCACGCTGCGGGTCGGCGACTATGCGGACGTCATGATCTACAACATGGACGAGCTGGGGTTGCTGTACGACAAGCCCCGGTTCGAGACCGACTTCCCCGGCGGCGAGAAGCGGCTGGTGCAGAAGCCCACCGGCATCCGCTACATCCTGGTCAACGGCGTGGTGACGTTCGTCGAGAACGAGTGCACCAACGCGCTGCCGGGCAAGCTGCTGCGGAGCTACGACATGGTCGGATAAGCCGCGATACCGCTGGTCATTTGTATGTTGAAGGGGCCCTGCAGATCGGCCAATCTGTGGGGAGAGGGAGGGGCGCGTCGTCTGTCATTGGGTGAGCCTGGGCCCTGAGCCCTGGCTGCGCCGTCTCGCAGTAGGACACCCCTCCCGGAAGGCGCCCGGCCGCTCCGAACGGATAGACGGGAACGAGACCCGCATGACAAGTGTGGAGAGCCGGGGCGCCGGCATTATCGCACGGGGTCAGACGGAGGTGACAGATGAGCCGAGCCATGGCCGGGATCGACGTGGGCAAAGGTCAACTGGACGTGTCGGTGGACGGGTGCAAAGCGCGACGTTTTGCCAACACTCCGGCTGGGGTGGCAGGGTTGGCGCAGTGGTTGTGTAGCTGGGAGGGGCCGCTGGCGATCTGCGAAGCCACGGGCGGGTATGAACTGCTGCTGGTGGAGACCTTGCGCCAGGCCGGGATAGCGGTGCATATCGCCCATCCCAACCAGGTGCGGGATTTTGCCCGGGCCTCCGGTTACCAGGCCAAGACCGACCGGCTGGACGCGGTGGTGTTGTCCCAGTATGGCAAGGTCTTCCAACCACCAGCCACGCTGGCCCAGAGCGCAGACCGCAGCCGGTTGCAGGAGTTGGTGGGGCGACGGGATCAGCTGGTGGAGCAGCGGACCCAGGAGAAGAACCGGTTGTCCCAGGTCGGCAGAGCGGGGGCTCGGGGGTCCATAGAGCGGCACATCCAGTGGCTGGATCAGGAGATTGGGGCCTTGGAGGGTGAATACCGGAAACTGCTGGGCGAGAACCTGGAGTTTCGCCGGCAGTTTGAACTCTACTGCAGCGTGCCCGGAGTGGGGATACAGACGGCGGCAACGCTGATTGCCTGGCTGCCCGAGTTGGGTCAGTGGGACCCGAAGGCGTTGGCGTCGTTGTGCGGAGTGGCGCCCTGGTCTCGGGACAGTGGTCAGAAACGGGGCTATCGGGCCACCCGTGGGGGACGCGCCAGGATCAAGCGGGTCTTGTATCTGGCCAGCTTGGCGGTGTCCCGCAGCAAGGTGGGACTGGGAGCCTGCTACGACCGATTGCGCCAGCGGGGCAAGCCCGGCAAGGTGGCCCTGGTGGCCATCATGCGCAAACTGCTCCTGCAACTCAACGCCGTAGCCCGCCGAGGCACCCCGTGGCAGCCCGATCCCCATCCCGTTATCTGAAACACCCTTGACACCCAACACAGATACTGCGAGAAGCGAAGCGACGTGGCAATCTCGCGAGGGTCTGCAACCCGCCGCCGAGATTGCCGCGCTGCGCTCGCAATGACAGGTTGAGCGATCGTAGGCATGACACGAACGGCCCCGGGGCGCAAAGCCCCGGGGCCGAACTCAGTCTATGGCCGGGCGGGCTGATCGAGCGGCCTACTCGTCCGGCACCAGCGCCACCAGCCGGCCCTCCTGCTGGGTGACCAGGAACGCCTTCATGCGGAAGTCGGGGCGGTTGACGCAGGTGCCCTCGCCCTTCTCGTACTGCCAGCCGTGGCCGTCGCAGACGAACACCTCGTCGCCCTCGTCCTCGATCTCGCCGCCCTGGTGGGGGCAGATCGTGGACAGCAGCTTGTACCCGTCGCGGCCGCGCACCAGGAAATACCGCGCGTCGCCCACCTTGACGGGAGCCGGCAGCTCGGTGAAAGCGGACTCCTCTCCCAGCTCGACCCTGACCTTCCTGGAGCGGGCGGAGCCGCTGACCTGGCGGAGGGTGACGGTTCCTCGGCGGCGTTCGGTAGTCATGGCGATCTCCTCGCGGCGGTGGTTAAATCGCGTTGCTGTTTACCGGCCGGAGTATAGCAAAATCGCGCCGGTTTTGACCCGGCGGTAGCCCATCAGTCGCCGCGATGCTACACTGGCGAAAATCACGATACGAAAAGCGTAGGAGGCAGTTATGGTTGACCTCGGAACTGCGACAAGTCTGGAAAATCTGGGACTGAGCGTCGGCACGCCGGCCATCAGGTCGGTGGGGGCGCTGGCCTTCGGACCCGGTGGCGTGCTGTTCGCCGCCGACAACGTGGGCGCGTCCATCTTCGCCATCGACGTGGCCGACGCTGGCGACGGCGACCCGCAGGACGTGAACCTCGAAAACTTCGACGCCTCCCTGGCGTCCTACCTGGGCTGCTCCCGCGAGGACGTGACCATCCGGGACATCGTGGCGCACCCGACGTCGGGCAACGTGTACTGCTCCGTGATGCGGGGCAGCGGTGACGCCGCCACGCCGGTGATCATCAGGGTGTCCGGCGACGGCTCCATCGGCGACGTGCCGCTGGACGACGTGGCCTTCTCCCAGTACGACATCACTGACGCCGCCGACGCGGACGACCCTCGGCTGGTCACCCGCATGCAGCTGCGCACCGTCACCGTGACCGACATGTCCTACGTCGACGGCCTGCTGCTGGTGGCCGGCACCTCCAACGAGGAGTTCACCTCCACGCTGCGCCGCATCCCCTTCCCCTTCAACGGCGAGGCCAGGTCCAACTCCCTGGAAATCTTCCACGTATCCCACGGCGTGTACGAGACGGCGGCGCCCATCCGCGCCTTCGTCCCCTACCAGGACAACGCCAGCATCCTCGCCAGCTACACCTGCACTCCGGTGGTGCAGTTCACGCTGGCCGATTTCGACACCGAAAAGCACGTCATGGGCAAGACAGTGGCCGAGCTGGGCTCCCACAACCATCCCATTGACCTCATTTCGTACGAGCACGACGGCGGTGAGTACCTCCTTGTCTGCAACGACCGGCACCCGCTGTTCAAGATCGCCTGCAAGGACATCGACGTGCAGGGTCCGCTGACGGTGCCGGACGATTCGCTGGACGCCTCGCCGGCCGACCCGGTCACCCCGGGTGTGGGCGTGCCGCGCCAGTTGCTGCCCCATCCCGGCGTCAAGCGCATGGCCAACCTGAACGGGGACGGCGTGCTGATGCTCCAGCAGGACGCGGACGGGCGCTCCCACCTCCGCACCTACGCCACCGCGACGCTGTGACCCGCCTCCGTGATCTGCAACTGGAGTGGGCGCAGCACGAGGAACGCGACTGCCTGAAGATCAGCGGCTGGACTGAGGCCGAACTTCGCGAGTTGGCGATGCTGGACGCCGGGGCATTGTCCCGGCGTCTGGCCGTTTATCCCAGCGAGGCTCTGGCCCTCCACGGCGGGAAGGCTACCGCTCCGCCCATGGCCGGCCGCTTCCTGGTCGAGGGGCCGTCCGTCTGGTTCGCGCCCCGCTTTCCCTTCGCCGACGGGGTGAGCTACTCCCTGCTGGTCGAGTCCGGTGGCGACGCGGACGGCCCGGAAGTCCGGGAGATCCGGCGTCCATCCCCGGAGGCGCCCTCCACCACGGAGGTCGTGGAGATCTATCCCACCGCCGCCGAGTTGCCGGTGAACCTGCTGCGGGTGTACGTCCATTTCTCCGCCCCCATGAGCGAGGGCTGGGCGGCCCACGCAATACGGGTCAGTCGCGAGGACACCGGCGAAACGCTGGATGATGTCTTCCTGCCGCCCGAGCCGGAGCTGTGGGATGCCCAGCGTAAACGCCTGACCATGCTGCTGGACCCGGGACGCATCAAGCGCGGCCTCGTGCCCAACCTGGAGTTCGGCTACCCGCTGGTGGAGGACACGACGGTGCGCATCTCCGTCGCGCCGTCCTTCCGCGACGCCGCGGGCCGGCCCCTCCGGGCCGGCGCGGAACGCAGCTACAACATCGGCCCGGCGTTACGGTCGCGCGTCGCCCCGACCGCCTGGCAACTGACCGCTCCCGCCGCCGGCTCCAGAGCGCCGCTGCTGGTCGAATTCGACCGGCCCCTGGATCACGGGCTGTTGCAGCACTGCCTGTCGGTTCGAGACGAGGCCGGCAACACCATCGCTGGCCTGGCTGAGACAGGTGTGAGCGAGCGCAGCTGGAGCTTCACGCCCGACAATCCCTGGACAACCGGCAAGCACCGCCTCGTAGTCGAACCGCGCCTGGAGGATGTGGCCGGCAACTCGCCTGCCCGCGTCTTCGACCGGGACGTAACGAAGGCGGAAGACGCGCCGGGGGAGCGGGAGGCGGTGGCGGTTGGGTTCCTTATCGCACAATGAACGGCCAGCCGCCCAATAGCCTGACGAGTAAGGCATCAATTCACCGCTCGGTGGGCATTGTTGACCTAAGAGACTGCATTCCACGCTGCCGTCTCTAGATCCGACACCCATGCGGCGAGAATAGTTACCCCGCCAGGCAAATTTTGGCTAACTAACTCGGTCGGAAGAGCGCCCAAGAAGCCGAGAGTTCTGGTTGTTTGGAGGTACTTCGCTTTAGTGTCGTGGTTAGGGTGAACCACGAAATTCCTCACCCGCTTGAGATATCCGAGGCTTGTCGTGACGGAACCCAAGCCCACTGAAATCTGGTTGAGATTGGAGACTGCCAAGAAGCGAGCTTGGCGTATCGCGAAAACGGGATCTTCCCACTGGGAACCCGGTCCCAAGAAAGGTTGCCTGGTAAATTGCCTCGTAACGCTCGGAAGATCGCGTACGTGTTTCACGCTTGGCGCTGGGGTGACAAGTAGCCCTGTGCGAGTCTGGCAATTTCCGAGAGCTGATCTTACGATCAACTCTCGACAGAACTCTGCCCAGAGAGCCTGCAGCCTTACCACGGAGAAGGATAACCCGTCTTGGTGAATAGGTTCGCAAACCGCCCTATCTACGGGGTCTAAAGGCAAGCTGGCGACTGAGCGAGACAATATTGCTCGACTACGCTTGGAGTACGAATCGTAGAGGATACTCAACGGTTTTTTGCGCATGGGTCAAATCTGATCAGGTAATAGCGATTTAAAAGACATCAGGAATCTCACACGTCTGCTTCGGATCCGCTGTGTTGACCCTGCAGAGGCGAGCCTGAATTTATGGAACCTTTCCGGCGCCTCGTCTGGGTCCATGTTCAGGATGTCGGCCAAGGTACTCAGATTGACCTTGGCCGTCTCCACATCGCTCAATGCACGAGTGTCACGAGGTGGCATTTCGTCTCGGATATCGCCAGGCGGTATCCCAAACTTTGCATGGGCCACAGCGGAAAATAGCATCAAAAAATGGGGTGCACGAGCCAAGTTAGTTTCCAAAATATCCGGCATTGTTTCGGATATGTATTCGAGAATCCGGTCTACTTGACCCGATGTCCGTTCGGGCAGTTCCGTATCATAATTTCTGTATAGCCTTTCGATTTTTGGTTGCCCGCCGTCGGTAACTCCTTCGAGCATGACGCCAAAAAACTGTGCCATCAATTCGTCGTCAGCCATTCTCACCCGAGCCCGCTTCCCGATCACGTTGTATTTGTCCCACAGAAAAGCCCAACGTTTAGACGACGCAATGACAGAATTCCGAAACGACCCGTGGTATTTGCCGTGTCTCAATTCCTGAGCTGACAAGTTGAAATTGTAAGTGTTCAACCTCTGGAATACGTCGAACACGTATGCGTCGGTCGCGTTGAACAATTGTTCCACTGGGAGGGGGTATTCTAAGAATTTCAACTTGGCGTCTTCGCCCAGTTCCGAGTAGCGTTTGCCGGCCAATTCTTCAAGATCATCTTCACTGGGGCGCAATGCAAATTCATCCTGAGCGAACGATTTGATCGCCATAAGTCGCTGTTGGCCATCTACTACCTCTCTGTAGCTCCTTTTCGTGTTCACGTCCGTTTGCGTGCGAATGTAAATCTTTGGTATTGGCATACCCCGTAGGATGGTGTCGATGAGGTAGGTTCTTGCGGCGGTTGGCCAAATCCTATCGCTACGCTGGAACTCGCGGTTAACGACAAGGGTTCTGTCCGCCAACCAATTCAGGATGTCGGCGATAGTGTACTGTTCCAGCATATGGCCCCCGGTTAGCTCCATCAGGTAGATTGAGTGTACCGAACACAGGGTCGGGAAACAAGAAAGTGTAAACTGGCGACCGAGCGTCGACGCGAGACTGCAAAAGAACATCATCCCGACTAGGATCCAGATGCTCGGACCATCAGCGCCATGAACCGTTGGGTTCCTATAGGCTCGCCGGAGCGCTCACTTGCTTCACCAGGCTGGCCTGCCTCACAAGTAGAGAACGGGCCGCCGCATCCGCGCTGGAAATGATGTAACTAGCGCTTAGGCTCCCGAACTGGTTCTGGAGAAGACGGTGAACAGCAGCCCGTCGATGCTGGCGATCAGGCAAAAACGCGCGCCCGCGAGGCAGACGCGCCCCCCGATGCCGTTGCATTGCATCGGATCATTGCCGGCCGGCCCAATCCCGGTTGCCCGTAACAACTTTGTAACATTTCCGTCATTAGTCCGTAACACTGGAAATCTAGGCTCTATTGGTAGATTTTTGCGCCGACACATGCGTCCCACCAACGCCGTTGATGGTATGGCCATCCGCTGTCGTGCGGGCCGCAACGGAGTCCCGACCACACAGCATGCGCCGGTTGCCAATAATGGGGAGATAGGGAAATGGAGTTCTCCGAGCTGGAAGTATTCTCTTTTCTGATATCAGCTGCTCTGGTGTTCCTGATGGTGCCGGGTCTTGCGCTGTTCTACGGCGGGCTGGTGCGCCACAAGAACGTGATCGGCACCATGATGCACTCCATCACCGCCATCGGGGTGGTCAGCGTGCTCTGGGTGCTCTGGGGATACAGCCTGGCCTTCGGCAACAGCGTGGGAGGCCTGGGTTTCGTCGGCGACCTCACCAAGTTCGGCATGATAGGCGTTGGGCTGGACGAGCAGGCCTTCATGATCTTCCAGGGCATGTTCGCCATCATCACCGTGGCCCTCATCGCCGGCGGCTTCGCCGAGCGCTTCAAGTTCCAGTCCTACATCATATTTGCCGCCCTGTGGGTGACCATCGTCTACGCCCCCCTGTGCCACTGGGTGTGGGGCGGCGGCTGGCTCGGCAACCTGGGCAGCGTCCTGGGCATGAGCGAAGGCGGCTTCGCCCTGGACTTCGCCGGCGGCACCGTGGTCCACATCGCCTCGGGCACGGCCGCCCTGGCCGCTGCGCTGATAGTGGGACGCCGCCGCGGCTTCGGCACGGCGACCCTGGCTCCGGACAACGTCCCGCTGGTGCTGCTGGGCGCCGGCCTGCTGTGGTTCGGCTGGTTCGGCTTCAACGCGGGCAGCAGCTTCGATCTGACCACCGCCGCCGCCGCGAACGCCTTCGTCGTGACCAACGTGGCCGCGGCCACCGCCATGTCCTCCTGGTCCATCATCTCCTGGTTCATCACCAAGCGCCCGTCGGCCAGCGGCGCGGCGGCCGGCGCGGTGGCCGGCCTGGTCGCGATCACTCCCGCCGCCGGCTTTGTGGGCGTCATGCCCGCCATCATCATCGGCGCCGGCGCCGGCGGAGCCTGCTTCATCGCCGTTGAACTGATGCACAAGTTCCGCATCGACGACTCGCTGGACGTGTTCGGAATCCACGGCATCGGCGGGATGTGGGGCGCGTTGGCCACCGGCATCTTCGTGGGCATCGGCTTCGGCGCGGACTACCTACTCTCTGACGTGTCACGCATCGAGCAAATCCTCTACCAGATCATCGGCATCGGCGCCGCCTTCGCCTGGTCCTTCGTGATTTCCGCCATCATCCTGCTCGCCCTCAAGTACACCATCGGGCTGCGCGTCTCCGACCAGGAGGAAGAGATTGGCGTGGACCTGACCCAGCATGGCGAGAGGATGAACATCTAGGTTGATTTGTCGGCCGCGTGGACTGCAAGCAGAAGGATGCGGCCGATCCGCGCTGCGGCCGCAGCGCATTGAGTTCTTCAGGCACTTCGACGCCTACCCGGTGGTACAATTGCGGCAACGCATGCATGTGTAGGGGCGAACAGTCATTCGCCCCTACGTCGTCTTCAAACGGGAAGGCAATGATGGCAAAGTATGAAGTGGTACTGGTCAAATACCCGGAGCTGGAACCACCCGATAACCTGTGGTGGACGGCGGTCTGCCTCGCCATGCCCGGGTGCGTCTCCGACGGCCTGACCCGCGAGGAAGCGCTGGCGATGATTGCCGATGTCATGGCGATGCACCTGGAACCGGAACCGGGCCGGAAGGTGGCGGTTTATGACCAGGAACGCGTTGAGTACGAGAAGCGAGTTGCCCTTGCCGAATACCAGGAACGCGGAGGGAAAGCTGAACTGCATTGGGTCGAACCTCGGTTTATGACTGAGGACGAGATGCGCCAAAACCCGCGATTTGAAGGCATGTTCTCTCCGGCGCCGTAATGCCGCCGTACTTTCGCAACCTGACCGAGAGGGAAGTGCGATCTGCGTATCGTCGTCTTGGATTTCAACCCGCAGGCAGCGGACGAGGCCCACACGGCAAGTTGGTCCACGTCAGGCTGGGGTTGACTGTCTATATTCCGCGGCACCGGGGTACCATCTCGCTAGGAACCGTGACAGATCTGGTCCGTCAATCCGGCGTGACCGATGTGGAGTTTTTGATGGCGCTGGATGGAAAAGTGCCGGAACGATTTCGAATGTGAGTATCAGGAGACAACCCGTGCTGACTGACCACCATGCTGCCGAGCGCGAGTACGTGCTCCGCAGCGCCCGTGACTTTGACGTCAAGTTCATACGCCTGTGGTTCACCGACATCCTCGGCAACCTCAAGGGGTTCGCCATCACCGTGGACGACCTGGAGGACGCTCTGGAACTGGGCGTCGGATTCGACGGCGCGGCCATCGAGGGCTATAGCACCGACGCGGAAAGCGACATGCGCGCATTCCCGGACCCGACCACCTTCACGCTGCTGCCCTGGCGTCCCCGGCGCAACGCCGTTGCCCGCATCTTCTGCGACGTCCGCACCCCCAGGGGGGAGCCGTTCATCGGAGATCCGCGCCACGTCCTGAAGCGTAATCTGGAGCGCCTGGCCACCCTGGGATACATCTACTACGTTGGCCCCGAGCTGGAATATTTCTACCTGCGCGACGCCGAAACGCCGGAACCGCTGGACACCTACGGGTATTACGACCAGCTCTCCAGCAACCCCGCCTCCGACCTGCGCCGGGACACCGTGCTCAACCTGGCCGAAATGGGCATCCCCGTCAAATACTCGCACCACGAGGGCGCGCCCAGCCAGCATGAGATCGACCTGCAGTACACCGATGCCCTGACCATGGCCGACAACGTCATGACCGCCCGGCTGGTCATAAAGGAACTGGCCCAGCAGCAGGGCGTCTACGCCTCCTTCATGCCCAAGCCCTTCTCGACGTCCAACGGCAGCGGCATGCACACCCACCAGTCGTTGTTCCGCGGCAACAACAACGCGTTCTACGACCCGGACGACGACCTTCATCTGTCGGTGATCGGCAAGCGGTTTATCGCCGGTCTGCTGCGCCACGCGCCCGAAATCACGCTGGTGACCAACCAGTGGGTCAATTCCTACAAGCGGCTGGTGCCCGGCTACGAGGCTCCGGTGCACGTGTCCTGGACCATGTCCAACCGCCTGGACCTGATACGGGTTCCCTCGTACAAGTCCGGCTACGAAACCTCTTTGCGCGTGGAATACCGCGCCCCCGACCCGGCCTGCAACCCGTATCTGGCGTTCAGCGCGCTGCTGGCCGCCGGCATGAAGGGCATCGAGGAAGAATACCCGCTGCCGTCTCCCATCACGGGTGACGTGGCGTCCATGTCCGCCGAGGAGCGCGCTGCCCGCGGCATCGGGCGACTGCCCACCAGCATGGGCGAGGCCATAACATTGGCCGAAGACAGCGAGCTGCTGCGCCGGACCCTGGGCGATTTCGTCTATGAGACTCTGATTCGCAATAAGAAACAGGAGTGGGAGCAGTACCGCTCCACGGTCACGGACTACGAGATTTCGCGCTACCTGCCGCTGCTGTGATATCAGCGCGCTTCCAGAGAGGCCACATATGCAATTCTCCGGGAAACTGGTGATTATCGCCGCACTGGCGGTGACGGTGCTGTTGGTCAGCAACATCATCGCCACCAAGCCGGTGTCTCTGTTTACACTGCCTTTCGACTTCATCGGCAGCAACCTGTTCGTGGTGTCTGCCGCCATCGTTTGCTTCCCCATCGGCTACATCATCAGCGACATCCTGACCGAAGTGTATGGGTTCCGCGTCGCCCGCGGCGTGATCTGGCTGGGATTCGTATGCAACCTGATGATGGTGTTCCTGTTCTGGGTGGGCGATATGATCCCGGGCGCGGTGTTCTGGTCGATGGAGCCGGTGATAATCACCGACGACGCCGGAAACGTTGTAGCCAACCTGCCCAGCGAACACGCCTACGAAGCCATCCTGGGCGCCACCGGCTGGATCCTCCTCGGCTCGTTTGTAGCCTACATCGTCGGAGAGTTCACCAACGCCGTGGTCATGGTCCTGCTCAAGAACCGCACCCAGGGACGCTACCTGTGGCTGCGCACCATATCTTCCACCATTGTGGGCCAGGGCATCGACTCCATCCTGTTCTTCACCATCGCCTTCGGAGTTTCCGGCCTGTGGATTGGACCCGACGGCTCGTGGTCGCCGGTGTTCAACGCCGCCGTATGCGCCTGGATCGCCAAGTCGGTGTACGAGATCGTCGCCACGCCGCTGACCTACGCGGTGGTGGCGTGGCTGAAGCGGACCGAGCAGATGGACGTCTACGATGCGCCGCGCTCCCTGAACCCCTTCGGAGTGTTCGGCAGCGGCGACAGAAACGCCGCCACCACCCAGGCCTGATCGCAATGTCGAGCCTCGCACATGGCAGACGAAGAGCCTGAACACGGCCATTCCCACAACCATCCGCATGGCCGCCCCGACAGCCTGACCTCCGGGTTCGCCAACTTGAGGGGCACCGGGTTGCCATGGCGTGAAGTGCTCAGGATTGCCGCGGCAAACATGAAGCTGAAGATGATGTCACGCCGCGCCTGCTGCGGCAATCCCGGCCAACCCGGCTGTTGACGGCGCTGACCGGCGCCGGCGTGACCGGCGGATACGGTAACGCCGTGGGGCCGCCGGCTTTGCGCTACAATGGGGCCGAGCGCGGTCAGCGCCGTGCTATGGGAGAACCGCCATGACTACGCCCCAGGCCAAAACCTTGGCTGCCCGGCATTGGGAACCCTATCCCGAACTGCCCCGCGAGCCCAAGGATATGCAGCAAATACGCCCCATATACTATCTGCAAGAGACGTTAGTCAGCATACTGACGCCGGGATACTCTTTACGGGACCATCCTACCATTATCATCAGTGGGGAAATCCCGATTTACTATGACCAGGCGGCCCCGGCTACCGGTGGTCCGCCGCCCCACGTCATTCCCGACTGCCTGATCGCTTTCGACGTGGATACCGATGCCATCTGGCGGCGGGTGGGCTACGACCCGGTGCAGAACGCCAAACCGCCCGATTTGGTTATGGAGGTCGCATCCCGCCGCACTCATCGCAATGACACCATACGCAAGCGAGAGATCTACCAGAGCATTGGCGTGCCGGAATACTGGCGTTTTGACCCGGAGGGCGGCCGCTACTACGGGCAGGTCATCATCGGCGAGCGGCTGGTGAACGGGCAGTACGAGCGGTTCCCGCTGGTCCGATACGACAACGGAGCGGAGGGTTCCACCAGCGCAATCCTGAACCTCGATTTCCGATGTCTGGACCGGCGCTTCAGCATTCACGACCCCACCACCGGAGCGGAATACGAGCACCCACAGGAAGAGAATGCCCGCCTGCGCGCCGAGCTTCAACGGCTGCGCGGAGAGGGCTGAACCCCATCAGGAGCGAAAATCATGCATGCCGAACAGCGCAGGGTAGCCGACGAAGGCCTTCACTATCTCGTCATCTTTCCGGACGATTACGACGCCGACGCCGATTACCCGTTGGTGGTCATGCTGCACGGTTTTGGCGCCAACATGCAGGACCTCGCCGGTCTCGCGCCGTCCATCAACCGCAAGGGCTACATCTACGTGTGCCCCAACGCGCCCATTCCCTTCGAGTTGGCCCCCGGCATGACCGGCTACGGCTGGCACCCGCCGCGCGGCCAGGCGACTGAAGAGCATTTCGACCAGGCTGAGTCGCTCCTCGACGCGTTCTTCAACGAGGTTCTGAGCGAGTTTCGCGCCCAGGCAGACCGCGCGGTACTGCTCGGCTTCTCCCAGGGCGGCGGCATGACCTACCGCATGGGCCTGGAACGGGCAGACAAGTTCGTCGCCCTGGTCGCGCTGAGCGCCTCGCTCCCGGACCCCGAGATCCTGCGGCCGCGCCTGCCCGGCCACCGCGAGCAGCCGGTTTTCGTCGCCCACGGGCTCTATGATCAGATGGTGTCGATGGACAGCGCGCGCCGCACGCGGGAGTTTCTTGACGCGGAGAACTACAACCTGTCCTACCACGAGTACAACATGGGGCACGAAATACCGGTGGAAGTCCTGCGCGACATGGTTCCGTGGATGGAAGCTCTGCTCCCACCCCTCGTCCCCGAAACCGACCGCATATTCTAGTCGGAAGGGGAATTCACATGGATAAACAGGATGAACGGGATAAACGAGATGATGGCTTACTTCATTCCGAGCTTACCGAAAGCATAATTGGATGCGCTTTTGATGTCAGCAATGAGCTTGGCGCCGGATTTCTGGAATCAGTGTACGAAAATGCCCTTACGATTGCGCTTCGGGAACGTGGGCT
Source organism: Dehalococcoidia bacterium (assembly GCA_965116785.1). Lineage (GTDB taxonomy): Bacteria > Chloroflexota > Dehalococcoidia > Lucifugimonadales > UBA3495 > Bin87. The sequence continues at coordinate 3,191,530 of OZ220731.1, forward strand.
GACGATACGGGCGCAGGTACCAATTGACGTACATTTTCGTGGCCAACTCGTGGGAAAATTCTACGCCGATTTGCTGGTTGCAGATAAGGTAATCGTTGAGCTCAAATCGGTATCCAGTCTGACACCGCAGCACGAAGCCCAAGTAATCAATTACCTAAGCGCCACTGACATCGCGGTAGGATTGCTCATCAATTTTGGGAATCCGAGGCTCCAGTACCGACGCGTTACCAGACGAAGATCTTCCTTTACCCGTCGCTTCTGACTTACCATCAACTAAGCATCCTGTTTATCCCGTTTATCTTGTTCATCCATGTGAAACTAAACCGGAGGTACTGCAACCATGAAAGCCACTGCCAAACTGCGCCAGATGCTCGCGTCCGACCGGATGGTCGTCGCCCCCTTTGTCCTCAACGCCCTTCACGCCCGCATTGCCGAGGACGTGGGACACCAGGCCGTCTACATGACCGGCGCGGGCACCGCCGCCGAACGCGGCTTCCCTGACGTCGGCCTGCTTACCATGACCGAAATGGTCGCCAACGCCAAGTACATCGCCGATGCCATCGACATACCGGTGATCTGCGACGCCGACACCGGCTACGGCAACCCGCTCAACGTGCGCCGCACCGTCCGCGAGTACGAGGCCGCCGGCGTGGCTGCCCTGCACCTCGAGGACCAGGTATTTCCCAAGAAATGCGGGTTCTTCGCCGGCAAGCAGGTGGTCCCGGTCGAGGAGCACGTCCAGAAAATCCGCGCCGCGTTGGATGCCCGCACCGACCCCGACTTCGTCATCATCGCCCGCTGCGACGCCTACGCCGTCACCGGTTGGGAGGACACCGTCAGCCGGTGCCGCGCCTACGTCGAGGCCGGCGCTGACCTGGTGTTCGTCGACGGCATCAAGTCCCAGGACGACATCCAGCGCTACGCCGCCGACCTGGCCGATGTGCCCCGCATGTACAACGGCGACCTGGCCACGACGCAGACCATGGACGAACTGGGTTACAAGATCATGATCTGCGGCAGCACCATCTGGCTCATATACAAGCAGGTGCGCGCCGCTTACGAAGAACTCATGAGCAATGGCCAGGTCGATCCCGACCGCTACGGCACCCGGTGGGACGTCGCTTCCGTGCTCGGCCTGGACTCCATCTACGAACTGGAAAAGAAGTACGGAGTGCAGGACGTGGGCACCGACGTGGCCGGCCTGGCCGCCGCGCAGGCCGCGCAGATGGAGGCCGATGCTGCCGTGCTCACTCCGGCGGACGACTGAGCCGTCCGGAAACTCAAAGCCTCACCATGGAGGCCAGCGATGAGTGATCGTTTCCGCATGCTATACGATGGGTCATGCCCAATGTGCAGCCGCGAGGTGATGAACCTCTATCGCCGCCGGCCCGACGCCATCGAGCCCGTGGACATATCCGCTCCCGACTTTGATGCTGAATCATGGGGCTTTGACACCGGTCAGGTCCAGTCGGCCATGTACGGCGTCAGACCCGACGGCACCATCACGGTTGGTATGGAAAGCCTCCGCGAAGGGTATCGTCTGGCAGGCCTGGGCTGGATGTTGAACTGGACCCAATGGTGGCCCGCGCGCCCGGCTTTCGATCTCTTCTACCGCGGTTTCGCCCGCAACCGGATGCGAATCAGCAATTGGCTGGGCCGGTGCGACGGCCACTGCCGCGTGTGAGCGTGAGCCCCGCCCGCAGCGCGGGCATAAAAAGACCGGGACGCGTTCAGTGCGAACACTGCAACCGTCCCGGGCGGGGCTGGCGACCTGGCACTGAGCCTACACGCGCCATCCTCCTGACAAGAGCACCACGGGTAACGCTGCTACACGTTGCGTATGGCACTGAGTCAATTTTACGTCATAAGCATTAGGCTGTCCACCTATTCCGGACAATCCAAAAGAGAGTGACTATGCTGGCATTCATCGACGAAAGCGGGCTTCCTAACCCCAACGACCTGAGCACTCGGCCCGTCGTGGTAGCGATCTGCTACGATGAACAGCATTCCCGTTCTATTACCAGGCAAATTTATGCTATGAAAAGGAATATCCTGGGTTCGGCCAGCGCCGAACTCAAAGGATCCAACCTGCTCAAGGAGAAAGCTTATCGCAAAAGCCGAGTTAAACGCGTATTTGCTGAGGAGTTTTTCTCCGCGCTGGGAACATTGCCGGTTACTGTTTTCGCGGCGATCATGCAATCTCCTTTTCAACAACCGATACACGTCGAATCGTCATTGGGAAATCGCTTTCGCTACCTATTGCAACGCATCGAACTCTTGGCCAGTGAGCATGATGACTTCGCCGTCATGCTTTTTGATGGCCGAGGCCCCCGATTTGGCAAGACCAGCAACATTTTCGCCAATTTCCTTTACCGTTCCAACGAGGGTCAGGCCAGCGTCCACATTGCCGATGCTCCTGCCTTTGTGGATTCGGCCACCAGCGCCGGCATCCAGATCGCCGATATGTGCGCATACGTGATCCGGGTATACCAGGAGCAACAACTGTTTAAGGCCCCGCCTCCGTCTGGCGACGAGTATCTGCACGCTGTCCGGCGTTGGTATCGCACTGTTCAGGGGTTGAGCCGCGATTTCCCGACGGGCGGTGGAACTGTCCGCTACGGATTACAACGCCTGCCCCCGGGTGTCCGCTGATCCCGATGTGGCCCCTACTCGCGTTGGGCTCTGCCCTGGCCTTTTGCTTCGTCAGCGTCTGCGACAAGCGCCTGCTGTCGTTCCACCTGAACGGCGTCCCGCCCCTGTGCCTGTGGTGCGGCACCACCGGGCTGATCTATGGCACCATCGTGGCAGCGATGGTGGGAGTGCCGGAGGGAACCACCTGGCAGGTGGCCCTGGCGCCGGTGGCAGCGGGCATACTCATGGGATGCTCCGTGGTGCTCCTGTTCCGCGGCCTGCGGCTGATGGAGGCATCACGAGCCGTCGCCATTTCCCAGACCAATCCGATTTTCGTCGCCATTATGGCGTTGATGTTCCTGGGCGAGCACGTATCGCCCGCACAATGGTGCGGCATCGCCCTGGTGGTGGCCGGCGCGGTGCTCATCTCCGTGCGCCTGTTCCAGGAGCGGCCCTTTGGACGCATCGGCGCCGGCCTGGCCATTCCGAGCACCGCGGTTTTTGACCTGCGCGACCGCAGTGCGATCTACGGTCCGGCCCTGCTGGTGGTCAGCGCGCTATGCGCCGCCTCCAGTTTCGTCGTCGCCAAGGCCGCCTTGAACGCCCACCTGCCCGTATTGACCGTGTTCGGGATCCAGCAGGCCACGGTGGGCGCGGTGTTCTTCTGCGTCGGCCTGAGCGGCGGCCCCCGCCTGTGGAGCGCGGTGAAACAACCCGGCGTCCTGGCAATGCTCCTCTTCGGCGAGACGCTGATGCCGGCAATCTCCATCCTGCTGGGGGTCTACGCCTACAGCCTGGGGCCAGCTTCATTGGTGGCTGCGGTCCTCGCGACCCGACCCCTGTTCGTGTTCATTGCGTCCACGCTCCTGTCGCGCATGCGCTGGCAGTTCCTGGATGAGACGCTGACCCCGCGCGCACTGTCGGTAAAAGCTGCCTCAATAGTGATGATTGTTGGCGGTGTGGGCACACTCAGTGTGGGCTGACTGGAGAATCGGGAACACACAGCCATCCTGCCCACGGTTACGTTTATGATGCGCTGATGGCGCGCATAAAGCAGTGAATCCGTCGCGAATAAAACGATATTGTTTATCATCGTCCCATTGATGATTGACAACCGCAGTGACAACGAATATTATCTTGTCCGCAATATCAGCGCCATGAAGCGTAGCGATATGAATGCATACCCAGCATGGAGTCTGTCAACTAATGGACGAGCTTGACCTGAAAATCATCGGAATCCTGCAATCGGACGGGCGTGCGTCCAACGCCAAGATTGCGCGCGCGGTGGGAGTTAGCGAAGGAACCGTAAGACGCCGGCTGCGTCGCCTCATCAAAGAAGACATCGTCCATGTGGTGGCAGTCCCCAACCTGGAAAAAATGGGCTACGGCACGACCGCCCTCATCGGTCTGGAAACCGGCCCGGGCAAGTCCGACGCCGTCGCCGAAAAAATCGCCAACCTCGACGAAGCGCACTATGTCGTCGTCGCCACCGGCCCTTACGACGTATTCGTGTGGACCGCCCTGGAATCAGCCGAAAGTCTCGGCGATTTCCTGCGCACCCGCATCGGGGTCATCGACGGGGTGCAGAAGACCCAGACCTTCGTCACCCTGTCGACCAAGAAGCGTTTCACCCGGGTGTAAACCCGCCGCTTACCGAGTGCCGTTACCTGCGCTCCCGGCCGACCCGGCGCGGTTGCATTGCATACCCGCCATGCTATAATTTCGACACCCGTGAGTTGTGGCCCGAAGTTCGGTTTGCCACTGTCGACCCACACCACATCACCCGAGGGAATGCCGCTATGACCTACATCATTACCGAGCCATGCGTGGGCGTAAAAGACGCCGCGTGTGTCGACGTTTGCCCGGTGGACTGCATCTACACCACCGACGACGATGACATGTATTTCATCAGCCCTGATGAGTGCATCGACTGTGCCGCCTGCGAACCGGTGTGCCCCGTTACGGCGATTTTTGCGGAGGAAGCCGTACCGTCGATGTACGAGGACTATATCAAGATCAACTACGACTACTTCAGCAAGTAGTCGCCGCGCCGCCCGGCGTACACCGACCCCGTCGTGCGCCCGGCGCTTGTTGCCGGGCGCACGTTTAACGGTTCACAGGTTTTCTGATGTCCGCATCCGACCCGCTGCGATCCGATCGCCCTGAAGTCAACGTTGTCGTCTGCACCGACGAGTACGGTTGCGGGCGCTGGTACCACCGCGGCCGCAACGCCGAGGACGTACTGGGCGATTTTCGTACCGCCGTAAAACATTTGGGTGATGATCGCGTGCAGGTAACCGAGGCCGGTTGCATTCTCGGTTGCACCTACGGTCCGAGATTCGACGTCGCCCGCCGTTGGTCCGGCGAAAAAGCGCTGTACGGCTCCATCGCGGGCGAGGCAACCGTCACCCGGCGGGGGCGCGTGCGCTTTGCCGCCATTCCGGATGACCTGGAACAGGTTCTGTCCGACCACCTGCCTGAGACCGCCGCTTCCATCCACCACCTCGGCGGATCCAACTCCCCCGCCGATGTGGACATGCTCCGGCGTATCCTGTCGGACTGCAGCCGGGGCATGGCCGATGCCCCCGTCGGGCTGGCCGAGGCCGTGATTATGGTGCACAACCCGGCCGCAACGGTGTCCATCCCCGCCACGCTGGACAACCTGCAATTCGTGGATGGCAGCGGCAAAGCCAGCGCAACCGAAGACATCGCCGTGCTAACCACTGACGGCGACGGTCAGGTGGCTCTGCAACTGAGCCGCGTTCGCCAGGTCGAGTTCCTGTACCGGCAACTGCGCAACGGGATGCCCAGCTACTCGATCTGGCTGCGGGACGACGACCTGGTGACCGTGTATCGCATCTACCTGCGCCGCTCGGAAAACCCGGCCAACAATCCCCTGCGTCATCGGCTCTTCATGGATCTCATTGAACGGTATGGCGAAAAGGTAACCCTGTAACATCTCCCCGGGCCTGGTCGCCTGCCGCGGCGTTCTGCAGCACGGATAACTCACGTGATTGACGACGCGCCGGCGGGCCGATCCAGCGGGGCTAACCTCGAGGAGGAGCGAACACAATGAGCAATATCGATTCCACTCCGGAATTCGTGCGGGAAACCTACCGCAAAATGGACGAGAAGCTGGCCCAGGTGCGGAACCGGCTCAACCGGCCGCTTACCATGACCGAGAAGCTGCTGCTGTCGCACCTGGACGACGTCGCCGACGCCGACCTGCGCCCTGGCGACAGCTACATCAACCTCCGCCCCGACCGCGTGGCCCACCAGGACGTCACCGGCCAGATGGCGATCCTGCAGTTCATGCAGTCCGGCCGTGACCGCGTCGCCGTCCCGACCACTGTCCACTGCGACCATCTGGTCCAGGCTCGCGTGGGCGCTTCCTCCGACCTGCAGGATGCCCTCAACGAGAGCAACGAGGTCTATCAGTTCCTGGAATCCGCAAGCCGGCGTTTCGGCATGGGGTTCTGGAGGCCCGGCTCCGGGATCATCCACCAGGTGGTGCTGGAAAAGTACGCGTTCCCCGGCGCCCTCATCATTGGCACCGACTCCCACACCGTCAACGGCGGCGGCCTGGGCTCCCTGGCCATCGGCGTGGGCGGCGCGGACGCTGCCGACGTGATGGCCGGCCTCCCCTGGGAGGTGCGCTATCCCCGCATCATCGGCGTCAAGCTCACCGGCTCCATGAGCGGCTGGACCGCTCCCAAGGACGTCATCATCAAGCTGGCCTACGAGCTGACCGTGTCCGGCGGCACCAACGCCATCATCGAGTACTTCGGGCCCGGCGCCGCGTCGATTTCCGCCACCGGCAAGGGCACGATCTGCAACATGGGCGCCGAGCTGGGCGCCACCGGCGACGTGTTCCCCTACGACGAGCGCATGGCGACATACCTGCGCGCCACCGGCCGCGAAGACTTGGTCGCAATCGCCGAGGAATACAAGCATCTGCTCCAGTCCGACCCCGAGGTCGAGCAGCAGCCCGAGCAGTTCTACGACCAGATCGTCGAGATCGACCTGTCCACCCTGGAGCCTCACATCACCGGCCCCCACTCGCCCGACCGCGCGCGCCCGATTTCCGAACTGGCTGCCGAGGTCGAGCGTGAGGGCTTCCCGGCTCGAGTTTCCGTGTCTCTGGTGGGCAGTTGCACCAACTCCTCCTACGAGGATATGGAACGCTGCGCCGACGTGGCCCGACAAGCCGCCGAGCGGGGCATTTCCGCCGCATCCGGACTGCTGGTGACCCCCGGTTCCGAGCAGGTGCGCGCCACCATCGAGCGTGACGGCCAGCAGGCCGCCCTGGAAGCCATCGGAGCCACCGTGCTGGCCAACGCCTGCGGCCCCTGCATCGGCCAGTGGAACCGGCCGGAGGCCCGCGGCACCGACAACAGCATCGTCACCTCCTACAACCGCAACTTCCCCAGCCGCAACGACGGCAACGCGGGAACCATGAACTTCATAGCCAGCCCCGAAATCGCCATCGCGATGGGCCTGGGCGGCAGCCTGTCGTTCAACCCGCTCACCGACCCCCTGGTGGACGCCAACGGCAACGAGTTCATGCTCCAGCCGCCGACCGAGGCCCCCGAGGTGCCGCCCACGGGCTTCGACCCGGGCGTCGACATGTACGTGGAGCCGCCGGAAGACGGCAGCGACGTTGAGGTTCGCGTCGACCCCAGCAGCAACCGCTTGCAGGTCCTGGACCCGTGGGCGCCCTGGGATGGCAACGACTTTGAAGACGTGCCCGTCTTGGTAAAGACCGAGGGCAAGACGACCACCGACTCCATCTCGCCGGCCGGTCCCTGGCTGCGCTTCCGCGGGCACCTGAATAACCTCAGCGACAACATGTTCCTCGGCGCCAACAACGCCTACACCGATGAAACCGGCACCGGCAAGAACCAGCTCTCCGGCGAGGAGATCATGCCCATACCGGAGATCGCCCGCGCGTACAGCGCCCAGGGCATCCGCTGGGTTGCCATCGGCGACGAGAACTACGGCGAGGGCTCCAGCCGGGAGCACGCCGCCCTGTCGCCCCGGATGCTGGGCGCCGCGGCCATCATCACCCGCAGCTTCGCTCGCATCCACGAGTCGAACCTCAAGAAGCAGGGGCTCCTGCCTCTCACCTTCGAGGACCCGGCGGACTGGGATCGCGTGCTGGAGGACGACCGCATGAGCCTGGTCGGTCTTAGCGACCTGGCCCCGGACCGCCCGGTGCAGGCGGTCCTCAAGCATGCCGACGGCTCCGAGGAAACGCTCAACCTGCGGCACACGCTGAACGACACCCAGATCGCGTGGTTCCGGGCCGGCAGCGCCATGAACCACATGAAAAACCTGGAGGGCGCCAGCAGCTAGCCCGCTTCATGCTTGGCACCAACTCGGGGCGTCTGCGGCAGCGGGCGCCCCGATCTTTGTTCCCCATTGCCACTTCGGAACCATCCTTGCCCGCCCTCGTTTGCCGGTGGTAAGGTATCCACATGACCACGCAAATCACCAACGAAGACATCGTCCAGCTGTTCAACAACATGGCCGCCATGCTGGAGATCAAGGGCGACACCGTCTTCAAGATTCGCGCCTACCAGCGCGCCGCCAACACCATCGAACAGCTCAGTTGGTCGCTGCCCGCGGCGGCTGCCGCCGGCGACGACCTGAAGAAAATCCCCGGCGTCGGCAAGGCCATCAGCGAGAAGGTCCAGGAGTACGTGGCGACGGGCCGCGTGGTCGCCTACGACCGCCTGGCCGAAGAGCTCCCGCCCAACGTCCTGGAGATGCTTGAAGTCCCCGGCATGGGACCCAAAACGGTGAAAGCCGCCGTCGACGAGTTGGCCATCGGGTCCGTCGCCGAACTGGAGCAGGCCGCTTTGGACGGCCGGCTCGAACAGTTGCCCCGGATGGGCAAACGCTCCGTGGCCAACATCCTGCGTCACATCCAGGCCCAGCGGTCCCGCTCCGACCGCACTCCCCTGGGCATAGCGTCCGAGACCTGCGCCGCCGTGACCGCCCAGATGTTCGACGCCTGCGCCGGCCTGGTGAGCATCACCCCGGCCGGTTCGCTGCGCCGCTGGGAGGAGACCATCGGCGACCTCGACCTCATCGCCGTCTCGGAAAATCCGGCCGAAACCGGGCCGGCTCTGGCCGCCCTGCCCTCCGTCCGCGAGGTCCTGGTCCAGGGCGACGCCAAGACCTCCGTCATCGTCGACCCGGGCATCCAGATTGACCTGCGCATCGGCGAGCCGGACGCCATGGGGGCGATGCTCCAGTATTTCACCGGCAGCCAACAGCACAACATCCGGCTCCGCGATTACGCCAACCGCCGGGGGTTGTCCCTGAATGAATACGGCATCACCGTCATCGAGAGCGGCGAGACCGAGCGGTTCCCCGATGAGGAGGCTTTCTACGGTCGTCTCGATTTGCCATGGATACCGCCGGAACTGCGGCGCGGCGCCGGCGAGTTGGACGCCGCCCGGGACGGCAGCCTGCCCAACCTGGTCACCGAGGCCGACCTTCGGGGCGACCTGCACCTCCACAGCGACTGGAGCGACGGCAAGTTCCCCCTGGAGGAGATGGTCGCCGCCGTGGCCGCCATGGGCTACGACTACATGGCGCTCACCGACCATTCCCAGGGCCTGGGCGTCGCCAACGGCCTGACGCCGGACCGCCTCGCCCGCCAGGTCGAAATCCTGCGGAGCCTGCAATCCCGATACGACATGACCATCCTCTGCGGCTCCGAGGTGGACATCCGCGCCGATGGCGCCATGGACTTCCCCGACGAGGTTCTCGGCATGCTGGACTGGGTTATCGCCTCCGTCCACAACGCCATGAGCCAGGACCGCGAGACCATGACCAAGCGAATAACGCGCGCCATGGAGAACCCCTACGTCACCATTATCGGCCATGCCTCCACGCGGTTGCTCGGCCGACGCGACCCGGTTGAGTTCGACATCGAGGCGCTGCTGCAAACCGCCCGCGACACCGGCACGGCCATGGAAATCAACGCCGCGCCGGAGCGTCTCGACCTCAAGGACACCCACGCGGCCCGCGCCCGCGAGCTGGGAGTTCCGCTGGTGATCAACACCGACTCGCACCACGTTGACGGTCTGACGAACCGCACCTTTGGGGTGGCCGTGGCCCGTCGCGCCTGGTGCGGACCGCAGCACGTCCTGAACACCTATCCGACGAGCGAGTTTCTGGCGTGGCTCCGAGCTCCGAAAGGGCAGCGAACCGAACGATTCGCGGCCATGGCAGAGACTCGAGGCGTCGCGGCATCCCGACCATGACCTTCACGGTGGACGACACCGGCGTCGCAGTCATTTCGCCGGCCCCTGGCGAGGGCGATTCCCTCCCAGCGTATGACCACGTCATCGAGCGGCTGCGCTCGCGCGCCGGCATCGCCGAACCGTGGCACATTGCGCTGCTGGACGCCATTGGTCGCTGGAGTCTCCCCCACGAGGAGCTTTGGGGTCGGGATTGGCGCTACGTCATCGGCGGCGAGGCGCTGGACTGGCTCACTCTGGCCCATCGCCTCTGCCTTTCCATCCCTGACGCCGTCCCACCCGACGAGTTGGAAGCCCTGTTGTTCTATGGGCGTCTGCCCGAGGACATCGACCCGGAACGTTTCCGGCAGCTGATCGGGCCCTATCGTTACACCGCTCACCTGAATTTCTGGTACGGCGTGGTGGTTGAAGAGGCTTTGCAACTGGTGACGGAAGACTCCATCCGCAAGAGCCGGCTGGCCCGATGCTACGGCGACAGCGACGACGTTGTTGAAGACGCCTACCGCCACCTTTATGGCGAAACCCGCGACAAACTCGTCCCCGAGTTCCTTGCCGACGCCGGTGGGACCTGGGGTTACGATCTTGAGGATCTTTCCCTGGTCGCGTGGCAGGAATTCACCTACTGGCTGTTCAAGCGTCGCATCCGCAAATGGCACCCGGCCCGCGTTGCCAGCGATACCCGGCGCGGTCTGGAGCGACTCCGCGAGTTGCGTGCCGACGATAATGCGGCCGATCCGGGGCACCTCATCATGAACCCCGCCGACCTGCCCGCGCTGCAAAGAACAAAATAGGGGCGACAACCGTCGCCCCTGAATTTTTTCGACGCTGCGCGGTGGGTTCGGCTACAGGCCGTACACCTTGCGGTAGCTCAGGCTCATCCGCTTGCGTTCCGTGTCGATGCTCAGGATCTGCACCTTGATCAGCTGCCCCTGGTAGACGATCTCCCGAGGGTGCTCCATCCGGCGAGCCGACAGCTCGGAGATGTGGACCAAGCCCTCGACCCAGTCTTCCAGCTTTACGAACGCGCCAAAGTCCATCAGGCGGGTGACTGTTCCATCCACGATGTCGCCAACGTGATAGCGCTCTGGCACAGTGTCCCAGGGCTCCGGCTGGGTCCGCTTGAGGCTCAGCGAGATCTTGCTGTTCTCACGGTCGACGCGCAGCACCTTGAGGGTCAGGTTGTCACCCACGCTGACCACTTCCTCAGGTGACTTGATCATCGCCCAGGAAAGTTCGGAGATGGGTACCAGCCCCTCCGCGTCGCCCAGGTCGACAAAGGCGCCGAAACCGCGCATCGACCGGACTGTACCCTGGACGATCTGGCCTTCCTGCAACTCTTCCAGCAGGCGCTCCTTGGCTGCGTTTCGCAACTGCCGCCAGATCCGCCGCTCGGTCAGCACCAGTTTCTCGCGCTGGGCGTCCAGCTCGAGGATGTTGAACCGGGCGTCCTCGCCAATCCTGGCGTCCAGGTGTTCAATGCGGCCTTCTTTCGGCACGGGCGCCATCTGGGAGAAAGGAACGAAGCCGCGAACGCCTTCCCAGTCGACCACCAGGCCGCCCTTGTTATGCTGCACCACCTTGGCTGACAGCTCGGAGTCCTGCTTGTGCAGTTCGATCAGGTCTTCCCAGACCTGCTTTTCCTGCGCCTGGTCGTAGGAGAATACGGCCATTCCACCCGGGCCGCGATTGTTCAGGTGAATGACAATCACGTTGGAGCCGGGCTGCATCTGTTCTCGTTTCTCGTCGGTAAGTGTTCGCATCTCCTGTGGGGGGACGATGCCCTCGGTCTTGAGGCCGGCGCTGATGACCATACCCTCGTCATCGATGCGCACTATCTCGCCGGTCACCAGGTCGCCTCTCCGGTATTCCCTCGGCGAAAACGCCGATTCCGGGAGTTGGGACATGTCGGTGACTTCGACTACGTTCGGGTCCTGGGCTACCATCAGTTAAGCTGCTCCTTACTCTTGCTTACGGCCGATTGGCGCGGCCGCACAGGTCGAGCAGGTACTTCGTTCTCGCTTGGATCACTTTCCCTACAATTCGCCTGCCTAATAATACTTATACCGCAGGCAAATTGCAACCGCTCAATGGGGCACGCCCCGCATGCCGCGTTTCGCCTCTGCCCTGAGCACGAAATGAACGGATGAGTCTGGATACGCGCAGAGCTCCACAGGATCGATGCCGGCCGGTCCACAATACCTGCATTCCGCCGTACCGCGCGCCACCACCGAGCGCCGTACCATGGTCGATGGTCGCCGGCGCGACCAAACCAAGTGCGCTGGACGAGCAGACTCAATTGACACGGTTGGTACGTCAGTCTATGATTAAAGTCCGTTCAGCCGAGGTAGCTCAGCCTGGTAGAGCACGGCACTGAAAATGCCGGTGTCGGTGGTTCGAATCCGCCCCTCGGCACCATTTTCTCAATAACCGGGCGGTTCGTGCTTGTTTCCAGTATCAACAAGCGGCGAACCGCCCCTTTTTTGGCTCCGACGTGGGACGATTGTGGGACAAACCTACACTACCCCACCGGGTCGGACACGACTGTACGGCATCAAACCGCACACAGAGACCAGTGATCTGACGACCGATTTCTAGCGAACCATTTCCGGGAACGCAGACCCAACCGGGTCAGGTCTGTCCCACATAGGGCCGGATGTGGGACGGTCAGTTGGTGGCGTGGCCCTCGCTCAACGCGTGACGGGTCTGAGCATGACCACGCAGAGCGGTTTACCCCATGACCGCCGCTACGCGGCTACTCAGGCCATCCGGCGGTCTCTTTTTGCTTCGGCGTGGTTGCCCAGGTTTTCGTGTATCGACGCTCGGAACCGGTACGCTTCAAGGTCGCGACCTTCGAAAAGCTCGATGTGCCGGATCATGTCGGCCAACGCCTGTTGCCAATCTGGCGGCGACAGTCGGGTCAAGGCGACGGCGCGGTGCCCGTAGCCCATGGAGTGGTGTGGATCAATCTCAATGGCACAGGTGGCGTCCTCGACTGCCTCGTGGGGCTGGGGCGTAGGCGCGATGGTGTGGGAGTGGGCTCGCCGGCGCCAGTGTCCTGCATCATCCGGTTCGAGTTTGATGGCCGTGGTGTAGTCTGCGAGAGCTTCGTAGTCGTTACCGCCGTACATGTAGGCGGTGCCCCTGGCTTCGTACAGGCTGGCCACATCTGGCTGGATTCTGATTGCTTCGTCGTAGGCGTCAATCGCCGCAGGCCAGGTTGCCGCTCTCATGTTTGAGTAGCCTTGCCAGTAGGCGGCGATGGCGGCCGGGTCGGTGAGCCCCGTCGGAGGCTCCGAGTCGATGATCTGCACTCGGGAGTGGTCCGGTGTGGCAGCGGGTAACTGCTGGTTTTGCGCCTCTTCTGGAGGGGTACCGGCGCTGCAGGCAAGGACGGTCGCCAACACGGTGACGATTACGGCGATGTTCTTTGGTTGGACCAAGGCTGGCTAGGTCGAGTCGGAATGTACATCGGCGGAGGACCGTGGTCTGTCATTTTTCGCACACTACGTCGTCTCCGTCGCCGTCTCGGGCAATGGGCACCATCCACTTAGGAAAGCCGCGTCCGCCGCCTTTGCTGCCCTGTACTCGGGTTTCTCCGGCCGCCTGAGCGGCGTCGCAGGAGTTGTACGTCCTCGCCGCCGGCGTGGCGGTCGCAGGTAGTCCTGGCGTAACGGTCGGACGGTGCTGTCCAGGGATGCTGCCTTCAGAGACCCACAGGGCGGGCGGGTCGCTGCAGGTTTTGAGCATCTGGGCCAACGCGTCGTGTTCGGCCTGTGTGACCGTCAGTGCCCAGGTAGTCTTGATGGTTATCCAGTCGGTGGCATACTGGCACCAGTAGGAACGGTCGTCAGGTTTCCAGTCTTCAGGGCCTCGCGCGCCCTTTGACCGGTTGGCACTGGCCGTAACGGCGATGAGGTGCTGGGGATCATCGAGGTAATTGGCGTATCGTTCCCGTTGGTTGGCTGTCCATTGCCAGGCGCCGCTGAGGTGTGCGTTGCCCAGAGGGACCATGTGGTCGACGTCGAGCTTGCCGGGGTCGGTCACTACGGCGCCGGTGTAGGGAGCAAGCCATTCGCCGGAGGTCACTCGGCATTTCCTGTCGGTGCGGAAATTCGGTCCAGTCCTGCTCTCGGCCACGAGGACCTCTTGGCGCGCGTCCTGGCAGTCGCCGTCGGCGTCGGTCCAGTGCTTCCAGTCGTGGCGGTCGTAGGTAGGCAGGTTCGAAGGGATCGGCGACACCGTAACGCGCAACGCCGTTGTGGGCATGGTGGTCGTTGCCGTAGCCGTCGGCCTGGCTGGCCGTGGGGTGGGTGTCGGCCCGAGTGTAGGCAGCTCGGCGGTGGGTGTTGGGGTGGGTGGCGCAGTTGCCGTCGGCTGCGTTGGCGTGGCGGTTGGCGCCGGTTCGGTGGTCGGGGTCGGCTCTGGGGTCGCCGTAGCCGTCGGTTCGGGTGTGTCGGTCGGGGCAGTCTGAAGCGGCGGCGTTGCCGCCGTCAGCGTCTCGGTGGGCGGTTGCTCAGTCGGAGCGGCAGTTGCCGATGCCTGCGGCGCTGCGTCGTTGCCGGTCTGAGGTAGTGGCGGCGCGGGCTCCGACGCGCAAGCAACCAGCAAGGTGGTCAGGATTAGGATGACGACAAGGGATGTTCTCAATTCTGTGGCTCCAGGGGACGTATGGGGATTTCGGGCAAACGGCGGCAATTGTCCCACCAGTTCTCGGGGTCGGCAATGACACCAATGCCTGCTCTGCTCGGAACCGAGTTCCGCGACGATTCCCGTCAGCCTGCCTACCATGCGCTGGCGATGTCGCAACCCAGGAACTGGCGTCCCACTTGGTGGGCGGCGGTCATCACGGAGTAGCTGCCGGCCGCCGGGTCGAGCACCACGTCGCCGAGGTCGGTAACCGCCTCGATCAAGCGCGCCTGAAGGTTCACCGGCTTGGGGTGAACGTTGCCGAGGCGTTTGTCTCTTTCCGTGACGACGTCAGGGATGTCGTCGCGCTGCCAACCTTCCCCGACCTGAGTGGGCGGTTTCTGCAGGATGACCATGTATTCGGCGACGCGCCGGGTGCGGTAACCCATGCCCGGGCTTGTTGAAAAAGTCAGTGTGGAAACCGATGTTGGCGTTGTGTTCGGCTACAATGCCGGGACAGTCCGTTGTTGCCGAGGATGCCGATGATTGAACCCTTGGACCGCAGCCGCCGCGACTCCACCCTGTTCCAGTTCACCACTAGGCAGTTGCGTGATTTCATTGACCCCAATCACCTGTTGATACGGGTCGATGAGCAACTGGACTTCGCCAAGCTGGTGGAGCCATTGGAAGACTGCTACTGTCCCGACTTCGGAAGGCCGGCGATCCATCCCGAGGTGATGGTGAGAGCGCTGCTGATCTGCTCGCTGTACAACATCGCGTCCTTCCGCAGGCTGTGCTCGGCCATCTCCGAAAACATCGCCTACAGGTGGTTTTGTTTCCTGACCATCGACGATCCAGTGTTCGACCATTCCAGCATCAGCCACTTCATCGATCGGATCGGTCGGGACGGCTTCGCCGCTGTCTTCGACGGTCTGAATGACGAGCTGCTGCGGTTGGGGATGCTGTCGCCGGAGATGTACGTGGATGCCAGCCTGGTCAAGGCCAACGTGAGTGGCTACGACCTGGCGCCCAGCGGGATGTCCGTAGGGGAGTTCAAGGAACGCGCCATCGAGGAGAACGGACTCTTCGTCTTGACCAAAACCACCGTCGATGGGGATGGTGTTGAGCACGAAGAGGTACGGTACTTCCAGAGTCCCGAGGGCAGGATGCCACTGAACCCAGTGGACACCGACGCCCGTTGGAAGACCACCAGGGCTGGCAAGGCGTCGGGGTTGCAATACCAGGAAAACGTCATCGTGGACCTTGGTGGGTTCATCCTGTCCCGAGGGGTAACCCACGCTTCCGAACGGGAATCCAAAGCGGTTGCTGGGTTACTGGAAGGTCTGCCGCTGCAACCGGTGTCGCTGGCGGGAGACACTGGCTACAGCGACGGTCGGCTGCGCTATCTGTTGGAAGAACGGGACATCACGGCGTACATTCCCATCCATCCCAGACAGGAAACCAGCATGGTGGCCAGCGGCGACTTCGCCTACCACGGCGACCACCTGGTTTGTCCACAGGGCAAGATACTGCGGCGCGGTGCGTACCACAAACGGCAACGGTCCTACCAGTACGTGGCGCGTCAGAAGGATTGTCAGGCTTGCCCCATCAAGGACACCTGCCTGCCGCCGGGGCAAAAACGGCGGTTCTTCGGGGTAACCATATATCACCCCCAGTATGCGAGGGCCCGGGAGCGGAATCGAACCGCGGCCGCCCGGCGGGAGAGCAATCGGCGCAAGACCATCGCGGAAGGAGCCTTCGCCTCGCTTGACCGGTTGGGATGGGAGAAATCCCGATTGCGCGGACTGTGGAAAGTGGACTGCGAAGGGTACATGGCCGCGCTGGCCCACAACGTGCTGAAGATGGTGCGGAGACTGTGTCGCGGCGTCGGGCCGCCCAGTCCGGTGGCGCCCGCCGACGCCATTGCCCAGGATGTCAGGTGCGACGTGGCAGACGCGGCGGCGTTTTTCGCCGTGCTGTCATCATGCTCTGGATGGATAATCGGGTGGACCGTCCACATCGGGCCCGCTCCACGATGGATCCATTGTCATTTCGGCGACTTTCTCAACGAGCCCGCCCATCCGGCCCTTGTCCCAGGTGACGAGGTCCACGATCTCGAATCCGCTGCCCCCCAGCCACGCTGTGATGCCCTTGCAGAGGTGAAACTTGTCGACCCACAGGAACAGGTGGCCGGACGGGACCAAGGCGTCCGAGATGCCGGCGACGAATT
The DNA here is from genome assembly GCA_965116785.1 of Dehalococcoidia bacterium. Classification (GTDB taxonomy): domain Bacteria; phylum Chloroflexota; class Dehalococcoidia; order Lucifugimonadales; family UBA3495; genus Bin87. The sequence continues at coordinate 3,208,291 of OZ220731.1, forward strand.
CGCTGATGGTCTCCTCGCTCATCTGCGGGAGCGCCGAGCGTCGTCGTCCCCGGCTGACGCCTTCGTTACCGTAGCGCATCTTGTCCAGCACACCGCGGTACTGCGGGTCGAAGACGCACAGCGGGATTGTTTCCCGTTCCAGCGCCGCCAGGAGTTCCAGACCGTCGCATTGGTTTCGCTGGTTGAGCGGCAGCGGCCAGAGAGCAACCTGAGTTACGGTCGACTGGGGGAATCCGGTGGTCGCCGAGATTGTCATGAGGCAACGACAAGGCCCAGAAGTTGGACCGGCATATCGGGTGCGTTTGAGCCTACGCGGTGGTTCGGGTCCCGCACAAGGCCGAGCTTCGGCGCATTGGCGGCTGGCTTTCAGAAGTCGGCTGTAGCACCGCTCTCGGGCTCGGAGGCTTCGTCGATGCGCTGTGGACAGTCGGCGGCCGTAATATCACAGTACCGGCATTCCTGGCTGCTGGGTACCCGCCTCGCGGGTTCGTCGGCGGATAGCCTGCGGATCAGCGCGCCCAGGTTCTGTATGAACTTCTCGTCCACGGCTTCGGCCGGGATGCGCACCGTGTGGTCGCGGTAGGTGACTTGACCCCAGAGCTTCGTTTCCCGGTAGCGTTGCAGTGCCTTGGGAACGGCGTACAGATAGATCATAACCTGCACGGCGTGGCTGGGGCTTTCCTGGCCGGTCTTGGCGTCGACGATGACGCCGTCATCTTCGCGGTGGGCGATGATGTCGGGCCTGCCGGCCAGCGTTGCCGTTTTGCCGCGGAGTTCAAACCTGTTTTGAGCCTCGACATTGATGTCGAAGCCGCCGACTTCCCAGTTGGCTCTGCGCTCGTTGAGCAGTGCGGTATGGGCGAGCAGCCACTGTGCTTGGTTGAAGTCGGAAGGTTGCCTGGACCAGTCCCGGTGGTGGGCCTTGAACCAGACGGCCCATTCGCAGGAGTTCTCACCGGTGAGCAGGCGAGGCAGCCAGGTGGCCCAGATGTAGGGATGTTCGCGTTGAGCAGCAGGCATATTGGGAGCTCTTAGCGTCGGTCGTTGGGGATGCCTCCAGTTTATCGGCGCCGGATTCCCAGCCGCTACGGGCTGCTGTCATCGGTATTGTAGGGCGGTTCCGGGTGGTGTTGGCTTTCTCTCCCGAGGCTCCCGTGTCTTTGCCCTGATCGTCAGGGGTCGACACGGGTGTACACTACGCAGGCCGTCGTTACGCTTCGGCTTCGGCAGTCAGCACGATGCGCTCCAGCCGCAGGCGGCCCTGATCTTCGACAGTTACGTGAAATTCGGCCTCAGCGCCTGCTGGTACGAGTTCGATGGCTTCTCTCACCTGCCGTTCGTCAGCGTCGATCTGGTAGACCAGAGCGCCTTGTCGGTCTTGGCCCAACAAAGCGTTCGGGAACCGCTCCGGCTGATCGGGCTCCAGCCTGTTCGTCGTCGCCACTATTTGGTCGGCGCGCTGACAGTTCTTCTTCGCTGCTGATGCCGGCGGCATGGCCGGGGCGATTAGCTTGGAACAATGGGCCCGTGTCGCCCGATGTTGGACCAATCCGTTGCCCGGAGCTGCTGCTCTCCGCGTGCAGCCGCCTGGGTTGCGCGGAAGGCGCGTTCTCCATCGTGGGACAATGGCCGATTTGCTCGGGCTCCTCTTGTCGGCTCTATCCGCTACGTTGGGGCCACGATGGATGGTCCGTTCGGATGCGAGTTGACGGCGTACTGGCGGCCACATGGGACGACCTGGGGGCGTTGTGGTGCGTGCGACGGCGGCGTCCGAAAATGCTGGAGAGAGTTTTCCGCGGTCGCTGACCAGATGGAGGACAATTCGCTACTGGCAAGACTGTTTCGTTCCTCGGGGTTTTGGCGGCGCTACTTCGGGGTTCACGTCCATTATTTCATCGGCGCTTATAGCGGTCGGCGGGCTTGTCGGCGCCGTCATCGCCCGAGCTACGGCCGTGCCAGCAGATCAGGACCAGGGGAATGCTGACGGCGGTGAAAAAGAGCCCGCCGGTGATGAGGTGTACGTTCAGCAGCGCCACGCCCTTCACCAGGTGGAAAGCGCTGTACGCCGCTGCGAAGAGGAACACCGCCAGCAGCAGCTTGGTCCCACGCGGCATGGATTTCAGGCGTTTCAGCACGGTTGTGTCCGGACGGTTGCAGCGGTCGGAATTGGAAGGGCGACCGTTTTACTACTCCGGTTCGAGAGCCTCCAGCGGACATTGGCGGTCCTGTTCATCGCGGCAGCGGCATTGTATCCGTGGCTTGTCCAAAACTGCGGGCATGGCTCGGCTCCTTGCGTAGTCCCTCGTCCGGTCCGATGCGGTAAAGGTCGGGTTGGCGGCGCCGCTGCTCAGGGTAACCCCGGAGGTCCAGGCGTAGCTCAACGCTTGGACCTCCGGGGTGCTCCTCTTACGGGCCAGCGTCACCGTGGCCCCCTCCGCAACCTTCTGGTCCGGCCCGGGGTTCGCCGTGGGCGGCTGGTTGTCCCCATTGCCTTTCCGTTTTCGTCGCCTCGTACCATTGTGTCCAGACGTCGACCGGGCCGTGGTGGGGGCCGACGCCCACGTCGTTGACTGCTGCGACTCGCGCCTGGTACTGCTGGCCGCTTTTCAGGCCGGTGATGGTGATGACTGTGTCCGTGCCGCTGTGCTCCACGCCTTGCCACGGTCCCGACGTACCCTCCCGGTACTGGACGGAGTAGCCGGTGAGGGCGCGGCCCACGAAACTGCAATCCCTCCGTCTCGACCGCCGGCACCAATGCCGGCCGACGCGCCGGAGAGCCGCTGCGGCTCCATCGGGGTGGTCCGCTTCGGCCCGGCGACGGCTTCGCCCTGTGCGTTGACGGCCGCCGCCTGCACCTCGTAGGGCTCGACGCCGGTCAGCCCGGTGATGCCTACGAAGCCGTCGTAGGGCACGGCTTCGCCGGCTGGGCGTCCGCTAACGGACCCCGACCGACACCGTGGCGTAGGCGCCAGTCCCTTCCCGATTCACCGCCGCCACGCGCACCTGGTACGTGCCGCTGAGCGGTCCCATGACGCCCGCAACTCTGACCATGTCGCCTCTGTGGGTGGAGCAGGCTTCCGTCAGCGCCGGCGGGTCGTCCGAAACTGGGCATCGTTTGGACAGCCAAGCCCCGGACGTCCCGCTGCGGTATTCCACACGGTAGCTCGTGATGTCGGAGCCGCCGTCGCTGGCGGGCGGGGACCAAGACACTACGATTTCCTTCTTGGTTGTCCCATCTACATCCACAAAGCTCATCGGAGGATCGTGCATCAAGTTCAGCGGCGCGCTGGGTTTCGTGCTGGGCGTAGCCGATTGCTCGGAAGTAGGGTTGCCGAACCGCTGGCCATCTTGCTCGTTGGAGTTTCCGGCCGCCACGCGCACCTTGTACTCGACGTTGTTTACGAGGTCGCCAATGGTGTAGGAAGTGGTCGTGTCCCCGGTCTGGATCGTCGTCCAATCCGCAACGTCGGCCTTGCGGTACTGTACCTGGTAGTCACTCAGAGCCGGATTGCCTTGATCGGTGGGAACATCCCAAGACACCCCGATAGAGCCGTTGCCCGGCGTAAGTACCAGATTGCGTGGGATGCCCGGCACCCGGTCCTTCGTCGTCGGCGTGGCCAACGACGGGCTGGTGAAGGGACCCGTTCCTTCACTGTTGGTGGCCGCTACCTGCACCTGATATTCGCTGTCATTTTCAAGCGATTCGATGGTGTAGGAGGTGGTCGTGGTCTCGGTCTCGGTCGAGACCGTTGTCCATTCTCCCGTTGTGCCCTTGCGGTACTGCACCGAGTATCCGCTGATTGGGCGGCCTCCGTCGTCTGAGGGCGGGTCCCACTGCGCACCGATTTCGCCGTCTCCCGCGGAAAGCGCCAGGTTGCGCGGCGCAGCGGGCGGGCCGACGGGCGTCGCTCGCGCCGCAGGGAAGGTGTATTCGGAGGTCCCCACGCTGTTCCGGGACGCCACTCGCACCTCGTACTCCTGGCCGTTGGTCAGATCGGTGATGGTGGCAGTCGTAGGCGTAGTTCTCCCTACGCTCAATGAACTCCAGCCCTCATCCCCGGGGCCGTATCTGTGTGCCTCGCGGTACTGCACCTGGTAGCCGCTCAAGGTCGGGTTGCCGAGGTCGGATGGCACACCCCATTCGACTGCGATCTGCCGGTCGCCCGCCGTCAGCCAGGGGGGTGTGCCGTGGTCGGTGTACGGAACGCCCGGAACGCGGCGCGCGCTGGGATCGAAGACCGGCAAGTCGTCGGGGTCGTCGTCCAGCAGGGCGACCGACACGCTGGCCGGCGAGCCGGGGCTGTAGCCGTCACCGTCCTTGACGGTGACGGTCAGCGTAGCGTCCTCATCGTTCCTGTCGTCGTTATCCGGGAAGAAGATCAGTAAGCCTCGGATCCAGCCGGCCGGGATAGTGACCGTCCGGTCGCCGTCATCAATCAGGAAGTCCCCGCCGCCTTGGACGTTGACGGTCACATCGAGGTCGGCATCGAGGTACTCTGCCAGAGAGAAGTCGAACCTGATGGTATCGGTCTCGTAGTACTCGGCGCCATTGCTGGGTCTCGTAATACTGACAGCGACTTCATCGGGCGTCGCCGCAACCGGCTCGGTGTAATCGCAGACGGAGCGGATGTTCACATCATGTGTAATCTGCACGGCGGCCACCCGCGCCTCGTAGGTTATGCCGTTGGTCAGCCCGGTGACGGCCACTGTCCAAGTCAGGTCACCGTTGGATCTTCCGAGATTATCCAAGTTGATGACGCGGGGCCACTCTTGCCACCCCGTAACCCCCTGCTCCCGGTACTCCAGGATGTAGTTGTTGAGGTTCGGGTTGTCCATGTCGGCGGACATCCAGGTCGCCACGATCCTCCCGGCGCCCGGGGTGAGCGTCAGGTTCCGCGGGAGGTTGTCGGTCGGACAGGGACGCGGAACGGCGGGGGGCGTCGGAACATTGGGTGTTACTATCGCTTCCGTCCATTCGCCGTTTATATTGTTGGGTGTGCCAGCCACCACCGCCCTCACTCGCACCTCGTATGGCTCGCCGTTGACTAGGCGCTCTTCGCCGCTGAGCAACTGCCCTTCGCTGTCGGTCCGCGGGATTTCATGGAAGGAATACCTCCCCAGGCCGTCCCTAGACGAAGTCCGGTAGCCGCCTAACCATGATAGTCGATACTCCACCTCAAAGTGGGTGTAAAGCGGTTCTCCGGTGTTGACGATATTTCCCCACGTCAAATAGATGCTGCGGTCGCCTGGCGTCAGCGTCAGGTCGGGCGCCGCCGGGGGATTGGACGGCGTATCATACTGGACGGATTCACCCGGGTAGGGGGCATCATTGACCGCCCGCGCCATGACTTGGTACGAACCGCTGTGGAGCGCCATGTACCCCACTCCGAATCTCGAAGGGGAGCTCGCGCTCGCCCATTCATCCGTATTCGTCGGTGTCCAAGTGATGGCGGTGGGGTCTGTGGCGCTTACCTGGCCCACGCGGAACTCGTAACTGCCGATGCCGCCGCTGCCCAAGTCAGTCGGAGGAGTCAATTCGATCCAGAGAATCTCAACGGGACTTTCAATCTCGGTAGTATCCGGGTCATCACTGATTCCGTGCTCCCGCCAGACACGCGCAATGGTAGGCGGTCCGGGCCGGCGCTGCGCGCCGAACTCTTGCCAGGTGGCCGTGCCGTCATTGTCGAAGTCCACGCTCAGGGCCGGATAGTTGTAGTCCGCGCCGAAGTCCCAGGGGTCGTCCTGTCCGGTGGCGTGGCTGTTGTCCCCGTCGGCGTTGTCCAGGTCCAGGTTCCACGCCGAGTAGATGCCGGTGTAGCCGGTGGGGGCGCGCAGCTCCGCGCCGGTCTTGCCGGTTGCACCATCGGTCGCGGTCTCCGCTCCGTCTATCGCGTCGCTGTTGTCTACGTCGTCATTGCCGATGCCCACCGCGCGGCCGCTGGCCTCGGTGTCCCAATAGCTGTTGATTACCCTGCCTGTGAACGTGTCTTCGTCGGCGTTCGATCCCACAAGGCCGCCCATATTGACGCCGCCTGTCACCGTCCCGGTCGCGTATGAGGCCGTAATGCTGCCACCTAGGTTCGAGCCGACCAGCCCGCCCACATCCAGGTTGCTCGAGGTTACCGCGCCGGTGGCGTAGGATGCCGACACCGCCCCGCGGTTCCGGCCCACCAGTCCACCGGTGTTGTTCTGGTCGTTGCTCACGGATACGGCCGCGTAGCTGGCGGATACGACGCCCACCCTGTCGTTGTGGCCGACCAGTCCACCCACGTTGTTGTTTCCGTTTACACTGCCGGTTGCCCAGGATGCGACAACCCGCCCCCGATTGTCACCGACAAGGACGCCCGTTCCGCCGCGGCCCGTCACGTTGGCGTCCGCCACGCCCAAGTTGTGCGCTACGCCGTCTATCCTGCCGAACAGCCCGATCAACCCCTCTGTGCGGTCGATGAACAGGTTGCTGATGGCATGGCCGTTGCCCTCGAAGGTTGTGTCGAACGGGTTGGGGTCGTCGCCGATGGGGTCCCAGCCCCTGATCACGTCGTCGCTGGTGTCAGTGGTGCCCATGTCGTCCACGTTGGCGTAGTCGTCGTCGGACCGATCACCCTTGACGCCCGTGTCGAAGTCTAGGTTCGCCGTGAGCTCGTAGCCGGTGCAGCCCGTATCCGGGCAGCCCATGCCCGCCACCGGGTTGGGGAAGGCGTCGTCGTAGGCCTCTGCCTCGTCGAAGTCGGCGGTGCCGGTATCGTCCGTCACCGCACCGTCGCCGTCTAGGTCCCAGCGGATGGCGTTGAGCTGCGCCAGGTTGGCGACTTCTATCAGCCCGTCATCGTCGGCGTCGTAGTCCGGGGCAGTGATGAAGACCGTCGGATCGGACCACTCGCCGTACACGGTGTCCGCGGTGGGGTTCTCCCGGCTGTGCGCCTGCACCCGCGCCTGGTAGCGGGTCCGGGCTGCAAGGTCGAGGCGCTCGTCGTCTGCCGTGTTCTCCGTTCCCTTGTCGTCGTCGTAGGCGGTAATCACTCCGCTCGTGGCGGCGCTCCCGAAGCTGCCGGCGTCCCCCCAGCCGGTCCAGGAGGCGCAGGGGGCATTGATGTCGCTCAGGCAGCGCCGGACTTCGATCTGGTACTGGAAGATGGGGTGCGCCCCGGTGTAGGACGGCTCGCCCCAGGACATCCTGGCGCTCACGTGCGTGATCTCCGACACCGCGACGTTCCGCGGCACGCTGGGAGCCGACGACACCGTGAACACCGGGGAGAGGGCGTAGAGGGGATAATCCGAAGTTGGGCCAAAGTTGCGGCCGTCGTTGAGCGCGTCGTTCGCGTCGTTCGCCAAGCCAATCCGCACAGAGAAGGAGTGTCCGAAGTGAGCGTCGGTCACTCCCTCGCAATCGTCATCGCTGCCGGTCCAGACAATGCTGGCTGACCGGTCGGCGCCAGACTCGTCCTTGTTGGCAGTTTCGTCCCAGTCACCGTCGCAGAAGTCGCCGTAGTCGTCGGCGACCTTGGCGCCGTTGAAGTTGCCGCTGCCGTCCACGCTCAGCGCGTAGATAGGCACGCCCGTGCCGGTGAGAGCGGTGTTGTCGTTGGCGTCCACGGTCTCGGTGGAGCCCAGCGCCCGGAACTGGTTGCGGTAGGGCCGGATCGCCTCGTGGCCGCCGCCGGCGTGGGCCTGCGCGAAGAGGTTGTAGTGGGCGATGCTCGCGCCGCTGGCGTCGCGCTCGCCGGAGGTGACGAACAACAGGCGGAACTGGTTGCCGGCGTCGCTGGTGGCCCCGGGTATCAGCGGCCAGTCGCCCGGAACGGTCTGTACCGTCGGCGCGCCCTGGTCCACCACCTTGAACACGGGTGAGATGGCGTAGATTGACCGATTCCCGGTGTTAACTGCATCGCCTCTGCTTAGAGGAGCCAGATCGACATCGCCGTATCGGACATTCAGACCGGCGCCCAGGGCACGGCTGATCGTTCCAAGCAGGTACTCCGTCCCGTCGTTTCCTGAACCGGTCCAGGCTTCAGGGTTGGTGGTAAACGTGTCGCCGGCTTCGTTCCGGGCTTCCGTCGAGTCCCAGCTTCCGTCGTAGAAGTCCCCGTAGTCGTCGGCGGCCTTTGCGCCGTCCAGCCAGTAGATGGGGACTCCCGTTCCGGTGGTGACGGTGTTGTCCCGGGCGTCGACGTTCTGGGTGGAGACCAGCGCGCGAAACTCGCCGCGCAGCGCCCTGATGTTGGGGGCCACGGTGTCGCGGTCCAGCACGCTGCCGCCCTGCACGAAGGCGTTGTAGTCTTTGATGTTCCCTGAGGTGCCATTGCGCGACGCCGCGCTGAGGAACAGCAGGCGGAATTCATCGTCTACGTTGAGGCCCGAAGGCTTGAGCGCCCAGTCGTTGGGCACCTCATAGGTCTGCGGCGTCGGCCCCGCCGTCTGTGCCCGCGCGACGTTGTCAGAAGCGGTCAGCGCGAAGAGGGCGAGTACGCCAAGGAGAAGGAAGAGGAGGGAGAGCGGCGCAACCCGCCGCAGGGCCGTCATTCCGCGGCCCCAGAGCGGGGGGTGAACAGGGCGCGAGGCTGTAGGGCGGGCCTTTGCGGACCGGGACATCAACAGGTTGAACATGGCGCTGCTATATTCCTTCCGCAGGCGGTATCGCTACACGCCCGCTCTCATTTGCTCTCTGGATGCGGGCGATTTTAACATTTCAATCAATGCGTCCCAACGCATGATGCGTGCGGATATCACGTTATTCCGCACCCCTGTGAGCCGGAACCCCTCTGCCTCGGTCCCGACTGGACGCCGGAAATTGGGTGCCGGATTGCCCTCCAACGCCAGGGCCAGGACGGGCGGGCGTGGTAGCGTCCGTGCCGGAGCGCTCCAACGTCCCCGGCAAAGTGGAAACACGCCGTCATTTCCGCCGATTCAACCTGCCGCTATATGTGTACATCACAACAGCAACGGGTTCATCTGCCATCTTACCCTGAGCGGAGACGGGCGGTAGATTGGTTGCAGCGTCTCATATCCGGCGCCTTGCTTTGGATAGGTATCCCATGCGGACGTGAGTAACGCCCGTGGTTTCAGTGTTGGTGGACTGGACAAGAGGTCAACCCGTACCCCTTACCGACATTGAACGCCGGGCCTGGCCGAGCTGGCGTCCCATGCCGGGCGGGTGCTGACCTACGATCACCTGCTGCGCCGGGTCTGGAGGCTCGATGGCGACGCCGACGTTCGTCCGATGCGCACCGCCATCAGCAGCCTGCGCCGCAAGCTGGGCGACGATGCGGAGCATCCCACCTACATCTTCACTCAGCTCCGCGTCGGCTGCCGGATGCCGGATGCCCAAGGGGTATGAGCCTGGGGAGACAGAGGCGGAGCCTTAGGGTTGTCTGGGTGGGCCGAGGACTGTCCGGCACGGAGGGTAAACTCCTGCGGACACGGCTGGGGCTCGGGGTTTTCAGAGCCTCCTACTGTCACTTTCTCTCCGCCGTTTACAGTCTGACCTTATACACAACCCCCGACGGGAGGTATTGATGCTCTGGGAATACATTCGGCTTGTCAGGATTCTAACTTGGCTCGAGCGTATTGTGGTCTTCCTGACAACATTCGTGATCCCGGGGTCCATTCAGTTGTGGCAGGGTTGGCGGAACACTGGATACTGCCCTTCATGCTTAGACTGGGGTGAGGCTGCCCTGTATTTTGTATGGTCCCAAGTAGCCATGTTGATTATTGCATGGTCGACCAAGCAGGTCAGGGCCAGAGTGAACCGGGAACTTGAATGGAGATTCTCGGAACTGAACGAGAGCATCGACCACGTCAGCGAAGAACACCAGCGAGGCATGACCGGCATCAGGGGTCAGGTGGACGACCTCCGCGACTGGGTGAGGGAACTCCACCGCACCCTATCTGATGAGTTGGGGGTTGAGCTTCCCCGTCTGACTCATACGGTTAGTTTCAGTGCCTCATCTGGCCCTTCTGAAGTCAGTTTTGACGTCCGCGTGGATTCGGTGAAACGGAGAACACGCCTCTTACGTTGGCTCAAACGACAGCCGGGCAACCTTCGACGATGGATTGTCAAGGTCTTCTGGGATTGGCGAATGTATGGGACAACCTCACGGTGAGGTATTCGACCCTGATGCCGGTTCCGGCAGCGGCGCCTTCAGGTCTGGGCCGTTCTTCGGGTTCGCCGTGCCTGATCTGATAGCGCATGGCTCCCTCGGCGTCCGCAGTGCCGGTAACGCACGTCAGGACGGTGCCGGCGGTTATCGGAGGCAGTGCTTCTCCGGGGAAGCCGAGCGTGGTTATGCTGCGCAAGTCGTCGTCGGCGCGGAGCTTCGAGGTGGCGTGTCTCGAAAAGGCGGTTTCGACCTGGTCGGCCGGGATACCAGCGCCGTTGTCTTGTATCCCGATTGATCTCGTGCCGCCGTGTTCGACGACATCACCAGCCTGGATTTGCCCGGCGACGTCTGGGTGGCAGGACTTGGATGCCCAGATGACCCGGTTGGTCTTGGCGTGACGGACTTGGAGGCAGCCAAACGCGGCCCAACTGGTCGGCGTGGTCGGTCGGGAAATGGGCCTGGGCCGGCCGCAGTAGTGGAAATGCCAGAACTACCGCCAGCAGCCGCCCGAACGGTGGTGGTACAGGAAATCGGGGCATTTGGCGCCGATAACGCCACTGGCTGCCACTGACCATGGGTCAGTCTTCGCCTTTCTGGGCGGGTTACCTCGGAGCGGCCTGTACGGCGATATCAATCTGGCGGTGGCCAAGATATTGGGCCGCGGCCCGGTCAACCGCACCCGAGCTTTCACCGAGTTGTAGTTCCCCTACCTGTTCGAGGACCGTTCCGGTTGTCCCAGCAAGGGGAATTACAAGGGCAATGTGGAGGGAACGGTGGCCTATGCCCAACGTCCCCCTGACGTTGCCTCGCCTCCGCCAGCGATACGGCGGCGGCACCTGTGCCTGACCTACGGGTCCGCAACCGTGTTCGACACGTCAGTCAACCACAGCGCAGGATATTCCAGCCCGGCGGCGTGTTCCGCCAGCTCAGCGACGGACGACGGCCGCGTGATCCCGGAAGCCGACGACTGCATCATCGTCCAAGGCCGGCTTTTGATACGCGAACGCCGAGGACGAGGCAGCGGCCCGGAACGGGATGCCGAAAGAAGGCAAAAACGAGCCCGTCGGATGGTTACGCCATCGTCGCCACACTACTGGGAGGTCGAGACGGATACCGGCCCGGCGATGGGTCCGCTGCCCGCGTCGTTGAGAGCCCGCACCCGGATCCGGTACTCGAGGTTCCCCTCGCTCACTCCCAGTTGGGGCGAGGTATCGTAACGCGATCGCTTGGGACCGTGCTGCCAATCGCCCCAACCCGAGGCGGTCCTGACGCGCAGACTCAGCTGGTAGGCGTCGAAGCGCGGGTAACCTTCGTCGGCGGGCGCGCTCCAGGAGACCTGGACGTAGGCTCTACCGTTCGGGTAGTGGCCCAACTCGGCCCTGAGGTCACGGGGCGGGCCCGGAACACGTGGTGGTTCCTCCGTGGTCACCCTCATCGGCCCGGCCATCCCGTTGCACTGAACGTACCCTGCGCTCACCAGCACCTCGTGCTCCACGTCGTTCCGCAATCCGGTGAGCGTCCTCGACGTGCTGGTGGTCCACCGGCAATCCCAATAGCGAGCGCCGGCCTGGCGGTATTGGACCGCGTAGCCATCATGCTCGTCGTCGCGCCGCGGCGGGTCCCAGGACGCCGCTATCTGCCTATTGTCCGGCATCAGCAGCAAGTTGCGCGGCGCCCAGGGTGAACGGTCCTCCCCTTGTCTGACGGCGGCATCGCCGCCCGGGGCGGCCCTCACGGGACCGGCAATGCCATCGCAACGCTCGTAGCCCGCGCTCACCAGCACCTCGTAATTCCGGCCGTTCTCCAGACCGGTGAGAGTGACTGCGGCGCCGGTGGTCCACTGGCAGTTCCAGGGATGGCGACCAACCTTGCGGTACTGCACGGCGTAGCCCTCAATCTCAGGTACTCCGCGGTCCAACGGGAGGTCCCACGATACCTCTATCTGCCCGACGCCTGGCGCCAACTGCACGTTGCGCGGTTCCGAGGGCTCACGGGTTCGCTTCGTGTTCCTCCCGGGCTTTTTCGATGGTGTTGCCCGTTCCGGTCCAATGACCCCGAGCTGCTGGTCGCGTGAGTTGATCACCAGCACACGCACCTCGTACTCGACGCCATTCCACAGACGCTGAATAACGCCGCCGCTGCGGTCATACCAGCCATTCTCGACCCAGGACTCATTTCCATCCGCTTCACGGTATTCCACGAGGTAGCAGTAGCAGTTGCCCGGCACGCTCGGGTGAGGGTCCCACGACATGCTGATGATGCCGTCGCCCGGCGTCAGGGCCAGGGTCTGGTTGATGGCCGGCGCGGGCGGCACGGGCGGCGTGACCGAGCGCTCTTCCAGGGTCACCCGCTTTGGACCGGCAGTGGCCTCTCCATAGGAATCGAAGACCGTCACCCTCACCTCGTAGGTCTCTCCGTTTTCTAGGTAATCAATGAACGCGCCGGCGCCCCTGGTCTCTTCCGCTTCGGTCCAACTCGGGGAACCATCCTCGCGGTACTCCACCAGATAGATCGGCCTGTTCTTGAACAGGCGCTGCGGCCTGTCCCACGTCACCTCAATCGTGCCGTCTCCCGGCGTCAGCGTCAGATTGCGCGGCGCGGAGGGTTGCCGTTCCGGATAGCGCGGAGGATTGGTTAGCAGGCTGTCGGTCCAAACGCTTACCGGTCCCACGGCGGGCCCGGAACGCCGTTTGCCGTCCTTGATGTGATACGCCTCCACCGACACCTGGTAATGGCGGTCGCTGCTCAGCCCGGCATCGATGGTCCGCGCGTTGATCGAGAGGTCGTCGTGCCGCAGGACGCCGTGGCGTTCGGTTGAAACATCCCGGTAGCGTATGAAGTAACCGCGCAGCGGCGGGTACCCCTCGAAATCAGGGGAGTCCCATTCCACGACCATCCACGTGTTGCCCGCCGTCACGGTCAGGTTCCGGGGAGCGGAGGGCAGGTCCGGGTCCGGCTTGGTCGTGACCGGAGTGCCTCCTGGCGTGGCCGACAGTGTGACCGACGGCCCGTAACCCGCGCCGTTGGAAATCACCACCTGCACCTCATAGGTCCGGCCGTTGGTCAGACCGGTGAAGGTCTTGGTTCTCCCAGTCTCCTGGAACCTTTCCCAAACGTTCTCGCCGGCTGCGCGGATGGACACGCTATACGCTTGGAAGGGTGGATAGCCCGGGTCGTCGGGCGGGTCCCATTTCGCCGTGATCTGTCCGTCGCCCGGGGTCAGGGTCAGGTTTTCTATTGGTCCGGGGCGGCGCTGCGACTTGCCGGTGGTGGCATACTCGCCCATGTGCCCAAGCAGACCGATGGCCGCGACCCGCACCTCCCAGTCGTCGTCCGACCCGATGCCGGTAATCCAGACCCGGAATCCTTCCAGAGTTGCCCGGGGCGCTTGCGTCCAATCGGTCCACGCGGCGTCCCCCACCTGTCGATACTGCACCGAGTAACTCGCGACACCGGGTGGATTGCCCAAGTCCGCGGGCGCGACCCAGTAGACCTCCATTATCCGGGAGCCATCGTTGGGCGACGTCCGGATCACCGCCTGCAAGTCGCGCGGCGGGCCGGGCATCCGGGGTTCCTGGGTTTCCACCATTTTCAGGGCAGAGTAGCCGCCAAGGACATACCCGCCCCTCTCAGCGAGCAACGTTCCGACCCGTATCTCATAGGTCCCCACCTCGAGGCCGGTGATGGTGGCGCTGCGGGCCGCGGTGTCGATGATCAGTTGCCAGTCGACCCAGACCGTGCTGTCCACGGACCGATACTGAACGATGTATCCCACTTGGTTGGAAGACGGTTGCTGTGGCGCGCCCCATTCCACAATGACCTGCTCGGCGCCGGGAACCAGGCGCAGGTTGCGGGGCGCGTTGGGATTGGCCGCGGGCGTGGTGTCCGAAACCGGGATGGCGTTCGCTGGTCCGACCGGCAGGCCGATGTTGGTGGATTGAATGACCACGTAACAGTCCACAGTGAGCGTACCGCTGGTCGGACAGGACAGCAGGGCCGGTTGCCCCGGCTCCGGCTGCGGCACGTCCGCAATGGCCAGAACATAGGTCACATCAACGTCGCCGGGAATGTCAGCTGGGGCCGTCCGGTGGAAGGCCGACACCTGCACTTCATACGACACGTCATTGGTCAATCCATCCAGCAATGCCGAGTTGACATCTCGGACTACGTAATCCCAGGGCTGGCCCGGCTGGCGCCAGTGGATGACGTACCCGTCCAGGGGCGGGTTGCCGATGTCAACGGGGTCGTCCCATGACACGAATATAGCCCGGTCGCCCGGCGACAGGAGCAGGTTTTGAGGCACGCCCGGCCGTCTCTCGACGTCAGGCGTGACCGTCTGGGGGTCGGTGTAGGCGCCGATGCTCGCGTCTGCAATCACCACGTAGCAGTTCACGGTGGCCGGGCCGTCGGTGGGGCAGATCTGAGCATCCTGCGGCGCGGCCAGGACGTACATCACCTGGACGCCCGCTTGGGGGGTATGGGTCAACAGCGAGTTGTGGAATGCCGCCGCCCGCACCTCATAGTCCACGCCGTTGGTCAGCAAGGTCACACGTTGGCTGGCGGCATTGATGATGACGTCGCCATCCCAATTCCCGGGCCCCGAGATGCGCCACTGGAAGATGTAGCCTTCCATCGCCGGGTCGCCCGGGTCCTGGGGAGCGTCCCAGGTCGCGCTGATGCTCCGGTCCCCGGGCGAGACGCGCAGGTTCCGGGGCGCTCCGGGCAATCTCAGACCGGGCGTGACCCGCACCTCGTCGCTATACGGGCTGAGGTCGGTCCCGCCGGATCCGCCTGAAGCTGCCACTCGCACCAGGTAGTCTTGGTTGTTCTGCAAGCTGGACAGCACATGGTGATAGGTCAGGCCGACGGGATTGGCCGACGGGTCGGCGACTGCGTTGCCGTCATGGTCATCGACAGTCCAGTCCGTATCGGACGCGAGCTTGTACTCAACCTTGAACGTGACGCCGCCGGGGTTGCCCAGGTCCTGGGGCGGGCTCCAGCCGATCTCCAGTCCGCCGTCCTTCGGCAGAACCGTCACGTCGCGGGGCGCGCTGGGCGCGCGGGCCGTCGTGACCGGGGTCTCAAACGCCTGTTGGTAGCCGCTCCGTCCCAGGGCGTTCACCGCCGCCACCTGCACCTGATACTCGGTGTTCGTCGTCAGGTCGTCGATGGTGGCCGCCAAGCCGTCCGCCGCGTCCCATGCCACACTGTCCCATGCGCCGGCGACAGTCCAAGTCTCGCCCGCACCAGCGCAGCTTTGCGGATGACTGGACGTCCCATCGGAGCAGTAGGCTGCGGTGCGATATCGCACTGTGTAGCCGGTGATGCCCCCGGCTCCCGCAGCATCGGGATTAGCAGGGGGAGCATCCCATGACATGCCCAACGCCGTCTCGTAGGCATACAGTTTCAGCTGCCTTGGCGTGCTGGGCGGCCTGATGCGAGTGACCGGGCCGAAGTTTCTGGTGGTGAACATGAACCGGTTTTCGACGGCAACGCGCACGTAGTATCCGACATCCGCTGCCGGGGTGAAGGTGCGAAACAGCCGGGAGTTGCTGCTCCAATTGCTCAATAGTGAGGGCGCAGAATTATCGGTGCTCGCATGGAACTTGTGGGTATGAAAGACCCCGCTACCGGACGAGACCGGGGGCCCCCAGGTCACCACAATATCGCCGTTGGAGTCCCGTTCCGCCGCAAGGTTGGTCACCGGCCCGGGCCCACGCTGCAATCCGAATTCAGCGGCGGTCGCCAACCCGTCGCCGTCGAGGTCGGACCTCAGCGCCGGATAACTTTGCGCTGAGCCGAAATCCCACGGGTCGGCGCTGTCGACGTTCCAATTGACATATATGCCGGAGTAATCCGTGGGGGCTTTCAACTGGGCGGTGGTGTAGCCGGTTCCCAAACCGCCGGATGCCTGCCCCGAGGTCTGCGTGTCCCAGTAGCTGTCGGTGACGGTCCCACCGTCATTGTGCCCCACCAGGCCGTTGTGGTCATCGCCGGCGGTTCCCGATATATCGCCGGTGGCGTAGCTGGCGGTGATGGTCCCGCCCTCGTTGAACCCCACCAGGCCGCCGCCGTTGCTCCCGGTCCGGGTGACCGTGCCGGTCGCATAGGAGGCCGTGATGGAACCCTCGTTGTGTCCCACCAAACCGCCAACCCAATCCTCACCGGACGCAGCCTTCGACGTCCAGCTCCGCTGGACATCGCCCTGACTGTCATTTTTCCCGGCCAATCCTCCGGCGCTGGAGGCGCTGGCAGTAACCTGGCCTGCTGTGGTGTAACTGCCCCTGATGGTTCCGGCGTTTATGCCCACCATGCCGCCGACGTTGCTGGCTCCGTTAACATCGGCACTTGACCAGCTCTCGCCAATCAGGCCGCCGGCGTTGTTGGATCCGACCAGCCCGCCCGCAGTGTCGCCCACCGACGTCACCGTTCCGGTGGTCCAGCAGCGCAGCACCGTGCCGCTGTTGAGGCCGGCAATTACGCCCACGTTGCTCTTGCCCTTGAACGATGTAATTAAATTGCTCAACCCCAAATCACGGACCACTCCGCCGTTGCCGATACCGTCGAACAGCCCAACCCCGTCGTTGGAGTCCCGGTCGATCGTCAGGAGGTGAATGACGTGTCCGTTGCCGTGGAAAACACCGGTATAAACTTCCCGGCTATCGTCGGTGACGGAGTCGCCGATAGGCAACCACCCCTTTCCTTCATTCCAGTAGGTGGAGTCAGCGGATGTGAATTGTCGGTCGTCGTTCTCGTCGAAGTCCAGGTCCGTTGTCAGCTCATAACCGGAGCACCCACCGGTGTTGCCGGTCACCGGTGGGCAACCCATGCCCGCCATGGGGACCGGGAAAGCGGCGAGATAGTCAAATCGGTGACCGGTCGCCGCCTCGCCTCGCCCTCTCATGTCCCAGCGCACGGCGTTCAGTTGCGCCAATGTATTTATTTCAATCAACCCGTCATCATCGGCATCGTAGTCCACCGCCTCCCCGGGCGTGGCCGTCGCCGCTTGTGACCACCAGCCCAAAGCGTCCATGCCGCGCGAACGGCGCACCGGCCGTACCCGGAAGCGGGTTTCCACGTTGTTGGTCAGGCCCGTGATGATGAGATTGGGACCATCCGACAACACGGCCGGAGTATTCGGCGTCACCACCGTGATGAGGGGCGAGAGGGCGTAGATGCCGTAGGTACCATTCCGGTCTGAGGGAGACCCGACCGCAAGCTCCTGGCCCTGGGTATGCGCCT
This sequence comes from Dehalococcoidia bacterium, assembly GCA_965116785.1. Classification (GTDB taxonomy): domain Bacteria; phylum Chloroflexota; class Dehalococcoidia; order Lucifugimonadales; family UBA3495; genus Bin87. The sequence continues at coordinate 3,225,630 of OZ220731.1, forward strand.
GTCCAACCATCACGTTGGAATCCTCTCCCAGGGGGTAATCCGCGCTCGCCACTCCTTCACTGGTAGAGCCGGTCCAGACCAGAGCGGATGTGCCGGCGGTGCCGTCCTGGAACCGGAACGCATTGGAGTCCCAATTGCCGTCGTAAAAGTCTCCGTAGTCGTCGGCGGCCTTTTCGCCGTTCAGCCAATGGATGGGGACGCCGTTATAGCCTACGTCCTGGGTGGTCGCCGTGTTGTCCCGGGCGTCCACCGCGGCGGTGGAGGCCAGGGCGGTGAATTGGCCGCTGAAGGGCTGGATGTCCGTGTGTCCACCGTTGGCCTGGGTCTGGACGAAGGAGTTGTAGTCGGCGATGTCCGAGGATACGGCGTTGCGCGTCCCCGACGTGAGGAACAACAGCCGGAAGGTGCGACCGGCGCCCTGGTCGGCGTCGGTCCGATAGGGGTTGAGCGCCCAGTCTCCCGCCACCTGGATACCGTGCACCGCGACGGCTTCAACCGAGCTGACGCCGCTGAAGTTGCGTTGGGTCGTATACTCCACGCCATAGTGGGAGATGTCATTGGGGCCCGCGCCGGTCGGAGCGGACCAGAACAGGTGCGCTCCCCCGCCCGTGGGCACGGCCTGGAGGCCCGGAGGCCCGCCCGCGCCGGTGCGAAACGTTGCATCCGGAGACCAGGCGCCCAGCCGGACATTGCTGGTGCCCTGCTCCCGGTTCTTGGCCCTTACGTTGATCCGATATTCAGTGTCGGGGCTGAAGTTCACTGACCTGCCGCCGGTTTCGTAACCTCTGATGACCCTGCTGGTGCCGGTCCCGCTCCCGGCCGGAATGGCGGAGTGCCAACTTCCGTCGTGGAAGACCCTCAAATCGTATCCGGTTATTGGTGTGGCGCCCGTGTACGGCGACGGCGCGCTCCACGACACGCTCACCTGATTGGCAACCAGCTGCGTTATGGTCGGCGCGGCGGGGGCGTTCGGCGCGCCGGGCAGGGTCTCCAGAAAGGTGGATGCATCTGAGTACGGTCCCGCTCCCGCGTCGTTCTCAGCCGCCACCCGAACCCGGTACTCGGTGCCCGGCTCCAGGTCATGCACCGTTCCTCCGGAGTCCAGCCAGCCCCTCAGCGTCAGGCTCGTGGCCCCGGTGGCCTCGGGATGCGAGGCCTTCCATGCGCCCCCAACCAGCACCTGCAGCGAGTAGTCGCTGATGGTCGTCGTCCCGGTCCACTCCGGCAGGCTCCAGCTCACGTCGACGCGCTGGGGCAACGTCTGCGGGTTGGAGAGCACCGGCGGGGCCGGCGCCGAGGGTGTGGCCCCCCGGGTCATGAAGTCCGTCCACTCCGAGGCCGGGGCGTAGTAGATCCGCCCCCCGGACACCGTCCGCGCCCGGGCCATCACCCGCACCTGGTGAGCCTTGTTTGCCAACAGCCCGGTCAACACCACCGTGCGGACGTTGGCCCCAACATCACGCCGGATCCAATTGGAGAAGCCGTCGTCCGAATTATCTGCGTGGCGCCGGTCAATGCCCCAATTGTAGATGTGATGGGCCCCATCGTTGGTCAGGCTGTCCCAGCTCACCCGTACGGTGGTGTTGGTACGTTCCGATACGCGTGGCGGGTTGGGCGCATGAGGCACCGGTGAAATGGTCCGGATCTCCACCGGTTCCGTCCAGGAGCCGTCACGCGGACTATTGCCAACCCGGTTGCGGGCGGATACTCGTATCTGGTAGGTCTGCCACGGAACGAAGTTCACGAAACTGCCGGCCGGGCAACTGCTGTGGCCGCCTACGTCGCAGTAACCGGTGACCGTGTGGCTGCGCGCGCCGGAACCCGCGTTGGCAGCCCAACCCCAGTTGGTCCAGTTGTTGCCGATCTTATGCCGCGCTGAGATGGTGTAGCGCTGAATGGGACCGCCGCCCACGTGGGTTGGAGCGTTCCACCGCACCTCGACCCGGTTGTAATACACCTGGTGCGCCCTCAAACTCGTCGGGGGGTCGGGACGGTCCGCACCAAGCGTGCTGAAAGCCCTCACCGTCGATGAGGGGCCATAGAAGATGGTCCCGCCGGTGGTGACCCGCGACCGGGCAGCGACCTTCACCTGGTAATTCGTGTTGGGATTGAGGCCGGTTACGATCTTGGTGCGGGTTCCCGTGCCATGTCCAACCGCCGCCACCCAACCAAACGGCGTCCAGGTATTGTCGGGCTCCTGGCGGCTCATCTGTATGCTGTAGCTGAAGATGTATTCGTGTTGATTGTGGCTATTGGGCGGAAACTCAATGCGCACGCTGTTGCGCGTCGGACCCCAGGCGATGGTGGGCTGGGCCGGAGCCTGCGGCACTGGCCCCACTACCGTGATCACCGGCGACAGGCCGTACAATTTTCTACCAGCGTTAATATTGGGGCTCTGACCAAAGCGCAACGTCTTTATGTTATTACGCTCCGACCACAATATGCCTATCGTAACTTTGCCAGAATTGCCGCCAGCCGCAAACCATCTCGTTCCATCCTCTTTGGAACCAGTCCATATCTTAGTAGCATTTGATTGAGCTGGCCCCATGTATTGTACGTTCGACCCGTTCTGATGCTTTCCCGCGATTGAATCCCAACTGCCATCATAGAAATCCTGGTAGTTGTCGGCTACTTTCGCGCCACCCAACCAGTAGATGGGAACGCCCAGGTTGGACGAGGTGTAGGTCGTGCCGGTATTGTCGCGCGCGTGGGCGTTCGAGGGGGCGTCCGTGGAGACCACAGCCCGGAACTTGCCACTGAAGTTCCGGATGGCCTGATGCCCGCTATTGGCGACGGCGTTCTGGACGTGCGTATTGTAATGGTTGATGTTCCCGGAAGTTGCTGTTGTAACCGTCGTTGTAACGAATATCAGTCGGAACGAATCACCCACCCCCAGGCCGGACGGGATGAGCGCCCAGTCGTGGGGCACGTTGTGCGTGGTCGCCGCCGCAGCATGGACAGTGTTGACCGACTGGTTAGTTCTCGCCGACTGAAGCTCGTATGCTAGTTCCGCTTCAGCCTTGCGAGAACTGGTCCCCTGGTCAAAGGCTGCCTGCTGTACGACATAATCGAGCTGCGTTTGCTCGACGACCGCATCGGCCTCGTACTTGGCTGTTTCGGTCTCCTGGTTGACTATGGCAGCACGAATTCGCGCGTCCCGATCCGCATTCGCCTGGGTGCCACCGGGCACCAGGGCGAACAGCGTCGCCGCCAGCGCGAATGCCGCAAGTAGCGCGGACAAGCGCAACAGCATCATGGAGCCGCGTCGCCCGCTCATCGCACCGTACCAGAGTCGGGGAGTGAACGCAGTGATGCCACCCACAATCGAGCGGCGGGCCAGCGCGGTCATGCGTGACGTGATGTTGGTCATGTCCATCCATTTCCTTCGAAGGTGTTGTCATCAGCGATGGCCGGCGGCGTGCGTGGCGGCAAAAGGCGGTCAAAACCGCGCTACGGCGGCGCCCCCGGAGGCTTGTGCAGGGCCGTCAGGCGGATGCCGCCCGAACTGTGAGAGTCCCGCGCGGGCGACGCTGGTCAGAGACGAGGGGACCTCCTGCCGCAGAAAAGCGCTTTTGCCTGGCGGGTGATTTGAACATAGTATTCATTGTATAATAACGCCTGATATGTGCGATACTCACGTTCTTGAGAACCCCGGATCCGGCGAGCCGGTCTCTGGGCAGTTGGGTATCCTAGGGCCCGTAGGCCCGCCCCTGCCCCACGCGGATGGGCGTTTCCAAATGGCCTCCAGACCCGGCGGCGGCTTGGCCGCTGACGGCGCTTCGGAGCAGGTAGGTAGAACCAGATACCCTCTCGCCAGAGCGCCATCACTACTGGTGATGGGGCTGGTGTCTCGTGCGTTTATAACGGTCGCAACAGGGTCATCTGCAATCTTGTCGGAACCGCTTGGTACAACCCGTTGCTTGTCATCTGTGATCGTGATACTCCTGCGCTGGCGTGGCATGGAACAGGTAGGCGAGCCGCCAAGTCAATCCCGAGAAAGCCAGCAGCGCACCGAACATCATGGGGTAGCGCCAGATTTCATTGCCTACCACGAAGGCGACGCCGGCCACCGTCAGCAGGTAGGCTCCGACGACCATGGCGACCACCGTCACCCAACGCGCGAACCGTCCCATCAGGCGCGCACCAGCTCGCAGCAGCTGTGACTGCGCCCCGCCCATTCCGATGCGGTGTGGATGGGACAAAAGTAGCAGGCCGACCTGCGAACGGGGTGACCCGGTTCGTTTGCGTCCAGGAAGTCCTGGCAGTCCTGTCGGTTCCAGCCCGCCTTGATCAGGGGTAGCGGTTCTTGATCCACTGGCCCTTGGGCACTTTGGCCCGCCGGGTCTCGTTGGTTGATATGCCCAAGTACAGGGTGGTGGTCAGGGCCGGTGGTGCCATGCCGGTGAGCTGGCGGATGATGCCCTTCACGGGTCTGACCTTGTAGACGCCGGTGCGCTGGCGACGTGCCAGGCCGGTCTCGGTGAAGACGGGCAGGTCGATGTCGCCGCCGTGATAGTGTCCACGCTCGGGCACGGGCTGGCCCCGGAGGGCCAGCCAGGTGTTGGCGCCTAGGTCGCCCCAGCTGGTCCGGACGATGGGGTACGAAATCCGGGTCTCCAGCCAGTCCAAGGTCTGATACCCATGGGGTGGCTCGTTCATGGTGTCGGCGAATTTTCGGGCATCCGGGCAGCGCCTCTTGGTCCAGCAGCAGTGCCAAGGCCGTTGACTGGATGACCACGCCCAGGGACAGTATGACCGCGTGGCGCCGGATCCGCCGTTGGCTTCTTCGTCTCTTGGTCGCGTTCATCCGCTCCTCCCGGTCCCCGGCCCGGCTCAGCCGCTATTGCGAGTCGCGCTCCTCGCTGGCCAGCGCCGCCGCCGGCAGGAAGGCGAGGTCCCCGTGCTGCGACCGTCTTAGCGTCGGGGTAAACTGGATCGGACGGTGTTTGAAACCCTCCCCTTTGCCATGATGCCCGTGAAGTTCGTCGGCTTTTGCAACTCGACCTACTAGTCCACAACCGTGACGGTGAACTCGTCGATGGCAGTGAGGCCCTCGTCGTCCCTGACGGTCACCGTGACGACGACAACACCGGCACTATTGCCGCCCAACGACACCACGGCGTTGGCCAACGGACTTCCTATCGCACCGCTGGTCGCCCTCGCCACGTCTGAATCCGAAGACGTGACAGCAACCAACGTAAGATCCATATCGCCGTCGCTCTCGTCAGGGTCTTCAAAGACGCCAGCCAAGGCCACCCGAGCCCTGTGGTCAGCACCCTGATCACTGCTCAGATCAAGAACAACATCAGCGATGGCAGACTTGACCCGGGGCGGGTGATTGGGCGGATCGGTAGTGAAGACCGCAGCCTCACTGTAGGGGCCCCAGCCGTGACGGTTCTCCGCTTTCACCTTCATCTGGTACGAGGTGCCTGCTTCGAGTCCGGTCACGTCGACGTACGTGCCCACGGCGTCTGCCCCGTACGCCCGGACCATTCCCTGGTCCTCGTCGCAATCGGAGCCAGACAAGCCAGCTGGCTCGGTGCAGAGCACGTAACCCAGGATAGGCTCAATGGCGCCGTGGAGGACGGACGGCTCATTCCACACCGCCGTGACCTGTTCCCGCTGCGTTTCGCGCACTATGACCCTCTGGTCGCCCCATTCCGGGACTTCCGGCAGGTCTTTGACAGTCACGATCACGCTGGCTCTAGCGGTCCCAGCCGGCTTACCCTGCGCGTTGTGAGGCGGATCGGCCGCCTTAAGTTGCAGACGGAATTCCGTGCTGCCTCTGGAATCGTACTTGAGCTCCTCATAGTCCTCGCCGACGCCGAAGTAGCGCAGCTCCCACTTACCTACGGCATTCTCGACCAATCCGAAGCGGTCACCCGTATAGTTGAGCAACTCGTAGGAGACGGCCGTGTGCTCGTCGCCCCGCAACGCCTGGACCGTTCCGAGCGTCAGCCCGCCGACGGGTCCCCGAGCGTTCTCCGACAGGTCAAACCGGTATGGATCATTTGGGAAACGCAGGGGTTCCAGCCGGGTTTCCGGGGACCACTCGCTCTCACCCTCGTCGCTGTAGGCTTGGACGCTGACGACGACCGGTTCACCCTTTGCCAACCGGCGCAGACGCAGGCTGGGCCCGTCAATTCCATCCACCGTCTGCCAATCATCAACCTCGTCGTGCCGGTAGCGCAGGCGGTAGGACATGGACGGCCCCGTATTTGCCGGCGCATGCCACGAGACGTAGACACTGGCGTTGCCCTTGGGCTGGATGGACGGCGCGTTCGGAGTGCCCGGCACTTCCACCACATCGACGACCTTCATCCTGACGGTGTGGTCTGAGTGATGGTTCCAGTCGCTGGCCCGCAGCGTGAAGGAAAACTCTCCGTTGGGATATGCCTCGTGATCCAGGCCGTCACCGCGGTAGATGAGGCGGCCTCGCACGTAGTAGCCCTGGCTGCCATAGCTCTGCACGCTCCAGCCCTCGCCCCCGATGACACTGAAACTCACGTAGCGGTGGTCACTGCTGTTCGGCTCCACGCTCAGGAGGTAGCTGGGCACCGTAATTGCGTTCTCGTTGACGCGGATGAAACTGACCGTGTCGTGATCCCACTGAGGCGGAGCCGTGCCTTGAGCCGACGCGCTATCCGTCGGTGTGCCGACCACCGCTGCTAGGGCCAACGCTCCTGCAGCGAGGACAGCTTGGGCGGCACGAACGAGACGCCGTCCGCCGTCGCGAGCCTTTTCATGATGATTTCGCATACCTCGCATCCTCCGGCGGTAGCATCGTCTGTTGCGATTTGCACCCTGCCGTCAGGCAGGGTGCATTGAGTTCTGCTCAGCCCCCGCCCTACGGGCTCTGCGGGCTCTGCGGCGTTATGGTGGCGTGGGGCGACCACTCGCCACGACCGGCCGAGTTCCCGGCCGCGATCCACACATGGTGCTCCACGCCTGGCGTCAGGCCCGTCCGGAGGGTGGCCGAGGTAGCGGTCGCGTCGTAGACGTATTTCCAATGGTCGTCGACTATCGGGGTGCCGCCAGCGCGCCGCCAGCGGATGACGTATTGGCTGATGGCGGGCCGGTCGCCGATGTCGGGCGCGGTCCAGCCGACGACTACGCTGCCCCTGATGCCGTGCGACACCGTTGGTCGCGCCATCTGCGGCGGCAGGTCGACGCTTTCGGGGATGGTTATTGAGGCGTATTGTGACCAGCGGCCACGGCCTTCATCGTTCACGGCGGCCACTCGGAACCGGTACGTGACGCCTCCGCTCAGGCCGTTCTCGGTCTGCGCAGTCGTGCTGAGCGACCCAGAGACGCGGATTTTGACGCTGCTGCGTTCTGTGCCTTCGGTGCGGTAGCGCACCACGTACCCGGTGACCGATGGCTTGCCATCCTCGTTGTCCATGGCGGTCCAGGTCACGTCCACGACGCCGTCGCCGTCAGCGTCCAGGCTGGGCGCAGCCGGCATCCGGCTGGGCGGCTCGTCAATGTCAGTTACTGCCACCGTAACCGTGGTGGTGTCCCAATGTCCCGTTCTCATCTGTCCGGACACGGTGAGGACGTAGTCGTCGGGATTGCTCTCGTGGTCCTCTCCGCTTCCGACGTAGGTGATCTCGCCGCTGGCGCCGTCAACGGAGAACTTGGTGGCGTCGCCCGCGGTCATCGAGTAGGTGATTGCCTCGGCGTCGCCGCTCAGGTTCACCTGTCCAACGGACACCGCGGTCGTGCTGCCGTCGGCGTTCTCGGGCAGGTCAAAGCGGTAGGAACCGGCGTGGAAACCGTGGGGGGCCTCGATGGACCGCTTGGACCAGTCGCCCTTGCCGGCTGCGTTCACGGCGCGCACCCGCACTTGGTATTCGGTGCCGGGAGTCAGGCCCCGCAAGGTGAACGACCGCGCGTCGGCGCCGTCAACGCTGGCGTAGCGTTTCTGGTCGGGGCCGGAGCCGACCGGCCGGTAGCGCATTCGGAAGCCGTCTGGGGCGGCTTCTCCCGTTTCTTCGGGGTCAGGCCAGGACACAAGCAGTTCGCCCCTCTGCCCCTGGGACAACGTCGGCGCCGGCAGCTTTGAGGGCGGATCAACCACCCTGAAGGTGGTCGACTCCGACCAATGGCCGAAGCCCTCGCTCCCCTCGGCCCGGACCCAGAAGTCGTAGGAGCCGGCGGACATCCCGTCAACGATCAAACTGGTGGCGTCCAGGGTAACGGTGTGAATCACGCGCTCGGACGAATCGGTGGAGCCGGTGGGCTGGTAGGTGTAGCGCCAGTTGGTCAGGTCGGCTGCGTCGGCGTTGCTGGGAGGAGTCCACGAGAGACGCAGGTTCCCTGCGCTGGGGGCGTACTCGACCGTCGGCGCGTTCATCCGGGCCGGCACCTCCACATCGTCTAGGAGCACGACCACCCGCGCCGTATCGCTCAGACCGCCAGAGTCCGTGGCGGTAACGTCCATCAACTGGACCGTCACCTCGTCCTCGCCCTCTTCCAGCAGGCTCTCGTAGTCCAGAGCCCCGCCGGTGTAGGAGATTTCCCCACCGTCGTTGATGGAGAACGGTGGGGCCGGCGGGTTGTCCGTCCCGTCGTAAGCTTCCAGGGAGTAGATCAAGTCATCGTTGTTCGCGTCAGTGGCGGTGACGGAGCCCACCGCGATCGGGGTCCCGCTGCCGTCGGCATTCTCGCGCAGGCTGAACTGGTATCTGTCCGTGCTGTTGCCGTCGCTGTCGCGCAGTACGGGGAACGCTTCATCGCCTTCTCGGACGTTCCTGACCAAGATGCTGACGTCGACGTAGTTGTGGCCGCCGTCGGCGTCGGTCGCCTTGATTGAGCCGCTGTAAGCGGTGCGGAGACCGGGCGCGGGCTGGTATCCGTCCATGGTCTCGTAGTCAAAGGCCACGCCTGAGTAGGTCACACGGACCATGGTCCCGTCACCGGCGCTGCTCACGCTGATGTGGTCAGAGCCCGAGCCGGAGTACGTGTAGGTGATGTCTGAATCGTCGCCGTCGGGGTCCGTCGCTCCCGCCATGTACCAGATGCTGCTGGATTTGTTTTCCTCGAAGTCCAGCGGGACATAGAACTGCGGCCAGTTGGGATCCTGGTTGCTCTGCGCCTGCGCGGTCGAAGCGGGCAGCAGAATGCCGCCGCCTGCGGCCGCGAAGCCCAGAGCTACGGCGAGCGCGGCGAGTGCCCACCCGCGGCGCAACCGACGAATGGGATTGTTGCTGTGACCGACGACAGAAGCACGGTGCTTGTGGCCATCGTCGGCTTTGTCATGTTGATTTTGCAAAATCATCCTCCTGTCGGGGATCCGCTCGCCACCAAGGGATATGAGCGACCGCCCCGTAACATCTGAACCCTCCCGGTCAGAGACGACCAGAAAGCACACCCGAGAACGGCATCCCAATCAAGCGTCGCGAAGGCTCCACAAGATGTGCTCTCGGTGCTGGTACGCGCCTGCCCGAAAGGGCAGGCACTATGTCCACCTGCACAGACCAAGCACCCTGCTGGTGCGGATCATGGGCAGGTCGAACAGGCCGTCACTGCGGTGTAGGGCGACCAGCGGCCATGACCCTCGTGGCTCAGCGCCCGGATCCTGACCCGGTAGTCGCCAGCGGCGCCCGCATTGATGACGGTGTTCAGGAAGTCAGAGGACTCAGGATCGAAACTGACCACCTGGGCTTGTCCGTCAGGCATGAGGCGGTATTTGACCTCGTAGCTCTCGATGTAGGGCTTCCCCGCGTTGTCCGGGGCCACCCAGGAAACATCCAGGCGATGGTTCGACTGCGCGTTCACCGTCGGAGCAGCCATCCGCTCCGGCCGCTCGCGCACGTCCGTGACGTCGACGGTCACCCGGCCGTAAGCCGTGTTCAAGCCATTTGCACGTATCCGGATAGTGTGCGAAGCCACGCTCTCGTGGTCCTCTCCGCTGCCCACGTAGGTCAACTGACCGGTGGACGAGTTCAACCGGAAGTTGCCTCGGCTACCGCTGATGGAGAAGGACGGCGGCCGGTCGTATCCGTCCACGGCGACATTGCCCAGCACCACCGGCGTCCCGGCGCCGGAGACGTTCTCGGGCAGCTCAAAGCTATATCGACCGTTCTGGGTGAACCCGGGTTGGGTGCGATACCTGGTAACCGGCGACCACCGGCTCTTGCCGGCCGCGTTGATGGCGCGGATGCGTACCTTGTAGAACTCCCCCAGTTCCAGGCCGTCGACTTCTATCCGACGTTGCGACTTGTCGGTTCTCGACCGGTAGCTGAAATCGTCGTTGGATCCTTCCCGGCGGAACCGGATGGCGTAGCGGTCCACGTTTTCGTCCCAGGTTGGCCAAACGGCGACGAAGCCGCCCTGTAGTGTGTAAATCGTGGGGGCAGGCATCCGATCCGGCGGCTCGAGTACATCGGTCAAGCAGACCCGAGCGTTGGCCGCAGTTTCCCCGCCGTTGCCGTCGCGAAGTATTACCCGCAGGGAGCGCACACTCGTACAGCCATCCTGCGACGGCGTGTAGGCTTCGTAGTCCAAGGCCGGCCCCGTGTAAGAGAGCACTCCGGTGGACTGGTTGATCCGGTAGGGACCGTCGCGGTCAACGATCTCCAGTGTGGAAGAAGCGGTTTCAACTTGGAGGAAATAGGTGATCGCGTCACCGTCGGGATCGGTAGCTGGGAAGGTGCCCAGCGAAACGGGTGTCTCGCTGCCATCCTGGTTCTCCGGCAAAGAGAACTGGTGCAGCGCGGAGCCCGCCACCGGGGCGCCGTTGCTGCCGGTGGCGGCAACGGCGCCGACAGACCCCAGCAAGCCGACACTCACCGCCACCAGGGCGGCAATCGGCAGTAGTCGTATGAACCTCATCAGGAACCTCCTGTTGGCCATCTGCATTGCTCCGGGAACCCAGCCCGAGTGGGCGCGAGTTCGAGAGCGACTCCGACCGATGCAAAGTCAAATTTGGCCGGAAATGAGCCTTTTCCTGACACCACCGTACTGCACGAAATGTGCAATTTGCCCGGGCGGAGGTGGTCTCCCGGGCACGTATGGAACGTTATTTAGGACCTTTGCCCCACCAATTGACGTGCATTTCACAATGTCATGGCGTTGGCTCAAAACCAAACGCCGTGGCTTCCGGGCAACATTGCCTTACGGACAGTGAAAATCTGCCCAGTCGCTCAGGACCAACCAAACCGTACGGTGCAACAACTGAAGCCGCCGCCGTCCACCGTCGCGTACGGTCGGTCAGGCGCGGGCCTCGCCCGCATCCGGTCGGGACCCGAACCGCAACCAAGGTGAAATTCACATCGGGGCGGAGAACCTGAATGGCCAGGGCAGCCGGCGAGGAAGCCGGGAGAGCAACCAGCGTGGTGCGGTTGTTGACGCCCTATGCACGAAACGGAGCGAGCCACGTGGCCGGGAAAACAAAACGACCCACGGTATCTGAGCAGCAATGCAAGCTGACCTCGCTGAGCCGCAACGGTCGCACGTCGCCGTAGTCCTCCCTTCACATCACCGAGGCGCCACCGCGCATCCCTTCGCGCCGGCCGGAAACTCCGGCGTGAGGCCGTCCAGGCACCGGTCCGAACCGGATGGCAGCGGCCTGCCGCACTGCGTACAGTATCTCGCTACGTTGCCCCCGCCACCTTACCGGGCAAGCAGCAAAGCCGCGCCGACGACCATCGGGAACACCAGCAGATGGGCCAGAGCCACCAAGGACAGGCACGCAGCCGCCGAACGCATCAGGAAGCGTCGCCACCGGGATCCGGCTCCTCCAGCTCGCGCTGTGTCTCCGGTTCCGGGTCATGCACGAAGTGGCGCAGGCCCAGCAGCAGCATGCCAATGCCGATCACCACGAAGCCGGCGTCGCCCGACCACGGGGCAATCGGCCGCACCCCCTCGCTGGCCAGAGCGGCCAGCCACATGGCGACCATGACGCCGCCGCAGACGAGGCAACCGACGGCGCCCACGAGCAGGTGATGCCGGGTCAGCAGGTTGTGGACCATGGGAGCCTCCTCACCAGGGTGGCGCCGGCCGCTCATTGCACAGACACGGACACCAGGAATGCCACGCCGGCAATCACGGCAACGACCACGACGGCGCGGAACTACTGTTTGGAAATCAGTCCGATGGCAACTGCCTCAATTACCTCCGGCAACACGAACCGCACCTTGACCCGGCGCGAACTCACCGCAACAATCGTCCAGCCGCACCTCCGGCCACTTGCTGGTGACCTGCAAAGAGTTTCGGCCCATCACGGGAACCGGCGGGTAGCGCCGGCACTCCGGCTTCCGACCCGATCTGGTGGGCGGCGCGAAGTGGCGACAGTTGCGGCACTGCTCTTCCATTGCAGTCTCCCCAGAACACCGTTGGCAAGGTGGCCAGTGGCCGACTCGGCTCGCTCCAGAACTGCAAGCACGTAGGCGTTCAGCGCCTTGCGGCGGCCTACGCGTTCTCGTAAACGTCCAGCGGGATGCGGACGCACTTCGTGTACTCGGTCGTGGTTCGATGCTCTCTGTTGCTCTTTGTACGGCTGGGAATGTGCCGTGTCCTGGCCGACCACAGCCGGCGCGGTGCGGAACACCGTCCTGCTTCAGGTTGATGATCTGATGTTAGCGAAGCGACCCGTCCCGCCTGTCGTTTTGCCCGCCGTCCCGGGGTGGGCAGCGGGCTTTTTGAGTACACGGGCGGCGATTGCGTGCCGAGTTTTGCAGATGAAAGATGGTGTGGACACCCCCTGCCACACATCCGGTGAATGACCGCGACGTGGAGAGGGTGAAGACCATTGGAGCAACCGAATGGGACAGGCAGGTTGAAAAGCACAGCGCCCTGTGACGGGTGGAATGAAACCAATGGCAACACGTCAGGAGGGAGCCGAGCGATGCCTGCAGTTTTGGACAAGCCGCGGATCCAATACGGCTACCGCGATGAACGAGACCGCCAATGTCCGCTGGACGCTCTCGAAAACGAGAATACTGCAAGTTCCACCTGCCGGAGTAGCAAAACGGTCGCACTTTCAATTCCGACCGCTACAACCGTGCGGACACGAACGTGCTGAAACGCCTGAAATCCATGCCGCCCGGCACCAAGCTGCTGCTGGCGGTGTTCCTCTTCACGGCGGCGTACAGCGCCTTCCACTTCGTGAAGGGCGTCGTTCTGCTGGACATCCACTTCACCGCCGTCAGCATTCCCCTGGTCCTGATCTGCTGGCACGGCCGTAGCTCGGGCGACGACGGCGCCGACAAGCCCGCCGACCGCGATTAGCTTCGGTGAAATCGCAGTGACCTGGACATCGTCGGACGCATGGTTGCCGTCCCCAAAAGCCCTGCCGGAAGGGAACCCGCACCGTGTGCGCGACGTCCCACTTGTCCAGGGAGGGCGACGGGTCCTGCTCCACGGCACGCACGTACCGTTCGTAGGCTTCCACCCAGAACGGGCCGGAGAAACCGGCGCCCTGCGCGGCGGCGTTCCAGAAGAAATCGCCGGCCGTGATGTCCGTCTGCTTTACGATTGACTGGAGGCTGCCTTGCGCCTCGTCAGGAGCCTTGTTGATGCAGGCGCGCTTCCAGCTCGCGCACGCGCGCCTCGGCACGGATACGGGCCTGCCGTTCGGCTTCGCGTTGTGCTTCGGCGGCGGCGCGGGCGGCGCTTTCCCGTTCCGCCCGCTCCCGTTCGCTCTCGAAGGTGGCGATGTGCTCCTCCGTGGCGGGATCAATCCACTGTAGCCGTCCGTGATCCCACCGCAGAAACAGGTTCAGCGCCGTGCTGTATCCCTGGTACACCTCGTCCGCCAATCGCGCTGTCTCAATCGGCTCGTACACGCCGTCCACCAGCCGGTCGCCGGCCAGCCGCGCCCCGTGGTGCTCCCCCGTCTCGTCGAACCGCCAGTACTCCAGGATGCCCAACGCCGCGTATGCTTCCCGTTTCTCACCCACGTCAACGCGTCCGGTGTGTCGCGACGCGATCTCCAGCACGAAGTCCGGCGGTTTGCCCTGCTCTTCAATGATGTAGCCGTTGCTGGCCTCGTAGGCCGCCGGATCCACGTCGAAGGCCACCAGCAGGTCGGGGTAGTGGCTGCCCGCCATGCTCCGTGTGGGCCGAACCACCAAGTAACGCTCACCGGTGACCAGGGTGGTGTCCGGGTTGCCCAGATGCTGGGCAAGGTGGTGAGCGTTGCCCGTGTCCGCAAGTTGCTTGAAGCTGGTCATCTTGTCGTCGGGATGCTCCGGCGGGTCGGGCAATCGGAATCTGCCTGGCGCCCCGGGCGTTTTGCTGTAGATGTCGGCGGTGGTCATGCTGGACCTCGGGGTCTCGGTGTGAGACGCGGGCTGGTCTCCATAGTGCGAGATGGCCGGGCCATTGTACCAACGGGCGCGGCTCGGGTGGACGTTAGGTCAAGCGGGATTGCCATGAAAACCGACCTTGCTTGACGGGTTTCCGTCTACGAAACCGGCCACCACGTCGTCGATGGCTATCGACCCGATTACGTGGTTGCGACCGTGGCTCCACTGGCCTACCGGCTGGGGACTGTGCCATCGCGTGCTCTGCAGGGTCAAGATAGGCCGGCCCCGGGGCATGTCGTTTACCCGGCCCCCGCCCGGTCTCCCAAAACCAGGCCGTCCATTTCCTGCGCCGGAATCGCCGAAAACTCCCTGATGCGCGCTATGTAAAACGCCGCCCCCAATAACACCCACCCGGCCAGGGCCGCCCACGACGGCCCGGCCATGAATCCCGGCATCCCAGGCACGCACAGCAGAAGGACGAACCCTAGGGATAAGACCGCGCCCAATCCGGCGGACAGCTGCTCGATCAGCCTCCCGACCCAGACGTCCCCGCTCCGGCGCGCGGTGGAGAGGGCCGCCACGCAGGTGTAGAGGTATCCGATAGCCGTGCCTAGGGCCGCCATGTCCACCACCCAGAGGATGACCTCCCGGCCAAACCAGGGGGCCATCAACGAGGTGATGCCAGTGAAGAGGATGGCGTGGTGCGGCGTGCCGTGGCTGCGGTGGACGCTCCCGAACCAGGGCGGCAGTATCCTGGCCCGTCCCATGCTGAACAGCAACCGGCTGCTGGCCAGGAAGAAGCCGTTGATGCCGGTGAAGATCGCCGTCACCACCGCGATGCTGAGAAAACCTGTTCCCCACTTGCCCAGGCTGGCTGCCACCGTCACTCCGGTCGGCCAAAGGTGCCCGCCCTCAACCAGTTCCCGCCAGGGCGCTACCAACCCCGTCGCCAGAATGACCGCCACGTACATGGCCGCGCCGGCCAGGATCGCCAGGGCCATCAGTTGGAGGGCGCGCCGCGGCGGAAAGGCAAACTCCTCCGCAGCCTGGGGCAGGGTGTCGAACCCCACGTACAGCCAGGGGGAAATCGCCACGATGGCCAGTATCCCCGCCAGCGCCGGCCGGTCCGGGGTGAAGTGAGGTTTCCAATTGGCCGGGCTGGCCTCGGGTCCGGCAAAGGCTCCACTCCCGATAATGATCACCGCCGCAATCAGCAGCCCGGTCATAACCACCTGGGTTCTGCCAACGTCCCGCACCCCTCGGTACTGGAGGAACCCCATAATGACCACGGCTAGCGTAGCCAGCGCCACCTCGGCGGCGAAAACGTCGTACCCGGCCACCGAGTACAGGTATCCCCGGGCGAAAATCCCTGGGGCGACAAACCGGGCCAGGATGATGAGGGCGGTGGCGTTCAGCGGCACGATGCTGAGGTAACCCAGGGTCAGGAACCAGCCGCAGACGAAAGCGTGGTGGCGTCCGCCAACCCGATAGGCGTAAGCGAACTCGGCTCCGGCCACCGGGAACATCCTGACCATCACGCTGTAACTCCTGGCGATGACCAGCATCGCCAGCCCGCCCAGGAGAACCCCCAGAGACGCCCCCACCGGGCCGGCCGTCGCCAGGAAGTCGCCGGCCAGGATGAAACAGCCGAAGCCGATGATGCAGCCCAAGGCCAGGGAACCCACCTGCAGGGGCCGAAGGACCGGGTCGAGTTGCGCGCGCGCTTCCAATTGCTTCCGGACCTCCCGTTATGATCAGGCAGTTCAGACTGCGAGATACTGGATCGATTATGGCAGACCCACGCAGATTATCCGATGTAATTCCGCCGAATAAGACGATTGCAAAACTCCCTCTCCCCTGGTCTGAAAGGGGTATGTAACGGTTGTTACGAGGGCGCATGGTGGGTCACCTTCAGGTTGGACTTGGGTTCCGGCCAAGGTTCGGGGAGCAGTCAGACCCAGCTCCACAGGCGGCCCTTGAGCATCAGCCGCCGGAGCCAGTCGATGCCGTAGCGGACGACGCTGACGGTACGCGCCGGACGGCTTCGAGGGTCTCGGTGATTGGGCGCCAGCGCTTTGGGCGGCGTGGGCAGGTTGCTCGGGGCGATGCCGAGATCGTGGGCGTCTTCCACTCTGGCGCCGTAGGCCAGGGCCAGCAGGGTGGCCACCGGCAGCACCAGCCAGTGGCGGGAGACGCGGGTCTGGTCAGTGCGCCGGGTCTTGTTCCACTTCCAGCCCAGGCTCTTGAGGGCCCCCGTATCCAGTACGGGGCAGGCTTTGAAGCCCAGCTCGATCCAGAAGCGCAGGGCATACCAACTCACCGCCACTTGCTCTGGGCGCAGGTCGGTGAGGATGGTCCAGGGTTCCTCCTGCTCGGCGTACCAGACCACCAGGAGGGTGCAACGGCGCTGGGCGTAGGCCGGCCGAAGGCGGTGCCACGACCGATCCAGGCAGTGTCGGGAACGGAGACGAAGGCGCGGGCGGGCAAGCGTTTGCCGCCGGCGGCGCAGAGGGTGATGGTGCTCCGATACCGCATGTAGGGATGCCAGCCCTGGGCGCGGATCTACTGCTACAGATTGGGGCTGGCAATGCCCCGGCCGGGGTCCACTGCCAGGACCAGTCGTCCGGAATGCCACCAGGCGAGGACCCACCGCAGCAGCGGCGCAAAGCAGAGAGTGACATCCAGCTGGGTCTGGCAAGGGCTGGTGGTCGCTGCCGTCGTAGAGCCAATCCCGGAGGTACTGGCGGCGGCTGTTCCATCTACCCCAGGGGGAAAGGCCGAGGCCACGGCGTACTGACAGACGCTGCCCGCGCGGATGGCCCCACAAACCCACAGCACCAAGCCGGTCAATTGTGGCTGGGAGAGGTGAGGTAAATGCGTTTCAATCGTTTTTGCATCTGATAGCATTCGGTGGGAAGGTGCATCGCTGGTCTCCTGCATTTGGTCGTGTCACAACCAGGATGCTGGATGGCGGCGCGCCTTCCCAAGTTAAGTGCTCACCCGATTTCAGGCGTTACATACCCCTGTCAGCCCCGTATCCCGGAGTGGGTCAGAATAGCCGTGGCAATTGGATAATCAGTCGTCGTCCCGCACCGTCACCTTCACGCTAGCGCCGGTCAGGTAGTCGTACACCGGGTCCGGGGCCCAGTCCTCCGGGTTGCCCAGTTCGTCGGGAGTCACGGTGAAGACCTCATGGTGGATGACCGCCGCCTCGTCGGCAGAGTTATCGTCCTCCTCCGCGTTCACGGTGATGGACACGCCCTGGCGCCAGTTATAGGCGAACTCGCTCCAGTCCTCCCCGCCCGGATGCTCCCAGTCGTCGGGGACCAGCAGTTTGAAGAACGGCGGGGAGGTCCGATCCCAGAGTTGGCTATCGGCGCCGATGAGGGCATTTCCGTCCATCCATGTGAGAACGTACAACGGCTGGGTCGGCTGCGTACTCAGCCGCACCGTGTAGTTCGCAGCCCGTCCACCTTCCGGCACCGTCAGGTTCGTCGTGCTGACGATGACCCGCCCGCCGGTGGAAGGCCGCAGCGTGGCCGGGATGTTGGCGTCGAAGCCTTTCCCGATGTCGTTCACCGCACGCACCCAGAAGGAGTAACTCCCGTCCCGGCTCAGGTTGCGGATGGTCGCCGACGTCCGGCTCGTCTCCATCCAGTCCGGATCGTCCAGCATCGCCTTCCCGGTTTCGTCGCACAGGACCCCAGGATCATCCTCGCACGGGTAGCCTACCGCGTACTCGTAGCCCGTCACCGATGCCCCGCCATCGTAGGCGGGCGGGTCCCAGGTAAGGGTGACCTGGTTCCGAGCCACGTTGCTGAACCACAGCAGCGCCGGGGCGTCCGGCGGCACCGCGTCGCTGTCCGCCGTCACGTTGACATCCACCGTGTCCGCCGCCGAGTCGCTGGTCCCGTCGTTGACCACCAGGGAGAAGGTCAGGGTGTAGTCCGCCGTCCGGTCCGGCGCAGTAAAGGTCGGGCTGGCAGCCGTCGTGCTGCTCAGCGTTATGCCGTCCGGCGCCGTCCAGGCGTAGGTCAGGGTCTGGCCCTCCGGGTCCGTTCCCGTGCCGGCCAGGGTCACCGTGGCCCCCTCGGCCACATTCTGGTCCAGCCCAGCGTTGGCCGTGGGTGCGTCGTTGTCGGCCGTCACATTGACTTCCACCATGTCCGCCGCCGAGTCGCTGGTCCCATCGTTCACCACCAGGGAGAAGGTCAGGGTGTAGTCCGCCGTCCGGTCCGGCGCAGTGAAGGTGGCCTTGGCCGCCGTCGCGCTGCTCAGCGTAATGCCGGAGGGGGCGGTCCAGAAGTAGGTCAACGTCTGGCCTTCCGGGTCACTCCCCTTGCCGGCCAGGGTCACCGTGGCGCCCTCCGTAACCGACTGGTCCGGCCCGGCGCTGGCCGTGGGCGGCTGGTTGTCCGCCTTGCCTTTCGCGCCGCTGCCGTCCACGGACACGCTGACATCCACCGTGTCCGCCGCCGAGTCGCTGGTCCCATCGTTCACCACCAGGGAGAAGGTCAGGGTGTAGTCCGCCGTCCGGTCCGGCGCAGTAAAGGTCGGGCTGGCAGCCGTCGTGCTGCTCAGCGTTATGCCGGAGGGGGCGGTCCAGACGTAGATCAACGTCTGGCCTTCCGGGTCACTCCCCTTGCCGGCCAGGGTCACCGTGGACCCCTCGGCCACATTCTGGTCCGGCCCGGCGCTGGCAGTGGGCGGGTCGTTGTCGGCCGTCACATTGACTTCCACCGTGTCCGCCGCCGAGTCGCTGGTCCCGTCGTTGACCACCAGGGAGAAGGTCAGGGTGTAGTCCGCCGTCCGGTCCGGCGCAGTGAAGGTGGCCTTGGCCGCCGTCGCGCTGCTCAGGGTTATGCTGGTGGGAGCGGTCCAAGCGTAGGTCAACGTCTGGCCCTCCGGGTCGCTACCCTTACCGGCCAGAGTCACTGTGGATCCTTCGGTCACCACCTGGTCCGGCCCGGCGTTGGCCGTGGGCGGCTGGTTGTCCGCCTTGCCCTCACCTCCAGCGCCACCGGCCCCTGAGCAGTTCCCGTCGGCGTCCTTCAGTGTCGGCAGGTCGCTGGACGTGCCGAAGCACCACGGCTGCTCGGTTCCGGCGTCGCCGTCCTGGTCGTAGTTGTCCCAGGTGACGTAAATCCCGGTGTAAGCGGCGGGCGCCTGCAAATCCGAGGTGGTGTGGCCCGGGACGGTGTTGGTTTCACCGGCGTCCAGAGCGTTGTTGCCGTTCCGGTCATCCGAGCCGACGCCGAAGGTCCGGGTCGTGTCACTGGTGCTCCAGTAGCTGGCGGTGACGGAATAGTACGGGGTGGAGCCTTGCATCGAGTTCTCGCCCACCAGTCCGCCGTGGCCTCTTCGATACTGGCTGTCCACCGCGCCGGTGGAATAGCTGATCAGGATTTTGGCGTAGTTCTCGCCCACCAGACCGCCCACGGCGCCCCGGCCGGAGACGTTGCCGCTGGCGTAGCTGGCCAGGATGGTGCCCTTGTCGCGGATGTAGGGGCCACCGTTCTGGCCGACCAGGCCGCCGACCCAGAGGGAACCGCTCGCGTTCACAATGTTGGTGGCGTAGCTGGCGTAGATGAGGCCGCTGTTTTGACCGGCCAGTCCACCGACGTTGCTTGCGATGGAGCCGGAGGTGCTGACCGTTCCCGACGCATGGCTGTGGCGGATCGTACCGACGAAGTTGGTACCCACCAGCCCGCCGATGTGGGACGACGTGCCGCTGACCGTGCCGTTGAAGCTGCTGCTGAGGATGCTGCTCCGCACGAGGAAGCCGACTACGCCGCCGGTGTCGATGTTGGTGCCGGACACGCTGCCCGCGACGCTGACGTTGTTGACCTCGCCGAGCGTGGCTCCGACCAGCCCGCCGACCTCTTCGTCGCCGCTGACGTCGACGTTGGTGAGGTTCAGGTTCTTGATGACGGAGTCCTCGCCGGCGATGCCGAACAGCCCGACGCGGTAGCCTGCGGTCCAGTCGGTTCCGGCATCGTCGCGGTCAATGAACAGGTTGGTGATGGTGTTGCCGTTGCCCTCGAAGGTGGCGTTGAAGCCGGTGTCCCAACCGTCGTTGGCCAGGCCGCCGATGGGGCGCCAGCCGTCGCCCTCGTTATAGTAAGGGTTGGCGGCGTCCCAGGCGGCGAAGGTCAGGTCGGCGGTCAGCTCGTAGCCGGTGCAGGTGGCGTGGCAGGAGAGGTCCGTTCCGGTTCCGGTGAACGCAGCGAAGTAGTCCGTATCGTCGCTGCTGTTGTCCGGGTCGCCGTCGCCGTTCATGTCCCAGCGGATGGCGTTGAGCTGGGCGAGGTTGTCGATCTCGATGAGGCCATCGTCGTCAGCGTCGTAGTCGGTGGCGCCTTCCATCGGCGACCCCGCCACCGTCAGGGTGAAAGTGGCGGAGGATGTGGCCGGTGTGGGCGACACGCCGTCGCTGGCGGTGACCCTGATGGTCAAGGCTCCGACGTTGGCGTCCACCGGCGTGCCGCTGAAGGTGCGGGTGCTGGCCGTGAAGGTCAGCCAACTGGGCAGGCTGCCATAGGTGTAAGGATCACTCTCGGTGCCGGCCCCGCCCGTGCGCACCTGCGCCGAATAGGTGGGCGTCGCTCCCTCCGGGTCGGTCACCGCCGCGAACTGGTAACTGAAGGCCGTGCCCACCGTCGCCGTCTGGTTTGTTAGCGACGGCGCGCCCGGCGCGTCGTTGTCGGCGGTTACGCTGATGTCCACTGTGTCCGCCGCCGAGTAGCTGGTTCCGTCGTTGACCTTCAGCGAGAAGGTGAGGGTGTAGTCCGCCGTCCGGTCCGGCGCGGTGAAGGTCGGGTTGGCCGCCGTCGCGCTGCTCAGCGTTATGCCGGATGGCGCGGTCCAGGCGTAGGTCAAGGTCTGACCCTCCGGGTCCGTCCCCGACCCGGCCAGCGTTACCGTGTCTCCCTCCGTAACCGACTGGTCAGCCCCCGCGTTGGCCGTTGGGGCCTCGTTCACGTTGGTTACCCGGATGATTACCGAGACCGTCGCGCTGGCCGTGCCGTCGCTGGCCTGCACCGTCAGCGTGTAGGCAAAGGCCGGGCCGTCGTTGTCCACCATGGGGTCGTCGGTGAAGCTCTCGTAGTCCTCGCCTGTGCCCGTGTAGGTGATGGCGCCGCTGGAGTCGTCGATGGCGAAGACGCTGCCCGTGTTGCCGGCGGTGATGGAGTATTCCACCGTGTCGCCGGTGTCCGGGTCGGTGGCCGACACCGTGCCCACGGCGATGGCAGCGTCAACTCCGCTGCCGTCGGCGTTTTCGGCCAGGTCGAAGGCGTAGCTGGTCATAGCGAAGGCCGGCGGGTTGTTGGTGATCGGCGCCGCCGAAACGGTCAAGGTGAAAGTGGCGGAGGACGTGGCCGGCGTGGGCGATACCCCGTCGCTGGCCGTGACCCGGATGGTCAAGGCACCCACGTTGGCCTCCGCTGGCGTGGCGCTGAAGGTGCGGGTGCCGGCGGTGAAGGTCAGCCAACCGGGCAGGCTGCCATAGGTGTAAGGATCACTCTCGGTGCCGGCCCCGCCCGTGCGCACCTGCGCCGTGTAGGTGGGCGTCGCCCCCTCCGGGTCGGTGACCGCCGTAAACTGGTAACTGAAGGCCGTGCCTACCGTCGCGGTCTGATCCGTGAGGGACGGCGTACCGGGCGGCTCGTTCACGTTGGTGACCCGGATGGTCACGATGACCGATGCGGTGGCCGCCGGAGATGCGTTGTCCGAGGCTGTGACGGTTAACGAGAAGGCGGCGGCGGGATTGGCGAAGCTCTCGTAGTCCTCACCGCTGCCGGTGTAGGTGATGGCCCCGGTGGAGCCCTCGATGGCGAAGACGCTGCCCGTGTTGCCGACGGTGATGCTGTAGCTCACCGTGTCGCCGCTGTCGGGGTCCGTCGCCGAAACCGTGCCCACGGCCACCGCCGTACTGCTGCCGTCGGCGTTCTCCACTAGGTTGAAGGCGTAGCTGGGCACGGGGAAGGCGGGAGCGTTGTTGGCGGCCGACGAGCTCGCCGTGGGCGTGCCCGTGCCCGTACCCGACCACGTGGCGTCGCCGCCCGCGTTCAGCGCGTTCAGAATCACTTCGTAACCGGTACCGTTTTCCAGACCGGTGAGAGTGTGGGACAGCGGCCCGCCCCTCGCAACGTTCCAAACGGCCAGTCCCTGGGCCTCTCCGTTCTGGACCGGCCCGCCAGTCCAGGCCGAGTCGCTGTCCTTTCTCCAGCGCAGCAAGTAGCTGGTGATAGTGTTGCCGTTGTCGGCGGGAGCAGTCCAGGTCACTCTCAACTTGCCGTCGCCTTCCGGGGTAATGGTGGGAGCGGCGGGCTTTTCCGGAGCTGCGCTGGACTGCGGCGAAACCTGGAGCGTCCCCGACCAGATTCCGGCGCGGCCGGCGTACACCGGGCGCACGCGGAAGTAGCGCGAGTTGTTGTCAACATCCCAGTTGTCATCGGTTTGCAGGAAGTCTTCGACGCCGGCGGTGAAGGCCGCGTCGGTGGCCTGCTGAATGTGGTATCCCAGGGCGGTCTGGCCGCTGGGCGCGTCCCATTGAATGGTCACCCGGTTCTGGACATCATTCGAGCGGCTGGCGCTGATGTCCCCCACCGTCGGGAAGGCGGAGTCCGTGGTCCCGGAGCGGTGGACGACGGTGACCGCCGCGCTGCCCTCGGTGGCGTGCACGGTGTAGCCGCTGGCCGCCGGCACGGTGGCGGTAACGGCGGCGTTGGCCGTGGCCGGCGGCGTTTCTGAATACGTGCTGGTAGTGGGGACCGAGTGCGTCACGCTGGTCTGTCCCGCCGCGATGGTGACCATCTGATCGCCCCGGTCGCCGACGGCGACGAAGCTGTCGCCGCCGGCGATGTTGACCGTCACGCTCAGCCCCCCGGCCGGCGCGGCCAGGCTGCTGGTGATCGTGAACCCGGCGCCGTCGCCCTCCAGTTCCAGGGCGTTGACCGCCGCTATGGAGATGGCCGGGGTGTTCGCGTCCGACGGGGTGACGCTGACCGCAGTTGAGGATGCTCCCTGGCCCACGGCGTTCACCGCCCGCACCCGGAAGAAGTATGGCGTCCCGGCGGTCAGGCCGCTGATGGTCAGGGTGGTCGTGTCGCCGTCCGCGGTCTGCGCCGTCTGCGGCGGGGTGGTGTCCGCAGTGTCGGCGGCGAAGTTATTGTCGTCGTCGTACTCCACCACGTAGCGGTCGATGTCGGTGTTGCAGGCGTTGCCCACGCCGGGCGCCGTCCAGCTCAGGGCCGCCGCGCCGGAATTGCCGGCCTGTCCCATGACCCCGGTGGGCGGGCCGTGGGGAGTATCGAAGCCGGCCACCGCCGACCAGATGCCCGCGTCGCCCTCGTCGGGGCCGTTCACCGCCCGCACCTGCACCTGGTAGTGGGAGCTGTGCGCCAGCATGGAGATGGTAGCCGTGGCGTCCGTGCCGGTGTGGGAAACATCCGTCCAATCGGTGAAGACCACGCCAGACTGGCCGCACGTGCCGCTCTGTATCTCGCGGTACTGCACGTTGTAGCCGGTGATGGCCGAGGAACCGCTGTCGCTGGGGGCATCCCAGGTCACGGTGGCGGTGGCCCCGGCGGCGTCGGCGGTCCGCGTCACCCTCGGCTGGCCGGGCAGGCCCGGCGGCGCTCCGTCCACCGTCAGCACCGGCGACAGGGCGTAGAGGCGCCTCTGCTCGTCCCGGGGTTTGTTGATGCCGCTGATCGTCCGGTCTTTGTGTTTGGGGTCGGCCGACCTGACCTCGTTATCGGTGTGCGGCCCTCCCAAGGCCCGGGACGGGACGCCGTCGAAGGCTTCCGTCCCGTCATTCCCGCAGCCGGTCCAGACTTCAACATTGCCGGTGAAGGTCTGCCCCAGTTGGTTGCGCGGCTCGTTGGAGTTCCAACTGTCATCGTAGAAGTCTTGGTAGTCGTCGGCGACCTTCTCGCCGTTCACCCAGTAGATGGGCAGGCCCTTGTCCTGGGCGGTGAAGGTGGTGCCCGTGTTGGCGTTGGCGTCGGTCGTCTCGGTGCAGCCCAGGACCTTGAACTGGGTGCGGAAGCCCTTCAGGACGGCGTCCACACCGTCGGCCTTGGCCGCGTTCTGGACGAAGGTGTTGTAGTCCGAGATATCGCTGGAGGTGGCCTCCCGCGTCGCCGAGGTGACGAACAGCAGGCGGAAGCTTTTGCCCGCGCCGAGATCGCTGGGAAGGAGGTCCCAGGTGTGGGGTATGTCTGCGGGCGCGACACCATTGGGCGTGCCCGTCGCCTCCGCCGAGGGTGGCCCGTCGGCGGCGGCGTGGTTCCTGGTGGCGATGACGCGGACGCTGTACTCGACGCCGGGCAGCAGGCCGCGGATGGTGTGGCCGGTGATGTTCCGGCCGTCGAGGGCAGCCTGGCGGCTCTCAGCGTAGTCCTCGCTGCCTGACTTCCACTGCACCTTGTAGCCGTCAGCGTCATTCACCCGGTCCCAGGCCACGCTGAGGGCTCCCGGTTGCGCCGTAACCGACACGTTCTGCACCTGGCCCGGGGCCAGGTATTGCGCCACGGCGTTGGCTTCCGAGGGAGCGCCGTCCGGCTGGCCGCTGCGGGTGGGAGTAACCTGCACCCAGTACCGCGTCCCCGGCGTCAGACTGGTGATGGTGTAGGTGGTGGTGGTGCCGTCGGTGATGACGTGGCGCCGCTCCGTGCCGGTAGCGAGGTACTGCTGCCCGCCGGTCCGCCACTGCACCACGTAGCCCGTAGCCTGGGCTACGGCGTTCCAGTCCACCCGCAGTTGGCCGACCCTCGGCGTCAGGGTCACGGTCATCGCATCTCCCGCCACCGAGGTACCGGTAGTGGTATCGGACCAGTCGCCCTCGCCGGCCTGGGTGACGGCCCTCACCTGGACGTCGTACTGGGTCCCGGCGGTCAGGCCGCCGATGGTATAGGTCAAGTCGCCGCCGCCCGTCTGCCAGGCGTCCTCCGTAACGGTCCAGGCGTCGTCGTCCGTCTTGTCGGCGGCGTCGCTCCGGATGTGACGCACGTCGTAGGCGGTGACGGCGTTGTCGGTATGGCTTTCGTCGGAGCCGTCGCTGTAGCCGGGGTCGGCGGGCGCGGTCCAGTTCACGGTCAACTGCCACCCGCCGGGGACGACGGACTGGATCGAGGCGGCTCCGGGCCGCGCGTCGTTGTCCTGCACCGCAACCTGGGCGCTGTCCGTTTCGCCCACGGCGTAGGCGGCGGTGTCTTGCAGGGTGAGGGTAAGGGTGGCATCGGGATCGTCCACCACGTCGGCGCTGGTGGTGATGCTGAAGTTTGCGCTGCTGCTGCTGTCGCCGCTGCTGCCGCTCAGGTCGAGCTGGAAGGTCTGGTCGCCGTCGGCCACGCCGAAGTCCGCTCCCCCGGAGAGATTTATCAGCACGTCCAGGGATGCGGAGGAAGCCCGGGGACTGGCGGTGACTGTGAACTCGGCGTTCCCGCCCTCGGTTATCGTTTCGTCTCCGGCGACCACGGCGATGGTGAGGACCGGCTCCAGCGGGGTTGCGGAGTCGGGCGTAGAGGGCATGGAGTACGGGCCGCGGCCCATGAGGTTCTCCGCCGCCACCCGGAACTGGCGGCTCACGCCGGGAAGCCCGGTGACCGTCGTCGTGGTGCTGGTGGCATCCTCGGTCCCGGGCCTGGTCCAGGCGGTCCAGGCGCTCCCGTCGGCGCTGTGCTCCACCGCGTAGCCGGTGATGGCGAAGCCGCCGTTGTCGGCCGGCGCGCTCCAGGCCACCGTGACCCTGCCGGCCACGTTGGTATCCACCGTGAGGCTGGTGATGCTGGGCGCGCCTGGCGGAGCCAGTCCGCGCACGTCGCTGGGCGAGTGGGCGGCGGCGCTGGCGACCTGGACCTCTAGGGTGTAGCCGACGCCTGCCTCCGGGTCTTCGATGGTGTGGCTGGTGGGAGTAGCGGTATCCGTGGCAGTCCAATTGCCCCAGGTCGCGCCGCCGTCGGCGCTGACGCGGTACTCATAAGTAGCCTGGGCGGCCGGGACGCTGCCGAAATCGTCCGGCGCGGTCCAGGTAATCACGATGTCGCCGTCGGCGTTGCGCGTCGCGTTCAGGGTCTGCACCGGCCCCGGCTCTCGCTGCAAGCCGAACTCCTCCCAGGTGGCCGTGCCGTTGCCATCGAAGTCCACCTTCAGCGCCGGGTAGTTGTGGGCCAGGCCGAAGTCCCACGGGTCGTCGTCGGTGGTATCCCCGTCTATGCTGACGTTCCAGTTGGCGTAGATGCCGGCGTACCCGGCCGTCTGGAGCGGGCCGCGCAGACCGGCGGTGGTTTGGCCGGTGACGCCGGTCGTTTCGGTCTCCGCGCCGTCTATCGCGCCGGAGCCGTCGGTATCGTCGGAACCGACGCCGACGGCGCGGCCGCTGGTCTCAGTGTCCCAGTAGCTATCGGCGACGGTGGGCGAGTCGGACGCCAGCCCGACCAGCCCGCCGACGTTGGCGCCGCTGCCGCTGACCGCTCCGGTGGAGAAGCTGGCGGTGACGCTCCCTCCGGCCAGCCGGCCGACCAGCCCGCCCAGTCCGCTGCCGCCGCTGACGGCTCTGGTGGCGTAGCTGGCGCGGATGTCGCCATCCTGGCTCTCGCCCACCAGTCCGCCGGCGTCGCCTCCGGTGGCGGACACAGCCACGGCG
Source organism: Dehalococcoidia bacterium (assembly GCA_965116785.1). Classification (GTDB taxonomy): domain Bacteria; phylum Chloroflexota; class Dehalococcoidia; order Lucifugimonadales; family UBA3495; genus Bin87. The sequence goes on from OZ220731.1 coordinate 3,252,534, forward strand.
GCATAGCTGGCAGCCACGGTCCCCTTGTCGATCTTGCCGACCAGGCCGCCCACCTCGGATGATCCGCTCACGCTGCCGGAGACGGCGATGGCGCTGACGCTGTCTTCGCGCCGGCTCCGGCCAGCCAGCGCGCCCACCCTCGTGGCGCCCGTGACGTTCACGCCGGTCAGCCGGAGGTTGCTGACGGTCGAGGTCTCTAAAGCGCCAAAGAGTCCGACGTCGTTGGCGCTGCCCCGGTTGATGAACAGATTGGCGATGGTGTGACCGCGCCCGTGGAACTGGCCGGTGTAGGGGGCGCTGCCGTCGCCGATGGGGTTCCAGCCTTTGCCGCCGTCGTGGTAGTCGTCGTCAGTACGGACGCCGGCCGTGCCGGTGTCGAAGTCCAGGGCCGCCGTCAGCTCGTAGCCCAGGCAGGGCGCCAGCACGGTCGCCGTACCGGGGTCGTTGTCGTCGTCGTGGGCGCAGCCCATGCCCGCCAGCCGGTTGGGGAAGGCGGCGGCGTAGCCCGTTACGGCAGTGGCGTCGGTGGTGTCGTCCACCGCTCCGTCGCCGTTCCGGTCCCAGCGCATGGCGTCGAGCTTGGCCAGGCTGTCCACCTCGATGAGGCGGTCCTCGTCCGTATCATAGTCCGTGACAGTGGTGATGGCCGACCACGCGCCCTTGGCCCAAAGGCACTTTTCCAGGTTGGCTGGGGCATCTCCCTGGCCCAGGTCTCCCATGGCCGCGCAGGAGTTGGCGGTCACCACGCTGTCGGCGCGCACCCGCACCTCGTAGGTCTCGCCGTCGGGCAGGTAGTCAAGCTCATAGGACAGCGTGCCGCTGCCGTAGGTCCACGCATTCGCCACCGTCGTCCAGCCGCTATCGCCACCCTGTCGGCGCTGCAAGTCGTAGGCGACGATGGTGTTCCCGCCCACGTCTGACGGGATGCCCCAGTACACGACAAGGGCCTGGTCGCCGGGAACGACGATGACGGGCGCGGCGGGGCCGGGCGGATAAACCTCGCCATCGACCTCGCTGGAGGTATCGATATCCGCATCGGCGAACTTGGACGGCCTGACGAGCAGGGTCGGCGACCAGGGGCCAAATACCCGGGCGTCTGCTGGCCCGGTAAACGCCCTGATCCTGAAATAGTTGGTCCGCCTTAGCGCCAGGTTCGGATGCAGGTTGTTGTCCTCACTGACAGCATCGGACTCTCCCTGGATTGCCTCGTAGCTGGCGCTGCTTGCGGCCAGCCTCTTGGTGTAGGTGGCTTGGCCGGAGGTAGGGAAGTCCGCCTGAGTGCTCTCCTGCAACTCGTAGCCGGTGATTGCGGCGCTGCCGGGCGGCGCAGCCCAGGAGAGGTCCACCTTGGGGCCCGACTCCGTATTGTCTGGCCCAAAAACCCGTAGGCCCGGTATGGCCCGGAAGTCGGCCGGGGCGTTGAGGCCGCCGTCGTCGTCGTTGATCCGAACCGAGGCGCTGTTGTGGGCGCCGGCGTTGTACCGAGTGCCGGACTGGACCTCTACGGTCACGTCGTCGGCGGATTTCGCTTTGGTATCGTCCGTGGTGGGAACCTCCAGCACCGTGACGGGCGCCTCCGGCGTAAGGGTTACGGTCCGGGTCTCCTGGCCGACGCCGAATTCCGCGCCGCCGGAGACGGCGACGGTCACCACAAGGTCGGCGGACAGCGCGCCATTGGCCATAATGGTGAACTTGGCGGCGGTTCCCTCGGTGACGGGGGAGGCGCCGGGGGCGATGGAGACGAAGGGCAGCTCGGAGGGCCGCGTCGTCTCCGCCATGGTGTAGGCGCTGACGCCCATGACGTTCCGGGCGGCCACCCGCACCCGGTAGCCCTGGCTGTTGGCCAGGCCGGTGATGGTCGCCATCGTTGCCGTGCCGGTGTGGCCGGCGTCGGTGAAGCTGCCGCCGGCGCCGTCGTCTCGCTCCACCAGGTAGGCGGTGATGGCCGAGCCGCCGTTGGACAACGGCGCTCGCCATCTGGCCAGAATCTCCATGTTCCGCGGCGTCAGCGCCAGGTTCCCCGGCATCCCCGGCGGGCCGATGCGGGCGGACTGGCCCGGCCCGTGCTCGGTATCGCCCGGGAGGCGCACCTCCACGGCGTAGTTGGTCGCGGCGGGCGGGTTGTCGATGGTGTGGCTCGCGTTGGCGGTGTTCATCCACGCGCCCCAGGTTGCCCCGCCGTCCTGGCTCACCCGGTACTGGTATTCCGAGGGTGTGACGTCCGCCGGCGGGTCCCAGGTGACCTCCAGCGCCGTCGCACTCCGGGTGGCTGACAGGTTGCGCACCTGATCCGGTCTCCGCTGCTTGCCGAACTCCTGCCAGGTGGCCGTGCCGTCGTTGTTGAAGTCTACCTTCAGCACCGGGTACTGCGTGGCCGTGCCGAAGTCCCAGTACGTCGTGTCATCAACGCTGTTGTCATCGTCCAGGTCGTTCCAGTCATCGTAGATGCCGGCGTAGTCGGTGGGCGCGCGCAGCTCGGCGGTGGTGTGGCCCGCGCCGGCGGCGCTGCCGGACTGACCGGAGGTCTCTGTGTCCCAGTAGCTGTTGGTAGCGGCGCCCTGCTGCAACTGCTGGCCGACCAGCCCGCCGAGGAGGCTGTCGCCGGAGACGCTGCCCGTGGCGTAGCTGGCGGTGATGCTGCCGTCCCCGTAGTTGCCCCCGACCAGTCCGCCGCCGACCGCTCGGCCGGAGACGCTAGCCGTGGCGTAGCTGGCGGTGACGCTGCCATTGTAGTTTTGTCCCACCAGCCCGCCGACGACCTGCCGTCCGGAAACGCCGCCCGTAGCGTAGCTGGCGGTGATCATGCCGTCCCCGGAGTTGTCTCCGACCAGCCCGCCGACGTGGTCGTAGCCGGAAACGCTGCCCGTGACGTAGCTGGCGGCAACCAGGCCCAGGTTCATTCCCACCAGCCCGCCAACGTCGTTCCGGCCCGTGACGCTGACGCCCGTCAGCCCCAGGTTGCGGATGACCGCGGCGGAACCCGTGTAGCCGAACAGCCCGACGTTATCCGTGCTGCCACGGTTGATGAACAGGTTGACGATGACCTTGCCGTTGCCCCGGAAGGTGACGGTAAAGGGAGCGTTTTCGTCGCCGATGGGCTGCCAGCCCGCGCCCGTGTTCCAGTAGTCATCGCCGGAGTCCGCGCGCCTGTTGCCGTTGGTATCAAAGTCCAGGCCGGCGGCCAACTCGTAGCCGGCGCAGCCCGACGGACAGCCCAGGTTCCGGCCCTGCACCACGTGCGCCGATGGATAGGCCGCCAGGTAGCCGGCGTTGCTGGATGTGCCGTCGCCGTCCAGGTCCCAGCGGATGGCGTTGAGCCGCGCCAGGGTGTCCACCTCAATCAGCCCATCGTTGTCGGCGTCGTAGTCGCTGCTCCCCGTCATCTGTGGGCCGAACTCCTGCCAGGTGGCGGCGCCGTCGTTGTTGAAGTCCACCTTCAGCGCCGGGTACTGGGTGGCCCCGCCGAAGTCCCAGTACGTCGTGGCGTCAACGCTGTCGTCACCGTCCAGGTCGTTCCAGTCCGCGTAGATGCCGGTGTAGTCGGTGGGAGTGCGCAGCTCGGCGGTGGTCTTGCCCGGCAGGCTGTTGGTCTCGCCGGGATCTTTTACGTTGTCGCTGTTGCTGTCGTCCGCGCCGATGCCGAACGGATGGCCCGAGGTATCCCCGTCGTGGTAGCTGGCGGTAATCGTGCCGCTGTTGTCCCCGGCCAGCCCGCCGACGTGGTAGCTGGCGTTGCCTCCGGTGACGCTGCCAGTGGAGTAACTGGCGGTGACCGTGCTCCGGTTCCACCCGACCAGCCCGCCGATATTGAGGCCGCTGTCGCCGCCGGCGACGCTGCCCGTGGCGTGGCCGGCGGCGATGCTGCCGTCGTTCTTCCCGACCAGCCCGCCGACTTCGCGGCCGCCGGAGACGCTGCCGGTGGCGTAGCTGGCGGTGACTGTGCTCCGGTTCCACCCGACCAGCCCGCCGGCGGAGTTGCCGCTGGAAACACTGACGGCGGCGTAGCTTTCGGCGACGCTGCCTCGGTTTTCTCCCACCAGCCCGCCGATATTGAGGCCGCCCCCTCTGCCGGAGACGCTGCCTGTGGCGTAGCTGGCAGTGACCGTGCCCTCATGGTGCCCGACCAGCCCGCCAACATCGCGGATGCCGGCGACGCTGCCCGCGGCGTAGCTGGCGGTGACGCTGCCCTCGTTCCTCCCCACCAGCCCGCCGACGTCGCTTCCGCCCGAGACGCTGACGCCCGTCAGCCCCAGGTTGCGGATGACCGCGGAGGAACCCGCGTAGCCGAACAGTCCGTGGCCGAACTGCGCGAGGTATTGCGTGGCGCTGCGGTCGATGAACAGGTTGGCGATGACGTGGCCGTTGCCCTCGAAGACGGCGGTGAACGCGAAATCGTTGGCGTCGTTGCCGTCGTTGCTGTACGCGCCGATGGGCTCCCAGCCCGTGCCGGTGTTGTAGGTGTCGTTTCTCGTACTGTCGCTGTTCTCGTCAAAGTCCAGGTCCCCGGTCAACTCGTAGCCAGCGCAGCCCGACGGACAGCCCATGGTGGCCCGGCCCTGCACCGCGTGGGACGTTGGATACACCGCCAGGTATCCAGCGTCGCTTGATGCGCCGTCGCCGTTCAGGTCCCAGCGCATGGCGTTGAGCTTGGCCAGGCTGTCCACGTCGATGAGCCCGTCGTCGTCGGCGTCGTAGTCGATGGGCGTCGCCGACGCTTGTGGTCCGAACTCCTGCCAGGTGGCGGTGCTGTCGCCGTTGAAGTCCACCTTCAGCGCCGGGTACTCCCGGGACCCGCCGAAGTCCCACGGGTCGTCGGCAGCGCTGTCCCCGTCTATGTCCACGTTCCAGCCGGCGTAGATGCCCGCGTACCCGTCGGCCTGGAGCGGGCCTTGCAGATCCGCGGTGGTCTTGCCCAGCAGATTGTTTGTCTCGCTGCCATCGACCAGGTTGTTGTTGTTTTCATCGTCCGCGCCGATGCCGAAGGTGCGGCCCGAGGTATTCCCGTCGTAGTAGCTGTTGTTAATTGTGCCGGTGTCGTTGTCCCCGACCAGCCCGCCGACTTTATTGTCGCCGGAGACGCTGCCCGTGGCGTAGCTGGCGGTGACCGTGCCCTGGTTCCTTCCCACCAGCCCGCCGACGAAGAGCCTGCCGGAGACGCTGCCCGTGGCGTAGCTGGCGGTGACGCTGCCGTCGCTCCATCCAACCAGCCCGCCGACGAGGTTGCGGCCGGAGACGCTGCCCGTGGAGTAGCTGGCGGTGACCGTGCCCAAGCTCCACCCGGCCAGCCCACCGGCGTTCTCTCTGCCGGAGACGCTGCCCGTGAAGTAGCTGGCAGTGACGTTGCCCCGGTTGTCCCCGACCAGCCCGCCGACATCGCGTTGGCTCGTGACGCTGCCCGTGGCGTAGCTAGCGGCGATGCTGCCTAAGTTCCTCCCGGCCAGCCCGCCAACATCGTTTGTGCCCGAGACGCTGATACCCGTCAGCCCCAGGTTGCGGATGACCGAAGAGGAACCCGCGTGGCCCAACAGTCCGTAACCGAAGATTTCGGAGTATTCCGTAGCGTCGCGGTCGATGAACAGGTTAGCGATGACGTGGCCGTTGCCCTCGAAGACGGCGGTGAACGCCGGGTCGTTGGTGTCGTCCTGGTCGTTGCTGAACGCGCCGATGGGCTCCCAGCCGGCGCCCGTGTTCCAGTAGTCATCGCCGGAGTCGGCGCTCCCGCTGTCGTTGGTGTCGAAGTCCAGGTCGGCGGTCAGCTCGTAGCCGACGCAGCCCGACGGGCAGCCCGCGGTGGCCCGGCCCTGCACCACGTGGGACGATGGATACGCCGCCAGGTAGCCGGCGTCGTTTGACGCGCCGTCGCCGTCCAGGTCCCAGCGGATGGCGTTGAGCCGCGCCAGGGTGTCCACCTCAATCAGCCCATCGTTGTCGGCGTCGTAGTCGCTGCTCCCCGTCATCTGTGGGCCGAACTCCTGCCAGGTGGCGGCGCCGTCGTTGTTGAAGTCCACCTTCAGCGCCGGGTACTGGGTGGCCCCGCCGAAGTCCCAGTACGTCGTGGCGTCAACGCTGTCGTCACCGTCCAGGTCGATCCAGTCCGCGTAGATGCCGGTGTAGCCGGTGGGCTGGCGCAGCTCGGCGGTGGTCTTGCCCCCACCGGCGGCGCTGGTCGAATGGCCCGAGGACTCCGTGTCCCAATAGCTGTTGGTGACGGTGCCGCTGTTTTCTCCCACCAGACCGCCGGCTTCCCTGTCGGCGGTGACGGTGCCCGTGGCGTAGCTGGCGGTGACGGTGCCGCTGTTTTCTCCCACCAGACCGCCGGCTTGCCTGGCGCTGGTGACGCTGCCGGTGGCGTAGCTGGCGGTGACCGTGCCCTGGTTCCACCCGACCAGCCCGCCGACGGTGTTACTGCCGCCGGTGACGCTGCCGGTAGCATAGCTGGCGGTGATGCTGAGGAAGTTGTACCCGACCAGCCCGCCGACGGAAATGGCGCCGGAAACGCTGCCCGTGGCGTAGCTAGCGGTGACGCTGCCGTCGTTCCACCCGACCAGTCCGCCGACTTGGTATCGGCCGGAGACGCTGGCATCCGTAAGCCCCAGGTTGCGGATGCTCGCGGCGGAACCCGCGTAGCCGAACAGCCCGACGTTGTCCGTGGTGATGCGGTCGATGAACAGGTTGGCGATGGTATGGCCGTTGCCCTCGAAGGTAGCGGTGAATTGGTTGGACTGGTCACCGATGGGCTGCCAGCCTGACCCGGTGTTGTAGGTGTCGTTTCTCGTACTGTCCCTATCCTCGTCGAAGTCCAGGTCGGCGGTCAGCTCGTAGCCGGCGCAGCCCGACGGGCAGCCCATGCCCGGCCGCCGGTCGGGGAAGGCGGCGGCGTAGTCGGCGGCGTTGGCGGCGGCCGGCGCGCCGTCGCCGTCCAGGTCCCAGCGCATGGCGTTGAGCTTGGCCAGGCTGTCCACGTCGATCAGCCCGTCGTTGTCGCTGTCGTAGTCGTTGAGCCGGTCCGTTTGCTCGCCGAACTCCTGCCAGGTGGCCGTGCCGTCGTTGTTGAAGTCCACCTTCAGCGCCGGGTACTGGGTGGCCGTGCCGAAGTCCCACGGGTCGTCGGCGGTGGTGTCCCCGTCAATGCTCACGTTCCAGTTGGCGTAGATGCCGGCGTACCCGTCGGCCTGGAGCGGGCTTTGCAGCTCGGCGGTGGTCTGGCCCCGCAGGCGGTTGGTCTCGCCGCCATCTTCCGCGTTGTTGCCGTTGCCGTCGTCCGAGCCGATGCCGAAGGCGCGGCCCGAGATGCTCTCGTCGTAGTGGCCGTCGGCGACCGTGCCGCTGTTGCCCCCGACCAGCCCGCCGACGCCGAGGGTGCCGCCGGAGACGCTGGCTGCGGCGTAGCTGGCGGTGACGCTGCTTCCCGATACGTGGTTGCTCCCGACCAGCCCGCCGACGAAGTTCCGGCCGGAAACGCTGCCCGTGGCGTAGCCGGCGGTGACGCGGCCCTCGTTCCTGCCCACCAGCCCGCCGGCTCTGAAAGTGCCAGAGACGCTGCCCGCAACGTAGCTGGCGGTGATGCTGCCGTCGCTCCACCCAACCAGCCCGCCGACGTCGCGGAGGCCGGAGACGCTGCCCGTGGCGTAGCTGGTGGTAACGCTCCCCGCGCTCCGCCCCGCCAGCCCGCCGACGGCGCTGGAGCCCGTAACGCTGACGCCCGGCAGCCCCAGGTTGCGGATGACCGCTGATGAACCCGCGTAGCCGAACAGCCCAACGTTATCCGTGCCGCTGCGGGCGATGAACAGGTTGGCGATGGTGTGGCCGTTGCCCTCGAAGACAGCGGTGAATTGGGTGGTCCCGTCGCCGATGGGCTGCCAGCCCGACCCGGTGTTATAGGTGTCGTTCCGGTGGCCGTCGTCGTTCTCGTCAAAGTCCAGGTTGGCGGTCAGTTCGTAGCCGATGCAGCGGTTGGGGGTGTTGGTGTTGCCGTCGTGATCGTAGGCGCAGGCATTCGCTGCTGGGTGTCCGAAGGCCGCGGCGTGGGCCCCGGCGTTGGCGGCGGCGTCCGCCGCGCCGTCGCCGTCCAGGTCCCAGCGGATGGCGTTGAGTTGCGCCAGGCTGTCCACCTCGATAAGCCCGTCGTCGTCCGCGTCGTTGTCGATGGGCCGTTGCGGGCCGAACTCCTGCCAGGTGGCCGTGCCGTCGTTGTTGAAGTCCACCTTCAGCGCCGGGTACTGGCTGGGCGTGCCGAAGTCCCACGGGTCGTCAGCGATGGCGTCTCCGTCTATGCTGACGTTCCAGTTGGCGTAGATGCCGGCGTACCCGTCGGTCTGGAGCGGGCTTTGCAGCTCGGCGGTGGTCTGGCGCGCGCCGGCGGCGCTGGTGGACTGACCGGAGGTCTCCATGTCCCAGTAGCTGTTGGTAACCGTGCCGCTGTCTTTCCCCACCAGCCCGCCGACGTCGCTGCTGCCGGAAACGCTGCCCGTGGCATAACCGGCGGTGATTGTGCCAGAGAAGTTCCAACCGACCAGCCCGCCGACGTCGCCGCTGCCGGAGACGCTGCCGGTGGCGTAACCGGCGGTGACCGTGCCCCGACTCCGCCCCACCAGCCCGCCGACGGAGCTGCTACCGGAAACGCTGCCTGTAGAGTAACTGGCGCTGACGTTGTTCTGGTTGTTCCCCACCAGCCCGCCGACGGAGCCGCTGCCGGAGACGATGCCCGTGACGTAACTAGCGCTGACGCTGCCATGGTTCCACCCCACCAGCCCGCCGACCCAGTTGCGGCCGGATACCCTGACGCCCGTCAGCCCCAGGTTGCGGATGACCGACGAGGAACCCGCGTAGCCGAACAGCCCGACGTTATCCGTGGCGTCACGGTCGATGAACAGGTTGGCGATGACGTGGCCGTTGCCCTCGAAGGTGGCGTTGAATTGGTTGGAGCTATCGCCGATGGGACTCCAGCCCTCCCCGGAATTCCAGTAGGCGTCGCCGGAGTCCGCGCTCCCGCTGCCGTTGGTGTCGAAGTCCAGGTCGGCGGTCAGCTCGTAGCCCAGGCAGCCCGACGGACAGCCCACGTTGGGCCTGCCCTGCACCGCGGGCTGCGACGGATACGCCGCCAGGTAGCCGGCGTCGCTTGAAACTCCGTCGCCGTCCAGGTCCCAGCGCATGGCGTTGAGCCTCGCCAGGCTGTCCACATCGATCAGCCCGTCGTCGTCCGCGTCGTAGTCGCTGGGCGATGCCGCTTGTGGGCCGAACTCCTGCCAGGTGGCCGTGCCGTCGTTGTTGAAGTCCGCCTTCAGCGCCGGGTACTGCGTGGACGTGCCGAAGTCCCACGGGTCGTCCCCGCCGCTGGCCCCATCGATGCTTACGTTCCAGCCACCGTAGATGCCGGTGTAGCCGGTGGGCTGGCGCAGTTGTGCGGTGGTCTTGCCGTCGCTGCCGGACTGACCGGAGGTCTGCGTATCCCAGTAGCTGGCGGTGACCGTACCCTCGTTCCACCCGACCAGCCCGCCGACGTTACTGCCGCCGCCCGAGACGCGGCCCGTGGCGTAACTGGCGGTGACCGTATTCAGGTTCCTCCCAACTAGCCCGCCGATGCCGCTGGCCGAGCTGCCGCCGGAGACGCTGCCCGTGGCGTAGCTGGCGGTGACCGTGCCCTGGTTCCACCCGACCAGCCCGCCGATGCTGCTGGAAAAGTCGCCGCCGGAGACGCTGACCGTGACGTAGCTGGCGGAGACGCTGCCTGTGTTGTACCCGACCAGACCGCCGACGGAGTCCGCTAGTCCGCCGCCCGAGACGCTGCCCGTAGCATAACCGACGGTGACCGTGCCCCGGTTCATCCCCACCAGCCCGCCGACGCGGTCGCCGGCGGAGACGCTGACATCCGTCAGGCCCAGGTTGCGGATGATAGCGGCGGAACCCGCGTGGCCGAACAGCCCAACGTAACTCGCGTCGCTGTCGATAAACAGGTTGGCGATGACTTGGCCGTTGCCCTCGAAGATTGCGTTGAATCGGTTGGAGTCATCGCCGATGGGATCCCAGCCCTCGCCAGCGTTCCAGTAGGCCCAGCCGGCCGGCTGCTCGTCAGCCTCCACGGTGCCACTGTCGTCGGCGTCAAAGTCGTCGGCGTCGATGTCCCCATCGGCGTCCACGTCCACAAAGCCGAAGTCCAGGTCGGCGGTCAGCTCGTAGCCGGAGCAGCCCGACGGACAGCCCATGGTGGATCTGCCCTGCACCACGTGGGACGTTGGATACGCCGTCAGGTAGCCGGCATTGCCCGACAGTCCGTCGCCGTCCAGGTCCCAGCGGATGGCGTTGAGCTTGGCCAGGCTGTCCACGTCGATGAGCCCGTCGTCGTCGGCGTCGTAGTCGATGGGTGTCGCCGACGCTTGTGGTCCGAACTCCTGCCAGGTGGCGGTGCTGTCGCCGTTGAAGTCCACCTTCAGCGCCGGGTACTGCGTGGACGTGCCGAAGTCCCACGGGTCGTCCCCGCCGCTTGCAAGGTTATCGTCATCATCGGCATTGTCCAGGTCCACGTTCCAGCCGGCGTAGATGTCCGAGCCCGTCCCATAGGCCGTGGGAGAGCGCAGCTCTGCCGCAGTCTTGCCCGGCAGGCTGTTGGTCTCGCCGCTGTCGGCCACGTTGTCGTTGTCGCTGTCGTCCGAGCCGATGCCGAAGGTACGGACCGAGGCGCTCCCGTCGTAGTAGCTGTTGGTGACGTTGCCGTTTTGACTTTCCCCGACCAGCCCGCCGATGTTTTCATCGCCGCTTGAGATGGTGCCCGTGGCGTAGCTGGCGACGACTCTGCCAAAATCATTCTGCCCGAGCAGCCCGCCAACGTCGTCGGAGTATCTGCCTACGGTGACGCTGCCCGTGGCGTAGCTGGCGATGATCAACTCGTCGCTTCTCCCCACCAGCCCGCCGACTGAACTTGCTGATCGGCCGGTGACGTCGCCCGTGGCGTAGCTGGTGTGGACCAAGCCTCCGTTGTCTCCGACCAGTCCGCCGACGGGTCCGACGCCGCCGGTGACGTCGACCGCGGAGTAGCTGGCGGTGACGCTGCCCCGCACGGTGAGGCTGGTTTGGAAGTTTTCCCCGACCATCCCGCCGACTTGGCGGCCGCCGGAGACGCTGCCCGTGGCATAGCTGGAGGTTACAGTGCCCCTGTTCCGCCCCACCAGCCCGCCGATGTACTGACCGCTCGCGGAGAAGGCGGTGACGTTGACATCCGTCAGGCCCAGGTTGCGGATGACCGCGGAGGAACCCGCGTGGCCGAAAAGCCCGAGGTAAACGGTATTGAGCGGCGCGCTGATAAACAGGTTGGCGATTTCGTGGCCGTTGCCCTCGAAGGTCGCGTTGAATTGGTTGGAATCATCGCCGATGGGGCTCCAGCCCGACCCGGTGTTGTAGGTGTCGTCCCGGTCGCCGTCGCCGTTCTCGTCGAAGTCCAGGTCGGCGGTCAGCTCGTAGCCGGCGCAGCCCGTGCGCGCCGGCGTGTTGGAGTCGCCGTCGTGGTCGCCCGTGGGGCAGCCCATGGCGGTAACGGTGGCGGTGGCGGTCAGGGGAGTGGGGAAGGCGGCGGCGTAGTCGGTGGCGTTGGCGGCCGTCGGCTCGCCGTTGCCGTCCAGGTCCCAGCGGATGGCGTTGAGCTGGGCCAGGGAGCCAACCTCAATGAGGCCGTCGTCGTCCGCGTCGTAATCGACCGTCTGCGCGTTTACTGACGCGGCAGCCCCGGTGACCACGGCCAGCGTTATTCCGGCGATTAGCAGAGCTGCTATCCCCGCAAACAGGGCAAAGGTTACAGGGTTCCTGGGGGCGGATGCCCCTCGCCATGGCTTCTTCAAGTTCGCGTCCGCATCCACGCAGAGACGCACGGTCGATGCGAGGAAAAGACAGCACAGCCGGGCTCACGCCTCGCCTTCCCGTCAAAAAGCAGGCAATGACGGGAAGGGGGAGATCGGACCGATAGCCCGCGAATGGCCCCCGCCCTGCCTTTGACAGCAAGGAGAGCCAGCGGGTATCGTATGGCAGTTGGGCCCCGAGGCCCTACGGCGTCGGGATCCCAGCCGCCACGGTGGAGTTCGGCCCCGCCAAGAGTTGGACTCCGCCGTGCTTAGCGTCTATGTCACCTCGATGGTCTTCCGCCGCCTTCCAAATGGGTGGCCTCCTTTGGAAATTGGTCGTTGCCTTCGGCGCATGGTCATCAAGCCTCTTGTTTCATCTGGGGCAACTCCTTTCAAGAGAACGGAGTTGACCTCCCGAAATGGCTCAATGATTTTGCGGCTGTTCATTATTGTTTATAGAAATGAAAACGAAGCGAATTTCCAGGCTGTAATTGCGAAGATTTTGCGTAAATTTGGCGGTGTATCCACTTGCAATATCATCTCCAAATCAGTAGCCGTCTCCTCATAAACGCCCGTGAAGAACTGGCAAAAGGCCACCGCCGGCAAGCCGGCGAAAAGGCGTGGGGAGCGGTGGTGCAGCCAATAAAGGCCATCGCCGAGCAACGGGGCTGGCCGCATCAATCCCAATTGTGGCGGTTGCGCCGGCTCACCGGCAACGGCACCCTGGAAATCGGGGACACGTCCCCGGTGGGCTTCTCCCGGAAACCCGCCTCCGCCTGACAACGCTCCTATCGCGCGTTTCAAACGGATACGCTACCCCTTGGGCATACGGTATCCCACACGAAATTCCGTAAAGATGTAGCGGGGGTGCCTCGCGTTGTCGCCAAGTTTGCGCCGGAGTGTCTTGATGAAAGCGTGCAGCAGCCGGGGGTTGCCCGAGTAGTCAAGCCCCCAGACCCGTTGCAGCAGATAATCGTGGGGCAGCACTCTCCCGGCGTTGGCCGAGAGCTCCACAAGGAGGTTGTACTCGGTCTGGGTGAGCTGAGCCGGCCGGCCCGCGACCGTCACACGGCGTTGCGCGTAGTCGATCTTCAAATCTCGCAACGAGTAAGACCTCGGCGGCCGGGCATCATCGGCAGCCGCTCGCTTGCGCAGGGCGGCTTGGGTCCGGGCCACCAGTTCCACCGGCGAGAAGGGCTTGACAACATAGTCGGCCGCCCCGGCGCTCAGGAGACGGGCCAGAGCATGGTCTTCAGTAAGCACGGACAGGAAGATGACCGGCGCATCGGTGATGTCTGAGATGAGCCGCAGCAGCGTGAATCCGTCGGTTTCGGGCAACGCCAGGTCCACCAGGACGAGGTGAGGTTGCTCCGCTTCGATCAGACGCGCCGCCTCCCGGAGGTCACCGGTCACGACCGCTTCGCAGCCCGCCTCCGCGAGCGTCCGATTAACGTGCCTCCGCAGCTGCGGGTCGTCTCCCAACGCGAGAATACGCGCCCGCTCCGCCAAGGGCTTCCCTGAGGCTCCGGGGAGCCGGTTGGAACCGTCAGCGGGGTCACTGAGAACCTCCTGGGCCGCTGGAACCGTGAACATGAACCGCGAGCCGAGGCCCGGTCCTGCGCTCTCGGCCCAGATGCGTCCCCCGTGGGCCTCCACTATTCCCTTGCAGATGGCGAGGCCCAGGCCCGATGCCTCCGACATCAGGGCCGATGCGTCGCCGTCGGTTCGAGAGGACTTATTGAACAAGTGCGGTAGGCGCTCCGGCGATAGACCCCAGCCCTCGTCCACGACGGCGATGAGAATATGGAAGTCCTCATGCGAAGCGGTGACCGTTATTGGGGACGACTCAGGCGAGTTCTTGGCAGCATAAGCGAACAGGTTGCCCAGAACCTGGACAATTCGCGGTTGGTCCGCTGCCATCTTGGACAGGTCCGGCGGCAAGGTGACGTAAATCCGGTTTCTGCCGCCGGCGAGCCGGAAAGCTTCCCTGGCTTGATCGACCACGTCCGCCACGCCGGTCGGTTCTGGAGCGACCGACAGCATACCCGCCTCGATCCGGGTGACATCGAGCAGGGTGGCAATCAGATCGCTCATTCGGTCGGCCTGCTCGTCGATTATCCGGAAGAAACGATGCGTCTCGTCAGGGTTGAACGGCAACGATGAGCCCAGCGCGGTGGCGGCGGACCCTTTGATGCTCATCAATGGGGTTCGCAGTTCCTGGCTCACCAGGCCGAGGAATTCGGCGCGCTGCCGCTGCAGTTCTTCCAGCGGCGTCATGTCCTGCATGGTGGCGACCACCGACTCGACCTCGCCCTCTTCTGAGAAGATGGGAGCGACACTAACAACTGTGCTCACCGCCCGGCCGTCCGGGAGGTGAATGACGATCTCCTCGGCTCGTACCGTCTCGCCATTGCGTATCGCCCGCTCTGTCGGGAGCTCTTCAATCTTTATCTCGCGACCGTCCGGACGCCGGAAGGTCAACACGCTGAGGATCTCCGGCAAGCTGTGGCCTGGCGCGTGATGACCGTGCACGATGCGCAGCGTCTCCGGGTTCCTCGCCAGCAACTCTCTGGTCTTCCCGTCGAAGATCAGCACCCCCACGGGGGAGATGTCCACCAATGCCTGGAGGTTGGCCCGAGCCTGCGACTCCTCCCGGTACCGGAGGGCGTTGGTGATGGCCAGCGCCGCTTGGGAGGCGAACATGGCCAAGATTTCCTCATCTTCCGGGGAAAACTCCGTCCCTCTTACCTTGTTGGTCAGATAGATGTTGCCGATAGGCTTGCCCTTATGACGTATCGACGTTCCCAGCAGGCTCGTCATCCGCGGGTGATGGTCGGGGAAGCCCGAGGCCTTCTTGTGTTGGGCGACCTCGGACAACCGCAGAGGTCTCTGGACATCTCTGATGTGTCGCAGTAGCCCCGACGCCTTGGGCCAACTCCCGATACGCTCGATCTCTTCGGGAGTGAGGCCCGAGACGGCGAAGTCACGCACCTGCCCGGCTTCGTCGAATGTCAGCACCGCGCCATACCGGGCATCGGCCAGCATTCGAGCCTCGTCTGCGACCTTTTGAAGTACGGCATTCAGCTCCAAGTCTTCGCTGATGCGGAGACCGGCTTCCCTGAGCTCGGCAAGCCGGTCCAAAAGCGTCGGACTCCGGCGGTTCAACCATCCGACTTGCTGTGGATCGTCTCCTCGTGCGCTGGCGTCGAGCGAGTCCATAAGCCCTCGACTATGACGTTCCGGAATTAGTTGTCTTGTTGTCAGCAATGGCCGATGGCATCAGTGGCAGTGGCAGCGAAAGGCGGTCAAAGGCGCCCTCCGGCGCCGATCGCTGGAGGCTTGAGGGGCCGGAGCGGATAGCGCCCGGACTGCGGGCGATGTTGTCAGAGACGGGCGGCGCGGTCCGTTGCAGCGACCGCAGAAGAACGGGTATTCGGTTGGGGTAAGCATGAGGTTTTCAGGAAGGCGCGTGGCGTGAGATCTCTAGGGAGCTAACCCGCCCCTTGGGAAACGGCGGCGGAGTCCTGCATCACCTGGGCCAGCAGGCCATAGACTTCCGTCCAGGCCGTCTGGACCTCCGGGGTGAACTCTTCACTCAAATCCTGACCCAGCGTCCACAGCGGCACCTCGCCCACGGTGTCGTAGTGTTCCGGCTGCACCGCGTACCTGGCGTGGCGCACGCCCAGGTCCTGCGCTATAGGCGTCAGCGCCGGCAGGTCGTCCAGCCCGGCCACCGCTGCGCCGATGGTCTCCATCAGTAGCCGGCCCTGCACCGCCATATCGGACACGAACAGAGACTTCACCCACGGGTCCAGCTCAAACAGCCGCTCATAAAACATCGCGGCGGCGATGTCGGCGATGGGTTCAACCAGTGCAAAAAAGAGTCCTGCGCCAGCTTCTTCGTGTTATCGTCAACCACCATGGTGCACTTTACCGATCGCGTTTGCGGGTGTTACTAATATTCAGGTGATGCGTTACCACACACAAGTGGGGATTTCATCACATTTTCGGGTATTCGGCAAGACCGGGAACCGCTCCCACGTACCCAATTTCCGCCAAATCGTCATTGCGAGCGAAACGCGGCAATCCCGTTGCCGCAGTGGCCTTTCTTCGGGCGACGAGGTCCCACCCGCCTGAGGCGGACTGAGTTCCTCACGATGACAAAATGGGTACGCGTGAGCCGACTTCGCATGGGTTCTGGTGAAGCGATCAGGGCTATTCGACTATCTCGTTTGTCATCGCAGGGGCATGTCTCACGGAAAACGTACACCAGGGCAATCGCGTCTTATCCGAGGAGGACTTTGCGGAGGTAATCCTCATCCCATCCGGCGTTGAGACGTTTGCCCTGGATACCGACTTTCAGGGTAGTCTCGTTTTTCAACAGGTTGTGTCCAATCTGCCGCAGGATGTTCATGTTCTGCGGCCCATGGTCCATGCGCACTCGGCATTGGTCTTCAATATGCGTCGCCAGATCCGCGAAATCCTGCTGGAAGCCCAGCCCACGATGGTCGCCGTCGAAAGCCTTCGCTCCATCAATATGCAGGCGTCCGCTCGTGGCACCCTCGCTGCGCCCGGCAAGAACGTTGCCGCCAAGCGCAAACTCAACGAGAGCCCCGCCGAGTCGGTCGTCGGCCACCTCGGCACACTCCTGCGGGAGGAAGCCGCCAAACTCAGCATCCCCACCGTCTCCGTCCCGCCGCACGGCACGTCCCAGACCTGCCCGCGCTGCGAGACCGGCACCCCGATAACCGCGAGAGCCAAGCGGTGTTCCAGTGTCGGCATTGCGGCCTGTACGGTCACACCGATTGGACTGCCGCCTTCATCATGCGCAACTGGTCCTACGTCCGGCACTGCGAATGGCGGTCAGGTTACACACCGGACGTACTGACCGCGCCCACCGGGTGGCGACAGCAGCCATCCTGCCCTTTGCCTTGCCAGCCCAGGCTGGGCCTTGAGCTAAGTGTGTTCAGCCGGATGGCACCGCGACGAGTTCCCACGGGAGCAGGGGCCGTGGCCCAAGGCCGGACTACCGTATTCCAGCGGCGGTCTAGACGCCCAAAGTGTTACAGAGAGTTACCTTTTAAAACCCTCCCGGAGACTTCCTCAGAAGTAGCCGGGAACCTGATTTACGGGTACCGTCTCAATTTGTCAACACGCTGTAGAGCCGCGGAGAGGAAAGTCCTCTCCGCCCATGGCGTCATCCACCAGCCTGCCAGCTTTTCTTCTGGACCATCACGCCAGCGAAGCTACCGGCTCCCGGACGCACCCGGGTCCACCCGGAAGCCGAAAGCCGCCGCTTGGCGGAACGGTAAAAAGAACGGCCCGACCAGATGCCCAGCAGAGTTGATGTCGGGGCATCCGAGCCAACCCGGAGGGGAAAGGCGAAGCCCTCGGAAGCCGGAAAACCGGCGCGTGACAACCATAGTCCAACGCACATCAATTGGTGTTGAACGCACGACATAGCAGATTGTAACGCACATATTATCTGTTACAATAGCGCCGCCTTTTTGGAGCCTTCGTTAATTTCGGCGGATTGCCCAATGCGCCGGCTCATACCGTAACGCTACCGGTTTTCCCGGGAGTCGGCTGTATGAGCGCCTTGGTTAGTGGGAAGGCCGGCTGACACACGGTACGTAATAACGAGATTGTGACCGTCAACTGGCCCTGCCAACCCTGTTTGTTGGCCTGCTCCGGAATGGTGGAATTGACCTGATGGTGAGCAATAGGGAGAGATTTCTTGCCTTGGCAAGCCTTTGTTCTTATGTGCTCACACGTTCAACTGCGGAGGTCCCGAATGAAGTGCATTCCCTTGTTAGCCTCCCGACTTTGATCTGGCGGACTCCACAGGGGCAGGTGCTCCAGTCGCCCAGGGCGTGTGGGATTTAGCTAACCCATCTAACTCCATTCAAACGGATGCCAGAGCCCTGTCAGGGTTACCGACAGGGACATGTCGCGACCCCGGCACTATCTGTACCGGTGCTACAGTCCTACATCAAGCAAGGAGTTGAAAATGGCAACGCAGCAACGACAAGGATCAACCGACACGCCGGTCAGTGGCGTTCCGTTTGTGCGGGTTCGGGACATCGCGCTCACCACAATGGGCATTGCCCTCACCATCCTGGCCGTGGTCGCCATCATCCTGCTACTGATAATCTGGCCTCGCGTCAACTCCATTACCCGAAACTTGGACACGGCCTCCACCAGCGCGGTCCGAACGATGGAAAACGTGGAGACGGTATCCAGTGACCTGGCCGCCGTTTCCACCAATCTGCGCCAGGCCGCTGGGCGGATTGCTGGCACTGCCGAAAAGATAGAGGAGTTGTCGGGGCGGGTTGACCAGGGTGTGGAACTGATAAAAACGCGGTATCAGGAATTGGACCTGACCGTTGCAGACGTGGCAGCCGGGTCGACGGCCATGAAGGAATTGCTGGCGGAGTTGAAAGCAAAGTTGGCAACGCTTGAAGTGCCGGAGGTGCCGGACCGGATAAAGCCCGGCGGGTAATGCAGCCGACGTTATGGAAAACTTTCCCTCTCACGCGCGCCCGAACTCCCAATTGCGGATAGGTCTGTCTTGCCGTAGATGACGCCGTGCAGAGGAGTAGCGCTATGGTGATGCCAATCGATCGAGAGGATTTGCGCGTGGTGATCCGGGCCCCCATCGGCTGGACGGCACCAACGCTCAGTTCTTGCACGATCAGTTGGAGGCAGTCATCAGCTCGGCCCATAAGGTTATAGTCATCGATATGCCGGCCAAAGTTAGCTAGGAAATCCCTTGGTCCTGATCCGGTGGAACCGCTAGGGACAGACGCTATATTCGCCTGGGACGCGTCGGGTGGTTGCCAGCGCCGTCCGGTGCCGCCCAAACCGATGCCAACGCTTCGTCAGGTTTACCGACGAGGCGTTTTCGTGTCTCAGCCACCATCCGGATCGGCCCCACAAACCCACATCAAGCAAAGAGTTGACAATGACAACGAGGCAACAACAAGGACCAACCGACATGCCAGTCAGCGGCGTTACGCTCGTGCGGGTTCGGGACATCACGCTCGCCATCGTTGTGATCCTCGTGCTCTACCCGCGCGGGAGCCGAGCAGCGACGAACCTGGAGCAAGCTTCGGCCTCTACCGTCGTCGTGGGGAACCGGGAGACCATAACTAACGACATGGTTGCAGTTGCCGCGGTGATCCAGACGGGGGCTGAGCGCGTTGCCCAAGCCGTCTCCAAGATCGAGGACGCGGTCGGCCGGTTCGGGGAGACGGCCACGGCCCCCCGCGAGGAGTACGCCGACTTCGACCTCGCTTCCGCCGACTTGCGAGGACAGATGGAGCGATTCCTGGAGCACGCCGACGAAGTGGATGCCCTGCTGTCCCGGTTCGGGCGGTAAAGCATGGCTCGCCTGGTGATGGCCGTTCTCGCGCACAGCTTCGTCTTCTTTCTGGCCGTGGTCGCCTTCTACGCAGGACTCGGCGTGGGCCTCGCCGCCTCCTCCGTGCTGGGGTCTGCTTTGTGCGTACTCGCCTTGGTGATCGCCGTAGGGAACGTGGTCTGGATACTGCGCCGTCTGCTGAGAAGGTAGCTCAAGGGAAGACTCAATGAACACCGACACCATCAACCTGGTCCAGCGATCCTTCGCCCAAGTCCGCCCGAATGCCGGCGTAGCCGCCGACCTGTTCGACCGGCGTCTCTTCGAACTCGACCCTGACCTGCGGTCGCTGTTAATCTCGGACATCGGGGAGCAGGGCGCTCGGCTCATGACCATGATCGGCCTCGCCGTGGATGGGCTTGACGACCTGGACACGCTCATTGCCGCAGTCCGGGCCGCGGTACCTGGCATCGAGGCTACGGCGTCCAGTCGCAGCACTACGACATGGTGGCGAAGCCCTGCTTTGGACGTTGATAAAGGGCTGGGCGACGCTTCCACGCCAGACGTACGGGTGGCCTGGGCTGAAACCCACGGACTGCTGGCCAGCGTGATGAAGGACGCAGCGTACGAGTAGCTTGAGCGAGGCGAAGCCCGCGCGACACGGCAGACAGCGCCCTCCGGATGGTCGGCGAAACTACGCCGGGCTGTCGTCCGACAGCCCGATGCGCACCGCCCAGACCACCATCTGCTGCCTGGTCCTGAACCCAAGCTTCTTCTGTATGCCCGACACCGCGTTGCGCACGGTCAAGGGGCTGATGTTTCGTAGCTCTCCGATCTGCTGGTAGCTGAGCCCTCCGGCAAACAGCTGCAGGATTTCCCGCTCCCGGTTCGTCAGGGCCTCCAACCGCTCGGAGCCGGTGTCCGCCGACGGACTCCGCACCGCCCGGGACAACCGCCTAGCCGCGGTCCCCGGGATCCGAAACTCACCCTGGACCACCTCCCGGAGGGTCGTGAGCAACTGCTCTTTGCCGGAATACTTCTGCAGGTACCCGGTGGCTCCAGCGGCGATGGACCTGACGATGGCGTCCTGCTCGTTGGAGGCGGTCAGCATCAGCACCTTTATATCGGGCAGCAGTTCGGTGATCTCACGGCACGCTTCGATGCCGTCCATCACCGGCATCATCACGTCCATGACGATCACGTCGGGAGCCACCTCCCGAGCCAGCCGCAGCGCCTCCGCGCCGTCCGCTGCGTGGGCCACCACCTGGAATTCCCCGGTGTTCTCCAGGGCGTCTTGCAGCAGGTCCCGTATGATGGAGTGGTCGTCGACCAGCATCACGCTGGTCTGGGTGTCGGCGGTCATCTAATCCTCTCCTGTTACGATCTGGTACGGAACCGCGCAGGTCACCGTGGTCCCGCTTTCGGTGTCGTCCGATTTCACCTCCAGGCTTCCGCCCATCCGCTCGGCGTCGGCCCGCATATTCCTGAAGCCGTGGCCTCTGGCCTCGTAGTCTGGCGGCAGCCCGATGCCGTCGTCGGACACGGACAGGCGCAGCTGTTCCTCGCCAGTGCAGTCGAGAATGATGACGACTCTGCTGGCCTGGGCGTGGCGCAGCACGTTGGTCAGGGCGTTGTGGGCGATAGAGAATAGCAGGCTCCCGGCTATCGTTGACAGCTGCGGTTCCCGGCCTTTCCGGACGAACTCTACCTGGACCGACGTGATGACGGTGAAGGTGCCGGCATGGGCCTCCAGGACCTCGCCCAGCTCCTCACCTCGGAATATCTGCCCGCCGTCGATAGGGTGCCTCAGTTCCCACATGGCCGACCGGGACAGCTCGGCGGCCAACCGCAGCTTGGCCAGCAGTGCCTTGTTGGACTCATCAACCAGGTCCATCGCGCCCTCGACCCCCAGTCCGATCATGTAGGCCCACTGCGCAGTGGTGTCGTGAATGGCCTGGGAAATCTCAATGCGCTGCCGCTGCAACTCCCGCTCCCGCTCCACGGCCGCCCGCCACCTGATGCGCTCAAAACGCGACACCAGGTTGACGGTGGCGGCCACGGCGTACATGACCAGTATCCGGACGACGAGGGGCTTTTCATCCCCGGCCTCCAGGTCGATTCCCCCGCCTACGGTCAGGCTCATGGCCAAGTAGAGGGCGGCTACGCCTGTTGCAAAGGCCATGTTCAGCCGGAAGGAGGTGAAGAAGACCGCGAATCCGGCCAGCACCGGGTAATACAGCAGGTGGAAGAAATCGTGGCTGAAGCCGCCGTCCAGTGCTGCTCCTGCCGTCGCCATGGCCGCGTCCAGGACGCACATGGCGAATATCCAGCGCCAGGTCAGCCTCCGGCTTGACACCAGCCGGTAGTGAACGTAGCCGTTGCAAACCAGCATCACCAGGAACGGCAATGCCAAGGCGGTGTACCTGCCAGGGCTGTACCAGGGGCTGTAGACCAGCACCACGAAGAATGCGATGCCCACAACCCAGTGCATCCAGACCAACACCGTCGCCACGTATCGGAGGCCGTCGGGATCGATCCTATTGAGGGTCCAGTCGCTCACCCGGAAGACGCCGGCGGCGGTCCTGAGCAACCGGTATCCATGGCTCCGGTTCAACGAGTCCAGCATCTTCTCACCGAAACGCCCTCAGAATACCGAATGGATCGAGATCCGGGGTCCGTTAGAGCGCGCGCCACCACTACTCCCCTCCTTTGCGGTTCCGGTTTGGAATGACGCAGGCTACGGTGGTCCCGTCATCCGTCCCGCCGGACTCCACCTCCAGGCAGCCGCCCATCCGCTGGGCATCGGCCCGCATGTTCCTGAACCCGTGGCCTCTGGTCTCGTAGTCTGGCGGTAGCCCGATGCCGTCGTCGGACACGGAGAGCCTCAATTGCTCACCAGTGCAATCAAGTTCGATGAGCACCCGGCCGGCCTGGGCGTGGCGCATCACGTTGGTCAGGGCGTTGTGGGCGATGGAGAATAGCAGGCTCTTGGAGATGGTGGACAGAGGAGGCTCTGCGCCCCGCTGCGCGAACTCCGCCGGAACCGAGGTGATGGCGGTGAAGGTAGCGGCGTGGGCTTCCAGGACCTCACCCAGCTCCTCGCCCCGGAACAGCTGCCCTCCGTCGATAGGATGCCTCAATTCCCACATGGCCGACCGCGACAGCTCCGCTGTCTGCCGGAGTTTCTGCTTCAGCCGGTCATTGGACTCGCCCGCCAGCTCCATCGCGCTCTCGACGCCCAGTCCGATCATGTAGGCCCACTGGGCGGTGGTGTCGTGGATGCTGTGGGAGATTTCTATGCGCTGGCGCTGCAGTTCCCGCTCCCGCTCCAGGCCTTTTCTCCTCCGGTCCCGCTCGAAGCCGGTGATGAGACTGACCGCCGCCGAGACGGCGTACAGGGCCACCACCCGGTAGGCCAGGTTCCGCTCCTCCTTTGCGGCAAGGTCCAGCCCGGGCTCCACGAACACGCTCAGTATCGAATAGACCGCCACCACCAGCGTCGTCCAGGACAGGGCAAGCCGCGGGGGGGTGAACACCCAGGCGAACATGGCCACAGCGAAGTAGTACAGGGGAAAGTAGGGGCTGTCGAACCCTCCCGAGAGCGACACGCTGACGGAAATTCCGGCCAGGTCCATGGCGCTCAACCCCAATAGCCAGGCCGGCTTCGCTTCCCTTCTGCGCCGCATCAGGTAATGAACGTACCCGTTGGCGACCATGAACCCCAAGACGTAGCAGTTGTTCAGCACGTGGCTGAGCGCCCCGTACTCCACCCGGTAGTTGACCTCCAGAAGGCAGAAGGCCATCACCAGCCACCGCACCCACAGGGACACCTGGGCGGCGTGTCGCAGTTCCTCGGGGTCGGTTCGCCCGAACCCCCGCAGGAACGGCGCAAACTTTCCAAACTCAATGGGTTTCACACGAATCGTGGCGCCTTGACCGGCGTTTTAGATGGCTATCTTATGGTCGTAATCCATCGGGATATCTTGCTTGACCACAATT
This sequence comes from Dehalococcoidia bacterium, assembly GCA_965116785.1. Classification (GTDB taxonomy): domain Bacteria; phylum Chloroflexota; class Dehalococcoidia; order Lucifugimonadales; family UBA3495; genus Bin87. The sequence goes on from OZ220731.1 coordinate 3,275,721, forward strand.
GGGTCATGGCGGTTCATCACGATGGCTCGAAATACAAGTCCGCCCATGGGGACGGTATGGTGGCATTGCAACCAAACTACCGCCAAAATGCGGTCACGGCAAGATGACAGTTGAACCTACCATTGTCGTTATATTCACACGCTTTTGATTTGGAATACATTGACTGAAATGTTAAAATCGTCACCCCGTCGGTTGACTGGCGGAAACACTGAACTGCGACCCTGGCAGTGCGATAGCTGGAGGATCTGTGATTAACAAAGGAGGGACATTCCGGCAGGCAATCTCTTTACTTGGGATGACGACGCTCATCCTGTTGGCTTCCACCCTGCTGGTCGCCTGCGCAAGCGAAGACGCCGCGCCGGCCGGACTATCCCGGGCCGAGGTTATAGAAATAGTGCGAGCCGAAGCTGTCCCTGCCCCTGGCCCGGCGCCGTCTGAGCCCGGACTGTCCCGCGCCGAGGTTGAAGAGATCGCGCAAGCGGCGGTGGCCGCGATGCCGCAGCCTGAACCAGGGCTGACCCGCGCTGAGGCTGAAGAGCTGGCGCGGGCGGCGGTGGCGATGATGCCCCAGCCTGAACCAGGGCTGACCCGTTCCGAGGTCGAGGAAATAGCGCGGGCGGTGGCGGCGGCGATGCCTCATCCCGAAGCCGAACCCGGACTGTCTCGCTCCGAAGTTGAAGAGATTGTACTGGCAGCCGTGGCGGAAGCAGCCGAGCCTGCCCCCGCATCGTGCCAGTTGGTGCCGGGCGAGCCGGGTCAAGCGGGTGTGACGCCGTTGCACGTGGACGTGATGGCCGAAGGTCTGGAGGTTCCCTGGGGACTGGCCATTCTTCCCAACGGCGATATGCTGGTTACCGAGCGCCCCGGTCGGGTTCGCCTGATCCAGGAGGGCGCGGTTGTCCCGGACCCGGTGCTGGAGTTCGGCGTGTCGATCCTGCCGCCGTTGTTCGGCAACGTACTAGCGGGGTCTGAAGGCGGACTGCTGGGCATCCTCCTGCACCCCGAATTCGACAAAAATCGCCTGTTCTACATTTTTTACAACATAGACAACGCGGACGGCGTGTCGGTGGGTCGCATCGAGCGCTATGCGCTCTCCGAGGACGGTCGCTCAGCGACGTTGGACCGTCTGATCATGGATGAACTGCCGGCGGGACTGCATCATCAGGGCGGGCGTATGCGGATTGGGCCGGACAGGATGTTGTACGTCGGCATCGGCGCCTACGACCCCCCTGAAGCGCAGAATCCCGGCACCCCGGCCGGCAAGCTGCTCAGGATGGACCTGGATGGCGGCATCCCCGCCGACAATCCGGACCCGGACAGCTACATCTTCGTCAGCGGAATCCGCAACACCCAGGGCTACGACTGGTTCGACGACCGGCACATCGTGATGGTGGACCATGGGCCTTCCGGCTTTGAGCTGAATATGCCGGACTTGGCCGGGTATGACGAGCTCAACGTGGCAACCGCTGGCGACAACCTGGGCTGGCCAGTCATCTGGGGATGCGCCACGCAGGAGGGAATGGTCAGCCCGGTGTTGATGTGGGAGGGTTCGGTGCCGCCCACCGGCGCGACCTTCTATCGGGGCGACCTGATCCCGGAGTGGACCGACAGTTTCCTGTTCACCACCGTCGGGCTCAACGAGAGATTCACCGGCAGACCGATGTATGGCCGGCACCTGCATCGCGTGGCGCTCGACGAGGACGACCCGTACGCCATCGTGTCTCACGAGGTGTATCTGCAGAATGCCTACGGACGACTGCGCACCATCGTGGAGGACGCCGACGGGTATCTCTACGTGATGACCAGCAACTGTGACAACCGCGGCGAGTGCCCGCCTGAAGGTGATGTGATCCTGCGCATCGGTCCGGCCCAATAACGAGGCGCGAGCGCCCAATCTCCGGCGTCGGGTCGGGAACCGCCTGTCGTCGGTCTCCGTTCAGGCGTACCCACTTTCGTAAATTGTCAGGAGCAGGGCTTGCGTGATTTTGTGATTTGACAGGATTGGTAGATCTACATCACAGAACGGATCCAATTTCGGGTAAACGCTGAATCTTGGAGATCGTGATCCTGAAGTTGCACTGCCGCAGACGGTTTGCGCGTGAGGGCGCTGGCAACCGCTGCAACCGGCTGCGGTCGCACTGATGACTGAGAATTGGGACCCATGAGAGCGTCAGCCTTGGAAAACGCCATCCGTCAGGTGATGGGAATCCAACGCACCTATGCGAGCTGGCTCGCCGAGGACAAGACGCGCACTCGGTATGCTCTCATCGACCCGATCCTCGGTGCACTCGGCTGGAGGACTTGGGATCCATCGCAGTGCGGGCACAACGTGAGCCTCCGACCTGGCGGCGTCCTGGACTACGTAACGTACGATCACGAGGGCCGAGTCGCGGTCGCCATCATGATCGGCCGGCCGGTGCATCAAGGGGAACGCGAACGTCAAAGGGCCGCCAGATTGATGACCGGCATGATCCGTGGCGTCGGAGTCCTGACCGATGGTGTGAATTGGGAGATCTACGACCTTTCGCTGCGGTATCGACGCTTCCAGAGCAAGCTCGTCGAGAAATTCATGCTGGACACCAGTGATCCCGTGGAACTGGAAGATGCCGCTCTGGCGCTCGCCTATTGGCTCGGTCGGGACCCGGAACATCATTACCCTTACGAACCGAGCGGTTAGACGCGTTGTGCGAAGGCTCACTCGTACCCAATTTCCCTCAAATCGTCGTTGCAAGCAAAGCGCGGCGATCTCGTGGCTGGCGGGGCATTCTTCGGGTGACCAGAGCGCAACGACGCTGCGTTCCTCGGGATGTCAAAATGGGCAACGCGCGAGGCGGTTGGTGGCGTTGCGTTTCAGATGGTCTGGACCTTAGGGGCAACCACAACTGTTAACGGGGAAAAATCCAGGGGCGACGCTGGTGCCAACGTCGCCCCTGCCGAGATGTTGTGTCGTGCGCGACAAGTCCCGAGGCGGCCACCCTACCGTGCCCGGTCCTCGGTTTCCTTGGGACCGCGCACCACGCGCAAGCACAGGTTGCCCATAGAGAAGTCCACCGAATCCACAGTGTCCTTGGCACTGGCCGAGTAGGCGCGAACCGACGTATAGCCGTTGCTGTCGGAGCTGCGGACGACCCACCACCGGCCATCGTCGGCGTCGGTGAAGAAGCCCTGGAAGTTGATGCGGCCGTAGTCCGACCGCCGCAGCGCGCCCTCGTAGCCCTGGCTCGGCCAGTTGGCGGGACAGGGCGTATCCATGCTCGGCCGGTCGTCGCGGTCGTCGTCATCGTCGCTTCCGCCGGCCGCCGGCGTGGGCTGCTGGCCACCGCTGCCGCCTTTATCTCCGTCCCCCGCCGCCCCGTTCACCGTGATGTTGAAAATCAACGTCGCGGTGTCGCCGTCGGCATCCTGCGCCGTGTAGATGTACAGCCTTGCGTCCTGCGCCGCTGTGGGGTCGCCGGTGATGGCGCGGGTCGTGGCACTGAAGGTGAGGCCGGCCGGCAGTGCCGGCGAGAGGCGGTAGGTCAACTTGCCGTTGCCGCCGCTGGCCGCGGGCAGGCGCACCGTACCCACGCTCCGACCTGCGGTGTAGGTCTGGTTGCTCACCCTCTGCGAGCCAAAACTCGGTGTCAGATCGGCAGGTGCCGGGGCCGCGCTTACCGTGATGCTGAAAGTCAGCTTTGCGGTGTCGCCGTCGGCATCCTGTGCCGTGTAGGTGTACTGCGTCCGGGCTCGGGCCGCCGTGGGCGCGCCGGTGATGTGACAGGGGCTGGCGCTGAAACTCAACCCGTCCGGCAGTGCCGGCGTCAGGCTGTAGATCAACGGCGCGTTGCCGCCGCTGGCGTTAGGGAGAGTCAACGTGCCGATGCCCCCGCCTACGGTGTAGGTCTGGGCGGGCACCGTCTGCGTGCCGAAGGTCGGCATCAGATCGCGCTGCTGGTTGCCGCTCTGCGGCGCCTCGTTCACGGTTATGCTGAAGGTCAGCGACACGGCATCGCCGTCGTTATCCCGCGCCGTGTAGGTGTAGATGGCCTCCGCCTGGGCCGCCGTGGGCGTACCCGTAATGGTACGGGCGCTGGCGCTGAAGGCCAGCCAAGCCGGCAGGTCCGGCGTCAGGGCGTAGGTCAGCGCGCCGTTGCCGCCGCTGGCCGCGGGCAGCGGCACCGTGCCCACGTCGGTCCCGACGGTGTAGGTCTGCTCAGACACCATCCCGGCGCCGAAGGTGGGCGTCAGGTCCGGTGCTACCGTGATGGTGAAGGCCAGCCCCACGGCATCGCCGTCCGCGTCGGTGGCGGTGTAGGTGTAGCTGGTCGCTTCCTGGGCCGTGGTGGGCGCGCCGGTGATGGCGCGGGTGCTGTTGCTGAAGGTCAGCCCGTTGGGCAGGGCTGGCGTCAGTCTGTAGGTCAGCGCGCCGTTGCCGCCCGTGGCCGCGGGGAGGCTCACGGTGCCCACGTCCTCGCTTACGGTGTAGGTCTGGGCTGCTATCGTTGCGGAGCCAAAGGTGGGCGTCAGGTCCGACTCTACCGTGATGCTGAAGGTCAGCGTATCGGTGTCGCCGTCGGTATCCCGCGCCGCGTAGGTGAAGCTCCGGGTTCCTGCCGTGGTGGGCGTGCCCGTGATGCGGCGGTTGCCCCCGTTGAAGGTCAGCCCGTTCCACGCGCTCGGCGAAAGGCGGTAGGTCAACGGTGCGTCGCCGCCGCTGGCCCGGGGCAGCGTTAACGTGCCGATGTCCTCGCCTGCGACGTAGGTCTGACTGGGCACCGTCGCGGAGCCGAATGTGGGCTGCCGGTCACGCGGCGTGGAGCCGCCGCCGCCACCGCCGCCGCCACCGCCGCCACCTGTCGACCGCGCGCGCACGGTGATGGTCACCGTGTCGGCGGCGCTGTCCACCGTGCCGTCGTTGACCGCCAGGGAGAAGACCAGCGTGGCTGGGCTGGACGGCGCGGTGAAGGTTGGGCGTTGGGCCGTCGTGGGACTCAGCGAAACCGTCGTGCCGCTGCTTTGGCTCCACTGATACGTCAGCGGGTCGCCGTCGGGGTCGGAACCGGAACCGCTGAGCGTGACGCTGGATCCGGTGTTGACCGTCCGGTCGGGGCCGGCGTTGGCGGTTGGCGCCCGGTTCTGGGTCGGCTGCGGGTCGCCGCCGCCGCGCTGCGGCGCTGCAATTACCGTGATGCTGAAAGTCAGCGCGGCGGTGTCGTCATCGGCGGTGTCGGCTGTGCCGTCGTCGTCGGTGGCGGTGTAAGTATAGGTAGTCGCCGCCTGCTCCGTGGTGGGCGTGCCCGTGATGGCGCGGCGACTGGCATTGAGGGTCAGCCCGGCCGGCAGGGCTGGCGAGAGGCTGTAGGTCAGCGTGCCGTCGGCGCCGGCGGCCGCGGGCATCGTAATCGTGCCCACGTCGGCGCCGACGACCAGCTCATAGTTTGGTATGGTCGTTCCCTGGGGGAAGGACGGCGGGTTATCGCCCGTTCGCGTTTGTGTGGCGGAGAGGTAAGCCCATGGGCCCGTGCCGACGGGGTTAGTGGCCGCGACCCGTATCCGGTGGGTCTCCGGGTTGGCCAGGTTGAAGGTGTGGCTGGTGTCCGTGCCGGTGTCGACGGCGTCGGTCCAGGTGGAGCCGTCGCTGCTGTATTCCACCACGTAGCCGGTGATGTTCAGCCCGCCGGTGTCCTTGGGCGTGGTCCAAGTTACGGTCAGGTCGCCGTTGGTCTCAATCGTCGCCGTCACGCCCGTGGGTGCGCCCGGCTTGCTGAATGTGAGACGCGCCGTCCGGCCCATGACGCCGAGCACCGAGTTGGGCCGCACGTCAACAACGACACGATCAAGTGGGTTCGGGGCGGGTGTGGAGAAACTCGCCCTCCGGTTGGTGGCATCCACACCTGACGTCGGCACGTCATCGCTAAAGGCCGGCGGATTGCCAAATCCACTAGCAAATACCCGGTACTCGTAGCACACCACGGGATCGGCGCCGGCGCAGACCGGCGACTCCGTATCGAGGTTCAGGAAACGCGGATGGTGGTCCCACGATACGGTGAGGATATCGCCGTTTTTCCTGGCCGACAGGCCGCTCACCGGGCCCAGGTGCTGGGGGCCGAAGTCCGCGTCGTATTCGCTGAGCCCGCCTTCGCCACGGAAAAAGCCCGCCAGCTTGGGGTAATCTTGACCGGCCGTCAGGCCGAAAACATGGACGCCGTCCAGAACGCCGTTGTCCCCGTAGATGTCATAGTCGTCCCAGGTATTGTAGATTCCTGAGTAACTCGACAGGAGAACCATGGCATCGGTGGGCGCCTTCAGCTCGGCGGTGGTTTTGCCGGTTACACCGGCGGTGGCCGTCTCACTGCCGTCGATCACCCCGTTGTAATTAGAGGCGTCGTCCGTGCCGACGCCGATGCTGACGCCGGAAGCCTCGGTGTCCCAGTAGGAGGCGATGATGGCATCGCTTTCGGTGTTGTCGTTGCCGCCCACCAGGCCGCCGGCGTAGCGGGCGGCATCTACCGTGCCGGTGGCGTAGCTGATGGTGATGGTGCCGGTGTTGGCGCCGACCAGGCCGCCGGCGTTGTCGCCGGAGGCATCTACAGAGCCGATGGCGTAGGCGGCATCGACGCGGCCGGCGTTCCGGCCGGCCACTCCGCCGGCATTGTTGCCGTCGGAGTTCACGTCCACGGCGGTCCATACCACGCGGATTTTGGCGTTGGCCTGGTTGTTGCCCACCGCCCCGCCGACGCTGTCGTCGCCCCTGACGCCGCCGGTGCCGTCGTCTTTAACGGTGCCGGTGACGTAGGTGAAACGGACGTCGCCGGAGTTCTGCCCGGCCAGGCCACCCACGTTGTCCAGTCCGGTAACGTTGACCTCCTTCAGGGCGAACTGGGCAACCTGGCCGCCGGCGCCGATGCTGCCGAACAGCCCCACGTCGTTGGTGGAGCTCCGTTTGATGAACAGGTTGTGGACGGCGTAGCCGTTGCCGTAGAAGTAGGCCGTGAACGGGTTGTCGGCGGTGCCGATGGGTTCCCAGCCGGCTCCCTCAGTCCAGGCAGTGTTGACATTGCCGGAGGCGTAGTTGGCGCCGTTTGCAAAGTCCAGGTCGCCGGCCGTATCGCTGCCTGTGAGGCTGCTATGGTTGTCGAACAGTTCGTAGCCCTCGCAGGTGGCCGGGCAGCCCATGTCCGACCGGTGGTTAGAGAAGGCGATGGCGTATTGCGTCTCGCTCCCGGAGGCTGGCGTTCCGTCGCCGTCCAGGTCGTAGCGGATGGCGTTCAGTTGCTCCAGGTTGGTTATCTCGATGAGGTTGTCATCGTCCTTGTCGTAGTCGGTGGTGCCCGACGGGTAGGTGTAGGTGCCTACCGGGCCCGGAGAGTCGTCGTGAAGGTTGATTGCCCGCACCTCGATGTTGTACTGGTCCGCCAGGGGATTATCGCTGATAGTGAAGCTCTGGGCGCGGGCGTCGCCCGTGGTGTCCGTCCAGTCCTGGCTCCAGGTCGCGTCGTCGCTGTCGCCGCTATTGTCATAGCGATACTGGTACCCGGTGGGGGCGCTGTTGCCTTCGACAGTCTCCCAGCCTACCACTATGGTGTCGCCAGACAGTCTCGCAAAGACATGGACCGCGACGGGCGGGCGCTGGGGGCCGAGCTCCAGGGTGGCTGAGGCCACGCCGTTGCCGTCGAAGTCCACTTTGAGGGCGGGGTATTGCGAGTCGGTGCCGAAGTGCCACGGGTCATCGACGGCGCTGTCGCCGTCCAGGTCAACGTTCCAGTTGGCGTAGATGCCGGTGCCGTAGGCGTTGGGGGTTTGCAGCTGGGCAGTGGTCTGGCCTTCCGGAGAATTGGAGTCCGTGTCGTCGTCGATGCCGGAGGTTGTGCTGTCCCAGTAGCTGTTGGTGACGGTAGTGCCGGGTCGTATGTCTGCGATCAGCCCGCCGGCGATGGTTCCGCTGGATGTCAGGTTCCCGGTGGAGTAGCTGGCCTCCACGCTGCCCGACTCCCGCAGCGAGCCCACCAGTCCGCCGGGGGCCTTAGCGCAGTCGTTGGTCCCGTCGTTGCAGCGAACATCGCCGGTAGCGTAGGTGGCGATGATGTCGGCCCCCACGTGCAGGCCCACTAGGCCGCCCATGTTGGACTCGGCGGTTACGTCCACGTCGGCCCAGCTGCCCGCGACAACAGCGGTGCTTCGCGTGTGGGCGATCAGGCCGCCCACCGTGCCCGTGCCGGTGACGCTGCCGGTGGCCCAGACGGCGTACACGTCGCCCTCGGCCCGGCCAATCAGGGAACCGGTATTGGCCCGGCCGGTGACGCTCACGTTGCGCAGACCCACTCCGCGAATCTCGCTGGTGTCGCTGGTATAAGCGAACAGGCCGAAGCCCTGGTTGTCATCACCGCCGCTTGTCCGGTTGATGAACAGGTTGCTGATGGTGTGGCCCTTGCCGTCGAAAGTGGCGGTGTAGGGACGCCAGTCGCCTGCGTTGGTATCGAAGAGCCCAATGGGGTCCCAGCCGGAACCGGAGTCCCAGTAGGTGGCGTCGGAGGCGTCAATGGAGCCGTCGCCGCTCTCGTCAAAGTCCAGGTCGGCAGTCAGTTCGTAGCCGGTGCAGCTGGAGCAGGAGTTGTCGGCGCTAGCGAAGAAGGCGCTGTTGTAGTTGCTTTCATCGCTGGAGGCTACGTCGCCGTCGCCGTTCAGGTCCCAGCGGATGGCATCCAACTGCGCCAGGTTTTCGACCTCGATGAGGTTGTCGCCGTCGGCGTCCAGTTCGCTGCGCGATTGCGCCTCGGCCTCGCCGGCCGGCAGCAGGGTCAAACCTGCCAGCAGGCAGGCCAGCACCAGCAGAGTACCCAGGCCGCCGAGGGCTTTAGCCGCGTGGGAGCGTAACATGGGGGGCCAGACGCTCGAGTGCCTAGTGCTCCGGATGGCGTGGCCGATAGATGCGTTTTTCACAGCAGCGACAATCCTTATTTTTGGATTATCAGTGTTAATATCACGATAGCAATCTCTTTTCTCACAGGCAGGGCAGTCGCATTTGGGCGACTTTGCGGCGTTACCGGCACTGCAGTACCGTCCGCCGCTTCCCGCAATGACCGCCACAAGCGGGCTGCGTTTTCCCGCTTCGCCTGTGTTTCCAACTCGTACAACAACCACGTCCGGGTTCACCTCACCCTTACCTCCTCCTCAGCCTGCTGCCGCTGTACAACAATCAAATCACCTAATGTGGAATGTTGCGGAGGTGGCTCCCGGTCTTGAGAAATTCCCAGTAATGTGATAAAAGCCCGCCTTGTGAGTGGTTACTGACCGTATGAAATAATATGACCACCCTCATTTACGATGGGCGAGGCATGCTCTGATGGTTGATCACAGTACAAAAAAACTAGTGCAGGACTCTTTTGCCAAGGTTGCACCCATCGCCGACGCGGCAGCTGTGATGTTCTACGACCGGCTGTTCGAGCTGGACCCCTCGGTGAAGCCCCTGTTCAAAGGGGACATGGCGGTGCAGGGTCGGATGTTGATGCACGCCATCGGCATGGCAGTGGCGGGTCTGGACGACCTGCCGGCGATGACGCCCGTAGTGCAGGAACTGGGTGTGCGCCACACCAGGTACGGCGTGCAGCTGGAGCACTACGACACAGTGGGGGAGGCGTTGCTCTGGACGCTGGGCCAAGGCCTGGGTGAAGAGTTCACCCCGGAGGTCCAAATGGCCTGGACGGAAGTCTATACGCTGCTGGCCCAAGTGATGCAGGACGCCGCGGCTTCCCAAGGCGCGGGTTAGCGCCTTGGCTGGACTTTGCGCGTTATTAGAAAAGTATAAAGACAGGGTAATCTAGGCTGACCCGACTTCTCATGGAAGGCCCAGCCATGCTCACCCTGCCCGATGCCATTGTAGCCGTACTCGTCCCTTTCGCAACGCTGTTCACCAACCCAACCTGGCAGAAGGCGCAAATCTTGCTGGTAGGCGCCATACTGGCGCCGGGTCAACGCACCGTGGCCGCGGCCCTGCGGGTCATGGGGCGCAGCGGTGCTGGCGATTTTGCCCGCTACCATGAGGTGCTGAACCGGGCGGTGTGGTCGCCCCGTGCGGCGGCGCGCATTCTGCTCTTATTGTTGCTCCGCCATCTGGACCATGGCGACGGGCCTCTGGTCTTCGGCATCGACGAAACCCTGGAACGCCGTCGCGGCGCCAAGATCCAGGCCCGAGGAATCTACCGGGACGCAGTGCGTTCCAGTCGCCACCAGCCGGTCAAGGCCAGCGGTTTGCGCTGGATCTCCCTGATGTGGCTGGGACCGGTGCCCTGGGCTGGTCGGTACTGGGCATTGCCGGTGCTCACCGTGCTGGCGCCTTCGTCGCGCTACCACCAGCAGCAGGAACGCCGGCACAAGAAAATCACCGACTGGGCCCGCCAGATGATCATGCTGTTGCGCCGCTGGCTCCCGCACCGCCCCCTGGTGCTGGTGGGGGACAACGGCTACGCCGTGCTCGACCTGCTCCACTGCTGCCAGTCTCTCCGTGAACCGGTCACCCTCATCGCCAGATTGCGCTTGGACGCCGCTCTGTATGCGCCAGCACCGCCCCGCGAGCCGGACCAAAACGGCCGACCGCCGCTGAAAGGCGAGCGGCGACCCTCGCTCAAAACCCTCCTGGATCAGGATCAAGCGGCTTGGACCGTCGCCGCGGTGTCCTGGTACGACGGCACCACCCGCATCATGGAACTCACCTCCCAGACCGCCGTCTGGTATCGCTCGGGGAAGCCAGCGGTGACCATTCGCTGGGTGCTGATCCGCGATCCCCAGGGCACCTTCGACCCCCAAGCCCTGCTCTGCACCGACCCAGCGGCGGACCCGACCCAAATTCTGGAATGGTTTGTGCTGCGTTGGCAATTGGAGGTCACCTTCCAGGAAGTCCGCACCCACCTGGGTATGGAAACCCAGCGCCAATGGTCCGACCTGGCCATCGCTCGCACCACGCCCATCCTGCTGGGCCTTTTCTCCTGGACTACCCTGGCCGCCCACTCCTTGCAGGAACATCATCCCATCACCCAGCGCACCGCCGCCTGGTATGACAAACCGTCGCCGACTTTCGTGGATGCCATCGCTCTGGTGCGACGTCACCTATGGCTCGCGTCCGAGGGTTTTTCCCGGTCCGCCGGCAACACCGACATGCAGGAACTCCCCGCCACTCTGTACCACCGAATGGTGGATTCCCTCGCCTACGCCGCTTGAAATGCGCAAAGCCCAGCTTGGAGGATGACCACCATGCGCCTTCCCGAAAACCTCGTGCCTACCGTTGTGAAAATGGTTGATTTTGGTTACCAACCGCCGTCAGTCATTCCTGAAGATGCGGTCAGCGACGCAGAGCTGGCCCAACTGTGCACTGCGGCTCCGCCCTGGAGTCTCATGAAGCAACACCGAACGGGTCCCAGCTCAACGCCACTCGCTGGGACCTCGACGGCGCAACAACAACCGGCGCCGGAGGAAACGACGACGGCCCGCCCTGACTCCCAAACCATGACCGTCACCCGGAGTGTGTCCATGACCCAGTACCGCCAAGCCGCAGACAAAACGCTCCAGGCAATGTGCCTCGTTGAGGAAGCCTGTCTAACGACCCTGCTGGAGCATATGGCCCAAACCGGCGACGAGAGCGGGATGTCAACGCAGGAGATCGCGGAACGTGTCGGTTTGGTCCGCTGGCTGGGCCCGGGCGTGAGCGATGCCGTAGTGGGCAAGGTGTTGTGCCGTCTGGCCATGTCTGACCGGACTAAGCCGATACCGGAGACACTGGCCTCCACCAAGTGGAAGATAGCCGACGTCGAAGCAGCGATCCGGCCCATGCCCGTAATCGACGTTACGGCGCAATCTGGCCTCGGCGTACGGCAAGGCCAGGTGCACCACTCAGACGAGTGAGCCGGCGAAAACGACGACCAGCCGACGGCTCAAATGGTCGACCACGTACCGCAAGGAGAACCGGGCGATGCGGAAACTCCCCTGGCAAACGATGAGGCGCTTACACCGAGACGAAATGGGAGGAGGGTGAGCGCGACGGCACCAAGACTTGGCCGCTTTGCGGGTGGAGGGCGCAACGACCGTATCGGTGAAACCAAGGCAGCGAATCATTGCACTGGCGGCAGTCTTCTGCGTGGTCATTGCATTGACTGTGGTGGGCTTTCTGTTCGTCCGACCCTCGATCACCAGTGCAACTGACGACGCGTCGGCCAAGGAGATCGCCATCAGGGTTCTCTGGCATTACTTTGTATGAACCTCCGCACACCGCGAATCATGGTACCAACTTTCTCGGCGATCATTGTCCCCGCGTGGACCGTTAGGTGGCTACGTTGCGAATTTTCGTCTCGTCCTCGTTCTCGCCGACGCAGGCTGTATCGCTGGATACTTGGTTGAGGTAGTGATGCAAGGGCAGACTGTTTGACGCCAACATCGCGTTTATGAGCGCATGCCAAAACCGTTGCAGCGAGATGTGCCCGCCCCGGCACAGGCCGGGGTCGTGGTATGACCGCGTTTTGCGAGCGGTGTCCGACCACGGCGGAACGGCGTCGCTGGCCCAATTGTACGGCTGGATGCTGATCCACGGACATCTGCGCCCCCGCGACTACGTGCTGAGTACCAACGGTCGCCCACGCTATCACCACATCGTGCGAGGCTACTGCCGTGAGTTGTGCGAGATGGGTGAACTGGAGCGCGTGGGACACGGCATTTACCGGATCACCGACATCTAGCGTATTGCCTCACCTAAATCGTTAGGCAATGAAAGTGGTGGCTTCAAAAAATGCTACCGAAACGTCGGAGGCAGCCATGTGGGTGAAGGCATGAGCATGATGGCTAAACGCGAGTTGCCGGTAAAACTGTCCCACCGATACCGGATGTCTTCAAAGGAGGACAGGACCCGGATCCTCGACGAATTCATAGCCGTACCCGGGCATCACCGCAAACACGGCATCAGGTTGCTGGCACAGACCTATGATAATGAGGACACGAACAACCGAGTGCGGCAGATTCCCCGAACCGAAATCCTGAACCACAACATGTACTAGGTTGGCAGTGACGAGCACCGGGGCGCCAGGGACAGATGGCGCGCGCTCGATAAGGAGACATGTACGTGGCGAAGAAAATCGTGATGGGTCTCGCGCACGGCGGCGTGTTCGTCCTCGCCGTCATCGTGTTCTACCTGGGGCTCGGCGTGGGCCTGCAGATCAATTCGACCTGGGGGACTGCCCTGTGGGTCGTGGCGGCTGCAATAGTGGCGCTCAACGTCCTCTGGATGATTCGCAGAGCTCGAAAGTCGTCGTAGCGCAATGGGAACCACACACGAAGACCCCGTCAGGATTGCCGCCGTAGAGGAAACTATGAGAGGTGCCAAGCTTCTTGATTCTGTCCGGCTGGTGGTTTTGGAGACCCCGGCAACTTGAAAATGGCGAACTCTCCACTGGTGTCATCTGCTCATTGGCTTTGAACCAAGGTTTGATAGCAACGTGCACGCGTTGCGGTCCCTCTGACCGGTGGATTCGTATTGGATCGGTAATTCGATCTTAGAGGTTACAATTACGCACATGCCGCCTCTACCGTTGTCACTGGCCGTCCTGGCCAGGCTCTTCATACTGGGGATGGGGTTGTTTATTCCGGCAGCCTGCTCGTTCGGTTCAGGTCAACCGGTTGCCTGCGGCACAGACGACCGCGAGTTGAAGGTGGGCTTCTACGCCTATTTCGCGCCGGTCAGCTACAGCGAGAGCGATGACCCTTCCTCCCCAGGGTTTAACGTGCACCGGGGCTATGAGGCGGACCTGCTGACCGGCCTGGAGGCTATGGAAGACCCCAGGCTGTCCTTCTCCCGCTGGGGTCTGGCCCAGTGAGATGACATCTGGCTGCAATCCGCCTCAGACCGGTACGATGTGGTCGGGGGCGGCATTACCATTCTGGAGTCTCGGACCAGGGACGCCCAGGACAGGGAAGCGGTGGCCTTTACATCCGGTCACGTATCCTTCCGCCAGTCCCTGCTGGTGAGGGCCGAGGACGCAGGGAAGATCGCCAGCCACGCTGACCTGAACGGGGACATGCGTGTCGGGGTGCTGGCTGGCACTACCGGAGAGCACCGTCTGTTGGAGTTGCTGGGGTTGGTCAATGACCAAGGGGAGCTGGTTAAAGGTGTGAGGGTTGAAACACCGGAGGGTCCGCTGGCGGCCGAAGGCACGGGGGACTATTTCATCACTGCGGCGGGCGCATCCTCGAATCTGGAGGGCAGGACCCGGCTCTATCCCCCCAGTACAGACGGTCCCCAAGTTGTTTATCTAGGGAGCGAGCTGGGCGAAGCGGAACTCTTGGAAGGGCTGGCCGACGGCAGGATAGACGCGGTAGCTCGGGGAGAGATCGGCAACCTGGACGCGGCGCATTCCTCCGAAGGCGCGTTTGCGGTCACCGCACTGGACGACCGGGTTGAGATCGGCGGCTTTACGCTGGCGGCGTCGGACACCCAATTGCTTGCTTGCTTGGACGAGAGAATCAACTGGCTCACCAATAACCGGAACATCGGGTACGGCGAATGGCTGGACAACCCTGCGGTGTTCCTGGAACGGGCAAGGGAGTGGAACGAAAGATAGGAGGTCGGCCCCTGAACTGAAGCGGGGCAATAGGCCGACGCCAATCTCTACTGTCGCGCAACCTCGAGGCTCTGGTAAAGTGAAGTGGCGGGGGAATTCGTGCCGCGATTTCTGACTTCCCGCGGCTATCTGGCATAAATGAACGACGCAACATCCACGCCACCCGTAAAGTTGCCGCCGGGCCCACGGGGCCTGCCGGTGTTTGGCTCGCTGCTGGAACTGCGCCAAGACACCCATCTGGCCATTGACCGGCTGGCCCGCCGCCACGGCGACATCTGCCTGCTGCGCTTCGGCAGCGTGCCGACGGTGATAATCAGCCATCCGGACCTCTTGCAGGAAACCTTCGGCAGACCTGAACTGGCCGACCGCTGGGTCAGCGAGATCATGGACATTCTGAGCAGCCAGAAAGACCTGGTGCTGGCTCCCTACGGCGACCGCTGGCGTCAGATGCAGCGTTTCGCCAACCGCGAATTGCTCAGCGCGCGCAACCTCGATAATATGCGCGAGCGTCACATCGAGGGCATAGTCAACGGGCTGGTGGACCAGATGGTCACGATGGGAGAGGCCGGCGAGCTGGTTTCCCCGCCGGTGATGGTGGCCCGCAGCAATTCCGAGATGATGTTCCGCTCCGTCTTTGGATGGGATGACGACACTGGTGAGGAGTTCACGCAACTAAGGGGCGCGCTGTTGGAGCACGTCAACTGGATCTTCTCGAATGCCACCGCCACCAACCTGGCGGACTACATTCCCTGGATGAGGTTCCTGCCCAACAATTCGCTCAAGGAAGCCGTCAGGCAGTCGGAGATCGGCACTGCAATCATGGATTCGCTGGTGGCGGGCGCCCGCAACCGCCCCGGCCTGGACCTGTCGGCCCCGACCTGCCTGGTGGAGGTGATGCTGGCGCAAGAGGAGGCGGGCGAGATCGAGAGTGACATGATCAACGACCTGTGCATGGACCTGCTGATCGCTGGCACCGACACCTCGGCGCAAACCGTGAATTGGACTCTCCTGCTGCTGGCCAACCGCCCGGAGGTTCAGGCCAAAGTCCACGAGGAGTTGGACCGGGTGATCGGGCCCGACGCCCTGCCCACGGTGGACGACCGGACGCGGTTGCCCTACATCTTCGCCTGCTTGGCCGAGTCCATGCGCTACCGCACCATTGGCCCGTTGGGGGTGCCGCACCAGGCTACGAGAGACACCGAGGTGGGCGGCTACCTGGTGCCGGCGGGAGCGCAGGTGTTGGGCAACATCTATTCTATCCACCACGACCCGCGCTTCTGGGACGCGCCGGACCGGTTCGTCCCGGATCGGTTTTTGCCCCAGCCAGATGGCACTCCCGCCGCCGCGCTGACCGGCAATGCGTTCATTCCCTTCGGCACTGGGCATCGTCGCTGCCCCGGCCGCCGCTTCGCCGAGACCACCGTCTGGCTTCACGTGACCCGGATGCTGCACCGCCTGCGCTTCGAGACACCGGGAGGCAAACCGTTGTCTGAGGCCGAAGTGTTCGGTTTGGCGATCTCGCCCAAACCTTACTTCCTGCGGGCGGAGCGGCGTCGGTAACCTTCTGACCGACAAAGGAAGGAGCCGGGCTGGAAGAAGTGCGGACGGAACGGGATGGTGATGCGCGGCGGCGCCGGGGTGGGCGGCGTCCGTATTCCTGGGGTGCCGGGGTGGAGTGCGCCTACACCACCGGCTGTGCGCCGCGTCACGCGGCATAGGATACCTGGCTCAGTCAGGAGGAATTCGGAGGAAATTCCTGGGCCAACCGACCCACCTCGAAGCGAAAGCCTAGAGGGAAAGTAGCATGTCGGTAAAGCGGCTACGGCCTGAAGGCATTGTAGGGCCGGTTCCGCAAGGTCCGCGCGATCTGGTGAAAGCTGGATTGCCTGAACCCCAGTCTCCAGTTGGTGTTTGGTGTCACCCGCCGGTAGAACGCCTGGAACCCGGCGCTGCTCATTGCACCGGTCAGTTGCCTGGACCGGCACAACTCCGATGAGCGAACGATGGCCAGTGTGGTCATTCAAGGGGAAGAACGGGGCACCTACAGTCGCGCTAGATACGTCCTATGCCGAACGACAACAGGGGACAACGCTCTACCTGGATACGCTCTCGCCACCACGGTATTGGCCAAAGCACTAGCCGTCGCGTCTAAAGGCAACGCATCTCGCCCTGAGAATGCGAAACGCCACCACGATGACGGCCGCCAACGCCAATCCCGTGAGCAGCACAAAGGACCAGAAAAATAACGAGGAGGAAAATAAGGCTCCAACGAGCCATGACTCTGCAAACTGGTCCAAGAACCGTGGCCCAAACACGGGTATTGCCAGAGTCACCACTAGAGCGTAGATGACCACAATTGACAGGACCACGAGTGCCGTCTTCATGGCAGTACTCCTGTGGTCATTATAAGTGGAAACCAGCAGAGCCAAAACCCCGGCGTCAAACGGAACGCGGGATGGCCTACGGGGGAGACACCTATGGTCACGGAGTTCTCGTAGTAGTCCGAGGGCGGGAAAGCCGTCCACATGGCGAAGGAGGACAGGTGGTTTCGACGGAATACAACAGGGAGGTATGCAGAATGCAAGGCGCCGGAACTGTATTGAACGTCATACGCGAACGCGGAGAACGAGGATTGCCGCTGGAGAACATCTATCGGCTGCTTTACAACCGGAACCTTTACCTGCGGGCCTACGGTCGCATCTACTCAAACCAGGGGGCTACGACCAGGGGAGTCACCGCAGAGACCATGGACGGTATGTCACTGGCGAAAATCGACCGCATCATCCAAGCCCTGCGCTGCGAGCGGTTCCGGTGGACGCCGGTGCGTCGGGTCAACATTCCCAAGTGTTGCTGTTCTACGATTCTGTCATCCCCTAACTGGTCAGCGAAAATGTCCTTCTGATGAAGGACGTAACGTTGAACCAAAAAGAACAAGCCAGACTCTCAGTGCTCAACTCCGTTCTGGAATACCAGGTCCCCATCGCCGAAGCAGCCGAGCTGCTGGGCGTGTCGCCACGCCACGCTCGCCGGATGCTGGCCGCTTACCGTAACCGTGGTGCCGCCGCGTTGGCTCACGGCAACCGAGGCCGTCGTCCCCACAACGCTACCTCGCCCGCCGAGGCCGCTGCGGTGGTGCAGCTGGCGACGGAGCGCTACGAGGGCGCTAACTACACCCACCTCACCGAGTTGCTCAATGAGCGAGAAAGCATCGACCTGAGTCGGCCCACGGTGCGGCGCATTCTCACCAAAGCGGGCATCGGCAGTCCCCGCAGTCGGCGCTCGCCACAACACCGGTTTCGCCGCCAGCGGATGCCCCAGGCGGGAATGCTGGTGCAGATGGACGGCAGCCATCACGCCTGGTTGGAGAACCGAGGCCCCAAGTTTGCCCTGCTGCTTGCAGTGGACGATGCTACCAGCGCCGTGGTCAACGCCGTGTTTTGCACCGGCGAAACTACCGACGGCTACTTCACTTTGCTGGAGGGCTTGATCGAGGGTTGGGGCATCCCATTGGCGCTTTACAGCGACCGCCACGCGGTCTTCAAGCACAACGCCCGTAAACCGGAGACTGCGGCGGAAGCCACCCAGTTCACCCGGTCCCTGCAGGAACTGGGCATCCGGCAGATCTTCGCCCGTTCGCCACAGGCCAAGGGCCGGGTGGAACGGGCGGCAGGGACCTTCCAGGATCGGCTGGTGACCGAACTGCGCCTGGCCGATGCCAGGACCATGGATCATGCCACGGCGGTGCTGCGGGATTTCCTGCCTCGCTACAACGCCCGTTTCGCCGTGCAGCCGGAGCATCCGGAACCGGCCTACCGCCCAGCTGATCCCGATCTGTGTCTACCAGAAATCCTGTGCTTCAAGGACACCCGCAAGGTGGGCCGAGACAACACGGTGAAGTACAACTGGCGGGTCCTGCAACTGCTGCCCGACCAGGAGCAGGCCAGCTACGCCGGCCTGCGGGTGGAGGTGCTGGAACGGCCCGATGGCCAACTCATCGTCAGGTACAAAGGCCGCCGCGTCGCCACCCAGGAACCGCCGCCGCGGATGGGTGCCCTGTGGGCTGGGGTAACCGCCTGGTCCCCGGGACCTGAACTCAAACGCGTCGTCAGCAGCGTGGGGGATCACCACATCAGCAGGTCCCAGCAGCGCCGTCTGGCTGCCCTGGAACCGGTGCGTCCAGCCAAAGCTGCCGCCAAACCTATCGCCGGAAAGGAGGCCATTGGCAAGGACGCCGACAACAAGGCGACGAACCCGTGGACGCGTACGCCCACGCCAACCCAACTGGCCCGGTGGAAGGCGATCCAGCAGGGCCGGCTGAAGGGGCTGTCCTTGCGCGCCATCTCCCGTGAATTGGGCATATCCCGCGTGACCGTGCGCAAGTACGCCTACGCTGAGAAGCCGCCGACGAAGAAACTCAGCGCCAAAGAACGCGCCAAGCTTCAGGCCCTACGCAACTCCTCCACTGCAGCCAACTAGCCATGCGGACATTTTCGCTTTTCATTTAATGGGACCGAATCGCTGGACAACAACACCCAAGCCCAACGGCAAGACCCGCGTCCTGGGTGTCATTTTTCAGGTTCTTTAGTCCGGTAAATCGCGAAAATTGACACAGCAAGTGGTTCGTCCAGGGCGACATCAAGGGGTGCTTTGACAACATCGACCACGATGTCCTGTTGTCGGCGCTCGGCGAGAAGCTCCACGACAACCGTTTCCTGCGCCTGCTCAAGCACCTGCTGAAGGCTGCTACGCGAGGACTGGAAGTATGGCCGCACGCTGAGCGGAACCCCGCAAGGCGGCATCGTCAGCCCCATCCTCGCCAATATCTACCTGGACCGGTTGGACAAGTTCGTCGAGAACATGCTGATACCAGCACACACCCGAGGAAAAGCCCGGAGGCGCACCCCCTCCTACCGCACGTTAGTCAAACGTGTGGCAGCGGCCCGGCGGACAGGGAATCACGCTGAAGCTGTCAAGGGCGCACCAAAGCTGGGCCGGCCGGGCGGAGTAAAACTGGACCACCGGGGCGGTGCCTGACGGCCCGGGGCGGGGTGGGGCCCCCCGCATTGACGACGGTCCGGCATTGGCATCTGCGGGGCGCTAACCGACCGCCGACCGGTCCGACGCTGGCACGACGGCGACGCTCTGCCGGCTGCCCCTGAGGCGGTAGCTCTCGCCGTTCATCTCCAGGATGTGCACGTGGTGGGTGAGGCGGTCCAGCAGCGCGCCGGTGAGCCGCTCCGACCCGAAGACCTCGGTCCACTCGTCGAAGGGCAGGTTGGTGGTCACCAGGATGGAGCCCCGTTCGTAGAGTTGGCTGAATACCTCGAAGAGCAGTTCCGCCCCGGTGTGGGACAGGGGCACGAAGCCCAGTTCGTCGATGATGAGCAGCTTGAGACGAGCCAGTTGACGCTGGAGATTGAGCAGCCGACGATCGTCCCTGGCCTCCACCAGTTCATTGACCAGGGCAGCGGCGGTGGTGAAACCCACCGAGAGACCCCGCTGACAGGCGGCCAGGCCCAGACCCAGGGCGACGTGGGTCTTGCCGGTGCCGCTGTTCCCGATGGCGATGATGTTTTCGTGACGCTCGACGTACTCACACCGGGCCAGCTGCATGACCAGTGGCTGGTTCACCGAGGGGATGGCCGAGAAGTCGAAGGTGTCCAGACCTTTGGTGGCGGGGAAGCGCGCCGCGCGGATCCGGCGCTGTACCATGCGCTGATGGCGGTCGGTGGCTTCCAGTTCGGCCAGGCGGAGCAGGTAGCCAGGATGGCTGACGCCCTCGGCGGCACACTGGGCAGCGAGCTTGCCGTACTCCCGCAGGAAACTGGGCAGCTTCAGCTCCTTGAGGTGATGCTCAAGGAGCATGGTCGGTCGATCGCTCATGCCGCCCTCCGCTCTGACAGCAGGGTCAGGTAGTCATCGGCGCAGGTGGTCTGGACGCTGACCTGGGGAAGATGGGGATAGAGCGCAAGGTCCAAGCGGGGCGGTTTGCCCTCGATCTGGCACAGCAGCAGGTGCTTCACGGAGTCAAAGCCCACGGCGCCCAGACGCAGAGCCTCCCTCACGGCGCAGTGGACCTGCTCAGGGGAGAAATCCTCCATGAGCCGCAGCACCCGCACGAATTCACGCTTGCCTTTCGTGCCCAGCCGGGCTTCTATCCTCCGGCGCAGCGTGGCGTACTCGTCGGGCAATTCCCATCCCGCCAATGGTGCGGCCTGGTCCAGCGCGCCGATCTTCCGCTCCAACAGCGGCAGGTAGTGCATGGGGTCGAAGACGAAATCCTCCTGCTCATACGAGCGCGGGTGCCGGGCGATGACCTCAGCGCCACAGCTGATCACCACCTGGTCCACGTAGCCTTTCACCAAGACGTCACGGTGTCCGTAGGCCACCGGCACCGAGTAGTCATTGGTGCGGTACCGGACCAGGGACAGGGAGCTGACCCGGCTGGGCTGCTGGTCGCAGGCCTCGTAGGCCGCGGCCGGCAAGGGCAGCAGCGCCTCCAGGTCCCGCTCCATCCGCTGGCCAATGGTCTCGGTATGGCCCCTGAGCACGGCGTCCATCCGCTCCAGACTCTTCCGCTCCAGGTGGGCATTCAACGCCACGAAATCATCCGCGCGAGGGATCGGCACCAGATAATTGCGCCGGGCGTAGCCCACCATCCCCTCCACATTGCCCTTGTCATTTCCCTTACTGGGTCGACCGAACCGGTCCTCGAACAGGTAGTGGGATTGCAGCTCGGTGAAAGCTCTCGTGCGTTTGCGCCGGCCATCGCCCAGTATCTTCGCCACCGCCAGCTTGGTATTGTCGTACAGGATGCTCTGGGGAGAACCGCCCAGAAAGGCGAAGGCCGACACGTGGCCATCCAGGAAAGCCTCGGTGGTCTCACCGGGATAGGCCTTCACGAAGCAACCGTCGCTGTGGGGCAGGTCCAGCACGAAGTAGTGCACCTTGCGCTCCACGCCGGCGATGACCGCCAACGCCTCGCCGAAGTCGCACTGGGCGTGACCCGGTCCGTGGGTCAACGGCACGAACATCTCGCCCACACGCCCCCGGTGCTCCCGCACATAGTCCTTGACGATGGTGTGCTTGCCTTCGAAGCCGTACTCATCCCTGAGCCGCTCGAATATGCGCTTCACGGTGTGGCGCTGCTTCCTGGGAATGTGGCGATCCGCTTCCAGGATGGCGTCAATTACAGGGGCGAAGGGCTCGATCTTCGGCTTCCGCGGCGGCCTCTGGCGCGTGTAGCCCGGGGGCGTGGCATTGACCAACATCTTGCGCACCGTGTCCCGGTGCACGCCGAACACCCGGGACGCCTCCCGCACGCTCATCCCCTCCACCAGGCAGGCCCGGCGAACCTGAAAATACATCTCCACGTGAAACATCCATCGCACCTTCCACAGGCTGAATATCAGCACTATGAAAGGCCACGGGTGGTACAGTTTTCCTCCGCCCGAACCAGGCGATGAGGCCGCCCGCGCGGTCCATTTTCTCCCCGTCCTTTACAGCGGTGCAACTGTTCAAGCAGTTGCAGCAACTACCGTCGGGCGACTCCCAAGACCCCGGATACCGGCGGCTGCGCTACGTCCGATACGCAGACGACTTCGTCCTGGGCTTCACCGGACCAAAAGCCGAAGCCGAGCAGATAAAGGAGTCCCTGGAGACATTCCTGCGCGACTCGCTCAAGCTGGAGCTATCCAGGGAGAAAACTCTCATAACCCACGCCACCAGCCAGGGGGCCAAGTTCCTCGGCTATGAACTCGTCA
Source organism: Dehalococcoidia bacterium (assembly GCA_965116785.1). GTDB lineage: Bacteria > Chloroflexota > Dehalococcoidia > Lucifugimonadales > UBA3495 > Bin87. Next base: position 3,298,060 of record OZ220731.1, read on the forward strand.
ACCAGCAGGCCAACGACAAGCACGTCCGTCACGGACAACGCAACGCCAACGGCCGCATTGGTTTACGGGTTCCCGCCAAAGTCATCGAACAACACTGCCCAGCCTACATGAAAAACGGCAAACCGATTCACCGCAACATGCTAATCCACGACGAGGACTACTCCATCGTGGACAGGTATCAATCGGAGTTCCGGGGCGTCGTCGAGTATTACCGGCTCGCCATCAACGTCTCCCACTTCGGGAGGCTGCAATGGGTGATGAGCCAGTCGCTCGTCAGAACCCTGGCGGCCAAGCACAAGGCCACATGCGGGAAAATCGCACGGCGCTACAAGAGCACCGTGCACACTGCGCATGGGGAACGGGTTTGCCTACAGGTCGTCAGGGAACAGGGCAATGGGAAAAGCCCAAAGGTGACGGAGTTCGGTGGCATACCCCTGGAGCGGAATCGGCAGGCAGTTCTCGTAGACCAACAGCCTCAGCGGTACAGGGCTGACCGCAACGAGCTTACCAAACGGCTCCTGGCGGACAAATGCGAGATGTGCGACTCAACGGTGAAGGTAGAAATTCACCACAAACGCGCACTTCGCGACCTGAACGTGAAAGGCCAACGGGAAAAGCCCCAGTGGGTACAAATCATGGCGGCGCGGAAGCGCAAGACCCTCGCGGTCTGCCGGACGTGTCACATGGACATCCACCACGGGCGACCCACTCCGCAAACGCAGACATAAGCCACTGGAGAGCCGGATGCGGTGAAAGCCGTACGTCCGGTTCGGAAGGGGGCCGACGGAAAAGTGCTCCGGTCACACGGGGTAACTCGCCGGCGGCCTACCTTACACGACAGCCGGGGGCGGGTGTCCGTGAACCACATCGTGGACGAACGGGGCTGCTCCGCCATGTTGAAACAGAGGGAGCCGGACTGCGTTTAGCGCAACGACGGCCACGAGGACTACCTGTTCTCTACTGAGTACCGGAGTGATTACCCGGCGTCGGGCTGGTCAGCGGGATGGACTGCTGCCGCCGCTCCGCGGAGCCGCGCCGGTCGCGGTTCTGTGGCTGAGTTGACCGCCGGGATGCCTGGGCTGCCCATCAGGGCCGGCCACGGCGACTGGCTCGGGTCAGGATCGCGCCCGCCAGCAGCAGTCGAGCCTCCCGCCAGCTCGAGCTGGCAACCAGCGTCGCGGAGGACGGAGTATGGGCACAATGGCATCGGCCAGCGAGAGCATAGCTCGGCCTTTCCGTCGAAAGTGAGGTCAGGCCACCTTGGCCTAACCTCGTACGTTTCCAAACTTAATGCGCTAAACCCACCGCCGTCGGGGGATCGCCGGCCCAGTCGGACGGCCTCGGCGTAACACGGGTTGGTCTGCATCACGCGGGGCCGTTCCGTACCGCTCCCGTCGTTTCATGGCGACGTGCGAAACACACATTCAGCAAGTCGGAGCACATTGACGGTTGTGATGCTATAATCCCACGCGACGTGAGAGTGGCATACAACTGAAGCGACCCACCATGTGCCTTGGCAACAGAGCCGTTACATATCCCGCTCGGTCACCACGACGCTCCAGGAGTCGGAACGAAGCGGTTCCATCGGGCTGGCCCGTTGCTTTGCAGGCTCCTGGCGGCGCTGCACCTGTTGACATAGGCCTCCAGGGCACTATTCCTCTTCTTCCCGCCGAGGTTCGTAGATATGACGCAGGAAGCCGCCCTGCCAACGGCCGATCCTACGAGGTTCGTGTGACGGCGATTAGCGCCGAAGGCGAAGGTTTCGGGGTAAACCACACCCCGCGCCCCATAGCGGATGAACCACGGTCATGCGCCAACCGAGAACACCGGCCAGATAGAGAGCGTTTTACAGGAACAAGACGCTAGGACCACGCCGTTCCGGTTGCCTGGAGCAATATTGGGCATGACGACAGCAACCACCACGCTGCAAGGTTCCGACTTGCGAAAGGCAATGCTGGGCGCAGCGGCCTACATGGAACTCTACCGCGACGCCGCCAACGCTCTCAACGTGTTCCCGGTTCCCGATGGCGACACCGGCACCAATATGCTCCTCACCCTACGGGCCGGCGTGGAGCAGATGAACAAGAACGTCGATGCCACATCCTCAGGGGACGTTGCGGAGTCAATCGCCACCGGCGCCTTCTGGGGTGCCCGTGGCAACAGCGGCGTCATCCTTTCCCAGCTGCTGCGCGGGTTCGCTGATGGAGTCGCCGGCTGCGACGAGATCGACTCGTCCCACGCCGTGGCCGCATTCCGCGCCGCCACCGACTCCGCCTACGGCGCGGTCAGCCAACCTCGAGAGGGCACCATGCTCTCCGTCATACGTGGCGCGTCGGACGCCACTGTGACCGCCAACGACGCCGGCGAGCGCGACGTGATTGCGCTCTGGCAGGTCGCCTACGACGGCGCCATCGAGGCGCTGGCCTGCACTCCCGACCAGTTGCCGGTCCTCAAAGAGGCCGGCGTGGTGGACTCGGGCGGCCTGGGCGTGGTCGCCATCATCGGGGGCGCGCTGCGCCACCTGCTGGGCGAAACCGGAGGTCCTGTTGACCTGGGGCTCCGCAGCGTCGGAGGCGTCATAGACCCCGCACAAACCGCCTCCGTCGCCGTCGACGCCGCATTCCTGGACGCCCACGAGGAGGCCGAGTTCGGCTACTGCACCCAGTTCGTCATCCATGGCAGCGACCTGAACGTCCACGCGCTCCGAACGGGTCTGGACGCCATTGCAGAGTCCACCGTCATTATCGGGGGCGGCTCGGCGGTGCGCGTCCACGTGCATACGGAAGATCCTGGGGCGGCTCTCACATTCGGTGTGGCTCACGGCGACCTCGACGAGGTCAAAATCGACAACATGAGCCTGCAGAACCGTGACTGGACCGCCGGTCACCGCGAACGCACCCGTCCAACCGAAGTCAGATCCGGCGTATCCGTCATCGCGGTCGCTTCGGGACCCGGATTCGCCGCCCTTTTCGAAGACGCCGGCTGCGCCGCCATAGTCCCAGGCGGCCAAACCCTGAACCCCAGCGCCAGCGAGATAATCGACGCCGCCCTGTCCACTGGCACTACCGACGTTATCGTCCTCCCCAATAATCACAACGTCATTCTGACGGCGTCTCAGGCTGCCGACGCAGATACCGGCGAGGTCACTCTACACGTGGTGGGCACCCGGACCATGCCTCAGGGCACCTCCGCCATGCTGGGTTTCAATCTCGAAATGTCCGTGGACGACAACCTTGCCAGCATGGGCTCGGCCAGTCGGTCCGTGGAAACCCTCGAAATCACCCGTGCAGTGCGGGATTCGGTGGTGGACGGTGAGGAAGTGCGGGAAGGCGAGTTCATGGCAATCCTTGACAGAGAGTTGGTCGCGGTGGCCGGCTCGGCTGACGATGCTTTACAGACAGGGCTGGAACTTTCGGGCGCCGGCGAGGACAGCATCATCACCCTTTACTGGGGCGAAGGCGTCACGTCGGAACAAGCTGCAGCACTGCGCGATGAGATCGAAAAAACCTACGGCGGTGCCCAGGTTGACGTTTACCACGGCGGTCAGCCCCATTACCCATACCTGGTTTCCGTCGAATAGTGCGGATGTGCAATTTGTCCTCAGGAACCGGGAGTGCGTGACATGGCCGTAAAGATCGTTGCTGACAGCACCTGCGACATTTCTCGGGAGTTTGTTGACCGACTGGGCATCACCCTGGTGCCGGCCTACGTCATGTTCGGCGAGGAGACTTTTCGTCAGGGCATCGACATCAACCCGTCCCAGTTCTACGCGCGCCTGCAATCCTCGCCTCAGCTCCCCAGCACGTCGCAGCCTACGCCCGGAGACTTTGCGGAACGTTTCGTGCCCATGGTCAATGCTGGCCATCAGGTGGTGTGCATCACGGTGCCCCGGCAGCTCAGTGGTACTTACAACTCGGCGGTTCAGGCGGCGTCCCAGTTCGAAGATGATGCCGTAACTGTCATTGACGCCGGAACCGCCTCGGTTGGCCACCTGCTGCAGGTCATTGCCGCTGCTGAAGATGCCGCCGCTCCCGATGCCACGCCCGAATCTGTCGCGGGAGCGGCCACTGCTCGCGCGGACCGCGGTTTCAGCCTCGCCATGGTGGACACCCTGGAATACCTGCAGAAAGGCGGTCGCATCGGCAAGGCCCAGGCATTCATGGGTTCTATCCTCAAGGTCAAACCCATCCTCAGGGTGGCTAACGGCGAAGTGCTGCCCGTTGACCGGCCCCGCAACCTGCGTCGCGGTTTGCAGCGTCTTGAAGACCTGGTGCGGGAAGCCGGCCCGGCAACGAAGCTGGCCGTCGCCTACACCACCGACGCAGAGCCGGCGGAGGAAATGCGGATGCGCCTCTCCGACTTGGCGGCTCCCGAAAACACCTACACCGTGCAGGTCGGTTCCGCAATTGGCACCCACGTAGGCCCCGGCGCTGTGGCAGTGTCCACCCTTCCCTGAGGAACGGCTATCGTTGGATAAATCGCGTTGGCTTGGGTGGTTTGGGGTTCCTGGCGCTTCTGGTCACGTTCCTCGTTGCTTCCGGATATTCGATCCTGCGGTCTGCGTCGTGGGACCAGATGAGCGCGCGTTTAACGTCGTAATGACTGCCCCACTTACAGTGGTGGCGGTGTCCTTGATTACATTGTCAGCGTTTTTCATCGAGACCGTTTTGCGCCGTAGACGGGACCGCTTGGGTCTTGAATCCGCTACAGTTTCGTCCACGGCATGAAATCGCTTCTGGAAACCGTAACGCTCGGATGGGCATTGCTGGCACTGGCGGCTTGTGGTGGGATGCCATCGGCTGCGGTCCCTGTGGCGACACCCATCGCGCAAGCAGCCGTGGAGAGAGCGGCGACGCCGGCTCCGTCGATGACGCTTACTCTTGCGGCGACGGCCGTACCGAGTCCGACCCATGCACCTACGGCAACGCCCGTTTCCAGTCCAGCGTCCATGCCCACCGCAGCGCCCATGCCCACGGCAACGCTGGAACCGTCGATGATCGTGGAAGGGCTTTCGCCTTTGCCGTTGGACGACCCGGAAGTGCTCTTGGCCGAGCTGTCGCACGCAGAGCAGGCCTGCATCGCGGAACATCCAGACTCCGATAGGCTCGTTGAACTGAAGGGTTCTCCTCATTTGGTTACTCCCGACTTGATCCGGTGCCTGGAAGACGAGACGTTGACGCGCCTGTTCCTGGCGGAATTCGTACTGATGGAAATCACGTTGAGCGACGAGAGCTCGTCGTGCATTCGCAACGAATTCTCCGGTATCGACCTTCGGTCCATAATGCTCGGCTCGGCCGCGGGCAGCGGTGAAGTCGAAGCGTTGGCTGGAGATCTGAGTGCATACTTCTTGGCCGTTTTCTGCCTCGACGAAGGGGATTTGGAAGCGGTCATGGGCACGCCGCCGGGAGAGCGGGAGAAGGAAATCGAGAGCATTCAATGCCTTTTGGAAGAGTTGGGCGGTGCGGAGGGTTTGGCTGCAGCGATGATACCGACGGAAGGAGGCGAACCTGATCCGGCGTTCCTCGCCGCAAACTTAAGATGCCGGACGGCGAGCCCGGACGGGTAGACTGCGGCCTGCCGAACGGCGCCTCCGCGACTGGGACAGCGACATCACCGACGACATCCTGAACTTGGGCAACAAGGCGGGTATGGGGAGCCGATGAGATTCACGAACATACGCAAGAGAGTTCCGGCTCTCGCCTTCGCCATCGCGGCCTCGGCTGTCGTAACGGTCGTCGCGTGCAACGCTGTCGGCAACGGCCAAACGGGTGCGGTCAGCGACTTGCGGGACGTCCCGGTCAACCAGACCATCCAACGGGGCGACGTCTCGGTTACCCTGAGTGGTCTGCGGTTGGGAGAACGCGAAACCCAGCTAACCTACCGTTACGACGCCCCGGGGAAGCAGGTGGAGCCCATCGGATTGCCCGTCATCTGGTTCCCGGGCGACGACCAGTTGGAGGCCGATGGCGGCGGAGGTTTCACTGGTGAGATGCCGATAACCAGGACCTTCACGCTGGGCCCCTTGCCGGATGCCTCGACCATCACGGTGGACGTGGGATCGTTCATACAATATGTCGCGCTCGACACCGCCGTTACGGTCGAGATTCCGCTTCAGGGCGTGGCTGGCCTGGAGGAAGTGCCGCTCGACGTGGAATTCACCCTCGGCGACGCGCAGTACCGCGTAACCCGCCTGCTGCTCAGGCCCGACAGTTTTGTCCTAGTCTGCGAGCCCGCCAACGAGGACGCGTCGCGGATGATCCTGGGTGGGCAGTCCGCGAGCATGAGCCTGACTGACGATCAGGGCACGCGATATAGGGGTTTCGTCACCGGCGCCGAGTGGAATAGGGCGGATGACGGCGGGCACGTGATGTCGTACCAGGGGTTGCACTTTGCCGGTCTGCCGAACTTGGATGCGAAGCTGTCGCTGCACGTGGACGGGACCGGCGTGATTCAGGCGCCCTTCGTCTTTGAGGTCGAAATACCCCAAGAGGATGCGGACGGCTAAGCCCGAATCTACCGAGAAATGAGACTGTCGCCCTTCTTTGGAGGTGATAATGGTCATGTTGCGGAGTTTTCTGACCGGCAAGAGCGTTCTTGCCATAGCCATCCTATTGCTCCTTGGTGGTTTCCTGTTCGTACTGGGGACGCCAAGTATGGACGGTGTCGCAAACGCGGGCGACGAGGGGTCCGACGAATCCGAGGGGCAAGTCTTTTTGCCATACTGCGACGAGATTGAACTCCCAGACCCGCATGAGCCAACGCTCATGCCCCAAGAACTCCCCAATCTTGGCCTGGACGGTAGTGAAAGCAACGTGGTGTGCGGCGCGCGACCCACAGCCACCGAGACTGCCAAACCCCAATCGTTTCCCTGATGTGGCTACGATCTATCGGCACGTTGGGGCCAATCTAGACGGCGGGAGGCCTCTTCGTGGTTCGGGGAGACAGCGAACGCCGGAGGACCGCGTCTCCTATAGCAAGCGGCCTTTCCGATGGCTCCTCCACTCTCTACACCCGAGCCTCGACCCGATGTCAGCTACGTCGACCCAGACTTCCCCGCAGGCAGCAACATGATCAGCAAGAGAACCTTGGCCCTAATGGCCACCGTGGTCCTGCTGCTGGCGGGAGCCATCGCCGCGACGGTGGCAGGACAGGACGGAGAGGAAAACGTCGCCCCTGACGAAATCCAGGAGGAGGTCGTCCGGGACCTGTTCGACGAGAAGGGTCGGATAGTCACCACCGACGAACGGTTGGCCCGGATCGCCCAAGAGTACGAAGGCGGCTTCGGTGGCTACTACTTTGACGAAACGAACCCCAGCAAAGCCTACGTGTTCATGCTAGACCCCGGCAACATCGCAGCGACAGAGGCCGCCTTCCGCGCCGCGTACCGGGGCAAGCGCCAGACAACCGATGTGGTCCCGGTACAGGGAGACTACTCCTTTGACCAACTGCTGGAGTGGTTTCACACCTTGGACAGCGCGCTGGTGCGGGAGGGCATCCACCCTGCCACCGGGGCGACACTGGAGATCGCGAACCGCATCATGTTCGGACTGAGGGACATGGATCAAGTAGAGAACGTGCACCGGATCATGCAAGACCTTGGCATCCCAAAAGGAGGCGTAATCCTCCAAGAAGCGAACCCCGAGCTGCTGGACGGCGGCGACAAGGTGGACGACAGGTGAGGTCCCTTGGTTGGCGGCATCCAGCACCAGATCAAGCCGTGACAAACAGGGCATTGCACCATCGGCTTCGTAACGGAGCCGTCCGGCGTCGACTGGATGATCGTGGCTTCTCACTGCGCCAACGACGACGGCGACATCGGCGTCAACGCCGACGGGAACATCTTCCAGCCCATCCGACATCTGATCCTCAACAACCGAGTGGCGATGGAGACGGAGGGCTCATCCCTGCACACTTTCTACAGCGTGTCGACAAATTGAGCGCGGTACCCGGAAATCTGGTTCCCGGCTCTTCTTTGGAAGTGTCCGAGAGTGTTTCCCTGAGCTAACGCTTTGTCCAACACCTTTGGCGTATGGGACCGCCGCTGGAGTCCAGTGGTCCGGCCTTGGGCCACGGACCCTGCTCCCGAGGGAACCCGTCGCGGTGCCTTCCGGCTTGAACACGCTTAGCTCCAAGCCCAGCTTGGGTTGGCAGGGCGAGGAGAGGGTTGGCTGCTGTCGCCACCCGGTGGGTGCGGTCAGTATGTCCGCTGTGGAACCTGACTGCCATTCGCAGTGCTGGACGAAGGCCTGTTTGCGGATGATGACGGCGGCAGTCCAATCGGCATGGGCGTAGAGCCCGCCGTTCCGGCGCCGGTCTCCGCAGCGCGGGCAGGTCTGGGACGCGCCGTGCGGCGGAACGGAGACGGTGGGTATGCCGAGTTTGGTGGCTTCCTCCTACAGGAGTTTGCCGATGTGGCCGATGGCCGACTCGGCGAGGCTCCCGTTGAGTTTGCGCTTGGCGGCCACGTTCTTGCCGGGCGCAGCGAGGGTGCCACGGGCGGACGCCTGCATATTGATGGGGCGAAGGCTTTCGACGGCGACCATCTTGGGCTGGGCTTCCAGCAGGATTTCGCGGATCTGGCGACGCATATCTTGGTTGCGGCGCTGGGCGTCACGAGGTGCCCTCTCCCGATCCTTGGTGACGGCGTGGCGCCGTCGTTTGCTGTTACTGGGCTTGCCGGCGATGTGTCGCTGGTGCTTGCGCTTTCTGTTGCGGCGACCTTTGCCGCCTTGGTCGTGGGCACGATGACCGGAGCTGACCGCGAGGTGGTTCTTGGTGCCCCGGTCAGCGCCGAGAACGTCTGCCGGGCATTGAATGTCCAGTCTTTCCAGTGGTATGGGTTCCGGTACGGTTACCTGAACGTGAATACAGTAGTGCCGGCGATGTATCGGCGTGCGTGGTCGGTAGTGTTTCACCGGTACGAGCTGGATTGAGCGGATTTCCAGCCATTTGAGCGTTTGTTTGCCGCGGAGCCTGACGGAGAAGCCGCACTGTCGGCTGGTGAGTGTCTGTCCGTCTTCGCTGACCGTCAATTTACGAGGCGATTTCGCTACTCGCCGGGCAGGGTGATTGCTACCGCGCCTGGTCCAGCAAGGGTAGGAGCTTGGCCAACAAGGCTGCTACGTCGTCGAGGCTTTCGGCCACTGACGCGGCGTCCAGGTGGTTCTCGTAGAAGTTCTCGTGGAGATCGCTGGCGACGGCGAACAGGCGGCGGATGTCGCCGTCGCCGGTTTCCGAGCGGAGTCGGTTGGCCGTGACCAGGTGGTGGCGATGTCGGCTGTGTTCCCAGCCGCGCTGTTCAGCGACAGCCTTGAGGATTTGTACCGTGGCTCCCCAGCCCTTCTCGGATGCCTGTGCCAGGTCACCGGCGGCAAGTTCCTGCCTGGCTTGTGCCAGGAATTGTTCGCTGACTTGTTGATACTGCTGAGTCGCCATTTGTCCCTTCTCCTACCGCAATTACAGGTTAGCGTTTCAAACCCGTTCGGGCAACGTTGTTGGACTGACCTCGGTGGCGTTCGAATCTGAGTAGCGAAATCGCCTCAATTTACAGAGACGGGCCCGTTGAGCAAGTCGCCGAAATGACGGCGGATCTATCATGCAGCGGACCAGAGGTGGACGGTCCACCCGAGTATCTATCCAGAACACGACGACAGCGCGGCGGAAAGCGCCGCCGCGTCAGCCCCGTCGCACCTGACGCCCTGGGCAATGACGTCGGCGCTCGCCAACGGGCCAGGCGGCCCGACGCTGCGATCCAGTCTCCGCACCAATTTCAGCCCGTTGTGGGCCAGGGATGCCATGCACCCTTCGTAGTCCACCTCCCACAGTCCGCGCAATCGGGATTTTTCCCATCCCCACCGGTCCAGGGACGCGAAGGTTCCTTCTACGACGGTCTTGCGCCGATTGTTCTCCCGCCGGGCGGCAGCGGTTCGGTTTCGCTCCCGGGCCCGCGCATACTGCGGGTGATATATGGTTACCTCGAAGAACCGCCGGTTTTGCCTCGGCGGGAGGCAGGTGTCCTTGATGGGGCAAGCCTGACGATCCTTCTGACGCGCCGCGTAGTGGTAGGACCGTTGCCGATTGTGGTACGCACCCCGCCGCAGTATCTTGCCCTGTGTGCAAACCAGGTGGTCGCCGTGATAGACGAAAGCGCTGCTGGCCGCCATGCTGGTTTCCTGTTTAGGATGGATTGGAATGTACGCGGTGGTGTCGCGTTCCTCCAACAGATAGCGAAGCCGACCATCGCTATAGCCAGTGTTCCCAGCCAGCGACACCGGTCTTTCCGTATTGACCGGTTGCGGCTGGCGTTGTTGCAATCGACCCGCAACCGGCACCTTGGGAGATTAACATCAGCAGGCTGGCCCTGGTGCCTGACCCTGCCATCGGATCTTCAAAAGGTCTGCCAGGACCAGTTGACCCTTCGACCGCATTCCGGACAGCTGGGGAAGACGGAGCCCTGTTCGAACCTGTGGCGGTGGCCGCAGCTGCCTTGATAGAGTCCTGGTCGCTGGCATGTCTCGCCGGATGTGGGCATAACGACGCTCAGTAACCGCGAATGGGACGCCTGGTCATTCGACAGGTACCTGATGCGAATGGCGCCACCTCCGTTTGGTGGATCACCTACGTCTGGACCTGCGAGTTACGTTCGTTCCCAACAACGGGCTTCCCAAGGCACCAGCCCAGTCGCGGCCGTGTTGTCTTGCGGCACCGCGTAAAACCCGCGAAATGATCGACAATCGCCGCTCGTCCACTGGATGCGTTGGGAGCAGTTGATGTTTCCTGTTCGAAAATGCTCCGCGTACTCGTTTGCCGGATCACCCGAACCTCGAACCTGTGCAATATTCGTGGCATGGTACAGCACCTCGTCTATGATATCGATATGTTTCCGCCTTTGTGGTATGTGAAATCTTATATATTGTGTGCGGCTGACAACATAGCGGTGTCCATCCGCAGATCGGGGTCAGGTCGAGGAGACAAGCATGGTCCAGCCAGACCACCGGGACCGGGAAATCCAGGCGCTTCAGGAGCGCCTGACCAGGCTGAGCGAGGCCAGCCTGCGCATCAACGAAAGTCTGGAGTTCGACGCGGTGCTCCAGGGAGCATTGGACTCCGCCCGGACCCTTACCGGGTCCCGCTATGGGGTGATGATCCTGATGGATGACGAAGGACGGGTCGAGGACTACTTGGCCTCCGGGTTAACCACACCGGAGACCGAAGGGCTCTGGCTGATGCCGGATGGCCCGCGGATATTCGAGTCCCTGACCGGCATCTCGGAGCCCCTGCGCATTTCCGACTTAGTCGAGCACGTCCGGTCGCTGGGCTTCGCCGGTTTTAGCATCCCGGTGCCGGCGGACCGGGTCTTTCCCTTCCTGGCGGCGCCGATGTTCCACCGAGGCGCTGGGATGGGCCACATCTTCGTGGGGGACAAAGATGGCGGAGGTGAGTTCACCCGGGCGGACGAGGAAACCCTCGTGATGTTCGCATCCCAAGCGGCTCTGGTGATCGCCAACGCCCGCACCTACAGGGACGAACAACGAGCGCGAAACGATCTGGAAACCCTGGTCAACACTTCTCCAGTGGGCGTGGCAGTGTTCAACGCCCGGACGGGTGCGCCAGTGTCGCTCAACCGGGAGGCGATCCGCATCGTGGACAGTCTGCGGGAGCCGGAGCAGTCGCCCGAGGATCTGCTGGCAGTGGTGACTTGCGCGCGCGCCGACGGGCGAGAGCTCTCATTAATTGAGTTTCCCATGGCCGAGTTGCTGAGCACAGGCGAAACCGTTCGTGCAGAGGAGATAGTGTTGCGCGTCCCTGATGGTCGTAGCGTCAGCGTACTGATCAACGCCACGCCTATCCACACGGATGACGGTAAGCTGGCCTCATTCGTCGTTACCTTGCAGGATATGACGCCGCTGGAAGAATTGGAGCGACTGCGGGCCGAGTTCTTGGCCATGGTGAGCCACGAGCTCAGGGCTCCCCTGGCTGCCGTGAAGGGTTCGGTCACCACCCTTCTCGAAGCTGCCTCCGATCTTGACCCCGCCGAGATGACCCAGTTCTTCCGCATCATTCGGGACCAGTCGGACCAGATGCGGTACCTGATCAGCGACCTCCTGGATGTTGCCCGCATCGAGACCGGCACGCTTCCGGTGGTGCCGGAGCCCTCGGATGTGCGGATGCTGGTTGACGAGGCGCGCAGGCGGTTTGTCGGCGGTGGGGGAGAGAACAACCTGCAAATCGACCCGGCGCCGGATCTGCCCTTGGTGATGGCCGACAGGCGTCGAATCATCCAGGTATTGAGCAACCTGCTCTCCAACGCCGCAGGGTACTCACCGGAAGGCTCAACGATCCTGGTTACCGCCGTTCGGGAGGGGGTTCACGTTGCGGTCTCGGTCACCGATGAGGGCCGGGGCATCCCCGCCGAGCAGATGCCGCAACTGTTCCGCAAGTTCTCCCGCGCCCACGGAACGGATACGGGGTCCGGGATCGACGGGTCGGGCCTGGGGCTTGCCATCAGCAAGGGCATCGTGGAAGCCCACGGCGGCCGCATCTGGGCCGAGAGCGATGGACCGGGCCTGGGGGCGAGGTTCACCTTCACGTTGCCGACCGTGGAGGAACCCGCAACAGCCGCTTCCGTTTCTGCTCCGGTCCGTTCACGACGGTCAAGTGCGAACCAGGTTCGAGTGTTGGTCGTGGACGACGACCCCCAGGCACTGAGGTACGTTCGTGACGTTCTCACCAAGGCTGGTTACGCGCCCATCGCCACGGGTGATCCGGCAGATGTGCCGCGCCTGATGGAGGAGGAGAAACCCCACCTTGTATTGCTGGACCTGATGTTGCCCGGGACCGACGGCGTCGCGCTGATGAACCAAATTCACCGGACCTCGGACGTGCCGGTCATCTTCCTTTCCGTGTATGGCCAGGATGAAGTCATCGCTCGCGCTTTCGACATGGGAGCGACCGACTACGTGGTCAAACCCTTCTCGCCCACGGAACTGGGCGCCAGGATCAGGGCGGCCTTGCGAAAGCGGCTGGCACCCTATCAGGGCGAGGCCTCGGGCCCCTTCGCGGTGGAAGACCTGAACATCGACTTTGCGGAACGGAGGGTGTCGGTGGCGGGGAAGCCGGTGAATTTGACCGCCACCGAGTACGCGGTGCTGTACGAACTGGCGGTCAACGCTTCTCGGGTGCTGACCCACAGTGTGCTGCTACAGCGGGTGTGGGGGCCGGAAAGACTCGGTGAAGCCTGGCTGGTCCGAGACGTGGTGAAGCGCGTCCGTCGAAAGCTGGGCGACAGTGCGGCCAATCCCAGATACATTATCACCGAGCCGCGCGTCGGGTACCGGATGGCCGGTGCGGGTGCGGGAGGGGACGGTTAGCGAAGGGTCCGACCCATCGCCCGGAATTCGCGCCATAGGTCGGGGTCGAGCGGGTGCTCGTTCCCAAGTTGGGCGAGTTACAAACCGCGGGAGAACATTTCCTAACCGTCGAGTTGTCTTGGGCGTTTCCCCGCGATTCGGGCGTCGGGGTAATGGGCTCACGGAGAATTATTCGTGCATTCATATATTGTGGTCGCTAATTGATGCTCAGTTCATAGAAACAAAAGTTATAGTTTGCTGCGTGGCAAATGATGGCCCTGCCGGATGGCGAACGTTTTGTGTCGGGTCGGATAGTCTTTTGAAGCCTGTAGCGGCTGCCCAGTGGAATGGGGACGCTGATTGCGCATTTTGTGCCGACCCGTCGGGCTAACATGCAATTATCAGGAGGGTGACCGATGTCCAGCAAAACCGCTCGTCAAGCGTCCGTCATCATCGCTGCCTTGGCCGTATGTGCCATGGTTTCTTTGGTGCTCTGGCAGGGCGGCACATCCGCCCAGGCTGCGCATCATGATGCGCACTTCTCGGGCGCCGAGCAACAGCCTCTGGCGAAACAGGTGAGTAGCGTGCCAGCTCACACAGTTCCCGATCTTTCAACGATGAATCCCCGTGTGGGTCCGGGCTCAATATCGCCTGGCGGGAACGTGGAGGCGGCCGTGCTGGTCCACTACGATGGCGATGATCCGGCGCCCACGACCACGCTGAGATTTTATCGCTCCGTTGACGCGGTCATCTCGTTATCCGATACGGAACTGGTGGCGTACGAAGTGTCGTTTCTGCCCTTGGAAATCCGCAAGGGGTATGCGTACCAGTTCACCGCACCTGCTGCTGGTGGTACCTATTACTACGGCGCGTGTGTGGATGCGGTTGCCGATGAATTGATCACCGACAACAACTGCTCCGATGCTGTCGCGTTGCGGGTGGTTGACGGCGGCTGACGCCGACCGCCGTGCTCAACCACGTTATGGTCGTGGGATGTCGGGGAAGGCCGGATGGTCTCCGTCGTCATACACGGTTTCTGGAATCAGTTCGACCTCGCTTTCCTTGAGTCGACATTTCGTTGAGGAAATTTTCGGCTCCGTCGGTAGGTTAAGGCTCGGTGGCGACGTCGGCCGCGACATCGTTTCTTCCGAAGTTGTCCAGGAGTTTGGCGGCACGGGTGGCTGTGGCCCTTCGGGGTGCTGTGCCCAGTGCTGCAGGGCGCGCACGGCGGAGTTCGCCGAGCGGTAGCAGCCGGTGACGCGGGTGAAGACCAGGCCACCGTCCTGGCGTATCAGGCACAGGTTGCAGGTGCCGGCGTGTTCGCACTCGCAGGCGTCGGGGTCCTCAACGCCACCAGCCCAATGCAGGTTGGCTGGTTGGCAAAGTATTGCCGCCGCGTGTAAGCGGCGGCCGTCGGGCAACTGGCCGGCGTACCAACCACGGTCGCAGTCCTCGGGGAACATCTGGTGATAGGTGAGTTCAAGTTGTGCCATTCAGGCTCTCCTATTGGTCTGGTCGAGGGTTCCCGCACCGGTAGTGGTACGCGTTCCGCGTGGGCAGGACAAACGCCGGTTGGGGCTTTACAGGATGTTGCCGGAATGCCCGAGTTTCGGCCGGAAACGGCCCCCGGGCGCGTTTCCGTGTCCTTGAGGCAATTGTTCCTCGGCCGGAAAAACGGTGCCACAGTGCGCCGTTGTGGTGAAAGTGGCGCCCAAAACGAACCGGCGGCAGCGTCGTTGGTGCCGTTTGGCTCAGCCGTTCTTCAGCTACCACGGAATTCGTGCTCTGGTTGAGAAGGTTCCGGTTACGGCATGCCGCGGATTTTCTCAGCTCCATTCGGGTGACGGGGTTTCCGCCGGTTCGTCGTGGGTGTTGTCATAGCATCCTACGCCGGTGCGTGGCGAGTTCCGCAGGACGACGGTGGTGACGTCATCTGGCGCACAGTCGTCGCAGAAGTAGGGCGGAGGCACGATGGGGCCGCCCGCAGCGGGCGACAATTCGATGTAGGGATTCTCGTAGTAACGCCAGCGGGCGGCTGCGCCGCAGGTGAAACAGCGTTCCGGCGGCAGGTTGCGGGCCATGATGGTAATGAAGTCATCGCCGTATCCATCAGCGGCCTCGGGCGGGTTGATGAACTCCTGCACATATTGGTAGGGAACCGGTACGGCGGCGACGCATTCGAGGTCCAGGCAGGTGGTGTCGCCGTAGTCGAACTCGTGATGGAACTTCTGGCCCATGGCGACGGTTTCCTCAACGGTGTGGACCATGTGCTGCTCGTCGGGCTCTGCGAGGTCGGTGTCGAACATTGGAGGGTCGCCTGGGCCGGGCACGCAGGAGCTGTACTGGGTGCCGCCGATTTCGAAGTGGCTCATGTGGCCGCAGCATTCCAGCCAAAGGTCCCGCAGGAACCGGTCAAGTTGGCGCAGGCTGGTGGTGGGCTGTACGATGAGCATCATCCAGTGACGGAGTTCCTCGCTCCGCACCCAGACCACGAGGGGCTGGCTCCGCGCGTAGCGTTCGTCCACGTCCCGCACCCTGTACCTGCGTTGGACGGTGTCCATGAAGCAGGTTGCGGCGTGGGACTTGACCTCGTTGGCACCCAGCGAGCCGCCGCACACGTGGCAGTGGCCCATCGAGTTGTCAGCTGCGGCGCGGGCAGCGGCCAGGCGGTCGCTGGCGAGCCGGTGGGCTTCCACGACTTCGGCGTGGTCCTCGATTGCCTGCTCGCGGAGTTGGTTGCGGGTCTGCGGAAACGGGGCTTCGTCGGGCAATTCGTTTTCGCGGATGTCGGCCATCGAATCTTGGGCGCCTTGATGGAGCAGACCCAGAGCATATTCCGTCATCTCGATCAGGTCGTCGCTTGGCGTTGCTTCCGCCGCGCGGGCCGCGACGCCTCGGGCCAGGTGCGCCATGTGTCCGATGTGGAGGCAAGATGCGTACCATTCCTCCTACTGTTCGTCGCAGTCTTCCAGCGGCACCTCGGCAAGGGCTTGTTCCATGACCAGTCGGTTCAAGCGTTGGTGAGTTTCGTTCAGTTGGGTCGCCAGGCGTTGTCGCTGGGATTCGCCAAGCAGCGCGGCGTGCTCGGGAGCGATGATGGTCAGCAGGTCCACCGCCTTGGCGAGGGTGTCGTTGATCTGAGCGGCCGCCATGAAGGCGGCGTTGGCGGCGTCATGGTTGCCCTCCCGTCGAAACTGGCCGGCCAGGCGGATCATGCGCTCGCCGTACTGGGCTGACGAGAGTGCTTCCTCGATGCTGATCTGGGTGTGGTTGAACGGGACGGCTGTCATTCTCTGGGTCTCTTGAGATGTTGATGTCTTGGTGGAAATTGCTTTGTAGCTTTCCTGGGCGGTGTGGCGGTATGGCCAAGGCAGATGTGCCCGGGAGGTTCGAAAATGGGGCCGGCACGGACTGGCGTTCGCAGCGGCAGCCCGCGACGTGACGGAACTTGGCCTCGCCTTACTCGGTTTCCGCCTATGGTACCGGCCGCCCCGTCGTCGGTGGCGGCGGCCGGCGTCTCTGCGGGGCGGCACCGGTGGCAGTGCCTGTCTACCGGCTGGCTGCCGCACCAACGGGCGCTCTGCGGGCGCGGCTGTGAGCGACGCGTTTGAAGTTGCGGTTGGAGATCTGTTTCTGTCGTCTTCTCGCGCGATCGAAACGCCTGGCCAGGCCGGCCATGCGCTTCAACTCTTGGGGTGTGCTGTCAGCGAGAAGGTCGGGGTCCGATCCCTTCGCGCGTCGTATCGCGCGTTTCGACGCGCGCCGTCCGTCGGCGAGGTTGACGGGGTTGTTCTGTTGCAGTACCTGATTGAGTATCTTGCGGGCTTGACGTTTTTTCATGGCCGGGCTGTTCCAAATGGGGTTTTTCCATCGGTCGGGTACCGGGAGTATACTGTTCTCAACGTCTAACGTTGCCCGGTGGTGGAACGGCACCCGGTCTTGGTATTCCGTTGCGACGGTGATTGGCAACAGCGCATCGGTCGGGGCATCGCCGAATAACGTCATGGAGCGCGGGCGGCGGATTTGATTGCGGCGCAACTTGGCGGTTGTGGCGAGCAGGCTGGAACGGCGAGCCTGAATCGGCGGCGGCGCGGTGGTTGTCGGCTGGACAGACAGTAGCCGAAGAACAACCAAGATGAGGATCACGTCCAGGAAGATAATTGGCCGTGGTTGTTCTGCCACCCCAGCGGGGCGAAGGGGACAACGAAGGTGATGGTGAGAAGTGTCCAATGACGAGCGGTCATGCGAGTCCCAGAGCGCGGCTATGGCGGCGCTGTTGCAAAGCTTTCTGCCCAGGTAGCGAAGTATTCGCCCGGGTACGCGCTTGAGCGCATCAACGCGATGGCCTGCGCGACGCTGTGTGGTTGGGCTTTCAGTGACGGAGGTTCCTACGGGAGTAGGTTGTGTCAGCAGGGGGTGCTGACCTTTTGACGGGTGCTGGGCTTTTTCTACCCGGTAGTAGTGTAACCGAAGTAAGTAGTAAAAGATTGAGTGATGCGGTATTCTCCGGGCGAGCAGGCCATGGAGCCCGCCGCGGTCTGGGTCCGGGTTGCGCGTGTTGTATGGCCCCCTTGTGCCGAGGCAGCCCAAATCAGGCCCCGGCGTCCCGCACCAAGTCTCGCATGACCGCAACGTGTCACGAAGGGGTACGGTTCCCCGCTATCGAAATCACCAAGTTGTGAGAAAACCACGCCTGACTAGTTGCAACGCACGGCTCGGTGCGTTACCGTACCCGCTGGCACCGATGGACTATCGGGTTGATGCGCAAGCTGGCGGGAACTGCTTGACGGTTACTATGGAGGAAGACTAATCATGGCTATCGGAGCAGCGCGCGTAATGGCGGCCGGCAAGGCTGGATTGGAGAGCCTGCCTCACTTTGTGGATGAGCTAATGGCGCAGGGCATCCCCCAGCTGGCGCCGTGGGCTATTGACCACAGTCAGGACCAGATTGACGACCTGCGGGGTAGGACCCAAAGCCTCGTGGTTGGTAAATGGCAAGATATCTTTGGCATCGGCATCTCTCCCCCTGGTATCACAATGGAAACGGACTCGGCCGCCACTAACAACCTGTTGCAACGGGTCAACCCTTTGGCGGCCAAAACTGCCGAATTGGCCGACTCTCCCGCTCAGTTGGGCGCCTGGTGCCGACGCCAGATCGGACAGTATTGCCGCGCCACCTTAACTTTGTGGGATCAATACAAAGGCCAATACGGCCTTGCCGAGACTTACCAACTGGCCGTAGTCATCCCTTTTTGCCCCGAAGGCCCCACGTCTGGAACCGTTGCCATGTATCTGGGCGCCGCCCTGCGCAAGCACTTCGCCGATCAAAATAAATCCGATCAATTGGTGGTTTTGGGTATTGAACTGTGTCCGCCTGTCGCTAAGGACGATGCCGGAGAGATGGACATGATAGCCGTACGGAGCGCATTTCGCGGCTACGTCGCCCGACAGGAGTTGTTGCAAGGCGTTCCATTGTCTGCTGACCCGAATGACAACGACTTTCACGTCCCCTTTGATATTAACATCGTCTTCGATGGCGGCACGGCCAACTCGCCCTTGGCCACGCACGAAGATGTGTTGCGGGCTATGGACCAGGCCGCGGCGCAAGTAACGGCCTGCCTGCTCAACGGCGCCACCAGCGGCGGTGGCGGCGACAAGCTTGAGGCTATTATCCACCTCAAGGAACAGGAACAGCGCTGGAACGCATATCTGGCCCACGTTGTATCGGAACGCTCTTACAGCGAAGCCTGTCGCTACCTGCGCTATCGGGTAGCGCTACCGTGGCATCGGGACCCGGAGACCTGGGATGCCGCAACCCCGGAAGCGCGACGGGACGCATACCTCCGTCGTATTGACGACGATGTCCTTCCCTATCTTTCCCAGGAAGAGAACGCTGCCGTTAAAACGCGGGTTAGCCACCTGGTAACGCTGGCCGACGATTTGCGCAGCATTTCGCTGAAGCGCAAATTCGCCGATTTTTTGGGCAGAGCCCATAAAGACGCACTGAAGCGAGTCCAAGGCTATCTCGACAGCGCCGTCGATGAAGACAATCATAATTACACGGAGTCTTGCCGGGCCAGCCAGGATACTAACAATATCATCGCCAGAGACGACCTTTTCTGCATCAACATCGTGTTGCCCGAAGAACAGCGTCATGAGGCTGCAGTAATCGCCCGAGATAACGGCTCCCCCGGCCCCATCGCCCAGGTCTTAGGCGATGCCGGCATCGCTACGGTTCGCAACAAAATTACAACCCTCTGCAATGGGGTGCTGCGACGCCCGGATTGCGAGACGGTGAACATCGATTCGCAGGCCGTTTACGACGAAATGGTGTCTATTTCCATCAGCGACTGGAGCAAGAACAACATCAACGACCAGTTCCGTCCGTCCCGTGAAAACCTCAGTTACTACTTGGCCGCCGACTGCCGCCTTACCCCCGGCTCCTTCTCCGAGATGTCTTTTGACTTGAGCGACGTCGTCAGGCAAAGCGCTTCGGATGATGACAACTCGTCGGCCCAGCCAGCCGCCCTGGACTGGAAACTTAGAGGAGTCGACCACGACATTCCAGTTGAGTACAGCATCTTGACTCTGGGCCGTGTCCGCAAAGGGGAGGGTTTCAAAGACATCAGCACCTATGAAGAATTAGAGCAGAACTACACGAACCTCGTCGCTGACTTGGATCGTTGGCGTGGACTCGCCCGATATTACGGCGTCAAACCACCCTCCGAATGGTTCAAGGACGGGCGACCCGCAGCCGAGCCAACCGCCGCTCCCGGCCTGAGCAGACATCTCCCCAGGGCGCAGTGCGAGACAGCGCCTGATGTCAGTCCTCGGCGATCGTTTCGCCCGGCCGGCGGCTGTGCTCGCCGGCCTCTTGTTGTTGCTGGCGGCGCTGCTGCCGGAGTCCCTTGGCGCAGCCGGGCCCTTGCAGGACGATGACGCATCGGTGGACATCTACGATAAGGAATGCACTTTCTGGCTGGACTTTGACGACGACGGTGAGGGCGACGAGGAGATTGACACCGATCCGGGCAGTTACGCCCGCCAGGAAACCCCGGTCGTCGGCTCCTGTGAGTTTAAATTGAATTCCCCCGCCGCGGCGACCCTATTGCTGCAAACGGAGCTGGTCGAGTGGCGCTCCGAAGTTGAGATTGTCCGGGAGCCGGGCCTGCCGGAGCGGAAAGTGCTTCAGCCGGGACGAGTTGTCATCCCCGAGCTGGAAGGCGGAATGAAAATCACGGTGGAGCACCGGGGGTTGACGCCGCGCAGCGTCAAGAGCCGCGCCCTCCGCGACGATTACAAGCACGAAGTCCAGGTGCCGCGCCCCTTCCGCCTGCTGGAAATCATCGTAACTACCCCCGCCGGCGAGTATGACCGCCTGGAGGAAAACGCCAGCTCCGCCAGCAACGCCTACATCCAAACGCACCAGCGCATTTCTGATCTCAACATCGGCGACGAAGCCACCGGGCCTGCCAACATCACAGCTCTGGCCGGTGAACTGCTGGATGACGGTTATCCTCAAATCGCCGACCGTCTGCTTGACGTTGAGATCGAATCCCCCGACGGCACGAACTGGTGGAAGTGGATCGCGATAGGCGTGATAACCATGGCGGTAATTGCAATTGCAGCCATCGGCGCAATCGTCTGGCAGAGCAGAAGAAATTCCTCCACTGAGCCGCCTCCTCCGAGCACCCGAGAGCGCGGCAACATGTAAAGCCCCGTTTGCAGGACTTTTCGAAGTCGGGTGTAGGTTAAAACTTTGCCGAGGGCGAGACTGCGAGCCTTTGCGCTCGGCCAATGACAGGCTCGCGGTCTGACCAGAGAGGGCACTTGCCGCGTAAGAGGCTCGAGACCAGGCCGCTATGATGGTGTTGCAGCACTTGATGTGATGATGCCTGTTGTCTTTCACACTTGTACATACGGGCCCTAATGCCGTGATGTCGGTTCAGAGCGACCAAGTGGGGTGTGAAGGGTCTCAAACTTGCGGTCGGTGCAGAGCAGCCTTGACGCATGTCTCACCCGGTGGCTCGGCGACGCGCCCTTCCCACCCACCCCGCAAATTGGGCTATTCGCGGGGTAAACGCAACATACAAGGTGGCCGGTCAAGCAACTGTCTTGATAATCAATAGAAATCGGTGATGGGCTTGGTGTCCGGGTGTTGCCGGGACGTGCCGGGCTTAAGCATGGAGTTCAGGATGGTCGGCAGCTTGCGTATGCAAGCGGTTAGCGCGAGCTTTCTCGGCTTGCCGGTAGACAAGAAACGCTGGTAAAAATCTCTGTGTCAATAGTGTCGTTGCCCAGTGGTTCTGTCAGTGTAATAAGAAAAGGGAAATGTCAGTCGGAGCGGCTGGTGGCTGGTTGATCTGCTTGGCTTGCGCCACTGGTTAACGACAATGAGATCTACAGGTGGTGGTCACCGACGCCACGTTCGAGTACGGGACCCTGCCTGCCGAGTTGGTGGCGGCGACCCGGTAGTGGCGCGTCATGTATCAGGTGATGCGACGTGTCCATATCATCGGTGCGAGACGGTGGAATATCCCTACTCGCGTGGGTGCTATTCCTGCTCGCGGCGATCGGCCGGTCAGGCGATGCGGACCATCTGTCGCCCCAGGCAATCTGGTGAGTTGGTTTCCGCTCGGCGGGGTTGGCTCCGATGTGAGCCGGCTAACCGAGTATTTGGCCGCGATGCCGGTGGACCCCCTCGCCTTTCAGTGCGATAACTAACTGGTTGCGATGTTCGTCCAGCAAGGCTTTCGCCGCGCTGGCTTGTTCGTCGTACCCGTAGTCGTTGGCGAAGGCCACGGGGTTGGTGGCAGCGTACAGACGTTGTATATCGGTGCCGTCCAGTTGTTTTCTCAGCCTGGTTATCGGGTCGCACATCTGGTGCGACAGCTTGCCAGCGGAGGCGGCGAGAAACTCGCTGTGGTCTGCCGACGTTGCTGCCGGGTGCCGTAGCTGACAGACCTTGAGTTCATAGAGTGCGCTGAGTATGTTGGTCTGGACATAGTACTCCAAGTGCGGGGCGTCGTCGGTCAGCACGACGGCAACATCGTCGACGGCCTCCCGCAGGCGGTCGTGATCAGCGACATCGTAGCGGTGAAGTGCGGCCAACATCTCGCGGTTGCTGTCGGGGTCCTGGGGGTAGTCCAGGTCGATGCTCTTGGCGACCTCGGGAGCATACTCGCTCAGCCTTGCCAAGGCGGTGCCGGCCGGTGTGTAGTCGTGGGCCTTGTCTTGAAGTTCATAGCGGTATTCTGTGGATTTTTCCATGTTGCCTCCGTTCCCTGCGACGAACTCCAGCCCTGTACAGTGGCTGGGTAGTCCCCGCCCAGCATCTGGGTCAGTCCAATTGTGGCGCCGCCGGCTCTGTCGAGGTTTTGCCGGCCGGCGGCGGTGTCTGGCGCGTTCAGGCGATGCTTGCCGTCTGTCCGGCAGAATCGGGGTTGAGGCGCAGGTAGCGGAGGGTGGTTTCGATCTTGCGGTATTCCAACCAGAGGGAGACAGTGTTGAGGGGGACGCCCTGGTCCAGCCAGTGACTGGCTGTGCTGTAGGCGCAGCGTGTGGGGGCCGACCGGTTTGATGCGGCCGGCGGCGATGGCCGCATCGAAACCTTTCGTCGTCCAGGTGTAAACGGATTAATAGCTGACGCCGATGATGGGCTGGTGGGAAGGATGGGCGGGAAGTGGCGTTCCGAGGGCTGGAAGCAGGCCGCCAAGGTTGACGCCGATGAGGAGTCGAGCGCCTACTACCGCGACTTCGCTGATCTGCACGTTACGAAGGGAAGCGAGTTCCGGGTGACGGGGCACCCGCCTCAGTGCGAGGCCAGCCCGTGGTCGGCAGTCGCCGCGCTTGAGCCGGCGCCGGATCCGCCCACGTTCGGGACTTCGGTGGGCATGACTGCCGACGGCTCCATGCTCGGGGTCTGGATCACCGACCCGCAGGAAAGCGCCGAGCACCACTTGTTCCGGCTGGGTGACGGCGAAGCCGTGCGCATGGAGAAGCCGGTGATGCGGCACCAGTTCCCGGTCAAGGCCGGCCAGTCCTACGAGCTATGCGTTGCGGCCGGCAACGCTCGGGGCAATAGCGAAGCGACCTGCGAGACCGTCGTCGCCACGCCGGAGTCGCCCTTCGCCACTTTGCGGCTGGAGCCCAGCGACCAGTTGCCGGGCACGCTGGACCTGTTCTGGACCTTGGTGCCGGTCATCAACCCGACGTGGTTCGACGACGACCTTGGCAGCATTCACACGAAACCCGTCTATCGGGTGGCCATCCGCGAGGTCGGCGTGGGCCCCGACATCTGGCCGGGCGCCGACACCCGTTTCCGAACCGTTTACTAGGAAGGCCAGCAGGGCGTCCATGTCTTCGACGGCCTGAAGGGCAACACCAGGTACGAGGTTGCCGTCTGGAGCGAGTAGTACGGCGAGAGCGCGTACCGGTACGCCGTTGCGCGAACGCACATGAGTCCGGTGCGTGACCTGGTGGTCGGCCTCGACGACGAGGATGCAGGCCGCGCCGTCGTGAACTGGCAGGCTCCGGTTGACGGCAACCAGACCGGCTACGCGGTGATGTTGCGGGAGACGCATGACAACGAGCGCGTTTCCCTGCGCCGGCCGAAGTCGGACGCGACACAGTTGGCGCTGGTACCACGTGAACGAACGTGAGAGCGGTGGGCGAGGATAACCGCCGCAGCGCGGTCAGGACGTGCTACTTCCGCCATGGCAGCGAGGGGTCGCAGAATCGTGTCAGCGCCGGCTGGACGAGTGGGGCGAGCTGTGCGGCGCCGGCGCAGGAGTAGCGCTGCGGCGCCGGTCCGCCTGGCCGTGCGGCGATTAGGAGGTCGCTGATGACGGATTCGATAACGAAGGTTTTCGTTTGTGCCAAATGCCAGCACGATGAATGTGATACCGAAGCGCTGGTTCTTACGCGAGTCATCCTGGCTTTTAGAAAGCGGGGAACTGGGATAAGGAGCGACGTAAATGGGATTTTTCAGCGCTCGCGAGGCAGGTTGCTGGGTGCTCGCGGTCAGCTTCCGAGGCGGTTGGAACGGGCCTTTGCAATGGCCTCCTGTAGGGCTGCGTTGATGCGTGAGCCGCCTCTCTTGAACCCCAGTTCCTGCCGTAACTCACGGAGCAGCTCTTCGTCGGTGCGAAGCAATGTGTCGGATATTATCCATTCCGCCAGAGTCGTCAACTGGTCCCGTGAGTAACGGGCTATCGGCATACCCGGGGGTACAGCCGGCCGTTGGCCCCGGTCGGGCTGTGGGGCAGCCGGCTCCGGCGCTTTGGACGACGTTTTGGGGATATTCTCCGTTCCGGTCCTTGCGTCCTTGGCGTCGGCGATTGCCACGGCCTTTCGCCATGCTTCCAGAGCTAGGTCGGCCTGCCCTTCCGGGTCCAGGAACCAGTCGGTGGACCAGATGCGGTGGAACCTCCAGCCCAGGTTCTCCAGAACCTGTTGCCGGAGGCGGTCGCGGTCCCGGGCGGTGGGAGTGGAGTGATACGTTGCCCCGTCGGCTTCAATGGCCAGCACCATCCGCCCCGGTTGTTCCGGATGGCCGCAGGCGAAATCCAGCCGGTAGCCGGCTACTCCGTACTGCGGGGTCACCGGGATGACCCTTTGCTCCAGTTGGCGCATGATGTTCAGCTCGAAGGGGTTCAGGGGCTCGTCGCTCAGGCTGCCGCCCATGGCGGTTCCGCCAGAGGCGGCGAATTCCAGGTACTGCCGCAACAGCTCCACGCCCTCGGCGGATGACCGGTTCGGGTCCATGTCGTGGTGGGAAAAGCCGGCGACCAGGTGAATCCTGGACCTGGCCCGGGTGACGGCCACGTTCAGGCGTCGCTCGCCGCCTTCCTGGTTCAGCGGGCCGAAGCGGTAGGGCAGGGCGCCGTCGGCCGCCTTGTGGTAGCCGACGCTCAGTATGATCACGTCCCGCTCGTCGCCCTGCACCCGCTCGATGTTCTTGACGAAGAAGGGTTCTTCCCTGGTGGCGGCGAAGAATTCGTCCAGCGAACGGTCTTCTTCGCCGGACAGGCGTCGCCGCAGTGCCTCTTCGATGTTGTCGGCGTGGTGAGAGCCGAAGGCAATCACGCCCAGGGATGCGTCGGGCTGCTTCTGGGCGTGTTCCATGATGAGATCCACCACCTTCTTGACTTCATCGGGGTGCGACCTGGTGGACCTGCCCATGGTTGGCGTCAGGTCCACCTGGTGAAAGGTGATGGGTGATTCCTGCGTCGTGCCAGGGAAGGCGGTCAGGGCCTCGCCATAGATGTGGTTGTTGGAGAAGGCGATGAGCCTTCCGTCCCGGCTGCGGTAGTGCCATTGCAGCATCTGTTCCCTGATGGGCAGGGCCTTGACCACGTCCAGGATGGACTCGATGTTGGCGATGAGTGCCGGGGCCAGGTCTTGAGCGTTGTCGTCGGCGTCGTCTTCCGTGTCCTGGCTGCGGAAGAAGTTGGTGGGAGGCAGTTGCCGGTCGTCTCCGGCTACAATGGCCTGACTGGCGCGGGCCAGGGCGCCGATGGCTTCCGCCGGCGGGATTTGCGAGGCTTCGTCGAAGATGACCACGTCGAACAGGCCGGTGTCGGCGGGGATCATCTCGGCCACCTGTAGTGGCGACATCATCCAGCAGGGGCGCATGGCGCACAGCACGTCTGGGGCCTGGTGCACCATTTGTCGCACCGAAAGGTGGCGGCTCTTTTTGGCCGCCTCGCGCCTCACCAGGTCGGTCTGGGCCGGGTGCTCGTTCATGGCGGCGACGGCCTGTTCCGCGGCTGCTCGCCTGATGCGCTCCGGGTTCCGTTGGAGATGTTGAGCATCCAGCCGGGCGAAGTCGTCTCGGGAGCGGCCATGGGATTCTCCCGTGAACCCGGACAGCCGGGGTTCTTCTAGGGAGAGCTCGGACCAGACTCCCTGGAGCCACGCATGGGCTACCGCGTGGGTTGCCAGATTGGCAGGGATGGCGTTGCCGACTTCCGAGATGATCCGTGCGATGCCGGCTTCAGCGAACCGTTTTTGGAGTTCCAGCAGTTGCGGGAGCCTGGCGGCGACCGCCTGTTGGGCAACCATGGTTTCGATTGCGAAACTCAGTTGCTCAAAGGGCAGGTCCGGCAGTTCCGGTCGTTTGACTTCCTCTGCCAGACCGGTCAGGGCTGACACAAGTTCGGTGACGCTCTGGTGTCGGTCGCCGGCGTTTGCCGGCGCCTGGGGGAAAGCGTCGGGATTGCGGCAGTATTCCCGCCATGTTCGTGCCTGTTGGTCCGCCTTGACCAATGCTTGATGAGCTTCGTCGCCCGATAGCTTGCGCCCGGTCAGAACTTGTTCTTGGACCAACCGGCGTGCGGCGCGGTGGGTGCGCGACAGTCCAGCCGTCAGCCGGCTGAGCCCGGACCTGGGGGCCAGAACCGCGAGCAGCGAGGCATGGTCCAGCCGGTATATGTCGGGATGGAACTTCGCCAGGTATTCCTCGATTTGGGCGAGTAGTCCGGTCAGGGCGGGCCAGTCGGCGACGGCTTCGGGTACGTTCAGCGACAGTGCCTCGGCGCAAGCAGACAGTTCCGAGTGGCGTTGCGGCAGGAGTTCCTGCGTGATGCCGTGAACCAGGTCAAGAAGTCGCCGCACCTCGTCGGTCGAGCCGGGAGACGCTCCGGCCCAGTGGGGATAACGCGTCGAAAGCCACGGGCCTTCCAGGTCGGTCCATTGCTGTACCTCTCTTTGCAGGTCCCGGAGCCCTTCCTGGCTCACTTGGCTCAGCTTTTCCCTAGGTATCGAGAGGCCGGCTTTGGCTCCCTCGGGTATGTCCAGCAATTGGGTTTGGACCTCATATGCGCTGATGTCCCAAGGCGCTCTCTTGGTGTGCATTGCTGCTCGGTGTTCCACCAGGGCCTGCTTGTTCCGGGAGAGTTCCCGGTGCAGGTCGGAGTAATCTCCCTGTGGAGTGGACCCGACCCGTTGCATGGCTTCCGCCAATCCCCTGGAGAATTCCCGTCGGGACTTGAAACCGCCGTGGCAGTCCATGACCAAGCCGCCAAGGCCGGCCCGGTTCAGGCGGCTGATTACTACTTCGACCGCGGCCTGTTTCTGTGCTACGAACAATACTCTCTTGGAGTCGGCGATGAGAGCGGCGATGAGGTTGACGATGGTCTGGGACTTGCCGGTTCCCGGGGGTCCCCATATGACTTCCGACTGCCCCATGAGGGCCCAGTTGATGGCTTGGTGCTGGGTGGAGTCGGCGTCCAGGGCCAGGAACTCGGCCTCCGGCGGCTGGGTGTCCGGCAGGTCGGGCGCCGGGCTGGCCACGGTGGATGCCAGCAGTTCCCGCGCTTCCGGCACTCCGGCGATGGCCGCCACCAGGTCGTTGCCGGCGAAGAACTCCAGGTTCTGCTCCAGGTCAGCGACCAACGGCAGGTTGTTGTACTGGAAATTTCCCACCACCAGTCGTGGGGAGATGCTCAGCCCCGGCGCTTGGGCAAGGCAGTCGCCCACTTGGGCCAGCATTTGCCGCATGGCGGTCAGGTTGTTGGGCGGCTCCTCCAGGTCAAAGTCGTCGTCCGAAAGTTCGACGCCGTAGTCGTTCCGCATGGCGTGGGCCAGTACGGGGTTGAGGTGTGCGTCTCCGGACACTTGCAGGGAGAATTCGCGGTGCGCCGAATCCTCGGGTTCTGCCGTCAGGGGCAGCAATATGACCGGGGCGTTGGGTCGTGCGCCGGCCGTGGTGTCCCAGGTGGCTAGTCCTGTGGCAAGGAACAGGGTGTTGGCGCCTTTTTCTTCCAGGTAGGCCCGTGCCGTGCGGCTGATGCGTTTCAGCCTGCCCTGGGCGTCCGGCAGCGGGTTCGTTCGGCTGGCAGGGTCTTCGGGTACGAGATTGGATAGTCGCACCCTGCGTCCGTTGAGAAGGGAATTGACCGCGGCTTCGTTGACGTGGGTATCGTCTGCCTGTGGAGTCAGGTCTAGGGTTCCCGTCTTCAGGTCGCGGTAATGCAGGAGGGGGCTGCGGGTGGTGTCCAGCAGCTGTCGCTTCCACTGGGTTGCCGCACGTTGCAAGGCTCTGATTCTGGGCGAATCTCCGGTTTCCGGGGCGGGTGTGGTGGTGGTCAATGCTCACCTCCCAAGGTTTGGTGGCGTGTTCTCTTGAACAGCGGTTTCAAGCCTCGTCTTGGTCTGATGCTTGATAAACTCTGGTGATGCCTCGGTCCGTTGGCCGTTCGGATCAGAATGGTGGACCGGACCACCACTTCAGTCTGCCGTCGGCGTCTTGGTACGCCTGCAGGTCCGTGGTAACGCGGGCTGCGCCGCCTGTGGGGTCGGTCACTTTCCAGTGCTTGCCGCCAATCCACTCCACGGACCATCCCGCGGGCATGAGCTCGTTTCGATGCAGGGGTTTCTCCAGGTCTGCCATGGTTACCATGGGGTTGTTTGGCGCGTTTACGGTTTCCCATTGGGCGTTCAGTCGGTTGATGTCGAACTCCCGGCGGGATAGGAGTTTTTCCAGCTCCTGCTCTGGGTCGGCCTCGTCGCGGATGATGCGCTGGATTCCGGCGGCGATGAAGGGTGGGTACTCGCCCACGTTGGCGCGGATGCTCTCGAAACGGCGAGCTACGGCCTGGTAGGCGTCGTGCTCCGCGGTGCCGATGTAGAAGAGGTTGACGACGTCGACGACGGGACGCTCTTGCCCGATGCGGTCGATGCGTCCGGCGCGCTGTTCCAGCGTCATGGGGTTCCACGGAACGTCGTAGTTGACGACTGCCGTGCAGAATTGCAAGTTCAGCGATTCCGACGCCGTCTCTGTGCAGAACAGCATTCCCTCCGGTTGTTGGCGGAACTGCCGCAGGCGTTCGGCGCGGTCTCCCAGGTTGGCGTCCTGACCGGGTAGGCTGGTCACGTAGTGCCCGGCGTGTTGCAGATGCTCGGAGAGCCAGCTCTGGGTGTCGCGGAACTGGGTGAACATGAGGATGTGGGAGTGTTCCCTCTGCTGATGGTGTCAGGGTTTGTATCTGTATTGTGAATCGTTGCCCAAGCGAGAGAGGCAAGCATCTATTGATTCTCTGGTCGGGGCGTAAAGATTGTTTGATCCCTGCGCCATCAAACAGTTGAATTCTACAACCTGACGTGCAGTAAGTTCTGCAGCATCAGGGTTACGGGTGAGTAAGGGTGATTGGCCTGCACTGGCTATCTCTAATTCGTTCGTAGCTGGGTTGCGAGCCCATAGACCTGCCAATGCCGAACGACTATCCGATATGAACCGGAGCATCAAGTTTTTTGATATTGGGAACAAAGTCCACAGGCCAGTTTCGCCTCTATTTACAGGAGGATTGAGACTTACAACTATGTGATCGGAGGTTATGAACTGGCCTTTGCTTTTTGCAGGATCTAACCTATCAAACGTCAGGCTGTCCCCTACAGCCTTTACGCCTGATAGGAAAAGCCGAGGGTCTTCGCGGCGTGCGTATTTGCGGTAGAAGGGATCGGCATCCCAAAGATTGTATTCTACAAGAATCTTGTAGAGGCTTTTGAGGAATGACTCGCCTCGCACGTAATGTAATGCGGCAAAATCCAGTAACGAGCGGTGCAATAATGGATCATCCAGCCTATGCAGTTCAGCCTCATCGTTGACCTTCAACACATCCTTCAAATCGTTCTCCATTTCTGTGATGATCTTATCTACGGAGGGAGCGCAAGGTATTTCAAACAGTCCTGTCCGCCGCACTGAACGCCTCCTTGGCTCATAGCTATCACGCGCTAAATGCCAAACCTCAGTGGAGTTTGGCTGGCTGCCGGGGAAGCCAAAGGACTGTAGTAAGGCTCTCTGTACTCGATGTTGTCCCATGACGATTCTCCTTCACGATATTGCCGTGCATTAACCCCAATCCACCGAAAGGATGGGTGTGCTGGCGCGTGGGGATGATTAGAAAGTGCTCCCGGCTTCGGGGATAATGGTTTGTGATACGCCAAACCAGCCCGAAACGAGGAGCACCTAACGGATGCTACCACGCAATGACCCTGACCGCATCCAAATTGCCTTCGACGATCACCGCCTGGTGGCCAATGCCGGGTTGATCCTGCCGGTCACCATGGCCCATCATCTGGGACTGGGCGAGTTGGTGGACCGCCATGTTGATCCGGGCCGTGTCCCCGGCCGAGCCAACGCTGGCGACAAGGTGCTGACCCTGGCAGCATCGGCACTGGCCGGTGGGGACTGCATTGACGA
Source organism: Dehalococcoidia bacterium (assembly GCA_965116785.1). GTDB lineage: Bacteria > Chloroflexota > Dehalococcoidia > Lucifugimonadales > UBA3495 > Bin87. Next base: position 3,328,612 of record OZ220731.1, read on the forward strand.
CGCTGATGCGCTGCGCGCTGGCGAAACCGAGCAAGTGCTGGGCTGCACAGTCAAGGCTCCGTCCACCCTGGGGACTTTCCTGCGCAGTTTCCAGTGGGGCCACGTGCGCCAGCTGGACCGGGTGGGCCGGGAGGTGCTGGCCCGTGCCTGGGCGGCTGGCGCCGGACCGGGCGACGATCCGCTGACCATCGACCTGGACTCCACCGTGTGCGAGACTTACGGCCTGGCCAAGGAGGGAGCCCAGTGCCACAACTACGCTGGCCAACGGGGCTATCACCCGCTGTTCGCCATCGCCGCCGACACCGGCGACATGCTGATGGCACGACTGCGCAAGGGTCGCGCCAACACCGCTCGGGGCGCCGCTAACTTCCTGCGGGAGACGGTGAGCCGAGTGCGCCGCGCCGGGGCCACCAGAGAACTCACCATTCGCGCCGACAGCGGCTTCTACAACCGCGACATCGTCAAGGTCTGCCGCGACAAGGGTGTCCGATACTCCATCACCGTCCGTCAGCATCAGAGCCTGCGCAACATCATCGAGGCCATACCAAAGCAGGACTGGGAGCCCGTCCCCTACTGGATGGAGGGTGCCGCCGATGTGGCGGAGACGCAATACACACCCTTCGAGACAAAACCCAACGCCGTGCCGGTCAGGCTCATAGTACGCAGGGTCAAACCCACCCCCGGGTCTCAACTGGCCCTGTTTGCTACCTACAGTTACCACGCCTTCATCACCGATCGTGAAGGCGATACCCTGGCGCTGGAGGCTGACCATCGCCGCCACGCCGATATCGAGAACGCCATCCGCGATCTCAAGTACGGCGTGGGGCTGAACCACCTCCCGTCGGGACGCTTCCCCGCCAACGCCGCCTGGATGACCGTCCAGATCATGGCTCACAATCTCGCCCGCCGGACCACGCGCATCGGTCTGGGTGAGTCGGTGGCAACCACCAAGACCCTCCGACGACGCTTCTTCTCCCTGGCCGGACGCCTCAGTCGCAAGGCCCGCCGCCTCACCCTGCATCTTCCCCAGAACTGGCCCTGGCAAAACCAGTTCAGCAGCGCCCTGGCGCGACCGCGTGCTTTGCCGCTCCCTTCCTGACCGCGCCCGATCCCCTGCCGTACTATCCAACTGCCTCGCAGATCTGCACCAGGCTGGGACCCGTGTGTCTCCTGCTGCAATCCGCCCGCAGATCTCGCCCGTCCGCTGGGGCTGTGGCCCGTCAAATATCGCCCGGTCGCTGCTGGGCAGTCAGCACTCGTCCCAATCCGGCGAGGTCATAGCCCTGCCGGATCTTCCCTTCACCTCTCTTCCCCAGTCTGACCGCCTCTATCCCGTCCCATCGGTGGATTAGGGCTTAGGGAGATGGCCCGGTTTCGTGCGGAGGGAAACCCGCATCCGGGCAGCGGCTACAGCCTATCAGCCGGCTAGGGTACCGAGTTTCACGTTCCGTACGACGATGCACAGGACAGATCTGGAGTGGCCGCCGAAACGGCGGAGGGGCCCGTGACACGTGCGACCTTGGGGAGATTCCCGGCGGTTCGCAGGACGCTTCCTGGCCACAGAGAGAACGCGTCAGTCGGCTTCGAGTTCCCTGGCGTCCAGTTAGAACCAGCCGATGGCACCGGCGTCCACCAGTCCCTACACCTCGTGGTCGTCGGACACGCTGGCCACCATGGGGTGCGTGGGGCTCCGATAGGAACGGTGGAACACGGGCCAGTTGCACGGCAAAGATGGTCGCCGGCGCGACCACAACGTCATGTCTTGGCTTCGTCGCCGCTGCCCGGAAGGACGGGCATTGGTTGCTGGAGGTCTTTGTTTACGCGTCGTCGGGAACGAGGACGTGGCCGGATGGCGGTGGGTTTGATCTGTTGAGGCGAAGCTGCCTCGCGCTCAACGACACCGGGTATGGGAAGAGTCGCCTGAACGGCGGTTGCGTTGGCGTTTTGCCCCATTGCCGTCTTCTGCTTACTATCGTTGCCGGCCCACGTTGCAGAACTGGATTTTCGACGTGGTTGGCGGCCGACCATCGCAGAGGCGGTTTCGACAGTGAGCTCTTTAGACTCTCCCACTTTTCTGGACGACATCGTTTGTGGCGAGTCACTGCTTGATGGTGTCGTCTCAGCGTGCTGACTTGATTGTACCGCGATCTGAGTAGCTTCCCGCTTTTCGGCGATTTTACGGCGGTTCTCAGCGGCACATTCTGGGCACCGGGTTTGCCCCTCCACGGCTTGATTGGGGCAGCGCGCACATAGGCCAAGTTCCTTGCGGCGCTCACAACTGCGAGGCGTGAGCGCCCGGTTGCGTTCTCGCTTTTCCTCTTCAGTTAGGCGGGGCCTCTTGGGTTGTTTGGGTTTCGCGCGGTTTCTGCGACGTGTGTTACGAGAGTTGGATTTCTGTGGGAGTGCGAACGTGAACTTGAAGGTAATATCTTCTGTCCGCGTCTGCTGGCGTCTCGGTCGTCGAGGACGACGAGGTCTGGCCGGCCGGCCAGAGTGGCGGTCTTGCCGCGCGGCCGATAGGCGCCGTGGGTCTCGACGAAGACGTGGTGGCCGTCGTCTTCCCATTCTTGGCGTTGATGGTTCAGCAGTGCGGTGTGGCGCATCAGCCACTCGGCTTGGTCGAAATCGGAGGACTGTCTCGTCCATTCTACGTAGTGGGCTTTGAACCAGACGGCCCACTCGCAGGAGTTCTCGCCAGTCAGGAGACGGGGCAGCCAGGTGGCCCAGATGTAGGGGTGTTCGCGTCGCTGCGGCATGTGACGGCTCCTCCAGGTTGGGTAGCCGTCGTCAGCCTGACGCGAGTGTATTCGTTGGACGTGCGGGCGCGCTACGGCCGGCTGTCATTAATCTGCTTTGCTGTTGCGAGGTCCTGTGGATTCTTCTCCCGGGATGGTTTGCCGCGCCGACGTAATCGTCAGGACTCGGGAGGTGCATCGGCCCGCATAGAGTGCCGAATTGCGTGAGTTGAGGACTCCGGCATGGTTTCCGACTCCACATCCCGGGAGCGATGTGCTTCCGGGATTATTCGTGTCGCGTCGACGTTAGCATCCCGCGATCCCGAAAAACGGCAGGAGGCGGAGTATGAAGAAGTCAACGAAGTGGATGAGGTTCTCGATGTTGTGGATCACGGTGGCGGCGCTGATGGCCGTCATTACCGTCTTGGCCTGTGGGCCAGCGTCGCCGGCGCAGCAGGCTGGCGGCGGGGGTGACGCCGAAAGCGTGTCTGTGCGTGCGACAGTGGCACCCTTCGTGCCGCAGCAGTCGGGAGACGGTGAGAAAGAGAAGCCAACGGCCACTTTGACGCCGACGGCTACCCCGTACCCGGATGACTGTATGGAGTTCCAGAATCCGGACAGCGGTGAGATGGAGATGGTTTGCCCGGAGCCTGGGCCGCGTGCGATTGAGCAGGATCTGCGGAAGCAGTACAACCGCCACATGGCGACCAAGGAGGCAGAGGCTCAGGGTGGGCGTCGGTCGGCGGTTGATCCTGTGATGGTGGATGTTGTCATCAGCACTTCGGCGGAGGATGCTGTAGATGACGTGGTGGCGTTTCTACAGGAAAACGGTGCCAGTGTGTTCGGCCAAGAGAAAGGCGGCGTCCATGCAGCTGGGTATGTTCACACGATGGTGGACATAGAGTTGCTGCCGAGGATTGTGGCGATTGAGGGAGTACAGGGCGTCTGGGAGGTTGATGTTGGTGCGCCTCAGGGTGGCAACCTGCAGGGTACTCCTGTGCGTCCCATGACGATCCTGCAACGCACCAATGCCGACCAGTGGCACCGGGCTGGGATCACTGGCGATGGCGTTGAGGTTGGTGTAATTGACGCCGACTTCGAGGATTTTCGAACACAGGTGTTGCCGTTGCTGTCGCATCCGGTACGGTTTTTCTGTTACGACTCGATGGGTGTGGTGCGTCAGGGTGAACTTCCGCTGCCTACGACAGATCCAGCGGCTGCGCCAGTGTCCGGCTTCTCTGCTTGTGAGACTCCAGATGGTATGGCGGGGGCGCATGGGACGGATGTGGTGCGGGCTTTGGTCGACTCTGCGCCGGGCATTAGGCTTTCTATCGCGAATGGGGTTGATCGCGTTCGGTTGGTGCAGTCAGTTGACTGGCTTACTGCGAAGCGGAGCGACAACAGCCGTTCTGACACTCATTACGACAGGGAGTCGAACGACGAGTTTGATGTGAAGATCATCAACTTCTCGCGGAAGCACGTGTGGGACGGGCCTGGGGACGGAACTTCAAACTTTGATGACATGTTGGATCGGAGTCCGATCAAGGTCGCCGAGGATGCGGTGGGGCGTGGTGTCCTGTGGGTTACTGGGGCTGGCAATGAGGCCCAGGGGACTTGGTTTGATGATGATCTGACCTTCGACGGCAACCGCCTTGAGTTCCCGGTTGTTGGTTCGGAACCTGCTGACTGCATCGAGGTAACGTTGGCAGGTGGCACAAAGTACGTTTTTCAGAAGCGCTGGAACGGGGATTGGCCTGAGGATGGTGGCGCTGATGATGTTTTCCTCGGGATGGCTCTGAGAGGACCGATTGAGGGTGAGGGTGATTCCGGTGATGTTATTGCCATGGGGTCACAACTCCCCCGGATGAGGGGTGAGGCTTATCCGTGGAGACAGATGACCTACTTGGTGCCTGCTGATGGTACCGGGCGGTACTGCATTCATGTGGCGAAGAATCAACGCTCGGAGGATCCAGATTGGGTACAGGTGTAACTGTTCGATCCGTCTGGTGCCTCCATGGAGCCCAGGTCGCTGATGGGAGAGGGCAGTGTCGTCAGCCCGGCGGAAGGCGTGAAGCCGGGGATACTTACTGTAGGCGCCATGAGCAACGCGGCGACTCCAATGCAACTGGACCACAGTTCGCGTGGCCCCTTGCCGGAGTCAACGGAAGTGAAACCGGAAACGTACGGCGTTGTCACTGGGACAGTGAGCCACATTGGTACTAGCTTGGCGTCGGCGAGAGTAGCTGCGCTTGCCGCGTTGCGTGCTCAGGGCTTGGGGTATACAACGCCGGCAGCGGCTGCGCGGTCGTTGACTGTCAGCTCTGAGACGGGCGGCGGTCCTACAATCGTTACATTACCCGACTTGGCGCCGCCGACCAATGTCAGTGCGACGCATCATCCGTGTTTGACGAAGTACAACCTGCGCGTTTCGTACGACCATCCTTCTATCGGTGTTAGTGGAATTTTCCCGCGGCTCAAGGCTGTGCAGATCGGGACGGATGGTTCGGAGGTCGATGTTTACGAGACGGAGTTGGGCAGGCGTAGCAGTTCGTTGAGCACGATGACAGACCGTGGGTCGTACGACGTGACGGTGCGGATGTGTACGGTCGGAGGGTTTTGTAGTCCGCCGAGTAGTCCGCCGATCCGGTTGACGACTGAGCCGGAGGTCTGTACTCCGAAATCAGTCAGGGCAGTAGCCTCGGATGAGCAGGTCACGGTGCGATGGAATCCTGATCCTGATGCGACTGGATACCAGATCCAGCGCGTTGGTGAAACTTCGATGACCAGCGTTTCGGGAGAGGAGCACGTCTTCACGGGTCTCACGAACGGAACGGAATACGGTTACCGTGTGCGGTCGTTGCGTCCTGGTAGTGAGAGCGCGTGGTCGCGCCCTGCCAAGGCCACCCCAAGGGGCAACTTGGCACGACCTTCGTCTCCGACGATCTTCAGGGTTGGCGACAACATCAGCCGCCGGTATCTTGGGGTGTCGTTGACATGGCAAACGAGCGCCGCAGGCAGGCACATTTTGGGCCACCTGTTTGACGTCAGGATATGGGACGGTGCCGCAAGGAAATGGGTCCGGATTCCTTCTAGTGGTCCCTCCGCTTCGCAATACTCGGTGCGGTTTTTCGAGAGGACGCGGGCGACGGGTGGGCCATTGGATCCCGTCGTAACAGAGGTGGAGGCAATCATCGCTGGTCTGAGGGCGGGCGTTGCGAACGGCATCAAGGTGAGGACGAGCCGCGCCAGGGGATCTCGTGAGGAGATGGACCACTCACATTGGAGTGACTTGTTCTTGGTCAATGTGTCGGGTGCTTTGGTAGGTGCTGAGCCTGAGCCTGCTCCACCTGACAAAGAGCCGCCGTCGGAGTTGGCACTCCGGGTGGATGGCGCCTCTGTGGAACTTGGTTGGAAATTGTCGACCAACCCGAACTACGTGGAGCAGGTTGTTCGCCGACGCGACCTGAGCGTCAGGCCGCCGGAGTGGACGGAGATTGATGTTGGTCTGTCGGACACATCGTACACGGACATGGACACTGCCCTGACGAGCGGAAAGACGTATCGGTACCGTGTGCGGGCCTACAAGGATCGGGCGAACGACAAATATGGTGAGGAGAAGGGCGGTTTCGCAGACGCCGTGATTCCGTGACGGGCCTGTGTTGAAACTCCGCATCATCGCGGGCGGCGGGACGTGATGTTCCGTCGCCCGTTTTGCTGGCCTGCCGCCACACTGGGCCTCGTCATGGCCGGCCGTAGTCAGCGTCAGCGTAGTTCTCCCGTGTTGCCGTCCAGCGCTCGAGTTCAGCGTAAAGCGCGGCTTCCAGGAGTTCCGTGAGTGCCATGCGGGTTTCGGAGTCAGACCGGCCTGACAGTCGGCAGATTTCGGTCACGTCCATCCCGGCGTCGTGCATCTCGAGCAGCCACTCGTAGAAGACTTCGTCGGCGTTCTCGTTGGAGCCCTTCATGCTGCGTCGGCTGGCCTCTTCGAGCAGGAGGTCGAGGTAGTACTCGGTCCGGCCGGTGCGGCTGCGGATGGCCTCGTGGGTGTAGCCGCGGCGGCGCAGGTCGCAGTACTTCTCGAGTCCCCGGGTGAGCTGGGGCTCCTCGGTGTCGAGTTTGGGCTTGGGTTGGGGCGCGTACCGGTCCTTGACATCGTGTCCGCAGGTGGAGAACGTGGCGACCACGTGGTCGCCGTCGCGCTTCTTGACGAGTTCGCCGTCGCATTCGGGGCGGGGGCACCGCGTCACCAGCCGCCGTGGCCGGCGGACCGGACCGTCGCCGGGTGTGGCTGGATCTCGGCGAATCATGCTGCCTCCCGCGCTTCCGGCCGGTAGTGTTTGCCCGAGCCTGCCGCTCGTGGCGGCCAATTTCAGGGTGGCGAAAATCGCCCGGGGATTGTCGCGTCGACGAATCCGTTCGGCAAGCCGATGCAGGAATTTCGCCGATGCAGGTTAGCGACGATTTCGTCCGTCAGCGGCAACTACCATCCGTTAGGCGGAGTCGCGCTCACGAGGCCAGTTGTTGAGCCAGGGGATTGCCCGTTTCGGGAAGGTGCGGGAGTAGAGGTCTTTGGCGGCTTGCCAGGCGGGGTGCTGCGGGCCGCCCGTGGACGTCGCCTGTACGTCGTCGCCCAGGTGGTGTTTGATGGCCAGCAGGGCGGCGCCGACCAGGGCGTCATAGGGCTTGGCGTTGGTGGTGCATTCTCCGTAGCCGGCCGGGATACCGATTTTGACGTTTCGCTTCCGGTCGGGCGGGTAGTCGAAGGTCATTCCGCGGTCGACTTCGGCGTTGAGGGAGATCCGGTCGGGGCCTAGGGCGTATTCCTCGTACTTGCTGCGGGGCTTCCCCATCTTGAAGTCGCACTGGTCGGCCAACGCTTGGACGTCGGCCACGATGGTTTTGGTCTGGGCCGACGCTTCATCTTTGATCAACCAGCGGTGAGTGTACCCCCTGATTCCGTGGTGGGGTTTCGGTTCGCCGCGGGCGGCGATGTTCTTCTCTCGCAGTTCCCGCTGGCGTCGTATGGGCGCGAGGACCCGGTCGATCCAGGCTTGACTTTCTTCGTACATTCGCAAGTTGGGTTCGGGCGCTTTGACCAGTCCGTGCACTTCCTCGTCGTGCTGAGGTTCTTGGTTGGTCTCGTCGTAGTCGTCGTGTCGCTGGGTCATTCTTCCTGGCCTCCGGGTCGGGTCGATTGTCGTCGCAGCACGCTGAAGGTGAGTTCTTCGTCGAGTCGTACGGCCTCGGCGTAACGCTGTAGGATTTCCCTGGCCTCGTTGAGGACGTTCTCGTCGTTGCACTTCAGGAAGATGGCGGTAATACCGTGGGTCTCGTGCTTCAGGGGGGTTTCAGGAGCACCGCGCCAGTCGTCGGTGTCGCGCAGCGTACCGTCCACCACCGCTTGGGCGTGGTGCTCGGGGCAGGCGATGCGCGTCAGCGGGTTGCCGGTGTCGTCGAACGGCGCCGAAGTGGTGATGTTACGAAGACGGGACCCGTTTTCTCGGAGAACGGCACTCGTAAGAGCCCACCGGGAATTGGCGAATCTCGCCGGTTAGCGTGGCATGGGACGAGGAACGTCGGCGCCCGTCCGGGTGGCCCTGCCGCCGGAGATTCGCGGCACCTGATGCCGGGAACGAAACCGGCCGCCCGGTTGTCGGTGGCGGCCGGTCAGTTTTGTGATGTTGCCGATCTTCCGAATCGGTGGCGGTGGCTCGTTGATGACCAAACTGAGGCGTGGACCTATCGGTTGGCCTTCTCGACCTTGGGCGTGTCATCAACGTGCGAGAAGGCAGGGACACGTTCGTAGTGCTCCATGTACTCCTGGGTCCAGTCCCGTTTGGACGTGTCGACCGTATCGAGCACTCCCACGGCCGTCATCCGGTACTGAACCGGACCTTCTCGAGCATCCCACTCGAACTGCCCGTTGATCCGAATCTTCAGGTCGGGCGCCTGCGACCACAGGGGTTCCCATTCGAGTTCGTGCTGGAGCCGGCTGTAGATGATCGTCCGCAGATTGTCCTCGCTGTAATGCCCCGCCGAGTCAGGGTGTTCTGCCTTGGCCCATTCAACCAGATGGGGCATCAGTCCCGTGAGGATCTGCTGCTTGATCTCCCTCACGATGATTGGCTCGGGGTACAGGTCGTTGCCGTACTCGTCCTTGCCAGCCACGAGTTTCAGCCAACCGTCTGGGTTGTCGTCCGCCCCGCGGCTGCAGGGGTAAAGGTCCACCCTCACGCGGGCTTCCCATTCGTCCGGAAGGCATCCGGTGATCGGGTTGCCCCACAGGTTGATTTCTCCCTGGAGTCTGGTCAGCTCCCTCGGTATGTCGCCGGTGAGTTCGTTCTTCGAAAGGTCGAGTCCTTCCAGGCCCTGGTAGCCCCGGTCGTGGTCGGGAGCGAGGTTACCCAGATCCGCGGGAACCGTTCCCGTCAATTGATTCCCGGAGAGATTGACCCGCGTGAGGTATCGGAGGTTTCCCAGGGACCTTGGGATCTCCCCGGTCAGTTGATTTTTTCCGAGAAAGAGTCCTTCGAGGTACCGCAGGTTCCCGACGGCTTCCGGGATCGTTCCCGTCAATTGCGTGTCGCCCAGGCTCAGCTCTCGCAGGTACGTCAGTTCGTCGATGTTTGGTGGTATTTCACCCGTCAACGCGTTGTCGCTCAATCCCAGCGAGACCAGGTGGGCAAGCTGCATGATCTCCTGAGGTAAGGGGCCCGTCAGACCGTTTTCGGGGAGGTACAGGCTGCTGACCCGTCCGGAGGCGTCGGTGCGCACTCCCAGCCAAGTATCGAGTGGCTGCGGGCTCAGCCAGTTTTCGGCCGCTGTCCAGCTGTCGCCACCGGTCGCTTTGTAGAACGCGACCAGAACCTCGCGGTCGCGTTCGACCGTTGCCGCGTCCACCTCGCAGGTTCGGGGTCGCGCGCTGACGCTGCCGTGCTTTTGGAGCGCGTCGGCCAAGCGGTGTTCGGGAGCAGGCACGCACAACTCGGCGTTTTCCGAGAGGTTGAGCCTTGCTCCCTGCGCGGCCAAATCGATGAGGCCTGCCGGTATGGGCCCGCTGAGTTGGTTCCGGCTGAGGTCCAGGATGTCCAATGGCAGGCTGGAAAACTCTTCCGGTATCGGTCCGCTCAGTTGGTTCCCTGCGACGTTCAAGTCCGTCAGCCCTTCGAGCTTGCCCAGTTCCGGGGGCAAATGGCCCGCTAGCTGATTGTTATTGAGGTTCAGCGTCCTGACGCGCCCTGCGTCGTTGACCCAGACGCCCTGCCATGTGTCGACGGGCTGATCACTCAGCCAGTTGGTGTTCGATTTCCAGTTGTCGCCGTCGGTGGCGCGGTACAGGGCGGTCAGGGCGTCTACGTCGGGCCCGGAAGGCTTTTGTGCCGATGTCCCCTCGGGTTTTCCACCCGTCGCGGCGTTGGCAGTGGAGGCGTCAGAAGCTGGCGTCGACCTGCCCTGCCTTGCGGATGCCCCTCCCGTGCTGGATTCAGGAGTTCTTTGGTCCGATGGCGGTTTGCCGGCGGCGTCTCCATCCTGCCCCCGCGTGGTTCCCGAGAGGTTTGCCGCAGCGGAGCCGGAAGTTTGCTCATCGGCCTGTCGGGTGGCGGCAGTACTCTCGGACGATGGTTGCTCAGTGGGGCTTGTGGTGCCGCAGGCCAGCAGTCCGGTTGAAACCACGAGGGCGAGCCCGAAGGCAGGCACGACCATGTGGCGCTTGGCGGATGGTGGCCGGGGAGTTGCCCCGAGCCTCACATCGGACATCCACCGGAACAGGGCGTGCTTGTTGCTGTTCGTTTGGTTGGACGGAACGGTGGCGTGGTCTGGCGCTCGGCCGGCCTCTGGCAGACGCGTAAACATGGAACCTCCTCACGGGTCCAGGATAGGCAATCTGCGACAACTGCGAACCCACGCGCGAACGCGGACGCCGTGAAGAGGCACGAAGTGCCTACCTGAAAACATCCGCGCCCGGTGAGCCGCAGTCGGCAGGCGGGAGGGTCCCAGCAGTTGTCGCGGGGCCAGACTAACGGCCGGCTACGGGGCCGTCAAGTGACGATGCGTCACCAAATTTCCGGTTCCGGTTTCCGTGTCGTATGACCGACAGGACAGGGTATGTCCCGCGTTCGAGGTCGCCCGTGATCAGGCAGGCTGCGTCTTCTGTTACGCTCCACGGGATCGGTCGGTTTTTCTCAGCCGCGTCATTCGAGGAACATCGGCGTGCCGCCCTTGGGGTGCAGGGCAGTCAGGGGCACCAGTTTGATGCGATGCCTGCTCCGAAAAGGTAGAAGGTTAGACCGGTCTGTCCGATTGCGGTCCGGGTGGTGCGATGGGATTGTGCCAGCGTATGCCGGGAAAGCGTTGAAAGTCGCGGTCGCGGCTGTGGACGACAGCGTCATATTCGGCTGCCAGGGCGGCGATGTGGGCGTCGGCGACAGTGTTGGGGCCGGCATCTGAGCTGTCCAGGAGTTGGACGAGATGTTGTGCGTGGTTGGGTCCCGCCTGGATGGCGGTGAAATGGCGGTATCGCAGCCATGAGTCGACAGTTCGGGCGGCTTGGGCGGGCCGCCAGTGTGGGTTGACGGTGGCAGCGTTCGACATGAGGCGCATGAAGCCGGTGAGGACTGCCCAGGGCAGGCCAACTGGCTCCACGCCGTTGAGAAGTCCCGTCCACCAGCGTTGCGCGCTCTCGTGGACGGGACTATCGGGATCGTGGGCGTAGATCAGGAGGTTGAGGTCGGGGACGATCATGTGGCGCTCTTCCGGCGACGCCGGTCCCGCAGGTGTTCTTCGACCTCCATCCGGTCGAGCTCGTCTTGGGGAGTGTTGGCGCGGGTTTCGATTACTAGATTGACGATGGAGTCGTCGTCGACGTCCACGTCCTCAAGGGGCTCGAATACGCCGTTGCGAAAGCGTGCTCGCACATTCTGCGTCATGGGACTGTCGCTCCTTGATTGTGGAAATTCAGGTTCTGTGGATCGGGCGTTGACGGTTGTATTGTAACGGGTCTGGTTTTTTTACCCGGGTCCTGTTGGGGTCGTGGCGCACGGCCCAAAGCTGGCCCAGAATCGCCAACAGCAGCAAGGTTTCCATCCAGGCCTAGCCTTCCACGAAGCACGGGCGGGGACGCCGCCGAAGGGGTAGTAGGCAAACCGCGGCAACTGTTCCCGGAACCCTAGCGTCCAGCGGTCGGGAAGGAACTCCAGCGGGTGCTCGAACCAGCGGGCGTCGCGGTGCAACACCAGTTGGGCCGCTCAGCCCGACGGGTTCGAAGGTCATCCGCCGCGCGAACCAAATGGGTGGTTCTGTTGCCTCCACTGGGGAATCCGATGCCATTTTCACGGTTACCGCCAGGGTACCAAGGTCATATCGTAGCCGCGTGCCAGAGCGTATTGGTTGATCCGGGTGTGGGCCTTTTCCGTGAGTTCGTCATCGTCGGACCTGATCCACAGGAACTTGACCCGGCCAGCACGGCCCAGTTGGTCAATGTCGCCCATCTCACGGCTGTCCCAAGTGTCGCGAATTGCGCCATCGGTTACGGTGACATAGTGGACATCGGTGCCGACCGTGTAGACCAATGGCTTGTTGTGTTGCTCAAAAATCGGCCCAAGGACGCCGGGGATTTCTCTCATGTCGATGAGACGGCGATGGAAACGGTGGCTGATCTTGTCGTCCTCGTAGATGAGCCTCAATCCGTAGCTTTCGTAGATCAGGTGGACGGCCAGCCAGTTGGCGCCTTGGTCGGCGTCGAGCGCGTAGCCATGATCCTTGATGCTTTGGTTGATTGCGTCCCAGATTTCTCCATATCTGTCCCGGCCGATGGCCTCGTTCAGGGCCCTGACCGCGCAGTCACTGGCGTACTCGTCCCTGGGCTGGCCGTATTTGGGCTGAAGATCCGACAGATCAAGGGGCTTCCCCAGCAGGCATGCAGTCCATTTCGACACGCTTTCGATCTCATCGCAGGAGCGGCATCTGGGCCGCCTGACCTCCAGTTTGAGGAGCCCACAATCTGAGCAGGTTTGGTCGGCCGACTGAGGCGGGTCCTTTTGGAAGTCAACGATCCATTTGAAGTACTCCGAATTGACGAGACCGGTGGCGATGCTGGCGCATTCAGCGCCGTCGGACCCTCGTTTCTGCCACTCCAGAGCAGCATCCAGCATCTGCCGCATCGCCTGCTGGCGGTTCATCAAGGCTGAGAAGAGTTGTCTGACGAATTGGTCGCGGTCGAAACCGGTTTGCTCTTGGGTCGGGCCGGCCCATTGGGCGACTTGGCGGCAGGTTTCGAAGGCTTCGGGCAGAGCTTTCAGAAACGTCGACCGGTGGGCTTGCGCGTTGGATGAATTTATGAGAGGGCGTTGTATGGGGCGGAACGGGTCATCTTGCTTTTCGGTTTGGTTGGGCGTCATATACTCTCCCAGATGGCTTCGGAGGGCTGGGCAACACCGGCGTGCGCGTGGGTCGGATTTCGTGGCGGCGTCCGGATCGTTGACCGACTGGAATCTTACGGCAGGCCTGCAGTGAGCGCCCCGCTTGGTCCAACATCGAACGGTGCAACGTCGGCTCAAGCAGCATCGCTGTCGGCAGGAATCAGGTCGTCTGTGGATGCTTTGTGGAGGTGAAACCCGGCTTCTGGCAAGTCGTCGGTTTCGGGTAACGAGCCATACCGTGGCACTAGTACTGGATCAAGTCAGGAATAGCAGGGATACAGGCGATGGAGTTTGGTGCGGGCATCCTGAGTGCTGAAACGCCAATCGATGGTGGCCCTGGCGGCGTTGCGTCGCGCTTCGTAGGCGGCGATGGCAACGGCCAAGGCCACCTCGTCCCCATGGCGTCCTTGCAGGCAGTCTCGGCTCAAGACGCTGAACTCGATTTCCGCCATGTTCAGCCAACTGGCGTGTTTGGGGGTGTGGTGAAACTCCAAGCGTTTGACCATTGGGCGGGCTTGGGCGGCGGGAAAGGTCTCGTAGAGAGAGGCCATGCGGTGGATGTTCAGGTTGTCCAGGACCACGCGAACCACCGGAGCGTCGGGGTAGGCGGTGTCCACCAGCCACTGCATCTGGTGGGCGAAGTCCTGCATGGTGCGTCGTTCGGTGATGGCCACATGGCGCCAGCCAGCCAGCCAGAGGTTCACAGGTCAGGAAGATGTTGTGGGTGCCAGCACGCCGGTACTCGTAGTCCTGGCGTCTGGGCCGTCCCGGCTGAGGAGGCAGCGGTTCTCTCACGTCAGCCAGCAGTTGGGTGGAGGTTTCGTCAAAGCACACCACCGGACGATCGGCGTCGTAGGGCTCGGCGTAGAGATCCAGCACATCCTCCATGGCCGCCACGAATTCCCCACCTACCCTGGGGATGCACCACTGCTGCTTGCGCCACGGCTTGAGGACGTTTTGTTCAGCTTCAGGCGCACCGTCTCATACGACAGGCTCTCCACCAGGCCCAACTCCACCATCCGGTCGGCCAGCAACTGCAGGGTCCAGTGGTCGTGGCCCTCTGGGGCGTCGCTGCACTCCAGGCCAATCAGGTGGGCCTCGGCCTTATCGTCCAGTTTGCGGAACCGGTTGGCCTGGACCCGGTCGTGCAACACGCCATCCAAGCCCTCGTCGGCGTACCGACGTTTGACCCGGCACACCGTGCCTTCGGCCACGTCCGGCGCCGACGCCACTTGGGGAGCCTTCCAACCTTCATTGATCTTGAGCAGGATGCGGGCTCTGGTGGCGATGCGCGCCGCGTGTTTGCCGCCTCGGGCCAACCGGTTCAGTTGCTCCCGTTGCTCGGTGGTCAACTGTATGGAATATCGCACTCCGGCCATGGCTGGTGCACCTCCCCGCAACCCGAAGTTGCAGCCAGCATAGGTGCTTCACCAACGGAGCCCCAAGCACTCTCGATACTGCTTTGAACCAGTACTAGGACCTCCCGAAAACGCAGCAACATACGAAACTCAATCTCGGAAAGGTGAAATTTATGCTGTTATTGCAACGTGTGCTTCTTCTCTGCCTGGTCCTCAGTGCCTTGGCCGTGATAGTTCACACACCAGTCCCGGATACCATCGCGTCCGGAAACGCTTGGCCTCAAGCCTCTGATGTGACCGAGCCGCCACCAACACCGGAAAACCTCACCTTGGAAGTGATACCCGCCACAACCGTTATCAACGCCAGTTGGGACAAAGTGGTCGATGCCACATCATACGTGGTCCAGTGGCGTCACCGTAAAGCCGAATTTGAGACTGAACATATCACCACCGTAACCCAGAACGCGACTACCTTCGACGTCGCAGAACAGGGGCAATGGATCATTCGTGTCGACGCCTGCAACGACAATGGATGTGGCCAAGGCGCAACCGCCACCACTCGGGTAATCCTCAATTACATTGGACACTTGGCGGTGCGCGTGTGGTTCGATCCCAAGACTGATGAAGAAGGAAATATCGACCAAACCCAAGCCATACGTATGCATTTCGACTGGGATGAACTCCCCGGACCCTACGTGATCAAGTATCGCAGAGCTGGGCACTCCCAATGGACCGAGTCCGAACTCCTCACTGAAACCGGCTTCACCCTCGATGAAGAGAAGTTCAGGGCACTCCAGGGGGACGGCCACCCCATCGCCCGCGTCTACTTCAACTGTGACGAAAACGGGAACCATTGCGCTCTTCTAGGCCGCTACCCGGCCATCGACCTCCAGGATCCTGGCCCCGGCGGACATTACACCGGGATCGAGTTCCTTACCAAATACGACGACCGGCCACCGTCGGACGGCGCGACGGGATCTTCCGACCAGACGCCGGCCACACCCATGGATGCCGACCCGGTGACCCGGATCATGCGTCCCACCTCGGACTTCACCGTCACTGAGGAATATGTGACCGAAGACGACGCTACCTATCGCTGTATATCCCGGGCCGCCGAAAGCCCTTGGGAACGAGGCATATACGGCACGGCGTCGGACGCAATTAAACTGTGCGAAGCTGCCGTAGTGACCGACATCTATGTCCTAGACCCCGAAGCGCAATTCCCCGATCAAGCCCGCTGCGGCAAACGTGAACCGCAAAACGACGAAGAGCGGGAGACATTCGGCGACCAGGTGACAGTGTGCAACGCTCCCCATCCCCGCGAGACGACGGAAGGTGGCGCTAGCGGGCAATCTCACTCCGGATTCCACCGGGTGGACCGAGAATATCTTTCTCGAGGGGTCGAGCGGATAGCCCGGCCCGGCGACGGGATCGACTACAGCCTCACCCGGAAGATAACTAGGAGATACTACAACCAAAGGTGGACCCACTACACGTGGATAACGGGCCACTGGTGCTACGATTATCAGAACCGGGTCACCAGAGCCTACACCATCGCCAGCCAGAGCGGGGCCGACCGGCCTGAATTCCTTCGGAGCGTGATTTCGTCCATGAAATTCTGCGGCTGGCAATGGAGACGTTCACCCAGCGACCCCTACGAGATACTCTGGGAGTACCAACCCAGGGGCACTACCGCCAAGCGTGACCGGCTAGACTGGCAGTACGCCACCAGGATTCAACCCTGGTACGGCAACTACGGCCTCGAATTCTTTGGTGCCCCGGTGAACGACTGCACAGTCTACTACTTCGACAGTCCGGCCGGCATCAAGGCGGACTGGCACGGACGTTACCGACGGTGGTGAAAGATCACTCCGCTATGCTCAAAAGCCTCTTTCCCGACGTCACATATCTGGTGCTGGCCCTGACGGCCATCGCAAACACGGCGTGCGCTGCGGGAACGTCGCTGCCGGCGCCAACCTCGCTCCGTTTGGAAAACGTGTTCCACTCTACGGTCATCAACGCTTCCTGGGAATCAGTCCCTGGTGCTACCCTCTACTTGATCACTTGGAACGAACAGCCCAACGACTTCGTGGCCGAGAACTCAACCACCACAACCGGAACTAGCGTCGCCATCAACGTCCGGAAACCAGCCATCTGGGTAATCAACGTTGCGCCGTGCAACGACGCTGGATGCAGCGCCAGCGCCAGCGCCAGCGCCAGCATCTCCCTGCTCCGATCCCCCTTCGGCGAGCCGGAACTCCGGGTCTGGGGCGACTTCAAGACCCACCGGTCGGGTCGGGCCAATTACCGCAAGATGACCCAGCTCAACTTCGACTGGGAGCGGCTGCCCGGCATGTACTTAGTGAAATACCGCCTTTCCGAACATCCGCAGTGGACAGTCCACGGGCCTCTGTCCGAACCCGGTTTCACTCTGACCAAAGACCAGATGAAAGCCCTGCAAGGCAAAGGGAGCATTATGGTCCGGGTATATTACAACTGCGATGATGACGGCGAAAATTGTATCGAGCTGGGCCGCATCCCGCACTAGTACCGGATCAATTTAGGAATTGCAGGGATAGAGGCGATGCAGTTTGGTTCGGGCATCCTGAGTGCTAAAGCCCCAGTCGATGGTGGCGCTGGCAGCGTTGCGCCGGGTTTCGTAGGCATCGATGGCTCCAGCCGAAGCCACGTCGTCGCCGTGGCGTTTTACAGGCGTCCGCGGAGGCAGTCTCGAGTCAGGACGCTGAACTCGATTTCTGTCATGTTGAGCCAACTGGCGTGTTTGGGGGTGTGGTGAAACTCCAGGCGTTTGGCGATGCGGCGAGCCTCAGCGGCGGGAAAAGTCTCGTACAAAGATGCCATGCGGTGGGTGTTGAGGTTGTCTAGGACCACGCGGATGACGGTGGCGTCGGGGTAGGCCACATCCACCAGCCAGCGCATCTGGTGGGCGAAGTCCGCCATGGTGCGGCGTTCGGTGACGGCCACATGAAGCCAGCCGGCCAAGGGCTCGCAGAACAGGAAGAGGTTGCGGGTGCCGCCGCGACGGTACTCGTAGTCCTGGCGTCGGGGTCGTCCCGGCTGGGCGGGCAGCGGTTCTCGAACATCGGCCAGCAGTTGAGTAGAGGTCTCGTCGAAACAGACCACCGGACGGTTGGCGTCGTAGGGTTCGGCGTAGAGGTCCAGCACGTCCTCCATGGCCGCCACGAACTCCCCGTTCATTCGGGCGATGCACCACTGCTGCTTGCGCCAGGGCTTGAGGGTGTTTTTTCAGCCGCAGCCTTACCGTCTCATACGACAAACTCTCCACCAAGCCCAATTCCACCACCTGGTCGGCCAATAGTCGCAGGGTCCAGTGGTCGTATCCTTCGGGGGCATCGCTGCAGGCTAGGGCAATCAGGTGGGCCTCACCCCGATCATCCAGATTGCGATACCGGTTGGCCTGGGGATGGTCGTGGAGCACGCCGTCCAGTCCTTCCTCGGCGTACCGCCGCTTGGTGCGAAACACCGTGCGGGGCGACGTGTCCAGCGCCGCGGCCACCTGGGACGCGCTCCAGCCCTCATCGGTCTTGAGCAGAATGCGCGCCCGATTGACGACCCGAGCCGAGCGTTGGCCCCTATGGATCAACCCCTCCAGTTGGGTCCGATCTTCCGCCGACAACTGTACCGCGAATTTCTCCTGAGCCATGGATGCCGCACCTCCCGCACCGCAGTTTGACCGCAAGCGTAGCGACTATGGCTCATTGCATCCTACTTATGCCAGTACAGGTTTGAACGAGTACTAGGACCGAGGGATGGAGCGACTTGGTTGCCGAGAGCGGAAGCGATGTATGGTACGCGCGGGGTCTGAACTACGAGACCGTGTGACTCGCTACAATGAGGGTTACGGTTCGGTCGATTTTCAGGCAGCCTTTTTCCACACGAACGAGGGGCAAGAGTACAAAAGTGACGGAAGATTCACAAGAATTCAGAGAGGTGATGCCTCTTGAACTCTCCGCGCCCCAACGAGCGGTCGTTGCGGCACTCCAGAGATGTGATACCGACCGGTACCCTTTGAGCCAGTGGTACCTCGGCGCCCTCTACGCGGTGAACAACCCATACAACCCTGACCGGTTTTCGCAAGCGGCACAGTCGCTACGCGAGCTCCTGGAAAAATTGCCGCGCGCCGTGGGGGAAAGTGATCTGCCCGCGGGCAGCCGGCTCAATTTCCAGGGCAAACGCAGGGAGTTGAACGCGCGCATCGTCAAGGACATGGAGCGCTACCCTGACGGATGGGAAGGCGAAGAGATCGACCCCCGTTTGGCCAGGACACTGCGGGAGGTCGCGGAGTATTTCAGGTTGAGCCGGGAGCCGACCCGTCGTGAACAAATCCAAGGCGCCGTAGCGAATGTCGATCCTCTGGTTGACCAGATGGACAACGCGACCCGTGACCGGAAACGCAACAGAATAGTTTTCCTGTGGCGACAACTGGAATCGTTCGCACATCACCAGTCTTACGATGAAGGAGCCTTTCACGCTTGTCTGAGAACTCTGGAAAGAACCGTGGTGGACCTGCTGGCGCCCATAACCGCCCAGGACCAGCAGGAAATCCAGTCGATCCTGGACATCACTGTCAGGACCGCGACCGACGTGGACCGCATCTTCGAGCTGATCGACCGTAGGGGAGCGAACTATGCGTTCTTCTTCAACCGTGCGTCCGATCCATACTGGATTGAGATACTCAAAGAGCGTGGATATTTCGCCCGTCCACCCAGCGTCCAGGAATTGGATGACGGACAGATCCATGTACCTTCCTGGTGGCCAATGCGGTACCTGTCGAGGATGGCGGCCTTAGCTCCGGACGAAGTGATAGCGATCGCGCAACAGTTTCCGAGGTTCAACAACCCGAGCATCTCCGACGAAATACTGAACATCGCGCTGCAGCTCCCTGGAGAACAATCGGCGCAACTGCTGCCTGAAGTGCTCCGCTGTACGCGCGCTTCCACGCCGAACTTGTCCCACCGGTTGCCCGACCTGCTGGCTCACTGGACCGAAGAAGGACAGACAGCAGCCGCGCTGGAGCTCGCCAAGAGGGTTGTGTATTTCGCCCCGGATCCTGAACGGGATGAAAAGGAAACCAGACGACGAGAAAACCCGCACGACTGGATGACAGCGCTACAGCCTGTTCCTCGCCTGGAGCAATGGGACTATATGCAGTTGATGGAACAGGGCATGCGACAATTCGCCGCCGCGGAGCCCTACCAGAGCGCGCGCCTCCTCATCTCCGCCGTGAACCGGTTGATCCGGCAGACTCTTCATCAAGATGAACTTGACCGGGACGGAGATGAGGACTATTCGCAAATTTGGTATCAGCGCGTGGACGGTCCGTCGGCTGAGGTGCTGCAACCGAGCGAGACGCTCGTGTTCACGATGACGTACGCGTGTGAGCAAGTTTGGGAGAGCGATCCAGACTCGGCCGCTGCACTGGATGAGGAGCTGCGCAACCGGCGGTGGCGAATTTTCCGACGGCTGCGCCAGCACCTCTACGCGCTACATCCCGATGAGCGGACGAAACCCTGGATACGGCAGGAGATTCTCCAACATCAGGGTCATGGTCACCGTCAATACCACTACGAGTTCCAGCAGATGCTGCGCTCCGCCTTCGAGACCTTAGGCTACGACTTGCTCACTGAAGAGGAACTGATGCCCATCTTCGAAGCCATCCTGGGCGGGCCGGACCAGGATGCGGCCCGTAGGTCAATGGGCGAGCACCACTCCGAGGAACTGCTCGAACGACGTCGACGCAACTTCCACCGCATGCAGCTGCAACCGTTCCGGAACGTACTCTTCGGCAGGTTTCGGGACTACCTTCAGGACTTGGAGCAAGAGGCAGGCAGGCTCGTTTCAGATGAGGATTATATGCCGGTTGGACCAATGCGAGCGGGCATGATCAGCGGGCACAGCCCCATTTCCGTAGCAGAACTGGCAGGCCTGGAAGACGAAGACCTCCTGTCCTACATTAACAACTGGGATGACGAACACGTCGATACTGAAGACTGGCTGGTGGAGACCACCATCGACGCACTGTCGGACGCATTCGGGCAACTGTTCCAACAGGCCATAATCCCAACTCCAGCCCGCCTGCATTTCTGGCTCGAAAACCGGCACCGGATCGAGCGACCCATCTACGTCCGCAAGATGCTCGACGCAATGAACCCTCGAGTTGCAACACAGGATCTAAGTGATCTCGACCGATGGCTGGACTTCTGCGAGTGGGTGCTCTCGCACCCTGATCGGGAGCGCCAGCCCAGCGTCGAACCCAGCGACCGGACGAGGGACAATCCCTACTGGGGCGACTGCCGCCGAGCTGTGGGCGACCTGATGGGCAGGGTGATCTCGACTGGTTTGGAAAACGGAGTTGCCATGCCGTCAATCTGCCGACACAGATTGCCCACCCTCCTCGAGACTCTGTGCACGGAATACGACTGGCACTTGGACGAGGACCAGACGGATTTCTCGGGACACGATGATGCGTTTGGGCGAGCCATCGGCAATACCCGAAGTCGTGCGTTGGCCGACCTGTTGAAGTTTGGCCGGTGGCTGCGGAATCATGATCCACAAGGCGATGTTGAGGCAATCACGGCAACTTTGGAGGAGAGATTCTCTCCGACTACTCCGCGTCCGTTGACCACTCCAGAGAGGGCTATTCTGGGCATCGGATTCCTAGATGCGCTGACCATGGATGAATCCTGGGCCTTGTCGCGCAAATCCGACTTCTTCCCGCGGGGTGCTTGGCGCGACTGGATCGTTCCATTCAGCGTTTTCCTCTACTATCATCACCCCTACCGGCGGCTCTTTGAAATCTTCAGGGGCGACTTCGCTTTCGCGGCGCAGAATATCCCGGCTCACGCCGAACAGGACCCCTCGCTCTCTCGGGTGCTGGACACCCTCGGCCAGCGACTGCTCATATATCACGCCAACGGAATGTTTCCACTGTTGGGAGACTCCAGTCCACTGGAAAGTTACTACCTGAAGACCGCTGGACGGCGGCAGCACTGGGCGGATCTGTTCGAAAACGCGGGCAGGATCCTGCACCACCACGATGGAGAACTGGACGAAGTCGTGAAGAGCCGGTATGAGGCATTCTTTGAATGGCGGCTCGAGGTGGGCGATCCCAGTGAGTTGGCGCGGTTTGATTCCTGGCTGGAGGCCAACTGCCTCAGCGCAGAATGGCGTCTGCACGCCTACTCCCGCGCCTTGGACGTATGCCAATTTGACCGCGGTTCCTTCTGGCACCGTTGGGCGCCGTTATCGAAGATGCTCCCTGAGCATACCGCCAGAGTCGTCGAGTGTTTTGCCAAGCTGGTGGAGAAATTCGAGAACGACGCGTACGTATCTCCAGAACCCGCGAAGCGCATCCTCAACGCAGGTATGGCCAGCGACGAGCCTGAGGTGCGTCAAAACGCGGAGCGTACTCGTGAGATCCTGCTCGCCAGCGGCCGCTTCGACGTATCCAACTTGGATGAATAGGTTAGGTCGCGCGTTTTGACGCCCGCCGCCCGTCGGACAGGTTGACGGGCCTGCCCTGTTGCGGCACTTGCCTGAGTATCTTGCGGGCTTGACGTTTTTTCATGGTCGGGCTGTTCCGAATGCGGGTTTGGCATTGGTCGTGCACCGGGAGTATACAGTTTTCAACATCACGCGGTGCCGTGTGGCGAACCGGAACTCGATGTCCCGCCGGCGTTAGGGCGGCCACGTCTCCAGCCTGGGGGCGATGAGTGGCCTGTCAAACCGGCGCTTCCGTCAGAAGGACGGGCTCATGCTTTGCTGCATGGCGGTGATGAGGTCAGTGGCGTCGTCGGCGATCATGGCCGTGCGCGCCGCCGCCAGCTTGTAGAAGTTCTGTGGCGCCCACAGCGTCTGGTCTTCGGGGATCTGGTGGTGACGGAGCGCGCCCGGCATCTGCGCCGCAATCTTGTGCAGATACTGCTCCGGTGAGCGGTGCGCCCTGATGCTCTTCGCCGTGGTGGTGCTGACGAGCACGGTGTTGGCGAGGCAGTGGTACAGCTCAGGGTCGGGAAGGGCGTCCTGGCCGAATAGGTGGTGCACCGCCAGCTCGTTGTCTTCGAGCTCGCGAAGGGGTCGGCCGGTGACCCAGTCTCGGCACGTGGGCTGCATCCGCAGTGCCTGCACCAGGATGTGGTGGGTGCTGGGTGATTTGGTCTGGTAGTCGTATCGCGTCGGCTCGGTCAGGCTGGGCCCGTGGCGGGAGTCGGAGATTTTCCGCAGTTCGTGCCAGCGGTTATCGGAGTCCAGGGCGTCCAGTTCTTGGTTGACGGAGCTGGCCGAGGAGCCGCCTCGGTAGCCGCGCAGCGTGGTGGTCAGCAGGTAGGCCATGCCCTTGACCTCGTCCTCCGGCGTCGGGAAGGCGCCGCCGTGGTTTTGAAGGTAGCGGGCCAGCACGGAGATGGGCGCCACGGTGCGGAAGGCGTTCTTGGTCCGGATTGCCAGATGCTTCTCCATGGCGGCGCCGATGGCGCTGAGGCAGTCGTCCACTTGGGCGAAGGCGTTTTGGAGTCGTTCCGCCGAGGCGTCGGCGCGGCTCAGGCCGTAGCGCTGCTGTCGGCCGTTCAGGAGGATGCCGGCGGTGCGGATGATATTCGACTTGGTGACCACGTTGCGGAGCGGGGTGTCCTGCCACTTGGCGATCATGTCGTGAATCGTCGAACGGGCGGCGGGCCACTTGGGCGACACCCACATGGTCTCGATGTCGTCCTGGGTGACCTTTCGCCCGTTGTTCTGCATGCGGGCGAAGAGTTCCATCACTTCCTGGAGCTTGATCTCGGGGGCGATGGTCGAGACCATGATCTGCCGGTCGGCGATGTTCTGGATGGTTCGAATGTTGCGGACGCACTGCCGCCATTCCTTGCCGGTCCGCTTGGGCCGAAGTTCCTGCTCCATGGCCTCCAGCTTGGTGGCATTGTCTCGAATGATGTCGCAGACCGGCATCCACTGGGGCCGGCGGTTCATCATCGGCGACCAGAACCGGAAGTTGCCGGTGAGGACGTTGACGTGGAGACCCAACGGTGGCGCGGGAGCGTTTGGCAGGATGGTGGGCGGCAGGGCGTTTTCCATGGCGGTGTAGATGCTGAGCAGTCGCTGCTGGCCGTCCACGATGAGTTTGTGGACTTGGCCCTCGGGGGTGGGCTGTTCCCAGAAGGTGAATAGCCCGATGGGGTGGCCCTTGAACAGTGAGTCCCAAAGGGTGGCGATGTGGGATTTGGTCCAGGACCAGTCGCGCTGCCAGTACTCGCAGTAGGCGGTGCCTTGGCGCATTTCGTCGACGATGTTGCGGATGGTGGTCATGTCTTTTGCTCCTTGCTGAATCGGTCATGCTACGGTCAGCTTTTTCAATACCCGGCCGTGGTTCGGGGTTGCGGGCGGGTGTCCAGGGTGTAGGATCGGTGCTGGTGCCCATCGACGGTGCCGTCACATATATCTTGTTCATTGTGCTGCCAATGGTGCGGGCGGTCCCGGGCCGCTCTGCCCGGCGGCTTTCTCGGTTTGGGAGCAATGGCAGGAGCCCGAGC
Source organism: Dehalococcoidia bacterium (assembly GCA_965116785.1). GTDB lineage: Bacteria > Chloroflexota > Dehalococcoidia > Lucifugimonadales > UBA3495 > Bin87. Next base: position 3,352,689 of record OZ220731.1, read on the forward strand.
CGCGAGGCATTCGACCAGCGGCTTTGCGCGGCCCGAGTTCGGGGCAGGGAGGCCCCAACATGCCGCCGGGTGGCGTGCATGGCGTCCGGCGATTTTCGACAGTGCAGCAAAAGACCGTCCAACCGGACGGCCTCATGCTTGTAGATTGTCAATTTGGTTGAGCGTTCGCGATCGCCACAGTTCCTGACGGAAACGGTCCCCGGGCCGTTTTTGGTGGCCCTGAGGCGAATTGCCTGCCGCTAGCGTTCTGCTCGGACGTTGTAGGCGGCATCCAACTGGACATCGCGTTGGTTGGCCAGCATCTCTTGGTCGCTTCTGATCGGTTCGTCGGCGTCGAAGTCGGATGGCACCATGGTCTAGCCCCTCGTAGTTTGCCTTGAACCAGTAGGCCCATTTGCAGGATCGGTGGTTGGCCATCCGACTCGTCAGTCGTGCGGTTTTTTTGGTACCCTTTCATTCCGATTTGCCCTTGGGTGTTTGAAGAGGGCACAAATGGGTTCTTGGTCCGGCCAATATCTTGGCAGTAAATCGTATGTCGACCTGATGGTTTTCCTTCCTGTTTCTTCCCGACGGGGCTTTGGTATTTGTGATTTCCTCACTCGTTGAAGTGGTTGCATACATGGATTTGCCGACTAATTTGTTGCACAGTGTCCGCGAGGGAAACGTCTTCTGGTCCTTGGTGCTGGTGCCTCAATGGGTGCGACGGGTCCCGACGGTCAGGGGAGCCCTTCTGGTCCAGGTCTCGCTCGCTTGATTGCTGAGCGATTCCTTCCGCCAGAGTTTGCTGAGGAGACGCTCGCGGTAGTTTCGGAGCTCGCTGCTTCCGAGGCAGATCTTCGCACGGTTCAGGATTTTGTCGGTTCTGTTTTCGAACCCTTGCAGCCTGCTTCATTTCATCTTCTGCTGCCCGAATTCAGATGGGCTGCATTGGCAACTACCAACTACGATTTGGTGGTAGAGCGCGCGTATTCTCAGTGCAGGCGCCCTGCTCAAGATGTTGTCCCGTTCATCAAGGACGGCGACCGCGTGGAGCAGAAACTTCGTGATCCTCGTGGCCTGATGCTTTTGAAGTTACACGGCTGCATCACGAGCACTGCCGACACCTCTGTCCCTCTGATCCTTAGCGTTGATCAGTACGTGACTTACCGCCAAGGCCGTGAGCGTGTCTTTGGGCATTTGAAGGAAAAAGCTCGTGAACTTCCGCTGGTATTCGTTGGACACAGTCTACGGGACCCTGACATTCGCGAGTTGCTCCTCGAGCTTGGGTCCCCCGAGAGTAGGCCGTTGTTCTATGCGGTGGTGCCCAGCATTACGGATACCGAGCGGCGGTTCTGGGAAAGCAGGCGGATCGCGCCTCTCCAGGGGACATTCGAGGAGTTCCTCACTTCTTTGGATCAGCAAGTGACGTCTCCATTCCGCACGGTTATCCCTGTGCCTGTCCTTGCTGACGTTCCCATCTCTGAGCGATTCATCAATCCTGATCCCCAATTGAGTGCTTCCTGCTTGGCTTTCCTCAAAAACGATGTAGAGTACGTGCGTCGCGGCATGGTGGTCGAGCCAATCACGCCTCAAGAGTTTTACCGTGGTACCAATCGTCGTTGGTCTGCTGTTGAAAGTGATCTCGATGTGCGGCGCCGTGTACAGGATCTTGTCTTGACCGAAGCGGTCCTGACCGATGAAGGCGTGAGAAGCTGTCAGTTTTACGTGCTCAAGGGGCATGCCGGCTCCGGGAAGTCGGTTTTGCTCCAGAGGACGGCTTGGGAAGCCGCTTTGGAATACAACCGGCTATGCCTGTTTCTAGAACCCGGTGCCGCGCTGCAGTTCGAGCCTCTTTTCGAATTGTCGCAGGTGGTCAATGAACGGATATATCTCTTCGTTGATGACGTTGGTGATCGTGCGGCTGAGGTCTTGGACTTTATCCGGCGGTGCCGCAACCGTCGTGTCGCGCTCACCGTCATCGGAGCCGAGCGGATCAATGAGTGGAACATGTCGTGTGGCGAACTTGAGCCGTATTTGACCGACGAGTTCTCGGTTCGTTACCTCTCGAGCAATGAGATCGACTCTTTGCTGGCTCTCTTGGAGAAACACAGGTCATTGTTCCGCCTCGAGGCGTTGGATCCTGAGGAGCGCAAAAACGCTTTCACGGAGCGTGCTGGTCGTCAGCTGCTGGTCGCTCTGCATGAAGCTACCCAAGGTAAGCCATTCGAGGACATCATCGCGGACGAATACGAGGAGGTGCAACCGGATCTTGCTCGCCTCATGTATCTCGGCATCTGTTTTTTGAATCAGTTCGACGTGCCAGTGCGGGCAGGTGTCGTCAGTCGGCTTTACGGCATCAGTTTCACTGACTTTGAGGAGCGTTTCTTCTCTCCGTTGGAGACCTTGGTCTTCGCCACGCAGGATTGGCGTTCCCGCGATTACGTGTACCGCACGCGCCATCCGCACATCGCTGAATTGGTGGTTCGACGGTTTGCAGGGACTGCTTCCAGTCGTTTTGATATGGCACTTCAGGTCATCAATGCCCTCAATGTCGACTACGACTCTGATCGCAAGGTATTTCAGCGTCTGACCCGCGGGAGGGTCCTTGCTGAGCAATTCACCGACCCTGGCATGGTTGAGGCTTTGTACGCAGCCGCGTTCCAACAAGTTGGTGAGGACCCGTTCTTGCTACAGCAAGTTGCTGTGTACGAGATGAGACGCCGCGGGGGGAACTTGGCTAAGTGTCATTTTCCAAAGTCATTGACCCCTAAATCGGGGAAATTTGCCAGGGTCATGGGCCCAGGTTTACAGGGTCATTGACCCACCCCTGGAAGCCAAATCGGTGATCATCGCCGCACTTCGATTTTGAGGTGCAGCGATGGCCTACCGGGAGGTTTTCAGGATGGAGATACAGGAGATCATTCGCCGCTGGCAGGCAGGAATGGGCCGGCGGCAGATAGCGGCGGGCACCGGTCTGTCGCGCAACACGGTGCGCAGGTATCTGTCGGCAGCGAGGGCGGAGGGCGTTGCCCAGGACGGGCCGGCGCCTACCGAAGAGCAGCTGAGCCGATTGGCGGCGGTTGGTCAATCGGGGCCGCGGCGGGTGGAGGCGCCCAGCCAGGACCAGTTGGAGCCCTGGGCGGATCAGATCTACCGCTGGATTGCCAAAGACCGGTTGCAGATGACCCGCATCCACGAGCTGCTCTTGGCGCGAGGCTGTGCGTTGTCGTATCAGTCGCTGCGGCGTTTCGTGCTGAAGCGCAACTGGCGGCGGCCCAGCAAGACCACGGTGCGGATGGCGGACACGCCGCCCGGCGAGGTGGCCGAGGCCGACTTCGGACGCTTGGGCATGATCACCGATCCGGCCACCGGCAAGCGCAAGGCGGTTTGGGCGATGGTCATCGTGCTGTGCCACTCCCGCCACTGCTTCGTCTGGCCCATGCAGCAGCACAAGCTGGAGGACGTGATCGCCGGCCTGGAAGCGGCCTGGGCCTTCTTCGGCGGGATGCCCAAATACCTGGTCATCGACAATTTCCCCGCCGCCGTGGTGGGTACCGACCCACTACATCCCATTCTCACCAAGGGTTTCCTGGAGTACGCCCAGCATCGCGGTTTCATCGCCGACCCGGCGCGCAAGGGACATCCCCAGGACAAGCCCAAGGTGGAACGCAAGGTGCCCTACGCCAGAGAGCGTTTCTACAAGGGTGCCGACTTCGACGACTTCACCCACGTGCGTGCCGCGGCACCGAAATGGTGCCTGGAGGTAGCCGGAATGCGCATCCACGGCACCACGCGGAAGAAACCCCTGGTGGTCTTCCAGGACGAGGAGCGTCATACCCTGCTCCCCTGGGACGGAATGCCCTATGAGATCGCCCAATGGCGCACCAACGTCGTCCACCGGGACTTTCACATCCACTGCCTGGATGCGCTCTACTCAGTGCCTTCCCACCTCTGCCCGCCGGGACAGGAGGTGGAGGTCAGGGTGGACAGCCAACTGGTGCGCATCTACCACCGTGCTCGGCTGATCAAGACCCATCCGCGCAAACCCAAGGGAGGCCGCTCCACCGACGTCGCCGACTACCCTCCCAAGATCAGTCCCTACACCACCAGGGATCCGGACCACATCAAGCGTGAGGCCGCCAAACTGGGACCCGCCGTGGGTGAGTTTGCCCAGCGCCTCTTCCAACGGGACCACCCCTGGGCCAAGCTCCGGCAGGGACACAAGCTACTGCGTCTCGGCCAGCGCTACACCGCCCAGCGCCTCGACGCCGCCTGCCAGCGTGCCCTGGACGTCGACCTCATCGACGTGAACCGGGTGGAACGCATCCTGATACAGGCATTGGAAGAGGAGACCACGCCTCAACTGCCCTTGCCCCTGCCGCCCGGCCGCTTCGCTCGGCCCGGATCTGTCTTCGCACGTACCGACCCGTACCGCCGGAAGTCAGCCTGAGGAGATTATACCCATGACCCGCATCAACGAACTCACGCCTCTGCTCAAGCGGCTGCAACTGGGGCCCATGGCCGCCACCCTGCCCGAGCGCATCGCCTTGGCCCGCCGTGAGCAACTGGACTACGCCTCGTTTCTGGAAATCATCCTCAGCGATGAGGTCAACCGCCGCGCTCACCGTCGCATTGAACTGCGCATCAAGGGCGCCGGTTTCGAGGAAACCTGTCGGCTGGAGGACTTCGACTGGTCGGCGTCGATTACTCTGGACCGTAGGCTCTTGGACGCCGTTTTCTCCTTGGAGTTTCTCGACAAGCACGAGCACGTGCTGCTGGTGGGACCGGCCGGCGTGGGCAAGAGCTTCCTGGCACAGGCCCTGGGGTATTCCGCCGTCCGCGCCAACCACACCGTCCGCTTCGTCCACGCCGACGACTTCTTCAAGAACATGGCCCAGGCCCGGGTCGACAACTCTATGGACCGCACCTTCCGGTCCTTCGTAACGCCCGACCTGCTCATCCTCGACGACCTGGGCCTGCACCGGCTCACCTCCCAGCAGTCCGCCGACCTCTACGAGCTCATCCTCAACCGGCACCGGTCATCCAGCTTCGTCATCACCAGCAATCGGGCCGTCGAAGAATGGCTCAGCATCTTCGATGACCCCATCCTGGGGAACAGCGCCCTGGATCGGCTGGCCAACGCCAGTTACCAAATCGTCATCGAGGGCGCCAGCTACCGGGAGCGGCTGTCGCCACATCGCGCCCTCCTGGGCGCTCAGGGAGGTGATTGACCGGCAAAACACAACCTGATATTTGTCAAATCATCGCGCTTCCAGGGTGGGTCAATGACCTTGGTCAAGCCGGGTCCATGACCCTGGAAATTGACAGCTAAGGCCGCCGATCATTTGGCTAGGGCGCGCGCGCTGCTGCCCAACAATGCGGCGATCACCCACTCATTGGCAGAGCTTCAGCTTCGACGGGCCGAAACCGTTGAATCGGATCTACAAGCCTCAACATATATCCGGGAAGCCGAAAATTTGGCCCGACCCCTTGCTCGTCCCTCTGCCGCAGGGTCACACGCGTTTCACACGTTGGCCAAGGCTCAGCTTGTACGATTGACCAGAGCCATGTCAGGACCTTCCGATGCCTGGAACGACGTTGAGATCGGTGAACTGGTTAAATCGACCGAGCAGGCGATCCAGAATGGCCTGCAGCGTTTTCCGGGAGACTCGTACCTCTTGTTCACGGAGTCTCGATTGGCTCGACTGCTTGCGGACGACGACAGAGCAGAAGCGGCCGTGCAGGCGGCCTTTGATCGCAATGCCACCAATGCTTTTGTGGCCTCCCGCCTCGCTAAGTTGCAGGTCGACCGAGGCCGTATTCCTGACGCGATCAGGACCTTTGAGACTTCGTTATCGGCCGGCGTAAACGACAGGCAAATCCACTTTGGGTATGCCAAATTGCTGCTGGACAACCAGTTGGGAACTGCTGACGAGATCACCTATCATTTGCGTCGCGGATTTACGGAGGGCGACTCCAATGTCGAAGCTCAGTACTGGTATGCCCGTCAGCTTTATGTGAATGGCGACATTGCCGATGCTCAAGCAAGATTCAGGGATCTGCGTGATCTGCCGATTGACCCTGTAGTCAAGCGGGCCATCAGAGGCGAAATTGTCGATGGTGATGATGCACGCCGTTTCAGTGGGGCGATTGATCGTGTGGAGTTCAATTTCGCCTTCGTGGTCAGGGATGGCGAGAATGATGCCATATATTTGCACCGCATCGGTTGTCCGCCGGCCACCTGGGACAGCTTGAGGCGTGGGTCTCGCATTTGGTTCTCCATAGGTTTCAACTTCTGGGGTGCCACTGCGTTCGACGTCGCCCTGCAATAATTGCAGTCGCTTCGCAGGCACTGCTTGGCGGTTGGGTTTTGACCCCCTTGTTGCTCCGGGCTTGACCTCATCGCGTTTGCTGCCTGCATCGCAGGCCGTCGCCCCACAGCATCTGCTCGAAGGCGACGGCTTCGCCCGGCACCCTCGGATCCTGCGGTTTGTCGTCGGGTTCGGCACATTGGTCATTTCGGATGATGTCTGTTTCCTCAGATCCCAGCGTCTGTCCTGCGACCCAAGCATAAATTCCATGGGCTTTCCGCGATGGCAGGGCGAAATTCATGACGCCGGTGCCTGTAACGGAAACCGGCTGCCACCGAAGACAGGGTGGCCGTCGGCGCCGCTGGTTAGCGACCTTGGGTGGGACCGAAATGACGAAATGGTGCGCGTGGCCGGGTGTTACTGCTTTGCCGCTTGCGGTCAGCATACCCGGGTTTCGGCTGCAAACGGCTCCCGGGCTCGGTTTCCGGCTTGGGGCGCGAGACTTCCTTCGGACGCAAAAGCACCGTCCCCTGGCGCCGTTCAGGTGAAAGCGGGGCTAGAGACGAAGCCTGCCGCCCCGTGGTCGGTATCGCTCTTGCTCAGCGACGCCGGAACTCCCGCTCCAGCCGGAGCGTCGAGATCTGCACGATGGTGGGCCGCCCATGGGGGCAGCGATGTGGCTCCGACGTTTTGGCCAGTTGGTCGATGATGGCCTGCATCTCGCCTGCGCCCAGCACGTCGCCGGCGCGGGTCGCCGAGTGGCAGGCGATGGTGGCGGCGATGGCTTGCTGCGGTGAGCTGATGATCTGCACGGCGGCGAATTCGTCCAACAGACGTTGCAGGGCGTGTGCCGGTCCTGGGCAGTGTGGTGCCGTCAGCGGCAACGGCAGGGCGTTGATCTGCCAAGTCAGGTCTCCGAGTTGTTGCAGGATGAATCCCTGCTGCTCGATGAGCTCGAGGCGGTGCACCAGCTTCTCGTGCTGAAACTGATCCAGGGTGGTCATCTCGGGCAGCATGAGTTTCTGCGCGTCGGCGGGCTGGCCGGTGCGCTGGTGAAACACGCGGTCGAAGATGACCCGTTCGTGGGCGGCGTGCTGGTCGAGGACGTATAACCCGTCTGGACCGTCGGCGAGGATGAAGGTGCGCTGTGCCTGGCCGATGAGGCGCAGCTCGGGGATGGTATCCCTGAGGTTTTGCCCTGCTTGCAGGTCGGTCGTGACGAGCGGATCCTCTGGTAGCCTTGGGCTTCGCCGTTCGCTTTCGGAGCGGCCCGGGGATGGGCTGGGATCTCCCCTGTCTGGCATTGGACGGGTTCGTTGATTTTGCTCGTCGGCCGGTTGGCGGATCTCGGGTTCCTGGTGGAACCTGGCGTTGTCGAGAGATGGGCGGCTGTAGCTGCGTTGGCCGGCTGATCCGAAGGGTCGGCTGGCGGCCTGGTGGATGGCACCGTGGCTCGAAAGTACTTCCCGCACGGCGCGCTGGATGGCGGCGAAGATCTTCGACTCGTGGCGGAACCGGACTTCCTGATTCGTCGGGTGGGCGTTCACGTCGACGGTCTCGGCCGGCACGACAAGATGGAGCACGGCGATGGGTCGCCGGCCCATGGGCAGCGAGTTGCCGTAGCCCGCTCGATGGCGTACGAACGGTTGCTGTCCTGAACCCGGCGGCCGTTGACCGTTACCGAGATGTCGTTCCGGTTGAAGCGGTGCAGGTCGGTGTTGCCCACGTAGCCTTCGACCTGCGTCTCGAGGTGGTCGAGCAGGACGGGCAGCATCTTGCTCGCCACGTCGTGGCCAATGATGCTGAGGATGTTTTCTTGGAGCTTGCCGGTGCCGTTGGTGCGGACGGTTTCGTTGCTGTCGTTGGTGTACGCGAAACGGACGTCGGGGTAGGCCATGGCGTAGTGGGCGACGACGCGCTGCACGTGGGCGGCTTCGGTGGGCTTCGTGCGCAGGAACTTGAGCCGGGCGGGCTGGTTGCCGAAGAGGTTCTCGACCGTGATGTTCGTGCCGACGGCGGTGCCCGCAGGTCGGGGCAGGTCTTCGGGATAGCTGTACCTGATACTGAAGGGTACCTAATCAGCTGTCTTGAGCATCAACAGTCAGGATTATGTTTCCATTCAGTCGTCACACTCGGTTGCCGCTGCAACGCAAGGCGTCTGGTGCGGTCCGCGCCGTCAACGACGTTTGAACCGGATCGCTCAGTCCCCGTCTGCCCTGAAGAAACACGTGGGGCTGATTGAAACCGTCGTTGTAATGCGAAGTGACAGTTGCTGTCACTTCGCTGTAGTCGTCCGCGGCGGCAAGGAGGTCAAGTTTGGTCGGCGGCACCAGTGGCTTTGAGCTTTCCCTACGGTTGGTCCGTTTGAGACGCGACGTCGGCAGGAACCTCACTCACTGTGATCATCCTGAGTTGGAACCTAGAGTGCAGGAGATCTCGCACCATTCTTACGTCCCTCGTCGCTTCGTCGGTGTCGGGTCCTTCGACCATTCGTGCCCGTGGCACCCCGCGGTTGAAGTCCAAGACGTGGGCGGGTCGAAGTTCGCGTTCTGGTTCCTGGCGTTCCGGTTCCCGCCCGATTACTTGGTCTACTACTTCGTTTAGATCTCTCAATAAACGGGCGTAGTAGTTGTGGTCAAGTGGCCGTGTGGCGGGAGTTCCTGCCGGGAATCCGTATTCTGGTTGCGAGCGGAAGGTTCGAGTTGGTTCGGGGTGAACCATGTAGTGATGGTTTGGCAGGTAGGTTATACAACTCTTGACGCGCTCAGTCTGAAGGTGCATACCCCTTGTCGGGACCCAGATACTGTTCTCGAGGATTTGCTGCGCATCCCGGTGCGTGTCCATTTCCCGGACGTCGTAGAATATTGGTGCGACGTAGTAGACTTCGTGGCCTTTCCTGGCCAGTTGGACCAGCAGGTTGTGTTGCTTCGATTTTTCGTGCGGAGTGATGTTGATGCGGTAGTAGGGCTGGCTCGGGTAGTGCAACCTCTGCTTACCGGTTCTGGCTGGCAGATAGTCGGGCCTTTTGAACTGGAAGAATCGAGAGTGTCCGTTGGCTGCGATAGTCGCGTCGTACCCGACTTTCGATTCTTCCATCGGGGTCGGCATACCCACCACGGCTCGTCGGCATTGGTCTTCGTGCCTCTTCAGGTAGTCATGGATGAACGCTACCGTAAACTCGAACTCGTAGAATCCTGCTTTCATGATTTACGTCGTCACTTTTGGATGGCACAAGGCCACGTCCGGTTCGTCCAGTTGTTGCCATCGGTGCGGCAGGACCGGTTGCGGCGGGCAATTCTCTACCGCACTGTCATGACCTTCATCGCCTCGTCTCCCAAGTGGTTGATGACCTTCACGGCGACCCGACCTGACTCCGGTTTGGGGAACGGACGGGACGTGTCACTCACCAAGGTATCCCAGGCTTCTTTGTCGATCTCCGCCTTAAGCGTGGTTTTCAACGACTTGTAGGGGTCGTTGCTCGCTCCAAGAAAGTACGCGTGGCGGACGAAGAAGCTTTCGTTGTTATAGTCGGTGTCCACAAACCAGCAGGCGATGCCGTCGGTGTCGTCGCTCTGGACCTGGCCAGTGGTCGGGTTGAAGATGTCCACGCCGTGGATTTTGATGGAGATCAGTTCAGTGCCGTCGCCGTCATGGCCGGCGTCGTCAACGGAGATGTCTGGTTCGCCGAACACGACGAACAGGTTGCCCTTGCTGTCCTCTTTCAGGTTGTCGGCCATGTGGAGGTCGGCATTCATTCGTGCCTTGAGCACGTTGATGACGCCAATCCGGTCGAGATCGGTGGCGTGGGCGTCGTAGCTGAAGGCGCAAGCGATGAGTAGGTCGAAGCCCGCTTCGGCGGCCTCACGTGCTGCGCCCATCAGGTGTGCCCGTGTCACGGTTCCGAACTCCGGACCGATGAAAATTCCGGCGCGCCGTTCCACGGCGTCTTCGCCGTCACCTTCCATGAAGGTTCCCTCGGCGCAGATGTAATCGCCTGGCCATCCAGTGATGGCGACGAAGTCGATCTTGCCGGCTTTCTGGGCCTGCTGAACGCCAGAGGTTCGCAGGTTGTCCAGCATCAAGGTGGCGAAGTCGCGCTCGGGCACGTCTCCGTCGTAGCGATGGTTGGGTGCTGTTGCCTCCCCCTGTCCGTCGTCGCTGTCGTCCGACGTCAGGATGCGGTGGGGTGAGAGGCTTTCGACCGTGAATGGGCCGGCGACCCTGACCTTACTGCGGTCCTCGTAGGGTTTGTCGTACAAGTACTCGAAGTTGGCGTTGGCGGCGATTGAGGCGTCAATCTCCTTCTGGCGGTCAATGCGCAGCTCCCACCAGCGCTGGTGCAGTTCCGTTGCCTCGGGTGCCCATGGATCTCGGGGTTCGTCCGGCAGGTCGTCCAGTGTGTAGGTCCTGCCGAGTTCGCTGTTCAATTGTAGTAGCAGTACCGCTTTCTCGGCGTCGTTGGTGGCGTTGCACACTTGGTTCCACGTGACGGCGGCTGCATCTGGCCATGGGTCCCCCGCCTCTCGCGGGATTTCCCACTCTTGCCAATCGGTGTCCGAAAGGTCGTTCAGCTCGTGCCTGATGGGTTCCATTTCTTGTTGGAACTGGTCGTAGATGTCGTCGATGTCCGCGTTGTTGGCGATGTCCCGCAGGGTAATGTGGGGTACGCGTTCGTACACGAAGCCCTGCCGTACGTTGCATTGGGTGGGCGTTTCGCTGATTTCCTTTCGGCGGATCTCTGCCTCCTTGCGTTGCCCAGCTGAGCTGTCCGCCAGCAGGTAGTAGGGGTAGCGCGCCCCCATGATGCGGGCGCGGGCGAGGGCGAGGGCGACGCGGGAGGTGTCGATGGTGATCCATCGTCGGCCCCATTGCTCGGCAACGTAGGCAGTAGATCCGGAGCCGCATGTGGGATCAAGAACTAAGTCGCCTGGATCTGTACTCAGCAGAACGCATCGTTCGATCACCCGGACGTTCGTCTGGACCACGTACGTCTTCTCTGCTCCTAAAGTCCCGCCAGTGTCATCCCATGAACTGTTCACGGGGTAGTAAGGTGATTCATCGAAGTACCTGATCAGACTTAGGGAGGAGTCGCCTGCATGAAGACGTCCTGCTTTAGCAGCCCTGAAAAGGCCTTCTCGGGTGGTGCTCCAACCCCGTGTGCCTGAAGGTCGAAACTCGCGGTTTTGGAATGTGAAGCCAAATCCCATCGCAGAGAGGTTACCCGATGGTCGTCCTTGCCTCTGTGAGGTTGTATCCCCCATGCGTAGGAGCCGTACTCCCGGGGTTGATAGCTGCCCACCTTGGTTCAGGAACTGGGTTAGCGGCATTCTGACCCCTTCCGTTTCTACTACACGGTAAGGCCCGGGATCGTCTGCGTTGAAAGGGCGCGCCGAGAATAATCGCCTGAACTTCATTGAATCTTTTGATTTGGCGTACCACAACACGTAGTCTTTAGGGTTGGCTAGGTGCATGGCTGTCGAGCCAGAGGTGGTGTTAAACGCGATCTGCGACACGAAGTTTTGGTCTCCCAACACCTCGTCCATCACCGACCTCACACGGTGAACATTCTCGTCTCCGATCTGCACGAAGAGCGAACCGGAGTCGGCAAGGAGATCGCGAGCCACTGTAAGTCGGTCGCGAAGGTAGGTGAGGTAAGAATGGATGCCGTCGCGCCATGTGTCGCGGAAAGCCTTTACCTGTTCTGGCTCACGAGTGATGTGAGCGGTGTTGTTTTCCCTGACATCGCGGCTGGTCGTTGACCACTGGAAGTTGGAGTTGAATCGGATGCCGTAGGGCGGGTCAATGTATATGCACTGCACCTTGCCGTGCATACCATCCAGTTCTGCCAACGACGCCATGACCTGTAGGCTGTCGCCTAGGATCATGCGGTTGGTCCAGCGCTGGTCGTGTTCGTAGAACTCTGTGCGGGCGTTTGGATCATCTGGACCACTGTAGGGGGCAAAGAGATCTAAGGGCGCCTGCTCGCTTTTCTCGCCATTCGCCTTTCGTCGCTTGGACAAGCGCATCAGGTCGTCGACCAAGACTTTGGGTTGTACTGTTTCTTGGGTGAACAGGGGCGGCGCTGCAACAACGAGGTTGCTCAGATCCTGCTCGTCCTTGCCGCGCCACACCAGCTGCGGGTCCAGATCCCGGTTCCGTCGCTCGTAGATTGCCGGGATGGGCTGGCGCTGTGAATTGTCCATCACGGCCTCCATCTCGGCGGTGGGGTTGTTTCTTCGCGAGTCGTCCCTGTGGGCGATGGCGATGACTTGCTTGGGTTGGGCAGCAGTACGTCGTGGGCGCGGCATGGCGGGCTCATCCTCGTCGGCGTAAGTCGGCTCGGATTATGCCCGGTTACCGGGGGCGTGAGCAACGCCGGTACCCTGCGTCGGCGTGTCCGAAAACAAGGTGCCGCCATTGTTGATGACCTCGTCGAGTTCAGACCACATGCTGTCTACGGACTTGAACTCGTGGAAGGCCCACCTTCCGTAGCTACCCAGGTTGTTGACGCCCGGCACCCAGTACGACGCCATCGTGTTGGCCTTGGCGACGGCGTCCTCGCCGCGGTAGCCCTTCACCTCGGCGATCAGGTTGAGTGGGTCCTCGGATCCCTTCCCGTCGTCAATGCGCACGATGAAGTCGGGCACGTAGGTCCGGGGCGTGTTGCCCATCAGGTACGGAACCTCCAAGCCGAGCCCGTGGTTCTTGACGTAGGAGATGACCTTGGGGTGATTGTCGATTATGCGGCAGAACGTCGCTTCCCAGTTGTTGTCGCAGACGGCGCGGTTGACGTGGCTCTTGTCCCGGCTGGTGTCGATGACGACGCGGTAGAACTGGCCTCCGACGGGGCGGATGTTCCTGACACCCGTGGTGAAGTTGACGTTTCGGGTCGAGCCCAAGGGGTTGTATGGGGCGACCACCGCTTTGATGCGCTTCACGGAGTCGCCCTGGGCATCCTGCATTGTCTTCGCAATGGCATTCTTGATCTGCTGGCCGGCTCGGTCGGCCCATTCTCGGTAGAGAACTTGGGCTGGGAAAGTCCCGCTTTCGCACACCAGACATTGGTCTAACCATCTGGTGACGATGGTGTTCAACTTCCCGAAGAGGTGCATCTTGGGTTGTTCGCCAGGTTCTCTCAGGTGGTTCTGAAGGATGTGGGCAGTCAGCTCGAAGGCGACCTTTTGGCGCCTGGTCTCCTTCGACGGTTCGGTGATGAGCCGCGTGCCTTCGCCGACGATTCCCTGGTTTTCGGTGTCGGTGGCACCGACTCGTCCTGTCGTCAACGTCAGTTCGGAATCTTGGTCGAAGGTGGCGCGCAGTTCGTCGTCGGGCAGTTCGACTCGATACGCCGTGACGTTGGGGAACTCGATCTCGAGGTGATCCCGGTCCGGACTGACGGCTTGAACTCGGATTGTTGGTGCTGCTGGTGCTGGAGGTGTGGGTTTGACGTCGCTGTCCGTGAAGTCGAACGGTACGCCCAGCACGTCGGCGTACTCGACGTCAAAGAGTCCTTCTCCGTTGAGTTCGTAGGCTTGCCGGCGCAGGGCGCGGCCCACGACCTGTTCGCACAGTAGTTGGGTGCCGAAGGCGCGTACGCCCAGGATGTGGGTAACGGTGTTGGCGTCCCATCCTTCGGTCAGCATTGACACCGACACTACACAGCGCACGTTCGCCCCGAGGCGGCCAGGCTTGCCGACGGTGTTCATCATCTCCCGCAGGATGTCCTCAGTGGTGATGTTATCGGCTGCTGCCCGGTCGCCGGACCGGTGCACGCGTTCCCGTTTGAATTGCTCGAGAGCCGGTGCGACGGCGGCGTGGAAGCCGTCGGGGAGGGCGCCCGCGGCGCTCAGGTTTTCGCTGTCGATGAGCAGCGTGCGCGGCACCTGCAGGCGGTTACTGTTCTCGTCGTAGTTTCGGAGAAGTTCGAACCGACCGAGGAACGGCCGCGCTGCGGTGCCGTCTTCGCTTTCCCGTTCGAACCCCGAGATGTACTCGTACAGGAGCTTTGAAACGGCAGTGTTCTGGCAGACGACGATGAACACTGGGGGAGTTTCAATCCCTGCTTCCAGCCAGTCTCGGTAGGTTTTCTCATAGCCGTTGTAGGTGGCTTCCAGCGCGGAGACGAGCTGGGACGGCAAAGCCAGCGGGTCTTGAACCGTGTTCTGCCGCCGCCGGCCCGCGAGTGGCATCACGCCTCTAACGTGTCTCCAGATCTCTCGGAGCACTGGCCAGTCCTCAGTGGGAACGTTGTCGGCGACCGGCACCCTGGGTATCTTAACGATGCCTGACTCGATGGCGTCCATGAGCGAGAAGTCGCACACTGTCCACGGAAACAGGGTGCCTTCGTGGTAACCGGAACCTCGCAGGAAGAACGGGGTCGCCGACAGGTCGATGACGGCACTGACACCAATGTTCCGTTTTACTGCCTCGATCCCGGAGATCCAGACTCGGGCGCGTTCATTGTTCTGTTCGGCCTCGGGCTTCTCGTCAGCGTCGAGCTCGCGTTCCTCGGATTCGTGAGGCGGACGTTCACGGTAGCAGTGATGGCCCTCGTCATTGATGACCAGGACGTTTTTCGTTCGCGTGAATTCGGGCATCACGCGACGGAGCATGTCCCATTCGGTTTCTTGGGTGTTCAGGTCGGGTCCGTCCTTGCCCTGGCGTAGCCGACGGTTGACAGGGGACGCTTTGTCCTTTTCGCGGAGTTGGAAGGCGTGACGGTTGGTGATCACCACTTGAGCCTGCTTGACAGCCGGCAGCATGTCCTTCGGCACTAAATCGCGGTGCTCGTAATAGTTGTCGGGGTCATTGGGGACCAGGGAGCGAAGCCTGTCCCTGATGACGATGCCGGGCGTCACGATCAGGAACCGTTTGGTGAACCTGTCCCTGCGTGGGTAGCGCACGGCGTTCACGGTCTGCCACGCGATCAGCATCGCCATCACGGTGGTCTTGCCCGCGCCGGTGGCGAGTTTGAGAGCCAGCCGGAAGAGTTCGGGGTTGGCGCTCTGGTTGGCCCCCTTCAGGTGGTTCGTGATGGTTTCGAACCCGCGCCGCGAGTTCGTGGTCGGTTGCAGCAGGCCTGCGACTTCCGTCAGCCAGATGACGGCTTCGGCCGCTTCGACTTGGCAGAAGAACGGGCGCAGGTTGGGAAAGTCGTAGCTGCGCCAGTGCTGGAGCAGACGCGCCGTTTCCGGCGTGACGCCCCAGTTGCGTGGACTGGGCAGTTGGCGCCAGGCATCGACCCGCCGTCGGATCTCGTTGATTATGGGGGTGGGGTCGTACTGTTGCCGTTCGTCCGAGAGTCCCGCGATCCCCAGCGGCAGGGCCGTCTGGATGGATTCCCGGCGTGGGGGCGGCACTGGAACGATGTACGCGGAGTGTCTTCGCTGCTCGACGATGCGGTCAGTGGGCAGTCCGTTGTCGAGTTCCCAGTGTCTTCCAGGGTACCCGTAGGGCGAGTTCAGGATCGGCTGCTCGGCGAATGTTGAAGGCACGGGGTGCTCCTCTGGTGGAACCGGTGTGCGCCGGAGTGTAACACCTCGTCCGCTGAGCCAACGGGTCTTCACGCTGTTGCGGTTCCCATGGTCTTTGTAACCCTCCCTTGTTGCTGGGCCATTCGCAGCCGCGGGGCGTGCCTGAATTCTTGCGCTGGGGCCACGGAGAGGGCCTCCGCCCCGCTGGTGGACATTTCCCAGTCCGTGGTGTGAATGAGGCTGCCGCCGCGTGGTTCCGCAAGCGGCGCGACGACGCGGAAGGTGCCGTTTAGTGTGCCCGGGAGCGATCCGCGGCGGGATTACGCGAGCAGCATGAACGTCGAAAGCGGCATGGCGACGATGCGCGCGTCGTCAATGGCCGGCGTGTCCTCCAGTGTGATGAGCAAACCGAATGAGGCGAGCTTGGCCGGCTTCTCGACGAACGACCTGATGCCTCGTGTGTCGCGCACGGGGTCGATGCTTCGCTCGTATTTGACCTGAACGGGGATTTGCTGGTCGCCGACGGTGAAAACGAAGTCCAGGTCAGGCTCTCGAGGCGGTGTCGGCACGCGGTCAATGTCCAAGCCGCGGATGACGGACGCGGTGTCGCCGAGCACGCTCTGGGCCATGTGCCCCGCCAGCGTCGTGAGTTCTGGGCTTGCGTCCAGCGCGTCGGGAGCGAGGGGAACCCGTTCTTGGAGCCAGCTGTCGCGCAGTGCATGGTCAGCCAGGCAGATTTTGATGGCGTCCCATGGGCGGTTGAGGTTCAGTACCGGCCACGGCAGGAGCCGTATCAGCGTGGTGTCGGCGAGAGCCTGCACGTAGTGACCTACTTCTTCAGGGTCGGTGTCTTGGCCGGACGAAAGGCTGGCTTCCTGGGCAAGTTCGCTGACGGACGTCGTCCGCCCGGCCTACCGGCAGGCGATCTCAAACATCATCGCCAGCAGCGCGACGTCGCGGTTCTTGCCGCCCGGTCCAATCAGCAGGTCGCGCTGCAACACGGGTCGGATGACGTCTTCGTTCAGCCGATGGGCCACGGCCTGCCAATCGGCGGGCGGTTCGAATGGGTCATGGGCCATCGGGTAGCCGCCGCGCTCCGAGAACAGGCTGAAGGCTTGGTCGCGAGCTTCCGCGTTTGTCCGTCCGTGTTCGGCCAGTTCTTGCCAGAACTCCAGTCGGCGGAATTGCCCGAAACTTTCTTCCGGCGGGAAGTGTTCGACGGGTGCCAAACCCCTAAATTCGGCAATCTCCGTGAGCGACAGAGTGCCGGCATCGACAGTCGATATGCGTCCCGCCAGGCTGTCGTGGCCCGGTTCAATCCGCAAGGCGGAGCTGCCGGTGGCGACGACCTTGACGGCGGAGTGGTCGACCAGCAACTGGAGCGACCAGCTCCAGTTGCTGATGTGCTGGATTTCGTCGAAGAACAGGTAGGCCCGCTGGCCCTGGTTGGCCAGGGCGTTGAAGGTAGCGGGGGTGATGTTGCGCTCGATCCAGGACGTGATGCGCAGGATGGGGTCCAGCATGTCCTCGGTGCCCGTGACCTGGTCGAGCGGAACCCGGATGATGTGGTGGGGCGGCACGCCCTTGTCCAGCAGGTCGCTGATGATCTGGAGCTGCATGGTGGTTTTGCCCACCCCGCGGGGTCCGGGCACGGCGACGATGGGCGTGATGCCATATTCCAGGCGTTGGCGGACCTGGCCGACGAGATTGCGGCGAGTGGTGGGCACCGGCGGCGCAGGCTCGTCCCGCCACCACGGGTTGGATTGGTGCAGGGTTTCCACCAACTCGTGGGGCAGGGGCAGAGGCATGCGGGGCGGTAGTAGGGTGCTCACGGTGAACCTGTTAATCCGTTTCGTAGATGAACAGTCTGATGCCCTTGGAGGGACTCTCTACAGGTCCTGAAATTTGCTGGACTCATCGAGGTGGCACCGTACGACCTTGACAGTGTCCGTCAGCATGAACGCCACTTGAACAGGGGGCTGCCCTGGGTGTGGCGGGGCAAGTTGAACCGGCCGATGTGGCGAACCAATGGCTACATCAAGAGCATCGATATGCTGGTGTACTCGCTGGCCCTGGTTTGATGAGGAAAGGGAGAAAAACTCAATACCCACCGACGTTGAGAATGCCCCGTCAATGGGCAAGACAGCTCGGCCGGTCAGCCAATTACGGGGACTGCAAGATACCGAAACAGACCGTATGCTTTGTCGGGAAACATCGAAAACTCCTTCCATCGAAGCTGATAAGAACCCCGCAGTCGTATGGCGGATTCCCTCCCCTTCACTGTTCCTGGGCCGGCGCGATGCGCCCAAGCCATCTCGCCCGAAATGTCCTTTCCCTCGTGGATACGGAAGGCGGCGTCCACCGTATCCCTCGTTCCTGGGACCTTCCAATACGCCGAGTCGTTGGTTAGCAGCACCGCGTATCCAGCCTTGCAGACTTCTACGCTGGAGCGCATGAGTTCAAGCCTTTCAATGTCCAAAAGAAAGTCGTAACGCCTCGTATCCTGGGCGCTGTGGTTCCGGAGGGCAAATAACTCGCCGTCTTCTTCCAATTCCAGCGCACGGGTAACGTACTTCAGTTCAATGGCAATCCCTTCCACCGGCATCCAAATGTCCAAGAACCTCCTCCGGGCTTGGACTGAAAAGGCATCGACCTCCAGGCGGATACGGCTTTCCGGCATTGCCTCATGGATTTGCCAAGCCAGAGCGTGCTGAAAGTCCGCTTCCGAGTGAAACAACTTGCGGCTCCCGGCCAGACCCGTCATTAGGCCATCTATATCGAGCATAGGGACTCTTTCCTTGTACATGAACTTGCCATCTCCGCACGACCCAATCAACGCCTTGACGGGTTCGCGGGGTCGCCCAGGGCGGATTTTAGCCTATGGGAGAACGGGGCCAACCGCAACTGGTGCGTTGGATGGCTGTAGAGGCATGCAGCGCAAAGTCGCGTGCATCTGTCAGTTTCGGTTCACAAACTCACTCCGACCGCCAGTGCAATCGGCACCAGCGCCAGCGTGATGACGAAGAACGTAAACGCTGCGATGGTAGCGAGCCAGCTGACGACACTCGTCAACGTCCGGCCGAAGGTGCGGTCGGTTAGCCGGTTGTGGATCACGCACAGCAGGGCTGCCGTCATGGAGAAAAAGATGACCACAGACGCCGTTAGCACTCCGGGATTGACGGCGGCGCCCAAACCCAGGTCGATGTCGAAACCGGCGATGCTGACCCCGTCGAGATCTGGACCACCTTGACGCTGTTGCCCACCGCAGCCATCAGCAAGGCGGCAACAGAGGCCAGTACCAGGTTGCAGGCAGCAGGTCGTAACGGGTCGAAGGTTGGTTCAAGGTTCAGGGCACGCGGGACGCCGCGTCGCCATGGTGGCTCTCTGCAGCGTACGCCGGAACCGAGACGGCTGTCTCAGTGCCTTTTGGCGTCAGGGTTTCGCGCGCCGATTGTCAGCGGCGCGGCGTTTGCTGTCAATCGGCGACCGTCGGGCCACCGTTTCGGTGTCTTTCGTGATCGGCTCGATCAGCATTCAACATGCGTTCGGCGACTACCTTTGAGACGGTGATTTGTTCGACGGAGTCGCACACGGTGCATGTTCGCCGGAGGACCACCGAGCCATCCGGCTGCCGGGATCGTTCAACTGCGTGCTGTGTCGAACGCCGGCAGTCGTCAGAGCATATCGTGGTCACTGTTCCGACCGGCACGGGCGACGGGGCGACGGCGGACGGTGGGGGTTCCATTCCGGGTATGGACATTTGCAAAGCCGCCGCGTTGCGGTTGTTCTTTCTCGCCATCGTTGACCTCTTCTACGTTCGCGAACGTGTGGCGCGACAACGGGCGTGCCCCACCGGTTCGGTGCCTGCGTTGTGGAAGGGGGAGCCCTCGGCTTGGCTTGGTACCCTTCGTTGCCTCGGTTTCTGCATCTTGGGCCGATTTCAGGGCCTGAACGGTCCCGGTCCCTGTTCCGATGCCTTCAGGTCCGCGAATCGCCTCTCCGTGACTCCTGTGCAGGAATTCGGCCGCTCTGTGATCGTTTGCAACTGGGTTCATTTGCGGCGCAGCGATGACCTCGGGCGGGACTGAGCCGTCAGGTCACACAGACGACGCAGTAGCAGAGTATCTAGCCGTAGTCGGCACCCGAAATCCGGTTCCGTTGGCGACGCGGCGGCTTTTCCAGACAGCCGGCGCCGTGGCCACAGTTGTCGCAACGTCGGGCAGAAACCTTGTGCACGAACTGCGCGCTCCTGCCGATGTCCGGCAACCTACGGATGAACGCGGCTCGCGCCAGTCCGGCCTCGGCATGGGCCGCCACGCTGCCGTCAGCCGGCGATTTCGTAGGTGTGGTCATTCCCGTGAGTGGGTTGGGCTGGGGCGAGCGTCACATGAATGCAGCAGCAGGCCGCGCTTTGCGTCGTAAAAGGACCTCGTGCGGATGTGAAGTCGTGGCTTCTCGCTCCGGCTGACGCCGCAGTTATCGCAACGCCAGTCCGACTCCGGATGGTAGAACGCAGGGTAGTTGTCCCATAGCGCAGTCTCGGGATCCGGGAGGTCGGCGAGGAGGGCCCGCTTCTCGATCTCGGCCTGGGCGCGGGCCGCGAGGTCTTCGACTGACCAGCCGCCAACTGCCGCAAAGCGGTGGATCTCGACGGCCAGCACGTAGGCATTGGCGGTCACCGCTCCCGCGCCCAAGCCGTGACACGGCAGAGGTCCAGCAGTAAGGCGCGCAGCATGCGAAGGCCGAGTTTCATCACGCCCGCCGGCTCATGAGGTCCCGCTGCTCAGTCACGTCTCGGGAAACCCGCCGGTTGCGAAGCCCTTCGATGATCCAGTGCTTGTCGGCCTCGTCGAGCAGCCGCTCGAGTTCCCGTTCGTGGGCCGCCGCCGCCCGGAGGTGCTCGACCTCGTGGAGGACCATGCCCACGTCGAGCTCGGTGCGTGGCATGACGTTGTTATCGCCCAGGGAGACGGTGTCGCCGCCGCTCCGGATGGCCTCCGGATTCTGGTTCAGGATGCCGGCGAAGTTGGTCCAGACGCCAGCCGTTCGAGCCAGGCGTGCCTTTAGTTTCAGGACCCGCTCGTGGGTGGCCTCGTAATCGGCGACCAGTCGCCCCAGGTCGGCGTGTTCGTCGTTTCCCGTCGTCATGATGTCGGCTCTCCTTGTGGTCCGGAATACCGCCATGTTACGCCCGCCACAGGGAGTTACCCCGGGAGCGTCGCCGACGGCTGATGGCCGTCATGGACCAAAGGGCGGTGGCGCCGGCTTCAGGGTCGTCCACCAAGTCGTGCCGGAGCTCGGCGCGGAAGTGCAATGCGCCCCACGGATTCGGGCTCCGGATCACGCCCGGCGGGTGCCGCGGCGGGCTTTGTTGCGTCACCCACGGCAACGCCGCATTGGTCGCAACGTTGAGCGGCCAAGCCGTGGCGGAAAGGCCGGTCTTCATCCCCGAGGTTGCGCACGAAGTCGGCCTACGTCAGCCCGCCTGCGGCGCGTGCAACGACGTGCTCCGGCTGTCGGCCGAAATCGGGCAGAAGCCTGCTTTCGGCAAGAAACGATCCCCGGGCGTGTTTCCGCGGCCTTGAGGCGAAATGCTCTGACATTCCAACGGCGGTTCCCTTGGGTACCGCTGGCTGTAGGGGCCTGTTATCCAAACCGACTGCCCTAGCGACGGGGCGGTCTGCGGCAACGACCAACGGCGATGCCAAGACCTGGGTCCAGGCGGGAAAGGTTCCGTTGCGTTGATGGCGCGGTCTGCGGTGGTGGCGTTGCTGGCACGCATACGCTTGAGGCTTGGTGGCGCTGGGTCAGACGTTTCCGTGGATTCACACCGTCTCGTGTTGCAGGGACCACTGGTCGAGCGCTTTGGCGTTTTTGCCCGATGCGGAACCTGATATGCTGAGCGACATAACGTGAGTGGAGGTGGCGCCATGGCGATCGAAAATGGCCAGAAAGGACGAGGCCCGGTCGTCCAGGCCCCGTCCCGCCTGGACGCCGCGAGTGCCGGGGGCTTCCATGACGAGCTGAATGCCGCCATCGCGGCGTCCCATTCGGTCGTGGTGGTCAACATGACGGGCCTGGACTACATCAGCAACGCAGGCCTGCGGGTGCTCGTGCAGGCGGCGACGAAGATCCACGGTAGCGACGGCAGACTGGTCCTACGCTGTTTGTCGGAAGATGTGCGGACGGTGGTCGAGAACAGCGGCATAAGCCGACTGCTGGAAATCAGTCCCTCGGAGGAGGACGCGGTCGTGACTGGAGGATGATGGCGACCGTCCACCGTCTGTGGTTTTCCCATGGGATAAGCGCTCCCGCGGTGGGGAGGTTGCCTGTGGTGCGAAGCTGGGAACGAATCTTTCCGGCTGCAGCCCGGAGCCGCATATGATGCGTTCCACCGGAGGTGTAAAGCGTGCCCCCGTCGTCATGGTGTCAGCCCTGGGGGCGCGCCTCGTACTTGCCGGGATGGCAGCCGTAGCGTCATCAGTCTTCGCCGTGCAGACACTGGTGAAATTCCTAACGCTTGGACTGGCGTTCCTGGTTCTGGTAGCCTGCGTTGGGATGCCGCCGTCCGACATTCCTGCTGAGGCGGCGGTCCCAGCCCCGGGAGCTGCCGAGCCTGTTTCGGAAACCTACAGGCTGGACCTGGACCCCGGCGTAGTTGTCGCCTTCGTGGAAGGATTGACGCCCGAGATGACGGCAAAAGTCGCCTATGTCACTCACGTTCCCACCGGGTCTCAGGTTGTTCTGGACATTGACGGTAACGTCATTGATCGGCACGACGGACGGGCGGACGGTCCAAACCTCCTGGATGACATTCTCGACGACGAGGCAGCGATGGCCCCCATCCTGGAGGGTCTTGCCAACGACACGGACGTGAGCCCTCGACCGCATACGATCTCGTGGGTACCCATGGTGAAGTTCGGCGGCATCCATTACCTGAGGCAGTGGAGCCCAGTCGGAACAGCAGCTCACGATGAAGGGCAGGACCTCACGGCGGAGGACTTGGGACCGGAGCTCTACCGGATTGCGTTCCGCGGCGATGGTTACGCCGGCCCGTGGTACCGCTACCAGGACGGAGACGCCACCTTCCTGAACCCAGGCACGCCGGTGTACGAGGTCAAGGGCTACTCGCCGGAGTTCCGGCTGGCGACGCTCGAACGAGGTAGGGTGACCCTGTATGGAGCCGACACGAATCCAAACGCTCAAACGGGTGAGGATCTGCTGGACATCGAGGGCAAGGTCACAGCCATCGACATACTCAACGACGATGACGCCATGACGGTGTTGGCCACAATCGACGACGAAGCTGCCATCGAGAGTTTCGTCGGCATGGTGCTCGAAGCACCGGTAGATCAGCGGCGCCGTGATCATGACGGTCCGCGCTACTTCCTCGGCATCCGTCTCGGCGACGGCACGTCGGTCGTGCGGTCGTTCTGGCTCGAGACGGGAGAACTCTCGCGGGGAATCATGACGGACCCGGTCGTGACGCTGTCCGTGTGGTGGAAAATCCCGCATGAGCATCCGCCGGTCGGAACGGACGGAGGGCCTAGGATCTCCGAACGACTGGCCCGTCGGCTGGGCCTGGCGTACCTCAGCTTCAACTGGCCCGAGCTCGAGGCAACCGGAAAACCGCACTCGCCGACTGCCCGTTTGATGCGCAGGAGCGAATTTACAGCGATGCAAGGTGGGTCAGCAGGGCCGATGATGCCAGACCCATTGGTCTGGGTGGTTGAAGCCCTGGGCTCGTGGCGCACGGGCGGCATCACACCTGAGGAAGCCCGTGAGGACCTTTCGGTGGGTCTGGTAGCGTTTGACGCCGACACGGGGTCCACCTATGGCACGAGCTTCCGGAACGAGCCACTGCTTGGACTCAGTGGCACCCCCTGACGCACTTCGCCTTGGAAATCGTCCATCGAAAATCGCAGGGGCCAGGGACGATATGAGATTCGCTTCGGGAACGCATTCAACGCCAACACTCAACGGGCCGCGGTTCAAGGGGGTTGATGGTCGGAACAATGACTGTTGATGTTAAGGTGTGCTTTCGGGAGACGCCTTGGACCTGGTTCGGTGCTCTGCGCGGGATTTGGCTAGCGGTTGCGGCATTCGTCGTGTTGACGGCCATTTCCGGCTGCGGGGCAGAAACACCGGCGGCAGTACCGCCGGCAACGCGGGCGCCGACATCGGCTCCCATTACGAACCCTGTCCCTCCAGCCCCGACAGTAGCGGACGCGCTGCGTTCGGAAAGGGACCGGTCTGCCCCGGCGGTTGGCGCAGCGGAATTGGGCGAACTCGTGTGGGGCAACAATGCGTTTGCCTTCGACCTGTACCGCACTTTGAGCAACGGTGAGGGCAACTTCTTCTACTCTCCCTTCAGCATCTCCCAGGCGCTGGCCATGACTTCCGCCGGGGCCAGGGGCGAGACACTGCGCCAGATGGAAGCCACTCTCCATCACAGGCTCCCGCAAAGCAGCCTGCATCCAGCCTTCAACGCTCTGGACCGGACCCTCGCTGCAAGAGGCCAAGAGCCAGGGAGCGCGCCCAACGACGCCGGTGAAGGCGGTCAGTATTTCCGCCTGAACATCGCCAGCGCGGTCTGGGGTCAGGACGGCTATCATTTCCTGCCTGAGTTTCTCGATCTACTGGCGGAACACTACGGGGTTGGGATGATGGCCGTGGATTTCACGGGCGCGCCGGACGAGTCTCGCGTCAGGATCAACGACTGGGTTGCTGAGGAAACGGAAGGCAAGGTCAAGGACCTCCTGGCGCCGGGGGTCATAGACCGTTCCACCCGCTTGGTGCTCACCAACGCCATCTATTTCAACGCCTCGTGGGTTTGGCAGTTCAACCCGAGCGATACCGAGGTGCGTCCGTTTCATCTGCCCGGAGGAGACACGGTGGGGGTTCCCATGATGACGGAAACCAGCAAGGATTTTTACGGCTACGCCAGGGGTGATGGGTACCAGGCGGTCGACGTGCCGTATTCTTGGGGGGAGATGGCCATGACGATCCTGCTGCCCGACGAGGGTGCGCTGGAGGGATTTGAAGGCTCTCTGGACGCAGAAACGCTCAACCGGATCATTGATGACATCGAGATTGACTACATCACCCTCACGATGCCGTTGTTCGAGTTCGAGTCGCAGTTCAGCCTGGGCGAGACCCTGACGGAAATGGGGATGCCCGACGCCTTCGGTGCCGGAGCCGATTTTTCGGGCATGACCGGTTCCAGGGATCTGTGGATTTCCGAAGCAGTCCACAAGGCATTCGTGTCGGTGGACGAAGAGGGCACGGAGGCGGCGGCCGCCACTGCTGTGGTCATGGCCGCGTCAGGTCCCAGCAAGGAGCCCATTGAGGTGACGGTCGACCGACCTTTCATCTTCTTGATCCGGGACATTGGGACCGGTACTGTCCTGTTCCTTGGGCGCGTGTCCAATCCCGACCCGGAGTGAACGGACGGGACGATGAGGCGGAGGTCTCCTACCGCACTAACGTATGGCGTGCCAGTTGGCGACTTTCTGGCTGTTGCCGTGTTCGCGCGGTTCAAGGTTGCCGGAATCGGGCATAGCCTGCCGGCATTCCAATCTGGACGGAGGGGTTGGCGATCGCGGTCGCTACGAGATTTTCGGAAGAAGTTCTGCACTTGCTGGAACGGCACGCCACCGTGGTGGGGAAATCTCTTGCCGCGTCCACGTGCGTGCTCTCGCCGCAGTCGTTGCATTCGAAGTCCAGGTAGTGGCTCCAGCTACTGACCAGTCTCATCGTCTGTTGCTTCCCGTTTTGGATGGGCCGTTGCGGCCGCGGTGCTCCACCTGGTGGCGGCAAATGCGGCAGCCATCGTAAGGGCAGGCACTCTGAATTTCAACAATCGGGCGTGCGGGTTTTGGCGGATTTCACTGAATGGACGCTGGGTCCATGCGACGTGTAGGATTTGCCGCGATCATCTGGCTGTCGCCGCACGAACTTTCGTGGTACGCAAAATACGAGACCCGAGCAACACACTGTCATGACTCCGGTAGTCATCCTCGAAGCGTTCGGAGAACTTCCTCCTACGGGTGCCATCGAGGCTGAGAGGGAACGGGAAAGTCCACCCACTGCAGTTTCGGTAGTGGGCCTCCTGCATGCGGCCTTTGATGCGCGCGCCGAGTTAATGGGCTGGTCTGCCACGTCGCCTTCGTCCTTCTTGAGGAACTTGTGGGAAACCTACGAGGCCGGATTGACGGGTGATGACACCGACCGATCTCTGATTGGGTGGGTCTACGTCGGGCTGGCGAACCCAACCGACCTGAGTGCCGTGGACGACGTGGTGATCCCGGAGGGGCTTCCCGACGGGAGTGGCTACTCGGGTTGGGCGACGGTCAGGATGCCTCCCGAGTATGGAGAGGCCACTGTGGCGCTGTCTTCCGCGTTGCCGCCGCTGGTGCAGTGCCTTGATGACGCTCTGCGACGAATTGGAGCCACCGAGATCTCCGGTTTTCAGGTCACGTGCTACGGAGCGCACCATGGACCGCGCAGGCAATTCCCTGGTCATCTCGCCTCAGGGCTCAGTTGGTTCGACACCGTTGTAAAAATGGTTGATTTTGGTTACAAACCGCCGTCGTCCATTCCTCAAGACGCGGTCACTGCCGCGCCGCCGCCCCAACTGTTCAAGGCGGCTCCGCCCTGGAATCTCACCAGGGAACACCGATCTGATCCCCGTTCAAGCCACACCGCGAGACAAATCTCTCGGTACAGCCCGAACCGGATTGGGTATACGTCTCCGCCTCCCCAGCCGGTGCTGCGCTGCAAGCGCCGGTCTCAGTTGTCCCAAGACCGCACCCCAGTACGTCCACACGTGCTGCACTCGCTTCCTCGCGGGTACGGTGAAGGCGACGTGAACGCCATTGCCGACGGGAGCAACCCGTCGGCGGGGGATGCGCTCGGAACAGCCGAGCAAGCGACGGGCCAGCACCAGAGCCGCTGCCTGGTGCACGCTGAGCCCGTAACGCTCCATGAACTTCACCCGGCCAATCACCGAGCTGAATGCCGGGTTGACCTGGTGTATCTCAACTCCCTTCCGGTACCCGCGGGACAGGAAGTACGCCTTGACCTTGCCGTAGCTGAAGGACGACAGCATCCGGCTGTAACGGCGGCTCTCGCCCTCCAGCACCGCCTTCTTCTGCCGGAAGTCCAACTTCTCAATGACGATGGGCTTACCGACCTCTCGTGCATAAGCAACCACGCAGGCCACGGCGTCGCCGATGACGGCCTCGGCTTGGTGTTGGGTCTTCCCGTAGGTCACCAGCGGCACGCTGAACGCGTGGACGTAGTTGCCGCTGGCGTCGGTCTCACAAACCGCCAGGTGATCCGCGTTGAGATCCACGCCGATGGCGCCGCGCCGTTGATCCGTCACCACCGGCACGTCCATCATGTCGGTGGTGGCGAACATCCGCCAGCCTTTCCCGTCTCTCTTGAACCGGTAGCTGATGGCCTGACCCAGCGTGGTCGCCCTGGCTGCCTGCTCGCCGTGTTCACGCCGATACCGGACGTACTCAGCATTGCTGTCCAGCGCGGCCAGCACCTGCTCGTGGCCGTGGGCGAAGCGCACGCCCTCAATGGTCAGGTACTTGCCGTACTGTGCTGCCAAGCAGTCGGGCATCCGCAATCGCAACGTCAGCGTCCCGTCATTCGCCACGGCAGCCACGCACAGCTGGCAGCCTGCGGTTTCATCACGACTGCCCAGCACGAAGAACTCGCCGCTACGGACATCCTGCCAGTCCCCGAGCCATTCAGCATGGCTGACGTAGCCGTTCTGCTCCAGGTGGCGCTGCTTCCGCCAGAGCCGCCTGGACCCAAAGCACAACCTGACCCGGCCGGCTTCAACGTCTGCTTCCAGTGCCGTCAACCTGCTTTGGAGATTGTCGAGGCGGCGCCGTTTCTGGTGGACCTGATCCCATCGCCCATGCTCGGCAGCATTGGCGATCTGCCGCTGGGCCCGAGCGATGCGTCGCCCCAGGCTGTCCACCCGCAGTTTCTGCTGCTCCTTGACCGACGCCACCTTTCCCTCCAACGACACCCGCACACCGTTGAACATCCGCGCCGGTATCCCGTGCCGCTTCAGGTATGCGCTCTTCAACGCCGTCGCCGACCGGCCCGCCGCCACCTCAGCAAACAGCTTGCGCTCCACCCGGCCGTAGAGCTCAGCATAAGCACACAGCGCCGCGTCGCCCAACGCCCGATCCACGTCCCCGTAATCGCGGACGCGGGTCTGATAAGTGGCAGTCGGTGGCTTTGCTGCGGAGCCCAACGAGGCCGGCCCTCGGTCGTCGCCTTTGCGGTTTGCCATGGTTACAGCATAACGGAACGCGAGGTCGCAATCTCAGTGGCCGAGGGGCCAGCCTCCATGGATGGGAAGGATCACTCAAGCGGACCATCAACTACCATCGCATACCATAACCCACCAAATCGTGAACAGTTGGCAACCCCAGAGCAGGCACGAGTAAGCGCGCTGGTCACCTTTGACCGAGGATCCCTCAGTGGGCTTTCCCCGGTGGAGTTGGCGAGCAACATTCGGCGCCGGCGCACTGGCGCGTTTGCCTTCGGCGGAGTTGTACCCATAGACGAACCGCACAGAGTCAGGGGGCCGGCTGCTACGCCGTACCCCGACATTTCCCTTGAACCTTCAGGTCTCGGCGTGTCGGTAGTGTTGCCGGAATGGACGGCCAGTGCCGCGGGATGGACCATGGCAACCGTCGTGGCCGTAGCGCGCGTCATGGCGCCCGAAACCGAAAACTTTGCGGTGCGCATCGCTCGAATTGCGTAGTCGTCCGGGCATGGCAGCGTTGATGGCGGTCAGCGACGCAGCCAGCCCCGAGTGAGCAAAATCGCGGCTGCTGGTGCGGCGATGACGACGCCGAGCGTGGTCAAGAACCCCACGCCGGTCGCCAAGATTTCGGGGATGAAGAAGACGATTAGGGTAATCCAGATGCTGACCAGGCCGACGGCGAACGAGCCCGCAAATAGGCCGACGAGCAAGCTGTCTCGGCGTCGACGGGAATGCCCGCTGCTGCGCAAGGAGACACCGACTGGAATCAGGAGCAGCAACGCGAGCACGATCAGTCCGAAGACAAACAACATGGTGAGATCCGGAACGTCTTCTCCCGCCCGGCGGGTCCGTTGTCGGTCGCCTTTTACCCGATGGCTTCGGCTCGCCGGGGTTTCATATCCCCGGAGTGTCTCCGACAATCCGCCCCGCACGGACGCACCATCGTAGTTGGTGGAGCGGGCAGGTTACGACTCCGGCGTCGTCCAGAACAATGCCCGTGAGGTCGGGGCCCCGGTGGGGGCAGATCGTTCCGCTGATGAAGCGCCGGTCAGCGTAGGCTTTGCTGCGGTCGTGGGCCGCGGGATGTTTGGGAGTTGTTCCATATCCCACAAGAGGCGATTTCACTACGCGAACGGTGAGAGCGGCTGGTACTACGTTTGGATCAGCAGGGGTATGAGCCTGTCCAACAGGGCCTCCACGTCGTCGAGTCTTTCGGCCACCTCGTCAGCCACCATGTCGTCCTCGTAGAAGTTTTCGTGCAGGGCACTGGCGGAGTCAAAAAACCGGCGTATCTCTCCGTCGCCGGTTTCGGCGCGGATTCGGCTGGCGGCTCTGTGGTAGTGGCGGTGACGGTGGTGTTCCCAGCCTCGCCGTTCGGCGACGGCTTTGAGCATCTGGGCAGTGGCTCCCCAACCCTTTTCGGACGCCTGTGCCAGATCGCCGTCAGCCAGTTCCTGTCTGGCCTGCGCCAGGAAGCGCTCGCTGGCTTGCTGATACTGCTGAGAGGTCATCGGTGGCTTCTCCTGTTGTTTCTGCATATTAGCGACTCGAAGGTGGACGGGCAATGGAGCGAACGTGGCCTTCGTGAGGTTCCTCGGTTGCGAGTAGCGAAATCTCCTCTGTAGGGTAGTTGGTTCCATGACCTCATTTTGCCTGCTCACTGAGTAGCGAAATCGCCTCACCCCACAAGTAGCCCGCCGCGCCTCGTCCCTGACTTGAGCGCATGACGGCGTCGGAGGACCGTCGGATCCCATGTCAGGAAAATGACCGGCCACGGAACAAGCCCTCGGCGAGGTACCTGCGACAACTGATGGCGGGCCGAGCACTGATCCTTCCGGTCTGTCATCGTTGTCAGCTCGCCAGATGTTTTTCTGGCAAACCCGCCAATTCGCTCTCCCAGCTCTCAACTGTTTCATCAGGGAGTAAATAATCCAGTTGGTGATCAACCAGGATGCAGGCGGTGTACCAGATCTGGCCGCAAGCGGTATCGTGTGTGACGGTGTCGTCGTGGAGTTGCATTATCCGGTCGATGTTTGCTTTGACGTGCCGCCAGATCGCAGGGGCGTACTTTCCACCCACCTGATCCAGCTGGCTTCCGGCCCCCTCAGCGAGCGCGTTGAGTATGCAGCTCGCTGCGGTGTCCGACAGTTCGCAGTGGCTAGCTCGCATCTCCACCCAAAATTCGTCGAAGCTCCGATTTGCATGGTAGAAACAGCCATGGCTGTCGTCGTACCACGAGAAAGCTCCGGTGGCTTTGATGGCGTCATTGAGGGCGTCGCGCACCGCAGTGCGGGCGAAGGCATAGGTGATTGCTTCGCTGACAGCGCTGAAGTTGGCCATACTGATGTCGTAGACTGGTCGCATGGAATTTGCCTCCTGTTTTCCCCAAAAGGTGAGGTGTGCGAATTATGCCGTGAGAATCTGACGTCTCCCGTAGCCGTCTCCCCTTGCCGCCGGCGATTGCGGATTCTGCCGGTACCGAAGTTGCGAACGCCGTCGCCGACGGTGAACGGTGATTACCTCGGCTGGTGCTTATTCAACGCGGTTTCCGGCGGAAAAGGCCGTTGGCCGCGCTCTGCGGCATTTCGGGCATGGTATCGTTCCGGTGACTCATTGCGTCTGCGCCGTTCAGATGAGGCGGGCCGGCGCATCATTGGGTGCGTAGCGTTCGATGCGGTCACCGACCGTGCCGCCAGGCAATGGTGGCTGCCAGCGGAAGGCAATCTCCCAGGGAGCCGTCGGCGGTCGTGGCGGTGACGACGCCTATGGATCACTCCTCGATTGGGTGACGAAAATGCCTTGCATCAGCGACGCAGACCCCATAGAATGCCCGCCGGTCACGAGGTGCTGGGGGTTCGTAACTGTTCGCTATAATCTGTGCTAATCGGTTCTAAAGCCGACTAATCTACGGGGAGTTTGATGCACAGGTCGCATCGGATTGCGCTGAAGCCGACGCTCGAGCAGGAAACGCTGTTCGGTCGACACGCCGGCTACTCCCGCTTTGCCTACAACTGGGCGCTGGGCGAGTTCAGGACTGGCCTTGAAGTGGGCGAGTGGCTGAGCGAGCGGACGTTGCGCCCGCGCTGGAACGTGGTCAAGATAATGATCGCGCCTTGGGGAGCCGAGCTCTCTCAGAACGCGGCCAAGTACGCGATCATCGACCTTGGTCAGGCGACGACTGCTTGGGGAGAGTACCGCAAGCGTGTGAAGGCTGATCAGCGCACCGGACGCCGGGTGGGGTTCCCGAGGTTCAAGCGCCGCAAGCATGAGCAGGGCTTCCGGGCGGACAACGGCCCCGACACGGTGCGGGTGGAAGGCAAGGTGGTCATCCTGCCCAGGATCGGCCGCGTGGCGATGGTGGAGGAACTGCGCTTTGCTGGTTCCATCCGGGAGGTGACCGTCAACCGGACGGCGGGGACGTGGTTCGCATGTTTCTGTATCGAGGACGGTCAGGAAGCCCCACCAGTGAAAGACGGCCCCGCAGTGGGCGTGGATGTCGGAGTGGGCACCATGGCCGTGTGTTCGGACGGTGCCATAGTTGAGAATCCGAAGGCACTGTCTGTAGGCCTGAAGCGACTGCGGCGACTGGACAAGGCGATTGCCCGCAGCCGGAACGTGCACGGCAAGAGCAGCCATTCCAACCGCCGGGAGAGGTTGTACGTTAAACGGCGCAATGTTCACGCACGGGTGGTCAACGTGCGGGACGATCATCATCACAAGGCGACGACGGCGATAGCCAAGTCGGCGGGCCGCGTGGTGGTGGAGACGTTGAACGTGTCCGGGATGGTACGTAACCGTAGGCTGGCCCGGGCGATCAGCGACGCCGGGATGTCTGGCTTTCTCAGCAAGCTGGAGTACAAGTGCCTCTGGTACGGCGCCGAGTTTGTGAAGGTAGACCGGTGGTTCGCGTCATCGAAGCTATGCTCGCACTGCGGCTGGAAGAACAACGACCTCACGCTGTCCGACCGGGAGTGGTGGTGCGGCGGCTGTGGCGTGCTCAACGACCGCGACGCCAACGCGGCGGAGAATTTGGCGAACTGGCCGGGTTTGAGCTTCCCGGTGTCAGGACGTGGAGACTGTGTAAGACCGGCTGCGCCGGCAGTGGTCGGTGAAACGTCAACGGATGAGACTCTGGCTCTGACCATGCCCGTGATGCGGGCTGGGTAGATTAGAGTAGATCTTGAATAGCGGAAACTGTCTGGTCCATGGCATTCCGCTTCATTCATTCCGCCGACTGGCAGATCGGCAAAGTCTTCCGCTTCGTTGATGGGGCGGAGATGGGCGGCCTCCAGTTGGCGCGACTGGAGGCGATCACGTGCATCGGCAAACTGGCCGACGAGCATGATGTGAGCCATGTATTGGTTGCGGGCGACGTTTACGACCACGCCGCTCCCTCTCCCCACACGCGGAACCAGGTCGTCGAGCGAATGCGAGCGTACAGCTCGGTGCAGTGGCATCTTTTGCCCGGGAACCATGATCCGTACCAACCCAACGGACTGTGGGACCAGCTCAGAAGCCGCGGCCTGCCTGACAACATCCACCTGCATACCGAACCTGCCACCAGCGTCATCGAGCAGGACACCGCCGTGCTGCTTCCGGCTCCACTCGAACATCGTCGCACCCTCAATGACCCGACCGCCTGGATGGACGCTCAGGTCAGCGACGCCGACTTGATCCGCATCGGCTTGGCTCATGGCGCCGTCCAAGGCTTTGATACGGATGAGGAGCAGCGAGCCAACCCCATCGACCCCGCGCGACCGCAATACGCTCGTCTCGACTACCTGGCGCTGGGCGACTGGCACGGAGAGCTTCGGGTAAACGAGCGCTGCTGGTACAGCGGCACGCCCGAGACGGACTCGTTCCAGACGCGCGGCAGGGGCACGGCCCTGTTGGTGGAAATCGACGGCCCGAATGAGTTGCCACGGGTCACTCAGCTCTCGACAGGTCAGTACCACTGGGTATCGCTCGATGAGCGCGTGGAGAGCCCCGAAGACGTGGATCTACTCGAACACAAACTGCGGAACCTGAACGGTGACCTCAACCACACTCTGGTCGATCTGAAACTCTCGGGAGCCCTCTCACTGGCTGACTTGCAGAATTTCGAGGAACTGATCGTCGAGGGAGCGGCCGCAGCGCTCTTTCATCTTCGGATTGACCGCGAGCAGCTGTTTCCGGAACCCACTGACGACGACCTTGACAGCATTGACCCAGGCGGAATCGTGCGCGCCGCTGCTGACAGGCTTCGCGGGATGGTCAAGGCAGGGGGGAGTGATGCCGAACTCGCACGCGCCGCTCTTCATCGACTCTACGTCGAACACAAGAAGCTTGAATCGGGGCAACGATGAAGCTGCGCAGGCTCTCAGTCAACCAGCTGAAGCGCTTCACCGCGCCGACACAGTTGGGCGAGCTCAGCGATGGTCTCAATCTTGTCGTTGGACCGAACGAGCTCGGCAAATCGACCCTGTTGGATGCGCTTCGGGCGGTGCTGTTCGAGCGCCACGGCTCCAGGGCGCACCCAATCGTGGCATTGCAAAACGACCGAAGCGGCGCGGCGCCGGTCGTGGAACTGGTTTTTGAAGTCGACGGTGCTGAGTACACGCTGACCAAGCGCTTCGTCAGGAGCGCCTTTGCGCGGCTGCAGTGTCCTGATGGAACGGTCCTTGAATCGGACGCTGCCGAAAACGAGCTGCGCAACCTTCTGGGTTTCGCCGAGGCAGGCAATCGGGGCGCGACTTCGGAATCCCTTGGCATGTGGGGCGTCCTGTGGGTTCTACAGGGGCGGTCATTTGGCCGGCCGGACCTGCCCGCCTCAGCGCTAGCGAGTCTCAGCGCGGGGCTGGAGTCCGAGGTGGGGAACGTCCTCGGAGGCCGCCGTGGCAGAGAGCTGCCGCAGGTCATACAACAGCAGCAGGAAGCACTGGTGACTCCGGCACGGCGTCAGCCGCGCGGCGCATACAAGGACGCGCTTGACAACGTCAGCGAGCTCGAACAACGTCTCAGCGATCAACGGCAGCAGAAGTCGGAGATGTCAGAGACGCTCGAGCAGCTGGCCGCGACGACGGAACGGCTTGCGCGGCTGGAGGACGGCAGCCAGGATCGCATCGATCAGAAGGAACTTGCGGAGGCTCGGGAGCAGCTTGCCGAGGTCATGCGCCACGACCTGCAACTCGAAGCTGCTCACAGCGAACTCCAGAACCGGCTGAGGCAGTTCGAGCAAGCCGAACGCGCCCAAACCGACCGCGCATCCCGGAGAGCGGAGCTCAAGGCGGATCAGGAAAAGCTGAAGCAGGACACCGAGCGGCTGGGGGAACGCCAACAACGTCAGCAAGAATCGTCGGCCGCACTTGATGAACTCCGGCAGGCTGCGACGGACGCAGAAGCGGCCGTTAAAGCAGCGACACAGTCAGAGGCCAGATGGCGCCGCGCATTGGATCGAATCACTCGCTCCGCAGAGTTGAACGACCTGCTCCGCCAACAGAGCGCTGTCGAAGATGCGCAGGAGCGACTCGCTGACTCCCGGCGGCAAGCCGAGCAGATCAAGGTCACGGATGAATCGCTGCAACGGATCCGCCAAGCCACGGACGCGGCCGAACAGGCAAATGCGCGGCTCAGCGTGGCGGCAACGCGCGTCACCTTTGACATTCCGAGCGACCGTCTTGCAGGCATTGAGGCCGACGGCGTTCCATTGACGGACCCGCCCGCGAGCATCGAGGCAGTGGAGCCGGTCACCGTCACCATCCCCGAGCGGGGGAGGATCCTCATTGAGCCGGCCGTCGCCGACCGTGACCAGCTCTTGCGCGCGGAACGGGAAGCCAAAGCAGAGCTGGAGGCTGCACTCGGCGAAGTCGAGGCGGAAACGCTTGCCGAAGCGCAGATCCTGCGCGACCAACGGCGTGATCTCGAAGTCATCGCCGACGCGGCCCAACAGGAACTGGAACGAATCGCGCCGGACGACGGCGCAGCGACACTTCAACCTCGAATCGACGAGCTGCGCCGGACGCTGGAGGGCCTGCCGGCGGACGAGGATACGCCGGCAAAGGAGCAAGCCGAGGCCGCCCTGGAATCCGTTCAGGCGGAA
Source organism: Dehalococcoidia bacterium (assembly GCA_965116785.1). Lineage (GTDB taxonomy): Bacteria > Chloroflexota > Dehalococcoidia > Lucifugimonadales > UBA3495 > Bin87. The sequence continues at coordinate 3,387,828 of OZ220731.1, forward strand.
CTTCAGAAGGCAAGGGACGAGGAACGGGTCGCTCGCGAGGCTGTGGATGAGAGGGCGCGATCCGTCACCGACCTCGAGGTGGAAGTGCGCACACTTCAAAACGCCGTGGATAGTCAGACCGAGGTGGTTGAAAGGCGAGAGGAACAGCTCCGGAGCGACGCCGAAGGCGTACCGGATCAGGAACTCGCAGACGCGTGCGAAACGGCAGCGCAGGCCGTGACGGAACAGAAACAGGCCGTTTCCTCACTGGAAGCGGAGCAACCTGCCGGTGCCAGGACGCGGCTGGAGGCGCGCATCACACGACTGCAGGCGGCGATTGAACAACGCGACCGCGACCGCGTCAATCTACGAATCGAGAGCGTCCGCTTGAGTGAGCGCATCGAGGTTCACGACAGTGCCGGCATCGACGAAGCCGTCGAACACACACAGCATGAACTTGAACAGGCGACACTCCGACGCGACCGTTTTGAACGCGAAGTCGAGGTCCTGGACCTCTTGGCCGAAACGCTTCGCACCGCTGAGAGCGACGCCAAAGAACGCTACGTCGCCCCGGTCGTCAATCGCATCCATCCGTACCTTCAAATGCTCTTCCCTGACGCTGCAATCAGCATCGGCGAGGATATGTACATCACGGGGATGTCCCGCCACGCGGGATACGAGGAAAGCTTCGATCATCTGAGCATGGGTACTCAGGAGCAGATCGCCGTCCTCGTTCGCCTGGCCTTCGCCGAAATGCTGATTGACCAGGGAGCGCCCGCCGCCGTGGTCCTGGACGATGCGCTGGTGTTTTCCGACGACCAGCGGATGCGGCTGATGTTCGACATCCTCTCGCACGCCGCACAGCGGGTGCAGATCCTGGTTTTCACCTGTCGTGAGCAACTCTTCGAGGGTCTCGGCGCTCACCAACTGCAGCTCGCTGAGGTCGATCCCGAGACTCTCCGCTCGGCCTAATCCTGTTCAGGTTTGCGGGCTCTCGAAGGGGGTAGTCGCGGTTTCGGTGCCCTTCACGTGCTGGACAGTGGCTCGGGGCTGACGGCCGGTTCGCAGGCCGACGTGAGGGCCGCCCTGGGCGAGTGCTGTGCGTTCGCACTGATGCTGGGCAGTCGGTTCCGGCACGACGGGGCCGTGGCCGGTGATGGTCAGCACGCTGCCGCCGTCTAGGTCGGCGCGGAGCCCTGGATCCTTGACGGCTTCCTGCAGCGGGGTTCCGTCGTCGACGGCCACGCCGCCGCCCAGTTCGCGGGTCTCGGCCAGCAGCCGGCGTCCCGCCTGGCGGGCGGTCGACGCCACCAGCGTTAGCTCGGTCTCGGCGACCTCGCCGGCGATGTGGGAGATGATCAATTTGGCTCGGGGCGACATCGTCCACTCGGCGAGCACGGACCGGACGCGTGGTCCCTCAGCAACGAGCGGAGCCGTGTTGCTCGTCCGGTGGATGGCCGTAGGCGTGTCGGCGCCGAGTTCGTGCTGCTGCGCGGGATGCTGGTCCTCGCAACGGGCGGCGGACTGGATGCCGGCCGGCATCCACTGGGCGACGTGGCGACGCGACGGCGATTCTCCGGTCGGCGAGGGCCGTGGTGCGCTTCACCTGCCGTGTGTCGGATTCCGCCTGCTGGAGGGCGGCGGCCTCTTGGCCGAGGTGGAGTACGCATGCGGTGGGGAAGCGGTGATCGCCCGGGACGCGGATGACGGCGTCGGATCCGGTCGGGCTTAGTAACTTCGCGGTGGGCTTTGTCTCGAGCCGGCAGCATGGTGGTCTGGGCATTGGCGTCCCGTCCCTCAGGGAACGTGTCGCTGGTCACGCCTTGGCTTCGCGCTCCTTGCCGCGGATGTCGGCTCCCTTCGTGGCCGTGGGTCGGCTGACGCAGCATTGCCGGAGTCCGCGCTGGAGCCACGGAGACGGCCTCCGGCCCTTCCGGTGGACTTTTCCGCGTCGGGGATCTGAGGGCCGTCCAGGGCCGCGAAGCGCGGAAATTCGCGGTGCTGTGCAGTGTTGGTGCTGCGGCTGACGTGCCCTAGCGGTCTGACGGCAGCGGGCTGCTGGGTGAACGTTGCTCAGGTTGCCCGCAGGCTGAGCCAAGGCTGCTCCTGTGTCCTTGGGCGCGGCGTAAGGCCAGTGCTCGTCGGTGGCTGAACAGGGCCTCTCCGTGCCCCTGCGACGTCGGGAACATGGTTCTGGGATGCCGACGCTGCGGCGTGGCAGGCCACTGACCGGGGCCTTCTGGCAGCCGTCGTGGAAGACGAGGACCCGTTCCTCTCCGTTGTCTTCCGGCAGGTCGTTCACGGCAGCCTCGGCGGAGCTGCGGACGGCCTCGCCGCACGACAGGCACGTGGTCCTGACACGACACTTCCCTGCTCCCACGGCTTCGTCATGCCGTCGTACTGGACGTGGCCAAATCCTTGCGCTGGAGCCTCTCTGTGGGCCCCCCGCGCTCCGCAGGCAGGATTTCCCCTTCGGGACTCCGGAGACTCTCTCCGTGGCTGTGTGCGCGATTTTCGCCAGGCTTCGGTCGGTGCCGGTGTTTCCGGTCGCTGTGGCCTTTCGAGCTGTTGCTGGCCACCTGCTGGCGGCGCTCCGGCGCGTGTGTCGGACGTGGCCGAATTCCTGCCCAGGAGCCACGGAGAGCCCCTTGGATGCCGTCATTCTGAACTTCCCCCGATCTGGCGGCCGTGGCTGCTCTGGGCTCCCAGGTGGGGGATTTCGGCAGCGGACGCCACCAGTCGGCCATTGGCCGACTGGTGGCTGAATTCTTGCGCTGGGTCCTCTGTGGAGTCCCTTCCTGCTTCGGAGGCAGGATTTTCCTTTCGGGACTGCGAGGGCTGTCTCTGGCCCTCTGTGCGCGATTTCCGCCGGTTCGCTCGGCGGTCGGTCCGCTGTGGCGACACGGCGCCGCTGTCGGCGCGGGCTGCTTGTGGGTCTCCCCTGGTCGGCAGGTGCCCGAATTCTTGCGCTGGGGGTGCTGTGCGGCCCTCTCCGGCTTTTGGGGCAGGATTCTCCTTCCGGACTCCGGAGACTCTCTCCGGGGCTCTGCGGGCGATTTTTCGACGCCACTGACCGGTTTCCGCTGGTTCCGGCAATCCGTCGGATTTCTCCGGCTTTCCGCCGCCGCAGGCTCCGGTGCCGGCGGCCGGTCGGGAATCCGGCTTTTCGGCCTCGAATTTTCGAAAAACCGCGAAAATTTCTTTTTTGGCGGGCCCTAAGCCATTTTTTGCCCCCCGCCGGGCCGGATTAACCCTGTTATGGGATGATAGTTCCCCATTGCGGTGCGGTGACCGTGGGGTTCACGTTCGGGAGTTGCGCCGGGCCTTCCGGATCTTGGCGAGGTCGCGGTCGATGGTGATGATCGCGACGCCGAAGTGGTTGGCCAGCCACTTTCTGGAGTAGCCGAGGTCGAACATCAGGGCCACCGTCTCGGCTCTGCCTTGGTAGTCATAACCGGGCTTGCCTGGGTGCCAGCGCCTCGTGTTGCGGGCGGTCTGGATTTCGCTGAAGGTCGCCTCGTCGAACTGCCGCAGGCTGTACCTGGCACAACTCCTGGCTATCGAGCGGCACTCGGAGTCGGGGAGCGGGTTGTCGGCCCACTGCTGGATGTTCAGGAGACGGACGCGTTCGAGCCATTCGCCGTCTGGTCCTTGGTGCAGGATCGTCCGGGCCCACTTGGGCTGGTGAGCGAGCTTGACGCAGAAATCGAACAGGTCCTGGTTCCGACCCACGCCCGTGGGGATGACCGGCTTCGGGATCACCCTGGGCAGCCAGTCGCGGAGTTCGGCCAGGGGGTATGGTGCTGCTCGGAACCACTGGGTGCTGCAACCCGCCGGCGGGTGCAGCGGGTTCTTGGTCATCAGCCCGTTGTAGCGGCAGTCGGCGCCGAAGTGTACGGCGAGTCCTTCGTAGACTTCTCGGAAGAACCTCAGCGGCTCCGGGTACGCGGCGTCGTGGCGGGCCACGGGTTTCTCGAGGGCGAGGGCGACGTGGTAGGTCGTGGGCTGGGAGTCCTTGCGGACCTGCCAGTTCGGAGTCGGGCCGTCGACCTCGAACTCCCAGCGGTCGGGGTCGTCGATGTCGAAGATCATGGCCGTGTAGGCGTGTGGCGGGTTGCCTTCGATGTAGGGCCATTCGGCCCAGGCTTCCCGGGCAGGCCGGCGGCCTTGGATCTTCTTCGACTGGTCGGCGACTAGCGGGTACTGGTGGGCGGCCTGCAGGCCATGCTCGAAGAGGGGCAGGGGTAGCTGGTTGTCGGGAACGCGTGCGCTCTTACGGCGCCGCGCGCCCTTCTGGGGGGCGGAAGGCATCGAGTACTCCAGGATGGGCTGGTCAGGCCCGTGGTCGATTAGCGGTTGACTTTCCTGGATGGTAACGTGATGCCGATGTGCCTCGTGTTGCAGCGATCGTTCCCAACCGATCGGTTAGAATGGACGCGGATGGCGTTCCGAGTTGTTGCCCGGGTATCTGGGCGGTGGCACAGGACACATCGAGTACGGCTCGGGCCCCGCCGCGGGAGTGGTTCCCCGCAACAAAGGCGGGGCTTGGGTTTTTAGGTTAGCAACGGTTCTGGCCTTTCCCAGAGTCGGCGTCGCGGAGCAGCGTTGATCGGGGCTACAGGCTGCGCTGGCATCAAGCAATCAAGTAATCATCTGATTACATGAGCACATGATGAGTTGGCGTTGTGTTTACGGCTTTGGCAGGTACATCGGGCCAGCAGTGATCCGTTCTACTTCGGTGACTTCGTCCGCGGACAGTTGGTCGGGCTCGTCTGCGTATGGTTCTTCGAACGGAACCCAGTACCCGTAGAACAGTTGCGGGTAGTAAAGCTGGCATGGGTCGCTGCGTGTGCCGCGGTGGGCCAGAGTGGCGCCTACGAGGTGCCACCAGTCTTTATTGAATTCCCCGCCGTACTCGACAGCCAGCGCCTTGGTCTCGTTGCTCGTGGGTACGTTCTGGTTGTAGGCGTACTCTTGGTCACTGAGACGACGCAGGAGCTCGTAGGGCGGCTCCGACATTTCGAGCAGTTCTTGCCCTGACATGTCCAGCCATTTCAGGACACGGACGTATTGGTTCGGGATCTCGTAGGCCGCGGTGTCGTCGTGGCGAACAGCGGCACTGGCCAAGTTGTCCCACTCCGAGTCGGCGAGGTTCATCAGGTTGCGCTTGCATTCTGCTTCGTACTGGACATTACGCTGGTCGGCGTTAGTCATGCCGAGTGGTTCGGACCAGTACATCCAGCAGGTGCCGACTAAGTTTGTCCAACCGTCGTGCGGAAAGTCGCGGTAATCGTGGTCGTAGGTCACAGGGTTGGTGCTGAATGGCCTGTTGACGCTGGTGGAATTGTTCTCCAGCCGTGTTCTCCAGATGGTCCGGTCGAGGTCGTCCATCGTGTCGGGGTTCAGCTTGGCGAACTCCGCGTAGATGTGCGGCTTCAGGTTGTCGAGAGCCCAGGCTTGGCACCAGCGTTGGTCTTCAGACTTGGTTCGCTGGGCTGTAGCGAGTTCGCGTGCGGTCCGTGGTGACTCTTCCGAGTTCTTTGCATCGGTGATGTTCTTTCTGAGTCGTTCGAAGTCCTCGTTGGTGATGCGCCCGTCGTTCTCCTGGCTGGTGAGCAGGATCACGGTGTTGTCGTCGGAGAAGACCGAGCATGCTGTCGTCAGGCTGAGGATCAGTACGGCGGTTGCCGTGATGATCTTCTTGCTAGGCATGGTTTGGGTTGCCTCCTTTGGTTGCCATGAAGGAGGGCTGACTTGTTCGGCTGGGCTTGTCGCGGCCTTCTGCTGTGCATTGGTGCGGATTGCATCTGTGCAGGTCCGTCAAATGCTGTTCAGCTGGTCGCGTACCCATTGGAGGCTGTTCGGCTTGGTGTATTCCTCTGCCCAGCCGTCGAGGATCTGCTCGAGCGTGTCGTAGTAGCGTGCCTCGTGGTCGCCGTCGGGTTCGTAACTGTTCGCTATAATCTGTGCTAATCGGTTCTAAAGCCGACTAATCTACGGGGAGTTTGATGCACAGGTCGCATCGGATTGCGCTGAAGCCGACGCTCGAGCAGGACGCTCTGTTCGGCCAGCACGCCGGGTATGCCCGCTTTGCCTACAACTGGGCACTGGGCGAGTTCAAGGCTGGCCTTGAAGTGGGCGAGTGGCTGAGCGAGCGGACGTTGCGCCCGCGCTGGAACGTGGTCAAGAAGATGATCGCGCCTTGGGGAGCCGAGCTCTCTCAGAACGCGGCCAAGTACGCGATCATCGACCTTGGTCAGGCGGGGACTGCTTGGGGAGAGTACCGCAAGCGTGTGAAGGCTGGCCAGCGCACCGGACGCCGGGTGGGGTTCCCAAGTTTCAAACGTCGCAAGCATGAGCAGGGCTTTCGGGCGGATAACGGCCCCGACACGGTGCGGGTGGAAGGGAAGGTGGTCATCCTGCCCAAGATCGGCCGGGTGGCGATGGTGGAGGAGCTGCGGTTCAATGGTTCCATTCGTGAGGTGACCGTCAACCGGACGGCGGGGACGTGGTTCGCCTGCTTCTGCATCGAGGACGGGCAGGAGCCGCCGCCGGTGAAGGCTGGACCGACGGTCGGCGTGGACGTGGGCGTCGGTACCATGGCGGTGTGCTCGGATGACACGAAGGTCGAGAACCCGAAGGCTTTGTCCAGCGCGCTGAAGGAGTTGCGACGTGTCGACAAGGCTATTGCCCGCAGTCGGAACGTCCATGGCAAGCGCAATCATTCCAATCGGCGAGAGCAGCTATATGCCAAGCGGCGTCGGCTCCACGCTAGGGTGGTCAACGTGCGCAACGACCATCATCACAAGGCGACGACGGCGATAGCCAAGTCGGCGGGCCGGGTGGTGGTGGAAACGTTGAACGTGTCCGGCATGATCCGCAACCGCAGGCTGGCCCGTGCGATTGCCGATGCCGGCATGTCGGGCTTCCTGAGCAAGCTGGAGTACAAGTGTCGATGGTACGGTGCGGAGTATGTGAAGGCGGACCGGTGGTTCGCGTCATCGAAGCTGTGCTCGCACTGCGGCTGGAAGAACAACGACCTGACGCTGTCCGACCGGGAGTGGTGGTGCGCCGGCTGCGGAGTATTGAATGACCGCGACGCCAACGCGGCGGAGAATTTGGCGAACTGGCCGGGTTTGAGCTTCCCGGTGTCAGGACGTGGAGACCGTGTAAGACCGGCTGCGCCGGCAGTGGTCGGTGAAACGTCAACGGATGAGACTCTGGCTCTGACCATGCCCGTGATGCGGGCTGGGTAGATTAGAGTAGATCTCGAATAGCGGTACCTCGTCGGGTGTGACGATGCCGAGGATGATGACGGGCCCGATGGTTGACCCTTGGTGAACGGCGCAGATCTCGCCGGTGTCGCGGATGTAGGAAACACGCCAGCGGTATTCCCAGCCGTCAAGGCGCCAGTGGACGCCGTAGTCGAACTGCTCGCTCCTCAGCTGGCGCGGGTCGGCTTCGTGGAACGCGTCGAGGTTTGGGTAGATCGGAGCGGCGTGGTACACGGTTCTCCTTCGTTCGGTGTGCGCTGGCAGAGTTCGACGTGAACTCTGCCAATTTCGGTCCTTTGGCCGTTGCCGTCCTTCGGGGGAATTGGTGACGGCCGGCCCCTTTCTGGCAGAGTTCGTTCGGTGTAATCTGCCACCATGGAAGTTCCCCATTACTGGACGGCCGAGCAGGTCCAGCGCCTGCTGCACCAGCTCGCGGAGCAGAACCGGCACCAGGCGCGCACGGCGGCGCTCATCATGTGGCGCACCGGCCTGCGGGTGTCGGAGGTCCTCGAGCTCGAATGGCGTGACCTTGACTACGCCGGGGAGCCGGCGGCGTTGCTCGTCCGGCGGTCGAAGACGAGGAAGCCGCGCACGGTGCGGCTGCACGGGGAGCTGGTGCAGCTGTTCACCAACTGGCCGGCGAACCGGACGCCGCGCGACAAGGTGGTGGCCATCAGCATGAGGACAGTGCTGAGGCATATCGGCGACGCGGTGGTGGCCAGCGGGCTGGAGAAAGAGTCCCCGGGGACCGGCAAGCGGCGCCCTGGGGCTCATTCGTTGAGGCATTCGGCGGCGCGGCACTGGCTGATGGTCGGGAAGGTGCCGCTGAACGTGGTCAGCCAGTGGCTAGGCCACGCGAACGTCCAGGTTACGTTGCGAACGTACTTGCCGATAGTCGGCAGCGACTACGGGATGGACGAGATTCCCTGAGCCTGCCGTAAACGGGTTTACGGCAGGACGCCGGAGACCTAACGGCAGAGCGCCTGGATACGCTCAAAGTCGGCAGTGTCCAACGGACCATCAACGGCCGGATCGTGGACGACGGGGCCGACTGTGCCGTCGGCCAGCTCGATACGGAACCCATCTGACGGATGATCGAGCAGGACGAGAGGATCCGAGCAATCGAGGCCGTCGCCGCCGCCAGAACAGGCGAGCAGACCGGCGACGGCGGCGGCCAGCAGAGCGGAACGAAACATCGGGAACCTCAGAGCCAGCCGGCGGATTCGTACAATTCCTGCCATGCGTTGGGAGCGTTGGAGCCTTGGCAGATGTTTTCGAAGGCCCGCAGGTGGGTCGGATTGTTGGCCCTGATGACCACGGCGCCGGACTTTTCGGCCAGCCAGTCGGGATACTCATATCGGCCCTCCAGCAAGTCGATATGATCATCGCCCCACGAGGCGAGAGCAGTTACCGCGGAACCGTCCGGCAGAGTAAAGACGCTGAGCTGGCCCATTTGTGGAACGCCAAACATCGCCACGTCCGAACGTTCCGCTGTAGCGTCATGCAGCGCATCGCAGGCTAGGTCAATTTCATGGATCATCGGCCGGTCGAGCGACCGGGGAACACGGTCAATGTCCAAATGCTGCTCGGCGGTTGCCTCGAGAGCTGGGGCCATGCGAGCAAGGAACACGCCGGCCATGGTGTCGCCGTACTGTTGCGGGATGCTGGTAATCATGATGTTCACCTCCAGTGTGCGGGAGTGGTATTTGCCTTGAATCAGAGACCGCCGGAGACGGCGAAGCGGATCGCGAGCTCGAGGCCGAGGACGGCGAAGGCGAGGACGCCAGCGACCGGCGGAATGTGGAACGCCAGGACGGACACGGGAGTGACCGCCGCACCGGCGACGGCGGTCGAAGACGCAGAAGGCTCGGACGGTCCGGATGCACGGTGAGCTGGTGCAGCTCTTCACAAATTGGCTGGCGGATCGGTCACCGCGGGACAAGGTGGTAGAGATCAGCATGAGGACGGCGCTATGGCGCATCACCGATGCGGCGGTGGCCTCGGGGCTCGAAGTGAAGTCGCCCTGGAATGGGAAGCGGCACCCTGGCGCCCACGGCCTGCGGCACGGCATTGGCTGATGGTCGGGAGGGTGCCGCTGGACGTCGTGAGCCAGTGGCTTGGTCACGCCTCCGTTCAGGTCATGCTCCGGATCTACCTGCCCATCGTAGGCAGCGACTACGGGACGGAGGACGTGCCCTAACAGTGGTAGCGCCGCCGGCTACTTGCCCCGTTCCGGGTACCCGGAACGGGGCGCTTTTTTGGCCCGTCGTGCCCCGGGACGGGTGTGGAGATCGTTTCGCCGCCCGGGGTGTTTTTCGCGGTTTTTCGTGCTCAAAAACGCCGATTTTTGGCGATTTGGTGACCGCTGCGAAAGTGCACTTTGGGGGTCATTACAATCCGGGCAAAGGAACCGAAAGACGGTAATCGACACGGGCGACAAATTCGGAACGGCAGGAGTGTCTGCAGGGAATTTTTCGAGAGTGTGCCAGACGCCATGAATCAGTCGCTGACAGCAAATGAAACGCCCGATGGGCTTGTTGACGCTTCAGCGTTCGCCGCCGAATGGTGGGGGAGCGCGGAGGGTCGTCGGTTGCCTGGTGAGGCAGCCGCCTTCACCATTTTCGCCATCGAGTTCTGGGATGGCTGCCGTTACGTGGGCGTCACCGAAATGAGAATTCTGGACGCGGTTGATGATTTGGTGGCTTCTCCGTTCTTGGAACGGCGGAGCCTGTTCGTTTCTGATCACTGCGGCCAGATGGGCTACGTGGTGAGGTGCGTCGCGTCGGACATGGCTCAGGACCTTGCTGAGCAGCTGCGTTCTGCTCTGGTGGAGCAGTTGACCGTCGACAGTAATCCGAACGAAGCCGGCACCGTCGTTGGCGACGGATGCGTCTTTGCTGCGGTTCCGAAGGCGCCTATTCGCAAGAGCTTCGGCGAATGGGTGAATACGCGGGAGCAGGGCGTTAGCGGGGGGATTCCTAAGTAGGAAATACCGTTAACAGGCATTAACGGAAATGCCATTTTGCCCCCAAATTATGACACGCCATCCCCTTTTCTGAGCCTTTTTCGGAACCTCGATTGCTAAAATCTCCCAAACGCAAAAATGTTCTAAAACGCAGATAAATCCGGGAGATTGACATGGTACAGAGAAGGGCGCGCCGACTGTCGGCGGATGACGGGTCCTCGGGCGGCAGGAGGTCGCTGCTGGCGCTGCGGGCACGGGGAGACAAGGCTCGCGAGATTGAGGCGCGGATCGCGGCGGGGGACATACCCGTTGGACTTACCGTCGAGGAATACCAGCGCCGGATTCCTAGCGTTTTCGACGGGCTTGCGGTTGGCACCAAGGACACCTATGGGAAATTTCTCTCGTACTTCCTGGCGTGGTGCGCTTCCCGCGAGACTGATCTCTCCGAGATCGAGACCGACCACGTCATCACCTATCTCGAAATGGCCCGTGAGCGGTCAGTCGATCCGGTTTCGGTGCCGTGGCTGCGCAGCACCGTTGCGGCCGTGCAGATGGGGTTGGAGTTCCACGTCGGCGGCCAAAAGGTGGACTGGGCGGAGGTGCGTCTGTGGATAGACGACAAGCGCCGGGAGAAGCCGGAGGCGCCGGTCAGTGCCGATGGCCTCACCTGGTCGCTGATCCGGCGCGTCGTCGATGCGGCTTGGGTGCCCCTCGAAGGGGAGTGGCCGGAGAAGACGCGCCAACGGGCCACTTTCGATACGGCGCTTCTCCTGCTCATGTGGGGGTGCCTGCTGCGTCGCGGCGAGGCCGCGGCCGTGAAGTGGGGGGACATCTCGACCGAGCAGCAGGGGAGCCATGTGTACGGCGTTTTGCACATCCCCCGCAGCAAAACGGACCGGTTTGGACGGGGGGAGGTGGGCTACGTGCATCTGAACACTCTCGCAGCCCTGCAGGAGATGGCCAACGCCTGTGGTCGTGATCCCTCGAAGCCGAAACAGTTGGTGTTCGGCATTGGCGGGCGTCAGATCAGCAACCGGATCGGCGCGGCGTGCCAGCGCGCGGGGCTGCGCGGCCATTGGAGCGGGCACTCGCCGCGAGTGGGGGCTTCCCGCGACCTGCTGAGTCACGGGTTCTCCCTGCTGGAGACGATGCAGGCCGGACGGTGGGTGCGCCCCGAGACGGTCTCGAGGTACGTACGTTCGTTGGCCATGGGCGATGGTGCGATGGCCAGGCTTATGGCAGACGACGGGGCGGGAATGGCGATGGCTCCCGTGCTGATTGGCGCGGGCCACCAGGAGCTCTTTGACGGAGACGCAAGCAACCGGTGACGGAGGGATTGGCATGGAAGCAAAAAACCTGGATATGACTGCCATGGGCGCGGCGGCACCTGGAACGTCGCAGCTTGGTCAGGCGGAAGACGCCTTGGCGGTAGGGCTCTTGGTGGTGAACGCCCTCGAACTCGCCGAGTCCACGAGGCGAAACTATCGACGGTCGTGGCGTGCCTGCTGCGAGTGGTTTGCTGCGATGGGCTTGGACCCCTTGGATGCCGAGTGGGATCAAGTGTTGGAGTTTATGCGCTCGGAGAATATCGGCGGCGTCCGTGCCGCCAGGAAAGTCATTGGACACGTTTACCACTCGCGCGGCATGGCGTCTCCGGCAGCTGACCGTCGCGTCGGCTGCGCGCTGGGGACGCGACAGGCGGCCTGGCAGGAGAACGTCGGCGAGGACCGGCGTCAGAGCATGATCCGGAGCCAGGCCGATTACGAGGGGTGGTGCAGTCGCCATGGCCTGGATCCGGCGCCGGCCAGCGGGCAACAGGTGGCGACGTTCCTGGAGAACCTGGGAGATCGGGCGTCTGAGGCTATGGTACGAGCGGCCAACGTGGCGGTGTCCTTCTACCAGATGGAGCGTGGGTTCCGGGCGACGGAGGATCATCCGGCGGTGCGGGAGATTTTGCGCGCCAGGCGTGTCCGCAAAACGGCCGGCGGCGAGGCGATTGGTTTCAGGAACGAACGCCCCGGGGGCGTTGTCGCCCGACATCGGCGACATTGGGAGCACTGGCGTGACGACCGGGGGATTAGACCGGGAGCGGCCACGGCTGATGACGTGGTGCGCTACTTGAGGGGCGTGGAGGATCAGAAGGGGGCGGGGCAGCGCCTTCACCATCTGAGAAAGTCCTGTCCGGGGGAGGGAGCTCTGTGGTCGGATGAGGTGTCCCAGTGGCTCGCTGGGTTCCGGTCTCGTCTTGCCGACGGACAGGTACCGGGCGTGGTGTTGAGAAACCGGACCCGCACTGTGCTGGAAGAGTGGGAGGCCGACGCCGAGGCGCTGGCCAATGGTCCGGTCAGGGTACCAAAGGGGTTGACCTTCGAGGAGGTGAACCGCCGGCGCAGGTCGGCTGCGGCTCCTCGGCTGTCCCCGGATGTGCTAGAGGGATATGCGCTTGCCTGGGCGGAGTTCACCGACTGGCTGCAAGAAAGGCAGATTGTCCTCGGAGAGGTGGAAGAGGTGACGGTGCGGGTGTTCCTTGAGACTAAGGCCGAGTCAAACCGGGTCAACACCCTTCGAAACAAGCTGTACGGTGTCGCGTACGGGTTTGGGCGCAAAGGTTTCTTGCCTCGGGACAATCCGGGGCTTGGCGATGATCCGGCCCTCTTCCTCGAGGACCTGAAGCTTGAGCGCAAGGAAGCCGCGTCTCAGATGGATCCCATACGGGAAGCTGAGTTCAGGGCGATTGAGGAGACCGCGATGGTGCCGCGTCTTGGGGAGAGGGAGTCTGCAGCTGAGATCCGCGGTGCCCGCACCATTGCGTTGGTGCGGATGATGTTCGACGGCCTGCTGCGGGGCGCCGATGCGCGGCGGGCGATGTGGTCCCACATTTCGAGGTCTCCGGACGGCAGCGGTGTCTTGCTGTTGCCCTATTCGAAGACGGACCGCTACGGCCGCAGCGACGTAGCGTACGTGTCGCCCCAGGCGTTGCACTACCTGGATCTCATGCGCGATCTCATGAGGTTTTACGGGGCAGACGAACGGGCCGACGGCCGTATTTTCTGGTCGAACCGGAGCGTGTTGGAGAAGACGATCAAGCAGGCGGCTGCCGATGCCGGGCTGGAGGGGCGTTACGGCGCACACAGCATGCGGATCGGCGGCGCGCAGGAGCTGTGCATGGCCGGCTTTTCGTTTCCCATGATCATGCTGGCCGGTAGGTGGAGTGAGGTGCGAACCGTGAAATTGTACGTCCGCAACATCGCGGTGCAGGACTCGGCAATGGCGAAGCTCCAGCGGATGCTTCTGAGCGGGGAATACCGGCTTGGGCCGGAAGCCAGGGGCGCCGACGTGATGACCTGCTACAACGCCGTGAGGTTTACCGTTGGGTAGCCCCAAATTATCGGGACGTTCAGCTGCTGCACCAGACCAACCGGTGGCGGTTCGGCGTTCCGCTGCGCTTCAGAAGTCGAGCGTGGTTCCTTGGCGTGCCCAATGGTCGACGTCCACATGGTGTTGGCTCGTGTCCAGCGGCACGTCTTGCCAGGCCACGGGACGGCCCACTTCGGGTTCGCCAAGCGGCCGCAGTCATTGTCCAATCGGTTGGTTCACTTCAAACACAAACTGGAGGTGTACGCATGGAAGACAAACGCATTGATCCTATGGGGTCGGATGACGCCCGAGGTGGCGGCAAGGGACAGCCGTCAGTTCACCGGCGTTTCCTTGATGCTCACGAGGTGGGTGGCGTTCTGGCCATGGTCAGAGACTGTGGCGCTTGGTGGGCGGTGACGTGCTGCCTGATCTTCATGGCTTTGACCTGCGTCCGCAGTCGCGAGGCCATGGGCGCCACTTGGGACGAGATTGACTTTGGCACAGCGGTTTGGACAATTCCCGCCAACCGGACGAAAGGTGGTGTTCCCCACCGAGTGCCTTTGTCTGTCCAGGCTTTGAAAGTATTGGACTACGTCCGGAAGCAGGGTGGCGGCCAAGGCTTGGTGTTCCCGTCGCGACGTGGGGGCAAGGTCATGGGCAGCGGCATGCCTTCCTTGATTTCTCGGAGGTTGGAGACGCCTGCCGTGCGGCGTGGGTTCAGGCCCAGCTTCATGAGTTGGGCGATTGGGCGTGCGGACATTCCGGTGCTGGCGACCCAGATGATCTTGTATCAGGCGCGGTCATACACCGTCCTGCAGGAGCACGAGACGAGCGACCACTTCGAGCAACGCCAGCGCGTCATGCAGGAGTGGGCCGACTTCCTGACCCGAACCATGGGACCGGTCGTGCCCGCCGATGCTAATCGACGGTGAGATCACGATGGCTTGCCGCGCGCTGGCGGGGTTCCTGGACGAGGGTTCACCAATGATTACGCTGAGCAACCGATGATGGCTCAACACTCGGTGCATGGGCCCCGGGCGCAGGGGCGGGCGAAGAACGCCTTCGCGGTGTTTGAAGGCGTTCTTCGCCGGTTCCTCGATGTCTTCCAGCGTGTAGCCGTCTACACGCATGGTGTTGATGGCATCTTGCATGGCGCAGTGGCCTTCGCCTTGCGACGGCATGATGGTTCCTGTTTCAGGGCTGATCGGACGCTGGTTGGTCGCGCAAGCCTGCCATCCGGCGGATCTGGCCGAGGCGCCTTGGATCAGAAGTCTCCGGTGGCGGCGTCTCGGTCGTCGAACACGACGAGACCGGGCCGGACGGCCAGTGTGGCGGTCTTGCTCCGCAGCCGGAGGGCGTCCTGGCCCGTCAGGATACGGGCAGCGGACCGGCCCTTATGTTGGGCGCCGGTGTTACCGGGCCGTGGCACGGCTCTCCGGTTCTGCGGTAGCGGTCGTCAGTCTGCCGTCGAGAAAAACCGCCGGCTGTGCCCACCGCATCCACGTTCGTGTGGATGGTTCTACCTGTGTCGCGTATCTCTGGCGGGCCAACATTTCGGGCGGACCGAAGCGGTTCCGATGTCTCGTGGCATTCGTCGCGCCGCGCTAATCAATTCCGACGGTGTTGGGGCGCGCTTCCTCGCTTCCGCCTCGGCCGTCTGGGAGCGCCAGAAATTGGTCGATGGCGGTGGCCGGAATGATGATGCGTTTTCCAATCCGAGTGCAGCGGATCTCGCCGCGCCGGATTGCCTCTCGCACCAGCCACTGGCTGACGCCAAGCACGTCAGCGGCTTCTGAGACGCTGTAGGCTTTTTTGAGGTTTTCCATTGGACCGTTCTCCATCCGGTTTCGTACGTTGCGTTGAGCAACGTGACGTGGTGGCATTTGTGGTTTCGCGCGGGATTGTAACGTCGGTTGCGGCGGCGTTAGCCCGGGCGAGAAAATGGCGGTTTTTCGGTCGCAGATCGCGCGTGACGTGGCACGCTGGACCGCCATTCCCGAACCCGCGGTGGGCGGGTTATGGGCTAGCGGAAAACAGGGCGACCTTCGCCCCGGGACGGGATACGGATTCCCGGGGTCGGATCAGTCGTTGGCCTTGCCTTGGATGTGTGTCGAAGCGGATCTGGGTTCCCGCATTCAATGAAGCAGCGTCGCTCGCAGTTCGCTGGCCTGCCGGAGCGGATTGGGGTGACGCGCGACGCTCGGTCGACGATACGATCGTCGCTGAATCACTGGTTGGCGGGCTCCTTTCCACGAGTCCAAACAGGCCAACCACAGAGGAGGTAGTTCATGGCAGGAGAGATCAAGCAGCGGAGTCCAGGTTCCTGGCAGATTCGAGTGTTCCTCGGCCGTGACGAGCACGGCAAACGCATTCGAAAGAACGAGACCGTCCAGGGGAAGAAGGCCGACGCTGAGCGGCGTCTCCGCGAAATTCTGGGCCAGATGGACCGCGGTGTGGTCCCATCCGTTGAGCGCTACAAGCTCGGCGAATGGCTACAACTGTGGTTGGCCGAGGTCATCTCCCCGAACAGGGAGCAAAAAACCTACGACCGTTACGAGGGCGTCGTTCGCCTCCACCTGGTGCCTCATCTGGGTGGCGTGGAAATCTCGAGGCTTACACCACGCCAAGTGCGAGACTTGGAAACCAAATTGCTGAACGAAGGCATGGATCCCATTGGCGTCCAGATGGTCCACAACGTCTTGAGCGGCGCCATGAAACATGCGCTCCGGATGGAGCTAATCTTTCGGGACCCGGTGGCTCTGGTTTCCCCGCCATCTGCGCCGAGCACAGAAGCCTACAGCCCTGGCATGGAGCAAGTGAGAGCCTTGCTTGCCGCGGGCGCCGCCGCAGGTCACTACATGTGGCCTTGTGTCTACCTGATCATCTACACCGGGTTGCGGCGGGGAGAGGCGTTGGCATTAACGTGGGAAAATCTGGATCTCGAAGAACGTGTGCTCCGGGTCGAGGCATCGCTTGTCGTCGCCAAGGGAGGCGGCATCGTGAAATGCCCGAAAACGGAGAGCGGGTGCCGCACTGTGAATCTCGACGCCGAGTCGGTGTCCGCGCTCCGAGAGCACAAAAGCCGGCAGCAAGAACTTGCCGAGCAGCTGGGTGTGGAACCTCCCGAATGGGTTTTCCCTCGCCAGGACCTGTCCGGTTGGTGCCATCCCAACACTCTGACTTATTTCGTGAAGAGCTTGCGCAAAGAGGCTAACATTCCTGACTTGACGATGCGGAGCCTGCGGCATTTCCACGCGTCGGTGGCGTTGAATTCGGGGCAAAACCCAGTCGTGGTCTCCAAACGAATAGGTCACGCCAAGGTCAGCACCACGATGAACACATACGCCCACGCACTGCCGGGCTGGCAGAGCGAAACCGCGGAAGCGGTGGCGAAGTTGATCAACGCTGACGCATGAGATTTGTGGGACAAATGTGGGACAAACTTGCAGCACCAGGCCGTGATGCGCTGTGTTAGACTACGCACCGTAAGTAGGAAATCACGTTCCACAGGGCTCCACAGCACCTGACTTCACGCGAAATTGCGAATCCGCCCCTCGGCACCATTTTCTCAATAATGGATGGTTGCGAACCCAGCGACGGTATCGATAAGAGGTGTATCGGCAGGATTGAGCCCATTTTGCTGGACAAATGCCGGACAAACTCCCAGCAACGTACAGAATCAGGCCGCAATCCAGAGCATTCAACGGCATAATCGCGCCCGGTTTTTCCGGGCGCGTTTTTCGTTTGGTGTTTGGCGGCACCCACG
This sequence comes from Dehalococcoidia bacterium, assembly GCA_965116785.1. Lineage (GTDB taxonomy): Bacteria > Chloroflexota > Dehalococcoidia > Lucifugimonadales > UBA3495 > Bin87. The sequence continues at coordinate 3,405,169 of OZ220731.1, forward strand.
ACCAGGCGGGTCCAAGGCAGCGTCAAGTCGGCGACACTTTCCAAACCCAGCGAGGCCGTCCCTCACCCTTGCCGCACAGCCACAGCAATCCGCTGCGCCCTGAACCGCCGATAGATACCCTGAAACCCACTCCCAACAGCCTGACCTCATAGTTGACCGCAGCAACGCCGCGCTCATCTTCGACGTGAAATTCGGCGGGAACAGACCTCGCCCACCGTCCAAGTCCAAATCTACCGGTGGGCCCCTGCCCAAGCCATTGCCACTACACAAGCACGCCAAGCTCGCCGGCCAGGCGGCGCACCCCGACCACATCGCTCGGGTGCCAGGGAACGCCCCACTGGGTCGGTTCAGCGATAGTCTTGCTTCAATAGGTACGCCGCCGACGTAACCGACTCTCTGGTCATGAGGGTGGACGGCAGACCGGCCAACGCGGCGTACATAGCGGACGACGGGATCACTGTAACCTCACAACCGGTGGCCGCCAATGACACCTATGGGGTTGGAGAAACCATCAGGGTGCAGGTTGAGTTTGATCAGAAAGTCAACGTCGACACGGCGAACGGAATAGCCCAATTGCGCGTGTCGATCGGCGACAATGACAACACGCCGAGGCGGGTGGACCTCCGATATGTGCGCGGTTCCGGCAGCAGAAAGCTGGCTTTCGAGTACGTAGTTCAGGAAGGGGACGCGGACGGCAACGGTATCTATATCGGCGCCAATCGGCTCAAGCCCTACGGCGCCACGATAAGCGGCGCCAACAATGGCCGACCCGCGGTGCTGTTGCATACCGGTGCCGGCAACTTTCCTGGGCACAAGGTGGACGATACGCTGGCCCCGCCGCGGGCGAGGCTGGAAGACCTGACTCTCTCCGGCACGACCCTGAGCCCCGCATTCTCTCCGCTTCGCTCCGTATATGCCGCCCACGCGGCGGCGGATATCGCGGAGACAACCGTTGCCGCCACATTGCCGCCACATTGCCGCCACATTGCCGGCAGGAAGCACGGTCAAGTTCAAGGTGGACGCGACCAATGGCAGGCTGCCGCCCTCGGTTCTGAACCTTTGCGGAGCAGGCGTCTCCGGCAAAAACGCCCAGTTGAACCTTTGCTGGGAGCTGGGATCCCAGCTCCCCACCAGCGCCGATGTGGTGTTTGAGATGCGCTGGAAGCATCTCATTGGCGTCCAAATCGAGAACACCGAAACTGAGGATTTTAGTGCTTGGGCCGAATTCGTGCGCGCAGATGACCACACTCCCTGCAGCGACGCCGGCACATGCGTCAAGTTTGCGCACATGATCTCCGGCGGACGCGGTGCGCCCATCACAATTCAAATCCGCATGTGGCAGGGCGAGCAGTCTTGAAAACGTCAACGCGGCTGGATTTCCACGCTCCCAACCTGGACAGCGCTGAGTTGCACGCAGAACTCCGGGGGGTTTTCCAAGTCCACACGTTCGATATCTACCCCAATGGAGTCGCAACCGGCGCTTTCCGCATCGACCTGAGCTTCACCGACCCCGATGTGCGATTCTTGAGTGTTGAAATGGTCAGCGGTTTTACAGCCTCCGATTTCCAGGTAACCAATGGGACCGTGGTCAACGTAGTCCCCGAACGGGGAGCAGGCTAGGCGACAACCGTTGAGCCAACCACCCTGGGCGAACCGGTTACGATCACCCTGCCGCAGAGTGTGGTCCATGGAGTGGGAGCACGGATCACCCCCGAGGGCAAGAACACGTTCACCCGTCCCAACCAGGCGTCCAACACTCTGACGGTGAAAACCGCAGCGCCGTAGTCGGCTCCGGCCGGGCGGCACTCCGGTTCCGGTCGCCGTCAGTGACCGTGGTTACCTTCACCGCTCGTGTGCCGGGTGCGTCATGGTGCGGCTTTCGGAAACGATGGCGTGGTCGGACCACTGCTCAAAGCCCGGCCGCCGAGACCGAGAGTCGCTCCTCGGCATGAGCGCCGGCAGCGGGCCGAGCGGCTCATCGTCCACCTGTCGCGGTGCTGGCGTTTCCGGCATCCGGTCGAGCGAGATGGTCACGTTCAACACCGACCCAACCGCCGCAACGCAGGTTGATGAGAGGGCCCGCCGATTCCTGCGCTTCGGCGGGGCTCCGGCTATCGCACTGCGAACCGATGGTCCAGCGAAGCCAAATTCATACCGCGCAAGGAACGACGAATGAACATCATCAGAGGACCCCTGGGCGAACATCGCCCGAACCCGGCCCTGCGGGCGGAGATCCTGTTCATTGACGCCATGCCGGCGGCCGACATCCCCGGGAGCATCATCTAAAACCTCAACGCCGGACGACAGGTGGACGCCGCGACCTGGACCTGGTGATCTTGCGCCACTGGGACCCTGACCCCTTCAGGGACGGACGCTACGCCAAAGCGGCCATCTCGGACAAACGCAAAAAAGCGGCCCTGGATTTCAGTGACATGTTCAAGTTCCCGTCCCTGCGAACGCGATTGCCCCGCATCCGAGGTCCGTCAGGTTGACCACATCTGCCCGCCGTGCTAGGTTATCGGCGTTAACAACTGAACACTCCAACCAACACCTGTCGGTGATCCGCGTTCCCGTAGACCGTCGAAACACGTCGACGATTACCTGCGGAATACGCGGGACAAAAGGAAATCCGGTGCAAATCCGGTGCGGTCGCGCCACTGTAATTGGCGAGACGCTCTCCCGTTGGTATCCCTTCAAAGCGGGATGTTTACGAAAACCACTGTCTGCTCGATGCGGATGGGAAGGTGGAGAGCCGTCGCTATGAGCCATTAGCCAGGAAGCCTGCCCTCAGTTGTATTCTGGCTGCACTTCGCGGAACGAGTGAAGCGGATTTACCGGTAAATCGGGCATGGCTTACCAAAGCGACAGGATGCCCGTGAATACGCCCCGTCCACCAAGTGCGGACGGGGTTTTTTGCTGTCCTCTCGATAGCCAACTCAGCCCGCACCGCCGAGGGCAACCCACACTCCGTTTCACCCCAACCGGGGGCTGGACCCAATGGAACGGAGGTGTTCAATGAGAACTTACTGGAACGTCTTGGAGGACGAACATGGGAAAGTTATTGATACGGAATGTCAAACACGCATTGGCCGCAGGGCTCGGTCTTGCGCTGCTGCTGGCGGTGGCCTGCGGGGCCCCTGCCGCGCCCAGCGGGACGGCTCCGCCCGCGGCGGTCAGCGAGCCGCAGACGACCGCTCCGGTCGCCTCGGCTCCCCAACAGCCGGTCGCCACGGTCGCTCCGGCCCCACAATCGCAATCATCGTCTCCCGCGCAGCCACCGGCCGGGCCAACCGATGCCGCCATCGGAGCGCGCCCGACGCTGAAGGCGGGCGTGATCTGGCTGGACAGCCCCCTGGATCCGGTGGAGGGCGGTTACGTTTCCACCCAATCCGCAATGTCGGAGACCCTGTTCCGACTCTCGGGAACCACGCTGAGTCCCGAGCCGTGGCTGGCTACGGAAGCCACCCAAGTTGACCCCATGACCTGGAGGATCGGAATCCGGACGGGCGTCAAGTTCCACAATGGGAACGTGATGGATGCCCAAGCGGTGAAGGCGTCGCTGGAGCGGGCTATCCGATTGTCACCGGCGGCGGCCGATACATTGTCCGTTGACACCATAACCGTCGAGGACGAGCAAACCATCAGCATCACCACGACGGTGCAGCAGCCCACCATGCCGGGCCTGTTGATCCTGCCGGCCCTCGCCATCACCGACGCCGCCGCGGCGGACGCAGCCGGCGAAGGCAATTTCATTGCCGCGGGGGCCCTTACCGGCCCGTACATCCCCACCGAGTACGTGCCAAAGGAGTTCCTGAACAGCGTAGCCAACGACGACTACTGGGGTGGAACGCCTCCGCTGGCGGGCATCGACCACGTCGCCATTCCCGACACCAACAGCCGGGAACTGGCCCTGCAGGCCGGGGACATTGATGTTGCCGTCAACGTATCACCCGATGGCGCGCTGGCGATCAATGCTCACCCGGGCACGCATACCGAGACCTCCGGCATCGGCACCTCCCTGGTCCTGTGGTGGGTCAATTTCGAGCGCGGCACGCTGGCCGACCCGCTGGTGCGCCGGGCGGTGGCCCACGCCATTGACCGGGAGAGCATCGCCGGTGTGGTCGCTCCTCCCGGGTCCGGGTCCTTCGCTGAGCTGCTGCTCCCGGAAGTCCTGACGTCCTGTCCTGGCGTGAGCGCGCTGGGCTACGATCCTGACGAAGCCCGCAGTTTGCTGGCCCAGGCCGGCTACGCCGACAGCGACGGCGACGGAATTCTGGACAAGGACGGCCAGCCTTTGGAAATCATTATCGGCGGTTATCCCGAGCGGTTCCAACTGCCGATCATGGCCGAGGCCGCTCAGGCGATGCTGGCTGAAGTGGGCATCAATGTCGAGGTGCTCATTACGGAATGGTCAGTGGTCAAGGAACCCGCATGGGACCTCTTCGGCTGGTACAACACCGTCGTGCAAGGCGGGGGAGACCCGGTGTTCAACCTCAGCAAGTTCGCCGGGTTGAAAGGCGACGCTAGCGGGAGCGGGACCAACAATTATGGCCACTACGACTCTTCCGGCCTGGTGGACATAATCGCCCCCTCCGTCTCGGTGACCGACCTGGAGGGTCGAAAGGACATAGCCTGCGAGGCCCTGGCGGTGATCACCGAAGAAGCCGCATTTTTGCCGGTTGCCCATGTAAATATGGTGTACGGCGTCAGTGACCGGATCACCGATTTCGATGCCCACCCAACCTCCCACTATTTCTTCAACCACCGAGTTGGACTGAGCGAGTGATGTTCGGTAGGCATGACCGGCGCAAATAAAGCGTCTCCGCTATGGGAGCATACCTGCTCCGAAGGTTGGCCACGCTGCCGCTGATGCTCGTGGGCATCTCGGCGGTGAGCTTCGTGCTGCTGAACCTGGCGCCGGGCGATCCCGCCGAGATCGTCCTGCGCCAGCGCAACCCGGCTCAGTTGCCCAGCGCGGCGGAGGTCGCGGCCATGCGCATCGAGCTGGGCCTGGACGCCCCTTTGCCGGTGCAGTACGCCCGCTGGGTGTCGCGGGCATTGGGAGGCGACATGGGACTGTCCTATGTCACCGAACAGCCGGTGGCCGAACAGTTGGCCCGCCGCACCGTCCCCACTGCGCTGCTCACGGCGGCCGCACTGGCCCTTGCGCTGCTGGTCGCCGTGCCCATGGGCATCCTGTCGGCGCGGCGAAGGGGCAGCCCCGTGGACACCGTGGCGCGCCTGGTGGCGTTGGTGGGTGCGGCGGCGCCGTCCTACGCCCTGGCCTACGGGCTGATCATCCTGTTCGCGGTGAAACTGTCCTGGCTGCCGGCCTTGGGCTACGGTTCGGCCGCCCAGGTCGTCCTTCCGGCCATCGCCCTCTCCCTGGCTCCCATGGCCCAGTTGATGCGCCTGATACGCGCCAGCATGCTGGAGACTCTGGGCCAGGACTACATCCGAACGGCGAGGGCCAAGGGACTGTCCGAACGTGCCGTCGCCTCCCGCCACGCCCTCCGCAACGCGCTGCTGCCAGCCATCGGAGCCACCGGCGTGAACCTCGGCTATCTACTCAGCGGCGCCGTCATTGTGGAGACCATCTTCACCTGGCCCGGCCTGGGTCAGCTGATGGTGGGCGCGGCGCTGACCCGAGACTACCCCGTGGTGCAGGGGTTCGTGACCTACATCGCCGTGGTGGTGCTGCTGGTCAACCTTGCCGCCGACATTGCCCTGCGCATCGCCGACCCGCGCCTGCGTTTCGGGCGGGACGACACGTAACCGCCAATGACGGGCGAAACCGAGCGCCTCGGGGAACGTGTCCCCGCCCTGCCCGTCGCCAGCGGCGCCCGCCGTCGACGGCAGTGGACTGCACTGCTGCGGGAGCCGGGGACCGCGTTGGGCCTGTTCCTGGTGGTGTCCCTGCTGCTGGCGGGGTTATTGGCGCCCTGGCTTCCCCTGGATGATCCCACCGAAATCGATCTGCCCGAACGGTTGCTCTCTCCGTCAACGGAGCACCTCCTGGGCACCGACCACCTGGGTCGGGACACCTTCAGCCGAATCGTTTACGGCGCGCGCATGACCCTGCTGGCCGCCGCCGTCACCCTGGCCCTCAGCATGACCATCGCGCTTTCGGTGGGAATACTGTCCGGATACCACGGTGGTTGGACGGATACGGCGCTGATGGGGGTCGTGGACCTGCTGCTGGCGTTCCCCTCGCTGATCCTCGCGCTGGCCGTGGCGGGCGCGCTGGGGCCCGGCCTGTTCAACGTGCTGCTGGCGGCCGGCGCGGTCTGGTGGGTGGGTCATGCCCGCATCATTCGCGGGGTCACGCTGGGGGCGCGCCAGATGGAGTACGTGACGGCGGCGCGGGCTGCCGGAGCCGGAAACCTGCGGATCATCCTCCGGCATATTGCTCCCAACATCCTCGGCCCGATCGTCGTGATCGCGTCCCTGGACGTGGGCTGGATCATACTTGGAATTGCCGGCCTCAACTTCCTGGGACTGGGCGCGCAGCCGCCCACCCCCGAATGGGGCGCAATGCTCAACGATGCCCGCCCCCACTTGCAGACGGCGCCTCGCCTTTTGCTGCTGCCCGGGGCGTCTATTTTCGTAGCCGTGCTGGGGTTCAACCTGCTGGGCGACGGCCTGCGGGATCTGCTCGACCCACGGACCGTGCGACCGGGCAACTGACCCCCGTTGCTGTAGCCCGATAAGGCCAAGTCTGTTCAGCATAGGCAGGACTTCCGCTGGTGGCGGAGTTTTCCACGGAAGAATTCGCCACTACCGGCGTTGCGCCACCACGGTCTCGGGGTTAACCGGAACAGTGGCCTCGCCAGACCTGTGAGCCACCATGACCTCCGAGGCGGTGCCATGGTCGGCGCGTTGTTCATCGGACAGGCGTCCCGTCCGTCCGCCTCCGTGTTCACGCCGGCCGACGAGGTTACGGCCTGGTTGGAGTAGCGCGCTCCTTGGGTATTTGCGCAACCCCAGCCAGCTTGGTGCGTTGGGGTATAATCCTCGGGCAAACTTTCACCCGTGCCAGGATACCCAGTGCCACGTCCCCGACGGTCAACCACCAAACCCGCCGCCCGCGAACGCAGGGCCAATGTGTCCGACCGGCTTTCACCGGTATCGGAAAACTATCTGCTGTCGTTGTACAAGATGTGGGAGGGCTCGGAATCTCCCACCCTGACCCAACTGGCGGAAGCGTTGCGGCAGCTGCCGCCCACCGAAGGCCTGGGCACGTCGGTGCCCTCGGTTGCGGGAATGTTGCGGCGCATGCAGGAACAGGAACTGATTGATGTTGGAGCGGACAAGAGAATCCGCCTGACCCAGCGAGGCATAGCCGAGGGTGAGAACATCGCGCAACGTCACCGGCTGGCCGAGTGGATGGTGGTCAGCCTCCTGGGAATGGAGCTTCACGAGGCCCACGTCGAGGCCCACCAGCTGGAGCACGGTATGTCCGAGACCCTGGTGACCCGGCTGAAAGCGCGTCTGGGCAATCCCACCCACTCGCCTTTCGGATGGCCCATTCCCGGCAGCGGTGGCCCCGAAGCAACGCCGGGCGCCGTGGCGCTGGACAATGCCGCTGCGGGCGCGGCCTACGTGGTTGACCGGGTACCCGAGGAAAACGGCGAACTGTTGAAGTTTCTGGCCGGAGCGCGATTGGTCCCGTATCACCGCGTCACCCTGTTGGAAGCAATGCCGTACCTGGGTGTAATGCAGGTGGAGACGGAGGTGGACCGGGTATCCATCGGCTACGACGTGGCGGGGCAGATAGTCGTCCGTCCGGACGAACCCGAGTAGCGAACCGATAGCGTTCAATACCGTTTCGGGCTGCCCATCAAACTCGCCCCGGCTGGCCGGTCGGGTCTCGCCAGGAGATTGGCCGGCATCTAAGTTGATGGCGCTGCTCCCGGTTCATCGGGCGAGCCCAGTTGCTTGGGGCGCCCCGCGCACGGATGGGCAAAGCAAGGCTGGCGTCAACCCGTAACTCTACGGGCACGCGCTGATGGGACGGCGCAAGGATCTGGCCAAAACGTCGGAAATGCCATTGATAGAGACGGTCGTGGTTGGCCTCCGTTATTGGCGGCAGGCTCTTCACCGGCCCAGGACATGCCGGGTAGGGTGGAAGGGCACGGATACGGTTTCGTGCCCGTTGACGCTTACGCGTAGCCACAGGTTTCCGCGCACGGCCTGAAGCTGGTGGATGCCGACGCCACCCGGGTGCGAGTAGAATGCAGTTGCAACACACAACTGGGAGTTTATCAATGAACAGTCGCGAGGAACTCAGGCGCAAGGGCAATGAGATACGGGAACTCCTGCAGCACGGGACGTATCCGGTGCGGGAGCGGCCCCGGGCAACGGCCAGCATCCCCGGCCTGCGAAACTTTACCGGCGAGGCCATATTCGGTGGGGTCTGGTCCCGTCCCGGCCTGGACATCCGCTACCGGATGCTCGCAACCCTCTCCGTGCTGACCTCCCTCCAGCGCCTGTCGCAGTTCCATACCTACGTCCACAGCGCGCTGAACCTGGGCTTGGACCCGGCGGAGATCCAGGAGGTGCCGATCCATTGCTCCCTCTACGCCGGGTTCCCTTCGGCCGTGAACTCCCTGGAGCTGGTGCACGAGGCCTTCCGTGACCGGGGCATCGAGGCGCCGCAAACAGAAGTGCCCGAGCTCAGCCTTGAGGAGATGGAGGCGCGGGGGCGCCAACTGCGCGAACAACTCTTCGGCGCCGAGGGACAGCAGGGTTACGCCAGCGCTGTGGAGGACCTTGCGCCCGATCTGCGGGTACTCACCTACCAGTACGGGTTTGGAGAGATCTTCTTCCGCCCGGGCTTGGACCTGAAATCCCGGGTGGTGTGTACCACGGCCGCGCTGACGGCGTTGCGGGCCGACGGCCAGCTGCGCAACTTCCTGCGCGCCGGCCCCCGGGTGGGGTTCTCCAAGGAGGAGATGGTCGAGGTGCTGACCCAGACCGGTGGATACGCGGGTTATCCGGCGGCGTTGAACGCCATCTCCATTGCAGCCGAGGTGTGGGGCTGAGCCACGGCCGGCCCAGGTGCAAGGCGGGCCCGGCACGCGTTGGGTCCAAAGTCATCCGGCGGAGCCGAGGAAGTTAGATTATTTCCGCCGGCCCACTGCCTACCGCGTGGTGGGGCACTAATCTCCGGCCATGTCCTCCAGAATCCGATAGCCCACCCGAGGCACGGTGAGGACATACCTCGGGTTGTCCGCGTCGTCGCCCAACTTGCGCCGGAGCCGGCGCATGTGGGTGCGAACCACCTGGGGATCGCCGGCGTTGGTAACGCGCCAAACGCGTCGCAGCAGTTGCTCGTGGGTCAGCGCCCGACCGCCGTTCAGCGACAGGACGCGCAGCATCTCGTACTCGATGGGTGTCAGGTGGACGGGCCGGCCCGCAATCTCCACCCGGCGCCGGGCATAGTCGATGGTCAGGTCGCCCAGCGCGAATGGCGACGCGGTATCGCCCGGGTCGGCGCCGGCCGTCCGCCGCAGCGCGGCCCTGATGCGCGCGTTCAGTTCCGTCGGCGAGAAGGGCTTGACCATGTAGTCGGCGGCGCCCAGTTCGAGAGCCCGCTCGATGTCCCGGTCTCTCCCCCGGGCGGAAAGGCATATCACCGGCGCGTCAGAAATGTCGACGATGTCCTGCATCAACTCAAACCCGTCGACACCCGCCAGCGCCAAATCCAAAAGGACCAGGTCCGGTTTTTCCGACTCCGTCAGGTGAAGCGCCTCATCGGGACCCGTGGCAAATATCGTGGCGCAACCTCCTTGGGAAAGGATTTCGCGCACGCTGCGCAGAGACTGGGGATCATCGTCCACCAGCAGCACGCGCGCCGGCTCGGTTCCTCCGGATCGTGACCGGTTCGCCGGCACGTTGGAGCGGGCGGGGTCCTGCCCCGCGGACTGGTCGGCCACCGGGATCGTGAAGGTGAACCGCGTTCCCCGATCGGGACCGTCGCTGTCCGCCCAGATCCTGCCGCCGTGCGCTTCGACAATTCCCCGGCAGATGGACAGGCCCAAACCGTATCCGGCGATGTCCCGTTCGACCATGCCGCCATCGATACGTGAGTATTTCCGGAACAGGTTGGGCAGTTGGTCGGGCGGCAGGCTCCATCCTTGAGCCGCTACCGAAACCGCAACGTACAGGCCATCGTGCTCGGCGCTGATCCTGATGGCGGATGACACTTGCGCGTTTCCGGATGCGTTGGACAGCAGGTTGCCAATCACCTGCACAATGCGTGCCCGGTCCGCCATCAGGCCGGGGAGACCTTCCGGCAGGTCCACCTGGAGGTCGCCGCGCCCCCCTCCGCGAACGAAGGCGCTTCCGGCCTGATCCACCAGGGCCGCAACGTCAGAGGCCTCGGGACTCACCGACAGGGTGCCGGACTCGATGTGAGCCGTGTCCAGCAGGTCGCTTATCATCCGGCGCATCCGGTCGGCCTGGTCGTTGATGATGGTGTGGAACTGGCGGGTTTCTGCGGGATTGAGCTCTGCCGCCTCGTCCAGCAGGGTTGCGGCCGAACCCTTGATGGATGCCAGCGGGGTCCGCAGTTCGTAGCTGACCAAGCCCAGGAACTCTGCCCGGAGCCTTTCCAGGTCTTCCAGGGGCGTCATGTCCTGCAGCGTCACGACCACCGACTCCATCTCATCAGTATCTTCCGAGTAGATGGAGGTGGCGTTCACCAGCACCGTCACCGACCCGCCGCCGGGCGCCCTCAGCACGACCTCCTCGGCGCGCAGCGCGGTGTAGGCGCTCAGCCGATGCGCCAGCGGGAACTCCTCCAGCGAGACCTCCCGCCCATCAATTCGCCGGATGCTCAGGATGTCCATCATCTGCTCGACGGGCTGGTCCGGCGGGCGAATGCCCTCAACTATCCGTAGCGTCTCGCGGTTGTACGACACCGGCGCTCCCGTTTTCGCGTCGAAGACCACAACCCCCACCGGGCACGTGGCTATCAGGCCCTCCAGGTCGGACCGGGCCCGCTGCTCATCGCGATACCTCCTGGCGTTGGCGATAACCAGCGCGGCCTGGGAGGCGAACATCACCAGGGTGTCCTCGTCCTCCCGGGTGAACTCGCTGCCCGCTTCGCCTTTCGCCACGTATATGGAACCAAACCGCACGCCCTTGTTGCGAATGGGAGCAACCAGCAGCGCACCGACGGCCATCGGCGGACTCCAATCCGCCATCCCCAGCGACCTCACGTACGAGGCCACATCGCCGATGCGAAGCGGGCCCGGCACGCCGTTCAGGTAGCGGAAGAACTCGGCGCTTCCCGGCAGACCTTCCATGTGGCGATGTTCTTCCGGCGTCAGGCCCGAGGTGACGAACTCCTCCAGCCCGTTGGCGTTGTCGAGGACCGTGGTGGCTCCATACTGCGCCGCCGTCAGCGTGCGGGCGCTGTTGGTCACCTCTGCGAGCACGCCGTGATAGTCCAGGTCCTCGTTGATCCGCAGGCTCGCCTCGCTCAACTTGGTGAGGCGGTCCCGCAACTCCCGCATGTCTGTTGCCGTCCGCGCATCTGTTGTAACCACGTTTGCCTCCCGCCGCCGCTCGGCGCACGCAGTCCCATCGACATTCGCCGCCCCGCTGGAACGGACGCCACTATTGTACGCGAACTGTCATGCAAGTGTCATAACTAATGCGCATACCGTTATGGATACGTCAGATACGAGTGCATACCATTCAGTTAAGCAAACGCTCAGCCATATCCACCGCCCTGCATCTGCGAGATGACACGGTGCCATTTCGTGACAGCCAGGTTGAGCCCAAGGAGAAAGAACTATGAAAATTGCAATGATTGCCATGAGCGGCGTGCGCGCCTACAACGAGGAACTCACCGCCTTGGGCATGACCATGCCCGGTTTCATGGAGCGCGGCGAGGTGATTGCCTCCCTGCCCAGCCTGTCGCTGCTCACTCTCGCGGGCATGACGCCGGAAAGCTTCGAGATCGAGTACCACCAGGTGCCCGATATCAGGATGCTGGACCGGCTGCCGGACTGCGACCTGGCCGCCATATCGACCTTCACCGCCCAGGTCAAGGATGCCTACACCCTGGCCGACCGCTACCGCTCGGCGGGCATCAAAACGGTCATCGGCGGCCACCATGCCACCGCCCTGCCGGGTGAGGCCCTGCGCCATTGCGACGCCGTGGTGGTCGGCGAGGCCGAACTGACCTGGCCGCGCGTGCTCGAAGACTTTCAGAAAGGCTGCCTGGGCGGCATCTACAACACCGGCGGACAGGAATTCGACCTCGCCGACTCGCCCCTGCCCCGGTTCGACCTGCTGAACCCCGACGAGTTCAACCGGATCACGGTGCAAACCCAGCGCGGCTGCCCGTGGCGGTGCAACTTCTGCGCCAGCTCGATCATGATGACCAGGCGCTACAAGCTGAAGCCGGTGGAAAACGTGATTCGCGAGATCCGGGCGATCAAGGAAATCTGGCCAAAACCCTTCATCGAGTTCGCCGACGACAACTCGTTCGTCAACCGCTCCCACTCGAAGAAACTGCTGCGGGCCCTGGCCGGCGAAGGCATCAAGTGGTTCACCGAGACCGACGTGGCCGTGGCCGACGATCCCGAACTCCTTCACCTGATGCGTCAATCGGGTTGCGTGGAAGTCCTGATCGGTCTTGAGAGCCCCACCGCCGCCGGGCTGGACGGCCTGGAGCTGAACAACAACTGGAAGCGCAAGCGTCTCGACAGCTACCGGGAAGCTATCCGCCGCATCCAGTCCCACGGCATCGCGGTCAACGGCTGTTTCGTGTTGGGCATGGACGGCGATACGCCAGACTGTTTTCCGGCGGTTCGGGACTTCGTCGAAGACAGCGGGCTGTGCGAAGTCCAGATCACCGTCATGACCCCGTTCCCCGGGACCCCTTTGTACGCCAGTCTTCACGGGGAGGGCAGGTTGCTGGAGGAGGCCGCCTGGGAGAAATGCACGCTGTTCGACGTCAACTTCCAGCCCCGCCACATGTCGGTTGAGGACCTGCATCACGGCCTGATCGAATTGGGCACGCAGCTATACACCGCCGAGGCCAAGGCCGGTCGCAGAAACGCCTTCCGCGATCACATGCGCACAGCTCGGCAGCCTCGACCCGAGGAGGAAGCGCCATGTATGGCAACAGCGGTCTGACCGGAGCTGGATCCGGCATCTTGATGTGCACGATCGCTCTCCTGTGCGGGCAGACATCGGTGGAGATGACGGCGGACTCCCGCTTCGGCGTCCGCGTCATCAGGCTGGCGGCCACCAGTGTGGTTGCCCTCGGGTTGATTTGGGGCTTCGCGTTCACGACCCTGGATGCGCCAGCATTCATAGGCATCGCCCTGGCAGCCGGGTGGGTGTTGATGCCGGCCCTGCTGATGGTCAGCCTGCGCTGGCCGGTTGCGCGTTACGGGCTGGCGCTCCCCTCGACGCTGGTCGGATTCGGCCTCGTCGCCATTTGCCTGACGGCTTTGCCGCCGGACTGGGGAGCCGCGAGGATCGGTTGGTTGATGACCACCGCCGGGGTGCTCATGGGCGGTGCGCTGGGTCTGTGGTTCTGGTTCCGGTTGGCGCCGGTGCCGCGCTTCCTGGAGGACCCCTTCGGCCCGGGCCGGTGGACCCTCGTCGTGGTCCACATCGCACTCATCGTGGCGGGCCTGGCGTTGATCGGCGCCAGCGTGTTGGCGCAGTTTTAACGCAAAGCGGGGGCGATGTTATCGGCATCAACCCCGCTTCCGGCCTGGCCGCGAAGATCGCCTTTGGATGCGATCAGTGTCCCGGGACACCTGCAGAGGGTCGGGGCATCAGGCGCTTCGGCGGAAGAAGCCAGCGCGGTCGCCGAACTCGGCTCAACCGATTGGAGATGAAACCATGAACAGGCAAACCGACTATTACGACGAGGACGCCAGGCATAGGTCGCTCGTTCGAATCCTGGTCGGCTCTTGCTGGGCGCCGGTCCTCTGGTTGGCGGTGCTGGCGCTGGGAGACGGATCCAACCTGGTAGACCCGCCCAGCGAGGCGTACTTTCGACAGCTGATATGGTTCCCGGCGCTGTCGTTGTTCATCGCCGCCGCCTTCGTCAATATCTCGTTGTGGCTGGCGTGGCGCACATTTCCGGGACTTGCCCGCACGCTCTGGATACTCTCTGTGGGAATATCGGGCCTGATCCTGTTCGTGATTGGGCTTTGGTCGGTGAGTTGCGAACCAAACGACTATTTTAGTTGCTCCGGTTACCCAGAAATCACGCGGCTCGCGTGGTTCGTTTGCGGCGTGATGGCCTTCTTCACCCTGCCGGGGTGGATCGCACTGGGGTTCTCGCGTCTGAAGGCTCAATCAGGGTAGCCGGACACTACCCTCGACATGGCCCGGTAAATCCTGGGCCCCTCCGGCTCGCTGAGCAGGATTTGGAAGGCGGGTGCTTTGGGCATTTCCTCTGAGCCGATTGCGACTGATTGCGTTTTCCTCCGACCGGTTTCAGGCGCCACTGGCCGGCTCAGCCGACGCCGCTTCCCCCGCCAGCGGCGCCCGACGCTGCGGCCTCCGCGTCAGCGCCATCAGGACCATCCCCGACACCTGCGCCGCCGCCGAGAAAAGGATCAGTATGGTGTAGCTTCCGGTCAGGTCATAGACCACGGGTCCGATGATCTGGCCCGCGCCCAGCCCGCCGGCCTCGAAGGGGCGCATGGCGCCGGCGATGGCGCCGTAGGAGTTGCGGCCGAAATAGTCCGCCAGCACCATGTACATCAGCACCTCGAGCGCGCTGTGGAACAGCCCCCAGAACACCCCGTAGGCGTAGGCTGCCGCCAGCGAATTCACCTGGAACAGCCACAGAGTCGCCAGCGCCGACACGCCCATGGCCGCCACGATGCACCAGCGCGGAGTGAATCTGCTCGCCACCTGTCCCCAGACCAGGCTGCTCAACGCCAGGAAGGTGCTGATGCTGAGCACGCCCGTCGCCTGCGGCGTGGATAATCCCGCGAACTCGTGCAGGTAGGGCACCAGGCTGAACCCCAGGCCGGAACTGCCGGACACGTTGAGAAAGGCGACCACCGACACCATCCAGAAGGCCTTGGTGCGCATGGCCTCGCGGGACGTCCAGCTCGCCTCTTCCCCGGGGCGCGTCGCTGACCCGCGCCCTCCCCGCGCTGACGCGGCGCTGCCGGATTGCGCGGTCGCTGGAGTGGCCCGGGCGCCGTCCGGCAGCATTCCGATGTCCTCCGGCCGCCGGCGCATGATGACAATCATGGGGATGGCCACGAACAGGCTCAAATATCCCATCAGCCGGAAGGCCATCCGCCAGTCGGCCACGAGCGTGATCAGAGAAAACGCCTGGACGATCAGCGCGCCGCTGATGGGACGATAGATGCCCGTCAGGGACAGCGCGATGTTGCGGCGCCGGTTGAAGAAATTGACCGCCATGGTCCGCGGCACCACGCCGATGAGGAAGGGCTGGCTCACGGCCCGCCCGATGATGGCCGCGATCATGAACTGCCACGAACTGGTCACTTCGGCGATTGCCAGCATGGACAGGCCCAGGACAACTGCGCCGATGGGCATCAGCCACCGGGGGCCGTACCGGTCCGCCAGGCGTCCGGCGAAGGGGGCGAAGACCCCCGATAATGCCACCCCGGAGCTGGCGGCCAGGCCGATTTGCGTTCGGGCCCAACCGGTGTCGTCGATGATGTAGGTCTGCACTCCTCCCAGGACGACGCCGGCCGGCACCGTGGCCACGAACGCCCCGGCGCCCGCCAGGCCGAGCACCAGCCAACCGTAGTAGAAGGGCGTGTTGGGACGCCAGTTGAGAAGAGCCGATATAGAGGACGCCATGCGCCAGACTCTTGTATCAGACCGCCGCCAGCGGGACAAGCCGGGGGCGCCGCGTTGGCCGGGATCGTCAGAATCAGGATTTACTGGATTTTATGATTTGGCAGGATTGGAATGAATCCATCACAGAGCGGTTCCAATCCAGAAAATCCGTAAATCATGGTAATCCTGCTTCTGACGATTCCATCCATCCAAATTGCCCTTGCCGCCGGCCGCGTCTATACTTCGCCCAGGATCAGCATTCCGCAACACTGCCGGTGCGAGCACGGGCGAACCTGCCAGGAGGTGGGACCATGGCTACTGCGAAAGTGAACGGCGCCGAGCTTTACTACGAAGAGACCGGGAGCGGACCGCCCATCATCCTTTCCCCGGGCGGACTGCAGGGCCAGGCCAGCAGCTACCAGCCGGTGATCGAGGCGCTGTCCCAGGAGCACCGCGTCGTGGTGTACGACCGCCGCTTCGGCGGCCAGTCCCGCAGCCCCATGGTGGTGCAGACCTGGGACATGGTGTGCGACGACGTGTTCGGCCTGATGGACACCCTGGACATCGAGCAGGCCTATCTCGGCGGCGGCTCCTTCGGGGCGGCCATCTCCCTGGGCTGCGCCGTGCGCCGTCCGGAGCGGGTGCGCGCCATCTTCCCGTCGAACATCGCCGGCGGCGTCATCTGCGATGCCTACCTGGCCGCCAAGCTGTTCAAGAGCATGGACTGGGCCGAGAACCGCAGCATCGCAGAGATCGTGGACGCCTTCGACCCCGACGACCGCTTCTCGCCCTTCAGTCCCGAGCTGGCCCAGACCGATGCCGACTACCGGAAGTCGCTGGAGTCCATGGACACCGAGGACTTCATCCAGGTGATGCGGGACACCATCTACGCCCTCTTCGACGGCCCCTACCTCACCTTGGGCATGACTGAAAAAGCGCTCAGGAGCGTGTCCGTCCCCGCCATGGTCATGCCGGGCAACAACGACGTGCACCCCCGCGGCCTGGCCGAGGCCGTGCACCGCCTGGTCCCCATTAGCCGTCCCAAAAGAAAAGTTTTTGAGCATCCATTCGAAATTCCCACACGGAAGCGAAAATCCGAACGTCAGCGTCGGCAAAATCGCAAGGAATCCGGCATCTGTAGGGACTGCCACAACAAAGCGAAACCGGGCCAAGTCAGATGCTCTGCATGCGCAGAGAAACACCGCGCTTGGCGCCAACACAGTTCGGAGGAACAACTCCGTAAGGGTAAACCCGCGAGTCATACCGACTGCACACAAGTCCCGATTCCGGACGAATTTGCGATTCAGGCGAAACTCCCCGTAGAGGCAGACCTCAACACCAGCGAGCAGTTGACCCGCGGTCCATCTGGCCAGCCACGTGTGCAAGAGGTGCGCCCGGCACCGAAGAGGGTCCGCAGCGAGGCCCACAATGCAAAGCAACGCGCAAAAAAGGCTGCTCTCAGAGCCGAGCGTGATTCGCTCGGTTTGTGCCGCGACTGCGGCAAACCCAGACCAGAAGGCCAGACCCGCTGCCATGACTGCGTGATCAGGAACCGCCGCTATTGGAAAACATACGTAGCCAAAGGCGGGCGGAAGTAAACCAGCTATACGGCAACAGGCGTACTCTACATCGAAGGCAACCGAGCATCACACGCACCCTCTCTGCCGCGGCGTCGCACTGCACACGCTGGTCAACCGTTACTCCCTGTCGCCATTTGGCCACACGTTCACGCTCGACGGCGGGCGAACAAGAAACCGCATCGACCGTTGCAACTGAAGCCGCCCGAGCCGTGATCCCGTGTCGCCACGACGCTGAGGCGGACCACGTTCAAGGCCGGAGTCCGACATCCCCGTTCGCCGCCGTACGCCGCAGGATTGTTGACGGCAACAGTTCCGCAACTCGGATGTTGCCGGCCTTTAGCAGGCACCCAAAAAGCACCTCAGGTGACGCGACGGACAACACAGTGCGGGGCTGCGAACCAGATTGGTCAACTCAATTGCAAGTTGCAGCCCGAACAGCTCCACCTATTTGATTGCTTCCAACCGTAGAAAACTGCCGATGCTGCCTTTCTGACGCGGCCGAACCACGTGTTCCCCAACGACAACCGATCCAGTCGATCCGCGGCCGGCATTTCTCTGGTAACACAGAGGCACCGGTCGTTTTTGATGCCCGGCAAACAAGCCGGCCTCAACCTGTTCACAAGAACCCGAGCCCAGGTTACCCATCACCAATACGCGACCGCCGGTTTTACGATCCAGTTATCCAACCAACATCGCTCCATCAAAACCCGCCACCAGATCTCACGGTACGGCCGTCGACGTGTTACATTCGCCCGCGACACGTTCCCAACCGCGGACTGCCAGCGTCAGTCATGGAAAGACCTGAGCAAGATCAGCATTCCTCGCCGGAAGGCCTCTTCCGCGAGACGCCGGAGCGGGTTTCGGATCAACCCGACACCGACAACGCCGCACGTCACCGCGAAAGGAACCGAATGCTGCTGCACTACATCGAGCTCATCTCCGAATACCAGGACTCCCGACACTCCGAGGACGCTGGAGAACCATCATTCGACCCGGACACGCCCGAACAGGACATTCCTGATATGCCCCTTCCTCCGGAACTGGTCCAGTCAATCCGCGACGCCGGCGGCGACATGGCCGCCTGCGACGCCGTCATCCTCCAGAGCCTCCAACAGATGAAGGAACGGACTGGACGAGACACCATTCTGTACGCTGGAGCGTTCCGGCACGGAGACCGGGGTCCATCTCCCAACGCTGTCATCAACGAAGAGGACATCGCCACCTTCGGCGACATTCTCAGCAGACTCAACCAGCGGGACCAGGTACCCGATCCCAATCTGAGTTTCCACCCGCATCCCCACGGCTCGCAACAGGGACCCGGCAATTACCCCCGAGTTCACCGGGCAATGACGGACAATGGCCAACGCCAGCTCGATCTAATTCTACACAGCCCGGGCGGCGCCCTGCCCCCAACCCAAGCCATCGTCCGAGCACTCAGGGGTCGGTACGAACACATCAGGGTGTTCATTCCCCAGCGGGCCATGTCTGCCGCCCCCATGCTGGCCTGCGCCGCCGAGCAGATCATCATGGACGGGTTCGCCTCGCTCAGCCCCACCAACCCGTTAGTCTCCGTCCCGACCATGGGCGGCACCATGATGGTGCCGGCCCATGCCGTGGTGGACGAGCACAACGAACTCGTCCGCCGCCTGCAGAGTACCGAAGGAAAAGGGGAAGATGTGATAGCAATCGCGGGCCAACCACGCGGTTTGTTATGCGACGCCCGCTGGATGATTTCCGAGTCCAACCTCACCCTGCGCGGTTGGATCGAAAGCTACTCGAGGTCACCCAATGCGCCTGAGGCCAGCACCAGCCAGTACATCGCTGACTGGATTTCCAGCTACTACCAGCACCTAGACCACACCAGTGTTCTGACCATGGCCGATCTCCAAAATCACGGGATAAACGCGGACCACATGAACCGTTACGCCGACGTGCAGGAGCACTGCATGGAAGCCTTCTACGCCGCGCAGGTGGCGTTCATGCTGACAGACACTGTCAAGGTCGTACGGTGCCACCTCGATGAGTCCAGCAACGTTCAGGACCCCTAGAGAGTCCCTCCAAGAGTATCAAACCGGTCGTTGACGAGATGGGGTAACAGGTTCATCGTGAACACTCTGCTACCACCCCACACGCCTCTGCCCCTTCCATCCGAGTTGGTGGAAACTCTCCACAGGTCAAACCCGTGGTGGCGAGGCGAGCCTGCGCCGCTGGTGCCCGTCACTCGCCGACATCTCATCGGTCAAGTCCGCCAACACTTGGGCTATGGCATCACGCCTATCGTCGAGGTGCCCGGACCCCGTGGGGTCGGTAAAACCACCATGCAGTTCCAGATCATCAACGACCTGCTGGCCGGGGGCGTCCCGCCCCAACACATCATCCGGGTTCCGTTCGACCAGGTCACGGTCACTGAGGACATGCTGGACCCCATCCTGCGCATCACATCCTAGATCGAGTACAACATCACGCCCACCACCTTCAACGGCCTCGCCCACCAGGGACGGCCCGCCTACCTGTTCTTTGACGAGGTACAGCACGTTAGCAACTAGAGCAACCAGCTCAAGTTCCGCGTCGACCACTCTGCCGTCAAGGGCGTCGCCACCGGCAGCTCCGCCCTGCGGATCGAACCAAGTCACGACAGCCTGGCCGGACGTATGTCCACCGTCGAAGCCGGCACTCTGTTGCTCTCCGAAATCGCCGAATTTCGGGGCATGGCACCCGTCAAACATTTCCCGCTGGAAGAAAGTTTCGAGCAATTCCACCGACTGGAGTTCTGGCAAGAGCTGGCTGCACACGGGCGCAGAAACGCGGAGGCTCGCGACCAAGCCTTCAGTCTGTTCTCGGAACGTGGCGGCTATCCTGTGGTCCATGACCCGCGCCAATCGAACACCGATTGGCCGACACTCGCCAATCGACTGAACGAGGACGTCATCCGGACGGCGCTGCCGCATGACATGCTGACTGGACCTCACGGCCAAGACCGCGACGTCGAGCTGCTCGGGACGATATTCGAAGTCGCCTGCCGGTACGCCGGGCGGACGACATCCGTCGGCGAACTTATCCGAACAGCCAGCCCTTCGTCCGGCGAAGACGCCGACCTCGAAGAGTTCGCCCACTACCTGCAGGCTCTGGCCGACACCGCGCTGATACGGCTCCTGCCCTGGCCGGTACTGAACCTCAACCACCCATGGGACGCCATCAAAATCTGCCTGGCGGACCATGCGCTACGCACGAGTTGGTTGGGAGAACGGGTCCCCCTCGCGCCTGGCGCGCTGGACGCAAGCCCAGAACTCACGAAGCTGGCAGGGCACATGGCCCAGAGCGTGCTCGGCACCACCGCGTCCCTCATCCGCGGCCTCGATACCGACCGCGTGCCGACGCCGCCCAGAGAACCTGACCTAGACTTCGTGATCGAGGTTGGCGACCAGCAAATCCCAGTGCGGGTCAACTACCGCCGAAGCATCGACCCCGTGGGCGACACACGGGGCATCAGGGCGTTCGTCGAAAAGCCGGCCAAACGTGCGCCATTCGGTTTGCTCATCACGCGGGAGGACGGGCCGGCCATCGACGACCCGCGCATCGTCGCCATGCCGCTTTGTACGTTCATGCTGCTCGCGTGATACCGGCGCGAACCACTGTCGTACACGCGCCCAAACGGACCATCCGCGTCACCGCCGCGCTGGCGGAACGGCGCGGCGACAGCCTCCCATCACACCACTGGCAGCAGGTTTGCCACGCGACGATCGCGCACCGTAGCCGAAGGCGACAACACCAACAAATGCCAATTTGTCGGGCCCAAGGCAGGACGCGTGGCGTCCGAATGTCTACGCACGCCTGCTTGATGCAGACTTCAGCCGAGAAACGGTCGAAACCTGGTCGCAGAGATGAAACCAGCCTTGCACAACAAATGACGTTTTAGTACCAACATCCAAAACCGTGAACAAAAAACTCCATAAGCAGCTCAAGACCCACGCCGCGTCGCTGGCGCCCACTGTGCCGGCCGGACGACATCAAGCCCGAACCCGACGTCAACGCCACACGACGCCAGCGGTGCAAAAACCGGACCAGGAGCTCGACCATGGACCAGGAGCTCGACCATGGACCAGGAGCTCGACCATGGACCAAGAAACTACCTACCTGCTCCAACCAACCATCTTCCACTCCATGCGGGAGGCCCAGGAACTGGCCAACACGCTGGAACACAACCTGACCGCCCAACGCCCCGAGGCTGCCAGCATCGGCAGCGCCGCCGTCGAAACATTCTCCGAACTGCTGAACAATGCCGCCGAACACGGCATGAGCGACGACGGCGCCCACTGCCACGTCCGCCTGATGCCCCACCGCATGGGCAACTGCCTCGACATCGTCGTCGCGGACTCCGGACCGGGCATCAGAGCCACCCTCGCCCAGAACACTAACCTGCCGACCACCCAGTCCGACCAGGAAGCCATCACACTTGCCATTCAGGAGCTAACCTCCAGTACCGGCACGCCAACTCGCGGCATCAGACTATGGATAACAGTGGCCGAGATGCGCCGCCCAAGCCGCAAACTCCAGATGCACTCGGGCACCGGACTTCTCACCATGTACGGCACGGCCGAACCGGAGATCACCGAGACCACGTTCCGACAGGGTACCCTGGTCCGAGCCACCATCCCGTTCTGAAGTCGGCGGCAATGGTGGTCACCGGCCGACACAGAACCCAAGCCTCGCCTTCGTCACGGGGAACCACGTCCGTAGCGCGCCGGAGCCGTACTCGACGCGTCCTATTCCACCGCACCACCCGCAGGTACAGCGCAACACCGTCGCGGGTCAGCTCAGTAGCAGTCGCAAACACGACCAGTGACTCCCAGGAGGCAAAGCGTGTCACGGGAGTCGCAACGACCACCAGCACCAAGCAGTTGCCGCATCCCGGCGTCTCCCCGGCCCCTTGGGACCCACCGAACAAAATGTACCCTGGGAGCAGCAGAGGCCCTCTCCGTGGCTCCAGCGCAGGAATTTGGCCCATTCTTCGCCGATGGATAAAATGAGGACACCCGCCAGCCAAATGGCCCTTTTCCACGGAGTGCTCTGGCGTTGCTGCCAGCACCGAGCAGGAAGGCTCCGGCATGGGCTCTGAAGATTGCGCCAACCCAACCACCGGTGCTCTGCCACTCCTCTTGGAAACCCACATCCGGAACCTCACCGAATCGGCACTGGCCAGCAGCCACCTCGCGGGCGATAACCTCAACCCAGCCGCAGTTCATGCGACCATCGAACGGCTGACCCTCGAATCTGCCCTCCGTGACCTCGAGCGGTCTTGACGACAGCAAAATGCAGACGTTGGCGCGAATGGAGTACTTTCCACGAAAAGCCGAGGCTGCCATCTGGCGGCCTCGCGCCCTGTTGCCGAAGCGGACAGGGGGTGTACCTGTTAAGGGTATCCAATTCCCTCGTCGGACGTCAACCGACGAGGGAATTGAGCAAGCGATTTCGCGACGCGAACGGTGAGAGCGGCTGGTACTACGTTTGGATCAGCAGGGGTACCGGAACACAGCGACCACCACCGACCGTCTGCAACCACTACTGGTGGCTCTGCTACTGATCTGTTGCCTGCTGTTGTTGGCGGGACTGCGGGCACCGTTAAGGGATAGGCATCCAGTAACTAACGGGTACGCCAGACGGGTTGAATAGATTGAGGTCGCCTGTGTAGAGGTTTCGCCAGTGCCCATCGTGCCGGCATCTTATCGCTGCCCACGCAGTGATCGCACCCATGGTGGCGTCTATTTCGTGCTGACTTTCGCAATTGTTACGGTCATGCGGTAGCAAGTCCATCGTCAAGGGAGAAACCATCGCTTCCAATTGAGGGTGATTGACACGAAACAGCAAGTGATGAAACGCTTTGGGGTGGGACTCCGTAATCATCAGATCCCACTTTTCCCTGAGATGCCTTGCCACCAACAGACCTTGTACCACGTCCGCCCCGCGCAGACTATTGATAGCCTGAACCGTACCGCCCACACTTCGCCTTGGAAACCCGGTGTCATTCAACGCTTGTCGGAGTACGATGTCAGCATTTCTGGTGCCTTTATTATCACCCTTCTTATTCCAAAGTAGCGGAACGTCAATGCCCGCGGCCACGACGAGGCAATTGCCTTCAGGGAATTGGGCCTCGATTACAGCTTTGACCCGCTTTACAGCACCCCAAGCATCTGTTGACAAACCGTTGTCGAGGCGCCCTACGATCCCATGAGCACTCTCGCAGCATACACTCCACCCGAAGTGGCCCCTACAGCCTGCTATGCACCCCCGGCTGCTTCCTGCACCGCCCGGGTCAAATCCCATGAAGAGTTTCGTGGTCATGTATCCTCTCTATCACTCATCAGCATCAAGAATCGGGCGGCGCCTCTTCCAACCCAGCGATTCGCTCGCACCACTGCGCCGCGCCCAGGACCCTGTCCTCCTGCGCCCACGGCCCACCGAACTGCACCGCCATGGGCATGCCCAACTCGCTCAGGCCCGTCGAGGCCACCACCGTAGGCAACCCGGCTGCCGTCCACGGCACCTGGAACGCCGCATCACCGGTGGTACTCAGGCCGGGCGGAGCCGGAGCCGGCATCGCCGGCGTCATCACGACATCGACCCTGGCGACCATCTCGCTGAAGTCGGCGCGGAAGTGCCGCCGCAGCCGCTGCGCCTTCAGGTACGCCGATGTAGGCATGATCGTGCCCATCTCCATGCTGGCGCGTATCCGCGGGCCGTAGTCGGCGGCGCGAACGCGGTGATTGACCTCGTGGACTGCCGCGCACTCGACGCTCGACACGATGCTCCGGAGGCTGTGCACCACGGCGAAGCTGTCCGGCAAAGGTATTTCCTCGACTTCAGCCCCGGCCTCTGCCAGCTGGTTGGCCACGGCCTCGGTGTGCGCCCACATCTCCGGCGTGGCGTAGTCCTCGTAAAACTGCCGCACCAGCCCGATGCGCGGCGGCCGGTCATTCTCGGCCATCTGCGCCATGAAGTCTGGCACCGCTTCGCGCAGGCTGCCGGAGTCATGGTCGTCCGCGCCGCTGAGGACCATCAACATCAGGGCAGCGTCAGCCACCGTTCGGGTCAGGATGCCCACATGGTCCAGCGACCAGCTCAACGGAGCCACCCCGTACCGTGAGATGCGCCCGTAGGTGGGCTTCACGCCCACGATGCCGTTGTAGCCCGCCGGCCGGCACGTCGAACCGGCGGTCTGCGAGCCCAGCGCCGCCACCGCCGCGCACGATCCGCTGCTGGAGCCGCCTGGGGTGTGCTCCAGGTTCCACGGGTTGCGCGTCGGCGACGGGTCGCTCGATGCGAACTCGGTGGTGACCGTCTTGCCCAGAATGATGCCGCCGGCCGCCCTGATTTTCGCCACCGATGTGGCATCGAACTCCGGCACAAAGTCGGCGTTCACCTTTGAGCCGCACGCGGTGAGCATGCCCTCAGTGTAGAAAATGTCCTTCAGGCCCACGGGGACGCCGTGGATCAGGCCCAGCGGATCGCCCCGCTGCACTTCCGCCTCCCGCTGTCGGGCCGCCGACAACACCGCGTCCCGGTTGATGGTGACCCAAGCACGCAGGTCGCCGTCCAGGGCGTCGATGCGCGCCAGCAGCGACTCCGCCAACGCCACCGGAGACAGGGTCCCTTCGCGGATCTGCGCGGCGGCTTCCGCCACTGAAAGCTCGTGGAGTTCAGGCATGGTTCAACCTCGCTGAAGGCGGCATGCGCACCGCGGTTGGTTCGCCGTTCACCGGTGCGAACCTTGGCAGATTGCAGCGATTAGGCGTCTGGCATGGGATTGTCTTCTCGGTCAGCTATGTGGATTCTGATGGCTCGTTTCAGCAGCGCCGAAACCTCGGGACATTGGTTCTGGAGAAAGGCGACATCGAGCCTGCGGTCGTGACCGCCATTTGGTGAGAAATAGCGGTTGTCGTTGGCCGGGCCTCCGCAGCCACAGTAGCACTGGTGGTTGGGCCTGAAGCCGGCGTTCCATAGCAGTCGCCCTATC
This sequence comes from Dehalococcoidia bacterium, assembly GCA_965116785.1. Classification (GTDB taxonomy): domain Bacteria; phylum Chloroflexota; class Dehalococcoidia; order Lucifugimonadales; family UBA3495; genus Bin87. Next base: position 3,430,570 of record OZ220731.1, read on the forward strand.
CCTCTGAATTCATGCTGGTTGCGGTTGACCATAGTCGGGCCTCCTTCGGCTCAGTGGGCTATGCCATGGGTGTTCCTGACTAGCCAGAGCTATCTGTTGCGGGCGGGTCTCTGATCGTTTGCACTAGGACCGACACAAGATACAACGCCTCCGCTTGAGTCAGGACGTCTCGGCACGGAGCGGTCCGTGGTATCTCCAAGTAGAAGTTGTCGGTCCCTCTTCTGCGGTTGGCGGCGCGCTACATCTTCGCACACGGTAAGTTGCGTGACCTAGACCTGATTCGTCCAAAGGGCAGCGCAGGACTCGAAGGTCTCCGGACCCATTGGGAAAAGGCCAGCCTCCTTGATTGGGGATCTGAGCACGCACTTGCGGCATTCGCTCAGATTGTTCACATCAGTTCCGTTTGGCCTTGCGGGAAAATCCGTTGTGCTCCCGCAAGCAGAGCCGAAACGGCGAACTGCAATTCCCGCCGAGCCACCAGCCTCGACGACTTGGAAGCAGCTGCTTCAATAGCGCGGAATTGGAAGTTTTCGTCCCTCGCCAGGATAACGTAGCCCCAGTCCTGATCGACCTTGTGCCGAACTACCACCCCCAAGAAACTTTCCGTCTCATCTATGAACCAACCCTCCTGGGTCAAAAATGGGTTCGTTTCTGGAACTGCGAAACCGCACATTTCTTCAAAATCGCTCTTTGAGATAGCGCCAATATGCACTCTGTGAACTCTGTGAGGCCGGTTCTCAGGGTCCGCAAACTGTATGATCCGAGTCCTAGACGAGAATGGGTGCCAGTAGGGACTTTCCGTTTTGTACACGCCATCTTCGATGTACCCTTCAAGAGCTTCAGGGAAATAGCCTCGAGGAATCGGGAACAGTGCGTTAGGATTGTGGTGAACTACCAAGCCTTGGCCCCAGGACTCAACCAGAGGAGGCTCGGCGAGACTGTATTCGAAATAGGTCGGATCCATCGCGTCAGGGTCTGGATTTTGACAGTAACCGAACCTGGAGACATCGAAATGTTCGACTCCGAAGCCCTGCTGATAACCCATCCGCGTGAACTTGGCATGAGTGCCACTATTGGAGAACACTACTGCGCTGACGTGCTCCGTGTCCGGTTGCCCGAAAAAGTTCGAGGGGATTACCTTGTTCCCATATGTGTGGGATTCAACAACGTCCCGGTGGATTTCCAAGTTTCCCTCAGTGGTCCAACCGGCTGACATTCGTTGGCCGTAAAGATACTGGGCGAGCCCGCTGTCCGACAGGGCCAGCGCCTCTTCATTGAAGAACGCCTGGATGGCCAGGACGAGAGGCCGACCTTCGCAATGTTCCAACTCCCAATACCGATTCTGCAGCTTTGAAAACAGCGGACTCCCAAACCTGATGGGCACCTCTTCGGCCTGGAAGTGCTCCAACTCCATTGAGTCAAGCCTGGAAGGCAGAGATGGCCCGGCGAACAGATTTCCTTCAGAAGGATTCACAGTAGTCGCTTCGACCGAGACTGTGACGCCGTCGCGAGTCACCATGAAATCTGGGCTTCCATGGGTTCTGTCTACGTCAAACCCAGACTTGGAAAAATACGCGAACAGATATAGCTCAAAAAACCGGGCATCAAAACCCGTGGTTTGAAACTGCTCCAAAAAATTGCCGTCCGGGTCGTCGAAGTGCTGGTAGATCAGGTCCAGCATATTTCGGGTGGGGTGATCACTTGGAGCATCGACCAATGACGTGAAGTGCGGGTTGAGTCTCTCCGACGGAACTCGGGGAACGAAAAGGCTTTTCTTTAGATCGGCCACGAGAACCCCCTCCTTGCAGTTGCTGAATCTGTGGGCAATACCCGCCTGTAGTGCAACCAGTCGTAATCCTAAACCCCACCGGCGACTCTCCTCAACGCCGTCGCAAAGCCTGAGGTCGTGCTACTCAATCCTGGCTTCCCAGAACTCTCCTGTCTGATTATAAAACCACACGGGCGGCATCGCGGATTCCGGCGACCAAATTCCAGTGCAGTTGGACGGCCGCTGCCCAAGTCGGCGCGCGTCGAACGATCGCAGGAGCGCCTGCTGACCGTCGACGTCATCCACGACCCCAGCGCTTGACCAGAAGCCTTTGTGGCCGATTTGAGACAGGGCCCGCAGCCCCACTACCTCCAACCCACTTTCCAACGGTACTTGTCACGTAGTAAAACTCACGTAAAGAAAGCCGCCATGATCATCATCCACGCCGCACAACTGGCCGGACAACTGACCCTCTGGGCGGAGGACTCCAACCAACCCTCGCAGTCCGACTACGCGCCCGACGGACGCCATCCCCGTTGCGCCGACACCAGGGATTTGGCGGATGCCGTCGACGTTACGAACGATGGCCTCGCCGGTGCCGAGGCAAAAGCCACAATCTGGCTGCCCAGCCGAGGCAACAACCCAGTGAATTCGCCGAGAAACCCGGACTATCCCACGGTTTTACTGTCAGGTTGTCTCAAGCGCAATCAGGTCAAAGAACCGACACTTGACGGCGACCACAGACCAGATGTCCAGCATCCCATCCACCGACAGCAACCGGCGATCCAAATCCACCGTGCGCACCTGATGCGGCAGAACGGTCAACGGCCCGCCCGGACCATCCACGTTCACCGCAAGCGTCGACCGCGGACGCCGCCGGTCAGAAACGACGAAGACGTTGGCCATCCCGTCGGGCCGACAACTGCCAAGCACCACCCGTAGCCCGTCATCTCCACCGCCAGGACCGAGATCAATCGTCAACAGGCTGCCAGGACGCAGGGCCACCACGCCACCGTCGAACGTCAACCTGGTCATCCGGGCAGCCGCCAACGAGTACCAGACCATCCGTTGCCGAATGTCTCTGAGTTCTTCCCGATCAGCGAAACCCTCAAAGGATGCCGGGTCCAATAACCGTAACGGGATCGCTTTAACCTGTCGAATCGAAGCCCAACTTCCCGTCTGCGCGACCCGACGATGCCAGGCCCTTACTTCCCTACGGGGCTCCCGAGCAGAGGTGGGAACCACTATCGCCACCCGGCCAACGCTGTGCACATCGGCGCCGCTCAGCACCAGGGCATTGCGACGACTCGAAAGTTCCCGCCCGACTGTGGGACCAAAGTCGCACCGATACACTCCGCCTTGCGTCACTCCGGCCACTGAGAGACCTCGTCGATCAATCCCAATGACGCAATACGCTCATCCTCCGCACCCCAATCGATGTCCGAGCCTCCCAACACCGGCTCCGCACCGTCGTCAATCTGTAGCAACATCAGCATCGACAACGCGAGTTCGGTAGCCGAGCAAACCGCATAGCAAACCAACGGTTCTGACTGGGGAAGGCCACTCTCCCGTATCAGCACGTCAAGCTCCTCGTAAGGCCCCATTCCTCGCCACTCGCCCATGATCCAGTCAAGACCCTCACCGGATCCAAATGCCTTCCCAGCTACTTCCTCCAGCGACGGCTTAGATATGTCGAGCCATCGATCTACGATTTGAGCCGACTCGGCCACGTCATTATCGGAAAAACCGATGCCAGCCAAGTATGCCAACCGGTCATCTGGATGTAGCATGGCTATGCGAGCTACATGGTCTGCCGTGGTCAGACTACTCAAGGCCTCAGGGCCGTGACCCAACAACCGACCGCGATCACTTGCCGAGCCAACCGCCGCGTCAGCCCCAGCGAAACCCAGAGACCACACGGGCGTTACGGCCGTAACCACGTCGATCGCCGGCCCGCGAACGAACAACGACGACAAGGCCTTGGCCAGCGGCACAGCGAACTCAGTAGCCGCGTTGATGCTGGAAAGATCAGAAGCCATTCGAAAACCTCCATGACAGGGGAAAACCGTAGTCTGGGCCCGGAACAATGATACTAAACCCATCAAAGGAAAACAGCCTGAGAAACTGCGCCGATGATCAAGACTCACATCGGAGAGCGTTTGAAACCACCGCCCTGCACTGACTGTCCGAATGGGCAACTCCCATCAGAAAGAGTATGCCACTTTTCGAAAATTGCCTGTTGACCCACAAACTGCGGAGCGAACCGATCTCAAACGCCCGACGCCTACGAACGTGGCCAGCTGCGAAAACGTAGTAGCACGCGACACGAACCGGTTTGGCGTGCAACTTCGCGTGGCTCCCCGCGTCATCAAACCAAGAAGTTTCATCGCAGATCGTCGCCCATGTGCAGGTCGACAATGCAGGCCTGAGATGCGCCCTGGTGTCGGGACCAACGGCCTGCGCACCAAGGACGCATCACTGTTCCGCTAATCCATCATACAACGCCTCGAGTTTGCGGTCTGTCCACAATCCCGTACCGCAACCACCCCCGCACCGGACCAGCGTCTGGAGCTGTGGATACGACGCTGCTTGTGTCAGCACACGCCCTCAATGCACCCGGAGGCATCCGAACACCACGTGGAGCAGCAGAGCGCCCAGTCACTGCTTCCGGTCGAAACCGGCGCAGATCCTGCGGTCTCATCTTGGACAACCCCTTCCCCCGGCACATCCCGCGTAGTAAAACTTGCAGAGAGAAAGCCGCCATGATCGTAATCCACGCCGCACAACTGAGCCTTTGGGGAGAGGACTCCGACCAACCGTCGCAGTCCGACCACGCAACCGACGGACGACATCCCCGTTGCGCCGACGCCAGGGATTTGGCGGATGCCGTCGGCGTCAGGCTCGATGAGCCCGCCGGCGCCGAGATGGAAGCCACCATCTGGCTGCCCAGCCGGGGCAACTGCCCGCTGCCGTCCGAAGCATTAGCGGGTCCCGCCCCTAGGTCGAGGGCCAAACCCCGCATCAAGCCTTGGCGCGTGCCGGTGCTCGATCTTTCGATTGAAACGACAACGCTGACCCGAGGAATCGAAAATGACGATGACGATGCAGGAAACGAAAGAAGCCATCCTTGCCATGCTCGGTACCGCCAACGGACTGGAATCCCAGCCTTACGGACCGCTTCCATCCGCTCTGCACGGCTACATGGCGCCGGGGAATTACGCCAACGCCGAAAGCGTCGAGCGTGGAGCGGAAGGAGACAAATTCAACTGGGTTGCCTATTCCTCCTACGGGGAAGGGCACTACGTGAACTCCCAGGATTTGAAGGCGCAAATTGATCGAGTATTCGCCGATAACGAACTGTGTCAGGACGTCCATGCGACCATCTACCACAATGAAGACGAAATGGCTCACCGTGTCGAATACCGTTTCCATACGTTCGGAGTCGAACTTCCAGAGAGTTCCGATGGCCCTGATTTTTGCCCATCGTGCGGCTGGAACACACAGCACATGAAATGCAACGCTGGCCCCGACGACCATCCCAGCGAGGATTGCCACTACCTTTGTGGGAACTGTGGCATAAACACGGGAATTACTACCCCGTGTCTTCGTAAAATAGTGTTCGACATGGAAATTAAGTCCGGGGCGTTCTTGGCCCGTTCGCCAAACATCGTTTCGGCCGTAAGCCCAGACGTGACCAACGCGGTCGGAGAGATTTTGATCGGCTACGCGCTGGCTGAGAACAACCTGCGGGCAATGATGGTGAACGTGCCCGGTCATAATCCGCGCAGCAACCTATCAGCGGATGTAGAACGCCTGAAAAAACACCAAGCGGCTATTGTGGAGTCAGCGTCGGCCAAATCAGCCGATGGTGGACAAGCGATGGATGAGTGCATCGACGCCATCATTGATGCGTTCGACAAAACTCGGGCAAGACGGAATGCGCTTGCCCATGGGCAATTAGTGCAGGTGGGTTTGACCACATTCGCTATCGGAGGCGACGACACTGACCGCGGCAAAGACCCGGGTTCACGCCTGCAAATCGAACACGACGGCGAGACAGTAGAACTGGTCGACGACGGAATTCAGGCGTTGCTCGACGATGCCCGTGAATTACAAGCCCGTGTCGGCCATCTCGGCCGGATATTGGAATTTCTGGCGAACCGGTGATTCCACGGAAATCCAGCCTTTCTTTGGCGCGAACCGACAAGGAGTTTACGTATGGAGGCTCCCGCGCTGTAGTGCAATTCGCATCAGTCCAGGTCATAATGCTCGAGCACGACTTAAATGCCTCTGGTTACGCTGTACCGTAGTGAAAGCGACGGCCTGATTGCGACCAGCACAAAAGCTTCCGAGGGTCTCAAGCTCCTCTTCATGGGGCCATTGCACTGGCATCGTGTTCAGAGTCGGCGACCAGCAAATCCCCGTGTAGGTTAAATCCCAGCGAATCATTGATCCCGTATGTCGCCCACGGGGCATCACGGCGTTCGTCGAAAGGCCGATCAATCGCGCTCCATTCGGGCTGCTCATCACCCGGGCGGACACGATGGCCGTCGACGACCTGCGCATCGTCGCCATGCCGCTCTCGACGTTCATGCTGCTCGCGTAGTCCCGCCGCGGATCCCGGCGGCGCGTCGCCCCGCTCGCGGAACGACACGACGGCAGCCTCCCTTCACACCACGGCCAGCGGGTCTGCCTTGTAAATGAAGGACACCAGAGCACCATGCTGCTCGACTTCCCGTCCGCCGCCGACACGAAACTGGATGATGCGGAAGGCTCGCACAGCACCAGCACCACCAGATGCCCCGAAACTCCGCGTCTCGCTGCCCCGGGCACCCTTGCCGCCCACGGACGGAATGTTCCCACGCGAATGACAGAGGGCCCTCCGTAGCCCCAGCACAAGGATTGGCCCAACATCGACCAGCGGCTACAATGAGGATACCAGTGAGCCGCAAGGCTCTACCCGCGGAGTCCTCACACGATGACCACCAGCACGGAACAGGAAGCTTTCAGCCTCGTCGTAGAACGCCAGAAGAGCGGCGCGTCCGGTAGCACCCGCCCTTCGGGGCGGGTGAGGATTGAAACAGCTGCGTAACCGGCGCGGCCGCGTTGTAGCGGTCGGCGGTAGCACCCGCCCTTCGGGGCGGGTGAGGATTGAAATTCGCTGGCGTCCCGGTACAGGTTGACCGTTCAGGTAGCGGTGGGTATCGAGCAGTGAAACTTCTCCGAAGAGGTGTTGGCTGATTGCTCACGGGACTGAGGGACTGAATCCTGTGGTCGTTGAAGTTGGTTTGGCATTCAGGGCGGTTCCAGCACGTCAGCATTTGTGCTACTGTCCCTGCAAGTACACCTCATCCAGATTCCGACAACATTCGCCCAATAAGTGCTTCACGCATTTGAGGACGTCGTCCACCGCACGAGGCGCATATACGTGGGAGGAGGAGCAGCCAATGCGCTCCCAATAACCCCTTTGCTCCGGCGGAGGTTCGTTTGAAGTAACAAGAGGAGCCGTGGCTCTGTTTCCTGGCCTCGCAATTGTTCGGTCGCCAGCAAGGAACCCCTCGGCAAACAGCCAATTGGCGGTATGCACCAAAATCTCGGACCACCGCTCAACGGGCATTCCATCGGATCCCGGGAATTTTATCGCCTTCGGTCGCCGCTCAGTGGCAGATTGCCACCACCTTGTTTTCTTGGCTTTTGGAGGCTTAAAAGCACCCAGAGGTACCCAGCCCAACCCTTCCGGCGGCAGCGTCCAATCTGATTCTGCCAGCATTGTCTGCAGCTCAATCAGCTCACCGACAGGACCATCCCCCGGCACTGTGATACGGAATTCGAGAAACGCGCCTTCATCGAAATCAACGGGAGCCGTCCTGTAGACCTTCCACAAGTCGCCGTTCGTCAGCGCCACGCAAGGCGTGTAATAACGGTACTTGTCAACCTGATCCTTGTGGTCCCCGTACTTCAACGGGTCAGAGAGCTTCTTGGCTTCAACCAACCCCGCCGGCTTTTGGACCCGCTGCCGCGACAGCGGTTCTGCCCACAAAGCGTAATCCACGTTCTGTTTGCCGCGGCTGTAATTGTGCTCCACCTCCACCAGTTCCAGGTCGCCAACCTCCCACCCCAGCGTCCGCAATACGGGATCAACCAGCGCAACGCGAGTAACCCATTCGTCATCCTTTAGTCGCTCCTTGTGATCACGTATACGGCCGCGCACCACGCCGACGGTTTCCGCCAGTTGCTCTTCCAGGTCTATGGTCACATTGTCCTCCTGAGGCCGTTTACCGCCATCATCACTGTGCGGTGGTGCCATCGTGGTGCTAGGCCGGAGACGAGTTGGTGTGAATTTTCAGCGTCATTGACCGAGATTTGTTGTTGTCCAGCGATTCCGTCCTGTTAAATGGAAAGCAAAAATGTCCGCACGGCTAGTTGGCTGCAGTGGTGGTTTTGCGTAGCGCCTGAAGCTTGGCGCGTTCTTTGGCGCTGAGTTTCTTCGTCGGCGGTTTCTCGGCGTAGACGTACTTGCGGACAGTTACACGGGATATGCCCAGTTCTCGAGAGATGGCCCGCAGAGACAGGCCCTTCAGCCGGCCCTTCTGGATCGCCTTCCACCGAGCCACCTGAGTGGGCGTGGGCGTACGCTCCCAGGGGCTGGATACGTTGCTGGAGGTGTCCTTCTCACCCGCGTTCTTCTTGGTGCCGCGCTTGGTCGTAGCCTCGGCCGGACGTATCGGTTCCAAGGTGGCCAGACGGCGCTGCTGGGACCTGCTGATGTGGTGATCACCCACGCTGCTGACGACGCGTTTGAGTTCCGGTCCCGGTGACCAGGCGGTTACCCCAGCCCACAGGGCGCCCATCCGCGGCGGCGGTTCCTGGGTGGCGACGCGACGACCTTCGTACCTGACGATGAGTTGGCTGTCGGGTCGTTCCAGCACTTCCACCCGCAGGCCGGCGTAGCTCGTACGGTGCTCATCGGGCAGCAGTTGCAGGACCCGCCAGTTGTACTTCACCGTATTGTCCCGGGCGACCTTGCGGGTGTCCTTGAAGCACAGGATTTCCGCCAAGCACAGATCGGGGTACGCCGGGCGATAGGCCGGTTCTGGATGCTCGGGCTGCACCGCGAAGCGGGCGTTGTAGCGGGGCAGGAAGTCCCGCAGCACCGCCGTGGCCTGGTCGATGGTGCGAGCATCGGCCAGGCGCAGTTCGGTTACCAGCCGGTCCTGGAAGGTTCCAGCGGCCCGTTCCACCCGGCCCTTGGCCTGGGGCGAGCGGGCGAAGATCTGCCGGATCCCCAACTCCTGCAGGGACCGGGTGAACTGGGTGGCTTCCGCAGCGGTCTCCGGCTTGCGGGCGTTGTGCTTGAATACCGCGTGGCGGTCGCTGTACAGCGCCAGGGGGATGCCCCAACCCTCGATCAGGCCCTCCAGCAACGTGAAGTAGCCGGCAGTAGTTTCGCTGGTGCAAAACACCGCGTTGACCACGGCGCTGGTGGCGTCGTCCACCGCCAGCAGCAGAGCGAACTTGGGGCCTCGGTCCTCCAACCAGGCGTGATGGCTGCCGTCCAGCTGCACCAGCATCCCAGCCTGTGGCATCCGCTGGCGGCGAAACCGGTGTTGTGGCGAGCGCCGGCTGCGGGGACTGCCGATACCCGCTTTGGCGAGAATGCGCCGCACCGTGGGCCGGCTCAACTCGATGCCCTCCCTCTCCCTGAGCAACTCGGTGAGGTGGGTGTGGTTGGCGCCTTCGTACCGCTGGGTGGCCAACTCCACCACGACCGCAGCCTCGGTGGGCAGAGTGGCGTTGTGGGGACGGCGGCCGCGGTTGCCGTGGGCCAGCGCAGCGGCACCATGCTCCCGATAGGCCGCCAGCATCCGGCGGGCGTGGCGTAGGCTCACCCCCAGCACCTCGGCGGCCTGAGCGACGGGAACCTGATATTCCAAAACGGAGTTGAGCACGGAGAGTCTGGCTTGTTCTTTTTGATTCAACGTAACGTCCTTCATGAGAAGGACATTTTCGCTGACCAGTTATTGGATGACAGAATCGTAGAACAGCAACAGAGATTGTCACGGTCTTTGACCACCTTGGGAGCGGAGCGATTAGACAAATATCAGGTTGTCGTTTGCCGGTCAATCACCTCCTTCGTTGCTGAGGAGGGCGCGGTGTGGGGACAGTCGTTCCCGGTAGCTGGTGCCCTCTATGACGATCTGGTAGCTGGCGTTGGCCAGCCGGTCCAGGGCGCTGTTGCCGAGGATGGGATCATCGAAGAGGCTGAGCCATTCTTCGACGGCCCGATTGCTGGTGATGACGAAGCTGGAGGACCGGTGTCGGTTGAGGATGAGGTCGTACAAATCAGCAGACTGTTGTGGGGTGAGCCGGTGGAGCCCCAGGTCGTCGAGAATGAGCAAATCTGGGGTGATGAAGGACCGGAAAGCACGGTCCAGGGAGTTGTCCACTCTGGCCTGAGCCATGGCCCTGAAAAAGTCGTCGGCGTGGCTGAAGCGGACGGTGTGTCCGGCGCGGACGGCCGAGTAGCCCAGGGCCTGAGCCAGAAAGCTCTTGCCCACGCCGGCGGGTCCCACCAGAAGGACGTGCTCGTGCTTGTCCAGAAACTCCAGGGAGAAGACGGCGTCCAGTAGGCGACGGTCTAGAGTGATCGACGCCGACCAGTCGAAGTCTTCCAGCCGACAGGTCTCCTGGAAACCGGCGCCGTTGAGGCGGACTTCGATGCGGCGGTGGGCGCGACGGTTGACCTCGTCGCTGAAGATGATCTCCAGGAAGGAGGCGTAGTCCAGCTGTTCCCTGCGGGCCAGGGCGATGCGCTCGGGCAAGGTGGCCGCCATTTGCCCCAGGCGGAGTTGCTTGAGCAGCGGGGTAAGGTCGGTTACGCGTGTCATGGGTATAATCTCCTCAGGCCGACTTCCGGCGGTACGGATCGCTTTGGGCAAAGACGGAGCCGGGCCGGGCGAAGCGGCCGGTTGACAGGGGCAGAGGCAGTTGGGGAGTGGTCTCCTCTTCCAGAGCCTGGACCAGGATGCGCTCCACGCGGTAGACGTCGATGAGATCGACGTCGAGGGCCCGCTGACAGGCGGCGTTCAAGCGCTGGGCGGTGTAGCGATCGCCCAGACCCAGCAGCTTATGTCCCTGCCTGATCTTGGACCAGGGGTGATCACCTTCGAAGAGGCGTTGGGCGAATTCGCCCACGGCGGTTCCCAGTTTGGCGGCCGCACGCTTGAGCCCGTCCGGAGCCCTGGTGGTGTAGGGGGCGATCTTGGGAGGGTAGTCAGCGATGTCGGTGGAGCGGCCGCCCTTGGGCTGGCGCGGATGGGTCTTGATGAGCTGACCGCGGTAGTAGATGCGCACCAGCTTGCTGTCCACTTTGACCTCCACCTTCCGGCCGGGTCGGCAGAGGTGGTACGGCACCGAGTAGAGTGCGTCCAGGCACTTGATGTGATGATCTTCATGGACGGTGTTGGTGCGCCAGTTGGCGATCTCGTAAGGCACGCCGTCCCAGGGGATCAGGGTGTGTCGCTCCTCGTCCTGGAAGACCACCAGTGGTTTCTTGTAGGTGGTGCCGTGGATGCGCATTCCGGCGACCTCCAGGCACCACTTGGGAGCGGCAGCACGCACGTGGGTGAAGTCGTCGAAATCGGCGCCCTTGTAGAAGCGCTCGCGGGCGTAGGGCACCTTGCGTTCCACCTTGGGTTTGTCCTGGGGATGACCTTTGCGGGCCGGATCAGGTATGAAGCCCCGATGCTGGGCGTACTCCAGAAAGCCCCTGGTGAGGACGGGATGCAGTGGGTCGGTGCCCACCACCGCGGCGGGGAAATTATCGATGACCAGATACTTGGGCATGCCGCCGAAGAAGGCCCATGCCGCCTCCAAACCGGCGATCACGTCCGGAAGCTTGTGCTGCATCATGGGCCAGACGAAACAGTGGCGGGAATGGCACATCACGATGACCATGGCCCAGACCGCCTTGCGCTTGCCGGTGGCCGGGTCGGTGATCATGCCCAAGCGGCCGAAGTCGGCCTCAGCCACCTCTCCCGGTGGCGTGTCCGCCATCCGCACCGTGGTCTTGCTGCGACGCCGCCAGTTGCGGTTGACGATGAAACGGCGCAGCGACGGATACGACACCTGGCATCCCCGCATGGCCAGCAGCTCGTGGATGCGGGTCATCTGCAGCCGGTCTTTGGTGATCCACTGGTAGATCTGGTCCGCCCACGGCTCCAACTGGTCCTGCCTGGGTGTCGCTGCCCGCCGCGGTCCCGACAGGCTGATCGTCGCCAGTCGGCTCAGCTGATCCTCGGTGGGCGCCGGTCCGTCCTGGGCAATGCCCTCGGCCTGAGCCGCCGCCAGGTACTTCCGCACCGTATTACGGGACAGCCCAGTCCCAAAGGCAATCTGCCCTGGGCCCTCCCTCGCCTGCCAGCGGCGGATGATCTCTTTTATCTCCATCCTGGAAACCTCCCGGTACGCCATCGCTGCACCTCAATATCGAAGTGCGGCAATGGTCGCCGATCTGGCTCCCAAGGTGGTCAATGACCATGAAAATCTCGGTCAAAGATCGTGAACATTTCACGATTTAGATGATCAAAGTTGGTGAAAATTGACAGAGTTGGTTCAGTCGCTGGCTCCGCTACCCGCGTCGTCCAATGTGCGGGTCATGTCGTCTGAGTTGGCCGCGACGCCCCTTTCGGGGACGGGGTTATAGGCTGCGGCTCGTTGGACTCTAGCCGAACGCCAACGCTTTGGCAATCCGTAACAGCCGCCACAGTGGCTAAACTCATCGGTATCAGCGAACACCGTCCCCGGTGCCCATCTTGCAGGCGAGCGAACGAGCACTCGTGGGCACGGAGGCATCTGCCGTCGCAGGCGACGCCACGCTGATTTCGCCCATTGCGATTTGGACACGCGTTTCCATCCAAGCAGCCCCATTCCCGCGCGCAAGCACTCCAAAGCACCGACTGCATCACCATAACCGCCCGAAACCGACGGCCAGCCGTTACACCATGGAGGCAATCTGAGCGGCCGGTCATGGGGGGTGCAAAGGTCAGCGAACAACCGAACCAAGCCAACACTCGCAAGGAGAAGAACCTTGAGCACAACCACCATCACGCCAACCCTCGCAAAGAACGAGGAGCACAACTACCGAACCGCCGAGATGTCGGACAGCCTGGGCCACGAAGTGTGCGGCGCCGTCCACGGCCTCGAAAAGGTGCGCGCCATGGCCCACGCGCTGGCCGCAGCCCCCTCCCCGACGATCCGGAGGACAAACCCCACCCCGACAAAGTCCGGGAACTCACCAGCCGCACGCTCGACGTCTGGCGGGAAGTCAAGATGCTGACCGCCGACGGAGAGACGGTCAAGGAGCCGTTCATGGAGCAGATCGACCTCGAGGTCTTGGCTCTCACCTTCGAGGCTGACGACCCCGAGCGGCTCCAGAAGACCGCCGCGTCGGCCGTTGAGGCGGCCGGCAAGCTGCTCTCGTTCCACGGGCAGGCCCTTTTGGACCGGCTTCCGACCGACGCCGCGTAACGCCGCCACACCGGGCAAACCAGCAAACCCAACCACTGACCAGCAATCGTTGACCTTGCCGAAGAAGCCGCCGTTCTTCTTGGCGGCGGCTTCAGCCGATTTTTGCCCGTCGACCATCTGGACGGGCGCCCGTACCACCTCCTGCGCGACAGCGACCACAACCACGTCATGTCCACCGCCGCCGCCCCGCCGCGATGCCGTTAGGGACCCAGACCATCGTTTGCACCGCCACAATGGCCGTGTTCTTACCCGCCCAGCCCTTGGGCGATGACTGCGGCAGCGGCAGCAGACCAGACGATTAACTGAGGCTCCACCCTCTCGGTTTTCGTCCACAACCACCCGAAAACCCTTTCTGCCGCTGGGCCACTCGGACCACCGCCAGAACGCGCTTATACGGATTTTTCGCGCCCGATGTCCCACCAGACCACCGGCGAAACGTATCTATACGGATTTTCCGACCCCCGTTGTCCCGCTGAGGCACAGACCGTCACCACGCCTTCCACGACGGCAACGCCGGCAGCCCTGGCGACAAGGCGACCAGGTTCGACGCCACAGCGCCCCAATCCACGTCAGCAGTGCAATTCCGCCTCAAGGCCGCTAAAACGCGCCCGGGGGCCGTTTCCGGCCGAAACTGGCACGGTTCTACGCGCAGTTGACGAAGAGGCGACGGGCACTGCCTGACGGCGATGTCAGCTGCCGGCGAAATGCCTGAACTCGACCGATTTGAAAGCTGTTGACTCACTGATGCAGTGTCCGTAAACTCCGGCCCGCTTCGAGGGCAGGGCATCACCCTGCCGTTCCCGAGGGCCACCCGCAATAAGGGTGGCCATTTTCGTGTGCGCGTTGAAAGACGAAAATTGACGCCGGTAAATGCTGCCACCAATTCCCCAAGACCTACGGAATTTCCGGGGAAAGCTCGACCCGGTAGACGCCCGGATGCTCCAGCCAGTTGTTGACCGCGTAGTGGACGACCTCGGAGCCGGCGGGGACTTCCCACACCTCGCACGCTTCTCGGGACTCGCCCGCCGGCACGATGCCGACCTCTGACCAATCCGTCACGCGGTCATCATCCACCGCGAAGCCCATGCCACGGTCGGTGAACAGGTTGGCGTCAATTCCCGGCCGAAAACGCACCGCCGCATCTTCCGGAGCCGTCACGGCTCCGCAGGCCTTGACGAAGTGCCGGCCCGCTGACGGCGGAAAGTCGGACTCGCCCAGCGTCACGGCCGCATGGTGCGAAATGCCCTTAAGCGTGAACGTTCGCTCCAGGACGTGGGACGTCGCGTCCCCTGCCGCCAAATAGCCGTCCGGTATCGGCAGCCCAGTGACGGGGCAACGCCTGACTTCCGGAATATCGACCATGGCCTCAGTCCGAGACCAGGAGGACTGCAGGTCCTCGCCTTCAGCAGCAACGGCGAAGTAATGGGTTGTGCCGACCTGGAGGCCGGTCAGCAAAGCGCTGTTATCGGGTCTGTCGAGGCACCCCCATCTGGCGGACGCGTCCGCTGACCTGCGGCAGACGCGGTAGTGGGTCGCCCCCTCAGAGGCTTCCCAGTGCAGGATGATCTCGCCCTCGGTATTGGCGGGATAGGCGGTCAAATTCGCTGGCACCGGCGGCCCGGGCACTTGGGCGCCGGCCGAACCGGGCACGAAGGCCAACGCCAAAGCCAGCATGGCGACAACGCCCCAGATGACGAAACGGCTGGCCTTTTCAGGCGAAAGAGCGGCAATCATCGAAGTTCCTCCATCAGGTTGAGAGTCGGGCGGATGATAACGTTCCGCCAAGTCGTATCAGCCGCTGCGAGCCCGTGAGGCCGGCTTGAAGGCATTAGCAGTGTCCGACCCAGGGAAACGCACCCGGACGGGTGGGAGTGAGAACCCGTCCGGGTACGCAGCAGGTCTTGGAAAACCCTGAAGTGCGGGAACCCGAGTATTCCTCCAGCGTCAGGGCCGGACCCACTCGGCGGTTTCGACCGGTACGGAGCTGCCGTCATGGCGGATGTAGCCAACCGCTGCGTGATAGACGTCGCCCGACTGGCCGTAGCTCAGCAGGCAGAAGACCTCGTGCGTCGACACGTCGTGTCGCTCACCGCCCAGGCACCCGGGCAGGAACTCGTCGACGCCGCCGATCTGCACCCAGACCTGGGCGCGCATGCTCGCAAAGGCCGCCGTCGGACTGCCGACCCAGCTCAATCGAAGCTGGGTGTCCTCCTGCTCAATCGACAGCGACGAAATGTGGGAATCACCCACGACCGGCGCCGGAACCGAGTCCTCGCCCGCCGGCACCACCAGCACATGCTTCCGCACCGAAAGGTCGCCATGAGCAACTCCGACCGATGAGTCCGTGTCCAGCACCACGTCGTCGTCCGCCGTGACCGTGAACTCCTTGCCGTCCGAGGAAATCCCTTCGACGAAGCATTCTGTGGCACCGGAAATCGCGCCCGAAACCGTCACATCTACGCAGCCGCCATCCACAGTCACAGGCAGTCCGGCGGAGTTGTAGCCGAAAACGCGGTAATCGCCGGTATCACCCGACTCCAGCCTGGACGGGCCGGTGATCCCCAAGTACGCCAGGTCACCTGCAGAACGGCCCACCGTCACAAAACCGGAACCACTCAGTGCCGAACCGCTGGAGTTGAACGAGACCGTGTAACCGTGAGACCCATAGGAGGCATCATCCGCTACCTGGTAGGCACAACCCGCGTACCCGCGGTCAGCACGCTGGCTGGTGCCGTAGTTGTACGAACGCAGCCCGTTGGTCGAAAGCGCAATCGTCGGCCAAGGCGGCGCCGGCCCCGCAGCACATGCGGTACGCGTCTGCCGACCAGCACTCAGCCCGATACTCCCGGCAGCATCGTGTCCCATGACCTCAATCACGAACCAGTCGCCACGAGACAGCGTGGACGCCGACTCCAAGACGCCGTCGTGGCACGTGCTCTCGTCACCCGAGCAGCGCATCACACGCGAAGACAGACGTTCGACGCTTGAGGACACTCCAACCGTTCTCTCGAGCACCGTGCCGTCACCCAGCAGCTCCACCTCAATGTTCACGACGCCGCCACCTGACGGCAACCACAACGTCTCCATGAAGCTGTAGCCGGTCTCCGAATTACCCAAGTGCCGCCTCTGGCTGGAAAGAGCCGTAGGGCCGGCCGGGCCAAGACCACCGCGGTCCACATGGAACTCCGCCGTACCCGGCAGGCTGTTGCCAGCGGAATCACGGAAGACAGCCGTGAGCCTACAACTGGACCCCGCAGAGCAATCAACGTTCAGCGTTGAACGACCTGCGTCCGCAGCGGCCACGAAGCCGACACGCACCACAAAAGCCGGACGGATGTCAATGTCGTAAGATGGTCGCACTGCGTCACGGCCAACCAAGGGGCAACCGGCGTCGTCAAACGAGTCGTCACAGCGGTAGACAAAGAGCCAGACGTTGCCGTCGTCGTCCGCCATCTCGGAGCGCAGCCACACCTGGTCGCTGTCGCCAGCCGCGACATCCATGCGGTGCTCATTCAAGCCCGCGAGACCAAGCTGCTCACCAGCAGCATTGGCAGCATCGTCGAGCACACCGTACACTGGCACCATCTCAATCTCGTGGCCGTTGCCACCCGTGGAGTACACCACGAACTTCTCCGAGCCATCGGCGCCGAAATCGACCGAGCCGAAGCGTGTGCCGTAGAAGTTGCAACCACCGCCGCGGATCACACGGTCAGGCCAGAAATCCCAGTGCGACGACAGCTGCACCGCGCATTCGTCGCCAGAGGGTTCGGCCTGACGCAGCCAAGGATCACGGAAATCACAGTCCGTGCCTATGCAAACCCTCCGCAAATCGGCGGGCTCCAGACCGGCCTCCTCGGTGAACTTCACCCGCACCGCGAAGTCGGGACCTTTGGGCAGGTCATAGCTGTTACGGGCTGACGTACCCAGTAAGGGACAACCACTGTCACCGTACGATGAGTCGCAACGGTAGGCCAGCAACCAAATGTCGTCGTCACGCGACGCCAAGTCCGGATCCACGCTGACTACAGCCGCGCCAGAGGCTGGAATCGTCATCGTTTCCTGCCGCAAGCCCATGCGGCCCAAGAATGGAGATTCGGTCACCACCGGGCCGGATGTTGCCGGGTACCAGTGACGGTCAATGACTTGCTGAGCAACCTCATTGCCGGTGAAAGCTTCCCTAAGGTCATCTGTCGTGGCCCAATACCACCGCGGGACCTCCTGAGCCTTTTTCGCCAACATGGTGTCGTAAAGACGACGCACGCCAGCCCGAAAATCGGAGACACCAAGGGTCTCCCTCAAGTCCAGGAACAGCTGCTGTCCCAGATAATACGGGCAAAGCTGGTCAACTCTCGGCAGATCCTCGGCAACAGGGTCCAACTCGCTGAGGTTGTCGTAACGACGACACTCTTCCTCGCGGCGCTCCAACTGATCCCTCGGAACACCCAGGCTCTCTCCGAACGCTGCAACAGCGGTGTCGGCCATTCCCTCGTCAATCCAAATCCTAGCGCCGATCCAGAAATAATGAGCCACCTCGTGGATTACGGTCCCAGCGGGATGACCGAGATAAGGATGCCCATGGTTCAGCGAGAAAGCGGTCCCATCGTAGTTGAGGCCAAGAGCGTCCGAGTATTCGCCCGCGAACATCCCAGGGTCCAGAAACATCACCACATGGCTCGTGGGGAAAGGACGCCCCATCATCTCCTCCATAGCCTCCACCGAAGCCTTCACCAACGCCACCGCGTTTGGCAAGGCTCCAACGCTCTCTCGATCACGGGCCACCGAGACAAACAGAGTCCGCGTCTCAGCCGTGGAGAAAACTTCTTCCTCGACTACGAAGTGGCCCCCATCGAGACGACCTGTCACCGCAGCAACTCCACCGCCGGAGTACAGTGACGCGCCAATCACCAACAGACGGTCAGAGTCGCCGACATCACCGGAAAACACCAGATGAGCTACGATGTCATCAGCTACATCCCTCTCTGCGGCCATAACCAAGGCTCTGACCGTCAAACGGTCAGTCTCGTCAACGGAATCCAAGAACGACATGGATGCCACTAGCTCCGCAGTAGCCGCGTCGCGTGCAGCCAATTGTTGCATCCCGTCGTAAATCAGCTGCTCCACGCCAACCAGCCCGTCCTGTACCCAGTCCTTGCCGTCCAAGAACCCGGCCACAGCAGCCACGCTGGCACGCACACCAGGACTACTTACGTCAACATCCTCCGGGAAAGGTACGGACACGTCAAAACGCCCAATCCTTTCACCCACAGTCCCAGGTTCTGCCGTGAGGACATTCACCCGCTCCAAACCCGGCGAACGCCCGCCAGTGACGTACACCACCAAGCGTTCTTCAGAAGACGAGAAAGGCACACTGAAAGTTACCGAGACGTCGTCCAAGTCGCGACGGTCGCACCCCCCGCCAGCTACGACCATCTTCGGCCAGTACACCGTGCCGCCCGAGTCAGACGCTGAAACCGTGCAACCCGGACCGGATGGTTCCTCAAAACGCTCAATCTCGTAGGGCATCGAGCAGTCATAGCCCTTGCATATTGCGAATCCGGAAGGCGACAACAGCCCAGCGTCGTACTGCACCAAAACCTGAAACAGCGGACGACGGTCGACCGCGTAAGTGACCACGTTCACGCCTGATGTCGCCGCCGGACAGCCGGCGGAACCCGACGAGCAGCGGTACGCGAGCAGCAAGATCCGCCCACTGTCGTCCGCCAGGTCCGGACTCACGAGAACACGACCCGTCCCACCGCCGCTCAACGTGAACTCCACCCGACGCAGGCCAGCACTGCCAGCAGGTTCTCCCGCGCCTCCCTCCGCACCACCTCTTCGCATCACCTGAACACGGTTCAAGCCGGGACTGCGACCACCAGTCGCATACACCACCAGGCGCTGACCGGCCACGTCGGTGGCGTTGTGGAACTCCACTTCCACCTCGTCGAGGTCAGCGGGAGAACACGCGCCACCGGAAACCATGCGATCAGGCCAGTAGACTAATCCGCCTGAAGGCGACGGCGGGTAGGAACTCGCCCCGCAGGCCCCATCAGGCGCATCCGGGGCAGCCAACCGCAACAAGGGAACGTCCCGGCCGACCTCAAGGTCGCAGTCGTCGCCATGGCACACCGGCGCGAGCTCAGTGTGCTTCAAGCCAGCGGCCGCCGTGAACTTGATCACGATCACGAAGGCGGAAGGAACCGCGATGTCGTAGACGACAGGAACGCGGTCCCTGTTGACCGTAGGACACCTTGCGGAACGGGATGTTCCGTCGCAACTGTAGGCCACCAGCCAGACTTCGCCCCGCCGATTGGCCAGGTCGGGACTGACGTGAAGCGTCGCCGAACCGGCTCCGGTAAAGACGAACTCACTCTCCCGCAGGCCCAGCCGGCCGAATTCACTGTCGCCTGGCTCAACTCCGGCGCGTCTCATGCGCACCTTGTCGAGGTCCTCGGTGCGACCTCCAGTGGCGTAAACCACCAGACGGTCATCAGCAGCGCTGCTGGCGTTGGCTATGTTCACCGGAACCAAGTTCAAGTCGCTCCGGTCGCACGCGCCACCTTGCACCGTGACCTCAGGCCAGTAGGAACTGCCACCATCAGGCGCAATAGAGGTGATCCCGCAAACATCGCCCGCAGGCTCCCGGACCACAGCAGGGTGCGAAACGGCACGCGACACCCCCTCACCGTCCGGGCCGGAGCGGAAAATCACGGTCACGCCGATGGAGTACGAAATGATGGAAGTATTACGGTCGTACCCGAAGGGGCCAACTTGGCGAGCTTCCATACCAAAGAGGACAGGAGAGACGGGGCCCGTCCTAGCCGGTAGGTCCTCACACACGCCCAGCGTAATGCCCCTTTCCGAGTACGTCGGTAGGCAGGGCACCACGAAAAGGCGCACCACGCCGTCCAGACCGGCAAAGTCCCGCGGAACGGTCAGGCCCTTGCCATCATTCATGGACTCCATCGAAGGCAGCCTGACGCCGGAAACCTCACTGACGCCCGCCCCGGAGTGCGGATACCACAGGCCCAGCCTGGTGAAACCGCGGGCCCTGCCGTAGGGCACTGACTCATCCGCCTCCCAGGTGCCCAGCTGAACCCGTTTCCAATCGGCTATGCCCTCGACGCCGGCAGCACCGCCGTACTCCGACGCCATGCCGGAGACATACACCGCGAAGTGCACCGGATGAGTGTCATGCCAGTCCTGCTGCGCATAAGGCCAACTCTCATCAGACTCAGGCGTGTAGAAGTCAACCTCCACCTCGTCGTCGCCCGGACCGGCAATGCAGTCCTCGTCGCTGGCGCCGCCAACTTCACCGGTCAGCCACCTTCCGGTGCCCAGGCCGGGAAAGCCAACGTGCCTGTCCCCGACGATGCGGTACGGCAGCAGGTTGACGTCGCAACCCGGACGCCCCTGACCGCCGGCGTAGCCTCGCTGCCAGTCGATGACGAATCCATAGAAGGTCATCGCCGCGTTGTAGCGAGTAGAACCCCAATTGGCGGTTTCCTGTGCGCCGTACGGTGTGCCCTGGTGTCCCATCCCGCACTTGATTGCGCCGACAGCGGTACTATTCCGAAGCACGTGCATGCAATCTTCGTACTCATTCGGAGTAACGGCCTCGACCAGGTCGTTCCGGCAGCTAATGATGCGCCGCCTTTCCTCATCGAGCGTCACACTACAGGAAAGCCCCAAGCCACTGAGCGGGTCGTGCTGCAACCAAGCCT
Organism: Dehalococcoidia bacterium; assembly: GCA_965116785.1. Lineage (GTDB taxonomy): Bacteria > Chloroflexota > Dehalococcoidia > Lucifugimonadales > UBA3495 > Bin87. The sequence continues at coordinate 3,451,591 of OZ220731.1, forward strand.
CCCGAACGCCCTCCGGGGTCGATTCGGAATCACCGCCATTCAGGGGAGGCAGACCAGCGGCGGAACGCTGGGTGCAGTCCCCAAACGCCCGCTGGGCGCGGTCGAATTCATCACCGTCGAACTTGCCTTCGAGGTAGTCGTCGTTGCACGGGACCAGGGCCACAAAGGTATCGCCCCTGTAGTTGGCAGATCTGCGATCCAGATCCAGGGTGAACGCCCCGTTCACCAGATCGTCCTGGACTACTGTGCGGCTGCGAATTCCCGTCAGATGCTCTCTCTGTATCACGAAGTCCTGGGGTTCAACACCGCCTCCGGCGCCCAGCAGCCACAGGTCCACCGGTCCCCAGAAGACCACGTAACGCTCCGCAGCCTTCCGAACGCCCAGGTCGGCGTCATCCAGAAATATCCGCAACTGCATCGCGTCGCCAGGCACCTGCACCGGCGCGGCATTGTGCTCCACCCGTTCCAGATAAACCTTGTCCCGACTTGTATCACCACCTCGCGTTTCCCAGCCGCATCCCAACCGGATACCGGAACCGGACACCAATCGGTCTTCGCAACGATGCCACTGACCGTAGGTGGATACCAACGGACCATCATGCAACCGTCCAATCGTCACCGGTTCGTCGGTGAAGTCTTGCACCTCGTTGTTGGCGGCGTCTTTCAGCTTGTTGTCGGAGCCACTGTCGGGCTTGGCGTAGCTCACCTTCACATCAGCGTCGGTGGCGACCACCGCGCTGGCCAAGGTCAGGGTCACCGTCTTGCCACTGATGCGGGGCGACCCGATCAGGGAGACGGGCTGCTCGTTGCCCCCGGTCGGCGTCTTCTTCACGGTGAACGCGTCGTTGGCCAAGCTGGGAGCCGCGGCCAGTTCTTCGTTGAAGGCGACAACCAGCGTGGTTGCACTTACAGTAGCCTTGCTGAACGTCGGCGGCGTATCATCCGATCCATTGGTGACAGTCAGAGGGCCAAACGTCGCAAGGTCGTTGCCCGCCACATCCTCCAGAAACGGAACCGAATCAGGCTTGGTGTAGGCCACCGTCACAGTCTGCGTTGACGCCACGGGGCGAACCAATGTCAGGATCACACTGGAGCCCGAAATGTTGTAGCCGCTCACATCGCGCTTCACGCCATCAACGGTAACCGCAAAAGCATTTTCGCTAGGCTTGGAATTGATCTTCATGGCCTCGTCGCACGTTATCGTCAGCACATCGCCGACTGCCGTCGCCGAGTTACACGTAGGCGCGGTGGTGTCATCATCGTCGGCTTCGGTAGCCGTGACGGGGGCAATGGTCAGGGAGGCACCGTAGCCGGGATCGGCGCCCGACGCCGAGTGGGTGAAGGTCGCCTCCCCGTGCAAACCGTCCGTGTCCTGCGCCGCCTTCACCGTCACCTTCTGCGACGTCGCCCAGTTGGCCGTGGTGAACGTCAGCGTGTTCTGATCGTCATCGGCGCCCAGGTCGGTGTCCACGGTCAGGTCTGTGTCCCCGCCACCCTTGGTCACCGTGACCGTAACTGCACTGGTCGGCGGTGCGTCCAGCCGCACCATATAGGTCCTCGACGAACCTTCCGGCACCGACAACTCGGTCGGCGTCACGTCGACACCCTTGGGAGTAGCCTCGGCAACGTTGACGCGAAACCGCACAACGCGACTGCCGACGTTCAGGGCACTCCAATCACCCGTGCTCCCGTTGCGATACTTGTAAACATCTCCAATGGACCAACCATCAAGCCCGCCGGAATCCTCCTCGCCGCCATCGACCGTCCTCACTATGGGCTCATCGGAGCCTTGCGCGACGCTCGACTTGAAAACCAACCAATACGTAGTGTCGCCGGACACGACAAGGTCGCCACGGGCAAAGGTAACCTCCCCGCCCTTACTGACGCCGGACCAATTCAGGTCACTGCCAACCTGAGCGCCCGGCTGGCCGCCGGCGGTCTCGTCATTGGAATAAATGCCAACGCTGACGTTGTCCGCATTTTTTTCAAAGTCGACAACGACGCTGCTGATCACGAAGCGATCTGAGGCCTCACCTCCGGTGGTAAACGAGTTGGCTACTTCCACTCCGCCGCCCACACCGGGAAACAGCACCGGATCAGCAGTGAGAACCCGCCCCAAGTTGGACACGTGCCCCAGCCTAGCCCCAACTCCGAAGGTCCGCCGCTGTGGCAACCTCCAATTGTCCCAATGACGGCCGTCAACAACGGCAAGATGCCGGGGCATGGAGCCGCCGACGTAATCGTCATCAGGCGCCTGCACTATGCTCGTCACGTCCAGACGCATGCGGTAAAACGGCGGCCGCTCCACTGCCCGCAAACGGAGAGGAGGCAGGTCAATGCCCCGCTGCAACCCGTCGATGACGCAAAGATAATTGTGGTTGCCAGCCTGGAAAGCGGGGCTCGCCACCGTCAATTCAAATGAAACGCTGCTGTCATGCTCCACCAGGTCGTCGCCAACCTGATTGGCAGCGACCGACACGTCGCGGCAGGCGGGAGTAGAATCTGGCGACCACATGGCATAGGCGAACGCCCTGGTCTCGGGCGTAAGACCACTGGCCGACAACTCGACGGTGCCTCCCACCCACTGCCAATTAACGGAAAGCGACGTCGAAAGCGTCGACACGGGCGCAGACTGCGCCAGCGCCGGCTCTGCCGGAACGCCCCAATGCCAGACCGCTGCCAGCATCAGCGCCAACACAACCGCCGGCCACATCCTGAAAACCTTGCTCGACATAGCGATTACTCCCGCGACCGCTCAGGCGACACGTCGCCCAAGCCACGCCGTTATTGGAAGTAATCATAAGAACGTCGACACTATGGTTACGGCCCTCCCGGGCACGACCGACCCTACTGCGCTCGTGCATATAACCTGTGCGGGTCCATCCAGCGGTCCGACGACACCAACAATAGCCACCACCGACGACGGGGCGGCCGGTTTCGTTGACAGACTCGATGTCACCTACACGGTACCCTGTGGCACCGTTTTCGCGTCGGTAGATGCAAAACGCCAAGAACTATGTACCAGTGATCGGCGAAATCGCCAGGAAATATAGGCCAGTTCGCCAAGGTCTATGACCACCGTTGGGCGCCACCACGGCGATCATTGCCGCACTTCGATTTTGAGGTGCAGCGTTGGCGTACAAGGGTTACGTCCCGTCAAGTATCCGTGGTGGATGTCAAGCGTTTTTGATGTGGTTCAGGCTGCGGCCTCCAGGATGTTCCTGACGACCAGCGGTCTGGTCGACGTCGACCAGACCCTCCAGGACATACAGGAGCAGATCAAGGCGCAACTGGGGGAAGGCGCCGATGACTTCATGAAGCGCTTTCGCTTCCAAGTCAACGAGCAGGGATTGCCGTAAGCAACGGTCCCGGTCGCGCCACGGCAGCGCTATTGCCATAAGGGACGGCGACTTAGAGGTGGTAATTTGATGGGCAGAAACATCATCGCACGCTGGGCGGCAAAAGGGGCGAAGACGAACATCAATGGACGCACCGTGGCATTTGGTTGGGCAGCGTTGTTCATCCCGGTCGGCCTGTACATTGCCGTTCTGGCGGCATTGGAGGCGATGCGTTGGTCCCAATGGTTCGGTAACTACCCGTTGGTGCATTTCAGCGCGAACAAACTGCTGCCGTGGCCGTGGCTCACCGACGAGTGGTTCGGTTACGTGATGCTTGGCATCGGCGTACTGACGTTGGCTGTGTGCAGAAATGTTGCCCTCCCTCCCGAACAACGGCTCCGGGCGTCATCCTTGCGCTGGCGCAACGTACGGTGTCAGGTCAGGGCGGCGGTGATCGGTGTCAGCGCTACCAGCATCGGCCGTTGGGTGACGGTCATCGCCTTTGCGCTGTTTGTCGGCAGTTGCATTGTGGCGTTGACCGCCGACCATTTCGGGAAAACAGACGTAGTTCAGGGCGCAGCGGCTTGCGCCCTGACCATCAGCATCACCTGGCCTATCGTTTGGTGCGGCAAGAAAGAACCTGCGCTTTTCCTCGGCGCCGTACCCAGCGGGGCAGTTTGGGGCATCGTCGTAGTTGCGAAAGTCCTATCAAGCGACATATTGGGATCGATTCCGATTGTCTTTTTTATCTTTTTGATGGTGATGCTTGTGGTTGTGCCGTTACTCGTCTGGGTGCTCCCCGCGTGGTTCTTTCTCAGGTTGGCCCGACGCTGTAAGAACCGACTCCTATGGGGGCCGTCGACCGAGTTGATGGCCCTCGCCGGATTAATCGCGCCGTGGTTCCTGGCTGCGTTTATACTCCCGCGAGAGATAGACGCAAATCACGAGATGCTGACAATCTCTGCGTCCATCGGTATCAGTTTGATATGGGGCAAATCAGTTACCGAACCGTTCGCCAAGTTGGTGAACGCCTTGCGAGAGATACCGGCATCGGGCGCGCCGTAGACCGCCGGCAAAGGCCCGATATTGGGTAGGTCGGCGGTTTACGGAATCTGTCGCATCCTTGCTCAGAATCCGCCGCTACTACGTCGTAATCCGAGTAGCGAAATTTCCTCGTTAGGCAGTTCCTTATTTGACAACTCTGGGCGCTTCGCGTAACCTTAACGCAATCTCCCTCGTGATCCACTCGGCTTCGAGCCGAGCCGATCACGGGGTTTATTTTTGCGCCCAATACGGTATTGCCCATGACCACGCCCCTACGGTTGGCCCTGTTCATTGACGGGCAGAATGCGTATCGGCGAGCGCGGGCCCTCTTTTTCCCCAACGCCCAGTCCTCCCGAGACGGACAGTTCCATCCCGTAGACTTGGGGCGCCTGATCGCAGGCCGAGGCGGCCCGAACGGTGCCCCCTGCACGCTGGCCGATGTGCGCATTTACTCCGGAGAACCCGACGCGAGGCGAGACCCTCGCACCTACGCGGCCCACCGACGGCAAACCCGACGCTGGGCATCGGATGGGGCGACAGTGATCACCCGATCACTACGTTACCCACATGGCTGGCCTGCGGTACCTGCCCAAGAGAAGGGCGTAGACGTCGCCCTGGCTGTCGATCTCGTGAAGCTGGCGCTCGAGGGCGCGTATGACATCGGCGTGATGATGTCCACGGACAATGACCTGCTTCCGGTACTCGAGGTCGTCCGTAACCATGACCCAGGCAGAGTCCACGTCGCGGTGGCCGCCTGGAGTGCCCCTGGGAACCATCAGAGACTGAGGCTTCCTGGACTCTGGTGTCACTGGCTGGACCGGGCAGACTACAACGGGGTGGCAGACCAGACTAGGTATTGACGCCCGTCGGCGCAGCACAGGCCTTCACAATGACAGTTCAGGAGGATTCTCGTGGCCTCCGACCTCAGTTCCCTGGCCATTCGCACGGCGCTGCTCGTCTCCCTGGCGTGAGCCCTGTTTCTCACGTACCTTGAACCGGCCTACTCCTGCAAATGCGTCGTTCCAGGCTCGCCTTCCCAAGAAATGGCGAAGTTCGCCATGGTGTTTCAGGGTCAGGCTGTCTCGGTGCATGAACTCGACCGTGGCGACGCTGCCCCGGCTGACGGCGGCGAGTTGAGCGTTGAGTTTGAAGTCGAAACCGTCTGGAAGGGCAACGTCGGTCGGTCGATCAACCTGACGACGCATCGAGACACCGCAGCCTGTGGCATCCCCTTCGTCGAGGGCGACACCTACGTCGTTTATGCCGGTGACGAATCCGACGTCCACCGGTGCAGCCGGACTCGTCCATTATCGTAGGATTGTTCAAGTAGGCGGCTCTGTGACGGAATCCGTCGTGGGCTAACTTCCGAAATAGCGCTTCTGGCTGGAGCCTGTGGATAAGGTAAGCACATATCCGCAAACGGGTATTGGTGTTGAATAGTCCACCAGTTTGGGCGTCTTGAGACGCAGTTGGGTACCGTGGTCCGGCTTGAGGTCACGGGACCTGCCTCCTTGGAGACTCGTCTCGCGGCCTTTCGGCTTGAACACGCTTAGCCTCGGCAACATCAGTTGGATAACGCCGAAGCAGGATGTCCGCACTCGCCACCCCGTGGGCGGAAGGCGCGTCATAGCCCCGCTTGCCGCGGTCATTTGTAACCGCCCTTTGGCCTCAACTGTGGATCAGACATGAGCCGGTTGTGCGGCTACCTACAGTTGATCGAACAAGTCTGGTTCCGGGGTTAGAGCCACAACAGAGTACGGGACATCTACTTGGTCCAGGTTCACACCGACACAAACTGCCCCACGTGATTTTTGGGCGCTATCCTCCCCGAGGAAATCGGCTATCACCTCATCTCGCTTTTCACGATACGCGCTGAGATAAGGATAGAAAGCGACGCAGAATTGCCGTTCAGATGGAACGGTGAGGAGCTGGACCCATGTACGCGGCTCTTCACCCCTTTTTCGCAGTACACGGTCGCTCAGCTTCGCAAACTGCCGCTCCATCTTTTTCTGATCATCGTAGGGTACATTCAACAGCACGAGGGCTATGTCGAGCCGATGCACGTTCAGGTCGCGGTCAAGGCGCCGGAGCATCCCGGCCCACCGGGGCGTTAGTCTCAAAGCAGGTTTATCGACCGCCACGCCAAGCTCTTGTCCAACGAAGTACGGGTCTAACTGTTTGGACATCAGTGAAAGACCAACGAAGCTGTCGCCGGAGAATTCTACCTCTTCAATGTTGAAACCGCGATCCAGGTAAAAAGCGAGCACGTCCATCTCGTACCCGTGTAACCGCAGGCGGGCACCCAATTCCCTGCGACGGAAGAGGTAATGCACCTTTTCGGACTGGAGGTCAAGGACTTCGAAGATAACCCTCAAGTCTGTCAGGCTGACCACTTGGGCAAGCTTGGATGCTTCCCTATCGCTAATCCCTGACTCGGCAAGGCTGCGCAAATTGCTCAGGAATCCGAACTGTTCCATAGTCACCGTCAGGGGCAGGAAATACCGGACCTCACTTACGTCGATCGTATTTTCCGCACCGGACTTGGTGACGAACGATTGCGAGGCCTCTGTCCCTTTGAGAACCCGAATGAACCGATAAGCCTGATCGGCTGGCTCCACAATCAGTTGCCTTACAGTATCCACAAGCCGTTTGGGCGCTCCGCGTTGTGCCGGAGGAGTGAGCGAGCCGGACTTGGCCTCCACCACAATGGCGACGGAACCCAACACCATTGTCAGGTCATTCTCCCCTGTGTTTCCGGCACCGTCGTCCCACATACTTCCGCGGTAAATCTTTCCGCTAGGGAACCCAGCTTTGAAAAGGCGCTCGACTTCATCCTCAAGGTACCGAGGCGATTTCGCTACTCCAATTCCGCGGTCGACGGGACGGACTCCGACTAACGCACCTACGGATTCCGTAATCGGCCCAAACCTCTGAAATTTCCGGGTATTTCCGGGTTCCCGGGGTTCGCCGTCCCCAGCAAATCTACCCGGGACGTGCGTTGCGATCCCGGGCGAAAGTTGCCATATCAGGCCCGGAGAGGGGATTTTCGCATTGCGCGTATAACATCCCGTCGAATCCCGGAAAGGCCGACTCCGTGCGTCTGGGGGCGCCTCCGGGCCATGCCTTGCCGCTATGGCAAAATTTCGGCGTGCACTTAGGGGGTTGAATGCACACCGGCGCATACCCGGGTCATGGTCTAACCCTCCTCGAAATGAGTCGTTTTTCTACTTGAAAATGGCTCCAACCTCATGTTTTTCGTTGAGTCTCAAGGGGCCGCCGGCTATAATTTAGGGAACAAAACCGAACAAAAAAGTTGACCGCCTGGAGGCCTAATTCCAAGCGGTCGGCTTGCCCTCTCCGACCTGCAAAAATCATCGTGGGCGATTTCTATTCTAATTATACCCACAATCGCAAACAACCCCCGAAAAGCGGCTTCGGCTTCCTCGAAGCCGTGATTGAGGGGGCGGTCTCGCGTACCGGTGACTTGGCGGAAGTGCTCGACGCACCCCACGAACACGGCGGAAACCCTGGCTTCGCGGCCGCGCCCATGCTCAGGGCACTCGTCATGCAGTACGCGCTCAACGAGCGCTACGCCAACAGTTTTCTCAACCGGCTGGGCAGCGATAACCGCCTGCTGCGGATCTGTGGCCTCGAATGCGCGCCCAGCGAGGGCGCGTACAGCCGGTTCAAGAAGAAATTGGCCCCTCACAAGGACCGCCTCTGGATCAAGGTCGCCGAGGCTTTCCTGGAATGCGGAGACGAGATCGAACGGCTCCGTGAAGCGGGCATTGTACCGGCGGACAAGCCGCCGCTGGGGCACTCGCTGGTCATGGACAGCACCGACGTCGAGTCATGGGCGCGGGGTGGCAGGAATAGCCTGAAAACCGGAGAGTGGATTCCTTCGAAGGATCCGGACGCCGCATGGGGACGCCGCACCGCCAAGAATCGGCGCTCATCCAAGGGCGGCTCCAGAAAACGCGGCGGTTCCAGAAGCGGCAAGGTAGCCAGTACCAACGCTGGTGAAGCGGAGGAATCAGGTCAAGCCGACAACAAGACCGAGAGCTACCACGGCTACAAGGTGAACTTCGTCGCCGACGCCAACTACGGGCTGCCGATGTACGCCGCGACGCGCCCGGCCACCGCCAGCGACGTTTCGGTGATGATCCGGGACCTCGATGATTGCTTGGCGTTGTACCGGACGGTGGAATCGAAGTACGTTTTGACAGACAAGGGCTACGACAAGCTGGACAACATGGTGCACGTGGCTGATCTCGGCATGATCCCCGTGATGGCCGTCCGACGTCCGAAAAAGGACAAGAAGACCGGAAAACGGCTGTGGGACGGCACCTACGACGAGGACGGCCGGCCGACCTGCGATTGCGGCACATCCAAGGAGTACGCCGAGACCGACCCGGAGAAAGGGCACCTGTTCCGGTGTCCCGCCGACGGATGCCACCACGAGCACTACGAGAAGCCCGAGGGCAGGCTGCTGCGGATCGTGGGTCTGCTGCCCCGCTGCTCCGAGGAGTGGAAGGCCGAGTACAAGAAGCGTCCGAGTGAGGAACGGTACTTCAGCAGTACCAAGCACAGCCGGTTGCTGGGCACCCACCGCTACCTGAACGGCGAAAAGGTGTCGCTGCACGTCGTCCTATCGACGCTGGCCTACTTGGCCACGGCACTGGCCCACCTCCAAGCCGACGACTACGCCCACATGAGGCACATGAGGATCAAACTGCCGCCAGTGCGAAAGGCCACGTCAGAGCCAGTGGCGGATCAGCAGATTGACCTTGGAATTGTGGCTGCGCTGGTGCTCCACGAACTCAACGCCGTTCAGCAGGCGGCGTAGCTGACAGTAGCCTGTGTTTTTGACACCACTAAACCTTGTGGTTACAATTTGCCCCCAAGAAATGTGACACTCGAGGGCAATTGATGCCATGAGGCTGGTCCGGATGTCGAACACCCCTCCTAATATCGTTACCCCATTGGCGGGGGAAGACTCACAGGGTTCTCAAGGATTAGTCGACGCCTCCGAGGCTCTCGACTTGGACGAACAGTGGTTCACTGAAACGAAGTCAACCCCGGCGGTCGGATCTCATGAGGCCGTGGCCATGCCACGGACCAGAGGAAAGCAGAAGGGACCGAGGAAGCAGGACATACATATCCGATTGGACACAGACATCATTGAGCACTTCAAACGGGACGGTCGTGGATGGCAGACCAGAATAAACGACAGCCTTCGGAAAGTTGTCGAAGTTGAGCGTGCGAACGCTGAGCGGTAACCACAGGACTATTCCCTCGCGTCTACTGGCCATGTTGGGGACCAACTGATGAAGAAACCGATCTACTTGGACTACGCCGCAACTACCCCTGCAGATCCCGCTGTGGTCAAGCAGATGGGCGAGTTCTTAGGACAAACGGGTGCGTTCGGCAACGCTTCGTCGGAGACGCACTGGTTCGGCAGGGAAGCACACAGAGCGGTGGAACAATCTCGTGAACAAGTGGCGAGTTTGCTCAATGCCGACCCCGACGAGATAATTTGGACATCAGGAGCCACGGAGTCGGACAACTTGGCCATCAAGGGCGTTGTGCAACGTGCGACGAATGACCGGTCCCACATCGTTACCTCGGTAATCGAGCACAAGGCGGTGCTCGATACGTGCCGTTACTTGGAAGAACAAGGATACGGGGTGACGTACATCAACCCAAGCAAAGAAGGGCTGATCACGCCGGAGCAAGTTGCCGACGCCCTACGACCGGAGACCGTGCTGGTTTCCCTGATGCACGTCAACAACGAAACAGGAGCCGTCACCGACGTCGCGACGATTGGGAAAATCCTTCGTAAGAAGGACATCCTGTTCCACACCGACGCTTCCCAGAGTGCGGCACGCCTGCCCATCGACATGAAAAAAATCCAAGTGGATTTCGTATCACTGAGCGGGCACAAGATGTACGGGCCCAAGGGCATCGGTGCACTGTACGTTCGGCGAGGCTCCCGGGCCAAGCTCTCTGCTCAGATGCACGGGGGTGGACACGAACTCGGTCTCCGGTCAGGCACCATGCCAACGCACCAGGTAGTGGGCATGGGAATTGCCGCTCGGTTGGTCCAAGATCTCCTACCGTCAGACTCGTCCCGAATAAAGGCGCTCTCCAGACGTCTTCTGTCGGACATGCTCAAGATTGAGCAGGCGAATGTCAACGGGGACCGCCGCTGGTGCGTGGACGGTATCATCAACGTAACTTTCCCCTGCGTTGACAGCGAGTCTCTGATGATGATGATGCCGGACATCGCGATTTCCAACGGATCCGCGTGCACGTCCTCCAGCGTCGAACCTTCTCACGTACTGACCGGGATGGGATTGGACGAAGAGTCGGCCCATTCGTCCATTCGGGTCAGCGTCGGACGGTTCACTACCATGGACGAAGTCAAGACCGCGGGGGACACCATTGCCCAAGCCGTCGCAGAGCTACGCCGCATTTCACCTGAATGGAATGCTCGTCCGCTCCGCTAAGGAACCAACATGAACCATAAGCAGCTAGTCCTGAGGGCCCCTATCAGCGAAGTTCTGGAACAAATCCGGGGCACCATCGCCGCGGAATACCGGAAAAGGCACTCCGACCCTTGGATCGTCGCCTACTCGGGTGGTAAGGACTCCACGCTACTGTTGCAGTCGGTCTGGGAAGTGGTTGCCGAGCTTCCACCGGAGCAAAGGCGTCGTCACATCCACGTAATCGCTAACGACACCCTTGTCGAGTCGCCCATCATCATCAATCACCTGAAGAACAGCTTGAACCACATACAGGAGGCAGCGAACCAGCAGGGCTTGCCCTTGACCACGCACGTCAGTGAGCCTTGTGCTGACCAGACATTCTGGGTGAACGTGATAGGGAGGGGGTACATCCCCCCAACCCGCAACTTCCGCTGGTGCACCGACAGGATGAAGATCCAGCCGACAAATCGGCTCATTGAAGACATATTGCGCCAACACAAAAGAGCCGTTCTGCTGGTCGGTACTAGGCGCAGCGAGTCAAGCAGCAGAGGCAACGCGATGAAGAAACGCGGCGTTTCTGCCAACAAGATGAACCCCCACAGTTCCATCAAGAATTGCAGGATGTTTGCTCCATTAGCTGACTTGGTGGACAACGACGTGTGGATGGTCTTGATGCAGAGGCGGCCGCCATGGGGAGGCACTCACCGCAATCTGATCACCGTTTACCGGAACGCCGGCGGTGGAGAATGCCCCTTGGTTCTCTCCAAAGCGGACGCGCCATCGTGTGGCACTACATCACCCCGGTTCGGATGCTGGACTTGCACGGTGGTCACCAAAGACAAGAGCATGACTGGCACCATAGATTCAGGACATCCAGACCAACAGAAATTGGAGCGGTTGAGCTCTTTCCGGGAGGAACTCATCAAACTTCGGGAAGATAACGCAAATCGGTCTGAGTACCGGAGGAACGGGCGCACCAAGAAACGAGACGACGGCACCAGGGTTTATGGGCCGTTTACGCTCCCGGTCAGGCAGGAAATTCTCGAAAAACTGCGCCTGTTGGAAGAGGCCAACGGCGAGCAACTCATCACGCCATCAGAACTGGAAGTGATCCATGACATCTGGAGGCACGACAAAATCCAGGATGATGGCCGGCAAGCCCTAATCAACAAACTGGACGGGGTACCCGCATGATGAACTTCCCGACGGACCCTGGTACGGTGATCAGTGCCAGCCCCTCATCATTGGCTCGCCTTTTGCATGGCCGTCGGTTGTCCGTGCCGTGGTACCAGCGTCAGTACGACTGGGACGCCGAGAAGGTGAGTGAACTCTTGGAGGACCTCGACGACGCCTACCGTCAAGACCGGAGCGCCTACTTCTTAGGCGCAGTACTGCTGACGGACGGGGACGATTCTGATTGGGAGATAAACGACGGTCAGCAAAGGATAGTGACATACACGATGATCTGCGCCAGGCTGGCCCGAATCTTTGCATCCGGCGCAGATCCGCTGCGCGAGAACCGCGCAATGCGCATCCTGTTTGACTTGCCGGAGGACCACACCAGGACGATGAAAGATGCTGATCACCTTCAGCCTCGGGTGGCCCCGCCTCAGGACAACACCGTAAATTACAACCTGGTAATTCGGGGCAAGAACATCGGAACCAACGGCAAACTGACGGCCGCCTGGCGCATCATCGACGATTACTTCAAGCCAGTGGACACTGGGGCCGCTGGGAAATTTTTCGACTACATCGCGACTAAGTTAGAAGTCGTGGTGATCTCTGCCCCGACTAGCTTGGACCCAAATTCAGTGTATGAGGGCCTGAACGCTAGGGGAAAGTCGTTGGAAGACTTCGACCTGATCCGAAATCACATTTATTCTTTCTTCAACAGCGCTGCGGAAGGCCAGAGGCGCCACACCATCCATGCTGGGCTGGAAACAATCCGTGCCACAATCAGGGAAGAAAAGCGGGTGAAGGAATACACACGGTGTTTCTTCGAGTGCGAATATGGGTACCTGCCCAACGAACGACTGTACCGGGCGGTAAAGAGAAACATCCGCAAAGCCGCCGGCAGCGGCACCAGTGTCGTGGACTACGTCTTCGAATTGGGGACGCGATTCACGAGCCGAGAGGCCACTGAAGTTTTCAAGTCCATCGTGTATCCCACGGAGGACGACCCCATCATCACCAGATTCATCAGGGACTCCAACCAGACCAAGGCACCGAGGAACGCCTTCCATTTCCTGAACGACATGAAGCATTACACGGTGACTCAGCCGGTGATGTTTGCTCTGCTGCACCGATACGTGCAAGAGCTGGATCCTCAGCAGAGGAAGAGGATCGCCCGAAGATGCCATACTTACATGAAGATGCTCACGTCCCTGGTGTTCAGGACCGCCTTGATAGGGCCGAAATTCGAGCCTTCACAGTTCGACAGCGGCCTGTCCGACTTGGCTCAAACCATTGCTCATACTGACGACATCGCACAGGTCAAGTTCGGAGAGGTCCTCAGGTCCAGTGACAAGCACGGTGTGTTCAGCGACGACAGATTCATCGAAGAGTTGAAGCACAAAGCGATAAAGGAGACCAGCAGAGTGAAGCGGTTGCTGCTCGGCATACTGCAATTCGAGCAGCCCGAAAGGGCGGTGTTCAACGAGAGACGCTACACGATTGACCATGTTGTGCCCATCAGCCCCCAACATCTGAAGCACTGGGCGTTCACGCCAAAGGAACACGCTGACAACCTTTATCTAATCGGAAACCAAGCCCTGCTCAGCGATGCAGAAAACAGGCCGGGCAAAGCCTTCAACCAGAGTTTTGAGCGCAAGAAGGCCATATTCGAAACCTCCTCGATAGCCACCACCCGGTCAGTTGCAGATGCGCTCGATTGGAGCCCTGAGGCGATAGCAGCCAGACAAGCTGAAATCGCGACAAAGGCCGCAAAAGTGTGGGAGCTACCTGATGGATAGCCAAGCCCGACATCGGGGTAGCTCGCAGTGGTCATACTTAGCCATTGACGGAATGCCAGATTGGATCATCGGCGTCTACGCGTTCTGGTGCAGGGACACCGGGAAGTGCGTGTACGTCGGACAGGCGTTGGAAGAGCCGATTCGGGACCGCCTTTTTGGCCACTGGCGAGGGTCGCACAGCGAGCTCCTCCGATGGTGGATCCAAGCTTTTGGAGACAACCTGATCATCTGCTACCGTGAGGTAGAATCCGCCCTGATTGGTAGATTTGAGGACCGATTGATCAAGCGGTGGAAACCCGAAGCTAACATTGTAGGAAAGCCCCGCTAAACTGCCTGGAGGATCAACCATGTCGACAACCGTAGCAGCCATGAAGGCCCGTATGGGCGATACCGATTACTTCGTCCTGTCGATGAAGGCCGGAGAACTGGCGGATAAAATCAAGATCCCCAGGGAGATGGACGACTGGTCTGCCCAGACAATCGAAGAAAGGTACCAGCGAGACCTCGACTACAACCGTGTGAAGAGTCAGATCGCGCCGTATCTCGCCAACAATCCATCGCGGTTCTTTGGGGCGGTCATCGTCGCGGCCAAAAACTTTGACCCGGGTGACGCCTTCGAACCGATAGGTGAAATGGGGACACGAGGTCTGCCGAAAAAGTACAAAAAGGACGCGGAGCCGTTAGGGCTTCTGAGCTTCCAAGGCGGCGAAGTACTCGTACCACTAGATGGGCAACATCGGCTGAAGGCGGTCCAATTCGCGGTGTCCGGGAAAGACGAGCGGGGAAGAGACATCAGTGCCATTCCAACACCGTGCACCGAACTTGCCGACGAGGACATTACGGTCATCTTGATCGACTACGAACTGGGCAAAGCCCGGGACATCTTCACCCGCGTCAACCTGAACGCCAAAAAAACCACTACTGGTCAGAGCATCGTCACGAACGACGATGACCCCGTGGCAGTCTTGGCCCGCGAGGTGACGAACGACATCATAGGTGCCAGACTCGTCAAGTTCACGAGCAACACGTTGACCAAGAAAGACCAGCACTTCACAACGTTGTCAATCGTCTACAACGCCAACGAAGAAATCATCAAGACCAATTTCCCGAACGGGGCTTTGAAGAAAGACCAAATGCCTTCAAATACCCAGATGAACCTGTACAGAAACAAGGTGTCTGGCGTCTGGAACGATTTGGTCAAAAAGATACAGATTTTCGCGGACGCCGTGGCGGACCCCGAGGCATCCGGAGACGCCAAGAGAGACGAAATACGGAGCAGCTCCCTGCTCGGGAAGCCCGTTACCCAAGAGTGCTTGGTGAAAGCCTACACCCGTTTGGTTGGTCCCAAGAACAACTACAGCGGCACCGACGCGTGCGCTCGTCTCAACAAACTGCCATGGGCCCAGACCAGCGAAAACCTCGCGACATGGGATCGTATCCTGTGGAGTGGCGGAACCAACGGGAAGATCATCACCAAGAACCGTGGCCTCATCACTGACATGATGATTTACATGGCGGGGGGCAAATTCAACGCCGAAGAGAAGGCTCAACTGCTGAAAGGCTACCAGAGCCAATTCCCCGACGACGAGCGTGCCAGCAAAGATCTGCCGCCGGTGTTTGCCTAATAGAGCTGCTGGTTGTTGACACGACTGGAACAGGCAAACGCCCCGACGAATCCCGTCGGGGCGTTTGCCGTTTTCCGCAACGCTAACGTCGATTCTCGAGTAGCGAAATCGCCTCAAGGTACCGTGCCTTCCGTTCACGATATTTCAGATCCAAGGCACGGTCCTCGGCTACAAAGCTCTCAAGCAAGCCGAAAATGTAGTGGGGGATATATCCTGCCAAGGCCAGAAAGTAAGTTTCGTCGTTGATCTTGATGAACGGCCGTTTCCATACTGGATTGTCGAGGATCACCCATTCCTTATTGAAATTCCCAAGATCACCGAATTCTAACGCTAACTTATCAATGACGGTCTTAACCGCCTGCCCGTCAATGGGTTGCCCGTATGCTTCTACCATATCGTCCAAGGTGAAGGTGAAGCAATCCGCGAGCCTCATGTCCGAGTGGTACATCAGAATTGCCTTCATGCTACGCAGGCTCCTTCCCGCAAAATCGAATAGCCAGTCCGCGTCAAGATCACCGGCATCAGGGAAAGACTCAACGTACGAAGTCGCCACCGCCTGGTAGCTCTTTTCTCGGTAAAAATGAGCGACCCGCTCGCGATGGTCATTTAGACGGCCTATCGCTATTTCGGGCAACTGGAATAGAGCGTCCACTAATTGGACAGGGTCAACCCCGTGGACGCCGGCGAAATCGTCGCGTGTCGTTTCCGCCAAATCCCGCGCTATTTTTTGGATATGGTGTGGGTATCCAGGATTACGCACCGACATCGTCTGGGTTCTCATATTTGAGAGGACGAAATTCCATTCACTTTCACCCGCAGTTTCGTCAACGTTGGCCTTGAGGCTACGAAGGATCGCCGCCTGCCCAATGGTGCCCATCACGTCAAGAAGTCCTGCCGAGTCTGGACCCAACGGACTGTCCGAGAATGAGCGCTCCAGCATCAGCGAGAATGCCTGGAGAATTTCCAAGTGGTGCGGATGGAAATCGAGACCTCCGCTTACCTCAGGATCTACTCCCGCGGGATGGCTCACGAAGTAAGTGCAGCAGTAGGCCAACAAATGGAGCGCATCGTACTTCTCGAACCATTCCCCCAGACTGAAATAGCTTCGCTGGAATTCATCTTCGGCCGTCTGTGTGATCTCCTGAAGCAGCATAATCCGTTCTTCGTGCGGCACGGACTCGGGTAGCACAGATGGCACCCGGTACAACTTCATCGGGACGGGTTTCCACGGGGTTTGCCCCGCCCATGGAGCCGACCGTCTGGTGCCACCGCCTTTTGGTCTTGATTGCTCCTGACGCAGGCGACGCTCACGCCTCTTCTGTTTCCGCTGTTTCTTATTTGCCATCGGTTACAACCATTCCATGCCGCGCGGGACAAGTACTCAAGTACTGAGGATGGTTCTCGCTATGCGCAAGTCGTAGTGGAAATCGTCCGATCTTTGATCTGGGTTCTCACCATGTGCCCGCCAATTTACCAGAGTTCGTTGCACTTGCCGGGAACCTGGGACTGGCCATGAGTGGCCCGCCTTCGACACGGTTCGGTGTATCAAGTCCCTGCGTGCTCGAACCGACAGCGGCGCGTAGCCGTAGCGAGCACCGAGGGTTGAGGTGCCCCTTCCTTGGTGACGCAGCACGGATTGGGCTTATCCCACGGCGATTGTGGAGCGCTCGCCAAGCTCGTTCACCATGGTCGTCGTGAACGCGCTGACCGCGCAGACGCGCCCCAGCAGGTCAATCACGTGCTCCTTGTAGTCCGCGAAGCGGTAGGTGTTGAACTGTTCGAGGATGGTCGGGTCGCGCGGCTTCCGCTCTTTGTACTGGTCCAGCACCCATTCCAACGCTGAGCGGTTTCCCAGCCAGTACTCCCAAGCCTCCACTGGCACGCCAGTCAGCGTCGTCTGCTCGTCCAGCACGATGGTGCCTTGGTCCTTGTCAGCGCGCAGGATGGCCTTTGTGGGCACCACGCCGTCCTTGTCGTCGCGGTCCAGCGGCCAAGGCTCGGCCCGCTCGAATTCGATGTGCAGGTCAAGCAGCTCCCGACCCTGCTGCACCCACCAGGCGAAGTCGTCCTGGAAAAACACCCGCGGGAACTCCCGCCGCAGGTCAACCTCGTACCGCCGGCGGTAAGCCGGGTCATGTAGCATCGCGTACACGTAAGCGAATACGTCCTCAGCTCCAATACCGTCCTCCCCGTAGTGCTCCCGGAACTGACGAAGCCCCCATCCAGTGATGTTACTGACTCGTTTCCCGGCCGGCGTGTAGCGGTAAAGGGGAAGGCACTGATTGTCGCCGACGAAGTGCAAGTCCATCAATTTGTCAGACGCCAACGCGAAGAAAGAGCGATGGCGGGCAGCAAAGTTGATTGTGGGATTAGCATCGAGTTGGTCGTGAGGAAAAATCTGCGGCATTTGATACCGGCGATGGGTAATGATCGGTGCGTAGTAGCAGTGCTTCACGACAAATGGGCGGTACATGGCCCGCGTGATGTTCGTCGTCGCAAAATGCACCGCATCACCTTTCATGAGATGGCTTTCCAGTTCGGCCGTCCATTTGATGGACCTGTCGACCCAGTCGCCCAGAGCATTCAGGTCTGGCCTTTCGTCATTGAACCGCTGCATCTCGTCGCGGTACACCCTCGAGAAAAACAGCACTTTGTCCGTCAGTACGTCGAAGTCAAAATCGTAGGTCCATTCATCGCGATTGGTTGCGATCCCAAGCGAATTGAGACCGAAAATCGCCTGCTCATCAGCGGCTGACTTCGCCAATTTCGTTTCCCGGTTCGCCAACGGAACCAAAGCGTCAAAACCACTTTCCGACTGGTCCAGCCAGTTGGCCTTGGCATCAGGAGTAATCTCAACGAACTCCATAGTGTCAACAGCCTTGCCCGCAACGTAGGCGACCTTGTCGAAGGCTTTCGCGTAGTCGTGGACCGCGTTGTAATACACCTTGAACCCGTCCAAACTTTTGCGCCGCACCAAGAAGTAAATCGCCACGCCGACGCGAATCTTGTCGTCAAAGACATTGCCACCTTGCTGACGGCGCCGTTCTCCGCTGGTCCGGGCGTTCCCCTTCAGGTCAATTGCCCAGAGTTCGTTGAACTCCTCCGCGACCACCTTGCGGAACCCATCGTCTTGGCGCGCGTCGAGGAACGCGCTGTTGCTGACGAACCCGATGATCCCATCGTCCTCCAGCCGGTCAGACGCCCAGCGAATGAACCGCTTGTACATATCGTACTGCTTGGTCTTTTGCGCAGTGCTTTCCCTAATGTAGGTCTCGCGGATGCGCCGGTCAATCTCACGGTAGGGACGGTTCCTGTTGTTGTCGTTCTCGTTCCGCTGGTTCGCATTGTAGGGAGGGTTGCCGATAATCACGCTAATGGGCTTCTCGTTCTGTTCCTGAACACGGATCCAGTTCTCTTCGGAAACCGCACCCAGGTTCAACAGCGTCTGCCGCTGCACGGCAGCGCCGCTGGCTCCACGCCAGTCCATGTTGTCCAGCGTATCGACGAAACACAGGTTTGGGAACTCCTCGTAGCGGCCCGTCAGTTCCTTGAATGTGTACTCGATGTTCAAGTTCGCGATGTAGTAGGGAAGAATTTCCACCTCATTCGCGTGGATCTCGTTTCGGTACTTGTAATCCAGCCGGTCCGCCGGAAGATGGTTCATCAGGTTCGTGATGAACGTGCCCGTCCCCGTAGCGGGATCGAGGATGTTCACTTTCTTGTCGCCCAGCGTCTTGCCGAAGTGCTTTTGGAGCAGCCAGTCGGTGCCTCGGATGATGAAGTCCACCACCTCATTGGGCGTGTACACCACGCCGAGGCGGTCAGCGGCGCCTGGGTTGTAGGCCTGGTAGAAATCTTCATATATCGCTTTCAGGAACTGCTGCTTCTCGCCGTACTCCGCGATGTCGTCAGCGGCGCGACCAATGGCACCGTAGTAAGCCCGCAACCGGTCGACTGCCTCCCGCCGAACGTTGCCGGTGAAGAATGTGCCCTCCAAGGCGTCCAACTGGCGGGCGACGTTGTTCTCGCGGTGGAACTGGTCCTCGGCGAACACGCGCAGGAAGATGTCCTTGGTCAGGATGTGCTGGATCAGCATCTCCCTGACGTTGTAGTTCGTCACATCCGGGCTGATGGACTGGTGGCACAGTTCGAGGAAAAACTCCGCAGCCCGCCGGTACTCCGCGTTGCCGGCCTCCGCCTCTACGATGGTTTCACGCAGGCTCTCCAGCACGACCGGCAGGTCAGCCCTGAATTGCTGGCGCGCTTCGCGGAACTCCTGGATTTCCGGTAACTCGTAGCCAAGGAAGTTCCGAATCAGTCCGTCAAGCGCGGCTAGGTCAGCCATCTCTGTACGCATCACTTCCTGGTCGTTCTGAATCAGGACGGCGGTGACCGAGTTCTCGAACAGGATGTTGCCGCCCGAGTAGCCTTGCCCGAGCTTGTTCCGGATCTCGCGGTCCAAGTCGTCTCGGGCATCCTTGGCCTCCCACAGGCCGCGCGTCATGCGCAGGGAGTCCCGCACCGTCCCGTCGGGCTTATTGCTGCGGTCCGAACGAAGCTCGGGAACCAGCACCAACCGTTCAGGGTGCTCAGCACAATAGGCCGACAGGCAGTTCACGAACGCCAAGCGGATGTTTTCCTCGTTGGCGACTCCGCCGAACTCAACGAGTTCGCGGAGCTTTTCGTAGTAAATGTCGATGTGCGGGTAGGTAGGCATGGAAACCAGTCGGGTCATGAATCCCGCTCGAAGACCGCGACAGCACGTCTTGGATCCGCCCGAAGCGCATTCTAGCAACCAAGCCTGTAGCGTGCAAAACACCCATTCCACTTGAAGTCGGAGATTGATGACGCCCGCCGGTGGCGCGAGCCCGCCGCGCACTGCCACAATGAAGCCTGTCACCGACCAACGGCGAAGCCGGCCGCCACCGACGACGGGGCGGCCGGTTTCGTTTCTCTCGCCGGATGCGGAAACCTCGCCCGTACAGCCACCCGGGCGGCCGCCAGCTCATCGCGGGACCAAATACCATCACGCCGACTCCAGGCCTGCCTGCGGCCGATGCGACCCCTGTTGCACTGAAGCAAGACAGGAGCGCAGACTCCCGACTCCCCGTGAGGAGAAACCACCCCACGATCCAGGGAGACGGCCGCCGCGCCGACAACGTGGCAACCGGAACACGGCCGATGAACACTACAACCGAGGAAAACCGCAAAATGCCCGACATGAACGTCTTCACCTTACTGGCACTGCTGGCCGTCGGCGGCGCAACCACTTGGTTGGCCTACCAGAACTGGACAATCGCCAAGGACGCCAAGCTCACGGACACCAATGAAGCCCGAGTGGCCGTCATCATGACGGCAGCTCTCACCGGCACCATGGCCGGAGCCGCGGTCTGGGCGTTCACGGCCAGTCAAAACCCACAGCTGGCAACGGTGACTCACGCACTCGCCAACTTGGGCATGGGCACCGTCGCCGCCGTCATGGCAACGTCCCTGACCATCATCGCGAGGCGATACACCGCCGGAAAGAACGCCCAGTGACCGTCCAGCCAACCCGCGAACTACGCGCCATGCGCGAAGACCGGACGACCACGACCCACGGAACGACGGTCCCCGAAATCACCGAACACCAGACGCCGAGAAGCCAAGGACGCCAAGCGTCGCGCATCGACTCCCGCAACCGGCGCGAAAGAGCGTTACGCAGCGGAACACCGCCGTAGGACGACCTGGCACCGGGACCGCCGTGCATCAGCACGGGATTTCCGATGTGAACGGCCATGATGCAATCGCCTCCTAGGGCGATAATTGCAACCACACGGCGTCCCCGTCCACCCCGCGAGAAGGCGTCAAGAACAAAGCTTCAACCGCGGTTTCAAACGTGCCGCGCACGTAGAGCCCCCGTTGGGGAGGTCGCCTGCCGGTAGGTAGGCAGGTAGACAGGCACCGCCAACGAAGCCACGGTGCCCAACTTCGTTACCTGACCCACCATTTCGACCATGGCGGCACCCGGTGGCGCCGTTTTCGCATCATTGGAACAATTCCGCATCAAGGCCGCCAAAACGCGCCACGGGGCCGTTTCCGGCCGAAACTGGGACCATACTGGCACCGTTTGACCAAGCAGCAGCGGCCCGCGCAGGGCACCTCTGTCCACGATGTGTACCTCCGCCTCTTACCTGCGGCGGCGCCAGCCGTCGCCGATAACGGGGCGGCCGATTTCGTTGACAGCCTCGCTGTCGCCTACACGACGCCGCAGGGTACCGTTTTCCGTCAGTGGTGCAATCTGGACTTTACGCATTTTTAGAAAAGTAAAAGGACAGGGTAAGCTGGCCTGACCCTCCTCAAAAAAGGCCAAGCGATGCTCACCCTGCCCAACGCCATTGTACCGTTACTCGTGCCCTTCGCCATGCTGTTCACTGCCCCGACCTGGCACAAGGCACAACTCCTGATGGTGGGCGCGATCCTGTCCACGGGTCAGCGCACCGTCGCCGCGGCGCTCCGCGTCATGGGTCGCCGCGACCAGCGCGACTACGCCCGCTACCACGAGGTGCTCAATCGGGCGGTGTGGTCGCCCCGCGAGGCGGCCCGCATCCTGCTCTTGCTGCTGCTCCAGCACCTTGATCGCGGCGACGGTCCGTTGATTTTCGGCATTGACGAGACCCTGGAACGGCGTCGCGGCGCCAAGATCAGGGCCCGAGGCGTCTACCGAGACGCGGTGCGCTCCAGCCGCCGCCAGCTGGTCAAGTCCAGTGGCCTGCGCTGGATCTCCCTGATGTGGTTGGGCAATGTCCCCTGGGCGGGACGGCATTGGGCCTTGCCGGTGCTCACCGTGTTGGCGCCTTCGTCGCGGTACTACCAACGACAAGGACGCCGGCACAAGAAGATCACCGACTGGGCTCGACAGATGGTCATACAGCTGCGCCGGTGGCTGCCCCAGCGGCCCCTGGTGCTGGTGGGCGACAACGGCTACGCCGTCCTCGATCTCCTCCACTGCTGCCAATCCCTGCGTCAGCCGGTTACTCTGATTGCCAGACTGCGCCTGGACGCCGCCCTCTATGCGCCGGCGCCACTACGGCAGCCGGGTCAGAATGGCCGACCGCCGCTGAAAGGCCCACGGCGACCGTCATTGAAAGCGCTCCTTGAGCAGGATCACGTGGCGTGGACCGTCGCCGCCGTGGCCTGGTACGACGGCACGACCCGCATCGTGGAACTCACCTCCCAAACCGCCGTCTGGTACCGTTCGGGCAAACCTCCCGTCACCATCCGCTGGGTGCTGATCCGCGACCCCCAGGGCTCCTTCGATCCCCAAGCCCTGCTCTGCACTGACCCAGCCGCAGACCCGACCCAGATCCTGGAGTGGTTTGTCCTGCGCTGGCAGCTGGAGGTCACTTTCCAGGAAGTCCGCACCCACCTGGGTATGGAAACCCAGCGCCAATGGTCCGACCTGGCCATCGCTCGCACCACGCCCATCCTGCTGGGCCTTTTCTCATGGACTACCCTGGCCGCCCACTCCTTGCAGGAACATCATCCCATCACCCAGCGCACCGCCGCCTGGTATGACAAACCGTCGCCGACTTTCGTGGATGCCATCGCTCTGGTGCGACGTCACCTATGGCTGGCGTCCGAGGGTTTTCCCGGTCCGCCGGCAACACCGACATGCAGGAACTCCCCGCCACTCTGTACCACCGAATGGTGGATTCCCTCGCCTACGCCGCTTGAAATGCGCAAAGCCCAGCTTGGGTGTTGGCAGTGAATTTCTGCGCACGGGCCTGAAGCTCGGTGCGGCAACGGGCGGCAAGTTTAGTTGACGCGGGACACAAGCCGCGGAATCCCAGTCGCAAAACGCCAGTTGCGAGGCACGATGCCCACCAGAACGACGCTGACCATCAGGGCGACAGCGACCACGTTGACGCTGGTTGAGTTGCTCTGCCCCATCGTCGGGTGCGGCGGGGCAACGCCTCCTGCGCCCGACCCCACGGCGGCAGAACCAGCCGCAGCAGCAGAGCCAACCGCGGCGTTGGCGCCCACGCCCACCGCGGAACCGACGCATACACCGACTACAGAGTCGGAGCAGGAACCGACCCAAAGCATCGAGATCACCGAGGCTCCTGCCATTGCCGAGGCGAGCGAACCGAACACCTTCGCCGGAGAACTGCCAGTGTTTGCCTCGGTAACTGCCCAAGAACAGGAGTGCTTCAACGCCCGGACGGGACGGTACGACATTGACCTCACCGTCCTGACCCTGGCGCAGGCTCGTTCTGACGCGACGCTCGGCAACATGATCAAGTACGCCCGCTGCCTGAGTGCCGGAAACCGGGAAGCCATGTTCATGGGCGGTGTGGTCGCCGCCGCCGCCACGCCGGAGGAACGGGAAGTGACCGGATGCGTGTTCGACGGCCTCGAACCCATCTACCTGTCCGTGAACGGAGAGCCGGAATCGCTGACCGCGGCCGTGCTGGCCGTCGTCGAAATCACGGTGTCGGTGCCGGCCTACTGCGCGCTACTGCACCTCGAGAAAGCCGACGCCATGAACCGACTGAGCGCCGTCGGCGACGAGCAACGCGAGGAAGCTCGGCAAACCGCCGCCGCCCGTGAAGCCGCCCAACGACGCCAAGTGGGTCAGACAGCGCCCGACCGCCGGTACGCCACCTGAGCAGGCAACCTCCGCGACACCGCCGATGCCGTAACTCCCAACAAGCCGAACGGCCCCGAGCAATCGGGGCCGTTCACTTCGGGAAACCAGACCGGGTCAACGCTTCGGCCATACCCGATATGCGAAAAAGAATGCAAAACCGGCGAGCACCACGACGGGCACTGCCCGCCAGTCCGGACCAGCCTGACCACTGGTCAAAGCCATCCAATAACCAGCCAGCACCGCCGAAAACATCAAACCAACCAAGGCATACAGCCCACTCACCATGCAATGGGCGACAAAGTACAGCCGAGCCAAGTTGATTACATCAGTCATTTCGGCACCTCCTCATCACTTGCTACCAGCATAGCAGAACGAAGCTGCCTGCTCCAACTCTCGCTCACGCCACAAACGTCGCCCGCTCCCCCAGCTCGTTGGTCCACACCGTCCCGACCCTCGCCACGTTCTGACCCTCGTCAACCCGCAAGTCCCCTATCGTCGCCGCCCAAACCTCGACACCCAGCAACCCGCCCTGGCGCCGGAACTCCTGCGCCATCCGTTGGCTCTTCGCCACCATCAGCACCGGCCCCAGGCCCCGCACCGCATTCCCACGCATCTTCGTGTACGCCCGACCTCGCGTACCCGCACGCTTCTCGTACTAGAACCACATCCAGCGACCGCCGCCCGTCGAGCCCTCAACAACGTAGATCATCCCGTCCGGCGCTATCACCTCCTCCCCGCCGCGGTAATCGCCCCCTCGCCATCCACCCGCCGTCGGACACCCCAGCGCCGCAAAGCAGCTCACCACCGCCACGGCCCCGATAACGCGACCCCGACGGCAACCCGCTCTTACGCAGCCCGAACCGTTCCGGCACGGACGGTCCAACCAGCCAACGGCCTGAATTCTTGCCCTGGAGACTCTCCTGGCACGTTCCCCGCCTTCCAAGAGGAAAACGTGCCTCGGTGGCCGTTCAGGGGCTGTGCGGGCCTTATTTGACGCGGGCCCCTGCGAATCCAAGAAAACATCGCCACCATTCAGGACCCGCTGAGGACGTCACCGGACGCGGATCACCACTTGGCCCAGTTCCTCGAACACCACCGGACCGAGTGAGAAAACTGGAGCGCCGACGGCGGTATCGTAATGGACCGCCACGTCGAGGTCGCCAGCGTCCGGCGGCAGCGCGTCCCTGATGGCCACCAGCCGGTCGATCATCTCGCCCAACGTGCCAACCTGCACGGGCTGCCGTAGCTCGGCCGTCGTCAACGCACCGTCGAGCGCCTGCATGACTGCCGCCACGCGCGCCGTCAGCTCGTCGGGTTCCAGCCCTGCTTGGCGTTCGCTCACTTTGCGAACAACCGCCTCCGGCGCCATGTCCTTCGTCAACGCTGTCGCCATCGCGCACCTCTATCGAGAGAGAACCTGACTGCCGGCCAATATATTCGAACCCGGCCGGGAAACCGAACGGTGCGAACGCCCCATCCCCGACATGTTCCCATACGCGGGAGACAACCTGACTGGGATGGCCCACCTCCCGGGCAACCGCGACACCAGCCCTGCATCGGACACAGCGCCCTGGCAATGTAGACATCAACGGCGCCAAGGCGTCCCCTTCTCCGCCCTGCCACCGACGGTGCACGTACCATCGCCCAACGTGACGGGTGCCATCACTAACGCTTACCAAACTGCAAGGAGCACCGCCCATGGCCGGCTACAACTACCGCCGCGGCATGAGCAACAACGCCGTCCAAGCTTACCGCCGCAACTTCAAGCCCATCAGCCGGTTCACCGCCCAAGACCTGCAGGACGCCAACGTCGACATCTCCCTAGGCTTCGCCAGGTGGCTGGCCAAGAAAAAGTACTGGAACCCCTCTTTCTGGCACCACTCGTCCAAATACTACAACGAGGTAAACTTCTATAACCTGAAAAACCTGCGCCGGCTGATACGCCGCCTGAGAGACCTAGGCAGATTGGAGGAACTGCGCCAGAGCTACCGCCGCCACCTCAAGGGGCACCGCGCCCACGCCAAGGGCCACCGCACTCCGGTACAAGGCAAATATGCGGTCTGGGAAAGCACCAAACGCTACCGGTACATCACCGGCTGGGTATCGTTCGAAGGAGAGCTTGACGGCAACGGCTGGATCCACCTGCCGGACGGGACGAGGAAGAAAGCCAGCTCGAAGTGGGTCAAGTACCGGAAAGTCAGACCCAATGGCAACGCCCGTCAACGACGCAACGACGCTGAAAAACGCAATAGGACGTGAGACAACTGCCTACGGACCGTCCAGCTCGCGACGCCGTACGTTCCTCGCGCAACCTGCCAAGGCTCGTTCCAAGCCGACGCGACGGTGCACGAAGTGACCGATACGGCTTCACCACAGGCCATACCGACGGTAGCAGCGGCATCCGGTTGCTGAGAGAATTGCATATCTCGGGTCGTGGCTCGATCATCGATGGGTTCGTAGTCTGAGCAACGATGGGCGTACCTACTTGTGGAAGTTGAGGTCTGGTTGAACTTGGCCAGGAGCCCATGGAGAGTTTTGGCCCAGGCCAACTGGGGTCAGTGTTCGTGCTGGTCCACAGTCGGGGATTTGGCTTTGTCGGCTCTGCGGTTCGGCTCTTAGACGGACTATGTACACTTTCGCGATTAAGGTTGAGCACTGATGGATTGAACACCAACGGCGGATGGACTTTTCGACGGTCGGAGTCTAATCTCGGCAACTGCATAATCTGGAGCGTTGCAAGAAAACGGTTCGTCTGTTGCGCCGCTCCAGCAATTCCCTAAAAAAGTTGAGACGGGACTGAAGGAGGTCGGTATGACGGCGGTTTTGGGCATCGACGCGGCTTGGGTTGCAAAGAACTCCAGTGGAGTGGCGCTGATTCGCCGAGATGAGGCAGGTAAGTGGGAGTACGTTGCTGCTGCCCCCAGCTGTAAATCCTTTATCGAATTGCTCGAAGGTCATACAGTCAACTGGTCAAAAGTGCCTGCCGGTGGGCGAATTGGGCCGAATGATTTGTTGAAAGTCATCGCAAAACGCCGGCCGGACATGGATGTGAAAGTCATACCAGTAGATATTCCTGTGGGGAAACAACCGGTTATCGGAAAGCGACCCTGTGATGTTGCCATGTCGAAGGCGTTCAGGTCTAAGTGGGCTGGACCCTATTACCCTAGAAAGGACTGGCCCGGCGCGGTGTCTCACAACCTGATGGCGGACCTGAAATCGGAGGGTTACCCGCTCGCTACGTGTTGCGAATGCGAAGATGGTCGCGGGGTTCAGGGCAAGAGGACGATTGAAGTATATCCGCATCCGGCGATTGTGCGACTGTTGGACCTCGAGGTCAGGCTCGAGTACAAAGTTGACAAATCCAGGAAATATTGGCCTGACCTGAGTCTGGCTGAACGCAGAAATCGGCTGTCTGCGAACTTCCGCAAGCTGCACGGAGGGCTCTCAAAGGAAATAAACGGGCTCCCGGATTCGTTGATACCTGATGACGCATTCCTGAGTGGGAAACGGTCTCTCAAATGTTTTGAAGACACCCTGGACTCGCTGGTCTGCGCGTGGGTTGGCGCCTGTTATCTGGACGGCGACGCCGAGTGCTACGGCGATGCGGATGCCGCGATTTGGGTGCCCAACAGGTTGCCACGAGTATGTGAGAGATGAACCATTCGACTGCCGAGGTCAATACCCGCGGTTGGAAAACCTGCTTGCGGTTGGCCAGCAATGCAGTGTTGCCGGCTTGAACGTCCTCGAAACGCGACAGTGTAGCCTAACTGCATGATAAAACTTCAGAGTGGGCCGTCTGGGATGATGTGAGGGCCGTCTCTTCAGGCGTGGTGGGTGTGCGTTGGCTCACCTTTTGTCCGTTGTCGGTCGTGTGGGACAGGGTGCCGGAGCGTGTACGTCGTCGAGGCATCCAGCGACTTTTGGAACTTGGTTGGACCGTGCCTGGTCAAGTTTCATCATGTGCGGTGTGCACCGCGTGGGGACGTCGCCGTGGTACATCACTGTCGCCGATGGGACGATTGAAGGCCCACTTACGTTGGCGCCGCAGGAAGAGCCCCTCTCGGAAACCGAATACTTGCCGAAAGAGGGATTCTTCCTGGAAGCACCGACTCCCGTCAGTGAGTCCGACATCCAGCAGGCGGTGAAGCGCGGCAACGTCGTCGCGCTCACCGGACAAGTTGAACTTGCCAACCGCAGCAAAGGTGAATGGGTACTGCTCACCGACAGCGGCATGAAAACCGGCACGACCGCCCCAGGTGGTCCCAGCCTAGACGGGCTGCAGGTCGGCAAGCGTTACCGCTTCCACTGTGCGGAAGTTACGGAGCCAGACCCGCTTTGGCGAAACCAAAAGGTTCTATACCTGCAAAGGATAGAGACTGCCTGAGCTGCTAAAGCCGCCTGCAAATGGCCAAAAGCACCCCGGACGCCAGTGCTAGCAACATCCAGAACTCAAACCGCAACCCAATCGAAGCGACGCGCGTCTGTTGCAAGAGCATCGCGAACTCCGCTTCTCGCCTAACGCGCCGTGCCTCCCAGTCGCAGGCATTCGACGAATTCCCGCCACTCGTCGTTGTAGCTCGGCGCAATGGTCGACGCCGGAACACGACCCTGCAACAGCCGGTAGGCTTCCTGCTCCTCCGGCTCCATCTTGCCGAACGGCGTCTTCAGGCGACCCGGAGTGGAACATACCTTGCCCCGCTTTCCTCGGCATCCTGTTTCTGGTACACCGGCATAAGGTAGCCAGCGGCCACCCCGTCCTGGAAGTATCTGCGCAAGAACGGGCACCGGTCCCGTTCGTCCCGACAACCCCTCGGGTACAGCGCCGTCGCCAGCCCCAAGCCCTTCACAGCGTGTTCGACGAACGCATCCTTCCGCTTCTTGCTGCTCCATTGATTGGCGCACGGCCTAGCCACCCCGCGCAGATCCTGGCCCGTACGTACCACCATCGGCGCTTTGCCTTTCGCCCAATTCAGGAAGGCACTATGGCAAGCCGATACCTGCGCCGCCGACTGTTCCTGCCCATCAACGCTGCCCAGCCCGCGTGAGACCGTCGGGGTCAGCGAAGGCCCCTCGTTTTCCTGCCACCACGCGGCGTTAACGTCCGGCGAGTGGCAGTCAGCAATCACGTAGTGTGCGCCGACCTCCGTGGTGGCCATCCACTCCACCCTCGCCCACGTCAGCGCCCCGACGACCTGCCGGGTTTCCATTTCCAAGAGGCGCTCCGCGTCCTCTACCGCTCCGCGGCAGTCGCCGCTGGCCCTCCTGGCCAAGGCGCGGTTCCACCTGGCCACCGGACTGTCGTTGGCCACGACCGCGCGACCGAAGAACGCCGCCGCCGTCTGGTGCTTGCCCAGCGACTGGTAGACGCGCCCGAGCCGGTTCGGAATCACCCCCGTAGGCTCCAAGACCAAAGCATCTGCCTCCATGTAGAACCGCAGTGCCTCGCTCACCCGTCCAGCCCGGTGCTGCTTCTCACCGGCCCGCAGGGCGTCTGCCGCCGGTCCCGTCACCGTCTCGTCGAAATGCCGATCATGATAGGGGCGCACCTCCGTCTCCGGCACGGCCGGGACTGGCTGATGCCAGCTCGCCCCCATAGTCGCAACGGCCACTATCAGCAGAATGACAACTGCCCTCATGTTCCTGCCCCCTCTGTGAGCGCCATGCGGCCCCCTCGGCAGCCGCGTTCGCCTTTTCCTAAACGCCCGCGGCGCGATGCAGACGCACTTCGTGTAGTCGGTCATGGTCCGATACTCTCGGTCGCTCTTTGTGCGTCTCGGCGGGCGTCCCGTCATGGCCGGCGACGGCCGGCGGGGGACAGGACACCCGCTTTCTGCGGGTTGACGATCTGATGTTAGTGAAACATCCCGTCGCCTTGCCTTGATTTGCCCATCCTCCCGGGGTGGACAAGGGGCGTTTTCGAGTACGCCAGTCGGCAATTTCGTTGCCAACTTGGTACAACCGGAAATGACGGACGCTCCACAGGTCACGCTTCCAGAAATTGACCAGAATGCAAGATAGGACGAAGACGGTCAGGGCGACTGGATATGACGCGTAGGTCAAATAGCGTAGTGCCCTACAACGTGCAGAATGAAGCGGAACTCCCTGCATCGGGAGAAAGCAGGGCGATGCCAATAGTCTGGTGGAGACCTCCCATACAGTGCCACTACCGCGACTCCAACGGCTACCAGCGCACGCCGGGCAGCGTTAAAGATGAGGTATGCTGCGGCTTCCGCCTACCCACCTGACGACGGCAACTCTGGAGTCGAACACCGGGCCACCGTCGGATGCGTGGTTTCCATCAACGGCGAAACTGGCCGCCACCGACGAAGGGGCGGCCAGTTGCATTTTCGGCCCAACGGTTTCACCCCAACGGCGCCCTGAGCACCCTTTTTGGCGGCAGTGGAGCATTGCCGCCCCAAGGTTACGAAAAGCGCGTACGGGTGCCGTTTCCCACCGAAACTGCGGCATTCGAGAGCGCTCAACCAAATTGACTACCCGCAGTCATGAGGCCGTTCCGTTGGGCGGCCTTTTTCACTGCACCGTCGAAAACGTCCCGGCGCCACCCGGCGGCAGGTTCGGTCCTCTCCATCTCGAACCTCGGGCTGCGCCAGGTGCTGGTCGAAATCCACGTGGCTCCTCCCAGCACTCCGAAACCGGGGGAAATTGCCGGGCGCAGTGGCCCAGGATCACCGCCGCCAGCGGCAGCACCACAACGAAGAAATACGCGGCGACACCACCGATGGGTGCCAGCGTTCAGCCCACACGCCAGCCACCCGCCCGCAACGTCAAACGACGGCCGGTTACCTCAAAAGCCGGCCACAGCGCAACCGACCAAAAGAAGGAGCAAACTCATGACCACCATCCGCAACATAGTCGAGGAAATGCGCCAGGGCACCGCCTACTGCGAGTACTGGCAGCGCGACTGGTCCTGGACCAAATCCCACATCGCCACCCTCTGGGACTCCCTCTTCAAGGGCCACCCCATCGGGCTCTTCACCTTCTGGGAACAGCCCACCCCCGAGGGACAAGTCCACAAGCTGATCGTGGACGGCCAGCAGCGCCTGCTCAGCATCTACACCGCCATGGAAAACTCCCTGCCGCCCACCATCCTGCCCAACGCTCCCGCTCCGCCCCTGGGTCTCCACGTCGACGTCCTCACCGGCAAGTTCCGCTTCCACACGCCGATGATGAACCGCCGGCCCCAGTGGATGCCGGTCTGCGACATCATCCACGACAATGCCGTCAAGCTGGAGGCCATGGAGAAGGCACTCCGCCCCCGGCGGACCGGCAAAGAATGGCGCCAGTGCGTGCGCAACATTCGCACCATTCAAAATATCGCCGACCGGCAGATCATGGTCTCCACCATCGCGCCTGAGATCAAGCTCCAGGAAGTGATGGAGCTCTTCGCCCGCATGCAGAACAACGGTCGCAGGGTCACCAAGGACGACATCGAGACCATGTGGATGTCGCCCAAGTGGCCCGCTGCCCGTTCGACCATCCACGACATGGTCGCCAAGTGGCAGGACACTCCGCTGCAGAAGGTGGCCGCCAAGTCGAACATCATCAGGGTCGCGGGCATCCTCCTGAACGGCCGACAGCAGCACTACGGCCTGAGCCGCGCCGACGCATCACCCGAGCGCATTCAGGGCGCTTTCGCCGCAGTGGACGACTACCTGAGCATCATCGGCGCCGCCGTGGAACGGCACCTGGCCATCAGGACCCAAAACACCTTCCGCACCGTGGCTCCCATCTCGGTGCTGGCCCGCTACCTACAGCTGCACGGCGGCGCCTTCCCGACGCCGGAGGACGAGGTTAAGGCCATAGCCTACCTTCTGACCACCACGCTGCGTGGCTACCGCGGCGGCTCCTCGTCCAGTTCCGTCAACCAGGAACTGGACGCCCTGGACACAGACAACCCGTGGCAGGAGCTGCGGAAGATCTCCGACGCCCGCCACGGGCCCAGCCTCACCGAGCCGACCCGCTACGACTACCAGACCAAGTCGCCCAGCCCCCACCACATCCTGGTGCAGGCGCTGCGGATGCGCCCAACGTGCAAGGACTGGGTCACCGGCCAGACCCTGCGCGACCTCGACCCCGACGAACTTGTGGAGCACCACCTCTTCAGCAAGGATGTCCTTCCCGACCCCGACCTGTACCACTGCCTGGCCAACACGGTGCTGGTCAGCGCCACCACTGCCAAGAGCATCAAGGCGCAACGGTCGCCGGAACAGTACCTGCACAAGATCGCGGCGCAGATGCCTGACATGCTGCGCCACCACCAGATTCCCGACGAACGGGCGCTGTGGGTGCCGCAGAACTTCCACAAGCTCGCCGCAGCGCGCACCGCCATGATCGCCGACGACGCCACCGACCTCGTCACCGCCATGCAGCAGGGCCGCCAACCATCCCTCTGATGCAGGCGCCGGACCGGCCGACGCCGGGGACGTCACGCCAATTTTACCTGCCGTATTCCAGCACTCCGTTTTCACCACCGCTATGCGGGTTACCGCAGGGTGCGACTTCAATATGACGGCGGCACCCAAACCCCTCGAAACCGACGGCCGGCCGTCAAGCCATGGCGGCAATTCAGCCGGCCGGCCAAGCGGATGCAAAGGTCAACGAACAATCCATCCAACCGAGACCCACAAGGAGCAAACCTTGAGCACAGCAACTATCACACCGACCATCGAAAAGAACGAGGTCCACAACTACCGGATCGCAGAATTGTCTGACGTCCTGGGCCACGAGGTGTGCGGCGCAATCCACAGCGTCGAAACCGTACGAGCGATGGCCTATGCCCTGGCCGAAGCTATGCCGGACGAACCGGAGGACAAGCCCGACCCCGACAAGGTTCAGGAACTTACCAGCCGCACGCTCGACGTCTGGCGGGAAGTCAAAATGCTGACCACCGACGGAGAACCGGTCAAGGAGCCGTTCATGGAGCAGATCGACCTGGAGGTCCTGGCCCTCACCTTCGAGGCCGACGATCCCCAGCGACTTGAGAAGACCGCCGCGTCGGCCGTGGAGGCCGCCGGCAAGCTGCTCTCGTTCCACTCCCAGGCGCTGCTGAACAGCCTTCCAGTCGCCTCCGCGTAGCGTCGCCACGACGGACGAAGCAACAAACCCGACCTCAAAACACCACACGTTGACCTTGCCGAAGGAGCCGTCGCCAAGCTTGGCGACGGCTCGTGTCTCCAATTCCGACCTGCTGGCACTGTGGACCTGCGCAAGCCGCCCCGTTGCAGCCCTGACCGCACCCCGGGCAGCCTGCAACCGGCGCAGGCAACCACGGCGTCGCCGCTAAACTGCATAAGCACGGTCCATCCGTGCGGACCTCGCCACGCGTTCTCTGGATGCCAGTGCGTCCACGGAATGCGTGGCGGCTTTGCTTTGCGCCTCGACCCGTTGACACCGTGCCTGACCTTGTCATCGACAGAATTGCCGTGGCTTGCCGTCGCCGGTCGAGCAGGATTTACACACCGATCCAGCCCACGTCTTCGCCCACGAGCACCACGCCGCAAACAACGCATCAAGCCCGGCACGCGGCCAGGCCAGCCGGGTGCCGTCGAAGACCAATCACAGTCGCAGCGCACGCCAAAGGAAGGTGAAAAAATGACAGCCCCAACCATGCCACTGGACAACCTGATGCACTGCGCCGGATGCGGCGACAGGATGAGCGCGGCGCCGCCAGACGCCGCCGACTACCGCTGCACCGGATGCGGAACCCGCATCAACGCCCTGAACGCGAACCGGACGCTGATCCGGCACATCATGGCCGACGTGGTGACCGCCGAGATGGCGGAGGAAATGCAGGAACCGGTACAAGACCTGTTCGAGGAGCAAGTCCGGCAGCAGTTGCCGGGCGTTGAGCCGCCCGACATGAGCGCCGAGCGCATCCACCGCTACGCGCTGGAACCCGAAACATACATCGGGGGCGACGCCCGCGATGCCGCCAGGCTAATGACCATCCTCGTCGAACGCATTGACGCCAACGACCGGAACGCCGTCATCACCTACCGGCTGTCGGATCTCACGGCAGCGGCACACAGCACAAAGGCCGTCGCGCTGCAACCAGTCCGCTGAGCATCCGGAAAGCGCTGACGGCCACTTTGGCCCAGCCACCGCTCGGGCCGCGTGGTCTGCGCGGTGACGGCTCCGTGCAGCGAAAATACCATCAGCTGCCATTGCAGTTCCCGCCCTGTGCTCCGTGGTAGTGTGGAGCCGCCTTCGACAAATTCGCCGTAGGGACCACAGACGTAAGAGTTCACCATTCCCTCAGCGTTTATCGGTCGGCATCATGCGTCAGGGCCGCCTCCAACCGCTCAGTCATTTCGCTGATCGCAGTAACGATTTGCGACGAGGTTTCTTGCTGCCGCTGGTCCATTCTGTTGAGAATGCCAATGATTTCCTGGTGTCTCCGCTCTGCCTTGCGGTCTGAGAGCCGGGACACCAATATCCCCAGGAGTCCCACAGTCAAGCCTCCGATGCCAGTGGCAGTTGCTACCTTGAAGGCAGTTATTTCGCCGGTAGTTGCCCACTGGTATGTTAATGAGAGGACGACAGCAGCCAATAAGAATGCCACTGCCATGACGAGGTTGTGGTGACCAAGCACGGCACCCACCACGCTTCGCAGGGAATTATTGGCTTCCAGTCTTGACGGACGCTGCTTCCGGTTGCCGAGCGGCCTACCGACAGCGGCCAGGTACAACATCCAGTGGTCCATGACGCGGTACCCATCTCTCCGCTTCTGCCTGTTACTGGTTGCTTGGCACTGCCCTCCGCCCGGGCGTTCGCTACCCCGAGACCATATACGGAACCGGGCACGCTTTCGGCGACGGTCAGCACTACCGCCATCCGGGATGTCCAATTGTGCCGGCGGCGAACGTTTTCCTGCTACGGTTTAGCACTCAGTTTGGACGCAGTTGCCGGACCGGCAATTGCCGCCCACGTCGCCGTGTCCGTCTCACGATCTCCAAGATATACCTCAGGGGAGACGTTGACGGCGCGACCGAACTGATGGGCATCCTCGCCGAGCGCATCGACGCCGATGACCGCAGCGCCGTTGTCACCTACCGGCTGTCTGACCTCACCGCGGCGGCACACAGCCCCCAGACTGTCACCATGCGGCCGGCTTCCTGAAACAGACCGAATCGCCCATGCGGCAACTCTGCCGCGCGCCGAACACCTCACCGCTGAGAGAAGACGAATGACCCACGCCAAGACAAATTCAGAAAGCCTCACCGCCACCGACAACGTGATGGCGTTCGCCTACGCCCTGAACTCCGCACCAGCCGAGGAGCTGGCCGACATCGCTTTCCCGAACCGGGAACGGGGCGGCTTCGGCTCCACCGGACCCCAGGATCCCATGCCCTTGGGAGTGGCGCGTCTGCGCCTTTTGGCCCTCTACCCGCACGCCGTACCCGAGACCAGCCCGGAAGAATTCCACGACCGGCTCAACGACGTACAAGACTCTCTCGCCCTGCATGTCACCATGCCCAGACCGGCTCCCGACGCCGCCGTCATCGCCGAAGCCTTCGCTGCCATGGACCGACACCCAGACACCGTGCAGGACGGACTGCGCCAGATTTCCGACAGCCTGGAGTATCTCCAGGCGCCGTCCTGCCTGATGACACCTGATGACCGCAATCGGGAGGAAGCCGGTCTGACCGACGGCCAGCGACAATACCGGCGCAGAAGGCGGCGCCGCGACATGGCAATGGGCATTTTCGAGTTCTTCCGCCGGTTCTCCAGCAACCGGCAGGCCGAACGGTTCATGGCCGCCCTGTCCTGGCCAGACGGCGTCAGGTGCCCGCTCTGCGGCTCATCGGAAGTCGCACTCTGCACGGACGACCCTGGCGAGACCTTCCAGCCCATCGTCTGGGCATGCAACGCCTGTGAGCGCGACTTCACGGTCACGACCAACACCGTCATGGCGGAACCTGACCTGCCTCCCGTCGAATGGATCCACCTCGCTTTCCGGATGCTCCATGACCGCAGCGGAATCCTGCTTGACTCCGTCTCCCTCGTCCACGCGGCGAGCGACTGCTACGGGCTTCAGGTAGAACCCCATGAGGCTCAGGAAATGTACCGGAAGATCCAGGAAATCCTGCCCCACGCCAAGCCACATGCCTTCCAGCCCTGCCATCAACGGGAGTCGCTGAAGATGCTGGCCAAAGGCATCAGGCCCACGACCCTGACCGGCGCCTCCGCCGACGATGTGTGACGGAAACCGGCACCGCTCGACATCACGGCGGAAGACGTGGACGAAGCCATAGCATGGACCAGGAAGGGCAAAGCCACATGACCATGAACCACCACTACAGATCCGACTCCGCGTTGCAGATCAAGAGATTATCCAACCTGGCCACCTCACAAACCCGTCACACGCAGACCGTGCCATAATAGATTTCACGGCGCCACGCCAACACGAAATTCAAGCTCCCCGAATTCTCTGAATTCGGGCGCTGAGCAGCACAGGTGACGAGTTTGCACCACCCTCACTCCCGACAAGCAGTCGTCGACCCAAATGACGCAATCCGGAACGCTGCCGAGCTGATAAAGCGGCGCAGGTCCATTGACCCATACCCGAGAAGGGCCACGGCCCTGCACACCCTCATCCATGCCGTATTCCCAAACAGGGGTCGGATTGACGGCTTACCATTACACCAATTCCGAGAATCCCCCGGCATCATGCTCTACAGAGGCCTGCACTACGTCAAAGACCTGCAAGAGAATCTCAACGGTTACTGGGTGGGAGCAGGGTTTACCGCTGACGGCAACTATTACGCCGATCAAACAGTCAAGGACCAAGCCATCAACTATTACGGTTTCGACCAAGAACACGGCTGGGCCATGGCTTACAAATTGTCGCCATCAGCACGGGTCACCGAGCCAAACTACATCGACCGCATATCGCTCGACGAGTTTATCCAAAAAACCCAAGATATTCACAACGCTGAAACCGACGATTTGGTGACCATACATAGCCAAGGCAACGACAACGGCCTTCGCGCCGTTCTATTGAGATTCGACGCGATAGCCGACTTCGAGGCTCACCACTACATCGTCCACAACAACGCCAAGTTGGTGCATTGCGAAGACCTTACACCCTGGGCTTTAGGCTTGCCCAAATCCATCGAGGACCCCGATACCGGCAAAACGATCAAGAAGATAGACATCACAGCCGAGCTTGACTTACAATACCAATCCGCAAAAGCAGAAGCGTTGCGACTGCTGACAGGGGGGCAACCATGACAACGGGTCAGCGAGTAGTTCACCATTCCCATCTCCTCGCCTACATCAAGCACACCCAGTGCTTCGAGGACGACTACAAGGATTTCAAAGACCACTCCATCGAGGAGATCCTCGACGAGTTCCGTACCCGCGACGAGGCCGAATACCGCGCCTGCATCCAGCGGCTCGGCTTGGAGCCAATCTCAGAGTTAGTGCCGGCCTAGCCCACAGCTCTAACCGATCAAGCATTCCAAGCCCTGGCTAACACCCAGGGCTTTTCCCATTTTACAGACCCCACCCCGCCGTCGGTTCATATCTCACCAACCGCTCCATCTGGTGGGCTGCGGCGGTACTGGTTCTTGGGCGCTCCCATTTGAGCTGTCTTCCGACACGGGAAGTCTCCCAACGCGCAGTCGGAGCGGTACAGAGCGCTGGCTGCCACGCGCAAGGGATGGTCAGGATGGGCCCTGGGCCGGGCCTTTGAGCGCATGACGGGGCCACCGATGATGCGATGGTCACGGAATAACCCTTTTGCGTCTCTGCACAACCTGCCTATATCCCATATCCAACAGGAACCACACGATGGACCACCACGACAACGGCGACTCCGCGCTGCAAATTCGGTTCGAAGCACTGGTCGAACAGTGGGAGGACGACACCTGGATGCACTCCTTCCCTTCGATCATCATGCGACACGAAGCCATCGGGGAAATCATCGCCATGGGCGAAAGCGCCCTCCCTCTGATACTCCGTCGTTACCGCGACCACGGCGGCTTCTGGCACCATCCCCTGCGGGCCATCACCGGCTACAACAACCCTGACGGCATCGAACCCATCGAGGGCGTCCCAGGGTGGGTCGGCGTCAAGGTCAAGGAACAGCGGGACTCATGGCTGCGCTGGGGCGTCGTAAACGACCTGCTGGACACCGCTGAGCCGCAGCCCCGCACGGTGCACGGAGGCTTTGAACTCCGCCACTGGGGTTTCTGCGAAGATGACGCCTGTCGGGACGAGCGGGAACGCGTGTACCGCTGCCCGTCCTGTCAGCAGACCTTCTGCCACCAGTGCCTCGACCTGCTGCAATGGGAAATCAACAACCTGAACCACTGCCCGAAGTGCGGTTGGAGCCCCGAAAATCCCGCCGGAGAACCGTGACGCCAAGGACGCAGATGCGTCCCCGGGTCGCAGCTGCTGGCTTACCACAAGTGCACGCCCGGCTTCGGCACCACATCCGCCAGTTCACCGACCTGTCAACCGACGAGATCCTCTCGCGGGTTCGCGACCAGCACGAGGAAGCCCACTGGACCTGCATCCGGCGCTTCAGGCAACATGGCATCACGCTGAAGACCGAAACGGCCAGGGAGACCGCCATCCGGGGCGGCTTGAGCACCGCCGGCAACGTGGCGGACCTCATGGTCACCCTGAACGAGTAGCATCAGCACCAGCGCGAAGCCGAATTCCACGACGCTGGGTTTCTCACAGCGGCAAACCGCCCGTGGGCTCCCAACCGCACCCTGCCGCCCCGATGCGGGCAACGGACACTACAGGTCCCCATCCCACGCGCAAACCCTCGCACCCCAGCATACTCTAAACTCAACCACGCACCCGCCGGGCCAGTCCGGGCAACGACCCCAGTGCCCAACGCCTCAAAGACAGGTAAACAACATGACCAATATCGCAAGGCGCTCCGGCAAGGCGCGGTGCAACCTCTGCGGCGACGAAAAGAGCGCCACTCAGATGGGCAACCACATCGCCCAGGAGCTGGAGTACATCGAAAACGCCCGGCGGTGGCGTGAGACAGCCACCGAGCCACGCCGGTACCTCCACGTGCAGATCCAGCACCAGCGCGCCAAACACTTCTGGATGCACCTGCTGGTGCCCCCGGACCACCCTGGGCCAGCTCGACGCCTTCCTGCACGCCGCCTGGCTGGAATACTGCGGCCACCTGTCGCGCTTTGACTTCCACGGCCTGACGGCATGGTCTCCAGGCAGCCGGAGACCCGGTTCCTGGCTCTTCGACGAAGACGACGAGGACGATGACGATAACCAGCCACTCATTGACTGGAACACCGCCGCCATCCGAGCCATGCCGCCCGGGATGACGGGGACCCACGAGTACGACTTCGGCTCCACCACAACGCTGCAGATCACCAGCCACCGCAGCGTGCGGCTGAGGGCGGGCGACGACGTCATGGTCATCGCCCGCAACGCGCCTGTCGCGTGCGACGTGTGCGAAAGGGAACCCGCCCGAACCCTCACGCCGACGGCGGGCACGATGACCGCCCCAGACGGCCAGCGGCACCGCGGCATCTTCTACGTGCCGGTCTGCGGGTCCTGCGATCCGCCCCAACCCGATGATGACGCCTCCGCCGACTGCAACGGAGAATGCTCCATCTGCGACCAGGCAGACGACGACACGGCGGTGCCCATCCCCGTGGTGAACAGCCCACGCCTCTACGACACCGACTGTTTCCTGATCGACGAATTGGCCGAACCCGCACCGGCGCCCCGCCTCAGTGGACAAGGATATGCCGGACGGGGCAAGCCGCATGGCGAGAACACCGAGGGAACGGGACCCGCCACCACCGCCATACCTGATGAGGAGACGAACATGAAACATGACGACTGCGAAAACGAAGAAGACGACTTCGAGCCTGGCCTGGACCCCATCCTCGACAACATGGAACGCTGGCC
Organism: Dehalococcoidia bacterium; assembly: GCA_965116785.1. Classification (GTDB taxonomy): domain Bacteria; phylum Chloroflexota; class Dehalococcoidia; order Lucifugimonadales; family UBA3495; genus Bin87. The sequence goes on from OZ220731.1 coordinate 3,491,611, forward strand.
CAACATCCTGATCATGGACTCGCTGCTGGAATCCGCCGGCAGGTTCAATGACGACGTTCCGCCGCCGGAGGCCATCGTCAGAGCCCTGGACGGCCTCGAGAAGCTGGCGCTGGCCCGCACGCTGGGCGACCAGACCGGCGACCACCACAAGTACTTCGAGGAAGCCCCGGACTGGACCTACACGCCAAGCGAGAGCAACGACGCCATCAACGAGCCGGGCAATGTCCGGCGGTTCACCGACGGTGCAGACATCGTGGTCGCCGACGCCATCCTGTCGTGGAACGACGGGGATGCAATCTTCATGTCCGGCTACCTGCCCCAGAAGGGCACCCTGCTGGCCTACTTCGGACCGAAGCCGTAACCTGCGCCGGCCATCACGCGGGGACAGAGAGACCAGATGAAAAGGGCTGCCTGCGGTCTGTCCGCCAGACTGGTCGCGGTCGAAAGGTCAATCCCCTGCGGCAACCTGGTGCCGAAAGCCTGTCCTAATCTGCACGCATAACACCCGTACATCGCGCTCGCCACATCAAGCCCAACCACGTAACGGCGAAGACCGCCAGCGCACCCACGAACGCCACCGTTCCCGCCGCTTGACTTCCTTGTGCCCGTCGTCAACGGAGTACTGCTGGACTCCCAAGACACCCGCAGAATGGGAGACAGCAAAAGCAACGACCGTGGGACCACACCGACTACCACGCAACCGGCATCTGGGTCAAAACCGACGACAGCGATAGCATACAGCGCATCATCAACTCACTAAACCTGTACCGAACCATCCGCAATCGGGACGACATCCTCACCAACGGCAATTGGCACCGCAACCACATCATGAGCTCCCCCTGATCATGAGGTCGAAATGGATAAGCGAAGCAAAGAGTTCACACAGAACCCCACCAACGAGGAAATCAACGAAAGAGCAAGCAAGATCAACGAAAGGTTGTATCAGAACGAAGTAGAACGAACGCGAAAGATGATGGCGGAAACGCCGAAAATAGAGGAAACGCCCAAGACCGGGCCGATCGGCCTAGGGACGGGATCCATAGTAACCCCGGAGGACACGGAGCGCCTGAACGAGGAATTCGTCAATCAGCGGTTCTGACTAGACGCTCAGCAAAACCAACGAACCCAGCACGAGCCCGCTTATCCAATGGGCTGCGTCGTTGCCGCAGACTTGCGGCAACTGCGGATGCGACGCCAGCGGGAGGCATTTCCGGCGGCCATGCCCACAGCGCGCGGAAAACGGGCTGGAACCCATCCGGCGCCAGACCCGCGCACAGCTGGACATCCTGCGGCAGGGCGACCGCATCAGTGGCGGCGCCCTCCGGTCTCAGTGAGCATCGGGACCACGACGACGTGACCAGGAGCCGGCAGGCTGGTCTTTTGGTCTCCTTCTCGGGCGGATTCGCGCACCATGCGGGCCCTTCCCATTACGCGCCCTCCACCACGGCGCCATCGAAATGCACCAATCACCGGCCTCAAGAACCGGCCTTGCTCCGCCTTCGCAGAGATCCACCCGACCAACTCGCCGATTCCTCGTCAGGCACCGAGTCCCGCTCCGCAAACGCAGATATGCTCCGTGGATGTTCGAACGTGTAGAAATCCAAGGAGTTTTCGTGCTCGACCGGGTCAAGCCAGCCGGCTTCCACGCCCGCGTCCCACGCTGCCTGAAAGCCGTCGCTTCGGACAACACGGTAACGCCTACTCTCGTCGGATGGCGTCTGCGACCGCACGTGCTCGGCGGAGAGAGTTTTGGCTCAGCGGTGGCGCAAACACGCCGGCCAGTTCGTAGTCCATAGGTTCACCGTCTTCGGTGGCCCGCCAGGCTAATTCCTGGTGAGAATAACCCTCAATCGCGGCCGCATTGAACCCGGTGAAACGCTGGATCTGCTCGTCCATCAGCGCCAGTTCATCCGGGTCAAGCAGCTCCCGGTTTGCCGGACGGAGAGTCAAAAGCCGGTATCGGTGATAACCGGCCCCCGCGGACTCGCGCAGGACATCAGCCACTCCGGAATGCTCCATCTCCGCTCTGACTCGATGCCAATTCTCCGGGTAAGGGCCGTGGGGAAAGTGCAGATACGTGGTACCGGTAATCGGCTTCCCGCGCAGAATATACGCAGCACAGTCGGAGTAATAAAGCAGCTTCACCAGCTTGGTCATCCCGAAATCGGGGTCGTCAGCCGAACGTTCGCTCACGTACAGCACCGCCTCAATCAGTTTCTCCAGATCCTGGGCGAAAGCTGCCTGCGACATGGTCGTGGGCCTCCTCAACATCCGAAACCTCGGAGGATGCTAATAGGACGCAATTATAGGACGGGTCCCTCCTTCCTGACAACGCCGGATCACCAAAGTCAGGCGATTTCGCTAATCAGCGAGCAGGTGAACTGACGCCATGGAACCTACCACGCTGCAGTACCGCGCCCAGACGTCCGACGCGAGGGTCCCTTGATCTGATCCTCGCCAGGGCAGGCAACTTGCCTGGGCGTGCCGCCGGAGGCCCATCAGGTCAACAAGCGCAACACCACCCACCGTGGGCGGAAATGCGCTGCACGCATGAACTCGCTCGGTCCAACAAACAGTAGCGAAATTTCCTACATGACCCGGGGCGGTGCTTGACCCCATCCTGACGGTGATGACAGCCGCCTCGCTGTCGGTGGCGGCCAGTCGCGTTTCGGACCCACCTCTTCCAACTGAACAGCGTCGCACGGCGCCGCTTTCGCGTCAGTGGCAAATTCCGCGTCAAAGCCTCGAAAGCGCGCCCGGGGGCCGTTTCCGGCGAAAACTGCGGCCTTCTCGCAGCGGATGGCAAAACGGCCACGGCTGTGGCCCCAAAGATGCGCCATGCCGCCGTTCGGCCCAATCTCTTCCCGACCACGGTTCCGGAACTCATATCCCAGAAAGCCGATTACCGGACCTACCGGATGAACGCCTCAGCGCCGCGGCCGGCAGCGCACGGACGGTCAACCTGCAACCATTTTTACAACGGTGAAGAGAGGCACGGACTCGCCAACCAAGTCCGGCGCAACGGCGACGTCCTCCAGACACGGGCGAGCGGTTTCGCTACCGGAGCTCCGCTTTCACCACAACAGGCCCCTGTAGCGCCGTTTTCGCGTCGGTAGAACGATTCGTCTCAGCACCGCGAAAACGCGCCCGGAGGCCGTTTCCGGTTGATCGGAAGGCAACCGTGAGCGTTGAAACGTCCCTCCCATCGTGTTAGGTTGCGGACAAGGCCTGCGACTCTCTCACCGCTAGGCCGCGATCATGTCTAAGCCTTCGGTTGAACTCTCACTTTTCCCGATGGCGGTAGCCATCTCCCTCGGCGTCGCCATGATTATGGCACCGTTGTTAGTGTATGTTTGGCGCCAATTAGGCCAAGAGCTGTTAACACTGACCGATCCACAAGAGATCGCCGAAACCAAGGCGGTTCGTCGCGGGTTGCTCAGCTTGCTCTTCTTCGTGCTCGCTCTACCCGTGGCGATCGGTTCGCTGTATGCCTGTTGGCACACCTGGCATGACCTGAATTCATATGCCCAGCCGCCGCCACAGCAGCGCGAGGGCAATTTTCAACCAACGCCACCCGATGGGCAGAAAAATGGTCAGTACCTGAAAGGTGAGGAGACCGAGGAAACAAAACCAGATTGATGTCGCCACGGTGAAGAGAATTGCACCCGCCAACACCATCGCGTAGTCGTTGCGATGGTCTCCCCACACAACGAATATGATCCCCATCGCGGTGAACGCCAAGCCCGCCGCTAGCGCGTAGGTGACCCAGTCGTGGCGGGACCATGCACGGTCGGGGCGGTTATCCAATTCCCCGGTTTCAACTGGCAGGCTAGGCGGGTCGACGACTTCTGGGTTTTGCGCATCCGGCGTTGCCATGGTGACTTCCCCGTTGCCCATAATACATTGACGGACCTGAGGTGACAAACAGACGGCTCTCATCGTTAGGGCGTCCCGGGAACCGAGCTCGCCGACCAAAACGCCGTTCGAAGTATGGAAACCCCAATCTCGGCAATCAAGCGGCTAACCGCATGGCAGGCCACCACCAAGAGGCTGAAGCCATGTCAGTCCAGGCCGCCCACTGGATAAACGGCGAGCGGCAACCTTTGCCGGCCATCCGATACCAAGTCATGCCGAGAACTGTGAGGCGATTTCGCTACTCACTGCCGGGACACCAAGCGGCCAGCAACCTCCAAAGCGGCAGGTCTCGGCAAAATGGAGATACGGCAGCGTTTAGCCCGAAAACCAAGACGGCCCCGACCATTGTGGCCGGAGCCGTCCCACTTGAAGAGCAGAGGTCACCGCCTACGATGGCACCGGAGCCAAAGCTTCCACCCCAGCCTCGGCCAACAGCTGACTAACTTCCGGCAACACTTCCTCGGGTATCCCGTCGAGGTCAATGCCATCGTCGATATTCAAGAAGGTGATGCCCAGCACGTTGCCCTCGACATCCAGGTTGATGTGCCGGTCATCCCCTAAATCGGGACCAGGGCCTCCGTATTCCGTGTCCCTCAATTTCAGATACAAACTCGGAAATTCAGGGTCAAAGTTGATTCCCATTTGAAAACTCATCACCCTCTCCTTCATGGTCGGTCCCAGACCAGCTGCCTCACCCAGGCGCCTCACGAACCGTGATGATACGAGCATACGCCTCAACCGCCTGCTCAACCAAGATGTTCAGAGTCAAATCCGCCGAAAGGTCGCATTGGTACCGCCACTGGTCGGATTTCCTACCCTGCCACCCTCCAACGCTCCCCGACACAGCACGATCTTGAAGAAGGCGGATTACGTCGTTTATCGAAATGCCCAACTCCTCGGCATCATTCCGGCAACGCAACGTGGGATGAAAAGCAGTGTTGACAGTAATCACGGTCGCCCTGCAGAAAAAATTGAACATGCGGGCTCTCGACCCGTATGCGGCGCAAGAGCAGCCACGCGGAAGTACGGTGTCAAGGCACCATGCCTCCGAACCCCGTCGCTGTCCACACGCTGAAATCAGACCTGGATGACCCGGTTCTCGACAACGCGTCCGTCGATGCACCACACGAACACGAACGAGACCACGGCCCAGCTCCTGTGGGGTTGCGTTTGGCGAAACAAACCGCCACATGGGGCGCCCACTACCGTGGCTGAAGCAAGGACATCTATAGAAGACATTGGCTGAAACCAACCGGCACCGAGCCCGAAGTCCCAATCCAGAATGCCGGCTCTCAGCGATGCCACGGCCCAGCCAGAGCACCGAAACGCAACCCGTCGCCAGATGGACGTCTGCAACCACTACTCAAACCAGTCCCAGAGTAGCGAAATCGCCTCAGAACTGTATACTCATGGCGACTGTCCGACGGAACACCTCATCCGGAACCGCCTGACCATGAAAAAACGGCAAGCCCGCAAGATCATCAGGCAAGTGCTGCAACAGGGCCGGCCCGTCAACCTGCCCGACGGACGACGGGCGTCGAAAAGCGCCATACGGAGCGCAAGGAGCGTCAACCCTGGCCTTCTCGCTGGTAGCAGTCCGCAGGAGCTGAAGCGCAGGGCCACCTTGGCGAGACGTTTCGACAGCGCAAGAAGACGACAGGAACGAATCTTCAACCGGAACTTCAAACGTGCCACGCGCAGCCGTCGCCCGCACAGCGCCGGTGACGTAGTCGCCAACCGATAGGCAATCGCCGCCAAGTCCGCCATCCCGCGGTGCCGGTGGCCGCCACCCATGACGGGGCCGGTTCCGGTCTACCGCTTCCACTCCAACGGCGTCCTGCGGCGCCGTTTTCGTATCAGTGGACAATTTTCCACCTGAAAGGCGCGGAAACGCGCCCGGAGGCCGTTTCTGGCGGAAACCGGAGCACTCCGGCAACAAATGGCAAAACGGTGACGGCCCCCGCGCAAAAGCGCCCAGCGCCAGCGTTCGAGGTCCCACATCCCCGAAATCCCATTCCTGTTTCGCGCTCGTGAACCGGCCCTGACCACCCCGGGACGGGGCCGAAACGGCATGTCGTTTTGAGGAGTTCCGCTAACTTATGTCCATTCACCAAAAAGAGGTACATGGACCATGCGAACTCCGAGGATCACCAGACCATTGGATATGGTTGCCGTCGCCGCCGTCATGGTGGCCACCGCAGCCATACTGCTCGTCGCCATCAACCAGGGAAGCGCCAGCGCAGCCACCGGACCGCCGGGCCCGCCCAGCAACCCCCTGGCCCACCTGATCGTCCCCGACGGCGAAGCACCGCGCATCCGCGTCAGCTGGGACGCTGCGGACACCCCAGCAACCGGCTACACCATCTCGCGAAGCGACGGCCAGTCTTTCGAGACCGCCGGAGCCACCACCTACTCCGACCACGCGGTGGAACCGGGAGAAAGCTACTCCTACACCGTCGCGGCACGGAACGCCCAAGGCGCCAGCCCCGCGTCGGATACGGCGTCCGCGTCGGTGCCGCCCGCCCCTGCGATGCCCGGCGACTTCGCCGGCAACATCGGCGAACTGAGCGCAGCCGACGAGCATCCCACCATCAGCCTGACCTGGACCGCATCAACCGTCCCGCCAGCCGCCGCCTGCGAAACCGCCTACCCGCTGCAGGACTACGTCGTCACCAGAACCTCAGGCAACGAGACAACCGAGGTGGCGACGCCCGGCAGCGGCGATACGTCCTTCACCGACACCACGGCGTCCTTCGGGGCCAGCTACACCTACCGGATCACAGCACGTTCCGCCATCGGCAGCAGTCCCCCGACGGAGGTCTCGCTGGCCATCCCTGCCCGTCCGGTGGACCCGCCCACCGACGTGTCGGCGTCCATCACGGACCCCTTCGACGGCGCCGTCCACCTTTCCTGGAACCCGCCCGCCGAGGGCCCCGACATCACGGGCTACACCGTCCTGCGCAACGGCGCGTCCATCGCCGACGGTGTGGCCGCAACCACCCACGCCGACGACACGGCTCACGCCGGCGTAGCCTACTCCTACACCGTGCAGGCCCACAGCGCCGACAACGTCAGCGCAGCCTCCGACGCCGCCGCAATCGAAGCGCCGGCTCCGCCCAGCGACGTCACGGCCGCGAAAAGCGACCAGGGCGTCAGCCTCACGTGGTCGGCGCCCACCGCCGGCACGGTGGACCAATACCGAGTGGAACGCCAGGCCGCAGGCCAGGGTTGGACATCCATTGTCGACACGTCGGAAACGTCCCACTCGGACGCCACCGCGCAGACCGGCGTCTCGTACCGCTACCGAGTCCAGCACCGCAACCAACACGGCGGCTCCACCTGGACGGAGTCCAATCGGATCACGCTGCTGGCAGCGCCCGGCGCGCCCACCGGCGTCACCGCAACAGCCGACGGCAACGACAACGTCGTCACCTGGTCGGCACCCGCCGACTCGACGGTGGACGGCTACCGAGTGCGACACCACGCCGGCGACGGAGCGTGGACGACCATCCCCAACGCTGTCACGGCCACCACTCACCGACACGACGACGCGGCCGCCGACGTCACACACCACTACGGCGTGCAGGCCTACAACTCAGCCGGCGACGGGCCGTGGTCCGAAGACGCCACCACCATGCGGATCACTCCGCCGAACGCTCCCGCAACAATCGCCGCAGCCGTTGACGGCAACGACATCGTCGTCACGTGGGAACGACCCGACACCGTACACATCAACGGATTCACCGTCGGCCACCGCACCGACGCCGACGACCAGTACACCACGAGCCCGCAGACCGCCGCCGACGCCACCTCGTACCGAATCGACGACGTGACCGGCGACGTCACCTACCACATCGCGGTGAAGACCCACAACCAGGCCGGCGAAAGCGCCTGGTCCGACGAGACCACCGCCCTGCGCCGCATCGCGCCATCGACGCCGACCAGCGTGACGGCAACTGCCGACAGCGCCAACATCGTCGTCTCCTGGCAAGCTCCCGAAACCGGCACCGCCGACGGATACCGAGTGGAGTACCGGGAGTCCGGCTCGGAAACCGCACAGACCGTGGAACTGGCTGCCACTGCAACCAGCTACACCCACGCCGATACCGTCGAGGGCACCGAGTACCAGTACCGCGTCCAAGCCCACAACACGGCCGGAACCAGCGCCTGGACCGACCCGGTGACCGCACGGCGCCTCAGCATCCCCGCAGCGCCTACCGGCGTAACCGCGAAACCGAGCGGAAGCGTCATCGTCGTCGAGTGGACACCGCCCGAAAACGGCATCATCGACACCTACGAAGTGCGCTACGGCATAGCCGACGGCGACAGCACGCAAACCGTGAGCATCGCCGCGCCGGCCAACCAGTTCATACACATCGAACCCACCGGCGACACCAGATACCGCTACGACCTCAGGGCACGCAACGACGCCGGCGACAGCGCCTGGTCCAACGTAGCCTACGCCATGCGCGTGGTCCCGCCACCCATGCCCACCAACCTCTCGGTGGTCATTCACGAGGAAGACCTATTCGTATCGTGGACCGCGCCCAGCTCGGGCATCGTCGACTCCTACGAGGTGGAGCTCCGCCAGGCCGAACACGTCCTGTGGACCCGCTTCGAAGTCGCAAACACGAGCACGACCTACACCCATGACAGCCCCACACCCGGCACCAACTACGAGTACCGAGTACGCGCCGTCAACTCCGGCGGCGTCAGCGACTGGACGACGCCAGTCTCAGAAGTCTGGTTCGAAGGCGCTGCGCCACCAGCCGTCTACAAGCCGCAACCACTTGGCAAGCGCCTCATCATCCGCTGGGAACCGTCGACTACCGAGGGCGTAACCGGCTACGAGCTACGCATCCGCGTTGACGGCGGCGAATGGGAAGTCACCCAGCTCGACGCCGACACACGCCTCCGCTTCGACAACTGGTCAAGCGAGGACGACCTCCGCGAGTACTCCATGCGCGCGATGATCGACGACGTGGCCGGCAGCTGGTCGCCCATCTACGAGGTGGTCATAGCACAGCCCGCCGACGTCCACAACGTTCGCGCCAACACCGAAGGCTACAACAAGGTCAGGCTCCACTGGGACATCCCCGATGAAGGACGACCCAGCATCTTCGCCATCGAGGCCAAGCACGGCGACGGCGACTTCTCACAGGTGGGATCCGTATCCGGCTATGAAACCACCTTCCTGACCGGCGCGCAGCCCTACGAGACCACCTACCAGTACCGCGTCAGAGGCAAGAACAACGTCCGCATCAAAGGCCCAGTCGCCGCGGACGGCACGGTGTCCGTCACCATGCCCCAGGAACCCGTCCAGTACGACACGGCGGTACAACGCCTGCGTGTGACCATGGAAGACAGCACCACGCCGGTCCTCACCTGGAATGCGCCAGAACGCCATGTGGACAGCACCCTGGGATACCGCATCTTCCGCAAGACGACCTCCGACCACCGGCCAATCGACCACCAGAACCACATCCTGGTCACGCTCACCAACAAGCTGACCTTCACCGACCGAAGCGCACGACCCGGCTTCACATACCTGTACGCAGTGACCCCCTACCGGAGCCTCACGCCCGCCCTGGGGACGACCTCACCGCCGCTGACTGTGCGCACCTGGTGAGCCAGCGGCGCCGCCTCTCCCTGGACGGAGTGGCGGCGCCACTGCCGTCGGCGAAACATAAATGCCCGCCGACATCATTGAATTCATCGTAGTCGAGACCCTGATAACTGCGGCGCTGTCCGCATTCGGAATCATCATCGCCGTCCTCATCACGGCGCCAGCCGCCGCCGCACAATTCCTGACCAAGACGGCAAAGCGGCTCCAGAAACGCCAGCGCTGAAACACAGCGAAGCAAGGACCGCCTACCATATAATATCCATACAAATCAAGCAATTCCGCAACGTGTGCGACACAAAAACGCCGGCTACGACGGAGCCATAACCGCTGATCCGCATAAGCAGAAACAAAATGCGCCAACTGCCGGCGAGACACCTCCCTTGATATAGCCGACCCAGCACGACCCCGACGTGGCCAGCGCAAACGGGCAGCAGGCCAGCCCAGGCAGCCGGCAATTCACTAGAAACATCCGTAGCAACACGGCTGGCCAATACGAGCAACACCCAATCGTTCCAGCAGTCCGCAACGCAACGACGAGCAGAACCGACCATCCAAACAGATGAGGGCTCGTGAGAGGGTGGCCATGCCGCCGATGCGTGCTCTTCCGGGACTGTGAGGACAGTCCTGTTTCGTTGTAACCATCCACGACGTCGGAGACATAAGATGAAGGCCATCCTTACCATTCTGAAGACCCGTCCGGCCAGATTGGCCCCAGCCCTGTCGTTGGCAGTCCTTATCGTTCTGGCCGCGTCTGCAACGTCCCTGCTCTGGCCCGATAGGGCCCAGGCACAGGAGCGACGATCGGGGGTGTATGCCGTCCTTGGCTTCGCCGCCGCCCTGGTCCTGGGCGCCTTCATCATCGTGGGCATGCTCGGGGGCGGCAATCCCGTGCCAATCGCGCAGGCCGCACCCCCGGCCGCGCCCCCGGCCGCGCCGCCTTTGAGCCCGAGCCCGACGCCGGATCCGCCCGTAGCCCGACTCGCGATATTCAGTGTTGCTTACTTCCAATCCAGCCATGCCCAAGAGGACCACATCTACAAGATGTCCCCGTTATTCAGCGAGGCATCCTCACAGAATCACTACCGAATTAACGTCCCGGACTATGCCACCGCTACCAAGGTCCTCATCAAGCCATATCAAGATGGCGATTGGACCTTCACCGCCACCGTCACGGTCAGTCGGGATGGGACCGAAATCGCGGCGGCCAGATCCCCGGCTCACACCTATAACATTGAGGATCTGGTCAGGGGTGACAACTACATTGATATCACGGTCACGGCGGACACTGTGACCCGGAAGTACACCCTGAATATCGTCCGGCTTGATTGTGAGGCCGTGCTCGGAATGGTTACCACCGACTACCTCCATTATGCCTGCGCCGAGCCTGCGTTAGATAAGAAGAGCGCCGATCAAGGTGGGCTAGCCTCGTACGGTTACGGTCAAGATGGCGACTATGTTTTCGGCGCGTTCAGTCCGCCGATCATCTCCGACTTGCATGACCACAAGATTTATCGTCTCAAGGAAGTCATCGCCACTTCCGCCGACACGGTTTTTCAGTTCGAGATGGACGACCCTAACGAGAGCCACCCCTGTCCGGGAGTTACCGCAAAAGCCAACGGCTGCCCCAAGGATGGCGTCGGCGGCTGGATCATCCGCGCCCATGGGCAGACCCTATCTATGGACAACAACGCTAAAGAAACGGAAGGAGACATGGGCTTTGTCACATTCCGTCCAGATATCATCCTGCCATGGGATGGTGAAGTACGCGCAGGATATGAATATCCGTTCTTCATTTACCATGATCGGGGGCCAACCCTGGATCAGGGCAAATTCCCCACCGTGGACCACGACCAGATCTACTTGGTCTATAACCTCCCGCTATCGGAGTCCAACACGCCGCCGCTCAGCGCGTTCACGGTCACGGTCAACGACGAATCCGCTGCCCTGACCGGCATTAGAATTGATGAGCGACTGGTCACCCTCACCCTGGCCGAGGAGGTAGGCAACGGTGACCGGGTGGTGCTTAATTACAACAGCCTCGACCTTACCAGCGACCAGCGTCTCCAGAACGCCAGCGGAGGTCAGGCTTACCGCATCCTGAACCAGGTGCTCGACAACCGCACGGTGCAGGGTTGCTACGACGACGTGCCCGAGGACGCGTTTTACAAGACCTGCATTGAATTCCTTGCCCTCAATCTCGTCGGTGTGGTTAACCCCACGGTGGAAGACCTGACTTATACCACAGGTCATGTGGGTGAGGCTTGGCGTGCTCTTTCCAGTCCGTTATTCCTCCGGGGCGGCTACCTGTACGAGCTTGACCATGCGGAGGCGTTACCAGGGATGAATGATTTTCCTGGTATGAAAGTTGCGGTAGTTGTCGGTTCCGCCGCCGAATCCCCGGACAACTGGGTGTTCCATTTTAGCGGGATCACCGAGGACCTGGCTAGAGATGCGGAATACGAGACCGGTCCTCCGGGACATTGGGTAATCCGCGTTCGCAACAATTTGGATCTAAACAACCCCAGTCTGGATCCCGTCATCTACCGCTCCCTGTCGTTCAGCCCCAAGCCGCCGGCCGGCCTGAAATTCCATGACAAGTACGGGCGGGAAGGTTCGCTTGAGGAGGCCATCAGGTCCAATGAGGGCTTCATCGGCGGCTACTACGTCAGCCTCACCACCGAGCCCACCGAAACCGTGTATATCACCCCGACCGTACCGGCCGGCTCGGAGAGTGCGCTCACGTTGCTCAAATGCACCCGCGCCACGGCAAGGCCAGAAGCGGCAGATTGGGGCAAGGTGATATTCGAACCCGACAACTACAACACGCCGCAGCCGGTGTGTTACGAGAGCCTGGACGACCCCGACAGCGGCGACCATCTCATCAACCTGATTCACAACATCACGTCCACCGACGGCGACTACTCAGGTCTGGCCAACGAGGTGGAGGTTCGCGTCGTCGACGACGAGTCGCCGGAGCGCCACATCCGGGTTGCCAGACAGGGCAACTGGCTTCTCAGCGATGCAGCAACTGGCAGATTATTCTTCCGACATGATGAAGAAGTAGAGGCGGGCGACATGAATTACGGCGTCGAGGTCCTTGACGCCAGGGGCAACCGTGCTCCATTTGACGAGGATGTGGACATCAACGTCCAATTCAGTCCTGTCTCATTCGATAAAGCCTACAACGGCGAAGACTACACCGCCCGTAACGGCATCTACACCATCCCGGCGGGGCAGTCGTATATGCCCATTCCCGCGGAGTTGCACGCTGAGGATGTGGTGGAAAAAAACGAGCACTTCAGTTTGCGTATCGATTGGCCCAACGGTACCCCACCGGTTATCGAAGGCACAACTGTTACCATCAATAACGTCGCACACAGATCCCGAATCATCTCTCGCGAGACCGTTGGCTTTAGATTTGTGGAACCGATATACCATGCAACCGAGGGCGACACCGTACAACTCGGCATCATGCTTGATAGCACAATTGGATTCGGTCTCGGCATGAATCTGGCCACGCTGTATGGCTCTGAAGAAGTTGATGGTGTGCATGTACCGGAAATGACGTTCACGGAGGGGACGGAAGACTATTCTAAGATGATACATTTCCCCGCCAACACCCAGGCTGGAACAATACGCAACATCCCACTCCACATCATCGCCGACGACCGGGTAGAGCCCACCGAGGACTTCCGGATCGTATTGGAACGCCTTCCGGGAGTGAATCAATACGCGTTCTATTACGGAGAATTGGTGGGCGACTGTATCAGATACCTGACGGACGAGGACACTGGCGAATACATACTGGATGATGACGGCAACAAAATCTTCGACTTCGGTCCGGGTACCTGCGTCGTCATTCGTGTTCAGGACGTTGATCCCCAGCCTGAGTCCAACAACCCGCCCGAACTCATCGAAATTCCCGAACAACAGGGCCCCTTGCTGCCCGGCCTCAACGTCGGATCGGGTGCCCCGTTCACCTACAATGTGTCCAGGTACTATCCTGAAACGGACCACGACAACGACCCCTCCACCGAGCCCGTGGCCACGCCGTTCTTCACCGACCCCGATGGTCATGAAATCGTCTATCGGGCCAGCCTGATTGACGACAGCCCGCTCCCGTCGTGGATGTCGTTCAACCCTGACACCGTGACCTTCTCCGGCACCGCGCCGGTGAGCGCCGAGGGCAACTCGTACACCATCAAGTTCATCGCCGATGACCAGCAGCCGGTGTCCAACACTGCCTACATCACCTGGCAGTTCAGCGTCATCGACGACCCAATCTCCGGTGAAAACCTAATCACATTCCAGGATTATGCTGTTGATATCGACAGGTCGTTGATCCTTGGATGTACTAAGCTTCGCCGACCCAACCATCCGGACTTTACACGCTACCGTGTGACCTTCTGGCGGCCCGCCGCCGGCGAAACCTACGACGATCCCCACGGCACTTATTACGTGTTTGACACCGACGATCAGACTGTACAGACTGACTGCCGTGTAGCATTTGGTACTGTTGAGTGGCGGTTCCGGGTCCACATGCTGGGCAAGAATCGCGGCGTGGGCGAGGAGAAGCGCATTGATGGTCGTGACCACGACTTCACCATGGTGAAGATTCCCCACGACACGCTCCGGGTCCGAATCGACCCCAACGGACTGCATCACTACGTTCAGGCCGGGCGTGACCACATCGCGCCTAAATACAAGATCCGCTGGCGGATGGACGGCAAGACTCCTAATTGTCCCTACGACAGCAGCCATGGTTGGTGTGACCGGGATGGGGCATTCCACCGTCCGTATCAGCAATGGTCCGATGAGGTAGAAGTCCGCAACCGCTGGTACTCGAACCCCTGGTTAGGAATGCTTCGCCACCATGTACCAAGGGGCAAGGCCGCCACATTCGAGTTCCAGGTGGCCAAGGACAAGGACGGTGACATCAACACCCGGGGTTGGGGTCCCTGGTCCGAGAGCACCTACATCGTCATCAACCGGGACCTGGGTGACATCGAGGCAGGTGCCCGGACCCTCCAGACCGAAATTGTGACGGACCCGCACAACACTTCGGGCGAGATGAGCGCGGCCGTCGAATGGAATGACTCCGAAGGTGGTTGCGGCGGTCCGTCTTACGAACCTTACTACTACAACATTGAGGTCGCCAGTTCGCGCACTTCCGTTGGCAATGTCCTCTACCTCGAAAACTCCCGCGTTGAGGGCATGACCACAAAACCACAGGGCAGATGGGTAACCCTCAACCAGGGCGGCGACAAGTACGCCCGGATCTATTGCGAAGTCAACGGCACCTGGGGCTATCAGCCTGATGCCGGAGACCGTATGATCGGCAGCATTATAACCCTCAACTTCCGCACACCGCCGATCACTAGTATTCATGGTCCTATTCAGGATCGTCATTTCCTGGTTATGGACATCCACCCCCAGGTCGCGTCCCATCGGCCGGAACTCGTCGTGAACACCGCTGAAGGCGTCAGCACCGCCAGCATCTTTCTCAAACTCTCCGACGATGTGTTCGATTACGAAAACGGCTACGGGGTTATCAATGGGTTGAATACAACCAACAGGCCCAGCACTGGTGACTTCAAAATCGTCTACACCGGGCCGGACATTCCGGTGAGTTGTCACTGCGACCATTACAAGGACATCAAGGTTACCAAGGTCGATTTCATAACCGCTGACGGAGCCGTGGGCGATAATGGCGTCAAACTTACCCTCAACCGGCTGCCCGCGTATCTGCAGCACATGGACCTCATCTACACGCCCGGCACCCATCCCATCAAAACAAGCGACGGACGCCGCCTGCCTGGATTCAGGGAAGCGGTGGGCTGGCCGACTGCCATCGTCGATATCAGGTTCGATGCGGAAGAGGTTAATATTCCCGAGGACGCCACCGATGGTGTCCGCGCGAACATTGTCTCCGATTTCAGCGGTGATTTTGAACACGTGGGGACGGACCTTCCGTTCCGGGTGAGCATTGATCCCAACTACCCTGAGAGCCACGCCGGGTTGGACTTCACCGAGGTTGATGGCGTCATACCCGCATACGAGACGGAAACGTATGTGGTGATTCAAGCTCTTGACAACGACGTCGTCAATCAACTCAAGACCCCTAACCAAGTCGTACTCACTCACCAATTTGATGAGCGCGGGCGAGAAATCTTCCCGGTACAAATGCGTGGCAACGGACTAAGGCCTGATGGCACAGTCACCATCAACATCTTTGACCGGCGGGACACCACCGATCTCTACTTCCCAGACGCCAACAGCGGGGAAATCCTCACCGCCGACGTTAGGGAGGGCGAGGAGATTGAAATCCGTGCGGCCCTCACCCGCGCGGCGGTATTCGATATCACGGTCAGGCTCGACCAGGTTGGCCTTGGCAGCACTCGCTCCGCCACCCACGGCGACGACTGGGTCTGGAAGGACTCGACGAGTTCAACCGGCTTGATCACCTTCCCGGCCGGGGAGACCACGGCGACCATCACGTTCCAGGCCAAGGCCGATGAAGTGAATGAGGACGACCATCAGCACGAGGTAGTCATCATCCCGCCCACCATCGCCGGTGCCGACACTGATTCGCGTCTCACGGTCAAGTTCGGCGCCAGCCTCACCATCAGCATCGTCGACACTGAACTTGACCTGCCCTATGCTCCCCTGGGGGTGAGCGCCAGCGGAGACGCGGACAGCATCACCGTCAGTTGGAATGCCGCAACCGGCGCCGCCAGTTACAAGGTGTATCGACGCACCGGCAGCAATGATTTTGCATCGGTGGCCACGGGCATCACGGGCACCTCCTATGACGACACCAATGTGGTGACGGGCACCACCTACGACTACTACGTCGTGTCCAGCAACGCCGCCGGCGACTCGTCGCCGTCCGCGTCGGCATCGGCGTCGCTGAGCGCCCAGTCTCCGTTACAGGTCACCAACCTGGATGCGCCCACCAACCTCACGGCCACCGGGGACGCCGACAGCATCGCCCTGGACTGGGACGCCGTGACCGGAGCCACCGGCTACAAGGTGCTCCGTCGCGTCGGCGCCGACGCCTTCGCGGAAATTGCCACCACCGTGTCCGCATCCTATGACGACACGGGCGTGGTGGCCGACACCACCTACGACTACATCGTCCGGGCCACCGACGGAGACAACGAGGGACTGGACTCCGCCATTGCGTCGGCGTCATTGCAGACCGTTGCGCCCGAGGAACCCACCGCACCCGCTCCGGTTACGGACCTGGTTGCCGCCATCAGCGCGGACGGGGAGTCCGTGGTCCTGACCTGGACCGGTTCCGCCGACGACGTTGACCGTTACGCCGTTGACCGGGAAACTCTGGATAGCGACCCCGCGGAGAACGTCACCGTGGGCGTCGTGGATGCCGACACCACCACCATCACCGATGATGACATCACGGCCGGCAAGACCGCCAAGACCTACCGGTACAGCGTCATCGCCATCGCCTTTGGCGAGGATGTGACATTCAGTGAGGAGGTTACGGTGGACGTGGAGATTCCGGCCGCCAAGCCCGCTCCGGTCACGAACCTGGTTGCCGCCCTCAGCGCGGACGGGGAATCCGTGACCCTGAACTGGACCGGTTCCGCGGACGACGTTGACCGTTACGCCGTTGACCGGGACACTCTGGACAGCGACCCCGCGGAGATCGTCACCGTGGGCGTCGTGGATGCCGAGACCACCACCATCACCGATGATGACATTGCGGCCGGCCAGACCTACCGGTACAGCGTCATCGCCATCGCCGGTGGCGAGGATGGGGCATTCAGCGAGGAGGTTACGGTGGACGTGGAGATTCCAGCCGCCGACCCCAGCGGGCCCCTTACCGTATTCACCCTGGTGGATACGTCGGCCCCATCGACCCATACGGTATTGTCTGATGATGATGTCGTAGAACTTGCCGACCCGGACAATGGGAGTTACGGCATCTACATCACCACGGTTGAGGATGTGGGAAGCGTGGGTCTGTCTCTCGTCGGACCCAAGACCGTCTCACGCACGGAGAACCTGGCGCCCTACTCGCTGTACGGCGATGGCGGCAGCGACCAGATACATGGTGAATCCCTGCCGGTGGGCGAGTACACCATCACGGCCACCGCCTATTCGGAAGCGGATCTCGGAGGCGACGAATTGGGGATACTGGAAGTCTCATTCACGGTTTCGACCGGCAACTGACAACAAAGAGAGGAATACATGAAGGCCATTTTCAATATTTGCCACAACCGCGCGGCCCGGCTGGTCGCGCTGTCCATGGTGTTCGCGGCAGCCGTGGGCGCGGTGTCGTTCGGCACGGACGCCGCGCTCCCCGGTTCATCCGATATCCAGACTGCCGAGGCAAACTACGAGTTGACCACGCTGGTCAGCAACCTGAACCGGCCACCCTGTCCCCACGGCGACCCGCCGTGCGAGTTCAATCCGCAGAACGGCTACGTCATCTCGTCAACTCGCGAGCGTGCCGTCCAGTTCACGACCGGGCGAAGTGGCGCGCAATTGGACCAGGTGCGTATCAATCTGCAGGGCCGGCGCCCCTGGAAGGGCGACGTCCCGGAGCCCGCAAACCCCACAGCGCCCGCGCTCTCCCTCTGGACCCAGAAGGTCATTATCCACGACCCGAACTCGCCCAACGCACGCATCACCGTGCCGGGGGAGTTGCTGGCCGAACTCTCAACTCCCGGCAGTCCGGAAGTGGGCGACAACACGTACGGGCTGAGCAGCCCCCACCAGTTGGATGCCAACACCACCTACTGGCTCATTTTCTCCTGTGACACCTACTGCCCGTGGCCGGTGGCGAGGACCACCAGCAACCGGGAGGACCCCGGCATGTCCGGCTGGAGCATTGCCGACGATGGACGCTCACGCCATCGGGACAGCAGCGTATGGGGCGCAACCAGCGCCGTGATCCGGGTGAGCCTCGACTGGCACGACTATCAGCCGCCGCAACCGGAATTCCGGTCGGGCTACACAAGTTTCCAGGACCATTGGCCCAAGAATGATTTCCGGACCGACAGCGAGGCCAACGGAGGGAGGAGTTTCATCGGGATTCAGTTTGACCAGGAATTGGACCCGGACTCCGTGCCCGCGCCTGGTGATTTCGCCATCACTTATAGCGGCCCACGTCCACCGGCATCCTGCGACTGCAATGACCAAATCTACGGATTGGAAATCGAGAGCGTCGCCATCGGGAATATCAGTTCCAAGAAAAACAGGTATTTGAAGTTGTACCTGAATCGACCCACGTTGGTATTCGCACGACACCACTTCACCTACACCCCGGGCGAGAAACCCCTGCGTTCCAAGGGGCATCACATCAACGTGGAGTCCTTCACCGAGAGGGTGGGGTACAAGACCAGCAACTATGGGGTCCAGGTCGAGCATGGCCGCTACGACCTATCGGAAGGAGAAGGCCAACTCACTTTCGATATCGTTGGCGAGAGCGACAGTTGGCCGGATGGCGGCAAACCGGGGGTATCGGCTGACGCGATCCATGTTGCTGTCTTCTACGATGATGATACCGCCATGTCGGGGCATGATTACCACCCTCGGCAGTACCGGGCGACCATTCCGGCGTTCGGCAACCGGGCCACCGTCACCGTACCAATCGACGACGATTTGGTCGAACTAAAGTCGGAGAGTTTCTTGGTAGGCCTGACACATCCCCCAGCACCGGTGAACGACCACCTCATGAATGACTCGGTTAGAATCGGCACACGTACGAAAGTGTTCATCGAAGACGATGACGAGACCAATCTGGTCATGCCCGGGGCCAGACCGGTGACGGTGGACGGCACGGTGCGCAACGTCGCCTCGTTCCGTGTTACCGAGGGCGAGAGCGTTCAAATCCCAATCGGCTTCTCCCCCAAACTGCTGGAATATGGCACCTTCGTCAGGCTTAGACCCTCAAGTGTGGGAACCACCACGGCGTCCGGCGCCGACTGGGACCTGCAGCAGATTGGGCAAACCGGCGACAAGGGTGGAGTTCAGTTTGAGCCACGGGAGAGAACCAGGACCGTACCGTTCTTTGCCCTGGCCGATGACGTTGACGAGGGTGACGAGACGGTGTGGCTGGAGTTTGATTACCTGTCATTCTCGGTACATACCGACCCCATGCACTACGCCAAGATCACCATCGTCAACCGTGAAGCGCCCACCGAGGCACCATCCAACTTTGCGGCCACCGCCCATCCGGACCGGGTGGAACTGGCGTGGGACGCCGTAACCGATGCGGAGCGGTATCATGTGCTCCGCAAGGTACAGGGCGATACCGACTACACCCGCGTGGGCAGCGTCAACGGCACGTCCTACACCGACCGCCGGGTGCAGGTGAACACCACCTACGTCTACGTCGTCCGGGCCATCAACAGCGATAATGTTGCCAGCGCGGACTCCAGCGAACTGACGGTCACCGTCCTGCCGCCGTTGCCGCCGGCTCCCACCGGTTTCAAGGCGACGGTCGAGGAAGGCCCACAGGTTGCGTTGAACTGGAACGCGGTGTCAGACCGTTACCTGACCGGGTACCGGGTGAGCCGGGGCGGCACGGAGTTGGCGCTTCTGGACACCGGGACCCGGAAATACACCGATACGGGTGTCAGCGTCGGCACGACCTACGAGTACACCGTGGCCGGGGTGAACTCCGCGGGAGACGGACCGAGCGCGACGGTGAGCATCGAGGTGACGGCCATCGTCGACGGGGTCCGCACTCCGGGGAACCTCCGCGCCGAGGCGGCGTCGGACGGCATCACGCTGCATTGGGACGGGGTGGACAACGCGATGCGGTACCGCGTCCACCGGAAGGGTCCTGGGGATACTGCACACAAGGACTTCATGTCCACCAGCGTTACGACGTTCCGTGACAGTCGGGTGACCGCGGGGGAGACGTACTCATACAAGGTGCAGGCGCAGGACTGGGACTTCAACAAGGGGGCGCTCTCCGACGCCGTCCAGGCGACGGTGCCGCACCCACTGCACCCGCCACGGAATTTCACGGCCGAGTTGGACGCAAGCGACAGCAAGACGGTCAACCTCTCCTGGGACGCGCCAACATCCGGCGGGAACACACTCACCGGCTACAAACTGTTCCGCGCCAAGTATCTCAACGAGAACAAGCTCATCGCAACGCTCGGCGCATCTGCAACCTCGTATCAGGACACCGGCACTTCCTGGGACCGGTCGCATGACTACAACCTGATTGCGACCTACTCCGGCAACAAGGAGAGCGAATCGGCGCGAGTCAACATCCGCACACCGAGCCAGCCGCCATAGAAGGTGACCGGGAGAGCGCCACTTTCATAACCCAGGCCCGGACCGACACCGACCAAATCGAGTCCGGCCACACCTACATCTACCGCATCCGGTCCCGCGCCAACAAGGAATACGAGTGGTCGGAACCCTTGGAAGCGACTGCATCAGATTAGGATGTTGCCCAGGGCAAAATCCAAGCAACCACCAGCAAAGCTAACGTCAAACAACCGGGACAGCGCGGCAATGGCGATGCCCCGGCTTCACAGCAGGAACCACGCAAACCTAATATTACAACGACGGGTTTAGGGAGGTACGCCGGCAGTGGCATAGTGGGCGGCCCGGCGTTTCGCATGGGATAGTCTGGCCCGTTCGTTACGTTGCTGGACATCCAGCAGCCATAACAGCACCTCTTGCGGACCGAACCGTTCCTTTGGCATCAACTCACGGACCACTCGGTACACCTGGGGTCGGGTGATCTGGGGCATCTTTTTCCCCCAATCCTGTTGCAACGTCAGCATGAAGGCTCCGGCCAGCAGGCACATGGCGATGTGATGGTGCCAACCGGCCCAAGTGCGGACTTCATATTCGTCCAGCCCCACGTCGCTCTTCTCGGTCTCGAACTCGGTTTCGATGCGCCAGCGGGAGCCGCCCACGTAGGCCAGGGTTTCCAACGGAGTGTCTTCGGGAGCGTTGGAGAGGTAGTAGCGGGGCTCGCTGCCATCCCGGTTTTGGCGATAGATCGCCCAGAGGACCTCACCCGGTTGGCGTCGGTGAGTTACCCGCACCCGTTGGGCGTGGTAACGGTAGATACGGGGTCCCTGGCTGCCCTGGGCGATGGTGATCTCCCGCCAGCCATCTTCAGGGACCGCTGCTGCACGCTGCTGCACGGTATGCCGCTGCCCGTCGCGCAGTCTGGGCTTGCGGGGACGACCGTTACCTTGATAGGGCGGATCGGTCCAGATGGGTTCCAGTGGCCACACCGTCATATCGGGCCGCACATCCAGAACGTAGCGCATCCCGATTGCCGCCAGGCCCTCCCGCAGCGGCGGCGACATCCCGAAGGCGCTGTCTCCAGCCACCCACTGGGACTTCAGGTGTCCCCGAGCCTGGGCCCGCTCCAGCATCTCCAAGGCCAACTCCGTCTTGCTCCGGTACTCCCTCCGGTTCGCTGGCACGCCCGCCGCCGCGCAACGCTCCACATCCCCAGTCCACTCCTTGGGCAGGTACAGCCGCTTGTCCACCAGCGCCCGACCCCTGGGTCCCACATGGGCCAGAAACACCCCAGCCGGGCAGTTGGCGATCTTCCCCAACGCGCCGCAGTACTGCCGCGACACCCCTACCGACTTCACTCCCTGCTTGGGAAAGTCGCTGCCATCCAACACCCACACCCCCGTCGGGTCTCCCAACCGAGGACCCAGATACTCCTGCAGCCGGCCGATCACCAAGTCGTCATCCCAACGGGCCTCGGTGAGAAAACGCTGCAACACCCGCGGCGACGACGCCACCGTCTCCGACAAATTCTCCGCATTGCGTCGCTCTTGGGACTGCACCAACAGTCCCTGCAAGTATTGCCCGCTACGCTCCCGCCACTGTTTCCGGCCGAAAGCCGGCGCAAAGTAGGCATGAAAATCCTGAAAGGCTTCGTACACCCTCCCCAAAGCTGCCGCGTCCATCGCCCCGCCTCACCTCCGAAGCCTCCGCCTTCTCAAAGGAAGGACTTTATCGCATAACCAATGGCCTAATGCCAGAACCACGGCCGCCTTCTGAGAAAAACGATATACGCTAGTATCACGCCTACCAGCGCTCCTACAAAATCGACTACAACATCGCTCATTGTGCAGGTGCGACCTGGTACAAGCATTTGGCCCAATTCCGTCAGCACCCCAAAGCCAATAGCGGCCACCAACCCACCAGCAATAACCGTCCACGAGGGGATCGCAGGGTATGAGGCTAATGCCCTGCAAATCACCAGCGACAGCACCCCAAATGTGCCAAAATGCACTAGGTTCGCGGGCGTCAAGATTTTTGCCGGCTGATCCGGAGAGCCAACCACCTCACCCTGCGCACGGTCCGTGTTCGGCGACGAAATCCCCACCATCTGTTTTATGGAACCAAGAGGCACGAGAAAGAGCAGGAGCATCAATCCAATCCAAACGGCGACCGGTAGCCAATAACAGAGAAGGCGCCTCACACACCAAATATCGTTAGTACCTGTTGACATTAGTGCTCCTACTGCGCTCTAGCAGCACCGCCAGAGCCTCACATACACCCGAAAAATATATTACCACGTAACTCGTCGTTGTAATACTAATCACCCGCATACACTCCCGGAGCGGCGTACGCCGCAACTGCAGCGTCGGCCAGGCTAGGGCCTGTTCCCAGCATGATCCCGTACGCTGCCGCCCTGCACCGTCAGCCGGTTGGCGCTGATGCCCATCCCGTCCTCGTCGACGTCTCCCGCCTGTACCACGTAGCTGAAATGCAGCGCATCACTCAGCCGCTCCACCAGCGGCGACGCAGCGCGGCTGGCGTAGGCCTCCAGCGTGGCCACCCGCGCCACGCCGCCCACGTCCAGCTCCAGACGGAACTGCCCAGGCAGCAACACCAGCCCGCTGACAACCAGCTCGACGACCACAGGCTCTCCAGCTACATAAGCCACGTCATCGCCAAGCACTGAACCGAAGCTCAGAAGGCCGCAGACGCCGTCAACGGGCTGAGAAGGTGAACTCCCAAGCCTCAGCTGGCGCATAACGCGCCCAAGGGCGGTTCCCAGCCGAAACTGCGGCATTCAGCAGGGCAACGGCGGCCTGCAGGAAGCACTACCGTCACCGACGTGTACCTCAATCTCCTGCCGCCGCGCAGCCGACCAACACCAACGACGCAGTCTGCGCTTGTACCGCCGGAACGCCACGTTTAGACAAATGGCGCCCTGTGCGCCGTTTTCGCGTCAGTGGCACATTTCCGCCTCAAGGCCGCGAAAACGCGCCCGGGGGCCGTTTCCGGCCGAAACTGAGCATGCCGGCTGCGATTTGCAAAGCGCCCCCCGACCTTAGTCCACCCCACACCGAATGCCTCGCCTTTACCGGTGCGGGAGTCTGCCCCAGGCAAGCAAAAGAGCCCGAAGCCACAAGCTGAACTCACATACCACGCAATGTTCCCCGAGAACGGCGACCCAGGTTGGTACGCCGGAAAACTGCCAGAAGGCCGTGCCCTGCAAACCAGGCGAACTCCGCCGTGCGCGCACTGCAACACTGGGCAGCCCACCTCTACGCTCCACTGCTGGTACCTCTCAACTACAGTTCGACCACCATGCCGGCCGTGCTGCGTGACAACGCACCAAACGCCATCCGTATGCCGCCGGGCGCCAACGATTAGTCGTCAAGTTGCGTTTTTGGGAATAGCTTGTCGAACAGGTGCACAACATCCGCGGGCTTATCAAAGCGACCAATGTTGATCCTCCGTGAATTACCGCTGCCATGCTTTTGGCCCAAGTCAGGGCATTCCGCAACACCGTTCCCGAAAAACCTGTAGGACACTTGGGCACGTCCCCCGTGGTTTGCGTAGAAGATCCAGACAACGCAACCACCTGGCTTCATTCCCAGTTTACGGTTCACATCTTTGTACGATGCCTTACCGTTTAGCTTGGAACCTTTCAGCTGAACGTACCGACGCATGGCACCACACTCCAGCACCAAATCGTATCCGGCGTTGTCCACCTCGGGCTTGAGCACATCAATCGTTTGATCCCTTGCCAACCACCCTTCCTGCAAGAGCTCCGCCAAGAATGTGTGCTCGAGCATTTTCTCTCGAAAACTCGAATGTCGCGCATCATTGTCCATGCTCGTCATAGCATGACTCCTCAATGGCCTCAAACGAGAGCGGCTTCTGTTCCCACCGAAGCCACTCTCTATTCGGTGAATCCCAAAGATTATTGTTCAACAACGTCACAAGAGCAACCGCGGACAAATCCGTCTCCTTACAGCTCAGGCTGGGAGAAATACGAGACGGGACGCTGCGCGCAGAAGGGGAACGGATTCCTTACCGTTCAATCCGGCGACACATCGCGCCACGGCCGGAGCATCCTCCAATGGCGCAATACACTTGTCGCTGACCAACCGCGACACTGGCTGCGTCAGGGACGGGCCGGCCAGTCTCGCTGCCAGCGCCAGACGCCCCAGTTCCCGCCCCACAGCCGCCCGACCGGCCGCTGACAACGTTTCCGTCGCTCTCAGTCGCCGCACGGTTCAACGCCAATTGAAGCCGCCCAGACACCGCCCAGCTGGGCGGCTTCCTTCATTCTCACCCACACCCGGCTGGCACCGCAGAGAGCATGGTCGTCGTCAAACCGAACGACGCCAAATCCGATGCAAAGGTCAACGATCATTTCCAACCGATCCAAACCTCACAAGGAGAGCAAACCTTGACCACAGCAACCATCGACATCAACGAAGCCAACGAGGTCCACAACTACCGGACCGCCGACATGTCGGACGTCCTGGGCCACGAGGTCCACGACGCCATCGACGGCCTCGAAACCGCTCGGGCGATGGCCCACGCCCTGGCCGAAGCCCTTCCCGACGACCCGGACGACAAGGCCGACCCCGACAAGGTTCGGGAACTCACCAGCCGAACGCTCGAAGTCTGGCGGGAAGTCAAGACGCTGACTTCCAATGGAGAAACGGTCAAGGAACCGTTCATGGAGCAGATCGACCTCGAGGTCCTGGCGCTTACCTTCGAGGCCGACGACCCCGAGCGGCTCGAGAAGACCGCCGCGTCGGCCGTTGAGGCAGCCGGCAAGCTGCTCTCGTTCCACGGGCAGGCCCTCCTGGACCGGCTCCCCGCCGACGCCCAGTAGCGTCGCCACACCAAGCGAAGCAGTAAACCCATCCACTGACCAACCAACGTTGACCTTGCCCTTGAAGCCGCCGTCAAGAGTGACGGCGGCTTCAGCCGATTTTTGCCTGTCGACCATCTGGACGGGAACCCGAACGACCTCCTGCGCGACGGCGGCAGCGATCACGCCATGTCCCACCGCCGCCCGGCGCGATACCGTTAGGGATCCAGATCATCGCTTGCGCCGCAGCACTGGCCGTGTTCCTCGCCGTCCAGCCTTTGGGCGACGACTGAGGCTCCACCCTCTCTGTTTTCGTCCACAGCCACTGCCAACCCGTTTCTGCCGCTGCACCACTCGTACCACCGCCAAAACGTGCTTATACGGATTTTTCGTGCCCGATGTCCCACCAGACCACCGGCGAAACGTATCTATACAGATTTTCCGACCCCGTTGTCCCGCCGAAGCACAGACCGGCACCACGCCTTCCACGACGGCAACGCCGGCAGCCCTGGCGACCAGGCGACCGGTTTCGTGCCAGCCACGTCTTCCCCTAATCGACGCCAGAAGGCTCCAATTGACGCCAGCAGTGCAATTCGGCCTCAAAGCCTCGAAAGCGCGCTCGGGAGCCGTTTCCGGCTGAAACTGGGGCACTTCGGCAACATCCTGCAAAGCCCCAACCGTCGTTAGTCCTGCCCACGCGGAACGCATCGCCGCGACCGGCGTGGAGCCCTCGCCCACACAAATAGGAGCGCCTGCATGGCACAACTTGAACTCACCTACCACCAGATGTTTCCCGAAGACGGCGACCCAGGCTGGCACGCCGGCCAGTTGCCTGACAGCCGCCGCGTGCACTCGGCGGCAATACTTTGCCGCCCAGGCAACCTGCACTGGGCCGGCAGCGTCGAAGACCCTGACGCCTGCGAGTGCGAACGCGCAGGCACCTGCAACCTATGCCTGATACGCCAGGACGGCGGCCTCGTCTTCTCCCGCGTCACCGGCTGCTACCGCTCGGCGAACTCCGCCGTGCGCGCCCTGCAGCACTGGGCCGCCAACCCCGACGCTCCGCCGCCCCCCGCGCCCTTCAACTGCGGCTGGACCACCATGCCGGCCGTCCTGTGCGACAACGTCCCCGGAGCGCCCCCAATGCCGCTGGGCACCACCGAGCACCCCGTGCTCTCGTCCCAAGACGACGCCGAACCTGCGGAGTTCGGTGACGAGGACCCCATCCACACAAACGAAGCTTCGGGCAACACGTGGCACCTAGTCGCCATGAACGGCGACCACAACGAGTTCCACCTGCCGGACGGCTCCGAGTTCACGGTCCAGCCCGGCGAAGCCCCTACCAGCGCCTGGCGCAAACATATTGCCCAGCAGCAGATCACCCCGGAGTCTCTCGACGAATGCTCCGACATGGGACATCCCCGCCAAGCGTGGCTCATCCTCTCCGAACAGCAGGAGGACGCCGTCCCCTGCCCTGCCTGCGGCCGGACGCCGGAGTTCCACGAAAAGATGTCCAGCGACAACACCGGCTTCACCTTCGACTACATCAGCGAGATATTGAGCGAAACCCACATGGCGACCCACGAAATCTTGCGAGACCACGACGCTGAGGAACTCACCTTCATCTTCGAGTCGGACGCGTTCGAGGACGCCAAGGAATGGCCCAAACCCGGTTCGACCAACCTGACGCGCCTGCCTTTCCCCGGCGAGGACGCCCTCACGCTGCGGTGGCTCCGCGACGAATGGAACCAGCGCGACGACGACCACTTGGGCGAACACGAGCTGCTGCTCCACCCCTACACCAATGAACCGCTCACCGACGAGACCCTGCGCGAGTTCATGGCAGAGTGCCACGAAGAGGGCTTCTCCTACGAGGACTCTGCGACCGACATCGTGAAAGTCACACGCGGCCTCCCCCTGTACTCCGATGACTTTGACGATGATGACGACGACTGCTGACGATGCCTCCTGGTGTCCGAGACCGTACCGCCAGCCGTCCGCTCAACGCGTCCCAACCCCAAATTTGTCTGCCGCCCGGGACGTGGGAAATCGAAACGCCGATCACATAGAATGAACGCGCGCCGTCCTGCGCCCGTCACTCCGGCTGCCTCACCAACAGCTGCGATGGAGAGACGGTTCGAAGCCGCCGATGCCATGTCGGCGGCTTCACTTTTTGCACCACTCGCACCACTCGTACGACGTGGTTGCACGCAACGTCGTTACAATCCGGGTATCCCGCTGGAGGATGGTACCTCCGGCAAACATAAGGACGGCGACCCATGGCAAACGCTACGGCCGGCTCGGCTGGCAATCCACTCATCATGCTGTACGCCGGCATCGGTGATCCCACTCAGCCCCAAGGCATGCGGCTCTTTCCGCTTCGGGACTTCCCCCTGCAGGACCTCGATGGTCCAGCACGAGAGCGGTTGCGACAAGCGCTACTCGAAGACCCGGTCATCTCCAAACTGCTGGACAACTCCGGAAGCGACGATGCCGCGTCCGCAGTCTCAACCGAACCATCACCTGCCAACCAGGCGGAAATTCCCCTCAACAACCTGGAAACCAGCCCGACCACCAACGGCGACAACACTCAGGACCGAGCAGAAACCGACACGTCGCGGGAAAAGAACACCAAGACGAACAACGCCGGAAAATCCACGACGAACGGCAGGAACAAGCCTCGCAACGGATCCAAAAAAGCATCCGACACAAGCCGGCAACCGGCGTCGCCAACTGGCGACGCCAAGCCCGCCAAGGCAAAGACACCTGCTAAGGAACGAAATTCGTCATCCCAGAAATCCGCCAAACCAAGGACGAAAAATCGTCCAAATGTCGACATTCGCTATACTACGGACCCTCCCCTCAAAGAACAGCAGAACCCGACATTTTCACTCGATTCTCCAAACAACCCGTATGCCAGCGACCTGCAATTCACCGCACCGAAACAGTCGTCCAAAAAGGAATGGCACTGCGAAAAACTCGGCTGGTTCTAGAACCTGCTGGCCCAACCCATGAACCCAGGGAAAAAGGTGCCACTTCCTTGCATGAAGTGCGCCGGCTGCATTCGCTACGAGCTTGACCTGAAGGCGCGTCAGTACGAATACGGAGAGCCGGCTCCAGTTCAGACCATCCTGGAATTCAAGGCCCGGAACCCCAACAAAGCGAGAAAGTTCACCGGCAACCGAGAACACTCCCGCAGACTGCCGGGCGCCCGCCGCATCAGCTTCTTGTACCAACAGCACGTCAGCGACGACGACGAAAACGGAGCCAGAAAGGGATGCCAAGGCGTCCTGATCTGGGACGGAATAATCCCCGATAGGGCTCGCATCCAGATGGAGCAACACGCTCGCAAACACAAAATGTCGTACGTGAAGGCGTACACCGTAGCGTTGACTTCTTCTGCATTGGAAAAGCTGCTGCCCACCAGGCTGCGACTGCCGGGTCAGAACATCAACACCTGCCACTTCAGCAGAGGCTGGGCCAAAAAGCGGCTTCCCTTACGCGACTGGCGCGACGGCCACGGCCAGGTATTGGCCGTCCCCGAAGACGGAGAGCCGGTTACCGAACTATGGCAGCCCGAACGGTCAAAGGACATCGCCGAAGCATGGAGGCCCCTCTTCAAATTCGAGTGGGATAACGACCTCACTCCAGCAGAGCGGGCAGTGATACGCGAAGGGCTGATGCCACATCTCCACCGAGCGCGGTACGTCAACCTGCTCGATTGGCTGTACAGCATGAGCGAATCCGCCCTCGAGAGGACCAGGGACTGCATCAACGTCATTCTGAACGGCGGAAAGCTGAACCTCACATGGTGGCGGCAGAAGACTCGAGCACCGAAGGAATTGGTTTTGGAGACCGCAGCATTCCTGATGGGAGAACGGGAGCCGGAACCCGCGCTCACGCTGGCCGCCGAGAGGCTGGGTTTCATCAGCATACGGGGAGCATGGGAGAGCCGACACATCGACCCCGACTTCCTCGCCGGACTGACGGACCACATAGCTCCGCTGCTGGAAGTCGCAGGACCACGCGTGCCGCCTCACCTGATTGCTGACCAATCCACGTCGAACACCGTCTACGGCCGGCTGAACGCCAAATACCCGCAGCCCGCCACCTCAGACGCGTCCCACGGTGACGTTGAACTGGCCGCGGCAGCCTGAGGCACGCCAAGGCTGGCGACAGCACCCGCGTCAAATGAGCCGCGGAGAGGCCCTGTTTTGCCGCAGTGGAGAAAACCTGCACCTGATCCGTTGGAGGCTCCCACAGGGACTCCAGGACGGAAACTCGGGCATTCCCGCAGCGTTTGGCAAAGTCGCCTGAACGGCCGCACCATCCTGCCAACGCCCAAGTGTGAAACAGCCGCCGGCAACATTGGGACAATTCGCGATTACACGCCGTACTACGGACGGGGAGGCGATTTGTGCGCTCACATCCGTCCCAGGCCGTCTCAGACCCTGTGCGGTGTCTATCCGCCACAAACCATCTGCTCCTCGTCGATGCTGACCGCGACCACCGCCGACCGACGGCGCACCAACGACGACGATGGTACCGCCGCCACCCGGCCCCAACGCCCGGGCAACCTCGGGCTCCCCTATTGATATCATCTCGACCGGAGACCCCACCGAAACCTCTTCATGCAGCGTTCGATTGACCCGGTGGGGTCTCCTCCGTTGGCGACACCAGCCGGAGACACCATGACCACCCCGCAATGCGTTCGCCCGTCGAACCGCCGCTTGGACGATAGCCCAGCCTGCCCGCCTCCGCAACGAGAAGTCGGAAACCGAGTCGTACACCAGCGGCATGACCCGCTTCTGCGCGCTGCGAAGCCAATCGCCCTGAACATTCAGGACTACACAAGCCGTTGGCGCACAACACCCCTGCCCACGTCGGGATGCACCTTTGGGCCACAGCGAACGTCGTTCCAGCAAACCACGTCCCTCCGCTATCGCAGAGATGCTCCAGTGGAACTCCTCAACCTTGGGCTATACACCCTCCGTTCCTCCGCTTTCGCAGAGATACCCCAATAATCCTGAACGTCGGCAACTGCCCACGCTTTTACAGGGTTCCCCTCTTTCCGAAACGCCGCCCATGGCGTCCACACGGCCCCTGGGGGCGCGTTTCATTGCCCAAAGATACTTGGATAGGGTCTGCCGTTGTAAAAATGGTTGATTTTAGTTACACAATATCATCAGCCATTCCTGAAGACGCGGTCTGGGCCGCGCCGCCGCCCCAACTGTTCAAGGCGGCTCCGCCCTGGAATCTCACCAGGGAACGCCGAACTGGTCCCCGCTCAAGCCACCACCCGAGCCTGTGCCCGTATGGCAGCCTGAACCGGATTGGGTCGGCGTCTCCGCGTCCCCAGCCGGTGTTGCGCTGCAAGCGCCGGTCTCAGCTGTCCCGAAACCGCACCCCAGTACGTCCACACGTGCTTCACTCGCTTCCTCGCGGGTACGGTGAAGGCGACGTGAACGCCATTGCCGACGGGAGCAACCCACCGGCGGGGGATGCGCTCGGAGCAGCAGAGCAAACGTCGGGCCAGCACCAAGGCCGCAGCCTGGTGGACGCTGAGCCCGTAACGTTTCATGAACTTCACCCGGCCGATCACCGAACTGAAGGCCGGGTTCACCTGATGTACTTCCACTCCCTGCCGGTAACTCCGGGACAGGAAGCACGCTTTGATCTTGCCGTAGCTGAAACTCGACAGCATCCGGCTGTACTTGCGGGACTCGCCTTCCAAGGCGGCCTTTTTCTGCCGGAAGTCCAGCTTCTCAATCACGATGGGTTTGCCCACATCGCGGGCGTAGGCAACCACGCCAGCCACTGCATCACCGACGATGGCCTCCGCCTGATGCCGGGACTTGCCGTGGGTCACCAGCGGTACGCTAAACGCATTCACGTAGTTGCCCGAGGCATCCGTCTCACAGACCGCCAGGTGATCGGCATTGAGGTCCACGCCAACGGCGCCGCATCTTTCGTCCGTAACCACCGGAACGTCCATCATCTGGGTGGTGGCGAACACCCGCCAGCCCTTGTCATCGCGCTTGAACCGGTAGCTGATGGCCTGACCCAGAGTGGTCGCCCTGGCTGCCTTCTCACCGTGCTCTCGGCGATAACGGGCATACTCAGCATTGCTGTCCAGCGCCGCCAGCACCTGCTCCTGGCCGTAGGCGAACCGCACGCGTTCGACGATCAGGTACTTCCCATGCTGGTCAGCCAGGCAATCCGGCATCCGGATCCTGAGCGTCACCGTGCCGTCATCGGCCACGGTCGCCACGCACAGCTGGCAGCCCGCCGTCTCATCACGGCTGCCCAGCACGAAGAACTCATCCCTACGAGCCTCCTGCCAGTCCATGAGCCACTCATCATGGCTGCCATAGCCGTTCTCCGCCAAGTGGCGCTGCTTGCGCCAGAGCCGCTTGGACCCGAAGCACAGCCTGACCCGGCCTGCTTCGATGTCGGCTTTCAATGTCGCCAGCCTATGCCGCAGATTGCCAAGGCGACGGCGCTTCTGGTGAACCTGACGCCATCGTCCGCGTTCGACCGCATCGGCGATCTGCCGTTCGGCACGCGCAATCCGACGGCCCAAACTGTCCAACCCCAGCTTCTGCTGCTCCTTCACCGAGGACACCTTGCCCTCCAGCGACACCCGCACCCCGTTGAACATCCGCGCCGGTATCCCGTACCGCTTCAGACACTCGCTCTTCAACGCCGTCGCCGACCGGCCCGCCGCCACCTCGGCGAACAACTTTCGCTCCACACGCCCATAGAGCTCGCCGTAAGCCGACAACGCCCCGTCGCCGGCAGCACGGTCAATGCCAGCGTACTCAACAACGCGGGTCTGGTAGGTGCTAGGGCCAGACATCAGCCTTCCTGCGCTGCCGCCAGCGCCCGCTCCGCACGCCGACGCGCCGAACGTCTCCCGTACAACCGAGCGCACAGGGAGGTCATCACCTCGGTCACGTCCCTGACCAGGTCATCCTCGAGCTCGCCTTCTTCCATCACCAGGATGCGGGCTCCCCTTCCTGCCAGGGCAGCCTCCACGTACTCAAACCCGAAACGGCTCAACCGTTCCCGATGCTCCACCACTATCATTCCTACCGTGTGATCCGCCACCAAACGCCGCAGACGTCGACGGTTGCCATTCAGGCCGGAACCGGTCTCCTTCACCACCTCGTCAGGCCGGAATCCCTGTTGCGTCGCCCATTCCACAACCCGGCCCACCTGTCGGTCCAGATCATCTTTCTGATCAGCCGATGAAACTCGAGCGTACACCACGCAACGTCCATCCTGCTCGGGAGGAACGACCACGTAGTAGCGCCCGTTTGGCAATTGCTCTATCTGAAGCTCGGGCGGCAACTTTCCGGCATGGTGCATTCGTGCCGTGGTGGCTTTGTCGAAACCGTACAAGCGTCCCCAAGCAGTGAGACTGATACGACGACTAACAACGTCCATAATCAACTAGAATAGACTAAATTGGCAACTGTTGCCAACCCCCTTTCAGGGGCCTCACAGGGATTCTGATGCAACGTCTCCGGCATCAAATCCGCCGAAAACGGCATGATACGGCTAGATGCTGGCCAGACGATGCCCATCGAAAATATGAACACCTTTCCTGGCTGCGGCGCCGGGAGCTCGGGCTTGACTCCCGCACAATCAGAGGCCGACCGCGGTGTAGTAGTCTCCGGCTTCAACGGGCGGTTGCTCTGCCTGTCGCCGCAGCCATCCACAACTGCCGGTGGAGGCACCGCATGTTTGAGCTCGTCTTTGTCGCTGCCCTGCTCGGGCTAGGCGTGGTCGCCGCGGCGGCCTTCGTCAGCCTCTTGTTAGCCGGCCCCGTTTGACGGCCGCGATGCTCACCACGACCGCCCTACAAGTCAATGATCCCGTGGTGCCGGGAGCGTGGGGACATCCTTCCCCGCCGAAGAGAGGCTGCCACCGTCCGTCGCGGCTGAAGCTCCAACAGGCGGATCACGCCGCCTGTCGCCACGGCCTACACCAACGCAACCCAAGAGGCATACCATGTCCGATACGAACTCCCCAGACTGGCCCGCCGAAAGCAACACCGCCTGGTGGTCCGAGCCGGTTTCCCGCAGCGACGGTTCCGCCGCCCACGCCTTCGTGCTCGATCTGCGGCCACCTTCCGAGACGAGCATCCGCTGGGCGACGCCCCTGCATTACTACGGCGGCGTCTGCGACACCAACGTCAACGGCGTGCAACGGCTGTGCATCGTCCCTGACCCGCAGCCAGGCGTTGCCGAGGCCAAGATCGTCGCCCTGGAACGGCAACGGGTCCTCGCCCCCGAAAGTTAGAGCATCAACTCCGCGGCGCCGGGAGCGCGGGATCATCCTATCCTGCCGAAGCGAAGGACGGTTGAACATCCATCAATCCGACCGTCTCGAAACTCCAACGGGCGCACCCTCCGCCCGTCGCCGCGGTCTCCCTTGCGGGAGTGCTACACCTGCGGGCAATCCCCGAGAGGTTGGTCAACCTACGCAGCAGGTATCGTCGTTGCCCGACTTGGGTCTGTCAACCGACGCGGCACATACCGTTATTACCTGACGGGACAGACCCTCCCGAGCGCCCACTTACCTATCAGGACGACCCCGTCGCCGGCCAGCTGACCGGTATTCCATCGCCGAACATCTGGGCATTCGCCAACGCGGCGGAGTCCGCAGCGACGACATAGCTCTGCAGTGGGCTGTTGGCCACCACCGGCCGAGACAACCTCATCGCCCGTTCCTGCTGGAACCTCCGCAACGCGCGTGCAACACCGCCGATGGTGTACTGCCCGCAGTGGTCGCCCGAGGGCGAGGCCAGCCGCCACCGACAACGGCGCTCCAGATTTTGTTCCCCGCACCAGATGCCGCTAATTGAGCCCACAGAGCCGCCCGGACAGCCTCCCACAGCGTCCCACGTCATTCTGCCACCGAGCCAGTTCCACGCCTTATATGTGAAAAAGCACAGTCCTCTACACGCGGAGCCTGTGGAAACCAGGAAGGCGACAGACCGACAACGTACTCAAGGTCCTGCATGCCGACACCACAGACGAACCATTGCCCGCAGGACGAGCCTAGCCGTCTGCCTCGTCGTCAGACGAAGCAGAGTCCGAAACCTCGGAACCAGACTCACGCAGACTGCGGATCTCAGCCACCACATCAGCAAGAGCGGCAACGATTCGGTCGTTGCCCTTATCCACCTTGTCGCCGACTTCCCTGATCGCCTCCGTCTGCTCCGCCATCGCACGGTCAAAGTGCCGCTGGGTGACCGGCGGATCAAATATCCTGCCCAACCAGCCCTGCACTCTCATCGAAACATCTGCCACCGCGATGACGTCAGCTGCATCCTACGAAAACCCGACACGTCGAGCACGGCCGTAAGTATCAACGTGAAGCCGGCAGTGGTCAACTGGCGGACGCAGGGCAGACGAAAACAACCAAGACTGGAAATATGCGCCCATGCGGTGCAAGGGCCGCACAGGGGCTCCAGCGCGGGAATTGCGGTACTCTGGCGACGCGTGGCTAAGCAGCCGCGGCGACTCGCGCCAGCGCAACACCGCCGACTATCTATCTCCCCAACGCCGGCCGCCGGTTTCGCTGCCGGTGCCGGATACCCCGAATTTCGGCCGCGGTACCGCTTGGGGGCCGCCGGGACGGCATCAAAGGCTCGCACAACACGTCTGGCGACTTCGAGCCGCCGCGTCGCGGCGGCAGGCCTGCACTTCTGCCCGACTCCGACGGAGACAATCCTGCGGCTGCCGATTAGATCAGCAGGCGACGGGCAATGTCGACACCCTGGTAACAGCGCAGCCCGAGAAACAAGGGACCAGACGGGACCGTCCGATCATTCCGTCGGAATGATGCCCAGCCGCATGGCGATCACGACGGCGTCCAGCCGACTGGACGCACCCAACCTGCGCCTCAGGTTCTCGATGTGCTTCCGCACCGTGTACCAACTCACGCCCAGTTCCTCGGCGATGTACTTCGTCTCCCACCCCAACGCCAGGTAGGACAGCACCTCCAGCTGTCGGTCGGTCAAGCGAACCTCGGGCTGTCCGGGACGCGCGCCACGAGACGCATCGCCTCGCTCGGCCGGTTCGGCAGATTGACTCGCCTCAGGACGTGTCCCCAAGTCCGAAAAGAAATCATCCAAGCGCACGCGCTCGCCCGGCCCCGAGGCTCCTATCCCCATCCTTTCCTCGGGCAGCTCTTCATCCTCCCCAGACCTTGGAATGGGCGTACCGAACGAAAAATCTTCGTACCCCTCGAGCTCGTAGCGCTCCTGCCTCACTGCACGCCCCGGCATGCCCAACGCTACCAGCCGCTCGACATCCGCCAACGCTGCCTCTTCCCCCGTATCGCCGAACAGGTACACCAGTAACGGTCCGCTCTGCTCGACCCCCGACACCGCCATCGGTGTCACAACTAACCACTTCCACTCTCCCCAGGAACACCGGGCCCTCAGCCTGCCGCGACTCGGCATCTGGCCATCTCGCAGACTGCGCATGATGGGGCACCCATCCTCGCAACCCTCGGACAGGGTAACGCCCGCCACTCCGCCAGCGATAGAGGAACAACGCCGGCCGACGACCCGGTCCGGCCTGTAGCCCAGAATCTCACGAGCGCGTTCGTTCCAGAAAACCACCGTTTGGTCCGTCGTCAGCACGAACGCCCCACACGACACCGACGACAGAAGCCCGATTAGCCCATCCGGCGTCAAGTTGCCTATCTCCCGCCCGTGGACCATGTGGCCCAACGCGCATCCGGCCTCGAAACCCGCCCTCATCAGACGTGTCCGACATCAGCTTCCCCACGTACCCCACACCAACGAAAACGTAAGCTCCCCGCAACCTGCGGTCTATTAGTCATCTGTCTAATTCACCCCAGAGCACTATCTGTGCCCAAGGTTCAACATCACCGTCTGCAAGAGAAGGGAACTTCGGTCCTGTACTACAGATACGACATCGCATCGTTGACGGTTGTTAGACAAAAGCACTACACTCGCTCCGCCTTGAGGTCGGTGACACGAGTGGGACAAATACACCCTCGTCCCGGCGAGGCCGAACACGGCCCCGCACCAGAGCCTCAAGCGGAGGTTTGCCAATGAACAACAATCACGTAGCCGACGCCGGACACACGGCTAAGACCGCTCTCTTGCAATGGCTGTCAGAAGCAGCGCCGGTGGTCCTGGCCAAGTCGCCGTCCATCAACCGCAGGTTGGTCGCGCCAGTCCTGGTCACCACGTTGATCGCCTCCGTCGCCCTGGCCGCCTGCGGTGCCGAGGAACCCTCTCCAGAGCCTGCCGAAGCAAGGCCAGACACCCAATCGGCGGGAAGAACGGACGCAGAAACACCAAGGAATGCTGCCCGAAACGTCGTTGCGGACGCGACCGCGCCCGCCGACGACCGGCAGTTGGTCAAAGCAAACAGTACCGATTCGAACGGCTCCAGCGAGCCGCGCCAATCGAGCAAATCGGAACCCACGGGGACACCAGCAACATCAGCCGCAACCGGACAGAGCGAGCAAACCATTCCAACGGTCCCCACGGATGAGCAGGTCAAACAGGCGGAAGAGCTCTATGTGGAAGCTGAGCTCCACCTGTTGAACCAAAGGTTCCACCGGGCGACGCACGCCCTTGACCAGGCCATCGTCATCAACCCCGACCTGGTTGAGGCCTACACCCTGCGCGGTTTCGCCC
Organism: Dehalococcoidia bacterium; assembly: GCA_965116785.1. Lineage (GTDB taxonomy): Bacteria > Chloroflexota > Dehalococcoidia > Lucifugimonadales > UBA3495 > Bin87. Next base: position 3,528,937 of record OZ220731.1, read on the forward strand.
GGACGATGGTTGGGGACCACCCCGGTGCCATGCAGGACTTCGACATGGCGCTGGATATGGACGCGGAGAACGCCGGACGCGCCTACGCGTTCCGGTCCTACTTGCATAGCGAGATGGAGAACTACGAAGACGCACTCGCGGATGCCCAGAGAGCCCTGGAAACGGTGAACTACGAAAACGAGTTCGCATGGGCGGATGCCAGCCTCGCCAAGTTCACAGCCCAGTACCGTTCAGGAGATTTCAGCGCCATCGAATACCACGACTTACAGCGTCGCCCCTCCGGATCAATCCACGAGCTTAACGAGAAGCTTGCGCCCTATGGCCTGTCCAGGCTCTATCCGCAGTACGCCGACCTGAACCGGAGTATCGAGACCATCCTGGAAGCAGACACTCATCTCCTTCTCAACCCAGACGACGCCAGTTCCCACTACAACCGCTACAACGCTCACTTGGAGCTGCAATGGCATGCCAAGGCATTGCAGGACTTGGACCGGATCGTCGAACTGTCCAAAGAAGAACACCAACCAAAACTGTACCTCCAGAGAGCAAGAATCTGGGCCCAGTCCGGCGACTACGAATCCCTCGTCCAGAACGCGGGGGACCTTGACGCCAGTCGGGACATCGAAACTTCAGCCCTGCTGGCAGTCGCCTACTGGAACGCCCGCGATGCCCAGCAGGCGACTGACGCCATTAATGCGTTCGACTACAGCGACCCGAAGGCACTTTTCCAGTGGAACGAGGATTACCCGCCCACGAACGCCGACTCCCTCTACCCCAACGACGCCAACGAGATCGCCGCACATCTGGCAATCAAGGGCACCTTACTGGCCGCCCAAGGACAGCTCGATGAAGGCCTCAAGTACCTGAACCTGCCCTCCTGCAACGACAGGATCATCGCCGCCACCGCCGAGGACATACCAATCACCTGGCACCCAACGCGCAGCGGCGAAACCGCCCTCCACATCATCGCTTCTCAACTGGCGAACTCGTGGTTCAACGCCAAGCGGTACGGCAGTCCGTGGACGGAGATGAACCAGGCCAAGGCCATGTGGGAATGGTGCGACTACCCTGACGAGTTCATCGCCGACCCCGAGGCCGGCATGTGGGCGACCATGGCTCTGCCTCCCCACGTCAATCAGCCCAACCCGCCGTTTCCGACACGCGTCTCTTACAGCACCCGCACCAGCCATCCGAACTTCTTCGACCCCATCGTCATCGCGTCGGACAACCCCAGCCTGCACCACTACATGGCCGCCTGGGCCCAGTTGGGGTCGTCGTACTCCACCGCCGTCGACATCATGCGGGACATCGACCGCGCGATTGCACTGGGCAGCGACAACCCCGACGCCCACCGCATCGAAGCGGAGACCCATCTGGCCTGGGCATTGGGATGGAACCCCATATCCCGCCCTGGCAACGATGCCTGGCAGGCTTGGAGGGAACACCACCACGACCAGGCAGTCGATGCTTACTCCATCTACGAGTCGCTGGCCTCACCCGAACGGTGGGAGGCAGCCAGATACCACTTCACACGCGGCATGCTGCTGGGCCGGATGGACCGAAAAGAAGAGGCGCAATCTGCCTACCGACAGGCGTTCCAGCACGGTTTTAGCGAAGAAGCCGTGAAGCAAGCCCTCATGGAACTCAATCGGTAACCAGCCCGCCGGCGTGCCACAACTTTGACCAAAAATCCGACCGCGGCACGGCGTGTCGTCAACCGCTCAAATCCGTCATCGACGTGCAAACGCGTACCCGGACCCTGGCGAGTAGCAAGTGGCCCACTACCACACCGCGTCGTCGGTTCGTCCGCCGAATGGAGGTTTCTCGATGCAGAAAGTGCACGCAGTCGAGGCACTATGCCCTCGCCCAGATGGCCTAGCCCAGTGGCTCTGCCAAGTCGGAGATTCACTCTTCCCGAGCCGGAGGCCACTACCTGAGCCAATCCGGCGCTGGCGCCCCGAACGACCCCACGGGAACCGCGGGTCCGTCAACTGCCTTGCGTTGTCCCTGAATGGGAACAAAGCAGCATCCCGATCCAGCAGCTTCACGCTCGCGAAAACCCGCCACAGTCTGACGCATGCGCCCACGAGGAAGGTCCGCGGCCGCAACCCGAGACGAATCCTGTGCGGAAATCCCACCTATTGCCGTTTTGGCGTCTTGGCGTCGAACCGGTTCACGGCCAACGGCAATGGTCTCCGCCGCTCATAGTCCGAGCGGCTTTTTCATTTCCACGGCGGCCATTGCGCAGTTCGAAGCAAGTCTCCGGCTTCGACGCCCGGTCTGCGTCGCCGAACGTGACGCCGCCCCAGCCCAGCCAAGGTGGCGAACCAAGCCAAGGAGGAACCAACGATGAGTTACGTAGACGACAACCTGACGGTGGGAGAACAGGTCCTGCACAGGGCGAAACTGCACTGGGGCATCTTCGTTGCTCCGGCCATCCTGCTTTTCATCGGCTTCATCATCGCCATCTCCGTTGGCGCCGGCGTCGGCAGTGGCGGTGGGGCGTTCCTGGCGCTGGTCATCCTGCTTCTGTTCGCGATCCCCATCCTTCTCGCACTGAAGACGTACCTGACCACCGAGTTCGCAGTTACTTCAAGGCGGGTCATTGCCAAGCGAGGACTGGTCAACCGCCACACCCTCGAATTGAACCACAATCGTGTCGAAGGGTTGGAAGTTCACCAAGGCGTAATACCTCGAATCTTCAACGCCGGCACCATTGTCGTTAACGGGACCGGACAATCTCGGCAGCAGATACCGTTCATCGCCCGCCCGATGGAGTTCCGGCGCAACGCCCTGGAAGTAATCGACGCCACTCCTTAGTGTCGCGCCGTTTCGACGCCCGTTACTACTCCAGCCGGCGTGCGCACGGTCTTGTGGCCGCCGTGGGCGCGCCAGCCATCCGAACGCACAACGCGTGCCCAAGTTTGATCAATACTGGAGGATTCAACACGATGGCAGCGAATGGAACCCCGGAACAAACCAGCGAAACTCCCCGGAGCCGACAGCCTTCCGACGGTGGGTTCACGATCTCCAGCAAGATGCTCTTCATCGGCGGGGCCGCCGGCGCCGCGCTGTTGGTGGTCATCGTTGTAGTAGCACTCTTGGCGACCGGCGTCTTTGACGGAGGGGGAGGCGGCGCCTCCGGCGGCAAGGACTGGCTGGCCTACGTTCCCGCCGACGCCGCCGGCGTGGGCATCGCCGACAACCAAGCAATTTTCGGAGGTGACGTCCCCGAAGACTATGTCGAATACTGGGAAGACCAGGACGACGGAGCGTCGGAAGAAACGTACGACTTCGTGGATGTGGACGAGGACGACCTCATCATTCACGCCACCGTAGTGGACAGCAGCTTCGACGACACCCTGGAAATCCTGCAGGGCAACTTTGACTTCGACATCATCCGCGAGGAGTTGGAGGACGGGCGAGACTGCGAAGACGACGACTATCGTGGCTTCGAGCTTTGGGAATGTCCGGGTCAGGCGTACCCGGCAGTGGCTCTGTTCGAGAAGGACAAGTACGTGGTTCTTGCGGCCCAACGACAGGGAGACCTTGAAGACGTCCTCACCTACAAGAGCCGCACTCCGGAAAAACTGGCGAACGCCGCCGACAGCGACATCAAGAGAATGCTCGGCCAAACCGACGGCTGGCTGCAATGGGCCGTTCGCGGCGAAGCTTGCCCCATCAACCGATGTGAGGGTCTCGCCATCGCCGTGAGCAAAAGCAACGACAGCGCAGATATGCCCGTGTCCTTCTCCCTCCTGTTCAGCTCGGAACGCGCCGCCACAGCCGCCGAGGGAAACATCGAGATCGACGACCTGCTCGAAAGGTGGTTTTCCGTGTTCGATCTTGACCTGGACATCGGCGAGGTAAAAGCCGAGGGCGAGTTTGTGGTGGGCACCGGTACGGCGGAGTTCGTGGACCCGGACGACGCTCGTTCCTCTAGCCGAGACGGTGGCTCCGCCCAACCTGTCCGAGCCCGGCAGCCAGCGCCGGCAGCCGCGGCAACGACCGCTCCGGCGAACTCCGCAAGCCACCGCGACCGTTGGGTGGAAGTGTGCTATGACAAAAGCAGGGAGCTAAACGTGGATGGCTGCAGCTGTCTTTATCGGGTTCTAGCGACGGAGTTCGGTGACGCTCCCGACGCAATACCGGATTGGGACGCCAGTTGGGACTCTTGGTTCATGCACACCGGAGACCACGTAACGGACGTGGCCGGAGGCGCGGTCGACCAGATGTCCAACGGAGGTACCCCTAACGCCTGTCGATGACGGCAAGCATGACGCGAACATCGGGCGCAGCGTACCGTCAGACAGCTTGACGGCGGTCCCGCATGGCAGGCCGCCTTCGAGCTCTACGCCGGTGCCTTTTTCCAGAACGGAATATCACAGTGCTCGACAACAGCCAGGCGGAACAGTAAGGACTCTGGACAGCTCCAGACCGGAGCGACCCTGGAGGTGAACGGACGATGCGGAATGGAAATCGTCAGAGTTTGCACTAAGTCCCTCCTCCGACTGACGGTACCAGCGGCTGAATGGTGTAACCTCGCCTACAAAGAGGAGCATCGACGATGGACCAAGTCCAAGGTAGTGGCAGCCGGCCAAGCCGGCCCACGTACATCCACGAACTCGACGATTGGCCCCACTTCCGCTGGAACGAGGAGGTAATCGAGCGGCCGCTGGAGCTCGTTAGCCGATTACAAAGACAGATCGTCGCCGACGCCGCCAACATGGGGACGGCAAAAGCCACCGCGACGACCGTGAGGAACCTGACGAACTCGGCGGTCGCCAGCAGTCGTATCGAGGAGGAATACCCGGACCCCAACGCCGTCAAAGCCGCCATCCGGCGACGCATCGTAGCTGTACCACCAGGAACCGACCAGAGTGAACGAGACGAGCCGGGCATCGCTGCCGTAACGGCCGACGCCGCCCAGAACTGCGGAGAACCACTGACGGCGGATCGTCTCCACCTGTGGCACCGCCTGCTGTTCCCAAGCCCCAATCGTGCCAACTTCACCGTTGGCCGATGGCGCGACGACCGGCTGGGCCGGATGCGCGTCGTCTCAACCGGCTCCACAGGACGCACCATCGTCCACTTCGAAGCCCCGGCCGCCCACCAGCTCGATGACGAGATGGGCCGGTTTCTCGACTGGTTCAACCAGCCCGAGCCGGAACCCGACCTCCGCAAGCCAGCCGTCGCCCACCTCTGGTTCGTCAGCATCCACCCCTACGACGACGGCAACGGCCGCATCGCCCGCGCCATCACGGACCTGGCCCTGTCGCGCTGCGACGGCACCGATACGCGCCTGTACAGCATGTCGGGCGAGATACTGCGACAGCGCAGCCGCTACTACAGGGCACTGCAGGTCACCCAGTCAGACTCCATGAACGTAACCGCCTGGATGCTCTGGTTCTTCGACTGCCTGACCGGCGCCATGATCCAAGGCTGAAAGAAGGACCGAACCAGGACAGCAACCAGTCCGGCATCAAATTGATGACGGCTGCCCGTGGCACTACTACAAAGCCAACGAATAAACTCACTTCAGGCTGACGACGGCTACCAAAAATGGAGGAGCCGTCACATGCCACAACGAAGAGAACACCCCTACATCTGGGCAACTTGGCTACCACGCCTGCTCACCGGCGAGAACTCCTGCGAGTGGGCCGTCTGGTTCAAGGCCCACCACCAGAACTGGTCGAGGCAGCCTTCCGATTTTGACCAAGCCCAATGGCTGCTTGCCCATACCGCGCTGCTCAACGAGCGCAGAGCCAACTGGGAAGTCGGCGGCTACGACGTCAACGTCGAGGCCCAAAACCGGTTTGAACTCCGCGGCAGGACGGCTACGTTGGCCGGCAGACCGGACATCATCGCCTGCCGTGAGGATGACGGCGTCATCGTCGACGCGAAGACCGGCCACGAAAGCCCCAGCCACGCCGTGCAGGTCATGATCTATCTGTACGCCGTTCCCAAAGCGCTACAGCGCTACCGGGAAACGAAGCTCAGCGGCCAGGTCACCTACCGGGACCACACGGTGCGCGTTCCGGCAGACGCCGTCGACGAGAAGTTCATACAGAGCCTGGGCGCACTGATCCGCAGGCTCTCAGCCGACGAACCCGCCAGACGGGTGCCGTCGCCACAGGAATGCCGGTACTGTGATATTGCAGCCGTCGATTGCCCACAGCGCGTTGACGAAGCCTCCGAGCCCGAGCGCGGCACTACTGCCGACTTTTGAAAGCCAGCCGTCAAACGGCCGGGATTCGGCCTGGTGCGGGAACCGAACCACCGCGTAGTCTCGAACGCACCCGATATGCCGGTTGAACTTTTGGGTCTTCCCGTTGCCTCATGACCATCTCCGCGACCATCGGATTTCCCCAGTCGGCCGTAACTCAGGCTGCCCTATGGCCGCTGCCGCTCAACCAGCGAAACCAGTGCGACGGTCTGGAACTCCTGGCGGCGCTGAAACCGGAGTCAATCCCACTGTGCATCTTCGACCCGCAATACCGCGGCGTGCTGGACAAGATGCGCTACGGCAACGAAGGCGTCAGCCGGGGACGACGAAGCTCGGGGCTCCCTCAGATGAGCGAGGAGACCATCGGCGAATTCATCGCCGGCATCTCGGCCGCCTTGATCCCGTCCGGCCACCTGTTCCTGTGGGTCGACAAGTTTCACCTCTGCAAGGGCATCACAGCGTGGCTGGGGGACAGCGGACTCGAGATCGTGGACCTCGTCACCTGGGACAAGAGCCGCATCGGCATGGGCTACCGCTCCCGACGCAAGGCGGAATACCTGCTCATCCTGCAGAAACCGCCCACACGCGTCGGGCCGGGCTGGCAACACGACGACATCCCCGACTTCGTTACGGAAAAGGTCCAACGCGTCAAGAACGTTCACCCCAAGCCCGTGTACCTTCAGGCACGCCTGATCGAGGCAGTTACCGACCCCGCGACGTGGTGCTCGACCCGGCGGCCGACAGCTATTCCGTGATGACCGCCGCCCATCAGGTAGGACGGCAGTTCCTGGGTTGCGACATCGCAAGCGCGTTGTGATTGGGCAGACGGGAATGATCGCGGAGCGTGACCCTGAGCGAGGCAGGCGGTTGAGTTCGCACCACCCGTTCGGTCTCTCGATGCTGCAACCATTCTGGGCGTCGCTCCCCTTATATTTTTGAACGAAGACCACGCCAAAGGCGAGGCTACCTACGACCGTTCAAGACCGCCACAGCATCACAACCGCGGAAAACATCCGCTACGTTGGGACAGGCACGCGCCTGTCCCTTTTTCATCTCCGCCAGAAGGATCACTACCAGACAGGAGCACCGATGGCAACCCCCTACATCATGCCTCTCGGGTTCGTCGACCGGCCCACCGACACCGGCGCGACCTTCATCCTCACGAACCCCGAAGATTCCCTATGCCTCAACACCAACACGCCAATCACCGTCTGGCGCTACTCCCCGGAGCACCTCGCCATCGGCAGACTGCGCGGCCACGTCAAGGCCATCGGGTACACCACCGCCGCGTTCACGACCGTCGAGCACAGCAATGACCCGAGGTGGCCGGAAGATCTGCCCATCGTCCGGCCAGCCGCACCGGTCTTCCTGGCGCTGGAAGGATCCTTCGAGCCCGATCCAGAACGGAAGCTAACCCCAGACCAGGCCGAAGCCATGCGCCGTCTGGCGCTGCGGTACGCCGACCTCACTGGAACCAACGACCGTCAGCGTGACTGACGACGAATCACCCGCTACACAACGTTACAATCCCGCCAAGCAACCGGCCCGGAAGCCCGTGTGACCCGGCACGACCGCTGCTTGACGCACCTACCAATTTGGCACACCATTAAGAACAGGAATCCCCGAGGATCATCATGCTTGAACCAACAGGCACCCGGGACCACGCGCGGGCCCTCAGCGGCATCGCCCGCTGCTCCCAGTGCGGAACCCCGCTGCTCAAAATCGGCACGAACTACTGCTGCCCCAACTCGCCCTACAGCCTTTCGATCACCTGCGACACTCAGCCCATCAACGCGCAGGAGTTGCTCCATCTGGTGGTGGGACAACTCATTAAGCGGGTCATCAACCCGCAGACGACGGCACAGCTGGTGGAGGCCATTCAGAGCGAGTACGGAGAGAAGTCGCGACGCACTCAGGACAACCTTGACCGCACCGAAGCCGCCATCATGGAGTTGAACGAACTGAAGGAACGGATCGACCATCCGGTGGAACAGGGCGACAGCACCTACTCGGAAGTCATCGGACGCATGGAGGACATCAGCCAGCAGACCGTGGGCCTGTCGTACGAGGCCCGCCTGTTCCGCAAGGAAATCGACGCCTACCGCTTCATCACCGACGAGGTCCGCATCAGCACCAACGCCCAGGACCCGGCAACCTACCTCGAAGGAGCGTCGCCGGAAGAGACCCGGGACCTGCTGAACCTGTTCGTCCGAAGCGTGGACGTCGGTAACGACAGCATCGTGATTCACTACACGGACCAAGTGCCTCGACCACCTCAGTCGGACGACAATCCCACCGACCGGTTGCGCCTGCACTGAACGCCCACAAAAACTCCGCGCCGCCTTGCTGGCGCGTCCCAATAGACTGAGGCCGGTTCGTGAGAACCGGCCTCAGTGGTTGACAACAAACCGCCGCCACGTGGTCCGACTACCAGAAGGGCACGCTGTCGATTTCCACATCCGCACCGTCGTCCTCTATGTCCCGTTCCTCAAAGGAGAGCGCCGGATCATCACTCCCGCCAGACGCTTTCACGTCGAGGGCTTCGAGCTCGTCAACTTCTACGCAGTCCCCGGCCACCTCTGACTGGTAATCCTTGGCCACGTCGGGCATCTGCTCCCAATCCCGGAAAATTTGCACCTCAAACACGAGCGTCGCCTGAATCCGCCGGACCTCAGCCAACTGCCTGAATCCTCGCTGGGAAACGAGCCGTCTGACCATCTGCAGCCCTTGCTCGGTCAGGCGGGCCGCTTTGTTATGATCGTCGTCCCCTTCGTTGTAAAAGACGCGTGTGTCGAAGTTGGTGTCGCTCATTGCCTTCGTGTTAAGATAAATACAGCGGGCCGTTTTCACGGCCATGAATTCTCTCCTCCAAGTCGGACTGCGGATCGGACGGCCTCACGGCCAAACGACCTTTATAAGTACGCACTTTGAATTGTAACACGCTGCCGGATTGCCGGGGGTGAGGAAATGTCACTAAATCGTTGGGACAACATCCAAACGGAAGTCGCCGGCGCCGAGGGCGCGGCCCAACACAACGACGACCTTGACCACGGGCAGGAGTTTGCCTCAGTGGGCGAGCTGCTGCGCCACCTGCGGGGCGAACGGTCACTCCGACAGGTGCAGGAGGACACGGGCATCACCTACTCGTACCTTTCGACCATCGAACGGGGACACAAGCTCCCCGGTGAGAAGGTGCTGACGAAGCTTGCCGACTACCACAACATGCCTCGCGGCGAACTCCTCGACCTGGCGGGAATCGACAAAACCGCAGACGCCGACCGGCACTTCTCGAACGCCGATATCACACGCAGCTTCCAGTTCGTGATGCAAGATCCCAGCTTGACCGGTTACCCGAAACCCTCCGATAACGTGCCCATCGAAACCCAACGCTTCGTCGTACAGCTGTACGAGCACTTCACGGGCAAGCGCCTGCTGGATTAGGAGACGACGCAATGACCTCGCTCAAACTATTCCGCATAGCGGTCGAATACGTCAGAGTGTCGACCAGCCTGCAGGACGAAATGCTCTCCGGCGACGCCCAGTCGTTCCACATCGCCCCGGAAGCGGAAAAGAAGGGATTCCGGATCGCCAAGCGTTTCGGGGAGACAGGGTCGGGAACATCCGTCAGCAAGAGAGCGGTGTTCCTGGCCTTGATCGACTACTGCTTGGACCCGGCCAACAAGGTCGAAGCCGTCTGGTTCTACGACCCGTCAAGGTACACGAGAGACATTGCGGATTTCTACCACTACATTGGAAAGCTGACCGCCGCCGGCATCGAGATCCACTCCGTCACGCTGGGCCAGTACATACCCGGTAACGAAGCCTCCGAGATCATCTGGGGATTCAACGTACTCTTCAACGCCATAATGCCCCGCCAGAGTGCGAGGAAGACCCGCGACACGCAGTACGAGGCCGCGAGGAAGGGTTATTACCTGGGGAGAAAGGCTCCATTTGGATACCGGAAGTACAAAGTGACCGTCGGAGGCAAGGAACACTCGAAACTCGAGCCAGACCCCGAGCACTGGGACGAGGCCGTGAAGATGTGGGAGATGGGCCTGGACAAGCACACGCCCAGGCAGGTTGCCGAGTACAACAACAGCCTGGGCATTACCGACCCGGATGGAAACGAATGGACTGACCGGTCGGTCCGGAGCTTTTACAGCAAGGTGGCCTACAAGGGAGAAACCAGCTGGGGCGAAAAGCAAAAGAGCGAGCTCATCCCAAACGGAGTGCCTGTGGCGAGATGCGAGAACGCCCATAAGGCAATGGTGAAACCGAAAGAATGGGACACCGTCCAAGGTTACATAGACGAGAGGAGAACGGCCCAGTCGGGCCCGAGAAGCAGCAACAGCCCTAACCCGCTCGTTGGAAAAACAGTCTGTGGACTTTGTAACGCATCCATGCACGCTCAGCGGCGCGACGACGGCATCAGGTACTTGATCTGCTCCAGGAAGAAAAATCGGGGCGTAAAGACCTGCGCTTCCGAGAACGTGCCGTTCGAAGATGTGCTCCGAGCCGTCATGAGCGAACTCCTTGAGAAGGTCCTCACCCGCGAGACCCTCGACCGGCAAATCGCCGTCGTTGCCGAAGAAAACGCATCGTTCCTGTCGGAGCAACAGAACAAAAGTGAACAGCTACAACAAGCCCAATCTCGCACTCGGCGCCAGATCAAAAACCTGGTGAAAGCCATTGAGGACCCTGAGGAAGATGTCGTTAGCCCGACCTTGTACAGGCAGCTCAACCAACGGGAAGCCGAGCTGGAGCAGCTGGAAGCCCAAAGCAAAGAACTCGAAGCGATTATGGGCGACCATCTGCTGTTCCTGAACGACCCTGACCGCATCGTAAAGAACGCGTTGGACCTGCGGACCTATCTGGAATCAGAAGACCCACGCATGGTCGGCCTACTTCTGGAATGCTTCATAGAAAAAGTAGTGGTCCACAACAAGACCGACGGGACCATCCATTGGACCATTCCCCTCCCCAGCGATGCGCCCGACCCGCCCAATACTCAGGGAATCCAGCTTTCCGGCAACGGGGGCTCCAAAAGTTATCCTTTGGGACAGCTAGTGCCCAACTGCCGCTGGGCCGAAGTCCGCCCCCACAGCGAGGAGCCGGAAAAGTACACCAAGCGCGTGCTGGGCTTCCTTGCGGAGGTGGAAGGGTGACAGGGCGGAGGTCAGGGAGGTAGCATCAAACGGCCTCTTGCTCGTTACTTCCTAACCAGTCCCGGCGAGGAGATAACATGGGCGACCTGCTGCTAACCGAAGAAGATAAAAGCCGCATAGCCGACATCGCCAAACGCGACCTCGAAGCCCAATTCGAAGGAGAGGTCACGTTGGTCGAGATAAACGTCGAAACCCGTTTGACCAACGATGGCGAACCTTATACCCATCTTTCCATGGTATACGACAGCCCGGAGGTCAAACTGGACCCCAAAATCCTGTCCGGGTTCAACCGGCGCAACCTGGACGCCTTCCTGCCCTACGTGTCCACACCCATCATCACCCAATCTTATACCCGTGCGGACGAACATCGGCAGATCAGACAGTTGATCGCCGAAGGCCACTTGCCGGATGTCAATCCATGATGTGGCAGAGCCTTCTCATAGTTGCTCGCTCCGTTGTAGAAAACCTCCAAATCCTCAGTACACCCGACGATTTGCAGCAGGCGCACTTCAGGAGAGCAGTCAGTACGGCATATTACGCCATGTTCCATGCGCTCCTGCAGAACAACGCCGATATGCTCTACGGTCACGAAACAGGCCATCCAAAATCGCCCGGCTGGACCGCGATCTACCGAGCGCTGACTCACACCAGAGCAAGGTCAAAACTGGCCCCAAGGAGCGTGTTGGATTTCCCTGATGCTATTGCTGATTTCGCCGCCACTATTCTTGACCTGCAGCAGCAACGTGAGCACGCCGACTATAACCCTAACGCAATATTCACCTACTCCGGAACCGTGAACGTGGTCGATCGCGCAGATAACAATATCTCAAATTTCTTCGACACCAGCGACGAAGACCTCAGAGCTCTGGCTGCACACTTGCTATTCGATAACCGCTGACCGCCTCGCGTGGGTGTTGCAGACAGGACGAGTCCGCGTTGCAGCCTTCAGCATGATTTCCGCCTGTTTCGTGACTTGGCAGAGATAAGGCAAAGCACGTGCAGGACACTACAGACCAAACCGAGCACGCGCCCCAGCCACGCCGCTGGTCTTGGTACGTCAAGCGCGCCGCCATAATCCTGGGCGCGGTCGGCACGGCGCTCATCGTGGCGGTGGTGGTTTACGGCGTGGTCCTGTTCGTGTTCGAACCCGAGGGCGCGCCGGCATCCTCAGGGGTGGCCGCTTTCAAGTGCCTCAGCCGGGCGGAAAGGGTTTACTTCCGGCAGCTCCGGGGGGTCGCGGACGAACGCCGGCAGCACCTGGACCGGGTCGTGGCATTCATGGAACAGCGCGCAACCGACCCCCGGGTCAGCCAGGACCCCCAGTGGCGATGGGACCTGTCCACTCACATGGCCGCGTTCACGGCCACCTCACGAGCCATGGCGCAGATCAACGGCCCGCCGTCCGCACGCCCCATCCAGCGCAACCTGAGCGCCATGTCCGAATCTGCCACCAGCTTCGCCAGGCACTACCTGCACGGCGTCCGCACCAACGACACCGGTGCAATCGCCGAGGCCAGGACCGCTCTCCGAGACACGCAACGTGGCATGCTCCGAACGCAGCAGATGGGCAAGGAACTCTGCGACCAGGGTGAACCGGACGAACGGCGTCCGCCAGGGTCCGGCCCGTCGCCAGAGCGCCCGTCGCGAGGGTGATCAGACCCGGTCTACCCCGCCACCAGCATCTCGTCCGTGCTCATCAGCGGCGACAGCAGCCGGGGCGCGCCGTCGGTGACCAGCACCATGTCCTGCAGGTGCCAGCACGGCCCGATGTGCGGCTCCAGCGCCACCACCATGCCCTCCTCCAGGACCCGCTCGCTGGACGGCACCATGTACGGCTCCTGCTGGTGCCACCACGCGCCGACGCCGTGCCCGGCCAGGGCCACGTTGCCCTCGAAGCCGGCCTCGTGAAACGCGTCGTTGGCGAAGTGGTAGATGTCTGCCGTCCGCGCGCCGGGGACGCACCGGTCGATGGTGGCGCGGTAGATGTCCAGCACGACCCGGTAGGTGCGCTTCTGCTCGTCTGAAGGCGCCCCCACGCAGACGGTCCGCGACTGGTGTCCTGGATAGCCGTTGAGATACGCCACGTAATCGTTGCGGATGATGTCGCCAGTCTCGAAGGCCAGGTCGCTCTCGCCGCCGTAGCCCACGTTGTTGCGGCTGGAGTTCAGGATGCCGTGGACCCAGTTGGCCCCCCGCCGCAGGCAGCTCTCGACGATGCGGCTGTGCACCAGCCGTTCCGTGTCGCCGGGCCGCACGGTGGGCAGCACCTCCAGGTAGGCCTCGTCCAGCATCTTCGCGCCGGCCTCCAGGGCCGCGACTTCCTCGGGGGTCTTGATCCAGCGCACCCGGTCCATCAGGTCGGTGCTGTCCACGATGCGCGCCCGGGGCAGCAGCCGGCCGATCTCCTCCCACCGGTTGGCGCTGACGTAGCTCTTCTCAAACGCGATGGTCTCCTCGGCCAACCCCAGGTTCCGCAGCACGGCGGCGGCTCGTTCGTAGGGGGACTCGGCGTAGTCGTCGACGACCTCGATGCGTTCCAGCCACGAGTCGCGGCGGGCCAGGGGCGCCGCGTAGGAGTTGAGCACCATCACCGGCTCGCCCGTGCGCGGCCACACCAGCAGCACCTCCCGTGGCGAGTCGGGAAACTCCAGGTGCCGCGCCAGCGTGCCCGGGTAGGCGAAACCGGCCAGGTAGGTGAAGTTCTTGCCCGAGCGGGCGACCACGGCCGAAACGCCCGCTTCGTCCATCAGCCGGTGCAACCGCTCCACGTTGGCGATTATCTTGTCGAAGGCGTTGGCCATGACGCTCATTCTCCTTGGAAACGGTTATCGTGATGTCGTGCCGCCTCGGCCGGCAACCTATTGCTGCGAAGCGGGCAGGAATACCGGCAGCACCACGTCGGGATTGTCCGCCGCGGATATGAATGCAACTTGCACCGGCATGCCGATGCTGATGTCCTCGGGCGCGACCTGCAGGACGTTGCTGCAGATGCGCAGGCCTTCCTGCTCCTCCAGCTCGATCATGCAGATGTTGTAGGGCGTCTGCTCCCTTTCCCGGATCGCCGGATGCACCGGGTGCCGCACGATCACGAAGGAATACACGAACCCGCGCCCGCTTACCCGGGTCCATTCGTATGCCAGCGATGAGCATTCGGGACACATCGGCGTGGGCAGGTGCCGGAACCGCCCGCAATCCGCGCACCGCTGGATGCGCAACTCGCCGTTCCGCGTCCCCTCCCAGAAGCCCCGCTCGTAATCCGGCACGCGCTCCAAGTCGGGCAGCGGCACGCCCTCCAGCGGCCCGGTCATCGCCGGCGATTTGGCAGCCTGTTCCGTCTGCTGGGTCATTCCAGTTCCTCGCTATCCCCGGCGAATGGTCACCGCGCCGCTGAGTTGAGCCACGCTGCTGCAGGACAGGACCCGGTTGATGGTCTTTTGCGGCGGCTGCGCGGTGGAGTCGCCCCGGATCAGCCGCACCGCCTCCTGCACGTGAGTCAGGCCGTGGATGTAGGCCTCGGAGTGGTTGCCGCCGTGGGTGTTGACCGGCAGCGTCCCGTCGAACCGGATGTTGGCGCCGCCATCGACAAAATCCTTGGCCTCGCCCGGGGCCACGAACCCGTAGGTTTCCAGGTTGATCAGGCAGAACGGCGTGAAGTGGTCGTAGAACATCATAGCGTCCATGTCCGCCGCGCTCAGCCGGGCGCGCGCCCACAGGTCGCGGGCGGTGTGCTCCGATTCGGCCACGGCCAGGTCGGGACGATAGACGATGCCGTCGTTGCGGGGGCCCGCCCCCTGCGCCGCCGCCTCGACCAGGGTCAGGGTATCGGAGTGGCGCAATTCCCGGGCGCGCTGGGGCGTTGTCAGCACCACGGCGGCCGCCCCGTCGTTCTCCTGGCAGAAATCCAGCACGTGCAGCGGGTCCACCACCATGCGGGAGTTCTGGTGGTCGTCGATGGTGATGGGCTCCCGGCGCAGCGCGCGGGGGTTGCGGGACGCGTGCTCCCGCAGGGTCACCGCGACCCAGCCGAAGTGACGGCTGGTGGCTCCGTACTGGTGCATGTAACGCCGCACGAACATCCCGAACCGGTGCGCCGGCGCCATGCTGCCCCACGGCACCGCAAAACTGTCGGCCCCGCCGGGTATGCTCTCGGGACCTCTTGCCCGCCCCAGACGTACGCCGGAGCGCAGGTTGGCCGCGCGAAAGCACACCACGTAGTTGGCGTACCCGGCGGCTATGGCCGCCGCCGCGTGTCCCACCGTTGCGTTGCCCGCGCCTCCGCCGTACGAGATCGACTCCCAGTGCCGCAGGTTCTTGATGCCCAGGGACTGCGTCAGCAGGGTCTCGTGGTTCGACTCCATGTCGTAGCGAATGAGGCCGTCGATATCCTGCGGCGAAATGCCAGCGTCGTCGCATGCGGCCTTGATCGCCTCCGAGGCCAGTTGCAGCTCGCTGCGGCCCGAGTCCCACGAGAACTCGGTTTCGCCGATGCCGACGATGGCGGCCTTGTCCCGGATGCCGTTGGTGTCCGCGGGAATGATGTTGGGCGGCATTGCGGGCTATTCCTCCTCCCAGAACACAACCTTGCGCTGTTGCAGGTCGTGGATCTGCTCGTCGGTGTACCCCAACTCGCGGAGGATCGGGCGGGTCTGCTGCCCTTTCAGCGGTCCCGGGCCGACCCGACCCGGCGTTGCGGAGAAATCGACCACGGGAGCGTACCGCCAGAACTCGCCGTAACGTGGGGCCTCCACCTGGGTGAGCAGCCCATTGTCGCGCACGTGGGGGTCTTCGTTGAAGAAGAAATACATCCCCCGGTCCTCCGCCTTGACGCAGGCCACGTCGGCGGCGGTGAGCAGCCGCTCCCAGTGCATCGGTTCCTCGGCGGCAAACACCCGGCCCAGCTCATCGGCCAGCGCATCGTCGTGCTTCTCCCGCGCCTCCGCAGTATCGAAACGAGGGTCGGCGAGCAAATCCGGCCGGTCTATGGTGCGGCACAATGCCTCCCACTCGTCCTCGAAGGGACAGGCCAGGAACACCCAACCCGTGCGGGCCCGGTACAGGCGGTACAAGGCGTGCAGCCCGTGCCCATCCCCGTCCGGTAGCGGGCGTGGCTGCTTGCCCGCGTGCCAGTAGAAGTCGTCGATGTTGGCGTAGGCGTTGGCCGCGATCATCGTCGACTCGACGTACTGCGCCTTGCCGGTGCGCTCGCGGGCCAAGAGGCCCAGCACCAGGCCAACGGCGTTGACCATGCCCGTGTTGTGGTCGGCGGTGCCGTCGTTGGCCCGCTTCAGCTGTTTGGACACGGCCGCGATTTCATCGATGGACATGGCCTGATCCGGCGGCGGGAAAGCATCCCTGCCCATCTGCGCCACGCCGCCTCCCGAGACCGCGCCGGCAATGGGGGCCATGGAAGGCCGGTGCGAATACGGCCCGGTCGAGCCGTACCCGCCGGCATAGAGGTACACCAGGTTGGGGTTGATCTCGGCCAGTTGCTCGTATCCGATGCCCGTGCGTTCGGGCGCGCCGGGGCGCATGCTGTGCAGCAGCAGGTCGGCCTTGGCCGCCAGCTTGCCCATGATCTCCTGGCCCTCCTCTGTCTTGAGGTCCAGGCAGATGTCCTCGGAGCCGGCCATGGTCCGGTGCGCCGACATGGGCATGCCCTGCCGGCCCCAGTCGCCGCCGGGCGCCTCGATGCGGATCACCCGCGCGCCCAGCTCGGCCACCAGGGCGCAACCCAGCGGCCCGTTGATTACCGTGCCGAGGTCCAGCAGGGTTATCCCTTCGAGGGCATGCTTCGGCATCGCTGCCTTTGCGCCGTTGGAGCGACTCTCGACGCCGCTTCCCAACCGCGCCAGCACCTCCGCCGTGTGCTGGCCCAGCGCCGGAGCCGGCCCCTGCGTGCGCCCCGGCGTCCCGCTCATGCTCACCATCGGGCCGAGTTGGCGCGTGTCGCCCACGCCCGGCACGGACAGGTCCTGCACGTTGCCGTTGTGCACGATCTGTGGATGCTCCAGCGCCTGCTCGGAGGTGTAGTAAGGCTCGGCGGCAACGTTGCCGGCCTCGCCCAGAAATATGTCCATCCACTCCTGCAGGGTCTTCTCCTGCACCTTCTCCAGCATGATCCGTTCCAGGGCCGCCACCGCATCCTGATCCAGGAATGGCGCGCTCTTGAAACGCGGGTCCTCGTAGATGAAGTCCATGTCCAGCCAGTGCATCATGGAGCGGAACAGCCGCTCCACCACGTTGCCCAGCTGGATCCACTGGCCGTCTTTGGTGCGCGCCGGCAGATAGCCCGTGGGGTTGGGCCGCCCGATGCCCACCCGGGGGTCCGGCGGGTAGGTGTCGGGCAGGTTCTCGATCATCTGGCCGTACACCCAGGACACGTGGTCGTAGGTGGTCACGGCCTTCAGCATGCTGGTTTCCACCCGCTGCCCCAGGCCGGTCTTTTCCCGCACGTACAGGGCCGACGTGATGCCGCGGATGAGCGCCGTGGCGGCCGCGTGGCAGACCCCCTGCACGACCACGTAGTTGGGGCCTTCCCTCGGGTTCTGCTCGGCGAACATCATCATCCGACCGCTCTTGGCCGCCACCACGCCGTCGTAACCCTTGTACTGAGCGTAGGGTCCATCCGACCCGAACCCGGTCAGCGTCGCATGAACCAGGCCGGGATGGCCGTCCCGCAGGGTGTCGTAGTCGACGCCCAACCTCCTGGCGACGCCCGGCCGGTAATTCTCGACCACCACGTCAGCCCGTTTGGCCAACTCCCGGGCGTTGTCCCCGCCGTCCGCAGTCTTCAAATCCAGCACGACGCTCTTCTTGCCACGATTCCACTGGATGGAGCCCGGCGCGTCCCGGAATTTTTCGCCGCCCGGGGGCTCAACCTTGATCACCTCGGCGCCGAAGTCGGACAGCACCATGGTCGCCACGCCGCCGGCCCGGCCGCTGGTGAAATCCAGGACGGTGATTCCATCAAAGACCTGCGCCATCGTGCCCCCCTTTGCGGTCCGTTGGTCTGTCGCGCCATGGTACGGCGTTTTCGCCGCCGGCGCCATCAACCGCTCCGAAGTCGTAGGGGTCTCTCAATCATCAAACGACCGGTCCCGTCGCTCCCCGGAGAACTTAAGCGTACGCGGATTGCGACGGGGGAATGTCAGAATCAGGTAGGACTTACGCACTTGAACTTGTCATTGCGAGCGAAGCGCGGCAATCTCGCCGCCACAGGACGCATCGTCCAGACAACGGGATCGCCACGTCGCTACGCTTCTCGCGATGACAAACCGGGCACACGTGAGAGCTTTCCCAATCCTGTCAAATCATAAAATCCCGCAAATCCTGATTCTGACGATTCACGAAAGTGCGCACGCATGAGCCTTGGGTTCGTTGACGGCGCAAACCCCGCCGACTACACTGCCGGGCACCGCATCGCATCGCCCGTATCGATTTCGAAGGGCCAGTTACCTGGAGAGGTGTTCGTCATGCCTTTGCCGCCGAACCGCGTGGATTACAGCCCCATCATCGACCGTCCCGTCATCAAGTGGCCCAACGACGCCCGGGTGGCGTTGTGGATCGCGCCCAACGTTGAGCACTACGAATACGAGCCGGAATTCGACGGGAACCGCGACCCCTGGCCGCGCATGCCCTATCCCGACGTGCAGCAATACTCCTACCGGGACTACGGCAACCGGGTCGGTTTCTGGCGCATGGCCGACGTGCTGGACCGGTACAACATCCGCTGCTGCGTGTCCCTGAACATGGCGGTGCTGGAGCACTTCCCCGAAATCGGCGAGGCCATGGTGCAGCGCAACTGGGACTTCATGAGCCACGGCATCTACAACACGCGCTACCTGAACGGCTACACCGAGGAGCAGGAGCGGGAGTTCTACCGGGACACCATCGATACCCTGAAGCGGCACACCGGCAAGCAGCTCAAGGGCATGCTGGGGCCGGCCATCTCCGGCACCGAGCGCACCCCCGACCTGATGGCCGAGGCTGGCCTCATCTACCACACCGACTGGATGCACGACGACCAGCCCGTGCCCATCCGCGTCAACAGCGGCAAGCTCGTGTCGGTGCCTTACTCCATCGAGCTGAACGACGCGCCGCTGTTCCGCCAGCACTACGAGGGCGACTACTTCGCCGAGATCTGCAAGGCACAATTCGACCAGCTCTACCAGGAAGGCGCACACAGCGGGCGCGTGATGTGCATCGCCCTGCATCCATATCTCATCGGCCAGCCCCACCGCGCCCGGTACCTGGACGACGTGTTGAGCTACATCATGTCCCACGACGGGGTCTGGCAGACCACGGCGGACGACATTGCCGAGTACTACATCGCCAACTACTACGACGAGGCCGTGGCACACGCGGCGCAGTTGAACGGCTGACCATGCTTCACTCGTCAAACCCCACCGCGCTCGTCTGACCACGCCTCACCCGTCATTCCCGCGCAAGCGGGAATCCAGAGCGCCCACTTCAGTTTGTCATTGCGAGCGTAGCGCGGCAATCTCGGCGGTGTAACGACGGACCGCACTCCAACGGGATCGCCACGTCACTGCGCTCCTGGCGATGACATCAGCACCAAAGAGGAGATCAAGTTATGCCCGCAGAACGGCGCTTCGGGATGGACCACCCGCACTACGACTGGTCGCCCCTCAACAAGCGGGGGATCCTGCGCTGGCCGGATAACGCCCGGGTCGCCCTGTGCGTCATCGTCAATCTCGAGCACCCCGAATGGGACCCGCCGGCCGACAGCTTCACCACGCCCTTCTCCGGCGGCCTGGGCGCCCGTGGGTTCCCGGACTACGCTCGCCTGTCCCACCGTGAATACGGGCACCGGGTCGGTATCTTCCGCGTGCTGGACACCCTGCGGAAGCACGGCATCCCGGCCACCGTGGCCATGGACGCCATGACCGCCGAGAACTATCCCTACCTGGTGCGCCATTGCCAGGAGGCCGGCGCCGAAATCATCGGCCACGGGGTGTCCCTCTCGCAGATGATCAGCAGCAACATGTCCGAGGATGCCGAGCGGGACTACATCAGCCAATCGGTGGCTGCCCTGACCCGCGCCACCGGCAGCGCCCCCGCCGGTTGGCTGGGCCCGGAATACGGCGAGTCCAACCGCACCCCGCAGCTGTTGTCCGAGGCCGGCGTGCGCTACGTGTGCGACTGGGTCAACGACGAGCAGCCCTACCCGCTGCACAGCCCCCACGGCGAGCTGTTCACCCTGCCCATCATGTGGGAGCTGGACGACATATCCGCCATGTGGGAACGTCGGGTGGTCGTCGGCCGGTACCAGCAGCTTCTGGAAGAGAGCTTCGAAACGCTGTACGAGGACGGCCAGCAGAACGGCCGCGTCATGGCGCTGAACCTGCACCCCTGGCTCATCGGCCAGCCCTTCCGCATCGGCTATCTAGATCGGGCGCTGGGCCGCATGATGCGTCGCGGCGGCGTGTGGGCCGCCACCGGCTCCGAAATCGTGGACTGGTACCGGGACAACCCGCCGACGGCATAGGCGTGGTCCCCACGCGTACCCGCTTTCGCAAATTGTCAGAATCAGGATTTTCGAGATTTACGGATTATCAGGATTGGAACTGTTCTGTGGCACAGATATCCCAATCCTGTCCAATCATAAAATCCCGTAAATCCTGATTCTGACGATCCTCCGCCGCAAACCGGGTCGCGCGCGAGGACCATTGCCGTGATGGCCGCTGTGCCTCAGCAGCAGGGCTTTCCCAAAGCAATTGACCGCCATCAGTTGCCGCTCATCCTGAGCTTGTCGAAGGATGCCTGTTGGGGCGGTTCATGGTTCGACAGGCTCACCATGAGCGGGTGAAAGTGGACTTTGGAAAGGCCCTGGCTCACCGCGTAATCGCGTAAACAAACTGGTCGATGACCTGGCCGTCTTTGCTGACGCTCTTTTTCAGGCGGCCCTCGCACTGGTAGCCCACCTTCTCCAGCACCCGGGCCGAGGCAGGGTTCCACTCGTACACGTAGCCGTACACGCGCACCAGGTCGAACTCCTCGAAGGCGTACTCGGTGAACGCCCGCAGCACGGCCGTGGCGATGCCGCGTCCCCAGAACGGCTCCCCCAGCCAGTAGCCGATCTCTCCCGAGCGGCGATGGACGTCCCGCTGCGTCTGGAGCCCGATTCCACCGATCAACTCGGCCTCCGAGGCGATGGCGAAGTCGGTTTCCCTGGCCTGCTGCGCCACCAGGTCGATCCAGGTCTCGGCGTGGGCCAGGGTGTACGGATACGGAAAGGCGTCGCGCAGGTTCCTCGACACGTTCCGGTTGTCGGCGTACCGGGCCAACGCCTCGGCGTCCTCGCGGCGGTAACTCCGGATCTGCCATTCACCCACGTCTATGCGCATCGCTCCCGACCTGTCCTGTCCAGCATACGGAATAGCATACGCCTCTGCGCGGATGACAAACCCGCGCCGCGATATACTGAAACGCCCAATCGGAGCAAATCTGGAGAAGTCATGGCGACTGAACTCAATAATAAACTGGACCCCCAGCCGGTGACCCTGACCGGAAGCCTGGTTCGCCTGGAACCCCTCACCATGAAGCATGCGGAAGGAGTGTACGCGGCGGCAGCGGACGAATCGATATGGCGTTATTTGCCTCGGCCTGGATTCAGCAACCTGTTGGACGCGGAAGGTTGGATCGGAGAAGCCCTGGCAGGACAGGAGAAGGGGCAACAGATCCCGTTCGCCGTGGTGGACCGCGAAACCGATAAGGTGGCCGGCTCAACGTCATTCCTGGATATCGACCGAAATCACCGGACGCTGGAAATCGGCTGGACCTGGTACGGGACTGCATGGCAACGCACGGGAGTCAACACCGAGTGCAAGTACCTGCTGATGCGCCACGCGTTTGAGGACCTGTCGGCAAGGCGGGTCAGCCTGAAGACCGACCACCGCAACGCCAGATCCCGGCAGGCGATCCTGAGGCTGGGCGCGGTGGAGGAGGGCACCTGGCGCAATCACCGCATCGCCTGGGACGGGGAGGACCGACATTCGGTGTTCTTCAGCGTCATCGTCTCCGAGTGGCCCGACGTGAAGCGCCGCTTGGAAGGCCTGATGCGGCGGTGACGCTCCCGCTGCAATAGGCTGGCGCCGACCCATCGCCCGGTGCCGGCCGGCGCGAGCGGTTATACTGGCAGCGCAACTCGCCGCAGCGCCGGATGGACCACTTCCGGACTGACTAGGCGAACCCGATGGAGGAACACACCAAATGCACTGTGGAGTGATGGTCACCGGTTACAACCAGGGTGACTGGCCGCGCCTGATGGCCGAGGACTACGATCGGGCGCCGGAGCGAACCGACGCCAGCAATATGGATGACACTCTCTACATGGGAGAACTGGTCGAGCCGCTGGGCTTCGACTCCATCTGGGCGACGGAGCATTACGGGTCCGCCTACTCCATGCAGCCCAACCCGCTGCAATACCTGGCCTACTGGGCCGGGCGCACCAGCCGGGTTGACGTGGGCACGGCCGTCGTCGTCGCCCCCTGGTGGAACCCGGTGCGGCTGGCCTCCGAGTTGTCCATGCTGGACATCCTGCTCAAGGGGCGCCGTCTGCACCTGGGCATCGGGCGCGGCATCGCCCCCCACGAGTACGCGTCGCTGGGCTACCCCATCGGCGAGTCCCACAAGTATTTCTACGACGTGATCAACGCCATCAAGGCCGCCGACGGCGCGGAACGCTTCGAGTTCCAGGGCGAGGTCTACGATATCCCGCCGACCACCATCCGGCCCCAGGCCCGGCACAAGGGCGAGCTGACCCGGGACATCAAGGTGGCGTTCACCACTGAGGCCTCGGCGCGGATGGCTGCCGAAAACGGCCTGGGCCAGATGTTCGTCGCCGGCGACGATGTCGACGAGATGGTCGCCAAGGTGCGCCGCTTCAACCGGATCCGCAAGGAGCTGAGCCTGCCGCCGGACCAGCCCACCACGCTGCTGTGGATGTACTGCGCCGAGTCCACCGAGGAAGCGGAGGAGGGGTGGGTCTACTTCCACAACCAGCTCATGGCGGCGCAGCACCACTACTTCGAGTGGAACAACCCGGGCTACGAGGGCATACGCGGCTACGAGGAATACCTGACGCGCCAGCAGGCCGACGTGGGCACCGCCGACGCAAGCTTCAACGCCCGCCGCGCCACCCAACCCATCGGCACGCCGGACGAGATCATCGAAAAGATCCGGACCCTGCAGTGGACCATCAGCCTGGAGAAGGTGGTCATCCACATGTTCTACGGCGGGATGCCCCGGGAGAAAGCCGAAAAGAGCCTGCGACTCTTCGCCGAAAAGGTCCTGCCGGCGGTGCAGGCCATGCCCACGCCCATCAACCCCGACTCCCTGGAGTAGGCCAGGGCCGCCGCAGAGTCACCCGCCCGTCACAACTCAGGAGCCCGCACCATGACAGACAAGATCCGCCTCGGCTTTGTGGGGGCCAACGTCAATTCGACGTGGGCCGGCCAGTCGCACTTCCCCGCCCTGCTGGCCAGTCCCGATGTGGAATTCACCGCGGTTTGCACCACCAGGCCGGAGAGCGCGGAGGAGGCCCGGCAGGCCTTCGGCGCGAAGCTGGCCTTCCACGATTTCAACGAAATGGCGGCCTCGCCGGACATCGACGCCGTGGCCGTGGTGGTGCGCGTCCCGTCCCACTACGACCCGACCAGGGCCGCCATCGAGGCCGGCAAGCACGTCCTCACCGAGTGGCCCCTGGGTCGCACCACCTCCGAAGCCGAGGAGCTGACGGAACTGGCCCGAGCGAAGGGAGTGCAGACGGCGGTGGGATTGCAGTCCCGCGTCAGCCCCGCCCTGATGTACGTCAAGGACCTGATCGACACTGATTACGTGGGCGAGGTGATGACCTGCACCGTCACCACGTTCCGGGACGGGCCGGTGAACCGCCAGTCCGGCGGCACCTGGCAGCGCGATCCCGCCATGGGCGCGAACACCCTGACCATCGCCACCGGCCACGTCATCGACGCCCTGCGCTTCGTTGCGGGCGACTTCAGGCGCGTCGCCTGCATGGTGACCAACCAGGTGCGTCAGTGGTACGAGACCGACACCCAGCAGTACGTCGACGTCATGTCGCCGGACAACGTGCGGGTGTCGGGCGAGTTGGTGCGCGGCGCGGCTGCGGCAGTCCACGTGGGCGCCGTGCCCTGGGCCGGCAGCGGGTACCGCATGGAGATCTACGGCCGCGAAGCGACGCTGATCGTCACCGGCAGCGTGTCGTCGCAGCGCGGCGAGATGCTGCGCATCCAGGGCGCGCAGGGGAACCACGCATTGGAAGACCTCGAGATTCCCCAGCGTTTCATGTACGTGCCCGACGACTTTCCCCGGGGAGACCCGTACAACGTCGGGCAGCTTTACGCGCTGTTCGCCGAGGCAATCCGAACGGGTGAGACCGGTCGCCTGCCCACGTTCGATACCGCCGTGGGCCTCCATCGATTCCTCGATACCGTCAAGGAGGCGTCGGATAGCGGCCGGGAACTGCCCGTCGGCTGAGATTCCGGACCGGCCATCCTGCGAACGTTTCCGAGGCATAGCCCCGCCAGCCGTTCCCGGCCGGCGGGGCACCAACCTGCCGACCTATAGGCCGGCGCGCGGGATAATAATGCGGCGATGGAGATTCCGCCAGTCGTCTCGCTAATCGGGGGTCGCTGTGTGCTCTGAATGAGCCTCGCCGGGTCGAACCGATTGCGCACACCACATGCGGGCGTATTACACCGTCATGCCCGTGCGTGACCCAAATGCCTTACATCCCACCCGTCGACTGACCGTTTTGGAAATCTGCGCCCCGGCCCCCTCCGTCGTCAGATCCCCAGCAGCGCTTCCAGATTTCTCCAGGAAATCTTTTCCTTTTCCTCCCGGGTCAGGCTTTCCAGGCCTTCCAGCCACCCGCCCGGCGAGGGGTCCCAGCCCACGAAGGGCCAGTCGCTGCCGATGACCACGCGGTCTATGCCGACGCTGTCGATGAGGAACCGCAGGCCGGCCTCGCTGCTGGTCAGGAAATCGTAGTAGATCTGCTTCTGGTATGCACTTGGCGGCTTGCGAATGTGCACCCTCGCCTCCGAGCGCACCTGCCAGCCGTGGTCCAGCCGGCCCATGCCGAAGCAGGCCCCGCCGCCGCCGTGCGCAATGCAAACCCGCAGGTTCGGGCACTCGTCCAGCACGCCGCTGAAGATCAGGGTCGCTACCAGCAGGGCATCCTCCAGTACGACGCCCACGCTGTTGGGGATGCCGTAACGCAGCGTCCGCTCAGTCGCCATGATGTTGTCCTGCGGCTGCGGGTGGAAGAACAGCAGGGCGTCCAGCTCCTCGGCGGCCTTGAACAGCGGCAGGAAGTGCGGCTCGTCCCAGTTCTGCCCGTTGACCACCATGTCCAGCTCGGCGCCCTTGAGCCCCAGGACCTTCACGGCCCTTTCCAATTCCGCGATGGACGCGTCGACATCCTGCGCCGGCAGCGTGGCCAGGCCGGCGAAGCGGTCGGGCCACTTCCGGGTCATGCCCGCGATCTCGTCGTTGACCTCTTGCGACGCCTTGATCGCCTCCGCAGTCTCCCAGTGGTACGGAAACAGCGGGGTGTGGATGGACACCACCTGCACGTCCGTCCCCTCGGCATCCATGTCCGCCAGCCGTTCCTCCGGCGTGTACCGGACCTTGGGCGAGTTGATCAGGATGCGCTTGCCGTTGCCCACGATGAACTCGAGGTCGCCCTGGGCCTCGTGCCGCATCCCGTGCCAGTCGTCGCCGTTGGCGAAGGCCTTCCACAGAATCTGCGGAGCCAGGTGGGTGTGAACGTCAATGTGTCTCACGGGTCATCCCTCCGGGACATTATCCAGTCATTGCGAGCGAAGCGCGGCAATCTCGTCGGGGCAAGGAACGCCGGTGCGGGCACGAGATCGCCGCGTCGCTTCGCTCCTCGCGATGACACACTGGGTACGTGCCAGCGTACGCATCGCATGTCAGATCCCCAGCAGCGTTTCGAGGTTCTTCCACAGGATGGCGTCCTTCTCGTCCTGGGTCAGGGTGTCCATGGCCAGGATCCACGAAACGGGCCAGTCCTGCGCCATGTCGTAGGGCCAGTCGGTGCCGAAAACCACCCGGTCGATGCCCACCGAGTCGATCAGGAACCGCAGCGATTCCTCGGTGTACACGATGCAGTCGTAGTAGAACCGGCTCAGGTATTGGCTGGGCGGGTGGGCTGCCACTCGTTGGGACTCCGGTGTGCGCTCCCAGCCCCGGTCCATGCGGCCCGCACCGTAGCAGGCGTAGCCGCCCCCGTGGGACAGGCAGATGCGCAGGTCGGGGCAGGCGTCCATGACGCCGCCCATCACCAGCGCGGCGAAGGTCAGCGTGCGGTCGGCCAGGTTCCCCACCGAGTTGGGCAGGTGGTAGCGCTTGATGCGCGCGTCCACGATGGTGTCGCCCGACTGGTGAAACAGGATCACCGCCCCCAGCTGCTCGGCGGCCTTCCAGAAGGGCATGAACTCCGGTTCGTCCAGCAGCTTGCCGTTGATCTTGTCGTCGATCATGGCGCCCTTGAACCCCAGGTTCACCATGACCCGCTCCAGCTCCGCGATGGCGGCGGGCACGTCCTGCATGGGCAACGTCGCCAGGCCCGAGAACCGCTCGGGCCACGACTGCATCATCTGGCTGATCTCGTCGTTGCACTCCCGCGACGTGGCAACGGTCACGTCCCGGTCCATGTCGTAGTTGTAGAAGCCGCCGAAGGGCGAGACCACGTGCACGTCCACGCCCAGGGAGTCCATGTCGGCCAGGCGTTGCTCCGGCGTCCAGCTGGCCTTGGGCGGAAGCTGACCCCGCGCGCTCCCCGACACGAGGACGGGCCTCCCCTGGGCGTTGGTTTCACGCCGCAGCGTGTGCCAGTCGCCGCCGCCCTCGGTGGCGCGCCAGAAGCACTGCGGCGTCAGGTGGGCATGAATGTCGATGCTGCGCATGTTCGTCTCCTGCTGGGAGATTGCCGCTGATGGTGGGTTCGAATCAGTTTGCGCGGCCGCCGGTCAACCGGCCGGTCAGGACTTCGCTGCGGCTGGACCACGCCAGGTCCAGGATGTGTTCCATCATGTCGTCGGGCACCCGGTGGTGTTCACCAACCCAGGCAACCTCGTCGGCCAGCGTTATCCCGAATATCCCCGGATCATCGCTGGCGACGACGAACGGCGCGTCGCTGGCGATGAACTGCTTCACCGGGTGATTTTCCGGGTTGGTGATTCCCCCGATGCGCCGGTTTGACGTGGGACACACTTCGATCACGGCGCCCAAATCTCGGACGCATCGGATGGCAAACTCCTGGCGTTGCCGCAACTCGGCGAGTTTCGCGTCGTCGTATTCCATCGTGACCCGGTGGTCCATCGGCAGATCGCCAATGCGTTCCAACTCCTCCGTGGCGGTGCCCACGTCCACGTGGACGCCAAACTCCGCCAACCCTTCCCGGTGTCTCAAATCATACCGCAATTGATCCATGCGCTCCGCGACGCTTTCGGTCCGGGTGTGCCGGCCGTACCGCTCGGGGTCGACGCCCAGCGCGATGGCGTGACCCAGGCGGTGCGCGCCCAGTTCCGCGGCTTCGTGAACCCAGCGCACGGCGCTTTCCAGGGACTTGTCGTTGAAACTCTCTCCAACGTGATACAGGATGGCCAAAGCCCGCTCGGGATGTCGGAGGTTGAAATCCCTGACCGCATCGAAGAACTGACGCTGGTCCTTGGGCGGAAAACCCTCTTCCAGATAGCAGAAGTCAACGCCGGTCAGCAGGTGCCCCAGCGGACCCAGCGCCGCGCGCTGGACCAGCTCCCAGTTCGGCCAGGGGTCCTCCCTGGGGAGACTTATGGCGAGCCTCGCCTGTATGCCGGCGTCCTCGTACGCTGCGTACGTCCTCAACATCGCCAGCAACATTTCTCGCGACTGGGCTTGCGCACCATCCGGGCCGAGCGTCATCCGGTGCTCCACGTAGCCGAGATTTTGGCTGTGTTGCCGAGCGATGATTTTACGGATGAACATGCACGTTTCGTCGATGACCGCCGACGCTGGCAAGTCACCCCGCCAGAATCCGGACATGACCCCGCCGTGGTTCAGCATGTTGTATTTGGCCTGGAACCTGTCGAAGTTGCCGGCATCGTCGTCGCCGAACACGAACAGCCGGTCAAAATCGGCCCCAGCGCTGGCAACGCCGCGGCGGTACTGCTGCAAAATCTCCGCGATGGCCGGCGTGACTCCATAGACCCGCCGGTAGTTGTCCCGATACCGGGTCCAGTCCACATCCCGGTCACTCAGGAAATCCAGAAAGTCCGAGGAATGGATACACCCGTACAGATGGGTGTGCAGGTCGGCCAGCTTTCTATGGTGCGCGTTCATTCGTAACTACCAGTCGACTCGGTCACTCCCAGTGTCTACCGGACGGTTTGGAGCACATCGGCGCTCTCAGCCGCGCGGCTTCCGCGCCAGGAAGTCGTCGGCAATCTCCTCGAACGTCACGAACCGCACGCCGTCGTGGGAGCGGATGTACTCGATGATGCGCTCCAGCATCAGCAGCACCTGCGGACGCCCGCTGACGTCCGGGTGGATGGTGATTGGGAAGACCGCGTCGTCATATTCCCGGTACACCCAATCGAACTGGTCCCGCCACATCTGCTCGATGTCGCGGGGGTTGACGAAGCCGTGGCTGTTGGGCGACTTCTTGATGAACATCATCGGGGGCAGGTCGTCCAGGTACCAGTTGGCCGGTATCTCCACCAAATCGGTCTCCTCGCCCCGCTCCAGGGCGTGCATCCAGTAGTCGGCCGGCATGGCGAAGTCGATTTTGGTCCACTTGTCGCCGACGCGGACGTAGTAGCACTCGAAGTCCTTGTGCATCAGGCTGTGGTCGTACTTGATGCCGTGCTTCAGCAGCAGCTCGTTGGTCACGTGGCTGAACTCCCACCACGGCGCGACGTAGCCCCGGGGCCGCTTGCCCGAGAGCTCGGTGATCAGGTCGATGCACCGCAGCAGCACCGCCTCCTCCTGCTCCGGCGACATGGAGATGGGGTTCTCGTGGGAGTAACCGTGCATGCCCACCTCGTGGCCCTGCTCCACGATCATCCGGCACTCGGCGGGGAAGGTCTCGATGGAGTGGCCCGGGATGAACCAACTGGTCCTGATATCCAGCCGTTCGAAGAGCTTCAGCAGGCGGGGCGTGCCCACTTCGCCGGCGAACAGGCCACGGGAGATGTCGTCGGGCGAGTCCTCGCCGCCGTAGGATCCCAACCAGCCACCCACGGCGTCCAGGTCAACGCCGATGGCGCACAGAATTTGTTTGTCGGCCATGGTGCTTATCTCCTCGAAGGGGTCTGCTCAAGGTACGAAAACGTGGGGCGTATAGTACCCGAAACCGGGACAGTTGATACAAGAAAACGGGGGCGACCATCGGTCGCCCCCAGCCATTTCTTCTGCGGGAAAGCCGGTCAGCTCGCGGCCGGGTCTCCGCTCTCCTGCGTAACCGGAACCGCCGGCTCGGTCATTTGAGGCGGTGGTGGCGCCGGCCGGCGCGTTGCCGGAGCCGGCCCACGGCTGGCCTCCGCTTCAGAGGCAAGCTTGGCCATGATCAGGGTGGTCAGCTCACCGCGCATGGGGTCAGCATTCAGGTTGCACCCGGCGAAGACCTCGAAGCCCGGCGACAGTTCGTCGATCATGCGCCGGACGCGGGTGCTGCCGTGGCGAGAGGCGATCAGCATCCGGATCGACTGGGCGTCCCGCTGCATGGGGTTGTCCTCGTCCTCTTCGTGCTCCTCCATGGCGCGGTCCAGCTCGTCCTCGTAGTCCATCCGGTCAACGACGCTGAGCGCCGAGGTGGCCTCGCGGCGGAAGGTGTCGACCTCGCGCAGGGCGCGAGCCATCTGGTTGACCAGGTTGGCCGCGCTGGCGATCAGGTCGGGCAACTCCTGTTGGGCTTCCCCGGCCAGGGACAGGGCGAGGCGCGCGTTTTCTATGGCCTCCTTGCGGTGGTTCTCCCGCTGTTCGATGCGCTGCAGCAGGCTCACCTGTTCCCGCAGGGTGGGCGCCTCGGATGCCAGCGTCTCCAGTCGTTCCATATAGCTGGCGGCTTCTTCCGCCTTGCGCAGGCGCTGGGCCAATTCGTTTGCGCGTTCATCTGCCATGGTTGGTTCCTACCTCTACCCGGTGGGCTCCGAATATCGAGCCGGCGAAATTAGATACAACCGGGCGGCAGCGAGTTGTACGGAACAACGGGCGAGAGGCTGCCGTTCCCGGTGACAAGTCCGTTATAGCAAAGGGCCAGCCGACAACGAGACGTGAAATGCTGACGGGTTTGCGTGAATTTTGAAAAACCGAATGGCGCAGGCGGGCGAGAGCGGACCGTGCTGTCCGCCGTAGGGCCTAGCGTAAACGTCTACCTTACCCTGCCGCCGCCGGCGCGAAGAAAACGGCGGATCGAGTTCCAGCCAAGGGTTGACAACTATCGCCTAATCATATAATCTGTATTCAAGGTGCCGGGGTTGGAGTCGGAAACCTCGCCCACCACAACCCGACGGAATAACCGTCGTCATCACAGGAGGTAGAACGTGGTATCTCTCATCGCGAGGCACCACAAGTGGCATTTCCCGTGTCAGGTCCCTGTCGGTGGCGTTGCGGCGATCCGATAGTCGCACCGACTGACAGGGACGAGATACAGGGCCGGGGGCATTGTGGCCCGTGGCGCGCGAAGGCCAGGATCGGCAACGGTCCTGGCCTCGTCTTTTGCCGTGTCCCGCACCGTTACCGGCGCAAAGCGCTGCAGCGTTTGATGCCGGAAACCGCAGCCTTGCGTTGGGAGTGGCCGGTTTCCTGGGCACACCCGCGGGTTGGCCGGTGCCCCGAATGGTAAAATGCCGCCAGGCCTGAGCTCCGGCAGATACGGTGGAGGCGGTGCGATAGTGTATTCGAGAATAATCGTCCCCCTGGATGGGTCCGAGTTTTCCGAGACGGCGTTGCCCTACGCTCGGGTTATCGCCGGATCGTTGGCCATTCCCATCGAATTGGTGGAAGCCTTCGACGTTCTGCCGCCGGCGGCGCGCCATCGGCAGTCGGCCGAGGCCGGCCGGCGAATGCTGGCGGACGCCGAGCGGATTTCGCGAGATTACTTGGCCCAACTCAGGGACGGGCTGAGGTCGGACGGTCTGGTCGCTGTTACGACCACACTGCCGGGCCCGCCGGCCCGCGCTCTGGTGGACTGGCTGGTACGCGAGCCGGAAGCGCTGGTCGTGATGTCAACGCACGGACGTGGGGGCATCGCCCGCTGGGCCTTGGGCAGCGTCGCGGACAAGGTTCTGCACTCCATCCCCAACCCCATGCAGTTGATCCGCACCAGCGCCGAGTCCGGGCCTGCGGACAACGTTGAAGTGAAAACGGTGCTGGTGCCGCTGGACGGGTCGGAGTTATCGCAGGCATCGTTGCCCCACGCCGCAGCCGTCGCCGCCGGGATGGGCTCGCGTATCATGTTGTTGCAGGTAACGGCCACCGCCGATTTCTATCGCCGGTACATGGACCGCTCTCCGACTGCGGGCGAGTTGATGTCGCCCGAGGACCTGGTTCAGGCCGACTCCGACGACGCTCTGGCGTCGCTGGCTGACGCGTCACGACGGCTGGCCCAAGAGTTTGGGTTCGGCGGCCAGGTGGTCGCGAGCCATCTGCAGGGCCAAAATCCCGCCGAGGCCATCGTGGAAACGGCCGGAGCCGAACCCACCATGGTCGTGATGACCACCCACGGCCGCAGCGGAATCAACCGGCTGGTGCTGGGCAGCGTGACGGACCGGGTGGTGCGCCATGCCAACGCGCCCGTGCTGGTGGTCAGAAGGCACGACGAACCCGGCGCCATTGGGATGGAAGCGCGGGCATCCGAGGAGTTCTCGGCAGGCTTCGGCAACGCGGCGGCGCAGCCGGCCTGACCGACCTATCACCCGTTAACTGCTCGGCCATGCGCCGACGCAATTGTGTGCTAGGGACTCAGTCGCGCCGTTCGAGGTAAAGGGGCATACCGCCTTTCGGTCGCAGCGAAATCAGCGGGTGCAGCTCCACCGTATGCCGCGGGTCGTGGCGCATGGTCCAGCGCTGACCCATGGTCGCCAGCGCCAGCATGGCCTCCATCCAGGCGAAACCCTCGCCGATGCACAGGCGCGGTCCGCCGCCGAAGGGGTAGTAAGCGAACCGATGCAGCCCGGCGCGAAACTCCGGCGTCCAGCGGTCGGGCTGAAACTCCAGCGGGTCGTCGAACCAGCGCGGATCGCGATGGATGATCAGTTGCGGAGCCGACAGGGCGGCGCCGGCCGGGATGTCCCAGCCTCCCAGGGTGATGGGCTGGAAGGTCATGCGGCCGGTGGACCAGATGGGCGGGTATAGTCGCATGGACTCGGTCAGGATCCGTTCCGTGAAGGTCAGGTTGGCGAGGTCCTCAACGGTCGGGTCGCGCCGGCCCAGCACGTCGTCCAGCTCGGCGTGGAAGCGGGCCTGGATCTCGGGATGGGTGGCCAGCAGGTACCAGGTCCAGGTCAGCGCGACGGCGGTGGTCTCGTGGCCGGCGGCGAACAGGGTGATGACCTCGTCGCGCAGCTGGGTATCCGTCATCACGGCGTCCTCGGGGTTGGCGGCCTCCTCATCACGGACGTTCAGCAGCAGGGACAGCAGGTCGTCACCCTCCAGGCCGGACTGGCGGCGTTGGGCGATGAGGCCGTAGACCGTCTCATCCAGGAACGCCCGCCCGCGCTTGAACCGCACCGTGAAAGGGAGGGGCAGGCTGTTCGCGAGCCACCGCAGGCGCGGGGGGAAATTGCCCCGTTTGGTGAGGTACTCGTTGCCGATTTCGAAGGCCGCCCCGATGCGACGCACGGCGTCGGGGAGATCGAGGCCCATCAGCGTGCGGACCACGATATGCAGGGTGAGCTCTCCCATCTCCCGTGACATGTCGACCCGGGCGCCGTCCCGCCAGCGGGTTTCGTGGCGCCGGGCAAAGTCGGTCATGATTTCGGCGTAGCCCGCGATGCGACGGTGGTTGAACTGTGGCTGCATCAGGCGGCGCTGACGCAGGTGCAGCGGGTCGTCGGAGGTGACCAGGCCCAGGCCCAGCAGGTCCTGCCAGGCGGCGGTGGTCCAGCCGCGGCCCACCGACCGGTGGTTGGTCACGAAGAGTTCCTCGATCAGGTCGGGATGATTGACCAGGAACGCCACGATCGGCTTGGTGGACATGGTCACCAGGTCGCCGTAGCCGGCCGACTCCCGCATCAGCCCCAGGAAGTCGGTTATGTAGCGGAAGGTCTGGCCGACAACGGGCAATTCCCGAGGACCGGGAGGCAACTGGGCGCGGTCCACCACCGGGTTGGGCGGATATGCAACAGTGGGAGTGGTCATGGTCGCCTCCTGCCCGAGGGCACTTTCATTGTGCCAGCGGGACACCGACCGGGCAACCATGTAGCCGTCCGGCCCAGCGCCTTCGCAAGAGTACTCCGGCGGCCCTCGCGCCACCTTACCCGTCATTCCTGCGCAAGCAGGAATCCAGTGTCCGTTGCGGATGGCGCCATTACAGGATCCCGCGAAAGCAGGAGCGACCGGGGACTTTGAAAGTACCTTGCCCCTGGCCACCGGCCGGCAGAGGTCCCGTTCGGCGTGGATGTCCACCCGCGCCGCGGTAATAGGCGCGACAGCGAGGACGGCGCCGTCCTCACCGCTTGGTCCAATCCCAGCCCCCAGGATGGCTGGGATTGGCGATGCGATTGCCTGGGGAGGCAGGCTCAGGCAGAGGCGACGCGCCGGCGCCGGAACGTCTCAACCAGCGCCGTGGCAATCGTGGCCACCGACACCAAACCGATGGTGAACGGGGCCGTCATCATGGCCGTCAAAACCCAGGCCTCCGGATACACGCCGGCGATCATCACGTTGAAGGCCCGCACCACCGCGACAAACACGGCAATCGCGGCCAGGAACCCAACCCCGCCAATCGCCACCCGCAGCGTCCAACGATAGCGGTCCATCATCCCTCCAGGCCCACAGGGCAAGCGTCAAAAACTCCCGACGGGTGCAAAGTATACCCGCAGTTGGAACCCATATACGCCGCGACGGGGAGAGCAGATTTGAGGGGTTTTGTCGTTGCGCTGCGCTCCGCGGAATGATTGCTCGTCGGTTGTTGCGCGGACTGACGGCGGATGGCAGACTTCCGTTCAAAATCTGCCATCGGTTCCGCCTAGCAGGACTGGATGACGGGTAAACGGCCTTGTATTCTAGCCACGGCCTGCGCTGTGAACATGGCAATGCCGAGCGTCGTGGATCAGGACCGTTGTTGGCGTTTGCGTTCCACGTTGACGAAAAAACTAATCGCGCCCCAAACCAGGCCGGCAAGTCCGACGGCGACAGTGCCATACATTACGGTGAGCACTGGCTGGTATAGCGCGTCCGGTATGGCGGCCCGGCTGGACCACCGGAGACATTGGCCGTCTATGATGAGGGAACTGTCTGCGACCAGCAGGAGCGCGATAGCCCCGACAATATAGGAAGCGACGAGAAGCCGCCATCCGTTCAGCCATGTTACGCGGCCTCCGGTGTTTGATCCAGTCTGGAGCGATAGTTGGTTGGGCGGGGCCGATCTGGATCGGACTATCAGGCCGGTTACGCCCCAGATGAACCCGGCCACTCCGGTCAGGGCACAGCCAAAAATGAGCACGTAGACCAATATGACACCAGGGCCGGGATCCGTCGGCTGCCGGTTCCAGTAAGTGCATAGGCTTTGCTCGTACAAGGTGGCGCCCAACACGAAGAGCCAGCACGCTAGGAATATAATCAATGCGGCGGCGAAAAGCCGCCAGCCATTAATCCAGCGTAGAAGCCTCATTGTATTGCCCCGGGGTCAGTGTCGGAATGGCGATACGTCGGTGAAACAAGCCGCCCAAGGATACGGGATGGGAGGTACCAAGGCAAACCAACTCCCTGGGCCCAGGTCTCGGCATAGACAGCTCTCGTCAAATATCCCAAAGTTCCACCATCAGCGGAAGTCTCTGGATGTCGATTAGACATGACGTTTTGGCAGAGTTGAGATAGAAGTCTGCCATTTTTCGCGAGTTGGGGCTGGGACCCGGGCGAACTTTAGGTTGAACTCAGGGACGGCGCTTAACAGAAATGGCAGAGTTGCCAATGAACTCTGCCACCGCGAAATCGTGAGAATAGAGACGACTTAACAGCTCCGCGTGCGACAGCATCCTCGACGTATGCGCGTTCGACTTCCGAGGCGGTTCGTTGGCCTGGCGACACGCAGTACAGGGCCGGAACTTTACCCGAACGCCACCTCCCGCCCCGTGTCCGACGCCGCCTGGATGCCGTCGATAAGCTCGTGCAGACGCACCGCCTCGTCGAAGTCGGGCTGGCAATCGGTCCCGTTGCGGATGGCCTCGCCGAACTGGTAGTACATCTGGCCTACGGTGTACGGCGCGCCGTGGGGCATGCCCTCCAGGACGAAGGTGTATTGCGGCGGCACCGGCAGGTCTTCCAGCGGGTCGCTGCCCCGCGAGCCCCGGAGACTCACGCCCTGGTGGTTGGGCGTATCGTCGGACGTGGCGATCAGGGTGCCCTCCCGGCCGTGGATCTCCATCAGGTAGCCGCTGTCCACCCAGGGATTGCTGGCGACGTGGGCCGAGGCCACCGCGCCGTTCACCAGGCGGCCGCTGACCAGCACGTTGTCCGGCGAGGTCACGTCCACCATCTGGTTGGTATCCGACTCAAACCACTGGTTGGCCTGCGTGCTCACCACCGTGGACACGTGGCTGAAATCGCCCACCACCATGCGCAGGACGTCGATGGTGTGGCCGAAGGTGATGGTCAGCGTGTGGGCGCCCAGTTCCCGTTCGCGCTGCCACGTCCGGTCCGACTCGCGCGTCAGCGACCCGCCGGAGATGCGGCGCACGTGGCAGGACATCACCTCGCCCACGTAGCCTTCGGCGACCAGGTCCCGCAGGTACAGCAGCGCCGGATTGGCACGGGCCTGCAGGCCGACGATGTTGCGCACGCCCGCGGTCCGCGCCAGGTCGGCCATCTCCTGGGCCTCCTCCGTGGTCCGGCCCAGGGGCCATTCGACGTAAACGTGCTTGCCGGCGTTGATAGCCGCCACGGTGGGGTCGTAGTGGTTGGGCACGCGCAGGCTCACGGCCACGGCGTCGATCTCAGGGTGGGCCACCATGGCGTGGTAATCGTCGAACGCCAGCCGCGCGCCGAACTTCTGGCGCGACTCCTCGGCGCTCTCCATGCGGGTGGTGCAGACGCCGGTGAGCTCGAACTCGGGACTGGCGACCACGGCGGGCAGGTGCGAACGGACCGCCCATCCCCGGTGGATGTTGGCGCCGATGATGCCCAGGCGAATCTTGTCTGCCATGATGTTACTCCTGCCTCAGATTTTCGGGCATCGTAACATAGCCGTCCCACCGCCTCCGCCCAATCTGGCAGCGCACGATGACCTGCCCATTCCTCGGCCAAGCCTTGCCACGACAGCCGCCGACCGATTACCATCCGCGCACAAGAGTGTTAGCAGCAAGTTAACTGACTGCGTGAGGTGCGTCATGGCGGTTACCAACGATGCTGAACTGCGCGAGGTCTACCGGCCGCCCGCTCCTCGGGCCGCCCAGAAGGTGCTGGACCGCCTCGACGTACACTGCCGGAACTTCATCGAGCTGTCGCCCTTCTGCGTGCTCAGTTCAAGCAACGCCGACGGCCAGGCCGACGCCTCGCCCCGGGGCGACCCGCCGGGCTTCGTCAAGGTGCTGGACGAGCGCACCCTGCTGCTGCCCGACCGCCCTGGCAACAACCAGGTGGACTCGCTGCAGAATATCGTGGCGAACCCGGGCGTCGGCCTGCTGTTCTTCGTGCCGGGCATGAACGAGACCCTGCGGGTCAAGGGCAGGGCGGAGATCACCACCGACCCCGAACTGCTGGAGCCGCTGACCGTGGCCGGCAGGGCCCCGCTTTCAGGGCTGAAGGTCTCGGTGGAGGAGGCGTTCCTGCACTGCGGCCGCGCGCTCATCCGTGGCCGAATCTGGGACGCCGACGCGCAGATCGACCGGAAGTCTTACCCCACCTACGGACAGGTGCTCGCCGACCAGATCGCCGGCGCCGACGCAGGGGAGATCGACGCCGACGAGGACGAGGCCAACCGCGAGCGGCTGTACTGACCCCCACAGGAGGCAACACCAACATGGCCGAAGTTGAAGCGAAGCTGACCGAACTGGGTTACGAGCTGCCGCCGCCGCCCGATCCGGTGGGCAACTACCTGCCCCTCGCCCGCAGCGGCAATGTCATGTGGCTGGCCGGCGTCGGCTCCCGCATGGCCACCGGCGAGGGCATATCCGGCAAGCTCGGCGCCGACCTGACCGTGGACCAGGGCTACGAGGCCGCGCGATGGGCCGCCCTCAACCTGCTGTCCCGTATGAAGGCCGAACTCGGCGACCTGGATCGGGTCACCCGCATCCTCAAGGTGGTGGGCATGGTGAACAGCGATCCGTCCTTCACCCAGCAGGCCCGCGTGGTGGACGGCGCATCCGACCTGTTCGTCGCCCTCTACGGCGACCGCGGCCGCCACGCGCGCTCCGCCCCCGGCATGGCCGCCATGCCCGGCAACACCGCCGTAATCTGCGACTGCGTTATTGAGGTGGACGGGGGTTAGCCCAGACGTGCGTGCATCCGTTCAGTAACTTGCGTGCGTCGTTGATAACCACCGGCTGGTAACATAGACCATAGCCAAAGCGGCCCCAGGAGCCACACGTGACCACGACTTCTATCAGAGACCGCGTCGCGGAGCTCTTCACCGATGCCCGACAGGTCCAGTCCCAAGCTATCGAGCGCTTGGAAGTCGGCGACATCCGGGACGCAGCCGAGAAGGCTTGGTGCGCCACTAAGCGCGCCACCGACGCTGTGATCCTCGCTCGCACCGGCGAGGAACCTCCCACCACTGCAGCCACCACCGATCTCCTGGACGATCTGTGCCGCGTCACGCCCCAGGCTGAAGCGCTCCAGGACCGCTATTACAGCCGCATCTACCACCTGCACGGCATGTGCTTCTATTCCGGCTATTGCAACAGCCAGACCGAACGCCGCATCCGGGAAACCGTCGCCTACATCGACGACGCCGAAAACCTGGCGGCTGGCTGATCGCCGCGTCTGACCTCAGTTTTCCGGATAGCAGTCGCAGTCATTGAAAAGGGAATTACATACCAAAGTCACTAAAAGGCCGGGGTTTTAGCCCCGGCCCTTTCTCTGGTACTTCCAGTCCCATGCCCTGTTCGTTGGCGTAGTCAATAACGCCTTAGCGATGTTTTCGTGGGTGTCCTGTATCGGCTCAGGGCACGGGCTTGACCGGCGGACGCCCGCGCCGCTTCTTTGACTTTGGCATTGGGTTGCACCTTTGAGAGGTTGACGTTACGTGTCCTGAGTTGCCGCAAGTCTGGGTCCAGCCAACAAGCCAGCTAGACTCCCTACCAATAGGAACACGCATCGCCACAGCGCGTTGACCGATTCCTCGACGGCTCCGCCAGGTTTCCCAAACTCGTCAGCGTACATCGAAAGGCCAACAGCGAACAGGGTGAACAGAACGGCAAGACAGAAGACCCAACGAACCGCCGAAGGGTAGAATCCACGCAACGATGGTTCTTTTGACTCATCCTTCACTGGTCGTTTTGTTTTCCAGCCAGACATCCCCGGTCCGGTAGTCAACCCCCATCGGCTTGGCATATCGTACAGAGAAGTAAAGGATGCGTAGTGATGCCAAGAGGAAAGCGACAAAGGGATGCTTGATTGAACCCATCGGGCGTTCTACGGTAACGGAATCGCTACGTTCCATGCCGGGGACCTCCTTTCCAGAGATAGATGCAAGGTAGCTGCCTAATAGGCAAACCTTATGTGCTACTATACCACAACGGCTTACAACGGTTGCTAAATTGCAAGTGATGGTCACGGCCTCGTTCGAGTTTTTATCCCACCTAGCTCCCCATAGCGCAACCGTTTACCATCCATGCCCTGTGCCATGGCAGTAAGTTGGTCGGCGGTATCTGCGGGGCGACTGTTGTGCCTACAGGTTGGTTACTTTGGTATGCAATTCCCATTGAAAAGGCTGGATTGCCAAAGCGGCAATCCAGCCTTTCGTCGCTAGTCCTGGCCAGCGCGGTCAGTCGTCGGCAGCCACCGCCGGCTCGCGCAGCTTCTGCGGGAAGGTGCCGCCGAACAGGCCCTTCTCCGGGTGCCGCTCCCACTCTGAGGCAGGCATCTCGTAGTAGACCTCGATCTCGTTGTCGTCGGGATCCAGCAGATAGACGCCCAGAGACACGCCGTGGTCGCTGATGCGGTTGATCCGCACGTCGTTCTCCAGGAGCCGGTCATACAGCTCCTGCAGGTCCTCGAAGGTCTCCATCTGCCAGGCCATGTGCGCCTGCCCGACGATGCTGTGGTCCGGCCCGCCGGCGTCCATGCCGATGGCCCGTATCGCCAGCTCGTGGGACTTCTCGGTGTTGGCCGACATGAACACCGTCCCGCTGGGCGACCGCTCCATGATGGTCAGCCCCATCACGCGGGTGTAGAAGTCCAGCGAGCGTTCCATGTCCCGCACCCGCATTACCAGGTGCCCCAGATGCTTCGGTGTGTACGACATCTTCATTCCCTCCAATGCAAAGTGTGACAATTGGCCATTACTCTTGATCCAGGAACGCCTGCACCTTCTGGCGGAAGGGTTCCTTGTCGTAGTTGTTGAACAGCATCATGGCGTTGCGCACCGGGTTGCCCCCAAACATCCGCTCGTAGAGCACCTGCCGCCCGCTGAACGAACTGCACGACGCGTCCCACGCCAGGTGGAAGAGCTTCGAGCGGTCCCAGGCGCTGGTGGAGTCGGTGGCCAGGTAGTGGTTGACCTCGGGCGCGATGCCCGCGCTGAAGTCCGCCTCGGCCGGCAGGGCCATCAGGCTGCTGGTGCCCAGCAGTTGCGCGATCTCAATCATGCGGGGATACAGCGTCCTTCCGAACAGCGTGCGTCCCGCCTGGATGGGGCCCATGGCCGGACACATCATCCCGTACTGGTTGGGCTTGGCATCAGCCTCGGCGGCGCGCAGGCACGCCCGCAACATGTCCCGGTAGGTGATGATCTCCGCCACCTGCTCCTGGATGTGCGGGATCGAGCCGGACCCCAGCGTCTCCACCATCAGGTCGGCCAGGCCCAGCATGAACTCGGCCTTGACCACGCACCGGTTCAGCACCTGGTAGCCGGTGTGCGCGTTCGACATGGTGCCCGTGCCGTAGTTGTTGCACAGCTCCACGTCCCCCAGCAGGAAGACCCGCTCCCACGGCACCAGCACGTCGTCGAAGAACACCACGGTGTCCATCTCTTCGAAGCGCGACCCCAGCGGGTGGTCGAAATGCGACCGACCCTGGTCCAGGCTCTGCCGGCACAGGAACTTGACGCCCGGCGTGTCGCAGGGGATGGAGAAGGAGAAGGAGTGCTTCCAGTCGTCGTCGGCCAGGCGGTGGCTGGCCACGGGATAGATGGCGATCTCATCCGAGATCGGCCCCAGGGTCGCCAGCACGCGGCTGCCGCGCACCACCAGGCCGGCGTCAGTCTGCTTGATGGCGGTCAGGGCCACCTCCTCGGTCAGGTTGTCCGCCGCGGCCGGCGTGCGGCTGCGCTGGAGGTTGACCAGGGCGTGGGTCAGCGTGACGTCGTTCTCCCGCAGGAACTCGTGGTAGTTGAGGACGTTCTTCTTGAACTCCGGCCGGTCCTGGGCAAAGTAGTCCGCCGAGCCGGCCCACGCGGTGAAGATGGAGTTCATGAAGTCCGGCGAGCGGCCCATCATGCCGCAGCTGGCCCAGGCCCAGTGGGACATCATCTCCCGCTTGCGTATCAGGTCCTCCTCGGTCCGTGGAATCTGGAAGGACAGGCCCACCGGGTCGCCGGTGCTGGGCGATGCGAAGGTCATCTCCTCCCGCAGTCCCGGGTCGTGCTGCATGTCGTACAGGGCGGCCACCGCCTTCACCCCGTTGCCAAGGCCGGGGTGCCTGGTCACGTCCCTGACGCACTCCCCGTCGATCCACACCTCCCGAGGCCGGTCCCGGAGGCCATCGATATATTCCTGTCCGGTGCGCGCTGGCATGGTCCTTCACCTCCTGCTCGCAATCGTGGGCGACGGCCGCGAGGATAATGTCAGAATCAGGATTTACGGGATTTTATGATTTGGCAGGATTGGAAGAAATCGGTCACGGAAAGGTTCTAATCCTGGTAATCCCTAAATCTTGAAAATCCTGATTCTGGCGATTTCCCCCGGTTACTTGAACGCCGGCATGACCTCCTGGGTCAGCAACTCGAGGCTCCGATGCACCGCCTCCTTCGGCAGGAAGCCGCCCGGGTTCAGCTCGGCGGTGATCCCGGTGACGCCCAGAACCTCCTGGAACTCGGCGATGCGGTCGACGACGCGCTCCGGACTGCCGAACACCACCCGCGTCTGCAGCAGGTCCTCGTAGGTGGAGCTGGCCAGCCTTTCGTAGCGTTCTCTGCGCCGCTCGGGCGCCGAGACGCCGGCACGGCCCAGGGAATACTCGAACAGCTCACGCTGGCGGCTGAAGAATGCCTCGATACTCTCCTTGGGCTCCTCAATGGCCTCGGAGTCGCTGGGGGCAATGTACATTGGGACGCGCACGTTGATGTCGCCGCCGTCGCCGGGATGCCCCGCAGCCTGCCACTCCGACTTGTAGTCTTCCAGGTTCGTCTTCAGGTCCTCCACGTCCATGGTCCGCAGTCCGAGGAAGATGGGTTGGCCCAGCCGGCCGATGCGCGCGAAGCTGTCGTCGCTGCTGGCCGCGATGCGGATTTTGGGGTGTGGTTTCTGGTACGGCACTGGCGACAGCGTGGCGTTGGTGATGGTGTTGAACTTGCCCTCGTAGGAGAAGGTCTCGCCGGACCAGGCCTGGAGGATGATGTCCAGCGCCTCCTGGAACCGCTCCCTGCTTTCGCCGTAGTCGATGCCCATGATGTCGTAGGCGCGCACGTTGCCGCTGCGTCCCACGCCCAGCTCAAAGCGCCCCTCGCTGAGCTGGTCCACCGTAGCCGTCTCCTCGGCGATGCGCAGGGGGTGGATCAGCGGCAGCACCTGTACCGCCATGCCGACGCGCAGGTGCTTGGTGCGGGTGGCAATGCCGGTGGCCACGATTATCGGCGCGGACAGCACTGAGCGGTTGGGGTTGAAGTGCATCTCGCCCAGCCACACGGTATCGAGCCCCAGCTTTTCGGCCAGGTCGATTTCCTCGAAGGCTTCCTGAAATGCCTCGGCGTGCGTGGGGTTGCCGCCGATGTTGAAGTTCGCGTTGATTCCGAAGTCCATTCATGTACCTCATGCGTTTCCGGGAGCAAATGAGTCGAAAAACGACGCCCGACGCCAGCGCCCGGTTTGGTATCGGCAAAGTACAGCACGCGCCGGCACGCGGTCAAGGCGAGATGCGGGGTGCCCGGGGCTCAGCCACCAATGCCGGACACCGCCATTCTCGCGGAAGCGAGGGCCTGTGCAAAGTCACCCTTCAACCCCTTCCCTTTCCGCTCATCCTGTCAACCCCTTTCCGCTCATCCTGAGCTTGTCGAAGGATGCGCTTTGCCAATCAGCAGATGGTTCGACAGGCTCACCATGAGCGGATGAGAACGGACTTTGCGCAGGCCCTGTCACGGAAGCGAGGATCCATTGCGCGCTAACCTGCGCCGGCGTTCCTGTAACTCAACGCTTTCCTGGTTCTTGCGGAAGCAGGAACGACGGGGGCAGTTGCGTACCGGCAGGACGCCTCAAGATTTGTGGACAAATCACCGCAGATGCCCGACTATGGGAGCCGTAGCCCAAGGAAAATCAGCGACTGCATATCCCACGGGAGCATCAATCCCCCACGTCGAGACCGGATGATCCTGTACCTATAGTCGAGGTTCGCGATGAAACTGCACGGCGTTGTCAAAGGCAGAACGATTGAACTTGAGAGCAACCCCGAATTGCCGGAGGGCCAACCGGTTCTGGTAGAACTGGAAATCCCGACGGCCGAATCACATGCCGGCCCGTTGTCCGACCTGGAACTCGAACACCGCATAGCTACAGACCCCTATTTCGCGGACATCCGCCAGGCCCGGGAGCTCAGGGAAAGGATCGCCGCGCGACTGGGAGGCCACTTGATCACCTCGGTCGACCTGATCAGAGAGGACAGATCACGTTGACATCACAGGTCATAGACACCAGCGCGCTGGTCAAATATGTCCTTCCCGAAGAGGACTCGCCAGTCGCTGAAAAACTCGTGGCATATCATCGCGCCGGTATCGCCAACCTCATGGCGCCCGCGTATATCCTCGTCGAATCCGCGAACGTGCTGTGGAAACAAATCCAACGCCACAACGTGCAGCCTGAAGACGCTGTGCCGTCACTGCGCGCGTTACGAGACTTGGGGATCCGCTTGGTGCCCGACGCAGATCTCCTGGAAGACGCCCTCATGCTTGCGGCGGACAACGGCATCACGGTGTACGACGCGCTGTTCTGCGCCCTGGCCGCCCGCGAAAGCGTTGAGCTCATCACCGCAGACAGCGCTTTAATCAGGCGACTCACTGGAACTGGCATCCAGGCCGCCATGCTCTCCGACTGGAACGGCGGCCGATAAGGACCAATCCCTACCGCTCGGTGCGCGCTCCAGAGACACGAGCACGCCCAACGGGTGGCGCCAAAAGGAGCAAGGCGCCGAATGTCGAGCACATGGCGTACTGCCGGGGCATGGCGGCCCCGCACTCTCCGATCTGGCGGCCTCGCATTCCCAGCCGCGCCCTCAGTTTCCAGTCGCCCTAGAAAAACACGCTCAGGTTCTTCGCCAGGATGACGTTGCTGTCCAGCACGATGGTGCGCCGCGCGATCTGCCAGCCGCCGTCCACGGGCCGGAGCAGGTCCTCGCGGTAGCCGGAGAAGAGGTTTTCCTCGGTCTCGTGGTGGGACCGGTAGAGTAGGAACGCCGTCTTCGCCCTAACCTCGCCGTCGGGCTGCGGGTCCACCACCAGGTTGCCCACGATGTGGCGGGTGCGCGACGGCGGGTCTTCGCCCCAGGCCATGCCCGTCTCCAGCCGTTCCACCCGCATGGTCAGGTAGGTCTTGTCGTCCTCGAAGATGGCCAGGTCGCCGACGGGCGTCAGTTCCCGGTCCGTCTCGTGCCGGTGCACGTTCAGCCGCCTGGGCATGAAGTAGAACACGTCCTCGGTGAACAGGTCCA
Source organism: Dehalococcoidia bacterium (assembly GCA_965116785.1). Taxonomy (GTDB): domain Bacteria; phylum Chloroflexota; class Dehalococcoidia; order Lucifugimonadales; family UBA3495; genus Bin87. The sequence goes on from OZ220731.1 coordinate 3,573,610, forward strand.
GCCACTCCCGGAACCGTCGCTCGTCCAGCAGCCACGCCTCCCGGATGTAGAACTCCATCAGCTCGTGCCAGAGTTCCATGCGCTGCGCCGCCGTGAACTGAGTTTCCGTAGCCATTACGCGCCTATCCCCGCAGCGTCGCGGTCCCCTCGTAGTCCATCGCCTTGGGTTCCAGCGGAATGTCCTCCCAGTGGTCGGCGTTCATGAACTGTTCCCATCTGCGGTAGAACAAACGCTGGTTGCTCTCCGAGGTGTAGCGGTCGGCAACCACGCCCGGGTAATCGGGATGCCGGCGGTCATGGCCCACGCCCATGGACAGGTCCTGCGTGTACTTGCGACCCATCCGCGTCAGCGCCGATTGCGTCACGGCGCGCCAGTTGTCCATGTCGTCCTGCTCGAAGATGCCGTTGACCCCGTTGTAGTTGGCGCTGCCCCTCCGCAGGGCGGTCTTCAGCTCGTCAGGCATATCCTTTTCCAGCACCACGAAGTGCCAGAACTCAGTCTCCAGCGGCCCGCGCGGGTGGGCCAGCCGCAACCCCAGCACGCCGTTGGGAAACAGGCTGTGGTTGCCCAGGTGGAGGCGGGTGCGCAGGCTGCCCAGCCGCCGCTCCGCCTCGGGCAGCGTCGCCCGGTAATAATCCTCGAAGGCCTGGAGGTTCTCGGCGGTGACGCCGTGGGTCTGGCGGGCCTGGTCGGCACGTTCCAGGAACCGCATGGTCAGCGAGTGGCCGTTGACGAACAGGTGCTTGTTCTCCGACTGGAACTGCTGCTCGTGGGTCAGCCGCGGGACGCCGCGATGCCGCCCCTGCACGATGATGGTGGACAGGTGCGTGGTGGGCACGTGGTAGTTGTCCGAGCAGTTGTCCACCGCCGTCTTCCAGTTCAGCGGCTCGATCCACTTGATGGGGCCCACGGCCTCGGTGCCGTTGTCCAGCCGGTTGAACGATACGTCCAGCAGCCACCGCGCGTCGCCCAGGTAGTCGTCCAGGCTGGGCGCGCCGTGGTCCCAGGTGGCGAACACGATGCCCGCGTAGGTGTCCAGCCGAGCCTCCACCAGGCCCAGGCAGTCGCGGTCCAGCGCGCCGTAATACGCTTCCTCGTCCCCGGGCACGTACTCCAGCGCGCCCTCGTTGGAGAAGGTCCAGCCGTGGTAGGCGCAGGCGAAGTTGCGGGAGTTGCCCACGTCGGTGCGCACGATGCGGTTGCCCCGGTGCCGGCACATATTCAGAAAGGCCCGCAGGTTGCCCCGTCCGTCGCGGCACAGGATGACCGGCTCCTCGCCCATGTAGGTGTGGAAGAAGTCGTTGGTGTTGGGCACCAGCGACTCGTGGCCGATCATCAGCCAGGCCCGCCCGAACACCTTCGCCTGCTCCTCGGCGTAGATGTCCGGGTCAACGAATATCCGCCGGTCCAGCTGTCCGGTTTCGAGGTCGATTATCTGGCGCTCGCGGCCAACGGCAACCATCGCACACCCCCGGTGCTGTCAAATCAGGGCTTCCGCACCAGTATCAATCATCCCGCGCATCCTGTCCATCCGCGTGCTAGAGTGAGTTGAGCCCGGAGTTCGATCATATGTCACGCATCTCTTGACCCGCCTTTTGAACGGCAAATATGATCGAACAACAGACACTGACCGGGAGTTGGAAGCAATGACTACCACTGCGGAGACGCTGCATCAAGCCGCCAGCATCATCCAGATTGAATTGCCTAAGTACCTGTCCCCGGAGTTCACCATCCACGAAGTCAAGGCCGAGCGTCGCCTCGGACCCGACGACGAGGACTACCTCCATGTCATGGTGATTTTCGAGGATGGGCACCCGCAATTGGATGTGCGCGCGACCTTGCAGTTTAGCCACGCCATGCGCCCACTGTTCGAGCAAACCGGCATTCCCCTGCCTCCTAATATCTCCTACGCCGACCGGAGCGAACTCAACAAATGACCACGTCCTCAAGTTCGCCGCCAACGCCGGTTGACTGGCGAAACCTCATCCAGGCCGGACGTGACCTGTTGAACCCGCTGCCAAACGGGGATCCACCTACCAACGAACACATCCGGAGAGCAATCAGCAATGCTTACTACGCCCTCTTCCACGCGCTGTCACAGGGCAACGCCTCTGCATTTATCGGGACTCCCACAGACGCGGTGAGTGCAGCCGCCTGGTCACGGGTTTACCGAGCGCTCGACCACGGCACAGCCCGCCGGGAATTGCAGCGCCACCGCCAGGAATTGTCGCCCCAAGCCCAGACCTTCGTCGATACATTTTCCCACTTGCAACAACTCCGCCATTCTGCCGATTATGACCACACCGCAGTGCTCACCAGCCACCAGGCCAGCATCCGGCTTCAGCAGGCCCAAACCGCCATCCTCGACTAGGTTCAAGTTGACGCCAATGAGCGGGCTTATATCGCTACGCTAACCCTGGCAAGGTCACGCTGACCGGAACCGGGCATAACATGCACTTTAGGGGCAGGAGCTAATAAACATGACCGCCGCCGCGTTCACCGAGCAATCCACCAGCCGCACCATCATGGTGGGCGACATGCCCGTGCACTACCACGACGTGGGCGACGGCGAGCCGGTGGTCATGCTCCACTCCTACGGCATCGGCACCACCGGGTGGATCACCTTTCACAAGGTGCTGCCCGCCTTCGCCGAGCGCTACCGCTGCATCGTCATGGACCTGCCCAATTTCGGACGCACCGGGCCGGTGGTGTACAACGAGCCGCTGCACAACCTCCAGGCCCGCACCGCCCTGGGTCTGATGGATGCGCTGGGCATCGAGAAAGCGCACCTGGTCGGCAACTCGCAGGGCGGCCAGTCCGCGATGGTGATGGCGATGAAGGAACCCCACCGGGTCAACAAGCTGGTCTTCGGCGCCTGCCACATCCGCACCGGCGGCGATCTGTACCTCATGGGCAACCGTCCCTCCGAGGGCAGCCTCATCACCCGCGAAACTCGCGACAACCCCACCCGCGACAACGTCCGCCGCTACCTACAGACCCACATCGACGACAACGCGCTGGTCACCGACGATCTGGTGGACTACATCCGCGGCCACTACACCGGCAACCCCGACCACATCGAGGCCGACGCCAGGTCCGTCAGCGTGCCCTACGACCACGGCGTCGACCTGCCCAACATCACCGCGCCCAGCCTGATCATCTGGGGCCGCTATGACCGGATGTGCGTCTTCGAAATCGGCATCGCCGCCCTGAACAACCTGGCCGACTCCCGCCTGGTCGTCCTGAACAACTGCGGCCACTGGGTGCCCTTCGAAAAGCCCGAGGAGTACGCCGCCCACGTCCTCAACTTTCTCCAGGGCTGGTGACCCGCCAGTCCCATCGCAGCATACCCGTCATTCCGGAAGGCCGGACCGGCAACGTTGTCCGAGCGCTTCTGAGAGGTTAACCTGTCCGAGCCGCAGGAGAAACGAAAATGACGACCCAGCAGTATCAACAAGCCAGCGAGCATTTCCTGGCGCAGGCCAGGGAAGAACTGGCCGACGGCGACCTGCCGCAGGCATCTGAGAAAGGCTGGGGCGCTGCTGTCCAGATCCTCAAGGCCGTCGCCGAACAGCGCGGTTGGGAACACAGCCGACACCGACACCACCTCGTCACCGTCAGCCGGCTCAGGTCGGAAACCGGCGACGGCGATATTCGCCGCCAGTTCCGCGCCGCCAGCGACCTCCACGAAAACTTCTACGAGGACACGATGCCGGCATTCGAGGTCGCGGAAAGCCTGGACGATGTCGCGGCCCTGATGGACAAGCTCCTGCCCTTGCTGGACCAGACGTAGTATCGGCCACTCTGCCCCCACGAGTAACGAAATCGCCTCGTAGTTTATGACCCTCACGCGTACCCAGTTTTTCCCGAACTGTCATTGCGAGCGAAGCGTGGCAATCTCGTTGCTGGAGGGGCCATTCTTCGGGTGACGCGTGAAGTTTATGACCCGATTGACTCGGGTGATACGACTGGCCCCAGCTGGTGGCGCACGTATAATGGGCCGTCCCATCGCTAAATCGAGCCCAATCGCAAACTTGGGATGAGGTGCATGCAATGTCACTGGTGAACAACTTCGGCGTACTCCTGCCCACGCGCGGCGTGCTGGTATACGCCGGCAGCAACGGCCCCCGGGTGGAACTGACCTGGCAGATGGCCGAAACCGCCGAGCGCGCCGGCTACGACTCCGTCTGGGTTGGCGACAGCATCACCTCCAAGCCTCGCATGGAGCCGCTGACGGCCATGGCCGCCATCGCCGCCCGCACCAGCCGCGTGAAGGTCGGCACCGCCGTGCTGCTCAACGCCCTGCGCCATCCCGTGCACCTGGCCCACTCCGCCGCCACCATCGACAACATCTCCGCCGGGCGCACCATCCTGGGCCTCGGCGCCGGCCGCGGCAACAACCAGATGTTCATCGACGAGCACAGCGCCGTTGGCGTGCCGATAGAAGAACGCGCCCCCCGTATGGAGGAGAGCATCCGCGTCATGCGCGCCCTGTGGACCGGCGAGCCGGTAACCTCCGACGGCGAGTTCTTCCCGCTCAAAGACGTCACGCTGGAACCCGGCCCCGTCCAGGAGTCCATACCCCTCTGGATTTCCAGCAACTGGGTGCGGCGCGGCCTGGCCCGGGTTGCCGAACTGGGCGACGCCTGGATCACCAACGTCCCGTCGGTGGAAATGTTCGACCGCTGCTGGCAGCGCATCGAGCAGAACGCCGGGGAGTTCGGCCGCGACCCGTCGACCATCGGCCGCTGCCTGTACATCTCGGTCAACCTGAAGGACGACACCGACGCCGCCCTGGCCGAGGGCGACCGCTTCATGCAGGCCTACTACAGCGTGCCCTACGACGTCATCAGCAAGCAGTTGCTTTGCGTTTTCGGCCCGCCCCAGAAGAGTATCGACGCCATCAGGGCGTACCAGGACAGCGGCGCCGACTACTTCATCGTCAGGTTCGCGTCACCCGACCAGATGGGCCAGATGGCCCGCTTCACCGAGGAAGTCCTGCCCCACGTCTCCTGATGCGCCGGCCCGCGCGAATCTCACGCGTACCCAGTTTCGCCCGAGTTGTCATTGCGAGCGTAGCGCGGCAATCCCGTAGGGGCGATGCAGGTCGTCCTCGGGGCGAGATCGCCACGTCGCTACGCTCCTCGCGATGACAAACTGGGTAAGCATGAGCGCGCGAATCTGTTCACATTTCCGTCATTCCGGCGAAAGCCGGAATCCAGAGAGCACACAAAAAGGCCAACGTCCCTGTTGCAATGGCTTTCTTGGGTTCCTGCTTTCGCAGGAACGACGGTGTAATTTTCAAAACGTCAACGTCGCTTACTCCGACAATCGATACACGCCGGATTTCTGCGACAGCAGGTACAGCTCTCCGTCGTTGTCCTCGCCGAACGACATGATCCGCAGCCCCGTGTCGGCCAGCCGCTCGTGCTCCACCACCTGCCCGTCCGCATACCTCAGCCCGAACACCTCGCCCGAGCAGAAGTCGCCGTACACGTAGACGCCCCGCAGCCACGGGATCGCGGAGCCCCGATACACGTAGCCGCCGATCACCGAGCAGGGTTGGCCGTCCAGCGAATATTCCCACGCCGGCGGAACCGTGCCCGTGGGGTCGCAGTCCCGGGCGCTGAAGCAATGGTTGCCCTCCAGCAGGTTCCAGCCGTAGTTGCCGCCCCGTTCGATGAGATCGATCTCCTCCCAGCGGTTCTGACCCACGTCACCGGCCCACAGCTCGCCGGTGTCGCGGTCGAAGCTGAACCGCCACGGGTTGCGCAGCCCGTAGGCCCAGATCTCCGCCCGTCCGCCTCCCGACGCGAAGGGGTTGCCCGGCGGGATGGCGTAGAGGCGATCCGGCCCTGACTGCGATACGTCGATCCGCAGGATTGAGCCGAGCAGCGTCGATGTGTCCTGCCCGCTGCCCAGCGGGTCGCCAGCCGACCCGCCGTCGCCCAGCCCGATGTACAGGTAGCCGTCCGGCCCAAAGGCGATCTGCCCGCCGTTGTGGTTGGCGAAGGGCTGCCCCACCTCCAGTATCACCTGCTCGCTGCCCGGACCCGTGCGAGAACCATCGGCTGACATGGCGAAGCGCGAGACCACCGACCGGCGCGGGTCGGCCGCGGAGTAGTAGACGTACAGCAGCCGCTCATCTGTCGGGTCCAGCGCCAACCCCAACAACCCTTCCTCCGAGCGCCGGCTGCTGACCCGGTCGGTGATGTCCAGGAAGTCCGTCGCGGCCGGCGCTTCCGCACCCGCCGGGTCGAACGCCCAGATCCGGCCGTCCTGCTCGGCCGCCAGCATCCGGCCATCCTGCATCTGGACCAGGTTGGTGGGCGCCCGGAACTCGTGGTCGGTCCACAACGGCTCCAGCCGCAGCGTCTCCAGGGACGGCGGGTCAGTGGGCGGAGGTGACGTCGGTGGCGGTGCCGTGGGCGATGCAGGAATTCCGGTGGGAGTTACGGTGACTGTGGAAGTTGGCGCCGGAGACAGCGCGGCGGTCGCAGACGGTTCCGGCACCAATGCCGTAGCCGCCGGTGTCGAAGGGGCAGTCGGAACCGCTGGGGCAGGTGTCGGGGCCGCCGGCATCCCTTGGCATCCCACGGCGAGCGCTAGGAGCAGGACAGTGAACACTTTCGCTATAGCTGTCACAAGTTCAAGATACTACGTTCGCGTACCCAGTTTGGCGGCAGAGAACCGTCAGAATCAGGATTTTCAAGATTTGCGGATTATCAGGATTGGTGCGTTCCGTGATGGAAATCTCCCAATCCTGATAAATCATAAAATCCCGCAAATCCTGATTCTGACAATTCACGGAAGCGTGTACGCAGGATTGGTACCGTTCCGTGACGGAAATCTCCCAATCCTGATAAATCATAAAATCCCGCAAATCCTGATTCTGACAATTCACGGAAGTGTATACGCGGAAGGCCGTCGGGATATGCGCCACCTTCCCAAAGCATATAATCCAGCCACATCTGCAACTTCGGAGAAACCACATGAGCGCAATCGAAACCTGGGGCGAGATGGTGCGGGTGGAGCACGCCCAGTCGGACCGCATGCGCGGCGTCCGCCCCACCGATACCTGGAACCAGTTCGCCGCCCAGTTCAGGGCCGACCCCCACCGCACCGGCGATCACACTGTCGACGCGCTCCGCTCGCGCCTGGTCCCCGGCGAAACCCTCCTCGACATCGGAGCCGGCGGCGGACGCCTGGCCCTGCCCCTGGCGTTGACGTGCAGCGCCGTCACCGCCGTCGAGCCGTCGCCCAGCATGTGCGCCGTGCTCCGCGAGACCGCCGCGGAGTACGACATCGAGAACGTTGCAATCGTCGAGTCGAGCTGGCTGGACGCCGACGTCGAACCCGCCGACGTCGCCCTGTGCAGCCACGTGGTCTACGTCATCGAGGACATCGGAGCCTTCGTCCGCAAGATGGACCGCCATGCCCGCCGCCTCGTCCTGGCCGTGGTTTTCGAAGCGTCGCCGCTGTCGCAGGTCTACGGCCTGTGGGAGCAAGTCCACGGCGAAAAGCGCCACGCCCTGCCGTCGCTGCCCCACTTCCTGCCGGTGCTGGACGAGATGGGAATCCAACCCCAGGTCACTGAGCTGGACTCGCAGCCGCCCCGCACCTTCGCCAGCATCGAAGAAGCCCGCGAAGCCGTAGCCCGCTGGCTCTACGTCACCCCCGAAACCGAAGCCATGACACGCTTGGACCAAGCGCTGCAAGACACCCTGCGCGAAGAAAACGGCGCCTGGCGCATCAAAGGCGCCCAGCCCTCACGCCCGAACATCGTGTCCTGGGAAACCGCCAACCGTTAGCTTCTCCGTCGAAAACCGTTCCTGTGGATCAACGTGACAGGCGATCACGGACAAAACAAAATCCCCACTCAAAGTAGGGATGCATTGGCACCGGCGGAAGGAATCGAACCCTCGTTTTCGGTTTTGGAGACCGATGCGTTACCACTACACCACGCCGGTACGCACCAACCATTCTAGCAACCGCCCGTATCCCGCGCAACACGCCCATCCCCGGGCCTGGGGCCATTCGGCTCACCTGGATCTCACCGTGGGCGGCCAAAGTGTCAGGCGAGCGGAGCGAGGCAATCCCATTGCCGCAGTACGCCCTCTTCCCTGACGCGCTGATTGCATCGCCGAATCTGCTACGCCAGGTCGGTTTCGTCGGTGCCGGTCAACTCGTACGCCCTGTTGATGAAGGAGTTGACCGCCAGGTTGATTTCAGTTCGGAGGCGGTTCTGCTCAAGCGCGTCCATCCGGAACCCGGTGCCCTCGTAACGGTAGGCCGCGGCGTAAAGGGTGAGCCAGCTGTGGTGTTCGCCGGTTTGATCCGGACCCTCGAGCCTGGTGTATTCCGTCAATGACCGTAGCTGTGCTCCAGCCAGGGTATTCCTTTCGGCGGCGTCTTCCAGCAGTTGCGCCGCCAGTTCTTCCAGGTCATGGATGCGCCCGTACTCGATGTGGGCGGCAGACATCCACGCTTTCATTGCATTCTCTACTGCTTGCTGGGCGTGGAACCCGTAGTCTTCTTGGGCAAAATCTCCTGCTTCCATCATCTTGTTGAACGTGTCCAGTTGTCCGTGCGCGGCTTGCAGGCGTTCTTTCACGTCCGGCCAACTGTTGGGGTAGCCGTCGTCGTGGCGGCTGGAGTCGTTCAACCCTTCTCCTCCCATGATCACTCCGTCTCTCAACGCCTGCGCTGCAACATGGTTTTGTGCCCGTCGACAGTAGTCGAATCTTACCCGCGTCATGATTGCGACATCGACGTGCAGTCGTGGCGGATGCTGCAGAAAGTAGCGCCTGGTCGCCTTATGAGCCCGTGACCTGGCGGCAACGGTTCCGCCTCTACAGACGATGAGCAGGTCTACGTCCGAGTCGGGGCGATGGTCTCCGCGCGCCCGCGAGCCGAACAGGATTACGGTGCTGGGTTCGACCGCTTCCTGCACTGACTGTGCTACGGCCAGTCCTTTCGCGTCAGGCTTGCCGTGCCCTGTTGGTTGCGTTGCGCTGGACATTCACGACCCTCGTCTGGACGACGTTGGAAAACGCTGTCTAGTCCGATTGTAACGCAGTCAGCCCGCTGTCCGCAGTAGCCGCCGCCGAGCGAACATGTAACGAAAGAATCCCGCGCAACACGCCCATCTGCCCCACGCGCCAACTGCCCCTCGCTGGGGCACACAATCCACTGAACGTTGCGGACTACCCTGCCCGCCACGCGGCCGGCGACCCCGCCTTTCAACCCGACCCTGCGCCGCCTCCAATAAACACCATGGGCCGGTACCGTCGCGTACCGGGGCTTCTACGTACCCGCCGGTACCGAGAACCACCCCCTGGACTGCAACTGCTGCCGCAACCGTTGACCGCAACCCCGCCCGACCAACCGCCCTGCCCTATCATCGTGAGCGCAGCGCGGCAATCTCGCCGCCGAACCATCCACCTTGTCATCACGAGCGCAGCGCGGCAATCTCGATCAAAAAATAATCCTGTCCATCCTGTCTATCCCTGTAAATATGCGGCCTTCCGTCGCCGCCGGAGCATCGCTCATCGGAGCATGCCCCACCGGCCGGTTCAGCCAGCCCGACCACAGGAACACGATGAAGATCAGCAGCGCCATGGCGATCACCACCGCCAGCGCCAGGCAGCCGAAGCGCGCCATTGACAGCCGGGGCTACGAGGCCGGGATCACCGGGAGCCGCAGTCGCGACGGATACTGCCCGTTGTGCATGATGGTCTGCACCGCCGGCACGCACTCGGTGGCCGACCACGGGTCGCCGCCCGTGTTGAAGTTCCGGTCAAACCTGGGGAAGTTGCTGCTGCTGATCTCCAGCCGGACCCGGTGCCCCGCCTTGAACACGTTGCTCGTCGCCACCAGGTCGATGGTGTACTCCTCCACCGCTCCCGGCGTGATCGGAACCGCCGCGTCCGTGCCCTTCCGATAGCGCCCCCGCATGATCCCGTCGACCAGCGCCCGGGCCGCGCCGCACGGCTCCACGTCCACCAGCTTGGCGGTGAAGTCCGTATCCGCCCCGGTGGTCGCGGCAAACAGCGTCACCGTCAGCGGCCCGGTAACCTCCAGGTCCTCCGCCAGCGGCGGCGTGGTGTAGCACAGAACGTCGCTGCGGTTCTCGATGAACTGCTGGTCGTAGGACCCACCCGGCACGAAGGACGGCCCACAGCACAGCGGCCCGCCCCGGGTGGGCACCGGGTCGCGAGGGTCGTACAGGAACACGTCGGCGGCCTCATCCCCCGGCGCGTCCACCGATAGCCCGCCGTCTCCCGACGACGTGTTGGCCCTGCCGCCGCTGTGCAGGTAGTAGTCGATGTACTGCGTCCGGGCTAGCGGCCACTCCTGCTCGTTGCGCCACTGGTTGTCGCCCATCACGAAGATGCGCACCGGCGCCCCGTCGTTGGCCCCGTTTTCCTCGCCCTTGAGCCAGTGATCGAACCACCGCAGATGGATCCCGTCCGTGTCGATGGCCGGGCCGGCCGCGCCCAGCCCGAAGAAGAAGTCGCCGGAGGTCTCGCCGAATGGGCCGTGGTGCCACGGGCCCACGATCAATCGCTGCCCGTCCCGGGCCGTCGCGTCCTCCGCCTGTTTGCGCATCCCGACGAAGTTGCGCAGCGTGCCCAGCAGGAAGATGTCGTGCCAGCCGCCGATGTGCAGCGCCGGCGTGGTGATGTGCGGGTAGTGGTCCTCGATCCGCCAGCGCTTCCAGTAGTCGTCGCTGCTGGAGTGCTTGATCCAGTCGTAGAAGTACCCCGCCAGCGGCTCCTTCAGGTGCGGGAGGTCCACGATGGGCTGGTGCTTGAAGGTGCAATCCAGCTCGTTGAACGCCGCCAGCAGGCCCTCCCGCGCACCCTCGGGCACGTCGTGGCGGTTGCTGATCGCCCCCAGGTTCGCCATGGTCAGCTGCCGCATCGTCCACGACAGGGCAAAGCCCCAGGCCAGCGCGCCGCCCTGGTACGTCCAGCCTTCATAGTAGTCCGACGCGGTGATGCCCGGCGCGATGCAGGTCAGCGCCGGCGGGTTGGTGATGGCGCACAGCCACTGCGTAGCCCCCACGTAGGACCGCCCGAACATGCCCACCTTGCCCGTGCTCCACGGCTGCTCGGCGCACCAGGCCACCGTGTCATACCCGTCGTTGGGCTCGTCCAGGAACGGGTAGAACTCGCCCTCTGAGGCATAGCGACCGCGCGTGTCCTGCACCACCACCGCGTACCCGTGAGACACGGCGCGCAGCACGTCCAGGCCGCCGCCCACCCCCTGGAACTTGTCGTAGGGCGTGCGTTGCAGCAGCACGGGAAACGCTTCGTCCCCTTCGGGACGGTACACGTCGGCATACAGGGTGACGCCGTCCCGCATCCTGACCGGCACGCCGAATTCGCTGGATATCTTGGTATAGGGGCCCATCAACTCAGCTGGCATAACGTCACCTCCCGGTTGGCGACATTATACACAGCGCGAACGGACGCCCACCCCGGCGGGTACTCAGTTTGTCATCGCGAGGAGCGCAGCGACGCGGCGATCTCGTCGCCGCCTGATGTCCGGTCCGACGTTGCAGATCCGCGCTTACTGGGCTCTGAACTGTGGAGCCATAAGGCCCACCTGCAGCGAGGGCGGCAGGTTGTTGCGCGTGACCTGCATCCGGCCCTGCGCCTGCAAACTTCCCTCGGCAACACCCAACTCCCGCAGGAACGTCTCCGGACCCTCCGGCTCAACGGCCGAGGGCTCCCGCTCCGCCCGGTAGTGCATGGGGATGAGCCACTTTGCGTCCAGCTGCTGCGCCGTCTGGTTGATGGCCCGATAGGACAGCAGGTTGTGGTCGGACCCGCCGGCGGGGGCCAGCACCACGTCCGCCGGCCCGATGAGGTCAATCTGCTGCGCCGTCAGCGGTTGCATGATGTTCCCCAGGTGGCACACGTTGATGCCGTCCAGGGCGATGGCAAACGCCACGTTGCGCTTGGCACGTGGTGTGCCCTCGGACAACGGGGTCATCACCGCACGGATCGTGATCCCCTGGAATTCGTACTCGCCGGGGGTATCGAACACGCGAGGTTGGCCGTCGACCTCGCCCGCGCTATTGTGCATGGGGTCGTCGTGGCTCACTGTAACCCCAACCGCATCGACCATCTGCCGCGGGTCGATCTGCACCCCCAGTCCGCCCACGCCGGAGGCGTAAGGGTCGGTGATGATCGACAGGCCCGCGTTTGACGAGCGCAGCCTGAAACAGGCGTGTCCCAGCCAGTAGATGTCCATGGGTTACTGCGGTCGCTCGCCGCCGCGGTCGGGCTTTATCGCGAACCGGTCCAGCAGCGCCCACCCTGCCGGCACCGCCAGGCTCGCCACTATGAGCTTGGCCAGGTCGCCGGCTATGAACGGCAGCAGGCCGCACTGCCACACGTTCGCGCAGCCCCAGGCCTCGGCCACGTTGGCCGGCAGGAACAGGTTCAGCTGGATCAGCCCCGGCACGTAGAGCACGGCGTTGCCCAGCAGCATGGCCGCCAGGATCCAGGGCCGCCGGTTCCATCCCCATTGGCACAGCCAACCGACCAGCGCCGCTGCAGGTATGAAGCCGACGATGTATCCGCCGGACGGCAGCAGCCAGAACCAGCCCGAGGCTCCTCCGGCGAAGAACGGCAGGAAGGCCCCTTCCAGGGCATAGAGCGCCAGCGCCAGCCCGCCGCGCCAGCCACCCAGCATCGCACCCACCAGCAGCACGGCAAACGTCTGCCCGGTGATGGGCACGGGAGTGAACCCCAGGGGGATCTTGATCTGCGCAAATAGCGCCACCACCAGGCTGCCGGCCACAATCAGGGCCACGTCTCTGGCGATACGGCGTGCGCCGGCAGATTGGGGCAGGATCAGGTCCGCAAGGGTGCCCGGAAGCGGCTGAGAAGGTATGGAAACGGCGGTTCGTGTTTGCATTGCCCTATTATCGTACCACCTGTCCCATCCCGGTCAAACGGAACGACCGGAGCATCTCGATCCATTTTCCGCGCGGATGATATGTTACGCAATGTTACCTGCACACTGGTGTGCGATGGGAAATGTCCGGCATATAATTGCGCGTGTGGGTTACAACGAGAACGATAGATAAAAGGCGATTAAGCGATGAGATTTCTGATCAATCGGTGGCGTCAAATCGGCACACGCCTCTACTTGGCGCTCGTTTTCGCGGTGATCCTCACCCTCCTGTCCAGTGCCGTGGGCATCTACTATTTCGAGCGCAGCGGCGACCTCAGTTACCGTATCCGCGCGGAGTCCGCGCCGGCGGTGGATGCCGCGTGGGCGGCGGCAGTGTCCGCCGAGAAGCTGCGGTCCCACGGCCGGGAAGTCATTGCCGGTTTGGGATCCGACTCCGCGGTGGTTGGCCAGGCGGACGTCGGGGAAATCTTGAACGAGTTGGAAGAGTCACTGAACCAGGTGATTGCCTTGCAGGACCTGGAACCCCTGGCGCTGGCCGTACAGGACTCGGCGTACGACATGGCCGGCGTGATCGACCGCCTGGTCGCTGACCTGGAGCCGTCAGGGAGGCTGGCCCTGGTGGCGGAGTTCGAAAACAGCAGCGATGCTCTCGATCAATCGGTCGGCCTTCTGGTGGACAGCGCCGGCCAATACGCCGACGTAAATCTCACTGCAACAGTCGGAAGTTTCGACCAGGGGCGGGTGCTGCTGGCAACCATCTGCTTGATCAGCGTGGTGGCCGCCACCCTCACTGCATGGATATGGGTGGGCAACGGCGTGCTGCGCCGTCTGTCGCGTGTGTCGGACCGGATGCGCAGCATGGCCCAGGGAGACCTGGAGACGCCGGTGCCCGAGGTCAGCCGGGACGAAATCGGCCAGCTGGCTGGCGCCCTGGAGGTTTTCCGACAACACGCTCTGGAAGTGCAGCGCCTGAACCTGGTGGAACAGCTCTATCAGGAGTTGCGGGTGGCCAACGACGAACTCCAGACCATGCAGGCCCGCCTGGTGGCGCAGGAGAAACTGGCGGCCCTGGGCGAACTGGTGTCGGGCGTCGCCCACGAGATCAGCAACCCGCTGAACTTCGTCAAGAACTTCAGCCAGGGAGCCACGGAGCTCCACAGCGAACTCACCGAGATGCTGGACACCTACCGCGACGGCATGAAATCCGAGGATGTCGCGCTGCTGGACGATATCACCAACGAGATGAGCGACAGCCTGGGCCGGGTGATCACCAACGGCGGCCGGGCCCTCGCCATCGTCGAGCGGATGCAGGGCTTGAGCGTAGACACCAGGCCTCCGCAAATGGTGGACCTCAACACCGAGTTGCAGGACGCCGCGGTATCCGCCGGCGCTGGTTATGATTGCACTCCTGAGTTCGCTATGGACGACAGCATCGGTTCGATGCCCATCGTCGTCGAAGAGTTCAAGGAGGCCGTGGGCAACCTGGTTGCCAACGCCTGCTATGCGATGAGCCTGAAAAAGGCGGAGCTGGGCGAGGAATACGAGCCCGCTCTGTCCGTGTCGAGTCGCCTGGTGGACGGCGTGGTCGAGGTCCGGGTGCGGGACAACGGGCCGGGCATCGCCGACGATGTACGTGACCGTGTCTTCAACCCGTTCTTCACCACCCAGGAAGGTGTGATGGGAGCCGGTCTGGGTCTGACCATCGCCGCCGACGTGGCGCGTCGGGCCGGCGGTGACCTCCTGCTTGACACCGTGTACGGCGACTACGCCGAGTTTCTGATGACTATGCCGGTGCCCGAGACTGCGGCGGTTGGTATGGCCGTTCTGGGCGATGTCGATGAAGTCTCGTGTTAGGGTTCGATCCGTGTCAATGCGAGGGGACTGTACGGGACTGGATGCGTTACCTCCAGTCATGTCCGGAGCTGGCGCGAAATTCCATATCCGCTCGCAGTGGCCACGCCCGTTCCGCCATCACGTTGAGCGTGTTGTCCCGGCGTGAAACTTCGCCCTCAATGACGACCAGCGGCCGCCGCAAGACGTGCTTGAGCGTCTCCCAACGCTGCTCCCAAACGGCCACCGGTATCAACCCGCATTCGTCCTCCAGGGTAAGGAACACTGCCCTGGCCAGGGGACGCTGCCGCCTGACGACCCGGCCCGCCACGCGAACCACATCGCCTTCGCCGCAGCCCTGCAAGGTGTCGCTGCTGTGCACTCCCCGCAGTTGATGGCGCGCCAGTTCCATGATGTGACCATCCGGGCAGAGGCCCAACATATCGTATTCGTCCAGCATCAGCATCGACCGCTCCTTTGACGCCACCGCCGCCGGCGCTTGGGCTACGGCCATGGGCAACGCCAGTTGACCGCGGCGCGCGTCCGGTACGTAGCCGGCCCCGATCTGCCATAGCGCGCTGCCCCGGTCGGCGAAATCCGGCAGGCCGTCCATTGCGCCGGCGCGGGCCAGGTTCTCCAGGGCCTGGCGCGGCAGGCCGGAGCGCGCCAGCACGTCCGCCAGGCTTCGGAATTCGCCGGCTTCGCGGGCACGCAGCAGAATCTCGCCGAGGCGACGGTCCACGCCCTTCACGAAGGTCAGCCCCAGCCGCAGCGTGCGCTCGCCCTCGGCGGTGCACAGCAACTCGGAACGGTTGATGTCGGGGTGGGCCACCCGCAGGTTGATCCGGCGGGCGTCCTGTTTCAGCGTGTCCAGGTCCCAGAAGCCCATGGGCTGCTCGTTGAAGAGCGCGACGTAGAACTCCAGCGGGTAGTGACGGCGCAGCCAGGCCATCTGGTAGGCGGTGAAAGCGAAAGCCAGCGCGTGGCCCTCGGGAAACATGTAGTGGGGATTGAACTTCCCGAAAATCGTCTCGGCCGCTTTTTCGGGTACGCCGCGCTCACGCGCCCCGTCGAGGAAACGCTGCCGGTATTCCGCCACCAGAGCTTGGCCGTTGCGGCGTCCAAAGGCCCGCCGCATGCGGTCCGAGTCAGCGGCGGTGAAACCGCCCACGTCCATGCCCAGCTGCACCACCTGGTCCTGGAACATGATCACGCCCAGCGACCTTTCGAGCGCTCCTTGTTCCAGGGGATGGGCATAGTCCCAGTCGGCCCCCTTGCGCCGGCGCAGAAACTCGGCCACGCCGTCATGCGCGCCCACGCCGGGGCGCACCGCCGCGATCTCCAGGGCCAGCTCGTAGATGTCCTGGGGATGCATGCGCACGATGGTCTGCATCTGCGCCGCCGATTCCACCTGGAACACTCCCACCGTGTCGCCGCGGCCGAGGTCGTCAAAAACGTCCTGCTCCCGGTAGTCGATCCGGCTCAGGTCCGGCTCGATTCCGGTGCGGTTCCGGACCAGGCGCACCGCCTGCTGCAGTTGGGACAGGGCCCCCAGGGCCAGGAGGTCGATCTTCACCATGCCGGCATCGTCCACGCTCTCCTTGTCCCACTGGCCGATGTAGCGGCCCGCGATGGCGGCCGGCTGCACGGGCATGAAATCGGTGAGGGCGGTGGAGCTCAGCAGCATTCCGCCCGGGTGCTGCGCCACGCCCTTGGGAAAGCCCTGCAGGCTGTCGGCCAGCGCGAAAAGACGGTCCCAGCCCGGTCGCTTCACCAGTTCCCCGTAGCCCGGCAGATGCGGTAACTCTGACACGGAGTTGGAATCCAGCCGGCGGGCCAGCGCGCCCACCTCGTCGGGCGGCAATCCCAGGGCTTTGCCCAGGCCCCGCACGACTCCGCGCGCTTTGTACGTGGGGAACATTCCCGTCAACACGGCATGGTCCCAACCCCATTCCTCGATGATGCGCAGGATGAGCCGCTCGCGTATGTCTCGGGGAAAGTCCAGGTCGATATCCGGCATGGACGTGCTCTCGGACGACAGAAAACGGTCCAGGGCCAGGCCGTAATCCAGCGGGTCAACGTGAGACAGGCCAATCAGGTACCCCACCAGCATCGACACCGATGAACCGCGCCCACGCCCGGGAGGGAGCCACTCCAAGGGTGTTTCCTGGTGTCCCCATCCCAGCTCCAGCATGACTTCGCGCGCCAGTTCCACCACGCGGTGATAGACCAGGAAGAACCCCGCCAAACCGTGCTTCCGGATGAGCTCGAACTCTTCATCCAGTCGCTCTCGCACCCGTCGGTCGACACCACCGTAGCGTCGCGCGGCCGACTCTTCACAGAGCCGCTCCAGCCACGACTGAGCGTCGTGGCCCGGTGGCGTGGGCACATCCGGGAAGCGGTAGCTGCTGGTCACAAAATCCAGCGCACTGAAATTGGAACACCGTTCCGCCAGGGCAAGTGTGTTCGCAAGCGCCTCCGGATATTTGCGAAGACGTTGTTTCATAACATCTCTGGACAGCAAGTCATAGTTACTATTGACCTTAAGACTATTGCGTATCTCGCTTAGAGAGGAGTTCAGGCGCATGGCCGTGAGGGAGTCGTGCAACCGCGCGCGGTGGGCATCGTGATACCAGGGGGAGTTGGTGGCGACGCAGCCCAGGCCACATACCTCCGCCAGCTGTGACATCCGCTCGTTGCGGACGGTGTCGCCATGGGCCAGATGCTGCTGTAGTCCCAGAAATACCGACCCGGAGCCGAACCAGCCGGCGTATCGCTTTGCCCGTTCCTCGGCTGTGCTCCAGCGGCCGGCGGCAACATCCTCCGCCAGGAGGCCATCAGGGTCCCCCAGCAGTACGACAAGACCCTCGGCATGAGGCTCCAGGAAGCGGATGTCCAGAACCGGCGTGGTTCGTCCGCCCGTCACGTGCGCCAGGGATATCAGTCGACACAGATTGGAGTAACCCGGGCCATTCTCCGCGATAAAGGTGACTGGTCCGGTCTGGTCATCCTCCTGAACGGTCAGTTCAGCGCCCAGTACCGCCTGGATGCCGGCGGAGCGGCATTCCTGCACGAAATCCAGCGCGCCGCATAAATTATTGGCATCAGTCAGCCCCAGGGCAGGATAGCCGTAGCAACCGGCCCGTTCCACCAACTCCGCCGGAGACGAAGCGCCCGCGCCGAAGGAATACCAGGAGTGAGTGCACAGCTCGATGAAGCCGGTGGACAAGTCAGTAACCCTGCTGATACCACTCGCCGGTGGCGAGGTCGCGGTACACCGTTATCAACCTCCCTCCGTCCGTCACCAGGCGCCAGTACCGCCGACGCGCCGGCTCCGGCATCCACCACTCGGTATCCACTTCCCACAGGTCAATCACCTTCCGAACCGAACGCGACTCCACTGCTCGCGGCACGCTTTGGACCTCGGAAACGGCCACGCTGGCAACCTTGCCCAGCGGCAGCAGTTCGGCGCCCAAGGCCCATCGTCGCTCCGGCAGGGGAGACCCGAGAGCCAAGGCCACCGGACGGTCAACCCCGTCAATCGTCGGGACGGCCACGCCCCGGCGTTCCGCCAGCCACAGGCCAATTTGCTGGCCGGTTAACCGGACCAGGCCGGACACCGTAAGCGACAGGTCCGTCAACGGCGCGACAGGCCAGCGACCATTGCCCCTGGTGTCCCGGGCATTCAGCCCGGCCAGGATGGTCGAAGCCAGACTGTCGGAAGAGCCGGCGGGTGTACGCAGCCGCCGGTCAAACTGCCAAACGCCATTGGGTGAAAGCTCGCCTTCAATTGACACTTCCGTTACCCCTTTCCCCCGAAGGCCCGGAGTATTCCAAATGCGCTCGGACAACAGACGAACCCCAGCTTCCCAACCGGAAACCGTATCCACCGGAAACGGGAACTCCATTCGCTCGTGAAGCACCTCCGGCAGAGTCGCCGGAACCACCGGGTTATCATCAATGCCCTGGGCCAGCTTCCAGGTTCGGTATCCAACGACACCCAGAAAATCCGCCAGGACGTGAGCCGGCATCGCGGCCACGCTGCCCATCGTGGCGATGCCAAAACCGCGCAACCGCGCCGTGGTCTCCGGGTCCAGCGGAAGCCACGACGCCGGCCAGGTTGCCAGCCATCGGGCAACGTTCCCGGGGGCGGTGAACCCCTTGCCCGGCTCGGCGCTGGCCGCCGCGCAGTACGCGGGCAACTTGCCTGACGCCAACCCCAGCCGGGGTTGCAGACTGGCATCAATCGTCGACAGTATCGCCGCCTCCAGACCCAACGCTCCGCCACGCATGGCCGCCATCCCGGTCAGGTCCAGGTAGAAGCGACCGTATCCGTCCGGCTCCACTCGGTCCATAACCTGAAACAGCGAGAGCATCAGGTCATCGTTGAACGACGACAAATACTGCTCATCAACGGGTAAAACTACCGCATCAGCGCACCATGACAGGGCCTCAGACAACGTCTGCCCGGCGCGAACGCCCCTGGCCTCCGGTGAAGCATCGACCACCAGGCGACGACCGGTGTCTCCGGTGGCCACTATCACTGCGCGGCCAACCAGATCAGGCCGTCGCGCCAGTTCGGCCTTTACGGGAAAGTGCGTAACCAGCAGGCATCCGACTGCGGTGTCCATGCGTCACAAGATAACAGCACAGACGTTCGCATGACGTGCCGGGATGTCATGAAAATCCCGCGCGTTTCGCCGCTTGGTTGGCGAGGCGCGCGGGCCGGGTCTGCGTACGGAGCGCCTGGAGCGTCGTTTCAGGTTGCTCGGGCGCTGCCTGGGCGATTTCTAAAAAGCCTGGGGATAAAGAGGGACTTCACTTGCTCGGATTGTGGATCCGGTTCGGATGACCCCGGATCGGACAACTCCGAGATTATGACGGCGGGCTGGGGCCCATTGCCATCGCCGCGCCTGTAGATGGCAACGATGAGGTTTCCTCCGATAACGACCACGACGTAGACGAAATTGGACAGGGCAACCCAGATAAATCCGAGATGCAGCCTCTCCGTCAACTCGTCCTGCGTGTATCCCAGCGCGGCGAAATCGATATCCCAGGAATACAGGAGGTTGTGGTCCGGCTCGGGCAGCGAACTGGGAGCCATGTAGAGAGTCAGGATGGCGGCTCCGCCCAATGCGGACAGAACGATAATCGCCGTCACCACCGCCCAGAGCAGGAACCGCAGGTCGCGTTCGCGCGGCGTGATCACCGGGTCGCGAAGCACCAACAGGGTGATGAACACGACGCCCAGAACGGGCAAAACAACCGTCAGATGGAGCCATGACCCGACGTTGGAGATGACCATGACGCAACAGTAGACGAAAACCAGTGGCAGAAGGGCAACCCAGGCCGCCCTCTGCGGCGCTCTCCTCTCGCTGACCTCTTTGGAGTACTGCCACTTCCACAAGAAGTCGAACATGAGCCCTGCAATCAGAGCCAGGGCCAGGTTCACCATCAGGGCCAGCAGGCAAGGGATCGGCGTACCCGCGAAATCGTTGATGGTGTAGAAGCCGTAGTTGTCCATGCGGATCAGGGGCATCTGCAGCAACGGAGTGCTCAGGAGGAAGAACAGCGACACGAAGAAGAATTCCCGCAGCTGATCCCCCTTGCGCATGCGGAGAAATCCCTGGGTCAGCACCAGCCCCATGACGATGGCGATGAAGAAGGTCAATATCCAGTCTGCGGTCCAGCCAAGGGACGACAGGGCATAGCCGCCGCCGGCGACACACACGCCGGGCAGCAAGAAGCGAGAGAGGCAAAAACGGATCGCGTCGGACAGATTGGATGAAGCGACCAATCTGTCCCTGGTCGGCGAGCCCGCGGCGTCCAAGTTCGCCAGCCCGTCCCTGGAACCATCGGCGATGCCCACGCCTGAGCTATCTGGAGCAGACCCTTGGTGAGGCACGCCGGACGGATCACCGCTGTCCAAACCGGCCAGGGTTATCAGCCCCTCGACCTCCACAGATGACAGTTCGAGGGCTTTCCCGAAAGCCACCAAACGTTGTTTGGTAGGACGCGTGGCGCCCGATTCCCAGCGGGACACGGTGCTATGGCTGTACCGCTCCCCGTACTGGCCGTCCACATCCGCCATGCGGCCGAGCAACTCTTCCTGAGTGAGCCCCTTACGGCCGTCAGCCTGCGTGAAGGACTCGCGGTAGGCCCTCATGAGCATGCCCACCTGGGCGGCTCTCAACCGGCGGTCCTCACGTTCCAGTCCCATGTTTCTGCACGCTATGACAGTGACATGTGCAATTTGGTTTTTGCACAGACTTTCGGAGATTCCGCGGCTATTATCCCGCACCGCCCAACTAGTGGCAAGCCACAATTACAGGGTGTTCACACCAATATCGTGAAACATCAAGCCATTAGTTTGCCAATTCCACACACTTTTTAACGAAGTCGGCCGGTTTTTGCGTATGAGACATCAAAACACGTCATGTCGAGAACTATTTTTCAATCGTTTGCTCTGGGTCCGTGTAGCCATTGCTGTGTCGACGGCGCTGCTGCTCTGCCTGTTCAACGTAGGGCCAGCAGAAACC
This sequence comes from Dehalococcoidia bacterium, assembly GCA_965116785.1. GTDB lineage: Bacteria > Chloroflexota > Dehalococcoidia > Lucifugimonadales > UBA3495 > Bin87. The sequence goes on from OZ220731.1 coordinate 3,594,913, forward strand.
GGTCGGGGGGCCGCGGCTGTCGCCACGGTTCGGGACTTGGCGGAGCCTGACGAGTTGCTCTCCACTGCCCAAGGAGACGATACGACGGCTTTTCGGGAAGAAGATGCGGGCTTTTCCGCGCACCATAGAGTGCCCGATCACTCTGAGGGAGACGGGTCAAATGAACTCCGTCCACGGCTCCACGTAACGGCTATCACCGATGCCCTGCTTGAAGATCCCTACGAATCCAACGGGCACCGCACGGCGGCCGGCCGGCACGTGGATTCAGGGAGCAATTTCGGCATAGTTGAGTTGCCGATGGCGGTGGCGCGGAGCCTCGGCAGCGTGGTACCTCCAAAGAAGATCACGGTTTACTACGATGATCGTGGGTGGGTCGTTGCCTATCTGCCGGCCGACGATCCCGCCGCTGGCATCTGGCGGTACGATCCATTGAACCAACAGGCCAGCGATTTGGATCAAAACCTGTTGGTGCTGGTAATTAACGAAGTGTTGACCGTCGCCAGGCAGGACGTGCCTGAAATCGTCGCGGCGGATGACAGCACGGTTGGCTATTACCACTGGCAACACCCAGAGAATAACGCTTTCGTGTTGTTCAGCCATGAGTCCGATGGAGGCACGTCCGATCCGGTCAGGTTCGTGGTGCCGCCGACCATCGAAAACATCCTGGCTTCGGCGTTAGTCTTGATTACCAGCGTCCCGTCTCCCGGACAGACTGCGGTTACCGCCGAACTGGCGGTTGACGGCAGGGCGGTCGCCTCGGTCCAGGAGCCTTCCCGGTTGGCTATCTCGGGATTTGCATTGCAACGGACAAGCGACGCCAGTCAACTCTACGAGGTTACGGTCGACGTCGATGCCGGGGCAACCGCAACCGGCGCGGTCATGCTGGTGTACACCAAGCCGGGTTCCTGACCGTGGCGTGGGACCTGAATCAGCCAGTACCTTGTTGGGCTTGTTCGTGGGCGCTGTCCGTTCTCCAACCCTGATCCTGGCGGCAATAGCCAGTTGCGTGGTCTTGGTGACGGCGTGGTCCAATCTCGCCAACGGGACGGCCTTACTCCCCGCCGAAATTGCGGAAAGCGCGACGGCACATCAGTCCTGCGTTGACGACGTGAGCATCACGGTTGATGCAGTTTGGGAAGGTTTTACCTACACGTTGGCGGATCCTCCCGACTATGCCGACGGCGACGACATCTGGATCGCTTATACCGTCACCAACAATAGCTGTGGCGATGTAACCGTCACCGTGACTCTAACAGGATCAGTGAGCGAGGCGGCAATTCACGACGCGGATGGCGCTACCGCGCCTTGTGCTGACGGGTGTAATGTCCCGGCAGGGTCGTCGGAATATGGCACAGTTCAATGGGATCTTAGCAAGCACCCCAACGCCACCAGCGAAAAGGTGGTTGCCACCGTCACTATCGACGCACCGTCAGGCTTCAGCGACACCGATACGAGCAACAACAGCGGCACTTCGACCGAGAGCATAAACATCGTCAATGACGTATCCACGGTGGATGTCGGCATCAAATCGGCCACGGCGTCCAAGACGGCTGCCTTGACCGGGGATGATATTGATTTCACCGTCGTCATCCGGAACGAGGGCGATGTCGAGGCGGACGCCTCCGTTGTGCTCGACCGGGGCGCCGATTCCGACGAATTGGATTCAGCAGATGTCTCGGGTCTGGCTGCTGATGCAGAGAGCACAGTCACGCTCTCCTGGGGCACTGACGGGGTGGACGCGGGAGAACACAATCTGCGCGTGGTCGTTCAATCGGAGGGAGACGGCAACTCTGCCAATGACGGCAAGACGGTCACCGTGACACTTCGGAAGCCCTCCACGGACGTAGCCATCACCGGAATACTGGCGTCGGCAACTGAAGCGGTCGTCGGGGACACGGTGGACTTCACCGTCGCGTTGGAAAATGACGGCGATGTCGCGATTGCCCCGACCGTTTCCCTATACAAAGGACAAGATGCTGAGGCGTTGGGCTTGGCGACCCCTAGCACAATAGCCGTAGGCGGTACGGAGACCGTCATCATCTCGTGGGATACCGCGGGAGCAGCGTCAGGCACACACAGCGTACGTGCGGTCGCGACCGTTGCTGACGACGATGACTCCAGCAATGACAGCGCGGCCGTGTCGCTCACCTTGCATGATCCGGTGGACATCGAGCTGCGTTTCACGAACTCATTGGCTGCGTCGGCGGTCAAAGGAAATGCGATCAGCGTGCCGTTTACCGTGACCAACTCGGGAGAGAGCGATACAGGCGGCGTGACGGTCAGTCTGTACGTCACAGCGGAAGGCGAAGAACGAGGGGAGGCGGAATCTGAGGATACGAGGACCGTACCGACCATAGCCGTCGGCGATTCAGTAACCGGGGCATTCGATTGGGACACCGGCGATATTGCAGTTGGCCGCTACGAGCTGAAAGTGGTCGTCGGAACGTTCGGCGACACGGACGCATCCAACAACACGGTCTCAACGAACATTGAAATACTGAACTGGCTCCTGCTGAAAGACGTCTCCCCGACGAGCGCAGAAGCGGTGACCGGCGATACCGTCGAGTTCACGGCTCAAGTGGGAAACGTGGGGACGGGTGAACTGACCGACGTGACGGTTGGGTTGTACGAATCGGGGACTGACGACACTCTTGCCGCCGTGGACTTCGCATCTGTGGCCACCGGCGATACCGCCAACGCGACTATCCGGTGGGACACGGCGGGGCGGGATGCGGGCCAAGTTGAACTATCCGTCGCCGTCAGGGCGGACGGACAGGTTCCCGATGGAGATGACTATCAGTCGGTCAACGTAACGATTCGCAATCCCATAGCGTTGACATCGGCAACGCCGGCATCCGCGGACAACATTGCGGGAATCCCGGTGTCGATCAACGTCCAGGTGCTCAACGAGAGCATTGCCGAGGTTACCGACGTAGAGGTCAATCTGGATGGCGACGGGGATTGCGAGAGTGAGGAAGGCAAAGAAGCGGAGAAGCAGAACGGCTGCGCGACAATCGCGTCGATCCCGGCCGGAGAGAAGGCCGTGGCTACCTTGGTGTGGGATACCGCCGGCGACGAACCCGGCGTTCACCAACTGAAAATCGTGGCCAATGTAGCCGGCTACAGCAGCGATGCGAACGATGATGTACCGCTAAGCGTGCCGCTCCGTGCTCCGGCGATGGCAGTTGCGCTCACGGGAGCGACCATTGAACGGAACGTGGCCGCCATCGGTCAAACGCTGGAAGTGACTGCCACTATCACCAACCACGGCGAGGTTCCCGTGGAAGTGCCGGTGGCCCTCTATCTGGTTGCAAGTGATCAAGGGACGACGGCTGCGTCGAGAGAAACGTCGCCGTCCATCGAACCCGGATCCAGCGCGGAAGTGACGCTCCTATGGGACTCCACCGGCGAAACCGTGGGAAGGCACGAGCTGAAAGTCGCCGCCGAACTTCCCGAGGACACCACTGACTATGACAACGAGGAGTTGCTCGAGTTTGAGCTCTTCCGGTCGGCATTTGATAGCGCTCACGATGTGGACACCTGCATAGAGGACGTGCGGGTCCGGGTTACTGACATCAGGGACTCGAGCGACCAAATACGCTCGCCACCGAATTACTACGTCGGCGAGACGATGAGGATTGCCTACAGCATCTACAATTTCAGCTGTCAGACTGATCTCACTCTCGCCCTCACTATGAGCGGACCCGGAGCCCAGGCTATCAGCGGCGTCAGTGCTGTCTGTTTTGCGAACTGCACCGTCCCGTTGGGCGGCAAGGTGGAGGGAGAAATCGCGTGGACCATCCCGACGCTCCCAGCCTTGAGCGACCAACTCATCGAGGCTTTGGTCACCGTAGCAAGCCCGAGCGGTTTCGTCGATGTCGACGAAACCAACAACTCCAACGCATCCACAAACCTGATCAATGTCGTCCACTCCGACGATGTTGTTGTACGTGTCGAAGAACACACCGACAACAAAGCCAGCACGGTCGAATCAATGGTCGAGCCGGAATTCGGAACGGTGGATGTGCGGATGGTATCGGCCAACCCGCTACAGACTGCGTTGCCGTTCGCCGCCGAAACCGTAGAAGTCGCTGTTGAAGTAGCCAATGACGGACCGACCGCAGAGCCGATCACCGTGCGGTTCTTCCTGGCGCCCGACGACGGCACCGACCCGCGAGAAATGTACTGGCACACGGTGGTCATTCCAGCGGGCCAAACCCGGATGGAGACCGTCGAAGTGCCGCTGCGGGACATACTGCCAGGCGTCCACACCATCGAAGTCCTGCTCTCGGCTGCTGTCGATCAGTCCGCCGAAAACGACGTTGCGACTTTTGAAATTACCCGGGCAGGCCCGATGGTACATGTTGAGATGCTGGTCGTCTCCGTTTCGCCCGACGTCGTGATCCTGGGCGACGCCGCCACAGTGTCCCTCGCGGTCCACAATAAAAGCGAAATAGCCCTCGTCCTGGACTTGGAATTATATGTAGGCGACGAATCCGAACCGGCCGTGACCAAAACTCTCGATGAATTGGCGCCAGACGGTCAATCCGAAGTGCAGATTTCATGGCCTGTCCCGGCATCGGGGCGAATGTTGGGACCGCACACGCTGAGTCTGGTCGCCTCTTCGCCGAATTTAGGCGCCATCGCCACCGTCAGGTCTGAGGTGACCTTTCACATTGACGCCGAGATATTGGACATCCACGCCTTGACCGGTGAGACCGCGATGCAGGGCGAAGAGGTCACCATCGAGGTCGAGGTGCAAAACAACGGGCCGGCCACCGTCAACGTGCCTATAACGTTACAGTTCCCGTCCCAGACCAAGAACCCGGAGACCCACTATCCTCCAGTGCCGTCAGGGTCGACTGAGAAAACCCGTTTCACCTGGAAAACCAGAGATTACGCGGTCGGCGAGCACATGCTTGCCGCTACGGTGCCGGAGCAGCACAACATCACCAGTGGGGAAACGTCCGCGGAGCTTCCCTTCCAACTCAGCCCTCTGACCATCACAGCCACGATCGTCGACGTCGCGCCGTATCCGGAGTTCCCTTCGGTGGGCGAGCCGATTTCGATAGCGGTGACGGTCAGCAATGACGGGGCGGTTGCGACCAGGATCCCGATCACGCTGCACTTTCCGCCGGGCGGCAGACAGCCTGAAACCAAGCAGCCGCACGTGGCTCCGGGCGGGACTGGTACGGCGACGTTCGAGTGGCTGACCAGCCGCTACGCTGCCGGTACGCATCAGTTTCGCGTGGAGGTGGCGGCCGTCGACACTCCGCAACGGCGGTTCACAATTGACCTGCTGCCCACCGTAGAAAACGTGGCCATTGTCGGCATGGGCACATACCCGGTCGAAACCGCGATGGTCGGCGAGCCGGTGGAGGTCTGGGTTGAAGTGCGGAACGACGGGCCGGTCCCCCTGAACGTCCCGGTTCGGCTCACGTTCCCGTCCGCCGGCAAGCGTCCTGCGACTTCGTCGCCACGCGTAGACCCGGGCGAAACCGCGAGGGTCCGGTTCGAATGGAGAACCGGCAACTACGAGCCTGGCGATCATACCTTGACGGCGGCGATCCTGCTGGATGACAACATCACGCTGGGACCCACCACGGATGAAATCGGATTCACTCTGACGCCCCTGATAATCAACGCGACGATCGTGGACCTTGCGGTCAGCCCTGAAGCCCCACGTGTCGGAGAACCGGCGACCATTACGGTGACCGTACGGAACGACGGCCGAATCGCTGCCAACATCCCGGTTACGTTGCACTTCCCGCCGGGCGGCAGAAAGCCCGAACCTCGCAGTCCCCGTGTAGATGTCGGGGATATGGGCGAAGCCGTGTTCACCTGGCACACCGGCCAGTATGATCCGGGCATGCACGATTTCAGAGTGGAAGTGGCAAGCGAACCGCCATCTGCGCACGAGTTCGCCATCGAACTGCTGCCGCCGACAGTCGACGTCTCCATCGTCAGCATGGGTTCCGACCCCAGCGAGACAGTGGTACGTGGCCAGGAAGTGAAAATCTGGGTGGACGTGATCAACAACGGCCCCTCGGCGTTGGATGTGCCGGTTCATCTCGCCTTCCCGTCGAGCGACAAGAAGCCAGAACGAAAATCTTCGCGCATAGAGCCGGGCGAAATCGCGAGGCTCTGGTTCGAGTGGAAAACTGCCAACTACGACCTTGGTGTTCACCTTCTGACCGCCGCGGTGCTTGCGGAATACAACATCACGGAGTTGGGCACGTCCGCCACCATCGAGATCAGGCTCGTCCCTGCTCAACTGATCGCGTCGATAGCAGGTATCTCTTGGACGCCCAAAACGCCGGTGGTGGGCGAGCCTGTGCGCATCATGGTGAGCGTGCGCAACGACGGGCTCGTCGCGGCGAACATACCGGTCACGTTGCACTTCCCTTCGGGGGACAGGCAACCGGAAACGCGGCGCCCACGCGTGGAACCGGGAGCCGTCGGCTCGGCTGAATTCTTATGGCGCGCCAGCCGATACCAACCCGGTGACCACGTTTTCGCTGTTGAGGTGGTGGGCGATCCGCCTTCGACTCACCAGTTCACGGTGGAATTATTCCCGCCGAGAGTTGACGTCTCCATCGTCAGCATGGGGTCCGAGCCGAGTGAGACGGCAGTCCAGGGCCAAACCGTGAAAATCTGGGTGGACGTGATCAACAATGGCCCGTCCGCGTTGAACGTGCCGGTGCGACTCACCTTCCCGTCGAGCGACAAGCAGCCAGAGCGAAAATCTCCGCGGATCGCGCCAAGCGAAATAGCACGCGTCGAGTTTGTTTGGAAGACGGGCAACTACGATCCCGGTATTCATGCCCTGACCGCTGAGTTGCTTGCGGAATACAACATCGCGGAGTTGGGCACGTCCGCCACCATCGAGATCAGGCTCATCGCTGCCAACCTGATTGCTTCGATATTGGATATCTCATGGAGTCCTGATTCCCCGGTGGTGGGCGAGCCTGTGCGCATCATGGTGAGCGTGCGCAACGACGGGCTCGTTGCGGCGAACATCCCGGTCACGCTGCACTTCCCTTCGGGGGACAGGCAACCGGAAACGCGGCGGCCCCGCGTGCTGCCTGGAGCCGTCGGCTCGGCTGAATTCCTATGGCGCACCAGCCGCTACGAGCCTGGCGACCACTTGTTCCGCGTGCGGATACCCGGTGTGGCGGGAGCCGTAAGAGAGTTCGAGATCGAGTTGTTGCCGCCGGAAGTCGACTTTGCCGTCCTCGATTTCAAGACACCGGATCCATTGCATCCGATTGTCAAAGGCGATTGGGTCGAGATAACCGTCGTCTTGCAGAACCAGGGGCCATACCCGGGCCGTGGCACGGTCTACCTGTTGAACGGCGCCAATCCTGATGCAATGTACGAGCAAGCCGCAAGCCTGGAACCGGGAGAGTTCAGAGAAGTGGAGTTCACGTGGAAGACATTGCGCTACCCGGTGGGCGGTTACGAATTACTGGCTCGCGTCGACGCGAAATACGACACGGACCCCAGTAACGACCGCTCGGACCTGGCGCCCGTCCACCTACTGACCGACCGCGATATTACTGTCGGTTTTGGCAGCGCTGTGCGGCCGTCGGTTTTTGCTGAACCCACATCGGCGGCCGACCTGTCGTCGATACCCCGGTATCGCCAAGACATTGTGGTCGTCGGCAACAGCCAACCGCCGCTCGACCGGCCGGTGGTTACGCCGTCGGATGCGCCGATGGGCGTATCGCCCAAACCGACAGGCGGCGACTACGATCCCGCCCGCATGTACTGGCGGTGGCGTTCCGCCCAGGTCTCCCCCTGGGAGTGCGCGCGCTACCAGCGGACAGTCGGCGAGAGCCAGCCCCGCGCTGTGGCGTGCCCACGAGCGCCGGCGTTGGTTCGCTAATTCGACTGCGTCACCACTGCGTCCCGCAGCACCTCGACCAGGTGACGCGCCCGGCGTCCGGCGCCGTGCTCCACCTGCTGGCGGCAGGACACGCCCATGACCGCGACCTCGGCGTCGGGCTTGGCGGCGATGGCCGGGAATAGGGAAAGTCCACCGATCTGCATTGAGATGTCGTAGTGCTCCTTCTCGAAGCCGAAGGAGCCGGCCATGCCGCAGCAGCCGGCGTTGATCAGTTCCGCCCGGTAGCCCGACGGCATGTTGAGCATCGCCAGCGAACTGGCGGTTCCAACCATGGCTTTCTGGTGGCAGTGGCCGTGGAAGAGCACCTGCTTCTCCAGGCCGGAGAACTCCAGGTCCAGCCGGCCTTCCGACTTCGCGGTTGCCAGGAACTCGTCGATGAGGAACGCGTTTTCCGCCACGGCCCGGGCGCGGTCATCGGAAACGAACTCGGGGTACTCGTCGCGCAGGGTGAGCAGGCAGCTGGGCTCGCAGCCGACGATGGGGATGCCCTGGCTGGCGTAGGCGTACAGGGCGTCGATGTTGGCGCGGGCCTGGTCGCGGGCCTGATCCAGCAGGCCCTTCGAGATCATGGGGCGGCCGCAGCAGCCGCCGTTGACCAGTTCCACCCGGTAGCCGGCCGCCTCCAGCACCTCGACGGCGGCGATGCCGATCTCGGGGTAGTTGTAGTTCATGAAGGTGTCGTTGTAGAGGGCGACCGTCCCGTGCCTGGCCTCGCCGTGGCCGTTCCGGTCGCGCTGCGCGAACCAGTCGGGCAGCGACTTCGATGCGAAGGAAGGCTGCTGACGCTGAGGGCTGATGCCCAGGAAGGTCGACGCCAGGGACTTGCCCAGCGCGGAACCGGCCAGCCAGTTGGTGATGGGAGCGTACCGGCTGCCCAATTTGTTCAGGCCGTTGATGTTGGCAAAGAAGCGGGAGCGCAGGGGTACCCCATGCTCCTTATGGTAGTGGTCCAGGAACTCGTACTTGAGCTTGGCCATGTCCACGCCCGATTCGCACTCGGCCTTGCAGGCCTTGCACTCCAGGCACAGGTCCAGGGCCTGGTGGAGGCGATGGTCGGTGATCGAGCTCTCTGCGCCATCGGGCATGCGGCCGGAGAGGGCGGCGCGGAGCAGGTTGGCGCGCCCGCGCGTCGAGTGTTCCTCGTCGCGGGTGGCCATGAAGGACGGGCACATTGTGCCGTCCAGCTTGCGGCAGGCGCCCATCCCGTTGCACATCTCCACCGCGCCGGCGTAGCCGAAGTCCCGGGAGAAGTCCAGCGTGGTGTCCAGCGCCTGGGGCTGGTAGGCGACGCCGTAGCGCAGGTTCTCCGTCATGGGCGGGGTGTCGATGATCTTGCCCGGGTTCATGATGCCCTGAGGATCCCAGGTCTGCTTCAGCTCGCGGAAAGCGTCGTAGATCTGGTCGCCGAACATCTTGCGGGTCCAGACGCCGCGCACGATGCCGTCGCCGTGCTCGCCGCTCATGGAGCCGCCGAACTCCTTGATCAGGTCGGAGACCGCCTCGCCGATGGACACCATCTTGTCGATGCCGTCCTGGTTTTTCAGGCTGACCAGGGGACGGATGTGGAGACATCCCACGGAGGCGTGGCCGTAGTAGCCGGCCGTGGTGCCGTGGTCGGTGACAATCTCGTCGAAGCGGCGGACGAACTCGCCCATGACCGATGGGTCGACGGCGGGATCCTCCACAAAGGGTATGGGCTTGGCGTCGCCGCGGGTGCTCATGAGCAGGCCCAGACCGCCCTTGCGCAGGTTCCACACGGCGGCCTGGCCGGCCCGGTCCAGGATGTTGACGCAGGCGTAGGCGAGACCGATGTCGGCCTTCAGGCCGTCCATCCTGGCGGTCAGCTCGGCTTCGGTTTCCCCGTAGAACTCGACCACCAGCATGGCCCCGGGATCGCCCTCCACGAAACCGGGAAGCCGCGCCGTTCCCATGGCTTCGCGGGAACGGTCGAGGACCATCTTGTCGATCAGCTCGATGGACGACGGCTCGTGGCGCAGGACGCGGGTGGTGGCCTCGCTGGCGTCGTAGATGGTGCGGAAGTGCAGCACGGACAGCGACGTCATGGTGGGCCTCGGCACCAGGTTGACCTTGGCCTCGGTAACCACGCACAGGGTGCCCTCGGAACCCACAACCATGCGGGCCAGGTTCACCGGACCGCCCCCGTAAGCGTCATCCAGGATGAACTCGTCCAGGTTGTAGCCGCTGACCCGGCGCTGGATCTTGGCGTAGGTGCGGTCGATCTCGTCCTTCTGCTCGCGGGCGATACGCAGCACGCCTCGATAGATGTCGCCCTCCAGACCGGAGGCGCTGACGCGCGATTCCAGCTCGGCAGCCGTGAGTTCGCCGAAGTGGGCGGTGGACCCATCGGAGAGAATCACGTCCAGTTCCTGGATGTGATCCAGGGTCTTGCCGTAGATGACAGAGTGGGCGCCGCAGGTGTTGTTGCCGATGCCGCCGCCGACGCAGGCCCGGTTGGCGGTGGTTGGGTCGGGAGCGTACTGGAGGCCGTGCGGCCCCATCTGGCGGGTGAGTTGGTCCAGAATGATGCCAGGTTGGACGCGGGCCCACTGCTCTTCGGCGTTCACCTCGAGGACGTTGTTCAGGTACTTGCTGAAGTCCATGACGATGGCGTGGTTGACGGTCTGGCCGGCGAGGCTGGTGCCGCCGGAGCGGGGGAGCACGGGGATGCCTTCGCGGGCGGCGAACTCGACCACGGCCTGCACATCGGCGGAGGAGCGCGGGATCACCACGCCCACCGGTTCCATCTGGTAGATGCTGGCGTCGGTGCTGTAGAGCAGGCGGGAGTGTGGGTCGAAACGCACCTCGCCGTCGACGCGGCGGCTCAACTCGTCAGCAATCTCCTGGCGTTCGCGGCCGCGAATCCTGCGTTCCATTACCGTCGCCATCTATGGTCCTCCCTGGTATGCCGAGCCCATGCCGTGTATCTGTTGAATCGAACGGGAGAAAGGATTGGGTGGTGGAAATAGCGGACATTCCACGCTCATCCGTCCGGGTCGGCGTCGGCCGAAGTATAGCACGCGGGTACCCATTCCCCTGCTGGAGAAACAGTTCCCCGTAGCAACAGGAAGCCCGTGTTATATTGGCGCGACCAATCGACCCACGAGAGGCGGCGACATGACCACTCAATCCGGCTCGGGCGAGCAACAACCGGAAAACCGCATCGGCATGATGATCGAAAAGGTCATGGTCGGCCCGCCCCACGAAGGAGAGGCCGGCCAGGGTCTGATGATCTGCACCAACCGGGGCGACATTCCGGCCATCCTGCACGCCGCGGAGGAGACCACGAGAGCCGTGGTCTGGGTCTGCGGAGCCCGGGGCGGGTTTGGTGGGCCGGGCAGCGGGCTGTACGCCGAGCTGGCGGAGGAGATGACCGGCCAAGGCATCACGTCCCTGCGGATGGACTACCGTTATCCCAATGACATCCAGGAGTGCGCCCTGGACCTGGTGGCGGGCTGCAACTTCCTGCGCGCGACTGGGCATGGACCGCCCATCGTGGTGGGACACTCCTTCGGGGGCGCGGTGGTCATCGCGGCCGGCGCGGTCAGCGACAACATCGCCGGCGTGGTGTCGCTGTCGCCGCAGACCTACGGGGCCCAGGGGGCCGGCATGATCGCGCCCAAACCGCTGTTGGTGGTGCACGGCAAGGCGGATACGCGCCTGCCCTTCTCGTGCGCGGTGGCCATCCACGACTGGGCCAAAGAACCCAAGGAACTGGTGCTGTACGAGGGCGCAGAGCACCGCCTGGACGAGTGCCGGGAAGAACTGGGCGACCTGCTGCGCACCTGGATACCGGAGCATCTGCCGGAGGCTGAACTGACTGAATAGAAGACCACGAGGATACGGGTCCATGCGGGATCGGCGTTGCGCCCGTCCCGCACGAGCGGGTCTGTTGCATCGGACCGGAGGGACGGCACGATGGACTTTATTGATCGCATTGGCTACGACGGCGGGGCGACGCCGTTGGAGGAGTCGCTGGAATTCGCCACTGAGCACGGCATCCACTACCTGGACTTCTCGGCCGAAACGGGCGCCAACCGTGTGGACAACTGGCCGGACGACCGCCTGCGCGCGGCACGCACCGTGATGGACCAGAACGAAATCGCGGTCACGGTGCACACAGCGTCGTCGGTGAACGTGGCAGAGTTCGCGCCCCACGTGAGCGACGGCGTGGATGCCTACCTGCGGGGCAACATTGACCTGGCCCGTCGCATCACCGCGCACGGGGTGGTGGTGCACGGCGGGATGCACTTCAGCTCGGCTATCGACGCCCGCATGGAGGCCGCACGGGACCGGCTGCTGCGGGCGGTGGACTATGCGGAAAGCAGCGGCGTGTCGCTCTTCTTTGAGAACCTGAACTGGGAACCGGACAACGCCGAGGTGCACTACCTGGGTCACACGGTGGAGGAGTGCCATTACTTCTTCGGCGCCATTCCGTCGGACCGGTTCGGTTGGGCGTTCACGGTGAACCACGCCAACCTGGTGCCCGAGGGCATCAACGGGTTCATCGACTCCCTCGACGTGGGACGCATCGGGGAGGTGCGGCTGGCCGACAACACCGGGGAGGTTGAGGTGCATCTGCTTCCCGGTCAGGGCAACATCGACTTTCCGGCCACGTTCCGCCGTCTGGAAGACGCCGGCTACCGCGGGTACTACACCATGGCCTTCGGATCGCTGGACGAGAAGCTGGCCGCCCGGGAGCTGTTTCGAGGATACGGCATCTAGCCATCCGATCCTCTGCCGCGCAGCATTCAGGCCCGGGCTTCGACCAGCCAGACGCGGTCAGTAGCGGAATAGTTCCGGCTCGGTGTGGCGGGGTATGCGGAGCCAAATCGCCTGTTCCCTGTTAGACTGGGCGGAGACCGACGGTTTCAATAAACGCAGTTAGCGATCCGCTCGGTCGAATTGATCAAGGGGTGAAACGCTCCACATGCTTCAAACCGACAACCTTCGCCGAGCCGCCCTGGTCCTGGTATCGATCGGACTGGCGTGGAACCTGGTCGAGGTTGTGGTTGCCTTCTGGGCCGGCGCCCGAGTGGGCAGCGTGGCTCTGTTTGCCTTCGGTCTCGACAGTATCATCGAGCTTTTCGCCGGCGGGGTGCTGGTGTGGAGACTGCGACAAGAGGGAGAGGAGCACGAGAACGAGGCGGCCGAGCGGCGGGCGCAACGGTTGGTCGGGATCACCTTCTTTGTCCTGGCGGGGTACGTCGGGCTGCACGCGGTGGTCAGCCTGGGGGGATGGTTGCCCGAGCCGCAGCCGAGCCTCGCGGGCATCGGAATCGCGGTGGCCAGCGCCGTGGTGATGAGCATTCTCTACGTGGCCAAGATGCGCATCGCCGCGCGCATGCAGTCCCGCGCCCTGCGTGCAGAGGCGGTGGAAAGCTTGTTCTGCGATCTACAGGACCTGGCCATACTGGTCGGTCTGGGGCTCAACTTCCTGCTCTCCTGGTGGTGGGCGGACCCGGTCGCAGCCCTGCTGCTGATCCCGTTCTTCATCAAGGAAGGCATCGAGAATCTCTCGGGGCACCACGACCACGATGATGAACACGCAGATGAGCACGAGCGTGAGCAAGGGGGCCAATCGGCGCTGGTCTGCTTCTGCCTGAGATGCTGGTATGGCCTGACCACGTGCCGGTTCACCTGCTGCCGAGCGTAGGCCCACTGTCTCGCGGCGATCGCCCGTCGCGCGCCCTGAAGACTTCGGGTTCGCGCTGCGTTACTCCCGGCACGGCCACGATACGGCAGGGCTTGTGCAAAGTCACCCTTCAACCCCTTTCCGCTCATCCTGAGCCTGTCGAAGGACGCCCCGATGGTTCGACAGGCTCACCATGAGCGGGACGGGAACCCCGTTTTGAAAAGGCCCTGGCGGGACGATACTCTGCTAGACAGTGTTCACGCTGTCGGCTAATATTGCGCAGGTTTTTCACCCTGTCGCCGCGGCCCCAATACCGCAGGCTCCGCGCCAGATCGGTAAGAGGTCGCACGACGGGGTTTTTCTGTGCATTCGACATCCCGCTCTGAGATAAGCCCGACCGACCCATGCTCATCGCCGTCGCATTCGTCCTGATGGGGGTCATGTTCCTGGCCGGCATGTATGTGGCCGGGGCGCTGGGGTCGCTGGCGCTGATCCTGCTCAACCTGTTCTCGGACAACCCGGTCTGGAACATCATGGGCAACCGGGCGTGGGAGACCAACACCAACGTCAACCTGGTGGCGATCCCGCTGTTCATCCTGATGGGCGAGATCGTGCTGCGGGGAGGCTTTGCCGACCTGATGTACCGCGCCCTGTCCCGGTGGGTGGACTTCATCCCGGGCGGGCTGATGCACACCAACATCGCCTCCTGCGCGGTGTTCGCCGCGTGCGCCGGCTCCAGCATCGCCACCGCCGCCACGGTGAGCCGGGTGGCGTTGCCCTCGTTCCGGGCGCAGGGTTACCAGGAGCGACTGGTGGTCGGCTCGCTGGCCGCCGGCGGCACGCTGGGCATACTGATTCCGCCGAGCATCCTGCTGGTGCTCTACGGGCTCACCGTGGGCGAGTCCATCGGGCGGCTGTTCCTGGCGGGTTTCATCCCGGGGATACTGCTGGCGCTGGTGTTCATGCTGATGATCGGCGTGGCGTCGGTAATCTGGCCGGCCATCGCGCCCCGGCAGCAGCAGGGACGGTTCTGGACCTGGGAAGGCTGGACGGAGCGGCTGCTGTTCACGGTGCTGATGGTGCCGGTCATGGCGCTGATATTCATCGTGCTGGGCAGCATCTACCTCGGGTGGGCGACGCCCTCGGAGGCGGCGGGTTTCGGGGTGGCCGGCGCGATGGCCCTGGCGATCATCTACAACTTCGTGCGGCTGTTCGCCGGAAACATCGCCGGTCTGCTGCTGGGAAGCGGCATAGCCGGCCGGCTGTCGCCGGAAGTGCGGGGAACGCTGGAGGGCTGGCGCGAGCGGCACCGGTTCGATGGCGAAAGCCTGCGCAACTACTGCCGGTTCATGGGCACGATGACGCTGGAGGCGTGCGGGTCGGCGGCCCGCTCCTCGGCGATGATCCTGTTCATCCTCATGGCGGCGTTCACGCTGCAGTTCGCCTTCGCCTACCTGCGCATCTCCATCACCATGGCGGAGTGGGTGGCCAGCTTCAACCTGACCACGGTGCAGCTGGTGCTGTTCCTGGTGGTGTTCTACCTGCTGCTGGGCACGTTCATGGAAGCGTACTCGATGATGCTCACCACGCTGCCGATCATATCCCCGGTGCTGCGGGCCGCCGAGGTGGACCTGCTGTGGTTCGGGATCATCATGATCATCCTGCTGGAGGCTGCGCAGATCAGTCCGCCGCAGGGACTGAGCCTGTATGTGCTGCAGGGTGCGCGGCACGACGTGGCGCAACAGGAGGCGGATGCCACGGGTCAGGTGGCTAGAACGGGCACCATCAACGACGTGTACATCGGGGTGCTGCCGTTCATGGCCTGTATGGCGGCGGTGATCGGGCTGATCATCGCGTTCCCGGACCTTGCCCTGTGGCTGCCGGACCAGATCAAGGGGCCGAGATAGGGCGTTACGGGGTGTCTAAGGTTCGAATTGGCGCGGGGGTATTCGGGCTGCAAGATTGAGGTTGGTCATCACGTTGGGGCATGAAACGATTAGCCTATCCCAGCGACCCGAGCGACCGAGAACGGCAACTTCCGGAACCGTTGTTGCCAGCGCCCGAACCGGGCGGCCGGCCCGTCACACATCCTCGGCGTGAGATCATCAACGCCATCTGACACGCGTCCCGCACTGGGTACGCTTGGCGTTGCGTGCGGCAGGCTCAGGGTCGCCAGGCAAGTCCGGGCGCTGCTGTCATCGATAGACAGTCGGCGAAGACCACTGGGAAAGCAGGCCAAGAAGGTAAAGGGCCGTAAGCGGCGCATCGTGGTAGATACCTTGAGACCGCTGCCGGCGGTAGCAGTGTGCCGTCGATGTACAGGATCCGGACGGCGATGGGTTGGCGCTGTCCCGGCTGTCGGGCCGGTTCACCGCATCTGTCGATTGTAGAGGAGACAGGAGGGGTGCAGTCGTGGAGGGAAAGGAGCGTGGTTTTGGGGTCGGGTCATCCACAGTTTGGGAAGTGACCCAGGGACCCGGGCAAGGATCAGGAGATCTCACGCGTACCCAGTTTCACAAAAATGTCATTTGTATGTTGAAGGGGCCCTGCAGATCGGCCAATCTGTGGGGAGAGGGAGGGGCGCGTCGTCTGTCATTGGGTGAGCCTGGGCCCTGAGCCCTGGCTGCGCCGTCTCGCAGTAGGACACCCCTCCCGGAAGGCGCCCGGCCGCTCCGAACGGATAGACGGGAACGAGACCCGCATGACAAGTGTGGAGAGCCGGGGCGCCGGCATTATCGCACGGGGTCAGACGGAGGTGACAGATGAGCCGAGCCATGGCCGGGATCGACGTGGGCAAAGGTCAACTGGACGTGTCGGTGGACGGGTGCAAAGCGCGACGTTTTGCCAACACTCCGGCTGGGGTGGCAGGGTTGGCGCAGTGGTTGTGTAGCTGGGAGGGGCCGCTGGCGATCTGCGAAGCCACGGGCGGGTATGAACTGCTGCTGGTGGAGACCTTGCGCCAGGCCGGGATAGCGGTGCATATCGCCCATCCCAACCAGGTGCGGGATTTTGCCCGGGCCTCCGGTTACCAGGCCAAGACCGACCGGCTGGACGCGGTGGTGTTGTCCCAGTATGGCAAGGTCTTCCAACCACCAGCCACGCTGGCCCAGAGCGCAGACCGCAGCCGGTTGCAGGAGTTGGTGGGGCGACGGGATCAGCTGGTGGAGCAGCGGACCCAGGAGAAGAACCGGTTGTCCCAGGTCGGCAGAGCGGGGGCTCGGGGGTCCATAGAGCGGCACATCCAGTGGCTGGATCAGGAGATTGGGGCCTTGGAGGGTGAATACCGGAAACTGCTGGGCGAGAACCTGGAGTTTCGCCGGCAGTTTGAACTCTACTGCAGCGTGCCCGGAGTGGGGATACAGACGGCGGCAACGCTGATTGCCTGGCTGCCCGAGTTGGGTCAGTGGGACCCGAAGGCGTTGGCGTCGTTGTGCGGAGTGGCGCCCTGGTCTCGGGACAGTGGTCAGAAACGGGGCTATCGGGCCACCCGTGGGGGACGCGCCAGGATCAAGCGGGTCTTGTATCTGGCCAGCTTGGCGGTGTCCCGCAGCAAGGTGGGACTGGGAGCCTGCTACGACCGATTGCGCCAGCGGGGCAAGCCCGGCAAGGTGGCCCTGGTGGCCATCATGCGCAAACTGCTCCTGCAACTCAACGCCGTAGCCCGCCGAGGCACCCCGTGGCAGCCCGATCCCCATCCCGTTATCTGAAACACCCTTGACACCCAACACAGATACTGCGAGCGCAGCGTGGCAATCCCGTGCCCCGATCGGTCTTTTTCAGTCAACGAGCTCGCCGCGTCGCCAGGCTCTTCCCGATGCCAGAAGAGTACGCATCGGGGGACGCGCACCCGGCTCCGGTGCACCGCCCCGCCTGCCGGGACTATACTATCGGTAACACTCCGGCATGAACAGCAGGACGACCCAGATGAGCATTTCTTCTACCCCGCCGCCTGGCCCTGGCGACCCCGCCGCACGCGCCCGTTGGCTGCGCGACCAGCTCTGGTTCCACAACGAGCGTTATTACAGCGAAGATGCCCCGGTCATCAGCGACGGGCAGTACGACGCGCTGATGCAGGAACTGCGCGAGCTTGAGGCCGCCCATCCCGCCCTCCG
The DNA here is from genome assembly GCA_965116785.1 of Dehalococcoidia bacterium. Taxonomy (GTDB): domain Bacteria; phylum Chloroflexota; class Dehalococcoidia; order Lucifugimonadales; family UBA3495; genus Bin87. The sequence goes on from OZ220731.1 coordinate 3,612,587, forward strand.
GACCGCCGGATCGCCCACCCAGATCATCGGTGGCAGCGCTTCTGATCGCTTCCCCCAGGTCCAGCACCCCATCCCCATGCTGAGCCTCGCCAACGCCTTCGGGCGCGACGACCTGGAGGCGTGGCACCGCCGCGTCACCGACCTGCTGGACGGCCAGCCCTTCCGCATGGTGGCCGAGCTGAAGATCGACGGTCTGGCCGTCCGCCTCGTCTACCGCGACGGCGCCTTCGTCCTCGGCGCCACCCGAGGCAACGGCCAGACCGGCGAGGACGTCACTCCCAACCTGCGGGAAGTGCGGAGCATCCCCCGCACCTTGCGCGGCGACTTCCCCGCCGACCTGGAGGTGCGCGGCGAGGTCTACCTGCCCTTGGACAGCTTCGAGCGCATGAACGAGGAGCGCGCCCGCAATGGCGAACCCCTCTACGCCAACCCCCGCAACACCGGCGCCGGCACCATCCGCCAGCTGGACCCGCAGGTTGTCCGCGACCGCAATATGGAAATCTGGGTGTACAGCCTGAACGACACCGGTGACGCGCCCATGCCCGCCGGCCACTGGGATGCCCTGAACCGGCTGCAGTCCTACGGCTTCCGCGTCAATGAGAAGAACCGCATCTTAGACACCGTGGACGAGGTCTGCGATTTCTACGACGACATGCTGCGCCGCCGCCACGACTGGGGCTATGAGGCCGACGGCCTCGTCGTCAAGGTGGACAGCCTGACCCAGCAGAACGCCCTGGGCTTCGCCGGCCGCGAGCCCCGCTGGGCCATCGCCTACAAATTCCCCGCCGAGCGCGCCAACACCCGCCTGCTGGACATCATCATCAACGTCGGCCGCACCGGCAGCCTGAACCCCCAGGCCATCCTGGAACCCGTCGTCGTCAGCGGCGCCACCGTCCAGCACGCCTCCCTGCACAACGAGGAGGACATCCACCGCAAGGATGTACGCATCGGCGACCTCGTCGAAATCGAGCGCGCCGGCGACGTCATTCCCCATGTGCTGGGCCACGTCCCCGTCCCCGGCGAGGAGCGCGGCCCCGAGTTCCGCATGCCCGACCGCTGCCCCGAGTGCGACACCGCCGTCGTCAAGGAGCAGGGCGACGCCATGCACCGCTGTCCCAACTCGGCCTGTCCCGCCCAGTTCTTCGAGTCGCTCAAGCACTTCGTCAGCCGCAGCGCCATGGACATCGACGGCCTCGGCGAGCGCTGGTGCCGCATCCTCATCGACCGCGGCCTCGTCTCCGACGTGTCCCACGTGTACGGTCTGAAAATGGAGCAGCTCACCGAGCTGGACCGCATGGGCGAAAAGCTGGCCACCCGCATCCTCGACAACGTGGAGACCAGCAAGCATCGCCCGTTGGCCCGCATCCTCTTCGCCCTGGGCATTCTCCACGTCGGCGCAGAGGTGGCGGAACTGCTCGCCGCCCGCTACGCGAGCCTCGATGAGATTGGCGCAGCCACCGCGGACGAACTGACCGAGATCGAAGGAATCGGCCCTCGCATCGCCGAGAGCATCGTCAGCTACTTCGCCACCGCGAGCAACCAGTCGACCATCGCCGGCCTCCGTGACGCCGGCGTCCGGCTATGGCAGGAACTGGTTCGGGTTGACGAGTCCGCCCAGCCCTGGAAGGGCCAGACCTTCGTCATCACCGGCACCCTGGCGACCATGACCCGCCGCGAGGCCGAGGGCCGCGTCAAATCCCTGGGCGCAGCGACCACCTCGTCGGTCAGCCGCAAGACCAACTGGCTGGTGGCCGGCGAGTCCGCCGGCAGCAAGTTGGCCTCTGCGGAGCGTCTGGGCGTCCCCATCCTCGACGAAGACGCGCTGCTGGCTATGCTGGACGACCCCGCCAGCCTGGTCAGGGCGTCGGCCGATGCCGGGGATGATGAGGACCAGCAGGGTTCGTTGTCGTTGTGACAACGGAACTCAAGGGAGAGAGTTCAGAAGGGAGGTTTCAAAGCGAAGAATTTCCAAACGGTGTGGCCGATCCGGCCGGGAGGATACTATGACGACACAGGCAGAAACTCCCGTAGATGAAAGAATCCTTGGCGTACTGCGGCAACTGGGCATCGAACGGGCCCACTTCGCGTCTCGAAACCTGGGCGACTGGCGGGGGTTGACCGTCAACCATCCCGACGCGATCGCCTCTATGACACTGGTGTGTCCGCTGGGGTTCGATTCCCAGGCGTTGGCGCCCCTGGGCGAGCGGCTCCTGGTGTTCAACGCGGACCGCGGCGGTGCCACGGATACCATTGACCGCAACCTGGCCGGCCTCTCCTCCGCGGCAAAGGTCACCCTGGCGGACTACGCCTATCCCAACAACTACGCCGACATCGGGGTCGAGCAGGGCGAGCGCATGATCACGCCCATGCTTGATTTCCTGGCCGGCGTGGACTCCGCCAATGGCCTGCCCAGCGCATCCCCATCGGTTCAGGAAGGCGAGGTCGACGACATCTACTTCCGGGTCCAGGGATCCGGGCCGCCGCTGGTCCTGTTGCCGTTGGGCGCAGCCCCGGCGCAGTGGGATCCGGTTGTCGCGGCCTTCATGGAGCGATATTGCGTCATCACCCTCACGGGCCCCGTGCTCGGCATGGTGGGCAGCCTGGAGGGGCGGGGCCGCACCCCCGGCTATCTGTCCGCCGTGGGAAGCCTGATCGACGCCGCGCAGATCCAGCCCGGCGAAAGGGTGCTGGAGGCCGGTTGCGGCACCGGCGTGCTCTGCCGTTGGGTGGCTCGCCGAACTGACCGCCAGAACCCGGTCGACGGCGTGGACGTCAACACCTACTTCCTGCGCGAAGCCGCGGACATCGCCCGGCGCGAGGGTATGGAAGACCTGGTGAGTTTCCACGAGGGCAGCGCCGAGGCCTTGCCTTTCAGCGACAACAGTTTCGACGTCGTGTTCTCCAGCACCGTGATCCAGCGGGTGAACGCCGACCTGATGCTGCCGGAACTGGTGCGCGTCGTGAAGCCCGGCGGCCGGATCGCCGTTCTGGGCCACGCCCACGACATGAACCGCTGGGTCAATCTCCCGCTGCGTCAAGACCTCAAGACCAGGATCGAATCACCGCCGTGGGTCGACGACCCCGGGCATCCCCAGGGCTGTGACGACTCGTCGCTCTACCAGCGCTTCGCCCGCCTGGGGTTGCAGAACACCCGGATGTTCCCCTTCATCAGCACTTTTGCGGAGCCGGACCGCCTCCAATTCATGCAGGGCGGCATCCTCCCCACGCTGAATGCCGAGGAGGCTGCGGAGTGGCGGGCGGCAGCAGATCAGGCCCAGTCCGACGGCACCTTCTTCATCTCCACGCCGTTCCACTGCGCCGTGGGCACCAAGCCGTAACGCACCCGGTGCACCGCCTTTGTCTTGCCCAGCCTGGACGGTGCACTGATCACAGGCCGGCTCCCCGCGACTGTCAGGCCGCGGCGAACCCCCGCGTGCGTACCCATTTTGTCATCGCGAGAAGCGCAGCCCGCTCATGGTGAGCCTGCCGAACCACGTGGCGATCTCGTTTCCTCAATGTTGACCCCCAGCAACGGGATGGCCGCACTACGCTCGCAACGACTATTCAGGTCAAACCGGGCACACGTGAGGCGGCGAAGCAGGTGACGTTTCATAATCGGAGCGTATGCCGGTTGTACCCGCATCCAGCCGGCCATCCTGCAGGAACCGAACTTTGCCGGGTGAAGCGCGCCTCGGGTTTCCTGGTCGCTGCGCTACCGCCCCTCGCGCAGCCGACGGACCTCGGCTTCCAGTTCCTGCATCCGGACTTCCGCACTAATTCGGGCAGCGCGCTCCGCTTCGGCTAAGACTTCCGCGGTTTCGGCGCGGGCCGTTTGCGATTGCAGGGTTGGGACGTGTTCCCCGGTGGCGGGGTGATGCCAACCCAGGTATCCGTTCCCGGCCCTCAGGTTCAAGTTCAGCGCCGCGCTGTGTCCCTGCACCACCCCGGGCCCGATTTCATCCAAATCTATAGGCCGGTATCTGTCTCCTTCCAGGCGGTAACCCCGCAGGGTGAACCCATAAAACTCCCCCTTCCCATCGAACAGCCAGTACTCGCCCACCCCCAGCCCCTCGTAGTAATCCTTCTTCGCCTCCAGGTCGTCTACGGCGGTGCGTCTGGAAGCAACCTCCAGGATGAAGTCCGGCGGCTTGCCCTGTTGCGACACCACGTAGCCGTTGCTGGCCGTGTAGGCCGCCGGGTTCGCGTCGAAGGCCACCAGCAGGTCCGGGTAGCGACTTTCGCTGGCCACGTACGCCGGCCCCGGCACGACGTAATGCTCGGCGCTGACGATGGTGCTTTCGGGATGGCCCAGGTACTGGACTATGTTGGCGATTGCACCGTGGCGGTGCAGGCTGTCGACGCTGGTCATGTCGTCGGGATGGCGCTCCGGGATGTCGGGGAGGCGGAAGGGCGTTGCGGCGTCACCCGGCAGGTCGGCCTGGCGTATGGTAGTCATGCTGAACCTCTTTGGGCGGGGCTGGCGCCGTCAGGCGGTATTGTCGCGCCGAAGCGATCATACCATTGGGTAGCGGTTGGTACGCCCCAGCCCCGGCTCGCGGTGAGATGCAAAGCCGCTTCCTGGCCTCAAACGTGAACCGTTGCCGGGGCGCCTGTGTCCCTACCGTATCAGCCCGTACACCCGCTCCGGCTGCACCCGCACGATCACCGCGTCCTGCTGCACCATCGCCCGGTCGTATTCCTCCCAGTCCGGGTGCTCGTGGTCGCCGCACGCCCGGAACGCCGTCCGCAGCATCTGCCGCATCTCCTCGGCGTCGGTGTTCTGGTAGGCGTGCAGCGTAACGGTGCCTTCCACCACGGCGAACTGCCGCCAGTCGTCGGCCACGGCCATCACGTTGCACCGGTTGTCCCGCCACAGGTTGCGGGCCTTGGCGGAGGTGCCCCGCACGATCACGAACACCGGCCCGTCATCGCCTTCGAAGGGCGACGCCCCAGACACCACGATGCTGGTCTGCGCCGATCCGTCCCGACGGAAGGTGTTGATCACCCCCCGGTGGTTGCTGCTGAAAAAGTTCCGCACGTCGCTGAATTCCATGATTGCCTCCAGTGTTTCGGTTTCAATCGCCGATTACTTCATAGATTGCCACATCATCGGACGAGAAGGCCGGTGTCAGCCAACCCTCATCGATCCATTCTTCCATACGTTCGTCCACCTCGTCTCCATAGGCTTCCCGCTCACGGGGACCAACCACTACCCAGCGGACGCCGTAGAGTTCCAGCAGGCGTCGGGTTTCCGCCCCGTCGGTGCCCTGGTAAATCGTCGCCACGTCATGGCTGCGGCCGGCGAAGGCGCTGTCGTCGCCCCGCCACTGCTGTTGGTGTCCTTCCCAGCCGAGCACCGTTGCTCGACCGGTAGTACCGGAGATCCGTCCGTAGTTGCTGTAGCCGTCGCCCACCGCCTCCACGATGCGACCCGATTCGGCCTCGTCATTGAGCCACCTGATTGCATCGTATTCCCCGTGATCGCTGCGTCGCAGGAAGTCCAGTCCGGCCAGGGTGTTGTCCCCGAAACCGCCGCCGTCGCGGAACCACTCGGTGCGGTCCAGCACGGCGGCCACTGGATAGTAGGCCGAAGCCAGGATCAGCCCCGCCGCCAGACCGGCCCACGCGATCCCAAGTGCCTTGAACAGGCCGGCCCGGTAGTCTGACGGCCGCAGCCGGTACGGACCGGCCACAATGTAATAGATGCCCACCCCGCCGGCAATCCCAAGCAGGATCCAGGCCTGGTAGTAGACCTTGAACACGGTGTTCATCCGGTTGCCGAAGAGGTCCACGATCCGGAAAAGCTCCGCGCCGGCCAGCAGGTAGAACCCCGCCGCCGCCAGGATAAGCGCGAACACCAGCCACTGCATCGGTCGACGGCTGGCCGCCAGCACCAGCGCACAGTAGGCCGCCAGCCCGCCCATCACCAGCAGCGGTACCGCCAGAACCAGACGGTGCCAGACCAGTCCGTCCGCCAGCGTGGTCTCCTCCGGCCGCAGGGAAACCAGTACCGCCACCGCCAGCAGCCAGATGAATAACGGCGCGGCGCTGAATGCGGCCACCGGCGCCGCCAGCAGTCGCTTGCCCGCCGTGGGCGAACCCAGCGCCAGCAGCGACCGGCCCACCAGCGCCCCGGCCAGGAACGCCGGAACTCCCATCACAACCAGGAACAGGAACGGGCGCGTTGCCGGCCCGGTCACGGGCAGAATGCCTCCCGCCTGGCTGTCGAAGGACTGGTAAAACGGCAGAAACAGGGCCACTCCCGCCGCCACCAGCCCGAGCGCCAGCAGGACGGCGCGTCCCGTGGCCCGCCCCAGCGTGGCGGTGGATGCCGCGCCGCTGCTGTCCGTCCCCGGTTCCGACCTGTTGATGCGCCACGCGGACCAGCAGGCGGTGGCCGCCATCGCCGCGATTGCCACATACAGCGGAAAGTCCCAGGCGTTGATGAACGCCAGCGAGCCCAGGGTCAGGGCCAGCGCTGCCGCCTCGCCCGGCCGACGGCGCAGCCAGCGCAGCCCCGGCGCTATCGGCGACGCCACCAGCGCTAGCGTCAGCGTGAGCGCCAGCGTCACGAAGGGCAGCGCGGACACATGCGCGTGCAGGTCGCCCAGCAGGAAGCTGAAGACCGGGACTTCCGTGATGGTGTAGTCCAGCGACGTTCCCGTTTCCGTCAGCGTGTCGATCACCCGGGTTCCCCGCCACCACCACCAGAACCCGTCGGGCAGCCAACCGTCGCCGCCGGCCGGCGCTTCCAATCCCTTTACGGCCACCCAATTCCAGAACCAGTCACCCCCAACTCCTCGCACGTAGGCCAACTCCAGCACGCCGGACAGGTTGCCCAACATCGTGATCCCGAACGCCGTGAGGATCCCTGCCCCCAGCGCCGGGAACGCCCGCGCTCCGGCCATCCGCAACACGTTGTAGACCAGACCCACTATTCCGGCAGCCAGCATGGCCGGGATGGTCGCCACCGCAAGGTTGTACGCCTTGTCGGTGGGTACGCCGGTGAGGGTCGACAGCATGGCCGCCACGTAGTGGCCGCCGTAGTAGTAGGCGATGCTGTGCCCCGACAGCCACTGGTCCTCCGGCGGGAACCGGTCCGCGTTCGCCACGGCGTTGAGGATGCCGAAGTCCATCGGCTTTTCGGTGTGGTTGATCGCCGGAACCTCGCTGATCACCAGCGCCCAGAACGCGAAAATGGCCAGGAAAGTCAGCTCGGTGACCCCCACCACCGCCCATCGCCGCCGAACGAAATCCAATAGCTCGGCCCGCTGCCGGTAGGCGAGCCACGCCGCCGCCAGGCCCATGATCACCAGCACGGCGGCAATTCCGGCCGCCGAGTTGGGAATGATGCCCAGCGTGCCGCCGATCCACGTCACCCACGCCAGCGCCAGCAGCGCGAGCACCCGGGATACTGCCCACCCGCGATCGGCCAGCCGTCCCAGCCCGCAAACCGTCGATGCGATTGGGAACCCGACCAGCGACAGGGCCCACAGGACGATGAGCCAGGCGAGAACGTCCTGCACGGTTAGGGTTTAGCCCAGCCGTCAGGCGGCCGACGACAGCATGGCTTCCACGAACTCGCGGGAATCAAAGGGCGCGATGTCATCCAGCCCCTCGCCGGTGCCGATGAACAGGATCGGCACTCCCAACGCCCGTCGTATCGACAATACGATCCCGCCCCGGGCGGTGCCGTCCAGCTTGGCCAGGAAGATCCCGGTGCAACCCACGGCCTCGGTGAATGCCTGGGCCTGCGTCAGCCCGTTGTGGCCGGTGGTGGCGTCCAGCGTCAGCAGCACCTGGTGCGGCGCCGCCTCGTCCAGTCCGTTGATCACCCGCCGGACCTTGCGCAGTTCGTCCATCAGGTTCTGGCGGGTGTGCAGCCGTCCGGCCGTGTCCACGATCAGGATGTCCGCGCCCCGCGCCCGGGCGGCCTGCCAGGCGTCGTACGCCACCGCGCCGGGATCCGCGCCGTGCTGGTGGCTGATCACGTCCACTCCCGCCCGTTCGCCCAGGATTTCCAGTTGCTCCTCGGCGGCGGCGCGGAAGGTGTCGGCCGCCCCCAGGATGACCTTCTTGCCCGCTCCGGTGAAGTGGTGCGCCAGCTTGGCGATGCTGGTGGTCTTGCCCACCCCGTTCACCCCGCAAACCAGTATCACGTAGGGCGACGCCACGCCGTCGTCGTCCAGCCACGCGTCCGGGTCGTCCGATGCCGCTAGTTCCGCCGCGATCAGCTCCTTGAGCCGCGAAAACGCTCCTTCCCCGTCCTCAACCCGCCCCGACCGCACTTCGGCACGCAACTCGTCCAGCACCGTCATGGTGGTGTCGACCCCAACGTCCGCCGAGATCAGGATCTCCTCGATCTCATCCCACACCGAATCGTCCAGCTCGCGTGACGCGAACAGGTTGCGGATGCGCCCGAACCAGCTGTCCCGGCTCCGCTTCACCCCGGCGTCGGTCTGCTCGCGGTTCACCTCACCTCGGTTCCGCTTGAAAATCGAAAACATAGCGGCGCAAGGTTAGCAGCGCCACCGCCCAGGCGCAACCGGGCCGGCGTCTCACCTCACGTTAATGCCTGTGGACAAATAATCCGACTGCCCATTAGCATGAAGAAACGGAAACCGGGTAAGACCGTGCCAAATCACCGGAGAATAATCTTGGGAACCGTAACAGTAACCATCCAAGTCGGCGACCGCCATGGCCACCAATTCGAAGAGCTCGACATGATCGTCGACACCGGCTCCACTTACACGGCAGTACCTCGGGCCATGCTCGAACGACTGGGAGTGCCCATCCAACGGTCAATGCCATCGGAGACCGCAGACGGCAGGATCGTCCCAGTAGACATCGGACAAACCATCGTAAGGCTCGAGGGGTTCGAGTTTTACACACCAGTCATATTCGCCGCAGAGAATGAGCCAAACCTCCTCGGAGTCGTAACCCTCGAAGAGGCCGGTCTCGCCGTCGACCCAGTGAATGGCCGTCTCGTTCCCACACACCTCCTCCGCTACTGACCGCACCCGGCACTTCGAAAACACCCGCCCGCTCGTGGTGAGCCTGTCGAACCACGTGGCGATTTCGTCACCCGAAGAATGGCCCATCCAGCAACGAGATTGCCACGCTCCGAGCGCAATGAAAGTTCGGGCGAAACTGGGTACGCATGAGGTGCCTGCGTCGTTAACTACTCACATTTGAGGGCAAGGACCAGCCAGCTGCTACAGAAGGTATGATCGTTTGCAGCACGACACCGTCGACTGACCGCGCCAGCCTCCCCCAAGAGATTCAGCATGACCACTACACGCCCCCCCGGCCTGCCGGATGCCCCCACGCCATCCTTCCGCCTCCCCGACATTCCGGAGCGCCATCCCGACGACGTGACCAGTGTCGACAGCCTGCACCGGCACGGTGCAATCGCCAATATAATCCAGCACCTGGGCCATCCCGAAACAACCATAGTCAGCGCCGAGCATTACGTCGTGCCGGGGCCGGCCCACGTTGCCGGGGAAAGTCGCTACCCGGACCTGCTGGTGGCCTTTGACGTGGACCCGTCAGCCTACGCGGCCAGCAACGGCTACGTGGTTTCGCAACAGGGCAAGCCCCCGGACTTCATCCTGGAGGTTGCATCCAGGCACACCGCCACTGACGACTTGGAGGCGAAGCGGGATTACTACGAGACCCTGGGTGTGGGCGAGTACTGGCTGTTCGATGGCGAGGGGGAGTTCTACGGCTTCACCTTGCGGGGTTACCGTCTGGAAGGAGGCCGCTACCGGCCTATGGAATTGGGTGAAATCGGCCCCGGCGTGTTGCAGGGACACAGCGCGGCGCTGAACTTGAACCTGAGGGTCGAGGATGGCTACTTGGGGTGGCACGACCCCGCCACCGGGGAACACATCCCGACCCTGCAATCACAAACGGCCCGTGCCGAAACCGCCGAAGCCCGTGTGCAGGAATTGGAAACCGAGATCCGCCGACTACGCGAGGGCCAGTAGAGTAATGGCCAACAACCCCGTGGCGGACTTGGCCGGGAAAAGTTCGGTACCCGTGAGATGGCGGGCAAGGTTATCCTCGCCGGCGGTTCAGTCTATAGGCTGAAACTACGCCCGCCAAACCTCCGGCGCCTGGCGTCCCGGTCAAATCTCCACGGTTACACCGGCGGCGCCTGGTTCAGCCCCGCAATCCGCTCGCACCACTGCGCCGCGCCCAGGACCCTGCCCTCCTGCGCCCACGGGCCCCCGAACTGCACGGCCATGGGCATCCCCAGCTCGCTCAGGCCCGTCGAGACCACCACCGTGGGCAATCCCGCGGCCGTCCACGGCACCTGGAAGGCGGCGTCGCCGGTGGTGTTCAGGTCCCGGGGAGCCGGCGCGGGTATTGCCGGCGTCATCACCACGTCGACCTTGGCGGCCATCGCGCTGAAGTCGGCGCGGAACTGTCGCCGCAGCCGCTGGGCTTTCAGGTATGCCGACGTGGGCATGATCATGCCCATCTCCATGCCGGCCCGAATCCGCGGCCCGTAGTCGCCAGCGCGGACCCGGTGGTTGACCTCGTGGAACCCGGCGCACTCCACGTTCATCACGATGCGCTGGAAGCTGTGGACCACGGCGAAGCTGTCGGGCAACGGTATTTCCTCGACCTCGGCTCCGGCCTCCGCCAGTTGATTGGCGATTGCCTCGGTGTGGGCCCACATCTCCGCCGTGGCGTAGTCCTGGTAGTATTGCCGCACCAGGCCGATGCGCGGGGGCCGGTCGTGCTCGGCCATCTGTGCGACGAAGTCGGGCACGGGTTCGCGCAGGCTGCCGGGATCGTTGTCGTCCGCGCCGCTCAGCACGGTCAGCATCAGCGCGGCATCGGCCACCGTGCGGGTCAGGATGCCCACGTGGTCCAGCGACCAGCTTACCGGAGCCACGCCGTACCGGGAGATGCGCCCGTAGGTGGGCTTCACGCCGACGATGCCGTTGTAAGCCGCGGGCCGGCAGGTGGACCCGCCGGTCTGCGATCCCAGGGCAGCCGGAACCATGCGCGCCGCAACCGCCGCGGACGACCCGCTGCTGGACCCGCCGGGAGTGTGCTCCAGGTTCCACGGGTTGCGCGTCGGCGATGGGTCGGAGGTAGCGAACTCCGTGGTCACCGCCTTGCCCAGGATGATGCCGCCGGCCGCCTTGATATTGGCCACCGAGGTGCCGTCGAATTCCGGCACGAAATCGGAGTACACCTTCGAACCGCAGGCGGTGAGCATGCCTTCGGTGTAGAAAATGTCCTTCAGTCCCACGGGCACGCCGTGGATCAGTCCCAAGGGATCACCTCGCTGCACCTCCTCCTCCCGCTGCCGGGCGGCCGAAAGCACCGCGTCCCGGTCGATGGTGACCCAGGCCTGCAGGTCACCGTCCAGCGCGTCGATGCGCGCCAGCAGCGACTCCGCCAGCGCCACCGGCGACAGGGTTCCTTCGCGAATCTGCGCGGCGGCTTCTGCCACCGAAAGCTCGTGGAGTTCAGGCATGATTCAACCTCGTGGGCGGCGGCACGGGTGCCGCGGTTGGTTCACCATTCGCCGGTGCGGTCCCAAGATCAGGCCGTCATTGCGAGCGCAGCGCGGCAATCTCGTTCGGTCGCCGGCATGGGCGCCGGTTACGGCTATTCCTGGTTCAGCGGCTCCAGGTCCGGATGCACTTCCGCGCCCTCGACATCGTGGACCTGTTCCGCCGCGGTTCGCAGGTACGATTCCAGCTCCACGGCGCGGTCCTCGCCGAACTGGGCGACCGCCCGCCGGCGCAGTTCCTGGTAGATCCGTTCCAAGTCGTTGCTCTGGCTCATGTTGCCGATACCTCAACACGGGTGGGGTAGTAGCCTGCAAGATACCCCGCTGGCGCGTGGCCGTCCAGAGTCGCTTGGGCCGCGACCGGATTGACGGAGGAAAAGACGAAGGGCTCGGCGTCTCGCTTGCCGAGCCCCGGTGTTCTGCGCCCGGTTGGTCCGGGCCCGACAGCCTACCCGCGGTTGTGCGTCTTCGTCTCCGCCCACGCGACGATGTGCGGGATCGCCGCGTCAATGTCGCGCTGATCAACGCTGCGCGCCGTGGACTCGGCCTGGCACCGCATCAGCATGATCGGCAAGCGGTTGCGGATCTTGTCCAGCGTCCACGACAGCGGGTCGCCCTCGGCGGTGAAGTCCAACTCCAGCCGGTCGTTCTGGCCTATCGGCCCGTTGCGGTAGTGATAGTGCGGGCCGATGCGGAAGCAGTCAAATCGCAGCAGTTCCTTGTCATCCTCCTCGATGTCGTTGCCGTACACGTGGATGCAGATCCCCTCGTCGCTCATCGCTCCCACGTCGGTGCGATACACCAGTCCGAAGGTCACCGCGCCGGCATCGATCAGCTCCTCGCCTCCACCGGTGCTTCCACCCATCTGCGCGTGCATCTGTTGCGTCATCTCGTCATACCTCCCTGCATGATGCGTGAACCGGTCGGATATTTCGGATCGGTTCGCTGGTTTGGCCCGATTATACATGCGTGACGCACGAAATCGTCATTGTCATAGCTCAGCCGGCTGCGCGGGCGTCCTGCCATCAGCGTTGGCCATTCGCTTCGGCCCCCAGCGCGTCCCGTAGGCCCTTCCAGTCGCCGTTGCCATCGGAACCGCTCCAGTCGTCGAAGTGCACCAGCTCCTCCACGGGCAGCCGGTCGCGCCATCCGGCCCGCTGCAGACCCGGCTCGTCGGTGAACTCGACCGGGTAGCCCAGGCAGAGGTAGGCCACCGGGATGATGTGCGGCGGTATCCCCAGTATTCCTCGCAGTTGCGGCAGCTTGAGGATGCTGACCCAGCCCGCGCCCACGCCCTCGCTCCGCGCCGCCAGCCACAGGTTCTGCACCGCGCAGCACGTGGAATACACGTCCGTTTCCGGCATGGAGTTGCGGCCCAGCACCACCTCGGCGCGCGTCGGGTCGCAGGTGATGCACAGGTTCACCGGCGCCTCGAGGATCCCTTCCAGCTTCAGCGAGAGGTAGGCGGAACGGCGCGGCTCATCGAAGAAGCACGCCGCCGCGTCCCGCTCCCGGTCGAAAAGCCCCTTCACCTGCCGGCGCTTCTCGACATCCTTCACCAGGATGAAGTCCCAGGGCTGCATGAACCCCACCGACGGCCCGTGGTGCGCCGCCCGGATGATGCGGGCCAGCGTCTCGTCCGGTATCGGGTCGGGGCGGAAATTGCGTATGTCGCGCCGCTGGTAGATCGCCCGGTACACCGCCTGCCGTTCCGCCTCCGGAAAGGCGAGGGCAGACCCGTTCGGTGGTGCCCCGTTTAACGCAGTGTCGTGTGGTTGGTTACGTGTGTCGTCCATCCGCCCCCGCCAAAACCGATTGCGACGCTGGCCGGGCGCTGTCGATCCCGGTGCCGCCATCATAACCACCCGGCCCGGGTTGCGCCAGAATTTTCCCGCCCGGTTGCGCATCCGGTTCGTCGCCGGCGAGGCGCGCAGCCGTGCGGTGATAAACTGGAGCCTGGTCCATCGTGACCGGACACGTACACAAACATCGCAAGCCAGATCGCGGAATCAACGAATCATTCCGATCCCGTCAATCCTGTACATCCATGCAAAACTGCCCCACCGCCACCACGGGAGGTGCGCCATGCCGCCGGAAATTCGCGCCGTAGGAATCGAGGGCCTGCCCGAGGTCCAGGCCGGTGACGACCTGGCCGCCCAGATCATGGATGCCGCCGCCGCCCAGGGTACGCCCATCGAGCCGGGCGACGTGCTGGTGGTCACCCAGAAGATCGTCAGCAAGGCCGAGGGCCGCGTCATGACCATCGACGAGGTGGAGGCATCGCCCCTGGCCATCGCCATCACCGAGGGCCACCGCCGCGACCCCCGCCACACCGAGATGATCCTCCGCGAGAGCCGCCGCGTCGTCCGCATGGACCGGGGCGTCATCATCAGCGAGACCTACCACGGTTATATCTGCGCCAACGCCGGCATCGACGCATCCAACATCCCCGGCTCCGACTCCATCTGCCTGCTGCCCGTGGACCCCGACGCCTCGGCCCGACGCATCCGCGACAGCGTCCGGCAGCGCCTCGGCGTGGACGTGGCGGTGCTCGTGTCCGACACCTTCGGTCGCCCCTGGCGCAACGGCGCGATCAACGTGTCCATCGGCGTGGCCGGCTTCAATCCGGTGATCAGCTACGTGGGCGAGTTCGACCCCCACGGCAACGAGCTGCACACCACCACCATCGCCGTCGCCGACGAACTGGCCGCCACCGCCGAACTGGTCACCGGCAAGCTCCTGGGCGTCCCCGTGGCCCTCATCAAGGGCTACCCCTACGAACCCATGGAAGACGCCGACTCCCGCGCCATAGTCCGCGAGCCGGACAAGGACCTGTTCCGGTAGGGTTACGCCCAGTCCATGCTGAGGCAAACCACTCCTTTGCATTCAAGAGAAAGGTTGGATAGGCTGTCGCAGAGTGCGGCTAGCCGCACTGCCCCTCGTATCATCCAGGTGTTCTGCTCGTCCACCTCATAGCGGATAACCTGAGTCCGCCCAGTCATGTCCAGAAATTCCGTTGGGGGCCTCGGGCCCCAGTTCTCCTATGAACTGGCTTGCACGCACGTTCACCAAGCCGATACCACTGCCCGTTGATAAAGCCCCGATCTGATGAGCCATGTCTGCTTGCATGCGGATAGCGGATGAAAGCACTAGGATCTCTGTGTTTCTGGTGATTGCTACGTAGAAAAGCCGACGCTGCTCCTCCAGCGAAGCTACTTGTTCTATCTCAGTAACGTCTCGGTCAAGAGTGGGAATGAGACCTTGGATGCAACCGGCGACAATGGCAACTTTGCTGGTCAGCCCTTTAGCCTTGTGCAAACTCATCACTCGCACGAAGGCGCTCTCCTCCGGGATTTCCGGTTGTGTGATCACTGTCTTAATTTTGGAGTGTACGTCGCCTATATTTTCAGATTCGAGCAGAACATGCATCGCCGCTTGACGGAGGACGTGCAGTTCATCCTGTCCATCTGGGATGACGTAGTCTACGACACCCGCGATATCCATTCCGTCAGTTTGGCCCAAAACACGTAACAGTTCGCGGTATTTCTTGGTCAGTCGTGAAACGCCCTGCATGCGCAAAGTTCCAGCAATTATGGCGTCCAAAGCTTCCCTGGGTGATGACCCGGTTGCGACACAGTGATCACGCAGCTTTTTGTACTGGCCGGCCAGGCCATTTTGGCTTCCCTCGCCCAACCACCAACGTAATGCTACTCTGTCATCGGGATTAGCTATCAGCGTGAGGATTGCGAATGCGCGCTGCGCCTCGATCGCCTCCAGCGGCTCTTCGGCGAAGAAACTGTGCACCGGGATATTGGCTTCACGGATGCGGTCCCTGATTCCATAGCCCAGGAGCCTTCGTGGAGTCATGATTAAAATGTCACCCGCCGCGTAGTCCCGCGCTAGCAAACATTGGACAAATCCGGCTAGCCCTGCAGCCTCGCTCTCTACATCGCGCCATTGGGTTATGCGAACCAGACCCTCGGCGTTTTGAGGCCTAGGTTGCAACCGGGATTCCCGCGTCGCAGGGTGGTTGCGACGAATCAATTCGTCAGCAATCCTGACCACTCGCTGCGGACACCGCCTGCACTCATCAAGGGTCTGATCGTACGTAGATGGGTGGATCTCTGCGAAATCTCTGATCCCAGAAGGGTTCGCGTATCTGAAGCTATAAATCGATTGGTCTTCGTCACCAACAATTGAAAGCATTCCGTTGCTGGCCAGTAAATCGATCAACGTTTGTTCTGCTTTGTTTAGATCCTGATATTCATCGACGATCACATGATCGAAAGACGTAAGGACGTCTGAGGCCGGGTTATTGCGCAAGAAACGCAGCGTCTCTGGCACCAGTTCACCTATCAACATCGCCCGGTGGAACCGGAGCCAACCTACCAAGGACTGCTCAAATTCCCAGTCGATCTCTTCCTGTGCCCAACCCGGAACGTCGGCTTGCAATCGTGCCCAAGCCGCTTCGAATGCGCGTATCCTTTTGGTGCATTCCCTTCTGGTCCCGAATTGTTTGCCCAAGACCAGGTCATTCAGAAGTGGTGCTCCTTCAAATTGTAGGACACCGCTCTTGTTGAACGTCACCAGTGGTCGCGCGACTCGGTCAAGGTAGCTGAACACGTCCTCCCGGTTGAGAATGCTGAAACATAACGAATGTAGTGTACCAGCGCGGATTTTTTCACAATTTTCGATTTCGAGTGCATGGAGGTCTGCGACCAAACTTGCAGCCGCGTTTCGCGTAAACGTTACCGCGAGTATTCGACTTGGGTCTTGGCCTTCTTCCAACAGCCTGGCCACCCGCCGCTTCATAGCGAAGGACTTGCCAGTCCCGGGACCAGCCATAACCCGAAGTGGCGTTTCTTCTGTTCTGGCGATCTCCAACGCGGTGCCCGTAAGATTGTCATACCAACTCATTTGTGTGTCTCCATTAGTGCATTGAGTTATAGCGATTAAGCTGTTCGCCACTTTCATTGTGTCCGCTCGCCTTGTATGTGGCGAGCGGACACTCCCAATGGTTCAAGCGTCCGCGCGAGCACGGTTTGACCACGGCAACCTACACCACCCCCGCCAACTCCGCCTCCCGCTCGCCTTCCGCCCCGGCGCTGCCCGGAACCCGCAGCGCCAGCCCGTCCCCAGCCTCGTTCACGTCGGCGATGATGTGGTCCCCCTCCTTGAACTCGCCCGACAGCACGCCCCGCGATAGCTGGTTCTCGAGGTGCCGCTGGATGGCGCGGCGCAGCGGACGCGCCCCGTAGGTCACGTTGAACCCCTCGTTCACCAGCCAGTCGCAGCCGGCCTCCTTCAGCTCGCAGGTGATGTCCCGCTCCGCCAGCCGCTTCTGAACCTCGCCCACCATCAGCCCGACGATCTCGCCGATCTGCGCCCGGCTGAGCGGGTGGAACACGATGGTCTCATCGATGCGGTTCAGCAGCTCCGGCCGGAACGCCCGCTGCAATGCGTCCCGCACCGAGCGCGCCAGCTCCGGCGTCACCTTCCCGGCCTCCTGCTCGCGGTCGGCGGTGGGGCCAAGCCCGAAGGGCCGCTGCGACAGGTCCCCCGTGCCCAGGTTGCTGGTCATGATGATCACCGTGTTCCGGAAGTCCACCGTGCGTCCCTGCCCGTCGGTCAGACGCCCGTCCTCCAGGATCTGCAGCAGCAGGTTGAACACGTCCGGGTGCGCCTTCTCGATCTCGTCGAACAGGATGACCCGGTGGGGTCGCCGCCGCACCGCCTCGGTGAGCTGGCCGGCGTCGTCGTACCCCACGTAGCCGGGAGGCGCGCCGATCAGGCGCGACACCGTGTGCCGCTCGCCGTACTCCGACATGTCGAGGCGCACCATGCTGTCCTCGTCGTTGAACAGGAACTCCGCCAGCGCCCGGCTCAGCTCCGTCTTGCCCACGCCCGTGGGACCCAGGAAGATGAAACTGCCGAAGGGCCGCTTGGGGTCGTTGAGACCCGACCGCGCCCGGCGGATGGTGTCCGCCACCGCGCTGATGGCCTCGTCCTGCCCGATGACCCGCCGGTGCAGGTGCTCCTCCATGTGCAGCAGCCGCTCCGCCTCGCCCTCCATCAACTGGCCCACCGGGATGCCCGTCCAGTTGGATACCAGCTCGGCGATGTCCTTCTCATTGACCACCAGGTCAGGCCCCGTGGTGTGCTCGATGGCCTCGTGCTCGGCGCTCAGCTCGCTCTCCAGGCGCAGCCGCTCCGTGCGGTGCTGTGCCGCCCGCTCGTAGTCGGACATCTGGTTGGCCCGCTCCTCCAGGTCGGTCAGCTCCCGCCGCCGGTTCTCCATCTCCTGCAATTTGGGCGGCAGCATCCCGGCGTCGATGCGCACCTTGCTGCCCGCCTCGTCGATGAAGTCGATGGCCTTGTCCGGCAGCTTGCGGTCGGTGATGTACCGGTCGCTCAGCCGAACCGCCGCCTCGATGGCCCCGTCGGTCAGCGTAACCTTGTGGTGGGCCTCGTAGCGGGGCTTGAGCGCGTGCAGGATTTCCAGCGCCTGCTCCGGCGTCGGCTCCTCCACGTACACCGGCTGGAACCGCCGCGCCAGCGCCGGGTCCCGCTCGATGTGCTTGCGGTACTCGTCCAGCGTCGTCGAGCCGATGGCCTGCAGCTCGCCTCGGGCCAGCGCCGGCTTGAGCATGTTGCTGGCATCCAGCCCGCCCTCGCCGGCGCCGGCGCCCACCAGTGTGTGCATCTCGTCCAGGAAGACGATCACTTCGCCGTTGGACGACGTCACCTCGTCGATCACCGACTTGAGCCGTTCCTCGAACTCGCCGCGGAACTTGGCGCCGGCTACCAGCCGGCCCATGTCCAGCGCCATCACCCGCTTGTTGTGCAGGGAGTCGGGCACGTCGTCGCAGATGATCTTGCTGGCCAGACCCTCGGCGATGGCCGTCTTGCCCACGCCGGCCTCGCCGATGAGTACCGGGTTGTTTTTGGTGCGGCGGGTCAGCGTCTGCATGACCTGGCGGATCTCCTGCTCGCGACCGACCACCGGGTCCAGCTTGCCGATGCGGGCCAGCTCGGTCAGGTCCACGCTGTACTTTTCCAGTGAGCGGTACTTCTGCTCCGCGTCCTGGTCCTCCACCCGGTGCGAGCCGCGCAGCTTCTGCATGGCCTGGTACACCATCTCCTGGTTGACGCCCAGCTCCCGGAACAGCCGCGCCGAGTCGCCGGCGTCCTCCCGGGCGGCGGCCACCAGCAGGTGCTCCACGCTGATGAACTGGTCCTTCAGCCGCTGCGCCTCCTCGTCGGCCAGCTGCAGCATCCGCTGCAACCGGGGCGTGATGAAGATCTGCTGCGTGCCCGACACCACCTTCGGCGCCGAGTCCAGCGTCTGGTGCAGCCGGCTCTTCACCAGCTCGGCGTCAACGCCCAGCTCCCGGAAGATGCGCTCCGGCAGCCCATCCTCCAGCGCCACCAGGGCCAGCAGCACGTGCTCCACGTCCCACTGGCTGTGCTGGTAGTTGCGCACCAGCTCCTGGGAGCGTTGCAACGCCTCCTGCGCCTGTCTCGTGAACTTGTCCGCGGTCATCACCATATCGGTTACCTCCTGGTTGAGTTATTCCTGCGGGTTGAATTATTGCGTGAACTGTCGCCGCCGGACGTATTACTGGCGGCGCAGTCGGTCCACCTCGTTGGTCAGGGCTTCCACCTGGCTTTCCAGCTCATTGATTCGGTCCAGCAATCTGAGGGCCACCTCGGCGCCGGCAAGGTTCACGCCCATTTCGTCGACGAACCTCTTTATCCGCCGCAGCCGGTCCACGTCGGCCATGGAGTACAGCCGCTGCCGCCCGCCGGATCGCGAGGGCATCACCAGGCCCACGCGCTCGTAGTAGCGCAGGGTCTGCGCGTGCAGCCCCACCATGCGCGCGGCCACGCTGATGACGAAGCAGGGTTCGGTCGCGAAGTTGTGGTCCGGCGTCATCTCGCTTCCTCCTTCATCATAACCATCATTGACCGTCATTCCGGCGAAAGCCGGAATCCAGAACTCAACCCCGCGTCTCGCCTTCCGCGTCGCGCAGTTGCTCGAAGATCTGGCGCTGCTCGTCGGTGAGATTGGTCGGCAGGGTCACGTTCACCACCGTGTACAGGTTCCCCCGGCTCTCCGGATCGTTCAGCCGGGCCATGCCCTGGCCGGCCAGCCGGAACCGGCGCCCGTTCTGCGTCTCCGGCGGCAGCGTCAGCTCGATCTGCCCCCGCAGCGTCTGCACCGTCGCCGTCCCGCCTAGCACCGCGTCCAACAAAGGCACATCGACAGTGGTGTTGAGGTCATCGCCATTCCGCTCGAACCGCCCGTGGGGCTGCACGGTCACCAGCAGGTTGAACTCGCCGCCGGCGTTGCCGCCCGCCGCCCTGTTGCCCGCGGAAATATGCACCCGGCCCCCGTCGGCGATGCCGGCCGGAATCTTCACCTCGAGCCGGCGCCCGTTGGGCAGGCTCACCAACCGGTTTGTCCCGTGGTCGGCCTCCTCCAGCGTTATCTCCACCGGCACGTCGGCGGGCCGCGACCGGAACCGCTCGCCCATGCCGCCGCCCAATCCGCCCAGCAGGTCCGACAGAGTCGCCCCGCCGGTGGAAAACGAAAAGCCACCCGGGCCGCCCCCGAAGTTGCCCCCGCGGAAGAACTGTGAGAAATCCGCCCCGCCCCGTTGGTCGAACCCCTGCCGGTCAAAATGCTCCGCCTGTTCCCAGCGGTCGCCATATCGGTCGTACTTGGTGCGCTTGTCCGCGTCCGACAGCACCTCGTAGGCGGCGTTGATGGTCTTGAACCGCTCCGCCGCTTCCTCGTCGCCCGGGTTCACGTCCGGGTGATGCTGCCGCGCCAGACGGCGATACGCCTGCCGGATCTCCTTTTCCTCGGCGCTGCGTGGTACACCCAGTATGTCGTAGTAGTCAGCCATTGCGGCCCCTGCCTGCACTAAAATGGTCATATCCCCATCATATCAAAGGATGCCTTAGTCTTCAATAACTTGATGCGGTTAACACAGAACAACTTGACAATTGCCTATCAATTTTGTATAGTGACATCACCGGCCCAGAGCGCGGCCAACTAGACCCTCGGCCACCGCGCCGATGACCCTGGAGGAAAGAATATGACGACCGTACAGCGATTTGACCCCTTCCGCGACATGCGCCACTTCAACCGCCTGTTCGCCAACCCGATGTGGGCTGCCCATCGTTGGGCCGATCCCCGGAACGGTGGCGTTGAACCCGCGGGTGAAGCCTGGTCCATCCCCATGGACGTGAGCCGCAACGACCAGCAGCTCACCGTGACCGCGTCCCTCCCCGGTTTCGTGGCCGGTGACGTGGACGTGTCCATCAGCCCCGACCGCGTGCTTTCCGTCAAGGCCGCCCGCCAGGCGGTGGTCGACCACGAGGGCGAAGAGTACCTGCTGCGCGAGCGCCGCTTCGGCAGCTTCTCCCGCGCCATCCGTCTCCCCAGCGACCTCAACCTGGACGACCCCTCCGTCGCCCTGGAGCACGGCGTCCTCACCGTGAAGGTCCCCGTCGCCGAGGCCGCCCAGACCCGCCGCCTGGAGATCTCCGGCCCGTCCGGAGCCGACGCCTGCTAAACGCTAGTGAGATCCCGCGGGTGATGGATTGGAGGTGTGGGCGATGCCCCGCCTCCAATTTTCTTGCGCCCGCGTTCGGCTGGTCCGCAAACATCCAGTCATATCCCGTCCATCCTGCGCATCCATGTGAAATTCCCGGTTGCCCGCCAACCGCGTACGCGTGAGCGAGGCACGATGTTGCGCCGTTTCTCGCCCTGCGTCATAATCCGCCGCACTTGTCGTGCGCTTTATGTCGACAAGAATGGAGGGAAATCTTATGCCGCAAGCCGGTATTCCGTCGGAGCAGGAAGTGTTGGGCTGGTTTGACAGCCTGTCCAACTGGGGTAGATGGGGCGATGACGACGAGTTGGGCACGCCCAACCTGATTACTTCCGAGAAGACCCGCGAGGCTCTGGCCACCGTTCAGGAGGGTCTTTGTGTCTCGCTGTCACGAGACGTTACCTGGGACCCGGCCCCGGATGTGCCGGCCCCGCCGGTGCACTACATGATCGAGAGCGGCGAGGGCTGGGCCACCGGCGACAAGGTGTCCAACCGTCCTTCCGCCGTGGCCATGGACTACATCGGCATGATCTTCCACGGCGTCTCCGTTACCCACGTGGACAGCCTGGCCCACTTCTTCTGGAACGGCCAGACCTACAACGGCAAGCCGGCCCACATGGTGTCCACCAGCCTCGGCGCCACCGTGTGCTCGGTCGAAGCGGCGAAAAACGGCTTCATCACCCGCGGCGTGCTGGTGGATGTGCCGTTCGTCCGCGGCATCGACTGGGTGGAGCGCGGCGAGGGCGTAATGCCCGACGACATCCTGGCCGCCGAGGAGCGTTGCGGCTTCCGCATCGAGCCTGGCGACGTGCTCCTGGTGCGCACCGGACAGCTCCACCGCCGCACGGTCGAGGGCCCCGTTTCCCGCGAGGCCGGTTCCACCGCCTGCCAAGCCGCCTGTCTCCCCCTGTTCAAGGAACGCGACATCGCCGTCCTCGGCTCGGACACCGGCAACGACGTCAGCCCGCCTCAGTATCCGGGACAGCTCACCAACCCGGTGCACCAGGTTTCCATCACCGCCATGGGCCTGTGGATCCTGGACAACGCCAACCTTGAGGACGTCGCTGCAGCGTGCCGCGAACGCAACCGCTGGACCTTCATGGTCAGCATCAACCCGCTGCGCCTCCAGAACACCACCGGCTCTCCCGTCAATCCCATTGCGGTGTTCTAGCATGGCCTGTGCAAAGTCGCCTCGTATCCCTTTACCGCTCATCCTGAGCTTGTCGAAGGATGCTCATTGCAATCGACGGATGGTTCGACAGGCTCACCATGAGCGGATGAAAAGGACTTTGCACAAGCCCTGGGTGTTCTAGCCGGCGGCGAACGCGGATGCAGGTTAGACCAGGTCGCAGCGGCAAAAATCCGCCCAAACGCCAGTCCGTTCCATTGACACCATCGCGGCACTAAGGTATTACTCAACTTGGGCTCACAATAGGGGCCCAGCAATCACCGGAGGTTATTATCCCATGACAACTCAGGTACAGATCTACTGCGTCAAGTGCAAGGCGAAGACCGACTCGCGGGATGTGCAGGGCGTCACCATGAAGAACGGCCGACCGGCGACACAGGCGATTTGCACTGTCTGCGGCACCAAGAAATTCAGGATCGGCGCCACCCCGTAGCCTGTCGCGGACATCCGTTCAATGCCATCCGCATTCTCAGCGTTGCTGAGGTCCCGGCCGGGCGTGAATTGTTGAGCATATAACTCGGCAACCAGGAGGCCGCACGGCCCCGCAGTAGTCACCGGAAGGGGCGCCGGCCATTGGCCGGCGCCCCTTCTCACATCCTGCCGAGCGGCATCATTTCTTGCCGCTGCCCGCGAACCACCGTACCAACTTTCCAGTCAGCCCCGTCGTCAGGGCATCCAGGTAAGTATCCCAGGCTACCTGTTGGTTCCCGGTCGCCAGCGACGGATACGCCTGCATCGTCCGGGCTACGTCTGCCATCTTGAGCCCGTTGTCGCCGGCCAGCGTCCATGCCTGTAGTGTTTCGGCCGCCCGTTGGCCCACGACCGTAGCGCCCAGTGTCTCCCCATTGTTCCGCCGCACGACCTTGATGAACCCTTCCGTGGCGTCCTCGGTCACCGCACGGTCGACACGCGCCATCGGCAATATGAACGCCCGCACCTTGTCGCCAAACCGCTGCCGGCCTTGTTCTTCCGTGTAGCCTGAATGGGCCACCTCCGGGTCGGTGAACGTCGCCCAGGGCGGATGCTGCGGCCGTCCCCGAGAACGCCCGGGCAGCAGCATGTTCCGCACCGCCATCGCCCCCTGGAAACCGGCGTAGTGCGTGAACTGGTACCCGCCCGCGCAGTCGCCGGCCGCGTAGATATGCTTCACGCTGGTACGCAGAAAATCGTCGACCGTTATCCCTCGCGGGCTGTGCTCGATCCCAGCCTTCTCCAGTCCCAGGCCGTCCACTCTGGCCCGTCGTCCCGCCGCCACCAGCAGCGCATCGCCTTTTATCGTCCCTCCGCCGGCGCTGACCAGTACACACGGCCCGTCGCCCCCGCGACCCACCGATTCCACCGGCGCTGACAGCCGCAAACAGATCCCATCCTGCCGCAGAGCGCGGGCTACGACCTGGCTCGCCTCCGGCTCGTCGTTGGGCAGTACTCTGTCCGCCGCTTCCACCAGCGTCACGCGCGAGCCCAGCCGCTGGCATGCCTGCGACAACTCGCATCCTATCGGGCCGCCGCCGATGATCACCAGTCGCTCCGGCAGCGCGTCCAGGTTCCAGAACGTTTCGTAGGTCAGGCGCGGCGTGTCCTCCAGTCCGGGGATTGGCGGGGTGAACGGCGCCGCTCCCGTGCAGATCAGAAAGCGCCGCGCGGATACCTCGCACTCACCGACGGTCAAAGTGTGAGCGTCCCTGAACTCGGCGCGCCCCTTCAGTACCTCGATCCCCTCCGACCGGAGCGCATCCGGTGACTCCTGGGCGTAAACTTCCTTCACTGCGCGCTTCACCCAACCCATCACGACGCTGAAATCGACCTGGTGATCTTTGGCGGTGATCCCGTACCGGTTCGCGTTCCGGACGATGTGCGCGGCCTTCGCGGCGTGCAGCAGCGCTTTACTCGGGACACACCCGGTCCAGGTGCAGTCGCCGCCAACCCGGTTCGCCTCGATCAGCGCCACGCGCTTCCCCAATCGGGCCGCGAACCGCGCGGCTGTCAGCCCGGCGGAACCGGCTCCAATCACGGCGATGTCATATTTGACGGGCATGTCTACTCCAACCTCCGGGGTATACCTACTATACGTCCCCGAATAGCGGTCAGATCAACGCGGCTGGAATAGTACGTAGGTTGCCGGGGCTCACCCGGTCCTGTGGTCGGTGGCTGTGAGGCTGTTTGCGGCCGCCTCGGCCCGTTCAATCACACGCACCGGCTCCGACCGCAGAAACGTGGCGCGGGCATCGTAATCCGCGTCGTGTCGCTGGTTTCAGCCGTCACCTCGGCAACGTCTTCGCATAGGAGACGGGGGGCGCGGCGGGTCTTTCCGGCAGTGCGTCCGAACCCTCAACCAGGGTGATGCTCACGGCAACGGTGTCGCCAGGCGTCCATTCCAGGTCGTCGGCCTTCCACCAATAACGCCCGCAGCGACGGTAGCCGGCTTCAGGCTGTCGGATGCGACGAACTCCTGGTCGCCGATTGCCAGTGTGAAGTCTTTCGGGAGTTCGCGACTGATGTTGAGGTACAGCCCTTCGTCGAGGGTCAGCATGGTCAACACCCGATATGAACGTTCGTCCAGCGTAAATGACTGGTCGGAGAGCGCTCCCATATCGTCCCCTCAGGTCGAGTGCCCGGTGATAGCGGGAACCTATGAGGTTCTCGAGCCTACGGTCAGCGTGGCCGACCAGGCGGCTTGTGGGTCTTCGGCACTCTGGGCAGACGCCAGACTCCCGGTGAATAAGGCAACGCCCAAGCACGCAAGCAAAGCGAGGCATGCAAACACGAGCAGGATCATGCGCCAGGTGAAACGCCTGGCCAGGGTGTGATGTACTTTTTCTATTGCGATGGCAGTTATAAGCATCCGCCGTCTCCAGATTGTTTGTATTGCCGCAAGCCGGTATGCCGGGGCAGTCGTCGGCGCGCTCCAAATCAATACGGCGCTTCAAATGACGACCACACCCGACGCCGATGCGTCCCATGATTTCAGTTATGCCCTCTCAGTCCTTTCCGACCTATGCGTCAGGACGTGCTTGGTGAGGCCGGCCGCGTGCGGCTGGCCATGAGAGGGTTTGAGCTCCACGACCCGCTTTATCGACGGTTGTGGGAGCACGGTTCGACGTTGTCGTCGTTGATGTCCAGTTATCGGGTTGCGTCGGTCGAGTGACGCTGTGTTCGTTTCCGACCGGCGCTCAATTGAGCTGACAATGGTTCGCCATGACACCGCTCGCTGCCAACTCGAGGGCGGCGGGATTGTTCGTCGGGGCGACTATGCGAAGGGTCCAAACCCGATTCGAGCGTCCGCGCCGTCCCGCAGCGAGGGATGCCGGCGCCATCTCCGACGCCTGAGCGATTGTTATACGCCGCGCGATGCAGACTTCCGCGTCCGCCGGCCGGACAGACCGAGCCGGGTGTGACCCGCCGCCATCCGAACCGACCATGGGCTATGCGAGCGGCTGTTGGTTTGGGTCGTGGACTAGGTCCAGGGCGTGGGGCGTAGGTGGTAGGCGAGCATATCGGTTGCACTTCATGTATCTGCTTCCAAGTTTTGGCGTTCGAACCTGTGTATCCCAGTTTGGTATCGGCGCTTGTGTCTGATATCGCCATCAACGCTAATGGGCAGGACGTGACAGGTCAATCGCAATTCATGAAGAAATCGTGAATGTGTTGTGAGATTGCCGGTCCACGGTGTGAAGATGCCTCCGTGCGCCCACGCTCGCCGCGGAGTTATTGACGGCGATGGCCCTGGTCTCGCCGGTTGGACCTTTCCCAAGGCGACGCGGCAGCCATCGAACGTTGCCGAAGGCCGGTACCTGGCCCAACTCCCTCAACTCCCGCAGCAACACCGCGCAGTTTTCCAGACTCTCCCCCATGGGCCGGTCAATATGCTCGGCGTAGGCATGCAGCTTCGACCCTCGCCGAGGTCGCGCTTTGGGTCGTATCGCTTCCGGCGTCTTCAAATACCGCAGCGCCGTATTGCGCGCCAAACCCAATTCCCGAGCAATCGCCCGGGCCGAATGGCCGGCGCCTTTCATCTCATAGCTCTGTTTCACGTCTCCACCTCTTAGCAAGCTCTTCTGGGACCTCCGCCGAATGTCCGGCGATGATGCCCACGCTATCGATGATGCCCACGCTATCGAGGTGGCTCAATTCCAATCCGTAATTTTTGGCTCAGTCTAAACTCGTGAATGACACAGAACTACCCGGCGCCTTCTGGAGGGGTGTCCCGCTGCGAGA
Organism: Dehalococcoidia bacterium; assembly: GCA_965116785.1. Lineage (GTDB taxonomy): Bacteria > Chloroflexota > Dehalococcoidia > Lucifugimonadales > UBA3495 > Bin87. The sequence continues at coordinate 3,639,150 of OZ220731.1, forward strand.
CGGTGCAGCCAGGCATTGGCGCCCAGCTCACCCAATGACAGGCGACGCGCCCCTCCCTCTCCCCACAGATTGGCCGATCCGCAGGACCCTTTCAACATACAAATGACAGTTCCTGGCGAGCCGGGTGCGCGTGCGGCACGATCCGAGTTGCTGTTATCCTAGAAGCAGTTCTTCTACTTCACCCACAACCAGGAGGGGATCACCATGTCCGCTGCCGCCGATGGCCTGATTTCGGCCCTGGAAAACAACTTCACCACCGTCGACCTGGCGCTCAAAGACCTGGATGACGACGAATTCGGGCGGATTCCGGCCGACGATTGCAACTCGGTGTCCTGGATCCTGTGGCACCTGTCCCGGGTCATCGATTCCTTCATACACACCCGGCTGCGAGACCTGCCGCAGCTGTGGGACGCGAACAACTGGGAGCAGCACTTCGGGATGCCCGAGGGCGGCGAGAACCGCGGCCTGGGCTGGACGCACCAGATGGTGTGCGACTGGCAGCCGCCGTCCCGGAAGTTGCAGATGGAGTACTTCGAGCAGGTGCGCGCGGCGCTGCGCGAATACCTGCCCGGCCTGACGGAAGCCCAGATGCAGCAGGCGAAGATCATCCCGCCCGTGTCGGAGCCGCGAACCGTGGCGGCGGCGCTGGGGCAGATGACCTGGGACTGCGTGTCCCACGGCGGGCAGATCGCTTTCCTGCGCGGGATGTACAAGGGGATGGGCTGGCACCGGTAGAGCGGCAGCCAACCCGGTTCAGTTCGCAGCTAGCCCCGGCGCGGGCGGCCGCGATCGGCGCTGTCGACCATTATGGTGACCGGGCCATCGTTCTGCAGGCTGACCTGCATGTAGGCCTGGAACTGGCCGGTGGCCACCGTGAGGCCGGTTTCGCGGAACATTTCCACGGACTGCTCGTAGAGCCGATTGGCCGTTTCGGGATCGGCTGCGGCGGTGAAGTCGGGACGCCGGCCGCGACGGGTATCGGCGTGCAGGGTGAACTGGGACACCACCAGCAACTGGCCGCCCAGGTCCAGGGCCGACAGGTTGAAGCGCCCCTGTGCGTCGGCGAAGATGCGCATGTTGACGATCTTGTCGACCAGGTAGCGGGCGTCGGGCTCGTCGTCGCCTTCCGCAACACCTAGCAGTACCACGAGACCGGGGCCGATGTGTCCAACCTCGGCGTCGTCGATGGTTACCGACGCGGACGTTACCCGCTGGATCAGGGCGCGCATGGTCTGGGGTGGCGCTATACCGGAAATGGAAAGGCCGCACCCTGGAGCGCGGCCCGGTTGGTCCTATGGCCGAGGGGATTGATCAGGCCGAATCGCCAGCGGCGGCCGCCGCCGGAGCAGGCGCGTCTGAGGAGGATGAGGAGCCGGAGTCGCCGGACGAACTGTCGCCACCGCTGCTGCCGTTGGATGAACCGGAGGACGTGGACTCGGAAGCGGACTCCTTGCTTTCTTCCTTCTCGACGGGGCGCTTGGGGCGACCGTAGTCGGTGGTGTAGAAGCCGCTGCCCTTGTAGATTACCGGCACCGCGTGGAATACGCGCTGTCCGGCGCCGCCGCACAATGGGCACTCTCCCTGTCCCGCTTCGCTGAATTTCTGTACCAGCTCGAACTCGTTGGAACACTCCGTACAGCGATAATCGTAGCGCGGCAAACCTGCCCTCCTTGGTATTAAGGACGCCGCCGGGCTTGCTGATGCCCCGGGCGGCCGATTCCGTCTGTGACGCGGGCGGAGTCTAGCACTGCGCCCGCAACCGGTCAATTTGCGTAGGCCGGCCCAACCCGGCCCCGAATGGCTTACCGCCGCTGCCGTCGGCGTCGCCGTGCCGCCCTCTGGGCCGCCAAGCGCTCCTTCTGCGCCTTGGAGCGGAAGAACCGGCGGTCCTTGAGCTCGCGCAGGATACCGGCGTGCTGTACAGAGGCCCGGAACCGATTCACCAGGCTTTCTGGGGTTTCGCCATCTCGCGGCGTTACGTAAGCCATGCAATGCTCCCGATCATGTGTTTTTACATGCTTCCAAGTGAGCCCGACTATAACACGCCCGTGCGGAAGGCCGCAAACGATGAGCCGGCGTACTACGTGAGATCGAGGTCAGGCGGGCGGCGCGCCGTCGACGGATTCGATGCGTCCGTCGGCCATCTGCAGGCGCCGGTCGGCCATGTCGGCCAGCATCAGGTCGTGGGTGGCTGTGACCACGGTGACGCCCCGACTGGCGCCGATGTCGCGCATGATGCCGCCGATGGTCTGGCCGGTGACGCTGTCGAGCTCGCCCGTGGGTTCGTCGGCGAAGAGCACGGAGGGATCGGCCACCAGGGCGCGGGCGATGGCGACGCGCTGCTGCTCGCCACCGGACAACTCGTAGGGGCGATGTCCCGAGCGACCGGTGAGCCCCACCAGGTCCAGGGCTTCGTTGGCGCGGCGGCGGCGGTCACGCCATGACACGCCGGCGATGTGCAGGGGAAGCTCCACGTTTTCGAAGGCCGACAGGAGGGGTATCAGACCGAAGGACTGAAACACGAAGCCGATGCGTTCGCGGCGCAGACCGACCAGCTCGCGCTCCGGCATGTGGGTCAACTCGCGTCCTTCGAACCACACCTTGCCGGAGCTGGGGCGGTCGAGTCCCGCCAGCAGGTTCAGCAGGGTGGTCTTGCCCGACCCGGACCGGCCCACGAGGGCAACGAACTCGCCGGGCGAGATGTTGACCGTGACCTCGTTGACCGCGCGGACGGCGCTGTCCCCCTCGCCGAACTCGCGAACGACCGATTCTGAGGCCAGGGCCGCCGTCACCTCCGCCATTGGGTTACCTCAGCTCGCGGTATCGCGGCGAAGCGCCTAGTCATCGGCAAGGGTTTCCCACCTCTCGCGGCTGCGATGGGGAGCGGTGGCCGGGCGCAGGGTGATGGAGCCGGTATCCTCGTCCATGCCGGCGGTGGCCAGTCCTTCCAGCGACAGTTGCTCCACGTATTCGCGCGGTAACTGGAGGCGTCCGGCGCGGTCGACGACCAGGTATTCCTCCTCCCGGCCCTCGTCGCCCCGATAGGACGACATCAGGTAGGACTCGGAGCCGATGCGACCGTCGCGGATGCGTACGACCCGGTCCACCCAGTGCGCGATGCCGGCATAGTGCGTGACGATGATGATGGTCACGCCAAACCGCCGGTTGATGCGCTGCAGCATCCGGAAGACGTCCTCGGCCATGTTGGTGTCCAGCTCTCCCGTTGGCTCATCGGCCAGGAGCAACGGCGGGTTGTTGGCCAGGGCAACGGCGATGGCCACGCGCTGTTGTTCGCCGCCGGAAAGCTCCGACGGGTAACGGCGTCCCTTGTCGGACATCTGAAGGGCTTCGAGCAGTTCCTCGGCGCGTTCGCGGCGTTGCCGCTTGCCGGCGCCGGCGATGGCCTGGGGCAGCTCGATGTTGTCCCGCACGCTCAGGTAGGGCACCAGGTTGCGTCCGGTGGCCTGCCACACGAACCCGACCTCGCGGCGGCGATAGGCCACCAGGTCCTGGTCGGTGATGTCCAGCAGATCCCGCTCACCCACGCGGATGCGTCCGGCGGAAGGGCGCTCCAGCCCGGCGAGGATATTCAGAAGGGTGGTCTTGCCGGAACCGCTGGCTCCGACGATGCCGATCAGTTCGCCGGACCGGACCTCAAGATCGACGCCGCGCAGGGCAACCACTTCGAGGTCGGCCGGTTTGTAGATCTTGAAGAGGTCGTTGGCCTCGACGTAGGCCGGCGCGGTCTCGTCTTCCTCGTCACCGCCTATCCATGGCTCAGGCGCCGGAGCGACTGGCCGCGTGCCGTTGTCGGATACCGGACGCGGCGGCGCTACAGCAACATGGGGCTCTTCTGGCGCTTCCGCAGACGCGTTGTCGTCGGCCACCGCAGTTTCGGTGACTTCTTCCACCGCCTCCGGTGCGGCTGCCGGCGGCGAGGCTGCCACCGCAACGGTTTCCTCGGCGGTGTCAGCGGCGGGTTGTTCGGCAGCCAACCGGGCGCGCCGCTCTGGAGGCATGAACTGGCGAGCGTAGTCGTCTGGGGCGCCATTCTGCGGGGCTTCGGACATTCTGGACCATCTCAACGCGCGTGTTGCGGCAAATCCACGGCATTATAACGCGCCGGGCGGGGGTGTGGCAGCGTCCAAACAAGAAAGGGCGAGCTCATGGGCCCGCCCCTTGCCGAAACCTGCAGGAGTACCGGCCAGGCTAGTCGGGCTTGCGGGCCGACACCTTGACGCTGGCGACGTTCAGGGGAATGTCGTCGTCGTCCAGGCGGATGGACTCGTCGATGGTCGCGATGTCCACGAAACCGGCGGTCTCCATACGGCCCAGGTATGTCCCTCGGAACTCGGCGCCTCCGATGCAGGAGGCCCAGGATTCAGCGTCAGTGAGACGAGGGCCATCCTCCGACAGGGCGAGCATGTCGGACACGTGCAGACGGCCGCCGGGGGTCAGCACGCGGAAGGCTTCCCGGAACACGGCGTCCTTGTCGGGAGACAGGCAGATGACGCAGTTGCTGATCACGACGTTGACGCTGGCGTCGGGCAGAGGGATGTCCTCGAGATGGCCCTGCACGAACTCGACGTTGTGCACGCCCATGCGGTCGCGGTTGGCGTTGGCGAGAGCAAGCATTTCGGGGGTCATGTCCAGCCCGAAGACCTTGCCGGACTCGCCCACCTGCTCGGCGGCGATGAAGCAGTCAATGCCGCCGCCGGAGCCGAGGTCGAGCACGGTTTCGCCAGGGCGCAGGTCGGCCAGGGCGGTGGGGTTGCCGCAGCCGGCGGAGGCGGCCATTGCCTCGACGGGCAGGCCCTGCAACTGCGCTTCCTGGTAGAGGGTCATGGCGTGCTCGGTGTCAGCGGGACTGCAACAGGCGGCGGCGGTGGTATCCCCGCAACCGCAGGCCGCGGCGTCGTGGCCGCAGTCGTCCCCGCCGCAGGTTCCGTGGCCGCAGTCCTCGGCGCCGCATCCCACGCCTTGGGACGGCGTGACGTCGGTCAACTCGATGACTCGCAGGGCGCGCTGACCGTAGTGCTCCTGGACAGCCTGGCGGATTTCGTCGGTATTGTTCGGTACAGTCGTCATCAGCGCCTCCCGGGTATCGTAATCTGAGTGTCAGACAAGGTAATGCTACGCCGGCAGCGGGCGGGCGTCAAACGGGCCTGCTTTCTATGCGCGGCCACTGTGGTGAATTGTCAGAATCAGGATGTACGGGATTTTTTGATTTGACAGGATCAGGATATCTCCAGCTCTAAACGGTTCCCATCCTGACAATCCCTCAATCCTGAAATCCGGATCCTGCCTGAAATCCGGATCCTGCCTGAAATCCGGATCCTGCCTGAAATCCGGATCCTGACGTTTCACCGCCATCAAACCGGGTACGCATTAGGTCTCACTTTGAACAGATACAATTGAAACGGATGCTGCGTAGCGTAACGGCCGGGCGGGAGTACCGAGATGACCACCATAGATCACCGGGAACTGAGCAGCGAGGCTGTTCCATCATCGGCAATTAAATGGGTGACGCCTGATTTGCTACGTCATCTTCGGATTTATCGCTGCGACATCGTGGTTGGTCGGAGAGTACATCTCGGTCGCGAGTACGTCGAAGAGATCAGGCGAGCGGAAGATCTGGGCATTGTACGGCGCAATTCCGATATGGAAATAGCTTATTCCCTGGTTACGCTACGAGGCTACCGGGAAACGGATGGCGTGCGTGTATGGGTTGTCTTTGAAGCTGCGGTCAGCATCCGCGACATTCACGTTGAACTGGTGCGCCAGCGCGCGGATATCCTGGCTACCGTATATAGTGAGCCGGCGCTGGCCGTGATAATCGGCGAAAGCGTCCAGCCGTCGGGTCTGCTGCGTGCGGCAGATCGTGGTGTATTGGTGGTTACCGCTCCTCCGCGGAGGGCGTCGTGGTCCTGATCGATCTCATTGTGTTGTGGCTGGCGCCGGGCTCGCCAGTCTCGTCAGTGAGCAGCGGCCGTTATTCATCCGTGTTGCCGGTGTTGTAGGCGCGTGCTACATTGCCCTACGCCATACCAAGCACGGAGTTAGAGATATGAGAATCACCGGCGGCACCACGCGCGTTCTGCAGACACCGGCGGACAACCCGCTGGTGGTGGGCATCGACCAACCGGGCACCCGCGAGTTCGTCACGCTGGAACTGAACACCGACGAGGGCATCACCGGCATCGGCCTGACCTTCTTCGGCGGGCCGCTGGTGCACGCGCTGCGCCGGGCGGTGGACGACCTGGTGCAGTTGGCGGTGGGTGAGGACCCCATGAACCCCGAAGCCGTGTGGGGCAAGCTGATGGACGCCTGCTCGTCGGCGGGGCCGGAAGGCATTCTGTCCCTGGGCCTGGCGCCCATCGACATGGCGGTGTGGGACATCAAGGCCAAGGCGCTGGACCAGACCGTGTGCAGCCTCATGGGCGGATACCGGGACCGGGCGCCCACCTACGCTAGCGGCGCGCTGATGCGGCCCATGGGTCTGGAGTACCTTTCTGAGGCCGGCCCCAGGCTGGTGGAGCAAGGGTTCCGGCAGATGAAAACGCAGATGGGCGCGGAGCCCACGGCCGCCCGCGAGGTGGCCCGCATCCGCACCTTGCGGGACGCCATCGGGCCCGACATCGACCTGATGTGCGACATCAACCAGCTTTGGAACGTGAACCAGGCCATCCAGATTGGCAGCATGGTTGAGGAGTATCACCTGTTCTGGCTGGAGGACGTGGTGGCGCGGGACGATTACCAGGGCCTGGCGCGAGTCGCCGACGCGCTCACCACGCCCATCGCCGCCGGAGAGTACGTGTACGGCATCCGGCCCTTCCGCCACATGGTGGAGCAGCGCAGCATCGACATCGTCATGGTGGACCTGCTGCGTGCCGGCGGCATCACGCCGTTCCGCAAAATCGCCGGCATGGCGGAGGCGTTCAACCTGCCGGTGGTGTCACACCTGATACCCGAGGTGCAGGTGCACACGATCGCGGCAATACCCAACGGACTGACGGTGGAGTACATGCCGTGGTCGCTGCGGCTCTTCGACGAGACTCCGGACATCGTGGACGGCGACCTCGTCGTGCCGGACCGACCGGGCCTGGGTCTCTCCTTCAGCCAGGACGCCATCGCCCAGTACCAGGTCGCCTGAGATTGTCAGAATCAGGATTTACAGGATTTCGAGATTCACAAGATTAGTGCGTCAATCCTGTAAATCATGAGATCCGGCAAATCCCGATTCAGACAAACACGGAGGAACAAATCATGGCTACCTATCAGTTGCGCATCTACACCATCAATCGCGGCATGATGGATTCATGGCTCGGCGTGTTCAACGAGCACATCCGGCCGCTGCACGACCGCCTGGGGATCCCGGTGGTGTCCAGCTACGTAAACGCCGACCGGACGGAGTTCATCTGGGTGCGCCGGTTCGACAGCGCGGACCAGATCGCGGAGAAGGAGGCGGCCTACTTCGCCTCACCGGAGCGCTCGGCGCTGGGCGACCGGCCCACCAGCCACATCGCGAAGATGGAAGTGCGCGTGATGGACGGTGTGGAAGCCGCGGCGGCAGCCTAGCCCATGGCGTGATGCGTAGGGGCCAATCGCAATTGGCCCCTACGTGGTTTCGGACGGCACCTGCTCGCGTTGGCGTTCGTGCCAGCCGGCGTTGACTCCGGCCCAATAGTCTTCCCAGTTCCGACGGGTATCGGCCTCAGTAGCTCCGCCCCAGTAGCCAGGGGACACCAGCGGCAGGGCTAGTTCGATGCGGATGAGCACGACGGCGCGCACGCTGTCGGCCAGACCCGTCACATTGGACGCGCCGTTGCGCATCCGCTCTTTCACGGTGGCTTCCAGTTCGTCCCCGGAGTGGATGGCGACGGTGCCCTTGAAGCGGTAGCCCTTGCGGGCAAACTGGTCCACGACGTTGATCTCGATGGACGGGTTGTGCTCCAGGTTCCGCATGGTGCCCGGTGAAGCCAGGTCGGTGAACAGGATGTGATCGTCATCCCAGATCATGGTGGTGGCCTTGGGCGACAGGTTCGGGGTGCCGTCAGGGCAGACGGTGGCGGCAAAGATGAGACGCTGCTCGGTCAGGACCCGCTTCATGTCGTCGGTCAGAATTCCCATGTTTGGCGTTTCTCCGGTCTCTACAGGTCCTTGACCATCTCGCGGTGGGGAATGCCGGCCTCCTCGAAGATATCGCCGACCTCCCGGTAGCCGTGTCCGGCGTAGAAGGACTTGACGTATTCCTGGGCGTGGAGGGTGATCTGCCGGAACCCGAGGGCGCGGCCCTGGTCTTCCAGGAAGTTCAGGACACGGCCGCCGACTCCATCGCGGCGCCGTTCCTGCTCCACGGCCATGCGTCCGATGTGCGGCCCCTTGCCATCAACGTCGGGCAGCAGACGACCGGTGCCGATGATTACGCCGTCGCGCAGGGCCACGGCGTGGACAGTGCCGGGATCAGTGTCGAACTCGTCCAACTCGATCTCGGCGGGCACGCCCTGCTCGCCCACGAACACGCGAATGCGCAGGCTGAACGCGGCCTCCAATTCGGCGGGCGTTTCGATGACCTTGACGGTAATGTCTGTAGTGGAGGGCATCTTCAGCGGTGGCCGCTCAGGGATCAGGTATCGAAAATATCTCGGACCGCGCAACTGAAGCCAGGCAGGATTTCGCCGCAGTCCAAGGCATCGTCCTCGTTGAGCGTTCTCGCGGATCCTTCGGCAGGCAGGACGAGTATGGTCCGGGTGTTTGGATAGACGACCAGAACCAGGCGAACGCCGTGCCGCAGCCACATTTGCGCCTTGTCGTATATCGCTGCCGTTTGATCCCCTGGTGAGGCGATTTCAACCACCAGATCGGGCACCACTTCGGCATATCCGCTAACCCGCTGGTCCAGCGGGATGCGTTCCGCCGAAATAAACGCGATATCGGGCTCACGCACTGTATCGGGATTTCGTTCCAGACGTATTCCGGCATCGGAACCCACTACGCGACCCAAACGGCGCGGCCGGACGAACGCCCGAAGCTCGGCGGCAAAGTTGATTACGATTTCGCCGTGTTCAATTCCGGCAGCCACTGTTTTGTACAGGACCCCCCTGATCAATTCGCCGCGCACTCCGTGGGCATACAACTCCAGGAGGTCATTGGCAGTAAGCAGTTTTTCTGATGTGGTGGTCATGGCGCGTTCTGTGGGAGCATGGAAAGCGCAGGCGATTTTAGTCAGCGGGAGCGCTGCCCAGCCGCAGCTTCCCGCTGCGCCTTTTCGAGTCTGGCCACGGCCCAATCAGACAGTTCCAACCCTCGGTCAGGGTCGTCCAGCATTTCGGTGACGACCTCGGTGACGGTTTCGCGGATCAGCGCGCGGAGCTCGTCGACGGTGAGTTCGGCAACTGTCTGGGCGGCCATGGTTCCTCCGGTCGAGGGCAATTGCGACGGCGCGGCGTTTGGGTCAGCGGAACGTGAGTGAGTCTATCACTCGGTATTTGCGCACGGCAAACCGGAAAAACACCGCCGCCGGTTGTTCCCCGGCGGCGGCAATGTTCGGCCTCACGGCCTCGGCTGGCGCGGTTGGATTACCGAACCAGGTTGGGCGTGACCTCGGCGGGGATGCCGCCGGCTTCCATCTCGCGGCCGCGGGATTCCACCTGGGGGATCACAGAGGCCAGGAGATCTTCGTCCAGGTCGGCGGCGACGCCGGGGTAGCCGGCGCGTTCGAGCATGGCCTTGAGCTTGCCGGTCTTGAACTGGTCGAGGCACCAGCCCAGCGGGTCGGGAACGAGGGTCTTGTCCCAGAAGATGCGGTGGTTCTTGTTGCGGGGGCCGTAGTGGTAGTGCGGCTCGTCCCGGAAGCAGTCGAAGGCCAGCAGCTCCGTCTCCTCGGTGAACACGCGACCGGTGTTGCCGGCGAGGTCGCTGAGGACGTGGATGGCCAGGCCGCCGTCGCCCGAGGCCTGACGGCGCATCTCCAGGCCGAAGCGGATGTTGCCGGCTTCGATGATGTCGGTGCCCCGGTTGTGCTTGACGGTGTTGCGCTCGCCGGCGAACTTGACCCGCGCGGTGGCGTCGACCTCGTCCAGCGCCGCGTTGACGGCGTTCATATCCAGCGATCCGGCGGCGTCGCCGTAGCCGGCACGGGTCAACATGGCGGCCAGGTTGCTGCGCATGGTTTTCACCGACCAGCCGATGGGGTTGCCGTCGACGGTGTGGTCCATCCGATACGGGATGCTGTCGCCGTCCGGCGCGTAAACATAGCTCTTTTCAAGGTCGAAGCAGTTGAAGCGCAGGGCGGTCTCTCCGCCGACGTCGACCAGGATGACCACGCCCTGATCGGAATGGTCCTGGATGTTGCCGTCCCACAGCTCGTGCTGAACGATGAAAGTCACGTTGCCAGCTTCGAATCGGACGCGGCCAGTTTGAGTCGTCATGGTTGTTTTCCTCCTTTTTTGAGAACGAAAGTAAGCGAAATATAACCGGGCCGTTTCGCGAGTGTCAAACCGGGGCCATGCACGGTCACATTCCCAGGGCTTCGCGGATGCCACGAAGCTGGTTGAGGTGCTCGCCCCAGTGTCGTTCGAGACCGTCGATGAACGATTGTGCGGTGCGTTGTTCGTGGATTTCCCGGTGTGGAAGGTGGGCCATGGCGGTGCGTTCCTCAAAATCACCGTCGCCGGCGTTGGCAATGGCGTGCTCGGCAGTCTGCAGGATGGCCAGGGGGCCCGCCAGGGCATCGTCGATTTCAGCGGCCATGCGCTCGGGCGTGACGTTGCTGATATCGGGAAGGATGGTAACTTCAGGCAGGCTTCCCGCCAGCACGCCGGCGATGACGCTGCCGATGCCGCCCTCGGGCGTGTCGACCAGGTGATAGAGAACCTCGCGTGCACACCAGCCGTCGCCATCCTTCCAGTCCAGGCAGTAATCCATTCCGTCCAGCAGGCCGGTCAGCTCTTCGCGGATGCGCTGGACTGTGGCGAGGTTAGTGTCGCGGCTGGCCATATTCGTACTCTCCGGTTTCGTGTTGCGAGGCATCGTCGGCAAGGGTCTGCGGCGGCTTGAGCAATCCGGCGACCAGCCACATGCCGCTGACGACGAGCCACGCGAGGAAGGCAATGCCGGATATGCGGTGCATAACGGTGGCGGCGTCAACCCAGATGAACAGCATCGCGACGCCGATGATCACGTCGGCCACGGCGGACGCTTTGAGCAGCCCGCCGGCGCGCCACTGCACCGGTCCCAGGGAGATGATACCCAATCCTGCCAGGGTAAATCCCACCTTGCCAGTAATCTCTCTGGCCATATCAAGCTTGGCGGCCCATTCGATCAGGTGGGCGCCATCGAAAGCGATTGCGCTGGGGCCGAGGACGGTCAGGACGATAGCGCATACTCCCGACGCAATCGTAACCCAACCTGAAACGGATAGCGCCGTCATTGCGAGGCGGGCGGCCACGGGTTGGTAGGGAAGTATGGCGCCACGCAGCATGGCTGCCGCGACCAGCAGGAACATGCCGGAAAAGATGCGTGCCGCAGCGCTGTAGGTGTAGGCCAGAGTGTTGTCGTCGATGGCTTGAAGAGACGCCAGCAGGGTGGGTTGGTCGGCATCGGCCATGAGACGAGTGGGCACCATGATGGCGGTGGCCACTGCGGTGAGGAGGAGGAACAGGCCGGCGAGTCGGGGGCTGCCGCCGAAGTAGGAGGCTACGCGCATATCGATCAGTCGATCCCCATGTGTAAATTCAAAATAATATGAGCTTTAGCGACAGTCATGTTGGCGTTTCAGAAGCCGAGCAGGGCCCTGATGCAACCAAACTTCCAGACCAGCGCAATCGCGATGACCAGCATCAAGTAAAACGGCCAAACCGCCGTTGAGCGCAGACTCGCCAGCAGTTGCTTGTTGACCGCTCCGACCGGACGCATCACGTACAGATCCGGCAAGGCTATCCCGCCGTCGCTATGGAGTTTGCGGACAAAGGCGTTGTACGAATTGCGAAAGACTTGCTCCAACGCCAGGTAGTAGGCGTCCAGAAACAGGAACAGTAGCGTCGGCAGAAGGGCCAGCAGAGCGTAATCGATCGTGTCGGTTCGGGCCACGAGAACCAGGATGGCGGCCACCAGCACGATGCACCAGTTCTTGCACGACGCGCTGTTGCCGGCCATGCGCCGGATGACGTCCTGCAGGATGGTCAGGTGCGTGCGAACCGCCTCGGAATTGGCGTCGTATGGCTTTGCGTCGGCATCGGCCATGGGAATCACTGGAATTGGCGGCGTATCTGTATCGCTTCCTCTACCCAAGCCTGCAAATTGTTTGTGATGGTTGCGTATGCGCGTTGGCTATCGCTGGATGCCGGGTTATAGTCTTTCAAGACACTCGATAATGGCTTTTTTGTGTCGGTAAAGACCACTGCGTCGAACGGGTTTTTGCCGGGCAACTCCTGCCGCCCGAAGCGGTCTTTAAGATTGTGGATATAAATCCCCACGACACCCTTTCCGTCATTCCACGATTTTGTTATTTCGTACTGAACCCATTTGCGCCCGGCCGTTTCGCTGCCAATCAAAACGACCGTGCAAGATCTGGTGTTGATCTGTTGGTCGATCCACCGTTGGATAGCGGCCTCTCCTCCTCTTTTGATGGTTTCCCAATTGTTGTCGGTGACGGGTTCGTTGCCTTCCAATATGCCAGCGTTTCTAATCTGTGCCGCACGCCATGCGTCTTTTTCGTAATGAAAACTGAAAAACACTCTGCGCTTTGGTGAAGCCAATTATCGATCCTTTGTGCCTTGTACGAATATTGATCCGACCAATATTTTAGCATCAGACTACGCCGTCGGCTCCCGCTCCCGGCCGGGGATGGCCAGCGAGGCCAGGAAGCCCACGCCGTAGATGCCGCCGGCGATGAAGAAGCCGTACTGCCAGCCCAGCCACTCGATGGGGCCGAAGATGAACACGGCGGCGACGGCCCCGAACAGGACGTTGTTGCCCCACATCAGGCCGAGGAAGCTGGACTCCAGACGGTAGCGCGCGGCGACGTCCGCAGCGGCCGCCGAGGTGAGGTTGATCACCGTGAAATGCTGCAATCCGTAGAGCGCCACACAAACCGTTATCCAAACGGAGTATTGCGGGCCGCCCAGGGGGATGGCCAGGGTCAACACCGTGGCAAAGGCCATCAGGAACACGATGAGCGGCTTGCGTCCCACTCGGTCGGACATCGCGCCGAGCAGGGGAGCGGTGACCATCGCCGGCCCCACCATCAGCGCCAGGTGGGCCGAGGCCTGAAACGTGTTGATGCCCAGGGCGTGGGTCAGGTACAGCGGCACGAGGAACAGCATGGACCCATCGGCCATGCCGCGCACCGCCGCCACAACAAAGATGGCCCACAGCCGAGTCCCGCGGAAGGCCACATAGGTGCCTCGCCACATGGTGGTGAGCCGCTGTCCCAGGTCAACGTTCACCGGGGGCGCGCCGCCGGCGTGGCGGAGCAGACCGTAGATGACGAAGGTGGCGACGAACATGATCGGCGCGCCGAAAGCCAGGATCCACCGCCAGCTGACCGGCTCAAGGCCCAGCTCCCAACCGACGGCCAGACCGTCGGCGGCCTCCCAGCGCAGGGCTCCGAGCAGCAGGATGCCGGCGATCATCGGGCCGACCACGTCGCCGACGCTGCCGGTGGAGCGGTGCATCGACAGGAACAGGCCCCGGCGGTTGGGGAAACGCTGGGCCAGCAGACCCAGGGCCGGCGGATGCCACAACGCCGCGCCGGAGGACGCCAGCGCCAACGCCAGCAGGATCACCCCGTAGGACGGCGAAATTGCGATGAGCAGCAGGCCCACCGCGGTGAGCAGGGCGCTGATGGACAGTACCCAGGCGATCCGATGGTGGAGCAGGTCGGACAGGAACCCGCCGGTGACGCTGGTGATGCCGGCCGAGGCCGAGCGCACGGCCACGATGGCCCCCACCTGGAGCGCGCCGAGGCCGAGGTCGACCGCCATGACCGTGGTCAGCAGCGGGATGCTGTTGGAGATGAGATGTTCGAAGCCGTGGGCTCCGATGAGGGTCGACGCCAGAACCCGATTGCCGGTGCGGCGTTCACCCGTCACCGGCGCATCGGGAAGCGTCCCCTGCGCTGCGGCCAACCTGGATTTGCCTCGTGGCTAGGCCGAAACCCGCGCCGCCTCGCTTTGGGGGACTGCAGCCGCATCGGCGGGAGCGTCCTGTGCCGGCACGGTCTCGGGTGCCGTGGGCTTGCCCGGGATCAACAGCGAGATGAGGAAGCCCGCGAAGTAGATGCCGGCGGCGATGAAGAAGCCGTACTGCCAGTCCAACCATTCCACCGGCCCGAAGATCATGAATGCGGCGATGGCGCCGAACAGGGTGTTGTTGCCCCACATCAGTCCGAGGAAACTGGACTCCAGCCGACGGCCGGCGGCGATGTCGGCGGCGGCGGCCTGGGTCAGGTTGTTCACTGAGAAGTTCATCATGCCGTAGATGGCGACGAAGACGGTGATCCACGCCGTGTAGCCTCCGCCGCTCACCAGGATGATCGCGATGGTGAGCATCGTGGTGACGCCCATGATGAAGATGATCAGCGGGCGTCGCCCGATGCGGTCGGACAGAGAGCCGATGATCGGGCCGAAGAGGATGCCCGGGAGCACCATGAGCATGACGTGGACGGCGGCCTGGAACTCACCGACGCCCAGATGGATCAGGTACAACGGGACCAGGAACACCAGGGAGCGGTCGGCCATGCCGCGGACGGCGGAAACGGTGAAGATGGCCCACATGCCGGTGCCGCGGAAGGCGTCCTTCATGCCCGCCCAATTGGTGCGGATGCGGGCGCCGACGTCCACGTTAACGGGTCGCTCGCTGCCCGCGTTGCGCAGCAGGATGAAGATCACCACGGTGGCGACGAACATGATCGGGGTGCTGAACCCCAGGATGTACCGCCAGTCGACGGTGCCCCAGGGGAGCGCCCATGAGACGCCCACCTCGGCGCCATCGGCCCCGCCGCTCCAGGTGAGGGCGCCGGCGATGAGGGCGCCGGCGGCCAGCGGGCCGATGACGTCGCCGATGCTGCCGGTGGAGCGGTGCATGGAGATGAAGAGGCCGCGTCGCTCGGGGAAGCGCCGGGCGAGCAGGCCCAGGGCCGGCGGGTGCCACAACGCAGAGCCCATGGACCCCAGGGCGATGGCACACAGGATCAGGGCGTAGGATGGCGCGATGGACATGAGCAGGTAGCCCAAACCGATCATGAACGTGCTGATGGACAGCACCAGGGCCACTCGATGGTGGAACAGGTCAACCAGGAATCCGCCGGCGGTGCTGGTGATGCCGCCGAAGATGGAGCGGATGGCAACCACCGCGCCGACGCTGAGCGCGCCCAGCTCAAACTCGGTGATGATGGCCAGGATGATGATGGGGATGCTGTGGGCGTACAGGTGCTCGAAGGCATGGGCGCCCACCAGGGTGGTCGCCATCACGGAGCCCTTGGTGCGGGGCTGCGTGTCCTGCGTCGCGGGTTGGGAAGGACTGACGCCGGCTGCCTGTGCCATGTAATGCGCTCCTCAGAAGGTGGCCAGGGGCGGGATGGGCCGCATTATACACGACGGCAACCCGTCCGCCGGCCGCGGATTTCCAACGCCGGCGACTGTGCAGAACGAAGAACTCCCCGCGACCTGAACTGGTCGCGGGGAGTTGGTTCGGCCAGAGATATTCCTGGCTCAGCTGTTCATTGGGGCAAGCTCGCGAGGTTACTCAACCACACTGTACTGCCCATTGTCGTCGATTTGAGTCAGGATCACCTTGTCAGATCCCTGGTTGTCGGTGGGGCCGAACATCAGCTCGAAGCCATCCAGATCGAATGTGCCGGCGGTCTGGACCGCCCCGAGGAAGCACTCCCGAGTGACTTGCTGCCCGCAGGCATCCACGGCGTAGATCGCCAGGCGTCCGGCCAGGTAGCCTTCCAGAGAGACGAACCCGGGTTGAGCCTGGGGATTGACCGCAGCCAAAGCGGCCTGATATTTGGCGATGAGGGTATCACTGGCATCGCCCGGCAGCGGGACCACCTGGGTGAAGAATACGTTATCGCGGGATTGACCATCCGCTGCGAGTTTTGACGCCAGGGCATCACTGCCCACGAAAGACACGTTCATGAAGATAGTACCCGGGCCCAACCTCTCGCGCAGCATACCTATGGCCTGCGCCGCCGGGTCGGAGGCGCCGATGATAATCACCGCCTGCGGCGCCGGGTCCGCGTCCGCGATCCGGAACACCGCCGACTTCACGGCCTCAGTATTCCGCCGGTAATACCAGTGGGCGACCAAATCAATGTTTCCGCCTTCCAACTCCTGCTGAACGCCCCTGAGTCCGTCAATGCCGTATGAATCGTTCTGATATAGCACGGCAACGCGGGTGACGCCCTGGTCCGCAAGGTATTCCAACATTCGGTCGGTTTCTTGGTGGTACGAGGCGCGGAGGTTGAGCACGTTGGTAAGCCCGGATTCGCGCAACAACTGAGCGCCGGTGAACGGGGCGATGAAGGGGACATCTTCCGCGTGGGCCAGAGGAGACACCGCTCTAGATGTGGGAGTGCCGACGGCGCCGATCAAGGCGAACACCTGGTCTTCGTTGATTAGTTTCTGGGTATTTGCAAAAGCGCGATCAGGTTCGTAGCCATCGTCGCGGTACACAAGGTTAAGCGTGCGGTTGTTGACGGTTCCCGCCTCCTGGAACGCGGCCATGATGCCCAGGCGCATTCCGGTACCCAATTCCTGCGAACCACCGGAGAAATCGGCGGACTGACCAAAGGTGATCGTGTCGGCGGTCACGCCTGGAGTCCCGTCGGCGGGTTCCGGCATTGGGCAGGATTCGGCCGACATGCCCTGCACCGCGTCGGTCAGGCGATCGATTTCGCAGACCAGCCGGTCAAGGGTCGCCGCGTTCGCCGCGATGCGATCGTCTTCGACGGCCGTCAGTTCAAGCCGCTCCTCCAGCCGGTTGAAGTAATCCTCCCCGGCGGCAAGCAAATTCTTGGCGAAGGGAAGTACCATTGGGTTCAAGTTCAGACTGGGGTTACCTTCCAGATGCTCGATGTCGCGCCGGATTATCTCGGCAACGCTTTCGTAGGCTTCCTGGTTTCGCGCCACAACCACCGGGTCTTGCAAACGGCCGGCCACCAACAGAAGGGTATGGGCCGATGGAACGTTCGCCGCCAAACTCTGCAGGTGCGAATAGCGCAATCGGTCGGCTTCCGACAGGCTGCCGGCGTCCATCAGCGCGCCAAACTCGCCGTCCGAGCTTTCCACGGAGCGAGGGAACAGCGTGGCCTGGTTGGCGGTCACCAATTTCAGGGTCTCGGTGACTTGGTCGCCCAGCAGTTCCAGCAATTTCCCCCTGGCCTGCTGTATCCGGCCGGAATTGGCGACCAGAGCGTTCACCTGGGCGCGGATACGGCCAACCTGCTCGTCATTGCCGCTGGCGTCGAGTATCCCCACTTGAGCGTACAGCGCTCGCCCGTGCGCGGCGATCTGCTGCGCCGTTGCGCGGAGCGACGCTTCCGTCATCCGGACGTGGGTTCGCTCAGATGCGATGGCGACCAGGGCGTCGGCTTCGCGGGTCAGCGCCAGAGCGGCGGCGAGGATCTCGACGGCTGCTTCGAAATCCACTTCAGCCGTCAATCGGACGATCTCCCAGTCTGACCACGCGGATTCATCACCATCGCGCAAGGTCCTGACGGCGAATGCGTGACCGCGGGTCGTATTCGTTTTCAGGTTGGGGATGTTCAGGCTGTGCCTGTCGTCTCCGGACGCATCGACTGACATGGACCGGATCAGGCCGGTCCAATTTTGGCCGGCGTCATAGGCCGCCCATGCCGCGTCCAGGTCCACCCATTGGACGACATAACCCGTTGCGCCGTCCACCGCATCCCAGGACACCACTGCCTGTCCGACAGCGGTCCCCTGAACTGCTCGCACATTGGCGGGGGCGGGCAAATCCGTCTGCGCGTCCGCAACGTTGCCCAGTGCAAACCACCCGCCAGCGACGGCCAGGACGGCTGCGGCAACAAACCCGAAGACCGGGATCAGAATACGTCGTGTTTTCATGTCAGTTTCTCTCCGTTAGCAATTATGTGTCGGGCGTGTATCGCCATTCTTGATCGATCGCTCGGCTCGAATTTTTCGATGGCGCACGGCGGGCGGATGACCAGCGCCGTGCCGGTTGGGTGGCGATGGTTATAAATATCCACCCGCGCAAAAACCCTCAATGTGTATCCAGTCGTTCCGGTTCCACCTGCGTCTCACTCGTCACGCCGGGCTGGCAATGTCTGTGCGCGTCGGCGGTCACTTTGTCCCTGACACGACCGCTCAAAACTGCCACCTCCCCAACCCAAAGCACCATCATCACAGAAAATGTGCGCGTCGTATTTCGCCGTGCCCACACTGGCGGACAGGCGGTCATCCTCGAAATCAGCGTGCGCAGTATATTGACTGGCACCGGTTAAAGCAAACGAGCGCAACTCAGGTAACTGTTCAGGGTTGTGGGGCAGTCGTTGCGAGCGCAGCGCGGCAATCTCGTTGGCGCAAGGGAGTCCTTCGGGGCAGCCGATGCTGATCCGCTATCGAGATTGCCACGTGGTTCGACAAGCTCACCATGAGCGGGCTGTGCTCCTCGCAATGACAACACCCTGAACCTGAACGGTTACCAACTCAGAAGTGGTAAAACATCTCCTGTAGCTCGTCGCGATTTACCGTTGTGGTTAATCCCAGCATCAGCAAGATACGCGCCTTCTGCGGCATCAGGTTGTCGGAGACGATGAAGCCCTGCTCGTCCTTGCGCGGAGTCATCACCACGCGGCCGGCGATGGACCGGCTGGCGAGAACGACGGGCATGCCACCGGCCACCGCTTGCTCGGCGGCGGCGATCACTGCCGGCGGGAAGGTTCCCGCGCCGAATCCAGCCAGGACCAGGCCCGCCGAGCCGTGGGCGCGGATCGCGTCGATGAGCATGCCGTCGGCGCCGGCGTAGGCGTGCACGATGTCCACGCGGGGCAGGTCGCTCATGCCGTCCACGCGGAAGGGGGTCTCGGTGGTGTGCTTGCGCATGGGGCGGCGGTAGAAAACCACCCGATGGTCGGAGTCGGCGTACCCCAGGAAGCCGAGCTCGTTGGCCTTGAAGGTCTCGACGCGCAGGGTGTTGGCCTTGTAGACCTCGCGGGCGCAGTGGATCTCGTTGTTCAGCACGGTGAGCACGCCCATGCCGGCAGCCTCCGGCGTTGCGGCAATGCGCACGGCGTCCAGAAGGTTCAGGTCGGCGTCGGTGCTGATGGCCGTGGGCGGACGCATGGCGCCGGTGATGACCACGGGCCGCTGGGTCTTGACGGTCAGGTGGAGGAAGTAGGCGGTCTCCTCCAGGGTGGCGGTGCCGTGGGTGATGACGACGCCGGCGGTGTCCGGCTCGTCGCGGTCGATGGCGTGGATGCGCTTGGCCAGGGCGATCCAGTTGGCCGGGCCGATGGCGGTGCTGCCGACGCTGACCATGTCCTCGGCGATGATGTTGAAGTTGTCGCCGATCTCGGGCACGCGGGCCAGGTTCTGCTCGATGGTCAGGTGGTCTCCGATCTCGGGATACAGGGTGTAGTCCATGCGGTCGGGGCCGACTCCGGCGATGCTGCCGCCGGTGGCGATGATGTGGACGGTGGGATTGGGCATGGAAGCGCTCCTTCTCACATGACGGTGATGAGTCGTGCATCACTCGGGATGGCGTGGTTCGGGCGGATTATAGCAACGCGAAGGGTCGCGTCCGACGGTGGGGTATAATCGGCGGGACTTATCCGCTCCACCACAACAGGAGACAATTCATGCCCCCCAAGCAATACGAGAACCCGCCCGGCCTGGTCATCGAAGGGACCAAGCGGTATCACGCCGTGATCAAGACCGACAAGGGCAATATGACCATCGAGTTGTTGTCTGAGGTCGCGCCGCGGGCCGTCAACAACTTCGTCTTCCTGGCGCGCGAGGGGTTCTACGAAGACAACCAGTTCCACCGGGTCATCAATGGGTTCATGATCCAGGGCGGATGCCCCCGGGGCGACGGCACCGGCGGCCCGGGCTACCGCTTCCCAGACGAGGAAGTGAACCGCTCCTATACCCGGGGCACCCTGGCCATGGCCAACGCCGGGCCGAACACCAACGGCAGCCAGTGGTTCATCGTGCACGGCGCGAACGCGGGGCTGCCTCCCAACTACACGATCTTCGGCATGCTGTCCGACGGCGACGACGTGCTCGAAGCGTTGGCCACCTCGCCGGTGCGGCAGAGCCGGGGCGGCGAAAACTCCCAGCCCACGGAGCGCCTGGCGATTCAGAACATCGAGATTACAGAGACCGACCTGGGCTAGACCACCCGCGGCACCGATGCTGAACGACGAGGGCGGGTTACAAACCCGCCCTCAATCTTGTGCGCGGTACCATTGCGAACCGCGTCGGAGTCACATGTTACGAGTCGCCGGCGGCGGTAGCCGGGGCGGTGGTGGGTACGGGAACGGGAGCCGCGGGCGCGGTGGGGATCTGGGGACGCTTGGCGAACAGGAAGCAGATGCCGCCCAGGAAGTTGAACCCCGACAGCACCAGGAAAGCCACAGTGTAGGACCCTTGCCAGTCATACATGTATCCGGCGAAGGGGCTTGCAGCCAGCAGCAGGATATTCATCGGGATGGTGCTGATGCCCAGGATTTTCCCGAAGTTCCCCCTGCCGAAGTACTCGCCCCGGATGGAAGTGGTCAGCGGGTTGCGGCCGCCGAACCCGAAGCCGAAAGTCACGGCGAAGGCATAGAACATCCAGAGGTGAGTGCTGAAAGTCAACAGGACCACCGCGCCGGCCTGGATGGTGGTGAAAATGAAGATGCCGACGCGCTTGGGGAACCGGTCGCCCATGTAGCCGCCAATCAGCTGGGCCCACATGGCGACAAAGGTGTAGGTGGTCACCACCCACGCGGTGTGCCCGCCGAATCCGGCGTCGTACAAAAACAAGCCGAGGTGGGTCATGATGGCCAGGATTATCATGCTGGTCAGGCCGTGTCCGACGGCGATGAGCCAGAATGCCGAGGTGCGCACGGCCTGCTGGGCGGTCAAGCCCTGGGGCGCGGCGGATGCGCGCTGACCACCCTGGGTTCGCGAGGCGGGTGCCTCGCCCTCCACCTGCAGGCCCATGTCCTCGGGCTGGTTGCGGATGAAATAGGTCAGCGTGAAGGCGGAGACGAAGACCACGATGGCGATAATCAGCGCCGTACCCTGCCACCCGATGGCGCTGCCGATGCCAAATCCGATGAGTGGCACGACGATCAAAGCGCCGCCCCGACTGATCCAGTTGGCCCAGCCCATCGCCGAGGCCATGCGCCGTGAGAACCAGTTGTTGATGGTGGTCATCATGGGCACCCAACTGCCCATGCCCTGCCCCAGAGCCATTATCATGAAGGCGAAGTAGAAGGTGTACAGGGGCGAAACGGGCCAGTATCCGGCGCCGATTTGTGAGAAGGCCAGGAAACCGAAGCCGAGGATGATGAACCCGATGAACACCATCTTCCGGCCGCCCAGCTTGTCGGTGAGGTAGCCTTCGATGGGGCCCATCAGGCCCCCCTCAATCCGCGTCAGGGTCAAGGCCATGGAGAGCGCGCCGCGTTTCCAGCCGAACTGGGTTTCCAGGGCCACCGCCCACAGCGTCATGGCATGGAACATGGGCACCGTGGCGATGGTCATCACGAAGCCGGTGATGCCGACGATGTACCAGCCGTAGTAAAGGTTGGACGGCAGTAAACCGAACCGGCGCCCGGCGGACGGTGCAGAGTTGCTGGACATGGCGATTAAAGAAAACGGCGCAACGCGACGATTGCCGTTGCGCGGCCGAATGCATTTTACGCCTTTGGCCAATATGCGCACAAGGTATAAAGGATGATGACGAATATCACGAACTGGCATCCGGGTTTTCCGGCCATGCCGGTTGTGCCGGTTCCATCGGGATTGCCACCGTGGGCCGGCGGTGCCAAACTTGGGGGCGAGTGAATCCGCCCCAATCCCAATATCCACACTCCGCAGAGGTGCAACGTGAGCAGCGCGAGAATCAACGGAATTGACCTGCACTACCAGAGCTACGGCGAGGGCGAGGCCATCGTGTTCGCCCACGGCGCCGGCGGCAACCTGCTGAGTTGGTGGCAGCAGATACCCTTCTTCTCCCAGCGGTACCGCTGTGTGACCTTCGACCACCGAGGTTTTGGACACTCCTACGACGAGCCGAACGGGCCGGGGATGAACTCCTTCGTCGAGGACCTGCGTGGGCTGCTGGACCACCTGGGCATCGGGTCGGCGCACCTGGTGGCGCAGTCCATGGGCGGCCGGACGATGCTGGGGTTCGCGGTGGCATATCCGCACCGGGTCAAGAGCCTGGTGATGGCCGACACGGTGGGCGGCATGAACGTGCCGGAGGTGGTGGAGCAGCAGCGCATCTGGGCGGAAAAGCAGGCAAACAACCCTGCGGCCAGCGGCGACATCGGCTATCGCGCCGTATCCCCGCTGTTCGTGCAGCGTCAGCCCAACCTGGCCAACCTGTACCTGCAGGTGTCGCGCACCAACCCGCCGCGCCACGCGCCGCCGGGCGGCACGGCAGCCGGGCCCAGCGCGGAGCAACTGGCCAACCTGAAGGTTCCCACCCTGTTCTTCGTGGGCGAGGATGACCAGATTTCGCCTCCGCAGGTCATCGAGGCCGGCGTGCGCGCCATCCCCGGCGCGCGGCTGCTGCGGGTTCCGGAGGCCGGCCACTCGGTGTACTTCGAGAAGCCCGACATCTTCAACTTCGAGGTACTGCGATTCATCGAGGCGGCGGTGGCTGCGCCGGAGCCGGTCGCGGCGGCCGCTGGGGCGAGCGACTAGGGCGTGTTGATATTTTGAAAATCACACTGTCGTTCCTGCGAAAGCAGGAACCTAGGAAAACCGTTGCAACAGGGACGTCGGCCTTGTTGTGTACTCTCTGGATTCCGGCTTTCGCCGGAATGACCGGAAATGTCGACAGGCTCTAACGTCCGGCAAAGGTTCCAATGTGTCATGACTAAATCAAACGTGCATTATCAGCCAAACGAGCCCGTCGTGAAGTATTACGCAGACACCGAGACGCTTTGCATCACCAACGGTAAGCCGCTGGGCGAGGGCGATGACATCTGCAAGGATGTTGTGGCGTTCTTCGATAAAGACAACCCATCCGAGGTGGTTGGGCTGACTATTGAGTGCGCCGAGGAGGTGCTCAAACCCTTCGTCGAAGCCATTATGGCCAAGTACGGAGTGCACAGGGTCGAAGAGATAAGATGAGCTGCAAGGAAACCAACGCCACCATCGGCGTATCCGTACAACTATGTGACGGTATCGCCACGCTATCGATGGATGGACGCACTCACCTGAACCTGCTGGGGCCCGACGTGTTCCAAGAGTTGCGGGAGCGGGTCGAGGAGTGCGGCAACGACACGAACGTGCGGGCCATCGTGCTGCGCGGGGCCGGCGAGCGGGCGTTCTCCGCCGGCGTGGACCTGCGTGAGATGAAGGACCTGACGCCGTTGACGGCGGAACGGTTCATCCGCAGCCTGCACCGGGCGGCGCGCATCCTGGTGGACGTGCCGGTTCCCGTGGTAGCGGCGGTACAGGGGCCGTGCCTGGGCGGCGCGCTGGAGTTGGCCCTGGCCGCCGACATCCGCATCGCATCCGCCGACGCGATATTCGGGTTGCCCGAGGTTCGGGTGGGCCTGCCCTCGGTCATCGAGGCGTCGCTGCTGCCGCCTACGGTGGGCCTGGGCCGGGCGCGGAAAATGCTGCTCACCGGCGAGATCATCGACGCCGCCGAAGCGCACCGCATCGGCCTGGTCGATGCGGTTGTTGAGCACGAGCGGGTACACGAAAGGGCACTGTCGACGGCGGCGGAGTTCCTGGGCATGGCCCGGCCGGTGCTGGCATCGCAGAAGGACATCGTGGCGAAGTGGCTGGAGCTGGGCGAGGCGGAGTCGGCGGAGTACACCATCAAGGCCTTCGCGCTGGGTTTCGCCACGCCATACCCCCACGAGGCAATGACCGCGTTCCTGGAAAAGCGCGCGCCGCGATTTGACCATGAGGAGTAATGCAATGACGGAATCCACCGAACTGTTTCACATCATGCGCACCACACGGGCGATGCGGCGGCTCAAGCCGGACCCGGTGCCCGACGAGCTCATACATCGCATCCTGCAGGCCGGTCAGTGGGCGGCCAACGGCGGGGCCAACCAGCGCTGGCGGTTCCTGGTGGTGAAGGACCGCAACATCAAGGAGCAGGTGCAGAAGTGGTACCAGAAGGCCTTTGACGAGGTGGTCGGGCCGCGCTACCGGGGCAGCGAGCCGCCTCCTGGGTCCAGCCCTGGGCGGTACCGCCGTCAGCACGATGCGGTGGAATACCTGACCGAGCACTACCACGAAGCGCCGGTGTGGATCATTGCCTGCCAGGACGACGGAGCGGAGCCGCCCAGCCGCTCGGCCGGCGCGTCCATCTACCCGGCGGTGCAGAACATGCTGCTGGCCGCCCGCGCATTGGGTCTGGGTTCGACGCTCACCAGCCGTCACCTGCGCCACGAGAAAGAGGTGGAGGAGATCCTGGGGCTGCCGGCCGGCGTGCACTCCTACGCCATCCTGCCCATCGGCTACCCCATGGGCAACTTCGGGCCAGTGCGCCGTGGGCCGCTAGCCGACGTAGTGTACCTGGACAAGTGGGGGGAGAAGTACCTCGAAGCGTGAATTGCTGACATCCGCCTTTTATGCCGGTGACCGACGATAGGTATAATTGGGCGGCAATTGACCACCGAGGAACTCAGCATGACCACGCAGTGGATAGAATTTGACGAAACTGCCACTCCGATTCGCATCAGCCTGGAGCCGGGCGACGCGCGCCTCAGTCCCTGGGGCGACCACGACACCGTCATCATCCGGAAAATCGGCGACAAGCAGTTTGACGCTCTGGTGCCGACATGGTCGGTGGCCGAAGACCGGAGTTACGTCATGGCGGCCCGCGTGGGCCGCGCACAGGGAAAGATTGTGGTCTATCTGGCCACCAGCAATGAAGGGCGTCCTGCCTGGCGGCTTACGGATGCCGAATACGCCCAGATTGCGACGAAGGCGGAGACCGCCTGATGATGCTGTCGGACGGCGAATTATTTGAAACCATCGCCAGTGGCCATCTGGTGATCACTCCATTCGATGATAACAACGTGCAGCCGTAATCTGTCGACTTGAGATTGGATCCGTTGCTCTCTGTCCAGCGCCGCCAACCCGTGCCCGGCATGACCCTCCACCCGGATGAGTTGAACGTAGCTGAACACATCAGCCTCTATGCGGAGGAAAAGGTTGACCTGCCGGGCGGACAAACCTGGAATTTCGAACCTGGCGGTTTCGTCATCGGGCAAACCCTCGAGACTGTTGGAATGCCGCTGGACCTGGCGGGCCGCGTGGAGGGAAGAAGCCGATTGGCTCGCCTCGGTCTTGGCGTACACGTCACCGCCCCGAAAATCGACCCCGGCTTCCGTAAACCGTATCACCCTGGAAATGTTCAACCTGGGGCCGTGGACCATAGGCCTGACCGCCGACATGAGGATTTGCTCTCTCGTGATAGAGCGACTGGGCCGAGCCGCCGTGGGCGGCTACCAGGGGGTGTTCCAAGGCGGTTGAACTTGCATTGGCGCTGTTGAAAGAAACGAGTAGGAGCGACCGGTTGGTCGCCCCTACTTTTGTGCCTATGTTAGCCCCGCCTACAGGAAGGCGAACTGCTCGTAGTCGCCGTGGACTATCGGGATGGGGTCCAGCTCCAGCCAGCGGTTGAGGATGGTGGCATAGGTGGAGCGGAAGTCGGTGGTGAAGTGCATGTCGCCTTCGGAATGATCCTCGGGGCGCAGGGACGGGTACTCAGCGTACAGGCCGCCGTTGACCGAGCCGCCGATGACGAACGCCACGCCGCCGGAACCGTGGTCGGTGCCGGTGCCGTTGTCCTTGATGCGCCGGCCGAACTCGGAGAAGACCAGGATCAGCGTGTCGTCCAGCATGCCGTGCTCGTCCAGGTCACTGGTGAAGTCGGCGATGGCGGTGGACACGTCGGTCCACAGCTTGTGGTGAGCGGGAAGCTCGTTGCTGTGGGTGTCGAAGCTGCCGTGCATGGTGTAGTAGATGCGGGTGCCCAGGTCGGCGGACATCACCTGCGCCATGTTCCGCAGCGACTGGCTGATGGGCGTGTCGGCGTATTCGACCGTGGACGAGTACAGGTCGGGCGCGCTGCGGAGCCGGTCGGCGCCCTTGAGGGCGTTGGAGCCGGTCTCGGACAGCACCTGGGCGACGATGTCCTTGCTCTCGGTGGGCCCGTAGATGCGGCTGAAGGCCTCCAGGGCGTACTGGCGGGACTTCTCATCCTGGATGTCGGGCATCAGGCCGTAGGTTTCCAGGTTGGCAACCGACGCCACCGGAACGCCCTTGCAGACCATGGCCCGGGGAAGGCCGCGGCCGAAGTTCACGCCGGTGAGAACGTTTTCGCCACGGGCGTCGAGGTCGCGGATGGCCGCGCCCAGCCAGCCCTCGGCGCCGATCTTTTCCGACTCGGCGGTGTACCAGACGTCGCGGGAGCGGAAGTGGGAGCGGTTGGGGTTGGGGTAGCCGATGCCGTTGATGATGCCGAGATTCCCCTGGTCCCAGAGGTGCTTCATGGGCGCCAGGCTGGGGTTCAAACCGACCTCGCCGTCGAGGTGCAGCACGTCGCTCTCGGGGATGCCGACGTTGTTGCGGAAGTCGTAATAGAGGGGGTTGTTGTAGGGGATGACCGTGTTCAGGGCGTCGTTGCCGCCCTGGAGCTCAATCACCACTACCGACCTTTCCTTCTTGGTGGAAGTCATCGGGTTATCCTCCTGTTGGGGTCTGGTGCATTGTTACGGGATTGCCACGCTGCGCTCGCAATGACTACACGGGGGCGTGCGCTGGCTCAATTCCGATTGATTGCCATGCTGCGCGCTGCGACTAGGCGGAAGCGTGGGCGGGCTGGTACACCTGGATGCGGTGCCGGTTGCTTTCGGTGACGTAAAGGTTCCCGTTGCGGTCGAGTTTAACCGACACGGGGGACCAGAAATACTTTTCGATGTGGGAGGATTCCTCGTGGGGTTCGTCCACGAAGTAATCGATCTCGGGTTCGAGGTTGGCGCGGGAACGGGCCTCGCCCTCCTCCACGTTGACGGACAGGAAGTTGGCGGCCCAGGCGGACAACGTGGCCTCGCCGCGGAGCTTCTGGACGAAACTCCCGTCTGGGTCGAGGATCTGAATCCGCTCGTTGCCCCAGTCGGCGACGTAGATGTTTCCGGCCGGGTCGACGGCCACGCCGGAGGGTCGATGGAGCTCGCCGTCGCCTCGGCCGCTGGTGCCGAAGGATGCCAGATGCGCGCCGTCGCCAGAGAATTTCTGGATGCGGTCGTTGCCCCAGTCGGCGACGTAGACGTTGCCATCGGCGCCGACGGTGATCCCCCAGGGGAGTTGCAACTGGCCGGGTCCGTCGCCCTCTTGGCCGAAGGCCAGCAGGAACCGGCCATCGGCGGTGAACTTCTGGACGCGGTGGTTGTAAGTGTCGGCGACGTAGAGGTTGTCGTCGGCGTCGAAGGCGAGGCCGGACGGGGTGTCCAGCTGGCCTTCGGCCGAGCCATGTTCGCCCCAGACGGACAGCACAGCGCCTTCGCGGTCGAACACCGAGATGCGGTGCGTGGCCTCGTCGCTGACGTAAACGCGCCCCCGGCTGTCCAGGGTGCACGCGGAGGGCCAGATGAACTGGCCGGGTGACTGACCGTAGGCGGCAAAGGTGCCGTAGTACTCGCTGTCGATGTCGCACACGGTGACGCGGACGCCGCGGGTGACGTTCTCCAGTGAGCGGTTGGCGACGTACATCCGCCCGTCGTCGGCAATGGCGACGTCCGTGGGGCTGTAGAAGCCCCGCCCCTCCATGGTCGTCATGCCCAGGGTCATGCGGTATTCGAGGAGCTTGATCTCCGGTATGTCTTGGACTGTGGTCATGGTTTGTACATCCTTGGAGATCGTCTGAAACAGGATTTTCGGGATTAGAGGATTTTCAGGATTGGGTGTTCTTCACCGCAGGATCACTTCAATCCAGTAAATCCAGTAATCCGGCAAATCCTGATTCTGACAATCCTTACGCGCGCTGGAACTCGTGGGTTGACGCCACCATCTGGAGAACCTCGGCGATCCGCCCGGGGTCGGGGTAGTTGGGCGAACCCGCCACGGAGGCGAAGTCGACCAGTTCGCGGCGGGTATCCTCGGACACCTGGATGGCGCCCACCTGGTCGAGGCAGGCGTCGACGAGCATTTCGGGGGAGACGGCCGACGGGGTTTCCGCGATGCGGTCGACCATGGCGCTGACGCCGGGCTTGGCGGTGTCGCCCAGTTGCTGGGAGGCGAAGTTGATGCGCTCCACCAGCGAGCCGGTATCGATCCAGTCGATGCCCTGGTGCCAGCCCTCGACGCTGGGCGGGTTGTTGAGGAACTGCCCCATGAACACCGCTTGCTGGTAGCGCTCGAGGATCTCCTTGCGAGGGCGGTCGAACTCGCCGGTCAGGCGCAGCACGCCGGCCACCAGCTCAACGGGGCTCTTCACCTTGCGGTACCAGATGGTTTCGTCCTTGAAGAAGTCGGCGTTGAATAGCGCGCGGAGCATGGCGGCGATGTTGTAGCCGCTGTCGAAGTAGGCCTGGACCAGCAGGTCGATCGCTTCAGGGTCCTGGGGCTCGGTGTAGGGCCACTCGGGCACGGGCGGCTCGTCGGCCACGAAGAAGCTGTACATGTGCCGGGAGATGAACCGGGCGGTGGCTTCCTGCTGGCAGATGATGTCGACGATGTCGTCACCGTTCAGCTGACCACGCTGGCCCAAGAACTCCTTGTCGCCGAAGTCGTGGTCCTCCTCCTGGAACTCGAAGTGCCAGGAGATGCGGCCGTAGGGCCAGTCGGAGTCGCGCATGGAGCGCAGTTCCATGTACTCGCGGTTGCCCAGGGTCCAGCCGGTGAAGGCGCGGGCGCACTCCTGGACATCCTGCTCGGTGTAATTGCCGACGCCCATGGAGAAGAGCTCGAGCAGTTCGCGGCCGAAGTTCTCGTTGATGGCGTCCTTGTGGTTGTCCTGGTTGTCCAGCCAGATGATCATGGCCGGGTCCCGGGAGAGCTCGACCAGCAGGTCGCGGAAGCTGCCCATGCCCCGGTAGCGGAACATGCGGACCTGGTCGGACAGGGCCTTGCCGTGGATGACCTTCGGGTAGCCGGTGGCGAAGATGCCGTGCCAGAACAGGGCGACCTTTTCCCGCAGCGGCGTGGTGGTGCTGGCCATGCGGTACAACCAGTTCTCGCCGGAGCCCAGGGTGCCCATCATGCCCGACAGCTCGGGATGGAACCGGCGGATCAGGTCGTCGCCCATCCGGTGTTCGGCGCTGTGGTCCAGAAGCTGATCCACGGTGGCCTCGTAGCCCTGGGCGGCGTGGGCCTCCAGCTGTGCGCGGGTGGCGCCGAAGCCGGCGCGTCGCATCAGGTGGCCGATAAGTTCTACATCGCGGTTTGCCATGGATTACCTCCCTCTAATTGCCCTGCAGCATGAGTTCGGACACTCGCTCGCCGATCATCATGGTGGTGACGTTGGTGTTGGCGCGGATGCAGTCGGGCATGATGGACGCGTCCACCACGCGGAGGTTCTGCACTCCCTTGACCCGGCCCTGCTGGTCGACCACCGCCATGGGGTCGGAGTCGGGGCCCATCTTGCAGGTGCAGGAGATGTGCTGGGCGGTGGAGACGTTGCTGCGGAGCCACCGGTCCAGGGCTTCGTCGGTTTCGAGGTCGGAGTCCAGCGGTTCCGTGCGTTCCTGGATGATGTCGGCGAAGTCGCTGTGATTCCCCAGTTCCACGGCGATACGCACGCCGTCCCGCAGCCGCTGGCGGTCGAACTCCTCGGTCAGGTAGTTGTAGTTGAGGTAAGGCTGGTCGTGCGGGTTGGTGGACTGGAGCCTCAGCTCGCCGGCGCCCACGGCCAGGTAGATGGAAACCGAGGCGCGGATGCCCAGCGGCTCCATGCGGTCGCCGCCGCGGATGACCTGCTCGGTGGCGAAGGACGAGAAGATCATGATCATGTCGTTGCGCAGGTTGGATCCATCGGCCGTATATTTCAGGCAGGTCTGCATGCGGGGGGCGTATCCGTCGAGTTCAAATCCCGGCCTGGTCCTCCAGGTGACGGGCACGATGGGATGGTCGCGCAGGTTCTGTCCCACGCCGGGGCTGTCGTGCACCACGGGGATGCCGAGGCTGCGCAGATGCTCCGCGGGGCCGACGCCGGAGAGCATGAGCAACTGCGGGGAGGCGATGGCGCCGCCGCTGAGGATGATCTCGTTCGCCTCCACGGTGAACACCTCGCCGCCGCTTTCCACAACCACGCCGGTGGCCCGGTTCCCGTCGAACAGGACGCGGTGCACCGTGCAGTCGGGCCGCAGGGTGAAGTTCAGCCGGTGGCGCGCCAGGTCCAGGTAGCCCAGGGCCGTGCTCCAACGGATGCCGTTGGGGTTGTTGAAAGGCGTGGGGCCGATTCCGGTGGAGTCGGGGCTGTTGTGGTCGTCGGTGTGGGGGAAGCCGTAGGCGCGGGCGGCGTTGTAGAAGGCATGCTGCGCCGGCAGCCAATCCTCGCGCTTGAAACGCCGGGCGACGATGGGACCGTCGTTGCCATGGAAGTCGTCGGAGAAGTCGGTATCGGTCTCCAGGCGGCGGAAGCAGCCCAGCAGGTTCTGGAAGCTCCACTGGTCGTTGCCCATGGCGGCCCAGCCGTCGTAGTCCTCGGGGACGCCGCGCAGGAACATCTGGCCGTTGATGGCGCTGGAACCGCCGGTGACCTTGCCGCGGGGCACCATGATCTCGGGGTTCTCGGCGGTGCCGTATCCGGTGAACTGCCAATTGTGGTCGCTGGTCATGACGTCGGTGGCGGTGGCGTAGCCAAACTTCACCTCCTCGGGCAGGTGCTCGAAGTTGGGGTAGTCCGGCCCGGCCTCCAGCAGCAGCACGGAGGTGTTGGGGTTCTCGCTCAATCGGGTGGCCATGATGGAACCGGCAGAGCCGGCGCCGATGACGATGTAGTCGTATTTCAAGGCTATCCTCCTTGCGTCAGGAGTGTTGGGTTTCAGGAGAATGCGGGTGCAGTTTGCTAAGTTTCCGCAATGATACTGGAAAAGGCGGGGCAGTTCCAGATTGTCGGGGCGTCTGAGCCGGGAGCGATGCGCTCTGTATAATGGTGCAAACGGAGACGCGGCACACGGGGGATAGCATGGAGAAGGTAAACCTGTACGCAGATCGTCGCCTGGTGGACGCCGTGCGCTGCCGGGCGCTGGAAGAAAAGACGGACCTGAACGAGCTTTTTCACCAATGGATGGTGGATTACCTGGGCGGCGCAGAGGCGGCAGAGCAGGCCATCGCCGAGACTCCGGCGCTGCACAAGGCGCAGGTAGAGCGGGCGATGGCCGCGGTCGAGGAATTGCAAAAATTCATCGATACCAGTGGCCCCAAACCCACCCGAGACGAGATGAATGCCCGCTGAAAATTTTGTAGACAGCAACATATTTGTTTACATGTTGGATAGATCTGCTCCGGCCAAGCGTCAACGCGCGAGGGAGTTGGTGTATGGTCTGCTGGATGACAGGACTGGCTGCATCAGCTATCAGGTGGTTCAAGAATCGTTGAACGCATTGATACGAAGGTTAGGCGAGCCGCCGGATGCGGTGGCCGCATTTCTGGAGGAGATATTGCTTCCCCTGTGGCAGATCAACCAGATGAATGCCACGCCGGAACTCTACCGAAGCGGTCTGCGAATACAGGCCCGCTACGGGTTCAGCTTCTACGATTCGCTGATTGTGGCGGCGGCGCTGGGAGCGGGCTGCATCACCCTGTACAGTGAGGACATGCAGGACGGACAACGGATAGAGGGGCTGACCATCAGGAACCCCTTCGCGGAAACCCGCGCTACGTGAACGGAGGGAGAGCAATGCGGCAAGTGCTCCTGTACCCGGGCGAAGACGGCTACTGGGTTGTGGAATGCCCCAGCCTGCCCGGGTGTATCAGCCAGGGCGAAACCCGGGAAACGGCCATCGCCAACATCAAAGAGGCGATTGCAGAATACGTGACTGCGCTGGAAGACGACGGGTTGCCGGTGCCCGAGGAGCGTTTTGAGGCACTGGTAGTCGCCGTATGACCAGACTCCCTCGGATTTCAGGGCAAGAGTGCGTCAGTGCGCTGGTTAGAGCGGGATTTCGCACCAGGCGACAACGAGGGAGCCACATTATCATGCGACGCGACGAACCTTTTGCGCAGCTTGTAGTACCCGACCATCGAGAGCTAGACCTCGGGACGTTGCGAGCTATCATCAGGCAATCCGGCCTGAGTGTAGAGGAGTTTCGCGCGATGCTGTGACCCACTTTGCCGGATACGATGCTCACCCGACGGAGGTCCAACATGCTCCAAACCATCCGACCCGACGACCCCCGGCTGACCTGGCAGGGGGCGATTTCGTTCCACGACACCGCCGAGTGGCGGATGCCGTGGCGCATTCCCTACGAGGATCGCTTGCTCTTCCCGCCCGACGCATTGCGGGAGCGGGCGGCGATGCCCGCCGGCGTACGCATTGCCTTCCGCAGCGACACCGAAACACTGGCCGGCTCGGTTGTGCCGGTGGTTGAGTCCAGTCCCATCGATCTTTACTGCGACGGGCAGTTTCACGGGTCGGCGGCGCTGGAGGGGCGGGACGGTTTCCGGTTTGACGGGCTGCCGTCTGGCGAAAAACTGGTCGAGCTTTGGCTGCCGCAGCATGGGGAGTTCCGGCTGAGTCACCTGGAAGTCTCGGACGGGGCCAGCTTGGAACCCTTCGACGACCGCCGGCCGCGCTGGGTGGCCTACGGCAGTTCGATCACCCACTGCCGCACCGCGGCCAGCCCCAGCCTGACCTGGCCGGCCGTGGCCGCGCGGGCCGGCGACCTGAACCTGACCTGCCTGGGCTACGGCGGCGGCTGCCACCTGGAGCCCATGGTGGCACGGATGATGCGGGACCTGCCGGCCGACTATCTGTCGATGAAGGTCGGGATCAACATGTACACCGCCGCGAGCATCGGGCTGCGGACGTTCATGCCGGCCGTCATCGGGTTTGTGCACATCCTGCGGGAGGAGCATCCCGATACGCCGCTGGCGGTCATATCGCCGATCTTCTCGGCGTGGCGGGAGAACACGGAGAACCCCGTGGGGTTCACCCTGGCGGCGATGCGCGCGGAGGTCGCCGAGGCGACCGCGCTGATGCAGGCGCGGGGCGACCGCAACCTGCACTACGTGGACGGCCTGGAACTGTTCGGGCCGGAGATGGCCCACATGCTGCCCGACGACCTGCATCCCGACGCCGAGGGATACCAGGCGATGGGGCGGAACTTCGTGGAGAAAGTGGCGGCTACGGTGTTTGGTCGGGCTCCGGTTCCGGCGTGATCCACTCGGAGATGGCGCAGCCGGGCTCGCGTTTGCGCGGGAACTCCCGGCAGACGCGCGGGCGCCGGTCGTAGATGCGGCAGGCGGAGGTGGCCGAATCGAGCATGGGGCAATGCTCGCCCGGCTGGTCCAGGAAAAGCACGTTGCCGCCGCCGTCGGGGGCGCGGCTGATCCGGGCTTCCGTGCCCAGGCTGGCAGCCGCCCGGTAGAAGCCGGTGACCTCGTCCGGGTCCAGCCGCAGTATGATGGGGCCACGGCAGCACATGGCGTGGCACTCCCTCATGCAGATGCGGCTGGCCTCCTCCGGCGGAAGAGAAATGTCAGGCACGAGTGGCGACGGTTCGCGGGCTACTTGCCGTCTTCGATGCTGACCGTGATGATGGCGTTGGCGATCAGGGTGCCGTCGCTGCCGTCATCATTGAGCAGTTCGAGGCCTCCCACCACAACGTTGACGTTGGCGCGGCCGTGGGGCAGCGAGTCGGCAACCTCGTCGGCGTTGACCTTCTCGGGGTGGGGGGCGCCGATGGTCACGTCGACCGTCATGTCGTCGGCGGTGGCGCCGACCAGGCGGGAGAAACCCAGGCTGCTGTGGTGGATGGCGTCGAACACGGCCCGCTTGGCCGCCAGGGTGTAATCCAGGCCGTGAACATCCACGCCCATGCCCATTTCGGTTACGCAACGCACGAGAGCCATATCGTGACCTCCTGAAGGGTCGACTGTTCTGTCAATGGAAATACGGCAGTGCACGGGGGCGCGCCGCCGTTGAGCCATTTAACGGCAGCGCCTGTGGCAAGTCAAGGCGGGCACGTTGCTATAATTCACCGCTATGAGTAGCCGTCAAGGAGCGACAGCCCGATGAAGCCCCGCTGGCAGGTTCTAGCAGCGGCGGTGTTCGCTCTGGCGCTGGCGTCCGGCGGGTGCGCCGCTGCCGCATCGCAGGATAGGGCCCCGGCCGACGCGCTGACCGTGTTCGCTGCGGCTTCGCTGGCCGAGCCGTTCCGCGCCGTGGCGGACGCTTTTGAGGCCGACAATCCTGCGATCGAGGTGATGTTCAATTTCGCGGGAAGCCAGGCGCTGCGCACCCAACTGGAACACGGTGCACGGGCGGACGTTTTCGCATCGGCCGACTGGGAGCAGATGGCGGCGATCAGGCAGGCCAACCTGCTGGGTAACGCGCCGGAGTACTTCGCCACCAACCGGTTGGCGGTGGTCGCGCCGGCGGACTCGGAGGCTGTCCAGAGCCTGGACGACCTGGCGCGCCCGGGAGTGAGCATAGCCATCGCAGCGGCGGAGGCGCCGGCCGGCGCGTACGCTCGCGCGACGCTCAACCGGATGGCGGAGTCCGCAGATTTTCCCGACACTTACGCCGACAGCGTGCTGGCCAACGTCGTGACGCATGAGACCAACGTGCGCGCCGTGGCGCAGAAGGTCGCGCTGGGCGAGGTGGACGCCGGCATGGTGTACGAGACGGACGCCAAGTCCGCGCAACGGGACAATTCATTGCGGGTAATTGAAATCCCACTGCAATTCAATCCCGCTGCAGAGTATCCCATCGCGTCGCTGGGAGAGGCCGCCAATCCGCAGGCTGCCCTGGACTTCATCGCCTTCGTGCAGAGCGATGACGGGCAGTCGATTCTGCGGGAATACGGCTTTGCGCCGCCGGCCAACGTGGCCTGCCCCTGCCACGACGGAACGCCCGCCGGGAGCGTTGCGCCGTCGACGCCGCAGTGATCGATGATCCCGAGGTTTCTGCTGGGCAACGGCCGGACTGACGGCAGCCGACACCAGGCGTCGCTGGGAGCGCTGGCACCGGCGGGGGTGGCGGCGACCGTCGTCTACGTGGTGTTCATCGGGCTGCCCATCATTGCGCTGCTGGCGCGGGCGGGACAGCAGGAAGGGTTCCTGGCCGGACTGACCGGCGAACTGGTGCTCCAGGCACTGCGGCTGACGGTGATCACCAGCGTGGTGAGCATGGTCGTGGTGGTGGCAGTGGGGACGCCCTTTGCCCTGCTGCTGGCCCGGCGGCGATCGACGCTGCTGCGAGTGATCGACACCTTCGTGGAACTGCCAATCGTGCTGCCGCCGGTGGTGGCCGGCGTGGCGATGCTGATGGCCTTCGGGAGGAATGGCCTGCTGGGACCGGCCCTGGGAGCCGTGGGCGTGACCCTGCCGTTCACCACGGCCGCGGTGATCTTCGCGCAGGTGTTCGTGGCGGCGCCGTTCTACATACGGGCGGCGCGGATCGGGTTCGCCGGCGTGGACCCGACCTATGAGGAGGTGTCACAGACGCTGGGGGTCTCGCCGTGGGCGACGTTCTGGCGCTTGACGCTTCCGGTGGCGTGGCCGTCGCTGCTGACCGGACTGACGCTGGCCTGGGCGCGGGCGGTTTCGGAGTTCGGGGCGACGATCATGTTCGCCGGCAACCTGACCGGGCGCACGCAGACCATGCCGTTGGCGATCATGACCGCCATGGAGTCGAGCCTGGGATCGGCGCTGGCGTTGGGAGTGCTGCTGCTGGCGATGTCCGCGCTGGCGCTGGCGGCGTTGAGCGCGCTGTTGCGGCGGACCGGGTCGACGGCATGAGCGAACGACATGCGAGCAACGGCGCATCCGGCCACTTTGCGGTGAGCCTGGACGAGTTCCGCATGGAGCTTGCCTTCGAGGTTGAGGCCGGGCGCATCCTGGTGCTCTTCGGGGCGTCGGGAGCGGGCAAGACCACCGCGCTACGAACCATCGCGGGGTTGGTCCGGCCCGCCGCAGGGCACATCGAGATAGCGGGGCGCACGGTGTACGAAGACGGGAACGGCACGGGAGCGCGGTCGGCCTGGGTGCAGCCGCATCGGCGGGGAGTGGGGTACGTCACGCAGCAGAACCACCTGTTTCCCCACCTGACGGTGCGCCAGAACATCGCCTATGGCCTGCGGGACCGGGGCGGGGATTCGTCGCGAAAGCGGGTGGCCGAACTGGTGGAGCGGCTGCGGCTGGACGGGCTGGAGGACCGTCGGGTCTGGCAACTGTCGGGTGGCCAGCAGCAGCGGGCCGCGCTCGCCCGGGCGCTGGCGCCGTCTCCGGACCTGCTGCTGCTGGACGAGCCCTTCGCCGCGCTGGACATGGAGTTGCGGCGGGAGCTGGGTTCGGAATTGCGGGCGACGGTTCGCCAGTTCGAGGTGCCGGTGATCCTGGTGACGCACAGCCGGGAAGAGGCGCTGGCGCTGGGCGACGAGGTGCAGATCATCGATTCTGGCGTGACCGTGGCCTCGGGGCCACCCCTGACAGCGCTGGAGCAGCCGGGTCGGGGCCGTGTGGCGCGGCTGGTGGGCGTCGAGAACCTGCTGGAGATGCGGGTGACGGCGCGGCTGCCGCAGGACGGCACGATGGTCTGCGCGGCGGCGGACCACCTGCTGGAGACCCCGCTTGCTGACGGATGTGCGGTGGGCGATTCGGTGACCGTGGGGATTCGGGCATCGGACATCATCCTGGCGTCGGGGCCGTTGCCGCAATCGTCGGCGCGAAACACCTGGGTCGGCGTGGTGTCGGCGGTGACGCTGCGCCCGCCGGGCTACGAAGTGACGCTGGACTGCGACGGTGTGCCGCTGCGATGCCACATCACCGGGACGTCGATGGACGCGATGGGCATCGCGACGGGGCTGCCGGTATGGGCGATATTCAAGGCGTCGTCGTGCTTCCTGTTGAGCGATTAGTCACAAGTCCACTGTTGGGGCTCCTTGATATAATGCCGGCTGGCAGGAGCCAGGGCCGTGTTTTACGGGATAGCAACAATCATAAAACTCCTGGACGAGAGGAAGGCAGACAAAAGAGCTGAGGCCGTTCGTCTCGTGAGCAACGACAATTCGCTTTTCGAGCAAGTTCTGGAGCACCGCCGCGCAAAAGAGCACGACCCTGATACCCAAAATAACGGGCGCTAGCGTCCGCAGAGCGTTGACGCCAGTGCGGTCTGCGGTGTTTTGTGCCTCATGCCAAGCATGAGGTTGCAACGTCCCGCGAGAGACAAGACATAGCAAGGAGGGCCAACCGGAGATGCCTGGTTACAAGGGGATTTTGTTCGATATGGACGGCGTGCTGGTGGATAGCGAGCCGCTGTTCCACAAGGCGGTGAACGTGATGGTGGAACGCTGCGGCGCGGCCCCGATCACGGAAGAGGAGAACAACCGCTACCTGCTGGGCACGACGGTGGAGGAGACCTGGGTGCGGGTCAAGGAGCTGCGCGGGATACCACAGACGCCGGCGGAATTGCTGGCCGGCTACAACGATGTTGTTAAGGACGTGCTGCGCTCGGACCTGGTGGCGCGACCGGGGGTGCGGGCGCTGATCGCCGAAGCGCAGCGGCGGGGCCTGCCTATCGCGGTGGCGTCGTCATCGCTGCGGGAATGGGTGAACCTGAAGCTGTCGGTAATCGGATTGAGCGATGCTTTCCCGGTGGCGCTGGGCGGAGACGATATCGAGAACGGTAAGCCAGCCCCCGACATCTACATCAAGGCTGCGGGACTGCTGGGGCTGGAGGCGACGGAGTGCGTGGCCATTGAAGACTCGCCGATCGGACTGGCGGCGGCCAGCGGGTCGGGAGCGTATACCGTCTGCACGCTGACCGATTCCACGCGGCACCTGGACCTGTCGGCGGCGGACGTGATAATTGAGAACCTGGAGCACTTCGACTACGGGTTGCTGGCGGAGGGCAACTAAACCCGGCACATATCCCGCGGTTACGGGATTGCCACGCTGCGCTCGCAATGGCGAACCGCAAGCAGGCGCGGAAGGATCTAGCCCCGTCGCCGACGTCTACGATACCCGGGTAGACCGGGGTAAGTCCCATCCTGCAGCACCCATTGCAGCCGCTGCGTGAGGGCCCGCGCCTCGCCGGCGTCCATCATCGACAGCAGTTCGGCCACGTCGCCAGTGGGCGCAAGCAACTGCCCGCAGAGGTGACGCAGGGGTTCCAGCAGACGATCGGGAATGGGTTCGTCGGCGAAATCCCAGATTGCGGTGCGGATCTTGGTGTCCGAATGGAAGGTCAGGCCGTGGTCGATGCCCCATAGCTTTCCGTCGGGAGCGCGGATGACGTGTTCCGGTTTTCGGTCGGTGTTGTTGGCAACCAGGTCGAAGCAGCAGATGGTGCGCAGCTGGTCGGCGTCGCAGTCGGTTAGTTCCTCGCGCGTTATGGTGTAGTAGTTTTCCCGGGGGTTGTGGTCAACGTACAACTGGACGGAGCCGATCCCGCCCGGCCCTTCTCGGATGATGGTCAGCGGGATGAAGTCCCAGCCAAGAATATGGCTGAGCAGGTAGGCGGCGTATTCGCGCTTGTAGAGGGTGCCGGACGGGAAGTCCCACAGGGGCCATTCGCCCTGCCTGGGTTTGTAAATCGCCAGAGCGTAACGGTCACCCAGGCTGATCTCGGCGAGGTAGGTGTAGTTGGAACCCTGACGCGTCAGGTCGCAGCTCAGGATCTCCCCATGCCGCAGCAAATCAAGGTCGGATGGCCCGTCGGTGACCACGGGAAAAGGCGGCCGGCAGGCCGGCTAACCGGTTTCGAATACGGCGTGGCCGTTGGCGCGGGCGCAGCGGTGCCCGTCGGGATCGATGGGCGCGCCGCAGAGGAAGCATGGGGGTCGACCCGCGGCGCAGATCCGCAATGCCTGGTCGGCCAGCGCGGACGACTGGTCCATTGTCAGCCAGAAACTGACGGAGGTCTGGGCGCCGGCGTCGGGGTCGTCCTCATCGCCCTCGTAGGCGTGGATCACGAAGCAATTGGCTTCCTTGTCGTATTCCAACTGCATCTGACGGGCGCGAAAGTCCTGCTCCAGCGGATCGCCCATCCAGGGCGTTTCACTTGGCGAACTCTCCTTGTCGCCGGCCAATTCTCCCAGCTGCTTCACAGCCTGCTGGAGATACAGGCCCAGCTGCAAAAGCTGCTCCTTCTCGAGCCAGATGAAGGACTGGGCTCTTCCGGCTTCCGCGACCAGCCGGAAGGTACGTTGCCCGGGACGCCCGAAGGTTTCGGCGGACACCGATTGGGCGGCGCCAATCTTATAGCGGACTTCGCGTTCTGCCATGCGGCTATGATAGTCGCCGACTCTTAGGCTGGCAAGTGGTGATCGATCACCCTTCAACCCTGCCTGCCTTCCTGGTCAATCGAATGGCGCTGCCACCAAACGGCCGCTGCCGTGAGTGACCTCGCGCGCCGACTTTGCGCCACCGGCCCATTGAGCACACGAGAAAGCGGCCGCTCTCCAGATCCTTAGGGCGCCTCCCGGATGAGCCAACCTCAACCGGTCTTCCCAAGGGCTGCATTCGCTCCCTGTTACCAACCGTACCAGGAACCGGCTCCCCGCGATTACCATTCGGCAGGTTGCGCCTGGGCATTTCCACCGCGATATTTACATCACCCGATGGAAGAAACGGCCGCCTTTGCACATGAACATTGCTCGGGAAACATCGCATATTTTCCTACGGTAACCGTCATCTGCCACCGAATACCAATGCCTGACTTACGCACATTGGCTACATTGCGCGTGCAAAACCACGAATGCACAGACTTTGCTGAGGGCGGGCCATATCATCCGGGCAAATATACGCGCCGTCGAGGGCGCGCCAGTCCCGACGTTACCGATTGGCACATAGCGCGGGTCACGCGTGCGGAAACTCGCAACGAATCGTTGGCATCGACAGTGGCCACCGTCGATGCCAAATCCGCGCCCGGTCACCATTGAACGGGCACCACGCACACCGATGTCACCATAGATTGGATTTGAAACGGGAACGCGACCGGCTGTCGCGTGGCCACCCCTGGTCAATCAATTGCATGGCGGCTCAGCGCGGGAGCAAACCGCCGGGAAGCTCGACGCAACAGAAGGGGCGAATGAGTGTGCGTTAACCGCGATGCAGGAGGAACCCGGATAAATGCATTTTGGTCACACAACCACGACCACTGTAATTCGAAGATCCACGTCACTGCTCAGGAACTCCTGGCGTTTGGCACTGTTTGGGACGCTGTTTGCGATGACGTGCTGGGAGGTCAATCCGGGTCAAATGCCGGCGCCGGAAAACGATCCGGCGCGGCTCGAAGCGTCGGTCATCGTCGCTGAGGGGTAGGCACCCCAGAGTGAATAGGCAGGTGTGAGAGATCGCAGGAGCAGATCAAACTGGAGGCTGACCGGCGATTGTTGCGAGATTGAAATCGCAGGAATAGGCAATGGCGTCGCAGTATGTAACCACGGGACCGTGCTGAAACCCGGGATGAGCGTCATTGAGCCAGTGGCGCGCGGCTCCCGCTCATCAAATTACTGATTGGCCCCGCGTGGCCGATTAACGATCAGCGTTGGGGCAGTTAGCGTCACGTTCGCGTGGGTTACGAGGGGCAACAGAAAGCCGGTCCCAGAAAAGACCGGCTTCTGAACAGTGCGGTAGGGGTGTTTGCCGTCCGGCTTTGTTCAGCGGGCGAACCCAGGCATGGCTCGCGGTGCGGTCGGACTGTAGGAACTACAGGCCGCCCAGGTACTCGTTGTAACTACCCGCGTCGAGCAGCGCGTCCAGCTCGGCGGGATCGCTCATGCGGACCCGCATCATCCAGCCGTCGCCGAAGGGATCGTTGTTCACCAGTTCGGGCTCCTGGGCCAAGCGCCCGTTGATTTCGGTGACCTCGCCGCTGACGGGCGAATACAGGTCGGATACGGCCTTGACGGATTCAATCTCTCCCATCTTGTCCATGTGCCCGACGGGGGCGCCGGTATCCGGGAGTTCCACGTATACGACGTCGCCCAACTGGTCCTGCGCGTAGTGGGTGATGCCCACCAGGACGGTTCCGGCGGCGACATCTTCGACCAGGGCCCACTCGTGCTCCCTGGAGTATTTACGGTCTTCGGGATTCACTTTGTCTGATACCTCCCAAGGGTAGGGTAGTCAACGATTGGAGCGACCGAAAGCGCCATGCAAGACGCGATGATCGCGGGCAGGTCGGCGCTAGCCCGGTCGCTGGTAGAAGGGGATCTCCGCCGTTGTGGCATCAGCCCGGCGTCCGCGAATGTCGACGGTGAGGACCATGCCGAGGTCGGAGTGCGCAGCGTCGACAAAGGCCATGGCGATGCACTGCTCCAGGGTGGGGGAGTAGCTGCCGCTGGCGACCGTGCCGACCACCTCGCCATCGGCCAGAACCTCGTACCCCGCGCGGGGAGCGCTGCGCCCCGGCAGGGTCAGTCCGACCAGGCGGCGCTCGGTTCCGTACACTCGCTGGTGGTCCAGGACGTCGGCGCCGTTGTAGCCGCCATCGCGGCGCACGAACCGGCCGAAGCCGGCCTCGATCGGCGTGATGGTGTCGGACAGTTCATGGCCGTGCAGCGGGAGACCGGCTTCGAGCCGGAGCACGTCCCGCGCTCCCAGGCCGCAGGGAACCGCGCCGGCTTCTGTGAGTTTGTTCCAGATGGCGACGACGTCGGCCGACCCGACGGCGAGTTCGAACCCGTCCTCCCCGGTGTAGCCGGTGCGCCCGATGAAAACGCGACGACCGTCGATGTGACCGCGTCCCCATGTGAAGGGGCGCAGCAGGGACGGGGCGGGGCTCCGGCCCGGGTTGCGGGCCAGGCGAGCGCCGGGGATGAAGTCCTCGCAAAGTTGGTCCACGATCTCCACTGCTTTGGGTCCCTGCACGGCAAGCAGTCCGGTGAGCATGGTGCGATCAGTGATATGCACGCCGCGTCCGTCAAAGTGCAGAGCGAGTTGGCGATCAAACCACAGGGCCACGGCGGGCCGGTTGCCGGCGTTGGGGATGAGCAGGAATTCGTCGTCAGAGAGGCGGTAGAAGATGGTGTCATCGATGACGCCGCCCTGATCGTTGCAGATGAAGCAGTAGCGGGCACGACCCATGCGCAGCCCGGACGCGGACCCGGTGAGCAGGATGTCCAGCAGACTGGCCGCGTTGGGTCCACCGATATGCAGTCGGCCCATGTGCGAGACGTCGAAGACGCCGGCGGCGTTGCGTACGGCCGCCACCTCGGCGATGACTCCCTGGTACTGCACCGGCATGTCCCAACCGCCGAAGGGCACTATGCGGGCGCCAAGAGCTACGTGGGTGTCGTAAAGGGCGGTGCGGAGATTCTCCGCAACAGTGGAATCAGAAGGCATAGGTTATTTCGAGCGGCAGCGTGACGTTGGAATTCTCTGAGAATCATCATACCGCCAAGACCGTTGAGGCGCAACGACGAAAAGGCTCGGCACGCCTATCGTGGTAAATCGTCAGAAGCAGGACTATCACGATTTTGGGATGGTCAGGATTCGACTCGTACTGTGATTGAGTCTCGTCCTGCTCAATCATTGAATCCTGTAAATCGTGCTTCGGACGTTCACCCGCGGCAAACCCGGCCACGCGTGAGAGCCGAGTTCAGGTTGACGCGGCTGCCGGGCTGCGCGGACAATTGCGGACGCGTCAAAAACCAAGTGGCCAAACAGGAGCAGAGCAATGAATCGAAAGCCGGAACCGGCGGAGCACGAGGATGAGCAGCGCGTGATCGCCACGGCGGAGCAGTTGGCTGCCTACCTGAGCGAAAACCGGCAACTGGCCGCGGCGTTGGTGAGCGAGTTGGCGGATGAGGTCGAGGCGGAAGGTCAGGACCCGATCAATGACATCCTGGAAAATGGCTATGAAGACTCGTTCTACATGGACGATCTGACGGGGTTCAACGAGGAATTCGACACGATCGTGGTTACGCCGACGATCGAGATCGGGACCGACTGGGACCAGCCCTTCGATGACCACGATTTTGGCGCCAGCGTAGATAATATGCTGGATCGGGTGGGCGTCGATGAAGCGCTGGCCACCGAATTCAGGCGGTACCTGATGCAAGAGTGCCTCATCCTGGTGGAAACCAGAGGACGGAGTGGGCCCGATTCCGGTTTCGTAGATATTTTTGGCCTGAAGGTATTCGAGGCCTACAAACCGCTTCAATCGGCGATGCAAGAGGAATTGGAGTTGCTGCGACAGGAGGGGGACGACGAGGATTGGAACTCCGGCACCGCCGGGGAATTGTTGCGCGATGCCCTGGAGAGCGCAATCGAAAGGGCGGCGCCCCTCATCGCTGAGTGGATGGCAGAAACCATCGAGGAGCAGGGCGAAGCGCTGGCGTTCAACGCCCTCAGGAGAATGACGTCGTAGCCGGGCTCCGGTCACCGGTATAACATTCGGCGGGCACGCAGTCTGCGGCACTGAGGAACGGAACCGCACATCGATTTGCGGGAGCCTTCAATTTGCGGGAGTCCACGATTTCGGGGATGATTGGCGCGCAGACGACACACAGTTCGGACCGAAGACGCGAAACGCACGGGAGGCAGAAAATGAGCGACCTGGTACTGCGCACCGCCGTAGGAAATTACGGGCACACTACCCCCTTGAAGGATGGGACCATCACGTCACCGGCGTTCAACATGGAGCACATCGAGGTGTCGCCGGTGACCAGCATCTTCCGGCGGATGGTGCGGGAGCTGGAGTTCGACGTGGCGGAAATGGCGCTGTCCACCTATCTCTGCGCCCGAGCGCACGGCAAACAGTTTACCGGCGTGCCCATCTTCCTGACGCGGGCCTTCTACCATGGCGGCATCGTGGTCAACCGGAAGAGCGGAATCGAGACGCCGAAAGACCTGGAGGGCAAGCGGTTCGGCGTGCGCAGCTACACACTGACGCCAGGGGTGTGGACGCGGGGGTTGCTACAGACCGAGTATGGCGTGGATCTGGACGCGGTGACGTGGGTGCTGTCGGGCGACGAGCACGTAGCAGAGTATGTGGCGCCGGCCAACGTGGTGTCGTCGCCCAACAACAACCTGGGCGAGATGCTGCTGTCGGGCGAGATTGACGCCGCCATCGGCGTGGGTCCCATAGACTCGCCGGACGTGCGGCCGCTGTTTGATGCGCCGGACACCGCCGACGCCGAGTGGCACCGCAAGACGGGCGTATATCCCATCAGCCACATGCTGGTGGTGAAGAACGCCGCGCTGGACGCCAACCCCGAGCTGGCGGCCGAGCTTTTCGAAACCTTCAACACGGCGCGCGCCCTCTACCTTGGCAAGATGCGCTCGGGGGATGCGGCCGCGCCGGAAGACCGGTTCCTGCACCAGATGGTGGACGTGGTGGGCGACGACCCGCTCCCCTACGGCGTGGAGAGCTCGCGGAAGAC
Organism: Dehalococcoidia bacterium; assembly: GCA_965116785.1. Classification (GTDB taxonomy): domain Bacteria; phylum Chloroflexota; class Dehalococcoidia; order Lucifugimonadales; family UBA3495; genus Bin87. The sequence continues at coordinate 3,683,887 of OZ220731.1, forward strand.
GCTGGAAACCTTCGTTGGCTTCAACGTGGACCAGAAGGTGATACCGCAGGCGGTGGATGTGGATGAGCTGTTCCCGGAGGGGACGCTGGGGCTGGGGTGACAAGGATTAGAGTACTCTCGATGTGTCACTGACATCGTTAGCTCGATTTAGCGAACTACAGCACTTACAATGTTGCGCGACATGGACGCTTTGGTAGTGAACGCCGGTAGTTGGGCCAGCGTATCGGGAGCGGCAATATCCACCGTCGGACTGATCGCCACCATAATCGTGGCTTGGGGCGCCAGATCGGCGTCTCGGGCCGCGCGAGCGGCTGCGATCGCCACCAACAATAGCATCGAACGCCATCTGCAGGCGATAGATGTAGAACGCGCCATTGGGTTGATCCAACGTATCAAGCTGTTGCACGATACGGCTAGATGGGAAGCTGCAATGGAGCAATATCAAGCTTTGAGGATGATGCTCTCGCACATCATGGCACGTTGCTCCGAAAACCAAACCGAGACTCGACAGGGATTGGCCACGGCCCGAGCGGATATTAGGTACTTGGAGGACTCCGTTGGGGAGCGCATCGGTAAGCCAATCGACGCAAACACTCGAGCGCGATTCAATCGCAGACTGAACAACGTGCAGAGCATCCTAGAGGAATTGGCCAGCACCATGGGCTTCGGTGACCAGCCGGGGGAGGCAAAATGAGCCAGATGGAACGGGTCCTGGAAGGGTTGTTTCGCCGAACGTCCGAGGGCAGGTTAAAATGGGCGCCCACGGTCGAGGAGGACCAATTCATAACTGCTGTAGATGCGATTGCGGTAGCAATCCAGGAAACGAAGTGGCCGCGTCCGAAAGGCTGCCGGCTAGAGATAATTGACGAGGACGGGCGTCTGGTCGAAGTCTTCGACCACGGGAATGCCTCGGCAGACCAATACAAGGCTTTGGAGCGTCTGTATGCTGAAGCTCGTCGTTCCGCACTGAGTTCTCAGGCCACCTTGGAGAAGCTGGCCAAGGCTCTTGAAACCTAACCGGCCACCTACAGCAATGAGACGAGGCGCAACTACTGCGCCTCCGCTTTCTTTGGGCCGCCGTGTCGTTCTGGCTACACGGCCACGGCCTGCTCGTAGGTGACGTGGCCGAGCTGTTCCTGGGGGAAGATTTGCCAGTTCAGCATCCAGCGGTGGGTGCGGTCGAACATCTCTTTCGTGTACGGCTCGAAGACCAGGCGCTCGCCGATGCCGGCGCGGCGGTGGTCGAAGAGCGGGTGGTACCGCTCGGGCAGCTCGTTGAGGAAGTAGTGCTGGTAGCGCTCCTTGGCAGCGTCGATCTCGCGCTGGGCGCGCTGCAGGGCGCTGAAGTAGGCTCGAAGCTGGTCGTCGCTCGCGTCGCCGTTGATGAGGAACCCGATCATGAAGCTGGTGTCGACCAACTTGCGGAAGCCCTGCTGCTCCAGCACGTAGCCGGGCGCGCCGAACACGTTGGCGGCCGGGACGCGGCGGTCCAGCGCCAGCTGCAAGCGGTCCAGAGGGCCGCCCACAAACTGCAGCTTGATCTCGTCTCGGGGCAGGATGCTCTCCAGGGCCTGTAGGGCGGAGAAGTGGCTGCCCGAATGCCAGCCCACGGCGACCTCCACATTGGCCAGGTCCTCGGGGGTTTGCAGGGGCGACTCTGGGGCGACCCAGATGCCGCTGGGGGTGACGGAGTAGGCGTGGCCCCACATGCGGCCGTGGGCGGCGCTGGCGGCCATGCCCACCGCCCAGTGGCAGGCGGAGCTGATCTCGCAGGCACGGCCGGCCTCCATGGACTCGAAGGCGCCGCGCTTGATCTCCGTGGGCGCGCCCTCGGCGGAATCGACCGAGGGGTTGAGGGTCTCGTCGGGGCGGCTGGAAGCGACGAACTCATAGTCGAGCCCTTCGTCGGCGAAGTAGCCCTTCTCCTCAGCAACCCATTCCTGCAGCCGGCCGTGGGGAACGATACGGAACGTAGACATCTGGAGCCTCCACACTGCGAGGTTTCGTCACTGGATTATCCCGTATGCTCACCCTTGTTTCAACTTGGCGTTGGCAATATGATGACGCCGAAGCGCATCTGTTGCAAGAAGGCGGTATTGAATGGTCAAGTACTCATTCCGGTTGCCCAACGCCGACTACCTGGGGTTTCCGGCGACGGCGCAGGGCATCTTGGACACGGCTATCAAGGCGGAGGAACTCGGTTTCGACGCAGTGTTCGTCAACGACCACGTGATCGTGGACGACGGGGCGCGGAGCGAACCGTGGCGGCAGGTGTACGATCCGCTGATGTCGCTGGCCTACGTGGCGTCGCGCACGTCGAAGATCGGCCTGGGCACCTCGGTGCTGATCATGCCATACCGCAACCCGGTGGTGACGGCCAAGATGGTTGCTACGCTGGACCAGATGTCCAACGGTCGGGCCATCGTGGGCGTGGGGTCCGGCTGGAACGAGACCGAGTACGCCGCGCTGGACGTGCCGCACCGGGAGCGGGGGGCGCGCACCAACGAGTACCTGCTGCTGTGGAAAGCGTGCTGGGAGCCGGACCCGGTGTCGTTCAACGGGCGGTTCTTCTCCTTCGACGGGCTGCACACCAGTCCCAAGCCGGTGCAGCAGCCGCACCCGCCCATCTGGGTCGGCGGATCCAGCCACGCATCCCTGCGGAGGGCGGCGCGGTTCGCGCAGGTGTGGCAGCCTACGCCCACGCCGCTGCCCACGCTGGTCAGCAATTGGCAGTACCTCAAGGACGTATCCGCGGAAATCGGACGCGAGGAACCGCCGCGAGTGCGGATGAGCTTCCGGGTCAACATCAGCAGCATCTCGGGTCATTCCGTTTCAGACAGCGACCGGCCGACGGGCTACGGGACCACCGAGCAGATCGTGTCGGACCTCAACCGATACCGTCAGGAGTCCGGCCTGGACGAATTCCAGATCAACTGCCACGACTGCGGCGACCTGCAACAACTGCTGGACACCATGGACGCGCTGGTGCAGGACGTGTTTCCGAGGGTGGATCGGTAGGACGATGATTGCCATGACCGGGTTCCCCACCGACCGCGAGGAGAAGCGCCGGGTGCTCATGGACGCGGTGGAGAGCGTGCGGCCCACACTCGAGGCAGGAGTGGAGGAGTCAGAACGGATCGGCACGCTGGCCCCGTCCTCGGTGGACGCGCTGTACGAGTCGGGGCTGCTGCGATTGAAGATGCCCCACGTGCTGGGCGGCGCCGAGGCCGACGTGGTGACGCAACTCGACGTGCTGGAAGCGGTGAGCCGTATCGACCCGGCCTCGGGCTGGTGCCTGATGATCGGCGCGGCGAGCCTGGGTAGTTTGGCGGCGTTCCTGCCCGACGACTCCGTTGAGGAGATCTTCGTGGGCGGGAAGCCGCCCAGGACGGCAGGAGCGGCGGCTCCTTCCGCCACCGCGACGCCGGTGGATGGCGGCTACCGGGTCACCGGCCACTGGAAGTTCGGCAGCGGGATCATGCACGCGGACTGGGTCTCTGCCGGCGCCCGCGTGGTCGGCGGATTCGATGGCTATCCGCGGCAGGTACGGATGGCGATGCCCAGGCACAAGGTCAAGGTGCACGACAACTGGCAGGTGATGGGCCTGCGGGGCACGGGAAGCTGCGATTTCTCGGTGGAGGACCTGTTCGTGTCGGACGGGTTCGCGTGGGACGCGACGCTGACGGAGCCGCTGCGCGGCGGGGCGCTCTACCGGCTGGGTCGGCCGGCCTTCGTGACCAACGAGCACTCGGCCTTCGCGCTGGGCGTGGCGCGGCGGGCGCTGGACGCGGTGACCGAGGCGGCGGCGTCCAAGACGCGGGGGTACAACTCGGTGAACCTGCTGGCGAACCGGGCGACCTTCCAGCGAGCGCTGGGCGAATGCGACCTGCGATTGCGGGCGGCGCGCTCGCTGAACGTTGAAATCCTGGAGGAGGCCTGGCAGTCGGTCTGCGCCGGTCACACGCCACCGCCTCCGCTCCAGGCCGAGATGCGCAGTTGCGCCACCTACACCACCGAGGTGGCCGCCGAGGTGACGGCACAGGCCTTCCGCTACGGCGGCGGGGAGGCGCTGTTCACGCCCAACATCCTGCAGCAGTGCCTGCGGGACATCAACGCGGCGGCCCAGCACCAGATGGTCAGCGACACGGCCTACGAGAACCACGGGCAGTTCCTGCTGGGGCTGCCGGACGCGCGGGTGATGGAATAGCGAGGTTCACGCGTACCGGGTTTGGTGAGTTGTCAGAATCAGGATTTTCCAGATTTACGGATTATCAGGATTGGAATCGCTCTGTGATGGAGTTCTGCCAATCCTGTCAAATCCTGAAATCCCGCAAATCCTGATTCTGACGATTTGCGAAACTGGGCACGCATGAGCATGGCGGAGGTGTTGACATGGCTACCTATCTCTACGTATCGCTGCAAGGGGACGACGTCATCGCCCGGTACGACCTGGATCCGGCCATCGGAGGGCTGACGAACCGGGTCGAGTTTCCGCTGGCGGGCATGCCGGCGCCCATGGCCACGGATCCCGCGAAGCGCTTCCTGTTCGTCGGCCGGCGCCGGCCGGGGGAGTTCGGACTGACGTCGTACCGCATCGACGGCGACAGCGGGGACCTGGACCGCATCAACGACATCAACCTGGGCGGCAACCCGGTGCACATCTTTATCGACCGTACCGGGAAGTACCTGCTGTCGGCCTACTACTACCAGGCGCGGGTGGGCGTGCACGGGTTCGGCGACGACGGGCGGTTGGACCCGACGCCCATCGAGTGGCGGGAGACGGGCATTGGCGCCCATTACATCCAGACCGACGCGTCCAACCGCTACGCCTTCGTGCCGCACATTGCCGAAGGGTCGCAGACCGGCCCCAACGCCATCTTCCAGTTCCGCTTCGACGAGTCGACGGGCCGGCTGACTCCCAACGACCCGGACCGGGCCAACCCCACGTCGCCCGAGGGGCCGCGGCATATCTGCTTCAACCCCAACCTGGACGTGGTGTACTCGTCCAACGAGCAGGGGTGCAGCGTCACCGCCTATCGCTTCGACGCCGACGCCGGCACGTTGTCGCCCTTCCAGACGGTGCCGACGCTGCCGGAGGGTTTCACCGAGCGGAACACCTGCTCGCAGATCCAGATAACGCCGTCGGGCCGGTTCCTGTACGCGCCCAACCGTGGTCACAACAGCGTGGCCGGCTTTACGGTAAACCAGGATGACGGCAGCCTCACCGCCATCGGACGGGTCTCCACCGAGGCGGTGCCGCGGGCCTTCAGCCTGGACACCACGGGCAACTATCTCTATGCGTCGGGCCTGGAGACGGGACGGCTGGCGTCCTACCGGGTGAACCAGGACAGCGGCGAGTTGGAGCCGCTGGAGATATATGACATCGGACGGGAGCCGATGTGGGTGACGATCATCGACCTGTGATCGCCCGCGCGTGGCCGGATATCGCGGCTGGGTGGTAGTATGGAAGGGCGGTCGGCGCGGTCGCCGCTGGTCCATAGGGGGCACGGCGTGGGGGCTTAGCTCAGTGGGAGAGCACCTGCTTTGCAAGCAGGGGGTCACGGGTTCGAATCCCGTAGCCTCCACCAAACTGGACAATGGAACGAACTTGTTAGCCTGTCGTGTAGCTACTTACCGAACCAGATGGACTAGATGTGGACGAACAACAAACACGGCGACGTCGGCTCCCGAACTTGGAAAATGCAATGCCCCTGCCCCCAAAACCGGACACAATTCTGGTTGGTTTTTAGCCCAACTCAGAAACCAAAATCCGTTGTGCCTGATCATTATCCCCAGGCACCAACTGCAAAGTCGGAACTGACCCTGATGCCAGGATCCGCCGGACAGTCTCCGCGTCGGCGAGACGGGCCGATGGGATATGCGTGCGGATCCGCCCAATGGGGACCACAACTTCGTCAAGTTCGAGGGACATATCGTTCTCGAACATGAACTGCACCGTTTCTCCTCGTTCCAGTTCTTCGAACTCCGAGCCCCATCGCTTCAAGTTCAAGCTAAAAGATGTCCACTTGAAAGGGACGAATTCTCCCCGCATCAGTGCCGCAGTTTCCACGACAGCCTGTGCATCCTCAGCGCTGATTAACGGTGACACCTCCCAATAACTATTGGTTCCATCTTGGATGTACGCCAGCGCCTCTACCACTGAACGGGCAGATCCATCTTCCAAGATGGGTTTGTTTACCTGACTGCATAACTCGAAGCCCCCGGGCAAACGTATCTGCAACTGACGCCCAGGCTGGAAGGCGTCTAGCCATTTGAACAGTGGGACGAGCGCTGCTGGCATCGCCCTATCAGGACTAAGCTGATATTGCATTTCAAACTCTTCATCTGCGATGTTGGCTCTGAACGTAACTTCCAACCAGCCAGTGCTGTCATTTCCCTTGAGTGTGACCCCTTTATGCCCGCTCGTCCGTTCCGTGAGGCGGATCGAGCAACTTGCCAAAAGATCGCCGCCATCTCTCACATCCAGCGCCACTGTTATCGGCTCATCCATCTGTGTGTCCAGGGGCAACAGGCTCAGTTCCGACCCAGCGAAATCACCACCTAGGCCAGCGGGCGCATCGATTTTCAGGTTACTAATCAAGCGGTCAGGGATCTCGACCGCCAATCCGTAACCCAGTGATTCATGAATCACTAAGCCTTCTGGCTCCAAGGCAAGCTCGAAACTCAACGTGATAGGCCGATCATCCGTGGCCCCTGAGTACTTCGGATAAACGTCGATCCGGACGTCTCCATGCCTAACTGACAGCGCGCCATCACTTGGCCAAAAGTTAGATTCGGGATGAACCGTCGCAAGTTCGTACCGATAGTGCGGGTCGATCTCATTTAGGCGCTCTTGAAGTGCGATGAAACGTCGCACCCCCTCATTAACGTCACCAATCCAAGCTTGCTCATCCCGCAACTGACTGACTAGTCTAATCACCTCGTCGCTCGCCCCTTCCACAAAGTATCGTTCGATGTCAGGAAACGCAGCCATCTTCTCGTCAAGCCACGTTTTACCCCGCCACACCAACGGAAATAGGTAGCCGTCACGCAGCTTGTCGAACCACTCAAGCTCACCAGGAGTCGGGTCAATGGGCACGACCAGAGTCCATTGAGGCAGCTTCAGGACCGACGCCGTTTTCAGCGAACGCTCCACTTGCCGACGCCTCGCCCAAGTTATCCGACCCGTAAACGATTTCAGCTCAAATGCTTCCACGGTCGAGCCATCCCGTCTGTCGACAATCTGCACGTCCCGACCTCCATCCCCTCCTTTTCCGTCGATCCGCAGCGAATCCGGATAGAGCCGACTCAGCAAAATCGCCACCATATCTTCGTATCGACCAGGTTCCAATTTATCCCACTGAACAGGCATTACAATCTCCGACATGTTTGTTGTCGCCGCCAGATATGATAACCGCCTCCCTATTGGGATCGCGACTCTCGCGCCATTGAACTCAAGCGGACCGCGCTACGTGCCAGTAACTTGAACCAGACAGAGTGGAAGGTCGGGGAAATCCCCGTTGCAGCAACTTCTCCCTCCAGTTCTACTTGCAGATCGTGGTGCGTGTTACTGGCCCCCGCGTCCCAGGCCTCGGCAGTAAGGACGGCATGTGAGCTCGGTCTTGCCCAATGACGCGCACCAAACCCGCCCCTCGTCAGGTGGTAACATCAGCGCAAGCATTCACAGGGAGGTCTCAATATGGACGTTGGAGTTACCGCCAGGGCATCCAGCGAGTCGGTTGACCCGGCCGAATTGGCGAAGCGCGCAGAGGAACTGGGCTTTGAATCGTTCTGGCTCCCGGAGCATCCCATCCTGCCCGTGCACACCACCTCCCGGTACGGCGGCACGCCGGACGGGTCGATCCCGCCCTCCATGGCGGACATCGGTGATCCGCTCATTGCCCTGTCCATGGCGGCGGCGGCCACCAGCACCATCAAGCTCGGCACCAGCATCAGCCTGGTTCCGGAACACAACCCGTTGATGCAGGCCAAGCAGATCGCCACCCTGGACAAGTTCTCGGGAGGACGGTTCCTGTTCGGCATCGGCGCCGGCTGGTTGCGCGAAGAGACTGAGATCATGGGCGGCGATTTTGATCACCGCTGGGGTCAGACCCGCGAAGCGATCCTCGTCATGAAGGAACTCTGGACCAAGGAAGAAGCGGAGTTCCACGGGCGGTTCTTCGATTTTCCGGCGGTCAAATGCTCACCCAAGCCAGTCCAGCAGCCGCACCCGCCCGTACTCTTGGGAGGTTACGCCGCCAACGTGTTCAAGCGCGTGGTGGCATGGGGCGACGGCTGGATGCCGGTGCGTGTGACCGAGGAGCAGGTGCGGGTGGGCCGCGCCACCATGGACGAATTGGCCGAGGCCGCCGGCAGGGACCCCAGCACGATTCAGCTCATCGTGACCAATGTCCAGCCCGACCGCGAGGTCATCGACGGATACGCCGAGGCCGGCGCCAACCGGGTGACGGTGGCCCTGCCGCCGGACGCCGGCGCCGAAGGGCTGAACGAGTTGGAGCGTCTGGCGGAACAGGTTCTGTAACGATGTCCCTGGGCGGGGATTTCAGGCCGCCGGAGAACCCGCCCGCCTGGTGCCTGATGCGAGGCCAGAACGACGGGGAGCGCTGGGCGAGAAACGACGCCGAAATGGGCGATCTGATTGCCTGGGCCGACATTTCCTACTTCGAGCACTACATGGGGCCCATGCCCTTTCCGTACGACAACAGCGCGGCGGTGCAGTTCTACGAAGCGGCGAAATCGGACGCCTCGGCCCACGGCATCACGTTCAGCCACCAGCACTACGCCGGCGGGTTCCTGGAAGCGGTGTACGAGGAGTGTCGGAGCCGGCTGGGATTGGGACCGCCGCCCTGAAACCAGCCTGCGCATAAGACGTGCCCGATCTGCCGTTCCTGGCCTAGCAACGCAATGCTGACGGCAAATAGGGGACTTTGCGGAAGATCGTTCTGCGCCGCGAGTTTGAGCAAGGAACCGACAGGAAGATACTCTCTGCGTTCCAATGCTGATCTTGCGGGCGCTCTTCTTGCATCGGCGGCATCCAGCCCGTCGCATCCGTTTGGTCGACGATCCACACGGGACACAATGTGCCCGAGGTGTTAGGCTACGGGCGATTTGCGGTCATGGCCCGGCGGTCCACCAGTCACATGACTTGAGCAGCCGGCCGACCTGCGCTTCAATCAAGACGAACGCGTATCGACAAGCAACTGCTAGCAAAGCATATCCACTGCAGGAGGCCAGAGCATGAAGTACGACTACATCGTTGTGGGCGGCGGTTCCGCCGGATGCACCATTGCCAGCCGGCTATCGGAAGACCCGGACCGTTCCGTGCTGCTGCTGGAGGCGGGGCCGGACTACCCGGTCTTTGAGCAGCTTCCCGACGACCTGAAGCTGGGCAACAACGTGTGGCTGTCGGCCTACGGGCCGCACAACTGGGGCTACAGTGCCCGGATCACGGAGGAGCAGGACAACCTGACGATCCCCCGGGGCAAGGCCACCGGCGGTTCCAGCGCGGTGAACGGGCAGGTGCTGTTCCGCGGCATCCCCGAGGACTACGACCGCTGGGCCGAGTGGGGCAACGACGAGTGGAGTTTCACCAGGTGCCTGCCCTACTTCAACAAGCTGGAGACCGACCTGGACTTCGGCGGCGACGACTTCCACGGCTCCGACGGGCCGGTGCCGGTGCGTCGCGCCCCCCGCAACGAGTGGCTGCCCCACGCCGTGGCCTTCGAGCGGGCGTGCCTTGACGAGGGCTTCCCCCAGGACGAGGACCAGAACCACCCCGAGTCCACGGGCGTCTCGCCCCGGGCCCGCAACACCATCGACGGCGTGCGCATGAGCATGGCCATCAACTACCTGGACATCGCGCGGCACCGCCTGAACCTGACCGTCCGGGGCAGCGTGACCGCGCGGCGGATCATCTTCGACACTGATTCGACAGGCTCACCGCGCGCCGTGGGCATCGAGGCCGAGAGCGGCGGCGAGGTCTTCACGGTGGAGGGCGGCGAGATCATCGTGAGCAGCGGGGCCGTGGCGTCGCCGCAGCTCCTGATGCTGTCCGGCGTAGGGCCGGCGGAGCACCTGCGGAGCATGGGCATTCCGGTGGTGCACGACTCGCCGGGCGTGGGCAAGAACCTGCGCGACCATCCCGCGGCGTCGGTGCTGTACCGGGGCAAGGGCGAGAAGCCCGACGTGCAGGCGCCGGTGATCCAGGTGGGACTGCGCTACACGGTGGAGGGCTCCGACCTGCGCAACGACATGCAACTGAGCCCCAACCTGATGACCAGCGAGCACCGGCCGGCCCACGTCGCCATCGACGAGGACCTGAACTACCTCGGCATGGGCGCGAGTCTGCAGCTGGCGCTGGGACAGGGCGAGCTGACCCTGCAGTCCACCGACCCGCACGTGCAGCCGTTCCTGAACTACAACTACTATCAGGAGCCGGAGGATCTGCGCCGGATGCGGGAGGCAATACGCCTGGGCGTGCGCATGGCGGAGCGGCCTCCATTCTCCGACCTAGTGGAGGAACGGATCATGCCCACCGACGAGGAGTTGCAGTCCGATGATCTGCTGGACGACTGGCTGCGCAAGAACTCGGGAACGTCGCACCACATTTCGGGCACGTGCAAGATGGGGCCGGACTCGGATCCCCTGGCGGTGGTGGACCAGCACCTGAAGGTCAAGGGCCTGGAGGGCCTGCGGGTGGCCGACGCATCGATCATGCCAGACTGCATCCGGGCCAACACCAACGCCACGACGATCATGATCGGCGAGAAGGTGTCTGACTACATCAGGGAAGGCCGGTAGCCGGAGGAATCGTCAGAATCAGGATTCGCAGGATTAGCGGATTTTCAGGATGAGGCTGACCGTCGCATTGACCAATCCAATCCTGGCAATCCAAAAATCCGACAAATCCTGATTATGACTACACGGGGAGGTTCACAGCAATGGAAGTCCAATGGATGAACCACACCGGGTTCGTGGTCAGCGACATGGAGCGCTCCCTCGCTTTCTACCGGGACCTGCTGGGTCTCAGCATCGAGCGGGACCAGGTGTTGGAGGGCGACTTCATCTCGGAGGTCGTGGGCTATCCGGACGCGCGGCTGCACATCGTGTACCTGGGGATCGGGGACCAACGCCACTCGGTGGAGCTGATCCAGTACCTGAACCCGGCGGGTGACGCCGCCGCTCTGCCCGAGCGCCACCAGGTGGGAGCCAGCCACCTGGGCATCATCGTCGACGACCTGGACGCCTTTTACGCCGACCTCAGCGCAAAGGGGGCCAGGTTCGTCAGCCCGCCGGCCACCCGGCCCAACCCGGTGTACCCCGCAGCCAGCAAGGGCTGCTACATGCAGGACCCCGACGGGAACTGGCTGGAGCTCCTCGAGAGGGGACCGGCGCCGCCCGACGCGACCTCGGTGTGACCCTGATGCGCGCCCAGTTTCCATCTAGCGGTCATTGCGAGCGCAGCGTGGCAATCTCTTGGGCATAGCGTCGTCTGTTTCATCAACGAGATCGCCGCGTCGCTGCGCTCCTCGCGATGACTAATTTGGAAACGCAGATCCCCGCAATGGTTAATTGGAAACGCATAAAGGTCAGCGTGGAGTGGACATGACCACCGTTATTGCCAATGCGACCGTGGTAACTGGCAACGCGGCCCGGGACGTTCTTTACGATGCTGCCATCGCCATTTCGGAGGACCGGATCGCGTCCATCGGGCCGACGGATGAGGTTCGGCAGGCGTATCCCGACGCCGAGGTGGTGGATGGACGGGGGAACGCGGTCTTTCCGGGCCTGATCAACTGCCATACGCACCTGCTGGCCACTGGAGACCGCGGCATCCTGGAGGACTTCGGCTTCCCGACGCGGCTGACCTTCCCGGTCTCGGCCCGCGCGCTGCTGAGCGACGAAGAGCGGCAAACGCTGGCCCTGCTGGGTGTCCTGGAATCGATTCGAAGCGGCGTCACCTGCCTGCTGGAAATCTCGTCCAACGTGGCCGGATATGCGTCCGACCTTGCGGCCACCGGGCTGAGGCTCGTTCTGTCAGAAAACATCAACGACGTGGACGAAGCGCGTGCCCGCGACGGTGTCTACGAATTCGACGAGGCGCGGGCCGACGCCGGGCTGCAGCGCAGCGCCGATCTGGTGGAGGCCTGGCACGGCCGGGAACAGGGGCGGATCAACTGCTTCCTGGCGCCGCATGCTCCCGAGACCTGCTCCCCGTACCTGTTGCGACGCACGCGGGAAATGGCCGAACGCCTTGGCGTCGGCTACACCATCCACCTGTCCCAGAGCCACCAGGAGATCGAGGCGGTCATGTCCGTGCGCGGGGTATCGCCCACCCATTACCTCTTCGCCAGCGACTTCCTGGGTCCGGACCTGCTGGCCGCCCACTGCCGGTACGTAAATCCGGCGGAGGTAGCTCTGCTGGGCCAGACCGGGGTCAAGATCACCAACAACGCCGCCATCGCCGCCCGTCGGGGCGCGGCCGCGCCGGTGCAGGAACTCATGGCGGCGGGATGCGTCATCGGCATGGGGACGGACAACATGGCCGAGGACATGGTGGAGGTGATGCGGGCCGGGCTGTTCCTGGAGCGGGTGCGCCGCAACGACGAGGTGTATCCGCAACCCGAGGACGTACTGGAGTGGGCCACCTCGGGCGGCGCCAGGGCGCTGGGGATGGAGGACTTGACCGGCAGCCTGGAAGTCGGCAAGAAGGCCGACCTGTTCGTGGTGGACCTGATGCGGCCGCACCTGGTGCCCAGCCTGCGCGTGGTGTCCGCCTTCGTGCACAACGGGCAACCGGCCGACATCACGTCGGTGATGGTGGACGGCGCGTGGGTCATGCGCGACGGCAAAGTGCTTACCATCGACGAAGATGAGGTGGTGCGCCGGGCCGAAGCGGTGGGGCATGCGTCGTGGCGCCGCTTGCTGGAACGCTATCCCGACGTGCCTTTCCCGATTTCCATTCCGCCAGCGATCGGCTGAGTTCAGGTTGTTGAGCAGTGATCTACGGTGGCTGATCATTACACATACCGGGTTACATGGTCCGCCGAGGATGATGAATTCGTTGGACTGTGCACCGAGTTTCCTTTCCTGAGCTGGCTGGAGCCGACGCACGAAGAGGCGTTCTCCGGCATCCGGCAGTTGGTGGCGGACTGCGTGGCGGATATGGAGGCCAACGGCGAAACGCCGCCGGAACCGATGGCGGATCGGACCTACAGCGGGCGGTTCATGGTCCGGGTGCCGCCGGAGACGCACCGGGCGCTGGCCATGAAGGCTGCCGAGGAGGGGGTGAGCTTGAACCGGCTGATCAGCGCGCGACTGGCCGCCGATGTCGAACGGTGACGGCCCCAGCGCTCACAAGCGCAACATGGAGTTGACCCGAGTGTCCGCAGGCCGATTGGCAGCGGACTTTCCTTTGCCGACGGTGTCCCCCAGCAGTGCCAACCGTTGGAGGAGAGCGGTTTCAGGTCGGTCGGTTGTCCGTCACGACGGCGGCGACGGCCTCGGCGCGCGAGGGATGGATTTTGATGAGCTGATCGAAGCCGCTGGTCTGGAACACGGCGCGCACGTCGGTGGACAGGGAGCAGAGGACCAGGCTGCCGCCCTGCTGCTGCGTCCTGCGCACCGCCTGCATGATCGCCCGGAGGCCGGCGCTGCTGATGTAGTCGAGATCTTGCATATCGATCACCACCGCCCCACCGGCAGGACCGGCGGCGGACTCCAGCTCCTCGTTGAAGGCATCGGCATTGGAACTGTCCAGGCGCGGCTCTGCCAGCACCAACACGGTCGCACCGTTGGAGAGAGCGTCGATAGCCATGAGTCCATCCTTGGAAGGTGGCAGATGTTCGTGATGGGAAACGCCGACGGGCACATGGACGAGCGAACCGCAATGGAATGCCGCCGACGCTGACAGATTCTGGCGGCCGGGTGGAACTATTAGCAAGGGAATACCGGGAGAGTTTCCGGCGATTTTCGATTTCTGACGGGAGCGTTACCCTGCAGATTGGACCGATCGGTGCGGGAATCACACGCCCTGGAGGTTCCTCACGTCTCGGATGCCACCTTGGCATCAGGAGTTGCAGCATCAGCCCGTGAATTGGGACCACACCTCCGGCAGGCGGGCCATGGCCTCCTCGGGCAGCGGGCCCCTGGCGGCGAATTCGACGGATTGCTCCAGGTGCTCCATGCTGGAATACCCCACCAGCACGCTGCTGACGCCGGGGTTGGTCAGGGCGAACCGCAGGGACGCCTCCACCAGGCTGTCCGCGTAGCCCTCGTGCTGCAGGAACCGGAATCTCTCGGCGCGCGAACGGTCCTGATCATAGTCGCGGCCCGAACCGATGGGTGCGACGCTGGGCACGGCAACGGGATGTCGCGTCGGTTCACCGCTGAGAGCGCCGGCCGCCAGGACGCGTATCACCAGCACTCCCATGCCGGTGTCGGCAGCGCGTTGGATCTGGTTTCCGTAGTCTGGCATGTCGAACCCGGATGGCGCCGCTGCGCCGGCACTGGGGTTGACCAGGTTGTACACCGACTGGATGGTGTTCAGAGTCCCCGACTCGATCACTCGGTGCAGGGCGGGAGTCTCGCCCACGGCGGTCATCCCCCAGAACCGGACCTTGCCCTGGTCCCGCAGGTCCCGCAGCGCGTCCACCACCTCGCCCAGCGTCTCCTCAGGGGAGACGGATCCACCGTCGGCCACGGAGGCGACGTGGTTGTGCATCTGGAGCAGGTCGACCTGCTCCCGCTGCATACGGGTCAGGCTCGCCTCCACCGAGGCGATGACGTTGCCGCGGATGCGACCCGGCTCGTGGGTAGTGACGCGGAACTTGGTGCCGACGTAGACGTCCGCCGACAACTCCTTGAGCACGCGCCCCAGGTTGGTTTCCGACTGGCCGTCGCCATAGGAGGAGGCGGTGTCGAAATAGTTGATGCCCAGCTCCATGGCGCGAGCCACCGCCGCAACCTGGTCGCTGTGGTCGCCGCGGATCATCAGGCCGCCGACGTTGCCGCAGCCAAAGCCGATCTCCGACACGTTGACGCCGGTGTTGCCCAGTGGTCGATAGTCCATGACGTTTCCTCACGCAAGCGGGTGTGCGGTCTGATGATATTCGCCGGTGAGGTTGGGGGCAAACGGTCGGCTTCCTGTAATCGCACTGGAAGAATTTAGCGGACGCCCCATGGACGCGCACGTTGCCGAGTCCCGCGGCACAGCGAGACTTGTAATCGCGCAAGAGCAACAAACGGGTATGGGACATGGTCATTGCCAGCCCTTCTTATAATCCCTCGTCCTATTGCGGCCAAATGGCTTTCTGGAATTGTTTGGCGGTGTCCCGTCCCTGCGTACAAAAGCGCGGTGGATCCATTCAGCAATCTTGGCCGGTGTCCAGGGATTCGGCCAATGGTATATGAGCGAGTAAGTATCCTGGTCTGTCCAGTTGTCCGCCAGACGCGGCGGAATGAAATGAGGGTTAACCTCCTTCTTCCCATGGTTAGCGTGGTTGGGAAGTATGATGCCTAGAAGTCCGCATCTGGGATTCCTCTTGGTCCTGCGAATGCTAGAACCTATTTCCCAGTCCACGTGCTTCCGTTGCCAAGTGCGAGGGCCGATCAGGACAATGGTAACGGTGGCGTCTCTGATGTACTGGTCCCGAATCTTTTGGCGCACCGTTGCCGTTTTCAGACCCGTGTCGTCGATATTTCCGGTATCAACCGACCGGTCCACGATGCGCTTGCCCATCATGCGGACGAATTTTTCCTTGTATTCAATGTCATGTTCGTGAAAGCTGATAAAAATCTTATGCCTGGGTATGTTGGAAGTCATAGACCTGCTCCATTAGGATGCTCATCGCCAAGCAGTTTCGTCCACGGTCTCGAATTCCTGGACAGCGGCGTCGAACTCGTCCGCCTCGTAGCTAGTCCAACTGCCGATGTACCCATCCAATGAAGAACCTACGCAGGTTCGGTCCGGAGTTGGTTGCACCAGACCGGCACCGATACGAAGCAGCTCGTACGCTGCGTGCCCCAACGAAGTTCCATCGCGCACGGCCCGTTTGCGGATAATTTCTTCCAGCTCGCTGTCCAAACCGTGAATGGTGATCTGGCCCACAATTGGCCTCCTCTAGTCGCAGTCTGCGCATGCTCATTGTTCAAATCGTAGGGAACCGACGCGTCCCCGTCAATGACGGATATTCCACAGGTGACTGTAGTGCCCAGATGAAGAGGATGTAGGTCATGGTATCATCGGGCCGCATTTTGTACTGCGAAACGACTTTCTGGAGGCGTACCGATGGCTACGAAACCGGCTCTTACCACCGAACAGATCAAGGCGGCGATGGACGCCATGCTGGCCAAGGCCAACGAGACCCCCGACGCGCCGGTGGCCATGGCCATCGTGGACGCCGGGGGCGAGCTGCTGGCCTACTTCACCATGGAAAACCTGCGGGTCTTCAGCCGCCGCCACGCCCGCCGCAAGGCCTACACTTCCGCCATCATCGGCCGGGACTCGGGCGAGCATGCGGCCGGCCTGGCCGCCCAGGGCCGCGGCATCGCCGACATGGGCGACCCGGGGTTCACCTACGGCCAGGGCGGGCTGGTCATCATGAAGGACGGCGTGATCCTCGGCGGAATCGGCGTGGGCGGATACCCCAGCGGCCAGGCCGACGAGGACTTGTCGCGCGTTGGGCTCAACGCCATGAACCTGTAGCGACAGCATCGACAGTGGGTGGTAGGGGCGAATGATCATTCGCCCCTACATGTTTTTGGCGCGCAATCGAAGGGGAGACCATCATGACGGACTGGAACTTCACGCACCGCACAGCGCGGGTGAACGGTGTCAACATCCATTACGTGATCGAGGGCGACGGGTATCCGGTGGTGCTGCTGCACGGGTGGCCGGAGATGTGGTTCTCGTGGCGCAAGCAGATCCCCGTGCTCTCGCAGGACTATCAGGTGATCGTGCCCGACATGCGGGGGTTCGGTTCGTCGGAGAAGCCGTTGCAGGACTACCGGACCCGGACAGCGGCGACGGACATCTACGAGCTGGTGCGGCACCTGGGTCACGACAGGATCGCCATCGTGGGACACGATATCGGCGTGCGGGTCTCCTACCGCTACTGCCTGGACCACGAGGCCGAGGTAGACCGCCTGACCCTGCTGGACGGGACGCACCCGCTGGAGCAGTTGGGGCCGCAGACTCCGGAAGGCGTCCGCGAGCGGTGGCATTCGTACTTCCACCAGATACCCGACCTGGCGGAACACCTGGTGCGGGGCAACGAGGAGGCCTACCTGCGTCACTTCTATCGCAACTGGTCGGTGAACCAGGCGATGATGTCCGACGAGGAGGTGGCGGTGTATGCCACGGCGTACTCGCAGCCGGGCGCGCTGCGGGGCGGGTTCTCCTACTACCGGGCGGCGGCCTACGAGGACCCGCCGGACTGGCGGGCCGACGCGGAAAGGGTGCTGGATATTCCCGTGTTGTACCTGTGGGGCGAACGTCGGCAGCGCACCTCCGGGGCAAGTGGGTTGGATCCCGAAGCGTCATGGCAGAAGGCGGCGTCGAATCTGAGGACGCAGTTCATCGCCGGCGGCGGACACTTCCTGCACGAGGAGAAGCCCGACGAGGTGAACGCGGCGCTGCTGGCGTTCCTGGCGGAGATCGGAAGCTAACGGAGAATACGCGCTACATCGAATAGGGCATCAGCATGAGACCGCCATTTCCGTGGACATGAACAAGCTATGAAATGTGCCTATTCATTGGTGTGTTAGAATTCAACGGTGAAACTGTTCGAATGGGTGCTGATAGCGATAGCAATAGCGGTGGTCATTGCCGCCGTAGTCTATGCATTCAAAGTCCCCGGTCGGGCCAACCTGGAACGGGTGGACAAGATCTCGGCCTGGCTTGAGCATCGTTGGTCCAGGATACATACTATAGCTGCGCCTTATGGCGTTGCTTTTTCCACGTTGCTCTTGTCAATTAGCGTATTTGAGGGCCAGTGGCGGTTCTGGCTGGCGTGGGATATAATTCGAGATGCCGCAAGTTTGGGCGCAGTGGTCTATGCTGTGATCGCAATCTCTGTGGAGGTGCTGCTAACGATGGTCTTCTATGCATTGGGACAGATCCACAAGATCAGAGAGAACAACAGAAAATATCGTGAGGCCCTCATAGAGGCTCGGCGCCAAGAAGGCCGTCAGGAAGGCCGCGATACAGAACGGAAGGCCTGGCAAACATGGTATGACCAGCAGGTAGCTGACGGTGTTCAAATGCCATCACCGCCACCGGTAGCGGCGACGTCGGCCTCCCAATAACCGGACCCAAACTACCAACAAAAGGCCCCGCTCACAGGCGGGGCCTTTTGCTTGTGTTAGATGCAATGCGAGATCACTACCGCAGAGCGGGGCCAACCTCCTCGGCGTAGAGGCGGATGGACTTCTGGACGTTCTCGGCGGGGACGGTGCCGCCCAGGTTGGGCTCCATGATGAAGCCGGTCAAACCCAGGTCGTCGCGGAGAGAAACCAGGCGCTCGGCGACCTGCTCCGGCGTGCCGTAGGCGACCCGGTCCACCAGCAGGTCGTCGTAGGTGGTGTTGAGGAGTTGCTCGGCGCGCTGGCGACGCTCCGCGGTGGCGTTGGCGCCCTCAGCCTCCACGGTACGGATGTAGGTGTCGGCGGTGCGACGGAAGGCGCGCATGGTGCTCTCTTCCGTGTCGGCGCGAACCTCCTCCATGGTGTCGCCCACGTAGATGGGCATGCGCACGTAGGCGTCGTCCACGTCGTGGCCGCTGGCGGCGGCAGTCTCGCGGTAGATCTTCAGGTTGCTGGCAACTTGGGAGATACCCTGGCCGCGCACGCCGGTTACCAACGGGAAGCCGAGTTCACCGATGATGCGGAAGGTGTCCACCGAGTTGGCCGCGATACGAATGGGCGGATGCGGTTGCTGGTAGGGGCGCGGCGTAACGACCACATCGTCCATGTCGTAGTAGTGGCCGTGGTGATCGAACCGGTAGTTGTTCCACGCCTTCAGGATGATCTCCAACGCCTCGGCGAACCGCTCGCGGCTCTCGTCGAAGGGCACGCCATAGCCCTGATAGGACCGGGGGAAACTGCTGCGGCCGATGCCAAAATCCAGGCGGCCCCGGGAGATGTTGTCCACGGTGGCGGCTTCCTCGGCCAGGCGAATGGGGTGAGCCAGGGGCAGCACGCTTACGCCGGTGCCGACGCGGACCCGCTCGGTGCGGGCGGCGATGATTCCGGCCATCATCAGGGGTACCGAGGACACCGACGGGATGCCGGCTCCGCCCGGGTCGGTGGGCGTGCGCGGCGCCGCGAAGTGACGTTCGGCCAGCCAGACGCCGTCGATTCCCTTTTCGTCGGCAAGCTGGGCCACGGTGAAGGCTTCGTCGAAAGCCTCGTCCTGGGTGCGGCCCTCGCGATAATCGCATTCCATTACCAGACCGACGTGCATGATGATCCTCCCATCAGTTCGTTCAAATAGCGTGTTGCGGTGCAGACGACCGGATCGCCACTCTCCGCACGCGATGATGTGGAGCGGCTAGCTTTCGATGAAGCTGTTGGGCGCCGTCAGGAACCTGGTGCGGCACTGCAGGGTGCAGAAATAGTACCACTCACCGTTGAAGAAGCTGCGGGTGCCGGCGTTGGGGTCAACCTCGTTGGCGCCGTGCATGGTCTGTCCGGTGGTGGCGCGGGCGCTGTCTTCGCTGATTACGGTCTTGCAGACGGGGCAAACGGGATCGGCGGGCATTGTCGGGCTCCTGTTCGGATTCGCGGTTAGACGGAGATTGCCACGCTGCGCTTGCAATGACAAGCAGCGTGGGTTCAGGCGACTGCTTCGATGTTCATGCCGAGGCGCACCTCGCCCGGCTGGTCGAGCAGGGCGCGGGCGACTCGGGCGCGGTGCTCGAAGCTGGTGCCCAGGCGCATGGTCCAGGCGGTGACGCGGCGGTACCAGAGGTGCAGGTCAAACTCCATCATGAAGCCGATGCCGCCGTGTATCTGCTGGGACGAGCGCACCGTGGCCTGGCACTTGTCGTTGGTGAAGGCCTTGGCCTGGGAGACCTCGACGCTGTAGGGCAGTCCGGAGTCCAGCTTCCAGAGGGCCTCATAGGTGAGCAGTTGGGCGCCATCGCACCAGACGATCATGTCGGCGCAGAGGTGCTGGATGGACTGGAAACCGGCGATGGGGCGACCGAACGCGACGCGGTTCTTGGCGTATTCAATGGCCATCTCGGCGTCCTTGCGGGCGGCGCCGACAATCTGGGTACACAGGAGTGCAGTGCCGGTGTCCAGCATTTCGGAGGCGGCCGACCAGCCCTGGTTGACCTCGCCGATAACGTTGCTGAGGGGGATGCGGACCCCGTCCAGTGCGATCTTGCTTTGGGAGTCCTTGGCCAGCGTGGTGAGGCGGGTCTCGGTGATGCCGGCGGAATTGGTGGGCACGATGCACAGGGTAATGCCAGCGCTGTTGTCCGTTGGCGCCGCGGTGCGGACGGCCATCACCACCAGTTCGGCGGCGGCGAAGTTGTCGACAAAGTGCTTGATGCCATTGATGACCAGGCTGTCGCCGTCCACTTCGCCCTTGCACTGGACGGCGTCGGCGCGGAGGCGGGGGTCCTGCTCCTGGGCCGCCCAGGTCATGATGAGGTCGCCGCGTGCGACGCGGGGCAGGATGGCCTGCTTCTGCGCGTCGGAACCGTGGTTGGCGATGGCGAGCGCCGCGGTGGCGGTGCTATGGAAGGGCACCGGAGCGATGGCGCGGCCGCACTCCTCCAGGATTAGGCCGAGGTAGGTGACAGGCAGGCCGCCGCCGCCGTAGGCCTCGGGCAGGGAGATGCCAAACCAGCCGAGGCTGGCCATCTGCTCCCAGAGTTCCACCGAGTATCCGCGCTCGTCCTGCTCGATGGCGCGGGGCAGACTGGACGGGCATTCCGCGTCCAGGAACTCCCGGGCGGCGTTCTTGACCATCAACTCTTCTTCGGACGGTAGTACGTTCATCGTGCCTCGGATGGGGTGAGTTCAGTCGCTTTTCATAGTCAGCGGGCGGAATATTGGATAATGCCGCCCGCAGATAGTCGTCGATGCGCCCTTTGGGCGCTACACGCGGGGCATGCCCAGGCCGCGGCGGGCTACCTGGTCGCGCATGACCTGCACGCTGCCGTGGTTGATGCCGCTCTGGAAGGCGCCCATCAGGTTGTGGGCGAACACGCCACTTTCGATGGCGTCCTCGGAACCGTTGAGCAACTGGCCGTAGGGCCCGAGCATCTGGGCGATGGTCTCCGTGGTGCGCACACCGTGTTCGGGTGCAAAGACCTTCTCGGCGGAGCCTTCGTAGGTGAAGACGCCGTCGCTCTCCACGATGGACATGCTGCGCAGGGTCATCAGGCGGCAGACCTGGCCCTCGATCCACATATCGGCCAAACGGTCGCGCATGGTGGGGTCTTCGCGCATGGCGTACCCCTCGATTTCGTTGTCCTTGACCCAGTTGACGATGTCCTCGTCACGCTGGATGGAGATGAGGTAGCGGGACGCACCCACGCGGTCGAGGTTGAGCCCCATGGCGCCGACGTACCAACCCTGGTTCTCCTCGCCCAGCATGCACGAGGCGGGGACGCGGACGTTCTCGAAGAAGGTCTCGTTGGTGCGGTTGTCGCCGTAGGTGGTGCCCAGGGGCGCCGGCGGGTTGTTCTGGATCGTCCACAGGGGACGCACGGTGATGCCGGGGGTGTCCATGGGGATGAGGAAGATACTGATGCCGCGATGACGGGGAGCGTCGGGATCGGTGCGCGCCATCAGGTAGATGTGGGTCGCGTAGTGGGCGGCCGTGGTGTACATCTTCTGGCCGTTGATGACGTATTCGTCGCCGTCCCGCACGGCGCGGCACTGGAGACCGGCCAGGTCGGCGCCGGCCTGGGGCTCGGTGAAGCCCAGGGCGAAGGATATCTCGCCGCGAATGATGCCGGGCAGGAATTCCTGTTTCTGCTCCTCGGTGCCGGCCGCGAGGATGGCGGGAGCGCCGGAGCCGGCGCCGCCGACGGTGATGCCGGCGCGGGCGAACTCCTCCTCCACGATGTACTGGTCGATGCGGCTGCCGGCCTGACCGCCATATTCCCTGGGCCAGGAAATGCCGATCCAGCCGCGCTCGGCGATGTGCTGGTACATCTCGCGGGTCTTGGGTCCGCGGCGGCGGATGCCGGTGTCCTCGAGCTCGGCGACGATCTCGGGGGTTACGTTTTCCGCAATGAATTGCTGGACTTCGGCGCGCAGGGCTTCCTGTTCGGGGGTGAATGCGAATTCCATAGCAACGCTGCCTCGTGAAAGAGTGTGCCGTTCGTTTACGCCGTGCAATTATAGCGGGTCGCGCGCGGGGTGTCATTCCGGGATCTATTCCGATACCCGTAAAGCGCGTTGCCTGATGCAGTTGGGCGTCAAGGATAGAGGGACGTTACTCCCGGACTGTCTGGCCGCGATACTCGGCAGCCGCTTGGTTCTGTAGCAAATCCGTCCACATTATGGCTGGCAACGCGCGTCCATGCCTGAGCAACGACGACACAGCGACCCTCATGGTTTCCATGCCGTCGCCGGAAATGCATTCGCGTGTAGCCGATGAGCAATCAGACTATCCAGAACCCAATACCCAGTCATTCACTGGCGCGGTTTCTCAACGAGGAGAAGCTCGCTAACTTGGACGCGAAAGGTCGTGAGGTCGTCTCTCTGTCCCTCGAACTGGCTAACGCCCAAATGCGGGCTGCGTGCAACAACCGTGAAGCGGAACTGAAAGACATTGACCGGGAACTTGAAAAGCTCGCACAGGACCGGGATTCTCCGGGCGGAGAATACATTGACTGGATTGAAAAGGAACAAGCCCGTTTGGTGCGTCAGAAAATGCAAATTCGCGCTGCAATCGCCCGAGCAAAAGACCAAGGTGTGTACAAGGACCACTCCGCTCTGCGGGATGCGGTTGACGCAGGCAGGCCCGTACCTGAAGGGACGGAATTCCCGTTCTTCTTGACCGAAGCAATTGAGTTTGTTGAGATATGGGGTAACCCGCAGAACAACAAGAGGAGGACTAGTTCAAAACAGTGGTCAAATCCGGCGCTATGGTACCCAAGTGGTAAAGGACCTAATACGGTCATTCATTTGATAACCAATTCCCAAATCCAAGCGGGTTTGGACGGTGGCCGACGCGCTGCGGTTGGCCAATATGGAAAACAGGTCACTAGCTGTCGCGGTTTTTAATGCGGAGCACGGACTCCGGTTGACGCTCCGGAGACCAGGTTGTGCCATAGGATTCAATTTGGGTGATGCGCAGCAGCCGGCCGTCGGGTAAGTATTCGCCGATGCCGGTGACTACTGCGGTGAGGATGTCGTTAGCCTGAAACGCGCCAGCTACGTAGCCGTGCCACTGGCCGGGATAGGGGCAAGTGATAATGTCGCCGTTTTCCAGGAGCAGTTCAAAAACGCCGCCTTCGGGGTGGTCATACGGGGTAGGAGGGTCCATTTGCACGGCGCGCACCTGGCCTTTCACTTCTACGGGGCGGCAGTTTGCGGCTAGAGGAGCCGACACAGCGCCGGCGTCTGTTGGCGGTGTCATTGGATATCCCCTCGTTTATCTCAAGAACACGTCGAATCCGGCTTGCTCAAAATGGTGGTCGCTGGTCAATGCGCTCCGAATCTGCAGCCGCCACATTAGTTGGAAACTGGCGCAGTCGGTGATGCTCCATTCCTTGTCGTTGGTCACAGTTCGGAAAATATCAAAGGCTTCGGCAAATTGCTCCGGGGACTGCGGGATGATAGACACACGCCGGTCTTGGGTAATTCGGTCAATCAATTCGATAGCGGCGCGGCGCATTTGGGCGATGGAGCCACTCCGGGGAGCGAGCGCCTCGTTGAGCGCTAGTTGGGTGGTGACTATCCGATCGCCTTGACCTTCCAGCAACGCATCGTATTCCATAGCCAACACATGAAATTCGTCATCGGGCGTAATCAGGGCAATCCAGTAGCCGGAGTCGGCAAAGTAATCGTTCACAAGCTCGCCCGGATTCTGCCGCGGCGCAGAAACGCCTCTTTCCAATCGGGAATGCGAAAGGTGTCGAATGATTTGATTTCCTGGATACGCCGGAGCTTGCCGTCGGCAGAGTACTCGCCGGTGCCACAAACGATGGCGTGGTCCATGTCATTGGCCTGCAACGCGGCGCCGACCTCGACGTGCCACTCCGCCGGGTAGGGGCTGACGATGGTAGCGCCGTCTTCCAGCAGCAGCTGGAAGGTTCCCCCGCCGCCTTCACCCGGCGGGTTCATCCGGACGCCTCGCACCTGGCCCCTGACTTCCACGGGGCGGCAGTTTTCAAACTGTGTCATCGCGTTGCTCCGATACATCTGCTGACATTGTAAGTCCGACAGTAGTGTAGCACCGGCCGTTTTCATTGCGCGCCAGGCAATCGGCGGGCATCGCCTGTGCTAAACTGGCTCAAACTCAGCCAAACCGGCCAGGAAAGTACCTTGCAAAACACAGCAGTCTCCCCCGCCGCCGGTGTCGCGCCGACCATCCTGGACGCCGCCGAAGTGGCGCGGCGAATCGCCGACAATGTGGCCACGGTCATCGTGGGGAAGAGCGACGTGATCGAAATGGCGCTGGCCGCCCTGATCGCGGAAGGCCACATTCTGGTGGAGGACGTGCCGGGCGTCGGCAAGACGATGCTGGCCAGATCCATTGCGACGTCCATCGGCGGGACCTTTTCGCGCATCCAGTTCACCCCCGACCTGCTGCCCAGCGACGTGACCGGGGTATCGGTGTACAACCAGTCCTCCGGCGAGTTCTCCTTCCGGTCCGGCCCCATCGCGGCGCAGCTGGTGCTGGCCGACGAGATCAACCGCGCCACGCCCAAGACCCAGTCGGCGCTGCTGGAGGCCATGGAAGAGCGCCAGGTCACGGTGGACGGGGTCACGCACCCGCTGTCTTTGCCCTTCCTGGTGATCGCCACGCAGAACTCGATTGAGTACGAGGGCACCTTCCCGCTGCCCGAGGCGCAGTTGGACCGGTTCCTGATGCGCATCAACGTGGGGTATCCGCGCTTCGAGGAAGAGATCACGATCATCGCGCAGCAGGAGCACTCGCATCCGATACTTGACCTGGAGCCCGTGGCGACGCCGGAGCAGGTTCTCGACATGCAGCAGGCGGCGCAGGAGGTGTACGTTGACGGGCTGGTCCGCGAGTACCTGGTGACGTTGGCGGAGGCCACCCGCGAACATGCCGACGCGGCGCTGGGCGCGTCCCCGCGGGCATCGCTGGGCCTGTTCCGCACCGGACGCGCGCTGGCGCTGGTCCGCGGCCGCGACTACGTGCTGCCCGACGACATCAAGGAACTGGCGGTGGCCGTCCTTTCCCATCGCATCGTGCTGACCCCAGCCGCCAGGATGCGCGGAGTGCGGGCGGAACAGATGGTGAGCGAGTTGCTGAACAGCGTGCCGGTGCCGGGGGCGCGGTAGGCCAGGGGATTGGGAGGTGCGAGCATGTACACTTTTGACGTTTTGGTTTGGGAAGATCCATTGGAGGATGGATCCATGGGATACGGCGCGTGGTGCTCGTATGTCATTGGCGTCTCGGGTCAGGGAGATACGGAGGAAGAGGCTCTAGCGGACATAGTCTCTGTGATGACTGACGTGATCCTGCACCCGTGGGAGGATGGGAAATCCTTGGCTGATCCTGAAACGGCTGCGAGCGAGATGGCTGAGATAGTGAACGAGCTTTCCGCCGAAGGCGCGCCTTACAAAACGCACCAAGTATCGATCTCGGCCGAGATGCCTGCCAGCGTCTGATGCCGCGTTACGCCAATGTTCAGGCGCGTGAACTGCGGCGATTGCTGGTCAGGATGGGATTTGTCGAAACTGCCCATAACGAACATTGGCGCTATCGTCATTCGGGGCTCGGCCTGCACACGAAGGTGTCTTTCGGCAACCATGAGATCAGAGCGCGTTTCATGGGTGAAATCATCACCAAGCAGCTACGTATGACCGTTGACGAATTTCGCGAAGCAATGAACGGGAATATTCCCGAAAGGTTCACCAATTCCGAGTTCTGGAACAACTAGATGGTCGTCGGCCATGATCAAGTCTTTCATCATTCAGCACCGGCGCAAGATACTGTTCAGCCTGCTGATCCTGGCAGTGCTGTTTTACTCTCTGGGAACCGGGTTTTCCTTCTTCTACCGGTTGCTGTTCACACTCGTTCTGCTGGTCATAATCGGATACGGTTGGGCCTGGCTCAACCTGCGCGGCATTGACGTTCGGCTGACCCGGCTGGGAACACGGGGCCGCGTCGGCGAGTACCTGGAGGGGCAGATCCAGCTGATCAACCGGACCAGGATGCCCAAGTCGTGGCTGGAAGTGGTGGAGGACACCGACCTGGCCGAGCCGGGCGGGCGCACGGTGGCCTTGGTCAGAGGACAGGTTCGTTCCTTCCGCATCGCCACCTACCTGTCGCGGCGGGGCATTTATCGCACTGGGCAAGTGCGGGTCACGGCACGCGACCCCTTCGGGCTCTTTCGTCTGAGCCGGACGTTCCTCAACCACCAGTCCTATACGGTGCTGCCCCGGACCGTGCCGCTGCCCGACCTGGACCGCCGGTTCGCCAACCTGCCCAGCGACTCGGTCTTCTCCCGCCGCACGCCGGCCATCACGCCGGAGTCATCCACCGTGCGCGACTATGCCCATGGTGACAGCCTGCGTCGAATCCACTGGCCGTACACCGCCCGTATGAACCGGCTGATGGTCAAGGAGTTCGACATTGGCGTGTCGGCGCAGGCGTGGATATTGCTGGACATGGACCGTCGCTCCCACCTGGGCGAGCCGCCCGACAACACCGAAGAGTTGGCCGTGACCGTTGCGGCTTCGCTGGTGCAGCACTGGGACGAAACGGCCGTGCCGGTGGGCCTGGCCTCCAACTCCGCCGACCTCTGGATGCTGAACCCGGACCGCCGGCCGGCGCAGCTTGGCATATTGATGGAAACCCTGGCCGGCATCCGGGCGGACGGGTCGCTGTCGCTGGAGCGGTTCATCTACGACCTACGCCCGCACCTGTCGGGCTTCAACACGTTGATGGTGATCACCGCCTCGCGCCGGCCGGAATGGACGTCGGCGCTGGTGAGCCTGCGGCGGCAGGGAATCAACGTCACGGTGTGCTACGTGGACCACACGTCCTTCACCGATGCCGGAGGAGAATCCAGTACCGGCGCCACCGGGCAGGCCGTCGCCGAGTACCTGGCCCAGCACGACATACCAATCTACATCGTGCGGCGGGACGGGGACATCAACCAGGCGCTATCGCGTCCGCTGGCGGTGGGCAGCGCGAGGGCGCCCGAGGGCGCTGCCGCTTCCCCTGACGTCGCGGAAGCAGCGGGCGTCGAGCCGGTAGTCGGCCGGGTAGGGTAGACGTACAATGCGGCCCGCACGAAGAGATGACGTAGAGTAACCAGGCCATGGCTACGATAACGGCGCCGTCACCTCCCTTGACGCAGCCCTCGCCGGGCGCCAGCCCGCTTTGGAGCGGAGCCGGTGCATCCCGCTGGCTGTTATCGATCCTGACCGCGCTGCGGCCGCCGGACGGGTGGGTCGCGGCCGGACTGCTCCTCCTCAACATGATCGTCGTCGTATGGTCCGTGGAGGTAGCCGACTGGGCGCCGACGCCTTCCCTGGTGCTGGTCATGATACTGGCGGTCCTGACCGCCATCCCCCTGACCCGCATCCGCCTGTGGACCCCGGCGGTGCTGCCCGCGGGGCTGCTTGTCGGCATCGGCGTCATCATCTGGCAGATGGTTGTCGCGGCCCCGGACGAGCTGCAGGTCTCAACGGCGGCCGAACTGTTCGAGCGACTGGGGCTGTGGGTGCTGGCGGCCCGCAACGACGGCATTAGCGTGGATCCCGTGCCCTTTGCGGTGGGACTGATGATGGCCGCCTGGCTGTCAGGCTATCTGGCAGGATGGGTTTTCTTCCGCTACCGGAACTTCTGGGGCGTATTCGCCCTGGGAGCGGTCGGCCTGATGTCCAACCTCACCTTCCTGCCCGACACCGCCAGCATCTATCTGGCAATCTACGTGTTTACCGGCCTGCTGCTGGTGGGGTGGGTTCAGTCGATGCGCTCCCGCCAGCGCTGGGACGCGGAGGGTCGCGTTTACGACGGGCACCTGGGCATACTGACGGTCAGCGACACGTCGATGGTGGCGATCGTGGCCCTGGTGATCGCATTCCTGCTGCCCGTGGGCGGTCAGTGGGGTCCGGCCAACGCTTTTTACTCCATGACGCGCGCGCCCCTGGTCCAGTGGGAAGAGGACTTCAACCGGCTGTTCGCCGGGCTGCCGGCCCGTCGTCCGCTGCCGTATCGAATCTGGGGCGACACCATGGCGTTCCAGGGCACCATCAACCCCACCGACACTCCGGTGTTGCAGGTGAACTCTCCGGTGCCCCTGTACTGGAAAGCGCGTTCCTATGCAACCTACACGCACGAGGGGTGGCTATCCGACGGCACCGTGCTCCGGGAGCCGGGCTGGAAACCCGAGTACAGCACGCCGGACCCCTACCAGGAACGGTTCAACGTGACCTTTGAGGTCATACCCAACTACGATAGCAGGAGCCTCTTCGCCGGTGGTCAGGTGATCGGCGCAAATCGCGACGTACGTGTCGAGACCTTTGACTCTCCCCGGTACGTGATCGACCCGAACCTGGACAGCGAGACCAACCTGCTGCCGTCGGCCCTGCGGTTGGCGGTGGACGGCCTCCGCGATGCCGTGTCCGCGGACGCATTCGCCGCGGCGGAAACCGTGGCGGGCGTGCTGCCGACGTCTTTCGTGCTGGAATCGGTCGAACGCGATTCCTCGGGTAGCGTCGTCAACGCCGTGATCGGCGAGATAGTGCCCGCCGAGCCGGACGTGCTGGCCGTGCGCGCGGCCGGTGGCGCTGCGGAGGCCGGAGAGCCCTACCAGCTCACCGCATCGGTGTCGTCCGCCGAGCCGGAGGAGCTGCGCACCGCCGGCAAGGAATACGCCCCCTGGCTGTGGACACGGTACACCCAGTTGCCTCCCGACATGCCGCCGCGGGTGGCGGATCTGGCGCGGTCGATTACAGGCGCAGCGGAGACGCCGTACGACCAAGCGGTGGCGGTTGAGCAGTATCTCAAGCACAGCTACACCTACAACCTGGCCATCGACCCTCCTCCTTTCGGTTCGGACGGCGTGGACCACTTCCTGTTCGAAAGCGGCCAGGGCTACAGTGAATACTTCGGCTCCGCCATGACGGTGCTGATGCGAAGCCTGGGCGTTCCGGCCCGCATGACCACCGGTTACACCACCGGCAACCTTGCGGACGGTTCGCACATCTACGTCGTTACGGACCGCCACAGCCACGGCTGGACCGAGGTTTTCTTCCCCGGCTACGGGTGGATCCCGTTCGAGCCCACTCCCGGCAAGGAGATCCCGGTGGCCATTCCGCCCGAGGAGCAAGCCAGGAGGGCATTGGAAGCCGGCGACGCCTCCGACGTCGACGATCTCCTGTGCGAAATCGAAGAGGAATGCGAAGACTTCGAGGACGGGTTGGACGAATCCGACCTGGTAAGCGGCGATCCCATCCGCGAAGGCTGGACGGCCACCGCAAGCAACTACCTGCCCTGGGTCGGAAGCGCCGCGGGCGTCGTGCTGGCACTTGGGCTCATCGCCTGGGCCCTGTGGCGGTGGCTTTTCGCGCCGCCCCGAGATGCGTCGGGGGCGTACCGCCGCCTGCGCCGCCTGGGTCGGTTGGCGTCGATACCGCTGCGGGAGCACTACACGCCCCACCAGTGGGCGGGGATGCTCGCCACGGCGGTGCCCGAACAGGCGCCTGAAGTCGGGCGGATCGTCAACGCCTACGTGCGCCATACGTACTCCGGGCGCGAGGATTCCGGCGCGGATGCCGATGCCGGCGTGATTGAGGCCTGGAAAACGGTTCGCGGGCCGCTGACGTGGTACGCATTGCGCCGCCGCGAAGTCTAGGGACCGAGGACACCGCCCGCCGGGGCGCAGTGGCGCAATGAGTTCAGCAACCGGAGCTTATGAGACGCTCCACTACTGCCTGGAGGAGACGCCGTTCGGGTGGCTGGCTCTGTTGGGTACCGGGCGTGGGCTGCTCCGGGTCAGCCTGCAACCGGAGCCCCAGGAGGCTCTGGATGGCCTGGGCGGCGTGGTGGACGAAGCAGAGGAAAACGCGGAGGTGTTCGCGGGTCCGCTGGCGTTGTTCAGCGAGTATTTCGCGGGCAATGTCACCGCCCTGGACAATATTCCGCTGGACCTCTCAGACGCCTCACCGTTCTTCGGGGCGGCGTGGGCCGCGTGCCGGGGCATACCGCCAGGCGAGACCCGCACGTACCAGTGGCTGGCCGAGGCCGCGGGGAGTCCCAAGGCATCGCGGGCTGCCGGCCAGGCGATGGCCAGAAATCCCTTCCCGCTGATCATCCCGTGCCACAGGGTCGTGGGCAGCAACGGGGGTCTGCACGGGTACGGGGCCGGGGGCGTCGGCGTGAAAGCGCGGCTGCTGGAGATGGAGCGCAACCGGGGCACGCTGCTCTGACAGGTTGGTAGGTCCCCGGGCGCTCACGCGTGTCCGCTTTGAGTTGAAGGGTTGGAAAGGTCGGTCTCTCCGGGTAGGGAATGAGTTAGCCACCACATTCCTGCGTGGGGAGGGTGACCATGGCATGGTATCACCGGATCGCCACCTTTCTGAACTATTCGTTCACGCTGACCCGGGCAGGCGCAGCGCCGGATGCCGATGCGGTCGTTTCGTGGGAGCGCCAATGGCGGCGGGAAAATGCACCGCGAGCGGGCGGCGGCTCATCGCCCGGGGCCTGAATGAGTAGCCCTCACCTCGGTCCCATCCGGTGTCAGGCGACCCAACTTCACCATTCCAGCCCACTGGAACAACCGCGTTTTTCGCGGCTCCTATTTGCCAATTCCGGACTACGCATTGCGTCGCCGGTATTCCCATCGCCGGATCTCCCGCGCCGAGTCGTTGCTGTTGCCAGACCGCTCAGGTAGCGGCGGCCGGTTCTGCGAGACGGCATAGACGGAACACAGCAGACCCATCACGTCAATCCAAGCGCAAAATGTTCTTTCGCTTCCGGGACGGCGGCGTGTATGCTCGTGCCCCCAGTAACCACGGTTACGGATCGACCTGTCGACCTCCGTAGCCAAGCAGATCCCCCAGGGTCGAATATAGTAGCCCTCGAACCCGTGTGCATTTGCTACCCACACTATCCGGACGGTTGAGGATCCAAGATTGACGACCATGATGAACAGCGAGACCCGCCAGATTGCCCGCGAGCTTCAATTGGCCAATGAGCAAGTTGAGGCCACGGTTGGTTTGCTGGACGACGGCGCTACGGTGCCCTTCATCGCACGGTACCGCAAGGAGAGCACCGGCAGCCTGGATGAGGTGGCAATCACGGGTATTCGGGACCGGTTAACACAGCTTCGGGAACTCAGGGACCGACGGGAGGCCATCCTGGCCTCTCTGGACAAGCGGGGTCTGCTCAGCGAGGAATTACGGAAGACCCTCCTATCCGCCGAGACCATGGCAGTCCTGGAGGATACCTACCTGCCCCACCGGCCCAGGCGGCGCACCCGGGCGGCCATCGCCAGAGAAAGAGGGCTGGAACCCCTGGCGCTGCGCCTCTGGGGTCAGGGCGATTTTGACGTCACCCGGGTTGCTGCTGAGTACGTCAACCTCCAGGCGGGCGTGGAAAACGCCAGCGAGGCCCTGAAAGGAGCGCGGGACATAATCGGCGAGTGGGTCAGCGAGGACCCCACCGCGCGGAGGGAGATCCGGGAGCTGTTCTGGTCGCAGGGTATCATCTCCGCCGCGGTGGCCTCGGGCAAAGAATCGGCGGCGATCAAGTACCGGGACTACTTTGCCTGGCAGGAACCGGTGGTCAGCGCGCCTTCCCACCGGATCCTGGCCATGCTCCGGGGAGAGAAGGAAGCATTGCTATCGGTCCGCATCGCGCCGCCGGTATCGGCGGCAACCGCGATCCTGGAGCAAATCTTCGTAAGAGCAGAAACGGAGGCCGCCGATCAGATTCGACTGGCCATCCGGGACCGATACCGGCCGTTGCTGGAATCCCCAATGGAGACGGAAGTCCGCAAAGCGGCCAGAGTCCGCGCCGAGGACACCGCCATTGGGGTATTCGCCGACAATCTGCGCGAATTGCTGCTGGCGCCGGCCCTCGGCCAGAAGAACACCCTGGCCCTGGACCCCGGGTTTCGATCCGGCTGCAAACTGGTGTGCCTGGACCGGCAGGGCCACCTGCTGCACCACGACACCGTCTATCCGCTGCTTGGGGAACGGGGCGAGGCGGAAGCCGCCGCGAAAATACTCCTGCTGTGCCGTGAGTACCAAATTGAGGCCATCGCCGTGGGCAACGGCACCGGCGGCCGTGAGACCGAAGCCTTTCTCAGGACCCTGGGGTTGGACCCCAGGATCACGGTGGTCATGGTCAACGAGAGCGGGGCCTCGGTCTATTCAGCGTCGGAGGCGGCGCGAGCCGAATTCCCGGACCACGACATCACCGTGCGCGGAGCAGTATCCATTGGTCGCCGGCTCATGGACCCGCTGGCGGAACTGGTCAAGATCGATCCCAAGTCCATCGGTGTGGGCCAGTATCAGCACGACGTTGATCAAAAGGCGTTGAAGGAACGCCTGGACGATGTGGTGAGAAGTTGCGTCAACCAGGTGGGGGTGGAGCTGAACACCGCCAGCCCGGAGTTGCTGTCCTACGTTTCCGGCCTGGGACCCCGCTTGGCCAATGCCACCGTGGAGTACCGGAACCGCAACGGCCCTTTTCCCTCACGAGACTCCCTGAAGAAGGTGCCGCGCCTCGGACCCAAGGCTTTTGAACAGGCGGCCGGGTTTTTGCGCATCCGAGGGGGTGACCAGCCGTTGGACGCCAGCGCGGTGCATCCCGAGTCCTACCCGGTGGCGGAGGCAATCGCCAAGGACCTGGGCCGGCCGGTGGAACAGGTGCTGGGCGACGTCGGCATCACCGGTAAGATCGATCCCGCCCGCTACGTCAGCGATCGGATTGGCCTACCCACACTGAATGACATCATCGAAGAACTGGCCCGGCCGGGACGGGACCCACGCCAGGAGTTCGAGCCCTTCGATTTCGCGGCCGGCGTCCACCGGATCGAGGACCTGACAACTGGCATGAAATTGCCCGGGGTGATAACCAACGTCACCGGTTTCGGCGCCTTCGTCGACGTCGGAGTACACCAGGACGGGCTGGTGCACATCAGCCAACTGGCCGAGGGGTTCGTCCGCAATCCGTCGGATGTTGTCAAAGTACAGCAGCGGGTGCGGGTAACGGTGCTCGAGGTCGACCTGGAGCGCAAACGAATTGCCCTGTCGCTGAAGTGACCGGCGCTGCGGTCGAACCACCGTCAGTTCGACGTCTTCCTCAACGAACTGTTATCGCTGCTCTTTAAACTTGACCTATGGTGAGATGCGGAGTCGGTCCAGCTTTCCCGGCCTTTTCGCTTTTCCAGTTTTTGCAAAAAGCCCATTTGATAGCCTGTCCCATTGTTTTTGGGACAGGCTCCGGTTCAATTGGCAGACCGACCACCACGGGGTCGGGGCGAATAACCATTCGCCCCGATACGCTCCACTGGCGAGGGTCTATCCCCGCCCGTTCCGCAGCAGGAGCCCAGGCATCGCGCCGGTGGGTTCGCCGTCCTCAAAGGTGACTTCGCCGTTCACCAGCGTCCAGCGGTAGCCCTTGGCCTTCTGGATGCGGCGCCACTCGCCGCCGGGCAGGTCCTCGGCCACCTCAGAGGGCAGCACTTCCAGCCTCTCCAGATCATAGATGACCATGTCCGCCGGCGCGCCTTCGCGCAGCGCGCCACGGTCCTGGAACCCGCCGAAGTGCGCCGGCAGGTACGACAGCTTGAAGTGGGCGTCCTCCAGCGTGATGACCTGTTCGTCTCGCACCAGCCAGGCCAACATGTCCGTCGGGTAGATGCCGGCAGTCAGGAACTTGACGTGGGCCCCGCCGTCGGAAACTCCCGCGACGACGTGGTTGGAGTCCAGCACTTCCGCCGTGTACTGCGCCACGTCGCGCCCTTGCGTGTCAGCGTAGAACTCCGTCGCCAGGTCGTCCTCCACGCACATGTCCAGCAGCGTGTCGATAACGTGCTTGCCCTGCTCATCAGCGATCTGCTGAACGGTCAGGCCGGCCTGCGGGCTGCTGGCTTCGGTCTCGTCCGGGGCCAGGGCGACCATGCGTCCATCGACGACGTTGACCACGAAGGACTTCAGGCGCAGCTCCCCGTTGGTGATGCAGCGTCCGCCGTCGTGCTCGTACTCGTAGCCGTGGGTATCGCAGACGAACTTGTCCCCGTCGTCGTCCACGCAGCCACCCTGGTGGGGGCACACCACCGACAGCAGCTTGTATCCGTCGCGGGTGTTGACCAGGAAGTAGTCAGCGCCGCTGACGTTGACCTTGGCCGGCATGCGGGTGAAGTCGGTTTCAGCGCCGATGTCGATCTTCACTTTCCGGGTCATCACCTGAAGGCTGCCCACGGAGCCGGGGGTGACCTGGGTGGGACGCCGACCCGAGTCCCATTCTTCCTTCAGCTTCCGGCGCATCTCCGGGTCGGACATCTTGGCTTTCCTGGTGGCCTTGTCGCCCAGGGTGACCTCGCGCCACATGGGAGTGTCGTCGAACAGGTTCCAGTCTTCGAAGGTGAGTTCAAATCCGCCGCGGCGGGTATTGCCCTGTCCGTATACCCGCAAACCACGCTCCGCGCAGCTCTCCAGCCAGCGGATGCGCTCGCGGTGCTGTTCCGGGTGTACGGAATTGGGAGATACCGTCTGGTAGAGCACCGGGCGGTTCGAAACCTCGGCTACCTTTTCAAAGAACAGGCGAGCCCCTTCACCCAACGGCCGTCCTTCTTCGCCCGTCTCCTGATAAGCCAACTCGATGAAACCCTCGTCCCGGTCGGCCAGCACTTTGGCGAAGGTCAGCACCTCGTGCTCGGACAGCATATCGGTGATCATCGGGGTGCCATCGTAGTCACGCTGCACCGAGTTCACACCCAGCACCTGGGCTGACCAGCCACATGCCCCGGCGTCCATGGCCTCGTGGATGAGCCGTACCATTTCCTGCAGCTCGTCCTCCGTGGGACGGCGCGTCTTCGCCTCGTCCCAGCCCATGACCCAGGCGTAGAGCGGCGTCAGCGGCACGTAGGTCAGGCAGTTCACCCCCTTTGGAGTGTTGCTGAGGCTTTCCATAAAGTCCGGGAACGTCACCCAGTTCCAGGGCATCCCTTCCTTCATGGCGTCGTAGGGAATGGCCTCGTTGCGGGTCATGCTGAGCATCGCCCGGTCCTGGTCCTCCACCCGCGACGGCGCAAAGCCGAACCCGCAGTTGCCCAGGGCCACGGACGTAACGCCGTGCCAGCCCGACAGGGTGCAGTAGGGGTCCCAGAAGATCTGGGCGTCGTAGTGCGTGTGCAGGTCAACGAACCCCGGCGCCACGATCAACCCTTCGGCGTCGATCACCCGGTCGGCGGTGCCGCCGTTCAACCCGCCAATCTTGGCGATCCTGCCGTCTTTGATGGCTATGTCGCTGACGTAACGCGGCGTCCGCGTTCCATCAACTATCGTGCCCTTTCTGACGATTATGTCGTAATCCGCCATTAGTTCCTCCTCAATGGAATAAACACCGGAGATTTAACCATGATATTACGACGAAATCCGTTGAGATTTCGTCCCGACGCCAGTCTAAATTGCCATCATGGCTGGTGTCAATAATTGTTATTCGCTCGAATAACCCATCCCAAAAACCGGCGGAAACCTTGCAGGAGTGGCAACGGAAGGAAAATCTGGAGTTGGAACAATCTGAACGTTGAAAAATCGGCATTCACACCGATTTCATTGCGGTATCGGGCTACAGTGCCGGCATGAGTGCTCAGCGCAAATGTCCCGTGTCCATGCCGGTGTCTCCGCGGAGACTTGACTCCCTAGACATCTCGCAAATGGACAGCCCTCCAGCTTGGCCACCTCAATCGCGTCCCCTTGGGCCAGATGAAGAAACGTCGGCCTCTTGCGTCAAGTGGTCACCGTCACGAGGATTGACGTCGTACCATGTTGGGAATAAAGGCTCTCGCGTGTTTCGGGTCCCGGCATGGACACGGAGCGACCGACCAGCCCGATGCTAGCCTTGCGAGAGCGACACGTCCACCGCAGCCAGACCCTCCACCGCCAGGCCGTATCCCAGCATGTCCTGCATCTGCCGCTTCAGCTGCAGCGTCAGAGCGACGCGGGTGTAGCGCAGCGTCAGCGGCGGCCGTTCCGCCAACTGGCGGGCAACTTCCCAGGCCCGGGGCAGCAGTTCGTCCTGGGGGAGTACTTCGGCCACCACGCCGAGGTCCAGGGCTTCCCGTGCCGACAGGGTCCGACCGGTCAGCAGGAAGTGCCTACCGCGGTTCTGTCCCAGAACCAGGGGCCAGATCACGTGAACGCCGTCGCCGGGCACCACGCCGCGCGGGAAGTGGGGAGCGTCCTGGAAAGTGGCGGTTTCTGATGCCAGGACGATGTCGGACATCACTGGAATCTCGGCGTGGATGGTCGCTGGACCGTTGACCGCGCCGATGACGGGCACTTCGATCTCCAGCAGGTTGGTCAACAGCCGCTTGCCCTCCCAGTAGGTCTTGTCCCAGTCCTGGGGCATTCGGCGGGTGGGGCGGTTGGGCTCGAAGTTAGCGCAATAGTCGTCGCCGGTCCCGGTGAGGATGACCACCTTGTTGTCGGGGTCTGCGCCGATGTCGGCGAAGGCGTAACCCA
The DNA here is from genome assembly GCA_965116785.1 of Dehalococcoidia bacterium. Classification (GTDB taxonomy): domain Bacteria; phylum Chloroflexota; class Dehalococcoidia; order Lucifugimonadales; family UBA3495; genus Bin87. The sequence continues at coordinate 3,720,778 of OZ220731.1, forward strand.
GTTCCCGGTGCGACGCCTCACCCCAGAGCAGGCTCCCGTCCCCGGTGTGAAACGTCACCTGGAGGATCCCGTCCTCCCGTTGCACGCTAACCGTCTCGTATTTGTTGGCATAGTCCGCCAGCACTGTCATGACGTTCCTCCTGTTGATTCGCCTTGGGTTTGCTTTGGACGACTCGGTCCAGGCCCAACTTTACACCAGCAATTCGAGGGCCATGATGATGGACCGCCCCCTGGCCGATGCGGTCGGACCGCCGGCCAGTCGCAGCTCGAAACCTCACTGCAAAGGTCCGCTCTGTAGAAACAAACCAGGGGTCAATGCCCCAGAGGCCGAAATCGCGCCCGACGGCTGCGTCGAAAAGCGCGGTAACGAGACACGCCAGAGCAGAACCATAACTGCACACGAGCTTGGGCCCTCGCAATCCACCGGGCCGTTTTGTGGTGGATGTCTCCGGCTCAATGGAGGCCGACCATCACCTGAGCTTGGCCAAGGAAGTGATTTACGGCATCTCGGAGCAGATGATCCACGAGGACCGCGCCGTCAGCGTGACCTGCGCTGGTGCCGATTGAGGTACTTGCCACCCGGGGCAATGGCGCCTGTCACCACCTGGCCAATCGCGACGCGGCGGCCCGGTGCCCGGAGGAAAGCGGCGCCGGAATCTTCTCCGAGACGGCGTGGAGTTGGAACTTGGCGGGATTCGCGGCTACGCCGAGCTATGGGGTCTGGTGGTCAACGCCGGCCGGCATTTCGGGCCGTATTGCAAGAATTGACGTGCGGCTGGATGGTTTTTATCAACGCAGGGGCGGCGCGTGCGTCGCCTCTGATCATACGCGACCTGCGCCAGGAGGTTACCTGTCGCCGTGTACTGCAGTACGTTTCCCGCGCCCAGCGCAACCGCCATTGACGGCGCAAGGACCTGAACGCGCCACGGGCCACTTCCGGCGCAAATTCAGGGCGCCCCGCCACACCAGCCCACCGTCAGCGACTCGCTCGAATGCTGCGCCGCAAAGCGTGTTGCCGGAATCGTTCCCGTTTCGTGGAATGGGTTTCACACCTGCCCAACTTTACGACACCCAGCCGTAGCGAGGAATCATCTCGAGCGACATGGGGGCCATGCGGTGATTCGGACCCGCCCCTACTCAGTGGTCTCGCCGGTGTTCGCAATCGCTGCGCTCGGCCCGCCGTACCGGGCCATGAAGCCCCTGACGGCTCTGAAGTACTGCTGAAAGCCCACGTACATCAGGTCGTTGTGGCCGGCCCCGGGAATGATCTCCAGGTGTTTGTGGGCGGTCTCCAGCTTGTTGAACATGTCCACCGCGTCGGCCAGCGGCGCCGATTCGTCCCACTGGCCGTGGATCACCAGCGCGGGAATGTCGATGGAATAGAACTTGGCCTGATAGTCGTCCTCCAGCCCCTGCACCACCTCCGGCTCCAGTCCCTGGGCTATCCGTCCCAGGTTGGGCCGCCCGCTCTCGATGATGACGCCGTTGATCCGGTCGGCTGCGGTTATGGCAAGCTCCCCAGCGGAGTGACGGCCCATGGAACGCCCCATGACGTACAGTGGGCCCGTGAACCTCAGCTCCCGCATCGTCTCCTGAAGCCAGTCCAGCACCTCGTGAGCGTCCGACAGTATGCTATTGAAACTCGGCGACCCGTTGGACGCGCCGAAGCCCCGGTAGTCGGCGACGAAAAAGTTCACGCCGATTCCATTGTAGTGGGGCGCGATTTCGTCGTAGCGCGCCACGTTCTCGCCGCCGCCGTAGAAAAACAGCACGGTGGGGTTTGCACGCCCGACGGCGAAAAAACGGCACGACAGAACAGTCCCGTCGCCCATGGTAACCCCGTAATCCACCGCGCCATCGGGAGTTTCGCTCCAGCCTCGCAGCGGGTGGAAAGAGCGGGCCGACGCTTCGGGGTTGTCCAGCACGGAGTAGTCAACAGCAGTCATGGCGGTCCCCCAGTGGTAATGGGCCGCATTATACTGTCATACGGACCACAGCCACAGCGTCAACGGGGCCGCCGTCGGCTCAACTCCCCACCTCGGCTGCTATCGAGATGGCGTACCATGCCGCTGGATAGCCCGCGTACCCTCCGGTCTGGATCAACACCTCAACCATTTCCGCCTTGGAAAAGCCCGCCCGACCTGAATCTCCTCTGCGCTCAATTCCATCTTCGGCGCACCGTGTCCACAGGCAGGGACTGAGCAGGGCGCTGGTGGGCGTCATCTTACGGCCGATCGTTCGTCAAACGCGTTCTTCGTATGTGCTGCTGGCACACGCCCCGGTGCGACGGAAGACTTGAGTGACGCTCCCCGTTGCGAGTCGTGGCGACCCCCGCATGCCCGACCACGGATTCCTCGCGACATAATCCTGCAATATTTCGCCTCTAACTTGGTTTGTATCAAGCGTCGGAAATCCACACCAGGAGGCGAAATGATGATGTCCACGAAGTTGATGACTAGGATGTTCTCGATCGGTTCGACCCTGGCCGCCATGCTCTGTGCGGGGTTGCTTGCGAGATGCGGGAAAGGCACTGGGGTCGGTGATAGGGAGGGATTCCGGCAGGACCACCACAACAGCGGCATCTGATCACGCGCCGGGCGGAGCCGAGTTTGACACCCCAAGGGCTGCGCAATAAACTCGCCTGTACCCGCGCTGCCTGACAATCATCGGTGAGTGTTTTATCGTGAAATGATGGCAGCCGCGTCCGCTTTCGCCTCCCCAATGCTCAATATAGTGAGGTATCGCAATGCCGGACAAGCCAGAATATATAGACCTGCTCAACGACATTCGCCTGCAGGAGCACCGGGCCGGAGTCTACCTCAAGGCGTGGGCCGACAAGACCGAGCATCCGGGGCTGAAGGCCTGCCTTTCTCTGGTAGCCGAGCGCGAGACCAGCCACGGGGACATCTTCGACCGGCGCATTCGCGAGTTGGGCGGCACCCCCGAGGACAGGGACGACGCCTTGTTTGCCGAGCGGCTGCGCGTGGCCGGTTCGGACATGACCGACAGGGAAAAGATCGTCTGGATGCGCGAAGCCCAATCTCGTGTAACCCTGCCCAATGTGCGCCAGCGCTATGAGGCTGCCTCAGTTGATGAGTCTGTCGACCAGCTGACACGTTCTCTGATCAAGTGGTTCACCGAGGTGGAAGACGACTCCGGCGCCTCCATGCGGGCGGTGTACGCCGAGATCGAGCAGGAGGACTGACCGGATGAAATTCGGGGCCTTCTTCGTCGGCCAGCGCCCCCTGCTGCACGAGCAGTACGCCGACGAGAGCAAGATCAATCCCAACCCGGTCAGCCGTACCGACGTCGAGGTCTACGAGGACATTCTGCGCGGCGCGGAATTGGCCGAGGAACTGGGCTTCGACTCGGTGTGGATTGCCGAGCACGCTTTCAGCGAACACAGCATCATCAGCTCGCCCCATAGCCTGCTGGCCGCCATCTCCGCCAGGACCAAGCGGGTCAAGGTGGGCGTGGCCTGCACCATAGTGCCGTGGCACGCTCCACTGCGGTTGGCGCAGGACCTGGCCACACTGGACATCATCAGCCGGGGACGCCTGATTGTCGGAGCCGGCCGCGGCTACCAGAAGCGGGAGTTCGACATCTACGGCCTGGACATCGCCGAATCCCGCGACCGCTTCATCGAGGGCATGGACATCGCCGTCCGGTCGTGGACGGAGGACACCTTCTCCTACGACGGCGACTATTTCAGCTTCCCGGAAGTGCGGGTTATTCCCAAGCCGGTGCAGCAGCCGCATCCGCCCATATTCATGGCGGTCACCCACAGCCCGGACTCGGTAGAGATTGCCGTCCGCAACCGTTGGAGATTGTTCACCGTGGGCAGCAGTTTCTTCCCGGCTTCGCCGGACTCTGACCAGAACCTGATCAACCTCTACCGCCGGCGGATGCTGGAAGAAGGGGCAGCGCCCGATGACATCGAGGTCGCCGCCGTCCGCAACGTTTATGTGGCTCCCACGGACGAGGAAGCCATCGAACTGCTAGTGCCCCGCCTGCAATGGGCTGGCGACATGGGCGACTTCCTGCGGCGCCCGCTCTCCGACGTTGTGCGAGCCTCGGGGGTGCGTGGCTATGAGCACTACGTCCAGGATCCCTTTATCGAGCCGGACCTGGTGGCCGAGCGGGGCAAGGAAGGCATGGCAGCCATCGGCAGCCCAGAGAAGGTCACGGCAGCCATCAGGGAACTGGAAGAGAACCACGTCACTCACTTCATCAGCTACCTGGACGCCGGGGGCCTGTCCTACGACCAGGTGTCCAGCTCGCTGCAACTCTTCGCCGAAAAAGTGATGCCCGACTTCCGCTGAGCCCCAATCCACCGAAGAGATGAGGGTTGAGGCGTGCCGAAGGGGTAATAGGGTGCTCCGGCGCTGCTGGGTCCCATCTGTGAGGCGACCAAGTTGCGGGGGTGACCCCGATCATGATCGACTAGTCTGATCTGGGTCAGGGGCGTAACGGACTTTTCGGTGCGGTCTGCTTCCGAGGTCGGGGTCTGCCCCGGCTCAGTTGGGTGTCCACGCCCCGGGAGTTGGACCCATCCCAGAACCGAGTGGAGGAGTTCTTCATCGGTCGGCTGTTCCGCCACCTGCCCAACAACACCAGGCCACTGCTGCTGGCCGACCGCGGTTTCGGCCGGGCCAGCCTGATCCGTTTCCTGCAGCAGATGCCCAACCAAACCGGCTACCGCAGTCGGTTGCGGGACTATCGCCGGCGCAAGGGCCGTATCCTGTTCTGGCCTCAAACCCTTTATCGATCCTACGGCGCCGTGGTCAGCAACCTGATCTCATATTGGGCCCGGGCCATCGGGAGCCCTGGTATCTGGCCACGTCCCTGACCGACCCTCGCCAGGCGGTGCGGATGTATCGGAAGCGAATGCAGCCGGAGCAATACTTCAAGAGCCTGCCCCGTGCCACGACACGGGGACGGCAAGCAACGCTTGATGCTGAACCGGAGCAACGTAACCACCACCGACGGGCTGCAACGGTTGCTGGTCGCCCTGCTGCTGGCCTGTTGCCTGCTGATCTTCCTGGGACTATAGGCATCTCCGACTATCCGACGAAAGGTGTGCTCTCGGGGCAAGCTGGGCATATTGCACCTGGGATACGAACACTACCTCGCCACTCCCGATCCCCCGGACAACCCCTTCACCATTCACCGCCAACAAACCGGGTACGCGTGAGCCCCGGGCGTTGTTGCGGTCTACCCGCCCGACGGGTATTCTGTAGCCTGATCCAATCCCCTCTGATCAGCAACAACAAGCGCGTTATTAAACCGCGCCGCCGGCGGGAGGTTACGACGATGGCAGGACAGAAATTCACATCCTGGGTACACGGCTCCGCGATGACCAGCGAGTACCTCAACCGTGTCACCTCGGTGCGCCACTGTGGGCCCTTCGCCCGCATCGAGGGCAATGAAGGGCAGAACGCCTGGATGCACTTCGCCATTCCGACCCCGACCGTCCAGAACGGCAACCGCACCAAGGCCCAGTCGGTTTCGGTGTCTTTCCGCGCTCGCTCCCACGCCAACGTGGCGGAGGTGCTGGTGTACGACGGCGAGAAGATCATCGCCGAGCACCTGGGCATGGCCATCAAGGGCGACAACCTGGACGCGAGCTTCGAGATCCCGGGTACTCCCGAGGTCGATCGCGGCATCAACGTGGTGGTCGGCGTCACCTTTGACGCGGGCGCTCCGGACATCCGCTCGATGCAGGTGGAGATCGTGGGCGTGGGCGTAGACTTCGAGGGCTGACACTTTCGGGCAACCGCTATCAACTTGAGGGGCGGGTTTCAAACCCGCCCCAAGATTTTGAAAGCGCCCGGGCAAGCGTCACTGGTCATCGGGGGACAGGCCATGCTGCCTGAGCCGCTCCTCCAGGGCACGGGCGCGGGCTTCTGCGGCATCGCGGGCTTCCTCAGCGATGTCACGGGCTTCCTGGGCGACATCGCGGGCTTCCTGGGCGACATCGCGGGCTTCCTGGGCGGCGTCACGTTCTTCTTCGGCGGCGTGGCGGGCGGATACCTCCTCCGCCAGGTAGCTGAGCCAGACCTGGGCCTCCGGGTCGTACAGGCGCAGTTCTCCGTCGGAGCGGTGGCAGACTTCCAGCTGGAGCACCGCGCTGTATCCCCGGAGGACACCGTCTTCTCCCACGCCGATTTCGATGGGTTCGTACTCGCCGTCCTCGGCCAGTTGCTCGCCGACCAGGGCGGGAGCGAACAGCTGGCCGGTGGGGTCGAAGCGCCAGTATTCGGTCACGCCCAACGCCGCATAAAGCGCGCGTTTTTCGGTCATGTCGCGGATGAAGGTGCCGGGGGACGCAATTTCCAGAACGAAATCGGGAGATTTGCCCTCTTCACGCCAGATGATGTAGGAGCTGCGCAGGTGATCGTCAACGCCGAACACCACGAACACGTCGGGAGCCAGGCGCACCGTGTTGTCGTTCATCCGGTAATAGACCAGGAGGTCGCCGGATACATAGACATCATCGCGCTCGGAGTAGTGTTGGCGCAGGGCGAGAACGGTTTCGGTGAGCGGGTAAAACTGCGCGTCGGTTTCTGCCATTGGGTTCCCATCAGAGTCAGGGTAGTAGATATCGAGGTCGTCCTCGGACAGAGGGCGATCCAAGCCTTCCCGGACGAACCGGCTCACCAGTTCCTGGACCCTGATGCGCGGGCGGGTTTTTGCTCCGGTTGCGGTGGTCATGCTGCTTTCACTCCCAACCCGTGGGGTGGTCAGACGCCTTCCACGATCATGACGTTGGAGATGGTGGAGGCGATGCGCAGTTCCTTGGGGCCGGCGTAGTCGTCGGAGTAGTACCAGCCGTTGGCCTTCTCGAGGCTGTCGAACTCCAGGATGACGGTGCGGCGGGTCGGCTGGTCGCCCTCGACCACGGTCACGTCGCCGCCGCGCGCGAGGTAACGCCCGCCGTGTTTTTCGATGGTGGCGGGAACCTGCCCGCGATAGACCTCAAACTTCTCGGGATCGGTAACTTCTATCGTCGCGATGATGTAGGCGGCCATGGGGATTCTCCTTGGCAAAGCTGGTCTGGCGGCGGGCAAGTGCACCGGCCATTGCCATTCTAACGCGCCGCCGTCGCCTGCGGCCATTCCGTGCGACAAGCGCCGGGATTCCTGCTTTCGCAGGAAAGACGAGGGCGCTTGCCAGGGTCCGCCACGCCGCTTGCCGTGGGTTGCGCCCGGTAGTATTCTGATTCGCACTCTGAAGCACCGCAGCAAGCTGACGGAAACAGGAGCTCCACCCCGATGCCCACCACCGAAGTTCGCACGCACAACAACTTTATCAACGGCCAGTGGACACCCTCCGACTCCGGCCGTACCTACCCCGTGTACAACCCGGCGCACAAGGACGTGTTGCTGGGACACTTCCAGTTGTCCAATCCCGAGGACACGCTGCGGGCCGTGGCCGCCGCCGCCGAAGCCGCCGAGGGCTGGGCGGACACGCCGGCGCCGGTCCGCGCCCAGGTATTGTTCCGCGCGCTGGAGATCATGGAGCGGCGGTCCGAGGAGATCGCGCGAACCATCACCGAGGAGGAGGGCAAGCCGTTGCCCGATGCCCGCGGCGAGGTCAAGCGGGCGATGAACATCATGGAATATGCGGCCGGCGAGGGCCGGCGGATGTTCGGCTACACCACGCCGTCGGAACTGCCCAACACGGTGGCCTACACGGTGCGCCGACCCCTGGGAGTGGTTGGCATCATCACGCCGTGGAACTTTCCCATCGCCATCCCGGCGTGGAAGATGGCGCCGGCGCTGATCTGCGGCAACGCGATCATCTTCAAGCCGGCGTCGAGCACGCCGCTGTGCGCGGTAAAGCTCACCGAGGTGTTCGAGGAGGCCGGCGTTCCCCCCGGGGTGCTGAACCTGATCACCGGACCTGGCGGCAGCGTGGGCAACGCGCTGGTGGAATCGCCCGACGTGTCCGGCATCTCCTTTACCGGCAGCACCGAGATCGGCACCGACCTGTACACGCGCGGCGCTTCCCTGCTCAAGAAAATACAGGCCGAAATGGGCGGCAAGAACGCCGTCATCCTGCTGGCTGACGCCGACCTGGACAAGGCGCTGGGCGGCATCGTACAGGGAGCGTTTGGCTCGACGGGCCAGCGCTGCACCGCCACCAGCCGGGTGATTGTCGAGGACGGGGTGTACGACCAGTTCATGGAGGAGTTGATCGAGCGCACATCCAGGCTGACCATCGGGGATGGTATAGAGGACGGCATCGACGTGAGCCCGCTGTCCAGCGAGTCGCAGCAGCGGACGGTGTCCGACTACATCTCCGTGGGCCGGGACGAGGGGGCAACCCTCGCGTTCGGCGGCGGGACTCCCACCGGCGGCATCTACGACGAAGGCTGGTACGTGGAGCCGACGATCTTCACCGACGTGACGCCCGACATGCGCATCGCGAAGGAGGAGATCTTTGGGCCGGTGCTGACGGTGTTCCGCGCCCGAGACCTGGATCACGCGGTAGAGATCTCGAACAGCGTCAAATTCGGGCTGTCGTCGTCGGTGTACACCCGCGACATTCCACGAGCCTTCCGCTACATCAACACGGTGGACGCGGGCATGGTCCACGTGAACGCGCCGACCCTGGGCGGCGAGGTGCACCTGCCATTCGGCGGCCTCAAGGCCTCGGGCGTGGGCCAGCGCGAGCAGGGCGTGGAGGCGGTGGACTTCTTCAGCGAGGTCATCACCGTGTACATCGACTACGCCGACGAGGCACGGGCGCAGGCGCGGTTCATCTAACCCTTCCAGTCCGGCGTTGCGCAAAAACCGCGGCAACCCCGCTGGCCTCCGGGCGGCGGTCTGGGTTGCCGCGTTCTTTTTGCTATCGGCAGCGGCGTGCGTTCCGAGCGACGCGGAACTGGACGCGCGGATCGAGCGCACCGTGGCGGCAGGCCTGGCGGAACACGCTCCGCCTGATCTCAGCTCCGTCTATCAGCGAGTCTGGCCGTCGGTGTTCTACATCGAGCCGGAGGACGGGCAGCACGGCACGGGCTGGCTGCTGGAACCGGGCCTGATCCTCACGGCCGCCCATGTAGTCGCGGACGGCGAACGGATTACCGTCCGGCAGCCGGCCGCGCCGGCTTTCGCCGCGACCGTTACCGGATTGGATCAGCGTCGGGACGTCGCGCTGCTCCGATACGATGTCGCGGCAACACAGATGGGCATCGGCGCAGCACCGCTGGCCCTGGGCGACGCCGACATCCACGACATCGCCACGGAGCTGCTGGCGCTGGGCTACTCGGGCAGCGGGGTGAAGGGCGACGGGCAGGTGGGTTCGCCCAAGGCCAACGCGGGCATCCTGTCGCAGATCACCAATTTCGGCGCGCAGAGCTACGGCCGTAACCTGGAGATGGACGCGCCCATCGACCCGGGCGACAGCGGCGGCCCGGTGCTGAACACCGCCGGCGAGGTGGTTGGCATGGTCCGCGCGGCGGCGCGGCGAACGCCGGGCGGCGTACAGGTGGTGGGCACCTTCTACGCGGTGCACGCGGACGAGATACGCGCGGCGGTGGAGAAGATCAGAAGTCGCGAAAGTCCGGCTCCGCCATAGTAGCTTGGAGAATTTCGTTCGCGATGTACATATTCGACATACGGACGAGTACCCCAATCTCCACTAAGCGGTTCAAATAGCCTCGCGCGGTTGGTAGCGAAACCTCCAGCCGATCACGTAGTATCGGAGCAGTCATAGCAGGCATCTCAAACAGATAGTCAATGACTTGATACAAGTTCGCTGCCCTTCGCTCGGAACTCACCTGATTTCTGTATTTGGAACGAATCTGCCGGAGGTTATCTATCCGGTTGAGGCCATCCCTGGCAACCGCAATGATTGCCATAAGAAAGAAATGGATCCAAGCCGTCCATTCTCCGCGCAGTGAAACGCCTAGTAGCAAGTCCACGTATTCTTGCCGGTACGCAGCGAAATAGTCGCTAAGATACAACCAAGGATATGTCAGATAGCGCCGTTCGCATAGCAATAGAGTAATCAGCAAGCGCCCCGTACGACCGTTGCCGTCCTCGAAGGGGTGGATCGCCTCGAATTGATAGTGGATCAACGCTAGCTGTATTAGCAGCGGTATAGCAGATTCAGAGTGAAAAAACTTCTCCAGATCATAAAGCGCCGGTATCATTTCACCCGGCGGCGGCGGGACATATCGGGCGTGCTCAATACCGTCAAACCTGCCGGTGATGATCGCTTGTTTATCACGGAATTCACCCGGCCTCCGATTCTGCCCACGCACGCCCGACATTAAAACTTCGTGAACCTCTCGGATCAGCCGCAGACTCATGGGCAATTCTTCCAAGCGTTGCAAGCCGAACTGCAGCGCCTCTACATAGTTGTTCACCTCCTCAGAGTCAAAGCGATCCCGCGTCATACCCCCGGCTTGATAGCGATACAATTCTTCAATGCTGGAAGTAGAGCCTTCTATGCGGCTTGATGCGACAGCCTCGCGTGCCGTCATGGGCCCAAACACCCATAAGGGGGCTCTTAGATCAGCGGTTTGCAGCATCAGCGACTGGTCAAGCAGGCCGCTTCCCCGTCCATCCAATCGGCTCAATGCCTGGTCGGCGCGGGAAAGTAGCGCGGCCGTTTCTTCGTCCCAACGAATTTCGGGAGGGATGGGAGCGGGCACAAAAGCCGGCCAGTACTTGCCGTCCAACGTAGCGGCAGCCACCAAACGGCCCGTGCTATCGCTGGTAAAATCGGATTCGCGCATTGGGGTGGTCCCGCCAATCGAACTTTCGGTGAAAGGTTAACACGAAAACATTTCACGATACAAGTGCACGGGAAAGGAAGGTGTCCAAACCTTTCCTAACGAGAACAGCGGTGAAAGGTTTTTACATTGAACCCACGGCCGGGAAAGTTTTGGACAAAACTTTTCATTTCGTGGGCGGCGACGCCAGCCCACCACGTCCCTACAGCGGCCGTCGCCCCGCAAACCCCGTATCCGTGGGGTGCCACCAGTCTATGGACGGCTCGCCGCGCTGCCAGCAGAGGTACACCACCTCGCCCTCCCGGCGCCATGGGAAGTCCACCAAGCCGCGGCCGATATCGCGCACCTGGATGCCCCGCTCGGTGATCTCCCGTACCGCGTCCTGCAGGCGCTGGGTGAGCTGGGAAACGATGCGCTCCGTCTCCGCGATGTCCTCCTCGCTGCTGGAATGGCCGTTGCTGCGGCGATGGCGCAGCAGGGACAGCAGCTCCTCCTGCTGGCGCACCAGTTCGGCGCGCAGCGGCGCCATTGCCTCGAAACGCTCCTCGAGCCACGGCACCAGATCGTTTGCCTCCTCCAGGCTGAACATCCGCTCCTGCATAACGGCGGTATAATACACCAATGACCGCTCAGGACGATGAAGCCAGCAATCACCGCGATTTCCCACAGGCGCAGCCTCTGGCAACGACCGAGACGGAGGCTGATGCCGACGACCGCGGCCGGTTCCAGGCGGGCGAATTGGCCCTGTTCCTGGACCGCAAGGGCCGCACCTACCAGGAGACCCTGACCCCGGGCGGCGAGTTCCACTGCCACCTGGGCTGGATGCCCCACGACGACGTCATCGGGCAGCCCGTGGGCGGCTGGTACACCACCAGTCGCGGGCACGTGATGCTGGGCATCCGGCCGACCCTGGGCGACTACGTGAGGCTGATGCCGCGGGGCCCGCAGGTGATCTACGCCAAGGATTTGGGCAACATCGTGTCCATGGCGGACATCTTTCCCGGCGCGACCGTGGTCGAGGCGGGGTTGGGCTCCGGCGCGCTGACCACGGCCCTGCTCCGCGCCGTGGGGCCCGCCGGCCGCGTCCACTCCTACGAGATCAACGAGGCGGTGGTGAACAAGGCCCTGTCCAACGTGCGTTCCGTGATACCCGACACCTCGCGCCACGAGGTAACCGTCGGCGACATTTTCGAGGGCATCTCGGACACCGAAGTGGACCGGGTGATACTGGACCTGCCGGAGCCGTGGCACGCGGTGGACGCCGCCGCCAACGCTTTGATCACCGGCGGCATCCTGCTGTCCTTCCTGCCGACGATCCTGCAGGTGCAGGAGCTGGTGCTGACCCTCAACGCCGACGGCCGATTCGCCCGCGTCGAGACCGCCGAGACCATGCTGAGGGGCTGGAACGTGTCGCGCCGCAGCGTGCGGCCGGCCCACCGGATGGTGGCCCACAGCGGCTTCATCACCACGGCGGTGCGCTGCGTGCCGCCGGGCCGGGAGGGCTACGCCTCGAGGCCGTGAACCGGGAACACCGCGTCCCGGATGGCGGCCACGCTCTCGGTGGCCAGGGCGCGGGCGTCGGCGCGGATGTGGTCGGGTACCTCGGGGATCTCGGTGTCGCGCAGGGTGGTGCGACCCAGGCGCTCGATGGCGGCAGTGGGGATGCGATCGGGCCACTCGGCGCCGCACATTACGCCGTAGGCCAGGGTCCAGCAACGTGCCACCGCGCTCATGTCGTACCCACCACCTCCGGTGGCCAGCCAGGGGTAGCCCAATCCACCTAGCCGGGACACCGCGCTGATGAACCCCCGGCTGGTGACCTGCAGATGGGTCAGGGGGTCGGTGTGGTAGGAGTCGATGCCAAGCTGGGTCAGCAGGATGTCAGGGGCGAAGGCCTGCAGCAAGGGCGGCACCACGGCCTCGAAAGCCTCCAGGTAGATCTCGTCGTCGGTGTAGGGATACAGGGGCAGGTTGACGGCGTAGCCGACGCCCTCGCCCGTGCCAGTCTCGCCGGCGAACCCGGTGCCGGGAAACAGGTAGTTTCCGGATTCGTGGACCGAGATGGTGAGCACGCGAGGATCGCCGTAGAAGGCGTCCTGGACGCCGTCGCCGTGGTGGGCGTCGATGTCCACGTAGGCGACGCGGAGGCCGCGCTCCAGCAGGTACATGATGGCGACCACGGGGTCATTGAAGACGCAGAAGCCGCTGGCGTTGCGGGCCGCCGCGTGGTGCAGGCCGCCGCTGATGTTGAACGCCGCCGTAACCTCACCATCGGCCACCATCCGGGCGGCGGTCATGGTCGCGCCGGTGCTGAGCATGGCCGCCTCGTACATGCCGGGGTAGGTCGGGTTGTCGCCGCCCTGGGCGAAACCGAAGCGCTGGGGCTGGAAGCCGGTGAGGCCCAGGCTGAAGGTGCGGACGGCGGCCATGTAGTCGCGGGAGTGGAATGCCCCGACGGTGGTCTCGTCGGCCAGGGTCGGGGTGACGAGCAGGGAGTCGGTCCCGTCGAAGGCGTCGTAGGCGTCCAGCAGTTCGAAGGTGTTCCGCAGGCGGATGGGCCGCATGGGATGGTCGGTCCGCAGCACGTGCTGGCTCATTGCGTCGTCGTAGACGAAGGCGGCGCGGGGCATGGTCTCGTCCTTGAGTGGGGGGTTGGCGTGGGTCGTAAGGTATCACGAATCGCGCAAGCGTCGGAGAGGCCCGGTTACATGATCGACGAGCGAGATAATGGATGGTCAATCGTACACGCACATCTCCCACCCGCCCGTCTACGTCAGGGAACCGAGCGCACCGACATGGCGTGCCAGCCCTCCCCCGGGTACCGCGAGTCCTCCGGAAAAACGGCGCTGGGCGGCTGCCCTCCCCCTACCGCGACCTCGTCGCCCACGCGTGTGATCAGGCTGCCGCCTCCGTTGACCACCGCCATTTCGCCGTCCCGCTTTGCGACTCGAAAGCCGGGCGGCCAGACGATCACGAACCCCTGCGGACCCCACGCAGGCACGACGAGGAGGCATTCTCCCTGGAGCTCCAGGCGTCCTTCCAGCAACGCCAGCATGCTCACGATCGCGCCGCGCTGGTGTCCCAAGGTGGGAAAGAAAATCCCTGCATCAGGATCGGCGCTGGAATATTGGCTCACACCCGCACTCACCTCGTCGCCAACTAACCAATAGGGGCCGGGACATTCCGCCGCCGGCACGCCGTCCCAGTCCAATTGCGGCGCCTGTCCCGAGTCTTCGCTCACCTTCCTGCCGGAAAAACGGACGGTATCGCCCGTTTTGGCCAGAACGGTTCCGGCGGGATCAACCACCTGAACAACGTCATCATGGACGTGCGCACGAACACCCGGCGGCCAGACCACCAACAATCCCAGCCGCGCCAACTCCGGATACGACTGATCGATGTAGCTGACCCGAAGGCAAGGGCCGGCTCGGAGAATCTCGCCAAAGACATACTCTTCGCCGGAGTTGATCACCGGGGGGTCGTGGTGGCGCGGAAGAGTGACCAGGTCGGTCGCCGCTGCGGGTTCATCTCCGGATGACTGCGGGACGTCGTCGGACTGACATGCAAATGCCGCGACCAGCAGCAGGACGCAGAGGCCCCACATTGCTGTGGCAAGCGCACGGCCGGGTCCGGCGGGGAATCGAATGCGCCGTGCGCTGGAGACAACGGACGGCGCCATTGCGCGAGGAATGCGGCCGTTCATGCGAGCATGAAAACGCCGGAGGGTTACTCTTCCATTAACCCGGAGCCGTCCCGCTGCAGGATTTCGATACGGACGTCGTCGGGCCCTCGCACGAAAGCGATGCGCACGCCCGGGCGGATGGTGCGCGGCTCGGTGTAGATCTCCGCACCCTTGCCACGCAGGTCCTCCACCGCGCCGTCGATGTCGTCGACGCGGAAGCCGAAGTGGTCCAGGCCGAGGTGCGGGTCACGGGGGCTGAGGTCGATGTGCTCTTCGGGCGGCACGGACGCGATGAAGATGGCCAGGCCGTTGACGTCGAGGTCGACGCGGGGCACGCCGTCGCTCTGGGTGAGGCGCAGGATTTTGGCGCCGAACATGGTCTCGAAGAAACTGGCCATGCCCTCCGGGTCCTTGGTGCGCACGTGGATATGGTCGTAGGTGTAGGTGTAAACGGGGGTGGTGGACATGGCGAAAGCCTCCTCGGCGCGCTGGCAGCCGATGTTACGTGTGAGTTGGCGTCTATACATAGCAAGGAGCGCGGTCGCATTGCAACCGCGCTCACCAACAGGACCTTTGAAATGTTCACTGGATGGGGCCGGGCGGTTTGACCTGCTCCATCAGGTCGTTGTCCCAGTCGCCCTCGGCGACGAGGATGGCCTTGGCATCGTAGGCGAAGGCCTCGATGAGGTTGTGGGACAGGTACACGTAGGTCCCCGGCTGCCGGATGGTGTGGATTGACGCGGCGGCAGAGCCGGCCGCGATGACCCAGGTCTCCAGGTCCAGCTCGGGTGGGTCGTTGAAGCCGCCGCGTTCCCACACGTAGTCGCCGTGTCCGCCGATCAGGTGCGGATAGGACTGACGATTGGATTGGGCGTGAACAATGAGCACGTTTTCGCCAACGTTGGCGGTAAGCTGCCCGTCGCCCTACAGAGCGCCGGTGGCCCCGTTGAACACGATGTGCGTTGGGATGAGGGTCTTCATCGCCTCCAGGTCGTCCACCGCGGAGGCTGCGGCGCTGTCGTAACGCTTGAAGTCGCCGTTCTCGTCCTGCGGGACGTAGTAGTCCTGCTCGCCGATATAGTAAGCGCGGTCGTAGCGCAGAGGGTTTCCGGCGGGATCTTTCAACCCGCCTTTGGGTAGCACCATGATGGCGCCGTTCATCCCGTGGGTCACGTGCCAGGGGACCATGGTGCCGCCGGGGGCGCAGTGATACACGAACACGCCGGGCTTCACCGCCCGGAAGCGCAGCACAACTTCCTGACCAGGCCCCACATGGGTCAGGGCGCCACCGCCCAGCGCGCCGATGGAGGCATGAAAGTCGACATTGTGCAACAACTCGTTGCTGGAGGGGTTGACCAGCGTCAGCTCCACATAGTCGCCCTCGTGGACGACGATGATGGGGCTGGGAACCGAGCCGCCAAAGGTATAGGCCCAGACAAAGACGCCGGGTGCAACCTCGATCTCCTTCTCCTCGATTTCCATACGGACTTCAACGACCCGGGGTTCGCCGTCGTAAATCTGCTCGTGCTCCGGCAGGAAGGGAGGAGCGACCAGTTCCTGGGTGACACGTTCCAGGCTGCTCACGTCCTCGGGCTCCCAAGTGCGGGGGCCATCCCAGTATGCCGACGTGGTCGCTGCGGTGGCTTCCGCGCCGGAGCCTGGAGCCGGCGCGGCCTCAGGGCTGGGCAGCGCCGTGGGCAGGGAGAACGCTGGCGTCGCTGTAGGAGCGCCAGGGTCGCGCCCGCAGGCGGTTCCGATCAGCAGCAGAACTGCCAGCAGGGCGAACGCCCACGCAGCCGGCCGCACTCTCGGAATAATCATGCTCTGATACGACATTGGACACTCTTTTGCCAACGCCGGGCTTGCGTTGGTACCCGGCATATTAACATCCGCATTATAACCTTTGATATATAATATATCTATCATGATTATATCATAACAGCCAATGTGACCAGTAGGAAACCAGAGAGTCCCAATCGACAAAATCCCTCCTGTCGTGTCTATCCATGCAAAGGCCGCCGGGTTTGACACCGCCGGCCTCTGCACTACAATCGCCCCTATCCATCGTCCCAGGAGGCCCACCGTGCCCGACAATCATACTGAAGAGGAACTGCTGGAACTGGCGCGGAAGTACAGCTTTCGCAGCCGGATGGACCGCAGCGGCGTCACCGGCCCCATTTTCGTGTGGGGGCGCGGTTCCGTGGTGCGCGACGTCAACGGCAAGGAGTACCTGGACTTCAACTCCGGCCAGATGTGCGCCGCGCTGGGGCACAACCACCCGCGCATAGTGCAGGCGCTGCAGGAAAGCGCCGAGACGCTGATCCACAGCCACATGACCATACTCAACGACCGGGAGATCATCCTGGCCAGCCGCCTGGCGGAGATTACGCCCGAGGGCATGAACCGCAGCCTGTTCTCCGGCTCCGGCAGCGACTCCAACGAGGCCGCCATGGCCATCGCCAAGCGCTACACCGGCGGCTACGAGGTGGCCAGCCCGGTGGTCAGCTTCCACGGCATGAGCGACGCGGCCCGCGCGGTAACCTTCTCCGGCTGGCGGCAGGGGTATGGCCCCTACGCGCCGGGCAACTATCCCATCATCGCGCCCTACCGCTACCGCTGCGCCTTCTGCAAGGACCGGGACGCGTGCGACTACACCTGCCTGGACACCAGCTTCGAGCTATTGGACGCCCAGGCTGACGGGCGGATGGCCGCCGTCATCACCGAACCGCTGTTCAGCGCCGGTGGGGTCATCGAGCCGCCCCCGGGCTGGCTGCAGGAGCTGAAGCTGCGCTGCGAGAGGCGTGGGATGCTGCTGATCCTGGACGAGGCGCAGACCGGCCTGGCCAAGCTGGGCACGATGTGGGCCTCGGAGCACGAAGGGGTGGTGCCGGACATCTTCACCATCTCGAAGCACTTCGGCGGCGGCATCGCCATCTCTGCGACCATCACCACCGACGAGATCGAGGTGAACGCGGTGGACACCGGCCTGGTGGTCGCCCACTCCCATTCCAACGACCCGCTGACCTGCAACGCGGCCATCGCCAGCCTGGACATCATCCTCGAGGAGAACCTGGTGGACGTGGCCGACCGCATCGGGCGATACTGGCAGGGTCACCTGCTCCGGTTGCAGGAGCGGCACGAGCTGATTGGCGACGTGCGCGGGCGCGGGCTGTTGCAGGGGATCGAGTTCGTCACCGACCGGGAGACCCGGGAGCCGGCCTACGAGCAGGGCCAGCGCATCGGCCGCATGCTGCTGGACAACGGCCTCATCGTGAGCATCCGCCGGCGCGGGTCGGTGCTCCGCTTCGTGCCGCCCTTCACAACCACCGAGGCGCAGATGGACCTGGCGGCGGAGATTTTGGACGCGGCGATTGGGGCGGTGACTTAGCCCCAGTGGGGAAGATCAGCGGTCATGCGAAACGCCGTATGAACTCCGTCACGTTCAGCACTGGAACGTCCCACAAACCGTCGCAATCCAGCAAATCGTAGTCGGCGCTTACGATAGCGTCGGCTTCCTTCGCCAAGGCCAGATCCACGAAGGGTTTGTCTTTTTCACCTCGGCATTCCGTGTCACCCGAGTCGGGAACGTCGCGGGTGTACTCGGCACAGCGCAGGTATTCGGCCAAGATGGAGTCACGCTCGGCAGGGGAGATGCCGAACCGTGGGGCTCCCAGCTTTTCACGAAACTCCTCGTAGGTGGCCCGAGACACTAATGGCGTGGCACGTCCATTCCTGATGGCGTCCCAGAGGCTGCTGTCGGTAATACCTGACCCGGCCTGCGCCAAAAGCGCGCTCGTATCCACAACTACTCGTGGGACGCTCACGAACGGGTGATCTGGAGGATCTCATCACCGGTGAGATTGGCGGAGCGCAACGCCGACATCGCCTCATCGAACGGGAGACCATCGAACGGGCAGAAGGTGGTCTCGCCGTTGCGGCGCGCCACCACCCGGAAGCCATCGGAAACAAAATCCCCAGCAAAATCATCGGAAACCGTGAACGTGGGACACAAGCGCACAGGTTCAGAACGCAGCGCTCCGATGAAGAGGTCCAGTATCAACTCGGCTACATCCAGCCCGAGCTCGGTGGCGCGGGCGTTCAACTCTGACGCCAAACTGGACGTAATGGGCACAGATACCATCTCGTATCCGTCATCAGTTTGAGTATGGTCAATCATGTCGCAATCTCCCTACCGAGGGATCTTGGTAGGCGGGCTGTCGCTTTTCAGAGCTTAGGATTGGATTATACATACCCATGACCGCAGTCGGACACCGAGCCCGCTCACCGGTCCCACGCCCGCACCACGCCGGTGATGTGGGAGGTGTCGTTGTAGAGGTGCATGACGCAATTGTCGGGGTAGGTGTGGATGACGGTCAGGGAGCAGTTGCGCATGGCGAACTTCCAGTTGGCCTCCAGGGGCAGCTCCAGCAGGGAGACGATGCCGGCGCGCAGGCTGCCGCCGTGGCCGACCAGCAGCACGTTCTCGTCCATGTGGTCGCGCTTCACCCGCTGCACGATGCGGGCGAGACGGGCGCTGGTGTCGCGGATGGTCTCGCCGTTAGGCGGCGCAAAGTCGAGGTTGTTCTCCAACGACGGCTCGTAGAGTTCGGGGTAGGCCTCGCGGTACTCGGCCTCGGTGAGCCCCTCGAAGACGCCCTTGCTGTACTCGCGGAGCTCTTCGGTGAAGGTTATGGGAATGTCCCGCTCGCCCATCGCGACCCGGGCGGTCTCAGCGGCGCGCGCGAGGTCCGAGGAGTAGGCGGCGTCAATGTGTACCGACGCGAGACGACGGGCCAGCATCTGCGCCTGCTCGCGGCCCCGGTCGGACAGGGGCACGTCGGTATGACCCTGGATGCGTCCCTCGGCGTTCCACTCGGTTTCGCCGTGCCTGGTGATGTAGATGATGCCCATGTTGCTCCCTTACGGTTGGTGTGACTGGCTCCAAACGTCGGCGATGGCCTCGGTCAGCCGGATGCAGTCCTCCACGGGTCGGAGGCCGATGCGGATGCAGTCGGGCAAGCCGAAGGACGCGCAGTCGCGCACGAACAGGCCACGCCGGGCGAGGCATTCGCGCAAATCGGCGGCGTCGCCCACCTGCGCCAGCACGAAGTTGGCAGCGGTGGGATAGCAGCGGACGCCCAGCGCGGACAGACGCTCCACCACACGATCTCGGGAGGCGGACACGGCCCTTCGCGCCTGATCCAGATACGCTTCGTCCCCGATGGCGACCAGGCCCGCCGCCTGCGCCAAGCCGTTGACGCTCCAGTCAGGTTGCAGGGCGGCCAGGCGGGCGATCACCGGCTCGCTAGCCACGGCGTAGCCCAAGCGGAGGGCGGTGAGGGCGTAGTCCTTGGTCATGGAGCGCAGCGCGATCACCGAGCTGTGGCTCGCAGCCAGCCCGATCACGTCGGCATCGGCGCGGCGTTCGGACAGGTTGATGTACGCTTCGTCCACGACCAGCAGGCCGCTCATGGCAGCAGCGTCGGCGATTTCGGCCAGTTGCTCACGGCCCATCAGCACGCCCGTTGGGTTGTTGGGATTGCAGATGAAGGTCAGCGACGGCTGTTCCGCGGCGATGGCGGCGCAAACGTCGGACGTGTTCCACGCGAACCCCTCAGTGCACCGGGTCGCGGTTAGTGTCGCCACGGTACCGCCGGAGATACGGACGGCGCCGTCGTACTCGCCGTAGGTGGGGGTCAGCAACAAGGCCGAGTTGGTGCAGCCCGCCGGCGGCGCGCCGATCCAGGCGCGTGTAAGCAGGTGGATGATCTCGGTGGAGCCGTTGCCGACGATGACGTTTGCGTCGGTTACACCCTCGCCAGCGTGATGCTTAGCGATAGCCTCGGTGAGGGCCAGGCAGTGGGGGTCGGGGTAGGCCGTTAGATCGACAGCGGAGATGGCTTCGGCGACGCGCTCCGGCGGGCCCAGGGGGCTGACGCTGGCGGAGAAATCGAGGCAGTCTTCAAGACGCAGGCCCCGGGCCCGCAGCTCAGCCTCCTTGATGCCGCCGTGGACCGGACGGGTGGACGGATCCGAGCCAGTTGAATCGAGCTCCGCAGGCATTTGCTACCGATCGGTCCGTGCTGGAACCCGGTCTGGGTTTGCAAAAAGACGTTCGAGCGCCAGCTCGAAGCCCGGCAGCAGCGCAGTGGTCAGAGTATCGTCGGAACCCAGAACGGCGCGTTCGTCGTATTCGGATCCGGCAAGTTCCAGGACGGTCAGGCTATCGTTGTAAGGGTCAATGATCCAATACTCGGTGACACCGGCCTCTGCATACCATTTTCGCTTGAGTGCCAGGTCGCGCCGTCGATCCGTTGAGAGGACTTCGACAACCAAGTCTGGGATGCCGTCTATGTAGTTTGTCCGCACTACATCCCGTCGTTCGGAACGTACGAAAACCAAGTCTGGTATTAGCATCATGGTATCCGAAAGCGCTACACCCACGCTCAACAGCGCGCGACCGACCCTGGGCGTGGTTCCGTCGAGGTAGGCACACACCATACGGTAAAGGAACCCGATGAGTTCCTGATGGTCAACACTCGGAGGGGGCATTTCGTACAGCTCTCCATCTGCCAGTTCCCACAAGCCTTCAATATCAAGGGCAAGGTACTCGGCCAGCGTGAGCTTCGTGCCGCGCGGTGCGGTGGTCATTGTCGACTCCCTCATATGTGCGTCCGCAGCATTGCCGGCATTTTACACTACGGCCAGTATGCCCACCGCAGCCACAGGATGCCGACGGCGGCGGCGGTGGCCAGCGCGGTGGTGCTGTAGAGGGCGCGGGTGGCGCGGCCGATGTGGCGGGCCTGAGGCTCCGGCGCGGGGTCGCCGAGACGGTAGTGGCCGACCTTTTCCAGCGTCACGCCGAGGCCGCCGGCCATGGCGGCCATGGTCCAGCCGGCGTTGGGGGACTCGGTGCGGCCCCGATGGGCGAACATGATGCGCCACGCCCGGGCGGCGGCCATGCCGGGAAGGGCGACGGTGGACAGCCACAGCAGCAGCGCCGCCAGCCGGGCGGGTATCAGGTTCACCAGGTCGTCCAGTCGGGCCGACGGTTTGCCCAGATACTCGTAGCGGCCGTGGTAGCCCACCATGCTGTCCAGCGTGTTGATCGCGCGGTAGGCCACCGCGCCGGGGAGGCCGAACAGGGCAAAGGCGAGCAGCGGGCCGACGATGCTGTCGGTGATGTTCTCGGCGACGGACTCGATTGCGCCGGCGGCCATCTGGCCGATTGTCAGTTGCGAGGTGTCGCGGCTGACCAGGGCGGACATCTCCCGGCGCGCCTGGGCGATGTCGCCGGCGGTCAGTATCGAGCCGATGTTGGCGGCCACGCGGTGGAGCATCCGCACGGAGAAGGTGGTCTTGAGCAAGGCGGCTGCCACCAGAATGTATGCCAGGGGATGCAGTTGCAACAGCCCGAAGGTGACCGCCCACGCTGCCGCGGCCCATGCCGCAGGGATCAGCAGGGCCATGCCGGCCCCGAAGGCCAGTTGCAGCGGGGGCGTGGTCTGCGGACCGGGGGCGATGCGCTCGGCCAGGGCGACGGTGTTGCCGATCCAGACAGTGGGATGCAGGCGGTTGGGCGGCTCACCCAGTGCCACGTCCAGCAGCAGGGCCAGGAGCAGGACGAGCACGTCAAGGGGGACGGGGAGGGTATTGAGCGCAGTGGCTAAGGCGTCCATCCAGCCAACCAGGGGAAACCCACTGCAATCCCGCCGGCATACCCGACTTGCGCCAGATGAGAGCCGACCAGAGGAACCAACAGGACGAGCGAAAATGCCTCTATGATTTCATTGGTAGCCCCGTAGCAGTCCCCCGTCAGCCCTCCACCGAGCCGTCGCGCCGACCACAATCCCAGCAGCAGAGCCAACCCTGATGCAGCCAGGAGCACAATCAGACCCGAAGCGCCCAACAACAGCCACGCCGCGGCAGCTACGGTCACAAAAGCCCACGCCGTCGCCAGCCATGGCCGGTCCTCTGACGCAAATGCCGTGCCGATGCCCTGTTGGCGGCCGTATGGGAACACCGTTAGTAGCAGCGTCATTGTCCAACGGGATACCATCGGGAACAGCAGCAGCGCGCTCAACCCGGTGCTGCTAAGGAGTAAATCGGAACTAATCGCCCCGCATTTGACGAGTAGTACGCACGCCCCACCGGCTACGCCAAATGATCCCACGCGCGAATCCCGCATTATCTCCAGACGGCGTTCTACCGTGCGTCCGCCCCACATGGCGTCGCAAAAATCCATCAACCCGTCCAGGTGCAGGAAACGGTTGAGCACGGCGAGCGCAGTTACCGCTAGCGCCGCTGTCAGCAACAAATGTGGCTCAAATCCCAGCGCAAACAGAGCAATTAACAGCACCACCAGCGTCAGACCGTAGAGCAGTCCGACGAAGGGATACCAGCCCCGGGAGCGGGAGATTTCGGCGTCGGTGGGGTTCGGCACACCGACGGGGAGCAGCGTCAGGAAGGAGAGCGCCACCAGGAACGGGGCGTAGAGTGCCCGTAGCACGGCGGCGGGATTTGGGCTAGTCGTCGCGGTCGGAGACGCCGGCCTCGGCGAAGGTTGCCATCTCGGCCAGGGTCCTGGCGGCGGCTTCGACGATGGGCATGGCCAGGGCCGCGCCGGTGCCCTCGCCCAAGCGCATCTCCATGTCCAGCAGCGGAGAGAGGCCCATGGCCTGCAGTCCGACGTTGTGGCCCGGCTCCACGGACCGGTGGGCGGCGATGTAGCGCTGGGCGATGTCGGGGCAAAGTCGCCAGGCGATCAGGGCCGCGGCGCCGCTGATGAACCCATCGACGATGACGGCACAGTTGCGGGCGGCCGCGCCCAGCATGACGCCGGCCAGCACGCCGATTTCGAACCCGCCGACCTTGGTGAGCACGTCCAGGCCGTCGTTACCATCGGGTTGGTTGACATCCAGGGCGCGGCGGATGGTGGCGATCTTGCCTTCCAGTGCGGCGTCGTCGACACCGGTGCCCCGGCCGGTGACCGTGGCCACGTCGGCGCCGGTTATCGCGGCGGTGATGGCGGCTGACGGGGTGGTGTTGCCGATGCCCATGTCGCCGCCGGCGATGAGGTTCGCGCCGGCATCGGCCGGCTCGTTGGCGGCGTTGATGCCGATCTCCAGGCAGCGGATGGCGTCGTCGCGGCTCATGGCGGGGCCGCGCGCGATGTTGCCGGCGCCGTAGCCGACCTTGGCGATGGTGAGGCCGGGCTGCGGATCCAGGTCCACCGCGACGCCGGCGTCGATGACGGTGATACTTGCGCCGGCCTGGCGGGCCAGCGCGTTGATGGCCGCGCCGCCGCCTACGAAGTTGAACACCATCTGGGGCGTGACCTCCGCGGGGTAGGCGGAAACGCCCTCGCTGGCGACGCCGTGGTCGCCGGCCACCACGATTACCGCCTTGCCGGTGATCTGAGGGATGGGCTCGCCCAGGATGCCCGCCAGTTGGATCGACAGACTCTCCAGCCTGCCCAGGCTTCCCGGCGGCTTGGTGAGCACGCCCTGCCTCGCCTCGGCGGCGGCCACCGCGTCCGCATCCAGCGGGCCGATGGCGGCGATGGTCTGGTCGACCAGTGGTGAGATGGGCATGAAGCCTCCGAACCCGACGTAGTTGTGATCTTGGGACCGTGACCGAAACGGGAAGGCTAGAACTCGATGCCCGGCTGCGCCTTGATGCCGGCATCGTAAGGATGCTTGACGACGTTCATCTCGGTGACCAGGTCGGCGTACTCGACCAGGGCTTCGGGGGCGTGCCGGCCGGTGATGATGACGTGCTGCATCTCGGGACGGGCCTTGAGGGCTTCCACCACGTCTTCGACGGGCAGCCAGCCGTAGTGCATGGGGTAGGTGAACTCGTCGAGGATGACCAGGTCGTACTCGCCGGCGGCGATGACCTCCTTGGCGTCCTCCCACAGGGCGCGGGCCAGATCAGCGCTGGCATCAAGGTCCTGGGAGCGCCAGGTGAAGCCGTCGCCCATGGCGCGCACGGTGACACCCATCTTCTCGGCGGCGCGCTGCTCGCCGAAGTTGGCGGTGGTGTGCTTGATGAACTGGAGCATCACGACCTTCATGTCGCGGCCCCAGGCCCGCATGAGCACGCCCATGGCGGCGGTGGTCTTGCCCTTGCCGTTGCCGGTGTTCACGATGACCAGGCCCTTGTTGATGCGGGGGCCGCGGACAGATTGGGGGCCGTGGCGGGTTTCCTGGGTGGTCATATGAGCATCACTCCTGTATTTCTTGAGTCGAGCCGGTCGATGTCACGGTACGTTGTCGAAGATGCGTTCCCGAACGTTGAACGCGAAGCCGGGCAGCACGTCGCCGCCATCGATGGTCTCCGGGTTTTCCCTGACTTCAGGCTCCACGCCGGGACGGTGGTAGGCAACGGTGCGGTTGGGCGGATGGATCACCACCACCAGCCGCGCGCCGCCTTCCAGATAGCGGCGCACCTTGTCTGCCAAATCCGGGCTGCGGTTTGACGGCGAGACGATCTCGACGAGGAAGTCGGGGACAATCGCCGCAAAGGGTCGCCGGGCTTCATCCGGCAGCGCGTCCCAACGTTCTGGGGATGTCCAGCTGGCATCCGGGCCGAGGAGAGCGCCGTCGGGCATAACGAAACACGCAGTAGCGCCACTGGCCCGGCCTCCATGCTCGCGGGACCAATCCAACACCGCTGCCGCCATTTCAAGCTCGAACAGTTCACCAGGAACCCCGGTGGGCGCCATGATCTTGAGCTCTCCTTCCGCAGTGATTTCAAACTCGCCCACGGCATCCTTGTTCCGGCCGGCAAAATCCTCAAACCACGTACCCAGTCCGGGACTGTCCAGAGACAAACCGAACTCTGACAGCGGTATCAGCACGTAGCCCTGGAAGTCCGAAGGCTTGCGGACGGTTCGGGCGACCGCCGGCTGCGCTCGTTCATTCGCAGTAACCATTTATAGCCGTTCCTTTGCAGCGGCGCAGGTATCCACAAAGCGCCTGGCAAGGCCGGGTTGGCTGCCCAGGTGCACGTGGATGTAGGACGCCCAGACGCTGCCGGCGCGGAAGCCCTCGGGCCGGCCTTCCTGGTTGACCACCTGGTAAGCGGCGCTGGCGGCGTCGGGCGGGTCCTGCAGCACCGACCAGTGGAACTCGTGGCCGCGCACCCGCTGGCCGGCGGTGAGCAGCGGGCCGTCGCCGCAGGCCTCGACCTCGCGGTAACCCAGGTGCAGCCGGCGGCCCTCCATCGAGGACACGACGGGGATGGCGCCAACCATTGAGAATTGCCGGCCGTCCAGATCGGAAAGGCTGCGCCCCAGGTACATGAGGCCGCCGCACTCGGCGTATACCGGCAGTTCCCGCGAAATTGCCTGACGCATCGATGCCAGCATGCCGGCGTTACCGGCCAGTTCCTCGGCGAACAACTCGGGGAACCCCCCGCCCAGGTAGACACCGCCCACGCCCTCGGGCAGGGACTCGTCGTCCAGCGGGGAGAAGGGCACAATCTCCGCGCCCCATGCTGCAAGCAAGTCCAGGGAGTCTTGGTAGTAGAACGAGAAGGCGCGGTCCTGGGCAACGGCGATGGCCGTCCGCGCCGTTTGCGGGGCCGCCGGGAAGACACCTTTGGAGGTACCACGCGGGCGACCGGCGGTATTGGCAATCCGAGTGATGGCGTCCAGGTCGATGGTCTGCTCGATCTGGGTGTTGAGGGCGTCGTACCAGGCGTTGAGTACGGTGCCCTCCGCGGTGGGGATGAGGCCCAGGTGGCGCTCCGGCTGCACCAGGTCGTCGCGGCGGGGGAGCCAACCCACCACCGGCAGACCAGTGGTCGCCTCGATCTGGGGCTGGCAGAACTCCAGGTGCCGCTCGCTGCCCACGCCGTTAAGGATGACGCCGGCGATGCGCAGGTCGGGGTCGAACTGCTGGTAGCCGAGCACCTCGGCGGCCACACTGCGGGCCACCTTGCCGGCATCGGCAATCAGGATCACCGGAGCATCCAGGAGCTTGGACAGCTCGGCTGTGGAGCCGTCCTCATCCAACGAGGAGTGGCCATCGAAGACGCCCATGACGCCCTCGACCACCGCGATGTCCGCCGCGCCGGCGGCACGATGGAACAGCTCGGAGACCACGGGATGGGGCAACATCC
Source organism: Dehalococcoidia bacterium (assembly GCA_965116785.1). Taxonomy (GTDB): domain Bacteria; phylum Chloroflexota; class Dehalococcoidia; order Lucifugimonadales; family UBA3495; genus Bin87. The sequence continues at coordinate 3,747,330 of OZ220731.1, forward strand.
AGGTGTCAAGGTTGCGGGACGGAACACCGCAGGCGATGGTGTGATAAGAGGGATCGATGTAGTCGGGGCCGGCCTTGAAGGGCTGTACACGCAGACCACGTCGGGCCAGCGCGCCCATGACGCCGCTGGCGATGGTGGTCTTGCCGACGCCGGAGCGGACGCCGGCAATGACGACGGCGGAGGTCATATCAGCACCGTGTGGTTACGCATGGGTGCCCAATTTTGCTTTCACATCGATGCACAGGATAGGCAGGATTGGATTTATCAATCTGGATATATCGTCGCTTTTGACCGTTTCGGTAAATCGAACTTGCGGTCAGTATCGGCTGCATCCTGTTTATCCCGTTCATCCATGTAAATTTGCCGACCCGCCGCGCTGATGGGAAGCCGCTCTACGGGTGCTCGCCGGCCGAACCGTAGGCCTCGGCCGGCAGGTTGATCTTGCTGGGATACTTGCCCAGCAGGGCCATGAAGAAGTTGTGGCGCGGGGGGTTGGTGGCGTCGACGTCCGACTTGCGGAGGTAGACCCGCATCGCCGGGTTCCCTTCGCCGTCGCGCATCCACAACTGGTATGACGGGAGACCCTGGTCGTTGGTGGTGTGAACGAACTCGGCCTCGCGGATCTTGGACATGTCCAGGTGCATGTGGGTGCCGCCGGGCACCATGAGGGTCACGATGCGCCCGTCGGGGGTGAAGCGCAGGTCGTCGAAGTCCATGTAGACCTCGGCGGAGGCGGCGGTGCTTTCCAGCATCACCACCACCTCGTTGAAACCGATGCCGTCGACCCCGTCGCGGCATTCTTCGAGTATCTCGCGGAGCATGACGTCGCTCATGCTGTCACCTCTCATTCGGAGTAACGCCCGGGCCGTGCGACGGGCGTTTTGGTTCTACGGGCGCGCGGGTCGATTATCACCCAGCGGCGTCGGCAAGGCAAATAGACGGAAGCGCGCCCCGACGGGCCAATGGAGGAGGAATCGGCCCGCCGGAGCAGCGCAGGGGAGTAGTCATTCGCTGCTGCAACAAAAAAACCCGACTGCACTCTTGCGGTCGGGTGACGGAGCCTGCGGCTGGGGAACCGGTTTTGCTATAGATACACCGGGATTCCGCCCACTCGTTCCACGAAGTGCAGCTGGAACACACCCGCTGGCAGGCCTCCTGGCTGATGGCTAATAACGACGCTCCTCCGCCTTCCCACCCGCTTGGCGCGGGCAGTGGCTCGCTGGTCACATGAGCGACTAGCGTGGGAGGACGCCTCGCCAATTACAGTGGCGGGACCGCACCGGATTCACACCGGATTTCCTTTTCAGCCCGTCGTGCGCAGAGTGGTTGGGCGCGCTACTGACGGACCACCGGCAGGCGTTTTGGTTCAGTTGTTAACGGTTGCAGATTAGCAGGCGGCGCGGCCGGAGTCAAACCCTGACCGGACCGGTTCAGGATTGCTCCGGCCGGACGGGTCGGTCGTTGGCTACCCCTGCGTCAAGTCCGGTTCGCTGGTGCCGGTCAGTTCGTAAGCCCGGTTGATGAAGGTTCCGACGGCCAGGTTGATCTCAGCAAGGAACCGGTGCCGGTCGACGTCGTCCATGCGGAACGCGGTGCCGCTGTAACGGTAGTTGACGGCGTAAAGAGTGAGCCAGTTCAACCGTTCCCCGGGGCGGTCGGGGTTTGGGAACGAGGTATAGTCGATCAGCAATCGAAGCTGCGCCGCCGCCAGCGTGCCGGCTTCGGTGGGGTCGCGCAAGATTTGATCGGCGACTTCGCGCAGGTCATGCACTGACCGGTACTCCAGGCCTGCCGCCGATAGCCACGCCTTGATGGCATTCTCTACGGCCTGCTGGGCATGGAAGCCGAATATTTCCTGGATTCCGTCTCGATGGTCGATTTCGCGTCCGAAGGCGCCCATGTGTCGATATGCAGCCTGTAGCCGTTCTCTCACGTCCGGCCAGCTGTCGGGGTATCCGTCATCGTAGCCGGCCGAAAGGTCGAGATTCTCGTCGCTCATTATCACTCCGTCCCGAATCGCCTGCGCGGCCACGTGGTTCTTCGCCCGACGACAGTAGTTGAACGTCTTGACATCCATCGTGACCACGTCGACGCGGAGCCGGGGCGGATTGTCCTGGAAGTAATCCCGGGCGACCCTGGCGGCCAGACCACTGCCAGCGCCCCGGCCTGAGGCGGAAATGATCATCAGATCGACGTCGGAGTTTGGACGATGATCTCCCCGCGCACGGGATCCGAACAAAATAACCGTATTCGCGGGCATTTCTGACTGGACCGCTTTGGCAACCTCCAAAGCGGTTTTATCCGGAGTTCGCGCTTGGCTTACGTTGCTGTCCATCAGTTGGAGATTTTGGGAGCGAAGTCGGTCGCGGATCGAGTATCTTCGCCCATGCAGACTCGATTTTAACATCGTGACCCGGCAGCGAACCGGGCCAATCCGTCAGTACTCCAGCATCATGCGCTGCAACTCCTCGGGATCTTTGGTCTGCGTCAGGCCCAGCATGAGCAGGATGCGGGCCTTCTTGGGATGCAGGTTGTCGGCGACGATGTAACCCTCGTCGGTGAAGCGGCGGGTCTGGACCACGCGGCCGGTGCCCACGTGGGTGGACAGGACCACGGGGATGCCGGCGGCCTGGGCGTCCTTCAGGCCGGCCATGAACGTTGACGGCGAACCGCCGCTACCCAAACCGGCGGCGACGATGCCGTCCACGCCGTCGGCGACCAGGGCGTCAATGACCGTGCTGCCGGCGCCGGCGTAGCCGTAAGCGATGTCAACTCGCGGCAACTCGTCGACTGACGACACGTCGAACTCCGAATCGGCGGTGTGCCTCCGCTCCGGCCGGCGGTAGTAGACCACCTGGCCGTCTGCGTCGGCGTACCCCAGGAAACCCATGTGGCCGGACTGGAAGGTCTCGACCCGGTAGGAGTCGGTCTTGGTCACGTCACGGGCGGACTGGATCTCGTTGTTCAGTACCACCAGCGCGCCGCGACCCGCGGACTGGGGCGCGGCGGCGATGCGCACGGCGTCCAGCAGGTTGTTATCCGCGTCGGTGCCCATGGCAGAGGGCGGACGCATGGCGCCGGTGACGGCCACGGGTCGGCTGTCCCGCACGGTTAGATTGAGGAAGTAGGCCGTCTCCTCAAGCGTGGCGGTTCCGTGGGTCACGGCGGCGCCGGCGGCGTCGGGGTCGGCGGCGAACTGTTCGTTGATGCGCTTGGCCAGGGTGAGCCAGTGGGGTGGATAGACTTCGGTGCTGCCCACGTTGACCACCTGCTCGGGTATCACCTCGGCCAATTCGTTGGCCTCCGGAACACGGGCCAGCATCTCCTGGATGGTCAGTTGCTGCCCCCGGTAGCTGTAGTTGGAGAAATCGGTGCGGGATTCGCCAACAAATGAGATGGTGCCCCCCGTGCCAAACAGATACACTCGGCGTGTAGGTTCGTATGCCATTTGAAACCCCCTTTCTCGACCGGCCGGCTGAAAACACCATTCTACGCCAGCCGGGGCGGGCGCCCGGCGACGAAATCCGACAACTGATGCAGCCAACTTTGCAAATTCTCCCGCACGCGGGTAGTATATTGCGCCAGTCTGTGTGAATCATTTGCGCCGCAGCGCAGCCGTGCACTCTCCAACGGCAGGAATGTTATGACCAACAACCGCTGGGTCCGCAACAGCCTGATCTATCTCCTGATCATCATCGGCGTCATCGTCATCTTCTACACGCTGCTCCCGAGTTTTGGCAGCAGCGAGCGTCTGGCTCTGACCGAGGTGCTGCAACAGGCCCGGGCCGGCCAGATCGAGAGGATCATAGTGGATGGCGAGAAGCTCACGGTCATACCGACGGTGGGCCGACAGGGAGAGGATGCCCAGAAGTACAGCAGCCGCATCGGGAAGAACACGGACTTGGAGAGCCTGCTGATCACCACCGGCATCTGGGACCAGGTGAGCGCGCCCGACGTGGAGTACAAGGGCTCCAGCGGGTTTGGCAGCGTTTTCGGCATCCTGCTCAACTTCCTGCCCCTGATCTTCTTCGGCGGGTTGATACTGCTGATGATGCGGCAGGCCCAGGGATCGAACAACCAGACCATGAGCTTTGGCCGCAGTCGCGCCCGCATGATGCCGTTCAACCGGCCGTCGGTGACCTTCAGCGACGTGGCCGGCGTGGACGAGGCCAAGGCCGAGCTGGAAGAGGTTGTCGACTTCCTGAAGTACCCCGAGCGCTTCCTGCAACTGGGCGCGCGCATCCCCAAGGGCGTCCTGTTGGTCGGCCCTCCCGGAACCGGCAAGACCCTGCTCGCCCGGGCGGTGGCCGGTGAGGCTGGCGTGCCCTTCTTTCACATCTCCGGCAGCGAGTTCGTGGAGATGTTCGTGGGCGTGGGCGCGGCGCGGGTGCGGGACCTTTTCGAGCAGGCCAAGCGCAACGCGCCCTGCATCCTGTTCGTCGATGAAATCGACGCCGTGGGACGCCACCGCGGCGCCGGTTTGGGCGGCGGCCACGACGAGCGCGAGCAGACCCTCAACCAGATCCTGGTTGAGATGGACGGTTTCGAGACCAACACCAACATCATCGTGATTGCGGCAACCAACCGGCCCGACATCCTGGACCCGGCGCTGCTGCGCCCCGGACGTTTCGACCGCCGCGTTACCCTGGACCTGCCCGACGTGGTGGGCCGCGAGGCCATCCTCAGGGTGCATGTGGCCGGCAAGCCGCTGTCACGGGAAATCAAGATCGACGTTGTCGCCAAGGAAACACCCGGATTCAGCGGCGCCGACCTGTCCAACCTGGTCAACGAGGCCGCACTGCTGGCCGCACGCAAGAACCAGTCCAGCATCTTCATGCAGGACTTCGAGGAAGCCATCGAGCGAGTCATCGCCGGCCCGGAACGGAAGAGCCGGGTCATCAACCAACGCGAGAAGGAGATGACCGCCTACCACGAGGCTGGCCACGCCCTGGTCGCCTGGAACCTGCCCCACGCCGACCGCGTGCACAAGATCAGTATCGTGTCCCGCGGCAACATGGGCGGACACACCACCCTGCTGCCCGAGGAAGACCGGTATCTCTGGACCAAGAACCAGTTCCAGGACATGCTGGGCGTCATGATGGGCGGTCGTGTGGCGGAAGAGTTGATCTTCGACGAGGTCACCACCGGCGCCAGCAACGACATCGAGCGCGCCACCAAGACGGCCCTGGGCATGATCAAGCGCTACGGGATGTCCGCCAGCCTGGGCCCGCGCACCTTCGGCAAGCGCGAGGAGATGGTGTTCCTGGGGCGCGAGATCAGCGAGGAGCGCGACTACGGTGACAAGATCGCCGAGGAGATCGACGACGAAGTCCGCCACCTGATCAACAACGCCTACCGGCAGGCCCAACAGTTGCTCATCGACCACAAGCCCAAGCTGGTGCAGGTGGCTGAGTACCTGATCGAGCACGAGGCCATATCCGGCGACGCTCTAACCAAGTTGTTCAAAGATGGCCCTCCCGGCTCCGAGCCGGAACCGGCCATGCCGGAAGCGCCCACGCCTTCGCCCTATGCCCCGCCGGCGCCACCGGTTACCCAGGGCGGGCCAGTGCCCAGCCCGGCCCCGTCCTTCAGCAGCACGAGCACTGCGGAGCCGATAGATGGGACCTCTCCGGGCGACGACTGACGCGCCTACCGGCAACCAGACAAACGGCAGGGGCGGGTTTCAAACCCGCCCCTAAGCGTTCTCTTCTTCGGTCTCGCTGGCGTTGGCGTCGGCATCCAGGGGCAGGCTGCGGTAGTAGAGGCCCCACTGCTGCATCAGGCCCTCCACGCGCGGGTCCTTGAGTGCGATGAGCTCCCGGAAGAAGCCGGCCATGGCGTGGGCCGGGCGCAACTCGTCGGTGCAAACCCAGCTGCGGTCGCCGGGCACCGCGTAGATGAGCCCGCTCTGGTGGGGGCATGTCATCTGGACGCGCCCCATGTCGGGGCTGATTTTAACGGTGAGCCCCTGGGGTTGCGGCGGGCGCTCCTGGTCGTTGGACGCTATAGGAACGGGCGTAGTCATACTCTAACTTTCCTGTGGGGAGGGCGAACGGGTCGGGGCTGTCGGCCCGCCCGTTGGCTCGGAGTGCGGGCCGATGTGCCCATGCGGGCTGGCCGCCAATTATAAACCAGGCTGTCGATTATGATGGTATACTGTCGCGGCCAACCGTTCGAAAATCGTACCGGAAACCGCTGATTGAGTCGGTCACTCCTGACATAACGGTTGACATTGATCAGGCGCCAACAAGCAAACTCATAAAGGACACTTTCGTATGTTCACACCCGGGGGAGGTCAACAACCACCTCGTCAACCCGAATTCGACCTCGAACAACTCCTCGGTCGCGTGCGCGGCATGTTTGGTGGCTCCGGTGGACGCCTCGGCGGCGGAAACTTGGGCATTTTAATTGTCGCGATCATCGCCCTCCTCGTAATCATCTGGGCGGCCACCGGCGTATACACTGTCAGTCCCGGTGAAAACGCGGCGCTGCGGTTGTTCGGAGCCGTGCAGGGCGCGCCGGTATCCGAAGAAGGTCTCCACTGGTGGTGGCCGACACCGGTGGGCAACAAGGACGTGGTGCTGGTCACCGAGACGCGGCGCATGGAGCTGGGATTCCGGTCCAACGAAGCCGCTATCAACACTCCGTTCCTCGATGAAGCTTTGATGATTTCCGGCGACCTCAACATCGTTGACGTCCAGATGGTGGTGCAGTACCGCATCAGCAACCTGAACAACTTCCTGTTCAATGTTGACGATCCGGGCGAACCCGCGCGCTTGATACCCGAAGGACGTCCCGACGGGCGCACCCTCAAGGACGGCGCGGAAGCCGCCCTGCGCCTGGTGGTGGGTCAGCGCTCCATTGACGACGTGTTGGTTCGAGGCCGTGAAGAGGTGGAAACCGACACTCGCCAGCGGCTCCAGGCCATACTTGACGACTACGAGGCCGGCGTCGAGGTCATCTCGGTGCAGTTGCAGGACGTAAAGGCGCCGGAAGAAGTCCGTGACGCCTTCGACGACGTGCTGCGCGGCCGTCAGGAACGCGAAACCCGCATCAACCAGGCCCTGGCCTACGAAGCGGACGTCATTCCGAGGGCCAGAGGTGATGCCGAGCGGATCATCGAGGCTGCGGAGGCGTTCAAGCGCGCCCGTATCGAGACCGCCAATGGTGAAGCTCAGCGTTTCGAGTCGGTCCGCAACGAGTACAACAGCTCACCCGAGGTAACGCGCCAGCGCCTCTACCTGGAGGCCCTGGAAAACGTCTTCCCGGGCGTCACCAAGATCATCGTCGATCCCGACACCGAACCGGTACTCATTCTGGGACAGGACGGAAACGTCATACCTGCCCCCATCGGCCCCAACCCGTAGCCGCAGGTAATCCAGACCGACCGTCTCTCATCCCCGGAGAACCCCCCAATGCGAAATTTGATAATCGTCGCCATCGTCATAATCGTCGGACTTGTCGTGCTGCGCCAGGCCCTCTACGTGGTCGATGTTACCGAGCAGGTCATCATCCTCCGTTTCGGTGAGGTGGTGGACACCCGCACCGAACCCGGCCTGAACGTCAAGGCGCCATTCGTGGACACCGTGGTCCGGTTGGACAAACGGATCCTGAGGATCGACGCGCCACCGGTGTCCATGCCCGACCAGGACAAGGAAAACCTGGTAATCGACATCTACGCCCGTTACCGCATCACGGACCCGGTACAGTTCCGCAAGACGCTGCAAACCGAGAGCACCGCCCGAAGCCGCCTGGGGGACATCGTAACTTCCACCCTGCGTGACCGGGTGGCCCTGCGTGACCGGACCGACATCATCGGCGCCAAACCGCTGGTTGATGAAGCTGGCACACCCGTCCTCGACGACGAGGGACTGCCGCTGGTGGAGGCACAGGAAACCCGCACGCAAATCCTCGATGAGGTGCTGCAAGCGGTCCGCCAGACCACCCAACGAGACAATTTCGGCATCCAGATGATCGACGTGCGCATCAAGCGGGCCGACTTCCCTGAAGCCGTAACCGCGTCCATCTATACCAGGATGCGCGCCGAGCGTAACCGCATCGCCGCCGGCTTCCGCGCCGAGGGTGAGGAGGAAGACCGCAAGATCCGGGCGGCCACCGACCGCGACCGCGATGTTATCCTGGCCGAAGCCGAGCGCGAGTCCAACAAGCGGCGGGGTGAAGGCGAAGCCGAGGCGATCAGCATCCTGGCTGAAGCGCTGAACCAGGACCCGGAACTGTTCGCCTTCCTGCGCAGCCTGGAAGCCTACCAACGCATCATCCGGCAGCAGGACACCATCATCCTGTCCTCAGACGCGCCACTATTCGACTACCTGGCCGGTCCCGCCCTGCCTCAGGCGGGCAACTAGCGCAGGATCCACCGCGAATAAGGCGCGCCAACCGATAGCAGGGACACCGTATGACCACCAGGCCGAAAGAGCCGCCGGCAAGGCCGGATACCGGGGACGATGTTGCCATCGGGGAGCGCACCGGTTCCATCGTGCTGCGCCTGGATGCTCTGGGCCTTGACTTTCGCGCACGTGATTTCCCCACCCGGTTCATCGAGTTCTGCGAAGCCAACGACGACTACGAAATGGAAATCAACGAGGCCGGGGAGCTGGTGATTCTGCCCATGACAGGTTTCAGAGGCAACCGACGCGAAAACTACCTCAATGCATTTATGTGCATCTGGGAGATGGCCAACGGAGGCGTCAGTGCCTCGCAGAGCAGCCGGTTCCGCCTGGCCACTGGGGCGATCCGAGGGCCCGACGCGGCCTGGATCACCCAGGAGCGTTACGACGCCGCCACGGAGGAAGAGCGCGAAACCGTCTTCCCCGGTGCGCCCGACTTCGTCGTCGAGATTAGATCCCGCACCGACAGCCTCGCTCCGATACAACGCAAAATGCAACTGTGGATGGACGGCGGCGCGCGGCTGGGCTGGCTCATCGACCCGACCAACCGGCAGGTCCACATCTACCGCGCCGGTCAACCTGAGCCGGAACTGCGGGAAGACCCGGAGACGCTGGACGGGGAGGAGGTGCTGGTCGGCTTCTCTTTCGGGGTGCGGCAGTACATCTTCGACATGCAATAGGGGCGGGTCGTAAAACCCGCCCCACTCTTTTGGATACAGTCAGCTCGCGGTGTCAGCGCCCCGCGATCCGCCGTCCCTCGGCAAGGCCGCCGGCCGTCCGTGTGGGCGCAGTGATCAGGATGCTGAAACCCTGCTCCAGTCGCATGGGAACCTCCTCCGCGGTGCAGCCCACGGCGCAGGGCACCCCGGCGTTCTTGCAGGTTTCCAGGATGCGCAGCAGCATCTCCTGAACCTCAGGATGGCTGGCGTTGCCCTTGTGCCCCAGCGCCACGGACATGTCGCCCGGGCCGGCCCAGATCGCGCCGATGCCCTTCACCTGGCTGAGGATGTCGGGCAGGTTGCGCACGCCGGTGGGCTCCTCGACGATGCCCATGAGGAGCATGTTGCCGTCGGGGTCTAGGGGCCACAGGTCGGCGGCGTCGTAGTACTCGGCGGCGGAGAGACCCCAGTAGCGCGGGGCGATGCGCTGCCACCAGCCGCGCTCGCCGTGGGGCTCGAAGTCGGCCACGCCGGGAACCTGGGGATACCGCGCCGACTGCACTGCCGACATCGCGCCTTCCACGGTGTCCAGGTGGGGCAGGATCAGCCCGTACACGCCGGTGTCCAGGGCCTGCTTGATGACCCACTGGTTCTGCTCCCGGGTGTTGGGCGGGATGCGCACCACGGGCGTGGGATCGGCCATCAGGCCGCCGCCCTCGGCGACGCGCTTGCGGTTGAGCAGGAACTGGAGCGACGTGCGCAGGTTGTTGAAGGACAACCCCTCGTGCTCCATCTCGATCATCACCATGTCGTAATCGGAATCGGCAAAGTACATCATCTCGTCCAGGTTGCCGTTCCAGATCAGCCCGGTGCCAAACACCGGCTTGCCCTCTTCCAGCAGCTGGATCACCTTGCTGTATCGCGTGGCAGCCATGCCTTTACCTCCTTGTCTTGCTGAAATATCCCGTAAGGCTGCCGTTGCCAGCACGGCGGCGCTGTGGGTAGTTGTTCCGTCATCCTGGGGTTGATGAACCGGGCTATCAATTGTCCCGACGGCGAAGCTCGCTTTCCAACTCGCGAACGCGCGCTTCAGCCTGCAAGCGGGCGGCGCGTTCGGACTCGTAGGTGGGGATGTGCTCCCCCGTGGCCGGGTCGTACCAACCGAGCCTTCCGTTCTCCCAGCGCAGGTACAGGTTCAACACTGCGCTGTATCCCTGCAACGCGCCTCCGCTCAGCTCTGCGATGTCTATCGGCTCGTACCGTCCCCCCACCAGCCGGTCGCCGGCCAATCGGGTTCCGTGGAACTCCCCGGTCTCGTCAAAGCGCCAGTACTCCTGGATGAGAAATCCCTCGTAGTCATTTCGTTTTGCGCCGACGTCGGTATCCGCGGTGCTCGGTGACGCCACTTCCAGCACGAAGTCCGGCGGCTTGCCCTGCTCCGCAATTACGTACCCGTTGCGCGCCCGGTAGGCAGCCGGGTCAACGCCGAAGGCGATGAGCAGGTCGGGCACGCGCCGCTCGGTGGCGGGCGAACCGAGTTCCCGGACGATGTAGCGCTCGGCGGTGACGAGGGTAGTGTCAGGATTGCCCAGGTATTGGATGAGGAAGTGAGAATTGCCGGGCTGGTGCACGTGTTCGTAGCTGGTCATCTCGTCAGGGTGGCGCGGCGGAGGATCCGGCAACGTAAGCAGGGGCTGCCGAACCGGCAATTGGGAGCGGGTATTGGCTGTGGTCATGGGACACCTGACCTGTTTGGAGAGTTGGCCAACAAACACGAACCAGTCGATCACTTTCCGGCCAGCGCCGCCTCAAACTCGGCCGCGTCCTCGTGCGGCCCCACTATTGCCAGGCGAAACGCGTCCGCATCCACCAGCCGCTCGGCGGCGCGCAGCACGTGGTCGGGCGTCACCGCGTCGATGCTGGCGGCCGTCTCGTCCGGCGTGGTGATCTCTTCCATCAGCAGTTCCTGCGAGGCCAACCATGAGGCGACCGCGCGAGAATCCTCCATGCGCATCAGTAGACGGCCCTTGATGTACTCGCGGGCCTTGTGCACCTCGGCCTTGGGCGGAGCGGTCAGCAGGCCCTCCAGCTCCAGCCGGGTTGCCGCCACAGCCTCGGCGGCGCGCGACGGCTCGGTTCCGCAGGACACCACCAGCGCGCCGCAGTCGCGGTAGCTGCTCAGCGAGCTGTGGCAGTCGTAGGTCAGTCCGAGGTTCTCCCGCAGGTTCTGGAACAGCCGGCTGCTCATACCGTCGCCCAGCAGCCCGTTGAGCACGGTGGCCGCGTAGCGGTCAGGATCGTTCAGCGCAAAGCCGGGCAAGCCCAGGCAGATGCTGGTGTCCTCCGTGACCCGATTGTCCAGCAGGATGGCCGGCGCGTCGTCCGACGGACCGGACACCGGCTGCCAGGTCAGTGTGTCGCCCGGCGTCCAGTCGCCCGTTGCGTCGGCCACGAACCGCACCGCCTCGTCATGCTCGATGGCGCCGGCGATGCCGATGACGGTGTTGTTCGGGCGATACTGGCGCTCCATGTACCGGCACACGTCGTCCAGGCTGATGGCGGCCACCGAGTCCGCGGTTCCGCCCACGTCCCGGCCCATGGCCTGGTCGGGCCACAGGGCACGGTCGATGAGCAGGTCGCAAACCTGGGCGGGGTAGTCGTTGGTCATCCGCAGCTCGTCAAGGATGACCTCCCGTTCCTTCTCCATCTCGGCCGGATCCATGAGCGGGTTCAGGATCAGGTCGAAAATCACCGGCAGGGCGCGGTCGGCGTGGACGCTGGCCACCTTGCACCAGAAGGACGTCATCTCCCGGTCCGTGGCGGCGTTCATGATGCCGCCGACGCCTTCCACCGCCTCGGATATCGCCAGGGCGGTGGGCCAGCGGCGCGTGCCCTTGAAGGGCAGGTGCTCCAGGAAGTGGGACAGGCCGGCCAGTTCGTCGGGTTCGTAGCGGGAGCCGGCGCCCACCGAGACGAACATGGAGACGCTGCGGGTGTGCGGCATTTCCGCCGTCAGCACCCGCAGTCCGTTATCGAGGACCGTCTTGCGGTACATCAACCCCCCAACCTTTCATTGTCGATCCGGCCACGAGCCGGAATCCGGGAGTTCAGCCCGTCAGCATCCGGTCCTGCTGGATTCTCGCATCAGGCGAGAATGACGGCTGTCGTGCACCACGCCTAGGTGTTCAGCCAGTCCACGTCGCCCTGCAGGTCGGCCGGGTGGTCCTTGGACATGAAGACGTCGTAGCGACGCAGGGCCTCGGCGATGGTGGTGTTCTCGGGCCCGTGGCCGGGATACACGTAGGTGTCCGCGGGCAGGGTCAGCAGCTTGGAGCTGATGCTTCCGAGCAGTTGCTCCAGCGCCTCGGGGCTCCTGGACCGGCCCGGACCACCGGGGAAGAGCGTGTCGCCGGAGAACAGGAAGCCGCCTACTACAAAGCAGGTCGAGCCGTCGGTGTGGCCCGGCGTGTGGACGCACTGGATGGTGCGGTTGCCGAACTGCACCGTGTCACCGTCGTTGAGCTGGCGCTGCACCGGGCCGGGCGGCAGGTGGGCGTCCAGCTCGCCGATGGCGGCGGGCGCGCCGATGCTGCCGGTGATCTCGTTGTAGCCGGCCAGGTGGTCGCCGTGCCCGTGGGTCACTAGGATGGCCTGAACTTCGACGCCGGCCTCGCGGACCTCGTTGATCATCTTCTCCGGCTCGTCCGGTGTGTCGATGCACACGGCCTGGTTGGTCTCGGGGCAGATGATGATGTAGCCGTTGTTGCCCAGGCTACCCATGTTCTCAATCTTGTGGACGGTGACGTCGCCCGCCCCCTGCGCCTGATGATGAACTGGCATGCTGCTTGCCTCCTCGTAGTCGTGGGAAATAGCGCCTGCATTGTAACAAACTGGAAACCCGGCATCTGTCTCTCAGTGCAGCGGCGGGTTGATAAAATTTATGCTCGGTTGACCCACCTCAGGATCAGGAGATGATCATGGCGTCGGCATGGGAAACTGGCACTGAGCACATCCCCACCGTCAAGGCGAGGGCGATGCTCACCCAAATACCGGAACTTCTGGCAGAGGAGAAACGGGCAGTTGCGCTGACACGCCGGGGCAAACCGGTGCTCGCCCTGATGCCGTGGGAGTTATTCCAATCTGTGGTCGAAACCCTGGAAATAATGGGCGACGCGGAGATGATGGACGCCCTGCGGCGGGGCATCCGGGACGCGCAAGAAGGCAACCTCGTGTCGTTGGACGAGGTGAAGGCGAATTGGGAATCGACGACTAACGCGGGGCACTAACCGGCCAGCCGCGCCCGCATCCCGTCCGGCACCGGAAGGATGCGATGGCTAAACGCCGTGTCCTGCGCCACAAGGTACGTTAATCTCCATTGCGAGTGAACTAGCGAACGCAACTATCGCCAGCGTCAATGCTTGATGCAGCTTCGCTGTATGCGTCCCGCTACGCTAATTACTATTGGCAGAGTGCGCTGACCTTGGCCGCGGCGCCAATGACGATGTCTGTATTCTCGCCGATTTGTTCGGCCGACATGCCCAGGAGGTCGGGATCATAGTTGTCCATGCCGGCTGCAAATAGATCCGCTGCGCGGTCTAGGCCTGCGGCCATTTCCATCAGATCGCTATGGATATGTCGGACATGCGGCGGAGGGTTGAGTTCACGGATTTGTTCAGCTGCGACTTTCATGGCTGCCAGATGAACGACTACTGAGAATCGCCAGTCGTCGTCAAATACCAACAAAGGGTTTGAACCTGCTTGTGAGGTTAGTGCGCCTATCTCAAGATAAGTCTGTTCCAGAGGGCCAGTGATCTTTAACATCTCATCGAAATAGCCTTGCACGTCTTCACGTTGGCACGGCGACACTGTCGGGACAGGCGTTTGCGTCGGGACTGTTGTCTGTGTTGCAATCATCGTTGACGTATCGGTCGGACTCTGATTTGTCGCCTGAGTCGCATCGTTACCCGAATCATCGAGGATGGTGACAATTACTAACCATTGGTGCTAGTTAGTGTCAGAGGACGAATTGAGCAATGGAGCGGTGGATGCGTCCAGTTGCGTCGGGTTCCAGTCCGTCCCACTGCACCAGAATGTTGAAGGCCATCATCAGGTAGGCCAGATGCGCCTCAAACCCGCGCCAGGTCAGATGTCGCATCACCTTGCAGCCCCAAACGGTAGTCATCATGGAGAAGGTGGTTTCCACCGCCATACGTACGTTCCACTCTCCCCGTCGGCAAATCTTGACGTTGGCCGGGTCGCCTTTGGCGCGGTGAAAGCCGGTGTCGGCCAGGATGATCATCCGTCCGTCGTAGTGTTCCAGCAGGTGTCGGAAGGTCTGGTCATGCAGACTGGTCAAAAATCGGGGCCGTTCGACAGTCCCAATCAGTGATCAATCCCAGTTGGTTGATCACGATGCCGAGCTTGCCCCCAACGATCCAGCGGTGATTGGACTTGCCCTTCTTGCCCGCCTGGTGGAAATCGCGCCCGGAGCGCACCGGATGGCACAGTTCAACGCCATAGCTGTCAGCGATGCCCAGAATGGTCGGCTGGGCCAGGAAGTAGCCGGTCCAGCAGGATTGGGTTTCCAGTCGGCGGAAGAGGCGGGTACGCTCCGGCAGTTTGGGGAAGAGATCGCCATAGTTGTCCTTGAGCCAATGGTAGAAGGGACGCTGCTTGACGTTCTTGATGGCGTGGAGTACGCCGATAGTGACCAGTTCGCTGAGGGAGAGCCGGGCCTGGGGATGGGGCGCCACCGGCGGGAGGGTATCGTCTATCTTGCAGTAAAGTTCGGTGATAAAATCGGCAATGTTCACGAGGTTCCCTGCTGTGGAGAGTGTCAACTCACAGCATATGGGAGCCTCGTGGCATTCTCAAAATCGTTTCAAACTAGCACCAAAGGTTACTATCAAAATAATGAACCCAATGTAGACCATCCCCGAATACCCAGCGACGGCCCACCCGTTTAGACGCCGACGGGCCTGTGGTGACGACATCCCTATGAACATAAACGCTAGGGGAATGAGAAACCAGATGCCCAGTAGCCATCCCCACCAAGGATAACCACGTCGCTCCGTTGCGTCTGGCTGGTCTTCGTACATCGCGTCACCTCGGCGGGCATTATAGCCGCGCATTTGCTGAGAACAATCCGCATAGAATGATTGTATGCCGTCATCGAGTCGTGCACCTACCCCGGCTGGTAGGCCGACAGTCGCGATCTCGATAACCCTCAGCGGTACCTAGCAGGAACGTAGTGTCGTGTCGTTGGACGAAGTGAAGGCGAGGCTGGGAATTAACGAATAACGCGATGAGGGCCTGGTACTTCGGATCAACGCGGCCCCTTCAGTTCCGGCGACGGCGGATCAGCGACTGGACGGCCACCGCCGTGCGCTCCTCCACGCTGGCCTGCATGAACCCGAGTATGGCCTCTTCGGCGCGGTCGATCCAAGTGTTTGCCAGGACCACATCAAAGGTCTGTGCGTGGTCGTAGTCGGCTCTCTGCCGTACTTCCTGTAGCCGGCCAAACGTGTCTGCAAATCGCCCGGTGCCCGGCGAAAACAGGCGCCGACCCTCCCGCAGCTGGACCCTGGCAATTCCGTGTTCCAGTCCCCGATAGACGCCGTCCCACGCATGGCGCGACAGCGGATCGTTAGAAGTTCCAATAATGCAGTCCGCGTTGCTGGTAGCCAATGCGTGGAATATCGCGTAGTAGGCTGTACTTATCGCTCGTCGCAATGCCTCCTCGGTAGGTTGACTGGCAGGTGGTATCGGCGTAACGAGGGCTCGGCTGCTGGCTATGAGCGCCTCCCAATTCATGCCGAACGATCTCCATGCGAAGTTCCCGAATCGGCGCAGGCAGGTTGGTCGGCTTCTTTCCGATTCGTGTAAGAAATGGGCACCACATCGTCGATGCCGATGGCTTCCAACAATGGCTCTATTTCCTGATCGAACTGGTTAAGCATCTTCGGACTGAGATTTTTCCGGTCCCCATCGTAGAAGACCAGGACATGCACGATTTCATTCTCGATGCCGGGCCAAATCTCGGATTCGACCCGGCGAACACGGATGCTATCTGGCAGGCGCTTGGGCAGCTCCGTCCGCACGATCTCCGAAACCTTGTCCAGCATCTCCGCTGTTATGGCCATAAATACACTTCCTTTGTCGTGCGACCGGGCTTGATCCGCACCGAGAAGCCGGGATGCGAGGCAAGCACTACCCGCCCAGCCGCGCCCGCATGCTGTCCGGCACCTGCCGGATGCGGCGGCTGAACGCCGTGTCCCAGCGCATGGGGACCTGGCGGGCCGCCTCGGTGCAGAGGGCCGCGCCGTTGAGGTAGTCGTCCCGGTGGATGTACTCGGCGGCGATGGAGCCGTCGTCGGCGCCGTTGTGGTAGTTGCCCAGGGGGAAGGCCAAGCCGGTGGAACGATAGCCCCAGGCGTTGAACGCGCTGGCCTCGCACACGCCGCCGCTCATGAGTTGGCGCTGGCAGCGGAAGTCGGGGTTATCTGCCGTCAGGGTCTCGCGGGCACGGATAAGTGCCGACTCGGCGTCGGCGTTGAAGGTGCTGCCGGCGTCGCCCACGCGGATAACCGGCCCGCCGCCGATCACCGCTCCCGGCAGTGTCCGCGACGATTCCAGCGACACCACCAGCGTGTCCCGTGGCAGCGTGCGGGCTTCAGCCAGCAGCCGGGCGCCCACCAGGCCCACCTCCTCGGCGCGGGTGAACACGCCGTAGACGTCGCCGGCCGACGGTTCGCCCTGCAGGGCCGACAGGGTCGCCAGGATGCAGCCGCAGCCGGCCAGGTCGTCGGCCGCCCGCATCACGATGTGGTCGTCCTCGATGCTGAAGTCGGGCAGGTCGAACACCACCGGCGACGGGACGGGCACGTCCTCGTCGGCCGAGCCGGTCAGCCGGATCTGCGCCTGTCGCTCCCGGTCCTCGCCGTGGGGTCCGACGATTTCCGCCGTGATACGCCGGCCGCCGGGCAGGACGATGTGCAGGGGCACGCCGGGCGCAAACGATCCCGACGGCACGCCTCCGAGAGCCTTGCCGATGAGATAGTCGCCGTCGCGACCCACGATCTCGAAGCCCGGATGGTCCATGTGGGCCATCAGCGCGATGGGCGGGTGCTGATCGGCGTCCGTGCCGGCGATGCGCGCGATGATGTTGCCGAAGTTGTCGGTGCGCCAGGACACGCCGATCTCGGTCAGTGCGTCGCGGACGGCGGTGGCCACGCCGTGCTCGTGGAAGGCCACGGCCGGCTGCGCCCCCAGGCGGGCCAGGAAATCCAGCGCTCGGGCGTTGTAGTCGTCAAGGTTGGTGGTATTCAAGATAGTTACCTCTCATGGATTGCGGTCATTCTGCCATCGTGGGTTGTCTTAGGCAAACGAGAGGCAACTGCCGGATGCTATACTGCGGCGCGTATATTTTGACCCTGCAAATCCGCCCTCGTGGCGGACCGGAGGTGCGCTGTGCTGCCCAAGTTTCGTGTGAGTCTGGACGAGGCTACGATGGTTCCCGGGGACGACCTGAAGTCCACCGTCGCCGCCGTTTTCGAGAAGATGGGCGTGCCGCCCGAGGACGCTCAGCTGGGCGCCGACGTCCTGGTGGTGGCCGACCTGCGCGGCGTCGACTCCCACGGCGTCTCCAACATGCTCCGCAGCTACGTCAGCGGATACACCAGCGGGCAGATCAACCCGAACCCCAACATGCAGATCGTCCGCGAGACCCCCAGCACCGCCAGCATCGACTCCGACCGCGGCCTGGGTATCATCACCACGCCCAAGGCCATGGACATCGCCATTCGCAAGGCCTCGGAAGTGGGCGTGGGCATGGTCACGCTGGGCAACGCGCGGCACCTGGGCATGGCCTCCTATCACGCCATGATGGCGCTGGAGCACGACATGATCGGCGTGTGCATGACCAGTTGCCCGCCGTCGGTAGTCCCGACCTTCGGCGCCGAGCCGCGGCTGGGCACCAACCCCATCGCCATCGCCGTGCCGTCGCGCAACGAGGCCCCCTTCGTGTTCGACGCGGCCACCAGCACCGTGGCCGGCAACAAGGTCGGCATCGCCCGCCGCCTGGGCGTCAAGCTGGAGCCGGGCTGGCTGGCCGACGCCGAGGGCAACCCCATCATGGAGGAGGCCGACGCGCCCGATAACTACACCCTGCTGACCCTGGGCAGCACCCGCGAGCTGGGTTCACACAAGGGCTACGGCCTGTCGTGCATGGTGGACATCCTGGCCGGCGTGCTCACGGGATTCGGCTACGGCGCGGTCCCCGGCCGGCCCAACTTCGGCCACTACGTCGCTGCCTACAACGTGGCCGGCTTCGACGACCCCGACCATTTCAAAGACCAGATGGACGAGTGGCTGCACATGATGAAGTCCACCCGCCCGGCTCCCGGCGAGGAGCGCGTCATGGTCGCCGGCCAGCCCGAGGCCGAGATGGAAGAACTCCGCCGCGTCGAGGGCATCCCCCTGCACGAGGAGGTGGTCGACTGGTTCCACGACACCTGCGGCGAGCTGGGGATAGATTGCCCCTTCTAGGGCCTGTTGACAAACTTCGTCATTCCGGCGAAAGCCGGAATCCAGGAGTGCAAAATAGCGCCAACTTCCTGCCTGCAGTGATGTTCCTGGGTTCCTGCTTTCGCAGGAACGACGGTGTGATTGTCAGCTTGTCGACAGGCTTTAGATATTCGTAAACCACAGGCACGTGACCGTGTTGGTCACGCCGTTGATGGGGCGGATGCGGTGGCGCATTATCTCGGTGAGGTCCTCCACCGTTCCCGCCTCCAGTTCCACCACAATATCGTAGGGTCCAAGCACCTCGCGAACCGCCGCCCCGCTGATGGCGTTCAGGCGGTCGACAACCTCCTGCGTCTTGACGGGTTCCACGTTGATCAGCACGTAAGCGTTAGCCGCCATCACAGCACCTCCATGCGCGTTATATGGTTGACGTCCGGAACGTTGGGTTCAAAGTTTGCTGTTGAGTATTCGCCGAGCTCTTTCGAAACTGGGCAGATGTTGTTCAAGACCATCCGGATTGAGCTTGCCCAAGATTTCGAATGACTTGGGGACCTTGGCGTAGGGTCCGGGGCAATCCCTGCTAGCACGCTGCAATGCGTTCAGAATGTCGTGGCGATCCCGTTGTTCCATGTTTTGAACCGGCGGAAGCGCTGACTCGCTGAGTCTGGGTCCAAAGTGTGCTTTCAACGCATCCCGGTCGGCGACAATCCAGGTCTCCATTGACGTGGTCATGAACAGGAGATGTTCATCGTCCGCGCCATTTGGCCTTACCCAGTTGTCGCCCGCTCTCTGACGGACGTGATCCCACGTTCTCTCGATGTCAGTGACCGGCTCCTCGCTGTCCACGAGCAGGCTAATGAAGTCACCGGAAGGGGCTTTGGAATGGGCAGTTTTGAAATCGTCGTAGGCTTCGTTCCTTGATCCACAGGCCACCAATGCTGGCATCCTGCCCGCGAACCCGCACTTTTCAAACAACTTCCGGAACCCTTCGCGGCACCTGACCTTGCCTTCCTTCGAGTTTCCGCCTCCTTCCAGGTAGACGCGGGCGCTCACCAGCGGACGCCTCCCAACTCGCCGCGGGTCCACAACTCACCCAGCCGGTACTTCTCAAGCCAGACCGCGAGGTCGGACCGGTCCAAGCGGCGCATGGAGGTCTGTCCGTCGTGCTTCTCGCACACCACGACGCTTTCCGGCCGGTCACTGAGCGCGTCGACGAGGATGTCGGAATGGGTGGTGACTATCACCTGGCAACGGCTGGAAGCGTCCACCAGAAGGTCGGCCAGCTTGGGTATCATGTCTGGGTGGAACCCCAGCTCCGGCTCTTCGATGCAAACCAGGCTCGGCGGCTCCGGGTCCAGCAGAATCGCCAGTAGGCACAGGTAGCGCAGGCTACCGTCGGATAGACGGGTAGCAGGTATCGAATACGCACCTTCAGTGAAAAAGATTTGGACAGTGCCGCCTTCTATGTTCAATTCAAAGTCGTTGAGACCGGAATAGAGGTCTCCCAACCTGTCGAACAGTTCCGCCTTGGGCTTGGGATGTTGCCTGAATCGGTTCAGGAACATACCCAGATTGGAGAAATCTTCCATCAACGGGCTTGGCCTGACGTCAATACGCTGTGGTTGTCTGATAGCGGATCTGGGACCAAACTCCCACTGACGATACAAGCTTATCCCCTCGTAGAGCCCGCTGATTGTACCTAATTCTGGAAATTGCACTCCATCCTTGATTTCCGACAACAGCGATTTATCCAGTGCAACTTGTCGTTCTTCTGTGCTTTGCTCGTCTCTATTCACCAAGGTTTTGCGAACTGCCGTCATCCAGTCCCGTTCCCAAATGAACTCCGGGCCTTCGCCGATCAAAACCTTCCATGGGAACCGTATGTACTCCCCACTGACTCTGAGCCTCTGAGCACTTTCGAATATCTCAATCTTGTGCTGCAGACTACCATCGGCGAGGACACAGATCTGGTCAGCTAGTATCGAAGCCGTTTGTAGCTCGTCATTTCTGCCGTGCCAAATCCAGTTGCGGATGCCGCCGTTTTCCCTAATAGGGATCGCCAAATCCTGCGGAGCCGCTTTCAGCAACCCAACCACTTCCAGCAGGTTCGACTTACCGGAGCCGTTGGGCCCGATCAATACGGTCAGGGCGGGCAGCTCCAAGTCGATGCCCTCCGGCCCGAAGGACAGCAGGTTCTGGGCCTTGATCCTGGTTAGCATTGGCAGCGACATGGCCGCTCCATCGTGAGGAATCCTATCCTCTCATTTTACTGTATGCGCCGGTGACGTTGCCGGATGCCCATCACTCCTTCAGCGCCGGTATCACTTCCTTCCCGAACAGCTCTATCGACCGCATGGTATCGGCGTGGGAGAGCTGGCCGCCCTGGGCTTCCAGCAGGATGGAGCCGATGCCCAGCTCGTCGCGGATGTGGCGCAGCTTCTTGATGACGGTGTCGGGGCTGCCCACCACCAGGTGGTAGCGGTCCTGCAACTCCTGGTACGACATCTCGTGCAGCGGCGTGGGACGCCGGGCCGCCACCGCCGCCGCGCCGGCCCGGGAGGTGTAGCCGGGCGGCGACCAGTACTCGCGGGGACCGCGCAGGGGGTAGTTCATGCGCCACAGGAAGGCCTTGCCCGATCCCTGTGCCTTCTCGTCCGTGTCGTTGACGTGGGCGCAGATCATGAACGCGAACTTCTCCGGTCCGGGCTCCCAGCCGTCGGCGGCGGCATACTCGCGGTAGCGAGCAAACAGGTTCTTGGCAACGTCCAGCGGGGTCAGGAAGGCCGCGTAGGTGTACCGGTGCCGCGCCGTCCACTCGACGGTCTCGGGACTGCCGGTGCCGGGGACCCACACCGGCGGATGCGGCTTCTGGATGGGCAGCATCCACGGGTTCACCGCCCGGTAGTGGTAATGGTTGCCCTCCCAGCGGAAGGGGCCGGGCGTGGTCCACGTCTTCACCACCAGGTCGTGGCACTCCTCGAAGCGCTCCCGGTTGTGGATGGGGTTGGTGTTGTTGGCCCACGACTCGATGCCGATGCCCCGCACGAAGCCGGAGATGATCCGCCCGCCGGAGATCACGTCCAGAAGGGCGATCTCCTCGGCCAGGCGGACGGGGTTGTCCGACGTGGGCAGCATGTTGCCCAGCATCAGGATCTTGGCCCGCTTGGTGATCCGCGCCAGGATGCCGCCGGTGATGTTGACCTCAACGTCCATGCACGACGGCGTGTTGTGGTGCTCGTTGATCATCAGGCCGTCGAAGCCCATCTCCTCGGCGTGCTGGTACTCGTCCAGGTAGCGGTTCATCAGGCCGCTGGCGGTCTGCGGGTCGAAGTAGGTGTTGGGGAAGGTGAGCCGCATGGACGGGAACTTCTCCGCCTCCGACTCCGGGAACTCGGCGTAGGGCATCTCGGTGAAGTAGAAAACGTCCATCAACTCGCCTCCGTAAGCATCCAACGCCGGGCGGCGTTCCGCGATTGCGCGGAGTATAGCACGCACCTCTCGCGATCCCTGTTGGCGTAGAAGCGTACCCATCACAGGCGGCCCAGCGTTGCGTGGGTGATACATTGGGTCGATGCCGAATTCTGCGGCCTCAGGTGACCGCTATCCATACGGAGCAGGAATGCCTACTGCATCAACACCGGATGACCGCGCCGCTGATTTGCGCAACACGCTGGTCGAGAGTCTTGTCAGCAAGGGCGCGATCGTCACTGCGCGGGTGCGCGAAGCGTTCGCCAACGTGCCGCGACACCTGTTCGTGCCCGATGTCGACGTCGCCACTGCCTATGCGGACCAGCCCGTGTTCATCCGCTGGGACGATGGGATCCCCATCAGCTCGTCAACGCAACCAACCATGATGGCCATCATGGCCGAGCAACTGCGCGTGGAACCCGGCCACAGTGTCCTTGAAATCGGCGCCGGCACCGGATACAACGCGGCCATCCTGGCCCATATCGTCGGTCCAGGCGGCAGCGTCGTCACCGTTGACATTGACCACGACATTGTGGACGAGGCCGCCGCGAACCTCCGCGACGCTGGGTACCGCGATGTTGAAGCCGTATGTGGGGACGGTTTCGTCGGCTACTCCCCGGGGCAGCCCTACGACCGGATCATGGTCACCGTGGGCGCCCAGGATGTGTCACCCCACTGGGTTGAACAGCTGGAGGACGGCGGGGTCATGGTGGTCCCGTTGTGGTTCAGAGGTTACCGTCTCAGCGTAGCCCTGCAAAGGCGCGACGGCATGCTCGAGAGCCTGACCGCGTCGCCGTGCATGTTCATCCCCATCCGCGGGAATGCCAACCGGACCGAGGGATATTTCTCCATCGGTGACGCCGCACAAGACTCCCCGCGAATGTTCATTGGGATGGAACGGGACGACCCGCACCGCCGCCATAACTTGGACCAAATATTCGCCCAGGAAGTACGGTACCGAGAGATCGGGCGTTCCCTTCAAAGCCAGTTTCACACTCAGAACCTAGCCTCGGGCCTGTACATGTTCCTCACGGTCGATCCGAGGGTCAACATCGTTCACTGGGAGACCCAGGACGGCCGCTTCCGGGGCGCGGGTTACGCGCTGGTCGACCTCGAAACCATGAGCGCCGCCGTGCTCTCCGATGGCCATTCGAACCGGGTGATGGTCTACGGGGGCGATGCGGTATACGCCGAGATGGTCCGCCTTCTTGACCGGTGGGACGAGTTGGGCCGCCCATCGATCCATGCTCTCCGCATGCGCGCGTTCTTCGACCCTCCGCAATCCATACCGGAAGACAATTGGGTAGTCGCCAAAAGATCAGCCTATACCTGGACAATGTCCTGGGACGGCTGAATGATCGTCCACGGTGAAACGAGCAGAACCTTCCATGCGTACCCAGTTTCGCCCGAACTGTCATAGGACTTACGCAGTTGAACTCGTCCTTGCGAGCGCAGCGTGGCAATTTCGCAGCATAAGCAAGCGCTCAACCGCGTAAGTCCTATGCCATTGCGAACGAGGCGTGGCAATCTCATTGCTGGAGGGGCCATCCTTCGGGTGACGAGATCGCCGCGTGGTTCGACAAGCTCACCATGAGCGCACTGCGCTCCTCGCGATGACCAAGTGGATACGCATGAGGACCGGCCTGCGTTGGCTTGTGACCAAAATCATCCTGTACGTCCTGTCTATCCCGTGCATCTCGGTAAAAACAGGCCCAGCGGGTGAAAAACAAGCCCAGCGTCGGTAACTGCGTACGCATGAGGAGCAAGAGGCTCTTGCGAAACGGCTTGACAACTAAGCATGAGCCGCTTGGAAAAGCCGAATCAGAAGAAAAATCCAGCGGCCCATAGCCCGCTTGCAAAACCGTCGCAATCCGTCTGGGGTTCCCGGATTGGATTCCCTATAGTAATATGGCCGGGGCGCTCAAAAGAGCGCCCCGTATTTATTCGCAAAGACTTGCGAGCCAGGATAGCACTCCTGCCCCGCTGCTCCCGAAACCACCCTTGTGTAGGCAGGAAGTTTTGTGGAAGCCCAGTTTATAACGGTTGTTTTACAGCCTACTCCCCCATCTTAGCCGGTTTTCGTGTGATCGCCGTGTCTTGGATTATCCACCGTGTAGAGGAAGTTCGGTAATCGTAACAGAACAGTCAAGGTCGATGTCAAGACCCGTGATTTGGAGAGACATTCAAGCCGATGATAACTCGAGTAAAAGAAGCTTACCGGGAGTTGCGAGCAAGCCGATGGCTGCAAGCGGCTATGTTTGTAGAGTTTCTCGGCCTCATCGGTGCTATCAGCGCGATTCCATCGTGGACATTGCTGCCCCAAGCGCTGATGATCGCCATCGCTGGAATTTTGGCGACATTCGGCGTATTGATTATCACCGGCCACTATGTACTGGAGCTCAGCCGGCGACCGTTGAATGATGTCCAGAAAACGGAACTGGCGACATTGCTCTCTGACTTTTTGCCATCCGAACAGGCACGGGATTTTGCGCTGAAAGCGGACCTATCATCACGCGTGCCCAAGTCAGAATTGTCGAACTTCGTGAGTAAGGCGGAACTGTTCTGGCTTTGGCGGTATCAGCAAAGCGTCTTGGAGCTCGCTTGGACAGCCTATGGGGAACTGTTCAGAAAGCCAGGGTATGTACTAGTGGCCGAGTTGACTGGTGCAGGGTCTACCGTAGGTAGAATAGAATTCTCATTGTTGGCTCCGCCAGTCGAAGTAGGCGAGTGCCAAAGCGACGATGGGGAAATGCCACCCGTGTTGTTTGAGGAATGGGGGGAAATCTTCGCCCCACATAACAAACCCAACCCGGGAGCCGTATTCTACCGGAGCGCCGAGGGAGGCATAAAATTTCTGAGGATGGAGCAGAAAATAGTGTTCGATGACAGACTGGCGGCACCCATCAAGGTTTTGGGATCTGCAAGAACTGGTATGCCCGAACTCGTGAGACAGCACAAGGTTGTTGATACGTCGCGTGGGTGGAACGATTACGCCTACGAATGGTTGTGGCTGACTCCGACACAAAAATCCGACTAACACTGCCGGCTAGCAAATCTCCCCTTGACATGGCCATCCCATCATCCTACAATCAGAACATATGTACAGTATCGCCGACATCATCGCCCAGGAAACCCAGGACGGCCGCCTCATCGTCCGCTTCCTCATCTCCACCATGCACGGCGATCTCCCCGACTCCCAGCCCTGCCACCGCCTCGACGCCGCCCGGCTCCTCGTCAAGCTCGGCTTCGAGCCCGCCCAGCCGGTCTTCGACCAGGTCGACCAACAACGCAACCCCAAAACCCATCCGCGCCCCAAACCTCAACCCCAATCCGAAAGCGCCCAGGCGACGCACCGCATCCGTTCCGCCCTCGCTGAAATCGTTCACGACGAAACCGACCACGGCCGCACCGCCGTCCGCTTCCTCGTCGACGCCATGCAGGGCCAACTCCCCGACTTCAAACCCTGCCACCGCCTCGCCGCCGCCAAAGAACTCCTCCGCCTCGGCTTCAACCACGATCCCGAAGATCAGGGCCAGGACGCCGGGGCAGCAACCCCCGCCGAACCCGAGCCGGACCCCGCTGAGATCGAAGCCCAGCGCCGCCTTGCCGAGCACATCGAATTCAGCCGGCACGGCCCCGTCTATTACGCCAGCTATCCCTACCCCTGCGTCTGCGAAGACCGCCGCCACGACTGCAACGGCAATCCCCTCAGCGACCGGGAACTCGACAAAGTAGCCCGCAAGGCCCCCGCCAAACCCCTCTTTATCCACAACCTCGCTGAAATGGACGCCTTCACCGCCCGTTACGCCGATTACCTCACCCGCCACAACGCCGAAAACCCCCACAATCCCATCGACTTCAACCTCATCCAACCTAACCTCATGCCCCAACATCTTCTGAACCGCGCCCGCGGTCCTTAATCCGTCATAGGAGTTACGCACTTGAACCTGTCATTGCGAGCGCAGCGTGGCAATCTCGTGATGGCAACGGGGTATCGTTCAGCAACAGGATCGCCACGTGGCTCGACAAGCTCACCATGAGCGGGCTGTGCTCCTCGCGATGACCAGCTGGGTACGCATGAGTGTGAATCAGGCGTTGACATTCATAGCCCATTGCAATACTTTGTATCGCCATATCGAAAGGCTGCTTGCGAGCGTAGACTGATAACTGGATCCAGCGGCCGGGAGATGTAGCTGATGAGCACGCAGCAGGACTTGCAACAGGAAGTCGCTCGCCTCACCGCGCTGCTGGCGGACCGCGACCAGGAGGTCGCCTCCCTCCGCACCCGGCTCACTCTGGAGGAGAGCGGCGGTCGCGCTCCCATCGTCCGCGGACAAACGGGCGCCGGCGACGTTCCCGGTTCCGAGACCTTCCACGAGGCGCTGCACGGCCTGGCGCTGGTGTCCCGGCTGAGGATCGGCGCCCACCAGGCAGCTCTCAGCTACGTGCCTGACGGCGATTTCAGGGCAGCCATCCACACCCATTCCTTCTCCGAGAAGTACGCCCACTACAACGCCTACGACGTGATGCCGACCGGGCGCGGCATCTGGGGCCTGGTGGTCCGGGAGCGCGCGCCGATCCGGATGACCCGCGAAGAGCTGTATTCCAATCCCGAGTTCAAAGAATTCAGCGGCCTCAAAACCGACCAGGGCCTGGAACACCCGCCCCTGCCGGGCTGGCTGGCGGTGCCGGTGCTGCGTCGCGACGGCGGCCTGATCGGCGTGGTGCAGCTCAGCGACAAGTTCGAGGGCGAGTTCGACCAGGCCGACGAGGACCAGCTGGTGCAGTTGGCGAGGTTCTATACCGCGACTTTCGAGTTGCAGTACGTGTACGAGGACCTGCGCCGGCTCACCGGAGCGCTCCGTCAGGCCACGCGGGAGCTGCGCCGCTCCAACGCCGAGCTGGAGCAGTTCGCCTACGTGGCATCCCACGACCTGCAGGAGCCACTGCGCATGGTCACCAGCTACCTGCAGTTGCTGGAGCGTCGCTACAAGGCGAACCTGGACGAGGACGCCAGTGACTTCATCGCCTTCGCCGTCGACGGCGCCGCACGGATGCAGACCCTCATCCAGGACCTGCTCACCTACTCCCGCGTGGGCACCCGGGGCGCCGACTTCGAGCCCACCGACTGCCAGGCGGTGCTGGATCAGGTGCTGCAGAACCTGGAGATAGCCATCGACGAGAGCGACACCGAGATCAACTCCGGCCCGATGCCCAGCCTGTCGGCCGACGCGTCCCAGTTGGCGCAGCTGTTGCAGAACCTCATCGGCAACGCCATCAAGTTCCGCGGCGAAAGCCCGCCCCGCATTCAGGTCGAAGCGACCCAGCGGGATGACGACTGGCTGTTTTCGGTACAGGACAACGGCATCGGCATCGACCCCCAGTACTCGGACCGCATCTTCCAGGTGTTCCAGCGCCTCCACGGCATCGGGCAGTACCCCGGCACCGGCATCGGCCTGGCCGTCTGCAAGAAGATCGTGGAGCGGCACCACGGGACCATCTGGGTCGAATCCCAGCCCGACGCCGGCGCGACCTTTTTCTTCACCATCCCCATGGACCTCGACTCCATCCCCGATCCCGGACTGGCCGGCACGATGAGCGGGCCAGCCGGTTGATTGCAGTTCCACCGGTGGTGGAGCCAGTCATAACCCCAACACGCAGCGCGGGAGAGGAAGGCGATGACACAACAATCACGCCGCAGGGCCATCGAAATTCTCCTGGTCGAAGACAATCCCGGTGACGCGCGACTCACCCGCGAGGCCTTCGCCGACGCCAACGTGTCCAACCACCTGACCGTGGTGGGCGACGGCGAACAGGCAATGGCGTTCCTGAGACGCCAGGGCGATTATGCTGGCGCGCCGCGCCCTGACCTGATCCTCCTGGACCTGAACCTTCCCCGGAAGAGCGGTCGGGAGGTGCTGGAAGACGTCAAGAGCGATCCGGAGCTGCTGTCCATTCCGATCGTGGTCATGACAACCTCGGAAGCGGAAGGGGACATCCTCAACTCCTACTACCACCACGCCAACGCGTACGTCACCAAGCCCGTCGACCTGGACCGTTTCATTGACGTGGTCAGCAAGATTGAGGGATTCTGGCTCACCGTCGCCAAGCTGCCGGCGGAGTGATCCGCTCGCGAACCAGCCGGCAGACCGGCGGCGGGCCGGACGGGACAACCCTCCCCTACCGTGCGCCACCATAACGACAGGGCAACCACGAGGTACGAAAAAGGAGGCACAGCGCCATGACTACACGCTCCCCGGAAAACCCCATTGAGGTGCTGCTGGTCGAGGACAACCCCGCAGATGCCAGGCTGACCGAAGAGATCCTCAAGGACTCGGAGTACGCGGTGAATCTCTCCGTGGTCGAGGACGGAGAGGAGGCCATGACCTATCTCCGCCGCCAGGGCGAGTACGCCTACACTCCCCGGCCCGACCTGGTGCTGCTGGACCTCATGCTGCCCAAGAAGACCGGGCAGGAGGTCCTGGCCGATATCAACGAGGACGCGAACTTGCGCACCATACCGGTGATGATCCTCACGGGAACCGCCGCGGAACAGAGCCTGCTCTGGTCATTCAACATCTCGCCCGGGCGGTTCTGTCGCAAGCCCATCGAGGTGCACCGCTTCGACTCGGCGGTGGCGCAGCTGGATTCCCTCAGCGAGCGGCCTCTGGTCATGGCGGCGCCGGTAGCCGCGGAGCCGCCGAAGAAGCGGTGGTGGTGGCCTTTCGGGGGGTAGGCGGCCGATTTCCGGTCTGGTCCGAAGCGTCATTGCGAGCGCAGCGCGGCAATCCCGTTGCTATGGGGGTCAACCTTCAGGTAACGAGGTCGCCGCGTTGCTTCGCTCCTCGCGGTAACAAAATGGGTACGCGTGAGCTGGATGACCGGGTTGACATAGCCGCAACGGCCGGGCATCGTTGATGTATGCGCGCGCTGCTGGCCGGCATCTCCGGCGTCAACAAGGACATCGTCGTCGCCAACCTGCTGGCCTGCCTCCGCGTTCACGGTGAGGTCAGCGCGCCTTCAGATTCGGACGCTCTGGCCGCTGACCCGGCGGAACTGCTTACCGCCAGCATCGAGGACGCCCTGGCCGCCCAGGGCAACGAGTTGGCCGGCGTCCTTGCCGCCTTCCGTCCCGCCTACCAGTTGGCCGCGTGGAAACGGGCCGGCGAGGCCATCGCGGAACAGATCGAGGCGGCCGACCCGCGCCACAGCCTGATCGCCGCGCACCTCACCTACTACACCAGCGGCCGGCAGTTCTCGCTCATTGACCTGCCCACCATCCGGCGGTGGCGTCCCGACTGCATCATCACGCTGGTGGACGACATGCTGGACATCCACAGCGCCCTGGCCCAGCGTGACGCCCAGCGGCACACCAACTTCCGGCTGCGCCTGCGGGAGATCCTGGGCTGGCGTTCTGCCGAGATCGCCATGGCCGACCTGCTCGCCCGCAACCTTTATCCCGAGCGCGCCGTGCCCCACTACGTGGTCAGTGTCAAGCACCCCGCGGAGATGCTCTACCGCCTGATCTTCGCCCGCCGTCAGTATCCGTTGGTCTACTCCAGCTTTCCCATCACTGCCATCCGCTACGACCCGAAGCTGCGGGCGGCGGTGGACGACATTCGCGCCGAGCTGCACCGTCGCTTCATCGTCTTCGATCCTCTGACCTTGGACGAGGGTACGCCCCAGGTGTTCGAGAAGGCACAGGCCGCCTGCGCCGACGCCGTGCCCGAGATCACTATCACCGCCGACGAGGCTCGCTGGCCCCTGGGCACGGTCGGCGCGCTGACCGAGGGCCGGGCCGATCCGTATCCCATCACGCTGGACCCCCGGGAGGCGCTGGAGGTATGGGACGACATGGAGAACCAGGTGCGCCACCGGGACCTGACCATGGTGGAGCAGGCCCAGTGCGTCGCCGCCTACCGCATCACCATGGGCGGCCGCCTCTCCACCGGCATGTACTCGGAGTTGATGTATGCCTCACACACCGCCGAGCCGGCCCGCCCCGTGCTGATGTACGCCGATCCATCCGACGGCGGACTCGACCACCCCTTCCTGCGCAACTTCAACCACCGCACCTTCCACGATTTCGAGGCTTGGTTCGACGCCATCCGGCAGATCGCCCCCAGCGCCGAGCCGGACCCGCAGCGGCCGCTGTTCTGACCGGAGCGCCCGAAGCGGGAGCGGGTGGTGGGAGCAGTGGTCAGCGCGGCGCCGTAGTGCGAGGACGTTGCGGCCGCGGCGGCATCAGCGTACCTGGATACCCAATGACCTGGAAAAAGCCGCTACGTAGCTGGAGAAAGGCTGATTGGGTTGTGACAGTTCCTGCAATACGTACCGAGCGTCATCAATATTCGAGCACAAATCACCGAAATCGGACTCTATGGTGACGATCAACGTTTCCAAATATACGTTCCGTATGTATGGCAATCGTTCGTCTCCGCTCACGCTGTCACTGGAGTCGGAGTTCAAGTCCAAATCCTCGATAGTACGGAAGGCTCGCCACCAGTCGCTGGGTGATAAGTTTGAAGAGGATATTATCTGACCGGGCACTAAATTGAGGCTGCTATCTACGTCCGCCACGTCTTCGCCGAAGCCGGTGTAGTACTGGAAAAACGCCTCCGCTGGCTGTTGGCCTGGCACATGATTGGGATTGACGTAACTGTACGATTCATCGTAATCCCCAAGCGTGCCCGGCCATTTCTCTCCCTTCTGGTCGTCGCAACGCTGGCAAGCATAGACCAGATTGACCCATGCTATCCATTCGTCAGGATATAGAGCACGTGGGCGAAAATGTTCTATAATCGTTACCAAGCTAGCGCAGTCCTGTTCACAGTAGCCGCATATCCCCGAAAAATCATCGCGCAGGGCGTTTCTGATTGCCTGACGAATGCCTTCGCCGTCAAGCCCAAGCAGGTGCGCAGTGCAACACGGCGCCGACTGTCTGTTGCGGCAATGTCTCACCTGCTCACCATCAGTGCCGTACAGCTCATCCCAGCCGTCGTAACGGCAACGGATAGCGTCGAAAAAGTCGGGTTCCGGCGAACGCTCGACCCCGTGCATATCTACCCGTTATCCTGGTTCAATTCTTCTTCTTGCCGCCGGCGTTCCATCGCTTCCCGGAACCGCCGGGCGAAATCCTCGCGCCGCCGCGCCATTGGCCCTCCGGCCAGCAAATCTCGGTCCACCAGTCGCCGCAGCTGCTGCATCCGCGTCTGCCGTGCAGCCTCGGCATCCTCCGTATCGCGCGGCCCTTCATTCCGCAGTTTCCGCAACTCTGCCGCCGCTTCCGCTGTAGCAAGGTCGGTCGGGTCCTGCACTTCCAGGTACTTCCGAGAAATCTCGTCCGCTGTCAACCCTTTGATGGGTTCCGTATTGGTCCTGGCGGTAATCAAACCGTTCGTGTCGCGGATTAGCTGATGCACTTGTCCCATTTCTCGGCCGGCGACCACGAAGGGCGAGTGGGTGGTGGCGAAGATCTGCAATCCGGGGAAGTGGTCCAGCAACGCGGGAATGACACGGCGCTGCCAGGTGGGGTGCAGGTGGTTTTCGATTTCGTCAATGAGGAGGATGGCCCGCCGTTCTTGCCATCCTTCTTTGAACTGATTCATAAACAAGAGACTTAGAGCAATCAATCTGGTCCACCACAAAGTGCCCTCAGTGCCGGCAGATAATTCAGTGATGTTCAATGATGGTACGCGGCGACCGCTCTGATTATCTGTGGTCTGAATGCGCAGCCCTAGCTCAACATGGGCTTGAATAGAAGGCAATCCGCTACCAGATGTCACGTGCTGAACGACTGGCTCGCCGAACGGCGCATCCCCTACGACAAGCTCGTCGCAAATGTCCTTAGCACAACTGTGACCGACAGATAATGCTCTAAGGAGCCCCCCAGCGGCTCGGTTCGGATCCTCTTTTGCAGCAGCTTTGATGAATGGATGGAGCAACTCCCGATCCGCGTATTGACGGCCTTCAGGCATGTCATCGTCTTGAACCGGGTTGCCCTGTATGATGCGCTGCAAAGCAGAGATTGCACTGTGGATGTGATCTTGGTAGAGAACCTCCGAAAGCGATTGAACACCAAAAAAGTCGTGGTCTTCGTGATCCGTTATCAAACCGTCTTTTTGGGGGGCCTTTCCATAACGTACCCGGGTAGCTGGAACAATAATCACATCGTACCGGAGGTTTCGGTGATCGTCAGCGTCATGGTCTTCAATAGCGAATACGCAGTGCTCGCTGCTGGTTAGGGGAACGGGTTGTTTATTGATGTAATCTAATTCCGCATTGCTCGTGTCGGTAGCGCTGGCTACTGTCCATTCCCGCCGGTAATTGTCTAGCACCTGCTGAAGCAAGGTGCTCTTCCCGCTCGCGTTCGGCCCAATGAACACGTTCACGTGCTCGTCGAACTTGAAATCAACCCGTTTGGCGAACGGCGGAGCCTCACGTTCTCTTATCGTCATGTTTGTTATAAACATCAGAAACACCTCTGTCCTATCATTTCATCCCAACGCCAGCGTCAAAACTACCTAATACCTCTCCCACAACCGCCCCCACTCCGTTTTCAGCGCCTTGCGCACCCGGCCCTTCCCGATGGTGTTCAGCCAGTAGCCGTTGTGGTAGATGTTGCTGGCGGTGTAGGCCCAGGCGGCGATGGGGGAGCGGAGCAGGGCGTTCTCCAGGGGCTTGAGCGGACCCCAGTAGATCATCTTCTGGCCGCGGCTGGCGAAGGTGTTCTCGTTGTCGGCGAAGTTCCAGTTGACCCGGCTGATGTCCGGCTCGTCGCCCACCACCTCGATGTCGCGCAGGTCGCCCACGCCCAGGCCGCGCTCGTGGGCCAGACGGATGAACTTGAGGGACAGCGGGTCGAAGCCCATCATCGACGCGACCACCGCGTCCACGGCCACCTGGTCGGCGCCGGCCACGATGCGGTTCTTGATGTGCCAGCGCATGGCGCGCGGACCCGGCCCGTCGCCGGCGAAGGTGCCATCGGTGACGGCGAAGATGCCGGGGTGTATCTCCTGCTGGATCGCCAGCAGGTCCACCAGCGTCTCGTGGATCACCGAGTGGGTCCAGTGGCGCTTGCGGTGGAGCAGGCCGCCGAAGGCGTTCTTCATCGCGCCGGTCATGGTGGTGAAAACGTGGGTCTTCATCGTCGGCAGATGCACGATGTTCTTGCCGGCGAAGATTTCAGGTATCTCGATGCCCTCGGGATAGATATCGTCCAGGACCAGCATTTCGGCTTTGGGTTCGTACAATACCCACGGCTCGGGCGGAGTGTCCAGGTGATGCGTGCGCAGGCTGTATTTGTCCTGCACCGGCTTGTGCTTGTTGTTGACCTCTCCCTCGTAGGAGTCGACGACCACCGTGCCGTTGTGGGCGGCGATGAGGTCGCGATGCCCCATATTGTGCAGCCCCTGTACCACTCCCTCCAGCTGCCACGGCGTCGTCGAGCACCCGGGGTACCAGTGCTGCCAGGAGATGTTGATCTTCAGCAGCGTCTCGTGTTCCGGCGACAGGACCGACTCCGCACCGGCGAGGCGCATCGCCCGCTCCACGTCCTCCAGCACCGTCTCCGGCGTGGTGGCGACGACCGATACCACGGGCGTTCCCGTGCTTCGACCGCCCGCCGCCTCTACTGCTGTCCCCAACTGCTCTGCCGTAGTCATCAAAGGTCACCGTTCCGGGTTATGGCATGGATGTACAGGATAGACAGGATGATCGTTTTCCTTGATCCCGTTTATCCTGAATATCCATGCAAATTCACTTGTTGCGAAAATGAGGTATGACGTATTCGCCGAAGAGGCGAATGGAATTCATCACTTCATCATGGGAGGCATGTCCGGCCTGGAAGATGGGCATGATCTCGTCGACGCCCATAGCCTCGAACTCCTCGATGACGCGGATGCACGCGTCGGGGTCGCCCACGCAGTAGCCGCCGCCGGCCAGCAGTTCCTCCGGCGTGGGCGGTTTCTGCTGTTGCGGATCCTCCGACGGCCGCTGCGGCCCGCCGCCCCGCACGGCGCCGCCCTGAACGTAGAAGCGGTACTCATCGGGCACCGCGTCAGGGTCAACGCCGGCCCATTCCAGCACGAACCGCTGACGGCTCTGCTCCAGGTACCACGCCGCGACTTCCGCGCCCTTCTGTCGCGCACGGGCATCGTCCTCGTCGCAGAACCCGATTGTGGATGCGACCACCTGCCGGTTGGTGAAGCGACCGACGGGGTTGGCGTTCTCGATGGCTTCGTAGTAGGCGTTCACTAGCCCGCGGGTCTTGTCGGTTCCGCCGAGGGTGTTCACCAGGCAACCCACCCCCAGCTGGCCGGCCAGGCGGAAGGTGTCCTCCTGGGTGCACGCCATCCACAGGGGAGGATGGGGTTGTTGCAATGGCTTCGGGATGACTTCGCGGGGCGGGATCTGCCAGTTCTCGCCGTCGTGGCTGAACACTTCGTCGCACCACATGCGGGGCAGGCACTCGAGGGTCTCGACCATCATGCTCTGGGTCTGGGCCACGTCGGTTCCGAAGGGCGTGAGCTGGTAGGGGCCCTTGGTGCGGCCCACGCCCACGTCCACGCGGCCGTCGCTCAGGATGTCCAGGGTGGACGCCCGCGCCGCCACATGCAACGGGTGATGCACCGGAGCCAGCACCACGCCGAACCCCAGGCGAATTTTCTTCGTGTGCTGGGCCATCACCGCCAGCATCACCTCCGGCGCCGACGAGTGGGCAAACTCGGTGAGGAAGTGGTGCTCCACCAGCCACACTCGTTCGAACCCCATTTCCTCGGCGTACTGGACCTGTTTCACCGCGTTCCACAGCGTGTCGTACTCCGCGGTGTCCGTCCACGGGCGAGGCATCTGCAACTCATAGAACATCCCGAACTTCATGGCGAATATCCTTTGGACTTGTTTGTCAGCGTACTGTCAATTCTACAACGCCGTCCAACCACCATCGACGACCAGCAGGTGGCCAGTGGTGGCTGCGGCAGAATCGCTGGCCAGATAGATCGCCGCGCCCACCAGTTCCTCCGGGTCCATGCGCCGGCCCAGGGGCATCTTGATGGCCAACTCGGCACGCACTTCGTCGGCGTCGCGGTCGTCGGCTTCGAGCAGCCCCGGCGTGGTCGTCGGCCCGGGGCCGATGGCGTTGACGGTGATGCCATGCTGCGCCCATTCCAGCGCCAGCACGCGGGTCAGGTTCGCGAGCCCGCCCTTGCTGGCGCAGTAGGCGGCGCGGTTCACGGCGCCCACCAGCGCCATCTGCGACGCGATGTTGATGATCCGGCCAAACCCGTTGGGGATCATGATGCGAGCGGCGGCCTGGGAGCAGAAGAACGCCCCCTTCAGATTGGTGTCTATCACCGCGTCCCAGTCTTCCTCGGTGACCTCCAGCGCGGGGGCACGGCGGCGGATGCCGGCGTTGTTTACCAGGATGTCCAGTCCGCCGAGATCGTCCGCCATGCGTCGAATGGTCGGCCTGATTTCGGGAACATCCTGTACGTCCAGATCGCCGGCCAGCCCCACCTGTCCCTCGTTGCGGATGCGCATGACCACATTCGACAGTCCTTCCCACGACTCGTCCGATGCCATGTCGGTTACGGCAACGTCCGCGCCGGCCTGCGCCAGTCCGACGGCCAGCGTCGCCCCGATCCCTCGGGCAGCGCCGGTCACCAGCGCCTTTCGTCCCGTCAAATCCAATCCTGCGAAGGGCATACCACTCTCCTAAGTGTCGTGATGCGCCGAATGAGACGCTCGCGAGTGTCCCGGCATTATAGCGATGGCGGCGATTTGCTATACTGATTCCGCAGGCATATGGCCTCGTCAGAAGGTGTGCACATGGTCTCGCCAGAATCTAACGAAGCGGATCTCGAAAACCGGGGCGCGGATGGTCCGGATGAAGAACTCACGGATCGTCAGATTGTTGACGCCTTGCAGCAACTGAACCGGCAACTGGCTGAGCAAGGCCGGCAACTGGCTGAGCAAGGCCGGCGACAGGCTGAACAGGGCCAGCAGCTGACTGAACAAGGCCGGCAACAGGCTGAAATACGTCAGCAACAGGCTGAGACCAATCGGCAACTGGCTGAAACCAACCGGCGACAGGCTGAACTGAGACGGGAGTTCGTTGAGCGTACTGACAAGATGGATGTCCACCTTGCCTATCTCCGGGGAGCCCATGCCATAAATGCGGCACAGCGGAACGCCAGTCTGATTGCTGACGATATGGGCTATCAGATGATCCTACAGTTACCGCGGGAGGAACTGATCGGCTTTTCCAACATGGCGCGAGGAGTTGGCAAGCCAGAGGGCGACGTGAAGAGTTTCCGAGAAGCGGATTTGGTATTGTTGGCGCGTGACGATAGCGGTCACCCCACGTACATCGCAGTAGAGGCATCGTACACCGTATCCGGCAGAGATATTAGACGGGCCAGACGGAATGCTGAATACCTTCAAGAGCTCACCGGCTTGTCGGCCAAAGGCGCGGTGGCCGGTGTTGAAATAGCGCAGGGGCGCGAGCAGAATGCCATAACCGATGGGGTGCATTGCTATCACATCCCGGTCCGAGACTTGGAGTCGGATTGACGGCTACACGGTTGAGACGCGGATCACGAGCTGATCGAGCCCTCCCGCAAGAGGTCATCCTGAAAAGGAACCGTGTCGTCGCCTGTCGTCCAGTAAAAGATGTGGCCGGATCGTGTTATCGTGATGCCGGTCAACTTTGCCCGCCGATGAGCTGGTAAGGGGCTGCTTCTGACTGCGTCGTCAAGGTCAATCATTGCGTTTACTGCCATCGCGATGGCAGCATGGGTTCTCGGTTTCGGATTTGCCGGTTGGCAAGCAAGAGCAGCGGAGGCCAACG
The DNA here is from genome assembly GCA_965116785.1 of Dehalococcoidia bacterium. GTDB lineage: Bacteria > Chloroflexota > Dehalococcoidia > Lucifugimonadales > UBA3495 > Bin87. The sequence continues at coordinate 3,784,238 of OZ220731.1, forward strand.
GCGCGTCCACCATCATCATGGATCGCACCCAGGGTCCCTACCGCATGGTGGTGGGGATCATCCCCGCGCGGCCGGTAATCCCCCAAACCCACCTGGCCATCCAAGTGTTCGACGTCGCCGACCCTCGCCCGCTGCGCGACACGGATGTGCGGATGACGGTGATGACCTCCGGCCCACCCGGCTCGACGGCATTCGGACCTCACCAAGTGCTCAACGAGCAGACACTGCGCTATTTTGAGGTGGACGTCCCCTTCGCCATCACCGGGCCGTGGGACGTGTCCGTGACGGTGGCGTCGGAGCGGGGCGAGGAGACCTTCTTGCTGCTTCTCGAAGTGGGCGAACCGGGCGCCAGCATCCAGTGGATCTGGATCACCGCAGTGTTGGTTGTAATCATCGCGGTGGGCGCGTGGACATGGCTCACCCTGCGTCGGCGTCACACCGCTGCCTGATGGACCGTCGCCGCGCTCGCATCCGGTCGTTCGTGGGCGCAGCCGCGGTTTTCGCGGTTTTCGCCGCGGTTTTCCCGTTGACGGCTCATGCCCACGGGTTCGGCGAACGGTACGACCTGCCGTTACCTCTTTCCCTATTCGTGATCGCCGGAGCGGCGGCGGTGGCGCTGTCCTTTGTGGTTGCCGCGGTGTTCCTGAGGGCCGGGGAAACCCACACCGGATATCCCCGTTATAACCTGCTGCGGCTGGCTCCGGTGCGCTGGCTGGCGTCGCCGCCGGTGACGGCCATGCTGAAAACCCTGTCGGTCGTGCTGACCGTCTACGTGATTCTGGGCGCATTGATCGGCAACGAGCGGGCCGCGCTGAATCCGGCGCCGGCGGCGATATACGTCGCCTTCTGGGTGGGACTGAGCTTCTTCACCGCGCTGTTCGGCAACCTCTGGGCGCTGGTCAACCCGTGGAAAGCGACCTGGGGGTTCCTTGAGCGGGCGTTCGCGACCGTATCGGGCGGAGGCCGACTGAGCCTGCACCGGCGCTATCCCGCCAGGATCGGACCTTGGCCGGCGGTGCTGGTATTCGTCGGGTTTGCCATCCTGGAAACGGTGGCAGCCGACGCTGCCGGGCCGCGTGCCCTGGGCTGGATCCTGGTTCTGTACACCCTTTACAACTTCGTCGGGATGTACGTTTACGGTCGCGAGGTTTGGCTGCGCAACGCCGAGGCGTTCACCGTTGTCTACGGCTTTATGTCCCGTTTCTCGGTGACCGAGGTGCGTTCGCCCACATCCAGATGTCGGCGGTGCTCCAGCGACGGCCGCTGCTCTGCTGGCGAAACCGACTGTGTCGATTGCTACGAGTGCTACGCCGCTGCCTCGCCGCCGCAGCGGCAGTTCAATCTTCGGCCGCCCTGCGTCGGGTTGAACCGGCTCGGCGTGGTGACTCTCACCGTCGTTTTCCATGTCATCCTGCTGCTGTCAACGGTTTCTTTCGACGGCCTCTCGGCAACGCCCGAGTGGCTGGTGTTCACCGGCCAGTTTCTGCTCCAGTTCCCGGTCTATGGCGGCTACATCGCCAACCTCATCGGCGTGCTGGGGCTGCCGGTGGTATTCGGCCTGCTCTTCGCCGTGACCTGCGCGGCAATGGCTGCGTTGTCCGGCCAACCGGAGCCGGACATCGGCCAACTGTTGCGCCGGTTCACGTTCTCGCTGCTTCCCATCGCCCTGGCCTACCACTTTGCCCACTTCCTGGGGTTTTTGCTGATCAACGGCCAGCGGTTCATCGTGCTGGCATCGGATCCCTTCGGCTGGGGCTGGGACCTCTTCGGCACTGCGGACGCAATCATAAACATCGGCATCCTCTCGCCGGTTTTCATCTGGTATTTCTCCATCCTGGCCATCGTGGTCGGCCACATCGCAGGTGTGTATTTGGCCCACGTGCAGGCGACGCGGACCTACCCGACACGGCGCGCCGCGCTGCTCAGCCAGGTGCCAATGCTGGTACTGATGGTGTGCTACACTTGCGCGAGTTTGTGGATAATTTCGCGCCCCATCTCCGAATGAGGGCGGCCCAAAACGGAGGAATCAGCAGTGCCTGAACGCAGCCCGCGATTGGAAGGAAAGGTGGCAATCGTAACCGGCGCCGGCTCCAGCGGCCCCGGCGTGGGCAACGGCCGCGCCACCGCGACGCTGTTCGCCCGGGAAGGCGCGAAAGTCCTCTTGGTCGATATCACGGAAGAGCGGGCCGCGGAGACCATGGAGATGATCCAGGCCGAGGGCGGCGTGGCGTCCACCATCCAGGCCGACGTTACCAGCGCCGCCGACTGCGAGCGCATGGTGGAGGCCTGCATAGAGCGCTATGGCCGTCTGGACATTCTGGACAACAACGTGGGCATCTCCCGTCGCGGGACTGTCGTTGAAGTCTCCGAGGAAGACTGGGACCACATCATGGCGGTGAACGTGAAGACCATCGTCATGGCCAGCAAGTTCGCCATCCCGCGAATGATCGAAGCGGGCGGCGGGTCGATCATCAACATCTCGTCCATCGCCGGACTGCGCGCCCACAGCAGCACGCCGTACACGGCATCCAAGGCAGCGGTGATTGGCTTGACCATCTCCATGGCGGCCGACCACGGCCCCGACGGCATCCGCACCAACTGCATCGCCCCCGGCCTGGTCTACACCCCCATGGTCGCGCCCCGCATGGATGACGATCTGCGCCAGGTCCGGAGTTCATCCGCTCCACTCCGCACCGAGGGCACCGCGTGGGACATCGGCAACGCGGCCCTCTTCCTGGCCAGCGACGAAGCCCGCTGGATCAACGGCGTCATCCTCCCCGTGGATGCCGGCCTCGTGGCCACCTCCCCCGTCACTTACCAGACGCTGGCGCAGCAAGTGCTGGTGTAGTCTCGCACAATAGAGACGTGGGAAGGAACAGAATGACCACGCCAGACATAGACAGCGCCTCAACTATTTCGGCAGACGTCGCCATGGGCGAAGCGCTGGCTGGCCAGGTCAACTAAGCATCGGTTAACGCGGGCGTTGTCGCGCTGGGGCAGGCGCAAGCCTGAGTACCTGCCGTACCAGCCTCCACGCAGCGCGATCTTACCGCCCGTTTCGCGTGCCAGCGGCCTGCGTTTTATTCCTCTATCGACACCAGCGTCAGGTCGAACGTCAGGTCCTTGCCGGCCAGGGGATGGTTGGCGTCGAGGGTGACCGATGCGTCGGTGACCGCCATGATGGTGAAGTTCACCACCTGGCCGCTCTGCTGTTGACCCTGCACACTCGTTCCGACTTCCAGGGGCATGTCCGGAGGGAACTCGCCGCGTGGCACCTGCATCACGCCGTCGTCATGATGCTCGCCGTAGGCGTCGACGCAGGGGATTTGCACCGTTTTGGTGTCGCCCACTTCCATGCCGATGACCCCGTTCTCAAACCCAGGTATCACCTGCCCGCCCCCGATGGTGAAGGCCATGGGTGTGCCGCCCTCCGATGAGTCGAACACTTCGCCATCGTCCAGGCGGCCCGTGTAATGTACCCTTACTCTGTTGCCCGTTTGTGCTGCGGTCAAATTATCCTCCACGCCATAAATGGATGCGCAACTATAGCACGGACGCCAATCCCGCTCGAATTATGCTATGGTACGGCAACCATCAGAACCTGAGGCCGGCGCGGCCGCCGGACACATCTTGTTCAGGGAGGAGCCATGAAGTACGGACTGTTCATGATGCCGTCGCATCCGCCGGAACGGAACATCTACGACGCGCACCAGTGGGACCTGGATTACCTCGCCCTGTGTGACGAGTTGGGCTTTGACGAGGCCTGGATCGGCGAACATTTCACGTCGCCATGGGAACCCATTCCGGCTCCCGACCTGCTGATCGCCCAGGCCCTGATGCGGACCAAGAACATCAAGCTTGGCTCTGGAGCCCACCTCCTGCCCTTCCACCATCCCGCCGAATTGGCCCACCGGGTGGCCTACCTCGACCACATCTCCCAGGGCCGCTTTCTGTTCGGCGTCGGCGCCAGCGGACTGCCCAGCGACTGGGCGCTGTTCGACATCGACGGCAACAATGGCGAACACCGGGACATGACCCGGGAGTCGCTGGACATTATCCTCAAAATCTGGGCGAACGACGGGCCATTCGAGTACAAGGGCAAGTACTGGAACGTCAGCATTCCAGAGCCGATGTACGGCACCCTGGAGTTCTTCCTGAGGCCCTACCAACAGCCGCACCCGCCCATCGGCGTGGCTTCGGTCAGCTACAAGTCCCCCACTCTGATGATCGCCGGAGAGCGCGGGTTCATCCCCATGAGCCTGGCCCTCAACGCCGACTACTGCCGCAGCCACTGGGAAGCCATTGAAGAGGGCGCGCAGCGCACCGGTCGCACGCCTTCCCGCGCCGACTGGCGTTTGGTTCGCGACGTATACGTGGCGGATACCGACGAGGAGGCCCGTGACCTGGCGCTCAACGGCATGCTGGGGCGCGTGTGGCACGACTACCTGCTGCCGCTGTTCCGCGAGTTCGACCTGATGAAGGTCTTCAAGCACGACGACGAGGTGCCTGACGAGGCCGTCAACATCGAGTACATGGCCGAGCACCTGTGGCTCATCGGATCTCCGGATACTGTTGCCGAAAAGATCAACCGACTGTATGGCGATGTGGGCGGGTTCGGCGGCCTCCTGATGCTGGTATACGACCAGTCAGAGAACAACGCCGCCTGGGAGCACTCCACGCACCTGCTAGCCAACAAAGTGATGCCCCAGGTAGCGCACCTCACGGGGGCAGCGGCCTGACGGCTGGCCACAACACCGTATCTCTGGGCCCCGGGAAAGCCGGGGCCCAGTTTTTGTGAGCGGAAATCGCAACGTCGCAAGCGATTTTGTTGGTCGCTGCAATCGGCTAACTGCCTATCTGCTATCATGGTGCGCACTCTTTCAGGAGCCGTAACCCATGCAGGAAAACCGAGTAAGACGCGCGCTGCGGGAAAACCGCCTCGCCCTGGGAACCTACGTCACTTTCGCCGATCCCCAGGTCGTCGAGATCATCGGGCTGGCCGGCTTCGACGCGGCCTTCATCGACATGGAACACACGACGTTCGATTTGGGCCTCGTGAGCCAGATGATCAGGGCGGCGGACTTGGCGGGCGTAACCTCCATGATCCGCATTCCCGGCAACGACGAAAACCTCATACTGCGCCTGCTGGATGACGGGGCCCAGGGAATCATCATTCCGCACATCGATGGCCTCGAGGGAGCAAAGCGCGCCGTAGACGCCGTGCGTTACGCGCCCATGGGTCATCGTGGCGGGGCCGGCGGCACCCGCGCCGCCCGGTTCGGCACCGTCAGTTGGGATGAGCATACCCGCACCTCCAACGAGAACATCATCCTGTCGGTCATGACCGAAGACGAGCGCGGCATCAGCGAAATCGGACAGATCGCCGCGCTTCCCGGTATCGACCTGGTGTCCATCGGCCCCACGGACTTCTCCGAATACATGGGCATTCGCGATCCGCAGAGCCCGGTCATCCGCACCCGCCTGGAAGAACTCGCGGCAGAGGTCAAAGCCGCCGGCGGAGCCAAGCTTTCGATGCCAATGAATCATCCGGCATTTCCCCTGACGGCGTCCGAACTCCAGTCCATGGGCGTGGGCTACACCCACGTTGCGCCTCCCCCCACAGCGGTACTTCTCCGGTCGTTGCAGCAGCGGATTACCGATATCCGTGCCGAGTTGGGCTAACCCAGTCGTACGTGTGGGACCACGGCGACGCGAACCGGCCGCTCCGCGGAATTATCTGGGGTTTGATCGGTGTTGTGCTATCCATGGCTGTTCTGGCTTGCGACGCGGGTCCAATACCAACTGCCACGCCCGCCGCGGTGCCCTTGCCCACCATCACGCCAACGCCAACCGCTGCGGCAACCACGGCGCCGACACCGACACCGGTCCCCAGGACCCTGTCCGCTCCTACGGTCACCCCGTCCCCAACCGACACTCCCGCGCCGACGCTGACCCCGACCCCGTTCCCGGAAGGCGGCGCCCGGGTCATCATCGGTGATGCCGTCTATTGGGTCGATCTTGCGCTGACCCCCGAAGAGAGGACCCGGGGCCTGTCGGGACGGCCATCGCTGAACATCCATGCGGGAATGCTTTTCGTGTACGATGATGACGACCTACGCACGTTCTGGATGCCTGACATGCACTTTCCGCTGGACATGGTCTGGATACGGTCCGACTGCACGGTCGACGGCATCAGCGCCGACGTGCCGAACCCCCCCGTGGACACCCCGCGGGATCAACTGCCGCGCTACCCTTCCAGCGGCCCGGTGCGTTTTATCCTGGAAATCAACGCCGGTCAGGCCGGCGTTCATGGAATCGTCCCTGGCTCAAGGGTGCAGTTCGCCGGCCAAATCGAAGGCCGGTGGGGCTGTTGACCATTCGCTCCAAATCCTCGACCAAAGGAACTCGACACAATGCAGGTAATAGTCTCCGGCTCTCTCGCCATAGATCGCATCATGACCTTCAGCGGTCGTTTCGGCGACCACATCGTTCCCGAGCGAATCCACCAGATCAACCTCAGCTTTACGGTGGACGGCTTCAACGCCTACTTCGGAGGCACGGCCGGCAACATCGCCTACTCGCTGGCCATGCTGGGTCAGGAACCCCGTATCGCTGCTGCCATCGGTTCCGATTACCGCGACTATTTCACGTGGTTCGCCGACAACGGCATCGCAACGGATGACATCCGCATAGTAAACGAAGAGGCGACCGCGTCGGCGTTCATCGTCACCGATCTCGCCGACAACCAGATCACCGGGTTCAATCCCGGTGCAATGAAGCACGCTGCCGGCTTCGATTTCGGCAAGGTAACCCCCGCCGACGCGATCAACATCGTCGGCCCGGGCAACCTCGACGACATGGCCAACTTCACCGCCGATGCCTACCGCGCCGGCATCTACACCATTTTCGATCCCGGCCAGTCGCTTCCCGCGTGGGACGCGGACGGGCTCACCGCCTGCATCTCCAACTCCCACCTGCTGATAGCCAACGACTACGAAATGGCGCTCATTTCGGAGAAGACCGGGAGTGACGACGCCGGGTTGCTGGAGCTTACCGGCGTCCTGGTTACCACGCTGGGTGAGCAGGGAGTACGCGTCACCATCCCCGAGGGGCAGGCGATTGTTCCACCCGTCAGCACCGACAACGTGGTTGACCCCACCGGCGCCGGAGACGCCTTCCGCGGCGGTTTGATCCTGGGTCTGGTTCACCCGGTGATCGCCGCCCATGCCAACGAAGGCGGCAGTTTTGCCTCGATCACGCTCCGTCAGCTCGAGCGGGCCGCCCAGATTGGCGCGGCGTGCGCCCATTTTGCCATTCAGCAGCCCGGCACACAGGAGTACCGCTACAGCAGGGAAGAACTGGATGCGGTGCTGGAGCGCGCCTACGGCAGCTGATCCGGCGCCACCGGCCGCGCGACCGGAAATAGCAGCGCGGCGCTACACGATATAACGCCCGCCCACCACGTTCATGCGGTCGCCGGTGATGTAGGACGACTCGTCGCTGGCGTAGAAGAGGCACGCATTGGCAATGTCCTGCACCGTGCCCTGGCGACCTAGCGGTATTTCCTTCAGGTGTTGGCCCGAGCCGCGGGCCACGTCCTGGAACTCCGGATACCACTCCGGGTGGGCGCGAGTCGTGTCGGTTGAGCCGGGGTTGACCAGGTTGGCGCGCACGCCGTACTGGGCACACTCGGCGGCAACCGCACGGATCAGGCCCAGCAGGCCGGTTTTGGCCGTGGTGACTATCGCGGTGTCGGGCCGGCCGGTGATGGCGGACTGCCCGCCCAGTCCGATGATGCTCCCGGACTGTTGCTCGATCATGCCGGGCAGAACGGAGTGGATCAGGTAGAACGCGGAGTGGAGGTTGGTCGCCATGACGCTCTGCCACTCCTCCACCGTCACTTCCAGGATGGGTTTGTGCGGGCGCACCGCCACGTTGCTCACCAGCACGTCCACCGTCCCTAAGGCATCGATGCCTTCGGCGACCATATCGGCCACGCGGTCGGGGTCCGCCACGTCGCCGATGACCGTATGGGTCTGGACGCCCAGTTCGCGGCATTCGGCCGCCACGGCCTCCAGTTCCTCGGCCGACTGCCGGGTGTTCAGGATCAGGTTGGCGCCCTCGCGGGCGAAGGTCCGCGCGATTTCGGCGCCGATGTTGCGGCTCGCGCCGGTGATCAGAGCGGTCTTGTTTTCCAGTCGCATCCAGCGATTCCTCCGTCAAAAAGCCCGGGGCGTTCTTTCGTCCTCCCCGGGCACAATCGGTGTGATATTGCGCGGTCTAGTACGGGCCATACCCCGGCACGTTGATGCAGGCCGCGATGTGGTCGGGCAGCACTTCCCGGGCCTCGGGGTTCACCCGGGAACAGTCGTCCGTAGCGATCGGACACCGCGGGTGGAAGACGCAACCGCTGGGCGGGTTCACCGGGCTGGGCACCTCGCCTGAAAGGATGATCCGTTCCCGCTGGGCGTCCAGCACCGGGTCGGGAATCGGCACCGCCGATAGCAGCGCGCGGGTGTAAGGGTGTTGTGGGTTCTCGTAGATGGCGTTGCGGTCGGCGACCTCAACGATCTTGCCCAGATACATCACCGCGACGCGGTCGCTGATGTGGCGCACCACCGAAAGGTCGTGAGCGATGAACAGGTAAGTCAGGTCGTACCGCTCCTGCAGGTCTTCCAGCAGGTTGATGATCTGCGCCTGGATGGACACGTCCAAAGCCGAAACCGGCTCGTCGCAGACGATGAAGTCCGGGTCGACGCTGAGCGCGCGGGCGACCCCGATGCGCTGGCGCTGTCCGCCGCTGAACTCGTGCGGGAACCGGTCGGCCATGTAGGGGTTCAAGCCCACGTTGTTGAGGAGCTCAGCCACCCGCTCGCGGTACTCCCGCTTGTTGTTGACCAGCCCGTGCACCGCCAGGGGTTCGCCGATGATGTTGCCGGCGGTCATCCTCGGGTTGAGCGAGCTGTAGGGGTCCTGGAAGATAATCTGCATCTGACGGCGCATCGCTCGCATCTGGCCGGTTTTGGCCTGGGCGATTTCAACGCCGTTGAACCAGATCTGCCCGTCGGTGGGGCGGTAGAGACGCAGGATGCAGCGGCCGGTGGTGGTCTTGCCGCAACCCGACTCGCCCACCATGCCCAGGGTCTCGCCGCGGCGCACCGTGAAGTCGACACCGTCAACGGCTTTGATGTAGGCAACCGCTCGTTGGAACAGGATGCCCGAGGTCACCGGAAAGTGCATCTTGAGGCCGCGAACGTCCAGCAGCACGTCTTCTGCTACCGGCGTCGTGGCGGCGGTTTGGGGCATCTCAGCAGTGGTCATCGTGAAACTCCCTTTTCAGGACCGTAATTTCCACTTGAAACCGAATGACGACGGTCGGAGCGGCATCCTAGGCGGTTCCCATGGCGTAACTCAGAGCTTGCACGCCCAGGATTTCTGAACGCCAGCAGGCCGACACGTGAGGTTCTTCAGCATTGTTGCTCTCCACCGGCATGAGCGGCGGGGCTTCCGTGACGCACTTGTCGATGGCAAAGCGGCAGCGCGAGCGGAAGGAGCACCCCTGAGGCAGGTTGACCAGGTCTGGCGGTTGACCTTCGATCGGCACCAACTTGGCCGCCTGACCCTCGTCATCGGTCAGTCGCTGATCCAACCGCGGCACCGAATCCAGCAAACCAACCGTGTAGGGATGGCGAGGATTGGTATAGATCTCGAACGCCGAACCGCGTTCGATGATCTTGCCGGCGTACATCACGTTCACCCGGTCGGCGTAGCGGGCGACGACGCCCAGGTTGTGCGTGATGATGATCAGGGCGACGCCCAAGTCCTGGGTCAGGGACTTCATCAACTCCAGGATCTGGGCTTGAATGGTTACGTCCAGCGCGGTGGTCGGCTCGTCCGCGATGATGAGTTGCGGGTTGCAACTCAGGGCCATTGCGATCATGACGCGCTGGCGCATGCCTCCGCTGAACTGGTGAGGGTACTGGCGGATGCGGCGTTCGGGGTCGGGGATACCCACGCGAGCGAGCAGGTCGACCGCGTCCCGGCGCGCCTCGTCGCGGCTCTTGCCCATGTGCAACTGGATGGTTTCGGTCAACTGCCGGTCCAGCGTCAGCACCGGGTTCAGGGAGGTCATGGGTTCCTGGAACACCATCGCCATCTTCGCCCCGCGTATCCGGCGCATGTCGTCCATGTCGATCTGCAGGATGTCTTCCCCGTCGAAAAGGACCTCGCCTCCAACTGTCTTTCCGGGCGGGTCGGGAATGAGGCGCATGAGGGAAAGCGCGCTCACGCTCTTTCCACAGCCGCTCTCGCCGACCAGCCCCAGTGTTTCGCCCGGCATTATCTCATAAGACACGTCGTCAACGGCTTTGACAACGCCTTCGTAGGTGAAAAAGTACGTTTGCAGGTTCTTAACTTCAAGCAGCGGGTCCACTGCAACGCTCCTTATCCGGTGGTGATTGGCGCGGCGGCCAATCTAGCGGCGGTCTGGATACGGATTCTGGATATATTCCTCACTCGTCTGCCAGCCTATATTTCGAGAATCTACGGATGAGCCAAATTACCATAGGCTGCATACTGCTGCAAGCAAAATGGCAGGTGACGGGCCCGGTACCTCCCGCGATTCACTCGCAATTTCCCTTATCAAACGCGTCAGTACACCACCTGCTGCGCGACCAGTTCACCGATGTGCGCCTGATCCATTCCCAACAGTTGCTGCAGCACGTAGTCGTTGTGCTGCCCCAACAGCGGAGCCGGCGCGCGCACCGACCCGGGAGTGTCACTGAGTCTCCAGGGCACTCCGTACACCATCTCGGCGCCGACGTGAGGGTGGTCAATCTCCACGTAGGTCTCCCTGGCGTTCAGATGAGGGTCGGCGAACTGATCGGCGATGTTCATCACCGGCATCGCCGCCACTCCCACCGCCTGCAACCTGTCGACTACCTGCTGCGGGCTGAGGTTGCGCGTCCACCGCGCGACGAGTTCGTCCAGGTCACGCCGGTTGCTCCATCTGGAAGATTTGTCAGCGAACCTCGCGTCGCCGGTCAGGCCGGAGCAACCAGCGCCATCGACCTCGATGACGCCGGCCAACGCCCGCCACTCCTCTTCGGTGCGAACGGCGATGGCGACCCAGGCGTCCTCACCGGCGCAGGGGTAATTGTTGTGCGGCGCGAAGTCGTGGTCGTCGTTGCCGGGGGGAACCGGATTCTGGCCGGTCATCTGGTACTCCAGCATGGGCACTCCCAGCAACGCGGCCGTGCCCTCAAGGTGGGCGGCTTCCACGTACTGCCCTTCGCCCGTGCGGTTGCGGTGACGCAGCGCCGCCGCCACTCCCAGGGCGGCGCACAGGGCGGCCACCGTGTCGCTCCAGGCCGCCTGCAGTTCGCCGACCAATGGCTCCCCTTCTTCCGGCGCGTAACCCACCAGGCTCATCATGCCCGACATGGCCTGGATGATCGGCGCGTAGGCCACCATGTCCCGGAGCGGTCCGGTATCGCCGAAGGCCGGCATGGAGGCCACGATGATGTCGGGTTTGACGGTGCGGAGGCTGGCGTAGTCCATGCCCAGCCTTTCCAGCACTCCCGGCGAGAAGTTCGCCAGCACCACGTCGCTGATCGACGCCAGCCCTTGCAGGATGCCGCGTGCCGTTGCGGTGCGCAGGTTCAGCGTGACGCTGAGCTTGTTGCGGTTGAGCCCATGAAACACCGGCTGCAATTCGGGCCAGAGGCCGCGGTCTCCGCCGGTCAGATCGTCACCGACCATCGGCCGCCCCAATCGCATCCCGTCCATGCGCGCCCGGCTCTCCACCTTGATCACCTCGGCGCCCATGTCCGCCAGCAGGTGTCCCGCCATCGGTCCAGCCCAGGCGGAGCCCAGGTCCACCACGCGCACGTTGTGCAAAGGGGGGCGAGGCATCTGACGACCTGGTTCCATCACCCGCCGAGCAGTTCGGCGTTGTGCTGTCCCAGCAGCGGCGCGGGGCGAACGACGCGGCACGGCGAGCCGTGCAGGCGCACGGGAGCGCCGGGGTAGCGATAGCCGCCGGCGTCGGGGTGTTCCGATTCGACGAACCAGTCGCGCTGGTGGAGGTGTGGCATTTCCAGCGCCTCATCCATGGTCAGCACCGGGGCGCAGGGGATGCGGTTATCCAGGCACAGGCGCAGGATTTCCTCCTTGTCGTGCTCCATAAACCAGGGCGCGATCAGGTTTTCCGCCTCCTCCGGGTATTGATCGCTCATCGCGCGCCGGTCCCGGTAGCGCGGGTTCTCGGTCCAGTCCGGATCTCCCATCAGGTGCAGGAACCGCTGGTACTGTTCCATCTGCGGCGCGTCGATACATACGTAGCCGTCACGGCACGGCAGGACACAGTTGGGAAACAGGCCGAGGCGCATCCGGTTTCCCGAACGCGAGCCGGCGATCCCGCGGTAGATGAATGTGGGCAGATGGTAGCCGGTCAGCAACGTGCTGATCACCCCCGAATCGGCAACGTCGATGTATTGCCCACCGGCCTGTTCAGGGTCGCCGGTCAGGTTCGACTCCAGGGCCAGCAAAGCGACAATTGCGGCGTAGGCTCCGCCGAGGCCGGCGAGATATCCCGCCTGACGGTCCGGCGTCGTGAGCGGTTCCCGGTGCGGGTGCCCCGTGCCGAAACTCATGCCGCTCAGGGCGTTCACCTGCAGGTCGTAGCCGGCGTAGTCCCGGTAGTCGCCGGTGCGGCCGTAGGGAGAGATCGACACGGTGATCAGATGGGGATGCCTGACCTTCAACTCCCCTGCCGTTATGCCGGCGGTTGTCAGCGTGGAGTGGGCCTGGTTTTCGACGAATATGTCCGTGTTCGCCAGCAGGCGGTGGAGCCTGTCCAAGCCTTCCGGTTCGTTGGTGTCGAGGGTCACCCCTCGCTTGCCCAGGTTGGCGAACAGGAACAGCCCGCTGCGCTCGACATGCTGCAGTCCGGCGGGGAATGGTCCGACGCGGCGCGCGGCATCGCCTTCGGGCGGCTCTACCTTGACGACATCCGCTCCCATTTCCGCCAGGACCTTGGCACAAAACGGCGCCGATACCATCTCCCCCCACTCGACAACCCGGACGCCTTCCAAGGGCGCGGGCGATTGGTCGGAAATCGGGAGTGACGGAGGCGTTGACGACGTGGATGACATGACGTGGCAAACCGCCAATGCGAATATCGATCACCAACAAGATAACCGCGCGGGAGTATATGGTTGCAAATGCGCACGCGCAACGGCAATCCGAAAAGACTTCAACCGACGTAAATCCACGCAATCCAACGGGAGGTTCGGCGACATCTGCAAATCGTTGCCCGGTCAACGATATCGCATATTACGCGACTGTCACGCAACGATAGTCAACCTGATCGGCATCGATTTAAACATTTTGCGCCAGTCATAGTATCGTAGTTACGAATATTTGACATCAGTTATTGCCGATGCTAATGTTTGGCCGCACACGGGAATCCGCTGATTGAAACGGAGGTATCCGCATGGCAGTTCGCAGTATCCGCAACGCTTCGCGCATCGCCGCAGTTCCCCTGCTGATCGTATTGCTGTCGGTGATTGTCGCCTGCGGCGGGTCGGCGCCGGAACCGGCCGCGCCGGCAGCAACGGCTGCACCGGCGGCGCCCGCGCAGGCCGCAGCTACCGCTGCCCCCGAGCCGACTGCCATGCCGGCCATGGCAGATGAGGACAGCTACCTTCACATGGCTGTTACCCCGCTGCCCCAGGACACCTTCTTTCCGTGGTTGGCCACCAGCAGCGGACACCTGGTGTTCCGGCCCATGTGGGAAAACCTGACCACCATTTCGCCGGACACGGGCGTCTCCACCATCCTGCCCCAGTTGGCCCGGGAATGGGACGTGAGCCCCGACGCCAGCGAGTACACCTTCTACCTCCAGGAAGGCGTCGAGATGCACCACGGCTGGGGTGAGTTCACCGTCAAGGACCTGATCTTCACCATTGACCAGCAGATGTCCGACCCTCTCGCCGGCTGCAAGGGCCCCCTGAAGAAGTTCATGGGGTACGACTCCATGACGGAGATGATCGATGCCGGCAAGGCGGAGGTCATCGACGACTACACCCTGAAGATGTCGCTGGCCCAACCCCAGGTGGACGTCGCCGACTGGTGGTTCAACATCCTGGTGGTGCCCTGCGCCGCCGTCCGCAGCTCGGCCCAGCACGCCGAAGAAGGCGACGCGATGTTCGAGAGCGGCCCTGCCGGAACCGGCGGCTTCCAGTTCGTGAACCGCGAGCTCAAGGAGTACACCGAGTACGAGGCCGTGCCCTACGACCACTGGCGCGTCAACCCCGAGTTCAAGCGCATGCGCATCAGCACCACGCCCGAGGACCTGACCCGCCTGGCCATGCTGCTCACCGGCGAGGCCAACATGGTCGACATCCCCAAGGTCCTGCACCAGCAGGCTCTTGACGAAGGCATGGAAGTGTTCGAGAGCCCGCTGCCTTCGGTGGGTCTTACCATCATGCCTTTTGGGCAGTACGAGCTCAGCCAGGTCAACTGGAACCCTGAGACCGAGCCCTGGACGGCAGCCGGCGAGACCGGGCGGCTGGTCCGCGAGGCCCTGAACCGCGCCATCGACCGGGAGCAGATCATCAACGAGCTGTTCAAGGGTCGCGGCGAGCCCATGTACAACACCATCTTCCACGACACGCTGGAGGGTTGGAACCCCCGCTGGGCCGAGGAATTTGACGAGAAGTACGGCTACGACCCGGAAAAGGCGAAGGCGCTCCTGGACGAGGCCGGCTTCCCTGGCGACAACGGCCAGAACCGCTTCTCCATGGAAGTCTGGCAATCGAGCCTGCCCGGCCTGCCGGAGACCATCGAGGTGGCGCAGACCGTTGCCCAGTCCTTCCAGGACATTGGCATCGACACCAAACTGGTGGAAGTGGAGTTCGCCCGCGCGCTGGACGCCTTCCGCGATCAGCACGACGCGCACTTCATCCTGCCCGTGCGCCAGACCATCCGGCAGATCAACGCTAACGCCCGCATCTACTACTACACCGGCGAGACCAACCCGGAAACCGGCCTGCCCGGCGGTGGCGTGGCCTACGTCGAGCACCAGATTTATGACGACAACTACGAGGCCCTCTTGAAGGAAACCGACCCGGCCGAACGGCATCGGTTGGCTCAGGAGATGGGCGACCACATCTATGACAACTACCGCACCATTCCCATCGTCAACATCCGCGCCACGCTGGTGGTGAACCCCGACGAGGTGGCCGAGTACAAGTTCGGCAGCCTCACCGGCGTGTTCGGCCACCTGGAGTACGCCAAGCGGGCCCAATAGGCAAGTCGCGCCCAACACCGATCAACTGGACAGGATCACAAAGCGAGCGCGCCGGCTCCCCGTTGTGCGCTCACGTTAGGCAAGGGAGACGATAATGCAGCGGTTCATTATCTTCCGAGTCGGGCAGGCGATCATCGCCGTGCTGCTGGTGAGCATCATTGTGTTCATGCTCTCCAACATCACCGGGGACCCCACCTCGGTGATGTTGCCCATGGGCGAAGCCACGCCCGAGGACATCGCCGCCCTGAAGGAAAAATGGGGCCTGGACAGGCCTCTGCACATGCGTTATCTGGTCTTCCTGGGCAACGCCGTCCAGGGTGATTTCGGCGAGTCCTACGCCTTCGGCGGACAGACCGCCATGGGGATGGTGTTGGACCGATTCCCGGCCACGCTGCAGTTGGGTGGCCTGGCCATGCTGATAGCCGTGGTACTCGGGGTGCCGCTGGGGGTCATCACGGCGGCGCGCAAGGACGGCTGGCTGGACTACCAGGGCAAAGCGGTTGCCTTCCTTGGACAGTCGGTGCCGAGCTTCTGGCTGGGCATCATGCTGCTCTGGCTCTTCGCGGTGCAACTCGGATGGCTGCCATCATCCGGGAAGGGCGGGCTGTCCCACATGATCATGCCGGCGTTCACCCTGGGTTTTTTCCAGGTGGCGGCCCTGCTGCGGCTGATCCGTTCGTCGATGCTGGACGTGCTGGACACCGAGTTCGTCAAGCTGGCGCGCATCAAGGGCGTGCCGGAATGGAAGGTCATCTGGAAGCACTGTCTGCGCAACGCGTTCATCGCGCCGCTGACCTACTTTGCGATAATCATCGGCGGCCTGTTCACGGGCACTGTAATCGTGGAGACGGTGTTCTCGTGGCCCGGCGTTGGTCAGCTGGCCGTGGGCGCTGTGCGCGGGCGCGATTTCCAGGTGCTGCAGGCGGTGGTGATCATCGGCTCCTCCATCTACATCTTCGCTAACCTGATCGTGGACATACTCTACGCGTACCTGGATCCCCGCATCCGCTACACGTAGGCGCGGGTCCGGAAGCAAACCGCATTGATATCTGCAAATACAATGGCCAACGGTGGAGAATGAGATATGGCTATCACCACGGCGCCAGTCCCCGCCAGTCCCGCCACGGAAGAAGCGGCAGCACGCCCCGGCGCCCTCGCTAGAGTCCGGCATTGGATCTCCGAGGTTCGCCGACTGCCCCTGTTTCCGGTGACGATGCTACTGGTGTTCCTGCTCATACCGGCAGTCTTCTCTGAACTGATCGCTCCCCACAATCCGAGGCGCGGCGATTTGGACGACCGGCTGGTCCCGCCGGCCTGGTCCGGCGACGTAGTGTCGGTGCGTACTGTCGTGGAGCGGGTGAACCGGGACAACCGCCAGAACGAGATCAAGCTCAGCGACGCCGAGCGCACCGTCCGCATCGGCGACGCCTCTGTTGTCGGTAAAGCCGAGGGAGAGGCTCCGATACTGGGTGACCAGATCCAGATCGTGGTCAAACCCGGGGGGCAGGGCAAATACCTGCTGGGCACCGACAAAAACGGCATGGACATATTCAGCCGAATTGTTCACGGGGCGCGGCTGGCGCTGGTCGTGTCCATGATGGCGATCTTCGTGTCGGGGTTGATCGGCACCGTATTGGGCATTCTGGCGGGCTATTACGGCGGCTGGGTGGACACCCTGGTCATGCGCCTAGTCGACATGTCCCTTTCCATCTCGCTGATCCTGGTGGCTCTGGTTCTGGCGGCGACCCTCGGGCCACGCATCGAAAACGTGCTCATCGTGGTGTGCCTGTTCCTCTGGTCGCGTTACGCCCGGCTGATCCGCGGTGAGACGCTGGCGCTGAAGACGCAAGACTTCGTCGCCAGGTCGAAGGTGGCCGGTTCGTCAGAGATCCGGATCATGCTGCGCCACATCTTCCCGAACCTGGTCAACACCATCATCGTGCTGGCGACGCTCCAGCTGGGGTTCGTGATCCTGCTGGAGGCCGGACTGAGCTTCCTTGGCGCCGGCATCCCGCGGCCCAATCCCGCCTGGGGCGTCATGGTTGCCGACGGGCGCGAGCTCATCATCGACTCCTGGTGGGTCTCCTTCTTCCCCGGCTTGGCGATCCTGTTCACCGTGCTGTCCGTTAACCTGCTCGGCGACTGGCTGCGCGACCGGCTGGACCCCAAGCAGCGCAATGTGTAACGACGCCAAACAATTTTGAGGCTAGAATGTAGGGGCGAATGACCATTCGCCCCTACCAGTGTTTTAACCAGCATGCAGGAACAGGAAAATCAGGCGCAGTTTCCCGACTGGGTTGAACGCAGCCAACGTACCGCCCGGCGTCGGTACCGGATGCGCCTGCTGGCGCCCGCCATCACGGCCGGGGCGCTGCTGCTGGTGGTGATACTGGGATGGATATTCTGGTTCAGCCTGCCCAACCCGGTGCGATGGTTCGTGGGAAGCCCCTCGGCCGCCGCATCGTCCGCGTCCAACGCCGGTCGTTGGTCGATGCTGGGTTACGGAACCAACCTCACCGGGTTCATCGCCGACGTGGAACAACAGCCCGCCGGCCGCGTCGCTTGGTCCCAGGACCTGGGGCCCTACACGCGCTCCGCCCCGCTGGTGGCGGACGGCAAGGTGTTCGTCGGTGGACACTTCCAGGTGTCGGCCCTCGATGCTGGCACAGGGGAGCGGCTGTGGTCGGTGGAAACGCCCGGGCCGATGGACCATGCCATCACCGTCGCCAACAATGACCTGGTGTTCGTTGGCCTGACCAACCACAGGATGCTGGCGCTGAACCAGGACACCGGCGAACAGGTGTGGGATTTCAAGGCGCACCTGCCGATATCGGCATCAGCGCTGGCGCATAATGGCGTCGCCTATGTGACTTCCGCGGGGAACATCATCTACGGGCTGGATGCCCAGACCGGCGAGCAGCTCTGGAAACATAAGCTCAAGGGCAACGTGAAGACCACGCCGAGCCTGCGAGACGACCGGCTCTACGTGGCGGACGACGAGGGTAACCTGTACTTCATCGACGCCGACAACGGCCGGCGCCGGTTCCGCTTTCTGACCGCCGGCTCGGCTGAGGGACCGCCGGTGGTGACGGAGAACACCGTGTATTTCCCGTCCGGTGGCACGCTGTACGCCATCAACACCGGCGTAAAGGGAATGCCGGGGCTCTACTGGATCAAGCGCACCTGGTTCCAGCTGTGGATCTGGCAGGTGCCTTTTGTGCCGGCGCCTCCGGCCCAGCGGGGAGAGCGTTGGCGGTTCGCGCCGGAAGAACGGCATACCCAGGGGATCGTATCGTCGCCTGCAGCGGCCGAGGGCGTTTATTACGTCGGCGACAGTGACGGTGCGTTTTACGCCCGGGAAGGCTTCACGGACGATGAATTGTGGAGATTCCAGGCGGACGGCGGGGTCGTCAGTTCCCCAATCATACTGGCAGACCGGATTTATTTTGGCGCGCGGGACGGTTTCGTGTACTGCCTGAACCGCTCGGACGGCTCGATGCTGTGGAAACTGGATCTTGGCGGTCCCATAGAATTGCCGCCGGCATATGCCGGCGGCAGGGTGTACGTGCGAACGACCGACGGGCTACTGCACGCGGTGGAGTGACACACTCGGAAGTTACCAGCCGAGTATATCCCGGACAAGGCAACGGAAGTCCGGCAGCACCGCTCCACCATCCAGTTCATCGTCTTCGGTGTAAACGAGCGTCGGTCCGTCATCAGTGTGAGCGGCCACGGTGCGAGCGGTGGGATATACCGCCCACGCCAGGCGAACGCCGTGACTCAGCCACATCGCAACTTTATCCGCGATTTCCCGGGGACGGTGGTTGGGCGAGACCACCTCGACCACGAGATCCGGGACTACTTCGTAGAAACCGCGGACTTTTACGTCCAGAGGCAGTGTCTCCGCCGAAAAGTAAGCGACATCCGGCTCCCGCACCGTGTCGGGGTCACGCTCCAACAAGACACCCGCGCCTATCGACATGCGCCCAACGCGGCGGGGGCGGACGTGACCCGCCAAGACCGCCGCCAACGCCATCTTGATTTCGCTGTGTTCGCCTCCCGCCGGTAGAGTCTCGCTCACCACGCCGTTGACCAGTTCGCCCCTAAGTATGCGCCGTTCGCAAAGCCGCAGAAATTCGTCAGCGGTCAACAACTTCCCGCCGATGGGCGCGGTTGCCATGGTTGCCTCCCGTACCTTGGAGGGTCGAGCGCCGGCCTAAAGGAAGGCCAGCGCTGTTTGCACGAAGTCGTCGGGCTTCTCGATCTGCGGCGAGTGCCCGCAGTTGGGGAGCACCGTGACCTGCGAACCCGAGATAGCCTGCTGGTACAGGTCGGCGCATTCCACCGGCACCAGGTTGTCATTCTCGCCCCACACGATATGGGTCGGCACGCTTACCCGGCCCAGTTTGGCCGGAAGCCGCGGGTTATGCATGTACGGCCGCCAGGTCAGGCGGATGGCCATCTCGCGGTCGCCCTCGGCCTGATTGGTCTGTTCGGGTGTCGGGTCGGAGCCGAACATCTCGTCCCACTCGGGCACCTGGCTGGGGTCGTGATAGACCAGGTCGCGGATCTGCTGTGGGTTGATGATGAAGATGTCGGTGATCTCGCCGTCCACCGGCTTGATGCCGGCCGCGCCAACCAGCATCACCTTGCTGAAGGCGTGGCCAGTCATCGACAGCATTTCCGCCGCCAGCCAGCCGCCCATGGAGAACCCGATGGCCCGCACGTTTTCGAGACCCTCCTGTTCCTGGTACCAGGTGTAGAAACAGGCCATGTCCTGCATCGTCTCCACCCAGCTGGGCCGGTCGCTCTTGCCGTAGCCGGGATGGGAGGGCAGGTAGACGGTGAACTTCTCGGCCAGGGCCTGGGCGTAACGACGCGGACCGGCATTGCCGTTGGCGCCGTGCAGCACCAGCAGCGGGTCGCCGCTGCCGCCCTTGTACACCTGCAGGTTTCCGCCGGCGACGGAGATGGTTTCCTCGGTGAAAGTTGCCATTGGGGTCATGCTCCTTGCTGAATAAATGGGGGATGCATGGTGACTACAACGCGGTGAGCCCGGGCTGGACGCCCTCCTTCTGGAAGGGGTCGGTGAGCTCCAGCTCCTCGCCGATCTCGCGCAGGGCCGGCAGGACTTCCTGGCCCATCAGTTCCAGGCAGCGCATTGTGTCCTCGTGGCTGATGGAGCCGTCGTTGGTCCACACGGCCAGGATGCCGGGGCGCATGAAGCTCAGGACCTCCCGAAGCTGGCTGATGACCGTATCGGGGCTGCCGATGATCCAGCGCTTGGAGTCGAGGATGGAGTCGTACTGGGCGCCGTCCAGGCCTCCCACGCGGAACGGGTCGCTGCGGATCTGCTCGCGCAGGCGCAGGAACCGAGGGTCATCGCTACGGCTGCCGTACCCAACCGGCGAGGCGTAGTCGCGAGGCAGTGGGATCCGGCCCACGCCGATGTTGCCCACCATGTAGCCCTTACCCACGTCGTAGGCCTTCTCGTCGGTGTCCTGCACGTGGATGCGCACGAGGTAGCCGAAGTTCTCCGGCCCGGGCTCATAGCCGTGCTGACGCGCGGTCTCAGCATAGATGGACTTCATGTCCTGGGTGCCCTGGGGGTCGGTTTCCAGGAAGATGTAGGGGTAGTTGCGCTCGGCGCACCACACCAGGGTCTCGGGGCTGCCCGTGCCGGGAATCCAAACGGGCGGGTGCGGCTTCTGCATGGGCACCTGGAAGGGATTGACCACGCGGAAGTGGTAATGGTCACCTTCCCAACGGAAGGGGCCGGGCGTGGTCCAGGTCTTGATGACCAGGTCGTGGGCCTCTTCGAAGCGGGCCCGGTTGTGCAGCGGGTTGGTGTTGGTGGCCAGGCTCTCCACGCCGGTGCCGCGCACGAAACCGGACACCAGGCGGCCGCCGGAGATCATGTCGATCTCGGCCAGTTCCTCGGCCAACCGGATGGGGTTGTCGAAGATGGGCAGTGGGTTGCCCAGGAGCACGATCTTGGTGTTCTTGGTATTGCGGGCCAGGATGGCGGCCTCGAGGTTCATCGTCGCGCCCAGGCAGGTGGGCGTGTTGTGGTGCTCGTTGAGCATCAACCCGTCGAAACCCACCTCCTCCGAGTACTCGTACTCGTCGAGGTACATGTTGTAGAGGTAGTGGCCTTCCTGGGGGTTGAAGTTGGAGTTCGAGAACGTCAGCCGCACCGCCTCGTTGGGCGAGTTGCGCACGTCCTCCTCGGTGTAGTTCACGTAGGCCCGTTCGGTAAAACGCATCAGGAACATGGAATAGCCTCCTGCGGTGGGTCAGCCTGAGCGGGGGCGGTTGGGTTTGGTGGGGGCCATGATACACCCCAACCGGCCTAACGGCCCGTCAGATTTCCTCGGCGAAGTAATTTTCGTCCAGCTTCTTGATTTCGTAGGTGTATTCGGTGACTACGCCCACGCTGTGACGGATCATGAGTTGGGCCAGTTCGTTGCCGTCTACCAGCCGGATTGTTTCGTTGCGTTGAGACACGTTCGCGGCAGTCTGTTTGGCGGTGTTACTAAACCCGCTGGTGGTTATGAACACGCCTTTGGTCGCTCCACGCGCGATCATACTCCCAGCGAAGTTGCGTATCTCAGGTTCTCCAACTGAACCGGAGGTGTATCGCTTGGCTTGAACGTAAACCTTTTCGAGGCCTAAGGCGTCCTGATTGATGATGCCGTCGATGCCACCGTCTCCGCTACGGCCTACAGCCTGACCTTGGCCATAGCCCATGCATTCAAGGAGATGGATCACTAACCGCTCGAACCGTTCTGGAGAAATGCCTCGGATACTGTCGAGCAATTCTTGCGCCAGATTCTCTTGCACTGTCGCGAAGCTACTCTGCATAAGAGTTAGGGGCGTCTCGTCGAATATACCGGTAACTGCGCGCGGTCCGGCTTCTTCCTCGCGTGGGGTATCTATCGTGGGCTTGTTCGTTTGGATCACAGATCGCAAGTCCGCGTCGGTTATTTCGCCTTGGTGCATTTCAAGGACGGCCCTGCCCTCCTCGGTGATCAGAAAGCGTCCCCGAGTAGGCCGGAATAGGTAGCCCGCGCGCCGCAGGTCAAACATAGCCCAGTCAGTGCGGTCCGCGACGCGAAACACGCCCGACGACGACTGCTCGACCATGTCTTCCTCGGTCAACGACAGGCGAGTTGACAATAATTCAACGATGCCCCTGCGGGACAACGGCGCCGTAGACTCCGCCGCTATTTCCAGAACCACGCGATGGAGTTGATTCTTCGTGGGTACAACCATCGATCCTGAAACCTCGCGAGCAGACTATTGACTAATCCCCGCCTTCTTGAAATGCGGTATCACCTCCGCCGCGAAGCGGCCCATCTGCTCCTTGAACTGCGACGTGGTCGCGCCCATGGGGAAGGCGATCATGATCTGCTCGAGGCCGGGGTACTTGTCCTGCAACTCCTCCAGGTAGGCGATGGTGTCCTCGGGGCTGCCGGCGAACCAGGCGCGGTTGTCGATCACGTCCTGGAAGTCGGTGCCGGCGGCGATGTGCCGCGCTACCCCGCCGGGGCCGGTGGCCGAGATCTGCTGGTCGCTGTAGCGCAACATCCCCAGCGGCGCGGCGAACTTGACGTGCTCCTCGAAGAGGGGCTGTAGCTGCCGGCGGGCTCCGGTAGTGGTGTCGTCCACCATGGCCCACAGGCCGATGCACAAGCCCTCACCCAGGGCAAGGTCACGGCCGGCCCGCTGGTTGGCTGCCTGGTAGCGTTGCACCCACTCCTCGACGTACTGCTCGCCCGTGCCCAGGATGACACCCTTGATTCCCCACTTGGCCATGAAGTCCAGCGCCCGGTCCGACGCGCTGACGATGGGCTGCCAGACGTCAACCGGCCGAGTCTTGGGGCGCGGCACCAGCGTCACCTCTTTCAGGTCGTACCCGCGATAGGGAATGTCCGGCGGGATCGTGTAGTGCTTGCCCTGGTGGGAGAAAGACTCTTCGTTGAAGGCCTTCATCATGATCTCAAACTGCTCTTCGAACAGCTCGCGGTTGGCGTCGCCGTCGATCATGGGCGCGCCGAAGGATTCAACCTCCCGGGTGTGGTAACCCCGGCCGATGCCGAAAACCACCCGACCGCCGGTGAGGATATCCACCATGGCGAAGTCCTCAGCCAACCTGATGGGATGCCACATGGGCAGGATGTTGAACCCGCACCCGAACTTGATCCGGTTGGTGTGTTGGGCCAGGTACTGGCTCATGATGAGCAGGTTGGGGATGCACTCGTATCCCTCGCGCTGGAAGTGGTGCTCCGCCATCCAGAGGATGTCGAACCCCAGGTCGTCGAGGAAGACCGCAGCCTCCCGCGCGATGTCCAGCGCCATGGAGAGCCGGTCGTTGTCGTACCACCGGTCGTTGGCGGGAACGCCGTCGAAACCGATGCCGTCGCCTTCCAGCACATGGCCGGCATAAAGCACCGAAAAGTCCTTGATCATTGGATTGCCTCCGTGTACGAACGCATCTGGCACGCCGGACGAATGGCCCGTGTGAGGCCTCTCGGCTGACAGTTAAAGAGCCTTTGTGCTACCATCGATATGCTACCACCGCCGCCGGAGGGTGTCATTGCGCCGTGTACGGGCTGCTCTCCGAGCACAAATTTCGCGCCTTTCAGCGCAGTCGCGGTGCGGAGGCTCTTTGTTCTCATGCCCAAAGTACTGATTACTGACAACGTCGCCGCCGAAGGCATCGACCTGCTCAAAAAGCACGTCCCCGTCGACGTGAAGCGCGGCCTCTCCCCCGAAGAACTCATCGCCACCATCCCCGGTTACGACGCCCTGGTGGTCCGCAGCGAGACCAGGGTCACTGAACCGGTGATCGCCGCTGGCTGTGACCTCAAGGTCGTAGCCCGCGCCGGCATCGGTGTGGACAACATCGACCTTGACGCCGCCACCCGAGCCGGTGTCGCCGTGGTCAACGCGCCCATTGGAAACACGGTGGCCGCCGCCGAGCACACCGTCGCCCTGATGCTGGCTCTGGCCCGCAACGTGCCGCAGGCCTACGCCTCCATGAAAGAGGGACAGTGGCAGCGGTCGGCCTTTATGGGCATCGAGGTCCGCAACAAGACGCTGGGCATCGTCGGCCTCGGTCGCGTCGGCTCCGAGGTCGCTCGCCGGGCGGCCAGCTTCGGCATGAACCTGATCGCGTACGATCCGTTTGTCGCTCCCGACTTCGCTGCGCGTATGGGCGTGGCCGTAATGTCCCTGGACGAAGTGCTCGCCCGGGCAGATTTCATAACCCTGCACACTCCCCTGACCGCCGGCACGACCAACCTGATCTCCGCGCCGCAGCTGGCAAAGATGAAGCCCGGCGCCCGCCTGATCAACGTTGCCCGTGGCGAGCTGGTTGATGATGACGCGCTGCTGGATGCCCTGGAAAGCGAGCATCTGGCCGGCGCCGCTCTGGACGTATTCACCAACGAGCCGCCGGGCGACCTGCCTCTGCTGAAACACCCCCGGCTCGTCGCCACGCCGCACCTGGGCGCGTCCACCCAGGAAGCCCAGCGCGAGGTCGCCATCGAGGCCGCCGAGCAGGTGCTGGCCGTGCTGGAGGGCAAGCCCGCCCGTAACACCGTCAACGCGCCATTCGTATCGCCCGAGGTACACGCCATCCTCGCCCCCTACGTGCCGGTGGCGTCCATGGTGGGCCGTTTGCTCACCAGCATGGCCCGGGGTCAGTTCGTTGGTGTCACTCTCCGGTACCAGGGCGAGATTGCCGAGCACAATACCGCCATCCTGAAGGCGGCGGCGCTCGTCGGCCTGCTGGGACAGGTCAGCGGGGAGGCGGTCAACATGATCAACGCCCCGGTGCTCGCCCAGCAGCGTGGCCTCCAGGTCACCGAGCAGACCTCGGGAGACAGCCGCGAGTACGCCAGCCTCATCACCGCGACGCTGCACACCACCGGCGACGACATCACCATCGCCGGCACGTCCCTGCGCGACGAGCCCCACCTGGTGCGCGTCAACGAGTACTGGATGGACGTCGCACCGTCTGCCCCCTACATGCTGTTCGTGGACAATCAGGACCAGCCGGGCATCATCGGAGCGGTGGGCACCACGGCCGGCCGCCACAATATCAACATCAGCTTCATGGAAGTGGGCCGCATCGCCCCGCGCGGCCAGGCCATGATGGTCGTGGGTCTCGACGACCCCATAGGAGAGGACGTGCTGGCTGAAATCCGAGCCCTGCCGCAGGTGGACGACGCGCGGGTGGTGGCGATGTAGGGCCTGATATAATTGTTTCGCGGCGTTTCGCCGCACCGCACGGGTCGAAGTTGACGGGTTATCGGTATAAGGCAGATTTCTGCTGAGTAGGTTCAAGTCCTACCCCGGGGCTTTATGCTTCGGAGCTCCTGTCGGCGCCCCTTATCCGTGCGAACCCCGGTGAGCCAACGCCGGTGGAAAGCTGCCAACTGGGCGACCTTCCACCGGCGTTTCTTACCCGCAACACCTAGAGCCGATGACCTCGGCTCTATTTTCGCCACGCAGGAGGTCGTCATGGTTTATCTGAACCAGGTGTACGGCGTTCCCACCCCGCAGTCGGAGCCTTTGCCCGGACGCGAGGGCGACATGGTCCAAAATTCCGCCGGCGGCATGGTTTTTCCCGTAGACGACTTTACACGCCTGCGCCGTTTCCTGGTTCTAGGATCAGAGGGCGGCAGCTACTATGCGGCGGAGCGCAAGCTGACGGTCGAGAACGCCGATGCCGTCAAACGGTGCGTCGAAATCGACGGCCACCGGGTCATCGACGAGGCTGTCCGCGCCAGCCGGGGTGTCGCGCCCAGGAATGGCCCACCCCTCTTTGTGCTGGCCATGGCAGCGTCCTTCGGCGGCGACAACGTTCGCCGATACGCGCTGTCCGTCCTGCCTCAGGTCGCCCGCACCGGCAGTCACCTGTTCCGCTTCGTAGAGTACGCCGACGCCATGCGCGGCTGGGGTAAGGGTCTGCGACGCGCCATCGGCGCCTGGTACGAAGCCCAGGGCGGAGTCGCCCCGGCAGCCTACCAGATGGTCAAATACCGCCAGCGCAACGGCTGGACTCACCGGGACCTGCTCCGCAAGGCTCACCCGTCGGGCAAGGACAATCCCGACTTTGACGCCCTATACGCCTGGGTAACGCAGGGCAGCGCGCCACCGGACGATGACCGCCGCTATGACATCATCCGCGCTTACGAATCCGTTCTGGAGTACGTGAATGATCCAGCCCTGGTTGCCGATGCCATCCGCGAATTTGACATGACCTGGGAGATGATCCCCGGCGAGGTCATGGGCGAAACGGTAGTTTGGGAAGCCCTGTTCGAAAAGATGCCCCTGACGGCCATGCTGAGGAACCTGGCCACGCTAACCCGCCTCGGCATCGTTTCCCCGATGTCCGACGCCGCCGGTCAAGTTGCCGCCAGGTTGAACGACGCCGACGGGCTGCCAGCGGCGCGAATACACCCCATCGCCATCCTGTCCGCCCTGACTACCTACAAGTCCGGCCGCGGCGTCAGGGGACGCAACACGTGGACTCCCGTGCCGGCGGTGGTGGACGCGCTGGACGCGGCTTTCGATAAGTCCTTCGCCTTCGCGCCGCAAACCGGCCGGCGATTCTATCTGGGCATCGACGTGTCGGGTTCCATGGCGCACGGCTCCGTGGCGGGAGTTGACGGGTTGACGCCGCGTATGGCCGCCGCCGCTATGGCCATGGCGATTGCTCGGCGGGAGAGCAACTACTATATGGCCGCTTTCGCCGACGGCAACGGCGCCGCCTTCGCTAATCGTTTTTTCGGATCTCGCTTTCATGTCGACTACGATATGATGCCGCTGGAAATCGCTGCCACTGACAGCCTGACCGACGCCATGCGCAAGACGGACCGCCTGCCGTGGGGTGGCACCGACTGCGCCCTGCCCATGCTGGACGCCGTTCGCAAGCAAATCCCGGTGGACTGCTTTGTCGTCCTTACCGACAACGAAACTTGGGCCGGGCGCATCCACCCCGCTGAAGCACTGCGCCAGTACCGCGACAAGACGGGCATTGCTGCCAAAATGGCGGTCGTTGCCATGACGGCTACGGAGTTCAGCATCGCGGACCCCAAGGACGCCGGGATGCTGGACGTGGTGGGCTTCGACGCCTCCGTACCGCAGGTCATCGCCGATTTCGTCAACTCGTAGTCGCAATTCCATAGCCCCGGCTGCCGACGGCCGGGAATGGACAAATCCGCTCCGCCCCTGTAAAAATGCAGAGGCGGAGCCTTGTCGCCGCCGTCCGGAGATCATGTCGTGAACGCGCCACAGCCGACCTTCACCAACGAGCAGGTTGTTGCCGCTATCCGCACCGCCTTTTCCCCACGCTGGGACACCTCGCTGTCCGAAGAAGATGCAGCAGCCCACGCGGAAACCTATCGCGCGAACCTGGCGCATTACCGGCAGCACGTTCATCACAGTCTGGACGAAGGCGATTATCTGCAGGCCGCCGAAAAATCTTGGGGCGCTTTCACGCAAATCGTCAAGGCCATCGGCGCCGACCACCAGATAAAACTGTCCAGTCACGTCGGGATCTACCGGGTAGCCGGCGAACTGGCGTCCCTGGTCGGACAATTGAACCCGGATGCGGAAAGTATGCTGAACGATACGGCCACGCTGGTCAGCGGCCTTCATACTCATTTCTATGAAGGCAATCTGACCGATGCAATGGTAGGCCAATCTGCAGGCACCGTCAGCGATGGCATCGACCTGCTGCAAGAGTATTTCCCGCCCCCAACCGAGGGCTAACCCCCGGCATTCAGAAACCCCAAACCATCCCGGAGATGACATCATGGCAGACCGCATCGTAATCATGGGTCCCGGCGCCGTGGGCAGCTATGTCGGCGCTTTTCTCGTTCAAGCCGGCGAAGACGACGTCACCTTCATCGACATGTGGCCCGAGCACGTCGAGAAGATGCGCGCCGAGGGCCTCCGCGCCAGCGGCAGCCAGGGCGACTTCACGGTGCCCGTCAACGCTATGCACCTCACCGACGCGCAGAACATCACCGAGCCCTTCGACTACGCCTTCATCACCGTCAAGTCCTATGACACCGAGTGGGCCACACACTTCGTCAAGCGGTACGTCAAGGACGACGGCGCCTTCGTGTCCATCCAGAACTGCTGGAACGACCCGACCATCGCCAACATCGTGGGCGAGGACCGGCAGTTGGGATGCATCGCCTCGCACATCGAGGTGGCCCTCTGGGAGCCGGCCCATGTCAACCGCGGCGGCGCTCCCGGGCGCGACCACGGCCACACCGTGTTCCGCATCGGCGAATTCACCGGCGCGGTCACTCCCCGTTCGGAGGCCCTCGCCGCCAAGCTGGATCACATCGACGCCGCCTACGCCACCGACAACCTGCCCGGCGAACGCTGGGCCAAGCTCTGCCAGAACGGCATGGGCAACGCCATATCGGCCATGAGCCAGTTGGGCAGCCAGGAGATGGCCGGCGACGCCAGGATCCGTCGCATCCGCATCAACCTGGCCAAGGAAGGGGCGCAGGTGGGCCTCGCTCAGGGTCTCCGCGTCGTGGAGATCAACGGCACCCCCGCCGAATTCTGGGCGGACGCCGACACGGGCGACGTGTTCGAGGAACTGGACGGGAAACTGTCCCAGTCCGGCGGTCGGGTGAACTGGCTGGCCTCCATGGCCCAGGACGTCCACAAGGGACGGAGGTCCGAGATCGACTTCATGAACGGGCTCATCTGCGAGAAGGGCCGCGAGACCGGGGTTGCGACTCCATACCACGACGCTATCGTCGAGGCCATGCGACTGGTGGACAACAAGACCGTCACCCCGGGTCCCGAAAACGTCGATCGCATCATCCGCGCGGTCGAGGGTTAGACCCAGATCTGAAACCGAAGTAAGCCCCAGTGAGACCAGCCCTTTCGCCACGACCCGCACCCGGAGGATGAGATGTACATCACTGTTGAACCTGCCGGCCTGATGATGCACACGGTCAAGCTGGTTTTTGATCCGTCCGAACCGGCTTCCGAGGACCAACAAGTGCGCGACTACCTAAGCGAGCACGAGCTTGAGCCCCGCTACCACTGGTTCGCGGAAATCGATGGCCTCGAGGGCCGCGAGTGCGAAATCATGCAGTTCGGCGGCTGCTACCTCGGGCGCAACCTGCAGAACATCGGCCTCATCCAGCGCCGCGTGGTGGAGGAAGAACTGCTCACCGCCGAGATCGACCGGCACATCGCCGACGGCAGGCTGACCGCGCTGGCGGACGCCACCGAAACCGAGCGCCATGACGCCATCGCGGCCCTGATCGACGAGTTCCGCGTGGAAGAGAGCTTCGGCCAGGATGACGCCGGTGAACTCCGTGCCACGCTGGACGCGGACGCCCTTCAGCAGGCCGCGGTCAAAGCCCTGCAGGCCGCCTGATGTCTACCGCCAGCCACCCCCAGTGGGGGTACACCGGGGACAAGGGCCCGGAACACTGGGGTTGCCTGTCCTCCGACTACAGCCTGTGCTCCGCGGGGGTTGAGCAGTCGCCGGTGAACTTGACCGGATACGTATCGGGCGGAACTGAACCGGTGACGTTCGACTACACGACCGCCGCCGTGCAGGCCCGCAACAACGGGCACACCGTCTACTTGGACTTTGACCCCGGCAGCGGAGTGTCGGTGGGAGGACGCCGGTACGAGTTGCTGGGGGTTCATTACCATTCTCCGGGGGAGCACCTGCTGGATGGCGAGAGTTTCGCGGCTGAGCTTCACCTGGTGCACCAGGACACTGGCGGCAACCTGGCTGTGGTCGGCCTGCTGTTCCGTCTTGGCGGCGCCAGCCCTCTGGTGGAAGACCTGCTGGGCCTGGCTCCGGCGACCGGGGTGGAAGCCGACATCGGGGGCGGGCCGGACGCTGCGGAGTACGCGCCTTCGGATAGCGGCTACTACGGATATACCGGGTCGCTGACCACGCCGCCGTGCTCGGAAGGGGTGCGGTGGATGGTCATGCGGTACATCGGGACGGTATCGCAGGACCAGGTGGACATACTGCAATCGCTGACCGGCGGACCCAACAACCGGCCGCCCCAGCCCATCGGTGACCGTAGCATTACCGCCGTCGCCGGTTAGCCCTACGCCCTTGATGCGATCCGGGCCATAAAACGGAGCGGGCGATGGGAAACTGTCGCGTATGCTCATTGGGCGGGGAACGATAAGCCCGGGCCAAGCGCCCGGGCCTTTTCTTTGGGCTCGCTCGGAATTCAGGTCGCGCTGGGCACGCGACGCCGGGGACAGAGACGCGACGGGAAACGCTCGTCTACTCCATGGCCTGGGTGACCGCGTCAAGAGCCCTCTGTTCCAGCCCAGCCAGGTAGTCGGCGCGGGTCTCCAGCGTGGAGCCTGGATCCCGACGCGTCGATGACGGGAGGTGATCGACCCGATACCGACCGCGTCGCAGCGTCGCGGTTGCGTGTGAGACGGTCAGCGTTTGAGGATCTATCCCACTCCGTCACCCCTGGGGTGTTCGCGCGCGGCTTCAGAAGCCCGGGTTGCTCTTGCCGCGCCGGGGGTTGCCTCCGGGTGCAAGGTTGCGGGGCGCTAACGGGCGCGCGAGGAGGCCCTTGCGTCATGCTCGGCGGGTCTTTGCCGGTCGCTCCTGCGGTTCTGGAGCATCTCCCCGGGCTGACCAACGGCACCGAGTACGATGTCCAGGCGCGTCACGCGGACTCTTTCGGGAACGGCCCGTGGTCGGACACGATTAGCGCGACGCCCGCGGATCCCGGTCAGGACCTGGCTAACGCCAAGGAAATTTCCCTCGAAACCAGAACTTCCGGCGAACTCGATCCCATGCGCGGCAACTATTTCTGGGGCAGGATCGACGCAAGCGCTATGGGCGATGGAGTTACCCACTCTTCCGACTGGGACTACTTCAAGCTGGTGATCACCGACGTTCAGGCTTCCGATCCCATGGAATTCCGGATCTTCACCCAGGGTAGCCTGGACACCACCGGCACCCTGTTTGACGGTCACGGCGTCGCGATCGCCACCGTCGGCGACAGCCCCGAACTGCCGGAGCCACACAACTTCCTCATCCGGCACACGCTGGAGGCCGGGACGAACTACGTCAGGGTCATCGGGTCGGGGCCGGCGACGGGCGAATACGTGCTCCGGCTCGTGCCGGCGAGCGACACCACCGGCCCGACTGACGCTACGGAGTTGACGCTGGGTGGCAGCGTCAACGGGATAATCGACCCCCCTGACGACAGCGACTATTTCGACCTGAAGGTCACGGAACGGACCGACGTCATTCTGCGCGCATTCGGAGCTCCAGACACCACCGCCCAGTTGTTGGATGCCAGAAACGTCGTGGTTGCCCAAAATAACGATGGCAACCTCTTTCCCAAGCCCGAGGGTTTCGTGATCCGACGGACCCTCGACGCGGGAACGTACAGCCTCAAGGTGAGCAGCCACCAGGGGCGGACCTCCGGCGGGTACACGGTTTACGCCACCGCGGCCGGCAACCCAGGCAGCTCAACGACGGCGGCGCAGGCGATCACCCTGGACGATGCGGTCGGCGGCAACATCACCTCTGCCAGCGATTCCGACTATTTCAGCATCACCGTCGACGATACGACCTACGTGCAGATCTGGGCTGCGCCCAATGGCTCCGCCACCGATGTCGATGCGGAACTGCTGGACAGCAGCGAAACCGCGATTGAAGCTGACTTCGCCGTTGATTTTGAAGAGCATTTCTCAAACCTCATCAGTTTCGGTATCGCCCACGAACTCGACGCCGGCACTTACTACCTGAAGGTGACGGGCGATGGGAACAGCACGGTCAGGTACACCATCCTGGCAACCGAGGACTTCCCGTTCGCCAGGGTGGTGGAAAACTGCAAGGATATCTCGCGGGACGGCATCTCCGACGTTTGGTACGGCTGCCAGTGGCACCTTCAGGATGACGGAAATTTCGGGTACGGCTCGTCCGAGGACATCAACGTGGAGGGGGTCTGGAGCAGCGGGAACCTGGGAGCAGGCATAACCGTGGCGGTGGTCGACGACGGGATGTACCACCAGCACGAGGACCTGACGGGCAACGTTGACACGTCCAGGAATCACGACTTCGCCGCCCTGGGCGGCATCTACCATCCATTCCGAACCCATGGGACCGCGGTGGCCGGCGTCATAGCTGCCGAGAACAACTCGATAAGGGTGCGGGGCGTCGCGCCGCAGGCGACGATTTATGGCTACAACCTGCTCGCTGCAGGTGGCCTGGGTGATGTGCTCGTGGCCGTTTCGCTGAACGCAGATTCCACGGCGGTGTCCGACAACAGCTGGGGATACGGAGACAATGGGTCGCCGGAGTTTGTAACCAGCCTGTGGGAGGAAGCAGTCGAAAACGCCGCAACCTCGGGCTATGGCGGGAAAGGCGTTTTCTTTGTGTGGTCGGCCGGCAACAGCGCGCGGAACGGCGACTATTCCACGCTTGACGAGCGCAATAATTTCTACGCAGTGACGGCTGCCTGCGCCGTGAACCAGGACGACAAGCGCACCTACTACTCCGAACAAGGCGCGAGCCTGTGGGTGTGCGCGCCTTCCGACGACAGTGGAGCAGCGGGGATCGCCACTACGACCAATGGCAACCGGTACACCACCGGCTTCGGCGGCACCCGCGCGGCCGCGCCCATCGTGTCCGGCGTGGCTGCACTGATCCGCAAGGCCAACAACGCGCTCACCTGGCGCGACGTGAAACTCATCCTGGCCGCTTCGGCGCGCAAGAACGACGCTGCGAACTCCGGTTGGGAAACGGGCGGCTCGAAATACGGCGCCACCGGTACGTACAACGTCAACCATGAATACGACTTCGGTGTGGTCGACGCCCAGGCCGCCGTGAACCTGGCGCGCAGTTGGACCAACGTCCCAGCCCTGCGCAAGTCCACCGTTCAGTCCGGCCGAATCGACCTGTCCATCCCCGACGCGACGGCTACCGACCCGGGCGCCCCGGTGACCAGCAAGTTGACCCTGAACGGCTACGTTGAATTCATTGAGTACATCCATGTCGATGCGCATTTCGACCATGATTCGTTTCGGGACCTTGACGTTGAGCTGGTATCGCCCGCAGGGAGGGTTTCCAAACTGGCTCCGTACTTCGATCGATCACAATTCGGCCAGGACGTCCCCTTTGCTCACGTGAACCATCCCTTCCGGCTCGGTTCGGCCCGGCATCTCGGCGAGAGCGCCGCCGGAGAGTGGACGCTGCGCGTCACCGACCATATATCAGGAGACCCGGGAGTTCTGGACGACTGGCGCATCACGGTTTTCGGCCACGGCACGGGGCCATTGGCGCCGGTTATCGACGAGGTGCAACCGACTTCGGGCGGATTCACGGTGGAATGGAAAACACCCGCCGACCCCGGAGCATCGGCGATAACCGGATACCAGGTGCACCACATACGCAGCGACGCCACCGACAAGTCCGACGGTCAATGGGCATCCGCCGCCACCGGGTCAAGCGCGCGCCAGTACGCGGTCAGCGGCTTGGAAGGCACCATCGAGTACGACGTGCGGGTAAGAGCGGTGAACGCGAAAGGCGACGGCGACTGGTCTGCGACGGCTAAAGTGACCACTGGCTCCACGGACGCACCGACCATCACATCCGTTACTTCCGTCGGGCAGACACTGATCGTGAAGTGGACCCCGCCCGCCGACTCCGCCCTGGGTACCGTCACGTCCTACGATCTCCGGCGCAAATTCTCCAACCTCAGCAACTGGACCACGGTTGATGCCATTTGGTCGACCGGAGGTGGAACCCTGGAATACACCCTCGTGCCAACCACGTTCCTGGGGTACGGGAGGTCACACGACATCCAACTGCGAGCGGTGGTCGGCTCCACCGAGCACCCGTGGTCAACCTCCGGCACGGTGATCACCGTGCCGAACGCGCCCACCATCACCGACATTACAGCCGACCCGGGCGGCGGCAAAATGGACGTCCAGTGGGCCCCTGCGGTCAGCACCAACCAGTTCCGGTAACTTCATACGACCTGCGCCATATCAGGACAAGCGAAGACGAGGCGATTGACGCAAACTGGACGGTCGAGATCGGTGTGTGGTCCTACGGGTCAACCCGGCATCCATATACCATAGATGGACTGACCAACTGGGTGCAGTACGACGTGCAGGTGAGGGGGTGAACGCCGGCGGACCGGGGCCGTGGTCCGAAACCGAAACGGGAACCCCGACCAACACCAGCGTGCGCGTGACGCTGCAGTGGGAAGACACCGCGCTGGACGTCAACGAAGACGGTGGCGCCGTCACCCTCAAGGCTATCGCGACCACGGACCGCGACGAAACGGTGCCGTCCGATTTCTCGTTCGACGCGGCCGTTAACACTGCCGACGGCACCGCAGATTCGAACGACTATTTCGCTCAGACACAAGGACGCACCTTCAGTCAGTCGGATTTCGCGCGACGCGGGCAGCGCTACCTGGCGACCCGGGAATTCACCGTGAATATCGCCAGCGGCGGCGGTGACGAGGCGGACGAGACATTCACTGCAACCCTGGCCTATGTCGGGTCCGATCCGTTGCCGGCTCACCGTGGTGGCGACGGACAGTGGAGGCCGCTCCGCCAGTTTGGACATCGCCGTTACCGTTACGGAGGTCAACGAAGGGCCGGAGATTTTCGGCACGACAATCTACACAGTGGCCGAGGGCCAGGAACTCACCGGCGCAACCTTGTCCGCCACCGACCCAGAAGACCCGTCTATCGTCGTGTCCAACTGGCGCACCTCGGGAACCGACGGCGGCGACTTCACCATCACACAGGACGGAGTGCTCTCCTTCCGCAGCACCCCCGACTACGACCGGCCAGCTGACTCCAACCGGGACAACGTGTACCAGGTGACGGTGCAGGTCTCGGACGGCCGCTACTACGGGTCCCTGGAAGTCACAGTGACGGTCACCGACCAGAACGAGTCGGCGCCGGTTGTGACGGGCAGTGGCGCGCTGAGATACCGGGAGAACACCCCGGTCACCACGCGCCTGTACGCCTACCGCGTAACCGATGCTGACCGGAACACGGTGTTCACCTGGTCGGTGAGGGGGACGGACAGAGACGATTTCACCATCTCCCAAACGGGCGAGCTGTACTTCAGCAGCCCACCCAATCACGAGCGTCCCGCCGACGCCAACTTAGACAACGTGTATGAGATCACGGTCATCGCATCCGACGGGTCGAACGAAGGAGTCCTGGCCGTTGCCATCACCGTTACCGAGGTCAACGAAAGGCCGGAAATCTCTGGACGGGACGACCTCAACGTTTTCGAGAACCACGAGGCCGTGCTGGCTACCTACACCGGCACGGATCCTGAGGACACCGCGGCCGACATCACCCGCTGGAACACCTCTGGCCGGGACGGAGGCGATTTCACCATCAACTCGGGCGGGGAACTCACCTTCCGCAACCCGCCCGATTCCGAGCGGCCCGCCGACTCCGACCGGGATAGCGTCTACGAGGTAACCGTCCGCGCCTCCGACGGGCGCGTCTACGGCTACCACGAGGTGGTGGTCACGGTGGAATCGGTGGACAAGCCGCCCGAGTTCCGGTCTGGCAGCCCGAACTCATTCACCTACCGGGAGAACTCCACCTCATCCCTGTACACCTACCGCGCCACCGACCCGGAGGGAGCCGATGTGTCATGGGGGCTGTCGGGCACGGACGCCGACGCTTTCCAGATCAGCAAGGACGGCGAACTGACTTTCGCCAACGCGCCTGATTACGAGGAGCCGGAGGATCGGGACCGCGACAACGATTACCAGGTGATCGTGGGAGCCACGGATGAAACCGGTAACACAGCCCGACTGGAGGTCACCGTGACGGTGGTGAACCTGACCGACTGACGGCGACCCGGCCCGGGCCACGCCAAGGTGATCGCAGGTGACCACCCGAGGTATCCGGCTCGTGTTCACCCACCCGAGCGGGAAGCGGCGTTACGCCTCGCCGATGGGAAAGGGCATAGATTGGAGCGGGCGATGGGAATCGAACCCACGTAGCCAGCTTGGAAGGCTGGGGCTTTACCACTAAGCTACGCCCGCTCAGTACAATGATTATATCCTATGGCAGGACGATGTTCGGCGAAAAGCCGAACCGGAACCAGACCCATCAGCCCAAACCTGTTTGACGCGCGACGCGCGAATGCGTCATCCGCTGAGTATTGGCGCACGGACACAGGAAAGGTCGGCCCTTGGGTCGGCGCGTCGTCGCGCCGAATAACTCTAAAATGGCTGCCTTGCGCAACGATATCGTGGCGAGAGGCAGCCCACATGTCGGCGCGGCTGGCCAACGCCCGGGATGGAGACGACAAGCGTGCGGGTACACGATACGAAAATACCGGGGATGTTGAGTGTTGAAGAGTTGCGGTCGGCGGTTGGCGACGGCTCGATAGACACGGTAATTCTGGCGTTCCCTGACCTTTACGGACGGCTGATGGGCAAGCGCCTTGATGCGTCGTTTTTCCTGACAGATGTGGCCGGCGGCACTCATGTCTGCGACTACCTGTTCACCGTTGACATGGAAATGGAGCCCGTCGCCGGGTACGAGTTTGCCAACTGGGATCGTGGTTACGGTGATGTGCACCTCGTGCCGGACCTGGCGACGATGCGCCGGCTGTCGTGGTTGGATCGCACCGCGCTGGTGATTTGCGATGCACAACTGCAATCCGACCACCGCCCGGTTCCGGTGGCTCCCCGTTCCATACTCCGTAAACAGCTGGATCGGTTGGATGCGACGGGGTTTCAGGCCATGGCCGGCTCCGAGCTGGAGTACTACCAGTTTCGCGTGTCCTACATCGAAGCGGCCAGGAGCGGATACCGGGATTTGCGGGAGGCCGGATGGTACATCGAGGACTACCACCTGTTGCAGGCGGCCCGCACCGAGGATCTGAACGGAGCATTCCGACGGAACCTGGCCGCATCCGGAGTTCCAGTCGAATCCACCAAGGGGGAGTTCGGCCGCGGGCAGCACGAGTTGAACGTCCGTTACGCCCCCATGATGGAAATGGCGGACCGCCACGTGGTGCTCAAGCAGGCCGTCAAGGAGATTTCCGACCAACTCGGATGCAGTGTCACCTTCATGGCCAAGCCGGATGCAACTCAGGCGGGCTCCAGTTCGCATCTCCACGTGAGCCTGTGGAGGGAGGAGAACGGCGAGTTGACCAACGCCTTCCCAGGAGAAGGTGATCTCGCCGGTGTTGCTTGTTCCGACGAGTTTCGCTGGTTCCTGGGTGGGTGGATGCGCTACGCGCCGGAGTTGATGGTTTGCTACGCGCCCACCGTGAACTCATACAAGCGTTTCCAGGCGGGAAGCTGGGCTCCGACCGCGCTGGCGTGGTCCCCTGACAATCGCACCGCGGGTTTCCGTATTGTGGGCGCGGGGTCGAGCCTGCACATCGAGTGCCGGATCCCGGGAGCAGACGTCAATCCGTATCTCGCGTACGCGGCGGTTGTCGCATCGGGTCTTGCCGGCATCGAGCAACAAATCGAGCCGCCCCCGGCATATCTTGGCGACGTCTACTCCGCGGCGGAAGCCGCGATGCTGCCGTCGAGCCTGGAAGAGGCTATCGGGAATTTCGAGGACAGCGCACTGGCCCGGTCAGCCTTCGGCGCTGATGTCGTCGATCATTACGCGCACTTCTTCTCGACCGAGGCAGATGCCTATCGACGAGCGGTCACCGATTGGGAACGCACCCGCTACTTTGAACGAATTTAATCTCCGGTAACGACAGTATAGGATTGAGCGCCAATCTGGCGGCAAGACCGTCATCCGTGCGATGTGCGCTGCGATCGCGCTGGTCGATCCCGGGGCATTTTGTTCCCCGCTTTCAGGCGAAACAGGACCGACCTGGGATGGTGATCGAGGTCTCGAATCAGTTACGAATGGTCGAATAGCATTGACAATTTGCGCGGCGTTGCGTAACCTGTTTAGTGATTGGCGAAAACCGGAAGGCCCCGGAAGTTGCCGGGGCCTTTTTAGCGTATTGCGCGGTCTAGCCGGTCAGGCTCAATGGAGCCAACCCCGCGCCCCGGTGGCGCAATTGGCAGCGCAGCCGATTTGTAATCGGCAGGTTAGGGGTTCGAGTCCCCTCTGGGGCTCCAAATCGATAAAATCGCGACTGGATAATCTGTCCGGGAGATATCACATGGAGGGGTGGGTGAGTGGTTAAAGCCACCAGACTGTAAATCTGGCGCCCTGACGGGCTTCGCAGGTTCGAATCCTGCCCCCTCCACCACATCACAGAAAGACACTACCCACACGCCCAAGTAGCTCAGAGGTAGAGCACGTTCTTGGTAAGAACGGGGTCGGCGGTTCGATTCCGCCCTTGGGCTCCACCGGCGTCAGCAACCCGCAGGGTTTTCCCGCGGGCCCGAACGAAAAAGCAACCAACAAGGAGCAAGGAGTAACCCGCCACCATGGCTAAGCAAGTCTTCGACCGTTCCAAGCCCCACGTCAACGTGGGAACCATCGGTCACGTTGACCACGGCAAGACCACCCTCACCGCCGCTATCACCAGCGTGCTGTCTCAGGAGAACAACGCCAGCTTCCGCAGTTTCGACAGCATCGACAACGCGCCGGAGGAACGGGCCCGCGGTATCACCATCGCCATCGCCCATGTGGAATACGAGACCACCAACCGGCACTACGCCCACGTTGACTGCCCCGGCCACGCGGACTACATCAAGAACATGATCACCGGCGCTGCCCAGATGGACGGTGCGGTCCTGGTCGTGTCCGCTCCTGACGGGCCCATGCCCCAGACCCGGGAGCACATCCTGTTGGCGCGCCAGGTGGAAGTGCCCTCCATCGTCGTGGCCCTGAACAAGGTCGACATGATGGATGACGAGGAATTGCTGGAACTGGTCGAGTTGGAAGTGCGCGAGTTGCTCAGCACCTACGACTTCCCCGGCGACGACACTCCCATCGTCCGTGTCAGCGGCCTGAAGGCGCTGGAAGGCGATGCCGACGCCATGGAGCAGGTGCGGGAACTGGTCGCCACCATGGACGACTACATCCCCCAGCCGTCCCGCGTCACTGACCAGCCGTTCCTGATGCCCATCGAGGACGTTTTCGGCATCAAAGGCCGCGGCACCGTGGTCACCGGCCGTGTCGAACGCGGACAGCTTAACGTCGGCCAGGAAGTGGAAATCATCCGCTCCGGAGACGTGCGCAAGACTGTCGCCACCGGCCTGGAAATGTTCCACAAGCTGCTGGACACCACCGAAGCCGGCGACGCCGTTGGCGTGCTGCTCCGCGGCGTGGACCGCGACGAGGTCGAACGCGGCCAGGTGCTCGTTGCCCCCGGCTCCATGCGCCCGTACCGCCGTGCCGAGGCCGAGGTGTACGTCCTGAGCCAGTCCGAAGGTGGTCGCCATACCCCCTTCTTCACCGGCTACAAGCCCCAGTTCTACATCCGCACCAGTGACATCACCGGCGAAATCGCCCTGCCCGACGGTGTGGAAATGGTCATGCCAGGTGATAACATCACCATGACCGTAAACCTCATCACCCCGATCGCCGTCGAAGAGGGGCTCCGCTTCGCCATCCGCGAGGGCGGCCGCACCGTCGGCGCCGGCGTGTTCACCAAGCTGTTGGAGTGATCCCATGGCCCGCAAGTCCACTGACGCCCGGCAGGTCATCACCTTGCAGTGCACCGACTGCCGCGAGCGGAACTACTCGACCATCAAGAACCGGCGCAGCCACACCACTCGCATGGAACTGCGGAAGTACTGCAGCCGCTGTCGGAACCACCAGGTCCACCGGGAAGTGAGGTAGCGGCCCGTGGCCCGCGCATCAACCAGACGACCGTCGCCGATCTCTCCCCGCGCTGTGGGGAGGGTCGGCCCGATCGGCTTCCTGCGGGAGACCGCTTCCGAGCTGCGGAAGTCCGTTTGGCCAACCAAGGAAGAGACGGCTCGCCTGACGGTCATCGTCATTGTGTTGGCCGTGATCATGGGTTTCTTCCTCGGTTTGTTGGACCGGATTTTCGACTTCGGCATGGGCTTCATTATCGGCCTGCGGCAGTTGCCTTTCTAACCTGTGCCGGGCCGGCGGCCCCGCGTCTTGTTGCGGGACCATCGAAGCCGATTCGAAATCTGGCGTGACCGGAACTCCCGGTGCACGTTGGCGTGGTTCCTCTTGCCCCCACTGAGATTGACACAATGACCACAACGCATTTCGCCGATCTGCGCTGGTATATCGTCCACACCTATACCGGCCAGGAAGACATGGTCAAGCGCAACCTTGACCTGCGCCGGCAAAGCTTGGGAATGGACGACCGGATCACCCGAGTTGAGGTGCCGGCAGAGGACGAGATCACCCGCAACAAGGGCGAGCGGACCAAGCAGCGCCGCAAGCTGTTCCCAGGCTACATCCTGGTGCAGATGGTGATGGACGACGAGGCCTGGTTTCTGGTGCGTAACACCACCGGCGTGACGGGGTTCATTTCCGCCGAGGAAGAGGGCGGCGACCGCCCCCGTCCCGTGCCGCTGGACGATCGCGAGGTCGAGGACATCCTGGACCGCGTCGCCTCCGGAGAGCCGCGCGCCGTCATCGGCATGGCTCAGGGAGACACGGTGCGGATCTCCGAGGGCCCATTCGCCGACATGCTGGGCCGCGTCGAAGAGGTGGACGAACACCGTGGACAGGTCACGGTTCTGATCTCCGTTTTCGGTCGCGAGACCCCGGTGGAGCTGGACTTCACCCAGGTTGAAAAGGCCTGATCTCACCCCGAAAGCCGGGCGCCGGCCCGCCCGCATAAATTTAGGACAACCGGAGGCCATCAGTGGCAAAGAAAGTACTCGCCGTCATCAAGCTGCAGCTGGAAGCTGGCAAGGCCACGCCCGCGCCGCCAGTGGGACCGGCGCTGGGTCAGCACGGCGTCAACATCATGGCCTTCGTCAAGGAGTACAACGAACGCACCGGCAGCCAGTCCGGCACCATCGTGCCCGTCCACCTGACGGTGTACCAGGACCGCTCCTTCACCTTCGTCACCCGCACGCCTCCCGCATCGGACCTGCTGCGCCGCGCCGCGGGCATTGAGAAGGGACAGGGTGACGCCCGTGCGCCCATCGGCGTTACCGTCACCAGCGATGTCCTTCGCGGCATCGCCGAGGAGAAACTGAAGGACCTGAACGCCAACTCCGTCGAACAGGCCATGAACATCATCGCCGGCACCGCTCGCAGCATGGGGATCACGGTCGAAGACGACTGAGGCCATCTCCGCTCAGTTCCCGGAAACGCCACCAGGGAGAATCGATAATGCCCAAGCACAGCCGACGCTACACCACCGTTGCCGAGCGTGTTCCGGAGGACAGCGTTTACCAGCCCCGTGAAGCCATCGACCTCGTGAAGGAACTCTCCACCGCCAAGTTCGACGAGACCATTGAGGTCCATCTTCGCACCAACGCCGACGTGCGCCACGCCGAGCAGCAGGTTCGCGGGGTCACCGTCCTGCCCCACGGTCTGGGCAAGCAGGTGCGCGTGCTGGTGTTCGCCAACGGTGAAGCCGCCGATATCGCGCGCCAGGCCGGCGCCGACTACGTGGGCGACGACGATCTGATCGCCCAGGTAGAAAGCGGCTGGGTCGAATTCGACGTGGGGCTGGCGATCCCCGAGATTATGTCCAAGATCGGCCGACTGGGTCGCGTTCTGGGCCGCCGTGGTCTGATGCCCAACCCGCGTACCGGTACCCTGGTTCCCGCCCGTGACCTGCCTCGCGTCATCCAGGAATCCAAGGCTGGCCGTCTGGAGTTTCGCACTGACCGGACCGCCATCATTCACGGCCAGTTTGGCAAGTCATCCTTCGAGACCGAAGCGCTGATGGACAACCTTACCGTCTTCATGGACTCCGTCATGCGCGAGCGTCCGGACGCGGTTAAGGGCGCATTCATCAAGTCGGCTTACGTCACCTCATCCATGGGGCCCGGCATCTCCGTTGACGTGGGAACTCTCCAGGCGATGAAACCCGAATAGGGCTTTGGCGCCGGGCGCTGAGCCGTGTCCGGACGTTGCCAATCCCGGGAGGGGATGCTAGACTGATCCACGCAATCGAATACCGTTATTACGCCCGAGACAGCGGGTTCCCGATGGGAATAATGGCAGCGCCTGCCGCCCGCCGAGGCACAGCGCCGGATCGAACCGGAGCTTATGTGGATGACCAGCGTTGCTGCCCCGTAGGTTACGCGCGCTGAACCGCCCGCGCCCACGTCTCGGAGCGCGGGTTTTCTTTTTGACCGTTGTTATCCAGGAGCTTACTTTGCCAACCCAGGAAAAAATCGATCGTGTCGCCGAGCTGAAGGACAAGTTGGAACGCAGTTCCATCATCATATCCACAGGCTACTCCGGCATGAATGCCAACCAAATGGTGGACCTCCGGCGCAGGATGATTGACGGCGGCGTCGAGTTCGTCGTGGTCAAGAACAGCCTGCTCAGCCGGGCCGCCGACGCTGCGGAAATCCCCCAGCTCAAAGATGTCATAACGGGTCAGACCGCCATCGCGCTGGGCTAC
This sequence comes from Dehalococcoidia bacterium, assembly GCA_965116785.1. Lineage (GTDB taxonomy): Bacteria > Chloroflexota > Dehalococcoidia > Lucifugimonadales > UBA3495 > Bin87. The sequence continues at coordinate 3,827,104 of OZ220731.1, forward strand.
GATGATGCGGCCGTCATAGCCAAGGCGGTCAACCAGGCGGCCCAGGCCAGCGCTGGCGCTCTCGCCGTTCACGGCGCGGTGGTCGAGCAGGGCGACGCCATGCAACCGGAGGACGTTTCGCGGCTGGCGGATTTGCCTCCGCGCCCCGTCCTCGTTGCCCAACTGTTGGGCACCATGCAGTCGCCGCTCTACGGGCTGGCCAGCGTGCTCAACGCCACCATCAGCGGCCTGGCCTACGTCCTGCAGGCCAGGATCGAACAACTGCAGCCGGCAGAAGCTGCGGAATAGCGACAATCATCCCACGTCAAGTTGTGAACAACCATCAGGAGGCAAAAGTCATGGCAGTGAACCAGGAAGTTCTCGAAGCGATCAAGGGCATGAGCGTGATGGACCTGGCCGATCTGGTCAAAGCCATCGAGGAAGAGTTCGGCGTGTCCGCAGCCGCCCCGGTGGCGGTTGCCGCCGTCCCTGCCGGTGGCGTGGTGACCGACGATGCTCCGTCTGCCGCCGCCGACGAGCAGACCGAGTTCGACATCACCCTGGCCGACTTCGGCGCCAACAAGATCAACGTCATCAAGGCCGTGCGCGAGGTTACCGACCTCGGTTTGCGCGAGGCCAAGGAACTCGTCGAGTCCGCACCGACCCGCGTCCGCGAAGGCGTGAACAAGGAAGACGCCGACAGCATCAAGGCCAAGCTGGAAGAGGCCGGAGCCACCGTGCAAGTGGGCTAGCCGGTCACTTCAAAGTCGTTCTTCACCGGCGCCAGGGGGCGGGTCTTACACCTGCCCCCTGATCCTTTGCTGGTGTACAATGCCGCCAGTTTGACCGGGAGGATCTCCGAGTATGGATCTGCAACTTGACGGCAGGACGGCCATCGTTACCGGGGGCAGTCGCGGTATTGGCAAGGCGGTTGCTCGCGTGCTCTCCGCCGATGGCTGCAGCGTGGTCATCACGGGCCGTTACGCGGATACCCTGTCGGAGTCGGCCGAGGACATCGCCGGCGACACCGGCGGCCGGGTCGTTCCCATCGTTTCCGACATGACCAGCACCGACCAGGTGAACGCCATGGTCGCCCAGGCCGCCGAGGCGCTGGGCGGGCGCATCGATATCCTGGTGAACAACGCTGCCGCTCCCGGCGGTCTCGCCCGCGGGTCGCTGGCCGAAATCCGCGACGAAGACGTCATGCTGGACCTGGACACCAAGGTGATGGGTTACCTGCGCTGCGCCCGGGCCGTCGCGCCTTACATGCAGCAGCAGGGCTGGGGCCGCATCGTCAACGTCGGCGGCTTGTCCGCGCGTCGGGCCGAGGGCAACCTGAGCGCCGGCGTTCGCAACTCCGGCCTGTCCAACCTGACCAAGTACCTGGCCGAGGAGTTGGGCGGCGACGGCGTCTGCGTCAATCTCGTCCACCCCGGCACCACGCGCACCGAGCGCAGCGGCCCCATGTACGCCGAACAGGCCGAACGCGAAGGCACCACGGTCGAAGAAATCGAGCGCCGCGCCGCCTCGCGCAACTCCACCCGTCGCATCGTCGACGCCGAAGAGCTGGCGTGGGTGGTGGCCTTCTTCGCGTCTCCGCGCAGCATCGCCATCAGCGGCGAGACCATCGCGGCCGGGGGCGGGTCCGGCACCAACGTGTACCACTGACCAAACGTCACAGGAGACAACGGCATGATTAAGGTAACCGTTTTCTACGAGAACGAAGAGGGCAAATCCTTCGATTTCGACTACTACTGCAACACCCACATGCCCCTGGTGCAGGAGCGCCTGACCACCTTTGGCATGCGCTATTACAACGTCGAGCGCGGCATCTCCGACACGGACCCCAACGCGCCGCCCTTGTACACCGCGGTCGGGTACCTGTTCTTCAACGACGTGGACGGGGTGCACGAGGGCTTCAAAACCCACGGCCGTGAACTTGTCGGCGACGTGCCGAACTTCACTGACATCAGCCCCAAGTTCCTCATCAGCGAGCTGATTGCGTAACGGAACGCTGACTATAGCCAAGTCGGGGGCGGCCGGATGGTCGCCCCCACGTCTATGCAATGCCGTCCTCAGCACGCGAGCTCCGGAGAAACGTACCATGAATCAGGCTGTAGACGCCCTCGCCGAGCGGGCCATACGTGAGCACTGGGAATTCGTGCCAACCGCCGGGAGCCGCATCGGCCGCCACGAGTATGACGGCCGCTTGCCTGATTTCTCAGGTGTCAGGGTCAGTCGCAGGGTAGAAGAGCTGCACCGCACGCTGGCGCAACTCTCCGCGATTCCGACGGACGACGCAAGCGGCGTTGACGAGCAAGCCAGGATGGACCGCCTGTCGCGCAGCCTGCTGGAAATGTTTCTCCGCCGCGAGCTGTTCAACCTGGAGGAGATGCGTACCCTCCATAACAACCCGCAGCGGCAGGTCGGCTACATCGGCGTCGGCAGCTACGTGCAGCGGGACTACGCGGCGCTGCCCGAACGGCTGCGCTCGGCGACCGCTGTTCTCCGGCAGGTTCCCGACTTCCTGGCCACCCTGGATGGGCTGACCGAACCCGAGCTCGGAGAACCCGTGCGTGACATGGCCGTCGAGGCCTATCGCGGCATGGCCTCCTTCTATGGTACCGGGCTGGCTGATGCGTCTTCGGAATGCGCTGCCATCGCCCCCGACGTCGCTGCTGAATTTGACGCCGCGCGGGAGACCGCCGCCGTCGCCGTAACCGAATTCGTCCAACGGCTCCAGGCACGGAGTACGCGCCCCGACTTCGCCATCGGGCGGGGCCTGTACAGCAGGATGCTGCACGTCGGCGAAGGGGTCGACACTCCCCTGCTCGACGTGCTGTCCATCGGCCAGGCCAACCTGGAACAGAACCTCCGGCGCCTGGACGAGGCGGCAGCGCTGGTCGCGCCCGGCAAGTCGGTGCGGGAAGCCGTCGCCCAGGTTGCCGCCAACCATCCCACCGCCGAAGCCCTGATACCGGAAACGCGGAACATGCTGGAGGATATCCGTCAGGCCCTCATCGACCACGACATCATCAGCGTGCCCTCCGAGGAGCGGTGCCAGGTCACCGAGACACCCTCTTTCATGCGCTACGCCTTCGCCGCCATGGACTCGCCCGGCGGACTGGAGGAGGTGGCCACCGAGGCTTTCTACTACGTGACCCCGGTGGAGCCCGACTGGACGCCGCGCCAGCAGGAGGAGTGGCTCACCAATTTCAACTACCACACGCTGCAGGTCGTCAGCGTCCACGAAGTCTATCCCGGCCACTATGTCCACAACCTGCACAACCGGTACGACAGGTCCGGCGACCGGCGCGCCTTGCCGCTGATCAACCGCGTCGCCACGTCCTACGCCTTCACCGAGGGCTGGGCGCACTACACCGAGGAGATGATGCTGGAAACAGAGTACGGACGGGACAACCCCGCGCTGTGGCTCACCCAGCTCCTCGAGGCCCTGGTCCGCAACTGCCGCTACCTCTGCTCGCTGGGCATGCACACCCAGGGCATGACCGTGGACGAGGCAACGAAGTTCTTCCAGGCCCACGCCTATATGGAGGAGCACCCCGCCCGACGCGAGGCCCTGCGCGGTACCTTCGACCCGGGCTACCTGAACTACACCCTGGGCAAGCTGATGCTGCTCAAGCTGCGCCAGGATTGGCGTCGCCAGGAAGGGTCAGCCTACAGCCTGCGCCGGTTTCACGACGCGACGCTATCGTGGGGGGCGCCGCCCGTGCCGCTGCTGCGCCAGGCGATGCTCAACGAACCGGGCGACGCGATACTCTAGACGCGCCCCCCTTTCCGCTCATCCTGAGCCTGTCGAAGGATGCTAGCGGCTAGACCACCCGCGCGCCGAGGATCCGGCCGATGTGATCCAAGGCCCACCGGTGCGCGTCGGCGTTGAAGGATGCCACGCAATCCGTGGGCACCTCGACGGTGTAGTCCCGGTTTCGCGCATCCGACGTGGTGTGCATCACGCAAATGTCGGTGCACACCCCGCAGACGATGATCTTGGCGGGTTGCAGCGCGGAGAGCCGGTCGGCCAGATCGGTATTGAAAAAGCCGCTGTATCGGTTCTTGGGGATAACGTTCCCGCCGTCGACCCACTCGCCCAGCTCCGGGATCACCTCCGGCTCCTCCGTCCCGATGACGCAGTGAACCGGAAACATCTGGAACTCCAGATCGTCGGGCAGGTGGTGGTCGGAGACGAAGAGGATCGACGAGCCCGCCGCGGCCTCCCGCCGCAGCAACTGCCGCACCGGCTCGATGATCTCCCGGGCGCCGTCCCCGCAATAGAGGTTGTGCCCCGGCTCCATAAAACCACGGACCATGTCGACTACGAGCACTGTGTTGGGCATGGAATTCGTCTCCTCTTGGAAACCGGAAACTTCAAAACGGGTTGAAAACGGGAACACCGTTGTAAATCTGGCCCGGGTTCAAATCCTCCGAGAGTATGCGAGTGCACCCGGCCTTCTCTGCGGCGGCGATGATGAGCGCATCCCAATACGCGATTCCATACCTTTGTGAGGCTTCGACCGCGCTACGAACCAGTGGCAAATCAACCGCGACCACTGGCATGACGCTGATCTGTTCGATAATTAGTCTGGCGTCAGCAGGCGATAGCGGTTGCGGGACTCGACGCCGCGAAGTCGAAACGGTGAAGAATTCACTCAGCACCTGCGTAGAAAGCGCTCCGGTGTTGTTTTCTATCGCGTGCGTCAGTAGCGCTCTTGCGCGTGTCTGTTTCTCCGGATCACGTTGGTCGACGGCGTAAACCACTATGTTGGTATCGAAGAAATCCCTATCGGCCATATTTGCCGAGCCGCTCCTCGTACAGGTCGTCCCTGGTCCAGCCACGAGAGCCCATGTCCCGACTGACCCGCTCGAACGTCTCCATCAACTTGGCCGCCTGCGCCTTACGATCTGCGGCGTCATCAGCTGCCAGCGAGGTCAGGTACTCCGTCACCAAGTCCGCCAACGTCTTGCCCTGCGCGTCAGCGATCTTGCTCGCCTTGGCCATGACCTGCTCGTCGATGTCCAGCGTAAGTTTCATGGTCACATTCTCCCAAGCAAGCGGGCGGATGGTATCCCGCCTGGTTGCCATTGTACCGTCAGCCCTAGTGCGCCACCGGGCTCGGGGCGAAGCCGCCGTAGCGGGGGTACTGGGAGCAGATGAACTCGATGTACGACGGCTGGCCCGTCTCGTTGGCCGCCAGCGCCCGCTGCAGCGCCGGCACCACGTCCGACGGCTCGGTGACCCGCTCGGTGTAGAGGCCAAGCTCGGCGATGGCCCGGGACATGTTGACGTCCTCGGGACCAAGGACGCTGTGGGTGTAGGGGTCGTGGCCGTCGCCCCAGAACCCCGGGCCGTAACCGGCGAACCCGCCGTTGGCCACGTGGGCGATGGTGATGCCCAGCTGCTGGCGCACCGGCACCTCCAGGTTGCCCAGCATGTAGCCAACGCCGGCGTCGCCGGTGACCGCCACCGTTTGCCGCTCGGGGAAGGCCAGCTTGGCCGCCATCACGCCAGCGAGGCCGAACCCCAGCGTGGAGATGTTGCCCCAGCCCAGGAAGCCCCGCGGGATCAGCGTGTCGTACACCGTGCTCAGCTGGTCGCGGGTGTTGCCGGATTCGTGGGTCACGAAGGAGTTGTACGGATCCAGCACCTTCATCATGTCCCCCATCACGCGGTAGGGGTTGATGGGCGTGTCGCTGGACGCCATGGCCTCCCGGTACTCGGCCAGGCCGGCGTCACGGGTCTCGCGGACCTCCGCCACCACGTTGCCGGCGGCCCGACCCGCGCCGTCGGTGCGCCGCGACGCCTCGTCGGCGAGTGCCTGCAGGGTGTACTTCGCATCGCCCAGCACCGCGTGGTGCGTGGGGAAGATGCGGTTCAGGTGGAAGTCGTCCAGGTTGCACTGGATGATGGTCTTGCCCGCCGCGTTGGGGATGCCGTGGGTGAACCGGCCCGGCGACAGGCTGCTGCCCACGGTCAGGATGACGTCGCTCTTGTTCAGGTAGGCGATGGGATGCTCGCCGCGCACGCCTACGAACAGCGGGTGGTTCTCCGGAAACGCGCCTTTGGCCTTGAGCGTGGTGATTACCGGCGCGTTGAGCAGCTCGGCCAGGCCCACCAGTTCCTCCGACGCCCCGGCGTAGATTACGCCCTCGCCGGCGTAGATCAGCGGGTTGGCGGCGCCCATGAGCAGGTCGATGGCCTGGGTCACGTCCGACGGGTCCGGCGCCGACTTGTACGCCCGCGTCGGGAAGTAGGGGTCGGCGGTCTCGTCGTAGATGGCGGCCGCGTTGGGCACCGCCAGCACCACGGGACCCGGCCGGCCGCTGCGCAGCATGGAGAAGGCCCGTCGCAGGAACTCCGGCGTCCGTTCCGGTCGGTCGATGTAGCCGAACCACTTGGTGACGGTCTTGAGGCTGGTGGACACGTCGAACTGGGTGTTCTCGCTGCTGCCGGCGGGCACGCCGTCGGTGATGCACAGCATGGGCGAGTTGTCCTCGAAGGCCTGGGCCAGCCCGGGGTAGGAGTACTGCAGGCCCGCGCCGTTGACGCCGCCCTGCACGGTGCAGACGCCGATGCGATTGTCGCCGCCGGTGACCCGCGAGTAGGCGTCGGCCAGGGCCACGGCGTAGCGGTCGTCCCGCATCATGATCATGGGCACGCCCTCGCGCCCCAGGGCGTTGTTCACCCGGCAAACGGGGAAGGTGGAAACCCACTCGACACCCTCCTGCTTGAGGATGCGGGCAATGGAAGTTGCGACGTCGATGGACATTTGTTACCTCTCTAGTTGTTCAGCAGTGCCAAGACGCGGGCAACGAAACGATGCACCAGCGGCCCGTCTTCTGCGATCTCGAAATCTTCCATTTCGTCGTGATAGAAGTTCTTGTGGAATTTTTCGGCAGCAGCAAAGCCGCCGGCAATCCCATCGTCACCGGTTTCAGCGGTCAGCCGGCCCGCGGCGTTTTTCAGCGAACGGTGACTACGATGGGGCCAGCCCCGCTGCTGAGCCACCGCCATCACCGCGTGCGTGGCCGCGCCCCAAAGCTTCTCGGAGGCTTGCAGATGGTCGCCAGCGGCAAACTCGCGGTCCGAAGCCTCCAGGAACTCCTGGGCGGTTACAGCGTGATTTTGAGTCAGCATGGGGGTGGAACCTCGTTTGTATTCATAACTTCGTAGAAAATCCGGGTTGCCACCCAGTGGAAGAGATTGTATCATCCCGCCGTTTCCGAGTGCCGGGACCGGCTGAAAGACTGGGTTACTCCGTATACATCAGCATGAAAACGCAGGCTGCTGCTGCAGATGACATGACTGACGCCATCGAAATCCCATCATTCTTGGCCGTGGACTTTTACTGCGGAGCCGGCGGTACTACTCGCGGCCTTCTGGACGCCGGCGGTTACGTTATTGCCGGCATTGACAAGGACATAGGCTGCCACGATACGTATGTGCTGAACAACCCGAATGAAAAACTGGACGGCGACGATCCGGCATTCCTGGCTCTAGATATGTTCCCGGCTAGTGACGACTATCCACAAGGGCAACAGCTCGAAGTTTCGAAGAAGCTGGAATGGCTGATTCCGATGTACCGGGATCTGGCTCCCGACGTGCCGTTGCTGTTTGCGATTTGCGCGCCGTGCCAATCGTTTACCAAGTTCGTTCAGCGGCGGATGACTGCCGACCGGTCTCAAGGTCGTCAGCGCGATCAAAATTTGCTGGCGCAGACCATCCCGTTTGTTGAGAAATTCAAGCCCGACATAGTAATTTCGGAAAACGTAGCGAGCATCAAAAAAGGAAAGTTGCGACACATTTGGACCGATTTCGAATCGCGATTGCGTGATTTTGGGTATTCAGTGGGCGAAGGCGGCGTTTGTGCGTCTCGTTTCGGGGTGCCCCAATATCGTCGCCGGCGCATCTTGATTGCTATCAAAAAGGAAAAGGTGTCAAATCTAGGCTTCGACCTGCCTATTCCGGACCATGACCCTGAGGCACCACCCAGCCCGTCGGTTGAAGATGCAATTGCCCACCTGCCTACGCTGCAAGCCGGCGAGTCGTCTGACTCCGTTCAAAACCACGTATGCCGCGACTTGGCCGAAGTAAACCGCTTGCGGTTGCAATCCGTCCAGCCGGGCGAACCGAACTTCCGGTTCTCGGAATCGCCCTTCGGTGACTTGTCATTACCCTGCCACCGCCGTCTAGATGTAAACGGCAAGCGTGGCTTCGGCGACGTCTACACTCGCATCCAGCCGGGCCGCCCAGCGCCGACTATCACCACGCGGTTCCACAGCGTTTCTAACGGTCGGTTTGGGCATTACGAACAGGTGCGTGGCTTGTCACTCCGTGAGGGCGCCGCCCTTCAGTCATTTGGGGATGATTACGAATTCTATGGCGCAGGGATGGACAACGTCGCTAGGATGATAGGCAACGCCGTGCCGCCAAAGCTGTCCGCTTATATGGCTGAGTGGCTCGTTGGGTTATGGCGTGATGCTAACGCCTCCAGGGAGCAACTATGAACAGCAAGGAAGTTTGCCTCCGCATCTTGGGCGCAGAGTCAGAGCGAGAGGTCAACGAAATCATCGCTTCTGTACCAGAGTTGTCAGACTCCAGCTGTTGGCACCCGATAGATGGGCGAGAAACCAATTTCAACGTTGTCACCAACCAGGCATCCACTGGTAGCAAAGCGCTTACGGAGCTATGCACTAACATGGTGGATGCTGTGCTAATGAAGCACGCCCATCAGAAGGGCATCAACCCCACTGGATCCGATGCACCGCAGTCGGTGATCGCGGGAGTGCGCGACCTTGTACAACTCCGCGGGGCGCGTAGCGGCGTACTCGCCGAAGTCGACGATCCACGATACTTGCAAGAGTTTGCTGAAAAGAATCTAGTCATCGGTGTAACGGGCGGAACACGACGGACCGAATCGCTGTGCTTCACGTTCGCGGATAACGGGGAGGGTCAACATCCGGTCAATTTCGAAGATACATTTCTCTCACTTAGTGAAGGAAACAAGAAAGATATCCCTTTCGTGCAAGGCAAGTACAACATGGGATCCTCTGGCGTGCTGACGTACTGCGGTCGGCGTTGGTACAAACTGATTATTTCACGCCGTTACGACGCCAGTGGGGAATGGGGCTGGACCTTGGTGCGCCAACGTCCAAGTAGTGGTATGCCAATTGCGGATTTTTTCAGGCTACCTGAGGGAATACCATCTTTCTCAGCGTCGGTTTTGTACCCGCTCAATTTGAACAGCCGAGAAAGGGACGATAAGGTACACATCAGTACCGGCACCATCATTAAACTGTACGATTACCAAATGGAATCGGCGACCAGTTTTAGGAGCATCAGAGAATCGATCAACGAGAACTTGGTTTCCACGGTTTTGCCATTCCGGTTGATGGATTATCGGCAACGGCCCAACCGACGTCGGGGAGGTCGTAGGGCACAAGGTGTTGACGAACGTCCCGTCAACGGTATGGAGTTTTTGCTGCTTCGTAGGGATGGAGACGATGATCCCGAATCTGATGATGAGAACGTCATCTACGAGGCCGGCCGCGAACAGCACATAGGCGACGTTAACCACCCTGATTTAGGTGATATATCTGTACGTGCGATAGTCTTGGGGCGCGAACTTCCGGGTTGGCTCAAAGCTCCGCGCAACACGTCAAGAGTTTTCCACGCGGTTAACGGTCAGGTACAGTTCAAAGAGAACCGAGCTTACTTGTCGTCCCGTTGTAAATTGCCGGGTCTCAAAGACAGGATTGTGTTAATCGTTGACGCCAGCGATTTGTCTGAAGCGGCCCACAATGCCGTTTGGAAAGGCGATCGGGAAAACATTAGAGCAACCGGCATCGGCCAACTATACAGGGAGGAAGTCACCAAGCTAGTAGCTGATTCTCGTTATCTGAAAGATTTACAACAGCGAATCGCGCGAGAAGAGACCGAAAACCTAGCCCAAGACGGCCAGGCCGCTCTATTCCAAAATCTGATTGACAGCGATCCAAGCATCGCTCAGCTTCTGCCGGGCGGGGCTCTGGTCACGTTGCCTGGTTATGTCGGCAGGACGGAAGAAAGGCAAGAATGGGAAGGGAAGTACAGCCCATCATTCCTGGTGCTGGCCGCACGGAGCGTACGAGAAAACGGCGCTGAAATCGCCGTCGATGGTCGACGGAGGGTTGAATTCGAGACGGACGTGGTGAACGATTACTTTACCCGCCCTGATAACCGCGGGCGTGTGTTCACTAGCGGGCTAGGTGGGAAATTCTCGTATGCCTCCTCTCTCCAAGATGGCAGGCTCTTTATCACGTTCACGGCTCTTCCGGAACAGGTTTCCGAAGAGGAAAAAGTTTCTTTTACTGTGTCTTTGATTGATGATGCTATGCCGGAGCCGGTTGTGGCAGAACTCAAACTGTGCGTAGTTAACACGCGAGTGTCGTCAAGACCGGGCCCTCCGCGCCCGCGAAAACTTGACGATGACGATCCAGATAACGATGGTGACCACGAAACCACTGAAGGGCGAACCCTGCCTCCCAGTAAATGGCTCACTAGGGATGGCCGCCCGATCGGGGACGACGAAACCGAAAAGTGGCCGGAAGATTTCACCGACCAAGACGGAGGCAAGGTCGAGGACCTTGGTGACGTGAGCCTGTATTGCATCAACTATGACAATGCCCATTTTCGCCGTTTCCTCGACCGTGAGCGTAACGACATCGACAAGAAAGTAATCGCCGAGCAGTATCGCATGGGTATGTTGGTCTTGATGATGGGCCTTGAGGACGCCTATGCTAGGATGGAGCGCAGTGATGCCAAGTCTGCGATTGATGATTGTATCGACGAAATTCGCCGGCTGGTTGCGCAGGGTGCGGCAACTGTCGTCATGTCAATCGCAAAGACACTGCCTACAATCATTAACCCGGCTTCTGTTACTGACCCAGACGACGATTAGTTTCAATGAGCGACTTTCTTAGCAAGGAAAACCGCTCGGTGCTCATGTCCCGCGTTCGAAACCGGGGAACGTCCGCCGAGCGATTTGTCCGCACAGAGGTATGGAGAGCTGGTTTCCGCTACCGATTGAACGTGCGCAGATTACCGGGAGCGCCTGACTTAGTGCTGCCGCGCTATAAAACCGCTGTTTTAGTGCAGGGCTGTTTCTGGCACGGACACAATTGCCGCAAGGGACAACGTCGGCCATCAACCAACGTAGAGTTTTGGAATCATAAACTTGATGGCAACGTGGAACGGGATGCCGCCAATCAAGCCAAGCTTCAGGCATTAGGCTGGAAAGTGCATCTAGTGTGGGAATGCCGTTTGCAGCAAGATACTGAGGACCTATTGGCGAAACTGCGGAGAACGCGCACGGAGTGTGCAAACACTCCCAACCTTGCCCCCTCACCCACCGCCTGCTAAACTGCGGCCATCATTGATACACCCGTACTGCGCACCCGCTAAGGAGCAGCCGTTATGCTGATTGGCCATTTTACCGAGCAGCCCTGGCAGGATGAAAACTCCGGCCTGATGGGTACCCAGAGCACCGACCTGGGCATCTCCAACAGCCACTACAGGCCCGACATCGGCGCCCAGCTCTACAACCGCTACCTGGACGAGAAGGTCTACGCCGAGCAGATGGGCTTCGACGCCGTCATGCTCAACGAGCACCACTCCACGCCCTTCTGCATGCAGGGCGTCACCAACGTCGGCGCGTCCATCCTGGCCCGCATCACCGAGAAGGTGAAGATCATCATCCTGGGCAACGTGCTGCCCATCTGGGACGACCCGCTGTGGCTGGCCGAGCAGCTTTCCATGATCGACATGATCTCCCACGGCCGCCTGGTGTCCGGCTTCGTCCGGGGCGGCGGCCGCGAGAGCTGGTCGCACAACTCGCCGCCCAACTTCAACCGCGAGCGGTTCGAGGAAGCCCACGACCTGATCATCAAGGCGTGGACCGAGCCCGGCCCCTGGCGTTGGGAAGGCAAGCACTTCCACTATCGCTACGTCAACCCGTGGGCCAAGCCCCTGCAGGAACCCCATCCCCAGATCTGGATCCCATCCACCGTGTCGGTCGAGACCGTGAAGTGGTGCGCCGAGCATCGTTACCCGTTGGTCCTTCTGGCCACCCGCCTGGAGCCCACCCGCGAGGCCTTCCAGCTCTACCACGAAATCGCGGCCGAGAACGGGTACGAGTCGGGCACCCAGAACGTGGCCTACCTGTGGAAGGTGCACGTCGACGAGACCGAGGAGCTGGCCGAGGAGGTCGGGCGCAAGTACCTGTCCGGCGTCAGCAACCCCTTCCTGGCGGGCAACGAGGGCGGCATCAACCCCGCCATCATGAACCTGCCGGGCCACACGTCGCGCACGTCGCGCCGCCTGTCCGCCGCCGCCTTTGGCCCTGCCGGCCGCTTTGGCACCAACCGCCGTCCCTTCGAGGACCAGGTCGCCGACAGCACCATCATCACCGGCACGCCGAAGACGGTCATCCCCAAGATCCGCGAGGTGTTGGAGTACCTGCGGCCGGGCAGCGTCTTCTTCTGGGACGGCGACGGCGCCATGACCCACGAGGACCAGATGCGCAGCCTGCGGCTCATGGGCGAAGAGGTCATCCCCGCCGTCCGCGAGATGGGCAAGGAGCTGGAGCTCTACTCCCCCTTCGAGGTGGACCCGCGCACCAACCAGCCCATCGTCGACTCCGCCACCGCCGCGGAGACGGCAACGACCACCGCCGACTAGGCGGCACGATATCGCGCAAAGCAAGGGGGGGCGGGTTTTACACCCGCCCCCCCTCGTATTTTGTGTTGGCGCGTCCGCCTATCCCCGTGGCCGTATCCGAGCCGGATGCTCGAACAGCTGCACCAGTGGCAGGCTGAACTCCGGGAAGAGCGGAGTGGTCAGCGTGTCCGCAGCAGTGAGGACGGCCCGTTCGTGGTAGGTGCCATCCTGACCTACCTCGAGTGCCGTGAGCGTGTCCGCGTCGCCATCCAGGATCCAGTATTCAGGCACACCCGCGGCAGCGTACAACTGGCGCTTGCGCACCAAGTCGTCTCCTCGGTTCGTCGACAAGGCCTCCACGACAATGTCTGGCACGCCGTATATGCGCAGCGGGTGCAAAATGCCGGCTTTTTCAGCGCGCACAACAACAATGTCAGGAGCAACGGTGGTGTTGTCCGATAGAACTACGTCAACCAGTGGGAAAACGTACCCGGCGCCGGCGTCTTCGATCTGTTCAGAAAGGTTGCGGATGAGCGGTTTCGTCAAATGCTGGTGGTCAAGTGTTGGCTCAGCCACTATATGCAGTTTCCCTTCGTGAAGTTCATAGCGTGGAAGCACCGTTTCGGGTAACCCAAAAAACTCGTCCAGAGTCAGTCGCATCCCCGCTCGGACGGTAGTTCTGGTGGTCATGGCAACCGACTGCTTGATCCGGTGGATTGAGGCCATATTTTAGCATTGCGGCCCATAGCATCACGCCACGGCGATCCGTTGCCCCTCGTCGCTGGACTGGCGGATGGCGTCGATGAACTTGTGCAGGCCCACCGCGTGGTCGAAGTCAGGGAAGGCATCGCCATTGGCGGTGCCTCGTATGGACGCGGCGAACTGGCTGTACAGCTGGCCCACGTTGTAGGGCGACCCCGCGGGTATTTCGGGCGCCAGGTGCAGCTCTTCAGAAGGCGTCAGGTCCTGCAGTTCGTTGCTGCCGCCGCGGGCGCCCCGGATGCTGACCTGCTGCAACTGCGGCGAGTCCACGGAGACCGCCACCAGCGTGCCTTCCTCGCCGTAGATCTCCATGCGGTAGCCGCTGCCGGCCCACGGCGTGCTGCCGATCTGCACCGACCCCACGCCGCCGCCCTGCAGGTTCCCGCTGACCAGGATGTTGTCCGGCGATGTCACCTCGAGGTCCTGGCCGGTGTCGGTTTCGTGCCACGTGGTGGCCTGTGTGCTGACCACGGTGGCCACGTCGGCAAACTCGCCGACGACGCTGCACAGCGCGTCGATGGTGTGTCCGCAGGCGATGGTCAGGGTATGGGCCCCAAGCTCGTTGTCCCGTTGCCAGGTGCGCCCGGAATCCCGCGACAGCACGCCCTCGCGCATCAGCCGAACGTGGCAGGTCATGACCCGCCCCACGTAGCCGTCGGCGACCAGGTTGCGCAGGTGCACGATGGCGGGATTGGCCCGCGCCTGGAGACCCACGATGGTCTTGACGCCCTGCTCCCTAGCGAGGTCAGCCATCTCGATGGCCTCGGCCGTGGTGCGCCCCAAGGGCCACTCGGTGAAGGTGTGCTTGCCGGCCCGCAGCGCGGCAGTGGTCGGCTCGTAGTGGCTGGGCACGCGCAGCGAAATGGTGGCCGCCTCGATGTCGGCGTCGGCCAGCATCCGGTTGTAGTCGTCCCACGCGCTGCCGGCGTTGAACGCCGCCATGGCTTCGCTGGCCGATTCCTCCCGCGTGGTGCACACCGCGGACAGGTCGAAATCGGGATGAGCCGCCAGTGCGGGCAGGTGCGCCCGAGGCGACCAGCCCTGGTGGATGTTGGCGCCGATCAGTCCAATGCGGATGGGCTGCTGAGTGGTCATGGGAAAGCCTCCTGTGGCGGGCGGGTAGGCGGTAACTGAGGGGTGAATGCGGGCATCCTAACACAGCGACCAAGTGTCGAATTGAGCAGGATGGTACAATCGCGATGCCCACGAATCCTCGCAACGAGTGCCGCCATGTCCCTACCGCCGGAATCCCGCCTACGCTTCGTTGACGGCCTGCCCATCTGCCGCATCCTTAACGGTATGTGGCAGGTGTCGGGTGCCCATGGTCGGATCGATCCGGCCTCCGCTCTCGACGCCATGCTGGCGTACCATGACGCTGGTTTCACCACCTGGGATCTGGCCGACCACTACGGACCGGCCGAGGACTTCATCGGCGAGTTCCGCCGGCGGCTGGCGGCAGCGCGCGGCGAGGCTGCCCTGTCCGAGATCCAGGCGTTCACCAAGTGGGTGCCACGCCCCGGGCCGATGACTCGGCAGATCGTCGAGAACAACGTGGATATCTCACTGCGGCGCATGGGTGTGGAACGATTGGACCTGATGCAGTTCCACTGGTGGGAGTACCGCGACAAGCGTTACCTGGATGCCCTGGAACAGCTGGCGTCCTTGCGCGACGAGGGCAAGATCCACCGCGTGGCCCTGACCAACTTCGACACCGAACGCCTGCGCGAGATCGCAGCCCACGGAGTCCGCGTGGTGTCCAACCAGGTGCAGTACTCCCTAATCGACCGCCGTCCTGAGGTGCAGATGACGCCGGTGTGCGAGGAGCAACGGGTGTGGCTGCTGCCCTACGGCGTCCTCTGTGGAGGGTTGCTCTCTGACCGCTACCTGAGTCAGCCCGAACCCGGCCCGACCGAACTGAACACCGCCAGCCTGCACAAGTACAAGCAGATGATCGACGCCTGGGGCGGCTGGCGGTTGTTCCAGCGACTCCTTGGGGTACTGCGAGGCATCGCGGACAAGCATGACGTCAGCATCGCCAACGTGGCGGAGCGCTACATCCTGGACAAGCCGGCCGTTGCCGGCGTGATCATCGGTGCCCGTTTGGGCGTGGCGGAGCACATCGCCGAAAACGCCCGGCTGTTCGGCTTTGCCCTGGATGACGACGACAATGAGGCCATCGAAACCGTGCTGGCGCACGCCCGAGATCTTTACCAAATGATCGGCGATTGCGGCGACGAGTATCGCCGCTGATCCAAAGCACCTTCACCAACGCAATCCGAGGTACCAATGCAAATCGGCGCAATCTTCCCCCAGACTGAGATCGGTCCCGACCCGGCCGCAATCCGCGACTACGTCGAGGCAGTGGAGGGCATGCAGTTCGACTACCTGTTCATCGCCGACCACGTGCTGGGCGCCGACCCGGATCACCACGAGCACGTCCGGGGCAGTTACTATACGCACCACAGCGTGATCCACGAGTCGCTGACCACGCTGGCGTTCATCGCGGCTCTGACGACCAAAATCCGGCTGATCACCGGCATCCTCATCCTGCCTCAACGCCAGACCGCGCTGGTGGCCAAGCAGGCCGCCGAGATCGACGTGCTCAGCGGCGGACGCCTCACGCTGGGCATCGGCGTGGGCTGGAACCACGTGGAATTCGAGGCCCTAGGCGAGGACTTCACCAACCGCGGCATCCGCTCCGAGGAGCAGATTGACCTGATGCGCGCCCTGTGGACGAAGGAGGTGGTCGACTTCGAAGGTCGTTGGGACACGGTGCGATCCGCCGGCATCAAGCCGCTTCCCGTACAGCGTCCCATACCGGTGTGGTTCGGCGCCGGCGGTTCGGCTGGCCCGGTGCCCCGGGATGTAGTCTTGCGCCGCATCGCCCGCATGGGCGACGGGTGGTTCCCCAGCTTCGGCCCCGACGACACCGCCCGCGGCGTGCTTGACAAGATGCAGACCTACATCGCTGAGGCCGGTCGTCAGCCTGCTGATGTGGGCCTGGCCGGACGCATACGGATGCCCGGCAAGTCGCCCGACGAATGGCTGGCCGAAGTGGAAGGTTGGCAGTCCCTGGGCGGCACGCACGTGATGGCGGAGGCCCGCCGTGGTCCCCTAAGCTCGGTCGATCAGCACATCGACGCCATGCGCCAGTTCCGCGAGGTCATACCTGCGGGTTGGGGGCAGGAGTAGGCGATGGTTCTCGCAAAAGAACCTCAGCGGAAATTCCCCAATGCTTGTGCAGTGCTCGGGCCATGGCGATCGTAATGTCCATTTGGCCTGATAGCACAGCCGTTGCAGCTTTCTGACTTCCCACTAGGGGAGCCAAGTCACCAGGCGTCAGGCCAAGCTGCTCCATGTGAAACTCTATAGCCGCGGCAATGCTGGGCAAATCAATAGGATGGTGCCGCTCCTCGTACGCTTCGATCAAATTAAGCAGGAGATCGCGCTCATTACCTTCGCGCGTGCCGATAGCAGCATGAAATATCTCGTCCATGCGCGCCAATGCGAGGTTGTAATCCTCTTCGTTGGCGATGTGAGGGATATTGGCCATGGTCATATCTCCGCAGCATTGATACGGTCGTATTCTGCGTGAGTGCCGACGAAGCGGATGTAAATCTCACGTCCAGGGTGGAACAATATCAACCACCAGGCGATAGTCATTGCCCTTTATACGAAAGACTACGCGAGTGGACCCGACGATACTCGCCTGAGGAAACCGACGGATCACGTGAGATGGGCTAGGCCAGTCGGCTCTACGTACCTCCGCATACCAGGCCTCAAGCGCTTCCTTGGCGTTTGGGTGCCGCTGCCAGAATGCCCTTAGTTTTCGTCTTGCAATGGTCCGCACGTCGGCTGCGAACTAGATTTGTCGGTCTGTCGGCTCTGAAGCCGCGTCGTGCTGCTCGTCGGCGTGGTATGACGAACGGACCAGCGGGCCCGACGCTACGTGCTTGAAGCCCATGCCCTCGCCGGCCACGCGCAGTTCCTCAAACTCGGCGGGAGTGTAGAAGCGGTCGATGCGGATGTGCTTGATGGACGGGCGCAGGTACTGGCCGATGGTAAGCAGGTCGCAGTCTGCGGCGCGCAGGTCCGCCATAGTCTGCTTCACCTCGTCGACGGTCTCGCCCATGCCCACGATGATGCCCGACTTGGTGGGCATTTCGGGATCGAGATCCTTGACCCGGCGCAATAGTTCCAGCGACTGCCGGTAGTCGCCCTTGGGGCGCACCAAGCGGAACACCCGCTCCACCGACTCGATGTTGTGGTTCAGGACCTGAGGTTGGGCGGCGACCACCTTCGCCAGCGCACCCCAGTTGCCGTCAAAATCAGGTATCAAAACCTCCACGCGGCAGCCAGGCACGGCGGCTCGAACCTGCTTGATGCAGGCGGAGAAGATGCCCGCCCCACCGTCGGGCAGGTCGTCGCGGTTCACCGAGGTGATCACACAGTACTTCAGGCCCATGCGCTTGACCGTGGACGCCAGCCGGAACGGCTCGCCCAGGTCCAGCGTGCCGGGTCGGCCAGTGGTGACGGCGCAGTACGCGCATGCGCGGGTGCAGATGTCGCCCAGGATCATGAAGGTGGCGGCGGACCGCTCCCAGCACTCGCCGATGTTCGGGCAGTGGGCTTCCTCGCACACCGTGTGGAGCTGGCTGTCGCGCATGAGCTGTTTGAGCTCGATGTAGCGTGGACCGCCGGGCATCCGGACCTTGAGCCAGTCGGGCAGGCGGGGACGCAGTGGGGTTTCGGTCTGTGTCGTCATTCTGTTTCTCCGGACTAGAGGAACTGAACCAACCGCGGGTTCACCCGGCATTTTTCGGCGGCAATGATGGCGTCAATTTCGCGGACGGCGTCATCCAGTTGTCCGTTGCGGTTGACCACCCGGTAGTCGAACTCGTGCATGCGACCCAACTCGACAGATGCTTCGTGCAAGCGGCGCTCCATTTCCGCGGTATCCTCGGTGCCGCGGCCGGCCAGGCGGCTGCGGAGTTCGTCCATGCTGGGCGGCATCACGAATATGGTCAGGGCCTCCGGCGCGATCCGACGGATGGTGGCGGCGCCCTGGACGTCTATCTCCAGTATAACGTCCCTGCCGGCGATGAGCGGGTCGCGGACCTGCTGACGGGGGACGCCGTACCAGCGGTCGTAGACTTGGGCTGATTCCAATAGCTCGTCCCGTTCGCGCATGCGCAGGAAGGTGTCCACATCCAGGAAGATGTAGTCCTCGCCGTCCACCTCCCCATCGCGCATCGGACGCGTGGTCGCGGTCACGGCAAAGTGCCAAGACCGGCCCAGATCGCGAAGGGCGCTGATCAGCGAACCTTTGCCTGACGCCGACGGACCAGATACCACCACCAGCAGCGGCGGAGCCGGACTGGCCTGGGGCAGCTCGGACGAGCCAACCATCGCCAGTCTATTCGCCGTCCCCAACCAGGCTGGCGAGATGCTCCCAGAAGATTGGGTAGGACACCGACGCGTCCTCGGCGCCGTGGATGGTGGTCTCCCCCGAGGCGGCGAGGCCAGCCACTGCCATGGACATCGCCAACCGGTGGTCGCCGTGGCTCTCCACGTCCGCGCCCGTGAGGCCACCCACGCCGCGGATGACCATGCCGTCGTTCCGCGGCTCCAGGCTTCCGCCCAGGCGGGTCAGCTCCGATACGGTGGTGGCGATGCGGTCGGACTCCTTGACGCGCAGTTCGGCGGCGTCGCGGATGATGGTGTCGCCTTCCGCGAAACACGCGGCCACGGCCAGCACCGGCAACTCGTCGATCATGATGGGAATGATTTCGCCTCCCAGGTCGATGCCCTTGAGGCTGGCCGAAGACGCCACCACGTCGGCAACGGGTTCGCCGCCCTCCACCCGCTCGTTCTGTAATTGCAGGGAATCGCCGGCGCCCATCATCTGCAGGGCGTCGATGATGCCGGCGCGGCTGGGGTTGAGGCCGACGCCGGTGATGGTCACCCGGGCGTTGGGGTGGATCAGGCCCGCGACCATCCAGAAGGCAGCGGAAGAGATATCTCCGGGAACCGCCACGTCCACGGCCTGCAATTCGGCGGGATGCAAGGTGAGGGCCAGCCCATCGGATTCGACACGAGCTCCCATGGCGGACATCATGCGCTCGGTGTGGTCGCGGGACAGGGCCGGCTGGTGCAGCACCGTTGGACCCGACGCCGCCAGACCGGCCAGCATCAGGCAGGACTTGACCTGCGCGCTGGCCACCGGCATCTCGTACTCGATGGAGCGCAGGGCGCCGCCGCGTATGGCCAGCGGGGCCAGGGTATTCCCATTGCGACCCATGATGGACGCGCCCATCTGCTGCAGGGGCTGCACGATCCGCCCCATGGGTCGGGAGCGCAACGACCCGTCGCCGGACAGCACCGACACGAAGTCCTGGCTGGCTAGCAGGCCCGAGAGCAGGCGCATGGAAGTGCCGCTGTTGCCGGCGTCCAGCAGGTCGGCGGGTTCGTCCAAATTCGGGCCCGACCCGCCGACGCGAAAACTCCCGGGTTCCTCCAGCGGGTCAATGGACACTCCCATGGCCCGGAGGCAGGCGGCAGTGGAACGCACGTCCGCGCCGTCGGAAATGCCGGTTACGGTGGCGGTCCCGTTGGCGATGGCGTTGAGGATCAGCGAGCGGTGGGATACCGACTTGTCGCCGGGAACGGCCAGGGAACCGGCCAGGCGTTCGGGACTGCGAATGATCTGTTCCACCTGCGTTCCTCCGGTTTTTCTTACATCGATGGACAGGATTTACAGGATGTTGCCGACCCGGTCACCGTCGGTTCCGGCGAAAGCAGGAAAAACGGTCGGGCGAAACAGGTATCGAAACGCTACCCGGTCAGCGCCGATTGCCGGAGTCGCGGTCGTTGCCGCGGCGCGGGTTAAGCACGTCACCGGTCATCATGCGACGGGCGCGGTCGGCGAAGCCGCCCAGGAACATCTGGCCCATGGACTGGCTGAAGGTAGGGTATTCTGGAGTGTTCTCCAGTTCCCGGGCGCGCGGGTTCACCTCTCCGGCCATCCACTTGTTCCGGGCCAGCATGGCGTCCTCAAAAACAGTACCGACGGCGTCGATGTCAGGTAGTTCGCCGTCGGTATCCAGGAGCTTACGGTATTCGTACAGCTCCCGTATAAACGCGTCGATCCAGGCAACGATGGGCTGGGCGTTGCTGATGCAGATGTCGCGGTGCATCACCGGGTCCCCCGACGCCAGGCGCGTGATGTCGCGGTAGCCGGAGGAGGCCAGTTGGCCGATGTCGGACCAGTTGGCGGACTTGCTGGTGCAGCCGACCAGCGCGGTGGACAGTACGAAAGGCAGATGGCTCACCGCGGCGACGAAGCTGTCGTGCTCGTCGACGCTGATGAAATAGGGCACGCCGCCCACGGCCTCGGCCAGGGTGGATATTTCGCCCACGGCGCGTTCGCTGGCCCGGGGACTGGGAATGACGCAATAGGGCTTGCCGGCGAACATCGTCCCGTCGGCGTTGTCAGGGCCGGGAGTTTCCCGACCGGCCATGGGATGCCCGCCCACGAAGTCCACCGAGTCGGGCAGGTATTCGTCGGCCCACTGAAGCACTTGCGTCTTCGTGCTGCCCACGTCGGTGACCACGCAGCCCTCGGGCAGATAGTCGGCCATGCCCTCCAAAAGTTCACGCATGGCCAGTACCGGCGTCGCCAGGACGATGATGTCGGCCTCGGCGATGGCGTTGCCCAGGCGTCCTTCCACGCGATCGAAGGCGTCTTTACGCTGGGCGCCGGAGCGGGCCGTGCTGTCGGCGTCGGTTCCGACCACGGTGAGGCTCCGCAGGCTGGATGCGCGGAGGGCCAGGCCCAGGGATGTGCCGATGAGTCCGGTGCCGATTACGGTAACTTGCGCCACGAGCAGTCTGCCTAAAGGAGGTTGGGGTAAGTGTACAACATCGGCGACGGTCGGTAAAACGACGTGTCCGCCATGCAAGGAAATACGTCCGGCGACGGGGCGTTTCGATTCGCGTTGGCCGCAAACCGGTAACGGCCATGGTGGGGAGCACCGACGGAGCGGGTGTATCATCCGGGGCCAGTGAACCCAATGTGGAACTGGGCTGCATCCCTCCGCACCAAGGACTTCCGCCTGCTCTGGGCGTCAACGGCCTTCTACTCGCTGGCCACAGGGATGGAGCAGGTCTCCGTCGGCTGGCTCATCTACGAGCTCACCGGGTCGGAGTTCATGGTGGGCGTCGCGGCGGCCGCCCGGATGCTGCCCTTTTTCGTGCTGGGCATGTTGTCCGGAGCCATCGCGGACCGGTGGGCGCGAAGGACCCTGCTGAGGGTCGGGACTCTGGCGGCCTCGGCCGTCGCGCTGTTGATGGGTTTGATGCTGCTCCAGGGGTTTGTCCACGTGTGGGCACTGATTGCGCTGGTGACCGCCCTGGGCAGCATGCTGGCCTTCACCATAACCATTCGGCAGGCGTTCACTTACGACATCGTGGGATCCGGTTTGGCGCTCAACGGGCTGGCCCTGGCTGCCATGGCGATGCAGGGTGGCGGCATCATCGGGTCTCTGGTGTCTGGGGCCATGATCGAGTTGGTTGGCCCGGGTTGGCAATTCATCGCGTCCGCCGCATTCTACGCGGTCTCCGCCGGCGCCACGCTGCTGATCGACAACGAGGGGCGTTCACTGCGCGCGTCGTCGGAATCGGTCCTGGCGAACTTGAGGAGTTACACGAGGCTGGTGCGCGAGTATCCCATCCTGTTGATGCTCATGTTCCTCACCGCGACCACCGAGGTGTTGGGCTTCACCCACATGACGCTGTTTCCGGTATTCGCCAAGGACGTGCTGCATGTGGGGCCGACCGGCCTGGGCGTTATGACCGCCGGACGACAGGCGGGAGGGCTGCTGGGCCTGTGGATCCTGGCCGGGCTGGGGACGGCGCGGAAGAAGGGGCTTTTGACCCTCGCAACGGCCCTGGGATTTGGTGGCGGGCTGATGGCCTTCTCGCTGTCGGTGAACATCTATACCTTCATGGCGGTGCTGCTGTTCGTCAACGCGTGCGCCATGGCCGTGGACACGCTGTACAAGACCCTGATGCAGGACCTGGTGCCGGACGAGGAACGAGGCCGGGCCATGGGCTCGTGGGTGCTCAGCGTCGGGTTCGCTCCCGTGGGGCACGTGGGCGTGGGTGCGCTGGCCGGATTCGTCGGCGCTCCCCGGGCTCTGCTCATCAACGGCGCGGCTCTGGTAGCCATCAACTTCGCCGCGACGCTGGGCGCGCCTCGCATACGACGAATGGCGTGACGCGGCCGGTGGCCAATGTCGGGCCGTCAGTCGGCCGAGCGCGAACTTAGCCGTAAGGGTTGACATCGTCGGTATCGCCGATTATGATAACCAAAATTACGGTTTGGAATGCGGAGGCACGCGGATTACAGGAGGCTAGGAGCGATGGTTACCGTCAACGAACGTCTAGTCACCGTGGATCAAGAGAAAGTCACCGAGTTGTTGACCGAGAAAGTGGAAAGGGATCTGGCTGAAGCGCTGACCGAGTTTGGAGCCCACAAGGAAGAGATCGCGCCGGAGCGTGCCTGCCGCATTTCCCCGCCTGCCCTGGTGTACGGGGTGCCGATGGCCGGAGTGCGGTACTATAGCTTCGCGCCGGAGACGTAAGGCGGCGGGCGAGAAGGCGCGATGATGCGCTCGGGGCGGCCAACCGGCCGCCCCAAATATTTGCCTCTGCGCCTAAAATTGACAAAATAGCCATAAGCCGATATGATACAGAGCATATCAAGTGAATAGCCAATACTGACGCAAGCAGGAGGAAAACGATGATTACCACCAATGAACGCCTGATTGCCGAGAAGACTCGCCGCCAGCCCGCAATGCTGCGCGAGCAGGTGGAACAGGACATGGCCGAAACGCTCAGCGAGTTCGGCTCTGCTACCGGTGAAGGCAAGCGCGAGGCCCGCGTCTACAGCTTCGGTTACGGGATCCCGATGGCCGGCGTGCGCTACTACAGTTTCTCGCCCGAGGACTAGCCTTCGGCCAAAAAATACTGGAATTGGGGGCGACCATTTGGTCGCCCCCGTGCGTTGTTGGCGGAAGGGCCGGGGCTCCACACCCCGGCCTTCTTTTAGTGAATCAACCGTCCCCAGCGTACCCCCGGTTGCGGATCTCGTCCTCCATGTGGGCGCGGATGGCAATCAGCGCGGCGGCGCCCTCGCCCACGGCTGCTGCCACCTGCTTGGTGCTGCCGGCGCGGGCGTCGCCGGCGGCGAAGATGCCGTGGCGGCTGGTTTCCATGCCGGACTCCGTGACGATGAAGCCGCGCTGGTCCAACTCCACTGCCCCTGACAGGAACCCTGTGTTGGGATCCAGGCCGATGAAGACGAACACCCCGGCCGGATGCAGTTCTTCCTGCTCACTGGTCACCAGGTCCTCGACGAGCACGGACGATAGCTTCCCGTTGCCCCGAAACTCGCGCACCGTGGTGTTGAGGCGGATGTCCATCTGCGGGTGCGCGGCCGCCTTGTCCTGCAGCACCTGGCTGGCACGCAGCCGGTCGCCCACTTCCAGAACGGTCACGCGGGAGGCGAACCGGGTCAGAAACAGGCCCTCCTCGACTCCGCTGTTGCCCCCGCCCACGACCAGCGTTTCCATATCGCGGTAGAACGGGCCGTCGCAGGTGGCGCAGAAGTGCACCCCTGCCCCGATGAAGTCGACCTCGCCGGGCACGTTGAGACGGCGATACCTGGTTCCCGGAGTCAGGAGAAGCGCGGGAGCGCGATATTCCTGACCGGTTTCGGTGGTGACGGTGCGCACTCCGCCCGTGTCCGGTCCGGGATCCACGGAGGCAACCGTTTGGGCGACGAGGATTTCCACGCCGAAGCGCTCGGCCTGCTCACGCATGCGGTCGGCCAGTTCTGCTCCGGTGATGCCCTCGGCGAAGCCGGGGTAGTTGTCGATGCGCTCAGTGGAACCGGCCTGACCGCCAACGCCGCCGCGCTCGATTATCAGGGTGTCCATCCCCTCCCGGGCGGCGTAGATGGCGGCGGTCAGGCCGGCCGGCCCGCCACCGACGATGATGAGATCGTAGTAGGAACGGCTGGCCTGCGGGTTGATGCCCAGCCGCGCGGCCAGTTCGGCGTTGGACGGCTCGACCAGGATGGGGCCGCCGTCATCGAAAACGATGGTGGGGATGATCTGCCGGCCGTTGTTCAGTTGGCGGACGGTTTCCTGGGTCTCGGGTTCCTGCTCGATGTCCACCCAGCGATAGGGTATCCGGTGTTCGGCAAGGAACTGCTTGGAGCGACGGCAGTCGGGGCACCACAGCGCACCGTAGACGGTCATGCCGGGGGATTGCGTCATATGCGCACCTCGCGTCGTATTGCAAGCGGCCTGTTGCCATTGGCGTGTGCTTGGGGAATTGGTGCGGCCGGAGCCGCGGCGTTGCACTATCGCGCAACGTGATAACGATTATTTACACTCTACCACGAAACGGCCAGACGTCGCCCGGAGAATATCGCGAAAGGCCAATAACCGGTTGTCACATCGGCGGAAATTATCCAGTCCTATCGTCGGAGAGTGGTTCGTCGCAGTGTGGGGCCTGGTGGTCGCCATCGGCATTGGTGTCCGTGGATGCCACCTGCCACAAGTCGTCAGAGGGGGTAAGGGTTTTGGCGAATTCGTGCCAGGCCGTCGGGTCATCGTAAGGAGTCGGCACCTCGCCACGCCAGTACGCAAGCAAGCCGGGCGGGAATTTTTCTGTTGCTCTTCGGTCAGTCTCGCTGGGCATTGGCTGCTCCGGGAGCGGTGGACCGCTTCTTGGATACGTCGCTTTTTTCCTCCCAATTGGGATCTGAGAGGATCTCGTCAACGCTGATGGACTCCTCAATTTCACGCTCGAACTCATCGAGGTCATCATCATTGAACGGCCACCAGGCATCGAACTCCTTGTCATCCATCGGAGGCGGTGTCTGCGGTTCATGCCTATCGTCGTTCATCATCGCCTCCCAGTTGATCCCGGTATATCCGCGTGAACTTCTCGCTGGGATACGCGAGATAGAGAAATACGTAGCGCGCAGTTCGCCGGTACGGAACTACCCACGCAAGATTATTGATCCGAATGATGTACAAGCGCTGGCCCGGATACCGTTCTTGATCCGGGCTCGGTATATCGTCCAGCAAATCCCGAGATGTCAAACGATATTTACATCGTCGAACGAGATGTGCCGCTGGCGTCGCAGCAATCGATCCTTCGCTTCGTCCCAAACATACTCGGCCATGGGTGGGGTCAGAGCACGCCGTACTCGCGCCAAGCAGCAACTTGGTCGGACGTGTAACCCATCTCCGCCAGAACCTCGTCGGTGTGCTCGCCCAGGGCCGGAAGGTTGCCCGGCTCTAGGGGCGTTGCGGTGAAGGTCGCCGGGGGGCCGGCCATGCGCACGGTGCCCAGGTCACGGTGTTGCACGTCGATGGCCAGGTTGTTGGCCTCCACCTGGGGGTGTTCGAACAGTTCTTCAACGAAGCGCACCGGGCCGGCGGGTACGCCGGCGGCGTCCAGCAGTGCCAGCCACTCGTCGTTGGTCTTGCCGCGGAAGATCTCCTCAGCATCCACCATCAGCTGCGCTCCGAAGTCCGCGGCTTCCTGGGAGCGTTGGTCGTACCCGTCGTCGTATCGGATGTCATGCAGGCCGACCACGTCGAGCATCTTTCGGCGCAGGCCGTCGTTCAGGCACCCCACCACGATCATGCCGTCGGCGGTCTGGTAGAACCGATAGTATATGTTGCCGGGCGACTGGAAATGCTGGGCCTCGTAGACTTCCAGCAGATCGGGGTACGGGGTCCCGGCGGCGCGCATGGCGTCCACTGATTCCATGATCTCGGTGTGCGGCCCCTTGTCGATGCCGTCGATGCGGACGAAGCGCATGCCCAGCATCAGCAGGCCGGTGCCGAGCAGCGACGCCTCCAGCTTTTGACCCCGGCCCTTCTCACCTGAAGCGGCGCCGCGCTCGCGGGCGAACAGCGCGCCGCAGACGGCCCACGCCTGGGCAAGCCCACAGGCGGTGTCCACCAGAGGGCTGGCTACGATTTGCTGAGGCACGCCGTTGGTGATCTTGCCCTCGGCGGTGGCGATGCCCGACATCGCCTGGATGATGATGTCGTAGCCGGGGCGGTAGGAATCCGGTCCCTCGTGTCCGAAGGCGGACCCCTCACAGTAGATGATCGAAGGGTTGATGGCGGCCAGCGTCTCGTAGTCGATGCCCAGGCGAGCCGCGACATCGGGGCGGTTGTTGGCCAGCACCACGTCGGCCTGCTCGGTCAGGCGGCGCACCACGTCGGCGGACTCGGGCTTCGTCAGGTTCAGCGTCATGGAGCGCTTGCCCCGGTTGTAGGCCATGAAGGGCCGGCCATCGGTCGGCAAAACCGCCTGCGCGTAGCGCCACAGGTCGCCCCAGGGCGGCTCCACCTTGATCACGTTGGCGCCCATGTCGGCCAGCAGCATGCCGGCCGTGGGCGTGGCGATCATGGTGGAAAATTCGACAACGTTGATGCCGTCAAGCGGGCCGGCCATGGCGTCACTCCGGGCGGTGCAAGGTCGTCGGCGGATTATAGCATCGCGGGGCCGGACAGTCGGAAACGCTCCGGACCCAGCGCCAACGCGTCGGCGGGAATCATGGCGGCCAGCGCGGCCGGAGAGTATCCGTCCGCTGCATCGCCTCCATCGAGCCACGAAATAGCGGGTGCCGCGCGGTTGGCCAGCATCCCCCTGGCCTGCACGAGGACGCGGAAGTCGCCCAACCCGCCAGGGCGAACCAGGTGCGTCAGTCCCGTCAGCCAATCGCGAGAGTCGTCGGGCTGAGGTGAGAAGGGTTCGGCCAGAACATCGGGCAACGATCCCTCGGGATTGAGGGGGATAGTGATCCAGCCACTGGTTCCTACGTCCGGAGACGCTCCGCTGCGCCGTATGGTCTGCAGGCCGAGCCGGTTCAGGAACCGACCCTGGGACACGTTGCCAACCGTGGCCAGGCCAGCCCGTTCCCCGGCGAGTCCGAGGGAGGTGAAATCCACTTGGGCGGTGATGTCCTGTCGACCCGAATCCACCAGGGGCGTGTCAGTCTGGCGGTGGGAACGGTAGGTGACCAGGGTTCCGTTGGGCCTTTGAGCCGGATCGTAGAGATCTTGCGCGCCGCGTCCATAGTCGATGGTGAGGATGAACCCCCTTTCCATCGACGACGTTACCGACCGGGACCAGTCGTCAAGTTGCAGGCAGATTTCGGCGGTCTGTCCCTCCGACAGTTCGACGCCAAGGTCAGACAGTCGCCGCTCCAGTCTCGGAGTGGATGGGTCGCCGGCAATCTCGACCAACTGCCCTTCGTAGCCATCGGCGACATCGGACTGGATGTCCACATACAACTCGCGCACCGCTCCGCCTTCCACGCGCACCCGGTGCACGGGCAAGGCGTCGAGCAACTCGTTGGAGATCACGCAGCCGGTAGCGCTGCGGAACGGCAGTCGCAGCGCGTCGCCGGTGATTTGCGCCAGCGTTGGACTGCGGTCCTGTCTGCCAGCCAAGTGGCGGTCAATGGCGACGTACCGCAACGAGCCAGGAAAATCGTCGGGCAGATAACGGGCGGCTCGACATATATCGCGCCCTAGCAGGCCATCCCCGGAGGCGGGTTCTATCACATAGAACGGGTCGGGCCGGTCCAGCAGGCGCCAAAACTGGAACAACTGAATGGCCAGCAGCGCTCCAAAAGCAGGGTGGACCTGCGGACTGGTGTAGTAATCGTCACCGACGCTGGAGCGGGTGTAGTAACCCCCGGGTCCGTACAGCGCCCGCGCCATGTATTCGGCGAAAGTGATCGGACCGTGGCGGGCAATGCGGCGGCGGATGGCCCGTTCCGCAATGGTGGGGACGCTCATGTTTCGGGACCAGATCGGACACGCATAAGGGCGAATGACCATTCGCCCCTGCACAATTCGGATGTTCCTGGAGTTACCGGTACATTGGCTTGAAAAAGCTGTGCAGGAAGTTGTTGCGGTGCGCCCAGGAGTGAGCGCGCTTGAGCACGGAGTCGGGAATGGGCTCGGACCGCCGGTGGGTGATGCGCAGGGTTTCGTAGTCAACCAGCTCCGGCGGAGCGTCGGCGGTGTACAGCAGTTCGCAGCCTTCGCCTTCGGCGAAAAGCTTCAGACTGTCGAAGCCCTTCACTCGCCGGCCCGGAGTCTGGTAGACATAGAACTCGACGCTTCCGACCAGTTCGTCGAAGTGGTCGTTGCCGTTGCCGCGGCCACCACCCTGGCGGAGCTGGTCACGACCTATTCCATAGCTGCTCAAGCGCCTGCGTTGCATGAGAACACCACCGGGTCGGTTGCGTAGCGTGTGGTCCGGAAGCGGGATCAGCCTTCGCGCAACAAGGCCGGCTTGATGACGCCGTTCCAGGAGTCGTCGGGGTCCCGGCGGCGCACCGTGTCCACCAGCTCGGCAATATCATTGCCGTGCAGCAGCCTGAGGTCTTCGACCGTTTGCCTTCCGGCGAGCCTGATTATTGATTCGCGCAAGGCCTCCACGTAGGGCACGACGTCGCGGGAGGCGGACAGGCTTTCGTGTCGTATCCGGACGTTCTCCAGTTGCTCGACCCAGTCGATCTGTCTTTCTATCTGATCAAACGGATCATCCTCCGGTTCCGGAGTTGGCGACATGGTCGTGGTCATAGCCGAGGCCTCCTTATGATCGGAGTTGCGGTTCTGTCGTTATGGATAGATGGCCCAACCGACCCGCTCGGTGCTGGCGTGGAAGAAGTGGCCGTCGGTGGACGTGACGTAGATGTCAGTCAGGTCCGATCCGCCGAAGCACACGTTTGTGGGGCGGGTGGCGGCCACGGGATGGGTCTCGACGACCCGACCGGTGGGCGAGAAGACGTACAGCATGGGGCCGGGCCCGCCCGTGGGCCAGCCGGCAGTGGCTATGATGTTGCCCTCGGCGTCGAGACACATGCCGTCAATGCCGCGATGCACCCGGTTGGCGTCGCGGCCGAAGGTGTGCAGCGTGGTGTATGTCCCCAGGGTGCCGTCGGCGTTGATGGGGTAGGCGCGAAGCTCCCGGTCGATGTCGATCCGGTCGCTGTTGCTTTCGGCCACGTACAGCGTGTTGCCGTCGGGCGATACCAGGATGCCGTTGGGCATGGTGGTGTCGTGGGTGGATCGGACGGTGCGGTAGGAACCGTCGGCCTGGGGAACGGCGCACAGCACGGAGCGATGATCCAGTTGCTCCACCTCGTGCGGATCGATGTTGCCGGTGTTCCAGGGGTTGGTGAACCAGATGCGGCCCTGGACGTCGATGGCCAGGTCGTTGGGGGTGTTCAGCGGCACCCCGTCCAGGTTATCGGCGACGGTGACCATGCTGCCGTCCGCGTCGAAGCGCACGATGGCCCGACCGTTCTGGCAGCAGCCGAACAGCCGGCCCTGGGCGTCGAAGGCCAACCCGTTGGTGCGGTTGGTGTTTTCCCGGTAAACGGAGAAGTCTCCGGATTTGGGGTTGTAGGCATATATCCGACTGGCATGGATGTGTGTGAAGAGTATTACTTCTCCATTCCACGCCGGCCCTTCCGTGATACCGCCCGGGGGGTCTTCAAATCGGTTGAGAAGGCTGAAACGCCACGACATATTGGCCAACTCCTTGAGCGCGTCGCATTCGGGGATGGTGGATGGATTGCGACTGCGCTGCTAGCGGCCGATTGTAGCAGGCGACCCCCGGCCCGGCAACGGCGGCTCGGTGCTCACGCGTACCCAATTCCCCTGCCGGTCATTGCGAGCCTAGCGCGGCAATCTCGTTGGGCGAAGGACACCGCTTCGGCGACCGGATCGCCGCGTCGCTACGCTCCTCGCGATGACAAACTGGGTACGCGAGAACGACCCTGCCTGTCAAACTTGGAGCGGAGGAGACCGACAACCTGCTTCACTCGTCTCCGCATTCGCCTACTGTTGACGCGCATGTTCGGCGGACTGCATACTCACTCGCGCCGGCTCGCTCAAGCTGTGAAAGCCAAAACAAGGCACTGCGTCTATCTTGCCAATCTGCGGGAAATGCAGCGGCGCCCCTGGCGACGAGTCGGAAACTTCGCAAGCCGGAACCCATACCGCCAAACCGGGAGGTGAACCGTGGCAGGACCATGCACAGGCCTGACCGTCCTGGATTTCTCGCTCGGGATGTCCGGGGCCCTCTGCACCCTGGTGTTGGCCGACTACGGGGCAGAGGTCATCAAGGTCGAGCCTCCGGGCGGAGACCCGTTCCGCGTTCAACCGGCGTGGATCTCCTGGAATCGGGGCAAGAGAGGCATCGTGCTGGACCTCAGTACAGCGGAGGGCCGCGAGCAGGCTATCCAGCTCGCCGCCGATGCAGACGTCCTGGTGGAGTCGTTCCGCCCGGGGGATATGGCGGACTGGGGCCTGGGCTACGACGCCCTGTCGCAGGTCGCTCCAGGACTGGTCTACTGCTCCATCACCGGCTTTGGACAAAATGGACCGCTCCGTCGGGTGAAAGGCTACGAGGGTGTCGTTGCCGCCAAGGCCGGCCGCATGCTCAACCTGGAGGGACAGCCCAACCGCGACGGCCCCGTCTACTCGGCGGTGCACACCGGCAGCTGGCACGCCAGCCAGGCTGCGGTTCGCGGCATCCTGGGCGCCCTCCGCGTGCGGGATCAGTGCGGACGCGGGCAGTGGGTGCAGACCAGCATCGTCCAGGCTCTGGCCTCGCCCCACGACAACAACGTCGGCGACGGCGGCCTGGTGAACATGCAGCTCCGGCGCCGGGATCCGGATCGGTTTCCCGCGAGACCCCGCGGCCGGGGCCTCTCGTCCATCGGATACGTCCCCGTGCGCACCAGCGAGGGCGCATGGCTGCAACACGCCAATCAGCGGGTCCCACACATCCAGGGTCATCTCCGGGCCATTGGCCTCGGACCTCTGCTCGAGGACGAGCGTTTCGCACGGGTGCCCGCCCTCAATTTCGAGAATCAGGAACTCTTGCGCCGGGAGATACTGGAGCAGCAGTTGGAGAAAACTGCCGACGAGTGGATGGAGATCTATCTCGAAGATGGCAACATCGCCGCCGAGCCCTATCGCACCAGCGTCCAGGCCATGGATCATCCCGCCGTGGTCGCCAACGGCACAGTGGTGACTATCGACGATCCGCGCGTCGGTCCCATGCGAACCCTGGCGCCGCTGGTGGACCTCAAGGAAACGCCGGGTGAGCCCAGCGGGCCGGCCCCGGATGTCGGTCAGCACAACGGCGAGGTGCTGGGACGACTTGGAGGTTCTTCGGGTGCAGCGGCCGCCGCTGGGGTGAACGGCGCCAACGCGCCGGCCCACCCGCTGTCGGGAATCACCGTGCTGGACCTGGCGACAATACAGGCCGGGCCCTACGGCGCCGCGTTGCTGGCTGACCTCGGGGCGCGGGTCATCAAGGTCGACGCCACCGACCGGCGTCTGGACGAGGGGCGGCGTTCCACCTCTGTGGCAGTCGCCGACGCCCGCACCTACGCCGGCAAGGAAGGGATCCAGATTGACCTGCAAACCCCCGAGGGCAAGGAGATCATCCACAAGCTCATTGCGCAGGCCGATGTACTCTCGCACAACTTCCGTTTGGGCGTTCCAGAGCGCCTCCAGGTCGACTGGGAGACCTGCCGGAAGATCAACCCCCGCATGATCCACGTCTGGATGGCAACCTACGGCGAGCACGGGCCCCACGCTCGCCGGCCGGGCGCACATCCCATACCCGGCGCCATCATGGGCGGTGCCATGCGGCAGATGGGCCGGGGCATGCCCCCACCTCCGGAACAGGTCATGGATGTCGAGGAAACCGTGGAGGCGACCCGCTGGCTCATGAAGTCCAACTGGGGTCCCGACCAGAACACCTCGCCGGCGGTGGCCACCGCCGTGCTGCTGGGCCTGCGGGCGCGCGAGACGACCGGCAAGGGTCAGCCCATCCAGCTCACCATGCTGAACGCCAATGCGTGGACCAACGCCGACGAGTATTACGACCACAAAAACCGCCCTCCCATCGCCATGCCGGACGAGGACATCCACGGACTGCACGCCCTGTACCGCCTGTACCGGTGCCGGGAAGGATGGGTGTTCCTCGGCTGTCTCTTCCAACACGAGTGGGAAGCCTTCTGCCGGGCCGTGGAACGGGAAGACCTGCTGGCCGATCCTCGCTTTGCTTCGCCGGAGGCGCGCCAGGCCAGCGACGAAGCCCTGGTCGCCGAGATTTCGACGATCCTCGCCGGGCGCACTGCCGCCGAGTGGGAGGATTTGCTGACCGCGGCGGACATCGGCTGCGTCCAGGCCGACGAAGCTCTGGAAGGAGACTTTTACGCCGACCATCCCCACGCCCGGGCCAATGATCTGAGCGTTGAGGTGGAGCACCCGTACATCGGAAACTATCGTCGCTACGGGGGATTGGTCGAGTTTTCCCTGACGCCGGGGCTCTACCGGACCTCCACCCAGATAGGGCAGCACACCAGACCCCTGCTGCGGGAACTGGGATACGACGATCAGCAGATTGAGGAACTGGGCGCCCGCGGCATCGTGCAGTGGGCGGACGTTGAGGCGGGCGGCGAGCCGTAAGGGATTGCGCCGCTGGATACCAAAGTAATCTCACCGGCGTCTGTTTCGACAAGGAAGGTTATACTTGGCAGTATTGGTCAGTTTCGACATTGATGGGACCCTGGAAGCCGGGGACCCACCCGGCCCGATCACCATGGGGATGGTGCGCAAAGCCCAGGCCCACGGCTGCATCATTGGCAGTTCTTCCGACCGTCCGCTGCCGGTGCAGCGGTCCATCTGGGACCGTTACCGCATCGAGGTGAGTTTCATCTCGCACAAGCAGGACCTTCCCGATGTCAGGTCGCGCTTTCCGGCGGACGAGTACTACCACATCGGGGACACTGAGATGGATCAGCAAATGGCCCGGGAAGCGGGGTTCTCGTTCATCTGGATGGATGCGGGGCATGCCGAACCCTGGATCAGAAACGGCAGCGGTTAGAATCAGCCGCGAATCTTCGAGTCGCAAACCACTTTGTCTGCATAAGGCCGTTTGCATATAATCCGTGCTGGATGATGCCAGCAACGCATTGACCGCGGGTTCCGTAGGAGGGAGCAGCATGTCGACGATTCCAGGGCTGGAAAGACCCGGTCCGGTGCCCAATGATCTGACCCGGCCCTTCTGGGATGCTTGCAACGAGCGGCGCCTGGTCCTGCAGAATTGCACCGTCTGCCAGCGCTTGCACTACCCGGTCGCTCAACGGTGCGACCAGTGCGGCTCCGCCGACAACTTCGAGTGGAAAGAAGTGGAGGGCAAAGGACATATCGACGTGTACATGGTGATCCGCGATTCGCGCATCCGGGGGTTCCGTCCGGCGCAGCCGATCAACTTCGCGGTGATTACCCTGGACGAGGATCCGGGCGTCAACTTCCTGTCCAATCTGCCCGGCACGCCTCCCGGTGAGGTGCCGGTGGGCGCGCCGGTGGAGCTGATATTCGAGGAAACGAGCACCGGCCAGTTGGTCCACGAGTGGCGGGTGGTGACCTAGCAAACCTGGTACCAATTGCAGGATAAATAGCGCTGAGCGCGCGGGGGGCTGAAATGGTTAGCGACAGGAGCTGGATGCGAGACCAAGAAGGGATGGGGCTCTGGGAGCACCGGGGCAAGGTCGCCATCGTAGGTTGGGGACAATCGCACATTGACCGGCGCTGGGACGGTGTCGCCCTGGACCGGAGCTGCGGCGGCCTGACCAAGGAGGCGTGCCTCAAGGCGATTGCAGACGCCGGCTTGTCTCTCGATGACATTGACGGACTCATCACCAGCCCGGAGACCCGCGCCGAGCAGACCTGGGCGCCGCGTCCCTACTTCGACCCGCCCTACGACACGGAGGACGGCCTGACCTACGCCTCAGCGGAGTGGATCGAGCGGGAGTTGGGGCTCAAGAACATCAAGCATCGTGTGTCCGATGCGCCCTACATTGGCCCGATGATGGGCCTCGCCGCCCAGGCGGTGGGCGACGGCCGGTGCGAGACCGCCCTGGTGTGGTACCCGATGGTCAACCTCGCCGGCCGATACGGGCACAACAACCCCGCGAACAACAGCGAGGAGGCTCCGGGACCCAGCGCCTTCACCCTGCCGTGGGGCTACCAGAGCGGCGCCATGTTCAACAACCTGGTGATCTTCCAGCAGTATTGCAAGAAGTACGGCAAGTCCCATGACGGGCTGGCCGATCTCTGTCTGAACCTGCGCAGAAACGGCCTGATGACTCCCTGGAGTTACTACGCCCTCCACGAGCCCTACCAGCTCACCCGCGAGGACTACCTGAACGGCCGCGTGATCGAGGAACCGCTGGTGATCTACGACTGCGACCGCCCTGTCAACACCTGTGCCGCGTTCATTTTCACCACCGCCGAGCGCGCCAAAGACCTGAGGCAGAAGCCGGCCTACGTCCTGAACCACGCCCAGACCAACGGCCGGGGACGCAGTACCATGTCAACCCTGGAGGAGCACCAGGAGGCCGTCGCCAGCCTGGCGCGGAGGATGTGGGAAGGTTCCGGATTAGGTCCCGACGACGTCGATATCTTCAACCCGTACGACGGCTACCTGACCTTCACCCAGCAGTTCCTCGAGGGATTCCAGTGGCACGGCGTGAAGTGGGGCGAGGCCCACGACTTCTACGCCGACGACATCCGGGTGGAAGGGCCGCATCCCTTCCTTTCCAGCGGTGGCAACAACGGCACCGGCCGGACCCGCGCGTGTCTCTTCTCCGACAGCCTCGAGCAACTCCGGGGCACCGCAGGGCCGCGGCAGGTGACCACCCGGGCCGACACCGCCCTGGCCGGCTGCAATACGCCCGACAGCAACGGCTTCATCATGCTGAGCAAGCACCCGGACTAGGATTCAGGGCGGTGGTTCGGAGCCGTCGCCCTGAAAACCCAGCAGCTGATCGCTCGGCCCAATGCCTTTGGCTTGGGCCAAAACTTTGAAGTCGCCGTACTCGTCCGGGTCCACCAGCGTCATCATTGCCATGCGGCTCAGTTCGGCGCGGGCTGCGGACAGGCTCTGCGTCTCCAGTGCGTCCAGAAACCTTGGGAAACCGAGGTTCGCCAAGAACTGGCACTGTAAAGCGTAACCCACGGTAGTCAAGCCTTGCCGTTCACCCAGCCGCATGAGGGACGTGAAGTCCACCTGGCAGGTGATGTCCTGATCTCCGGCGGCCTGGTAAGGGTCGCTGCTGATGGCGTGTCGGTTGAAACAGACCAGCGTGCCCTGGGCATTCTCTGGCGCGTAGAGTTTCCCGGCCGGCTCACCGTAGTCGATGGTCAGCACAAAGCCGCGATCCAACGCCGCGCAAACCTGGCGGATCCAGTCCTCCATTGCCAGGTTCACCTCGCCCCGGTACCCGTCCGGCAGGGTCAAACCCAGGCCGGCCAGCCGAGCCTCAATGCGTGGGGAAGACGGCTCGTCCAGCACTTCGACGAAACTTTCGCCGGACGTCGTGACGTAGATTTCCTTGACCCTTCCATCCTCGATGGCGAACCGGTGCACCGGGAAGTTGTCGATCAGCTCGTTGCACAGGATGCAGCCGACAATGTTTTGGAACGCGCCGAGCCCTTCGCCCTTGATTCGCTGCATTGGCGGGTTCGTGTCTGATCCGCTCAAGGATATCTCCTCGCGCATGGAGTTTGGCCAGTCGCGCCCGCCGGCAGAGGATTGCACCAGTCCCGGAGCGTAGTCCGCGCCGACATAGTAAATCGCCTCAGCGAACCGCGGAGCCATTCGCCGGCTGGCATCCGTGATGGAACGCGCCAGGGCTCCATCCCCTGAACCGACCTCGACCACGTGGAACACCGGCGGCTCACCCAGGAGCTTCCACATCTGTTCCAGTTGCTGCGCGATCAGGGCGCCGAAAACCGGGTGACTCGTTGACGAGGTCCCGAAGTGCGCGTTGACCCGGTCGCTGCGGCTCGAATAAAAACCGCCTCTGGGCGAATACAGGCAGGTTTCCATGAACCGCGCGAATGTTATGCGCCCGTCCCTTTGGATCAGGGACCTGATCTCCCGTTCAACTGCTGACCCCACCATCATCTCCCGAACTGTCCAAGTTTCCTGGGCAGTATTGGGCAAGTGTCCTCTCGACACGCCCGGTTGCGCAAGGGGATAATCGCCCCAACCGGCACCGGCCGGCGTGATGGGCAAGAAATCCAGGGCGGTTGCACACCCCCTGAGCGAGAGGTACGACGATGACGACCAGTACAGCGCAGCAGGACCAGGCCCCGGCGCCTTACATCCCCCAGGAACTGCTCGGTGCCGTGCGGTGGCGCTGCATCGGCCCGCCCCGGGGCGGCCGGGTGGTGGCAGTGGCCGGCGACCCGGTAAATCCCATGGTCTTCTACTTCGGCGCGTGCGCCGGCGGGGTGTGGAAGACCAACGACGGCGGCACCTACTGGGAAAATGTTTCCGACGGCTACTTCAATACCGCCGCGGTGGGCGCCATCGCCGTGGCCCCGTCTGACCCAAACGTCATTT
This sequence comes from Dehalococcoidia bacterium, assembly GCA_965116785.1. Lineage (GTDB taxonomy): Bacteria > Chloroflexota > Dehalococcoidia > Lucifugimonadales > UBA3495 > Bin87. The sequence goes on from OZ220731.1 coordinate 3,864,107, forward strand.
ACGCCGGCATGGGCGAGGCGTGCATCCGCGGCGACGTGACCTACGGCGACGGGGTGTACCGGTCCACCGACGGCGGGCAGACCTGGACCAGCGTGGGCCTGTCCGACACCCGGCACATCGGCCGGGTGCGGGTGCATCCTACCAACCCGGACCTGGTTTACGTGGCGGCCCTGGGACACGCCTACGGCCCCAACGACGAGCGCGGCGTATTCCGTTCCAGGGACGGTGGGAATACCTGGGAGAAGGTGCTGTTTCGCAGTGAAAACGCGGGCGCCATCGACCTGTCCCTGGACCCCCACAACCCCCGCATCCTTTACGCGTCCATCTGGGAAACGCGGCGCACGCCCTGGAGCCTCATCAGCGGCGGAGAGGGCAGCGGCATCTTCAAGTCGGTGGACGGGGGAGACACCTGGACCGAGATCACCGACAACCCCGGCCTGCCCAGCGGCCTCAAGGGGCGCATCGGCGTCGCCGTTTCGCCGGCCAAATCGGGGCGGGTCTGGGCGACCATCGAGGCCGAGGACTGCGGAGTGTACCGTTCCGACGATGGGGGCGCTACCTGGGAGTTGGTGAGCGACGAGCGCGACCTGCAGGGTCGTCCCTGGTACTACCAGCACATCTTCGCCGACCCGCAGGACGCCGACACGGTGTGGATCCTCAACTACTCGTGCTGGAAGTCCGTGGACGGCGGGCGCAACTTCAGCCGGGTTACCACGCCCCACGGGGACGACCACGACCTCTGGATCGACCCCAACAACCCGCTGCGTATGATTGAAGGCAACGACGGCGGGGCGTGCGTCAGCTTCAATGGCGGAGAGACCTGGTCCAGCATATACAACCAGTTGACCGCCCAGTTCTACCACCTGACCACTGACAACCGTTTTCCCCATAGGGTGTACGGGACCCAGCAGGACAACACCGCCATCAGCGTGCCCTCTCGCACCCACAAGGGAGCGATTCCCTGGGGCGACTGTTACGTGGTGGGGAACTCCGAAAGCGGCCACATCGCACTGCACCCGAATGATCCCGACACGGTGATCTCCGGGGCCATCGGCAGTTCCGCTGGCGGTGGCGGCAACCTGCTGCACTACGATCACGCCACCGGCCAGGTGCGGATCATAACGGTGTGGCCCGAGCTGTACACCGGGTGGGGCGCCAAGGACATGAGGTACCGCTTCCAGTGGACCTATCCCATCATGTTCTCGCCCCACGACTCGCAAACCCTGTACGTTGCCGGCAACGTGGTGTTCCGCAGCACCGATCTGGGCACCAACTGGGAGGCGATCAGCCCCGACCTGACCCGTCACGACCCGTCCACCCTGGAACCCTCGGGCGGGCCCATCACCAAGGACACCTCCGGCGCCGAGACCTACGCCACCATCTTCGCTTTTGTGGAATCGCCCCATGAGGCCGGAGTCTACTGGGCCGGCTCGGACGACGGGCTGGTACACCTATCCCGCGACGGCGGCAATACGTGGGATGCGGTTACGCCCGACGGCCTGCCCGAGTGGACGCTCATCTGCATGATCGAGGTCTCTCCCCACGACCCGGCCACGGCCTACATCGCGGCCACCCGCTACAAGCTGGACGACACCCGTCCGATGCTCTACCGGACCACCGACTACGGCCAGACCTGGACATCGATAAAGGCCGGCCTGCCCGACGATGACTACACCCGGGTGGTGCGCGAAGACCCCGTCCGCCCGGGGCTGCTCTACGCCGGCACCGAAACCGGAGCGTACGTGTCCTTTAACCAGGGGGATTCCTGGCAGCCGCTGCGGGCCAACCTTCCCGTCGTTCCGGTATATGACCTGGCGGTGAAGGACGACAATCTGGTCGCGGCCACCCACGGGCGGTCCTTCTGGATACTGGACGACCTGACCCAACTGCGCCAACTCGATCCTTCCCTGGCGGATCAGTCCTTCACCCTGCTGCAGCCCCGGGACACCTACCGGGTCCGCTCCCCATTCAGGGACCGCAAGCCCAGCCCGGGCAAGAACTACCGCGCCGGCCTGGGCGCCGACGTGACCTATAGTGAGGCGTTGGGCAAATCAGGCGAGACCGTGCGGAAAATGTGGGACGCCGGGGAAAACCCGCCCGACGGGATCATGATCCACTACTACCTGGAGGAGGCGCCGGAGGAAGCGACTCTTACCATCCTGGACGCAAACGGCGAGACCATACAGAGCTACTCCAGCAAACCGCCGGAAGCCGGCGCGGATGCGGGAGAACCCCGCCCGCCGGCCGACCCTGGTATGAACTGCTTCGTGTGGAACATGCGGTACCCGCCCGCCCGCAAGGTACCCGAGGACAAGACCACCGAAGATGCCGTAATCGGCCCGCTGGCGTCACCAGGGGAATACCGAGTGACGCTGCAGGTGGGCGATGAGTCCCAGACCCGGGCCTTCCGCATCGTCAAAGACCCCCGCGTGGGGGCCAGCCAGGAAGACTTCGACGCCCAGTTCAAGTTCCTGATCGAGATCCGCGACAAGGTGTCGGAGTCCCACGACGGCATCAACCAGCTGCGCCGGGTCCGCCAGCAGGTGGACCAGTGGGTGAATCGCGCCGACGGGCATCCATCGTCGGAAACGGTGGGCAACACTGCGCATTCGGTCAAGGAGAAGCTGGGCCAGATCGAAGACCTGTTGATCCAGTCGGCGTACCGGGGCGCTCGGGATCGGCTGGACCTGCCGGCGCGGCTCAACCGCAAGCTGGCGGAACTCACCGCCGTGGTCGCCGCTGCCGACTTCGCGCCTCCCCAGCAGGCGTACCAGGTGTTCGACTACCTCTCCGGTGAGATCGACCAGCAGTTGGCGGCGCTACAACAGGTTATCGATGAAGACGTGACCCAGTTTGCCAACCTGGTGCGTGACCTGGACATACCCACCATCGCGACGTAAGCGGCCGAAACTCCTCGGCCCGCTGCTTCATTCCACGCCGCCCACTCCCGCTACGGAGGCGGGTGGCGTGGGAAATCAGTCCTGCAGCAGGATGTAGACCGCTCCCGACGGGGACAGGTCGTGGTGCGAGTGTCCCTTACCGGTGACGTCTTCCATCAGCCGGATGTCGCCGGCCCGCAGCACCCGCTTGGAGCCGTCGCTGGCTCCGATCTCCACCTCGCCCGATAGATGGATGATCAGCCGCCGCTCGGGCAGGGGATGAAAGTCCATTTGCCGCGACCCGTCAAACTCCTGCACGCGCACTTCGGACACGTTGATCAGGGCCCCCAGCCCCGGGTGCTCCTCCAGCTTCAGGTCCTCGATGTGGCTCTCGCCGTCGGCGTCCGAAAATATCCGGTAGATTGCCATCTTGCCTCCAAATCATCCGGTGAAAGTCAGGCTGTCCGTCTGTGCCAGTCTAGCACTGTCGATCTCGTCGCCATTGTCGCGCGTGCCCACTCTGCACAATCCGAAGTTGCGAGCGCAGCACGGCAGTCTCGTCGCTCGATGAATCGTCGTTCGATCCGATTCATCGTCCTCGATTCAACGTGACCGCAACGTGGCGATGGTCCCAGTGATGAGAAGCGCTTACGCATTGGTAATGGAAATCGTTGCGCCTTTGCCTCGCGAGTGTGTATTTTGACATCCTAACCGCGGATAGTTACCATCGCGTCCACAATGCCGGAATTCTTTAACGTCTTGCCTCCTGCGGAGGCGCTGGCGTTGCTCTTGGAATTGCTTCCGGAGCGAGCGGTTACGGAAATTTGTATGGTGGATACTGCCCAGGCTTTGGGCAGGGTCGTCGCCGAGGAAATACTGGCGACGGAATCGCTACCCGCCTTTCCCCGCTCCACCATGGACGGCTTCAGCGTCCGTGCGTCAGACACCTACGGGGCCAGTGACGGACTGCCGGCCTGGTTCACGCTGGTGGGCGAAGTGCCCATGGGACAGGGGCCCGACGTCAGCCTGGCCGTTGGCGAGGCGGCGGTGGCCTACACCGGTGGGATGCTGGCGGGAAACGCCGATGCCGTGGTGATGGTGGAGCACACCCAGGCCATCGATGCTCAAACCATCGAGGTGATGCGCCCGGTGGCTCCAGGCGAGAACGTCGCCCAGCCAGGCGAGGATGTGCGGGCGGAAGAATCCGTTCTACCGGCCGGGCACGTGATCCGACCCCAGGACATCGGCGCGCTGCTCGCCCTGGGCATGGAGCGGATCAAGGTAGCCCAACGGCCACGGGTGGGTATCCTCTCCATGGGCGATGAGGTGGTTGCTCCCGGCACAGCCCCTGGCCCCGGACAGGTGCGGGACGTCAACACCTACACCGTAGCAGGGCAGGTTGTGGCGGCCGGCGGCCGTGCGGTGTCGCTGGGTCTGGTGGGCGACGACTACGAGGAACAACTGGTCGCGGCGCGGCAGGGGCTGGCCCAGTGCGACATGCTGGTGCTGTCGGCGGGCAGCTCGGTCAGCGCCCGCGACCGCACCGTGGACATCGTTGCCGATCTTGGCGAACCCGGCCCATTGGTGCACGGCCTGGCGCTGCGCCCCGGCAAGCCGGCCATCTTGGGCCTGTGCGACGGCAAACCGGTCATTGGGCTGCCCGGCAACCCGGTTTCGGCCATGGTGGTGAGCGGCCTCCTGGTGCGGCCGACGGTATACCGGCTCATGGGCTGCGTCAGCCCGCCTCCGCCAGTTGAACTGATGGCGGTGTTGTCGCAGGACATCCCATCCGCTTCGGGACGCGAAGACTACGTGCCGGTGCGCCTTGTGGGCGGTGCAAGCGGGACGCTGAAAGCCCATCCGGTTTGGGGCAAGAGCGGCTTTATTTTCACGCTGGTCAAGGCGGACGGGCTGGTGAGAGTGCCGGCGGACGCCGGCGGAATCTACGCCGGCGAAACGGTACGGGTACGGGAGTTGTGAACCCATGGGGGACTCCGCACCGCACCGTTCACGCCGTCGCTACTTCCTGCAGGACATACCGCTGGAAGATGCGACGGCCCGCTGGTTCGGCGCCCTGAACGATGCCGGCGCCCTGAATCCCTTGCTGGGTGAGGATGTGCCGCTAACCGCTCCTGACATCGTGGGACGGGTCACCGCCTGGCCGGTGTGGGCCGTTGCGTCGTCGCCGCATTACGATGCCGCCGCCATGGATGGCATCGCGGTGCGGGCGGCCGACACCGTCGGAGCCACCGAAACGCGCCCCGTGGCTCTGGATGTGGGCAGCCAGGCCGCGTGGGTCGATACCGGCGACCCCATGCCGGTGGGCATGGACGCGGTGGTGATGATCGAGCACGTGCAGCGTGATCCCGCGAACCCGGCCACTGTGCGGGTGCCCGACCCGGTCGCGCCCTGGCAGCACGTGCGCCCGCTGGGCGAAGATATCGTCGCCACCGAACTGGTGCTGCCGGAAAACCATCGCATCACCCCCGCCGACCTGGGGGCCTGCGCCGCCGCCGGTCTCACCACGGTTCCGGTTCGACGCCGTCCTCGGGTCTCGATAATTCCCACCGGAGACGAATTGGCTCCCATCGGCGCGCCGAGAAAGCCCGGTGACATACCGGAGTTCAACTCACTGATCCTCGCCGCCCTGGTGCGGCAGTGGGGCGGCGAACCGGAGGTGAGGGAGCCGGCCCCGGACGATTTTGACGCCATCCGTGAAGCGGTCGCCTCGGGTCTGGCATCGTCGGACGTCGTGGCGATCAACGCCGGTTCCTCGGCTGGCGACGCCGACTACACGGCCTCGGTTATCGAATCGCTGGGAACGCTGCAGGTGCACGGTATTGCCGTCAGGCCGGGGCATCCGGTGGCGTTGGGCCTGGCGTCGGGCAAGGCGGTGATGGGATTGCCGGGATACCCGGTATCCGCCGCGCTGACCGCCGAACTGTTGCTGCTTCCCCTGTTGGAGCGGTTGCTGGGATCGTCGATGCCCTCGCGCCCACGCATCAGTGCAAACATCACCCGCAAAGTGGTGTCGCCCACGGGCGAGGATGAGTTCCTGCGTGTGGCGGTGGGACAGGTGGGAGAAAAGATGATCGCGACACCGGTGCAGCGGGGCGCCGGCGTCGTCATGTCTCTTGTACGGGCCGACGGCATCGTGCGGATCCCGCGGCACACCGAGGGCGTCGACGCCGGCGCCGCGGTGGAGGTGGAACTGCTCCGCCCGTTGGAGGAGGTACAAAACACCATCGTCGCCATCGGCAGCCACGATCTGGCGTTGGACCTGATGCGCAGCTTCCTGCGGCGTGGACGCCCTTCGGTGAACCTGGCGTCGGCCCACGTGGGCAGCCTCGGCGGACTGCTGGCTTTGCGGCGGGGCGAAGCCCACGTCGCCGGCTGCCACCTTCTGGACACGGACAGCGGCGAGTACAACACGTCCTACGTTCGCCGCTACCTCCCGGACACGCCCGTCGCCGTCGTTCGCCTGGTGGGACGCACGCAAGGCTTGATGACCGCTCCCGGAAACCCGCTGAACATCGCGAGCCTCGAAGACCTGCTGCGGCCCGAAGTCAGGTTTGTGAACCGCCAGCGTGGTTCGGGCACCCGGGTGTTGCTGGATTACCGGCTCCAGCAGATGGGAGCGGCGCCCGATGAAATCGTCGGCTACCAGCGCGAGGAATACAGCCACCTGGCGGTGGCAGCCGCGGTGTCCGGCGGGTCCGCCGACACCGGGTTGGGGGTGCTGTCGGCGGCCCGAGCCCTGGAGCTGGAGTTCGTGCCCCTGCTCATCGAGGAATATGACCTTGTGTTCCCTAGGGAACACTACGAGAGCGGCAATCTTCAACCCCTGTTGGACCTGCTCACCGCCTCCGATTTCAGGCAGGCCGTTGATGACCTGGGCGGCTACGACGTATCGCGCATGGGCGAACTGCGAGCGATGTTGCCATGACCAGCGTTCTTGACCAGCGCATCGCGCGCCGACATGCCGAGTTGGACGACCAACTTGCGGCCAACGGCGGCGACCATCCGGATTCCCTGCGCGCGCAGCATCGTTTGGCGCACGCCTACCGTGCCGCCAGCCGGTTCGACGACGCGCTGCGTTGGTTTGACCTGGCCGCCGAGGGTAGCTCCCGGGTGCACGGTCCGGAACATCTCGAAACGTTGCGGTACCGGAGCAGCCTGGCCAATTGCCACTACGCCGCCGGGCACACCGACGTGGCCATCGAGATGTTCCGCGCCCTGTTCGAAGCGCGCCGCGCCGCGCTGGGCGAGGAACATGCCGACACCCTCCGTAGCCGGGGCAGCCTGGCCAACGCGCTGGACGCGGTGGGTCGCCATGACGAGGCGGCGAGGCTGCATCTTCGGAACGCCGGCGACCGGGCCGAGACACTGGGCCGCCAGCATCCCTCCACCGAGGCCAGCCTGCGTAACCTGGCGCGAGCCCTGCGCGACGCCGGCGCAGACCTGACCTGACTTTGGCCGCCGGAGAAGCAGCCAGCGGGTTGTCCGATCCGGAACGACCGGGTTCCGAAGCCACCACTTCGGCCCGGGCCTGGTCAGTCCTGCTTCTGAACCGGACCCACCAGAGCACGGTGGTGCTTTCGTCCTATGGACTCGGGCTGTTCCTGCCGTTTGTGCAGGCCGACCTGGATCTCAGCTACCTTGAGATTGGCATTCTGCAGGGCGTCTGGTGGGGCACGCCGGCGGTACTCCTAGTTCCTTTCAGCCTGCTGTTCGCTCGGTTCAACCCCAATCGCCGGGTGTTGGTCGCATTGGCGCTCATGGCGCCCTGCCTGTTCAGCCAGGGTCTCGCCGTCGGATTCTGGACCCTGCTGGCGTCCCGGTTTCTGACGGTGCTGGTCCACGCGTCCATGGCGCCGGCACGGCCGCTACTGCTCCGCTGGTGGGCCGCGCCGCGGCAATACTCCACGGTGACCTCCCTGGGCCTGTCCATGCATTCCACGTTCATGGCCGCGGCCCTCACCTTCGGTCCCATAATCATCGTGGTGTTGGACAGTTGGAGACTGGCGTACTTCGTGCAGGGCGCTCTCATGGCCGCCCACCTGCTGGTGTGGACGGCGTTGACCTGGGGCGCAAACGAGCCGGCGCAGGGTCCGGAAGACGCGGCTGCAGCCGCGCCCCCGCCCGAAGTTTCCCCACAGGGCGAGGCAGATACCCCGGACGCGGGCGCCAGGCCGCCGCTGGTCCGGTCGCTGGTCGCCTATCCCCACGCCTGGCTGCTCGGAGTGGTCATGCTGTGGTTGTCGGCGTCATGGACGACGATCCTGACCTTCCTGCCCACGATCCTGGAGCAGAACCGGGGCATCGCGATCACGTCGGGGAGCGTGCTGTTCGGTTTCCTGTATTACGTCCTGATACCGGGAGCGCTGGCGGGAAGCTGGATTTTCAACCACATCACCAACCGACGATTGTTGGTACTGCTGCCGGCTGCGCTGAACCTGGTCGCCACGGTGGTGGCCGTGCTAGCCGGCAACGTGGTGATCGCCGCGTTGGCCCTGACCGGATTGGGGATCGCCTGGGTGTTCGTCCCGGCCATGGAAATATTGCCCTTCGAGTTCAAAAATGTCCGCACGCGGGAGGTGTCGGTTTTGTCGGGGTTGGTGCAGACTTTCGGCGCGGTGGGCTTCGGGGCGGGTCCGGTGATCGCCGGGGCACTGGCCCAGGTTTCCGGATCCCTGGTCACCGGTGTGCTGGCCGTGGCCGGATTGACCGCCCTGGCGGTCGTCGCCGCTGCGGCGTTGCCGGGCCGGTTCGGCGGCAGGCTGGTGTGATAGCATTTGCTCCCATCCGCAAATGGGGCCGGAAGCCGTCCCACCTCAGGATGTCCCTAATCTCGTTGGTACCATGACCACCCAGCTGAACGTCAACCTGCACACCGCTCCGGCCGACGTCGGCGACGGGACGATCCTGTCCAACCTCCTGATGTTCGGCGAGGTGCTGCGTCGCCTGGGCTTGGATGTGGGCTCCGGAAACATGCTGGACCTGGTGCGCGCCACCGAGTTCGTGCCCATCGGCGGGAACCGAAACGACTTCCGCCTCGCGGCGCGGGCGCTGCTGGTGCACCGTCGCAGCGATCTGGAGCTGTTCGACGAGGCGTTCCAGGTGTTCTGGCGGCGGCCGGCTCACGGACGAAGCATGCGGGATCTGCGTTCGATGGGAGAAGAGCGCCGTTACCGCACTCCGCGGGTCATGCCCCATCGCGAGGACACCTCCGACGGACCGCCCGGCGACGACGGTCGTGATGACGCCGGCGACCGACAACCCGTGGTGGACCTGCAACGATCCTTCAGCGCCCGGGAAGTCCTGCGCCAGCGGGATTTCGCTGATTACACTCCGGCCGAGGTGGCGGCCGCGCGGATCCTCATGTCAGAGCTGCAATGGGATCTGGGCAGTCGTCGCACCCGCAGGCTCACCTGGGGCGACGGACGCGAGGTGGACCTGAGGCGTACCATGCGCCGCAGTCTGAACTACGGCGGCGAGATGCTGGACATCGCCCACCGCCGGCGCAAGACCAAGCCCCGGCCCCTGGCGCTGATCTGCGACGTCAGCGGCTCCATGGAGCGTTACACCCGCATGCTGTTGCACTTTGTGCACACCGTCGCCGTCGGCGGACAGCAGCTGGAGGCCTTCCTGTTCGCCACGCGGTTGACCCGCATCACCCGCCACCTGGAGCATCGCGGTGTCGACCGCGCGGTTTCGGAGGTGGCTCGCGCCGTTCCCGATTGGGCCGGCGGCACGCGGATCGGAGAGGCGATCAAGACGTTCAACTATCGCTGGGCGCGCCGTGTATTGCGCGGTGGGGCGGTGGTCCTGGTCATATCCGACGGGTGGGACCGGGGCGACCCCGAACTGCTGTCCCGGGAGATGGCGCGGCTCCAGCGCAGTTGTCACCGCCTGATCTGGCTCAATCCGCTCCTCGGGTCGCCGGGATACGAGCCGCTGACCCGGGGCATGCAGGCGGCGATGCCGTACGTCGACGACTTTCTGCCGGCGCACAACCTGCACAGCCTCCAGGAACTGGCGCTGCATCTGAACCGGCTGACGGCCCGGCGCGCCCCTCCGACTTCGAGGCGGGTGTCGGCGTCGGATAGCGAGGGCGAAGCCGTGCGGGAAGGCAGTGCAGCCCACGACGGCGGAGCTGCGGCCCGATCACGCCGGGAGCTCAACCCGGCCCTGGCTCCCACCTTCCGGCATCCGCTGTGGGGTCACCCGAACATTCCGGGCGGGGGAGGCTAACCGGCCTGGCCCGGGGCGATCTCGTTGTAAAGGCTGGCCAGGGTGGTGGCCAGCGCGTGAGGCCGTTCTTCGAATTCCGGTGTGGGGTACCACTCGTAATCGAAGCTGCGCACGATGCTGCCCTCGATACTGGTGCGCAGGCTGGACACGATGACCAGGAACCCCAGGACGTGGGAGGCCTGCTCGGCCAATTGCTCCAGCACGATGTTGGGGCAATCGAAAATCACCATGAACCCGCCCTGCCGGTCTCCGTCGGTCACCCGTGCGCGGAACACATTGCCGAAAAGATCAATGTCGACGATGGTGTAGCGCCGTTCTGCGGCTCCGTGGTCGGGCCACCCGATGTAGATGTCGCCGCCGACGTTCCAGTGGTGCATGGAGCAGACTCCAGGTTACGGGTAACGGCAATCCTAGCGGTAGCCGATTACCCGCGCAAGGGAGCCGCTGCAGGCCGCGGTCTCGGTATCCTTCGCAGTGTCCAGAATAAATATTTCGCGTTGGCCAGGTAAATCCAGTGAGGCGGTTTCGTCGTAACAGAGCCGTATGGTTACTCGTTGGCTACCATCGCTGTGACAATGGAAGTCGCTCCCGTAAATCAAAAGGCGTGATAAATCGTCACAAAAAGTCGTGTTTGACCTCGCGGTTGACATTATCCCGTGGTAGCATATTTGGCCTAACGTGGAAACACTCAGGACATTGCGCAGAGCGCTGACCAGTTGGTATGTCGCCGGACCGGCCGCCGTGATCCTCGGCCTCGTGGTCGGGGCAGTGATATTTTTCTTCGTCGCTCCCGGCAAGCCGGCCGTTGGCGTGATCAACATCCCGTTCACCGTCATCGATGGCGGCTCAGCGTTCGTTATCGGTCGTCATCTCGATTACGCCCTGCAGGACGACTCGATCAAGGCGGTGGTGATCTCCCTGTCCAGCCCGGGCGGGGGCGCGTCCTCCAGCGAGCGCCTGTACTTCCACACACGCCGCTTGCGCGACGAAAAACCGGTGGTCATCGTGATGAACGGCATGGCTGCCAGTGGTGGTTACATGATGGCCATGGGAGGCAACTACATCTACGCCCAACCGACGTCCCTCGTCGGAAACGTCGGGGTCATCGGTATATCGGGTGGGACCCTGCCGCCAGTTTTGCCCGAAATTATTACCACCACCGGTCCACACAAGCTGACCGGCGGCTCCAGGCAGCATTGGATCAACTTGATTGACTTGGTCAAGGATCGGTTCGCCAAGATGGTAATGCATGAGCGCGGCGACCGTATCCGCATCACCGAGGCGCAGCTGCTAGAGGGTAACCTCTACGTCGGGCAGGATGCGGTGTCCCTGGGCTTGATCGACGAAATCGGCGTGACTGGCGACGCTGTCGAAAAGGCGGCCGAACTGGCCGGCATCGGCGGATACGGCATCGTCGACGTGAACGCGAAAGTGTTCGAGAAATACGGATGGCGCGCACAGCTAGTACGCGCGCCACTTGATGCAGTCCCCGAGGATGACGCGGCCGCTGGGTCCAAGTCAGACGGTGACGGCGTAGCGCCCGAAGACCAGTACGGGCCACCGCTGATGGGAGCTCTGGGTCAGGAACCGGTGGACTCGCTTTCGAACCTGCCGATCGATGTCGGGCAGCCGAATATCTATTACCTGTATGCGGGATATGGTAACTAGACTCGCGGGTGTGCTGGTACTGCTGGTGGTCTTTGCCGGCGTGGCATTCGCCGCCACCTATCTGTTTTTCTATCGCGGCAACTACGCCGGCCCGCCCAGTGCGCAGGTGGAATATGTGCCGCCGCGCCTCGCCAGCGCCAACGACGGAACCCAATGGACCCCGTCCGGGGGCGAACGCTCAGGCGGCCTCGTGCTGCTCGATACCCTTCACAGCAACGGGTTCTCGTCGCGAGAGATCCTGACGCTGCGCACCCGGATAGTGGCCCAGGGATACGACCTGGAGTTGTTGGGCAACTTCGCCCGGTCATCGCCGGCGGACCGACGGAATCAATACGCCGAAAGGCTGCGCGAAGCCGACAGTATGATCGTCATAACGCCATTGGTCGCCTACTCCGCCGGCGAAGTTGACGTGATCGAGGATTTCGTGCGGAAGGGCGGCAAGCTGGTGATGGTCTCCGACCCGGGCCGACGTGACCAGATGAACACGCTGGCCCAGCGGTTCGGGGTGCAGTTCCGCCCGGACTACCTGTACAACCAGGTGGAAAATGAGAACAACTACCAGCATATATTCGTGAGGGATTTCCGCCCTGACGATCTGACCACCGGTCTGGATACCATCTTGCTGTTGACCGCCGGGTCGATCACCTCCTCCGGCCCCGGCCTCGCCGTCGCGGATGCCCGCACCGAGTCCGCGGTGGCCGAAAACAACGGGGATCTCTACGTTATGGCCCGGGCGGCCGACAGGAACGTCCTGGCGGTTTCAGACTTCACTTTCATGATCCCGCCTAACGATTCCAAGCTGGACAACGATCGGCTGCTGTCGAACATCATTGAATTTGTTACCACCAGTGACCGCGTCTTCGATCTGGACGACTTCCCGCACTTCTATCGGACCGGACCCGATGACGGCGTCCAGATCCTGCTGGGCCGCCCCGATCTGCTCGGCAGCGGCACGAAGTTGAAGAACGGCCTGGAGGAATATGGCATCTCCGCGGACATCCAGGGAACCGAAGACGTAAGCCGGGATACGGTGTTCCTGGGACTGCACGAAGACGCGCTGCAGGTGCGCCAGTACCTTCAGGCTGCCGGGGTCCGGGTGGACGACATGGTGGGGATACCCTCCGGCCTGGAGCTGGATTCGGCCGGCACGGCGGTCACTGTGCTGGATCGGGAAGGGGGCCGGCACGTGCTGATACTGTTGGGCGATACGTCGGCCACCCTCAACCGGGCTGTGACGAGTCTGTTGAGCGGCGGGTTCAGGTCCAATCTGGTCAGCGAAGTAACCGGAGTAAGTACTTCAGCGGGAGCGAGTAAGTAGTTCATGAAAACCATATCCAAACGGCTGATCCTGCTCGTTCCGGCGCTGGCGCTGTTCGCGATGATTGCCTGCACCGCCCCGGCGGCCCAGGAGCCGGAGCCGGCCGCGCCAAGCTCTGCTCCCGAGGCAATGGCCACCCGGGCGCCCGCGATCCCGCCTCCCCCGCTCGCCGACTTCAACGAACAGCGCGAGAGCATCGACGAAGCCTGGAACCTGGTGCACGACGACTTCGACCAGTGGCGGGCCGACCTGACGATGTGCCATCCCACCACGATGACCGAAGCGTTGAGCGAGTTTGCCATCGAGTTTAACGAGGTCACCGAGGCGGCGCGGGACATGACCCGGACCAAGAACACCGGGGAATTCACCAACAAGCTGATCACCGCGGCAGAAGACGAGGAAACCGCCTTCCGGCAACTCCGCGACCGCTGGCAGCCCGGGAACGTCTCCCTGTTCGAAAACGTTGAACAGCAGCGGAACCTGGCGTCCCAGGCGCAGCGCGAGGCCAAGGACATGGCCCTGGAACTGCGCGCCGCGCTGGAAGACACTGCCGACCCCGACGAAATCGCAGACTTCACCGATGCCTTTGAAGCGATTGAACAGGAACTGGAGGACGCCCACTCGGAGTACAACAAGCTCAGCGATAGCGCGTCGGACGATGCGGTAGCCGAAGCCATCGATGGGCTCTCAGCGTTGGCCAAAGACATTGAGGCCATCGTTGCCGTCATCGACGAATTGCCGTCCCTGAAGGGCGGCAAGGATGCGATCAGGGCCTTCGAGAAGGCAGCCAAAGCCGAGGTGGACGCTTTCGAAGCGGCAGTTGAAGGCGCTGGAGAAGGCGACGAAACCAAACTGCCTGACTTCAAGAAGATTGACGCCACCGTCGAGGCCAGCGAGGAAGCGTCGGAGAACCTGTCGGACGTACTCGATGATTTGTCCGTCGAGGACACAGCCGACGCGTTGGCTGACATCACCATCTTTGAGCTGGAGTACGATCGGCTGTTACAGACGTGGGACAGGTTCCACTCTGGATACAACCGGTGGCGGGCGGACGATGGCGGATGTGATCGTCTTGAGGTGCTGGAGTCGCTGACCGAGTTCAGCTCCAACGTGGACGCCGTTGGCGACAACGTGCGTAGCCTCCCAAAATCCGGCTATCTGGAGCCCGTGCATCGCTTGTTGGTGGACGCCATCGAGGGCGAGGAGCAAGCATTCCGGAGCCTGCGCGACACCTGGCAGCCGTTCACCCTGGACCCCCTGCGGGCCGTGGACCGAGCGCGCATCATGAGCGACACCCGCCGCAGCGACGCGGACATCATCATCCTGGAACTGGAAAACCGCTTCTGATCGGCCGGCCCGAGGGGCCGACGACCGTGCCACAACCACGGGTTGATGTGCGGATGGCGATCTCCCTTCAGGGACGCCATCCGCTTTCTAATTGGTCGGACATGCCCTGACTCCCGGGTGGTCGAACCGCTCGGTGCTATAATCCCCGGACTCCCACTCCGGTTACGGTGCGACTATGCGCTTCGGCCATTTTTTCTATCCCATGAAGTTCGACGATTCGCAGGACGACGTTGCTATACGCGAATGCCTCGACGAGGCGGTGCTGGTCGAAGAATTGGGTTACGACGCCATCTGGTTCGCGGAGCACTATTTCACCGGCGAGTGCGTGTACGGCGATCCGCTGGTGTTCGCCAGCGCGGTGGCGGTGAAAACCAGCCGGGTCCTGCTGGGCTTCGGCATCATAGAGCTTCCGCTGCACAACCCGGTGCGGGTGGCGATGCAGACCGCGCTGCTGGACAACCTGAGCGAAGGTCGATTGGTGGTGGGAACCGCCAAGGGTTCTAACTACAACGCCTTCGAGTACATCGGTTTTGGCACCGACCCCGCGTTGGGATCGGCTCAGATGGAAGAGGCTGAGGAACTGTTGGTCACAGCGTGGACGCAGGATGAAGTCCACTTTCAGGGGGAGCATTACCAGGTGGCATTCCCGTCGGTGCGGCCCAGGCCCTACCAGAAACCTCATCCACCGCTGGCGCGCGCCTGCATAAACCGGGAATCGATCATGGAGATGGCGCGCATTGGACGGCCGATCCTGCTGCGCGGACGCTCCACCAACAGTACCGCCGCCGACATCGCGCTCTATCGCGACACCATGGCTGAGGCGGGATTCGACGAAGCAACCATCGAACGCAACTTGGAACAGATCTGGGTGTGGCGAGAGATGCACGTGGCAGAGAGCGACGATCAGGCCCTGGACGAGTTCATCCCCGCCAACTACGAAGCCTTCTCGACCATCCAGGCCTACCGGGACGAATGGAACCCACCCGAGTTTCCGATGTCGAGGCAGGTTCCGCCGACGCCGAAAGAAGGCTACGCGGAGCATCCCGACCCGGACGCGGCGGAAAACCTGCTAGGCAGCCCCCGCCGAGTGGCCGAGCAGATCGCCCTGATGCGCGACGCCGGTATCCGAAACCTGATGCTGACCAACCGTGGTCTGATGTCTCCGGAGGCCACACGGCGTTCGCTCAAGCTCTTGGCCGAGCAGGTGATGCCCAAGTTCCGCGACGCCTGAAACGCCGCGCCGCAACCCCGTCGGGTCGGCGTAACCCTTCGCTGACCGACCAACCGAACCCGAATCGAATCGGAGGAAACGGGAATGGAAAAGGTCAGGAACAATCATCCCGATATCGCACCGTCCGGTCCTACCTTCAGCCGCAGCGTGAAGGTGGGTAACCTGCTGTTCGTCGCCGGCTGTACGGCTCGCGGCACCGACGCCCAGGGCAAGTCGATGATGGAGCAGACGAGGGTGACACTGGACCGGGTCGCGCGAATCGTGCAGGCCGAGGGCGGGCAACCGTCAGACATCGTGAAAATCACAACCTTCGTTACGAGCGTCCCCGCTTGGCAGGAAGGGCGCGAAACGCAGGAAGCGCTGTGGGCTGAATTCTTCGGGGGCGCCTACCCGGCGAACACCCTGGTGGAGATCACCGCCCTGGCCGAGCCCGGCCTGGACGTCGAGATCGAGGCCATCGCGGAGATCAGCTAGCGCAATTGCCGGTCCGCCGTTCAGGCCGGGCGGTGGAACTCCTCCACCTGCTGCAGGTAGTTGCGCAGCAGATCATGCCCCACCGTGGTCATGATCGACTCGGGGTGGAACTGGACCCCCTCCACCGGCAACTGCTTGTGGCGCACGCCCATGATGAGTCCGTTGTCCGTCCAGGCCGTTACTTCCAGGAAGTCGGGCACGGTGTCGCGGTAGATGACCAGGCTGTGGTAGCGGATGCCCTCGAAGGGGTTGGGCAAGCCGGCGAACACACCCTTCCCGTCATGGTGGATCATCGAGGTCTTGCCGTGGCGGATCTCCCCGGCGCGGTCCACAGTTGCCCCGTAGGCATCGCCGATGCACTGGTGGCCCAGGCACACCCCCAGGACCGGCAGCCTGGGACCGAAGTGCCGGATGACATCGTTTGAGATCCCGGCCTCGCGGGGAGTGCAGGGCCCTGGTGATACCACTATGCCCTCGGGTTGCATGGCCTCGATGTCTTCGATGGTGGTCTTGTCGTTGCGCACCACCTCAACCTCCGCGCCCAGCTCGCACAGATACTGGTAGAGGTTGTAGGTAAAGCTGTCGTAGTTGTCGATCAGCAGCAGCATCAGTACAGCTCCACCAGTTCCAGCCAGTTGCCGTCGGGGTCCTGGCAGTAGGACGCCTTGCGCACCATGTTGCCGGCGTCGTCGTACATGGCAACCGGCGGCGTGGGATAGCTGAGGCCCCGGTTGCGGGTGCTCTCGTAGAAGGCGTCAATGTCCTCGACGTAGAAGGCCAGGTGGGCGGCCCGGACGTCGTTCTTGTCGAAATCGGCGTACCCACCCTCGGGGTTCATGTACTGGATGAGCTCCAGCTGGTGGCCGTCGCCCATGTCAAAGAACGCGCCTTTGATGTGAGCGTCCGGGAAGCCCAGCAGCGTGGTGGGGAACTCGCCGGTGCGTTCGGTGCGCATGGTCAGGGTGAGGCCCAGTACGTCGGAGTAGAAGGCCACGGCGGCCTCCAGGTCTTTGACGATGAAACCGGTGTGGAAGAAGGATTTGAGCATGTTGACCTCGCGTTTTCACATCAATCGACAGGATTGACGGGACAGGATTGATGGGATGACAGTATATTAAGCGGCCCCCTCAGCAACGTCGATGGCGCGCATCATGGCGCCCGACTTGTGCCGGGTCTCCATGTATTCGTCCTCGGCCACGCTGTCGGCGACCACGCCGCCGCCGGCCTGAACGTACATGATGCCGTCCTTGAAGACGCCGGTGCGCAGGACCAGGGCGGTGTCCATGTTGCCGTTGTAACTGAAGTAGGCCACCGCGCCGCCGTAGGGGCCGCGCCGTTCCTGTTCCACCTCGGCGATGATTTCCATGGCGCGAATCTTGGGCGCGCCGGAGACGGTGCCGGCAGGGAAGCACGCGCGCAACGCGTCGTATGGAGTCATGTCGGGCCGCAGTTCACCCTCGACGTGGGACACCAGGTGCATGACGTGGGAGAACCGCTCCACGTCCATGTACTGTGTGACCCTGACCGTGCCCGGGACACTCACGCGGCCAATGTCGTTCCGACCCAGGTCCAGCAGCATGATGTGTTCGGCCTGCTGCTTCTCGCTACCTTTCAACTCCTCCTCCAGCGCGAGGTCCTCGGCCGGCGTCTGGCCGCGCGGACGCGTGCCGGCGATGGGATGGGTGTAAACGGTGCCGTCGTTAACCGTGGCCACGGTTTCAATCGCGGCGCCCACTATCTGGAACCCGTTCAGGTCAAGATAGTACATGTAGGGCGACGGGTTGCTCCCCCGCAAAGCGCGGTATACCTGGAAGGGGTGGGCGTCGGTTCGCCGACTGAACCGCTGGGAATTGACCACCTGGATGACGTCGCCGGCATAGATGTACTCGATGCACTTGTCGATTACGGCCTCGTATTCCGGCACCGTGAAGTTGGACTGCGTCTCGCCGCCAACTGGAATCGCCGGCGTCGCCAGCAGTTCCGGCGGGATTTCCAGCGGCCGGGAGAGCCGGTCCACCATGCGCTCGATCTTGGCAGTAGCCGCCTCGTAGGCTTCGTCGATGTCGTCACCATCCAGCCGGGCGTGGCTCACCACCTTGATGTCGTGGCGCAGGTGGTCGAACACCAGCAGCGTGTCGGTGAACATGAACACCGACTCGGGCAGCCCCTGGGGGTCCGCCTCCGGCATGGGGACGCGCGGCTCGAAATAGTGCACCGCATCATAGGCAACGTAGCCCACGCCGCCACCGTGGAATGGCGGCAGGCCTTCTACCGGAATCAGCTGGAACGTGTCCATTTCCCGCTTCACGAGGGTCAGCGGGTCAACCGTGCCCGAAGGCTGGTCGGCGCCGGTGCTGAACACGTCGTAGGGCTCGGTGCCGATGAAGCTGTAGCGGCCAATGCGCTCACCGCCGGCGACCGATTCCAGCAGGAACGAGTAGGGCGGACGGGCCACTTTCAGGTAGGCCGACACCGGTGTTTCCAGGTCGGCGTTGATGGTCCGATATACCGGGCAGAGGTTCCCCTGCCCGGCCAGGGCGCGGACCTGATCAAGAGTGGGGTAGTACGTTGTCATGTTGTAATTTCCAGATGTGTTGGGCGGCGACGGCAAAACAAAAAGCCCGTCCCCTGCGGGACGAGCCAGTTGGCCGTGATGCCACCCTGCATGCGGTGTTCAAAGGGCAAGTAACGCTGCCCATACGGCCCAGCCTACTCAGGTTCGCGGTGAGTGCACGGGAAAACCTTTCGGAGGGCGGCTCCGGGGTCCATTCACCGCCTGCGCTTGGCGCCGGTTCGCAGCTAACCCGGCTCTCTGGGCCCCGCTGGGCGGTTACTAATCCCCTTCACGGCAATTGGGTATTCGGATTTCCGTCACCAATTGTAGGGCGGGCAGGTTGAGGGCGTCAACGCCGCGCCGGGAAACGATCGAGCTCGCCGGACCAGTTCAGAATGCGGTCGTCGTCGGTGATTAGCTGGTGGCCTTCCATAGCGGTGGCCATGATGATGCGGTCGGCGGGATCGTTGTGAATATCAGTCAAGGCGACGGAGTGGGCGGCGATTGCGCCGTTCACCGGGATTTCGATAAATCCCGCAGCCAAGAGGCTTTGCCACCACTGTAAGGCGGTTACGTTGAGAGTGAGACGGTTTTTAGCCAATAGCAGGGCGACTTCCCAGACAGATATGGCGGAGAACGCGGCGTCTCCGAGTATCCTGGCTCTTTGAATCCGGCGGTCGGCCTGTGGTCCCAGCCTTGGGTTCAAGGTCATATACCAAATCAGGGTGTGGGTATCCGATAGTATCAAGCCGGTTGCTCCACATCATGGCCACTGCACGAGGTGTACCACTCGGGCGGCAACGGAGATACGATGTCCCCGTGGATTTCAACCTGTCCTTTGAGGGAGCCGCGGAGAGGATCGTGTACTTCCTCGTACCGAGTTATCTGCACGAGGGGCTTGTCTCCGTCGAAGATGATGGCCAATCCGTCCTGCTCGAACACGGCGGCGATGATTGACAGGTATTGCTCACCGAATTCTTCAACGGTCAGCGTGTGCAGTTTTTCGTGGAAGGGAACTGCCTCGGGCATGGGGTCCTCCTGCTGACTGATGGGTGCGCAGATTGACTATGTTGAGGATATCACGGCGTCAGCAGTATCTTTCCAGTGGTCTCCCTCCCCTCCAGCCGCCGGTGTGCCTCAGCGGCATCCGACAGCGGCAGGTTCAGGCTCACGTTCAGCTTGATCTCGCCCGATTGCACCCAGGACAGGCATTCCTCGGCCCGTTGCAGGAGTTCTTCGCGTGTGGCCGTGTAGTCGCCCAGGGTGGGGCGGGTGAGGAACAGCGAGCCGTTGCGCAGCATGCCCGAATCCACCGCCCCCACGGGACCGCCGGCCTGGCCGTAAAGTGCCATGCAGCCGCGCCGGCCCAGGACGCGCAGGCCCTTCTCGAAGGTCGTCGCGCCCACGGCGTCGTAGATGATCTTGACCCCCTGGCCGTCGGTCATCCGCCGGACCTCTTCCTCGAAGTCCTGCTGGGTGTACAGGATCACGTCGTCGGCGCCCGCGCCGCGAGCCATGGCGGCTTTCTCGTCGGTGGACACGGTGGTGTACACATGGAGGCCCATGCGCTTCAGCATCTGGATGAGCAGCAAGCCCATTCCCCCGGCGCCGGCGTGGACCAGGGCGCTCTGCCCGGCCTGCAGCGGGGCGATGTCGTTTACCAGAAAGTGGGCGGTCATGCACTGGAGCAGGGTGGCCGCGCCGGTTTCAAAGTCCATGTCGTCGGGGATGCGAACCAGCAGCCACGCCGGAACCGCCTGCTGCTCCGAGTAGGATCCGGTGTGCATGGCAAAGGCGACCCGGTCGCCGACGCTGACTTCCGTGACGCCGTCACCCACGGCGATCACCTCGCCCGACGCCTCTCGTCCGGGCGTCCATGGGAAAGCAGCCGGCGGGTTGGTTCCCTTGCGGCTGGATACATCCGTGTAGTTGACCCCTATGTTGCGGATCGCAACGATTGCATCGCCGGGACCGGCGGTGGGCTCGGGCATGTCCTCGTATTTCAGCACGTCGGGTCCGCCGACTTCGTAGGCGCGAATGCCTTTCATGGTGTCTAACCTCCAAGTACGGATGCCATTCCGGTAACGTTTTCGATTTCGGAGATGCCGCGAAAACTGCTGACCGCTTCGTCGATGTGGTCGGCAGGCAGGATGTAGCGGGTGCAGTAGAGGAATTTTGCGTCCAGCTCCTCGGGGTCCAGCGGCATGGCCGGCGATCCCCGGGGATGGTCGATGCGGTGGCGCAGGATGCGCCCGTCGGTGAGGGTTATCGCCACCTCGGCCGGATTGAGGGCCAGCGGTGACGCCGGCAGAGTGGCCTCGACGGATATGCGCCCCATCATGGCACGGACGCCCTCGTCCCGCACCGCCGGTTCCGAAAAGAAGTTGATCAGCGGCGCGCCGTGGCACAGGGTTGCGGCCGCGATGAACCCGATGGACCGGCGAGCCTGCCATCCGTCCTCCGGAAGGACGTGGGACATCCGCTCGATACCGCCCTCCGTCATCCCGACATGGACGCTGGCGATATCCGCAGGGGCAAACCGGTGCAACTGGGCCAGGCCCAGAATGGCGTCAATCGCGCTGTGGCAGGCTGGATCGCATGGGTAGAGGCGCAGGGTAATTCCTGGGTCGCTCAGTCGCCAACGCGAGCCCAGATCGTCAAGAATGCCTGTCGCCGCCGGCTGTGCATGCGGAGCTTCACCGATGCCTTCGGCGGCGCTGAGCGCGCAGATTACACCGAGCATGGCGGCCCGGCCCTCAGCCATGGCGGCCGCGCCGGCGGAACCGTATTCGCTGCCGCCACCGGCTGAATCAAGCGCCAGTCCGACCGCGCGGGCGACGCCATCGGCGTCCAGCCCCAGCAACATCGACGATGCTGTCGCCGCGCCTACCTCTCCGGCGGAGCCGTGGGAAGATGCCGTGGCGCCGAGACGGGCAGCAACCTCGCATCCTGCAGCGAAGGCAGAGAGCACGTCATGACCGGAGTACCCATGCATCTCCCCCAAAGCCATCACGGCTGGAAACACGGCGGCGGTTGCGTGCGTTCCGCCGTCGACGGTGCTGTCGTCGTAGTCCAGCAGCCTGACGAGGGTACCGTTCACCAGCGACGCATAAACCGGCGACGTGCGCATGCCCATGCCGATGATGGTGCTGCGGCCGTTGCCGCCCATTTCACGAACTACCCGCGCCAGCGCGACGCCGTCGGGATGGGCCGCGCCGGCCAGAGCGGCGCCGGCGGCGTTGAGCATCATTTCCCGGCAGAGTTCTGCCACGCTGGACGGTACGGGAATATCCGATTGGGCTATGCCAACGGCGAACTCGACGATCCGTTGTATGGGTTCAGGTTCTGTACGATTCATGGCAGGGCAAGGATACCGACGGCCGGGGCCGCGCGCAACGCGGGAGCGGGGAGGTCGCGGTGTATAATGCCGGAGTGGATAGCAGGGAGGTCATGTGGCGACTGAGGGAGGACGGCTGGTACGTTCATCGCGTCGTCGGATCGCATCACCTGATGAAGCACCCAACCAAGCGCGGAACTACATCGGTGCCCCACCCGCGAAAAGATCTGAAGATTGGGACGATACGTAGCATCGAGCGCCAATCGGGCGTCAGACTCCGGCCGTGAGGAAACCCGAAATGGAACGAACGTACCTTGCTTTGGTTGAAAAAGGCCCGGATAGTGACTACGGCGTTTGGTTTACGGACCTGCCCGGCTGCATCACTGCCGGAAGCACCTTTGAGGAAGCGTGCGAAATGGCGCGGGAGGTGCTGATGCTGCATTTGGAGGGCATGGCGGAAGACGGCGAAGAAATCCCGCCGCCCAGTTGCGCCAACGACGTTCTGGCGCACGCCGACGCCGCCGATGCCATCGCCCTGATCGTGGTTGAAGCCCTGCCGGAGCGCACTCCGGAAGAAGCGCAGGCCGCCTATGATGCGTTCATGGCGTCAGAGTACGGACAGGAATTCATGCGCGAAACCGCGCCGGATTCCGACCCCGTGACGGCTCATGTTGCGGAGTGATTTAGCCACTATGGCAACTCAGGATACTGAGACCAGTTTCCTGCTGTCAGATTGTTGGTTGGCTGCAACTGCCTATCCATTTTCGCCACGTTTGTAGCGGTGATGATCACGATGCAAGCGTCTTTCCAAGCCTAGGAGAACGGGTTATGTCAGCATACGGTAGCAGTTCCAACTCGGTGGAAGAGCGGCCATACGACGTGGCCATCGTGGGCGGCGGCATCATCGGGCTGTCCACGGCCATGCAGCTGCTGGAACGCTCGCCCGACCTGAACGTCGCGGTGATCGAAAAAGAGGAGCAGTTGGCCCAGCACCAGACGGGCCATAACAGCGGTGTCATCCACTCCGGCATCTACTACCGGCCCGGCTCCTGGAAGTCTCGGTTCTGCGTCGGCGGGAAGGACCGGCTGATTCGGTTCTGCGACGAAAACGAGATCGAGTATGATCCGTGCGGCAAGGTGATCGTAGCGTCCCATGAGAGCGAGCTGGGACGACTGGACGACCTGTACGAGCGCGGCGTCGCCAACGGCGTTCCCGATCTCGAAATGGTGGGACCCGAGCGGTTGCGGGAGATCGAACCCCATACCTATGGCGTCCAAGCGCTGTGGGCTCCGCACACGGGCATCGTCGACTACGTGCGGGTGGCAAACGCCTACGGCGGCAAATTCCAATCAGCGGGCGGTGATATCTTCACCGGAGCGGCGGTGA
Organism: Dehalococcoidia bacterium; assembly: GCA_965116785.1. Lineage (GTDB taxonomy): Bacteria > Chloroflexota > Dehalococcoidia > Lucifugimonadales > UBA3495 > Bin87. The sequence goes on from OZ220731.1 coordinate 3,887,556, forward strand.
TCCGGTCCCGGCAAACCGGCTCCGGCACCGCCCTGGAGACACAACGGGGCGCCGTCCAGGCGCGACACGTCATCAACTGCGGCGGGTTGTACGCGGACAAGCTGGCGAGAATGATGGGCGAGGAAACCGACGTACGCATCATCCCGTTCCGCGGCGAGTACTACAAGCTGGCCGAGACCAGCGAAGACCTGGTGAAAGGGCTGATCTATCCGGTGCCCGACCCGCGGTTCCCGTTTCTGGGCGTGCACTACACGCGGAACATCCACGGCTACGTCGAGGCCGGACCCAATGCGGTGTTGGCGTGGGCTCGCGAGGGCTACCGCAAGAGCAATATCAGCCTCGGCGAGACCGCCGGCGCGCTTACCTTCCCCGGCTTCTGGAAGATGACCGCGAAGCACTGGAAGACGGGCATGCAGGAAATGCACCGGTCCTACAGCAAGTCCGTGTTCGTCAACGACCTGAAGAAGCTGATCCCCGAAATCCGCGGGGAGGACCTGGAACCGGGCGGCAGCGGCGTGCGCGCCCAGGCCGTTTCCTCGTCCGGCGCGATCCTGGACGACTTCCATATCCTGAGGGGACAGCGCGCGCTGCACGTGCTGAATGCGCCGTCGCCAGGCGCCACCTCGTCGCTGGCCATCGGCGAATACCTGACGGACATGGCGGTTGAGGACTTCGGTCTGGCCGTTCGCTGAGCGTCCCCCTGGTCACGTTTCTATCGCGAGAATCGGCTCGCGGTAGCGGAGTAACTGCGGGCGCTTTCAGGGGCGTGCCTTCCAAGCCGCCGCCCTGTTACGTAAAACGGGTTTCTGCTATACTTGCCGCCTAACCGACGAACGCCATCGCACAAAGAATGTCTTGCCGCCGCCGGCAGCAGCCTGCGGGGGCGATTTTTCGGTTTAGTCTCTAAATTATCCGGGAGTGCAGGACAATGCCGGCTTATGCCGTAATCGGAGGACAATGGGGCGACGAGGGCAAGGGGAAAGTCATCGACTACCTTGCCGGCCAGTCCGATTGCGTGGTGCGATATGCCGGCGGCAACAACGCCGGACACACGGTGGTCAACGAGCGGGGGGAGTTTCAGTTGCACCTGGTTCCGTCCGGCATCTGCTGGCCCGGCGTGACCGGCATCATCGGTAATGGTGTGGTGGTGAATCCCGGCGTGCTGCTCGGGGAGATTGCGGGATTGCGGGATCAGGGTATCGACACGGACCAACTGTTCGTCAGCGATCGAGCTCACGTCATCATGCCATACCATGTCCTGCTCGACGAACTCCAGGAAAAGGCCCGGGGCAGCGGCGCCATCGGCACTACCGGACAGGGCATTGGCCCAGCCTACATTGACAAAGTGTCCCGCGACGGCATTCGTATCGGCGATTTGCTGGACACCACCGAGCAGTTGCCCGACCGGGTGCATGCGGCCGTAGAGATGAAAAACCGGGTCATCACCGGAGTGTACGGCGGCGAACCCATGGATGCCGACGAGATTCTGGAACTTTGCCGCCAGTGGGGGGAGCAACTGCGGCCAATGGTTCGCCCTACTGAGCAGATGGTGCAGGACCTGCTGGAGCAGGGCAAGCGCGTGCTGTTGGAAGGCGCTCAGGGAACGCTGTTGGACGTTGACCACGGTTCCTATCCGTACGTCACCTCATCCTCGCCGTCAATCGGCGGAGCGATCACCGGACTGGGGCTCGACCCCCAATCCATCAAAGGCGTCCTCGGCGTTTTCAAGGCATATTCCACCCGAGTGGGCGGCGGGCCGATGCCCACGGAGATGCACGGCCAAGCCGGTGAGGACCTGCGGGAGAAAGCTCACGAATACGGAACCACCACCGGCCGGGCGCGCCGCATAGGCTGGTTCGACGCGGTGGCCGCCCGTTACAGCCGTCAGATCAACGGCTTCACCGGAATGGTGATCACTCGCCTGGACATTCTGGACGGCATGTCGGACGTGAAAATCTGTGTCGGCTACCGGGCGGACGGCAAGGATCTGGAGCGCTTTCCGGCCAACACCTCACTTCTGGAACGGTGCGAACCGGTCTATGAAAAAATGCCGGGCTGGCAGGAACCCACGGCCAGCGCAACGCGCGCGGAACAGTTGCCCGCTAACGCTTTGGCATATGTGAAACGAATAGAGGCCCTGGTGGGCTGCGATGCTCAAATCATTTCTACTGGTCCCAGCCGTGAGGAAACCATCGCGGTCGAACAAATCATCCGGTAGCATATTTAACACTTTCGTAATAACATTGCGTCTGCAGCGTCGCCCTGATAACCCGGCGAAATAACTTGCTGCGGAGGACAATCCATGGCCACAAATAACGCTACGCAGGCGGATACGTCCATCTTCGGTCGTATCTTCGTGCGGTTCACCGACGAGTTCTACTTACTGTTCCGGCTCATCTTCGCCTTTATAGTGTCGCTCCATGGAGCGCAAAAGGCTTTCCAAATGTGGGGGTTCCCGCCTCCGGGACCTGGCGGCCCGCCCGAAATCGTGTACGTCGCCGGTTGGATCGAGTTCATTTCAGCTCTTCTGATCGGGTTCGGCGTGCTAACGCGATTGGGCGCCGGCGCGCTGTGCGTGACCATGGTGGTCGCCTACTTCATGATGCACTTCCCCAATGGCATTGCACCGCACATCTTCCCGGCCGAAGGCGGCTTCACGGCTAGCGGCGGTGAGGTTTCGATCCTGTGGTTTGCCATTGCCGGCATCATCGGTATCATGGGCAGCCGGAAGTATGGCCTGGAACGCCTGATCCTCAAGAAGGAAATCCTATAGCCAGACCTCATAGCAAAAACAACCTCACACAAACGGCCCGGCGTTCCCCACGACGCCGGGCAAAGAGTAAACATGATGCAGCAACAAGCAGCGCGCTTCGGGATCTACTTCAACTCCTCCCAGAATCAGGTGGTGCGGATCAATTCGCCCTATTGGTTCCCGCCGGAACCGGAGTGGCAGAAGGTCACCGGCGAGGTGAATGCCACCCTGCTGGATCTGCGGCGAACGATCGGGGAGCAGGGTCTGTCTTCAGATCCCGACGGAGTGACCTGGACCACCCTGCCGTTGTTGGACGAAGACAACTAGCCGGTCATGGCCTCGGAGCGGCCCGGAGCCGTACCGCAGCCGGACTCCGAGACGGATGACTATCCCCGCCCGCCGGGATGGCGCGGGCGGATGATGGCCGCCAACCCCGAGCAGGCCCGCCGCTGGATGCGCTGGGCTTGGGTGTGCGGCATGGTGTGGTGGGTGTGGACCATGGGAGTGTTGGTCGTGTGGATGTCGGCCCCCGTACTGGCAGTGTCCGAAGTTGAGGGCAGCGCGCCGGCCATACCGCCGGCAGACCTTCTTATTTACTACGGCATCGAGGGGTTCGTCGTGGCCGCGCTGGCCTTGGGAGTGATGCGCCGCTGGCGTCCCTCGTCCGTGCTGCTGGCAGTGGGGTTCGTGGTGTCCCGTCTCGTCCTGATACTGTTGGGCCTGATAACTCTGGACAGCTTTCGCGATGCCATCTGGCTGGTCATCTACGGAGGGCTGCTGTTCGCCTTTGTGAGGGGAGTGCAGGGAGCGTACAGCTTCCACTGGTTCACCCGACCGCCCCTACCGGATCAGCGGTAGGAGATCCACAGCGCGACACCGAAAAGGGGCGGGTGATCGACCCGCCCCTGCCGTTAGGGATCGTTTCCGCTGGGCGCACTAGCTGCCGTTGAACGCCGGCATGACGTCCTGCGCGAACCGGGACAGCTGGTCCTTGAAAACCTCTCGGGGCATACCCATCACCGAGCCCAGATTGACCCGCTCCACGCCGGGATAGCGGTCTTCGTCTTGCTTCATGCTGTTGATGATGTCGTCGGCCGAGCCACACAGCCAGGCGCCGCTCTCAACCGCTTCTTCCAGCGTGGGAAGGTGCACGCCGCGACGCAGGCCGGGATTGGCCACGGCTTCGATCTGGTCCTGCTCCAGTCGCATCAGACCCAGCGGAGCGGCAAATTTCATGGCTTCTTCGAAGTAGGGTTTGGCTTCCTTGATGGCCGCTTCCCGGTTGTTACCGATGAAGAAGCGGTAGCCCAGGGCGATGTCCTCGCCCAGCGCCAGCTCGCGGCCGTATTTGGCGGCGGCCTGCTGGTACATGGTCAGCCGCTCATGCCGCGCCGGCTCCGGCGTATTGGCCACCATGGCCTTGATGCCGATGCGGGCCATGAAATCGACGCCCTTGGGGTTGCCGGAGACCAGGGGCTGCCAGATGTCCACCGGCTGGCGCAGCGGGCGCGGCACCAGGCTCAGCTTCTCCAGGGTATAGCCGCGGTAGGGTACCTTGGCCGGAATCTGGTAGTGCTTGCCCTCGTGGGAGAATGCCTCCTCGTTGAAGGCCTTGACCATGACCTCGACCTGCTCTTCAAACAGTTCGCGGTTGGCGTCGCCGTCGAACATGGGAGAGCCGAAGGTCTCGACCTCGCGGGAGTGATACCCGCGGCCCACGCCGAAGATGATGCGGCCGCCGGAGAGGATGTCGGCCATGGCGAAGTCCTCGGCCAGGCGCAGCGGGTGCCACATGGGCGTGATGTTGAACCCGCAGCCGTACTTGAGGCGCTGGGTGTTGCAGGCCAGGTACAGCCCCAGCATGATCAGGTTGGGGATGCACTCGTAGCCTTCGGGCTGAAAGTGGTGCTCGGCCATCCAGAACTCGTCGTAGCCGTTGTCCTCCAGGTGCCTGGAGATGTCCAGGGCCCAGTCGAAGGCCTCGGCCAGTTGTTCGTTGGAATACCAGCGGTCGTTGGCGGGAGTACCCTCCAGTCCCAGGTTATCGTCCACCACGTGGCCGGCGTAGGATGCGCTAAAGCTATTGAACATGATTAGGTTCCCTCTGCATTGATTGTTCGACCCGTCGGATCGCAAACAATTGTACTCCATTCGAATGGGCATTGAAGCCAATCACCGTATCAACGAAACGGTCTCCGCCGTGACTGGGAACCATGAAATTCGACCCCGAGGCGCCGGCGAATATCCGTGTTGACGCTCGCCGGCGCCCGGTGCTAATCTGCCGCCACTGTAGCTGGGGGCTCGGTTTTTGGAAGCTCCGGCGCAGCCGCCACCGGAGGGAATTGGAATGAAAGCAGCAGTTTTGCGCGAAGTTAATCAGCCGGTAGTCGTGGAAGATGTGCAGGTAGACGCGCCGGCCCCGCGAGAGGTCCGGGTGCGCACGGGCGCGTCCGGCGTGTGCCACAGCGACCTGCACTTCGTCGAGGGCCTCTATACCACGCCCATGCCCTGCATCCTCGGACACGAGGCCGCCGGTACCGTGGAAGCGGTGGGAGAGCAGGTTAGCTACGTCCGGCCGGGTGACTCCGTTATCTCGTGCCTGTCGGTGTTCTGCGGGACTTGCGAATTCTGCACCCGGGGCCAGCCCTACCTGTGCGACCGGACGGCGGTGACGCGCCGCCGCGACGACCCGCCCCGCCTGCGCAAGGACGGCGAGGCCATCACCCAGTTCGCCCAGTTGGGTTCCTACGCCGCGGAAATGCTGGTCCACGAGAACGCGCTGGTCAAGGTGGACGACGACATCCCCTTCCCGCAACTGGCGCTCATCGGCTGCGGCGCGACCACCGGCCTGGGCGCCGTGCTGAACACCGCGCGCGTCGAGCCGGGAAGCACTGTGGCCGTGGTCGGCTGCGGCGGCATCGGCATCCACTGCGTACAGGCAGCCGCACTGGCCGGAGCCCTGCGCATCATCGCCATCGACACCACCGAGGACAAGCTGGGACTGGCCCGCGAGTTCGGCGCGACCGACGTCATCGACGCCACGGCCGGTAATGTCGCGGAACGCATCATGGACCTGACCGACGGCGGCGTTGACTATTCTTTCGAAGCCATCGGCCTGAAGCAGACCGCCGAGGACTGCTACAACATGCTCCGGCCGGGCGGCATGGCAACCATCATCGGCATGGTGCCCGAGGGCGTCAAAATCGAGCTGGACGCCGGCAACTTCCTGCGACGGGGTCGCGCGATCCAGGGTTGCACCATGGGGTCCAACCGTTTCCGCACCGACATGCCGCGCTACATCGAGTTCTACAAGCAAGGCCGGCTGAAGCTGGACGAGCTGGTAACCCAGGAGTTGGCTTTGTCGGAGATCAACCGGGCTTTCGCCGACATGAAGGCCCAGAGCGTTCGCCGCAGCGTGATCACGGACTTCGACAACTAGCAACGGAAACGCGATTGTAGGTAATGCCGACGCCTCGGATCAGGCGTCGGCAATTTCGTGCGCTGCGTCAAGTATAATGGCGACGCGCCCCGAACTGGGGTTTCTCACCACCGGATGTCACCTACGGACCAGTCATCATGTACGTCATCGGAACCGCCGGCCATGTCGACCACGGCAAATCCACCCTGGTCAAAGCCCTAACGGATATCGATCCCGACCGCCTTCCCGAGGAGAAGGAACGGGAGATGACCGTTGACCTTGGCTTCGCCTGGATGACCCTGCCCAGCGGCCGCGAGGTCAGCATCGTCGACGTGCCGGGACACGAGCGGTTCATCAAGAACATGCTGGCCGGCGTTGGCGCCATCGATCTCGCCATGCTCATCGTCGCGGCAGACGAGAGCGTGATGCCCCAGACCCGGGAGCACCTGGCCATCCTCGATATCCTGAGGATCCGGCGCGGCCTGGTGGTCATCACCAAGGTCGATCTCGTTGACGAAGAGTTGGTTGAGCTTGTCAAAGCCGAGGTGGAGGACACTCTGGTGGGCACGGCCTTCGAGGGCTGTCCCATGGCCCCCGTGTCCGCCTACACGGGCGAGGGCATCGACGACCTGAAGGCGATGATCGACGACATCCTGAACGACACCGAGACCCGCCGGGACCTGGGCCGGCCTCGGCTGCCCATCGACCGCTGTTTCACGGTGAGCGGTTTTGGCACCGTGATTACCGGCACGTTGATCGATGGGTCGGTGGCCGTGGGCCAGCAGATCGAGCTGGCTCCGTCGGGTCGCCAGGCGCGGATTCGTGGATTGCAGAGCCACAAGTCCCGCCTCGACGCGGCCGCGCCCGGGGTGCGGCTGGCGCTGAACCTGTCGGGGATCGCGCGCGACGACGTCATGCGCGGCGAGGTGCTCACTAACCCGGGCTGGCTGCGGCCCACGCGCCGTTTCGACGCCAATCTGCGCATGGTGAAAGGCGCCCCACACGCGCTGAAGCACAACGAGGGAGTGACCTTCCACCTCTTCACCAGCGAGACCACCGGCCGCGTGCGGCTCCTCGACGCCGATCGGCTCCGGCCGGGCAGCGAGGGCTGGGTGCAGGTGCTGCTCGACGAGCCGCTGCCGATGGTCAAGGGCGACTTCTTCGTCCTTCGGTCATCCGAGGATACCCTGGGAGGTGGGCAGGTGGCGGATCCGAACCCCCGCCGTCGCCATCGCCGTTTCGCTCCCGAGGTGCTGGAGCGGCTAACCATGCTGGACGCCGGCGCCAGCGAAGATGTCATCCTGACTATCGCCGACCAGATGGGGCCGTGCGATTTGAGAACGCTGTCGCAACGCTCCAATCTCTCCGAAGAGGAAATCCTGGAACGCCTGGGGATCCTGATCGAATCGGACGAAATCGTCATGCTGGGCGAAATGGGTGTGCAGGGTGACGCGGTGGTCTACTCCCGGCGCGGTTGGGACATTCTGCGCAACCAGGCCCAGGTCGCATTGCAAGCGTACCACAACCAGTATCCGCTGCGACGGGGAGCGCCGCCCCAGGAATTGCGCAGCCGTTTAAGCGTCTCGCAACCCGTATACCTCCGGGCTGCGGCGCGATTGGCGGATGAGGTCGTCATCGTCGACGACAACGGCTTGGTGAGAACGCCGGACCACCTTGTGGAACTCAGCGACGGTCAGCAATCCGAAATCACCGACTACCTGTCGACGCTCTCCGCCGAACCCTGGTCGCCGCCAACCGATCGGCCGGTGGATCCGGAGTTGCTGGCCCATCTCCAGGAACGGGGCGACGTCGTGAAGGTCAACGAAACGGTGGTGTTCACCACGGCGGCCTATGAGGACATGGCTGGCCGCATCGTCGAGCATTTGAATGCCAACGGCAGCGTGACCGTGGCCGACGCGCGCACCATCTTCGGAACCAGCCGCAAGTACGTCCTGCCCCTGCTGGAATACCTGGACCAGCAGCGCATCACCCGGCGCGTTGGCGACGAACGCGTGCTGCGGTAGCCACCTCAACCCTATCCACTGCTGAACTCCGATGGCGTTGGACTTCGGCCAAACGGCCCGCCAGATGATGTCGGCCATGGGCGACCTGTCGACCACGGCACGGTCGCGGCGGCAGCGGTTCGCGGACACCCTGGACCGCGCGCTGGCGGTGACGCCCGACGAAGCCTCCGGGCGCACCGCGTCTGCTGGCAGTCGCCCCTTCATCGTGGCGCGCACCGGACCCGAGGGATTGCTGCAGAGCATCCCGCCGCCGGCGCCTCCCCAAGACTGGATGGCGGTTTCGGTTGACGGCTCCCACATCGACGTGGATCGCCACCTGCCGCTGCGTTGCTACCTGATCAATCTCGGCGGGTGCGCCATAACCTACGGCGCGAACCCAGATTGCCAGTTTTTCAGCGAGCCGACTTTGGCCGCCGGTGACGGCGATCTGTACCTGCGCCCCGACGACGGTTCAAATGCAGAAACGGCCATCTCCGGCCAGTTGCTCGGCGCGCTGCGTACCGTCCGTGAAGTGGAACGACTGGCCGACGCCGTTGAGGCCTCGCCGCGGGGCGTACCCATCCTTGGGCTTCTGGACGGCACCCTGGCGTTCTGGGACATCCAGCGCGGGAACTACCCCAGGTACGTTGTGGAAACCCTGGTAAATGAGCGGCTGCGCGGAGCGCTTGCCAGGTTACGGGCGGCTTCGCAGGGCGGTCGTCCTGTGGCGCTGGCTGCCTACACGTCCCGACCGCAGACCACCGAAGTGGCCGGAGCCGTGCGGGCCTGTCTGTGCGTCAGCGACGCCGTGGAGTGCACCCGACGGTGCAGCGCGCGCCGGTCCGACCTTGCCCAGTGCGACAACGCGGCGGGATTCGACGACCGTGAACTGTTTGATGCGCTGCTGGAACCGGGGCACCGCTCTCCCCTCTACCAGACCGGCCGCCGCGCCTCGCATTTCGCGTTGGACCTGGCGGTGGGCGCAGAGTGGAGCCGGTTCTACTACGTCAACAGTGGCACCGAGGTCGCCCGTGTCGAGGTGCCAGAATGGGTCGCTGAGGACCCTGATTTGCTCGCGCTGGGCCATTCCATGCTGGCGAAACAGTGTGAACTGGGCCTGGGGTATCCCGTGGTAATCTCTGAGGCCCACGAGCAGGCCGTGATCAACGGACGGGACCGCGAGGAGTTTCGAAAGCTAACGCTGATGCTGATGGAACAAAACGGATTGCCGACCCCCGAATCGGCCAAGACAGTCTCGAAACGACTGCCCTGGGTATAATCCGCAACCGTCATTCCGGCGAAAGCCGGAATCAAGTGCGGCAAAGACTTTCTGGATTCCCGCTTTCGCGGGAATGACGAAACAGTACGGAGGCAACAATATGGGCGAACTGCAAGATTTGGCCGCGTCCGTCGCGGCAGTGCTGAAAGCGCGCGGAGATACCCTGGCGGTGTCGGAGTCCTCGTGCGGTGGCCTGATATCGGCGGCCCTGGTATCCATACCGGGCGCGTCGGACTACTACGTGGGCGGCTCCGTCGTCTACACTCGGGTGGCCCAGGCTGGCCTGCTCCAGGTGCCCGAGTCCGCCATGGAGGGTCACCGCGCCAGCACCGAGTACTACGCTTTGCTGAACGCTCGAACGTCCCGGGAACGGCTGGGCACCACCTGGGCCCTGGCAGAAACCGGCGCCAGCGGACCCACCGGCAACCGCTACGGCGATAACTACGGCCACGCCTGCTTTGGCGTTGCCGGCCCGGTGGAACGCTCGCAGACGTTGGAAACGGGCAGCCCCGACCGGGAGGCCAACATGTGGGTCTTCGCCAGGACTGCCCTCGCGCTGCTGGAGGATGCCCTGAAAGCGGCATGATCCTTGGCCCGTTTGGCCGATCAGTTCACGGCCTTGACGCGTCCAGGTACTCCGCTAGATCATCCGGCGTCGTGAACTCGGCAGCGGTGCGGAGGAAGTCGGCCAGGCTCGGGCTGCGCCGGCGCAACTCTTCGATCTGCTGACCGACGATACTCACGCCGGCAGCGCCGGTGTCGGCATAGGTGCCGTGGAAGGCGAAGTAGGCCTGGTTAAGCCGCCGCAACCGGTACCCGTGCGCCACGAACATCTTGCGTTGTTCTTCCATGTACAACTCCGCTTGGTCAACTTGCCCGGCCTCCAGCATCGCGTCGACGCGGATCCTCGTGGCGCGCATTTCCTCCTGGAAATCAAAGGGAGGCCGGCCGTTACCGGAGTCGCCAGCTGACACCGGCGGGCCGTGAAGGTGCTCATCCGGCGAGCCGGGCGTATACCGGTCCAGCCGGCGCCCGGCCAACTCGCCGATTTCCCGGCCGGCGATATTGGCCACCGTCTCATTCATCGCCCTCACGTCGCCGCCCTGGAAGTACCGGCGGCCCAGGGGTCGGAACCACAGCCAATGGTGCACCCATTCGTGGGCGGCAACCTCCAGCGCGAAGTCCAGGCCAGCGTAGGGAACCGCGATAGACGGGTACAACGCGATGCCCCCGGTGTCCAGCACCAGCGCGGACAGGTCCGTTTGGTCTTCCACTTGGGCTTCGATTCGGTCACGTTCCTCGCCGATCAAACCTGTCCGCATGGTCACGGTGCCCTGTCGCTCAATGCGGTCCCTGGGGGAGGTGACCAGGATGGTTGGGGACGCGGACAACACCGTGTCCACCGGCGGGAACGGGCCGGTCCAAGCCTTAAATCCCAGCGTTTCCAACGTCGCCGCGATAGCCGATTCCAGGGTCTCTTCGACCCCCGGGCGTAGGTACTGGCGGCGCGCCACGAGGCTATCCCTCCGTTCCTCAAGGGAGGCGATGCTGCCTGTATCTTCTGGCGCGCCCAAAGCCGTGGCGTGCAATTCCAGCAACTGGAGCTCGATTGCGCGCACCGAGCGGCTGACCGCGAAAAATTCGTGAACGTCGGCTACGCGTCGTTCACGCCCCGGGTCGCGCGCCATGGCGGTCGGCGTTTTCATCAACCTCCAAATCCATTTGTCGGGTATGTGGTCCAGTTCCCAAGCCGGCATGCTGAAGCGATAGGGGGCGGTGGCGGTGGCGATGGGTCCCCGGTCATATCCGGCAACCGGGACGAGCGTGGCGCAGATGCAGAGCAGTGCGACCGTGCGCCAATACGCGCGACGCCAGAGCCGTATGCGATGGTGCCTTGGTGTAGTGGCTGCGTGATGGCTCATGAGATGGTTGTCAATCCGGAAGCGACCGAGGTTATCCCTGCGCTCAAGCGTGGTGACGCTGCAAGGGCGTGCGGATTGTAGCGAACGTTGCCCTTCGGGTCGCTGCTGATAGTCGGCGTTTGCTAACCTCCGGCAAAACCGGGACGCTCCGAAGACCACTCCGGCTGCACAGCGTTACACCGGCAATGGGTTGGAGCGACGGTCAAATCCAGCAATGGCTGACGAACCTCAACGATGGCAGGCCATTTCACCGGTCATCTAAAGTATCCCGTCCATTCCGGCCAACATCGTAATCGTCAATACGTTGACACTGCTGGCTACCCGTAAGCATCTCCGCCGATGGCCCCTCTCTGGTGGGAGTGCTAGAATACCGTGGCGTCCCATCTTCGTCCTGGAGGCAAGCCCATGAGCACCTCATCTTCGTCATCACAACGTCGCAAGCGCGTCTACACCAAGTACGGCGACCAGGGCGAAACCAGTTTGCTCTACGGCGGCCGGGTGTCCAAGGCCAACCCTCATACCGAGGCCTACGGCATTACCGACGAGGCGGTCAGCCTGATGGGCCTCGCCCGCGCTCTCACGGACGACGACAAGGTCAAGAACATCCTGCGCGACCTGCAGCGGGAATTGTTCACCGTCGCCGCCGAATTGGCCACCGACCCCGAAAAGTACGACCTGTTCCACCAGCACTTTACACCCGTCACCGAGGCGATGGTGGACAATCTGGAAGAGACCATCGACGAGCTGGAGACCCACTTCCAGATGCCCCAGGTGTTCATCCTCCCGGGCGGAACGCCCTCGTCCTCGGCCATGGATTCCGCCCGCACCGTGATTCGCACCGCCGAGCGCCGCGTGGTTGCGCTGGCGGAAGTCGGCGGCCTGACCAATCCGCTGATCCTAGCCTACCTGAACCGCCTGGGCGACCTGCTGTTCGTTCTGGCGCGTTATCATGACCGGGAAATCCCCATCGAGCGGGCCACGGGCGAACGGGTCTGACCCCAAGATGGCCTCGGTAAATGGCGGTCGTGTTCGCCTGGTCGTAATCGACTACGAATCCGGCAACCTGCGCAGCGTGGCGCGTGCGGTGGAAAAGGCCGGCGTCGTGCCCACCGTGACCTCCGACCCCGCGGCGCTGGAGGACGCGGACGGCGTCATTCTGCCCGGCGTGGGCTCGGGCCCGGCCGCCATGGCCGCGCTGCAATCGAGAGGCCTCGTCGACCCTTTGCTCGACTATATCGCTGGTGGACGGCCGTTCCTTGGCGTCTGTCTGGGCCTGCAGCTTCTCCTGGACGCTACCGATGAGGGCGACGCCGACTGCCTGGGCCTGGTGTCCGGACGGGTCCGCCGCTTGCCCGACGGCCTGAAGGTGCCGCACATGGGGTGGAACACCGTGGAGTTCCAGCGGGACCATCCGTTGTGGCAGGGCATACCACAGAGCAGCCACTTCTACTTCGTCCACAGCTACTACGCCGACCCCGTAGCGCGAGCCGACGTGGCCGGTGTGACCGAGTACGGCGTGCCGTTCTGCAGTATTTACGCCCGCGACAATGTGGTCGCGACGCAGTTTCACCCCGAGAAGAGCGGCGAAAACGGCCTGCGCGTGTACGCTAATTTCATAGTCCAGGTCAAAGCCCAATCGTAACTGGGCAGCTGGCATCATGGAAATCATTCCCGCAATCGACCTGCGCGGCGGCAACTGCGTTCGCCTGTACCAGGGTGACTACGAGCAGGAGACGGTCTTCTCCGACGACCCGCTCGGCGTTGCCGAGCAGTGGCAGGCCGAGGGCGGGGAGCGCCTGCACATCGTCGACCTCGACGGCGCGCACACCGGCAACCCCGCCAATCTCGCTGCCATCACGGCCATCACGGGCCGCCTGACCATCCCGGTCCAGGTGGGAGGCGGAATTCGCAGCGTCGACACGGCGTCGGGCCTTTTCGATGCCGGCGCGGCCCGCGTGGTGGTTGGCACCGCCGCCGTCGCCAACCCCGAGCTGGTGGAAGACCTGTGCAAACGCTTCGGCAGCGAACGGGTGGTGGTCGCGCTGGACGCCCGGGACGGCCTCGTCGCAATACGCGGCTGGACCGAGATGTCCGAGATCAGCGCCACCGAGCTGGCTGGGCGGATGCGCGATTTGGGCGTGGAGCGCCTGCTCTACACCGACATCGCCCGGGATGGAACGCTGGAGGAGCCCAACTACGAGGCTACGGCCGCCCTGGTGCGCGATAGCGGGATGCGCGTGCTGTCGGCCGGTGGCGTCGGCGCGGCGGCCCACGTGGAGCGGCTGATCGACACCGGAGCCGAGGCGGCGATAATCGGGCGCGCGCTCTACACCGGCGATATCACCGTGGCCGCGGCACTGGCTGTGGCGCGACGATAACGGGGAGCCCCAGGCTCCCCAAGGCTGGCTAGGCTGCGGCTGCGGCGGCCACGGCGTCGTCGTCGCCCACCGCGACGCCACCCCGTCTGTCCAGGTACTCCTGACGCAGCGCCAGCCGGTCGGCGGAGGTCTCATCCCAATCGCCCCGAAAGACTTCCATCAGGATGAAGTCGTGGGACATGCGCCGGACGTTTCGCACCGGGTTGAAGCCCGACCGCTCAAAGCAAGTCTGCGCCCGGTGGTTCCATTCCAGCGTGTGCAGATACACCCTCTTGAGCCGGAGGTCGTCGAACATGTGGTGCAACAGAGTCACCACCGCGTCGTATCCGTAGCCGCCACTCCAGTAGTCCCGGTCTCCGATGACGATGCCCAACTCGGCTTCCTTGGAGAGGCTGTCCAGGTCATAGTACATGCAGTTGCCGATGAACTTGCCCCCGGCGACCTCGATGGCGAAGTGGTGTGAACCCGGCGTGGGCCAGCGGACCTGGTCTTCGAAGAGCTTGAGGTAGCGCTCGTATTTCATGGTCAGCGGGTAGGCGGCGTCCAGCCGGGCGATCTCCGGGTCGCTGCGCCAGATGTAGTCCTTCTCGGCATCTTCCATGCGCTTGCCGCGCAGGAGAACGCGTACTCCCCGCAAAACCAGGTCCTTGCTCATTGCTCAACCCCTCGCCGGTAGGAATCGATCAGCGAACGGGCCGCTTCCAGGACTTCGCGCTCGTTGTCGTATTCGAGCAGCTCAACCGCCTGTTCGTAGCTGCACCATTCCACCACGTCGAATTCGGCGTCGTGTTCCGAGGTGCTGCCCCCCATGGGTTCCATGAGGTAAAAGTAGACGGTTTTGTCGTAGCGGATGCCGTCGTCGTGGCCAACGAAGAAGTACCGAATGCTCGTTATGGGCGCCAGGACGTTGACGTGTACTCCGGTTTCCTCCTGCACCTCCCGCTGGGCCGTCTGCTCCACGGTCTCGCCCGTTTCGGGGGTTCCTTTGGGCAGGCGCCAGGTCAGCGGCGCGTCCTCGCCGTGGAAGCCGGGGCGGACCCGGGCGCACAGCAGGGTTTCGATCAGGTCGCGCGTCTCCCGGAAGACGAGGCCGCCGGCCGATACCACCTGCACGTTGGAACGGGCTCTGGCGGCGTAGGGATCGGACACCGCCGGCATGGCGTCGTCATCGAATCCGAACCCCGCGCTGGCAACGCGCGGTTCGTCGTCTGGGAGTAGAGTAGGGCTGTTCATGGCATCGGAGTCTGGAAAAGCATATTCAAGCCATTGTAGCCGCAGGGCCGGGACGGGTCAAACAGCCCTGCGGCCAGTAACGATTCGGGTTCAGCGGATTGTCATTGCGAGGCGCTTGCGCCGTGGCAATCC
Source organism: Dehalococcoidia bacterium (assembly GCA_965116785.1). Taxonomy (GTDB): domain Bacteria; phylum Chloroflexota; class Dehalococcoidia; order Lucifugimonadales; family UBA3495; genus Bin87. Next base: position 3,902,673 of record OZ220731.1, read on the forward strand.
CGTACCCGCACCAGAACTGTCTTCCGAACGATTCCCCCACTCTAACGAGATTGCCACGCTTCGCTCGCAATGACTGTCCCCCACAATCCTGCACAGTTACCCGTCACACCGGCGACGGGTTCATCGGTTGATGTTGTCCTACCCTCCCTCCACGCCGGTCTCTGGACCCGTCGTTTCCAACCCACATGAAGCCAGACCGAAGAAAAAGGCGAACACCGCCAAAGTGTCCTCCTCGGTGGCGGAAGGATTGGACAGCGCCGCAACGGCAGGTTCCAGGAGCGCCTGGAAGCATGCGTTCTCCTCGCCGCTGGCTGCCACCTGGCGGACTATCCCGGCAAAAGCAATGGCAAAGGTGAGGGCGGGGCCGGTGTCCTCCGAAAGGCAACTGAAAATTACGACATCCTGCAGCCGGGGTTCATCCCCATCATGGAAGATCGAGCTCTGCGACGCTGCCGCCAACCCTTCCGCGCCGAGAGCGGCGGCGATACATGATCGCTCCTCTGTGGAGAGGAGGGCGAACAGGTCACCCCATTTAGGGTCGGGATTGGGTCCGTAAGGTCCTGTAGGAATCAGGCGGTCGTAGAACTCGCGGAACAGAGTTTTGGAAACTGGACGAGCGGTTTCTTCCGGCTCTTGTTCGACGCGAAACACCAGCTGCCGGGCTTCCGCCAAGTCCTCGGTTTGCCCTCGCCGGCGGACCAGCAGGTAGCACACCTCATCGGGTGAGCCAGGCACGTATCCCGCCTGGTAACCGTCATCTGCCCGATACGCACGAACCGTCTCGTAGCCGTTGCTGTCCGCGCTTCGTATGATGAACCAACCCGCGCCGTCGGAATCGGTGAAAAACTGCTCCGCCGGCTCTGACGGCCAACTGGATGGACATTCTGGAGTCCGGGCGTGAGCGGTGTCCGCATAAATGGCGAACGCGCCCAGAACGCAGACAAAGAGGAACGCCGCTATGACGCTTGCTATTTTCATATCAACCCCTGAACCACTATGGGTGGACTTGTTGCGTAAGCACGTTTCTTATATGACCGTGCCCGATTGGTGACCATGCCCGTTTGGGAGGTCAACCGACCACGCCGCTCCGGACTTCTTCCATTACGGACATGCCGGACACGTGGTTTTCCGGCCGAGCGAAAACGCGCAGGAACGGGTGTACCGCGGCGCTGGCCGGCGCTTCGTCGGGCTCAGTATGGCCCGTGAAAATGCTTCAGCCAATGTAGCTGAAGTTGATTGCCGACCTGGTTGCTCTTATCCGCCGCCAATCGCCGGTACGAAATGTATCTCGGCGTTTTCGCCGACCCGTTCCATCAGGCCCATGCGGGCGACTTCCCCATCCACGGCAACCGCCAAGTTCGAGCGGATTTCGCCGTCTTCCATCAGCCGGTTGGCGATGCCGGGGAACTGCTCGTCCAGTTGCTCGATAACCTGCCGTACGTTCCGGGCGGTAACCTCGACTTCCTTCACCCCACCCGTCGTCGCCTGCAGCATGGTTGGCACAAATACTCTGGCCATGACCCTCACCCCTTTGCGTCGATGCTACTTCCCATCATACGTCGCCGATCATATCGGGCTCAACACGCGGCGATGTCGGCGTTTGGCGCGATGATACCGTTGGCCCGCTGCAGTTCTCGGATGTAGCAGATGATGTTCGGGATATCCTCGTCAGTCACGGTGGGCACGGGAGGCATGTTGCCGAACTGCCAGTGGTGCGCCGGAACCCCGTTCCGCACCGCGCTCTGGATGGTGAAGTCCTGGTGGTGCCCCGGCTCGTAAATCTTGTGCACCAGGGGAGGCCCGAGGCCGGTGCCCGAGGCGTTGGGTCCGTGGCAAAGCACGCAGTTGGCGTTGAATGCCTGCTCGCCGGCGCGGGCGTTTTCGGACAGGCTTGGCACAACCACTGCCGCAGCGCCGGAGGCGGGCTGGGTGGCGCTGTAGCCAGGCGCAGGGGGTTTATCGGCCGAACACGCCGCCAGGGCGACCGCCAGCAGCGCGGTCGCCAATCCGCCGAAGGCCCATCCGCGTAAGGCATTCATCGACTTGGTCACGGAACCCGTAGTTGCAGCCGCAGTCGGGATGGGACCGCCGCGTACCGGCGAAGACTACTTGCCCAGCGGGCCGTGGAAACGCGGCAGGATCTCCTCGCCGGCCTGCTCCAACTGTTCCATGGACTCGGTGCCGGCGCACAGCGGACGGATGACGAATTTGAAGCCGCCGGCGTCGATGTATTGGTCGATGAAGTCGCCGATCTGCTCGGAGGTGCCAACGGCCGAGTACTCGGTGAAGTGTGCGTCGGGGCGCTGTCGGGTGACGAACTGCTCCGACCGGGCTTCGCCCTCTTTCTGGTCGTCGCAAATGTAGTACCCGATGAGGACACCGACGTGATCCTCCTCGATTTCCCGGTCACACTGCTGGGCCGTTTCAAACACGATCTCCCGACCCGAGCGAATTTCATCCGGAGTGGCGCTGGATACCAACCAGCCGTCGCCCACGCGGCCCACGCGACGGGCGGCGGCGGGACTGCGCCCACCAATCCATACCGGAGGCGAGGGCTTGAGGAAGGTGCGGGGCGTTACCGACACGTTGTGGGTAGTGAAGAAGTCTCCCTCGTGGGTTACGTCTTCCTCCTCCCACAGGCGGCGCATCAACTCGATTGCCTCGTCGGTGCGTCGGGCGCGGTCCGCCTTGGGCACGCCGCACGCCTCGTACTCGTCCGGATCCTCCTGACCCAGACCGACGGCGGGGAAGAAGCGGCCCTGGGAGAGCCAGTCCAGCGTGGCTACCTGCTTGGCCAGCACCACGGGATTGCGCAGCGGCAGCGCCAGCACGCTGGTGCCGAACTTCAGGCGGTCCGAATAGCCGGCCACCAGGGACAGCGCGACCATCGGCTCCAGGCTGAACCGGTCGCTGCAGATCCGGTCGCTCAGCCAAATCGAGTCGTACTCATACTTGTCGCCCAGTTCCACCAGGGTGCGGAGGAAGTTGGGGTCGTCGCCTCCCTGTCCGAATGCTCCGGGGACGTAGCCGATGGCAACGCTCATGGTGTGTTCCTCCTTGGTGGTCGGTGATCGCCTGGGCCGTATTGTAGCAAAGGGCGCGGCAAGAGTAGCGGACGGGCTCGTCCGCCGGGCGTTCTGTATGCCGCGCTGCGGGTTAGCCCCGGATGGGGTCCAAGCCCGCCTCGGCGCGAGCGTCGTTGATGTGGTCCAACACACGCATGCGTAGTGGCGGCAACTCGTAGCCGACGTCGGCCATCATGCGGCTGTTGTCCACCAGGTAGACGTGGGGCACCGGGCGGCTGCCCGTGGTGATGCTGGCATCGGGGATGTAGGAACGCACGATGTCGGCCACGTCGGCGATGGTAGCCAGTTCGCCGCCGCTGATGTAGATGTGGTGGTTCAGCGAATCGGCCAGAGCGACGCGGACGAAAATCTCGGCGGCGTCCTCGGTATGGATCATGGGTGACGCTTCCTGCGGGTCGAAATCCATGCTGACCGGCTGCCCGACGGCCGGCAGGGACATCATCAGTCCTCCAATCATGCCGGTCATACCGGTGACCCGCCCGTGTCCGAAGACGGTGCAGATGCGGACGCCGCGAATGTCCAGGCCGTGCAGGGTACGGTAACGGGCAGCGGCGAAATCGTTCACCGCTTTGGTCATGCCGTACACGTTGATGGGCGCCGGCAGGTCGTCCTCGATCAGCGGGCGGTCGCCGAAGGTGTCCTGGACGCCGTAGACCGCGATGCTGCTGGCGTAGACCACGCGGCGAATGTTGCCCCAGCGGGCGGCCTCGAAGATGTTGTTGGTGCCGTCGATGTTGACGGCCATGCCGGTGGCGGGCCGATCTTCCGTGTCGGGCGGCAGCAGGGCTGCCATGTGGATGATGCGGTCCACGTTGTGGCGGTTGACGGCTTCCAGCAGGTGGTCCAGGCGGGTCACGTCGCCCCGGTAGATGGATATGCGGTCCAACAGCGGCTGCAGGTTCGCCCGCGGCGGGGCCAGGTCAAAGCAGACCACCTCCTCGCCCCGTTCCACCAGCTTGCGAATGATGCGGTTGCCGATAAACCCGGTGCCGCCGGTAACCATCACTGACATCGATTGACCTCCAGGGATTTGTCGGTTAGAAGAATTCGATCAAATGGCGCGGGCAATACGTCGTGCCGTGGTGTGATCGGCCGCACGCCGTTTGCTGTGCCGGTTGCAACTTGTAGGCGATTCGCTTCAGGCCCCCGGCCCTCTCAGCGGGTTGTCAATATGCTCGCCCATCTTCAGCGTGCCCAGGACATCGTTCCAAACTGACTTGGCGCGTTGAGTGTCCTCTGGCCAGTAGCTGAGGGTGAGCAAGGCGTGGATGGACTTCTGGGAGTCCCGGGTGATGGCCTGGAGGGAATGGGCCGGACGCTTCTCGCCCGGGTCGAAGAACTCAGATTCGACCCACGCGATCTCCAGGTTGCCCAGTTTGATGGTGATCGGGGAGCCGCGCTTGGTGTCGTCCAAACCCCGGCGTCGACGTCGGCTGGCTCTGCCGCGGCGGGCGGGGGCATCCTCGGAGGTCACATCCTTGATCAATTGGTGAAGGGGCAGACTCCTCCAGTCAATGTTCATGCCGTAACCGGCGTAGAAGATGGTGACTTCCAGCCCCATTGTGTCGTTGGGGTGCGCGGCGTCGCGGAACTTGATGGACTTGCGGGAAGGCTCGACCAACCATTCCTGCGGGATTTCAAAGCGCAGCGCGCCCCGGTCGGCGACGAATACCTTGTTCCCGGGCTTGGCCGTCCACCCGTGGTTGTCCGGGAGGTTGAATATTTCCTTGCGCCATTCCTGATCATCCACCGTTCACCCACCTTGCGTTGGAGCAGTCTGATGAGATGCGGGCATTATAGACGATGCCGTCAGCGGGGCTAACCCGTGCGCTACGGACCAACTGCGACTTGAAGCTGGGTCTACACACCCAGCTAGCCGTTCCCGCTGCTCACGTCGCGTCGTTCGGTTACGAGCGCCGCCAACGCCGCGAAGACGACGGCATAGGCCACAACCGCCGGCAGGAAGAGCCACGAGCCAAGGTCATCGTCTCGGCCCATCAACCCACGAGTGACTCCCCACAGTGTCCAGCGGGTGTAGTCCCCCAGATCTACGTCCAGCATCAATTCGGAGACTGCCCCCGCCGCCGGGTATGCGATCGATTCTACGATCAGAACGGCGATACCTACGCCCAGACCGAAGGCGGTGGAACGGCCCACGGCGCACAGCATCGCTCCCAGCAGCAGGTAGGCCATCGCAGCGGGCCACGCCGACACGAACCTGCCCGCGCTCTCGACCCAACGCCCCGACTCCGACGGCATGACCAATTCCACATTAGTCGGCGGGTCCGCCGCGACCAGGCCTACCAAGACAGCCAGCACCAGTGAGGCAGCCCATACGATCAGCAGTACCAACGCCGCCAGACCGAGTTTCGCAACGATCACGTGCCACCTGGGCTGTCCCCTGGCAAAAAGCGGACGCAGAGTTCCCCACCCGTAATCGCTGCCAAAGACCATGCCGGCCAAAACGATTCCAAAGAACGGGCCGAGCCTGGATAGCAACTCGAACACCAGCAGGGGATATCCGTGCGGCGGTATCAAGGAGGTGTCTGCCACCCACCAAACGACACTGGCGGACACAACCAGCGTCCCCACCACCGCCATTCCCAGCAGGGCCAGGACCACCCAGAATTCCGTCCTCCGGCGCAGGCGGAACCACTCCCACCGCATCGTGTTGACCACCATGGCGAAGGCGGTCATTCGGGTTCCACTCCCGTCTCGCCGGTAACCTCCATGAATCTGGCCTCCAAAGAACCGGATGCCGGGCGCAGCAGGGACACGAAAATGTCGGCCTCGGCGAGATCGCGGCTGATTTCCCACTCGCGTCCTGCGGATGCTGCCACCTCCAGCCCATCCTCGGATCGGCTCCGGATTTCCCAGCCGGCCTCGGCGAGAACGGTGGATGCGCGGTCGTCATCGGTGGTTCGCACCAGCGCCGGCGCGGAGACCCCCATCCCGGCTACCGGACCGCAGTACAGAAGCTTGCCCCTCCGCATTACGGCAACTTCGTCGCAGACCTGTTCCACCTCGTTGAGCAGGTGGCTCGCCAGGATGACGGTGCGGCGTCCGTCGGCGGCAAGGTTCCGTATGAGATCACGGACCTCGATGATTCCGACCGGGTCCAGGCCGTTGGTCGGCTCGTCGAGGATCAAAAGCGACGGGTCGCCCAGCAGGGTGGCCGCGATACCCAGGCGCTGTTTCATGCCGGTGGAGCAGGCGCGGAACTTGCGACGGGCTCCGTCGTCCGCCAGGTTGACGGCGTCCAGCAGGTCTTCAACCTCCTCGTCGCCACCGTCGGAACCGTATACCCCTTGCAGGCACTTCAGGTTGTCCCGGCAGGACATATATGGCCAGAAGATGGGGCGTTCGATGAGCGCTCCCACCATGTCCAACCCTGGTGCGGGTCCGGTCGGGCCGTTGTGTCCGAAAAGGGTCACCATGCCGGCGGTGGGGCGGATGAACCCCGAAACCATTGACAGCAGAGTGGTCTTGCCAGACCCGTTGGGACCGAGCAGCCCGAACACGCCGCCGGTGGGGATGTCCAGGCTGACGTCGTCCACAGCCGTCACCCGGCCAAACCGCTTGGTCACGGCCGAAAGCGAGACGGCCGACACAGACCCCTCCGGCGAGGCGGGAACGGTGTTGGTCACGGAAGACGACTAAACCAGGACGTCAAAGCCGTAGCCGGCGTTATTCAAGGCGCCCGCCTCGAATCGCGACAGCTTCAACGGCGAGATGTCCATGGTCGTGGCCGCGCCAGACCCGATCAATTCAGCCATCAGCACACCCACCATGGGCGACAGCTTGAACCCGTGGCCGCTGAAACCGGTGCACAGGTAGAGCCCGTCCACTCCGTCTACCCGGTCCATGATGGGATGGGAGTCAGGGGTGTTGGTGTACAGGCCGGCGTACCCCGCGGCCAGTTCCGCGTCGGCGATAGCGGGTATCCTTCGTGCCAGGCGCTGCCAGACGTCTTCGATGAACGATGGGCTGGCCCGCTGGGCGAACACTTCGGGATCCTCCACTACGTCCGAGTGATTGCCGTTACCGACCAGAGTCAGATCCTGGCCCTCAGGCCGGAAGTAAATGCGGTTGCCGATGTCGGCACCTCCCGGATGGTAGGGCAACACGTCGAGGGGCCGGCGGAAGTGCAATACCTCGTGGCGCGTTGCGACCAGGGGTACCTCGATGCCGTGGGGCGCCAGGAAACTGGCCGTCCATGGCCCCGTGGCCACCACCACGATTCCGGTCGCGATGCGGTCTCCGGCAGCCGTCCTCACTGCGATCACTCGACTTCCGTCATCGCTGGTTTCGATGGCTGCGACCGGGGTTTGGAGCCGGATCGTCACGCCCTCCGCGCGCGCTCGGGTGGCGTAGGCGTAGGCGGTGCCCGAGGCGTCGGCGTGGCCAGAATAGGGCTCGTAGGCAATGCCCGCCGCGTCCGCCACCTCAAACCCGGGCGCCAACTCCGCCGCGTCTGCGGCGCTGATGATATCGGTAATCACGCCCACCGACTGCTGGGTGGCGATGTTGGCCCGGAAGTACGGCAGGTCCTCCTCGCCGGCGAAGACCAGGTAACCGGTGCGAGTGTACCCGCACTCGCCCCCGATCATGCCCTCGAAGTTGCGGAAGATGTGCAGGCTTCGCCAGGCCAGCTCGGCGTTTACGGCGGTGGAATAGTGCATGCGGACCGCCCCACTGCTGCGCCCGGTGGACCCGCTGCCCAAAGTGTCGCGCTCCAGGAGCACGATGCGGCGCAGCCCGTGGTCGGCGGCGGTCAGGGCCAGGTTGCAGGCGATGCTGCAGCCCATGACGCCGCCCCCGATGATGACGACGTCGGCGGTTTCGGTTGCGCCGGTCATGGCGTAGATGTGTCCGCAGGAAAGAGTTCCTGGAGGAGGTCTATAGCAGCTATGATTTCGCGTGTGTTGGCGGCGACTGTAACGTCCGACAAGTCGTTTTCATACCAATGCTGGTGCAGGCTTCTCGCTGTCGAAAGACCTTGACGCAACGTGTCTCCGGCAGCGGCGTCCGATAATCCCGCCAGCAGGGCAATCTGGTCAGCCGCTCCGATGATGCTGGCGTGATGGGTTAAGCGCAACCTGTGGTCGGCGGCAATGGCCTTGATGGTTAGGGCGTATGCGCCCCAGGACTTTTCTGCCGCTTGCAGATAATCCCTCTCATCAAGACTCTTCTGGACGTGGCACCGGTAGTGAGCCAAATTTCCGCGATAGACGCCGGCCTGCTGCGACCCTTCGGTTGGAGACATGTCCACCGGCTGCCGGCCTTCTCTGAGGCCGGCACGTATCGCGTCGCTCACGTGTTGGGTTGATGGGTTTGGTGATTCCGGCATGTTGATATTCCGTGGTCCTTGCGTCGAATCATAACACGGGGCTCCCTGTACCATTCATCCCCGTTCCAGCGACCGGCGCACCCTGAAGCTGGCCCCCCGCTGCTTGCGCATCCAGCGGAGGAAATCGGCGACCCTGGGGTTCCTTCGCAGCAGTTCGACGCTGTACATCTCCTCGGCCAGCGTGGTGACCGAGAACATCGCGTGGACCTGCCGGTGACACGTGGGGCAAAGCAGGGCGGTCGGGCCGTGGTTCCCTCCCCGCGCTCGCGGAATCAAATGGTGGACGGTGAATCGGTCCACCGTCCGTTCGCAGAGCTCGCAAGCGCTGGGGTCGCCACCGGTGCGGCGGCGGCGCACGGCGCCGTCAGTCTCGGGGGAAGCGTGAGGAGGAGCGGACGCAGCGGCCTTGTCTTTGCGCCCGCCGCGAGAACGGGTGCGCGGGGCTCGCCTAGCCATTACCGCCCTGGCCCGACGTGTCCAGGAATCGCCATCCGGGAAGGTCGACCTGCCACTGAGCATCTTCCAGCAGCATCGGGATCATCAGGCCCGACATCAGGCGGCTGTGCTGCACCACCGTCTCGTCGGTGACGCCGAAGGGCAGGAACACGAAAGCGTGCTCGTCGTCCACGTAGCGGGTGGGAGCAGCGGCCAGTTCGGTGAGGTCTTCCAGCGGCCAGAGGCGCAGGACGGTGGTGCGGAAGTCGTCCATCATCGAGTCCCGCATTGGGTGATCGTGGTCATACGCGGCGCGGTAGGCCACCTGCATATCGATGTTGAGGCGCGTCGCCCACACGCCCATGCGCATGCCCCGCGTTTCCTTGGAGAGCATCGACCAGGCCAGATCCATGTCGCCGTCGCGGATCGATTCGGCGAACAGGCCGGCGCGCTGGCCCACCTCGTCGGGTTCCTGGCTGCGGCGTTGCCCTGGCATTCGCATGCTGATTGTCCTCGACCCCTTCGGAGTGGGGTCGCCAAGATACGCTCAGTACCCCACCGCGTACCCGTCGTAGCGCGGATCGGCGGCGCCGTGCAGCGCTCCGGACTCTGGGTCGATGTACAGGGCCATTTCCCGGCCGGTCACTCCATCCCACGCCTCCAGCTCGTGCACCGGGTGGCCCATGGCCCGCAGCTGGCGCAGCGTGTCCGCGTCAAAACGGTTCTCGATCAGGAGACTGTCCACCGCGGTGTGGGGAACCGTGGATTCGGTTCCGTCGCCCACGTGTTTCCAACGCGGGGCCTCGACAGCCTCCTGCACCGTCATCCCGTGGTCCACCAGGTTGGTGATGACCTGCATGTTGCTCTGCACCTGGCAGTCCGCGCCCGGCGTGCCCAGCACGTAGGTCAGACGACGTCCGCTCGAGGAACTTCCGTTGTGCGATCCCGGACGGCGGAACACCATCACCGGGTTCATGGTGTGGCGCACCCGCTTGCCCGGCTGCAGGCAGTCGACGTGGTCCGGATCCAGGTGCCAGTAGGTCATGCGGTTGTTCAGCAGGACGCCCGTATCGCCGGCCACCAACGAGGATCCCCAGCCGCTCTGGATGCTCTGCAACTGGCACACCGCGTTGCCGGCCCGGTCCGCCACCACGAAGCACGTGGTGTCCTCCTGCTCGGTGCGTGGCCCGCGACGCCGTGCGCCCACGCCCGCTGGCGACCGGAGTTGCCCTGCAGGTTGGTGCGGCCACGGATCTCCAGCCCGCACGTTCTGGGAAGCCCGCTCCGGGTCGATGGTCGCGGCCCGTTCCAGCGCGTACTCGGCGGACAGCATCCCCGCGACGGGCACGTCGATATAGTCGGGATCGGCCACGTAGGCCTCACGGTCGGCGAAAGCCATCTTCTTGGCTTCCACCATCAGGTGGATGGATGCGGCGGAACCGAACCCCAATCTCGCCATGTCGTGCTGCCGGATGACGTTGAGCTCCTGAAGCAGGATGTGCCCACTGGAGTTGGGTGGCGCCTCGTATACCCTGTAGTCGCCGTAGTCGGTAGAGATTGGGTCCTGCCAGCGCGCCGAGCAGTCATCAAGGTCGGCCATGGTCAGGAGGCCGCCCTGCTCCTCGCTGAACCCGACGATGGCTTCGCCGATCGCTCCCCGGTAGAAGACATCCCGGCCCTGCTCCGCAATGGCTGACAGCGTGCGCGCCAAGTCGGCCTGCCGGAGAATATTTCCCGCCCGCAGCGGCTCTCCGGACCCGTCTCGTGTGAAGATCGCCCGGCTGGTGGGAAACTCGCACAGCAGCGGGTCGCCGGCGATTGCCGACGCCAGGTAGTGCGTGACGGGGAATCCATCATCGGCCAGGGCGATGGCGGGAGCGAACACCTCGCTCAAAGGCAGCGATCCGTATTCGGCATGGACGTCCAGCCACGCGTTGAGCAAACCCGGCACCGACACGCTCAAAATGCCCTTCATGGGGATGCCGTCGCGATACCGATCCAGGGTCGCGGCGTAGGGAGCGGCTCCGGTCCCGTTGGACACTCGCAGCGAATCGTCTTCCGACCGGTAGGCCATGATGAACCCGTCGCCGCCGATACCGGACATCAGCGGTTCGACGACGTTCAGAACCGCGGCCGCGGCGATTGCGGCGTCGAACGCGTTGCCGCCCTTCTGCAGGATCGATATGCCGGCTTGGGCGGCCAGCGGATGACCGGCGCAAACCATGCCGTTGCGTCCCATGACCACCGGTCGGTGGGCCGAGTAACGGATGCCGTGGGGTGTGGCTGACATCAGGGCGACACTCCTTTTGAATAGTTACGCGCGGTTAGCGCTGCCGCGTATGGCGCCATTCATCGCGCTGCTTCCACGCCAAAGCGGTTTCAGGACGCGGGAGCGGTGACCGGTCGGATCGAAGCCAGCATGTCGATGGACACCCCGCCCCTGGAGAAGAAGACCTCCAGTTCGTGCGAATACATCCCGCCGGAACTGCGCAGGGTGTTGAGCAATGTGTCCGTGCCGATGCTCAGGATGGAGGAGGGGTCGTGCTGCACCGTTCCAAGGTTCTTGGCTCCGCACAGGTCCAGCGCGGCAAAGATTGTGTCGTGCAGAAACGCTTCGTCCATATCCGTGTTGTCCAGCAACGCCAGGTTGAAGTTGGCGTGAGCCAGGTTGGCCTGGGCCAGAGTCGCGTCGGTGAACACTGTCTTGTAAAAGGTGGAGTTGGACAGGTTGGCCGAGTGCATGTCGGCCCAGGTCAGGTCCGCTTCTGAAAAGTCGGAAAAGCTGGAGTAGGTGCCCCGCAGCACCGCATAGCTCAGGTCGGCTCCCCGCAAAGTGACCTGGCTCAGGTCAGCCCGCGCCAGGTTCGCCCCCTGCAGTTGCGAGTAGGAAAGGTTCGCCTCCCGCAGGGTAGCGCCCTGCAGGCTTGCACCGCGCAGGTCCGCGCTCTGCAGATTGGCCCCGCTCAGGTCGCAAAAGTGCAGGTCGGCGCCGCGCAGGTCAGCGTCGCCAAGGTCGGAGCCGCTGAAGTCCAGGTGGGTCAGGTTTGCCCACGACAAGTCAGCCCCGTGCAGCCGCGCGTTGCCGAATGAAGTGCCGGTGAGGTCCGCGTTGGTCCGCAGGTCGTTCCAGGTCGACACGTCCTTGCGCAGTCGGCTTAAGCATTGCTCTTTCGAGACGGTGGGCCAGATTTTCATGACGGGGCTCCTGACTGAATGATTATCCTATGATGGCAATGTTCGCTTGGATTATTCAACAGCCCGCGCCGCCGTTATGAGCCTTTGACGGACTGCTATGCGAAAGCCCCGGCAGCCGATAGCGCCGGGGCAGTTGACTCTATTGTCGGCAACCCCAGTCGAGGCCGGGGACTGCCGGAGGTTGCAACGGCTTAGTGTCCGCCGCAGCCGCAACCACCGCCGCCGCAGCCACATCCGCCACCGCCGCAGCCGCAACCACCGCTGCCACATCCGCCGCCGGCGTACATGGGATTGTTGATGACGAACCCGACCCGGCCGCCGAACTCTTCCACGTAGTCGATGGTGGCCTCTTCCAGGAACGGCGCGCTGTCGGAGTCCATGAGGAACTCCATGCCGTCCATGCGGAGCACGGTGTCGTCAGGCTGGTGTTCCTTCTCCATGGTCAGCATGTACTGCAGGCCTTGACCGGCGGGCATGGCCACCACCCGCAGGGCGGAACCGGCCTCGTCCTCGGTGGTCAGGACTTCCTTGAGTTTCTCGATGGCCATAGGGGTAACGTTCATCGTGCTCGCTCCTGAATAGCGCAAGTGGCGAGGATTCCGATTGGAAACCTCATATACCCATAGTGAGCAAAGCGTATCACGGGGCCGCAAGGGGCGTCAAACGCCGCTATGGAGCATTCAGCCTGTAGGGAAAAGCAGCCCAATGGCGTACCTGCCGAACCATAACATCCAATGTACTCCTGCAGGCGAGGATTGCCCCTGGGCTTGCGTTATCCAATCACCCTGATCTATTCGGGTAAACATGTCAGATCCACATCAGCAACTCGGTACGCATGAGCCGACGCGTCAAATCTCGCGCGCTAGCCGCGCGTGCCAACGTGAACTCCTTCGTTTTAGAAGGATTCGTGGAAGTTTAACCGTCTCAAACAACGCTGGTAGCCATCTCGACGAGTTTCAACGTTGTCTTCCAGTTTCTCGTCGTGCTGGTGGTTGCGAGTTTCGCATCGAAGTACCCGTTGGTGAGCTTGCTTCGTGCGAGGCCGTTCGGACAGTGGAGATAGACTTCCCTGCCCAGCACATTGAACTCGTCTCCCGGAGACCTGTCCGGGTCGAGTGAATCAGCCCACGCGCTCTCAGGCTCGTCTGCCAGAAACATTACGTGCAATTTATCCGTTTCGGCGCCAGCCCCGATGAATGGATTGCTTTCCACGATCTGCTGTAGATCCGCCGCCGTGCGGACCACAACAGGGATGTGATATCCGAAGCGGTCCGAAATCAACGCGCTGATGAGAGCCGGCGTGTCTTCCATGCGCGTCGGCCCACCGCGAAACAGGACATTTCCGCTCTGTATGTACGTCCGTACATCGTCGCAACCAATTTCCATGAACATCGCCGCGAGATCTTTCATCGACAACCGGTTCTTCCCGCCTACGTTAATCCCTCGCAGCAATGCGACACTAACGCCCACCGGTCCGTCATCCGTCATCGGTCCTGCCACTCTAACGTTCTCCGATCCCAGTTCACCCTCTTCCGAATGCTAGGAAGCGCTCACGCTAGCTTCATCGTAGCCTCCTCCGCAGCGACCGGCAAGAGCCTTACACTGCTTCCTGTCATGCCTCCGTTTGCAACCGCCTACGGCCGTCCCTATACTGCGGCCATCTACCGTCAGACCCAGCGGTCCGGACCGGTTCCGGCGGCCCACAGCGAGGAGGCTCCTGATGCCCAAAGATCATGTGGAAGTTTTCTGGTTCTCTGAACAACCCTACGGCCACGTTACCGACGACGAGGTGTCACAGTACGAGTCGGGCCGGCTGGATTTCTCCAACTCGCACTTCGACCCGGAGAAGGCCCATATCCTCTATAACCAGTACCACGAGCAGTACGCCTGGGCCGACCAGAACGGCTTCGACGGAATCATGTCCAACGAGCACCACGCCTCGTACTGGTGCATGAAGCCCGCCGTCAATATCGACGCCGCCGTCATCGCCAAGGTCACCCGCAACACCAAGATCGCCATCCTGGGCAACGTCATCGCGGTCAACGACCCGATACGCATGGCCGAGGAAATCGCCATGCTGGACTGCATCTCCGGCGGCCGCATCATCTCCGGTTTCGTGCGCGGCACGGCGGTGGAGACCCTGCAAGGGGGCATCGCTCCTCCGCAGAACCGCGACCGCTTCGAGGAGGCCCACGACCTGATCATCAAGTGCTGGACTGAGCCGGGACCATTCCGGTACGAGGGGGAGTACTACCACTACCGGAAGGTGAACCCGTGGGTGCTGCCCATGCAGAAGCCCCATCCGCCCATCTGGTTCCCCGGGTTCAGCAGTCCGGAGAGCGTGGTTTGGGCGGCGCGCCACGAGCACCCCTACATGAACCTGGGGTCGCTGCTGGAACACACCCACCGGCTGCGTGACGTCTACATTGATACCGCACGTGAGACCGGGTTCGAGCCCGGGCCGGAGCACTTCGGCTACCTGCTGCGGATTTTCTGCGCCGACACCGACGAGAAGGCCCAGGAGATCGGCCGCGAGTTCCTGTGGACGCAGGAGCACCGCAACCGCGGCCCTCGCGAGCACAACGACCCGCCCGGGTACCAGTCTCGCGAGGCGGTCAATATCCAGCGGACGCTGCCGGGCGCCGGCGGGTTCGGCCGGATGATGACCTACGAGGAACTGCAGGAGGCCAACAACATCATCGTGGGCAGCCCCAACACCGTGCGCGAAAAGCTCTCCATGATCGTGGATCGCCTCAACCCCGGCTACCTGCACATCTACGGCAACGAGGGCGCCATGGACCACGCGGACGTAATGCGCTCCATCGAACTCATCGGCCGTGAAGTCATTCCCGCTCTCCACGAGATCCCGCTGGTGGACCACTACTAGCCTCGATGCGGTTTCGGGCAACGTGCATCGCCGCCGCCGTGGCGTGCCTGCTCCTTGCGGCAGGTTGCGCGCCCGGCGGCGGTCGCGTTTGCCCTGAAGGCATGGATTCATTCACGGAACTGAATGTGTATTTTGGACTTGAGAAGGGTAGCGGAGAAACAGTCAGCGAAGAGGAGTGGCAGTCTTTCCTGGCGGACACCGTGACGCCACACTTCCCCGATGGACTGACCGTGCTGGACGCCCGAGGGCAATGGTTCGACACAGACGCGGGGAGACTCTACCGGGAGTCGACCAAATTGCTGAACGTGCTGGTATCGGCCGACGCCGCGGATGGTGGAGTTGGTTCGGTACGCGAGATTTCGGATGTCTACAAGCAGCGGTTTGAGCAGCAGGCCGTCTTTTACACGTCGCTGCCGGCCTGCGCGGCGGTTTACTAGCGGGGGACCCGGCAGTGTGGGCCGGCTTGAGGCTGCTTTTGCTGGCGGTGGCGGCGCTGCTGATAATGGCGGGCTGTGCGGTAGAGCCCGAGCCTCAGTGCCCCGAAGGCTTGCAAGAGGTGGTGCGTTACCAGCTGTTCTTCGGTCTGGACCACGCCGACGGTCGGTCGGTTTCGCCGGAAGAGTGGGAAGCGTTCGTCGCTGAAACCATCACGCCACGGTTCCCATCGGGGTTGAGCGTGCTGGACGTTAGGGGTCAGTGGCAGCGGCCGGACGGCGTCATCGAGCGCGAGAACACCAAAATGGTGATGCTGGCGCATCCACCGCCCGCGGACGCGGGGATGGCGTTGGTCGATGAGATTTCGCGTGAGTACCAGCGTCGTTTCGATCAGGATCCGGTATTTCGCGCAATCAGCCACGGCGAATGCGTCGGGCTTTTCGTTGAATGAACGGCGGTTGAATGAACGGCGATGGATGACAGGAGGAGACGGTGACAACGGCGGAGCGGCAAGCGTTTATCGGCGTGGGGACGATGGGCAGCCTGATGGCCGGCCGTCTTCTTGACGCGGGAGCAGACCTGGCGGTTTACGACATCAGGCGGGAGGCGGCGGAACCATTGCTGGACCACGGAGCCCGCTGGGCCGACAGCGCCGAGGCCGCGGTAGCCGGCTGCGAAATCGTCTGGACATCTCTGCCCGGGCCGAGCCAGGTCGAGTCGGTCCTGCTGGGCAACGAGGCCGGCGTCCTGTCCGCGATGGCGCCCGGCGCGACGCTCTTGGACACCACGACCAACGATCCGGATGTGGCGCGCCGGGTGTCCGCCGCCTGCTCCGAGCGTGGTCTGGCGATGCTGGATGCGCCGGTGAGCGGCCGTCCGCCCACCATGACCATGATGGTCGGCGGCGACCGGGACGCGTTCGATGGTATCCGGAGCACGCTGGATGCAGTCGCGGCGCAGGTGTTCTACGTCGGGCCGGCCGGGGCGGGCTGCGTCGCCAAGCTGGCCACGCAATACATGGGCTACACCAACCTCATCGCGGCCATCGAGGGGATGCTCATCGCCCGGATAGGCGGTGTGGATCCCGCAGTACTCGCCGAGATCGTGCCCGTGAGCGCGGGGGCGAGTCGCGCCTTCAACGCCATACCCAACAGCATCCTGAACCGGAGTTTCGAAGCGGGCGGCACGCTGGACATCGTGGCCAAGGACGTGGCCCTGGCCTGCGCTCTGGCGGAACGGCTCGAGGCTCCGGCCGGAACCGGCGGGGTCGCCGACGCCTTGTACAAGCAGGCGCAGGCAGAAGGGTGGGGCGACGAGGGCTATCCCATTGTTGCCAGGATCCTGGAAGCCCTGGCGGGTGCGGAATTGCTGAGCGACTAGCGGCCGCTATCGGCGCGTCTGTCAGGCGTCAGACCCGTCGGAGAGAATGCGGGCTACTTGCGGAGGTAGGGTGACCCCATACGCTGCCAGCGCTTTGCTGATACGTTCGCGCTCTTCCCGGCGGACATCCTCGCGGCCCTGTCGGAACCCATCTCGAAACCCCTGTCTAAACCCTTCTCGAAACCCCTCCCGAGGCTCTTTCGCCAACGCCTCCCGGCGCCTTCTTTCGGCAACCTTTCTCTCGTGGGCCTCTTTAGCGGCAAACCACATTGGTTATGCTCTCCCGGGTGCGGATTTGGGGGGGCGCGAACCGCTACCGCTGCGGCCGGTCCGCGTCAGAATCGTCAGCGAGAATGATGTCGATTTCAGGGGGAGTTATTATCCCGCGTTCCGCCAACACCCGCTTGATGCGCTCACGCTCTTGACGACGTCCCTTCTCCATGGCCCGTTTTTCAACGGCTTCTTTGGCAGCAAACCACATCTTCAATACCCCATATAGCGCGATAGTGGTGGGGAACAGCAACAGCGTCCCCAGTATTATTACGCCATCGTCCTTTTGTGTCAGGCCCCTGAAGAACCCGAGGCCCCATAATCCGGTACAGGGATGGCAGTAACTGATTGCCACCGCGATAGCCATACTGACCGTCACGGCCAACGAACCGTCAATGAAACGCCACAGTGACCGATTGCTTTCGTTCGTTTCGATTGTACCAGCCCGCCAAGTTCATTCCATGGCAACGTAGCAGTAGTGAGTGCAGTAAGGCTGTCTGGAGATAGGACGGTTATTGCTTACTTTGCATTCCTGTTGGACCTTGCTTACGCTTGCTGGGTCGGCGACGATGTCCAGCATCCAACTCTCCCGGTGTGATACCATTCGAGCCGGCGAGCCGCGCCCGGAGGAACAACATGACGATTACGTTCCAGCCCAGCAGTTACAGCGGTCTGGTTGACCAGGACAACGGTATGGTCAGCCGGGAGATTTTCGTAAATTCCGACATCTATGCGGAGGAACAGGAGCGGATTTTCACCCGTGCCTGGCTGTTTGTCGGCCACGAAAGCCAGGTGTCCAAACCGGGCGATTTCTTCGTGTCCTCCATGGGCGAGGAGTCGGTGATCCTTTGCCGGGATCGGCAGGGCGAGATCCACGTGTTCCTGAACTCGTGCATGCACCGGGGGATGAAGGTCTGCCGCTACGACGAAGGCAACACTCCGATATTCACCTGTCCCTACCACGGCTGGAGCTTCGCCACCGATGGAGCGCTGGTCGGCGTGCCCTTCTACAAGGACGCCTACCACGCGGAACTGGACAAGTCGCAGTGGGGCCTGATCCGCGTGCCCCGGATGGTGAACTACAAGGGCGGCATCTGGGCCACCTGGGACGCCAACGCGCCCGACTTCCTGGAATACATCGGCGGCTTCCGCACCTACCTGGACATCCTCTTCGATGGGTGGGACGGCACCGAGGGTGGCACCGAGATCATCGGCGGCATCGAAAAGTGGATGGTGCCCAGCAACTGGAAATTCCCGGCCGAGAACTTCATCGGCGACCGCTACCACAACATCAGCCACCGCTCGGTTGACCTGGTTGGCATCGGCCCGTCCGGTCAGGGTCGCCGCGACAACCGCGAGCGGGAGGGAGCGAAGTCCCTGGACGTGTCCTTCCCGGAGCGGGGCCACGGCACCGTGATGTTCCTGCGTCCCGAAGACGCGCAGCCGATGGCATCGTACCAAAATGATCCGGTCGTCGCCGAGTACTTCTACCAGTGCGAGATCGCGCGCAAGGAGCGGCAGGGCCAACTCTGGCGCATCCTGGCGGGGCCAGGGACGATCTTCCCCAACATGTCCTTCCTGCCCCGCCAGCCGCGCAGCATCGCCGTGTGGCACCCGCGAGGTCCCGACCAGACCGAGGTGTGGCGCTGGTTCCTGGTGGACGCCTCCGCTCCGCCGGAGGTCAAGGAGTTCCTGCGCCAGTACTACATCCGCTACTCTGGGCCGGCCGGTCTGACCGAGCAGGACGACATGGAGAACTGGAACTACGCCCACGCCGCCAGCCGGGGCGCCATGGCCCGCCGGCACCACTACAACTACCAGATGGGCATGGGCTACGCTGTCACGGATTTTGAAGACGGCGGCCTGAAACTCGAAGGCACCGTCCTGGATACCACCAAGGCGCGGGCCGGCGAGCAGAACCAGCGCGGTTTCTACAACCGCTGGCGCGAGTTCATGGCGGCCCGGGACTGGGACGAGTTGGCCACCTGGCGCAACAACGGCTCGGCCTGCTAGGCGGCATCATGGTGGTTGCCAACGACCCCCTGGCGATGCTCCTGCTGAAGCAGGACGTCGAAGCGTTCCTGTACCACGAGGCCAACCTGCTGGACGACCGCCGGTACGAGGAATGGCTGGACCTGCTCACCGACGACGTCCGCTACTGGGTGCCCATGCGCCGCAACGTCAAGTTCGGCGAGTTGGAGCGCGAGTTCACCAGGGAGGGCCAGGACATCAACTGGTTCGATGAGGGCAAGACGACGCTGACCCAACGGGTGCGGCAGATTCTCACCGGCGTCCACTGGGCTGAGGAGCCGCTATCGCGTCTCTCCCACCTGGTGACCAACGTGGAGATAACCGAGGCGACGCCCAACGCGGCGGAAGCCGAGGAGGTATCCCTGCGCTGTCGCTTCATAATCTACCGCAACCGCGTGGCCACCGAGACCGACATCCTGGTGGGTCGCCGGGAAGATAAACTGCGCCGTCTGGACGGGGGCTGGGCAATCGCGCAGCGGCAGGTCTTCCTCGACCAGAACGTGCTGCTGGCGAAGAACCTGACGTTCTTCTTCTGATCCGGTCGCATTGCCCCGGTCGGCGAAGGTCCCTGGCATGACACTGACGACGCAAACCGGCGGCGAGGCACGGGCGCCGGCCGGGGTTCCGGATCCCGATGCCATGGCCGTTGTGGGGGCGGTTTTTGACGTGGTGCGTCCGGTTCAGGCCATCCTCTTTGGATCCCGGGCACGTGGAGACTATCTAACCGGCTCCGATATCGATATCGCCGTCATTACCGCTGAGTCGGTTCCGGAAGATCGCCGTCTGGACATCGACGGGATCGCCGAACGGGCCGCCAAGGCGCTGCACCCCGATGCGCCCTCCACGGATGTGTCCTTCCTGACAGTCGCGGAGCTCCGGGCGGGAAGGGTGAAGAAGAACACGCTGGCCAACTCCATAGCGAAAGAAGGAAAACCGATTATGGACGGCAGCACGGCCGGTCACGACACCGGCAATCAAGAGGAACCCGTCAATTGGGATGATGTCGATGCCCGGGTGACCAGCGCGCTCGAAGCGGTGGCGGGTATGGAAGTCCTTGTGGAAAGTGACAGGTCACCGGAAAGGTTGGTCGGTTATGCCGCGCAGCAGGCGTTGGAGCACGTCTACAAAGCCCTGATTGCGGCGCATGGCGAGTCGTATCCCACCGGCGGGCGGGACGGCCACAACCTGCGGATTCTGGTAAACAGGGTCCAGGATGTCATGGGACCGAATTTTCAGGTCCCCGGCGCACCCTGGCAAACGCTCACCGCGTATGCCGGTGTGGGGCGGTACCAGGACGACCAGCCAGTCCTGGGAGACCGGCAAAGCATGTCCCGCGAGATATCCGCCGCCGTGGCCGATATAATGAGCCACATCCCCGAACGCGGCCAACCGTAAAGTTTCAGGACACGCAGCCATGGCAGACATAGTCAACCTGTTTGAAGTTGAGCCGGGCCAGAGGGTGGGCCTCTACAGCGGTGCCACCGCCGAGGTGGTCTCCAACCCCCGAGACGGTGTCTGGCTGTTCGTGCGCTACCTGACCAGTCCGGACGACCCCGACCAGGTGGGCGAGGAAGATATGGTCTTCGCCCAGGACGTGCTCGAACTGCTGGCCGACTGACAAGCATGACGAACGCGAACACGCTGGCCACTGACCTGAATGTTCCCGAGGCCGACGAGATCCTGGCCGCGCTGCGGGCCGGCTATCGTTCCATCGACGAGGGCTACGGGTTCTACCCTGGTTTCGATGGGTGGCTGGAGTCGCTGGGTTATCAAAGGCGGGAGGACATCGGCTGTACCTGCCCCGACCGTGGCTACAGGGGCCATTTGCCGGAGTGTCGCTGGGTGCGATAATGCTGGCGCGTGTCGTGACACACGCAAACGCGGTTTTCAACGAACGCGCCGCTGGCGCGAAATTTATTTTTGGAGCGATGAGCGATGTCCCAGCAGATGGTTGACCTGATGGAAGCGGTGTGGAAGTCGATTGACGTTTTGTGCGCCGACCTGAGCCAGGAGCAATGGTCGCTCCCCACGGAGTGCCCCGGCTGGTCGGTGCAGGACCAGGTGTCCCACCTCGTGGGCAGCGAGTGCCGGCTCCTCGGTCGACCCGCGCCGGCGCACGAGCCGGCGGACACCTCCCATGTGCGCAACGAGGTGGGGCAGGGCAACGAGGTGCTGGTGGACTTTCGCCGGCAGTTCAGCGGCGCCGAGGTGTTCTCCGAGTTCCGCGAGATCACCGCCGAGCGGCTGGGCGTGTTGCGCGCGATGACCGAAGCAGACTTCGCCGCCGAAACTCCCAACCCCCTGGGCAGCGGGCCCTACACGGACCTGCTCGCCATCCGCATCTACGACGCCTGGGTCCACGAGCAGGATATGCGCCGCACCCTGGGCATCCCGGGGCACCTCGGCGGACCGGTGGCGCAGCACGCATACGGCCGCACCGAGATGGCGATGCCGTTCGTGGTAGGCCGCAAGGTCAGGCCCGACGACGGCACGACTGTGGTGTTCGAGATCACCGGCGAGGCAGGCGGGGGCATCGCACTGAACATGGATGGCGGCCGCGCCCACCGCATGGACGCCGCTCCGGTATCGCCCACGGTGAAGCTCACCATGGGCCTCGAGCCCTTCAACGCACTGGGCACCGGCCGCTGGTCAGCCGAGCACGCCCTGTCCAACGGTTCGGTGGCAATCGAAGGCGACCGTGCGTTGGGCGAGCGCATCGTTGGCGAGATGAACTTTATGATCTAGACGTCGCTGAGAAATGGGACGCTACGCCTTTGGAGGTTCCGGAATGGCAACGACGGGCAGCGGCAACGATCTATACGAGGTCATACTCATTTATTCGGGCGAAGGCTACGCGGCCATCTGCCCGGGCATCCCCGGCGCGGTGTCGCAAGGCGTCGACAAGCAGGACGCGTTGGCGATGATTGCCGACGCCATGGCGATGGGTGCGATGTACCCCTTGCCCGGCGATGATGTCGAACCGCGTCGGACAGAATTGCGCGAACTGGGAAAAGCCAAGATCGCGGAGTTGGTCGCGGAATGCGAACGCGACGGCTGGCAATATGAAGTCCACCAAGTGACCCCGAAACTGATCAGCCCGCCGGTATCAGCGGGATAGCTCAATGCCGCCGTATATTCCGGGAGTCAATGCACGGGAAATCATCAGACTTTTGCGCCGGCTCAATTTCAGCGAGTTTGAAGGCGGCAGCCATACGGTCTTCCGGCACGAGCGGTTAGGGTTGACGACTTTCGTTCCCAGGCACCGCGGCGACATTGACCCGGTGACGATGGGTTCCATCCTCGTTCAAATCGGTCTGACCCGCGCCGAGTTTGACGAGGCCCGCCGGCGGTGCGGGCGGATACCAGAGCGGTTCCGGGAATGAGCACTGTGCACGAGAACGTAAAGTAAGGTGGTATATGCCTACGTATATGGGAAATGTCGGTCATTTGATGCAGCACTGGACGCTCTGCAAGTTGCTGACCATTGCAGCGGACGAGAACAAGCGCATACCAGGATTGAATTTCATCGACGCCCACGCAATGGCGCCGCTTGCCCGCGTGATGGCAAGGCGGAGACGGGACGACCAGTTCGACGGGGTACGTGACAGATTGCCCGGTCAGGGATCAGCATATGAGTGGGCGTGGCATCACCTTGCGCCAGGGGTAGGCTATCCCAATAGCGCAGTCTTCGTTGAGAAGGTCTGGAAACGTGATTTCGCGTTGTTGTTGTGCGAAACAGACTGGCCTACGGTAGCGGAACTGGCGCAGTGGTACGAAAGCGTTAGCAGGTTACGTAGGTGCAGGGCCGCTGAACTCTTTCCAGGTGACTGGCGGAATCGATTTGCAAGGCTGTTGCCAGGTCCCGTTGATGTGAGACTGAATGAAGGATCGCTAACGCTGGTCTCGTTCGATCCGGATTGGTACGATTACACTACTACGTTCGCCAATCAAGGCAATGGAAGAAAACTCTATCCAGACGATCTTCAAGACACAGTGTTGCCAGCTTTGCAAGGGATAGAGGGCGGCATACTGGTGCATCTACCTACATACGCTGTGCCAGATGGGGGCGCGCTAGACGGTGTGATTGAGGCGGTTGACCCGCTCATGGAACAATGCAATTTCAGACGACCTTGTGTCGATGTGCGAGTTCCCAATAACAACAGGATGATGTCGCTGATCTATGCGCGCAACGTGCCATGGGCAGATGCCAACGTTCCACAGGAAAATGATCTGGCCAACCTGCCCGCTGACTTCACGGCATGGCTCAACGGTGTCGAACGCCGCTAGGGAGACCAGTTGCGCCAGTTGTCCAGGCACCAAATTTTCCAGCGGTCACCCGCTTCCCGTACCCCGTCACAATGGCCCTGACCATAGTCCTGATGATGGTGCTGTATATTCGACACTCGCCTGGCTTTTGCATCTATGTGCCTCGGAGGTGAATTTGTGAATCGTTACAAACTCTCTTTCGTCATACATGAACCCAGCGCGGACACTGAGGATAAGTACATGGCCGAAATACCGGCGCTCCCTGGTTGTCGGGCCTGGGGAGACACCCCCGCAGAAACGCTGCATATCCTGGAGGGCGTTGCCGAAGCGTTTATTCAATCGTACTTGGAACACGGCGACCCCTTGCCCGCTGGGGTCCTGATGGTCCCGTTGACAATAGGGCAGGTTGACGAAGTGCAAGTGATAGCGTGACCTACCGGGAGCTTACGCGCAAGTTGCGCCGGCTAGGTTGCCAGTTCGACCGGCAAGGCCGGGGAGATCATGAGATTTGGATCAACGCCGTCAGCAGGGCCAGGACGACAATCCCTAACTGGGGCAGTCGCGACCTGCGGCCCGGTACCGTCGCTGGGATATTGAGGGACTTGGGAATATCCCGAGAGGATTTCGAGCGGGTGTAAGCCCAACGTGATACAACCGCCCCCACTCCCCGTCCTCACCACCCGCTATAATGGCCCCGACCATCGCTCTGATGGCGGGGCTGTTGCATTTGACTGGGAGGTTCAGCATGGAGATTGGCGTTTCGGTTCCCATTGTTGAGATTGGCGACGACTTCGGCGCGCTGCGCGATTACATCCAGGCCGCCGAGGACCTGGGGTACGCACACGTGCGGATCCTGGATCACGTGCTCGGGGCTGTGCCGGAGAAGCATCCGGAGGTACCGCAGTTTCCGTATACACATGAATCCTACATCCACGAACCCTTCACTCTTATGGCCTACCTGGCCGCCGTTACCAAGAAGATCGGCCTGACCACCGGCATCCTGATTCTGCCGCAGCGGCAGACCGCGTTGGTCGCCAAGCAGGCGGCGGAGGTTGACGTGCTGTCCGGCGGACGGGTGCGACTGGGCATCGGCGTGGGCTGGAACTCGGTGGAGTACGAGGCGCTGGGCGTGGACTTCGCCACCCGCGGCAGCCGCTGCGACGAGCAGATCGAGGTGCTGCGCCAGCTGTGGACCGAGGACGTGATCGACTTCCACGGCAAGTACCACGACATCACCCACGCCGGCATCAACCCGTTGCCCGTGCAGCGGCCCATCCCCATCTGGATCGGCGCCGGCCGCAGCACTTCTCCGACGCCGCCCAACGCTGCCATCCGCCGCATCGGACGTCTGGCCGACGGTTATTTCCCCATGTTTGCTCCCGATTCCAACGGCCAGGCGATCCTGGGACGTATTCGGGCGCAGGCCGAGGCCGCCGGCCGCGACCCGTCCGAGGTGGGTTTCGAGGGCCGGATCACGGTGACCTCGGACAACAACCCCGAAGACTGGCTCACGGAGCTGAAGTCATGGGAGGAGATCGGCGCAACGCACATCGCGGCGGGGCTGCGTGGCGCATCCTCGCCGGACGATCACATCGACGCCATCCGCAGGCTGAAAGAAGCGCTGGGGTGACGTCACCGGGCTTCTACGGATGGGGCATGGGGCGCATCACGGAGGGGTAACGGATGCGGCCGGTGCGTGAAAACATGCCCCACGGATTCCGGAGGTCGGCGAACTCTAACCGGGACCGGCCCAGCCGGCGCGTTCCGCACCTGAACCGGCGGATCGTCGCCGTCTTCCAGCCCTACTGGCCGCGCGTACTGGCCATCGGCCTTCTGATACTGGTCACCGCCGGCCTGGGCGTGGTTAACCCGATCCTGATCAGGGTGGTGTTCGACTCTGCGCTGTTCGTGGACGGCGGGCCCAACCTTTCCCTGCTCTGGACGCTGGCCGCCGCCATGTCCGCAGTGGTCGTGGTGACGGGCAGCCTGGGCGTGCTCCAGACCTGGCTCACCCAGCAGGTGGGCCAGCGCGTGATGCGCGACCTGCGCGACCGACTCTATTCGCATCTGCAGACGCTGTCGCTGGGTTTTTTCACCTCGCAGCGGACGGGCGAAATCCAGAGCCGTGTCTCCAACGACGTGGCCGGCATTCGCGTGGTGGTGACGGGCACCGTCAGCAACATCCTGTCCAACGTGGTCATACTGATCAGCACGCTGGTTGCGATGGCCGTTCTGTCGTGGGAACTGACCATCGTTGCGGCGGGGATCACGCCCATATTCGCGGTGTTCAGCTACCTGGTGGGCAAACGCCGCCGCGCCGTTTCGGCCCGGGTCCAGGAGTCCACCGCCGAGATGACCGCCATCACCCAGGAAACGCTGTCCGTTTCCGGCGTCATGCTCACCCGCCTGTTCGGCGCCCAGAACCGAGAGGTGTCCCGCTTCCATGACCAGAACGTGCGCCTTTCCCATCTGGAGATCCGCCGCGAGATGACCGGTCAGGCGGTATGGGCTGGCATGCAGATCTTCTTCTCGTTGACCCCGGTGGTGGTATATGTGCTCGCCGGCTACATTCTGTTCGGCGGCATTGGTCAGACCGGCATCACCGCCGGCACCATCGTCGCCTTCACCACGCTGCAGACCCGGCTGTACTTCCCCATCAGCACCCTGCTCCGCACCTCGGTGGAACTGCAATCGTCCCTTGCCTTGTTCGAGCGCATCTTCAGCTACCTGGACATCCGACCTGACATTGTCGATGCGCCGGACGCGGTGGACCTCCCTATCGATAGGGTCGCCGGCGCGGTGGCGTTGCGGAACGTGCGCATGAACTATCACCCGGCCACGCTGCTGGCAGACGGCTACGACATCGATGACGATGGGCGGGTATTCTGGGCCCTTGACGGCGTGGACCTGGACGTTAAGCCCGGGCAGTTGGCAGCCCTGGTCGGGCCCAGCGGCGCCGGTAAGACCACCATCTCGTACCTGATACCGCGCCTGTACGACTCCACCTCCGGCACAGTGAGCATCGATGGCATCGACGTGCGGCACATCCGGCTGGAGAGCCTGGCCCGCATCGTCGGCTACGTCTCCCAGGACAGCTATCTCTTCCACGCCTCCATCCGCGAGAACCTGCTCTACGGAAACCCGGATGCCACCGAGCGGGAACTGCATGAGGCCGCCAGGGCTGCGTACATCCACGACCGCGTCATGGAGTTTCCCGACGGGTACGACACCATCGTGGGAGAGCGTGGGTACCGGCTTTCCGGTGGCGAGCGGCAGCGCCTGTCCATCGCCCGCGTCATCCTGCACGACCCCCGCCTGCTCATCCTGGACGAGGCCACCTCGTCTCTGGACACCACCAGCGAACGCTACGTGCAGGCCGCCCTCGAACCGTTGATGCAGGGCCGCACCACCATCGCCATCGCCCACCGCCTCTCCACCATCATGTCCGCCGACGTCATTTTCGTCGTCGACCGCGGCCGCATTATGGAGCAGGGTACCCACCACGAGTTGCTGGCTTTGGGCGGGCTTTATGCCCAGCTCTACCACGAGCAGTTCGAGGGCGGCCGCGTCGAATATGTCAGCGAGGACGGCGTGGCCGTGATGGCCGGCGGAAGCCGGCGCCTGCCCGTACCCGCATGAGCGTAGAACTACACCAGGAGATTGCAATGACTCAGCAAGCCAGCGGCGCCAGGATCCGTTTACGGGTGGCTTTCCGCAACATGTTCTATACGACGATCTACGTCGCTGTGGAGGGTGGGTTCCTGGCGGACCAGGGCCTCGATGTCGATTTCGCCCACGTCCCCACCGGCCAGACCAGCACCGATCTGCTCAAGGCCGGCGACATCGATATCACCCAGAGCGGCATCAGCCGAAGTTTCATGGACCTGGACGCCGGCAGCGACGACCCGCCGTTGCACGTCGCCGAGATCAACCAGAGGGACGGGTTCTTCCTGCTGTCCAAGCAGCCCACCGACGGCTGGAGGTGGTCTGAATTGACGGGTTCCACGCTCATTCCGGTGGGTTTCACGCCGGTGCCGTACACGACGCTGCAGGCCGCCATGCGCTGGCACGGCGTCGACCCGTCCAGCGTAAACCTGATGGGCGGCCTGTCCGCCGAGGAGATGCTGGGCCGGTTCCGCAACGGCGACGCCGACTACCTGCAGGTGCCCAATCCCTTCGCGGTGCAGTTGGTCAGCGAGGGTTCGGGCCACATTGCGGCGACGCTGGGCAACGAGAGCGGTTTTGTGTGCTACAGCAGTTTCGCGGTCACACCGACGTACCTGGCCCAAAACCCCGACACAGTGCAGCGATTCGTGGATGGCTACGCCCGCGCGCAACGATGGGTAGCCGAGAGCCCCGCCGAGGCGGTCGCCGACCGGATCGCCCCCGTGTTCCCCGAATACGACCGCGGGGTACTGGCCGAGGGCGTGCAGCGGTACAAGGACGCCGGCGTGTGGGCGACCGACCCGACCATCACCCGTCACGGGTTCGACCGCATGCGCGACGCGCTGATTTCCGGCGGCCTGGTGCGGGATCCGCATCCCTATGAGGCCATTGTGCGGCCGGAGTTTGCCGAGCGGGCGGTGGCGGATTTGGCCTAGAACGACGTGGGGGATACACGTGGACACCATTATTGTCGTTCGACAGGAGCCTGGATGATGACTGCACGACTTACCGCAGCTGTCGTTGTCGGCGTTGCTTTTCTTTGCTATCGGTTGCTTCGGTTTGACGGCGTTATTCTGGCGTTTGCACCGTCGCGATGATGCCGCATTGACCGGTATGGAGCAAAACAATCAGGAGGCTACACCATGAGACTGGAAGGCAAGGTTGCGATTATCACCGGCGGGGCGCGCGGGCAGGGCGCCACCGAGGCCCGAATGTTTGCGCAAGAAGGGGCCAGGGTTGTCATCGGCGACATTCGTGACGAGCTTGGGATGCAGGTGGAGGCGGAGATCCGGGAGCTTGGCGGCGAGGCCGTCTACCTGCACCTGGATGTGACCAGCGACGACGACTGGCAGCGCGCCATCGAGACCGCCGAGCAGCAGTTCGGCAAGGTTGATGTGCTGGTCAACAACGCCGCCATCGTTCTCCGCAAGGACATCGAGGAGACCACCGGCGAAGATTGGGACAACATCATGGCGATCAACGCCAAGGGGGTGTTCCTGGGGACGAAGGCGGCAATCCCGGCCATGCGACGCGCCGGCGGCGGCAGCATCATCAACATCTCGTCGATCAGCGGCCTGGTGTCCATCGGCCCGCCGGCGTACATCGCCACCAAGGGAGCGGTGCGCCTGTTCACCAAGTCCACGGCCATCCAGTACGCCTCCGAGAACATCCGCGCGAACTCCATACACCCGGGCAGCGTCGACACGGACATGCGTCGCGAAGGCATGGGCAACCAGACCGATGAGGAAATCCAGGCCCGCATCGACAACATCCCGCTCGGCCGTGTCGGCACCACCGAGGACATCTCCTACGGCGCGCTGTTCCTGGCGTCCGACGAGTCGTCGTTCATGACCGGCAGCGAACTCGTCATCGACGGCGGCTACACCGCCACATGAGGTGGCATTCATTACCGCCCTGCCACGCCAGTCGCTGACCGCCGTCACCACCGCTCCCATCGTAATGAAAATCCGTCCGCTCGATTTTCGGGAAATCGGCGAGGACGAGGCGATCATTCCTAATTCTTAACTCCAGGAGTTTCCCATGGCCAACTATCACGCCGACACCGTCATCCGTCGCGCCAACGTCATTACCATCGATCCCAATATGCCGCGAGCGTCCGCCGTTGCCATGCGCGATGGTCGTTTCATCGGCGTGGGCAGCGACTCGGACCTGGAAACCCTCATCGGGCCGAGCACAAAGATCGTTGAATTGCCGGGCAAAACGGTGCTGCCGGGGTTCATCGATGCCCATATTCACGTGCTCAGCAGCGGCACCCGCCACGTCATGGCGGCGGACTGCTCGCTGCCCACCATCGGTGACATTCAGGATGCGTTGCGCGAAAGGGTTGCGACCACACCTGCCGGCGAATGGGTCCAGGGCTTCAAATTCGACGACACCAAAACGGCGGAGAACCGTTTCCTGCGCCGGGAGGACCTGGACGCTGTGAGCACGGAACACCCCATCCTCGTTTCCCATCGGGCCGGGCACGTCTACTACGGCAACTCGCTGGCGCTGGAGCGTGCTGGGTTCAACGACGAAACGGAAGACCCGCCCGGCGGCCGCCTGGGTCGCTATGCTGACACCGGACGCCTGGACGGCGTGATTTACGAGCGCGCCGCCGATGACCTGCGGGAAAACCAGCTACCTGTTGAGTCCGCCGACACCAGGCGCGAAGGGTTGCGTGTCATCTGCGAGATGCTGAACCGCGCCGGTTTGACCAGCGTTCACGATGCACGCGTCACCGACTACGAACTGGTCACGTACCAGGAAGGCCGCGACAACGGCGACCTGACCCTGCGCGTCTACGCGCTGATGTGGTATCGCTATTTCCCCGCGTTGCGCGATGCCGGCATCCTGGCGGGCATGGGCGACGACCGCCTCCGCATCGGCGGCATCAAGATGGTGGCTGACGGGGCCATCGCCTCCCGCACCGCCTACCTGTCCGAGCCTTACGTGGGCAGCTGCTGCGACCACGGCATCCTCACCATGACCGAGGATGAAATCGCGGTTAACGTGATGGAGATGCACGCCGCCGGCTTCCAGGTGTGCATCCACGCCAACGGCGACTCCACCATCGACCTGGTGCTTCAGGCTTATGAGGCGGCCCAGAAGGCGCACCCCAGGCCCGACCCCCGCCATCGCATCGAGCACTGCACCCTGGTCAACCCCGACCTGCTCAACCGCATGCACAACCTTGGCGCGGTGGCGACCCCCTTCTGCACCTACGTGTACTACCACGGCGAGAAGATGCAGTTCTACGGCGAGGATAGACTGCAGTGGATGTTTGCCCAGCGCTCGTTCATGGACTACAACGTCATGTCCACCGGCGCCACCGACTACCCGCCCGGTCCCTTCGAGCCGCTGATGGGCATCCAGAGCTGTGTCACCCGCACCGACAGCGAGGGACGGGAGTGGGGCACAAACCAGCGCATCTCCGTGGAGGACGCCCTGCGTATCTATACGCAGAACGGCGCCTACGCCGGGTTCGAGGAAGACCTCAAGGGCAGCATCCAGGTGGGCAAGCTCGCTGACCTCGTGGTGCTGGGGCAGGACCCAACGGCGATTGACCCGTTTGGGATCAAGGACATTGCGGTGGAGAGGACCATCCTGGGCGGGAAAACTGTCTACGAAGGCTAGCAACGGCCCCCGGGCTTCGCTAGGTTGAGACGATCGGCCAGGCGATGCGCGCAGCCACGTTCGGGCCTAGGAGTACACCGTCAGTCACCGCGTACCCACCAGGCTCTCGACCTGGCGGTATTCCCCGCCGGCATCCATCACCGTCAGGAACACCTCATCGGAGCCCTGGTTGTCCCCCGGCCCGAAGTCGAGCCGCATTCCGTCGATGTCAATATGCTCGGCCGTATGCAGGGCCTTGATGAAGCAGTTCCGGCTCAGCTGGCGGCCGCAAGCCTCCAGGCCAGAGATGGCCAGGCGGCCCGCCAGGTAGCCCTCCAGGGACACGAACCCGGGTTCCGCCCGCGCGTCGTAGTTGGCCAAGGCCGCGTGATACTTGGCGACGACGGGAATGCTGCCGTCGTCGGGATGGGGGACGACCTGGGTGACGTATACGCCCTCGCCCTCGGCGCCCAGGGCGTCTGCCAGCGCACGGCTGCCCACGAACGAGACCGCCATGAGCACCGGATCGGCCTCTCGCCGCGCCAGTTCCACCGTTCGGGCCGCCGGCGCGTATGAGCTGACCATGATGATGGCCTCCGGATTCGCTGCCAGTATCCGATCCACTGCCGACTTCACTGCGCGGGTGTTGCGCTCGTAATGCCCGGACGCTACCGTTTTCAGGCCTCGGCGCTCCAGAGCCAGCGACGTTCCGTCCAGACCGTTCTGACCGTAGGAATCGTTCTGATATAGCACCGCGACCCGCGTTACCCCCAGGTCTTCCGTGAGCCGCGCTACCATTGCTTCTGTTTCCTGGTAGTACGAGGCGCGCAGGTTGAACACGTTGACGAGCTCCGGATCCCGCAGGAATTCGGCGCCGGTGAACGGAGCGACAAACGGCACGCCGGCTTCGTGTGCCAACGGCGCCGCCAACCGCGAGGTCGGCGTCCCCACCGCGCCGATCAGCGCGAACACCTTGCGGTTTTCTATGAGTAGCCTGGTGTTGGTCAACGCGTAGTTGGGCTCGTAGGCGTCGTCCAGCGTTTCCAGCAACAGGTGGCGTCCATGAACGCCGCCCGACTGGTTGACCTCGTGAAACGCGGCCTCGATGCCCAGGCGCATCCCCGCGCCCAGGAACCGCGCTGCCCCGGTGAAAGCGGCGGACTGGCCAAATATGACCTCGTCGTCGAATACCCCGGGAGGGCCGGCCCCTTCCGGTCCTGTCATCGCTATCGCCGCGATTTTCAGTGGGTCTTCGCCTTCCGCCGGGTTGCCCACCTGGCGTTCAGATTGACACGCGATACCCAGGCATGTGACCAGCAGCAAGAATGCAGTTCCCATGGACGCCAAGCGTCGGACCACAATCCTGGTTGGTTTCGTTATCGTTGCGCCCTCGTTGAAATGCATGGACGGCATCACGCCCCGGTCCATCCCGCCTGTCCAGGGAAATTTGACCGGTCCCAGATAGGGCGGCTGCGCGCTCGACGCCCCATCCGCAACGCCGGTTCAGCGCCCGTCCTCGAGCCTGTCCACCTGGCGGTACTGACCATCTTCTCCCAGCACAGTGACGAACACCTCGTCAGACCCCTGGTTGTCCGCCGGACCGTATTGAAGGGTAAATCCGTCGATATCTACGCTCTGATTGCTGCGGATAGCGTTGAGAAAGCAATCGCGGGTGAGGTCGAGGCCGCACCCGTCCAATCCTGCAATCGCCAGCCGCCCGGCCAGGTAACCCTCCAGCGACACGAAACTCGGGGTCGCCTCCGGGTCGTAGGCAGCAAGGGCGGTTCGATATTTCTCCACGACGGCGATGCTGGGGTCATCCGGTGACGGGACCACCTGCGTCACGTAGATGCCGGCGCCGTCCGGCCCCAACTCATCTGCCAATGCCTTGCTGCCGACGAAAGAGATGGCCATGAACTCGGGGGCTATCTGCTCGCGCACGGCCTGGATCGCTTTCGCCACCGGCGCATAAGCGCCGACCATGATCACCGCCTCCGGATCGGCGCTCACAATGTTGAACACCGCACCCGTTGTGGCGCCGGTGTTGCGCTCGTAGTATCCGGACCCTACCGGTTCAAGGCCCCGTCTTTGCAGGGCTTGAATCACGCCCGCGAGTCCAGCCTGACCGAAGGAGTCATTCTGATAGAACACCGCGATCCGCGTGAGCCCCAAGTCTTCGGTCAGACGCTCTACCATCTCCTCGGTTTCCTGGTAGTAGGAAGCGCGCAGGTTCAGGATATTGTCCAAACTCGGGTCACGCAGGAATTCTGCGCCGGTGAACGGGGCCAGGAAGGGAGCGCCCGCGGAGTTGGCCGACAGGAAAGCGGAGCGTGAAGTCGGGGTGCCCACGGCTCCAATCAGGGCGAAGACCTTACGCTCGTACAGCAATTGCTGTGTGTTCGAGAAGGCGGCGTCCGATTCGTATCCGTCGTCGAGCGATTCAAGATCCAAACGGCGGCTGTGCACGCCACCGGCCTCGTTGGCTTCGTGGAATGCGGCCTGAATCCCGAGGCGCATGTCGCTGCCCAGGTTCTGGGCGGGTCCGCTGAAGGCCGCGGACTGCCCGAACACCACCCGGTCGTCAAATACGCCCTGGTCCTGAGGTGCGCCCGACGCTCCAGTGGCAGCGTCGGCGCCGTTGGATCCTGATGCCGGCTGTCGCGACCCAGCGCAAGCCACGCCGGCAAGCAGTGTTGCCACCGCCACCAGGATGGCGAAAGCGGCGACCAGGGATTTTGATCTCGTCCTAAGTTGGCTCATACCGGCCTCAGAATCCGCTCGGCAGAGCATACACTGCCGACCCCTGCGGATGCCCGAAACGTCCGATCCGGTATTCCGCCAAATCCCGGCAGACGACGCACGGATGCGGTTACAGTTCCGGCGGGCGCCTCTCGTGCCACGGCGTGGCCTGCTCGTAGGCATACGCCGCCTGGAATATCTTTGCCTCGCCGAGGTGAGGGCCAGCGATCTGCAGCGCGAGCGGCAATGCTCCCTCGCCGTCACTGGTGAACCCGCACGGGATGCTCAGCGCCGGACACCCGCTCAGGCTGTACAGTCCTCGGAAGCTACCGTCCCGAAGCGCGGTCGCAGCCATCTCCTTGTTGTCTATCATCGCCGGTTCGTCGGCCAGCAGACCCGCCGGCCCGGAGGAAGTGGGCTGTATCAGCAGGTCAACGCTGCGGAAAGCCTCGATCACCTGGCGACGCACCAAAGCCCGCAGCTTCAGCGCCTTGTAGTACACCTGACCAGGTATCAGGTTGCCCACCGCAAAGGCAACCCGTGTGTTCGGGTGATAGTCCTCGAAGCGTTCCCGCAGCCACTCTGGGTTCAGGCTGACCCGCTCGGTGCTGGTGATGGTGCGCACGATGGGGCCGGTTACCGGAGCCATGGGCAGGCTCACCGGCACCACCTCCGCTCCCAGCTCACCGAACACCTCGGCGGCGGCGGCCGCGGCCTCCCGGCTCTGTTCGTTGAGGGACAGGCCGTGCCCGCCCATCAACTCCTGAACGACGCCGATGCGCATCCCACGGACGCCGCCATCCAGCTCGTCCAGGTAGTCGGGCACCGGTTCGGTCCGGCTGTATCGGTCCCTGGGGTCATGGCCGGCGATGACGCCCAGTGTCAACGCGCAGTCGGTCACGGTGCGCGAGATGGGTCCGATCGTGTCCGTCGACCAGCTGGCGCCGTCGACGCCGGCGCGGCTCACTCGCCCCCACGTGGGCCGGATGCCGACCAGGCCAGAGTTCGCCGCCGGCCCGCGTATGGAGCCGCCCGTGTCCTCTCCCAGCGAAGTGGCGCACAGGAACCCCGCCGTGGCGGACCCGCTGCCGGTGCTGGACGTTCCCGGGTTCCGGTTGGTGTCCCACGGGTTGCGGGCCGGCCCGAACCAACTGCTGATCGGGTCGCCCATGGCGAACTCGCTCATGTTGGTCTTGCCGATGATCACCGCGCCGGCGTCCTTGAGCTTGGCCACCACCGTGGCGTCCGTATCCGGCACGAAGTCGGCGCGAATCTTGGATCCGTCGCTGTTGCGGATCCCCGCCGCGTAGATCTGGTCCTTCACGCCCACCGGCACGCCGTGCAGCGGTCCGCGGAAGTTGCCGGCGGCGGCTTCGTCGTCCAGCCGCCTGGCGTCGGCACGAGCCTCGTCGGCGCACACCGTGATGTAAGCGTTCAGCCTGTCGCCCACGGCGTCGATGCGTGCCAGGTAGGCATCCACGGCCTCCACGCACGACACTTCCCCCGCGCGAATGGCGGCGGCCAACTCCGATGCAGGCAGGAACGGGATTTCAGACGGCGTCATTCTGCCACCTCCATGTCGGCCGGGTGAGTGACGGCGAGGTACTCCTCCAGGTTGAAGCCCGGCGGGTTGATAGCGGCCATTTCCTCCAGCATCGCGTTCAGGCTGTGCGTGACCTGGCTCAACTCCGGCTCGCTCAGGGTGAGGCCCACCGCCTTGGCCAGAGCCTGGATTTCGTCGTTGTTCAAATCGGTCATAGGAATACCTTCTGAGTGTATCTCGTCAGCGGCCCTTGGTTCCACACATCATACCGTTTGGCCGGTAAAACGCCAGACGCCCAGCAGTGCCGCCGGCACGTGCATCGCTACGCCGGCTTCGTTCAGGTTCAGGTGCGCTGTGTCGGATAACGCCTGGCATCCGGCCAGCGCCTCAACGTAGCTCTGGGTGAAGCGCAGGTTTTTGACCGGCGTCGTGATTTCGCCGTTCTTGATCAGGAACGTGCCGTCCCGTGTCATGCCGGTCATCACGCACCCGCGGTTGTGCGACAGCCGCGTGTAGTAGAAGCGCGTGATGTACAGTCCACGGTCCACCGACGCGATAAGCTCCTCCGTGGTGCGGTCGCCGGGTCGCATGAACAGGTTGGTCGCCGTGGGTCCGCCCGTGGCTCCGCGCTGGTGGCCGGTGGAACCGACTCCGGCCCTGGCGGCGGTGTAGGTGTTGTGCACCGGGCCCCGCACGACGCCGTTGGTCACGACGTCCACCCGCTGGCGAGGCACACCCTCCGCGTCGAAGGGGACGGGCCACCCGGTCGGGTTCAGCCCGTCGTCATGCAAGGACACCAACGGGCTCATGGCTGGCTGTCCCTGCAGTTCGCTCATCCAGCTTCGCCCGTCCTGAACCATCTGGGCTCCCATGCCGTAGAAGCTGAGCGCTTCCAGCATGTCATCCACCGCGTAGTTCTCCAGCACCACCGGGTACTCGCCCGGTTCCAGGTCCTGGGGATTGCGGCCACGTACCGCTTTGCCGATAGCCTCGTCCGCCAGCGCTTCGCCGTCGATCGCATCCATGCGCCAGCCGCCGCCCTTGGACCACCCCGCAGAGTCGTCGCTGCGCGCGTTGATGAGCAGGCCGGAGAATGAACCCACGTGGTAGGCGTCAGCCCCAAGGGTGCTGACAACGGCCAGTTCAGTGGCGCCGGTGCGGCAGAAACCGGCGGCGTCCAGAGACAGGTCGGCGGCCTTGTGGCATACCATGCCGGCCACGCTGGCGCGCCGGTCGGCGTCGCACGCAGCGGTGGACTCGTCGTAGGCGGCGACGGATGGGGCCGGTGACGGTTCCGGCAGGCCTGGGAAATCGGGGTCTTCGGGCATCAGGCGGGCGTATTCCGCAGCCTGACGCACGGCGTCGGCAAGTCCGGATTCCGACAGGTTGTTGGTGACCGCGCGGCCCTGTCGTTTGCCAACCGCGACTCTCACGTGGGCGATGGCGTCCTGGTGGGCGACGTTCTGGTGGATGCGGTTGTTGGCGAACCGGGTCAGCGCCTGCTCCGTTGCCGTCAGGTATATGTCGCCGTCCGCGCCCGGCGGACAGTGGCGCAGCGCCTCCCGCAGCAGCGTACGTATCCGATCCTGTCCCAGCATCGCGGCGCCCGGGCGTCAGCGCATCACGCCGACACGCACGTTTCGGAACCGTGAGGGACTGGCGCCGTGGCTGGTGTGGGCGATCTGGCCGGGCTGGCCCTTGCCGCACCGCGGCGTTCCCCAGAGCTGCCAGTGCTGCGGCCCGCACACGGCGTCGCAACTCCGCCAGAACTCCGGCGTGATGCCGGTGTAGGTGCAGTTCCGCAGCAGACGGCCCAGCTTGCCGTTCTTGATCTCGCGCCCCACCTCCGTGCCGAACTGGAAGTTGTAGCGGCGGTCGTCGATGGACCAGGAACGGTTGGTCTCCAGGTAGATGCCGTCATCGGTGTCGGCGATAAGGTCGTCCAGCGTCCACTCCCCCGGCTCCAGGCTGACGTTGGTCATGCGGATGAGCGGGATGCGGTTCCACGAGGAGGCCCGCATACACCCGTTGGACGGCATGCCCAGCCGGGTCGCGGACTCGCGGCTCATCAGGTACCCGACGAATTGCCCGTTGCGGATGATGTCCGTCGCCTGGGCTGGCAGGCCCTCGTCGTCCCAGCCGAAGGTGCCCAAGCCGGTGGGGCTGGTGCTGTCGGCAGTGATGTTGACGTGTCCCGAACCGTACCGGAAATTGTGCAGCAGATCGGGTGTAAGAAAAGACGTGCCGGCGAACGCGGCCTCGTCGCCCAGCGCACGGTCGAGTTCCACCGCGTGGCCGCAGGACTCGTGGATCTGCAGGGCGAGCTGGCTGCTGTCGATGATGAGATCGGTGTCGACGTTGGAGGGGCAGGGTTCGGCGGTGAGGAGTTCGGCGGCCTCCTCGGCCGTGCGCCGCGCGTTGCCCGGCAGGTCCATGGCGACCACGTACTCCCAGCCGGCGCACCCCTGCTGGCGCCCGTGAGATTGGGGATAGGAACGCCGCTGGGTCTCGCCGTTGCCCACGGCGGTGGCCTGCACTCCGCCACCGGCCTCGTAGATGGTCTGGGTGACCAACGCGCCCTCGGTGTTGGCGAAGGTGCGCTCCTCGCGGATAAAGACCACGTTGGCCATGCGGGCAGTAATCTGAGGCACGGATGCCATCTCCCGGTCCGCTTCCAGCAGCAGGGCCAGCTTGTCGTCCAGCGGCACGGTAAAGGGATCAACGCCGATTGGCGTGGTGTAGCTACCCTGGCCAGCAACTGCATTGCCGAGGAGTTGGGCGGCGGTCTGCCCGGCGCCATTCTGGCTGGCCGACGCGCGGGCGATCTGCACCGCCTGGGCCGCGGCCTGGTCGGCCGCTGCGTTGGTCAACTCCCGCGTCGAAGCGAAGCCCCAGGCCCCCTGGTACACCGCCCGGATGCCTAGGCCCACCGACTCGTCGGCGGTCATCGTTTCCACCACGCCGTTGCGCACAACAATGCGCTGCTCCCGGTTGGACACCAGGCGGATGTCGGCATACTCCGCGCCGCGAGCGCGGGCGGTATCAAGGGCGGTGGCGATGAGGGGATCCATCACACCGGCAAAAACGGCTCGTCCGACGCCGGGGGCAGCTGCTCGAAGGCGTTGATGTTGAACGCCAGCACCGAGTAGTAGCCCATCAGGTTGGTCAGCTCGATCAGGCCGCGGTCGCCGAACTCGGCCCGCGCCGCATCGAAGGTGGCCTGCGATACCCGACGGGTGCGGAAGAATTCCCGGCCGTAGTTGATCACCGCTGATTCGGCGGGCGACAACGGGGGCAATTCCTGCTTATCGCGCAGGCTGTCCACCAGCGCATCGCTCAGCCCAGCGCGCCTTCCCGCTGCAGCGTGGGCGTGCCAGATGAACTGGCAGTCCAACTCCCGGGCGGTGGTTATCATGGCGAGCTCCGCCACGTTGTCGGGCAGGGTCGAACCCCCAGCGCGGAGGTAGTCCCGCAGGACCTCGCCCCGCTGGGCGATCTCAGGCACGTGGAGCTGCACGGCGATGGGTCCCACCTCCGGAACGGCACCGTTGCGGGCGGAAACGATGGCATCAAAAGCCGCTACCTGTTCCTGCGGGATGGCATCTCGGCTGGCTGTCGGGAAACGGGGCATAATGTGTTCTCCTCCGTGGGTAATTTGGATGGACTATTGGCAGTGGGGAATAACCTCTTCACCGAAGAGCTGGATGGCCTCCATGATGCGCTCATGGGGCGGCCCACCGGAGTGGGCATGGCGCAGGCGCAGCAGGAAGTAGTCGGCGCCTGTGGCTTCCTTCCAACGGTGGAACTCGTCCACCACCTCCTGTGGCTCGCCCAGGATGAGGCGGTCGGGGCCAAGGTTGTCGATGTTGATCTGCGACTCTTCGGTGTACTTTCGGAACTCATTGAGGCCGTTGCGCCAGTAGTACTTGTAGGCGTCGATGACCTCGGGGCCGTAGACCCGTTCGGCCTCGGCACGGTTGGGGGCGACCCAGGCGTCGCGCATGAGGCAGGTCACCGGCTCTCTGCCGGCCTCTTCCGCCGCCCGCTGGTAGGCGCCGGTCAGGGCGACGGTGCTCTCCAGATCGGTGCTGGGGCCGGCCACGAAGCCGTCGGCGATGCGGCCGGCGCGGCGGGCTCCCGGCGCGCGGCTTGCGCCGATCCATAGGGGTGGGGACGGGTCGGAATAGGGCCGGGGCGTGATGGTGAGATCATCAAGGTTGAAATGCTCGCCAGAGAAGGAGAACCGCTGGCCGTTCCAACACTGGCGGATGATCTCGATCTCCTCTTCGAAGCGGCTAACCCGCTGCTGGATGGCGACGTCAAAGGTGCGGAAATCCACCGGTTGGTAGCCGAGGCCCACGCCCAGGATGAACCGGCCTTTCGACACGATGTCCAGGGTAGTCACGTCCTCCGCCAGGTGGACGGGATGGTGCAGCGGCAGCAGGATGACCGACGTGCCCAGGTTCAGCGTCGTTGTCTGGGCGGCCACCGCGGCGGACACGATGAGCGGGGAGGGCAGGAAACCGTCCCGGTCCTGATGGTGCTCGCCAAAGAAGCAGGAGTCGAACCCGGAGGCCTCGGCGAGCTTCGCCTCCGCCACCACTTCATCGACCCGCAGCGCGAGGTTCTCCCCAGCCGGCGGGTCAGCGATAGAACTGTAGATGCCAAATTTCATGCGCAAACCTTCTACGAATGCAGTGTTGGTCCGCCTACCGATTGCCCCTCCCGTTCTGGGAGATGGCCTCGGTGAGGCGGTTCAAAGCCTCCAGAAACGCCTCTTGCTGAGTGGCTGCCTGTGCCGCCGCCTGGCGCCGCTCCTCGGCAGCGCGCTCCTCGGCCTGGCGGCGTTCGTCAGAGGCTTGCCGGCGTTCCTCTGCGGCTTGCTCCAGCGCGTTTTTCATCAGCTCCATCATATGGTCGTTGCGCCTGCGCTCCTCGTTGTTGCGCTGTCGCTCGCGTAAGAACAACATCAGGTCGGAACCTCCCGTGATGGTGATTGCGATGCTGGAGTGGATTATGCCATGGTGCAGCACGGTAGTGGACACATAGCGGGCCGCCGGTCCGGGGCGGCACATCAGCTCGGTCCGGGGTTTCTGGCGTGCAAGGCAGAGCGGTGTAACGCCAGACCAGCCATGTAGCCGCCGCCAACGCGCCAAAAAGCAATGGCGCCCAAAGTGCCAGGACCAGCGTTTTGATGCCCGACCCCATTATAGCCGCGCTGGGCTGCAACTGAGAAACGTCACTTGAAATGCGAAAGGACCCGGTCGGAGAACAATTTCATCTGGCGGAAGTAGTCCTCCGCCTCGCCGGCCAGGAACCCGAACACGAAATCGCGCACGCCAGCGTCAATCCGCTCCTGCACCGCCCCGATGCAGTCCTCGGCGTTGCCGGTGATGCACAACGCCCGCGCAATGTCCTCCGCGCTGCGTTCCGGAGTCACGTAACGCTGGCCGACGTGGGCGATGGCAGTTTCCAAGGCCTTGTCCGGATCCTCGTCGATGGCCGTGGGCTGGTTGAGCCCCCAGTGGAACCGGGTAAGGTCGCGGCCCGAGTGTTCCGCCATCTCCCGCACGCTGGTATTGGACCGGCGGAGACGGTTCACGGTAAACAGGTAGGGATACCAGCCGTCGCCGGCTATCGCTGCCCGACGCACCGCCGCGTCGCTCCGTCCCGCTACCCAGATGGGCGGGTAGGGTTGTTGGTGCGGCTTGGGCTCCAGCGTCACGTCGTCGTAGTTGAAGAACCGGCCGTGGTGGGAGACGTGGTCCTCCTGCCACAGTTGCTTCATCGCCCGCAGCATCTCGTCGGTGCGCCGCCCCCGGGTGTTGACGGGAATTTCCAGCGCGTCGAATTCCGCCCGCGTGTCCCGCTGCCCGCTGATGCCGATGCCGAAGTCCAGCCGCCCGCCTGAGATCTGGTCCACCGTGGCCACCAGCTTGGCCAGCATCACCGGATGGTACAGCGGAGCGATTACGATGCCCGTGAGCACTCGCAGCCGGGTGGTCGCGCCGGCCGCCGCAGCCATCGCCGGCAACCCCATCACCGTGGGACGCGGCGGATTGCCGTCCATCACGTGCTCCCCTATGGCCACGCGGTCGAACCCCAGGTCCTCCGCCCGCCTGGCGAAATCCGGCAGGTCCCAGAAGTTGTCCACGCTCAGGTTGCATCCGAAGGTGATCGTGTTGTCTGCCATGCGTTCCTTACCCTCCGCCGGCCTATTGCGCCAGCATTTCGTCGGTGATCTCTGCAAGTTTTTCGCCGTTCAGAACGCCCTGCCACTTGCGATGCAGGCTTCCGTCGGCTGCGACGAAGAAGGTCGCCGG
This sequence comes from Dehalococcoidia bacterium, assembly GCA_965116785.1. Classification (GTDB taxonomy): domain Bacteria; phylum Chloroflexota; class Dehalococcoidia; order Lucifugimonadales; family UBA3495; genus Bin87. The sequence goes on from OZ220731.1 coordinate 3,943,894, forward strand.
CAGCCCCAGCACGCCCAGTTCGCGTACCAGGTTGCCGTCGTCCGTCGAACCGGCAGGATAGGTTACCCCCAATTCCTGGAGCAGCGCGATAGCATCCGCCTCGCTGCCCAGGGCGAAGAACTGCCCCAGGTCCACCCCGACCAGCGTCGCGCGCCCCTCGTATTCGTCGGCGAAGTCCTGGAATTCCGGCATTTCCGCGCGGCAGGGCGGACACAGACCCGCCCAGAAGTTCAGCACCACGGGTTGGCCCCGCAGGTCCGAAACCGCCACAGTGTCCGCTCCTAGCGCGTCGCTGCCCTGGTAGAGCGATATGTTGAAATCGTAGATCGTTTCCACGGAAGCGGATGGCTGGGCTCCGGTTTCCGCAGGGTTGCCTGAGCAGGCCACGAGCAGCAGCGTCAGGGACAGGGCAAGCATCGAGATCGTGGTAGTTTTCATAACATGTGCACTCCTATCGGAGAAGTCGCTCAAAGTATCTGTACCAACGAGGTTAGCATAGCCATTTTGCCTTGTTAAGCGCACCCCGCTGGGTTATCATGGCTGCGCCCCGCTTCGGCCCGGCGTCAGTCCCCAATGCCTTCACTTCAGCAACTGTCGCCCACCGCCTCCCGTCGGTTCCGCCTGCTGGCGGCGCTAGCCGTCGCGGTGGTCGCACTGGTGGTCATCTGGGAGCTGCTGGCCGTGCTGCTGCCCTTCCTGCTCAGCGGCCTGGTGGCCTACCTGTTGTTGCCGCTGGTAAACGTCGTCGAGCGACGCACCCCGTTTGGCCGGCGAAGGCCCCGGGTCACTCGCATGGTGATGGCCGGTTTGCTTCTTTTGCTGGTTGTGCTGGCCATTTTGATAGTGCTGGCTGTCGGAGTGCTGCGCATAATCGACCAGTCAGCGGCCCTGGTGGAGCGCGCTCCTGACCTGGTGGCGGAAACGCAGGAGATTTACCACGCCGCCCTTGCCGAGTACGAAAGCCGTGTCCCGCCCAACATTCGGGAGATGATCGATCCGCGCCTGGAGGACGTGCGTCAGGCGCTGGTCGATGCCTTGGAAGACGCCCTGCTCGGCTTGTTCCGCATCCTCCAGACCGGCGTGGGTTTGGTGGTCTCCCTGGTCACGGTGCCCATCATCCTGTTTTACCTGCTCTCCGAACCGGACACCTTGGGCCGCGGGGTGCGCAGCCTGCTACCCCGGTCACTGCGGGACGACCTGTGTGAAATCGCCCGCCTTTCGGGCGAGTCCATCGGCGTGTACCTTCGTGTCCAGCTGCTCCTCGGCGCGATGATCGGGGTGGCGACGGGGTTGGGATTGTGGGCCATGGGAGTGTCCGCGGCGCCGATACTGGCAATCCTGGCGTTCTTCGGAGAATTGGTGCCCATCGTCGGTCCCACCGTCTCGCTGGTGATCGCCGCCATAGTGATTTTGGTTACCGACTGGACCAAAACCCCATTCGTGATCGCCCTGTACCTGATCCTGCAGGCGTTGCAGAACACCCTGATCGCTCCCAGGATGCAGGGACAGGCCTTGGGACTCCATCCGCTGTCGGTCATCCTGGCGCTGGCGATATTCGGCCTGTTCCTCGGCTTTTGGGGGGTGCTGGTCGCGGCTCCGTTTACCGCCGCGGGCTATCGTGTGCTCAGCTACGTGGTGCGGGAATGGGACGCGGCCGTTCACCTGTCGGCGGACGGCGACGGCCCCGCCGTTTCCGGCACGGCAGAGGCCGGGCCGGGCGCCGCCGAGCCGTCAGACGCGGAGGAATGCTGAACGCTGCAGTCCCGGCGAATCCGCGGCCCAATAAATTGCATCCATCTCGTCAATCCATCCCAATCCAGCCCCTGCGCTCCAGCAGAGCCCACCCGCGATAGCGCCTTACTGCGGGCTGGTGTACAATCGGCCAAACTGCCGTCGTTTGTCCTGCTGCCGCTAGGGGGATTTGAGATGCGTATCTTGCTGATTGCCACCAACCGTCACAACCGGGTCATGAGCCGGATGCGCGCGCAGCCCATCCCCATCGGACTGGCCTATGTTGCCGGCCACCTGGACCGCTCCCGGCACGAGGTGAAGCTGGTGGACTTGATGTTCGCCGAAGAGAACTACCTGGATGAAGTCGAGCGCACCGTCCTGGAGTTCAATCCGGAGATGGTGGGCATCTCGATTCGCAACCTCAGCAACCACAGCTACGTTGATCCGCAGTGGCAGTTGCCCATCACCAGGAGCGTGATCGAGCGCATCCGAACAATTTCCGATGCGACCATCGTATGCGGCGGGCCGGCGTTCAGCATCATGCCGCAGCAGGTTTTCGATTTCGTGCAGCCCGACCTCGGCGTCGCGGGCGACGCCGGTGAGACCTTCGCCGAGTTGGCGAACCGGGTGGAGATCGGCGAGCCCGACTACCGGGGCATGACCGGGGTTCTCTACCGAGAAAATGGCGAAATCGTGTACAACGGCATGCGCTGTTCGTCGGATTTCGGCAGCCGTCCCAGCCTCGACGACCTGGATATGCCCAAGTACGCCAAGGCCGGTTTCGGCGTCAGCGTACTCACCAAGCTGGGCGGGTTCTATTATCCCACCTCCGCTGACGACATGCGTACCCCCGAGGGCGCCTGGCGGGTGATCCGCCCCATCGACGAGGTGGTCGAGGAAGTCGAGGAGGTCACCACCCGCTACGGGCTCAAAAAGATCTTCTTCGTCGACAACTGCTTCAACGTGCCCCTGGAACACGCCAAGGAACTCTGCAACGCCCTGATGGAATCCGAGGTGAAGGTGCGCTGGAACACCTGCCTGGCACCCTACGCCTGCGACGCGGAGCTGATCGGTATGATGAAGCAGGCCGGCTGCGGCCTGGTCATGATGGGCGGAACCAGGGGCGGCGACCCCCACGAGGGCGACAACGACACGTCGCGCTACGCCTCCCTCAAGGAGACGACCGAACTATGCGAGGCCGGCGACCTTCACTACACCATCAGCCAGCAGTTCGGCGAGCCGGGTGAGACCCGCGCGTCCGTCGAGAACAAGCTGGAGTTCCTGCGCGGCCTCAAGCCGTCTCTCGCCAACCTGCGCGTCGGCGTGAGCGTGATGCCCGGCACCGACGTAGCCGCCCGCTGCATCGACGAGGGCATCATCAAGGACGAGACCGAGCTCATCGCCCCCACGTTCTACATGGCCGAGGAGGTTCGTCCCTGGCTGGTCGACTACCTCCGTGAGCTCGTGGACGCCAACCCCCGCTGGAACTTGATGTAGCAATCACCCGTTTGCAATCCGCCGTTCGGTAAAGCACAGAGGACTACCACGATGACTTTGACCGGCAACCCGCAACTGGGCGCTTCACGCATCGCGCTGGCCGACGCTGAGACCATTCGCGCCGCCCACCTGCTCCGACGCGCCGGTTTCACCCCCACACGGGCTGAAATCGATCGCGCCGTCGAGCGGGGATACGAGGCCACCGTCGATGAGCTGCTGCATCCCGAAGACCGGCCCGACCTGGAGATCGAGGACCTCATCCGCCGATACCACGTCGACCAGAACAGCCTCATGCTGCTGGAGAGCAGCCAGGGCTACTGGATGTACCGCATCATCAACAGCCAGCGCCCGCTGGAGGAGAAAATAGCCCTGTTCTGGCACGGCCTCTTCGCCACGGCATACAGCAAGCTGAACCACGCCAAGGCGGTGGTCAACCAGACCCACACCTTCCGCCGCCACGGGCTGGGCAAGTTCGCCGACATCCTGGTGGAGCTGTCCCGGGATCCCGCCATGATCTTCTGGCTGGACAACAAGGACAACCATCGGGACGCGCCCAACGAGAACTACGGCAGGGAACTGCTCGAACTGTTCTCCATGGGCATCGGCAACTACACCGAGGCCGACGTCAAGGCCGCCGCACGCGCCTTCACCGGCTGGACCATCGACAATAGCGAGTACATGAGCATTCGCGCGAGCCGCGACTCCTTCTGGCCCTACGGCCGCATCGACTGGCAGTTCCGCTACCGCGAGGATGACCACGACGAGACCGAGAAGACATTCCTCGGCCATACCGGCGCCCTGAGCGGTCAGGATGTCATCGACATAATCGTAAAGCAACCAGCAACCGCTCACTACGTCGCCGGCAAACTCTACAACTTCTTCGTATCGGACCGTCCGGATGAGGAAGCCATCGGCATCATGGCTGACGAGTTCACCCGCACCGAAGGCGACATCCGCGCCGTCATGCGCTGCATGTTCCTGTCCGATTTCTTCACCGACGAAGCCGTCCGCCTGGGTCGGGTCAAGAGTCCGGCCGAGCTGGTCGGCGGCACCGCCCGCCTGGCCGGCAGCCATCGCAGCCCGGAGTGGACCATCAGCAACCTGGCCATGGACGTGAACTTCATGGGACAGGAGATCCTGAACCCTCCCACCGTGGAGGGCTGGCACACCGGCATGGAGTGGATCGACACGGGCAACCTGGTCGAGCGCATCAATGCCGCCGGCGCGGAGATGCGGGACACCGGCAGGCCGGGGGTTCGAGCAATCGTCGAACGGGTGAAGGCCTCCCGAAACGTACTGGAGCCGCGTCAACTGGCAGAGGCTTGCCTGGACGCCATGGGGATGTTCGAGGTGTCCGACGGTACCATGGACAGCCTGGTGGCCATGGCCGCCCCCTGGGGCGAGGTTCGCTTCGACCGCGCCGACGGCATTGCGTGCGCCGAGGAGCGGGTCGTGGAGATGCTCCAGCTCATCGTGGCGTGCCGGGAGTACCAGCTGGCATGACCACCATGACCGCAACATTCACCTACAGCCACACCGTTGGCTTCCTCGCCTATCGTGGCCGAGGCTTCATCCATCCTGTTGACCTGGCCCTGGCCGACGGCGGCGTCATGTACGTACTGAACCGCGGCGGAGCGGAGTCGGTGACCCGGCTGGACCTCAAGCGGGTCTGCGTCTGCACGGCCGATGAAGGGTACATCGGGGAATGGGGAACCGGTGGCACCGCGGATGGCCAGTTCTGGTGGCCGTCGGCCATCGCCCGCACGGATGACGGCCTTGTGCATGTGGCCGACGAGGCCCTGCAGCGCATCATCGTGTTCGGCCCCGAAGGCGAGTTCATCCGCCATTGGGGTGAAGTCGGCGAAGCCCCCGGCCAGATCAATCGCCCCGCCGACATCATCGTCGCGCCCGACGGTTCGTTGCTGGTCAGCGACGGCATGAACCACCGCATCCAGCGCTTCACCGTGGATGGCGAATACCTGGGAGGCTGGGGCAGCTATGGCGCCCAGGCCGGCCAGTTCAACACCCCGTGGAGAATAGCCTGCGACGCCGACGGTAACGTTTTCGTCGCCGACTGGCGCAACGACCGTGTGCAGGCGTTCACCCCCGACGGCCGCTTCGTCGGCCAGTGGGGCACCTCAGGTGAAGGGACAGGGCAGTTGAACCGCCCCTCGTCCGTTGCGGTGGACGGCGAGGGCTATATCTACGTGGCCGATTGGGGCAACGAGCGGGTGCAGATCTTCGCGCCGGACGGCGAGGTCGTTGCCATCCTGCGTGGCGACGCCACCACCTCGTCTTGGGCCGAGGACTACCTGGCCGCCAACCCCGACGAACAGAGGGCCAGGCGAGAAGCCGATCTGGCCCCGGCGGTCAATCCGTGGCGCGACCATCACCGCGAGGCCTCCGCCGGTGTCGAGGCCTTCTTCTGGGGACCCACGGCAATCAACCTGGACGACGAGGGCCGCATCTACGTCGTCGACTCCTGCCGACACCGCGTCCAGATTTATCGCAAGAACTCGTAAGGGCCAGTTGCCTCGCGCTTTTCCTGCGCGCCTGGAATCGCATAGGGGCGACTGTTCAGTCGCCCCCGTTTTTGTTGCTAACCGGCTACCCGCTGCAGCAGCGGCTCCGTCCGGTTGGGCGGCAGGTCAGTCTCGAAGGTGTTGATGACCAACGCCAGCATGGTGTAGTTGCCCAGCACCAGCGTCAGCTCGATGGTTCCCTGCTGGCCGAATATCTCCAGCGCGCTCTGGTAGCCACCCCGGCTCACCTGGTGGTTGCGCAGGATCTCCCGCCCCAGGTTGATCACGGCCGATTCGTCGGGGGCCAGGGCCGGCAGTGCCGTCTTGTCCCGGATGGCGTCCACCACAGCAGCGGGGACGCCGGCGTCCCGCGCCGAAGCCGCGTGGGCGTTCCAGATGTGCTGGCAATCCATCTCACGGGCCGCCACCAGCATGGCCAGTTCGGCCGCCTTCAGGGGCAGGCTAGAATGATTGCGCAGGTACTGGTTGAGGCCGGTGGCGTGCTTACTGGCCTCCGGGACGTGGGTCATCACGGACCCAGGACCGTAGGGAGGAACTGCGCTCCCGTTCTGGGTTATTTCGTCGAAGGTGGCCTCCTGGCCGGCAGGGGTGGTCGCTCGGGATGCCAGGGGTAGTCGGGCCATGGTGACGTCTCCTTTGTGCGGGTTGTATCGATCAGGTTCGCGCTTTCGCGGCGTTGCGAGGTTGGGCTAGCGATAGGGCTTTTTGCCGGTTTTCTCTTCAAACAGTTTCCAGGTGTTGTCGTTGAACGGGTAGTACTTGCCGGGCGAGCACTGCTCAATCTCCAGCTGCGCCTTGATGATGCCTTCCACCTCTTCGCGCTGGTGCGCGATTTGGATCACCTCGTCGGCGGCCGCGGCCGGCACCACCACCACGCCGTCGTCGTCGCCCACGATGGCGTCGCCAGGCCGAACCAGCACGCCGCCGCACTGGATGCAGTCATTGACCTGCCACGGCCAGAACTCCGCCGGTCCCTGCTTGGCGGTGGCGTTGGCCGAATATACGGGGAACCCGTACTCTTTGAGCGTGTTCGTGTCCCGCACCGCGCCGTCGGTCACCAGTCCGCCCACGCCTCTCTGGTACAGCCGGTAGAACTTGATATCCCCGCCGATGCTGCTGTACGGCCAGCGCATGGCGTCGATCACCAGCACCTCGCCGGGCCCGCACAGTTCGAAAGCGACGTACTCGGCCGAGTCGGACCCCTTGGGCTTGTCCGCCGCCAGGTCGGGTCGGTGGGGTACGAACCGCAGCGTCACCGCGCGCCCGGCCATGTGCTGCCCCGGCTGCAGCGGCTTGGCGCCCTCGATCATGCTCATGGGCCAACCCATCACCCACAGCCCGTCGATCAGGGTCTGGGTCGGAATGGACTTCATCGTGGCCAGGGTTTCATCGGTAACGGCGGACGAGGCGGAGGCGGTGGTCATTATGATGGTGTCCTGTGGGGAAAATCGTGCTGAAAAGCGGCTGCATTGTAGCAGAAATGAAGGCGGCTCCCCGTGGGAAGCCGCCTTGCGATTGCGCTCGGATGAACTGGTCGCGGTTACTCAGTCGGCCAGCCCTCAGCCTCCTCGCCGGCACTCAGCGCGGCCTGGATGCTCTCGGCAGCCTCGTCGGTGACCCATTCGCCCCAAATGTCGGCGTTGTTGTTCAACCACCACAGCGCCGTGGCCTTGACGTCGGCGTCCGGGTTTTCGCCCTGCCAACGCACTACCGCTTTGTAGATGTTGATGTTGAAATCCCAGTTCCGCAGCATTTCCACGACACCGGGGGCGCGCGCGGGCAGGTCCGGGTACACCGCGATCAGGATTGTCGCATCCGGGTAGCCGCAGGCAAATGTAGTGTATTCGCACTCCGCACTGTAAGGGGGTTCTTCGAGACGAACCAGATCCAGTTTCAGTGCTGGGTCATTGGTGCCCCACTGGTATCCCAGCCAAGGCTCCCCGCGCTCATAAGCACCGTAGAGGTCGGCGTTCAGCGCGGCCCCATCGCCGGGGTTAACGATGTGGACGTGGTCGTTCAATCCATATCCTTCAATCTGCTTGGCGTTGACCCCTTCGCAAGCCCAGCCGATTATGCAGGACACCAGACGCGCCTTGTCGCCACTCTCGGCCGTCTTGAACAGGTCCTTGTACTGCTGTTCCTTCAGGTCCTCCACGTTGTCCAGGTCCGGGTACTGCTCCTGCAGGTAGGCCGGAATCACGAAAGCGGACTGCCAGTCTTTGCCCAGGCTCTGGCCCACGGAGAGCACCGCGCCCTCTTCACGCGCGGCGTTCCAGGCTTCATTCTGGTTAGGCAGCCAGATCTCCATGGTCACGTGGGTATCGCCGTTCTGCAAGCCCTGGAACAGGGGCAGGGTGGCGCCGAACTTCACGTCGGTCGGATAGCCATAACCCTTTTCAACGATGTACTGCGCGATGCGGTTCTGGAGCAGCGCGCTGGACCAGTTCAGGTCCCCGAAGATGATGGTATCTTTCGGTCCCTCGGGGGCCATCACTTCGACCACGCGGGTGACTTCCACCTGCTCCGTGACGACCTTTTCGACCTCAACCTCTTTCTCGACGACCTTCTCGACTTCTACTTCCTTTTCGACGACCTTCTCGACTTCCTTGACGACTTCGACCGGCTTTTCGACGACCTTTTCCACCTCGACCTCTTTCTCGACGACCCGCGTCACCTCAATGGTCTGCGGTTCAGCCGGCGAGCAGGCCGCGATGGCGATGACCGTTACGATGGCCATCACCATGGTTAGAGCCAATAGCCTGTACTTAGTGAACAAAGTTCTTCCCTCCATGCGGGGTGATTTGCCGGGAGTTTCGGGCGGCAATTAAGTGCGCAGATTATTGCAGTGTTGATTATCGTTGTCAATGTTACCGTTGTTGCATCTACCGCATTACATAATTGTTGTTTTCGTACAAAAAGTAAAAATAGTTATACATTTTCGGACTAGCGGGCGGTAACATTGACCGCCCGCTAACTCCGATCATCAGGGACAGTTGCCGCTAATGCCCTGCGTTCAAGGCTTCCTGCCGACCCCGAGCCACCGCTTGCGTGAGTCGGTCAATGACGATGGCCATGAAAACGATGGACAGGCCCGCGATCACTCCGTTGCCCACTTCGTTCTTCTGGATCGCCCGCAATACGTTGTCACCCAGACCGCCGGCGGCCACCATGCTGGCAATCGTGACCATCGCCAGCGCCATCATCGTGGTCTGGTTGATGCCTGCCATGATGGTGGGCAGCGCCATGGGAATCTGCACCTTGGCCAGGATCTGCAGCGGTGACGCGCCGAACGAACGTGCCGCCTCCACCGTCTCCGGCGACACCTGCCGGATGCCCAGGTTTGTCAGCCGGATTACCGGTGGGACCGCGTATATGATGGTCGCAAAAATGCCCGCCGGCTTGCCGAGCCCGAAGAACAGTATCCCCGGAATCAGGTACACGAAGCTGGGCATGGTCTGCATGCCGTCAAGGATCGGGCGCATGATGCGGTCGGCGGTCTGGTTTCGCGCTCCCAACACGCCCAGCGGAAGGCCTATCCCCACCGACAGGGCCACGGCAACCACCATCAGCGCAATGGTGTCCACCGTGGGTTCCCACAGGCCCATGAAGCCGATGAACAGGAACGCCGCGCCGGTAAAGATCATCAGGGACAGCCTCCCCACCGCGAAGGAGGCCAGCACCAGCCCCAGGATGACCGCCGGCCAGGGCAACCACTTCAGCCCGCTCTCGATGTACAAGAGCGCGTAGGTTATGCCGTCCTTGATGCCCTCGAACAGCCAGCGCCCGTTGGTGGTCAGCCACTTGGTGGCGCCGTCAATCGCGTCTCCGGTCACGTCCCGGACGGACCTCGGGAAACTGGTCGATCCGTCGCTGGATTGAACATGAGCGACGGTGGTGGGAAATTCCATCCCCGGCCCCCAGATCGCCAGGCACAGGATGAGCACGACGATGACCGACACCACACCGGCGATCCACAGATACAACGGCGGGATGGCCGCCAGCGCAAACCCCGGCGACTCCGCCGGTTGAGTTGCGTCGGAAGGCGTCCCCGTGGAGGCGCGCGATTCGGGTTCGTCTCTGGTTATGACTGCCATATTGCCCTCCGCGACGGCACCGGCCCGATAGGCCGGCCGGTGGAACAGAGATCTGGCGAAGTTCGGGGGCTAGATTGGTGGTGGCTGCCTACGCGCGCGCGACAATTCCACTTCGGCTTCCGCTGCGTCCTCAAGCTGGCTCTGGCGCTGGTCCGCGGGTTGGGCGGCAGCCAGGGCCGCGTTTTCGGCCGCGTTGGCTGCGTAATCCTGGTCGGCGGTCGACGTCTCAGCCAAGGCCTCGGCCAGCGCGCTGCGATGCACCTCGCCGACCAGCACGTTCTTTTCGTCGATAACCGGAATCGGGAAATCGCTGCCCATGGCGACCGGGATCAGTTCGTCGAAGGAGGTCGTCGGCGCCACCGTCTGGTACTCGCGATCCACGTAGTCCCACGCCTCGTCAAAACGCTTCACCCCGGCCCGCAGCGCACGCTCGGCATTGGTGATGGACAACATGCCGACGTAATGCTGACCGCGGTCGACAACCCAGGCCGCGTCGCCGTCGCTGTCGCCGATCGTGTGCAGGGCCGCCCGTGGCCCCTGGTGACCCATCACGGTGGCCTTGGGCGTCACCATGACCTTGTTGGCGTTGAGGATCGCCTCCAGGCGTACGTCCTGGGTGAAATCGCCCACGTACTCGTCCTCGGGACGCAGCACGATGTCCTCCGGCGAGCCGATCTGCGCCACCTTGCCGTCGTGCATGATGGCGATCCTGTCGCCCAGCTTGAGGGCTTCGTTGAGGTCGTGCGTGATGAACACGATGGTCTTGTGCAGTTCGGTTTGCAGGCGGAGCAGCTCGTCCTGCATCTGCCGGCGGATCAGGGGATCCAGCCCGCTGAACGGTTCGTCCATCAGCAGGATGTCGGTGTCCACGGCCAGCGCGCGAGCCAGACCGACCCGTTGCTGCATGCCGCCCGAGAGCTGCCTGGGATACGACGCTTCCCATCCGCCCAGGCCGACCAGCTCCAGGACTTCGCGAGTGCGGGCTTCCCGCTCCGGCTTCTTGACTCCCTGCACTTCCAGCCCCCACCCGGCGTTATCCAGCACGTTGCGGTGCGGCATCAGGCCGTAGTGCTGGAACACCATGGCGATCTTGCTGCGGCGGAACTCGATCAGCTCCTTGTCGGACATGTTGGTGATGTCCTCGCCCGCAATGGTTATCTCGCCGGCGGTGGGTTCGATCAGCCTGATCAGGCAACGCACCATGGTGGACTTGCCGCTCCCCGACAGCCCCATGATCACAAACGTATCGCCCTGGTTGACCTGGAACGAAACGTCATGCAGTCCGATAACGTTGCCGAACTCGCTCTGGAAGAAGGATTTGTCCCGGTCGGCGTACTGTGGCTCAAGTACCCGCTCCGGGTTGCGGCCAAATACCTTCCACACCGAATCGACCTTGATGTAGGGCTGGCCATCGGCGCTCGGCGCGTTCGTGGCTTCGCTCGATATGTCGTTCGTAACCACCATGAGCTACAGTGTCCCCCGCCGTTGTCGATATGTTCGCTTTTCGCGCCGGGCCTGTAAGGTCACCGTAGGCCCGACTCAAAAGTTTGTCAACCCTCGACCAGGGGTGACGCGCACCCCGCCGGCGCCAAACCTTCGTCACGAAGGAAGGCCGGAGAGACGGGAAATCACGCGCCCCGTTCTTCTATCCAACGGTGCTTCTGGGCCTGTCGCCGCCCCTCGTCGGTGGGTCGGTAGGTTGCCAGGAAATCCTTGCGGAACAACGCGAACCGCCCCTCCGCGATCGCTTGCCGCATATGCGCCATCAGACGCAGCACGAAGCGCAGATTGTGGATCGAGGCCAGGCGAGGCCCCAGCATCTCGCCCGCCTTGAAGAGGTGACGCAGGTACGCCGCGGTGTAGTTCCGGCAGGCGTAGCAGTCGCACGTTCCATCCAGCGGTTCGTCCTGCTCGGCGTACTTCCGGTTGGCGATGTTAATCCGACCCGTGGGGGTGAACAGCGCGCCATTGCGAGCCACGCGAGTGGGCAGCACGCAGTCGAACATGTCGACGCCCAGGGCCACCGAGTTCACCAGGTCCTCCGGCGACCCAACCCCCATCAGGTAACGCAGCCGGTCGGCTGGCAGTTGCTCGCAAACCATCCCGGTCACGTCGTGCATCTCAGCTTTGGTCTCCCCCACCGCCAGCCCACCTATCGCGTAGCCGTCGAAGGGTATGTCCGTGATGCATGCCGTGGACTCTCTGCGCAATTCGGGAACAGTTCCCCCCTGGACTATACCGAACAACGCCTGGTGTCCGGCCCGACCGCTCTGGACGTGGACATCGTGGCAGACCTGTGCCCACCGGTGGGTGCGTTCCATTGCCTCCCGAACCGAGGCGGGTTCTCCGGCTGAAAAGACGCACTGGTCGAAGCACATGATGATGTCCGCGCCGATCCCGTGCTGGTTGACGATCGCCGATTCCGGCGTGAAATGGTGCTCGCTCCCGTCGATGTGGGAGCGGAACACGATGCCGTCGTCGTTCACCCGGCGCAGCGTGCCCATGCTGAACGCCTGGTAACCGCCGCTGTCGGTGAGGATCGGCCCGCTCCAGCCCATGAAGCGGTGGAGCCCGCCGGCGTCGCGCACCCGTTCAACCCCCGGCCTCAGATAGAGGTGATACGCGTTGCTCAGCACCGTCTCCGCGCCCAGGGCTCGAACCTCGTCGAAGGTCAAACCCTTTACTGTGGCCTGGGTGGCCACGGGCATGAACAGGGGCGTTTGCGCCACCCCATGGGGCGTGGTAATCTGCCCGCGCCGGGCGGGGCCATCGGTCGAAAGCAGTTGAAAACCGAACCGTTGGGTCGTCATACGGGTAATGTACGCGCTATTCCTCGGCCAGCGCAAACCGGCGGTCTCCTGATCCCGGCCTTAGCTGCACGGCATGACCAACCCGTAATATCATTGCGACTCACCCCTGTATTTCGAGTCACTGCCGCCGATAGGGCCCCCAGATGTACCAGGCGCTTTCCGAATTCCTGCTGGAGTTGAGCCGTCACAGGGTATTGTGGGCGGTTTGCGTGATCGCCGCCATGGCGGTCACCGCGGTGTCACTGTACGTGTTCTGGGACTTGGTGGCCCGTGGCGTCGCGCTGGCTCGCCCCCGCGGGCGCACGCCGGATGATCGCCGCTCCGGCCGGGGACACTAGCGTGTATTTCCCCATATCCGACGCGACGGTATCGCCCCTGTTGCTGGCGCTGCTGGGGATGATCGTCGGCACCATGACCGGGTTTTTCGGCGTGGGCGGGGGTTTCCTCATCACCGGGGGGCTGCTTGTGCTGGGCGTGCCGACCATCTACGCCGTCGGCACAGGCCTCCTGATGGTGATGGGCACGGCCATCACCAGCACCCTGCGCCACCGTCGTCTGGGTAACGTCGACTTCCGGCTCGCCATCATGATCGTCTGCGGGACCATCCCCGGCGTGTTCGCCGGCGAGCGGGTCAACGCGACCCTGGAACACGCCGGCGTGTCCGGGCCGGTGGTGGGAGCGGTCTACTTCGTATTGCTGCTTAGCCTGGGTTCTCTGATGGTGGGAAACTGGATCAGGCAACTGCGGTACCGACCGGGCCCCAGGGTGGGCGGCGGTCTGCCCGGTTGGTTCCGGGGCGTCCGCGTCGGCCCTGACCGGCTCCGGCTGCCCATGCTGGCCGGCGCCCGGTTTTCCGGCGAGGTGAACCTGAGGCCCTCCTTTCCCGGAGCCGGCATCGACGAAATGTCTGCGTTCGTTCCAGTGTTTGCCGGCTTCACCATCGGGTTCATCGCGGCGTTGCTGGGCGCCGGCGGCGGATTTCTGCTTATGCCGTTCCTGGTCTACGGGCTGGGCATTCCGCCGGCCGTCGCCATCGGCACCGATCTGTTCCAGATCATCATCACCGGCAGCCTGGGGGCATTTCTTTACTCGTTGGGCGGGCACGTCGATCCGGTGATCGCGGTCATCATGTTCGCGTCGGCGTCGGTGGGAACGCAGCTGGGCGCCCTGGCCACGCGGTTCGTCAACGCCAGCCGGATTCTCGGCCTGTTCGGCGTCACCGTGCTCAATGCCGGCGTCGCCGTCGGTCTCGGTCAGTTGGCCAGGCTGATTGGATCGGGCGGCCTGGAGCAGGTCAGCCAGATACTGCTCCTGGGTGTATCCGGCGCCGTTGCGATGACCATCCTGATCCTGCTGGCTGCAGCAGCGGTGAGCCAGGCGCGGCGCGGTCGTCGCCTGTCGGCGCTGCGCGAGGCCCGCGCTGACCGGCGTCCAATAACCTGACCGTTCGAACCCGCCGGATCGCTATAACCCGCCGGTTATTCGGTGAGCCAGGCCAGCGTTTCTTCCACCACTTCGCTCGGAATGTCCCGGCGCACAGTGGCCTGACCGACATCTTCGAGCAGCACCCACCGGTTGGCCCCGCCGACGGTCTTCTTGTCCAGGGACATCGCTGCCCGGACCCCGTCCAGGTCAACCCCACGGGCGGAGATGGGCAACTGGAACCGCTCCAGCAGAACGCGCTGCCGGTCCAGGATGTCATCGCCGATCATCCCCATCTCCCGGGCGATGCGGCCGGCGCCCATCATTCCCACCGATACGCCCTCGCCGTGCATGAACCGCCCGTACTCGGTGGACGCCTCCAGCGCGTGACCGATGGTGTGCCCATAGTTCAGCAGGATGCGTATGCCCAGCGTCTCCCGTTCGTCCTGGCTCACCACGTCGGCCTTGATGGCCATGCTTCGGCGGATGACCTCGGTGGAGATCTCCGGCTCCACCTCCATCAGCGCCTCCGCGTGTTCCTCGAACACATCCACCAGCGACGGGTCCAGGATCAGGCCGTGCTTGATGGCTTCCGCCCACCCCTCGGCGAGCTCCCGCTTGCCCAGCGTGGACAGCGCCTGCACGTCGGCCAGGACCGCCCGGGGCTGGTAGAACGCGCCGACCATGTTCTTCGCCTGGGGCAGGTTCACCGCCACCTTGCCGCCGATGGACGCATCCACCATTGCCGCCATGCTGGTCGGCACCTGCACGAACGGCACTCCCCGCAGGAAGGTGCTGGCGATGAACCCGCCCAGGTCGCCGGACACCCCGCCGCCGATGGCGATGATGGGCTGGCCGCGCTCGGCCCTCAGGCTCACCAGCCACTCGTAGATTTCCTGCGCCTGCTGGAATGACTTGCTCGTCTCCCCGGCGGGAATCACGAAGCAATGGGCGGCGATGCCGGCCCGCTGCAGGGCCCACTGGGCGTTTCGTCCGTAGGGCCGCATCACGTTCTCGTCCGTGACGATGTATGCGGTGTTGCCCAACCCGAGTTCCTGGATATACTCGCCCAGCCGCTCGATGACGCCCCAGTCGGCGATGACGGGGTAACTGCCCCCGGCGTGATGTACGGTTGCTGCGAGGTCAGGGCTGGTCATTTGATTCCTCCGGGCGCTCAGGGTCAAGCGGTGGCGGTGATGGTGGTTTCAAAGATGCGCAGCACTTCGTCCGCCACCTGCTCCGGTGTGCGGTCGTCGGTGGCCACTGCGTGGTGCGCCTGGGCGTAAGCGGGCGCACGTTCGTCGAGCAGTTTTCGGATTCGTTCCAACGGATCGCCGCCGCCGAGCATGGGCCGCACTGCGGCGCTGGGGCTGCCCCGGGTGATGCGGTGATGGATGGTTTCCGCAGTGGCGGTAAGGCAGAATACGATCCCGTTTTCCATCAGGACCTGGCGGGTCAGCTCCTGGGCAAAGGCGCCGCCCCCGGCTGCGATGACCTTGTTGCCGCCTTCGCACAGGGTGAGGGCCGCGTGACGCTCCATGTGGCGGAACACGATCTCGCCGTCTTCCGTAAAGATCTGGTGGATTGGTTTGCGCGCCCTGCGGACGATTTCCTCATCCAGGTCGGTCATCCGCCGTCCGGTGAGCCGGGAGATGATGCGCCCGACGTGGCTTTTGCCCGTCGCCATGAACCCAACCAGGATGATGTTGTCCGCCATCGTCGCAGCCCGCGTTTACGCTGGTCGCGGCGGGGCCGGCGCGTAACCCGACGCCGTGCAGAATTCCACGCTGTTGCCGTCGGGGTCTTCGATGAAGAAGTAAGCCTGGCCGTCGTAGCGCACTCCACCGCGCAGAGCTTCGTAGCCGCTGCTTTCGAGGGCCGCGCGAGTCGCCTCAAGATCATCGACCTGGAACGCATGATGCACGTTGCCCGGCTTGGCCGGCGCTTCGTCGGTCTCGATCAGGTGGACCATGATCCCGTTTTCCAGTTGCAGCCACGTTATGGCTGGATTGTCCACCTGGCTCTGGATCTGCTTGATGCCCAGCAGGTCGTTGTAGAAGGCCATGGCCCGGGCCGTATCCTTCACCATAGTGGTTACGTGGTTAATCTGGCGGATCTCAATCTTTCCGGCCATGCTGTCCCTCCGTTTTGGTTGATGTGGGTATTATGCCATATGCCTTCGTCGACCGTGGGCCATGAACGCTAGGATCCTTCGGGCCACCCCTCGTCGCCCCTGAGCGGCACGTAACTGCACGGCGCCAACTCCTCGTAGACGCGCTCGTCCCCGTCGACCCAGACCCGTGTCAGACGCTGTCGCGAACGTTCACCCACCGGCATCACCAGCCTGCCGCCCGGTTTCAGTTGCGCCAGCAGCGATTCCGGCACCGACGGAGCAGACGCCGACACCAGTATGGCATCGAAGGGCGCGCAGTCCGGCGCTCCCAATACGGTGCCGGCTTCCAGCACCCTGACGTTTGCGAACCCGGCGCCGACCAGGTTGCGCTGGGCCATCGCCACCAATTGCGGTATCCGCTCCACCGCCACCACGCTGCCCGACGGCAGCATCGTGGAAAGCACCGCTGCCTGGTACCCGCTGCCCGCTCCTACTTCTAGCACGTACTCGTCGCCCTGCAACTGCAACGCCTGCGCGGCTGTTGCCACCATCAGGGGTTGCGATATGGTCTGACCATGGCCTATCGATAGTGGGACATTCTGGTAAGCCTGGTTCCGCAGATGGTCAGGGACGAACTTTTCCCGCGGCACGACGCGCATGGCATGCAATGCCGGCACGTCGCCCAGGGATTTGACCAGGTGATCGAACAGCCGGGTCCGGTCCACATCGGACAAGAACCCGACCCAGGAAAGGCTCACGAACCTTGAAACCAGGCTTGCCGCTTTTGCGAGAATGCCTTTATCCCTTCCTGGAAATCACGGGTCAGCCCGATGCCGGCAATAGCATCGGTTTCAGCGTCCAACTGGGTCGCCAGGTCGGCGTCCCAACTGCCGTCGAACAAGGCCTTGACCCGACCGTAGGCGCGGGTTGGGCCCTGGGCCAGATGGTCCGCCGTCTCCATGGCGTGCCGTTCGAAATGGCCGGCCTCGAACACCTGGCTGACCAGTCCCAACTCCAGCGCGTACTGGGCGCCGATGGGCTGACGGGCCAGGTAGATTTCCATGGCCCGGCCCTGTCCGACGATGCGCGGCAGCATGTAGGTGGAACCGCCGTCCGCCGTGCAGCCGATGTTGGCGTAGGCCAGCAGGAACCGCGCGTCCGATGATGCGACGCGGATGTCACACGCCAGCGCCAGGCTGAAACCGGCGCCGGCCGCCACTCCGTTGATGGCCGCGACTACAGGCTTGTCCAGCCGCCGAATGCCCATCACCACGTCCCGGTGCAGCGTGTCCGCCAGGTCCCGGAGGTGGTCCGAGAGTCCCTCGGCTCCGCCGTCATCCAGTTGTTGGGCAAAGTCGCGGACGTCCGCGCCGGAGCAGAATGCCCCGTCCGTGCCCGTGAGCAGGACGGCGCGGGTATCCCCGCCACGGCACGATTTGATGGCAGCGCCCAGTTCGTCCACCATCTCCGGCGACAGCGCGTTGCGTGCCTCGGGCCGGTTCAGCCGTATGACCGCCAGAGGACCTTTCTTTTCCAGTTGGACGCGGTTGTCGGTGGTGGTCATGATACTTCTCCCCGATTGAGGGACTCTGATTTTGGAGCGTTGAGACCGGGTTACCTCGTGACTGCACCCTCGGCGGCGGACGAGACCAGCTTGGCGTACTTGGCCAGCACTCCCGTGGTGTATTTGGGCTCCATCGGCTGCCACGCCGTGCGGCGGTCGGTCATCTCCTCCTCGGTGATGCGCGCGTCCAGCCGGCGGTTGGGGATGTCCAGGGTGATGATGTCGCCTTCACGCAGCATGGCGATGGGACCGCCGACCATGGCCTCCGGGGCGACGTGGCCGACCATCGGTCCGTGGGAAGCCCCAGAGAACCGGCCGTCGGTGACCAGGGCAACCGTGTCGCCGAGGCCCTGGCCGATGAGGGCGCTGGTGACGGCCAGCATTTCGCGCATGCCCGGTCCGCCCTTGGGCCCTTCGTAGCGGATGACCACGATATCTCCGTCTTTGATTTCGCCCCGCTGGATGGCCTGGAACGCCGGTTCCTCCTGGTCGAACACCCTCGCCGGCCCTTCGTATACCGTTTCCTGGTGTCCGGCCACCTTGATGACGGCTCCGTCGGGGGCCAGGTTGCCCCGCAGGATGGCGAGGCCGCCTGTCGGGCTGCGGGGGGTGTCGGTGGAGTAGATGACCGGCTGGTCGTCCACGATGGCCGTCTCGTTGATGTTTTCCGCCAGCGTCTTGCCGTTCACCGACAAGGCGTCGCCATGCAGCAGGCCGGCGTCAAGCAGACGCTTACCGATGAGGGCCACACCGCCGTACTTGCTCAGGTCGGCCATCACGTACCGCCCGCCCGGCTTCATGTCGGCGATGTACGGCGTGTTCCGGCTGATGCGGTCGAAATCCTCGAGGGTCAGGTCGAATTCGGCCTCTCGCGCCAGCGCCATCAGGTGCAGCACCGAGTTGGTGGAACCACCCATGGCCACCACCACGGTGATGGCGTTCTCGAAAGCCTGCCGCGTGAGGATGTCTCGCGGCCGGATGCCTTCTTCCAGCATCCGCATCACCGCCTGGCCGGCGCGCCTCGACTCGTCGGCCTTGCGCGGGTCCACGGCGGTGAGCGACGCGTCACCCGGCAGCGACAGCCCCATAACCTCGATGGCGACGGACATGGTGTTGGCGGTGAACAACCCGCCGCAGGACCCTTCCCCAGGGCACGCGGCGCATTCCAGCTCGGTCAGTTCCTCTCTGGTGATGCGGCCCGCCGCCCAGGCTCCCACCGCCTCGAACACGTCCTGGATATTGATGTCGTTGCCGTTGTACTGCCCCGGCAGGATGCTTCCGCCGTACACGAACACGCTGGGAATGTTCAGGCGGGCCATGGCCATGACGCAGCCCGGCATGTTCTTGTCGCAGCCTCCCACCGTCACGAGGCCATCCATCCTCTGCCCGAAGGCCACGGTCTCGATGGAGTCCGCGATGACTTCCCGACTCACCAGCGACGCCTTCATGCCCTCAGTGCCCATGCTGATGCCGTCGCTCACCGTTATGGTTCCGAACTGGAAAGGCGTCCCGCCGCCCTGGCGGATACCTTCCTTGACTGCCGCGGCCCACTTGTCGAGGTGGACGTTGCACGGGGTAACGTCACTGGCGAGGTTCGCCACGGCCACAAAGGGCTTCGCCAGGTCATCGTCGGTCAGGCCCATTGCCCGCAGATACGACCGGGCCGGCGCCCGTTCGGGTCCGTCGGTGATGTCGCTGCTGCGATGCTTGAGCAGGGCTCGCGAGCCGCGTGTGGTGGTAGTCAAAACGTCCTCCTCAGCGGACGCCTCGCCCGCCGTGCGTCAATCGGATGTGGCAATCGATTATAGATTGGCCCTAACGGAGCGGCAACCGAGCCGTTTTCAGAGTTGCACCACCATCTGCAGTTCGCTGGTGGGGTGACACAGCGCCTCGAAAGCGCCCTGGATCCCCTCGAGCGGGACGAAGTTGGCGCCCGACAGCATGTGGTCCACGGACACCCGCCCGGTACGCATCAGGTCCAGCGCAATTCGCCAGTCTTCCGGCAGGGTGCCGAAGGAGGATTGCATCCGCACCTCTCGCGCCATCCAGTTGGGCGGCACGACCGGCGCAGGTTCCCAGGCGATGGCGATCATCACTACCTGCCCGCCGCGCGCGCACAGGTCCAAGCCCTGCTCGAGGGTTGACGGCGCGGCGGCGCATTCGAATACCACCTGCGGACCGGTTCCACCGGTCAATTCCACCACCCGCTCGGCGAAATCTCCGTCCATGGGGTTGAGAACTGCATCCGCGCCCAGCAGGCGGGCCGCTTCTGCACGACCTGGCGCCGGCTCCGACACGATCACGGTGGTGGCGCCGGCCGCGCGCGCCGTCTGCATGCACAGCAGCCCGATGGGTCCGGCTCCCAGCACCAGCACAGCGTCGCCGAGCTTGATGTCGGACAGGCGCACCGCGTGGACGGTGACCGCGCAGGGTTCGCAGAGGGCTGCATGCTCGTCGGTTACGTCGTCCGGAACCGGCGTTGGCTCCCACTCGTCCAGCAGTACGTATTCGGCGTAGCCGCGCGGGCGCGTGTTGTGCTGGAAGCCCATGGTCCGGTAGTTGAAGCGGGGGTTAGTGCGCGTTGCCGAGCCTCCACCAGGCGGGGGATGCCCGCCACCGCCGACCACCCGGTCGCCCACCTGCCAGCGGCTCACGCCCGGCCCCACGTCGACGATGGTGCCCGTGTACTCGTGGCCCATCACGGCGCCCGGCTGGGCCAGGTCATACATAAACGCATGGACGTCGGTTCCGCATATGGCGGAGTATTTCACCCGCATCACTACCTGGTTCGACCCTGGAGTGGGATCGGGCAACTCCTCCACCTGCAGTACCTGCTCACCCTTGTAAACGGCAGCGCGCATGGCAAAATCCCTCCGGCACGTAAGTGGCGCCAGCATAGCACAGGGCGTGGGGGCGGCCTGCTACAATCGAGCATCAGTCGGCATCGGCGACGCAGAGAATCATGCGCTCAGGGGGAACTGATGGCCAGCATTCCGAATAAGAAAGACCACTTCGGGGACTTGGCCCATGCCATCTACGACGCCGAAATCCGCCATTTAGTCGAACCTGATCACCATGGCGAGTTCCTGACGTTGGACGTGATCTCCGGCGAATACGAGATCGACGCCGACGACGTGGCGTCGAGTTCCAGGATGCTTGAGCGCCATCCGTCGGAGAACCTGTTCACCCTCCGCATTGGCTACCCGGCATCGGGCACTTTCGGGATGCGGGTCAGGCCGGTGTCCGACGGTGAAACCGAGATTGTCGATGGTGGGACGCGCAAGACGCTCGTTCCCGCTCCCGGTCATGAGCACTCGGTGGTGAGCCAGGCCATCGCAATCTATGACACCAAAATCCGCCATCTGGTGGAACCGGACCACCACGGGGAGTACATTACGCTGGACGTCAAAACCGGCGAGTATGATTTCGATACCGACTCCCTGGCGGCGAACGTCAGGATGCTGGAGCGACATTCGGCAGAGACGCTGGTCTCACTGCGTATCGGCTATCCGGCATTCGGCACGTTCGTGGGATGGCAGGGGGTTTTCCCGTGACCACCGGCCGCGTCCATCAATATGGGCGTGCGATGATTCCTGTGAACTTGTTCGACCGTCAGGGCCGGCTACACCGAATAGAGGCCATGCTCGACACCGGTTTTGATGGGTTTTTGACGCTCCCTGCCCATTGGGTGCATCGTCTGGGGCTGATTTGGGCCGGCGGGATACCAATGCAAATGGCCACATCAGAGTGGGCGGAGTTTGACGCCTACACGGCTGCCGTATTCTGGCTGGGCAGCCGCTTGCCCATCCGCGTGCTGCAAACGCAATCCGAAATCCTGGTGGGAACGCGACTCCTCTGGGAAAGTCAATTGACGGTGCAGTTTTGGGAAGGCGGCTCGGTGAATGTACAGTCTCGCCCTGAGTAGACGCGCATCTGAGCCGCTTCTTCGCCCTTGCGCCAACCGGCAAAGTGCGCTAGCATTTTTGCCGAAATTGCGCCGTACATGACAGTTATTCGTACCGCGTCGTCATCACCTCAAAGGAGACTGCACACGATGTTCAATCCCATCTCCCTCCTGAAGCCTCGCACGGCCCACGCCCATTGCGACATCCCCTGCGGAATCTACGACCCGCTGGTTGCCAAGATTGCCGCCCAGACCGTGCAGAAGA
Organism: Dehalococcoidia bacterium; assembly: GCA_965116785.1. Lineage (GTDB taxonomy): Bacteria > Chloroflexota > Dehalococcoidia > Lucifugimonadales > UBA3495 > Bin87. Next base: position 3,965,837 of record OZ220731.1, read on the forward strand.
TGGTCCTCCGCATGCAGAACCTGGAAGCCCCGCAGCCCGGCGCCCCGGCCTCGGAACGCCAGGGGTTCGCCAACACCTTCTCCCGGTACGTCACCGTCAAGGAAGAGCACGCCGAGAAGTGCAAGGAAGAGCTGCGGATCCTCTGGGCCGACTACGCCTGGCCGGGCACCGACGCCAATGAGATCGCGGGCAAGTTCAACGCCGCCCTCAAGCTGGCTGGCCAGTGCAAGCAGACCGTGAGCATGGAGAACGCCGAGGCCCTGGTCGCCGCGTGCGACGACATCGCCTCCGCTTTCTGGTCGACCAAGAACGTGGACTACAGCGACCCCAACGCCGCCGCCCGCTACGGCACCTAGGCCGCCGCGGACATACCGATCAACACGTAGGGGCGAATGATCATTCGCCCCTACGATTTTGTGTCGTCGTATGCCAGTCGAACCAGGCGGATCTCATCGTAGGAATAGTCATCACCAAGCAACTCTTTCACGGGGGCCAATCGGTCACCACCTGCTGCTGCCAATGCAGCCTCGATCCGCTCCCTGCGTGCGGTCGGCGGGAGCATTGGGGTTAGGTCAACAGTAGTTCCCGCTTGGACGATCCGCTCAATATGGGCCATCACCGTCCCTTGAGACAGACCCCGCTCCACCGCAATTTCGGCCACGGTCAATCCCTGCTTCAACAATCGATGCGTCATCCGGTGAGTGGGGCCAAACGGTCGAACGTTGTGACCTCCGTCGGCTTTGCCGGCGCCCGAACGGGACGCGCCAGCGACGCCTCGGGTCTCATGCGGTGTATGCTGTCGGATGACGTTCAAAAACGCGTCGCCGTACCGCTCCAGTTTGGTCGGTCCTATGCCCGAAACCCGCAGCATGTCCTCCGGTGTGACTGGCTTGGCCTCCGCTAAACCTCGAAGCGTCACATCTCCGAACACGACAAAAGCGGGCACGTTTTCCTCGTTAGCCAGTCTGCGCCGCACCGCACGCAATCGGTCGAACAAGTCCGCGTCAAACGCGTCCCCAGCTTCACCGCGAGATGTGCGGGCACGCTGCGTTCGAGCGGCAGTTTCTCGCACCGGCAATTCGAGTGTCAAAGAATGCGGGCCGCGCAGCCACTCCCGCCCGGATCTCGTCACGCTGACGGTTGGGTACTGGCCGTCGGCCTTTGCGAGTAGGCCGTGCTCTACTAGCCCTTCAGCAACACGGCGCAGCCCGTCACGGTCGTAATCGTCGACGATCCCGAACACCGTGAGCTTATCGTGCTCCAGTTCGCGAACCCGCTTTAGATTTTTGCCCAGTAGCACGTTGCCCACATGAGCGATTCCAAATCGTTCTCCCGTGCGGATCACCGCCGACAGGAGTTTCCGGGCAACCAGGGTCACGTCCACCGCTTGCCGCTGCGCCAGGCATACGTCACAGTTGCCGCACGATTCGCCGGTCACAGAGTCGCCGAAGTAGCCGAGCAGATATCTTCGCCGGCAGGTTGTCAGCCGGCAGTACTCGACCATCTGCTGCAGCTGGGCCTCCGCGGTGGCGCGGGCATCCCCGGTCATGCCCTGGATGAAGTATTCCTGCTTGGCCCGATCCCCTTCGTTGAAGAACAACACGCATTCGCTGGGCAGCCCGTCCCGGCCGGCTCGGCCCGTTTCCTGGTAATAGCCTTCTATGGATTTGGGCAGGGTGTGGTGAACCACCAACCGGATGTCCGGCTTGTCGATGCCCATGCCGAACGCGATGGTGGCGGCCACGATGGGAACCTCGCCGTCGATGAACCGTTCCTGGGTCAGGCGTCGGGTGTTGGCGTCCAATCCCGCGTGGTATGCCACAGCCGGATGCCCGTGGCTGGTGAGCCTGGCCGCCAGTTCCTCGGTGTCCTTGCGGGAAAAGCAGTACACGATGGCTGATTGTCCCCTGCGATACTCCAACAGGCCCAGCAACGCATCCCAGGCTCCCGCACCAGGCTCGACGCGGTAGGTCAGGTTCGGCCTGTCGAAACCGGACACGAAACGGCGACAATCTTGCAGCCGCAGCTGCTCAACAATATCCCGCTGCACTCGCTCGGTGGCGGTGGCCGTCAGCGCCATGATCGGCGTTTGGGGGAACAGTTCGCGCAATTCGGCGAGCGCGCGATAGTCGGGCCGGAAGTCGTGGCCCCATTCGCTGATGCAGTGGGCCTCGTCGATGGCGATCATCCGCAGATCCAGGGTCGCCAGGAACCGCCTGAACCCGGGCATGCTCACCCGCTCAGGAGCTACGTAGAGGAGCCGGACCGCTCCGGCCTGGGCGGCGCGCTCCACTTCCGCCGCAGTGCGGTTGTCGAGGGTGCTGTTCAGAAAGTCGGCCGCGATGCCATTGGCCCGCAGGCCATCCACCTGGTCCTTCATCAGCGCGATCAGCGGTGAGATCACCAGCGTCACGCCGCCCGTCGCCAGTGCCGGCAACTGGTAGCAGAGGGACTTGCCGCCGCCGGTGGGCATAACCACCAGGCTTTGTCCCCCCGCCAGCGCGTTGGAGATTATCTCCTCCTGGGTCGGCCTGAACTGGTCGTAACCGAAATGTCGCTTGAGCAACCCATGCAGGGTTTGGGTCGTCATTCCACAAATCCATAGGGGCGAATCACCGTTCGCCCCTACATAGCGTGTTTGAACTGGAGTCGGGTCGTTCGATTGTCGGCCTGCGCTCTTACTCCAGTGCCGCCAACGCTTCACCGACGATTTCGATCGTGCGGTCGATGTCGGAGTCGGTGTGCGCGATGGACACGAACCCCGCTTCGAACTGGGATGGTGCGATGTAAACGCCACGGTCCAGCAACGCGTGCATATAGCGTCCGTAGGCTGCCGTGTCGGAGTGCTCCACCTGGGCCAGCGCCGCCACCGGCCCGGCGTTGAAGAAACCGGTGAACATCGACGCCACCCGGTTAATGGTGGATGGGACCTCGGCGCGGGCAAAGGCGGCGCTGACCCCGTCGGTCAGGCGGACCGCCGTCGCCTCCAACTGTTCGTAAACGCCGGGTTTCCGCAACTCGGTCAGCGTGGCAACTCCGGCGGCCACCGCCAGCGGGTTGCCCGAAAGAGTCCCTGCCTGGTACATCGGCCCAAGCGGCGCGACCTGCTGCATGACTTCTTCGCGGCCGCCGTACGCGCCCACGGGCAGGCCGCCGCCGATGATCTTGCCCATCGTCGTAATGTCGGGGGTTATGCCGAAGAGCGACTGCGCCCCGCCGTAAGCCACACGGAAGCCGGTGATCACCTCGTCGAATATCAACAGCGCGCCGTTGGCCTCGGTGACTGTGCGCAGTCCCTCGAGGAACCCCTCGGCCGGCGGCACGACGCCCATGTTGCCCGCGACCGGTTCCACGATGACGGCGGCGATGTCGTCCGGCCAGGCGTCGAAGAGCCCTGCCACGGAGCCGATATCGTTGAAGGCAGCGATGAGCGTCTCCGCAGCGTAGGCTTCCGGCACGCCGGCGCTGGTGGGAATACCGTGGGTCAGCGCGCCGGAGCCGGCCGCTACCAGGAGACCGTCCGCGTGTCCATGATAGTTGCCGGCGAACTTGACGATCTTGGAACGGCCGGTGTACGCCCGCGCCAGCCGCAGCGCGGTCATGCACGCTTCGGTGCCGGAGTTGACCAAACGCACCATGTCCACCGAGGGCAGGGCGGCGCAGATCATCCCAGCCAGCTCCACCTCCTGTTCCACCGGAGCGCCGAAGGAGGTGCCGTCCGCGGCGGCACGCTGCACCGCTTCCACCACTGCGGGGTGAGCGTGGCCCAGCGCGAGGGGTCCCCAGGATCCCAGGTAGTCGATGTACTCGTTGCCGTCAACATCCCATACGCGTGCGCCGGCTCCGCGCGCGATGAATGGCGGGGTCCCCTCCACCGCGCGGAACGACCGCACCGGGCTGTTCACTCCGCCTGGAATTACCCGTTGCGCTTGCTCGAAAAGCTGTTGAGACCTGGCTTGCTCCATTCTGGATGTCTCCTCGGCGCGTGGATACGCTACGTTTACGCCAGCAACAGGCGCTCACCCTTGGGTTCCGGTATCGGATCGTCGAATTCACTCGCGGTGTCAATCCAAAGACTGATCGCATCATTGATATTCTTGAGCGCGGCCTCCTGCGTATGGCCATGGGCTGCGCAACCCGGGAGTTGCGGGACTTCGGCAATAAATTCACCGTCGGCATCACTCCAATAGAGGATGATCTCGTACTTGTACACGGCGGCCCTCACAGTCGGTATTTCAGAATTACCCGGCGTACCTGTCTGACTTGGTACGGTTTGGCATTCCCGCCATCCCGTTGCAGGTTCAACAGCTCAACGATACCTTCTTTGCGGAATATATGGTGGCTTCTTCGTGTTCGTTCCACGAATCCCAACCGGATCAACAGCCCGCGCAGATCGTCAAACCGAATGTTGGCGTCTGATTGCCCGGCAGGGATCCGCCGCCGTAGCCGGTCGTACCGGCCATCGTACGTTGTCAACTCAGCACGCTAGGTGTCAATGCCGGAAACGGCCCTGTAGCAGAGCCGTTCCTGCGTGGATGCCGGTTGACGGCAGCAACCGTCGGCGGGTGTTCTAGCGGTCCATCACCACCATGGTGCCCTCTCCGGGGTTGTACTGGTAACGGGTTACGCGGTCCAGCTTCTGGGATTCCAGGCGCACCACCACGGCGCGACCGTCGTCGCGGTCGTCGGTGACGTTGAGGGTGTTGTGGATCTCGCCGGGCAGGAAGAAGGCCACCTTCCCGTCGTCCTGGACGAAGTCGCCGGTCTCCTGGATCTGCACCGAGTCGACGCCCTCGCCGGGATAGAACCAGCGCCACTTGGTCTGCTTGATGGCGCCGTCGTAAACGCCGTACACCACCCATGCGGCCCCGTGGTCGTGGGGGAGGTTGTCCTGCTCCGGCTTCTGCACCGAGGCCATCAGCCAGAACCCGCCGCCCGGGTGGCCGTAATCCTCATCCAGGTGGAGGTCATACCGACCGAATCCTCCTTCGTCCGGCAATTCGAGCCGCTCTTCCAACCAGCCGGGGGTGGCCAGCAGGCGTTCCATGTGCTTGGCCACGCCAGAGGCCTGGGCCAACGCGTCCTCCGTGGAGTCAAAAATCTCGCGAACGTCGTCGATGAATTCGTCCACCGAATAGGCTGTGGTCTGTGTCATTTCGAACCTCCGTGTATCCGTGTCCCCTTGCGATTCATTCTGCAAGGGAGTGCGTATCATGTCAACGTCGCAGCGCCTCCGGCGTGGTCGGCTGGAGCTGCTTTACTCTTGGCCTCGCAGCCAGCGCGCCACTTCCTTGGCGTGATATGAGATGATGATGTCCGCGCCGGCGCGGCGGATGGCCGTCAGCAGTTCCAGCGTAACCGGTTTCTCGTCAATCCACCCGGCCCGCGACGCCGCTTTCACCATCGAGTACTCGCCGCTCACGTTGTATGCCGCCAACGGGTAGTCGTACCGCTCCCGGGCTTCCTTGATCACGTCCATGTACGCCATGGCTGGCTTGACCATGACAATGTCCGCGCCCTCGGCGATGTCCGACTCGATCTCCCGCATGGCCATGCGGCGGTTGGCCGGATCCATCTGGTAGCTGCGCCGGTCACCGAACTGTGGCGTGGAGTCGGCGGCGACGCGGAAGGGGCCGTAGAACGATGAGGCGTACTTGGCCGCGTAGCCCATGATCGGCGTGTCGTCGTAGCCGTGGGCGTCCAGCGTCTCCCGTATCGCCCGCACCTGGCCGTCCATCATCGAGGACGGCGCGACCATGTCGGCGCCGGCCTGCACCTGGGTCAGCGCCGATCGGGCCAGCAATTCCAGCGTCGCGTCGTTGTCGACGCGGTCACCATCGATGACGCCGCAATGGCCGTGGTCGGTGTACTCGCACAGGCACACGTCGCCAATGACCATCAGGCCCGGCGCACGCTCCTTGATTGTGCGCGTAGCCTCCTGGATGATCCCCTCGGGGTCGTAGGCGCCGCTGCCCACGCCGTCCTTTTCCGGCGGCAGGCCGAACAGCAGCACCGACGGAATGCCCAGCTCGACCACCTCGTCGATCTCCTCGCCCAAGCGGTCGATGGACGTGTGAAAACACCCAGGCATCGGTTCAATCTCTTCCCGAACGTTCTCGCCGTGAGTCACGAACATCGGATAGATGAAATTGGCGGCGCTCATGCGGGTCTCCCGCACCATCTCACGGACTGGCGCTTTCTCTCGAAGCCGGCGCATGCGCAGATCGGGGTGCTTCAGCATGATGTCCCTCCTCACACTTGGTTAGTGGCGGCAGCGGCGTGGCCGCCGGAGTAATGGCCGGCCAGCGCATCGGCCAACCCTTCCACGTTGTGTTCCGCGGCCATGATATCGACGTCCAGTCCCATTTCCTCGGCCGTGGCCGCCGTGATCGGACCGATGCACGCAATGTCGCTCCCTTCCAGCAAATGGCGCTCCTCGCCCAGGATGTCCAGCAGGTTTCGCACCGTCGACGAACTGGTGAAGGTTACCACATCGATGCCCTGCTCAAATGCGGCGCGAGCCTTCTCTTCGATGCCTTCCGGGCGGAGGTTGCGATACGCGGGAACCCGCCGCACATCGGCTCCCAATGCGGACAGTCCGGTGGCCAGCGAGTCGCGGCCGATCGCCGAGCCGGGCAGCAACGCCTGGCGACCGGTCCAATCCGACGCCGACAACTCGGCGATCACTTCCTCGGATACCGATCGCTTGGGGATGAAGTCGGGCTCGATTCCCCGGTCGCGCAGAGCCCGCGCCGTGGCCGGCCCGATGGCTCCAACCGTGGCGCCGGCAAAGTACCGAGCGTCTTTCCCCAGAGATCGCAACCTGTCCCAGACGTACTCCACCGAGTTGACGCTTGCGAAGATCATCCAACGACCGGAAATGTCCGCGGCGGCCATCAAGGCCCGGTCGAGTTCTTCGTAATCGTCCAGCGGCCCAATCTCGATAGACGGCAATTCGACTGCTTCTGCTCCAAGGTCGGTCAGCAGTTCGATGAGCCGGGACGCCTGCGTACGAGATCGCGTCACCAGGACGCGCTTGCCCCAGAGCGGCCGCCGGTCGAACCAGCCAATTTCCTTTCGCAGCCGGGCCACCTCTCCGATGATTGCGATCACCGGCGCGCCGACGCCGGCCGCCTTGCCTCTGTCCGCGATGTCCGCCAGCGTTCCCGTGACCGTCCGCTGCCGGCTCCACGTGCCCCACTGCACCAGCGCGGCCGGAGTGTCCGCCGGCATGCCATGGGTTTGGAGCGTGGACGCGATGCCGGGAAGCGCCGCCCAACCCATCAGCGTCACCAGCGTGCCGCCCGTTTTGGCCAATGCGGCCCAATCCGTCGTGGTCTCGCCTTTGCTCGGGTCCTCGCTTCCGGTGACTATCGTCACCGCGGTGGACACGCCCCGGTGGGTTACCGGGATGCCGGCGTATGCGGCGGCGGCCACCGCCGATGTGACCCCAGGCACCACCTCGAAGGGAACACCTGCCTCGGCCAACGCCAGCGCCTCTTCGCCTCCACGGCCGAACACGAACGGGTCGCCGCCCTTGAGCCTGACCACCGTTTTACCGGCCGACCCTTCGGATGCCAGCAACTGGTTGATCTCCGCCTGGGTTAGCGCCTGCCGACCCCGTTCCTTGCCCACGAAAACCCGCTCCGCCGACACTGGCGCCAACGCCAGCAGGGCCGGATCCAGCAGCCGGTCGTACACCACGACCTGCGCGCCGGCCAGCGCCTGGGCACCCTTGACGGTCAGCAGCCCAGGGTCGCCTGGGCCGGCTCCAACCAGATAAACCTTGCCCGGCTTCACAGCGTTCACGCTCCGGGCTGACTGGCCAGCAGCCCCGCCGCACCCTGTTCGCGCAAAACTGCCCACCCTTCGGCCGCAAGTCCAACCGGGTCTGAAGGCGCTCCGGTCACGGTGACGCGGTACGTGGTCGAACCGTCCGGTGCAGCCATGAAAACGGTCAGCCGCAACGAGTCGTCGCCGTCGAACTCCGCGTATGCTCCCACCGGAACCTGGCAGCCACCGCCCAGCGCCTGCAGGAAGGACCGTTCCGCCCTGACCGCTGCGGTCGTTGGCGCATGGTCAGCCGCGGCGACCAACTCGGCTGTGCGCACGTCGTCCGCGCGGATCTCCACCGCCATCGCGCCCTGGCCCGGCGGGGGGACGAATTCCTCAGGCGAGAGGTACTCCGTTATCACCTCGGACATTCCCATCCGATCCAGGCCGGCCACCGCGATGACCGTGCCGTCGCATTCCTCGCCGGCTGCTTTCCGAAGCCGCGTGTCCACGTTGCCCCTGATGGGCACAATTTCCAGGTCGGGCCGCCGCTCCGTGATTTGCGCCTGCCGTCTGGGGCTGCTGGTGCCGATCTTTGCCCCCGTCGGAAATTCATCCAGGGTCGTGCCCAGGTGCGAAACCAGGGCATCCCGGGGGTCGGCCCGCTCCAACACCGCGCCCAGGGCCATGCCCGGCGGCAGCAGGGTGGGCATATCCTTCAGGCTGTGCACTGCCATGTCGATCTCGCCGGTCTCCAGCCGGCGCTCGATCTCCTTGACGAAAACCCCCAGACCCATGCCGGCCAGCGGAGCGGTCTGGTTGGCGTCGCCCTGTGTGGTAACGGTGACCACTTCGAAATGCGCCCTGGGATGCGCTTCGCGCAGGACCGCCAGGGTTAGGTCGGTCTGGATCAGCGCCAACCGACTGCCCCGGGTGCCCACCCGTACCGTGACGCCAGACATGAGCAGAGTTCAGTGCGTCAGCGCCGGCCGCGCCGATCGTCGTCGTTCCCGAAAAGACGACGCGCCACCCGGTAATCCGTGGTGTTGTCCCCGGAGCGGAGTTCGACGGTGGGCTGGTGCAGCAGTTTCTTGACCAGGGCATTGGTCATAGCGTGAAGCCTTTCCGCCAGTTCCCCTTCCTCGTGCTCGCCGAGCATGCGCAGGGTTCGGGCGACTTCTTCGCGACGCATCACGTCGGCTCGGCGCCGCATGCCCACCACCAGTTCCATGGCATCCGAAGAATGCCACCACTCCGCGAACCGGGACAGTTCGATATCGACCAGGGCACTTGCCTTTTTCACTTCATCGGCCAGCCCGTCCATCGAAACTTCGGCCACTTGCGCGAGCGCGTCGATGTCGAACAACCGCGCCCGGTCCAGATCGCCCACCGTTGGCTCAATGTCGCGCGGCACCGCGATGTCTATAAGCATCATCGGCTCGTCGCCGTGACGGCTCGTCAGAGCCTCGGCGACCATGGCCTGATCGACTACGTACCCCGGAGAGCCGGTGCTGCTGATGACCAGGTCCGCATCCGTGAGCGCGTCGCCCAGGTTTTCGAACGGTATCGCCACACCACCCAGGTCGCGGGCGAGGTCCTGGGCGCGCCAGTGCGTGCGGTTGACCACGGTGATTTTCTGGACACCCGCGTCGGCCAGTGTCCGGGCGACCATCCGCCCGGCGTCGCCAGCGCCGATAACCAGGGCGCGGCGGTCGTCCAGACGGTCGAACAGGCCCCGAGCCAACTGCACGGACGCCCGGCTTACGGATCGCGAGTGCTGCCCGATGTTGGTTTCCCGATGCACCCTGCGCCCGGCGCGCAGGGCGTCGTGGAAGACGCGCGTGAGCGGGCTTTTTAGGTATCCTCCCTGGCTGGCCACGCTGAATGCCGCCCGCACCTGACCCAGGATCTGCCGCTCGCCCACGATCATGGATTCCAGACCGCTGGCCACGCGGAACAGGTGGGACACACAATCCGATTCCCACATCTGGTAAATGTGTCGTTCCAACTCCGGCCCGGGCACGCCGGAGTAGCCGATCAGGAAGTCCCCGACGCGTCCCACCAGCCCGATGTCCTCAGGGTCGTAGGTGTAGACCTCGGTCCGGTTGCAGGTGGAAACAATGACCGATTGCGGCACGTATTCGGAGAGCTGCTCCAGCGCCTCGGGCAACTGGTCCCGCTCCACGCTGAGACGTTCCCGCAACTCCACCGGCGCCGTCCGGTGGTCCAGGCCCAGTACCAGGAGGCTCAACTCACCGCCTCCGCCGCTCGCAGCGCGGCACGCTTGGCACAGCCGCCTGCTCTGCAGGCGGTCAGGTCGGAGCACATTTCGGGCAAATCGGAATCCAGCAACTGCGCCAGCACCCGGTCAACCGCTTCATCATCGTTTCCGTTGCGGGCCAAAGCCAGCAGGTCCTCGGTGATGACGCACTGCCACCGGGTGGGATCGATAACGGTGCGCTGTTCCTTGATAACCTTGCGCGCCCGGGCGAGCACGTCCGCGAGGTCGGCCCACTGCAGCACCTTGTCTTCCGAAAGGGTTTCCCGCATCTTGCGGGCGAGGGCCGGGCTTGCTCCGCCCGTGGAAATCGCCAGCGTAATCGGGTCCCGCCTGACGATCGAAGGCGCGATGAACGTGCACTGGTCCGGGTCGTCGACCACGTTGAGCAAAACGCCGGTTCGTTCGGCCTCCTCGTATATCTGTCGGTTCACGTGCCAGACGTTGGTGGCCGCCACCGCGATGAACGCGCCGTCCAGATCACCGGGCTGGTACTCCCGCTGGATCAGGGTGATGTGCCCCCGCTGGGCGGCGCGCCTGATGCCGTCGGTGCACTGCGGGCTGATCAGCGTGATGTCGGCGCCGGCGTCGCGCAATGCGGCGAGTTTGCCCTGGGCGATGGTTCCGCCGCCCAGAATGACGCAGCGCTTGCCGGTCAGGTTGAGATATACAGGGTAATACTCAGGCATGGTGTTTGATTTCGCAGGGGTTGGTCAGGATCGGGATTTTCGACATTGCCGGATCGACATGATTGTGACGGGTAATCCCGAAAATCTTGAAATCCCGTTTCTGACGAATGGCAATCCCGTCGGCTAGACCAGCGCCTCCGCCATTGCCTCAGCTTCTTCGGCCGTGTCCCAGAACCGTTCGTAGTCTTCAACGAAGTAACGGACACGGGTCTTCTTGTACTCGCGGGTGCTGTACAGCAGCAGGTTATCGGTTATCCCCGTAGCCTTGGAGATATCGCGCCCGATCTCCTCGCATTCGTCCCGGGTGGGCGCGTGCACCATGGTGAAATGGCTGTACTCCCAATCGGGGAACGTGGGCCGCTCGTAGCAGTGGGTGACTGCCGCGTTCTCCGCCATGATCATACCCACCTCTTCGGACCGTTCCGGCGGGACCTTCCATACAATCATCGCGTTGGCCCGGAACCCGGACCTGCGGTGGTACAGCACGGCGCTGAACCGGCGCATCAGCTTGCGTTCCTGGTATTCGCTCAACTGGGCGAACAGTTCGGGCACCGTCAGATCAAGCCGCTGCGCCATGTCGTCGAACGGGCGGGAAACCAGCGGCAGGTCTTCCTGAGCTTCCCGGATTACCTGCTTGTCCCACTCGTTGATCTCCTGGGCCTGGTTCCAGTCGCTGGCGGGCACACGCGACTGACCGTTGCCGCTCCCGTTGGGCTGGCCGGCGTCAGGATTGTAGTTGTAGGCGTCGCTGCGTCGCTTCACCATGTCGAAGTTCACGCCGATCTTGAAAAACCGGATGGTGGGCATGATGCGGAACTCGATGGCATTGGTCCTTTGCGCCATCCATTCCACCGTCTCCTGCAGGTCGCCGTCAGGGGGTACGGCCAGCGTGAACCACAGGTTGTAGTATGAGCCTTCCCGGGCGTAGTTGTGGCTGACGCCAGGGTGCCGGTTGATGAAGATGGCGCCGTCATGCAGGTCGCCGTCGCCGTATGCAAACGCGACCAGCGTGGTTTTGTAGCCGAGGCGGCGCGTGTCGAAGATCGCGCTGATCTGGCGGACCACGTTCTGCCGCTTCAACTCGGTGAGCCGCTCCAGGAGATCGGTCTCGCCGATGCCAAGCTCGTCGGCGATCTGCCGGTACGGTTCCTCCACCATGGGGAAATTGCTCTGCACCATGTTGAGCAACTTGCGGTCGGTAATGTCCATAGATTCCGTGGTCATGTCACGCCACCATCCAACGCGAACCGGTCACGCTGACCGGCCATCGTTCGTGTCATTGTTCGTCGCCGCCAAACGGATGCTGTAGGCATCAACCAAGCCCACCAGTACTCCGTCCGAAATTTCCACAACCTGACGCAGTCGGTCCGGTTGCACCGCCTCGACCACCGCCTGTCGGAAAAACAAGAAGGCCTGCACGCTGTCGCTCAGCGGCACACCTCTTGCGGCCATCTCCGAACCATATTCGTGACCCAGCATGTGGGTCTCAGACATCGTCTCGCCCTTGCGTCCGTTGCGACCCTCAAGGTCGTTCCTCAGCAGCAGGGACAGAAGCCGCCGGCCGAACAGACGCATCCGGTCGCGGCCTTCGGCCTGGAAACTCTCCATCCAGGACTGTTCGGCTACGTCCGACTGACTCAGCTTCGTTCGGATGCGTCGGAGGGCCAGGTCCTCCGGATCAGAGCCGTCGGCCTGGTTCCGGTTCAGGAGCGCGTCCACGTCCTCGCGCAAGAACCGCCGGTGTCCACCGGGGGTGCGATACACGGGCAGGCGACCGCGGTCCGCCCACTGCCGGAGCGTTGCCTCGTTGATCTCCAGCGCCCGGCATACCTCTCCGAGGGACATCCAGCGCGGGGGATGTTCTGTGCTCGTAGCCACCGAAACCTGTGGAAATCTGGAGTATTCGCCCAACCATGCAGGTTTGGCGCGAAAATCCTAGCACACGGAGTGCGGGGGGTCAACGTTGGAACCGACGGCAGGCTAACAGCTGAGTTTTTTTTCATAGGCATCGTAGGGCACAAATGCAATCGATGAGTTACGCCCATCCAGTGGATCGCAGGGGAGAATGATCGTTCAACCCTACCTGCGTTGAAGTTGGTTAGGCCCGCCGCCTCTGGGTGCGTTCCCGCCGGGCGAAACCTCTAGAAAATAGCGATCGGATTCACCGGGCCGCCGGTCACGTTGCGCAGCCGCAGCGCGCCGATCGACAGCATGAACTCGTACCGGCCGTGGCGGGCGGCCACCTCGGCAACATCCTCCAGGTTGGCGTTGTCGATGAGCCAAACTCCGAGGTACACCAGGCAGGCGATGTGCAAAGGCGAGACTATGTTCTCGTACTGGTTGGGCCGGATGTCGTTGGACGTGTCCGTGCCCAGCATCGCAATGTCGCGTTCCTTGAGCCACGGCGCGCAGGCGACGTGGCAGGCCACGCTGGGTTCGGTTCCCGGCACGGGGCCATCCACCAGCCGACGGCGGTAGTTTCCGGTCCGCACCAGCAGGATGTCTCCCTCCTGAACCGTGACCCCGTGGTCGCGCTCGGCCGCGTCGAGGTCCGCGGGCATCACCGGCGCGTCCGGCGACAGCCAGTCGACGCCGCGCACCTTGGCGATATCCAGCAAAACGCCCCGGCTCACCAGTCCCTGTGCCGTCAGATCAATGGCGTGACTCTGCGCCCCCTCCCGTGACGTGACCACCCCGGCTGGCACCCCGTTGTACATCAGGCCGTCGTAGGAGTAGTGGGACAGCGCATCAATGTGCGTGATCGTCTGCCCGTGGAAGACCATGCCGATAAACTCGGCGGCTCCGCGCCGGGAATTGCGGCGTTCCAGAGGGTCCGTGTCGCGGCCCTCACCGCTGTCCACCATGAACCGCTGCACCTGGTGGGTGATATCCGGCGTCATCTCCGTGGTGATGGGACGCGCGCAACTCACCGTTTCTCCGGTCTGCACCAGAGCCGCGGCCTGGGTCCGCTTCGCCGTCGTGATCAGGTTCAGCGCGCCCAGTTGATCCTGCTGTCCCCAGCGACCCCAGTTGTTCTCGTCGCGATACCACGCCAGCACCTCGGCTTCCGTGGGTACTCCTGCGAATGCCATGGTTCCCTCCATCTCGTGCCGCCGACGCACGCCGGCGAAGATGCCGCGATTCTACACCAGGGCCCACGACAGGAGAGGCAGCCCAGACCAGCATGCGCGGGTCTCGGAACCGACGCCAAACACCGGGCTGGACGCCGCATCGGCCGAGCGCAAACCGGCTCACTCGCCGGAACGTAATATCTAGTGAGCGGCAATGACGCGATCGATGTCTGGTGCATAGCTACGGGATCCGACATACGGAGCCCGCCCACGGCCAGACTGTCGCCCCACCTGGATCGCCGGACCCGCGTTTGAGTGGCGACGAACATGCCGCAAGGGGCCATCGCAAACCGCGACCGAATACCTTATCGCCTTGGGGGATAACCAGTGTGCGCATCCTACAACCCGGCCATCATTTATTGCGCGCTGTGCCGTGCGAATACGGCGTCTCGCGACGTGGAATACATTACGATGAGAAACGGACGACCGGCCACCATCGCCGTGTGCGTCAAATGCGGTACCAAGAAATTCCACCAGGGCGTGCCCCGGTGATGCTGCATCATCCGCCGCGTTCTGGTCAGCCCAGCCGGTCGCCGACGAAGTCGGGATATCCCCGCATGAAATCCGCCGCGGAGGCGGGCCGTCGTCCCTCCAGTTGCACACGACGGATTTCCAGCAGGCCCCCGCCAGTCCCCACCGCCAACCGATCACCGTCGGCACGCACCACGGCGCCCGGTTCCGCATGGCCGTTAGGTAAAGGCGCAACCTCCAGCAGCTTGAGCTCCTTCCCCTGCCACCCGGTGTGCAGTCCCGGCCACGGCGTGTACGCCCTTTGCTGCCTCCACAGAATGTCCGCTGATAGACCCCAGTCGGCCAACCCGTCCGACCGTTCCATCTTCGACGTGAACGTGGCCAGCTCGTCATCCTGCGGGCGGGTGTCGAGGCCTCCCGACACCCAGATGGGAAGGGTCTCGCTGAGCAGAACTGCTCCGTCGTGGAAGAGGTCGGTAGTAAGACTCTCGGCGTCATCCTCCGGCCTGATGTCGCGGGTGTGTTGCGCGATGATCGGCCCGGAATCCATCCCCTCATCGAGCAGCATCAGCGTTACGCCGGTGGTGTCGTCGCCGGACAGGATGGCGCCGGGTACCGGCGACGGTCCCCGGTGCAGTGGTAACAGCGACGGGTGCAGGTTCAGGCAGCCGAAACGGGGGATTTTGAGCACCTCGGCGGGCAGCAGCCGGCCGTAGGCGACGACCACCACCAGTTCCGGGTTCACTTGGGAGAACTCGTCCACCACATCCGGGTTCCGAAACGTGGGCGGTTGGCATACCGGGATTTCCAGTTCACCGGCGCGCGCTTTCACCGGCGAAGGTTCCAACACCTGACCCCGGCCCCGGCGGCGGTCGGGCGGAGTGTAGACGGCCACTAAGTCTATTGCCGGGTTGGACGCCAGGGTGTCCAGGGCGGGAACCGCGAAACCGGGCGTCCCCATGAAGACTGTGCGCAGCGGGTTTTCGCGCCTTAACTCACGGCCAGATTCGCGCGCTGAATGGGTTGACAAGGCGATGACCTGATTGTAGATTCGGGGCAACCGCTCGTGCGGAACTTTGAGAAAGGAGGTGATGGCTAATGGAACACAGTTTAACATGCTGGGGCGATGGTAGGCACCAGTCTGGACACGACGGGGTGAACGCCTCTTAGCGTCATCGCTTTTCAAAAACGGCACTTAGCCCGTCAGTCGGGCCCAGACCAGTGTCTACCGTCGCCCCAGAGGTCCTGGGGAAGTATCGGGCGACAAGCCAAAGGTCCAGTCTGGGCCCGATAATTATTTAATCCCCCCATTTCGCGTGCGATATCGGGACCGGCGGGCCCCGTTTCGATTCCAGCGCCGCCGATTTTCTGCGCGATTTGGCGATTCCCAGCGCAGGATCTCGTTTGACAAACGGGAAGCAAATCCATACATTGGAATCCGGCGTATATCAAATCAGCAACACGGAGTTCAGATGCTACGGATCCGCCTTCGGCGCGTGGGCAAAAAAGGCCGCCCCTACTACCGAATCGTCGTTACTGAGAAGCGCAATCCCAGGGATGGCGCTTATATCGACGGAATTGGCCACTACGATCCCATGGCGGACCCGCCGGCAGTGACCTTGGACGAGAGCCGCGCGATCGACTGGTTGCGCAAAGGCGCCCAGCCTTCCGACCCCGTCCGGCAGATATTCGAACGGAACGACATCTTTAGCAAGGTCAACTCGGATGAAAGAGCTGATTGAGTTTATCGCTCAGTCGCTGACGTCGAACCCGGAAGCCGTTAAGGTTACGGAATCAGACGAGGGCGACCAGATCGTCATTCGCCTTGAAGTAGCCCCCGAAGACAAGGGCAAGGTCATAGGGCGACAGGGAAGAGTGGCCCAAGCGATGCGGGTGCTCCTCCGGGTAGCTGCCGTCAAGGACGGCACCCGGGCCGTGTTGGAGATTGTCTAGCCGCAGGCGCTCCCGGCGTTTCCAGGGTCCTGCGCCGTCTCGCAATCGATTGCCCGACGCGGAGCCGCCGGTACCCGAAGGCGCCGTGGTGGTGGGTCGAGTGATCCGCGCTCACGGATCCGACGGCACCATACGGGTTCAGCCCCAATCGGATAACCCCGCCCGGTTCCGGGTTGGCAGCGACCTGACCGTCGCTGGGAAACTCCATGCCATAACGGAGTTCCGGGCGCTGCCCGGCGGATACGCCCTGCTCCGCCTGGATGGTTTGGAGAACGGAGACGTTGTGCGGCCCCTGGTCGGCCAGTGGCTCGTGGCCCCGGAGGAACCCGCTCCCGACCTTCCGCCCGGCGAGTACTATCATTACCAACTCGTCGGCCTGACCGTGGTAACCGAGGAGGGCGAGGACCTGGGTACGCTGCAGGAAGTGCTTATAACCGGCAGCAATGACGTCTACGTGGTGCAATCCGGGGCCGGTGACGAAATACTGCTGCCCGCCGTTTCCCAAGTGATAAAAGAGGTCGACCTACCGGCCGGCCGGATGCTGGTCCATCTCATCGACGGCTTGCGCTAGCTGTTTCAGCTCCTAGTTGTCCCCCACGGCCGCAGCGTGCCGTTCCGCGTGGGCGTGGGTGTGTTCGTCCTCGTCCGCGAACTCGTGGTCCTCGCACGCGACCCAACGGGAACCGTCAGCGAACCATTCCTTTTTCCAGATGGGAACAATGGTCTTGATCCGGTTCACAGCGTCGTGGCAAGCCTCGAACGCCGCGATCCGGTGCGGTGATGCCACGGCGACAACCAGGCTGATATGGCCCACGTCCACGCGACCGGTGCGGTGGGCGATGGCGATATCCTCGATGCCGTAGTCGGCGCAGAGACTGTCCCGCACTTCCTCCATCTTCTTGACGGCCATCACGTCGTAGGCCTCGTACTCAAGCCGGGTGACCGTCTTGCCGCCGAAGTTGTCCCGCGTGGTGCCCAGGAAGGTCACCACGGCCCCGTTGCCGTCCCGGCGCACGGAGTCGGTTACCGCTACTGGGTCCAGTGGTTCGTCGGTCAGAATAATCATAGTCCAGTGACCTCCGCTAACCCCGTCCTCCGCTGACAGGAGGTATCAGGCAAACCTCGTCACCGGGGCTCAGGGCTAGGTCGTCGTCGGCGTATTCGGCGTTCACCGCCACCACGATGCGCACCTCAGGCGGCGCCAGTCGCGGATACATGCCCCGAATCACGTCCGTGAGCGATTCCACCGTGGCGCCTTCAGGGACGTCCACGGTGATGAGCGAGGACCCCGCGCGCTCCCGGTACAGTGCGAACAGTCGAACGTCAAATTGCATAGTCGTTTCGATTATCGACAGGTGACCGTTGAGTGTCAACAGCGGCCGTGATCACAACCCGTCGAGGGTGTGGGCTCACGCGCATCCAGCTGTCACTACAGCGGTGGGTTCAATGACACGTCCAGCACGCCCTCGCACCATGCAGCGGCGGAAAGCAGGCGCGCTTCCGCGAAGGGAGACGCCACCATCTGGATGCCCAGCGGCACGCCGGACTCCGCCAGGCCGGAAGGCAGGGCGATGGCCGGGAATCCGCATGACGTCCACGGGCCCTGGAATGCCGGATCTCCCGTGTTGGTGCGGTCGGCCTGCGGAGGCGACGGCGCGCCCGGGGTGAGCAGCACGTCGCATTGCCTGGCGGCCTCCTCCATATCGGTGGTGAATTGGCGCCGCCGCTCCAGGGCGCGGGAATAGTCAATCCCATCTACCTCCAGCCCTTCGGCCAGCATCGCCCGCAGCTTGGGTTGGTAATCCTCCGCTTGCCGTCGGTACATCGGCTCGTGGAACGCCGCCGCTTCCACCGCCATGATCAGGCGCTGGTCCACGTAGGCGGATTCGATGCTCTCCGCCAGGGGGATCTCCTCGATCTCCGCGCCAGCTTGGGCCAGCCGTTCGGCCACGGCGTCCAGGTGCCGACGGCTCTCGGTATCCGCTCCCTCGTAAAAGTAGCGACGCAACAGCCCGACACGCGGGGCGGCCGGCTCGACGATGGCGGAGAGATAATCGCCCACGGGTTCCCGGGAGGAAACCGGATCGGCAACGTCGGGGCCGGCCATCACCTGTAGCAGCAAGGCTGCGTCCTCCACCGTGCGCACCAACCAGCCCACGGTGTCCAGGTTCCAGCTCACCGGCACCACGCCGTGGCGGCTGACGCGGCCGAAGGTTGGCTTGAAACCGACCACGCCGTTGTATGCCGCCGGCCGCAAAACCGAGCCGACCGTCTGCGAGCCCAGCGCCGCCGGACACATACGGGAGGCGACGGCAACGGCTGATCCGCTGCTGCTCCCGCCCGGAGTGTGTGCTGGATTCCACGGGTTGTAGGTGGGCGAGGGATCCAGGCAGGCGAACTCGGTGGTCACAGCCTTGCCCTGCATCAGCGCACCGGCCTTCTTGAGCAGGGTCAGCGACGTTGCGTCGTACTCGGGAACGAAATCCTTGTAAACCTCGCTGCCCGCCTTCGTCGGAATGCCGGCGGTGTAGTAAATGTCCTTCATCCCGATGGGAACGCCGTGCAGCGGACCCAAGGGCCGTCCTTCCGCCACGGCA
This sequence comes from Dehalococcoidia bacterium, assembly GCA_965116785.1. Classification (GTDB taxonomy): domain Bacteria; phylum Chloroflexota; class Dehalococcoidia; order Lucifugimonadales; family UBA3495; genus Bin87. The sequence continues at coordinate 3,984,729 of OZ220731.1, forward strand.
GCGTCGGCCCGCCGGGCATCGGCGAGTACCGTTTCGCGGTCGACGTACACCCAAGCCAGCAGGCGCTCGTCCAGGGCTTCGAAACGGTTGAGGCACGCTTCCGCCACTTCAACAGCAGTGAGTTCGTGCCGGGCGATGGCGCGGGCGGCTTCGGCGACGGTGAGTTCGTTGGGGCTGGGCATCGGTTACCGTTCCTGTTCCAAGAGGGTGAGCATCAGCGCAACGTAGCGATGCACCAACGGGCGGTCGTACTCGATGTCTTCCGGTTCCATCGTTCTGTTGTAAAAGTTGGAGTGAAAATGACGAGCGGCCAGGATCCCAGCTTGCAATGCCGACCGCAGCAATTCGTCGTTTTGCTCCTCGGTAATCTGACGCGCCGAGTTGACCAGCGTGCGGTGGGTACCATGCTCCAGCCCCCGTTGCTGCGCCACCGCCATGATCGCATGCGCTGCTGCTCCCCACAGTTTCTCGGACGCCTGCAACGTGTCTCCGACAGCGAACTCGCGATCGGACGCGGCCAGGAACTCGTGGGCCGTCTGAGTGTGGTCTCGTACTAGCATTGGGGGCAACTACCGGAAAAGCGAGTTGACGGATATATCGATTATACGCCGGGAGGACGGCGCTCGTTCCAATCGGTCGCCTGCTCGTAGGCGTAGGCGGCCTGGAACAGCGTGGTCTCGTCGAACGCTTTGCCCGCAATCTGCAGCCCGATCGGCAAGCCGGATGCGGTATAGCCACAGTTGATGGACAACGCGGGCAGGTTTGCCAGGTTGAACGGCGCGGTGAACCCCCGGCGGCCCTTGAAACCCGCGATGACGTCCTCCTTGGTACCCAGACCCGTCGACTCGGGGATCAGCGTGGCGGGCACGGAAGACGCGGGCATCAGCAGCACGTCGACCTCATCCAGCGTGGCCAGGATTTGGCTGCGGAGCACATCGCGCAGTCGGGCCGATTTCTGGTACGCCTTGGCGGGCAGGATGCTGCCCATGAGGAGGCGCACCTGGTTGTTGTGGTCGAGGTCACGCAGCCGGTCGGTAGAGATGATGTCCCAGTTCAACATGGCCGCGTCGCTGCTGATGATGCCGTAGGAGATCTCCGACGAGTTGACGATCAACGGGATGGACACCTCGCTCACGTCGGCGCCCAGGCCGGCCAGAACGCCGGCCGCGGCGATGATGGCGTCGCGCACCTCGGAGTCGTTGGCGTCGGTATGGACCCGCTCGGACACCAGGCCCACTTTCAGGCCATTGATGTTGCCGTCGAGGGCGGCGGCGTAGTCGGGTACCGGGATGTCCCAGGTCTGCGGGTCCCGGGGATCGTGACCGGCGATGGCGGCCAGAGTGTGAGCACAATCGGTGACGGTACGGGAGATCGGACCGGCCGTGTCCATGGACCAACTGGCCCCGAACACGCCGTGCCGGCTGACGAGGCCGAAGGTCGGCCGGATTCCCACCAGACCGCAGAAAGCCGCGGGTCCGCGGATACTGCCGCCAGTGTCCTCGCCCAGCGAGGTGGCGCACAGGAACGCAGCAGTCGCCGCCCCGGAGCCGCTGCTGGAGGTGCCCGGATTGCGGTTGGTATCCCATGGGTTGCGAGGCCGACCGTAGGGATGGCGGAAGGCGTCGCCGCTGGCATACTCGCTCATGTTGAGCTTGCCCAGCAGCACCGTGCCGGCTGCCTTCAGTCGCTCCATGATGGTGGCATCCTCGCTGGGAATGTTCTCGCCCAGGATCGTCGAACCGTTGGTGGTAAGGATGCCAGCGGTATCGAACTGGTCCTTGACGGCAACGGGAACACCATGGAGAGGGCCGCGGCGGTTTCCGGCGGCGATTTCGGCATCAGCGCGGCGGGCGTCCTCGCGGGCGCGGTCCGCGGTGACGGTGATGTAGGAAGCGTAGTTGCCGTCGAGGCTTGCGATCCGCTCCAGGTAGGCTTCGGTGGCTTCCAGCGACGACACGTCTCCGGCGGCGATGCGATCGCCCAACTCGGTTGCCGACAGGTAGCACAGGTTTGCGTCGGTCATGATGAGGCCTCCTGTTTGCGCGCCGTCTCGGACACAATGATCGGCAGCGGCTGGACGTTGGCTACGTCCGGCTCGGTAATGGCTGCCAGTGCCTCGAGCAGGCCGTTCAGCGATTCCCTGACTTCGGTGACCAGATCGTCGGGGATGTTGATATCCGCGGCTTTCGCCAAAGCCCGAACATCGGCGTCATTCAAATCTGCCACTGGGCACCTCACATGGTGGGGTAGGAGCGAAAAGACCCTGTCTTCAGGATCACGATGGCGCAATTTTGGCTGGCGCCGCCAGCCATTGTCAACATAGCCTCCAATCTCAAGCGTACCCAATATGCAAGGAATGTCATCGCGAGTGAACCGCGGCAATCGCGTGATGGCAACGGCGTCTCTTCCGGCAACCAGATCGCCACGTCGCTTCGCTCCTCACGATGACAAACTGGGCACGCGTGAGCGCTCCGGATTCGGTTCCAGGAGATAGCTCTATATCCAGTAGAGCTAGTGTGGTGTATCTGAAGTAAGTAGTAAAATAACGGCTATGAGGTATCCTCCGGGTGAGCAGTCCAGATGGAGGATGACCATGACTATCGGACGACCGATGCCGCCGCTGATTTTGGACGACGTGGAGCGTGAAACGCTGCAGCGGTGGGTGCGTCGCCCGAAGACGGCGCAAGCCCTGGCGCTGCGTGCCAGGATGATTTTGGAGTGCGCCGACGGCCGGAGCAACACCGCAGTGGGTACCGATCTGGGGGTGTCGGGCGAAACAGTGGGTAAATGGCGGTCGCGCTTTGCGGAGCGGAGACTAGACGGGCTGTCGGACGAGCCCCGCAGCGGCCGGCCCCGATCGGTCACCGATGACGATGTGGAGCGGGTGATTACGCTGACGCTGGAGACGACGCCTCGGGATGCCACCCACTGGAGCACCCGGTCCATGGCGCAACGCTGCGGCCTGAGCCACAACACGGTGGGCCGCATCTGGCGGGCCTTCGGATTGCAACCGCACCGTACCGAAACCTTTAAGCTGTCGTCGGACCCCTTCTTCATTGAGAAGGTGCGCGATATTGTGGGTCTGTACCTGGATCCGCCGGACCGGGCGTTGGTGCTGTGCGTAGACGAGAAGTCCCAGATCCAGGCTTTGGATCGCACCAGACCGCTGTTGCCCATGCGCCCCGGACAGGTGGAGCGGCGCACCCACGACTACCTGCGCCACGGCACGGTGTCGCTCTTTGCCGCGCTGGACGCCAGCACCGGGAAGGTCATTGGTCGCTGCCATCAACGGCACCGGGCAGCGGAGTTTCGCAAGTTCCTCGATACCATCGAGGCCGAGGTGCCACCCGATCTGGACGTCCACCTGATCGTGGACAACTATGCCACCCACAAGACGGCGCTGATCCACAACTGGTTGACCAAACGGCCGCGCTTCCACCTGCACTTCACGCCCACCAGCGCATCCTGGCTGAACCTGGTGGAGCGATGGTTTGGGCTGCTGACGGAGAAGCAACTGCGTCGTGGGGTGCATCAAAGCAGCGGAGAGTTGGAAGCAGCCATCTACCGCTACCTGGACGTGACCAACGAAGACCCCAAGCTGGACTTTGCGCGTTATTAGAAAAGTATAAAGACAGGGTAATCTAGGCTGACCCGACTTCTCATGGAAGGCCCAGCCATGCTCACCCTGCCCGATGCCATTGTAGCCGTACTCGTCCCTTTCGCAACGCTGTTCACCAACCCAACCTGGCAGAAGGCGCAAATCTTGCTGGTAGGCGCCATACTGGCGCCGGGTCAACGCACCGTGGCCGCGGCCCTGCGGGTCATGGGGCGCAGCGGTGCTGGCGATTTTGCCCGCTACCATGAGGTGCTGAACCGGGCGGTGTGGTCGCCCCGTGCGGCGGCGCGCATTCTGCTCTTATTGTTGCTCCGCCATCTGGACCATGGCGACGGGCCTCTGGTCTTCGGCATCGACGAAACCCTGGAACGCCGTCGCGGCGCCAAGATCCAGGCCCGAGGAATCTACCGGGACGCAGTGCGTTCCAGTCGCCACCAGCCGGTCAAGGCCAGCGGTTTGCGCTGGATCTCCCTGATGTGGTTGGGACCGGTGCCCTGGGCTGGTCGGTACTGGGCATTGCCGGTGCTCACCGTGCTGGCGCCTTCGTCGCGCTACCACCAGCAGCAGGAACGCCGGCACAAGAAAATCACCGACTGGGCCCGCCAGATGATCATGCTGTTGCGCCGCTGGCTCCCGCACCGCCCCCTGGTGCTGGTGGGGGACAACGGCTACGCCGTGCTCGACCTGCTCCACTGCTGCCAGTCTCTCCGTGAACCGGTCACCCTCATCGCCAGATTGCGCTTGGACGCCGCTCTGTATGCGCCAGCACCGCCCCGCGAGCCGGACCAAAACGGCCGACCGCCGCTGAAAGGCGAGCGGCGACCCTCGCTCAAAACCCTCCTGGATCAGGATCAAGCGGCTTGGACCGTCGCCGCGGTGTCCTGGTACGACGGCACCACCCGCATCATGGAACTCACCTCCCAGACCGCCGTCTGGTATCGCTCGGGGAAGCCAGCGGTGACCATTCGCTGGGTGCTGATCCGCGATCCCCAGGGTACCTTCGACCCCCAAGCCCTGCTCTGCACCGACCCAGCAGCGGACCCGACCCAAATTCTGGAATGGTTTGTGCTGCGTTGGCAATTGGAGGTCACCTTCCAGGAAGTCCGCACCCACCTGGGTATGGAAACCCAGCGCCAATGGTCCGACCTGGCCATCGCTCGCACCACGCCCATCCTGCTGGGCCTTTTCTCCTGGACTACCCTGGCCGCCCACTCCTTGCAGGAACATCATCCCATCACCCAGCGCACCGCCGCCTGGTATGACAAACCGTCGCCGACTTTCGTGGATGCCATCGCTCTGGTGCGACGTCACCTATGGCTCGCGTCCGAGGGTTTTTCCCGGTCCGCCGGCAACACCGACATGCAGGAACTCCCCGCCACTCTGTACCACCGAATGGTGGATTCCCTCGCCTACGCCGCTTGAAATGCGCAAAGCCCAGCTAAGCAGACGGCAGTACCCGGACCAAGGGGCCGGCGGACGTACCGCCGGCCCCGAGGCCGGCATGGATGTAAGCACCCGAAAGAACGGCGAAAGCCAACCAGGGGCGGACCATGCAGGCCAGACCCATCATTACGACCAGATTGGCCGCGGCCGTGATCACGCTGGCCAGCGCCGGCGTGCCGGCGCCGGTGCCATCAGGCACGCAGTACAGACCAGAAAAACCGCAACCGACAAAGCGCTCTTGACCGGCGAACCAACGCCGGCGTAGAACCGTTCCATCAAGACCGCGCCCAAGGAGCAGACATGGCAGAACCACTTCACCTCACCGCCGAGGAAAGAGCCCGCATCGCGGCCGGACTAGCCGAGCACGAGCAAATCTCCCGCCGCCTCAGCGCCGAAACCGACGGCCTGGAACTAAACCACCCCCACCAGTGGGCCGGCATGAACTCCGACATGCAACTCACACTCGCCGACACCCTGCCCGAACTGCTGGAAAAGCTCAGACCAGACGGCGACCCGGAACGCAACGTCGCCTACACCTACCTGGATCCCGACCCGCCGGAGCTCGTACTGTGATTACCGGACACTTCGACCGAAACCGACCCATCATGTCCATGCAGATCATCCTGCCCCGGCTCGGCATCAACCGACGCGTCAGCGCACTGGTCGACACCGGCGCCCAGGTCACCTGCATACTGCCCGCCACCGCACACGACCTCGGCATGCGCGCCGAAGACCTGCGGCAACCGACCACGTTGCGCGGCGTCGGAGGAACGGCCACCATGTACCAGGAGCCAGCCATCCTCGCCTTCTACGACGAAGCCACCGGGGACATCCATGAATACCCCGCCGACATACGCATCGCGCCGGGCGACGACCGCTCCACGAGCCCGCCGTCCCTCATCGGACAGGACATCCTCCAGCACTGGAGCCTGCTCCACGAGCCCAGTTCGGGACTGCTGCACGCCACACCGCTGAACTGAACTCCAGAAAACCGGAACGCAGAGCGGCTGCACAATGCACCCCTGCGGCCGCAACTTTTGACCAACCGCCAAACCGGCGCGCCGGGTGCCCAGCAGACCTGAATCCCGGTTCTGCGACATCGGCCTGGAAGACTGTCCCGAACAGGTGGACGCGGGACGAGCACCGGACGAACGCGAAACCGGCGATTTCTAGAAACATCAGCCACCGGGTATCATCACGAGCAGGGCGAAGCGACATCGGAACCTTCAGGACCACAATCGAGATAGGCGACCAGAACGGGCAGCGATTCGTCCAGGTCGACGCGATCGTGGACACCGGCGCCACCTTCACCAAGGCGCCCCGGGACCTGCTGGAGTCGCTGGACATACCAGTGGCCGCAGCTACACGGCCGTGCTGGCGGACGGCCGCCGCGTGACCAGAGATCTGGGATGGGCCACCATCAGGCTGGAGAGGCAACAGTTCCCCACAGCCGTGACCTTCGGCGAACCGGGCGAGCTCGTGCTGCTCAGGGCAATTGCCTTGGAGCACGCGCTCTTGGAGGTTGACGCCGATGGCCAGAGACTCGTGCCCGTCGACGCGCTGGAAGCCAACGGCTGAGGTTCCGCAGAGCACTTATCCCAAGGGGACCGGCAAGGACCTTGGAGCGAGGGGCCCAAGGCATGAGCAGCAAACGCCCAAAGCCGTTAGGACGACGCTGAACGGCGACCGACAGCACAGGTGGCTCAGGGGGCAGGGCCGGCCGGAACCCGCGCTCGGTTCGTCTGGAACGCCCAGTGGATACGAAACAGCCAAGTCACGGTTCCCCAGAATGGCGCAGGCCATGACAGGGGGAACCCGCCATGCGGTTCGGATCCACAGTCCAGATCACAGTGATAACAGCCACCGTGGCAGTGGTCGGCGCGTGTACGCCACCGCCAGAACCCTTGGGATCACCGCGTACGGCCCCTGGGGAATACCGTGCGACAGCTACCTCTACAACGCGATCAACACGGACTATCTCCGCGACAGAACGGCCGCACAGATGGCGATACAGAAGATCCAACAGACCAAAGTCGCCGGGTGCAGCCCGGACCAATGGGCCCCGCAAATCGCGGAGTACCAGAGCTGCAGACTGGTCACCACGAACCCCGAAGAACCACTGTGCCTACACCATTACGATGTGCCCCAGTCGCTGACCAGAGCGATCATCGCCAACAGCGAGGACGGCCTGACCCGCGACGAGCACGGGAACATCATGGTCGCGTTCACCGATGAAGGAAGGCCGATCGATACCGCTAGATGCTAGATGTACCTAGGGGAAGCGGGCATCTGGCTCAGTTCACCAGATCTCGCCGAGATGGATTGCATAACGCTGAGCCCAGACGGACGCGAAGCGACGGAAGTGAAGTGCCGGCTGGGGGCCGGGGCCGTCATCCACAGCAGAGTTCAGGACCAACTGGACGATTACACAGAACAAATGGAGAAAGTCACCCTGCGAGGCTACCCAATGCCGACGGTCACCGTTGACGTCATCATCTTCACGTCCGGACTAGGACCGAAGAGGAAGTGGCGACGTTCCTGGAAAGTCAGGGCATCAGACCAGTGACCCGGAGCTGGGCGCGGAGACAAGGGCAAGAATACTACGAAACCGGGGGAGTTCGCGCAGCAGTGAGTATGGAACTGACTCCCGACATCGCGGAGATACCCCGAGTGAAAACGATACAGGAAGCACACCTGGAACCCGAATAGGAACGAAAAAGCAAACGACACGCCAGCGCGGGGACAGTCATTCGGCCGTCCCCGATTTTTGTTGCCCGAACGAGGAACCGCGCAATCGGGCGCGAGCCAAACGGGACCACTCAGCAGGCGGGACGGAGACCGCCGAACAAGCGAACCACAAAACTGGAGTTTACGCAAAACTTAGGAAAAGTATAAAGACAGGGTAAGCTGGCCTGACCCAAACGTCACTAAAGGTCCAGCCATGCTCACCCTGCCCGATGCCATTGTAGCCGTTCTGCTGCCCTTCTCGACGCTGTTCACCACCCCACTTGGCAGAAGGCTCAACTCCTGCTGGTGCGTGCGATCCTGACCCCGGGTCAACGCACCGTGGCCGCGGCGCTCCGCGTCATGGGCCGCAGCGACCAGCGCGACTACGCCCTCTACCACGAGGTACTCAATCGGGCGGTGTGGTCGCCCGTGCGGTTGCTCGGGTCTTGCTGGTGCTGTTGCTCCAACACCTGAATCGGGGCGACGGTCCTCTGATTTTCGGCATCGACGAAACCCTGGAACGACGTCGGGGCCCCAAGATCAAGGCTCGCGGAATCTACCGAGACGCGGTGCGCTCCAGTCGCCACCAATTGGTCAAGGCCAGCCCGCCTGAGGCGGACGCTGGATCTCCCTGATGTGGTTGGGCCACGTCCCCCGGGCCGGACGGTATTGGGCCCTGCCGGTGCTCACCGTGCTGGCGCCCTCGTCCCGGTACCACCAGCAGCAGGGATGCCGGCACAAGAAGGTCACCGATTGGGCGCGCCAGATGATCATGTCCGCCTGAGGCGGACGCCGCTGGCTGCCCCAGCGTCAGTTGGTCCTGGTGGGTGACAACGGCTACGCCGCGCTGGATTTGCTCCATTGCTGCCAGTCCCTCCGCGAGCCAGTCACCCTCATCGCCCGTTTGATTATGGACGCCGCCCTCTACGCTCCAGCGCCACCACGGCAATCGGGTCAGAACGGTCGCCCGCCGTTGAAAGGCCTGCGGCGACCGTCGCTGAAAACACTGCTCGACCAGGCCGATGTCGGCTGGACCAACGTCGAAGTCGCTTGGTACGACGGCACCACCCGCACCGTGGAACTCACCTCCCAGCGGGCGGTGTGGTACCGCTCCGGCAAGCCGCCGGTCCTCCTTCGTTGGGTGTTGATCCGAGATCCCCAGGGCGCCTTCGATCCCCAGGCACTGCTCTGCACCGACCCGTCGGCGGACCCAACCCAGGTCCTCCAATGGTTTGTGCTGCGTTGGCAACTGGAGGTCACTTTTCAGGAAGTGCGCGCCCATCTGGGCATGGAAACCCAGCGCCAGTGGTCCGACCTGGCCATTGCCCGCACCACGCCCATCCTGCTGGGTCTCTTCTCCTGGACAACCCTGGCCGCCCACGCGTTGCAAAAACATCATCCCATCACCCAGCGCACCGCCGCCTGGTACGACAAGCCGTCGCCGACTTTCGTGGACGCCATCGCCCTGGTGCGTCGCCACCTGTGGCTGGCGTCAGAGGGTTTCTCACTGTCGGTCGCCGACCCCGACGTACGGGAACTCCCCATCACTCTATACCACCGACTTGTCGATTCCCTCGCGTACGGCGCTTGAAATGCGGACAGTCCAGCAAAGACCAACGGAGGCAATTCCATGAAATACGCAAGAACGACCGCCACCGCGGTACTTGCGCTCATCATTATGGCCGTAATGGCCACGACGACCGCCCTGAACTACAGCCATGGGCATCAGGACAACACCACAGCCGGAGGCCTCTCGACAACGGGACTGCCCAGCCAGAGAGCCAACGACAACCCCAACCCAACGCCAGAAAAGCTCCCACTGCCTGTCGGAGTGGAAGCCTGGCGCTGGGCGAGCTTCAACGGGACCGGCGTCAAGGTCGGCATCATCGACAGCTCATTCGCGAACATCGGCTCGCACCTGACGGCCGCGACCGATGCCGACAACACCACGGACCGCCACGCCACGGACAACATCCGGGCGAACTGCGAGTCCCCAGCCGAAAGCGATCAAATCGGCGACCCGGAACACGGCACCAGCAGATCAACCGCCACCCTGTGCCACAAGACCCGCAACCCAGACCTGCCCAGGGGCCAGATGGCCACGCGACAGCAGACCCATGACCGCCTCGTCGCCACCGCGAACCGTTCCTGATCGCCAGCATCCTGATCGACGTGGCCTTGGTTGCCGCAGCACTCCCGTTCGGCACCAAGCGGTGGTTCGGCGGACAGCAGGAGCAGACGGAGACCGAGACCGGAGGACCCGATGCCAAGCACCTGCTTAGAGAACGACATGAGCTGCCTGTTCTGCGGCGATCCGGTACGTCCGGCCAGCCAAGGCGGCGGCTACATCCGCGACCCGGAACAGGATGGCTGGGGCGCCTACTACCTGGTCAGTGGCCGGGTCTCCATGGCCGAGGCGAGCCCGTGAGCGCCTGGGGAGCTGCCGCACCGAACGACCAAAAACGCAGGCTAACGTCGGCGAGCGCGCGACCAGCCAGCCGGAACGCTCCGCCAAGTAGGGAGGAAGGGTCCAGCAGAGGCCCGCTACCGCGGGCTAACTGGGGTCTGTAACCGCCGTCCGGCGCGACGGCGGGTTACGTCCCGTTGTCAAGTGGTGGGACAAGCGTCATCCTTGTTGGTGTGACGGAAATAGCCCAGCTGTCAACGCCGACGGAGATCTGACCCACCATCGCTGGCGGGGAGTTGACCCAGCCCGGTTGGTTGCGTGGGATCGCCGATTTGGGATTGACCCATTTGCCTAACTGCGACTGGCTGTCACCGAGTTAAAATTGACCCACCTGGATAATGCTCAGCGATTCTGTCAGTCAGCACGGTCATGGTTGTCGCCGGCCTCCTCCGGCGTGGTGCCCAGTTGTTGGTGCGAGGGGAATAGCCCGGCCTGACGTTTCGCCCGGAGCCGGTAGCTCTCGCTGCGGATGTTCAGCATGTGGCTGTGGTGCAGGAGGCGACCCAGCACCGCCGAGGCGATGACGCTGTCGGCCAGCAGTTCGCCCCACTCGCCGAAGCCATTGTTGGAGGTGAGGATGATGCCGTCCCGTTCGTATCGGGCCGACTCCCGGTCGTAGGGCCAGATGCTGAAGGACAAGACCGATGAGATCAAACACGCCACCCATGCCACACTCCTGCTGCGCTGCCGGCTCGGCCGGGTGCCCGAGGCCACGCCGCACGACGACCCCGATATCCACGCGCTGGAGCGCTGCCTCAGCGGCCTGGGCCTACAGCTCGCCGACCTTATCACTAGGCCATAGGACCACGCGGACGCCTTCAGCGGCGACGGCCTGGGCGACGACCAGATCGGCCGCATCACCACCCTGTGCGCCCGGGGATTCGCGCTGGCCATGAAGCAGATCGAGTGGGAAACTCACATCGTCACCAGCGCCGTGAGCCAGGAAATCAGCGTCTATCCTCGGGGCCTGGAAGACCCGGGCGACGAGCGGCCGGTCGTGATCCACCGGTGCGGCCCGGCAGGGGACGATGCGCCCGGTCCCGACGACGTCGTGGCCGTCCAGTGCCAAGGCCGGCTGACCCACGAGGCCCGCGCGCTGGTGGACCAGGTGGCCAGCAAGATCGCCGCCTCGGAACGCATCGCCGCCGTCCGTCTGGCCGAGCCCCTGGGGCCGGGAACTGGCGCTCAGGGCAACGGCCCACGGCGGCCAGGTCATCCCGCTCACCGGACCCGAGCCCATCTGCGAGGCCGCCCTCTGCCGGGACTTCCGGGGCCGGATCATCGAGGGCCGCCTCACCCTGTGGAGCGACGCGGAACCGGACCTGCCGAAGCCCGTCGACGCCCAGCGCGAGGAACGGATGGTCAACGCCCTGGGCACCCGCCACCTGGGGATCACCGGGGGAAATCAGCCCCGGGTGCGACAGCCGTGATCCTCACGATCGGCCACTCCGTTCACCCGGCCGAGACGTTCACGAACCTGCTGGTGCGCCACGGCGTGGACGCCGTGGCCGACGTGCGCTCGACGCCCCGCAGCCGACGAGCGCCCCACTTCAACTAGGACGCGCTGCGCCGGTCCCTACAGACCGTAGGCGATGCCCACGGTCAGCTCGGCCACCAGCTGGGCGGCCGGCCCGACGACCCCCGCTGCTACGACGCCGAGGGCCACGTGCGCTACAAGCGCGTCGCCGCCAGCGAACACTTCCAAGAGGGCATGGAACGCCTGATACGCGGCGCCGCCCAGCGCCGCGTGGCCCTGCTATGCGCCGAGGCCGAGCCCCTGCAATGCCACCGCAGCCTGCTGGTGGCCCGGGCGCTGGCCCAGCGGGGCGTTCCCGAGACCCACATCCTGGCCGACGGCACCCCAGAGACCCACGAGGACGCCATGAGCCGGCTGATCAGGGTCCACCGACTGCCGCCCGAAGGAGACCTGCTGCGAGGCCGCGACGACGTGATCGCCGAGGCCCTGGAACGCCAGGCCCGCCGCCACGGCCACCGCAACCGACCGACAGACGAGGTAGGCCCAGGATGATCGACAGCCCCCTGCGCTGGGCCGGCGGCAAGTCACGGCCGCGGCGGCGCATCATCGCCCAGCTGCCGGCGCACCACACCTACGTGAGCCCTTCGCCGGCGCCGCCTGGACCCTGCTGGCGCTCCCGTCCGGAGCCGTCGAGGTCATCAACGACATCGACCCGGACGTGGCCAACTTCTGGCGCGTCCTGGAGGCCCGGTGCGACGAGCTCATCGACGCCTTCAGTCTGGAGCTGGTCAGCCGGGCCGAGTTCAACCGGCTGGCCGCGCAGAGCCCCGAGGACCTGGCCCAGGTGGCCCGCGCGCACCGCTTCTACTACCTGACCATGGCGGGCTGGGGCGGCGAGTTCGGTCACCCGCGGTTCAGCACCAGCAAGACGGGGGGCGGACACGGCAACCGCCTCATCGGAGCCCTGCTGCGCCTGGAGAGCAAGCTGCGGCCGGCCAGCCGGCGCATCCGCCAGGTCAAGATCGAGATGGGCGACTGGCGGGACTGCATCGACCGCCACGACCGTCCCGGAACCTGCCTCTACGTGGACCCGCCCTATCCCAACAACAAGGTCAACTACCGCCACAACATGCGCCGCCCGGAGGACCATGACCGGCTGGCCGAGCGCCTGCTGCGCTGCCGGGCCGGCTGGCTGCTGAGCAGCCCCGACGACGACGCCACCCGGTATCGCTACCAAGGCAAGCGCCTGATTCCCCTGTCCAGCGCGTCGGGCATGCCGGACGGCCGGGGCGGCCGGCATGTCAACCGTGAAATCATAGTCACCATCGAGCCCGCCTGAACGGCCCGGACACCTCGCCCAAGAGACGGAGGACCGATGGAGACGACGCAGAAGACCGACCGCGCCCTGCGGCAGAATATCGAGGCCTACGAGGACGGCATACGTCGCCGCTTCCTGGCCTGCGTGGGGCTCGTGGCCGCCGGGCTGGCCATCGCACTGGCACTGGGCGACGGGGCCACGCCGATCGGCTGGGCCGTGATCGCGACGGGCTTCGTCGTGGCCTGCTGCGGCGCCGTCCCCGGGGCGCGCAACATGATACTACGGGGCGAGGCCCAGGCCGCCGCAGCCGAGCTCAGGCGACGCGGACACGCGCCCCAAGAGCAGGGAGAATGACCACCATGAACCCAGCGCACCGCTACTCCTTCCAGCGCGGCACGGACACCATCGAGGCCGAGTGCCGCTGCCCGGCGCCCGACAGCCCCCAGTGCGCCGGCGCCGGCGACCAGGACTTCAACGACTGGCTGGCCAGCGTGCTGAAGCCCGGCCACCGGATCGCCCGGACCGGCATACGGGTCTGGCTCAACGGCCAGGAGATCGAGCAATTCTGAGCAACAGGACAACCACAAAACGGAGGTGAGAACACCATGACAACCACCATGACGACCACACAGAGCATGGCCCGGCAGTTCATTGACCGCCTGGACGGGGCGATCAACGTCGAGGCCCACTGGTCCCCCCAGAGCGCGGTCCCGCGGACCACCGAGAGCGCCCTGGCCGCCGAGGTCGACCTGGCCTGCGACGTGCTCACGGACGCCGAAATCCGCCGCCAGGATCTCAGCCTTTTCGGCGGGCTGACCAAGGCCGAGCTCATCAACGTGACCATGCCGGACGGCTCAGAGCTGAGCGCCCTCTGCAGCTGGACCGAGGACCACATCGACCTCGCCGAGGGCCGCTACGACCAGCACAGCTGGCCCCAGATGCGCGACGTCCGAACGGTCCTCAATCCCTGGGGCCCGCCCGGTGACCGCGCCTTCGACAACATCCAGGCCGGCCACAACGCCACGCCCCCGGCGGAGCCGCCAGAACAGGACGAACCGGACGACGGAGCCCTGGCCCTGCAGGAACTGCTGGCCGACGCGTAGACGCCGGACCCGGCCCGACCAGCCCCGGACCGGGCCCGACCAGGAGGCAACCACATGAGCACTCAGAAGACCCCGGACCGACCACGACCAGCCCGGGCGCTGAGCGGAGCGCAGGCCCGCCGCCGCCCTGCCGATCTCCCTGGCGACCACGCTGCTGAGCGCCCGGGCCGACTGGCCAGCCCGCGGCCAGCAGCCAGACCGACCGCCCCTGCTCCGGGGCGACCCGGAACGCCGCGCCTCCCGAAGCCCACCGGACCGTCATGACACCCTTCCTGGCCATCACCATGGCAGCCTTCAACATCATGATCTGGCAGGCCCGACACCTCCGGGAGGAACGCCCATGACGACCGAACCGACCCAATTCACCCTCACCAAGCCCCTGGCCTTCGTCGACACCGAATGGACCGACCTGGACCCAGAACGCCGCCGCATCATCAGCATCGCGATCTGCCGGCTGGAGCCGGACGGCACCACCCGGACGGTCCACTGGCTGGTCAGGCCCGGGCTCCCCGTGAGCCCCGCGTCCACCCGGATCCACGGCCTCACCGACGCGGACCTGGCCGAAGAGCCCGAGTTCCGGGAGATCGCCGACCAAGTCGAAGAACTGCTCCAGGACGCCGACATCGCCGGCTACGGCGTCGCCCACGACATCGAGATGATCGAACGCGAGATGGCCATCGCGGGCCGCCGCTGGACAGGCCTGGGCCGCCACATCGTCGACGCCCACCGCCTCTGGCAGGTCCGCGAACCCCGCAGCCTCGCCGACGCCCACCGCCGTTTCGTCGGACCAGTGCCCGAAGACGCCCGGCTCCACGACGCCATGCACGACGTCCAGCTCTCCATCGCCATCATCCAGGCCATGAGCAACGGCCGCTCCGTCGACGAACTCCACCACGAGGCCCACGCCGACAGCATCGACCCAGCCGGCAAGTTCCGCCTGGAGGACGGCAAGCCCGTCTACAACTTCGGCCCCTTCCGCGGCTCACGGGTCAGCCAGCATCCGGAGTACCTGGACTGGATGCTCAGCCGAGCCTTCGCGCCCTCCACCATCGAGACAGTGCACCGGCTCAGACGCGAGCTCCACAACGACGACGAGGACGAGCCACGCGCCTGAATCACACCAGAACCAGGGAAGGGTGAAACCAGTGAACGGACCAGCCAGAACCGAGACCAACGAAGAACTGCGCCGCACGATCCACCGCTACGAGAATGGCGTCGGACGACGGTTCTTCACCTGCCTCATACTCGTCGTGATCGGACTGTTCATCTGCGCGCTGCTGGGCGACAGGACCAGCCCCCAGGGCTGGGCCGCCTACGCCGTCGGCTTCATAGTCGCGTGCTGCAGCACCATCCCAGCAGCCCGCAACATGATACTCCGCGACCACGCCCAGGACGCACGCGCCACCCTGCAGCAACGTGCCCGCGACCAGAACGAATGAGCACGGAGACCACGCGAAAGCCCGACCTCATCCTCCGGGGGCAACCCCCACGACCTCGAGTCCTTCCGCCAGTTCGCCCCCACGACCTCCTGGGCACCAAGGCCAGCAGCATCCGCGACAACGGAGCGGACCGGAGCATGATCGAACAGTCCGGCGCCCCCCGACTGGTTCGAATGGCGCCGCAACAACTGTGGCGTCAGCCACGACGCACAACGCCTGCGCTACCACTTCCTCACCAAATGGAACCCGCCCAACGAGGACATGCTCACCACCATGTCGGCCCGGTTCCCAAACCTCACGATCCGCCTCGAATACCACGAACCCATGATGTCCTTCGAGGGCCACGCCGAAACCCGCCAAGGCGCCGTCACCGACCGAGAACAGCACGACTTCGACTTCCACGAACGCTACCAGTAGAACGCCCTCCCCACCCGGCCCAAGGCCAACAACAACCCCCCCGCAAACCACCGTGCGCCAGGTGGCCAGCAACCCGTCACCCCCCAAGAGAACAGCCCCCAGACGAAGACCAGTCACCAGAACGCCGGCCCAAGAGATCACCATCCCGCAGCCCAGACCTGAACCTCAAGACCGTGCCCGCAACCAGCCCAACAGCCCCATCCAACCGATGACCCAAGAGCCAAGTCCACGCCGCCCCCACGGCCCTCTCGCCCCACCGGCAAGCAGCCGACATCATGCCAAGACAGCCAGGCCACAGACGACCGGACCATGGGCGCAACAGCCATATCGTTACCCCGCCAGCCCGACGGGCGAAGCACGACCACCCAGACCGACGAGGGACCGGAGGCCGCAGACCAGCCGAACGCCAGCCCAAGCCCTACAAACCTGGAAGAAGAGGTCGTTTCAGGCCCAGGAGAGGCCGTCTAGCCGCAGGCGCCAGAATGAAACAGGGTGGGCAGGAGAGGCGCGATTTTCTGGTGCTCTCTCTATACAACCCCCCCTGCGGTCCAAACGAGGGGGTTCTGGCCGGGCGAGCCCCCAGAATGACTGTGAGTTGAGCACAAGGGGTATGAAAACCAAACTGAGCCGGCGGATTCCATGTACAGATTAATGCGTTCCATACGGGAGGGGTACAAGTCCCAAATTGCAAAGTGCTGGCAGGTTGGCGTGCGAGAGAGACGCCGGAAACGGGAATCTAGGGCAGAAATCGCCCCAAACGCGGCCGGGAGAGGCCGGGCGTGGGGGCTGGCGAAAATGGCAGGAGCCAAGTCCCAACTGACGGAAAAATGGACGGTGGTCCCAGCGGTGATCATCATCGTGGTGGGCACAGCGCTGATAGGTCGCGACGCGATCTACACCTGGATCGACTGGAACTATCGGACCGAGAATCCGCACGCGGCAATGGTGCCCAACACCGCGGACCTGATGGTGACGATCGACCTGTCACGACTGCGGGACCCGGACACGCTGGACGCGCTGAACGGATGGCGCCAGCGAGCGACCGCGGCAGAGGGAAGCGACGACGTAACCGGTGCGCTGAGCGCGTGGACCGGGAGGGACTTCACGGACGACGCGATCAGACAATGGACCGGCCGCAGGCTGACAGTGATCGCAGGTCCGTGGGGAGCAGCGATCGCGATGGACGCGAGGGAAACGGAACGAGCATTGGAATGGCTGGAGCGCAGCAAAGAGTCAGAGTGGACGGGATGGTTGGACAGCAACGTCGTGTGGCTCGCGCAGGACGGCGCGGCCACGAAGATTGCCGAAACCAAACGGTACGGACTCAGAACCGCACTGGCCACAACGGCGGACTACCGTCGTGCGCGCGAGGCACACACGATGAAGGGAGCGCAGGCCGAAATATTCGTGAGGTGGAGACAGATCCCGGAGCCGTGGAAGGAACGGCTGACGAGCGCGATGGACTGCTCGCCCGAAGGGTGGATAGCGACGCGAGTCAGAGCGGACGGTGAGCGGGTTGCGACAGAGTCGATCTGCCGGACGCCGGCGCGTGAATGGAGACCGAGGACAATCGGAGAGATTGGCAAGACGCACTGGGAAATACCTGCAAGCTCAGCAGTCTGGATCGTGACGGCACACAGCACCGGATGGGGCCGGCTGAAGACCAGGCTGACAAGCGAGTCGGGCGGAGCGAGCGAACTGGCCGAGAGCGTGCAGCGAATCCTGGAAGGGGAGGGGGAGCAGCGCGGGTTGCTTGCCATGACAGCGGGGGCAGCGATGATCGGATGGGACTCACGCGCAATGCGGTTTCACGCGCAGGCGACCATGGAAAAATCAAGGGAAGAAGAGACGAAGGCCGCGCTGGACGCGATAACAGCCGAGATCGCTGGACAGTGGGGAGCGACGGCGGGGCGACGGACGGGTGAAGGTGTCTACGAATTGCGCCATGGCCTGTGGGGAGGCGGACCAATCACGGTGAGGGCGCACGAGGGCGAAGTGACAGTGAACAGACCGACGGGACTCACCAACGCAGCGCGAGTCCCAGCGGAGGCCGTGACTGTCATGGGTTGGACCGACCAGGGGGCGCAGCTGATCGCCAAGTGGACCGGTGGAACGAGCGGAGCATGGATCGCCGGGCTGGGGTCCGGCGAAATGATACGAAAGCAACTGCCGGGGCTGACCGTGCACCGGGGAGAACTGGCATGGCCGGACTGATCTGGTGGGTGAGCGCGGCAGCGGGGGCGGTCGTGGCAATGACGGCCTGCACGGTGGCGGCGTACAGCCTGGAGATCATGCTGTGGACATGGACCCAGGATGGAGCGACAGAATGGCAATGGGAAGCGGTGCGCTGGGCAGTGAGGTGCGCGCCGTCCATGGGGTACCTGTCCATAGGCACGCTTGCAGTAATGGCGATCTACGGGAGAGAAAGAGATGCGAGGAAGGTTCATCGTCATCGAGGGAATGGACGGGACTGGAAAGACGGAACAAGCGGAGCGACTGACCAGGAGAATGAACGCGTCGGGGCGGCGGACGGTCCGGGTGAGGGAGCCGGGAGGAACTGAAGCCGGCGAACAGGTGAGAACGCTGGTGAAAGGCGGACTAGTGCGGTCCGCAGTGGCGGAGCTGCTGCTTTTCAACGCGTCGAGAGCGGAGCTGGTCGAGACAGTGATAGAGCCGGCCCTCAGTGCGGGTACGAACGTCGTGAGCGACCGATACAGCGGTTCAACGATCGCATACCAGGGTTACGGCCGGGGATTGGGGAGGGTCGTCGCGGAGGCGGCGAACGCCATAGGGACACGCGGGCTACACGCAGACGTGACGATATTGCTGCGGGCATCAGACGAAACCGCATCGCTGAGGCGCGTGGGCCGGGAGCGCGAACCCGACGTCTTCGAGCAGGCGAGCGAGGACTTCAGACGACGGGTCGAGCGTGGATACGTGGAGTCAGCGACGAGGGAAGGATGGCTGACGATCAATGCCGAGGGACCGAAACGAAGCGTGGAGAAGCAGATCTGGGAAACGGTCAGCAGAGCGCTGCTATGGACCGGTGAACCAGGTTACGACCAACCACAAGGAGGCGAGCCGTGAGAACATTAATCATAACGACGGCCCTAGCCGTGGCGGTGGCAGCAGGATGCCAAGGGCATCCAGCGCCGACGGCCACGACCGTACGGACGGCCACCGAGCAGACGGCGACAGCACCGGCGGCCGAGAGCCGCGGAGAGCGTGGGACAACCCTGCCGACGAAATATGCGCCGTACGCAGACGTGGTATGGCCGACCCCGACGGCACCAGCATGGATGGAGCAGCTGGGTGGCCCGAGCACGGGGCAAGGAGGACCAGGGGGACCGGTGCGCCGCACGGGCCTGTCGGGCGCCGGAGAGACGAAGGAGAAGCTGTTGAGCCTGGAGATCGCCTACAGCTACGACGCCACGCCCTATGACCGATCGGAATGGGGGGAATGGATCGATGTGGATGGAGACTGCCAGGACACCAGAGCAGAAGTCCTGCAGGAGGAAAGCAGGATCGGGGTGACGTTCCGGTCCACGGTGCACTGCAGGGTGGATGCAGGCGAATGGATCGGTCCATGGTCCGGACAGCGCTTCACACTGGCCGTGGACCTCGACGTGGACCACCACGTTCCGCTGGCCAACGCGCACCGGTCCGGAGCGGCAGGATGGCCTGCGGCAAAGAAGCGAGCATACGCGAACGACCGGCGCATCGCCGGCGCGCTGAACGCGACGATGAACACATTGAACCGGCAGAAAGGGGCGAAAGGCCCGGAGGAATGGCGGCCACCGGACCGGGCGAGTTGGTGCCGGTACGCGACGGACTGGATAGAAGTGAAGAGCGCGTGGGAACTGTCGACACGGCGCGAGAGCTGCGGGCGCTGACCGAGATGCTGGGGACGTGCGGATCATGACAGCGAGGAGCGCCGGCTGGCGCGATACAAGGGACGAGATTGCCAAGCGAGTTGCCGAAGAGCTGGGACGACCAAGAGGGAGGCCGAGCAAGGAGCGCGCGCGCCTGAGCGATTGGCTCGCCGACAGGGAGATGGCAGAGGAAGACCGGATCACATTGACACGGATGATCATGATGACCATGTCGCTCCCGCGAGAGGTCCAACCGGACTACGCGGCCGATATGATCAGCGAGATCGAAGGATGGGACAGACCGGACGCGCCAGTCGAGATGTTCCGGTGGTTCAGGAAGCCAAGCGCATGGGCAAAGGCCCAAGCGGAAGGGGTCGTGAGCAGGGAGTTAGAAAGAGGCCGACCAGAACGGCCGAGGGCTGCGGAATAGGCAACCACGGAGTTACAGGACGAGGAGCGGGGACTGGTACGCACAGCCGCCGGGATCCTGGAGACGAATTCGCTCCGGAACGAGGTTGACGAGTGGACGGAGCAGGAGTCGACAGGACTGGCGACGGACGTGATGGCACTGCTGAGCGTGGAGCGCGTGTGCGGATTTGTGGGGCATCTGGCAGAGAGCGGAGGGGCCGACGTACTGGACACCGAAGAACTTAGAAGATGGTCGGACCGCATGAGCGAGGAAGTGGAAGGGTTGGTCACACGCGCAATGGCGGATGACGGGCTGAGAATCGCGACACTGGTGACGTGCATGGCGGGACTGAACGGGAGGATAGTCCTGCTGGAAGAAGGGGACGAGGACGGACAGCAGGATAATCTGGTAAGGGGGTCGCGCTGGGTGGCCGTGTACCAGAACCTGCCGGGCTAGAAGCAGTGACGCCCGGACAGGGGAGCCAGGACAATCGCGGCGCCGAAGAGCGCACCGGACAATCCCGCAATCGCAGCATTGTGGGATCGGACGATACGAAGATTGCAAGGTTTGAGCGCGAACTACACCGCAACGGTAGGGCGAGGCGGGAGAACCGAACCGCAGGCTGTTTGACAGAGAGAACCGAGGGCGAGAGAGCCTAGCAGGAGGCCGAGCTGGCACCGAACGGAAGAGACCGTCACGACGATAGCGGGGAGCGAACACCCGGGCGTTGAACGCCAAGGGTCGACTAGCAGGACGGCATCGCAATGACGCCCGGACGCGGGCAACGACCAGATGACCGCCGAACGGGCGCGAAGACGAACGGAGAGTGCGGTCGCGAGCGAAGGCCAGCCCGTGAAGAGACCCCGGACGAGAGGGCCGGAGACGGCGTCTGGGGTGCAACCGGGCAGTGCGGGCGTAATGCCGCAAACACGCAGAGCCAACACGATGTGAACAATCCAACAAACCGACAACCTCGCAATCGCGCAATCCGAAAATGTGCGGATGACGCAATACGACGATTTTCGGATTAGAAAAGCTGCAAGGGAAGGCCAGCTCGTGAAGAGAGGCCGGACGAAAGGGGCGGAAACGGCGCCTGGGGAGCAGCCGGGCGGTGCAGGCGAAATGCCGAAAACGCGCACGGCCAGCGCGATGTGAACAATCCGACAAACCGAAAACCTCGCAATCGCGCAATCTGAAAATGTGCGGATGAAGCAATCCGAAGATTGTCGGATTAGAAAGACCGCGAGGTGAGAGGATGAAAACGATTGGATATGCCTCCTGGAAAGGAGGGACGGGAAAGACGCTGCTGAGCTACAACACGCTGGAACGAGCACGAGCGGCCGGCCTGCGGGTGTTGGCCTGCGACTTCGACGAACAACGGATGCTGAGCAGGCAGTGCGCGCTGCGGAGTCGGGTCGCCCCGGATTGGCCGGAACTGGAAGTGGTCGAGGCGAACATCGATGCCGAGAGCATCGAGCTGCTGGAAAGGATGCAACAGGCGGCAGAGTACGACCTGATCATCTGCGACCTGCCCGGCGCGGACTCACTGCTGATGGACCGACTCCTGAGCAAGTTGGACGCCGTGATGATCCCGGTGAACGGAGCGCACCTCGAGCTGATGAACACCAGCCGGCTGGTGGCGAAGGCGGCGGCAAAGGGATGGCCGACGTTCCTGGTCCCGAACAACATGCAGCCGCACCGCAAGCGCAAGGAGGAAGGAACGGAGACGATGCGCCAGATGGGCGCAAACATCTCGCCCGTGACGGTGGCGCGCCGCGTCACCCACTGGGACGCCGGCGTGGAGGGACTGACGGCCACGGAATACGCGCCGACGTCGCCGGCCGCCGGAGAGATACGCGAATACTGGGCGTGGCTCCAAGGAGCGGTGCAGATCGGGCAGAAGGAAGTCCGCGGCGCCGCGAAGGAGCTGCAGTATGCCTGATGAGAAGCGAGGACGGAACGCCGTCATGCTCGAGGAGAGCGCGCAGGGGACGGGCCGGAAACTCGGCGAAGCGGCGGCGCCAAAGGCGGGCACGCTGGAGGGGCTGAGTGACGACGAGATCAGAGAACAGCTGAGAGCGCGCGGGCTGGAGGTCAGGCGACAGCGCCGGCCGAAGAGCAAGATCGCGCGGCCGGACAACCTGGCAGGAAAGCGCCGGATCACAGTGCACCTGAGCGAGGAGAGGCGCCTGGCGTTGCAGTCGGCGAGCTCCGCCGTGAACCGGACCGAATCCCACATCACGGAAGAGGCACTGGCGGACTGGATGGACAAGAACGACATCAGGGTTGCGGCATGACCAAGAGCGGGGCCGCACCGACGCGGCCCCGCGAAAATGCCAGGCCAAACCCAGGGGCCACGCACGGCGCGCCAGACGCGCGGAGCCGACGCGGGCGGGCGACAGGGACGCAACGGCACCGAGCCGCCGCAACGGGACGGAGCGCGCGGCACACGGGCCAGACGGCGGAGCAACGGCCAGCTCGGGGCCGCGGGCAATGAAATGCCGGAAAGCGGGCCGCGGAATTGATGGCAATTACAAAGACGGAAGACCTATGATGGCCGGGCGCCGAGCCGCCGGACAACCGGGTAGCAACGGAGCGCGGAACGCACCGGCGGGCTGCTACGCCCGCCAGGGGCGCGATGGGCAAGAGGGCGGCGGGAAGAAGTGGTGAGGACGGGAACAACGGCGCGGCCGAAAAGGCGTCCCCGGACAAAAGGCGGGAGGGGCGACCTTCGTCCAAAGCGTGCCTGGCTGGGAATTTCGCGGAATCCGGTTCGCACAATAGGGCGGATATGTAAAAGACCGGTGCTGATGCGCCGGTTCTTTCTTTTGATGGTGAGCCCCAACCTTGCGACCACGGTTCGCCAACGTGCTGCTCGACGTAATGGATGTTGCGCGGATCAAATCGTGCATCGCGTCAGTGGGCTGAAAATGACGGACATTGAGTTCGGGGTGTTGAGCCGAGCCTGCTCACAGGCAGAAACCCCGACGCTGAGGCCCCGCACGCCAGGCCATAGCCTGTGAAACACGTTGCACGCAGCCGCCATTTCCATCAACTGATGCCTCAGTACCGACGACGCCAGAAACAAATGCCACCGCTTCGACCCCTTCCGTTCCAGCATTGACTGAACACTGGCTTGAAAGCGTCCTCAGCAGCGATGGTGTCGCCAGGAGGGATCCACACGTCGTTACATGCCACGGCGTCATCGGCGATGATGAAAGATGTCGACCATCTGGTCGTCGGAACGCCGTTTTTCAACAGCCGGGCGGTGGCCCAGGTGGCTTCATACTCTTCCCACAGGCGGGACCAGATTCCCGAGACCATCATCCGTGTTCCCGACGGCGACACATGAATGCTGTCTGCGCCGGCTCTCACTCGGTCCTGGGCGGCGATCTTGCGCACTTCGACCTCAACCTCCCGGACCTCGGATAACCCGCTGACCGTCAGTGCGAGGGTGCTGTCAATCCCGCGCGCAGAATCGCGAAGAACACATGCCGTCGGCTCCGGACGGATGGCGTCGATGTTTGCCGCGTAATCGGGCAAAGGGGCCGCGGGTACCGATTCGCGCGAGTCGTCCTTACGTGTGGGCGTATTGTTGAAGGGATTCCTGTAGACGAGCACCCGGGCCCGGTTGTGGTCGCCGATGTAAAGATTGTCATCATCATCGAAGGCGGCGGCAACCGGCATCGACGCCAGATCGTTGAGATATCCGGACGGTTCTGTGGCTCCCTCCAAAGGATCGTCGTATATCCCGACGAACCGCCCGCCGACGTAGAAATTGTACCCAACCACCATGCGGTTCCGGCTGTCAAATGCAGGTTCAAAAGTTGCAGTGGGGTGGGGACCGCCGAGACGTTCCTCGATCAAGTTGCTAGGTGCCCGGGGATCATGCAAAGGACCCAAAGCCTGATTGGCGCCGTGCCGAGGAAATACCCTGGCAGCTTGGGGGGCAAAAATCGTGGACGGCGGATCGTCTGGAAAGAGGGATTTCGAGAACATCAGCAGGCGGTAATTCCCTGACACCTCCAGGGCATGGTCGGATACCCATAGGTTGCCGTGGCGATCCAGAGCCACATTTCCAGGGAAACACAGCATATCGGGGGTGATGTCTGTCCGCTGAGCGAATTCATTCACGGTACGCCCTCGGTTGCACTGATCACCGCCCGGAGTATGTTGGCCCAGGATGACATCCACTACCGGATCGGTCAGCGGATCGCGTATGCGGATAACCCTGTGATTATCGGTGTCGCTTATCCACAGGAACTTGCCGCCTTCCGCCGGAGCGATGCCCCAGATCCTGCCGTCAATAGAGCTCAAAGTTTCGTTCGCGCCGAGAACAGGCAAGCGCTTTCCCTTCACCCAAATGGTCTCCAACGGAGCTGATTGATGGGTTAGAGGCAGTTGATACACGTCGATGAAGCCCGAGACTCCTTCGCTTGAGTTGACCCACAGCCGGCCGGCGCCGTCATGCTTGACGTGCTCACAACAACTGTCCCAGTAACGCCTCAGCTCGGGATCGCCGACAATGCCTTCGGCGGACCTGCCGTTGGTGAGATCGTTCAACCCGTTTCAGAACATGAGACGGTGTGCGCCCGATACCACCAATTGGTCCCGGTATACCGCGATACCGTCGGCGTGGACCAGGCCCTTGACGCCCATGAAATTGACCCCACCGGGCGGGTAGAACAGCCGTTTGTCCGGTCGGCTGATGGAGCGATTGCCGATCGCAGGTATGGGGCCAGGAAACCGATAGACGTCCTGCCCAAAGGCGGAAGTTTCCGCGACCAGCAGGTTGCCCTGATGGTCGAACCCGAAACCGGCGGCAATGTCATGCAATACAGGCTGACCCGGCAAGTCCAAGAAACGAATCGCCCCCGCATCCGGTTGGTAGTCGGCTTTTCCGACTACTTTCAAAACGTTCTCTCCAGTCCAGTCCCAGAGCGAGACCATGCGTGCGCCGACATCACTGACCCAGATGCCCTCATGATTCGGGTCAACTTCCAGACCGTAGGGGCTGCGGAATGAATGGCCAAATATCCTGGTCGCCGCCATTCCGGAAGTGACAGGCGGCTCGAAGATCAAGACCCGGTTGTTGTACGTGTCTGCGACATACAGCGTCCCCTGTGGGGCCAACCGGACGGCACTTGGCGCGAACATGCTCCGCAATCCCTGTCCTGGGCCTCGACTGTTGAAATCCGGTTGGCCCAGCACCAAGTCTGCGGTATCGCCGGGCCGGCCAAAGGCTGGATCAAAAGGAAACCTCAGCACCCGGTTATTTCCGCTATCCGCTACCCATAGATTGCCGCCGGTATCCAACTCAACCCCAGAAGCCGGCCATCCCCCTTTGATGGTGTTCTGTCCCGGTTTTCGACGGAATGAAAACATAGCGTTCGGGCGGTTGGATTGTCATGGTCCCCGCGATTGCAGTTGGCGCCAGCAAAATCACCCTGGCCCCATACAGCGTCAGCTATCCCGTCGGTTTCAAAAGGCCGGTTGTACAGCAGAACGCGGTTGTTAAACGAGTCGGGGGTATACAGGTTGCGCATCACATCGATGTCCATGTTGACGAACGATGGCCATTCCCCAGGGCTCCCCGCGAGCTCAGGAACCCCGCACAACGTCTCCGCCGTAGCCAATGGCCGGTATGGATATGTCTGGACGGAACTGTCCCCGTTACAGGCGCCGTGATCCCAAAGTGACGGTTGGCCCAGTACGAAATCGGCCTGGCATGGACTTTCGTTGGCATAACACGTCGCGAGGTCCATGCCAAGAATGCGGCTGTTTCCCGAATCCCAAACGTACGCCAGACCCGGGTCCACTGATCGGTCCACGTATATGCCGCCCGGGTTGAAAACCTTGAACGGCACTATTTCACCGGGGCTGATCTGGGGGAAATCCGGTTTCCCGATGATCACGTCAGCCCAATAGTCACCTGCCTGTCCTCTGGCCAGAGGCTGGGACGGTATGATTATCCGAGAACATGTTGAAGACTTTGAGGCGGCGTTGCCCGCCCGTGATCGTCATTGCCCCAGCGCTTTGCGCGGCCGTCTGGCGTCAAGCCGCAGGTGTAACGCAACCCGGTCCCCACCGACTGGAACGTTCCTTCCGGCGGAGTGCTGTGCCCATCCGTGTTGTCTCCCCAACAAACGATCATGCCATCCCTGCGCAACCCGCACGAATGGTCCCAAACCGTGGAGACCGCCCGAAAAGTCCCCGAAGGCGGAGTGGAACGGCCATTCCAGTCGGCTCCCCAGCAGGCGAGGGTCCCATCGACACGTACTCCGCAGCTCTGTACGCTGCCGGCCGAAACTGACAGGAATATTCCGGTAGGCGGGGTGGCTTGTCCAAGATCGTTTCTTCCCCAGCAGGCAACCGTTCCATCGACGCGTACCCCGCAGGCATGACGGTGCCCGGCGCTCAGTTGCTGAAACCGGTCATTGGCGTACGGGGTTGAGTCCATGCCCCCGCCCCAGCAGTGAGATGTACCATCGGTGCGGATACCGCAGGAACCCTCGCCAGCGCTCACTGAAACGAACGCTTCCGTTGAAGGCGTATCCTGCACGTCTCGGCCCCAGCAGACCGCCGTGTTGTTATTCCGTATCGCGCAGGTGTGAAAACGTCCTGCGCTTACGGATTTGAAAACCCCCGGCGGGGGATTGGCTCGACCGTCTCCGTTGTATCCCCAGCAGACTATGGACCCGCCCACCAACAAACCGCAGACGTGGTCAACTCCGACACTGATCGAGCTGAACGTGGGATCATTATGACCATCCGGCGCGCTTGACCCCGTTGGTGCGGAGTTGGATTGCCGATCGAAGCTGGCCTCCGCATATTCATCACCCGCGACGGAAAACAAACCGGCGACAATCGCCAACAGCAAGGCCAATGCATGTGCAGGCACGGCCGACCCGGGCAAAACCTTGCAGCGGCGACCCTGCAGGCAACGCGGTTTTCGCGGCATTTTCATGAAACAGGAAGCCAAGGGACAAACCCCAGCGGCTGTTGGTTAGCAGCCATTCCCGAGTGGACAAACCCGAATGGAGCGAACTGATCTTAACCCCAATCCACCGAATGGATGAGTGTGTCGGCATGGTGATGTGATGAGAAAGCGCTCCCAGCTTCAGGGATAATGGTTTTCGAAACAGAAAGCCGACCCGACATGGGGAGCACCCAAGAGATGCGACCACTTGAGCAGACCGACCGCGTCCACGTTCGGGTTGATTCCGGTAGGGGGCAGAATCGTGCGCTAAGGGCGCCATCGGCGCTTTGGCCGGCGGCATTCGCCGGTGAGCAGGACGTGGGCCCACCCAAGGGGTGAGATGTGGACGAGGAGCTCGGGTCCGACGGTCATGCGGGCGCGCTTTCCGCGGTCTGGCCACTTTGCCGGTATGAGCGGTGTGCCAGCAAATGATGACAGTGGGACGAGCCCTGACGCCGCCGGCGGTGTCCGTAAGGGGTACGTCCAGCGGACGTCCCAGCTTGTCGCTCGACCCCTGCCAAACCGGCACGGGCAAGCGTCTCATATGAATGGTACGGTAACAATTGCGCAAGCGGGACCCTATCCGTACACTTCCGCCATGACCGCAACCCTCACCACAACCCTCATCGGATACGCCCGCTGCTCCACCGATCGACAGGACCTGGCCGCCCAGCGCCAGGCCCTCCTGGAACTGGGCGTCGCTGAAGATCGCATCTACACCGACCACGGCCTCACCGGCACCAGCCGCGCCCGACCCGGCCTCGACCAGGCCCTCGCCGCCGTGCGCCAGGGCGACACCCTGGTCGTGCCCAAACTCGACCGCCTGGCCAGGTCCGTCCCGGACGCCCGCGCCATCGCCGACCAACTTGAGGAACGCGGCGTGAAACTGGCCCTGGGCCCGACCCTCTACGACCCGAATGATCCCATGGGAAAGATGTTCTTCAATTTCCTGGCCACCTTCGCCGAGTTCGAGGCGGATCTCATCCGCCTGCGCACCCGCGAGGGCATGGACATCGCCCGCGCCAAGGGGAAACTGCGCGGCAAGCAACCCAAACTGTCAGAGAGACAACAACGGGAACTCTGCCGCATGCACGCCACCGGCGAGTACTCCATCAGCGACCTCGCCGAACTCTTCTCCATCTCAAGACCGACAGTCTATCGCACTCTCAACCGACACCTTTCCCCTTAGCGTACGATTCTGCCCCCTACCTGAATCGACCCGGACATCTCCATCTATGGCCAGGCGTTCAGGTTCATCTTGTGCGCCGACGGACACTACCCCCTCACGGGTAGTATCCGCATCCTGGCGAACTCCCTGGGAAGTTCCAGAACTCACCGAACGTCAAGCAAGGCAAGGTTTTGAGCGATGACTGCATTCAAGCCAAGTATGGCGACGCGGACCTCCGTGGTGGTGGTCCTGCTGGTGGTAGCTGCCCTGATCATCGGGGGTGTGGTCATTGGTGCCGGCGCCTTGCGGTCCGACGACTATCGGATAGGACAGGTAACGGGCTCCGACTCGAACGAGGATGACACGGTGGTTGCTGTCGCTGGGGATGTGTCGATCAGCGCACGAGAATTGCGGGAAGCAGTGATGCATCTGCAACACTCGAAGGATTTTTCGGAAAGAGAGCTGCAAGGCTTGGGTGAGGACACGGGCCAGCCGACCGATTACTTGGAAGCCCGGCACAATCTTGTCCTCAAGTGGGGTGATGATAACGTCGCCCTATCGGGCCTGATACAGGAGCACATCCTGTATCAGAAGGCCGTGGAACTCGGCTACGACGCTACCGAGGAGGAAGTGGAGGAGAACATACAGTGGGCGCGCGACGCCTACAAGCGCGGCCAGTGGGACGCCTACAACCAGGGATGGATTGAGTCGGTAGGGGAAGACCACTACTTTGAAAACATATACCCCGCATTGGTGACTCGCTCAATGGCGACGGACAAACTCTATGAGGGCGTGGCCAAAGAGGTAGGGACTCGGTACTACGACGGGGAGCCGCCCCTCCGGTATACCCTCGAAGAAGCGGTGCTCTTCGAAGCCGAAATCACCGTGCATGAAAGCGAGGAACATTCGGCGACGCTGGAGGGGGTAATGGGCTATCTAAACGATGTAAGGGAGACCAACATAGCCTACCTGCGAAAGGACGATGACCTGCCTGCTGCTCCCTAAGCTCGAATCCACCGAAGGCGCAGGGTAATCTAGTCAGACCGAGGATATGAGGCGAGGAAACAGGCAGCACAGCCTTGGGGCCGATGGATTGGAGAGGTGAACCGGCAAAACTAATCGACGATATTCCGGCAAGTCTGGTTGACGCGGGACAGCAGCCGAGCCATCAGCACGTCCCCGGTGCTCGCGGCCACGGCCAACAGCGGGTGATAGCCCCGCTGGCCAGCGTAGTTGTGGCGCTGCGCGCCTTCCTTGAACAGTCCGTAGGTCTCGCAGACGGTGGAATCCAGGCCGATGGTCAACGGATCGTCGCCGGGTCCCGCCCCAGCGTCCCAGGCTCGGGTCAGCAGTTCCCGGGTCACCCGATCCAGCTGGCGCACGTGGCCCCACTGAAAACTCCGCAGGAAAGTCCCCAGCATGGACGGCGCCTTGACCACGCAGCCCAGTACCCGTTCGGTGCTCCCAGCGCGCAGCGCGTCGTCATCGTCAATGCAGTCTCCACCGGCCAGCGCCGACGCCACCAGCGTCAGCAGCTTGTCGCCAGCGTTGGCTCGTCCAGGAGCATGACCCAGGTCAACGTGCTGATCCACCAGCTCGCCCAGACCCAGATGATGGGCCAAAGTGACCGGAAGGATCAGCCCAGCATTGGCCACCAAGCGGTGGTCGTCGAAGACAACATCGATGCGGTCGGCCTGCTCCGGTGGTAGCACCTATTGGGTGCTCTTGGTCTGGGGTTGGTTTTCTTTGTTAAAAACCATTTTCCCCGAAGCCGGGAGTACTTTCTCACCCCGTCAGCGCGCCGCCACACTCACCTCTTCGGTCGATTCGGGCTTAGCGAGCTCTGCACTGAAGGTCGGATTTTAAGCTCGCTTTTGCATCAAGCCGATGAATTTTCCATCAACCACTACTTTCAATGGGAACGGCCCTTAGCGTAGGATTCTGCCCCCTACCGTAATCTACCCCGGTTGGGGAACGGGTCGGAGCCCGCCTTGGCGATGGCTACTTGCATGTCGTCGCCGGCGGTGGCGGCGCTCTCGATGTTGTGAAAGCCGATGCCGACGGAGTCCAGGAAGTAGCCGCCGCTGTTGGTGCCGGTGGCGAATATCTGCACGACTGCGCGGTCGCCTCCGCTGATGGAGTGACCGCTGGCGGCCGGGGTCTGGCCGGTGTTGCCGGCCAGGAGGCTCGTGGTCTGGGCCGTGACCTGCGCCGTTCCCTGTCCTCCTGCCGAGGCCGCCACCAGGATTGCGGCGACTGTCAGCAGCAGGGCGATGGCCGCTGCTCTCAGGGCGTTCGGCCTTCCCCGCACCGCCCTGGCGACCGCTGCGTCGCTCATGTCCTGGCCTTCCCTTTTTCTGTGTTGGGCCGTGTCTGCTCTCCCGGCGCTTCCTGTCTCCGGTCGGGTATGGCGGAGATGGCGAGGGTCGCGCCGGGTTTCATTGGAGTCCTCCTTGCGTCCCGGTTTCGGCCGGCGGGACTAGCCTTTGGTGGCGCTTGCCGTTTGTGGCACGACAGTTAGCTTGGTCCGTTGACGGTGAGTTGCACTCGCTTGGAGAGCATTCGCTCGTCCTCGGTGCAGATGGCGCCGTCGGCGTTGCAGTCCGTGGTGGCGGGCAGGGTGATGGTGACGTTTCCGTTCCCGCTGGGGGTAGCAGTGATGCGCCAGCTCTTGTCGCGGGCCTCGCTGTCGGGGTTCAAGCGCCGTGCCCCGTCGACGGTTCCTCCGGAGGCGCTGAGGGCGTCGTCCCGCAGGGTCTTGTAGCTGAAATCGTCGTGGAGGTCCTCGCTGAAGTGGATTTCGAAGGTGAAGGCCGTGGAGCCGTCGTGGCTCTGCGGCTCGTTCTGGATGCTGGCGGTCAGCGCCGGCGGCTCGTCGTCGTCCTTGATGGTGCCGGTGGCGGTGGCGTCGCTCAGTGTGGCGTTCGACGGGTTCGACAGAGTGACGGTGAAGGTCTCGTCGGCCTCGTCGGTGGAA
Source organism: Dehalococcoidia bacterium (assembly GCA_965116785.1). Classification (GTDB taxonomy): domain Bacteria; phylum Chloroflexota; class Dehalococcoidia; order Lucifugimonadales; family UBA3495; genus Bin87. Next base: position 4,016,141 of record OZ220731.1, read on the forward strand.
TCCTCGGTGGTGTTTACGGTGATCGTCTTCGAAGTGGCGCCGGCGGCGAAGCTCAGTGTGCCTGAGGTGTTGGAGAAGTCGGCGCCTTGTGTGGCGGAACCGCTGGACGTGGCGTACCCAACGCTGACTTCCGTGGTCGTAGACTCGGACAGGGACACGGTGAAACTGATGCTGTCGCCCTCGTCGGCTTCGGCGTCGGCGATGCTGACGCCGGGCACGGCGACGCTGCTCTCCTCCTCGTCGTCCGGTCCCTCGACGGTTTCGGACTCACGGTTCGACAGCTTCCGGTCGTCGCCGGTGCAGATGGCCCCGTCGGCGCTGCAGTCGGTGGTGGGCGGCAGGGTGATGGTGATGTCGCCGTCTCCATCGGGTGCTACATAGATGGTCCACTTGCGGTTATTGCCGGTCTCCTGGCGACGGGCCTTGGTGACGCTGCCGTTCTCGACTTCGAAGGCGTCGTCGCGCAGCGTCTCGTAGCTGAAACCGCTCTTGGGCTCCTCGCTCAGCGTGAGGGTAAACGAGAATTCGTTCTCGCCGTCGTGGCTGCCGGGCATGCTCGAGAAGTCGGCGGTAAACGGCTCGGTTGCCGGCTCGGGGTCGTCGGCCTCTCCCTCGTGGTTGCGGATGGTGCCGGTCCCGATGGTGTTGATGAAGCCGAGCACGTCGGGCGGGTTGGGGTTCGAGAGCTTGACGGTGAACGTCTCGCCGTCGTCGTTGACGCTGTCGTCGATGATCGGGACCTGGATGGTCTTCTTTCGGTCGCCGCGGCTGAACAGCAGCGTGCCGCTTCTAGCCCTGTAGTCCTGGCCGGCGCGCGCGGTTCCGTTTCGGGTTGCGTAACCAACGCTCAGCGACCGCGTGGTCGTGTCCGTGAGCCAGACGTCGAACTCGATGTGGCCGTCCTCCTCGTGGGCCTCGGCGTCGCCGATGCTGAGTTTCCAGGACGTGGCGTCGTCGTCGACTACGACCACTGTGGCCACGCCTTTCGTGCTGCTGATGGTGTACGAGTCACGCTCGTGATCGCGCCTCGGGCGGCTCGCGTAGAAGTGGGTTTCGTAGTCCCCTTCGTTATTGGTGTCCTGGATCGACGTGATGGTGAACGACCTGGTCGTATCACCCTGGGCTAAGGTGAACTCGCGATCATGGTTATTGGCGAAGTTGTTCTGCGGATCACCGACCAGGACCTTGATCAAGGTGGCGTTGCTTCCAAAGCCGTGGGGCGTAGCCTTGACAGTGACCGTGGTGCTCGATCCCTCCCAGATGCGCGTCCTGCTGGCGGTTATCCCGATCTCCGGTTTCTCCTCGTCGTCGAAGACGAGGACCTTTGTGGTCGCGTCGATGGTGTACGGGGTTGCCGTGCCGGACTCCCATCGCCCGACGAGGGTGTGATATTCCGGGATATCGTAGTACTGTGTTCCACCCCCGGCCAATGCCGATATCACCGTGTATCCGTGGTTCTCTCCCGCGAGCACCTGGATCGTATTGCCGGGGAGTATCTGCCCGGTCGTTGTCTGGGTTGAGAACTCGGGCACCAGGGCCACGCCCTGCCCTCGAAGAAGCTGGAAATCCTGGTTTGTTTCGAAGGTGCCGTTGAGGAGCGTTATCCGTACCCTCATTGGACCGCCGGAGTCGCCATCGCCCGCGCCGCGCTGGATCCCGCCACGCTGGGTCGACAATCTGAACTGCGGGTTCGGCGTCGCCTTCAAGCTGACGGCGTCGCTGTCTATACCTACGTGATTGGCGAGCAGGGCGTGGAGCGCGCGGAGTTCGAAGTGGTACTCGGTACCGTTCTCGAGGCCCTTCACGGTGAAACCGATGCTGTGGGCACTGCCGGTCCCTACCCAAGGTCCCCAGTTGACACCGTCAGTGCTCTGCCGGTACTCGAAACCGGCGACGAAGCCGCCCTCGATGGGTTCCGGCTTGGTCCACTTCAGGGCCACGGCGTTCACCTGCGACTCGGCTCGGAAGTTCTCGGGCGGTGGCGGGGACGGGTATGTGGTCGCGGTGGCGACGTTCGATGCGGAGCCGGTCCCGACCGAGTTGATGGCAAACACCCGGTACCACCGGGTCGTTCCCGCAGTCAGGCCCGTGTCGCTGTACACGAAATCCGTGGTCGTCGTCAGCTCAGACCAGGAGACTTTGTTGTCCGTCGAGACTTCAAGCTTGAATTCGGTAACGGCGGCGCCGCCGTCGTCGCTGGGCAAGGGCCACGACAGGTCGATCTGGGTTTTTGATACTGTCTCGGCGGTGAGCCACGTGGGGCCTGGCGCATCATTGGAGGGAACATCGGCTTTCGCGTTCTCGCTGTTGCCGGCCAGCACGGCGACCATCGCCAGGATGATTGCCAGGGTTGTCATTCCTGCCGTGCGGACGAGGCCGTTTGTTTTGGTCGCCGGGGATGTTGGTCGGGTGCGCTTCTCCTGCATCGTGCTCTTACTCCCTGTGGCCGCTGGCCTCCGGATTGTTGTTGAGACCAGCGCAGTCGGTTTTCAACCTGTGATGGTGGTGTCCGGTCCTATGTGAGTCGTGGGCGTCACTCCCCGGGGCTGACGGTGACGGTCTGCCGCAGGTCCCGGTGAGGGCAGTGAGGCGTCCACGTGTTGGACGACTGCAAAGTTCGTCCTGCGGTGACCTGCTGGTCCGCGTTCCCGGTCGCAGCGCGGTTCTCCAGGGGTCGGGAGTCTTCGCGCTTACCGACTGGGATGAATCCTCCGTGGCAAATTTTGCTCACCATTGACGTGAGAATCGGGGGAGCAGCCTGGCAACTATGGATGTTGGCTTTCACGGTGCTTGCCATGTTCTTTATTCGTTCTGGGACTCTGTGCATTTATCGGGAAGGCCCCGTGCGCCACCAGCCTGGGGTCAGGAGTCCTGGGGCGTGTGCAATCCTGGGCTGGTCTGCGGACGGCCTTGATCCTTGTATTTCAGTGCCGTGTTTTTGAGCCGGGGTAGTGAGTACTGCAACAGTGCTGGAATGTTGCGTCGGATAGTGTAGGTGCTGCTACGTGAGCTTTGGGTGATTATTCATCAAAAAGTGCATATAATTTAATGAGCTTAATGGCTTTCTTGGTATGATCTTATTACCTGGGGTGGTCTCAGGTTCTAATCCGTGAGGTGTAGGAATGGATCGGAGTCGCGCACAACACGAGAGTGAGGCCCAAGCACTGCGCCAGTGCCTTTCGCGTCTCAGCGAGGCCAGCGTTCGCATCAACGAGAGCTTGCACGTCGAGACAGTGTTGCAGTATGTCGTGGACAGCGCCCGCATCCTCACCGGCGCCCGATACTCGGCGATCACCACGCCAGACGGCTCGGGCCAGCGCGAGGAGTTCATAACTTCCGGCATGACTGCCGAGGAGCGTCAGTGGATGCTGGACGCCCCGGAGGGCCCGGTTCTGTGGGAGTATGTCCAGTCACTGACCGAACCGCTGCGAGTGAGTGACTTCCAGAGCCACATCAGGGCCATGGGCATAACCGGCTTCGACCCGCCCGTGGCCGTGACCTCCATGATGGCAGCGTCGCTGCGCACACGGGGCGAGACGGTCGGCATCATCTACCTCACCAAGGGTGAAGGCGGCGATGAGTTCAGTGCCTATGACGAGGAAACGCTGGTGATGTTCGCCTCGCAGGCGGCGCTGGTCATCGCCAACGCCCGCCGGCACCGGGAGGAACAGCGGGCCAGGGCCGATTTGGAGACCCTCGTGAACACGGCTCCCGTGGGAGTCCTAGTGCTCAACGCCAAGACCGGGAACGTGGTGTCCATCAACCGGGAGATGAGGAGGATCGCCGGCGACCTGCACGACCCCGAGGATTCTGCGGAGGATTTGCTTGGGCTGCTAACCCTGTGCCGGGCCGACGGGAGGGTGGTCTCTCTTCAGGAGTTTCCGCTGACGGACCTTCTTGGCATCGGGGAGACTGTGCGGGCTGAGGAAATCGTGTTGAGTGCACCCGATGGCCGGTCGATTACCACGCTCCTGAACGCCACTCCCATCCTCTCTGAGGTGGGAGAGGTGGAGTCCTTCGTGATCACCTTCCAGGATCTCACTCCGCTGCACGACCTGGAGCGGCTGAGGGCTGAGTTCTTGGGGATGGTCAGCCATGAGCTCCGAACACCCCTGACGTCCATCAAGGGCTCGGTCGACACGCTGCTGGAGGATTGGAACCGGCTGGACCCGGCGGAGATGCGCCAGTTCCACCGCATCATTCGGGACCAGACGGTCCGCATGCGGGACCTCATCAGCAACCTGCTGGACGTGGCCAGGATAGAGACTGGGGCGCTGCCGGTGGACCCGATGCCAACCGAGGTTGCCGCCGTGGTGGAGGAGGCCAGGGCGCAGTTTCTTCGCGGTGGAACCGGGCATAACCTGCGCATTGAGTTACAGGACGGCCTGCCCCTGGTGATGGCGGACCTGCGTCGCCTGGTCCAGGTTCTGGACAATCTGCTGTCCAACGCGGCCCGTCACTCCCCCTCCGACGATCCCATCACCTTGAGCGCGCGGCAGGAGGGCGTCCACGTGGTCTTCTCTGTGGTCGACCGGGGCGCGGGTGTTCCGGCCGAGCGGTTGCCTGGCCTGTTCCAGAGACGCGCGAATCTGGGGGGCGAACCGGTTGTCCCGGGCACCGGTAATTCCGGCTCGGGGTTGGCCATCTGCAAGGGGATCGTGGAGGCCCACGGCGGGCGCATCTGGGCCGAGAGCGGCGGCGAGAGCTTGGGCGCCACGTTTACGTTCACAATGCCGGCGGTGGAGGACGTCAGGGGTGAGGAATCGGCGTCTCGGCCTGGCCGGCCGCAATCTGAGACCGGGCGGGGTCGCATCCTGGTGGTAGACGACGACCCTCAGACCCTGCGCTATGTCCGGGATATTCTTTCCAGGGCCGGCTATGAGGCCGTCGTGACCGGAGAGCCGGACGATGCGATCCGTCTCCTTGATGCGCGGAGTCCCCGGCTGGTGCTGCTGGATTTGCTTTTTCCTGGCAGCGTGGACGGGATTGACCTGATGCGGGACATCCTGAAAAGAAAGGACGTGCCAATAATTTTCCTGTCGGCGTACGGGCAGGATGAGATCATCGCTCGGGCCTTTGACAGTGGGGCCGCGGACTATCTGGTCAAGCCCTTTTCTCCCACGGAGTTGGCGGCTCGTATCAGGGCCGTCCTGCGCCGGCATCAGGGTCCGGAGCGTGCGGAACCGTCGGAGCCCTTCACTGCGGGAGCCCTTCAGCTGGACTTCCGGCAGCATCGGGTAACACTGGCTGGGGACCAGGTCCGGCTCACACCCATGGAGTACCGGCTGCTGGCGGAGTTGGCGGCCCACGCCGGAGAGATCGCACCTCATGAACGTTTGCTGGAGCGGATCTGGGGGTTGTCCCATTCTGGAGACCTGCGGCCATTGCGAACCGTGGTCAAGAGCCTCCGGCGTAAACTGGGCGACAACGCCGCCAATCCGGTTTACATCTTCACCGAGCCCGGAGTCGGCTATCGTCTGGCCTGTCAATAATCGTAGTCGTTAGGGCACGAAATCGCGAAAATGAGTTGTTTTCAGCAATTCTGTCCCGGTTAAGTTGGGAGGTGTCGTCAAAACAATGTGCGGGTGGTAAATTGCTGGAAACTGGGAGAGTGTGGAAGGTGGGTAGTATGGCCGCAGCGCACCGTCGCCACGACATGACCGATGCAGTTTGGGAACGGCTGAGGCCGCATCTGGCTGAGGGAAAGGGTCAGCGGGGCCGCCCGGCTTACGACAACCGGCGGTTTATCGATGCCAGCTACATCAAGGCCCATCCCCACAGCGCCGGCGCCACTGGCGGCAATCAGGGTATCGCCCGCACCAAAGGGGGCTGAACAGCAAGCTGCATCTGGCCGTGGACGCCCATGGTATGCCGGTGAGGATGATACTGACCGCGGGAACTGAGGCCGTCTGCTCACGGGCGCTGCCGCTGATTGAGGGCATCGAGGCTGAGTGCCTGCTGACGGACAAAGCCTATGACACCAATGAGATCATCGCGGCGGTCACGGAGTTGGGCATGGACCCGGTGATACCACCCAAGAGCAACCGGAAGGAGCAGCGGGAGTATGACTGGGCGCTGTACAAGCTGAGACACCTGGTGGAGAACGAGTTCCTGGAATTCAAGCAGTGGCGCGGGATAGCAACGCGCTACGCCAAGAGGGCAGCGTCATACCTGGCCGCCTGCAAACTCCGGGCGGCCATGATATGGACAAATTATTTTGACGACAGCCCCTAAACCAAAGCCAAGGTGGGATGTGCCGAGGCATAGGGTAGATTGGGGGCCAGTTGGGTTAGTTTGTCTCGTGAGTTGCGCGGGGTTGATGATGGGCGTGAGGGATATGGACCGGTCTCTGGAACAGCGGCGGATGGGAGTCAAGGACTGGCAGCGGCGGATGATTCTGGCGCCGACGCCCCGTGAGCGGGAGCGATGGTACGCCATCCTGATGCTCGCCCAAGGCTCGACGGCAGTTGCCACCGCCGAGGCGCTGGAGCGGGACCCCCACACCATCGGACGATGGGCATCGGCCTTCGGCGCGGGCGGGCCGGCAGCCCTGATATTTGAGCAGACCGGTGGTTCCCCCCGCCCTTGATGCGGCGCAACAAGCGGAGTTGAAAGGGGCGGTGCAGGAACTGCCCGCAGCAGCAGGCATCGAATTGGCCAACTGGTATTGGAAAGGGGTCCGACATTTTTGGTCTGGGAGCGCTTCGGCTTGAGGCTGTGCCGTAGCAGTTGTCTGAACTACCTGCATCGGTTGGGGTTCACGTTCAAGCGTCCCCAGAAGCGCTTGGTCAAGGGGAACCAGGCCAAGCGGGAGGCCTCGTGGTTGAGTATGCTGCCCTGGGGGAGGAAGCCCAAAGTGTCGGAGCGAAGCTGTTCTTCGTCGACGAGGCTCACTTCCGAGCGGAGGCGGAACTACGGGGCAAGTGGGTGCTGAAGGGAGCGGCGGCCCTGGTGGACTCGACCAGTCCTCGGCATGGGGGAAGGCCAGCTATTATTCGGCGGTGTGCCTGGAGACGAGCGAGGTGGAATGGATGGAACTAGAGGGCAACAGCGACTCGGGAACCTCGGTTGCCTTCCTTACGCAACTGCCTTCCTGACGCAACTGAAGGAAAAACACCCTGGATCGCTGCGGGTCATCTCGGACAACGCGCCCGCACACCGCGGCGAGGCGCTGCAGGAGTACCTCAGCACGCCCGGTCTTGGGCTGAGGCTGGTGAATCTGCCGGGCTACAGCCCGGACTACAACGCTGACGAAGCGATCTGGGCCTGGGCTCGTGCGGAGGCGACCGGAAACCAGTGTCTGGGAACCAGGACGGCGGTGCAGGAAAAGGTCGGAAACTTCCTCGCCGGGCTGAGCAACCGGAAAGACGAGGTGAAGCGGCGTTGCCGAACCACCCTGCAATCAAGGGCCGAAAAGCTACTGCGGAATCCCCAACCCGATTCCCACCAATCCACAAATGCACATCCCACCTTGGCTTGGGTTTAGGGACGGGGAGTTGCGACGACGGAGTGTCCTGGTGACGGGACCCCTTGGGTCCAGGTCGGCCTTGGGGCGGGCGCGTGTGGTGCGCAGGTCGGGTAGGTCGGGGGGGCCTGGGGTGGTCGTTGTGGCCGGGGGCGCAGCACTTCCGGGCGCAGATCAGGTCGAGGCGGTCGTGGGGAATCAGCAGTCTGTGGAGAAGGTTTCCGACCTGGTCGAGTTCCTGCTGGTGGCGTCGGTTGACGGGGTTGAGCATGAGCCAGAAGGTTTGCTGGAACTGGGTGGCCCAGCGCTGGCGGCACGAGAGCGCAGGGAGTTGGTGTGTCCGCGTTTGGCGGTCAGGAAGCCACGGAGTTTTGGAACCGCGGTGCTACGGAGCCTGAGATCCGTGGCTTCTTGACATTTGACGCCAGTTCCGACAACAGGCTGTGCTCCGTGGGCGTCAGAGCTATCTGGTGTCCAGCCAGGGTCGCGCTCCGCCGGGCGTGATCGACCACCAGGTCTCCAACGACGTAGGGCTCCGCCAAGGCCGACTGGGCCTGTCGCCTCAGAGCAGATCCGATCCGTGCCGTCAGTTCGGCGGCGGCAAATGGCTTTACCACGTAGTCGATGGCTCCCATTTCCAGCGCCCTGGCGATGGTCTCCTCGCGTCCGTAGGCGGACAGGAAGATCACCGGAACGTCGAAAGCTCTCTGGATCTCCCCCATCAGCTCGATGCCGTCTCTGCGCTCGACAGCTTGCGGCCGTCGTCGGTGCAGATCGCGCCGCTCGCATTGCAGTCGGTCGTCTCGGGGGCGGCTCGATGATCACCGAGACGTTCGCCGAGTCGGGGCCGACCGTGATGGTGCACGCCTGGTTCTTGCCCTGTTCCTTGCGCTGGGCCCGCTTCACGCCACCACCGGTGACGTCGAACGCATGGTCGCGGAGCGTCCTGTCCCCTGCCTGGACGCCTGCTGGTCATGGGGCGGGTCCCGGCGTCGCTACTCCCCTAGCCCGGGGACGGTGAGCTCCAGCGGGGTGGAGAGCTTCCGCTCGTCCTGGGTGCAGATGGCGCCCGTTGCGCTGCAGCTGGTGGTCTTGGGCAGCCCGATGACCACATCGCCGTCCCCGCTGGGGGTTGCGGTGACGGTCCAGCTCTTGTTCCGCTCGTCGCTGTCTGGGTGCTTCCTCTGGGCCTTGTCCACGGTCCCGCCGGATATGGTGAGCGCGTGGTCCCGGAGGGTCTCGTAGCTGAAGTCGTCCTTGAGGTCCTCCGAGAAGTGGATCTCGAAGGTGAAGCTGGCGGAGCCGTCGTGGCTCTGGGCCTCGTTCCCGATTCTCGCGGTGAGTGTGGGCTTGACGGTGAAGGATACGGTGATCGTCTCGAGCGCGGTGCCGTCCAGGTTCTCCTCCGGGTAGGCGGTGGCGGTTATGGTGTAGTCTCCCGGGGGCAGCACCCTCCCGGTGGGATTGGTGCCGTCGTCCCCGTACAGTGAGTAGGGTGGGATATTCTCGGTCTGGGTGTGGCCGGCCGGTCCCGAGAGGACGATTCCCACCGAGCCTGGGGCGTCGTCGCCGCTGGCGGCCTGGACGGTGACGGCGTAGCTGCCCTTGGCCGGGTCGTCCAAGATGAAGGTCTTGCCCTCGGTGATGGCCCCGGCGCCGGTGTTAGTGTTGGCGTTGATGAGCGTGAAGCCGGTCAGGGTGGCGGCGTTCTCACTGTCCGCGCCGTTCCCGTTCTCCTGCGGGCTATCCTCGTCGCCGTCCCGGTTGGTGATGGTGCCCGTGGCGGTCGCGTCGCCCAGGGTCGCGTTCTGCGGGTTCGACAGCGTGACGGTGAACGTCTCGTCGTCCTCATCGTTGCTGTCCTCGGTGGTGCTGACCGTTACGGTCTTCGCCGTGGTCCCGGCGCTGAAGCTGAGTGTGCCGGAGGTGTCGGAGAAGTCGCTCCCATCGGTGGCCGTGCCGCTCGAGGTCGCGTACTCGACGCTGACGTCGACGGTGGTCGCCTCCGACAGGGTGAGGGTGAACGCGATGCCGTCGCCCTCCTCGCCCTCGGCGTCGGCGATGCTGACGCTGGGCACGACGACCTCCGCTTCGTCGTTGCGGATGGTGCCCTTCGCGAGCTTGCGCCCGAGGTCTCCCACCGTGGGGCTGTACAGCTCCAGGTGGAACGTCTCGCCGTCGTCCTCGACGCTGTCGTCGATGATCGGTACCGAGACCGTCTTCTCGGTCTCGTTCGCCATGAACCCCAGGGTGTTATCGACGTGGGTGTAGTCGCTTCCCGGTGTCGCGGTGTCCCCGGGTCTCGTCGTGGTGCGGTACCCCACGCCGGTCACGTTGCCCACCGCGTCCGGCCGAGTCAGCGTCACCGTGAAGTCGATCGTGCCGTCGTCTTCGTTGCCTACTGCGTCCTGCACGTCGAAACGCATGTCGAGGATGCGGACCAGCCCCGTTGCGTCCTGCAGGACGGCGTCGCCTGCCAGTCCCCCTTCGGGCGCTTCGAGCGTCACGGTGAACGTCTCGACGTCCTCTCCCTCGTCGTCGTCGATGATGTCGATGAGAATCAACTTTTCCGTGTCGTCGGGATCGAACGTCACCTGGCTCGTGGCCGCGCTGTAGTCGCTGCCGGCCACTGCAGTTCCGTCCGCCGTCGCGTAGTTGACGGTCACCGGCACGTCCAGCGCTGGTTCGAGCAAGACCTGCAGCGTGGCTTGATCCACGGACCCTTCGAGCATCCTCGCATCCGAGATGCTGATCAACGCGCCGACCTCGTCGTCGCGGATCGTGCCCGTGCCGGTCGCGTCGTCGATCTCGGCACCGACCGGCTCGAACAGCTCGAGCAGCAACGTCTCGGTCGACTCGATCGTCTCGTCGTCGAGCACGCGCACCTGCACGCTCTTCGACCCCTCGCTGCTTCCGAAGCGCAGCGTCCCGGACTTGACGTAGTAGTCCTCGTTCGCCGTCGCCGTCTGTGCCTTCGTGCGGTAGCGCACGCTGATCGGCTTCGTGCCGCGGTGCAACGTGCCCACCGTGAAGGTCAGGTGCTCGTCGGTGCCTTCCTCCGCCTCGGCGGCCGAGACCCAGAACTCGGGACCGGTCCCGTCGCGGATCGTCCCGGTGGCCCTCGTGCTGCTGAACCTGGCGTCGCCGCCCGCGATGTTCGACAGCACCATCTCGAACGTCTCGTGGTCGTCGTTCACCGAGTCATTCCGCAGCGGTACTTCGATGACCCCCTTGTGGCTCCCGGCGCGGATGGTCAGCGTGCCGCTCGTCGCATCGAAGTCCTGGCCCGCCACAGCGGTCCCGTCGACCGTCCGGTAGTCGACCGTCACGTTCTCGTCTTCAGGTGGGTCCAGGTAGACGTCGAACTGGACCGTATCCCCCTCTTGGCCGGTCACCCCGCGGATGCCCAGCCGGGGCTTCCGCTCGTCGGTGTCCGTGATGACGAGGTCGACCGCGTGCGGGTCGCCGAGGAGGAAGGAGTCCTTCTGGTGCTCGGTCTTCGGTTGCTGCACGTAGAAGGTCACCGGGAATTCGCTGTCCTCGTCGTCGTTGTCGACGATCGCGTACGTCACCGACTTCGACGTCTCTCCGGTCCCGAACGTCAGCGTGCGGTCGCTGCTGTCCACCAATCGTCCGTTCGGGTCGTTGGTGGTCACGACCACGTCGACGGGCGTGCCCAGCCCGTGGGGGTTCAGCGTGACCGTGACCTCCGCGGGCCGCCCGCTCTCCTCCGACGTCCTGCCGGGCTTGACGCCGATCGTCGCCGACGGCCTCACGTCGTCGTCGAAGACCGTGAACTCGTCGCTGGCGACGACGTGGCCGAGGACGATCGCCTCGAGCGTGCGCGTCACCGGCACGTCGTAGTGCGGTGTTCCGCTGCCGGCGGTCAGCGTGGTAGTGCCCCGGTCGCCGCCCGCCGCAATCGAGATGTCCCCTCCGAGCAACTCCCCTGTCAGGGGCTGGCCTCCCCATTCCAGCGCGATCGTCGTGTCGTCGGCTGCCGTGGTGTGCTGCTCGTACCTGAACGTGGCCGTCACCGTGGTGCCGCCGCGGGTGATGCTGTGGACGTTGTGGTTGGCCTCGTCGTTCTCTTCGAAGGAGAGGCGGCCCCTCGGCAGTTCCACTTTGGTGGTGATCCTGAGTTGCACCTCTTCTCCCGAGGACCACGACAGGCCCGAGTCCAACCATCGATACGCGCCAAAGCAGCTCGGCTCCGGGACGTCCTCATCATCCAGCTGCAGGCTCTGCAGCTCCGAAAAGGGCAACGTCGTTTCGGTGCCCACGTGCAGCTCCAGACGCGGCGAGACCTGCGCCGGGTGGTGGAGGCACCTGTCCAGAGTGAACCAAAGGAACTCGAACACCAAATGACCGCTGTCGAGGGCGAGCGTATTGATTATGTACGGAACGTCCCCATCCGTGAACGTTTTGGTGTCGGGGCTGAACGTGCCGGCGTTGTCGGCCTGGAAGCCGGTGAAATCGTCGTTCCCTACAGAGAAATCTGCCACCGTCAGAGTGGCCGCCCAGAGTTCGATCTCCGCCGTCCGGGCGCTGGCGGTGGGCGCCGCCAGCGCCGCGAGCAGCACCAGCACGAGAACTGCAGCGAGACGAACGCCGCCAGCGCGGGTACGCGCACCGACATCAGCCGCGTCCCGGCGCACCGGAGCCCGCGGAGTGCGGTCCTTCGGCTGGTTCTCTTGGCGGGGATCGGAGCGTCGCGGTCGCCTATGTTGCTGCTTACGGCTCGTCATGCCGGGTTCCCTCTGTCGATTGGGTGTGGATGTCCATCCGATTGCGGCCAAGTAAATGCGATCCGGCCGGATGCCGGACGCGGCCAGCTTGTAGTGTAGGCATTCCGGAATGAGAAACGAGTGAGAATATCGCCAAACTTACGTGTAATACTATGAGGCGCAAGCCGCTTCCGGTATAACTCCGGCATCGAGGCCGTCTTGGTGACAGCCTTGAGGTGCAATGATGGAGCTTGGCCTGAAGCAGCCCGACGGCGACAGCCGTGCCCTGCTCCACCGGCTCTCTCAGCTCAGCGAGGCCAGCCTTCGCATCAACGAGCCCCTGGAGGATGTCAGGGTTGAGCGGACCGGCTTCGAGTACAGCGCGTTGGTCAACCAGATACTGGACGGGAGGTTGACAATCCGCGTCCCTGAGGGTGTGGCCAATTCCACCCACGACGACCAGGAAAGCACCGCCGCGACCTTGCGTATCAACGTGGAGCCGCCTCCGGCCCAGGCGCCCAGCGGGTCGGAGATCTGGTCAGCCGAGATGACCGTGGGGGACTATTCGGTCGGCGCCCGACGGTTACATCAACCCGGACCTGACCCAGTGGAACACGGAGGACACGATCGGCAGCCTCTCCGACGGCGATGCCGCCACCGAGGAATGAACTCCACACCGAAGAGGAAGGATTGCCCCAAGGGACTGGGTTACACGAATGGGCGTTTCTTATCCTCCCCGAACCGAGCCTAAACCAAAGCCAAGGTGAAACCTACATGGTGAATGCGGGGAGGATTGGCTTGGATTTCGCCAATTAGCTCATCGGCTTTTGCTTGCAGCACGGTTCGGCAGCGGCGCTTGACTTCCTCCTTGCGGTGGGACAGGTCGGCGAAGAAGCCGTCCACTTTCTCCCGCACCACGGCACGGGTTCCCTGGCACTGGTTGGCGGTTGCCTCCTGGCGCACCCAGCCCCAGATGGCCTCATCAGCAATGAGGGTGACAGGTTCACGGAGGGACTGGCAGCAGTGGCGCAGGTCGAGCACGGCGTAGCCGTTGTCCCCCACCAGCACCAGGGGGCGCTGGGGCAGCCAGCGGCGCAGCAGCATGACCATCTGCCGCGCCCAATCGGTGACCTTCTGGTGCCGGCGTCCCTGTTGCTGGTGATACCGCCAGCACGGTGAGCACTGGCAGGGCCCAATGGCGTCCCGCCCACGGCACGTGGCCCAGCCACATCAGGGAAATCCAGCGCAACCCGCTGGCCTTGACCAGTTGGTTGCGGCTGGAACGCACCGGATCACGATAGATGGCCCGCGCCCTGATCTGGGCGCCACGACGCCGTTCCAGGGTCTCGTCGATGCCGAAGATCAGTGGACCGTCGCCGTGATCCAGGTGCTGGAGCAACAGCACCAGCAGGACGCGGGCGACCTCACGGGGCGACCACACCGCCCGATTGAGGACCTCGTGGTAGCGGGCGTAGTTCCGGTCGTCGCTCAGTCCCATGACGCGCAGCGCCGCCGCCACGGTGCGCTGACCCGGGGTGAGGATCGCGCCGACCAGCAGCAGTTGGGCTTTTCGCCAGGTTGGGCTGGTGAACAGCGTTGCGAAGGGATGGAGTACGGGGACAATCGCGTTGGGCAGGGTGAGCATCGCTTGGCCTTTTTTCAGGAGGGTCGGGCCAGCTTACCCTGTCCTTTTACTTTTCTAAAAATGCGCAAAGCCTAGCGAAGCTGGCGCCCGGTTTGATCTCGGTGATGACGCCGGCGGCCATGCCGGCCCTGATGATGTGGTGGCGGCAGTAGTCCTGTCCGCCGATGCGGTACAGCGTCTTGACGTAGACGGTGTGGGGTGTGCGGACGGGCGGCTCCAGTTCGGCGCCGCAGGCAACGCATTTCGGCATGGTTTCTCACCTCCGGATGATTCGTCGGGTTGCCCGGATTGTAGTGAAAACCCCCAGCGCCCCTTTGCGTTTTGCCCGGACGGCAACGCGCCATGGACTGGCACCCAATGACCTGCAATGAATTCCAGAGCCTGTCTCAAAAGTCGAGCAAGTTGTTGGGGTGTAGACTGGGGCCAAGAGTTGGATCTGGAGGTTGGCAATGCCGCTTCGTGACATGGACCGGGAACAGATGTGGCTGTTGCCGCCGTCGCTGGATGACCTGCTGCCGTTGGACCATCCGGCGCGATTCGTGGCCGAGTTCGTTGACGCTCTGGACAAGGAAGGCTGGGCGGAATTAGGCGTGGAGATAGCAGGCGACCCGTTGGGAGCGCCGGCCTACCATCCCAGAGCACTGTTGAGCGTGTGGCTGTATGGCTTCATGACCGGAGTGCGGTCATGCCGCAAGCTGGAGGCGGCCTGCCGGGACCAGATACCGTGCCTGTGGCTGACGGGGTGGCAGCACCCCGATCACAATACCCTGTGGCGGTTCTACAAGGGACATCGACAGGCGATGCGGAAGCTGTTCGAGTGTACGGTACGCACGGCGGTGACCATGAAGTTGGTTGACCTGGCGGTGCAGGCGGTGGATGGGACGAAGGTGGGTGCGAACGCAGCGGGAGATCGAACCTACGATGCCGAGGGACTGGGACGGTTACTGGACCGGGTGGAGAAGGCCATCGCAGACCTGGAGGCCCAGAACGAAGCAGGGGAGGATGCCACTGTCGCCAATCTGCCGGGGGAGTTGGCGGACAAGGAGACCCTGCGGGAACAGGTGCGTCGGGCAATGGGCGAACTCGCGAGTCGAGAAGGCTACAAGCGAATTAACCTGACTGACCATGACGCTCGGAAAATGAAAACCCGTGAGGGTTTCGCGCTTAGCTACAATGCCCAGGCGATGGTCTCCCCAATAGCTTCGGACGGGGCAATGACCGGTATGTTGGTGACGGCGGTTGATGTCGTGGACGAACCGGTTGACTACCGCCGGCTGACTCCGATGGTGGAACGGGCGGAGGAAACCACGGACACGAGAGTGCCGATGACGTTGGCCGATGCAGGCTATTACGGCGGTAGCCACCTGGATGAATGCGTCCGGAGAGGCCAGCGGGTCGCGATGCCAGAGCCATCGCGACGACCAGTGGGACATCCGTATCACAAGGACCGCTTCGCGTACGATCCGGAGGGCGACAGCTACAGTTGCCCTCACGGGAAGTCTCTGCCCTTCGTGGGTATCAGCCGCACAAATGGAAAGCCCTTGCGGATCTATCGGGCAGCGGGGACTGTATGCCGGGCATGTCCAGCCTTTGGAGAATGTACGAAGGCCGGTCGCCTTGGACGCAGCCTGGCGATAGGGCCTTATGACGCGGTGCTGCGCGATCATCGTGCATGGATGGAGACCGAGGAAGCGAAACGGATCTATGACCTGAGGAAGCAGTTGGTGGAACCAGTCTTCGGCATCATCAAGGAGCAACAGGGAGCTCGGAGATTCCTGCTGCGCGGCATTGTCAATGTGGCGGCTGAATGGACCATTTTGGCCACAGCCTTCAACCTGCGCACTCTCTGGCGGGTGTGGCGGTCCTCAGTTTCCATTCCTCTACCTCAGGGGTTCTCGCCTCATCCCGCTGCCTGAACCGGGGTTGAAGACAACGACACACTGCCCGTTGCAGACCATCGTCTGCTCTACCCCGTTCAGGAGGGCTCCTCCTGCGAATCCCGCCATCTTCGCTAACTCCCCATATCCGAACTCCCCTTCTGGGACAGGCTCTCCATTCCATTGGATACCAGTCCAGTCCAATCCATTGCAGTGCACTCCTTTCAATAGGTATGCATACTATTGCAATGGATACCCATCCAATGATCGTGCCGGTCACCGGTACGACGACCGGCGTAGCCATGCAGCAGGATCCGGTGCTTCCACCGAGGGCGGGCAACGGCGACCCTTCGCGATAACCGGTTTTCAGCCCGCCGTGGTCAGGCAAACGACGTTGAAAAGGGCCGCTTGCGAACGTCCTTTCTATGCGCGATAATTATGGCTATCGCGCATCTTTCATGCCCTAGAATCGCCCCTGAAAACCGGTCCCCGGAGACCCGCCCATGACCGCCGCCGGCGCCCACGTCGTCCCCATTGAACCCCCGTCCCTGCCCGAGCTGCGGGCCGCCGACCAGGGCGTGGCTTCATCCCTGGAGTCGGTCCTCGCCGACAACACGCGGCGCACCTACGACGCCCAGTGGCGACTGTTCGCCGCCTGGTGCGATGAGGTGGGCCTCACGCCCCTGCCGGCCGAACCCCTCACCGTGGCCCGCTACCTGGCCGCCCGCGCCGGCTCCGGCGCCAGCGTCGCCACCCTGCGCCTGGCCACGTCGGCCATATCGAAAGCGCACGAGTGGGCGAAGCTGGAGTCACCCTGCCGGGACCCGGGCGTGCGCGCCTCTTTAATAAGGATGGGGGCGGCGTCTCTCGAAGCCCCAGCGCCAGTCCGGCGCCCTCACCGCCGACGTGCTGGCCGTGATCCGGCTCACCGCCGTCCAGCCCCGAAGGCGCGGGCGCGGGATGGAGACGGCTGAGCAGGCTGCGGAGCGGGGGAGGTTCGACGTGGCCCTGGCGGCCGTGCTCTCCGACGCCGGCCTGCGCCGCTCCGAGGCGGCCGCGCTGAGGTGGTGCGACGTCCAGCGCTGGGAGGACGGAAGCGGCCGCATCACCGTCATCCGCTCGAAGACCGACGCCGAGGCCCAGGGCGCGGTGGTGGCCGTCACCCCCACCGCCATGGACGCGCTTTCCGCCATCCGGCCGGCGGGAGTGCGCAGCGACGAGAAGGTCTTCGGGCTGTCGGAGTCCCAGATCGCCCGGCGGGTGAAGGCCGTCGCCCGGGCCGCGGGGTTGGAGAACTGGGAGTTCTTCAGCGGCCACAGCGGACGCGTCGGCATGGCCAGACGCATGGCCCACAACGGCGCCCCCACCCACGAGATCGAACGCCAGGGCCGCTGGAAACAGGGCGGCGGCATGGTCGGCCGCTACACCCGGGGCGAAACCGCAGGTTCGGCTCTGCGGTACCTGTAGAACCGACCAGATCCATGTCACGCAGGGACGAGAACCCAGCGGGAACAGTTTAGTTCCGCCACGGTGCTTCGCCAGCGTTTACTCCCAGCGTGGAAGGTGAAAAACCAACTGCTCGCATCGAAACGGGGTCGTGCAAGCCATGCAGGAAACAATTTCATTTCCTGATGGTATCTGCAAATCAAGGGTTTCTGATGGATGACTATCCGTCTCCATTTTCTTCCGCCTCGAACTGTTCCCGACGTTCTTGCAGCGTCTGACCTTCGTAAAGCCAATACTGAGCAGGATTAGGTGCGTATTTGTTGCTCCACCCCTTAAACGTCGCGGTTAACTCCGACAAAGAATAAACGTCGCCCTCATGGACAACCCGATCGTTGCCCGTGACAGTACAGCCCCGTTCAGGATCATCTGCCCATTGCAGAGTGGCTCCTTCAGGCACCCTTGCCTGAGAAATTTTGAAGCGTGGCCGTCGCCTTATTGAGCTTGATCTGCCGGAACTTGCGTCATCATAAGTTTCGGACCCGTCAGGCGTTACGTTCTCTTTGGCTAACAATTCCAACATAGCTTTCACGCGGAAAGGTGGAATGCCTTCAAAAAACTCGCGGCCAGGACGCACCCTGTTCTCGCCGAACGCTGTATGCATAGCGCGTTCTACGCGCTCGTAGTTCTCCACCACAGCTGCGTACTCGCAGTCGAAAGGCAAAGGGACCGGCGTGTCATCCAGTTGTCGCATTCTGGTTATGACGTCTTGGGCAGAGTTCCCATGGGTCTTCCCAATTTTGAGATAGCCTTCCATAGAAGGATTGCTGAGAATGTACACTATCCCTGGATTGACGAGAGGGTGAGGCAGGGACTGTGATCCGTTGCCGTCCGTTGGCTCCGTCGATGTGGACGAAAAAGGCCCTGCTTCGGTCGCAGCAGCGTCGGATGTTTCGTTCACTTGCGGCCCCCTAGTATGGAAACGGCTCGCAGGCCGTTCAGATGACGCAATTAAGCAACATTAGCTGGACAATGTAAAGGAGCGGCCATAGCAGCCGTGATGGCATGGCCCAGAACGGCGCCCCACCCACGAGATCGAACGCCAGGGCCGCTGGAAACAGGGCGGCGGCATGGTCGGCCGCTACACCCGCGGCGAGTCCGCTGGGTCAGCCCTGCGGTATCTGTAATCTTCGTACGATCCTGTCCGAAACGACTTCAAAGGACGGGTCCGCAGGACTAATTGTCGTCAATCACCTGTCATTCGTCCCTGTCCATCGGGGCCAGCTGTTTGCCGCGGCCTTCTGTCACCACTCATCCCTGACTTGACCAGCACGATCTCATCCCATCGGTAGATTTGGGGTTAGACTTAATAGTCAAGTACCGCATTGGTCGGGAGGGGTGATGCAACCGGATCCGACGAAATTTTGGGTGCCCTCACACCAAAAGAAAAAGGCTTCCGACAGACTGGCCTCTACCAAGGAGACATTCGATGCCTATGATGGGGGTTGCCTTTTCGTAGTGGACGCTTGCGGCACGCCCTGCGGCAACCCGGTAAATAATCTCTGTCATACCATTCCACGTAGCCAAGTTCTGAGACCGCTAAGCACTCACGGTCAGGTACGTGAAGGGTTTTGGGGATTTGGCAACTTCATCAACTTGTTCATCCAAGGTAGCGAAGAGAACCCGGTTGACCTGTCCAATCTCGAGAAGTTTCAACCCAGGCTGATAGGAATTGACGAAGCGAGTTGTGGTCGGTTTGCCTGCAAGAACCCTCCAATTGCTGACCACGATGGCGAGTTTGGCCTGATTGACGTAGCGCTCCCTGATTTTACTGACCCCACGACAGCATTTCTTGTGCAATACCGGTCAGACCTTTGGGCCTTGTTCCAGCTCAAGAGGATCAACGCAATGATGAGTGGCTGGGACCGGAAAGTAATGCGCCAGGGTACTCGAGCGCAACGCGGTGGATGGCAAAGCAAAAAAGCCCTGCTAAATAAGCTTTTGCCGTTCATGCAAGACAAGGTGACTCGCTTGGGGGTAACCTGGCATACTGGTGGACATTCTGCCAATACTGCCAACAGGGTAGTAGCCGGTCAGCATCTTCACTTTCGCTCAAAGCTCACCTTTGCTGCATGTGTGTTTTACGGGCAGAGTTCAGTTGCCAGCGTCTTCCCCGCCGAAGGCGACCTTCACAGGGTGGGAATCACCAATTTTGTGGAAGATACCCAGCAGGATGCCGAGTTCACAAATGAGTTGATTGAAACTGCCACAGCCTCAATGCAAAAGGATGATCACGGAGTAGACGTGATAGCCTGCTTAAAACGCTTGTCGTCCGGGGTCATAGCAATGTCCCCCGACTCCTACGATCAGTTAGCTGGGGCCGAACGCGACGTTATCAACCAATGGATTCAACAGCTTGCTCAAGCGGATACCATGGCCGCAGACATTAACAAATTGCTGAGTAACAGACGGGACAGAAGAAACCTGGGCAAGAGGAAGCGCTAACCATGCAAAGGTGGAATCGCCCTGCCGAGACCCGGGCGTGCGCGCCTCCATGAAGGGATAAGGACGGAGACTTTCTCGGCCCCAGCGCCAGTCCGGCGCTCTCACCGCCGACGTCCTGGCCGTGATCTGCCTCACTGCCGTCCAGCCCCGAAGGCGCGGCCGGGGAATGGAAACGCCCGAGCAGGCAGCGTAGCGGGGGAAGTTTGACGTGGCTCTGACGGCCGTGCTGTCCGACGCCGGCCTGCGCTGCTCCGAGGCTTCTTCTCTCACCTGGGGCGACGTGTGGCGCTGGGACGACGGCTCCGGCCGCATCGCCATGGCCGCCCTCTCCGCCATCCGGCCGGCTGGCGTTGCGAGCGACGCGAAGGTGTTCGGGCTGTCGGAATCCCAGATCGCCCGTCGGGTCAAGGCTATCGCCCGGGCCGCGGGGCTGGAGAATTGGGAGCTCTTCAGCGGCCACAGCGGGCGCGTTGGCATGGCCCAGAACGGCGCGCCCACCCATGAGATCGAACGCCAGGGCCGCTGCAAGCAGGGCGGCGGCATGGTCATCCGCTACACCCGCGGCGAGTCCGCCGGATCGGCGCTGCGGTACCTGTGACAGTACCTCCGCCGAATTCAGTGGAAACGATGATGTTCTGCTCAAGCCATTGCCATCCGCTCGGATATGCTAAAATCCTACTATGGTCCCGATATTAATCCATAGGCAAAGACCCGAGCTCGGATGGCCGTCGCCTGCTACCATGGCGGGTGCTCTCTTCAAACCGTTTTTCTGGGTAACTGGAGGCGCCGCCTTATTGCTAGGAATGCTAGCACTAGTGGTTGGCGTAAATCCGGCAACCGTCGTTGCCGACTTCATGGCTGATGCCACGGTCCAACTCAGCGAGCCAGCGCTACGGCTGCTCTCCATTTGGTTCGCCTATGGTTTGCTGTACAGTTTGCTGATGCTGGATATGCGGGCTATTCGTCGGATGCCCGCCCATGACAGGATTGCCTTGGCAGATGTGCTCACGGGTATTTCCAGATGTCCATTAGCACGTTTGATAATTGGTGCCGTTAACGGCTATCTACGTTCCATCACCCTACTAGCTCGCCGGGTGGTCCTAGGCTCTGGTTGGTCGGTAGGCCATCATCCACAGTTGGAATGACGCAGGATTGAATCAACCCAAAGCGTTCTTTACCCAGATGAGCAGTAGCTCAGAGGAGTTTTGACATGGGTGAATTAATCCACCGTTTCGGAATGCCCGTCCTCATAGCCCTCGCCGTTGCATTCGGCGCCCAGATAGGCGCCAAGGTGGTATTGGCTGACGCAGCCGGGATAGCGACTACCCCAGATGTTCTGGTGTTCTTGTACCAGATCTTGGCGAGTGGGATCTGCTACTTGCTGTTCCCACCGCTGGCTCTATGGTTCACCATTACAAAGATGGGTTGAGCAGGGGACATCAGTGTCGCACCACAAACCGTTCTGGGCAGTGTGCTAACCGCCACGCTGCCTAGGACACCCTGAGTGTCATGGCTCCGAGGAGAGGGGTAAGTTCGACGTGGCCCTGGCGGCCGTGCTCTCCGACGCTGGGCTCAGGCGCAGCGAGGCGGCCGCGCTGACCTGGGGGACATTGTGCGCTGGGATGACGGCTCCGGCCGCATCACCGTGGTCCGTTCGAAGACCGACGCCGAGGCCCAGGGCGCGGTGGTGGCCGTCACCCCCGCCGCCGTGGCGGCCCTCTCCGCCATCCGGCCGGCGGGGGTCGGTGGCGATGAGAAAGTCTTCGGGCTGTCGGAGTCGCAAATCGCCCGGCGGATCAAGGCCATCGCCCGGGCCGCGGGGCTGGAGAACTGGGAGTTCTTCAGCGGCCACAGCGGGCGCGTCGGCATGGCCCGGCGCATGGCCCAGAACGGCGCTCCCACCCACGAGATCGAGCGCCAGGGCCGCTGGAAACAGGGCGGCGGCATGGTCGGACGCTACACCCGCGGGGAATCCGCCGGGTCGGCGCTGCGGTATCTATAGAAACCTCAGGCCTAGCCGAAAACGGCCTGACGTAGCGTTTCGTTCAGCCGGGTCTGCCAGCCGCGGCCGCCGCGCCAGAAGTCCACGACAACATCCGCATCCAGTCGGATGTGGATCTGCTCCTATGATCACAGGGACTCAACCTCAGCATTCAGCGAACTAATGTCTAAACGCAGCGCGTTGTCAAGCATGAGGCCGACAGGGTCTGGAAACTTCTTCCACCGAGCCGTTTTGGTGTCAACCTCGTACACCCGGTACAGCACATAACGATCCCGAAGTGAACGTGCGAGATCGAACTCATTCTTCGACCACTGGAAACGCCCATCTTTACTCGTGGTGGATTTCACCTCTATGTACAAATCTTCGCCGTTGCGACCCACCGATCGTATGTCGTGATCCGCCCCAGAGTTATCCTCGGAAATCCATTCGACACGGGACTCTGGGTACCCGAGATTCTTGACTCTTTCTAATTCGGAACGGTAAATGAGTTCCTCTCCGCGCCGTCCGATTTCGCGATCCCACTCTTCTTGTTCCCTTGTAGGAGGGGACCAACCACTCGTGCTCCCAGACGCCCGCGTCTGTTGCGGCTGTCGAATGTGGACGGTTCCGTCGCGTGGGATCTGTGTTGCTGTTACCTCCTCGATTGGGGGTAACGTTCGCCGTTTTGATTGAGTTCCAGCGGTTGTTTCAGTTCGCACTCCATCGCGGGAGTGGTTCGAAACCGACCCTTGACCATCGTGTTGTCCACTGCCTTGGGGTGACCGGGGTACGAAGCTTTCCCTTAGCATTTTCCTTAAGCGGTCATCCACCTCGTCCTCATCTCGATCGAGATCAGGCTCCATCGAATTGCCTTCCCATTGCTCGGACTCTGAACTTGCTTTGAATTCCCAGGGGATACCACGCCCCTTTAAATAGCGTTCCATGTCTTGTGGTGACCGGCTGGCTAGCAACCTAAATATAGAGTCGGCCAACGGGCGCTGAACTACAGGTTCCTCGGTAACTAGACCAGCCAAAGCGACGCTCAATCGGTCTCTTAATTCAACGTTGCTTGACGCCCTGATGGACACAAACCGTTCATCTTCCAAAACGATTTCTTGGTCGACCTGTACGGTTTGTCCAGCCACGGTATAGACCGCCTGTAGCTTGTCAACAAACGCGATGCTGGAGCGCTTTTTTAGCTCCGCGAGCAGCTCGAGCGGTGTTAACAGTTCGTAGCCTTTGCCAGCCTCGACGTTATATTCCAATAACCGGCTGAGTGCCGAACCAAACTCGTCCGATTGAATGGTCTGCAAGGCAGCATCAGCGTCCACGCGTCCACCTGTCGTAGCACTTTCACCGACGTATGTACTTTCCAAACGTCGAACTGCGGTTAGCTTCTTTACCGCAGCTGCGGTAAAGAAGCTAAAACTACCAGGTTTCGATAAATCTGCAAAGGCTACGTCGGACTGGCATGCCTCTAATTCCGAAGCTAATCGTGGGTCATCGTTGAGCAGCAAAATTCCTTCTAACGCTTCCGCTTGGGAATACAGTCGTCCATTCGTGCCTAGTAAGAAGTGTTCGCTTGTGGGCATCCCTTCTGGAGGAGTGGACAGCGTCGCGTACACTTGCCGCAGCCTTTCCCGTTCCGTATAAGGCAGGGGATGCGACCCTCCCCATTTGTTGGAAAACCAGCGTAGTAGTCTCGTCCAGTGGTGTGTCGCAGGGTTCGAATACGCGCCCAATTCGCGAGCTGCTTTTAGGTAGCCACTTGAACCAGTTACTTGGGGCACCGCTCCTCGAAATATCTTGTGATAACCACGTCCCACTAGAACCTCGTTAGGTTTATGGAAGCCTCCCTCTGCCCAAAGGATGGCATCGTCGTCGTATAAATCCGATGCTTCTCTTTCAATTTGTAATGCTTGGACCAAAGTGGCATACAGAATTTTGGCGTTTGTCGGTTCTTCTCCGCTCTCTCGGAGCCGTTCGATGTACTCCACAATATCTTCGGATCGAGGTGCGGAGAGACAACCCAACTTTTCGTAAAGCGGACGGTGTTCCCCTTTCACGAACGCCGATTCCGACCCCAAGCACGCCAAATTCAGTTCGGTAGGCAAATAGGTATCAAGCGGGCTGGTTAATCCACCCAAAGTGTTGCTTACAAACGCTACTGTTGACAGACGGGAGACTGTGTTTGAATCAAGTAGCCTCCTCATCTTCCACAGCGTATCGGCACAGTTTTCTGCCATCTCTGGATTTTGCTGAACCAGCCGCGCGTATGCCACCAAGTCCGCACCACCCACTCTGTTTTTGAAACGCAGAGCTTTGGCTAGGTCCACATCTCGGGCATAGTCTGAGTGGGGGAAATTCAACACAGCCCGCAGATCTTCTGCGTTCCTCGTCTTTATATCAACTAGGGATTCGGGCGTCGCCCAATCGCCGCTGTCAGTTTTCAATATAGGGGACTGTTTCAAAACGGCTTTAGTGGTCTGGTCAAACTGCCCGCTCCTCTCGATAACGTACGCGTACAACGCATCTCGTTGGGTTGGAGAAGCAGTGCCTGAGCGAATGTCTTCTGCGGTCTGGCGAACCCAAGTCTTAATGTCGAATGTTTCGCAAAGCTCAGGTAGGACCTTGTATTGGACCAAATCAGGGTGCAGCCGTTGCGTAGGTTCAAGATCTACGCCCGGTGCTACACCACCTTGAACCACCCAAAGCGGCGCGTTCGGGGCGGATAAGCCGGCTGCGGCGTTCAGGGTAGTACTAGCTTTTCTCAGATCTTCGCGATTTTGCCTGGAAAGTTTACGTTGCCGCGCAGAGACGTCCAAAGCGTGCGCGAACCGCTTTTGCCGCTTAACGTCTACCCAATCATTTGGGTAGTTTGTGTACCAATAATTTGCCTCGGACTTGCCAAGGTGGGTGGTCAAGTTTCCACCCTCTTTTCCTGCGCACCGCAACCGGATCAGCGAGTTGATGGTAAATCGTCGAGCGCCGAATTCCATCGCCATCTTTAGAACGAGTTCATTTTGAGCTAATCGCGGATCGAGGTAACGTTTCGGGCTTAGATAATCGTCAAGTTCTTCAGAAGCTGGTATGACGATCCCACTTGCTTTGTTGAATAAGGTTCGCCGATTTCTTCCCTTTACGACATCCCGAGTGGGCCAACATTCCTCGCCGGCGAGGAATTCAGAAAGGGCTGCGCAATATGCTTTGCAATACTCCGGATGAATGTCATTGGGCCAGGATGCCAAGTAAGCGGCCGCACCAAATCGCTCGAGCCAATCGGAGGTGAGAAGATCCATAGTCAGATCGGCTGCACATTGCAATAGCCATCGGTTCCATGGATCGTCACCCAATATTGCGCTCCTATCCATATCCATTTTGAAGGGGGCACTAAGACTGATGCTGTTTCCGCTCCGTCCATCGGGAACCCCAATTGGATAGAAGAGTTGACCAGGATGACTAAGGTCTATTCGGCTTCCTTTCATCCTTACCGATATGCAGACCTTGACCCTGTTGCGGCTCGATGCTCTGAAATAGCTTGCAAATTTAACGTGTCGAAACTCTGCTGGCACCTCGAACGATTTTTGAAATTCAGTCTCCCTAGTCGTTTGTTGACTGGAGTTGCTGTTGTCTAGTTGGCTACGCACCACTTTTAGGGTCCGCTCTATTCCAGTTACGTAGCGTGTGGAGCAGTCGATCTTCTTGGCCGACTGCGTCCACGTAATTCTTCGGTCGTGGCGCTCAGACTTCACCACGAGCCGTTTCAGTTGTGTTGGTGAGTCAGCGACGACGAGCTTCATCAGCGTAGGGATTAGGCTTTGTGAAAACTGCTCAAAGGCGATCTTCTCTTCCTCCAATCCAAATGGCCTCAAATTGCCGTCGACGACTGTCCGGTACGGTACTTGGATATCGACGCCGGGTTTGCGTTTGGAATCGAGTTCGGGCCGCGGCTTGGGCAAAGTTCCTCTGTGATAATCTAGGACCGTTTGCAGCCCTCCCGACCGAATGAAAATTTGTGGACCAAACGAGAACAGCGATTTTAGACCAAAATTCTTTGATCCGATGCCGTTAGTCTTCGGTCTAATAAACTGATCAGATCCTGCTACTTGCCCTTGGCCGAGCATGACGCTAAGCCGCTTCCATCCTGCGGCATCGATAGGAACGCCGTTTCCACGGACATGCAAAGAATCTGCGCCAAATACAATCTCCATGCTAGTGCCCTGAGCGTCAAATTCGTTCTGTGCCAACTCTCGCAGGACATCAGACGCACTGTGTTCCTCCACAAATTCATCTAAAACGCTCCGGGTCATCCGGAACTGGAGATCTTGATCTGCGACATCGGGCTTCTGCCAGCCAGACGAACTTTCCGTCGCCAGCAGTCGCTCTGAGCGGTTTATCATCCTGTTTCTACCTCTTGTGTCATGTCAACCAGTGCCGGTTGAGTACGTAGGTTCGTCATCCGATGGTGCCCGGCGATTGCGCGGACTGTCAAGGTGCCTAACACAGTGCGGCATTCTTTATTGTCGTCTATCACCAGTGGCGCAGCTTCGCCGGCTGGTGCAACGAGGTGGGACAGAGCAGGCTGCGGAGCGGGCCAAGTTCGACGTGGCCCTGGTGACCGTGCTCTCCGACGCGGGACTACGCCGGTCCGAGGCGGCGTCCTTGACCTGGGATGACGGCTCCGGCCGCATCACCGTAGTCTGCTCTAAGACCGACGCCGAGGCCCAGGGCGCGTTGGCGGCCATTATCCCCGCCGCCGTGCAGGCCCTGACCGCCATCCAGCCGGCGTGGGTATATGGCGATGAGAAAGTCTTCAGGCTGTCGGAGTTCCAGATCGCCCGGCGGGTCAAGGCCATCGCCAGAGCCGCTGGGAACAGGACGGCGGCACGGTCGGCCGCTACACCCTCGGCGAGTCCGCAGGGTCGGCCCTGCAGCCCCCTTTAAAGTGCTCAATACAGCACGCCAATTGGAAAGAACCAACTCGACCCTGATCCGTAATACCCAAGAGATTATCAACTTTGTCGCGTGGCATTGTCCCTAGTCTGCAGTGCATCGAAAGTCGTCAGACTGTGTTCACCAGGTCCCTGATACGCTCCACCAGCCGTTCCCTGCGCTGGGAATAGAATCTCGTGAACTCGGTGACTTTCGCGGGCACGTCACCAAGCTGGTGGCGATCGCAGTAGACCCTACGGGCCTCGGGACTAGGGCAATGGACGTCCAGCCATTTTGACGGTAACGTGGCGCGTTTTTCATGGTTAACCGTCCTGTCCAACAACTGCAAGTTGGCCAGACGATCCGCCTGGTCTCGGAATTCGTCTAATTGCTCTTCGTCAACGCCGGCTCCCTTGAGACGAGTAGGCGTGAACCGGCTCTTGGGAAATACATGGTCAACGTCTGAACCGTCGTGAGAGTATAAGTATGGAAACAGCATCGTCAACAACGGGAATATGCGCCGGTCTCCAAACCGTATATCGGCAAGTTCTTGAATCTCCTCTTCAACGAAATCTAAGGTCTTCCCTCCTTGAGCCATGATGTGCCGTAGGGCTTCAGCCGGGAACTCGCTCAGGTCGGAGTAGCGAATGATTTCCCGCAACGCAGTGAGCAATGTGTCCAGCCCGCTGCCCCAGATTCCCGATTCCTTCAGAATGGACCTGGTCAACCACCCGCGTATGGCTTTGCGATCATTCACGAAATGGTCACTGGTTGCAAAGGTGACTGGGGCACCTTTCTTATAGAGGTAGTACGCGATCGGCAGCAACGAATTGGTGGCTTGGATGGTTCGGCTGTCGAACCCGAAGCTATCCACCAGCTCCACTGTTTCCATTAAAGCCTGGCGAATGTCGGGCCAGTTGTCTTCCAGCACCGCCATGTTGTCGTAAGTGAAATTCTCCACCTTGAACCCGACGCTGGCTATGTCGGACAGCATCAGGCCGGCTTTCAAGACGAAGTCGGCGTTGAACAGCAGTCCCGCCCTAACCTTGTTCATCTCATCGACCAGTCCGTAGACTTCACCCCTGGCGTCCAGCTTCTTCCACTGAGATACCGCGATGCTGAGGAGCAGGTTGGAATAGGAAAGCTGGGTGCCGCCACTGTTGCAGCGAATGAATATGTTCAGGACTCGCTCGATGTCCTGGCTTTTCTCTTCGTAGAACGCGACGACCTGATCGACGCGGATAGCTTGATACAAACGGAAGAGGGTCTCAAACGCTTTGCTCAACTGTTCTTGGTCGAGCCCGTACTGAGTCAGCCAGTTCAGCATGGCTGGGCCAGCTTCCATGGCCAAAACATCCGACACTCGGAACCACAGGCGGTCGCCCTCAATGCCGATCCGATCTGGGACGATAAATTCGAAGCAATAGCGGTTGCCTTCCTCGTCTGGATCCGCAGAAGCCAGCAAATCCAGCGCTAAGACACGCGGCGGGAAGGCATCTGAGCTGTTCCACCACTTGTGAGGGAGCTTACGCGCCATCGAACCGCGCAGCCCTATGTTGAACGCGGTCAGGCGCTGTTGACCATCTAGCACCGCCGTAAGGGGCTTGTCGTGGATGGCTGCCAGCTCCGGACAATGGGGATTGTCACGCTGGTGGTAGTTGCGGACGAAGTCGTACCAGCGGTATTTCCCGGAATTTTCCGGCGCCACGCGCCAGAGCATAAACTCGCCGAACGGATAGCCTTGCATCAGGCTATCGAATAAATTGCAAACCTGCTCGGGCTGCCAAACGAACTCCCGTTGGATGGCAGGAAGGACGTATTCGTGCGAAGCGATACTGTCCAAGGCATTCTCGATTGTTCCACCTTGTTGGTGCATGGTTGCGTCCTCCGGCCGAGCCAACGCTGGTGATAAGATGCTGACCCTGACGGTGCCGGCGCTGGGACTTCAAACGGGAGTCCGACACGACACAGGCTGTTTGGTGCAGGGCCACGACGTTGCCCTGATTGAGATTCCGACGAGGATTGCCATACCGTCCGAAATCAGGGGAGGGTGAAGCTACATTACTTCGTTTTCAAAATCATCGGGCGTGAGCAACTGGCACTCAGCCCATGCCTGGTCAAGTCGGTTTAGATCGGTTATCACGCGAGGCACACCCGGTCCCACCTGCGGCAGCTCGTTCGTAACAGCGATCAATTGGTCGTATCCTTCCTCGCCCGGTAAAACTAGCACATAATCGAAAACCCGGACCTGCCTTTCCCTCAATACCAACACAGGTGCCGCAGCCGGGTATATGATGCCTGTCGCCGCTCCGAACTCTATCCTGTGGTTTCTGTTGGTAGCACTCAGCAGGCATTGCCTCACTTCGACATCGGACCGCGTGCCATCTGGCATCACTCTGGTCAAGTAAACTCGCTGAACATCTAAATCTGTAATTCGGAAGTAACGTCGGACGACCTCGCCGTTGAGGTGTACCTGAGACCACCTATTGCCCGCTCGTGGTACCTGGGCGATCAGGATACGGTCGGCCCTGACAGGACCACCCTCTTCTTGCCCGGGAACTAACCGCGCAATCCTTCGAGGCGGAACTGGTCTCGTCGACCTTATGCCGTTACCACGTCTCGCTATCACGTTTCGTGCGGCACGCTCCAAGGCCTCTTCGTCGATAACCCTGATTGCGTCAGCATGGCGTTGCCAAAAATCGTCCAACTCCACCGTGTTGAGGATTTCGCCGGCTTCGGCGGATATAACCGTGAAATCCTCGATGTTGTTCATCCATCCGCCCGGCGTCAGGTTCCCGGAACCAACTATGACCTTATGACGCCCGTCTGGATAGGTAAATTCGGAGATTTTGGGA
This sequence comes from Dehalococcoidia bacterium, assembly GCA_965116785.1. GTDB lineage: Bacteria > Chloroflexota > Dehalococcoidia > Lucifugimonadales > UBA3495 > Bin87. Next base: position 4,045,571 of record OZ220731.1, read on the forward strand.
TGAAACAGCGGTGCAAAATCGTTCCAAAATACTCGGGGTCTGAAGCTCTGGCCGAGCCCTTCCAATTCGCGTAGGCGTTCCAGCGCGTTTCTGTTGGTCACGGCGTCGATGCCGACCAAGAGATCAATGTCGCGCCCTTCGGTTACCAACTGGTTGATAGCAGGTTCGGCAAATAGCCAATTTACGCCTTCTCGGGTGGCAAACGCGTAAATCCCGCGCCAAGTGGAGGCTCCAACCGCTGCGGCGACTATAGTTTCAAGCAGGTATGTGGGGTCCGGATGGCTCGGATCCTGTATGTGCAATTCAATGTCCATGCTCTGCTCAACAGCACGGCAGTCGTTGGGAGACGATCAATGGGAATGTCTCTCATCACGGGCTTTTTCAAAGAGCACTCGTTCCAGGCCCTCAGTCAACTCGTCGTAAATCTTGACCGTTGGGCCTTTTTTCTTGGTTTCGCTAGTCTTAGCAAAAACCAGAATGTACTCGTGAACGTTCTTAAACAGCAGGTTCGGCGGATATGGATAACTCCCGAAAATTGGCCTTTGGCTCCCGTGCGAACCCCACCTGCCACCAGTGCCGTCTTTGGACCAAATGATCTCGTTCACCATAAAGAATCCGATGTTTCGGAGCAATGTAGCGAAATCCGTCGCCAATGGAAACGTCAGGAGCCCGTGCTCGGTATGCTGATTGACGTTCGCAGTTACGATGCAGACCTTTCGCCCTGGCTTCAACACTCGGAAGCACTCCTGGAACACGGGTATCACTCCCGCGAGAAACGAGGAGTAACTTTCTGTGGCACCCAGATTGTCCTCTGATTCGCCATAGTCCGCCTTGTCCCAATACGGCGGGCTCGTAACGATAAGATCGACGCTCTCATCCCCGAGAAAATCCAGTTTGCGGCTGTCCCCATGCACCGCTCGAAGGGCACTGTGCTCCAAACCGTGCTTGCGGCACAATGGACGGCATTCCCTTTCGATGGTTTCTACGTACGTTGAGTTCTGGTCCACGCAGACTGACTGCCTCCCGATCGGTATCACCGCCCTAGCGGTCGTCCCAATCCCAGCAAATGGATCAAGTACGGTTTCACCGACGAAACTGAACATCTTCGCCAGGCGCAACGGTATTTCTTCTGGGAATACTGCCGGGTGGTCATCCCGCCTAACGTTGGCTATCGCCCAAACGGTCTTGGTATATTCGCGCCACTCCTCTTTGGAAAGCCTACTCGTTTCCTTGGCGTCTGTGTCTGGTGGGGTGGTCATATCTTTAGTCCTGCACATCGTGTGATCGGCGCAAGCCGTTTCAATGGCTCGCCGATCTAGTCAATTTCGTACACTGCTCGAGTTCTTCCACGAAGCCCCTTTCAATCCCCGCAACATCGACTAACGTGGTGTCCACAGCCGTACGGAGGTCAGCACGGCCTGATGGATCATATCCCAGTGATGTGCGTCCTCGGTTAAGGCTGATGATGGGTTCGAGGCTGATGTCCGACCACAACCTCGCTCCGATGGTGGCTAACGGTTCAGCGCTTGGGCTCCCCAATACGTCTACACCAAATGGAAAATCGGTAAGAAATCGCCGCGAGACATGAAAGCCGTCGCCGTAAGTCTGCCACAACCAATAGGCGAGATGGCTCGTCAACATCCCGAAGACCACCAGCGCATCAGTCGTCGATCCGCAGCGGATTTCATGTAAAGCGTTTTCAGAAAGTTGGGTCTCGGGCGGGAATAAGGAACGAGGGGGCCGCAGAAAAACGTTCAGGAAATTGTACGCAGTGCTGCCGACAAACACGGAGCGGTCATCCCCCATGAGCGTCTCGGCGAGGCTTACCCGTCCGACGCCCAGTATCGCCCGTTCAAGGCGGTCCCACCGGTTGCGTAAAATTTCGAAGGCGGAAACCTGTTGGTTTCCTTCTAGTTTAGGGATGCCACCTTGGATATCCGAGGGAATCTCCGTGAATTTGATGCGCTTAAACATCGCGGCACGAGAAGGTCCTCGCCATCTTCTCAAGGGGCCACTAAAGATGACCGGAGTTTCCGACGTTTCATCTCGTTTCCAAAAAGCAATGGCATTGCGAGTCTTCACATCCTCACCGAACAGGGCTTGCGGCTCTCTATCGAAGAAAGCGAATCGCCAGTGGCCGGCGGTTTGCTGGATGATCTGACGCACAGACACAAATTGAGACCCAATGCTGTACGCGACCGAAAGGGGCAAGACGAGGCAACCAGAAAATTGCTCCCGGTTCGCCAACCTTATCATCTGCTCGACAAACCCGACGTAAACTTCTGCGTTTGGGTGGGGTTTGACCTGCATGGTTTTGAGGGACTGAACGATTTGTGCAGAGTGAGGATTTTCACCAATGTCAGCATACGGAGGATTGCCAACGATCACGGTGGGAGATTCTCTCATGGCGGGAAATAACTCGGACAACGCGAGCCGATTTGCACCCCCGTCGTCAGCATCGTATCGCTCATCAACGATGACAAAAGGTTGAATCGTCAAAGCGTCAGCGTGTCTCAAATTCTGACGGAGTTTCCACCAAATCTCGTATGGCTGTCCTACACTGTTTCCATCAGATACCAAGATTTCGGCCAGCAATACGAAAGCGGACGCGTCCAACGGCCAGAGTGCGATATCTGTCCCGAACAAATGCTGAGTTGCCGCGGTCAGGCTGTTTGGTAATTTGCCCCTGCTTTGTAACTCTCGGAGCCCGGCCTTGAGGAAAACGCCCGTCCCACAGGCGGGATCATAAACGGTCGGGACGACGGCACCACCAAGTGAGGCGAACGAATTCGCGACCATGTATCGGGCCACATCAACGGGCGTATAGAACGATCCGTTCGCCCTTTTTTTCATTCTGGCGGAAGCTGTTGATGGATCGCGCATGACGCTCGCCCTGCTTCCAGGGCCGTGAGGGTCCAGGATGTACGGCAACATATTCAGAGCGATCTCTGGGTCGATCACACCAGGTAGAGCTTTTTCCGCCTCCCTCATGACGTGACTCGACCAAAGGTCGGACAACCTGGCCGGACTATCAGGGACCAGGAACCATTCCTCCGCTTCGCTAAACGTTGCGTCCACGTCCAAGTTTCCGGTGACTACCCCGGTTACCCATATGGACACCATTCCCCACGCAGCCAATTCCGCATCCGATTGGCCTTCCGAATGACGTACCACGTTAGTCGCCATCAATTCGCTCAGCCTGTAAACCGGGCGTGCGCCCACAGCACCCGACAATATCCCTACAGCCGCTCGAATTGAATGACCGTAGGGGTGCCCGGCATTGGTCAATGATTCATACATCGTTGGGGCCGTCTTCCAGGTCAGATCCTTCGCACGGTATCCGACATGAAATCATGAGGCGGTGTCACTCGCTTAACCAAAAACAAATCCCCCCACCGGCAGGGAAGGATCGATGAGTGTCAGCACGCGCGTAGCCGAATTATTGACACCGAGCCGGCACCTGTCAAGGCAAAGCTAGCCTCGTCGTAGAGAATATGTTTCGATGTAACGCTTCGCTGCTCCAGCTGATCCTATGTGGTAGCCAATTCCCGGTAGCGACAGAACGCATTGGCCAGCTGCATCTGCCGAGGGGAGCGGCATTCCGGGGTGAACAGCTCAGGGGAACCCACCAGGATGCACACGCAGCGCGCTCGGGATGTGGCCACATTCAATCGGTTCAGACTGTAGAGAAACTCCATGCCATGGGGAGCCTCTTCCGGAGCGGAGGTCGCCATCGAATAGACTACGACCGGAGCTTCCTGCCCCTGGAATTTGTCCACCGTACCCACGTTCGCGCCCGGCAGCCGTTCCCGTATCTTGAAGACTTGGGCGTTATAGGGAGCGATGATAAGAACATCATCGAGACCGATGGTATGTTCCAGCCCATCCCGGTCAATCCATCGTGAAGCGCCGTCGGTCAATCCATTGACCAAGGAAACCACCGCTTCAACCTCCTCCACGGACGAGCTCTGGTTGCCGTGGTGCGACACCGGGACGAACCGCAAACCGGTGCCCGTGATGGGGCCTGAGGAAACTATGTGCTGCCTATCCAAGCCAGGCCGCACCGCGAGCTTGTCCTCGTAGAAAACCTCGGATGTGAAGGCGCAGACGTCCGGATGTAGCCGCCAGGTTTCTTCCAGAAACAGCCCCTGCTCCTGGCTGATGGTCTGGCGGTCTCCAAGCAGATGGCCCAGAGCGGACCCGTCGGTTCCTTCCGGATGAACCCCCTGTGTCGGCTGGTCCAATTGCTGCGGGTCGCCGACGAGGACCAGGTTCCGGCCCGCGTGGGAAACCGCCAGGACGTTGGCCAGAGACATTTGCGCCGCCTCGTCCACGAACAGCACGTCAACGACATCCATCGCCTCGGGCCTGGCCCACAGCCAGGCTGTTCCGGCGCCCACCTGACAGGAGCCAGCCAGCTCCTGAAACACCCGCCCATTATCCTTCGTCAGCGTTACGCCCGCCGGCGTTGCCTCCTCTGGGTCGCTGCTGATCTTGCGCACCGCTCGCAGATCGAGCGAGCTTGACTCCGCAGCGCTCATGACCTCGTCCAACAGATTAGCGATGACTTTGTGGCTGTTGGCCGTGATCCCCACACGACGGCCCTTGCGGACCAACTCGCATATCATGCGCGCCGCAGTATAGGTCTTGCCGGTGCCGGGCGGGCCCTGTATCGGTAGCACGCCGAAATCACCTTTTCCCGCGATACGGAGGGCAGCGTCCAAGGCGGTCTCCCCGGTTGCGCGTATCGGTTCGCCTCCAAGATCTGGCGCCTTGCGTTGCAACAGTTCCCGGGCGGCGCGGTACGGACCGTCGCTGGTGATGCCCTGGTCAGCCACGTACTGCCCCAAGCACAGCAACGCCTCCTGCAGCACCTTGGGGTCCACACGGTCATGGGCGAACACCGCAGGCGGATGCACGTCAGCAGTTCTGCCCAGCTTCTTGATGTCGATGGTATAACTCTCGGCGTCCAGGGACACTAAGGTCCCCAGAGGGTCGCCTCCCGCGGCGCGCAGGGTTTGGCTTGCTCGCAGATTGGTCTCCTGCACCGGGAAACGGTAGCGATGCACCGGCGTGCGGCCAGGGGCATCGACTTTTCCAACAAACTCAAGGCCAGCCAAGGCGGCGCGTTCGTTGCTCAACTCTTCAACGGACAGTTCGCTGAGACGGAAATATTCCCACCACGTTGCCTTCTCTTCCCTGCGGTGCCAGTCCAGAATATTCGCCAACACCCAGCGCCCGTACTGCTGGGGATCCTTGTCATCTTCCCAGGGGTCCACGTCCCCGGCTATGCGGTCTGCCAGCGCCTGGATCGTCTGCTGCCGTTCACTGATTTCTTCGGAGGCTGCGCCGTCATCAAACACAGGTCTTGCGATCGGCTCTCCTTCTGCCACCAGCCGACTCCGAATACTCTCCAACCACTCCCTGAGGTGCAGCGTCGACGCGCAATCATCCCGGTTGTATCCAGCCACCGCTTCCATATCGGTTCCTTCGATGGCGTCGGCGTCTCCGAACTCCAGCGCCCGGGACAGGGCGAAGAGCGCCGAGTTGGCCGCGCTGAGCGGCACCTGACGGGCGAAACCGAAGAACTGCTCCAGTTCCTTGATGGAATAACTCTCGATACCGGCTCGCAGACCGCCACGCACCACCCGGTAGAGATCGACGAACAGACCGGCGCGAAGCATCCGGTCCACCTCCTCCTCGCGGGTGGCGTATCGACACATCAGCCTCTTGAAAGCGCTGCGTTCGTAGGGAGCGAAATGGTAGATATGCAAGCCGGGATACTCTTCCCAACGTTTCATCACCCAATCGACGAATTCCTCGAAGTTCCGCTTCTCCGCTTCCTGGTCGAACCCCCAGAGCGCCGAGTAGTCCGCCTGACCGTTCTCATCAACAGTCAGGCAACCGATCAGGTACTCCAGGCCCGCGCGCCCGACGAAGGGATCGCCCTCCAGGTCAAGGAAGATGTCGGCCACCGTGGGTTCGGGCAGCAAGGCCAGGCCGCTCTCGGGTTCCGGAGGCAGCATCTCGTACAGCGGAACGTCCTTGCCCCGGCTCTCTACCTGGAGTCTCGCCTGTTCCCGGACCCTTGCGTAACCCGTTTGGGCGCCCCGCTTCGGCTGCCAGGTTATCGGCAATGGCTCCGTGGCCAGCCTCGCGGTGCGGTCTATGGCTCGTTCCGTCAGCTCGGTAATCTGGGAGGTTGATATGCCAGCCACCAAGCAGAGGTGATCATCCTCTCGCCGGCGCCGCGAGCACTGGTCAGACCAACGGCACACGCCGCAGTGTTCCCTGGGGTCCGGATAGACACCGGACATACCGGCCCCATCGATGGACCTCTCGAGCCAGCGCCTGATGAACCGGTAATAGGCCGCGTAATCGCTGGTGCGGTATTGCTGCGGCTGGAACTCCGTCCATGGAGCCACCACGTACATGAACTCGGGAATCTTCCCCTGCAAAGCTCCGATCAGATCCGAATAAAGCGACAACTGCAGGATGGTGCCGCTGCGGGTATCTCGGGCGAGCTTGGTGTCGGTCACCTCGTAGGACCATTCGCCCAGTGCGCTGGGCACGTCCACTCGGCGCAGGATGTCGGCGCGGCCGGCAAAACAGCCATGCCGCAGGGCCGCCTGATAAATGACCTGGTCGCCCGCACGCATGGCAGCCATGGTATCCGCAAACGATCCGTCATCAACGCCCACCCCTTCGATGACGGTCACCTGCTCGCCTCGGTCCTTCAGGTGTTCAATGTAGGCCTGTTCGTGTGCCAAACCCCGCTCTCGCAACAGCGCCAGCGCGGGGTCCCAACCGCTGGGAGCAACACGAAGGCCGCTCGCGACCTCATGGTTCAGATCCGTGAGGTGCCGGCAGGCCAGATGATTAACCAGATCATTGGCACTGAACTGAATTCGATCGTCAACTTTATCCAATTCGTTGCACTCCTCTCTTACGGTCGCACAGTGTAAGCAGGGCAATCGCATCACATCGGAATAGGACTTTGATCAGGTAATGGAAGTCCACTCTCGTCAACGGCTTCACCGTAGATTCTTACCTGCCGATGCGTACCGCGGATGGCCATATCAACAATCAACCCCGTTCACGTCCGGTCTCTTCAAATACCGGCTTAGGCCCGCAGCCTCGCCTTTATCACGAACCCCGACGCAGAAATAGCAGTCCGGTGTGGGCTCGTCAGCAACGATGGTCACGATACCCCTATGCCCGTGGTACTTCAGGAATTGCCTAGGCTCATCCTTCGTTCCAGTGGCCACCGGAATGAACTCAGTTACCGCCAGCGAAGCGACCATGCCGTTGATGGATACTACCGAGGGACCCGCTTCACCCAAAGCCTCAGTACGCACCCCGTAAATCGCCTCATGATCCTGGCGTTGCTCCTCGGTCATGGAGTCCAGATTGGCTTCAGTTGCATCGATCTCGCCGTAGCAGACCAGACACCCGGCGTCGCGCCACACTACGCAGACCCTGCCGCCATACTGGGCCCCTCCGATCGAAATATCTGACGCCAGATCGAAATAGGGCTTGCCATAGGCCAAGCACAGCTCGTTGAGAAACAACCTGGCGGCGTCATTGTCCAAGCAGCCGAAGACGCAATCATAGCCCTTGACCATCTCGAAGGCAGCCTGGCTGGCCAACTGATCATGGACAGTCTCGACTTCGATATGGGGGTTTATCTCACGCGCCAGCCGTTCCCCAATGAAAACTTTGGGAGACCCCGGCACCGGATCATCATGACGGGCACCGATGTAGCGGTTCCGGCTGCTTTCTTTCAGTTCACCCTTGTCGACAAGGCCCAGTCGGCCCACGCCCAGCAGAGCCAGTTGCTGCACGACGTGAGTCCCAAGGCCACCGACGCCCACAACCGCGACACTGGCTGCTCCCAGCCTGACCTGCCCCTCTTTACCGAAGAACCGGATATTCCGGTCGTATCGTTCAGTATCCATAATCGCCCCGCGCAAGAGACGAAAGTCCCGTAGGCGTGAGCACCTGCCCGTCAACCACAATGCCATCCAGACGCTGAGGATCTTCCGGTCCCGCCAGCCACGCCAGGCCAGGCCATCGAAGTCCCGCCTTGTGGCAACCAACGCCAGATAAGGACGCCCCTTCAGGCGCCACCACACGTGCGGTACGAATTCTCGAAATCCCCATAGATCACTGGGTGAAAACGCGGCCGGCAATGGGCCGCCGTGCGAGTGGACCTCAACGATGCACGCTCCCAGATCGTGGGCGCGTTTGATGACATGAGCGCGAACCTCGTCGGTCAACTCAAAATGAAATTCGTTGCGCACCCCATACCCATCGGGCGGCACCGGATACCATTCGATAGTTTCAAAGATTTGCTCTGCGTCTTCAGTCCGGTGCCTGGCGAACAGAAAGCCGGCCGCCTCATCACACGAACCATCGCCAAATAGGTGCTGCCAAATCCGGCGCCAATCGTCCCCCGGCAGTCGCAGAACGATACGCTGGACGTTATTGACCATCTCGGAACCTCTCTCCGAACCCGACCACCCAGTTGAGCAGATTGGACCCCTGCCGGATGTCCGCCGTTGGTTTCCATTGCCCATCAGCGGGAGCCCAGGAAAACTGTCCCCAGGTCCCGCCAAATGGAGGCTGATTCGCCACCGGTTCGGTGTAGTTATTCGGCCTGTTGCTTTGGAACAGGATCCCGGACGGAACGTAGAAACCGTAAGGCGGTTGCCCCGGGTATCCCGGGGCTATCTGGAAGGCCACATCCGTCTCGTGCCGGTTCCAACCCTCGGGCAGTGGATAGGAGGGCACACGAAACCAGCAGTGCTCGCCAAGGTACTCCACTTCCGGAAACCGGTGACGAATCAGCGCCAGTTCCGCCCCGATGCGCTCGTTCATACCGCCTATCCCCGCTTGAACATGACCTTCTTGGAGAAGGCCATGCCTTCCTCCAGTTTCACCACTTCGCCAGGTTTGAGGGTGCGTTCATTGTTGTCCTCGTCCACCAGGATCACGCCCTCTGAAGGGTCCCACCCGCCCAAGGCAGCGATCTGCTCGGTAGTGATGTGATCGCTATCCCAGGGTTTCAACGCACCCTCGATATCGATTTCGTATTTGTAGGTTTCGTCCGTGGCACGCTGAACCATGCTGTCACCTCCATGGGTGTTTGAATCTCTGTTTCTGCTCACTGTCAGCGTACAATGTTAACAGCGTATCCAAAAAATTTTACAGCGTCAACTGCCCCTCCGGAATCTCAGGAAAAAGCTTCGCCACACGGATCCGGCCGGCCGCCGGATTCACGTCAAACACCTCGGCCAGAAGCCTCGCGGCATCCTCTCTGCGGTTTGTTTCCAGCACCTTCATGCCCATGAGCCCCGGAGACGCAAGCAACGGGTCAACGGCTTCATAAACCAGCGCTCGTGGCATGAGCAGCGTCCCGATCATCTGATTGGCCTGGTATTCCCACCATCGTCCGTCGTAACGCGGGGGTTTTTCAGCTCGATCACCACCCTTCACGATGTCCGAGCGACACTTGATTTCTCCCCTTTCGACGTCGATGTCACTCGGCAGCAGGGTATGCTCCCCCTCTCGGACCTGGAGGGTGAACAGGCCGTTGTGCATAATCATATGGCCGGCTTCGTGAGCCAAGGTGCTGTTGATCAGGCGTTCCGCAGACCGTCTCCCTTCATCCGCCAGCGCTCGGGAGATCAGGACCATCTCAATTTCCGATGGGCCAAACTTGGTGAACCCCATGACTCCAGGAGGAAGGTCCCCATACTCGGGAACGATGCCGAACCGTTTCTCGATGAACCGATCTACGCGCACCGGTTCCGGTATCTCGGGAAGAAGACCGACGCTGCTGAGTTCAACCATCGCCATGTCTTCGAACGCGGTACCTTCATAGTAGTGTTGCTCCAAGAAAGGACCTGTCCGCGCTCTGATTATCTTCGCTCCGGTCAATTCTCTCGTCCCTGCCTGTCCCGATCCCGACTTTCGATGAATTCCAAGATTTCTTTGGCGCTGACCTGCTTGTCCATCATCTGCCGGAAGGCGAAACCGTATTGCGGGTCAGAGAGGGCCGCCCTGCGGAGTTCTCGCACTGGAGGCCGGGTGTCGTGCTGCTGAAGGTCCGCCAACTCAGTCCCCAGATGTTGGGCAATCTCCCTGAGATGCTTGTCGGAGGGATAGCGGCGGTTGAGCTCGACATCTGACATGAACGCCGCTGACACTCGGATCTTACCGGCTAATTCCCGCAGGGACAGGTCCTGCTCCTCTCGAAGTTCCCGAATCCGCTCGCCTAGTGTCTTCATCATACGCGCAGGCCTCCCTGCCCTTGGGCGCCAACTTACCCCGTAAGTGCTGCCCGGTCAACCCGGGGCAGTGCCGTCTCCTTCCCACGGACCGTTCGTGGGCACCGCCTGGGACGGCTCCTTTCCCAGCCCGAGAGGTTCCAACCGCCCTTGGTCTGCGAAAACTATCGCAGGCGTACAGGAAAAGGCCACCCTGTCCCACCCCACCTCATTGCTCAGCCCGTCACTCCCTAATACGACCGTACCCATACATTACGATTGTCGCCAGAGCCGACTTATGGTGTTTAAAGCAGTGGCATAGGATCCATGATCGACCGCCGCCGCCAGCGACTTCGGTAAAGCCGAATTGCTGAACATCAACCAGAGCCCTGTCTCAGCAACGGCTCATTTAGCGCATTGAGGATGGTCCGCTGCTCAATCGCCATAGCCAACGCAGGTTCCATCTCCAATCCTCGGCAGAGGTTTTCGCTCAATGTTCCAAAATCCGCCAAGTTGACGTTAGCTAATATGTTTCCGGGAGCCTCAGGATCTTGGTTTTGGGGACAGTAGGGCGCCCAAATGCGGATGTCGCGCACCCACTGGGCGAACAGCCGCCCCTGTTCCGGCGCGCGAAAACCCGCGTATACAACAACCGCGACATAGAAATCCACGTAGCCGTGATCATCCGGAGTGCCGCCATCGAATACACCGTTTTCATCAAGGATGATGTACCTCCACAACTCGGCGGCGTTGAGCTCAAAAACATCACCTCTACGGGCAATCGGAGGGATGCGTTCATAGGTTACCTGGCGATACAACTCTCGCGCTTCATCGTACCTGGGTTCGATAGTTTGATCGAAAAACCAATCGTAAAGGACACCGGTCAAACCGGATTTCAGCTCCAAGAAAACACGTCGATCATAGCCCACCGGCACGTTCATATTCCGCCGAATCAGAAAAAGGTCAGTCTCCATCCTATGGCCACCGGTGACCTGATCACTCGCGCGGCGGACCAGGGCATCCCGGTCGTTATATTCAACGATCGCATACCTTGGGTCTTGGACCATCTCAGTGCGCCAAGCGTTTCTGAATGCGCGTGCGAAAGCGCGGCCTTGCTCGACTAGATTTCGGTTTTGCATTTTGTTACGTTCCTTTCAATAAATGCGCGGCGTCATAACGCAACATGGCGGCAGATTATAACAACGGTTTCTTCGACATTTTTGCCGCGCCCCATGTCGAGGTATCCACTTTCGAGGCGGTCGCTTGAAACCCACAGTGGTTCGCGCAAGGGACTTTACGTCAGGTGCCGGTGAACGCCAGACTAGGCCCGAATTTCGGTTCGCAAGAGATCGATCAGGTAAACTGGGTTTCCCCGCGAGATCCTATCTTGCAGGCAACAGAGCCCCACGTTTCTGATTGTCAGCTGATGCCTGGATTCCTGCCAATAGCTTGTTCCCTGCTTGGAACGTCCTCCCGACAACGTACCACGCTCCTCAGCGTATGCCTGGTCCTGTTGATGGCGTCGTTGGGTTGCGACGGGACACCCACTTCCGGTCCCGGAGTTAGCCAAACGGTGGCGACTCCCGTAGTTGTCGTGGTGACGGCGACTCCTTCCCCGACGACGCCCGTTACTCCCAAACCAACACTGGAACCAACGCCCACGGAACGCGTGTTGGCTGCGCCCACGGCGTCCCCCACCCCGATGCCCACCAATGCGCCAATGCCAACGGATCCCCCGATTCCCACCGCCACATCCACACCCGCGCCAACGACGGAACCCACTCCAACTCCTACACCAGAGCCCACACTGGAACCCACGTCTACGCCCATGCCGAAGCCTACGCCGGAACCGACGCCGACTCCAGAGCCGTACTACACTCAGGTTGTCGACGTAGACGGTATCAAGATCAAGGCCTCCGCAGATGTTGACCCAGAGGCGGTGGAAGTCGCCGCCGGTATCGTAGGCCTCATGTTGGCGCACCGACCGGACATCACCCAGCGTATGGCGGACGCCGGCGCGTCCCTGGCCATCATCCCGAAAGACCGCTACATCACCGAGATACCGGAATTGAGCTACCTGCAAGGGCGGAATGACCCCAACGGGAACCCATACGATTCGTTTAGGGTGCGGGGAGCGGGAGGCATTCGGGGACAGACCACCACCGTGACGTCCGAGGAAAATCTACTCGGCCTGGTTGAGGACCGGACACGCTTTTGGGCCGAGGACATCACGGTCCACGAGTGGGCGCACGCCATCGAGAACCTTGGGTTCGACGGCGCGGCCAAGGGAGAGTGGCGGGAGTTGTTCAACCGCGCTCGCGAAGCCGGTCTCTGGCCCGGTACCTTCGCCATGGCCGTTGACGGAGGCCGGGAATTCTTCGCGGAGTTGACGCAGTCGTTCTTCGAAGTCAACAACGAGCTGGGAGGCCGTGACGAACTGGGCGAAAACGCACGAGAGGGCATATTGGCCGAGATCTATGCGGCCCTGGAGGATGTCTATGGTTCCGCGGGCACCGTGGATCGTCCCGCCAGATAATACCGGATTTGGTTCCGATAACATTGTTCACGTAATTTCGCATCCACGGCGTCAGGCGCCCGGTTCGAAAAGGTCCGGTCATCGCAGAACAGCCGCCAGCAGGTCTTCCCTGACGGCATCCAGCGCCGGCGTGGGTCCGACGTAGAGCCCGATGTCCAGCGCGCGGGTGATGGGCGCCAGCAATGCGGCGGTTTCCTCCCGGTCGCACACCACCGCGCCCGGCAACCGGTCCGACCCCTCCAGCAACTCCAGCATCGGCTCCTGCCGCTCCGACGACGACGGAACCCGACCCAGCATGCGCACGGCGAGGATCAACCCGGAGCCGCGCTCGATCACCATCACCAGCGTGGGCATGTAGGGCCGCTCGCCTCTCCCATCCTGCACTCCGGTGGGAATGTACGACGCCGTCACCTCCCACACCGCCGAGCCCACGGGCGTCGACCTGCCGATCGATCGCACCCGGTCCGTGTCCGCCCGGTGCTCCTCGGCGGGCAGCGCCGGCGGCCGCAGCGGTTCCCACTCGTCCTGCCACACGCCGTCCCGCAGCGACCGGGTCAGCACCTCGCCCGGATCCCGACCGGCGTAGAGGTCGAGCAGACCCTGCCCTATCCGCTCGGCGACGTCCCGGACGTTGTCCAGCGCCACGGTCAGGAAGCGGGCCGCGTCGCCGCTCAGGTACCAGGGCCAGTGCCCTGGAATAACGCTGCGGAATACCGGCCAACTGCCCCGGCCCCGATACCGGAGGCCCAATTCGCGCATGGCCTTCCGTTCCCTGTTGCCCAACTCCTCACGGTCCCCAAGCACCGCGGACAGCGCCAGACCCCGTTCCAGCGCTTCCACGCCGGACAGCTCCTCCTGCGACGTCATGGTGGCCAGGTAATTCAGCAAGCCCCGGTCGCCCAGGTAAACTCCCAGGCCGTACGCGACGCCACCGTCGCCCAGCGCCACGCAGTATCCCTTGAAGCGTCCCAGGGGGTCATTGACCACCAGCACGTCCTCGTTGGACAGCCGTTCCCACGGCCTGGCTTCGCAGTAGCTCCGGAAGGCGTGATGCAACGCGAGTCATTGGTCGCGGGTCGGGTTCACCTCCGTCTGGATTTCGTGCCGGTCCAATGCAATACCTCTCCAACTGGGGCCTTATGGCAATCCCCGATGTTGCCGCACCTTCCGCGCTTTCCATCCTCCCGGAGTCATGAATTCACCCCCACCGGATCTGACGCAGGCCCGTCGCTGAATCCAGGGGCGCATCGCACCGCCTCATTGGTCCGCACCAGCCGGATCGCCGACGTGGGCCAGTCGGGGTTGCTCCGGTTGACCACCTCGTGGCGTTCCACGATCCCAGCCTGCTGGTACTCGTCGACCAGCTTGCGACACTCATGCTCGTTCCAGGCGAGACCCCACTCCAGCATCCACTGGTTCACCAGCATGCTGTGACCCACGAAGTTCATGCGGCTCTCCAGCCGGTCCATCTCCCGCACGAACCGCTCCAAGGCGTCGTCAACGCCAGCTTCTTCCTCTCCCTGCACCTGTTGAACGGACACGTTCACATCGCCATGCTCCGCCAGCTGAATGCCCAGTTCCGCCTCCAGGGGAAACAGCGGCGCCGTGGCCAGCATGTCCCGGGACACCGACTGGCTGAAGGCGCACAGCACGATGCGTTTTCCGTACATCCGCGCCCGGTCCACCAGGACCTGGTAGCCGGCGTCCCCCGAGCCCAGGATCACCGTGCCGCAGTCCTCCCGGTCCCGGATCCATTCGTAGACCTCCAGCAATATGGCCGGGTCAGTCCGGTCCTTCCCCGCACCGGTGCGGGGAGCGCGATACAGGACCATGCCCGCCTCGGTGAACTTTCGACTGTCATCAGCCCGCACCGTCCAGTCGCCGAAGGCCTTGCCGCCCATCACCTCGCCGGATACGCCGCCCACATCCGGCATGGCGCGGCAAAGCTCGGCCGGCGTGACGGTGCGATGGTAGAGCTGAGCGCCACGCCGGATGCTCTCCCAGTCGATGGCCACCAGGACACCCTGGCTTTGCCGGCCCATCCCGTCGGTCACCGCGACTGCGGTCTGCATCGAAAATCACTCCCTTCCGGTTCGAGACGTCCGCCTGTGGCCGTCAGGAAACCCATGCCCGTCTGCAGGGAACACTCAGTTGCTCCGTCCTCCGTGGCTCCGTCCAAGGATAGCGGAACGCCGCGGCGCCGCTCTCCCACCGTCTCGCTGGCCGCCGTCTTGGCAGCCACGCGCAGCGCTGAAATTACCGTCGCGCCACCACTCGTTTGATGCCAAATCCCCGCCGGTCCAGCCCAAGACAGCCGGGCCGGAGACAATAGAAAGCCGTCCGCAGATTATCCCCGCGGACGGCTCTGCTATAGGGGGTGTCGCGCAAATGCCACAATTGCCCGACGAAAATTATTGTAGGATCGCTCCGACCCTACCGCAACCTGAACTCGCCGCACCTGATGACGCGTGGCCGCTGATCGTATCCCCGCAGGTCCAAACCTGGTCACTGGCGCGGGTTGTCCAAGCGGTTGACGCCCAACTCACGTCCGCTCCTAATCGCAGTAACGGGCGTGGCCGGCCCTGATCTCCGCCATCGTGACCTCTCCCCGCGACAGTCGCCCCCGCAGCCCCTCCTCCACCGCGTCATCGCTCAGCGCCACGGTCCCCACTGCTCCGGACACTATCAGCCGGTGCAGCGCGGTGTTGGTGTCCACCATGCACTCGGCGTACCTGCGCACCATCCGATCGTCGGCGTCCATTCCACAGGCCAACGCCAGCCACAGGCACACCATCATCGTCAGCGCGTTCCACAATCGTCGCACGACCGGCTTCCCCACACGTCCAACAATGGCAGTCCTCAGGGAGTCTCCGTGTCGTCGACCAGCCGGTCCGCCCCTCCATCGCTGAACATCCGGGAATCCGCTACCGCGGCGAAATCGGCATCGACGAAGTAGCTCTGCAGCGGGCTGTTGGCCGCCACCGGCCGGGTCAACGTCATCCCCTGCTCCCGCTGAAGCCTCCGCAGCGCGTGGCCCATCCGCATCAGCAGCGAACGCAGCTCCCCTGGCGTAAGCTCCTCACGCTGGCACAGGGCGCTCCGATGGATGCCCGCAGCGCCCGCCCGCCACACCTGCAGCGCCATCCGCCGCGCCGTGGGCTGCAGGCCGGACAGGAAATCGCGGGCCAGAGCCTCCGTCCATTCCCCGGCAACCTCTTCCTCAGGCATCGCGCTATCCGGCGCCCCCGCGGCTGGCGTAGTCTCCCCGACGTCGTCAGCAGGTTCCCCGTTTGACCGGTCGGCGTCTCCCACCGTTGCGTCGGCCCCCGCGGTCCCGAGCTGCCGCAGGACACCGATCACCTCGTCGGCGCTGCCCTCGATCTCAAAGCTCATCTTCGCCATGCTGAACGTACCGCCGTGTTCGTTCACGTCTCCGCAGCCAGGCCGCGGAGGACGCCGCCTGACGGCGTGGCCGCCGACCCCACTGCCGCATCGGTTAGAATTATGTCATTCCATGCCGGAGAATTCACCCATGACCACCCCGTCCGAACCCGTGGAGATTTACTGCGTGAAGTGCAAGACCAGGACCGGGTCCAAGGATATCGAGGCCGTCACCATGAAGAACGGCCGGCCCGCCACCCGCTCCGTGTGCACAGAGTGCGGCACGAAGAAGTTCCGCATCGGCGTCCTCCCCTGATCCCTTTCCCATCACAATCGTGGCGCTGGACCTGGGACTGACCACCCACCAGCTGCTGTCCGCCATGGACGGCGTGGCGGACTCCGCCGTCGCTCGTGGCCGACGCCTGGGCGATGCCATCGACCGGGCGCTCACCGTCCCCGCCGACGAGGCCTCCTTCCGCACTTCCGCGGTGGGCCGGCCTCCCTGCATCTCCGCCCGCACCGGCCCCGAGGGCCTGCTGGGCAGCATATCCCCGTCCGAGGTTCCCACTGACTGGACCGCCGTGTCCGTGGACGGCTCCCACATCGATGTGGATCGCCACCTGCCCCCGCGCTGCTTTCTCATCAACCTGGGCGGGCGGATCGTCACCTATGGCCGAGACTTCGGATGCCAGCTGTTCAGCGAGCCCGCCCTGGCCGTGGAGGACAACGACCTCTACCTGCAGCCTCCGGACGGCGCATCCGGCGAGACGCTGATTGCCGGCCCGCTGCTCGCCACGCGGCGTACGGTGCGGGAGGTGGAGCGACTGGCCGACGCCGTCGAAAGCCTGCGCGACGATAGGCCGGTGCTGGCTCTGCTGGACGGCATTCTGGCCTTGTCAGTGTGTTGCTGTTCTACGATTCTGTCATCCATTAACTGGTCAGCGAAAATGTCCTTCTGATGAAGGACGTTACGTTGAACCAAAAAGAACAAGCCAGACTTTCCGTGCTGAACTCCGTTTTGGAATACCAGGTTCCCATCGCCCACGCCGCAGAGCTGCTGAGGGTGACGCCACGCCCGTCGGATGCTGGCGGCCTACCGGGAGCATGGCGCCGCCGCGCTGGCCCACGGCAACCGCGGCCGACGTCCCCACAACGCCACTCTGCCCGCCGAGGCCACTGTGGTGGTGCAACTGGCGACGGAGCGCTACGAGGGCGCCAACCACACCCACCTCACCGAGTTGCTCAGGGAGAGGGAGGGCACCGAGTGGAGCCGGCCCACAGTGCGGCGCATTCTCACCAAGGCGGGCATCGGCAGTCCCCGCAGCCGGCGCTCACCACAGCACCGTTTCCGCCGTCAGCGGATGCCACGAGCTGGGATGCTGATCCAGCTGGACGGCAGCCATCACGCCTGGCTGGAGGACCGAGGCCCCAAATTCACCCTGCTGCCGGCGGTGGACGACGCCACCAGCGCCGTGGTCAACGCCGTGTTTTGCACCAGCGAGACCACCGCCGGCTACTTCACGTTGCTGGAGGGCCTGATCGAGGACTGGGGCATCCCCCTGGCGCTGTACAGCGACCGACACGCGGTATTCAAGCACAACGCCCGCAAGCCGGAGACCGCGGCGGAAGCCACCCAGTTCACCCGGTCCCTGCAGGAATTGGGGATTCGACAGATATTCGCCCGGTCGCCACAGGCCAAGGGTCGTGTGGAACGGGCGGCGGGGACCTTCCAGGATCGGCTGGTAACCGAACTGCGCGTGGCTGATGCCAGAACCCTGGATCAGGCCACGGCGGTGCTGCAGGACTTCCTGCCCCGCTACAACGCCCGGTTCGCCGTGCAGTCCGAGCATCCGGAACCGGCATACCGCCGGGCGAATCCCGATCTGTCCCTGCCGGAGACCCTGTGCTTCAAGGACACCCGCAAGGTGTCCCGGGACAACACGGTGAAGTACAACTGGCGGGTCCTCCAACTGCTGCCTGATGCCGAACGCACCAGCTACGCTGGCCTGCGGGTGGAGGTGCTGGAACGGCCCGACGGCGAGCTCATCGTCGGGTACGAGGGCCGCCGGGTGGCCACCCAGGAACCGCCGCCGCGCATGGGCGCCCTGTGGGCTGGGGTAACCGCCTGGTCCCCGGGACCGGAACTCAAACGCGTCGTCAGCAGCGTGGGGGATCACCACATCAGCAGGTCCCAACAACACCGCCTGGCCGCCCTGGAACTGGTGCGTCCGACCGAGCCTGCCCGCAAACCTGTCTCCGGCAAGGACCCTGCCGCCAGGGACACCGCCAGCGAAGTATCGAACCCGTGGACACGTACACCCACGCCAACCCAACTGGCCCGGTGGAAGGCAATCCAGAAGGGCCGGCTGAAGGGGCTGTCCCTGCGCGCCATATCCCGTGAACTGGGCATATCCCGCGTGACCGTGCGCAAGTACGCCTACGCCAAGAAACCGCCAACCAAGAAACTCAGCGCCAAAGAACGCGCCAAGCTTCAGGCGCTACGCAACTCCCCCACCGTCGCCAACTAGCCATGCGGACATTTTCGCTTTCCACTTAACAGGACCGAATCGCTGGACAACAACAGAACTGGCCTATAGTTCCTGGCGATTTCGCCGATCACTCGTACATAGTTCTTGGCGTTTTACACAAACGAAGTCTGGCGGGGAAGGATCTTGTCCGGCGTCGTGCGCAATCCGTGGTTCTTGTTGGGTCGTCGTAGTCGATGCGCAGCTTTCCCCACGCGGCTCCATTTCGATTTTGGTTGACTCGGTGGCCCTTGCTTGTACCCGTGGGTTCCTCAGTCGGACTCTGTGGCTGTGGGCGCGTTCCAGAGGGCCGATACGTCGGAGCCTGCTCGTTTGGAAAGTCTGGGCCATCCCCTTTTTCGGCGCCCCCGTTGGTGCCACTCGTTCTCGGCAATCCCCAGCTGTAATGTCGCAGGATCTGCACTCGCTCGCGCAGGTCACGGGCAGGGATGACCTATCGCCGGGACATACACCGGATCAAGGCGCCGAGCCGTTTGACAAATCGTCGATCAACGCTCCCTTGTGGTATGCCTTGCCCGAGGTCTGGATAAACGATCTCGCAGGATATCCCGCTCTTGCGGTACTGCTAACATAAAAACAGCACCACGGAGCCGCTTGATTCTGGCATTACTTGGTCGGCTCAAACGCCGATTAGGAGTCGTCTGTCGCCTCGATGTGCAAATCGGGTTAGCGCACGCGATCCAGCCCCTCCAAGCTTTCGATGTCGCGGAATTCGCACACTCGGGCGTCCTTACTGTCTCACCACATCGCGAGTTTTGCGGTTCCCCAGGTCGCCGTTACTCTTGGCGCTCTGCTACCACTTGAAGGGCAAGGGCACGCCGTTGTGCCGCATCTGCGGACAGAAACGCGATGACGGCGTTCTCGGCCCGATCGATCCAGGCCAAGGCTTCGTCGGCGGTGTAGCTGACCCATGGGTCTTGTTCGGCAAGCAGCCGCTGTCGGCTCAGCAGGACGAACTCTTCAACGAAATTGCGAATGTCCTCGCCGTAGCCGATGTAGTCGCCCTCCGCCCGCTCGGCAGCAGTATCGTCACCCAGCGCCATATAGATTAGGGTCCATTCCGGCAGGTTGCGTTCCGCTTCCGAGGAACCAACCAGAAGGTCCGCGTTGCTGCGGGCGAACCCGTGGTACATGGCGTAGTATGCCGAGCTGACGGACAGGCGGAGCCAGATGTGGTGCAGATGGTCCGGCGGTGTCTTCGTGGCCATCTCCCGGGCGAACCCGATTATCTCTTCCCAATTCACTGTTGAATCTCCTCTCCCATAGGAGTCCGTCCGCCGTCCCTCGGGCGGCCGGTGACCTTGAACGCGGAACCGTCGTCAGCAATGACGCCGGCTCTGCACAGGCGGTTTACGCTGCCAGGTCCGCTATTCGCGTTGAGCGTCCCGTAGTGTTTCAGCGCGTCGAGAACCTCGCTACGAGCCGCGCCGATCTCGTTTCAGTTCCTCGAATTTCCGAGTGAATCTGGCGTAGGCGGTTTCGTCGTTGCACGCCCGTATGTCTGCGTTCCCTTCGGCGATCCACCTGGCGAGTTCCGCTTCGGGTACATCGCCTCCATGCTCGCGGGCCTCGGCAACCACCGCCCGGTAAGTCCCGTCCGTCTTCGGGACGGCCCGCAGTATCGCGACGAGGTTCTCCGCGATGAAGTACCCGACGCCGTTGCACACTGCGTGCGCCACGTAATCGGCGTTGATCCGGGCGCGTTGACGGTCCAGTCTGTCCAGCAATCTGATGGACTGTGGCAGTCGTTGGTGGTAGGGCTGGTACATCCTTGGCGCTCCTTCTCCTATGTCGCTCGCAGTTTACGGACAGGCGATCCGTCGGTAGAAATCGTCGGTCGTCATCGCGCGAACCGGCTCGTCGTCGACGCGCTCGGGACATTCCAGCGCGCTGATCTCGCAGAACCGGCATTCCTGGGCGCTCGGGACCTTGCGGGCCGGTTCATCGCTGGCCAGTCGTCGGATCAATGCGACCAAGTCGTTGACGAATCCTCTGTGTACGGGGCCCGGCGCGATCTTGACGCTCTTGTCCAGGTAGACGATCTCACCGCCCAGATGCGTGCCGCGGCTGAGGTCCAGGTCATGCCAGACGGCGTACATGTAGATCATCATCTGGGCGCGGTGCCATCCCTGGGGCTGGCCAGTCTTCACGTCGATGATGTCGATACGATTGCCGTCCTTGGCTATGAGGTCGGCGCGTCCCGCCAGGATGGCCGTTTCGCCGCGCAACCGGAACGCGTTCTGTTGCTCTACGGATACTTCGTAGCCGCGCCGTTGCCACAGTTCCGTCTGTTGGTTCAGCAAAGCCGTGTGGCGGATCTGCCAGTCAGTGGCGTCGAAGTCGGAGGGCTGACGGTCGAAGTCCTGGTAATGCGCCTTGAACCAGACGGCCCACTCGCAGGAGCGGTCGCCGACGAGCAGGCGGGGCAGCCAGGTGGCCCAGATATAGGGGAACTCGCGGGGTGTTGGCATAATCTGACTCGTAGAACGGAAGTTTCCACGAGTCTATCGGTGCGGTCATAGAACGCGCTATGGGCTGCTGTCAGTAATCTGCGTCCTGTGGTTCCCGTTTCAGCGCTATCGCGTCGCGCACCGCCGTCGGTATCGCGCGTGCGAGCGTGGATTTGTCCAGCGGCCGTTGCTCGGGAACTGCCACGCAGGATCCGGCGAACTCGGTCAGGTAAGAGTAGAGGCGATTTCGTTACTCGCCGATTCAGGGAGCCGAGACTACGTCTGGTTCAACGGAGGGGTCACCTTGGCCAGCAAAGCCGCCACATCGTCGAGGCTTTCGGCAACCGTTGGGGCTAACCGGGTACGCGTGAGGCCGCCTGTAGATTGACGCTCTGCACGACGTTCCGATACATTGGCCCATGCTTGCCGTCTGTGAGCCGCATAACAAGGGGCGAAAACTGATTGGTCCAAGGCAGCAAGAGGTGCTCACTCGATATCTATCGCTGAAGTCACCCTGCACCTTAGGGTAGGTGGGCACGTCGGGTACCAACCGATCGACATCAAAGGGATTCCGGCGGGCCGGGCGGGTCGCTTCTGGAAGTTTCAGCTTTCCGAGTGGATGCGTGGATAAGGTCCGGAGATTCCCTCAGTTCGAATGCCTCTGATGCGCACGAAAGTTCCAGCTATGCAACGGTAACGGAACGCTAGAACATGGCAAACACTAGCAGTCTGAGACAATTGTCAAGAGCCTTCACCGGCCAGACAGTTCGATCCATCATTAACCGGGAATGGCCGAGATGTAGCCGAGCCCTTTCTGACTACTTGCTTGGTGAGCGCGGCCCGGCGAATGCCACCCCAGTGATTTGGCAGGGAGCGCCAAATGATTAATTCACTCCCTGCGAACGACTTGTCGTTGATGCAGCCGTATGCTGCCTACGTCAACTCGATCGAGCGGCTGATCGGATCAGGTTTATCTTTCGGTTTTGATGACCTGCAGGTTCAGGCTGAACATGCTCTAGACGGGGGGCCGGGTCAAGCCCTCCGCGAAAATATCGACCTATACACGCGTAAATCAACCGGAGCTTTTTTTAGTGGCGCAAGCCTGTCGGACGAGCTAGTCGGTACTTTTGGAGAAGCCATTGATGATAGTTCCCGGATCCTCGATCCGGCCTGCGGGTCTGGCGACCTGTTGCTGGCTTGCTCCCGCCGATTGCCCATCGAGACCAGCCTGCCGGAAACGCTGGAAGCATGGGGGGCTCGGCTTTTCGGTCTCGACCTGTATCCGGAGTTCGTTCGTGCCGCTAGGGCAAGGCTTATCCTCGCTGCTGCTGTGCGCGGGCGATGGAACGTCGCCGCGGAACTGACGGACACCAAATCCTGGTTCCCCGGATTGAGAGTCGGGGACGGATTGGCAATCTCTCCGGATTGCGCAAGCGCGACACATATCGTACTCAACCCCCCGTTCAACCTCATCCAGACACCGCAGGGGCTGAAGTGGTCCAGCGGGCAAGTCTCGGCGGCAGCCGTGTTTGTGGATCAAATGCTGTCTACGTGTCAGAAGGGCGCCAGCCTGGCGGCAATATTGCCCGACGTATTGAGATCAGGATCCAGGTATGAAAAATGGCGTGATCACGTGAACCAGCGTCTGATCGTCGGCCGTGTCTCCATTTGGGGCATATTTGACCCATGGGCAGACGTGGACGTATTCTTGTTTGAAGGTACAATTCGCAGTGATGACCGCGAACCCTCGATGACCCGTTGGTCTGAGCCCGACAATGAGAAGGTCAGCTGCACCTTAGGCTCCATTGCCGATGTCTCCGTTGGATCTCTTGTGCCGCATCGTCACCGCAACCGAGGGAAATGGCATCCCTATTTGCATGCGCAGGGCTTACCCAGATGGGGACGGGTCAATGTGGAGAGCCTCCGCAAGACACGCTTCAATGGAACTGCATTCTTGCCGCCGTTCATAGCTGTGCGCAGAACTTCACGGCCGGGTGATCCCGGTCGTGCGGTGGGCACGGTGATATTCGGCGACAGGCCGGTTGCCGTGGAGAACCACCTGATTGTAGTTAAACCCAACGACGCGAGCCTCGACACCTGTGAACAGATATTGGATTGGCTGAGAAGTGACGCGACGGATCAGTGGCTTGACCATCGGATCAGATGTCGTCATCTGACCGTCCGGGCTATGAAAGAACTTCCTTTGCAGGACGACTGAGATGACAGGCGAACACCTTCGATTCTCCCCGGACATCCTGCGCCGCCTTGGCGAAGAGCTTGTTCCACAAATCGAACAGGGCATCGTTGAGTTGGTCCGCAATTCCTACGACGCCGACGCTGTGAATTGTCGGGTTGAATTGGAAAACGTGGACCGACCAGGAGGTACTCTGCGCATTGAAGACGATGGAACGGGCATGGATGCAGATGCCATCCGGTCGGGCTGGCTCGTCCTTGGGAGATCAAACAAACCGGGCCGCAGCCTGACGCCCCTGGGCCGAAGACCAGTCGGGGAAAAGGGATTGGGTAGGTTGGCAGCGCTGCGCATGGGCCGTCAGGTCACACTGCGAACGCGTCCAGCGTCAGAACCCATGACTGAGTACAAGCTGGTGATCGACTGGTCCAAGTACGACGCGATTGACGTGGTGGAGAACGTTGATCTGGAGATCATTGGAGGACCAACTTGCGAAAGACCAGGCACCTCCATCATAGTAACGGGCCTTCATGTGACCTTTGGCAGAAGAGAAGTTGAACGGCTTGCCAGGGCACTGTTGCTACTGGCCGATCCCTTTGACGATAGCCAGGGATTTCACCCTATATTGGTTTCTCCCGCGTTTTCTGACCTCGAGCAGCGAGTCCAGAATGCATACTTCGATGATGCTGTTTACTACCTGCACGCGGAACTGGACGACAACGGGCGTTCACACGTCGATGTGTACGATCCCAGGACCAATGTGCTGCGGTGGTCAGGACAACACGCCGATCTTTCACAATCAAAGTACTACACCGTGCGTTCCACGTTCGAATTATGGGCATTCCTGCTGGACGGTGCGAGCTTCGCCAATCGCCGAGCGACCGTCACGGAGGTGAGAAACTGGCTTGACGTCATCGGAGGTGTCCACTTCTACCATAGGGGGTTGCGAGTTCACCCATACGGTGATGCCGGGCACGATTGGTTGGACATGAACTTGCTGAGAAACCGGAACCCGGAGGAGCGGCCTTCCACGAACACGTCAATCGGCCGCGTTATCGTCTCCGATCCGGATCAGATTCTCACCGAAAAGACTGACCGCACGGGCTTTCTGGAGAGCACGGCCTTCACCGAGACGCGGCGGTTTGCGATAGAGTCATTGGAATGGATGGCCCGCCAACGACTCGCGCAGCGCGAGATCAGGAGGCGCGAGGACAGAGCTAAATCCTCGTCAGGTGTCACGCGGGCCCGGGATAAGCTCCGCACGGAAGTAGATAAACTGTCACCGGAGGAGCGTTCGCGCGTCTCAGATGCTGTCCAGAACCTGGAAACGGTCAGACAGAGGCGAGAAGTGATCCTGCGGGAGGATCTGCAACTGTATCGTACCCTGGCCAGTTTGGGAACCACCATAGCGGTGTTTGCCCATGAGGCTGCCAAGCCGGTCGATCAAATCAAGAACATGGCGCAGAGCATCGGCCGTCGAGGCAAAAGAGCACTGGGAGCGGCTTATCCGGAAACCCTGGAGCTGCCTGTGACAATCGTCCTGCAATCGGCGAGGGCATTGGAAAGCTATGCTTCCTTTCCTCTGGCGCTCCTTCGAAGGGAGAAGCGACGATTCGGTGAGGTCGACATACACGCGGTTATTCTGGACGTCGTTGAGCTTTTCCAGCCGTTTCTTGAGGATGCCAAGATCTCATGCGACGTGCGGCTCGTCGATGGACATCCAAAGGTATGGGGGAGCGTTGCCGCATTGGAGTCGGTCCTGAGCAACCTAATCACTAACGCCATCAACGCGTTTGCTCAACAGCAGCAACCTCAACTTGAAAGAACGCTAGTGGTCACGACACAAGTTAGTGAGAGCACCCTCCTCGTTTCCGTTAAGGACAATGGTCCAGGTATCGTCAATTTGCCTATCGAAGAAATCTGGCTCCCCGGACGCACCAGCGTACCCGAAGGAACGGGCCTCGGGTTGACTATTGTCAGAGACTCGATCTCCGATCTCGGGGGTGACGTGCATGCGATCGCAGAGGGAGAATTGGGAGGCGCAGAGATCGTGATGACCCTGCCGTTGTTGGGAGCAGAGGTATGATTAAAGAACAGTCCCGAGTTGCTCTTGTCGATGACGACCCCACCGCGGCCGCAGCGATGAAGGTCCTGCTTCAAGATGCCGGATACGAGCCGATTGACGTAGAACCCCCGCTCGTCAGCATTCATGACGCCATTGTTCAAATCAGAGGAAACGCCAACGCAGCGATCTGCGACCACAGGTTGAGTCCACGGGGGCTCGCGTCATTCAGCGGAGCTGAACTTGTTGCTGAACTCTATGGGAGCGCTTTTCCGGCTGTGCTGATCAGCCAGTACTTCAAGGTTGACCAAAACGTTTCGATACGAAAATACCGAAGCAAGATCCCCATTCTCCTTGCAAGGGACCAATTGGGACCAGATCAGCTTGCCGATGCCATCCAAATTTGCTCCGATGAGATCAGAGGCGAGCTGTCGCCAAGCCGAAGGGCCTGGCGTACCCTTGTTCGTGTCGTGGCAAAAGATACTGAGGGTGGGGAAGATGTATTGGATGCCATCATTCCAGGCTGGCGCCCAGGTGAAGCGGTGCGGTTCCCCGCCGAACTTCTAGGCAGGCACAGAAACGTTTTGCCGGAGGGGCGAAGTGATGGGTTGGGGCTTCGCTTTTTTGCAAGGGTCAACATCGGTGCTGAGGATGCTGGGGACTTGTATTTCGAAGGTTTTGAGCCGGCTAAAGGGCCACAGCATGACAACATCCTCGCCTAACCTCACGATCCTTGACGTAGGCCACGGGTTATGTGTGGTGCTTCAAGACGCAATCGGCACCATGATCTTCGATGCGGGATCCGGGGCAACGCTATTGGAATTCCTGCGTGAAAGCGGCATTACTGAAATTGACGAGGTCATAATCTCTCATGCCGACGCTGATCACCTATCCGGGCTCGTGTCGCTATTGTCGTCAGGAAAAGTGCACGTGCGCCAAGTGCATTTGAACTCAGATTCAACCAAGGACTCTGAGATATGGAAGGACCTCCAGTTCGCAGTTGCCGATGCTACTGAAAGGACAGCGACACGCGTGGTTGTAGGAATTACGACGAGCGACACTCAAGAGTTCTCACGGGGAGAGGTCCAAGTCGAAATACTATACCCCAGCCCAGCCGTGGCGATGGCTGGGCCCGGGGGCACCGACGTCAAGGGACGTGAGTTAACCTCCAACTCCATGTCTGTGGTGGCCCGCATTACACATTGCTCGGAACCAAGGGTGATGCTAACCGGGGATATTGACGCGGTGGGTCTGGAGAATCTTCTTGAGGCTTTCCCATCGCCCAAATGCGACGTCTTGATCTTCCCGCATCACGGTGGGCGCCCATCCCGTGCAGATCCCTGGCAGTTTGCCAACAGGCTGAGCCAAGCTGTCGAGCCGAACTTCATAGTTTTTTCAATCGGCCGGGGAAGGTACGGAACTCCACGGTCGGATATCGTTGCGGGCATACGGAGCGTACTACCCGGAGCCACAATTGCATGTACGCAGTTATCGGCTAACTGCGCGGCAAGTTTGCCTCTTGCTGATCCTCCTCATCTAGCGCCCACCGCCGCCAGAGGGCGGATCAATCGCAGGTGCTGCGCAGGGTCCATTCGTCTGGTGCTCGAACAGAATGCGACGCAATACGACCCTTCACCTCAGGCTCATCAGGAATTCATAACTGCCAATGCGCCCAGTGCCCTGTGCAGACGGGTTTGGCAAGTCAACTGATCTGATCTGTAGATTGGTTGTTGTCCAGCGTTCGGTCCGGTTCAATATGGAGTACGAAAATGTCCGCGTGCTGGTTGGCAACGGCGGTGGATTTGTGTTGTGCCTTGAGTTTTGCGCGTTTCTTGGCTTTGAGTCTTTGGTCGGGCGGTTTCCCGGCTGAGGCACGGTAACTCGGGGTTGAGCACGTTGTTGGTGGATAGCGAGCAGTTCACCCCCTCTCCCAGCAGATGGTGGGCCGGAGAGACGCCACGCATGATT
This sequence comes from Dehalococcoidia bacterium, assembly GCA_965116785.1. Taxonomy (GTDB): domain Bacteria; phylum Chloroflexota; class Dehalococcoidia; order Lucifugimonadales; family UBA3495; genus Bin87. The sequence continues at coordinate 4,072,976 of OZ220731.1, forward strand.
GAATGGTCCTGGTGCCTGCCCATCAGGTAAAGGTCGGTTGCCGGCAGTACGGTTACTGCTACCTCGGATGACGCCAGCTGCTGCGCCTGCTCCTGGGAAGCGTATCGGGGCGGCAAGGCAAGCTTGGTGACGTGCCCGATGGCGACGCGGCCTCCATATCCGTAACAGTCGGTCAGCTCGCACACGTAGTTCATATCCATGTGTTCGGCATCCGGTCCGAAGTCTAGGTGCATATCTATGTCGATATCGAACTCCAGGGCGGTCCGGATCACCCGATCAATTTGGCGCTGTGGGTTGCCGTCGGTGTATGGGGCTGCGCCCACCATCGTGCTTTCAATGTGTTGTTGTCCAGCGATTCGGTCCTTATTAAGTGGAAAGCGAAAATGTCCGCATGGCTAGTTGGCGACGGTGGAGGATTCGCGTAGCGCCATGAACTTGGCGCGTTCTTTGGCGCTGAGTTTCTTCGTGGGCGGTTTCTCGGCGTAGGCGTACTTGCGCACGGTCACGCGAGATATGCCCAGTTCACGGGAGATGGCGCGAGGGATAGCCCTTTTAGCCGGCCTTTCTGGATCGCCTTCCATGGGGCCAGTTGGGTTGGTGTGGGCGTACGTGTCCACGGGTTCGATACTTCGCTGGCGGTGTCCCTGGCGGCAGGGTCCTTGCCAGCGGCAGGTTGGTGGGCAGTCTCAGCCGGACGCACCGGTCCAACGCGGCCAGACGGCGTTGTTGGGATCTGCTGATGTGATGATCCCCCACGCTGCTGACAACGCGTTTGAGTTCCGGTCCCGGGGACCAGGCGGTTACACCCGCCCACAGGGCGCCCATGCGCGGCGGCGGTTCCTGGGTGGCCACGCGACGACCCTCGTACCTGACGATGAGCTCGCCGTCGGGACGTTCCAGCACCGCCACCCGCAGGCCAGCGTAGCTGGTGCGTTCGGCATCAGGCAGCAGTTGGAGGACCCGCCAGTTGTACTTCACCGTGTTGTCCCGGGACACCTTGCGGGTGTCCTTGAAGCATAGGACTTCCCGCAGGGACAGATCGGGATCAGCTGGGCGGTAGGACGGTTCCGGATGCTCGGGCTGCACGGCGAAACGGCCGTTGTAGCGGGGCAGGAAGTCCGGCAGCACCGCCGTGGCCTGATCCAGGGTTCTGGCATCAGCCACGCGCAGTTCGGTTACCAGCCGATCCTGGAAGGTCCCCGCCGCCCGTTCCACACGACCCTTGGCCTGTGGCGACCGGGCGAATATCTGTCGAATCCCCAATTCCTGCAGGGACCGGGTGAACTGGGTGGCTTCCGCCGCGGTCTCCGGCTTGCGGGCGTTGTGCTTGAATACCGCGTGTCGGTCGCTGTACAGCGCCAGGGGGATGCCCCAGTCCTCGATCAGGCCCTCCAGCAACGTGAAGTAGCCGGCGGTGGTCTCGCTGGTGCAAAACACGGCGTTGACCACGGCGCTGGTGGCGTCGTCCACCGCCGGCAGCAGAGCGAACTTGGGTCCCCGGTCCTCCAACCAGGCGTGATGGCTGCCGTCCAGTTGGATCAGCATCCCAGCTTGTGGCATGCGCTGGCGGCGGAAACGGTGTTGCGGCGAGCGCCGGCTGCGGGGACTACCGATACACGCCCTGGTGAGAATGCGCCGCACCGTGGGCCGGCTCCACTCGGTGCCCTCCCTCTCCCTGAGCAACTCGGTGAGGTGGGTGTGGTTGGCGCCCTCGTAGCGCTCCGTCGCCAGTTGCACCACCACAGTGGCCTCGGCGGGCAGAGTGGCGTTGTGGGGACGTCGGCCGCGGTTGCCGTGGGCCAGCGCGGCGGCGCCATGCTCCCGGTAGGCCGCCAGCATCCGACGGGCGTGGCGTCACCCTCAGCAGCTCTGCGGCGTGGGCGATGGGAACCTGGTATTCCAAAACGGAGTTCAGCACGGAAAGTCTGGCTTGTTCTTTTTGGTTCAACGTAACGTCCTTCATCAGAAGGACATTTTCGCTGACCAGTTAGAGGGTGACAAGATCGTAGAACAGCAACAAATCGCCTGCCTAATGACCCTGATAAACCACAGTTTACCTGTTTCTTGGGCTTTCGATCTCCGCCATCTTCGGTTCGCCTTCGCAGTGTGGCGGAACTCTTACCATCTCGATCGGGTCAGCGGTCTTTGGCCTAAGTGAGCGAGTGCGGCATCTCGAGGGCGTTTACGGGTATGAGTCTCTGGGAGTGTGGGGCGGCCGCGAGCATGGCGTCCTCGAGCGCCATGGCGCCGAGCAGGCTCTGCTCCGACTCTTCTCCGAAGGTGACGGGAGTGGGGAATTCCTTGCCGTGGAGTCGGATCATGGTGCGGCCCCGGGTGCGCTCGATGCGGCGGCCGTCGGCGAGTTCGGCGGTGTAGGTGCTTTCGGCGGGAACCGCTAGTTCTTCGAGGAGGCTCCTGGGGACCTTGGTGAAAGTGGCGCCGGTGTCGACGAGCATGACGACGGGCTGGAAGTTCCGGCCGTGGGGGTCGCCTATTTCAACTGTTATGCGGAAGGTGCCCATGACGTCTCCTTGCGGGTCGCGCGTAATGGAGAATTCTGCTCGAGTATATCCGATGAAATCTCGGTGCCCTGGTAGTCGGCGTGACACAGTGCGGGGGGCTTCCAGGCGCTGTCGCTGGGTTTTCCCGTGCGTGGTTCGGCGGTTGGTCGCCGGGTTGCCCGTTGCCTCCTGCGCATGGTGCTCTCAGAGGATCTGGTTTCGCGCAGATGGCTTCCGTGTGGAATTTATCGGAAAGGGCCGTTCAGTCGCAACCGGTGGCTCTGGTGTCGTGTATGGCGGTTCTATCGCGGCGACCGCGGCTAAAACAATCAGCATGCTCATCGGGACTAATGAAAACGAAACTGGCCGCTCCGTTGGTCAGGAACGGCCAGCGCCGCCGTTCGTCAGCGACCCTGACATTGTGCCATTCACAGCATCGGATCCGCTACGGCTTGCTGTCATCAACTTCGTCGTTGCGACGTCGTATCGCCGCCTTCGCTTCCGACGCTCTCAGAGGCTCTGGTTTCCGCGCAGACGCTTCCGTGTGGAATTTATCGGGAAACAGCCGTTAAGGGGGAACCAGTGGCTCTGGTGTCGTCCCAGGCCATTCTGCCGTGCTACCTCAGGCTAGAAGTCCAGCCGACTCACCCAGTCTGGCGGAGGCCGGATCCGGGTACATCCCCGCACCTGCGGGCTCAAAAGGGCAGAAGGCGGAGCCGGGTCCCTTCGGGGACCCGGCTCCGTGTCCGAGTTCTTGGATTTTCCCGCGTCTCGGGGAGCGGGATGCTGTAAATGATCTTGATCCGCCCTGGAAGCACCCAGACAGTCTTGACGAACTTCTTTGGCACCTGCTTGCGCTCTTTGGCGCTGGAGTGCTTGATGAACTCGCTCACGTCCTTGGCGAAGTAGTAGTCCGGCGCAATCCGAATGTTCAGGTCGGACTCGTCGTAGTAACCATTGGTGCTAGTTAGTGTCAGAGGACGAATTGAGCAATGGAGCGGTGGATGCGTCCAGTTGCGTCGGGTTCCAGTCCGTCCCACTGCACCAGAATGTTGAAGGCCATCATCAGGTAGGCCAGATGCGCCTCAAACCCGCGCCAGGTCAGATGTCGCATCACCTTGCAGCCCCATACGGTAGTCATCATGGAGAAGGTGGTTTCCACCGCCATACGTACGTTCCACTCTCCCCGTCGGCAAATCTTGACGTTGGCCGGGTCGCCTTTGGCGTGGTGAAAGCCGGTGTCGGCCAGGATGATCATCCGTCCGTCGTAGTGTTCCAGCAGGTGTCGGAAGGTCTGGTCATGAACGTTGGCCGTTCGACAGTCCCAATCAGTGATCAATCCCAGTTGGTTGATCACGATGCCGAGCTTGCCCCCAACGATCCAGCGGTGATTGGACTTGCCCTTCTTGCCCGCCTGGTGGAAATCGCGCCCGGAGCGCACCGGATGGCACAGTTCAACGCCATAGCTGTCAGCGATGCCCAGAATGGTCGGCTGGGCCAGGAAGTAGCCGGTCCAGCAGGATTGGGTTTCCAGTCGGCGGAAGAGGCGGGTACGCTCCGGCAGTTTGGGGAAGAGATCGCCATAGTTGTCCTTGAGCCAATGGTAGAAGGGACGCTGCTTGACGTTCTTGATGGCGTGGAGTACGCCGATAGTGACCAGTTCGCTGAGGGAGAGCCGGGCCTGGGGATGGGGCGCCACCGGCGGGAGGGTATCGTCTATCTTGCAGTAAAGTTCGGTGATAAAATCGGCAATGTTCACGAGGTTCCCTGCTGTGGAGAGTGTCAACTCACAGCATATGGGAGCCTCGTGGCTTTCTCAAAATCGTTTCAAACTAGCACCAAAGGTTAGTAGATGTAGCACCGGGGACCTGGATCGTCTCCTTCGTAGGGGGAATCGCTTCCAGCAGGCTGCTCAGGCTGGATGTCACCTTCCACCTGGCCTCCCGGTGGAACTCCGGGTCCGGATGAGGCTCCGGCCGGTCGGACCTGTAGTCAAGGCTGTCGATGTCGACCCAGGTCTGCCCCTCAATGCGCTGGTCATCTTACAGGATGCGGTCGATGATGCCGGTGTAGGCCCTCAGGTTATCACGTCATACGCTTTGCTCCTGGGGCCAGTCGTGGCAGCGGCCGTTTTCGGTAACCGGCCTGCCGCTGGCAACGTCCCCCTCGTTCGCGCCGCCCCTATCCTCCCGGTCCGGAGACGGTGAGTTCCAGCGGGATCGACAGCTTCCGCCCATCCTCAGTGCAGATGGCGCCATTGGCGTTGCAGTCAGGAGTGATGGGCAGGGTGACCACGAAGTCGCCGTCCCCGCTGGGGGTTGCGGTGATGAGCCAACTCTTGCTTCGAGTGTCGCTGTCGGGGTTAATGCGCTTGGCCCGGTTCACCTCTCCCCCCGAGACGCTGAAGGCATCGTCCCGGAGAGTCTCGTAGCTGAAGTCGTTGGCGAGATCCTCGCTAAAGTGAAGCTCGAAGGTGAAGGCGGTGGCCCCGTCGTGGCTCTGCGGCTCATTCTCGAGGCTGGCGATCAGCGGTTTGGCGGCCGTTCCCGTCGCTTCGGCAGAGGCGGGACCTTCGCCTACCCTGTTTACGGCTGCGACCCGCACGGTGTACCTCACGCCGCCGGTCAAGCCGGTGATGGTGTGGGTGATGCCGGTCACGGACTCCTCGGAGACATCGGCGACCGTGTCCCAGCTGTCGCCGGCCTCCTTCCACTGCACCCTGTAGCCGGTGATGTCGGAGCCGCCGCCGCTGTCAGGCGCGTGCCAGGACAGGTCCAGAGCCTCCGCGTAATGGGGAACCACGTTCAGGTGTTCCGGTGCCCCCGGCACGGTGGCCGCTACCACAGCCGTTGACTCGCTGATCAGGGTCTCCTTGTTGTTGGCGTTGTCGGTGAAGCTCACCTTCACCTGGATGGTCTTGCCCACCTCCGAGGTGGTGAGGTCGTAGCTGGGGCCGGTGGCCCCCGGGATGTCGGCGCCGTCGGCCAGCCACTGGTGGTCGAAAGAGACGTTGATCAGCCCGTCGGCGTCGGTGATACCTGACGTGCTCGCCGCCAGCGTCTGTCCCGCCTGGGCCGTCCCACTGATCGTGGGAAGGCCGATAGGCTCGTTGTTCTCAGGCTCTTCGTCTTGCTGCTCCGATACGCCTCCTGCAGGCGTACCAGTGGTTTCCACTGAAGCGGGACCGTCACCTGCGTTGTTGGTGGCTATGACGCGCACCGTATACGCCACCCCGCCGGTCAACCCGGTGATGGTGTGGGATGTTCCGGTCACCGTCGCCTGGGAAACGTCGGCCGCAGTGTCCCAGTTGTCGGCCGCCTCCTTCCACTGGACCCTGTATCCTGTGACCGCAGTTCCGCCGCTGGAGGAGGGCACTTGCCAAGAGACGTCGAGTTCCTGGATCTGGTCTCCCTTGACTACGGTAACGCTCTGGGGGGCTGTGGGCACCGTCGCGACCACCGCCGCCGTGGCCTCGCTGGTCAGGGTCTCCTTGTTGTTGGCGTTGTCGGTGAAGCTCACCTTCACCTGGATGGTCTTGCCCACGTCCTCTGAGACCACTGTGTACGTGGCAGCCGTCTTCCCGTTGATATCGGTGTCCGTGCCGCCATCGTTTCTGATCCACTGGTAGCTGAAGGTGGGGTTGGTCGGCCCGTCGGCGTCGGCAATGCCCGTGGTGTCCACCGTGAGCATCTCGTCCACCTGCGCCGTACCGCTGATGATGGGTGCTCCCGTGGCCGGAGTGTTGGTCTTCTTGACCGTGAAGGAGACGGACAGCGCCCCCAGTTCCTCACCGTTCAGGCTGCCCTCGGAGTAGGCCGTCGCCGTCAGGGTATAGCTCCCCACCGGCAGGTTCCCGCCGTGGAGGTCGTCCTCCCCGTGGTCCCCGTGCAGGGAGTAGGGGGCGTAGTTCTCCTCCTGGTCCTCGGACCTGCCTCCGGTCATTTGCAGCCGGACGCTGCCGATGTCCGCGCCCGTCTTGGTATCCACCCGTATGCCGAAGCTGCCGCCCTGCGGGTCATCCAAGGTCAGGGTGTCGCCGTAGGCCAGCGTGGCCAGCACCGTCTGGGGGTTGGCGGACGCGTCCACCACCGTGAACCCGGTCAGGGGCCCTGGATCGGCAACGACGGCAGCCGTGGCCGCACTGGTCAGGGTCTCGTCGTTGTTGGCGTTGTCGGTGAATGACACCTTCACCTGGATGGTCTTGCCCACCTCCGAGTCGGTGAGGTCGTAGGTAGAGCCAGTGGCGCCTGCGATGTCTGTACCATCGGCCAGCCACTGGTGGTCAAAGGAGACGTTGATCAGCCCATCGGCGTCGGATATGCCCGACGTGCGCGCCGTCAGCGTCTGTCCCGCCTGGGCTGTGCCGCTGATGGTGGGGGCTCCCGTAGCCGGACTGTTCGCCGCCGGCTCGTCGCTGTTGAAGATCGTCCCCACCGCGTCGTTCCTGACAATGCCGATGGCGGAGGGGTTGCTGAGACGCAGCGTGAGCGTCTCCCCGCTGTCTTCGATGCTGTCGTTTGCGACCGGCACGCGGATCTCCTTGATGGAAAACCCGTAGCGGGAGAACGTCAGGGTTCCCGACTTGCTGGTGTAGTCGGTTCCGGCCGTGGCGGACCCCGCGACGGTGGCGTAATCCACCGTCACCGTGCCCTGCGGTTTCGGGCGCAGCATCACCTCGAACACCAAGTCGGCGTCAGTCCCCTCATAGGCAGTCGCGTCGAGCACCGCGATGCCCCCCGAATACCACCTGCGCAACGGCTCGGTGTCCACTTCCAACGTCACGGGCATGCTCGCACCGTCCGCGGTCAAAGCGACCACGTGATACTGCAACGAGCGGGCGTGATCACGGTCTTGGTTAGACAGGTCAGAGAACAGATCGCTGAAGCTCGTCCCGGTGACGGTGGGGAGCCGCTTCCCCAACCGGTCGTACAGGGGCAAAAACATGATTTGACTCAACGAAAACCGGCGATCTGTGCGGGGCCCTCCGTCACGGCACCCGGAAACATAACGCCGATCTGGCACGTAGACTCCGATGTGGCTCCCGCCGTCGTTGAAATCCCGCTCGACGTGGTAGCCGGTGACACTCCCCCGGACGCTGGCGGATCCCAGTCGAGCGCGACGCGCCCGTTCCGTCCGCCCCCCGCGGCCGCCATCACATTGCGCGGCGGATTCACCGTCCGGTAGTTGTTCGTCGCATAAGGTTCCGGCGTGTACGAGAAGCCGGAGATGTGGGAGGTGTCGAATGTAGCGTCCCAATTGTAGGTCGCCAAGCTCGTCAACGGTGCGAACGCCTGCGGTGAGCCGGTGCGCGGGTTCCACGGGTACTTCGGATGGGCCCACGCCTTCTGCTGGTCGGTCCAGCACCGGCCCACATTGCTGAGCCTGCCGGCGGGGTTGCGGGAGAAGCCGCGCAGGTCGAGCTCGGTAAGGTTCGACAGGCCGCTGAAGACGTCGTCGCCGAGTCGGGGGAGGATGTTATTGTCCGCCAGGCTCAGGTACTCCAAGCTCGTCATTTCCTGGAACATGCCGCTGGGCAGGGATTGCCGGAAGATGCCGTCGGCATGTTCGAACGAACTCAGGCCCAGACCGCTGAGGTCCAGCCTCTCGAGACTGCTCAGGTCTCTCAGGTCATCGTGTCTGAGGTGGTTGTGGAAGACACCTTGGCTGCCCCCCGGACCCAGACCCGAGAAGTCCAGCTCGGTGATGGCCTCCAGTTCGGAGATCCGCACGTAGTCGCACGTGTCGGCTGACGGGGTTTCCCGCAGGAGCTCATCGCGCAGCCACCAAGTCCGGTCGCAGATTTCCAGGACTTCCATATTCACTAGGCTGAGCGACACCTTGTCATTGACGTCCCAGCTCAGCCACGGCGCCTCCCCGGTGTACACGTAAAGGCCATCGCCTTGCGTCCCCGTTGCGGCGGCCTTCGTGAGTACTTCGGTTCCGACCACAAACGTGAAGTCGGTGTCGAGCGCTTGCGTCAGGGAGATCTTCAGGTCTCCACCGGAGAGCAGGACCGCCAAGACCTCTATCGTGTCGCCGTCCAGACTGAAGCTTGTGGACGTGAGCGAGCCAACGGTGGGGCTGGCCAAGGAGGAATAGCCAACATTGGTGGTCCCTCCGGTGGTGACACTTCCAGCGGTCATCGTCGCCGACCATATGGTTGCCCCGCGGACGTCAGGAGCTGACCTGTAGAAGATGATGGAGTCTTGGGTCTGGTCGGCAACCCAGAAGGTGTCGCCGTCGGACCAGAGGCCCTCGCCGTCGCTGTTGTCCGTTTCCAGGTCGAAGTCCTCGTCCGCATCGCGGGATTTGTCAGACATCTTGTAGGCGTAGACCTTGTTGTCCTCGCGGTCTAGGACGTACATGGTGGTTCCGTCTGACCAGAGGCCCCGGGGCTCATGGTTGCCGGCTGCGTAGAAGGTGTCGAACTCCAGCGACGTGTCGCGGTCGCCGTATCCGGTCGTGGATAGCTTGTAGGCGAAGATCTTGTTGCCGGCCTCAATGCCGTCGTTGGCCACCCAGATGGTTGTGGCGTTGCACCACAGGCCTTGGGGGTCTTTGTTTCCGTCGGCCAGGCTGATGTCCTTGGACGAGTCATAGGCCTTGGTCGAGGCGGTGTATCCGAAGATCTTGTTGCCTGCGCCTATTCCGTCGTTGGCCACGAACACGGTGGTTCCGTCGAAGCAGATGCCGGTGGGATCATTATTGCTTGCCGTCTCGAGGCCGGTGATGTCTTCGGACGAAACGTGAGAGCCGTCTGAGAGTAAATATCCGAAGCTGGACTTTGCGCGTTATTAGAAAAGTATAAAGACAGGGTAATCTAGGCTGACCCGACTTCTCATGGAAGGCCCAGCCATGCTCACCCTGCCCGATGCCATTGTAGCCGTACTCGTCCCTTTCGCAACGCTGTTCACCAACCCAACCTGGCAGAAGGCGCAAATCTTGCTGGTAGGCGCCATACTGGCGCCGGGTCAACGCACCGTGGCCGCGGCCCTGCGGGTCATGGGGCGCAGCGGTGCTGGCGATTTTGCCCGCTACCATGAGGTGCTGAACCGGGCGGTGTGGTCGCCCCGTGCGGCGGCGCGCATTCTGCTCTTATTGTTGCTCCGCCATCTGGACCATGGCGACGGGCCTCTGGTCTTCGGCATCGACGAAACCCTGGAACGCCGTCGCGGCGCCAAGATCCAGGCCCGAGGAATCTACCGGGACGCAGTGCGTTCCAGTCGCCACCAGCCGGTCAAGGCCAGCGGTTTGCGCTGGATCTCCCTGATGTGGTTGGGACCGGTGCCCTGGGCTGGTCGGTACTGGGCATTGCCGGTGCTCACCGTGCTGGCGCCTTCGTCGCGCTACCACCAGCAGCAGGAACGCCGGCACAAGAAAATCACCGACTGGGCCCGCCAGATGATCATGCTGTTGCGCCGCTGGCTCCCGCACCGCCCCCTGGTGCTGGTGGGGGACAACGGCTACGCCGTGCTCGACCTGCTCCACTGCTGCCAGTCTCTCCGTGAACCGGTCACCCTCATCGCCAGATTGCGCTTGGACGCCGCTCTGTATGCGCCAGCACCGCCCCGCGAGCCGGACCAAAACGGCCGACCGCCGCTGAAAGGCGAGCGGCGACCCTCGCTCAAAACCCTCCTGGATCAGGATCAAGCGGCTTGGACCGTCGCCGCGGTGTCCTGGTACGACGGCACCACCCGCATCATGGAACTCACCTCCCAGACCGCCGTCTGGTATCGCTCGGGGAAGCCAGCGGTGACCATTCGCTGGGTGCTGATCCGCGATCCCCAGGGTACCTTCGACCCCCAAGCCCTGCTCTGCACCGACCCAGCGGCGGACCCGACCCAAATTCTGGAATGGTTTGTGCTGCGTTGGCAATTGGAGGTCACCTTCCAGGAAGTCCGCACCCACCTGGGTATGGAAACCCAGCGCCAATGGTCCGACCTGGCCATCGCTCGCACCACGCCCATCCTGCTGGGCCTTTTCTCCTGGACTACCCTGGCCGCCCACTCCTTGCAGGAACATCATCCCATCACCCAGCGCACCGCCGCCTGGTATGACAAACCGTCGCCGACTTTCGTGGATGCCATCGCTCTGGTGCGACGTCACCTATGGCTCGCGTCCGAGGGTTTTTCCCGGTCCGCCGGCAACACCGACATGCAGGAACTCCCCGCCACTCTGTACCACCGAATGGTGGATTCCCTCGCCTACGCCGCTTGAAATGCGCAAAGCCCAGCGAAGATTTTGTTGCCTGCGCCTATTCCGTCGTTGGCGACCCAGATATGGGTGGAATTGCCGGTCAGGCCGGCCGCGTCGGAGTTGGAGCTAACGAGGGTGGGCGTCGTCTGGCCGTAGGCTATGTTACTGGTGATTGCGACGACGATGGCCAGTACGGCCAGGACCGCAAGCAGCACGACGGCCGGGAAGGCGGCGCGTCCGATGAGCCCGGCCCCTGCAGGATGGCTGAAGAGCAACCTGTCGTTGGGCATTGACGTACTCCTCTTGTCGTGGTCGGACCGGCGCGGACGACGCAGGAGGGCTGAGCGCCGGACGGTAGCAGATGACAGTAGGAATCAGTGATGCGCCGGAGAGATTCGGGATGATCCGACCGCGGCCGTCGACGGCCGGGCCGGTGGTGGACGGCCAGTTGGATTGTCCGCCGCTCCGGATGCCTGAGGGGCCGGTCCGGGTCCTACAGGAACAGCCGACCGCTGGACTTCGCCGTGGTCGCGCCGCAGCCCGGGTGCTGGCGGCGCGAGTGGTCCAGAGCTTGGACTGGAGGGTGATGCCCGTCATGGCGCATCACCGGCGGATGGCGGGTAGGGCGCTGGATCGGCGAGGCAAGAAGCCGCAGGCGGCTGTGGGGCTGGAGCGGGAAAATCTGGCGGGGTTTGTCATGGGAGCACCCTCCGGCCCACTGCTCGTCGTCCTGGGCTCCCTCTGCCCATTGGGTGTGGATGTCCATCCGATTGCGGCCAAGTAAATGCGATCCGGCCGGATGCCGGACGCGGCCAACTCGTAGTGTAGGCATTCCGTCGTGAGAAACGAGTGAGAATATCGCCAAACTTACGTGTAATATCATGAGGCGCAAGCCGCTTCCGATATAACCCCGGCATCGAGGCCGTCTTGGTGACAGCCATGAGGTGCAATGATGGAGCTTGGCCTGAAGCAGCCCGACGGCGACAGCCGTGCCCTGCTCCACCGGCTCTCTCAGCTCAGCGAGGCCAGCCTTCGCATCAACGAGACCCTGGATGATGTCAGGGTTGAGCGGACCGGCTTCGAGTACAGCGCGTTGGTCAACCAGATACTGGCTAGGCTTTGGTTCCGGCTCAAATGCCTTCCGCGTGAAATTTATCGGGAAAGGGTCGCTCAGCCGCTCTCAGTGGCTCTGGTGTCGTGTATGGCAGTTCTATCGCGCCGGCCGCGGCTGAGAAAAAGGTCGGTTCATCGGAGCTGATCGAAACGAAACCGGCCGCTCCGTTTGTCAGGAGCGGCCGGCGCCGCCGTTCGTCAGCGACACACCCATTGTGCCAGTCGTGGCGCCTGACCCGCTACGGGTCATGGTCATCAATCACGCGTCCGGCTTTTCGCTTCCATGATGCGCCTTCCTACATCGACTAGCTCTGAGAATGGGCGACTGGTATCGCGCAGCGTCTCGCCCCACGCAAGTCTTGCCCTGAGACGCCACTGTTCGCACTGAGACGCCTGTCCGTGGGTTTTCCGTGGGTATCGGGCCGCGCAGCCGAAATGGTGCCCGCTGAGCGCGTGTGAGTGTTTCCTGTCGTTCTGGCTTGCGGCCGCAAAAGTTGGGGCAATCCAGCGCGAACACCCATCGCGGGGCGCCTTCATATTAGCCCGGTCGGGCGTTCGGTCCGCGCTCGGAGAGTTTGATCCGGTTTTCACGCTGTCAGCCTGGGGGCGTTATGGCGGCGTTCGAAAGTGCGGTAGCAGGATCCCCATTCACAAAAGTTCATGTGGCGTGGCCGCGCGGTATTCATTGCGCGTCAGGGAGCTTGCACCACGGTTCGGGAGGGCGTTTGGTAGTCGCTCACCATCGCGAAGGGTTGCTCCGGGCCTCCAGTCGGTTCGAGAACGAAGCCCATCTCGTACGGCCTGTCCACTTCCAGTATCAGCGGGTCCACCCGTGTGGTGGTTTGCAGGATGTCCAGCCATACTTCCTTCGAGATCCCGAACCCGGCGAGTTGTTCGGGAATCCGCTGTAGCGTCGCTTTCATCATGCTGACCAGATACGTCCCAACCAGGAACGTGAAGAGCTGGACGTAGGAGATCCCGCCGAATTTGACGACGTTCGCCCTGCGGTACGGCTCGTCGTCGGGGTCTCCTGTCCTCAGGTTCACCGGGGTTGCGGGGTTGCTCGTCGCCATCTCGTTCAGCATCACATGAGTGCCTTCCTTGTTGACCATGCTGCGGAGTAGGGTTTCCGCGCTGATGGTGAGGTCGTCGACCTGCAACACCTTGCGGTTCATCCATTGGCCGATCCGCAATGGCCGGGCCGACCAGTCGAACGGGTCCTCAAGCTGGTAGGTGAGGTCCCCCGCGTGCCTGAGGCCGTACAGAGGTCTGACTTCTGTCGCGTGTTCGTACTCCGATGGGAAACTGATGAGCCTGGTTTCGGAAGCCTCGCCCTCGCTGTACTCCATGGCGGCATTCCCGAACCACTGCGTTATGGTTTCTGGCTGGCCGTTCGCCCGTGAGAGCTTCAACGGGTGCATCGTCGGGGTGAACATTGCTTCAGCAACTCCTCGCCGCTGGGCAGGATCAGCTTCCTGATCTGTGTCGAGATGCTGCGGCATTCCCGCCGGAATTTCAGCGGCGTCAACTGGCGTTGGGCGGTCAACTGGCGTTGGGCGGTCATTTGGCGGGCGCGCGTCACAGACGCGGCGATGTCCGCGATGCACTCGGTGGTCAACCCAACCTTGTGGGAGTCCGCCACCATGCTCGGTGCCCAGTGTGATGTTGGTGGCGGCGCTCCTGGCGGTTCCTCAACGCGCGCCATCTTGGGCCGTGGTGCCGGTTGTCTGCGGGGTTCTTGGGAAGCGTTTCGACGTGGCCGGCCGCGTTTGCTCATACTCCCATTGTCGCATCGCCCATGGTTCGGCGTCCAACGTGTTCTGGATGCCGCGCCCCACGGTTATGCGTGCTGCGCCAAGCTTGACGCTTCAACGCGCGCCCACTGGCATGCGCCGACCGGCATTTTTGACGACGTGTCGTGTTCTCGCCCAGCGGCCGTCGGGTCCCGAGTGTCCTGCGGTTCTAGTCGTCGTTGCCGAGGCAGAGAGAATTGCGAATCTCCCGTAAAGGAACTGCCGCCGCCCAACCGCCCCTTTGACCGGAATAGTTCCACCGGGCAAAATGCGAACGATTCCCCGCCGGAAGACTGCGGACCCGGAGAGATAAAGGTGCCTGATGATGGCTTATGATTTCGATCTCGGTGCATATAGTCGGCCGATAACAACGTCCTCGCCGGAGGCCCAGCTTTGGTTTGACCGGGGCCTGCTATGGACCTACGGATTCAACCACGAAGAGTCCGTCCTCTGCTTCAAAGAGGCGGCGGAAGCTGATCCGAAGTGCGCAATGGCGTATTGGGGTATCGCGTACGCTTTGGGTCCCAACTACAACAAACCGTGGGAAGCGTTTGATGAGGCGGAAACATCGAGAACGCTGTCCGAAGCCTATGACGCGACAATGCGCGCCTCGGCGCTGGCAGAAAGCTGTACCCAGTGGGAAAGGGACTTGATTGGGGCGCTGCACCAGCGATATCAGTCTGCGCGAGTGCCGCAGGACCTGTCGGCTTGGGTTGACGACTTTGCCGCCGCCATGCGACCGGTCTACCTCAACCACCGGGGGGATCCGGATATCTCGGCGCTATTTGCGGAAGCGCTGATGAACCGCACCCCTTGGGCGCTCTGGGACCTGGCATCCGGCAACCCGGCTGCGGGCGCCGACACCGAAGAAGCCAGGCAGGTACTCGAACTGGGTATGGAACATCGCGCCAGCAAGGGAGACCCGCCGCATCCCGGAATGCTGCACATGTACATCCACCTGTTGGAAATGTCGCCCTTTCCGGAACAGGCTCTGCTCGTCTGCGATCAGTTGCGGGGCTTGGTGCCGGATTCCGGCCACCTGCAGCACATGGCGACGCACATCGACGTGTTGTGCGGCGATTATCTGAGCGTGGTGAATTGGAATGAAGAGGCGATTCGGGCGGACCGCCGGTATCTGGCAGCAAGAGGGCCGTTCAACTTCTACACGCTGTACCGTTGCCATGACTATCACTTCAAAGTGTACGGGGCGATGTTCCTGGGCCAGTACCAGTCGGCCATCGAGGCGGCTGAGGAGTTGATCGCCACTCTCCCCGAGGATTTGTTGAGCGTGCAGTCGCCGCCCATGGCAGACTGGCTGGAAGGGCTGGTGCCGGTCAAACAGCATGTTCTGGTGCGGTTTGGGAAGTGGCAGGATATTCTTGAGCAGGAACTGCCGGCGAATACTGAACTGTACTGCGTGACCAGCGCGACCATGCGATATGCCAGGGCCATCGCCTTCGCAACGCTCGGGCACTCGGAGTCGGCGGGGGTTGAGGCTGAGGCGTTCGAGCGGGACTTTCACCGTGTGCCGAACAGCCGGTATCTGTTCAACAATTCCTGCCGCGATATCCTGGCGGTGGCGCGGGAGATGATGCTTGGCGAACTCGACTACCGACGGGGTGACATCGAAGCGGGATTCTCACACTTGCGTCAGGCGGTCGCCCTTGACGACAACCTGCCCTATGACGAGCCTTGGGGCTGGATGCAACCGGTCCGGCATGCCCTCGGCGCCCTCCTGCTGGAACAGGGACGTGTGGAAGAAGCCCTCGTCGAGTATCGAGCGGACCTCGGCTTCGACTCAGCGCTCAAACGGTCAAGCCAGCACCCCGACAATGTCTGGAGCCTGAGCGGCTATCACGAGTGCCTGGAGCGAACCGGCCAGCACGAATTGGCGGCGATGGCTCAGCAGCGGTTGGCCTTGGCCCGGGCGCGTGCCGACGTGCCGGTGCAGGTGTCCTGTTTTTGTCGGCTTGAGAGTGCAGGCTGAAAGCGGCGCAAAATGGGCGCCCAAGCATTCCGCCTCTGTGGTTCAGCCGAGGATTTCTGCGAACAACCCGAAGTTAGTGGGGGCTGACCGTTCTGTTCGCTGCCGTCCTCACGATGGGTTTGGGTGGTTGGGTCAATTGGCGACGTTCGCCGGCAGGTTGGCGATCTCTGGCTGGGCTGCGTTGGCGTCTGGTACAGTGAATGGGAAGCGTCCGCCGCTTCGGGATATCATCCTCCGCGTTGAGGCAGGAGTACACATGGTCGCCGCAACGCCCGCTTTGCCCGCAAAGTTGCCGCCCGGTCCGCGCGGGTTGCCGGTGTTCGGCTCGCTGCTGAAGCTGCGCCATGACACCCATCTCGCCATTGACCGGCTGGCCCGCCGCTACGGCGACATCTGCCTGCTGCGCTTCGGCAACGTGCCGACCGTGATCATCAGCCACCCGGACCTTCTGCGGGAGGCTTTCGGCAGGCCGAACTGGCCGACCGCTGGGTCAGCGAGATCATGGACATTCTGAGCAGCCAGAAAGGCTTGGTGCTGGCCCCCCTGTGACGACCGCTGGCGGCAGATGCAGCGATTCGCAGACCGCGAGTTGTTCGATGGACGCTCCGCGAGTTAATGGTGCCGTTCCTAGCGTGAATGGTCCAGTGGCGCCGTCAGGCGTTCGAGGAACCGGACCAACCAGCGAGTGACGTCCATCGATCCGACTTGGGCGCTGGCCAGCATCTGATATTATCCGCGCAGGCGGCGGGATTGTCGCGCTACGCTGGAAATGGCAAAGGAGGATGACGATGGCCCTCACGATTGACTGTCAGGTGCACGCCTACCAACGGAACACTCCTGAGCGTCCGTGGGCGGGGGTTCTGACCGGCCCGGAGGAGGTTACGGGGGACGACATGGTGGCCGCGATGGCGGCGGTGGGCGTGGACGGCGCTATACTGATTTCGCCCTTTGTGATCTACGGGTACGACGCGAGCTACGCGCTGGAGGTGTACGCGCAGCATCCCACCAAGTTCGGGCTGGTGCGCCCGTTTGATCCCAACTCGGAGACCATCGACGCGGACGTGGAGCAGTGGACGTCCACCCCCGGCGTGGTCGGCTGCCGCGTCATGCTGACGAACAACGACTACGAGGCGGACCACCCGGGGCTGAACGCCATCCTGGCGGCCGGCGGTCGCGCCGGCGTGCCGGTGAACATCATGGCGGCGGGGAAGCTGCCGCTGCTGCGTCAGCTGGCCCAGCAGAACGCCGACACGCAGATCATCATCGACCACCTGGGCATCGCGCAGCCGTTCAACCCGCCGCCGCCGGACGAGCCCTTCGCGGACCTGCCCAACGTGCTGTCGTGCGCGGAGCTGGACAACGTGGCGATCAAGATCTCGGGGGCGGGCACGCTGTCGCACGCTGGGTTCCCGTATCCGGACATCTGGGAGCCGGTGCACCGCATCTTCGACGCGTTTGGGCTGGACCGGTGCCTGTGGGGTACGGACTGGACGCGGGCGGTGGAACTGCTGACCTACGAGCAGGGTGTGGAGGCGTTCCGGCTGACGGACACGCTGTCCGACTCGGACCGGGAAATCCTGATGGGTGGTTCGCTGGCCAACATCTACAAGTGGACGCCAGCGGCGGACGAGTAGAGAGTGCATCCTTCGACAGGCTCAGCGTGAGCGGTTAGGGCAGGCGCATGATGGGTCAAGGCATAGGGGCGAATGATTGTTAGCCCCGATATTATCAGGCGCATCCTGGGTTACAGTGCTTGGCTTGCTGCCTTGGCGACCTTTGCCCGGTCCGGCACGGCTGCAACGGCAACAATCGGTGTGAAGGGCAAGGTGTGGGCACGGCGGTCGTGGTAATGAACCCGATCACACCGGGATAAGGATCCCGAAATCGCTGACCGCCGGCGATGTGCCGTTGTCGGCGTACGCCTACCACCATCGCTCCTTCGCGATCCACCGGTGGAGACCTTCGGCAGCAACCCGAAGGCCGTCATCATCCCTGGGGTCCAGCACCAGCCGCTGCACGCGTCTCCGGTCGAAATCGCGCGCCCGAACGCTCAGGTCGTAGATCTCCCAATGCCATCCGCTGGTCAGGACGGCAACTCCGTGGGTCATTCCCCGCGCCAGTCGCCACAGGCGAACGCGGTCCCGCTGTCTCCGCGTTGGGGTCGTCCCGACCTCGATCAGGACCGCCGGATAACCAAAGCGGTCGAAGAGGGCGTAGTCCACGGGACCGCGGTTGGCCAGTTCGAAATTAGGCTGGCATTCCCAGGGCATCGAGACGCTCCAGCCCAAAGACAGCAGGATGGGATCCATGAACGCGTAGCGCAGGGTCATCACGTTCCGTTCGACGAGATCGCCGGCCTCGTCCGCCCTTTGCATCACGTCGCGAATGGCGTTTTCAACATCCTGGGCGCTCATGCTCGGGTCCTTGCAGTGTCGGTGAAACTGACGCTTCTTCCCCGGTCTGGCCGGATGTCCAACTGGGATCGACGTTCGCAGGCGACCACAGCGGCTGCGTGTTGTTGCCGGAGTTCCTGATCAGCCGCTATTCAAGATCTACTCTAATCTACCCAGCCCGCATCACGGGCATGGTCACAGCCAGAGTCTCATCCGTTGACGTTTCACCGACCACTGCCGGCGCAGCCGGTCTTACACAGTCTCCACGTCCTGCGACCGGGAAGCTCAAACCCGGCCAGTTCGCCAAATTCTCCGCCGCGTTGGCGTCGCGGTCGTTGAGCACGCCACAGCCACCGCACCACCACTCACGGTCAGAGAGCGTCAGGTCGTCGTTCTTCCAGCCACAGTGAGCACACAGCTTCGATTACGCAAACCACCGGTCTGCCTTCATGTACTCTGCGCCGTACCATCGACACTTGTACTCCAGCTTGTCCAGGAAGCCCGACATTCCAGCGTCGGCGATGGCACGGGCCAAACGCCGGTTACGTACCATCCCGGACACGTTCAAGGTTTCGACCACCACCCGGCCCGCCGACTTGGCTATCGCCGTCGTCGCCTTGTGATGATTGTCGTTCCGCACGTTGACCACCCGTGCGTGAACATTGCGCCGTTTAGCGTACAACCTCTCCCGCCGGTTGGAATGGCTGCTCTTGCCGTGCACGTTCCGGCTGCGGGCAATCGCCTTGTCAACATGCCGCAGTCGCTTCAGGCCTACAGACAGTGCCTTCGGATTCTCAACTATGGCGCCGTCCGAACACACGGCCATGGTGCCCACTCCGACATCCACGCCCACTGCGGGACCGTATTTCACTGGTGGGGCTTCCTGGCCGTCCTCGATACAAAAACATGCGAACCACGTCCCCGCCGTCCGGTTGACGGTCACCCCGCGAATGGAACCAGCAAAGCGCAGTTCCTCCAGCATCGCCACCCGGCCGATCCTGGGCAGGATGACCACCTTGCCGTCCACCCCCACCGTGTCGGGGCCGTTATCCGCCCGAAACCCCTGCTCGTGCTTGCGTCGCTTGAACCTGGGGAAACCCACACGCCGGCCAGGACGTTGCCCAGCCTTCTCCTTCCGCCGGTACTCGCCCCAGCTTTCCGCGGCCTGGCCGAAGTCAATGATGGCGTACTTGGCCGCGTTCTGCGACAACACCGTTCCCCACGGCGCGATCATGCCCTTGACCCGGTTCCAGCGGGGTCGCAATGTCCGCTCGCTCAGCCACTCGCCCACATCCAGGCCAGCCTTGAACTCGCCCAGTGCCCAGTTGTAGGCAAAGCGGGAGTACCCGGCGTGTCGGCCAAACAGCGTTTCCTGCTCGAGCGTCGGCTTCAGCGCAATCCGATGCGACCTGTTCATCAAACTCCCCGTAGATTAGTCGGCTTTAGAACCGATTAGCACAGATTATAGCGAACAGTTACGAGCCCCTTTTGTTCCAGGCGTTCCCCGACCAGCGTGACCAACTGGCTGCCGTGGGACTCCGGCCACAGCGGGCTCATGTGGTAGACGTCCCAGGGACGCAGCGGCGTCTTGCCGTCGTTGTGGGCTTCGTCCAGGATGTCGGCGACCACCTCTTCCATCAGCCTGATGGCCATGTCGAATTGCCACTTGCGCTGTTCGCTGGTCACTGCTGGTCTCCTTCACGGCGGGACGGTTCCAGAGGAGCCGGTGAGCGGCTTTTCCAGGACGGTCATGCGTGCTCGACGTCGGGGTCGGTATCGTGCAGGTGCGCGCCGTTGCGAATGAGCTGGAGCACGTCATCCATTGAGGTAGCCAGATCGCCGCCGCCGCACCTGGTGCAAAGGAGTTCGAACACCGCGGTTTCGGCTTGCCTTTCGGTGATAATCAGGTCCCACCGGAAGTCGGGATTGCGGCCGGTGATGCTCCACTGCCGAGGCTGACCGTTGGGGATGGCGTCTTGGGTTGGCTCGCCGCCGCGGTCTCCTGGGCCGTCCCGCACGTAGAGGCCATCCGGAAGATCAGCGGCCCACGGCGGTTCCGACTGCCGCCGGGCGTTGCCATGGGCCGACGGGGGCCCGTTGCATTCTGGAGACCGATCCTCGGTGTGCACGTCCCCCTCCTGGGGCGGTTTCACGGTCCGGCGCGCATCTATCGGCCCGATCCGTTGACGTTCACTTGGTTTCTATCGGCGAGGTTCCTGCCGTCTCCGGCGCGGATGGGCCCGGCGGCGCAGGCGGCGGTAACCGGCAGCGCCAGGGACACGTCGCCGTTACAGTGCGACCGCACCGTGATCCGCCCAAGAGATGATGCTGGGCTTGCCCGTCCGCTGCGCCGCCCTGACCTGCCCGCCGGTCACGGTGAA
This sequence comes from Dehalococcoidia bacterium, assembly GCA_965116785.1. GTDB lineage: Bacteria > Chloroflexota > Dehalococcoidia > Lucifugimonadales > UBA3495 > Bin87. The sequence goes on from OZ220731.1 coordinate 4,093,340, forward strand.
GGCGTGGTTCTGCAGGGCCAAGCAGCCGATGCCGAACTCTGCGCTGAGCAGGGTCTCGGAGGTGAAGGCCGCGCGCCCGCCGTGGCCGGTAACGTCGTTCGCCAGGCTGACGGCGTGCGGCGGGGAAGCCGTCTCTCCGCCGCGGAATTGCCTTTCCACCATCTGTGTATGCGTGCTTTCCTTGTTGGCCTCGCTTGACGGCTGTTCGGACGGGCGGGGCGGGAGGTTGTCCCGCCGCCGCCCGCCCGCCCCGGTGGCCGGGTTAGGGGGTGGTGTCGAGTGTGAGCGTGTGGAGGTTGAAGTCCACGAAGCGGTCGAGCAGGTTGTAGGCCGCCGCGCTGCCCTCCCAGTCGACCACCCACATGGTGGTGTCCTGCACGAAGACGCCGCTCACGAAGTCGACGTTGACGCGCACGTCGTTGTGCGGTGTGCGCTCGCCGGTGGCGAGGTCGAACGCGTAGACCTCGTCGAGGTATTGGATGGCCACCCACATGGTCGTGCCGTCGGTGAAGATGCCCTTCGGCCTGGTGTAGGCCGTGCTCGGCAGGTCGATGTCGCGTGAGCTGTCGCGCTGGCCCCAGGTGACCGAGTCCAGCGAGTAGGCCATCAGCCGCGCGCGGTTGCCGTCCGCGGCGCGCTGGGTGACCCACATGGTCCGCCCGTCCGAGGTGATGCCATAGGGGTGGGTGTTGTCGCCCGCCAGGGTGATGTCGTGTTTGGCGATGCGGTCGCCGTAGTTGGTGCCGGCCTCGATCACATAGGCGTAGAGCTTGCCGTCGACGCGGTCCGCCACGAACATGATCTCCCCGTTGGACCAGATGCCCAGCGGATTGCTGTTGTCCGAATGGAGGAGGAACGCGGTGTCCGTCAGGCTCGGGTTGGACGAGTCGATGGGGTTGTCCAGCGTCCTCAGCCTGATGTTGCCGCGGAACGGCTTGGAGGTGGCGATGTCGGTGGTGGCCACCCAGAACTTGGCCCCGTCGGACCAGAGCCCCTCGCTGCGGCGCCGCTGGCTGCTCGAGTAGAGCGGCAGATCGCGGTCGTACACGCGACGGCCCGCAAACGGCCACGGACCCGCATCGGAAAGACCCAGCGGCAGGTCATAGGCCCAGACCTGGTCGCCTTTCTGGTTCCCTAGCCACAGCGTGTCGCCGTCGGACCAGATCCCGGTCATCTGCTGGTTGGTGTCCACAGGGACAACCCCTCGCGGGAGTGGCGCGCCGGTGGCCAGATCGAACGCGTGGATCTCACCTCCGTCCCCGGGACTATCGCCGTGGATGACCAGCAGCACGTCGCCGTTGGTCCACAGATCGCGAGCCCGCACTCCTGTGGGAACGCGGATGTCCTTGGCGGGGTCGCGGGCCCCGAAGTCGGTCGGGTCGAGCTTGTAGGCAGCAATGACACCAGTGAAGACGAAGTTGGAGTAGTGAGTGACCCACATTGTCTCGCCGTCGGACGCGATGCGCGCCGCATTCGCGTCGGCGGTGATGTCCTTGGACGCGTCGCGCTGTTTGGTGGCCAGAGCGTACGCCTGGATGACCATGCTGCCGTCGCCGTCTGTGACCCAGATCGTCTCGTCGTCCGACCATACCCCCCAAGGCCGGATCCCGGGCGTGCTGATCTCCTTGGTCTCGTCGCGCTGGCCGGTGGACAGGTTGTAGGCATACAGCTTTCTGTCGATCGAGTCGGAGACGTACAGGGTGCCGTCATGGACGTGCATGCCCTGCATATGAGCGTTCCCCGCAGCGTCGAGCGCGGTGATGTCCTTGCCGGTGTTTCGTTCGAAGTGGGTCTGGTAGTGCCAGACGCTGGCGCCGGCGCTGCTGAGGGCGCGGACGCGGAAGTTGCGGTAGTCGGTGTGCACGCACTGCTCGCCGCCGCAGGGGCGCAGCGGCTTGCGCGAGGGGTCGCCGGGGAAGCTGGGCGCCAGGTCGTGGAAGTCGAAACTGGTGACGTGGCCGACGTCGGCGAGGTAGGACTCCCACGGCATGTCGGGCGACCCGCGGTAGCCGATCTCGTAGCCGGTTACGGTGTGGTCGTCGGTGCGCTCCCACTCCACACGCCAGAATCCGCCATCGTAGGTGGTGGCGGTGACCCCGGTCGGCGGCGCCGGCCGCTCGCTCGCCTGCACGGTGTCCGTGCTGGGCGTGGTGAGGTTCACCAGCACCTGCACCGGGATGGACTCGTTGCCGTCAGCGGTGAGCGCGCTGATCCAGTACTGCAAGGTGTCGCCGATGCGCTGGTTGGCGGGTATGCCGCCCATACGGCCGGGCCGCAGGTCGCGGTCGGTGCCGTCCACGTAGCCGCCGGCGTCGGCCCCTAGGCGGACGCGCAGGTCGGAGTGGCGCCCGAAGTTCTCAAGGTACGCGATGCCGACAAGGAGCCCGTCGTGGTCGAAGTTCTCGAAGCGGTCGCTGGGCTGGGAGAACAGCTGCCCGGGCCGGGTGATGCCCACCCGGTAGCCGACGACGTCCGCCGCCCCGGCGCCCGTGGGCGCGTCCCAGTCCAGTGTCACCGTCCACGCGTAGACCGACCCCGGGATCTTCGACACCCAGTGTTCCAGACCCGTGGGCGGCGGCGGCTGGGTGTAGTTGCCGGTCTCATAGGCCGCGGCCGCGTCCCAGTTGTAGGTCACCAGGCCCGTCAGCGGCGCGAACGCGTGCGGCGATCCGAACCGGGGGTTCCACGCCGCCACCCCGCCGCGGCTCGCGCAGTCGTCGTTGGTCCTCGTTTCCGGGTAGCCGTCCGCGCAGCGGTCCCACACCTCATTCGCGTAGCCGCGCACGTCCAACTCGGTGAGGCCTGCGAGACCCTCGAACACCCCGGAGGACAGTCGCCTCCGGAGGTTCAGATCCTTCAGCCGCAGCATCGTCAGCGCGGACAGGTCCGCGAACAGGCCCTCGGGCAGGCGGCCCCTCATGAGCGTGCTGGACGCGTCGAGAGTCACCAGGCCCTCCAGCCCGTCGAAGTCGCCCGCCTTGAGCTGCACATTAAACTGTTCCGGCGGCTGCGAGCGGTCATAGGCGTCGCTCAGCTCCAGCACCGTGAGCGCCGCCATCTCCGCCACCGACACGGCATCACACGAATCCTCCGCCGGCGTCGCCTCCAGAATCGCCTCACGCGCCAGCCAACTGCGACCGCAGATGTCCTCGCTGGTGTTGTTCTGGAACGCAAACTGCGACGGCGGGTTGTTCAGCGTGCTCGTCCCGGGGACCAGGACCAGGTCGCCGTAGTCGTTGATCGAGGGAACGCTGTACTCGAGGCGGGCCTCGTTGGACCAGCCGCTGGCCTGCTCGCCGCGCAGCGCCCGCACCCGGTAGACGTAGACCACACCGGTCTGCAGCGTCGCGGTGTCGGTCCAATCGGTGTAGGCGTCCAGCTTGATCAGGTCGCTGTGCTCCACCGATTCGTCATCGGTCCAGGAACGCTGCACCTCATAGCCCGTCACCGCCGCCGCGTCGTTCGCCGGGGCCACCCAGGTCAACCAGACCCCGCCCGTGTACAGATCGGCGGCCAGGCCGGTCGGGGCCGAGGAGTCGCGGGGCACCTGCACCTGGGCCCGGTTGGAGACCTGGCTCTCTTCGTCGTCCCGCAGCGCCTTGACCTGGTAGGCGTAGGTTGCCCCGGCTTCCGTGGCCGTCGTGTCGGTGTAGGAAGTGGTCGTGCCGGCGGTGTCCGCCACCAGGACGGTCAGCTCCGCCTCGCCCACGGCGCGCAGAATCGCGTAGCCGGTTATGGAGCCGGTCTCCTCCGCCGGGGCGTCCCAGCTTAGGGACACCCCGCCGCCGTCAACCAACTGGGCGGTGAGGTTGGTTGGCGCCAGGTCCGCCGGGTCGTGGGGGACCTGCACCTGGGCCCCGTTGGACGGCAGGCTCTCTGCCCCGTCCCGCAGGGCCCTCACCATATAGACGTAGGTTGATCCCTTGTCCGTGGCGGTCGTGTCGGTGTAGGCGGTCGCCGTGCTGTCGGTGTCCGCCACCAGGACGGCGATGCTAGCGACGGTCATCTCCGCCTCGGCCTCGGCGCGCAGGATCGTGTAGCCGCTGATCGAGTCGGTTCCCTCCGCCGGGGCGTCCCAGTTCAGGGACACGCCGCCGCCGTCAACCAGCGCGGCGGTGAGATTGGTCGGTGCCAAATCCGCCGGGTCGTGTGGAATTTGCGCCTGGGCCAGGTTGGACGCATCGCTCTCCTCCCCGTCCCGCAGGGCCTTGACCTGGTAGGAGTAGGTTGATCCTTTCTCCGTGCCCGTGGCGTCGGTGTAGGAAGTGGTCGTGCTGGAGGTGTCCGCCACCAGGACGGTCAGCTCTGCCTCGCCCACGGCGCGCAGAATCGCATAGCCGGTGATCGAGTCGGTCTCCTCCGCCGGGGCGTCCCAGGTCAGGGACACGCCGCCGCCGTCCACCAGGCTGGCGGTGAGATTTGTGGGAGCCAGGTCGGCAGGGTCGGGCTCCGACCCCGGCGCCTCGTAGTCGTTGGGCACGTCCGCCGCGGCGTTGCGGTACCAGACGCTCTTACCGTGAGCGTTGATCGCCTTGACCCGGTACCGGTAGTCGTGGCCCGCCTCCACCGTGGCGTCGGTATAGGCCGTGTCCGAACTGCCCGTGTCGGACTCGATGGTCTCCAGCTCCCCCGAATCGTGGACGGCCAGGTCCCGGCGCAGGATCTCGTAGCCGGTGATGCTCTGGTCTGCCGGGTCGTTCCAGGTGAGTTTCACGCCCACCCCCGACTCGATGCTGGCCTGCAGGCCCGTGGGTTGGGCCGGCGGGTCGGTGGCCGGCTCCGGCTCCGACCCCGGCGCCTCGTATTCGTCGGGTACGTCGGCGCGGGCGTAGCCTGACCACACGCTACTGCCGTGGGGGTTGATCGCCTTGACCCGGTACACGTAGCTGCCGCCCGCCGCCACCGTGGCGTCGGTGTAGGCCGTGTCCGCGCTGCCCGTGTCGGACTCGATGGTGTGGAACACGCCCTGTCCGTCGGCGGCGCGGTCCCGGCGCAGGATCTCGTAGCCGGTGATGGTTGCGTCTGCGGGATCGTTCCAGGTGAGGTTTACGCCGACCCCCGACTCGACGCTGGCCCCCAGGCCCGTCGGTTCGGCCGGTGGGTCATTGCTCTGGGCGTAGGCCGGGTAGGCCAGCAATCCGCCGGCCAAACCCAGGAGCAGAAGGGAAACGATCATTAGCGGCAGAGGTGCGGTTCTAACCGAGCCCATCACAGTGATGCTCCAATGCCGCCGGAAGCGGGAAGAGTGGGGGTGGAGAGACGCGGGGCCAGGGCACGCATCAGGGAAGCGCTCCTGGCCGCGAGGTTGGCGATGGACGAACGGTTGGTCATGCTATGGGAACTCCCTTCAGGACTGGCGATTCCTCGCGGGCCGAGAGCCTTCCTCCGATCCCGGATCGTCGCCGGTTGATTTCCAAGTGAAAGCCAGCCCATAGATAGACCGGTCCCTGGATTGATTTTATCTGAGTGGTATAAGATATCCGTGAGAAAAACGATTGTTTGCTATGAGTTTGGTGTTATATCTTGGCGACTGGTATAATCGCCGCGGCAGCGCTGATGCCGGCCTTTCCCTGCAGCCGGTGTTCCACGATCAAATTCAGGTCGTCCGCGCTGCCCAATAGCGGAGGCGAAATGGACCAGGACGAGCTGCTGCGAGAGAACCGGGCGCTGCGGGACCGCCTGTCCCGGCTGAGCGAGGCCAGCCTCCGCATCAACGAGAGCCTGGACTTCGACACGGTGCTCCAGGAGGTGCTGGACAGCGCCTGCGCGCTGACGGAGGCCCAGTACGGCGTGCTGGCCCACTTCGACGAGACGGGAGATGCCCAGGCGGCGGGCGCGCTCACCTTCGGGCTCACCCCGGCCCAGGCGGAGGCGATGTGGGAGATGCTGACCGGGTCGGAGTTCTGCACCTTCTTCGAGCAACTGCCCGGGCCGACGCGGCTGCGGGACCTGGCGGGCCACTTCGCTGCGCAGGGCTTGCCGGGGTTCAGGTTGCCCGTTCCGGTCACCTCCCCCGTCTCATTTTTGGGGGTGGTGCTCCGACGGGGCGGTGAGCCCATCGGCGCCATCTACTTGGGCGTGAAGAAATCTGGACCGGAGTTCACCGAGGAGGACGAGGAGACGCTGCTGATGTTCGCCGCCCAGGCGGCGCTGGTCATCGCCAACGCCCGCAAGCACCAGGACGAGCAGAAGGCCCGGGCCGACCTCGAGACCCTGGTCGAGACCTCGCCGGTGGGGGTGGTGGTCCTGGACGCGGGAACCGGGCTGCCCTTGTCCTTCAACCGGGAGACCACCCTGATCATCACCGGGCTGGGCGTGACCGCCGACGACATCGACAACATCGATGAGTTGCTGGGGAGACTCTACGTCCGCCGGGCCGATGGGCGGGAGTATTGCCTGGGAGAGTTTTCCCTGGCCGAGACATTGCGGATCGGCGAGACGGTGCGCGCGGAGGAGGTGGTGATCGGTCTGGCCGAGGGACCGTCGGTGCCGGTCCTGGTCAATGCCACTCCCATACGTTCGGAAACGGGGGAAATCGAGACCTACGTGGTGACCCTCCAGGACATGACGCCGCTAGCGGAGCTGGAACGGCTGCGGGCGGAGTTCTTGGGCATGGTGAGCCACGAGTTGCGCACCCCGCTCTCCACCATCAGGGGTTCGATAACCACCCTGATCGATGACGTCACCGCCCTGCACCCGGCGGAGATGCACCAGTTCTTCCGGATCATCCTGGAGCAGGCCGACCGGATGCGGGCGCTGATCGCCGACCTTTTGGACGTGGCGCGCATCGAGACCGGCACGCTGTCGGTCTCCCCCGAGCCGATGGACATCGCCTTCCTGGTCGGGGAGGCCCGCAACGGCTTCCGGGGCGGCGGAGGCCAGCACGACATCGAGGTCGACCTCCCGCCGGGCCTGCCCTGGGTGATGGGGGACCGGGTGCGCATGGTGCAGGTGCTGGGCAACCTGCTGATCAACGCGGCCCGGCACTCTCCGGCGGCGTCGCCCATCCGCGTTACCGGCGTCAGGCAGGGTGTTCACGTGGCGGTGTCGGTCTCCGACGAGGGCCGCGGCATTCCGGCCGAGAGCCTGCCCCACCTGTTCCGGAAGTTCTCCCGCATCGACGCCGATGACCAGGGGGGCGACACCGGCCTGGGGCTGGCGGTCTGCAAGGGGATCGTGGAGGCCCACGGAGGCCGCATCTGGGCCGAGAGCGACGGGCCGGGCCTGGGCGCCCGCTTCACCTTCACCATACCCACGGTGGAGGAGTCCGGGTACGTCTCGCCGGCTGCGTCGGCCGAACCCCCGGCCCGCTCCCCGGGGCGGCGGGCGGAGCCGGTCCGCATCCTGGTGGTGGACGACGATTCCCAGGCCCTGCGGTACGCGCGCGACGCCGTGTCGCAGGCGGGCTACCAACCGGTGGCGACCACCGACCCGGATGAAGCGCTGCGCCTGCTGGTGGAGGTGAGGCCCCAGCTGGTCCTGCTGGACCTGGTGCTGCCGGGCAGCGACGGCATCGACCTGATGCAGGAGATGGTCAGGACCGTGGACGTGCCGGTGATCTTCCTGTCGGCCTATGGGCAGGACCAGCTGGTGGCCCGGGCCTTCGACAAGGGGGCCGCCGACTACGTGGTCAAGCCCTTCTCGCCGACGGAGCTGGCGGCCCGAATTCGTGCGGCTTTGCGCCGGCGGGAGACCCCGGACCCGCAGCAGCCCTTCGTGCTGGGCGACCTGGCCATTGACTACACCAGCCGACGGGTCACCCTGGCCGGCGCGCCGGTCCAGTTGACCGCCATCGAGTTCCGGACGCTGGCCGAGCTTTCGGCCAACGCCGGTCAGGTGCTGACCTACGAGCACCTGCTGCGGCGGGTCTGGGGGCTGGACTACGACGCCGACCTGCGGCCCATGCGCACCGTCATCAGCAGCCTGCGGCGCAAGCTGGGCGACGACGCGGAGAACCCCAGTTACATTTTCACCGAGCTCAGGGTCGGCTACCGGATGCCGCGTGGCGAGGCTCAAATGGAACAGCCGGGATCATCGGCGCTGCGTTGATTGCCGCCGCTAGGAAAAGAGGCTTGGCAAATCCACACCCACCGCCTGTGACCGTCACAAATGCAAATCCCCTCCGGAAATGACAACAGTCGATGGACTCATTGTGGTGAATTACCTCGGTGGGATATTCGTTCAGTCGCTGCTGCACGGGGGAAGGAGTCGGTCCGTGAGAACTAAAACCCGCACTGGCGTTTCCGGTCTGGACCAGGTCGGCCGGGAGGAATGAACATGCCGCATGCCGTCGAGCCCGGCCCCAACCACGACACGGCACGCGACCGGCTGTCGCGGCTGAGCGAGGCCACGCTGCAGATCAATGAAAGCCTGGACTTTGACAATGTCCTCCAGCAGGTGGTGGACAACGCCCGCGCCCTGACCGAAGCCCGCTACGGCATCCTCATCACCGTGGAACAACTCGGTGAGCTGGAGGTCCTGTTCACGTCGGGCATCGGCGCGGAGGGCCACGACCTGCTGCAGCGGATGCCGGGGAGGTGGGACCTGTTCACCCACTTCAGGCAGATGACCGGGTCGCTGCGGCTGGCGGACTACCCCAGCTACGCCGTTGAAATGGACCTGCCGGCGTTCGACCTGCTGCCGGTGGGCGCCTTCCTTTCCGCGCCGGTGCGCCATGGCCGAGAGAACATCGGTTACGTTCACCTGGCCCGGGATCGGGGCGAGGGGGAGTTCACCGCCGAGGACGAGGAGACCCTGGCGATGTTCGCCTCCCACGCGGCGATGGTCATCGCCAACGCGCGGCAATATCGGGCCGAGCGGCGGGCCCGGGCCGACCTGGAGGCGCTGGCCGACATCTCTCCGGTGGGAGTGCTGGTTATCGACCCCACCACTGGCCTGCTGCGGACCGCCAACGGCGAGGCACGCCGCATCGGCGGCGCCCCCTCCCTGTCCACGGCCGGGGCGCTCCACGTGCTGAGCAACCTGTCGGTGCGCCGGCCCAACGGCACCGAAATTTCCCTCAGCGCACTGGCCCTGGCCCTGGTCATGAGCGGCGGACAGAAGCTGCAGGCCGAGGAGATGACGGTGGTTCCGGTCGAGGGGGCGCCGGTGGCCGTGCTGGTCAACGCAACACCCTTGTACTCCGAGCAAGGCGACGCGGTGTCCATCGTGGTCACGATGCAGGACATGACGTTGTTTCAGGAGCTGGAGCGTTCGCGGACCGACTTCCTGGGCATGGTGAGCCACGAGCTCCGCACGCCTCTGGCGGCCATCAGGGGATCGGCCAGCACGATCCTGGACGACGCTGCGCCGCCGAATCCAGCGGAGATGCGCCAGTTTTTCCGGATCGTGCTGGAGCAGGCGGACCGCATGCGGGGCCTGATCAACGACCTGCTGGACGTGGCGCGGATCCAGGCGGGCGCGCTGCCCGTCGCGCCCGTTCCGTCGGACGTGGCCGACCTGGTGGACCAGGCGCGAAACATCTTTCTCGGAGGGGGCGGCCGCAACAACCTGGTTTTTGATCTCCCGCCGGGTCTGCCTACAGTGCTGGCCGACCGTCTGCGCATCGTGCAGGTGCTGGGCAACCTGCTCAACAACGCGGCCCAGAATTCTCCGGAGGGCTCGCGCATTACGGTCCGGAGCCGGTCCGAGCAGTACCAGATCGTGATCTCGGTGTCCGACGAAGGCCGGGGGATACCGGCGGAGCTGCTTCCCCAACTGTTCCACAAGTACAGTCGGAGCGAACGCGACGAGGGCGGCGCCCGTACGGCGGACACCGGTCTGGGCCTGGCCATCTGCAAGGGGATCGTGGAAGCTCATGGCGGCCGCATCTGGGCGGAAAGCCACGGTGAGGGCCTGGGATCCCGCTTCACCTTCACCCTGCCGGTGGGGGGAGAGATAGCCCCAGCGGGCGAGGGGACTGCCACCGCCCATGCGGCGTCCTCTCCCCTGGCCGAAGCGCAGCCGGTTGGCATCCTCGCCGTTGACGACGACCCACATACCCTGCGTTACCTGCGGGATGCCCTGACCACGGCCGGCTACCGGCCCATCGTCACCGCCGATCCCGGCGAGGTGCATCGGCTGATCGCTGACGAACGGCCCCAGCTGGCGCTGCTTGACCTGGTGCTGCCGGGCAGGGACGGCATCGAGTTGATGCGGGAGATCCAGGGAGCTTTCGACGTGCCGGTGATCTTCCTTTCCGCCTACGCGCGCGAGGAGACCATCGCCAGGGCGCTGGAGATGGGCGCGGTCGACTACGTGGTGAAACCCTTTGCCGCCACCGAGCTGACGGCGCGGATCGGGTCCGCCCTGAGGCGACAGGCTCAATCGGCCCCGGCGGAGCCCTACGTCGTCGGAGACCTGGTGGTCGACTACGCTCGGCGGAGCGCGACCCTGGCCGGCCGCCGGATCGAGCTGACGCCCACCGAGTACCGGCTTCTGGCCGAACTGGCGTCAAACGGCGGCCGCTCGGTGTCCTATGCGGAGTTGTTGCAGCGGGGGTGGGGATCGGAGCCTACGGCAGACCTGCGGCCGCTGCGCACCGTGATCAAGAACCTCCGGCGCAAGTTGGGCGATGTCCCGGGTGGCCTGCGGTACATCTTCAACCAGCCACGAGTCGGTTACCGCATGGCCGGTCCAGAACCACCCGCATCCTGAACGAGCGCAGGAGCCGCCCGCCCTCATTGGAGGGGCGGGCCCCATCGCTGCCGGTTGGTCCTGGCGCAACCGGACCGCCGGAGAGACCCGCGACACCGTAGCCTCAATCGCCGACGGCCGCGCCTGATTGGCTTGGCAACTTGCAACACTGCGGGTAGCCATCGCACCACGGGCATTGGGGCTCACAAAAATATATTTCTTTTGGGCGAATACTCACCCCTTACTCACCAATAATTGTGTACGATAACGTCGCTCTGAATCGCGACATTGCCCGTGCCACAGTTGTGCAGCACGCGGCGCCACGTTCCGGCACGACGGAGGGACCGGATTTCGTTGGGTTCGTGGATCAGACGAGTCCGCCGCTGAAAAATCTAGCGGTAATCGGGATCGGGCCCGCCGATAACGGTGAGGCCCGAACCGAGAGGAAAAGTCATGGCGGCCTTCCGGCGCCCACCCTCCGTCTCGACGGGCACAACCCGACCGCGCCGTGCGGCATCAGTCTGCGTTGAATCCGAACGCAGGCGTGGCCGACCCGCCCCTGAGCAGAACCTGCCGGCGAGGCCTTGCCCGTTACCCTCAGAACAACCCGCAAGGGTTGTTCATCTGCGGGCCTCGTCGTTGGTTCAGCCTGCGCCACCCCAGGTGCCGACCTATTCCGGCCCAGGCGATCTCCTCCGGGGAACGGCGACGGGACGCAGAATCTGTGTCAGCGTTTCCAACCAAAAAGTTTCGGCCGACCAAAGGGTTGCTCGAACCCTGTTGGCGGACAGCCTCGATGACGTCGGCGAGGAGCTCGGGCCGCGTTCGCCTAGGCCGAGTGGGGCCGTCCAGCTAGCCCAAGGCCGGGTACGCCGTCACCGGGCCATTATCGAGCGGGCCATGTCGACTCGAATTTGGATGCGGCGTTCGTCGCCGGCTCCGTCGAAGCGAACGATTCCCATGGGCAGCAAATCCCGCAGCACCCTGGAGACCGTGGGACGGGTGGCGCAGGCCGCATCTGCCAAGTGTTGGTGTGTCAACCGCAGGTCTATCACCGTCCAACCCGCTTCCGGGTCCAGTCCGAAACGGTCGGCCAGCAGCGTCAAGATGCCGGTCACCCTATGGTCCACCCGCGCCTTCGATTGCACCGCGGACCATGCGGTGAGATAGGCTTGCGATTCCCAGGTTCGGCGAACGTACTCCCCGTTCAAAACGACGTCATCCCATGGTCGGACGAATACGTCCATTTCGGTGTGGGCCGCGAGTTCCACGCCGCATGGGTTGGCCGGACGGGCCAAAAGCACGTCGCCAGGTCCGAACAGTCCCATCAGTACCTCCGTGCCGCCAACGTGCAACGCGCGGACCGCCACAACCCCGGACCGAACCAGAACGAGGGAATCCGCGTCCACCACAACGGTGTCCGCGGCTTGATAGTTTCGACTATCCCCGGCGTCGGCAAAACCCTGCTCGGTTGCCGGGCCGGTGAGGAACATGGCGACCGCATGGACCAGATCGGCGGGAGAAGTTCCCAGCCCCACCACGGCCGCCGCCCCCATCCGATAGGCCGTAACCGATGCGCCGCCGACGCAATCCCAAGCCAGCCAGCGCAGGCCCATGCTGTTGGCCAGGTCGGCTGCCGTTCTGACGTCGGCTTCGCCGTCCAGGGCGGCCACCAAACCGCTGGCGGCAATCCCTTTCTCCAGGCGGTCGCCCTCCGTGGTTTGGGGACACTGGCTCAACAGGTGTCCTGCCTGGATCAGATGAGCAAGGTATGCGGGTCTGGTGGTCCAGTCGCCAACGGTAAGAATGAGCGTCATCGTTATCCTATCCCTGTGCCGATCATTGGTATGGTGGTTTTCCATCGACATATTCGCGGCCGGGAGTCTAAACTCGTGATGATATGTTGTCAATATACCCTAGATACGCTAACAAATTACGATTTCCGTATCACACGCCTCCATCCGACGCAGAGTGATGTGTAAGCCAGATTACAGGCTCTTTGTAATCTGCGTTACAACCGCAGCGCCTGCTTTGTCGGCCAGATTACAGACCAGCCAAATATCCGCCGTTTTCGTGTGTTCCAGAACACAGAGGGAGTGTCATCTAGCGCACTGACAGGGTTTGAGAAGCCAGCAACAATCTTCCGGCGTCGCCATCTGGGCGGCAGATTGAGCCGGGAGGTTGGTCCAATGGACAGCTGAAAATCACGAACCACCAGAAGCCTGAAGAGACACCAACTTTTGGAGACACGGAAATCCGTATGAGAACACTAACGAGAAAACCCAAGCAATTGACCCTGGCGGTGGCCGCCCTGGCCATCGTGGCAGTGGCCGCCGTGATGCTGCTATCGGGCAGCGGTTCGGCCCAGGCCACCACCGCATCGCTGTCGTCCGTCGCGAACGAAGACGGCGGCGCGGCGCGGCCGCTAGCCACGGCCACCCCGCCACCCCATGCCACCCCGGAGCCCTGTCCCGGAGAGACCGGCAATGAATACGATAAGGCTGCCGAGGTGGTCTCCACCGGCCACATCGCCCTGTTCGACGTCTGGTGGAATGACGACGAGAAGGAGCTCACCAACACGTCCTGCCCGCCTACCGTGAAGCACGTTCCGGCAGGCGAGGAGGATGGAGAAACCATACCGGCCCAGGATAACCGCTCCCCGTCCAACATCGACATTGACCAAACCATCATCCACATCGACGATGGCCACAAGATCAGTCTCAACGATGACGGCACGACCTTTACAGACACCAAGTATCCGGATTTGTGGCGCGCTGAAGGATTGGAAGGCCCCGACGGTGGCGACGGATGGGTCTGGTATCTGCCGGCGTGTCCTCCCGAAGGCACGCCTGGGACCGATAGCCTGTGCCTCAGTTTCTCCGCCGCCCTGCTGGACCCGGCGGACTGGACTTCCGCAGGGGACCCCGTCACAATCGATTTCTGGTTGGACCACGTCCACCAGATTGACATCGATCGGCAAGACCCGCGGTACGTGCTGACCTACGACGTTCCTGATGCGGACGCAACCGATGTACAGTTTGCCAACTGGACCACGGTCAATTTGGGCGGCAGCAATACGCCGGTAGAACCGGGCAAATACGAACGGCCCATGTGGTTTTTCACCAGCCCCGGCACGTACGAATTCCAGGCGCATATCGTGGGCTACCCCGAAACGGCCCGGGATGACAACCTTGAGATTAGCAAGGAAACCAGTGTGTCCAGCGACGTGCGGTATTACACCGTACACGTGGGGATCCTGGCAGACCTGGCCGTGGAAGTTGACGTGGACTCCGCGAACCCGAATCCCGGCGAAGACGTGACCATAACGCTAACGGCCAGCAACGCCGGCCCCGACAAGGGTAAAAACACCAAGGTGGGCGTCATTCTCCCCGAAGGTCTCAACTGGGTTGAACCGCAACCGGTCGACAACGACGAAAACACCGACACGGAAACCTACGACGTCGCCACACGCACCGTCACCTGGTCCTTCGGCGACCTCCTGGCACACGACACTAGAACCCATACCATCAAAGCAACGGTGGCCCAGGGTACCCGCGGCCAGGAACAGACTGTCACGGCGAACATCTACGCCACCGAGGACATCCGATCTACCGACGTGGTTGAGCTGGACACCCGGTTGGATGACAACACCGACAGTGTGACGGTTACCCCGTTGGCGATACCAAACGATCCCCCGAACGTTAAATCGTGGCGGTCGGTGGACGAACACGCCACGTCCGGAACCAATGTTGGAGACCCAATCTGGCTATCGGACGGGAACAACGTCGCAGACCTCGATTACATGTTGATCGACGACGAGACCGGATCAGAGTCTCAACACTTCACCCATACGGTTGTCGAACTGCCCGACCGATTCCCAGAGAGTCTCCGGAGCCAGGGGAGAGGCGTGCAGATTCAACTAGCAGAGAACGCTGACGTGACCGGCACCGAATGGCACGAGTTGACCCTGAAGGTCCGCGACGGTCTTGATAGCAACGGCAACACTGACTCGTCAATAGACATCGAAACACCGGTGGCTATCGAAATTGTCCCCGACCCATGGGAGGCCGTCACACTGACCGTGACGCCCGACCCCACACACCCGGCGTCCGAACAAAGCGTGACCTTCACTGCGGTACTCAACAACATACCGACCGACCACGACACGATCACCTACCGGTGGGAATCGCGACGTCGGCTGGAAGGCCAGACGTTCAGTGGTGCTTGGCACCATCACGATTCCAACACCGGGAACACTTTAATGGTTGAGCCCCAAATTTCCAAAGAATTGCAGGTCAGGGTGTACGCCACCGTGAACGACGATTACGGCACCGCGCGCTCCTATGGCCCCACACAATCCCACGTAACATGGGGGCCCTAGTAACTATCAGCCACAATCCGTTGACGCCGGCCCGGGCTTATGCCCGGGCCGGCGTCGGCGCCCAAACCCAAAGCGATGAACCACCCTCAAGCTGGAATCCCGGAGATGTCTCTTTGATAGCAACATAGCCTGGGAGCGGGCTGCGGCCAACTCCGCAACGCCCGTCCCAATGAAAACGAAAGATGTGACCCTGTTGGCAGCGACTCTGTCGGGCTGCGGCCAACAAACCCAGCGTACCAACTCATGCTCTCCCTGCGAGTCCTCACGCGAGTTTTGCTTCCCTTGCTGCTGCTGGGGATGGTTGGCGCCGTCCTGGCCACGCCGGGTGGCGGCCCTGAACCCGCCCACGCCCAGGAGGGCGATAACGACTACGTGGACGTGGCTTTGATCCTGGAAACGCCCGTCGCAACCATTTCTTATAACCGCCAACTAAAAGCCATCGTTCAGAACCTTGGGTCCAGGACCGCTTATGACGTGGAAGTAGTGGTGAAAATCGTGATGCCCACGAACTCAAGCTTTTTTCCATCTATCCCAAAGGTGCCCATCGGTACCGCATCACTGGGGGAAGGTGGATATTCCTTCAGCTGGACCATACCTGAGCTCCGGGGATACCAACGCGTTGAGGTTGTTGATACCTATAGAACTAGAAAAATTAGCGGCCCCACTCCTTATAACGTGGAGGAATATCCACATCTACTTGATGGAGAGGTGACCACGGCATCCTTCGAGAGTGACCTCCGGAAAGAAAACAACAAGGACCGGGTCTGGTCAGTGCTGGCAAATGATTACGATGGGAGAAGTGAACCAGCGCTGCCACGGTATTCGGTCAACGTGTCGGTGGACGAACTTGACCCCTCGCCGGGCGACATCGTCAATTTCACCGTCACCGCAAATCACTCTACCCGCACCATCATTGACCTAAAGGTTGCCATCGAACTGACCGACGGTCTGATGGTTGAGGAGGATGGCAGCGCCGACCCTCCGCGCACGATAACGTACGATCCGGCACAGGCTGACACGGCTCAATCGGTCGGCTACAGCGGGGACGTTTTCAATATCGGTACACTGAACTATTCTGAATGGAAGTCAAAGCACTCCGTGACATTGCCGATCAAGGTCGCAGACAACGCGGTGGTGGACGAACAGTGCCTGACGGCGACGATCACTGGCGATCCGCCGCCAGAGGCCGGCCCCCGTGACGACGACATGACGGACAACGTGGCGAAGGTGTGCCTGGGTGATGCAGTAGAGCTGTTCGCGACCGGACAAGTCGATGCCTTTACCATCTACCCCTGCGTCGGCGACACTACCTCTCCGTGCGACAGCATGGATGATGTTCGGGTACGGGCCGTCAACTCCAGCGGCCAGGTCTTAGCGCCAGGCACTGCGGTTTTCCAGATCGATCCCACAAAAGCTAGAATATATGATGACCACGAGAACAGCAGCAACGAACTGCAAAGCGTCAATGACGGGGACACAGTTTCGTGGCAGACGGCGGTTAGTGCCGGTAGGACATACACGGGTGGGGTATCGCACGGTGTCGAACTCTATTACTCCAGAACTCCGTATGTAGGTAAGACATCTGGTTGGAATGGGCTTACCATGGGGATTGCGGCCAAGGATGTGGAAGGAAACTCTCCGCCACCTGGCAAGGTGTTCCTGCGCAGCACGTTCTCCGGTAACTTCTTCAGGAAGGCCGACAGTGCAAATAGCTATGAAGATTATCGCGCCGCTCCCACCAGCACCTCAAACCCAACTTCTAAAATAAACTATTTTTTGGAGTTCGAGAAACTGGGCATTTACCAGTTCACGTGGCAGGCGGTTACTAGGCGCTCAACTTTGGACGGTGACGAAAACTGCAATCCCAACAGCGACACTCCTCCCGTTAACCAGGGATTTTGCGCCTATGAAACCTACACCTTCGTCGTCGGGCCAATGGCGGATCTAACGGTAGAAGACGGCGGCGCCAGTTCTCATGTCGCTACCGACCAACACGCGCTGACGATAGTCGCCGTCAACAATGGGCCGGACCACACCGGTAGCGTGCAGGTGACCGGGCTGCCCACCGGCGCGGAGGTGATCCACGTCAGCCAGGGCACCTACGACGACACCACCGGCGAGTGGGACGTCGGCGAATTGAAGGTCAGAGGTTACTACCAGTCGCGGGGCGAACCCGACCCTACTTTGATCCTGAACGCGTCTGCCAGCGACACCGCGAGCGTGACCATCGCGCACTCGAAAAACTACGAAGTCTGCATCGGCGGCAAGGACAATCCCGGGGATCTGGCCCACACCACCAAAGAAGCTTGTGAAGCGGATACCGCTACCGGAGTCAGCTGGCATAGCACGCCGGTGTACGACTACGACGCCGACAACAACACGGCCACCATCACCGCAGTCCTAGGCACCGCAGGTGCCGCGCAGGTGGAAAACACCACGCTGAGCATCACCGTCGAGTGGGACCCGGTGGAGTACGTCAACGGGATTCCGGTGGCCCACTACGAGATCGAATGGTCGGCGGACGGCTCCACCGGCTGGACCTCCCTGGTTGACATTGTACTCGGCACCCTGTACGTCGACACCGAGCCCGAGGCGGGGGACACCCGATACTACCGGGTGCGGCCGGTGAGCCAGGCCGGCGTGGCCGGCCCCTGGACGGTACCCATGTCGGCCACGGCGACGGCGTCGACGGTGACACCGCCGGGCAAGCCCACCGGCCTTACGGCCACGGTGTCCACCGTAGATGTATCGGACATCGTACTGACCTGGACCGCGCCCACTGGCACGCCGGCCGCCGCCACTTACGACATCCAGATTTCTGAGGACGGCAGCACCAACTGGCAGCCCCTGGTCAACGGCGTCACCACGATCACCCATACCCACAGCAACGTGGGATACGGGGTCACCCGACACTACCAGGTGCGAGCCCGGGAGACGCAGGGCCAGCCCGGCGACTGGTCGGATACCGACAGCGCCACCACGGGCAACCCTGCGCCGCTGGCTCCGGCCAACCTGAGCGCCCTGCCCAACGGCCTCAACGGCATCATCGTGGCCTGGGATGCCGCGAACAACCAGAACGGCGCGCCGATCACCCACTACGAGGTGGAGTGGTCCGCCGACGGCAATGCTCCCTGGACCTCCCTGTCCAACAACGTCAAGGGAACCAGCATCGTGGATACCGCGCCGACCGCCGGGACCACACGGCATTACCAGGTGCTGGCGGTGAACGCTACGGGATTGAAGAGTCCCTGGTCGTCGTCCGACTTGGCAACCGCCGCCACGCCGACCCTGGACGCGCCGGGCAAGCCCACTGGCCTCACGGCCGCGGTGTCCAACGTGTCGGGCATCCTGTTGACCTGGACCGCGCCCAGCGGGGGCGTTTCACCGGCCCGCTACGAGATCGAATACTCGACGGATGGCAACGCGCCGTGGACGCCGCTGGCCAACAACGTGACCTCAATCACCCATACCCACAGCAACGTGGGCTACGGGGTCACGCGGCACTACCAGGTGCGGGCGGTGAACTCGGAGGGTCTGGCCGGCGAGTGGTCGGATCCGGACGACGCGACGACGGGCAATCCGGCTCCGCTGGCGCCCGCCAACGTGAAGGCCTTGCCCAACGGACTGATGGGCATCATCGTGGCGTGGGACGCCGCCGACCGGAACCAGGGCGCGCCGATCACCCACTACGAGGTCCAGTGGTCCGCCGACGGGAATACCAACTGGACCACCCTGGGCAGCAACGTGGCGGGCACCAGCTACATCGACGCCGCCCCCGCCGCTGGGGACACGCGCCACTACCAGGTGCTGGCGGTGAACGCTACAGGGTTGAAGAGCCCGTGGTCCGACTCCGACTCGGCGACGGCGATGACGGAGGCGCTGCCCAAGCCGGGCAAACCCACCGGCTTGGACGCCACGGTCGCCAACGTGTCGGATATCCGGCTGTCATGGACCCCCTCCACCGACGGCGTGCCGGTGGCGCGCTACGAGATCGAGTACTCGGCGGACGGCAGCACCGACTGGAGGCCGCTGGCCAACAGCGTCGCCGCCACCGCCACCGGCTATACCGACAACGGCGCCGGTTATGGCGAGACGAGGCACTACCGCATCCGGGCAGTGAACACCGAGGGCCTGGACGGTGATTGGTCCGACACGGCCAACGCCACCACGGACAACCCCAAGCCGGGGGTGCCCACCAACGTGATGGCCGTGGCCCAGGGCCTGACCGGCATCATCGTTTCGTGGAACCCGCCGGCCGCCTACCAGGGCAAACCGGTGACCCACTACGAGGTCGAGGTGTCCCTGGACGGAAACGCCCCGTGGACTTCCCGGGACGACAGCATCACCGGCAACGTCTACACCCACTCCGGCCTTTCGGCCAACGACACGCGGCACTACCGGGTCTATGCCCACAACGCCGCCGGCCGCAGCGATGCGTCCATCGTGGTCAGCGTGACCATCCCGACGGAAATCGAGGGAGCCACGGCGGGGCCGCCCGGGGTGCCGGTGGTCACCGCCGCGCCCAACGGCCGCACCGAAATCGTGCTGCGTTGGAACAAGCCCGTGGAGAACGGCTCGCCGATCATCTCCTACGACGTCTGGGTGTCCGACCGGCAGAACGGCCCGTGGACGGACGCGGAAGCGGAGCTGGACGGCAACGCCACGTCGTGGACCCACACCGGCCTGATCGGCAACACCACCAGGTACTACCAGGTCCGGGCCGAGAATCACATCGATGAGGGCGGATGGTCGGATCCGGTGAAAGCCACCACCCAGGCCCCGGGGCAGGCCGACGCGCCCCTGAACCTGAGGGCAGCGCCCGATGGGGACAGCGCCATCGACCTATCCTGGGACCCGCCGGGCGACGATGGCGGCTCACCCATCACCTACTACCAGGTGCAGTGGTCCCACGACGGCACCGAGGGCAGTTGGCGCCATGAGGGCCGGACACCGGATGCGGAAACCCGCACCTACAAGGACACCGGCCTCACCTTCGGCACGACGCGGTACTACCGGGTCGCCGCCCGCAACAGCGTGACCCTGGGCGTCTGGTCCGACGGGGTGATGACGACCACACTGTCGGGAGTGCCGGGCATCCCGAACCTCACCGTTCGGGCAGAGGACGCCAACACCATCGCGCTGACGTGGACCGTGCCGGCCGACAACGGCGATCCCATCACCGGCTACCACCTGGAGTGGTCGCCGGACGGAACGGACGGGAGCTGGACGCGGCTGAGCAACCCTGCCGCCGCGGACACGTCCCACGACGACTCCGGTCTCGACCCGGGCACCCAGCGCTACTACCGGATCCGCGCCGTGAACGACACCGGCGAGGGCTCGTGGTCCACGTTGCGCAACGCGGTCACCCCGCCGGCGGTGCCGTCTGCGCCCACGCTGCGGGCGGAGGCCAACGGCGAGAACGCCATCAGCCTGTCGTGGGACCCGCCCGGCGACGACGGCGGCGCGGACATCACCCAGTACGAGATCCAAGTCTCCACCGACGGCGGCGCCAACTACTCGCGGCTCACCAGTCCGTCGGCGTCGGCCCGCTCCTACAACCACACTGGTTTGCAGCCCGGCGACGAGAGGCACTACCAGCTGCGGGCCCGCAACCGGGCCGGCTGGGGCGAGCTCTCGCAGGCCGCCTTTGCCACCACGCTGACGGGCGTGCCCACGGCACCCAGCCTCACCGCTCGGGCCAACGGCGCATCGGAGATCAAGCTCACCTGGACCAAGCCCGACGACCGCGGCTCGGACATCGCGTGGTACCAGCTCCAGGAGTCCGACGACGGCAACGACTGGGACATCCTGTCCTCCAACATTCCGGACAGCGATACCGAGTACGTCCACGACGGCCTGAGCGGCGGCACCACCAAGTATTACCGCATTCGCGCGATCAACGGAAACGGTCAGGGCCAGTGGTCCGCCACCCGCAGCGCGCGCACCGACGCCGGCGGACCCGACAAGCCGGAGCTGACCCTGAGCGTGATCAGCGACAACCAGATCGACCTGAGCTGGACGACGCCGGCGGACAACGGGTCTTCCATCCGGGGCTATTGGGTGGAGCGTTCCGTGGACGGCAACACCCCCTGGGAACGCCTGACCAGCAGCAACCGGGACACCGACTACAGCGACACCAGCCTCTACCGGGGCATGAAGCGGTACTACCGGGTGGCGGCTTTCAACCAGGCAGGAACGGGACCCTACTCGGAGGTGAAATCGGCGACGACCACCGGCGAGCCGGCGGAGGCTCCGTCGGCGCCCACGCTGCTCCGCTTCAGCGAGGTGGGACGCAATTACGTGACCATCGCCTGGGACCCGCCTGCGGAGGACGGCGGCGCGCCGGTGTCGGGCTACGAGTACCAGGTGGCGGCCCCCTGCGAGGACAACCCGGAACAGAGCTGCGGCTTTGGCTTGGACAGCGAGAAAGCAACGACCGGCGCCTCCGTGAGGATCACCGGTCTCAACGCCGATGGGGACTACTACTTCCGGGTGCGGGCGGTGAACCCCGTGGGCAGGGGTGAATGGGCCTCGGACATACACGCATTGTTGCGGCCTTTGATGAGCGGGCAGGTCAGAGTCAGCCCGACCGCCATCACGGTGGACGAGGGGAACACGGTGAGCTACACGGTGCGGCTCAGCACGGCGCCGCCCCATCCGGTGGAGCTGTTCGTCCAGCCGCGGAGCGTCGGAGCTGCGGACGACCTCGGAGACGCGGCGTTCATCTATACGGGCAGCGTCCTGATACCCACTGGCTGGACCCATCCACGAGGCGACGACTGGAGCGACTTCACCTACAACTGGAACCAGGGGGTCAAGGTGTCCTTCACCGCGCCCGAGGATGGCGACGCCGAGGACGACGTCGCGGTCATGGACCACTTCGTCATCGCCGTGCCTTACGGCAACTATCGGCCGTGCAGCGAGGAGGCGGCAGAGGAACAAGAACAATGCGAACAGGATTGGGAAGACGCTTGGGCGAAGTCTCCCTACCGACTCCTGACTGGGGCAAGCGTGAAGGTGACGGTTCGGGACAACGACTAAACCGAAACCAAGGTGAAACCCGCATCACAGGAACTGTCTAAGC
Source organism: Dehalococcoidia bacterium (assembly GCA_965116785.1). Taxonomy (GTDB): domain Bacteria; phylum Chloroflexota; class Dehalococcoidia; order Lucifugimonadales; family UBA3495; genus Bin87. Next base: position 4,115,440 of record OZ220731.1, read on the forward strand.
CGGCGGGTATCGGGCTATCCAACTGGAACCGGAGGGCGGTGCGTCAGTATGTAGGGGACCACTTTGTTCTGACGCTGAGCCGGAGTCCGCCGCTGGCGGATCTGAACTATCCCGTATCGAGTGCAGGACAGGCTCGGCACCGGCTGGGGTTTGTGCTGAAACGTCCCAAGGAGTGGTTGCCCAAAGCGGACCCAGCGCTCGGGAAGCTTGCGTGGGAGAGTAGGCGGAGCTGACGGTGGTGGGGGCACGGACGGGGACCAGATATTCTTCGCCGACGAGGCCCATTTTCAGGCGGACGCTGATCTACGGGGCAAGTCGGTGTTGAAGGGCGAACCAGCTCAGGTGGGCTCCACCAGCCCGCGCCGAGGTGAGATAGTCAGCTGCTACACCCGGTTTACGCCTGCACCTGGTGAATCCCGTATCAAATAAGGGACCTGCTCTGCCCAGCTACAGTCCAGACTTCAACGCTGATGAGGTCGTCTGGGGCTGAGTACGTCGGGAGACCACCGCCAACTGTCAAGCGCGCATGACGTTCATGTCCCGACGCGCCGTTTGGACGTGGATGCGCGTGGTGGTACGCCCTGGCGCCGTCATGACGCCGGTGGTCTTGATGGGCTCGGACGTCGGTGGCGGTCCGTTGGTGGGAGTGTCGCCATTGGCGGCGGCCCGTTCGGGAGTGTCGGTTGCGCTTGTCTGGTTCTGGGGCGGTTGTTGCTTTATCGTCGGCTGCCCTGTGGGCGCTGCTCGCCGCGGTTGGCTGGGTCCGCACGCGGTGGCGGTCGCCAGCATGGGGGTGCGTGCTTTGGCTTTGGTCATGGCGTCAGCCTCCGCGCCTCTTGCTGGATTGCAGTTAGTCCGGCTCGTGTCGGTTGTTCTGCGGGACGCAGTTGGCTGCCGGGATCCCGCCATTGCGGCGGGATCCCGGTTTTGGTACGGCGCCGCTATTCCCAGGTCCGGGCGTAGGCCCGGTGCGAGACGGGACTGAGCGGGTCCTGGTACCTGCTGCGGTACGCGGCCACGCCGTATTCGTAGGCGACGCCCGGCTGTGCCGTGTGGTCGATGTACGAAGTGGCGGCGCTGCCGGTCTGTGGGATCAGCACGTGATCCTGGTAGGAGTCGCCCAGTCTCCTGGTGTCGGAAACCTGCTTCCGGTAGATGCGGTAGCTGTCCACCTGGTGTCCGGTTCGTTCCGGTGCATACCAGGTCAGTCTGACGCTGTGGCCGTCCTGAACAAACGCGTTCAGTCCTCGGGGCACGTTATCCGATTGGTGCTCTGCCGCCGGTATGGTGATCTGGACGGTGACGCCTTCTTGGTGTGGACCTTTGATTCCGACATCGTTCTGGGCGGCCACTCGGACGGTGTAGCCGCTGTCGTATCCCATGTCGATCCGCGTCGTCCGTGTCAGGCCGGCGGTGGTGGATATTCGGTTGTAGGTGTCCGAGTCCTTCCACTTGCCTTCTATCGCGTACACGTAGGGACTTCCGCTTTCGGGTTCTTCCCAGTGGAGGCGTATGCTCACTGCGCCTTCGCGGTTGAGGCTGAGGGACGGCACTGCCGTGGGCGTGGCGATGGTGGCCCGCTGGATGGCTGACCAGTTGCCGGGCTGGTCGCCGATGAGGGCTCGTACCTGATAGTCGTGGTGCGACTGATCGTCTGACCAGTCGGCGAAGAAGTGCGTGCTTACGTCGTGCTGTGTCCACTCGCCGTCGTCGATGTTCTGCCGCAGCTGGTAGCCCGTTACGCCCTCGGACACTGAGCGGAGCCACCGCACCATGAGTCTGTCGCCGAAGTTCAGGAACATGATCTGGCTGGGCGGGGCGGCGCCCTGGTACCAGACTGCGGTGGTCACATCGCTCCAGTCGCTGTTTCCGCCGGCGTTGTGGGCGCGGACCTGGTAGGAGTAGGTGGTGCCTGCTGTTGGCTCGGTGTGACGGTGGCTGAGTTGAGCAGCGGTCAGGTCGACGCGGGTCCATTCCTCGGTGTTCTGCGCGCGGTACTGCAGTTGGTATCCGTCGATGAAGGTGCTGTCCGGCGCGGACCACGAGACCAGGATGTCGTCGCCGTCAATGGCGGCGGAGACGTTGGTGGGCGGCGTCGGCGGGATGACCCACATGGCGGTCGCCGGACCGGCCCAGAGGCCGTTGCCAACGTCGTTGCGGGCGCGGACCCGGTAGCTGTGCTCGGTGTCGCCCGGGGCGCCGATGTGGGTGAACTCCCGTTCATCGGCGGTCAGTTCGATGGTGGTGGTCTCGGTGGCGCCGCTGACGCCGTATTCCAGCTCGTAGTTGGTGACCGTGCCGGTGGCCGGCGGGCCCCAGGCTACGATGATTGAGCTGGCCTGGGCTTGAGCCGACAGGTCGGTGGGAGCGCCGGGCTTCAGCAATCGGGTGGCGTTGAGGGTGTCGGACCAGGGGCCCTCGCCGGCGCCGTTGTGGGCGCGGACGCGGTATTGGTAAGCGGTACCCTCCAGGTTGTCGCTGTGCGTGAAGGATCCGGCCGTGGCCTGCAGGTTCTCTTGCTGTAGATCCTCCACGGCTTGGTCGGCGGTCCCGTACTGGACGTGGTAGCCGTCTGGTTGGCCCACTTTCGGCGGGCTCCAGGAGAGTACGATGTCCTCGTCGCCGGCCGTCACGGCCACGTCGGTGGGTACCGACGGTGCCAGGACGCGCCTTACGGTTGCCTCGCTGCTCCAGTCGCTGTCTCCGGCGTCGTTGTGGGCCCGAACCATGGTTCGGTAGGTGACGTCTCCCGTCACTTCCGTCATGCGGAAGCTGGTTTGCCCCTCGGGTAGCCGTTGGCTGTCCACCGGGGTTTCGTCGCCGGCCTGGTGCCGGACGGTGTAGCCGCTGATGTGGACGGTGTCGGGCCGTTCCCAGGTGACGACGATGTCGTTCCCGTCCAGCTGGGCGGACACGTTCTGGGGGACTCCCGGCGGCGTGATGCGGATGGTGGATGCCGGAAGTCTCGGGTAACGCCACATGTGGCCCAGAAGCAACGCTCGGCCATTGACCGGCGCACCACTCGCCATGAGGGGTATCGCCTCAGCCAGCGAGCCAGGAAACGGGTTGAGGAGGTCTTCGGCTGGGTGAAAACGGTGGGTGGTGGACGGAAGTTGCGCTACTGCGGCGCAGCACGCAACCGGTTCTGGATGGAGATGACCACCGCCAGCTACAACCTGGTGCGACTGGCGAAACTGGTACCGGTGGCGGCGTGAGCCGTGGGAGCAGTCTGTCCTGAGCGCCGATGATAACCCCGCCCAGGCCAGCAACCGATCCGAAAACAGAATTTACCCGCTCATCGAGCCATCACCTATGGGGCCGGCCGCGGTTTGACGTTCCTTAATCACCTCCGCCGCACCTCACAACACCCCATTTCAACATCCTGCTAGGGGTGTCCCTGACGGGGAATTCTTTGAGGTGGACAACCTGTGGAGGTTCGAAGTCTGGGGGACTTGTCCGCCGGTCATAGAGCGCTACTACAGCATTTTGTCTCTGGTCGACCAAGGGTGGGCCCGCTCCGCGGTTGCCCTTTCTCGAGGTGTTCACGAGGCTCATATCCGCTTCGAGTATTTAGCCGACAACGAGCATGAGCTCAGAAGTTGGGTGGAGTGGTGTATGAGTCGGGAATACCACCGTTGTCGGGAGCGACTTCAGTTCGACAGAGGAGTCGATCCTGAACTTGACCGGGAATCCGGGGAGTTGATGGGTCACGTTGAAAGGCTTATGGGCGGACCGCCGAAGAATCTACCGTTTCCTTGGAAGAGTCCAGGTTCGATGCTTGAGAACATAGCGGGCCATTCGCCCGGTATATGCCACAAGCGTTTACGTCGAATGCTCATCGAATTTCCGTCAGAGTACGTTCACATCGGGTTCAGCGGTGAACCAGTCTCGTCGTGGGTCGTTGGGACGGCTGAACTTTCCGTGTTGTTGACCGTGCAGCGTGCGATGTCGTTGTGCCGCGATAAGGGTTTGTTGTCGGCGCAGGCAACGAAGACTGCGGATGAAATTGTCGCCAAGTGCGACTGGTGGATCGAATCTCAGGCGAATGCGGGCTGATTGATCGGGGTCTTGTCTATCAAGCGCTGTAACCGGCAGTTGACGCCGGTTCCAAAGTGTCCATCTCGGCAGATTCAGCACCATCGCGGTCTGGTGGCCTTTTCGTGGACCATGGGGCCGCGTTCCTCGTTGCCGTCTTCCGGCGGTTCGGTCACCACAACGGTGCTGCCGCTGACCTTTTTGCCTCACAACGTGTGGGTGGTTCTCAGGCGATATTGGCCCCTTTTCATCGAGGGTTCTTCGGTTCAAGTTAGTTCAACGCCGATAAGCGGGTCCGGACTTCGCCGATTGACGGACGAGCCAACGGGCTCATCCAACATTATGAGTTTGGTGTCGTGAAACCTAATCTATTCACGAGGTCAGTCAACCATCCCACGGCCTCGGGGTAGTGAGCGAGGTCGAGCACGAACTCCTGCCCGCGACCGACACTCCGCAGGTAGGCGTGGTTAGAGTCACGCCGCCAGCGTTTGGGGTTAGCGTGGTAGGTCAGGGGCGGCTTGTTGCCGTCGGGGTAGAACCACCGTGGCAGGTGCCACTGCGACACGCCCGCGCCGTTTGGGTCGGTCAGGACCAGCCGTCGGTCGAACTTGGGGAACACCCCCCATCCTGGGATTTCGCCTTGGTCAACACCGCCCAGGTCCAGCTTCGTTGAAGCGTCATATACGGTATTTTTGTCGCCGCGGTAGCCCCCAAAGAGGTGCGGATGATGGCGTGCCCAAGGTAGGTCGTTTGGCCCGATGTCGGCGACTCGGTGCTTCTGGCCGACCTGGAGCCAGCCCCACAGGACGTGCAGTTCGTGAGCGCCTCTGACGAAACTCCAGCCTCGTCCGGTTTGCTCGACGCGGCGGTAGAGGCCGAAGAACAGGAAGACGTCGCCGGCGCCGACGCCCTGCTTGTCCAAGTGCCCCTGTGCGATGCCGGCTTGTCCGAGCATGCCGCGCCACTGTTGCCAGGCGGCACGGTTTTTCCGGTATCGGTACGTTTCGAAGTTGAGGTCGGGGTCGAGATGGATTCGGTCCCTCCCGTTCATGCGGCCGCCGGTGATGCCGGCGACCACGCTGGCGATGTTGACTTCGCCGTGTTGAAGGTCATCGAACGTTTCTTGGTCCCAGGACGGGATGGGCAGCGAGAACATCGTGCCGTCGGGGAAGATGGGGCTGGGACAGCCTCCTGACCCGGAGTCAAAGCCTTTGCGGCTGAGGATCAGTTTCTTCGGCTTCACGTCTGCGTCCAGGTTTCGGGTACGCGCCAGAGTAGCATCGACGTACGCTGGCAGGCACCTTGGCACCGGTTTCGCGGGTAGTGTCAATGGCGTCGGCAAAACGTACCACTGTGGCGGCGGAATGTTGTACCACCCACTGCTGGAGCAGAAGACGGCGGCGTTGGACCAGGCCGCACCCTTGCAGGAATGGGAACTGCCCGCGAAGTTTCGGACACTGCGCCGCCTGTTGGAGGGTCGGATGGGCAAGGGCGGCAAGCGCGAATTCGTGCAGGTGCTGCGCCTCTTTGAGCACTTCTCTAATCAGGAGGTCCACCACGCCATCAAAGACGCCCTGAGATTGGGAGCAATCAGTTTCGATGCCGTGAAGCACCTGCTGCTGTGTCGCATTGATGGCCGGCCGCCCCGCCTCGATCTGGACCTCTATCCCTACCTGTCTCGGGTCAGCGTGAAGACCACTCGCGCCCAGGACTACATGACCCTTTTGTCGGGGAGGGCGGCATGAGCAACCAGTCCACGCTGCTCCTTGAGCACCACCTCAAGGAGCTGAAACTGCCCACTTTCCTCAGGGAGTACCGCAAGCTGGCTGCCCAGTGCGCTGCCGAAGGCACTGACCATCCCGACTACCTGCTCCGTCATCGGGCTGCGCGACTGCCCGTCAAATCGCCGGTCGTATACCACCACCCGGTGTTCCTGGGACGGTGCCTCGATCACCGCCAGGAAGCGTCGTATACTCCGGTCTTTCCCGGATTGTAGATGCGGTCAGCGTGCCGGCAACGAGATTGCCACGCTGCGCTCGCAGTATCTGTGTTGGGTGTCAAGGGTGTTTCAGATAACGGGATGGGGATCGGGCTGCCACGGGGTGCCTCGGCGGGCTACGGCGTTGAGTTGCAGGAGCAGTTTGCGCATGATGGCCACCAGGGCCACCTTGCCGGGCTTGCCCCGCTGGCGCAATCGGTCGTAGCAGGCTCCCAGTCCCACCTTGCTGCGGGACACCGCCAAGCTGGCCAGATACAAGACCCGCTTGATCCTGGCGCGTCCCCCACGGGTGGCCCGATAGCCCCGTTTCTGACCACTGTCCCGAGACCAGGGCGCCACTCCGCACAACGACGCCAACGCCTTCGGGTCCCACTGACCCAACTCGGGCAGCCAGGCAATCAGCGTTGCCGCCGTCTGTATCCCCACTCCGGGCACGCTGCAGTAGAGTTCAAACTGCCGGCGAAACTCCAGGTTCTCGCCCAGCAGTTTCCGGTATTCACCCTCCAAGGCCCCAATCTCCTGATCCAGCCACTGGATGTGCCGCTCTATGGACCCCCGAGCCCCCGCTCTGCCGACCTGGGACAACCGGTTCTTCTCCTGGGTCCGCTGCTCCACCAGCTGATCCCGTCGCCCCACCAACTCCTGCAACCGGCTGCGGTCTGCGCTCTGGGCCAGCGTGGCTGGTGGTTGGAAGACCTTGCCATACTGGGACAACACCACCGCGTCCAGCCGGTCGGTCTTGGCCTGGTAACCGGAGGCCCGGGCAAAATCCCGCACCTGGTTGGGATGGGCGATATGCACCGCTATCCCGGCCTGGCGCAAGGTCTCCACCAGCAGCAGTTCATACCCGCCCGTGGCTTCGCAGATCGCCAGCGGCCCCTCCCAGCTACACAACCACTGCGCCAACCCTGCCACCCCAGCCGGAGTGTTGGCAAAACGTCGCGCTTTGCACCCGTCCACCGACACGTCCAGTTGACCTTTGCCCACGTCGATCCCGGCCATGGCTCGGCTCATCTGTCACCTCCGTCTGACCCCGTGCGATAATGCCGGCGCCCCGGCTCTCCACACTTGTCATGCGGGTCTTGTTCCCGTCTATCCGTTCGGAGCGGCCTGGCGCCTTCCGGGAGGGGTGTCCTACTGCGAGACGGCGCAGCCAGGCCTCAGGGCCCAGGCTCACCCAATGACAGACGACGCGCCCCTCCCTCTCCCCACAGATTGGCCGATCTGCAGGGCCCCTTCAACATACAAATGACAGGTGGGCCGTGCGCTCGACTTTGTTGACGCAACCATCCCGTCTTCCTAAACTCCAGCGCACTGGACAACTGTCTCCAGCGCCCACCTGCCGAAGTGCTCAAATGGCGATCCGCAGCTACACAGAAAACGACCTGCCGGCGCTCCTGGATTTCGTAGTCCCCCGCCCGGCGAGCGAGCGCAACCCGGACAGCGCGGCGCACCGCAGCGTTTTCGCCGACATCTTGCGCTTGCCGGGCCGGGATCAGGAGCGGGACTGCCTGTTGCTGTTCGGCGACAGCGGTACGGGCCGACCCGCGCTGCGCGGCTTTTGCCTGGTTTTCCCGGAACCTCTTGCCGAGCGGTGCGTGCTGAATATCCATGTGACGCCGGGAGCACATTTCCAGGATGGTTACCGCTCCCTAGTTCGGGCGGGCTTGGAACGGACCCGGGAAATGGGCGTGGCAGCGGCCTATATCGTGCTCTGGCCGCCCTACGACCTGGCGGTCGATCTTGAAGGCGAAGGGTTCCGGATGGAGCGGGTCTATTAGGATATGACCTGGGAAGGGGACCACATAGATGACGTTGAAATTCCTGATGGCTATCGGGTCAGGCATTTCGGCGCGGAAGATGTGGCCGAATTGACCAGGGTGCATAACGCCTCATTTGCCGAGTCCTGGGGCTTCTCTCCCTATTCCGAGGAACAAACCGCCCATCGCACCCGGATGGCTAATACTTCCTATGAGGGGATCAGGCTGCTGTATCACCGGGACGTGTTGGCGGGGTATAACTGGACCCTGCTGATGTCGGACGGTCGTCGCCGGCAAGGGGTAATCGGGTCCATCGGCTTGGCCCCCGAGTTCAGGGGGAGAGGCGTCAGCAAGATTATTCTGACGTATGGAATGCAATACTTGCTGTCGGCGGGGGCGGATTACGTCCGGCTTGAAGTGGACGGGAGCAACACTCCGGCCATACGCCTGTACAAATCAATCGGCTTCCGCAAAACCGGAGAATTACACTGGTACGAGCGCCAACTGTAGAAGGAGGATATTATGGCCCAGCAGAGGATTGGCGTGGTGGTGTCGGCGGCGGACAGCAACGCGGCTCTGTCCTCCGTTGAAGATATGGAGCGGCGCGGCATTTCCGCGGCCTGGATGACCAGCGGGAGCGCCGGTGGCGGCGAGGCCCTCAGCGTTTTCGCCGCCGCCGGGACGCGCACCCAGGACATCATGATGGGAACGGCGATCACCCAGACCTTTCCCCGCCATCCCGTCGCCACGGCCCAGCAGACGGTGACCTTGGCTCAGTTCGCCCCCGGACGGTTCCGGCTGGGGCTGGGCACCAGTGGGCAGTCCGGAATGGAGCAGACCATCGGGGCCAACTTCCGCGCTCCGTTGGCCCACCTGCGGGAGTACATCCGCATCTGCAAGGCGCTGCTCCAGGAGGGTTCGGTGGACCACTCGGGGCGTTACTACCAGGCCCACAGCAGCATTCCGGCCCCGGTGGACGTGCCAGTGATGGCCGCCGCCCTAGGGGCGCGGGCTTACGAGATCTGCGGCGCCGAGTCCGACGGTGCGATCAGCTGGGTCTGCCCCCGTTCCTATTTGCAGGACGTCGCCCTTCCCGCCATGCAGCGGGGCGCGGAGCGTGCCGGCCGTGAAACGCCGCCCCTGGTGGCCCACGTCCCGGTCTGCGTCCACGACGACCCGGAGGAGGCGCGACAGGCCGTAGCGCGGCAGTTCCGGGGATTTGCCCGCGTGCCCTTCTACGTCAATATGTTCATCGCCGCCGGTTTCCCGGAGGTGTCCGAGGGTTCCTGGAGCGATGGCATGGTGGACGCCGTAGCGGTGGTGGGCAACGAGGCCCAGGTCGCCGAGGGCCTGCAAAGTATGCTGACAATGGGCGCAACGGAACTGATGGCGTCACCAGTGGCCGCCGGCGACGACAGTGCCGCCTCGCTGGAACGAACCTTGGGCGTGCTGGCACAAGTCTCCCAGTCGGTGGCAGGGTAGCACCGAAGGAGGGGATTACGACTAACGCATACCCGTAGTGGCGAGGCATGCCTCGCCACTACAATTTGGGAATGATTTTACCGGGCCCGAATGCAGCGCGAACTGTTCGTGGTCTCCGGACGGGATGGGCAGCGAGAACATCGTGCCGTCGGGAAAGATGGGACTGGGACAGCCGCCTGACCTAGAGTCAAAGCCCTTGTGGCTGAGGATCAGTCTCTTCGGCTTCACGTCTGTGTCCACGCTTCTTGTGGTGGCAGAGTGGTGCCGACGTACGCTGGCATCCACCTCGGCTCCGGTTGCGCAGCGGGATTACGCCAGCAGCATGAACGTCGAAAGCGGCATGGCGACGATGCGCGGGTCGTCGATGGGTGGCGTGTCCTCCCGCGTGATGAGCAGTCCGAACGGAGCACGTTTGGTCGGTTTTTCGACGAACGCCCTGATGCCCCGTGTGTCGCGCACGGGGCCTATGCTGCGCCGGTAGTTGACCTGCACGGGGATTTGCTGGTCGCCGACCTCGAGCACGAAGTCTAAACTAAAGCCAAGGTGAAATGCGCAGATGGCGGGCGTCAAACGACAGAGCCGGGTCATTCTCCAAGTACGGATGAGAGGGATTCACCGGCGAAACCCAGCTGATCATCATCGCCAATTAAATGTAAATCCCACCTTGGCTTTAGTTGAGTTGCACGTTTACGTGTTCACCGGAACGCACTATGAGAAGCTGGACTGGTTCGAGCGAATCAACATCGCCGGCGAAACGCTGACCAAACAGGAACTGCGCAACGCCGCCTGCCCAGGACCATGGCTGAGCGACGCCAAGCGCCAGTTCAGCCGCAGCGGCTACGGCGCAAGCCTAATCGCCAGCGACTATCTCCAAGGCAGCCCCATTCGCTAAGAATACCTGGAAGCCGCGCTACGCTGGATCAGTGGCGGCGACATCGTGGACTACATGAAGACCCACCAGTTCGCCGCCGACGCCGGCGAACTTTGGAACGACTTCCAATCTCGTATCTCTTGGATACATCGAACGTTCCCTGAAACCCGACCTTCAATGAAGAGCGTAGACTGGGGTAGTCTGTACGATGCACACTCCGACAAAACTTGGAACCCAAGCGAGCTGGAAGATCAGATAGCCACGCTGTACGCCGACGATGACGTGACTAAGCACTCCGGAATCTACGCATACGTGCTGGACGGCAACGGGCGCCACCTCAGCATCCGAAAGTTCACGGATCCCATAAAGGCCCGCGTCCACGCCAAGCAAGGCGGGAAGTGCAAACGCTGCGAAGAAACCGTAGACCTGCGGCAAAGCGACGCCGACCACATCACACAGTGGGCCCACGGCGGGAAGACCGTTGAGGACAACTGCCAAGTTCTCTGCAAGTCCTGCCACAAGGCCGTGAGCTGACAAAATACGTCAAGAGAAGGGTAGCCATGGTCACGGTCATACGAAACAACCTACCCCTCAGCGAAAATAGGAAAATCCCAGACACTATGGCGAAGGCTGCAAATGCAGCCAAAGCCAACAGGGAGTGCATCATACCGGGCCAACACAAAGGGCCGGTAGTAGAAGGGCACACAGTACAACGCGCATTGATGAAGAGCAGAGGATTCTGCAACGAATCAGGGGAAGTGATGTCGTTCAAAGGCGGGAAAATGAAACCGTTCGAACGACCACAAACTCCCTCACGGATACACTGCAACCATGCACTGACTGAGTACTTCAGTTGCGAGAAGCACGACGGAATTTTCCAACAAATTGAACTGCCCAACGAGCCGGATTTCAGAAATGAAAGACACCTCAACTTGTTCGCCTACAAAGCAATCCTCGGCGAGCTAAAAAAGGAGGAGAACCTCCTTCGTGGATACGAAGCAGTGACCGGGCTAGACGAAGCCTACGACTACATGATGGAAGGGACCAAGAATAACCTGACAGGCAAGATAGAAGCGAAGGAAATCATCGAGAGGCAAATCGGGCTGCGTTTCGCAGTGCCAGACGGAAAACGGATATGCCACCGCGTGGCATACATACCATCTGATAAGCCCATGGTGGCGGCAAGCGCATGGTGCGGCGGAGCAAAGTTCGTAGTTGAGTACAGCAAACAGTCAATTTGGCAAGCAGCCATGTGGGGGTGCACTGTATACCCTAGGCAAGACGACCATGTAATCGTCTATCACTACCTGAACAAAGACAGGCATCTTGTCCTGCCGGAACTAGAATTTCTCAGAGAAAAGAACAGTAGGAAACTGCAAAGAGCTGTATCAGCAGACCTACTAGATCTGAACGAAGCAGTCGTCATATCCCAGCCAGGGTGGGAAGAATTGTCTGGCAGACAAAGGAAAGCAATAACAAAATGCTACCACTCAGGCTTGGGTCAACAGGCACCGTTAGTGCCCGCGAAGGTACAGCTCCCCAAGCCGTTCAAGGAATGGAGCGACCGCAGGAAAAATTTAGTGAACCTGTTCACGCGTGAGCCGAAGTAACCAGCCCCGTCTTTTGTCCGCGGGGCAACTTCTGTGATCAACTCTCGTCGTTATCATACGCGCTACCCGATTTTCGCGATTTTCTCGGTGCTGTTGATTCCACCGCTGTGTCGACTTTCGACATGTCGAAAAACGCAACATCTCCCGTCAAGTTTACGGAAGTCGTAGGTTTGCGGGGGGTGTCCCAAACTGCGGCGCATTTTGCACGGGCCTAAAGACGAGGGGCAGGGCAATCTCGTCTTATCCGAGGAGGACTTTGACCAGGTAGTCCTCATTCCAACCGGCGTTGAGGCGTTTGCCCTGGATGCCGACTTTCAGGGTGGTCTCGTTTTTCAAGAGGTTATGCCCGATCTGCCGCAGGGTGTTGATGTTCTGTGGGCCATGGTCCTTGCGCACTCGGCACTGGTCTTCGCGAAAGGTCACGTCCAGGGTCCAGTGCAACGAGTTTTCGATGCGCCAGTGGCTTCTGACGGTAGCCAGGAGTTGTTCCGCTGACCCAGCCAGGCTGCTGATGTAGTAGCGGGGCTGGCTGGCGTCGCCCGCTGCGGTGGTGCGGTGGCCCACCACCCTGACGGCGGCTTTCAGTTGGGGCCACTGCCCCTGGGGGTCCAGGTAGTCCAGGCAGTCTTCATCGGTAATGACCCAGCATTCTCGGCGTTCCACCCGCCCGTGTCCCTTGTCCACCGTCTCAGTGTGGTCGTGGGGCACGCCGTCAAAGCCAAATGCCTCGGCGCCCTCGAACAGATCTTGAATATTCTCGTACAGTTGCCCCTGATTTTCCTTCACCGCCAGCACATAGTCGGCTCCGCCCTGGGTGATCTGTTGGGCGATCTCCCGCTGGCAGCCCATAGCGTCGATGGTTACGATGCAGCCATTCAATTCCAGCATTTCCAACAGTTGTGGAATGGCAGTGATCTCGTTGGATTTCTCGTCGGTCTTGACCTGCCCCAGGGTCAGGCTCTGCTGGGTGGCCCAGGCGCTGACCATATGGATGGCTCCCTTCTTGCCCGCATGGTCATAGGACCGCCGGGCCGTCTTGCCGTCGATGGCTACCACCTCGCCAGGCAACAATTCAGCAATGGCCTGGGTCCATGAGATGAAGCAATCCTGCAACTGCACTGGGTCGAGGCGAGCGAAGACATCTCCGAAGGTGTCGTGGGACGGAATGCCGTAGGGCAGTTCCAGGAAGGTTTGGAACCACTCCCGCCTGCTCTTGCCGAAGAGTTCAATGTGAACCCAGGAATCGGCCCCGCAGATGGTGGCGCAAATCGCGATGGCCAGAATGTCCACCAGTTTGTGATGCCGGGTACGTTCCACTCGCGGATCGTTCAACTCAGCGAAATGATCGAGAATCGTTGCCCTGTGCAACTGTGCCATGCCCTCTTGCCTCCACGACCTGCAGCGGATCGTCGGACATTAGCACATTTCTAAAAATCTCATTAAGACGCGATTGCCCTGAGACGGGGGGATGATTGTTGACAGGCTTCCAGGGGCGGGCGTACTCTCCTCCCGTTTCATCGGATAAGGCCGGGACCGGTCCTCAATTCAAACCCCGCCGATCCAGGAAGTCTACAGTCAGAGGAGAAGAGCCTCATGTACGCAGTACCTGACGTCGATGAAGTGGTGGCCGTGGCCAAGGAGTTGGGGATTCACCTGAGTCCCGATGAGGCCGTTAAGTACCAGAAGTATCTGGTGGAACAGCTGGGAGAGTTGGACACCTTCGTGCAGGCCCGGTTGGAGGAGCCCAAACCTCTGATGGTCTCTACCGCCCGCGAGCCCGGGTACCGGCCGAGCGCGGAAGAAGACCCGCTCAACGCCTGGATGTGGAAATGCCGAATCGAAGGGGCGACCGAAGGTCTGCTTGCCGGCAAGACCGTCAGTTACAAGGACCACGTCGCCGTGGCAGGCATACCCATGAGCTTCGGCTCCTTCGCCCTCGAAGGCTTCATCCCCGACTTCGACGCCACTGTCGTCACCCGGGTGCTGAAGGAGGGGGGCACCATCATCGGCAAGAACGTCATGAACGGCCTGAGTGGAGGCTTCGGCACCGGCGGCGCCATCGGCGACTACGGCCGTCCCCTCAATCCCCACGACCACGATCACGTGACCGGCGGTTCGTCCTCGGGCTCCGCCGCGGCCGTGGCCGCCAGCGAGGTGGACATCTCCTTCGGCGGCGACCAGGGTGGCTCCATCCGTATCCCGGCGGCTTTCTCCGGCATCGTCGGACACAAGCCCACCTTCGGATTGCTGTCGCATTTCGGTATTGGCTTCGGCTCGGACCAGAGCATCGACTACACGGGTCCGTTGACCCGTACCGTGGAGGATGCGGCAGCTACCCTCCAGGCCACGGCGGGTTACGACCCTTACGACCCCCGCCAGACACGAGACGTCCCCACCAGCATTGACCTGCTCGGCCGGCTGGCCGACGGTGTGTCCGGGCTGCGCATAGGGGTGCTCGAGGAGGGCTTCGACGATGCCGAGGCCGATGTGCGCGACCTGGTGATGGCGGCGGTCGACGTCCTCGCAGAGGCAGGTGCCGACGTATCCCAGGTGTCCGTCCCGGAGCACCACACCATCCGCGCGGCCCAGGCCGCGCTCACGGGCGAAGGCGCCCTTGCCATTTTTAAAACTGGGTTCTTCGGCGCCTTCGCCCGGACCTACTACCCCGCCTCCGTCATCGCCGCCATTAACAAGCTGTGGGCCTCTCAGGCCGACGTGCTTGCGCCACGCAGCAAGCTGTCGCTCATCGCCGCCGAGTTGAGCCGGCGCAACTACCACGGCCGGGTGTACGCCAAGGCCCAGAATGTGCGTCCCACCTACATCAAAGCCTATGACGCCGTACTTGCTAACCTCGACGTGCTCGTGATGCCCACGTGCATCATGACGGCGCCCAAGAACCAAACACCGGGCAGCTACCTGGAGGCTGTGGAGGAGAACCTGGCGACGATGAACTGGAGCGGCTCTCGCAACACCCTGCCCTTCAACTACACTGGGCATCCAGCCCTCGCCCTTCCCGTGGGCAAGTCGTCAGCTGGCCTCCCAGTCAGCATGCAGCTGGTCGGCCGCTACTTCGACGACCCGCTCCTCATGAGGGTCGCCTACGCCTACCAGCAGTCAACCGACTGGGACAAGATCATCGGCGTCCAATCTTGATCGAGCTAGGTAGTGTTGACATTTGGAAAATACACTGTCGTTCCTGCGAAAGCAGGAACCCAGTAACCTTTGACATCGACAATTTGGCCGGATTGACCCCACTTTAGACGGCCTCGATTCCGGCTTTCGCCGGAATGATGCGAAATGTCAACACTACCTAGTATTACAACGACGGGTTTAATCTAATCCGTGTTTTTCTTCGGGCCAGGAGAGGATCGATATTACCAATTTGAGCGTCATCCATGCTCGACGCGCTCCAAGATATGTGCTCAAACTGGCAACTCGTCGTTGTAATACTAGGGATGAGTTCACTTGCCGCCCGGCTTTGGCGTCGAAACAGTGCAGGCCGGCCTCGGCCGTAAGCAGCATGGCGTAGGCGCGGTCCCTGGCGGAGTGCCGGGTCGTGCCCAGGAGACGGAACAGCACCTGCTGGCATTGATGCACGGCCAGCTTTTGGGGATACCCCGGTGGGAACGGTCCGTCGAAGGGGCGGTGTCTGAGGAGGCCGCGTTCGTCTAGCCAGGAGACCCTGGCGGGAGTCCCATCGGGGTAGTTGACTACGAGGGTATGGGGGTCGCGGCCGCTGGCGGCGTCCAGCTCGGCGTGGAGCATCCACCTGATGCTGACTGGTTCGCTGATCTCAAGACCGGCATCGAACTTGGCGATGAGGCTTTCGAGGTTGGACTGGTCGTCGTTGCTCTCGGTTTCAGGCATGTTGTTACTCCATTGATACTCGACTGGTTTCGGCGGCGTCGAAATCTCGTGGGCCAAGCTTCTGGGACGGTACTCCTCCTCGCCGTGGCCACACGTGATGCAGAAGTGCCGGACGTAGTCACCGGTGCGCTGTATCTGGCGGTGGCCGCCGCACTTCGGGCACTGTGGTCGCCGGCGTCTTGATTCGCTGGTCGAAATAGCTGAACTATTCGTGAATGCCCGGTTCGGCGATATTGGCGCTGATGGGCGAGCGTTCCGTAGAAGCCAGTCCCGTCTTCCCAAGGCACCGATCGTGCCACATTTGGGAGTCTTGTGAATCGCCTCGGTGGGTCCTTCTGGAGGAGATTTCACTACTCACAACTGAGAAATCTCACGAGGGCCGTGTTCGCTCCATTGCCCGTCCACCTTTGAGTCGCTAATATGCAGCCACAGCAGGAGAAGCCACCGATGACCTCTCAGCAGTATCAGCAAGCCAGCGAGCGCTTCCTGGCGCAGGCCGGACAGGAACTGGCTGACGGCGACCTGGCACAGGCGTCCGAGAAGGGTTGGGGAGCCACTGCCCAGATGCTCAAAGCCGTCGCCGAACAACGAGGCTGGGAACACCACCGTCACTGCCACTACCACAAAGCCGCCAGCCGAATCCGCGCCGAAACCGGCGACGGAGAGATACGCCGGTTTTTTTGACTCCGCCAGTGCCCTGCACGAAAACTTCTACGAGGACGACATGGTGGCCGACGAGGTGGCCGAAAGACTCGACGACGCGGAGGCCGTGCTGGACAGGCTCATACGCCTGCTGATCCAAACGTAGTACCGGCCGCTCTAACCGTTCGCGTAGCGAAATCGCTTACTCAATTCCCAGGGCTTGTGCAAAGTCGCCTCGTAACCGTTGCCCGCCCATCCTGAGCTTGTCGAAGGCTGCTCATGGCGATTGGCGGATGGTTCGTCAGGTTCACCATGAGCGTATGAAAAAGGACTTTGCACAGGCCCTCCTCAATTCCGAGGATCTTGCAAAAGTGATAAACAGCAGGGGCTCAGCCCGGCCAATCTGTCGGAAAACCCTGTTGCCAATATACCTCCATTCCGCCACAATGCCCCATGAAATGGCTAATATGCACAAGCGCATTTATGCTGCTGTTGGGAATAACCCTCGCCGCACTCGCTCACGCCCTCTGCATCCCGCGCTGCCCTGCACTATGGATTCCCACCGCGATCTTTTCCGGCGCAATCCTAACCCTCGCCGCGGGAGTAGTGCTGATACTCACAGCGCTGGTAATAAAAACATTCAGCAGCAACCCAGATTAAATCAAGAAACTCGCTAGGCCAACAAAATGCGCCCACACCCTAGTATTACAACGACATTTGGGATGGTGGGGTAGTAGTCTGAGAGGAACGGGCTGGGCCAGGTGGTGCGGGTGATGGATGCGGCGGACTTTGAGCGTGTGTACCAAGCCTTTGGGGAGTTTCATTCCCTCTTCGCGCCGCTGTTCGGCCGCAGAGAAGCGCGGGACCTGAACCGGAACTACTTGCGGGCCCTGCTGGTGCAGGCCGGGGAGCGGCGGAACGCCGAGAACCTGTCCGAGTCGGTGGGTGTCTCAGCCCGGGCGATGCAGCGCTTTCTCTCCGAGGCCCCTTGGGACGATGATCTGGTGATGGGGCGGCTCCAGGAGTACCTGGGTCCCCGGTTGGCACACTCGGAGGCGGTGTGGGTGCTGGACGGCAGCGACTTTCCCAAGCAGGGGAGGAAATCGGCGGGAGTGGCCCGGCAGTACTGCGGGCGTCTGGGCAAGGTGGCCAACTGCCAGGCTGGGGTGTTCCTGGCCTATGTCAGCTCCTTGGTACGGGCCTTGGTGGACAAGAGGCTGTACCTGCCGGAGAGTTGGACTGGAGACGATGCCCGGTGCGCTGAGGCCGGGGTGCCCGAGGAGCCCGGGAGTACCGGAGCAAGACGGAGTTGGCGTTGGAGATGGTGGAGCGGGCGTTGGATCGGGGACATCTGAAAGCCCGCTGAGTGGCTGGGGATGACGCTTTCGGAATGTCCCCGTCCTTCCGCGAGGACTGGCGGCCCTGGGGATGCGCTACGTCCTGGATGTTCCGGCGGGATTCACGGTGTGGCCTGCGGAGCTCCAGTGGACCAGTCCCCCGTAGCAAGGCCGGGGAGCGCCCCGCAAGCCCAGGCTCAAGGAAGGACAGCGGCGTACCATGGAGCAACGGGCTGCTACCATCCCGGAGAGGGACTGGCGGGAGATAACGGTGTCCCAGGGAAGCCGGGGTCCCCGGACTTACCTGTTCAGCGCCCAGCGGGTGCGGCCCACCAGCCGGCGCAAGCCGGGTGATGAGGCCTGCGCCGTCTATCGCCGGAACCTGGACGGCAGCGAACCCCGCTACTACCTGTCCAACGCTCCCGGGGACACTCCCTTGGAGATTCTGGCCTAGGTGGGCGGGTCGAGATGGCGCATCGAGACGGAGTTTGAGACTGAGAAGAGCGACGTGGGGATGGACGAGTACGAGACCCGCACCTGGGCCGGCTGGCACCATCACATTGCCATGTGCCTGCTCGCTGGGGCTTTCCTGTTGACCTTACAGCAGGATTGGGGGGAAAAAGATGCCCCTGATCACCCGGGCCCAGGTGTACCGGGTGGCGCGTGAGATGCTGCCCCGGGAGCAATTTGGGCCGGATGAACTGCTGCAATGGCTGGCGGACGTACAGCAGCGCAACGAACGGGCCAGGCGCTCTCACCAGAAACGGCGCGCTACCCGCCAACGACCCACCGGCGTCCCTCCATAAACCGTCGTTGTAATACTCGGAGCCTACGAAGCCATCAGGGGTCGCCGGACTTGGATCCGGCGTTTGACGTTGCCGGCGCATGACAACATCGTCGTGTCCGTGAATGCCTATCGGGCGCCGTCCGTCGCGACGGACGGCGATCAAGTCGTAATAGCGGCGATGATGGCCCGCTCGTTGTAGCTCAGTTGCTGTAGTTCTTGAATGGCTACTTCGGCGCGGTCCAGCCAGAGGTTGGCGGCATTCGCATCGAAATGACTTTGGGGACGGTAATCGGCTCGGATCCGAGCGTTGTACAGTCTGGAGAAAGACCGTGAAAAGATCTGGGCGCCGTTTGACAACGGCAGTCGGTTGCGGTCAAGGCGAGTGGCGGCGTTGCGGTGTCTCGTTGACCGGTAGGTTCGTATCCAGTCCTCTGCCGTTCTCTGCGTGGTAGGTGTGCCAACGATGGCGTCGGCGTTGTTCGCGTTCAGGGCATGGAACGCCGCGTAGTACGCGGTGCTCACCGCTCGATGAGCGGTCGCACGCACCTCGGGTGACCCAAGGGGGACTGCGGCCAGGCTTAGCCGGGCGCCGGCGATGAGATGGTGCGGGTCCGCCGGGACGGGCGGTCGGAAATTCTGTTGCATCTTAGCCGGTCTTGTATTCGCCGGTTCCCGCGGCGCTGATTTCGACAGCCGGCGGCGGGAAGAAGCCCCGGTCGATGAACTTCTGGTGCATATCAACGTCGAACTGCGAGAGCACCTTGGGGTCGACGGGAGGGTGCCCGGGTTTTAGTTGCACCGTAACGTAGCCGAGTTCCCGGTCTCGGTGGGTGAAAGGTTCGGCGGTTACGTCTGAGATTTCAAACCCGTCTCCGAGGTAAACGGGGAGATGTTCTCTGACCAGGTCGGCGGCGTGGCTCATGGGTGGCAGTCTGTTGGTCATTTTGCGTCCGCCTTTGATGGGGTGTCCTCGGATGGTAATTCGCCAGGGCCGACTGGGTCAAAAGGTGTTTGGGTTTGAAGGAATCTCGGAACTTGGGTCGGGCATCGCGGAGATGCGGAGCAGAGCGTGCCTGGGGGCTCCGCGACCCACCCTCACGGTGCGGATCGTCGCTCTGACCTGTCGATGCGTGTACTGCTGCGCGGCGGCTCGCAGGTTGCCTATCTCGCGTCCGATGTGGCCGTGGATGGAAGGTTCGTTCCTGGGGTTGGCAACTGTTCACGATTTGGTGGGTGATAGTAGGTCATGGTTGTTGATGGTCCGATCAGACGACATGGGACGGGAGTATCTGAACCGGCGTTCTGTTATGCTGTAGCCATGGTACTCGGCAAATGGAACGGCCAGTCATCGACGCGAAGTGGCTCCACTGGGAAGCGGCTGACCGCAACCTATCATACGCGGGTCAGCGAGTACGCGGGCACCGATCGTGAGGCTGGCGACGCGGCGCTTTCGGCCTACGGCGAACTGTATGGGCGTGTGGAGCGGAGGCTGTTTGCCGACGTGTCGACGGGCCGGTCGGCAGCGTCGCTGAAGAGCGCGTACTTGAAAGAGCACCAGATACCGGCGCGGATGTTCAACGGGGTGCGGGTGTCGCTGGAGGGCAAGGTGGCGTCGGTCAGGGAGCAGCAGAAGCTGCGGCTAGACCGCCTGGGTCGGCGGATTGCTCAGGCCCAGCGGCAGATCACTGATGCCGTCGCACGCGGACGGTGGGATGAGGTTCACCAGAAACGGCGCCGCCTTGGCAATCTCCGAACCAGGCTGGCAGGTCTGGAAGCGGACATTGAGGCAGGACGGGTCAGGCTGTGCTTCGGGTCCAAGCGGCTCTAGCGCAAGCAGCATCACCTGGCGGAGAACGGCTACGTCAGCCATGCTGAATGGCTCAGGGACTGCCTGGCACCGCAGCATGGGAAGTACCTGACCATCGAAGGTGTGCGATTCGCCTACGGCCACGAGCAGGTGCTCGCCGCGCTGGACAGCAATGTGGAATACGGCCGCCACCGCCGAGAGCACGGTGAGAAAGCAGCCAGGGCGACCACTCTGGGTCAGGCCATCAGCTACCGGTTCAAGCGGGACGCGAAGGGCTGGCGGGTGTTCACTACCACCAACATGATGGACGTGCCGGTGGTGACGGACCAGCGGCGCGGCGTCATCGGCGTGGACCTGAACGCCGACCATTTGGCGGTGTGCGAGACCGATGCCTCGGGAAACTACGTCAACGCATTCAGCGTGCCGCTGGTGACCTACGGCAAGTCCCAGCATCAGGCTGAAGCCATCATCGGTGATGCGGTGGCGAGTGTGGTGGCCTACGCCCGCGGGGTCGACAAGCCCATCGTGATGGAACGGCTGGACTTCCGCCAGAAAAAGGCTGTCTTGGAGGGCGAGTCCCGCAAGTACAGCCGGATGCTGTCGTCTTTCAGCTACGGCAAGACCAAGGCGTGCTTCCTGTCCCGCGGCTACCGCGAGGGAGTGGAGGTGCATCAAGTAAACCCGGCCTTCAGTTCGGTGATTGGCCGGGTGAAGTTCATGGAACGTTACGGGCTCAGCGTGCACCAGGCCGCGGCTCTGGTGCTGGCCCGACGTTTGCTCGGTTGTTCCGAGCGCATCCCGCGTCGACGGGTTGCCCCCGTCGGCAATGGCGTCCAGGTCGCCTTCACCGTACCCGTGAGGAAGCGAGTGAAGCACGTGTGGACGTACTGGGGTGCGATCTTGGGGCAGCTGAGACCGGCGCTTGCAGCGCAACACCGGCTGGGGAAGCAAAGACGCCGACCCAATCCGGTTCAGGCTGGCGCACGGGGCTCGCCCCGCGCGGTGGCTTGAGCGGGGATCCGCTCGGTGTTCCCTGGTGAGAATCCAGGGCGGAGCCGCCTTGAACAGTTGGGGCGGCGGCGCGGCTCAGATCGCGTCTTCAGGAATGGCTGAGGATGGTCACGTAACTAAAATCAACCATTTTTACAACGGTCCATTCGGAACGTTCTGGTTGCCGGCACGATGCCTACTATGGTGCCGTTGATGTCCCGCGTATCGCGTCGCATGTTGGTCGGGTTGAGTCGCTCCACGGCGTTCTCAATGTCCGCGTCGGTGTCGAACCGTACCGTGTCGCCCTGGTACGTAACCGCGAACTGGGCCTCTGTCTTGCGCATCAGTTTGAGCAAATCGGCTACTTTGTTGACGGCCCGCCGGTGGAGCTGGGTTGCCACAATGGAAAGTTCGTCGTCGGTGCCTTCGCTGGCGGACTTCAGCAGGTTTTGAATGAGGTTGACGGCCTCTTCGGAATAGTTGAAGCCGTCGGGGTCGTCTACCGGATTCGGCAGTTCCATCTCGAAGCCGAATGAGCCCATGACGACGCCGGTGATGATGGGTTGGCCGAGGGCGCTCCTGGGGATCTGGCCGGTGTCCTTCAGTTCCCCGGTGAGGCTGGAGGTCGTCAGCCGGACGGCGTCGCTGACGGTGGTGACGGATTCGGCGGCGAAGTTGGCGTCGATGCCGCGGTCGGCTTGGACGGGTTTTCCGGTGAAGGAAACCGACAGTTTCTTGGGACGAGGGGGTATTGGTACGCCCTCGATCCTTTGCTGCGCTTTGCGCAGGCGGTTTTGAAACCCGATCCGCTCGATGGCGCGTTCTTCTGGCAGGCCATCCAGCAGGCGTTTCAAGGTGTTGATCTCGGCCGCGTACGACATGTACTCGACGTAGGTCATCTGTGTGCTCATAATTTCACCGCGTTCAGTGCCGCGCGGGCTTTGGGGTCGTTCTCGGGATCCAGGTCGACCTGGACGAATCCCTTGGGTTGATGGTCGCGTCGTCGGGTGGATCGCATTCCCTGCCAGTATGCGATGGTTTCCACCGTGTTGGCTGTCAGCGTGGTGTCCAGTACCACGGCGTAGGCGTCGATGCGGTACTTGTCCCACGTCACCGTCGAGTCGAAAAGTGCGCTGAGTTCCGGTGGCTGTTCGTCCGGAGCACGATAGAAGGTGACGACGTCGATGTCGTAGGGTCGCGGATCTTGGCCGGGGCGGGGTGTCAGTTCAACGTGTTCGGCGAAGCTGCCGTTGATCCATTGGAAGCCCTCGGTTACGCCGGCGGCGTAGAAGGCGTCTCTATAGTCCATCAAACCATGGATGAGCTGGACGCGCTCCGGCGTGTTGGCGAACCTCTGGACGACTTCGACTAGGTTGGCCTCATAGGGAGATCGGTTTTCGGGCAGTCCCTGCTGCTCCGGTGGAACGTCCCTTACGGGCGGGATGACGTGTTGACCGTCCCAGTCTGGAATGACCACTGCGCTTGCTCCGCCTTTGGCCGGCGCCCGACGGTGCCGGAATGCCGGCTGTCTTGGTCCACGGCCGGCATGGTGTCAGCGGCTGGCCGTGGGATCATGGCGGCGAGTTTAGGCGCAGTTGCGGTACTGGGCAATAGGTGACAAGTCAGGAGCGTGAATCGGATTCCGTTGGGCGCGGTGGTGACGGTTTCGGTCGATGCACGGTGGCTTCAGCGTCGGCTACGGTGCTTTTCGGCGCAGTCGGAGCACCGGGTTTGACCTTCGACGGCCTTGTTGGGACAATCTATGCAGAGCCCTTGTTTCTTACGGTTCTGGCGACGCTGGGCCGCGAGGGTCCGCTTGCGCTCTTTGCGGTCGAAGGGAGTGAGCCGGGCCCGTTTGGGCGTACTGGCCTTGGGTGGCTTCGTGTTCTCAGGTTTTGCGGGGGCGGGCGAAGGCTCGGGTTTGGCGGACGTTTTCCGGCTGTGCTTGGCTTTGGGCTTTGCAGCTGGTTTCGCCACGTAGTGCGGGTTGACCGGCATATCCAGGTCGAACTCGTACTCGAAGGTGTTCCCTCCCACCCACTTGTGCAGGGCAATCTGGTTCCTGCGGCGTTCGCCGACACCCTTACCGACGTCCAGTGGTGGTCGCCGTCGCATCTGCGTGATCTCCCCGAGATCCGCCCCGTCGACCGCGTTCGCTGGTACCAGCTCCACGAGGACCGTCTCAATGGTCTGGTCCGCGGTCTGGTCTTGGCCTTTGAGTTCGTTGCGCTCACTCCTGTCGATCAGTGGGACGACCGGTGGGGCCGCCGGCTCGTTTCCATCTCCGATGCGATCACCCAGGAGTACGCCTACGGCAATCCCACCTACTGGCAGCTCGCCTCCCGGACCATCCGGTGCGAATCCGCCCTGGAGCTCGCCATGTCTGGTGGAATTGGCACCTCCTGTCCGTCCGGTGACTTCCAGCGTGCTCTGGACCAGGCGTACGTCGCTTCGGGCGAGATAGTCGCCCGCCTGCGTCGCATCGGCCACGCCGCCCAGCTGCCCTATGACCACCAGGTTGGCGGTCTCTACAGCGATACTTCCGTGGCCACCTATCAGGAGGAGAGTCTTGCTGAGGTCCAGCGTCTCATGTCCGACCTTGTCCCCATCTTCGAGGATCTTCGCGTCTACGGTGAGGCCCATGGCCACTATCTCGATGTACGTCTCCCTTAGCGTCGCTGCCCTCGCGATGGGGCTGTTCGTGCTCGTTGCCTGCGGCGCGCCGGAACCGGTCCCTGCCGTTCCCACCCTTGTGCCGCTTGTCCCGGCCGATCAGTTCGCGACCCCGGTTCCCGTCGACCTGCGGACCGCCCAGGCTCAGGACCTGAGCCGCATTCGCGACGACCACGCAGCCCTGATTGCTGCCATTCCCACGGCGACCCCTCTCCCCACCCGTTCCGCTGCGTCCATTGCGGGTAGTTACCTTCTCGACGGCGAGCCTCTTTCGACCGGCTCCGACTTGGTCCCTGAGCCTCGGCTCGGCGTCTGGTGGTACCGGCACTCCGGCGGCGATTGGACCGGCGCCCGCTTCAAGCAGATGAACCCTTATTATCCGCTGTTCTTCGACTCAGCCATCGATCCCCGTTACGCCACCTTTGAGAACGGCGGTCTCCAGAACGAGATCGGGCGCCTCCTCGCTGACGAGATCGTCCAGGTCATGCCCGAGATCTCCGACCGCGCCTCAACACTGGTCGGCCCGCTGGGCTCGCGGCTTGGCTGGGAGTTCGCTGATCCCGACGTTCCCGTCGTGCGGCTGTGGAGTCGGTTCACCTACGCCGGATCCGATGGATTGGGCCCCGTCGAGTACCGTGTCGGTGGGGTGTTGGCCTTCACGTTGGGCGATCACCGCGATCTCCAGACTGGCGATGTGCTGTACCAGTACCCCGTTATTACCAACTGGGTCGGGCCGGTGCTTCTGGAGGAGTCCCCGGGCCGGTAGGTCGGCCCCGCTCCGGGCCGCTCTGCCGTTCGTTGGTCCCTCGTGGCGGCGGCGGCGGTGCTTGGGTCTCCTTTGTTTTCGGCACTCCCGGGCACGGGCCTCTGCCTCGTTTGCTCATCGGCTCTCTAGCCGGTATACCTCCACGTTCTCTCTCTCGGCGTGGAGTCTTTGTGGTTCCCGTATGACCGTCGCGGCCACCGTTGCGATTGCGGTCGTCCTCGTGGCCTTTCCTAGGGTCGCCGACCGCTCCTTTGCGCGGCTGATGTCGTTCCGGTTCAGCGTACCCGACACCTCGGTCACGACGTACAGCGTAGTCTGGTCCCGCCTCCTGATTCCCGATATGATCAGGTCGCTCACTTTGACCGCGTCTGCCTGTCGCGCCGAGATCGCTCCTGTCTCCACGGCTTCGTCCAGCAGGTCCTCCACCGTTTCCGGGAGCGCATGGTCTAGGCTCTTCAGGACCCGGGTTCGTCTGAGTCCCATATCCTGCGCGATCCGGGGCACCAGCCACCTGCTCGCGGTCTGTTCCAGGAGCAGTCCCCTGATGTTATGCTGCCCGTCGTGCAGGCTTTTGACCGATTTCTGGACTGCTTCGACTTCTTCCCGCATCCCGGCCTGCTCTTCGGTCATGCGGGTGAAACCTTCGGTTACCGCCTCTGTCAGTCGGCTGATCTGTCCGGCCAAGCTTTCGACTATGCGGGGCAGGTCCCGTTCCTCGTCCGTCAGCAGCTTGCGGCGGATCCTCTCCCTGGCGTCCGGGTCCTCGTCCAGCACCCTCTCGAAGTCCGCGATGGTCTCGATGTGTTCTTCATCCGCCATTGTCGCTCCTCTGGCGCTCATTCTATCACCGCGGTTTGCCTATCGGCCCATGTGGCTCACGCTCCGCGTCGGTTGCCTCTTTTGGTCGTCGTCATACTCGTGTCAGATCCCTTCGGTGGCCGGCCTCTCCCACGGTTCACCGCACTCCGTGGAGCTTCTTTCGGCCGGTTCGTTGGTCCGTGGCGTTCGTCCTTGGTCCCTTCGACCGGCTCCCGCGGCGCGTCTCCGGATGTGACAGGCCCCCGCGTCCGTGGGCATACGTCCCCTTACGGTTGCTAGGGTGCCGGGCCGCTGGTTCATCCCCGAGTCCACGGGGGCATCTTGCATGCCCGCCTTTCCGGCCGCGTATGTGGGCGGCGCATCCCCGCGTCTGCGGGGCAATCTTGATTCTCCCCGCCTTCGGCACCGGCAATCTCGGCGCATCCCCGCGTCTGCGGGGCAATCAGGGCAGGGTGGGAGGACGGCCCAACCAAAAACGGTCCATCCCCGCGTCTGCGGGGCGCCGATCAGTCTTATTCCGACGTTGCTCCCAACATCACCTGCACCGACTTGTATGTTGCGGTTCCAACGGTTTTTATGAGGCGCGATCTTCAGGGCTCCAAGCCTGCGCGCGCGAGTTCCGCCCACAGACGGTCAACTTCCGCTTCCGCTTGGTCGGCTCTCATCCGTTCGCGTTCCAGCGCGACCGCCGCAGCGGTGGCCTTTGACCGTTGAACCTCATTGTCCTCCCTCAACGATCGCAACTCTTCCTCTAACTCCGCGTTGGACCGCTCCAATCGTCGCACCTGTTCATTCAATGACCTGACGGACCGCGTGGCCTGGCGGCGGTACGGAGAACCCACTGAGGCGGTCGCGGCCGCCCGTTCGTACGCGTCTTCGAACGACATCTCTCCATTCAAAGCGGCTCCTTGCCATTCCGAGCCCTTGACCACTCGGGCGCGCCGGTAAGCTTCGTTGAATCCGACTTTCCCGGCTCTGACGTCTTCCGCCAAGCCAAATGACCAAACGTCTTTCGCTTGACTGATCAACGTGGTCCCCACTCCAGCCAGGTCTGCCATGCCGCGGATCGAATGAGGTTGGGGAGTCGTCGTTGGAAAATCCACAGTCGTTGTGGATTTTCTGGGTCGCCCCCGTGGCTGCCACTGACACATGGACACGACGATCAGCGCCTTCAGGCTCTGACTCAACTGCCTCTCATGAAGACCGGCGGCACACAGGAACGCGACGGGATCGCCTCCGACGTATTCATGAAACCGGACCGGCAGATGCAATTCCCGGCCGATCGCAAACCTGTCCCAATCCCATAGCACCTGGCCATCCAACAACGTGACTTCCACCGTGGTGTGTGCGCCGATTCCGATGTCGGCCGCCGACTGCATGCGCATGGCGGCGCGCAGTCGGTTGCGGGCCGCGGGACTGCGGTTACCGAGAAGCCGACCAAGTTCGTGCTGCGAAACGTCGGGAAGATCTCCCTCACCGGGTTCTGCGACGACAAGAAGGGGCGGTACGTTGGAGCCATCTGGCCGCTCGGGCTCCCGTTCGTCAGCGCCGGTTGAGCTTGGCATCAGTTCCAGTTGACCATGAGGGACGCCTGTCGCGCGCTCGTTGCCCTTACTAACCATGATTCCACCGCCTGGTTGCGACTGCGCCGCGGATGTGCAGCGCCCACCCATCATGTGGAACCGGTGGGGAAGGGTCAGATCGGCGGCCTGACGTCCATCGGCGACTCAGCCCCGGACGGTGTGCGGGCCGTGCGAAATCCGATGCCTGCGCTTTGCCGGCGTCCGCCCCGGGGACGGGTCACCCCACCACCCCGTCGCGCGGCGTGGGCGGACATTGCAGCGCCCGCGTGCGGTGACTGCCTGGTGCGCCCGAGGTACCCGGAAATTCCTGCCGGCCGACTACCCGCCGATTTCCCCTCCAGCGTGTCCATTATGGCCTGAAACGGCCTTCTTGCTACATAAATGCAGCAGTTCGTTGTATAATATGTTTATTATTTTTGTAGCGTGCGCCTGTCGAGCTGGCCGAGAATTGGGAAGCCCTTCGTAATGAACCTGGCGTCGCATCATCAGAGGTGTCGCCTGAACGAAGCGATTATTATTAATGTAGCATTCCCTACACGCGATGCGTGGCGGCGGTCGCAACCAACAGCGGTTTCTGACGAAGGGGGTTCGGTTGCGTGCATCAGTCAACATAGACGACACAGGACGCAGGCTATGAAAATTCATGGATCGAACAGCGTGGCAGCCGCGGGAGCGCGTGTCGCACTGAAAGCTTTCGGCCTAGAACTCCGCACTGCTCGTGTTGACGCTGGCTTGCTACAGGACGATGCGGCAGGGGAGTTGAACGTTTCAACGCAGACCATACGAAATTGGGAATCGGGCAGGTCCGAACCGAGCGAGGAGAACAAGCACCGGCTGGCCGAGAAATACGGCGTGCATGTGGGGGAATTCGCGGCGTTTTACGAAGAATTCCACTCCTATCGGGTGACCAGGGAACGTCCTGTCATAAATCCCAAATTGCTGCGGCTGGCACGTCAGGAAGCCGGTTTCACGCAAGCCCAGGCTGCCGAGATGGTCGGCGTGAACCGTAACACCATCGGCCGATACGAGAACGGCGCGTCACGCCCGTCGCCGAAAACTCTTGCCAAATTGTCGGAAATCTACGGCAAGACCTCCCGCTGGTTTTTCGTCGCCGGATCGGCATCGTCCTCGACGGCGGAGGGCGATCACGCCGGAGCATACGACACTGCGACGCCGGCTGGCCGTGCCCGGGTCGCACTCGAAATGGCCATCTCGGAAGCACCAGACGAAGTGATCGATGGTATAGGCCGTGGTATCGGGGAGGCTCGATTGCTCAACAGCCTGGAGAAACGCAGCTCCATCGACCGAAGCGCCGAAGATGAGCAGCCCTGATGTTCCTGTCAACTCTCTGCGTGAAATTTGCGGGCGATCCGCAGGCCGAGGGCGAACACCAACCGGGTAATCGCGCTGGAATTCGCTGTCAGCGAAATGGTCGCATTCGCGGGCAAGGCAGGGGACCGTCACGCCAGTCGCCAGTCTGGTCCGCCGGACCAAGGCCATAGGGGAGTCCGTTCCAAGATCGCGCTGCCGCACCACCCAAACGCTGTATTTCCGCTCGGTTCGTTACGTAACCCACCGAGTTGGCGCGGCAGCCGCGTCGCCAAGCTCTGCCGACACCAGCTGTTCTTCAGCGAAGTGGTCCGACTCTGCCGGCCGAGTGGCAACATCGTCGGTGCCGCACTGGTGCCGCAATTGTCGAGCAGTTCAAACCGGGACATCGACGTCTCTTTCACCGTGGGCCAGCGTCGAGGCGGGCAGCATCCACGTAGAGCGATTGCAGGACCATCTTCGGTGAGCCGACCACTCCGGTGAAACCAAAGGCAGCCAACCTCAAGCGTGGTGCCGACTGTCCGGCAAGGTCGATCACGGTTCCATGCTCCGTTGGACGACCCGCGCCGGAGCATCCGTCCTCACTTTGAACCGCACGCGGACCGCGTCGATGGATCAATTCAGGAAGCTCGGCACCCATCATTGGCCCCGTTGATGGCACATCGGGAGCGCGGTCTCGCACGGCCGAACTGCCGGGCCGGTCTCGAGTTCATGGTCCGATTTGACCCCCCAACCGTTGCGCGAACTTCTCTTTGTCGGGCGCGTCAACGACCGTCCATGGAAATTCCCTAGTATGCGTAGTCAGAGGAGTACGTCGTGTCCAGCTGCAGCCACGAAGACGCCGTTGGCACGATTACCAAATCGCCGTTGATGCGCGGCGGAGCTGCAATGCAACCACAGGAGGTGCAGCTTTATGACCGACCGACTGGCATATTCAGTGAAGGAAGCCGCGGAGGCCCTGGGCGTGTCCGAATGGAAAGTCAGGGAGGAGATCTATCGGAAGCGGATTTTCGCCGTGAACCTCGGCCGGCGCCTGATAATCCCGCGTTGGGCTCTGGATGATCTGCTCAGCAGAACCGATCCCGAGTCGGACGCAAACCCCGACAAATCCTGAATCAGTGCGTGGTGCGAACGACGAGCGCAAGCCTACTCCGCACCGATGCGCACACCATCGTTGTGCGCAGGATCAAGCGGCAGATGCCGGAGCAACGCTACGCACACCACTTGTATGTTGCGGTAACCCCGCGGGTCGGCCAATCCGCGGGACGGGTTAGAGGGGTGCGTCGTTCACCTGTGGGTGAGCCAGGCGACAACCCTGGATCGCACCGGCGTCAAGTTGGACACCGCTCACGCCGCTCCAAACGGATACGTGGGTGCAAGGGACTCCATCTACAAGTGTGAATGGCACCGGGCACTGTCCCAACAGGAGGGCAGAAAGAAAAATGACAAAGGCAGCCGGCATAAACGTGGGCAAGGCCAACTTGCACGTTTCAGCCTCCGGGGGTCCGGTGGTGCGTTTCAACAACGCCGCCACTGGTATCACCAAGTTGCTCAAGCACCGACAAAATCCCGACACCGTCCCGGCCGTCTGTGGACCAACGGATGGCTACGAACGGCGGCTTCCCAGCCGGCCGCGTCCGTCCGAAACGGCCGTACGAGTGGACCACCCGGGCCGGACGCGCACCTTCGCCGAAACCTGTGGTTACGAGGCCAAGACCGACCCGTTGGACGCTCAGATGCTGGCCCGCCACTCGGAAGCGTTTCCGGAGGCCTACACCTGGGAACCGGTAACCGACCTGCATCGTCAGGAGATGAAAGGCCCGCTCCGGCGGTGGCGTCAATTCATCGACCAGCGGGTCCAGGAAAAGGGTCGGCTGGACAGGGGCGTTTCCGCCACCATCGCCAGGTCCACCCAGCCCCACATCGCGTGGTTGGAGAAAGAGATAGCTCAGTTGGATCAAGAATACCAGGCGGTGCTCAAGGACAATCCCATCTTGGCCGAGCCCGTTGACCTCTACCCCACAGTGCCCCGGGTCGGACCGTTGACCACGGCCACCCTGGTGGCTCACCTCGCTGAACTGGGCCTCACGCACAGCAAGGCTCTGACGTCGCTGGTCGAGTTGGCGCCATGGTTACGAGACAGCGGCAAAAGGCGAGACATCGGGCCGTCAGGAGCAGTTGTGGACTGGTGCGTCGCGCCTTCTACACGCGGACTTGGGCGATCGTCCGCCATGATGGGGAGTTGCGGCGCTTCTATGACCGCCTGCGGCAGCGGGGGAAGCCGAGCGATGTTCGGTGGTCCCGATGGTGCTGCAGAGCCTGCTGCAGCTCAACACCGTGGCTCCAAGGGGGCTCCCCGGTCACTCCGGAACAGCGGCCGGTCGCCTCATCTCACCCTGCGATGGCTTGACATCCAACACGAATGCTCGGCGGATCGGCATGTTGCTTGCCGATCAGAGTCACCGGGTTGTGCCGCCAGTGCATCGGCCAAGGCGACAATCCATAAGGACATCGAATCGGGATCGGAGCGCGTTTCCTGGGGCACGCTGTTGCTCACGGGAATACGCCTGGCAAAAAGTGACGCTTGGCCGCTTGACGCGCCGGCGACCCAGGTTGGTAATTTTGAAACGCTATGACGGGGATCATTCGGAAATGAGGCAAACATGCAGTCGGTGCACGAAGAAGTCCCGCGTCTAACAGACTACCTACACCAGCAAAGCACCGACGAATGCTGGGCAACAACCAGCGACACGCGGCGATTGACGAATCGCCTGTTCGACGCAATAGGAGTAATCCATGGAAGGAAGCATCAGGAAACGAGGCGCAAAAAGCTGGGAGATCACTCTTGACCTGGGCCGCGACGACAGAGGCAAACGGGACCGTCGTTACTTCACCGTACGCGGGACCAAGAAAGCAAGCTCAGCAACGCCAGAGAGAGTTGCTCACCGAGCTGGACGGCGGGGCAGTGCCATCCTCCGAACGCATCAAAATGCGCGACTGGTTGGACCGTTGGATGCTGGATTGCATCGTGGGACACCAGAGCGAAGCAACCCGGGAGCGCTACGGGGGAATAATCAACAACCACCTGAAGCCGTCGGTGGGTCATATCGAACTGCGGAAGTTGTCGCCTATGCAGGTTCAGTCATTGCAGCAAAAATTGCTACAGGACGGTATGCATCCCAAGGGGGTGAACCTGGTTCGTACGGTGTTGTCCGGATCCATGAACCACGCTCTCAGCCTGGAGATGATCATGCGAAACCCAGTATCGGCCACCAAGGCGTCGCCCGACCCCGATCGCGAGGTCCAGCCGGCTCCCATGGAAGCGGTACTTGAGATGTTGCGTCTGGCAGCCGATGAAGAAGACTGGGTCTATCCAGCGCTCCATATGCTGGTCTACACTGGCGTCCGACGCGGCGAGCTGTTGGGCCTGCAATGGGACCACATTGACTTAGACAGCGGTGAGGTGCGTATCGAATATTCGTTGGTACGGCGGTCCCACAAATTGATCCTAACCAAGCCGAAAACAGCCAAGGGCGTCCGCACCATCAACCTGGACGCTGGAACTGTGGAAGTGATGCGACGGTATCGAGCGCGTCAGGAACGCCACACGGCTGCGATGGCCGGCGCTTACGAGGACAACGGCGTGGTGTTCGCAGATGAACTGGGCCAGTGGCTCAACCCCATGCGCCTGACACGGGTCGTGACAAGTCTGGCGAAGAAGGTAGGCCATCCAGAGGCGCAACCTCACAATCTGCGCCATTTTCACGCGACCGTTTCACTGAAGAGGGAGAATAATATCGCAGTGGTCTCCCAAAGGTTGGGACACGCTAACCCGGCCATCACTCTCAAGGTTTATTCCCATGTGATGCCGGGTTGGCAACAGGAATTAGCCGACGATTTCGCTGGTACCATGGACGAGTCTCAAAAGGCATTGCAACAAGACGCCGAGGGCGACCAAAAATTGGACGACGAAGAGGACTAAATTGCCGACCAATTGCCGACCAAATCATCGCCTCTCGACGGTGCCCGACAGCGCCAGGCAAGAGAATTGAGTAGGAAATCCATGCTGCGCACTTCCCGACGAGTGGGTTTCGACGAATCCCTCCCTCGGCACCAAAATATCAATAAGGGTAGGTTACAAACTCAGGAACGGTATCAGTAAGAGGAATTTCGAGAGGGTTAGGCGCGATTTGCTGGACATATGCTGGACAAATCCACGACAACGAACAGCAGCGGACGCCAATCCACAGCATCAGACGGCACGTTCGCGCCCGGGTAAACTCCGGGCGCGAATCATTCCATCCGGCCCGAGATCCGCGTTGGCACTCCCGTTCCGGAACGGAGGTGCCTCTCTCTCCATTACGCGGACTGGCAAGAGATGCCGCTCTTATCGCGTGTTTGAGGCCCCGCTCCTCGACCGCTGCCGTAGGACACGTACGATGGATCACGTTTTCAGCATGCGTCTTGGCCTTCCTGGTGCGAGTAGCACGATGAATGACATCGAGCACAATCAAATCCGAACGGAAAAGCCGTGCTTCCTATGCGGCGGGCCAGCCAGTGGTGACGACCGTTCAGCGGAACACATCATCCTGGCGGCACTTGGCGGGCGCCGTCGAGTGTCCGGGTTCATATGCCGACGATGCAATAGCGAAACCGGTACCACTTGGGACGCAGCTCTCGCCGATGGGTTGGAAGACATGGGAAGGCTCTTGGACATCTCACGGGAGCGAGGTCCTGTCCCATCTAAGACGGTACATACGTCAGACGGCATGCCTATCAAGATCCACCCGGGCAACCAGATCGAGTTGGCACACTCGTACCCTACCGATTTCGAGGATGGAAACAAGAGAATCACGCGGCTCACAGCGAGGTCAGTGGTTGAATTGCGCGAAATGGTCCGCAAATTCATCGATCGGAAAGGACTGCCGGTGGACCTGGAAACGTTCATGGCAGGCGCATCGAGCAACGAAAGGTATCTGCAAGAGGCGCTCCCGCATGAGGTTGGAACGGGGGGTATCGACGGGGAGAAGTCGCTAGTCAAATCCGCATTGGCGTTGATGTTTGATTCAGGAGTCGATCCGAACGTGGCCAAAGTTGCCAAAAGCTATCTCACGCGCGACGATGCGCCGTCCTGCATATTTTCGCATTACAGGACAGACTTGGTCGCGGAAAGGATTCCGGGGATGCCGATAAACTGCGTTTACGTTACGGGTGACCCAGCCACGGGGGCACTGCTGGCGTATGTCGAGATCTTCGGATTCGTTAGACGGGTGATCCGCCTGTCCGACGACTACGACGGCAAACCGTTCGAGCACCAATACGCGATAGATCCGACCGACGGTAAGGAACACCAGGTCACAGTCCGGTTGGACCCAACAGTCCTGCTCGAAGCAGAGAATGAACCGGATCCTGTTTGGGAGAGCCAAGCGCTCGCGGAGGCACTCCGCCATGCGATCGAGCTGGCGCTGGGGAAAGCGGAACGGAAGACGATGCAAAGTTTGGTCGAAACGGCCGTTAACTCGTGGCGCGATGAACATGGGAAACAGCCTGGCGACGAACTTACAGCCGAGCAGGCGGCATCGCTCTCCAGTTATGTCGCGGAGGCGTGCGCGCCCTACGCGCTACACCGAATGCTGCCTATCTACTTGCCGGACTACGCGCTCCGGGAATTCACGCAAGGCGATACGCCAGAGACCCAACAGTGGTCGTGAGCACTCCGCTCAGAGACATCGAAAAACTCCTTGCGGTTGGATTTCTGACCGCTGCATGGGAAAGCTCTTTCCGCGCAATGCGCCGACGCTCCCTGAAACGCTTGCAAGTTGCATTGGAGTCGGGATGAGCCACGCGAGCTGCGCTGATTAACCCGCCGCCCCAACTGGTTCAACCATCCTATATTCGTCGTCGCTGGACGGGGCACCCTGGCATATGGAACGCTCTCGCCGACAACAGGGGCGCATCCGATTGGTGTCGGCAATGGAGAGCGGGAAAAGGTGTCATTCCTACGGGTGGATTTCACTCGCATGCTTGAGTTGGAGGGCTAACCACCTCGCTGCGTTGGCAGAGTTGGGTGCAAACTCTGCCTATCTGGGCGCACCGGCCCTTGGCGCCGTTCGTGGGAATTGGTGACGGCGCGGCTCTTTCCGGCCGAGTTTGTCCGGTGTACTCTGCCGGCATGGACGTTTCCCATTACTGGACTGCCGACCAGGTCGGCCGCCTCCTGGACCAGCTCGCTGCCGATAATCACCAGCAGGCCCGCACGTTGACGCTGATCATGTGGCGTACCGGTCTCCCGACAAAAAACTCCTGAACTCGGCAATCGGCGAGAACGCATCGACCCGGCCGGCCCGGAGAACGACACTGCCATCGTGGAAACCATCCAGGTGGCCGACACAATCGTCGTCGCCTGGGGCAGGGTTTCCAACAAACCGGCCTTCACCAAGCGCGCTGCCGAAGTCGAACGGCTGCCAATAACGT
This sequence comes from Dehalococcoidia bacterium, assembly GCA_965116785.1. Taxonomy (GTDB): domain Bacteria; phylum Chloroflexota; class Dehalococcoidia; order Lucifugimonadales; family UBA3495; genus Bin87. Next base: position 4,150,271 of record OZ220731.1, read on the forward strand.
CCGGAAAACCGCTGCACTGCCTCGGCAAGAACAAAGACGGCTCGCCCAAGCACTCGGCCGGCGGAACAAACCTCATCCAGCCTTGGCCGTAAATCGGCCCTGCACCGGCCAGCGAGCACGCGTGGCGCGGCACCGGGTTTGGACCACCAGCCACAACGCGTCCATTGCTGCTTCAAGCGAAGGCGTCAAATCATGCCTTCTCCGCATATGCATCGCATGGGTACCCCCGTTTCACCAATCACCGATTGATGATACACGCCCATAGCGGTCGGACCACGCAGGCCGATAGACTCGTGGTAATCCCTATCGACCAACGCCGCGTGTATCACCCTTTCCCGCTAAACTCCACGTCTTCCCATACATCTGGACCACCTGGCTGACCAAGCTACTCACCGGCTAAAGCTCCTGCGAATGGGCAGCGGGTACAAAACCCACCGCAGGGCTACGCAAGGCAACCCTCCGACCTGAACCTAACAGTGGCAGATTGAGGACTGCGGCTACACCGTCCACGTCGAGACCCAAAACGCCTTCCGCCTCCACGGGCGCACCGCCGTCCTCGCCGGGCAGCCCGGCCTCGTCATCGAGTCCAGCAGCGACAACGTCATTCTCATCGACGTCAAGACCGACGCCGAGCGCGCCTCAAACGTCGCCCAGGTCATGGTCTATATGTACGCCCTGCTGAGGGTGCCGGACCAATACATGGACACCCGCATCGCGGGCAAAATCCATTATTCCAATCGTATCCAACACGTACCCCGGGGCGGCATCGGCTAGGGTTCATCCACCGCGTAGCCGCGCTGGACCCACCCCCACGAGGCCCCAGCCGGCCCGAGCGAGGTTTCAGCGACATCACCATCGCCGACTGTCCTGAGCGGGTGGTCGGTGAACTACCGCCAGACACCGCCATTACAGGCGACTTCCGACCCGGGACTCTCGCGTCATTGCTGACCCACCCGGCACGTGGAACAATTGGCGCCGTTTTCGATTGGAGCCATTCCGAAGCCGAACGCAACCATACAGAAACCGAAGGGAGTGACATTGGAGCTCGCCACCGACACCACCCCCATCACGGCCATCTTTTTGGTGGCCTGCACCAAAGAACCTGCTCAGCTTTCCGAAACGGAAATCCAGACGGGCTGGTCGACGGCTACCACCGCGGCTATCGAGTTTCCATAGTGGATGACAATAAGGAACGCTTCCCTGTGCCTCATTTGAGACATTCCTGGACGCTGGACGATATGAAGCACGGTAGGTACTCGGAGCACTTATCACCGTATAGCCGCCGTCTCGCTCAGAGGCCCCTAACCCTCCGTAGTTGGCAGCAGCGCTTGCACTTCCCGAATGAACATATTCTTCATAGATTCTGCGGCCTCAGCCATGGCGTCACGGTAACCGCGCTCGTAGGCACAGGCCGCGCACTTGTGTCGCCACTGATTTGCTTGTGATTGGGGAATATGGTCCCAGTCCACTCGCTCGGTGGCGAAATCGTGGCCTTTTTGGCAAAAGATGCTGGTAGTCAAGGTCCACGCCTCCTGAATCCACTGGGATAGCCGCAACCGACAGTCTCGGGCCGACCCGTAATCGCTTCAAAACCCCAAATTCCGGTGAAGCAAACGGGTACCCGGAATCTTCGCCCTTTGCTCGGGCCCTACTCACCGATTATCTCTCGAAGTCGGTGAATCAGCGCGTCTCGAGCCTCCACTACTCAACGATTGTTCAATCGTCTCGGCACCACCACTTCAGTCTTAAATGCGATGTCGTCGACGTTCCGCGGGTCGTCTCGGATGACACGGAACAGTTGGGTAGGCGCGAACCCGCCCGGGTAGTTGGTTTCCTCTTGGATCTGTATCAGTTCGAACATGGCTAGAAATAGTTCTATGTGGGAATTATATACTTGACGATCCTTAAATTGCATGATATTGTCATTGCTGTAAGGAGCGATGATAATGGACCTGCTGGAGTTCACCCGCACATTTGGAACCGTTGAGGCCTGCTTGGAACGGGTTGAGGCCGTCCGTTGGGTTGACGGGCCATTCTGCCCGCACTGCGCTAGTTCCCGCAAGATATACCACTATTCCGACGGTAAGCGCTACCGTTGCGCCGATTGTAAGCGGGTATTCCGGCTGACAACGGGCACCATATTTTCGGACAGCCCTTTGAAGATGCATCCCAAGTGGTTCGCTGCCATCTTCTTGGTTACGGAGCACAGCAAGGGCATCTCCAGCGTACAGTTGGCTCACGACATCGGGGTTACCCAGAAAACCGCTTGGCACATGATCCAGCGCATCCAGCACGCGGCCCGGTTGCTCGGCAAGGACGATATGCTGTCCGGCGACGTGGAGATTGACGACACCTACATTGGCGGCAAGGAGCGGAACAAGCACGCCAGCAAGCGCACCAAAGGGACGCAAGGGGTGGGGTCCGCAAAGACAAAAGCCGTGGCGTTCGGCATGAAGGAACGGGACGGGGACGTGAAGGCGTTTCAAGTGCCAGCCCCGACGATGCCGGAAGTAACCCCACACGTCATACGCAACGTCGCCCTCGGTTCCACCATCAATGCCGACGAAAGTCGTGCCTACAACGCCCTCGGCGGCTGGTACAATGCCGAGCGCATCAATCACAGCCGGGGCGAATAAAGCATCAACGGGATCACCACCAACGGGATAGAGTCCTTTTGGGCGCGGGTCAAGCGCACCTACATGGGGACGCACCACTGGTGGAGCCGCAAGCACACACAGCTGTACCTCGACGGTTGCGCCTTCCGGGAGAACCTTGACCGAGGTATCGCCGCCGATACCCTGTTGAGCGTTTGCATGGTTCCCGCCGCCGCGTTGCCCTACCGGGAGTTGACAGCATGACGATATTAGACTCCATCATCGGCGTAACAGAGCGTCCTTACCTTGAACGGGCAAGGGCACGGCCGTTTGTGAAATGGGCCGGCGGCAAGCGTAGCCTCATCCCAGATATAGCTAGGCGGGTGCCGGAACGCATCGGCGGAATTTACTGGGAACCGTTTGTAGGTGGCGGGGCCGTCTTCTTTGCGCTGGACAGTCTGATTGGGACGGCCAGGCTTTCGGACACCAACCCAGAGCTGGTGCTGGCCTATCAGTCCATCAAGAAACGCCCCGAAGAGTTAATCGAGATGCTGGCCCGCCACGCTGAGGAACATCCGGCGGACAAGGACTACTACTATGAAGTCCGCAAGATGGCGTACTCGCGTTGCCCGGTAGAAGTTGCCGCGAGGTTTATCTACCTGAACAAGACGTGCTACAACGGCCTATATCGCGTCAACAAGCAAGGCAAATTCAACGTTCCGAAAGGGCGGTACACCAATCCCGCAATCTGCGACGCAGAGGGCATCCGGAACGCCAGCGAAGCGTTGCAGAAAGCCGACATCAAACTTGGAGATTTTTCCAGGGTAGAACCTGGCAATGGGGACTTTATCTACTGCGACCCGCCTTATGATGGCACGTTCGCCGGCTACACATCCGATGGGTTTGATGATGGCGAACAACGGCGGTTGAGAGACGCTTGTTTGCGCTGGCATCACCTGGGGGCGGCAGTCATGGTGTCCAATGCCGATACGCCTCTTATTAGGAACCTATACGGTGAACCGCCGTTCACCTTGCACGAAGTCTCGGCACCACGGCAAATCAATACCAAGGGCAACGAGCGCGGCGCCACCGCCGAATTGCTAATCACCACTTACGAGCCTCCTCAATATGACCCGCCCGCGAATTGAAAGCCATGTCACCGGGACTACGTTGGAGCAGTCGGTCGAACGGTTGGTGAGACAGGCAGGATATGAACCGGTCCCGTCAGCAATGTTCTTTGCGTTGCGGGATTTGGACCAGGTGATCTATGCCCGACAGTGTGAAACCGGCAGGGACATTTACGGCAAAAGGCGACGGGTTGATTTCATTCTCTACCATCCACGGAAATGGCCGGAGTCATTGGTGGTGCAATGCAAGTGGCAAGCGGTCGGCGGGAGCGTAGAGGAGAAATACCCATTTGAGGTGCTGTCGATGAACGCCGACGGCTACCCCGGCATTATCGTCCTGGACGGTGGTGGGTATTCCGCCGGGGCAGCGCAATGGCTTCGAGGACAGGCTGGTAACAATCGTCTGCGCCACGTTTTCAACTTGGGGGACTTTCAGCGGTTCGTCTCACGAGGCGAATTGTAGGGATACGTACAATGTGCCCACGATGCGGACAAAGGCTGAATCGGTCGCGCCCTATGCATTAATGGGGCGTTCAAAAGTTGCCCTGGCTGTTCGGTCAGAGAAGGTATCCACATCTATTACCACTACGAGCATTTTGGCATGAGGATGATGGATGGCGTTGAGCGAGTGCAATCGCACTGTCCCGCTTGCAGGGGAGGCCGTGTCGATGGTCAGCCGTTATTCGAGTGCCCGTGACATAGGCTCGTCAAATATATAATTCCCCAACAGGCCAGCTGATTTGTAAGCACAAGCGCGTTTTTCACATGACTGAGGAAGGCGGTTGGGAACGGATCCAACAGCGCGGCCTCCTCAGTACAACCTCGTTGCTCAATCATTTCCCTGTGTCGGAGTCGCGGCGTAGGAGAACAGAGTCTGCCCGTCGCTCCACAGATGAGCCGATACAACCCGGCGTGGTGATTAGGCACCAAAGGCCGGTGCAGCACAATCGCTTGGCAGGTATACTGCCCCAGGCATTTTACGAATTGCTCAATGGCAAAGTCTTTTTCTGGGCGACACCGCGACGGCGCGACAGTATGCTGAAAGCGCGGGCGGACGCGGTTCAAGAGGTACTGACGGTAGATACGCGTAGATTGGTTGAGCGTCACGGTGAACGCATTACTCTGCCGCGCATCAATTCTGGCGACACCCGAAACGGCGACTGGCGCGACTCACAAACATTTCGAACCATTGAAAAGTACCCAACCATCACGCACAAAGACCAAGTTGCTGAGGTGGCTGTGGAATGCTGCGTCGTCGACATAGTCGAAATTACACTGCGCGTAGACCGTTACCTTGGCTGTACTTGGCGCGAGAAGATTTGGCCCTTGGACACTCCGATTGCTTGAGTCGCGGTCTTGATGTTAGATTCGGCAGAACTCGAATCCAGGCTACCACGCCCGGTCAACATCGGTAGGGACATTGCACCAGATTAGCGGGGTGGCCTTCATCGGTCCTCGGCGACGACGCCAAAACGCGTAAAGGGGTGTAGCCACCTAACATCGCTCGACCCTGTTTAATCTCTCGTTGACATTATGCCGCTGAACCTCTTGAGAAGGCGGTCCCGTTCTCTACATTTGGAGACCCAGTAATCGAACTCGTCAACAGTCTTGGGGTTCCATTGGGGCCTGGTCTCCCCATCGCCAAACATGGCCAAACTCGCCATCTCCAGCAATTGAGTCGGTTCATTCTGTATAGCTTCAAAAAGCTGCTCGGGCACTGTTGCGTCCCTGGCGAGAAGTTCCCCGCGGATGTCAGCAATTCCACGAACACCCACCTGGAAATCTGCCCATCCGATAAGTTCCGCCAGGAGGGCATCGCGGGACCTGTATTTGTCGCGGAAATCTCGGAACTGCCAGTGTTCTTCGACCGCCTTCTGCATCCTACTTTCTCGGTACCCGAATACGGTGAGGTTGGATACCGCCACCAAGTTGTCCGGCTCGTCCCGGATGGCGGTGAAAAGCCGGATGGGTAGCGTACCTTTGGGATAATTGGTTTTCTCTTGGACCTGAATCAATTCAAACGCCACCAAAAGCACTTCTAAATCGAACCCGGGGACGCCCTCCAAACCCGCTTGACGCAGGGTTTCCAAATGTTCCGGTGCGAACTGAACCACAACGGGGGGAAATGTTTCCACGGCTTCGACATTTGCAATCAGTCGCAGCATATGGTTAAGCAACGTTTCGAAGGCTTGTGGGGTAGCCCGCTTCCGTTTGCAGTAAACGTCCTTCACGAGGGCTGCATGGGGAAGGTCATGTTCATCCTGGTTAAGGCCCTTGTAGCGGACGTGGAAATCACGCCGGTTTTTGTTTATGCGGCCAGGACGCAGGTAAACAGCCCCGCCGTTGCTTAGCTCGTGGACCAACTTGTAACTGGGTTCCATTTGGAAACTCCGCATTCCGGAGACTCAGCGATGCTGAATGCCGAGCCTCGGCAGCAATGTCGATTCTGAGGTTAGGTTAGGACGGTCGCTCGCGCGGGCCGAGTAGCACTTATGGGAATGCGATTGAAACGTCTACCGTTGCCACAGGCTTTTGGGGGGCCGGAAAGGCAAAAAGTGCGGCAAACTTAGTGTCATGTATTCAAAGTTCGTTGGCAAAAGCGGGCCACGTCGGCCAATATCTGGTCGGCGGTTTTCGACCACACGAAGGGCTTCACTGGGCTTTGCGCATTTCAAGCGGCGTAGGCGAGGGAATCCACCATTCGGTGGTACAGAGTGGCGGGGAGTTCCTGCATGTCGGTGTTGCCGGCGGACCGGGAAAAACCCTCGGACGCGAGCCATAGGTGACGTCGCACCAGAGCGATGGCATCCACGAAAGTCGGCGACGGTTTGTCATACCAGGCGGCGGTGCGCTGGGTGATGGGATGATGTTCCTGCAAGGAGTGGGCGGCCAGGGTAGTCCAGGAGAAAAGGCCCAGCAGGATGGGCGTGGTGCGAGCGATGGCCAGGTCGGACCATTGGCGCTGGGTTTCCATACCCAGGTGGGTGCGGACTTCCTGGAAGGTGACCTCCAATTGCCAACGCAGCACAAACCATTCCAGAATTTGGGTCGGGTCCGCCGCTGGGTCGGTGCAGAGCAGGGCTTGGGGGTCGAAGGTGCCCTGGGGATCGCGGATCAGCACCCAGCGAATGGTCACCGCTGGCTTCCCCGAGCGATACCAGACGGCGGTCTGGGAGGTGAGTTCCATGATGCGGGTGGTGCCGTCGTACCAGGACACCGCGGCGACGGTCCAAGCCGCTTGATCCTGATCCAGGAGGGTTTTGAGCGAGGGTCGCCGCTCGCCTTTCAGCGGCGGTCGGCCGTTTTGGTCCGGCTCGCGGGGCGGTGCTGGCGCATACAGAGCGGCGTCCAAGCGCAATCTGGCGATGAGGGTGACCGGTTCACGGAGAGACTGGCAGCAGTGGAGCAGGTCGAGCACGGCGTAGCCGTTGTCCCCCACCAGCACCAGGGGGCGGTGCGGGAGCCAGCGGCGCAACAGCATGATCATCTGGCGGGCCCAGTCGGTGATTTTCTTGTGCCGGCGTTCCTGCTGCTGGTGGTAGCGCGACGAAGGCGCCAGCACGGTGAGCACCGGCAATGCCCAGTACCGACCAGCCCAGGGCACCGGTCCCAGCCACATCAGGGAGATCCAGCGCAAACCGCTGGCCTTGACCGGCTGGTGGCGACTGGAACGCACTGCGTCCCGGTAGATTCCTCGGGCCTGGATCTTGGCGCCGCGACGGCGTTCCAGGGTTTCGTCGATGCCGAAGACCAGAGGCCCGTCGCCATGGTCCAGATGGCGGAGCAACAATAAGAGCAGAATGCGCGCCGCCGCACGGGGCGACCACACCGCCCGGTTCAGCACCTCATGGTAGCGGGCAAAATCGCCAGCACCGCTGCGCCCCATGACCCGCAGGGCCGCGGCCACGGTGCGTTGACCCGGCGCCAGTATGGCGCCTACCAGCAAGATTTGCGCCTTCTGCCAGGTTGGGTTGGTGAACAGCGTTGCGAAAGGGACGAGTACGGCTACAATGGCATCGGGCAGGGTGAGCATGGCTGGGCCTTCCATGAGAAGTCGGGTCAGCCTAGATTACCCTGTCTTTATACTTTTCTAATAACGCGCAAAGTCCAGCTTAGACGTCGTACTCGCCGCTCTGGTAAAGGGCGATGAAGACCTCGATGCGGTTCGCCTCGTCGCGAAGCATCTTCATGGTCGGGACGGCGGTGATGCCGTCCAGTCCTAGTCCCTGCCATTCCCTGTCCACGCGTTCGGCCATCTCCCTGGCCCGCTCGGCGGTTTCGCTAGCACTCTGGATCAGGCTCTGGGAGCCATCGCCGTCCGGCCTCACGACCAGTCCGGCGGGCACATCTCGCTCGCCCAGTTGCTGGGCGATGAGCTCTATGGACCGGGCCGGTTCAGCCAGCGCGTCTCTGAAGTTCTCGTCGCGGGTCATTAAAATTTCCTCCTTGATTTGCGGATGTTCCCTCGTTCTGGACCGTCGCCCTCAGGCGCTCGGCGTCCTCCTGATGCGCCCTGGTCCGTGCCCGTCTGGGTCGCAGTGGCGGGCCCGCGGGCCTGCTCACATGGCCGGAGCGGTTGCGTTTCGTTAAAATCGGCCAGAGGCGCGTATGGAACTCAGTAACAAGACAGGCGCCAGCTGACGAGCGCGAATGGTGGCGTGGGATTCGACAATCTCTTAGCGCACGTGCACAGCGCACCCAGACCTCCGATGCGGAGGCGTATACAGCCATCGAGCGACGCTTCGCCAGGGCGCCGTGCTGGGCGCAAAGCCTGGCGGTCATGGAGGACGCCGGACCGCATCCCTGGAAGCTGCCTACGCGCTGGCGCGGCAGTCGGTGGCGGGTAGCTACTCCGTCATGCCGCCCTGAGTGAGGCACCAGTCTCAGTAGGCGGGACGCCTAGTTCGCCGCCTGCGCGACCACGCCTGCGCCGACGCGGATGTTCAACGGTGTGCGGGTGTCGCTGGAAGGCAAGGTGGCGTCGGTCAAGGAGCAGCAGAAACGTCGGTCGGACAGCCTGGCGCGTCGGATTGCGCGGGCTGAGCACCAGATTTCCGATGCCGCCGAGCGTGGGCGGTCGGACCCAGGTCCACCAGAAGCAGCGGCGGCTTGGCAATCTCCAATCCAAGCTGGCAGCACTCGAAGCCGACATTGCGGCGGGACGCGTGCGGCTCTCCTGCGGTTCCAAACGGCTCTGGCGGAAGCAACATCACCCGGGAGCCAACGGCTCTGGGAGCCACGAGGAGTGGCTTGCTGACTGGCGGGACGCCCGCAGCGACGAGTTCTTCGTGCTGGGCAGCCGGGATGAGACGGCGGGGTGCCAACTGTGCGTGGCAACAGTCGCGGATGATGGCACGTTGACCCTGCGGTTACGGATGCCGGACTGACTAGCTGACCAGCACTGGAAGTAGCTGACCATCGGAAGTGTGCGGTTCGCCTACAGCCAAGAGCAGGTGCCAGCGGTGTTGGACAGCAAGGCTGGGTACGCCCGCCACCGGCGCGAGCACGGCGACGAGGCAGCTCGTGAGACCGAACCGGAGCAGGCCATCAGCTATCGGTTCAAGTGGGACGGGAAGGGCTGGCGGGTGTTCGCCACCACCGACATGATGAACGTTCCGGCGGTGACGGATCAACGACGCGGCGCCATCGGCGTGGACCTGAACGCAGATCATTTGGCCGTTGCGGAGACCGACGCTAGCGGCAACTACGTCAAAGCCTTCAGCATACCCGTGATGACCTACGGCAAGTCCCAACACCAGGCCGGGGCCATCATCGGCGACGCCGTGGTAGATGTCGTGTCCTACGCCCGTGAGGTGGGTTAGCCCGTCGTGATGGAGCAGCTGGACTTCCGGTAGAAGAAGGCGGCACTTGAAGGTCAGAGCCGCAAGTACGGCCGGATGCTATCCAGTTTCAGCTATGGCAAGGTCAAGGCGTCCTTCCTGTCCCGCGGCTACCGGGACGGCGTGGAGGTACATCAGGTCAACCCGGCCTTCAGTTCTATGATCGGTCGGGTGAAGTTCATGGAACGATACGGGCCCAGCGTTCACCAGGCAGCGGCTGTGGTGCTGGCCCGACGTTTGCTCGGCTGTTCCGAGCGCATCCCCCGCCGGTGGGTTGCTCCCGTAGGCAATGGCGTCCACGTCGCCTTCACCGTACCCGTGAGGAAGCGAGCGAAGCACGTGTGGACGTACTGGGGTGCGATCTCGGGACAGCTGAGACCGGCGCTTGCAAGCGCAGCGCCGGCTGGGGAAGCGGATACGCGGCCTCAATTCGGTTCGGGCTGCCATGCGGAGCAATGCTTTTGTGGTGGCCTGAGTGGGGACCCGCTCGGTGTTCCCTGGTGAGATTCCGGGGCGCAGTCGCTGAACAGTTGGGGCGGCGGCGTGGCTCAGACCGCGCTTTCAGGAATGGCTGACGATAGTGTGTAACCAAAATCAACCATTTTTACAACGGTTGGCACGGTGCACCGGCAGTATTGAGACTAATGAAAACGCGCTGAGTGAAGCCCAGTGCGGTAGAGCGATGTCGGCAGATGTGGATTTGGTCGGCAAATGGTCGGCAAAACAGCGAAAACGGCCCCGTTTGGAGCCGTTTCTGAGTAGGAAATTGGAGAATTGGTGCCGAGGGAGGGATTAGAAGGTATCAATGATTTGGCGTATTGTGAAGTGCTGTATAGCGAGATTTTCTACTCAAATCTCTATGGATGATGATGCGCGGTGCTGTACCGTTTGGGGAATTTGTCCAGCAATTGTCCAGCAATTTACTCTGCTGAATTCATTGCGTCCGCGAATGCTTCGGCCGCGTCCTTCTGCCACCCAGGAAGTGCGTGCGCGTACACATCCAACGTGGTCTTGGGACTGGAGTGGCCTATCCGCTTTGACACCACGACGACGTTTTGACCAGCCTGCAATGCCACCGTTGGGTGGAAATGCCGCAGGCTCCTCAAAGTAACTTCAGGACACCCAGCCTTTTTCCCCAGGCTCTTCACCGCGTACCTGGCGTTGTTGGGGTGCGTCCAACTCGCCCCGTCGGCGCTGGGGAAGAGCTTCTCAGAGGCTTCGGTGCCGAGCTCGGCGGCCAGCGCACGTTGTCGATTCCTGTGGGTTGTGAGGATTTCTGTGGTTCGGAGGTCAAGGTCGACGACGCGCCGGCTACTCTCCGTCTTGGGAGTCGTGAGCAGCTTGCCTGCTTTGGAGACGACCAGCGACTGACATACCAAGACCTGTTGTTTTTTCAGGTCTACATGTTCCCATTCGAGTGCCAGGGCTTCCCCACGGCGCATACCTGTGTAGGCGATTAGGTGGATGCACACCCAGAGTGGGTGTTCCTGTTCCTGTGCCAGTGTCAGTAAAGCCCGCACCTGCTCCACCTTTGGAGTGTAAGCTTCGGTATTGGGAGCCGTTGGAGGTGACACCAATGCCACCGGGTTCCTCGAGATCAGTTCGAGGCGCAGGGCGTGCTTCATGGCGCCACTCAGAATGATGTGGACCAATTCCACGCCTTTAGGTTTTTTCCCTTTCTTGAGCAGATTGGTCTCGAACTCTTGGATTTGGGCCGGGGACAGTTTGGTCAGTTCGATGTGACCCAGTGCCGGCTTGATATGAAGCCTGATGTCGTCCTGATAACGGTCGACGGTTTTCGGTTTGCACTTGGGTACGATTTTCTCCTCCATCCACCTGTCCATCCATTCACCAAGCTTGTAGCGCGTTTTCGTGGGGGTGATGCCACGGTCCAATTCGGACAGGATTTCGCGGACTCGACGTTCGGCGTCGGCCTTTTTCCCACGAACCGTTTCCGTTTTCCGCACGCGTTTGCCGTTTTCGTCGCGTCCCAGGAACACCTGGATTTCCCAGGAGCCTGGGTTGCGTTGTCTGATCGTTCCTTTCATTCCTGTGCACCTCCTGTTTGCCATGACTGAACGGGTTGACTTCCCCGCCACGTGCAACCGACGCTCCCGGGACGTTGGAAGATCTCATTCGTTACCCTATGATTGCCGTTGACCATGTAAGAATATCGACGCCGGGGATTGGAATAACCCGGGCGCGTCGTTGTCGGCCATCCGGGGAAACGTTCGGCAACGGCTCCAGTCTATCTCTAGAGCCGCGTCCGTGTGCGTATGCTTGATGGGCCACGACCTTCGGTGCCGATGGTTACGACGTTGCGGCAGGGGGCGGTGTCTCCGTGGTCATTCCCAATCTTTCTTCCAGAGCCCAGCGGGGAATCAGCAGGCGGGCGCCCATCTTGACCGAGTAGATGCGCTGCTGGCGGATCTCTTCCCGTACCATCCACTCACTGACCCCAAGGGCGGTGGCGGCTTCCTTGACCGTGTATGCCAAACGTTCTGTCATGTCATTCTCCGATCCTGCGGCTCGCCATCGGGTCCTCCCGAGATGACGCTCCGCGATGGACTTGGGTCAAACCGATCGGAGAAATGCCGCATCAAGCGACTTCCGACCGGCCTGCCCATTACGTGGGCGGAACGTACAGCAGGTTGGCAACACGCGGTTTTGCGAAATTGAAGCAGTGCTCAATTAGCCTCGGGAAGCATGGGATCGCAAAGAGGGGGTTGGTTTCTGCCGTCGTCGCCGTTGAAAAGGCAGGTTGCGACGGAACTGGCTTTGTTGAGCTCGGTCAAGTGGGCAATGGCAATGGGTCCCAGTGCGCCGTCGGCGTTGTTGTCCACTCTGAAACAGGGTAGTCTCAGCCCGGGGGTTAGATTTCGGCCATATTCAGCTCATCGGCGACGTATGCATGCAAGCCCGCATCATGAAAGATTCGTTTCAACCCTTCGATCTCGGCTGAAAGCGCGTTGCGCTCTTCAGTCACGGACACCAGCTTGGCCTCAGCTGCATCGGCACGCTCAATCGCCTGTTGGCGCTGCTTTTCCAACTCGCGGGCTTGATTGCCTGATCCCCGAGGACCGGGTGTGAACTCGGTACTGCTCCTTTCGTTTGTTTCGAGTTGGCCACGGAGAACTTTGATCTCAGATTCCAGTTCCTGGATTCGGTTGGCGAGATCGCGCTTGGTTGGATTGCGGTGCCGGTTCGAATCCTGTGCAGCCGATCGCATTTCATGGGCCTGTAGCCAGGCGGTATCCAGATCCCTCTCGCCTGCGCGCAATTCGTCGCCCAAACCCGCTTGGCGCACGTCCTTGAATTGGCGGTACACCGGTCCGAATTTCCTACCCTCTTCGATGACCAAATCAGCGAGTTCAAACGAACAGATCTCCTTGGCCTTTTCGATGTAGCTCTCGCTCACCCCTGCGAGGAACGCCAACTCCCTGGTGGTTTTCGGTTGCAAACTCTCGACTGGAAAACCCTCATTTTTTGAGGAATTTCTTGGGCGCCCTCGTTCCGTTCATGGATAGATGTTCGTCACGATAAGGGCGCGTGTTCCCTTGTCGTGATGTATTTCGTGCAGGACTCGAGAACAGATGAAAGCAATGGGGTCGCCCTCTCCGTACTCGATGAACTGAATGGCTAGACCCAGCCGCTGAGCGATGGTGTAGCGATCCGGGTCCCAAAGAATCTGATTTTGGTACAGGAAGACTTCAACAGTTCCGCCTGAGACTTGCATCGTTGCCGATAGTTGTCGGAGTTATTCGGTTGATCGGCGCCCGATCAGGCCGCTATATGGGTGGACGCCCAGCGATTTTTCTACAACGAGGGGCGGAACGAGCGAGCCTTTTTTCGGTGGTACCAAGGTCTCCGCACCATCCAATGGAAGCTGCAACGATCCCTGCTGACCTGCGTAGGCTGTATTGGCTTGGTTGTTGCTCATGATCACGCTCCAAGTGTCCTATGCAATCCGTTGACCGAAGCCCAAACGGCTTCAAGGTTCGATCCCCAGACGCGCAGGTGGCAGCGTACAGACAAGATGAGCCTCGCCGTTTTGCGGAAGATTATTCCCGTCTCAACAGGTCCCAGCAGGCAGCCCATTGGGATGATCACGGAGATCCCCGGGCCAACTCCATGCGGCGGTTAGCCGCGGTTCACCGGAAGTATTCGGGACGAGCGATGATCGGCCTGTATGAGTAGGGTCCCCGGAGGTGGTGTAACGGAAACCGGGTGGCAAGACGACGGCCACCGCATGTTGTTTTTCAGGGACTATAGGCCAGTAGATCAGGAGATGTGTTGTTGTTCTACGATTCTGTCACCCTCTAACTGGTCAGCCAAAATGTCCTTCTCATGAAGGACGTTACGTTGAATCAAAAAGAACAAGCCAGACTCTCCGTGCTGAACTCCGTTTTGGAATACCAGGTTCCCATCGCCCAGGCCGCAGAGGTGCTGGGGGTGAGCCTACGCCACGCCCGCCGGATGCTGGCCGCCTACCGGGAACATGGCGCCGCTGCGCTGGCCCACGGCAACCGCGGCCGCCGTCCGCACAACGCCACTCTGCCCGCCGAGGCCGCTGCGGTGGTGCAACTGGCAACGGAGCGCTACGAGGGCGCCAACCACACCCACCGCACCGAGTTGCTCAGGGAGAGGGAGGGCATCGAGTTGATCCGGCCCACCGTGCGGCGCATTCTCGCCAAGGCGGGCATCGGCAGTCCCCGCAGCCGGCGCTCGCCCCAGCACCGTTTCCGCCGGCAGCGGATACCCCAGGCTGGGATGCCGATCCAGTTGGACGGCAGCCATCACGCCTGGCTGGAGGACCGAGGCCCCAAATTCACCCTGCTGCTGGCCGTGGACGATGCCAACAGCGCCGTGGTCAACGCCGTGTTCTGTGTCATCGAGAACACCGCTGGCTACTTCAGGCTGCTGGAGGGCCTGATCGAGGGCTGGGGCATCTCCCTGGCGCCGTACAGCGACCGCCATGCGGTATTCAAGCACAACGCCCGCCAGCCGGAGACTGCGGCGGAAGCCACCCAGTTCACCCGGTCCCTGCAGGAACTGGGGATCCGGCATATCTTCGCCCGTTCGCCACAGGCCAAGGGCCGGGTGGAACGGGCCGCCGGAACCTTAGCAAATCCCAACAACGCTGTCTGGCCGCGTTGGAACCGGTGCGTCCGGCTGAGACTACCCACCAACCTGCCGCTGGCAAGGACGCTGGGGCCAGGGACACCGCCAGCAAGGCAACGAACCCGTGGACACGTACGCCCCACCAACCCAAGTGGCCCGATGGAAGGCGGTCCAGAAGGGCAAGCTGAAAGGGCTGTCCCTGCGCGCCATCTCCCGTGAACTGGGCATATCCCGCGTGACCGTGCGCAAGTACGCCTACGCTGAGAAACCGCCGACCAAGAAACTCAGCGCCAAAGAACGCGCCAATCTCAAGGCGCTACGCAACTCCACCACCGTCGCCAACTAGCCATGCGGACATTTTCGCTTTCCATTTAACAGGACCGAATCGCTGGACAACAACACAACGACAGTTGGGATCACCTGGGCTTGGTGGCCCACCGTGAGACTCGGACGGTTCGCGCAGGTGCTGAGCATCTCGACGAGAGCGTCGTGCTCCCGCTGCGTTACCGTGAGGCCCCAGTCATCCTTGATCGTGATCCAATCGACAGCGTACTGGCACCAGTAGGAGCGGTCTTCGGGTTTCCAGTCTTCAGCGCCTCGTGCTCCCTTCGAACGGTTGGCGCTGGCCGTGACGGCGATGAGGTGCTGGGGATCATCGAGGTAGTTGGCGTACCGTTCTCGTTGGTTGGCGGACCAGTTCGAAGCACCGCTGGCGTGAGCGTTGCCGAGAGGCACTAGTACTCAGTCAGAGTTGGAAAGGCAGGGATAGAAGCGATGGAATTTGGTGCGGGCGTCGTCGGTGCTGAAGCGCCAGTTGATGGTAACGCCAGCGGCGTTGCGGCGGCTCTCGTAGGCGGTGATGGCGCGTTCCAGGGCATTGGCGTCGTCGTGTCTGCCCTTGAGGCAGGCTCGGCTCAATACGCTGAACTCGATCTCAGCCATGTTCAGCCAACTGGCGTGTTTGGGGGTGTGGTGAAACTCCAGGCGTTTGGCGATGCGGCGGGCCTCGGCGGCGGGGAAAGTCTCGTACAGGGATGCCGGACGGTGGGTGTTGAGGTTGTCCAGGACCACGCGGATGACGGTGGCGTCGGGGTAAGCCACATCCACCAGCCAGCGCATCTGGTGGGCGAAGTCCTCCATGGTGCGGCGTTCGGTGACGGCCACATGACGCCAACCGGCCAAGGGCTCGCAGAACAGGAAGAGGTTGCGGGTGCCACCGCGACGGTACTCGTAGTCCTGGCGCCGGGGTCGTCCCGGCTGGGCAGGCAGCGGCTCTCGGACATCGGCCAGCAGTTGGGTGGAAGTCTCGTCGAAACAGACCACCGGACGGTTGGGCTCGTTGGGCTCGGCGTAGAGGTCCAGCACGTCCTCCATCGCCGCTACAAACTCCCCGTTCATTCGGGCGATGCACCATTGCTGTTTTTGCCAGGGCTTGAGGACGTTTTTTTGAGCCGGAGGCGCACCGTCTCGTATGACAGGCTCTCCACCAGGCCCAACTCCACCACCTTGTCGGCCAGCAAACTCAGGGTCCAGTGGTCGTGGCCTTCGGGAGCGTCGCTGCACGCCAGGGCAATCAGGTGGGCCTCGCCCCGATCATCCAGCTTGCGATACCGGTTGGCCTGGGGATGGTCGTTCAGCACACCGTCCAGTCCTTCCTCGGCGTAGCGCCGCTTGGTGCGAAACACCGTGCGGGGCGACGTATCCAGCGCCGCCGCCACCTGGGACGCGCTCCAGCCCTCGTCGGTCTTGAGCAGGATGCGCGCCCGATTGATGACCCGTGCCGAGCGCTGGCCCCTACGGATCAACCCCTCCAGTTGGGTTCGATCTTCCGCCGACAACTGTACCGCAAATTTCTCCTGAGCCATGGATGCCGCACCTCCCGCACCGCAGTTTGACCGCAAGTGTAGCGATCATGACTCATTCCACCTTCCTTATGCCAATACAGGTTTGAACAAGTACTAGGGGGTCGATGTCCAGCTTGCCGGGATCCGTCACAACGGTGCCCGTGTACGGCGCCAGCCATTAGCCAGACGTCACTCTGCATTTCCTGTCGGTGCGGAAGCTCGGCGCAGTCCGCTTTCGGCCACCAGGACCTCTTGGCGCGCGTCCTGGCAGTCGCCATCGGCGTCGGAACGGTGCTTCCAGTCGCGGCGGTCGTACGCTCGAAGGTTGGTCGGTATCTCGGACAACGTTACCCGAAGGACGTTCAGGCTTGGCGTGTAGGTGGTCGTTGGCGTGGGCGCGGTTGTTGCGGTGCGGGTCGCTACCGGATCGGTCGAGACGTAAGATTGTGCTGGGGACGGAACGGGTTCACTACAGCGTGTTGACAAATTGAACGCGGTGCCCTGAAGTCGGGGTCTCGGCTACTTCTCTGGAAGTGTCTGAGAGTGTTTTCCCGAGCCAACGCTTTGCAACACTTTGGGCGTCTGGGACCGCCGCTGGAATACGGCGGTCCGGCCTTGGGCCACGGACCATGTCGCCTCGGCGACTCGTCGCGGCGCCTTCCGGCTTGAACATGCTTGAGGCTTTGTCGCAGAATAGCACTTTTGCGATGCATTCTGCGACAGGAAACTATTTTGCGACACGTTATGCGATAAGGTGTGGCGTTTTGCGACGGAAGCCTGTATCCGTATGCATTCTGCGAAAGGGGGCGATATTTTGCGACACGCACGTTCCCAGTGAGCGTCGGGATAAAGGCTGCTTCGGAATGCCGTGTGCCCCAAAAGTGATGGGCGGACATCAGCGGACTGGTATGAGCCTAAGCGGTCTAAAAATAAGCGCGACGATGCCGTACCGATCTTAACCAAGCAAGGCCCCAATGTTTCCGGTCACCATCACGCAGCAAGCAAAACAGCGACGGACACTTGGCAACGGCTGCGAAATGAGCAATTCCAGATTTCGTATGGACCTCTTGGCGCGGAGACTGCATCAAGGCTGTTGTATAGCCTTACAGTCCAGCAACTGGTTCTGTTCACGGGTTCCACCGCTCCATAAGCACAGTCTCAATCCATGGTGGGTGGCCGCTGCCGGGTCGACTTGCGCGCGTACAGTCAGCGTGCCGTTGGAGTAGCGGTACTCGCTAGCGGCCCAAAGGCCCGGTTCGGGCACCCAATTCGGTCCGGGCGGGACGATGGAACCATATAGGGGATTCGTGCCGCCGGTCGCAGAGCGGGTGCTGAGCGATATGTTGTCGTAACCGCCATCGTCGTCAGGTGTGATGAAATCTATCCGTTCGTCAATCCGCGCAGTGAGTGTCAGAACTCCCGATAGCGACACGCTCGGCCCTTGCATCCATTCCACATAACCCCAGGGTGGTTCATATTCAATGTCGCAGTTGGGAGAGCATGGCACCTCTTGCAAGCGCTTGGGCACAGGTGTTGGCGTCGGCGCCAAAGTGGCGATGACCGGCGTATCGGTCGGCCGCGTGGTTGATGTGGGAGTAGTGACGAGCATGGGTTTGGGCGTTGATGTTGGACCCTGCTGGGGTGGTGGGGCCGTTTTCAACATAGCATCTATCGCTGCTGCCACCATCGCCTCGATGTTCGGCGTCGCGGTGGGCGCTGGCGTTGGTTGAGCAAAAGCGGAGCACCCGGTTGCACACAAAGCAATCAGGGTGGATGTGACAAACACCCTCCAAATTTGGTGCTTCATCTGCAGCCCTCCAACGCAGGTCAATAAGCCGTCACGAACCTGCCGCCAGTGGCATCAGAGAGTTTTTTCAGTCCGAAGCGGTCCGCGTCCTCGCCGAAGGCGATGGTGTCCACCGGGATGCCCGACAGGACCAGTTCAGGCATTACGTCAGATGACAAGTGAGGGTCACTGGCGATGCCGTCCGACATCAGCACGATGCGGCGTTCCCTGCAGATAGTTTCTTTCCAGAACAGCCAGCGGGTTTTGTCCCAGCAGTTTGGCTGGTCCGGCATCATCGCAAATGCCTCCTTCAGCGCGGTGTACATATGCGTGTTGCCGCTACCAGCAGTGAAGGATGGGATAGCGTTATTCCACGACGCTTCGGACGGTTCGGAGAAGTCAAACAGCATCTCGTGGTGCTGTCCGAATTTGAGCATGGCGATTTCGGAGTTTTCGGTGTGCTTGCCAGACACCTCGTGAAGAGCTTCGTGCAAGGGCAGGAGTTTCTCCCACATGCTGCCCGAATCGTCGACCACGTAGATGACGGTGACGTTATCGGTGAGCAGTGCGGGCAAGGCTTGTTCAATGGCGACCGGTTCAGTGAGGTCGATAAGGTCCGCTTCATCGCCCGCGAAGGCGAGAGCAGTGGACAGGACCACCAGCAACAATGCGATGAGCAGCAGTACCCAGGGCCACTTGCGGCG
The DNA here is from genome assembly GCA_965116785.1 of Dehalococcoidia bacterium. GTDB lineage: Bacteria > Chloroflexota > Dehalococcoidia > Lucifugimonadales > UBA3495 > Bin87. The sequence continues at coordinate 4,169,287 of OZ220731.1, forward strand.
CGGCGGCCGGCGGTCGTATCTGCCGTCGTAGGAGAGCCAATATGATGTGGACATAGCAATCAACTCGCACCTATATCGTCATCCTGAACAGACAGGACCATCTGAGCGTGCATCTGGCACAGCCACAGCCCATCGTCAAACAACACCGCTCCCTCTGCTGTGCACGGACCTCCCTGAGACGACCACTCACATTGGTCCAAAGGCGGGACGACAGCCCGTGGGCAGGGTTTGTCCCAGTTCAAGCCAGGGTCCCCGCACAATTTGCACCGGCCTAAGCGTTGCTCACGACCTCGTTCCGTCTCGACTTCAACGATATCCAACTCGTGTACAGGGCCTTCGTCCTTCAGCACGATCCGTCCGTTGCGCTTCGCCAACATGGGTTACGTCTCCCGTTTCCGCCAATCGGAGCAGCGAGCACAGCGGTAGCAGCGGAGCGAAGGTGCCATCAGTAAATCCATTCGGCAGGGGCCAATTGCCAAAACTTCTGACTGAGTTCAACCGGATTCACAAACACCGGTTCACCGGACGGCATGTGAAACCCTCGCGACTGCCCATTCTCGTCGTAGCCCAATAAGGGGTGCCATTCACCGGGAACCATGGCAGGCGTCGCGGTCCTCAAGACACCGCAAAGCCAAACGTATTCACCGCCTTCCAAGTGGCGTAGTTGAAAGGGTTCAACCGGATAGGAGTTGCCATCGCTGTCGGCAACGTGCGTGAAACCCTCGCCCTGCGACCAGCAACTGCCCGCCCCAACCAACGATTTGCCTTGGTCGGTGAGCATCCCCACCTCGCCGCAAGATACCGTTGCAAACACGAACAGCATCAACAAAGCACAGAACAGGGAACGCCTACCACCACGTTCGCCCATACTGATCCCGCGGACTACATGCACGCTGAAACCACACGCGCGGTTTGTTCCTGGGAGCATCCACGCGCTCAATGTCGGCACAGCAGATATAGAGTTCGGAGGCTCGTTGAGCGAGGTTTGTATGGACCCCGCGAACAGGAAGGGAACTGGCGAGACCGAGATGCGCCTTGAGGAGGCAATGCGGTCAAAGCAAGACGCCAGAAGGGCAAAGTTCTGCCGAGATTGACCGGTTGCGTGGCGCACGTGGCACCTCCCTTGCGAATGCACAGGTGGGTCGCTTGCCACAGCATCCCAATGCCCCGGCCAAATCCCGCAAGGAAGGCTCGTGAGCCCCCTGTGGCGTGAATTTGGTCACGGGGTGCGCCCGGTCGGGCGCAAGGCAATTCAATTAGGATGCTGTGGCGAAACGCACGCTAGCGCGTTGTGCGATATATGTCAATCCCTGAGCCGTAAAAACCGTCAGACAGCAAAAGTCAACCCGCACCAATCACGCCGAGCCCGCCATTGGACGTGCGTCAAACGCCTGCCAATCTACATCCGGTCTGATGCTCAACATGCCGGCCATGACATTGACAGACTGTCTGGACACTGGGATCATGGTCCTAGTTCAGATAGTCAAAGGAGGGTGGACCCGTCCACACGGGAGCTGGAGAGCGCACGGCTCTCCGTATTCATTACTCGTGGACGAAAGCGGTTAGGGTCCAGGATAGGACCCACAAAACTCCGGTGATATTAGGCCGTCAACACGCTTCGTCCCCGTTGCCGTACTCGGTAGTGTTCCGTAGGGCTGCACGGCCTCGGCTGTGTATCCCGCAATGGGGAGATGCCTGAGCACGGGGCTGTCCGACCAATCCCATCGCGTCGGATTCGCCACATAGCGGGCAAGAATTGAGGCCGTGCGCCACTAACAAAGTCACACAGCCTCAGTTGGACCCCGCTTCGAACGGATATACGAAGCGTGAGTAATGTAGCATTCGCCGGCGACCCTCTGCAAATCGACGTCCGGCCAGACCTGGGCACTGGACAACGCTCCGACGAGCAGGCACCTCCGCAACGCCCGCGCCGTGTGCGGAGCGAAGAACACAAGCGCAAAAACAGGGAGAACGAACTCCGTAAGCGTGCCGACCGCAAAGCGCGCGGCCTGTGCATAAAATGCGCTGTTCCCTCCGCGCAGGGCCATGTCCACTGTGAATCTTGCCTTGCTGACCGCAGGTATCACGAAAGGCACGGGAAAAGCGAACCGACGCCCAAGAAATCCACTCTCGCCATCGCTGCGATCAGGGCGGCCAGTAGGGCAGCACGCGAGAATCCTCCCACCACCGACTTCCGCCCCGCTCGCGGCGCCATATGCATGCTGCAACTGGACGCCGGAGAACGTCTTGGTCGCATCAGACACGTGACGTCCGTTGAGCCCGAGAACGAGCGAAAGAGTAAAATAGAACAGGTATGCGACATTGCGGGGCAGACCGACTGCCCCGCAATGACAAGGCAACCGGAGAGTAGTGGTCTCCAATGCCCGTGCCCAATGCTAGAGCAACAGGGCTTTGCAATCAAGCCGACCTGCATCTACGTTGGCTCATACGGCACTCAAGGTCTGTGCTATCTCTCCGGATTATCTGCAGAAGTCGCCAACGTCTCCATCGGCGCGCCCCGTGCAGGGAATGCAGCACAGGGTACTTGCCATCAGAACCGTTTGGCGCTCCACTGCCATGGAGGGATGGCACCGATGGTAGTTACTTCGAAGTACCCCACCGTAGCGCCTTGGCCAGGGCCTGACGACGGCGATGAAGGGCGCACTGAGAGAGGTTGGCATATAGCCGCAAGCACCCCGTTTGTAAAAGTTGCAGGCGGCTGGATAACTCCATCACAATCGGACCCGAGCGTGTATTACCGTTTGGCAATGGACGAAGACGGTGCATACTGTAATTGTCCTGACTTGGCAGACAGTTGCAAGCACATCCGCGGTTTGGAGTTCGCGTTGGAGCGCGAGCGCCATGCGAAAGAAATAGCCGAGTCCTTGCAAGTTGCGAACCCTGGCCGCAATGGTTTCGTTCGTGTCGGGGCCGATGACCACAACGATACCCGCGCTCCCAAGACGGAACAAAACGCCACTCTGCTCATTCCAAACACGACGTTGCCAACCGACAACGCGACAATCGGACTCGACGTACCTGTGCGACAAGGCCGAGAGGCCTCTTCTCGTAAATCCAACGCGCCCGCCCGTGGGCGTATAGCACCAGGCACGGAAGGCCGCAAGCGCCGAACCTATCAGCAAGATTGGCCGGCCTATAATGCGGCTCAGCAAAATGAGAAATTTCACCTTCGCCACCTCCTGGCTGATTTGGTGGCGTTAATCGACGAACCACTGCACGAGAAAGGCAGGCGCCCGTACTCACGCGCCGACCAAGTGTTTGCACTGGTCTACAAAATCTATACCAAACTGAGTTGGCGTAGATTCGACACCGACCTGCGGGAAGTCTGCGCAGCAGGTTTCATGCAGGGAGACGCCAATGCGGTCTCGTTGGCCCGGTACATGCAGGACGATACCCTGACGCCCATCCTCCATGACCTGCTGGTCTGCAGCGCCCTCCCGATGAAGCCCTTTGAGCGCAACTTCGCTATCGACGGGACTGGGTTCAGCAGCGATACGTTCTCAAGGTGGTTCACTGAGAAGTGGGGCGACGGCAGCGGCGAGGTCGAGGAAACTACTGCCCGCGATTGGGTCAAACTCCATCTGGTTTGCGGAACCGATACACAGATTGTGACTGCCGCCGAAGTCTCAGAGCACACAGACCATGACAATCGGTATTTCAAAGACTTGACTGACAGGACGGCGGAACATTTCGATCTGCACATCATGGCCGCTGACAAGGGCTATCTGAGCCGAGCCAACTTCACTCATGTGGAAGGGCTCGGAGCCGTCATGTTCTCCCCATTTAAATCCAACACCGTTCACCCGCGCCCTGACGATGATTCAGCATGGGCTCGGATGTACCACTGGTTCATGTCCGACTATGACGGATGGAAACAGCACTATCACCAGCGCAGTAAGGTTGAATCAGTCTTTTCGACCATCAAACGCTTATTCGGGGACGGTTGTCCCGCGTCAACTAGATTTGCCGATTGTCGCCGATTAGTTTTGCCGGTTCACCTCCTTGGCTGCAGCAGTCCCGCCACGTTGCTGGGCTGCGTCAGTCCGGTAGCTGGGGACGTCGAATTCCAGGATGACAGCGTGGTGGACCACCCGGTCAATCGCCGCGGCGGTGGCCATGGGGTTGGCGAAGATGCGCTCCCACTCGGAGAAGACCAGGTTGGACGTGATGCCCAGGGACCTGCGCTCGTAGCGTTCGGCGATCAGGGTGAAGAGGACCTCGGACTCCTCGTTGCCCCCGTGTCAAGCACGGGGCAGGCTCTGGGGGAGGTAGCCCAGGTCGTCCAGGAGCAGGAAGTCGAAGTTGTCCAGCTTGCGCAGTTGTCGGGGCAGATCGAAGTCGCGCTTGGCGGCCAGCAGGTCCTGCACCAGCCGGTAGGCCGGTGCGAAGAGGACGGAGCGGCCGGCTTCCACCAGGCGGTGGCCCAGGGCGCAGAGCGCGTGGGTCTTGCCGGTGCCGGGGAGACCGAAGGCCAGCACGTTGACGCCGTGATCCACGAAACTGCCCTGGGCCAGATGGTCCAGCTGTTGCCGTAGTGCCAGCGGCATCCGGTGGTGCTCGAAGGTCTCCCAGGTCTTGCCTGAGGGGAGCCGGGACGCCTGACGCAGCCGGTTGATGCGCCGGTGGCGGCGATCCTCGGCCTCCTGCTCCAGCACCTCCAGGAAGGTGGGCAGGGCGTCACCGTGGCCAGACTCGGTGAAACGCACCACCGACTGGGTGCCCATGGTGGGCAGCTTGAATTCGCGGCAGAGCTGCCCGATGCGCTCCTGGATCACGCTGGTGTCGGTGTCCATCATCCGCACACCCCCGAGCCGGCCAGGCCGACGGTGAGCAGGCCGTCGTAGACCTTCAGGTCCGGCTTGCCAGACAGGACCAGCGCCGGAGCCTCGGGTACCTTGGGCTCGGCCAGGTCCCGCACCTCGGCGTAGTCGAAGGGCTGACCGGCCTCCAGCAGCAGAGACAGGGCGCTGTCCACATTGGCCTCCATGGTGGTGGCTGCCAGGTGCAGGACCCGCACGTACTCCACGTCGGCGCGCTCCCCGCGCCACTGCTTGAGGGCGTCGTAGGCCAGACGGAATTGCCTGGTGGGAAAGAGCTGCTCCCTGAAGCGGTAGCGGGCGAAGGCTCCCGGCTTGCGCACCAGGGAATGAATGACGTGGCGGTAATTGACGTTTACTTCCCCATCACCGCGCACCCGCTCCATGCGCTCGATAAAATGGCCCTTGTAGTACACTTCCAGGTGATCGGAATAGAGGCGGATCTGTACCACCTTGCCAATGAGCCGGGACGGGACGCTGTAGCTGCGTCCCGCCACCTGGACCGTGCTCCACCGGCGCACCTTGGACTGGTAGTTGGCGTATTCCGGCATGGGAGCTGGCGGCAGGGGCCCTAGGCAAGCCATTTCCTGCTCCAGCTTCCCCCGCACCAGGCGATTGCGCTTCTCCACCATGTCCCGGACGAAACCGGCATAATCGTCGCCGGTGTGGAAATCACGACTGCCGCGCAGGACGAGGGCCTGGTCCAGGGCATCCTTCAGGCGGTAGTGGGCGTGCTCGGCGACGCCGTTTTCATGGCTTTTGCCGGGATTGATGCGGGTGGAGCGCAGGCCGTAGTGATCCAGCAGGGCGGCGTAATTGGCGTTAAGCGCCCGGCCGCGGCTGCGTTTCATCTCGTGGGTGGCGGCGGAGGTATTGTCGGAGCGCGCCACCTCGGGGACGCCGCCCAGTGCCCAGAGCGCATTCTGCAGTCCCTGCTTGAGGGCCAGGAAGGTCTCGCCGGCGGCGACCTCGGCGTAGCGCCACCCTGAGTGGCTGAGGATCAGCTGGAACAGTAGGTGGGGATAGGGCTCACCGGCGACGGTCACCGCCAGGGAATCGCCGTGGGTGAAGTCGAACTGGGCTTCGCGACCGGGCGGATGCTCCTGGGGGAAGTACACCTCCTGATCGGGACCATGCAGCGCCCGCCAGTCCTGTAATCGTCGTTGCAGCGTCCGGAGCTGGGACGCGCTGAACCGGCCGGGACGCCGCTCTTCCAGCCACTCGATAATTGTCGTTGCCTTCAGCTTGCCCTTGGGGTCGTCCCGCAGCAGAGGCTCAATCTCCTCCTCCCACACCCCGTCAAAGGGATCAGATCGGGTCCGCCACCAGCGACCTGTTTTCGTCTCCGACGGCAACGGGCCGCTCTGCCATTGGCGCGCCGAACGCACGCACATACCGGCCATCGCGGCCGCCGTTTCCTGGGTTTTTCCTTCCATAAGTCTTCGCCTCAGTAGTCTGACTTGTCGGTCTTTGATCAAATTCCGGCACCTCCGTGCCGGATGATTTACACCATCCCAACCGGCAAAAATAGTCGACGTCAGAGGCGCATTCCTTATTGTCGTTAATCAACGGTTTGAAATCGCGCCACATCGTCGCCCAAACCAATGAATTGTTCTGCAAAGTGCTGGCGCACAACCTTGTCGTGCTGATCCACGCGATGTACGAGCGCGATTTGCAGCCGCCATTTCACCGACCCTAAAGTTCGTCAACCTTCCTTCGCGTTTTGCGACAGAATGGCTGGTTTTGCGACAACGATGCCTGATTTGCGACAACGATGCCTGATTTGCGACAAGATGTAATTTTACGAGACTACCCTACGAGTTTTGCTATAAAATCCCGTTTTAATGCAAAGCCCATGCTTGACTCTAAGTCCAGGCTGGCTTGGCCGGACCCGATGGGCTGCCGTTGCCGCTGGGCAGGTGCGGTCAGTATGTATGGTGTGTAGCGCGAGTGCCGTTGGCAGTGCCGGACGTGGTCCCGTTGGTGAATGGTCACGGAGGCAGTGTCGTCGGCGGGGGCGTAAAGCCCGCGTTTCCGGCGGTGGAAGGCGGGTCAGGCTCTCGCGGTAGTCCTTGCGCTGGTGTCCGGGGTGCCGGGGGTGCGCGAGATGCCCTGGGGCGGAACTAATGATGGTGGGAATGCCTGGTTTGTCGAGGTGCCCGATGGCGGCCACGGTGAGGCTCTAGTTGGGTTTGCGTTTGGCGGCAACGTTCCCGACCGGTGCCGTGGGCAGATGCCTGCATGCTGATGCGCTTCAGGCTTTCTGTGGTCACGTCTTGGGCTGGGCTCCCAGCAGGACGTTGCGGATCCGGCGGCTCAGTTCTTGGTCGCGGCGCTGGGCGCAACGTCGTGCCGGCGTCGTTTGTCGGTTTGCCGGCTATCGGTTTGACTGTTCAGGTTCTTCCCAGGGTGGCGTTTTTGAGCGTTGGATGCCGGCGATGGCTACGCCACAGGTGGCCATTATGGACGTGATGCCCGCGATCATGCTTTGGACGGGCATTTCGTGCTGGTAGAAGTAGCCGGTGAGGATTGCGGATGTGACGCCAATTATCGTCGATATTACGGTGACGGCGCTCCACAGCTCGCGGTGTCTGTCCACTGCGGCGGCGTGGATGATCTTCGGGTCCTGGCATTCTCCTGAACCGTGCTGGAAGGCCGGTTTGCCGCTCTCCCACCTGAGGGCGTACCAGCCTAGTTTCTCGTTGCAGCCCTCGTGGGCGCAGTAGTGTTGGAAAAGCTTGATTTTGGTCGCCCCGGTTTTCGTGGTTCGGAACAGGAGGGGGGCCTGGTGTCGCGGGCACGGGTCCAGGTGTCGGCGCGGCTCTTTCTTCATGGTCGTTCCCAGATCGTGTTGACAATCGGTAGGGTGGCTCATGTTAGCGTCGGAAACCTGTTGGGACAATGTTGACGGTGTGGCCGTTGCCGTCTTGGATTCCGAATAGCAAAACGGTCTTTTAGTTTGTCCAGTTGCGGGTCGGATGGGTGGTTCGCTGGCGAACATCTACAAGTGGACGCCAGCGGTGAACGAGTAGCGGGTGCATCCTTTGACAGCCTCAGGCTGAGCGGGTAGGGCAAGGTGTGGATATCGCGGTCGTGGTCGTCCCTGCCTTGCTCGGGGTCCCGCTCCGCGATCATTCGCGTCTGCCCGCTCACAACGCGCCCGCGATGTCGCAGCCGAGGAACTGGCGTCCCACCTGGTGGGCGGCGGTCATCACGGAGTAGCTGCCGGCCGCCGGGTCAAGCACCACGTCGCCGGGGTAGGTAACAGCCTCTATCAAGCGCGCCTGAAGGTTCACAGGCTTGGGGTGAACGTTCTTGACGCGTTGGACCTTTTCCGTGACGAAATCGGGAATGTCGTCGCGTTGCCAGCCCGGCCCGACGCGTGTGGGCGGTTTCTGTAGGATGAGCAGGTATTCTGCCATGCGCCGAGTGCGGTAGCCCATGCCCATCCGGGCCTTGTTCCAGGTGACAAGGTCTACGACTTCCAGTCCGCTGTCTCCTTGCCAGGTTTCGATGCCTTTGCACAGGTGAAACTTGTCGACCCACAGGAACAGGTGGCCGGACGGGATCAAGGCGGTCGAGATGCCGGCGATGAATTCGCCGATGGTCTCCTCGCTCATCTGGAGGAGCTCCGAGCGTCTTCGTTCCCGGCTGACGCCTTCGTTGCCGTAGCGCATCTTGTCCAGCAGGCCGCGGTACTGCGGGTCGAAGACGCACAGCGGGATGGATGCTGGTTCCAGTGCCGCCAGGAGTTCCAGGCCGTCGCATTGGTTTCGTTGGTTGAGCGGCAGCGGCCATTCAGCAGACTGGTTCACGGCCTTTCGTGGAAATATGGCGGTCGAGGAGATGGTCATGAGGCAACGACAAGGCCCGACTCTGGCCGATTGACTGCGGGCTAGAAGTCGGCAGTAGCACCGCTCTCGGGCTCGGAGGTGCCGTCCACTCGCACGGGGCAGTCTTCGGCCGTAATATCACAGAATCTGCATTCCTGTGGCGACGGCACTCGTCTCGCGGGTGCGTCGGCCGAGAGGCGCCGGATCAGCGCCCCCAGGTTCTGGACGAACGTTTCGTCCACGGCCTCCGCTGGAACGCGCACCGTGTGGTCGCGGTAGGTAACCTGACCGCGCAGTTTGGCGTCCCGGTAACGCTGTAGCGCCTTGGGGACGGCGTAGAGGTAGATCATGACCTGGACGGCGTGGCTGGGGCTGTCGTGGCCGGTCTTCGCGTCGACGATGACGCCGTCATCCTCACGGCAGGCGATGATGTCCGGTCTGCCGGCCAGCGTGGCTGTCCTGCCGCGGAGTTCAAACCGGTTTTGGGCCTCGACGTTGACGTCGTAGCCGCCGACTTCCCAGTTGTTGATGCGCTCGTTGACGAGGGCGGTGTGGTCGAGCAGCCACTGGGCTTGGTCGAAGTCGGAAGGTTGGCGTGGCCAGTCGGCGTAGTGGGCCTTGAACCAGACGGCCCACTCGCAGGAGTTCTCGCCTGTCAGCAAACGGGGCAGCCAGGTGGCCCAGATGTAGGGATGTTCGCGGCGTTGCGGCATGTGACGGCTCCTTCATTTTGGGTAGCCGTCGTCAGCCTGACGTGAGTTTATTCCTGCGCCGTGTGGTCGCGCTATGACTGGCTGTCATCAAATTTGACGGAGGTCGTTTTGCGCCTCGCCCGTCCCAGAGGAGGCTGGAGTGTGGTGGTGGTCTGACTTGCCTGAGAAGCCGTTGGCGGCTTCCCGGGTGGCTCTACGGACGAAATTCGGGGCATCTGGCGTCGGTAACGGTACCGGCCGCTCTCGGCGACGGGGCCGCCGGTTTCGCTGTGGATCAGTTTGCTGCTGCCATCGTTTCCAGGATGGCCCGCCTTTGCAGGTCCGCCGTGAACGTAACCGATGGTCCGAGGTCGCCGTCGGCGGCGGCTTCGAGGGCGTCGATGTAGTCATTGCGGTCGTCGCGGGTTACGACGATGGGCAAGTATTGGTGCTGCACCAGGCGCCAGGTGACGAGGGCGCGGGTGACCCGGCCGTTGCCGTCGGCAAAGGGGTGTATCTGCGCGAAGCGGTGATGGAGCCATGCGGCGACCAGCAGTGGATGGTACTCGTCGGGCTTTGCCGCGTATTCGTGGTACCAGGTGAGCAGGTTGTCCAGCTCGGAGAGGACGTGTTCGGGCGGGCAGTACTGGTGGACCACGCCGTCGAGCCGCGTGGGGTTGTTGGGTAGGGTCTTGAAGGCTCCGGGAAGCAGGCGGGCGTCGAAAGGCTGGCCCTGGGGGGAATACGCCCGGTAGGTGGGCTGATGTGCGACCATGATTTGGTGGAGTTGGCGGATTGCCGTCAGGTTGATCGAGCGGCCGCGACGCACCTCTGAGTAGATGGCGTCGAGGGACGTCATGTGGTCCCACAGGATAGACACCAGGTTGTCGGGATCCTGGCCGGTGCCGAACTGGGGGATGTTCTCTGGTTCAAAGCCTCGTTCAACGAGAGTCCGCGTCTGGGTTTCGTCCAGTCGGTAAATGCCTTCGATGATGCCGGTCTCGATGGCCCAGCTGCGGTGGAGTGCCGTGAGGCCGCTGTCTCCGACGACCGTCTGGTGGTTGAGCCACTGGTCACGGAGAGCGTCGTGCTGGGAGAAGTCCTGCTCCGTGTTGGGCTGCAGGGGTGTAATAGGACGCCAGGGTTTGATCGCCATGATTTCATCCTACTCGATGCAGCCGCGGCGGTCGACGTCGGGCGTCAGAAGTCGTCCGTGGTCGAGGTTCGACTGCGCTGGCCGCTTCGACGCGTTCGGGACAGTCGGCGACCGTGATGTCGCAGAACCGGCATTCCTGGCTGCTCGGTACCCGCCTCGCGGGTTCGTCGGCCGATAGTCTGCGGATCAGCGGCCCCAAGTTCTGGACGAACGTTCCGTCCACGGCCTCCGCTGGAACGCGCACCGTGTGGTCGCGGTAGGTGACCTGACCGCGCAGTTTGGCGTTCCGGTAACGCTGTAGCGCCTTGGGACAGCGTAGAGGTAGATCATGACCTGCACGGCGTGGCTCGGGCTGTTGTGGCCGGTCTTGGCGTTGAGGATGACGCCGTCATCTTCGCGCCACGCGATCAGATCGGGCTGGCCCGCGAGGGTCGTCCAGTTGGTCATGCGGACGGCCCACGGCCCAGGAACATGAGCCGCGGCTGACCGGCATGACCTAGCCGTGCGCTACGCGCTGGTGGACCCTAGCGCGTACTGGAGCAATCGACGAACGGATCATCGACCACGTAGAACGCCCAGCGCGGATTCTGCGGCCACGTGTAAACACCGCCGAACGTTTCCCGGGTAACGGTCACGTTGTTGCTGGTCAGCACCGTAAAGGCATGGCGATCACCGGATGACAACCGGCGCAGCGTATAGTTGGCGCGCCCTTCGTCGTTCACTGGGATATTCAGCGCATTCACATCCACGTAGATGAACGCCTCGAGCCATTCGCCGGTAACGCTGGTCTTGGCGCGCGGGTAGTCCTTCACCATGTTGACGTAGCCGATGCGGTAGTAGGTGGCATCGGGTACTGCGTCCCAAGACACATTAACCTCCCGGTCATCATATCCGAAGCAAACAACGATGTTAGTCACCGGGGGCGCGTCGTTAGTCTCGATGTACACCGGGCTCAAGGCAACCTGCGCTCCCTGATTGGTCGGATCGTCGGGCCGGAGATTGGAGTAACCCGCGTTATAGATTCCCGGGGTACGCGGGTTTCGGATGCCTGCAGCCTGGGTGAACACCAACGTTACGGTCTTACCGGCCCGGGCCCGACGGTTGCCGTCGCGGAGCTCGTAGAGGTCCGGGACAATTACGCGGATGGACCGGTCATCGCCGCCAAACTGATGATTGTCGCTGATGACAATGGGCTCGGTTGGACTGATTTGTGCGAAGACGCTCCTGTCGGTCAGCCTCATGCAGGGTACGGTGAGACCGGGCCCGGGGGCATCCGCAGAGCCGTACAGGGGAACCAGTCGGAACCGTACGGTAGTATCGGCGGGTGGCACGCCGCTTATCAACCCCGTGGCCGTATGGTCCGCTTCCAGCTTGGAATCAACCTCGGATATTGTGTCGTCTTCCTCCGGAATGAGCCACACGTAATGGAATGCCGAGAGGGCCTCCCCGTCCAATTCATCAGGGAAATGGGCCCACTCAGCGACGGCGCTCATGGTCTCCCCACGGGTCCGGAATTCACAGGCTACCACCGGATTGCCGGAGGTAGCGGCCGCGACGATAGCGGCCGCCGGCGAGTCGTAGGTCGGGAATGTTGATCCGCCAGAGAGGTCGAAATAAACATCGGCCCGGTCTATGGCGTCCGGTATCTGGAAGTCACCCTCCAAGTACAACTCGATGGAATGGCCTTCGTGTAGGTTCCTGGGCAGGCTCTCAATGGTCAACCTCAACTCCGCGGTCGCACCGGGGAAGGTGTTGCCGACTTCGATTGTGTCGGGTCCCGTTTGCCCGAGGGCCCCGGGTGTGCCTGCGGGCTGCATTAGGAACCATACCGATAAGGATAGCGCCAGCGAAGCGGCGACAGTCAGAATGACGGAGCAACGACGTAGCATAACAAACCTCAATAAATCCGAAAGGGATGCGGCCCCGGCTAGTTGCCCCCGGCGTTGGTCTCGGGTGACATCCTCGTTGCCGGACCTGCTGCCTCACTGGCCTTCACCAGGCCGTCCCGATGGGGAGCTCGGCGCGCCGACCGTTGTAAAATGGTTGTTTTAGTCACATGACCATCGTCAGCCATTTCTGAAGACGCGGTCTGAGCCGTGCCGCTGCCCCAACTGGGCAAGGCGACCCCGCCCATACTTGAGGTCGCGGATGGCGTCCGCGATCTGCGCGTGGCGGCGATGGTCGGCCTCCAGATTCACGGTGTTGCGGTTTCGGTCTCTGAATCTGGGTGGCCGGCGACCCGCTCAACCTCACTACCGTCACTCTCATCGGACCTGGGTTCGTTCATCAAATGTTCGACGCGTGGTTGAATCACGTTCCGGAGCTTGATGACGGTGTCGAACATCCATGTTCTGGTCTCTTCCTGTTTGTCCTCGGGGTCATCCAGGGACGCTCCGGTTTTAACCGCGACCCAGGTCTCTCGTTCTCCCTCGTGCCACTCTATGGCCGCGTCGGGAAACTCGGCGTCGATCTGGTCCCGATGATTTTGTATCGCGTGAAAGACGGGTCGCCCCTCTTCACCACGTGCTTCCAAATACACTCGCGCTTCGCCGCCGGGTTCCAGGCCCAACGAGTACATCAGGTGGGGATGCACGGTCTGAAAGGATCTCCATCTGCCGCGCCAACCGCCGCGTCCGACGGGCCGTATTCCGTTCCTGCGGAGTCGGTCGGTCAACGGCCTGTAGAAGTAACCGTAGCGTTGATTGGCGTTCGATCCGCCCTCGGATGACTGTCCGTCTGCGGGCCGAGGTTGGGGACCCTCGACCAGGCGAAAACTGGCGGCAATAGCCTGATCCAAGCGCCAGGCTTCCAACTCAACGGCATAGACGTTGATGGTGTCCCCGTTGTTCAACCACCTCACGATGCTGCGGTGGTACTGCGTGAACCTCCGTGCCACCCAAACTACGATATCCGCCTCGGCGGTCGCCGCGTAGCCCAGGAGCCTCACGCAATGGTCGTCGTCGGAGGTGTACAGTTGGTTCTCAATTACGACTGCCGCGTCGCTGGGGACTTGCTTGGCCAGAATGTCCACGCGGCCTGCTCCGGTCAGCGTCGCTTCGCGTTGAACCAGCTCCAGGTCCATGTGCAACTCTGCGGCCAGGCGGTCCAGGTTTTGGGCCAACCAGGGAGTGAAATCCCGAGCTTCGTCAGGCCAGAGCGTGTGGGGGGCCACTGGTTCTAGCTGGCCAATTTCCGGAATAGTCATTTCTCATCCTCCTGCAATATGTGGCGGAGACTGCATGTGTCAATCTCCTCCAGGTGAGCATCCTTGTTGCCACGACGATGCGGGCGCCATGACGCGCTTTGGTCCAGCTTGGGCAGGCATTACAACGACGACCAGGTGGTCCAACCTGGGGATCACGGGATGGGATCGACCTGCGCGCAGCGCACGGCGGTAGCATGTTCCATACTGGGGATCGACAATGGCGAGCGTCTGCGTTGGTAACTCACTCTGGGCACTCCTCTGCATCCGGACGCTGTTCCATTCGTTGCACCGTGTCGAACTCCTCTTGGCTCACAATCGCCGGGAAGGCGTTGACGACCCGCACTGCGGTGTTGGGGTTCTCCATGTCCTTCCTCGCCGCCAAGTTGGTGCCGCAATAGACCTCGTTGCGAAGGATGCGGCGCACCTGTCTGGTGTTCCAGGGGCTGATGCCAGGTGGTCTGTCGCCGCGGGCCCAGCTCCGCCACAATCTCCAGATGGGTGGCACCCTCGAGGCGAAGGTCGAATATCCACCGCACCGTCTCCGACGCTCGCGGGTCCGGTTCCAGCTTGTGGCGGCGTAAGTCACCGTCCCAGACTGGGATTTTGCGGTTACCGCAGGGAGCGTTGGCGAACGCGTAGAACCCCCGTTGGGCGATTGCCCTCATGCCGCGTCGGACTCGCAGGGAATACTGTTCACGGAGCATAGCTCCCACGGCCGGACCCAGCGCGCGCAGCGAGAGCTCTGAGGCCGAAATGATCTCCACTTCGTGGGCGGCCAATCGTGCCCGGTGTGGCTCGAGATCGTCGATCTGGCTGGAGTCGCGGCTCCGGTTGGCCAGCAGGACCTTTCGGAACGGTGGGTCGGGCGCCGTGGCGTCCGCGATCATCTGGAGGAACTGGGTGTTCTCCCCGCGAAGGTCCACGTACTGTGCGACCACCTCAAGGCCGACTAGCTTCGCGTCGTCTCGTAACGCGTCGAGCCGGTCGTTGATGGACTCCATGCTGTCGGTGGGCGTGCTGGCGTAGATCGCCGCCTGGTGGTCTGCGTCATGCTGGTCTGGCGACATCTCTGCTACCTTCCTCCGTTGTTTACGTTTTGGGTCAGGTTGGTGCCGGGGCGTTTTTGGTTTCGTGCGGTGCTCTTGATCGGGTTGCGAAAAGCCTTCCTTCTGGAGGAGTGTCCCGTTGTTGGTCGTTGTTGTTTGGCTGTATGTTCGGCGCGCATCAGCCATCCGAAATCTGCACGATCAGCCGGCAGTGATCGCTTGGGGCTCATGCGTCATGGGGGAGACGGCCTATTGGTCGGTCCGGTACAGGTAGCGGGTATCCCAAAGTCCGTACAGGGTGGGCGTCGTGTTGCCAAAGACGTTGCGGACAGCGCTGATCCGCTCGCCCAGCGTCGTGTAGATGACCGGAACGTTCTCGGCGGCAATCGTCTGCGCCCGGTGGTAGTAGGCCACGCGCCGGTCATGTTCCAGCTCTTGGCTCGCTTTGACGTAGAGATCGTCTATCTCAGCTTCCCACTCGGTGGCGGGTTGGGCCTGGTTGGGGTGCCACAGGTGCAGGTTGCCGCTGCTGTGCCAGAAGTTGATGCTGAAGTGAGGTTCACTCCCGCCGCCGAAGCCGATGACCATGGACTGCCAGTCATAGGATCTGACCAGCTGGGTGACCAGGTCGCCAAACGGGATGATCTCGAAGTTCGCCTTGATGCCGATGTCCTGCAGGCCACGGTGGATTATCTCGGTGACCTGCTGACGCTCGGTGTTGCCTTCGTTGGTCGCCAGCAGGAACTCTATCTCATTGCCCGCGTCGTCTTCCCGCGTGCCGTCCCCGTCGCCATCGGTCCAGCCGATGCCGTCGAGGATGCGGTTGGCTCGATCGATGTCGTACTCGTACCGTCGGACGTTGGGGTTGTGGAAATCTCCGGCGGCGGGGCTGATGGAGGACCATTGCGGGAATCCGACGCCATGCTGTACGTCGTTGATGATCGTGTCCTTGTCAACGCTGTGGGCAACGGCCTGGCGGAACTGCTTGTTGCGGAACCACTCCAGCTGCTCGGACGCCAGGTAAAGCTCGCCGGTGTCCGGGTTGCTGCCGGGGTTCATGTTGAACGCCAGGAACGTCGTCCCGTAAGCGGGGCCGCGTCGGTAGATAGTGAAATTCCCCCGCCTTTGGAGCTGGTCGAGCTCGGCGAATTCTTCGCCCCGCACCCCATGGGTATCCGCCACGCCTGCCTGGAACTGCGCAAGGTCGGCGGCCAGGTCCGAAACGGTGAGCCGAACGATTTCGTCCAGGTACGGCAGGGTGTTGCCGGCGGAGTCCTTGAGCCAGTAATCCGGGTTGCGCCGGAAGACTATGCGCTCGTCGGGTACGTAACGTTCGATTATAAAGGGGCCGGTACCGATCACCTCGCTCGGGTCGGTGTTGATGTCCCACGTCTCAGCGAAGGTGCCGTCGTCAACGCGCGGCTCCAGAATATGCTTGGGATAAATTGCGGTTCCCATGGAGCGCAGGAACGGGGCGAATGGCGCCGGCAGGACACATTCGACCGTATAGTCATCCAGCGCCGTGACCGTCATCGGCGCGTTCCGCCATTGGCCGCTTGCCTCGTCCCGATACCGGAAGTTGAACGTCGGGCGGCTGCTGGCCGGAATATCGTCGTTGTAGATAATCCGGTTGAAGGTGAAGTCCACGTCATGGGCGGTGAAGGGCTGCCCGTCATGCCACCGCACATCCTGCCGGAGCCGGAACGTCCAGGTCAGCCCGTCCTCCGAGCGCTCCCAGGACGCTGCCAGCGCTGGCTCCACCTGGTCGGTCAGCCAGGAGGTCTCGGTCAAACCTTCGAAGAGGTATCCCAGAACGCCTGACGACGAGCCATCGGTGGAAATGGCGAGGTTGAAGGTAAGCGGATCGCCGATGGTCGCGAAGGTCAGAGCGCCGCCGCGTTTTCCGATGGTGTACTCAAAATCCTCGGCATTTCTTCGAAGTTGTTCAACGCTTATGGTCTGAGTGGCGTGGGCCAGACGCCGTGCGGAAGTTGTTGGCTCCTCGCGCTCCCTGGGGAATATCACCTGCTGGGGCTGGGCAGCGTCTTCGGCATCGCCGGGCCTGCGCACCACCAGGTAGCAAACCTCGTCGGGAGAATTAGCGATGTAACCGTTGCCGTTTTCGGTCGCGGTGTACGCCCGGACCGTGGTGTAGCCGTTGCTGTCCGAGCTGCGGATGACGTACCATCGTTGGTCTTCCGAGTCGGTAAAGAAGTCCTGGTAAGTCACCTGGCCGTGGTCCGCTTCCGCCAGTGGACCGTCGTAACCCTGCTCCGGCCAGGAGCTGGGGCACGCCGGATCGGCTGCCCTTGCGTCGTTGACCGGGAGCGACCACGCTCCGATCACTGCGCCAATCAGGCATGCAATGACGACAATGCTGATCCGTATCGACTTCGCCATGTTATCTCCCTTATGGACAAAACCTTCAGGTAGTGACTGCTTTTGAAATCGGCTAAGGGCTGAGATGAAAGGCCCCGCAAAGCGTTCGTAACCGAAATGAGCTCCAAGTCGCCTGTCTCCAGCGTGGGTAGGTGATGATTGATTTTGGCGGCGCCCCGGGAAATGCGGCTCAGGCTGTGCATCAATATCTTCCGGAACAGGGGTCGGTCCGCCGTGGTCGCCGCCATCATCTGGAGAAATTGGGTCGTTAGCCCTCGTAGTTCAATGTACTGCCCGACCACATCAGGGCCGGTTTGTTCCGCGTGGCTTCGTGCCGCCTCGAGCTGGCTATCTATGGAGTCAATGCTGTGGGTGGACGTACTGGCGTAGATCGCCGTTCGGTAGTCTGCGTCACGCTGGTCTGGTGACATCTCTGCTTCCTTCCTCCGGCTTGGACACGTTGGGGTCAGGCTGGAGTCGGAGGGCTGCCGGGCCCTTGCGGCGGCTCTGATCGGGTTACGGAAAGCACTTCCTTCCAGTACCAAGTCAATCCTGCACCGGTAGAAGATCACGTATCTGGGTTAATGCGAATTACGGGAGGTATAGGATTTTCATCCAAAAAGGAAAAAGCCGACTCAATGTGGTGACCGGGCTTTACGAGATCTCCCGGAGCGAAGAAGGTAGCGTTTTCCCGATTCCAAACGGCATTTCTGAGGGCCAATACGTCCTGCCGGTCCGCTTCGCGCCGCTCCGAATTGGTTCCAGGTTTGTTCTTTGCACGCCTGAATGAAGCAAAACCCTCGAACAACCTTACCTCGCGTTGTCTTTGACAGCCGTGTATTGCCCGCAGCAAATAGCCAGCAGCGACGAGCGTTGCGGCCCCGGCGTTCACATACCATTCTCGGCGCATCCCATCGCAGATGTCACAATTGCGACGAATAGGGTTCCCATTTTGTCGAAATGCCACTGAAAGTGGGGCTTCGATTAGCAAATTCAATGGTTGTGGATCATCCGCTTGGACTTCATGAGTCGTCAATGCCACGAGGTCGCCGAATGTGAACACCTTGGGTTCCCCAGCGCCATTCCAAACACCGCAGGAAGGTTGCGTACTGGAAAAGCCTATATCAACGATCAACCAGTGACCCTTGTCCCCTTTAATGTCACAGACGTCACCCGCGATTATTCTGTGTACCATGTCCTTCATACCTCCTGATATTTCAGGATTGACCCAGCATTAGCCGTGTGCTCCGTTTATGGTCCGTTTTGTTTGGCTGCATGTTCGGCGCGCATCAGCCATCCGAAATATGCACGACCAGCCGGCAGTGGTCGCTTGGACCCCATTCGTCGGCGCCGTTCATGGCCGTGACGTGAACTCCGCCGTGAAAACCCTGGGAGGCGAAGACGTGGTCCAGCTGTGTTGACGCGCTCGTCTGGTCCTCGCTGCCGGTATGGTATGTGGGCACCGTTTGGGCATCAGGCGTCTGTGGCCCGATGTACTCCATCCCCAGGGGCTGCATTCGCGTCAGGACGCTCTGCATCAGGCCGTCAGACTGAAAGCGGCCCAGGAAGCCCAGGTTCAGGTCGCCGGCAGCCACGATGCGGTGGGTCGCGCCTGCTCGCGGGGAGATGAAGACCGAAAGGTCGGAGATGATGCGGTGCGCCGAGGCGTCGGAATGGATCCACGTCTTGTCCCCGACCGTCGGATGCGGCTCCCGCCAGCGGGCATACATCGAAGCTGCGATGAACGGCTCCTGCCCGCATACGGGCGTGACCGTTGCCGCCGCGATGGTGCCGATGCCGCTCACCGGAAGCTGGTCGGCGACCGGCCAGTGGATGGGGTTCCTGGGCTCGAACCATTCGAGCCGCACGCGGTCGGACAGTTTCACCACCAACGGCCAGCGGTCGTATGACCTCCGGCCCCAGGGCAGCCATGGTTCGTGAGGAGTTACCTCAACTGGGTCGCCCAAACCGGCCAGCCATCGCCAGCCGCTGGGGTGGACCTCCTGCAACAACGCCAGGTCTGCATCCATGGACAGCAGTTCCCGCAGTGCCTGGTCGCTTCTGTTGATGTTCCAATCCACTACAGTAATCACGGGCGCATCCATCGGTTCCGGACCAACGGCAATCGTGTTATTGGGCTGGCCTCACCGTTGCCGTTCTGTGTCCCAACGCTGTGACGACGCATTCCGAGGAGGAACCGTCCGGAGCAATCGGCGCCACCATGCCAAGGTCAAGCAGCTCCTGGAATACCTCCATCGCGGCGCGGGCTTCGTCGCCGCAGAGCCAATGTTCCTCGTCGCCGGCCCGCATGAACACATTCCCGCTGGGGGTGCCGACGACGATCAGCAGTCCCAATCCCGGTCCGGTCCCCGACAGCGCCGCATTCAACAGGCGGCAGGCACGGTCGGATAGCGGCTGTGGAACCATCTCAGGGTTGCCTTAGTCAGCCACCGCCGGACCGTTACTGCGGTCCGTTGCGGTCAGCCAACCCGATTCTGACGGGATGCACCAGACCTGCCACCAGGAGTTCGCCCCGTGCCGGTTCACTGCCTTGACCTCGTGCGTCAACCGGCTGGCTCGAAACTCCCCGTCCACGTAAGGCTGGGTGTACACCCACGGTACGTGGATGACGTCCGCGGCCAGATCCCGCAGACCATATGCGTCGATGAAGGGCCAGCGAACTTCGGCGCTGGAGGGCTGTGGGCCTTGCTCGGGGATTCGGTGCAGGATCACCCGCTGGTTGATGGGCATGCCCAGCGGGGGTGTTGGTGCCGCCGGCGGTGGCGCTTTCGTCCTCACCTTGGTTTCCACGCTGGATACTGTCCCTGCCGCTCCGGTCAGTCGCACTTGGTAACGGTAGTCCGCCGCTGGCTCCACCGAGTTGTCGGCATACGCGTACCCTCGCAAGGCCCGTCGCCACTCTACGGTGGCAATAACCGTGCCGTTCCTCAGTATTTCCACCGTCTCCGCTGACACCGAGTCGCCTTGGGCTGGCATCTGCCACAGCAGACGCAGCTGGTCGTGGGTGGCTCTCGCACTGAGCAGGATGGGCTCGATTGGAGGCTCGGCCAGGGTAACCGTCACTTTCTCGCTGCGGTATGTTCCGCCCATGGCGCCGATGCCCGCAGCCATCATCACTTGGTATTCGTAGGTACCCCCAGCTTGGACGTCCATGTCCTCCAGCTTGTAGTCGGTGATGCCATACCCCGGCTGAGGAGTGCCCAGGATCCGGAGGCCTTGTTCCGCCGGTTTGGTGCGGAGTACTTGGATGTATAGGACCTCAACCCACTGGGGTTGCGGGGTCGCTTCCCAGAAGAGGGTGATGCGGTCGGCGTCACGCGCGGCTTTCAAAGCCCTCGGGGTGACTGGCGTCTCGGTCTGCGTCGTGACCGTGATCTCCTCCGAGTAGACCTTCCCTGCCGTGGTGTGCAGCTTCACTCGGTAGCGGTACGCTTGGCCGGCCTCCAGACCGTGGTCGATGTGCTGCCAACTGCTTGGCGCAGTGTGGTCCACGTCGCTTGCCACGCGCCGGCTGTGGTTGAACTCCCTGTGTCCATGGGCGCGTTCCAAGTGCATGTCGCCGATGGAGATGCCCTCAGGTTGCGCCGGCACTCGCCAACTGACTTGGCCCGACTGCTCCGTCGCCATCCAAGTCAGGCCCCCCGGCGGCTTCGCACCAGGCCGTGAATCCGGTGTTGCCTTTCCTTGTCCCGCTTCCTCTTGGGGCGCGGCTGGCGTATTCACGTCCGAGTAGCGCGTCCACTGGGCCACTCCCGCCTCTGACGTGTGGACTGTCGCCCGGAAACCGTGCGGCGTCGCAGCATCCGGGGCCTTCGGTGTGATCCCTTCCGGGCCGTACCAGTGCGGGGCAAGGCGCTGGTGGGTCAGGCCGTACATCCCTTGGTTGGGAAGCCTACGTGGGTTTTGGTCTTCATGTGATTCGGCGGGCCGGAACCCGGAGACCAGCAGCAGCAGGTCCCCAAGCGCCACAGCAAGGATTGGGGCCCGCAGGACCGGGGCGTTCAATACGTTACGCAGTCGCTGGCTGGTCACAAGGCTATCGGCCTACCGTGGCCGGATCGGTGAGGGTCACATCAACGCGAGAAGGCGTGCCCGTCGGGTTTCGCAGTAGCATGGAAGAGGCCGTCTTAGATTTACCGGACCAGCGAGACCGATGTTTGAGTTCGAACCTCAGCGCGCAGGCACACGGGAGGGATGGACATGTGCGGCCGCATCCCGCTTCTGCCCAGGCTCTTCACGATCAAACGCCAAAGGAATGCCTTCCGGGGACGGAACGTTCCACTTCAGAGGTTATCGCAACTGCATCTAATTGCCGTGCAAAATAAAAATGATTAATGTGTCAGTCCTGTGTGATGGCGGCCTAGACGCCGATGGCCGAGCCCTGCCCCGGTCCTTGGGGAGCTTGGGTTTCTCGCGCTGACTGGACCTCCGGCATCCATGGGACCGTTTTCAAACGTTGCCGGAACGACCATTGCTACGGTGTGGTCATCCTGAAGCGCAGGTAGGAGTCGGTCTGGCCATCTCACATCACCGGCGCCAGCTAGGCCAGGGCGCCGGTGATGTGTGGTGTCGAAAAAGCGCTGTCAGACGGATTGGATGTGCCCAACTCGGCCTCAGCCTGACGCACGGGTGACGGCGACCTCGTAGGCGTAAGTGTCCGTCCCGTTGGGCGCCGTCACCGTGATGGTGACCACGTTCTTGCCCTCGGCAAGGCTCACCTGGTAGCCGTCTTCGGTGGTGTCGGCGTCGCTGGTGACGGCGGCGTTGCTGCCGGCCACGGCGCTGACGGCCACGGCCGCCGAGCCGCCGGTGAAAGCCTGCTCCCAGCCCACGGTGGTCTCGGAGACGCTGTTAGCCACGGATGCGGTGTACTTGGGCCTGCCGTGGATGAAGTGTCCGAAGTCCACGTCGCTCATCGAAAGCGAAAACAGCTTGGCGTTCGGCGGCAGAGAGTAGGCGTAGGTGCCTCTGTTACGATCCACCGGATCGCTGTTGTACGGGGTTGCCAACTGTTCACGATTTAGTGGGTGATGGTTGTTGATGGTCTGATCAGGCGACATGGGCTGGGAGTATCGGTACCGGCGTTCTGGTACCCTGTAGCCATGGTACCTGGAGAAAGGAACGGCCAGTCATTGACGCGAAGCGGCTCCGCTGGGAAGCGGCTGACCGCAACCTATCAAACGCGGGTCGCTCAGTACGCTGGCGTTGATCGTGCTGCTGGCGACGCGGCGTTGTCGGCTTACGGTGAGCTGTACGGTCGTGTGGAGCGTAAGCTGTTTGCCGAGATGGCGGCGGGCCGGCCGGCAACTTCGTTGAAGAGCGGGTACCTGAAGCGGTACCAGATACCGGCGCGGATGTTCAATGCAGTGCGAGTGTCTGTGGAAGGCAAAGTGGCGTCGGTGAAGGAGCAGCAGAAACTGCTAGTGGACAGCTTGGGTCGGCGGATCGCGCGCGCCGAGCTTCAGGTTGCTGATGCTGCTGGCCGTGGGCGATGGGATCAGGTCCACCAGAAGCGGCGGCGTCTCGCCAATCTGGGGTTGAGGCTGGCTGCGTTGCAGGATGACATTGCGAGGGGACGGGCGCGGCTCTGCTTCGGTTCCAAACGGCTCTGGCGCAAGCAGCGCCACCTGGCGGAGAATGGGTACTCCAGCCACGAGGAGTGGCTCAGGGACTGGCGGTACACCCGCAGCGATGAGTTCTTCGTGCTGGGCAGCCTGGATGAGACTGTGGGTTGCCAGCTCTGTGTGACCACAGTCGCTGGCGACGGAACACTGACGCTCAGGCTGCGAATGCCGGATTGCCTAGCTGACCGACACGGCAAGTACCTGACCATGGAAGGTGTACGGTTCGCCTACGGCCACGAGCAGGTGCTGGCCGCGTTACAGAGCAATGTCGATTACGTCCGGTATCGGCGTGAGCATGGTGAGAAGGCAGCCAGGGCGACCACTCTGGGCCAAGCCATCAGTTACCGGTTCAAGCGGGACCGAAAGGGCTGGCGGGTGTTCGCCACCACCAACATGATGGACGTGCCGGCGGTTACAGACCAACGGCGCGGCGCCATCGGCGTGGACCTGAACGCCGATCACCTGGCGGTCTGTGAGACCGACGCCAGCGGCAACTACGTGAATGCGTTTAGTGTACCGCTGGTCACCTACGGCAAGTCTCAGCATCAGGCGGCGGCCATCATCGGTGACGCCGTGGCGGATGTGGTGCGTTACGCCAGGGAGGCGGGTAAGCCCATCGTCATGGAGAGGCTTGACTTCCGGCAGAAGAAGGCCGCATTGGAGGGAGAGTCTCGCCGATACAGCCGGATGCTGTCATCTTTCAGCTACGGCAAGATCAAGGCGTACTTCCTCTCCCGTGGTTATCGAGAGGGAGTGGAAGTACATCAGGTCAACCCGGCCTTCAGTTCTGTCATCGGCCGGGTCAAGTTCATGGAGCGTTCCGGGCTCAGCGTGCACCAGGCCGCGGCTCTGGTGCTGGCCCGACGTTTGCTCGGCTGTTCCGAGCGTATCCCACGTCGACGGGTTGCACCCATCGGCAATGGCGTTCACGTCGCCTTCTCCGTACCCGCGAGGAAGCGAGTGAAGCACGTGTGGACGTACTGGGGCGTGATCTCGGGGCAACTGAGACCGGCGCTTGCAGCGCAATACCGGCTGGGGAAGCGAAGACGCAGACCCAATCCGGTCCAGGCTACCCGTGCGGTGGCCTGAGCGGGGATCAGCTCGGTGTTCCCTGGTGAGATTCCAGGGCGGAGCCGCCTTGCACTGTTGGGGCGGCGGCGCGGCTCAGACCGCGTCTTCAGGAATAGCTGACGATAGTCATGTAACTAAAATCAACCATTTTTACAACGGTTTTGCGCGATCAGTTCCAACGTAGTTGGCGGTAGAGAGCATGTCGGAGACCATTGGAGATGCGGGAGCGGCTGCCCAGGTTGCCCGGTTGTCGCGGCTCAGCGAGGCCAGTCTGCGCATTAGCGAGAGCTTGGACCTGGACACCGTGCTCCAGGTGGTGTTGGACGCGGCTCGGACGCTGACGGGAGCGCGGTACGGAGTCATCACGCTGGTGGACGATGCCGGGGTTGTGGAAGACTTCCTGACCTCGGGCTTGGATGCTGAGGAGGCCAGACAGTTGGGTGAAATGCCCGACGCGATGCAGTTCTACGAGTACCTGGGCGGGATCACTGGGCCGCTGCGCGTAGGGGACCTGTCGGGCCGCCTCCGCGAGTTGGGCCTGCCCGAGATGCGTTCCCCGGTGCAAGTGGCGGCCTTTTTGGCGGCCCCGGTGCGCCACGGAAGCCGCAGCGTGGGATTCATCTACCTGGCTAGGGAGGAGGGCGGTGCCGACTTCGGCCGAGAGGACGAGGAGACGCTGGTGACGTTCGCCGCTCAGGCGGCGCTGGTCATAGCCAACGCTCGCCGCCACCGGGAGGAACTGCGGGCCCGAGCGGACCTGGAAACCCTGTTGGACACCTCACCGGTGGGCGTGGTGGTGTTCGACGCGCAGCAAGGGGTTGTGAAGTCGATTAACCGTGAGGCCCGTCGCGTCGTGGGTGATTTACTGGACCCCGACTGGTCCGTGGAGCAGGTTCTGAGTTCCCTCACCTTCCGGCGGGCCGACGGACAGGAGGTTTCCCTGCGGGAGTTCACCCTGTCCCAGGCGCTGAGCACCGGGGAGACGGTGCGGGCTGAGGAGATGACCCTGGGGCTGCCCGACGGGCGCAGCGTCACCACCCTGGTGAACGCCACGCCCATACGCGCGGATGACGGGGACCTCGAGTCCTTCGTCGTGACGCTGCAGGACCTGACGCCGCTGGAGGACACGGAGCGGCTGCGGGCGGAGTTCCTGGGGATGGTGAGCCACGAACTGCGGACGCCGCTGACCTCGATACGGGGGTCGGCGACCACCCTGCTGGACGACGGGGCGGTGCTTGACCCGGCGGAGATGCGCCAATTCCACCGGATCATCGTGGAGCAGGCGGACCTCATGCGGGGCCTGATCAGCGACCTGTTGGACGTGGCCCGCATCGAGACGGGCACGCTGTCGGTCTCTCCCGAACCCTCGGACCTGGCCGCGTTGGTGGACGAGGCCTGTACCACGTTCCTCAGGGCCGTGGGTCGGGACGTTCTCGACGTCGACCTTGCTTTGGACCTGCCCCAGGTGATGGTGGACCGGAGGCGGATCGTGCAGGTGCTGGGCAACCTGCTTTCAAACGCCGCGCGGCATTCGGGCGAGGCTGCGCCCATCGGCGTGAGCGTACGGCGTCAGGGCGTGCACGTGGAGGTTTCGGTGTGGGACCGGGGACAGGGCATAACCGCCGAGCAGCTGCCGCAGCTCTTCCGGAAGTATGCCCGCATTGACGACGGGGGCCGGGGCCGGGACCCCGTGGGGTCGGGCCTGGGGCTGGCCATCTGCAAGGGGATCGTGGAGGCCCACGGAGGCCGCATCTGGGCCGAGAGCCAGGGACCGTACCTGGGCGCGCGGTTCACGTTCACGGTACCGGTGGCGGAGGCGGCCGGCGCCACGACGGCGACTCCGAGGCGTTCTCGCCGGTCGGGTCGGGACCGGACGCGGGTGCTGGCGGTGGACGACGACCCGCTGGCGTTGCGCTACGTCAGGGACGCCCTGACCAGGGCGGGCTACTACCCGGTGGTGACCGCCGACCCTGGGGAGGTGCCCGCCCTGATTGAGGAGGAGCGGCCCCACCTGGCGCTGCTGGACCTGATGCTGCCGGGCGGCAGCGGCATCGACCTGATGCAATCGATCCTTTCGACCACCGACGTGCCGGTGATCTTCGTGTCCGCCTACGGCCAGGAGGAGTACGTCACCAGGGCCCTGGACATGGGGGCAGTCGATTACGTCGTCAAGCCATACTCGGCGTCGGAGTTGGCGGCGCGGATCAGGGCGGCGCTGCGCCAGCGGGCGGGCCTGGGACGTTCGGCCCAACCCCAGCCCTATGTGCTGGGGGACCTGAGCATCGACTACGCGGAACGTCGGGTGACGCTATCCGGGCGTCCGGTTGAGCTGACGGCCACCGAGTACGCGGTGCTCCACGAGCTGTCGGCCCATGGGGGGATGGTGCTGACCCACGATCAGCTGCTGCTGCGGGTGTGGGGCATGGCGCACTCGGGCGACTCGGGGCTGGTGCGGACCATCGTGAGAAGGCTGCGCCAGAAGCTGGACGACGATGCCAGCGCGCCCCGCTACATTCTGACTGAACCTCGGGTCGGCTATCGCATGGTGCGCAGCGAGCCGTCGGCGTCGGGCGAGCCGTTGTCCTGACGTCGCCCGAAGGTGGTTCTGCTGTGGCCATTGGGCCATGCTATTTGGCGTCGGCTGCCTCGACGTACAACGACAGCGTGTCGCCGAAGGCCAGGTTGGTGAGGTCGCAGCTGCTCACGTCCGTGCCGTCGCTGCAGCCGTAGGCGGCTCCCTCGTCGATGGTCACCGTGAAGGGTCCGGTGTAGCTGGAAACCGGCGTGACGGTGACCTCGTAGTCGCCCAGCGTGCCGCCGTCGAAGGAGGCGGTCTGCCGGAAGCCGCTCTTGGCGCCGTTGGTGATCCTTACTTCGTCGCA
The DNA here is from genome assembly GCA_965116785.1 of Dehalococcoidia bacterium. Taxonomy (GTDB): domain Bacteria; phylum Chloroflexota; class Dehalococcoidia; order Lucifugimonadales; family UBA3495; genus Bin87. The sequence continues at coordinate 4,196,034 of OZ220731.1, forward strand.
GAAATCGGCGGTGCGCCGAGCCGTGTTGGCTTTGCCATTGCGCAGTCGGCCATCAGGGCGTCGCCAGTGCCGGCGGCGCTGGCTCACGGCGGGTAATAGCTGCGCATCTCTCTGGTCTCACTGGAAGTTGTCTTGGGATCCCACGGTTTGGATGGGCCTTGGCCGCCCAACCCAGTAACTGCTAGATTTCTCCACCGCGGAGCGCGTTGGCATGGTCGATGCGGTTTCCGCCTGTCAATGTGTATGCCTTGGTGGTCGGCTCGCCACAGGTGTGTTGTTGGCATTGTTCCGACCGGACGCATGCTCCAGGTAAACGTGGTTTTTCACGGGCTCGGTCCATTCTCGGTTGTGGACCAGATTGGTCAGCAGGATGAGCCTGTCATTGACCACATGCGGTGATCGTCGAAGGCAATTCGCATGTGGTCAGAAGCGTTGCATGGCGGCGTCCGACAGTCGGTATACTGTGCCGTCAATTGACAAGCTGGGAGGCTTGCGGATGGTGATGTACATGATCCCCGAGTTGCCCGAGCATTTTTTTCTCATGGTGGCGGCGTTCACATTCGGCCCGGGCGTATTTCTGGTCGCGTTGAGCGCGGTCTTGGGCTTGTTGGTTTCCCTAAGTCGGGCGCGTGGCGGAGACGTGCTTGTCGCGGGCCTGGGGATAACCGTCGTTGGCTACGTGGTGGGAATATTGGGGTTGCCAACTGTTGGCGATTTGGTGGGTGATAGTAGGTCACGGTTGTTGATGGTCCGATCAGGTGACATGGGACGGGAGTATCTGAACCGGCGTTCTGGTATCCTGTAGCCATGGTGCTCGGCAAAAAGAATGGCCACTCATCGACACGAAGTGGCTCCACTGGGAAGCGGCTGACCGCAACCTATCATACGCGGATCAGCCAGTACGCGGGCACTGATCGTGAGGCTGGCGACGCAGCGCTCTCGGCCTACGGTAAGCTTTACTGTCGTGTGGAACGAAAGCTGTTCGCCGAGGTGGCGGCGGGCCGGTCGGCAACCTCGTTGAAGAGTGCGTACCTGAAGCGGTACGGAATACTGGCGCGGACGTTCAACGGTGTGCGGATGTCGCTGGAGGGGAAAGTGGTGTCGGTCAAGGAGCAGCAGAAGCTGCGGTTGGACAGTTTGGGGCGACAGATTGCTCGGGGCGAGCGGCAGATCGCCCATGCCGCTGAGCGCGGTCGATGGGATCAGGTTCACCAGAAACAACGGCGCCTCGCCAATCTGCGGCATAGGCTGGCTGCGTTGCAGGATGACATTGCCGCGGGACGGGTGCGGCTCTGCTTTGGTTCCAAGCGGCTGTGGCGCAAGCAGCGTCATCTCGAGCGGAACGGCTACTCAAGCCATCAGGAGTGGCTCAGGGACTGGCGGGATGTTCGCCGCCACGAGTTATTCGTGCTGGGCAGCCGGGACGAGACGGCGGGTTGTCAGCTCTGTGTAGCCACCGTTGCCGATGACGGGACGCTGACGCTCCGGTTGCGGATGCCCGACTGCCTGGCGTCTCAGCATGGTGTCATTTTCCAAAGTCATTGACCCCTAAATCGGGGAAATTTGCCAGGGTCATGGGCCCAGGTTTACAGGGTCATTGACCCACCCCTGGAAGCCAAATCGGTGATCATCGCCGCACTTCGATTTTGAGGTGCAGCGATGGCCTACCGGGAGGTTTTCAGGATGGAGATACAGGAGATCATTCGCCGCTGGCAGGCAGGAATGGGCCGGCGGCAGATAGCGGCGGGCACCGGTCTGTCGCGCAACACGGTGCGCAGGTATCTGTCGGCAGCGAGGGCGGAGGGCGTTGCCCAGGACGGGCCGGCGCCTACCGAAGAGCAGCTGAGCCGATTGGCGGCGGTTGGTCAATCGGGGCCGCGGCGGGTGGAGGCGCCCAGCCAGGACCAGTTGGAGCCCTGGGCGGATCAGATCTACCGCTGGATTGCCAAAGACCGGTTGCAGATGACCCGCATCCACGAGCTGCTCTTGGCGCGAGGCTGTGCGTTGTCGTATCAGTCGCTGCGGCGTTTCGTGCTGAAGCGCAACTGGCGGCGGCCCAGCAAGACCACGGTGCGGATGGCGGACACGCCGCCCGGCGAGGTGGCCGAGGCCGACTTCGGACGCTTGGGCATGATCACCGATCCGGCCACCGGCAAGCGCAAGGCGGTTTGGGCGATGGTCATCGTGCTGTGCCACTCCCGCCACTGCTTCGTCTGGCCCATGCAGCAGCACAAGCTGGAGGACGTGATCGCCGGCCTGGAAGCGGCCTGGGCCTTCTTCGGCGGGATGCCCAAATACCTGGTCATCGACAATTTCCCCGCCGCCGTGGTGGGTACCGACCCACTACATCCCATTCTCACCAAGGGTTTCCTGGAGTACGCCCAGCATCGCGGTTTCATCGCCGACCCGGCGCGCAAGGGACATCCCCAGGACAAGCCCAAGGTGGAACGCAAGGTGCCCTACGCCAGAGAGCGTTTCTACAAGGGTGCCGACTTCGACGACTTCACCCACGTGCGTGCCGCGGCACCGAAATGGTGCCTGGAGGTAGCCGGAATGCGCATCCACGGCACCACGCGGAAGAAACCCCTGGTGGTCTTCCAGGACGAGGAGCGTCATACCCTGCTCCCCTGGGACGGAATGCCCTATGAGATCGCCCAATGGCGCACCAACGTCGTCCACCGGGACTTTCACATCCACTGCCTGGATGCGCTCTACTCAGTGCCTTCCCACCTCTGCCCGCCGGGACAGGAGGTGGAGGTCAGGGTGGACAGCCAACTGGTGCGCATCTACCACCGTGCTCGGCTGATCAAGACCCATCCGCGCAAACCCAAGGGAGGCCGCTCCACCGACGTCGCCGACTACCCTCCCAAGATCAGTCCCTACACCACCAGGGATCCGGACCACATCAAGCGTGAGGCCGCCAAACTGGGACCCGCCGTGGGTGAGTTTGCCCAGCGCCTCTTCCAACGGGACCACCCCTGGGCCAAGCTCCGGCAGGGACACAAGCTACTGCGTCTCGGCCAGCGCTACACCGCCCAGCGCCTCGACGCCGCCTGCCAGCGTGCCCTGGACGTCGACCTCATCGACGTGAACCGGGTGGAACGCATCCTGATACAGGCATTGGAAGAGGAGACCACGCCTCAACTGCCCTTGCCCCTGCCGCCCGGCCGCTTCGCTCGGCCCGGATCTGTCTTCGCACGTACCGACCCGTACCGCCGGAAGTCAGCCTGAGGAGATTATACCCATGACCCGCATCAACGAACTCACGCCTCTGCTCAAGCGGCTGCAACTGGGGCCCATGGCCGCCACCCTGCCCGAGCGCATCGCCTTGGCCCGCCGTGAGCAACTGGACTACGCCTCGTTTCTGGAAATCATCCTCAGCGATGAGGTCAACCGCCGCGCTCACCGTCGCATTGAACTGCGCATCAAGGGCGCCGGTTTCGAGGAAACCTGTCGGCTGGAGGACTTCGACTGGTCGGCGTCGATTACTCTGGACCGTAGGCTCTTGGACGCCGTTTTCTCCTTGGAGTTTCTCGACAAGCACGAGCACGTGCTGCTGGTGGGACCGGCCGGCGTGGGCAAGAGCTTCCTGGCACAGGCCCTGGGGTATTCCGCCGTCCGCGCCAACCACACCGTCCGCTTCGTCCACGCCGACGACTTCTTCAAGAACATGGCCCAGGCCCGGGTCGACAACTCTATGGACCGCACCTTCCGGTCCTTCGTAACGCCCGACCTGCTCATCCTCGACGACCTGGGCCTGCACCGGCTCACCTCCCAGCAGTCCGCCGACCTCTACGAGCTCATCCTCAACCGGCACCGGTCATCCAGCTTCGTCATCACCAGCAATCGGGCCGTCGAAGAATGGCTCAGCATCTTCGATGACCCCATCCTGGGGAACAGCGCCCTGGATCGGCTGGCCAACGCCAGTTACCAAATCGTCATCGAGGGCGCCAGCTACCGGGAGCGGCTGTCGCCACATCGCGCCCTCCTGGGCGCTCAGGGAGGTGATTGACCGGCAAAACACAACCTGATATTTGTCAAATCATCGCGCTTCCAGGGTGGGTCAATGACCTTGGTCAAGCCGGGTCCATGACCCTGGAAATTGACAAGCATGGCAAGTACCTGACCATTGAGGGCGTACGGTTCGCCTACGGCCACGAGCATGTGCTGGCGGCGCTGGACAGCAATGCCGAGTACGCCCGTTACCGCCGTGAGCACGGTGAGAAGGCAGTTCGCGGGACCACTCTGGGGCAGGCCATCAGCTACCGGTTCAAGCGGGACCCCAAGGGTTGGCGGGTGTTCGCCACGACCGCCATGATGGACGTGCCGGTGGTGACGGACCAGCGTCGCGGCGCCATCGGCGTGGACCTGAACGCCGACCACCTGGCCGTTGCGGAGACCGACGCCAGCGGCAACTACGTCCACGCCTTCAGTGTGCCGCTGGTGACCTACGGCAAGTCACAGCATCAGGCTGAGGCCATCATCGGCGACGCCGTGGCCAGCGTGGTGGCTTACGCCCGCGAGGTGGGCAAGCCCATCGTCATCGAGCGACTGGACTTCCGGCAGAAGAAGGCGGTGCTCGAGGGTGAGAGCCGCCGTTACAGTCGGATGCTGTCCAGTTTCAGCTACGGCAGGATCAAAGCGTACTTCCTCTCTCGTGGCTACCGCCAGGGAGTGGAGGTACATCAGGTCAACCCGGCCTTCAGTTCGGTGATTGGCCGGGTGAAGTTCATGGAGCAATACGGGCTCAGCGTTCACCAGGCCGCGGCTCTGGTGCTGGGCCGACGCTTGCTCGGCTATTCCGAGCGCATCCCCCGCCGGTGGGTGTGTCCCATCGGCAATGGCGTCCACGTCGCCTTCACCGTACCCGTGAGGAAGCGAGTGAAGCACGTGTGGACGTACTGGGGCGCGGTTGCGGGGCAGCTGAGACCGGCGCTTGCAGCGCAGCACCGGCTGGGGAAGCGGAGACGTATACCCAATCCGGTTCGGGCTGCACCGCGGGAATTGTCTCGCGGTGTGGTTTGAACGGGGATCCGCTCGGTGTTCCCTGGTGAGATTCCAGGGCGGAGCCGCCTTGAACAGTTGGGGTGGCGGCGCGGCTCAGACCGCGCTTTCAGGAATGGCTGACGATGGTCATGTAACTAAAATCAACCATTTTTACAACGGTTTATGTTCCTGCTCTGGGCAACGGCGTCCGTTGATGGTGGGAACGGCGTAGTTTCGTTTTGGTACGCACTGGTAATTTTGGTTTGTGCGGCATTTATTGTCCGTAAGGCATTCGCTTGTTGGAAGCCTTGGGGGCCGGGACGTCTGAAATGACGGACTGACCGGCATGGTTGAAGCAGACACGGCACCGGGTTTGAACAGTCGAATTTCAGAGCGTCGGCCATGAAACGCATCGCCATCTGTTCGGAGGGGACTTGGCAAACTCCGAATCAGGCGAATACCAGCCACGTAATCGAAATGGCCCGCGCCGTGCTGCCCACCGCGCCCGACGGTACGGTGCAGGTGGTGTTTTATGACTGGGGCGTGGGGACGGAAAGTTGGGCGAACCGGCTGGCCGGCGGTGTTAGCGGTAAAGGCATCGAACGCAACATTCGAGACTGCTATCGGTTCCTGATCCACAACTACGAGGACGGCGACGGGATCTACCTGTTCGGGTTCAGTCGCGGCGCTTACACGGTCCGCAGCCTAGCGGGCTTGATCCGCAATTGCGGCGTGTTGAGGAAAGCCGAAGCGGGTAGGCTGTCGGAAGCCTACGATATGTATCGTCGCAAGGACACCGTGCCGGACTCGGAGGAAGCGAAAGCCTTTCGCTCTGCCTACTCCCGTGAGGCGACGATTGAGTTCATCGGTGTCTGGGACACAGTGGGCGCTCTGGGCATCCCGTTGCGTGGCTTGAGCAAGTTGACGGCGTATCGGCATGAGTTTCACGACGTAGAGCTGAGCGGCTACGTGAAGCACGGTTGCCACGCGCTAGCTATCGACGAGTGCCGGAGGCCGTTCCGGCCGTCTTTGTGGCAGGCGCAGCCCAAGCCTGGGCAAATCGTTGAGCAGGTGTGGTTCTCGGGCGAGCACAGTGACGTGGGAGGTTCTGGGAACCCGGTGCTTGGGGAACCTGCCTTTACTTGGATGAAAGGGAGAGCATCTCACGCGGGCTTGGTGTTGGACGAGACGCCCATCTCATCGCCTAACTGCCCGCCGGCGCTCACCGGAGACAGACGGCCCGGCTGGTTGAGTTGGATTGGCGCCAAGGTGCGCGGCTGGATGTCTGAACCGCGTCAGATCGGCGGCGACGAGACGCAATGGGTGCATCCGTCGGTCCGTGACCGTTATGCGCGCGACCCGTCTGGGCTTCCGGAAAATTTGGCGAATTACTTGGGAAGCCCGGAAGCGCGCATCTACGGGGAATACTCAGCGGCACCCTCACACGTCGGGTGAGCGGACGACATGCCGAACGCAATTTTTCTCGGGAAAATCGCGTTATCAATTCCGATCATTATCGCAGTGATAGTCGGCCTTTTGTTGTTTTTCCGCGACGGTCATCCATTGGGTTCGTTATTCACAGTTGGCGCGCTCGTGTTCGCAGCATCAGCCCATCAACTTCGGCAGGGTGGCTTCGCAAATCCGAGGAATCGGAACGGATTCTTGTGGCGTGTGGTTGAGGCCATCGCTAGGTGGCCGTTTTTGCTCTTGGTTATGGAATGGCTGTCCATCGCCATCGCTGGACACTTTTTGCTCAACGAGTTCGATGCACCCTACCAATGGTTCACGGAATGGCTATCCTGTTCTTTCGCCTGCTACAAATCGGCATACATCACGCAATCTTAGCTGAATTGAGTGTTAATGTGAGGGCCGGCGGCATCTCCCACGCAGGGTGCCCAGTTTCGGCCGGAAACCGCCCCTGGGCGCGTTTTGCGCCAGCTGAGGCTTGGGAGTTCACCTTCTCAGCCCGTTGACGGCGTCTGCGGCCTTCTGAGCTTCGGTTCAGTGCTTGGCGATGACGTGGCTTATGTAGCTGGAGAGCCTGTGGTCGTCGAGCTGGTTGTCAGCGGGCTGGTGTTGCTGCCTGGGCAGTTCCGTCTGGAGCTGGACGTGGGCGGCGTGGCGCGGGTGGCCACGCTGGAGGCCTACGCCGGCCGCGCTGCGTCGCCGCTGGTGGAGCGGCTGAGTGATGCGCTGCATTTCAGCTACGTGGTACAGGCGGGAGACGTCGACGAGGACGGGATGGGCATCAGCGCCAACCGGCTGACGGTGCAGGGCGGCAGCGTACGGGATCATGCTGGGAACTATTCGAGCCTTTCCCACGATGCAGTTGCGGCTGACCTTGGCCATAAGGTAGATGCCGCGGAGGATTAGCCGGTTCGGTTCTGCTGCGTCACGGTCCCATGACAGACATGAGTCATCCCGAATCTGGAGTGGTGCAGGAGAGGGAAGGGGGATGGGTTAGCCAAAGGGAACTCAAAGCCGAGCGCAATCTGGAGAGCGGTATCGCCACTTGGCGGTGCCGCTTTCCCGTTCGGTGGCACCAATGCCGCAGGATTTCCCGGACCAGGGGCGCCAGTGGTGGCGTCAGCAGGGAGAGGAGGAAAGCGTAGACCAGGCTGGCCATGAGGAGGAGTTTGAGCCGGTTTTCCCAGAACCAGAGCCGGGGGCTTTCCATGGCCAAGTCGGTCTTGCAGGATCGGTAGCACATTTCTACCTGCCAGCGGCGAACGTAGGCCAGGACCACCCGCCAGGCGTCGTCGGTGGTGTCCAGCGGTTCATTGGTGAGCAGGTACCAGGGCTTGCGACCCTTGCCGGGACGGGACACCACCAACCACAGGTCGCCATCAATCTGGGGATGGCGCACTGGGGCGGCCACGATGCCGGTTTTGCGATACTGCCGGCGGTGCAGGTCCCAGAGCTGACGGTGGTCCTGGGAGGGTTTGCCCCGGGTGACCTGCCAGGCGGGACGCTGGCCCTTGGCGTCAGCCAGGTGGTAGCGCGTGGGCCAGCGGACGATGAACCGCGCTTGGTATTTGCTCAGTTCGCCCAGCCAGGGAGCGCCAGCATAGCCGCGGTCAAAGACATGGATCACCCCCTGTCGCCATCTTTCGGCGCATTGGGAAAGCAACTGGGCCGTCTGCTCCCTGCGGTGGCTGGCCAGGGGGCCGCGGCTGGTCCACCAGCGCATGGCCGCCAGGGTGGGAGGCCCCTGCATCCCCGCCACCATCACGGTGAGCCATTGCATGCCGGGCACGAATACCGGACGCCCTCCCGGGGGATGATAATAGCCTGGCTTGATGCGCTTCAGGCGGGCGGCCTTGCTGGAACGCACGGGACCCAATCCCTCCAGGGCGATGCTTTCCGGTTTCTCCAGCACGCTCTCATCCCAGATGGCCAGGGCAGTCTCTCCTCGTTCCCTCAACTGGGTCAGGCTCAACTCGGCGCGATGCCAGAGCAACCCCTCCAGCAGGCCGTGGCTCCATCGGGGAGACCGCAGCAGATTGCTGAGGCGCTTGGTACCCGCAGGCGCACGGTCCGGGGAAATGATATGAGCGCCCAACTCACTGAGGAGCAGCCCCGAACGATTATGGCGCAGGCGCACCATGGACACCAAGGCCAGGAAAAAGGTGCGTACCAAGCGCCGATCCAACCGCGCGTCCAGCCACCCTCCCAAGGGTCCGATGAACAATTCCAACAGATCCGCCACCTGCTGCCCTTGCCGCGGACCCGCACCTTGCTGCAACATGCGAAAGCCCCCTTCAGTGGTTTGGAGTTTGCACACTCCCAGTCCACCAGAAGGGGGGTTCTTCTTTCACCTCTTTCTCGGACCTATTTCGTTGCTTCCTAAAATCCGGGATGACTCATGTTCGTTTGCTTGGCGGTAGCTTTGCTGCCGGCTGCGTCAGCTACTGGCTCGGGTGACGGTTACCGTGGCGTGCGGTTCGCCTACGGCCACGAGCAGGTGCTGGTGGCGTTGCAGAGCAACACCGAGTACGCCGGCACTGGCGTGAGCATGGTGAGAAGGCAGCGCGGGCCACCACTCTGGGCTAGGCCATCAGTTACCGGTTCAAGCGGGGCGGGAAGGGTTGGCGGGTGTTCGCCACCACTGCAATGATGGACGTGCCGGTGGTCACGGACAAAGAGCGCGGCGCCATCGGTGTGGACTTCAACGCCGACCACTTGCCCGTTGTAGAGACCGATGCCCCGGGCAACTGCGTGAATGCGTTTGGCGTGCCGCTGGTGACCTACGGCAAGTCGCAGCGCCAGGCCGAGGTGATCATCGGCGACGCCGTGGGCTACGCCAGAGAGGCGGGCAAGCCCATCGTAATCGAACAGTTGGACTTCCGGTGGAAGGAGTCCGCTTTGGAGGGCGAGAGCCGCAAGTACAGCCGGATGCTGTCGTCTTTCAGCTACGGCAAGGTCGAAGCGTACTTCCTGTCCCGCGGCTATCGTGAGGGAGTGGAGATACATCAGGTGAACCCGGCCTTCAGTTCGGAGATCGGCCGGGTCAAGTTCATGGAGCGTTACGGGCTCAGCGTTCACCAGGCAGCAGCATTGTTGTTGGCCCGACGTTTGCTCGGCTGTTCCGAACGTATCCCGCGCCGGAGGGTAGTTCGAGCGGCAATGGCGTTCATGTCGCCTTCACCGTACCCGTGAGGAGGCGAGTGAAGCACGTGTGGACGTACTGGGGTGCGGTCTCGGGACAGTTGAGACTGGCGCTTGCAGCGCGACACCGGCTGGGCAGGCGGAGACGCTAACCCAATCTGGCTCAGGCCACCCGAGTGGTTGCCTGAGCGGGGATTCGTTCGGTGTTCCCTGGTGAGATTCCAGGGCGGAGTCGCCTTGAACAGTTGGGGCGCCGGTCCGCCAGTGGCGAATCTGCAGAAATGGCTGGCGATAGTTCTGTAACTAAAATCAATCGTTTTTGCAACGGCGTAGAAAACTGTTGGTCCGTCTGTCGCTAGTCGTTGTCGCGCACGGTGATCTTCACGCTGGCCCCGGTGAGGGACTGGTAAGGTGACTTCGTCCAGGCGGCATCCCAGTCGTCGCTGCATTTCTCGACATCCGCTGCGTCCTGGCAGGGGTAGTAGTTGTCGTACGGCACCGCGATGACGTAGTGGTCGATGACCGTGACGTCGTCCGCGTTGTCGCTATCCTCGGGCGCGGTGAAGGTTACCGGCACTCCTCGGCTCCAGTTGTGGGTGAAACCACTCCAGTCTTCGTCGCCGGGATGCGTCCAGCCGCTTGGTATCAGCACCCGGCCGCTATAAGCCGATGCCGCGTCCTCGATGTCAGCGGCGCCTTCGAAGCCCTGGGTCGAAATCAATACTTCCACCGGATGCGGCGGCGCCGTGCCGAGCCGGATGGTGTAGCTCACCGTGTCGCCCTCGTCCACCGTGATGGTCGTCGGGCTGACCCGCACGCTGCCGCTCAGGGATGGCCACAGGGTAGCAAGGATGTCCGAGGACCACTCGCCCTTGCCCACCGGATTCACCGCCCGCACCCGGAAGAGGTAGCTCCCGTCTGATGTGAGGCCGCTGATCCGCGCGGACGTGCTGCTGGTGGTTCCTTCAACGCGCTGCGTGGAACCGTCCACACCGGGATAGGTCACCCGGTACTCGTAGCCCGACACCGGCGCGCCGCCGTCATCAGCGGGCGGATCCCACGCCAGCGACACCTGGTTGCGGTTCACGTCGCTCAGGCGGCAGAACGTGGGAGCCGATGGCGCCGTCGCCGGATCGCCCGTGGTGGTTGCCGACGCCACGTTGGAGTACGCACCGGCGCCCGCGCTGTTGGTGGCGGCGACGCGGTAGTACCGCGTCATGCCCCGGTACAGGCTGTCGTCGCTGTAGGTCGTGCTCGTCCCGCTGCTGCGCAGCCGCTCCCACGGCGCGCTGCCGTCCACGGAACGCTCCACCCAGTAGCCCCGGATCCGCGACCCGTTGTCCGCCGGAACCGTCCAGGTCAGGTCGATCTGGTTGTCGCTGGCCACGCTCAGCGACAACACCGGCGCGTCCGGCCCGCCGGCGTCGGTTCGGGCGTTGCGGGTGGCGGACCACTGCCCCTCGCCGTTGCCGTTGACCGCGCGGATGCGGTAATACTTCCGCGTGCCGCCGCTCAAGCCGCTGTGCAGGTACTCCAAGTCATCGGCCGGGATGACGCCGCCCAGGGAATGCCAGTCTTCGCCGTCGTCCGATTGTTGGAGGTCGTAATTGGTGATGTCCGAGCCCCGGTCGTCGGGATCGGTCCAGGTGAGCCTGATCTCCGTGGACCCGTTGGCGCGGGCGGTGAGGCCGGGCGCCGTGGGCACTCCGGTCAGCGTGACTGCGGAGGCGGATCCCGAGAACTCGCCCCAGCCGGCCCGGTTGCGCGCCCGCAGCTGGTAGTACCTTTCGTCGCCGGGTTTCAGCCCACGATGTACGTAGGAGCGCGCCGTCGCCGATAAACTGGTCAGCCTCGAATAATTAACCCCGCTATTGATGGAGACGTGCAGCTCGTAGCCGGTGATGTCCGCTCCGCCGTCGTCCGCAGGCGGGTCCCACGACAGGTTGATGGCGTTCTCACCATCGGATGCGGCGTAGAGCGTGGGCGCAGACGGCATGGCCGGCGGCGTGAGGGCGTTGACCGTCCGCGACCAGGAGCCGTTGCCAATGCCGTTCCTCGCCCGCAGCCGGTAATACCGCCGCGTTCCCGGATCCAGGCCGGCATCGTCGTAGGACGTATCCGATGGGCCGGGCGTCGCCAGTTGGGTCCAGCCGCTGCTGCCATCCTCGGACCACTGGATTTCGTAGCGGGTGATGGGGTCGCCGTTATCGGCCGGCTTGGTCCAGGTCAGCGCGATGGTGTTGGCGTCGGTGGCGCGGACGGTCAGGCGGGGCTGCCCCGGCACGCCGGACAATGTGGTCGCCGAGGCGTACGGCGGGTCTGACCAGGGGCCGAGGCCACGGCTGTTGCGGGCCGCCACGCGGTAATAGCGCGTGGTGCCGAACGTCATGCCGGAGTTCTTGAAGGTGAGTGTTGCGCCGTCGGGCGTGTTGCCGGCGGTGCGCCAATTGCTGGAGCCATCGGGGGACCATTGCACGTCGTAGCGGGTGATGGGCGTGCCGCCGTCGTCGAGGGGGGCTGTCCAGGAGACGTCGATGGCGGTGTCGCCGTCGGGGCTTGCTGATACGCCGGTGGGCGCGCCGGGGGCGGACGTGGTGCCGGTTCTGGCGATTATCGGCTGAGACCATGGGCCGTGTACGCCGGCCTCGTTGATGGCCCGCACGCGGTAGAACCTGGTGATGCCGGACTGGATGGTAGTATCCACCAGTACCTCGAGCGGAAGGTCGGTTTCAAGCTGGGTCCAGCCGCTGACCCCGTTGGTTGACCACTGGATTTCATAGCCCTTGACCGGCAGGCCGTAGAGGAATCGGATCTCATTCCACTCCAGGCCTACCGCCGGCGCGTGGATTGCCGGGGTCTGCCACGTGGGCCCGTCGTCTCCATCCCAGCCGGCACGGGCGGTGATGGTGGCCGTGTTGTTGTCTGTGTTGTAGTCGTACACGGTGCCCTCGTGCCAAGTGCCGCCGCTAGCGGTGTCCGCTACGCAGGTCGCTTCGGTGGTGTGGGCCAGCGTGCTGCCGTCGCTGCCAATGCAGACCTCGTAGGGGTCATAAACGACTTTCGCCGTCGCCGTTTTGCCGGCGGTTACCGCTTCCACAACGAGGGTGACCGAGACCGATTCGGGAAGTCCCCTGGATTTGCGACGATCCCCCAACTCCAAATCATGGATGTCCCATGTCCACGTCGGGGGATTCGCCGAGCGGTCAAAGGTTCCGACGTTCACGGGAACGGTGGTCAGGCCGGCGGTCCCGGCGGGCAGTTCGACGACGATTTTCCCGTTCTCCGCGTCCTCGTTCCGGTTGTTGATCCCGACCACGGTGAACGCGACCTGCTCGGTCGTGGCATCCCCGCTGGGTCCACCGTCGCTCACGCCCAATTCTGCTATTGGCCCTACGTGAAAGATGGTGCGGCCTGTGCCCCTGAACACGCTCGGGCCGGTTAAGGTCGCGTGGGTGAGGTCCGCTGTGAAGTCCAACAGGTAGGTGCCCAGTTTTTCAAACTCTACCAAACGGACGGTTGTGGCAGTGGATGCAGAGGATAGCGAATAATTGGTCGATCTCTTGAACGTCCAGGAATTTCCACTATCCAAAGCCCATAACGCGGTGCCGGTAGTCCTCGAGCGGACCGATATTTTGCCTGGTGGGGGACCCCCATCTAACCGGGAAGCCGTGTAGGTGACCTGATAATGGGTCCAGTTTTCGAGGTAATTGTTGATAGGACTTCGGACAAAACCAACCTTTACCCCGCTCCTGGTGCCGGTGAAGTCGGGATCTTCGTCGGTGGCGGTTTGCCAAGAGACGGTGGTGCCGTTGGTGACGCTCCCGCCGTCAGCGTCAAACACTCGCCCGGGCTCATCTTTGACATGGATGACAGGAGAAACATCGCGGATATTGCCATCGATGCTGGTCAAAACTCTGACGTCCACCTCAGCTGCGGTGTCGCAGGCGTTGTCCGCAACGCTGCTGCGGCAGGCGTGCAGGGTCCAAACCGCGACAGTGCCGTCTTGGAAAACCTGCTCTGGAGGTACTCCCAAACACAAAGACGCCACGTTGTCCGATATGTCGTCGTCGTAGGGGCCGGCGCCTGGCGGGGGATTCCCGGTTATCGTCGCCGTCAGGCACTGGTCATTCACAACGGCGTCGTCTGCTACCCGGACCGGCAATGTCACGGAATGTTCACGTTTCCAGTCGGAAAATTTCAACGTCCCGATGTTGAATGTACCGTCGTTGTATGCCACCGAGGATGCTCTGGTGGCCGGATCGTAAGTTGGGCTGCCGTCAACAGTCAGACCGTCGGTCAGCTCGATGGCAACCTGTTGGTCAATCACGGCGTAACGATTGAAACGATCGGTGAGTTGCTTTGCCGTGATGGTGAAATTGACGGTGTCGCCCGATGAAGGTGAGTGTTCATCCACCGACACCGCGACGGTAAAATCCGACGCGGCCTGGTTGTTGGCCGAATCGCGCTGATTGGTGAGCGACGACCAAATCCGGGTGTAATTGTTTCCTTTGCGGGAATCGCTCTCAAAGGATGATGTGGTCGCCTCCCCGACGTAAGCATGTACATATTCGCGCGCGTCAAAAGCATTCACGCCAGATCTTTTGTGGAAAACGCTCACAGTTACCTCTTCTCGCTGCAACCCCCCGAGTTTGTCGATGGTCCAGCGGAGGGAGCGCCTGTCGTTCTCCAGAGACTCTCTACCGATGGGCACATCAATTATCGATGAGAAATAGCTCAGATTTTTGGGATATACGATACTTACTACGACTTCCACGTCGTAAGCGGTCCTAACTCCGTGGTTCACGACCACAATCTTTAGATGTCGCGATCCCGGATGCTCCCTCTTGATGGCTTCCAAGGCCAACCCCACGTCCACGTGGTCGTCATCACTCCCTTGGGCACGAACGACACGCTCGCCGAACAACACGGCGATCAGCGCGGCAAGTACCACGACTATCGCGATAAACCGGATGTGATATTTCCGACGAGCGGACATGTTTCCTCGCTCCGGGTGAGGCCGGATTTCGGAGTCATCGTATCTATCTATTTATCTATTGGGGCCGGGCCGACACACCGGCCCGGCCCCAACATTGTCAGCGCCTGGGTGTCACTACCATGTCACCGTGATTGACGGGGCCATGGCGGTGGCTATACGTGCTCCGTTTTGGGTCGTGGTGTACCAGACCTGAGCGGTGTACGTGTAGGCTCCGGCACCGGATTGTCTGGTTGTGGACCACGTGAACGTGGCGGTTCCGTCCTCGGGTTCCGTCCAGGAATTTCCACCCAGGTTGGCAGCCCTTCCGCTACCCGAATGAGTTTCGCCGACGGCAATTCCCAGGAGATTTGCGGCCGTGACTCCGGAGGGTAGATTATTAGCCGTGACCGTGAAGGTTGCCGTCAAATCCCCACTTTGGTCGTCGGAGTCTGCGGTCGGTTCCGTCGCGGTGAATGTGATATCGAACCCGTCCGGGTCGTCCACGATGGTTATCTGAACCGGTATGGTGTCGTCCGTGCGGGTATCGGTGTTGCCGCTAGGGTCCTTGCTGTCCCGCACGTGCAACTCGAGGTCGATCCCCGCCGAAGTGATGTCAAGGTCAAGAATGGCATTGTTGGCCACCTTGATCTGTGCCCCACCCGGGACATTTTCCACGGCGAAGTCGCCGGCATGTGAACCGGACAAGCTGTAATGCAGGGTGTCCCCGGCGTCCGGATCTTTCACCAGCACCGGATCGCCCACGTGGGTCCCAGCCGGTGAGTTCTCGGCAACGGAACGCGCGACCATGAACATCGGGTTCGTATTGCCGCTGCTCGCTACCGTGACCGTGCTGGTTGCCATATTGTTTTCCGGGTCCTGATCCAGCACCGCCACTTCGTGATGTCTCACCTTCTCATGAGCGGAAAGCGTCGCTTTCACGGCCAACTCCTGCCCACGGGTGTTCGCGTCAACCGTAGCCGTAATGGTCAGGGTTTTTGAGCCGCCCTTGACCAATTCACCAATGGTCCAGACGCCGGAGTCGTAGTCTGTTCCAGTGGCTGCAACGTCGGACGAGTAGGTCAACCCTTCGGGCAGAGTGACGTCCGCCTTGGTCTTGGGCGCCGGGTTCGGGCCGGCATTGCTGGCGGTAAGGGTGATGGTGACGTCATTGCCGGGCGAGGGATTCGCCGGGGCGACCTCCATTGTGACCCCCAGGTCGGCCTCTGCGCCCACGTGGAGAATGTACTCCCGCACGTCTCCGGACACGCTGGTTTCACCGGTTTCCGGATCTACCCCGCCTGCTCTGGGGTGGCCTTTGACGTGTACTTGGAACTCGTACGTGCCGGGACTGGTGAAGAACCACATGGGGCGTTCGTATTTCCCGGGCATCACCGAGATCACGTTGTGATCCAGGTTGAAGGTATTCCATTTGGCCGTGTACTCGGTCTCGTCGGTTGCGTCGCTTTCAGGGGCGTCATACACGAGCACGTACCTCTTGTCCTGCTCGTCGATGTCTATCTGGTGGACGTGATCCAAAAAGAAATCAACAGCGCCGCCGTCTGCGCCACTGGCATCAACCCAGTCCGTCGGGTTCAACAGGGTTGCGGAGTAGCTGATGCACAGATCATCGTCTCCGGCGGTGCCGTCAGGAGGGCACGCCGGCAGCACCCATATCATGCCGTCGCCCACACCGTCACCAATTTCGTCATCATCGGTGTCGATGTTCTCCGCGTTGTCCGCTTCCCACACCTCGGGATACGCGGTCTCCGTGTAGGCGGTGCCTTCTTCGTTCAAATCGACCTTGTAACTGTTCGGGACGTGAATGACGGTTTCTTCAATGTTGATGTTGGACGCAGAACGGTCATGAGTATCGGTATACTCACCGGTAGGTTCACCGTCTTCGTCAAGTATCTCCTCGCGCGTGTGCGTAACCGTAGGTGGGCAGGGGTTGTTGGTCAGTTCCTCCTCGCCCGGGTTCCAGTACACGTCGAAGAGGGCGATGTGGCCGGAGGAGACCGCCGCCGCCGGGTTCGTTGAGCAAGCCTCGCGAATCGGCGATGCATCGATTGGCGTTTGTTGCGGCTGCGGCAGTAGGTGTCCGCCGCCGCTATCGGAGGCGAGGGTTGCGCTGGTTGCCTGGGCGGGACCGCTGCCGGCCAGCAGCATGACGGTGGCCACGGCGGCGATGGCCAGGGCTGCCACCGCCATGACGGAAATTTGCGTTGGTTTGGCTCTCATGCTATTTTTCACTCCGTATTCGTTTCCTTTTTGCAAGGGTTTCGGATGCTTGGGAGCAGTGCGCCGGGACGGTTACGACCCGGAGATGACTGGCATCGCACGCCGGTCTGAGCTGCTCCCTTTTCGCTTTGCGCCGGACGGGATGGTTGGTTTGTCCGACGGCGTTTCCGTGTTCACACGTGGCATTGGTCTTGGTGCGCGTCGTCGCGTAAGGCCACCTCCGAGGCCGGCGCGTTGTGATTTGACTGGCGCCTGGTATGCCGTCGCCCGGGCAGCACAATCGGCTGGCCCGAGGCGAAACTCGTGGGCTGATGGTTCAGGCAAAGTGCTGCGCGCTGTTCGCGAGGTAACGAAGGTGGTGTTTGCGCTTCGTTTTTCGCGGTTTCCGTCAGCAACGGGCCTGTGAGTATGTGAAATGGAAGGCATATAAATTTGCCCGATGCAGGCAGAGCGTTGACGTTCTTATTGCGCCACTTCGCCGGATTCGTCTGGTGGCGCCTGTTTCTGCCTGCTGGCTGGTATTGAGCCTGGGTATCAGATATTCGGTCTATGGAGATTGCCGGTCTGAATGTCTTGGTTGGGATTGGGCTTACCGGCTTCGGACGGTGGTTCCGGGTTCGTGGGCATGCTGGGGGAGCATAGCCCTGAACCCTGGGCAACTGTGGTCTGCCGGTTGCCAGGGCGAACGCCGTCAGTTCGCCCTGAAAAGCGGGAAAATCGTATGCGATGGGGGACCCGCTGTCAATGGGCAGCGCATACGTGATATGTGTTTATTGCGATAATAATATGGCTTTGAACAGCGATTGGTTGGGGTGTCGGGTCGATTGCTTCGTGCCGATGTGTTTTTTGAATCTGGATGCGTGTGGATGCGAATGCGCCCATGTTGTCCCGTTGGAAGTGGAGGTGCATCCAGCTGTTGGTTGGTTGTTCCGGAGGCGTTCAGGCGGTTGCGTTGAGTTGCTACAATCTTTGCGAGCATTTAGGCGCCGGTGTAGCGGTTTGAGCGAAATTGACCAACTGAGAAGTGAGAACGACGGGCTGCGCCGGCGCTTGTCGCGTCTGAGCGAGGTGAGCCGACGCATCAACGAGAGTCTCGACCTGGATACTGTACTCCAGGTGGTGCTGGACTCGGCGCGTGTGCTGACGGAAGCGCGCTACGGGGTCATCACGCTGGTGGACGAGGACGGCGGGTTTGAGGGATACCTGACGTCGGGGCTGGACGCTGGGGAGGCGCGCCGGCTGGATGAGATGCCCTCTGCTGAACTGTTCTACGGTTACCTGGGCAGCATCGACCGTCCGCTGCGGGTCGCTAACCTGGCGAGACATCTTTTGGAATTGGGGATGCCGGAGATGCACTCTCCAGTGCCGGCTGCGGCATTTTTGGCGGTGCCGGTTGTCCATGGGAGCAGCCGGCAGGGTTGCATCTATCTGGCTCGGGATGAGGGTCTTGGTGAATTCGGTCGAGAGGACGAGGAGACGTTGGTGATGTTCGCCGGTCAGGCGTCGTTGGTGATTGCCAATGCGCGGCGTTACCGGTTGGAGCGGGAAGCGCGTGCTGACCTGGAAAGTCTGGTCAACACCGTGCCGGTGGGAGTGGTGGTCTTCGACGCGCGCTCGGGGGTGCCGTTATCGGTGAATCGTGAGGCGTTCAGGATGGTGGACGTGCTGCGTGAGCCGCATCAGTCGGCGGAAGAACTGTTGGGTTTGCTGGCGTTCCGTCGCGCCGACGGCCGCGAGGTCTCTTTGAATGAGCTTTCTGTTGCAGAGGCGTTGAGCACGGCTGAGACGGTGTGGGCGGAGGAGATGACCTTGGAGGTACCGTCCGGTCGCAGCATAACGGCGCTCATCAATGCCACGCCGATTCGCTCTGATGACGGGCAGTTGCGTTGTTTTGTGGTAACGCTGCAGGACCTGGCGCCGTTGGAGGAGCTGGTGCGACGTCGTGCGGATTTGCTGGGCACGGTCAGCCGGGAGTTGCTGGCGCCGTTGACCTCGATAAAAGGTTCGGTGGACACGTTGTTGGAGTTGGCGCCGGAGTTGAGCCTGGCGGAGATGCGGCAATTTTTCAGCATCATCCGGAGCCAATCCGACTACATGCGGGGCCTGGTGAGCGACCTTGCGGATGTGGCACGCATTGCCACGGGCGATTTGGCGGTATCGCCGGAGCCCGTCGAGCTGGGGTTGCTGGCAGAGGGGGCCAAAAGGCGTTTTGAATCGGGCGGAACGGGTAGCGTGGTCAGCGTGGAGCTGCCGTCGGAACTGCCGTTGGTGATGGCGGACCGGGACCGCGTGGTGCATGCGGTGACCAACTTGCTGCACGTCGTGGCGCAGTATGCGCCGGAAGGTGTCACGCTGTTGCTGACTGCGGAGCAGCGAGACGCTTACGTTGCGGTCTCGGTGGTTGAGACGGATGCGGGTGTGAACGAGGGGGCAATGCCCGGCGTTTTGGGTTCTCTTGGCGCGGGCGCTCGGCTTGGGGGCAATTGGCTGCCGACCGGTAGTGGCCTGGGCATGGCGGTGTGTCGAGGAATCGTGGAGGCCCACGGAGGGCGGGTCTGGTTGGACGGTCATGGGCCTGGATTGGGCTCAAGACATATTTTTACGTTGCCCGCGGTTGATGAGGCTCCGTCCGTGGTTTCTCGCCCTGCGGCGGTCGGTGTGCGGGAAGGGGGCGCAGTTGGGATTCTGGTTGTGGTGGAGGAGCCGCAGTGGCTGCGCTACATCCGGGATACGCTGATGGACGCGGGATACGTTCCGGTGATAGCCCGGGACGCTGGTGATGCACTCCGGCTGCTGGTTACGGAGAGGCCAAGCTTGGCGCTGTTGGATCTTTCGCTATCCGGTGGCGTGGCGTTGGAGTTGATGAGTTCGATAAGAGCTGCGTCGGGGGTGCCGGTGTTGCTGATGTCGGGGTACGGGCGTGACCGTGTGATGGAGAGCGCTCTGGAGGCGGGGGCAGCGGACTACCTGGTGAGGCCGTTCTCGCCGACTGAGTTGGTGGCGCGTGTGGGCGCGGCGCTGCGCCGTGGAATCGAGTTTGATGAAACGAGTCTGACGGGTTGGTATGAGCTTGGGGCCCTGGTCATTGACTACGACCGACGTGAGGTGCGGGTGTCGGGTGAGCTTGTTGAGCTCACCGCGATGGAGTACGACCTGATGAGAGAGCTGTCGTCGAATGCGGGTCGTGCGGTTGCCTATGACCAGATCATAAGGCGGGTATGGCGTCGTGGGGGTATGGGTCAGCGTGGTCTCGTGCGTAGCATGGTGAAGAATATCCGGCGCAAGCTGGGTGACGATGTGGCGAGTCCGTCGTACATCATCACGGTGCCTCGGGTTGGGTACCGCATGGGCAAGGTGGACGCCGTGAAGGAGTAGCCGTTTCCGTTCTGCGGAGGGTTGGCAACTGTTCAAGATTTGGTGGGTGATGGTAGGTCACGGTTGTTTATGGTCCGATCAGGCGACGCGGACTGGCAGCATCGGAACCGGAGTTCTGGTATCCTGTAGCCATGGTAGCCGGCAAGAGTAACAGCCAGACATCGACGCGAAGTGGTTCAAGCACTGAACCGCGAACCGCCACTTATCAAACGCGGGTCAGCGAGTACGCGGGCACTGATCGTGAGGCCGGCGACGGGGCGTTGTCGGCCTACGCTGAGCTCTATGGACGTGTCCAGCGGAAGTTGTTCGCCGAGGTGGCGGCGGGCCGTTCGGCGACGGCGCTGAAGAGCCCGTACCTGAAGCGGTACGGAATACTGGCGCGGACGTTCAACGGTGTGCGGATGTCGCTGGAGGGGAAAGTGGTGTCGGTCAAGGAGCAGCAGAAGCTGCGGTTGGACAGCCTGGGCTGGCGGATAGCTCGTGCCGAGGGGCAGATCGCCAATGCTGCTGAGCGTGGCAGATGGGACCAGGTACACCAGAAACGGCGTCGCCTAAATGGTCTCCAAAGCAGGCTGACGGCGCTGGAAGCGGATATTGAGGCGGGACGGGTGAGGTTGTGCTTCGGGTCCAAGCGTCTGTGGAGGAAGCAGCATCACCTGGAGCAGAACGGCTACGCCAGTCATGAGGAGTGGGTCAGGGACTGGCGGGAAGCCCGCAGGGACGAGTTCTTCGTGCTGGGCAGCCGGGACGAGACGGGAGGATGCCAGCTGTGCGTGGCCGCCGTGGCCGACGACGGCACGCTGACATTGAGGCTACGGATGCCCGACTGCTTGGCGCCGCAGCACGGGAAGTACCTGACCATTGAGGGCGTGCGATTTGCCTACGGCCACGAGCAGGTGCTGGCGGCGCTGGACAGCAACGCCGAGTACGGCCGGTATCGTCGCCAGCATGGCGAGCAGGCGGCCCGGGCGACCACCCTGGGTCAGGCCATCAGCTACCGGTTCAAGCGGGACGAGAAGGGCTGGCGGGTGTTCGCCACCACCGACCTGATGGACGTGCCGATGGTAACCGACCAGCGTCGCGGCGCCGTCGGCGTGGACCTGAACGCCGACCACCTGGCGGTCGGTGAGACCGGCGCCAGCGGCAACTACGTCAACGCCTTCAGCGTGCCGCTGGTGACCCACGGCAAGGCTCGGCACCAGGCCGAGGCCATCATCGGCGACGCCGTGGCCAGGGTGGTGGCCTACGCCCGCGAGATGGGCAAGCCCATCGTCATCGAACAACTGGACTTCCGTCAGAAGCAGGCTGCCCTGGAGGGCGAGAGCCGCAAGTATAGCCGGATGCTGTCATCCTTCAGCTACGGCAGGATCAAAGCGTACTTTCTCTCTCGCGGCTACCGCCAGGGAGTGGAGGTGCGTCAGGTCAACCCGGCCTTCAGTTCGGTGATTGGTCGGGTGAAGTTCATGGAACGTTACGGGCTCAGCGTTCACCAGGCGGCGGCTCTGGTGCTGGCCCGACGTTTGCTCGGCTGTTCCGAGCGCATCCCCCGCCGGTGGGTTGCTCCCGTCGGCAATGGCGTTCACGTCGCCTTCACCGTACCCGCGAGGAAGCGAGTGAAGCACGTGTGGACGTACTGGGGTGCGGTTTCGGGACAGCTGAGACCGGCGCTTGCAGCGCAACACCGGCTGGGGACGCGGAGACGCCGACCCAATCCGGTTCAGGCTGCCATACGGGCACAGGCTCGGGTGGTGGCTTGAGCGGGGACCAGTTCGGCGTTCCCTGGTGAGATTCCAGGGCGGAGCCGCCTTGAACAGTTGGGGCGGCGGCGCGGCCCAGACCGCGTCTTCAGGAATGGCTGATGATATTGTGTAACTAAAATCAACCATTTTTACAACGGCAGACCCTATCCAAGTATCTTTGGGCAATGAAACGCGCCCCCAGGGGCCGTGTGGACGCCATGGGCGGCGTTTCGGAAAGAGGGGAACCCTATAAAAGCGTGGGCAGTTGCCGACGTTCAGGATTATTGGGGTATCTCTGCGAAAGCGGAGGAACGGAGGGTGTATAGCCCAAGGTTGAGGAGTTCCACTGGAGCATCTCTGCGATAGCGGAGGGACGTGGTTTGCTGGAACGACGTTCGCTGTGGCCCAAAGGTGCATCCCGACGTGGGCAGGGGTGTTGTGCGCCAACGGCTTGTGTAGTCCTGAATGTTCAGGGCGATTGGCTTCGCAGCGCGCAGAAGCGGGTCATGCCGCTGGTGTCCGACTCGGTTTCCGAGTTCTCGTTGCGGAGGCGGGCAGGCTGGGCTATCGTCCAAGCGGCGGTTCGACGGGTGGACGCATTGCGGGGTGGTCATGGTGTCTCCGGCTGGTGTCGCCAACGGAGGAGACCCCACCGGCTTGAACGAACGCTGCATGAAGAGGTTTCGGTGGGGTCTCCGGTCGTGATGATAACAATAGGGGAGCCCGAGGTTGCCCGGGCGTTGTGGCCGGGTGGCGGCGGTACCATCGTCGTCGTTGGTGCGCCGTCGGTCGGCGGTGGTCGCGGTCAGCATCGACGAGGAGCAGATGGTTTGTGGCGGGTAGACACCGCACAGGGCCTGAGACGGCCTGGGACGGATGTGAGCGCACAAATCGCCTCTCCGTCCGTAGTACGGCGTGTAATCGCGAATTGTCCCAATGTTGCCGGCGGCTGTTTCACACTTGGGCGTTGGCAGGATGGTGCGGCCGTTCAGGCGACTTTGCCAAACGCTGCGGGAATGCCCGAGTTTCCGTCCTGGAGTCCCTGTGGGGGCCTCCAACGGATCAGGTGCAGGTTTTCTCCACTGCGGCCTAACAGGGCCTCTCTGCGGCTCATTTGACGCGGGTGCTGTCGCCAGCCTTGCCGTACTTCAGGCTGCCGCGGCCAGTTCAACGTCACCGTGGGACGCGTCTGAGGTGGCGGGCTGCGGGTATTTGGCGTTCAGCCGGCCGTAGACGGTGTTCGACGTGGATTGGTCAGCAATCAGGTGAGGCGGCACGCGTGGTCCTGCGACTTCCATCAGCGGAGCTATGTGGTCCGTCAGTCCGGCGAGGAAGTCGGGGTCGATGTGTCGGCTCTCCCATGCTCCCCGTATGCTGATGAAACCCAGCCTCTCGGCGGCCAGCGTGAGCGCGGGTTCCGGCTCCCGTTCTCCCATCAGGAATGCTGCGGTCTCCAAAACCAATTCCTTCGGTGCTCGAGTCTTCTGCCGCCACCATGTGAGGTTCAGCTTTCCGCCGTTCAGAATGACGTTGATGCAGTCCCTGGTCCTCTCGAGGGCGGATTCGCTCATGCTGTACAGCCAATCGAGCAGGTTGACGTACCGCGCTCGGTGGAGATGTGGCATCAGCCCTTCGCGTATCACTGCCCGCTCTGCTGGAGTGAGGTCGTTATCCCACTCGAATTTGAAGAGGGGCCTCCATGCTTCGGCGATGTCCTTTGACCGTTCGGGCTGCCATAGTTCGGTAACCGGCTCTCCGTCTTCGGGGACGGCCAATACCTGGCCGTGGCCGTCGCGCCAGTCGCGTAAGGGAAGCCGCTTTTTGGCCCAGCCTCGGCTGAAGTGGCAGGTGTTGATGTTCTGACCCGGCAGTCGCAGCCTGGTGGGCAGCAGCTTTTCCAATGCAGAAGAAGTCAACGCTACGGTGTACGCCTTCACGTACGACATTTTGTGTTTGCGAGCGTGTTGCTCCATCTGGATGCGAGCCCTATCGGGGATTATTCCGTCCCAGATCAGGACGCCTTGGCATCCCTTTCTGGCTCCGTTTTCGTCGTCGTCGCTGACGTGCTGTTGGTACAAGAAGCTGATGCGGCGGGCGCCCGGCAGTCTGCGGGAGTGTTCTCGGTTGCCGGTGAACTTTCTCGCTTTGTTGGGGTTCCGGGCCTTGAATTCCAGGATGGTCTGAACTGGAGCCGGCTCTCCGTATTCGTACTGACGCGCCTTCAGGTCAAGCTCGTAGCGAATGCAGCCGGCGCACTTCATGCAAGGAAGTGGCACCTTTTTCCCTGGGTTCATGGGTTGGGCCAGCAGGTTGTAGAACCAGCCGAGTTTTTCGCAGTGCCATTCTTTTTTGGACGACTGTTTCGGTGCGGTGAATTGCAGGTCGCTGGCATACGGGTTGTTTGGAGAATCGAGTGAAAATGTCGGGTTCTGCTGTTCTTTCAGGGGAGGGTCCGTAGTACAGCGAATGTCGACATTTGGACGATTTTTCGTCCTTGGTTTGGCGGATTTCTGGGATGACGAATTTCGTTCCTTAGCAGGTGTCTTTGCCTTGGCGGGCTTGGCGTCGCCAGTTGGCGACGCCGGTTGCCGACTTGTGTCGGATGCTTTTTTGGATCCGTTGCGAGGCCTGTTCCTGCCGTTCTTCGGAGATTTTCCGGCGTTGTTCGTCTTGGTGTTCTTTTCCCGCGACGTGTCGGTTTCTGCTCGGTCCTGAGTTTTGTCGCCGTTGGTGGTCGGGCTGGTTTCCAGGTTGTTGAGGGGAATTTCCGCCTGGTTGGCAGGTGATGGTTCGGTTGAGACTGCGGACGCGGCATCGTCGCTTCCGGAGTTGTCCAGCAGTTTGGAGATGACCGGGTCTTCGAGTAGCGCTTGTCGCAACTGCTCTCGTGCTGGACCATCGAGGTCCTGCAGGGGGAAGTCCCGAAGCGGAAAGAGCCGCATGCCTTGGGGCTGAGTGGGATCACCGATGCCGGCGTACAGCATGATGAGTGGATTGCCAGCCGAGCCGGCCGTAGCGTTTGCCATGGGTCGCCGTCCTTATGTTTGCCGGAGGTACCATCCTCCAGCGGGATACCCGGATTGTAACGACGTTGCGTGCAACCACGTCGTACGAGTGGTGCGAGTGGTGCAAAAAGTGAAGCCGCCGACATGGCATCGGCGGCTTCGAACCGTCTCTCCATCGCAGCTGTTGGTGAGGCAGCCGGAGTGACGGGCGCAGGACGGCGCGCGTTCATTCTATGTGATCGGCGTTTCGATTTCCCACGTCCCGGGCGGCAGACAAATTTGGGGTTGGGACGCGTTGAGCGGACGGCTGGCGGTACGGTCTCGGACACCAGGAGGCATCGTCAGCAGTCGTCGTCATCATCGTCAAAGTCATCGGAGTACAGGGGGATGCCGCGTGTGACTTTCACGATGTCGGTCGCAGAGTCCTCGTAGGAGAAGCCCTCTTCGTGGCACTCTGCCATGAACTCGCGCAGGGTCTCGTCGGTGAGCGGTTCATTGGTGTAGGGGTGGAGCAGCAGCTCGTGTTCGCCCAAGTGGTCGTCGTCGCGCTGGTTCCATTCGTCGCGGAGCCACCGCAGCGTGAGGGCGTCCTCGCCGGGGAAAGGCAGGCGCGTCAGGTGGGTCGAACCGGGTTTGGGCCATTCCTTGGCGTCCTCGAACGCGTCCGACTCGAAGATGAAGGTGAGTTCCTCAGCGTCGTGGTCTCGCAAGATTTCGTGGGTCGCCATGTGGGTTTCGCTCAATATCTCGCTGATGTAGTCGAAGGTGAAGCCGATGTTGTCGCTGGACATCTTTTCGTGGAACTCCGGCGTCCGGCCGCAGGCAGGGCAGGGGACGGCGTCCTCCTGCTGTTCGGAGAGGATGAGCCACGCTTGGCGGGGATGTCCCATGTCGGAGCATTCGTCGAGAGACTCCGGGGTGATCTGCTGCTGGGCAATATGTTTGCGCCAGGCGCTGGTAGGGGCTTCGCCGGGCTGGACCGTGAACTCGGAGCCGTCCGGCAGGTGGAACTCGTTGTGGTCGCCGTTCATGGCGACCAGGTGCCACGTGTTGCCCGAAGCTTCGTTTGTGTGGATGGGGTCCTCGTCACCGAACTCCGCAGGTTCGGCGTCGTCTTGGGACGAGAGCACGGGGTGCTCGGTGGTGCCCAGCGGCATTGGGGGCGCTCCGGGGACGTTGTCGCACATTACGGCCTGCATGGTGGTCCAGCCGCAGTTGAAGGGCGCGGGCGGCTGTGGGCCGTCTGGGTTCGCTGCCCAGTGCTGCAGGGCGCGCACGGCGGAGTTCGCCGAGCGGTAGCAGCCGGTGACGCGGGAGAAGACGAGGCCGCCGTCCTGGCGTATCAGGCACAGGTTGCAGGTGCCTGCGCGTTCGCACTCGCAGGCGTCAGGGTCTTCGACGCTGCCGGCCCAGTGCAGGTTGCCTGGGCGGCAAAGTATTGCCGCCGCGTGTACGCGGCGGCCGTCGGGCAGTTGGCCGGCGTGCCAGCCTGGGTCGCCGTCTTCGGGAAACATCTGGTGGTAGGTGAGTTCAAGTTGTGCCATGCAGGCGCTCCTATTTGTGTGGGCGAGGGCTCCACGCCGGTCGCGGCGATGCGTTCCGCGTGGGCAGGACTAACGACGGTTGGGGCTTTGCAGGATGTTGCCGAAGTGCCCCAGTTTCAGCCGGAAACGGCTCCCGAGCGCGCTTTCGAGGCTTTGAGGCCGAATTGCACTGCTGGCGTCAATTGGAGCCTTCTGGCGTCGATTAGGGGAAGACGTGGCTGGCACGAAACCGGTCGCCTGGTCGCCAGGGCTGCCGGCGTTGCCGTCGTGGAAGGCGTGGTGCCGGTCTGTGCTTCGGCGGGACAACGGGGTCGGAAAATCTGTATAGATACGTTTCGTCGGTGGTCTGGTGGGACATCGGGCGCGAAAAATCCGTATAAGCACGTTTTGGCGGTGGTCCGAGTGGTGCAGCGGCAGAAACGGGTTGGCAGTGGCTGTGGACGAAAACAGAGAGGGTGGACTCAGTCGTCGCCCAAAGGCTGGACGGCGAGGAACACGGCCAGTGCTGCGGCGCAAGCGATGATCTGGATCCCTAACGGTATCGCGCCGGGCGGCGGTGGGACATGGCGTGATCGCTGCCGCCGTCGCGCAGGAGGTCGTTCGGGTTCCCGTCCAGATGGTCGACAGGCAAAAATCGGCTGAAGCCGCCGTCAAGAGTGACGGCGGCTTCAAGGGCAAGGTCAACGTTGGTTGGTCAGTCGATGGGTTTACTGCTTCGCTTGGTGTGGCGACGCTACTGGGCGTCGGCGGGGAGCCGGTCCAGGAGGGCCTGCCCGTGGAACGAGAGCAGCTTGCCGGCCGCCTCAACGGCCGATGTGGCGGTCTTCTCGAGCCGCTCGGGGTCGTCGGCCTCGAAGGTAAGCGCCAGGACCTCGAGGTCGATCTGCTCCATGAACGGCTCCTTGACTGCCTCTCCGTCGGTGGTCAGCATCTTGACTTCCCGCCAGACTTCGAGCGTTCGGCTGGTGAGTTCCCGAACCTTGTCGGGGTCGGCCTTGTCGTCCGGGTCGTCGGGCAGGGCTTCGGCCAGGGCGTGGGCCATGGCCCGCGCGGTTTCGAGGCCGTCGATGGCGTCGTGGACCTCGTGGCCCAGGACGTCCGACATATCGGCCGTCCGGTAATTGTGTACGTCGTTGGCTTCGTTGATGTCGATGGTTGCTGTGGGCAAGGTTTGTTCTCCTTGTGAGGTTTGGATTGGTTGGGAATGATCGTTGACCTTTGCATCTGATTTGGCGCCGCTCGGTTTGCCGACGACCGTGCTCTCTGTGGTGCCGGCCGGGTGTGGGTAAGAATGAAGAAAGCCGCCCAGCTGGGCGGTGTCTGGGCGGCTTCAATTGGCGTTGAACCGTGCGGCGACTGAGAGCGACGGAAACGTTGTCAGCGGCCGGTCGGGCGGCTGTGGGGCGGGAACTGGGGCGTCTGGCGCCGGCAGCGAGACTGGCCGGCCCGTCCCTGCTGCAGCCGTTGTTGCTGTTGGTCAGCGACCGTCGTATCGCGCCATTGGAGGATTTTCCGGTCGTGGCTCCAAGTGTCCCCGTATTTGGACGGTAAGAAAACCGTTTCCCTTCTGCCCGCAGCATCCCGTCCCGTATTTCTCCCAACCCAGGCTGTAAGAAGGCGAATTCGCCCGCGGTTGTTCTTGCAACGTGGTTGCGCAATAATCTTTTCGGTTCACCGCATTCAGAGTGGCTGCGGTGGGATCGGACGGCGCTCTCGTTTGAGGCTATTGAGGAGTCGTACTATGACAAGCGTGGATAACGATGCCCGACATTCGAGTTTTCGAGAGAAAATGCTCGAGCACACATTCTTGGCGGAACTCTTGCAGGAAGGGTGGTTGGTAAGGGATCAAACGATTGATGTGCTCAAGCCCGAGGTGGACAACGCTGGATACGATTTGGTGCTGGAGTGTGGTGCCATGCGTCGGTACGTTCAGCTGAAAAGCTCCAAGCTAAACGGTACGGCATCGTACAAAGATGTGAACCGTAAACTGGGAATGAAGCCAGGTGGTTGCGTGGTCTGGATCTTCTACGCAAACGACGGGGGACGTGCCCAAGTGTCCTACAGGTTTTTCGGGAACGGTGTTGCGGAATGCCCTGATTTGGGCCAAAAGCATGGCAGCGGTAATTTACTGCGGATCGGCATTGGTCGCTTTGATAAACCCACTGGTGTTGTGGACCTGTTCGACAAGCTATTTCCAAAAACGCAACTTGACGACTAATCGTGGGTGCCCGGCGGCATACGGACGGCGTTTGGTGCGTTGTCACACAGCACAGCCGGCATGGTGGTCGAACTGTAGTTGAGGCGTACCAACAGTGGAGCGTAGAGGTGGGACGCCCAGTGTTGCAGCGCGCGTACGCCGGAGTTCGCCCGGTTTGCAGGGCACGGCCTTCTGGCAGTTTTCCGGCGTACCAACCTGGGTCGCCGTTCTCGGGGAACATTGCGTGGTATGTGAGTTCAGCTTGTGGCTTCGGGCTCTTTTGCTTGCCTGGGGCAGACTCCCGCACCGGTAAAGGCGAGGCATTCGGCGTGGGGCGGACTAAGGTCGGGGGGCGCTTTGCAAATCGCAGCCGGCATGCTCAGTTTCGGCCGGAAACGGCCCCCGGGCGCGTTTTCGCGGCCTTGAGGCGGAAATGTGCCACTGACGCGAAAACGGCGCACAGGGCGCCATTTGTCTAAACGTGGCGTTCCGGCGGTACAACCGCAGACTGCGTCGTTGGTGTTGGTCGGCTGCGCGGCGGCAGGAGATTGAGGTACACGTCGGTGACGGTAGTGCTTCCTGCAGGCCGCCGTTGCCCTGCTGAATGCCGCAGTTTCGGCTGGGAACCGCCCTTGGGCGCGTTATGCGCCAGCTGAGGCTTGGGAGTTCACCTTCTCAGCCCGTTGACGGCGTCTGCGGCCTTCTGAGCTTCGGTTCAGTGCTTGGCGATGACGTGGCTTATGTAGCTGGAGAGCCTGTGGTCGTGGAGCTGGTTGTCAGCGGGCTGGTGTTGCTGCCTGGGCAGTTCCGTCTGGAGCTGGACGTGGGCGGCGTGGCGCGGGTGGCCACGCTGGAGGCCTACGCCAGCCGCGCTGCGTCGCCGCTGGTGGAGCGGCTGAGTGATGCGCTGCATTTCAGCTACGTGGTACAGGCGGGAGACGTCGACGAGGACGGGATGGGCATCAGCGCCAACCGGCTGACGGTGCAGGGCGGCAGCGTACGGGATCATGCTGGGAACAGGCCCTAGCCTGGCCGACGCTGGAGTTGCGGCGTACGCCGCTCCGGGAGTGTATGCGGGTGATTAGGTTTGCGTGGTTCCTGCTGTGAAGCCGGGGCATCGCCATTGCCGCGCTGTCCCGGTTGTTTGACGTTAGCTTTGCTGGTGGTTGCTTGGATTTTGCCCTGGGCAACATCCTAATCTGATGCAGTCGCTTCCAAGGGTTCCGACCACTCGTAGTCCTTGTTGGCGCGGGACCGGATGCGGTAGATGTAGGTGTGGCCGGACTCGATTTGGTCGGTGTCGGTCCGGGCCTGGGTTATGAAAGTGGCGCTCTCCCGGTCACCTTCTATGGCGGCTGGCTCGGTGTGCGGATGTTGACTCGCGCCGATTCGCTCTCCTTGTTGCCGGAGTAGGTCGCAATCAGGTTGTAGTCATGCGACCGGTCCCAGGAAGTGCCGGTGTCCTGATACGAGGTTGCAGATGCGCCGAGCGTTGCGATGAGCTTGTTCTCGTTGAGATACTTGGCGCGGAACAGTTTGTAGCCGGTGAGTGTGTTCCCGCCGGATGTTGGCGCGTCCCAGGTGAGGTTGACGGTCTTGCTGTTGCTTGCGTCCAGCTCGGCCGTGAAATTCCGTGGCGGGTGCAGTGGGTGCGGCACCGTCGCCTGGACGGCGTCGGAGAGCGCCCCCTTGTTGAAGTCCCAGTCCTGCGCCTGCACCTTGTATGAGTACGTCTCCCCCGCGGTCACCCGACTGTCACGGAACGTCGTAACGCTGGTGGACATGAAGTCCTTGTGTGCAGTATCCCCAGGACCCTTCCGGTGGACGCGGTACCGCATCGCGTTGTCCACCCCGTCCCAATGCAGCGTGATGCCGTCCGGCGCCGCCTCTGCGCGGAGGTTCCCCGGAGTGTGGAC
The DNA here is from genome assembly GCA_965116785.1 of Dehalococcoidia bacterium. Classification (GTDB taxonomy): domain Bacteria; phylum Chloroflexota; class Dehalococcoidia; order Lucifugimonadales; family UBA3495; genus Bin87. Next base: position 4,226,617 of record OZ220731.1, read on the forward strand.
CCCGTCGACGATGGCCGTCACCTCGATGCTCACCGTCGCGCTCGGTCCGTCTCCCGCGGAGTTCACGCCGGCCACGGTGTACTCGTAGGTCGTGCCGACGCTGACCCCCGTATCGGTGTACTTCCGGGTCTGCGTGTCCAGCAGCGCCAACTCCGTGCCGTCCCGGCTCACCCGGTACCCGGTCAGGTAGCGGTCCGACACCGCGTTCCATTTCAACGCAACCTGCGGGCCCTCCTCGACCGTCGCCCCGAAACCGGTCGGAGCCGGCGGCAACGGCGGCAGGACGGTGACCGTCAGTTCGCTGGAGTCCGCGCTGGCAACATTATCGCTGTTGATGGCCCGGACGACGTAGACGTAGGTGGTGTTCACCCGCACCCGGCGGTCGGTGTAGGACGTGCCGTTGACGCTGCCCACGCGGGTGTAGTCGGTATCGCCCTGGACCTTGCGGAGCACATGATAGCGCGCCGCATCGGTTACGGCGTCCCACGCCAGTTCCACCCGGTCCGGATGGGCGGTGGCCGCAAAGTTGGATGGCGCCTCGGTGGGCGCTTCACGGTTGACGATGGTGATCTTGGCATAGTGCATGGGGTCGGTATGTACCGAGAATGACAGGTAATCAAACTCCAGCCACACCGTCTCATCACCCTCGTCAACGTCATCGGCCAGGGCAAAGAACGGTACGGTCCTGGTTCTCTCCCGTGGCTCAAACCGAACTCCACCCTTGTCGCCGGTTTGCCCGATCTGCTGCAGGTCCCAGTCGGCGCCGGACGCCGTGGTGGTTCCCACACTTGAGGGTCTAAGCCTGACGAAGGTGCCATATTCCAGCAGTTTGGGGGAGAAGCCGATTGGGATTTGAACGCTCTCGCCCTCGGTCACACGGAACGAGGCGACATTGCGCACCGTGCCGTCCACCGTCACCGGTCTGGCCCCGGGCATGACCAGATTGGTCTCGTCATCGTCTTCGATGAACACTTTCGCACTTGTGCCGATTCTAACCGAGTCATTCATGAGGTGGTCGTTCACCGGTGCTGGGGGATGTGTCAAGCCTACCAAGAAACTCTCCGACTTTAGTTCGACCAAATCGTCGTCGATTGGTACGGTGACGGTGGCCCGGTTGCCGAACGCCGGAATGGTCGCCCGGTACTGCCGGGGGTGGTAATCATGCCCCGACATGGCGGTATCATCATCGTAGATGATAGCAACATGGACCGCGTCACCCGATACTCCCGGTTTGCCGCCATCCGGCCAACTGTCGCTCTCGCCAACGATATCGAAAGTGAGTTGGCCTTCTCCTTCCGATAGGTCGTAGCGGCCATGCTCGACCTGGACCGCATAGTTGCTGGTCTTGTACCCCACCCGCTCGGTGAAGGGCTCCACGTTGATCTGATGCCCCTTGGAACGCAGGGGTTTCTCGCCCGGGGTGTAGGTGATGTGGTGGCGTGCGAATATCAACGTGGGTCGATTCAAGTACGCCTTCAAATACCTGTTTTTCTTGGAACTGATATTCCCGATGGTGACGCTCTCGATTTCCAATCCGTAGATTTGGTCATTGCAGTCGCAGGATGCCGGTGGACGTGGGCCGACATAAGTGATGGCGAAATCACCAGGCGCGGGCACGGAGTCCGGGTCCAATTCCTGGTCAAACTGAATCCCGATGAAACTCCTCCCTCCGCTGGTCCGAAAATCATTCTTGGGCCAATGGTCCTGGAACATCGTGAAGCCCGACCGGAATTCCGGTTTCGGCGGCTGATAGTCGAACCGGTTCAGTTCGACCTTGATTACCGCGCTGGGCGAGCCCCAACCACTGTCGGCGCCGGACCTCAGGCGCCCGTCGTTGGCGATGGTCCAGCCGCTCATGCCGTCCCGGTCCTCGCGGTCCGACATGGTCCGGCTCACCGGGAACGGGCAGTAATCATCACAGCCGAAGATGAGCCAGTACGTCGTGTCCGCCTGCAGCTGGTAGGGGTCCGTCAGCCGGTATTCGAAGTTGCCCGCGTCCGGAGGGCGGTTCGATGTGAAAGTCGCCAGCAGCGCGTCCGGCATGGTCTGCGTCAGCCTCAGTTGCGCGTTGATCACCTCGACGTGGTGACTCCACAGTTCCAGGGTCGGCGCGGAGAACGCGGTGGGCTCGGGCCCGTTGCCGTCCCACTGGTGCCGGTTCTGGAAGTTCGCCACCACCTGGTTGAGGGTGGCGCCCTCGCGCCCGGTGGTGAACTCCACGGCGCGCTGGGTTCCCGCGGGTATCACGTAGCCCACCTGCGGGTTCAAATCGCACACGCTGCGCCCGTTGGCGCAGGGCGCTTGACCCAGGTTGCTCACCAGCGTGACCGCGTCAAAGTGGGCCTCGATAACGGTGACCTGGAAGGTATCGGTGGCCGTTGCACTGCCGACGTCGGTGGCCGTTATGGACACCTGCCCGTTGCCCAGGTGGTCAATCCGGGGTGTCCCGGAGAGTATGAGTCTGGTGGTGTCGAATTCCAGCCACTGGTCCAGGCCGCCGCCCAGCGTAACCGAGAAGGTCAGGGGATCATTGTCGGGGTCGGTGAAGATCCGGCTCACGTCGATGGAGAAGAGTTGCCCCACGTCCGCGGTCCGGTCGCCGACGGGGTTGGACACCACCGGCGCGTTGTTGGGCCGGTCGTCGTCGGTGACGGTCAGCATGATGTCGGCGGGGCCCAGGATGCCGTAGTTGTTGGCGGCGGACCCGCTGATGGCCACCTGGCGCGAGCCGTCTTCGTTGGTGTTATCCACGCCGGTGAGCACCACGCTGCCGCTGCTGGCGGTCTGGCCGGCCGCGATGGTCAGGGTGGTCCCGGCCTGGGTCACGTCGGCGGAGGACTCGGACACGGTGATGGTGGTCTCGTGGGTGGACTCCATGTCCAGGGTGGCGGTCACAGTGGCCGTGCCGCCGTTCTCCGATATGGCGGTGGGCGAGACGGCCAGCGTCACCGTGGGCAGCAGGCTGTAGGCAAACAGCTTGTCGTTGGTCCCGCTTTCTGCCACCCACAAGGTTGTGCCGTCGGAGAATACACCCGTCGGGTTGCTGTTGCCGCTGGGCAGCGCGGACTCCTTAGCCATGTCCCGGGCCCCGCCGGACAGAGTGTAGGCGAAGAGCTTGTCAGCCGTGCCGTCTGCTACCCACATGGTCTCGCCGTCCGCCCAGATGCTCCAGGGGTCAAAATTGCCGGCGTCAAGGTCAAATTCCTTACCCGTTTCCCGTTGGCCGTGGCCGGTCCCGCCGGGGTGCATCTTGTAGGCGAAGACTTTGTCGGGGTTGTCGTTAGCCACCCAGATGGTCACGCCGTCGGACCACAGGCCAAAGGCGTCAGCGTTGTCGGAGTGCAGGGTGATGTCCTTGCCGGATTCCCTGCTGCCGTGGTCCGCTTCCCCCGGGTTCATCCTGTAGGCGAAGAGTTTGTCGGCGCTGCTATCGTCCACCCAGATGGTGATGCCGTCGGACCAGATGTCGTTGGGAGTGAAGTTGCTGCCGTCCAGATTGAACTCCTTGGCGGTGTCTCGGCTGCCGTGGTCCACTTCCCCCGGGTTCATCCTGTAGGCGTACAGCTTTTCGTCGATGTGGTCCGCCACCCACATGGTGGTCCCGTCGGACCAGATGCCCCGGGGACGGTTGTTCGTCGCCGCATCCAGGCCGTTGAAGTCCAGGGCGCTGTTGTAGCTGTAGGTCTCCAGCGGCACGGTCTCGTCGTCCCGCACCACTAGGCGGACGTCGGCCGGCTGGGTCACGCCGGCGGTGTTGACGGCCGTGCCGCTGACCGCGGCGAACCGGTTGCTGGTGAAGACGTCGTCGTCCACGCCGGTGAGGGTCACGGTGTCAGTGGTGGCGGTCGCGTTGGCCGCGATGGTCAGGGTGGTCCCGGTCAGGTTCACGGCGTCGGAGGACTCCGACACGGTGATGGTGGTAGCCTGGCCGGACTCCTTGTCCAGGGTGGCGGTCACGGTGGCCGTGCCGCCGTTCTCGGAGATGGCCCGGTCCGACAGTTCCAGGGTCACCTTGGGCAGCAGGCTGTAGGCGAACAGCTTGGGGGTTGAGGTATTCGCCACCCACAGGGCCGTGCCGTCTGAGAACAGGGCGGTTGGGTTGGCGTTGTCGCTGTGCACGGCGAGGTCCCTGTCCGCCATTCGGCTTCCATCGGACAGATCGTAGGCGAATAGTTTGAGTGCTGCGCCGCTCACAACCCAGATGGTCTCGCCATCCGACCAGATGCCCGTGGGTTGGGTGTTGTCGGCGTGGAGGTCGAACTCCTTGGCCGAGTCCCGTTGGCCATGGTCGGACTGACCAGGATTCATTCGGTAGGCGTAGATATGGGCATCGTGCCGGTCGAGGACCCAAATGGTCACGCCGTCCGACCAGATTGCGTAGGGGTTGGCGTTGTTGGAGTGCAGATTGAACTCTTTACCCGCCTCCCTGTCGCCGTGGCCTGAACCATCGGGGTTCATCCTGTAGGCGAAGAGTTTGTTTTCGGAATTATCTACCGTCCATATGGTGGCGCCGTCGGACCAGATACCATAGGCCAGGGTATTGTCGGAGTGGAGGTCAAACTCCTTGGCGGTGTCCCGGCTGCCGTGGTCGGCCTCGCCATGGTTCATCCGGTAGGCGTACAGTTTGTCGTCGATGGGGTCGGAAACCCACATGGTGGTCCCGTCGGACCAGGTGCCCCAAGGGCTGGCGTTCGTGGCCGCATCCAGACCGGTGAAGTCCAGGGTGCTGTTGGGCACCATGTCCTGCACCGGCACGGTCTCGTCGTCCCGCACCACCAGTCGGACGTCCGTCGGCTGGGTCACGCCGTCGGTGTTGACGGCGGAACCGCTGACCGCGACGAACCTGCTGCCGGTGAAGACGTCGTCGTCCACGCCGGTGAGGGTCACGGTGTCAGTGGTGGCGGTCGCGTTGGCCGCGATGGTCAGGGTGGCGCTTCCGGTCAGGTTCACGGCGTCGGAGGACTCGGACACGGTGATGGTGGTCTCTTGGGTGGACGCCCTGTCCAGGGTGGCGGTGACGGTGGCCGTGCCGCCGTTCTCCGAGATGGCGCGGGCTGACAGTTCCAGGGTGACCTCGGGCATCAGGCTGTAGGCGAACAGCTTGTCTGCTGTGCTATCCGCCACCCACAGGGCCGTGCCGTCGGCGAATACGCCTGTTGACTGGCCGTTATCGCCGTGCAGGTCGAGGTCCTTGGCGGCGGCCCGGCTTCTGCCGGACAGAGTGTAGGCGAAGAGCTTGTCGTCGCCGGTGTCGCCCACCCAGATTGTAGTAGCGTCGGACCAGACGCCAGAAGGGGAGTCGTTGTTCGGGTCCAGGGCAAACTCCTTGCCCGACTCCCGGCCGCCGTGGCCGGACTCCCCGGGGGCCATCCGGTAGGCGTAGACCCTGACGACGCTTCTATCGGCCACCCAGATGGTGACGCCGTCGGACCAAATGCCTGCGGCGTTGAGGTTGCTGGCGTCCAGGTCAAACTCCTTGGCGGTGTCCCGGTTGCCGTGGCCGGTCTCCCCGGGGTCCATCCGGTAGGCGAAGAGCTTGTTGTCGGAGCTATCGGCCACCCAGATGGTGACGCCGTCGGACCAGATGCCTCTGGGGCTGCCGTTCTCGGCGTGCAGATCGAACTCCTTGGCGGTTTCCCGGGCGCCGTGGTCGGCCTGGCCGGGGTTCATCCGGTAGGCGTAGAGCTTGTCGTCGACGCTATCGGTTACCCACACGGTTGTGCCGTCGGACCAGACGCCATAAGGGTTGTTATTGGTGGCCGTATTCAGGCCGTTGAAGTCCAGGTCGCTGTCGCGCTCCACGTCCTCCAGAGGCACGGTCTCGTCGTCCCGCACCACCAGGCGGACGTCGGCCGGCTGGGTCACGCCGTCGGTGTTGACGGCCGTGCCGCTGATCGCGACGAACCGGTTGCCGGTGAAGACGTCGTCGTCCACGCCGGTGAGGACCACCGAACCGGAACTGGTGGTGGAGTTGGCGGCGATGGTCAGGGTGGTCCCGGTCTGCGTCACGGCGTCGGAACTCTCCGACACGGTGATGGTGGTCTCTTGGGCGGACGCCTTGTCCAGGGTGGCGGTGACGGTGGCCGTGCCGCCGTTCTCGGAGACGGCGCGGTCTGACAGCACCAGGGTGACCTCGGGGTCGGTTAGCAGGTCCTCCACGTCGTAGCGGTGGAGCGGCCCGTACTGGTTGTCGGTCTCGATCACGTGGATGTACTTGCCGCCAAACCAGGCCCCGCCGGGGTCATTGTTGAAGCGGTGCAGCTTGAACTCCTTGTCGCGGCGGCGTTCGCCCTTCTGGGACCCGGTGAGCCGGTAGGCGTACATGAGCAGGTCGTCGTCATCGGTCACCCACAGGGTGGAGCCGTCGGAGGCTATGCCGGTGGGGTCGTCATTGTCGGTATGAAGGTCGAAACCCTCCCCTTCAACGCGCAGGCTGGTGCTGCGATTGTAGGCGTAGACATGGTCGTCATCCACGTCCAACACGTAGAACCGGTCGTCGGTGCCCCAGATGTCCAGGGGGCTTTCGTTGTCGCTGTCCAGGGTCAGGCTCGACGCGGATACGTAGGACCCGTCGGAGACCTTGTAGGCGTAGAGTGTCCTGGAACCCGCCTGTATCACCCAGATGTGGGTCCCGTCGGTCCAGAGGCCCCGGACGGCATTGTTGTTGGCATGGGTCTCGAAGGTTTCACCGCTCTCGTAGGAATTGTCCGAGCGGTCGAAGACCTGGACCGTGTCCGGGTCGTGGAAGTTGCTCAGGTAAAAGCGGTCGTCGGTGCCGGCAACGCCCCGGACGTCTTCTTCGTTCACCTCCGAGTTCAGGTGCAGATAGTGGTTCGCGCGGGTGAGGTCGTAGGCGTACACATGGTCATCCTGCCAGTCGGTCACCCACAGGGTGGACCCGTCGGACGCGGCGCCCCTCGGCCGGGCGTTGGCGGAGACCACGTCGAATTCCTTGCCGGTCTGTGCCGCTCCGTCCGACATCGCGTAGGCGTATACGCGGTCGTCTTCGCTGTCCGTCACCCACATGGTGGTATGGTTGGACCAGATGCCCCTGGGGTTGTCGTTGCTGCCGAGCAGGGAGATGTCTTTTCCCGAATCACGGTTGCCGCTGGACAACTCGTAGGCGTATAACTTGCCGTTTTGGAGGTCGGCGACCCACATTGTGGTCCCGTTGGACCAGATGCCCTGCGGGTAGGCGTTATCGCCGTGCAGGGTGAATTCCATGCTTTCCACGCGGTCGCCGTGGTTGTTGCTGTCGTACTGGTCCAGGCGGTAGACGAATATACGTGCCGGGCTGCTATCCACCACCCAGATATGGGAACCATTGCTCCAGGCGCCACCGAAGGGTTGATCGTTGCTGGCGTGCAGGGTTATGTCCAGGGATGTATCGGCGTTGCCATGGGTGCTCAGGTTGGTTGGGGAGTTGCGGTAGGCGTGCACTTTAAGACTTGCGCCGTCCACCACGTAGAAATAGGAACTGGTGTACGCAAGGTCAAATGGAGTCCCCGGGTCTCGGGGAATGGCAAACTCCAGGTCCGTGATGCGCTCGCCCTGGGTGAACGCGTGGGCGGTGTCTGCGCCGCCGGAAATGAAGATGGCGACCGCCGCCGCCAATACGGCTAACAGCGCCACGCTGCGGCGTGCGGAGGCCACAATTCTGATTGCATGGTTCAGCGGCATTTCCAGTTCTCCAGTTTCTATGTTCGTTCCCGATTTTCAGCAGCTCAGCCGCTCTCGCTCAGGAGGTCAATTCGCGTTGTTCTGTTGCGGTGCGGCGGACGTGGTTATGATTTCCGCCGCGGGCCTGCCGTCCGGTGTGCAGGGGCCAACGCCGATGGTCAGCTGGCCACTGCCACCGTGAGTTGACCATCACGGTCCCGGCCTTGGCTCCGCCCGGGTACCTGCCGTGGAGGTCGCCGTAAAGCGAGCAGGGGCTGCGATGATTGCCGGCGCTCATCTGGGCATTGCTCCCGTGTTGTAGCTGTCAAACGCATGTTTACAGGTCGGTTTTGCCGCCTCGTCGCCGTCGGGGTTCGAAAGCGTCGGCGTGTCTTTGTGGAACGCCGATGCCGGTTTTCGAGGTCTTCCCCGAGGGCTTTTCGTGGTGTTCAGGCTGGTCGCTGTTCATCCGCATGTGTTTGGTGTAACTGCCGTGGCGCAGTTGTCGAAATAGGATGGTGCTTTTATGTAATTATAGTGGTTCGGGCGGCTGAGGTGTTTGGCGAGGTTGCGGCAAAACGGGCCACGCTGGGATGGCCCGTTTTGCCTGGTACTCCTCTCGGCTGGGGTGGACCCGATGGCGTTGCTACCAGGTGGTCACGGGCAGCTCGGGCGAGAACGGTCCCAGTGCTGGGGTGAGCTGGCGGTATGGCGCCACTGTGTAAACGTAGATTTTGTCTGGCTCTGCGATGTGGTCGATCAGTCTGGTCTGCTTGGTCAGCAGGTTGAGGATGTGGCTCGATGACGAGCCGATTGGTCGGCTGTCGGAGGCTTCCTTGCGGAATACGCGGTATCCGATCACCCGCTCGGTGTGTCGCTCAGGTGCGCGCCACGTGAGCTTGGGGGTGGTGCGGTCTTCCAAGATGACGTTGAACCGCTGGACCATCGTCGGAGTGCAGGGCGAACTCCTGGCCGGTCTGGGCCGTTCCGTCGGACAAATCGTAGGCGTACACGTGCAGGTCAACCCAGTCCAATACCCACACGGTCGTCCGGTCCGACCAGATGGCGCTGGGGTCGTCGTTGTTCCCCAGCAGGTCGATGTCCCTCCCGGAATCACGGTTGCCGTTGGACAGGGTGTAGGCATACAGTTTGTCGTCATCCTGGTCGGCGACCCACACTGTAGTGCCGTTGGACCAGATACCCCTTCCATCCGCGTTGCTGGAGTCGAGGGTGAACTCCCTGGATGTCACCCGGTCGCCGTGATTGTTGGAGTTGTCCTCATCCAACCGGTAGACGTACACCTGGCGGTCTTCGTCGTCCAGCACGTAGAGGTGCCCCTGGTAGTTCCACACGCCCCAGGGGTCCTGGTTGCTGCCGTGCAGGTCGAAGTCCAATGAGGAATTGTGGTTGCCGTGGGTACTCAGGTCGGCCGGGGAGTTGCGGTAGGCGTGCATTTTGTCGCCGGTGCGATCCGCCGCGTACAGGTGACCGCCTTCGGCCGCTATGCCGCCCGCGTTGGCATTGTCGTTGTGCAGGTCGAATTCGAGGTCCGTGATGCGCTCGCCAAGGGTGAAGGCGCGGACGGTGTCTGTGCCGCCGGAAATGAAGATGGCGACCGCCGCCGCCAGGGCGGCCAGCAGCAGGAGCGCCGCCGCCGACTTGTAGGGGGCGAAAGTCTTTACTGGCTTGCCGTGGGTCTTCGATTTCATAGTCCTGCCTCTGCCCAGCTGATTGCGGGTATGAGGGACTGCCGCCCGCCCCTAATTGCCCGCTGTAATCGTGAACGACACCTCCAGGGTCCCAAGCTCGTCGCCCCCTGCCGACCCCTCCGAGTAGGCCGTGGCACGCAGGGTGTAGCTGCCCGACGGCAGCGCCTGGCCGTGCAGATCCGATGCCGCTCCCTCGTAGGAGTCGCCGTACAGCGAGTAGGGGGCGGCGCTTTCAGTCCTGGTGACCGACTTCGCGCCGCTCAACACCAGCCGCACGCTGCCAATGGCGGCGCTCGAGTCCACGTCGGCCCGGATGCCGTAGCTGCCGCCGTTGGGGTCGGCCAGCGCCACGCTGGTCCCGGCGGTGAGCGTTGCCAGCACGCTCTGGTCCGAGGCGTCCACCAGCGTGAAGCCGGTAAGCGGGTTCGTGCTGGGCTCATCCACCTCGGTCACGGTGACGTTCACCGTGGCGGTGTCGGTGCCTCCCTCGCCGTCGTCGGCCTGCACGGTCAGCGCGTAGGAGGGCGTGGTCCCGTGGTCCAGCGCCCCCGCCGTGGTGATGGCGCCCGTGCTCCCGTCGATGGTGAACTTGCCGTCGCCGTTCCCCGACTCGATGCTGTAGGTGATGCCGTCGCCGTCCGCGTCGGTGGCGGACACGCTGCCCACGGCGGCGCCGGTTGACGCGTCCTCGGCGATGGAGAAGCTGTAGGTCCCGCTGCCGAATGCGGGGGCGCGGTTGGCCTGCGTCACCGTGAAGGAGACCTCCAGCGTGCCAAGCTCGTCGCCGCCTCCGGCCCGCTCCGAGTAGGCCGTGGCGGTCAGGGTGTAGCTGCCCGCCGGCAGCGACTGGCCGTGCAGGTCCGACTCGTCTCCCTCGTAGGAATCGCCGTACAGCGAGTAGGGGGCCGTGTTCTCGGTCCTGGTGACCGACTTCGCGCCCGTGAGCTCCAGCTTCACGCTGCCCACCGTCTCGCCGACGGCGAGGTTGGCGCGGACGCCGTAGCTGCCGCCGCTCGCGTCGGACAGCTCAACACTCGCCCCGTCGGTCAGGCTCGCCAGCACGCTCTGGTCCGAGGCGTCGACCAGCGTGAACCCCGTGAACGGGCTTGCCGCCGGCGTGTCCACCTCCACCGTCGCCGACGGTGCGCTCAACTCCAGCGCAGACCTCGCCGCCACCACGTAGTAGGCGTAGGCCGTCTCCGCCTCCACCGTCGCGTCGGTGTAGCTGGTAGCTTCGGCATCGGCCACGTTGTGGAACGCGAAATCCTCCGGCGGGTCGGCATTCCGCACCTTGCGGTACACGAAATACCCCGAGAGGGTCTCCCCGGGCGCCGTCCAGGTGAGGGTCACCGAGGCGCTGGTCGCCGCGGCCTGCACGTTGGCGGGCGCGTCGGGCGCCGCCGGAACGTCCGCCGTCACCGCGCCGGTGAGACTGCCGGCCCCGTCGTCGTCCACGGCCCGCACCTGGTAGGAGTAGCTGCTGCCGCCGGTCACCCCGGTGTCGGTGTAGGCGTTGGTGGTGGGCGCGCCGACCTGGGTGTGCGCCGTCTCGCCGGGGCCCTGGCGCAGCACGTGGTAGCCGGTGGCGTCATCCACCGCGTCCCAGGCGAGGACCACCGTGCCGCCGCTCACCGTGGCGGCCAGCCCCGTGGGGGCCTCCAGGTCGTCGTTGGCCTCGGGGAAGTCCACGTCCACCGTGGCGGCGTCGCTGCGGCCGCCGGCGTTGATGGCCGTGACGCTGTAGGTGTAGGCCGCGCCTTCCTCCGGGCTGCTGTCGGTGACCTGGTGGGTCTCTCCTATCTTGCGACGCAGCAGCACCGTCTGTGGCGGGTCGGCGTCCCGCACGTCCCGGGTGATCATGTAGCTGGTGATCGTGTCGTCGTCGGAGGCATCCCAGGAGAGTATGACCGAGTCCTCCCCGATGCCGGCCTCCAGGCCGGTGGGGGCGTCGGGCGCGGGTGGGTCGATCATCGCGAGCACGTGCTCGGAGGACTCGCTGTCGCCGGAGTCGTTGCTGGCCTGCACCTGGTAGGCGTAGCCCTGGGCGACCACGACGGTCGTGTCCGTGTAGGAGTTGGTGGTGGTGGTGGCGATCTCGACGTACAGCACATCCTCCTGGTTGCGGCGCAGGACGCGGTAGCTCGCGGCCCCGGCGGAGGCGTCCCAGGTGAGAGCGATGCTGTCCTCGCCCGCCGTGGCCGCCAGGTTCTGTGGGGCGGACGGGGCATCCTCCGGCGCGCTTGACCCGGTGTAGCTGGGTATGCACTCCGGTCTGAGTTCCCAGCTCCACTTGGGCGTGAGCGAGAGGGTGCCCGCGTCCACCCAGTTGAAGGCCCCGGCGTAGACGGGGTTCGCCGTGGTGCCGCCCACGGCCTGAACGACGTAGACGTAGCAATAGCCGTGCTCGATGTCTGCGTCATGGTGCGCGATCCACGTGCTGGTGTACGGCAGGAGCGTGGTGATTGCGCCGGCGCCGGCGATCATGTCGTCACGCTCCGTCGTGTCGTAAGGCAACCCCCGAAACGACGGCGCCGACCCATCCTCGTAGCGGGTCCGCAGGATCCGATAGCCGCGCATCGAACCCTGGCTCTCCGGCGGCCACACGCTGATCTTGATGGCCAGGTTCTGGGTGTTGGCCCGCTCGGACCGCGTCAAGGGCGCCGCGCACGCTGAGCTGTATTCCGTCAGGTCAAGGCAATTGTCCGCATTGACCACAAGCGAGCCGGCATGACGACCTTTGGGCAGGTTGCCCACGAACGGTCCGAAGCGGCTTGGCGGTTCCGCCCGGTTGATGGTGAGGGTGTAGTACGTGGGCGTGCCCAGGGGCATCCTGCAGCACTGTTCGTAGACCCGGATCTTCACGTCGTTCGCGCCCAGCTCCAGCCGTTCGTACCCCGTCGCCGGCTCCCTGTGGCCGCCGTTCCAGGAGTTGCCGTTGGTGCGGATCTTCGTATACGAGTCGCCATGTTGGGCCGTCGCGGTGACGTTAATCGACCCCCTTCGTTCGTAGGGCAGATTGACGGTGTATTCGCGGGTGTCAGGATCGAACCCGTCCACCATGATCCCGCCCACGGTCAGGGACTTGAGCTTCTTCGTGTGCACGGCCGTGACGGCCTGGCTGCTCAGCGCCGCGGCGTCGCGCCGCCCGGTGTTGCGGATCTTGTTGGACCCGGGGACGGTGTAGTTGAGCGTGACCGTCGCGCCGCTCGCCGCCGACGAGGCGAGCGTCAGCACCACCTCGCGGCCGCTTACGGCCACGCTGCTGACCGTGGCGGCGGAGCTATTGACATTCACCGTGAAGGCGCTTGTCGCCGGCGTGGAAGCCTCGTCCAGCAGGTCGTCGTAGGTCAGGGTGATCTTGTTGCCCTGGAAGATGGCGTTGGAGAGCACCGGGTCGGTGGAGTCCACCTCTCCGCCGGAGAAGCGGATTTTCAGCGTACGACTGGCAACTGTGGCGGTGCAGTTTCGCCACGAACCAGTGCAGTACTTGTTTTCGAATGACCATCCGGGAAGGGAATTGCTTCCTACTCCAGATGAGACCCCGCTGTACAACCCCAGCCTCCAGGTGCCGCTGCGCTTAAACACCATGATTCGGTACGTGGTGTCCGGCTGGAGGTGGATCGGCCTGGCGGCGGGGATTGTCAAATCCCCCGTGCCGCCGCTGTCAGCTACGTGGAACTCACCGACCAACGAGTTGTCACTGTCTTTGCGAATGGTCACGTCCCACTCGTCGGAAGCACTGCCTCTCAAAGAGAAGTTCAGGCGTACGGCGTTGATGGTGTAGCCCTGCCTGCTGGGACCCGTGGTGAACTTTTGATGGAGGTTTGAGCTTCCGGAGGGCAAGGTCTTGTTGGATTGGCTAGCTGATGTTCTGTTCGTGGCAATTAGATCCACGTCGGGGTGGCGCCAGACCCTGATCACGTACTCCTTCATGGTCACGCCGGCGGCGGCGGTGACGGTCACGACGATGACGTTCTCGCCGACCTCAAGGTCCACCTGGTGGCCGGTGGCGGCGTCTGCGTCCGCGGAGTTGTAGGACAGCGTGGCGTTGGAGTCATTCTTGGTGGGGGTCACGGTGACCTGCATCGTGCTGTTGCGGACGGCGCTGGTGTAGCTGGTGACGCCCGCTTCGAACGAGGGGCTGAGGCCGCTGCTGAGCGTCAGCGCGCTCAGCGTGGCGTCCCTGGAAGCCGACTGGGCGCCCGCCTGGCCCGGCGTCAACAGGACGGCAAGGGCGGCCAACAGAGCCAGGGCCGCCAGCAGCGGCAGGCGATTGGCGCGAAGGATGTTCCGGCGGTTTCCGTTAGTCATGGTCTAGCTCCTCCTCGATTGGCAGCATTCCGCGCCTGACGAGCGCCACGCGAGCATCTCTAAAGTCAATTGGCACAAATAGCCAATTCATTATAGCCACGGGCTATAACATGTACGTAAAAAGCAACCCCTATGCTGTAAAACTTGTTGTAAAAAAGGCCCAGAAAGCGGTAATATGACCCCTGGACCCACAGAAAGGCCCGAATCCAGCCGGCAACCAGGAGAGAAGAGATGGACCAGCCAGACAGGCGGGACGAGGAGGTATCGTCCCTGAGGGAGCGTCTCGCAAGGCTGGGCGGGGCCAGCCTCCGCATCAACGAGAGCCTGGAGTTCGACGCGGTGCTGCAGGACGTCCTGGACTCGGCCCGCGACCTGACCCGGGCCCGCTACGGGGCGATCATCCTCCTGGACGAAGAAGGACGGGCGGAGGACGTCCTTGCCTCCGGTCTGACGCCCGAAGAGGCGGATCGGCTGTGGAATGTGCCAGACGGGGCGTGGTTCTTCGAGCGCTTGGGCAGGATTCCCGGACCGCTCAGGCTGTCCGACCTACCGGGCTACCTCTCATCGCAGGGGCTCGCAGATCCGGGCCTGCCGGTGCCCGCCGGCCCCTTCCTTGCGGCGCCCGTCCGTCACCTGGGCCGGAGCGTGGGCACCGTCTACCTGGCAAGGGAGGAGTCCGGCCCGGAGTTCGTGGGGGATGACGAGGAGACGCTGGTGATGTTCGCCTCCCAGGCGGCGATGGTCATCGCCAACGCCCGCAGATACCGGGAGGAGCGTCGGGCCAGGACCGATCTGGAGACGCTGGTGGACACCTCGCCGGTGGGGGTCGTGGTCTTCGACGCCAGGAACGGGGCGCCGGTTTCCTTCAACCGCGAGGCGACGCGCATCGTCGACAGCCTGCGGGACGAAGACCAATCGCCGGAGCAGCTCCTCCACGTGCTGACCTTCCGCCGCTCCGACGGGCGGGAGGTCTCCCTGGAGGAGTTCAGCCTTCCCGAAGCGTTGAGCGCGGGGGAGACGGTGCGGGCCGAGGAGCTCGTCCTGCGGGTGCCGGACGGCCGGAGCGTCATGGTTCTCCTCAACGCCACGCCCATCCGATCGGAGGCGGGCAGGATCACCTCCTACGTGGTGACCCTGCAGGACCTGGCGCCGCTACAGGAGCAGGAACGGCTGCGGGCCGAGTTCCTAGCCATGGTGAGCCACGAGCTGAGGACCCCGCTGGCCGCCGTCAAGGGTTCGGCCGACACGCTGCTGGAGGCGGACCTGGACCCCGCCGAGATGCGCCAGTTCCATCGGATCATCCGTGACCAGTCCGACAGTATGCGGGAGTTGATCGGCGACCTCCTGGACGTGGCCCGCATCGAGACGGGCACGCTGTCGGTAGAGCCCTCGCTGGCCAACGTGGCCGAGATGGTTGACCAGGCTGCGGAAAGGTTCCTGAACGGGAAGGGAAGGGAAGAGCTCCACACGGAATTCGCGCCCGAGCTGCCCCCGGTTGTGGCCGACCGGCGGCGCATCGTCCAGGTGCTGGACAACCTGCTCGCCAACGCCGCGACCAACTCGCCGCAGGGTTCGTCGATAAAGGTGAGCGTGGTGCGGGACGGCGTCCACGTCGCGGTGTCCGTCGCCGACGAGGGCAGGGGCATCCCCGCCGAGCAGCTGCCGCATCTGTTCCGGAGGTTCTCGCGGCCCGAGGGCGCGGACCGGAGGAGCGGCGGCGCCGGCTCCGGTCTGGGACTGGCCATCTGCCGGGGCATCGTCGAGGCTCACGGGGGACGCATCTGGGCCGAGAGCGAAGGACCAGGCCTGGGGGCGCGGTTCACCTTCACCATCCCGGTGGGTGACGGGGAAGGCATGGGCCGCGGGCACACGCCAGCGGTTGCCGCCCGAGGCTCCCGCAGTCCGGTGCGGGGCAAGGTGCGGGTCCTTGCTGTGGACGACGATCCCCAGGCGCTCCGGTACGTTCGCGACGCCCTGGACCGGGCCGGGTATGCCGCCATAGTAACCGGGAACCCCGAGGACGTGCCCCGCCTGATGGAGGAGGAGAGTCCCCACCTGGTCCTGCTCGACCTGATGCTGCACGGGAACGACGGGTTCGAGGTAATGAAGGACATCCTCAAGAGCGAGGACGTACCGGTGATCTTCCTGTCGATGTACGGGCAGGACGACGTTGTCGCCAGGGCCCTGGACATGGGAGCGTCGGACTACGTGGTGAAACCCTTCTCCCCCACGGAGCTTGCCGCGAGGATCCGGGCCGCCCTGCGCCGGCGCGTCGCACCCTACGAGGCCGAGCCGTCCGAACCCTACGATACGGACGGGCTGAACATCGACTACGCCCGACGCCGGGTGACGCTGGCGGGGCGTCCGGTGGAGCTGACGGCCACGGAGTACGCGTTGCTCTACGAACTCTCGGTCCATGCCGGGCGGGTGTTGACCCACGACATGCTGCTGCAGCGGGTCTGGGGACCGGAGAGGGCCGGAGAGCCCTGGCAGGTGCGCGAGGTGGTGAAGAGGCTCCGCCGCAAGCTGGGCGACGACGCGCAGAACCCCACCTACATCCTCACCGAGCCTCGCGTCGGCTACCGCATGGCCAAGGAGGAGACGGAGGAACCGGCATGAAGAAGGCAGTGCACTGGCCCAAATCCACCGAAGGGATGGGGCGAAGCCAGTCAAACTCTGCTCCACCCACGACGCTTGGCCCGTCCGCCAAGGCATCCATAGCCCTGACTGTCCCGCGTTCAGGCTGGAACCAGCATATCTCCTGCTGCCATCCGCCCGGCTGATGTCCCCCTCCGCAACCACCTTCGGCCGTCAGCGCCCGCGGTCCGTGGCGCTCACTACCCACACCCGACCAGACCTTCGACGATCAAGATCCGTCAACACCACGTCCATCTGGCCGTTTCATTCTCCATCGGGCCGCAACATCTGGATCAGGACTCTATCTTCCCCTTTCCCCACTGCCCATCGCCTTCCGACTAGCCTCACCAAATCTCTTCGGTGGATTCGGGCTTACGCCGCTTGAATTGCGTCAAGCCTAGCCAGGCAATTCCCCAGGTTGGCAAGCGAGAACGTGGTGACGTCGCTCGTTTTTGGTATAAATACTTCTTGATTGATCATCATTTGTTACATCAGTTGCGTATTGTCTTACCTCATTGGGGTTGGCAACTGTTGCCAATTTAGTCTATTCTAGTTAATTATGGACGTTGTTAGTCGTCGCATCAGTCTCACCGCTTGGGGCCGCCTGTACGGTTTCGACAAGGCCACCACGGCACGAATGCACCATTCGGGAAAGTTGCCGCCCGAGCTTGAGATAGAGCAGTTGCCCAATGGCCGTTATTACGTGGTCGTACCGCCGGAAAATGATGGACGTTGCGTGGTCTACGCTCGGGTTTCATTGGCTGATCAGAAAGATGATCTGGACCGGCAGGTGGGCCGGGTCGTGGAATGGGCGACGCAGCAGGGCTGTCGGCCCGATGAGGTGGTGAAGGAGATCGGGCCCGGTCTGAATGGCAACCGTCGGCGTCTGCGGCGTCTGGTGGCGGATCACACCGTGGGGACAATCGTGGTGGAGCATCGGGAGCGGTTGAGCCGTTTCGGGTTTGAGTACGTGGAGGCGGCGCTGTCGGGACGGGGAGCCCGCATTCTGGTGATGGAGGAGGGCGAGCTTGAGGATGATCTGGTCAGGGACGTGACGGAGGTGATGACCTCGTTGTGTGCTCGGCTTTATGGGAGACGTTCAGCGCGCCGGCGTGCGGAGCGGGCGTTGGCGGCGGCGCAGGAGGGCTGATGTCCGGTCCTGGTACCTACCAAACCCGTTGTCGCGATTACGGCGGTGTGGAGCATGCTCCTGGTGATGCTGCGCTTGACGCCTATGGCGAGCTGTACGGCAAGGTGCAGCGTAAGTTGTTCGCCGGCGTGTCGGCCGGCCGTTCGGCGACGGCGCTGAAGAATTCCTATCTGAAGCGGTACCGGATACCGGCGCGGATGTTCAACGGGGTGCGGGTGTCGCTGGAGGGCAAGGTATCGTCGGTCGAAGAGCAGCAGAAGTTACGGGTAGATGGCCTGCGCCGGCAGATTGCGCGTGCCGAGCGGCAGGTTGCTGATGCGGCCGAGCGTGGGCGGTGGCAGCAGGTACACCACAAGAGGCGGCGCCTCGGTAACCTGCGTTCCAGGCTGCTGGCGCTGGAGGCGGACATAGAGTCGGAGCGGGTACGGCTGTGCTTCGGATCCAAGAAGCTCTGGCGCAAGCAACAGCATCTCGAGAAGAACGGCTACGCGAGCCACAGGGATTGGCTGAAGGACTGGCGTGATTCGCGCAGTGACGAGTTCTTCGTGCTGGGCAGCAGGGATGAGACCGGGGGTTGCCAGTTGTGCGTGGCCACGGTGGCTGACGACGGCACTCTGACGCTCCGGCTGCGGCTGCCGGACTGCCTCGCGCCGCAGCATGGGAAGTACCTGACCATTCGTGGTGTCCATTTCAACCACGGCCACGAGCATATCTTGGCGGCTCTCGAAAGTAGTGCGGAGTATGCGCGGTACCGTCGTGAGAATGGCGAGAAGGCGGCTAGGGCCACTGAGCTGGGCCAAGCCATCAGTTACCGGTTCAAGCGGGACCGCAAGGGCTGGCGGGTGTTCGCCACCACGGACATGATGGAAGTGCTGGTGGTGACGGATCGGAACCGTGGAGCCATCGGTGTGGATCTGAACGCCGATCACTTGGCAGTTTGTGAGACCGATGCCTCTGGGAACTACGTCCATGCGTTCAGCGTGCCGCTGGTGACCTACGGCAAGTCGCAACACCAGGCTGAGGCCATCATCGGCGACGCCGTGGCGAGCGTTGTGGACTACGCCCGAGAGGCGGGCAAGCCCATCGTCATGGAGAGGCTTGACTTCCGGCAGAAGAAGGCCGCATTGGAGGGAGAGTCTCGCCGATACAGCCGGATGCTGTCATCTTTCAGCTACGGCAAGATCAAGGCGTACTTCCTCTCCCGTGGTTATCGAGAGGGAGTGGAAGTACATCAGGTCAACCCGGCCTTCAGTTCTGTCATCGGCCGGGTCAAGTTCATGGAACGTTACGGGCTCAGCGTGCACCAGGCCGCGGCTCTGGTGCTGGCCCGACGTTTGCTCGGCTGTTCCGAGCGTATCCCACGTCGACGGGTTGCACCCATCGGCAATGGCGTTCACGTCGCCTTCTCCGTACCCGCGAGGAAGCGAGTGAAGCACGTGTGGACGTACTGGGGCGTGATCTCGGGGCAACTGAGACCGGCGCTTGCAGCGCAATACCGGCTGGGGAAGCGAAGACGCAGACCCAATCCGGTCCAGGCTACCCGTGCGGTGGCCTGAGCGGGGATCAGTTCGGTGTTCCCTGGTGAGATTCCAGGGCGGAGCCGCCTTGCACTGTTGGGGCGGCGGCGCGACTTAGACCGCGTCTTCAGGAATAGCTGACGATAGTCATGTAACTAAAATCAACCATTTTTACAACGGTTTTGCGCGATCAGTTCCAACGTAGTTGGCGGTAGAGAGCATGTCGGAGACCATTGGAGATGCGGGAGCGGCTGCCCAGGTTGCCCGGTTGTCGCGGCTCAGCGAGGCCAGTCTGCGCATTAGCGAGAGCTTGGACCTGGACACCGTGCTCCAGGTGGTGTTGGACGCGGCTCGGACGCTGACGGGAGCGCGGTACGGAGTCATCACGCTGGTGGACGATGCCGGGGTTGTGGAAGACTTCCTGACCTCGGGCTTGGATGCTGAGGAGGCCAGACAGTTGGGTGAAATGCCCGACGCGATGCAGTTCTACGAGTACCTGGGCGGGATCACTGGGCCGCTGCGCGTAGGGGACCTGTCGGGCCGCCTCCGCGAGTTGGGCCTGCCCGAGATGCGTTCCCCGGTGCAAGTGGCGGCCTTTTTGGCGGCCCCGGTGCGCCACGGAAGCCGCAGCGTGGGATTCATCTACCTGGCTAGGGAGGAGGGCGGTGCCGACTTCGGCCGAGAGGACGAGGAGACGCTGGTGACGTTCGCCGCTCAGGCGGCGCTGGTCATAGCCAACGCTCGCCGCCACCGGGAGGAACTGCGGGCCCGAGCGGACCTGGAAACCCTGTTGGACACCTCACCGGTGGGCGTGGTGGTGTTCGACGCGCAGCAAGGGGTTGTGAAGTCGATTAACCGTGAGGCCCGACGCATCGTGGGCGTCCTGCTGGACGCCGAAGGGTCCGTCGGGCAGGTGCTGAGCACCCTCACCTTCCGGCGAGCCGACGGACAGGTAGTGTCCTTGGAAGAGTTCACGCTGACCCAGGCGCTGAGCACGGGAGAGACGGTGCGGGCGGAGGAGATCACCATCCGGTTGCCGGACGGGAGGAGCGTTACCACCTTGGTGAACGCCACGCCCATCCGCTCGACAGAGGGCGGCATCGACTCCTACGTGGTGACCATACAAGACCTGACGTCCCTGGAGGAGACGGAGCGGCTGCGGGCGGAGTTCCTGGGGATGGTAAGCCACGAACTCCGGACGCCGCTCACCTCCATCCTGGGAGCGGCCACCACCCTGCTGGACAATGGGGCGGTGCTGGACCCGGCGGAAATGAGACAGTTCTTCCGCATCATCTTGGACCAGGCCGACCATATGCGGGGGCTGATCAGCGACCTGCTGGACGTGGCCCGCATCGAGACCGGGACGTTGTCGGTCTCTCCGGAGCCCACTGATCTGGCGACATTGGTGGACCAGGCCCGCGACATCTTCCTGAAGGCCCTGGGTCGGGACCGGCTTGACCTCGACCTTGCGCCGGACCTGCCGCAGGTGATGGCAGACCGCCGGCGCATCGTGCAGGTGCTGGGAAACCTGCTGACCAACGCTGCATGGTATTCCCCCGAGACCTTCCCCATCGGGGTGAGCGCGGAGAGGCGGGGCCTCCACGTGGAGGTGTCAGTGTGGGACAGCGGGCGGGGCATAACCGCCGAGCAGTTGCCGCACTTGTTCCGGAAGTACGCCCCCGGCGAAGGCGGACGCCGGGGACAGGACCCGGCAGGGTCGGGCTTGGGCCTGGCGATTTGCAAGGGGATCGTTGAGGCCCACGGAGGTCGCATCATGGCCGAGAGCGGGGGTCCGAACCTGGGCGCACAGTTCACATTTACCCTTCCGACGGTGGAAGATGCCACATCCGGCGCTGTCGCAGCCCCATCCCGTTCCAGTCGGTCGGGACGAGGGCGGACCCGGGTGCTGGCGGTGGACGACGACCCCTTGGCGTTGCGTTACATTCGGGACGCTCTGTCCCGGGCGGGTTACCATCCGGTGGTGACCGCCGACCCGGAGAATGTGCCCAGCTTGGTAGCGGTGGAGCGGCCACACTTGGTGCTACTGGACCTCATGCTGCCGGGCGGCGGCGGCCTCGAGTTGATGCAGTCCATCCAGGCCACCACCGACGTGCCGGTGATCTTCGTGTCCGCCTATGGCCAGGAGGAGAACGTCATCCGGGCCCTGGATATGGGGGCGGTCGACTACGTGGTCAAGCCCTTCTCCGCTTCGGAGCTGGCGGCGCGTATCAGAGCGGCCCTGCGCCAGCGGGCCGGCCTGGGACGGGCCGCGCAGCCCCCGCCTTACGTCCTGGGGGACCTGAGCGTCAACTACGCCGAACGGGAGGTAACGCTGTCCGGACATCCGGTGGAGCTGACCGCCACCGAGTACGCGGTGCTCTCCGAGTTGTCGTCCCATGACGGCATGGTGTTGACCCACGACCAGTTGCTGCTGCGCGTGTGGGGCGTCGCTCACTCCGGCGACGCAGGACTGGTGCGGACCATCGTGAGGAGGCTGCGCCAGAAGCTGGGCGACGAAGCCGGCAACCCGCACTACATCCTGACCGAGCCAAGGGTCGGTTACCGCATGAGACGTGGCGAGGCGCCGGCACAGGAGGAGCAGGTACCGTAACGGCGCTCTATTGGACGCCGCGCCGATAGCCGACGTGGCCCAGCGGTTGCTGACGTCGCCTCGGTGGTGAAACCTGTCCAACCGCAATCGTTGAGGATTTCGTGACCGGTCATGGCGACCTGGATGTCTTTCGGCTTCAGGACTCCCGGGTGACGGTGACCGTGTAGTCGTAGGTGTCCGTCCCGTTGGGCGCGGTCACCGTGATGGTGATCACGTTCTCCCCTTCGGCCAGGCTCACCTTGCCATCGGCGTCGGCGTCGGATTCGTTGTCATCCTTGTCCACGGCGCTGATGGCCACGGCCGCCGAGCCGCCGGTGTGGGCCTGTTCGTAGGTGACGGTGGTCTCGGCGACGCTGTTGGCCACGGTTGCGGTGTACTTGGGCCGGCCGTGGATGAAGTGGCCGAAGTCCACACCGCTCATCTCCAGCGAGAACAGCTTGGCGTTGGGCGGCAAGGCGTAGGCGTAGATGCCCGTACTAGTTTCTTCGCAATCGAAACAACGTTCTTCCCAAACCAGAACCCACATGGTGCGACCGTCGGACCACATCCCACGAGGATGGGTTAGTCCATCCTCACCCACTGGGATGTCCATCGAAGGCATGCGGCTGCCGTCGGAGAGCGAGTGGGCTTCAAACTGGGAGGTGGCATCGTGCATACTTGAAAGGACCCAGAGGATGGTGCCGTCTGACCAGATGGCGAAGGACATGGGGCACTCATACGACTGGTCGTACTTGCCGGTTGTGGCAATATCAATATCCGCCGACGCCTTCCTTGCCTTGGTCTCGAAGTCGTACGCCTTCAGCCCTCCTGCGGCCATCTTGTGAGCGGTGGAGTCACATGCACTGTGGTCGCCAAAGTGGCTGGTGTACGCCGCCCATATCGTCTCGCCATCGGACCATAAGTCACGGGGTCCCGGCCGCTTGTTGGCAACTGCCTTGGCGTCATCCCGACTGATGAAAGACTGCCCGGGGATATAGACGCCGTGACCGTGCGACTGCGCGTCAATCGCTTCGATCAAGGTGTTGCCGACTCTGATTGAGGAATTGCGGCTCTCCGAAATCCATATCGTGTCGCCGTCGGACCACAGCCCGGCATGGAAATAGTGGTCGTCGGCCCAGTTTCGATACTCAAGACTCCTGTTGTACTCTCCGGTCTCCATATCGAAGGCTAATATTCCCTTCCCTCCGAAATTTCTGGCCACTTGCAGCACCCACATGGTTTCGCCATCGGACCAGATGTCGTATAGCGACTGCCGAATCGACCCAAGGTCGGCAGGCACATCCTTTTCCGGAACAGGCGTTATAGCTCCAATGCGCACGGTGTAGGTCTGCGCCGAGCCGTCCTGGGCGGTTACCGCGATCTCGACGGTAACCGCGCCGCCCATGGTCTTCACCTGGTGTCCCATGGTGTCGCCGTCGCCGTCGTCGGGACTGATGTCAAACTCCGCGTTGGTGTTGTTCTTCGTGGCTGTTACCTCGGTGGTCAGCCCGTCCGCGAATTGTGTCGCGGTCATCGTAGAGCGGTACAGCGTGGTGTCGCTGTCGAAGCTCGGGCTCAGTGCAATCCCGCTCAGGGTCAGCGCGGACAGCGTCGCGTCGGACGACAGCGGCTTGGTGGTGTTCTCAAGCTGCGTCAGCGTCAGGGTATAGACTTTCGTGTCGCTGCCATGGGTAACCGTCACCGTGATGGTGGTCTCGCCATTCGTGACCAGGGTGACCTGGTGGCCGTTGGAGGAGTTGGAGTCGGCGTCAGCCGGTGTGATTGCCACCGTGGCGCCATCCCGCACCGTCTCGGCGGACACCGTCACACTGGTGACGTTCCCGGCCGCGTTGCGCGCGTATCCGGCAACGTTGGGCGAGAACGCATCCAGGTTCACGTCGCTGACTTCGAGGCTCGCCAGCCGGGCGTCGTCGGGCAGGTCGTAGATGAACACCTTGTCGCTGTGCTTGTCTGCCACCCACAGCTTGCTGCCGTCAGACCAGATGCCCTGCGGGCGGCCGTTCTCGCTGGACAGCGTATTGAGGTCCAGATCAGGGTTCCGGCTCCAGTCGGACAACGTATAGGCGTACACCTTCTCGTCGTGGGAGTCTCCCACCCACAGCGTCGTTCCATCCGACCACAACCCCACCGGGTTGCGGTTGCCGTCCGTCGTCCGCAGCGTCTTCACGTGGGCCTGGTCGGAGAGCCGGTGCACGTAAATGCGCCCCCTTCTGTAGTCGGCGATGTACATGTCCGTCCCGTCCGACCACAGACCCACCGGCGTCGCGGCCTCACTCGGCAGCGCGTCGATGTCCGAACCGGTCTTGCGGTCTCCCGCGGCGAATTGGGCGGGATCGTTAGTGTCCGCCGTGCGGTGGTAGGCCAGCACGTCGTCGATCAGCCCCGCCGACGCCCAGATGGTGTCGGCGGTCATCCAGATACCCGTGGCTCCGTCCCGTTGGTCGTTGGGTTTGTCGGGATCGGGCATATCCGGCACCGCCAGCGCGATGTCCTTGCCGCTGTCCCGGGCTCCCGTGGCCAGGGTGTAGGCGTACAGCTTCTCGTCCGCGTCCATCGAGGCGCCCCGGGCCGACACCCACAGCGTCGTCCCGTCGGACCACAGGCCCTGGGGCAGCAGGTACTGCGTGGTGGTGGTTGGGTTTACCGTGATCGTATCGCCGCCCGCGCTCCCGGCCACCAACCCACCCGCCGGCGTGCCTGTGTCGGAAGCATCCGCGAACCGGATGTAAGGCACCCCGTCGGCGGTGGTGCCATGCTGGAACCCCGGGTCCGACGGGGACGGAGCCGGCGCCGCAACCGTGAAGGACACTTCCAGCGTCCCCAACTCGTCGCCGGCCAGGTTCCCGTCCGCGTAGGCCGTGGCCGTCAGGGTGTAGCTGCCCGCCGGCAGGGACCCGCCGTCCAGCGCGTCCACGCCGCCGTCGCCGTACAGCGAGTAGGGCGCCACGTTCTCCGTCCGCGAGACCGTCTTGGCCCCGCTCAGTGCCAGTCGGACGCTGCCGATGTTGGCGTTTGCATCCACGTCCGCGCGGATGCCGTAGCTGCCGCCGTCGGGGTCGGCAACCTCCACGCTGGAACCGGCGGTGAGCGTGGCCAGCACGGTCTGATCCGAAGCGTCCACCAGGGTGAAGCCAGTCAGCGGGCCGGGGGACGACTCCGCCACGTCGGTCACGGTGACGTTGACCGTGGCCGTTGCCGTGCCGCCGTTGCCGTCGTCCGCTTGCACCGTCAGCGCGTAGGACGAGTCGGTCTCGTAATCCAGGGTTCCCGCCGTGGTGATGGCTCCCGCAGAGCTGATGGCGAACTTGCCGTCGCCGTTGCCCGCCGTAATGCTGTAGGTCAGGCCGTCGTCGTCGGCATCAGTGGCCGACACGCTGCCCACGGCGGTTCCCGTGGCCGCGTCCTCCGCCACGGAGAAGTTGTACGTCGCGCTGCCGAAGACCGGCGCGCGGTTGGTCTGGGCTATCGTGAAGGACACTTCCAGGGTGCCCAGCTCGTCGCCGCCGAGATTGCTGTTCGCGTAGGCCGTCGCCGTCAGGGTGTAGCTCCCCGCCGGCAGAGACGCACCGTCCAGCGCGTCCGCGCCGCCGTCGCCGTACAGCGAGTAGGGCGCCACTTTCTCCGTCCGCGAGACCGTCTTGGCCCCGCTCAGTGCCAGTCGGACGCTGCCGATGTTGGCGTTTGCATCCACGTCCGCGCGGATGCCGTAGCTGCCGCCGTCGGGGTCGGCAACCTCCACGCTGGAACCGGCGGTGAGCGTGGCCAGCACGGTCTGATCCGAAGCGTCCACCAGGGTGAAGCCGGCCAGCGGGCCGGGCAAGGTTTCCGCCACGTCGGTCACGGTGACGTTGACCGTGGCCGTTGCCGTGCCGCCGTTGCCGTCGTCCGCTTGCACCGTCAGCGCGTAGGACGAGTCGGTCTCGTAATCCAGGGTTCCCGCCGTGGTGATGGCTCCCGCAGAGCTGATGGCGAACTTGCCGTCGCCGTTGCCGGTCTCGATGCTGTAGGTCAGGCCGTCGTCGTCGGCATCAGTGGCCGACACGCTGCCCACGGCGGTTCCCGTGGCCGCGTCCTCCGCCACGGAGAAGTTGTACGTCGCGCTGCCGAAGACCGGCGCGCGGTTGGTCTGGGCTATCGTGAAGGACACTTCCAGGGTGCCCAGCTCGTCGCCGCCGAGATTGCTGTTCGCGTAGGCCGTCGCCGTCAGGGTGTAGCTCCCCGCCGGCAGAGACTCACCGTCCAGGTGCCTGGCTGCGCCGCTTCGATGGTCGCCGTACAGCGAGTAGGGCGCCAGGTTCTCCGTCCTGGGGCCGACTGACTTGGCGCCGCTCAACTCCAGGCTCACGCTGCCCACGCTCTCGCCGTCGGCCAGGTTGGCGCGGATGCCGTAGCTGCCACTATCGGGGGCGGTGAGTTCCACGCTGGCACCGTCGGTCAGCGTCGCCAGTTCCGCCTGATCCGAGGCGTCCACCAGGGTGAAGCCCGCCAGCGGGCCGGCGCTCGGTTCCTGGGCCAGCGCCGGCAGGGCGTGGATCAGAGCCATCGCCACGCCCCAGGCCACCAGCACGCCGAATACCGCCACGGCTATCCGCCCGACGCTGATGACATTCATCGTTCCGTTGCCCATCTTCGACGCCATGATGCCGACCTCTTTCGCTGATTGGGTTATTGGCATGACGGTCATGCGCTCAGACCGATGCGGGCCGCAATGCGCGGTAATATGCGGTAATATAACGAAAGCCCAACTCAATAGATATGGAATTATCATGTAGTTATAAATTCAATACGGCGTCAAAAATATGTCATTTTATCGTCAACAGGCATTACAGCTCGCGGACAGCGACAAACGACGGGGGCGGCGCAAACACATGGCGCCGCCCCCGCAGGGTTCCGGTAGGCCGGGCGCGCCGCCTGTCCGCGCCTGGCCTGTTGCTCCGGCGTCGTCAGCTCGGAGCGCGGGTGACGGTTACGGTGTAGGCGTAGGTGTCCGTCCCGTTGGGCGCCGTCACCGTGATGGTGATCACGTTCTCCCCTTCGGCCAGGCTCACCTGGTAGCCTTCCTTCATGTCGGCGTCGGTGGTGGATTCGTTGTCATCCTTGTCCACGGCCTTGATGGCCACCGCCGCCGAGCCGCCGGTGTGGGCCTGTTCCCAGCTAACAGTGGTCTCATCGACGCTGCTGCCCACCGTCGCGGTGTACTTGGGGCGGCCGTGGATGAAGTGGCCGAAGTCCACGCCGCTCATCTCCAGCGAGAACAGCTTGGCGTTGGGCGGCAGGGTGTAGGCGTGGACTGGGTAGGGTACGCGGCTGCGATCGAAATATGATTCCAAGACCCACATGGTGCGGCCGTTGGACCACATGTTGCGGGGGTGGAGGATGCCGTCCTCACCCACCTGAATGTCCATGGACGGCACCCGGCTGCCGTCGGAGAGCTTGTGGGCTTCCAGCGTTGAGGTGTCGTTGCCCTCGTTGGACACCACCCACAGGATCGTCCCGTCCGACCAGATTCCGAAGGAACAGTCCTCCAACGTATCGCGGCTGACGTCCCCCGTGGTGTTGATGGTAAGGTCCTTGTCCGATTTCCTGTCCTTGGTCTCGAAATCATAGGCCCACAGCTTGCCTTCCAGCATTTTCACAGAGGACAGCAGGGTGTGTGCCGGGATTACTATCCTCGCCACCCAGAAGGTCTCTCCGTCGGACCACAGGTCGCGGAAGGATCCGCTCCCGGTACTGGGAAAAGATTCGTCGGCCAGATAGTCCGTCGAGATGTAAGACGTGGCGTCGATGGCCTTGATCTTGGGAGAGCGAGTCATTTGAGAAGTCCATATCAGGTTTCCGTCAGACCACATTCCGATGTCCCAAATGCGGTGCTCCTTGTGGTAGTTTCGATGGTAGTCCCGTTCGGGCGTCCGCGCTTTCGTTTCCAGATCGTAGGCAAACAGTTCTGTTTCTGAAGTCGACGAGTACAGAACCCACATGGTCTCGCCGTCGGACCATATGTCATATGCCGTGCTTCCGGGTACCAGATTTATGGAAAAGTCCTCGTCCGGGTCTCGCCGGATTTCTCCCAGCAGCACGGTGTAGGTCCGGGTCGAGCCGTCCTGGGCGGTTACCGTGATCTCGACGGTAACCCCGCCGCCCGTGGTCTTCACCTGGTGTCCCATGGTGTCGCCGTCGCCGTCGTCGGGACTGATGTCAAACTCCGCGTTGGTGTTGTTCTTCGTGGCTGTTACCTCGGTGGTCAGCCCGTCCGCGAATTGTGTCGCGGTCATCGTAGAGCGGTACAGCGTGGTGTCGCTGTCGAAGCTCGGGCTCAGTGCAATCCCGCTCAGGGTCAGCGCGGACAGCGTCGCGTCGGACGACAGCGGCTTGGTGGTGTTCTCAAGCTGCGTCAGCGTCAGGGTATAGACTTTCGTGTCGCTGCCATGGGTAACCGTCACCGTGATGGTGGTCTCGCCATTCGTGACCAGGGTGACCTGGTGGCCGTTGGAGGAGTTGGAGTCGGCGTCAGCCGGTGTGATTGCCACCGTGGCGCCATCCCGCACCGTCTCGGCGGACACCGTCACACTGGTGACGTCCCCGGCCACGTTGCGCGCGTATCCGGCAACGTTGGGCGAGAACGCATCCAGGTTCACGTCGGTCGCCTCCAGGCTCGCCAGCCGGGCGTCGTCGGGCAGGTCGTAGATGAACACCTTGTCGGTGAACTTGTCCACCACCCACATCTTGCTCCCGTCCGACCAGATCCCTTGCGGCCGGTTGTTTTCAGAGGCGAACCCCTCCACGTCCCAGCTCGGGAGCCACGCGCCGCTGTCCAATGCGTAGGCGTACAACTTTCCTTGCAGGTGGTCCGACACCCACATCGTTGTCCCGTCGGACCACACGCCCACGGGCTTGTCGTTCCCCGCAGAACTCAGCGTGTCAATGGTCCTCACGTGAGCCTGGTCGCTCAGGCCATAGACATAGACCTTGGCGTCGTGGTAGTCCACCACGTACATGTCCGCGCCGTCCGACCACAGCCCCAGCGGCGTTCCGTTGCCCTCCGCCTCCAGCGTCGCCTTCGTGAAGTCCGCGCTGGACTTCCGGTCTCCAGCCGAGACTGCCGGCACGGCGTTGGCGTCCGCCTTGCGATGGTAGGCCAGCACAGCCGGCGTGAGGTTGGAAGAACTCCACACCGTGTCCTCGGTCAGCCAGACCCCGTTGGCCCCGCCCCGCTGCTGGCTGGTGTCGCTGGGGTCGGACAGCGCCGGCACCGCAAGTTGGATGTCCTTGCCGCTGTCCCGGGCCCCGGTGGCCAGGGTGTAGGCGTACAGCCTCTCGTCCGCGTCCATCGAGGCGCCCCGGGCCGACCCACAGCGTCGTCCCGTCGGACCACAGGCCCTGGGGCAGCAGGTACTGCGTGGTGGTGGTTGGGTTTACCGTGATCGTATCGCCGCCCGCGCTCCCGGCCACCATCCCACCCACCGGCGTGCCAGCGTCGGAAGCATCCACGAACCGGATGTAAGGCACCCCGTCGGCGGTGGTGCCATGCTGGAACCCCGGGTCCGACGGGGGCGGAGCCGGCGCCGCAACCGTGAACGACACTTCCAGCGTCCCCAACTCGTCGCCGCCGAGATTGCTGTTCGCGTAGGCCGTCGCCGTCAGGGTGTAGCTCCCCGCGGGCAGGGTATCGCCGTCCAGCGCGTCCACGCCGCCGTCGCCGTACAGCGAGTAGGGCGCCACGTTCTCCGTGCGGGAGACGGTCTTCGCTCCGGTCAGCGACAGCTCCACGCTGCCCACCGTCTCGCCGTCGTCCACGTCCGCGCGGATACCGTAGCTGCCGCCGTTCGGATCGGCCAGTTCCACGCTCAGCCCGGCGGTCAGGCTCGCCAGCACGGACTGATCCGAGGCGTCCACCAGGGTGAAGCCGGCCAGCGGGCCGGGCAAGGTTTCCGCCACGTCGGTCACGGTGACGTTGACCGTGACGGTGGCTGTGCCGCCGTTGCCGTCGTCGGCCTGCACGGTCAGCGTGTAGGATGGGGTTGTCTCGTGATCCAGCGTTCCCGCCGTGGTGACGGCCCCGCTGCTCCCGTCGATGGCGAACTTGCCGCCGCCGTTGCCCGACTCGATGGTGTAGGTCAAGCTGTCGTCGCTGTCCGCGTCGGTTGCAGAGACGGTTCCCACGGCGGTTCCCGTGGCCGTGTCCTCCGCTACCGAGAAGTTGTACGTCGCGCTGCTGAACTCCGGCGCGCGGTTGGGCCGAGTGATGGTGAACGAGACCTCCAGCGTCCCCAGCTCGTCGCCGGCCAGGTTCCCGTCCGCGTAGGCCGTCGCCGTCAGGGTGTAGCTCCCCGCCGGCAGAGACGCGCCGTCCAGCGCGTCCGCGCCGCCGTCGCCGTACAGCGAGTAGGGCGCCAGGTTCTCCGTCCGCGAGACCGTCTTCGCTCCGCTCAGCGACAGCTCCACGCTGCCCACGCTCTCGCCGACCGCCAGGTCCGCGCGGATGCCGTAGCTGCCGCCGTCGGGGTCGGCAACCTCCACGCTGGAACCGGCGGTGAGCGTGGCCAGCACGGACTGGTCCGAAGCGTCCACCAGGGTGAATCCGGTCAGCGGACCCGTCGTCGCCTCCGCCACGTCGGTCACGGTGACGTTGACCGTGGCCGTTGCCGTGCCGCCGTTGCCGTCGTCCGCTTGCACCGTCAGCGCGTAGGACGAGTCGGTCTCGTAATCCAGGGTTCCCGCCGTGGTGATGGCTCCCGCAGAGCTGATGGCGAACTTGCCGTCGCCGTTGCCCGCCGTAATGCTGTAGGTCAGGCCGTCGTCGTCGGCATCAGTGGCCGACACGCTGCCCACGGCGGTTCCAACGGCCGCGTCTTCCGCCACGGAGAAGTTGTACGTCGCGCTGCCGAAGACCGGGGCGCGGTTGGTCTGGGCTATCGTGAAGGACACTTCCAGCGTTCCCAACTCGTCGCCGCCCAGGCTACTCTCGGCGTAGGCCGTCGCCGTCAGGGTGTAGCTCCCCGCCGGCAGAGACTCGCCGTCCAGGTGTCGGGTTGCGCCGCTTCGATGGTCGCCGTACAGCGAGTAGGGCGCCAGGTTCTCCGTCCTGGGGCCGACTGACTTGGCCCCGCTCAACTCCAGGCTCACGCTGCCCACCGTCTCGCCGTCGGCCAGGTTGGCGCGGATGCCGTAGCTGCCACCGTCCGGATCGGCCAGTTCCACGCTGGCCCCGTCGGTCAGCGTCGCCAACACCGACTGATCCGAGGCGTCCACCAGGGTGAACCCGGCCAGGGGGTCCGCTCCCGGTTCCTGGGCCAGCGCCGGCAGCGCGTGGATCAGAGCCATCGCCACCGCCGTGGCTGCCAGCAGTACAATTGCCGCCGTGACCATCGGCCTGGCGTTCAATACGTTCATCGCTGCGTTGCTTATATTCCACGCCATGATGCCGCGCTTCCCTCGCTGATTGTCTATACGATGTGCGACCATGCAACTGATCCGTGCGCTGTCGCGGGGTAATATAACGAAAATTGAACGCCATTTTATATAGTATAGCCATGTAGCTATATATGAACTATAGTATCATTAGTATGTCAATATACGCCGCCGGGCAGGCCAGGCGCGAACGGCGACAAACAGGGGCGGCGCATCCCAACGCCGCCCCGCAGGGTTCCGGTATGCCGGGCGTGCCGGCTTTGAGGGCCTGGCCTGCCGCTGCGGCGCAGTCAGTCCGAACCGCAGGTAGTGGCAATCCCCGGAGTCTATCGCGCTTCGCTACTCGCGTAGGGAGCCGCTTTGGGGGCTATACGAGATGTGGCATTGGTTGCTGTGGCAGGGATCCAACACGCCCGTCATCCAGGAGCCGTAGGTGCCATCGGTGTAAACGTGCCTCACCCGGTACGAGGTCACCCCGGCCCGGAAGTAGCGGTCCACGAATATCGTGTTGAATTTTCCATCGATCTCGTATACGCGGATTTCCGTACCGCCCGCGCCCCTCGTGGTTCGCTCCACCTCGTAACCGGACGCAGAACCGGTGCCGCCAAAAAACCAGGATAGCCAGAAATCTCTGTCGTCCGTCCTCCGGAAGTGGAAGTTCCCGGCGGTCTTATGGGTCGTCGCGCCGAATTTACGGGTTGTCCGATTCGCCGAGTTTTCCGAAACGGTAAACCTGATCTCGGAATAGCCAACTTCGGAGGCCCAGTCTCCGTGGATGATCGGTATGACCATCAAGTCGTAGGTGCGTTCCGGAGAAAGGTTTTCCAGCACGTAGCTGGTGTCCTTGGTCCGCGTGCTGAGCACCAGGATCCGGAACGAGCCAGCCCTCAGTTTCGAGTCGAGGATCAGGTATCCCTCCACGTCCTCGTCCTCGAAAGGCATGTCCCACTCCAGCTTCAACGAATCGTGGGTGATTTCGGTCGCCCTCAGGTTGGTTGTGAAAATGCGGCTGCCAACGGTGACGATGTGCACCGAGGAATAGACGTCCCCGTCCCCGGTCTCCAGCTTCATCCGGTAGCGGTAGTCCTCGTATGGCTGCACGTGGGGGTCATTGAAGGACGTGAAGGACGTGGTGGAGGCGTGGATGTCGGTCCAAGTGGTTCCCCGGTCCTCCGACCTCTGCAACACGTAACGGGTTACCGTCGAGCTGCCGGCGTCGGGCAGATCCCACTCCAGGGCGATGCGGTCCAGGTCGCGGCTGCTGCTGAAGGTGTCGTCATTTTCGTACACCACGCTGTCAAGAGGGTCGGGGAAGACCGGCAAATCCGGCGCTTGCCAGTGCCTTTCGCCCCACCTCCTGAAGAGGAATTCGGTCCAACGGGTGTACCAGGTCGCCGGGTCCAGGTGGAAGCGCAGCGTGTAATCGGCTTCTGCGCTCGCGTTGGATGAGTCCCGGTGCACTCTCACGTAGTACTTGCCCGGCTCCAGGACATGGCGCATCCACTCGCCGCCGGTTCCGCTTGATGCCGAGGTGTGCAGGGTGCGACCGTACTCGCTGATCAGGTCCACGTCGAAATTGCTGTCCAGCCCGGTCAGGCCGACGCCCACGTCCTTCTCCTCGTCGATGGTGAACTCGAAGAAGTGCTCGTGGACGTCCTCGGCCATGGTGACTTCGCGCCGCTGCTCACTCTTGGCCGCTTTGGTCACGTCCAGGGTCCCGCTGACCGTCGGCGCGTAGTCCGGGTTGAACAGGCCGAACTTGAACTTGTACAGATTGTTGTCGTCGTCAAGGCTGGAGACGTGGATGTAGTACGTCCCGGCATCTTCCAGGAGCAGCTTGATGGGGGTGCCGTTGGCCAGGCCGGTGGAGGCGGCCAGCTCCTTCCCTTCGGAGTCTTTCAGGCTCAGGCTTGCGTTCACCTCGCGGTTGGGCTGATAGTCGATTTCGTAGTGCAGTCCCTCCTGACCCACCTCAAGGCTGAGCTTGACCAGTTTTCTTCCGTCGATGGTGAACTTGAAGTAGTCGGAGCCGTCTCCCTCGCCCCGGTCCAGCATACCGAAGAAGTATTTCGATATGTTCTCCACCTCGCTTACGTCGAGTCCCTCCGCTCCCGAGCTCTCGTCGTTCGCGTTGGTTTCCTCCTCCAGCCAGTATTCCACGGCAATTTTCCATTCCTTGGTTGGAGGGCAGCTGCCAGGACAGTAAAGTTGGCCGGGAGGCGCCCATGACACGAGATAGTAGGTTCCCGCGTCCAGCGTCGCGCCGAGATAGTGGGGGATGACGCTGCTGTTGGGGTGCTTGGGCCGGCTCCTGACCAGCACGTTGCCCCTCTCGTCTCGCACGTCGAAAATTAATCTGTACCATTCGGAGTCTGTGTCTCTGGGGAAGTACTCGTTGGGCCATCCACCGGTTTTGACTTCAAACGAGACCTGAGAGGCGCTGTCGAGGGTGAATATGTACACCGGTACTACAGGCGAGACCTCCTTGACCGTGCTGACTTCCATCGCGTCCCAGTACGTGTGCCATTTCCTCTGGGGCGCCTCGGCAACGTCCAGTTCCGTCGCGTCGTCGAACACGGGTTCGACGGGAGTCGTGACGCTGACCGAGTTCGACGGCGCGGTCAGGCTCTTTCCGGCGATTCCCTTGACCTGGTACTCGTAGGTCGTCTCGGCTTCGACGCTATTGTCTTCGTAGTAGGTCGAAGTTGACGAGGTGTTGGCCACGAGAATGCGGAATGCACCCGCCTGGTCAACGCCTTCTTCCCGCCTCAGTATCTGGTAGCCGGTGGGAGTTATCTCTACGGGCGCAGTCCAATCAAGGCTTACGGTTTCGGGATCCAGGAGGTCGGCCTCAAGGCCAGTGGGGCCGGGCTGGCCCGTGACGTCGCTTCCGTCCGACTTGGAGAAATCAAACGCAGCATCGGTGGTCAGAGAAATCCCCTGGCTGCGGTAAGTCCCCGTGCCCGTGACCAGGCGCACGTCATACACGTAATCGGCGCCGGCCTCCACGTCGCCATCCGTGTACTGGTATTTCCCACCCCCTTCCTGCCACTCCAGGCGTTCAGCGCCTTCGGCCATTGCGGGAGCGCGACCGACCTCGAGGCGGTCCACCTGCACCCAGTCCGGCTGGTCAGGCATGGTCCAGAGCAGGAGCACGCTCTCGGAAGTCACGAAACCCTGCAAGTCGGTGGGCAACGCCGGCGGATCCGAGTGCGTGGTCAGGCGGAGCACGTCGGAGAAAGCTATGCTTGCATCGGTATAGAGGCTCACGCGAGAGCGGTACTCCACACCCGGGGATAGTCCGGCGACAACTCGCTCCCAGTTGCTGGACTGCGATTCGTCCAGGGCGCTGGCCACCAGACCCGGATAAATGATGGCGCCGTCTGTCCCGGCCACCTCCAGCAGCATCCCCGTCACGCTCACACCCTCGGGCTGAGCGGGCGCCTCCCAACTGAGAATGACACTCTCATGGGTAACGTTGCCGGCCAGATTGACCGGTGGATTCGGCGCCGGCGCCGCGGGGGGCGGGGTAGGGGCGGGCTCCGTCAGGCGGTCGGGCACGGGCACGTCGCTGAAATCCCAATTCTGGTTCCACAGAATGCCGTAATCCGACCAACCGGAGGCGTCGACGTTGTTCACCGCCTGCACCTCGAAGGCGTAGTACCTCAGGTTTGGCGACAGGTTCCGCACGATGGCGCGCGAGCCGTCAAACTCGATCTCGATACCCTGTCCGGGCAACACCACGTAGCGCGCTCTACCGTTGTCCCATAACCGCACCTCGTAGTATTGCGCCCGGTCAATGTCCTCCCAGTCCACTTCGAAAATCCCGCTGTGCAAGGGAGTGATTTCCGGCGTGTCCGGCGTACCGGCTGGGGCCAGCCTGACGTTGGTGAGCACGTTCAATTGGTCCGAATATACGGCTTCGTCGGCGGTCTCCAGCTTCACCCGGAAGCGGTACCTTGTGTTCTCGGTCAGCCCGCTGCTGGTCACATTCCATCCGGTTGACCCGAAAGTGTCCAGGTCGGTTGCCACTGATTGAACGTGATCGAAACTGCCGGACCCTTCGGCCCGTTCCAGGTACATCTCTGAGACGGAAACCGCCGCCGGCTGCGCCGGCACCCGCCACGTGAGCGTCGCGCTCTGGTGAGTCAACGACTCCACCGACAAGTTAATCGGAGGGGCGACGGACGTGAGTGGATGGGTATTCTCCTGCGGCGGACTACTTGGCGTATTCGCTGACGCCTCGGTCACGCTGATGGTCACCGTGGCGGTGGCCGTACCCCCGTTGCCGTCGTCCGCCTGCATCGTCAGTGTGTAGGATGGCGTCGTCGCATGGTCCAACGCCCCCGCCGTGGTGATTGCGCCGCTGCTGCCGTCGATGGCGAACTTGCCGTCGCCATTGCCCGACTCGATGCTGTAGGTCAGCCCGTCGCTGTCGGCGTCGGTGGCGGAAACCGTTCCCACGGCGGTTCCGGTGGCCGCGTCATCGGCGATGGAGAAGTTGTAGGCCGCACCGCCGAACTCCGGGGCGGTGTTTTCAACGACCTCGGTCACCGTGACGTTCACCGTGGCGGTGTCCGTGCCGCCGTTGCCGTCGTCGGCCTGCACCGTCAGCGCGTAGGACGGCGTTGTAGCATGGTCCAGCGCTCCCGCCGTGGTGACGGCGCCGCTGCTGCCGTCGATGGCGAACTTGCCGTCGCCGTTGCCCGACTCGATGCTGTAGGTCAGCCCGTCGCTGTCCGCGTCGCTTGCAGAGACGGTTCCCACGGCGGTGCCGTTTGCCGCGTCTTCTGCCACCGAGAAGTTGTAGGTCGCGCTGCCGAACTGCGGCGAACGGTTGGCCTGGGTGACCGTGAAGGACATTTCCAGGGTTCCCAACTCGTCGCCGCCGAGATTGCTGTTCGCGTAGGCCGTGGCCGTCAGGGTGTAGCTGCCCGCGGGCAGGGTATCGCCGTTGAGGTCGTCTGCGCCGCCGTCTCCGTACAGCGAGTAGGGCGCCAGGTTCTCCGTCCGCGAGACCGTCTTGGCCCCGCTCAGTGCCAGTCGGACGCTGCCGATGTTGGCGTTTGCATCCACGTCCGCCCGGATGCCGTAGCTGCCGCCGTCGGGATCGGCCAATTCCACGCTCGCGCCGTCGGTCAGCGCCGCCAGCATGGTCTGATCCGATGCGTCCACCAGGGTGAAACCGGTCAGCGGGCCGGGCGACGTCTCCTCCACGTCGGTCACGGTGACATTGACCGTGGCGGTGGCCGTGCCGCCGTTGCCGTCGTCGGCCTGCACCGTCAGCGCGTAGGACGGCGTTGTAGCATGGTCCAGCGCTCCCGTCGTGGTGATGGCGCCGCTGCTGCCATCCATGGCGAACTTGCCGTCGCCGTTGCCGGTCTCGATGCTGTAGGTCAGGCCGTCGTCGTCAGCATCCGTCGCCGACACGCTGCCCACGGCGGTTCCCGTGGCCGCGTCTTCCGCCACCGAGAAGCTGTACGTCGCGCTGCCGAAGACCGGCGCGCGGTTGGTCTGGGCTATCGTGAAGGACACTTCCAGCGTCCCCAATTCGTCGCCGCCCAGGCGACTCTCGGCGTAGGCCGTCGCGGTCAGGGTGTAGCTGCCCGCCGGCAGAGGCTCGCCGTCCAGCGCGTCCGCGCCGCCGTCGCCGTACAGCGAGTAGGGCGCCAGGTTCTCCGTCCTGGGGCCGACTGACTTGGCGCCGCTCAACTCCAGGCTGACGCTGCCCACGCTCTCGCCGTCGGCCAGGTCCGCGCGGATGCCGTAGCTGCCGCCGTTCGGGTCCGCCAGTTCCACGCTCGCCCCATCGGTCAGCGTCGCCAGTTCCGTCTGGTCCGAGGCGTCCACCAGGGTGAAGCCCGCCAGGGGGCCCGCTCCCGGCTCCTGGGCCAGCGCCGGCAGGGCGTAGAGCAGCGCCAGCGCCACCGCAACGGCCGCCACCAAGCCAATTGCCGCCATGGCCGACGGCCTGGCGTTGCGAGCTTTCATCGTTCCGTTGCTGGTCTGCGATGCCATGATGCCACGTATCCCTCGCTGATTTTCGTTACGACGTACGACTATGCACACGGATTCGTGCAGCATTGCGGGACAATATAACGAAAAGTGAACGGCATATATATAGTATTAGTATGTATTTATATATGATTATTCGTATTATTAGTATGTCAATACATGCCGTCGGGCAAGACCGGGCGCGACCGGCAACAAACGGGGGCGGCGCGTCCCAACGCCGCCCCCGCAGGGTTCCGGTATTGCCGGGCGTGCCGGCTTTTTGCGTTTGGCCTGCTGCTCCGGGGTCGTCAGCTCGAAGCACGGGTGATGGTTACCGTGTAGGCGTAGGTGTCGGTCCCGTTGGGCGCCGTCACCGTGATGGTGATCACGTTCTCACCCGTGGCCAGGTTCACTTGGTAGCCATCAGTCCCACCGTCGAAGTCGTTGAGCTTGATGCCCCCGCCTTCGTCGGTGGCGCTGATGGCCACGGCCGCCAAGCCGTCGGTGAAGGCCTGCTCATACGTGATGGTGGTCACGTCAACGTCGTTGGCGACCTCGGCGGTGTAGTTGGGCCGGCCGTGGATGAAGTGGCCGAAGTCCACGTCGCTCAGCTCCAGGGAGAACAGCTTGGCGTTGGGCGGCAGCGCGTAGGCGTAGATCGAGGTCGGCGAACCGGACCACTTGGTGCTGAGCACCCACATGGTCCTGCCGTCGGACCACATGCCACCGGGGCGGGTCATTCCGTCCTCGCCCACCGGGATATCCATGCCCGGCACCCGCTCTCCGTCGGCGAGGCGGTGGGCCTCCAGACGGGACGCGGAGTTGTCCCAGTTGGACACCACCCACAGCAGGGTGCCGTCGGACCACAGGTTGAAGGAGCCTTTCTCGTGGTAATTCCCCCAGTCGGTTCCGGTGGTGTTAATGGGGATGTCCGCGGTTGACTTCCGGGCCTTGGTCTCAAAGTCGTAGGCTTTGAGCACGCCTCCGACCAACCTGGCGGTGCCGCCGGAATCATCCTCGATCCACGAGGCCCAGAAGGTCTCGCCATCGGACCAGATGTCGCGGACGCCCCGCCAACCGTCCTCATCGAGGAAGCTCTCTCCGTCCAGGACAGACACCGGATTGTAGGACTGGGCGTCAATCGCGTCAACCACTGTACTGGACCACGGTTCAGTACCCGTGATCCACATCGTGTCGCCGTCGGACCAGAGTCCCGTTTCCACCCAGTTCCACGGGTTAACGGTGCGCCGGTAGTCCTTCCCCGACCTGCGCGCTCCGGTATCGAGATCGTAGGCGTAGATGGTGATGTCCTGGTTGCTCGGCGTCCACAGCGTCTCGCCGTCGGACCAGATGTCGTGGGGCTCCTTTCTTCGGATATTGCCGGCTGGAATATCCTTGTCGGAGTCCCGGGATATGGCTCGGAAGCGCAGGGTGTAGGTCTGCGTGGCGGAGCCGTCCTGGGAATCCACCCTGACGTCAATAACCGCGTTGATTTCGCCGTCCAGGGCAACCTGGTGGCCGTTGGTGTGATCGTCGTCGTTATCGTCCGGCGTTATCGTAACCGTCGCGCCGGTGTGGTTGGGCTTGGCGAGCACCCTGGTGGTCAGCCCATGCACGATCTGATGAGTGGTCATCGTGTACCGGTACTCGGTAACCGCGCTGTCGAAGGTCGGGCTCATCGTGACATCCTCCGTGCTCAGGGAGGACAGCGTAGCGTCGTCCGACAGGGTCCCGGTGGTGCCTTCCAGCTGGGTCAGCGTCAGGGTGTAGTCACGCGAACCATGGGCGTTGGTGACCGTGACGGTGATGGTGGTCACGCCGTTGCGCACCAGGTTCACCTCGTGCCGTTGAGTGTTGCGTACGGCGTCTCTGGGGGTAATCTCTACGGTTGCATCATCCGCGTAAGCGTCTGCGGCCACCGTAACCCGCGTGATGTCACCGGCCACGTTGCGGGAGTATTCTGTAATCTCAGGAGAGAAGGCGTCCAGGTTCACCCCGCTCACCGCCAGGCTCTTCAGCCGGGTGTCGGTGGGCAGTTCGTACACGAACACCTTGTCGCTGTAGGCGTCCGCCACCCACATTTTGGTGCCGTTCGACCATATTCCCCGAGGCCGGAGATTCTCCGTTGACGTATTGAAGTCCAGGTGCGGCGCCCGCTGCCAGCCGTCCAGCGTGTAGGCGTACACCTTCTGGTCGTGGCCCTCGTAAACTACGTCCTCCGGGTTGTCGATATAGTTTCCAAACCTGTCCGATACCCACATGGTAGTGCCGTCCGACCACAAGCCCACCGGGTTGTTGTTCCCGCCGCTGGTGAGCAGCGTCTTCACGTGGGCCTGGGTTTCCAGGTTGTGGACGTAGATCCTGGTCCGGACGAACTCGGCGATGTACATGTTCTCGCCGTCGGACCACAAGCCCACCGGAGTCCGGGCCTTCTCATTCGGGGCTCCGAGGTCGTCAAAGTCCTCGTCAGATTTGCGGTCTCCGGCGGCGAAGGCAGGGACGTCGTTGCCGACGTCGTCATTGCGGTGGTAGGCAAGCACGGCGTCGATGCGCCCGGCGGAAGCCCACACCGTATCATCGTTCATCCAGATGCCGGTGGCGGTATCCCGCAGTTCTACGAGATATGGATCGGACATATCGGGGATGTCAAGTTCAATGTCCTTGTCGGCGACACGGGTGCCGGTGCCCAGGACGTAAGCGTACAGATTCGCATACCAGTCGCCCGATTCCAGGGCCGACACCCACAGGGTGTCGCCGTCGGACCACAGGCCGTGGGGCCGCAGGTATTCCACCGACACCGTACCCACCGTGGCGCCGCCGGCGTTCCTTTGCGCCATCGCTGCTCGGCCAACAGCGCCGGCTGCGTCCTGCGACAGCTCCGACTGGGGATCCGGGACGGGTTCGGACGCAGACTTCATGAAACGGACATAGGACACGCCGTCGGCGGTGGTGCCGTGCTCAAGGGCCGAAACAGGCGGCTCCGAGACCGTGAATGACGCTTCCAACGTCCCCAACTCGTCGCCACCCAGGTCACTCTCCGCGTAGGCCGTGGCCGTCAGGGTGTAGCCGCCGGCCGGCAGCGACGCGCCGTCCAGTCCGTCCGCTTCGCTGTAGCCATACAGTGAGTACGGCGCCGCGTTCTCCGTCCGAGAGACGCTCTTGGCGCCGCTGAGCGACAACTCCACGCTGCCGATGGTGGCCTCCGTGTCCACGCCGGCGCGGACGGCGTAACTCCCGCCGTCCGGGTCCGCAAGCTCCACGCTCGCCCCGTCGGTCAGCGTCGCCAGCACAGACTGATCCGATGCGTCCACCAGGGTGAAGCCGGTCAGCGGGCCGGGCGACGACTCCGCCACGTCGGTAACGCTGACGTTCACGGTTGCGGTGTCCGTGCCGCCGTCGTCATCGCTGGCCTGCACCGTCAGCGCGTGCGACGGATCCGACTCGTAGTCCAGCTCGCCGGCCAGCGTGATGGCGCCGGAGTCGCCGTTGATGGCGAACTTGCCTTCCCCGTTCCCCGACTCGATGGTGTAGGTAATGCCATCGTCGTCGGCATCCGTAGCCGAGGCGGTTCCTACCGCGGCGCCGATTGCCGCGTCTTCGGCGATGGAGAAGTTATACGTCACGCTGCCGAACTCCGGCGCGTTGTTGGCTTTGGTGATGGTGAACGAGATTTCCAGGGTTCCCAACTCGTCGCCGCCGAGATTTCGGTTCGCGTAGGCCGTCGCGGTGAGGTTGTAGCTGCCGGCCGGCAGCGACTCGCCGTCCAGGTTCCTGCTTTCGCCGTCCCGGTGGTCGCCGTACAGCGAGTAGGGGGCCAAATTCTCTGTGCGCGAGACGCTCTTGGCGCCGCTGAGCGACAACTCCACGCTGCCGATGGTGGCCTCCGTATCCACGTCGGCGCGGACGGCGTAACTCCCGCCGTCGGGGTCCGCAAGCTCCACGCTCGCCCCGTCGGTCAGCGTCGCCAGCACAGACTGATCCGATGCGTCCACCAGGGTGAAGCCGGTCAGCGGGCCGGGCGACGATTCCGCCACGTCGGTAACGCTGACGTTCACGGTTGCGGTGTCCGTGCCGCCGTCGTCATCGCTGGCCTGCACCGTCAGCGTGTGTGACGTGTCCTCCTCGTAGTCCAGCTCGCCGGCCAGCGTGATGGCGCCGGAGTCGCCGTTGATGGCGAACTTGCCGTCCCCGTTTCCCGACTCGATGGTGTAGGTAATGCCGTCGTCGTCGGCATCCGTGGCCGACGCGGTTCCCACCGCTGCGCCTATCGCCGCGTCCTCCGCGATGGAAAAGTTGTACGTCGCGCTGCCGAACGCGGGAGGCGAGTTTTCGTCCACGTCGGTAACGGATACGTTCACGGTTGCGGTGTCCGTGCCGCCGTCGTCATCGCTGGCCTGCACCGTCAGCGTGTGTGACGTGTCCTCCTCGTAGTCCAGCTCACCGGCCAGCGTAATGGCGCCGGAGTCGCCGTTGATGGCGAACTTGCCGTCCCCGTTCCCCGACTCGATGGTGTAGGTAATGCCGTCGTCATCGGCATCCGTGGCCGACGCGGTTCCCACCGCTGCGCCTATCGCCGCGTCCTCCGCCACCGAGAAGTTGTACGTCGCGCTGCCGAAGACCGGCGCGCGGTTGGTCTGGGCTATCGTGAAGGACACTTCCAGCGTTCCCAACTCGTCGCCGCCCAGGCTACTCTCGGCGTAGGCCGTCGCCGTCAGGGTGTAGCTCCCCGCCGGCAGAGACTCACCGTCCAGACGTCTGGTTGCGCCGCTTCGATGGTCGCCGTACAGCGAGTAGGGCGCCAGGTTCTCCGTTTTGGGGCCGACTGACTTCGCCCCGCTCAACTCCAGGCTCACGCTGCCCACGCTCTCGCCCTCGGCCAGGTCGGCGCGGATGCCGTAGCTGCCCCCGTCAGGGTCGGCAATCTCCACGCTCACTCCCTCGGTCAGCGTCGCCAGCTCCGTCTGGTCGGAGGCGTCCACCAGGGTGAAGCCGGCCAGTGGTCCGGCGTTCGGTTCCTGAGCCAGCGCCGGCAGCGCGTGGATCAGCGCCAGCGCCACCGCCGTGGCCACCAGCAGGGCAAATACACCCATGGCCGTCGGCTTGCCACTGATAATATTCATCGTTCCGTTGCCCATCTTCGACGCCATGATGCCGACCTCTTTCGCTGATTGGGTTATTGGCATGACGGTCATGCGCTCACACCGATGCGGGCCGCAATGCGCGGTAATATGCGGTAATATAACGAAAGCCCAACTCAATAGATATGGAATTATCATGTAGTTATAAATTCAATACGGCGTCAAAAATATGTCATTTTATCGTCAACAGGCATTACAGCTCGCGGACAGCGACAAACGACGGGGGCGGCGCCATGTGTTTGCGCCGCCCCCGCAGGGTTCCGGTAGGCCGGGCGCGCCGCCTGTCCGCGCCTGGCCTGTTGCTCCGGCGTCGTCAGCTCGGAGCGCGGGTGACGGTTACGGTGTAGGCGTAGGTGTCCGTCCCGTTGGGCGCCGTCACCGTGATGGTGATCACGTTCTCCCCTTCGGCCAGGCTCACCTGGTAGCCTTCCTTCATGTCGGCGTCGGTGGTGGAAGTGCCGTCGGAGTTGACGGCGCTGATGGCCACCGCCGCCGAGCCGCCGGTGTGGGCCTGTTCCCAGCTAACAGTGGTCTCATCGACGCTGCTGCCCACCGTCGCGGTGTACTTGGGGCGGCCGTGGATGAAGTGGCCGAAGTCCACGTCGCTCATTTCCAGCGAGAACAGCTTGGCGTTGGGCGGCAGGGTGTAGGCGTAGATGCGTCTCCCATGATCGAAATTTGCGTCGTAGAACTGGATGTTCAGCACCCACATGGTTCTACCGTCGGACCACATCCCCCGGGGACGAGTCAGCTCGTCCTCCCCGACGGGGATGTCCATTGAAGGGACCCGGCTCCCGTCGGCGAGCTTGTGGGCTTCCAGCTTGGACCTGTTGTCGGCGTAATTGGATACCACCCACAGGATGGTGCCGTCAGACCAGATGCCGAAGGACATGGGCTCCCGAGCGGGTACTTCAGCCTTTCCGGCCGTCTGGATGGAGATGTCGGCTGTTGACTTCCTGGCCTTGGTGCTGAAGTCGTAAGCCTTGAGTCCGCCTCCGGCCAAAGTGGTGACGTATCCCTCATCATAGGCTCCTTCGTCCACGAACGCCACCCAGATTGTCTCTCCGTCGGACCATAAGCCACGAGGTGCAGCACAGCAGGGGGGCGCGTAAGCTTTGGCTTCATCTGGAGTGACGAACGATTGCTCGGCAATGTACACGGCGGGACTATGCGACTGTGCGTCAATCGCGTTGATCATGGCTGCTCCCGTACTGCTTCCGTTATATATCTCTGAAAACCATATCGTGTCTCCGTCGGACCACAGCCCCGCTTCATAATAGGCGTTGTTCCAGTTCCTGTAGTCCAGTGCCGACGTGCGAGCTCCGGTCCGTAGGTTGAATGCGTACAACCGGACGCCGCCTACCGGCTGGACCACCCACATCGTCTCTCCATCGGACCAAATGTCGTGGGGGAATCTGGGTCTCTCGATATCGCTAGGCATGTCCTTGGCGGGGTCACGTGTTATGGCTCCGATGTGCACGGTGTAGGTCCGCGTCTCCGACCCGTCCTGCGCGGTCACTGTGATCTCGACGGTAACCGCGCCGCCTTCG
Organism: Dehalococcoidia bacterium; assembly: GCA_965116785.1. Taxonomy (GTDB): domain Bacteria; phylum Chloroflexota; class Dehalococcoidia; order Lucifugimonadales; family UBA3495; genus Bin87. The sequence continues at coordinate 4,270,301 of OZ220731.1, forward strand.
GTTACTACCTGGTGTCCCATGGTGTTGCCGTCGCCGTCGTCCGGGCTGATGTCCAGCTCCGCATTGGTGTTGTTCTTTGTGGCCTCAACCGTGGTGGTGATCCCGTTGGCAAACTGCGACGCGGTCATCGTAGAGCGGTACAGCGTGGTGTCGCTGTCGAAGCTCGGGCTCAGTGCAATCCCGCTCAGGGTCAGCGCGGACAGCGTCGCGTCGGACGACAGCGGCTTGGTGGTGTTCTCAAGCTGCGTCAGCGTCAGGGTATAGACTTTCGTGTCGCTGCCATGGGTAACCGTCACCGTGATGGTGGTCTCGCCATTCGTGACCAGGGTGACCTGGTGGCCGTTGGAGGAGTTGGAGTCGGCGTCAGCCGGTGTGATTGCCACCGTGGCGCCATCCCGCACCGTCTCGGCGGACACCGTCACACTGGTGACGTTCCCGGCCACGTTGCGCGCGTACCCGGCAACGTTGGGCGAGAACGCATCCAGGTTCACGTCGCTGACTTCGAGGCTCGCCAGCCGGGCCCCGCCTGGGAGGTTGTAAATGAACACCTTGTCGCTGTGCTTGTCTGCCACCCACAGCTTGCTGCCGTCAGACCAGATGCCCTGCGGGCGGCCGTTCTCGCTGGACAGCGTATTGAGGTCCAGATCAGGGTTCCGGCTCCAGTCGGACAACGTATAGGCGTACACCTTCTCGTCGTGGGAGTCTCCCACCCACAGCGTCGTTCCATCCGACCACAACCCCACCGGGTTTCGGTTGCCGTCCGTCGTCCGCAGCGTCTTCACGTGGGCCTGGTCGGAGAGCCGGTGCACGTAGATGCGCCCCCTGCTGTAATCGGCGATGTACATGTCCGTGCCGTCCGACCACAGACCCACCGGCGTCAGTGCATCGCTCGGCAGCGCGTCGATGTCCGAACCGCTCTTGCGGTCTCCTGCGGCGAATTGGGAGGGATCGTTAGTGTCCGCCGTGCGGTGGTAGGCCAGCACGTCGTCAATCAGCCCCGCCGACGCCCAGATGGTGTCCGACGTCATCCAGATGCCCGTGGCTCCGTCTCGCTGATCGTTGGGGTTCCCAGGGTCGGGCAGGTTGTCCGGCACCGCCAGCGCGATGTCCTTGCCGCTGTCCCGGGCTCCCGTGGCCAGCGTGTAGGCGTACAGCCTCTCGTCCGCGTCCATCGAGGCGCCCCGGGCCGACACCCACAGCGTCGTCTCGTCGGACCACAAGCCCTGGGGCAGCAGGTACTGCGTGGTGGTGGTTGGGTTTACCGTGATCGTATCGCCGCCCGCGCTCCCGGCCACCAACCCACCCGCCGGCGTGCCTGTGTCGGAAGCATCCGCGAACCGGATGTAAGGCACCCCGTCGGCGGTGGTGCCATGCTGGAACCCCGGGTCCGACGGGGACGGAGCCGGCGCCGCAACCGTGAAGGACACTTCCAGCGTCCCCAACTCGTCGCCGGCCAGGTTCCCGTCCGCGTAGGCCGTGGCCGTCAGGGTGTAGCTGCCCGCCGGCAGGGACCCGCCGTCCAGCGCGTCCGCGCCGCCGTCGCCGTACAGCGAGTAGGGCGCCACGTTCTCCGTCTGCGAGACCGTCTTCGCTCCGGTGAGCGACAGCTCCACGCTGCCCACCGTCTCGCCGTCGTCCACGTCCGCGCGGATGCCGTAGCTGCCGCCGTTCGGATCGGCCAGTTCCACGCTCAGCCCGGCGGTCAGGCTCGCCAGCACCGCCTGATCCGAGGCGTCCACCAGGGTGAAGCCGGCCAGCGGGCCGGGCAAGGTTTCCGCCACGTCGGTCACGCTGACGTTCACCGTGGCGGTGGCCGTGCCGCCGTTGCCGTCGTCGGCCTGCACCGTCAGCGTGTAGGATGGGGTTGTCTCGTGATCCAGCGTTCCCGCCGTGGTGACGGCCCCGCTGCTCCCGTCGATGGCGAACTTGCCGCCGCCGTTGCCCGACTCGATGGTGTAGGTCAAGCTGTCGTCGCTGTCCGCGTCGGTTGCAGAGACGGTTCCCACGGCGGTTCCCGTGGCCGTGTCCTCCGCTACCGAGAAGTTGTACGTCGCGCTGCCGAAGACCGGCGCGCGGTTGGTCTGGGCTATCGTGAAGGACACTTCCAGGGTGCCCAGCTCGTCGCCGCCGAGATTGCTGTTCGCGTAGGCCGTCGCCGTCAGGGTGTAGCTCCCCGCCGGCAGAGACTCGCCGTCCAGGTGTCGGGTTGCGCCGCTTCGGTGGTCGCCGTACAGCGAGTAGGGCGCCAGGTTCTCCGTCCTGGGGCCGACTGACTTGGCGCCGCTCAACTCCAGGCTGACGCTGCCCACGCTCTCGCCGTCGGCCAGGTTGGCGCGGATGCCGTAGCTGCCCCCGTCAGGGTCGGCCAGTTCCACGCTGGCACCGTCGGTCAGCGTCGCCAGTTCCGACTGATCCGAGGCGTCCACCAGGGTGAACCCGGCCAGGGGGTCCGCTCCCGGTTCCTGGGCCAGCGCCGGCAGGGCGTGGATCAGAGCCATTGCCACGCCCCAGGCCACCAGCACGCCGAATACCGCCACGGCTATCCGCCCGACGCTGATGACATTCATCGTTCCGTTGCCCATCTTCGACGCCATGATGCCGACCTCTTTCGCTGATTGGGTTATTGGCATGACCGTCATGCGCTCAGACCGATGCGGGTCGCAATGTGCGGTAATATATCGAAAGCCAAACTCAATGGATATGGAATTACTATGTAGTTATAAATTATCTCCAGCGTTAGGGATATGTCACTTTGCTGTCAACGGGCGAAACAGCGCGCGGACACCGACAAACGACGGGAGTGGCGTCAAGATGCGCCACCCCCGCAGGGTTCCGGTATGCCGGGCGCGCCGTTGAGCGCGGTCACCGTGATGGTAATCACGTTCTCCCCCTCGGCCAGGTTCACCTGCCAGCCATCCGTCCCATCGTCGAAGTCGCTGAGCGCGATGCCTCCGCCGTGGTCGTTCACCGCCCGCGCCTCGTAGCGGACCCGTCCCGCCCGGTAGGTCCGGTCAACTCAGTCGCTGTCCGGCCGGTACTGGGAGCCGTTGTAGTTGAAGTACATCAGGCCGTCCTCCGGCCAGCAGGTGGCAAAGCCCCAGCCGCCATACCCGTACTCGTTGACGGCGCGCACCTCGTAATACTGCATGCCCCAGGGGAACTCCCGGTCCACGTAGTCGCCGGAGTGCTTTCCCGGCACGTCGATGATTTCGACGTTTACCACCTTGCCGCCGCGCGAGGTAGTGCGCCGGATCTGGTAGCCGGTGGGCACCGCGTTCCCGGGGGACAACCCCCAGCGTACCCAGACGTCTCCCCGCGGCGTCTTGTCATAGACCATGCCGGCGGTCCAGGGCGCCATGGCGGCGTCCCTGTAGTAGCCGTCGCGCTTCTCCCGCAGGTCGGGATGGTCGACCACGAAGGCCGTCGCCTCGAAGCTCCCCTGGCCGCGCTGATCGCTCTTGAAGGGTACAACCTTGTAGCTGTAGAACCAGGGCGAATAGGGCAGATTCTCGTGGGTGTACTCAGTGACACCGGGCCCCACCGTGGCGACCAGAGTGTGGTTTTCGATCGTGCCTGCCCTATCATAGATGTGGTATCCGTCGATGGCTGCGATGTCCTGCACCGGATGCCAGGCGATGGTCACCGAGTCCTTGGCGATCTCCTTGATGTAGACCTCCCCCACGTGGGTGAACCGGGGGTTCGCGGAGACGTAGGCGGGGGAGCGCACTTCGCCATCACTCGTCTGCAGCTTCAAGCGGTAGTAGTAGTAGGCATACGGCTGCACCGTGCGGTCGGTGTACGCCGTGAAGGGCGTGTCTGAGCTGTGCAGATCGACCCAGGCGCCGCCGTCGCCCTCGTCGTTGCGCTGGAGGGTGTAGCTGCTGATGGTCACACCCCCGCCCAGCCTGGGCAGTTCCCAGGTCAGCCGGGCATAGTCGATGGTGTGCCGGCTCTGGATGGGGGTGAAACGGTTGTCGGCCTGGGGATCGTCGGGTGGCGTGATAAGCTTCGGCGCAGCGTGATTCGGCACGTCATAGCTCACCTTGATGTCCGGTGACTTATCGGGATCGTCCGGAGGTGGCCACGTCCACAGGGCGCTCCTCATGTTAACGCTCCGACAGATTCCACCGACGCCCTTATTGGCAAGGAAGAAATCGAGATCCCGGCAGCGGTCGTCATATTGGGTCCATTCGACGCGAGAGTAGTAGGTCCCCGAGCCGATGGTCTCTGTGAGCACCTGCCTGTTCAGCTCTGGACGCCGGCCCCGTGCCACTGTCCGGCCATCGGAGTCCTCCAGAGTTATATAGACATCTCTGTGCCACTTGTCTGCGGGACCCCCGCTGCCATACACCATGACAGCGCGCTCGGCGTCCAGATCGAAGGTATGGTATATCACCGGATCCGAGGGCGTATACCCGTCCCGGTCACTGCCGAGGAAGTAACCAAATTTACGTACGGTGAACGCCCGGTCCCAGCCCTCGGGCGGCCACCCCAACTGCCAGAAAAACCCCTGCCTACCCCATGTACCATCTACCCGGTACCAGTCAAACACCTCTGCCTTCCCGCGGAGGTCGGCCCAGGGGTCCAGGGCGTCGAGCTCGTAGCTGAGTGTGTAGCTGGTGGCCTTGTTCTCGGCCAGCCGCAGCTCGATGTTGTAGGTCCCGTAGGGTAGCGTCAGCGTGTCCAGCGTCACGCTGTCCGCCGCGCCGTTGGCCCCCTGGCCCACGACCGCGCCATCGCTGTCAGTGACCTTCACCGTGATCGACGCGCCCAGCCCGGTCACCTTGATCCCCAGGGTGTGCTGGTCATAGGCGTCCTCCAGGGTCACCGAGTAGTTGTCCTCCATGTCTCCCGAGGTGGTGGCCAGGTTGCCGGTCTGCGTCGTCGTCGCCAGGGCCCACGTCAAACCGTTCGCCTGGGCCCATTCGGCGTTGCCACCGCCCTGCGCCGCGATGATCGCCTGGGCCTGGGCCGTTGCCATCTGATGCGCCTCCCCGCCCACCACTGGCGCGTTCAGCGGAGTGGCGCCGCTGGGGTCGGCGTCGCGGTCGTCCATGGCCAGCAGGAGCGGGTGCACCGGCTCATTGGCGGGCGGCGACGACGTGGTCGCTTCCACGACCGTGCCGAGCAAGGTCTCCCCGACCGCCGTCATGCGGAGCTGGTAGGCATAGGTTGCCTCCGGCATCACGTCGGTGTCCACGTATTGGTAATTGGTCACGTCCCGCTGCCAGCCGGGCGACGCGACCACCAGGCCGTCCCGCAGCAGTTCCATGGCCTCCACGGTCACCGTCGCCGGCTGGGTCGGCAACAGCCAACTCACCAGCACCCGGTCGTGGCGGGCCGCCAGCGCAGGCGGGCTGGGCGGGACGGGCGGCTCCTGCTTCGCCACCGTGAAGGACACGTTCAGCGAGGCCAGTTCGTCCCCGCCCAGGTCGGACTCGGAGTAGGCGGTGGCGGTCAGGGTGTAGCTGCCCGCGGGCAGGGCCCCGCCGCTCAGGTATCCGGAGCCGTCATGCCCGTACAGCGAGTAGGGCGCCTGGTCCAGGGTCCGGGAGACGGTCTTGGGCCCGTCCAACTCCAGCTGCACGCTGCCAACGGCGGCCCCTTCGGATCCGGCGGACACGTGGGCGCGCAGGGCGTAGCTGCCCTCGTCCGGGTCGTCCAGGCCCACGGTGGCCCCCTCGGTGAGCGTCGCCAGCACGCTCTGGTCCGAGGCGTCCAGCAGGGTGAAGCCGTCGAAGGGGTCCACCACGTTGGCCACCGTGACGTTCACGGTGGTGGTGGCGGTGGCGCCGTTGCCGTCGTCGGCCTGCATCGTCAGGGTGTAGGCTGTTTCGGTCTCATAGTCCAGGGCAGCCGCAACCGTGATGTCGCCGGCGCCGGCTATGGCGAACCTGCCGTCGCCGTTGCCCGCCGTGATGGAGTAGGTCAGGGTATCGCCGGAGTCAGCGTCGCTGGCCAATACCCGGCCCAAGATGGCGCCCACCCCCACGTCCTCGGCCACGGAGAAATCGTAGGCCGAATGGCCGAAGGCGGGCGCGGAGTTGGCTGGCGGCGCATTCAACCGGAAGCGCAGGTAGTAACCGGTCTGACCGTCCTCCATGGCCTTCACTTTGATGTAGTACGTTCCGGCTTCGATGGTGGTCTGCAACCACTCGACGGTCTGGTCCCGGCCGGGGTCGGCCGGCGGCCGCGACTGGATGATGGCGTTCCCGTCGGCGTCCTCCAGCCAGGAGTCCAGGTCGATGGTCTGGTCCCGGACACCCAGGCCCAGCTCGTAGCGCCCGTCCGTGGTGAAGCTGTAGTAGTCCACCGGGTCGCCGACGGCCCGGTCCAGGGACTTGTTGTAGAAGAACTGCCGTCCCATGGACGGGGACTGTGCGCCCAGGGACACGGCGCCTTGGCGGGTGCCGTCCGGGTCCGGGGCCAGCGTGTCCACGTCCACCGTGGCCGACGGCTCGCTCAGTTCGAGCGCAGACTTCACCGCCACCAGGTGATACGCGTAGGCCGTCTCCGGGTCCACCACCGTGTCGACGTAGGTGGTGGCGTCTCCGTCGGGGAAGCCCCAGGGTATGAAGTCCTCCGGCGGGTCGGCGTCCCGCACCTTGCGGTAAACCATGTACCCGGCCAGGGTCTGCGCCGGAGCCGTCCAGGTGAGTGTCACCGACGCGCTGGTCGCCGTGGCCTGCAGGCCGGTGGGCGGGTCCGGCGGAACGCTCTCCGCCACGTCGGTCACCGTGACGTTCACCGTGGCGGTGTCCGTGCCGCCGTTGCCGTCGTCGGCCTGCACCGTCAGCGCGTAGGACGGCGTTGTAGCATGGTCCAGCGCTCCCGCCGTGGTGACGGCGCCGCTGCTGCCGTCGATGGCGAACTTGCCGTCGCCGTTGCCCGACTCGATGCTGTAGGTCAGCCCGTCGCTGTCCGCGTCGCTTGCAGAGACGGTTCCCACGGCGGTGCCGTTTGCCGCGTCTTCTGCCACCGAGAAGTTGTAGGTCGCGCTGCCGAACTGCGGCGAACGGTTGGCCTGGGTGACCGTGAAGGACATTTCCAGGGTTCCCAACTCGTCGCCGCCGAGATTGCTGTTCGCGTAGGCCGTGGCCGTCAGGGTGTAGCTGCCCGCGGGCAGGGTATCGCCGTTGAGGTCGTCTGCGCCGCCGTCTCCGTACAGCGAGTAGGGCGCCAGGTTCTCCGTCCGCGAGACCGTCTTGGCCCCGCTCAGTGCCAGTCGGACGCTGCCGATGTTGGCGTTTGCATCCACGTCCGCCCGGATGCCGTAGCTGCCGCCGTCGGGATCGGCCAATTCCACGCTCGCGCCGTCGGTCAGCGCCGCCAGCATGGTCTGATCCGATGCGTCCACCAGGGTGAAACCGGTCAGCGGGCCGGGCGACGTCTCCTCCACGTCGGTCACGGTGACATTGACCGTGGCGGTGGCCGTGCCGCCGTTGCCGTCGTCGGCCTGCACCGTCAGCGCGTAGGACGGCGTTGTAGCATGGTCCAGCGCTCCCGTCGTGGTGATGGCGCCGCTGCTGCCATCCATGGCGAACTTGCCGTCGCCGTTGCCGGTCTCGATGCTGTAGGTCAGGCCGTCGTCGTCAGCATCCGTCGCCGACACGCTGCCCACGGCGGTTCCCGTGGCCGCGTCTTCCGCCACCGAGAAGCTGTACGTCGCGCTGCCGAAGGTCGGCGCGCGGTTCGCCCTGCTGACGGTGAACGACACTTCCAGCGTCCCCAATTCGTCGCCGCCCAGGCGACTCTCGGCGTAGGCCGTTGCGGTCAGGGTGTAGCTGCCCGCCGGCAGAGGCTCGCCGTCCAGCGCGTCCGCGCCGCCGTCGCCGTACAGCGAGTAGGGCGCCAGGTTCTCCGTCCTGGGGCCGACTGACTTGGCGCCGCTCAACTCCAGGCTGACGCTGCCCACGCTCTCGCCGTCGGCCAGGTCCGCGCGGATGCCGTAGCTGCCGCCGTTCGGGTCCGCCAGTTCCACGCTCACGCCGTCGCTGAGGGTCGCCAGTTCCGTCTGGTCCGAGGCGTCCACCAGGGTGAAGCCCGCCAGGGGGTCCGCTCCCGGTTCCTGGGCCAGCGCCGGCAGGGCGTAGAGCAGCACCAGCGCCACCGCAACGGCCGCCACCAAGCCAATTGCCGCCATGGCCGACGGCCTGGCGTTGCGAGCTTTCACCGTTCCGTTGCTGGTCTGCGCTGCCATGATGCCACGTATCCCTCGCTGATTTTCGTTATGATGATCGTGTATACAGAACGGTTACGGCCATAATTGGCTGTAATATAACGGAAATAGACGCTCATTTATATGGCATATTTATTTAATCATATATGTTCTATAGTGTTAATATCGTGTTGAATTACCGCCGCCAGGAGGAACCGGGCGCGGTGAACGACAAAGGGCGGCCGCTCGGGGAGAATGCCCCCGAGCGGCCGCCCAGCACGGAATTGAGAGTTCCCTACTCAGCAGTGGTGACCGTTATGCGCTCCTCCTCGCCCCGGGTATCGTCCTCCAGGACCGCGTACACTCCGAAGCTGTAGGTCGTGCCCGGCTGCAGGCCCGCGGTGGAGTAATCCCGGCCGTCCGTCCTCTCGCCCGGCAGCGTCAGCGAAACGTTGGAGGATCGCAACTCGTTGCCGTCCTCGTCGTACCGGATGACCACGTAGTGGTCCAGCGGGGAGGGCGCGTCCTGGGGAGCTTCCCAGCTCAGCGTGACGGAAGCGCGACTTACGCTCGACGCGCGCAGGTTGAGCACCGCCGCGCCGGACACCGTGCCTCCCGGCATCTCCACGGTGATGACGTCGGAGTTGGGCGTCTGGTCGCCTTCACAGGTCGGCTCGTAGCAGCCCACGATGAAAATGTCGTACTCTGCTCCCGCCTCGATGAAGTCGCCCGTCAGCATGTACTTGATGCGGTCTTCGGTTTCCGTAACGTCGGACTTCGACGGGTTGGCGACCTGCCGGGGCGAGTCCGTGCCGCCGGTGTAGATCAGATACCCGTCGATCTCGTCATGGCGATGGTGGTAGGCCCAGGACAGCTCTATCCGGCCCTCGGAAGCTGCGCCGTAAAGCTCCAACGGCGGGTTCGAGGGCATCATCACGTAGACGACGTTGGAGTACGGCGTCTTGTGCCCGCTGCACTCCCGGTCGTAGCAGCCCCTGACGGAGACACCGTGCTCCCTGCCCGCCTCCAGGAAGTCCCCGGTCAGCGTGTACGCGACGGTGTCCGTGTCCACCGTGACTTCCGATTTCAGTGGGCTGGCGACCCCCCGGGACGAGCCCGGCGGAATGCTGAGTTGGACCAAATATCGTTCCAGCTCGTCGTGACGGCTGTGCCGGTTCCAGGAGAGATCGATGCTGCCATCGACGAATGCCCCGGACAGGCTCAGGGGTTCGCCCAGGGATCCGGGAGTGTGATCCACGAAGGCATACCCGGATCTGTCCGAAGACCCGTCCGGGCTCTGCGCGACCACCCGGTAGAAGTAGTGGCCGGTCCCCGAGGCGCTGTTGTCCGTGTAAGTCGTGACGTTGTCCACGGTATCAATCCGGGTGTAGGTGGCTCCGTGATCGGGCGGCGTGCTGGGGTCGCCGTCATCCGCGGGGGCATCGGCCCTGAGAATGAAGTACCGTTGCACGCTGGTGTCCAGGTTGGGGTTCGGGATGGGCATCACCGGCGATAGAGGCGTACCGTCGGGGAACAGCCGGGGCGGCTCCCAGGCCAGCTTGACCGGGCCCAGGGGGCCGTTCAAGGTTCGCCACGCCCGGAGGTCCCGGGGGCGGTTCGGGCCGAGCACCCTATGCGTGATCGGGCGAGTGAGATCGCCCGCGAAGGGCGCGTCGCCGGGAGCAACGGCCACCGCGCGCAGGGCGAACTCGTACGTTTCGCCCACCGGCAGCCTCTGGACCGTCAACGGACTCCTGTCAGCAGTCCCTTCGTAAATCCGGGTCTGCGCCAGGAACTTCCAGTCGTCTTCGGAGCCGCCCGGGTTCCGCACCAGGATATCGTACCTCACCCTTTGGGCATTGCCGGGCTGGCTGATGTTGCGCCAGCGGAACGTGGTCTTGCCCTGCTCACTGGTCACCGAGAAATTGTCCGCCACCTCCGGTTCGGGCAGATCGTCGTCGATGATGGTGAGGAATACGTCGGCGGGGCCGAGCACCCCGGCGCTGTTGGCGGCCGACCCGCGGATCCTGATCCTCCGGGTATCGGCCACTCGGTCGTTGTCCACCGCCGTTACGGTCAGGGTACCCGAGTGGGTCTTCTGGCCGGCTGGGATGGTCAGCGTGGTGGAGTCGAGGCTCGCATACCTGGCATGATCCAGCGAGACGGTGATCCTGGTGTCGTGGAGGGAGAGTATGTCCTGGAGCGCAATGATGGCGGCCGTGCCCCCGTTCTCCGAGATGCTGTCCGGGACCACGAACAGCGTGACCGTGGGCATCGTGCCGGCCGGCGTTTCGTCGTCGGTTACGGTGAGCGTGATATCGGCGGGGCCCTGCACCCCTTCGCTGTTGACGGCCGACCCGCGGATCGTCACCCGGCGCGGGCCGTCGGCGACGTCGTTGTCCACGCCGGTGACCCGCACGCTCCCCGTGCTGGCGGTGGCCTCCGCCGCGATGGTCACCGTGTCCCCGGTCAGCGTCACGTCGCCGGAGGTCACGGACACGGTTATGACGGTCTCCGCGGTGGACGGCTGGTTGAGGCTGGCCGTGACGGTGGCGACGCCCCCGTTCTCCGAGATGCTGCGCGGCGACACCGCCAGCGTCACCGTGTGCGGCCGGCTCATGGCGTGAAGCTCACGGCCGCGGCCGGCGAGGGAGAACCACATCGTGTTCCCGTCCGACCACGTCCCCGCTGAGGCAAGTCGGGTTGGGGACAGGTCCAGCGTGAGGTCCCGGGCGGACACGCCGGTCCCGTCCCGGACGCGGTAGGCGTAGAGCTTGCGGTCCGCCTGATCGGCAACCCACATGGTCGTGCCGTCGGACCAGACCCCGGCGGGGTCCTCGTTGTCGCGGTGCAGGTTGAACTCCTTGCTCCGGTCCCGGTCGCCGTGTCCGACCTCGCCCGGGTTCATCCGGTAGGCGTACATCCGGTCGTCCTCGGTGTCGGCGACCCACATGGTGACGCCGTCGGACCATATCCCCGCGGGCCTGCGGTTCGTCGCCGCGGCCAGGCCGTCGAAGTCCAGCTCCCGGGCGCGCTCGAACTCCTCCACCGGCGCGGTCTCGTCGTCCCGCACAACCAGGCGCGCGGCCGCGGGCCCGGTCACGCCCTCGGTGTTGGTCGCCGCCCCGCTCACCGTCACGAACCGGCTGCCGGTGAAGATATCGTCGTCCACGCCGGCGAGGATCACGTTTCCCGTGCTGGCGATGGCCTGCGCCGCGATGGTCAGCGTGCTCCCGGTCTGCGACACGGCGTCGGAGGACGCGGACACGGTGACCGTGGTGGCCGCGGTGGACGGCCGGTTGAGTTTGGCGGTCACCCTGGCCGCGCCGCCGTTCTCCGAGATGCTGCCTGGCGTCACCGCCAGCGTCACCTTGAGGGGCGCGGTCAAGTCAGTGTAGGCTAACAGTTTGCGGCCGTCGTATTCGGCGACCCACATGGTAGTGCCGTCGGACCAGATGCCGCTCGCAGAGTTGTTGTCGCCGTGCAGGGCAAGCTCCCTGGAGGCGTCCCGCGACCCGTCGGACAACGTGTAAGCGTACAGCTTGGCGTCGGTGTTGTCCAACACCCAGACCGTGACGCCGTCGGACCAGACGCCTGCGGCGTTGCCGTTGTTGCCGTGCAGGTCGAACTCCCGGGACATATCCCGTTCGCCGTGGTCGGACCCGCCGGGGTTCATCCGGTAGGCGTACAACTTGTCGTCTTCAAAGTCCGCCACCCATATGGTCTCGCCATCGGACCAGATGCCTGCGATCGACCGGGTATTGGCGTGCAGATCGATCTCCTTGCCACTGTCCCGTTCGCCGTGGTCGGACCCGCCGGGGTTCATCCGGTAGGCGTACAGCTTGTCGTCTTCAAAGTCCGCCACCCATATGGTCTCGCCATCGGACCAGATGCCTGCGATCGACCGGTTATTGCCGTGCAGGTTGAACCCCTTGCCCGTGTCCCGGTCGCCGTGGCCGGATCCGCCGGGATTCATCCGGTAGGCGTACAGCTCGTCGTCCCTAAGGTCGCCGACCCACATGGTAGTGCCGTCGGACCAAATGCTTTCGAGGCCGGTTTCTGTGGCCGCGACCAGGCCGTTGAAGTCGAGGGGGCCGTTGCGCTGGAAGTTCTCCACCGGCACGGTCTCGTCTTCCAGCACGACGAGGCGCACGTCCGCGGGCCCCTCTGCGCCATCGGCGTTGGCCGCCGCGCCGCTCACCGTTACGTACCGGCTGCCCGTGAAGGCGTCGTCGTCCACGCCGACGAGGACCACCGAACCGACGCTGGTGGTGTCGCCGGCCGGGATGGTGAGCGTGCTTCCGGCCAGGAAGACGGCGTCGGAGGACGCGGACACGGTGACGGTGGTCGCCTCGGTGGACGGCCAGTTCAGGGTGGCCCGGACGACGGCGGCGCCGCCGTGCTCCGAGATGCCCCGCTGCGACAGCTCCAGCGTGACCGTGGGCGGCGGGAGGATCCCGTAGGCGAGCAGCTTGTTTTCGGTGTTGTCCCCCACCCACAGGGCAGTGCCGTCGTACCAGATGGTGCGCGGAGCGTCATTGTCGCTGTGCAGGGCCAGGTCCCTGGACGTGTCCCGCGTCCCGCCGGAAAGCGTGTAAGCTTCCAGTTTGTCATGCAGGGCGTTCACCACCCAGATGGTCTCGCCGTCCGACCAGACGCCGGCGAGTTCGCCCTGGCCGGCGTCCAGGGTCAAATCCTTGTCCGCGTCCCGGTCGCCGTGGCCGTCGCCGCCCGGGTTCATCTTGTAGGCGTACAGCCTGACGTTAAAGTTGTCCAAGATCCAAAGGGTGACTCCGTCGGACCACATGTCTTGATAGTTGGCGTGGGTGGACACGGTGATGTCCTTGGCTGGGTCCCGGTCGCCGTGGCCGGGACCCCCCGGGTTCATCTTGTAGGCAATGATCTTGTCTAGAAAACTGCTCATTACCCAGACGGTCTCGCCGTCGGACCATATGGAATCCTGAAGTCGATTACCGCCGGGCAGGTCGAACTCCTTGCCCTCGTCCCGATCGCCGTGTCCGGAACCGCCGGGATTCATCCGGTAGGCGTACATCCGGTCGTCTACGGCGTCGCAGACCCACATGGTGGTGCCGTCGGAAAAGAATCCGACGGTGTTGTTGTTCATGGCCGCATCCAGGCCGTCGAAGTCGAGGGCGCTCCAGCGCCCGAAGTCCTGCACCGGCACGGTCTCGTCGTCCCTCACCACCAGGCGCGCGTCGGCCGGCTGGGTCACGCCCTCGGTGTTGACGGCTGTGCCGCTGACCGCGACGAACCGGTTGCCCGTGAAGACGTCGTCGTTCACCGCGGTCAGCGTCACCGTGTCCGTGGTGGTGGTGTCGCCGGTCGCGATGGTGAGCGTGCTTCCTCTTTGCGAAACGGCGTTGGAGGAGGCGGACACGGTGATGACGGTGTCCTCGGCGGACGACATGTCCAGGGTGGCCGTGACGGTGGTCGTGCCGCCATTCTCCGATACGGCCCGGTCCGTCAGCTTCAGCGTGACCGTGGGCAACGGGTCCCCGTAGGCGTACAGCTTGTCGTCTTCGTGGTCCGCCACCCACAGGGCCGTGCCGTCGGACCAGATGCCATAGGCATTGCCGTTGAGGATGTGCAGGCTGAGCTCACTGGACTCGGCCCGCATCCCGCCGGACAGCGTGTAAGCGTACAGCTGGTCATCCTCGTAGTCCGCGACCCAGATGGTCTCGCCGTCCGACCAGACGCCGGCGGGGAAATAGTTGCCGGAGCCCAGGCTGAACTCCTTGGCACTGTCCCGTTCGCCGTGGCCGGCGCCGCCAGGATTCATCCTGTACGCGTACAGCTTCAAGTTATCGACATCCACCACCCAGACGGTCTCGCCGTCGGACCAGATGCCTGCAACATGGCTGTTGTTGGTGTGCAGGGTGATGTCCTTGGCCGTGTCCCGGTCGCCGTGGCCTGGACCGCCCGGGTTCATCCGGTAGGCGAAGAGTTTGTCCCGTGCTGGGTCGGCCACCCAGACGGTCTCGCCGTCGGACCATACGCCGGAGGGGCTAGTGTTGGCGGGGTCCAGGTTGAACTCCTTGGACTGGTCCCGGTCGCCGTGTCCTGCCTCTCCGGGGTTCATCCGGTAGGCGTACAGCCTGTGGTCTACGGCGTCGGCCACCCAGACGGTGACGCCGTCGGACCAGATTCCGGGCGGGTCGGTGTTCGTGGCCGCGGCCAGGCCGTCGAAGTCGAGATCGCTCCGGTACTCGAAGTCCGCCACCGGCACGGTCTCGTCTTCCCGCACCACCAGGCGCGCGTCGGCCGGCTGGGTCACGCCCTCGGTGTTGACGGCTGTGCCGCTGACCGCGACGAACCGGTTGCCCGTGAAGACGTCGTCGTTCACCGCGGTCAGCGTCACCGTGTCCGTGGTGGTGGTGTCGCCGGTCGCGATGGTGAGCGTGCTTCCTCTTTGCGAAACGGCGTTGGAGGAGGCGGACACGGTGATGACGGTGTCCTCGGCGGACGACATGTCCAGGGTGGCCGTGACGGTGGCCCTGCCGCCGTCCTCCGAGATGGCCGTCGACGACAGCTCCAGCGTGACCGTGGGCGCGATCAGCTCGGAGATGTTGTAGCGGTAGAGGGTGGTGGCGCTGTCGCCCTTTTCGGCAACGTACATGTAGGTCCCGTCGGACCAGAGGCCCCGCGCGGCGTCGTTGTCGTCGTGAAGGTCGAACTCCCTGCTCTCGTCCCGCGTCCCGTCGGACAGATCGTAGGCGTACACGTATTCGTCTCCGGCGTCGGCAACCCAAATGGTGAAGCCGTCGGACCAGATGCCCCGCGGGTGTTCATTGTCCGAGTGCAGGTCGATGTCTTCGCCGCTGATGTGCTGGCCGTCGCTGCGGCGGTACGCGTAGATCAGCGTGTCATCGTCATCCACTACGTAGAGCCGGTCGTCGTTACCCCAGAGGTCATACGCGTCGTCGTTGGCGCTGTTCAGCGTGATGTTATTCCCGCTGTCGTAGGACTGGTCGGAGAGCTTGTAGGCGTAGACCGTCGTGGATCCTCCCTGTACCGCCCAGATGTGGGCGCCGTCGGTCCAGATGCCGCGAATTGCGTCATTCGCGGCAACAGTGTCGATCTCCTCGCCGGTCTTCTCGGTGCGGTCCGAGATGTCGAAGGCACGGATTTTGTCGGTTTGATAACTGTTAGTCAGATAGATGCGGTCGTTGGTGCCGGCGACGCCCTCCCAGAAGCTGCTCGCGGGGATCGTGAAGTAGGGGTTTTGGCGGCTGAAGTCGTAGGCGTACACCTTGTCGTCGTCGACGTCCGACACCCAGATGGTGGCGCCGTCGGACCAAATGCCTCGTGCGTATGCGTTGGACGTGCTCACGTCGAAGTCCTTGGACTCGTCCCGCGTCCCACTTGACAGCGTAAAAGCGTAAACTTTTGTGTTCCACGTTGGTATGGAGTCCAGAACCCACATGGTGGTGCCATCGGACCAGAAACCGGTTACGTCGTCGACCGGGGACACGGAGAACTCCTTGCCCGAGTCCCGGCTCCCGCTCGAGAGGGTGTAGGCGTAGAGCTTGAAGTCGGTGTCGTCACCCACCCATATGGTGGTGCCGTTGGACCAGACCCCCTTGGGGTTGCTGTTGTCGGAGTACAGGTCGAACTCTTTGTCCATGTCCCGGTTCCCGTTCGACAGCGTGTACGCGAACAACTTGGCGCGGGTGTTGTCGGCCACCCACATGGTGGTGCCGTCGGACCAGATGCCGGTAGGGACGGTGGTGTCTGCGTGGAGGTCGATGTCCTTGGACGAGTCCCGGCCGCCGTGGTCGGACCCTTCCGGGTCCATATCGTAGGCGTACAGGTCGTCGTCGCTTGGGTCCAACACCCAGAGGGTCTCGCCATTGGACCAGATGCTAAAGGGATTATCGTTGCCCGAAGCCATGTCGAACTCCAGGCTTCCCACCCGCTCGCCAAAGGAGAACGCCTGGGCGGTGTCGTCAACGCCGCCGCCGGACAGGACCGCCAGCAGGGCGGCCAGCAGCGCCACCGCCAGTACGGGCAGGCGCCGGGTGGTGAAGATGCTCCGGTGGATTTCGCCTGTCATCGGTTGGAGGGCCTCCTCGGTGAGTAACGTTCGTGGGAGACGCCGGTCCCGTCATACGTCTCCAGCGTCCATTGGCACAAAACGCAGCCCAGTATACACAAGTAACGTGATATATATATGTAAATATATAAACCAATTTATGTAAATTTTGGTGCGCAATCGCCCCGTCACCGATGAGATGCGCCTTGCATCAACCGGCAGGGGTTTGCCAAAGTAATGGTCCGACCGGCTCACCAGGCGCGGGCGAAAGGGGACCCTGCAAAAGCCCCGACCGACCGGGCAGATCGCATCCGGCCGGCCACCGGGAGCGGGATGGACCGGCCCGGCCGGCGGGGCCGGCGAGGCGTCGGCCCGGCGGGAGCGTCCCGCCACGCCCTAAGCTCGACTTTGTACGTTCAAGCGGCGTAGGCGAGGGAATCGATAAGCCGGGCGTACAATTCGGGAGCGGGTTTTCCCCGGTCGTCGTCCGGCGCTCGACTTTGTACAATTAAGCGGCGTAAGCGAGGGTCTCGATCATCCGGCCGTATACTCCGCGTGGGAGTTTTATCAGCTCAGGGCTGGGCTCGGACGTGGCAAAAGTCTCCTGCTGTGCCCAGATGTGTCGTCTGACCAAGGCAATGGCGTCGGCGAAAGTGGAGTTGGGTTTGGCGTACCATGCCGTGGTCCGCGGCGCTATGCCACCGTGCTGTTCGGTCAAGACATCCGCTGCCAGGGTCACCAGGCTGAACAAACCAAAGAGAACGGGGGTGGTTCTGGCGATGGCACGCTCGGACCACTGGCGCTGGGTTTCCATGCCCAGGTGAGCCCGCAGTTCCTCAAAGGTCACCTCGACCTGCCAACGCAGCATATACCACTGCACGATCTGCAGCGGGTCGGCGTCGATGTCGGTGCACAGCAAAGCCTGGGGCACCAAGGCTTCCTCGAGGTGTCGGACCACGACCCAGCGGATCTGGACTGACGGGAAGCCGCCCCGGTACCACAGGGCCAGGCCTGAAGTCAGCTCGATCATGAGGTCGGCGCCGTCAGACGTGATGGCACGGCAGGGGGTCCACTGGGTGTCGGGATCGTCCAGCACCGCCGTGGGACTGGGCAGTCGCGCTCCGACCACCCGGGGCCTGCCGATCTGACCCGGCCGTCGCGGCGGCGCTGGCTGGTACAGGGACGCGTCTTTGCGCAGTTTGGTTATGACGACAATGGGCTTGGACATGCTCTGGCAGTGGAGCAGGAACTCACGCTTGGCGTAGCCGCCGTCGCACACTACCACCAGGTCCCGATCCAGCAGCCACCGACGCAGACAGTCCAGCATCTGCTGAGCGTAGTCGGCGAACCGCTTATGGCGACGGCCCTTCTGCCGGTCATAGCGGGCCGACGGCACCAGCGCGGTCAGGAAGGGCAACGCCCAGTGGCGACCAGCCCACCCGATGCGGGTCAGCAACATCAGGCTGACCCATTGCAGTCCGGGGGTCATCACCGTCTCATCATCGGTGGAGCGCACCGGGTCTCGGTACCTGCCCTTGGCCGCAATCTTCCAACCCCAGCGCCGCTCCACCGTCTCGTCGATGCCGAACACCAGCGGCTCGGTGGACGAACCCAGGCGGCCAACCACCACCAGCTACAGCACCCGGCTCAGTTGTAGCGGCTCCCACCGGGCTCGGTTGAGCACCTGGTGAAAGACGGCGTAGTCTCCGCTCTGCCCAATCCCCAGGATGCTCAGCGCCGAGGACACCGTGCGCTTGCCGGGAGCAAGGATGGCACCCACCACCAGGAGTTGGGCTTTGCGCCAGGTCCTGCGGTCGAACAGGTGCTCAAAGGGGAACAGCAGGGTTACAATGACGGCGGGCAGGGTAGTCATGCTTGACCTCTTGTCGTGATTTGGTCAAGCTTACCCTGTCCTTATAACTTTTCTAGTTTTTGTACAAAGTCGAGCGTCCGGCGGCGACGTTGAAAAACTCTCCGATGCCAGCCACAGGTGGCGTCGCACCAAGGCGATGGCGTCAATGAAAGTGGGGACTGGTTTGGCATACCAGGCCGCCTGGCGCTGGCGGATCGGTTGGTCCTGCTGTAGCGAGTGGGCGGTCAACGCCACCCAGGAAAACAGACCCATCAGGACGGGCGTGGTGCGGGCGATGGCGCGGTCGGACCACTGGCGCTGGGTTTCCACGCCCAGGTGAGCCCGCACCGCTTGGTAAGTGGCTTCCAGTTGCCAACGCAGCACAAACCACTGGAGGATCTGGACTGGGCTGACCGACTGATCCGTGCAGAGCAGGGCCTGAGTGTCCAGTTCACCATCGGGATCGCGGACCAGCACCCAGCGGATGGGTACGGGCGGTTTGCCGTGGTGGTACCAGACGGCAGTCTGGGAGACCAGCTCCAGGGTGCGGACGGTGCCGTCATACCAGGACACTGACACGGTGTCCCAGAGCAGATCGGGGTCGTCAAGGCGTTGCTTGAGGGTGGGTTGACGCGATCCTTTCACTCGGGGCCGGCCGGTTTGACCCGGTTGACGGGGTGGCGCGGGATCGTAGAGACCGGCGTCCAGGCGCAGCCTGGTGATGAGGGTTACCGGTTCACGGAGGGACTGACAGCAGTGGAGCAGATCGATGACGGCGTAGCCGTTGTCGCCCACCACCACCAGAGGTCAGTGGGGCAGCCAGCGGCGCAGTTGCAGGATCATCTGCCTTGCCCAGTCGGTGAGTTTCTTGTGCTGGCATCCCAGCTTTTGGTGATAGCGTTCCGATGGCGCCAGCACGGTGAGAAAGGGCAGAGCCCAGTAGCGACCGGCCCAGGGGATGTGTCCCAGCCACATCAACGAGACCCAGCGCAACCCGCTGGCTTTGACCGTATAGCTGCGGCTGGAACGTACGGCATCGCGGTAGACACCAAGGGCGTTGATCTTTGGACCTTGACGCCGCTCCAGGGTTTCGTCAATACCGAACACCAGCGGGCCGTCGCCATGGTCGAGATGCTGGATCAGCAGCCTGAGCAAAACCTGGGACGCTCCAAGGGGTGACCATACTGCCCGGTTGAGCACGTGATGGTAGCGGGCATAGTTGCGGTCGTCGCTGAGACCCATGACGCGCAACGCCGCAGCCACCGTGCGCTGGCCCGGGGTCAGGATCGTGCCCGCTAACAGCACCTGCACCTTTTGCCAGGTTCGGTCTTGGAACAACATGGCGAAGGGAAAGAGAACGGTTACAATCGCATCGGGCAGGGTGAGCACGGGTCGTCTTACGGTGAGATGTGGGGTCAACCCAGCTTACCCTGCCTTTTTCATTTTTCTAGTTTTTGTACAAAGTCGAGCTAAGAGGGTGTCTAAAAACCCCCTCTCCCCTGGCGGGAAAGGGTTGGGGTGAGGGGGAATTGCTTCACAATTGCATCGTCCGCATGATGTCCCGCGCGGTGCGAACTTGTGAATTTGGTCGGCAAAAAAGCCAAAACGGCTCCGATTGGAGCCGCTTCTGAGCAGGAAAATCCTGATTTGGTGCCGAAGGGTTGCGTCAGCACCAGTTTGTTGTTGGTGCGTCCGTTGGCGGATGCGACCTGGGTGTAGTCCTGTTCACCGGTCTTGGCCTCGATTACGAAGATGTTGGGATTCACTCCGTCGGGGAGGTCCCAGTGGACGCGTACTCCTCTGCTGCCCTCGCGGTTGACGCGCACGTTGTGTACTGCCGCTGGAGTGGTGATCACCACGTGTTGGGTGGCGGACCAGTTGCCGGGGCCGTCGTCGTCGACGGAGCGGATGGCGTATTCGCGGAGGTCGTTGTCGTCGGCCCAGGAGTCCATGTGGTGGCGCGCAGCGGCGGGTTTCTCCGTGATGGCCCATTCGCCGCCGTCGACGCGGCTGCGGAGCTGGTAGCCGGTCACGCCCTCGCTGGTGGACGGTGCCCAGGTGACGGCCAGGTTCTTGAGGCGATTTCGCTACTCCGGATCGGAAGTCACCACGTCAGAGTCCGGCCAACACTCCGACGTAATTCGCAATTGGCCCGGCGCCCCGAAGTTTCCGGGTATTTAATGATTTTCGGACAACGACGTTGTCCGGATAGCGTCTTGGGACTGGCGCTGCAAATTCTCGAGAAACGCGCCAAATCCGGCTCTTGAGCGAATTTTCGCGGCCCGCTGTCTCAACAAATGCGAGGTGGTGGCACGTCTATTATCCGGTCGTCGGGTGCTCCGGGCGGACTGTGTCCGCGTACCCAGCGAGCTTCCGCCATGAGACGTTGCTTCGCTCGTCGCCGGATCGTCTTGGCGCCGGTGATGTCGCAGTGTCCGGGTCCGCCGGATTCGGGGGTCTCGAAAACGTCCATGCCGGCTTGCCTGATGCTGGCAACCGGGAGGACGTACAGGTAGTCTCCTGCGCCTTCGTTCATGACTTCGTCGGGGTCGGCGTCGCCTACCAGGCGACATGAGGCGTATCCGTCTCCTGGTCCCATGTCCAGATGGCTGCTGGGAGGTCTCGGTATCCCGGTGGAGGGATCATGGGTCAATTGTCCGGCGCCTATCCGTCTCATTACCAGCCGGTCGTTTCCGGCGGGCCGGTGCTGTCCCGTCATAGGCCGAGTTCTGCCGCTGCGTCGGCCAAGATTTTGGCCCAACGACGGAGGCTTTCCTCGTTGCCGGAGACGTCGCGCTCGTCGTCGAAGTCTTGTTGTCCCCTCTCGTCGCCATAGCAGTATTGAGCGGGCTGGCCCGGTCGGGTTTCGATCTCCAGGGTAAGGTCTCTCAGGAGCCAGGTTGCCATGGCGCCGCCGTCCCAGTTCGGGGTGATGCTCGGCGCCAGGGCGTGTTCGGGCAGGACATCGAGGAGGATTAGCAACAGTTCCGCCACGGCGGCTGCGTCCAGAGGCTGTGGGTTTTCTGACGACCAATCGGGGTCATTCCAGGGTAGGCCGCACAGCTCCATGACAGTTCCTTCGAACCAATCGCCTGGAACCCTTCCGGACTCCGGTTTGACGTGGGTTCCGTCGAGAGTGGAAGTGGGTGATCCTGAGATGAGGGCTTTCAGCAGTTGGGGAAGCCATTGGGGGGCTGCGTGGTCCGTTGGCTGTTGGCCCGTGGTGGGGTTTGCGACCATATTCCTGCTCCTGTAGCGGCAAATTACACGGTGCGTGTTGGGCCGTCAAATTGCCGTGCTTGTGCGGTTGGTGTGACTGGAGAACGTGGTGCGACGTGATATGCCGGAGTGTATCCCTGCTTTTGGAGGAACCTGACTGGGCCTCAACGCCGACTGGCGGCGGCAGCGGATCGGTCCATTCCGCGCGTGCGGGCTGAACACCGATGGAGAGTGCCTAGATTGTTTCTTGGGCCACGTTCGTGGCCTTGGGGTCTCCCGAGCTGTCGAGCGGGCGGACCTCGTCGTTCTGCATGGGTCTCGGTTCGAGAGTACCCACTACGAAAATCGTCGCCTCATGGGATGATTTGCGAAACCGTCACGTCACAATCAGAGTAGCGAAATTTCCTCGGTTCTTGCCCAGGGGTTGGCAACTGTTGGAGATTTAGTCTATTCTAGTTGATTATGGACGTTGTTAGTCGTCGCATCAGTCTCACCGCTTGGGGCCGCCTGTACGGCTTTGACAAGGCCACCACGGCCCGAATGCACCATTCGGGAAAGTTGCCGCCCGAGCTTGAGATAGAACAGTTGCCCAACGGCCGTTACTACGTGGTGGTACCGCCGGAAAATGACGGACGTTGCGTGGTGTACGCTCGGGTTTCATCGGCTGATCAGAAAGATGATCTGGATAGGCAGGTGGGTCGCGTCGCGGAGTGGGCGACGCAGCAGGGATGTCGGCCTGATGAGGTGGTGAAGGAGATCGGTTCCGGTCTGAATGGCAACCGTCGACGGTTGCGGCGTTTGGTGGCGGATCACACGGTGGGTACGATAGTGGTGGAGCATCGGGAGCGGTTGAGCCGCTTCGGGTTTGAGTACGTGGAGGCGGCGCTGGCTGGACGGGGAGCCCGCATCCTGGTCATGGAGGAGGGCGAGCTTGAGGATGACGTGGTCAGAGATGTGACCGAGGTGATGACCTCGCTATGTGCTCGACTGTACGGGAGGCGTTCGGCGCGCCGACGTGCGGAGCGGGCACTGGCGGCAGCGCAGGAAGGCTGATGCAGCATCCTGGCACATACCAGGCCCGCGTTTGCGAGTACGGTGGCATTGATCGTGTTGCCGGCGACGCGGCGTTGTCGGCCTACGGCGAGCTCTATGGGCGTGTCCAGCGCAAGCTATTTGCCGAGGTGGCGGCGGGCCGGTCAGCGACGGCGTTGAAGAGCGCATACCTGAAGCGGTACGAGATACCGGCGCGGATGTTCAACGGTGTGCGGGTGTCGCTGGAAGGGAAGGTAGCGTCGGTCAAGGAACAGCAGAAGCTGCAGCTCGATAGCCTGCGTCGGCGGATTGCTCGTGCCCAACGGGAGATCGCCAATTCTGCCGAGCGTGGGTGATGGGATCAGGTCCACCAGAAACGGCGCCGCCTTGGTAATCTCCGATCCAGGCTGGCGGCACTGGAAGCAGACATTGCGGAGGACCGGGTCAGGCTGTGTTTTGGGTCCAAGCGGCTCTGGCGGAAGCAGCATCACCTGGAGCAGAATGGCTACGGCAGCCATGCTGAATGGCTCGGGGGCTGGCGGGATGCTCGCAGCGACGAGTTCTTTGCGCTGGGCAGCCGGGACGAGACGGCGGGCTGCCAGCTGTGCACGGCTACCGTGGCCGATGACGGTACGCTGACCTTGAGGCTTCGGATGCCGGACTGCCTCGCTCCACTGCACGGCAAGTACCTGATCATCAAGGGCGTGCGGTTCGCCTACGGTCACGAGCAGGTGCTGTCCGCGCTGGACAGCAATGTGGAGTACGCTCGGCACCGGCGTGAACACGGTGAGAAGGCGGCCAGGGCGACCAACCTTGGGCAGGCCATCAGTTACCGGTTCAAGCGGGACAAAAAGAGTTGGCGAGTGTTCGTCACCACCGCCATGATGGACGTTCCGGTGGTGACGGACCAAAGGCGCGGCGCCATCGGCGTTGATCTCAACGCTGATCACCTGGCGGTGGCGGAGACCGACGCCAGCGGCAACTGCATCAACGCATTCAGCGTGCCGTTGGTGACCTACGGCAAGTCGCGGCATCAGGCGGCGGCCATCATCGGCGACGCGGTGGCCAGCGTGGTGGCTTACGCACGAGAGGCCAGCAAGCCCATCGTCATCGAGAAGCTGGACTTCCGGCAGAAGAAGGCGGTGCTGGAGGGCGAGAGCCGCCGTTACAGCCGGATGCTGTCATCCTTCAGCTACGGCAAGATCAAGGCGTGCTTCCTGTCTCGGGGCTACCGCCAGGGAGTGGAGGTGTATCAAGTCAACCCGGCCTTCAGTTCAGTGATCGGCCGGGTGAAGTTCATGGAGCGTTACGGGCTCAGCGTGCACCAGGCCGCGGCCTTGGTGCTGGCCCGACGTTTGCTCGGCTGCTCTGAGCGCATCCCGCGTCGATGGGTTTGTCCCGTCGGCAATGGCGTCCAGGTCGCCTTCACCGTACCCGCGAGGAAGCGAGTGAAGCACGTGTGGACGTACTGGGGCGCGGTTGCGGGGCAGCTGAGACCGGCGCTTGCAGCGCAGCACCGGCTGGGGAGGCGGAGACGCCGACCCAATCCGGTTCGTGCTGCACCGCGGGAATTGTCTCGCGGTGTGGCTTGAACGGGGATCAGATCGGTGTTCCCTGGTGAGAATCCAGGGCGGAGCCGCCTTGAACAGTTGGGGCGGCGGCGCGGCTCAGATCGCGTCTTCGGGAATGGCTGACGATAGTGTTGTAACTAAAATCAACCATTTTTACAACGGTCGCCACCTCGGTTGTTTCGTCGCCTGACGTTCTGGTGACGACGTAGTCCTGCAGCGGGTAGCTGGTTTCGCAGGCGGCGGCGGTCGGGACGGTTGATGCGGCCCAGGTGAGGCTGATGGTGGGATGCTCGTCGGCTGCGCTCAGTTCGCCGATGTTGCCGGCGAAGTCGCCGGGCATCGAAGGGGCGGGCGGCACCGACGCGGACGCCGTTTCCGATGCGGCACTGACGCCTTGGGAGTTCCGTGCCGCGACGGTGTAGGAGTAGGTTTCTCCAGGTTCCACCGCGCGGTCGGAGTAGGTGGTGGCTGTTCCGGCGGCTTCGAACGTCGTGCCGTCGCCTCTGGTGATGGTGTAGCCGGTCGCGGACGTGTCGGCGTCCCAACTGACGCGGACGCGCGGGCTTTCGCCATCCGGCACGATCAGGTGGGCGAGGGGATTGGCGGGTGTCTCCGGCGGGCCGGTGTTCGCGGTCGCCATGCCCTGGTGGGCGACGGCGACAATGATGGCGACGGCCGTCAACACGGCGGCCGTCGCTATCCGTGGTCTCTTTGAAAGTGTCGGTGTTCGCATGGTCCATTCACCTTTTAGGTGGGAATGGACTCAGCGTAGGGAAACACCCCGGACCGTTATGCCGGATGGCGTTCCAGCTCGCGCGCGCGGGCCAGGCCTTGCAGCAAATGAGGTGATGCGTCTCGTGGATCCCACGTCGTGATCATCGATTAGCTGCGGCTCCGGTATGCGCGAGTAGTAGATCCGATAAGGATGACCCGGTGGCCGTCGTCTTGCCACCCAGTGCCTCTTACACCACCTCCGGGTACTCTACTAGGCCTTCCCCATAATCTGGGGACAGCATCATGCCAGCCCGCGCAAGTAAACGGAAGCGGCAACGGCCGATTTGTGCGGTCGAGTGGGTTATTCGATGGGTCCGCGCGGTAGTGTTGATTTCCGTCTTGGATCACGTAGCATCGGAGGGCGACATTTCCTTGGATGAGCGGCGTTTTTCTGCGTTCGGGGTTGGCGTCGCTCGTTCCGGTGGTTTCATCGGCCGAACGACGGCATCTGCAGCCCGATCTGGGGCGCACGGTATTTTTTCAGGCTCTCGCCGTTGATGGTCACGCGATTGACGAGCAGCGTGTTATCGGTAACGTGTGGCGCTGCCCAGTTGCCGCCGGTGTCAAGGTCCACCCTCACGAGGAACGGTGCTTCGGCCTTGATCTCGAAGCCGACGTTGGCCTCGAACCTCACAGTGCATTCCACGGACGCGACGTCGGTGTCGCGCGTCGTCTCAGCGCAGGTGTGGCGCAGGGTGGCTTCCATGGCGTGTTCCACGAGCTGGTCCGCGATGGGCTCCGGCAGTTTTGCGTGCTCTGCAATGGTCGCGGCCGTGTGTTGGCCGATGGCCCGCCCCTCGGATGATATATAGCTGGACGCGATGGCCTCGGCGTCCGGCGGCGTTGGTCCCGCGCACGCCAACGTCAGGGCGGCGAGCAGGGCGGCTATGGTAGTTGCTTTTGCGATCAGCGTGTTCATCGCGTCGTTGCTCCCTCGTGGTGAGATCTTTGCTTTGACCTGTACAGTCGGCCCGCTCCGGCGAGATCCGGGGCGGGCCGCTTGGTTTGCTACGGATCCGAGTGTTTGGAATCGTCGTTGGCGCCCGCCGAGTCAGGTTGCATCTGTATTCGCGCTCCGGTCCGGCCAACGGCCGGTGCGTTTTCGGAGCGCATACCGGTCTCGGCTGGAGCATCAGCGGAGCCGGTTGCCATGGCCGGCCCGTATTGATCCCGGGGCCGCCGGCCTCTGCCTCCGGCAGCCCCGGGTCGCGCGTGATGCGCCATGGTGATTGTGGGGTTGCGTCGGGGCCGGGTGGAACCTCCTGAGCCATGCGGCCCGATTTCCGTGTTCACCCCAACCAAGTCGCCGCTGGGATGAACAGTGGCATGGGCCATGGTCGGAGTCGTCAGTGTGCCCTTTTCGTCTGCTTTTCATTCGCGTGGGAGGCAAACCGTTGCTTGGGTTCGGATCCAGAGTGGTCGAAATTCCCTCACCTGGCTCCGGCAACGAAACCGGCCGCCCCGTCGTCAGAGCGGCCGGCGTCGCCGTTGGTCAGCGACAAGTCCATTGTGCCGGTCGTGACCGCAGATCCGCTACGGCTCCCTGTCGCCAGTCGCGCTTGCGGTATCGCGCTGCCATGACGCGCTGGCGTACCGCCACCGGCTCCTGGATTAGGCTACAGGTATGGCACAGACTGCCGTCCCGAGCCACTGATGCACCCAGATGCCACCGTTCGCGCGGCAGATGCCTGTTCGTGGGTTTTCGTGCGTATCGGGTGCCCAGCCGAGCTGGCGTCCTCTGAGCGCGCCTGAGCGTGCTCTGTCGCTCCGGCTTGGTGTCGATAATTGGCTACTACGACGCGGATGTCCGTCGCCGGCGCACTCCCATGCTTCTCCCGTTGGTCCTGTTGGCTCGCGCGCTGGCAGGGTTTGTCCGCTGCTGATGGTGGCGGCGTCGGTGGGCAGGTTGGGTTTGGAAGAGTTGGCCCGTGTCGACGGATGTTGGACCAGCCAGTTTCCCGGGGCTGTTGCCGTCTCCGTACAGCAGCCCCGGGTTGCGCGGAGGACGCGTTCCCCATCGTAGGACACCGGCCGGGTTCTCGGGTGCATCTAGTCGGCTCCGTCCGCGACGGCCGTCAGGGCGGCTACACGGGAACCGTCGCAATTGCGGCGCCGTGCAGGCCGCCGAGGTCGAGTGCTGGTGGGCGCAGTTGGTCCGGTCGCCGTGCCGGCGCTGCGGCAAGCCCCGGTGATCAGGACGTCCTGAGACGCACGGAGAGGCCCGCTCACGGTGCTCTGGCTCTCACTCGTTTTCCTTCTCCAAGGCGGCTCTCCGTCGATCTGGCGCACCGGTGGGCGATGTCTGAGCCTGGTCGCGGGTCTCGGTGCGTTGCTAACCGCCTGCTCTGCTGTTTGGCCGTCGCTGGCGTTGTACATCGTTTCCCTCGCGGGATTTCCGATTACACAATCCTGCGCTGACCGTTGTATCGACCGTGAGCTGTAATCACTCGCAAAGGAGGGCGCAATCATGCAACGGTTCACGAATCCGCTCGTTCCTCCGCTGACGGCAGAGCAGGTAAGTCCCAATAGCGCCCAGCAGAATAGGTATGGCTAACAACAACACCGCGGACGGCGAATTCGCCGTTCCTGGCCACAAAAAGAACATTTCCACGCCGAACGCGGCCACGCAGCAGAGCACCTCGACGAACCGGTTCGAGCACGGAAATACCGGGCATTAGATAACCACACAGAGCACCGATCGTGGCATTCAGCAGGATAAGCCCGACGATCCCCAGTGAAACAATCAGTAACAGTACGGTGGTCAAGTCGGCATCGCTATCTATCATTCGCACCCGGGTGGCCCGGCGGCAAGTTTCCCGGCCGCTCGCTGTTGCAATCAGGGCCCGCAACTGCCCGGCCCCACGCAGTCTGCGGTGCAGATGCCATCGGGGGTGCAGTGACTAGACACGCAGGCTTGCCGACATCCTACCGGGCAATCTGAATATCGGTATTTGGAGCACTGCGGACCGTCGCCCACTAGTGGCCGATCGTTGACCCAGACGGCGGGCACCGGGTCGCCGTCATCCGTGCCGGGCCACAGGCTCACGCCCTCCAGCGATCCCAAGGATATCCTCTGTATGACCAACGCCCCGGAGCCTTTGCGGGCACGGCTAACGTCCCGGATGCCAAACTCGGTTTCCCAAAACCTTATGTACAACTGGTCGGTCGGGTAGCCGGGCTGGAGTTCGCCTTGAAAAGTCCCAATCTCATACCCGGCCGGCAGGCTGTGGGAGTTGTGCAATCGGCCTGTTACGGTCAGCGTGTAATAGCCATCTGAACCGGAAGACCGCTCCAATACCGCGTCCAGGATAGTCATATACTGGTTTGTGTAATAAACATCTTCACGGGACGCCCGGTAGTGTCGGGCCACTGCTGCCATCGCGTCTTGGTTGATGGTTATGCCGCGTTCCGTAATTGCTCCCTGGTTCGTGATTATGCCACGTTCTGCCAAAGGTATCATGGTAGGTGCCTGAGGCGTTGGTGGCGGCTCAACCGTCGGCGTCGGTGTGGCGGTTGGTGCTGGCGTGTTCGTCGGCGTCTGTTCAACCGTCGTTGATGGTATGTTCGTCGGCGTCGTGCAAGCAAGGATCGCCACCGCCAGTGCGGCCAATATCATCGCAGCCGGTACCCATGACGCCACGACGGTTGATGAGCGCCAGGAGCGCGGATTGGTGGATCGCCTCAAAATAATTCCTTTCGGGAGATGACATACGGCCGCCGCGTGCATACCTGACGAATAAGACGGAAGCCACGAATGGGACCGGGGCGTTTATGCTGGCGGCGGCCAACCCGCTGACTCGCTGCCAGTTTTCCTGTATCGGGTTTCATGGGAGAATGAGAGGCGGAGGTTAGCGCCCGTGTGGCGCGGTGGAAGGCGATCCAGGAGGCCAAGTGGCGCGGCCCCGATGACCCCTACCGGCCGCGGTGTTCCTCATCTTGGAGGACAAGTTCGTCCTGATACCGCTCGCGGGCCGGCCTCCCAGTGGGAAAGGACGAATGGGTTCCGAAATCCTCGACCTGAAAAATGCACCGCTATATCTTATCGTGGCTTTCGGTCTGGTCTTGGTCGTCGTCCCTCCTGCTGCGGCGCTTATACCGGTCATCGCGAACGCCATGCGTCGACAGCGGTCAATTAGATTCCGTAATGAGCTGAGGTGGTATCTGCGCGTCGTGATAGTGTGCGCCATCGCAGTGCTCGTGCTGGCGGTTGCGGCGGCCTTGGTGACCATCAGTGTGTCGGTATGGACGGACCTAAAGAAAATTTCGGAACCAGCGGAGCAGGGCGGGGCTGATGATCCGCAGTATCTTGACGGAGACAATGAGGAATGCGCCGATCCAAGCGAATGTGGCGATAGTAAATAGCACCGCACCGGTGGCCACCGTCCAGAGAGAATTTTGGTGGTCGCCCCACAACACCAGTATGGTCCCGCTGACGATACATGCGGCGGCGGCCATCAAGAGGTAATTGAGCCAGTTTACCTCGGTCGTCGCCACGGCATCGTTTGGGCTGTGTATATTCTGCGGTTCCGTGGTGCTGGTGACGTCGGTCGCATCCTCGTTTTTCACGTTGGGGTTCGCCATGGCTAAGCACCTGTGGGAGTCATATTATCGCAAACCCATTTCGCTGCCAAATATGCGCTGTTTCGTTGCTCAGTACCCTCAATGTGGCGGTGCAAAAGGCCCGGCCGCTGACGCTGCACCTGGGTCGCCGCCACGGCCGACGGGATCGTCAGTAACGCTTCCCGTACTGGGGCGTCATCTGTCGCCGGAGTATGCCCGAGGTCCGCCAGGTGCTGATGCGTCTGCGCTACGTCGAGCACAGCGGGGTCCGTTGCGCTGTCGCCTCGGGAAGCCCTCAACTGCGCAAGTCCTCTGGCGGCTTGTCCGTGCGCCCGTGCCGGAAGCGCGCCAGGCCGCGGTGATCAGAGCGCCCTGAGACGTGCGGAGCGGGCCGCTTACGGTGCTCTGGCCCTCGGCATCGTTTCCCGGCCCCAGCGCGGCTCTCCGTCGCTCTGGCGCGGCGGTGAGTGATGTCAGAGGCTGTCTGCGGTTCTCGATCCTTTACCAACCGGCTGCTTCGCCGTCTGGCTGTCTTTTGCGTTGGTCGAACGTCGTTGCGAACTTGGCGAAGGCGGTCTCGGTGTCACCGCCATCAGGTCCTCTCTGGCTTCTTGGATCCACTCGTCCAACTTGGAAGCTCACCGCCAACGGTGGAACCTCCGATGGCGTGGCGGAGATGCTCGGGGATCTCCGTGCGGAGCGTTGCAGCAGCGGCGGCAGCGTTGCTCAGTCATCATGGGTGATTCTGACGATGCCCACATCGTCGGTGATCACCGCGCGGTCGGCGCCGGTGAGCGTGAGGCGGGACTGGTGGTGTCCTTCCATGTCGTCGTCCCTGATGCCGATGGTGATGGTCTTGCTGATCTCACCGGGCGAGAAGGTGACGGTGCCGCTGGAAGAACCCACGGACCCGCGTAGAATAAAGGTCCGACTCCATCGCGAGCAAAACAGTCGTGTAAGCGTACCTGCGCGGTTCAGGGAGCAAGAGCGCTGCTTACCAAGCCGAGGGATGTGACTCAACTCGAAGACAACAGGCCGCGTAGCCGCAACAGGTCATCAGCATCGACGCATTTCTCGAATGTGGCGGGCACTCCGGCGCCTGGCAATGGCAAGCGGGCGACGGCTCTGTTTCGTCCTGCGACAGGGACGTCGAACTGTACAGTCTTGGAAGCGTCAAGTTCCCATAGTTTGGCGGCGGCTTCTTGAGCTTCGGGTCCCAACAGGACCACTACCAACGCCGCCGCGTGTCTGAGAACCGTATCCATCCACGTCTCGGCGCATTTGGTCAAAGCTTCCGGTACGCCTTGACCCTTCGGCGTCCTGCAATGAACCGCGGGAGCCAAAGCGAAGTCGCGACCCGGTTTTGCTGGGTGTTCCAATAGTTCATTTGCTCGCTCTCTGAGTTGCCCGAAGAACGGGATGCCCTTCCCGGGAACTTTGCGCCCGTTACTGTCGAACACCAACGCTTTCACGACGCCCTTTGAAGTGGTTTGCACCCAACCGGCATCGTTGTCAAAGTGACGTTGGAAGAAACTGGCGGTGTAGTGGTCGCCCCAATGAAGTCGCGGGCTATAGCTGTCCTGGCCCACGCGCGGGCTGCGCGAGATGAATAATATCGGCGCTTTGTCGATGTGGCCCAACCATGGCTCGACTACTTGGTAGGTGTGGGCTGGTTGCGCAGCGGCTACCTTGGCGCAAGGATGGCATCGGTCCATTCCTGCCAATATCAGCTCGGGGCAGCGGGTGATTTGAAGCAGGAGTTCGTGCAGTTCCATGGCGGCTTGCCTCGCTCGTGAGTGGGTGATGAGCGAAATATAGCACCGCGGAGTTCAATTGTAACCGACCCAATTAACTGGGCCTTTGCGATGCTGTGTA